>OZ250165.1:0-1575000 GCA_965238005.1 Longimicrobiales bacterium
GGCGAGGAGCCGCCCGCCGTATAGCTGCACCATCGAGGCGCTCTTCCAGCGTCCGGCCTGCATGATGGCGGGGATCCCGATCCCCGATGCGACCATGTCCTGAGCGGCCCCCACCCGGGGGCTGTGCCCGGAGATCCGGCGCACCATCTCGGCGGGGAGCCCGGCGCGTTCGGCCATCGCCCGGTAGATGCGCGGCACCTGGCTCGCATCGAGGCTCTCGCCCACGGTGCCGTCTTTGTGGAGCGAACGGAAGAGCGGCCCGGCGGCGATCCCGCTCGCGCACAGCCACTCCCGCACCAGCTTCACGGTGTCGAAGTGCAGGTACAGCATCGCACCGCCGCCCTCCGGATCGCTCTTCGCGCGGCGTACGAGGAGCGAGGCCGATCCTCCCCTATCTATCGTCACATCAGCTACTTGCAGCGCGACCAGCTCCGAGCGGCGGAGCATGGCGTCGTAGGCGACGGCGAGCATCGCACGGTTCCGCACGTCGATGGTCCGGTCGCCGCCGGCCGACGTCAGGCGTCGGCGGAGTTTCCAGGTCAGACCCTGCACCTGCGTCTGGCGGGCCCCCCTCCGCCGGAGCATGCGCTGTAGGGCCCGCTGCACCGCGGCGCGCTCGAGCGGGCTCCGTTCCCCGGCCGCCTTGTGCATGGCGGCGATGCTGAATACGTAGCGGCGCACGGTGGCCGGGGCGCGGACGCCCGCCATCGCATCGACGTACGCCGCCACCGTGGCCGCGCGCGCGGGGAGCGGAGAGAGTCCCCGCTCCGCGCACCATGCCGCGAACCCTTCCAGGTCCGCTCGGAGGGCCCGGACGGTGTTCTCGCTGAGGGCGCCGGCGGCGTCCTGCAGGCACGCAGCGAGCCGTTCTCCGATTTGTGACCGCCTTGTGGTGGGACCTGTAGGGCCGGACACGACTACTGGGCCGAAATCGGCATAAGTGACTCCTCTACAACGATATACGTCAAAACGTTTTACTCCCGATAACTACAGTTATCGCGAGTAAAACGGGAAGCTAACCGATTGTTAGTAAGCTTATTGTGACTTGCGGGCGAGTCTCATGGCCCGTTCGTGACTGTCCCCCGGAAACGCGCTATCCTCCACTCCGCTGCGGAGCCCGGCCGGCTCCGCCTCACCCCGCAGCGGGAGTGGAACATTGAGCGATGGAGAGCTTGCGGGGCACGGGAGCAGGCCTTCCGACAACCGCATCTCGCGGCTGAGCGCGGCGATCCTGCGCATCAGCCAAAGCCTCGACCTGGCCACGGTGCTTGAGGAGGTCGTCGACAGCGCCCGCGCGCTCACGAGCGCCCGTCAGAGCATGATCACGACCGTCGACGACCGGGGACGGGTGCAGGACGTCGTCACCTCCGGCATGACGCCGGACGAGCGCCGGAATCTGATGGACTGGCCCGACGGGCCTTGGCTCTTCGAGCACCTGAGGGACCTTCCGGCGCCGCTCCGGGTGGCGGACCTCCCCGGCTACCTTCGCTCGCTCGGCCTCTCGAACCCTTCGAGCTCGAAGACGCTGCAGGGGACCCCGATGCACCACCGGCGCGAGCATCTGGGGAACTTTTTCCTGGGCGACAAGGAGAACGGCGAGGCGTTCACCGCCGAGGACGAGGAGATCCTGCTGCTCTTCGCCTCGCAGGCGGGGACGGCGATCGCGAACGCGAGGACGCACCGCGACGTCGAGCGGGCGCGGGCCGACCTCGAGGCTCTGGTCGAGACCTCGCCGGTCGGGGTCGGGGTCTTCGACGCTGCCACCGGTCGCCCGGTCCTGTTCAACCGCGAGGCGCGGCGGATCGCCGAGGGGCTCCGCACCCCGGGCCGCCCGACCGAGCACCTTTTCGAGGTGTTGACGTGCAGGCACGCCGACGGGCGGGAGCACTCCCTCGAGGAGTTTCCCCTCGCGTGGCACCTCGAGGGCGCCACGACGATGCGCGCCGAGGAGGTCGTCCTATCGGTGCCCGACGGGCGGAGCGTCCGGACGCTCCTGAACGTCACCCCGATCCGCTCGGAGGAGGGGGAACTCGTGTCGGTCGTCACCACCGTTCAGGACCTGGCGCCGCTCGACGACCTCGAGCGGCAGCGGGCGGAGTTTCTCGGGATGGTGAGCCACGAGCTCCGCGCGCCGCTCACCTCGATCAAGGGCTCGACGGCGACCGTGCTCGGTGCCTCCCCCGTCCCGCCCCAGGCCGAGCTGCTCCAGTTCTTCCGCATCATCGACGGGCAGGCGGACCACATGAGGGGCCTCATCGCGAACCTCCTCGACGCCGGGAGCATCGAGGCGGGCACGCTCACCATCGCGCCCGAGCCCTCCAGCGTCGCCGCGCTCGTGGATCGGGCCCGGACCACCTTTCTGAGCGGGGGCGGACGGCACGCCGTCGTCATCGACCTCCCGCCGGACCTCCCGCGGGTGATGGCCGACCGCGAGCGCATCGTCCAGGTGCTCAACAACCTCTTCTCGAACGCGGCCCGGCACTCGCCACCCCCGTCGGCGATCCGCGTCGAGGCGGCCTATCGGCGGACGAACCTGTTCGAGCGCCGGCGTCAGCTCATGGACGCCTGGGCAGCCTACCTAGCCAGCGAGCCTCAAGACTAGGAGGTCCGCCCGATCCGGCGATGCGCTACGCTCTCCATCGGCGTGTCCGGCTACGTCCCGCATGGGGTATTGAGGCCAGGAGCAACCCTAGGGGTGATTGTGCCCTTGACGAATAGTGGGCGGGCTCGTAGCATGGGGGGATGGGGAGATCTAGGCGTGTTCGTCGGGGCATGGGTTCCTTTGGGGCCATCCTATCGTGGTACAAGCCGATTCTGGAGTTGCTGTCAATTCCAGGATACATCGACGATAGCGTGTCGTGGGTCATCATCTTGCAAGCCATCGGAGCTGTCATGAGCCCCATAGATTGGGTTATGGGGGTGGCCGGGCTGGCTTGCCTTGTATATGCGTGGTGGCCCGGGCGAGAGCGTAAGCGTAAGCGTAAGCCCGTACATCATAAGGTCGACGCCGGGGGCGCCCAATGGTCGTTCCACGTGTCCGAGCCAACGGTCACCCACACGAGAGCATCGTGGCACGTGCGGGCACGGAACCAGATCAAGAAGCTTAAGGAGATAGTGAGACGATGAAAGCCAGGCTGGTTCGAAGATTCCGGCGAAGAAGACACCGATGAGTGAGCCCAGGGGAGACCTGTGAATCCTCCTTCACGACCTGAACTCGAGACGGGCCGCCTGTACGGCCTTGGCGAACTTCCCAACGTGGCTCTTTAAGATGTTCTCCACCTTCATACCTGACAGGCCTGCACCTAAGATCTCGATGGAACCAAATATCATTCCCGTTTTCTGGACTACCGAACTAATTGTATCCATCGGTATGTCAACCTGCTTAAGCCCGTAGATCAGACCCTTGTCTATGAACAAGATGCGTCGGTGCGTGCATACTACCAGCCAAGTGTTCCCGTCCATCAAGCCGGATGTGATGGCCCTTATGGTCTCATCGGGATCCATAACGTCAGGCAGATACTTGATCTCTTTCTTGGTTCCGAAGGTATCTGTTTCACCCAGGGCGTCTATTTGGGCGCGAATCTCCGGTTCGCGGGCGGCGCGCTGGGCGGCGCGCTGTGCCTTCTCGGTCCGGTTCGCGGCTTTCGTTGCATCGAGTTTCGCTTGTAGCTCGGCCCGTTTTGCCTCGTACTTCGCTTGCCGCTCGGCAATGCGAGATTCGCGATCAGCGGCCATAGCGTTCTCCTTTGGGGGGGCGACTGTGAGAGGGAGTGTCAAGTATTCTGGATAATTCCCCTAGATATTGGGGTCAGGAAGAGCTAGGCCACCAGCTCCCGGTAGGTGAGCGGGTCGGTGTTCACGATGCGGGCCAGGGTGTCGCGGAAGATGTGCGGGTTGTCTCGGTTGTTGTAGCGCCACTCCAGTTCTTCCAGGTAGCGGTCCATGTGCTTGGCGCTCATCTTGTGGAAAGAGCCGACGATGGATCGCTTGAAGAGGCTCCACACGCCTTCGATCGAGTTGGTGTGAACGTCGCCGATCACCCATTCCTCGGCGGAGTGGTTCACCGTCTCGTGGCGCGTGTCGTCGTCTGCGATCCCGATGTAGCTCTTGAGATCGTCTGTGTAGATCGCCTCGTCCTCGTCCTTCACGGTACGGCCGACGAAGTCATGGAGCGTGTCGCGCCGGACGTTGGGGATGCGCTCGACACGGACGCGGCCGCCGCGCTCGATTGCCCCGGCCACCCAGTGCTTGTTATCGCGCCAGTTCTCGCCCTTGCTCTTGCCGCCCACCATCGTTTCGTCCACTTCGATGATCCCGACGAGCGTCGGGCCGGTGAGCGGATCGTTGCCCATCGCCTTGCGGATGCGGTGACACAGGTACCATGCCGTCCGATAGGTGGTCCCGAGCGTCCGCTTGAGCTGGTTGGCCGAGATTCCCTTCTTGCTCTCGCACATCAGGTAGATGGCCAGGAACCACTTGCGGAGCGGCAGGTGGGAATCATGCATGATCGTGCCGGCCGTCACCGTGAACTGATAACCGCATGACGCGCACTGCCACTTGCCGCCGCCCGGAAGCTCTGCCGGATCCACGACGCCACACCGGATGCATGCAACGCCTTTCGGCCAGCGGAGCCGCTCAAGCTCCGCTCGGCACTCGTGATCGCTGCCGTAGCGGTCGATCAACTTTACGAGGTTCATAGACATGGCTCAGACTCCCAAGAAGCGGCGGCCGAAGAAAGACGAAACGGACCACGACATGATGGAGCGACTGTTCGGCAAGCGGGTCATGAAAGAGGTTGACCGCATCGTGGCCGAACGCTCGCAAGATGCTGATCCGAAAGAGGTTAGCGGCTCCATGCAATCATAATAACGCCCACGTCTCTATTCGTCAAGGGCACAATCACCACCCTAGGAGCGAGCTCCCTCCCGACGTCCCCCGAACCTCCTCAGTGCGGCGACGGCTACTCACGCCTCCCAGTTGGTGGCCCCACCACGAGGCCAGCGGGCCGTGTGAGCATATGATCTCCACTACTTGCCAATAGCTTGGCTGATATGACCTGCCCCGAAGAGCGGTACCACATCCTGCGGTTGCCGCGAGTGCAAGCCCGCACAGGGCTGTCGCGGAGCACGATCTACCTGCGGGTGGCCGACGGGAGCTGCCCGTAGCCCATGGCGCTCGGGCCGTCGGCTGGATCGAGTCGGAGGTGGATGCGTGGATCCGACAGCAGATCGCGACGAGCCGCAGCAGCGCGGCGTGATCTGAGACGACATTCATCTGAGAGTTCGTCATGAGAGTGGACAGGGGTCATCACCACCCTCCGCCAAGCTTCGCTCCTTCGGCCAGGTCGAGCTTTCAATCCATATCAGGGGTTGGGCGTTGCGACACGGTGAGTATTGCAGGAGCGATTCGAATAGCTTTGCGTTAAAGTGCAACGTCCCGGAACCTGCGCGATGACGGATTTGATGAAGCACCTAAACGGGGATTTGGACCGCCGCTCCAGGCGAGACTGATCAGGGTGCGGTGAGACACCGGCCGGCAGCTTGCCCGTGACCTCGATCACTTCTGCCGCACTTCCTTACTCCCGTCACTCCCTCATGACACCACTTCCGAGGCAACAGCTACCGGATGCGCCATCATACCGAGCTCTCCAAAGTGCTCCACTCGCCTCCTGCGGAGTCGAGCTGAGGATGTCCCGCCCGTAGTTGAAGGTGGTGGCTCCGGGGAGTCTCCTTGTTAGCCTGCCTTTCTCATTTCGGCAACCGGTTCATGGTCGTCGAGGTGGGCCCTGAGCATCCAGAGCTGGTCGTAGCCGATGATCCTCCGGTAGCTCTTCTCGGTCTCCACGAACGAGGCCGCAGCCCAGCGCAAGGCCATCGCTCCGTTCTTCCAGTTGGTCACCCTGCGGGTCTTCTGTCTTACGCCCGAGTGGGTGCTGTCGATCAGGTTGGTCGAGCCCAGGCACTTCCTCAGCCGCGGCGGGAGGCCGAGCCGGTTGATCGTGAACATCTCGCTGAGGCCTTCGCGTAGGCTGGCCGAGGCCGAGGGGTGGTCGCGCTCGAGCCATCGGGCGAGCTGCTCGAGCTTCTGCTCGCCCTGCTTCGCGTCCAGCTTCATCGCCGCCCGGAACGCCGCCTTCACCTGAGGATGCTGATCCTTCGGCAGATGACCCAGCACGTTGCGGAGCTTGTGGTTGCGGCAGCGCTGGATGGGGTGACGTTGGCCGAACACCTTCTCGATCGCCTTCCTGAGCGCTTTCGAGCCATCGATCACGAACAGCCGCCGCCTGCCCGGGTCCAGGCCGCGCTCGACCAGATCCTCTAGGAGCGCGCTGGTCACCTCGGCGTTCTCACTCGCTCCTTCCCTCACGCCCAGCACGTGCTTCTTTCCGTCTGAGTCCACGCCTACCGCAGCAAGCACGTGGTGCGAGCCCATCTGGATCCCGTCCAGGTAGATCACCAGGAGGTCCCACGCATCCAGCCGGCGCTCCATCAGCTCCTTCAGCACGCGCTCCGAGGCCTCGACCGTCTCACGGCTCACCGCCGACTTGCTCACCCCGACCGTGTCGGCCATCTCACCGATCACACGGCCGTACTTCCGCGTGCTCACCCCCGCCATCAGGACCTCGAGCATCCGATCCGCCACGGCGCCCGGTCTCCGCATCGCTGCGTACGCCGGCACCTCGACCTCGCCACCCTCCCCGGCGCCCCGGCGCCTGAGCCGTGGCCGCTCCACACGCACCTTCCGGTCCGACAGGTAAACCACACCACCCTGCCGGCCATACCACACCGTGTCGTCTTCCGCTCGTGACCGACCTGCCTGCTTCACGCCTGCCACACCCTCGGCGCTCATCTCCAGCACCGCTTCGATCGTCGCTCGTCCCATCACCTGGATGACTTCGTCGATCACGACCTCCGTCTGCTCCACGAGCTCAAGCATCGGAAGCAGAAACTGCCCCTCCCGCTTCAGGAACTCCCTGATCGCGCGCTTGTCCGCCCGATCCCTTACCTCGTACGCCCTCTTCATCGTGGTGGCTCCGTGTTGGGGTTTTTGCCTACCCGAGCCTATCGGCCCGGGACCCCCGGAGCCACCACTTTTCTTTCCCCCCTATCAGGAACCTTCAACTACGGTTGGGACAGCTTCGTCGAGCTCTTCACCCCCTCGCAAGAGGAGGAGAACATCAAAGGAGACGACGACGACTTAGAGGCCCGTCACCTCCCCCCGATGTGTGACATTTTCAACCGGCGTTGACAATGCGACCCGAATTCCCTCCATTTGATGCCGTTTTCCCGCCATTTCAGCCCGGACGAAACAGATGTGGTCCAATGGCAGGAGCGGCAGATCGTGCAGCCCTGGTTGAACTTAGAAGATTCCTTGCTGGAATCACATCATCCGTACCACGCCTGTGCAGCGTGCGGTCATTCGAGGGGCCCCTGGGGGGCAACGGGCGTGGCCATCGAACGCCACCGACCGTGATCGATCGAACGACTCGTTCGAGGGGCTGGGGGACCCGCCGGACGCTAAGTGCGCGACGGGGAAGTCGTTCGCGGCTGGGTCGTTCACACGCTCGTCGTGACGGCGCCCAATCAGCTCGGCGGCGAGTTCCGGGCATGGATCCGCTAGAGCTACAGCCTCATGGGGATGCGGGAGCGGCTCCAGAAGAAGCCGTAGGCCCATCGCGGCGGGTGCTGGCTGGATAGGGCCTGCGCGCCGGGGCCGTGCCGAGGCTGGTTAGGCTCCGGTCGAGTGTCCGTGGCCGGGCGGCCGAGAAGACGGATTATGCCCGGAATGTGCGGTCTGCTTGCTACTGGGGCGGTGCTTCGTGACCAACGACGTTCAAGTGATGCTGGTATCGGAAAGTTCTTTCCTCCCCGTCGTCCGTGACGCGCTGTCTTGCCTTGAGGCGTATGGAGTACCCTAGACCTACCATCTCCGCTTCATCGAGAATGACTCTTGCGGCCTTTCCCAAGTCAAGCGCTCTCCCCGTATCGATCAACGCGGCGAAACCAGGTTCGCCTACATTTGTCTCGAAGTAGCGCCAATCGCCGAAGGTGTGCCTCGCGCGCTCCAATACCGTTCCTATCTCGGAGAAGTCAGCCTCGATTCTCGCTCTGCTGTCCTCCGGTAGGTCATCGAATAGGCTGATCAGGTCGTGGCTCTTCCTGGCTTCATCCAATCGGGTCAAGCGGATCGCCTTCATCGCCAGCTCACAGGCGAATGCGGACATCATGCCGACCGTAATCGTAGAACCCAGGCGCTTCAGGAACTCGTATTCCCGGGCCGTGGAGTGCTTGCCTAGTTCCTCCTTTGAGATGTGGACGGTGGCCGAGCCGTCGTCGTTCAGGTCGAAGTCCGAGAACTGCGCGACGGTCATCTCGCGCGGTGTTCGCTCGACGCCCGAGATCAGGACCCTGGCCTGCAGGAGGAAATACCCGGCGGATCCCGCGGGGAAGCCACTACGAGTGAGCCAGTCCCGCTTGGCGCCTGCGGCCGCCTTCATCTCGACGTGCTTCAGGAACCGTTCCTCGGGCGGGGGCGCGATCTCGGGGAACACCTTGTAGACGAACTTGGAGTCTTCCTTGTATCGGGGGACGTGCCCCAGGCCCATGTTTAGCATGTTGAACGTGCCTTCGTGCGACATCTGCCGACCCACGGCTTCCGCGTCCCGCCCCTGGACGAGCCGCCCGCAAACGCGGCACCGTATACCCGTTAGAACATGCTTGTCATCTACTCTCCCGAGCAGTCTTCCCCAGCATCGTGTGCATCGCCCCTTCAGTGTTGCCCGCCCTGCGCTTCCGGGCCTAAAATCGCCCAGGTCAATCGACTCTTCGACATCCCAGTTCCACTCGATCCTGACTGAACCGGTCCTAAGCACGTTCGTCTGGTCGGGGGAGTTATTCGTCATCGTTGGTCGTTCCTTCGGTGGCACGGGCTGGTGGGTTCGCGTGTCCGACCGGTTGTCGAGTCTCAGCCATGGCCAGTATTGACCGACCGGGGGCGAGGAAACCCGTCCGTTGTCCGGCTCGCTGCGTCTGTGACCGAGGGGGCGGAAAGCGCGTCGGAAAGACCGAGCTGGGGAATAGCAGAGTCATCCAGCCCTTCTGCTTTCGGGGTCAATTCGCGTTCCCAGGGGCCGCACCGAGTTTTGTTGTCAGGTGCTTCCGGTCCGGTCATCGTCCCCCGAGTAACAGGCGCGCTGCGTTCCATACGCGATTCGGCAACATCGGAAAATACCACGACGCGTGGTCCGCAGTGGGCAGTCGTCGAAGCCGTGGCGGCGGGGAGGGAGCGGATGCAGCTCGCGAGCGACGCCCTGCAGAGACCGCACGTCCGTGCACGCATGCGGTCATTCGGGTGGCCACGTGGGGACATGCGCGTGGCCATCGGACGCCCGACGATGAGCGCGCGTCGCAGATTGCAGACTGACCCCGCCGACGTGGAAGCTGGCAGGGCTCCGAACAGTCTGTGAGACTGGTTTCTCGAAGAGTTGCCTTGGACAGATCCGCACTGCTCAGCTGTGCGCCCTTCAAGGTTCCTCCATCCCACGACGTCCGCGACAAATCTGCGTCCTCAAGATGGGCTTTGGTCAAATCAGGATTCGAGAATTCTGCTCTCGATATGTCAACAAAAGACAAGTTAGCCTCGGATAAGTTGACATTCTGAAAATGAACCTTCGACAAGTTAGCGCGCCTCTTGGGTCTACTATCTATGAGCCTCCAAGATCGAAGGTCATATATGAAACTATGCACGTCGTCCATTCTGAAGGAGCTTAAATCTGATTCGATAATCACCAGATCGAACCCATCTCTCTCTTCAAGCTCAATCCGGGCTCGGTCGCGCGTGCCGATGGCACGCAGAACAATTTGAGCGTCGGTCGGTGTCTTGGGATCGCCCGTGTCGATAGCGGCATCACGGCCAGCTTCGTCTTCAATATGGTCTGTAGTCTTTAGTCCCGTGGAATGGCTCAGGAATGCGCAGAAGAGTCGCATGACTTGTACGTGGTACTGGGTCGGATACTCCTTTGCTAAGTGTTGTAGTGCATAGATTCCACCAACACGCACGGTCAAGGCCGAGTGGCCAAACATTTCAACTGCCTTCTGGTGTTTGTCGTTCCGCAGTGCCCTCTGCGCTATGTCTATCTGGCGTGCAGCTACGACAGTACGCCACATTGCGAATGGTAAGCCGATTAGTGCTACGACAAAGAGGCCGACGTTTCTCAATGTGGCGCTGCCCGATTCCCCTTCGCTTAACCAGTTCCAGAAGTAGTATCCACCAGGCGACGACACTGTGACATTGCTGAGAAACAAGGTAAACAGAAGTCCCGCACCAACCAAAGTGGCAATCACACGAACAACGGTGCGTCGCCGAATTCCTCGTCTCTCTCGATCGCCGGCTAGTGTTAACATTGTCCTGATCCCAAGAACGCAAGGACCATGTCCTCGAGTTTACGGGAGCGGCATGCGGGCGGTAGCGGCACGGCCTGCTGAGTCCTTCGGGTTTGCCGAGCGGGAGAATCCAGTAGGATTACCGGTAGCCGCACGGTCGGTGATCCGAAGATAACCCGGTGCTCTCGGCTGCGGTACCGACCGGAAGAGGGCCCGTGCACCCGCATAAGTCATTGTACACACGGTACGCGACGAGGGCACCTAGCACAGAATGAATGGACTCGGGGCTCGAGTATCTTGGGCCGAAACATCCGAACAGGAGACAGGCCCACCCCACCCGAGGTTCCCCCCGAACTGGGCAGTCTCGCCAGCGGGAACTCTCTTCAGGCCACCTCCCGAGCCAGGTTGGTCGCTTCCCCGAGTCGCCACAGATCGGGTGGTGTTAGTTTCCCAATCTGCTGCAGTGCTCGAACCCTGCTGGAAGCCATGGATAAACTTTTGTCACGGGAGCAACCTCCACGCTCGACAGACGAAGAGGCAGATCGCTTTCTCGACTTGGTGAATCGCGCCGGGTTCTGGCAATCCATCGATCTACGGGTCTGCGCCATACGTCGCGGCCGCAGTTGGGTGAACCTCGTCACCCGCGGTTTCCTAGACCATCGCACCACTGGGTCAGTTCCGGCGTTTTCCTCGGTCGATCGGCAGGACTTCCGCGCCTGGCAGGTGGTCCTTCCGATCACCGACTTGCCCGGCGTCGTGCATGGGATGGTCAGCGGTGCGGCGAGGTTGGGGCCGTCCTCCGTCCGATGCATCGACGGATCGGGACAGCCTGCGATGGAGATGAGATGCGTCTTCAGCGAGTTGGCCGCATCCTATCGGAGGGCCGAGTACGACCTTTGGAGCTGCCACGCCCTCGTGGGCCGTGGCTCCTCGATGTGGGAAGTTGTGAGGCAGGCTATTCCCGATCCGTTCGATCTGGACAACATCATTCGCAGTGGACCGAATGCATACGATGGGCTTTCCGATCTGGTGCGAAGATTCTGCGCGCGGCCCCGGGCACTGGGGGTTCAACGCGAGGAACTACAAGAGGTCCAAAGCAAGATTACCACCGTCGACTTGATCGCCCCGCTGGCCGTGAGTTTCGATCGCGGGAAGGTAAACGCTTCGCTCGACCACGTGCGCGTTGCCCTGCGGGCCGCCGCGGACGTCTTTGTCGCGAACGCGGAGCTTGTCTGGACCTTGGGCTCTTCGGGAGAGCCCCTGCGTCACGGATCGGCCAAGCTCGGCGAGCGCGATTGGGCGGAGGTTGGGAGTGCCCTCCACTCGCAACTGGACATCCCGATCCGGAAGGGTGACGCCACCGTTACGCTCTTCATTCTCGTCGGAGGCGGGTGTGTGGACTGCGTGTCTGTGCCTCTCGCAGGCTCCAATCCTCGGATTAGAGCTTACAACGTCTTAGACCCAGACGGTCACGAGTTCGTCGAGAAGCTGCGGGACGAAGAGTGGCGCAATGCGAAGGAGTTTGAGGCTGCCGTTGGTCAGCTATTCTTCTTCTTGGGCTTCCAGGTGGACCCCCTGTGCGCACAGAAAGGGCTGGGGAACGCTGTCGATCACCTCGCTCATGAACCGAGTTCTTCCATCATCCTGGCTATCGAATGTACGGTCGGGCCAGCAGACGGGGGCGGAAAGCTGAGCAAGTTGATTGCTCGGTCAAAAAATTTGCGGAGCAGACTTCCCGACAGCGAAGTGATCGCGGTCCTCGCGACCGCCAGACCACATGCGGAGCTATCCAAGACCGAGGTGGAGAAGGCCGAGCGTGATGATGTTGTGCTTCTCGCCCAAGAGGATCTTCATGACCTTTGGACCGAGGCGCAGGCCGGAGAGACTAGTGCCCAGGCGGTCCGCCGGTTCCGCCACCAGCTTTTCCAACGAATGATGTCGTGAGAGCCAGTCAGACTTTCCGATTCCTCAAAGCGAGGCGACGAGTGATTGTTCAAGGAGCACGCTGGCTCAGACTTTGGCTTGGACCGATCTGGGTCGCAATAGTACTCGCCGTTGTCTCTGCAGGAGGTCTTTACGTCCTTGGTAGATGGTATGAAGAATTCAGCGATATGTACCAGGGAGTATTTGTGGAAGCTGTTGGAGCGGTGATGGATATCATTGTGTTTGGGATCATCATCGCTCTATTCGTTTTCATCAGAGAGCGCCGACGAGAAGTCTCCAGGCAGATGGAGTTGATAGACGACTTCAAGAAATGGAATTCAGAAGAAGCTCGCCATCGAATTGCCGGTGCGATCAAGAGGCTGAACCGATTGGGACGAACTGCGATTGATTTCACCGGCATCGAGATAAGCCATTTCTCATTCCGGCGTCACGGTATAACTAGAATCGTGGGTTCGACATTTTTCGATGGTGTCTGGTACACTATAGGCGACAGAGATCATGTGAAGTTAGAGGATGTAGATTTTGCCGATGTGAATTGCCAGAACGTCATATTTTCAAGAGGTAACCCTTTTTACAAAATAGGAAGAGCTTTTGCTTTGTTTAAGGATTGCAGATTTGTGAATGCTCAATTATGCGGTGCATTGTTTAGGGGTGCCCACATTGAATGGTCAGCGAAACCTCCGGAAG
Source organism: Longimicrobiales bacterium (assembly GCA_965238005.1). Taxonomy (GTDB): domain Bacteria; phylum Gemmatimonadota; class Gemmatimonadetes; order Longimicrobiales; family Gaopeijiaceae; genus CBDCKN01. The sequence goes on from OZ250165.1 coordinate 13,014, forward strand.
AGATGGGAGAATGGGAAGATATGGGCGATGGGACAAGAAGCTTTATACAGACATATATGCCACCGTTTATGGGGGCAAATCTTAAGGGGACATCTTTCGAAAAAGCGTCTTTCAAAAATGCGGACTTTCGAGATGCAAAGAATATTATGCACTGTGAGTTTCGTGGGGCTCGCGGTCTAGACAGATGTATGTTTGACGACGATGAAGTAAGAACATATGTGTTGGCCTCCGTTCGGCATGAGTCTCAATGATTCGAGGGCTATCTGAGGTGGCGAAGCCTTTAGTGGATGAGGCGTCGTGCTCGAGAGCGAGGGGCTCAGGCGTGTAGGACGCTCCGTCTGTTCTAATACGGTAATCACCTGACACCCAGCCTCGCCGCCGACAGCAGCAGGGACTCAAAGGCGAGGCCTTGTCACTGGGCCAGCCGACTGCTTCTGGTTCCAGGACACCCGCGACGGCTTGGACAAAGCGCCAGCACACCCTAACGCAATGGCGCATAAGTAAGTTCGGTCATGGCACGGACGGAAGCTCGAGGGCGTTGGATTCGAGCCCGCACTGACCCGCAGCGGCGCGCGGAGCGTGCCCAGATCGTCCTGGGTTCGGGCGGTTTGGGTATCTAATGGCGTGGCAGTGATTCTCGCCAATCAATTCCGTATTCCCCGCCATAGGGACACGGTGGAGTCAGATCTCGTCAAACGGCGAGGGTGGCAGATCGTGCAGTCCTGTATGAACTTATGCGATTCCTCGCTGTGATTTACGCTATCCGTGCTCCGCTGAAGGGACAAACTGCTCGGGATCTTGCTGGGTTGCGCCCCCCCCTGGATTGCGGCCGCTCTGGGAGCGCTAAAGGCGGTTCAGATAACCGCGAGACGCCTCGCATCTTCCCCATGATCCCGGGCCGGTGGCAGTCTGGGTATTGGAATGGCGCAAGGCCGCTAGCTAGCACGAAAGGCAGCGTTGTTTGACCTGTTGCGAAGCCACAGTGAGCAGCGCGAAGAGGACGGTATGGGCGTTTGCGGCCGGGCGTCGAGAATCTTCGACGCGGCGCGGAAGCTGGGCGACGGCAACAGTCCGATTATCTTCGACAACGAGCGTGGTGGACAGCTGGACGGAAAGCCGGTTGGGGCGACTGCTGGAGAGGGGATCGCGACCGGGCGACATAGCCTCCGATCATCGTTCTGCGACTGGGCGACCGAGGAAGCGGACCATCCTCGAGAAGTCGTCGAGGCGGCCTTGCCGCGTGATCAGACTAAGGCCGAGGCGGCGATGATCCGCGCTGGCTGGAGACACCGGCAGCGGCTCGGCCTCCCGCCATTTGATGCCGGTCTACTGCCATTCCGGTACGCTGGAATCAGATCCGGTCTAACGGCAAGAATGGCAGATCGTGCAGTCCCGGTTGAACTTACATGATTCCTTGCCGTGATTCAGACCACCGACAGTCCGCTGCCGATGCGGGAGACCTGCCGGGTGCGCTCGCGCTCGACCTCGGCCGCCGGGGCCGTCCACGTCCGCGTGCGCGCCATCGCCCGGCGTATCAGCGCCGACAGGGGCACGCCGGCGGCCGCGGCCTTGGCCCGCCAGTCGGCGAACTCGGTCGGCGAAACGCGGACGGCGACCATGACCGTGCGGCGCTTACCCATCGGGATGCGCCGCCACGGAGGGAAGGGGGGCGACGCCCCGGCGCGCGAACTCCACCGGAGCGCGGGTCTCTTGGGGTTCGAAGGGGCGGAGTCCCTCGCCAGCCCCTGTGTATGACACAGGGTAGGCTGGCTCTCGTGCCTTAGGCGCGCCAAACACCCCCCGGCGCTGCGAACCTTGGGTCGTGGGAATCTCCATACCCGTACACGGAGAAGCCCGCACGGGGCCGTGTCAACAGCGCAAGAAGAGGCGTTGTCCGAGGGGTTCCAGCGCCGTCCCGAAGGGGAACGGGCCGCCGCCAGCGGCACCTCCATCGCTTCCCGAAGAGCCTGTTGGGGCGGCCGGTGGTGGCGGACCGGGTGTGTGCCTCAGGCCACACGCCGGAAGTCTGCTGCTGCTCCGATTGACGGTACAGAGTCGAGCCGTGGCGATGCCGACCGCCGAGTCGGAACCTGCCCTCTGACAAGATCTCCGCCGGGAGCCGACGGGTGGTGTCTTCCGCGCCACTGGCGGAGACCTCCGCCGGCTCGCGTACGTTCCCGGACATCTACAGACAATACAAGCACTTAGGAGATTTCCTAAGAGTTGACGCGCCCGAAAACGGTGTTTCACCGTTACGGGCATGAAGACGCTGGAGCAGCAGTTCAACACGCGGGTCAGCGCGTTCCTGGGGCGCACGGGCTTGAGCCCGACGGCGTTCGGCATGAGGGCGCTGGGAGACCCAAACCTGATGTGCCAGATCGGGCGAGGGCGTTCGCCGTCGCTGCGAACGGCGGATCGCGTTCTGGCGTTCATCTCCGACTACGACCGGGAGTCGGGCGGCGCGCGGGACCACCGCCCCGCCTTTCCGGGTGCCGGAGGCCTTCGTCAACAGCGGGGAGATCGAGGAGGAGCAGAGCGATGAGAGACCAAACGATGGACAAGAGAACGAACCCGCCGACCCGTTTCGTGCGGCTGCCCGAGGTGGTGGCCCGGACGGGCCTGTCGCGGAGCACGATCTACGTGCGGCTGGCCGAGGGGTGCTTCCCCCAGCCGGTCCCCTTGGGCGCGCGGGCGGTGGGCTGGATCGAGTCGGAGGTGGACAACTGGATCCGCGAGCGGATCGCCGAGAGCCGGGGCGAGGCCAGCCGTGCCGTCCACGCTCAGCCCTCACAGCGGCCTTTCGTCAGGTAACGTAGTCGCTCCACGCCTGCATGACTTCGGCGCGGCGCTCCAGCAAGCCGAGTTCATGCAGCGCGTCGACCTGCTCGCGCTTGACCGAGGGCTGGAAGGCGAAGTCGAAGTCCGCCAGGGTCCTCACGCACGGCAGCCGGCTGGAGCGCATCGCCGCCTCGAGGCGGCGGCTGTTGCGCAGGGTGATCTGACCCGCCAGCAGGCGCTCGACCGCTTCCGCGGCGGTCGTCCCGCCGCCTTCGACTCCGGCGAGGATCTCATCCAGCGCTTCCAAGGTGCCCGGCATCTTGAGGTCGGCGAGCTGGGCGGCGATGCGTTCCCGGCGCGACGGAGGTCTCACGATCCGCCTCCCGCGATCCGGGCGTACTCGGCCAGCGGGCGGTACTCGACGTCCACGAGCGGAAGGACCACCGCCTCGGCAGCCCGGCCCGGCGCCGCCTCCACGGGCCGGGGGGCCACTGGACGGTAAGTCCAAGGGGCCAAAGGCATCAGGTGAGGCCGCTCTGCCTCGAACCGCCGGGCCGGACGCTCCTTCAGGGTCCCGTGGATCCGGACGTTCGCCACGGTGTCGAGCCACTGCACGACCTGGGCGTTCAGATCGTCGTCCGACGCGAAGCTGCGACCGTAGAAGAAGTTCTTCCGTAATGTAGCTGACCAGGCGTTCCACCTTGCCCTTGGTCTGGGCCCGGTACGGGCGGCACGCCCGGATGCGGAAGCCCAGTGCATGCTGAAGCGCAGGAACTCCGGGTTCTCGGCCAGCCGCCCGCCCTCGTCGCGCCGGTCGCCGAGGACCACGGCCTTCATCTGGTCGAACAGAAGCTCCGAGGGCACGCCGCCGAAGGACCGGAAGGCCGACTCCAGCCCCCGCATCACCGCGACCATCGTCTGCCGCTCGTAGTACTGCAGCCACATGTAGCGCGAGTAGCCCAACCACGATCAGCGCGTGCCGCTTGCCCCACGGCAGCCGGAACTCCGCGAAGTCCACCTGCGCCTGGTGGCCCGGCGGCGTCTCGAACCGCCGCACCGGCTCCTCCGGAGCCCGGGGCTGAACCTCGCGGACGTACCGCTTCACCTGGCCGTAGCCGCCCGGATAGCCCGCCGCCCGAACCTCGTCGAACAGGCGTGCGGCACTGAGCTCGGGATACTCGGCCAGACGGGCGTTGATGATCTCTTTGTACGGATCAAGCTTCGAGGACCGCCCGCGCCTCGGCCCGTATCTTACAGCCTCGCCGTCCAACTCCCGGTCCAGCTGTCCCGCCGCGATCCAGCGGTGCACCGTCCGCCGGTTGATGCCGAGCTGCCGCGCGATGGCGGACTTGCTCATCCCCTGCTCCAAATAGTGCCGCAACAGCACCCGCGTCTCTCTCCCGATCATTACGCCTCCACCGCTCAGTGAAGACGCCAACGTATCAACTCCGCCGAAGACGCCTGGAGTGCCGTGACGGCGGGCTTGCAGCCTATGGCTTGCGACTTCCACCGGCGAGATACGTGGCCCGGGTGTTTCGTCATTGGTTGAGGAGTTGCCTGATGGGACACCTATTGACCCGACCTCCCACCGTTGCCGCACTCGGCGAGACCGACACCGTCGCAATTGCGTCGAGAGGGTCAGGGCCGGTCGGCCCAGAGGATTCTGATCCACTGCACGCGCCTACAAGAAGGCTCCCTGCGACAGCGATTCCTGTGGTCCAGCTTGGAACCTGGCCCATCACACGCCCCCTTCGCCGAGCTCACGCTCGATCGTGTAGCGGCCCTCGAGGGCAGCGTTCAGGCGGATGATGGGATCGGACACGGGCGCACTCCGGGATCAGACCGAGGTCAACATCCGAGAGCGGGCCGGTAGGCGCAAGCAGAAGCCCGTCAGACGCCTACAAACACGTCCTGAGCGTCTTCGGGCTTTGGGGTAGGCTGGAGCGTCCTCGTGGCTTAGAGGGCCGTTATTGGCTCGCTGATCCGTAGGCGACTACAGCAGCACCAATGGCAGCCCCAGCGCGAAGATCCCCGACACGATGAGCACGCTCACGAAGCCGCGCTCCACCTCCAAGTTTTCCGCGTTAGCAGCACTCGCTTGCGCGCTCTTGATTTCGGGGGGCTGATAGGTGTTTGGCGGTACAGCCCATCCCCACCGACCGATTGTCGCTCTCCGACCGTCCTTGGGCGCTAGCGGCGGCAACGACGAAGTCCATCGGAGGTCCCGTCGCGATTAGGTGGGTCTCGTGAATTGCGCGATCGTGCCTTGCAGATGGGTTTCGGACATCCCGACGGCCGCGGAGATCTCCCCGATGAGGTTCTTCTCCTCTTCGGCCACAGCACCGTCCGCAAGCGCCACCATGAGCGCCGCCTTGACGACAATCTCCTTCCCTTCATCGTTGAGATGAGGCGACAATGCAGTGAGGGAGGCTAGGAGGTCCACCCCCCCTGACTGTGCGACTGCCGCCTCAGCTCGAATCGCGTCTTCCGGAAGTTCAACGCCCGTCAATTGCTGATAGACCGCGGCGATCGTCGACACCTCATCGTCACCAACGCTGCCATCGGCCAGCATCATTCTCATCATGGCAAGCCTGATGGCCTGTTCGAACTCCGCCGTCACCTCCTCCGCTGTCTTCCTGCCGGAGCCCATTCCGAAGGCGGTCACCATCCCGAGCCCAAAGAAGATGAAGTCCATTGGGGCGAAGCTTCCGAGAAACCCCCCTTGGGAGATCGCTGCCCGGATCTCCGGCAGGCTCGCTTCGACGTTTGCTCGTGTTTCCGCCTCCTTTCCCCGGCGGAACGTAGCGCGCTCGTCATCGCTCCATTCGCTCCAGCGTGGACCCGCCTCGGCCCATACCGCGGGGGGATAGTCCGACTGACTTGACGCGTTGGCCGGATCGACCCCCTGCGGCCAGACCATCTCACGGCCGGCGGATTGGAACTCGCCTGCAACGTCGTCTGCGAGGAACGAGACGACATACTCCTCGTCGTCGAAGCGCTCTGTGAACATGCCGACCAGCTCGGCGTCGCTCGGCATGAGCATTTCGACAGCGGCGTACTCGATTCGAACCGGCGACCCCCTGAACCCCATTACGCTCAGTATATACGCTATATCACGGGAGATGCCTGGTTTCATTGGGGTTTTCGAGAAAATTTCCCGGAGTCGGAGTCCTGGATTCCAGGCTTTCAGCGGGGTTACGTAGTGGAGAAGGTATTGGAGTGCGGCTTGGATCCCGCTACATCACGTGGGCAATGCGGTGGCACTCCCCAAAACCCATCCCAAACTCCGGTAGTCAGAATAGATCGGCATCGAGAAGCCGCAGCGCTTCTTCGTCATACTCGACCACGGCCTCGCGCACCCCATCCGACTCACTCGAAACATTGGCGATCTCATAACCCATGGCCCGGTAGCCCTTCAGGCGCTTCTCGAACATGCGGCGGAGCATAGGCACCTCCCGGTCTACGTAGTCGAAGATGCGAACGTCGGTCTTTCCATGGTGTCTACGGTGGAGGCGACCAGCGTACTGGACCAGGGTCCCTCTCCAAGCGACTGGCATGGTCAGGAACAGCGTGTCGAGGCGGGCGTCGTCGAAGCCCTCCCCCGCGAAGCGCCCGGTCGCGACGATCACTCGTTCCTCGGTGTCCGGAATCGATGCGAGCATCTCTGCGGCCGCACGCCTGCGCTTCTTCCCCATCCCTCCCTGCAGTATCACCAGGTTCCGCGCCACTCGCCGGAGTTCTTCGGCAAAGTACTCGAGATGATTCTTTCGCTCGGTCAGCAGGATCGGAGACCGGCCGTCCTCCAGGGCGCGGATGACGTCGTCAACGATCATCCTGTTCCGAGCCGCATCGAGCGTGATCTTGCCATAGATCTCCTGGATCCCGGGCACTCCGCTCGAGGCATCGATCCGGAATCCGGTGTCCCGGACTACAAGTCGGTGCGGGAACGGACGGTCAGCGGCTTGCCTCTTGGCGTCAACGGAGTAACGGATGGGCCCGAGTTGGAACTCCAGAATCGGGTGATGCCCGTCCCTCCGTCTCGGGGTGGCAGTGAGGCCGGTCACATACCGGGCCCGCACCTCCCGCATTACGCGTTCGAAGGACACCGCAGGGACGTGATGGCATTCGTCCACAAGCACGTGGCCGTAGTTCGCCACGAGGTCTTCGACGTCCCCACGACGCACTAAGCTCTGGATCATGGCGACGTCCACTGCCCCGGTGACGCTGCGCCTACCGCCCCCGATCTGCCCAATGTCGTCCGGCTTCAGATCGAGGAAGAGGGCGAGCTGCGCCCGCCACTGATCGACGAGCTGGGTGCGGTGGACGATGACGAGCGTGCTCCTGCCGCGACTCGCGATGAGGTGGGCGCCGACCACGGTCTTTCCGCTTCCGGGTGGAGCCACGAACACTCCGATGTTCCCCTCGATTAGGGCTCGAACGGCGGCTTTCTGCAGATCCGTGAGCTCTCCGTGGAACTGCAAGTTCAGCGGCTCTCCCTCGATCCGCTGATCATCGACCACGGGCTCGATGTCGTGATCCCGTAGTACCTCTTCCAGCGCCGACAGACAGCCCCGAGGCAAGCCGATGTGTCCCGGTAGGTTCTCCGCACAACTGATGATTCGCGGGGTCAGGGCCGTCGAGAGCCGCATGGCCTGCTTCTCATAGAACTGCGGGTTCCGGAACGCGGCCAGGCGGTTGATCCGGTCGATGAGAGCCGGCGGCAGGTCCGCCTTCTCCACGAAAACCTGTTGCGCGAGCACGGCCTTGACCTTGCGGGGGAAGGGGCCTTCGATGCGTGGTTCCGGTCTTGGTCCTGAGGTCGGGCGCAGCCAGGGGACTTCGTCTTCCTTGTCGATGGCCCCGGCGTCCCGCAAGCCCAGGACCTTTCCACTGGCCGACGCCTCGCGAGCGAGCTCCTCCACCCTATGCGGATTGATCCGAGGCAGTGCCGCGAGATACTCCCACTGCTCGGGGAAAGGCTCCCACCTGGCGTCGACGAACACTGTATTGCCACTCTTCCTGGCTTCGTACTGCAGAGGGAGCGCGATGAGGTTCCCGAACCCCCCGCGCGGCATCGTGTCCTGGTTCGGGAAAAAGCGGTCATAGGAATGCATTGGAAGCCCCGGGCGGGCCGCCATCGTCTCCGTGAGCAGGTAGGACGCCATCTTGCGGGCATCGCTCGCTGGTAAGGGTGCTGAGAAGAAGAACCAGACGTGTGCTCCATCACCCGAGCGGGAGCGCTCGACCGCCGGGGTGAGCCCGAAGCGCCGGCCCGTCTCCACGTAGGCGGCTACATCCCCCTGCCAGTGCCCCTTGTCGAAGTCGACGGCGAGGAACCGGCAGGTCTCGTCCTCCATCAGCGGGTACACACCCGCGACGTGGCGGCCTTGAAGGTGGTCGAAGAGCACCTCATCCGTGACGTCCAAGAACGCTTGGTTTGGGCACTCCCCGCACTTGACCCGTGGCTTCTCGCAGACGCCGTGGACCCACTCATTCCCACAAGCCGGCGCGTAGCCCTGCTTCTTCGTCCTCGAGTTTCGCCAAAGCTTCGGAAAGACGTCCGTTCGTCCCGAGAAGAGGGAGCGGAAGAGAGCCACCTTCTCCAGCTTTGATCCAGGCGCCCTGCCCAGGTCGAGCACCGGAAGCTCCAAGATCGGACTCTCACCCGAGGCCAGGTCGTTCCGCAGCTCCTCAAGGCGATTTTGGACATGAGTCCGCTCGCTGTCGAGCTCTGCAAGCCGAGCTTCGGCGGCGGCGATCTCCTTGCGAAGAGAGTCTTGGTCGGGACGAGGCATGACCGGGTGACCTCCGAGTCACCGCCCTGGGGCGGATTCGAGAAACCCTGCGCTTTCGAGGCGCTGCGCAAGACGCCGGAGGCCGGCCCGCGTCCGAAGCGCATCCAAGTATGCGACCGGTGCCAGAGGATCCCGCACAAGAGAGGTGCGATGAGCTTCTGCCGCCCCGACGATTCGCTCTGAGTCCATCGCCCAAAGCCGATCAAGGAAGCTGGGTGGTCGTATCGGCTCAAGGCCGAAGCCGGCGAGCAGGGCCTTCGGGAAGTGCTTGGTGTTCCAGGTCACGATCACATCCGCTTCATAGTGAACCGCTAGCGCAAGCACATGTCGGTCACCCTCATCGGGTACCTGCACGTCCTGCTCCGCACCGTGGAAGCGGCTCCCGCACGCTTCGGGGAAGGCCCGTTGCATCTGGGAATCCAGGTGATCGAGCTGCTCCTCCGTCAGATCGGCTTTGACACGCAGATTTCGGCGGACCTCATCCAGGATCAACTCGGACCAGAGCGGCTCGTAGAGCCCTGCCTGCGCAAGCCAGAGAAGGAGATTCCGTAGCTGGAATGGATACAAGACGTTTGCATCCAGAACGGCAAGGAGCTTCAGGTCAGTAGCCCTGGCCCGCATCGGCCGTGGTCTTCGCCATTTCGCGAAGAGCCGCGTCGCGCTCCCGTTGCGATGCCGCCTCCCCACCACGACGCATCGTCGCCTTGTATCGCTCCACGTCCGCCCGGAGGATGCGACGGTGCGTCCCCACCATTCTGTAGCTCAGTTCCCCCTGCTCAAGAAGGTCGATGAGTGTGGGGCGCGACATGCCGAGATCCGACGCCGCTTGGCTGGTCGTGTACTCGGTGTCCTCGGCGCAACCCTCCACCAGAACTGCGTTCCCCTTGGCGAACTCACTTAGAATTCTATCCAGCGCCTTACCCGTACCGGCGGACAACTCCACCCCGGCGACCCGCGTGCTCCCACCACGACTTCGCTGCCTCCGAGCGGCTCGGAGGGCTTCCTTCATCCTCCTTGCGGTATCAACGTCCTGTGCGGAAGGCTCGATTCTGTTCTTGACTGCCATGGTCTCTCCTAATCTGTCCGGCGGCCCGTATACGTAATAAACGAAATAAACGCAACATACGCAAGATCACAGCCGTGAGGGTTTGTACGTGGTTCGTCCTGGAGCCTCGGCCTCGGTCGCTACAGGGCGGCGCGGGCTCTTCTCTTGTGGGATGGAGATTCCAGCGACCGGGTTCTCACGAAGGGTTCTTCACCGGTAAGGACACCCGCCGCAATCTGGAGCCTTCCTTAGAGGTGAGCCGCGTGAGGAACCAGCCCCGCTCAAGGTTCCGGCCTCCGCGAAGATAACAGGAAGGAGGCCCGCTAGCGGCATCGAGGACGATGCCCAGTTGCTGGGAGGGGACTCGTGCCGATTGGCTGTGCAAGCGCGCGTGGAGGCGACCCGGATTCCCGCCACTTGATGCGATTTCCCCGGCATTTCAGTACATTCTAATCAGACTCGGTCCAACGGCAAGAACGGCAGATCGTGCAGTCCTAGTTTAACTTAGACGATTTCTTGCCGTGATTCACGCCACCGTTACTCCGCCTTGCGGGCATGCGGTGGCAGATGTGCATCCTCTTGCTCGCATTGAACTTACGAGCGTGACGTGCCGGATTCCCGCCAATTGATTCCCGCTAATTGGGTTCAGGCCCGAACTCTGCGGCGGTTGTCGAGCGCGTTCCTGAGCTGGTCCTCGTCGGCGTGCTGGTAGCGCACGCCACGAGTGGTGTGAATCACGGCAGGATATCGTCTAAAGTCAACCAGGACTGCACGATCTGCGTTTCTTGCCGTTCGACCATGCCTGAGTCCACCGCACTAGAATGGCGGGGAAATCGCATCAAATCGCGGGAACCCCGATCGGCTCGAACTGCTAACGGTACCTGCCGGAATAGACGACCGGCGGCGACCGGAGAGGCCGCCAAGCCAAGATCGGTTGGCGATCTCTTCGCTCGCTAGGAGGGTCCAGTTTGAGTGTTATCCCCAATCTGGAAAGAATTGCTTCAGGACTCCATGCGCCCCACGAGTTTTCCCAAGAGCGTGCCAGCTCACCGAGAACGTGACGTGCAATCCTGCCCCATCGGATTGCTGTGGGAAGTCGCGTCCCTTGACCTCTGTCACTTCGACATCGTCAAAATCTGTCGGAATGAGGTTACGTGTCGCAAACAGGCCCTCGCAGAATTTCAGGACTGCTCGCTTCTTGGCAAGATCGTCAATCATAGCAGTTTCTGTACCATCGTTAACGGTTCCAGGGAAAGCATGGAAGGGCAGGAGGGCGGCCCCGCTGGCTGGTGTGGATGTCCTGGCATCCCCGGGGAAGAGCCGCTGCAGCAACTCCGGGTGGGACCCCCGCTCTCCTGCCCCGTAAAGTTCGGGGGCTACGCTAGCGACCCTAGTGGGTTCTGGCAAGGACCTGCGGACAAGCGCGCGATCAGGGAGTTCCTGAAGCGGGAGGGGCAGTTTCTGCTTCCGATGCTTGAGCTCGTGGAGCAGACGGAGGTCGCGATCGACGAAGTCATCCAGGTGATGGGACGAGCGACGATCGAAGCGGTGCTGGAGATGAGCGCCGAGGGTGTGGCAGGCGTGAAGCAGGCAGGTCGGTCACGAGCGGAAGACGACACGGTGTGGTATGGCCGGCAGGGTGGTGTGGTTTACCTGTCGGACCGGAAGGTGCGTGTGGAGCGGCCACGGCTCAGGCGCCGGGGCGCCGGGGAGGGTGGCGAGGTCGAGGTGCCGGCGTACGCAGCGATGCGGAGACCGGGCGCCGTGGCGGATCGGATGCTCGAGGTCCTGATGGCGGGGGTGAGCACGCGGAAGTACGGCCGTGTGATCGGTGAGATGGCCGACACGGTCGGGGTGAGCAAGTCGGCGGTGAGCCGTGAGACGGTCGAGGCCTCGGAGCGCGTGCTGAAGGAGCTGATGGAGCGCCGGCTGGATGCGTGGGACCTCCTGGTGATCTACCTGGACGGGATCCAGATGGGCTCGCACCCTTGCTGGTAGTGTCCCTAGATTTGGACTCAGACGGAAAGAAGCACGTGCTGGGCGTGAGGGAAGGAGCGAGTGAGAACGCCGAGGTGACCAGCGCGCTCCTAGAGGATCTGGTCGAGCGCGGCCTGGACCCGGGCAGGCGGCGGCTGTTCGTGATCGATGGCTCGAAAGCGCTCAGGAAGGCGATCGAGAAGGTGTTCGGCCAACGTCACCCCATCCAGCGCTGCCGCAACCACAAGCTCCGCAACGTGCTGGGTCATCTGCCGAAGGATCAGCATCCTCAGGTGAAGGCGGCGTTCCGGGCGGCGATGAAGCTGGACGCGAAGCAGGGCGAGCAGAAGCTCGAGCAGCTCGCCCGATGGCTCGAGCGCGACCACCCCTCGGCCTCGGCCAGCCTACGCGAAGGCCTCAGCGAGATGTTCACGATCAACCGGCTCGGCCTCCCGCCGCGGCTGAGGAAGTGCCTGGGCTCGACCAACCTGATCGACAGCACCCACTCGGGCGTAAGACAGAAGACCCGCAGGGTGACCAACTGGAAGAACGGAGCGATGGCCTTGCGCTGGGCTGCGGCCTCGTTCGTGGAGACCGAGAAGAGCTACCGGAGGATCATCGGCTACGACCAGCTCTGGATGCTCAGGGCCCACCTCGACGACCATGAACCGGTTGCCGAAATGAGAAAGGCAGGCTAACAAGGAGACTCTCCGGAGCCACCACCTTCAACTGTCAGCGGGACACTATCTTTCCGTGCAGAAAAGGGGATACAAGATGATCCCGGAGTGCGCCTATGTCCGATGCCATCACACGCCTCAACGCAGCCCTCGAAGGCCGCTACGCCATAGAGCGTGAGCTAGGCGAAGGCGGGTGTGAGTGGACTGATTGATTGCCCTCATGGGTCTCGGGCCTATCGAGGCGCCCACCCCCATCGTTCGGAGGTGGAGCTGCTGAAATATTTCGTGCGATATACGATCGCGATCGCGATCGTATATATCAGGGCAGATTGCCCCACCGGGCTACGCCTGAGCGCCCATTGTGTGAGAATGTGGCGACCCCAGGGATAGCGGAACTGCCATCACTGGCGCTAGGATGATCCGCGGGAGCGATCTTCCCCCGGGTCCGGAGGTGGGCAGCCACTGTAGAAGAGGGAGCGGTCCTTGATAGGAAGAAAAGCGAAGCTGGAGCCAAAGCCGACGTTTCCGATCGCTGCCATCTTGAACAGATCTTCTTTCGTCGAATGCTAGCCGGCTGGTGGCCCGAGTTGCCGAGCTGGCTAAGCGGACGGCATCCGCGCCTTGCGGTTTCTGGCGAGTTCGATCTTGATCAGGACACGTATCAAGAGATCTCGGGAAGGATCGAGACTGACGAAGATGGTGACATCCACCTCCTCTCTTTTTTCTCGCAGGCGGATGAGGGCCGGTCGCCGGAGCTAAAAGTCTCGCTTGGCATTCATGGTCCCGAGAATGGGGTCAGTCGAGTCCATTACCGATTCGCGCATAGCGAGACGCCGCTCTTCACGTGGGAGGAGGATGAGGACACCGCAAACTTGGAGAAAATTCTGCCGGTGCTCGAAAGTGCCAGCATCGCTCATGTCACTAACATTTCCTTAGCGGTCGTGGTGGACGATCCAGACGAGGAGTTCGTTTTTCCACTGCCGATCGACCTTAATGGATCTCCCGTGTCTGGTTTCACCCAGATCAAGGGGGTTCGCCTTGCCCAGTTGGATCCTGACGATCCCACGCAGGAGTTATACAGCGCTATACTTGACTTAGGCGATGGTCCGGAGGCCAAGGGGTCGGCGTCGATCTACACGACTATAGAAGCACCCTTCCAGGCAAGTCTCCTCACTGTGGCACTCGAGAGAGCAATACCGGTTATCATGTTGACACTGCAGCAAGTCGCAGAGTCGTGAGGGGGAGAACGGAATGATCGAGACACCATCCGGGTGGATTCATGAGGAGGACCTCACGCGAGCTGAGGTTCTCGATCGCCGGGATAGCTTCGAGCTCAGGCAGGCATGCGTGGCGTACCTGAAGTCTCATCACACTCTAACCCGCCCGAAGTCGATTGGGGCTGCGAGCGACCGAAATGTGCAGAAGGCACTCGTCCAGGCTTCAATACGACGGTTGGTCGGTATTAGGGCTCGTGATTCCGCACTACACTCATTACTCTCACAGCGAGAGGGCGTAATCGAAGAGCAGTCCAAGACGATTGACCGGCTCCTTGCGTACATCCCAGCTCGCGCGGCACCCCTTTCGGATCAGCGCCTCCAGGAGATCGCCGGCTACGTTTCCGACTTCCTAACCAAGCGAGATCTATCGGCCAACGTCCATGTGGTCGACGAAACGGGACCGGATACGCTTGCATGCCATCGCCTCACCGTCATGCTCGACAAAGCAGACATCCGTACCATCTCACAGATCGAAGACGAACTCTTCGACCTCCTGGCGGAGATAGCGGAACCTGAAGAAGCTCCTTCGCTGAACCTCACCGTCGCATCTGAAGCCGAGCAGGATGGACCCGCGGCGTAATCTTGAGGTTGCCGAGGCCCTCAGGGATCCCGACTCTTCGGTGCACGCTGAGGCTTCATACAGGGCGTCCTGTTCGAGGGCTTACTACGCTGCCTTCGGTCATGCACGAGAGGTTCTGGATCGTGCGGGTATCCCAACCGACGGGGCTCCCGGTATGAGTGCCCATGCCCGAGTGGCTTCAGCTCTCAAGGGTTCGACTGTTGGCCAGGTTCGGGCGGCCGGCTTCAGACTCGAAAGGCTACATAGCACCCGAAAGCAGGCAGACTACGATGTGGGAACCAGAGCAGCCAAGCTAAGACATCCAATTGATGAGACAGAGGCGGAGAGGGCTTCGGAGACTGCCGTGCGGATAGTCGAACGTATCGAGAGAGCCCGCCCGAAGGATAAGGCTCTCGGCGTTCCCAACCCCGGGCCATAGAGGGGCGCCAGCTCGGGACGGTGGGGCTCCCTCCCCGCCTCGATGCCGCGTGCCTTCAGATCCCGCAACACCTCCGACCAGGACTCGACCGACTCTCGGTAGCCCGATCTCAGGGCCAACACCTCCTTCGTCCCGTCTCGCATCGCGCCCAGCACCACCAGCAGCGCCGCCTTGTCCCGCTCGAGCCCTGCCTTCACGTAGATCCCGTCCGCCCATACGTAGACGACCTCACGGCCCTCCAGGCGACGCTGGCTCCATTCCTCGAACTCCGCCGTCCATCCCGCCCGCAGTCTCCGAATCGAAGACTTCGACAGCGGTGCCCCCTCGCCTAGCAGTCCCCGCATCGCCAGCTCGAAGTCTCCCTCCGCCAGCCCGTGCAGATACAGCTCCGGAAGCAGAGCGCCCAGCTCCTTCGTCCGCCTCGCGAACAACGGCAGCACCCGACTCTCGAACCGCTCCTCGACGCCCCGAACCCGAGGGCGTCGGAGTGTGATCGTGCCCGAGCTCATCGCCAACCGCCTCGGCAGAGTACAGATGGTGTGAATCACGGCAAGTAATCGTCTAAGTTCAACCAGGACTGCACGATCTGCCGCACTTGCCGTCAGACCATGTCTGATTCGAATGTACTGAAATGCCGGGGAAATCGCATCAAGTGGCGGGAATCCGGGTCGCCTCCACGCGCGCTTGCACAGCCAATCGGCACGAGTCCCCTCCCAGCAACTGGGCATCGTCCTCGATGCCGCTAGCGGGCCTCCTTCCTGTTATCTTTGCGGAGGCCGGAACCTTGAGCGGGGCTGGTTCCTCACGCGGCTCACCTCTAAGGAAGGCTCCAGATTGCGGCGGGTGTCCTTACCGGTGAAGAACCCTCAGTCAAGCAGGCCGAGATCCTAGCGCGCCTCTAAAGCGAGAGAGAGGAAAGCCACACCATGCGCACTCAGATCACTGGAGAGTCAGATCCAGGCCCTGGACCGGACCCAGCCGGGTCTCCCCCTGAAGAAGGGACGCGCCGGGACGATGACTCACGACTACAAGCGGCACGGCACCACGACCCTCTTCGCTGCACTCGACGTGGCCACCGGCGAGGTCATTCACCAGTGTCTCCCCCGGCACCGCCATCAGGAGTTCCTCCGCTTCATCCGCAGTGTCGAGCGGCGGGTCGACCCCGATCTGGAATTGCACTTCATTCTCGACAACTACGCGACGCACAAGCACCCTAAGGTCAAAGCCTGGCTCGACCGCAATCCGCGCGTCCACTTCCACTTCCTTCCCACGTCCACGTCCTGGCTCAACCTCATCGAGCACTTCTTCAGCGACTTCGGAGGATGTCAGAGTCCTGATGGCGATAGGGGTCATGGCGTCCTCTTGCTGGTGGTGGTGGTGTTACTTCTTCGGATTGCCCCACATGTCAAGATTGCCTCGTGCCGTTTCGGCTATCCCGAATCCGAATATCAAGATAAATGGCAGGGCGAGCACGATCCCGAAACCCCAATCTCCCAGGACCGCTCCTGCGGTGCCGGCGAGAAGCATCCATAATATGAATCCGATAATACTGGCCAATATCCCGGGTATGGCATTCCACGCTCCCAAGAGGGTGACTAGGATGGCCGCGATAAGGATGACTATTATCACAAGCACGGTTTTTTCTCCCGACGCTTCTGCGCTCAAGGGATGTGGATGGGGGTCACAATGGCGCCGGGCCATTGTGACCATCGCGCAGAGGTATGCGGAGATGTCCCGCTTATTAGCCCTGGCTCCGGGAGCTACCCTTCGTCATGTATTTGGGCTGTTGTATTCGGCAGGGAACCCGACATAGGGGTCTTTGCGCTGGTCACGAGGTCAAAGTGGTGGGATACGCACTGGGTGTCAAATGGTCTGGTGGTCAGTGGGCACACGCCCACGGCGGGGAGATGCTGATATGACGAAGCGGAAGCCATTCGATGTGAAGGCCGTGAATCCCTTCTACATGGGTGCGATGATGAGCGATGTGGCGCGGGCGCTTCTGCGTCCCAAGGAGGTCGCCAAGGCAGCCTAACCGAAGCAGAGGCCGTGTGAAAACTCACCATGATTGAACGGGGAGCGAGCACCTAGGGCGGTGAGCTTGACATTTTGCTGGGAGGGGCGGGAAAGTAGTCGGGTGGGGCGTTGCGGACCTGACAGGGCCGTCTGGAAGCGCCCCGAAGGGCGAAAAACGGCGCTGAGGACCCCCTCTACGCGAGGGCGTCCAGCAGCTGCGGGACCTCGACGATGTTGAGGACCCGCTTCAGGTTGTAGGCAAGCACGGTCAGGCTGAACTCGCCGCGGACCTTCCGCATGCCTTTGAGCAGAAAGTACCCCTGGTCCATCCCGCGCTTCATCGTGCCAAACGGATGCTCCACTAGCGCTTTGCGCTGCGCGAAGCGCGCCTGCTCCCGCTGGAGCCGTTGCGCCATCTCCTCCATCAGGTGCTCGTCCGCCCACCGTGTGATCTTCCGCCCGTCTTTGTTGCGCGTACAGCGGGGCCTGAGTGGACACCGCTTACAGGCGGTGGTCCGATAGTTCTTGATGGTGCGCCCGAGCTCGACGGTGGTGGTGCGGTAGGTGAGCGTCTTCCCCGCAGGACAGCGATAGAGGTCCCGAGTCCGGTCGTAGACGAAGTCATCTTTGGTGAAGAGCCCGCGCTTGGCATTGGCCGAGGTGATCGGTCGGGGCACCAGCGGCGTGAGGCCCGCCTCCACACACGTCTTGATCTCGGCGCCGTGGTAGTAGCCCCGGTCGGCCACCACCACCGGCGTCACGTTCCCCAGTACCTCCTGGGCCGCCATGGCCATCGGACTGAGCTGATTCTGGTCGGCGGCGGCGTTGGTGACCGTCTCGGCCACAATCAACTTGTGCTTGGCGTCGACCGCGGTCTGGACGTTGTAGCAGATCTCGATGCGGCCCCCGCTCATCATCGGCCGACTGTCGGCATCGGTGAGTGAGAGCGCGCTCTCCCCACTCGCCGCCAGCTCTTGCTGGAGATCCTCGTAGCGCTCCCGGCGCTGCTTAAGCGCCGCAATCTTCTCGCGCAGGGCGTCGGCGCTCGGCCGCTCGGTGCCCGCCTCCGCCTCGTCCTGGCGCTCCAAGTCTCGCAGATAGCGCGCGATCGTGCGCTCGATGTCCCGTTGTAGCTTGGCCAAGCGGGCCGCGGTGTAGCTCCGATCCCGGGCATTGACCGCCCGGAACTTGCTCCCATCGATGGCGAGCAACTCGCCGCCAAAGAGGTCCAGCCGCTTGCACAAGAGAATGAACTCGCGGCATACGCCCTTCAGCGCCTGCGGGTGATCCCGGCGGAAGTCAGCGATGGTCTTGAAGTCGGGTCGCAGTCCTCGCACCAACCACATCAGCTCGATGTTGCGATGCGTCTCCTGCTCCAGCCGCCGGCTGGAGCGAATGCGGTGCAGGTAGCCGTATAGGTACAATCGCAGGAGATCACCGGGATCGTAGCCCGGGCGGCCCGTATCTGCAGGCACCGATCGCTGAAAACTGAGCGTGCCGAGATCGAGCTGCGCCACGAAGGCGTCGAGGAAGCGCACTGGGTTGTCAGCGGTGACGTAGTCGTCGAGGACCTCAGGGAGGAGCACCACTTGGGTGCGATCCCTGCCGGCGATATAGGCCATGGGCGAAGCTCCGAGCAAGGGGAGCACTGGCCAAAACACGGGACGTATAATATATGGCACGTCAGGAGTTTTCACACAGGCTCCGATTGCAGCGGACGGGGTCGGTTCCCCTACCCGAGCTCGCAGGTCAGCAAGACTATGGAGGGCAGCGACGTGAACCCCGACTCGGAGCTCAGGATGATGCGCCCGTCCGGTAGGAACGCAACGGCTTCCCCTTGGGGCTCCCGAAGAGTCCGGAGGTTCACCCGGCCGTCCTCTAGGGGGCGGAGCTCGTCGTTCTCCGTCACGGTGAAGAACTCCAGCGTCTCGTAGGTGCGGATCACCACCGTCGCGCCGTCCAGGGTGGCCGATGCGCCGGTCACGTAACGGGGGGGAGCGGCCGGGCCGCTGCTCATCACTTGGACGGGTTCCAGGGTGACCACCGCGTCGGGCCTGAGCGGGGGCGGATAGCGGTAGAGGGTGATAGGGTGGTTCCGCCCCTTGGTGACGAAAAAGATCCTCTCGTCCGGGAGTACGTACATGGCTTCAACGTCCCGGGGCCCGTCGGGAAGCCGCATCAGATAGCGGTCGGCGCTCGCGGTCCCGTCCACGCGGCCGTCGGGCTCGGGAACCCTGTAGAGGGACACCCGCGTGTGACCCTCCAGATTGTCCCCCGTGTCGGCCAGGTAGAGACAAGAGCCCGCGCCGCAGCGTCCCCGGTCCATGTCCTCCCAGTCCCGGTTCCTCTGGTCGACCTCGACGGTGGCTCGGAGCGCTCCGGCGTCGTCCAGGGCGTAGAGGTGGGGCTCGTGGCCCGAGTCGTTGTGGGTCCAGATGCGGCTCGGATCCCGGATCCCCACGGCCAGGCCGCTGGTCTCGTCCAGGATCTCGGGGAGCGCCACGGGCGGGCCGTCCAAACGGCACCCGGGGCCGTCTCCGATGGAAAGTCCGCAGGAGAGGATAAGGGGGAGGACGGCGAGTCCGGCCAGGAGGCCGGGGCGTCGGCGAAGCGTCACGGGCTTACGGGCTAGTGTCCCGTTACCAAAGTGTCTCGGCCAGTCGAGGGCACGGTGCATCCGTGGGCTCGGCGTTGGGACTCCTTGCGACCACGCTTCGCGCGGTGCCCGCGTGCGCTACGCCGCGTCGTCCCGCCTTGATCCCACGGCGCCCCGGCCCTCTTGGTGGCTCGCGAACTTCGGAAACGGAACACTAGAGGTTATCGGCCGCCGCCTTCACGAGCACGGTGTCGATGATCTCCTCGAAGAGCTCGAGGGGAAGGGCGCCGGAGAAGGGCGCGTACCCTACCACGACGAACGTCGGGGTTGCCCTGACGCCGATCTGCCGGGCCAGAACGGAATGAGCCTGAACGCGCCACAGGAACTCCTCGCTGCTCATGCACGTCCGGTACACTTCCATGTCGAGGCCTAGCTCCTCGGCGATCCCTTCCAGGATCGGCTCCGGCTCGGAGGTCCGTTTCCACTCCGGCTGGCGCCCGAAGAGCGTCTCGGCCATCTCCTCGTAATGACCCTGATCCAGGGCGCACTCGGCCGCCAGCGCCGCAGGGACGGAGTTGGCCCAGTTGCCGATGACGAAGGGGATCGCCTTCCAGAGGAGCTGTCCCCGGTCGATGTACTTGTCCGTCAGGGCGGGAAGGGTCTCCGCGTGGAACTCGCGACAGAACCCGCATCCGAAGTCGAAGAACTCCAGGATGCGCGCGGGAGCGTCAGGACCGCCGAATTCAACGCCCAGCATGTCGAGGTCGATCTGATCTCCGGGAGGGGTGTTCGGAGCCGGCCGGTTCAGGGCATCGAAGCCCGGCGATCCCGGAGTTGCCGGAGCCCCGGACGCGAGGAGCTCTCCCGCCCCGCGCGTCGTGAGGCGAGCCTCGTCGGTCGGGACTTCCTGATCACCGATGGCGCACGCACTGGCGAAGAGCGAGAAGGCGACGCCGAGGAGCACCGGGGCGGTGTAGGCTCTCAGCCCCGGCCTTCGGCTCGAAGCGCTCGAACGGGTCATCACATCTCCAAATCGATCCACTGCCCGAGGTCGGCCAGCGACGCCGAGACGGACGCGAACTTTCCAGTAACGAGGAGAACTCCTGCCACGATCAAAAGGATCCCGGCAACTCTCTGGGCCGGCAGGGCCCAGCGGCGAACCGCCTCGAAGCTTGCAAGAAACCAATTGAACCCAACGGCGGCAACGAGAAACGGGACTCCCAGCCCCAGCCCGTACACGGCCAGGAGCAAGGTGCCCCGGGCCACCGTCGCCTCCATGGTGGCGTAGAAGAGGATGGTGGCGAGGATGGGACCGATGCATGGGGTCCATCCGGCGCCGAAGGCCACTCCCACGGCCAGGGAGCCGATTGCGCCCGAGGGCTTCGACCTCAGATGTACACGGAGGTCGCGCGCGAGTGCCGGAAGCCGCACCCAGTCCAAGAGGAGGAGCCCGAAGAAGATCACCAGGATGCCGCCCAGCCGGGTGATGGTGGGAAGCATGCGATTGAACGCCTGGCCGGCGGCCGTGGCCGAGGCCCCCAGCGTCATGAAGACGAGTAGGAATCCGAGGATGAAAAGCGACGAGTGGAGGACAGCCTTCATCCTGGCTCCGCTGGGACCTTCCTGGGCGAGCTCGTCGAAGGTGAGCCCCGAAACGTAGGTGACGTAGGTGGGGACCACCGGGAGCACGCACGGCGACAGGAACGACACCAGGCCCGCGAGGAAGGCCAAGGGGAGCGAGATGCTGACGGTGTCCATGGGGCGTTGGGCGCAGGTGCCGGGCTAGAGGCCGGGGGGCCACTAGATCCGGAACTCCTTGAAGAGCCTCCGCTCCGTGTCGCCCAGCAGGACTGCCCGGAGCTCCACGTGAGCCTCCAGCCCGCTCCCCTTGAGCTTCTCACGGAAGAGCTGGTCGAGCTGGAAGATGCCCGCCGAGTTCGTGATCTCCACCGTGAGACAGACCGGGCGATCCGCCCCCGCGTCGATGGAGACGGACTCGATGGCCGCCGCCGAGACGGAGTGGATGCTCTCCGAGCCGGCCTCGAAGGGGATCCGCGAGCGTCCTTTGGCCATGTCCAGCGCGTCGGCGATCCGTACGATGCCTGCCTCGGGCGTCAGGGGCCTGCCCCCGGAGCGGTGGGCGATGATGGCGTGGAGGACCTCGCTCCGGAGGATGGTGGCGGTGGCCCGGTCGTAGAGCTGGGTGAGGATCGCCTCGAGCTTGTCCTGGGCGATGAAGAGCGAGTAGCCCTCGTGGTCTGACCGCTGGATGGACATGCCCACGTCGTGCAGCAGCGCCCCCAGCACGACCACCACCTCGGCGTCCTGCACCTCGAGTCCGTAGTTCTCCACCACCGAGGGCTGGACGCCTGCCACCACCAGGAGGCGCAGCATCTTCAGCGCGATGTTCGTGACGATCTTCACGTGCACCGGGCCGTGGTCGGTCATCCCCAGCCGGTCGATGGCCACCACGTTGCTGGCGATCCACAGCGCGTAGAGATCGTCGTCGGCGTTCACGATGTTCATGAGGTCCCTGAGCTTGGTGCTGTGGTGGTCGGGCACCGTGATCCGGATGCGTCGGGCGAACCGCTCCTCCACGGTCTGCCCGGCGCTGCCGCCGGCCGAAAGCTCCTCGAGGTCCTCCCCTCCATCGTCGAGCTCGAGGTTCGCCATCTCCTCCTCGAGCTCTTCCAACTCTTCGGTCATGGGTCTCCGGGGGTGTCGGTGGTCTGTTCGTCCGAGTCCTGAGCGCCTAGATCCCATCGGCCGGGCCCCCTCCGGGAGACCGCCGAGCACACCCACGAGACCTGCGCGGAGGCGCCAGTGGCGTTCCCAGGAGCGGAGGGTCCACCGAGAACGCGTCGGGCGTGATGATGGTCCTGGGGTCTTGGGTGTAGGTGTGCATGTGCTTCGGGAGGCGGGTCAGGAGCGGCGTTGCCGCATGGCCAGGTAAAGCCCGGCGGCGGCGCCAAGGAGCGCGGAGCCCCAGAGCACGCGCTTCGAGCTCAGCCGCCTGCCCGCCGGGGCGGGCGCCTTGTCCGGGCCGGGCTCGGACGCTGCCGTAGGGGGTTGGACCGCCCGACGGGGTCGGGTCGCCGCCTGCCCGTTACCGGCGGTGCTCGCCGGTCCCGCCTTCGAAGTCGCCTCGCCGGGGGCTGTTCCCTCGAAGCCACACTCCGGGCACGAGACGAAGCCCTTCTCCATGGCGGTCCGATTGGGGAAGAAAAGCTCGGCCTGGCACTGGGGGCATGGGCTTCCGGCCGGCAAGGGTCGAACGAGGCCGTAGAGCCGGCTTTTCGAGAGGTCCATCTCCTCGACGATCTGATTCACGCTCCGCTCGGATCGCCAGTAGAGCTCGTTGGCTCGGTCGGAGAGTTTCTGGTCCTGGGTCTCCTTGGACGGCATCGGACAGCTCGCGGTTCAGGCCGGTGGCGGGGCCATGAATAGGGGCTTAGTGTCCATTACCAAAGTGTCTCGGCCAGTCGAGGGCACGGTGCATCCGTGGGTTCGGCGTTGGGACTCCTTACCGTAGCTTGCGCTACGCCGCGTCGTCCCGCCTTGATCCCACGACGCCCCGACCCTCTTGGTGGCTCGCGAACTGCGGCAACGGAACATTAGAGTGGTGTCTCGAACTCCATTCGGGGTCGCGCGAAGAAGATAGCGGGCCCGGTAGGCGCGTGCGAGACAACTCCTGGAGCCGTGCTTGAACATTCCCGCGCCCCATGGACATCTGGAGGCCGTCCTCCGCATGCCGCCCGGCCCGGCCCGCGGAGCCGGCGTCGTCTGTCACCCCCATCCCCTTCACGGCGGTACGATGCACACCAAGGCCGTGTTTCGCGCGGCTCAGGCCCTGGCCGACGCGAGCATTGCCGGACTGCGCTTCAACTTTCGAGGCGTGGGCACCAGCACCGGCAGGTACGAGGAGGGGATCGGGGAGAGGGACGATGTGGCCGCGGCGTTGGACTGGCTGGAGGAGCAGTATCCTGGCCGGCCCCTGTTGGCGGGCGGATTCTCCTTCGGGTCGATGGTGTCCCTGGGCTACGCCGTCACGGACCCGCGGGTCGTGGCGCTCTTCGGGATCGGCATTCCGGTGCGCCTGTACGACTATACCTTCCTGAAGGACGTGGATAAGCCGGTGCTCATCGTCCAGGGTGACGAGGACGAGTTCGGCTCGGGCCCGGAGGTGGAGCCGGTCGTGGCCGAGCTGGGATCCCACGTGACTCTGGTCCGGATCCCGGGAGCGGATCATTACTTCAACGGGCACATCGACGAGATGAAGGGCGCGCTCACGGACTTCTTCCGAGGCGGCCCCGGGGGAAACGTGCTATGAGAGATCGACAACGGATTCTCGACAACCTGGAAAAGCTCTATCGCGACGAGCTCGATCGGGGTGCGGGGGGCGAGGGTGCCGACGCCGGACGCCTCGATTTCGCGTTTCAGCGCGATCAGATCTATCTGGAGGTCATGCTGGACCTCCGGGACCTCTTGAGCGGTGCCCCCGAGGAGGCAAAGTCGACGTCCTCGCTTCTGGAGAAGGCTCAGAAGCTCCGGAACCTGACCCGGCTCCGCTGACGCCGTGAAGATCTACACCAAGACGGGGGACGACGGCGACACCGGACTCTTCGGCGGCGGTCGCGTACCCAAGAGCCACCCCAGGGTCGCCGCCTACGGGACGGTGGATGAGCTCAGCTCGTTCGTTGGCCTCGCGGTGGAGGCCGTGGCGGATGCGACGGTCCGCCGGGGCCTGCAGGCCATTCAGCACGATCTCTTCGCCCTGGGGGCGATCCTGGCCACCACCCCGGCGGACGGGATCCGCCCCGAGCCCCAGACGCCCGATGTGCCCGTGGGACGGATCGGCGAGATGGAGGCGTGGATAGATGAGGCCACGAGCGAGCTCGAGGAGCTCAGGGACTTCATCCTTCCGGGCGGGACCCGGGGGGCGGCTCTCCTCCATGTGTGCCGCACGGTATGCCGGCGGGCCGAGCGAGCGGTGGTGGGCCTGGCCGAGTCGGAGCGGGTAGAGGACGGAGTTCTGCCCTACCTGAATCGTCTCTCCGACCTCTTCTTCGTCTGGGCCCGCTTGGAGAATCACCGGGGAGGGGAGCCGGACCTCCTCTGGACGAAGGAGTGACGTGATCCACCGGAGGTTCGAGGTCGTCTCTCCTCACCTGAACAAGGGTGAGATCATTCGGGGCGACGTGCGCTACGCCGAGGGGCCGGCGCCCCGAACGGCCGTCATCGTGGTCCACGGATTCAAGGGCTACAAGGACTGGGGCTTCTTCCCCCATCTCTGCGAGCGGCTCGCCATCGCCGGCCATGCGGTTGTCTCCTTCAACTTCTCCCGGAACGGCGTCGGTGACGACCTCGACTCCTTCACCGAGCTCGAGCGCTTCGCCGCCAACACCTACGGCCGAGAGCTCGAGGACCTGCGCTGGATGGTGGATGCCGTGGCGGGTGGGGAGTTCCTCTCCCGGCGTCCCGAACGGATGGGGCTCATGGGACACAGCCGGGGCGGTGGGGCCGCCATCCTCCACGCCCGTAGCGACGAGCGACTGGCCGCCCTCGTGACGTGGGCCGCTGTCTCCCACTACGACCGCTGGACGGAGGAGACCAAGGCGGAGTGGAGGAAGTCGGGCCGCGTCCACGTCCTGAACTCCCGCACCGGGCAGCAGATGCCCTTGGACGTGTCCCTCCTTGAAGACTTCGAGGCGAACGCCGAGCGTCTCTCGATTCTCGATGCGGCGAGGGAGGTGCAGGCTCCCTGGCTCATCGTCCATGGCCGAGACGACCTGACGGTAGCGGAGGCGGAGGCGCTGGAGCTGGCCCGGGTGTCGGGGAAGGCCAGGCTCGTTCTGGTGGAGAGGAGCGGTCACACCTTCGAGGTGGGCCACCCCTTCCAACGCTCGAGCCCCCAGCTCGCCGAGGCCATCGACGCCACCACCGGGCACTTCGCCATCCACCTGGGCGAGGGGTGAACGAGGGGCCGCCCGGGGTTCCCACCCGCTGGGAGCGCATGATCGAGCGCCTCGATCGGACGGCCCTGGTGCACGGCGTCGACGCGGGGGGACGGAGCCTGATCGAGGGGGCGTTCCGCGCGGCCATGGCCCCGAGGCTGGCCGTCATCCATGACGACCATCATCCGGACTACCTGCACCCGGGCCGGACGGCAGCGATCCTCCTGGACGACGTGGGCCTGACCGAGCCCGTGGCCCTGGCGGCGGCTTGCCTGGTGGACAGCCAGCGACCAGAGCTCGAGCCCTCGGACTCGGAGGTGGAGGCCCAGGTCGGACGGGACGTCCTGGACTTTCGCGACCGCGTGCCACGGCCGGGCTCCGAACGCCTTCTGGAGGATCTGCTGGGGAGCGAGCCTCAGGTGGGGCTCGTGGCGCTTGCCGAGCGCCTGGACCATCTGCGCCACGCCCACCTCTGGGGGGATCTCGAGACGGCCTGTGCCGCCCACGCGGAGGGCTCGGCCGTGTACCTCGCCGTGGCGGAGCGCGCCCACCCGCTTCTCGCGCGCAGATACGCCCACTGCTGCCGCATTTTCAGCATAAAATACGCTACTTGACGGCCCCGGCCTTTCCTGCCTTAATGATGGGTCGGCCAGGGACGATGTTTCACCCGGACCGAGAGGGTCCAGGTCCACGTGCCAGGCAAGATAAGCGGCAGTCCATGACCTACATCATTGCCGAACCCTGCATCGGTACCAAAGACGCGAGCTGCGTAGAGGTATGCCCCGTCGACTGTATCTATGAGGGGGACGACATGTACTACATACACCCGGACGAATGCATCGACTGTGGTGCCTGTGAGCCCGAGTGTCCGGTGACGGCCATCTTCCCGGACACCGACGTGCCACCGGAGTGGACGAGCTACCTCGAGAAGAACGCGGTCTTCTTCGACAAGTAGGACTGAGCCTTCGACAGAAACAGGTGGAAAAAAGAGACGGAGGGACGCCGGCGCGCCCTCCGTTTTCTCATGCCCCTCGACCGGGGGTTGCCCGGGCGATGCAATAAGCCGGATGCGAGTCTTAGATACCGAGCTCGCGAAGTCGCTCCAGGGAGATGCTCCCCGGAACGGCCTCACCCGCTGGCACGTCGACCGTCTCCTTGGGCGTGACCTGCTTCGTCTGACGAATGAGAAGCAGGCTCGCCACCGCGGCGGCGGCCCCAAGGATGCCCAGCGTCACCTTACGAATGATGCCCTCCTGTATGTGCATCGCTACTTACTGCGCCATCCCCACCTTACCCTAGGCACGAATCGTGCCGAGGCGGCCCGAAGCACGTTGCTGGTCCTCTAAGTGGTGGTCTACGAGTAAAATACGCTGGACCGGCCGATTAGTTTCACACCGACCATCATCCAAAATCCGACGGCGACTTGCCGGGAGTGCCGGAAAGTCCGTCTCTGTCGCCCGGTAAAGTTGGCACCGGGAACGGTGGGGGCTACTCTCACCGAGGCCGGTAGCGTCCGGTGCGCGGGGTGGATCGAGCCGGGTACACGGCGGGACGTTCGCCGCGGCTCAGGGGAGAAAAACGCATCAAAAAAGGGGAAAGGGATCGCAACTTGAGTCAGGACACGAACTCATACTCGGACGCGGCTCGGCACGGGGACGCCCTGGCCATCGCCCAGGCCCTCGTCGCCACGCCCTCCGTGAACCCCATGCTGGAGGAGGGGGGCGCCGGTGAGGGGGCCATCGCCGAGCTGACGGCTGGGTGGCTCCGGGAGTGGGGGCTCGAGGTGGAGACGGTGGAGGCGTCGCCGGGCCGCTGGAACGTGCAGGCCCGCATGGGTGACCCCGGGGCGGGCCCTACGGTCCTCCTGAACGGCCACCTGGACACGGTGGGCGTGGCCGGCATGACCATCCCTCCCTTCGGCGCGGCGATCCGGGACGGCCGGCTGTGGGGGCGGGGCTCCTGCGACATGAAGGGCGGGGTGGCGTCCCTGCTCGCGGCGACGGCGAGGGTGGCCAAGGGGGATCCGCTCACCGGGTCGTTCGTCGTGGCGCTCACCGCCGACGAGGAGCACGCGAGCCTCGGCATGGACGCCGTGGTGCGCTCCGGCGTGCGGGCTGATGCCGCGGTCGTATGCGAGCCCACGAGCCTGGCCATCATGCCTGCCCACAAGGGCTTCGTGTGGGTCGATGCCCTCTTCCGCGGGAAGGCGGCCCACGGGTCGCGGCCCGAGGTGGGGGTGGACGCCATCGAGCACGCCGGGCGGTACTTGACCCGGCTCGGGAGCCTGCAGGCCGAGCTCAAGGAGGCGCATCCGCATCCGCTCCTGGCCCACGGCTCATTCCACGCGGGCACCATCAGCGGTGGCTCGGCGCCCTCGGTATACCCCAGCGAATGCAAGCTCGTCCTGGAGCGGCGGACCCTGCCCGGCGAGAACCCGGCCCGGGTCATGGAGGAATTCCAGGCCGTTCTGGACGGGCTGGCGGCCGAGGTCCCCCAGCTCGACGCCGAGCTGGTTCAAGGGCTCACGCGGCCGGCCACCGAGGTGCCCGAGGACTCCGCGCTCGTGCAATCGCTGATCTCGGCGTGCTTGGTCCAGGGGGTGGAGCCTGTGGTGGAGGGCATGACCGCCTGGGTGGATGCGGCGTTCCTGAACGAGGCGGGCACGCCGGCCGTCTGCTTCGGCCCCGGCTCCATCGGCCAGGCGCACTCGGCCGACGAATGGATTGATCCGTTGCAGATCTCCACGTGCGCCGACGTGCTGCATCAGTTCGTCGGCGACTTCCTGGGTGGGGGAGACGGATGAGCGAGGGGATGAACGTTCGGCAACAGGGCCTGAAAGCGGCGCGCCAGCGAGCGGTGGACACGCTCATGGAGCACTTCGCCAACGACGTCCTGGACATGACAGAGTTCGAGCGGCGCCTCGACGTGGCGAACCGGGCCGCTAACGAGGCGGAGCTGAACGAGCTCCTCGCCGACCTGCCGGCAACGGATCTTCCGGTGCCTGCCCCGAGCGTGGTCCCGGCCCGGGGCGGTGCTCCCGTCGTCGTGTCCGCCGATCGGGTGAAAGAGCGCGCCTACATGGTGAGCCTCATGGGGGGCAACAGCCGCACCGGCCGCTGGGTGCCGGCCCGCAGCAACTTCGCGATCGGGGTCATGGGCGGCTTCTCACTCGACTTCCGTGAGGCCATGCTGGGTCCCGGCGTGACCGACGTGAACGTGTTCGTTCTGATGGGTGGAGCCGAGATCATCGTGCCTCCGGAGATGGCGGTGGAGGCGAGCGGCTTCGCCATCATGGGTGGGTTCGATCACGAGACCGACGAGCCGCTCCGGACCGATCCCTATCGCCCCGTCCTCCGGATAAAGGGCTTCGCCATGTGTGGCAGGGTCGGTGTGGAGGTGCGGCTCCCCGGGGAGACCGCCAGGCAGGCCAAGAAGCGACGGCGGCTGGAGAAGAAGGAGCTTCAGCCGAGGCTGGCCCCGCCCAAAGAGGACTGACCGACAGAGTACAACCAACCAGGAGGACAACGATGGAGAATGACGGCGCGCGCACGGGCGTGGCCCACTTCACCCATAACGCCATGCGGATCGTGGTGGGCTTCCTCTTCTGGCTCCACGGCCTCCAGAAGCTCTTGGGGATACTCGGTCGGGACGAGCCGGTGGAGCTCATGTCATGGCTCGGAGTTGCCGGCGTCATCGAGAGCATCGGTGGTGCCCTGATCATTCTTGGTCTGTTCACCCGGCCGGTGGCGTTCATCCTGGCCGGCGAGATGGCGATCGCCTACTTCAGGGTCCACATGCCGCGGGATCTGTGGCCCATCATGAACGGGGGGGAGCGGGCCGCGTTCTACTGCTGGACCTACCTCTTCTTCGCGGCGAACGGCGCCGGGGCATTCAGCTTCGACGGACTCCTTCGCGCACGACGCCGGTCACGGGTAGCCGAATAGAGTTGACTCTAGCAGTGCTCGTCGTACGCCGCCTTGAGGCTCTCGGCGATTTCGAAGTGATGCCGCCCCTCGATCTCATGGCGCTCCATCATATAGACGAGCTCGCCGTCCTTCAGCAGGGCGATGGAGGGGGAGGACGCGGGATAGCCCGTGAAGTAATCGCGCGCGCGGTCCGTTGCCTCCAGATCCTGCCCCGCGAACACGGTGGTGAGGACCTCGGGAACGTTGTCGTTGGACAGGGACAGGACCACGGCGGGTCTCATGGCGCCGGCGGCACAGCCGCAAACCGAATTGACGGCTACCATCGTCGTTCGTTTCTCGGTGCCCAGAACCTGGTCGACGTCCTCGGGTGTCCGGAGCTCTTTGAAGCCGACGCGCGCAAGGTCCTCGCGCATGGGCGCAACCAACATCTCGGGATAGGGCATTTACTGTGACTCCTGTGGATGCCGGAATTCGGGGTTGGGCCAGGCATACCCCCCAGTCTCCGGAAAGTGCACCCGTTCCGGGTTGCTCGCCCATAGCCGACCCGTCACCTTTCTTGCGTGCGTGCAATCCCGCACCCGCATCCGTCTCGCCGTTGAGTCGATTCTTACGGGAGCTCGCCGGGGGAGCCTGCGTCCAGCGTGTCCACAAGCACCGAGATCGTTCGCCTGAAGGTGAACGGGGACGTTTACGAGGCCGGCGTTCCCAGCCACTTCACGCTCCTGGAGACACTCCGGTACTCCCTCGGACTCACGGGCCCCCATCCGCTTCAGGACGAGTTCGACCTGAGGGGGGCCGCCCAATGCGGCTTCTGCACGCCGGGCATCCTGTGCTCTGCGGCCGCACTTCTGGAGCGCACCACGGAGCCCAGCCGTGACGAGATCCGGGAAGCCCTAGCCGGCAATCTCTGCCGGTGCACGGCTACACGAAGATCTACGACGCCATCGAGGCGGCGGCGGCGCGACTCGGGGAGTTCTAGGGATGTCATCCGAATCCCCTAAGTATCAGTCCGACTTCATGTTAATCGGATCACGACTCAGGAAGGTGGCGACCGACGGCCCCTGGCGGGCTCTGGAATACGCCCGTGAAGCCGGCGCGTTGGGAGAGCCCGAAGCGGATGCCCGGCGAGTCCATGACGCGGCCATACCGGCGGACTGAGGGATGATGATGCTTGCGGAGGATATGACGGAGGGTGTGACGGAGGATGTGACGGTGCGGATCGACGGTTCGGGAACTCGAGCAGGGCCCCGAGCCCACAACCACGTCCCGCTCCCGAGGACGGTCGGCTTTCTCTGGTGCCTGTTCGCGCTGGGGGCTGTGGTGGGGGCCTTGGCGGGCTGTGCGGGTGAGGCGGGCGAGGCGGGGGACCGCCAGGTGGACCGTCAGGTGGCCGGAGAGACCTCGACCGTCGAGGCAGGTGCCGACGTCTCGGCCGGTCCTGGACCCACCACCCTCCCGGGCACCGACGAGGACTGGGGGATCATGGAGGAGCAGGCCCGTTGGGCCTACCGGAACGGTCTCGACACCCTGCCCATCGGCCAGCTCGTGGCACGCATCGGCGAGAGGTTCGTGGGGACCCCCTATGCCCCGCACACGCTGGAGGTGGAGGGGGAGGAAGGGCTGGTCATCGAGCTCGAGGAGCTCGACTGCGTGACGTTCGTGGAGAACCTACTGGCACTGGCCCGCTTCGTCCGGAGCGTCCCCGAGGCCATGCTGGACGACCCGATGGGCCGGCACCGGCCCTTCTACTCCGGCATCCTCCAGAACATCCGGTACCGGGACGGGAATCTCGACGGATATCCCAGCAGGCTCCACTATTTTAGCGAGTGGATCACCGACAAGAACGCCATGGGTCTGGTCCGGGACCTTTCGCAGGAGCTCGGAGGGGTGGCCGACCACGAGCGCATCGACTTCATGACCACCCATCCGGACGCGTACCGGCAGCTCGGTGAGGATCCGGCATTCCTGCCCGCTCTGCAGGAGATCGAGGCCCGCCTCGGCAGCGAGCCCCGCCACTACATTCCGGAGGAGCGGATCGCAGAGGTCGCCGACCGGATCCAGGACGGGGACATCATCGCCGCCACGAGTACGGTGGCCGGGCTGGACATCGCCCATACGGGGATCGCCCTGTGGAGGGATGGGCAGCTGCACCTGCTGCACGCTCCCCTCGTAGGTGGGGTGGTCCAGGTGAGCGAAGTGTCCCTGGCGAACCGCATTCAGCGCATCGGAGGGCAGGACGGCATCATGGTCGCCCGGCCGCTGGATCCCTAGAGTTCCGTTTCCGAAGTTCGCGAGCCACCAAGAGGGTCGGGGCGCCGTGGGATCGAGGCGGGACGACGCGGCGTAGCGCAAGCTACGCTAAGGAGTCACAACGCCGAGCCCGCGGATGCACTGTGCCCTCGACTGGCCGAGACACTTTGGTAACGGGACACTAGAGGCGCCGTCACGTATGCTTCGACTCCCTCCCTTCCGATATCACCGGCCCGACACGGTGCAGGACGCCGTGTCGCTGCTGGCGGAGTACGCTGAGAGCGCGATCCCGGTATCCGGTGGGACGGACCTGATTGCCAACATGAAGCACCGGCTCTTCACGCCGGCGCATCTGGTGGCCCTGAAGGGCATCGGAGAGCTCAAAGGGATCCGTGAGGAGGACGGGGAGTTGGTCATCGGCGCCGCCGCGACGCTCACAGACGTATCGCTGCATCCTTCAGTCCGACGTCACTTTACGGCGTTGTCCGAGGCGGCGGGGCACGTCGCTGGGCCCCAGCTCAGGAACTCCGGCACACCAGCCGGGGGGCCGGGGGAGATCGTCACGCGGATCCGGGTGTCGCTTCCCGCGCCCGAGCTACGCACGGCCTACGTCAAGCTCCGTCAGCGCCAGTCCATCGACTTTCCGCTGCTCACGGTAGCCGTCAGCGGCCGACGTCGACCCCGAGAATCGGCTCCGCTCATTGCGAGGAGTAGTGACGGCCCTGGGTGCGCGCCCCGAGGAGCTCACGGGGTGGGAGGAGCTCGCTGAGGGGGAGGTTCTCACCGACGAGTTCATCGAGAGACTCGCCGAGAGGGCGTTCAAGCAGTGTCATCCCCTGGAGAACCTCATCGGCGATGCCGAGTGGCGCCGGGCGATGGTGCCCGTGCACGTGGCACGAGCGCTGCGGAAGCTGAGGCGCTAGCCCGATCTTCAGGACGTCACGCCGGGGACTCGAGGTCGCGATGGCTCTGGGAACGCATTGGGAATGGAGGGGCTTCGGAGTTCTCTCCCATGCATTCCGAAAGCGCTTCGAGCCCCTCGAGGACCTTTTCCCGTCCGAGAGCATCGTGGACGAGTACATCTGGGTACCGGATCTCCCCATCAATCTGAAGCTCCGACGTGGGACTGGAGGTCAGGATGGACTGAAGTTCAAACGGCCGGGACGCACGACGGGCGATTTGGAGGAGTGGCACGAAGATCCCAGCGAGATCTACGACTTTCCTTTGAGTACGGAGGCGTGGGACAGCCTCGGACGCGAGTTCGCCGACGTGAGCATCATCCTGCCGCCGTTCCCCGAGGAGCCCCTCGACCGAGATCTGACCCTCGATACTCTGAGAAGGAGCGACTCGAGCATTCGAGTCGTCACGGTCACGAAAGCGCGAGTGACCAAACTCTGGAGTGGCCGGGAAGGCGACGTCAGGGTGGAGGTGACCGAGATCTCCTCGCCGGACGAGGTCACGTGTCTCGGGCTGGAGAGCTCGGCCGGCGAAGAGGGTGAGCTAGCGGACGAGGCGGCGAGGTCGGCGATACGGAGTGCCAGAACGGTCTTGGGTATCGACAGTGAGAGCCTGGAAGTCATGAACTACCTGCAGGCCCTCAATAGGTGGCTGAGTGTCCGATGACCGACGCTATCGGCGGGATACCCTGACGCTGATCGGAGTGAGGACCGCGACCCGGAACGCGTCACCGGTGGACCAGCCCGACACCCCCAGCTTAGACTTATCCACACGGATCGGGACGCCCCTTTGCACCGAGACGAACGTCCCGGACCGGCCACACCCATATACCGCCCGCGGGGAGGGGCATCGCCGAGCATCCCATGGCTGACAAAGACCTGACACCACGCAGCCCCGAGGGCTCCGCCTCCGAGATGACCGAGCTCATGATGCCCGGGCACGTGAACAACCTCGGTCACGTGTTCGGTGGAGTGCTCCTCTCCATGATCGACCGTGCGGCCGCGGTGGCGGCCATGCGGCATGCCGGCCAACCATGCGTGACGGTCTCCATCAACCAGGTGGATTTCCGGGAGCCCATCTACGCCGGCGAGCTCGTCATCTGCACGGCGCGGGTGAACTACGTGGGGAGCACGTCCATGGAGGTGGGGGTGAAGGTGATTGCCGAGCATCCCATCACCAGGACCCGTCGTCACACCAACGACTGCTTCCTGACCTTTGTGGCCATCGACGAGAACAGCCGGCCAGCTCGCGTGCCGCCGCTGGATCTCACCAACGACGAGGAGCGACAGCGCTTCGAGGAGGGCAAGCTCCGGCGCGAGCATCGAGAGGCTCTCGATCTCGAGTTGAGGTCCTAGGGATGCCCCTCTCCGTCGGCACCCCCGCCCCCGACTTCGCTCTGCCCGTGAAGCCCAAGGAGGATCCACTGCTGCTCGCGGATTACAAGGGCGAGCGCAGCGTGGTCCTCATGTTCTTTCCTCTCGCGTTCTCCTCGACCTGCACTGCGCAGATGTGCACGGTGGCCGAGAACTACCGGGCTTGGGAGGCCCTCGACGCCGAGGTTATCGGGATCAGCGTCGACTCACCCTGGACGAACCAGAAGTTTGCGGCGGAGTGCGGGGCCACCTTCCCCATCGCGTCGGACTTCAACAAGGAGGTGTCGGCTGCGTACGACGCCCTCTACGACGAGTTGATGGGACTGAAGGGCGTCACCCGACGGGTCGTGTACGTCATCGACCGATCGGGGACGATCGTCTACGCCTGGGAGGACGAGGACGCTGGGATCATGCCCGACTTCGACGAGATCATGGCTGCGGTGGAGGCCGCCGGCTGAGGGTTGAGCGTTGCTACGCGGCTTCGGAAAACCGTACTACGCGGCCCCGGAAGTGGTCGCCGTGTCCTCCAGAGCATCGAGCGCCCGCATGATGACGCTCGAGGGTATGTGGTCCTCGTGCTTGTACCGGGCCGAGCTCGTGAGGTAGTCGGGCTCGACGCCGCGAGCCTGGTTCTGATCTTATAAGGCGAAAGGCTGACCTCACTCGAGCGGGGCGTTACGCTGAACTTGCTCAAAGGCCTGCGGCACCCAACCCAAGGAGGCCAGCCATGTTTGTCGCAGGCATCGACGCTCACGCAACGTATTCGGTGATCGCCATCGTGAGCAACACAGGTCAGCTCGTACACGGACCCGCTCGGATCAAGAACAAGGAAGAGGATCGATTCGATGAACTGTTCAAGCAGTATCGGCCCCTCGAGGTGGTCGTCGAGACGAGTCCGGCCTGGCCCTGGCTCTTCGATCGACTGCAGGGCTGTGGGATCCACTTCGTGCTCGCCCACGCCAAGCGGCTTCGAGTCATCGCCGAGTCCAGCTACAAGAGTGACGACATCGACGCCGAGCTCTTGGCGCGTATGCGGCTCGCGGGCCTCATCCCCGAGGTCCATCCCAAGTCCATCGAGCAGAGAGAGCAGGCGGTGCTCCTACGCAACCGGGCGAGACTCGTACGGGAACGCACCCGAATGGTCAACCGCATCCACGCCCAGCTCCACAACGTCGGACTTCACCTGGAGCGTGGGCGTCTGCTCACCCAGGATGGACGTCAGTGGGTGCGAGACGAGGCATGGCCCCGGCTCGGAGACGAGCGGCGTCTTTTCATCGACATGCAGTGGGCCCTCATCGACCAGCTCGTACCGATGATCAAAACCCTCGATCGCAGGGTCGAGCACATGGGCCGAGAGATCCCGGCCGTGGCGGTCCTCGAGACCATCCCCGGCATCGGTTCTTACCGGGCACTGCTCATTGCGACCGAAACATTGCCCATCGAGCGATTCCGCACTCCCGCTCACCTGGTGAGCTACGCCGGCCTCGCCCCGCGCTCTTCACAGTCCGGCCTGCGTCCCATCCGCCACGGATCGATCCCCGCCGGGGCCAACCGTTGGCTGAGGGGCACCTTCGTCCGGGCCGTCGTGAGCCACGTCGCTCACGCGCCCGACAGTTGGCTGTCCGAGTCCTACGACCAGATGAAGCAGCGTCTCGGGTGGCAGGTCGCCCGGGTCGCTACCGCTCGTCGCCTCGCCCGCGCCGTTCACGCGATGCTCCGCACAGGTGAGGTCTGGCGAGATGAACGCGTGTCCCAACAAAACTGAGGTGTCACACCACGATGTATCGTACCACGACAGGGGTGAGCTCCGCGCGCAGCATGTCGCTCGACGACCCTCAGATTCTGACTGAGCCCCCCGCTCGCATAGCAGATCTTCGGACGTCCCCGCGTTGGGACGAAACCTGAATAGATGCCTGAGTTCCTCGTGAGAGGAGACTCGCCCAAGATCGGCCGCGACGTCGGTACCGAAGTTGAAAACAGGAAAATGATCACGCAGGCCTTGAGCTACAGCCTAGACGACCGAGCCACCCATCCACTTCCCCGGACGGGTAAGGGAGGGCTACGCCCTGTTGACTTTCTTCGCCTTATAGATGACTGAGCCCCCCGCTCGCATAGCAGATCTTCGGACGTCCCCGCGTTGGGACGAAACCTGAATAGATGCCTGAGTTCCTCGTGAGAGGAGACTCGCCCAAGATCGGCCGCGACGTCGGTACCGAAGTTGAAAACAGGAAAATGATCACGCAGGCCTTGAGCTACAGCCTAGACGACCGAGCCACCCATCCACTTCCCCGGACGGGTAAGGGAGGGCTACGCCCTGTTGACTTTCTTCGCCTTATAGATGCTGCACGAGGGCCCCGACCGGCTTTGCGGGGAGTGGCGGGGGCGGGGGCGGCGCGTCCGGCAGCAGCCTCATCATCGGGTCGAGAAAGTAGAGCCTGCCGTCTAGGGAGTTCGGCCGCCGGTCCGGCGCATTCGGCCGCCAGTCCGGTGCATTCGGCTGCGACCCGCATGAGCATCGCCCCCACCTCGGGGTCCAACCTGCCACGCACCAAGTACATGCCGTCCTCGTCCGGGAAGATCGAGAAGCACCTGGAGCGATGCCGCATCCTCTCGAGCTCCTGTTCGTCCCACCGGTTCAGCCGCCGCCACGCCCTTACCACCCGCTGAAGCTGGGCCGCTCCGACCGCCGCCCTCGTGCACCGGCCAAAGCTGCCGCTGGGCTGGATGGGACGCCGTTGGGGCCTGCTCGCGCTGGAATCCCGAACCGGACTCCGACCGCCGCCCTGGTGCACCGGGCAAGGGGCGCTGACGGGACGCCGTGGGAGCGCGTGGACCGCGCCAGATGGGCCCGACCTGACCACCCCGCCGTCTAGAGCCGCTCTACGTCCCTAGCTCCGCTCCACCACCATCGCGAACCCCAGCGCCCCGGCGGCGCACACCGTGATGAGTCCCAGCTCGGCATCCCTGCGCTTCATCTCGTTGAGGAGGGTCGTGGTCAGCCGGGCGCCGGTGGCACCGAAAGGGTGTCCGATGGCGATGGAGCCGCCCATAACGTTGATGACATCCACGTCGGGGTGGCCGACGGCCTCACTCCGTCCCAGCTCCTCCTGGGCGAACTTGTTGGACGACAGCGCCTGGAGGTTGGAGAGCACCTGTGACCCGAACGCCTCGTGCATCTCCATGAGGTCGATGTCCGCCATGGTGATTCCCGCCCGCTCCAGAGCGATGGGCGTCGCGTACGCCGGTCCCTGGAGGAGCTGGCCTTGTGGATCCAGGCCGGAGAACGCGTAGCTCCTCACGTAGCCCATGGGCTCGATCCCCTCTGCCTTCACGCGCTCCTCCGACATGAGCATCACCGCCGAGCCTCCGTCGGTGAGAGGCGAGGCGTTGCCTGCCGTGACGCTTCCGTGGTTCCGGTCGAAGACCGGCCTGAGCTTGGCCAACGCATCGGCGCTCGTGTCGGTCCGGATGCCGTTGTCGGTCTCCAGCACCGTCTCGAAGCGCGGCGGGACGTAGAGCGGGGCGATCTCCGCTCGGAGCCTGCCGTCCTCCGTTCCCGCCGCGGCAAGGTGATGGGACCGGAGCGCCCAGGCGTCCTGGTCCTCCCGGGATATGCCGTTCTCTTTGGCCATCCGCTCCGCCGACTCGCCCATGCTCTCACCCGTGGTGGGCTCTGCGATCTTGGGGAAGTCGGGGATGAGGTCCTTGGGTCGGATCCTGGCGAGCCGCGCCAGGCGGGCTTTCACGCTCTTGGCCTTCGAGACGGCGATGAGGGTCTCCGACAGGGACTGCTTGATGGTGATCGGGATCTGCGACAGCGACTCGGCGCCCCCTGCCACCACCACATCGGCGTAGCCTCGCTCGATGAGGTTCACCCCGTCGGCGATGGCCTGGTTGGACGAGGCGCAGGCCCGGGAGACCGTCACCGCCGGAACGGTCTTGGGCAGGGTGGCCAGCCCCACCTCCCGCGCGATGTTCGGGGCGTGGGGATTGTGGACGACCGTGCCGTACACAAGGTGGTCCACCTCCTCCCCGGGAATCCCGCTCCGGTCCATGAGCTCCCGGACGGCCAGGGTCCCTAGCTCGATGGCCGTCATGTCCTTCAGCTCGGATCCGGATCGGACGAACGGGGTGCGGCATCCCGCTATGACAGCGGCGCGATTCGACATATGAATGGTCCGGCTGGCGTTGTAGGCGGACTGGAACGGATGCTACCCCAGCGTCACGTCCGGTTCCGGGCCGAGACAGGGGATCCCCGGTCGTGATCGGCCGCCCCCTCCGGTGGCTACGCGCATCCCGCCCCGCTAGACTGGGTGCCACTGGAATGCCCGCTTCGGCGCGACCCAAGGCTCGAAGTCGGAGCGTGGATGCGCCGAGGCCGGCGCTTGTCTGACATCGCGGACCAACGCTGCCTCGGTGTGTTCCGGGTGCACCCGACCATCTCGACCGGCTGGAGGCAATGAAGGGAGTCACCTTCGACGTATCCATCCCGCGCTTCATCCTGGCGAAGACCGCCGGGAGGGTGACCGACTCTGCCTTCTTCGGCGCCCTCAGCGGGCTCAGGATACGGGATCTTCCCGACCTCGAGCTCCCGGGGCCAGGCTGGGTCGAGATCGAGGTCATCGCGGGCGGGATCTGTGGGAGTGACATCGGGAACCTCACCTACGAGTCCAGCCCGGCCATGGAGCCCTTCGGCTCGTTTCCCGCCGTCCTGGGACACGAGATCTTCGGCCGTGTGAAGTCCGTGGGGGGCGAGGTGACGAGGGTCGAAGTCGGGCAACGGGTGACCGTGAACCCCGCGATCTCCTGCACCACCCGAGGCTACTCGAGGAGCGATCGCTGCCCGTCGTGCTCGTGGGGGTACCACTTCACCTGCGAGCGGGCGGGCGAGGAGGCGCGGACCATGGTGGCCGGCCGCTGCCTCTCTGCCGGCACCACGGTGGGCTACCACCGGGATCTCCGGGGAGGGTGGGGCGAGACGGTCATCGCCCACGAATCCCAGGTCTTCCCCGTCGACGATGCGCTGTCCGACAACGCGGCCGTCCTGATCGAGCCTCTCTCCATCGCCATGCACGCGGTGCTCCAGACGTCGCCCAAGGAGCACGAGCCTGTTCTGGTCATCGGAAGCGGCACCATCGCGCTGGCCACCATCTGGGCGGTTCGTGCCGTGGGATACCAGGGCTTCCTCCTGGCACAGGCGAAGCGGGACCACGAACAGGAGTCGGCTCTGAAGATGGGAGCCAGCGACGTGGTGACGCCGGGGCCCGAGGCCCGGCAGGCGTTGGTGGACACCGGATCCCTGGCCTATATGCCCATCGTTGGCCCCGAGGTCTTCGCCGGGGGCGGCTTCCCCCTCATCTACGACTGCGTGGGCAACGACTCGAGCCTGAGCCAGTCCCTCCGATTCGCGTCACCCCGGGGGCGTGTCGTCGTCATCGGATGTGTGGGGGAGCTCAAGAAGCTGGACCTGACCTTCCTGTGGGCTCGTGAGCTCCGGCTTCGGGGGTCGGTGGGCTACGGACAGGAGACGTGGAGGGGCGAGCGCCGCCACACCTTCGAGATCGCCCACGATCTGCTCCTCGAGACGGGGACGCCGGTCGAGGAGATGGTGACCCACGCTTTCCCGCTCCATCAGTACCGTGACGCGCTGAAGGCGGCTGCGAATCACCGCCGTAGCGGCGCGGTGAAGGTGATCCTGCGGCCCGGCGCGAGCAGCCCGCTGCCCCGCGCTCGGTGATCGGAGGGGTAGTGGCGGTGAACCACCACCCCGCGGCTGATCAACGACCCCGCGCCTGATCAACCTCCCCGGCGGCCGATGATCCGCCGACCCCCGCGGCTGATAATCGCCCTAGAGTGGCAGCCGCAGAACCTCCGGATGAACGCGACTCCCCGACCGGGGTCCGGCAACGTCCACACCCTCGATCCCAAGGAGGGTGACCTTGCGGTGCTGTCCCCCCGAGTATCCGCCCAGCTTGCCGTCGCTCCGGACCACCCGGTGGCACGGCACGACGATGGGGAGCGGATTGGCTCCCACGGCCTGGCCGACGGCCCGGGCCGCGCCCGGATCTCCCAACTCGTCGGCGATGTCGCCGTACGAGACGATGCGGCCGTAGGGGATGTGCATGAGCCGCTCGAAGATGCGCCTCTGAAAGGTCGTGGCGCCCGAGAAGTCGAGAGGCAGGTCGAAGCCCTTCCGGCGGCTCTCGAGGTACTCGCGGAGCTGCCGGAGCGCGAGGGCCAGGGTGGTGTCGCTGGCCGGGTCCCAGTGGCTCTCTTCGATCATGTCCTGCTGGATGTAGCCTACCCGACGAACGCCGTTGCGCGTGACCCAGACCGCCAGGGGCCCGAGGGGTGTGTCTTCGAGAACGCCGGACAAGACCGCAGAGGCACCGTCACGCCCAGGCATCAGTGCGCCGCCTCCCGCTCGCCAAGGACGCTGCCGCCGGTGCTTCCCTGGCTCTCGCTCGGTCCGGCCCTCCGCTCGTCACGCAGGGCCTCTCGCAGGGCGTCGAAGGCCAGGAGCGCGCACTTGATGCGAACGGGGAACTTGCTGACGCCCTGAAGAGCTCTCAGGTCCCCCATCGAACGGTCATTCGCCGCCTCCTCGCTGCCGTGCATCATCTCGGTAAAGCGGTCGGCCAGCTTGATGGCGTGGCTGCGGCTCCCCCCCTTAACGAGAGCCGTCATCATCGACACGGACGCCTGGGATATGGAGCAGCCCTGGCCCACGAAGCGGATGTCCTCTATTGCGTCCCCGTCCAGACGCAGTTGGACCGTGATTTCGTCTCCGCACACCGGGTTGCTCACGCGAGCCTCCACCGTGTGATCCGCCAGCTCCGACTTGTTCCGCGGATTGCGGTAGTGCTCGAGAATGAGCTGCTGGTAGAGAGAGGTCAGCGAGGGTTCCGTCATCAGCTAGTCGCGAAATAGGGGAACTGAATCAGCTATAGTACTGCCTCGGTCCCGAGATTTCGAATTTGAGCTTCCGAGGCGGGTCGTCAGGCCGTGCCGAAAATCCCCTGGACCAGACCCAGGCCTTCGGCCAGCTGGTCCACGTCCTCCAGAGAATTGTAGAGGTAGAAGGACGCTCGCGCGGTGGCCGAGACGCCGAAGTGCTGCATGACGAGCTGAGCGCAGTGGTGGCCCGCGCGGATGGCGATCCCCTCGGAATCGAGAATCGTGGAGATGTCGTGGGGGTGGGCGTCACCCATGAGGAACGACACGACTCCAGACCGCTCGTTCAGGTCGGTGGGGCCGAAGATCCGGACGTCATCGACGTCGCTCAGCCGCTCGATGGCATAGGACATCACGTCCCGCCCGTGCTCGGCGATGGCGTCGAAGCCCAGCTCCTCCAGGAAGTCCACGGCGGCGGCGATGCCGATGGCCCCCGCGATGTTCGGGGTACCGGCCTCGAACTTGTGGGGCACCTCGGCCCAGGTGCTCTCCTCCCGACCCACGATCCGGATCATCTCGCCCCCGCCATGATACGGCGGCATGGACTCCAGGAGCTCCCTACGAGCCCAGAGTCCGCCGATGCCGGTGGGCCCGCACATCTTGTGGCCCGAGAAGGCGTAGAAGTCGCAGCCCAGCGCCTGGACGTCGACCCGGCGGTGGGGAACGGCCTGTGCTCCGTCCACCAGCACGAGAGCGCCAGCGGCTTTGGCCTGCTCGGCGATGTCACGGACCGGGTTGACGGTCCCCAGGGCGTTCGACACATGGGAGATGGCGACCAGCCGGGTGCGCTCGGTGAGCAGCTCCGGAAGGTGGTCGAGGATGAGCCGGCCCTCGTCGTCCATCTCGATGTACTTGAGCCTCGCGCCGGTGCGGCGCGCCACCAGCTGCCAGGGGACGATGTTGGAGTGGTGCTCCATGGTGCTGAGGAGGATCTCGTCCCCCTCCCGGAGGTTCTCGAGTCCCCAACTGCCGGCGACCAGGTTGATGGCCTCGGTCGTGCCACGCGTCCACACCAGCTCGTGGGCCTCGGCGGCGCCGATGAAGCGGGCCACCCTGGCCCTGGCCTCCTCGTAGGCCAAGGTGGACCTGCGGCTCAGCTCGTGGATGCCCCGATGGACATTGGCGTTGGTGTGCTCGTAGTACTCGTTCAGGGCGTCGATGACGCTCTGCGGCTTCTGGGAGGTGGCGGCGTTGTCGAGGTAGACGAGGGGCTTTCCACCGACCTCTTCACGCAGGATCGGGAAGCGGTCTCGCACGGCGGCCCAGTCGAGCCGAGGGGTTGTGACAGGCATGGCGATAAGCCTTCAGGACATGCTAGATCTGTACGAAGATCTCTTGGTCCCTGACCTCAACGTCGAAGGATTTCACGGGCCGGATCGCGGGCAGCTGCGTGGCCCGTCCGGTGCATACGTCAAACTTGGCACCATGGTACATGCATTCCAACTCGTTACCCTCGAGCTCTCCGTCGGAGAGCGGGAATTCCTGGTGTGAGCACTCATCCTTGAGGGCGTAGATGTTTCCGTCGACGTTGGCGAGAACGACCCTCACGTCCCCGACCTCCACGTCCAGGAGGTTCCCCGGTGGGCACTGATCGAGCTCGGCGACCTTCACCCACTCCGCTGCGCTGGCTTCATTGGACATGCGCCTGCAGCTTCTGCTCGATGGCCCGCGTGACCTTCTCCACGACGCCGCCCAAGGGCAGTCGGGAGATGACGTCGCCCAGGAACCCGAGGACCACCAGTCGCTCCGCCTGCTGGCGGCTGAGTCCCCGGCTCAGCAGGTAGAACAGCGCCTCGGCGTCGAGCTGGCCCACCGTGGCCCCGTGGGAGCACTTCACGTCGTCGGCCTCGATCTCGAGGTTGGGTAGCGAGTCCGCCCGTGCCTCGTCAGAGAGGAGCAGGTTGCGGTTCGTCTGATACGCGTCCGTCCCCTGGGCTCCGGGATGGACCCGGATGATCCCCCGGAACGCGGCGCGCGAGGCACCGTCCAGGGCGCCCTTGTACAGCAGGTCGCTCCTGGTGTTGGGAGCCACGTGATCCTGGCTCGTGTTGTGATCGAAGTGCTGGTCCTCGTCGCCGAAGTAAAGGCCCAGCATGTCGCTGTTGGCTCCGGGCCCCAGAAGCCGGGCATTCAAGTCGACTCGACTCACCGACCCACCCAGGCTCACGTTGAGCGTGTCGAGCGTCGAGTCACGGTGCGCAAGCGTCCGCTGGGCCGACTGACAGAACACGCCGCGACCTGACCGCTGGATGGACACGTACTGAACTTGAGCGCCGTCCTTTGCGATGATCTCGACGGCGGAGGACGACAGCGTGCACTCGTCGGCGTCCTGGGACAGGAGCTCCTCGACGTACGACACCTGGCTGCCGGCCTCTGCGATGACGAGGGTCCGGGTGCAGACGGCCGAGCCGGCCTGCGAGAGCCAGCGAGTGGCCCGCACCGGAAGCTCGAGACGCGCGCCGCGGGGAACGTAGAGGACGACTCCGTCCGTCCAGAGCGCCGCGTTCAGGGCTTCGAACTTTCCCTGCTCGGGCGGGAGAGCGTCGACGGCGAGGTGCTCCTCCACCAGGTCTGCGTGATCCTCCACGGCGGACCGCAGGGAGGTGAGGATAATTCCCTGGGCCGCCAGATCCGCTTCCAGGTCGACGTGCACCGCCAGGCCGTCCACAAGCACCGAATGCCCCGACGCGGCCCGGTCCTCGCCCAT
Source organism: Longimicrobiales bacterium (assembly GCA_965238005.1). Classification (GTDB taxonomy): domain Bacteria; phylum Gemmatimonadota; class Gemmatimonadetes; order Longimicrobiales; family Gaopeijiaceae; genus CBDCKN01. The sequence goes on from OZ250165.1 coordinate 56,291, forward strand.
GGCGTCCTCCAGGAGTTTGGGTCGTGGCGCGTCCGGGTCGGTATCCTCCGGCATGAGGAGCCTCAGCGACTCGAGATCGACGATCCGGGAGAGGTCGGTGTAGCGCCACTCCTCCGAGCGGGTGGTGGGAAGGGAGGTGTCCTCGTAGACGGACCACGCGTGCTCTCGGCGCCGGCACAGCCAGTCCGGGGCGCCTCGACCTCGACCCAGGCGCTCGACCGCTGCGCCGTCGAGGGAAGCCGTGGCGTCCTCCCGCTCCAGGGTCGACATGGCCCCGGTCGTGCTCGTCATCAGCCGACCGATCCCTCCATCTCGAGGTCGATCAGCCGGTTGAGCTCCACCGCGTACTCCAGCGGCAGCTCCTTGGCGATGGGCTCGATGAACCCCCGCACGATCAGGGCCATGGCCTCCTCTTCGCTCATTCCCCGACTCTTCAGATAGAAGAGCTGCTCGTCACCCACCTTCGAGACGGTGGCTTCGTGGCCGACGGTGGCCCGCTTTTCCTCGATCTCGATGTAGGGGTACGTGTCCGTTCGGGAGGTGTCGTTGATCAAGAGAGCGTCGCACTCGACGTTCGATCGAGCGTTGACGGCGCCCTCGTACACCTTGCAGAGCCCCCGGTACGTTGACCTCCCGGTCCCCTTGGAGATGGACTTGGAGATGATGGAGGACGTCGTATTGGGCGCCGCGTGGATGACCTTGCCGCCCGTGTCCTGATGCTGGCCGTCGCTCGCGTAGGCGATGGACATGATGGAGCCGTGCGCTCCCTCACCCATGAGGTAGCAGGACGGGTACTTCATGGTGAGCTTCGAGCCGAGATTCCCGTCGAGCCATTCCATGGTCGCGTTCTCGCTAACCACAGCGCGCTGGGTCACGAGGTTGTACATGTTGTTCGACCAGTTCTGGATGGTCGTGTAGCGGAAGCGTGAGTCCCGCTTGAGCACGATCTCGATGACGCCGGAGTGGAACGAGTCGGTGGAGTAGACCGGCGCCGTACACCCTTCGATGTAGTGGGCCTGCGCCCCCTCCTCGATGATGATGAGCGTCCGCTCGAACTGCCCCATGCGCTCCTGGTTGACCCGAAAGTAAGCCTGAAGCGGCGTGTCGAGGTGGACACCCTTCGGGATGTAGACGAAGGACCCTCCAGACCACACGGCAGAGTTGAGCGCCGCGAACTTGTTGTCCGCGGCGGGAATCACCGTGGCGAAGTGGTCCCTGAAGAGCTCGGGGTGGTTCTTGAGCCCGTCTTCGATGGAGTCGAAGATCACACCCTTGGACTCCCACTCCTCCTTGAGGGAATGGTACACCATCTCCGATTCGTACTGGGCTCCCACACCGGCTAGGGCCTTCTGCTCCGCCTCGGGGATGCCGAGTCGCTCGAACGTGGTCTTGATGTTGTCCGGCACGTCGTCCCAGGAGCGCTCCATCTGATCCTGGGGCTTCACGTAGAAGTAGATCTCGTCCAGCGTCTCCTCGAGGTGGGAGAGGTCTCCGCCCCACGTGGGCATGGGCTTCCTCTCGTAGATGCGGAGCGCCTTGAGGCGGAAGTCCAGCATCCACTGCGGCTCTTCCTTGTGCCTCGAGATCTGACGCACGATTTCCTCGTCGAGGCCCGGCTTCGTGCGGAAGACGTGGGCCTCTTCGTCGACGAATCCGTACTTGTACTCGTCGAGATCGAGATCTTGGACCAGCTCGTTCTGTGGCATGACCGTTGTCCTGCTGAAGTCGGCGGGTGATCCCGCTAGAAATCTAGTGTCTTACGTATCTTGGGTGTTAGGGGGCTATACCGAAACCTCTTCCCTTTCCTTCCAGTCTGAGTACCCCTGCTCCTCCAACTCCACCGCCACCTCCGGCCCACCGGTCCGCACGATCCGGCCGTCCACCATCACGTGCACCACATCGGGCGTGATGTAGTTGAGGAGACGCTGATAGTGGGTGATGACCAGGACGGTCATCTCGGGGTCCTCCTCGCGCAGCTTGTTCACCCCGTTGGCCACGATCTTGACGGCGTCGATGTCCAGGCCCGAGTCGGTCTCGTCCATTACCGCCAGCGCAGGCCGTAGAACGGCCATCTGGAGGATCTCGTTTCGCTTCTTCTCGCCTCCGCTGAAGCCGTCGTTCACGGAGCGCTCGGCGAAGGCTGGCTCCATGTCCAGGAGCTCCATGCGGTCGATGAGCTCGTCCTGGAAATCGAAGAGGTCGAGATCCTCGTCGCCTCCCAGTCGAGCCTGGAGGGCGGTCCTCAGGAAGTTGGCGATGGAGACCCCGGGGATCTCGGCGGGGTACTGGAACGCGAGGAATATCCCCGCAAGCGCGCGCTCGTCCGGCTCCATCTCGAGGATGGACTCCTCACGGTATGTAACGTCGCCGGCCGTGACCTCGTGTCCGGGGTGGCCGGCCAGGACCTTGGCGAGGGTGCTCTTGCCGGAGCCGTTGGGCCCCATGATGGCGTGGATCTCGCCCCGCTGGAGCTCGAGATCCACCCCGTTCAAAATCGGGAGATCCTCGTCGACGACCTTGGCATGAAGGCCGGTAATCTTAAGAATTGGAGTGTCAGCCATGGGGGCGGAACTCTGGCGAATAGACCTTATTGAGAATGATTCTTCTTTTCATCAAAGCTAGAGAGGTGTGGATGTACCGTCAAGCTGAGCCACTGTTCCATGAGGTGGCTCGACCGTGACGACCTCCTTCGAGCACGGTGGTCCGAGCGGCGTGTCCCGCGACGTGTCCGGCGGCGTGTCCGGCGACGTGACCGGCGACGTGACGTGGCTGATCATGGGGGGCGGAGCCCTCAAGGGACTGGCCCACATCGGAGCTTGGAAGGCCGTCCAGGAGGCTGGCGTTCCGGTAGCCGGAATCATCGGGACGAGCATCGGAGCCATGGTCGGGGCCGCCTTCGCGGGAGGCCGCAGCGTCGAGGAGATGGAGGCCTCTGCACGTAGCCTGAAGCGACGCGACCTCATCCGGCTGAACCGCCGGGCCGTGTGGATCAACGGCATCCGTGCCGCAAGCGTGTTCCAGGGAGGCCCTCTCAGGGAGTACATCCGTGGGCTCCTTCCAACGGAGCGTTGGCATGAGCTTCAGATTCCGATGGCCGTGAACGTGGTCGACCTGGCGTCGGGCGAGACGGTCTGGCTCGGCCATCGGGGTGACACCGACATCCCTCTGGTCGACGCAGTATATGCGTCGTGTGCGCTTCCGGTTCTGTTTCCGTTGGCGGAGGTGGATGGTCGATTCCTCATGGACGGTGGTGTTCAGGAGACGCTGCCTCTGCAGCGGGCCTCGGACATGGGGGCCACCCGCATCATCGCCGTCGATGCCGGGGCGGGCCCGGACGCAGACGCCCGCCTGGTTGCCAAGGAGGGGCTGGTGGCGGTCCATCAGAGGGTCTTCGCCATCATGTCCGGTCAGAAGCGGAAGGACACGGTACGCGATTGGACAGGCGTCCCGTTGACCCTGGTGCGGCCCGATCTGGAGGCCCAGGGAGGCTTCGACTTCGACCGGATCGAGTACTTTCTGGAAGAGGGGTATCGGGCCACCCGAGAGGCTCTTTCCGTCAAGGTCGATGTCTGACTCTTCACGACGGCCAGTATTCTCCAGGGCCCTCCTGTTCCTGGCGGTACTGCTGGGCGCCTCGGGCTGCGGAGACGTGGCGCCGGTCAGCGCACCCGGAACCCTGACCGCCACCGTCGAGTCGCCCAACGGGGCGGAGGGCGCGGCGCTGATCCGTCTCATCGGCGGGGGTGTCGCGTTCCTGGAGCCACTCACCGGCGATCTCCACAATAGCGTCGTGGGCGATACCACGAAGGTCCTCGTGGTCTTGGACACCCCGGGGGACGTTGCATTCCGCTTGAACGTTGCCGACACGACGCGACCGCCGGTGGCGACGCTGCTCCAGGTCGCCGACGGTCAGAACGAGCTGAGGGCCGGCTTGCTCGGATACAGCGTGAGGTTCACACCGTGAGCCGGTGGATGGTCCTCTGGGTATTCGCCGGGATGGCGTCGTGGGGGGCCTTGGGAGAGGCGCACGCCCAGGACATCGAGGCCCTCGCAGAGATCCGGGGCATCATGTTACCGCACGAGTACTACGATCGCGTTCTGCGGAACCCCGACGTCTTCGAGCTTCCACAAGTGTGGAGAGGCCAGAGGCCCCAGGCGGTGCACGGTCAGAGGATGCCGGTGGCCGGGCGGTTCCAACTCCTGGTCATTCCCGCGCTCTTTGCGGACTCGGAAGAGCCCCTGTTCCCCGTGGAGGACATCCGAAGAGTCATCTTCGACGGACCTTCGGAGGCCGGCACGCTCACGGACTTCTACCTCGAGGCGTCGGGTGGGCTCCTGGAGGTCGAGGGGGTCGTAGCCCCGTGGGTACGGACCAGCCTCACGGTTGCCGAGGTGGTGGGCGAGAGCTTCGGGCTGGGCGACAACACCGGGACCGGGAATTTCCTGGTGGAGGCCGTGACCCTGGCCGACGAGGTCATCGACTTCACGCAGTTCGACAACGACGGCGCGGACGGCGTCCCGAACAGCGGTGACGACGACGGGATCGTCGACGTGGTGAACTTCGAGTTCCAGGAGGTCTCGGCGTCGTGCGGTGGGCCGGCCATCTGGCCCCACCGGAGCGCCATGTTCTTCTGGCTGGGCGACGCATTGGCGACCCAGGACGTGGGCTTCGACGGCACCCCCATACTCTTGTTGGGATACACGATCACGAGCGCGGCCGACTGCACGGGCGAGACCCTCCAGACTGCGGGCGTCGTCTCTCACGAGTTCGGGCACGTCCTGGGCCTTCCGGACCTTTATCATCCCATCGACGGACTCGAGCCACAGTTCCGCCGGTGGGTGCTCGGATGCTGGGGCCTCATGGCCGCGGGCTCCTGGGGGTGCGGAGACGGAACCACGCGGGGAGACAGCTTCGGGCCCACGCACTTCAGCCCCTGGTCCAAGGAGCAGCTCGGCTGGGTCCAGTGGCTCGAGGTGGGAGACGTGTTCGACGAGGAGTACGTCATGGGCCCGGCTCAGCAGAGCCGCCAGGCGCTCTGGGTCCCGCTGGACGACGACGGCGTCGAGTTCCTGGTTCTCGAGTACCGTCCGCAGACGGGCTTCGACGCCAACCTACCGTCCTCCGGTGTCCTCATGTACCACTGGGATACGGAGGGTTCACGACGTCCAGATCGGGGAACGGGCGTTCACTACCTCTTCGCCATGGTGGAGGCGGACGGCCGCACGGACCTCCGCCTCACGGCCCTGAACGGAGGCAATCGAGGCGGGGCCTCGGACGCCTGGGGGCTCGGCGCGTCTCCGGTGCTCCTGAACAACGAGACCAGCCCCGGGACGCGTCGTCACGCCGGATCCGCTCCGAGTCGCGTGACGGTCCACTCCATCGCCTTGGCCGGGGGCGAGGCCCGCGTTCGGCTCACCACCAGCCGAGTACCCGGCATCGTGGACGTGGGCGCCTTGCCGGACGGGAGCCAATTCAACCCCTACACGGGCCGGCTGACCATCGCCGGGGGGCTGATGCCCTACACGGCGTTCATAGATGACGCCCTGCCGTCTGGTGGCATGACCGTGGCCACGGACAGAATGGAGCTCGTCGTGGGCGGGGCGCCAGAGCTCATTGGCGACTTAGAGCTCAGCGTCGGCATCGAGGACTCCCAGGGCAACGTGCGCATCGTGGTCGTGCCTCTGACCGTGAGGGCGTTCGTGATGACCCTGGAGCGGGCTCTGACCCCGTTTCTCGATTCCGAGGCCGTGCCCCTCAATGCCGGTGAGCGGTTGATTCTCGACTCACGTGGGAACGACAACGGCTTCTACGACATCGGGGATCTGCGGGCCTTCCTGCGAGGGGGCGCCTGAGCTACAAGGAGGCGGCCGAGCTCTGCATCTCCTGGGACTCGAAGAACGACTGAAGCACACGGGCCACCCCCTCCCGGGTGGATATGGCTGCGGGAGGACATCCCACGTACTGCTGAAACGCTCGACGGAGAGCCGAGTTCGTCGAGTATCCGAGGGCGTGGGCCACACCCTCCACCGTGGCGGTGTCCCCCTGGAGCAGGCGAGCCGCCTGGAATAGTCGTCCCCAGAGGAGGAGGGCTCGTGGCGACGGAAGACCGTGGCGACTCAGCTCCCTCGCGAGCTTGCTTCGGGACAGCCCCATGCTCTTCGCCAACTCGTCCACGCCGGGGCGCTCGAAGGAGTGCTCCATGGACCATCGGACGACGGCTACGCCCAAAGCCGCGAGGCGCCCCTCGAGCGCGGTCTCCACGGCCCCCGCGGCAGGCCGAGGCGAGCGAGCGGCTGAGGTGGCCCGAATGGCCGGCGCCGAGTCTTCGAGGCCGGCCAGGATCACGGCATCGATCTGTTGCCGCCCCACCTCGAAGAGGTCCAGCTCCCGATCGGTGAAGTCCGGGTAGACGACGATGGCCAGGTCGGGACGCCTCCGCCTCAGTCGTCCGAGCTTCGGAGGGGGAACGGCGCCGGTGGGAGGGTAGATGTCGATGATGCAGCCCGACCAGGGAGCTTTGGGGGCGGCGCTCCACAGCCTCGCCCAGGTCCGGTGGGACCGGAGCTCGTACTTGGATCCCAGCGCGTCGGCCAGCCGAGCCGTCGCGCGAGGATCGGGCTGGAGGACCGCTAGTGTCAACACGTTGTTGTGGGTCAGTCCTCCGGCTCGACGACCACGGCAGTCCCGTAACAGAGCATCTCGGCCGCGCCCGTTTGGATCATTGAAGTCTGGAAGCGGAGGCTCAGCACCGCGTTGCCTCCGAGGGCCTCGGCCTCTTCCACCAGCCGGTCGATGGCCTGCTCCCGCGCCTCGGCCAGCATCTTCGTGTACTCGTGGATCTCGCCACCGGCCAGGTTCCGCAGGACCGCCATGACGTCCTTGCCCACGTGACGTGCTCGAATGGTGTTTCCCCGAACGAGCCCCAGCATGCGCACGACCCTCATCCCGGCGATGTCGGGTGTGGTGACGACGATCATCTGTAGACGTCCCGGTAGGGATCGGTGAGCCACTCCTTGTAGCGCTCGTAGATGACGCTGACGAAGAGGAACAGGATGCCCACGCCGATAGCCGAGGTGGCCAGCTTCTCCCAGGGATCGATGGCGGACACCAGGTACAGGTAGGACCCGTAAGTGGCCCAGACCGTGAATCCGACCAGGACGAGGAGCCAACCGATGGGTCGCGTCAGTCGCCTGTGCACCACGCTCCAGACCGAATCGTCCCGGCTGAGTGTGAACGTCATGGCCTGAAGGTCCTCCTTCATGGCACCGAACACCGCCACGTCCCGCTGCAGCTCGGTGGACGCGGCGACTGCGGACTCGACTCTTGCACGCTCCTCGGGCGCGACCTCGCCGTCGAGGTAGCGCATGAGCGTCTCGTGACTGACGCCTGTCACGACGTGATCCTCCCGGGACCGGGTCTACGGATACTCAGCGTTCATCTCCAGCAGCGCAGCACGCAGGGCGTTGCGGGCGTGATATAGCCGACTGGCCACAGTGCCTTCAGGGATATCCAGAATGCTGGCGATCTCGGCATAACGAAAGCCCTCGAGCTCCTTCAGCACGAGAATCTCCCGGTACTCCTCTCCGATTTCATGGAGCGCGTCCCAAAGGGTCTCCTGGGCTTCGCTTCGCTGTCGCAGGCGCTCGGGATTCGTCGCAGAGCCGGCGGGCCGAAGCTCGAGCCGCTCGTCCCTCGTCTGGAGGCGTCCACGGGATTGCCGGCTGCGGATCACGTCTCGGCACTGATTCCTCAGGATCTGGAAGAACCACGGGCCGAAGGGGCGATTGGTGTCGAACCGGTGGAGCGACTCCCACGCCTTGATGAAGGCATCCTGGAGCGCGTCGCGCGCATCATCCGCGCTGCCGAGCATCCCGACGGGAAGACGAAAACCGGGCCCCTCATACGCTCGCACGAGGGGTTCGTAGAATCGGACACCGCCTGCTTTGCACGTTCGGACCAACTCTCGCTCGACCTCCGGCTGCAACGCGTCTCCTCGCTCCTTGACCCTTGAGTACGGTGGCCGGTCGGAATCTCTTCATTATGGTGGGGAGGCGGCAAGCAGGAGGGGCAAGCACATCGCTTCTGCCAACCGTCAGCTCACCAGCCCGGAAAGGGTGCTCGCGAGCTCTTCGATCTCTTCCTCGGTGTTGTAGTAGTGCGGGGATACGCGCACCGCGGACTCCACCCCCTTGTCGTCGAAGTCCAGTACGGCGTAGTCCCTCATGGTGACGTGGGTGCTGATCCCCGCCTCGGCGAGGGACGAGACCAGCTCGGCCGCGTGGCGTCTCTCCGCCGACACCGTAACGATGGCGCACCGCTCCAGTCCGCGGTCGAGGACCTGCAGGGTGTCGATCTCGGCCAGGCGATCGCGGGCCAGGGCTGCCAGAGCCCAGGCGCGATCCCGAATGGCCTCGAGTCCCAGGTCGAGGGCGTACTCGGCGGCCCGGCCCATGCCCAGGACCAGGGCGTAGGGGAACTCCCAGTTCTCGAAGCGCTGAGCTCCGGGAGCCGGCTGGTACAGATCTGCCTCGATCCAGTCGGCGCCACGCATGTCCGGAAAGAGCGGCTCGAGCCCCATGTCCAACGCCCGATCGGACACGTACAGGAACCCCACCCCCCGGGGACCGCGCAGGAACTTCCGGGCCGTGGCGGAGAGAAAGTCACACCCGATCTCCTCCACGTCCACGGGCATCTGCCCCACCGACTGGCAGGCGTCGACGAGGTACAGGATGTCGCGCTGCCGGCACATGTCTCCCACGTCGGCGACCTTCTGTACCAGCCCGGAGTTGGTGGGGATGTGGGTCACCGCCACGAGCTTCGGCCGGCGCCGGTGGATCACCTCCTCCATGGCCATCACGTCGACTCCACCCGACGGGTCCTCGGGCGCCCTCACCAGCTCGATGCCGATTCGGCTCTGGAGCGACAGATACATGATCTGGTTGGAGATATAGTCGTTCCGGGTGGTGACGATCACGTCTCCGGGGGCGAGGGGGACCGAGGACAGGGCCTGGATGAACGAGGCCGTAGCATTCTCGGTGATGGCTATGTTCTCGGGGTCCGCCCCGATGAGCGAGCCCAGGGCCTCGTAGGCGGCCGCGATCTCGGCCTTCTTCTCGTCGGAGGCCTCATAGCCGCCGATCCGGGCCTCGAGCTCCAGGTGTTCCGTCACGGTATGCAGAACCGGCTCGGGCACGAGGCCGGCACCGGCGTTGTTGAGGTGGTTTCTGTGTCGGCAGCCCGGGGTCTCGGCCCTCAGCTTCTCGACGTCCAGAGGGGGCATGCTCTCTCCGATCCTGTGTGGTATTCCTGCTTCGGCGTGGTGCCATCACGGTCATCGGGGCCGAGATACACCGAGAACCTCGAGAAGTGACTCGACCATGCTCACGCCGGCCACCCCTTGCAGATTGGATCCAGTTCGATCATACTCGGCCCTCCTGCCAATCCGACCTGTGTCTGACGCGAATCCCACACTGCGCTTCGATTTTCGTCCCGACTGTGCGGACGACCCGCAGCGTCCTCTCGTCTTTCGCGATCCGCTAGAAGTGGTGACCGCCTCCGAGCTCGAAGATGTGTTACCGGCGCTCGATCGAGTGGAGGCCGCGACGGACGCGGGGCGATGGGCGGCCGGTTTCGTTGCGTACGAGGCGGCGCCTGCGTTTGATTCTGCGCTGCGAGCCAAACGGATGCGTTCCGTTCCCCTACTCTGGTTCGGACTCTTCGAGGCGCCCACGAGTGCTGCCGAGTCCGACTCCGGGCTGGAGAGCGGAACGAGCTCGAGCAGCGACGCGTCGGGCTTCCATCTGGGTGAGTGGGAGCCCGACGTCGAACCATCGGAGTACCACCGCGCTATCGGCCTCATTCGGAGCGCCATCGGCGCCGGTTCTACATATCAGGTCAACTACACGCTTCGTATGGGTGCTCCTTTTCGCGGGGATCCGCTGGCTCTTTACCGCCGGCTCCGTGCGGCCCAAGGTCCGGCGTACTCTGCTTACTTGGATGTTGGGCGGTTCAAGGTTCTTTCCGCATCACCGGAGCTCTTCTTTCGGCGGCGTGGGGCTCAGGTCACCTGCAGACCAATGAAGGGCACGGCACGGCGGGGTCGCTGGGCCGAAGAGGACGCCGCAGCTCGAAGCGAGTTGCTCGCCTCGGAGAAGGAACGCGCCGAGAACGCCATGATCGTCGATCTCATCCGGAGTGACTTGGGGCGGATCAGCGAGTACGGCTCGGTTCGTGCGAGCAAGGTCTTCAAGGTGGAGCCCTACCGGACCGTCCATCAGATGACGAGCACTATCGAGGGCACGGCGAGGACGGGAACCTCGCTCACGGACCTGTTCCGGGCCCTCTTTCCTTGCGGATCCGTCATCGGGGCGCCGAAGATCTCCACGACGAGCTTCATCGCTGATCTCGAGCGCGAGCCGCGCGGCGTGTACTGCGGAGCTATAGGGTACGTCGCGCCGCACGGTGACTGTGTCTTCAACGTGGCGATCCGTACTGCCGTAGTGGATCTCGACCGAGAGGTTGTTGAGTACGGAGTGGGGGGAGGCATCACCTGGGATTCTTGCCCGGAAGGCGAGTATGCCGAAATGCTGGCGAAGGCGGAGATCCTCCGCGTCGAATGGCCCGAGTTCTCGCTCCTGGAGACGATTGGCGCGGACTCCGACGGCCCAATACGGCTGGCCGCCCATCTAGCGCGGATGGGAGCGTCGGCCGAGTATTTCGGGTACGAGTTTGATTCAGCTCGCGTGCGGAGAGCGATAGTGGACGGGTGGGGAGAGGCGCAGGCCGCCTGTGCGGGAGCGTGTAGGATCCGCGCCCTCTCCGACGCTTTTGGCCGGATCTCGGTCGAGGTGCGTTGCTTGGAAGATGACGGGCGGAATCCCTCGGCTGCGCGGGCGGGGTTCGCGAGCCGTCCCGTTGCCAGCACCGATGTCTTCCTCTTCCACAAGACTACGCACCGCGCGGTCTATGAAGCCCGAGCTGCGGAGCATCCGGAGTTCTTCGATGTCCTGCTCGTCAACGAGGAAGGCTGCGTCACCGAGTTTACGCGGGGCAACCTGGTCGCCGAGATCGACGGCGTGGCCTGGACCCCTCCGCGGCACTGCGGCCTCCTGGGCGGAGTGTTTCGGGGCGAACTACTTTCCGAGGGCCGGCTTCAGGAGCGATGCCTGACCCCTCTCGACGTCAGGCGGGCTTCTCGCGTGTGGCTGATCAACTCGGTCCGGGAATGGGTCGAGATCGAGATTGTCAGCTCCGCCGTGGACGTCTCCTAGGGGAGAGGATAGGGCGATGCACGGGCCGTCCAATCGGGCCAGTAGTCACCCGCCGGGTTCGTGGTGAGCCGCCGCTGGTCGCTGCCGTCGGCGTTCACCACGTAGATCTCGAAGTTGCTGTCCCGGGGGAGGCTGGCACTGGGTCGGACGTGAACATAACGAACAAGGATATATGAAGGGAGGACGGACGACCCGACGCTGCCTGACCTTCCTCGAGGTCTGCAGGGCCTCCCGCGTGTGGCTGATCAACTCGGTCCGGGAGTGGGTGGGCTATGGCCGCGACCCCGGGCGAGGCGGGCACCGGTTCAGATCGAGCGCGTGGAGCTGTAAAGGTCTTAGTCCCGAGCTGGGCCGACTCCGCTCGCTGGCGGCAGCGGACGGAACGTGACTTCCACGCCGGCCTCATCCAGACGGCACCACGACTCTCTCGGGGATGGCGATCCGCATGATCGGTGCGGGTGCCCCGGGGTGCCGGGCAGGTTCTGTAATATACCCCGCTCTACCGGAGCCACGCAACGCCGGGAGGGCCGCGTCGCTCGTATCGTGAGGACTGTCCGCACCCCTCGGGATTCGCCACGTTATGACGCCGCGTTTCCCACCTGGAGTTGGAGTTTCATTGACCCGAGGCACGCCGGACAACCCCAGGGGACCGTCCCCGGACCAGGGCGAAGACGTGGAGCGCCGGCTCGAGGCTCTCCGAGAGGAGCTTCGACGGCACTCCCATCTCTATTACGTCGAGTCTCGACCGGAGATCGACGACGCGCAGTTCGATCGCCTGTACGCCGAGCTCCTCGCTCTGGAGGCTGCTCACCCACACCTGGTCACGCCTGACTCCCCTTCCCAGCGAGTCGCTGGCGAGCCCAAGAGCGAGCTTTCCGCGGCGGAGCATACGGCACCGATGCTCTCTCTGGACTCCACCCAGGACAGCGACGAGGTGCGTCGCTTCGACGAGCGTGTGCGCAAGGGTCTGGAGAGCGAGCCGGAGTATCTTTTGGAGCCGAAGCTGGACGGGGCCTCCATCGAGCTCGTCTACGAGAACGGCCTGTTCGTGCGTGCCGTCACGAGGGGAAACGGTCACACGGGAGAGGTCGTCACCGAGAACGTGAGGACCATCTCCAGCGTGCCGCTGGGCCTGCTGGAGCACGCCCGAGCGGCGCCCGAGCTGCTGGCTATCCGGGGCGAGGTGATCATGTACCTCTCGGCCTTCGAAGCCCTCAACGAGCGCATGGTGGAGCAGGGCTCAGAGCCCTACGTGAATCCCCGGAACTCCGCGTCCGGATCTCTCCGCCAGCTGGACCCACGGGTGACCGCCGGAAGACCCCTCGACGTCCTGGCTTACGACATCCTCATGCTGCGGGGGTCCCAAGTCACGTCGGACCATGAGGGGGTGCAGGCGCTACGGGACTGGGGCTTCAGGACACCGGATCGGGTGAAGCGGGTGACCACGGTCGAAGAAATCATCGAGTATCACCGGAGCTTCGAGGAGGACCGAGACGACCTCGACTACGAGATCGACGGAGTGGTCATCAAGCTGAACGATCTGGACGCGCGGGAGGATCTGGGCGCCACGTCCCACCACCCCCGTTGGGCCCTGGCCTTCAAGTTCGAGCCGCGCAAGGAGATCACCCGCATCGAGAGGATCGCCGTCTCGTTGGGCCGGACGGGGAAGCTCACGCCCGTGGCGTTGCTACGGCCGGTCGAGGTGGGCGGCGTGACGGTCGGGCGCGCGTCGCTCCACAACCGTGAGGAGGTGGCCCGCAAGGACGTGCGCGAGGGCGATCTGGTGAAGATCCAGAGAGCCGGAGACGTCATCCCCCAGGTCGTCGAGCGAGTGGACGAAGACGGGCGGGAGCGTGGCGCGGTCTTCGAGATGCCGGACCGGTGCCCGGCCTGCGATACCCCGGTGAAGGAGAGCGGTCCATTCACGTACTGCCCCAACCGCTTCGGCTGCCCGGCACAGCTCAAGAGGGGGATCATGCACTTCGGTTCACGGACGGGCCTCGACATCGAGGGACTGGGAGAGGAGACGGCCAACCTCCTGGTGGACCGCGGCTTGGTGAAGGAGCTGGCGAACCTCTTCGACCTTACGGCCGAAGACCTCGAGCGGCTGGACGGGTTCGCCGAGAGGTCGGCGGCGAACCTGGCCGACGCCATTCAGGCCAAGAAGTCGGTAGAGCTCCATCGCTTCCTCTACGGCCTGGGCATTCCCGAGGTGGGAGCCACTGTCGCCCGGAATCTGGCTCGCCACTTCCGCAGCTTCGAAGGGGTCCAGGCCGCCGCCCTCGAGGAGCTGGAGGCCGTGGAGGGGATCGGCCCCATCATGTCGGAGCAGATCCTGAACTTCCTGGACGACGAGCGGAATAGGGCCCGGATCCAGGCGGTTCTCGACCGGGGCATGGATCTCATCCCGCCGGAGGACGCCGGGGGTCACGCGCTGGCTGGCCAGAGGTTCGTGTTCACGGGTGGGCTCGAGGGGTTCGCCCGGTCCGAGGCCAAGCGACTCATCGAGGGTGCCGGGGGCCGCGTGGTGGGCTCCGTGAGTGGAGAGACGACCTACATGGTCGTGGGAGCCGATCCGGGATCAAAGCTGCAGAAGGCGAGGGACCTGGGCGTGACTGTCCTCACCGAACCGGAGTTTGTCGCGCTCCTCGAGGCGGAGGGGATTCTGTAACCGGTGGAGAACATCGAGATCGCCGCCGTCCTGGACGAGCTCGCGGACCTGCTCGAGATCCGGGGCTCCAATCCGTTCCGCATCAGGGCCTACCGGAATGCCGTCCGCACGGTCCGGGGACTCACCCGCTCCCTGAAGTCCATGGTCGAGGCGGAGGAGGACCTCACCGACCTTTCGGCCATCGGGAAGGACATGTCCGCCCACATCGTCGAGCTCATCGCGACCGGGAGCCTTTCCCGGCTGGAGGAGCTGGCCGAAGAGATTCCCCGGTCTCTGGTCGACCTCGTGAAGCTCGACGGGGTCGGACCCAAGAAGGCGAAGAAGCTCTGGGAGTCGCTGGACGTGAAGACCGTCGACGAGCTCGAGGAGGCCCTGAACGCCGAGAAGGTGCACGCCCTGGAGGGCTTCGGAACGACGAGCGTCCAGAAGATCCTTCGCGCCATCGAGGACTTTCGTCGCTACTCCGGACGCTTCCTCCTCTCCCAAGTGGATGACCTCATCGGACCTTTCGTCGAGCACATCAGGGAGGCGAAGGGCGTCCAGCGTATCGAGGTGGCGGGGAGCTGTCGACGCCGCAAAGAGACCATCGGTGACGTGGATCTGCTCGTACAGGCCGATCTCCCCGCTCCCGACGTCATGGAGCGCTTCACCACCTTCGGGTCCGTGGAGCGGGTGGACCTGGCGGGGGACACGCGGGGGGCCGTGGTCCTCCGGTCCGGGTTGGAGGTGGATCTCCGCGTCATCCCCCCGCGCTCCTTCGGCGCGGCCCTCCACTACTTCACGGGCTCCATGGAGCACAACGTGGCGGTCCGCCAGCTCGCGCTGAGACAGGGCCTGCGCGTCAACGAGTGGGGGGTCTTCCGCCTCCCGGAGGGTGTGGATCCGGAAGAGGTGGGCAAGGAGGATGGCGAGCGCATTGCCGGCGACACCGAGGAGTCCGTGTTCGAGGCCGTCGGTCTCACGTGGATTCCACCCGTGGTTCGCGAGAACCGCGGAGAGATCGAGGCCGCCCGGGACGGCTCCCTTCCCGAGCTCGTCACCCTGGAGGACATCAGGGGCGATCTCCACATGCACTCTACCTGGAGCGACGGGAAGGCCTCCATCGAGGAGATGGCGCGGGCGTGCCGGGCGAGAGGGTATGAATACCTGGCCGTTAGCGACCACAGCCCCGCCTTGGCGATGGTCCAGGGCTTGACCCCCGAAAAGGCCCCTGAGCAGTGGGCGGAGATCGACCGAGTCCAGGAGGGACTGGACGGGATCACGATTTTCAAGAGCTTGGAAGTAGACATTCTCCGGGATGGGAGCCTCGATATGACCGACGAGGTCCTCGAGGCACTGGATGCGGTGATCGTCTCGGTGCACTCCTTGATGGACATGGATAAAGCGACGATGACGGATCGGGTGATCCGTGCCATGCAACATCCGTCCGTGGACATCGTCGGCCATCCTACCGGGCGACTGCTCGGCCGCAGGGAGCCGTTCGAGCTCGACGTGGAGGCTGTCTTGCAGGCGGCGTCGGAGCTCGACGTCGCAGTGGAGATCAACGCGAACCCGAACCGACTCGACCTGAACGACGTCCATGCACGGCGTGCCAAGGAGCTGGGGGTCAAGGTTGTGATCAGCACCGATGCCCACTCGGTTCAGCGGCTGGATCACATCTCCTATGGCGTGGATCAGGCCCGACGTGGGTGGCTGGATAGAGAGGACGTTCTGAACACGATGACTGTGGATCAACTGCGAGACTGGATGGGGCGACGCGAGATGCGGCGGGCATGACCCGGGAGGTCCTACTCTTCATCGGCGGTGTGGGCGTCCTCTACTTCGGCGCCGAGTGGCTCGTGCGGGGCAGTGTCCGCCTCGCCACATCGCTGGGAGTGAGCCCCATCGTCCTCGGGCTCACCGTGGTTTCCATGGGGACGTCCGCTCCGGAGCTTGTGGTCTCCGTCGTGGCGGCGGTGGGCGGCCACGGCGACCTGGCCATAGGCAACGTCATGGGGTCGAATCTCGCTAACATCGGCCTCGTCCTCGGTATCAGCGCCATCATGAGGCCGCTGAACGTCTCGGGACGCGTCGTAACCCGCGAGGTGCCCGTGATGCTGATCATCACGGCGCTCCTCCTGCCGGTGATCTGGGATCTGCGCATCGGACGCCTGGAGGGGATCGCCCTTCTGGGGGTTCTCGGCGGCTACCTGTGGTTCGTCTTCAGGACGGCGAAGGAGGAAGACGATGCGGTACTGGGTGAGTACGAGCAGTTCGCCAGGGAGGCCGCGGGACTGACGCCGTGGGCGACGGCGCGGGAACTCGCCCTCATCACCATGGGGATCATGGGGCTCGTCATGGGCGCCTTCGCCATCCGCGAGTCGGCCCTCGCCCTCGCCGAGGCCATGGGCATCTCGGAGCTGGTGATCGGCCTCACGCTGGTCTCCATCGCGACTTCGCTGCCCGAACTCGCCACGTCCATCGTCGCTACGTTTAGGGACGAGGCGGACATCGCCGTCGGCAACGTGATCGGCTCGAACGTCTTCAACATCGCCGCCATCCTCGGCATCACGGCGACGATCACGCCGCTACCCGTGAATCCTCAGGTTCTGAGCCTCGAGTTCCCGGCGGTGGTCATCATGTCGGTTCTGCTCATCCCCATCGTGCGGGCCAACCTCACCATCCGGCGAGCCGAAGGGATCGTCCTGTTGGGGAGCTACCTGGCCCTGGGCGCGTGGATCCTACTCTGAGCTCTTCACGCGGATCCGGCTTCCGACGAGTGACGATCCGGTAACGGTCGACGGCGCCGCCCCTTTTCCCTAACGTTCCTGCCTTCGACGTCTGGAAGTGATCCCCCTCGAGACACGCCAAGGAGCATCGAGTCCATGCTTCCCATAGACCTGACCGGCAAGAGAGCGTTCGTGGCAGGAGTTGCGGACGACAAGGGCTACGGCTGGGCCATTGTGAGGGCCCTCGCCCGGGCCGGTGTGTCCATCTGCGTCGGAACCTGGCCGCCCGTGCTGAGGATCTTCACCCGGAGCCTGGAACGGGGAAAGCTGGACCTGAGCCTGCCGGGAGGCGGTGAGATCGAATTCGAGAAGATCTGTCCCATGGATGCGGTCTTCGACACGCCGGACGACGTTCCGGACGACATACGTGAGGACAAGCGCTACCGCGACCTGTCGGGCTACACGCTTCAGGAGGTCGCCGACGGTCTCAGGAGCGACTTCGGCGACCCCTGCTTGGATGTTCTGGTGCACTCGCTGGCCAACGCGCCCGAGGTGCAGAAGCCCCTGGTGGACACCAGCCGGGCCGGGTACCTGGCAGCCGTCAGCGCCAGCGCGTACTCCATGGTGGGGATGGTGCAGCGCTTCGGTCCCCTCATGAGGGAGGGCGGATCCGTGGTGTCGCTGACCTATCTGGCAGGCGAGAGGGTGATCCCGGGCTACGGAGGAGGCATGAGCTCGGCCAAGGCAGCCCTCGAGAACGACACCCGAACCCTGGCGTTCGAGGCGGGCCGGCGCTGGGGCATCCGGGTGAACACGATCTCCGCGGGCCCCCTGGCCAGCCGAGCGGCCCGGGCCGTCGGGTCCATCGATCGCATGGTGGACTACTACCGGCTGAACGCTGCCTTTCCCGCGGTCAACACCGCCGACGACGTGGGGAACACCGCGGCGTTCCTGTGCTCTCCCCTCGGGGCCGGCATCACGGGCGAGACCCTGCACGTGGACATGGGCTTTCACGCCATGGGCATGGCCGCCGAGGATCCGCTCGGCGAAGAGTAGCACCATGTCTGACCTCGGCTCGCTCCTGCCCTCGGTCCTGACCCCCCCGCCCGGACCGCGCTCAAAGGCTCTGGCGGAGCGGTTGCGGCGAGTCGAGTCCAGGAACGTCACGTTCCTAGCCGAGCGATTTCCGGTGTTCTGGGAAGCCGCTGCCGGCGCCAACGTGCGGGACGTGGACGGGAACGTCTACGTCGACTTCACCGGTGCTTTCGGTGTCGCCATGGCGGGTCATGCCCATCCACGCATCCGGGCTGCCCTAGAGGAGCAGTCCGGCCGCCTCGTTCACGGGATGGGGGACGTGCACCCGCCCGAGCTCAAGCTCGAGCTTCTGGAGCGGCTCGCCCGCCTGGCGCCATGGGAGGAGACCCGGGGAGTTCTCGCCTCCTCCGGATCGGAGGCTGTCGAGATCGCTCTCAAGACCGCCGAGCTGTCTACCGGCCGGTCCGGAGTACTGGCGTTCGAGGGCGGCTATCACGGACTCACCCTCGGAAGCCTGGCGGTGACGGAACGCACGTACTTCCGGGGGCCGTTCCGGGGACGACTTCACGACCGTGTGGCCTTTGTGCCCTTTCCCAAGGGCGAGGATGCGGAGGCCGTTCTCGTGGACGTCGAGCGCATCCTGACGGGAGACGGCCCGTTCAAGGATCCCATCGGGTCGGTGGTCGTGGAGCCCATTCAGGGGAGGGCGGGAGTACGCGTGCCGCCGTCCGGCTTCCTGAGCGGCCTGGCGGAGCTGACCAGATCGGCCGGGGCTCTTCTCGTCTTCGACGAGATCTTCACCGGCTTCGGCCGCACGGGTACGCTTTTCGCGTTCGAGCACGAGGGAATGATTCCGGACATCCTCTGCGTAGGCAAGGCGCTGGGCGGCGGTCTTCCCCTGAGCGCCTGTCTGGGACCTCGCGAGGTCATGGATGCGTGGCCCGACTCCACGGGCGAGGCGCTGCACACGAGCACGTTCCTGGGTCACCCCCTGTCGTGCGCCGCGGCGCTCGCCTTCCTGGACGTCCTGGAAGAGGAGGATCTGGCAGGTCGGGCCGCCACCCTGGGCGGCCGCTTGCTCGAGGGCCTCGGCGAGGCTCTGGTCGGCGTGACCCCCGGCGTGCAGGATGTCCGGGGCCGAGGCTTGCTCATCGGCATCGAGCTGAGCGCGTTGGAGGGTGATGGTCCGGGCGGTGCCGGGGACCGGCTCGCCACTGCCGGAGCCACCATTGCCGAAGTCACCACCGCCGGAGCCACCACCGCTGGAGCCTCGATCGCCGAGGCCGCCCTCTCCAGGGGGCTCCTGGTCCTGCCGGCCGGCGCCGGAGGAGAGGTCGTGGAGATCGCACCGCCGGCGGTGATCTCAGAGGCGCAGGTGGACTTCGGCATCGAGTGTCTGGTGGAAGTCATACGGGAAGGGCTCGCCCCATGACCCGACTCCGCTCCACTCCGGAGGCTCGTTCGTGACCCGCGCCCACTCCTGGGACGCCGTCCTGTTCGATCTCGATGGGACCCTGGCGGACACCACCGAGCTCATTCTGCGGTCGTTTCGACACGCCACCCTCACGCATCTCGGCCGGGAGGGTGACGACGGCGACTGGCTCGCCACCATGGGCATGCCCCTGCACGTGCAGATGAAGGACTTCGCCCGCTCGGCGGAGGAGGCCGAGGCCATGGTGGAGACGTACGGCGCGTTCCAGCGCACGGTCCACGACGAGATGGTGCGCGCGTTTCCCGGGGTGGTGGAGACGGTGGCGCGCCTGAAGGAGTCGGGCACGCGCATGGCGGTGGTGACGAGCAAGGCACGGCAGATGACTCTGCGCACCCTGGCGTGCTGCGGGATGGAGGACGCCTTCGAGGTGCTTGTCACCGTCGACGATGTGGGAAGGGGCAAGCCCGATCCGGAGCCGGTGAACCTGGCCATGGAGCGCCTGGGCGTCGAGGGGCCCGAGGGCGTGGTCTTTCTAGGGGATTCTCCCTACGACGCGATGGCGGGTAAGGCGGCCGGAGTGTACACGGCCGCGGCGCTGTGGGGGCCTTTCACGCGAGCGCGGCTCGAGGAGGTCGAGCCGCATTTCTACCTGGAGAGCCCCCGGGAGCTGCTGGATCTGGGGCCGTAGGTGGCTTAGCGCGCCGAGGTGGCGAAGTCGACCCGCCCCGCCAAGTCGAGGTCTTTCTGGGTGAGACCTTTCGCTTCGTGCGTCGTCAACGTCAGGCTCACCGTCGTGTAGCGGATATCGATGTCCGGATGGTGGTCCATATCGTCGGCCAGGCTGGCCACTCGGTTGACGAACACGATGGCGTCGCGGAAGGACGCGAAACTGAACCCTTTGATCAGCGTCTTGCCCTTCCGCTTCCACCCCTCTCGCCCGTTCAACCACCCACGGATGGACTCGTCGTTCAGCTTCTCGGCCATGTATCTTTCAGGTTCCCTTGATCGCCTGCCCAATTCGTTGGGACTTGATGACTTAACCCATAGGCACCCCACCGTTCCGTGGGGTTGAATCGGGAGGGGATCCTATTTATGGTTTCGGCCCTCACAGCGAGAGGTCACAGCATTTGCCCCCATCGTCTAGTGGCCTAGGACACCTGGTTCTCAGCCAGGAAACCGGGGTTCGATTCCCCGTGGGGGTACTGATTCTCGAACGACTGGATCGCGGCTGGGGCGCCGCGTTCTCAGCCGGGGTCGCTTAGCTCAGTTGGTAGAGTACTACGCTCACATCGTAGGGGTCACTGGTTCGAGTCCAGTAGCGACCACTCCCTAACAGAAAGCGCCGCAAGGTTTTCTGGACCTGCGGCGCTTTTCGTATTTCCCTGGCTGTGTCCCGATTGTGTCCCGGAATCAGCCCTCCAGCTCCACGACGCGGAGCACCGTCGCGGGATCGGCCTGCTGGTAGGACACCTTTATCGCCCGTGTGTTCTTCCATCCGGCAGCGTGCGCGACGTCAACGTCTGGGAGGCCCTTCCGCTCGCTCGCCCAAAGCCTCCGGTAGGGGTGGAAGGTCCCTCGGTCCAGCTTGGGCAGCTTGGCCAGTGCCTCTGCCCGTCGTAGCCACTTCGCGGCGAGCGGCTGTGTTACATGGCGGAATGCCCCTACGTGGATCGCACCGAGCCCCAGAAGCCCCTTCGAGGTACCGGCGATGAAATCCCGTCGCGTCGTCCCGAGTGACCTCCCGCGCTGTGCGGTTCAGTTGCGTCTGAGGCGCTGTTGGCACTGCTGCGTCTCCCCGGGCGTGTTGGCTACGGATGCGCGTCCGTTCAGCGGCACCTCAGGCTATCTATGCAGCGCCTCGATCTGTTCGATCATCTCCGCCGATTCCCGCGGCCCGAACAGCCCTCCGAGAAGCATGGCTGCCGCACTCGCGAAGAGCGCGACCACCACCGGTGCCAGCCCGATGTCGATCACGCCCGCCTGGACCAGAACGTAGACGACGGCACCCAAGAACACCGCTCCCACGCCCCCGGCCAGATTGGCCTTCTTCCACCATAGCCCGGCGATGGTGGGTACGAACAGACTCGCACTCAGCACCCCGACCCCCGCCGTGTAGAACTGGGTGATCAGCTCGGGGGGTGAGAACGCCCAGAACAGCGCCGCCGTCCCGATCACCCAGGTGGACCCGATCCGGACGAAGCTCAACGTCCGCTCGCTCGCCCGGTCACGTAGAAAGCCGCCCAGGATGTCGTGCGCGATGGACGAGCTACACGCCAGAAGCAGCGCGTCGGTGGTGGACATTACGGCCGCCAGCACAGCGGCGACGGCGATCCCCCGGATGAGCGGCGGGAACTGCGTCTCCATGACGCGCAGGAAAAGCTGATCGGCATCCTGGAGCCCCGGAAAATCGATCCTGCCCACGGGGACGATGGCCAACACCGCGGCGAGGATCATGACGCTGTAGACCAACATGGCCAGGTTGAGCGATAGCCGGGCGCTCTCGGCGTCCTTGGCGGTGAAGACCCTCATGACGATGTGGGGGATTACCGGGATCGCCGTCGCCCAGATGATGAAGTAGCCCAGATAGCTGGACACAGGTAGGTGCTTTACCTGCCCGAGCTCGGGTGCCACGGCCGTGGCCTGGCTCATGATCTCGAACGGCGATCCCACCTTCCACACCAGGACGAGGGCCGTACCGACGACGACGATCACCATGAGGATCCCCTGGATCACGTCCGTCTAGGTGATGGCGACCATGCCGCCGAAGGAGACGTAGATGATGAACACCACCGTGGCCAGCGTGAGGGCGGTGTCGTAGGGGATCCCCAGCAGCGCCTCGGCAGTGATCCCTGCCGCCTTGAGCTGCGCTACGATGTAGATGGTGAATGCGGCGACGATCAGGATCGGGACCAGGTACCGGACCACCGCGTGCGGGTACCGAAAGATCAGAAAGTCGGTGATCGTGAACTTGCCGAAATTGCGGAGCGGCTTCGCGACGAGGATCGAAGCCAGCGGAAAGCCGACCACGGCTCCGCCGAACAAGGCCAGCGTCGCGGGGATGCCCTGGGCGTAGGCGAGCCCCATGACCCCGATGATGGAGCCCCCACTCGCGAGCGCCGCCATGATCGCCAGGGAGTTCACTACCGTGCCGATGCGGCGACCCGCGACCCAGTACTCGTCGCGGGAGCCCATGACCTTCTTCGAGGCTGCGATGCCGATGCCGACGCAGCCGAAGAGGTAGATCCCTACGAGGATGCGCTCGAGGAGCATCAACCGGCCTTCCCGTCGCCTATCCCATTACGGGCGGATCGGCTGCCGTCGCCCCTGGCACGGTCACCCGAGACGGCGTTGCTTGATGTGCCGCCACTCCCCAGCCGCCAAAACGTGAAGAGGGCGAGTGCCGGCGAGACCAGCATCAACGTCGCGATGAGCCATCCGAACACCGCCATGCCGCCGAGCTCGATGGTGCGCCACGCCGGGATGAACGCGAACGCGACGAAAGCGATGAGGAAGACCAGGGTGGCCGCCTCCCCGCGTTCCATGGGGAAGAAGGACTTCATCGGCGGTGGGCCGCCTTCACGGTTGCCGTCGGACCGGCGAATAACTGTCCAACAGGGCAAGAAATTTGCAGGTCTCCGCTTGAAACAAGGGATTACTCAGGATCGTGACGTACGTATAACCGATTTTATGTCAAGTTAAGGCCCTCTGAGGCCGTTGATCTGCATCATTAGTCACTGGCTCTCTGCTGACGATCGCACCGCCGACTGGCATGGGATCGGGTGGTCGGAAGTCCACGCACACTCCGGTCGTCGGACACGCGAACACGGTCCCCCCGAGGGTGATCTTCTCCTCATCGCCCCCCGAAGATGCTGAGGTTACATGCGGGCGCGAACGACGCGGCGAGTGCGAACGCGAGGACCATCAGGAACGACCTGAGCTTTGCATTCCTCACTGAGCCCTCCTTCCCGCGCTCCGGGATCAGACCTTCGTCAACATCCATGCACGGTCCGGTAGGCGCAAGCAGAAGCCTGTCAGACGCCTGTATTTGCGTGTGAGGCGTCTTCGGACTTTGTTCAGTATCTGGGTAGGCTGGAGCGTCCTCGTGGCTTAGAGGGCTTTATCGCTCGACCGCGTCTGACGCCCGACGACGACTGAGCGCGGCGACCCTCACGATGATACCAAAGGCGTCCCTGGCCCTCCCTACTGTCGCGCCCGGCTTCCTAGCCGCATGTTTGCCCCCTTGGTACCGTCGCCGTTCCACGTCGGAAGCGGGAGGACACTCATGCGCGGCATCCTGACCACCCTCGGGGCGGCCTTCCTGACCGTCATCCTTGTGGCCGCGTACATGGTCCGAGCCCCTGAGCCCCTACCCGCCGACACAGACGGCCTAATGGCCACAGCGGCCGAAGCGTACCTCGGAACCCTCAGTAGTGCCGAGCGCGATCGCGGCACGTGGAAGCTGGATGCGGAGCAACGCTTCGATTGGCATTTCATACCTCGCGAGCGATACGGTGTCCGGCTCAAGGACATGAACCCGGAGCAGCGCACCGCCGCCCACGGGCTCCTGCAGAGCGTTCTCAGCTCGCAGGGCTACCTGAAGGCGACCGGGGTCATGCAGCTCGAGGGGATCCTCGGCCAGATCGAGGGCCGGCCGGATCGACGTGATCCCGAGGACTACTACTTCAACATCTTCGGCGCCCCCTCCGAGGACGGGGCCTGGGCCTGGCGGTTCGAGGGACACCACATCTCGATGAACTTCGCCGCGGCCGGAGGCGGTCCTCCGTCTGTGACTCCGGCGTTCCTGGGTTCGAATCCGCACGTGGTGGGAGAGGGCCCGAACGCCGGGCGACGCCTCCTGGGAGCCGAGGAGGATCTGGCCCGCGAGCTCCTGGCCCTCCTCACCGACGCCCAACTCCGGACCGTCATCATCGAGGCGGAAGCTCCCCCCGACATCGTCACCGGGAACGCGCGGACGGTGGAACTGGATCGCTTCGAAGGGCTGCCCGCCTCGGAAATGAACGATGCGCAGAGTCACGCGCTGATGCATGTCATCGAGGAATACCTGAACAATGCCAACGCCGACGTTGCCGACGCGGAGATGCAGCGAATCCACGAGGCCGGACTCGAGAACCTCCACTTCGCGTGGGCGGGGAGCACGGAGCGCGGCGAGGGTCACTACTACCGCATCCACGGACCCACTGTGCTGATCGAGTACGACAACGTACAGGGTGGAGCCAACCACGTGCATTCGGTGTGGCGGGACCCCCAGAACGACTTCGGAGACGATCTGCTCCGCCGGCATTACGAGGAAGCGGAGCACCATCAGAACGACCGTTCCCCGAGCAGATCATCACCGGCCAAGGACGAGGCTCGGGCTCCATCAACGAAGGGGGGGGGTGCCGGTTTCGTAAATTAACTCATTGCCTCAACCGGACGCCAAAATCTGGGCGCTCAAAGTCCAAGCTGTTGAGGAAGATGTAGATCGCCCTCAAGTCTTCCTCGCTCATCCGGGAGAAGGGTCCCCTCATCTGTCACTTCAAGTAGCGAACAAGGGTCCGGGCCGGACGGGCCTCGACCTGAAACGGACTACACGGCGCGGACGCCTTCGTGAGCCCATCGGACCAGGAGAAACTCCCGTGATCAGCCATCTCGGAAAGTGTACGACTCTTCTCGTCGGCGCCGTGGGCGTCCTGACGGTCCTCGGCATTTCCGCACACCCTGCCGACGCACAGGCCGCGCACCAACGCGATGACACGGCGCTCGGCTCCGTGCACTTCGACGTGTCGTGTCGCGCAGTGGCGGACGACTTCGATCGCGCCGTCGCCTTCCTCCATCACATGCAGTACGAGGAGTCACGGGCGGCCTTCGAGGCCATCGCGGAGGCGGACGCCGGCTGCGCCATGGCCCACTGGGGCATCGCCATGACCCTGTTCCAGCCGCTCTGGCCCGAGCGTCCCGGACCCCAAATCCTCGCCCGTGGCTGGAAAGAGGTGCAGAAGGCTCGAGAGCTAGGAGCGGGCGACGATCGAGAGGCTCGACTTGTGGACGCCGCGGGCGCCTTCTTCCAGGACCCGGACTCGGCCGATTGGTGGACCCGTATCACGCGGTGGAGTGAGGCCATGTCGAGCGCGTACGAGGCCCATTCCGGCGATCGCGAAACGGCCGCTTTCTACGCGCTTTCCCAGCTCGCGGTCGGCCAGGTCGCCGAAGACCGCGTGGCCCACCAGAGTCGTGCCGCGAAGCTCCTCCTGGAGATATACGATGAGGAGCCGAGACACCCGGGAGCCATCCATTACACCATCCACGCGAACGACGTAGCTACTCGGGCCAGCGAGTCCCTGGGGGTGGTGCGAAGCTACGACGATATCGCGCCCCAGGTGCCACACGCCCTCCACATGCCGACGCACATCTTCGTGCGCCTGGGCGAGTGGCCGGAGGTGATCCTGTGGAATCGGAAGTCCGCGCAGGCCGCGCTCCAGTTCCCGGCCGGTGATCGGCTGTCGCATCACTATCCCCACGCCCTGGACTATCTGGTCTATGCCCACCTCCAGCGTGGTGACGACCGGGCGGCTTCGGCGGTTTTGGGTGAGTTGTCCGGCCGGACTGAGCCCTTCCAGGGGACATTCATCAGCGCCTTCCATCTCGCGGCCGTGCAGGCTCGTTACGCCGTGGAGCGGCGCGCCTGGGCGGAGGCGACAGAGATCCAGGCACGATCTCCCGCGTCTCTCGACTGGGATCAGTTCTGGTGGGCCGAATCCTTGAGCTGGTTTGCGCGGGGTCTCGGAGCGGCCAACACCGATGATGTTGAGGAAGCCGCTCGTGCGGAGAGCCGTATGGCACGTCTGCGCGACGCGGCGAGGGCGGCGGGCGAGCAGGCGTTCGTGACGTACATAGAGATCGACCGGCTGGTTCTTTCGGCTTGGCGGAGCTACGCAGCCGGACGGGCGGACCGAGCCTTGTCAACGATGAGGGAAGCGGTGGAGCTCGAAGCCACCACTCAGAAGCATCCCGTCACGCCGGGCGCTCTGTACCCATCTCGGGAGGCTTTGGGCGACCTGCTGTCCCGGCTGGACCGACCGCGAGAAGCCCTGGTGGCGTACGAGGCTTCGTTGACCACGTGGCCCGGTCGATTCAACAGTCTCGTGGGCGCGGCCCGTGCGGCCAGAGCCGCCGGCCTGGATGACGTGGCTAGGGGACACTACGAGAGTCTGCTGGGGATCACATCGACGGAGAGCCAAAGACCGGCGGTCGCGGAGGCCCGGAGCTTCCTCCAGGGCTGAACGAGGCGAGGCCCGCTGGAGTCTCGCCCGAGTGGATGTTACAGGAGGCTGCGGGTAGGCAATGAGGGGGGAGGTGCGGGCTCTGAGATGCTCCTCGATCCTGGCTCTGAGGCTCTCCGCGGCCTGAGGGAGAGTGACCTGAGGGAGCAAGCCCCAAGTCTTTGCCAGGGAACGGTTCGACCAGTCTGTTTCAGAGCCCTGTCGAGCCAAACCGAGTAGGGCTAGGCGCCCTGGGCGGTGGACTCGAGGTCATCCCGCTCGAGGTCATGCAGCACGCCACGGATTCGCTCGATCAGCTCATCGTCTGAAAGTTTGTTCTCACCGGGATCTCCGAGGAGCTCCGTCAGCTCGTCCCGAAGGTGCTTGCCCGCGTACGCGGGGCGGCTTCCCAAGCCTTCCCAGATGGCCCGCGCGTCCTCCATATGTCCCGCGCCGATGAGGAAGAAGGCGAGGTCGTGGGCGCAGAACCACAATAGCGGCAGGTCTCCGGACACGATGAACGAGCGAAGCGCTCGAGAGAGTTGTACTCGCCCCCTGCCGGGCTCTTCCACACGGACGATGGCAGTCGCTGCTTGGGCCGCCGCAATGCCAGCGACCAGGGGGAGTCCGTGACGCCCGGCGAGCTCGCATGATCGATCGAAGTTCCGCAGCGCGAGCTCGGGGTCGCTATCCGAATAGGCACGCCCCGTGGCGAAATACGCCCAGCCGAGGGCCGTGGTGTTCCCGGTCTCCTCCGCGGCCTCGAGCGCCTCGGCCGCGATGCGCTTAGCCTCGTCCATGCGCCCCGCCATCACCGCTTCTGTCGCCTCCAGGCTCTTGAGCGTCGTCGCCCAGGCCTGGTTCCCGGTGCGCACTACGCTCTCCACCGCACGCTGAATGACGTCGTCGATATCGGCGCTCCCCAAGACTGCCGCAACCGACCACCTAGCCCACGCTTGGAGGCACGCCTCATCGAGGTCGATGTTCTCGGAACGATCCATTCCGGACGCGAGCCGGGTCGCATCGTCGATTCGCCCACCCTGTGCGCGGAGGTGGACGGCGCGAGCCGGGTCGCATCGTCGATTCGCCCACCCTGTGCGCGTGGACGGCCACGGCCCGAGCGGGCGGCTCAGGGATGAGGGCCAGCGCCGCTTCGGCCCAGTTCCCCACCTCGTACCGTAGCGATTGCCACGCCCACCATTGGAGTGGTTTCAACAGCGCGCCCACGGCATCGCGGTCCTCGTTGTCGATCGCCGCATGGACGGCCGAGCGGAGATTCTCGAACTCGTGGCCGATAGCCCGGATCCAGGGGGCGTCATCCGGGCTCCAGAATCCGGTCCAAGCGTCCCGCATGAAGCTGGCGAACCACTGGACGTGCCGGTCTTGAACCTTCCCTCCTTCACCCGATGCGATCAACTGCTCCTCACCGAATTGCCGGAGCGTCTCGAGAAGCCTGTAGCGCGTTCCGTCTTCGGTGTCCGATGCCAGGACCATCGATCGGTCGACCAACGCGGCGATGGCCTCCTCGGCATCCAACGCGTCCATGTCGTCGCCGCTCGTAACTTCTTTGGCCGCTTCCAGCGTGAATCCCCCTGCGAACGCACTGAGTCGATCGAAGACGCGCTGTTCCAAGTCCTCGAGCAGCTCGTATGACCACGCGACCGTATTCCGCAGCGTCTGGTGACGCTCCTCACGACCTCTCCGGCTGCCCCGAAGGAGCCGGAAGCGATCGTCGAGGCGCTTCTCGATCTCTTCCGGGCTCAAACTCGCGCATCGGGCCGCCGCGAGCTCGATAGCTAAAGCAATGCCGTCCAGGCGAGCGCTCAGCCGGGCGAGCACCTCCGGGTCCATCTCGCTCTCGGAGCCCGCAGCCCTTGCCCGATCCCGGAATAGCTCCGCGCCCTCCGTGTCGCTCAAGGACTTCAGGCGCAGTACCCGCTCGCCCCGGATCGCCAGGCTCTCGCGGCTCGTAGCGAGAATCCGGGCCGCCGGACATCGGGTGGTGACGGCGCTCGCGAGATCGGCCGCGACTTCGAGCACGTGTTCGCAGTTATCCAGGACGAGCAGGACCGAGCGGTGCCTCAACGAGTCGACCACGGACTCGGTGATCGACTTGCCCGGCTGC
Source organism: Longimicrobiales bacterium (assembly GCA_965238005.1). Lineage (GTDB taxonomy): Bacteria > Gemmatimonadota > Gemmatimonadetes > Longimicrobiales > Gaopeijiaceae > CBDCKN01. Next base: position 84,792 of record OZ250165.1, read on the forward strand.
TGGACCGCACCGATCACATCAGCGATCACATGAGGTACCGCCTCTTCAAGCGTCGCCGGGGCAAGCTCGGCCAGCCAAGCTCCATCACCAAAGCGTGGAAGTAGGCGAGTCGAGGCTTCGATCGCCAGCCGGGTCTTTCCCGTGCCGCCTGGTCCGGTGAGCGTCAGCAGATCAACGCCGTCGCCCAGTAGGTCAGTGATTTCAGTGATCTCCCGCTCGCGGCCCACGAGCCGCGTCACCTGGATGGGGAGGTTAGTCAGTCGGTTCTCGAGGGTTCTGAGCGGCGGGAAGTCGCGCGGCAGCGCCGCGTGGAGGAGCTGGAATAGCCGGTCCGGCTCGCTCAGATCCTTGAGGCGATGCTCGCCGAGATCGAGGACCGCGAAGCCGGTGTCCTCTTCCTCGATCAGTCCACGCGTCGTGTGCGAAAGGAGAACCTGCCTGCCGTGCCCGGCCGCGCAGATGCGCGCCCCGCGGTGGACACCTACGCCGACGTAACCCTCGCTCGTCGCCGTCGCCTCGCAGGTGTGGATGCCCATGCGCACCCGGAGCTCTCGGCCGTCCGGCCACGCGTGCCCCGCGAATGTGCGTTGCGCCTCTACCGCGGCACGGACGGCATCCTGCGCCCGTCTGAACGCTACGAAGAAAGCGTCCCCCTGCGTGTCGACCTCGTAGCCACCGTGCCGTGCGACCACGTCGCGCAGGAGCCGGCGGTGGCTCTCAAGTGCGTCCCGGTATCGATCAGCTCCCAGTTCCCGGAGTAGCTGGGTCGACCCCTCGATGTCCGTGAAGAGGAACGTGACAGTCCCGGTCGGGAGATCAGGCATCGTAGCGGCCTTCGAGGGCTGAGGTTAGGCGAGAGACGGGATCGGGCACGGGCGCACTCCGGGATCAGTCCGTGGTCAACATCCGAGAGCGGTCCGGTGGGCGCAAGCAGGACGTGCCCGAAGAGCCCGGTCTTCCCCCGAACACCGGCCTGTTGGTGCTTCAATGGGCCTGCTATTCAGGTCGTCGGCCGGCAGATCGTGCGCCCTAGCAAGGATCATGCGGTTTCTTTCCAAGTCCTCAACGAGACCTCATATCGTCGACAAAACTCTGGCCGTCCGGCCTCGACCTTGCAAACGCCCCGGGCCGATTCAACCTTGCTCCCTTCTCTTGGACCGGGAGAGTTAGGTGAACCTCGTCTCACCAACAGTCACGAAATGGATCGAGGACGGGCAACGGGATCCCGAGGCGTTTTGGGAACGGGCCGCGCAGGCGCTGCCGTGGTTCCGAACTTGGGACCGCGTCTACGATGCGGATCCACCGACGTTCCGTTGGTTCGTGGGTGCCGAGACCAACATCGCGTACAACGCGTTGGACCATCATGTGGCGGAGGGGAACGGCGACCGAGACGCCCTGATCTACTTCAACGAGCGCGGCGACAGAGCCGTGTTCACATACGTCCAACTCCTTCACGAGGTAACCCGGGTGGCGGCCGCCTTGCGCGGCCTCGGGGTCGGAAAGGGCGACCGTGTGACCCTCTCGATGCCGACGTGCCCCGAGGCGGTCATGCTCATGCTGGCCAGCATGAGGATCGGTGCGATTCACTCGGTGGTCTTTGCGGGATTCGGAGCGCAGGCGCTCGCGGATCGGATTTCGGCCAGTGGTTCCCGCGTGGTGTTCACGGCCGACATCACCTACCGCAAGGGCAAGGAGGTCCCGCTCAAGCCACTCGTAGACGATGCACTGCGGTCGGGCGGGGACGAGGTGGAGCACGTGGTCGTGGTGCAGCGGTCCGCCGTCCCGGAGTCCCTCGACGGCGACCGTGACATCTCCTGGGATGCCTTTCTCGCCGGCGCCGAGGGCCAGTCCGGCGACTGGGAATCGATGGAGGCGAACGAGCCGGCCTTCATCCTCGCTACCTCCGGAACGACCGCCAAACCCAAGCTGGCGATCCACAGACACGGCGGCTACCAGGTGCACGTGGTCGCGATGGGACGGTGGTGCTTCGGGCTGAAGCCCTCCGACGTGTGGTGGGCCACATCCGATATCGGCTGGATCGTGGGGCACAGCTACATGGTGTACGGTCCGCTGCTTATCGGCTGTGCGACGATCGTCTTCGAGGGCGCGCTCGACTATCCGGAGCCCGAGGGCAACTGGCGCACCGCCGTCGAGGAATTCGGGGCCACCGGGATCTTCACGTCGCCCACGGCGGTCAGGGCGCTCATGCGTTACGGCGACGACCCTCTCAAGAGCGTCGATCACTCGAGGCTCGAACGAGTGGTCTCCGCCGGGGAAGTCCTCAACGCACCGGCCTGGGACTGGCTCCAGAACACGATTCTAGCGGGCCGCGTACCCGTCATCGACCACATGTGGCAGACGGAGACGGGCGGGCCGGCGTTCGGCAATCCGTACGGGATCGAGATGCTCCCCATCAAGCCGGGCTCAGCCGCGATTCCGCTCCCGGGCATCGACGCAGGTGTCGTCAGGACCGATGGCACGCCGTGCGAAGTCGGGGAGTCAGGGATCATGGTGTTCAAGCGTCCCTTCCCGGGCCTGACCGCCGCGCTGTGGGGTGAGCCGGAGCGGTACGGCCGCGACTACTGGGAGAAAGTCCCCGGCCTCTACTACAGCGGCAACTCGGCACGCGTCGACGAGGACGGTTACTACTGGTTCACGGGTCGAGCCGATGAGGTCATCAAGATCGCCGCGCACCGGATGGGCGCCATCGAGGTGGAGAGTGCCTGTCTCAAGCATCCGGCTGTGGCCGAGTGCGGGGTGGTCGGACGCCCTGACGAACTCCGCGGGGAGGTGATCGCGGGCTTCGTCGTGCTCAAGAACGATCAGACTCCGTCCGACGAGCTCCGCCAGGCTCTGATCGACACGATTCGGCACGAGCTCGGCCCGATCGCGGTCATCGGTGAGCTCAACTTCGTCTCGCTACTACCCAAGACCCGCAGCGGGAAGATCATGCGGCGCGTGTTGAAGGCGGTGGTCCTGGCCCAGGATCCGGGCGACATCACGACGATCGAAGACGAGGGGTCCGTCGAGGAGGCTCGACGGGCCTGGAAACGGATGAAGGACGAGATGGGGCAGGAAGCATGAGCGAATTCGACGCGTACCGGATCTTCGAGGAGGAAGGCGAGATCGAAGGTCGACTCGTGAAGGCCAACCTCGACGAGCTCAGCCCGGGCGACGTGGTCATCCGGACCGCCTGGTCTAGCGTCAATTACAAGGACGCCTTGGCGGCCACCGGTGCCGGGAAGATCATCCGCGACTTTCCGTTGATTGGGGGCATCGACCTCGCGGGGTCGGTGGTCTCGAGCACGGACTCCTCGTTCGCCGTGGGGGACGACGTGCTCGTCACCGGCTATGATCTCGGCGTCGGTCACGATGGCGGGTTCGCGGAGTACGCCCGGGTACCGGCCGAGTGGGTCGTCCTTGTCCCCGAGGGCCTGACAACGTTCGACGTGATGGCGATCGGCACGGCCGGCTTCACCGCGGCGCTGTCCATCGTCCGGATGGAGCGAATCGGTCTGTCACCCGTGGACGGTCCGGTCATCGTCACGGGCGCTACCGGGGGCGTGGGGAGCGTCGCGGTGGAGCTGCTCGCTACCCTCGGCTATGACGTCACCGCGCTCACCGGCAAGGACAGCGAGCATGACCATCTGCGCTCGCTCGGGGCCAAGGAAGTGCTTTCCAGGCACGAGCTCGAGATGGGCACGCGCCCGCTCGGGAAGTCCACGTGGGCCGGAGCCGTCGACCCGGTAGGTGGCGACATCTTAGCCTGGCTGACACGAACCATGAAGTACGGCGGATGTATCTCCAGCTCGGGGCTCACGGCTGGCATCGACCTCAACACCACGGTCCTGCCATTCATCCTCAGGGGCGTGAGCCTTCTCGGTATCGACTCGGCCATGTGCCCCATGGAGCAACGACGTGAGGTGTGGCAACGGCTGGCGACGCACATGAAGCCGGCCCGCCTGCCGACGCTCGCTGAGGAGATTACCCTCGCGGGTCTTCCGGGGGCGTTCTCGACGATGCTGGCCGGTGAGGCCCGCGGACGTAAGGTCGTGAAGATCGCACCCTATTGAATCGCACGACCTGACCCAAAAGATACGCACGCCTGCCCTGTCGAACCTCACTCCCGTCGCAGCGTCCATCCGGCCCGATGAACCGAAACGGCCTGAGCCTGAGCCACCCTCCTACTCCGCGCCGAGCTCGCTCCGAAGCTCTTCGAGAGCATCGGGAAGACTCTCACGACCCGGGACGAGCGCAAACTCCGCAGCCCAGCGATGGAGATAGTCCCAATCCAGTTCGAGTCCCTTGCGCCTGACCACCCCGACGGCGTCCTCGATGTCGCGGGGACGCCCTGCGGGACCAACCCCGAGCGTGACGTCCACGTCTTGCGTCAAGCGCGGTTCGCCGTGCAGGAGGACGGCCTGCCCCCCGATGATCATGAAGGGCACCTCCCGCTCCTCCAGAACTCGCGAGAGACGTGAGAGCAGCGCCTTGAAGTCAGGCATCCGGCGGGAGCCCATTGATGGCTCGTGCGACAGCTAGGTCGGGAACGAGATCGGCCTTCCAATCGCCAGGGCTCGGGTGAGGATCGGATCAAGGACGCTTCCCGTTGAAAGGCACCGGTCGAACCGTGCCTCCATAAGATAGCTGTCTTTTCACCCTCCGGCCCGAAGGAGCGATGTCGACGCCGTCCTGTTCCAATACTCAGCCGGCGGCTATTCGTTGTCGGGATAGCCGCTGACCGGAGATTCGACTGCAGTCGACCTTCTGCTATTCAGGTGTCTCTTGCGGCAGTTCCAGGAGGAGTCCAGATACGTTTGTCAGGCGGCAGGCGCTGCATTACAGGACGGCCTAGCCTCTAGATGCCAGCGCTCTGAGTCGCTGCTCCGCATCCGCGGCTAATTGGCGGGTCAGATCGCCGGCGCCGATTTCGCGGCCGAGGCTTGCCGCTTGTCCTGACCACAGCAAAGAGAAATCGCGGGACCCTGCCGCCTCTGCTTTTGCTTTCAGCGGCGCCAGGGCCCTACCAGCTGTCGGGAACGCTGGCGCCCGGTCCGACATCGGCCCGACCTCCCGCATGACTCGATTCATTAGCCCCCGCGCCGGTCTGCCGGAAAAAACGTTCGTCAATGCAGTTTGATCATCACGCGCGGCGCGTAGTGCAGCGCGCTGTAGATCCGTGATCAACGACTCCGGCGTGAAAAGGTAAGCGGTGCCGATTTGAGCGCCTGCCGCGCCGAGAGCGAAAGCCGCCGCAATGCCCCGCCCGTCGGCAATCCCGCCGGCGGCGATCACCGGCACCTTTACTGCATCGACGACCTGCGGCACCAGGGCAAAAGTTCCTGGCTGTGTGGCGATATCGTCTGTCAGAAACATGCCACGATGACCGCCCGCCTTGTACCCCTGGGCAACAATCGCATCGCAACCATGGTCTTCGAGCCACCGTGCTTCTTCCACCGTGGTCGCAGAGCTGAGCACTAGGCAGCCAGACGCCTTGACACGGCCTAGGAGCGCCTGTTCGGGTAGCCCGTAATGAAAGCTGACAACTTCCGGTTTGTGCTCTTCGACGACTTCGCACGTCGCCTCATCGAAAGGGGCGCGATGGACGGCAGGCGCGGAGGCAGAGGCGTCTATACCAAGCTCGGTATAGTACGCTGCCAGCCGCTCCTTCCATGCTGCATCGCGACCGGGATCCGGTTCGGGCGGTACATGACAGAAGAAGTTGACGTTCAAAGGCTTGGTCGTGTGTCGCCGTACGACCCCGATCTCTGCCCGCGCTTTGGCTGCGTCGAGCATGCCATAAGGCAGCGACCCGAGTCCGCCCGCCTCGCTGGCGGCAATCGCCATTGCCGGCCCGTTCGCCCCCGCCAAAGGAGCCTGAATAATCGGTAGTTCAATACCGATTAGATCGAGCAACCTGCGATCAGGCCACATGGATTCCACTCCTTTTCCTGCGATCCAATATTCTCCATTTTCAGGTCTCTGCGGCGGCTGGTTCATGACCTGACGTTCGCGGTAGAGAGCTCAGGCTCAGGACCCCTGAGCACGACGCTGCGGTTGTGCCTCAGGTCCTGGGCCAGGAGACCGTGGCCATCCCTCCTTCACCTAAGAACGGCAGATCGTGCGCGGTCGACACTCTCCGCCAACTCCCAGCGCACGTCGCGGAGCCAGACCTCGGCTCGAGCACCCAGCTGATCCGTATCGGCCATCAGCCCCACTGCACTGATTTCGTCGGGGTCGCGGTCGAAGGCCCGACGAAAGTCCTCGTCCGGGTTTCGGCGTTCCGTGAGCCACCGCCCCGTGCCGTCTTGCGAGTTGCGCAGCACAACCACCGCGATCCGGTCGCTCACGTGCGAGACGAAGGTGTCGCCCCTGGGCTCTCGGCCACCCCACGTGTAGAAGATCAACCGCCGGCGCCCGAAGAGCCCGCCGCCGCCGAACGCGACGAAGAATCGGGCTGGTGCGTCGTCGAGCTCGGCTTCCCGCAGGACGACACCGGTGAGGTGACGATCTACGCGCCAGCGCCACGAAAGGAAGCCGTCGCCGGGCCGAAGATGATCGTCCAGCTCGAGCCAGGCCTGACCGGCCGCGTCCTCGGCGACCATCCTGATCGCCTTCCCGGGGGGCGCTCCCGCGTCAGCGTCCGTACGAACGACGCTGGTCAGGGGTGGAGCTTCGTCCCCGACTGTACGGAGGCTCCATCCGGGGGGCAGCGCATCGCCGATCTCGGCCTCGGCGAGGCGGTCGAGCGAGGCGGAAGCCTGTGGCGAGGCTGACTCTTCGACGCTTGGTGGCCCGAGCAGGATGGCGCCCAGGGTCGCGAGCATCACTGTCCTGGGGCCGTCGATCGACAACGTGAACACGTTGATTCCCTTCAGTCGCGTTACGCGTGCCTACCTAGCCGCCACTGGACGTCGTCGTCTCCCATTCGGACAGGTCGTCCCTGATCACGGGCACGTCCAAGTGCTCTTCGAGCAGCTGGAAGCGACGCTGCTCCTCGCGCTCGAAGGTCTCCCTATCGGGATAGAGCGGTGGCACAGCCACCGTCGTAAGCTCGCCACGGATCTCAAGGAGACACCCCTGACAGATATGTGTGCCCTGGTGAGGATGGCGGCGGCCGATCAGTATCGCAGTAGCCGAGTGACCTTCACGGCCAGGGCCCGCGTCCTTAGTCCGGTGCCGCCCGGTGCCTGGTCCCGCTCGTCCGTCCAGACGAGGAAGAGCTCGCTTCCCCGACTGTACTCCCAGCGGAAGCGGAGATTGCTGGAGAGGATCCAATCCGCCGTGTTGTACTGCATGAGGGCACTGGCGAACATCCGGGGAGTGAACGCGTAGTCCGACCGCAACCGCAGCACGGTCTGGTTGGCCTCGCCCTGGGGCAGGTCGAGGAGGTTGAGGCTGACACCGGGCTCGATGGAGAGCTGGTTGGTGACCACCAGCCTGCCCTGGTTGACGGAAATCGCGCGGATCGTGCCATCGTAGAAGTCTCCCCACTGGAACGCCACCGTTCCCGAGACCCGTCGCTGCTCCCCCAGTCGGTACGAGGCCCGATAGCTCGTGAAGGCGTACGAGCCGGCTCCGATCTCGATGTCCGACCCCACCGGGAAGGGACTCGCGATGCGCTCGAACTCTCGGGTCGCCTCCAGCGTGAACCGGTCGCTGTTCTCCAGCTCGGCGTTGAAGCGGCCCTGGTGCTTGCGCGACTCGACCACTCCGGCGCTGTTCTCGAAGTAGTCGAGGCTGGCTTGCCAGGTGAGCTTCCGGATCCATTCGATCGACGCGGGTCGGGGGCTGAAGCGGAGGCTTCCTGAAGACTTCGTGAAGTCGCTCCGGCGCACGAACCCGACCCCGGGGTTGAAGTCGGCTCCTACCTTGAGGCGTGTCGCGCTGGCCCCGTATTTGTCCCCGTTGTATTGCCCCGCGACTTGATAGCTCTCGTCGTCCCCGTCCAGCGACGGTGTCTCCGTGCGGGCGTAGTAGCCACCGAGCTGGAGGTTGGTGAAAAAGGCGAACGACGCGTCCGCACCGTACGCCTGGTTGGCACCGCTCCCGTCCACGGCCACCGAACGGTTGGTAAACAGAGCCCCGATCGAGCTTCGCCGCAGGATGTCGCGCTTCACCCGGACGACGGAGTAGTTCGTCTCGGTGACCCCGGCCGCGTCATTGGCGCCGGTCTGGATGTTCATCGCTCCGATGGCGTAGCTACCCACCTTGCCGGTCACGCGGCCCCCGGCCTGGATCGGGATGACCTCGCCGCGGTCTAAGCCGATCCGTCTCGAATAGAAGACCGTCGGTGCGTCGCTCCCACCCCGGAACCGCCGGCCCACACCACGGCCACGGAAGAACCCACCGGCTCCCCCCCGGCCGAAGTCGAACGTCCCCCGACCCTCGAGGAAGAAGTCGCGCTTCTCGGGGAAGAACAGGCTGAAGCGCGTGAGATTGACTTGCTGCTCGTCTACTTCGACCTGAGCGAAGTCGGTGTTCAGCGTCACATCGGCCGTGAGGTTCGCCGTAATGCCGTACTTGAGGTCGATGCCGACGTCGGCGTCGACGACGTTGCTGGTCGCGGGATCCGACAGACGATTCGTCGTGAGGTCCGAGATCGCGTAGGGCTTGACCTCGAGGTTGTTCCCCGCCGGGGGCAGCTCCAGGCCCACGATCGTGCCCGCGGACGAGATGCGGTTGAGTCCCTGGGGCCCGGCCATGGAGGGCGGGACGGGGCTGAGGTATGCCCACTCGTTCTTATGCCGGATCGCCCGGCGAAGCTGGACTCCCCACAGCCGGTCGGAGCCGGAAAGGTAGCGCAGCGACTTGAACGGAATCGCCATCTCGACGATCCACCCGCCCTCGAAGCGGCCACCGGCGACGTCCCACACGGGATTCCAGTCGCGGTTGACCTGACCTTCGTCGACGATCGAGTAGTCCGCTCGCGCGCCGAGCTCGTTAGCGTAGAACATGAAGCCGCTGCGGCGGTCGTAAAACGTGTCGAACATCACGCCGAAGTGCTCGTTGTTCCTGAGCCCGGAAGCGTCCCTACGGAGCTCGTTGACGACCCATTCTTCGGGCGGAGACGAGTCCCAGCAACGACACGTGACGTACACGTTGGCGTTGTCGTAGCTGAGCCAAACATCCGATCGCTCGGAGGACGGTGCATCGGCGACGGGCACGACCTGAATGAAGTCCCCGAACGGGGGATGGTCCGAGTAGACCGCCTCCTCGAGCTTGCCGTCGAGGACCAAGGGCTCGTCGAGCCGGATGGCGCGGACCGTCGGGCGCCCAAGTGTGTCACGCGTGATCGTCCTCGGAGCCACGGGTGGAGGGGCGCCGTCGATGGCGGCCCCACCCGCGACCGATCCACTGTCCGCTTGTTGCGCGGAAGCTCCGCTTGCTAAGCAGAGGACAACCATCAGCGACCCCTCGGCCAAAGCGAACGCGCGTGCGCGTTTGCGGCTCCCGTTCCGGCGTACGGCCCGCTCACCGCCATGCGATGCGGATCTTCGACTGGTGCTCAATGTCATGGCCACAAGTGTAACGACGCTCCGCAGAGCGACAAGATCCCCCGCTCTCCGCGCCACTTCCCCTCTGCCGATCGTTCCAAATGATTCCCTATGGACGCGCGCCGAGCGCAGCCCGAATGCCGATCTCGCGTATGCGCCGTACCCGAACCGGTGAGGTGGCCGGGGGTGCCATGGGATCGGAGGGTTTCTGGGAGGCGCCGGACCCGGACCACGAGGCGGGTGCTCTGTGGGTATTTGGATGGTCTCGCGACTCGCCGAGTGTGGCTCGTGGTGGACTACCAACTTCCTTGGCACTCTCGACACGGAGCCCAGTGACCCATACGTACGACCTAACTCAAAAGATACGTACGCCTTGCCTGTCGAACCTCACTCCCGTAGCAGCGTCCCATCCGGCCCGATGAACCGAGCCGGTCTGAGCCTGAGGTAGTCTCTGAACTGAGCGACAGCGAAGATCACGCCCACGAGGTGGAGCTCGGAGCCTCGCTGCACGAACCCCGGCCCGCCGCTCAACCCGCCGAGATCCGCAAGGGCGTCCATCCTCTGCGGGCCCTCGCCTTCGAGCCAATAGTCCCAGCTCGGCTCGCACACGATGTTCTCGATGCCGACGTCGATGACGCGCGATGTCCCCAGAGCGAACGCGCCGGAAGACGGGAACCCGAAGTCAGCGTGTCGCTGACAATTCTCTCTGCGATAGAAGCTGGGCCATCCGCCCAGGGCGATGAGCTCCCCCGGCTCGGCGGTCCCCAGCGGCCACGTGGCCGGCTCGAAGAACTCGGGCTCACCGGCACCGAGGACCAAATGGCTGGGGTGCACGTCATGGAGATCGAGGATGGCGAGATCGAGGATCGGGTCCTCGGCTATCAGGCGATCCAGGGGGTCCAGCGGGAGCTCTCCTACCTTGAAGACCCGGCTCGCGTTGAGGCGCCGTTGCTCCCGATAGGCATCGATCACGTGATGGCAAGTGACGCCCACTCGTCCATCCGGGAGCTCGAGGAGCGTCATCGTGCCGTTGTTCGGGGGCATCGGATCGACGGTGCCGGACGGGTCACTAAAGGACACGGGCGCGACGAAGCGCATCGGCAAGCGAGCCAGCTCAGCCTTTAGACCGGCGTCGTGAAATCGCATGGCCTCAAGCTATACGCGCCGGCCCGCTACCCCTCGAAGCGGGACAGGCGGTAGGGCTCCAGCATCTCCACTTGTACGCCGTCCAGGATCTCGCTTGCCACCAACCGTCCCACCAGCGGAGCGAGGGTGACACCGCTGTGCATCACGGCCACGTAGACGTCGGGCGCACCCTCAGAGAAGCCCAGCACCGGGAAGCCGTCTTCCGGCACGGGGCGCCAGCCGATGGTGTGCCGCGCGAGCCCGACGCCTTCGGCCTCCGGGATCAGCTCCTTCGCCCGATGAAGAATCTCCTCGGCCTGCCCCCCGGGGTCATCGGACACCGGCCTCCCGCTGAATCCCCCCGACACGACGATGGAGCCATCGAGCTTCTGCTTCATGGCGCCGCCGGGTGCCAGGACCACCCTCCCCAGGACGCGAGGCCCCGGGGCGCTGTGTGCCAGGAGTCCCGGGGAGTCCCTCAGGGGAACGTGCAGCCCGGCCATGGCGGCCAGCCTCGGCGTGTCCACACCGGCGGCGATCACGAGAGCGTCCGCCTCCAGAGGCCCCAGGCTCGTCTCCACCCGTTGGAGCGAGCCCCACCTGAGGCCGATCCCCGTGACCTCGCACGGATACTCGATCCTGACCCCTTCCCGGCGGGCGGCTTCAACCAGGGCCCAGGTCGCCCGTTCGGGGTCGATGCTTCCCTCCTCCCAGGTCCAGGCCGCCGCCAGGACCGGTCCGCCGGGCTCGAGGCCGGGCTCCAGGGCCTTGAAGTCGCCGTCGCCGATAAGATGGATCGGGTAGCCCCACGCTTGCTGCCGTGCGACGTTCCGCCGAAGAGTGCGGGCGTCGTCCGCTTCCTCCGCCCACTCGAGGCTCCCACCCCACTGGACCTGGAACTCTCCTCCCACCTCGGCCTCCAAGTGTCGGTAGGCCAGGGCGCTCAGCCGGTTCAGTCGGTGGTAGTGATACGGGCGTTTCCCGGCGGACGCGTTGATCCAGGCGAATGACCTGGAGGTGGCCCCGGAAGCCGGCGCCTCCTTCTCGCAAACGGTGACCTCAGCGCCCCGGCGGGCCAGGTGGTAGGCGATGGAGGAGCCCACGACACCGCTCCCCACCACCACCACCCGGCGGGGCGCTCTCCAGGGCAGGCGGAATCCGGGAAGGGCGCTGACGGAGACGCCAGCGAAGAGCTGGAGCAACGTGCGTCGTCTCATGTGTCGAACCCGAGCCGGCGTGGATGGAGCCTTCCGGAGGACGATATCGCGTCCATTGACGTCCGGCCACCTCGAGGGCCTAGCTCCAAGATTATTGAGCGACTCGAACAGGCAATAGGACAGCATGCTGAGGCCTGTCTTCGCACATTCGACTGACCTGAGTCCGCTGAGGCCCGCTCCCCCTACATCATCCGGTTGATCAGCTTGCTGGCCTGCTCGCTGCTGAGTCCGAGGGGACGGCGTGCGAGGGGAACCCCGTCGGCGATGACCGGTTCGAGCGAGTCCAGGGAGGGCCGGTCGTTCTCGAGGAACAGCCCGATGTAGATTTCGTCTCCCCACAGCATCGCCTTCTCGCAGGCCGCCTTCCAGTCGCTGGGGTCGTGCCCTTCGTCTTCCAGCTTCTTCACCCGCGGCTTGAAGAACGCGAAGTCGTTGTCGTGGTTGAAGGTGACACAGGGGCTGAAGATGTCGATGAAGGAAAAGCCCTGGTGCTGGATCGCGTTCTTGATGAGCCCCGTGAGGTGCTTGACGTCGGCGCTGTAGCCCCGAGCGACATACGTCCCGCCGTTCATGATCGCGGACGTGATGGGGTTGATAGGAAGCTCGAGGTTTCCGAAGGGCGTGCTCTTGGTCCGCATGTCGGGGCGGCTGGTGGGAGAGATCTGGCCCGTGGTCAGGCCATAGATCTGGTTGTTCATCACCAGGTAGGTGAGGTCTATATTGCGGCGCACGGTATGCATCAGGTGGTTGCCGCCGATGCCGTAGCCGTCGCCGTCGCCGCCGGTAACGATGACGTGGAGCTGGTGGTTCCCAAGTTTGGCTCCCGTCGCCACCGGTAGAGAGCGCCCGTGCAGGGTGTGTATCCCGTAGGCGTTGAAGTACCCGGGCAAATTGGACGAGCAGCCGATGCCACTCACGCACAGGATCTCATGCGGCTTGAGCCCCAGCTCGAAGACCGCACGCTGGAGCGCGTTCAGCACTCCGAAGTCTCCGCAGCCGGCGCACCAGTCGGGCTTGACCTGACCCTTGAACTCCTTGGCCGAGGCCGGGGATCGGGGCAGCTCGACGCCAATCAGCTCGGCCGTGCTCTGGACGGTGCTCATACGATGATCTCCTGATGCGGTACGTAAATGGCGGCCTCGCCCTGCAAGAGCTCGAGGACTCCTTCGGCGACGTGATGCGGCATGAACGGCTCTCCGTCGTACTTCCGGATGTGGCCGGCAGCGGCGAAGCCGGTCTCGCTCCGCAAGTAACGCGCGAACTGACCCGAGTAGCTGTTCTCTACGACGAGGACCCGCTTCGATCGGGACAGGATGCCGCTGACGACCTCGTCGTGGAACGGAACGATCCACTTGATGGCGAGCTGATTGGCGACCACCCCGTGCTCGGCGAGCACGTCGACGGCCTCCCGGATCGCGCCGTAGGTCGAGCCCCAGCCGACCAGCGTCACTTGGGCGTCGGGGGGGCCTTCGAGGGTCGGCGGAGGTACGTCGGCCCCTACGCCCTGGGCCTTCCGAGCGCGCTTCTCCACCATCTTGCGGCGCTTGTGCGGATGGGTGAACTCGTCGCTGATCAGCACGCCGTCCTCATCGTGCTCATCCGTCGCTACGACGTGGACGTATCCCTCGTAGCCCGGCACCACTCGCGGCGAGATCCCGCTCTCCGTGTCGGCGTAGCGCAGGTAGTTTCCGTCGGGCGAAGGATCGACGATGAGGGCGCCTCGATCGATCGCGGGGTGGAGGTGGATTAGGTCGGGGTCCACGCTGAATGTCCCTTCCGAGAGGAGGAGATCGGAGATGATGATTCCGGGACACTGGGCGCGGTCCACAAGGTTGAAGAGCTCGGGGACCGTGTTGAACGCGTCGAGGGGGTTCTTGGGTGCCACGATGAAGCGCTCGTAGTCGCCCTGGCTGGCGCCAAGGACCTGCCAGAGGTCGCCCTGCTCTGTCTTCGTGGGGACGCCCGTGGAGGGTCCGGCGCGCATCACGTTGATGAAGACCGCGGGGATCTCCATCATCGCCGCGCTCCCGATCGCTTCCGTCATCAGTGCGAAGCCGCCGCCGGAGGTGGCGCACATGGCGCGGCAGCCTGCGTGGGCGGCGCCAATGGTCATGTTCGCCACACCGATCTCGTCCTCGACCTGACGCACCATGATGCCCAGCTCGTGGGCGTTCTGCGCCATCCAGTGGAGGATTCCGGTCGCGGGGCTCATTGGATACGCGGCGTAGAAAGTGACTCCGGCCGCCGCTCCGCCCATGGCCAGAGCGTCGTTGCCGGCCCACATCCCAAGGGGCTTATTCCCTTTCGGCAACGGCACGGGATATGGCTGGAAGTTGGCGGCCCCGTGGTCGTAGCCGGCCCGGGACATGGTCACGTTCTCTTCGACCACGGCCGCTCCCTTCCGCCGGAACAGGAGCTCCAGGGCATCCTCCAGCACCGAGAACTCGACGCCCAGCAGGGACATCATGACACCGAGTGATATGGTGTTCTGGATGAGCTTATTCTTGCTGTCCCCTGCCAGGTCGCCGATGGGCATCGGGCAAAGGAGGACGTCGTCCGGCACCTCACCGGGCTGGACGGTGTCGCTGTTGTAGAGCACGCGGGATCCGGGCCTGAGGAGCCCCAAGTGCCGGTTCATCGTGTCCTGGTTGAGGCAGAGCAGGAGGTCCATGCCGTCACCGTGGCTGTGCACCTCCTCGTCGCGCATGCGCAACATCAACAGGCTGTGTCCTCCCCGGATGATCGACTGATGCGCGTTGTATGAGTAGAGATGCAGACCGCGCCGCACGAAGATGCGAGCGAGGATATTACCCGGCGTCGCGATTCCCTGGCCGGCGGCCCCCCCGATGCCGATGGTAAAGTCGAGACCGTTCGCGCTCATGGAATTCTCCTGAAATGATTCGCGCACTGCCGCGCTCGACGACCTGGCCAGGAGACGAATCCCGGGGCCGAGGAGGAGAGGGCCCATCTCGGTGAATTACTCCACGGCCGGGTGCCTCGATCTTCGGGCGCACTCACCTGATACCCGATCAGGGTGTCTTATGTGTCCAGTTCTCATCCGCGATGCGGTCGATTCGCTAGTCGCCGAGTGTCTTCATTGGGTCATTCGGGGATTGCCCTGGCGGGTTTTGAGCCGGTAATGTGTCGGTTCCGGTATACCCGTGTAGGAGTGGGTCAATCCTCCTCCAACACAACGACTCAAGGAGCAAGCGATGAACACCCCCGACAACCCCGTCGACAACGGCGTGAACGTGCAAGCGCTGCTCGAAGCACGCGAAGCACTGTCCGAGGCGCCAGACGCCGCCCAGTTCCAGTGGCGGGCGAGGTGCGAGTGGGTGAACGGCACCCACAGTCGCTCCACCGTGGAGGGATTCTTCGGACTCGGCGAGGAGCAGACACACAAGGCCAAATTTTCCTTCGACGCCGACCATTCCGAGGTCTTCGCGTCGGAGGACCATGGTGCGACGCCAGTCGAGATCGTGCTGGCAAGTCTGGCCAGCTGCCTCACCGCGGGCATCGCGTCCGTTGCCCAGCTTCGTGAGATCCAGCTGCGCTCCGTCTCGGCGACGGTCGAGGGCGGAATGGACATCCAGGGTATCCTCGGCATGGACAGCGACGTGCGGAACGGCTTCGACGGCATCAAGGTGACCTACGACATCGACGCCGACGCGACAGCCGAAGAGATCCAGGCGATCGTCGCCCAGTCGCAAAAGCGGTCGGCCGTCTTCGACGCTATCACGAACCCCACGAACGTGACGGTCGAGGTCAGCCGAGCCGCCAGCGCGTAATTCATGGGACCGGTCCCGTGCACATTACTACCGTCGTCATCGGGGCCGGTCATGCCGGGTTGGCCATGAGCCGCTGCCTCGCCGACCGCTCGATCGACCATGTGGTCCTCGAGCGGGGCGAGGTGGCCAACTCGTGGAGAACAGAGCGGTGGGACTCGCTGCGGCTGCTGACGCCCAACTGGCAGAGCCGGCTGCCTGGCTACGGGTACCAGGGAGACGATCCCGACGGCTTCCGCACGATGCCCGAGACGATCGACTTCATCGAGCGGTATGCCGACGTGATTTCGGCCCCGGTCCGGACCAACACCAACGTGACGTCGGTGCGCAGCATCGACGACGGCTACAGGGTCGCCACCGACCAGGGTGACTGGCGATGCCGGACGGTCGTTATCGCGACCGGAGCGTGTAACATTCCGCGCGTCCCGGCAGTCGCGGAGGCGGTGCCGTCCTCGATCGCGACGCTCACGCCGATGGAGTACCGCAACCCGGACCAGCTCGAGCCGGGTGGTGTGCTGGTCGTCGGCGCCTCGGCCACCGGCACACAGATCGCCGATGAGGTCCACCGCTCGGGCCGGCCCGTGACCCTCGCGGTGGGCGAGCACATCCGGGCGCCCCGCGTCTATCGGAGCAAGGACATCGAGTGGTGGATGGACGTCGTCGGGGTGCTCGACGACCGCTATGAAGATGAGGACAACCTAGGAGTCTGCGCCGCAGAAGCACAGCTGACTGAGCCGAATGGTCATCGAGCCGTCCGCGGCGAGGCGGATCCGGGTGATTGGGAGGTTGAGGACTTGTGTCTGCGACGGATCGGGAGAGCGGAATGGATGCGTTGGGGGGGGCAAGAGAGCTACGAGAGCCCTCGCGCCGGCAGATGCGGGTGAACCCTCGTGCAGTCATGCCGCCTGAAGGGTGTGCAGCCGCTTCACATTGAGTGCCAGGCACACGAGGGTCCACTCGGCCCGGACCTTCTCGAGGCCCCGGAAGCTGAATCGTCGAAAGCCCATCACTTCCTTGATCCAGCCGATGGGCGCCTCGGCCTGCGACTTTCGCCGTGCGTAGCGTCTGCGGCCATCTTCGCTCGCCAGCTTCTCCGCCATGCGGACTTTCGCCGGATATTCCTCCTTGTCAACCGTGGGGGCGGCCTTGCCCTCCCGGGCCAGCGCCACATACCCGTCGATGTCTCGCTCTTCCAGTTCCTCGAGATCCCGCTCGTTGCAATAGCCCGTGTCCGCCAGCACCTGCGCCGGCGTCTCGCCGTACGCTTGCGCCACCGCGTCGACCATGGGCACCAGCTGGCCCTGGTCGCTCGCGTTGTCCGTCACCTCGGCCCCGACCACCAGCTGGTTCTCCCCCTCCACGACCGTCTGTGCGTTGTAGCACTGCTGGAACCCCTCCGAACTCGTCTTCATGATCCGGCTCTCAGGGTCCGTGAAGTTGCTCTGCGCCGCCTCGTCCGGCTCTCCGTACTCCCGCTTGTAGGGCCTGCCGCCCTTCGGGTTGCGCGTCTGCCCCGGCTTGCGGCCCCGTGCGTCGTCCGCCGCTCTCTGCTCGGCTTCCAGGCGCGCCTTCGCCTCCCGGATCGCCGCCAGCCGGTCCTCGCGCCGCTTGAGCTCCTCCGGCACCTCGTCTCCGCATGCTTCCTCGCCGTAGCGCTCGTCTTCCGCTTCGTCCACCGCCTCGGCCCTCTCCAACAGCCCCCGGATCTCCGCCTCCAGCCGAGGCTCCCCGGTCACCATCCGGCCGTAGCTCATCGCCTTGCGCTTGTTCGCGTTCGCCCGAACCTTCGTCCCGTCCACCGACACCCTGCCAAGCCCCGCCAGCCCCAAGGCCCGCGCGAGCATCACCACCTCCACAAACACCGCCCGGAAATCCCCGAGATGGCGCTTGCGGAACTCGCACAGCGTCCGGTGCTTCGGGAAGTTCTCCGCCGCCAGCATCCGAAACGCGACATCCTCCTCCAGCTTCCTCGCCATCTTCCGCGACGAGAAGGTGCCCGTCGCATACGCGTAGATCAGCACCTTGACCATCATCCGAGGGTCGTACGGCGAGTTGCGCCGCCCGTCCCCCCGGTACCGCCCGTAGAACGCGCTCAGCTCCACCGCGTCCACCAGGTCGCTCACATGGTGCGCCAAATGACCCTCCGACACCCACTCCCGAAGATCCGGAGGCAGCAACAACATCTGCTCCGGATCGTACGGTCGAAATGTCGTTCCCATTCACCCCCCTCGGTGATCCGCAAGCCTTCCCAATGCCTTCGCTACCACCAAAGATAGCCGCCGCAGGGTTCTGCGGCGCAGACTCCTAGTCCGGGCTCGAAGCGTGCCGTCGCTGCAGCTCGCGGGCTCCGACGAGCGTCGGACCGTCGATCTCAACTCCCTGACGGACATCGGCGTGAAGCTCATCGGTCGCCTTGCCGGTATCAACGGCGGCAAGGCACAGTTCTCCGGATCGCTGCGAAATCAGTGCGCGATGTCCGACCTCAAGATGAACAGGCTACTCGACAGGATCGACGAGTGGGCGACCGAAGAAGCGATCGACGACCAAGTCGGTCCGCCGCACCGCTTCGAGCCCACCAGGGTCGAGGCATCGCCGCCGCTCGGCATGGACCTCAACTCCGGTGAGATCCAGACCATCCTCTGGGCCACCGGGTTCCGCCCCGACCATGCGTGGCTCGACGTGCCGGTCTTCGACCGCAAGGGCCGCATCCGGCACGACGGTGGGGTCGTCGAGGCCCCCGGCATGTACTTGATGGGGATCCCGTTCCTCCGGCGTCGCAAGTCGAGCCTCATTGACGGCGCCGACGACGATGCTCGTGACCTGAGCGCCCACCTGGCGTCCCACCTCGACGAGGGGATCTCCGTGGCACGGCTCTGACGGGCGAGCCGATCACCACGCCACGCCCCTGACGACAGGGGCTCCTGCGCGGTCTTGTCCTACCGAGGAGTGGGGGTCGGGGCAGGCGGCGCCACGAACTCCTTGTCCAGGGTTCGCAACAAGTCGACCTCGGCGTTCATCTCTCGGCTCAGGACGAGATGGTCCTCTTTGACTTCGTCGAGATCCCACTCGAAGGATGAGATGCGGTCCGTGACGTCCAAGAGACCCTTCACGAGCTCGTCACGCGTCACTTGGTAGCCAGCCAGGGCGTCGTCACCGCCCGCTACCACGGCCCGAGCCAGGAGCTCGGCGTCACGAAGGGCATCGGTCATCCCGTGCGCGGTAAGAGGATCCTTGAAATAGCCGGCGTCACCGACCAGAGCCCACCCGGGCCCGGCGGCACGTCGGAGGAAGCCAGTCTGCCCCGCGAAAGCTCTGAGCTTTCCGGAGCCCTCGCATCCGGCGACTCTGCTCGCCAGCTCCGGCGAGACGTCGCTAAGCACGTCGCGGTGAAGGTCCTCAATCCCGTTGCGTCGGCCGTTCTCGAAGCGGGTCGGAGGGAGCGAAGCGAAGACACAGGTATTCCCATCATTCGTCGGGATGGCTCCCACGGCCGCGCCTATATTGTAGAACCAGTGGTATCCGTCCAGCCCCAGATCCCTCCAATAGCCGTAGATGGACGCCGTGGTATGAGTGACCGTGTAGTCGAGATCGGCTTCCAGCATCCTCGCGACGCGTGATCGAACGCCGTCAGCCCCGATCACGAGATCGGTAGCCACGTCGGTCTCGTGTCTGTCGGCTCCGGCGATCTTCGCGCCGCGGACCCGACCATCGGGAGCTCGGAGGAGACCGACCACCGACTGACCGTGGACGACCTCGGCACCGGCAGCCTGCGCGGCGTCGACGAGCACGCGGTCCACGACGGTCCGCCGCGGAGCATACAGGGCGTCGACACCGTCCCGCGGCTTGATCGAGACTTCGATGGGCTCGGAACCGTAATGGAAAGTGGTCGTCCGGATTGCAGGTGTCTCGGCCGACCGGATGGCGTCCAGCAGGCCCCAGCGGTGCAGTTGGAGCACTCCGGCCCGCATGAGCGCGTGCGTCGACAAAGTGTCACTTCCACGCCTGGCAGGGTCGACCACGAGGACTCGCAACCCTTGACGGGCCAGTAGCATCGCGGTGGACGCACCCGCGCAACGCGCGCCGGCAATGACGACGTCGTAGCGGCTCTGCGTGATCGGCGACTGCACGGTGGAGGACATGGATCGGAACTTGTGGCTTGGCTACACGGCCATCAAGTGGAATCCCTGGCGGCGCACTCGCCTCAGCAGAGCCTCGCTCAAAGGCGCCAAGGGTGGTGTGAGGAGTGTCGGGGCTTCGGGGGGACGTCTTCTGGCCGGCGGTCGTCTCTTCGTGGATCCACGCTCCGGGAACCGTCATTACTCCATTGCCGCACGGTGGAACGTGGGGGACCATCAGAGCCGGGGCTCGCCCGCACCGGGCACGTCATCACCAGCGCGGCAGCCATCATGATCGCCGTGTTCGGCGGGTTCACGCTGGGGGACTTCGTGCTGATCAAGATGCTCGGCTTCACTCTGGCAGCGGCGGTCTTCCTGGATGCCGCCATCGTCCGGGTGGCGGTAGGACCCGCGCTACTCGTCCTCATGGGGAGGTGGAACTGGTGGCCTGGCAAGTCGGCCGCGATGGCGAGGCCGGTTCGCGCGGGGACGGAAGTGGTGGCGGGCGACTGATGGATGTGGAACCTTCGGCCGTCGTCGGCCAAGTCGACCGTGGCCATGCCGCCTTCGCCGAGCTCACGCTCGATGGCATAGCGGCCCTCCAGGGCGGCGTTCAGGCGGGAGGCAGGGTGGTGGAAATCAGGGGGTGGACGGCGGCGCTGCGGGTCTACTCGGCCGAGCGGGTTTGACCGGTCATCAAGATGCCGCTACGGCACCCTACAGGTAGGGCCCACCTCTTCGGCAAGCCCCTGACGGGCGAGCAGGCGAAGGCGGTAATCTCCTGCAGGGACAGACGTCGGCACCCAGCGCGCCTCCCACACATAGGTTTCGCCCCTCGCTGCGACCGCCCGCACCTGCACCTCCGGACTCGCATCGTCGGCCAGAAGGCCCCACTGACCGGCGCTCTCCCGCTCGATCTCAACGATTGGGCCGTCCGCGGGGATCAGGGTGCCCGGTCTCAGATCCGTCCATCGGACCCGTACTTCATCCCCCCCGCAGGCCACGTCGAGTACCTCTCTGCGGAAGCCCACGGGAATCGGCCGGGGCGCCCAAAAGTGAGTGGGGCTTGCCGCGTGGAACGCCAGGGCGTGGTCCACGCGGACGGTCGGACTCCCGCTTCGAAGGCTTGCGGCCAGTTGACCCAACTCCTCTGCGAGCATTTCCGCCGTATTGGGCCCGTACAAGGTCGAGCCCCCCTCGTAATATTGCGCTTCGTATTCTTGCGCGCTGGCGACGTAGCTCCCGTAGCCGTTCGCCAGACCGACCGCGAGGGCACGATCGACGCCGGCCGGCCCGCTCCCAAGGATCCTTTCCCGGATGAGCGCGCCGACCTCGGTGGTCGGCTCGACCGGCACCGATCCGATCAAAACGTCACCGACCCTGTACACGCCGAGATGAAAAACTTGAGGCAGCGTGTATTCCTTGATCAAGACACCGAGCTGGACCTTTTTATGCCCGAAGCAGCCCTCGGGCGTAGCTCGTGCGGCCGATCCGCCCTCTACGAAGTTCAGACTGAAGAAGAACACACGCTGCTTCCACGTACGGATATAGCCCTTCTCCGCGCCACCCACCCCCGATGCACCGATGCGGGGGGGCCAACAGATCTGATGCGGTCCCGTGTAGGTACGGAGGTTCACGGTAGTGAACGCGCGACCGATGGACAGCTCCGACGAGAGACCGGCGGCGGCGCGGTCGAAGATCCCCGCTGCTCGACCTCCGAGGGCCCAGGCCAGCGAGTCCACCTCGAGCCGGGTCTCGTCGAGGCACGACTCGACCTCGGCCAGCGGTGCCCGCCACGCTTCAGGAGCCGGAAGCGTTCTCGGACCGGAGGGCCGGCGCTCGGGAAGGAAGCGGTAATACCTGCACGGAACCGGGTCCCGTAGATTCGCGCCCACGTCGCCGTGGGCACCCTGGGCGATGAGGAAATAGGCGGACCCTCCGGCGGCCGAGCCTGCCGCACCGCTCCGGGCCCTGCGGATATGATCCTCGACCGCCCGGGCGATCACGCCGTGGATGTCGGCGTCGAAGAGATTGTTGGACGCCGGGATGTTGCTGCTGTGGATGGCGAACACGCCGTAGGCGCCCCGAGGCGCACAGTTCTCCCACTGCAGGTCCCAGCGATCTACGCGGAAAAGCGCGAAGGTGGAATCGACCGCTTGCTGATCCAAGGGGCGTGCCACACCGGGATTGACCGTCACCCGCGGAGACGTGTTCCGCTCGTACGCCTCGTAGCTCCGGTTGTACGTGAAGTCCCAGACCGGCTCGAAGCGCCAACCCGCTTCGGCGGGTTGCAGATCCGAAGCAGCATCCTCTATCGCACCGGCGATCCCGTCGATCAAGAAATCCGTGACCACAGGGTCGAAGCCGGCAAAGCGTCCCGCGTTGGCGTTGTATCCGTCGGCGGCGAAGAAATTCCCCGGACCCGAGTGGGTGTGGGTCGCGGTAAGGAGCAAGCGGTCGGCCCCGATCCCAGCCCCGGACCGGAGGATTCGATCGGCTACTCTGCGATGAAGGACGAGCGAGACCATTCCGAGATCGACGACCACCAGCGCCAAGCGCTCCCCCGAGTCATCCTCCAAGACGATGGCCCGCGCGTACAGCCGTTGCCGAAAGCCCACCGCCTGCCGGCTGTCGGCAGAGAAGGCACTCATGCCCACGCCCGGCGGTGGGGTGATGTCTTGGGTAGCGAATCCGGCGCGGAGGCCGCCCGGCACAGGCCCGGCCGGCGGACCGGTGGGCGACGGAGACACCGGCCGTGGCAACGCCGTCTCCTCGATGGACGCACACCCGCCGAGCCCCAGCGCCGCCATGACCACCAGACCCCTGATCGTCTTCCCCCTTACAAATCTCGACATAGCTCCCTCTCCGGACGGCAACGAGGAAGGGTGAAGCGCAGCCCCAGGCCCCACCACCACCGAGTCCGGTCGACGGGCCCGCCGACACGCACTCCAGATCGTCTCGTTTCCGGGTCCAGGCCCCGGACCCAGTGGGAATCGAGCGTAAGCGAAGCCATGAGTGGACCCACCGGAACCGGCAGAAGCGTCGTGCGAAGCGAGACGTCGACGTGCGTGAAGCCCCGGTCTTCGAAGACGTAGTCGGAAGGACCGGTGTCACCGACACGGCGTTCCTGCCCCAGGGCGATCCCACTCCGGCCCTCGAGAAAAATCGATCCGATGGGCACGACCAGTCCCGCCCAAACCGGGATCTGCAGCGTGGCGGCGACTTCCCCATAGGCTCCGCCGACCCGGTCGAGGTACCAGTAGACGGTCGCTTCGCCGATCAAGGGAGCCCCTGGCATGGCACCTCTCGCACCGGCATACGCCTCCCAGGTATCCCCTCTCCTGAGGACGGTCCCAGGCTCTGGACTTCGGAAGGAGTATCCGGTTAGCCCCACTACCAACTGGCCTCGGTCCCCACCGAGAGAGGCCCCGATCCATGGGTTCGTCTCGAAGGCCCAGCGCTCCGGAAGGCCGGCCGGCCCCTCGGACGACAGATCCGTGAGTGACCAAATACCCACGGTCAGCATCAGGTCACGCCATACAAGGGACCCGTATACGGAATGCTGGGCGTTGAGGCCCGGATCCAACTGCAGCCCCCTCCATTCGTAGCGGCTCGCCAGCTCGAGGTCCGCCTCGAGCGCCCACTGTTGTGAGAACACTGCGGTCGGTGAAATGACGAAGGAGAGAACTGTAGCGGTCCACAGGACCTTCAATGGAAGGGTCCGCCCAGAACGAGTCGGAAGGTCGAAGCGCGGCTTCCGACGCGATAGCTCATGCCGATCCGGGGTATCGCGAGCCCGACGACCTTCCAGGGAGTCATCGTTCCGAACGTGACGCCGAACTCCCATTGCACGTCGACCGAGAGCGGCTTGCCGTAGAAGCGAATGAGCTCCGGACTCACGAAGTACAGGTAGTTCATGACGAACAGCCCGCCGTCCACCTGGTGGCCTCCGACGGAGAAGCCGAGCGAGTGCCTTGCATCCAAGCCTGACTCGAGGCCTCTGAAGTCGTCGCCGAACTCGAAATCGGACGTCGTGTATCCCGTGTAGAACAAACGATTGCCCAGGTACAGATCGACGCTTCGCCAGTCGAAGGTCGCGAGGCTGCGAACGCCTCCGGCGAAGATGTAGTTGACTCGATCGGCCGAGAAATCGCGACCGACACCCGCAGCGGCGAAGGACTGCGAAAGCACGTAAATGAGCGCTGCCAAAATGGTACAAATGGTCCGCGAACAGAATATCGTAGCTCGGAACGTCTTGGGTGGGTTGAGAAAGTATCAGCCAACCCTCTGGCCGGAGCAGGTCACGGCATTTCCGAAAGCATTGAAGTGGGGATAGCAGGTGCTCGATCACGGCGATGGAATAGACCACATCGTACGGTTGGTCCTCCCAGTCCTCAAACGCGGCATTGTGAACCCGGAGTCCTCGGCTTTTCGCGCTTTCGCTCGCCTGCGTTCCCAATTCGATGCCTTCAAATTCAGCATCGGGCAGGCGCTTCTGCAGGGCTTCCAGGAGGTAGCCGCCGCCCGCGCCTATTTCCAGACATCTTCGCGCGGTAGCGAAGCGCTGGGCGGTAAACACTTCGATGATCCACTCGGCAAAGACTTCGCTTCTCGTCACGGTCCCGTTGGAAACATAGAACAGGTGATCATGAAGCCCGCTCGAGTACGATTCCTCGTAGTAAGAATCAAGATCCATGCGGAGACGCTCGGCGCTGCGCACGAGTCCGCAGACCGTGCACTCGATCTTGACGAGAGGCTGCTCGATTACCCTGCGATCCGAAAGCATCGATCTATCCAGATCGGATCGGAAGACAGTGTTCGAATCTTGATTGCCGCAGAGATCGCAGCGAGCAAGGCTTTCAAGAGCTGAGCGCATTGTGCTGTTGGTTCCGAGAACTCACTGGGGATCCATGATCCGACCGTGTGGCGACCCACATCGAGCCGCTCTTCGGCGCGGTAGAGATGGGTCGCTGTGCAGTCGTCAACGGGCCTGTCTAGTGGAGCGCCATGGCTTACCCCCTGCCCTTCTCGCGGTTGCCGGCCTCAGGCATCACTCAGGCCGGATCCCACTCGATGTTGTAACGCTCGTAGGCATCGCGCACTACTAGCCTTGCCTGCTCGTCGCATAGACGATCTGAGCGATCCTCGTATAAGACGCGGTACTCGAGGTCCCAGTTAGGTCCGGACGGCCCCTTCTCCATACGCCACAAATCACCCACGATCTCGGCGCCTTCGCATTCTGGCGACTGGCGAAGCCCTTCGTTCAGGATCTCAAGCAAGTGCTGCTCTGTGACTACTTCACGCTCCATGGCGTTTCTCCCGTGCTTCGGGCGGTTGCCGGCTTCAGCCACCTGCTTCGTTCACTCTCTTCGCCTGATCGAGCAGCGCCTCGAGCTCCTCGTCGGTGAAGCTACTTAGGTCGGCCTGGCGGTCCAGCTGCGCGGTGCCCAACCTCGCTCCGTGTGCGTCGTAGTGAGAAATGAATAGAAGGCTGCCCGGACGGCCACGAGCCGCTGGAAGAGACCCTCGATTGCTTCCAGGCGACGGTCATGGAATCGGGCGAACCGAGTCTCACGCTCGTGGGCTTCCACTCGGAGGTCCGCCCTCAACCGTTCCATCTCCGTCGAGTAGCTGCTCCGGACTGCCTCGATCTCCCGCGTGATTTCCGCAATGTCTTCCTTCGTCGCCAGGTTTTTCCCCTTTTCGCGCAGGTATCCGGGGAGGAACTCCCGGACGACCAGGCCGGCGAGAAAGGCCGGCGGCTACTGTTAGCCAACTCACGACCAGTTACCCCTCCAACTCCTCTGCCAAACTCACGAGCTCCGGCGGCTCGGGAGCGGGCCAGATGCGGTACGCGAAGTACGTCCTGGTTCGGGCGGTTACCGGCTTCACCCATTGCCCTCTCAACTCCCCCTCACGGCCAGACGGATATCGCTCCATAAGATGCGCTCAAGCTATTGGTGACGCTGAGGTTGGGCGATGGCTGGTTGGGACTGATGCGAAGGCCGACTAGTTCTCCAGTTTGCCGACGATCACCACGCCTTCCACGAAGATGCGAAGCCAGGGCGTGTGGGGTTGCAAGCGTCTCTGTCAGCCGTCGAGTTGACGGTACCACTTCGCGATTCCCTCACCGATTTCATGAGGATGGTCCTCCTGCAAATAATGGATTCCATCCCCCAGGTCGACCGAGGTCAGGTTTGACAGGACCGACCTGCACATCTCCACGGCGGTGGGTGGCATGATCGCACCGGGTGTCGCGTGAAAAAGGATCTTGGGTAGGATCGACTGCTGTAGCCAGGTGAAGTTGGCGGCGACGGCTTCAGCGGTGTCCGGCGGCTCGCCCGCGATCGGGAGCTCGTTCGGCCAGCGCCAGACGGGCTTTCTGTCGGCGGGATCGAGAAACGGCTCCCGATAGACGTTCATCTCTTCTTCGGACAGGTCCCGCACGATGGCTCCGGGTAGGATGCCCTCCACGAACATGTTCTGATTCACGAGCATATCCCATCCGACCTCAGGCAAGCGAAATCCGCGGAAGACTTCCGCGAAGTCGGCCGGAAACTCTTCCCAGCTCGGAACCGCAGAGAGCACCGGCTCCATCATCGCGATGGCCTTGATGTTGGATGGATTCTGTCTGGCGTAGAAAAGGCCGAGTCCGGCACCCCAGTCGTGAATCACCAGCGTGATGTTCTCCAGGCCCAGCGCCTCGATGAACCCGGACAGATATCGCGCGTGGTCGAAGAACCGGTAGTCTATGTCGGGCTTGTCGGACTTGCCGAATCCTATGAGATCGGGCGCGATGCAGCGCCCGAGGTCGCTCACATGCGGGATGACATTCCGCCATAGGTATGACGACGTGGGCTGCCCGTGAAGAAACAGAATTGGATCGCCGGAACCCTCCTCGACATAGTGCATCCTCGACCCGAGGACGTCGACATATTTGGACTCGAACGGAAACGCGGCGGAGATCTCGGGGGTGGTCATCGGCAATACTCCTTCGTGCCATTCTGGTGGGCTGATCCTTACGGCCAACCCGTTGTGAGCTCCTGACAGAAAACGGCGCTATCAGACCGAGGTCAACATCCGAGAGCGGTGCGGTAGGCGCAAGCGACCCTACGGATTGCCCCGTTCCCCACTCACCCGCATTCTTCCCGAGTTACGCTGGCCATTGAAGGAGTCTGGTAGAGTGCGTGGCTTCTTGCCTGCTGGGCAGACCGAACTAAACATCCTCGTCGTTGGCGCAGGAATCGGTGCCGCCATCGGACTTCCGAAGGCGGGTCTGACCGGGCTTCTGGTCGGTGCCGTTCTCGGCTCTGGCGTGATGTTTCTACTGCTCTTCGGCTTCATCGGTGTCTGGGTTGAGTGGGTGGTGGCGCGCTTGATGACCGTTGTCACTCGCCGGGGCCACCAATCACCTGATGAAGATGCGGCGCACCCTGACGACTGAGGCTGGCCAGATCAACACTGCTAGATACCTAGTCGAATGAGGTGTGTGCAAGAACGGATGCAGAAAGGGTGCGAAACCCATGCTTCGAGCTTCGCACCCCATGCCATGAAAGCCGCTTAGTTACGCCAGATCTGCCAAAAGCGGCCCCCAGCGGAGCAGGCGTGTAAACCAGGCGCTCTGAACCAACTGAGCTAACCGCCCGTAGGGCCTGAAAACCCAACACCGCCGCCCCTGGGGTGGCAGACGACGACGACGTCGTCCACGCACCCATCGATCAGGCTCCCCTCAGGGCGCACTTCGGCGTGCGCAGGTCACCACAAAACGGGTAGCGCCCGGCCGGCCGCCAGCGCATCTTCAAGGTTTGTAAGGCATCCGCGAGCACAACCCGAGATCTGTCATGGAAACTCTGAAGTCCTACAACCCGGCCAACGGCGAGCTGTTCGGCGAAGTCCCAGTCACTTCCGCGGACGACATCCCCGCAGTCGTGGACCGCGCGCGTGCAGCCCAGCCGGCGTGGGAGGCCCTGGGCCACGATGGGCGGGCCCGCCTATTGGCAAAGGCCGCCGAGACGTTCGCCGAGCGAGCCGAAGACCTGGGAAGGCTCATCACGGAGGAGATGGGTAAGCCCCTGGCCGAGGGGATCGGAGAGGCCAAGTCTCTGGCCTCGGTGCAAGAAGAGCTGGAGGAGATCGGTGAAGCCCTCGCCCCCGAGGTCTTCGATGACGGCCGGAACCACTCGACGGTGTACCACGACGCCCTCGGCGTGTGCGCGGCGATCACACCGTGGAACTTCCCCATGTCCATGCCCCACTGGATGGTGCTTCCGGCACTTGCCGCCGGCAACACGGTGATTCTCAAGCCATCGGAAGAGACCCCGCTGTGCGGTCAGGCATACGCCGACGTGCTCAACGCGGCGCTCCCGCCGGACGTTCTCCAGGTGGTCCACGGAGCGGACGATCAGGGCAAGCGGCTCGTCGAGAGCGACGTGGACCTCATCGCCTTCACAGGCTCCCGGGAGACCGGCAAGCACATCCTCCGGTCGGCGAGCGGCGAGCTGAAGCGGGTGATCCTCGAGCTCGGCGGCAAGGATCCCATGGTGGTCCTGGAGAGCGCCGATCTCGAAAAGGCGGCCAAGTTCGCGGCGTGGAACAGCTTCCGGAACACCGGTCAGGTTTGTGTGAGCACAGAGAGGATATTCGTGCCGGACTCGGTGGCGGATCGCTTCGAGGCGCTCCTGGTGGAGGCCGGGGAGGCCATGAAACAGGGAGACGGTCTGGATGGGGGGATCAAGGTGGGTCCCATGGTCAACGCCCAACAGCGGGATCACGTCCTCGAGCAGCTTGACGAAGCCATCGCCGAAGGCGCCAGGGTCCTCTCAGGCGGTTCAGGCCATCACGACAACTTCGTCACCCCCACCATCCTCACGGGTGTGAGAGAAGAGATGGCCATCGCCAAGGACGAAACGTTCGGGCCGGTGGCCTGTGTGACGCGTGTGGCGTCGGAGAAAGAAGCCATCGAAAAGGCCAACTCCACCCACTTCGGGTTGGGCGCCGTCGTCTTCGGCGAGGACGACGAGCGGACGGCCCAGATAGCCCGCCAGCTCACGGCTGGGATGATCGGGATCAACAGGGCCGCAGCAGGTGCGAGAGGCACACCCTGGGTGGGGGCCCGCCAGAGCGGCTACGGCTTCCACAAGTCCAAGGACGGGCACCGCCAGTTCACCCAGGTGCGGGTCGTCACGAAGCCTGCATGAGGGGACCGCCGAGCCGGCGGCTCGACTGGACAACCTGCGCCCCCGAGCGAGCCCTAGTGTTCCGCTGCCAAAGTTCGCGAGCCACCAAGAGGGTCGGGGCGCCTCGGGATCAAGGCGGGACGACGCATCCGCCGCCGGATCCTACAGGATGATGGCCAGGGGCACGAGGAACACATAGCCCACCACCAGGAGGATGGGCGCCCACGTGATGGAGCCCTGGGCGAGAAGCCAGTACGCGAACGTAATGGTGAGCAGGGCACCGACCGCGAAAGCGAGGTTGATCCCGGAGAACTGGAGGGACGCCTTCCCGACCCCTCCGCTCGATTTCGTGTCGTTCTTCTTGGCCATGACCACGATCCTATTCTCGCCAGATCCTCGGGTCAACCGACTCATGGTCCTCGGGCGCCGCGCCGACGCAGCGGACGACTGACGGTGACGGCGATGCGCGAGGCCCACCAGACTTGTGTAGAGGTTCCCTAGAGGCCAAAGCGTTCTACGTAGCGGGCGAGGCGAGAGCGGGAGATCCCGAGCAGCCTGGCCGCTTCCGTCTTGTTTGCACCCGTGCTCTCCAGCACCCGACGAATCTGACGCTCGATGGCTCCGTCCAGGGTCATGTCACCCTCTCTGGCGGGTGCCACCTGGGCCTTCGGCGGGCAACCATCCCCCGACAGACCAAGGGCCAGATGCTCCGGACCCACGACAGAACCCCGCGCGACGATGGCGGCTCTGGTGAGAGCGTTTTCGAGCTCACGCACGTTGCCCGGCCAGTCGTAAGCCATCAGCTCTCCCATCGCCGTTCCCGAGATTCGTCGCACCTCACTGCCTGTCTCGTTGCGGATGCGGCCCAGGAGATGGTTAGCCAGCAGAGGGATGTCGTCCTTTCGATAACGCAGGCTCGGAACTTCGATCTCAACGACTCGTAGCCGGAAGTACAGATCCTCACGGAAGCCGCCCTCCGTCACCAGCTCTTCCATGGGCTGGTGTGTGGCTGCAACCACCCTGGCCTCCGTCCGTTTCGCCTGCTCGCCTCCCACGGGATAGAACTGTCGCTCCTGGAGCACCCGTAGGAGCTTCGACTGGAAGTCGGGTGAGGTGTCGCCGATCTCGTCCAGGAAGATGGTCCCCCGCCCCGCCAGCTCGAAATAGCCCTTCCTCCCCCCGACCGCCCCCGTGAAGGCACCTCGCACGTGCCCGAACAGCTCCGACTCCAGCAGGGTGTCCGTCAGCGCCGTGCAGTTCACCGCGATGAAGGGCTCACTCGAGTGGAGCGAGTGGTCGTGAACGGCACGAGCCACCAGCTCCTTGCCCGTGCCGGTCTCGCCCCGAACGAGGACGGTGGCCCGGTTCCGCGAGAGGACACCGATCATCTTGTAGATCTCGATCATCCTCGGGTCACGGCCGACCACGGTGCCGGCCCCCACTCCGTCGGCCAACTCGGCCTCCGGCTCCTCTGCCCAGGCCCGGATCAGCTCCTGCTCAGCCAGGCAGCGCTCGACGACCGACTCGAGCTCCTTCAGGCCCACGGGCTTCACGAGGTAGTCGAACGCCCCGGACTTCATGGCCTCGACGGCCGAGGTCATGGAGTCGTGGCCCGTCATCACGATGACATCCACGCCGGTCATGGACTCTCGGATCCTGTTGAGGAGCTCCAGTCCGGTCATCCCGTCCATACGCACATCCGTGATGACCACGGCGGGATCGAACGCCTTGACCTTACCGAGGGCAGCCTCGGCACTCTCGGCTTCATCCAGCTCGTAGCCCGAATGCTCGAGCTTGGTCCTGAAGACCGAGCGGGTGTCGGCGTCGTCGTCGACGAGCAGGATACGAGACAATGGTGTCCTCTTTGGTGCGTGGAGGCGTCGGATAGTCTTACTCCGACCCGTCGGGGTCGGGTCCAAGCACGTCCGCGCCCGACGGGTCGTCGAGCCAGAAGCTCGGCTGGTCGGGAATGTCCTGAGCCCTTAGGCGAGCCAGGCGCTCTCGCCTGGCTCGCCTACGGATTCCCACCATGGCAACCAGAGCCAGGCTCAGGAACATCCAGAACACGGCCGAGTGGGAGAGGACGAACAGCCAGCCGTACCGGCCCTCGACATAACGCCGCCAGTCCTCCTCGAATTGAGCGGTAGTGACACCATAGGTGGATCGAAACGCCCGCTCGAAGTTGCCGGCTTCCTTCCACCGCCTGAGCAAGACCTCCAGCGCACGGGGGCTGCTCTGCACGACCAGGTACTCGATGGTCGTGGCGGAAAGGAGGTAGGCCGTCTGGGCCCTCGCCGGGTCCCGGGGCCACGAGAGATCGAGAGAGTCCAGCGGGTTCCGGTCCCTGGCCAGGGCCACCCTGAGCTTCCAGCCCTCCGACCAGTCCCACCCGCCACTGGCCCACTGGGCATAGCCCTCGGAGAACCATCGGGGTACGCGGAGCCCCTGCAGGTACTGGTGCAGGCCGATGTGCGCCCACTCGTGGCGGAGAACCTGGGTGTCGCTCCAGCCGCGCCCCCGTGCGGACACGTAGGCTGGCATGACGATGGTCGCTTGGGCCGGGAGGGCGACCCCCGCACCCCAGTCGGGGACCTGCCCACCCGTGAGTCGCTCGAACGCGGACTCATCGGGTGCCAGGAGCACGAGAACCCCGGTGGGCACGTCGGGTGGAAGCCCCGGCAATGAGGGAGGAGCCTCCAAAGCCGCGAGCACGCGCACCGCTTTGCCCGAGTCGGGCGCCATGAAGTAGACGGTGGCGTGGGTTCCCTCGAGTTGGCCGCCACCGGCGAGCGTCTGTCTGAGAGGGTCCTGCCCGATCCCGAGGAGTAGGACCAGGAGCCCGGGAATCACGCGCCGGCGGACGCTCCGAGCTGGTCGAGCTTGCTCTGAAGCGTGTGGTTCTCCGGGTTGAGCTCCAAGGCACGCCGCCACATGGCCCCTGCCTCGGCAGTCTCGGAGTTCTCGAGCGCGATGGCCCCGAGCTTGATGTAGACATCGTCTCCGAGGCGCGGGTCCGCCTTCACCGCAAGCTCGTACTGAGTCTTCGCCCGTGCCTTGTCTCCGCGGCGGAGGGCCTGGTCACCCAGCGCCTTGTGTGCCTGTGGCACCACCGGCTTCCGCTTGATAGCCCGCTCGTAGTAGGCCTCGGCCGCCTCTTTCTCTCCACGGTGCTCCAGCACGGCCCCGGTGTTGACCAGGATCGCCCCGTCATCGGGGTATTGTTTCAGCCCCTCGCGACCGATCTCCACGGCGCGGTCCATGTCGCCGGCGATGCCGGCCGCCAGCACCGAGAAGGCGAAGAACATGGGCGACAGGGTCCCCGACAGGGTCCCCTCTCCGACCTTGTCCTGATAGCCCTTGAAAGAGCCCATGGCGGCGGCTCCGTCACCGGACTTCAACTTCACGATTCCGCGGGCAAGAAGAAGGCCGGGATCGTCCGCGTTCAGCTTCTCGGCCTCCGCGAGGGCGGCGAGCGCCTCGTCGTAACTCCCGATAATCTCGAGCGCCAGTGCGCGGTTGCGGTGCAGGGCGTACGTCATCTCCGCAGCCTCGCCCATCTCGTCGAAGTGCACGCTGGCTTCCTGCGCCCGACCCGCTTTCAGGCTGATGAGGCCGAGGTAAGCCCGAGCCTGCGGATGGTTGGCATCCAGCTCGAGGGTCTTCCTGAACTCCCGAATGGAGTCCTCCATCAGCCCGGACCGGTAGAACGCCAAGCCGAGGTTCAGGTGCTCCTCCACGGAGCCTTTGGCCTGCGACTCCGCGGCCCGCTTGCCGACTTGGACGGCGAAGCCCGCTTGTATGAGCCCGTACAGCGCTTTACCCGTGTCGAACTCCACCAACCCGGACTGGTCCACGAGATCGGTCACCGAGCGCTTTCCGTCGATGAGCGGAATGATCCGCTGCTGTGCTTCCGTGAGGTCGATCCCTTCCTCCTCCAGGGGGTCCCGCTCCAGGCCGAAGACCAGGTCCATGGACGAGATCTTCCTTTCGATGAGGCTCCATTCGTCGACGCGACGGGCTCCCTCCATCAGGAGAGCGTCGATGCTGATGGACACCAGCATCAGGTTCTCCTCCGGCCTGACGTCGGGCTGGAACTGGAAGGTGCCCTGGTTCCACTGGAAGACTTGGTAGACGGCCTCTTCGATCTGTATGGAGATGTACTTGTCGAGATCCTCTTGAGAGAGGGCTCCACTCTCCACCAGCAGCTCGCCCAGCTTCTTCCCCCGTTCGTGGGCCTGCGTATCCATGGCCGCCGAGAGCTGATCCCGGTCGATTACCTCGTTCTTCACCAGGAGATCGCCGAGGCGGTCCGGGCGGTTCACCATGGACGCGTAGACGACCCGACCGTCCTCGAAGTAGATGTGGCCGAAGTTGGCTTGGTCCGTCAGTGACAGGCAGCCCGTCTTTCCCCCCATGGCCAGAAGCTGGGAGATGTCGGCCAAGCTGACGTCTTTGAGAGAGCCTTCGATCGCCATACTGTCTTACGCTTCCTCTTCGACTTCCACGATGCGGTCCTCGATGACCGCCCAGTCCCAGACCACGTTTTCCCTCGATGGTTGCCACGGAGTACCCGGATCGACGGTCGCTGGCGCCACCGGCGCCGCCTCCTGTGGCTCGGCCATAGGCCCCTCGTGCTCCATGATGATCATGCCGCCCCGATCACCCATGTCGAGCTCCTCGAGGGGGGGCACGACCACTTCGCCGACCTTGGGCCGAAGGAACCCGGACCACAGGTCCTCGTCCTGGATGTACTCCGGCGGTGCCTCCTCGAGGTTCAGCGTCTCCGCTCCGGGCGGTAGCGACTCGGGCGTCGCCTCCACCACTAGACCCATCTCGAAGCGGGAGCTCAGGCGATCGTCGATACCGCTGATCCCCGAGGGCTCCCGATCCGCCGTAATGAGGATCTTGGCTCCCTTCCGCTTGGACGCCTCGAACAGGTGGAAGAACTCGTCCTGAGCCCGCTCTGTGTCGGAGAGTTCCTGGGCATCGTACACCAGGAGGAGATCGACACCCCACCAGCGCTCTCTCCAGGCTCCCGCCACGCCCTCGGAGAGAGCCCGTATGAAGTCCTTCGAGAACTCTTGGGCGGATACGATGGCGACGTTGCTGAGCTTGTCGTGCTCCCTGAACGACCGGGCCGTGGCAGCAAGCAAAGCCAAGGGGCCGTCAGGCTGTGGACTCCACAGGAACAGCGGGTTGTACTCCGGACGCTCTTCCGTGACCAGCTGCTCGGCGGCCTTAAGCGCCACGGCGGGGTAGTGGTCCGTCAGATCCTCCAGGAGGGGTCCCTCGCCGATCAGCGGGAAGGGACGTACTCGCTCCACTGCCGAAGCCAGCAGGGATTCGGCCTCATCCAGTCGTTCCGGGTCCTTCAAGAGGCCGACGGCGGCCTCCGGCCACGGATTCCCGACACGGTCGAGGGACTTGGCGATCTGGCGTAGCCGTGTGATGTCCCGCCGGAACTCATCGGCGACCGCCTGTGGATCGGGAGGCGACTCGTCGGATTCGAGGAGGAACCGCAGCCGAGTCCCGGAGTAATCGTCTTTCTCGAAGGTCTCCGCCGTCTCCCTGAGCAACCTCCTCCACGGGGCCTCCTCTCGCTCCACCTTCGTGGCCACTGTCTGGCTCAGCTCCTCCATGAACGAGCCGAACTCGTCCAGGAGCTGCTGGAGCCCTCACTCGCCGGCTCAGTCTGATGAAGGCCCGGCATGCCCTTGACTTCCTCGACCGTGACTTGCCGGCCCTCGAGCTCCTGGATCGCCAGCACCTTGTTCAGGGCGCCGGCGAGCTCACGGACGCTCTTGAAGCTGTACTTGGCCAGCGCCTCGGCCACCCCGGCCTCAAAGGTCTGACCACGCTCCTCCGCCTTCTTCCTGAGGATCGCGACCCTGGTTTCGTACTCCGGAGCCCCGATGTCGACGATCAAGCCCCCGGAGAACCGTGTGACCAGACGCTCGTCGAGACCGTCGATGTCCGAGGGTGGGCGATCGCTGGCCAGGACGATCTGGCCGCCGGATGCGCTGAGCTGGTCGAGGAGGCGCAGGAGCATCTCCTGAGCTTCCTTCTGTCCGGTGAGGAACTGCACGTCGTCGAGGAGCAGGATGTGAAGCTCCTCGTACCGCTCCCTCAGCTCGTCCTGAGCGCCCGCCTCGAGGGCCCGCGTCAACTCGTCGAGAAAGACCTCGACGGCCAGGTAGACCACGCCGTACTCCGGGTGGACCCTGGTGGCGTAATGGGCTATACCGCTGAGAATGTGGCTCTTGCCGAGGCCAGAACCGGAATAGATGAACAGTGGATTGTACGATGTCCCGGGAGCGTCGGCTGCCCGCCGCGCTGCTGCAGACGCGAGCCGATTCGCAGGGCCCACCACGAAGCTGTCGAAGGTGAACCTCGGATCCAGATCCGTCGCTACCACCGGCTCATACCTGCCTCGCTCATAGTCCCTCTTCCGATCGTGCCCACTCGGCGCACGAGCTCAAGTCCTCTGGGAGCGGTGCCTCGAAGCGAAGCATCTCCTCGCTGACCGGATGTCGGAAGGAGAGCCGCCACGCGTGTAAGAACTGTCTCGATACCCGCTCGCTCAGCAATTGGGCCCAACGGCGCCCTCTTCCACCCATCCCTCGCTCCCAACCCACTCCGTACACGGGATCCCCGACAACGGGATGCCCGATGTGGGCAAGGTGAACCCTGATCTGGTGTGTCCTGCCTGTCTCGAGCGCGACCTCCAAGAGCTCCGCACCCGGCCAACGCTCGACAACCCGAAAGCGGGTGACTGCATGCCGCCCGCCTTCCAGAACCGCCATGCGCTGCCGGTTGGCCCGATCCCGGCCCACCGGCGCCTCCACCTCGAGCGGCGACTCGGAGAGATGCCCCCAGGAAGCCGCTTGATAGAGACGGTTAATCTCACGCCGTTGGAGCGCTTCGGAAAGGGCATGATGTGCACGGTCGGTCTTGGCCACCACCATGAGTCCCGACGTGTCCTTGTCCAGGCGGTGAACAATGCCCGGCCGGAGCTTTCCACCGATGCCGGAGAGGTCGGTGGCGTGGGCCAACAGGGCATTGACCAACGTGCCTGTCGAGTGTCCCGGGCTGGGATGAACCACCATCCCGGCCGACTTGTTCACCACCAGCACCGATGGGTCCTCGAAGAAGATGTCGAGAGGAATGTCCTCGGGCTCAACCGTCAACGGCTCGGGCACCGGTACGTGAACCTCGATCTCCTGGCCGACCTCGAGCCGCTCCGACTTCCGGGCCACCTGGCCATTCAGGAGTACGCGCCCGTCCTCGACCAGCGCCTGCACCCGGGTCCGCGACAGGTCCAGATGACCCGCCACGTACGCGTCGAGCCGATCGCCTTCCCGATCTACGGTCAAGATCTCGATGCGCTCCTCGGCGGTCATTCAGTCCGGTGCCCCGGCGACGATGGGACCACCCGCAGTGTCGACTTCCACTTCTCGGTTGAGAGCGATGACCGCGGCAAGGTCATCGATCTGGACGTTCGACGCCGCGTCATAGCCTTCCACGTCACCTTCGGCACTCCCGATAGCCAGCTGGACCGACAGCGTCTCTCCGCAGATAAAATCCCGGTAGTCGTCGGCCGCGGCCTGGATCTCGTCCGGCCCGAAGATGGCCAGTCGAATCCGGTCGGTGATCTCCAGACCGCCCTCTCTACGCAGGCGCTGAATGCGGTTGACAAGCTCTCTGGCCAGTCCCTCCGCACGGAGATCGTCGTCGAGAACGGGATCTAATGCCGCGGTGTAGCCTCCCTCGGAGCGCACCACGAGCTCGCCCTTCGACTCTTCGGTCACCTCGAGGTCCCCGGCCCCGAGGTGTGTAGTTCGTCCCGCCACCTCGATGGAGACCGGCTCTCCGCTCCGGTACGCTTCCAGAGCGGCCGGTGGGAGGCTCCGGATCGAAGCGGCCGCGAGCTCGGTGTCCTTCTGGAAGCGAGGGCTGAGGGCCTTGTAGTTGGGCTTCGCGACCAGAGAGACCAACCCCTCGGCGGAGGCCAGAAAGTCCACCTCCTTCACATTGAGCTCGTCCCTCAGGAGGCCCAGGATCTCGAGGCGGATCTCCAGGTCACCCGGAACTACGGCCAAGAGCCTCTGGAGCGGCTGCCGCACGCGGATCTTGACCTCCTCACGAGCCGCCCGGCCCAGGGAGACCATGGCACGGACCGCCTCCATCTCGTCCTCGAGGGTCCGGTCGCTCCCGTCGACATCCGCATCAGGAAAGGACTCCAGGTGAACGCTCCTTCCCGTGAGCCCATGGTGAATCCAGTCGGCCGCGAACGGCGTCGCCGGCGCCGCCAGGAGGCAGACCGTGCGGAGCGCCTCCCAGAGCGTCCGGAACGCGGCCCGCGCGTCCGAGTCGTCCGTGTTTCCCCAGAACCGGGGGCGCGATCGGCGCACGTACCAGTTCGAGAGTTCATGGCTCACGAACTCCCCCAGGGTCCGGTAGGCACGGGTGATCTGGTACGAGTCCAACTCCTCGCGAACCTCGGCCACCACGGACATCAGGCGTGAGAGAAGCCAGCGGTCCAGGAGGCTGCGGTCACCCGGCACCGGATCGTCGTCCGATGGTGCCCAGTCCTCGGCGTTGGCGTAGAGGCTGAAGAACCGGTAGGTGTTGAAGAGGGTGTCCAGGAACTTGCGGGAGATCTCCTGGACCGCCACCGGATCGTACCGCTTCGGGACCCAGGGGTTGCTGGCCGTGATGAAGTACCAGCGGATGCCGTCGGCCCCATGATCGCCGATGGCGTCCCAAGGATCGACCGTATTCCCCCGGGACTTGGACATCTTCTGGCCCTCGGCGTCGAGGATCAGATCGTTGACGATCACGTTCCTGAAGGGAGGCCCCTTCTCCAGCATGGTTGAGATGGCGAGAAGCGAATAGAACCAGCCCCGGGTCTGGTCGAGCCCTTCACAGATGAAGTCGGCCGGAAAGTGCCGCTCGAACTCGTCTTCGTTCTCGAAGGGGTAGTGCCATTGTGCGTAGGGCATCGACCCTGAGTCGAACCAGGCGTCGACCACCTCGGGCGCCTTTCGCATGGTGCCGTCACACTGGGCACAGCTCCACGTGAACTCGTCGATGTACGGGCGGTGCGGATCGAAGTCCTCGCCCAGAGGACCGGCGCGCTCCTCGAGCTCTATGAAGCTGCCGATCCACTCCAGGTGGTCCTCCTGGGCGTCACACACCCAGACCGGAAGCGGAGTGCCCCAGTAGCGATCCCGCGAGAGAGCCCAGTCCACGTTGCCCTTGAGCCACTCTCCCATCCGTCCTTCGCCCACGTCCGGAGGGAACCAGTTCGCGGCGTCGTTGTTCGCGAGCATCTCGTCCTTGAGCGTGGACGTTGCGGCGAACCAGGAGTTCCTGGCGATGTAGAGGAGGGGCGACTCACACCTCCAGCAGTGTGGGTACGAGTGAACCTCGGTGTCGCAACGGAACAGGTTCCCTCTCTTGTCGAGGGCCTCCACCAACGCCGGATCGGCGTCCTTCACGAATACGCCCCCGACGAGCTCCACGTCGGGTAGGAAGCGCCCGGCCTCGTCGATGGGCTTGAGCATGGGCAGGCCGTGGCGCTGTCCCGCCGCATAGTCGTCGGACCCGAAGGCCGGGGCCATGTGCACGATGCCCGTCCCGTCCTCCGAGCTGACGAAGTCCTCGTTGACGACGGTCCAGCCGTTTTGCGGGTCGGCGGGCATGGCCACGACCTCGAGGGGACGCGCGTACCGGCCTCCTGCCAGCTCGGTGCCCTTGTAGCGCCGCACCACATCGGCGCCCTCGCCCATCACCGCTTCGAGTCGATTTTCCGCCAACACCAGAATCCGGCCGTCTCGCTTGACCTCCACGTACGTCAGGTTCGGGTGAACGGCGAGTCCCGTGTTCGAGGGGACGGTCCACGGGGTGGTGGTCCACACCACGAAGGCTCTCCCCTCGGGATCGGGGTCACCGTCCGGCGTGAGCCACTGACAGAGGAAGTGGAGGGACGGGTCCTCGATGTCCCGGTAGCCCTGAGCCACCTCGTGGGAGCTGAGCGCGGTGCCGCAACGGGGGCAGTACGGAACGCTCTTGTATCCCTTGTAGAGAAGCCCACGATCCGCCAACTGCTTGAGGATCCACCAGACGCTCTCCACGTAGCGCGGATGGAAGGTGACGTAGGGACGCGAGTAATCGAGCCAGTATCCGATGCGCTCGGACAGGTTCTCCCAATCCTCCTTGTAGGTGAACACCGAGCTCCGGCACGCCTCATTGAACTCCGCGATGCCCAGAGCCTCGATCTCGGGTTTACCATTGATTCGCAGCCGCTTTTCGGCCTCGATCTCTATCGGCAGGCCGTGCGTGTCCCAGCCGGCGATTCGGGTGACGCTCCTGCCCTTCATGGTCCGAAACCGGCATACCAGGTCCTTGATGGTCCGGCTGATTATGTGGTGGAGGCCGGGCTTTCCGTTGGCCGTGGGCGGCCCCTCGAAGAACACGAACGGCTCGCCGTCCTTGGTCGCCTCGAGCGTCTGGCGGAAGAGATCCTCCGCCCGCCAACGGCCGAGGGTCTCCTCTTCGAGAGCGAGAAGTGTTTCGGGCATCTCCGGGTAGCGCATCGACTCGTGCCTAGAAGGCTGTTGAAGGAGTACAGCGGGTCGCCACCCGTGCTACCGCACGGGTACCCGGGATGCCACGGCCCCAGATCCTAGGCGGAGCGACGACGCCATAGCCGTCGCTACGGTTAGGAGCTCCAACAACGGGGGCACCACGCGAAGCGTGGTCGGGGCCGTGCCACCGCAACCCACGAACATGTAAGTTCATATTGACATTGTGTTGGGCACAGGGCGGTTGCGCGGTTGATCCTGCGTCTCTCCTCCTCGCCGTAGCTCGGCTACGACTCGTCGTCGTTCCCTGCCTGAACGCGCGCAAGCGCCCTGTGCGCGACCCACTGTACTCCTTCAACAGCCTTCTGGTCTTCGATGTATTCAGATCCGCGCGATTACGGCCCGGATGAGTTTTGTAAGCCTCGGCTCCGCCTCCGTGGCGGTGGCGATGATGGTCTGCACGTCCGCCTCCTCCAGGGCATCGGGGAGGCACTGATCGGTGATGATGCAGAGTCCCAGCACCTTCATTCCCATGTGTCGGGCGACGATCACTTCCGGCACCGTCGACATTCCCACCACATC
This sequence comes from Longimicrobiales bacterium, assembly GCA_965238005.1. Classification (GTDB taxonomy): domain Bacteria; phylum Gemmatimonadota; class Gemmatimonadetes; order Longimicrobiales; family Gaopeijiaceae; genus CBDCKN01. The sequence goes on from OZ250165.1 coordinate 124,875, forward strand.
GGCTCCTATCCGACGGAGCATGCGATACTCGGCCCGGGTCTCCAGGCTGGGTCCGACCACCGCCACGTATACGGCCCGGCGGAGCTGAATGGCCATCTCCAGGGCCGTCTCTATCGTGAGTCCCTCCAGCTCCCGATCGTAGGGCTCCGACATGTCGGGGAATCGCGGTCCGAGGGCGTCGATGTTCTCCCCGACCAGCGGATTGTCGCCCAACAGGTTGATGTGGTCGTCCAGGACGACCAGATCGCCGGGAGCCCACAGCGGGTGCATTCCCCCCACCGCAGCGGAAACGATGAGCGTCTCGGCCCCCAGATTACCCATGACGCGGATGGGCAGGGTGATGTCGCGGAGGTCGTGGCCCTCGTAGCGGTGAAAGCGCCCCTGCATGGCCACCACCGGCTGTCCCTCCAGGGTCCCGAACAGCAGACGGCCGGAGTGGCTCTCCACGGTGGGAATCGGAAAGTGAGGGATGTCCTCGTATGAGATCGCCGTCTCCACCTCGATCTCGTCGGCGATGGCTCCGAGGCCAGTGCCCAGGACGATCCCGATACGAGGCTCGGCCGACGTGCGATCTCGAATCGCCCGAGTGCTCTCCTGGATGCGATCCCACTCCATCCTCAGTCCGTCTCCTGCTGGTCCCGCTTCAGGACGGACGAGAGCCACAGCGAGTCCTCACCCCCGGAGTCTTCCACGGCCTTCCCCTCCGCCGCCTCGGAAGACTCGATCTCTTCGGCGCCGGCGAGCTCGTCATCAACCATGTCGACTGTTTCAACAGTGTCGGCATCTTCGTCATCGTCGGAGACGACCGCCTCGGCGGTTTCGGCAGCAGCGACGGCCTCTGCTGACTCGTCGTCGGCCTCCTCTTCCTCCACGACGGTCCAGCTGCCACGTCCCAGCTCCAGATCGAGGGTGACGTCTTCCAGCGGAGTCCGGCTGGATTCGACCTCGACTGCGTCCAGCTCTCTCTCGAGCAAGGTGCGGAAGGCCTTGAGGAAGAGGATCCGGTGCCTCTCCAGCTCCTTCAGCGCCACCCGGCGCTCGTCGAGAAGCCTGTCGGCCGCCTGCAGCGTCTGCTCGATGCGCCCATGGGCCTCCCGCTCCAGAAATTGGGCTTCCCGCTCGGCCTGCTCCTTCACGTCCTGGCGCAGCTCTTGGGCCGTGACGAGTGCCTCCTGCACCGCGTGCTCCCGGCCTTCCTGAGCGTTGACCTGCTCCCCGAGCCTCTCGCTACGCTCCCTGAGCTGGAGGTTCTCCTTCACGAGTACCTCCATCCGCTCAGCCACGAGCTCGAGGAAGACGTCCACCTCCTGGGCATCATAGCCGCGGAGAGCCTTGGCGAAGTCACCTCGCTTCTTCCGTACGTCCAGCGGTGTGAGCTCGATCATGCTGTTCGTCTCCCGAAAAGAGCGGTCCCTAGGCGTATCATCGTGCTGCCTTCCTCTATGGCGATCTCGAAGTCGTTGGTCATTCCCATTGAGAGCTCTTCCCCGGCGTATCCGTCCAGCTGCCGGAGCTCTTCATGGAGCTCGCGAACACCCCGAAACGTGCTCCGCAGCACCCTCTCGTCGTCCGTGAACGGAGCCATCGTCATGAGGCCCCTCACCTCCACTCCCGGTAACGCGAGGATGCTTCTCAGGTCGTCTCCGATCCCCTGCCCCGGAAGGCCGCCCTTGGTCTCCTCGCCGGAAGTGTTCACCTGAATCAGCACGGGCTGTCTTTCGCCGGATTCCTCCGCCGCGTTGGAGAGGCGCTGGGCCAATCGGAGAGAGTCGATCGAATGGACCAGCTCGGCGACCCCCACGACGCGCGGCGCCTTGCGGCGCTGCACATGACCGATCATGTGCCACCGAACCCGCTCGTCTCCGATGGCGGCCGCTTTCTCCGCGAGCTCTTCGATCCTGTTCTCCCCCAGATCGAAGAGGCCGTGCGCCAGAGCGGCATGAACGGCCTCCAGGCTATGCGCCTTGGTCACTGCCACCAAGGTAACCCCGTCGAGATCCCGTCCACTCCGTTCCGCCGCTCGGACGACCCTCTCCCGGATCTCCTCGAGGGAACGTTCGAGCCGTGCCTCGTACATGGGCGTGATCATTCTATCGTATCGCTTTAGGAGACGGTACCGGTCAAAAAAGGACCCCGCCGGCCACGCCGGCGGGGTCGCAATTCGGAACCCTCGAGCCCGGCCGCTAAAGGACCTCGAAGGTAATGGGAATTTGGACCCAGACCTTGACCACCTTGTCGCGGTTCAGAGCGGGCGTGAACTCGTAGATGCCCGCAACCTCCAGGGCCGCATTGTCGAGCTGCTCGTGACCCGAGCTAGTGGCGATGCGCTTGTCCAGGACCCGGCCCTCTTCGGAGATGAAGAACCAGACCAAGGTCCGCCCCCCGATACCGGCGTCACGAAGGATCGGTGGATAGGCACGCGTCATGGCCCGGATCACCTCACTCCGGTTCTTGATCTCCGGCTTCACAGTCATGGGCGTGAAGACTGGTGCAGCCGCAATGTTGATGGGCCGATCGGTAGGCGGCGGCGGCAGGTTGTTAACCGGGTTATCCTCGAACGTCGTCGGCGCGATCGTGATGTCCTCGTCGATTTCGGTGGTCGCGATCACGGGCGTCGCCGGGCGTGCGATCCTCTCGGGCGGAGGCGGAATCTCGATCTCCGGCGGAAGCTCGATGGTCTCGAGCTCGTCACTGCTGAACGACGTGTCGTCGGCCGTGAGCGTGGGCCAGAACTGGAAGGCCAGGAAGTGGACCACCGTGGCGGCGATCATCGACCCCCAGAACCACGAGCTGAAAGATCGTTTGAATCGATCGTTTTCGGTCTCGAGCCTGCCGGCCCCAAACCCGGCGGGTACAGCTTGAGCGTTCATCGTCTCTCCCTCGTCATGCGCTGCTCGAGTGCCGTGGCGAACACCACTCGGACAACTCCCGCGGCGACCAATGCTTTCTGGACCTGGTCAATGGTCAGGTAGGGGACCTCCCGATCTCCTCGAATGGAGATGACCAGGGCTCGGTCCGACGCTACGTATAGGGGGCCTACCGTAGCAGTAATGTCCTCCATGTCGAACGGACGGTCGTTGATGAAAACGCCTCCGTCCCGTTCAACCCAGATGTTGAGGATGTTCTTCAGCTTCTCGTCGATCCTCTCCGTGGCCTCGGCCACCGGCCAGACGATGGGCCGGTTCCGATCCCTCTGGAAGACCGTCGTCACCATGAAGAAGATGAGAAGCAAGAATGCGATGTCAGCCATCGACGAGTTGGGAACGTCCGACGACGCCTGCGACTTACGCTTGAATCCGCCTTGGAGCGCCATTGTCGCTAGCCCTCCAGGAGCTGTAGGGAGACACGCTCGGCACCGGCGGTGTGAAGCGCGTCCAGCACATCGACCATGAACTTGTACGGTGCGTCGGGATGCGTCTTCACGGCGGCGATGAGGTTGGCGTTCTCCGCGACTTCCTGGCGCCAGATCCCTTCGAGGGCGTTGGGCCGGACCTGCTGGATCTGCGGGCTCTCACCGCGTTTCAGGTCGACGATTCCGTTCGCCTGAATGATGATGTGGAGGATGTTCTTCTGGCTGACCTCGATCTCTTCCGCCTCCTCCGGAAGAACGATGGCGAGGCCCTTGTCCTTCGGGAAGGTCGTGGTCACCAGGAAGAAGATCAGGAGCAGGAACGCGATGTCCGCCATCGACGCAGAGGGGACCTCGTCGCTGACCTTCGACTTCTTGTTCTTGAGAACGGCCATTCTTCAGCCCTCGTATGTGTGCTCAGTTACCGGCGGTGCGACGTAAAGGTTCCTCTAGTCCTCTGCGGGCCCGGCGTCTCCGGATCCTGTGCCTTCGTCCCCGGGTTGTGGGGTGAACGCGGATCGCTCGGCGGCTGGAGCGAAGCCAGCCGGGGCGGCCTCCAAGCCACTCGAGAGATCCCAAGCCAGATCGAGGACCTTCTGCGCTCCCTGCTCCATGTCGACGATCAGCGCGTCGATGCGGGAGACGAAGAAATTGTAGCCGATGTTGACGGGAATTGCGATCAGGAGGCCCGTCGCCGTGGTCAGCAGCGCGACCTTGATCCCGCCCGCTACCAGCGTCGGATCTACGTCACCGGCCGCCTCGATGGACGCGAAGGCCAGGACCATCCCGACCACGGTACCTAAGAAGCCCATGAGGGGAGCGACGTTGGCCACGGTAGCCAGAATCACGAGTCCCCGCTCGAGGAAGCCCAACTCGATGGTCCCCGTGGTCTTGATGGCTTGCTCCATCTCATTTAGCTCGATTTCCTCTGCCTTGATTTTTCGCAATCCCGCCACGAGGATGGCGGCAGCCGGTCCCGGTCGGGCGGCCGCCAGCTCGAGCGCCTCATCGAGCCGACCCTCGCGAGCAGCCTCGTCGACCTCGGCGAGAACGGCTTGGGTGCTGCTGTGGGCGACCGAGAGGGTCCACGCCTTCGCAATGATCACACCAAGCGCGACGAGCGAGCAGAGCACCAGGGGATACATCATCAGGCCGCCATCGGAGAACAGCGACAAAAGATGGTATTGGCTCGCGTCCAAGCGACGCTCCTTTGTGCAACGGTCCCGGTACCGCCGGCCTGCCGACGGTCATCTGAGTGAAGACGCGCCAATCTAGTGCGCCGTCCCGAAAATTCCTAGACCATCTGCCAGATCATACGACATCAAAGGATTTGGGCTTTCAGGCCAGGTTCGCAAGCACCCTCACGCGAGGGTTGGGGCCAGGGCCGCCGGGCGTTCGGGTAACGTACCACCGAGGATCTCCCTGAGTCGCGCCGTTTCCACATCCCGCTCCAGCCGGCCGTGCTGCGCCACCGATACCCGGGCGGTCTCCTCGCTGACCACGACGACCAGAGCGTCGGTCTCCTCGCTGAGGCCGATGGCCGCACGGTGGCGGGTACCCAGGGACTTGTCGGCGACCGCGTACTGGGTCAGAGGAAGGATCGCACCGGCTGCCCGTATCTCGTCTCCCACCACTATCACCGCTCCGTCGTGCAGGGGACTCCCGGCCGTGAAGATCGTCTGAAGCATCTCGGACGAAACGCGGACCCTCTCCCGGCTACCGGTCTGACCGTACTCGTCGAGGCCGACCTCCTGCTCGATGGCGATGATGGCGCCCATCTTCCTGCGAGAGAGCTCTTCGACACCGTGGACGATCTCGTCGATCAGCTGGCTTTCCTGCATCGGATTGACCATGCGGATCAGGCGACTCCGGCCGAGACGGCTCAAGGCGGTCCTCAGCTCGGGCTGGAACACGACCAGAGCCGCAATGACCCCGTAACTGAAGACCGACTCCAGGATGTACTCGATGAGGGTCAGCCGGAGGACCTGGGAGACGAAATACGCTGCAGCCAGGACGAGCAGTCCCAGAAGGATCTGCATCGCCCGGGTTCGCCGGATAATCAGCAGAATCCTGTAGAGCAGAAACGCGACAAGGAGGATCTGGAGGAGGTCGAGCGGCCCCGGAAGGAAGAACTGCAGCTGATTCCAGAGTCGGGACACTTTGGATCAGCTAGCTGGAGGCGCCTGCCTCCGGATCCTCGACACGGAGCCGGACCGCGGGGGTGCGTACGGTGTCGGGGCTCGACTCCTCGGCGCTCGAGTCCTCGCCGCCCGGCCCTTTCAGCGCGGCCCCCTCCAGAACCGTGCCTTCCTCGACGGCAGTGTCTTTCGCTGCGCCCTCCTCGACGGCAGTGTCCTCCGCCGTGCCTTCCTCGACGGCAGTGTCCTCCGCTGCGCCCTCCTCGACGGCAGTGTCCTCCGCCGTGCCTTCCTCGACGGCAGAATCGTCGGTGGCGTCGGATGAAGAAGCCGCTCCCTCGCCCTCCTCATCGTACTCGGGGGTCGCCAGGGGCGGGAGCTCCTCGCCGGCGTCCAAAGCCGCGATCTCGGCGGCATCCAGCGTCTCCCGGCCCAGGAGCGCCTGGGCCAGTTCCTCCAACAGATCGCGGTGCTCGGTGACCAGCGCCCGAGCGCTCTCGTGGGCCTCGTCAAGCACACGCTTGATCTCCTGATCGACCTGCTGGGCCGTGTGCTCCGACACCTCCCGGCGCTGGATCAGGTCACGGCCCAGGAAGACCTCCTGATCCGCCTGCCCGATGGCCATGAGACCGATGAGGTCGGACATGCCGAATCGGGTCACCATCTGGCGGGCCAGGGCCGTGGCCCTCTCGATGTCGTTGCCCGCTCCCGTGGTGATCTGGTTGGGCCCGAAGACCATCTCCTCGGCGACACGCCCCCCGAAGAGCATGCACAGCTGCCCCTGGAGCCACTCTTTCGTATACGAGTGGCGGTCTTCCTCCGGCAGGCTCGCGGTGATGCCGAGGGCCCGCCCACGAGGCACGATGGTGATCTTGTGGACCGGGTCCATGCCGGGCAGACGGAGGCCGACAACGGCGTGGCCCGCCTCGTGGTATGCCGTGAGCCTCCGCTCCGAGTCCGTGAGCACCATGCTGCGCCGCTCGGCCCCGAGCATGACCTTGTCCTTCGCCTCTTCGAAGTGGGCGTTGCTCACCTTGTTGCTGCCGTCGCGAGCAGCCAGGAGGGCCGCCTCGTTACAGATGTTGGCCAGATCCGCGCCGCTGAGACCCGGAGTGCCCTTGGCCACGGCCTTGAGCTCCACGTCTCCGGTCAGCGGTAGCTTCTTGGCGTGGACCCGAAGGATCCCTTCTCTGCCCCTGATGTCCGGGAGGTCCACGACGACCTGGCGGTCGAAACGGCCGGGCCGAAGGAGGGCTGGGTCGAGAACGTCGGGTCGATTGGTCGCCGCCAGCAGGATCACGCCCTCGTTGGCCTCGAAGCCGTCCATCTCGACCAGGAGGGCGTTGAGGGTCTGCTCGCGCTCGTCGTGCCCGCCTCCCAGGCCGGCTCCACGATGCCGTCCCACCGCGTCGATCTCGTCGATGAAGATGATGCAGGGGGCGTGGGCTTTGCCCTGCTCGAACAGGTCACGGACCCGGGACGCTCCCACACCGACGAACATCTCGACGAAGTCGGACCCGGACATCTGGAAGAACGGCCTCGCGGCCTCTCCCGCCACGGCACGGGCCAACAGCGTCTTTCCGGTGCCCGGAGGACCCACGAGCAGGACACCCTTGGGCAGCCGGCCACCGAGGCGCGAGAACCTCTGCGGGTCCTTGAGGAACTCGATGATCTCCTCGAGCTCTTCCTTCGCTTCGTCCGCCCCGGCGATGTCCGCGAAGGTGCCCGTGGGCGTGTCCGGCGCGATGAGCTTCGCCTTGGAGCGTCCGAATTGGAACGCCCTGTTTCCCCCACCCTGCATCGTGCGGAAGATCCAGATCCAAAACGCGATGAAGAGCAGCCAGGGCAACACGCCCAGTAGGAGGGTCCCCCAACCGCGTGTCTCCAGCTTACCCGAGATCTCGATCTCGTGCTGCTCCAGGTCGGCGAGGAGATCGGGAGTGATCTCGCCCGGGAGCATCACTGTGAACTTCTGGAACTCCTGGCCCTCTTCGATCCGCGGCGCCCGCAGCTCTCCCTCGATCAGGCGGCTCTCGACGACCGTGACCTCGAGAATGTTGTCCGCGTCGAGCTGCGCCTTGAATTCCGTGTACGTGAACTCGACGGCCACGTCGCTCTGCCCCCGCATGAACTGGAAGGCGAGAGCCGTCATGAGGACGAGAAGCAGCCAGAAGGCACCGGTCCTTGAGAACCGGCTCATTGGAGATCCGTCGTTCGGCGTGCGAAGTGGGTCTTGTTCAGCCATGTGTTTCTGCTACACCTGGAACGGCGTCGGAGTCCCACCGACGCTCACAAACTTGCAATATAGGGCAAGTGGCGGAAGTTTTCGCTGAAATCCAGCCCGTAGCCCACCAAGAACTCCCGCGGGGCGTCGAAGCCCACCCAGCGGGGCTCCTTCGCAAGCTGGCTGATGCGCTTGTGCAGAAGGGCACAGATCTCCAGGCTCTTGGGACCTCGCTCTTCCAGCAGCGGGACGAGGCGGTTCATGGTGTTTCCGCTGTCGACGATGTCCTCGACGATGATCACCGCCCGGTCTTCCAGCGTCGCCTCCGAATCATAGAGAAGCTGTACGTTGCCGCTGCTCATGGTGTCACTGCCGTAGCTCGACGCCACCAGAAAGTCGACATGAAGCGGCAGGTCGATGGATCGCACCAGGTCGGCCAGGAATATGAACGAGCCCTTTAGCAGGCCCAGCACCAGCAGATCGTCGTCCTCGGTGTAGGTCTCCGTGATCTCTCGACCCATCTCCTCGACGCGCCGAGCGATCGCCTCCTCCGAGTAGACGATGCGGTTCAGCGCCTGTCCCCCCAACCTCGCCTGGGTAGTCACCGATCCTCCGATGTGGACAACGAAATGGCGAACGCACTTTCCTCTTCGGCCGGGACGTGCTGGCATGAGCGAGACACGCCGGGAACCCAAAGCACGCGGCCACGGCCGTCCACCACGACGGGGACCCGAGACCGCTCAACCAGGGGTACGCGTGCCTCTCCGAAGACCTTCTTCAGCTTCTTGGATCCGTACGAGTACCGCACCCGGTCTCCGGGGCTCCACCCCCGCATCCGGAGGGGAAACTCGAGCTCTGCCAGGGAGAACCGCTCGACCCACGTTCCCTCGAGCGCCTCGGTGAGCGACCAAGTGGCCGACCAGTCCCGCCCTCTAATCACGAAACCCCCTCGACCCTCTCCGGGTTCGCCGATCTCAAGCGAGCCGTCGTCGCCTCGCTCCCTGATGAGCTCGAGCACGAGATGATCGAACGCGCGGTGCAACCTGAGGAGCCCTGTGATCCAGTGCTCCTTACCGCTAGCGCCCGCGCTTGCAAACGCAACGGCCGCCCGAGTTCCGGCCTCATCGAGCCGTACCCCCAAGCGGGCCGAGAGCGCCCGCAGCGCGCGGGCATGAACCTCCGAATCATACGCGAGCCAGGAGACCCGATCAACGACGATGCGGGCGTCGCTCGACTCCACGATCAAGTCGTCCAGGAGCTTTGCGAGGATCGACTGCCACGCCCTCTCTTCTCTCTGGGCGATGCGCGCCAGCCGCACCAGGGAGCCCCGAGTGCCCGGGGCTACCGCGGCCTCGAGGCGGGGCAGTACCTCGTGCCTGATCACGTTCCGGGCGAAGGCAGGATCTTCGTTGGACGGATCGAGGCGCGGCTCGATCCCTACGGATTCCGCATACCGTGCGAGGCGATCCCGCGTGAACCGTAGCAGAGGCCTCAGGATTCCCGGTGCCCTCTGCTCCGGAATGCCTGCGAGGCCGCGAAGGCCCGTGCCACGAGCGATACGGAAGAGCACGGTCTCCGCTTGATCGTCGGCGTGGTGGGCAGTGACGATCCACCGGGCTCCCAACGCTCGATGCTCCGCTTCCAGAAACTCGTAGCGGGCCTCTCGGGCCTCCCCTTCGCCGGCAAGGCCGGCCTCCGCCACGCCCTCACGAAAGGGAAGATCCCAAGCCTGGGCCACTCCACGGACCCACGAGGCGTCGCCTGAGCTCTCGGGCCGCATACGGTGATCGAAGTGCCCGACGATGAGATGGAGTCTGGGAAGTCCCGGTGTGAATCGCAGAAGATGAAGCAGAACGAGGGAATCCAGCCCCCCGGACACGGCCACGAGGATCTTGTCACCCTCTGAGAAGAACCCTCGCTGGGCCACGTGCTCCTCGAAGTCACGCGCCAGCGCATGCCGATGGCTCATCCCTCGACTTCGACCTCGGACGAGGGAGAGGCGAAAGGGCGGCGGGCCACATCCGCCAGGACCCGTGCGAGGATGTCGAGACGGTCGGTCTGGAGGCCGTCGACACCCCAGTCGAGGAGTCGTCGCATATCCCCCTCGTCGTCCACCACCCATACGTGGACGGCGACGTTGAGGCGATGGGCCTGGGAGATGAACCTCGGTGTCACCACCCGCAGACCACGCCAGCGCTCGGGCACCTGAAGGACATCGAACCTGGGTCGCAGCGTCCCCATCATCCGTGCGTGGCTGGCACACCAGAACCAGGCGATGTCCCGCCGAGAGGCACCCCACGGCCCCGTGTAGCCATGAGCGTCATTGCGCCAGGCTTCCACCTCGGCCGCCACCAACACCCGATGCGTGGCGTTATGCCGGCGGATCACCTCCAGGAGGGGGCGTGCCACGTCCGGAGACTTCGTCTCCACGTTCACCCGTGTGTCCGGAAAGGCGTCGAGGACCTCCTCCAGGGAGGGCACGCGAATACCCTTTCCCCGGAACGACGTCTCACCGTCGAGGTCTCGGAAATGGAAGCCCGCGTCAAGGGCCTTCACCTGCTGCCACGACATGGAGGCGATGGGCCCGATTCCGTTACACGTCCGATCCACCGTCGCGTCGTGGATCAGCACGACCTTGCCGTCGGCGGTCAGGTGCGCGTCGGTTTCGAGCATGTCGACACCCCACCCCTCCACAGCTAGTCGGAATGCCGCCATGGTGTTTTCCGGGGCCATGTGGCCCCCGCCCCGGTGGGCGATGAAGAGCGGACTGCCAGCCAGGTAGGAATGGCCTGGTCGCCGCCTTTGGAGTGAGGCCACGGGTCCGACGATTCAGGACGCTGACGCCCCGTCCCTGAAGCCCTCTACGTCGGCCGGGTCGACCCCGTGGAGACGAAAGAGCACCAGGTCGAGGAGCCGGTCGGTCAGAGCCAGATCCCGCTCCGTCCGTAAGGCGTCCTCGTCTTCGGGGTGCTCCTTCGGGTCCTGGAGCGCCACGACACGCTCGGCCAGGAACCCCACCACCTCTTCCACGACTTCCGGTCGGGGATTAGCGGGAGCCAGGGAGTCGGGCATGACCTGCTCCAGGAGCAGGCCACGGACATAGGCGAGGAATCCGGGGAACGTCAACTCGGACAAGGGCTCTCCCTCGACCTGCTCCTCATCTGTGATATTCTCCCAGGCGAGCTCGTTCACGTATAGCTCGGTGGCCCCGGCCTTGAGGTGTTCTCGCTCGGAGTCTGACAGCTCAGGGCCGTCGGACGGAGTCGGAACCGTGAGCTTGCGGCCCAGCGCCCGTGCCAATTCCTCTCTTCGTTCATCGAGCAATGCCTTGGCTCGATAATCCATATCGCAGACTCCTCGAGGTCGTTGGGATGAGCGCCCCACCGGGGCAACTTACGGACCGTCGTAGCCCGGCCGCTACTCCGCACTACGCGGTCGTGAGACCTACTCCCGCCTGTCCCGGCGTATCCGCGCCGCCAACCGGTCGTACAGGCCGCGGGGTAGCGCTTGGCCCGCCCAGACGGCGGAAGAGAGGGGCACAGGGAAAAGCAGTGAAGGACGACGGGTGGCGATGGCTCCGTACATCCGCTCCACGGCGTCGTCGAGTTCGACTAGAAAGGGCCTCTTGTCCACGTACTTCGACGTCTCGGAGGCGCGCACGTACCCTGGCGAGATCACGGTGACGTGCACCGGATCGTCCTTCAGGTCGAGCCGAAGACTCTCGAAGAAGATCCGGAGCGCCGCCTTCGATGCCGCATATGCCGCCGTCTTCGGAAGGCCTCCGAATCCCGCTAGGCTGGACACGGCCACGAGATGGCCTCTCTTCCGCTCCAACATGCCGGGGAGCACTGCCTCCACGGCGTAGACGGCACCAAGAAAGTTGACCCGCATGAGGCGTTCGACATCTTCCGCCACCAGGCGATGGGTATCGGTGCCCTCGCTTACCCCGGCGTTGGCCACGAGAAGGTCGACGGGCCCCAGGGCTTCCTGGCACGCTCGCGCGGCCCGGTGCATGGCTTCCGGATCCGTAACGTCGCACGCCAACGCCCGAGCCTTCCCACCACGGGCCTCGATCTCCTCCTTCACGGCCTGAAGAGCGTCCTCACGGCGTGCCGCCAGCCCCACGGAGTACCCCTGCCGGGCCAGGCGCAGGGCCAGTGCGCGACCGATCCCGGATGAAGAACCTGTGACCAGAGCTACGGTGGAGCTCATCCGCCACCCCGGAGATCCCGCTCCCACGCGCCGAAGGCCACCTCGTAGTACCTGGGATTGAACATGGCCCACTCGCCCAGGGACTCGGGGACCGAATAGGCTCGGGCCGCTTCGGCCACCGGGATCCCGGCCTCCACCGCCCGAGTGGCCGCCATTCCCACATCCTCAAGGAGATCCACGTAAGGGGCGAGCCCGGCCAGGTCGGACGTGTCACCGTGACCGGGCACGTAGAGCACCTGAGGGTCGACGAGGATCTCCCGTACGTGGCGGATCAGGCGCGTGGGGCGGGCGTCACGATAGTTCGGGAAGAGGCCGTTCCAGACGAGGTCGCCACACCACACGACCCTGGGATGGTCTATCTCCACCGTAACGTCACTGGAGGTGTGTCCCTCACGAACGGTGACGCGAACCACCCGACCGCCCAAATCGATCTCGGTGACCCTCTCCGTATCCGCGATGATCAGGTTGGGGAGCAGCCGCTCCCGCTCCTCGCCTGCGAGAAGCCGATGGGTCTCGTGGGTGGTCAGGACCCGCAGCTCACCGGGCCGGGCGCGGTATCCGCTCTGCCCCACCGAGTGGTCACCGTGATGGTGGCTGAGCACCACATGGGTAGGCCGGCGGCCGGTGAGTCGCTCCGCGGCGTCACCCACCCATGTTGCCCCCTCGACGCTGGCCAATCCCTCCACGGCCAGAATCCCATCGCGGCCCACGATGAAACCGCCGTTGGAGAGCGTCGTGAAGTCTCCCTCCTTCAGAGGCGTCGAAACCACCACCCAGACGCCCTCGGCGATCTCCTCGATGCGACCCCACGGCTCCACGGCCCGGACCACGCCTCTGGGCGACCCCGCGAAAGCCTCGCGCACGAAGGAGGGGGCAAAGTTCAATGCCAGCAGGAAGTGGGCGCCACACGACGCGGAGTGCTGGAGGAACCGGCGCCGGCTCGGACCCCTCGATGGCGAAACGGACATGAGTGCCTCAGGCGATCTCTGGTTATGCTGTGGCTAGCCTAGGGTGGTGTCCCAAAAACACAATGACAGTACTTCCTGTCGGCGTGATACGGACCTCCTGACGTCGCGCGCGGTTTCTGCTGGGCGACCAAGATGTCGACCGGAAGCCAAGCGGGCAAAGCCTCCTCCACGGAAACGCTGATTACCGAGTGAAACGTAGTCCCCTCGGACGTTTGTCACGTATGCGATGGCTCCGTCCGGCTAATCGCGACGCCGAGGGGTCCATCATCTACAGGTATTGAGGCATCACCGTGTTCGACGCAACGTCGATCACAGAAACTGTGTTTGAGTCTATGTTCGTCACGTAGGCGCGGCGGCCGTCGGGAGTGATCGCCACCTCACTGGGAAAGCGGCCTACTGAGATTGGAGCGCCAAGGATCGTGTCTGTGGTAGCGTCGATCACGGAAACACCGCCACTGAACAGAAAGAGCGACATAGACACGCGTGCCGTCAGGTGTGATGGCAATGCCCTGTGGTCGGGGGCCCATTGGGATGGGAGCGCCAGCCAACGCGTCAGTGGCGAGATCGACCACCGAACATCTCGGCTGCCGATATGGGAAACGTACGCGCGTTGCCCATCGGGCGTGATCACAATGCCAAAGGGACCATCGCGTGCCGGGATCGACTTGACGACCGCGCTCGTGCCCAGGTCGATCACCGTGACGTCGTTGCTTGCCCAGTTGGTCACATAGACTCGGCTGCCGTCCGGTGTGATCGCAATGCTCGAAGGAGCCTCGCCCACCTCGATCGGCGGGCCAACCACGGTGCTCGTGGCTACGCGTTAGAAGCTCGCCGAACAGCGTACGTATCTTTATACCGTGAGTATACGTACGGAGGCTTCATCACACAGCGGTCACACTGGCCAGGAAAATCGGCCCCCCGAGAGAACCCGAGAGGCCGTTTTCCGTTGTGGCGCCTAGAATAGCGGAGGAGGGACTCGAACCCCCGACACGCGGATTATGATTCCGCTGCTCTAACCAGCTGAGCTACTCCGCCCCCATGTTTTCGTGCCCCGAAAGCTGAAAGGAGACCTCAGGGGTGTCAAGACGGATCCCGGCCCCCTTCGTGCGGCATTCGTAATGTGGATCCGAAGATGCTCGGGCACGGTTCCGGCGAGTCATTTCAGGGGTGAAGGGGTATTCTTCCAGGCACGTAGTCTACGTGCGACACGACAACAGTCATTCCTGGCAAGAGGGGTCGTCTCATGGACTTCGGAGCCTTTCTAATCCCCGCAGCCGTCGTAGCGGGAGTGGCCCTGCTCTCCAGCCTCCGCGTCCTCTACGAGTACGAGCGGGGAGTGGTCTTTCGCCTCGGGAAGCTCACCCGGGCCAAGGGCCCCGGTCTCATCTTCCTGGTCCCCTTCGCCATCGAGCGCATGAAGAAGATGGACCTCCGCATCGTTGCGCTGGACATCGCACCCCAGGACACCATCACGAAGGACAACGTCAGTGTTAAGGTGAACGCGGTCGTGTACTTCCGGGTGGCGGACCCGGCCAAGGCCGTGGTGGAGATCGAGGACTACTACTTCGCCACGAGCCAGCTCGCCCAGACCACCCTCAGGAGCGTCATCGGACAATCGGAGCTCGACGAGATCTTGGTGGAGCGTGATAAGATCAACGATGTCGTCTGCCGGATCATCGACGAGGGGACGGACCCCTGGGGGATCGAGGTCACGTCCGTCGAGGTCAAGGACATCGACCTCCCTCACGAGATGAAGCGCGCCATGGCCAGGCAGGCCGAGGCAGAGCGGGAGCGCCGCGGCAAAGTCATCGCCGCCGCCGGCGAGGCCCAAGCCGCGGCGAAGCTCGCCGAGGCGGCAGAGATCATCCAGCACTATCCGGTAGCCATCCAGCTCCGGTTCCTGCAGACGATGGTCGAGATCGCGGCCGAGAACAACTCCACGACGGTGTTCCCCATCCCCATGGACCTGTTCCAGCCCCTCGTCGAGGCCGGGGCGCGTTGGAAATCCGGTGAGCGACCCTCGCAAGAGGTGTTGAACGCAGCCAGCGAGGGAGCGGCTCTACCGGCGGGCGCCGATCAGGCCATCCTCGCCGAGGCCGCGAAGGCGTTCCTGGGCATCGGAAGTGGCAACCCGGCCTCCGAGCCGGCTACGGTCTCTGCCGAGTCGGATGGATCGGACGAGGACACCGGGGGCCCCGACACCGGGGCCCCCGAGGAGGACGCCTAGACAGGCGGCTGCGGGACGGCTCGCCGGACGAGGACGTTCGGCTGCACGGGGACGCCTTGCCACTTCACCGGCCGAGGCCCCCTGGAAGATATCGCTTCAGCGGCCCTCAGGGTCCTCCGTGGAATCGGCTGGCGGGGCGATTCGGTAGAGAACCTCGCCCTCGCGGATCATCCCGTAGCGCTCGCGGGCGAGTCGCTCGATGGCGGCGGAGTCCGATTCGAGGGAGTCCCCCCAGGCACGGAGCGAGTCGTTCGCCCGCCTGAGCTCCGCGAGTCGCTCGGCCTCCTCCTCGAGCTCCGCCCGCGCCTGCCGGACATCGAAGAGGGAGTACTCCCCACCGAACACCGCGAAGTACACGGCGAGCCCGACCAGAGCCGGTAGGATGAATCGCTTTACTTGGACCAAAGGCTCCGTCCCGGATACGTGGCCGAGGCGCCCAGCGCCTCCTCGATTCTGAGGAGCTGGTTGTACTTGGCCACACGGTCCGTCCGACTGGCACTCCCTGTCTTTATTTGTCCCACGCCCGTGGCAACCGCAAGGTCCGCGATCAGGGTGTCTTCGGTCTCGCCGGACCGATGGGAGATGACAGACTTGTAGCCCGAGTCGTCGGCGAGCTGAATCGTCTGGAGGGTCTCAGTGAGGGTCCCGATTTGGTTCACCTTCACGAGCACTGCGTTGGCGACCCCGTTCCGGACGCCTCTCTCGAGCTTCTTGACGTTGGTGACGAAGATGTCGTCCCCGACGATCTGGATGCTCCCGCCCACCGCGTCGGTGAGGTGCTCCCACCCCTCCCAGTCGTTCTCCCCCATCGGGTCTTCCAGGGAACGGAGTGGGTAGCGATCGATCCAGTCGGTCCAGAACTCCACCATGCCGGCGGCGTCGCGGCGCTCTCCCGAGGACCACCTGAAGACGTACTCGTCCCCCTCGACCCACTCACTGACCGCCGCGTCGATAGCCAGCACCACGTCGTCGCCGGGATGAAACCCAGCCCTTTCGATGGCGCTCAGGACGATTTCCATGGCTTCCTCGTTGCTGTGTAGATCGGGAGCGAACCCACCCTCGTCTCCAACCGCCGTGTTGAGGCCCTTCTCGGAAAGGACCCTCTTCAGGTGGTGGAAGACCTCGACACCACAGCGAAGGCCCTCGGAGAAGCTGTCGAAGCCGACGGGCATCACCATGAACTCCTGGATGTCGACGTTGTTCGGGGCGTGGGCGCCGCCATTCAGGATGTTCATCATGGGCACCGGGAGCACGTTCGATTCCGAGGTTCCGAGGTACTTATAGAGGGGTAGCTGATTCTCGATGGCCGCCGCCCGGGCCGCCGCTACCGAGACCGCTAGAATGGCGTTTGCTCCAAGGCGCTCCTTGTTGGGGGTCCCGTCCAGATCGATCATGGTTCGGTCCAGATCCAGTTGCTCCCGGGCCTCGAAGCCCCGTATGGCCTCACGGATCTCGGTGTTGATGGACTCCACGGCCTTGAGGACGCCCTTGCCCAGGTATCGGTCCGGATCCCCGTCGCGGAGCTCGACGGCTTCGTGCTCTCCAGTGGACGCTCCACTGGGAACGGCGGCACGCCCCCGAACTCCAGTCTCCAGGAGCACCTCGGCCTCAACCGTGGGATTGCCTCGTGAGTCGAGGATCTCCCGGCCACGGACCTCAATGATCGCTGACACGCTCTATTCTCTCCTCGTCGAGAGGCCGGAGTCCCTCCAGCCCCGCATCTCGGTTCAGTGACGATCCTGGTGACTCCAGGACCGCTTCCACGGGCTCTTCGCCCGGCAGGGACGAGGTGCGGCCCTCGCCGCCCCTGAGCTCAACCACGGCGTCGCGGGCCATCTGCGTGAGCCGATCGCGATCGGCGTACTCCATGCCCGTCACGTCGATGGGCTCCCCCACCCGAACCAGGATCTCGCCGCGCCCGATCCTGAACGACCCCTTGGGCATCAGGGGACGGGTTCCGATGATGGCCACCGGAACGATGGGCACCCCCCCCTGGATGGCCAGAACGAAGGGCCCCTTCTTGAAAGGCTGGAGCTCCCCGTTGGCGGATCGAGTGCCCTCGGCGAACAAAACCATGTGCAGACCTTCCTCCCGGATCTGCTGGCCCGCCCGCGTGAGCGACTCGATGGCGGACTCCAGGTCGCCCCGATCGATGGAGATGTGGCCACACACGCGCCACGCGCGACCGAACACCGGAATCCCCGAGAGCTCCTTCTTGGCCAGGAAGCGGGCATCAATGGGCAGCCAACCCGCCAGCGCCCAGACGTCGAACCACGACTCATGATTCGAGACGATGATCATCGCGCCGTCCGGGTCGAGGTTGTCCACGTCTTCCACGCGTACGCGAACGCCGGCCAGCCTGAGAATCGCCCGGGCCCAGCTCCGGGCCGCCGGGTCGCAGGCCCGGAAAACGGCTTCCTTCGTTCCGAAGTACGACAGCAGGTAGACCTTGCCGGCATACCATACCGTGAGGATAGCCCCGACGGCGAGGAGCCAGGCCGACCTCAGCACGGGGCCTCCCTGGGCGTGAAGTGATCGAATCCACCCCCGCTCCCACCCCCGCCGAGGGATTTCCACCCGTCGATATGCACGCCCTCGCCCTCGAGCACACGGCCAACATGCGTGAGCGGCGTCTCGAACCGCTCGCGGAATGCTTCGACCAGAGGACTCATGGCACCAGGAGCAGACGCGATGCAGAGCTCGTAGTCCTCCCCTCCGGACAGGGCGAGGTCGACATCGCCAACGTCCAGCTCAGGGTGGATCGGTATCAGATCGGACTCGATCTCGATGCACACCCCGGACGCCGCGGCCAGATGGCCCGCATCCCCCGCAAGGCCATCGGAGAGGTCTATCATGGCGTGCACGTCGCCGTGCTCGGCGAGCCATTGGGCCTCTTGGATACGGGCGACGGGTCGCGCGAATGCCTCACGCAGCCCGCGGCCCGGCTCCGTGCCGGCATTCCATGCGCGAACGGCTCCGGAGCTGCCACCCAGGACGCCCGTCACCCAGATCTCGTCGCCGGCCACGGCTCCCCGGCGCATGACCGGCTCGGTCGCCTCCCCGAGCACCGTGACGTCGAGGACGACCGGTCCGGGTGAGGCCGTGAGGTCCCCGCCGACCAGGGCCATCCCGAGATCCCTGAGAGCGCTGCGGATGCCGTTGCCCAGCTCCGCCGACACGGCCTCAGCCTCGTCCGCCGATACGGCCAGAGAGATCAGTACGCCTACAGGTCTGGCAGCCATGGCCGCGAGGTCGCTGGCGGCCACCGTAACCGCGCGAAAGCCCACCTCCTCGAGTGAGATCCACGATCTGCGAAAGTGTACGTCCTCCACCGACAGGTCCGTGCTCACCACGAGTCGCCCTGTCTGCAGCACGGCCGCGTCGTCTCCGGGACCCACGAGCACGGCGGGACCCAGGTCTTCCGACTCACCGAGTAGGGCCCGGATGAGATCGAACTCTCCTCCCGGACCCATGGGCGTGGTCCGGTCCGCTCCCGAGTCCCCGGGGGGGCGCGCCATCATCACCTGGCGGCGTCCTGGTCGAAGATCACGAAGGGCAGACCCAGATCGGTCTCACCGGGGCCGTCTTCCTCCCACACGGCGGGAAGCTCCTCGATGACGTCGGACGGGGTGAGGCCAGGGCCCTTGTCCGCCCTGATCGCCGCCCTGCCTGTCATGTAGAGAGCGAGGGCGCCTGCTACGTCCGGCGCGGAGCCCTGGGCGAGAAGCGCCCCGGCCACACCCGTGAGCACGTCCCCCATCCCCCCGGCGGCCAGATCAGAGGTGCCCACCGTGTCCACCCAGCACGTGCCGTGGGGGGGCACGACGATAGACGGCAGGCCCTTGAGAAGAACGGTGGCACCCGACTGGGCCGCGAAGGTCCTGGCGGCCGACATCCTGTCTTCCGCAATGGTCTCCCCCGACAGGCCCGACAGGCCCTTCATCTCGCCGAGATGGGGCGTCACCAGCACGTCCCGTCCCTGGGCCCAACTAGCCACGCCGGGACCCTCACCGGAAGCCGCCAGATTCAACGCGTCGGCATCCAGCACCGTCGGACGGCCGTCGGTGGCCTCGAGAATCACCTCGAGAAGCGCCGCCCCTTCGGCCCCGTCTCCCAAACCGGGACCGGCGGCCACGGCGTGTGAGGCCGCCGCCGCCTTCCTCACCGCCTCCGGGTCATCGCCGGGAACGAAGACAGCCTCGGGAACCGACCCCTGAATGATCTCCCGGTTCTCCGCTGCCGAGGCGACACGAAGGAGGCCTATGCCTGCGCGCAGGGCTGCCCTGGCCGCCATTACCGCCGCCCCCGCCATGCCGGACCGGCCGGCAACGAGAAGTAGAACACCCACCCGGTTCTTGTGTGTGTCAGGCTCCCTGCGCGGTCGCCGCTCGGACGCCCACGCAGGCGTCACCGCCGCCGCCCCAAACGCGCTCTCGCCGGCGGGCGGGAAACCGATCTCCACGGCGATCAACCGCCCGACATTGGTCCTGGCGGGCTGTAGGAAGGTGCCAAGCTTCGGCCAGCCCAGGGCCACGGTCACCTGCGCAGCGACGGCCTCCCCGTCGATCCGCCCCGTGTCCGCATCGATGCCGGAGGGTGCGTCCAGCGCGAAGACCGGGCGCGGGGATCGGTTGATGGCCTGGATCGCCATGGCCTGGCGGGCCCGGGGCGCTCCCTTTATGCCGGTGCCGAGGATCCCGTCTACGATAACGGCGGCGTCGCCCAGGACGGAGTCAAGCAGCCGTCTGTCGCCTGACCCGCCGCTGGGAGCACCCCCGCTGGGAGCACCCCCCGTCCCGTCGTCCCCGCCGTCGCTCAGGAGTGGCACGTCCCAGCCATGGAGCAGCGGATCGTCCTCGGGGCGATCGGCGACGAGCACGGCCTTCACGGGTCGACCCCAAGAGCGCAGCGTTCGGAGAAGCACGAGACCGTCGCCTCCGTTGTTTCCCGCCCCGATGAGCGCCACGGCCTCGCCTCGCGGGAAGAGGCGATCGAGGACCTGTGCGGCGGATCGCCCTGCGCACTCCATCAGGGTGACCTGGGGCACGCCCTGCTCGTCGATGGCCATGCGGTCGAACGCGGCCGCCTCCGCCCCGGTCGGAGCCCACACGCGTGGTCCTCCGAAGGGCCGGATAGGGATCCCCGTCATGACCTTCCGCCGCACCGGGCCAACCCGCGGGCAGGCCGGGTCGAGCTCGAGTTCAGTGGTGGCAGGTCCGACGAGAAGAGGCGGCTGGCGGGCACTGAACGCCGGTCAGGCCGGACAGGAGGAAGGGACCTACTTGTAGCTCTGGCCGATGCTGCGTCCCAGCGAAATCTCCCCATTATCGATCCGGATGTTGAACCCGCAGTCAGGGTTGGAGCACACCCAGGCCTTATAACGGATAGCAGCACCGTCGCGTCCATAATCCGAAAGGGGTAACAGGATCCCCGGTTCGCACTTCAGGCAAGTAGGAAACCCAGATTCTTCCGGCATGTCCAAACCCCTCCCCACAGCGTTATGAGTTTGGCGAGCCCCCTGCCGGCGAACCGGCAGACGTGCAGGCGCCGCTCCGTTGTCGTGCTCAACATCGAATGTGGCCCGAAGGCCGATCCTTCAGATCCCCGGACTCCAGGGATAATTTTGCTCGAATGCTTCCTCGAAGTCGAAAACGTCACGGAAGTCCTCGGGGCTGTCCCCGTCCTGCCTGATCAGGACACCACAGTCGACGAGCGCGAAGACGATGTCGCCCAGATCTTCGGTCGTGTGGATACCCCAATGCTGCAAAACGGTCCTGGCCATGGGTCCGAAGCGATCCAAGGCGAGACGACGGACCCCGTCGGCGAGCTCCTGGCCCGAGATGTGCCGAGGCTCATCCAGCCCTTCCATCACCTGGTGGAGTGACGAAAGCAGAAAGAGGTACGCCTTCCCGTGGAAACGGGGGTGCTTTTCTTGGAGCTGATCCAAGACCTCTTCGGCAAATTGAAGCTCGGTCATAGGGGAAATGTTACGCGCTCGTCGTCCTGGCGCCAGGCTGGCCCGGACGCTAGTGGCCGCTAGACCCGTGCTGCAAGCTCTTGATAGAGCGGGAATGCCTGGCACATCTCGTCGATCTTCCGGCGAACACCGCTGATCATGTTTTCGTCGGTCGGGTCGGCCAGCACGGTGACGATCCAATCGGCGATCTGTCGCATGTCGGCTTCACGAAGCCCCCGGGTCGTCACGGCAGAGGTCCCGATGCGGAGTCCCGAGGTGACGAACGGGGACCGGGTCTCTCCCGGAACCGTGTTCTTGTTGACCGTCATCCCCGCCAGCTCCAGAGCCTTTTCTGCCTCCTTGCCTGTGAGCTCTTCGTGACTCTTGCAAAGGTCCACGAGAAGCAGGTGGGTGTCGGTGCCCCCGCTGACCAGGAAGAGTCCATGCTCCAACAAACCCTCGGCGAGGGCCCGGGCGTTGGCGACGATCTGGCGCTGATAGCTCTTGAAGTCGGGCTGCAGCGCCTCCCTAAACGCCACCGCCTTCGCGGCGATGATGTGCATCAAGGGGCCTCCTTGCGTGCCCGGGAAGACCGACTTGTCAATGGCCTTCGCGTGCTCCTCCTTACAGAGGATGAGCCCACCCCTGGGTCCCCGCAGCGTCTTGTGGGTCGTCGAGGTCACCACGTCGGAGTGGGGCACAGGACTCGGATGGAGCTCGCCGGCCACGAGCCCCGCGATGTGGGCCATGTCTACCATCATGCAAGCGTCCACCTCTCGTGCGATCTCGCCGAAGGTCTCGAAATCGAGGATGCGAGGATAAGCGCTCGCCCCCGCCACGATCATCTTCGGGCGCGCCTCTAATGCCTGCTCACGGAGGGCGTCGTAGTCGATTCGCCCATCGGACTCGCGAATCCCGTACGCCACCACTTCGAAGAGCTGGCCGCTGAAGTTCACGGGCGATCCGTGGGTCAGGTGGCCCCCGTGACTCAGGTGCATTCCGAGGATTCTATCCCCGGGCTCCAGGAAGGCGAAGTACGCCGCCATGTTCGCCTGAGCTCCGGAGTGGGCCTGAACGTTGGCGTGATCGGCCCCGAAGAGCTCCATGGCACGACTACGGGCGAGCTCTTCCGCCACGTCCACGTGCTCGCAACCGCCGTAGTACCGCTTGCCCGGAAGCCCCTCGGCGTACTTGTTGGCCATAACGGTCCCCATGGCCTGCAGAACGGCCCGGGAGACGAAGTTCTCGCTGGCGATGAGCTCGAGCTGGGAGGACTGGCGCTCCGCCTCGGCTCGTATGGCCTCGAAGATCTCCGGGTCTGTGCTTTTCAAGTGGTCCATGGCGGCTCGAAGCTATCGACGGAGGTGGATCGGGACTAGACGTGGCTGCGCCGGAGGTTGCGCGCCTCGATGACGCGCTGCCAGGCGACCCGGTCCGCGGCCTCGCTGGTGGGGATATTCTCGGCCTGTGCCCTCCGGAAGATGCGGAGGAGCGTGTCGTAGATGGCCCCCGCCTTCTTCTTGCTCTGCTCGGGCGTCCAGCCCTGCAGCTCACCGTACACGTTGCACAGCCCGCCGGCGTTGATCACGTAGTCCGGCGCGTAGAGAATCCCCTGGTCGTGAATGGGCTGCCCGTGACGCGCCTCCGCCAGCTGGTTGTTGGCTGCCCCCGCCACGATGTCCATCTTGAGCACCTTCAAGGTGTCGTCGTTGATCACAGCGCCCAGCGCGCACGGCGCAAAGATGTCGGCGTCCACTCCGTAGACGTCCTCGCTGCCGACGGCCGTGGCTCCGAAATCGTCTACGACCCGCTGGATCCGCCCCTCGTCGATGTCGGTGACCGTGAGCTTGGCCCCGTCGGCCGCCAGGTCCTCACACAGGTGGTATCCCACGTGTCCGACTCCCTGGACGACGACGTGCTTGCCCTCCAGCGAATCGTCACCGTAGCGGAACTGGGCGCACGCCTTGATGCCCCGGTAGACTCCGAACGCCGTGATGGGCGACGGGTCTCCGGAGCCCTCTTTCAGGCCGGTTACCGAGTCCGTCTCCATACGGACGTACTCCATGTCGTCCACCGATGTACCGACGTCCTCGGCCGTAAGGTAGCGCCCCTTGAGCGACTCCACCGCCCGGCCGTGGGCGCGGAAGATCATCTCCCGTTCCGTGGTCCGGTTGTCGCCGAGGATCGCGGACTTGCCGCCACCCAGGTTCAGGCCAGTGATGGCGGCCTTGTAGGTCATTCCGCGGGAGAGGCGCAGAACGTCGGTGACGGCCTCGGCCTCCGAGGAGTAGTTCAAAAAGCGGGTGCCGCCGAGGGCCGGCCCCAGCGTGGTGTCGTGGATCGCTATGAGCCCCCTATACCCGATGGACGGCTCGCTCCAGAAGACGAGCTGCTCGTGACCCCACTTGGCCATCGCGTCAAATATCTCCATCACTCCGTTATCTCAATCACTCCGTCGACCTCTTCCTCAAGAGTTTGCGTTTGCCGAAGTCAGAGTGTGCCGGACGATAGACGTGACTAGGTCATGACCCGCTTCGTGCCTCCTTCAGGATTTCGCGGGCTACGACGAGGCGCATGATCTCGCTGGTGCCCTCGTAGATCTCGGTGCCCTTGGCGTCTCGCATCAACTTTTCGACGGGATAGTCTCGCATGTAACCATAGCCACCGAAGATCTGAACAGCCTCGTCGGTGACCCACATGGCGCTCTCGCTGGCCGTGAGCTTGGCCATGGCCGCCACGGCTGGGATCGCGTCGGCACCTCGGGCGTCGCCCCCGCCCTCCGCTTCCAGGCTTGCCGCGGCAGTGTGGAGTAGGGACCGGGAGGCGGCGATTCGGCTGGCCATGTCGGCCAGCTTGAACTGAATCGCGCCGAAATCCGCGATGGCCTGTCCGAACTGGTGCCTCTCCACGGCATAGACCGTGGCATGCTCGAACGCTTCTTGGGCGACCCCCACCGACTGGGCGGCGACTCCCAGGCGGCCCACGTTCAGAGCCTCCAGGGCATAGCGGAAGCCCTGAGTCGGATCCCCCAGCACGCGATCTGGCGCCACCTGGACGTCTTCCAGCTCAACCGACACGGTCTGCGACGCGCGCAGCCCCATGGTGGTCTCTCTCCCGGTGACGGAATAGCCCTCGCTGTCCCGCTCCACGAGGAAGGCCCCCATGGAGCTTTCGCCTTCCGCGGCGTTCTCCGGCTCGCCGGCCACCTCCCTCTCGGTCGCCGCGAAGACGATGACGAGACCCGCCCTATCCCCGTTGGTCACCCAGCGCTTGGTGCCGCTGAGGCTCCAACTCCCATCATCCCTTGATGCCACCCGAGTCTGGATTGACGCTGCGTCACTCCCTGCCGAGGGCTCCGAAAGCGCGAACGCACCCAGAAGGGACCCGGAGGCGAGTGCGGGCAGGTACGCTTCTTTCTGCTCGTCCGAGCCGTGCTGGAGCAGCAGGGTGGTCACGGGCCCGTTATGGATCGCCACGGCGAGGGCGAGGCTGGCGTCTCCCCAGGCGAGCTCCTCCAGGGCGAGGAGGTACGTCCCAAGATCCAACTCCAATCCGCAGTAACGCTCCGGCACGCGCATCCCCAGGAAGCCGAGCTCACCGAGCTTCCCGAAGATCTCCGGATCCAGATCCCGCTCCTCGTCCCACCGGGCCGCGTGAGGACGGATCTCGCCCTCTGCGAATGCACGGGCCAGGGCCCGAATCTCGAGCTGCTCAGGCGTGAACACGGCTAGAGTCAGGCGTCATACTCGTAGAACCCACGACCCGTCTTGCGGCCGAGCCAACCGGCCGCCACGTACTTGCGAAGGAGGGGGCACGGCCGGTAGCGGTCGTCTCCCAGCTCCCTGTGGAGGATCTCCATGATGCTGAGGCACGTGTCCAGACCGATGAAGTCGGCAAGGGCCAGCGGACCCATGGGGTGGTTCATCCCGAGCGTCATGACCGCGTCGATGGCCTCTGCGTCGGCCACACCCTCCATGAGGGCGAAGACGGCCTCGTTGATCATGGGGCCGAGGATGCGATTCGACACGAACCCCGGGAAGTCGTTCACCTCCACCGGAGTCTTGCCGAGCTCCTCGGACAGGCCGACCACCGCGGCCGTCGTCCCGTCGCTCGTGGCCAGGCCGCGAATGATCTCGATGAGCTTCATGACCGGCACCGGGTTCATGAAGTGCATCCCGATCACCCGGTCTGCCCGGCCCGTCTCCGCCGCGATGGCCGTGATGGAGATCGACGACGTGTTGCTCGCCAGAATCGTCTCGGATGCAACCATGCCGTCGAGGCGCCGGAACAGGTCGAACTTGAGCTCGGCGTTCTCCGGAACCGCCTCGACCACCAGCTGGGTCCCCTCCACCGCCTCCTCCAGGGAGGTGGTGGGCCGGATTCGCCCGAGAGTCTCGTCCCGGCCAGGCTCATCGATGATCTCCTTCTTCACCTGCCGATCCAGGTTCTTCGAGATCGTGGCGAGAGCGTTATCCAGAACCTCTTGTGACACGTCCGTGAGACGCACGTCGCGGCCGTGCTGGGCACACACATGAGCGATCCCGTTGCCCATGGTGCCTCCACCGATCACCGTAATCCTTTCTATCGTCATGCCGTCCTCGGCTCTCTGAACAAGACTTGTTCCGCGGCGGCTGGAAGCGTGTCCTAGTGTTCCGTTTCCCAAGTTCGCGAGCCACCAAGAGGGTCGGGGCGCCGTGGGATGAAGGCGGGACGACACGGCGTAGCGCAAGCGGGCACCGCGGGAAGCGTGGTCGTAAGGAGTCCCAACGCCCAGCCCACGGATGCACCGTGCCCTCGACTGGCCGAGACACTTTGGTAACGGGACACTAGGACTTCTCGACCGAGAGGGCGACGGCGTTCCCTCCCCCGAGGCAGAGCGAGGCCAGCCCCGTCTCGACGCTCCGATCATCCATGGCGTTCAGCAACGTCACCAGGATGCGAGCGCCGGACGCACCGATGGGGTGTCCCAGCGCCACCGCGCCACCGTGCACGTTCACCCGGTCCGGATCGACCTCCAACTCCCTCATGTCCGCCAGGGCCTGCACGGCGAACGCCTCGTTGAGCTCGAAGAGACCATAGTCGCCGACGCCCCTCCCCTCCTTGGCCATGAGGTTCCGCACTGCGGCAATGGGGGCGAAGAAGAGATCCTTCGGCTCGGTTCCGCTGGCGGCGTATCCGGAGATGGTGGCCTCCACGGTCAACCCATGGGTCTCGGCGAACTCCAGCGACGTCACGACCAAAGCCGCAGCGGCGTCGTTGAGCCCCGGCGTGTTGCCTGCCGTCACGACCAGCTCGTCGAGGCCCTGGGGAGCGTCCTTGGGGAACGCCGGTCGGAGCTTGCCCAGAGCCTCGAGGGACGTCTCACGTCTCGGCGACTCGTCGGTGTCGACGACCGTGGTGCCCCGACGCGTCTCGATGGAGACCGGAACGATCTCGGCGTCGAACTTGCCCTCGTCCATGGCCGCCACAGCGCGCGTATGAGAGCGGAGCGAGAACTCGTCCGCATCTCGTCTCGTGATACCCGCCTTCGCAGCAGTGTACTCCGCGTGCCCCCCCATATGGCAGTGGCCGAACGCACACCAGAGGCCATCCAGGATGAGCCCGTCCTCGAGCTTCTGATCGCCGACCTTCACCCCTGAGCGGAGTCCCCGAAGGTAGAACGGGACGTTCGACATTGATTCCATGCCCCCCGCCACCACCGCCTTGGCATCGCCTGCGCGGATGGCCTGGGCGGCCAGCATCACTGCCTTGAGGCCCGATCCACAGACCTTGTTGATCGTGACAGAGGGCACCGTGGCCGGGATTCCGGCGCTGATGGCCGCCTGGCGGGCGGGGGCCTGCCCTTCGCCGGCCACCACGACGTTCCCCATGATGACTTCGTCGACGGCGGTGACGTCGATACCGGAGCGCTCCACGGCCGCGCCGATGGCCACGGCGCCCAGCTCTGGCGCCGACAGGGGGCCGAGGCCGCCCAGGAAGCGTCCAATGGGGGTACGGGCTCCGGCGACGATTACCGGAATCCTCGCCTTATCGCTCATGAATGCATCGTCTTTCCAGGTTCTGATCCGTCCGGCCAGACGCCGTCGCGACTGGGGCCCAGCAGGGATAGCTGCTGGCCTTGCCGGGGTCGTGACGGGCGGCGGCGCTTCCGCAGGAAGACCTTCAGGGACTCGAGGTCCGTGACGCCCTGGTTGGCGGCCTCATCCAGGAGTCGGAGCAGGACGCGAGCCGTTGCCAGGGCGTCTCCGTGGGCCCGGTGGCGAGCCGTGATCTCGATGTCGAAATGACGGGCCAGTGAATCCAGGTTACGGCGCCGGAGCCGGGGAAGGATGCGGCGAGCCATGCGCACGGTGCAGAGGCGCTCGACCCGAGGAACCTCGCCGATGGCCTCGGCCAGCTGCTGGCTCACGAACCCCCAGTCGAAACGCGCGTTGTGCGCGACGAAAACCCGATCCCGGAGTCGCTCGAGAATGTCGGGCGCGATCTGATCGAAGTAGGGGGCAGAGGACACGATGTCGTTGGTGATGCCAGTGAGCGCGGCGATGCGGGGAGGAATGCCCCGGCCTGGATTGACCAGGGTTCGGTACTCGCCGGCCACGACTCCGTCGCGGACCTCGTAGATTGCCACTTCCGTGATCCGATGCCCCAGCCGGTAAGGACCACCGGTGGTTTCCACGTCCACGACCGCGTATCGCAGATCGGCCAGGGGAGTGCCGGGCCGTGGCCTCTGAAGAGACCAAAGACCCTCGGAATCGACATGAAACCGGGAATCCGAACCGAGGAGGGTGAAGACGGCGGCCGAAGCGGCCCCGGGATTCCCTGAAAGACCCAGGACCTCTCTCGCCAAGTCGAGCGTGTGCGTGGAACTCCGCTCCAAAACGGAGGCGGCACGGTGGATCAGGCCCCGGTCGCCCTTCACTCCTCCCCTTCTTCCTGGCTCAACGCGAAGGAGAGCGCTTCCAGCTCCATGACCATGTTCACGTCCTTCACCGTAACACGCTCGGGGACTCTAAGAGTGGTGGGAGCGAAGTTGAGAATACCGCGTACCCCCGCGCCGGTGACCCGATCCATGACAGCGGGGACGGCCTCCACGGGAACGGCGAGGATGACGATCTCGACGCCTTGCTTCCGGGCGATGTCCTCGAATTCGCAGATGTCATGCACCGTCAGGTCGGCCAAGCGCTCACCGATCTTCGATGGGTCGACGTCCAGAATGGCGACGATGTCGTAGCCCCGCTCCCGGAATCCGCCGTACTCGACCAGAGCCGATCCGATGCGGCCGACCCCCACCAAAGCCACCCGCCAGCGCCGGTCGAGGCCGAGGATCTTCCGAATTCGAAGTGCAAGCTCCGCCGCACCGTAGCCAAGCCCTCGCTTGCCGAAGGAGCCGAACAGGGACAGGTCCTTCCGCACCTGTGCCGCCGTGGTGTCGCTGTGGATGGCCAGCTGTTCGCTGGATACTGTCCTCTCGCCGTCTCGCTCCAGATTCTCCAGGATCCGGAGATAGAGCGACAGCCGGCGGATGGCGGACTCGGAGATCTTCTTCGATATGGACAACGTGGAAACCCGGTTAAACCCTTCCACACCCTGGCTTGTGAAAAGCTTCACAATATTAGGCAGAGGGGGGCTGAAGCGTCAAACGCGGGCTCTTCGACCCACCCCCTCTCCGACCAGCTTCGATAGTCGTACGAATTCCTCGGGCTTGAAGGTCTCCGGCCGGCGCGTGAGATCCCAGCCCGTATCGCGACCGATCCGGTCCAGGGCTTCCCGGGAAAGGCCAAGGTCGACGTGCTCACGGAGGGTCTTCTGAAACTGCTTTCGCCTCCACTGGAAAGCCGCCCGCGTCAGGTTCCGGAGGGAGATCTCCTCGTCGAGGGAGAGGGGCGGAGGGACAGTCGGTCTGATCCGTACCACGCTGGAGTCGACGCGGGGCATAGGCCGGAACGCTGTCCGTGGGACGCGGACCACACTTTCGACCCGGGCGACGCTCCTGACCCCCACCGAGAGAGCCCCGTACTCCGAGGTTCCCGCGGCCGCAACCAGGCGGTCGGCTACCTCGCGCTGAACCATCAGGAGGATGTCCTTGGGCCGAGGACGCTCCAGCAGCTTGAAGATTGTGGGGGCCGTGATGTTGTAAGGGATGTTTCCCACGACCAGCAGCCGATTCGGATATTCGGTGAGGGTGGTGAGGTCCAGCTTCAGGAAGTCCTGGTGTCTGACATCCACATCGGGACGGTCGCCCCACTCCCCTTCGAGCTCGTCCGCGAGCTCGTCATCCAGCTCGACCAGGATGAGGCGGTCTACCCGGCCCACGAGGTGGCGTGTGAGCGCCCCATGGCCGGGCCCGATCTCCAGGACGGTGTCCGACGGCGAGGGGTCGAGGGCCTCGACGATCTTGCGCTGGAGATTGGGATCGACGAGGAAGTTCTGCCCGAGAGATTTCTTCGCGCGCATCGGCTCGCTCAGCTGCGCGGCCGGACTCTGAGCCTCGCAAGACCCCTGTGCGCGACCCACTGTACTTCCTCCACAGGCCTCTAGGTCCTCAGGACGATCGCTGTCAGGTCGTCCGCCGGGATGTGTGGAGTCGCGGCCTCGGCCATGTCGAAGAGAGCATCCACGATCTGGGCGGAAGCCGCGCTTCCCTGAGCGGTCACCGCTTCCAGGACGGTCGCTTCACCACTTCCGGGCTCCTCGGTGGCCAGTGTATCGGAGAGACCGTCGGTGAAGAGGAGCAACAGATCCCCCTGCGCCCACGCGGCCCGACCCTGGTGGTAGGACTCGGGCCCGGCGAAGCCCACCGGAGGGTCGGTGGCGGCCAGACGCTCGGCGTCGCCGCCCGCACGGAACACGAAGGCATGAGGATGTCCGGCATTGGAGTACTGCAGCTCCCCGGCCGCGGGATCGATGACCACGTAGCAGAGGCTGAGAAACATCTCCGTGGTCTCGAGCTCGTCGCTGAGAGCGTCGTCGATCTTTCTGAGAACCACGGATGGGTCGCGCGACTCGAGGGCGTAGATACTTGCCGCGCTCATGGACAACGCCATCATCAGAGCAGCCGGGAATCCGTGAGTCGAGACATCGCCGATCATAACCCCGATCTTGTCGTCCGGAAGCTTGAAGATATGGAAGAAGTCCCCGCCGACTTGCTCGGCGGATGCCACCCGGGCGGCCACGTCGGCCTGGTCGAAACCCTCCGGAGACTTCAGGAGCTTCATCTGCAGATGATGGGCCAGCTCCATCTCGTGGCTCATCCGCTCCTGGGCCATGCTCTCCTGGATCAGTCGATTGTTCTCGAGGGCCGCACCGATCTGGCTAGCTATGGCGGACAGGAGCTTCTCGTCACCAACCGCGAAGGGATCACCTCGCATACGGCCGAAAAGGTTGATGACGCCGACCGTGCGCACCTCTCCGGATGGTGGGCTGTAGCTGATGGGGACGGAGATGTCGGTCGTGGCCCCCCCGTTCCGCCGGTCGTCGGGATCGGCGCGGCCACCGATGCGCGACCGGCCTTCCTCGAATACCAGGGAGGTGACGGCATCCGGATGGTCGCCACGTGGTGGATCCTGGGCTCCGTCCTGTCCCACTGCCGCGGTGAGGTGAAGGAGGTTCTGCCGGGGATCATGCACCCAGAGCGAGCCCCGCTCGGCGCCCAGCACGTCGCACACTTCCTTCAGGATGGCGTCGGCGGCATCGTCGAGCTTGAGGATCGATCCCAGCGTCTCGCTGATGGAGTAGAGGAGGTTGATCTCCTCGTAGCGCTCCGACAACTCATACGTGAAGAAATGGATCTCCTGGGCGAAGTCCAGCGCTCGTTCGAGGTTCCCCTGAAGGATGGAAGCCAACGGCTCGAGCCGTAGATCACCGGAGGGTCGGATCTCGAGCTCCAACGGAGGTCCGTCCTTGGGAGAGATGGACCTCACCACACAGCCGTCCATCGGGGGACAGGTCTCACTGCTTTCGGGGGTATCGTAGGGGTAGAGATGACGGGCGCGAGTCCCGTCTTCCTCGACGCTCCAGAGGTGGACGTCGAGGCCGAGTTGCTCACGGAACTCGTCCAGGGTTTGCTCGACCGGGACAGGAAGGACGGGGCTAGCCCCGCCTTCCGGGGTCATGCCGAGGCCCCTCCCGTGAGGTCGGGACGCCCCTCCTCCAGGCGAAGGACGAGGGTAACGGAGTTCCCTTCCTCATTAAATCGGACTTCGTCCATCAGCGATTTCATAAGGAAGATGCCGCGGCCACCGGACTTGCCGAGGTTGCCCGGAAGTGTGGGGTCGGGCGCGGTCGTGTGGTCGAAGCCCGTTCCCTGGTCGGTTACACGGGCCGTGACCTCCTGGTCCCGAACCGTCACCTCGACCCGAACATGCTTCCCGGGATCACGGTCGTTGCCGTACAACATCGCGTTGGCCAACGCCTCGGTGAGACCGACACGGAAGTTCAGGTTCAGTTTTCGCGCATAGGCGCAGCAGCTCGAGCAGTGCTCCATCACGTACTCTACCGCGTGCTCGATGGACCGAATGTCGTTCGGTAGCTCTAGAATGAGTTCTCGATCCACTCGTTACCCTCTGCGGGGAATCAGCTTGATCGCCGGCCTCAAAGACCCGTCAGGGCCTCTTCGCGGCTCTCGGCGATCCTGAAGAGCGTGTCGAGCTTGGTGAGCTCGAAGAGCGTACGAAGATCCTCGTTGAGGCTGGCGAGCCTGAGCTCGCCGCCCTGCTCGCGGATCTTCTTGGAAAGTGACACGAGTACGCCCAATCCGGAGGAGTCGATGTAGCCCGTGTTGGAAAAGTCGACGACGAACTTGCGCTCGCCCTTATCGAGCTCGTCGAGGACTTTTTGCTTCAGTTCTTGGCGATTTCCGACGATGAGCTGGCCCTCAACATCGATGACCGTCACGTCGCCCGACATGCTCACCTGAAATTCCATTGTTCCTCCGCTTACGGTTTCGATCCTCCGGCTACGCAGGCACGGGCGCCTAAAGGGGATCGCGAAACGATACAGGAAAACGCCCCGACGGGGCAATACTCCCGTTAGAGGGCGTGCTCAGGGGAATCCGTGCCTGCACCCTACCCGGTGCCCGTGCCCATCAACGCGGTGATGCAAGCAACGTCGAAGACCTCGTCGGCCGACGCCCCCCGGGAGAGGTCGCTATACGGCCGCCGAAGCCCTTGCAGGATGGGCCCCAGAGCCCGGCAGCCCGTGATTCGCCGGACGAGCTTGTACGCGATGTTGGCCGAGGCCAGGTCGGGGAAGATCAGAACGTTGGCTTGGCCGGCCACGGAGGAACCGGGAGCCTTGCGCCGGGCAACCGAGTCGATGAGGGCGGCGTCCCCCTGGAGCTCCCCGTCCGCGGGAACTGCCGGGAGCCGCTCCCGGAAGAGCTCCACGGCCCTGATGACCTTGTCCACCGCCGGGCCGGAGGCACTCCCGAGGGTCGAATACGACAGGAAGGCCACACGCGGCTCGTCGTTCACCACCAGCGCACGCACCCTGGCCGCCGCTACCCCGATATCGGCCAGCTCGTCCGGGGTCGGCTCGGGGATCACGCCTGCGTCCGCGAAGGTGAGGACCTCGTCGTCCACACCGCGGAAGGACGGAACGAGCATGTAGAAGGCCGAGGACACGGTGTCCACCCCCTCGTCGGGCCCTACGGTGCGGACCGCGGCGCGAATGATGTCCCGAGTGGGATGGATCGCACCGGCCACGACCCCGTCCACGCTTCCCTCCGACACCAGCAGTCCGGCCAACATCAGGGGGTCTCGCGCCACCTGAATTGCCTTGTTCTCGGACAGCCGTCCCCCCAACCGCTCACGGAGAAGCGCTGCATACCGCTCCACTGTGGACTGGTCGGTGGGATCGACGATCTCGATGGCGTCGGCATCGACGCCCGCCGGCACGAGAGCTTCGCGCACGGCCCGGGGGGATCCGACGGCAGTGACGGAGCAGACGCCCTCTCCCAGGAGCCGGGCGATGGCTGCCGCGGTGCGGGCGTCGGTCGCCTCGGGGAACGCCAGTGTTGCTTGGAGCGCTCGCGCCCGAGTCTTCAGAGACTCGAGAAAGGTCACTCCCGAAGCACTGCCTCCATCTGCCTGAGGACCGGCTCCGATACGAAGGGAGCCACGTCCCCTCCGAGGCGAGCCACTTCACGTACCAGGGACGCGGATAGGAACGAGTAGTTCTGATCCGGCGTCAGGAAGACGGTCTCGACTCCACTCCAGAGCTCTCTGTTCATCTGCGCCATCTGAAACTCGTACTCGAAGTCGGAGACGGCTCTCAGGCCACGAATCACGAGTTGAGCCTCCACCTCCCGTGCCAGATCAACCAGGAGACCTTGGAAGCTGAGACACTCGATGCGCTCTTCCTCTCGGAAGACCTCCTCGATCAGTTCGAGGCGTTGCTCCACGCTGAACAGGCTTCCCTTCTCCTGTGTGGCCATGTAGGCGACGGCGATGATGACCCGATCCGCCAAGCGCAAGGAGCGGCGCGCCACGTCCTCGTGCCCCTTGGTGATCGGGTCGAAAGAACCTGGGTAGATGGCTAGAACGGGCCGATCGCGGGTCATGGCTGCGCCTCGAGGATCGAGATGACCGTGTCTCCGTAGCGTCGTTGTTGGAGCCCGGCGAGATCCGGTATAGGATCGGTAGTACGATGCTCTACCCAGAGCTGAGATGCAAACGGACTCGCAGCGAAGGACTCGAGGAGCCTCGCCGCCAGCCCCCGCCCGTACGGCGGATCGGCCAGGGCGACATCGAAGGTCACTCCCTCCAGCCGCTCGGCACATGCCATGGCGTCCGAAGCGATCACCGTCGACTCCGACTCAGCCCCCAGCATCTCGATGTTGGCGCGCAGCGTGCCGAGTGCGCCCGGGGAGCGCTCGACGAAGACGGCGCTCGCCGCACCCCGGCTGAGCGCCTCGAGGCCCAGAGCGCCCGAACCGGCGAAAAGATCCAGGACCGCAGCCCCATCCAGAACGGGCCCCAAGGCCGCCATCCACGACTCTCGCACACGATCCGTAGTGGGACGGACTCCCTTGCCACGGAGGGCCTTGAGCCGCCGCCCTTTCCAACGCCCGGAAATGATCCTCACGTCGCGGTGCCTGGGAGGGTAGGGTCCGCGGCGCCGTGGGACCGTACGTCGAGAAGGTGGGCCTCAACGCGGCGCCGACCGCGGAACACACCGAGCTTGAGCTTGAAGGTCAGGTCCAGGGGGCCGGTTTCCAGGGATTCGGGAGGGATGCGGTTCACGAGGCCGAAGCCGATGGCATCGAGAGAATGCCCCGACTGCGTGAGCCTGAGCTTGAGATGGCCCTTACCGACCTCTCGCGGGGGGCTCGCCAGCTCGACGTCGCGGGAGATGAAGACGGGAGACGGATTCCCGATCCCGAAAGGTCCGAAGTACGTGAGGAAATGGGCGAGCCGCTCGGTGGCCTCCGACAGCCGGAGCTCGAGCTCCGGTTTGATCGTCGGGCGTGGCTGGCGGCCTCCCAAGCGATCACGAGCCTCCGCGTTGAAGGCGTGCCTGAAGTCCTCCACTCGCTCCGGTGCCACATCCATCCCCGCCGCAGCACGGTGCCCCCCAAAACGGTCCAGATGCTCCCGGCATGCGTGTACGGCTCCGTAGAGGTCGAAGCCTGGAATGGATCGGGCGCTCCCCTGCCCTCGCCCGTCCCGGAGGGCGACCAGGACGGTGGGCCGGTGGATGCGCTCGACGATTCGTGACGCGACTATGCCGATGACGCCCGGGTGCCATCCCTCGCCCTCCAAGACCACGCCGAAGTCCCGCTCGGGTCGATAGCTGCTGCTCAGCCCCTCCAACGCCTCTCGGAGAGTCCTGGCCTCCTCGTCACGCCGGTCGGCGTTGTCGCCTTCGAGCCGGTCGGCGAGCTCCTCGGCCCGCACGAGATCCTCTGTCATGAGCAGATCCAGCGCGGTCATGGCTTCCGCCATGCGCCCGGCGGCGTTGATGCGTGGTGCGAGCCTGAAGGCCACCTGGCCGGCTTCGACAGGTCCGGCCCCCAACCCGGCCCGCTTCATGAGGGCCCGCAGCCCGGGAAGCTCGGTGCGCGCCAGCGCCTTGAGACCGTACCGGATCAGCGTGCGGTTCTCGTGATCCAATGGCACCACGTCGGCGATGGTGGCCACGGCCACCAGGTCCAGGGATCCGTGCAGCTCCTCGCGATCGAGGCCCCGCTCATCCGCCAGTAGCTCGCAGAGCCGGTAGGCGACACCCGCCCCGCAGAGACCCTTGTTGGGGTACGGACAGTCGGCTCGGTTCGGGTTGACGACGGCGAGCGCGGGAGGAAGGGTCTCCGCCGGGGTGTGGTGATCGGTAACGATCACGTCGATACCCGCGGCGTTCGCCTCGGCCACGGCCCCGTGGGCCCGGATCCCCGAGTCTACGGTGACGATGACGGCCGCTCCCGCCGTCCGGGCCGCTTCGACGCCCGCAGGACCCAGATCGTAGCCATCCCAGACACGGTGGGGGACGAAGGGCACGGCGGCTCCCCCCATCCTCCGGATCCACCGTGTCAACAAGGCGGTGCCGGACACCCCATCGACGTCGTAGTCACCGTGGACCAGGATGGTCTCCCCACGGTCGATGGCTTCGAGGATCCGCCCGACGGCCTCCTTGCTACCGGCGAGGAGAGCGGCCGGATGCAGGTCGGACAGGAGGGGTCGCAGGAAGCCCTTGGCCTGCTCGGGGTCGGTTAGGCCGCGCTGCACCAGGAGCACACAGAGCGGCTCGGGAATCGAAAGCGCCTCTGCGAGGAGCCGTACCGCTTCTCGAGGGACGGACGCCGGCTCTTGCCACACGGGGACGAGCACCGGCAGCGCCGGCTGGGAGGCTGCGCCCGCACCGTCCACGTCAGGAATGCCGGGGAGGCCGTCGCCTATGCGTCGGCGGCTCCCTCCGTGGGCTCTTCTTCAGGTTCGTCGACCCCGGCAAGGCCCTCGAGCTCTTCTTCCGCCTGATGCTCCGAAGCCTCGGCCACGGGCTCTGCGGTTCCGATGTCGAGCTCGGCATCCGTTTCATCAGCCGCCTCCGCCAGGTCTTCTACCGCCGACTCTACGGCGGTGTACTCTTCTTCTTCTTCTTCTTCTTCTTCTTCTTCTTCTTCTTCTTCTTCTTCTTCTTCTTCTTCTTCTTCTTCTTCTTCCGCTTCCGCGACCTCGGCTTCCGAAACTTCGGCTTCCGCGACCTCGGCCTCCGAAGCTTCGGCTTCCACCTGGGCCTCGGCCCTTCCGTCCGCTTCGGGCTCGGCAACCGAGACGTCCTGCACGATACCGACGTCTCCGGCCAGCTCGGCCTCGTCGTCGGCGACTTCCACCGCGAGGTCTTCGGCGGCCTCTACCGTGAGCTCCGCCTCGACTTCCGCCTCCGTCCCCGCCTCGGCCTCTTCCTGCGCCTCCGTGGCGGCTCGCTCGGCCTCCCTGGCCTCTTCGGAGGCTCGGAGTGCCTCCTCGATACGGGCGGCCTCTTGCTGTGCCTTGGCGATCCCCTCCTCGGACTCCGGCGTGAGGATCACCCCGCACGCCTCGCACCGGATGACCTCGGTGGCGTGCCGGATCTCGTTCTGGATCTGGAGCGGAATCACGCTGAAGCAGTTGCCGCAGGCTCCGTCATGTGTGAGCTCCGCCACGGCCACGTCTCGGGTGCCCGCCATGATGCTATCGTAGATACGGCGCTCTTCGAGGTCGATGCCGGCGGCGAACTCGTCTCTCTTGGCCTGCAGCTCCTGCAGCCGCGCCTCGGCGGCTTCCTTTTTGTCGAGCAGCTCGCGGCGTCGGGGCTCCACCTCGGCCAGCGCCTCCTGGTGTGCCGCCTCTTGCTCGCCCATGCGCTCTTCCATCCGTCGGAGCTGATCCAAAAGACTCAGAGCTTCCTGCTCGTCATTCTCGAGAGCCCGCCGAACCATTTCCAGCTCGGCATGCACCGCAGCCTCTTCTCTCACGTTCCGGACGGCGTTCATCCGCTCCTGGAGCTTCGTCGACCGCACGCGACGCTCCTCTATGGACAACTCCAGCCTGTTCTCCTCGAGCGTCACCTCCTGCAGCCGGGCCTGTAGGGCCTTCAGCTCTTTCTCGAGACGATGGACCGGCTCCCCGACCTCTTCGAGCTTGGCGTCGAATGTCCCCACAACGGACTCGATGGAGGCGATCTCCTGGTCCAGCTCTTGGAGCTCTTTCAGTGATGAATGTGTCTGAGGTGTCATGAGTGCTCTTGTATATATGCCTAGCTGTTGCTCTTCAGGGTCCTACGAGCAGCGGACGACCAATCGAGTCCAAGCTCGCGGCGCTGCTCACCGAGGCGGGCCTTGTCGGCCAGGAGCTCGGTACGTCGCTCCGGGTCTGTCGTATTGTGCATGAGACGATCGACTTCGTCGAGCCTCTCCTGCAACGCCATGCCCTGGATCTTGCTCAGCGACTCTTCGAAAACCCGTCGCGCCTGGCGGAGTTCCTTCGGATCGGCCAGCAACTCCTCCAGTGTCTGCGTGGCGGCGGGTGACAGCCCGGGGGGCGCGTGCATCAGCCCCGGATCGGCAAGGAGCGCCTCGTAAGCGCCTCGATACCCCAGGTCCACGAAGTCGTCGGGACTGAGGTGCTCCCCCACCCGCTCGATCCAATCCCGATCCTTGGTCATGAGCAGCAGCAGCTCGCGCGCGGGCCCATGGGTGGAACCGTCGGCGCGACAATCCGCCTCGGCGTCGGCCGGCGCGCGGGAGGTGGAGAGCCCGCAGGCGGAGCGCCTCTCGCCAACTCCTCCTGAAGGGTCTCGCGGCGTACCCCCGTGCGATCGGAGACCTTCGAAACGTAGATGTCCCGGAGAGCCGGATCCTGAACCGCCCGCAAGGTCGGCAGGAGGCGGTCGATGGCGTTCCGGATCCGCTCGATTCCCGAGAAGTGGTCCCGCTCCTCCAGGATCTGGAGCTTGCGGTCGAGGACGTCGACGGCTTGGTCGAGGCGCCCCTGCAGCCCCTCAGCTCCCTCCTTGTGAACCACCGTGTCGGGGTCCTCCCCCGGAGGAAGCGTGACGACGGAGGGATGGAGTCCTGCGGCCAACAGCACGTCCCCGGCCCTGAAGGTGGCCTTGAGACCCGCGGAGTCGCTGTCGAAGAGGAGGTGGACCCGCGTGGTGTAGCGGCGAAGCAGCGCCACCTGCTCGGGAGTCAGAGCGGTGCCGAGTGGCGCCACGGCATTCTCGAATCCGGCGGCGGCCAGCGACACGGCGTCCATGTAGCCCTCCACCAGCAGAGCCGCTTCTTCGCGGCGGATGGCGTTCTTCGCCCAGCTCAGCCCGTAGAGCACGTCGCCCTTGTGGTATATGGGCGATTCCGGGGAGTTCACGTACTTGGGCGCCCCCTCCCTGCCGGAGTCGAGGACGCGGCCCCCGAAGCCCAGGACCTTGCCGCCCACGTTCTCGATGGAGAAGGTGATCCTGCCCCTGAAGCGGTCGTAGGGCTCCTGGCTCTTCTCGCTCTGGGTCAGGAGACCCACCTCGAGGAGCGTCTCGTCGCCGATCCCGTGATGGGCCGCGGCCTCGCGTAGCCATCGCCATTCGTCCGGGGCGAATCCCAGGGAGAAGCGCTCGGCGGTGTCCCGGTCGATACCTCGCTGCCCCAGATAGGCTCGAGCCTCCCGTCCCAGCTTCTCATCCCACAGCGAGTCGTGGAAGAACATCCGGGCAAAGGCATTCGCATCGTAGAGATGGCGGAACGGATCTTCTTCTTGATGGCCTCTCTTCACCTCACGGATCTCCACACCCGCCCGCTGGGCCGCATGCTTCACGGCGTCCACGAAGTCCAGGCCCAGGCGCTTCATCAGGAACGAAAAGACGTCCCCCGACTCGTCGCATCCGAAGCACTTGTAGAACCCCTTGGCCGGGACGACGTAGAAGCTGGGGGTCTTCTCTTCGTGGAACGGGCAACAGGCCTTGTAGTCCTTGCCGGACCTCTTCAGGGGAACGATCTCGCCGATGATCTCGACGATGTCCGCCCTGGCCCGGACTTCCTCGACCTGGTCGTCGGGGATCACTTGAAGCTCACCACAGTGACGCCGGCTCCGCCTTCAGTACGCCCACCAAGGCGGAAGTCCGAGACCCGACCGTCACTCTCCAGAATCTCCGTCACACGAGACCGCACCGCTCCCGTCCCCTTGCCGTGTATGATTCTGAGCTCCGGAAGGTCGTTCAGGATGGCTTCGTCCATGGCCTGGAAGAGCTCTTGCTCCACCTCGTCGACCCGGAAGCCACGGAGATCCACCTCCGTCCGGACGGGACCCGCAGGAGCGTTCAAGGACACCGACGCCAAACGCCGGTCGCGCTGAGTCTCCGAGCTCCCCAGGAGCTCGAGGTTGGACAGGGGCACCTTCATCCGGATGCCGGACGCGTCGATGACGGCGCGGTCGTCCCTGACCTCCACCACCACCCCCTTGGGGCCTCCGTCGAGCACCCTCACCCTGTCTCCCGACGTCACAGCGAAGGGGCCGGACGAGCCCAGCTCGCCGGGCCGCAACTCGCGCTGACGCCGCGCGGCGTTCTCGACCTTGCGGCGGGCCTTCCGCGCCACCTCCTGGAGGTCCTCAGTGGCCCTGGCCTCCTTGACCTCGCGGATGGCGTCCTCCACCTCCACCCGCGCCTCCATGAGCAGCTGCCGGGCCTCGCCCCGGGCCTTCCGCTCCGCCTCGCGCTCCTCTTTACGAAGATCGGACTCACGGGCTTCGAGCTCGGCTCGGAGGCGCTCCGCCACGCTCTGCTCTCGCTCCAGCGAAGCGACCAGCTCCCGGGCCTCCTTGTCCTTTCGCTCCAAACGCTCGAGAAGGTCCTCGATGGACGACTCACCGCCCGACATGTTCTCGTCGGCCCGATCCAGGAGGGAAGGCGGAAGGCCCAGCCGGCGGGCGATGGCGAGGCCATAGCTGCGGCCCGGCCGGCCCTTCACCAGCTCATAAGTGGGCTCCATGCGATCCGGATCGAACTGCAGCGACGCGTTGACGATCCCGCTCCCCTCGGTGTCGAGTCGCTTGAGGGCTCCCAGATGAGAGGTGACGATGGCCATGGCACCACGCTGCACCAGATGCCCGAGCAGCGCTATGGAGAGGGCAGCGCCTTCGGTGGGATCCGTCCCCGTCCCCATCTCGTCCAACAGCACGAGAGAACCCCGGTCCGCCTGCTCCGCCACCTCCTTCCAGTTCGCCAGGTGGGCCGAGAACGTCGACAAGCTCTCCGCGATGGACTGCTCGTCTCCGATGTCGGCGAAGAAAGAGTGGAAGATCGGCAGGCGAGTGCCTTCGTCCACGGGCGGGATGACGCCGCTCTGTGCCAGGGCCGCGATGAGACCTACCGCCTTCAGGAAGACACTCTTGCCACCGGTGTTGGGCCCGGAGACCACGAGCACGTGCTCTCCCGGATCGAGCGTAAGGTGGAACGGCACGACCTCGCCGTCGGAGGTGGAGAGGAGTAGGGGATGCCTTCCTCGGACCAGCACCAACCGCTGGCCGTCCTCCGTGAACGCCGGCGGAACCGCCCCCCATTGCTGGGCGGCTCGGGCCCTCGAGTACAAGGAGTCGAACTCCACGAGCGCGTCGAGGCTGCCGGTGAGGGCGTCCCGGCTCGGACGGAGAAGCTGGGTGACTTCCGTGAGAACCCGATGGACCTCACGGGCCTCCTCCCGCTCGAGGCCCCTCAGCTCGTTGGTGAGGGCCAGAGCCACGGGTGGCTCGACGAACAGGGTAGCGCCCGTGTGTGACTCGTCGTGGACGATCCCGCCCACTTCCTTCTTCCCCTCCCGGCGGATAGGGATTACGTACCGACCCTCCCGGACGCCGATGGACGCGTCGGCGACCGTGTACCGCTCGGGCAGATCGCGGACGAAGGCTTCTAGCTTCCGGACGATCTTCGAGTGGGCGCTCCGAAGCCGGCTGCGGATCTTCTTCAGCTCGGAGCTGGCGGTATCCAACACCTCGCCGGAAGCGTCGACGGTCTTTTCGACGCGGGCGACCGTCGGCGGGTCGGTATGGAGCCGATCTCCCAGGAAACCGAGCTCTGGAAAGGCTTCCCGGTGGGCGGCCAACGGAAGAGCGAGCTCCCCGGACGACGCCAGTAGTACTCCCAGCCCGTGAAGCTCCAGGCCTTCGAGCACGGCCCCATCCACCCCCAAGCGCGCGAGGGCTTCGGCACAAGCGGGCATCGTGGGCGGTGCCCACGGAGAAAGGGATTCGATGAACGCTCCGGTCTCAGCGACACGGCCGAGCTCGAGTTCCAGCCACTCCCGATCCGTGCGCGGCCGCAGCGAGAGGACCGCCTCTTTTCCGGCTTCGGAGGACGCGTAGCCCGCCACCAGCTCCAGAGCCTGCGGAAAGTCCAGAACGGAGAGGGCATGCTCGCTCATCCCGTCTGACCCCATGTTGTCGGCCCCCGGGGGAGCGGCCTGCCTCTCACCCCAGCTCCTCCCGAACGATGCGGTTGGCCTCCTTGCCGTTGAAGCGTGCCCGGATCCGAGGCATGATCTGCCCCATGAGGGCACCCATCTGGTCGGCTCCTCCGGCGATGGCACTCTGCACCATCGCTCGCACCTCCGCCTCGGTGAGTGGTGGTGGGAGATAGACCTGAAGAATCTCGGCCTCGGCGTCTTCCTTGTCGGCCAGCTCGGGACGACCGCCGGCTCTCATCTGCTCGGAAGAGTCATGGCGCTGCTTGATGGCCCTGGTGACGACGGCCTGAACACCCTCGTCGTTCAGCTCACCCTGCTCCTCGATCTCGCGGTTCCTGACCTCCGACAAGAGCGTCGTAAGCACCACGGTTCGGAGCCGATCCCGAGCCTTTCGGGCTTCGATTAGGTCACTCTGGACATGTTGTTTGAGATCCGTCGACATGGGGCTGAAGCTACCCGAACCTCCAAAGGGGGTCAACGCGATCCCCATCCGGGAAACTCGTGTCCCTTCTAGCTATTCGGCTGCCCCGAAGCCTATGCTAATGATTTGATGTCGGCCGGATCCATCGCACGACGGGAGGCCCCGTGAAGACCACTTCAGAGCACGCCCAGGAGATTCTCTGGCGCTCCTCATCTCCGGCGCTGCCCCTGGCCAGCCTGGTCGAAGCCCTGAAGCGGGAAACCGTCACGACGACGGGTGGCACGGAATCCGTGCTCCGCGAGCTCAGGACCCGCCCGGACCTCTTTCGGGTGCTGGACCCGCGCGTCGGGCCCTGGCGCAGCCGTGGGGCGATGTATGCGGAAGTCCGGGCGTGGACCCCCGACCTCTCGGTCCTCGGCCTCCGCCCGCGCCCCAGACCCTCCTCTCCGGTCCGGGCTCGACTGGCCGAGACCCTGCGCTCACTGGGACGCCGCGTGGATCAGGGCTCGGCTACGGCTACGGCCCGTTGGCTGCTCCTCATGGAGAGGGAGTCCACCGCCTTCACCGACTCCTAGAGGCCTGTAAGGCCCGAGACCCGAACGCCAGTGTGAACAAGCCGGATCGCCACTCACCGTCGGTGTCGATCGCCTCCAGCGAGAAGCCGGCCTCGGCCACCGAGCCGGCCAGCGAAGACCACTCCTCGGCCAGAATGCCGCTCAGTATCATCCACCCGCCCTCCTCGAGAGCCTTTGCGAAGCTCCCCAGGAGGGGCACCAGCACTCCCATCTGGATGTTGGCCAGAATCCCACCGAAGGATCCTTGTTCGACGATCCAGTCGGGGCTCACGGCAGCGGTCTCGACGGCGACCCGGTCCGAGACCTCGTTTCTGGCGACGTTCTCCCGGGCTGCGCCTGTGGCGTCCGCATCCGAGTCCACTGCCAGCACGCGGGCCACGCCCAGCCGAGCCGCCGCGATGGCCAGTATCGCCGATCCGCATCCGGCGTCCAGGAGAGTTTCGCCGGGAGAGCGCGCGCGATCCAGCAGCCTCAGGGCGCCTCGGGTCGTTCCGTGCTCGGCGGTGCCGAAGGCCATCCCAGGGTCGATGACCACCACCACGGCGTGCTCTCCAGCCATCTCGTCCGCCTCGCCCTCGCACCAGCTCGGGGTCACGATGA
Organism: Longimicrobiales bacterium; assembly: GCA_965238005.1. GTDB lineage: Bacteria > Gemmatimonadota > Gemmatimonadetes > Longimicrobiales > Gaopeijiaceae > CBDCKN01. The sequence goes on from OZ250165.1 coordinate 167,970, forward strand.
GCCGATCCGTGAGCTTCCGGGGCCCGAGGCCCTGCCTCCAGAGAGACGCCCAGTCCTCGTGCGCCTGCCAGGACCAGCTCAACTGCAGGTTCTCGAGGCCTGTGGCCTCTTCGAGCGTTGTCAGCACGCGAAGGAAAAAGTCCTCCGGCTCGTCCGGAGGTGGAAGATGGGTGACGAACTCTCCGTTCCGCTCCTCCACCGCCCGTCCACCCAGGGACAGCATCGGGTCGACCAGGAGGTCGGAAGCCAGGGGAGAGTCGGAGCGGACGGACAAGACGAACCAGCGCTCCGGAACGGAGCCGGAGGAGTCCGGCGGGTCGCTCACGGCTGTGTGAACGCCTCCTTCACGCGGGACCACAGGCTCCTTGGGGACTCTCCCTCGATCTGCTCGGGAGCGGGATCCTCCACGTCATGGAGTGCCTGGAGCACCTCTTCCTGCTCCACAGTCAGACGGTCCGGCGTCCACACCACTATGCGTACGAGCTGGTCCCCCCTGCCCCGGCCGTTGAGCTCGGGGAGCCCACGTCCGCGAAGCCGCAGCACCTCCCCACTCTGGATTCCGGGCGGAATCGTGAGCCGCACAGTGCCCTCCACCGTGGGGACCTCCATCTCGGCCCCCAGGGCCGCCTGTGAAAAGGTGACCGGCAGCTCGTAGCGGAGATGGGGACCGTCCCTGACGAAGGGGGTGTCCTCCTCCACCTCGAGGAGGACGATGATGTCTCCCTGGAGGCCGCCCCTGGGCCCCACATTGCCCTCGCTCCGGAGGGTGAGGAAATTTTCGGACGTCACGCCGGCCGGGATCTCCACCTCGATCTCCCGTTGGGTGCGAGCCCGTCCGTCGCCGTTGCACTTGGCACACGGCTTTTCGATCACGCGACCCTCGCCACCGCACGTCCGGCACGGCGCCACGCTGACGAACTGCCCGAATACGGAGCGCTGGACGTGCCGCTCCTCACCCGATCCAGCGCACGTCGAGCAGGTCACCGGCCCCGACCCCGCGGCCGCCCCGCTTCCACCGCAACGATCACAGGCGCCCAGCACCGCCACGCCGAGGGTCTTGGTGACTCCCGTTGCAACCTCGAGCAATGTCAGCGGAACCTTCACCTTGATCGTCTGGCCCTTGCGAGACGCCCGCGACGGGCCCCGCTGCCGCCCACCGAAGAGGTCTTCCAACCCGCCGAAGCCACCGAAGTCCCGCATGAAGATCTCGACGGCATCGGCGAAGTCGAAATTGCCGAAGCCCCCGGCCCCGCCGACACCTCGCTTCAGGCCCTGCTCCCCGTAGCGGTCGTAGACGGAGCGCTTCTCCGAGTCACGGAGAACCTCGTATGCCTCCGTCACTTCCTTGAAGCGCTCCTCCGTATCTTTGGAGCCCTGGTTCCGATCCGGATGATACTTGAGGGCGAGCTTGCGATACGCCCTCTTGATGTCATCGGTGCTGGCGTTCCGGGGAACGTCCAGCAGGTCGTAGTAGTCGGCCATTACCTCGTGCAGGCTCCGCCTAGTGTTCCGTTTCCGAAGTTCGCGAGTCACCAAAAGGGTCAGGGCGCCGTGGGATCGAGGCGGGAGGACGCGGCGTAGCGCAAGCGGGCACCGCGCGAAGCGTGGTCGCAAGGAGTCCCAGCACCGAGCCCACGGATGCACCGTGCCCTCGACTGGCCGAGACACTTTGGTGACGGGACACTAGATGCCGAGGACGCTGTTGACCAGCGTCGATGTGTAGTCAACGATGGCGATCACCTTCTCGTACGGCATGCGCGTGGGTCCGATGACCCCGATGACGCCCTTGAGGTCGCCGACACGGTATTCCGCGGTCACGAGGGTGAAGTCCCAGAGGGCCTCGGCATCGTTCTCGCCGCCGATCGTGATCTTGAGCCCGCCTTGGTGCTCCCGGCTGCCGAGGACCTGCGCAAGCAGATCTCGCTGCTCGGTGAGCTCGATGAGCCCCTTCAGTCGCTCACCGCTCGTGAACTCGGGCTGAGCCGCCAGTACACTCGTCTGACCCAGGTGCACTTCAGCCTGCGTCAAAGGCAACCAGTCGAAGAGCTCCGAGCTCGACTGCATGAAGATGTTAAGCAGCTCATCGGTGCCGGCCTGGTCGTCCGGCGAGGAGTCCCTGAGCCGCTCCGGCAACGTCTCACGAATGGCCTGTAAGGTCAGGCCGCCCAGCCGCTCGTTCAGGACCTGGGTCACGCTCGTCAGAATATCCGGCTTCACCTCGCCGGGCAGGTCGACGTACACGGTGCGCACCAACCCACTCCGGATCGTCATGACCATGAGGATCTTCGCGCTCGACACCTGAATGAGCTCCAGGTGCTCGAGGGTGGCCTCTCCGAAGCTGGGCTCCACCGCCACGCCCAATTCCTTCGACAGGAGGCTCAAGGCCCGGATCGAGCGCTGAACCAGCCTCTCCACAGCGGAAGATCCCGAGGCATCGATCTCCTCGACCAGGCGATCGCGCTCGGCATGGGTCAACGGCATCGGCCGCATGATGCGATCCACAAAGAAGCGATACGCGTGATCGGTGGGAATGCGACCCGCCGACGTGTGCGGGTGGAAGAGATACCCCTTGGACTCGAGGTCGCTCATCGTATTCCGCACGGTGGCCGGCGACACCCCGAGCTCGAACCTCTTCGCTACCGTGCGGCTACCTGCCGGCTCGGCGAAGTCCACGTACGTGCGAACCACCGCCTCGAGCACCTGGCGCTCGCGGTCGGAAAGCTCCTGGCCGACGGGATCCGTTCTCCTGAGGGTCATCTACCAGCTCACTCTTGGCATTTAGACATCGCGTTAGAAGATCGAATTCCGTTCGTTACCTCGTCAACGGCCTGCTACGTCATCGTCGAGCTCGACGGTGAGGCGATCCATGACCAGCCATCCGTGAGGAGTCAGGCGGGCGGCCCCCCGCTCCGCCTCCGCCAGACCACCATCGATCCAACGCTTTACTCTTTCCCGGGCGGCGGGTGGGAGATCGGCCGTCGCCACCCCCCGGCGGGTGCGCAGCCCCAGCCAGATGCGCTCGAGCCGGACCTTGTCGGCATCGAGCTCTTCGTGATCGGCTACCGGAGGGGTCGCTCCCATCGCCTTAACCCGATAGGCGTCCCAGTCCCGGAGGTTCCATCGGCGCACCGGGTGCCGGTAGCTGTGAGCTCCGTTTCCAAGCCCCAGATAGGACTCTCCGGACCAGTACACCATGTTGTGGCGTGAGGCCCGACCCGTGCGGGCGAAGTTCGACACTTCGTAGGCCTCGTAACCGGCGTCCGTCAGACGCTCCACGGCCGTGAGATACTCCCACTCGTAGCGCTCCTCGGAGGCAACCGTCTCGCGCCCTTCGGCGACGGAGCGCCCCAGGGGCGTGCCCGATTCGACGCTGAGCCCGTACAGGCTCACATGATCGGCGTCCAGCGAGAGAACTTGATGCAGATCCTCCTCCAGGTCCCGCCCCAGGTGTTCGGGCAGCCCGAAGATCAGATCCACGCTGACGTTGTCGAACCCCGCAGCCCGTGCGGTGCGGACCGCCTCCCGTGCGCCAGCGGCGCCGTGGAGCCGCCCCATCCATCGCAGAGAGGCTTCTTGGAAGCTCTGGACCCCGAGGCTCACGCGATTCACCCCAGCCCTCTTCCAGCCTTCGGCCACTTCTCTCGTGAAGCTCTCGGGGTTCGCCTCGCTCGTCCATTCCAGATGGGCGGAGCCCAGGCGGGCCGGGCTCACCAGCCTTCGGATCCCCTCCATCGCTGCGGGACCCAAAAGGGACGGCGTCCCGCCGCCTATGTAGAGGGTGTCCAGAGAAGCGTCGAGCACGAAGGCTCCTTCCTCTTCCAACGAGCGGAGCTCCCCGCCGATCGCGGCGAGCCACTCCTCCGGGTCGCCCTGGGGCGTCACCTTGACCGCGAAGTCACAGTAGAAGCAACGGCGCGAGCAAAAAGGGGCGTGGATGTAAAGCGAGCGGATTCGGTCGCCTTCGGCCGCCGGCTCGTCGAGCCGCACCGGGCGGGGCGGGGCGGTGGTCATTCAGATGCCTTGCGGAAGCGCATTCCGGCCTCCTGGGCGACCCACCCGGCCACCTCCAGCTCGGTGAGGACCGCCAGCACGCTGCCCGAGTCGAGCCGGGTGAGGTGCGCCAGCTTCTCGATTCCGACGGGCTGCTCGTCCAACACTCCCCAGACTCGACGCGCCACGGGGGTCAGGCGCCCCGGCTCCGCGGTCCGCCCACAGGTCTCGGGCGAACCGGCCACCGGGTCCGCGTCCCGTCGACCTTCGCCACGCCCCTCGTCGCGATGACCCACACCGAGAAGGTCGAGCTCACGCGCGAAGTCCATCGCAGAAGTGACGACGTGGGCCCCTTGCTGGAGGAGGGCGTTGCACCCCCGGCTCTGGGGGGCGTCGACGGGTCCAGGCACGGCGTACACGTCGCGACCCAGGTCGAGGGCGTGCTCCACCGTGATGAACGCTCCGCTCCGCTCGCCGGCCTCCACCACCACGACCGCCGCGCCGAGAGCCGCGAGGATGCGATTCCTCCGGGGGAAGTGATGGCCCCGGGCGGGCTCGCCCGGAAGAAATTCCGACAGGAGGAGACCCTCCCGGGCGATTCGGTGACCCAGTGCGCGATGGGAGGACGGCTGAATCAGATCGACGCCGGAACCGAGCACGGCGATGGTGTCCCCCCCAAACTCCAAGGCACCCCGGTGAGCGGCTCCGTCGATCCCCAGCGCCAATCCGCTCACCACCACGACGCCCCGACCGGCCATCTGCGCGGCCAGCCTCTCCGCCACCCTACGGCCATACTCGGTGGAGCGGCGGGAACCCACTACGGTCACGGCCGGGCCGGACAGGAGCCCGAGATCGCCACGGCAGAAGAGGAGCGCAGGAGGGTCGGTGAGCTGGCGCAGCCGCCCGGGGTATTCCCGGTCACGCCACGTGAGGACCCGCATCTCGGACGCGGTGCACCGCTGCAAGGCGCGCTCGACCCGCTCATTCAGCTCCGGCGTTCTGAGGGCGGCCGCCGCGCGGAAGCCCGCCACGGCGTTCAGGTGAGAGGAGGGCGCCTCCAGCGCGGCGACGCCGGAGCCGAATCGCTCCAGGATCCGCCACAGGGTCCGGCTTCCCACCCGGGGAAGGCAGTGGAGTCGCATGACGGCCTCGACCTCACGAGCACGCTCCGGGGACCAACTCTTCAGGGAGTCCACCAATCCTCGTCCTCGTCCCCCTCGTCCTCTTGGATGGCTTCCCGCGTGCGCTCCCAAAGGCCCTCCAGGAGATCCGTGAGTCCGGATTGGGCTACGGATGATATCACCAAGGTCGCCCACGCTTCGGGGGCGTCGATCTCGGGCGGCGAATCTTCCGGGCCCAGGAGGTCGGCCTTGGTGAGCACCACGCAGTGCGGCCGTGCACCCAATTCCGCGGAGTATGCCGCCAGCTCGTCCCGCAGCTCCCTGTACTCGGCCTGAGGGTCCCGCGAATCCACGGGAATCAACAACGCCAGCGTTCGCGTCCGCTCGATGTGGCGTAGGAACTGGAGCCCCAGACCCTTGCCCTCGTGCGCCCCGTCGATGATCCCAGGAATGTCGGTGATGGCAAAGGTGCGGAAGTCCGAAAGCTCTACCACTCCGAGGTTCGGCTCCAGGGTCGTGAAGGGATAGTCCGCCACTTTGGGGCGTGCCCTGGATATCGTTGCCAGCAGCGTCGACTTGCCGGCGTTGGGCTCACCTACGAGGCCGACATCGGCGATCAGTTTGAGCTCCAGCTCGACCCGACGCTCCTCTCCCTGCTCGCCCGGTTCCCAGCGGACGGGCGTCTGGTTCGTCGGCGTGGTGAAGTGGACGTTGCCCCGGCCCCCTCGCCCCCCTCGAGCCACCACGAGCCGGTCCTCGGCTTTCAGGAGCTCACCGAGGACCTCCTGCGTATCGGCGTCCTTCAGCACCGTTCCCGGCGGCACCCGGATGATGAGGTCCGTGCCGCTCTTGCCTGTCTTGTTCTTCCCCGAGCCGTGGAGACCCCGCTCGGCCCGGTGGTGCTGGCGGTAGCGGAGGTCCAGCAGCGTGGTGAGCTGCGGATCGGCCACCATGACCACGTCCCCCCCGTGGCCGCCGTCCCCACCGGCGGGTCCACCTCGGGGTACGCCCTTCTCACGACGGTACGCTTCGGATCCGGCGCCTCCCGCTCCTCCGTACACGCTGATGACGGTCCTGTCGACGAACATCAGGCGACGTGCCTTTCCTGGACTTTCTCCCACACCTTCATCGACGCGCGGCGCCCGTCCTCGTCCAGGTAGGGGTCGGCCTGAGCCAAGGCCTCTTCGACGTCCGACGCATCGGCTCCGACGTTCAGCGCTCCGCGGAGGTGGGAGTAGAGCTGCTTCGGGGCTTCCAGCACGGCCAGGCTCGCAACGATGCACAGCTCTCGGATCGTCAGAGGCAGCCCCGGCCTTCCAAGAACCTTGCCGTACCCTTCCACCACCATCCACTGCTCGAGGTCCGGGTGCAGGGCCCGAACGGTCTCGCGCAGCTTCTCGTACTGGCCCGCGTACACCGAGCCGCAGACTTCGTGGCCCCGGTCCTCCCATCCAAGCCAGTCCGGCTCCTGGGGCGCCGACGGCACCGTGTCGGAAAACCGGCGCCACGCGGCCATGCCGTTCAGGGATGCCGGGAATCCGAGAAAGAGGTAGGACTGGAGGAGCACCTCCTCTACCTGGCGGCTGTCGGCCACCCCACGAGCCCCTTCGAAGGCGGACCTCAGGGCTGCCTTGCCTCTGGAAGCGAGGGCCGCGCTAATGCGGACCAGAGACCGCTCACCATCCGTCATCCGTGCCGCTCCAGCTCGAACTCCGGTCGGATGTCGCCCACCTCCACTCCTCGGCTGCTGATCGTGGGCGGTGCGCGGAAGCGATCCAGCTCCCCGCTCTCGATCCCGTCGAGCACGCCCAGCTTCCTCAGGATGTGAAGGACCGCCACGGGACTGGCCCTACTGCCGCCATCCTCCACCTTCACGGCCAGCCCGAACGATCCGTCGGTGGCACCCACCCCGAACACTCCCTCGGCTCCCGTCTTGCCGAACACGCGGTCTCCAACCGCCTCACCAAGAGCCGTCCCGAAGCGGCCCGTGCCGGCGACCATGCACGGGTGGGCGGTCATAGCTCGCACGATCTCTCTCGGCGGCCCCTCCGTACCCCCCAACCTCGCGAAGCCGGAAGCAAGTCGCGAGATAGGGGTGGCAAAGCAGACTACCCCACACCCGTCCTGCCCAGGTCCGATCTCGCCTTCGGCGAGTCCCGTCCATAGAGCGATCTCGGCGAGCATCCTCCTCTGCACCGGGTGGTCAGGACCGATGTATCCCTTAGTGGGCCAGCAATGAGTCTTGGCCAGAGCCAACATGCCGGCGTGCTTTCCGGAGCAGTTGTTGTGGATCGGCCTCGGCTCCTCACCGGCGCGTAGGAGCTGGTGCGCCGCACGTTCGTCCCACGGAAGATGCGGGCCACACTCCAGATCCCCCTCCACTAGGCCCGCTTTCTCCAAGATGGATCGAGCCGCTTCAATGTGCTCCGGCTCGCTGTTGTGGGAAGCGCAACAGAGTGCCAGCTCCTCCGTCGTGAGCCCGAATCGCTCCACGACCCCGTCTTCCACCAGAGGCACGGCCTGGAAGGGTTTCGCGGCGGACCGGTAGACGACGACATGCTCGGGATCTCCGACGCTGGCCGTCAGGCGACCGTCTCCGTCGACGACGGCGGCATGCACCCGATGGACCGCTTCGACGATTCCGCCGCGGCGAGCCACCACCACGGAGCTCATGGTCGGCGTACCTCGCGATGGCACGGAACGTGGAGAACGAGCATCTACTCTACCGGATGGGTCGGGGCCCTCGAAGGGCTCGATGGGTCGGCACAGGCCGACTCCACACCCCGAACGCGCTTAGGATGATCGGTGGCACGGTGGGGATCAAGGTGCGGGGTGAACCGCGGCCACTACTAGTGTTCCGTTGCCAAGGTTCGCGAGCCACCAAGAGGATCGGGGCGCCGTGGGATCAAGGCGGGACGACGCGGCGTAGCGCAAGCGGGCACCGCGCGAAGCGTGGTCGTAAGGAGTCCCAACGCCGAGCCGACGGATGCACCGTGCCCTCGACTGGCCGAGACACTTTGGCAACGGGACACTAAGTCAGTTCGAGCCCGAAGCCCCGGACGGCACCGCTTCCGCAGCAGTCTCGCTGTCGGGACCCTGGGAGTCACCGGCCGCGCGGAACAGCGTCTGTGGCGACTCGGAGCTCTGGAGAAGCTCGATAGCCTTGTTGAGCTGAACGTCCTCGTCCCGGATCTGCCGGAAGGCGTCCTCCCTGTCCCACGCCTGCACGGCGATCTGTTTCTCGAGCTGATACATGACGAAGCGACTGGCCGTCTCATAGTCGGCCCGTTCTAGCTCAACCTCGTGCTCGTCCACCAGATAGCGGTAAAAGCGATCCAGGTCGGAGGCAGACGGGGTGAAGCCGATCTGCAGGTCGGGATGCTCCTGCACGTAGCTCACGGCGAAGTTGAAGAGCGCGGTAGCAAAAACCCCCGCGGAGCGGAAGACCCGCTGAACCGCAGCCTGCTCGGCGAGCGTCAGCGTGTCGGGCAACACGGTCAGATCGGGTGTGATGCCCCCACCGGCGTAGAGAGTCCGCCCTCCCATGGACTGGGCCGTAGGTCGTCCCTCCGGATTATCCTTCAGCACCCGCTGGCCATCGCGGCCCAGGGTCGAGCTCTGAGGCGCCCGAGAAGCCTCCTGCTCCTCACGGGTCATGTGGATGGACCGGCCCATCGGTGTATACCACCGAGCCGTGGTCAGCCGGAGGATGTTGCCCCCGCTGAGACGGTAGAGGGTCTGTACCGAGCCCTTGCCATAGCTCCGGCTGCCGATGACGAGGGCCCGATCGTGGTCCTGCAGCGCACCTGCCACGATCTCCGAGGAGCTGGCGCTGTTCTGGTTCACCATGACGACCACGGGAAGGCCCGGGAGCAACTCCGGCCTCACGGCGGCGTAGCGCTGGTTCTGCCCGGCGGCGCGTCCCCTCGTCTCCAGGATGGCAGCCGAATTGGGCAGGAACATGTCGGCGACGGCCACACCCTCGTCCAACAGCCCACCCGGATTGTTCCTGAGATCCAAGATGACAGAGGTCATCCCTTGAGCCTGGAGGCTCTCGATCGCCTCCCGCATCTCGCGACCCGAGGTCTCGCTGAACACCTGAAGCGGGATGTAGCCCACGCCATCGTCCACCATCAGCGAGAAGGGCACGGACAGGAGCTCGATGACGTCCCGGGTGAGCTTGAATGGGATGGCCTCATCGACGCCGGGACGGCGGATCATCATCTCCACCTCGGTCCCAGGGGTACCGCGCAGCCGGTCGGCGGCTCGATCGGTCTCCCAGTCCTCTGCCGACTCGCCCTCGACCTCGACGATCTGATCGCCGGCGCGTATGCCGGCTCGAATGGCCGGCCCGCCGGGCAGCGGTGTGATGACGGTCACCCAGCCGTCCCTCTTCGAGATCTCGAGGCCCACGCCTCCGTAGTCGGCGTCGGCGCCGCTCCGGAAGCGGAAGCTCTCCCATGTCGCGGCATCGATGAACGACGTGTGGGGGTCGCCCAGGTCTTCCAGAACACCCTCGATGGCGGACTCGATGAGGCCGGACCGATCCACGGGATCGACGAACTGCTCCGAGATGTGCTCGATGACCTCCCGGAACAGCCTCGCCTGCACGTAGACGTTGGCCTCCTGTCCCACGCCGCGCTGGAGGAACCACCCCCCCGTGACGAGGGCGATGGCCAGCACGACCGCCGGGCCAAGGATCGATCTGGGATCTCTCATCTCTGCTCCAACCCATGAGTCCTTCCGCTCACCTTCCAAGAAAACTACTCCTCAAGCAGGGCGAAAGTTGCGGGCATCTCACGGTGAAGCGCAGCCCTCACCCGAGTGTGCACCTCATCGGCCGTCCCGCGGGCGTCGATGAGGTGCGCCCGCCCGTCGCTCTCCACGAGCTCGTGATACCCCGCTCGAACCGCCTCCAGGAAGTCATTCCCGGCAAGCTCGAGGCGATCGTCCTCGTTGCCGCCGGCCTTCTGCCTGGCTCTGCCCGCTTCCACCGGGAGGTCGAACACGAGGTAGAGATCGGGGACGAGGCCATCCGTGGCGAAGCGGTCCAGGCGGCGCACCTCTTCCAGGTCCAGCCCCCTCCCATACCCCTGATACGCGTACGTGGACATAGAGAACCGGTCGGCGATGAAGAGCTCGCCGCGCTCGAGCACCGGACGGACGATCTCACACACGAAAGCGGCCCTCGCCGCCAGATAGAGCAGGAGCTCGGCCTCGCGGGGTACCGTGAGATCGGGGCGGCCTTGCACCACGTGCCGGATCGCCTCGCCCACCTCGGTGCCTCCCGGCTCCCGGGCAAGCGTGAACCTCACACCGCACGACTCCAGCCACTCGACCAGGAGGCGGGCCTGTGTGGTCTTCCCGGCCCCCTCCACGCCCTCCAGCACCAGAAAGGGCCCGCGCTCGGGTGGGTCTACCGATGGCGACACGTCGTCAGTCCGTTCCCTTGGCTACTCATAGCACTCGCGACCCAGGTGCGTGATCTGCTCTTCCCCGGAGAGCCACCGGAGCGTGTTCTTCAGCTTCCAGTGCTGGATGAACAGATCGTGCTCGGGGTAGAGGCCCGGAGCGCACTGGGGGCTCTTGAAGTAGAAGGAGAGCCACTCCTGGATGCCCCCCAGCCCAGCCCGCCCCGCAAGGTCCATGAACAAGGCCAGATCCAGGACGATGGGCGCCGCCAGGATGGAGTCCTTGCAGAGGAAGTTGACCTTGATCTGCATGGGATAGCCCAGCCATCCGAAGATGTCGATGTTGTCCCACCCCTCCTTGTCGTCCCCGCGGGGCGGATAGTAGTTGATCCGTACCTTGTGGTAGATGTCGCCGTAGAGGTCCGGGTAGAGGGCGGGCTGCAGGATGTGGTCGATGACGCCCAGCTTCGACGCTTCCTTCGTCTTGAAGCTGGCCGGGTCATCCAAGACGGCCCCGTCGCGGTTCCCGAGTATGTTGGTGCTGAACCAACCCCTGATCCCTAGCATGCGCGCCTTGAATCCGGGGGCCAGGATGGTCTTCATGAGAGTCTGGCCCGTCTTGAAGTCCTTCCCCCCGATGGGGATGGCGTTCTCCTTGGAGTAGCTCTCGAAGGCAGGGAAGTCCGCAGACAGGTTCGGAGCGCCGTTGGCGTAGGGAATCCCCTCCATGAGTGCCGCGTACGCGTACAGCATGCTCGGAGCAATGGAGGGGTCGTTCTCCTCCATGGCCTTCTCGAAGGACTCCATCGTCTCGTGTGTCGGTCCCGGGCGGAGAAAAATCTCCGTGGACCCGCACCAGACCATGACCAGCCGGTCGCAGCCGTTCTCTTCCTTGAAGTTCCTGATGTCCTCGCGGATCTGCTCCGCGATCTCCCGCTTGTTGGCTCCAGTCTTCTTGTTGGATCCGTCCAGTCGGGTCACATACTCGGGGTCGAAGGCCGCTGGCATGGGCTTGATGGCGGCGAGCTCGTCCTTGATGGGATCGAAGTGCTCCGATCTCAGCACCCCAGCATTCACGGCGCTCTCGTAGGCGTTGTCCGGGATGGGATCCCACCCGCCGAAGACGATCTGATCCAGCTCCGCCAGACCGATGAAGTCCTTGATCAGCGGAGTGCGGTCGTCGATACGCTGGCCCAGCCGGATGGCGTTCATCTGGGTGAGGCTTCCGATGGGCTTGGCCAGACCCTTCCGGGCGAGCAGGACGCCCGCGATGGTGGTGGTGGCCACGGCTCCCATGCCCGGAAGCAGGACCCCCAAGCGCCCTTCAGCGGACCGAATCTCAGGACGTTCGTTCACTTGTATCTCCTTCGTTCGCGATTCGGGCTCCTCACTCGTCCAGGGGCACGCCCGCCGCTTGTTTGTAGACCCAAAGAATCCTTCTGACCACCGTGTAATTGGTGAGAACGGCGAAGATTACGATCACCCCGCTGATGACGAGACCATCCCAGCTGAGGCCGAAGATCAGCGATCCAACGCCTAGGAGGACCACCCGCTCGGCCCTCTGCATGAGCCCGACTGAGCAGTCGAGGCCCAGCGTCTCGGCCTTGGCTCGCGTGTAGCTGATCATGAGAGAGCCCGCCATGGCCAGAGCGATCAGGTAGATCATGCCGATGTTCAGGAGGGACATCTCGTATTGGTTGTAAAGCGAGATGAGGCCGATGTAGATGACTACCTCGCTGATCCTGTCGAGCACCGAGTCGTAGAACGCGCCGAACTTGGACTGGAGCCCCGACTCGCGGGCGACCCGTCCGTCGAAGATGTCGTGGGCACCCCCAAGGAGGACGAAGAGCCCCGCCGTGCGCACATGATCGGTCCCGTAGAGGAACCCCGCGAACACCGTCACCACGAACCCGCTGGTGGTGATGAGGTTCGGATGCACGCGCTTCCTCACCAGCCACCGCGTGAGCGGATCGATGATCGGGTAGACCCGATCGCGGAGGTCGTCTAGGTTCTTTCCCATGTCCGCCTGGCCGCCTTCTACGGCATGATGATCCGGCTCTCGGCGCCCTCGACGATCCCTTCCTGGATCGTCTGATTCACCTTGAGCAGAATCTTATCGAAGTTCGCCTGAGCCGAGACGAGTTGCTGATAGGTGGAGCTCGCCTGGAGTCGGCCTACGGCGTCTTCATAGCTCGACTTGAGCTCGTCATCCGGCTCGCTCCCGGCCTGGAGCGCCTTTTCGATCCGACGCTCGAGGCTTTCCAGCTCCGTACGCAGCTCGGCCATTTCCCGATCGTCGTCGGTCGATGCGACGACGACTTTGAGGATCTGATACTCGTCGGTCCGAGCAAGGGCCCTGCCCATGTCCTTGGCCATCTCCATCATGCGCGACATTTGCTTCCTGCCTCTGTGGTCCAGACCCCGCGTCTGGACTCGGGGGTTGTTTCATTCTCGGGTCCGTTCGGCCATCACGACTCGCGGGCGGCCACTCAGATCTCGTCGGACCCGGGCCGGGCCGAATGCACCCGTCTCCTCGATCAACTCGACCACGCGGGACGCCTGTCCCGTCCCTATCTCCAGGGCCAGGAGCCCACCGGGCAGCACCCGCTCAGCGGCGCGGGCTACCAGAGGCCGGATCACGTCGAGCCCGTCCGCCCCCGCGAACAGGGCTTCGGCCGGCTCCCACTCGCTGACTTCGGGCTCGAGGTCCGGCCTCTGTCCCTCTTCCACGTAGGGGGGGTTCGAAACGACGACATCGAATCGCTCCTCCGCCCGGAGGGCCTCGAACAACCCTCCTTGGCGGAACTCCACCTTCTCGGCGGCACCGTGCCGTCGGGCGTTCTCCGCCGCAACCTCGAGCGCATCCGGCGAAACGTCCGTGGCAACGACACGGCCGCAGGGTCTCTCCACAGCCAGCGACAGGGCGATCGCGCCGCTCCCGGTTCCTACGTCCAGCACGATCCCCAGGCCTTCCGGCCGGTCGGCCGCCCAGCCCAGAACCTCTTCCACCAACACCTCGGTCTCGGGACGAGGAACCAGAACCCGCCCGTCGGTCACCAGCTCCAGCTCCCGGAAGGCCGTCCGACCGAGAATGTACTGTAGTGGCTCCCGGCCGGCCCGGCGACGGAGTAACGGCTTGAACGCTTCCCGCTCCTCCCGGCTCAGCGACCGGTCGTACTGCAAGTACAGCTGAAGGCGGTCGACCTCGAGCGCGTCCGCCAGCAGCCACTCCGCATCCAGCCGCCCGTTCTCGACACCCTTTTCGGTAAGGTAGTCGGCGCTCCACAGGATCATCCGGAGAATCGTCCACGCCTCTTCGGGACCAGCATTCTCCCTGATACGTGCGGCTCCTTCGGCGGCGCTCACTCCGCGACGCCTCGGAGGCGCTCTTCCCGATCGGCGAGCCGTAGCGCCGCGATCAGCTCGCTCAAGTCGCCGTCCAGTACCTGGTCCAGGGTGTGGAGGGAGAGCTTGATCCGGTGATCCGTCACGCGGCTCTGGGGGAAGTTGTACGTGCGGATCTTCGCGGATCGGTCCCCGGTGCCCACTTGAGTCCGCCTCTCCCGTGATCTTTCCGCCTCTTGCTCTGCGATCTTCTGGTCCAGCAGACGGCTCCGGAGAACCTTGAGCGCCTTCGCCTTGTTCTTGTGCTGGGACTTCTCATCCTGACACGAGACGACCAGCCCCGAAGGCACGTGCGTGATGCGCACCGCCGAATCCGTGGTGTTCACGGACTGGCCCCCTGGTCCCGAGGAGCGGAAGACGTCGATCCGTAGGTCCTTTGGATCGATGTCCAGATCGACCTCGTCGGCCTCCGGCAGCACGGCCACTGTCGCCGCCGAAGTGTGGATCCTGCCCTGGCTCTCCGTTTCCGGGACGCGCTGCACCCGATGTACGCCCGACTCGTATCGGAGGCGGCCGTAGACGCCCTTCCCTCGGACCGTGAAGATGGCCTCCTTGATCGAGCCCGGAATGCCCTCGGAAAGACTCATGAGCTCGATGCTCCAGCCCTCGCGCTCCGCCGCCCTCTGGTACATGCGGAACAGGTCGTGGGCGAAGAGCCCGGCTTCGTCGCCCCCGGTGCCGGCGCGGATCTCCACGACCGCCGCACGGTCGTCCAGGGGGTCCTTGGGGATCAGGAGCTTGCGCGCCTGGTCTCCCAAGGTCTCGATCCGCCCCTCGAGGGAAGCGATCTCGTCCTCGGCTAGGGAGCGCATCTCGGGGTCGTCGGCCTCAGAAAATAACTCCCGGGCTCCCTGGTGCTCGCCCAGGAGGCCCAGGAGTTGGTCTGCGACTTGGATCACGGGCGCAAGCTCGGCCCGCTCCTGTCCCAGCGTCCGAAGCCGATCCAGGTTCTGGATGACCTCCGGGCTGGCCAGCTCGTCGTCCAGACCGCGGAATCGCCCCTGAGCCTCACGAAGACGGTCGAGGAGCCGCTCATCGACTCCCCCGGGGTTACCCATACGCGAATCGGACCCGGTTTCGTCCTACTTGCTGGCCTTCTCGTACTTCTTCTTGAACCGCTCGACCCGCCCTGCCGTATCGACCAGGCGCTGCTTGCCCGTGTAAAACGGGTGGCACACGGAGCAGATATCGGTGTGCACTTTGGCCTGGGTCGCCATGGTCTCGAACGTGTGTCCACACGCGCAGGTTACCATGGCCGGCACGTATTCGGGGTGGATACCCTCTTTCATGATCCATCTCCGGTATTCAACAGAAAAGCGGGCCGGGGATCCCCGGCGAGAACGCCTCGCGGGAATCCGCGCCCGCTCTTTAGTGTCCCGTTGCCAAAGTGTCTCGGCCGGTCGAGGGCACGGTGCATCCGACCCTCTTGGTGTCTCGCGAACTTCGGAAACGGAACACTAGCCTGGGAAATATAGAAATCCGGAGAGGTCAGTTCAAGCCGGTCCTATTGCGTCCCGCGCCCGCCAGTAACACCAGCGTGACGACCAGCGCCGCCGGGCCGGCAACATCTCCGGTGCGTGTGTAGAGGGTCGTGACGTCGCTCGTGTAGACGGTGGCTTCCAGTACCTCCGGCTGGAAGAGCCTGGTCCGCCCGTACACCCGCCCGCGGGGGTCCACGAAGAGCGAGATACCCGTGTTCGCGGCCCGGGCGACGCCGACCCGGTTCTCGATGGCGCGCATGACCAAGTGAGCAGGGTGCTGCCAGAGCGCCGCCGTCCGTGAATACCACGGTTCCCGTCCGAACCATGCGTCGTTGGTGAGGTTCACCAGCACGTTCGCTCCCTCCCGGCGGAAGCGTCGAGCGTGCCCGGGGTAGGCGGACTCGAAGCAGATGAGCGTCCCGATTCGAGCTCCGCTTCTAGTCGACCCCAGCGGCCAGCCCTCCCCTCGTTCGTACTGGCCGAATGCCTGCCCGCTCTCCACCCACGTGGCGGGCACCAAGGGCACCCGCTCCACCAGGGGGACTAGGCGATGCTTGTCGTAGCGAAAGCCGGTGAGGACCCCGTCGGCCGACGTGAGGAAGGCCGAGTTGAACTGCACCGACGGCCGCGCGCCCTCGCTCCCCTGACCGATGGCCCCGAACAGAACCGGAGCGCCCCACCGCTCCGCGACCCCGAGCACCCGCCGTCGCAGCTCTTCATCCACCTCGACCGGCCCCAGGATCGTGGCCTCGGGCCATATCACGAGCTCGGGAGGGGGCTCCCGGAGCGTCGGCCCCGACCTTTGGACGCCCGGCGGGATCTCCTCGGGCTCGGGAGCTAGCCTTTCAAGCGCTGCCAGCGTGCTGTCGATCGCGCTTCTAGGGTCCAGCTTCACCGGCTCGGGAACATTGGGCTGCACCACGACGACGTGGCCGATGGCCCGTACCGGCAGTGTGGCCGCACGCCAGTAGCCCCACCCGGCCGGGACAGCCAGAACGATGGAGAAGGCGGCGGCCCAGGCCAAGGCCTTGCGCATGCCGAGCTCACCACGGGCGGCGAGGACCGCCTCGGCCAGTAGCCCGTTCAGGACCGCCAGCCAGAGGGTGACGCCGCGAGCCCCCACCAGCTCGGCCGACCCGACCAGCTCGGGATACGCCGTGAGCGAGGTCCCGAGACCCAACCAGGGGAAGGCCAACCCGCCCGGTGCGTGCGCCCGCAGCCACTCCAGGGCCGTCCAGGCCAGCGGAAGGGCAAGCCACAACGGAATTCCACCCCGACGCACCATCCGGTGAAGTGCCCAGGCGAAGGAGCCGGCGCCCAACCCGAGAGCCGACACCACAGCCAGGTACGCGGGGATCGCCCACCAGGTGAACCACACGAGGGCGATTGCGATCCAGTGGAGGAGAAGCCCGAAGTACAGGAGACCGAACCAGACTCCACCTCGGAATGCCTCCCCCGGCGCACTCCCGTCGCTCCCGCGGTCGACGATCCAGACCGCGAGAGGGACGAGGGCTACGAACGACGGGATCAACAGATGGAGCGGTGGAAACGCGCTGACGAGGAGTACTGCGGAGACGGCGGGAACCAGGCGGTCCCCGGGCCCGGGGATCACTCCCCTGCCGGTGGCCACGCCCTGAGCACTCCCCAGGCGAGCCCGAGGTGGGCAGGTAGTGCCAGGGCCAGAATCTCCCCGTTGACCTGATCCAGACCGGGCAGCACCTGCAGGGCGAGCCCGGCCACGCCCAGCGCGGCGACAGTGACAGCGGCGCGCCCAGTCCACACGCGCCCCTTCCCCGTGGCGGCCAGGAGGAGCATAGCAGAGAGTACCAGAGACACCGGGTTGGCCTGGAAGGCGTTCTCGTTCAACCCCAAGAAGAAGTGATCCGTGAAGAACCACGAGAGCAGCAGCGCCGAACCCAGGAGTCCAACGATGAGGCTCCACCCCCCGCCCGCCAGCGCCAGGAGCCATGCCGCCCAGCGCTTGCCTCTTCCGGCCATCCATCCGGAGATGGCGAAGAGACCCCCGAACACGGCCCCCGTCAGGAGGAACCCGACGAGCTTGTTGGGAGCGCTGCTCGGGACGGGCCCCCGGCGGGCATCCACGACCTGCACGGCCGGCCCCAGAAGCGGCACGTCCTCACCTTCGAACGTCGGTGCCCGCACCTCCTCGAGCTGGCGCTGGAGCGGGAGGGGCAGGAACATCTCGTCCCACACCGAGATGGGCTCGTCCGCGCGGTTGCCCATGACGAACTGGATGCCCGCGTAGGGCGCCAGCACCGGCCCTAGCAGCCGGGCCGTGTGCCACCGGTAGGTAGTGCCCGTCTCCAGTCCCTCCGTCGCCGCCCGGATCCGTCCGCCCAAGACACGGTCGAGAGCATCCCGGACGCGGGTGGAGCAGTTGTCCCGATAGTAGTCGTATCGGTAGTAGCGGTTGGCCTCGGTATCCGTCTCGCGGACATGTGCCTGGAGCTCGAGTCGCTGGCCCGGGGTTAAGTTGACCCGTTGGAGCCAGACGCTGCGATTCACGCGCCGATAGGACTCGATCATGTCTGCGGACCGGTACCCGGCCATCCAGTAGCGCATGCGGCCCCGGAGCAGACGTGGGATGAAGTCCGACTGATTGAATTCGAACATGCCCCAGTTGTAGGCGATCTCGGTCCCCGCCCGGCCGTCTCGGATGACCAGAGCGTTGTGGCTGAAGCGCTCCCAGATGGCATCGCCCGGGCCCATGGTCATGAGGAACACTTCGAGATGCGAGCCCAGGACTGGCGCGGAGGCGGAGTCAGCCTCCGCCTGTGGGAGGACCTCTGCGCGGAGGGGAGCGTGGAGTCCGGCGGCCCCAAGCGTCACGGCCACAAAGAGGACGCATGCGAGCCCCCGCGGCTCCTCAGCCTTCGCCAAGTCGTACCTCCTGCCCCTGCTCCGCCGATCGGTACACGGCCTGCATGACCTCCATCAGATGGACCTGCTCCGTAGGAAACGGCAGGTCGCACTCACCCGCCACCGCCCTGACGAACTGATCCAGCAGCCTCCGGTAGGCGTTCGTGAAGGGATTCTCACCCCCCCGTGGCTTGGGCTGCCGCGGCGTCACGTCCATGGGCCGGCCGCCCAGCTGCTTCTGGATCTCCAGGGGGGGCATAGAGCCCGATCCGTCGGTCCCCATGACCCGGGCGTAAGTGCGATCGGCATCGGCGAACAGGCTCCGGCTCGCCTCGACGCTGAAGACCGTGCCGGAGTCGGCCACGGCGAAGACGCTGGCCGCGTCCTCCACGGAGTCGTCTCCTTTCTGGAACACAGCCGAGACTCTGGTGATTTGTGGATACCCCACCAGCCAGAATGCAAGATCCAGGATCTGGACGCCCAGGTCCATGAGTGCCCCACCCCCCCGCTCCGGCTTCTGGCGCCACGTCGAGCGCACGGACGGGGTCTTCCGCGTGAGGGAGCTCGCACGCACCGCGTAGATGTCGCCAAGCTCGCCGCCGGCCACGAAGGACGCCAGAGCTCCTGCGTCGGGGCGGAACCGGTGATTCATCCCGACGGCGAGACAGCGTCCGACAGAGTCGGCCACGTCCAGGACCCGCTGCACCCCCTCGGGAGTGAGCGCGAGGGGCCGCTCCACGAGGACGTGCTTCCCGGCCTCGAGAGCTGCGATGGCCAGCGTCTCGTGGAGGTGGTTGGGCGCGCAGATCACGGCGGCCTGGATGTCCTCGTCCTGAACCAGCTCCTGGTCGGAGAGGACCTTCGGCACATCGAAGCGGTTGGCGAGGGCGTCGGCCTTGGGCCGGTCCGCGTCGGCGAGGGCGACGACGTCGGCGTCTTCCCGCTCGGAGAGGATGGGGAGGTAGACGATCTGGCTGATGGCGCCGACGCCCAGAACTCCGACCTGGATCGGGTCGGGCTCCGATCCGAACATCAGCGTGCCTCACCTTGGACGAGCTCGCCCCAGATGTAGCTGAGGCCGAAGCGGAGCTCTACATAGCGCAGGTCTCCGAGCACCTCGAACTTGCTTCCTCCGTAGAGCCGGAATCGATCCGTGACCGGATACTCCAGGCCTCCATGCACGTTGAAGCCCGCCGAGACGGAGTCCAGTAGGTCCTCGACAAACGTGCCGTTCACGGCCGGCCCCGATCCGTTCAAGAAGTGGGTCGAGACGCCGACCCCGGTCCAGAGGAAGAGGTCGAGAGGCACAGACCACATGTAGTGCCCGTCCACGCTGATGACCACGTCGTCCCGGTCGATGGACCCGAGGTCGAACCCTCCCGGCGGAGCCGTGCCACCCTGGATGGCATTCAGCGCTGCCAGACGCGCCTCGAAATCGTTCACCTCGTCTTGGGCCATGCGAGACGTCCAGAAGGCCACACCGGGAACGATCCGGAAGCCCGGGCCGAGAAAGCCGAGATCGAACCGGAGCGCGAAGATCTCCGTGTTCTCCACGTTGTTGGCGAAGATGTACCCGCCCTCGGCCAGAACCCCTCGGAAGGAGAGGTTCGCGTAATCGTAGTCCGCCAGCTCCTGACTTCCCGCGCCCGCGGGGGCGAGGATCACCACTGCTGCCAACGCCAACTTCCACATCGCATCCGTCCTCATCAGGACCTCACCTCCCTAGTCATACGTGCGCGTGAATCCTCGAAAAGGCCTGTGCGCGACCCACTGTACTCCTTCAACAGGCCTCTCAGTCAGCCGACCTCCAGCGCCGCCTCCCGAACCGCCTCCAGGGTCTCGTCGATGACGTCCGGCGTGTGGGCGGTGGACAGGAAGCCGGCCTCGAACGGGGATGGAGCAAGAAACACGCCTCGATCGAGGCACGCCCGGTGGAAGAGTCGGAACTTGTCGGTATCCGCGCCTTGAGCGTCCTCGAAGGAGTGGACGGCCCCCCCGCGGAAGAAAACACCCCACATGGACCCCACGGAGCTTCCGGTAGCCGGTATTCCCGCATCCTCCAGGGCCGACACCACACCCTTCGCCAGGCGGCTCGCGGCAGCCTCCAGGTCCCGGAAGGGGTCGTGGGTCTCGAGGTATGCGAGCTGGGCGCCACCGGCCGCCGTGGCCAGGGGATTCCCCGAAAGGGTCCCGGCCTGATAGACGGGTCCGGCGGGAGCCACCTGTTCCATGATGTCGCGGCGGCCGCCGAACGCACCCACGGGCAGACCGCCCCCGATGACCTTCCCCAGCGTGGTGAGGTCCGGAAGGACGTCGTAGCGCTCCTGTGCCCCACCCATGGCGACCCGGAAGCCGGTCATGACCTCGTCGAAGACGAGAAGGGCACCGTGTCGCTCCGTAACCGAGCGCAGCCCTTCCAGGAATCCGTCCACCGGGGGGATCAGACCCGAGTTACCCACCACGGGCTCCACGAACACGCTGGAGATCTCTTCTCCCCGGGCAGCGAAGAGCTCCTCCGCGGCGACCAGGTCGTTGAAGGGCAGCACCGCCGTGTGGGACGCCGCCGCCGCCGGAACGCCGGGCGAGTCGGGGAGGCCCAGCGTCGCCACACCGCTCCCCGCAGCCACCAGAAAGGCGTCGGCGTGGCCGTGGTAGCATCCGGAGAACTTGAGGGCGACGTCCCGTCCGGTGGCGGCCCGGGCCAGGCGAAGGGCGCTCATGGTGGCCTCGGTACCACTGTTCACCAGGCGCACCATCTCGACCCCCGGCACCAAGCGCACGATTCGCTCCGCCAGGTCGACTTCGGCGGCCGTCGGGGCTCCGTACGAGGTGCCGCGGTGGAGCTGGTCGGCCACCGCTTCAATGACCACTGGATGGGCGTGCCCCAGGATGAGGGGCCCCCAGCTCAGGACGTAGTCCATGTAGCGACGTCCCTCGGTGTCGTACAGGTAAGGGCCCTCACCGCGCTCCACGAAGAACGGCGTGCTCCCGACCGAACGGAAGGACCGCACCGGAGAGTTGACCCCCCCGGGGATCAGCTCCTGGGCGCGCCGCCAGAGTGCGTCGGAAACGCCCGTCACGCCGACACGGACCGACCGATGAGGTCGTACTCCAGGGCGTCCACGATCTCCACTGTGACGATCTCACCCGGCTTCAGTCCTGGGTCCGGGTGCAGGTGTGTGACGCCGTCCACGTCGAGGGCTTGCCCCACGGTCCGCGCGACCCCGACCGGCCGACCCCGGGCGGCATCGCCCAGGGGACCCGGATCGTCCACGACGTCGTCGATCAGCGCCTGGATCCGGCGCCCCACCAGCTCTGCGTTCCGCTCCGCCGAGATCATGCGCTGAAGATCCATGACCTCCTCCAGTCTCTCTCGCATGAGGGAATCGGGTACTTGATCGGGCATCTCGGCGGCGGGGGTACCGTCTTCCACGGAGTACGTGAACGCTCCGACCCGATCGAAGCGGATCTCTTCCAGAAGATCCAGCATTTCCCGAAAGTCGCCGTCGGTCTCTCCGGGGAATCCGACGATCACTGTCGTGCGGAGGGTGAGGTCGGGGACCATGTCCCGGAGCCAGGCCACGCGCTCCCGGATGATGCTCCGGCGCTCCGGCCTCCTCATGGCCTCCAGAATGCGATCGCTGCCGTGCTGGAGCGGCATGTCCAGGTACGGGAGGATGGCCTCCTCCTCCGCCATGAGCTCCACGACCTCGGGGGTGATGCCGGACGGATACATGTAGAAGAGGCGATACCAGAGCACGTCGGTGTCGTGGACGAGGGCTCGGAGGAGCTCCGGAAGGAGCGGAGCGGAACGGTCCTTGCGCCACAGATCGCGTCCGTACCACGTGGTGTCCTGGGAGATGATGTTGAGCTCCTTCACGCCCTGGCGGGCTAGGGCCTGCGCCTCGGCCACCAGCTCCTCCAGCGGGGCCGAACGGTGAAGCCCTCGAAAGCTCGGGATGGCACAGAACGCGCACGTGTGGTCGCACCCTTCGCTGATCTTCAGGAACGACGTGTGCGGCGTCTCGGTCGACAGGATCCTGAGGGGTTGTTCCATGTTGGGAACGGCCTCGGGCACCTCGGCGAGGAGGCCGCGGTCGCGTAGCTCCGGCACCAGGGAGGCCATCTCCGTGAGACCGAGGAAGAGGTCCACCTCGGGGATCTCCGACTGGAGCTCCTCCTTGTAGCGCTGCACCATGCATCCCACGGCCACCACCGCCCGTATGCTGCCCTCCTCCTTGAGCTGGCACGCCTCCAGGATCGTCTCGATGGACTGCTCCTTGGCCGCCTCGATGAACCCGCACGTGTTCACCACCACCACGTCGGAGCCCTCCACGTCCGAGGAGACCCGGGCGCCGTGTCCCACCAGCGCGGCCATCATCTTCTCGGAGTCCACGGTGTTCTTGTCGCACCCGAGAGTCACCAGACCGATGCGCGGTCCGTCCTCGGGACCGACGGGATCGATGTCCAGGCGGACCGCCTCGACGTCCGGCGCCACATCGGTCCGTATGGGGTCCGGCGACAGAGGGAAGACCGGGAGTTCCCTCGTCCTCATCGCGTCATCACCCGGGCGCCCGGCGGTGGCACGAAGCGAAACTCGTCGTCGGACACCTCGACGTCCACCCGGATGTCCGTGAGGCGCACCCGCCGGATGGACTCGTTGGCGTCGTGGACGTCTATGCCCGTGATCAGATCGCTCTCGGCATCGATCCACACCACGGCCGAACGGAATCCCGCCGCCTCCCGCGGGGTGACGGTGAGCTTGTGAGACGGCCTCGCGTCCATCTCCTCGATTCCCTGGTAGGTGGCGTCGAACCGGCCTCGCGGGTCCTCGAGGAGGTTCTTGAAGAAGTTGAAGCGACCTTCAGCACCCGTGGCAGCGAAGCGCATCACCTGCTTGGCGTCCATGCTCGGATAGAAGGTCCAGAGGAATTCGCCGTCCACCACCACCAGGTCCCCCTCGGGGTCGCTGAAGCGCATGGAGAACTCATCAGGCTGGCGCTGGCAGATCGTGCCCTCGCCGGACCGGCTCTCTCCGAGAAGCGTGACCTCGATCTCCTGGTGGAACCGGGCACAGAGCGTCTCCAGCCCCCAGAAGCGCTCTGCCGCGGCCTCCAGGACCTCGTAGGCCCGCTCGTCCTGGGCGGGAAGCCCGACCGGCACCGCGGCGCCGACGACTTCCGCCACGAGGAGCACGGGCAGGATGATGTGCATGCGGTCTCGGCATCGGGCGGGACGCTGGAGACGTGGTGAGGGGCGTGGCTCCGTCATGCGCCGTCCATACCCGTTGGGCATCGGGGCCGTTCCTAGATGCTTCTAGATCCCTTGGCTCGAGCAGATGGCGTCGAGCTCGTCGAGACCCACGAGGACCTCCCTCGCCTTGGAGCCCTCGGACGGGCCCAGGATCCCCGCGTCGTGAAGCTGATCCACGATCCTCGCGGCCCGGCCATAGCCGATCTTCAGGCGGCGCTGGAGGAGCGACGTGGAGCCCTGGTCATGCTGGATGCACACCTCGCCGGCCGCCCGGAAGAGCTCGTCCCAGTCCGACGGTCCGTCCCCCCCTACGGCCGACTCGGCGGCCTCCTCCAGCTCGTGGCTCCGGATCTGCTCGAGGATGTTCGACTCGTCATCCCGCACGGCTTCGTCGAAGTCCTGATTCCGAAGCTCCACCTGGTCCCGGTACCAGCCCATCATACGATCCGTCTCGGGTGTGGAGATGTAGGCTCCCTGGATGCGCACGGGCTCGTTGCTCCCCGGCGGCAGGAACAGCATGTCGCCGTTGCCGAGCAGGGCGTCCGCGCCGTTCTGGTCCAGAATCGTCCGGGAGTCCGTCTTGGATGCGACGCGGAAGGCGATCCGGGACGGGAAGTTCGCCTTGATCAGGCCCGTGATGACGTTCACGCTGGGCCTCTGGGTCGCCACGATGAGGTGGATGCCGATGGCCCGGGCCTTCTGGGCCAGGGTCGTGAGCGGCTTCTCCACCTCGCTCTGGACGGTCATCATGAGGTCGGCCAGCTCGTCCACCACCACCACCACGTAGGGAAGCACCCCCTCCTGGTAGATCCAGCGGTCCGGGTCCTCCTCGGCTCCCCGGGCCTCGAAGCGCCGAAGGGTCACGCCCTCCCGGGCCCGCTCGTTGAACTCGCCGATGGAGCGCACGCCGTTCGCGCTCAGGAGACCGTAACGGCGCTCCATCTCCAGAACGGCCCACTTGAGGAGCCCGGCCGCGTCCCGGGGGTCGGTGACCACCCTGTGGCGGAGATGCGGAAGCATCTTGTAGGTGGAGAGCTCCACCATCTTGGGGTCCACCATGAGCAGCCGGAGCGTCTCCGGCGTGTGCCGGTAGACCAGGCTCGTAATGATGGTGTTGATGCAGATGGACTTGCCCGAGCCTGTGGTGCCCGCGATGAGGACGTGGGGCATCTCGCACAGATCCGCCACGTATGGCTTTCCGTTGAGGTCCTTGCCCAGGGCCAGCGGCAGCTCGGCCCGGCTATTCCGGTAGGCCCGGGAATCCAGGATCTCCCGGAGCCGGACCACCTCGGGTTCGGGATTGGGGATCTCCACCCCCACAGCCCCCCTCCCCGGGATGGGCGCCACGATCCGGATGCTTTTGGCCTTCATGGCCAGCGCGAGGTCGGCGTCGAGATTGGCGATCTTGTTGACCTTTACGCCCGGAGCCGGGATCACCTCGTACTGCGTGACCACCGGACCCGTGGTCCGACCGCCGAGCTCGCTCTCGACGCTGAACGTCCGGAGCTTCTCCACCAGGACCTCGCCCAGGGCGTCCAGCTCGCGCTCCATGTCGCCTCGATCCTCGTCGTCCCTCGTGGTCATGAATTCCATGGGCGGGAGTCCCGTCGCGCTGAGCTCTCCCTTGGGGAGGGGGTCAGGCAAGATCTCGTCCGACCCCTCGAGAGGCTCGTCGACGCCCTCGCCCTCTGACCCGGACACGGCCTCCTCGGCTGGCTCATCGTCGAGTGCCTCACCCTCCAGGTCGTCGTCGCTCGCCTCCTCTCCCTCCAAGAGCTCCATGGGCGGTGTCCGCTCGAGCCGCTCACGCGCGCGCTCGTCCCACCGGGCTTTGAGGCCCTCACCCCAGGACACGAGCTTGCCGGCACCCCGCGCCATGACGCCGCTACCCTGGGCCATCCCGTAGGCCAAGGAGCGAAGCGGATTCCATCCCAGCGTGCCCACCGACAGCACGACCAGGAGGAGTGTCAGGAAGAGGACCGCCCCCAGGAACCCCAGGGCCGTGGAAAGGGGTGGGCCTGCAAGGGTCCCCCAGCCGCCCACCGTCTCCTGCTCCTGGCCCAGCACCTGGAGTCCAACGGGAAGGATGAGCATGAGGCCCGAGGACAAGATCGCCAGACGCATGGTCCACCCCGGCGACAGCCAATCCCCCGCCCTCACACCCGCGATCAGGAGAAGGATCGGAACGAAGAACGCGGCGCCACCGAGCAGGCCGTCGAGGGCGCGCTGAGTCGTGCCACCGACGAGGCCCATCATGTTCCCCGAGGGGAACCACGCGGCCGGGCGAGAACCGAGGGCCACCACGGGAATCAGGGCCGCGACAATAAAGAGCGCCAGTGCCAGCAGCCCTGCCGCCAGGATGTCCCGCTGCTGCTCCCGCGACAACATCAGCGGCTCGCCTCGGGGGCCCTCGGGCTCATGGAGGGAACGTAGATCACCCGCTCCTCCATCTCGGGAACGACGGCGTAGCGGTCCACCTGGGCGCAGAATCTCAAGTCGTCGCGGAACCCGATCTCGATGAGATTCTTGCCGGCGTCGGTCATGGCGAGGAAGTCGGCACCGACGCGGAATCTGTGTGAGAGCTCCAGGGCGGCGTACCCTGCATCGTTGAGCTCGATCTCTCCGTCGTGCCGCTCGCGAAGGCTATTGAGGAGGGCGCCTGCGCAGACCGCGTCATCCACGGAGAACCTGCCCTCCCTGCCAGCGCAAACCACCACCAACCGCTCCACTGCGGCCACCGCGTCGACGGCGGCGCCGAGGTTCAGGAAGCAACATGCCAATACGCGATCAGCGTCTTCGGCCATCAGAAACGCCCGGGTCGCGTTGGTCGTGCTCATGACCAATCGCTTGTCCGCCACACGCTCCGCGACGAACTCACGGGGGGAGTTCCCGAGATCGAACCCCTCGATCATGAGGCCCTTGGACTCACCACATAGAAGTGTGTCCTCCGTGGACGAAGCGGGATACACGCCACGAGCCCCGTTCACCAGGGCCTCCACCATGGTGCTCGTGCCTCTCAGAACGTCGATGACCACGACGGTGCGCTCCGCCATGTCGAGCGCCGCGGGCTCTCCGGCCTGGAAGAATAGATCGACCCTCATCCCTGGCTCGATCGTTCGCTGAGGAATCGGTCCACGAATCCGGTGTCCACGTTCCCCGAGACGAAGCGCTCGTCCCGGGTGATCTCGGAGAGAAACGGAATGGTGGTCGTGATCCCCTCGATGACGAAGGACTCGAGCACGTGCCGCGCCCTCACGATGGCCTCCTCACGGTTGTTCCCGTGCACGATGAGCTTAGCCAGAAGAGAGTCGTAGTAAGGCGGCACCTGGTATCCACTGTAGATGTGGGTGTCGAGCCTCACTCCGGGACCCCCGGGTGGGTGGAAGGTGAGGATCAGCCCGGGCGAGGGCGCAAAGTTCCGCTCGGCGTCCTCAGCGTTCACCCGAAACTCGATGGCGTGCCCACGCAGGGTCACGTCCTCGCACGGGAAGGAGAGCGGCTCGCCCGCCGCCACCCGGATCTGCTCCTTCACCAGGTCCAGCCCGGTGGTCACCTCGGTAACGGGATGCTCCACCTGGATCCGGGTGTTCATCTCGATGAAGTAGAACGAGCCGTCGGCCTCCAGCAGGAACTCCACCGTCCCGGCCCCCACATAGCCGATCCCCTTCGCCGCCAGCACGGCAACTTCTCCCATCTGCTCGCGCATCTCCGGAGTGAGGGCAGGTGAGGGTGCCTCTTCGATGAGCTTCTGATGCCTGCGCTGGGTGGAGCAGTCGCGCTCGCCGAGATGGACGATACGGCCGTGCTGATCCCCGAAGATCTGGAACTCGATGTGCCGCGGCCGGACGATGCACCTCTCGAGGTAGATGGTGTCGTCACCGAAGGCGGCCTGGGCTTCCGTCTGAGCGGCCTGGAGAAGGCGTCCGAAGCTCTTCGCATCCGGGGCGATGCGCATCCCCTTCCCCCCACCGCCGGCCGAAGCCTTGATCATCACGGGGAAGCCGATCTCGTCGGCGATACGCACCGCCTCGGCGGGATCGGACACCACTCCGTCCGACCCGGGGACCGTGGGAACGCCGAGCTCGTTCATGGTGCGCCGGGCGGTCGCCTTGTCGCCCATGGACCGGATCTGGTCCGGTGTGGGCCCGATGAAGACGATATCGGAGCGCTGGCAGATCTCGCTGAACTCGGCGTTCTCGGCCAGGAAACCGTAGCCGGGGTGGATGGCCTCGGCCCCCGTCACCTCTGCGGCCGCGATGATCTGCGGGACGTTGAGGTAGCTCTGTGCCGCGAGAGCCGGCCCAATGCAGACGTCCTCGTCGGCGAAGCGTACGTGGAGCGACTCCCGGTCCGCTTCGGAGTACACGGCCACGGCCTCCACGCCGAGCTCATGACAGGCCCGGATGATACGGAGAGCGATCTCCCCTCGGTTGGCGATCAGGACCCTCTTGAACACTCAGCTACACTGTCCTGTGCCGATATGAGAAGCCGGCTCACGAAGGGGAGAGGCGGAACAGGACCTGCCCGAACTCTACCGGCTCCGCATTCTCAACGCAGATCTCCTGGATCACCCCCGACACCTCCGACTCCAGCTCGTTCATGAGCTTCATGGCTTCGATGATGCAGAGCGTGTCACCTGGGCTCACGCGGCGACCTACCTCGGCATAGGGCGGGGCATCCGAAGCGGGTGCGCGGAAGAAGGTGCCCACCATGGGAGACTTGATCCCGAACAGGTCCGACGCCGGTGGCGCCGCCTCAGGCTGACCATCCGTGGCGGCCACGAGAGCCGAAGCGACCGGCTCGGTCTCGGCGGCCGCAGGGGCCGCTACCGGCGGTGGTGGCGTCACGTGGTTCATTGGGGTGGCCACGACGACATCTGCCCCAGATGTCTTGGCCAGCCTGATGCGCGTGCCACCTCGCTCGATCTCGATGAAATCGAGGCCGCTGGCGTCGATAGCCTCGATGAGGCTCCGGAGGAAATCCAGGTCGATCATGAAGAGACCCGAGTCAGATATTTGTCCTCGCGGCGGTCCACCTTGAGCACGTCCCCCTCTTCGATGAAAAGCGGTACCTGAACCACCGCCCCGGTCTCAAGCGTCGCGGGCTTGGTACCGCCCTGGGCCGTGTCACCACGGACCCCGGGATCGGTCTCGGTCACAGTCAGTTCGACGAACTGGGGGAGCTCCACGCTGAGGACGTTCCCGTCGTGGACGAGCCCCTCACACTCCATGTTCTCTTTCAGGTACTTGAGCTGATCCCCTCCCAGGAGTTCGCCCGAGATGGGGATCATATCGTACGTCTGTTGGTCCATGAAGTGGTAGAGCTGGCCGTCGGAGTAGCTGTAGGTGACGGGGCGGCGCTCGAGCCGGACGTCGGTCACCTTCTCCCCCGCCCGATACGTCTTGTCGACAACGGCCCCCGTCAGAACGTTCTTGAGCTTCGTCCTCACGAACGCTCCACCCTTTCCGGGCTTTACATGCTGAAAATAAGCGATCGCCCAGAGTTGCCCGTCGATGTCCAAAACCATGCCGTTGCGAAAATCAGCAGTCGAAGCCATGACGCCTTGTCAGTCGATGGAACCCGCGGAGCTACCGGCCGGCGATGTGGGCCACGAGGCCCCTGAGCGCTAGAAGATAGCTCTGCGATCCAAATCCAAGAACAACCCCCACGGCCACGGGTGCAAGGAATGAATGACGGCGGAATCTCTCTCGACCGGCCGTGTTGGAGAGGTGAACCTCCACGAAGGGCAGTCCGACGCCCACGAGCCCGTCTCGCAACGCCACGCTGGTATGGGTCAGGCCACCCGGATTCACAAGAAAGCCGTCGACCCGACCGGCGGCCTCCTCCAGAAAGTCGAGAATGTCACCCTCCGAGTTGGACTGGAAGGTCTCGACCTCTACGCCCAGTTCCTCACCTAGGGACTGGGCAGCTCCATTGATGTCGTCCAACGTGTCCGTGCCGTAGACGTCGGGCTCTCTCCGGCCGAGGAGGCGAAGGTTGGGTCCATGAATGATCGCGATCCGCACGGCGTTTCCCCCTAGAGACCTGTGGAAGGAGTACAGCGGGTCGCGTTAGGATCGCCGAGGATCCAGCGCGTAGGCGGCGCGACGACGCGATGCTGAAGTATCGGGGAGGAGGAGCGCCAACACCCGGGGCACCGCGCGGAGCGTGGTCGGGCCCTCGCCGCCCTAACCCGAAGGGCACAGGGGGGTTGCGGTCTCATAGGTCGTCGGTCTCGCCATCGGAGGGTCCGTCCGGAGCGAGGGACTCGACGGGAACCACCGGACGATCGTCGTGAACGGAGGACGCATCCTCCGTCGCCAAGGATCCAACAGGCTCCGGATCGGCTACCGGTGGCTCCACCACCAGAGGATCCGGATCCGGCGCGAGGTCCTCCACGGGGACCGCCGGCTCGGGTGCAACGGCCTCCGTCGGGTCCAGGTCCGGAGCCAAGGACTCGATGGGAACCACGGGACGGTCGTCCGCAGCCACGGGCTCCGGGTCAGGCGCCAGGGATTCGATGGGGACCAGGGGACGGTCGTCCGCGGCCACGGGCTCCGGGTCAGGCGCCACGGATTCGATGGGGACTAGGGGACGACCGTCGGCTAGGCCTGTGTCGATACTCCAGATCAGCTCGGCCACGCGGTGAAGAAACATCCCATTGTCGGGATCATCGGCGAGGAGCTTCCGGTAGACCTCCACCGCCTTGTCCACGGCGCCTTGCTTCGCATAAAGCTCGGCCAGCGTCTGGGTGTAGATCTCCCCGTCATCCTCGGCCACGTCCTCGGCCGGGGGCTCCACCTCCACGACAGGCTCCTCGAGCACGACCTCGTCCGGGGCCGACACCTCCGCCGTCTCCAGCGGCGCCGCGTCCTCCACCGGAACCGCCTCCGCAAGCGAATCCTCCACCACCGGCTCTTCCGGCGCCACCGCCTCGGTTCCAGCGGCCGTAGACGCTTCCGCCACCTCGGCCTGGAGGCTCTCCAGCACAGCAAGCACCTCCGGATCGTCGGGCTCTAGCTCGACCAACCTCTCTATGTACGTCAGTCCCCGACTGGCATCTTCCACCAGCTCGGCCAGGGAGCGCAGAGCCACCCCGTTCTCGGCATCGAGCTCCAGGACTCGCTCCAACGCGCGGATCGCGCTGTCGACCTCCCCCCGATCCCGATACAGCCACCCCACCACCACGTGACCCGAAGCGGAACCGGGGTGGCCGACCAGTCCCTCCTGAAGCACGTCGAGAGCCTGGTCCAGCTCGCCCAGCCGACGGTGAGCGTCGGCCAGGGGCACGAAAGCGCGACCGGTAGGATCCTTCTCGGAAAAGAAGATCTCCTTGAGCCGATCGATCTGCTGATTCAGCGGTTCGGGCACAGCGTACTCCCCTCGAGGTCTGTTGAAGGAGTACAGCGGGTCGCGTTAGGAGCACCGAGGGTCCAGCGCGTAGGCGGCGGGACGACGCGATGCTGGAGTATCGGGGAGGAGCGCCAACACCCGGGGCACCGCGCGGAGCGTGGTCGGGCCCTCGCCGCCCTAACCCGAAGGGCACAAGGGGGTTGTGGTCTCATAGGTCGTCTCTCCTCGTCGTTTCTACTCTGAGCCTCACAAGACCCCTGTGCGCGACCCACTGTACTTCTTCAACAGACCTCCCGAATTGGAAAAATACGGGGCTGAGCTGAAGAAAGAGTGGACGGGGCAAGATACTGATTCCGCCAAAAACGTGTCAACGAAGGAGGTTGAGGGCCCCATAGGGTGCCGTTATTTTTGAAGGCCTTTTGCGTATGAAAGGGGCGAGTCTTCTTGACCGCCGCACACGCCGAGGAGTAGCCGGGTTATGATGCGTCAGATGAGGGAGAACACGAAATGGATCATGCTGATCACAGCAATGGCCTTCGTGGGTCTTATGGTGTTCCAGTGGGGCATGGACATCACGGGGAGAAGTGGACTGTCCGTCGGCGAGATCGGCAGCGTGAACGGCGTGCCCGTCAGCTATGAGGAGTACAACTTCACCTACAGCCGGCTCCTCGATCAGGTTCAGAACTCCCAGGAGGATCCGGTCACAAGCCAGCAGATCAGCGACATCGAGGACGCCGCCTGGGACGAAGTGGTCAATCAGGCCCTGATCGGTCAGGAACTGCGGAGGCGCGGCATCGAGGTCACGGACGAGGAGATCCGCAACGCGGCCCGTTTCAGCCCGCCCCCTGAGCTGCGCTCGAGCCCCGCGTTCCAAACCGACGGCGCATTCGACATCCAGAAGTACCAGGACTTCATCTCTTCGCCCACCATCGACGATCGGATCCTGCTCCAGCTCGAGGCCTATTACCGGGACCTCATTCCGCGGGGTAAGCTGCTGAGGCAGGTGTCTTCGGACGTCTACGTCACCGATGCGGCCCTGTGGCAGGACTACAGGGACCGCAACGAGCGGATCTCGGTCCGCTACATACCCCTCGACCCGACCCAGCGGATCGCCGACTCACTCGTGACCGTCACGCCGGACGACGTGGAGGAGTACTACGACGAGAACCGCGACGAGTTCGCGATCCCGGCCCAGGCTTCCGTGAAGGTGGTGGTCCTGGACAAGGCACCGACGGCCGCTGACACAGCCGCGGCCGGGGAGACGGCGGCAGAGCTCCGACAGGAGATCCGGGACGGGGTCGACTTCGAGGAGATCCTGGCCAGGCCGCGAATCTCGACGGGATCGGGCGATCTCGGGTGGTTCACGGAGGACCGGATGGTTCCCGAGTTCTCCGCCGTGGCGTTCACCGCCGCCAAGGGGGACATCACCGAGCCGGTGAGAACGTCCTTCGGTTACCACATCATCGAGGTGCAGGACAAGGCCGCCGACAGCATCAAGGCCCGTCACATCCTCCTCCCCTTCGAGCGCACGGACGACTCGGAGCTCGAGCTTCTCACCCTGGCCGACTCGCTGGAAGGGCTGGGGGAGTCACGCACCTTCGAACAAGCCGTCGAGATTCTGGGCCTCCAGATGGAGAACGCCACCTTGAGCCCGGACTTCGCCTTCGTGATCGGCGCCGGTCAGGTGGGCGAGGGCGCGGACTGGGCGTTCGAGGAGGCTGTGCCGGGTGACGTGAGCCCGGTATTCGAGACGAGACAGGCCTTCTACATGCTCGAGCTCATGGAAGTGCGCGAGGCGGGCTTCATCTCCCCACAGGACGCTACGGCAGCCATCGAGCAGGAGGTCCGGACACGCAAGAAGCTGGAGATGGCCAAAGCCGAAGGTGAAGAGGTGGTCGCAGAGATTCGGGGAGGAGCCTCCATGGACGATGTCGCGGAGCATCGGGACCTGGAGATCCGTGACGCTGGCCCGTATGGCCGCAGGGACTTCGTCCCCGGTCTCGGCCGCTTGAATGCCGCGGTGGGAGCCGGATTCGGTCTCTACCAGGGCCAGGTCAGCAATGTGGTGGAAGCCAATAACAACGCCTTCATTCTCGCGCTGGTCGACTACATTGCCGCAGACACCACGCTTTTCGAGGAGGAGCGGTTGGTGCAGCGGTCACAGATGGTGGCCAACGTTCAGCAGACGCGGCTCCAGGATTGGCTCCAGGGCCTGCGGGCCGCGGCTCGCGTCGTGGACCGCCGCGACGAGGTCCTGAACGTCGACCCCGCGGATCAGCCGCTGATTCCGCCGATCTTCTAGGGACGCCTGCGTCCGGACAGGACCGCAACGAAGAGCGGCGGCCGGAACCTCGAAGGTTCCGGCCGCCGCTTTCGTCTGTGCGAGTCCCCCGCGCGGCCGCACCCTATTACTCGGAGAGGCTCCTAGGCGACGGAGCTCTCCTCCTCGTCCTCGTCCTCGTCCTCGTCCTCGTCGGGCGATGTGGTCAGCTTTCTCGGCTCCTGGTCCTGGTCATTCGCCGACGTGGAAGACGTTACCGATTCTTGCAGCGACTCATCCACAGCCTGGACCTCCCGTTCGATCTCTCGAATCGAGCCCTTGAACTCCCGAATGCCCTTCCCCAGGGATGATCCGATCTCCGGAAGCCGCTTGGCACCGAAGAGGAGGAGGACGACCAGGAAGATCAGGAGCATCTCCCACATGCCGAGTCCGCCGAGTCCCATGATATCAACCTCCGTTAGAGGTCCGTCCAGACCTTCGCCTCAGATCCAGGATCGGACGATAAATGCTACGATCGAGATTCCAACGAGCGTCAACACGTTCAAGCTCAATGTGAGTGGCCCGATCGTGAACGCAACAGCGACCAGATCGATGGACAGAGGCCCGATGGACGCTTCCACCGCAGTGGTGAGAAACGACTTGGCCGCGCTCTCCGGAAGGAACAGCTCGGACAACTTGGTGAGCAGTCCTCCCAACAGCAGCCCGAGCACCTGAGTCCAGGCCAGGCGCTTTACGTTCCGCCGATACGTATCAACTAGCATACGGTCCGCAGGCGCGTCTGGTTCCCATTCTTCTGTGGATCAGGGATGGTCGGAGCGTAGCCCCCGGCATCAGCGGTCGCGGCCGATGGCGTACGCCACGGCGCTCCGGAGCGCCTCGACGGCAAGATCTTTCGGGAGGTCGCGGAGCGCCTCGTCGGCGCGTTCGGCGTAGAAGTCCGCCTGGCCCCGGGCGTATAGGAGTCCCCCCCTGTCACGGACGATGCCGATGACGCGCTGGATGTCCTCGTCGGAAGCCTCGACCAGGGTGAAGAAGTCCCGGATCTCTGCCATCTCGCCGCCCGATACGTTGGCCAGGGCCCCCACGAGGGGGAGCGTGACCTTGCGCTCCCTTAGGTCGTGTCCCGAGGGCTTGCCGGTCACCGCCTCGGAGCCGGTGTAGTCCAGCAGGTCATCGGCGATCTGGAATGCCATCCCGAGATTGTGCCCGAAGCGAGCGAGGGGTTGGCGATACTCACGGACCCCGTCCAGGGCACCCATCTCGCAGGTGGCCGACATGAGCGACGCCGTCTTCGCCGCGATGAGCCGGTAGTAGTCCTCCTCGGTGAACTCGAGGGCGTCGTAGGACGTCAACTGGCGCATCTCCCCGACGCTCATCTCGTTGGCCGCGACGGCGAGCACGGCCAACGCTTCGAGCTTGCCGAGGTGAGTGAGCTCCGTGATCGACCGGCTGTACAGATAGTCGCCCATGATGATGGCGATCTGATGGGTCCAGAGAGCGTTGACCGTGGGGAGGCCCCGGCGGAGGACGCTGTGATCGACGGCGTCGTCGTGAACCAGCGTAGCCAGGTGCACCAGCTCTACCACAGCCCCCAACGTCACGGCATCGGGCGAGGGCCTTCCCCCAACCTGATTGGCCAACAGCAGGAGTGTGGGGCGGAACAGCTTCCCCCTCATCAGCAGGAGGTATTCGTTGACCTCCTCGATCATGTCGAAGTCCGAAACGATGATCCGCTTCAGCTCCTCCTGCACGGACTCGAGCCGATCCCCCACCAGGGACTGCATCGCAGACAGGCCTGGGGGGGGTTCTCTCAGCAGCGAGCTCCGAGCCGCCTCCATCAGCGCACGGCCAGGTTCGACATTGCCATCGATCAGGAATTCGCCGGGTTTAGAAGGCTGTGGGGGGAGTACAGCGGGTCGCGTTAGGAGCGCCGAGGGTCCAGCGCGTAGGCGGCGCGACGACGCGATGCTGGAGTATCGGGGAGGAGCGCCAACACCCGGGGCACCGCGCGGAGCGTGGTCGGGCCCTCGCCGCCCTAACCCGAAGGGCACAGGGGGGTTGTGGTCTCATAGGTCGTCTCTCCTCCTCGCCGTAGCCCTGCTACGACTCGTCGTCGTTCCTACTCTGAGCCTCACAAGACCGGGGCACCCGCGCCGAAGGCGTGGGTCGCGCGACCCGCTGTACTCCTTCCACAGCCTTCTCTAGTCCCGGAGAGCCCGCAAGCGCTCCGTAACGTCCGCGAAGTTGATGTCCAGAGTAAACACCCTGTCGTAAAACTCTAGGGCCTGGTCCTTGTTCCCAACAGCCTCGTAGGCCACGCCCAAGTAGTAGTAGATGCCCATGAGCTCGTCCTCGACCTCGTACGGCGCGTCGAGGGCGCGGGGGAGAGATCGGAGGGCAGCCTCAGACTCACCCTTCTCGAGGAACGTCTGCCCGAGCAGCTCGTACGTGGGGAGGTGGTCTGCGGAGGCACGTAGCGCCTGTTGGTACTCGGCGATGGCCTCGTCCAGCAGGCCCATCTCCTTGAAGGCCGTGCCCAGGTCATAATGTGCCGTGGCGTCGTCGGCTCCGATGTTCTCGGACACCTTCTCCCGGAACTGCGAGAGCATGCGCTGGAAGTCCGCCGACTCGTCTCCGGTGGGCTCCTCGTAGGCCACCACGAATCGGGTCGTCTTCTCTTCCTCGTCCCCGAGGAGCATAGAGCCCAGGTCGACGTAGGATTCCGCCGAGGAGACCTCCTGAGCCGCCTCGGCCGCCGTCTCTCCCTCGAGCTGGCCAAGCGCCGCCCTGGCCCGCTCGTCGGTGGGATCCGCCGACAGGGCCTGCTCGAACACGGCCTTGGCCCGCGTCTCCTGCCCGGCCCGTTGCAGACACTCGGCGAGACCCAGGTACGCCTCTGCGAGGGCCCCCGAGTCGTTGGAGCGGAACGCGTACTCCACCATGCGCTGGTGGTGGTTCTGGTCGTCGGGCTCCGCCTCCACGACGGCGGAGAGCGCCTCGATAGCCCCCAGGAAATCTCCGGTGGCAGCCAGAGCCTCGTGATCTGAGGTGGCTTCCTCCGCCTTGGCTTCGGCCAGCGACTCTTCCACCGCCGCCTCGACGGCCTCCTCCTCCTCGTCATCGTCGAAGGACAAGAGAGGCAGGTCCGTAACGGCCTCTTCTTCTTCTTCTTTTTCTTTTTCTTCCTCGTCCGCCGCTTCGACGTCGAGAGACAGGCCACCCGTGTCCACCTCTTCGGCCTCCTTCTCGTCACCCGAGATCTCCAAGCCACCGGCCTCGATCTCCCCGGGCACGCCCGGCTCCCCGGCGGTGGCTTCCTCGAAGCCAACGTCTCCAAGGCCGTCGTCGGCGCCGGAAGCGACGCCGGCCATGGGCGCGGCTTCGAGGGAAGCGGTGGGATCCATCGCCTGAATCTGAGCCTCGACCTGCGCGGCCTCCTCTACCATCCCCTTCCCCATCATGATCTGATGGGCGCCGACCAGCTGCTGGACGGCCTCGCCCATCCGGTCGTGTTGCCCCAGCTGGGCCGCCAGGAGCTGTCGGATCTCGTAGTCGTCGGGCGCCAGGTCCACGAACTCGATGAGCGCCCGGAAGGCCTCGTCCATATCCCCGTACGACTGTACGCGCTCGGCGTAGGTGATGAAACTGGCGCGGGCGTCGGTGATGAAGCCCTGGGCCGCCCGGATCTGGCCGATCTTCAAGTGGATCGTATACCGATCCGGGAGATTGCGAATCACCTTCTTGCAGATGGCGATGGCGTTGTTGGGAAGCTCCGCCTCGACGTAGTAGTCGACGGCCCTCTCGTAGAAGCTCACCGCCTGAGCAGAAGCGCCGGTCCGGGTCGCGAGGTCGCCGGCACGGTTGAACAGGCCGATGTCCGGGACGTCCTCGTCGGACATCTGGTCGATGGCCTTGATATAGAGGTCCAACGCCTTCTGCCACTCTTCCTTCTGCTCGTGACCCCGGGCCTGCTCTTTTATCGCTTCTACGCTCATGTACTCGCACTCGTACTTGAGTCTTCCCACCCCACTCGCAGGTTTACCTGCTCGAGAACGCGGCGGAACAGTGGACGCGAAGCATGAGGATGGAGAGCACTAATCTGCCTGCAACAGACGGAAGCACAAGGGGATAGCCGCGAGAGCCGACGCGACGCCCCCGATGACCGAAGCCATCGGGAGCGTCCCGCGGATTCAGCGGACGACGGAGGCGGTCAGCGACCCACCAGCTGTGGGTTTCCGGCCTGGAGCTGGTAGGCCCAGTCGAAGATCATGATCTCCGCACCGGTCTGATCCGTTCCCAGCAGAGCAACGCGAATGGCGCCATAGTGTAGCTGACCATCGTCGCCCACCACACGCAGCATATACGTGAGCTCCGGCTCCAGGAACACGTCACCTCCCGTGTACCCCGAGGTCGGGGCGGTCGTCCAATCCTGGCACTGGGGGTCCGCGGCGACACCGCACTTGAGTGCGGTCGTGAAGGTTCCCTCTGGGAAGATGTCGGCCGAGGATCCGGGCACCAGCCACCAGCCGATGGCGTCGGTCTCCAGCCGGAAGTGCCTGGACGGCGACGATCCGCTAACGATCGGATCCAGCTCGTCGGACTCGGCGAACCGGAACCCGGAACGCGCCGGGTTGTCGGCGAACGAGAGGACCAGCTCTCCCCGGAAGTCGGGCCGGGGCGTCCCCGGGCTCTCGAAGCTGTCCAGGCTCTCGTGGCCGTAGACGTCCACCGACGACACCACGTACGTGGAGGTCACTCCGTTCTCGGCCAGCTCGTCCAGAAAGCCCTCCGAGTCGGTCTCCCCGAGGAGCGTCGCACCGCCGTCAGTCAGCAGATACACCCGGTAGTGCGAGAAATCGCTGGCGGAGCGGGCGTTGTCACTCCAGCGGATGTAGTTGGTGTCGTCCAGTGCCACCACGTCCATGCCCGAAGGCACCGGCGGCGGAATGAAAGACGGCACCGAAACCACGATCACGGCGTCCGAGTCGGTCTCCGCACCTGTATCGGGGTCCACCGACGACACGAAGTACTCGTAGCTGACGGACTCGACGATGTTCGTGTCCGTGTACTCGCACGCCCCGTCGGCACAGCTCGTCACTTCCGCGATCACCAGAAAGGAGGCGTCGCCCACGCGCCGACCGGAGACCCGGAAGGACTCTCCGTTCCACTGGGCCCCCAGGAACCAGTGAAGCGTGATCGCCTGGTTGAAATACTCGCCTTCGAGCCCCTCAGGCGGGGCGGGAAATTCGTCTACGGGAATGAAGACGGTGTTGTCGTTATCGCAGGCACCCAGCAGCAGAGCCATCCCAACCACCGCAAAGAACCGTTTCCACATGATTCATCTACCTCACGCTGGGTTCAGCGCCGGGGTCTCTCGGATCCCGGCGATCCTCGCCCAACACGTATTGCACAACCGGTACCAAAACTGAAGACCGCATAGAGCAAAGGGTTTCGGCGATGATCGCAGCCAGATCGTCCTCTGGAGAGGACAGGGACCGGACCGCCGCAAGACATGGGGGCACGGCCGTGGAGGGTGCCGTACCTAGTGTGGACACCACACTAGAACCGGTCCTGGATGTCCGTGTTGCGCTGCCTGTAGTCGAACTTCAGGTCGCGGTTGTCGGTGAGGGACACCTGGAAGCGGAAGGACCAGTTCCCGGTGGCCGTCTGCAGGAAGTCGAAGTTGGCGTTCCACCGGTGGAGGTCCCTGGTGAGCCGGATACGGTGGTCCGTGAAGCTCCGGACGTCGATGTCGTAGGACGTGCCCCAGGTCAGGCTCCACTTCTCGGTGGGACGGAGGCGGAGCCCTATCTGCACGAGCTGGCTGGCGGGCAGGCTCTCGTCCCGGTTCCTGCGTATGGAGTAGTTGAAGTTGGCCGACCATGTGCCCGCGGCCCCACGACGGCGGACACGCCTCTGAGCGGCAGGGTCGGCAGAGCCCGAGCCCGGGACCACGACGGATTCGTCGGTCACCCCTATGTCGCCCAAGCCGCCCAGGAGGGGATCCAGATCGTCGGGATCCTCGCCCAGGACGGGAACCGTGTCCCCCGGGGCCGTTGCCTGCTCCGCCGCCCGGGCGGCGGCAGCCTCTTCCTCGTCTCCGCCACCCAGGAGGCGCCCCAGGGCCCGGAGCACCCCCGAGTTATTGCTAATGCCGAAAGAGAAGTTGAGCTGCGACAGGAGGGGCGACAGGCTACGCTTCCCTTCCTCACTCCGATCGAAGAGGTCGTGCTCCACCGACACCGCCATCCCACGGAGGAAGTCGGAGCTGATCTGGTTCTGGAGCCGCGTCGTGGTGAACCCCTCGAGGAAGTCGTCCTCGTCGCTGGCCCGGACGAAGTCGTAGGTGACCACGCTCGTACGGATGGCCAGAAGGTTCACGATCCTGGAGGCCGGAAGCCTTTGGGGACCGCCCTCCGCGTCCCGCTCCTGCCGGCGGAGGGCGAGCGCCTCGGCCTCCGCGGCCAGCGAGTCGGCCCTGGCCTCCTGAAGGGAGTCGGAGGCGAACGGATCGTCGAAGAGGTCGATGGCGTCCGGGTCGTCCTCGGCCTCTCCCTCGGCCTCTTCCTCGGTCCGGTCCTCGGGCCGCTTGGCCTCGAGCGTCTGGTTGAGCGCGAAGCTGACAACGTTCCTGGCCTTGGCTTCCCGCGCTCCGAACACCGTCTCCTGGATGGCCGAGGGCACGATCTCCGGCGCGTACGCGTAGGTGAACGACGGCGAGATCTTGTGACGGATCGCCTCGAAGCCGGCAAAGCCACCGTAGAAGCCGTAGATGTCGCTCTTGAGCCGGGCGCCGAAGGAGATCCGCATGGGCCCGGACACGAAGCTCGAGGCCTCGGGGATGTCGTCGGAGCGCTTCGAGGCGCCGGAGACGCGCAGATCCGGTGTCAGCGTGGTGGTTCCGATCAGCCGCTGCTGATAGTTGAACGCCATGCTCCACGTGATGTCGGCTTTGCTCTTGTCCAGAAAGCCGGTGGGCAGGGGACCCAGGGTATCCCCCGGGAAGGCCACCAGGGCCGGCACGTCCAGCACGCTCGAGCCCGTGAAGTTCAGGTTCTGGTTCCACGAGAAGGCACCGAGGTTGAACGAGCTGCTTACGCTCCCCCTGGTGTTGCTCGCATCGGCCAGGTTTTCGAAGAAGGCCGAGTCAGCCTGCGTTGCCCGATCGATGGTGCTCCGGCTGTACCGGGCACTCCCCGACCACGTCATGTTGTTGAAGAACTTGGCCCTGCTGTCGGGCACCTTGAAGAGTGTGATGGTCTTGAGGGATAGGTTGGCCGTGGGCAGCGTCATCTCCACCCGATCGTCGCTCAGGAACTGTCGGCGGTTGGCGCTCAGGGACAGCGTACCCCAGTCGAAGCGCCGGTTCAGGCCTCCGTCGGAGTTGATGGACTGGGTGATCTCCCGTGGATCGAAGGAGTTCTCCCTCACGAATTGCGAGCTGGAGGCGTAGCGGGCGGAAACGCGGATGGAGGTCCGCTCGTCCATCTGCCAGTTGTGCCCGGTGTCGAAGGAGAGCTCCCTCCCGCCGTCCACCCTCCAGAAGCGCCGCACATTGGCCCGGCCGTCCAGAAACTTCCGGGTCACCCGGTAGCGGAACCCTCCGGTCAACGCCGTGAAGTTGTCGCTCCACCAGTCCATCGCCATGGTGGCGTCGGCGTAGTCGTTGATGGCCCAGAAGAACCCGACGTTGGACAACCTCCGGGTGTGGCCCCGGGAGGTGCGCACGATGTCGTTCACGCCGAAGCGTGGAGGCAGGATGCCGCTGTGCCTGCCCGTCTCCGTGCTTTGGAAGATGAAGGGGAGCCAGAACACGGGCACGTCGCCGAAGTTGAGCGTGACGTTGCGGGCGACGAGCCAGCTCCCGCCGATGGCCTTGAGCTCGCGGGCCGCGAAATGGTAGTGGGGCTCTTCCTCTTCGCACGACGTGAAGTTGATGTGGTGGCCGAACACCGTGTCCGGGAGGATGGCCGGAAGATCCCCGTCCATGATCCACGTAGCACCCGCCGTCAGCTTGGTCTGAGCGTCGAAGGCGGATCCCCTGCCCTGCCTCAGGTCATAGATGATGTTCGCGCTCCGCACCGGCTGCTCGCCGGGCCGTTCGGTGACGGTCTCACCAGCGGTCCAAACAAGGGAATCGGCCAGCGTGATGGTGTCCGTCGCCGTGATG
Organism: Longimicrobiales bacterium; assembly: GCA_965238005.1. Classification (GTDB taxonomy): domain Bacteria; phylum Gemmatimonadota; class Gemmatimonadetes; order Longimicrobiales; family Gaopeijiaceae; genus CBDCKN01. The sequence continues at coordinate 209,315 of OZ250165.1, forward strand.
GACTGCCGCTGCTGCGTGAGCTGCGCCGGCGATCCCTCGGCGCCGATGAGGGTCAGGCGCTCCTCCACGGCGTCGAAGCGCGCCGCCGCCGCCTCGTACCGGGCCACGGCGTAGCCTGGAAGCTCCAGGAGCGCTGCCATGAAGCTGTCTGCCGTCGCAACGGGGGGCGTCTGGGGAGGCCGACGACCACTCAGGGAGTCCCGAAACAGGGTCGAGTCCACGCCAGGGGGCTTCGAGAGCAGCTGGAGCCGCTCCAGAATCCGGATCCGGGCCGAATCGACCTCCTCTTCCACCGCCTGAGCCGAGAGCGGGGCGGCCGCAGCCAATCCGGCACCGAGAACGCCAAGGGTAAAGAGCCAACGGGCGAGGCGACCGGCGGGTCGTGCCTCGAGCATCATCCAGCCTCGACCGCGCCCTCCGGCGGCTGGCCGCCGATCTCCCGCTCTTCCCGGCGGCGGTAGATCAGGACCGAGAGGAGGATGCTGAACTCGTAGAGGAGCACGAGGGGCGCCATCATCATGATGGTCACCGTGACCACGTCGCCGGGGCTGAGGAAGCTGGCCAGGACCGTGATCATGACGATGGCGTGACGCCTCTTCTTCCGGAGGAAGGCGGGCGTTACCAGACCCAGAGCCGAGAGGATCATGATCACCACCGGCAGCTCGAAGAGCACTCCAAAGGCCACCAGGAGCTTCGTCACGAAGCCCAGGTAGGGGCCGGCCTGGAGGATGGGGTCCCAGTACTCCTCGCCGAAGAAGAGGAGGAAGCGGAGCGTGACCGGCAGAGCGATCAAGTACGACATGGCCACGCCGGCCGCGAAGAGCACCAGACCCATGTAGAGGCTGGGAATGATGGCCTTCTTCTCGTGACGCTCCAACGCCGGAGACAGGAAGGCCCAGATATGGTAGATGATGATGGGAGATACCAGGATCACCCCGACCAGAACGCCGATCTTCAGGATCAGGAAGAAGGGCTCGGTGGGCGAGAAGAACTTGAGCTTCTCCCCTTCGCCCATCACCTGCTCGAGGGGCGCCAGCAGGATCTCCAGGACGCCGAACTGCAGCACGAGCACGAAGCCCGCCACGCTCCCCAGCACGATGGCCACAAGGCTCCACAAGATCCGCCACCGGAGTTCTTCCAGGTGGTCGAGGAAGGGCATTTCGCCCCGTGAAGTTCGGATTCGCTTCAACATTTCGTGTGCTTGCCTGCCGAAAAGGCGGACCCCGGACGGGTCAGAGCGGGAGCTCTTCCTGGTTCCGCGACCGGACCCTCCGCTCCTCCTGCGTGTTCAGGTCCTGGACCACCTCTTGGAACTCGCCGATGTCCTGGAAGTTCCGGTAAACCGAGGCGAATCGGATGTAGGCGACCCGATCGAGGGGAGCGAGGCGCTCCATGGCCATTTCACCGATGCGCGAGGCGGGAACCTCCGATCGCAGCTGCCCGGTCAGATCATCCTCGATGGCATCGACCAGCGCGTCGATGTCATCCTGGGTCACCGGGCGTTTGGCGCAGGCGATCGTGATGCTCCGCAACAGCTTGGTCCGGTCGAACTCCTCGGTCCGGCCGTCGTGCTTCACAACGTGCAGGGGCCGTGCCTCGACGTGCTCGTAGGTGGTGAAGCGGGCACCGCACACCGCGCACTCGCGCCGGCGTCTCACGGCGCGTCCTCCCCGGCTCTCGCGGGTGTCCACGACCCGGTTCTCGGTCGCGTCGCACTCAGGGCAGCGCATGAGCGGCCGGGCCGGGGCTCAGCGGATCTCCTGCAGCAGCTCCCGGGCCAGGTCCGCCGCGCCGCTGTCAGGGTAGGTGTTGACCACCGTCTCCAGGTAACGGACCGCCTCTTCCGTGTTGTCCTGGAGGGCGTAGATGGCTCCGGTCCGATAGAGCGCCTGAGGGACGCGGTCGTCGGTGGGGTACAGCTCGGGAATGCGGAGGAACACCTCGACGGCCTCGTCCAGGCGGTTCTCCTGCTCGAAGATATCGCCGAGGAAGAACTGGGCCGAGGGCGCGAGACGGTGGTCCGGATAGTCGGCAAGGAAGCCCTCGAAGGCCCGTCGCGCCGTGGTTAAGGAGCCCCGGCTGAGTTGGGCCATGGCCGCCTGGTAGGTGTCGTCGGCGGCCGCCGGATCGGCTCCCTCCACCTCTGGCGTGAGGACGCCCACGGAATCCGGATCACGCGGTCGGAGGGAAGGAATCACCCGGGCCGACTGGACGTCGATCCGATTTGACAGCAGGGTGACCTCGCGTTGGATCTCACCCGTCAGCGCCGTGAGGCGTGACAGCTGGTCCTGTATGTCCCGGAGCTCCCTGGCGATACCGCCCCGGGTGTCCACCACCATGCCGGACTGGATCTCGAGCGTGTCCTGGATGGCCTGGATCTCGGCGGCCAGGTCCCCGAGCTGTTGCTCCTGCTGGGCCGCCTGCCCCTCCACCGCGTCCCGAAGGCTCCGGATGTCGCCTTTGGTGGCGCACGCCGGCACCAGGGCGAGGAGAACCAGCGAGAAAAGCACCCCTCCCCCACGGCCTCCTCGACCGCGATAGGGCGCGGCGAAGGGGCCGGAGGGAGGGGTGAAGCTCATCTAGTGCCCTGAGTCAGAAGTGCGGCGCAGAACCGAGGGGACCGCAGCGCCGCTCTGGCAAAGGACACTAACCTCCGAGCGGAGCGTTATGGCCGATCCCGGTCGTCCTCGCTGACCACGATGGTGCCGCCCGTGATCACGAACTCGACCCGGCGGTTCTGAGCCCACGCCGCTTCGTCACTACGGTTGACCAGCGGACGGTCCTCACCGAAGGACGTACTCGTGAAGCGGTCCCCGGAGATGCCGAAGCCCGTGAGGAAGTCACGCACGCTCTCGGCGCGGCGGCTGCCCAGGGCCAGATTGTACTCCGTGGAACCCCTCTCGTCGGCGTGGCCCTCCATGCGGAGCCGGACGGTCGAGCTGTTCCGGAGGATCGGAATCTTCCGACGAAGGGCCTGCTCCGCTTCGTCGGTGATGGCGGACTCGTCGTACTCGAAGTTCACCGTCTCTTCGAGGCTTGACCGGGCGTCCCGCCGCGCACGATCCTGCCGTGCGCGCTCGCGGTCCGCGGCTTCCTGCTCCGCCCTGCGACGGGCAGCATCGGCGGCCTCGGCAGCGGCGATGGAGTCGGCGCGACGCTGCGCGAGTTCAGCGGCAGTCGGCCCCGTGGGAGCCGGCGGCGGTGCTGGATCACTGGAGCAGGCGCCGAGTACGAGTGCCGCGGCCAGACCCGGCACGAGTAGATCTTTGATCCTCATCCCCAATCCTGTCGTGGAGTGTCCATGTCACGAGGCTCGCCCATGCTGGCGAGCCGCTCCTTAAACGCTTGCGTTGACACGCGTTTCGACCCCCTGAGTGAGACCGAGCGGCCTTAGGCATATACCCAATTACGGTCCTCCGCGCAATGACCCGGGTCCCGCCGTTCCGAGCGACGGAGACCAGTCCGGCACCCGAACGTCGAACCCACGCAGGAGCATGCGGTACTTGCCCGTGGCCGTGTCCACAACCATGAGCCCCGTCCCCCAATCGCGCCTCCCGATGAACACCAGGTGCCGCCCGTCGGGCGCCCAGCTCGGATCCTCGTTGTTTCCCTCCCAGGTGAGCTGCCGGAGGCGGCGCCCCCGATCCGACACCTCGGCCACCAGAATCTGATACCAGCCCCGCCGGCTCACGCGGCCGTGGAAGGCCACGTAATCGCCCATCGGAGCCCATTCGGGCGAGGTGTAGTAACCCTCCTGGCCGTGGAGGTACGGTGAGATGAGATCGGCCTCGCCACCTGACGCAGGCATCACGTAGATCTGAGGATGGGCGCTGCCGAGACGGTTGGAGTTGAAGGCCATCCGGCTGCCGTCGGGGGAAAACGTGGGCGAGATGTCGTCCCAGCGTCCGCCGCTGATGTGCGTGAGGCAGCAGTTCCGCTCCAGATCGTAACGGAAGATCCCGCTCCGGTTACCGCCGGTGACGGCAAACGCCAGCTCCCGGCCGTTCGGGTTGTAGGTCGGGGTGATGTGGTCACCGACCCGGTTCGGCTCGAGAACCCTCTCCTCCCCCGTGTCCAGGTTCAACTCGTAGATCCTGGGCAAGCCGGTGTCTTTTCGGGACGTAAAGGCGATCCGCTTCCCGTCGGGAGACCAGGTGGGGCTCATGGTCAGGTCGCCGTAGTCCGTGAGGCGCCGAAAGCTCTCCCCGTCGGAGTCGATGAGGTAGACCTCCTGGTTGCCGTCCTCGGTCCTCCGCGAGAACGCGATCCGGCTGGCGGCCATGCCGGGCTCGTCGAAGATCCACTCCACGATGGCGTCCGACGCAACGTGGACGGCCATCCGAAAGTCGTCCGACATATCGGCGGGGATGGGAAAGCGCCCGCGCTGGCGGACCTCGCCATAGACGACGTCATGGAGCTCCAGGACCAGCACGAACCCCTCGCCGGCTCCTTCCAGCGCGCCCGAGAGGAGCCAGACGGCCCCCAGCTGATCCCAGAGCTGATAGTCAATCTCGTCGCCCACCAGCGACTCCGGAAGGGAGTCCATGATCTCGAACCGGTCGCTGTAGCGCAGGTCCCGGGCCATGATGGCCTCGACCCGTGGAGCCGAGGCCTCACCCCCCAGCCGGCCCGAGAAGGGCTGGAAGGCGAGAGCGGGTTGATACCCCCTCTCGTAGAGGAGCCCGAGCGTGACGCCCGGAATGGAGTCGGGCCCCTGGGCCGCCGCAGGCTCGAAGGGCAGAACCGCCGCCGCCAGGGCGAAGGCCAGCAGCCATCCCCGAACGCCACTTCTCGAGCCCGCCATCCCCACCTTCGGGTTCGTCCGCAAATCATCATTCCTCGACACGTCCCGTTTCATTCGCGACCTCACGTCGGTTGACTCGTCCCGCCGGACCAGTGCGCAAGGTACCGTACCAGTGCGCAGGGTAAAGGGCTCAGGGCAGGAGCGCCTCCACCTTCACTGTCTCCTCCGGAAGATCCGTACCGCGCCCGCCCTTGGGATCGATCTTGAAGACGACCGGCAGGAGATCGAAGGGAAGATCTTCGGGGAGCGGTCCCAGACGGCCTCGGCTCCCAGCACACTCCGCGGCCCCCATGGCCTCTATGTCGAAGGGCGTGTTGTTAGAGGACTCCAGCACGTCGATGCCGGAAACCGTTCCGTCGCGGTTGATGACGAAGTAGATGGTCGCCCGAAAGTCGTCGGATCCCCTCCACCGGAAGCACCGCTGCATCTGACGGATGATGTTGTGGTAATACTCCGGATAGTCCCGTCGGACCCCCTCCATGCGCACGTTCAGGTCCTCACCCGGAGTCTCCACGTCGGGGTCGGGATCCGGGCTCGTGGGCACCGCCGGGTCCTCCTCTGGCTCGGGCTCGGGAGGGGACGTCACGTCTTCGGGCTTCGGGTCCTCCTCGGGGGGAGGCTCGTCTTCGATGACGGGCGGCGGCGTCTCCTCCCGAGGCTCCGGCACGACCTCCTGGGGGGTCTCGATGACCAGCTCCTCGGGCGGCGGCGGCGTGGGATCCCCGAGCTCCGCCGCGGGAGGTGACACCAGCTCGATCTCGTACACGACGAAGTTGGGGACTACGCGCTCGATGGCCGACGTCCACCACGCAAGGAAGATTGCGATGGTGTGGACGAGGGCCGATCCCAGGAGGGGGCCCTTGCCGACCTTCTCGTGCTGTCGCCGCCTGGGCGTCGCGACCGGGCCGGTCATCTTCGGGGACGTTGTTGGGCCACCACAGCGAACGGGAGTCCGCTGTCCTTGACGGTCCCCATGATCTCGACCCCGATCCCCCAGGCGGCCAGGGAGTCCGCCTGGATCCAGACCTTCTCGATCCGGCCGCCGGAGACGAGCTGGCTGAAGGACTGGGCGAAGTCGGTCCGGTTCACGGGCGTCTCGGCCAGGTAGACCGTGCCCTCGCGGTCCACCGATACGATGAGCGTGTTGTCTTCAGCCGACAGGGCGGAGACCTCCGCCTCGGGGACCTCCACCTCGATGCCACCCTGGAGGATGGGCGCCGTGATGATGAAGATGATGAGCAGCGTGAAGGCCACGTCCACCAGGCTGGTGACGTTGATGTCGGACATGAGCTCCAGATCCCGAGCCTTCGATCGCATTATCCGGCCTCGCAGGTGCGCATCATATCCGGCCCTCCCGGGCCAGCGTCCCGATGAACTCGCTGGAGAAGCCCTCCAGCTCGCCACTCACCAGGTTCAGCCTCGCCACGAAGTGGTTGTAGGCGATGACCGCGGGAATGGCCACGGCCAGCCCCGCCACGGTGGTCACCAGTGCCTCGGCCACGCCGGGGGCCACCGCCCCGATGTTGGTGGAGCCCGACACCGTGATCCCAAGGAAGGTGTTGGTGATGCCGATGACCGTCCCCATGAGCCCCAAGAGGGGTGACACCGAGCCCATGACCGCAAGCCAGGTGAGGCCCCGGCCCAGCTCGTCCCTCTCCTCGGCCTCCTCCTTCTCGAGCACAAGCTTCAGGGCCTGGAGCTGGGTCAGTGACAGCCCGTCGCCGACGGGGGCGCCCTCCCGGAGGGCACCGGGCCTGAGCTCGCTGAAGAAGTTCACGCCCTGCCGAAACACACGGCCGTAGGGCGATGCGGGGAGGGCGATGATGGCCTTGTAGGCGTCTTCCAGGCCCGTTGCGCGCTCCATCTGCTGGAGGAAGCGACTGCCCTGGTGCCGGACGGTCCTGAACTGCCTCGCCTTCCAGAAGATGAGGATCCAAGAGGCCGCCGAGGACACGGCGAGCAAGAGCAGGACGAGCCTGGTCGCGAGACTCCCGCCGAACACCATGTCCCATGCGCTGGTCGGCGCGCCGACCTGCGCGAGGAGTGTGGAAAGCCCCACTTAGGAGCTTTTCCGGACTGCGGCCTCATGCGTTGCCACTCGTAGTCCCCGGTTTGCAATGAAGTTAAACGTCTCCCGCAGACCGTCCTTGAGCGCGTGGCGGGGTGCCCAGCCCCGATCCGCGAAGCGCGACACGTCCAGGGTGCTGTGGTGCAGCTCTCCCGGGCGCTCAGCCCGATAGATGCGGCCGGGATGATCGGCGGCGATGCTCTCGAGCAAGTCGGCGAGGCGGTTCACGCTGGTCCCCGTCCCCGTGCCCACGTTGAATGCCACCGAATCGAGATCAGGCTCTCGGCTCAGCGTCATGTCCGAAGCTCTGAGGTTGGCGCTCACCACGTCCTTAACGTATACGTAGTCACGGGTCTGCTCCCCGTCACCGAAGATGGTGAGCTCTTCCCCGGACTGCAGGCGGTCGCAGAAAATCGCTACTACACCCGCCTCCCCATGTGGATCCTGGCGTGGCCCGTAGACGTTGGCGTACCGCAAAGCCACGTATTCCAGGCCGTGCACCTCGCGATAGTAGTGAAGGTAGTGCTCCCCCGAGAGCTTCGTGACGCCATACGGCGAGAGGGGCAGCTTCGGCGCCGACTCGGGTGTGGGCACCTCCTCCGGCTCGCCGTAGACGACCCCTCCGCTGGACACGTAGATGATCCTCTTGGTGCCAGCCCCCCGCGCTCCTTCGAGGACGTTGATGAGTCCGAGGACGTTCACGGCAGCGTCCCTGGCCGGGTCGGCCACGGAGAAACGGATGTCGATCTGCGCCGCGTGCTGGTTCACGAGGTCGAAAGGGACCTCCCGGAAGAGATCCCTGAGGGCCGGGTCGGCGATGTCCATCTCGATGAACTCGACCTCGGGGCCTACGTTGTCCCGGATCCCGCTGGAGAGATCGTCCACTACCCACACACGGTCACCACGCGCCACGTAGGCGTCGACCACGTGGCTGCCGATGAACCCGGCACCACCCGTCACGAGGACCTTCCTTGCCGAATCACTCATCCGTGTCATTCCGCTCCGACTGTTCAGCAAGTTCCGGTCCAGAGTCCGTGGGTGCCCGTGCCGGATCCTCGGGATCCTCGTCCGGCTCGGAGTCCTCGAGGGCGTGGAGGTAGCGGATGGCGTCGATGAACTCGGCCCCCCGGCCGTCGGCGACACCCTCCTTCAGGCGGGTGGTGGGCTCGTGCAGCAGCTTGTTGAGCAGCCGCTTCGAGAACGACTCCACGACCTCCCGATCCTCCTCGGGTAGATGGGAGAGACGGTGCCAGAGCCACTCCAGCTCGCTCTCTCTCAGGTGGCCCCACCGGCCCCGGAAGCTCTTGATCAAGGGGACCATGTCGCGGGCGTCGTGCCATCGGGCGAATGCCTCGGCGTGCTCCCGCACGATGGCTTCGGCGTCGGCGACGGAGGCCTGCCTCCGGACCAGGTTCCCGTCTACGATCTCGCGCAGATCGTCCACGTTGTAGAGGAATACATTGTCCTCACCGCCCAGCTCTGGCTCCACGTCTCTGGGGATAGCCAGATCCAGGATCAGGAGCGGCTTCTTGCGGCGCCCCCCCACGGCATGGCGGAAGCCGTCGAGGGTGACCAGGGCGTGGGGGGCCGCCGTGGACGCCACCAGAACGTCGGTCTGGGCCAGGGCGAAGGGCATCTCGTCGAAGTGGACCGCTTTTCCGGCCAGTCGTTCGGCGAGGTTCTGGGCTCGGTCGTAGGTCCGGTTAGCCACGATGACGCCCAGGATGCGATCCCGCTTAAGGGCTTCCACGACCAGCTCCGCCGTGGTGCCGGCACCCAGGATCATCACCTGACAGCCCTCCAGGTCGCCGAAGATCTTGCGGGCCAGCTTCACGGCCACCGACGCCACGCTCGCCGCCCCCTCGCCGAGAGGAGTCTTGGACCGGATCTCACCACCCACGGCAAAGGCCGTCTGGAAGAGTCGATGGAGCACGGGGCCGGCAACGGGCGGGTCAACGGGCACGCGGCCGGCCAGCTCATATGCGTTCTTCGCCTGTCCTTGGATCTCGGCCTCGCCCAGAATGAGAGAATCCAGGCCGGCCACGACACGGTAGAGGTGACGAACCGACTCCAGGCCCTGCCGTCGATACAGATACTGTGCCGTCCCTCCCACCAGACCACCGGCCTTCTCCGACAGGACGGCCTCCGCGGCCGCCAGAAGGTCAGGGTCCGACCCCGGGCAGAGGTACAGCTCCGTCCGGTTGCAGGTGGAGAGGAGGACGACCTCCTTCATTCCGGCACGGTTGCGGAGCCCGCCCAGGGCCGCCACGACCTCGCTCTCGGTGAAGGCGAAACGCTCCCGTATCTCCACGGGGGCCGTCCGATGGCTCACACCCACGACCGCAATGGAGGTCACAGGAAGAAGCCTCCGCCGGAGCTCACCAGTCGGAGTGTCAGGTACGACACGATGACGAAGGCGAAGCCCACCACGGTCGTCAGAGCGCTCCTGCGCTCCTTGAGGCCTCCCCCCGCTCTCGACCCCAGTGCGGCCACGAAGACGAGCCAACTCAGGACGGCCCAAACCACCTTGGGGTTGGATTGATCCAGGGAGTTCCGGAAGCTCACCGTCCACGCCCATCCCAGAACGAGTGCGAGCGTGAAGGCCGGAAAGCCGGCGACCAACCCAACCCGAACGAGGCGATCCAGAGTGGCCAGAGGCGGGGTGAACTGGAAGAGTCGTCCCAGACGCTTGCTGTTAAGCTCTCGGAGCTGGACCAGGTAGAGGAGTCCCGCCGCGAAGGCCAGCGCCAGCCCACAGAGCCCGGCGAAGGCGAGGGTCACATGAAAGACGAACCAAGCTCCCTGAAAGTCCAAGACTTGGGAAGTCGGCTCGAAGCCGAGTGAGACGGCGATCCCCTGGAGAACGATCACGCCCGGGATGATGACGATCCCCACCCTCCGCCCTTCGCCCAGACCGAGAGTGGCGACGAGCCCGGCTCCGATCACCAGGGCCAGGGTGGAGAGCGAAGGAGCCAGTCCGACCAGGGGAAGCTGGCCGTAGGCCGCCGTGAAGCGGGCCAGCGCGACCGCGTGTACCAGGACTCCCGCGGCGGCCATGCCGAAGGCGAGGTGGGGTCCACGACCTCGCCCCCCGGTCAGGAGGGAACGGAACCACAGGATCAGAGATCCGATGTATAGAAGAAGGGCGACTACGTGTGTCAACGGGCCGCGTCAGGGTGAAAAGGTCCGGACCCTACCTCATCTTGCGATCCAAGTGTACCGCGATCCCGGTGCGGAACACAGGCCCCTGTAAGGATACGATCCTTGCCGAAGACGTCTGGCTCTCCGTCGCCACCACCCGGAGCCGGCCCACCACCTCCTCGGTCGAGCCGTCACCCTCGAATGCGACGTACTCGTCGCCGATTTCCACCCCGTGCTCCCCACCTTTGTCTAGAATAGCGACATCGCTAAGGCCGTACAGGGCGTGACTGCCACCGAACTCGACGACGAGAGCACTGGTGCGGCTCGTCACAACGTCCGGATACTGGCCCGCCTCCAGGTCGAAGTCCGGTGCCGGCCGGACCAAGTCACCCGACAGCACCCGCTCGAAGGGCTGTAGCACCACACCCTCGGTACCCCCGCCATCGGCTCTGGTGATGTACAGCACCCCTGTGGGACGGATGATGGAGCCCACGCCCACGACGGTCCGCACGGGCCGGAAGATCTGGAGGGCGTCGCCCACGGCGACGCGGAGGCCGTCGTCGAGGGAGAGACGGACGCGCGTGTACGGAAGGGCGGTGCGGAGCTCACCCTGTGCGATGAACGACTCGATCTCCCCGTCGGACTCGACGTCGTCGGTGTTCTCGGGCCCCAGCCACTCGGCCGACCATACCGACGCCCGACTCACGAACAGGTAGTCGGCCTCCTCGAGCCCTCGAACACCCGTTGAGGTCATCGGATCACGGTAGAAGACGGATCGCCGGTCCCGCTCGCTGATCGTCTCCTCGGCCTCTGCGCCGCCCGGCGGGGCATCCGGGGCCTGCGGACGTGCCGCAACGACCTCCACGCCCCCTACGATCGCAGGCTCGTCCGCGGCGATCGCAGGCTCGTCCGCGGCGATTCCGGGAATCACGAACTCCTGGTCCGGCCAGATGAGGTTCGGGTCCCCGATCTGGGACCGATTCGCCTCGTAGATGCGTGGCCACTGGAACGGATCCTCGTAATAGCGCTGGGCCAGGGCCCAGAGGGTCTCTCCAGCCACAACCACGTGCGTCCGGGAAGCGGTCTGTGCGGGCTGCTGCGCAACCGCAAAACCGGGGAAAATTGACAAGGCCAGCACGGCTATGGCGGACCGGACCATGATCGCTTCCTTTTCCAGATGGGACAGGACTTTACGCTCCACTGTCCATGCTCGAAGATAGGCCGATACGGCCCTGGTGGTCAACGCGTTTTTTATCATTCGACTACAAACGTTTCCACAGAGATGCTCAGGAAGCGTCGTCATCTCCACCCGATCCCAGTGTCGCTTTGAGCACGCGCGCGTCCTCCCGGGGCCGCTCGTAGTACGCCTTCCGCACCCCGATCTCCTCGAAGCCACGACCCCTGTAGAGACGCAGGGCACCCTCATTCGACTCGCGAACCTCGAGGTAGAGATTCCGCACTCCAGCCTTCTCCGCCACACCCAGCATCCAATCGAGAAGCTCGGAGCCGATCCCCCGCCCCCTCAGGTCGGCGCGCACCGCGATGTTCGCCAGCTCCCCCTCCTCGATGATGCACCAGAGGATTGCGTACGCAGCCACTTCCCCGTCCACCTCGGCGACCCAGAGCTCCGCGCCCGGTCGCTCCAGGAGTGAGTGGAAGGTGTTTTCCTTCCAGGGGGTGCTGAAGGTGGACGCCTCCATGCCGGCCACGGCGGACACGTCGCCGGCGGCCATGGGCCGCATGGTTGGACGGCGTATGGCGTCGCTCCCACTCACAGTGACGACCCGGAGATGCGCTCCGCGGAGGACGGCCGGAGATACTCGGGCCCCCAACGGGCCACATCGGCGACGGGAGCTCGCTCGGGTCCATTCCTCAGAACCGTGAGAAGCCCATCCCCCGTGGGCATTCCCAGGGGCGGCGGGAGCACCGGAAAGCCTGCGCCACGGATCTCGTCCGCGTGGCGGTCGGCCCCGTCGCCGCCGAAGATGGAGAAGGGCACGCTATCCGAGAGGATCTCTCCGATGGTCGTCGAATGAGGCGGGATGAGCTCCTCGAGCCCCTGCTCGGTGGGTAGATAGCACGCGGCGTACACGCGGTCGCTCCTGGCGTCGAAGAGGATGTAGCGGGGCCACGTCCGTTCGTCGTCGGAAAGCTCGGCCCGGGGCTCGTCGGAGAGGGGGACCCAGGGTGCGTCCACGGCCGCAGCCCCCGCCTCCAGCGACGAGACGGCCCAAAGGGGGACGTCGAGGGCCTGAGCCAGCCCCTTGGCCGTGGCCGCCGCCACGCGGACCCCGGTGAAGGAGCCGGGCCCCGACCCAACCACGAGGCCGGACAGCTCCCCCAGGTCCACCCCTCCCCCCTCGAGCGTCTCTTGGATCTTGGGTATCAGATCCGACGAGTGGGCGCCCTGCCTTCTCAGCGCGCTCCGTGCCAGAACATCCGTGCCGGCACCCACGGCTACCGAGCCCAGGGGCGTAGACGTGTCGAAGGCCAAGTAGAAGCCTTGCGTCGATCGAGGGGAGATGGTGTCGCTCATGCGCTCAGCGAGACCGGAAAGCCGGGAAGGTGGGGTGGGCGACCGACACGATACACCTCGACGGTGCGGGTGTCCGGGTCCCCGTCGACGCGATCCAGTGCGACCTCCCAGCGATCGGGGGGGAGCAGCTCCTCGGCCCGCTCCGGCCACTCCACCAGGACGAGCTCGTCAGGCGCTCCCAACTCCTGCCAACCCAGCTCCCAGAGCTCCTCCGGCCCGGAGAGGCGGTACAGGTCCAGATGCACGACCTGGAGTCCCCGGGGCACCGGATAGCGGAAAACGAGGTTGAAGGTCGGAGAAGGGATCGGCCCTTCCACACCGGCCCCCCTGGCGATGGCGCGAGCCAGGACCGACTTACCAGCTCCCAGCGGCCCCCGGAGCAGCACGAACATCGGGGAGTGTACCTCGGCACCTATGACTTCGCCCCAACGGACCAGCTCCACCTCGCTGAGATTCATCCCATTGCGGCCTTGAGATCGAAGATCTGATCTCTGAGAAGCGCCGCCCGCTCGAAGTCCATGGCCTCGGCGGTCTCGGTCATCTCCTGCTCCAAGATCTTGATGAACTCCTCGGTGTTCACCTCGTCGGCGTAGCTCGCCTTCGGCTCCGAGACCCGCGCAACCGGCTTCGAACGGGCATCCGCCACCCGGGTGGAGAACTCGATCTGCTGGATGCTCTTACGGATCGTCTTGGGCGTGATGCCGTGCTCCTCATTGTGCGCGATCTGGATCTCGCGGCGCCGATTCGTCTCGTCCAGACAGGTTCGCATGGACCGGGTCATGCGGTCGGCGTAGAGGATGGCCTTCCCCTCTTCGTTACGCGCCGCGCGTCCGATGGTCTGGATGAGCGAGCGGCCGTCCCGGAGGAAGCCCTCCTTGTCGGCGTCGAGGATCGCCACCAGCGATACCTCGGGCAGATCCAGCCCTTCCCTCAGCAGGTTGATTCCCACCAGGACGTCGATCTTCCCGAGACGGAGCTCCCGCAGGATCTTCATGCGCTCGATAGTGGCGATGTCCGAGTGCATGTAGCTCACCCGGACCCCCACGGACTGGAGGTACTCGGAGAGGTCCTCCGCCATCCGCTTGGTGAGCGTGGTCACCAGGACCCTCTCGCCCTTGATCTCCCGCTCCCGGATCTCCGCGAGAAGGTCGTCCACCTGGCCCTTCACGGGACGTACCTCCACATCGGGGTCCACGAGGCCCGTGGGCCGGATGATCTGCTCCACGACCACGCCGCCCGACCGCTCCAGCTCCCAGTCGCCGGGGGTGGCGGACACGAAGACGGCCCGGTGGATCAACGAGTCCCACTCGTCGAACATGAGGGGACGATTGTCCAGGGCGCTGGGCAGCCGGAAACCGTGCTCTACCAACGTCTCCTTACGGGACCGGTCACCCCGGTACATCCCGTGGATCTGGGGGATCGAAGCATGGGACTCGTCGACGATCAGGAGGAAGTCCTCGGGGAAGTAGTCCAGGAGGCACGCCGGCCGATCCCCTGGCCGACGGGCGCTCGTGTAGAGCGAGTAGTTCTCGATGCCCGGACAGGTGCCGATCTCCAGCATCATCTCCAGATCGAAGTTGGTGCGGCTCTCGATCCTCTGGGCCTCCAGAAGGCGCCCCTCGGCCTCGAAGTGGGTGACCTGCCGCCTCATCTCCTCGCGGACCAGGGGCACCATGCCCTCGATGACCTCCCGCCGGGTCACATAGTGGCTCGCCGGGTAGACGGACGCGCGCTCCATGGGGGTGACAGTCTCGCCGGTGAGGGGGTCGAAGCGGGTGATGCGCTCGATCTCGTCTCCCCAGAGCTCGACCCGGATCGCCTGCTCCTCGTAGGCCGGGAAGATCTCCACCGTGTCTCCCCGCACCCGGAAAGTGCCCCGCTGGAACTCGTAGTCGTTGCGCCGATACTGGGTGCCCACCAGCCCCTTCAGGATATCCCTGCGCCCGATCTTCTGGCCGACCCGCAGGTGGAGCATGAGCGAGCGGTAGTCCAGGGGATTTCCCAGACCGTAGATGCAGGAAACGGACGCCACCACGATGACGTCCTCCCTCTCCATGAGCGACGAGGTCGTGCGCAACCGCAGGCGCTCGATGTCCTCGTTGATGCTGGCGTCCTTCTCGATATACGTGTCGGTGGCCGGTAAGTAGGCCTCTGGCTGGTAGTAGTCGTAGTAGGAGATGAAGTACTCGACGGAATTCTGGGGGAAGAGCGACTTGAGCTCACCGTAGAGCTGTGCGGCGAGCGTCTTGTTGTGGGAGGTCACCAGTGTGGGCCGCCCATACTGAGCGATCACATGGGCGATGGAGAACGTCTTCCCCGTACCGGTCGCCCCCAGGAGGGTCTGGAAGCGGTCACCGCGACCGAGCCCCTCGTTGAGCTCGGTGATGGCCTTGGGCTGGTCTCCCTGGGGCTCGTATGTGGAAGAAATCTGGAATCGCGGCATCGATGCGTCGGCGTCTCGAACGTTCGGCTCGGCCGGTAGCCGTCTACTGGAGGTCGGACTCCTGGAAGGTCTCCCGCCGGTTCACCTCCAGCACGCCCTTCACGCGGCGGATCGACTTCATGACCCGGTTCAGGTGGGCCAGGTCCTGGACCTCCACGGAGAACTGGCCGATCATGCCCCTGTCGACACCTCTCATGTCGGCCTGGGCGATGTCGGTGCCGGTGTCGGTGATGGCCTTGGCCACGTCCGACAGGAGGCCTCGCCGATCGGTCCCCTCCATGTACAGCTTCACGAAGAAACGGTCTCCTTTTTTGTCCGCCGTCCACTCGATCTCCACGCGCCGGTCCTCGGAGCGGTTCAGGATGTTGGGGCAGTCCACACGGTGGATGGAGACGCCCCGCCCTCTGGTGATGTAGCCTATCACCTTGTCCCCGGGGACCGGCTGACAACACTGGGAGTAGCGGATCATCAGGTTGTCCATCCCCTGGATCCGCACACCCCGGCTGGAGCGGCGAATGCGGTCGGCGATGCGCTCGAGGGCGCTCGGTGAGCGGTTGACGACCTCGTGGGGATCCTCGTCCGGGTAGAGGGCTCGGATGACGGCCGTGGGCCCCACGTCCCCACATCCCAGGGCCGAAAGCACCTGATCGAACTCGGTGTAGCCGAGGCTCTCGGCGGCCTCCTGCCTCTGCGCGTCGGTGGGCTTCTCCCGCCGGGCCTTCCTCACCTCCCGCTCGAAGAAGTCCTTTCCGAGCTTGAGGGCCGACTCGTGCTCTTCCTTCCGGATCCACTGCCGGATGCGTCCCCGGGCTCGGGACGTCTTTACGAACGCGAGCCAATCCCGGCTCGGACGCTTCCGGGAGTCGGTGATGATCTCCACCGTGTCGCCGCTCTTGAGCTCCCTGGAAAGGGGAGCGATCCGTCCGTTCACCCTCGCACCGGCACAGTGTTGCCCGACCTCGGTGTGGACGGAGTAGGCGAAGTCGATGGGCGTGGCGCCCAGCGGCAGCGGCTTCACGTCACCCCTGGGGGTGAAGATGAAGATCTCGCCCTGGAACAGGTCCATGCGGAGGAATTCCATGAATTCCTCGGGCTCATCGGTGTCCTTCTGCCACTCCAGAACCTGACGGAACCAGATCAGGGCCTCGTCGACCTCGTCGGGCTCCTGCTCCGGCTCCGGCTCGGTGAGCCCTTCTTTGTAGCGCCAGTGCGCCGCGATGCCGTACTCGGCGGTGCGGTGCATCTCCTCGCTGCGGATTTGGATCTCGTACCTGCGCCCCCCGGGTCCGATGACCGTCGTATGGAGCGAGCGGTACATGTTGGACTTGGGCGTGGCGATGAAGTCGTGGAAGCGGTCTTGGACGGGGGTCCAGCGGTTGTGGATGACGCCGAGGGCCGCATAGCAGTTCTGGACACTATCGGTGAGCACCCGCATGGCCATGAGGTCGTAGATGTCCGCGTAGGGCACGCCGCGATGGACCATCTTGAGGTAGATGGACCACAGGTGCTTGGGACGGCCGGTCACCTCGGCCGGCACGCCGGCTTCCGCCAGGGCCTCATCGAGGGGGCGCTTCATGTCCAGGATCTGTCGCTCTCGCTCCTTGCGCCGCTGGCGGACCTTCTTGCCCAGCTTCTCGTGGGCGTCGGGCTCCAGATACTTGAAGGCCAGGTCCTCTAGCTCCCACCGGACGGCGGCCATCCCCAGACGATGCGCCAGCGGGGCGTAGATCTCCCGTGTCTCGAGGGCGATCCGGCGCTGTTTCCCCGGCTTGAGGGCATCCAGGGTGCGCATGTTGTGCAGGCGGTCTGCCAGCTTGACCAGGATCACCCGAGCGTCCCGAGCCATGGAGAGGAGGAGCTTGCGGTAGGTCTCGACCTGCTGTTCGGTGTGGGAGCGGAACTCCACGCGACCGATCTTCGTGACCCCGTCCACGATGGTGGAAACGCTCTCGCCGAAGCGCTTGTCGATGTCGGCCAGGGAGACGGTCGTGTCCTCGACGACGTCGTGGACCAAGCCCGACACCAGGGAATCGGTGTCGAGGCCCAGCAGAGCCAGGATGGTAGCTACCTCTACGGCATGGCTGACGAACTCGTCGCCCGACGCCCGGCGCTGGCCCGCGTGGGCCTCTTTGGCGAGCTCATAGGCGTCGCGCACCACGTCGACGTCCAGTCGATCGGCGTACGACTCCATGGCCCTGGCGAGCGGCCGGGGCAAGCCTCGAATCGTGCGGGTAGCTGTCGCGGTGGGCATCCCTCAGCTACCCCCACTTTCACACATCTGTTTCCCGATCTCTGGCCACCTCGGAAGCGGAATAGAATTGCAGGGCGGCGTGCGGCAGGTGCAGTTTGGAATAAACCGGTCACGTAGCCTATTGTAGCCCTCCTGGACGGCCCTCCCCCAGGGGAACTGAAGAACCGCGTGAAACCTATGCGTCTACTCGCTTTCCTGGCCATCGGCGTCACTTCGTTGGTGCTCTCGTGCACCGGCGGCGACTCCCCCACGGGGGACCGTCCGCCGGCTATGGCCCTCGTCGGGCTCAATGCCATTTTTCCGGTGCAGGCGGGAGAGGCGCAAGCCGGCGATATCAGCCGAATCCGGATGAGACGAACGACGGGCCCACTGAGGCATCGGACGTGGTGCTCTTCGACCGACTCCCCGACGGCCTCCACCTCGTCTCGGCCGACCAGTCTCACGGAAGCTACGACCCGGCCGCCGGACGTTGGGATGTCGGGTCCCTGGTGGTCGGCGAGCAAGCTACGCTGACCCTCGTGGCGATGGTCACCTTAGACGAGCCGGATCCTGACCTGAGCAACAACGTCAGCGAGGCTTCTCTGTTCGTGCCCTCGCCTGTCGCGCCGGGGCCGGCCGATGGGCCACCAGAGCCCTCAACGCACTCTCCACCCAGGTAGTCACGACAAGCCCCCGTCCTCGGCAATGGACACGAAGCGGCCATCGCCCACCACCACGTGGTCGACGACCGGAATGCCCACCGCCACACCGGCACGCGCAAGCTGGCTGGTCACTGCCCGGTCCTCCGCCGAGGGGGTCGGATCGCCTGACGGGTGGTTGTGGACGAGGATGATGCCGGCCGCGCTCCGGACGATCGCGGGCCTGAACACCTCCCGGGGGTGGATGAGGGAGGCGTCCAAGATGCCACGCGTGATGAGAACCTCCCCGATCACGCGGTGCTGAGACGACAGCAGGAGCGCGTGGAACTCCTCCTGCTGCAGGTCGCGCAGGCGCGGCTCCATGCGGTCGAATACGTCCTTGGCGCCACGGATGCGCTCTCCCGGGTAGCGCTCCTCAGCGCTCGCCCTGCGCCCCAGCTCCAGGGCGGCCGAGATCCGGGCGGAGGTGGCCTCCCCTACCCCGCGGATGGCCGTGATCCCCAGCGGCGTAAGGGATCCCATTGCCCGGAGGGACCCGTTCACACCGGCGAGCACCGCCTCCGCGATCTCCAGCGCCGAGGCCTCGCGGCCCCCACTCCCAATCAGGATCGCCAGCAGCTCGCGGCTCGAGAGGGCCCCGGGACCCAGCGTGATGAGGCGCTCACGTGGGCGCTCCTCGGGGGGAGACAGTGAACTAGGCTGCCTTACCGTTCTCCGAATCCGGTACCATGGGAACGGCTTGTGCGCCTTCGTCGCTGAGAGCCTCCAAGATGGCGTCCGTATCGAGCATCTCTTCGAGCTCCTCCAGGGGAGACCGCATCTCCCAAGGTCTCAGCATGTACTCTCTTCCCGCTCGCTGACGGATCTTGACGTATCCCGTGATCCAGGCCTCATCCATCAGGGCTTCGAGATCGGCCATTGCCTCCGCGGAGTTGTAGACCTTCATTGGCACCTCCGGTGATCGTTCCTCCAAGTGTCGGTCGGACCAGGTAAGAAGCCATGCCCGGGTGGGCGGTTGAATGGCTGGATGGGAACCCAACGCCCGCAGAGGGGACCACCCAACTCGATACACGCCGCGAATCGCCCTACACTCCTCCTCGAGGTGCTGACCGACCGTCACTCAAGAGAGATCAAGGAGCTGGTACGAGGCTTGGCGTACCGTTCCTATCAGGTTGATTGAGGAGGTCGGCCCGGCGCCAGTGACGGAGGGGGCCAGTCCCTGTGTTGGCCGAAATGTGCTTCTGTTTAGTCCACACGTAGCGGAAGGACTGGGCCTCGCGACTCGATGGGGGCGCCGCTACGCCCGCCCGTGGCACTTCTTGTACTTCATACCCGACCCGCAGGGACACGGCTCGTTCCTCCCCGGCTCTTTCGTGGCCGTCACCGGCGCCCGGACCCGTTCCTCGCCGCGGTTGGTGACGAGTTGCCTCGGGTCCTGGGGCGAGGGCACGCCGTCGACGGAGCCCAGGGCCACGGTCCGCCCTCCTCCAGCATTTCCGTCCGCCCGCGCTGCGCGGACAACGCCTAGGTCGTCCACCCGGCCTTGGCCGCTGCCGGTCGTCTGCGTGGCCCGTTGCGCGGCGGCGGCCCGGGCGATGGCCCCGCCACCCACCACGTCCGACGGACCGGTGTACTGGAGTCTCTGAGGCTGTCGCACCTGCTGCTGAGGCTGACCGATCTGGGCCTTGAACGTCAGGTTCGAGACGGTCCCCCTCAGGTCGCCCATGAGGTCCACGAACATCTCGTAGGCCTCTTTCTTGTACTCGACGAGCGGGTCCTTCTGACCCCACCCCCGGAAGCCGATGGACGCCTTCAGGTGATCCAGGTCGTAGAGGTGATCCTTCCACTTCCCGTCGATTACGCTGAGCATGATGTAGCTGGTCACGCCCTCGGCGTGTTCCCCGAAGCTCTCGATCTTGCGGCGGAACTGCTCGTGGACGCCGCTGACCGCCTTTCCCTGGATCTCGTGGCGCTCCCACTCGTGCTCGGGGTCGTTCTCGTCCGGGAGGTCGTGGACCACGGTGAAGTAGTCGATCATGAGCCGCTTCTTGAGCCCCGCCAGATCCCAGTCGTCGTCGTACTCGAAGTCCAGGTACTCGTCCACGGTGGACTCGACGGCGTACTCGATCATCTCCCACATCTCGCCCTTGAGGTCCTCCCCGCCCTCGAGGGCGAACAGGCGGCGATCGTAGATGACTTCGCGCTGCTGGTTCATGACGTCGTCGTAGTCCAGCAGGCGCTTGCGAGCCTCGAAGTTGTTGCCCTCCACGCGCTTCTGCGCGGTCTCGATGGAGCGCGTGACCAGGGGATGGGTGATGACCTCGCCCTCCTCGGCGCCGAGCTTGTCCATGGCGTTGGCCAGGCGGTCTCCGACGAACAGGCGCATGAGGTCGTCCTCCACCGAGATGAAGAACTGGGTCGCCCCCGGATCGCCCTGCCGTCCCGAGCGGCCTCGAAGCTGGCGGTCGATCCGCCTCGACTCGTGGCGCTCGGAGCCCAGGATGTGGAGGCCGCCCCTCTCGATAACGTAGTCGTCGAGCTTGCCCTCGAAGTCCATGTCTCGGGTCGGATCTACGGGAACGAGCTCGTCCAGATCGAGGTCTCGCTCCTTGGCCCAGCCCACCGTCCGGGTATCGGTGACGCCCTCGCCCAGCTTAATGTCGGTTCCGCGACCGGCCATGTTGGTGGCGATGGTCACGGCGCCGGCGCGGCCCGCCTCCGCCACGATCTCCGACTCCTGCTTGTGCTGCTTGGCATTCAGGACGTTGTGGGTGACCCCGCGCCGCTTGAGCATCCGGGAGAGCGTCTCGGAGATCTCGACGTTGGTCGTCCCCACCAGCACGGGTAGCTCCATCCTGTGCAGCCGCTCGATCTCGTCCATGAGCGCCTGGTACTTCTCGCGCTTGGTGCGGAAGATGAGGTCGTCCCGGTCGTCGCGGATGATGGGGCGATTCGTCGGGATCACGAAGACTTCCAGCTTGTAGATCTGGTGGAACTCGGTCTCCTCGGTCTCCGCCGTACCCGTCATCCCGGCGAGCTTGTCGTACATCCGGAAGTAGTTCTGGATCGTGATCGTGGCGAGGGTCTGGGTCTCACCCTTGATCTCCACCCCTTCCTTCGCCTCCACCGCCTGATGGAGCCCGTCGCTCCAACGCCGTCCGGCCATCTGACGACCTGTGAACTCGTCGACGATGACGACGGCCCCGTCCTCGCCGATGATGTACTTCTCGTCCTTCTGGAAGAGCGTGTACGCCTTCAGGAGCTGATGGATGACGTGGATCTTCTCGCTCTTCCCTGCGTACTCGGCCTCCAGTCTGGACATCATCTCCCGCTTGGCGTCGACGGAGAGGGACTCGTCCTCCTGGATCTTGCCCATGGCCTCGGAGAGGTCCGGCACGACGAACGCCTCGGGGTCCCCGGGAGAGAGCTCGTCCAGGCCCGCGTCCGAGAGGTACACGGCGTGGCCCTTCTCGTCCATGGCGAAGAAGAGCAGTTCGTCCACCTCGAAGAGGCGCTTCTCGCGCATATAGTCGGCCTCGACCTTCAGGACCAGTTTCTGGAGGCCGGGATCGTCGGCGAAGAGCTTCAGGAGCCTCTTGTTGCGCGGCCCTCCTCGCTTGGCGGCCAGCAGCTTCTCGCCCGCCTCGAACTCATTCCCCTGCTCCAACTCCTTCTCGGCCGCGGCGATGAGATCGCTGACGGTGCGGGTTTGTTTCTTGTAGAGGTTTCCGACGAGCGTGTTGTACTTCTTGAAGGGCGTCGACGTATCGCGGCCCACGGGCCCGGAGATGATCAGGGGCGTACGGGCCTCGTCGATGAGGATGGAGTCCACCTCGTCGATGATGGCGTACCAGTGGCGGCGCTGGACCCGCTGCTCCAGGGCGTGGACCATGTTGTCCCGGAGATAGTCGAAGCCGAACTCGTTGTTGGTGCCGTACGTGATGTCTGCGGCGTACGCGGCGGTGCGCTCGGGGGAGTGGGGCTCGTACTTGTCGATGCAGTCCACGTGGAGGCCGAGGTAGTCGTAGATGTAGCCCATCCACTCGGCGTCACGCTGTGCCAGATAGGTGTTCACGGTGACCAGATGCGCGCCCCGCCCGGCGAGGGCGTTGAGGTAGAGCGGCATGGTGGCCACGAGGGTCTTCCCCTCCCCGGTGGCCATCTCGGCGACCCTACCCCGGTGGAGGGCAATGGCGCCGACCAGCTGGACGTCGTAGGGGATCATCTCCCAGACCGCCTTCTGGCCCGTGACGATCACCTCCCTACCCATGAGGCGGCGGCAGGCTTCCTTCACGGTGGCGAAGGCCTCGGGGAGGATGTCCTCGAGGGCGTCCTCGATGATCTCGACAAGCTTCGCGTCGAGGTCGCTCAGTTCCTCCTGAAGCTCCTGGCGCCGCTCGGGATCCTCGGAGTGGCGCTTCTCCTCACCGAGGCTGTCGATCTCGGCCTCGACGGCCTCCGTGGCCTCCTTGATGCGGTCCCTGAAGCCGTCGGTCTTGGCCTTCAGCTCCTCGTCTGAGAGGGCCTCGTACTCCTCGTACAGCCCGTTGATCTCGTCGACCAACGGCTGGAGCTTCTTCGCCTCACGAATGTGCCGTGAGCCAAGGATCTTCTTGACCACCGCCTTGAGCATGCTCAATGGGCTCTATCCTTCTCAGGCATCCGGCGACGGACTCCAGGTCTCATTCGGGCCGGGCCACCACTACACCGAAGCGAATAAAGTTGTACCAAAAGCGTTCGTGCAGGTAGTAGAGGGCCAACTTCGTGAACACCTCGATGACACCCACCTGCACGCCTACCTGCCAGTTACCCGTCACCCACCACGCGATGACGACGGTGTCAAAAGTCGCCACGCATCTCCATGTGATCGCCTTCACGACGTGCCGTCTGCGTGAGATCATACTCGCTCCACCTAGGAATGTGTTGTTCGTCCGCCGCGGCCCCATCGCTCGCACGGCCGACTCAGGGCCCTCAATCCCGGTAGAGCCCCTCTCGCTCGATGACCTCGGCCACTCCCTCGGGGACGAGGTGACGGAACGGCTCACCTTCCCGGATGCGCCGCCGGATCTCGGACGACGAAACGTCGACCCTCGATACGTGGGCCGACGTCCACTCCACGTCCACGCCCGGGTCCACGTCCCGGGGGTTCTCGCCCTCCGGCTCCAGAACCCACAGCCGGGCCAGACGGGCCACCTCCTCCGGCTCTCTCCACGTGGAGAGCTCGGCGAACTGATCGGCGCCCAGGATCAGCACGGGATCGACGTCGGGATACTCAGACCGCAGGGCACGAAGCGTGTCCACCGTGTAGGAGGGCCCCTCGCGCGCGAGCTCCAGATCGCTCACCACCTGTCCCTCGACTCCGTCCGTGGCGGCCCTCACCATCTCCAGGCGGAGACCCGCGGGAGCGATGCGGCGATGGGGCTTGTGGGGGGGAATCCGGGCGGGCATCCAGACGACCTCGTCCAGGTCCTCCGTCTCCACGAGCTGCCGTGCCACGGCGAGGTGGCCGATGTGGGGGGGGTCGAACGTGCCCCCGAAGACCCCGAGAGGCCGGGGGCGTTCTCCCTTAGGCTCCATTCCCGAGTAGCTTGGCGGGCTCGGAGTCCGGATACAGCTCGAGCAGCTTTTCGCGAGCCTCCTCGACGTCCTGTCTGTAGCCGATCTTCTCGAAGGCCTCGATCTTCTTCAACAACGCCCAGGGCGCCCAGCTCGACTCGGGATAGCTTGCCTCGACCTCCTCGAAGTAGAGGATGGCCGAGTCCACAAGATTCCTCTTCAGATAGTGGAGCCCCGTGGTGTAGTCCTGCTCGGCGAGCTTGTCGTGCATCTCCACGGCGACCTCCGAGGCTCGGAGGCCGATGAGCGTTCCGGCGTAGTCGGACGCCGTCTGTCGGCAGTTCGTCCGGGCCTGCCGGGTGAACGACTGGTCGCGATGGGGCGTGGGCGACAGCCCGGCCAACGAGCGGCAGATTCCCAAGGCCGCGTGGGGCGCCGTGGTGTCGGCCGGGAAGAGGTAGAGCGCCCGCTGATACTCCGCCCGGGACTCGATGTAGTGCTCCCTCTCGTACTCCGACCGGGCGAGCTGCAGTCGTGCCTCGGCGGCGAATTCGAAGCTGGATGTCATGAGCACGTTCTCGAACGCCTCGGCAGCCGCGCCCCACCGCTCCTCCTGCATGGCCTGGACCCCGATGTTGTAGACCTCCATGGTGGTCAGGCCGGGGAACGGCAGGCCCCCGCTACAGGCCATGAAGGCAAGGCCTGAAATCAGGAATGTGAGGGGTGCTCGGAGGTCGATTTTCATACCCGGGAAATACACCGGCGCCAGCGTCAGGTTCGTATAGGCAGCCCTAGCGCTCGCCGGATTTCCGGCGCTTGGCAATGGGAGGAAAACTAGGAATCCAGCGCCGTCAGGTAGGCCCGCACGCGCCGGTCCTCGGGATCGGCTTCGGCGCAGCGCTCCCACTCTCTACGGGCCCCTTCGAGGTCGTCCAGTCGGTGCAGCAGTGCGCCGAGCCTGACCCGGGCGTCGTGGAATCTCGGGTGCATCTCCAAGATGGCCTCGAGATGATCCCGGGCGTCGTCGAGGCGGTCGAGATTCATGTAGGCCTCGGCGAGCTTGAAGCGCAGGTCGGCGAAGCGGGGACGGACCGACACCGCCGCCGCGTACTGCTGAGCGGCCTCTTCCGGACGGCTGGCCACCAGGTAGAGGTCCCCGCTCCGGGCAAGGGAGTCGGCGAGTTGATTGCCCAGGTCCGACGGGAAGACCATCGAGTCACGTGTGTCTAGGGTGTTGGCGCGCTGGAAGGCCTCCGACGCCTCTTCGAAGCGTCCCATGTCGTTGAGGACGATGGCCCGGTTCAGATGGGCCTCGGCGTACCTGTCATTGAGCAAGGCCTCGTCGAACTCGTCGAGGGCGCTCTCCATGTCGCCCATCATGGCCAAGCACAGCCCGGCCTTGTTGCGCACGTCGGCGAAGCCGGGCTCCTCTTCGATGATTCCCCTGAAGTGCTCGAAAGCGCTCTGGAAGTCGTCACTCTCCCACGCCGCCACGCCCTGGGCCATGATCTGGCGCAGGGACGACTGCGCGGATTCGGAGCCGGGACCCATCTCGGGCCGATGATACTCCGGGGTTTTGGTCTTCTTTTTCGGGCTCACGGTCATCAGGTTCGGGGCGAGTAGAGGCTTTAGCGTGGGCCTACTTCACACTAGCCACAGAATCTGGCCGAACGCAAGGGGAAACAGGCTCAGCAGCCCACCCCGAGACGTCCGCCCGACGGTCCCACGAAGCGAAGCTCGTCATAGCGCCACTGGGCTCGCTCCACCAAGGGGCTCGAACCCGTCTGATCCACCCGGCGCACCTGGAGGAACGCCTCCATGGCGTCCGCGCAGCGTCCCAGGTCCGACAGGCTCTCTCCCATCTCGAAGTAGGCCACGGCCTGGAGGCTCCGTGGCTCGCCCAGGGCGACGGTGCGCTCGATGTGCAGGAGAGCCTCCTCGTCGTCGTTCGTCGCACGGAGCTCCTGTGCCAGTCGGAGCGAGCAGCTTCCGATCTTCCAGTCCACCTCGCCCCTCTGCCAGCGGCGGATCATGCGCCGGTACTGCTCGTAGTGGAGGAGCGCGCGGCGGCAACCGCCAACCTCGCCATAGGCCGAGGCCGCCTCGAAGAGCACGTCCGCTACGGTGTCCTCCTCCATCCCGGCGATGGTGGACTGATAGTAGGGCAAGGCCGTGGCGTACTCGCCCGCCCGGAAGTAGTGACGCGCCAGCGGGAGCTCCATGTCCTGAATGGTGATCCCGGGGCGGAACGACATGGCGGTCTCCATGGCAGAGGCGAGGCCGAAGAGGTCGGCCCGATCCTGGGCCGCCCGGGCCAGCCGCACCATGTCCGAGACCGCCTGATCGGTGTACGCAGGGTCCTGCTCGACGGCCTGATGATAGAAGTCCCCGGCCTCGTCGATGCGGCCCATCTCGGCGTAGGTGTGGGCGACACGGGCCAGCGTGGGCGCGTCGTCCGAACCCAGCCGGACCGCCAAGCGGTACTCGGCCAGGGCCGCGTCCAGCTCTCCCCGTGCCGCGGCCTCGTCTCCCCTGAGGACCGAGGACTCCTCCTCGCTGAAGAAGCAGCCGGTGAGGAGGGTCAGGAGGACGAGGAGGGTGGTGGTGCCGCCGCGGCGGGCAACGGCCTCGCAGCGCGCCAGTGTGGCACGAGCATCGGCGCCGGTAGGGATCCCACCTCGCGGCCGCTCCGTCTGGTCGGTTCGGATGATCATGCAGGAATGTACAGCAAAGATCGGACCGCGGTCCGAGAATGCCTGAGGCGCCTCAGTTCTCTCGTTGCTGTAGAAGAAGAAGTGATACGGCCCGTGGACACTGCCGACCGAAAAAGCGATCTACCCCTCCTCCCTGAACCACTCCACGAACCGCCGCACGCCCTCCTGGAAGCCGGTGCGCGGAGCGTAGCTCAGGAGCGCCCGGGCCTTGGAGACGTCGGCGTAGGTCCTGAGGACATCTCCGGGCTGCAGGGGCAGCTCGTTGATGGCGGGCGTCACTCCGAGAGCCCGGGACACAGTGTCGATCATCTCGCTGAGGGAGACCGTGCGACTCTCGCCCCGGTTGATGATCTCGTAGGCGTCCGGATGTGCCTCGAGGTACTCGAGCGCCGCCATCACACCTTCGAGGATGTCGTCCACGTACGTGTAGTCCCGCTCCGTGGTGCCGTCTCCGAACCTGGGAACCGGCTCCCCGGCAGTCATGAGGCGGGCGAACTTGTGGATGGCCAGGTCGGGGCGCTGGCGAGGCCCGTACGCCGTGAAGAAGCGGAGGCAGAGCACACCCAAACCGTGAAGGTGATGGTAGGTATGGCAGAGGAGCTCCCCAGCCTTCTTGGTTGCGGCATAGGGTGAGATGGGGCGGTCCACGGAGTCGTCCTCGGAGAACGGCACCTTCTCGTTGTTGCCGTAGACCGACGAGGACGAGCCGAAGACGAAGCGTCGGATGCCCCGCTTCCAGGCGAGCTCCAGGAGCGCCAGGGTGCCGCCCACGTTCACGTCCTGGTAGAGGACGGGCTCCTGGATGGAGGGGCGGACACCGGCCCGGGCGGCCAGGTGGATGATCGTGTCGACCTCGGGAAGCTTGTCCAGAGTCGCGGCGTCGCGGATGTCGCCCTCGACCCCGGTGAAGCGGGCGTGATCACGGCACCGGGCCAGGTTCCCCCTCTTGATAGCCGGATCGTAGAAGTCGTCGTAGGAGTCCAGGGAGACCACCTCGAAGGCTTCCTCCAGCAGGCGCTCGCAGAGGTGCGAGCCAATGAAACCGGCACCGCCGGTGACGAGGACGCTCACAGACCCCCTCTCCCGGAGGATGGGGCCGGCCGATGGGCCGCCAGCCATTCCACGGTCCTCTGAAGGCCCTCGCTGAGTGACACGGTGACGTCATATCCGAGGCTCTCCCGGGCTTTGTCCAGAGAGGCGAGGGAATCGCGAACGTCCCCCTCCCTTGCCGGCCCGTGGATCGCGTCCACAGGTGCCTTTGTGGCCTCCTGGATGGCTTCCCAGAGGTGATTTATGGAGATCCGTTCGCCACACCCCACGTTGAACACCTCGCCCGCCACATCCTCGGGCGCCGCCGTGCACGCCAACAGGTTCGCCCGGACCGCGTTCTCCACGTAGGTGAAGTCCCGGGTCTGCTCACCGTCCCCGTCGATGGTGGGCGCCTCGCCGGCCATGGCCTTCGTGATGAAGAGGGGAATCACGGCCGAGTATTGCGACGTGGGGTCCTGCCTGGGACCGAAGATGTTGAAGTAGCGGAGCACCACCGTCTCGAAGCCGTAGACCAGGGCGAAGGCCTGGCAGTAGTGCTCTCCCGTGAGCTTGGCCACGGCGTAGGGAGAACGGGGTTGGGCGGCCATGCTCTCTACCTTCGGGAGCGTCGGTGTGTCCCCGTACGCCGAGCTGGATCCCGCGTACACGAAGCGCTTCACCTCGGCGTCACGGGAGGCGATGAGCATGTTGAGCGTGCCCGTGGCGCAGGTGGCGTGGCTGGCGCCGGGGTCGGCGACGCTACGAGGAACCGACGGAAGGGCGGCCTGGTGAAGCACGTAATCGACATCTTTGCACGCGGCCACGCACGTCCCGGGATCCGTGATGGACCCCTCCACCATGTGGATGTGGTCCCAGAGGCCGTCCAGGTTCTCCTGCCGCCCGGTGGAGAAGTCTTCGAGGACGCGGACCGTGGCACCGGCGTCCGCCAGAGCAGCCACCAGGTTCGAGCCGACGAAGCCGGCTCCCCCGGTGACGAGGTAGCTGGCGCTGGGTGGGACCAGACCGGAGTCCTGAGTCACGGGGAGAGCCTCGAGGGTCCGGGGTCAGGAGTCATGGGGACCCCCTCCAGGGTTCGTGGTTTCTGAGTGATCACGGGATTTCGGCGCCGGGATTCACGCGCTCAGTCCGTCAAGGTCCGGGCCCGGGCGTCCCCCGACTCCACCAACTCCCTGAAGTACGGGATCGTCTTCTTGAGACCCTCGTGGAGCGTGGTGATGGCCTCCCACCCCAGGACCTCCATGGCCACAGAGATGTCAGGCTGTCGGACCTTCGGGTCGTCCTCGGGGAGCGGTCTGTATTCGATGTCCGACTGGGACTCTGTCTCCTCCAGCACCAGCTCCGCCAGCTCGGCGATGGTGAACTCGTGAGGGTTGCCGATGTTGGTCGGGTCTGTGCGGTCGGAGTGGAAGACCCGGAAGATCCCCTCGACCTCGTCGTCCACGTAGCAGAAGGAGCGCGTCTGGGACCCGTCCCCGTAGACGGTGAGGGGCTCGTTTCGCAGAGCCTGCACGATGAAGTTCGAGACGACGCGGCCGTCGGCGGGACGCATGCGCGGCCCGTAGGTGTTGTGGGCAAACACCCCATTGCCGGCGAGGAAGTTCTCGTAGCCCTCCACGCCGAAGTCGTAGACGTACTCCGATGCCTCTACGGGCTCGATCTCACGGACCTTCGCCCAGACGAGATCGCCTGTCCGGGTGGCGTTTAGGCGCTGCTCCACCCCCTGGTCCCAGGTCAGGATGTCGAAGTTCGACACCCCACAGACGGTGAGTCTCCAGAAGGGGAACGTCCGATCACCGTACTTCTTCCTGAAGGTCGTCTCGTAGCGCGCCACCGACGCGACGATTCCGAAGCGCAGCAGAAGGTAGCTCAGGTCCGTCGCGAGCCCATCGCTCACCGTGTTGAACGCGAGGTCGCGGCACTCCGGACAGCCGGTGTGTGTGCCATCGCCCTCCCTGTACCCCTCGAGGAAGTGCTTCAGGCGGGACAGCGGTAGCTGGAAGATCCAGGGAGGGATTCGGATCGCGGTCGAGGCGCCCGTGACCTGGAACACCTGGTCGAAGAGGCAGAAGAGAGCCTTCGAGTCCACGTAGAGGGAAGGACCCCGCTCCATCGTCGCCTCGACCTTACGGGTATCCACACCGAAGCAGGCATCGAACACTTCGCAGGCCCGTTCCACGAATTCGTCGTCCGACGACAGGAGTAGGCGGTAGGTCCCCTTGGAGTCCACGTGACAGCCCTCGGCAACGAACAGCCCCAGGAGCCACAAGAGATCGTCCGTGATGGGAACTCGGCACCGGATCGCGGCTCCACCTCCCCCCGTAAAGGGTTGGATCACCACGTCCTCGGGCCAAACAGCCCCCCACCGTCGATGTAGGCGAGCCATCACTGAGAGTGGGATCTTCCCTTCCTTCCTGAGCCTCCGCCACAAGCAACCGACCGTGTTGCGCTTGCGCCGGCTTCCGTCGAAACGCGGGCTCTCCATGAGGAAGTCGAAGATCTCCTCCTTGTACCGCTCGAGCACGGGCGTCAGACCGGGAGAGACAAGGGCATAACCCCAAAGGCTCTCGTCCGACTCCGACTGCCGGATCAGGTGCTCGGCGAGATCCACGTACTCGAGGTCCCGCTCCACCACGGGGAGACGACCCGGAATGGCGATGTAGTCGCCCACCTTCAGGTCTCGAACCGGAACGGCCTCCGGCAGACGATCGGAATCGCGCCGAAAGAGGCTGTGGTCCCCGGTGACGCGGATGTGTCTTCCGTACCGCGTGACGATCCGAAACGCATCCTTGCCGAGTGAGTGGTGCTTGATGAGGGCGTCGGCCTCTCGAAGCTCGACTTCGAGCGTCCGCGGATTGAACGCCGGAACGCGCATGCGACGGCGAACGACGAGGGGGCTGTCGGATGCCGCATCGAAGTAATCCTCCACTGCCTCTATGTGGGCCGTAGCGTCGTTGAAGAGGATGACCGTCTCGTCGGCGAGGATGCTGTTGAAGATCCTCACGATCCTCGTATGCACGCCGTGGTACCGGTGGTACGCCATCGTCATGGCCTCAGCGAAGCGCTTGGCCTCGTCGTAGACGCCGCGTAGACCCACCGGATTCACGTTGCCCCAGTACGCCTCGGGCTGCGGGTGGACGTCCGGATCGCCGTACACCTCCGACGTGGAGGCCAGGAGGAACCGCGCCGACTTCGCCAGGGAGAGCCCGAGCATGTTGTGTGTGCCGAGGCTCCCGACCTTCAGCGTTTGAATCGGCAACTCCAGGTAGTCCACGGGGCTGGCCGGCGACGCGAAGTGGAGGACCCCGTCCAGCTCCTCGTGGATGTAGAGCGGCGTGGAGATGTCGTGTCGCAGAAAGGAG
Organism: Longimicrobiales bacterium; assembly: GCA_965238005.1. Classification (GTDB taxonomy): domain Bacteria; phylum Gemmatimonadota; class Gemmatimonadetes; order Longimicrobiales; family Gaopeijiaceae; genus CBDCKN01. The sequence goes on from OZ250165.1 coordinate 239,875, forward strand.
AACCCCTCGTTCTTCTGGAGATTGGCGATGTTCTCGGGCGAGCCCGTGATGAGGTTGTCCACGCCGATGACGTGGTAGCCCTCCAGAAGGAACCGGTCGGCCAGGTGGGAGCCGAGGAATCCGGCGGCTCCGGTGATCAGGATGCGCTCCACGTCAGGCCACCTCCTCACGAAGCGCCTCGACCTCGGAGTCGATGCTGCTAAGACAGCAGGTGAGGAGCTCCACCAGCTCCTGGTATTCGCTTTGCGTCATCCGCCCTCGGGTTCTCTGGGGATCCGCCCCATGCTACGCCTTCCCTGCCACCCTCGACAAGGTACGAGGGAGGGGGACCATTCGGGCCCTTTCTTGCGGAGCTCAGCTCGAAGGCCGTGAGGACCAATCCTCCACCTCCAGGGCGGGCACCCGCCCGAACTCCCGGACGTTCGCCGTCGCCAAGCGGAGGTCGTGGGTGAGACACGCCGCGGCGAGCCAGAGATCGTGGGCACCGATGAGCCGGCCCTCTTCTGCCAGATCCGCCCAGAGGCGGGCGTGCACCCGGGCGGTGGCGATCTCGACGGGAAGGAAGGGCATGCTCCCGAGAACTCCCTCGACGAAGGCGGTCCTCCGGGCGCGGGTCACGGGATCCTTCGCCCGATGGACGCCGTGGAGGAGCTCGCTTGCCGTCACGACGGACAGGAAGAAGGTCTCCTCTTCCCGCCCCCGGATCCGCGCTTCCAGGTCCACGCGACCCCTCTCGTAGTCAATCAGGACCGAAGTGTCGATCAGGACTCCCACGGATCTTCGTCGGGGAGGGCGGGAAGCGAGTCCCTGGCCTCCTGCATATCCCGACGCAACGCCTCCGCCTCTTCGACAGACAGGCGGGGAACAGCCTCGAGGAGGGCCGGAAGATCGCCGAGCCGTCCGCCTCGGGGAACCGGGACCAGTCGAGCCACGGGCCTTCCGCCCCGCTCCAGGACGAAGCGCTCCCCCCTGTAGAACACCCTGCTGACGATGTCCGCAAAGTTTCGGGCCGCTTCCGTCACCGAGATCGTGTGCTTCATCGTTGAGCTGGCAGAGGTCAGGGTCCGGGTTCGAAGACCTGAGATCAAACGAGTGTCACATAATCATATAATATGATTATCTGACGCGCAAGGCATCCGGCTCAGCGATTGCGGGCCGAGGGACCAAGAGGGATTTCATCGACGTATTCGCTCTGGGCCGTAGTGGCCTCGGTCTTGGGGAGATGCTTGACCTACACAAGCGTAGGTTCGCAGTTCGGGATATCGGGCACGTGGTAATGAGCCTCACCTACTTCGACGACGCCGAGGCCGAGGACATGCCGACAATGCTGTGGGATGTGGGCTGGAGCGACGTCAAGCGGTCGATCGAACGCTGGGTTACAGACTACGCCCGCCACCCTGACCCACCCTAGCGACAGGGGGGTCTTGTGTAAACAGCGGAAGACTCATCGCCTGCGATCTTCCTCCAGGCGCGTCACCCGCCGGTCCAGCTCCAGGTGGCAAGTCCGTAGCAACTCGCCAAGATCCTGAAAGCCAACGGCCACCTCGGAGCGGAACGCCTCGAGCCTGCGGTCGTTCCCCGACACGGCTTCGGCCACAACCAAAGGGCTTGGACCTGGGACCGGTCCATGCTCAACGGAGCAGGCTCCTGAGGCATCGGGTTCCGCAGGTTGACATCGTGACGCTTTGATGTCATGGTGTGGCATGGACACGAAATCCAAGCGCACCACCGTCTACTTCGACGCTACCATCCATAGGGCGCTGCGTCTCAAGGCGGCTGAGACTGAGCAAAGCCTGTCGGATCTCGTGAATGCCGCGGTACGCGAGAGCCTCTTCGAAGACTCCGAGGATCTCGAGGCCTTCGAGGCCCGCGCCAAGGAACCGAGTCTCCTCTTCGAAGAGGTGCTCAAGGACCTGAGGCGTCGTGGCAAGCTATGAGCTCCGGATCAAGCCATCGGCCGTGAAGGAGTTGGAGGCCCTGCAGGACAAGGACCGACGTCGCGTTGTCGCCCGGATCCAGGCGTTGGCCGAGGAGTGCCGGCCCCAAGGATGCCAGAGACTCACCCAGAACGACCGTTATCGAATTCGTCAGGGCGTGTTCCGCATTCTTTACGAAGTGGACGATGGTGCCCGGACAGTAACCATCGTAAAGATCGGTCATCGTCGCGACGCCTACCGGTGATGCTGAGTACCGGTGCTCCGCAATGATCGATGCGGGTAAACTACTTCTGTGCCACCCGGTTCTGTGCCACCCGGGCGGCACCAAGATGCTTCCTCAGGGCGAAGAGGGGGATCGGCTTGGCTCGCCTCAGGATCCAACGGGTTCGGGATTCCCCGCTCCAGTTTCCAAAGCAAGGCGAAACCCTGGGCGACACCATGGCGTGGTGGGCCAGCGATAATGGCGCCGGAGGAAGGGCACCAGCCAGTGGGGGTGTTGTGCGCGAGTCGGCGGCTCAATTGACGCGGTTGGTGAGAGCCGATCAGCCCTGGTCCGGAGCGCCCACCGCCGGGCGGCCCACCGAGTAGTACTCGAAGCCCGCCTCCGCCATACTCTCGAGCGAGTAGAGGTTTCGCCCATCGAAGACGAGGGGCTGCGCCATGAGACTTCGCATGCGGCCGAAGTCGGGGTGGCGGTACGGCAGCCACTCGGTGTGGATGACCAGCGCGTCGGCGTCCTTCAGGGCGTCGTAGTTCGCGTCCACCAACTCGATCGAGTCCCCCAGAATCCGGCGGGCTTCTCCCATGGCGGCCGGGTCATGCGCGACCACGCGGGCGCCCGCCTCGAGCAGACCGGCGATCGTCACCAGGCTGGGCGCCTCACGCATGTCGTCGGTGTTCGGCTTGAACGCCAGGCCCCATATGGCGATGGTCTGCCCCGAAAGGTCCGCGCCCAGGCGATCGACGAGCCCCTCGATCAAAAGCCGCTTCTGCGCCTCGTTCACGGCGTGGACGGCATCGAGGATGGACCCGTCCGTGCCCATCTCGCGCATGGTGTTGGCGAGCGCATTCACATCCTTTGGAAAACAGTTGTGCACCACGAGGCCCGCGGTCGTAACAAACGTCTCCTTCCCCGGAACCTCGACGGAGTAGACCCAGCCTCTGAAAGGGACAGGCCGGGACTCGGTGACGCGCACCCACGCGACGCCTCGGGCGGGGCGGTAGCCGGTGGGAGCGACACGCTTGGTCTGGCGTGCCAGCGACGCGAGAACAGCCGGCCGGTCGGCTGGCTTCACCAACTCGATGAGCTGTTCCACCTGATTGGCGCCGGCGACGGCGACCCAGTGGGTGTCGGTGGTGGATTTGGCCGTCCGACCCACCTTGAGGCGAGCGCCGAACCCCAACCCGCCCAGGAGTCGCACCACACCGTCGGCGAGTTCTCGACTCACCGTTCCCCACTCGAGAACCACGCTCTGCCCTCCGTTGACCAGCGACCACGAGCCGTCTCCTTGCCAGAGGCCGGAAAGCAGGGCGATTTGCTCGGACGACGAGAGGTCCCAGACGGCATCGGGGAGCCGTTGCGTGTAGCAGTTGGCGCTCCGGGGGTGTTCCATCACCGCCGTCCGTACCTGGGCAAGCTCGAGTCCAGCCCGGGCCTCGGCTCCCAGGCGCACGATGACCTCGTCTTCACGGAAGCCCATTGAAGCCATAGTTCCCACGACCTCCAGTTCCTCGTCGGCCTCCTGTAGCGCGGCCGGCTGGCCCATGGCCACCGGCAGCCAATCCTCGGTGGTCAGCTCCTGCGCCAGCTTCACCTGCGGCGCTCCGCCCACCCCATCGGAGACCACGAAGGGATGATCTGGCGTGCACCGCAGCCGACGCCCCATCTTGGTGCGGATCTTCAGGACTTCCCCCTCGTACCAGCGTCGGGTCACCGCCGAGGCCCGACGCCACTGCGGTCCCCCATCCGGACTCCACGACAGCACGGTCAGATCATCCGTCCAGGTCACTTCGGGCTCGAGGTCGTCCGTCACGGACGAAGGCACCACAGCGCAGTCCTCAAAGAGGGCATCCAGACGCACAAGGGTGGCACACCCCTTCCGCCGTGCCAGGACGGTCTCCTGGCCCAACAAACAGCTTCCCCCGTAGCCCACCCCCGGGAACAGGAAGCTCGACCCGATCCGCGAGTCCGACCCCACGCCCCGGCGCACGCTGTCCACGTCGGCGCCTGTGCGTGAACACAGGTCGGCCACCGAGTTCATGAAGCTGATGCGGAGTGCCAGCATGGCGTTCGCGGCGTACTTGGTGATCTCCGCCGCCGCCACGTCCATCAGGAGGATGTCGTGGCCCGTGCGCACGAACGGGGCGTAGAGGTCCCGGAGCACGGCGGCCGCGTACTCGCTGTCGACGCCCAGCACCACGCGGTCGGGCTTCATGAAGTCTTCAACGGCAGCCCCTTCCTTGAGGAATTCGGGGTTGGAGCAGACGTGGACCGGATGGTCCGTCTCCGCCTCGACGGCCTCACGAACCTTGGCTGCCGTCCCCACCGGCACCGTGCTCTTGGTGATGACGATCTTCTCGCCGTTCATGGCCCGGCCGATGGTCCGGGCGGCGTCGAGGATGTGCTGGAGGTCCGCCGAGCCGTCCTCGTCGGGGGGCGTGCCCACTGCGATGAAGATGATCTCGGAGGCCCGGACGGCCTCTGGGATGTCGGTCGTGAAGGTGAGGCGGCCCGATCGGAGGTTCCGCTCCACCAAGGGCTCGAGGCCCGGCTCGTATATGGGGATCTCGCCAGCGTTGAGCCGTGCGATCTTGTTCTCGATGATGTCCGAACAGACAACGTCGTTGCCGGTCTCGGCGAGGCAGGCGCCGGCTACGAGGCCGACGTATCCGGTTCCGATGACTGCTACGTGCATGTGGCCTCGAGGTTGAGGGGGACGAACGAACGCACCAACATACTTCCTCAGGACGAAGAGCGGGCGCTATCTTTGGAGAGAGCGCCCGATTCCTGGGGGTCGAAATGGCACCTCACAGATCGAATAACGGTCAACCCGAGGCAATGTGGGGGTCGCCCCCGCGTTCGCGGTTTGCGGATCCGCGTGAGCGATGTCTGCACTTCGCCAGTGATCGCGTGAACCATCCGATCATGGGTGCGTGAAGCTCTGGCTCGGCAGGCGCCTGCCACCAGACTCCACCCGCCGCTCTGACCCCCCAAAAGCGACAGGATGGTCTTCCAAAAAACAGCGGAAGACTCAGCGCCTATCGCCTCCCTCCAGACGCGTCACACGTCGGTCCAGCTCCAGGTGGGAAGTCCAGTAGCTCCCGAAAGCCAGCCGCCACTTCGGAGCGGAACACCTGGAGCTTGCCGTCGATCCCCGACACGGCCTCGGCCACGATCTGGGTCTGGTGGCGGTTCTCTTCCCCGAGGATCTCCACACGGCGGAGACGCTCGTCGATACCGTCGAGCCGGGGGGCGATGAACTCCACCAGCTCCTGGTATTCGCTCCTAGTCATCCGGCCTCTGGCCCCATGCCCACATGCCATGCGTTCGCTCTCACTCGGGCCAAGGTAAGACAATCTTCGCGGCAAGACGATGCCCGGATGGGACGACACTCCTTAGGCGGTTTGCCACCGCAGTGCCCATCTCGTCGGGATGCGTGGGTGGCCGACGCGTAGGCAGGCTCCTTCGGGACCCGCTCGATTCCTTTTGTGTTCAGTGGTAGTCCGTGATCTCGACGTGCGCGGGGCCCTGGTCGGTCCCCACAAAACAACGCCGAGGATGGCCCGCCGACGACAGGACTACGGGACGCGGACCCGCTCAGCCATCTCGGGCCACGCGATCCTCTTGAAGTGCCCGATGTTCCAGGTGTACACGGCCTCAACCTTCGCGCGCTCGGCGCACTTGAGGATGAGCGCGTCGTAGATCCGACCGCTCCGCGCCTCCACCCCGGCGACGTGTCGCAACACCCACAGGTAATCGCCCACGTCCAATGTCACCGGAGCAAATGCGGTAGCCACGTGTTCGACGGCTTCGAGCACCTGATCCACCCGGCGCATCTTCGGCGTGGGAGTGGCCGAGAGCGTCGCGTACAGCTCGGCGAGGGAGTGGGCGGCCACGAAGGCGTTCGAAGGAGTGGCCGTGGCCACGAGAGCCAGAGACCGCCGATGGTGCCGATGCGCGGCCTCGGAGGCCGCGAAGAGCACGGTCGTGTCGCAGAGAAAAGTCATCGACCGAGAAGCCGCTACTCGTCTCCCCGGACCTGCCGGTGCCTGCGCTCCCGCTCGTCCTCAACGGCCCGGCCCAGGTCAACCGTCTGCTCCTCGCCGGACCGGAACACGACCCAGCCGCTGGCGTGCCGCTCGGCCGGAATCTCCTCCGGCCTCGGCCGGAGCACAATCCCATCCGGAGACTCGAAGATCTCGAGGCGGTGGCTCCCGTCGAGGAGGCCGTACTTCTCGCGCATGGCCCGTGGGACAACCACGCGACCGGAGCGATCCATCCTGATGGTCTTCTTCATACCATAAACGATGGCACGCGAAGGTGGTATCGTCAATGGCACAGACATGCCATTCGTGCCGCCATCGATCCCGAGCTAGACGCCCGTCCGAGCCGGCATCATGTTCGGGTGGGAGGGGAGCCATCATCGCACGATCCGCCGTATCCCACGCCGTGGATCGAACGGAAGGCGGAAGAAATACCGTCGAAAAGACGGACTCCCAACTCGCTCCCACCTGGGCGCGTCTGGCTCAGCGGCCTATCTCCAGCCTCGATATGAGGACATCGAGATCGAGCAGGCCCGGTACGATGAGGCAGAACGCAGATTGGGGTGGGTTTCTGTAAGCAGGGTAAGACTCACCGCCCACGATCTTCCTCCAGGCGCGTCATCCGCCGGTTCAGCTCCAGGTAGGAAGTCCCTATCAACTCGCGAATGTCCTGGAACTCAGCGGCCACCTCCGACCGGAACGCCTCGAGCTTGAGGGCGTTCCCCGACACGCCTTCGGCCACTCCCGACAAGCCTTGGGCCACACCCGACAAGCCTTCGGCCACCCCCGACACGCCTTCGGCCACGATCTGGATCTGGTGGCGGTTCTCTTCCCCGAGGATCTCCACACGGCGGAGGCGCTCATCCATAGAGTCGAAGCGCTTGTCGTTGCGATCGAACCGGACGGCGATGAACTCCGCGAGCTCCTGGTACTCGCTCCTGGTCATCTGGCCTCTGGCTTCAAGCCCCCAGGCTACGCGTTCCCTCTCACTCGGGCCAAGATAAGACAATCTTCGCGGCAAGACGATGCCCGGATGGGACGACACTCCTTAGGCGGTTTGGCACCGCAGTGCCCATCTCGTCGGGATGCGTTGTGGCCGACGCGTAGGCAGGCTCCTTCGGGACCCGCTCGATTCCTTTTGTGTTCAGTGGTAGTCCGTGATCTCGACGTGCGCGGGGCCCTGGTCGGTCCCCACAAAACAACGCCGAGGATGGCCCGCCGACGACAGGACTACGGGACGCGGACCCGCTCAGCCATCTCGGGCCACGCGATCCTCCTAAAGCGCCCGATGTTCCAGGTGTACACCGCCTCAACCTTCGCGCGCTCGGCGCACTTGAGGATGAGCGCGTCGTAGATCTGACCGCTCCGCGCCTCCACCCCGGCGACGTGTCGCAACACCCACAGGTAATCGCCCACGTCCAATGTCACCGGAGCAAATGCGGTAGCCACGTGTTCGACGGCTTCGAGCACCTGATCCACCCGGCGCATCTTCGGCGTGGGAGTGGCCGAGAGCGTCGCGTACAGCTCGGCGAGGGAGTGGGCGGCCACGAAGGCGTTCGAAGGAGTCGCCGTGGCCACGAGAGCCAGAGACCGCCGATGGTGCCGATGCGCGGCCTCGGAGGCCGCGAAGAGCACGGTCGTGTCGCAGAGAAAAGTCATCGACCGAGAAGCCGCTACTCGTCTCCCCGGACCTGCCGGTGCCTGCGCTCCCACTCCTCCTCAACGGCCCGGCCCAGGTCAACCGTCTGCTCCTCGCCGGACCGGAACACGACCCAGCCGCTAGCGTGCCGCTCGGCCGGAATCTCCTCCGGCCTCGGCCGGAGCACAATCCCGTCCGGAGACTCGAAGATCTCGAGGCGGTGGTCCCCGTCGACGAGGCCGTACTTCTCGCGCATGGCCCGTGGGACAACCACGCGACCGGCGCGATCCATCTTGATGGTCTTCTTCATACCATTAATCATGGTACATGAGGTGGTATTATCAATGGTGCCCATATGCCATTCGTGCCGCCCGTCCACGATGACTTCTATGGCATGTGGCCTCGAGGTTGAGGGGGACGAGCGAACGCACCAACATACTTCCTCAGGACGAAGAGGGGGATCGGCCAGGGCGGTGCGATCGATGATCAGGCCGGGCGCCTGGATCCTCACTGTTCCGTTGAGGGCCAGGTTCGGGAGCATGGCGTTGACTGACACTCCCGTGAGCCAACGGGTCCCAAGCAACCATGGAACGGTTCACGCCCGTGGACTATACTAGGATCAGACAGCGCTCTTCACTGGAGGTCCTATGCCCAGTTCACTGCAATCCGTCGAGGCCGCCGCTCTCGAGTTGAGCCCCGAAGAGCGGGCCCAGCTCGCTCAGCGCCTGTTCGCGAGTCTCCCTCGGGATCCAGAGGTCGAGGCGGCGTGGGACGAGGAGATCAAGCGTCGCGTCGCCGAGCTAGAAGCGGGAGTGATGGAGACGATTCCGGCCGAGGAGGTCTTTGGCGAGGCTCGCAGCCGGCTGAAGGCGTAGTTGCGAGTTGAATTCGCCACTCCGGCGAGTTCGGAGTTCCTAGCGGCGATCGACCTCTACGAGTCACAGGTTCCGGGGATCGGTCGCGAATTCATCGAAGACGTGGAGCAGGCCGTCCAGCTCGTCGCTGAGTTCCCTTCCATCGGCAGTCCCGCACCGTCAGGTACACGCCGAGCCCATCTGAGGCGGTTCCCCTATGCTCTCGTGTATCAGGAGACGTCGGAGTCGATCTGGGTCGTTGCGGTTGAGCATCACCGAAGGAGGCCTGGATTCTGGGAGGATCGACTGTAGGGCCCGATTAGCCGAGCAAATCATCTCAAGCCTCGATGAGGAAGCCGAGATTGAGCGAGAGTGGCTGGCAGAGGTGGCGGCGACGGGATGCTGAATTGGACACTGGCGACGCGATCCTATTCGCTGCAGGTGACCTCAGCCCTCCGGCTGGGGGTGGACCGTGGGGTCGCTGTAGACCTCGGAGGTGGAGGCCATGAGGAAGCGTCCACCCTTCTCCTTCGCCAACTCGGGGAGGTTGTGAGTGGCGTAGCTCCCCACCTTGAGGGTGGCCGGGAAGCCGGCGGCGCCGGTGATGAGGAGTGTCTCCTGGTTGTTCGATCGAGTTCGACGACGGCCTCAGATCAAGCGGGCACCTCGACGTATGCCGAGTAGCTATGAGGCTCCGGCACTTCGTACTCCTCCGCCCTAAGGCCATCCAGGTGGAATTGGATGGCCCCCCGCATATTGCGCTCGACATCCTCGCGGGTAGCTCCCGTCGAAACGCATCCGGCCAGGTCGGGTGAGTACGCTGAGTAACCCGTGTCCGTCTCTTCAATGACGATCAGATACTTCTTCATGCCTTGAGTCCCGCCTGCTTGAGGATGCTATTCAGGGTACCCGGAGCAAGCTCGTCGTTCATCGTCCCCGGTACCGTCACGAGGCCCTTCTTCTCACGGTGCTTGTATTGATGATGACTGCCCCGGGTTCGCGCCAGTACCAGCCGTCCTGGGATCAGCGCCGAAGACTTGGTGCGGCTTCTGTGATGGGCTCCTCGTCGCGTGGGCGAAGGAACGGTTCGGTCCGGCACATCCCGTAACACCCGGTTCCCGCACGGCCCTCAGGTGCGCCTGCGCGCTTGAGCAAGCAGTCCTTACAATTAACGACGTGCCGGCCCTTCGGGACCTACGTGGCTGCGCGATTCCGGTCGGGAACCGATTGGCCCGTTACGCGACGTTTGACCCCCCTGGTGGGGGCGTCAGATTCCGTCTATGGTCAAGGTGGTAGATCGCCTCATAAGGCCGGCCACCCGTGGTACCTCTCCCGCGGCCATGCACCGCTGGGACGAGCCGTCCAGCGAAGGCCTGCGGGCGTACCCGCAGGACCATGGTCTGGGTACACCGAGTCGGTGAGTGCCTCCAAATGGGAGATGGCGATGGTGGTTAGTCGAAGAGGTCGGAGTGGGTACCCGTTCGCTCAAACGTGATCGTGTCGTCAACGATGCGATAGATCAGGACCCAGCCGGGGCGGATGTGACAGTCACGGTGTCCCTTCCATTCGCCAGACAACTGGTAATCGCGATGGCGTTCGCCAAGGGGCTACCGGCGATCAGAGATTCCATCACCGTCCTGACTTCCATCATGTCGTACCCGCGCTTCCTGCACCTCCTGTAATCGCGCTTGAACTGAGCAGTCCGTGCGGTCCGAAGCGGACCCTTGGCCATCCTCAGTTCTCGAGATCTTCAAACAGCTCTTCGGCGGATTCGAATTCCCGCACGTTCCGCCCAGCGTCCGCGTCTCGAAGCGTTTCCGCAGTGCGCGCGTTGGGCGCGACAAGCACACGCGGTTCGAGGACGATCTTTCCGTCCTCGAATTCTCGAACATGGTAGTGGTCGTACTCGGCCTCCCGAATCGTGAGCCGCTTCCGGGAGTCCAGCTTCGCGTCGTATTCCCTCACCGCACCCATGCTTCCCCCTTGGTGTGGGTATTCCCATCTGGAACTTCACCCCCAGCCTCGGGGAGCGCAAGAGATGGGTCAACCGCAAGTAGCGGGCGTCGCCGCAGAGATCCAGGCCGCCGGGCCATTCGACGCTGCCGTGCTCTCCAATCCGAACCGCCTCTACCACCGAGGTCAGAAAGATCGACCGCGCCCTCAGAGCCGTCCTCGAACCGATGGGACGGGGGCCATCAGCGCATCACCCTACTTCCGCCGTGTACCGCTGTCGACGCCCAGAACCACGCGATCGGGCTTCATGAAGTCGTCGACGGCCGCCCCCTCCTTGAGAAACTCGGGGTTGGAGCAGACGTGGACCTTGTGGTCCGTCTCCGCCTCGATGGCTTCGCGAACCTTCGCCGCGGTCCCCACTGGCACCGTGCTCTTGGTGATGACGATCTTCTCGCCGTTCATGGCCCGGCCGATGGTCCGGGCCGCATCGAGCACATGCTGGAGGTCAGCGGAGCCGTCCTCGTCGGGGGGCGTGCCCACGGCAATGAAGATGATCTCGGAGGCCCGGACGGCCTCTGGGATGTCGGTGGTGAAGGTGAGGCGGCCGGAGCGGAGGTTCCGCTCCACCAGGGGCTCGAGGCCCGGCTCGTATATGGGATCTCGCCGGCGTTCAGGCGGGCGATTTTGCCGTCGATGATGTCGGCGCAGATGACGTCGTTGCCGGCCTCGGCCAGGCAGGCACCGGCTACGAGGCCGACGATCCTCTCCGTCGTGACGGCCAGCGAGCTCCTCCACGGCGGGGAACAGCCTCGAGGAGGCCGGGAAGATCGCCCAGCCGACCACCCGATCCACTTCCTCGGTCTCGATCCAGCGATAGATGGTGCGTCGGCCAAAGCCCAGTTCACGGGCGATGGCCGCCTAATGCCTTCTTCGAGATAGTGTCTGAGCAACACGTGCTTCTCCCTTCCATACATCGCGCCTCCGACGTGTGAGTGAAGTCGCGAAGGTTGGGTGATCGGCCGCGAGGACGCCCAGCTAGTAGAGCACACGGCCCTCCAGCCCAAGCTACAGGACCGCCGAGTGTGAGATTTCGTCCGCCACTTCTGTGCAGTTTTGGGCCCCTCTAACACACGGAAGGCTTGGGGCGAACAGAGCTGGATGAGCGTCACTGGGCCACGACATAGCCCAGGACGTGATTCAGAATGCCGAGGAATTCACGAGCTACCAGCAACACGTCCCGTCGATGCCGCCACCAATCTGATGGATCGAAGGGATCACGCGTGGCCGCGCGGACGACCCCCGGCGGACCCCCGTTTGCCACCCGATTCCAGATCAATCGAACCCGACGCGTATGGACCTTCGAGGTGACGAGTATCACTGGGAGGGTATCCCGGGCCAGAGCCCGCGCCGCGACCTTAAGTTCCTCGAACGTGCCACCCCGAAAACGCTCCTCGGGCACCACGATGGCCGAGTCAGGAATCCCGAGTCGTACGAGAACCTCACGCGTTCTCACCATTGACTCAGCGAGCTCAACACCCAGTTCTCGCAGCATCTGCTGTTGCTCCGAGAAGCCTACTTGTATGAGCATGAGATTAGGGGCCCATCCTGCGTGATATATCCTGGCCGCCTCGATCTCTCGGACCGGCAGATCCCCACCAAGGACGATGATGGTCGAAGCGGATCGTAGAGGATCCTCCACGATCAGGAACGCCGCGGCAGTCCTGAGAGCGGGCCTCCAGCCGAGGATGATGATTAGGACCACTCCGAACACACCGCCTGCCCAACGCGCCAATCGGCCGCGATTCTTCCCCGCGTGCGCCGGGATCGCCTTCGGCTCCCCTTGCCGGATCGTCTCACTCACGTCGCCGCTCCCCTCACAACTGGATCGACCGATCTCGACCGCACCGACAAGCCCTGATCGCCGAAGAATCCGTAGCGGCGAAGGTAGTAGCATTTCCGTCGAACTCGGGCAGGAACTTCTCGACGATCAGGTGACGATTCTGAAAGACAGTCTTTCTTGGATCGCAGGACAAGGTATTGGCTGAGGGTCCACAACGGTCGAACAGGAAGCGAGCACCGTTGATGATTCGACGATGCACGGGTTGGCCGAGGAAAAGGATTGACTCGGGCATACCCCCGGAGTTGTTGTCCGTCTTGAGGATAACGGATCCGGCGTAGTCGCCTTCCGACGACACCAGATTGCAACTGAAGGAGGACTTCCGGATATCCGAATGTTGCCGTGCCGCACCAGGGCCCGGACGTACTCGGGCGGTGGGACAGAGACATCAGTCGTCGACCGCCGCCCCTTCCTTGAGAAACTCGGGATTGGAGCAGACGTGGATCTTGTGGTCCGTCTCCGCCTCGATGACCTCGCGAACCTTCGCCGCCGTCCCCACCGGAACCGTGCTCTTGGTGATGACGATCTTCTCGCCGTTCATCGCCCGGCCTATTGTCCGAGCGGCGTCGGGACGTGCTGGAGATCCGCCGAGCCGTCCTCGTCGGGGGGCGTGCCCACTGCGATGAAGATGATCTCGGAGGCCCGGACGGCCTCTGGGATGTCGGTCGTGAAGGTGAGGCGGCCCGATCGGAGGTTCCGCTCCACCAGGGGCTCGAGGCCCGGCTCGTATATGGGGATCTCGCCGGCGTTCAGGCGGGCGATCTTGTCCTCGATGATGTCGGCGCAGATGACGTCGTTGCCGGTCTCGGCGAGGCAGGCGCCGGCTACGAGGCCGACGTATCCTGTTCCGATGAGTGCTACGTGTATGCGAGATCGGGGTTGGAAGGGACGAGGGGCAGAATGAATGGAGTCGGCCGGAGGACAGTCGAATGAGTCCCCTGCCGCAGTAGTCTATCGCAAACGGGGCGGAAGTGCACTCGGCGCCGGACTGGAGTGGAACTGGATGACGCCACACGACGGCCGACCGTTACCAGTCCTGACTTCTCAGCGTGCCTAGACGGGCGCGATGGCTTCCCGCGCCCCTCACCTCCGACCATCGGTCCAGGCATCGAACACGCCGACGATGCGACCGGCAGCGGCACCGTCCCAGCCCTCGGGCCTTCGGGCTTCCGGCCGGGCGTCTCTTGTCTCCCGGAAGGCTTCGAGGATGGCGGACCTGCTTCGGTCCGGAACTAGGCGGTTCGTACCCTGTTCGACGGTGACAGGCCGTTCCGTGCACGGCCGGAGTGTGAGGCACGGCACACCCAAGACGGTGGTCTCTTCCTGGATCCCGCCAGAGTCGGTGAGGACGACGGCGGCCGATTCCATGAGCGAAAGCAGTTCGAGGTAACCCAGGGGCTTCGTGACCGTCACGCCTGAGGGACTCAGACCGAACGCCTCGCTTCGCTCCTTGGTCCGCGGGTGCATGGGAAATAGCACCGGCATCTCGGCCGCGATCACCTCCAGAGCGCTGAAGATCTCGCCGAGCTGGTCACGGTCGTCAACGTTCCGCGGCCGATGGAGCGTGACGACGGCGTAGCCATCTTCCTTCACGTCGAAGCGGCGGTGCGCCTCGATCTCCCGGGCGCGATCCACCAGCGAGAGAAGCGTATCGATCATCACGTTCCCCACGAAGTGGATCCGCTCCGCCGGCACGCCTTCGGCCAGGAGGTTCTCGTCGGCATCCCGGCTCGGCGTAAGCAGGATCTCCGCGACGCGATCTGTGAGCACGCGGTTGATCTCCTCAGGCATGGCTAGGTCGCGACTCCTGAGCCCGGCCTCCACGTGGGCGACCGGGACGCCCATCTTCACCGCCGTCACGGTGGCAGCCAGCGTCGAGTTCACGTCCCCGACTACGACGACCAGCTCCGGTCGGACGTCGCGCAACACGGGCTCCAGAGCAGTCATGACCCCGGCTGTCTGCGTCGCGTGGGTGCCGGATCCCACGCCCAGGTTGATGTCGGGCGTCGGGATACCGAGCTCCGAGAAGAACGCCTTCGACATGACCTCGTCGTAGTGCTGGCCAGTATGGACCAAGGTGTTCCGGTATCCGCCACGCCCCTCCATCTCCCTGAGCAGGGGAGCGATCTTCATGAAGTTGGGGCGGGCGCCCACGACGTGGAGGACAGACGTGGCGCCGCTCCAGCTCATGCCCCGTCCTTCGCCGCATGGGCGTCAATGAACGCTCCAGCATCGATACCCACGGGTTCCCCGGTCTTCAGCGAATCGAGAGCCCCGAACGTGGCGAGGCTCGTCGCCACGAGAGATTCGAAGGAGATCGGCGGTGTGCCGCCCGACGCCAGCACGCCTAGGAGCGCCTCCCACTCCCCCCGATAACCCTTGTCCTGCCTCAACCGCTCGCGGACAACCGTCCGTTTCCCTCCCTCGTAGAGCGCGAGAGTGCGGAAGTCCTCCAGCACCGCGGAGGTGCTGCCACAGAACACCTCACAACGCTCCTTGCCCAGGCCCCGGTCCCCACTCGCCACGTAGGTGACCGTGCCCACGGAGCCATCCTGGAAGTCCAGGGTCATCGTAATGTTGTCACCGCGAAAGAACCCTCGGTCGGGTGGACCAGTCGCGTGGACGCGGACAGGCAGCGAGTCGGTGAGAAACGAGAGGAAGTCGATGAAGTGACAAGCTTCTCCGACGATGCGCCCGCCGCCGACCTCCGGATCATGCACCCAGTGCTCGGCCGGGATGTGACCCGCGTTGACGCGGTAGTGGGCCATCAGAGGCCCGATGGACCGCGACAGGAAGTCTGCAAGCCTGATGGCCATGGGAGCGAAGCGGCGATTGTAGCCGACCAGCAGCAGCCGACCGGCGTCGGCCGCCTCCAACGCGGGGGATACCAGATCGGCAAGCTCGACCTGATTGAGGCAGAGCGGCTTCTCACAGAAGACGTGCTTTCCTGCTCCCAACGCTTGCGCGACCTGTCGTGCGTGTAGGTTATGCCGCGTGGCGATCGCCACGAGATCGATGTTAGGCGCCTCCACAATGGCCGATTCCTCCGTGGTGGCGAGCCCGAACCCGAACCTGCTAGCGGCATGGTGAGCCGACGGCCCAGTGGCAGAGCAAATGCTGACAAGCTCGATGCGTCCACCGGGAGCGGCAGACTTTAGGGCCGGGATCAGCGTTCCGACAGCGAAGTTGCCCGCGCCCAGAAACCCGACACCCATTGCGTCGGCGCCGTCGGACCTCGGCTCGATCGGGCGGAGCTGGATCGAGCGAAGCCAATCCGAGCCCTCGACCGGCCCTTGCGGGTAAGTGACCAGGATCCCGAGCGACGGACCGGCTCTCCCGGTGAGGAGCTCGTAGGCTTCTTCGCCTCTGTCGATGGGGATCCTGTGCGTGACGAGAGGGTCGACCTGGACGGTTCCTCGCGCCAGCATCTCCAAGAAAGCTTCCATGTTCCGGTTCTCGGTCCATCGGACGAACCCCACCGGATAGTCCACGCCCCCCTCCTCGTAGAGCGGGTCGTAGCGGCCCGGGCCGTAAGAGCGGGAGATCCGGAAGGAGAGCTCCTTTCCGTAATAGGTGGGCCGGGGGACCCGCAACCCGACGGCACCCACCACCACCACCCGACCCCGATCGCGGCAGATCTCCCCGGCCAGCTCCACCGGTTCGTTGCTGGAGGTGGCAGCCGTCAGCAGCACCGCGTCCACGCCCCGCCCTCCGCTGAAGGTCATGGCAGCCGAGATCGGATCTTCGCGATCGGCGCCGGATTCGATCGCGACGTCCACCCCGAGGTCTCGTGCGAGGGCAACCCGCGACGCATCCACGTCAATGCCAATCACACGGCACCCCGCTGCCCGGGCCATCTGGACAGTGAGGAGCCCGATCAGGCCGAGCCCGACGACCGCGACGGACTCACCGAGCTGCACATCCGCGAGCCGAATGCCCTGGAGCCCAACGGCACCAACCGTCGTGAACGCCGCCGCCTCCAGAGACACACCATCGGGCAGGGGCGTCACCAGGTTCCTCGGCACTGAGATGATCTCGGCGTGCGACGCGTATCCGGCACCCGCGCAGGCCACCTGGTCCCCGGCGCGGACGCCTTCGACACCGTCCCCCACTTCCAGGACACGGCCAGCGGCGGAGTATCCCAACGCAAGGGGCTGTCGAAGCCGACTTCGGGCGGCCTCCCATGCGCTCCGCGGACCATCCGCCCAGGCCTTAGCCACAACCTTCTTCACGAGGTCCGGCCGGGCTCGGGCCTTTTGGAGGAGGCTCTTCTTGGAGAACTCGACGGTCTTGCGCTCCGTCCCCGCCGACACTAGCGACGCGGCGTTGCGGACCAGCACGAACCCCGGGCCAACCTGCGGCGCCGGAACGTCCTCCACCCGGGGCTCGCCGGTGTCGGCGGATTGAAGCAGTTGCTTCACTTCCCGTAGCCTTCTGGAAGCCCTCGCGAGGCCGTGCTGCCCGCGCGAACCCCCGGGGTCAGTAGGTGGATTTCGTCGTCGGAGTTCTTAGGGATCCAAAGCTGTGCGAGCAGTTGTCTGACCGACACTTCGACGAAGTGTTTCACATCGGCGCTACATACCAAGGAGCTCATTCGATCATACCCTTCAACGGGTGCACTTTCATCAAGTGTTGAATGACGGGGAAAGCTCAAACTCGAACGCCGGGGGGACAAACGTATCTAGTGGACGCGCGATTTCAAGTGGCCTGCCTGGGGGCGATACCCCTTGAGCTTGCGGACATCTCAGTTTGGCACTCGTGTTCCACAGCCCCCATGTCTCATGCGGGAAATGGACCTGAAGCCACCGCGAAACGTATGAACCCCGTCACAGAACCCTCGAATCCGTTCTTTCATCGTCGAAGCTGCCCTCGGGTCTTCCACACGCCTTGACGCCAGCCCTTTCAATCAGTTCCTGTCGGAAACCCAAAGCGTTACTGAGGCCCCTCCTCAACTCCGATCCGGACCTAGAAGATCGCTGGGAGGGACGGCTCGCCGCCCACTCAAGCCTCTCGGGCATGGACTTGGCGAATAGTCGGCCGACAGGTCCACACTGCTCACGCGGCCGGATCCGGCTCTAGCACTCGACGGCGAGTGGAACAGGCTCGTCCAAGAGCTAGAACGGGGCCGGGCGCGGCGCGAGGTAGTGGCTCAGTCACTCGACTATGCGACCTAGGTCGTGTGCCACCTCGCCCGGCCTCCCTTCGCCCCTCGAGCGCCTGACCCTGTTCGTGCCTCCGCCTCGTGTCCACCGCTCGCACTAACGCCCGGCTTCGGGCCCCACGAGTTCGAAAAGTGAAGGTTCGCCTTGACCTAACAGGCCAGACGGGCTTAGCCATTCGGCCACGTCGATCCGCCCATCCGCACATCCCCCCTTCGCGCCACGCCATCCGAGGTCCTGGACACGTCCCTCTGGCCGGCGGCGCCAACCTTTGTTGCATGGCCCACTCGAGTGATGCCATATATATGGACTCAACATCCGTGTGGGGAGCCCAAGAAGACCCGATCATGAGCCGCCAGTTGTTTCAGTACCACACGGTGATGGGCTACCACTTCATCCCCGGAATCAGGGCACGCATTGACCATGAAGGTGGCGGGTATCTGGTACGGGCCAACGGATCGGGCTTCCGGTGCGAGCACGAGTTCAGTGCCGCGAAGCCGCCGTCCGTCTTCCGGATCCTGCTGTTCGGCGACTCGTTCACAGCGGGCGACGGCGTCAGCAACAAGCACCGCTACGGCGACGTGCTCGAAAGAGCCCTGCCCGGCAGCCAGGTATTCAACTTTGGCCTTCCGGGCACGGGCACCGACCAGCAGTACCTGATCTATCGAGAGCTGGCGGCGGGGCTGGAGCACGACCTTGTCGTCGTCGGCGTCGTGGTCGAAAACATTTGACGCGTCGTTGCCCGCTATCGCCCTTACGCCACACAGGATGGGAA
Organism: Longimicrobiales bacterium; assembly: GCA_965238005.1. Taxonomy (GTDB): domain Bacteria; phylum Gemmatimonadota; class Gemmatimonadetes; order Longimicrobiales; family Gaopeijiaceae; genus CBDCKN01. The sequence continues at coordinate 258,352 of OZ250165.1, forward strand.
GGAGATCTTCCTCGCGAAACCGTACTTTACCCGGTCGCGGGGGGGCGAGCTTCTGCTCCACCATGTTCCTGTGCCGAAGGAGTTCGTTGCCCCGGAGAAGGTGGATTCAAAGGAGAGGGCTCACTTCGACCGCGGTGGTCGGTTTGCTTCATTGCGCCGGATGGTGAACCGTCTCGGACCACGGTTCAAGGCCTCTGCGCAGCGCGTCACCCGGTACCAGCCGCTCCCCGGCTACAACAGTCCGGCGGACCCAGCTTGGAAGCTCATGAAGGCGATCCTCGCCACGTGGGCGAGCGAGAGCCGGGCACCGCTGATGATCGTCCCGATTCCGATCTACATGTACGTGGAGGAGACCGCCTCCCCGAAAGCCTACCAGGCACGCTTCCGGGAGCTGGAAGCCCTTTCGGGGGTCACGGTTCACGATCCTCTCCCCGCCTTCCACGCACTGCCGCCCGATCAGCGACGGTCTCTGCGATTTCCGCAGGACGTGCATCCCACGCCCGAGTTTCACCGAATCCTCGCGGAGTCACTAGCAACTCGCATCACAACGTTCAAGGAACTCGAGCAGGCCAACGAAGCATGCCGGTAATCGTCCTCGGGATTTCCGCCTTCTACCACGACTCGGCGGCGGCCATCGTCCGGGACGGGGAGATCGTCGCTGCGGCCCAGGAGGAGCGCTTCTCGCGGAAGAAACACGATCCGCGGTTTCCCCGCAACGCGATCAACTACTGCCTCGAGGAGGCATTCATCGAGCCCGACGAGTTGGACGCGGTGGTTTTCTACGACAACCCCGTGTTGAGCTTCGATCGGATCATCAAGTCTCTGCTCACGATGGCCCCGGGCAGCGAGAACCAGTGGCTTAGAGCGGCGCGCTCGTTCCTCGGCGTCAAGCCCTTCGTGACGGGCTACGTCCGGAGGATGCTCAAGGTCGAAGTTCCGGTGATGTTCACGCGCCACCACCTGGCCCACGCCGCATCCGCGTTCTACCCGTCCCCTTTCGAGCGGGCCGCCATCCTAACGATCGACGGTGTCGGTGAGTGGGCCACCACCAGCGTCGCCTGGGGCGAGGGTACAGAAATCACGACGCTGGACGAAATCCATTACCCGCACTCACTCGGCCTGCTCTATAGCGCGTTCACGTATTATTGCGGCTTCAAGGTGAACTCCGGTGAGTACAAGCTGATGGGCCTGGCGCCGTACGGCGAGCCCCGCTATGTGGATCGGATCCGGGACAAGCTGATCTTCTCGAAGCCCGACGGATCGTTCCGTCTGGACACCGGCTACTTCGGCTACCTGGAGTCCGCCCTGATGACTAACGAGCACTTTCACGAACTCATGGGGGGGCCACCGCGAAAACCGGAGTCCCGGATCACCCGGCGAGAAATGGACATCGCGGCGTCCATCCAGAAGGTCACCGAGGAGATCGTCGTGGGCCTAGCCCGGCACACCCGAGAGACCACCGGCATGAAGAACCTAGCCCTCGCCGGCGGTGTGGCCCTCAACTGCGTGGCCAATAGTGTGCTGTTGCGCGAGGGGATCTTTGATCGAATCTGGATTCAGCCCGCAGCCGGCGACGCCGGCGGCGCCCTCGGGGCGGCGCTCCTGGGTTCGCACCGGCGGTTCGGCGTGCCACGGAAGATCCTGGCCTCCGGCCAGGACGCGCAAATGGGAAGTTACCTCGGCCCCAGTTACACCCCGGCGGAGGTGCAAGCCTTCCTCGATCGACATGACTACCCGTACGAGGTCGTGGAGGACACCAAGGAGCGCGCTGAGAGGATTGCCGGGCTGCTCGCCCACGGGAAGGCGGTCGGTCACCACTCTGGGCGTATGGAGTTCGGACCGCGCGCACTCGGTGCACGCTCGATCCTGGGCGATCCGCGGCGCGCGGACACTCAGTTGCTAATGAATATCAAGATCAAGTACCGCGAGTCGTTCCGCCCCTTCGCCCCCTCGGTGCTTGCGGAGCGCTCGAGCGACTACTTCGAGATGGAGGGTGAAAGTCCCTACATGTTGCTCGTGGCGCCGGTCTGCGAGAAGCGACGAATCGCCATGGACCGCTCGGCATTTGACGCGGGCGACGACGATCTTCTCGCCGTCGTGCGCCTGGAGCGGAGCGACATCCCGGCGGTAACCCATTTCGACTACAGCGCCCGAATCCAGACCGTGAGCCGCAAGGACCACCCGGTCTACTATGCGGTGATCGAGGCATTCGAACGCATGACCGGTTGTCCCGTAGTGGTGAACACCTCCTTCAACGTTCGCGGGGAGCCCATCGTCTGCTCCCCACAGGACGCTTACCGCTGTTTCATGCGGACCGCGATGGACGCCCTTGTTCTGGAGGACTTTCTCCTTCTCAAGAGCCAGCAGCCGAAGTTCGAGGACGACGAGTCCTGGAAGGACCGATATGAGCTCGATTGACCGTTGCCTTCCCGAAAAACGCCTGCGGCAGTTCTACAAGGAGCGCCTGACGGTCGCCGCCGAGAAGCTGCGAGAACGGAAGGTGAGGCTCATGCCTCTCGGACCCGAGCCGAACAGCGGCACGTGGTACGTCGCCCTCTCGCCGGACGAACCGGAGTTCATCGAGTTCGAAGGGGAACAATGGGGGTCGACCCTGCGCGCGCTGTGGGAAGCTCAAGGCTTACCCGAGCTCACCGAGTTGGCCGAACCCCTCGCCGAGCTTGCTCGCGAAATGGAACTCGGCGAAGACGAGTCGAGCGATGTCTCCCCGTTTATCTATGTCATGTACTGAAAGACCGGCCTCATGACGGCCGACGTTGCCGAAGAGAGGGACTGGGTCGGCTCCCTCCACGGGCCCTTTCGGGAAGCGTTCTGCGACTCGATTCGAGCGCTTTCTCTGGCCCGCCTCCAGAAATACCCGACTCCTAAGAACGCGGGTCTTCCGTTCGGCCAAGAGGCTCGCGTCCTCCAACGCTTTCTGTCCGGACGGAGCTCGCTGCTCGATCCCTCGGGTCTGTCCCGCGCCTACCTTTCCCTCGCATCGAGCCGGGACCGGCTTCTCTACCGAGCGTTCATCCTGGGGCAGGCTCTGCCCCGGGCCTGGTGGCTGGACGCGATCGGCTCGGACGCGGTTGCTGGCTGGCTGGATCGCTCCCTCCTGTTGACGACGCCGGAGGGGAACCTGTGCTGCCGCTTCCGGGTCATCGCGGTGGGAGACGTGACCGTGGTGGCCGATCACGAGAACCCCTCGCTTCCGAACCGCGTTCACATCGGCCAGGACTCTCTCAACTTGCTCGAGTTTCTTCTTCGCGAGGCGCCGACCGAGGCCGGGCGATTCCTGGACGTAGGCACCGGCTCCGGCCTCATCCTCCTTGCCATGGCCCGAGGCCGCGACGAAGCTCTGGGGATCGACATCAACCCCCGGGCCGTGACTCTCGCGCGGGTCAACGCCGCGCTCAACCGGAGCCGCGGGTGTAGGGTGGAAGAGAAAAACGCCCTCGGGCTCGGATCCTCGGAAGGAGCCTTCGACCTCGTGACCTGGAATGCGCCCTTCATGTTCTTGCCGGAAGGCGAGAGGGACCGGCACGTCGACGGGTACGGAGGCCACCTGGGCATCGCGTTGACCCTGGATTTCGTCGAGCGTCTTCCCAACCTTCTCGGCGCGAACGGTGTCGCCTACATCCTTACCTCCGCGCCCGTTCTCCAGACGGGCGAGAACAAACTGGAAACGGAAATCGCCGCACGTGCGGAGCGGCTCAACCTAGACGTCGTCGCTCACGTGTTGCAGGCGTTCTGGAACCCGGCCCTTCGAGAGTTTCACCGGCGTCACGCGATTCGCCACTTCGAGAGCGTGATCTTGAAGATTTCTTTGGGAGGAGGCCGCGTGCGACGTATCGCCCCACCCATGAGCAGGAGGGCCGTCGACGCCGCACGCTCGTGGCTTTATGGCGCTCTCGGGAGCGCAAAGCCGTGAGGCGAGTCTTCCGCTCCCTTTTCGTGGAGTTCGGAGTTCGGTCCGGTGGTGCTCGGTGGTTCCTCCATTCCATGAAGAGCAGGACGAGACGGGAGCCGCGCCCTCTCGTGCGCGTTGTGAACCTACACGGCACGCCGGCCCGGGACCGGGAGCGCTTTCGCAGACAGGTCGAATGGGTCTGCAGGCACTTCACGCCCGTCAATGCGCAGGCCCTCAGCTCTCTCTGGGAGACCGGCACCGAGCCGGTCCCGAAGGGAGAAAAGCCGTGGGTGCTCTTCACATTCGATGATGGCCTGGCCAGTAACTACCATATCGCGGCGCCGGTCTTGGAGTCGATGAACGCCACGGGCCTTTTCTTCGTGGTTCCTGGCTTCTCCCAGTGCAAAGACGATGAGGCAAGGTCTTTTTACTACCATCGACTGATGGGCGTATCTGGGTCCTCCCTCGTTGACAGCGCTCCGGAGGAATGGACTCCCATGTCCCCGGAGCAGATCGCCGAGCTTGCCTCGCGGGGGCACGATATCGGCAACCACACGTTCTCTCATTCAAGGCTCAACAGGGTGCCGGTATCCGAGCTTCATAAGGAGATCGTGGAGAGCGCGCGGGTCATTCGCCAGTGGACGAGCAAAGACGTCGACACCTTCACCTGGACCTTCTCCTGGGAGTCGATCAACGCGGAAGCCTGGAAGGTCGCAGGGGACCATCATTCCCTCGTCTTCGCTCCTTGTCCTGGAACGTTGGACCCCGCTCTGGACTCACCCAAGCTGATCTGGCGCTCCAACGTGGAGGCATGGTACGGCCGCTCCGAGTACCGGTTCATGTACTCGGGCCTCGCGGATCCGTTCTGGCGCTCCCGCAGAAACCGACTGCAAGACATGCTCGGAACGTGAGTGCGTCGGGCTTTGCCTTCGCCCTGAGAGTCCGTAGTCGTCCGCCTCGCCAACCCCCACACGCCCACTGCGGCAAGAAACGGCAGATTCGGAAAGAGAAGCGGAGCGTTGTTTATGATGCGTTAATTCCCCTCGGGAACTGCTTTGGCATGCTTGACAAACCCAAAGAGCCGGCCTAAACAACACGGGACAAAGACTTCAGTGAGTTCGGCATGCTGGGGAGCGCGGCTCGGCTCAAACTGGAGGACCGGGAGTCATATCGTTCACTCGACCGAAGAGGCGACCTGGTGGTCCAGCCGCCGCGTGCGGTGAAAGCGCTGCGTCGCGATGCCATCCTGATCACCACGTTCCGTCACGTCCAGGACATCCGCCTCCGCCTGGACCACACATTTCCTCCCCGCGTCCCGTTGGTCGAACTATGAACGCGCATCAAGAGAGAAGGGTGTGGGCGGCCCTATTCCTCGCCTCCACGGAGCCAACGATGGCCCCGACCTCGGAATCCTCCATGGTGCTGGGGGCCTAGGATGAGATCGGGAGCGGCGTGGAAGCCAGAGGGGGCCCACCCCTCCGTCAACGATGTGCAGCGGTGGTGGGACCAGGCAGCCTGCGGGACGCAGTTCACCGAAGCGGAGAAGTTCTCGGAAGACTATTTTGAACAAATCGAAAAAGCGCGCTACGGACTCGAGCCCATGATCCTCGACTTCGCCGACTTCCCGGGCGCTCGAGACAGGGACGTATTGGAGGTTGGCGTCGGGGCCGGAACCGACTTCGTGAACTGGGTGCGCCACGGAGCTAGAGCTCACGGGGTCGACCTCACACTCGAGGCCATCGAGCATACTCGGCGGAGACTCCAGATGGAGCGGCTGGAGCCCGCCGCACTAGAGCAAGCTAATGCGGAGGCGCTGGATTTCGCCGATGCGAGCTTCGATCTGGTGTACTCCTGGGGGGTGATCCATCACTCGCCGTCGTCGCAGCGCTCCCTCGCCGAGATCGTTCGGGTCACACGCCCCGGGGGGACGATCAAGCTGATGGTGTACCACCGCCACTCCGTCGCCGCTTTCATGGTCTGGCTTCGTCGGTGCGCCCTGCGCGGCCGCCCGGACCGTTCTCTCTCCTACGCGATGGCCCATTTCGTCGAAAGCCCGGGGACCCGGGCCTTCACTCAACAGGAAGTTAAGGACCTCCTGGCGCGCCTTCCCGTCAACGACGTGCGCGTTCGGACCGTCCTGACGTGGTGCGACGTGGCTACGAAGAGTCGCTCACGACTGTATAGGGGGTTCTGCCGCTCCCTGGCAGCACTCGGGGGCGGAGACCGTGTCGGCTGGTTCATGCTGATCGAGGCGACGAAGAGCGTATGACCAACTGATGTGTGGCATCGCCGGAGTATACCACACCGAAGTTGCGAAGGGCGTCGATCCTGTTCTACTCGACGCGATGGGATCCGCTCAGGCTCATTGTGGCGCCGATGACGTCGGCGCACACCTGAGCCCCGACCGTCGTGTCGAACTCTCGTTACTCACATCAACCGCTCTCTGGAGTGGTGTCCCGTGATCGCTCTCACGGCACGGCGGTCGCACTTCCAGTCCTCAGGCGCCCCCCAGAGATCAGCCAAGAAAAGCTTCATTCCCCACTCAATCTTGACACGGCCGGAGAGTTAATGATTCCCCCACATTACTTTCAGGTGATTTGTTGTCTCAACTGTAAGTCGAATTTCGACGACGATCGGAACCTCGTCGATGCGTTGGCGTGTCCTGGATGCGAATCGGAATATCCCGTCATAGAAGGCGTGCCGGTGCTCCTCCCGAAATCGAGTGATGAAGTAAGTCGAGTAATCAAGGAATTTTACGACACGGCGTGGGAGAGAGACGAAGCCGGCGTCCTGAAAGCAAAGGTCAGGCACGAAGATCTATCCCCTTACGGCCAACGCTACATCAAGAGGAATGAAGCCCGGTTCGCCACGGTGTTCGACCGAGAACAAGACTGCAACTGCGGGTTTTTTCTCGACGTGGGATCCGGGGCCCAACCGAGGGTACGGCTTGGGAAACACTACGAGTACCATATCTGCGTGGATTTCTCATTGGATGGGCTGATGGAGAGCAGAAAACTGCTCGGCGACAGAGCGATTTGCGTTTGCGCGTCGATCCTGAATCTTCCGATAAAGGCATCAACATGTGACGGGCTGCTCGCGTCTCACGTCCTTTACCATATCGACAAAGACCTTCAGGCGCGTGCAGTCCATCAATTGTCCCGGGTCGCTCGCCGCAACGCCAAACTGCTCATCTTTTATGCCAACCCGAATTCATTCGAGCAGATGCTCATGAGGGGATTAAGAAGAGTAAGACGAAAGAACGCGTCGGAAACGAGAGACAGAAGCAGCTTTTACTACTATGCCCATTCCATAGACTACATGTTGGATGCGCTGTCGAACGACTTCGGAAAGGAGAATGTCGAGATTAGATCGCTGCGGGTCTTCTCAAAACCGCTGACAGAACCCGTCCACAATAGGGGGGGATTGCCAAGCTACGTGGCGATCAACGCCATCGACAGCCTGTTTCGCGTCATGCCGAGAATGGCCACCTATGTGTCCTACCTTGCGAGGAATCGACGCAGGGAGGAATAGGCATCAGGGGGCTGTCCGTGAAATCAGGCTTGTGGCAAGACCGGGAGCCACGATCGTAGTCAGTGTCCCATCGCCTGAAGGTCTCTTCGGCGCGAGAATTAAGCGGATCTGTCATGGAGGCCTAGGAGTCTGCGCCGCAGAACCCTGCGGCGGCTATCTTTGGTGGTAGCGAAGGCATTGGGAAGGCTTGCGGATCACCGAGGGGGGTGAATGGGAACGACATTTCGACCGTACGATCCGGAGCAGATGTTGTTGCTGCCTCCGGATCTTCGGGAGTGGGTGTCGGAGGGTCATTTGGCGCACCATGTGAGCGACCTGGTGGACGCGGTGGAGCTGAGCGCGTTCTACGGGCGGTACCGGGGGGACGGGCGGCGCAACTCGCCGTACGACCCTCGGATGATGGTCAAGGTGCTGATCTACGCGTATGCGACGGGCACCTTCTCGTCGCGGAAGATGGCGAGGAAGCTGGAGGAGGATGTCGCGTTTCGGATGCTGGCGGCGGAGAACTTCCCGAAGCACCGGACGCTGTGCGAGTTCCGCAAGCGCCATCTCGGGGATTTCCGGGCGGTGTTTGTGGAGGTGGTGATGCTCGCGCGGGCCTTGGGGCTGGCGGGGCTTGGCAGGGTGTCGGTGGACGGGACGAAGGTTCGGGCGAACGCGAACAAGCGCAAGGCGATGAGCTACGGCCGGATGGTGACCGGGGAGCCTCGGCTGGAGGCGGAGATCCGGGGGCTGTTGGAGAGGGCCGAGGCGGTGGACGAAGCGGAAGACGAGCGCTACGGCGAGGAAGCATGCGGAGACGAGGTGCCGGAGGAGCTCAAGCGGCGCGAGGACCGGCTGGCGGCGATCCGGGAGGCGAAGGCGCGCCTGGAAGCCGAGCAGAGAGCGGCGGACGACGCACGGGGCCGCAAGCCGGGGCAGACGCGCAACCCGAAGGGCGGCAGGCCCTACAAGCGGGAGTACGGAGAGCCGGACGAGGCGGCGCAGAGCAACTTCACGGACCCTGAGAGCCGGATCATGAAGACGAGTTCGGAGGGGTTCCAGCAGTGCTACAACGCACAGACGGTCGTGGAGGGGGAGAACCAGCTGGTGGTCGGGGCCGAGGTGACGGACAACGCGAGCGACCAGGGCCAGCTGGTGCCCATGGTCGACGCGGTGGCGCAAGCGTACGGCGAGACGCCGGCGCAGGTGCTGGCGGACACGGGCTATTGCAACGAGCGGGATCTCGAGGAACTGGAAGAGCGAGACATCGACGGGTATGTGGCGCTGGCCCGGGAGGGCAAGGCCGCCCCCACGGTTGACAAGGAGGAATATCCGGCGAAAGTCCGCATGGCGGAGAAGCTGGCGAGCGAAGATGGCCGCAGACGCTACGCACGGCGAAAGTCGCAGGCCGAGGCGCCCATCGGCTGGATCAAGGAAGTGATGGGCTTTCGACGATTCAGCTTCCGGGGCCTCGAGAAGGTCCGGGCCGAGTGGACCCTCGTGTGCCTGGCACTCAATGTGAAGCGGCTGCACACCCTTCAGGCGGCATGACTGCACGAGGGTTCACCCGCATCTGCCGGCGCGAGGGCTCTCGTAGCTCTCTTGCCCCCCCCAACGCATCCATTCCGCTCTCCCGATCCGTCGCAGACACAAGTCCTCAACCTCCCAATCACCCGGATCCGCCTCGCCGCGGACGGCTCGATGACCATTCGGCTCAGTCAGCTGTGCTTCTGCGGCGCAGACTCCTAGATGACAGCGGTCCCGAGAAGCATCAGCGAGACGGGTACACACGATCAGGATTGCGAGCACTACTCACGGACAGCGGCATAGAGGTTAATGAACATCGCCATACGCTCGTGTTCTTCGCAGAGTTGTTGATGGGAGTCACAAAACTGGCTTACTCCATCAGTTCTGGGAAGCGAGAATTGGAGAGCCAGGCGGAGGTCCTACAGGTTAAGGACTCAGCCCTCTGGACCATTTGGCGCATGCTCTTCCCCGTATTCACGCTCATGGCACGCACTGAGGACGTCCTGCTCGCCCCTTGGGCAAGGGGTCACCTGCTTCCCGAGCTTCCACCCACCACGTACGTAAAACATAGTGGCCGAACGGAACCACTTCATCTTCGGCGGTCGGGAGTCGGCCACGCTGAGGAAGCGTCCCGAGTACCTCGAAGGCGCTAGCCGTCATCATCTGCGCATTGAGTGTTAGAGGTGGGCCGTCCCCGGTCAGCGGAAATTGTTCTAGCACCGTCGAGTAGCCGCCGAATCCGTCAAAGGTCCGGTTGTTGTTCACGAAGTGCCGATACCCTGCCTCGGAGAACGGAATTACATCACCGGTCCGACCTTCGACCGGGAGCGTCCCAGCGGCCACGGTTACGACACGGTCCGCATCGGGATACGGAAGGGGGCGCAACAGAACTCCCTCCACGACCGAGAAGATCGCCGTGTTGGCGCCGATCGCTACGGCCAGGGTCAGGACGGTTACGGCCGTGAAACCGCGGTCCTTCAGGAGCGTGCGGAGAGCCAGGCGCACGTCTTGCAGGGTGGATCCCAGCATCATGACAATCTCCGGCTAGCGATCAGCGGACGACCCCACCCCCCACCTGCCGCCTCGGGGGAGAGCTGGCAGGTTACTTCCTGCTGTCGATTCTATCGCTGGCTCCGAACTAGGAGCAAGCGAATCCGCTGCCTGCTGTCCGAGGGGCATGGCCGTGTTCTCCGCGAGAACCTATCGAGCTGGCTGTCTACGGTGGATCACGGCCATGCCACGTGGTGTCGGTGGCATCAGCTAGCGTCGCCCCAGAGACCGCCAGATCAGCGTTCTACTCGATCCACGAGACATCAGGTGAGAGCACCTATGGGCTGGGAGAACAGGCCCAACATAGAGGCGAACATAGAGTCTTGAGGGGGCCGGCGTCCCACCTCAGCCCGATAATCCAGTAGCCATGCGGGTTTCCCAGGAGTCTACGACTTTGCGACCTCTGGCTCCTTTAGCAAGTGGCCAGTTTCCATCCCAGTCGAACAGTCCCACTTTGTGTCAGCCCTGGTAGCACGCATTCTCCCCCGAAATGTCACGCCATGCCCATCGCGCACGCCATCTGGAAGGTCGGGGAGCGCCCCCTTCCGCTATCCCCTGGGCGCCTGGCAAGCGAACAACAGTTGGAAGAAATGATCGTGTCAGATCCCGGGATCATTTCGAGCGAGTGGATGCTCATCGGCCGACAAGAGGTGACCAGCCACGGCGGTCGCATCGATCTGCTCGCAATAGCTCCGGATGGCTCACTCGTCTTGATGGAGTTGAAGCGGGACCGTACGCCTCGCGAACTCATTGCGCAGGCGCTTGACTACGCATCTTGGGTAGAGGATCTCGGTGCTGAAAAACTTGCACAGATGTATCGGCGCTTCTCCGATGGTGGCAGCCTGGATGACGCGTTCAAGGAACGGTTCGGCGTCGACCTCGATGAGGAAACGCTCAACCAGTCTCACCAGATCATCGTCGTCGCGGCCGAACTCGATGACTCTACAGAGCGCATCATCGGATACCTCAATGCGCGTGACCTCGCGATCAACGTCGTCTTCTTTCAAGTCTTTGAGTTCGATGATGAGCTCTTGCTGAGCCGCGCGTGGCTCATCGATCCAGGGGAGACCCAGGCGAACGTCATCAGAACAACTAGGAGCAAGGGGCAGAAGGAGCCGTGGAATGGAGAATACTACGTGTCGTTTGGGCCTCTCCGCTCAAGAGACTGGGAAGACGCCCGTCATTTCGGATTCATCAGCGCGGGTGGCGGGAGGTGGTACAGCCAGACTTTGAGGATGCTGTCACCGGGCGATCGTATATGGGTGAATATCCCGAAGACTGGATACGTTGGCGTCGGTGAGGTGACGGAGGCGGTAACCCCAGCGGAGGACTTCAATGTTCGAACGGCGGAACGTGAGCAACCTTGTCTCGAGGTCCTGAAGCATGCGGACCTATACAAGCAGAAGATCCAAGACCCCGAAAAGGCCGAGTATTTTGTGCGAGTGCGGTGGATTGACACAGTACCAGTGGAAAAAGCGCTCAACGAGGTCGGGTTGTTCGGCAATCAGAATACAGTCTGTCAGCCGACAGCCCCCAAATGGAGGCACACCGTTGACCGCCTGAAGACTCACTTCCCGAAGTGGCAGGATTGATTTCGTGAGTCCAGAGTAAGCCGGGCCTGTTGAACCCTGCGCGTTGGCATCCAACGGGTAAGGGGCCTGCGTCGAAGCGATAGAACCACGAAGTGACCGCTCGCCGAATTAGCCTACCCGGCTAGATAGCATCCGGCACCGGTGGCCAGTCAATCGAGAACTCATGACACACGGCTTGCCAGGTGGCCGCCCCGAGGACCCCTCCCGCAATGGCATCTCGCTCTTCGTCCGTCCGATGAGGGAGGCTCGGGATCAGAAGATCGGGCTGTAGCTGTTCATCCGAGGCTGCTGACCAATGCTCCGGCACCAGCATCGGGTCTGGGTCCTCCCCTTCCACCAGGAGTAAGCCAAGCACCGCGCGGCCAGCTGCGATCTCCCAAGTAGCGTCCATGTGACGAATGAGCTGACTTCGCTTCCTCATCCACGTCGTCTTGCTCGTGGTCGACCGTTCGGTGCGCTTCCCCTCCACCACGAGAACCACACTGTCGGTCTCAAGGCAGGCGTCGGGAAACGAATCGCCTTCGAGAACGAACCATTGTCGTCCACGCTCGCTGGCTCGGAGCCGCCTTAGCGCCTCCTGCACCACTTTCGGATCGCCGCTCGCCAGTGCCCGCCGTTTCCTCACCGTCTCAGGGTGACCGCCAGACTTGGCCACCTGTTCCTCTGAGACATTCTGGACCAGCCATTCAAGGAGGCTCAGCGGCGGCGCAAGGGGGCGTTCGTTCGACCCCCACCATGACTGATGGCCCGGGACGAGCACACCGAGTTGTACCGGGAGGGCAACATCAGCAACGCGGGATCCCAAGCGCACTAGAAGTGGAAGCCATGACCTACCGCTTGAATCCGACCGCAGGAGATGGTCAAACACTGGGACCACCCGAGTCTTTGAGGAATCGAACTTGCCCATGAGCCAACCCTGGGAGAATGAGTTACTCCGACGCTGGACAGCGCCTTGATTATGCCATGATCTTCTCGACGGATTCTGGGCCAAAACCATCCCAAAATTGCTCCGTACGGTGCCAATCAATGAAGCGAAATCGCTCCTTCAGCACAGTCGCCTCATCCGTTGAAGCTGGACGACTGACAAAGCGCAAGGGCGTCTTCTTCAAGCCCGGAATGCCGGGATCATAGCTCTGGTAGTTGTCGACGACTTCGTAGAGAATCTGTCGTAGGTAATCATCGTGCGGAGGGAGGGAAAAGCCGATTATCGCGAGCCCGAAGTTGGCGGAGCCAGCGCCTTGGAGCCCGTACCAGAATTCTTTGAGGGGGTTCACGTAAAAGAGCTTGGCGGTCGATGGTGCGAGGATCAACGGTGATTCGACGTTCAAGCGACAACGCTCGAAGTATGCATCAAGGTCTCGAACGCGGAAGATTTTCTTCAAAGGATCATCTGGAAATCGAGGACCTGAGGTGATCGGTTCTGGCGTGAACAATTCGGAATCACCGAAGACCGGATGCCGCGTGGCTGGATCAAGCCCAGAGGCCTTTGCACTTTCGATCTCCCCTTCGATGGGTCCCAAATCGAACCAGTCGATAGACCCGTGCAGCTTCAGAACGATTACGTCGCTGCGGGCAGAATCCACTGTCGCGCCTGTTTCGCGAACCTCCGAGTAGAGGTGTGGGCATAATCGGTAAGGCTTGCCGACCCTCTCTAACGCAGTTTCGACCAGCGTGTCGTAATTGAAGGTCAGTATGTAGTCGTCGGGGAGGAGCGTGTCGACAAATGTCAGATACGGCTTCCAGGCGTCCGAGTTCATCGCCTTTTGGCGTTCATGGAGTTCAAGGGAGATCAGGTTACGGACAACATGTTGGCTCTCGTTGCCGGTCGAGGTCCACGTATCACTCCCGCGAAGCCCAAGAAAATGTTCAAGGTCGAGAAATCCCATGAATTCCTCGAAATCGATCGTTTCCTCGGTGAGCATGACGCCCCCGCTGGCGGCCTTGTACTTGATGAAACGCTGCAGGTCCGGTCGCAGAAAGCTCTCGTAGAAGGTGGTTTTCCGCGCGCGCGCAAGAACTGATGACCAGAGCTCCAGCCCAAGAGGCAATCCGGCGTAACGCGAGAACCCAGCCCCAAGGATGATGATTCGAAACCGTTTGTTAGAGGATGGAGCCATTGTGTCAATCGGCCAAACGGTTCCTTGACCCAGGGCGGAGCGCCCCAAAGGCTGGTGGGTCTAATTCCAAAACCTTACAACGTGCCAATAGGACGAGCAAGCAAGCATTGGCAGGCGAATCCGTTACGGTGCCAACGATGGCCAATCCCCGCGAGAACCCACCGAGCTGCCTGTCTACGATGGATCACGGCCTTGGCGCCTGGTGTCGGTGGCATCGAACTGTCCCACGCCAGAGACCGGCAAATCAGCGCTCTTCCGTCTTGAATTGGGCAGCCACCCAGGCCTCGACGTACGCACGGTCGAGAATCGAGGCCGCCGCCCAAAGGTGCCACGCATGTGAATCGAGGCCGTTAGCCAACTGGGCGTAGGCTTTGGGGCGAGGCTGCGCCAACCCCGCTTTCCAGTTCCGCAAAGTCGATGGGTGGACGCCGAGAACATCGGCGAGGCGGCCCTGGCTCGCGCAAAGAGCCCTCACCGCGTCTGGAACCGAATCAGGAGGTTGGAGGCCTCGCGGCACAGGGTCGTAATCCTCATATGCGAGATACGACAGCGGGTCACCGTCCAGAACCCGTTTTATCCTGAGCGCGACTGCCCACATCTGGGCGACATGGCGTTGGTGTACACAGAGCTCCGCAAGTCGCCGCCTGAAGAGTCGGCCCATCCCACCGGACGATGACCAGTTGCGGACTGTCCCTGGGGACAAGCCGAGGAAGTCGGCAAGCCACGCTTGCGGGAGGCAGAGCTCGTTCACGAAGCCTCCTGCCGCGAGATTGCGATAGAACTCCTCGACCCCATTGGTTACAGCGGCCACAATCGCAGCCGGCTGTTCGGTCATCGGGAAGACCTCAACCAGATCGTGCCATTCCGCACGGATATGGACAATTTATCATTCAGTCGAATCGCAAGCTCTCACGCGGGATATGTCCCGATGGGATCTAGATCGTTTTCGGGCTAAGTCTTGGAACGAAATGGACAGATGCTAACGTTTTTTTGAAGGAGGCCAGCACGAGGAGGGTTACGAGCAGCTCGCTGACCAGATTCGATCCGAGGAACTCCCAGATCGAATAGAGGAGGGACAAATCCACGACTGTGGACCTAATGCATGCATCGTGAGATTATCATGGTGGACAATATAGCACTGATTGGCGAAGAGGTATAACGACTTTGGGCTTTAAGCTGCCGCACCACCATGCCCCGCCCCAGAGTGCAAATAGCAAGACGTGCGCTCTCTGACCCGCGCGGCTTAACGGCCATCCCTCTTCTCCGCGTGAACCTACCGAGCTGGCGATCTGCGATGGATCATGGCCTTGGCCCCTGGTGTCGGGTCAGCTCACGTCGCACCACATGCCGCCAGATCAACGCCTGATGCGTAGGGTCGCCGTGACACACATTGAGCCTCGTTACTCAGCTGGCAACCTCTGGCTAGCTTAGCTTCTTCACACACGCCCATTTTCACCAATTTCGCGCAGTTCTGGGGGAATCTTCGCTATTCTCCGGTAGATGGCTTCCCGGTTCTCACCATGTTGATACATCCGAACATAGAGAGAAGCATAGAGACCCTTCCGTTGGCAGGCCCCAGGGTCGTCCGGTCCCAAGCCTAGCTCTCGCCAAGATTCACGGAAGGGTCGCACCCCCTACCTGGGACGCCCTCCGTCTTGCCCTACGTCACATATAGAAGCTGTAGCGTGCAGGAAGGTGATCTGACGTGCTCAGATAGGGGAGAATCTCCCCGACCTTGCGTGATGCCTTGAGTGTGATCGGGTCCCGGTTGTCGAACTGCGTGTCATTCCAATTCATCTTCGTCAAAGCGAGAACCTCACGCGCCAAGAACTCCGGTGAGTGATCTGAGCGGAAGATCTCGATCGAGAGCGGACGGGGGACGTACTGCCCGGGGTAGGTCGAATAAAAGTCGACCGACCCTCTTGTATAGAGGATGTTGCGAGTCGGCGTCCGTAGGAAAGTACCTCTGAGCGGTGGGTAGCGTCCGGCACGAAAGAGACGGGTGTTGCTCCGTCGAATCCACATGAGCGAGATGTCGTCGATCCGATGGTCCTCACATGCCGCCTCAAACCCGTCTGCTTCCGAAGGAAGGAAACGGGAACTCTTGTGCAGGACCAGACGCGCCGGATCCGTTCCGTGTTCCTGGCGATAGCGGTCAAGCGCAAGGCTAAGTAGCCCGTATGCGCCCTCCCGATCAAGGTGTGGTTGGCGGTCCTCCTTTGAGACCTTTGCTAACCCGCCGCGGATGATCAAGCCATCCCCGCGCTGACTGAATACCTGCGCAACGCTTGTGTGAAGCTGCTCGTCGCCCCCCTCGAAGAAGCTCACTCCGACGTAGCAAACCGAATAGTCATCGACAGCTGTCTGAATCCGCCATGGAGTACCGCCTGCCTTGTAGTAGAGCGCCGTAAACAGATTCCAGGCGCGCGTGGCCTCATCTTGGAGGCGTATTGCTCCCCGCAGCCTGACAGGCAACTCTTTCCGGTACTGCGGGCGATAGGTGGTTGGCAGAACGATCTGGATCGGCACTGGCAGCGCCTGCATCCCTCGCGCCTTTAACAGCCTTCGAAAGTCGAGCCCGTCGGCAGGTTCCTCATCCTCGGTCTTGTACCCCCGTAGCATGGCGCGAAGGATCTCCATGGGAGGAGCACACACGACAACCTGAACGGCCGGAGACTCCGCCAACACCTCCAGTTCGCGAATGAAGAGCTCGACCGAACCAGCCACCAAAGCGTCCGGTGACGCCTTATCCGCTAGGCGTTCGAACTCCTTCTGTGGAATGGTCCTACAGTTCCTGGAAGCGACGTCCAACGTTGATCGGAAAGTCCGGTTGGAAGTGAACCCAGGAAACCGAACGAAGAGCTGCGGCTGCGCGCTCTTCTTCGCCTCGATCGGGGAGGAACATTTTCCCAACCAGGTCGTCAGGTGCTCGACCGTCTCAGCTGTCCCGACTACCCCGAGTCGAAGAGAGCGCAGTTCTGTGCGATCCACGTCGAGGGGGCCGTGCTCCATGATCCCGAACCGGATATCCACGTGTGGTCCGGTCCCGAACTCCAGCTCGGGCTCAGAGAGATGGACCGCCTTCATTCGTCAAAAAAAGAAGGCTCTGCAGCATTATCGGGTGCAGGCAGTTCCTGCGCACCCCATTCAGCCTCATCTAGGCTCACGTCGATCGGGATCTCCACAAGTCTACCGAAACGGATATAGGGGTAGCCGAGTCCGAGCGGGTCGTCCTCGTCACTGAGTAGGCTCGCCCACATCACTTCGCGGGTCGGGGACTGTTTCAACGAGCGATATCGAGCAGTTCGGCCGGGGCCACCCTTCCGGCCAGGCAGAAAAAAGTAGTACCTGTGTTTAGCGTTCCATCGGACACCAAACTGATCAAGCCGAGATGAGAGGGAGTGGTTAAGTAGCCGCACGAAGTCCCGTAGAAGATCGGGGCTATCGGAGCGCGAAAAGTGTGCCGTTTCGATCGACTCCACAGTGCCTCGGTCTACAACGGAGCCCCACGGCTCAGCATCCAGATCAAGGAATGAAAAGATCTTGCCTTCCTTGAGGAACCACTCACCGGTTGGGTCATTCTGACCATCTCGGAGGAGTTGCCAGACCTCTTTGTGTGTCGAGCATTCCGTGGCTGCAACCTGAACGGAGGGGCCAAACTCGGTCACCTCGAGCAGATTGCTCAAGAGCGTCTCAGGCTTGGGTGGCGGCGAGAGGTACACTCCCAAGCCCTCAGGCCGCGCCTGTCCGGCAAGTTGAGCCGCCGCGCTGACGTCGAATCGGTCCTTCGACTTGTCGAATTGCACGCTTCGCAACGCACGTCTCTCCGGTATCTCAAAGTACGACTTCACCGAGACCCAATAAGCTTCATCGGTCTTGGGTCGGGTCACCACGAGAAGCACCGGCGCGTTTCCACCCAACCAGTATGCCAAGTCACGCTGATCTACAGGCCAGCGGAATGAGGACTCGGACTCGCTTGGAAAGGGAGCGTCCGTCGTCTTGACCTGCACCAGAATGACGAAGTTCGTGGCCATGCCGCCCTGGCCACGAAGCTCAATCGTCCCATCGATGCCCGCGTCGATCGTGGACGGATTCCATACATGGCCCATCTCGAGCACGACGCGCTCGACGAGGTTCACCCCACGCTGACCGAGGACAGTACTCTTGTGGATTTGCTTCGGTTTCATGCTAGGAACGCTAACGGCAACAGCCCATCTGAGAAGTCCTCGGAGGCGCGTACCACCTGCCGAACAAAACGGGCGATCTGACCCACATCCGCAACGACGCGTAGGACCGGTAGGCCGCGCAGGGGCAAAGCCCGACCCCGCACAGGTCCGGGGTCAGGTGTTAGGCGTCACCCCCACCCAATAGCTCGCCGACCAACTTGGGCCGCCATACTCGGCCGATCTCCGAATCATCGCGGATCCGCCCTGAATACACTCCCAAGAATGCTGTCACGCTTCCACCCATCCTTAATGCACCCCCCTTGGACAGATACCCACTGGAAGACTGGTACACCACCGGCGAACCAGACATGCCACCGCGGGTCGTTGCGTCAATGAGGAACACAGGCTTGTCGTCGTAATTGATGTCAGGATCTGACGCGATGTGACCAGTCTTCCAAATCGGAAACGCGACCCCGGTAGCAAGGCCGAAGGGGTAGCCGATAATCGAAACGGCCATAGCCGGCTGAAGCCTGACATCGTGCTCGGCCAGCGCGAGGTCAAGCGGATACGTTTTGATTTCAGGGTCAGCCAAATCAAGCGGAAGCGCCGCGATATCGATCTCCCTTCCGCCGGGGTGTTCAATCCAGAGCGGCTTGGCCTCAGCATCAACCAGGGGCTGGCTCATGAGCTTCCAGCTACCAAGTTGCTGGGTGTGATGCACGATGACGATCTCGTCGGGCAATGCACCGGCATCGGAAAGCGGCTGATCCGTATTGGGGTGCCTCCCAGCCAAAACATGCCAGTTGCTGACGAGATATGACCCTGTATCATCCTGGACAACGAACGCGGATGCTGTGCTTAGTAAGTTCCCACGCGCCCGCAATTCGACCCGGAGACTCACACAGCTGAGCGGATCGATCGTGATGACTTGTTGATCGGTCACCTGCATGCTCCTGGGGGTAATGGCATATAGAACAATCGTATTGCCACACCATGTGTGCCATATAGCACTCCGATGTCGCGAAACGCGAATAATGCCATTGTGTAGACCTTTTGACGCACACCGCTTGGGGGGCGAGCGGCTTGGTGGTCGTGCTTCCAAGACTCTACAGGGTGCTGAGAGCCGGAGCAAGCACGATCAGCGTAGCCTGCCTTTCTCTCCGGGGGCGTGGCCGTGTTCTCCGCGAGAACCTACCGAACTGGCTGTCTCTTGGGTCAGAAGGCCCGACCGATGGTACGAGGTGGGGTCAGCTCACGTCGCACCAGACCAGCGCTTCTCGCCCTGACGAGTGACCAGCGCCCGCCGTGGCGACTATCGAGCCCAATTACTCGCTCAACATAGAGAGAAACATAGAGACCCCTTCGACCGTCATGCCGAAGGGGTCTCCTGTAACACTATTGCTCACAACGCTTTACATCAGTGGAGCCAGCCGGGATCGAACCGGCGACCTCTGGCTTGCAAAGCCAGCGCTCTCCCAACTGAGCTATGGCCCCATATTGTTATTCTGCAACGACTTACACTGACACTATACCGAAGCAGTGGGAACAATCTTGGTATAGTTCATGCGTCTTTTTCCATGATCTTCCGGGTCTCCAAGACGGCCGCGAGAACCCCGTCGTCGTCGGACTGTTGGTACATCTTCAGCGACCGAACGTCACCCCAGCCACCCGCCTTGGCAACATCGACATCCGAGTGACCCTTCCTCTCGGTCGCCCATTTCCTCCTGAACGGATGGAACTCGCCCCTCTCTAATTTCTCCTCACTTAGCTCCCCGGCTTCGGCTGCGAGCTTTTGTGTTCTACGTAACAGTTTTGCCGCGTAATGTCGGGTCCACGACTTCGGTGTGCCGTTCGATTGGCGTGCCCTGACTGACGGGAAGAGCGGGTAGCGACCGACACCTTTCGACATCTTCAGGAGTGCGACCAACGCTTCGCGAACGTCTTCGGAGATCGCCACCCAGGTGTCGCGGTGGCTCATCTTGTCGAATTCCTGGCGCCGGCAGATCTGGCCGAACGGAGCTTTCGGCGTAGACGTGAGGTCGACGTCTCGGACCTCGATCGAACACGCTGCTGTGACCCGGAACCCCGTGCCTTCTAGGATGGTGAGGAGTAGAGGAAAGCGACCGGAGAGGTCGGCCTGGGCAGCCCACTTCCTAACGGTCAAGAACCGGTCGTACGTGATCAAGGGTCGCATTCGTGTACCGGTTCCGGTTTGCTGGACAAGTCGGCGGCCTAATCAAGCCGCCTTCAGGGTGAGCTCCTGACGGACCTGGGCCGGGGTCCGATACCCATGCCGCTCTAGGAGCCACCCGCGGTTGTAGCGTTCGATAAACGCGTCGATCTCCTGTCTGGCCTCCTCGAGACTCTTGAAGTCGTGGAGGTACAAGCACTCCTCCTTCAGCGTCCGCATGAAGCGCTCTGCGACGCCGTTGCACTCCGGCTCTCCCACGTACGAGGCCGTCGAGCGGATCCCGAGCCAGGCCAGCTCCCCCTGGAACTGATGCGCCGTGTACTGCGGTCCCCAGTCGTGCCGTAGGCCGAGCCCCAGAGCGATCTTGGGCGCGTAGTCGTCCATGTGGGTCCGTACGCCCTGGCGGATCGGCTCGAGCGCTGCCCACCGATCGCCCTTCTTCGCCACGTGCCAGCCCACCACGTCCGTGACGCAGTGATCCACCGCCACGAAAAACCAGCACCACCCATCCTCCTTCGTGTAGAACCGCGTCGCGTCCGTGCCCCACAGCTCGTTCGGCACGTCCGTCGTGATCCGGCCACTGTGGCTCCGGTCCCCATGCGGATGCTTCCCGCGTCGTACAGGGGCCAGCAGCCCATTCTCCCGCATCAGCCTGAGCACGCGGTTCTTGCCCACATGGATCCCCTTCGGCCTCAGGCGCGCCCTCACCTTTCGATGACCCTCGCCCAGGAAGTCGCTCTGCTTCAGCACCTGTCGGATCTCCTCTACCAACTCCTCGTCGCTCAGCTTCGTCTTCGGTCCTCGTTTCTTCGGCTCTGCCGGCCCCTCGCTCTCTTCTCGATCCCGGGCCGCATAGACCGTCGAGCGCCCCACCCGCCAGGCCTCGCAGATCATCGTCAGAGGGTAGGGCCGCCCGGTCCCCGGACTCACTCGCGTCCACGCTTCAAGAGCGTCCGTAGCTCGTCCCCGTACCCCCTTTTTTCCAGGAGCTCTCTCGCAAGCTCCAGTCGCATCGTCAACTCTCCCAGCTTCGCCTGGGTCCGGGTCAGCTCTCGTTCTCCAGGGTCCCGGCCCCGGCGCCTCAGCCCCTGCTGACCGGTCTCCAGAAACACCCGCCGCCATTCCTCCAACTCCGGTGGTGAGACCTGCACCTCGCGGCTGACCTCCACCAGATCCTCCCCCCGCAGCAGGCGCAGCACCACCTCCGTCTTATGCTGTGCGCTCCACCGCTCGGGTACCTTCTCACGACCTTCGGTCGCCTTCTTTTCCCTCGGCTTCTGGGCCATCACGTCCCTTTCTCTCTGGACCCGCTCTCTTTGCCAATCTACTGTCCAGAGAAACAAGGGGGCGCTAAAACCGAGAGACCGCACGCACCGCTGATTGTCCAATGAACCGGGCGGGTGTCAAACCCACGACCTACGGATCAAAAGACCGTGAGTTCAACACTTTTCGGGATTGTTCGCCCGATTTCTTTTTTCGGGGGCGGGAAGCCGCGCCTGGTGAGGGAGGCGTCTGCCTCGCCCCCCCGGGGGGAGGGGCCCCAAAGGGGGGGGTGCACGGCAGCGCCGGGTTCCGGGGTCAGATGCTTTACATAATCGCCATTATGCGTAGCCTGGGTTGTGCCGTAAGTTAATGCAGGACAGTCATTTACCGCTCGATGCATATTCGTGAGCTCGTCGCTGCAGGAGAGATGGCGCTCGAGTATGCACCTCGGTTGTGTAGTTATGAACTGCCGATCTCCGCGCCGTGTCTCACGCGCGCGAGGACTGTCACAGCGAGGGCGCTGCAGGCGACCTCAAATCCTCTCAGGTCAGACACTAACCACACCTACCGGGGACCGGGCGGCAGGTGCGTGAGCAGATACCGTGTTATGTGCATACGCAAGTGCAGCGATGTGCCTTCGCCTTCGCTGATTCCGTGGTCGCGGTTAGGGTACGTCATATAATCAAACTGCTTCCCCAACTCGATGAGGCGATCAACCAATCCCTCGGTGATCTCCAGATGGGTATTGGTCTCTCCCGTGCCATGGATGATCAGGAGGTCTCCCTTGAGGCCCTCGGCAAAATTGATCGGAGCGGATTGGCGGTATCCCTCGGGGTTCTCCTCGGGCGTCCGCATGAAAATCTCCTGGAAAGATCCATGGTAGAGGTCCGGTTGCGGCTTGGGCGCAACGGCGATCCCTACGTGATAAACATCCGGCTTGCGGAACATGGCATTAAGGGTGTTTGAACCACCGCCGCTCCAACCCCATATACCGACCCGGGACATGTCGACGTACGGCCGGGTACGGCCAAGTTCCTGCACACCTGCCGCCTGCTCCTCGGTGGAGAGTGGGCCAAGGCTAGGGAATATCGCCCGCCGCCATGCGGCCCCCTTCGGCGCAGGTGTACCACGGCCGTCAATGGACACCACAAGATAGCCTAAATCGGCGATCACGCGATGGTAGTTGATGTTGGTGTGGATGATGTTCCACGAGTCCAACACCTTCTGACGGGCCGGCTCACCATATATATACACGAAAAGGGGATATTTTCGGGACGGATCGAAGTCGTGAGGTTTGATCATCCATGCGTCCATCACCACGTTGTCGCCGATATCGAGTTGAATAAACTCTGTGGGCCGGGAAACCAATGTCTCCATTTTAGCGCGCAGCTCATTATTGTCTTCCAGAACGCGAACCATCCGGTGCTCCGGCATCTCCACGAGTTCGGTGACCGGAGGTGTGTCAAAGTTGGAGTAGGTGTGAAACGCCCATCTGTAGTCAGGGGAGAAGTCGTAATCGTGGAAGCCTGGCCGGTCCGTGGGGGTAATCCGTTCGGTTTCTCCGCTCCCGCTCAGCGGCACGCGATAAAGATACTTCTGGGTAGCGTTGTCAGGGGATGCATAATAGTAAATCCAGCCTCCACCTTCATCCACCATGCCATGTTCAATATTTCTACCACGCTCCGTCTGATGGAAGCCCTTACTCAAAATAATATCGACGCCGCCGGGCGTTAATACCGCTTGCTCCTTTCCATCGCGCGAGTAAACATAGGCTCGGCGCCAGCCATCCTTTTCGCTCAATACGATGAACGCACTGCCACCACGGATCCACTTCAGCCCGCCATTCCCTCGGCTGCCCAGAACCCATGCCGAATCGGATTCGTGGTAGATACTGGTGACCTGGCCGGTCTGGGCGTTACCAATCAGAAAGTCACGTTCATCCCTGCCGCGGCTAAACTTTTCTACCAATACCTCGTCTGAATTCTCAGCCCAACTCACCTGCCCGAGATAATAACCCTCTGCAGACGCCGGAATGGAGAGCCAGCGCGTGTTGCCTCCCGTAGCATCAACGACGCCAACGCGCAAGGTTGCAATGGTCTCGCCTACCCTGGCATACCGGACTGCTCTAACCTCCGGATACGTTGGATCACCCGGGACGAGCGTCGGCCTCAGCCGGACATTGGACTGGTCCCTCTGCACATAAGCAATCCGCTTTCCATCGGGACTCCAGACCGCGTTACCATTCGAAATCGCGTCAGCGGTCCCGTCCTCCGTAATTTGAATCGTCCGGTTCCTGCGGATATCCCGAACAAACAGGTTCCCTTGATCGGTGTAAAGGCTGCGCTGGCCGTCGGGGGAAACGCTGCCTCTCATTTCTCTTTGTAGTGACTCCGGCACACTGCGTTCGCCGCTGACGACATCATAACGTGCACGTACACGTTCGTTCGTTCCCGAATCAAGCTCCATTACTGTGTAACCAGAACCGTCAGCAAGCCAGGTTGCATTAGAGGTCCTGGCATCGAACTCATTCCGCTCGAAAATCGCCCGCAGACGTGCTTCGGCTTCAGCCGGGACTACGTCCTGATTATTCGAAGGCTTTTTTTCTACTGTTTCCTGACAACCGATTACCAGAAGGGCAAAGGCGAGTACTAACCCAATCCCAATCAGATGCCGGAGTAAAGCTTTTAATGCGTTTAGTGTTAACATGGTAGTCATTGGTTAAAGTATTTTGGTTGCTTAGTTGTTGTTAAAGAATTGATAATCCAATTTAGTCAAGATAGCAGATTATTTCTGGTCCGAAACCAAGGAAAAAATACTGATTTTCAAAGGATAGGAGATTCTATCGCGTTCGCGAGGAGCAGTGCCGATCCCCGGGGCGTGTCTCACGTGCGCGAGGACTGTCACGGCGGGGGCGCTGATGCCACCGCGGACGCGTCTTGAAAGACGCACAGTGATGCCCCTTGATGCCTCCTGATGCCCCCCGATGCCCCGATGCCTTTGTGCCCCCTAATGGTTAGACTGCACGTCCGTCGCAACCCCAACCGACAACTCGTGCAGGCCCACAACGAGCGATCCGGGCCCCTGTATCAACACCGCGGTGTATGGCGCACGTCCCGTCGCGTGCTCGGCATCGGAGATCCACGCATGCGCCGTAGCCGTCCACTCGGCGCCAAAGGCTCGCTCTTCAGAAACGTCTGTGAGCGCAACCATGCCGTACGAGGGATTGAACACGACATCCATGTACTCGTACGTCGTGCTTCCACTAGGCACGGCCGGAGCATCGATAAAGACCTTCCAGGTCCCGGCCGCCGGGTTGCGCACCATGACGAATTCATCGCCAATACGATCCGCATCGCCACCCCCACTCCTGCACCGTTTCTCTGTGCAATTGTAGACGTAGACATCGATGTCTGCATCTTGCTGCGACGGCCTTGCCTTGACGATGAGGAACGGTGAACCCTTTGGTACTTCGATTTCGAACACTTGCTGTTCGTTCTGTCGAATCGTCGGACGTTCGTGGCGCACACTGCCCACAGGCGTGCTCACCGCGTTGCCGGTGAACGACGCCATCCGATTGGCGAGGGTCAGGTAGTAGGTTGCGCTGCCGGGTTGCATGAGATCGCCGGCCTCGCCGCCATTCGCTGCGGTCAGCTCGGTGTGCAGCGCGGATACCGTCAGCGTCGCCGACGTCGGCGGCACTGGGTCGTCCTCCTTGGCCTGCTCCCAGTCCCAGGTGCGCGTGTCGTACGTGTCGGATAACCTGATCTCCCACATCCCCGGCATGGGATCGACAACCACATTTGTCGCGCTCTCCCCGGCGGCACCCGGACTGGATACGCCGCGCTGCGAACGTGTGTCGGGACGAATCACCGCGAGGCCGACTTGTCGCTCCGGCGCGCTCAGATCGATCTTGAGAGCGGTCACGCCTTCGTCGACGCGGTAGAAAAAACTCTGCATTCCGGGTCGTGGGACTTTTGTTTCCTTCTTAACGGTGAAGCTGTCCGCAACCGTGAACCGGTCCGCGGCGACAACGGTTGTGAGCATACGATACGCGTAACCCGGGACACTCGGATGATCGAGCGTGAGCAGCGCAGTGTGCACACCCGCGGTGGCCGGCGCCACGCCGATGTTCATCGCCACCGGCGTGTTGAGGGGAAGCATGAGGGACGACGGCGCCGAGTACGTCACGCTGTCGTTGCCCGTCCAGCTCACGTTGAACGTCATCGAACCCCTTGGTCCGGACGTCCGTGTGAACGTGATCGCGCGCTCATCGCGGTCGCCGACGTTCCACCCGTCGCGCTCGTAGAGTCCCACGCCTTCGTTCGGCGTCGGCAGCATGTCGCTATAAACCGTACGTACCGATGCGCTGCTGGTGATGGCGATCTCCTCGGTCTCCCTGTCGAGCGCCTTCAGAATCTCCCAGGCGTATGCCACGTTGATGACGCCGTTGCCCTGCTTATACGCCGGAATGTGCGGCACGTAGCGCGCAGATCTCGTGATCGCGTGCTTGAGACGGAAGGCGTCGTACTGCACTCCCTCCTGTTTGGCCGCGCTGATCAACAACGCCACCGCGCCCGCGGCCGTGGGCGTCGCGGTCGACGCACCCCCGGCGATGGTGTAACCCGGAGGTAGCTGGAAAGTGGCAAACCTCAGACCCTCGAGGTACCCACGGGACGTGCTCACGTAATTCGACGGCGAGATCACGTCGGGCTTGAGCGCGCCGTTGCCCATCGGGCCGTACCCGCCGGTGATGAGCAGGTTGTCTTGATGCTCGACACGCACGCCGTGATTGGCGAAGAAGTTGTCTTTACTCTCGTGCCCGCTGACACCGATTGCACCGCGTGCCAGTACCAAATCATCGATGGCGCCGAGTATCGGGTAGTTGTGCGTTGGCACGAGGAGCGGCTTCTTGTACTTGTCGATGAGCCGAGTGTAGATCACCGTCGGCACGAGGCGTCCGTCGCGCAACAGATAGGAGCGCGTGATGCCGGACCACTGCTCGAGGAACGCGATGTCGATGATCGGGTTCTTCAGGGCCTCGATCACCGCCTCGGTCTGTCCGTACGAGGCGCCGCTCTCGGAGATGCTCGCGAGCCGTGCTCCGGGCGCAACGCCGTCGAAGCGTCCCTTCTCCCCGCGGCTCGCCACCGCCGCGCCGACCACCAACGACCCGTGACCGTCAATACCCATGTTCAACGCAACGCGCTTCTTGTCTCGATCGATTTGCACACCAAACCCAACCGACTCGCGTACCGGCGTCTCCGGATTGTCGGTTCCAAAGACACCAAACTCTCGGCGGTCGTTGTAATTGGTCAGCCTTTTCTCATCGGTGAAGCTCAGGTCCTGGTCGGTATCGACCCAGACATCATTCGACCCCTCGTCCCAGATCACACCAAACAACCGACTCGAACCCTCGGGATTCTCATCGCGGTTGACGTCCCCATCCAGCCCTCCACGAGCCACCGAATCGAAACTTGCCTCATCGAGGATGGCAATGCGGAACGTGCCGTTGTGGGGTGCCGTGTATGTCGTGCTGTCGAATTCGAAACTTCCACCGGCGGCAGTCACGGTTTCGTCCATGCGTAACCACCGACCGTCGTTTTGCTCGTCGAGGTCGATAGCGGTCTGGTACACGACGATCTTGGGCGTCGGCCTCCCGTCGAGCGTCATCGCGACCTGTAACTCAGGAAGTAGCATGTCGGGGTTGTGGTCGATCATCGCGATCGTCACCCCACGGCCGTCGAACGTTGGATTCTGCTCGAGAAAAGCCTTCGCGCCAATGTCGGCAATCGGACTGTAGCGGTTCCGAAGGGGAAGGTCCGAGAGCAGTGGCGGCCAGGGTTCTTTCGCGGTCGTGTCCTGAACCACTCTTCGGGTGGTGCCGGAGCGCGTGTCCACCGTCTCCCCGTCTCCGGAGCCACCCCGTCCGAGGTTCTGCGGTTTGGAGATGTCGATGCTATGCAGCGCGGGATCTCCCTCCAGACGCTCCACACTGTCCACCGGAACAAACGCGCGGATGTAGTCCACGTCGTCGTCCCGATATCGGATGGTGCCGCCGAGGGCGGTGATGATCCGGGCGAGCGTCGCGTTCGCGCCGGGCATGGCAGCCGCCACCACGGTGACACCGCTGTCGCCACGGGCCCGCGCGGAGGCCACCTCGACGCGGCCGTCCTTAAAGAGGAAAGGGCGGCGGGCCACCTGGGCGGAGAGGCTGGGGGCGGCGAGGATCGATGAGAGGATGAGGAGTACGGGGGCGCGTTTCATGGCATACCTCAGGGGTGGGGCGTTGTAGCTAGTGGGTTTTAGAATACGGGTGGATGCGGGGGATGGCTAGGAACGGCGGGGCACGGGGGCATGGGCGCATGGGCGCATCGAGGGGCATCAGCATCAGGGTACATCAAAGGGGCATTCCTGAATGATCAACTTGGGCGATGCCGCTTGATGCCTCCTGATGTAATTGCCATTATGCGCAGCCTGTGCAGCGCCGTAAGTGGATGCAGGACTGTCATTTACATCTCAGCGCATATTCATGAGCTCGTCGCTGCATGAGGGATGGCGCTGGAGTATGCAACTCGGCCGTGTAGTTATCGATCTGCCGATCCGGCGAGTGTCTCACGCGTGCGCGACGACTGTCACCGGCTTGGTCAGCCAACCCCCTCAAGGTTGCGGATGCGATGCTCGATCAGGGGGTCGTCTAGTACCACGCTGATACGTTCTAGGGCGGGTCACCGTTGGCGGGCGTGGCCCGCCCCTTTGCCACTCGCTATTCTTGCTCCCCTTTGGAGAACCGATGGAATAGCGAGGCGACCATGCGCGCACGTCCCCTTCTTGAACGCGTCCCCACGCGACAGACCTTGATTGCCCCCGTCACCGTCACCTTGGCCGCGCTCAGCCTCAGCGTGACCCCCGCAACCGCCCAAACCTACGACGCCTTGACCCCCCAGGTCCGCGAGTTCGTGAGCGTGGGTGGACCTCTCATCGCGCTCACCCACGTCCAGGTCATCGACGGCACGGGCTCTGCGCCCGCACAGGATCAGACGGTCCTGATCGCCGACGGCCGCGTTGAAGCCGTGGGTCGAACGGGTGATGTGGCCGTCCCGTCCGGCGCCGAAGTGCACGACCTGACCGGGCACACGGTCATCCCCGGCATCGTCGGACTGCACAACCACACGTTCTATCGAGGAGTTCGTGGAACCGCGGGCGAAACGACGGCTCAACTCGACGTGTCGTCTCCGCGACTCTACCTGGCCAATGGGGTGACCACGATTCGCACTACGGGGAGTATCTCTCCCTACAGCGAGTTGAATGTGAAGCACCAGATCGATTCTGGTGAGACGCCTGGCCCCCGGATGTACGTGACGGGCCCCTACTTCGACGGTGAGGGTGCAACGGTGTCGCGCTATCAGCCGGCATCGCCGGAGGACGCCAAGCGCGTGGTCCGGTATTGGATCGAAGAGGGCGTCACCTGGTTCAAAGCCTACGCGAACATCAAGGGTGAGAACCTCAAGGCCATCATCGACGAGGCGCACCGCCTGGGAGCGAAGGTCACGGGCCACCTGTGCTCCGTGACGTTCGGCGAGGCGATGGAGCTCGAGATCGACAACCTGGAGCACGGCTTCCTCACCGCGAGCGACTTCGAGGCCGATAAGCCACAGGACGTCTGCCCTCCGGGATTCATCCAGCGACTCGCGGACGTCGACGTCGAGGGTCCGGAAGCTCAGGATCTGATTCAGGATCTGGTCCGGTCGGGCACACCCATCACCTCGACCCTCTCCGCGTACGAATTCAGCTTCGTACCGGGTGGGAGGCCTATCGAAGATCGGGTGCTGGAGATGATGCCGACCGAGTTGGCCGAGTGGTACGTCGTTGCCCATCAAGCGCTTATCGAGCGTGAGCGCGAGTTCCGGGCCGACCCCGACGTCGGTGAGGACGATCCTTGGCCGTTCGCTCAAGTGTTCCGCAACGCGCAGGCCTTCGAGCGTTCGTTCGTCGAGCAGGGTGGACTGCTCGTTGCGGGCACCGATCCGTGCTGTCCCGTGCTCCCGGGATTCGGTGATCAGCGCAACTTCGAGCTGCTCTCCTCGTCGGGGTTCTCACCGTCGCAAGTCGTCCAGATCATGTCGGCGAACGGCGCGCGGGTCCTCGACGGCCAGGACTCGTTCGGCACGGTGACCCCGGGTAAGCGTGCCGACCTCGTGGTCATCGAGGGAGATCTGACGAGCGATCCGGTGGTGATCCAGAACGTCCGGATCGTCTTCAAGGAAGGCGTGGGATACGATCCCGAGAAGCTGCTGGCGTCGGTGCGGGGGACGGTCGGACTGCGGTAGCGATCATCGGCAACGTAAGAGGAGGAGCAACACCGTTGGCTTCGGACACGTTCAGAATCGCGGCCGTGCAGGCCGCCTCGGTCTTCTTGGATCTGGAGGCGACAGTCGACAAGGCCTGCCGGTTGATCCGGGAAGCGGCGGAGGGGGGCGCCACTACGGATAGGGAATCCGAACACCCTTTTGGAGTTCGGCACCCAGCTTGAGCGAGGCGAGACCCTCGCCTTGCGAGGCACGACCCCAGGGCAACGTGCGCGCTTGCCGTCCGGCCATGCAAGGACGAGACGATCGGATGCGTGGATGGGCAACGGGTGAGACCATCTAGCGACGGGTTCCGAAGCGCCTGTGCGGAAACCGACGACCCCTGATGGCAGGGGGTGATGTTCCACTGCTCCTTCGTCCTTCCCACGGTCGGGCGCGGCCCTTAGATACGGGAGCAGGAGCTCGTCGGTCCGCATCCGGACCGCTTCGAACCGGCGACCCCCTGAACCCCATTACTAACAGCTTATACGCCATATCACGGGAGATACCTGGTTCCATGTGGGTTTCGGAGAAAAGTTTCCCGGAGTCGGGATCCTGGATTCCCTGGATCAATGGGGGTCAGGTATTGGAGAAGGTATTGGAGTGCGGCTCTCCGGGGACTCAATCACCTAGTCCGTGTTGCACTTCAAAGTTGATCCTGAGTGGCGGCCCCAAGACCTACGAACTAAGGAACTCAGTGATCTCGGACCGCCACTCTGCCAGTGGAAGACTGTGCGACACGTGCCTCGCCCGGCCAGGTTGGTGCGGTAACGTTACAAAGGTTCTTAGAACCACGTTTTCCACAGCCGGTCCAGCTGATATGAACTGCCTATTTGCTTCTCTCGTTGGAGTTCATTATGACCGGCATTCCGAACCTCCATGTGCTCCAAAGCTCTGCGTTCTCGACGAGCTCAATCATGAAGTGAGCGACATTGGCTCGGGCGGTAGGGCGGCCAGTGAAGATACCGGTGGTGGGGGACTGTTCTATGTTATACGAAGAAATCTCAGCGTCGACCAACGAGTCGGGGCGGACGCTGCACCACTCAACGTGTTGACTCTCCTTCCCCACGTTCTGATGGAGATGTTCTGCCGCAGTTTCATTATCCCGATGTGGAGGCAGGGTGTGGCGCAGGAGAGCCAAGAGCCATCGCTCAAACCAGGCTCTCTTCTCTTCGAGGTCGGGATTCTGGACCCCAACCGTGCTCATGAGGATGAATTTGGTAGGTTTGGTGGGGCGATTCTCTTCGATTGCATCACACAAGCGTTGCGTCGCGTCTGTGCATAGCCCTTTGGGTTCTCCAAACATCCCCTTTAGATCCATGACATGTCCCAAGCACGAGACCACGGCATCACAATCCTTTACATGCTCTGCCATCTCCTCATCAGTTAAGTCGAGCACACTCGCTTTAGCGCCCCCGGTTTCTCTGGACAGTAGATTGGCAAAGAGAGCGGGTCCAGAGAGAAAGGGACGTGATGGCCCAGAAGCCGAGGGAAAAGAAGGCGACCGAAGGTCGTGAGAAGGTACCCGAGCGGTGGAGCGCACAGCATAAGACGGAGGTGGTGCTGCGCCTGCTGCGGGGGGAGGATCTGGTGGAGGTCAGCCGCGAGGTGCAGGTCTCACCACCGGAGTTGGAGGAATGGCGGCGGGTGTTTCTGGAGACCGGTCAGCAGGGGCTGAGGCGCCGGGGCCGGGACCCTGGAGAACGAGAGCTGACCCGGACCCAGGCGAAGCTGGGAGAGTTGACGATGCGACTGGAGCTTGCGAGAGAGCTCCTGGAAAAAAGGGGGTACGGGGACGAGCTACGGACGCTCTTGAAGCGTGGACGCGAGTGAGTCCGGGGACCGGGCGGCCCTACCCTCTGACGATGATCTGCGAGGCCTGGCGGGTGGGGCGCTCGACGGTCTATGCGGCCCGGGATCGAGAAGAGAGCGAGGGGCCGGCAGAGCCGAAGAAACGAGGACCGAAGACGAAGCTGAGCGACGAGGAGTTGGTAGAGGAGATCCGACAGGTGCTGAAGCAGAGCGACTTCCTGGGCGAGGGTCATCGAAAGGTGAGGGCGCGCCTGAGGCCGAAGGGGATCCATGTGGGCAAGAACCGCGTGCTCAGGCTGATGCGGGAGAATGGGCTGCTGGCCCCTGTACGACGCGGGAAGCATCCGCATGGGGACCGGAGCCACAGTGGCCGGATCACGACGGACGTGCCGAACGAGCTGTGGGGCACGGACGCGACGCGGTTCTACACGAAGGAGGATGGGTGGTGCTGGTTTTTCGTGGCGGTGGATCACTGCGTCACGGACGTGGTGGGCTGGCACGTGGCGAAGAAGGGCGATCGGTGGGCAGCGCTCGAGCCGATCCGCCAGGGCGTACGGACCCACATGGACGACTACGCGCCCAAGATCGCTCTGGGGCTCGGCCTACGGCACGACTGGGGACCGCAGTACACGGCGCATCAGTTCCAGGGGGAGCTGGCCTGGCTCGGGATCCGCTCGACGGCCTCGTACGTGGGAGAGCCGGAGTGCAACGGCGTCGCAGAGCGCTTCATGCGGACGCTGAAGGAGGAGTGCTTGTACCTCCACGACTTCAAGAGTCTCGAGGAGGCCAGACAGGAGATCGACGCGTTTATCGAACGCTACAACCGCGGGTGGCTCCTAGAGCGGCATGGGTATCGGACCCCGGCCCAGGTCCGTCAGGAGCTCACCCTGAAGGCGGCTTGATTAGGCCGCCGACTTGTCCAGCAAACCGGAACCTCTATGACTGTCGCGTTTGGGTGATCCCGAACCTTCGCGGGGAGTTTGCGAGGCGAGCGGACAATAGCGCGAACTTTCTGACCCTTGCTTAGCAACTGCTCCACTAGGGCCCGCCCCGTCATACCTGTCGCTCCAACCACTAGTACCGTCATCGATGGTGTCCTGCTCCTGTCCGTGTCTCAGGGGCGGCTTGTGGGTCCGGCTCATCTCTCACGCTGCCTAACGTCTCGCACTTCTGCTGCGGCCAAGATGGTGATCGCAAGCATATCACGCAGACCCTCTAGTCTACAGCGACCGCAGCCATCGCCTGTTAGACCGCTCAGCGAAGGGCGGAATTTATTACACTCGTCATCGGACCCACACGGGGAGCTGGCGTCTGCCTCGCCCCCGGGGGGAGGGGCCCCAGAAGGGGGGGGGCGACCGGCAATGCCCGGTAGCGGGAGAGATGGCGATCGAGTATGCAGCCCGGCCGTGTAGATATCGATCCGCCGATCTCCGGGGGCGTGTCTCACGCGTGCGCGAGGACTGTCACGGCGGAGCGCTGCCGCATATTCGCGACTGGGAGGCGGCCCTCCGCTCGCGGGCCTTTCAGGCTAGCGGCTCCGCAACCGGGCATTCTCCCGATGTGGAGCGTAGAAGACCTCTTCGTGTCGGCCGTCGACGCGTGGATCGCCGGTACGGCGCAACTCGGCGTCCAGCTCTGTCGCGAGAGCGTCCCGGACCGAGGCGTACGCTGCTACTCCGGCAACGTTGTTGAGCTGGTAGGGGTCTGTGGCGAGATCGTAGAGTTCCTCCGGTGGCCGGGCGCCGACGATCCTCTGGTACATGTCGGACTCGTGATCGAGCGCCTGTACTGAGATCCACGTCGGTGAGTATCCTCCCTCTGATTCCCAGTAGCTGGCGCAGACATTGATCGGCCGTTCGGGCTCGTAGTTGCGCACGAAGAGATATTCGGAGGTGCGGATGGCGCGCATCGGATAACGACCACAGTGCAGCTCGATGGAGGAAAAAGCGCGCGTTCGACTGGTGTCGAGTAATCCCGAGTCCGGGGATTCGAGCGCGGCGAGAACGCTGCGGCCACTCATGGCCTCCGGAGGTTCGACGCCGGCCGCCTCGAGAAATGTGGGGGCCATGTCGGAGAACCTGACAAAGTCCTCCACGACCCTTCCGCTACCCGCGTGCTCCGGCCAGCGTACGACGAGGGGAACCCGGGTGCCGAGATCATAGAGGGTCATCTTGGCGCGCGGGAACGGCATACCGTTGTCACCGGTCATGACGACGATGGTGTTGTCGAGCTCGCCGATCGCTTCGAGGTGGGCGATCAGTTGGGATGCGGCGGAATCGAACATCTCGACCTCGTAGTAGTAGTCGGCCAAGTCGGTTCGGGTCTCCTCGGTATCGGGCAGGGTAGGCGGCACGACGACGTCTTCCAGGCTCATGCCTCTCCGCAGGCCGGATTGCCATTCGTACGGTCGATGTGGCTCGCCGGTGTTGAACCAGAAGTGAAACGGCTGCCTGTCTTCTCGGCGCGCCAGGAAATCCTCGAACGTCGCGACCCGATCGCGGGAGTCCCAGGCGCGGCCCGGAGGATCACCGACGACGATCCTTCCGGCCGGGTTGTCTTCGCGTCCGGTCTCGACGAGATAGCCAGGCCCCCATCCCTTGCCGGAGTATCCGACGAGGTACCCCGCCCCTTCGAGCAGGTCCGTATACGTTTCGAACTTCGCCGGCAGCGCGCCCCACAGGTGCACACCAGTTTCGAGCATCCACGGGTGCATGCCGGTTAGCAGCGCGGCGCGTGACGGTGTGCACGACGGGGAGTCGACAAAGGCGTTGCTGAACCGGACCCCTTCGGCGGCGATGCGATCGAGGGTCGGGGTCCGGAGATTCGGATCAGACACGTTCTCCGACTGAGGCCAATTCCAATCGTCGGCCATGAGGATCAGGATGTTCGGTGGGCGCTCGGGTTCCTCGGTTGGCTCCGGAGCGCGGCCGCACGCGAGTCCCAGAACAGCGAGGCTCAACAGTGGGAGGGCCGAGTGGCTGCGACATCGTCCTACTGTGTTCCAGAACATGCCCGTTACCTCCATTCCATCAAGGGAACCGACGCAGAATCAACGCGCCATCGCGTCACAGGGATAGGCATTGCCCGGCTCCCGAGGCGACAGGGATAGGCATTTTAAAGACCCTTTCCGAGTCCGGCACCCTGCTTGAGGGAGCCGAGACACCCCAGAACCTCCGCTTGCGAGGCCGTGCCCAGGCTAAGGTGCACTCTCACGGTTCGCCCCTGCAAGGATCGGACGAGCGGATGCGTGGATGGGCAACGGTTCAGACCATCTACCGACGGGTTCCGAAGCGCCTGTACGGAAACCGACGACCCCTGATGGCAGGGGGTGGGTGTTCCAGTGCTCCTTGTCCTTCCCTAAAATCGGGCTCACTCGCCCTGGCGCTCGCCCGGGGGGTGGTGAAAATGCGCCTCGGGGCGAGTGCCGATCCCTCCCTGACCGGCATGGGTCTAGCCCGAATCCCAATCCATCTCCTCTTCTTCAACATCCTCGTCGTGAGCTGTTGGCGGGTGGGCCCCTTTGATCCTCGTGAGCTCGCTCTCACGCTCCCGCAACAGGATCTCCTCTCGGTCGAGTGCGGCCCTGAGATATGGGAGCAGGAGATCGACGTCATGGAGCTCTCGCCACGACCGCTCGACGCCCCATGTATCGTGCGCGTCGACCAGTGGTTCAACCGCTCGGTAGAGGGCGAGCGTACAACGCTTCTCGTGCGATTCCGGTTCGTCCTCCTTTCGTAGCCTCTCAACGAAGTCGCCGATGAGCTCGTCACGCTCCAGCAGCTCACGGAGAACGGGCTCGACCCTTCCCGCAAGCCCGCGCAACTGCCGATCGAGCCACGCCTCGTAGCGGTCCTGGATCTTACGCTCGTCCTCCGTAAGGATGCTGTCCAGGAACCTCAGCAAGTAGGGAGTAGTCGGTCTGGGCGCGCCGCGACCGCTCCTGCATGAGAGAGCGCCGCCCCTCCTCGAGTTCATCAGGGCTGATTACCACGTCTGTCGGAACTGACTGCACGATCGCGTCAAGATCATCAAAGTTGAGCTCGCGCTCCCGTATTTGCGGGTCCCGTGCCTTGGCCTGAAGTGCCTTCCACCTAGCGTCCCCATCGTCGACTAGCGGATCCGGAATCGGCCGATCAAGCCGTCGTCGGGGGGCGTCCGGATCAGCGTCGAATGCCCAGCAGATGGCCGCATACGTGTCATGGGACATAGCCCTCGTCGTCGCGCCATTCCGGAGTCGGGAGAAGGTCCACGGCCCAATTCCCAGCCAGGCCGCAGTCTTCCGACCGCTCTCATACCGCTCGCTCAGCTCCTCGAGCACGCCCCTGAGTTTCTCGTCGTCGACGATTCTGATGTGATGCAACCTCAAGCGGGGCAATCTCTTTCCTCAGTCGGGACGGCCGGATTCGAACCGGCGACCCCCTGAACCCCATTCAGGTGCGCTACCGAGCTGCGCCACGTCCCGTGAGGGAGTGAATATAGATGTAGGCTAGAGGCCACTCAACGGGCGGGAGTGGATTTCTGGCGCGTGCTGCCGGCCAGAATATGCCGAAGCTGGAGCCGGCTCCCTCACGGTTTCGAGAGGAACGTCGGTGGAGTAGCTGCACGTCGTTTGCGGATATTATGCCCGGACGGTAGAATCGGACTCGTCTGCAACGCGACGATGAATCCATGCTGAAGAGGATCGAAACCGCCCTCTGCCGACCCTCCCAGGGGGTCAGAAACGCCCTCGCGCCGCGGCGTGCCTCAATGCTCCGGATGACCCAGCTGTTAGTTGTCATATTGGTCATCTTCATGGCATGGGACTTTGTTCTCGGGTTTTGGGACCCCAATCGCCCGAACACGTGGAGTGAGGTCACGCGTGCCGGCAGTCATGGTCTCCCCATTTTGCCCTGGTTCTTGGGGGCGTTGGTTGGGCATCTCTTCCACGGTGGTCGGATTCCGGTGATCGATCGTGATGCCGGCGCGACGCTGATGGGAGCGTTCACGCTTCTGGTGATCGGCTGGAGTGTTTTCTTACATCTCACCGACGGGGCAGTCCCGACCCTGGTGGTCGCCGGCATGGCCCTCGTGGGGGGGGTGGTTTCCTATCTATTTTGGCCGCTGCATCGGCCGGGGGGCTGGAAGTGGTGAGTCGTGCCCCCGATTGGGTCCCGGATTGCCTCCTGCTCTCGCCGGAGGCAGCGTCGCAGATTGGCGCGGTCTTTCTCGTCCTGATCGTCATCCTCGACGTGTACGCCTCGGATGACAACATCCCGAACAATACTCCTCGGGAGTTGCTTCTCCGGCTTACGAAGTGGAAGAGCTCGCGCGCCTATTTGCCCATTACAGGCGCGTTCGCACCGTTCGTGGTCGCGGCGGTGGTGGGGCATTTGTTCCACCCGTGGTCCGACGTAGGTCCCTTGGGGAACGACTTCCCGGGGCTCGGGGTGCTGCTGGGCATCGCTGGCCTGCTGGCGATCGTGACGTGGGTTCTCGACCCCCAGATCTCGGGCAAGAAGTGGGTTGTTGGCCTCGCCCTACTCGGACTCGTCGCCGGAGTGGTACTCTGGCCCTCAGGGGCGTAGGGCTCCGGGCCAAGAGGAGTGGGGGTGCCTCCGCTGAGCGCATTGGCGGGGTCGCCAACACCCCGCGGATCTGTGGGGGCCCGGACGATGTACTCTCTCGAACGAACGACGGATTCGTGACGGTCGACCCTAATTCCCCTCCGCCCCCTCGTAGATCTCCGCTTCCGGAAACGTCAGCGCGAACCCGTACCAGCGCGTAAAGACCTGGAGCGGACGTTCCGTGCGTATCCGGCTGCCGTCCTCATTGTGCATGACGCCGTCACGGATGTAGTGCCCGGACGATAGCCGCAGCGTGTCGTCCTCCCACCAGACCCGGTCCGCTTCTACGAAGTGGGCGCCCAGGGTAAAACTGCCCGGGTCGTAGTAGATCAAGACGGTACGCCCGCCGAATGTGTCCAGCAGCGCCCGACCCTGCTTCATCACGTCGTCCTGGGCGTAGTAGCGCGCGTCGTCACCCATCTAGAGGCCCAGTCCCACGTCCATGGTTTCCCGGCGGTCGTCCTCCTCGTCGATGGTCCCCAGGAAGAACTGGCTGAGGCCCCGGCGGACCCGGGACATGAGGCCGCCTCCCCCCCCACCACGCCGACCGCGCCCAGATCGGCGCTGGGCCCGCGGGTGATCCGAAATCGCGATCAACGCGTCGGGGTCGAGGGCGAGTGTCTGTTCCACCGTGCTGTGGAGAACGTTTTGGACGGGAAGCTTCTTTCCGGCCGACGGGCCGTACAGACCCTCACCCGTGAGGTGGTTCCAGTAGGTCCCTGACTCCTCGTCCCACATGATGAAGAGGCCGTCGTAGAGACCTTGTTCGGTGAAGGTGTGGACCTGGCCGTCCACGCTTGGAGTCATACTGACCCCTGTATTGCAGACCACTCAGAAGGTGACGAGCCACGGCTCTCCCATCAGGTTGCCCTGCGCCACGTGGTGATAGGCCATCTGGGTGGTGATCAGGGCGAGCGTCGCTTCCTCGCGCTGCATCACCATCAGAGGCGTGTCGCGCTCCACGGCTCCGTCCTTGAGGGCATCGGCGAGCGACTGTGTCTCCTTCTGCCTGAACGCATCGAAGTTCGGCCGCTCCGCGAGTATGGCCCGGTCCGGATCGAAGTCGGGGACTTTCTTCACCTGGTCGGCGTCTTGCGCGGCTGACTCACCGTAGACGAGGCCGAGACCGGCAAGCGCAGTGAGGAGCCACGGGGCCTGATGACGCATGGATACCTCCGCGGGGCGGAATGAGGTTGACGAATCCGTGCTTGAATGATGACACCGCGTGCGAAGAAAGCGTTAAGTGATCCCGAGTGAAACAGGCGGTCCGAAGCCGGATCGGTCTCCTCCCCGAGGACGCGGGCGGCCACCCGTTCAACGAAGTTCATCGAGCCCATTGTCAGCACATCATTACGTCCGTATCCGATTGTGCCACGTCCTCGCGCGCAAAATCGGGGCGGTCATCGTCGGGTGGGACGCCTACCAGT
Organism: Longimicrobiales bacterium; assembly: GCA_965238005.1. Taxonomy (GTDB): domain Bacteria; phylum Gemmatimonadota; class Gemmatimonadetes; order Longimicrobiales; family Gaopeijiaceae; genus CBDCKN01. Next base: position 296,868 of record OZ250165.1, read on the forward strand.
GCCCCTGCGACGGGGAAGCTCGAGTGACGAGCGGGCGTTGATGTTGAAGTTGAAGTCGACGGTGTGCATCTCCTCGGCTTCACCCTTCTTGAAGCTCAGGACCGTCTCGTACTCTCCCGGCTCGGTGAAGATGTGGCGCGTTTGATAGCTGCCAGGCGTGCCGCGCCTCCCGCGCACCGGGAACGTGCCTTGCTCTTCGCCGTCGAAGCTGATCACGACCTCGCCGGAGAGCTCTGTGTAGGGTTCCTCACTGCCCAGCGAGCTCACCCGCCACCGCAGAAACTGCATCTCTTCGGTGAGCGCGGGCTCGGGCTCGGCGCCGAAGACGATCGCGAGGCCCGCAACCTCCTTGCGCTCGTGGAATGTGCTCGCCATTTCCGGCGCGACCGCCGCTACGAGGATGGAGCCTCCCGCTGCGAGCGCGAAGATCGTAGAGAGCTTGTGGTGGGCCTTCATTCTCCTGTCTCCCTGGTCTCGAGTGTCATTATGCTGAGAAAGATTGCAAAAGGTAACGTCTCGCGATTCTACTGCGCCACAACCTTGAGCGGGCGCAGATTTAGGGAATCGGAGAGGTGGCAAGTTAGAGGGGTCGGCTTTCGATCAGGGCCACCCCTTCTCCCCACCGCACCAAACTGTGGGCCCGTCTACCGCCGGCGCCGTCCCACTCAGACGCCGCTCTACCCGCTCGTCCAGCACCACCTCAAGACCTTCCTCACAGAGGCCACCTCCCCCCAGGGAGGGGGTCCGCCTCCTTGCCCCCGTACACTGGCGGGAGCCCGCAAGTTGACTGGTTTGGCCCTGCCCCCTCACGTTATCGAGGGCCTTTGTTTTTCCTATCCCTGGGAGTCGGACGCTTGGGGTGGCGGACAGGAAGTAGGCACGATGTGGGCCACTGAGGGAGGGTGTCTAATGTCTATTCGAATTGCTTCGGTCTTGATCATTCCTGTGTCCGTTTTCTTCTGTTCCTGCAGTTCTGAAAGGGTCGACGCGGAATCGACCGATACGGCGACGACCGAAGCACAAGCTCAGGAAGTGGCCGCCCTGCGCGAATGGAATCATCGGATTCGTCGCGAAAAGTTCGATATCGTCCTGCCTGAAGTCATGAGGAAGAACGATGTCGATATGTCGATTCATGTGATGAGAGAGACCATTCCGGATTCCTTCGGTGCGGAAGACTTGGGGAGCACATCCGGTGTTTTCGTCTTCACGGACCGCGGCGGCGACCGGATCGAACGTGCGGTTCTCGGACGTCGCTGGGGAGCTTCACATGCTGGAGAAACATGGAGGGTGACTTGGGAGACCGAGTCGGTCGAGGAATCACGAGCCTACGACATAGTCCACGACCCGGTTCTCGTGAAGCAACCGCCGGGAGGGCCGGAGACGGAATACGATTATCGATTCCAGGGCCTCGGAGAATTCGTTGAAGAACGTGACCCCGAACGAATCGCTCTGAACTTCAAGCTCGACCTGGGGCCCTATCCGACCACGACAAGAGCACAAGACGGCCTCTCGCATACCGACTACCTCCTCTTGGCCGAGGAGCTCGGCGACAAATACGCCGACCGGATCGTTTCGTCTGAATTCGTGATGATGGAGTACATAGCCAGACCGGTGCCAAGTGAAGTTGAGCTACTCAAGAAGATGCGTGAGGACGAAGTTGAGCGCATAACGAGAGCTTTTGAGGGAGATCGTGCCGGGTGTGACGAGGAATCGCGAGGTCGGAGTGACCGTTTTTCGCCGTAGAGGCACCGGCGTATCACAAAGGGGACGGACTCCGGGTCATGAGAACGTTGTGATCGAGGGAGGCGACATCATCGCAGCCCCGAGTCAGGGTATGTACGCCTACGTGCTCCGTGAGGGAGAGACTGAACCGCCTCCAGAGATCGAGGAACTCTGGGCAAGATATCGGAGAATTGATGAGGTTTTGGCAGAACACATCAAGGTGGGCCTCACCCCTCGTGAAATAGTCACTAACTTCACGGCCGTTTTCGAAGAGGAAGGAATAATTCTCCGGGACGACCAGTTGTTGCATTTGTTCACCCCAAGGAATGATTTTTCCGCATATGCCGCAGGTTTTGACCCTGAAAAGACCCACCTCAATATCGATCTCCATGCCATGGGGAAAGGAGCGCGTGAGAGGACGTTTGAGAATTATTTTGGCCCCAGGATTGGCACTTACGGTCCCGAGTGGATGTGGGACATCCCGCTCCCACCCAATCACCACTTCGTTATAGAGTTCTTCATGTATATGCCATGGCCTTCCCCAGAACACGAAGACCAATATCTATTCTGGTGGGATCATGAGCAGGCGCTTGCCACCGAAAGTGGAATCGAATATTTGTCTCCGCCGCAAGAGGAGCTTTATCTCATCACATAGGAGGGGAGCTCTACCACCGTGCTACCAGACGTGTGCTGAGGGCCGAATGGAGCCCTAGAACATCTCCGATGGGTCGGGCTCTGTGGGCCCCTCCCCATCGTACCGGTTCGGAATGAAGTCGCCGGTGATCATATCGCGATAGGATAGACCCGGCCCGACCATCGGGTAGACGCCGGCCTCTGGGTCGATGATCACCTCGAGGAACGCCGGCCCCTCGAAGCTCAGGAATTCCTCGAGGACCCGGGTGACGTCGTCCTTGCGATCCAATCGAACGGCGTACGGGAAGCCGTCGGACTCGGCGGCCTTCACGAAGTCCTTCTTGCGCAGCGACTTGTCACTCCCCGACAGACGCCCCTTGAAGAAGAGGCGCTGCCACTGCATGACCATGCCGTCACCATAGTTGTTCAGCACCATGACCTTGACCGGCAGATCATACGTGGTCACGGTCTCGAGTTCCCCGAGATTCATGCGCATGCTGCCGTCGCCGTCCACGTCGATCACGAGCTTGTCCGGGCGAGCGAACTGCGCACCGATCGCCGCGGGCAGCCCGAAACCCATCGTCCCCATACTTCCCGACGTCAGCCACAGGTTGGGTTCTCGGAAGTCGCAATATTGCGCGGCCCACATCTGGTGTTGGCCAACCCCCGTCGAGATGATCGCCTCACCCTTGGTGATCCGGTTCATCGTCTCGATGACGTAGTGGGGCTGGATGAGCTCGCTTTCGCGGTCATAGTTCAGGGCGTATGTCGCCTTGAGGTCCGCGATCTCGGCGTGCCACTCCGAGAAGTCTCCCTCAAAGCCTGTCTCGACCCCGTGAGCGGCGAGCGCAGCGAGTGCCTCCCTGAGTCGCCCCACGTAGTGCCAGTCGGCCTTTTTGACCTTGTGGATCTCGGAGGGGTCGATGTCGAAGTGGAGGACCCGCCGGGCCTTGGGCGCGAAAGCCGTCGGGACGCCCGCGACCCGGTCGTCGAAGCGGGCCGCCACCGCGATGAGCAGGTCGCAGTCGTCCACGGCGTAGTTTGCGTACGCCATCCCGTGCATGCCCAACATGTGAAGCGAGAGCGGATGGGTCGTGTCCATGCTCCCCAGCCCCATCAGCGTCGTCACGACCGGAATCCGGAACGTTTCCGCCAGCGCGCGCATCTCCGCGCTCGCCTCCCCCTTGATGACGCCTCCGCCCACGTACATCAGGGGTCGCCTGCTCTCCCCGAGCATCGCGAAGAACTCCCGGCACCGGTCTTCTCCGAGCGTGTTGGCGTAGACGCCTTCCATCCGGTGCCGGTACCCCGGTATCGGCAGTCGGCCCTCGCCATGGAAGGGGCCCTCCCAGTTCTGCACGTCTTTGGGCACGTCCACCACCACCGGGCCCGGCCGCCCCGTGCGGGCGATCTCGAACGCCGTCCGGACGGTCGACTCGAGCTCCTCCGCATCAGTCACCAGAAACACGTGCTTGGCGACGGCGCCCATGATCGAGGCCACGGGTGCTTCCTGGAACGCGTCGGTGCCGACGGCTTCGGTGGGCACCTGCCCGCAGATGACGACGATCGGTACCGAGTCCGCCATGCAGTCCCGTACCGGTGTGACGCAGTTCGTCGCTCCCGGACCCGAGGTCACCATCACCACGCCGACCCGTCCACTCGCCCGCGCGAAGCCCGCGGCCATGAACCCGGCACCCTGCTCGTTGGCCGGAACGATGAGCGACATCGGCTCGACGCCGCCCTCGATGTGTTCCGCGTTGTAGCGGAACACCGCGTCATAGGTTGGCAGGATCGCGCCGCCACTGTACCCGAAGATGGTCTCCACCCCCTCGTCCGCGAGCACGTGCACGATGATGTCCGCGCCGCTCATGACGCGGCCAGAGGGGGCATACGTCTGACTGGGCTTGGGTCGAGCCTGTGTGTCCATGGCGCTGGAAGGTCGACGAGGCCCTGGCCCATTGCAATAGGCACCGCCCCTACGCGACTTTTACACTTTGCTGTAGTGCCGCGGCGAACGCACCGAAATGCGACACATCATCTCCATTCTCCTGGATAACCAGGCCGGCGCCCTCTCGCGCGTCGCGAACCTCTTCTCGTCCCGGGGCTACAACATCGAGAGCCTGAACGTGGCCCCTACGCACGACGAGAGAGTCTCACGGGTGACCCTCGTCACGCGCGGCTCCGACGCCGTCATCCGTCAGATCTCCAACCAGCTCGGCAAGCTGATCGATGTGGTGAGCATCGTCGACCTGACCGGCACCGATCACATCGAGCGTGAGCTGGCTCTGTTCAAGGTGCGCGCGCCCGAGGATTCTCGGGCCGAGCTCGCGGCGATGCTGGAGGAGTTCGGCGGACAAATCCTGGGCTACGACGAGGGGCACGGCACGCTGGAGCTGATCGGGAGCGGGCCCGAGATCGATCTCTTCATGAAGAACGTCGCGGCCTTCGCCGAAATCGAGTCGGTGGCGCGGAGCGGCGCCGTCGCGGTGGCAAAGGGTTCGCCGATCTTCGACACTCACGTGGCGGACTAGGGCCCGAAAATCACAACGCACGCGTCTCGGTACGCGGGCATACGGAGGCGACGGCACACATGGCGCAGATTCAGTTTGGTGACGAGTTGGAGACCGTGGTCACTCGAGATGAGTGGCCCTTGGAGAGAGCAATCGAGTACCTTGCGGACGAGACGATCGCCGTTCTCGGCTATGGGGTTCAGGGTCCCGGACAGGCGCTGAATCTCAAGGACAATGGCTTCAACGTGTTCGTCGGACAGAGGCGGGGCACGCGGAGCTGGGACAAGGCCGTCGCCGACGGCTGGGTGGAGGGCGACGATCTCTTCGAGATCGAAGAGGCGGCCGCGCGGGGCACGATCATCCAGTACCTGCTGTCCGACGCGGGACAGATCACACAGTGGAGCACGCTCCTCCCGCACCTGACGCCCGGAAAGTGCTTGTACTTCTCTCATGGCTTCGCGGTGACCTTCAAGGACGACACAGGGGTCGTCCCACCGGAGGGAATCGATGTCGTGCTGATCGCACCCAAAGGCTCGGGGACGTCACTTCGGCGGTTCTTCCTCCAGGGCAAAGGGATCAACTCGAGCTACGCGATCTTCCAGGACGCGACGGGACGAGCACGGGATCGGGTCGTGTCTCTCGGCATCGGTGTCGGCTCCGGGTACCTGTTCGAGACCGACTTCGAGAAGGAGGTCCTCTCCGACCTCACCGGAGAGCGGGGTGTGCTGCTGGGCGCGATCGCGGGCGTGTTCGAGGCCCAGTTCACCTGCCTGCGAAAGAACGGCCACTCGCCGTCCGAGGCCTTCAACGAGACGGTCGAGGAGCTCACCGAGAGCCTGATGCCTCTGGTCGCCGAGAACGGCATGGATTGGATGTATGCGAACTGTTCGACGACCGCGCAGCGGGGGGCGCTCAACTGGCGGCACAGGTTCAGGGACGCGGTGGCGCCTCTCTTCGACGAGCTCTACGAGAGCGTCAGGTCGGGGAACGAGGCCCGGATCGTGATCGAGACCTGCGGCGCCGAGGACTACCGCGACCGGCTCGAAGAGGAGCTCGCCGCGCTTGGCGACGAGGAAATCTGGCGCGCCGGCAAGCAGGTGCGGGCGCTGAGGCCGGATACAGCCGGAAGCTGACGATCCGCGCGTCCGGGTCGGCCGGGTCGAACCTAGATGGCGCTCACTCACGCGTGACCGTTCCAGGAGTTCTGCCCGGGATCGAGAGTAGGGATGCTTCATCCCGGATCACGTCAAACCCGCTGTCACGCTCCAACTCGGCAAGGCCTTCCAGGCCTCCTTCGGCCACCACGATCTCGTGATGGGGTTAGAGGATCCGGCGCAGCGCGGAACCTGCGACAGCTTCGCCCGATCGGCGGCGATGAGAGGTAGTTTGCCGAAATTCTTGACCAGCCCCAGCTGTCAGCCCTCAGCAAGAGCTCGCCGAGCAAGACCTGATGACCGGAGACTGAAGACTGATGACTGTCGACTGACGACTCCCACTTGACCAGCCCACCCACCCCGACCAGAATGGACGTCTACTGTCGTATACGAAAGCGTATACCGTCCAGGTTCGCTCACCGGCCAGTCACAAAGTTGAGGAGTTGATGACGAGCCCAGCAGTTGATCGACGGACGTGGCTGAAAGCGGCCGGTGCCGCCGTGGTCGGTGCGGGTTTCGGCTCTGGCTGCGCCGCACCGGCGACCGGGGCCTCCAGGCTGACGAAGGTGCACGTCTCCCCGGACAGGGTCATTCGAACGACGGTCGGCTTGCGTCCGACGCGCCCATCCGGGTTCGTCCTCAAATCGGAGCGGGTCAACGACAAGACGGTCATCCATAACTACGGCCACGGCGGAAGCGGCATGTCCCTCTCATGGGGCACCGCCCACCTCGCGACGGACGAAGCGCTGAAGACCGGCGAGACACGTTATGCCGTGATCGGCGCCGGTGTGGTGGGACTGTCCACCGCTCGGCTGCTGCAGCGACAGGGGTTCGCGGTGACCATCTACGCGAAAGACCTGCCGCCGCGCACGACGTCCAACATGTCGGCCGCGTGGTTCGGGCCGGCCGGCGCCTCGGATCCGGACCACACGACGCCGGAGTTCACCGAAGTGTGGCACAAGGCCACGCGCCTCTCCCACCGGTACTTCCAAGACTACCTTGGTGAGGCGTACGGCATCCGCTGGCTGCCGTATTACAGCGTCTCCGAGAGCCCGCCCAACCCAGAAGCGCAGCAGGGCGATCTGGGGCAGCTCATCACCGATCTGTATCCTGAAACCGTGGAGCTCGAGCCGGATCAACATCCCTTCTCTTCCCCGTACGTCCGCCGGCGCTGGACGATGCGGTTCGAGCCCGGGGTGTACCTGAACGCGATTCTGCGAGACTTCCGGCTGGCCGGCGGGCGGGTCGTCGTGCGCGAGTTCGAGAGCGCCGATCAGCTGCTGAGCCTGGACGAACCGGTGCTCATGAACTGCACCGGTTTGGGCGCCAAGGAGCTGTTCGGCGACGAGGAGCTCCATCCGGTCAAGGGCCAGCTCACGGTGCTCCTGCCCCAGCCCGATGTCGACTACATGACGGTCGGCGGTGGGTTGTACATGCTGCCGCGCCGGGACGGCATCGTGCTTGGCGCAACACGCGAAGTGGGCGAGTGGTCGCTCGAGCCGAGCCCCACCGAGATGGAGCGCGTCATGAGCGGCCACATCGAATTCTTCGCTGGGATGACCTGACGGCCGTGTACAGACCGAGCCCGACGCAGGGTGTCGGGCTCGGCGGAGAGGGTGACGTGAGGGGTCCGTACGATTAGGAGCACTGAAGGGGAAGGGGACATCGCAGAGCGATGTCCCCTTCTAAAACCGGGACCCGGCTCCCCAGCTGTTGCGGCTCCCCACCGCAATTAGCACACCCCCATGCCTCTGTCCCTCCGGTTTGAGGGTCCACCCCGCTCACCCGTCGCCGCCCATCCACACATGCGTTCGTCCCATTCGAGCATTGCGAATCCCCGAGCGCACGCTTGCCCCCCGTACACTGGCGGGCTCATGTATGGAATGGTGCCGGCGAGCTCTCCGGGCGCGGTCAGGCCGGTGGCCTCTCCCGTCGGGTCGTGCTCCTCCAGGCCATAATCGTCGCGATGTTCGAGTGCTTCAGCGATGCCAGGAGCTTGGCCTCACGGTTGAATCGCGCCAGGTGCGTCGGATCGGCACCGAGGTCGGTCGGCAGGATCTTGATGGCGACCTCGCGATCGAGCGTGGCGTCGTGGGCAAGGTACACCTCACCCATCCCGCCGAATCCGAGCGAGACGAGGATCTCGTAATGTCCGAGGGTGCGGTTGGAACCAAGCCCTCCGGTGCCCTACCGGCGCGCGCTCTTTCCCACGCCCGCGCGACGAAACCGGTTGAGGTATGCGGGCCAGGTTCGTTTAGCGCTCCAGCGGCACCACCAACACCGTCTGCGGCTCGCCCAGGTCGGTCACGTCTTCACCCACCAGCCGGCCGAGGGTTGCCGTGTAGCGTCCGGTCTCTACTCGAGCGCCCTGTTCGTCCTGGCCGCCCCGGCCACCGGGTCCACCACGCTCGGCGGGGGTGCCGGCGGGGGGAGGCGGCGGGGGATCGTGACGCAGGTCCCACGAGACCCGGTGCACACCGGCCTCGCCGGACAGCTCCATGCGACGAACCCGTTCGCCAGCGTCATCGGTGATCGTCAGCACGAGTTGCGCTCCACCGGCAATCGGCTCGCGCAGGTGATAGGTCAGGGTGGCGCCGAACGGCGGGTTCGCCTCGGCGACGTCGCCCCAAGCGGCGCGCACCTGGCCGAGCTCGTTGAACAGCGGCGCGGCCCGCAGCGGGAACAACCAGGCGTCCGCCGCTAGCGTCTCCGTGTTGACGTCGCGAAGCGCCGTGTAGTCGTCGAGGATGTAGGTGCCGCGACCGAACGTGCCTACCACGAGGTCGGTCCACTGGCGCTGGATGTGCAGATCGCGCGCCTGCATCCTCGGGATGCCGTTGCGCAACTCGGTCCACTGGCGGCCGCCGTCGACGCTGAAGTACACGCCGAACTCGAGGCCCACGAACAACAGATCGGGGTTTACGTGGTCCTGCACGATCGACCAGGCGCCGGAGCGCTCCGGCAAGTTGCTGGTGATGTTTGTCCAGGTGCGACCGCGATCCGCGCTCTTCAGAACCCAGGGTCGAAAGTCACCGCGCTGCCAGTTGTTGAACGTGGCGAAGACGGTTTCGGAGTCGCGGGCCGAGGCGAACACATCGGTGACGTAGATCTGCTCCGGAAGCCCCGGAATGCGTTCGATGCGGCGCCAGTTTTCGCCGCCGTCTTCCGAGATTTGTACGAGCCCGTCGTCGCTACCTACGTACAGGAGGCCCTCGACGAGCGGCGACTCGTCGAACGTCGTGATGACGCTCATCGTCGTGGTGTACAAATGCAGCCCGACGGCGTCCTCCGGCCAGATGCGGCCCATGATCGGCATCTCGGTGCGGTCGAGGTTGCGCGTGAGGTCACCGCTCACCGGGGTCCAGTTGTCGCCTCGGTCGTCGCTCCGATACAGCCGGTGGCCCCCGTAGTAGATGCGTCCCGCCGCGTGTTGGCTCAGCAGAAGGGGGCTGTCCCAATGCCAGCGGCCGCGGTCTTGGTCGCCGCGGTCGCCCCCGGTCGGGCGGATGCCGACGCTCTGACCGGTGCTCAGGTCGAGGCGGTTGAGCGAACCGTTCTGCGACTGGGCGTAGACGATGTCGAGATCGGTGCGGTCGATGTAGGCCTGGAAGCCGTCGCCGCCGCCGACCCGGTACCAATCGCTGGTGCGAATGCCGGCCAAGTTGAGCGTTCGCGAGGGCCCACAGATGGTGCCGTTGTCCTGCGCGCCGCCGCACACCCGGTAGAACGGTCGTGAGTTGTCGGCGCTCACGCGGTAGAACTGCGACAGCGGCAGGTTGGTGAAATGGCGCCAGGTGTCGCCGCCGTCGTACGTCTCGTACAAACCGCCGTCGTTGCCGATCCACATGTGCATCGGGTCGGTCTCGTCGAAGGTGATCTCGTGGTTGTCGACGTGCATGCTGAAGTTCATGCGCTCCCAGGTGGCGCCCTTGTCGGTGCTGCGCATGATCCGTACTTCGATGTTCCAGATGGTGTTGGGCCGATGCGGATCGACGAAGATCTCGCCGTAGTACTGGGGATCACCGCCCGAGTAGTCGCTCATGCGCGTCCACGACTCGCCGGTGTCCTCCGACAGGAAAAAACCGCCGTTGTCGCCTTGGGCGACGACCATGGCGTAGACGCGATCGGAGTTGCGGAAATCAACGCCTAGCGCGATGCGCCCCTTGTCGACCTGGGGAATGCCGTTCTCGATGCGTTCCCACGTGGCGCCGGCGTCGGTCGTCTTGAAGATCCCGGCCTCCGGGCCGCCCCCGATGGTCATGGCGTTATGGCGCCGTCGCTCGTAGGCGGCGGCGTAGATCACGTCGGGGTCCTCCGGATGGAACACGGCGTCGGCGATGCCGGTGTCCTCGCTGACGTACAGCACGCGGCTCCAGGTCTGTCCGCCATCGGTGGTCTTGTAGAGGCCCCGGTCGCCGCCGGAATTCCACAGCGGACCCGCCGCGGTCACGTATACGACGTCGGAGTCGCGCGGGTCGATAAGGATCTTCTGGATCTTCTGTGAATCGGTGAGGCCTGCCTGCGTCCAGGTGGCGCCGGCGTCGGACGACTTGTAGATGCCGTCGCCGTATGAGGTACTGCGATTGTGGATGTTCTCACCGGTGCCGAGCCAAACGACGTTCGAGTCGCGTGGATCGACGACGACGGCACCCAACGAATACGACGGGTACTCGTCGAAGATCGGCGTCCAGGTGTTGCCCCGGTTGACGGTCTTCCACAGACCGCTGGATCCGACCGCCAGATACCAGACGTTGGAGTTGTTGGGATCGACCTCGAGGTCGGAGACGCGGCCGGTCGTCAGGCCCGGGCCAATGCTGCGGAACTCGAGGCCGCGGAATACCTCCATGCTCAACCGATCGCTGCCCGATTGTGCGTACAGGGAGGAGGTCGCGACCAAGAGGGCGACCAGGACTTTTCCGAGTGTGACTTTCATGACTCCTCGCAGGGTAGGGGAGAGTGCACGATTCGGCTCCGGGCGGAGGCGTCCGGTTCGACACGTGCGGGAACCTCCCGCATTCCACGGCCCGACGCAAGCTGGCCGGAGCTCGCCCTCCTCACAGAGGCCGCCGAGGGGTCATCGACGGCGTGTTCGGCGAGGGTCCGAGGGCTCGGTCCAGCTCCACGAGACCACCCACCTCACGGCCTCCGACTGGGACCAGCTTCAGCAGACCCTGCGCCACCGGGTGCTGCGCCACCGGGTGCTGCGCCACCGGGTGCTCAGATAATTCCACCGCCACGGTCTGCTCGAACGCCACGTCACCGATCGAGCATTGCGAATGCCCGAGCGCACGCTTGTCCCCCGTACACTGGCGGGAGCCCGCGAGTTGACTGGTTTGGCCCTGCCCCCTCAGGTTATCAAGGGCCTTTGTTTTTCCTTCCCTGACTGCCCTTGCCATGGAGCGACGCGCACTGATCGGTTTGTCCGGGGACGTTCTACCAAGCCTCCAAGGGAGCAGTTAGCGAAAGCACCGCAAGAGTCGAACGGTGGAAGGTCATCTGCTCATCGGGGCGCTGTCGCGGGCGTTCAGTTGGCTTCCACAAAACTCTTTAAGCTATTCAACAAATTATCTTCCACTTCAATTTCGCCACTATCAAGCAGTTTGGATCTGATCTTATCTCCACGCTCCCCTGGAATCATCACTTCTTCCACGCCGTCGAGCTTCTTTGCTTGTTTTATTGCCTTGGTCATTTTTGTCGTTTCTTCGATAAACCTCTGCATTCCTATCATAGATTCGGGGTCGATCGCAATTACGACATTTCCATCATGGTCGCTTTCATTCAAGAAGTCCCCGCCAACCAAGGCTCCTCCTATGATCTGAACCATCAAGGCAAGTCCGGCGCCCTTGAATCCCTTATCAAACGGCCTGATGGCCCCTTCCATAATTTCAGAAGGATTTGTTGTTTCGTTCCCTTCCTTGTCATAACCGAGCCCTTCAGCGACTCGGACTCCTTGGGTTTTTGCTTCTATCAAACCAAAATAGGATATGCCTGATGATGACATATCCAAGACGATCGGTTCGGCATCGGTAGGAACACCCCAAGCTATCGGATTGGTACAAAATAAAGGTTCATAAGAGCCGCTGGGAGGTACCATTCCGTAAGGGTAACTCGACATAGTAATGCCAACTAAACCCGCGTCCGCAATCCTTCGTGACCAGTAGCCGATCGCGCCAGAGGATCCATGACCCGTATGTGTCCCCACTATTGCTATGCCCATTTCTTTGGCCTTTTCTATTACCATGTCTACGGCTTGTACCATGGCGATAGCTTCCATTGAGAGATTTGCGTTGATTATTGCAGTGGTGGGAGTGTTCTTTTCTATCGTTGGTGTTTGTGCCCTTTCATGCTTTGGCATTCCTTCACCGATCAATTTGACGATGCCTTGATCGTTGCCCCTCAGTTGAGCATACATGAGCATGTCCAATATTATTTCGGCTTCTGCCTCTGAGTAGCCATACTTGAGAATTGCTTTGCGGGACAGTTCGCTTAGTTCTTGGATTGAGATTCTCACACTACCTCCTTGGCTAATTGTCGACCCTTATGAGCCGATCCAAACCCATTACGGCTTTCGCTCCGCGTTCGCTACTCGTCCCCCTCGGTACAAAGTGAAGCCCGTGGCCCGACCCCCCTGGACGACAAATTTCAGGCGAATGTTCGCATCGGAGGAAAGCAGGAATACGTGATCGCCGCGGCGCTTCAGTCGAATGGGGTTTTGCCCTGGACAGCGCGCGAAGAGCTGATCGTCTGCAGAGTAAACAGAGAAGTCGCAAGACGGGTTAGTTCATAGACCCCTTCGTACACTGCGCGCTCTTCATCCGAGAGTATCTCGCCGTCGCGGATGCGGACACTCTGGACGAGCGACCGGATCGATTCTACCACGAGATCCGGCTCCTCCATATGAATGTTGTGACCGCTTTGGGTTACGACATGCGCTCCCTGAGTGGTGTGTCCGAAGAACTCACTCTGCAACCTGCGCGAGAGCTGCCGACCGGCCTCGGTTTGGACGACCGATGTGGATTCAGGGTCAGTCTGGAGGGATGTGAGAACGACGGTCGGCACGTTCGGAAGAGGATAGGCCTCGGGGAGGGCTCCTCGAAGCATATTCGGCCAAAGGTCAATCCACTCCTGTGTTCGCCCCTCCCCAGGTCGAGCGACTTGCAATGAGTCAATGAACTGTTTGGTGTCCGCGAGCGAGCCCGGCGATAGGGCATCGAATTCCAGCCACCCACGCTCGTGTGGGGAATCCACTAGGAGGAGACCCGCGACTTGATCAGGGTACTGTGCCGCAAAAACCCGCATGTAAAGGCCGCCGAGCGAGTGGCCGACCAAGACATAGGGCGGGGCGGCATCGATCGCTTTCAGAAGCGCGTGCAACTCTGATGTGATCTGAAGTGGCGTGCGCCGCGTGGAAGGGGCGTCCGAATTCCCGTAGCCAGCACGGGAATAGCTGACAACCCTCGTAAGTGGGGCGATGGAGTCCATGATCGGAATCCAATTCCTCCAATCAAGACCGCTCCCCGCCTCCACGACGACGACGGGCTGCCCCTGCCCTCGTTGGACTACCTCAAGGCGCTGGCCATCGACGTCCACAAGTCGAGGAGATTCGTCCGCACTCTGAGCCACACACACGTGAGGTATCAAGAGTGCCGCCGCAGCCAAGCATGGTCTGCGGGTCATTGAAACCTCCAATGATTGGGATGGCCATCACGTGACCGCGCGGTCAACCCGTGATTGTACTGCGACGCTAATATGTGCTGCGGAGCTTGGAGGTGCGACTCCGCTGCAAGGCTGCTACAGCCTCGTCCCAACCAGTCCGTAGGATTCGCTGGATCGACTCACCAGCGGAAACGCTTCAGGCCGTTCGATCCTGGTTGGACCTCAAGCTGGCTTCATGAGCCTCGTGGGGCTTCTTGCTGCGCTCGGCCCCGCACGTCGTGGGCCCCGGATCGAGCCGATAGAGGCGCTGAAGGGGGAGTAGTCTTCTCGTATCGGGTGCTGCGACCCCGGTCCGGACACACCTCTCCTGGGGAGCAACTTTAGGCTGATTTCTTGTTACAAGCTTTCCAATGGGCGATGGCTTCAGCGCGCTCGTGCGACCGGGGAATTCGGTAACTGAAATTTCATGGTGTTAGTATGAATAAATTGGCAGGCATTGGATAGAAAAACGGTTGTTTGGAGAATGGAAATTCAAACCGGGAAATTGGCTGTGCATTGACACTAGAAAAATTGGCCTTGAAAATATCAACCCACTCCTTTTCTTGATGGAAATTTCCGCGACCCCACTTGGAAGACTCATGCAGATTTGCAAGTTTCCAATCGAATTGATTTTTGGGTGTATCTTCAAATATGAGAACTGATTTGCGACTTACACGCTGAATTTCTTCCAATGTCTCTAAATAATTTGGGATATGATGTAACACAAAAGCGCAAATAATCACATCAAATGAATTGTCAGGGAATGGGAATCTTCCTCCATCGTAAATTGTTGGTTGAAAGAATTTTCCTTCGTTGACCACATCTAACCCAGTTATTTCGTATCCCATGGTTTGCAAGCGTTTTGTAAGACAACAATCCGCACATCCTACGTCCAAAATTTTATCCGATTTGCTGAGATGAGGGAGTATCCTGGACATCCTCAATTGGGTGTATCTCCAATGGGGGTATTTCCAAAAAAAGCACAGTACCAAAACAATAAATATTACTAGGTACATCTTATTTATACTTTTCTGTGTTTAGATTTGATCGATCGGTGGATGGCGACAAAGCCCTCCCAACGCGTCTCTGTTGGTTGAAGCGATTCACGCGCAACGGGAACAGCTCGGTTTGCCGGAATTTCCCAGCTACTGGACACGCGACGGAGGTGACGGGTTCTCGGCAACGATGTGGAATATGAAGGAGGACTCGTATGGATTCGGGATCGATCAGGACTTCCGTTGGAGATGTGTTGAAGTTTAAACATTTGGTGGGGCTGTCAAGGCTCGGTCTGGATGATGAGTATTCGGATGCGGCCTGGATTGTGTTTCAAACGCGCGAATTGATGAGACAATTGTAAAGAACGGATTTTTTGCTCTTGTGTTCAACGTCAAATGAAGATGGAAAGTGTTAGGTCGAGTGCGGGCTTCCAATTGAATTCCGCCTTGCAGCTTGTGAGTCTTCAAACCCGAACTCCCCTTATGTGCTCAAGTGATCGAGCCATCGCCGAAGGACCGGAATCGGGTTGTCGTCCCGTTCGCGATCCCAGTAGACAAGTACATCGGCAGTTAGGACCGCATCGTCTCGGTGACCGCCACGGGGTCATGGACTCGCTGAGCTGATGTCGACGGATCGTCACCTCCGCATCGTAGCGCACAACGGGGCGCCGGAGTGGGGCGGAGCGGAGATCGCTCTGGCCGACCTCCTGGCCGGGCTCTCCGAGCGCGGCCACAACGTCACGCTCTTCTGCAACCGGCCGCTGGTAGCGGAAAGGGCGACGGCCAGGGGTGTCGAGACGCGGCTCCTGCGGCTGGGGGGCGACGTGGCGCTGCACGACGCCCTCCGGCTGAACCGCGAGCTCCGGCGTGAACGGCCCCACGCGCTCGTGGTCGGCACGTTCCGGAAGCTCTGGTTGGCCGCGCTGGCCGGCCGCATGGCCAAGGTGCCCCGGGTCGTGGCCAGGATCGGGCTCTCGACGGACACGCCCCGGAGTGCCAAGTACCGCTTCGTCCTGAAGCGCTGGGTGGGCCGGGTCGTCTTCGTGGCCGACTCGATGCGCGAGGCGTACGGTCGCGCCATGCCCGAACTCGAAGACCGGTACGTTACGATCTACAAGGGGCTGCCCCCGCTGGGCGCGGCCACGCCCCGAGTCGAGGCCCGTAGGGCTCTGGGCGTGCCCACGGAGGGCATGCTGGTGGGTGGGGTGGGCCGGCTGGTGCCCCAGAAGCGCTTCGACCGGTTCCTGGATGTGGTGGCCGCACTGGACCGGCCCGTGCACGCGGTGCTGGCAGGCGACGGGCCGCTGCGGGAGGAACTCGAGAGTCGCGCCGGAGCTGTCGGCCTCAGCGACCGGGTCCGTTTCCTCGGACACCGCGACGACGTGGCGCTCGTCATGGACGCCCTCGACTTGCTCCTCATCACCTCGGACCGGGAGGGCATGGCCGGTGCCATGCTGGAGGCCCTCTCGCGGGGCGTACCGGTGGTGTCGACCGACGTGTCGGGGGCCAGGGAAGGATTGGAGGCCGGCCCCGGAAGCGAGGCACCGGGATTGATCACGGGCCACGAGACCCACCAGATCACGGCAGCCGTGGCGCGTCTCCTGGGCGACGCTGCTCTCCGCGCGACCATGGGCCGAGCGGCACGCGAGCGCTACCGCGAGCGCTTCTCGTTCGATCGGATGCTGGACGCATGGGAGGCGGTGTTGGGCGGGGAGACCTACCTCCAGCCCCCCCCCACCGGCTGACGGCGCCTCTCAGCGCCGGCGCTGCAGCTCGTCCCGTTCGTCGTCGTCATCGTCGTGGTCCTCGTCCCGTTCGTGGTCCTCGCCAACCGCGCCATCCCGCTCCGCCGGACCGGAGGTCACGTACGCCTGCACCGCCCCGTGGGTGTAGACGAGCGCTCCTCCCGTGTGACCCACTTCGGCCCCCGCCGCCAGCAGTCCGAGCGTCAAACCCTGCTGGGCGGACACGTGATCTTCGAGCTCGTCATGATCGGCGTGAGTCTGGGTGCCGCGGTGTACCTCGGCAGGCAGTGGTACCAGGCGAACACGTTCGCGCGCCAGCTCACGCTCACCGTGGCGGCCAGCCGGGCCGAGCGAGACGCGTGGCGACAGCGAGCGCAGCGGGTGCTCGACGGGCTCGGTAAGGTAATGAGCGCTCAGTTCGAGTCATGGGCGCTGACGCCGACCGAACGCGAGACGGCGCTGATGCTGCTCAAGGGCCACAGCCACAAGCGCATCGGCAAGCTCACGGGCCCGAGCGAGCGGACCATCCGGCAGCACGCGGTCTCCGTATACCGGAAGTCTGGCCTGGCAGGGCGCGCCGAGCTGGCGGGGTTCTTCCTGGGAGATCTGGTCCTTCCGGAGAGCCACCCGCTCCCGGATCCGTCGGTCGGCGAAAGGGCCTGACGAGCGATGTCCGAATCCACGAGCGCGCTGGCTGCTACGCTCTCCGCTCCCAGGGCCCGGTGATCGCCACGGTGAGACCCTGAAGCTGCATATTCACGAACAGCGTCGTGCCGTCCGGTGAGAAGCACGACCCGGCGAACTCGCCGATCCCCGCCTGATTGTGGCCGAACTTATACGTCTCACCCGCGGGCGTGACACCGAAGAGATAGTCGTCTCCGATGCCGTCTTCGCACACGATCAGGTCGCCCCACGGGGCGCCGGTCAGGTTGTCGGCGTTTTCGACCAGGGTGCCTTCGTTGGGCTCGATGAAGAGCTCTACGGTGCCGGGCTCCTCGGACTCGCGCGACGTGCCCTCGTACGGGCTGGGCACATAGCGCCAGATCTGACCCTTTCTCGTATCACCGCCGTTCGTGCAGGCGAAATACACCGCGTTGTTGGCCCACCACATCCCCTCACCCCGCGCGAAGCGGGCGGCCCCGGCCTCGAAGCCCCGTAAGCGCAGGTCGTTGTCCGGCGATTCCACGTCGCTCATGTCGATCCAGCCCACCGCGCGGGGCGAGCCGGGCAAGACGGTCTGTCCCTCCCAGTTTCGCGTGTCCATCGAAGGCTGATCGAGGATGCGGAGCGCTTGCAGGCGGCCGCCGGCCGCAATTTCGCCCGGGCGGTCCGGAATGAAGCGATAGATCAGTCCGTCCCACTGGTCTTCGGTTTGGTACACGATGCCGGACGCGGGGTGCACCGCCACGGCCTCGTGCTTGAAGCGTCCCATCGCTCTGAGGGGAACGGGCGTGACGACCCCTCCGTCCCAGGTCGCAGGCACCTCGAAGTTGTAGCCGTGATCCTCGAGGCGACCCTCGCCCACCTTATTCAGCGTCTCCTCGCAGCTGATCCAGCTTCCCCAGGGGGTCGGGCCTCCGGCGCAGTTAACGAGCGTGCCCGCGAGGCTCAGCCGGTGCCCGACCAGGTGCTGCTCGCGCGTGTCGAACAGGAGCGTCGTAGTTCCGCCCAGCGCCGGCCGCCCGCTCGCTCCGATGTCGTAGACCGTCCCCGGATCGAGGCGCTCGAGAAGCTCGTTATCGCGCCCAAACGGCCCCAACCGCCCAGGGGCACCCCAGTTCATCTCGTGATTGCGTACCAGGAGTGTGGATCCGTCGGGCCCGGGGAACGCGGCCATCCCGTCGTGTCTGGACAGCACGTAGAAACCGTCGTTCATGCGCTCGCCTGCACGAGAGATGATCGTGTACCTAAAGCCTTCCGGCAGAGCAAGCAGGCCCTCAGGGTCGTACACCAGGGGGCCGAAGCCGAGGACAGGTGCGGGAAGAAGGCCGTCCAGGCCACAGGAACGCTTCAGACCCGCGAGGCCCAGCGAGATGCCCGCGGCGGCTCCGAAGAAGCTCCTCCGCGAAAGGGTCGACTGCGACGCGGTCCCGGGGCGACGTGGCATGGTGTCTCGGTAACTAGGGGGTCGAAAGTGGAGGGCAACCTGACGCTCCCACCGATATTTGACCAGGGGCCCTCGCGCGCGCGCCTCGTGGGTACCGCACCCGCTCACCTACCAACGCCGCTAACGATCCGGCGACGTAGCGGCAGGCCCCGCGTGCCCCCCGGGACGGTGCTTGACCAACGGCGGATTGGCGAGCGTGGTCGGTCTCGATCGCATCAACGGGGACCACCAGAGCGTCCACCATCGCGCAGAGCTCGTCGATACAGGCCTGCGCATCGATTTGCACCGACGAAGGCAAGCTCGCTCTGCCGACTCGCACGGCGAGGTAGCTGCGACCCTCGAAGCCCCACGTGTACCATCGAATATCAGGTGTCGGGCCGCATCTTGCCGCCCTTTTCGCGAGCCTGTCCGTCACAGAGAGTCTCCCTTCCCGCGGTCTTTGTTCCCGACCGTCGACATACGTATTACCATTCCCCCTCGAACACGTGCGGATTCCAAGGAGGCGATCGTGATGCCATCGAGAAGATGCGGATGTCGACTGATACTCGCAGCGTTTTTCTGCAGCGTAGTGGTCGCGCCTCTCTACGGCCAGGTGCCGGCGGCGCTTCAAGATCGGTTGGAGCGGATCTTCGACAGCGAAGATTTCTCATCCGCAAGCTTTGGCCCGGCGCGGTGGCTGGACGATGGCGACGCCTATACGACGGTCGAGCCGTCCGAGACCGTCGAGGACGCGCACGACATCGTGCGTTATGACACCGAGACCGGCACACGGCAGGTGCTCGTATCGGCTAGCGCGCTTCTCCCGCCGGACGCGGCACGACCACTCGAGATCGACGGCTACGAGTGGTCAGAAGATCGCGCACGGCTGCTCGTGTTCACCAACACCGTCCGCGTTTGGCGGCGGAACACGCGCGGCGACTACTGGGTCCTCGATGTCGCGAGCGGCGCGCTCCGGAAGCTCGGTGGGGTAGCCCCGCCCTCCTCACTCATGTTCGCCAAGTTCTCGCCCGACGGAACGCGGGTCGCCTATGTCGTGGCCAACAACTTGTATGTCGAGAATGTGGCGACCGGTTCGGTCACGCCGCTGAGCGAGAGCGGCTCGCCGACGATGATTTTCGGCACGTCGGACTGGGTCTACGAAGAGGAGTTCGGGCTTCGCGACGCCTTTCGGTGGAGCCCCGACGGCAAACGCATCGCCTTTTGGAATTTCGACGCCGAAGGCATCGGCGAGTTCACTATCATTAATAATACCGACGAGCTCTACCCGAGCTTGCTGCGCATTCCCTACCCCAAAGCGGGGACGACCAACTCCGCCGTGCGCATTGGGGTCGTGAGCGCGGAGGGCGGTGAGATGGCGTGGATGAAGGTGCCGGGCGATCCGCGCAACAGCTATGTGGCCAAGATGGAGTGGGCCGATGAGAACCACCTCGTCCTTCAGCATTTGAATCGCCTTCAGAACACGAACGAGGTGCTGCTCGCCGACGCGACGACCGGTGACGTCGTCCTCATCCATGAGGATCGCAACGACACTTGGGTCGAGGTCGTCCAGCGCATGGATTGGACCGCAGACGGTGAAGAGCTCGTGTGGCTCAGCGAAAAAAGCGGTTTTCGTCAGGCCTACGCTGTTCGCCGAGAAGTCGGGGCGGAGCGGCTCATCACGCGCTTCGAAGGTGATGTGATCCGACCGCTGGGGCTCGACTCGGCCGGAGAGTGGTTCTTTTTCATCGCATCGCCCGAGAGCGCGACCGAGAGCTATCTGTTTCGCTCGAGCATCGAAGGCGGAGCACCTCCGGAGCGGCTGACGCCGCGCGACGAGACCGGGACCCACGGCTACGATCTGTCGCCGAACGGCCGATGGGCGTTTCATACGTTCTCGAGCTTCGACGAGCCACCCCGGATCGATCTCGTTCGACTTCCCGATCACACCTCCATGAGAACCCTCGAAGACAATGCGGCCCTGCGAGCGGCGCTCGAGGGTGTTCTCGACCCGCCCGTCTCGATGTTCGAGCTCGAGATCGAACCGGGCGTCACGCTCGATGCGTGGATACTCAAACCCGCCGATTTCGACGCCAGCAAGCAATACCCGCTCCTCGTCTACGTCTACGGCGAGCCCGCGGGGCAAACCGTTCTCAATCGATGGTTTGGCGCCCGCTCCTTGTTCCATCGCGCGCTCGCCAATGCCGGCTTCATCGTGGCGAGCTTCGACAACCGTGGGACCCCCGCCGCAAAAGGCGTGGCGTGGCGCAAGATCGTCTACGGGACCGTGGGAGATCTTTCGTCGAGAGAGCAAGCCGCCGCGGTCCAGGCGCTCGTCAAGCAACGCTCCTACATCGACGGGAGCCGCGTCGCTATCTGGGGGTGGAGCGGCGGCGGGTCGAACACCTTGAACGCGATGTTCCGCTTCCCCGACATCTTCCACGTCGGCATCTCGGTTGCACCCGTGCCCGATCAAAGGCTCTATGACACGATCTATCAAGAGCGTTATATGGGGCTCCCGCAAGAAAACGCCGAAGGCTACCGCCTAGGCTCGCCCATCTATTTCGCTGAAGGCCTGAAAGGCAAACTCCTGATCGTTCACGGCACGGCGGACGACAACGTGCACTATCAAGGAACGGAGCGACTCGTGAACCGGTTCGTCGAGCTCGGAAAGCCGTTCGATCTCATGGTCTACCCCAACCGATCGCATGCTATCAGCGAGGGCGACGGTACGACGCTCCACATCTACAGCCTCATCGCGCGCTACTTGCTCCAAACGGGGTGGCTGGATTCGAGCGACGGATAAAGGAATTCTGTCGAGATTCTCGCCCCTATCGGAGCTGGAGGCATGGGTGAGGTCTACCGAGCCCGGATACGAAGCTCAAGCGGGAGGTGGCGGGCTCCGCCCCAGGGCATCTTCGGGTTCGATCAGACCGATGGGTTCGACCCCGCCGATCCGGAACCCATTCCCGACCACGCTTCGCGCGGTGCCCTCGAGTTCGATCAGTCGCTGCCAGACTGAGAGCACACCCCCATGCCTCTGTCCCTCCGGTTTGAGGGTCCACCCCGCTCACCCGTCGCCGCCCATCCACACATGCGTTCCTCCCATTCGAGCATCGCGAATGCCCGAGCGCACGCGTCACAAGGAACAATCGATGCGTGCAAGTCTGAAGCGACTCATACGCCTGCACCGCCTACTACTCGCCCTCATCGCCGTGGCCGCAGCTTGTCAGCCCCGCACGAGTCGGGTAGCGACGTAGACCAGCAGGACGCCCACGAGAGCGTTCACCCTCCCGAGCCAGACTGCGGTGGGCAGCGAGAGGAAGGCGCTCAACACGAGCGCCTTCGGGAAGTGTCTAATCAACGGCATCGGTCGAGTCGCCTGCGGTCGGAGGTGTCATACGGGAGGAAATCCTATTAGCCCTAGGGACTAGGAGGACAAGGATGGCATGGCGAGTGATCTCTAACACGTCTTGGGCACGCCCAGGAATGATCATCGAGTTCATCGTGACGATGGGGCACCATCAACGACGCATTCATCGGAGGGATTGATGAGGGTCTTGGTTGTGGGAGCATCGGGGACTATCGGCCGCGCGATCGTCGCGGAGCTAGGGCAGCGTCATGAGGTCATCGCGGCCGGGCGATCGTCCGGTGAGTTGCAGACGGACATCACTGACCGCACGGCGATTCGGACGATGTTCGAGAGGGCCGGGTCGGTTGATGCTCTCGTCTCCGCTACCGGAAAGGTCAAGTTCGCTCCGTTCGAAAACATGGTGGCGGAAGACTACGAGATCGGCTTGAAGGACAAGCTCATGGGACAGATCAATCTCGTTCTGATCGGTCGCGACTACCTGTCGGACGGGGGTCGTTCACGCTCACGACCGGCGTTCTCGACAGCGATCCGATTCGGCAGGGCACATCAGCCTCAATGGTGAATGGCGCGATCAACGCGTTCGTCGCAGCAGCAGCAATCGAGATGCCGC
Source organism: Longimicrobiales bacterium (assembly GCA_965238005.1). Lineage (GTDB taxonomy): Bacteria > Gemmatimonadota > Gemmatimonadetes > Longimicrobiales > Gaopeijiaceae > CBDCKN01. Next base: position 319,388 of record OZ250165.1, read on the forward strand.
GAGGGCAACGCATCAACGTCGTGAGTCCGGGAGTTATCGAAGAGGCGATGGAGATCTACACCCCGTTCTTCCGAGGCTTTGAGCCTGTCCCGGCGGCTCGTGGCGCGCTTGCGTACGCCAAGAGTGTCGAGGGCGCTCAAACTGGCCGGGTGTATCGTGTGCTCTAGAGGCCCGGACGGATCTCGCCGCCATTCACGCGTAATTTCCGGGATACAGGGCACCGCCGCATCGACCCGATCTGCAGCACCGGTGACTTGGCAGCATCCTCGTCGACGGGCGCACATCCCGACTAAGTGATGACACGCTAGGTAGGGGACCAAGTGGGCACATCCACTCTGAGCAGTTATATCGTCAACCAACGGTCACGCGCAGCAACATCCCAGCAGCCCACAAGTTTGAAACACAAGCGTATCGGGGCTTAGTTCCAGGGCGGGATCATCCCTTTCCGCGTAAGGAGGAAACGACCCCGTGCCACCCGCAACGATCGGTGGGATAGGCCAACCTTCCGCAACCAACTGGTCACGGAAACCGATCGTTTGATTCCAACATTCATCCACCGCCACTCGTTGACATCGATTTAGTGGTTTTGTCCGTCGTAAACGTGCAAGCCACCTGGATTGAGACCTGCGGTGTTGATCCGCCGTCACACAAAGCGTGCCGTGCGAAAACTTTTCAACGAACTTGACGGTGCGGCCAAGATTCGGTCCGATGATGTTGTACGCCAAAACGATATCTTTTACACCCACTTCGGCCAACATTTCCGCTTCGGAAAACGTCGCGCACTTGTGTTTTGTGACCCCCAGATCCATCTGCAACTGCACGAACTTCGCTGGTGTCTTCGATTCGATAGTGTTCGTCCATTTGGTCGCTCGAAGAAGCTTCGTGACGATGGATTTTCGACATCGTAACTGTCATCCGATCAATCACAAGAAGCGGAGGTCTACGATGAGCTTGTTCGATGTGCTCTTCGGATCTGGCGACGACAATGAATGAGGCCGGCCCGGGAAGCGTGCGGAATGAGGGACTGGTGCGTGTGATCGGAGTCGGCGCACTTGGCCTAGGCGTTGTGAACATGGTGGTCGGTGCAGGAATTTTTGTTTTGCCGGGCCGCGTCGCAGCGGAGCTGGGATCTGCCGCGATCCTCGCTTACCTCGTCTGTTCGGTCGCCGTGGCGCTGATCTTCCTGTGCTTTGCGGAAGTCGGCAGCCGCATAACCCGCAGTGGCGGCGCTTACGCGTACATCGAAGAAGCGTTCGGACCGCTTGCCGGATTCATCGCGTCGATATTGTTGTGGTTCGGCTATCTCGCCCTATCGGATGCTGCCATCACCGTCGCCATGGTCGAAACAATGACCATCGCGTTTCCGGTTCTTGGCGAGCGCATTCCACGCGCACTGTTCATCATCGCCCTGTTCATGTTCTTGACCGTCGTGAACATCAAGGGCGTCAAGGCGGGCGTACGATTATACGTGTTCAACACGCTGGCCAAGTTGATCCCGCTGCTACTGCTGTTGGTCGCCGGACTGTTCGCCATCAACGTGGAGAATCTTGCGATTCCCGTGTGGCCTTCCGCTCAACAGATGGGAGCAGGTGCGATCCTCCTGTTTTTTGCCTTCACCGGGGCGGAAGCTGCGCTGAACGCCAGTGGAGAAATCAAAAACCCATCGAAGACCGTGCCGATGGGGCTGTTGATCGGGATCGGGGTTCTTCTTGTGCTTTACGTTGGGCTACAAACGGTCGCGCAGGGCGTGCTCGGGCCCGAACTTGCAAACAACACCGAAGCGCCGTTGGCGGCTGTTGCGGTCGAAGTGTTCGGCGGCTGGGGCGGCAAGATGCTGCTCGTGGGCGTTGTTATTTCGATCTATGGCGCGATCAGCGGAGACATGCTGGGCGCCCCGAGGGTCATATTCGCATCATCACTGGACGATAACCTACCGAAGGTTCTGTCGAAGGTGCATCCAAAGTACAAGACGCCGTATGTGGCCGTGATTTTCTTCGCAATTGTGGTATGCGCGTTTGCGCTGAGTGGCACCTTCAGGTATCTGGCCGTGTTCGCGACCGGGTCGCTGCTGCTCATCGACCTCGGCGTGAGCCTTGCCGTGCTGCGTTTGCGCCAGCGTGACGGTCTGCCCAAAGCCGGTGAGTTCCGATTGCCATTCGGACCTCTCGTTCCGCTTTTGAGCTGCCTCATCGTCGGCTGGCTGCTCCTTCAAGTGCCGGCCGAAGAAGCCATAAGCATCGCCGGGCTTGTCAGCGCCTCGGTCGTCGCATACGCCATTCGAGCTATGCTTCGTGGATCATGGAGCGGCAATAAGCCGGCGGCGTAGCCGCTGGATCACAACTCTTCATGGCTGGCCAACTACATCCAGGAGCGCGTTACCGAGCTACAGAGTGGTTTGGGTTTGGAAGCTAGAGCGAAGCCTGGCGCCCCATAGTCGCCAAATGCACCGCGTCTCTGAGCATTGACGCCGCTGTCGGTACGGGTTCACGCTCCCATATCTTGTGGAACGTTCTTCCGTAGATATCACTCTGAATTTCGACTGCCATCTCCCAACCGCTACACCCGCCCAGAAAGCTCGCGATTGGCACAGGCGTAGGCTCGACCCGGAAACGCCATTCGGTATCGATGCGTTCGGCAGTAGCTACCAGCTTAAGCACTGTTTCGTCGCGACGGCACTGCTGCAGCCGGTCGGCCTGCACGTCCTCAATGCCAGTCACGTTCACGTCGGCGAGCGTTATGATCGTGTCTCCGATGCTATTTGCGGCGATGACGAGCTTGGCGGCCGTGTCCCAGCCGCCAACGTCGAGGCTCGGATCAGCTTCCGCAATCCCTCTTTCTTGTGTTTCGCGGAGCGCGTCTGCATAGCCACGCCCATTAAGCATTTCTTCCAGAATGAAGTTCGTCGTGGCGTTGAAGATACCTCGGAAGCTCAATACGTTGCCGCAAACCATGTCACGCCTAACGATATTGAGCACGGGAAGCCCGCCACAGAACGCTGCGCTATAGAGGATACCCACGTCGGCGTTCGTCGCGAGACCATTGAGCTCCTCGTGAGAGAGCGCCAAGGGAGCCTTGTTGGCCAACACCAGGTGCAGTCCGTGCTCCAGCCCCGCCCTACAATTCGAGAGGCCCGGCTCCCCGGTGTCGATGTTAAGCGGTGACGATTCCAGGAGAATCTCGCACGTGACCCTGTCGAGCGCTCCCGCCAGTGTCAGACCTTCGCAAAATTCGCGTAGCTCGCGAAGCTTCAGCCCACACACTTTGTGTTCCAGCAGGCGGGCAAGATCGAACCCATCATCACTCACCGCGACACCGCTGCTGTCAACAACGCAATGGACGCTGAAAGAAAGGCCATATTTCTCTCTAAGGGTGTCGTCGCGCTCGATCAGAAGCCTGAGGAAACGGCGTCCGACGTTACCCAGTCCGACTATTGCCAACCCAACTCGCTTCACCTGGGGACCCCCGTTGGGAATAGACTCATGGAGCGACATCACGGCGGCTCGTACTGGTACTCGGCTACTCCGATTGAAACAAGGGACGAACGCGCGTCACGGGTGATTCGCTGCCGCACTCCTTAGTAGCATATTGAGACCGGTTTAGCGCACCCGATTTCCCTGGACAGTAGATTGGCGACACGAGTTGGGGTCCAGAGAGAGAGGGAACGGCGAAGACGTGGCAGAATGGCCTATGGCCATTCCTGTGGCGAGCCCGAAGAAGCGAAGCGACGAGGCGAGCCTGCAGCTCCCCCCGAATGTAGAAGTGTTGAAGCGGGTGCTAAACGATGACGGCAAACGAAGAGACCGAGAGAACCCGCTGGAACGCGCCAGGTGGCACGCCAAGCAACGAGCCTTGGACGTGCTTTGCTTCCTGCGGGCGTACGGCGTGGCGGGCCTGGAACGTTGGGCGAGTGCCAGGTTGTCACCGCGCCGCCGGATTACGCAGCTGGCGATAGAGCGCCGGGCACTCAGGCTCTATCGGGCAAGTCGGCGGCGCCAAGCGATGAAAGGCCGGGCGAGTGGTCCCGGGAGAGGCAAGAGCCGGTAGCGGGGCGTGTCGCGATACGGCGGCCGGATCCGGATTGGTCATGAGGTTCCCCGGGGACACCTATAGTTCGGCCTCTCGCGACCCTCAGTCCCAGTCGCCCTCGGCGTCCCTGCGTAGCGCGTCTGCGAGCTCGGGATCGCCCTCGCCGCGGCGGACGGAGCGCTCGACGAGATCGACCCGTCGGCCCAGATCGGCGAGCCCGGCGGCGCGGGCGACGGCGTAGATCGCGGCGGCGACTGCCGCGAGCGCCAGGGCCAGGTCCAAGGCGATGCTCACGCCATGGTCGGCGAGGACCACGGACCAGAACGGCGCCAGGTACTCGAGCCGGGCTCCGCCGAGCAGGACGGCTGAACCGGCTAGAGCGGCGGTCAGGCCGGCGCCGATCTTCCAGGGTTGCACGGGAGTCCCCTAGGAGTCTGCGCCGCAGAACCCTGCGGCGGCTATCTTTGGTGGTAGCGAAGGCATTGGGAAGGCTTGCGGATCACCGAGGGGGGTGAATGGGAACGACATTTCGACCGTACGATCCGGAGCAGATGTTGTTGCTGCCTCCGGATCTTCGGGAGTGGGTGTCGGAGGGTCATTTGGCGCACCATGTGAGCGACCTGGTGGACGCGGTGGAGCTGAGCGCGTTCTACGGGCGGTACCGGGGGGACGGGCGGCGCAACTCGCCGTACGACCCTCGGATGATGGTCAAGGTGCTGATCTACGCGTATGCGACGGGCACCTTCTCGTCGCGGAAGATGGCGAGGAAGCTGGAGGAGGATGTCGCGTTTCGGATGCTGGCGGCGGAGAACTTCCCGAAGCACCGGACGCTGTGCGAGTTCCGCAAGCGCCATCTCGGGGATTTCCGGGCGGTGTTTGTGGAGGTGGTGATGCTCGCGCGGGCCTTGGGGCTGGCGGGGCTTGGCAGGGTGTCGGTGGACGGGACGAAGGTTCGGGCGAACGCGAACAAGCGCAAGGCGATGAGCTACGGCCGGATGGTGACCGGGGAGCCTCGGCTGGAGGCGGAGATCCGGGGGCTGTTGGAGAGGGCCGAGGCGGTGGACGAAGCGGAAGACGAGCGCTACGGCGAGGAAGCATGCGGAGACGAGGTGCCGGAGGAGCTCAAGCGGCGCGAGGACCGGCTGGCGGCGATCCGGGAGGCGAAGGCGCGCCTGGAAGCCGAGCAGAGAGCGGCGGACGACGCACGGGGCCGCAAGCCGGGGCAGACGCGCAACCCGAAGGGCGGCAGGCCCTACAAGCGGGAGTACGGAGAGCCGGACGAGGCGGCGCAGAGCAACTTCACGGACCCTGAGAGCCGGATCATGAAGACGAGTTCGGAGGGGTTCCAGCAGTGCTACAACGCACAGACGGTCGTGGAGGGGGAGAACCAGCTGGTGGTCGGGGCCGAGGTGACGGACAACGCGAGCGACCAGGGCCAGCTGGTGCCCATGGTCGACGCGGTGGCGCAAGCGTACGGCGAGACGCCGGCGCAGGTGCTGGCGGACACGGGCTATTGCAACGAGCGGGATCTCGAGGAACTGGAAGAGCGAGACATCGACGGGTATGTGGCGCTGGCCCGGGAGGGCAAGGCCGCCCCCACGGTTGACAAGGAGGAATATCCGGCGAAAGTCCGCATGGCGGAGAAGCTGGCGAGCGAAGATGGCCGCAGACGCTACGCACGGCGAAAGTCGCAGGCCGAGGCGCCCATCGGCTGGATCAAGGAAGTGATGGGCTTTCGACGATTCAGCTTCCGGGGCCTCGAGAAGGTCCGGGCCGAGTGGACCCTCGTGTGCCTGGCACTCAATGTGAAGCGGCTGCACACCCTTCAGGCGGCATGACTGCACGAGGGTTCACCCGCATCTGCCGGCGCGAGGGCTCTCGTAGCTCTCTTGCCCCCCCAACGCATCCATTCCGCTCTCCCGATCCGTCGCAGACACAAGTCCTCAACCTCCCAATCACCCGGATCCGCCTCGCCGCGGACGGCTCGATGACCATTCGGCTCAGTCAGCTGTGCTTCTGCGGCGCAGACTCCTAGAGCTCGATCGCGGCCGGGTCGTACTCCGCGGGGCCGCGCAGGGAGCTACGATCGTTGCCCGGTCCGAGGATTCGGAGGACCCGTCTCCCGGCCGCTCCGTTGGCGTGCATCCGGAACCCTGCGGCGGCCTTGGCCCGAACCGATCCCTGGCGGTAGTGCCCCGAGGCGACCTCGATGTTGACGCGGCCGCCGCGCCCGTCGGAGTCGGCGTACTCGATCTGCGCGTCGGGGTAGAGGACGCGGCCCTGTCCGTCGATGGGCAGACCGAGTTCCTCGGCCGCGCGATGCCGTTCGGCATCGGCGGCCTTCCGGCCCTCCCGCACCCGCACGGCCTCGCTCCGGCGTGCGACGGTGCCCTTGAGCTCGCCGTCCAAGCGGACACGCCGGACCCGGGCGCCCCGCTCGAGCAGGCGTTGGCGTTCGAGCCCGCAGGCCCTGTAGATCGCGGTGTCGTGTGCGAGCTGGGAGCGTTGGAGGCGAGCGATACCGATCTCCTGGCCGGGATCCAGCCCTCGCGCGGAGGCCAGCTCACGTGTGGCGGCGACGCCGCTCCGTGTGAGCGTCAGAACCTTGAACGGGTTGCCGTTGGGTCCAGTGGCTCGGGTTTCTTGGGCGAGCCCTTCGCGGATCCAGGCGTTCACGGCCCGCCGGGTGGTGTAAGGATGCCCTCCGAAATGGGTCTCGGCCAGGTCCCGGAACGAGACGCAGCGGTAGATGCCCACATCGGCGAGCGCCCGCTCGGAGCGGTCGCGGAAGGAGATGGACCCGGCGCCCTCGCGCGCGTCGTATTCTCGGCGATGGCCGTCCCGCATGCGGTAGTGAGTGCGGCTTTGTGGCGGGGCGGGGCGCGGGTCCGATTCGATCGTTCGGTCCATCATGTTGTCCCTCCTTGGGCGTCAGCGGCGCGGGCCGAAGCTCCGGCTCGGAACCGGCGGCAGCGGAAGCTCCGGCCGGACGGCGGGCTCGGGAGTGGGAGCGGGAGCGGGAGCGCGGGTGGCGGCCACCGCCGCCGGCTCGGGCTCGCGCTCGCGGCTCCGGGCCAGCACGAAGTCGGAGATCTTCTGTGCGTCGGCCGCGGCGCGGCGGATCTCCCTCGGATCCTCCTCGAGGGCGGCGACCCACCCCTCGACGTAGGCGGCCCCTCGGCTCGGGTCATGGCCGACGCCCACGCGCTCGCCGGTCATCATGGCGCTGATCTCTGCGCGGAGCTCCTCCTTCGCGTAGGCCGGCGAACCGAACCCGTCGGCGATCCCTTGGGTGAGCGTGGCGCGGTTCATCCGCTCCGGATGGCCCGTGCTGTGCCCCAGCTCGTGGAGCGCGGTCTGGTAGTAGTGGTTGGCCGAGGGGAACTGTCCCCTCTCCGGAAGCACGATCTCGTCGTTGTTCAGCGAGTAGAACGCGCGGTCGCCCGCCACGTGACGGACGGGGACCCCGCTGTCCTCGAGGACGCGTTCGGCCTGCTGGTGGGCCTTCCAGGGCGGCTCGGCAGTGGGTGTGGGCCGGGCCGGGAGCCCGTCGGCCTGCTCGGCGTTGAACACGGTGTACTGCCGGACGAACGGCTTGGGCAGGCGCTCGTAGCGGTAGACGCGCTTGCCTTCGTTGTCCCTGACGGGCCGACCGCGCTCGTCGGTGACGGCGATCTTCCGGTGGTCCTGGAAGGAGAGGATGCGAGTGCCCTGCTCGCCCTTCCGCACCTGTCCGTCCCGGGCTTGGATCTGGCGGTAGGTGCCCCAGCGCACGTCGCCGTAGCCGCGGTCCTGCTGGACGGCGGCAAGGTGCAGGCTGTTGCCGCCCGCGTACGAGCGGCCGGTATCGACGTTCGAGGGGAGGACGCGCTCGCCCGGCCCCCAGGGCTTCTGCCAGGGCGCGGTGCCCTGGCGGATCTGCTCGATGATCACGTCTGCGAACTGGCGGTGATATTCGTCGTGTTTCATCGGTCTTCCTCCTCCTGCCGGCCCGCGTCCCGGATCTCGTCTTCGGTGCCCACGTCCTCGGGGAAGAGGCCGTACTCCTCGGCCAGCGCGGCCGGCACCTCGAGGGCCTCGCCGCCGTCCCGCGCGAGCTCGCGGTCGAACTCGTCGAGCGTCTCGACGCGAACGATGTTCTCGTCGCTTTCCATGGCTTCACTCCTTGGCTGTTGGTTCTTCATTGGGCTTGCTCCAGATGGGTTCGGTGAGCCAGCGGTTGGCGGCCGCGTCGTAGCCCTGGACCTCGAGTGCTTCCTCGACGAACCGCCGGCCCCGGCGCCGGGCCATGTGGACGACGAGCGAGATGCCGTCGACCACGCCCCTGCAGGTGACCTCCCAGGGGAGCGCGCCGCCAGCCTGCATCGCACAGCTCGCCAGGCGCGAGAGCGCGGAGCGGGCGTTGTTCGCGTGCACCGTGGTCAGCGATCCGCCGTGGCCGGTGTTGAGCGCCTGCAGGAGGTCGGCCGCCTCGCCGCCGCGCACCTCGCCGACGACGATGTGGTCGGGCCGGTGGCGAAGCGCGTGCCGGACCAGCTCGCGGATCGATACGGGTGCCTCGGGGCCGGCGGCCCCGGCCTCGAAGCGGAGGCAGTTCGCGCGGTCGACCCTGAGCTCGAGCGTGTCCTCGATGGCGACGATCCGCTCTTCCTCGGGCAGGAGCTCGATCAGGGCGTTCAGTAGCGTGGTCTTCCCCGAGCCGGTGCCTCCGGAGACCAGGACGTTCCGCCGGGAAGTGAGAGCGTTGCGGGCGGCGCGGAACACGCTCTCGGGCAGCGCGCCCTGGCGCACGAGATCTTCGGCCGAGAACGCGCGGCCCCCGAACCGGCGTATGGTGATGGCGACCTCGGGACTCGCGGGCGGCGTGCAGATGGCGACCCTTGAGCCGTCATCGAGACGGGCATCGAGGATGGGTCTGGCGGCGGGATCGAGGCCGAGCGGCCGCGCGATGTGGATCGCGGCGCGGTGGAGCCAGGCGGCGGTGAGTCCCGGCGCCTCGTGGGGCTCGAGTCGGCCGCCTCGCTCGATCCAGACGTTGCCGGGTCCGTTGATCATGATCTCGGAGACCTCCGGGTCCTCGAGGAGCGTCTCCAGGCCCGGAAGGAACGGCTTCAGGTGCGCGATCCCGCTTGCGCGCTTCATATCCGGCCCTCCTCGCGGAGCCGCCAGTAGCCCACGTCCCTCGGCAGGTAGTGGGGTTTCAGGTAGACGCGCCGGGCAGGGAGCGACTTCGTGCCGTCGTAGGGCAGACAGATCGCCTGGTAGTTGGCCAACAGCGCGAACTCGCGCGGCGTGAACACGGGCTCCCTCTGCTGCCGGAACGACTTGCTCGCGCCGATCGTGCCGCGGCCCCCGCCGGCTCGCCCGGACAAGAGCGAGAACTCGGGCCTGCCCGTGGTCTCGGTGAACGTGTAGGAGGGCTGCGTCTTCATGACGCTGCCGCACATCTCGGACGCGATCCGGGCCGACGACTCGTCGGACAGCGACAGGAAGATCCGGGTGCGGAGCGTCTGGAGGAGCGTGCGCCAGGCCTCGCCTCCGGGCAGCACGGAGCGGAGCGAGGAGATCGACTGCGTGGCGACGATCGGGACGCAGCGGCACTGCCGGGTGAGCGCGAACGCCTTCTCGTCGCCCGAGGGATCGTCCTGGCCGACGGTCGCGAACGCCTGGTACTCCTTCTACGCACTGTCCATCTAGGTTCCAGGAAGTCCCATAAGACAAGTGAAGTTGTTGTAGGGGATATACTTATGTTATATTGCCATCTCAGGAAGGCCGCTATATTCCAAGACCTAAAGGGTGATCCACGGGGTGATCGCAAAAGGGTGACCAGATGGGCAGACACGCCAAGAAACTCACTGCCGCCTTCGTGCGGAGCGTCCGGGAACCGGGGCTGTATTGGGACGAGCACGGCCTCGTGCTACGGGTCAAGCCGTCCGGCTACAAGCAGTGGAGCCAGCGGCTGTTCATTCACGGCAAGCGCAGGGAGTTGGGGCTCGGTTCGGTCCGCCTCGTGACGCTGGCCGAGGCCAGGGACGCCGCGCTCGCGAACCGCAAGGTGGCCCGCGCGGGCGGCGATCCGAGGACGAAGCGGCACAGTTCAGTGCCGACGTTCGAGCGGGCGGCGGCCAAGGTCTTCGCCATGCACCGTCCGACCTGGACCGACAGGCACGCGGGCCAGTGGATGGCGACGCTGCGCACCTATGCGTTTCCCGGGATCGGGGGGAAGCGGGTGGACCGGATCGCGCCCGCCGACGTCATGGGGGTGCTGCTTCCGGTCTGGAACGGGAAGCACCAGACGGCCAAGCGGGTCCGTCAGCGGATTTCGACGGTGATGCGGTGGGCGATCGCGCAGGGCTACCGCGTGGACAACCCCGCGGGCGATGCGATCGGCGCCGCGCTGCCGAGGCCTCCGCGCGTCCAGAAGCACTACAAGGCGCTGCCCTACCGGGAAGTGGCCGGGGCGATTGACGCGATCCAGCGATCCGAGGCAAGGGTGACGGTGCAGCTGGGCTTCGAGTTTCTGGTGCTGACGGCCTGCCGGTCGGGCGAGGTGCGTGGGGCTCGCTGGGAGGAGGTCGACCTGGAGGGCGGAGTGTGGACGATCCCGGCGGAGCGGATGAAGAGCCGGCGGGAGCACCGGGTGCCGCTGTCGGCGCGGGCGCGGGAGATCCTGGCCGAGGCGAAGGCGCACGCGCCTCGTTCGGAGTGGGTGTTCCCGTCCGCGCGGGGGCTGGTGCTGCCGAGCTTCGAGTTCGCGGGCCTGCTCAAGGCGCTCGGGATCGCGGCCGTGCCGCACGGCTTCCGGTCCAGCTTCCGGGACTGGACGGCGGAGCGCACCGACTCGCCGCACGCTGTCATGGAGGCGGCGCTGGCGCACGCTGTCCGCAACAGGGTGGAGGCCGCCTACGCCCGCTCGGACCTGTTCGAGCGCCGCCGCGTCCTGATGGAGCAGTGGGCGGGCTACCTGGCTGGCGAGCGTCGACACGCGTAGGCCGGTGCCCAGCCGCCGAGGGGCGATCCGTTGAGGCCCGATCCGAGGCCGATCCACGGCTGGCTCATGACCCCTTAAGGGTCACGAGCCAGGATACCCCGCAGATTGTCACAGATTTGTATGTTTCTGTGACCGTTGAGCTTACGGGATGCGGTGGCCCGGTTCCCTCCGAATGACTCCCTCCGATTGGGATCTCAGGTACGAACCCTCCGGCGGCTCTCCAAGGCCGTCCGAAGCTGTCCCTCATCGGCCTGCTGATAGCACCTCAGCACGGTCTGGGCGCTCTTCCAGCCGCCAAGCTCGCAGAGCACCTTGAGCGGCAGATCCATCAGGTCCGTCGCAAACTTCCGCCGCAGCGAGTGCCAGCCCCGGCCCGGCTTCGGCTCCAGTCCCGCGAGGGCTTGCGCCTTCTTCCACCACAGATAGGCGGAAACCCGGCTCATGCACCTCGTGGCATCCCTCGACGACGACAGCACCGGGCCATTCGTGGTCCCCTGGCTCATCCTTCGCGCTTCTTCCAAGGCGGCGAGCGCCTCGGCGGTCAAGGGCGTGGTGTGTTCGTAGCCCGTCTTCTCGTGCTTCGCCCTTCACCGGATGGTCATGCCCTCGAAGTCGATGTCCGACCACCGAAGCTTGCGGATGGCACCGATCCGGTGTCCCGTCTCGTGCGCGAGGACGAGGGCGACGTGGAATCGCCAGTTTACCGTGCGGGACACCTTCACAAGCGCCCGGTACTCCTCTTCGTTGAGGACGACGCGGGTCGGGTTCTTCTCCCTGGGCTTCCTAAGGCCCTTCAGCGGGTTCCTGTCGAGGAGCAGCCTTCCTCCTTCGTCCCTCGACCTCGAAGCCCAGTTGAGGACAGCCATGAGGAACGTCAGGTCCCATTCGATCGTCCGGTTGCCCACGGGCTCGCCCGATAGGCCGACCCTTCCGGCCCGTCGCGCCCGGATGAACCGGTCCCAGTCGCCCTGCGAGAGCGTCACCGGGTCTCGGTCCCGTCCGAAGAAACGGAGGAACATCGCAGTCGCAACCCGGTCGCGCCGCCGGGTGCGCTCGCCCTTGGTGGGCGTCACCTCCTCACCGTAGATGTCAAAAAGCGTTCCCAGGGTGAGCGGCTCGGGCTCGGCGTTTTTCTCGCCGTTCAGCTCCGGCCCGGCGAAGCCCGCGGCGAACTCGTCCGCCTGCCGCTTCGCCTGCGTCCATTCGCGGTGCTTCAGCGACCTGGTGAGCCTGCACCCGTTCTCGCGCCACTCCATCTGGAACAAGCCGGTCTTGGGATCGGGAAAGACCCGGACCCGGTTCCGGCCCCATTCGCCGGCGCTGTAGCCGCGCCGGCTTCGTTTCGTGCGTGCCATCATTCGATTCCTTTTTCGATGATGGACTGCACGATCTGCGCGTTTGAAACGTCGCGTCGGCGGGGCTTCTCCGCCAGTCGCGGCTCGGCCGGTCCTGCGCCCTGTTCAGCCGCGCGGAAGGCGTTGGCCCGGACCCGAATCGGTGCGCCCGATGCCGATCCACGAGTGCCCATGGCACTTTGGGGGTGGCCGGACACGAAATCGCGCCTGCGATGGGCACGCCGCCGATTCCGCATGTCGCTGGCGCGCTTTCGGTTGCGCCACGGCCAGCGAAGCGCGGATGCCGATCCGCGCTCCTTGGACGTGGATGGGAGCGACCCCCCATCTCGGCATGCCTCGATCGGCATCGGGAAGGATGGCGATGTGCATCCCCATCCTCCCCTCCGCCGCGGGGTCACTCCCAGCCAGCGATCCTTTGCAGGAAGGCCATGGAGCGCCGCTTCGAGAAGACGGACTACTGCGCGGGGGAATGCCAAAGGCCGGGCAGCCCGCTCGTCACGGCGTCCGTTGTTGTCGGCCCGTTTTCCCGTGCCGTGCCCGGGAACGGTGCCGCGAGCGCCGGACGATGCTCCTCGGCTCGACGGACGGGCGGTCGTCGCGCGGATGAATCGCCGCCGTCAAAGCGGCACCCAACCGCCTTCCCGCAGGGATATTTCGCGGGGAGCGACCCCAGCAGGGGGCGGGGGCGGGCGTGTGAAAGCGCGCACGCCCCCGCCCCCGAACCAGGCCCCTGTGGCCCTGGGGTCGCTCCCCTCCACGGCCCGAGTGGCCAGTACGCCACGGCCGACCGCGCGGCGGGGCCGCAAGACGTTGCCGCGCCGCCCGATAAGCGGGAAGGCCGGTGTGAATCGCCGAAGCGCCATAGTGTGCATCGACCCCCCGTATCTCATGCACACCCCAATACGGCTCTAAGTCGGGGCGCAGGCTGCCGTCCAACCAACTCCGGGCGAACTGCATTCCTTGCCCACCGCTGCCCGCCGTGCTCCGCACGCAACCCCGGTCGGCTGCCATGCCCGCCTCCAACACGGAATGGGGTTTCGTGACGGCTCGGGCGACGGCGGCCAAGTCGGAGTCCGAACGGCCGGTCGGCCAATCGGTCGGACGATCCACGGCAGGCACTACCGCGTCCGTAGCGATCAAGTTTCGACGGGCCGGCCGAGCCGCTGCCGCGCGAGAGAGACCTAATGTCATCGTGACCGGGGCTCCGGATGGTGGGCAGCGCCCGGAGCATCCGCTCGATGACGACCACGTGGGCGACGACCTCGACTGCCTCGGCCGCCGCCTCATGGCCGACCGGCGCACCAGATCCGACAGCGTCAAGCCTGCCGAGCACGCCTTCGCGTGCCACTCGACACGCTCCGCCTCGTTGGCGCGGATCTTCACCCAAACGGCGCGCCTAGCGCCCACGGCGCGCCGTTGCCGTTAGGGGGGTCACAGGGGGCACAGCCCCCCGCCAGCCCCGCTCGGGGACCCGCGAAGCGTGGCCCCAGCGGGTATGCTGCCTCTCCCGCCTTAGACGCGGCTGACGGGCTCGTCCTCGGCCGCTGCGAGCGCGCCCGAATCACCGAAGCGGACCGGCCTCGGGCGCCTGCCGACGAGCCCCGAAGGTCTCGGCCTCTCCGCACGCGCCGGCCCGACCGCCCTCGAACCGGCGCTCGGCGATCCTCTCGCGGATCCACCCGTCCACTTCCGCCTTGACCCAGCCCACGGCGCGCGCGCCCAGAGCGACCGGCCGGGGGAATCGCCCCTCGGCCAGCCGCACATAGATCGTGCTCCGCAACAGCCCCGTGCGGCCCTGCACCTCCGGCAGCCGCAGGAAGTGGGTCGGCGGGTTCGTTCTCTGTTCCATCGGGTTCTCGGTCATCGTCCTGCTCCTTCCTGGCTTCTCTTCTCCCGCTGCATCGGTCTCCGGTGTCGCAGGCGCCGAGGCGGATCCCGCGCACCGCAGGACGCCCCGTCATACTCCGAGATGAACGCCAGCACCCGATCCGCCGTCCTCAGCGACGGCGAGCGTCCACGGCTGGTCTGGCGCACCAGGTTCGGGTCGCCCAACGCCTTCAAGCCGAACGTCGTCGGACTCACGCCCGTGCGCCCGAGGAACGCACTCACCCGTGACTTGAACTGCTGCTCCAGCGTCTCCATGCCCCTAACGGTGAAGGCACAAAAACAGGAATGTCAACCATTGGGAAATCTCCCAATTGCTTGTAGTGGCTAGAGATAGCCAGTAAGGCGACTGACCCGTCCGGTTGCGCCGCCAGCGGCATGGAAGGACGCCCCCGCAGCGCTCGCCGGAGGCCCCGTCAAGCGCATGGAGTTCGACAGGGAGGCCAGCCCGGACACGGCCCATTTGGCATCGTCCACCCGCAGTGGCGGACTTCGGTTGCGGGGCATCCGGGGGCTTCGAGAGCGTCGCTCCGAGGAGGACGACGTGATATCGATTGCTCGATTCATGACGCGGAGGGAAAAGCCATGAAGAGTCTGCCCGAGCGGATCATGGAGCACGCCGAGGCCATGCCGGAGGCCACGCCGATCTGCCCGGCCGCCCTGCTTCACCTCGGCCAAAGGGCCGCAGTGGGTCAGGCGCTCTCTCGCCTGGCCCGTTCAGGCCGGCTCATGCGGATCCGCCAAGGGGTCTACATGCGCCCGATCGAGTCCCGCTTCGGGCAGTGTGCGCCGGGCATCGAAAAGTCACCCCAAGCGCTTTCGGAGCTCTGGGGCGAGAGGATCGTCCCGAACGCGATTAGGCCGCTAAGCCCATAACTTGGTATTGCGTAGAAAATTTCGCGCTTCAGTAGCTCGTTTCTGAGCGTACCGTTGAAGCTCTCGTTGTAGCCGTTCTCCCAGGGGCTGCCCGGCTCGATGAATAGCGTCTTCACGCCGAGATCTCCCAGCCAGCTGCGAACCACCCGTGAAGGCCGGAGAACACCGGGGCGGAGGCGCCTCGAAGCGCGTTGGCCTAGTCGCGACCAACTCCATCCGGGGTGGAGCGACCCGCAGTGCTTTGGAGAGGGCGACCGGCGGCAGCCCGATCTTCGACGCCTGGAGCGACGAGCCGTGGGTGATCGATGGCGCGGCCGTGCGCGTCCCGCTGGTGTGTTTCTCGCAGTCGGACGACGAACTCACGCCGGAGCGTCGGCTCGACGGCGAGACGGCGGACGACATCTACACCGATCTTACGGCGCGGCGGGGCGGGGCCGGCGTCGATCTGACGAAGGCGCGGCGCCTCGCCCGGAACGCAGGCGTGGCCTTCATGGGCGACACCAAGGGCGGTCCGTTCGACGTTCCGGGCGACCTCGCCCGCGAGTGGCTTCGAGAGCCCGCGCGAATCCCAACGGTCGGCCCAACTCGGACGTGCTCGCGCCGTGGATGAACGGTATGGCGATCACCCGCCGCCCCGCCGACAAGTGGATCGTCGATTTCGGCTGGACGATGGAGTCGGAGGAAGCTGCCCTGTACGAGGCTCCTTTCCAGCACACCCAGGAACACGTCTACCCGATGCGACAGGGAAATCGGCGCGAGTCCTATCGCCTCAACTGGTGGCGGCACGTCGAGCCGAGGCAGGGCATGTGGAAAGCTCTGGACGGGCTGGCTCGGTACATCGTCACACCCACCGTCGCCAACACCGACTCTTCGCGTGGCTCGACGCCCGTGTCTGCCCTGACCATCAACTGATCGTCATCGCGCGCGACGACGACACCACGTTCGGGATCCTGCACAGCCGGTTTCACGAGGTGTGGTCACTCCGCATGGGCACTTGGCTCGGCAATGGCAACGATCCGCGCTACACCCCCACCACGACCTTCGAGACCTTCCCCTTACCGGAGGGACTCTCACCCGACGTGCCCGCCAGCGACTGCCTCACGGATCCACGCGCGCACTGCGGTTCAACAGGTCACATCGCGGCTCGGGTCTTCCCTGAGCATTACCGTCAGGGCGTCTCGCTCTGCCGCGTCCACGTACATCCCGTACTTCTGTTTCACCGCGACGATGCGGGCTGCGTACCAGCCGTGATTGTACTGGGGCCGCCACTCGGCTGCATCCTTGTCGGACTTCTGATTCCGGTTCACGGTCGGTGCCGCAATGGTCAGGTTCAGAATGTCGCCGCCGAACTCTCGGTAGCGGGATCTGGCAAGACCGGATTCGTATGCTTCGGCTAGCGCCACGATGTGTTCGATGTCCGTGGCGGCGGTGCCATCAGTCCGGATGTCGTACAGGGTGCACGTATACGGTGTGAAGACTTGCCTGCCGCGCTTTGGCTGGCTGGCTATGATTTCATCCTCCAGGGCGCCGTAGGCCGATCCGAAGGCGTCCCGGTCGTAGCCAGCCCGTGGACCCTCGGGCTGTACCGTCAGGCCCATCCATGTCGGTGGGGTGCTTGTGAGTCCAGTATTGGGGGCGCAGGCCGTGACTAGAACCAGAACCAGGAATCGGGTCCACCGAGTCGTGAACGCGCCTATCATGGCTTCCCCTTACCAGTCGTGCTTCAAGGTAGGTCCCACTCGTTGGTCAGCGTCCTCAGTACTCAAGCCCGCTGGCCGCGTCGCACAGGTCCGAGGAGAGCCTATGCCGTTTGCGAATCAGCCAGTACAAGGCGACCTCCTCCGGCACTCCGTCGTGCGGTTCCATCGTCGCGGCCGATCACCCGCCCGCCGAGATGGGTCCGAAAGAGCGTCTCCTCCGGAGCCCCGACGCATCCCTCGAGCGCGGCGTTCCCGGAGTCGCCGTCCCGGAAGGCTGCGAGCGCGGCCGCCCGGGTCTCGAGCGCGTTCACTTCGGAGAGCGCCGGCCGCTAGAACCTGAGCTCCCCCCGGAGGCGCATCGCGTGCTCCGGCCCAAGGTCCACACTCTCCCTTCGCCCGAACTCGAGGCCGACGCCGATCGTCCGGTCCGAGCTGAGCTTCAGGCCGAGCCTCGTCTGCCCGGAATCGTCGGCGACGAAGTAGGGATACCAGAGCGCTCCGCTCCCGAGCCCGTAGCCGACTTCTGCGTCGAGACGTTGCGCGAAGGGCATGCCGCCCCCGCGCACGAGGCCGCTCGCGTTCTCCAGCGCCCACAGGTTCCGGATGCCGCTCGCCGCCGCTGACCTGCCCCCAAGAGCGGTACCACATCCTATGTTAGTCCCAGCACCTGTGGAGGGCCGTGAAGGACGGGCATCCTCAGGAACCAGGGCGACGGCTTAATCGAGCGCTTCCACCGCACGCTCCTCGACGAGCACTTGAGGGTGAAGGGCCGCACCACCTGGTACGAGACCGTCGAGGAGATGCAGCAGGACCTCGAGGCGTATCTGGAGACCTACAACCGGAAGCGGCCGCACCGCGGTCGAGCCATGGAGGGCCGCACGCCCTATCAGGTCTTCAAGGCCGGTCTCACCGACGCCAGGAAGGCCGCCAAGGCCAGCAAGGAGGAGGCTAAGACGAAGGCAGCCTAGACACAGCTCCGGCGAGGGCCAACTGTCAGGTCATTACCATCTCTGTACAGGCTGGCGACGTTATCAACAGGCCCCATCAGTCCCGTATAAGTATTCCAGCCGCCGCCGCTTCGTGCCAATTACCAAAGGGTCATGCCTAGCTGAACCTCTCTGAATGAGGTATAAAGCTACGCATGGCAATGAAAAACAAGTACACAAGGCGTTCAAGGATTTCTGAGGCCAAGATCCGCGAGATCGTGGAGCGCTCGGTCCGTCGCGGCGAGGGAGATCCCGAGCTCGCCGACACCCTCCGAGAGCAGGTTGAGGAGCCGCACCGTGTGAGCGACAGGCCGGTAACGAGCAGTCACACCGCCAACCATCCCGGCACGCCGGGGCCGGCCGCGAAACGGCGCGCCACCCGTCTCGGCGAGATCGCCAAGGCCGCGCCGGAACTCTCCCCCGTCACCTCCGGATCGATCTCCGAGGCAGCCCGTAGGCCCGACTGGAGGGCTCCCTGCATCCACCCCCGCTCCCCCGAGGCGTGCTCGCCAGCGAAGTGAATGCGGCCCTCGGGCGATGCCAGTTCCGGATGCTCCTCGAACGGCGGATCGTGAGGGGCGAAGGCCGCCCCAATCCAAGGCTGGTGCTCCCACGCGAAGTAGGTCCCGCGCTCCGCGACCGCGCTCGAGCCCGGGAAGAAGCCGTCGAAGTGATCGATGAACTCGGGAACGATGGTGCCGGGCTCCATCGCCGCGACCGTGCGCGCCATGTCTCCGAACATGTAGGACATGAGAAGTCCCCGAGGCCCCTCCTGGTTCCAGGTGGGATGCCAGAACTCCCAGAACCCCCCCACTAACGACAATCCCCACCCGTTCAGGCCGTGGCCCTCCCAGATTCGGTCCGCATACTGAACGTAGACACGGGTGACGTCCTCGTAGGTAAGGGCTTCGAAGGCCGCTCGCTTCTCCTCCGAAAGGGTGGGTTCGAACACGATCTGGTCGATCACGGGGAGGGGGACGGTGCAGATGAGGTAACTGCCCTTCAGCTCCTCCGTGGAGGCGCCCGTTCCGTTGGTGACCAGCACCCCGGAGTCCTCCTGGACGACCCTCGTCACTGGCGAGCCATACCGCACACGGTCTCCGAGCGCTTCGGCGAACGCCATCGGCAGGACATCGGTCCCTTCCGGCATCTTGACCCACGTATCCCGCCCCCCACTGAGGAACACGTCCGGAGTCTGCCTGAGGGGATCGTCACCCTGCGCGAGAACGATCAGGTACTCACCTTCCTGGGGATAGAACGGCGATGTCTTGATGCCGAAGTGATCGATGTAGCCGAGCGTTCGATCGTGGTCGGGTGGGATCCGGGCGGGGCCAGTTTCGGCGATTAGCCCGTCATCGAAGGGTTCGCGAAGTGTCCGCGCCCGGCCACCGGCTTCGTTTCGTGCTTCCAGGACCCTGACGTTGTGCCCTGCCCGGACCAACTCGTAGGCGGCGACGAGCCCGGACAGACCGGCACCCACCACGATCACGTCGACTGACTGCTCTTCGACGTCAGGGCCGTTCCTGCCGTCCCCAATGTCGCTCGGTCCCGTCCCGTCGCTCGGTCCCGTCCCGGTGTCCGAGCAGCCAGTGGATCCCAGGGAGAGAGCGGCCAGAGCGCCACCACCCTGGATGAGAAAATTCCGGCGGCTGACAATTCGCGAGGCACCCAGTCGCACGATCCGTGCATCGCCCGATCCGGAGGAGGGCAACGGAACAACCCTGGTTATCATTGTCTTTTCCATGTCTTTTCCATGTCGCTTCATCCGGTTGGAATGAGACTTGCCCGCTGCTTCGCAGCCCTCACTTGTGACTCCCCAGCAGGAGGAAGGCCCATCTTATCCGATAAGGCCCTCTCCAGATACCTGTCGACAGCAATGAGACAACGGGGAATCATAAATTAGTGAGCAGGCTGCGGTGTCGGGCCCGCAGCTGGTGGATTGATCCAGACCTCCGTTGAGAGAGGCTGGGGCTTAGGTGATTCGGGATCTTCAGGATCGGGCTCTAGTTCATTAAGGTTAAACGGCGGGCCGAAAACGACACGTCTAAACCTTGTGTACTTTGGCATGATAACCTGCAGATACCGCGTTCATCACCTCACCGACCATCCGCTGAGCGGCGATTGATAGTTCCTCATGAAGAGGGAACGCTTTAGCCAATCGGCCGTGTCAACTCCGGCGCGGGTGGGTTCGTGAGACGACCCAACTCCTTCCTCAGCTTTCCGAGCGTGGGGTTCCTCGAAGCGCCAAGTGGGTTTCCCACGAAACTGGTGGACATTATTTCCTCGCTGTAGTGGTCCTGCACGGCTTTCATGGGTATAGGGCGGGTCGATGCGCCGCAATTTTGGACCCGAAGCATTGCTTCGTGACGAAGCGCCGTTCCTTTCCAGGTGTACGAAGACGCCCGGCGGCATGCGGCGGCGCATGGACTGCCCCCGATCGACCGCAACTCGGCCCGCCGCAGTTGGCTCACAACCCTACCTGTCCGCCGGCGCCTACCAGCCCACTGTGAGTCGGCCCACCAGGCTGTGGTCGGCGCCTCCCCGGCCCCGGCTCTCGCGCCGCTGGGCGTCGAGGCCGAACTGGAAGCTCATGGCGCCACCCTGCACGACAGCCAGGCCGTAGCCCAGCCGGTAGTCGCGCCCGTACTCGGAAGTCGTGACGCCGAACCTCGGGGTCCCCACCAGCCGACTCCCGACCGGCAGCGCGTAGCCGAGCTCGCCCTCTAGGCGGTTGCCCGATCCCGGGTCTCCTGTCCCGAGCCCCGTCATCGTATCGCGGCCCCAGAGCGCGTCGGCACCGCTCATCGCCTGACCGCCCCACGAGGGGGCCACGCGCGCCGTGAAGCCCAGCGGCGTCGCCGGCGAAGGATCGTAGCTGAACGACACCGACACGCCCCGTTCCCTGAGCCCTCGTGCCTGGTGAACCAGCAGCGTCCGCACCCGCACAGCGACCGACAGCCCGGTCAACGGATCCGCTGCGAGCAGGCTGCCGGCGACGTCCGCGCCCGCGCCCGTCTCCGCATCCCCACCGTCGCGCCTGAGCCCAAGCTCCAGGCTGGGCCGTAGCGCGATCCCATGGCCGAACACGTAGCCCCTCGAGGCCTCGAGCACCGTCCGCACACGCGTCACCACCGCCTCGGTCGCCGCCAGCCGGTCGGCCGGCCCGTCCACCGCCTCGCCCCCGTGCCGACCCACAGCGCGTCCGCCTTGAACGCGAGCCCGAACCCACCGACACCGGAATCCACCAGATCGCCCCTCACGCCCCCGGCCAGCATCGACATCGACAGGCCGCCCTTGAGAGAGATAGGAGACGTGAGAGAAGACATCGGGAGAGACAGTGCCTCGCCCGGCGTTAGGCTAAGCGAGCCCCTCCCGTATCCGGTCACGCCCCAGAGCGTGACCCGCTCCGTCAGCTGGTAGCCCACCCAGGGTGGAGCCCCGTGACCGACGAGGCCACCTCGCCCACGTCGGCCCCCTGATAGCCGCCCAAACCCCGCCGGTGCGAGAGCATCAGCCCCCCCATCAGCGGCCCCTTCGCGTAGTCCGCCCCGAACATCGTCGTCCGGACTCCGCCGTCGAGCGACAGCTCGCCGTCCCGGCCGCTGAACCGCGACTCCCTCCCGCGGCTCCAGAACGAGACGCTCCCGCCCCCGCCCGTCTCGCGGTTCAACACGAACCCCGATCCCATCAGCACGTCCCCGCCTCCCAGACCCGTCCGCAGAAGCTCTCCGCTGCTCAGATCCGACTGCACGCCCGTCGTATCCCAGGCGCCCTGAACCGCAGTGGACTGAAGCCGGCTCAGGAAGTTGCGCCCCACGCCGGAGCTCACGGCCCGCAAACCGGCCCCGGAAGCCCGGAGCCCTGGATGCCTCCAGCCGCTCTTCCACCTGTTCCATCATCTGTAGCACCGTCGCCCGCCCGAACCGCGCCAAGAGCGCACGCGGCAGCGGATCGGTGTTCTCGATCGTTCCCGTCGCCTCACCGTCCGTCACTTGGTCCTCCGATGGGTTCGACAGCCCGAGCGTCAGCGTCTCCTCGCCCTCGTCGTGCGAGTCGTCGAGCACCTTCACGTTGACCGTCTTCGACGACTCGCCCGACGCGAACGTCAGCGTCCCGCTCGCCAGCGTGTAGTCCACGCCCGCCTGCGCGCTGCCGTCCGACGTCTCGTAGTCCACCGCCACCGTCCCGGATGCCGCGCGGCTCAGCGTCACCGCGAAGGCCAGAACCGCGCCTGCGCCTTCCTCCACCCGCGCATCGGCCACCGAGATCCCCACCGGACCGGAGACCGCCGCCGACAATGCCGTCGGCAGTGGCCGGTCGTCAGCCGTGCAGACCGCGCCCGTCGCTTCACAGTCCGTCGTCTGCGGGAGGCGGATCGTCACCGCTCCGTCCGAGGCCGGATTGACCGTGATGTCCCACGCCTGGTTGCTGCCCTTCGTGCGTCGGCGCGCCCGGCGCAATTCGCCACCCGTCACCTCGAACGCCTCGTCGCGCAGCGTCCGGAAGCTCAGCCCTTCGACGTCCGCGCTGAACGTCAGCCCGAACGTGAACGCGGTCTTGCCGTCGTGCGACGCCGGCACGTCCTCGAAGCTCGCCGTCAGTGCCGGGTCCGACTCCATGTCCCGGATCGTGCCCGTCGCCTGGCTGTCGCCGAGCTCGGCACCCGAAGCATTGCTCAGGGCGAGGCTCACCGTCTCCCCGTCGTCCTCCGCCGTGTCGTCGGTGATGGGCACCGAGATCGTCTTCGTCGCCTCGCCCGCCTCGAAGGTCAGCGTGCCGTCGGTGGCGGTGTAGTCAGCCCCCGCCGTCGCCGTGCCGTCTGACGTGGCATAGTCCACCGTCACCTGTCCGGACGCCGCCGGGGACAACGTCACCACGAAGTCCAGCGTCGTGTCCTCGCTCTCCCTCGTCTCGGCATCGCTCACCGACAGCCCAGTGGGAGGGCCGAGAAGCAGGTGCAGAAACCAGGTCGACAGGGCTCGGTTGTCCGATGGGCAGACCGCGCCCGTCGCTTCGCAGTCCGTGGTCGGATCCAGGTAGATCGACAGCTCCCCGCGGGTGCTCGGCGTGACCGTGATTTGCCACACGCCGCTCTGCCCGTCGACGCGGGCCGCGCCGGTCACTGCGCCGCCCGTCACCGTCAGGGCATGGTTTCGCATGGCCTCGGGCGTCACCGAGACCGCTTCGCTGAACACGATGCGGAAGGTGAACGCGGTCTCCCCGTCATGGGCCCTCGGCAGGCCCTCGAAGCGCGCCGTCAGCGGGTCCGGGACGACCTGCAGGGCTGGACGCCAGCGTCACTGACAGGGTGAATGTGCCGATCCCCTCCGCCTCATTACCAACATCAGGATCGCTGTAAACAGTTATGTAATACGTTCCGGTGGCTGGCGGCGTATATTCCAGTCGGGCGTTGTCACCTTCGCCGGGAGACTTCGAGCTGGCGATGCGGGAGAGCGAGGCGAAGGATCTTCTCAGGGCCGTGGTCTACGCACCGAGCCGGGCCAAGGCTGTGAAGGCCCGCGAAGTGTTCGCCAGGCGCTACAGGCCGTGGTATCCGAAGGCGGTGGACGTACTCGAGGACGACTGGGAGCGGATGGTGGCGTTCTACGACTTCCCCGCGGATCACTGGAAGCATCTACGCACGACGAACGTGGTCGAGAGCCCGTTCGCTGCGCTACGGCTCAGGACGACGGCGGCGAAGCGATTCAAGCGGGTCGAGAGCGCTATGGCGCTGATCTGGAAGTTGCTCTTGGTGGCCGAGAAGCGGTTCCGAAGGCTCGACGCTCCTCACCTCCTCAAGGGCGTGTTTGAAGGAAGGAAGTTCGAAGACGGAAAGCCCGTCTCAACCCAACAGCGGAAGAATGCCGCCTGATACGTTTACACACCTATTGACCCAACCTCGGGGGAGGCCAGACGATGAAGTACTCGCTAGGGATTGGCGTGCTTGTACTTACTATCCTCGCCATCAGCGTGACTTATGTCTATGCGGCCAACCCAGACCTCCGGGACCAGGTGGTGCTTGTTAGCGAGGCGAAGGCCGACGTCGAGAGGGCGATGGCAAGGCTCAAGGCAGAGCGCTGAGCAGGGGTACTCCCGAGATTCGGCGTGTCTTCGCTGAACAATTGACGGTTTTACCCGATCAGATCCGCCTCCGCCTGCCGCACTATACCCCCTCATAGCAGCGTGCCGGCTAGCAAGCTGGCCGAAGACTGTTGCCTCAAGGACCCTCTAGCGGACTCCGCGCCGTCAGTTGCAGAGGAAGAGAAAGCTCGTCCGACGGGCAGTTCAAGGCAACGCCCCGGGCGGGGAGGCGACTGTCCCCGCCCGGGGCGGTTCTCCGTGTTCTCCGGTCGGAATCCTTAGCGCGTACCCGCGGGCAGGATCTCGACCCTGCGGTTCTGGCGCCGTCCGTCTTCCGTGGTGTTGTCGGCTACGGGTTGAGATTCACCCGCACCGGCAATCTGGAAGCGATCCGCGTCGAGCGCCGGGAAGTTGCCTGCGAGGTAGTCTCGCACCGCCTGCGCGCGACGCAGGCTCAGTGCGAGGTTGTAGTCCTCCGGGCCTACGGAGTCGGCATGGCCGACGACGCGGACGCGCTCGTTCGGACGGTCCGACAGCGCGTTTCCGGACTCGTCCAAGATCGAACTCGCTGCGGCGTCGAGCTCCGAGGAATCGTGCGCGAAGTGGACGTTTCCAAAGATGAGCTCGGGCTCCGGTTCGGGCTCCGGCTCCGGCTCCGGCTCGACGACAACAGGGCATCCGGCCGCATCCACCTCGGCGCCGGAGGGTGTGTTCGGGCAGCGGTCGAGACCATCGACGACGCCGTCGCCGTCCGCATCCGTCGGACAGCCGTTCTCGTCCACTTCGGCGCCGGCCGGCGTTCCGGGACATTGATCTGCGTGGTCGGCCACCCCGTCCCCATCGGAGTCGAGCGCACACCCCCGTTCGTCCACACCAGCACCCATGGGTGTTTCCGGACACGCGTCCAGGCCATCAAGCACACCATCTCCGTCCCCGTCTCGCTGCGACTCTCCTCCGAGGAAGTACGAGGCACCGAGCGAGAGCCCCCAACCCCGAAAGGTCTCCGACGGGGCTGCGGAGCCGGCCAGTTCGGCAGCCGTATTCGCCAGTGCGTCGGGGGTCTGGTGCATGCGCGCCTCGACCCGCAGGGCAAGGCGAGGCACCACGCGGAGTCGCACCCCGCCGCCGTACACAAGGCTGAGGTCCGTCTCGGGGTCGAGTTCTTCAGGCCTCCAGTGCGCAGCTCCGAGGCCGACCACTCCGTAGGCTTGAAGCCGGCCGCTCAGGGGTAGGTTGTATCCCACGCCTCCGCTGAAGTACGCCAGGTCCAAGTCCACCGTGCCTCTCGTCGGGATCCTCATGTCGAACGGCATGTACCCGCCCTCGAAGTCGGCGAACAAGCCGGAGGCGAAGTTGTAGGCGACATGCCCGCCGCCCGCGATGTTCCGGGCGGGGTCGACGAAGATGGAGCTGCTGCCGCCCGGATGGAATTCCGGCACGTCGTCGAAGAGGCCGATGTAGGGGGAGATCTCCCATCCCGTGGGCACCCAGCCATTCGAGTCTTGCGCGGTGAGGGCCACCGAGGGCCGGAGAAGAAGAAGCGTCACGGCCACGGCTGACAGTGCTCGATTCATGGTGGCGGTCCTTTTGGTCCTAGATCACACCTAACTCGCGTGTCGTCGTCAACGACGCCGATCGCTCAACCTTCCCTGGATCGACTCTGGTGCTGCCTCACCGTATTGCGCATACAAGCCCGGAAACATCCGAATAGGAAACATGTTAACCCGTCACAAGATGTCCTGTAAATAGCATTAGGGTCATGCCTAGCTGAACCTCTCTGAATGAGGTATAAAGCTACGCATGGCAATGAAAAACAAGTTGTACAGAGATGGTAATGACCTGACAGTTGGCCCTCGCCGGAGCTGTGTCTAGGCTGCCTTCGTCTTAGCGTCCTCCTTGCTGGCCTTGGCGGCCTTCCTGGCGTCGGTGAGACCGGCCTTGAAGACCTGATAGGGCGTGCGGCCCTCCATGGCTCGACCGCGGTGCGGCCGCTTGCGGTTGTAGGTCTCCAGATACGCCTCGAGGTCCTGCTGCATCTCCTCGACGGTCTCGTACCAGGTGGTGCGGCCCTTCACCCTCAAGTGCTCGTCGAGGAGCGTGCGGTGGCAGCGCTCGATGAAGCCGTTGGACTGGGGCCTGCCCACCTTCGTCGTGCGGTGCTCGATGTCCTCGAGCTGAAGGAACAGCTCATAGGGGTGACGGTCCGGACGGCCGCAGAACTCGCGGCCGTTGTCGCTGAGCACGGTCTTCACCCGGACCCGGTGCTCATCGAAGAACGGCAACACGTCGTTGTTCATCACCTGCACCGCCGTGAGCGGGAGCTTGCTCGTGTAGAGCCGGCCCCAGGCGTAGCGGCTGAAGCAATCGAGCACGGTCTGCAGGTACACCTTGCCGACCCCCTTCAGCGTTCCGACGAAGAACGTGTCCACGGCGACGAGGTCGCCCGGGTAATGGACTTCGATGTGGCGCTCGCGGAACTCGGGACTGAAGCGCTCCAGCAGCTCGATCTGCTCGCCGGTCAGCTTCAGCTTCCGTTCCCTGGCCGTCTCTTCGAGCCTGAGCAGCCGTTCGTGCTTCGTGGTGAGGCCATGCCGGCTCCACACGCCCCGTACGCCTCCTGAGCTCACCTGGATCCCTCCGAGCAGCAACTCGTCCGCGACCCGCTGAGCTCCGTGCGTCGGAGCCTCCAAGGCGTGGGCCAAGACCGCCTGCTCAATCTCTTCACTCACCCGGTTCGGGTGCGGTCCCTTCGGCCCCGGAAGCTGGTCGATCAGCCCCTCGGCCCCGTAAAGCTGGAAGTTCCTCCTGATCTCGTAGAACTGCTGCCGGCTGTAGCCCACGATCTGGCACGCCTTGCTCACGTTGCCGAGCTCCTGGGCCAACTGTAGCAGGCTCAGCTTGCGGCGCGCTATCTTCTCCCTCTGGACGGTGGTCATCTTCTCTCCCGTGCTAAGTGAGTGACTTCGACATCTCTCAATTATCTCCGGCGAGGGCGGCTGGCCACCGTCCTCTCTCGTGGTCACCTGTCAGGTCATTACCATCTCAGCACAAACAAGTACGCAAGGCGTTCAAGGATTTCTGAGGCCAAGATCCGCGAGATCGTGCGCTACTTCGCCGCCGATCTCACGGCTCTGCAGGCGGCGGCGCTGAGTGGGCTGAACCGCAACACCGTGAACCGGTTCTACCGGGGCTTGCGGGAGCGCATGCTGCTGGCCTGCGAAGCCCAGCGTCCCCTGTTCGGGGTCGTCGAGGTCGACGAGAGCTTCTTCGGAGCGCGCCGGGTCAAGGGCCGGCGTGGGCGCGGCGCTTACGGCAAGACGGTCGTCTTTGGCATCTTCGAGCGGCAGGGCCAAGTGTATACCGAGATCGTCCCGGACTGCTCGAAGCCAACCCTGCAGGGCATCATCCGTGGCCGGGTGGACCCGCACACCGTCATCAACTCCGATGGCTGGCGCGGCTACAACGGCCTGGTTGATCTAGGCTATGGCCACTTCCGCGTCGATCATGCCCGCGACGAGTTCACCAAGGGCACCGTTCATATCAACGGCATCGAGGGCTTCTGGGGCCTGGCCAAGGTCCGGCTGGCGAAGTTCAAAGGGCTCCCCAGACACACCTTCCATTTGCACCTCAAGGAAACCGCATGGCGATACAACTATCGACATGCCGACAAGTATCAAACTTTGCTAAAATCCCTCCGCCAAAACCCGCTCAGCTAGACATGACCCTTACCAAATTATAATTGCGCAGATTGACAACTGCTCCGGCTAGCCGGATATAGTCCTCTGATTCAAGAACTTCCTGATGGTACAACATTATATGCCGAGTGCGTATTATCTGTTCCCTAAGCAGAGAATAGCTACCAGAGTATAAACTCATAAGCCCAGAGTATAAACTCATAAGCCTAAGATCATCCGACATTCTCGACATCCTTACAATCTCCGCATAGCAATCCGGGAGTCGGTTTGACAGGCCAATGGTATCCGCCGCCAATACACCAATCTGATCCTTCAAGTCCGCTTGCAATTCATCGACCGTATACACTCTCGATAGCTCATTGGCAATACTGAGTTCCTCCCACTCCTCCAGCGTGTACCCCAAATCTGCCGCAAGCTCCGCTGCGTCAATCGCCGCAATCTCCGCCTCTATTTCCGCTTCCCTCGCAGCTAGTCTTTCCCTCCAATCCTCCAATCTCTCGAACATCATTTCGAGCCGCGCCGCCTTCATTTCCTCCACCGTGTCGTATCTTCCGACTTCGCGCCCGTTTTCGTCCGAAAGTACATAGGAGGTCGCACAGCCAGCTATGACAATCGCCATTGGCACAAGAATAAAGAAATGCGTTCTCATACAGCCTCCGCTAATTGTCGGGTATCGCTACCGCACCAAGATTAGGCCGATACACCACAACTTATAGGGCACCGCCGCGCCGCCGTTTTCGTTTACAGCCGGTTCGTCACCGACCTCACGCTTCACGGCCTCTCGAATATCCTTCCATAGCTCAGCCGTGCTCGGGTACCATTTCTCGGCCAGCAACCTCGTAGCGAGAATCGCGTAGGTCCCGTTCCTTCCAATAGTGCCAGTCCACAGTTCGGATACATCCGAGCAGTCCTTGAAGGGCCGCCTACTGTCCTTGATCCGGCCAAATTCATATAGTGCTTCCGCCGCCTTCATCCGACAGCTTTTCTTTCCGTTCGCCTCGCTCTCGCCCCCAAGCTCTCGGTACGTCTTGCACCAAGCATCCGGCCACGATTCGCCTTGTTGACATTTCTCGATTGTTCCGTAGATCCAGCACTCCAATCGCGGCACGTATTTTTTGGTCAAGTCCCGAGTCGTGTGTAAAAGTGAGAGGAAGCTCCTCGATGCTGAGCCTGTGTGAAAACTCCTGACGTGCCATATATTATACGTCCCGTGTTTTGGCCAGTGCTCCCCTTGCTCGGAGCTTCGCCCATGGCCTATATCGCCGGCAGGGATCGCACCCAAGTGGTGCTCCTCCCTGAGGTCCTCGACGACTACGTCACCGCTGACAACCCAGTGCGCTTCCTCGACGCCTTCGTGGCGCAGCTCGATCTCGGCACGCTCAGTTTTCAGCGATCGGTGCCTGCAGATACGGGCCGCCCGGGCTACGATCCCGGTGATCTCCTGCGATTGTACCTATACGGCTACCTGCACCGCATTCGCTCCAGCCGGCGGCTGGAGCAGGAGACGCATCGCAACATCGAGCTGATGTGGTTGGTGCGAGGACTGCGACCCGACTTCAAGACCATCGCTGACTTCCGCCGGGATCACCCGCAGGCGCTGAAGGGCGTATGCCGCGAGTTCATTCTCTTGTGCAAGCGGCTGGACCTCTTTGGCGGCGAGTTGCTCGCCATCGATGGGAGCAAGTTCCGGGCGGTCAATGCCCGGGATCGGAGCTACACCGCGGCCCGCTTGGCCAAGCTACAACGGGACATCGAGCGCACGATCGCGCGCTATCTGCGAGACTTGGAGCGCCAGGACGAGGCGGAGGCGGGCACCGAGCGGCCGAGCGCCGACGCCCTGCGCGAGAAGATTGCGGCGCTTAAGCAGCGCCGGGAGCGCTACGAGGATCTCCAGCAAGAGCTGGCGGCGAGTGGGGAGAGCGCGCGCTCACTCACCGATGCCGACAGTCGGCCGATGATGAGCGGGGGCCGCATCGAGATCTGCTACAACGTCCAGACCGCGGTCGACGCCAAGCACAAGTTGATTGTGGCCGAGACGGTCACCAACGCCGCCGCCGACCAGAATCAGCTCAGTCCGATGGCCATGGCGGCCCAGGAGGTACTGAGGAACGTGACGCCGGTGGTGGTGGCCGACCGGGGCTACTACCACGGCGCCGAGATCAAGACGTGTGTGGAGGCGGGCCTCACGCCGCTGGTGCCCCGACCGATCACCTCGGCCAATGCCAAGCGCGGGCTCTTCACCAAAGATGACTTCGTCTACGACCGGACTCGGGACCTCTATCGCTGTCCTGCGGGGAAGACGCTCACCTACCGCACCACCACCGTCGAGCTCGGGCGCACCATCAAGAACTATCGGACCACCGCCTGTAAGCGGTGTCCACTCAGGCCCCGCTGTACGCGCAACAAAGACGGGCGGAAGATCACACGGTGGGCGGACGAGCACCTGATGGAGGAGATGGCGCAACGGCTCCAGCGGGAGCAGGCGCGCTTCGCGCAGCGCAAAGCGCTAGTGGAGCATCCGTTTGGCACGATGAAGCGCGGGATGGACCAGGGGTACTTTCTGCTCAAAGGCATGCGGAAGGTCCGCGGCGAGTTCAGCCTGACCGTGCTTGCCTACAACCTGAAGCGGGTCCTCAACATCGTCGAGGTCCCGCAGCTGCTGGACGCCCTCGCGTAGAGGGGGTCCTCAGCGCCGTTTTTCGCCCTTCGGGGCGCTTCCAGACGGCCCTGTCAGGTCCGCAACGCCCCACCCGACTACTTTCCCGCCCCTCCCAGCAAAATGTCAAGCTCACCGCCCTAGGTGCTCGCTCCCCGTTCAATCATGGTGAGTTTTCACACGGCCTCATCGCTCGTTAGCCAGCGCTCGGTCTCTTCTGGCGACCATACGACTGGCGACCAGGCTCGTTCCGCCAACGGACCAACGGGAATCTGCAGGCGCTCCTTGAACCCACGGAATCCGGAGAGGCACTCCGCCTCAGGACATTAAAGGGAGATGCGAGTGCGTCTCTGGGGCGACCACCAGACAACTGCAAATGGATGGCGTGGCCGAACGGTTAACCGCGGCACTCGACACCGCGGATCACGACGCCGTGGACAGGGAAGATTAACGGCCGGCCCGGGGTGCTCTCAGGACGAGGTTCTGGAGAGTTGCTCTTCGGAGGCATGTACGTATCTTTATATCGTGAGTATACGTACGGAGGTCGCATGTCCAAAAAGAAGCTCACTCTTTCCGTCGACGGAGCCGTGATCGAGCGCGCCAAGCGCTTCTCGCGGAGAAACGAGACGTCGGTCTCGGAGCTCGTATCCGAGTTTCTCGCTTCTCTCGGGGATGAACACGGGACCTCGACACCTATTGTCACGCGTCTACGTGGCGTACTCCCGTCTTCCGTCTCACGTGAAGAGTACGGGGATCATCTGAAGGCCAGACACGGGTGACCCGGGTTCTTCTCGATATCAACGTCGTTCTCGACGTCCTGGCGACTCGAGAGCCGTTCGCCCCTGACGCCGAGGCCGTGCTACGGCGTGTAGAGGCACGCTCGATTGAAGGTCTCGTCGCGGCACACACGATTACCACCCTGCGCTTCCTCCTGGCCAAGCATCTCGGGAAGGCGAAGACCCGAAGAGTCCTCACCGACCTACTTCACGTGGTGAGAGTCGTTCCCGTAGACGAGGACCGCGTTCGGCATGCTCTGGCGCTGAACTGGGCGGATTTCGAGGATGCGGTTCAGGCAGCGTGCGCAGAGAAGGCCGAGGCCGACTATCTCGTGACCGGGAACAAGAAGGACTTTCAGAAATCCCCGGTGAAGACTGTTACTCCCGCCGAGTTGCTCGCGCTGATCTCCTAGTCCCTCGTCGGCTGCAAGAATCCCTCGCGGGTTCGTCAGGCGGCGCCCCGGGCCGCCGCACCTCCTCGCGCTGGGCCTCCCTCATCGCGCGTATCTATGATGTCCTGCCGCTCGTCTGCCCGGGGCACCGCGCGAAGCGTGGTCGTGGTGCTTCGATGAGCATCATCGCCTTCATTACGGATCCCGTTCCCGTTCGCTCCATTCTGTCCTATCTCGATCTCCCCACCCGATCCCCTCCACTGTCTCCCGCTCGGGCCCCGCGGGCACCACGCAAAGCGTGGTCGGGCATCTTCGAGTTCGATCAGACCGGCGGGTTCGACCCCGCCGATCCGGAACCCATTCCCGACCACGCTTCGCGCGCTGCCCTCCAGTTCGATCAGTCGCTACCCGACTGAGTGCACCCCTAAATGACTTTATCCCTCTGGTTTGAGGGTCCACCCCGCTCCATCCACCGCTGCCCATCCACGCATGCGCTCGTCTCGTCCTTGCATGGCCGGACGGCGAGCGTTCACCTTAGCCTGGGTCAGTTTTGCAAGGGGAGGGTCTCGCCCCGCTCAAGCAGGGTACCGCACTCGGAAAGGGTCCTTAGAATCCCTATCCTTTATCCTTTCAGCCTGGTGGACCCGGACGGCTTCAAAATGACGATCTCTTCGGAAGGTTGAGCGGGAAGCCTTCTGAACGTCCGAGATCGCGGAGCTGGGCGGAGGGATGTAGCCGTAGCCGGGTGCCGTGCGGGACACCGCCGACCTCAACTCTGCCTACCAGCCAGCCGATACGGGGACTATCTTTGTGCGGCTTTCTATGTTTACTGGAGAATTGCGAAAACCGGGGGGCTGCCCGGCGGGCTTGCTAGGGCCCGCGTCACGCGGGGGGGGGCGATTGTTCTCTTGAGCCATCCCGAGATTCGACCAGTTTCTGGGAGTTTGGGGTCCCGCTTGGGGTCCCAAAGCCCCTTTTCTATGGGCGGCCCCCTGGCCCTCCCACGCTGGCGGGCGAGGCGAGGCCGACGCGGTTCAAAGCGTCTGCGAAGCGTGGATCCTCGCGGATAGGATCCAACCTGGGGTCAACCTTCAAGAGCGGGAGACACCCCGCTCGATCCTCGAACGCTCGGTTGAGCCACTCGAAGGCGGCGTCCGGTTCGCCTAAAGTGACATGGGCGCCCGCGATTTCGTACTTGCACATGTAAAGCCGCTCGGAAATCTCCTTCACCTTGGAGAGGAGCGCCCTGGCGTCGGACTCCCTGCCGGCCTCGGCAAGAGCCCATGCGAACCACGCCCCACACCGCAGACCGCGAGCCAGGCGTAGAATCGCTTCCTTACGCAGCGGAGCCGGTGGGACTCGAGCCCACAAGCCGTTAGGACACCGGTTTTCGAAACGGGTGAGCGCGTGCCCTGCGTTCGCCGAAGCCCCTGCAAGAGGTTTCGCTGATCGTTAGAAAATCTACTATGGGAATCGTCGACTATTTTGAGCCAGAGCCGGACCTTGAATGCCCTCGATGTGGGCGGGTCTTGAGCGGATGGCAAGGGAAAGAAGCGGAAAACGCGCTATTTGTATGGAGACAAGGCGTTCGTCACCCCACGACGCAACGTGTAGATGAAGATTGTCGTCTTCCGGAGGAAGAATTGACTCGATTTACGTTGCCGGAAGAGTTTACGATGGTGACACACTGCACCTGTAGCACGGAATTCCTATTAGACGCGGTGGGGACATCTATTGATGGCTTGTGGTCTCAGTCAACGCTGATGAAGCCGGATGAAATCGAAGAGATGTATAAGAATTGGCCTCGTGGTCGGCGTAAGGCTCTGCGCCAATGGTTGCTGGATAGGGTTTAGCAAGTTGTAAGACATCACAGATGAAGTATTTCAGAAACCCCAAGCAAGCTGTTGATGCGATCAGCACTATGCTGTCGTCAGAAGCTTGGGAGAAGCTCAGCCGCTACTACGATCTTAGTGATACTGATATCGATCCGGCGAGCCTGATTTCCGGAGAATTCTTTGTCCGCAAAGAAAGACCTGAGGTGGCGCATCCCGCAGAGTTCTGGAGAATCAAGGAACCTTTTTCTCCGCAGTATGCCTACCAGTCGCACTACCATCGTTCAGATGAAATAGTCGACGTAACCGTACATATCGAAATTGATGAGGGGATGGGCATGATCCGGCGAGGCCTGCAAAGCTTCCAGCTTCGGAAATCCCCCGATGGCTATCAACTGTTGCCAAGCTCAGTTGCTCCACCGCCTCCTGATGAACCGCCGGAGTACGTTCAGCCGAGCGTGAAGCCGATTTGGGAGAAGGAATGATCTGGATCGGGCTGGGCGTTGTCGCCGCCGGGTTGCTCTTTTGGCTTTGGACGATCGTGTCGTTCCTGGCCAATCCGGGTTACGGCGGCTTCGACATGTCGAGCGCTTCTGCGTTCGACCTTCAATGGAGCAAGGGAGCCGCCCTGGTGGCGATTGGCGTCGGCGTGACGACATCCTCGTGGCCCATCGGCGTCGCGTCTGGACTGGTAGCCTTCTTCTCCACGATGCTGGTAAAGCCGGTGATCCAGAGGCGGGTCCGGCACCAGATGTCCCGACCAACCGAAGCTGAAACCCCGAGCGAGAAAAACCGATGACGTCGGGGATCAGGCGGGAATGACAGACGTAACGCAGCTCTCGTCGCAGCTCCTACCGTGGTTCGAGCCTGTGAAGCTGCCCGTGACTCGCGACAAGGAGCTTGCCGTCCGATGTCAGGATCGGCGCGGTGGTCAGCGTGACGCCTTCGATGGTGGCCAGAATCCTGGCCGCGACCTCGCCGTCCTTCATCTCGTAGCTCGTGACCCGCGAGCCAGTGGTCACGAGAAGCTTGCCGTCGGCGGTGACGGCCGCGCCACCGATTTCGCCGCTCAGCTCGACTTCCCACGCGAAACGGCCCTCGGCGTCGAGGGCTCGAATCACCTGCTGCGAGACCAGGTACGGGCGGTGATCGTAACCGACGACCGGCGGCATGACGAGGAGACCGTCGGCCCGCGACCATGGCAGGGTAGCGAGGCGTTCGCCCTGGGGTGAAAGCAGCCAATAGGCGAACTCGCCGTCGGGTTCGCTTACGAACAAGTGGATCCGTCCGGCCAGATCCACGCTGAGTTGCTCGGGGCGAGTGAACTCGGAGGTGATGACCGATGTCAGGTTCAGGTCGGCGTCGGCGAAGGCCACGGCGCCGGAAACGGCGATCACGAAACCGCCAGGCCGCTGAACGACCAAGAAGGAGCGCGAGTTGTGGGACAGGACCTGGAACTGGTCGTTCGTCCGGAGGATCCCGACGTCGTCGACCTTGGGTGGATCGCCGAAGGACCACACCTCCAATCCGCTGAACTCTCTCGGCTGCCCGCCGTGCGGGTCGAGCCGAGCTTCGATTCCTGCGGCGGCGAAATTTCCGTTCGGAAGGACCGACAGGTGCGTTCGGTCGAGATCGGAGAAGGTCAGCGTCGTCACGAAGGCGTCGCTGCCGTCGCGCATGTGGCGCGCGACGAACATGCTCGGGTTCCGACCCTCCTGGTAGAAGACCTCACCGTCGGGGTGGAGGAGGATGTCGCTCACAAGCGTCTGGCCGCCGGCAACGTGTGCGCCGTCTTTGGCGGCCACCACCTCCCACCATGTCTCCAGCTGGAGCAGAACCCGGTCGCCGGCTCGCTGGATGCTCACCGGTGAGGCGTCCACCTCGAGCTGGCGGCTCCAGGCCACCTTCCAGACGTCGCCGGCGGGGAGCGACTGGGCCAGGTGTGACGTGTGTCCGGGACTCAACCAGCGGCCGGAGACCACGCCGGTGGGGCTGGGCGTCGCGGCGGGCGGCGCCGGGGCCTGACCGGAGGCCATGGGTAACGTCGACACCGGGATCGGCACATTGAGGTCCATCCTGAAGAACTGCGGGATACTGTCCCCCCGAACCGTCTGAGAAACCACAGCCACGAGCGTGGCGAGGATGAATGTGTCGATCATTCCGGTTCCGATACCGAACAGGTTATAGATAAGGATGGGGCGAGGTTGGGCGGAGAGGCAAGGCGGAAAGGTGCTGTGGCTGCCCGAGTGCCCGCTTGTTCATCGGGCGCCGGCAAAGGCTCCCTGCTTGCCGGGTCCGGGACCGTTCCCTCACGTTATCTCGATCCCGCAAGGAGCCTTTGTTTTTCCTTCCTATCTCAGTGGCGGCACCACCATCGACCCTAAGACTCCCCCTCTCCGCCCGACCTCCACCGCCGGGTCCATTGGCGAGATCAATCTGACCCTCTGGCCGGCGATATTCGGCGTTACCGGCCATGCACTGGGGAGCCTATTCGGCCTCGGCTGGGTCGGGGCCATTGTCGGCCTCGTGCTCGGTGTGGCCACCGGCATAGCGATGATGCCCGATCCCACCCACGGCGTCCTGGCGCTATTCGTTTTCGTACCGGGCATGATCCTCGCGCCGATGCCGATGAAGCTATGGCTCATGGCCACCGTCTGCCTTAGCGCGTGGGCACGGTTGATCCCTACGGCAGTGGCCGGGCGCACGCGAGCGAAGGCGACCCGGCAGCGCAGCGAGGAGACCGCAGCGTGCGCGTCCGTGGACGACCTCGTGCGCTATCTGGGCGACGACGATCAAAAGGTTTTCGAGGCCGCCTGCAACCGGCTCTATGCCCTGGGTCTGCCCCACGACGAGATCGCCGGGGTCATCCTGGCGCACGCCAGAACGCTGGACCGCTCGGGCTCAAGCGACCGAGAAAGATGCTGTTGGCTTCACGACTTGGTGACACCGCTAACCGAGGCGGGTACGGACGCACGCGACGCTCTGCTCGAGTTGTACGCCAACCTCGGTTGGCTGCGGGACGCGGTCGGTCGGTACGGCGCGGACCACGAGAATGCGGACCTCCTGGTCGAGGGGGTGCTCTTCGACCGGCTGCGCTGGGAGGACGACGCCCCCCTATTGCAGGTGACCGAACGGCGCCTGTCCCATGGGTGGAGCGTGGACGCCATGGTCGACCGGCTGCTCGACTCGGACCGCGAGGCGGGCCTGGCCTTGGCCGAGCGGGCCTTCCTGGCCGGATCGCTGTCACACGATCGGTTGGACACGCTGGGCGACGAACGTGCCGGCGCTGTCGTCCGGAAGGCCGTCGGCCTCGGCTCTGATGGGGACGAGGAAGGGAACGGACCACGCTGGGACGACATCATCGACGGTGCGCTCTCGCGACCTACGAGCCTGGCGTTCTCGCTCATGGCAGCCGTGCTACGGACCGAGGACGACTCCTACTACATTGATGTCCGCGTCGAGCAGGACCTTATCAGGGCCGACGAGAGCCACCTCTTGCATCGGCACGAGGCGCCCGATGAGGCCGCCGACCTGCTGGACGCGGCTCGGTCACGGACCGCCTGGCTCCGGGAGCACCCCGACGTGATAGGTCAATCCTACAAGATCGGCGTGATGCGCGAGTTGGAAGAAGCACTGAGTGTGTGATTATGGACTAGTTCTGCATCGTCCTATCCCTTCGGTATCTCACGCTGGATGAACCGAAACTCCTCGATGCCTCCCTGGGGATCGAAGCGGACGAGCTGCGATTGAAGAGCATCGGAAATCTGGTGCTTTGTTTCCCTGTAGCTGATGTACATATAGCGAGGTCGCCGGTCGTGCGGGGTGCCTTCGATGTGGAATCCCCAGCGGTCGGCTCGTGGGATCATGTGCACGATCTCTTGCACGTAGGCGATCGCATCGTCCTCCGTCAGGATCCGCAGGTCGAGCTGATCCTCAGGGGCCGCTGGTGTTTCCGCGGTCGCCACCGTATGACCGATCCGTTAACGGCCCCTCTAAGCCACGAGGACACTCCAGCCTACCCGGGATACCGAATATAGCCCGAAGACGCTCAGAACGTGTTTGCAGGCGTCTGACGGGCTTCTGCTTGCGCCTCCAGGCCTGTAGATAGGATGTTGACCTCGGTCTGATCCCGGAGTGCGCCCATGTCTGATCCCGTCTCCCGCCTGAATGCAGCCCTGGAGGGTCGCTACTCGATCGAGCGTGAGCTGGGTGAGGGCGGAATGGCCACGGTCTACCTGGCGGATAAACTATTTAGCTCAAGAAAGAAACCCAGCGCCAAGAGGGTGGATCTCACCGATGGGTGACCAAAAAACGATCATCATCCGAAGATCGATGCTCGACGACCAGGGGCTCAACAAGAGTCATGCCTCCCTGATCGTCCTAAAGGGTGCGGAAATCGGACGGGACTTTCGTCTGCGAAAAAGCAGTATGGTTATCGGGCGTAGCACTACAGCCGATATCTGTCTACCGGATGACACAGCATCGAGGGAGCATGCCCGCATCAACCATAAAAGCACGGGTAAGAACGACGATGCAACCTTTACCCTCACCGATCTGGGGAGTACGAATCACACCTTCGTTAATTCAGAACAGGTGGAATCCGTCCAGCTTCGAGATGGAGACAAGATTCAAATCGGTGACTCTGTATTAAAATTCGTTGTCCTCGACAACATCGAAGCCAAATTCCACGCAGAAGTCCGCGATCTGATTTCCTACGATCAGCTCACAGGTCTATTGACCAAGGAGTCCCTCTACATGGCCTTTGAAAGAGAGCTGAAACGGTGCCTGCGCTACGGCCTTCCCCTTGGGGTTTTGATGATGGACCTGGATTTCTTCAAATCGGTAAACGACGGGCATGGCCATCTGATGGGGAGCCATGTGCTGGCTGAAGTCGGGCGTCTAATCCGACAATCCTTCCGTATCTCCGATGTTTCCGCCCGCTACGGGGGAGAGGAGTTCCTCAGTTACTTGGCAGAGACCGATACTACGGGGGCCGAACTCGTTGGAGAACGCATTCGAAGCGAAATCCAGGCCTTCCCCTTCATCCTGGATGAGGTAAGCATTCACGTCACCATCAGCATCGGCATTGCTGTTGCCCCGAGGCACGGAGAGAATATTAAAACCCTCGTGGCTGCGGCAGATCAAGCACTCTATCGGGCAAAGGAAACCGGACGGAACCGGGTGTGCAGCGCATAACTGCCGCAGCGCAGGTAGTCCTCTCGCCCCATGGCCTCGAAGGAGATTCAGCATAACGTCACGGGTGATTCGCCTCCCGGCATGAGACCCACGAAGGGCAGAAGAAGGCCGGGCTCCCACACCGGTGCCTACGGGGCCCGCGCCCTTCGCTTGCGGTCGGCATCTTAGGCGCGCAGGAGGATCGCAGATCCTTTTGGCGTCTTCTTCACGTCACGCGGGTGTGGGTATGGATCGGTCAGCTCAAGATCCGCTGGTGTTAGAGAACCGGCACACCGGAGAGCGACTCGAATTGCGTAGAATCGCTCAGGACGGTGAGACGTGGCTGGAATTGAAGGGCTCGCTACCACCGCATCGGGATGGCCCACCCCTGCACGTCCACCATGACGAGCATGAGGGCGGTCGCGTCCTATCCGGCACGCTCTCTGCCATGGTGGACGGCCGAAAGATCGAGGTAAGGGCAGGAGAGGCAGCAAGCTTCCCGCGGGGCTGCGCGCACCGATGGTGGAACGACGGTAGCGAGACGCTTGTCTTTGAGGGGTTCGCCCGGCCTGTGGTCGATCTAGATCGCTACCTCCAGGCCGCATTTGAAGTGATCAACGCCGGTCCTCCCGATCGTCCACCACTGTTCTACATCACCCACGTTGCCTGGCGGCACAGACGGACCCAGGCACCCCTGGTCATGCCGCGCCCGATTCAGGCAGTGTTATTTCCGATCGTCGTTCTCGTGGGCTCGCTCCTGGGGCGGTATCGGGGCACCGAGTGGCCTGGCTGCCCGACCCGGTGTGGGGGAGCGCCCGTCGTGTCGGCGGAAGATGCGTAACGCCATCAGGTCCCCGGAATTCTGAGCGCACATGTCTCCGTGATCATCGTGTCGGCGATCTTCGCGCTGGGGCTGCCGTTGGTGCTGCTGTAGTCGCGTCCAAGATCAGCACAAGCGTCTGACACGGTTTTGCTTGCGCCTACCGGACCGCACATTAGGAATTCTTGACCTCGGTCTGGTCTTGGCCGGTCTTTTCCTGTAGGTGCAGAAGGCGGCTGTGATTATAGAAAATGGCCCCGGTGCTAATTAAAATGCGGTTGCCCCACGAGCGGGCCGCGTTTCCACGCTCGCGACCAACCTCAGAGCCATTAACCCCTCCATATCAGGGTTTTTCTCCATAGCGCCGATTTGTTAGGCGCCGTATGATGAGGCCCGGAGTTGAAGGTATGGCACGCACGAACCAGTCCCCTCTCTTCTTCACTCGTGGCACCGAGCGGCGTACAGTTCTGCTGGACCGTCAAGCCGACCTAGACAACTTGACTGACGAGCAGCTCGAGGCACTGTTGGATCGTGCTCTGAGGGTGCACGAAAGCGATGGGTAACGCCGGCAACCGCCCAAAGGGCAGGGCCTACGTCACCCGCCGCATCTGGCCCGGGCCCCGGGAGCCTGGAGCCGCAGCATCACGCGCGTGCTGTCCTCGACGAGGTTGCGATAGGCTCGAGTCAGCTCCTTGAGGTCGGCTCGGCCGTGTGCGCCGTGGTAGACCGCTCGCACACCGCCACACCGTAACAGCTCTGACAG
The DNA here is from genome assembly GCA_965238005.1 of Longimicrobiales bacterium. Lineage (GTDB taxonomy): Bacteria > Gemmatimonadota > Gemmatimonadetes > Longimicrobiales > Gaopeijiaceae > CBDCKN01. The sequence goes on from OZ250165.1 coordinate 359,396, forward strand.
CTCGTCGGCATCGACCTGGTCCCCCTTGTTGCCTGATCGCTTTTCGCCTCTGCGGTCGCACACGATCACCCGGTCCACACGAGGACTCAAGAGGTCGTAGAGCCACTGAGCCTGGTTTCCCTCTTCGAACACTACGTGCACCGACCCCCGCATCGCGGTGAACAACTCCGTGATCGACTCGTCTCCCGTCTCGATCACGCTGCGCGCGATCACACGTCCCCCTTGGCCCCGAACCGTCGCCACCGTCCATTGCCTGGTGCACGTCGAGTCCCACATACTTGGTGTTCCGCATCATGAGAGCCGCCCTCTGCTGTGGTCCGTGGTTGTTTCGCAACTCCACCGTACCCACAGGGGGCGTGCTTTCAAGTTGTGTTAGGAATCGCGCTTGCAGGACTGTGAGACTTTCTGACCGGAACCAGCACACCAGAAGGGAAAGGGATGGGCCAAATGCAGGAGAGAATCCCTTGGGCTATAGGGTTTTGGAGAGAACCGGACATTCCTGACCACCGCTTTCGCCATCCCATTGCGTTCGTGGACTGCGAATGGGACCTCGCAGAGCGCCGTCTCGTCGCCCACCACCTCCGCTCCGCGAAGCGGGCCGACAGCTGCCTGGGCTACTCCTGGTGCCGGTTTCATTGCGGAGTTGACGACGCCGAGATGGGGGACTCGGACTTCTCTGATGGTCTGTGGCTTTGGCCTGAAGGTCTGGCACACTACGTGCTCGAGCACGCGGTTCGTCTTCCTGAGGAGTTTCTTCGTCACGTCAGGCATGAGGCCCAACACCCTGGTCGGAAATACAAGTTGCTTGGGACTGACCAGAAGTTCTGCGACTACGACTTCTGGGTTGCTTGGTGTAACGAGCACGCCAATCCGGAGTCTGGTTTCAGAGAGCTCGAGGAGTCCGAGAGGAAGGCGTTTCTTCAGCTTGAGGAGTCCGAGAGGAAGGCGGTTCCTCAGCGGAACCGCGAGCTGCTTGTTACCCTCCGTCAGAAACTCCTCGAGGGAGGCTTCACTGAGGCCGAGGCGTCCGCCCGAGTGCAGGAAGTAGAGGAACGCCTAAGGGCGACTCGTGGCGATTTCTAAACGAACGCCTGCTGCTGGCACGTGTGGCTCGCGATTCGGGTCACCATGCCCCGCGAAGCCACCGAACAGAGCGAGGGCTGCTGACGCGGGAAGCGTCTGGCTCGTCAGACTAGCAGAGCCGTTAACGGCCCTCCACGCCACGAGAACCCTCCATCCTACCCTACATACCGAATAAACCCCGAAGACGCTCAGAACGCCTCTACACGCGTCTGACACGGTTCTGCTTGCGCCCACTGAACCACTCTCGGATGTTGACCTCGGTCTGACCCCGGAGTGCGCCCGTGAGATGTCATGAAGTCGCGTTCGTCAGGTGCCGGGATGGTGTGTCCGATGCGGCAAGCGTGTCCCGCGGGGACTTCGCAAGGTGGCCGAAGGCCTCAAGGCTGCCTGGTACGAGCGATTTCTCCAGAACGAAGAGGTCATCCGGGACCTTGTGAACCGGGAGACGTTCAGGGCATGGCAGATCTATCTGGCCGGGGGCTCGGGAGCATTCACGAGCAAACTCGCGCACGTGTATCGCCTCCACTGCGAGGCGGTCTGAGCGATTCACACGCCGGCTCAGGCGCCGGACGCGGCTTCGAGAGCGTGCCGCCCGATGTCTACCAGAACGGGTGGAGGCATGGCGCCGGACAGCGTGGAGAGACCGACCACATTTGCCCCGCCCCCGGCTATTCCACCATCACCTGCTTGACCGTCTCACTCCAAAACGGCATCGGCAACTCCCCAGGCTCATCAGTCTCCACCTCGAACTCCTCATGCTCCTGCATCATGCCCGATTGTTCGGGTTGGACAGAGCCAGACCCGAAGCTGCCCCAGGAGGATATGCCTATGCGCTCAAGCTATGGGTGATGCTGAGGTTGGGCGTTTCGGCTTCGATTCAGTCCCTGCCCGACTGAGACACAGCCCGACGGACTCCTCTACAGCCAGCGCCGTACGGACGCGTTGTATTGAAGATACTCCTCGGCGAACTTCCTCTCCAGGTACCTCTCCTCCCTGGCGATGACGCCAAACGACATTTTCCCCTTTTCCTCAATCTCGCAGGTGTCCGCCAAATCGGGGGTACTCCACTTCGACCGCGTCAGCCAGAGGTTCGGACTGGCTGCTCCGGGTAACAGTTCGGGTAACACCCCCCTGGAGGAGGCCACCGTGGCCGCTACCCAGCATGTGCCGTAAGTCGGTGTCCTGCAAAGGGTGGAGGGGGTTGGACTCACACTCACAAACCCCTTCAGGCATAGGTCATTCAGACCGACGCCGGGGCCGTGGTGCCCTGCCCCCGGTGTGGGGGGGAGATCCCGACAGAGGCCCTGGGGTGCCCCTACTGCGGCCTGACCGTGAGGCGGCTCTGCCGGTGCGGCTCCCAACTTCGACGAGGGTGGCGCTTCTGCCCTCTGTGCGCCGGACGACCAACCGTGGGCAAGAGAAACTCGCCATTTCATTAGGCTTTCGGTTTCCCTTCGACCACCAGCAACCGTCAGCAACCGTGAGGTTTGTCACTGACACTGACACTGTTGGGTGGGTCAACTCGCGCCCCTTCCTATCGAGAGCATCCCGGAACGCGGGTGCCCAGTCGTCACCTTACCCAGATTCTTGCATGATCAACAGACTCGTGACTCTTCTGACCGTCTCACTAGAGAACGGCATCGGCAACTCCCCCAGCTCATCCGTCTCCACCTCGAACTCCTCATGCTCCTGCATCATGCGCAGGAGCCAATCGTGGGCTTCGCGAGCAGAGTGGATGCCATAGCGAGATGAGAGTCTGAAGCTCACCTCCGTAGGTGCCATGTAGCTGTCGGGATACTCGCACCGGATGGTCAGGCGGGGGGTGCGAGTCTGCGGCTGAGCTGAGCCAAATCCGAAGCTACCCCAGGAAAATATGCCCATGCGTTCAAGCTATGGGTGATGATGAGGTTGGGCGATGGCTGGATGGGATGGACGCGAGGCCGCTAGTTCGGCAGTTTGCCGACGATCACCACGCCTTCCATGAAGACGCGAAGCCAGGGGATCTGACGGGTCAATTGGGCACCAGCTGGCGAAGCTCCTCGAAGAAGTTCTGGACAGAAAGCCCCGAACGCCGCTGGGACGCTCATTCGTCTCCGCTTCACGTTCTACGGTGACGACGGAGAGTTGGGAGCGGAGGCCGTCACGGTTTCCGCCCCACCCTCGGAGGAGAGTGCCACGTTTGAGGTCTCGTTCGGGTCTCGAGCCACGGCCTATCGATACGAACTGATCCCCTGATGTCGGATCTCCCCATGCCGCACGCCGCATGGGGACCGTGGACGGGCTGCTCGACGCCAGTCCTCTGATGGAGAGCTAGCGGTTGCCCTCAGAGGCTTCAACTCCGGCTGCCGGCGGAGTGACCGTCATATCCAGGCCGTAGACCACAGGGTGGCCGGGGCTGATGGCGCTCGTGGTATCCATGGAGTAGTTGCCCACCAGTGTGCCAGCCTGCTCATCGAATGTGCCCGAGAACGATACGCTGATGCTCGGCACCCCCGCCACGGTTCCAATGCCTACCGCGGTGATCGTGCCGTCCGCCGCGATCGGACCCGAAACTTCGACCCAAGCGCCGCTGCCGCTGAGAGTGATCGTGCCGGGAATGGCCTGCGTCACGGCGACCGCTACCGCGGCGGGTGCTCTTGCGGCACCAGCCGGTGGAGCAGGGGTGGAGCACGACCATGCGCTGACATCGCCGGACTCGAACCCGTCGGTAAATATCGGATCGATGGCGACAAAGGGTATAGCTGGGCCGGTGCCGGCCATTCCGCCGGTTCCTTGCGAGAGCCCGCGCCCCATAGCCCCGCCGTTTCCGCCCGGCCCGATGGTCAGCGTGCCGGGAGCGCCGAAGAAGAAGTCATTGAGCGGATCGGCTTGGTTAAAGCCCCAGTCTCCCCAAATGCCGTTCAAGTCGCCGCCGTTGCCCCCGGCGAAACCGGGCCCGCCGCCCTCCCCCACGATCTCCTCGAACAGGTGGTACGGGATACCGATCGTACCTGCGTTTACCATTTGGTTATCACTGCCGTCCGTGTCGGTGATCACTCGGATGGTGCCGTCGAGGTCGAATATCTCGATGACGGGGCAGTTCGGGAATGCATTCCCACCGTTTCCTCCACTCACGAACGCGTCGCCTCCTGGGGCGCCAGGTCCCCCAAACGCGTGGCCGCCGGCTCCACCGGAGGCAAAGCCATCCCCTCCGTCGAGCCCGGGACCAAAGAGGTCGCTCCCGTCCGCACCGTTGATGGCCATCGCGTCACCGGTCCCCCCGATTCCTCCGACTCCGATACCGGGCGCGAACCCTGGCCCGGTTGGAGCCATGCCCGAATGCCCGCCGGGTCCGCCCGTGGCGTTCGCGAAAGGGAAAAAGTCGGGAGGCAGGGAGGCGTCGCGTGGGAAACCGCCCGGCGGGACCGAAAAAGCGTCTCCGCCCGGGAATCCGTCGCCGGGGTTCGCATTGATCGGCGTTGCCAACTCGACCTCAAGCACGCCGTCAAAGACGACACTCCCGCCGTCACCACCAGCGCCTCCGAAGGAGTTGGTGTGCGGCAGCACGCCGACGTTGACGTCCCAAAGACCAGTAGACTTACCTGATCCAGCTGCCCCGCCATCCCCAGCATCGAACCGAACTTCGATCGGGTCCACCGACTGGAGTGACAGGGCGACGATCTAGATCGGCACCACGTTGATGTTGCCTCCCGACCCCCCGTTAGCCCCTCGAGAGACGACCGTTCCGTCGGTGCCCTCGACATCCGACGAGCCAGCCGCGCCGCCGTTCTGAGCCTGGACCGTCGTCCCGCCGAGAAAGAGAATGTTGGCGACTTGGATGAGGACGTTCTGGCCGTCTTGCCCGGCGGTGGGTACTTCGCCGCTCAACCCGGGCGGTGCATTGATTGGGTCGTGCCGCACCGTGGTTCCCACGAGGGAGACGGTGCGCACCCCGGCCGCGCTGGTACGGCCGGGAGCCGAGGCGGATGCGGATGCCGTGGAGTTGCCGATCGTGATATCACCCGAGCTGGTGATGATCGCCGCGTCGAGATTGACGATCCCCTGCCCTACGATCAGAAGTGCCGGTGGCTCCTCGTCGGCTGACGTTACCGAGCACGCATTGCTGAACGTCCCCGAGATGGTGATGTCGGCCTGGCCGTTCAGCGACAGCCCCAGGCAATCCCCCGAGACGTCCCCGGCGATCGTCACCGCTCCCTCGGCGTCGATCACCGCGTCGTCGGTCAGGGTGACCGTCACGCCGGCCGCCACGGTCATCGTGGCCACCTCGACCGTACCACCCAGCGTGGCGTCGGCGGTCGGTATGAAATCGCCCCGGACCACCGTCAGGTCGGACGTTCCGCTCGCCCCGTCCTGCGACGCTGTGATGACCACCGGCCCCGAGCGGAGCCCCGACACCAGGCCCGTGGCGTCCACAGTCGCGATGGCCTCATCGGACGACGCCCAAGCGAGGTTGGGCGCAGCCAGCGCGGTGCCGCCTGCGTCCTGCACGGTCGCGGATAACTGAAGCGTTTGGCCCGCCGTTACGATCCCCGCCGGGGACGTGACGGCGATGCTTGCAGCCGTCTGTGCCACGGTCACGTTGGCCGACCCGGACGCGGTGGCGCCGCTCGCCGTGGCTGTCACTGTGGCCGTTCCGTTCGCTACGGCCGTCACGAGCCCGTTGGAGTCGACCGTGACCGCAGAGGGATTCGAGCTGGCCCACGAGAACACGGTTCCAGGCACGCTCGCTCCGCTGGTGCTGGTGGCCGAGGCGGAGAGCTGGGTCGTGGCTCCCAGACTGTTCAGCGTCGCCGTGCCCGGGCTCACTTGAACCGACGCAACGGTGTCTACGGGCGGGGTGACGCTGTCGTCCCCACCACCGCATGAGGCGATGAGGGTAGCGAGCAGGACGGGGGCGATCAGACGGAGGGGGGCGAACGGTCTCATCGGATAACGCTCCAATGGTTGGCTGGAAACTTCCCAGTGCTTCTCTAGCCCTTCCACCAGGCTCACGGGCCTACAGCTCTTTCTAGTACCACAGCGCATCAGATCGGGCAAGAGGCGGGAGGGATAGGCCATTCAAAGGCCCTGGGCCGAGTTCAGCATCCTCCTCGGGCGAGCCGAGGCACCCCAAGGACATCCCCTTGCGAGGCCGTGCCCATGCCAAGGTGCATTCTCACCGTTCGCCCATCAAGGATGTGACGAGCGGATGCGTGGATGGGCAAGAGATGCCGAACGGATCCGACCCCGCGTCGGGGACGGCAGGTCCGTGGTGCGTCGGTCTATGTCTCAGTCGGGCAGCGACTGATCGAACTCGAGGGCACCGCGCGAAGCGTGGTCGGGAATGGGTTCCGGATCGGCGGGGTCGAACCCGCCGGTCTGATCGAACTCGAAGATGCCCGACCACGCTTTGCGTGGTGCCCGCGGCGCCCGAGCCGCAGACAGTGGAGGGGATCGGGTGGGGAGATCGAGGTAGGACAGAATGGAGCGAACGGGAACGGGATCGGTGACGAAGGCGATGATGCTCATCGAAGCACCGCGACCACGCTTCGCGCGGTGCCCCCAGGCAGACCAGCGGCAGGACATCGTAGATACGCGCGATGAGGGAGGCCCAGCGTGAGGACGTGCGGCGGCCCGGGGCGCCGCCTGACGAACCCGCGGCGGACTGAGCGCCGAGCTGCCCCGAGGGCGACGCCTCTACACCACCCTGCTCACGCCCGAGCGCGATGACCTGATACCTGAGCCTGGGACCCACCTTCGGTGGGTCTTGATTGGACGCCGCCTCCCGCTTCCCACACATCGCCATCGGTCTAACGTGGACTCTGCCCCTCACCCGAGCCCGGAGCTAACTGCCCCGGCCTCTCACGGCCCCATTTGGGGCCGCGGCAAGTTGTGTCGAACGCCCCGACCCTCCCTTGTTCACGTTCACCAACTTCCGGCGGCAAAGGCGAGACGGTTACCTTCGGGGGACACGCGAAAGAATTCGTCGGCCTTCTAGGCCCACGTTGAGGCGAGGGACGGGATCGGACATCGGTTCGAACGGCGATCCTATGACTGACCCTCTCACCTCTTACTTCTCACCTCTCACCGTCAGGGTGGCTGAGGGGACTTGAACCCCCAACCTCCGGAGCCACAGTCCGGCGCTCTAACCAGTTGAGCTACAAGGATAGGCAGTCTAAAGACCCTACGGACTGGACGAGCAACGTCCTCCAAGGCTGCAGACTGGATCCACGTGGTGGGATCAGCCTCTGCCCCCAAGTAGTTCCTGCGCCTCGTCCCCGGTAAGCCCCACTTCGGCCACTTCCGCGCTGGCGTCGGCCAATGACCGCTCCTCCGCCATTCTGGCCAGCATCAGTGAACCGGACGCTGAGACCGCGCCCAGGAAGGTCACAGCACCGACTATTGCGGCGGCCTCAACAACACTCGCCGCCCCCACAGCAACGAGGGCTGCCGGAAACAGACCCAGAAGGAGACCCCCGAGCGCCCCCCACGCCGCGAATCGGGGAAGCGACAACTCATCGAATCTGCGACGGCGCCCTGCAATCCCGAGCACCGTGGAGAAGACCAAACCGCCTAGGAAGGCGGGGTACGCTAGCGCCGCCGGCCAGATATCAACGAGCGACCCAAGCGGATTCGGCCAGACGTTGTGGATCACCTCTATACCGAACCCGACGAGCGCCCATCCGGCCGCCCAGGTCAGGCCCATCCCAACTGCTGCCCGGATGCGCGTCAGCCACTTCTTCATGACTACCTCCCCTCCCGCAAGCCTACCCCGCACCTAGGCTGCGCGATTCGTCGCCAGACTTCAGCGCAGGTCCTGCTCTTCGGGCGAGCATTAGGGTCGCTGTGGCCGATCCGCCACCCAAGAGTACGAAGATCGTCGCGTTGGCTAGGGCGGTCGAGACGGACCACGCCTGCCAGGCGTTTATGGCAAGAACCCCAAAGAGGAGAAGCCCGCCTCCAGCACCCAGCGCGGCGAAGCGGGGGAGCGAGAGCTTGCCGAACGGACGGCCGCGTGCTGTGATCGCCAGAAAACCAGAGAAGGCCACACCGAAACTCGGATCCGTAATGGTCAATCCTCCGAAGAAGCGGCCCCCGATGGTGTGCGCCCCGCTTATCATCCCCTGGGCTTCAAGTGCGGCCAGGGGTCGGCTGAACTCCTCGTAGAACTCGCGGGGGAACTCAAGGTGGGTCTTGTCCTCCGCCTTCAAGGCCGCATAGAGATGCCTCGACACCTCCTGCACTTGAGGATCGAGGGTGCTAATCGGATCTTCTAGTCTCCTGACGCCAGCCCGACTGGGTTGCGCGGAGGGCACCGTGAAGGCCTCGCTGCATCACGCATTGAAGAAACTACGCGAACCGATGGAGGTGTGGACTCGATGAGCCCTTGCATAGACGTGGGAGAACTGGTCGGCGTAGGTGCTGCTGTCGGCTGGGAGGTAGACCGGCTGATCGAGCACCTCCAAGCGTGCGATGGCTGTCGCACAGAGCTCCGCGAGCTGGCGACGGTGCGTATCGCGTTGACCGCGGAGGTAGAGCCACGCCCGGGATTCATCGACGAGGTAATGGGGGCCTTAGGCCCGGCTTCAACGTTCGACTCCAGAGCCGAGAGACGGACAGGCCTGCTCGGCTCCGTAGCCTCATTCTCCGTCACCGCGATACTGGCCGGCGGCACCGCGATCCTTGCGGTCGCCACAGTATCATCGGCCTCAGCCCCCGTCGGGCTCCCAACCATGGTACTCGCCGCGACGATTGCGTCACTCGGCGCGGGGTCCTGGAGTGTGTTCAGCCATAGGCAGGCCGAGGCAAGATGAACCGAATGACTGAAGTGCCGATAACCACCGAGCCCGGCTAAGCGGACCTGACGACGACTACAGCCTCCTTCGGTAGCTCGCCATGATGCCGGGAATGCGCAACGCCAGGGCTCCTTAGCTCTTTATGAGGTTGTCATGGGGATCAGACGTGATCTGTTGTATGCAATCCGCTCATTGAGCCGAGCCCCTGCGTTCACCTTACCCGCGGTTGCTTCGCTGGCGCTAGGCATCGCCATCAACACGACGATGTTCAGCGTGGTCAACTCCGTGCTCCTGAGGCCGCTAGGGTCGTTCGGCACCAGCGATCTGGTACGGATCGGCCGCTCCACCGTGGGCGAGGAGCAATTCCGATCATCGTCCTACGACGAGTTTACATACCTGCGCGAGCACGCCTCGTCGCTCGCTAGCCTGGCGGGCCACCAGTTGGAGCCCCTCATCATGGACGGGCCCGACGATTCGCAAGTCGTGTCGGCCGAGATCGTGGCAGGTGATTATTTCTCGGTGCTGGGCGTTCCACCGATTCTAGGCCGCGGCTTCGTCGCTGAATACGGCGTCCCTGGTGAAGATCCCGTTGTGGTCATCAGCGATCGCTTTTGGCGCAGCCAATTTGGCGCAGATCCAGTGATCTCAGGGCGCACAGCGTCGCTCAACAACGTCCAGTTCACGATTGTTGGCGTAGGACCGCCCGGTTTTATCGGCACCTTTCCCGGCGTATCCGTCGATCTTTGGCTGCCTGTGTCGATGACGGATGCCCTCAGGCCTCGCGCGAATCGTCGCGTATCTATGGACCTAATAGGTCATCTGAAGGAGGGCGTCTGAATCGCGACGGCTCGGGCCGAACTAGAGATAGGCCATTCAAAGGCCCTGGCGCAGCCGTTGCGGCCGGGGAGCAATTCTTCGCGTCGATTCAACGCGGAACTGGATCCGGACGGATCCCATGCCGAGCGGCTTGTCGCCGGCCTAGCGGGAGCCCTCGCCCCAGGGAAGAAGGGAGCGAAATGAGAAGGTTGGCCGCACGCCCACTTTGACGGTCGCAATCACCCTGTTCGTCGCGACCTCGATCACCGACAGATCGTTGGAGCCCGAGTTCGCCACGTAGGCGAAGGCTCCGTTCGGCGTTATGGCCACGTCGATCGGGCTCATGCCTACGGCGACGGTGCTCAGTACACGGTTTGTGGCCGTCTCGATGACGGTCACCGAGTCGGCGAACTGATCCGTCACGTAGACGTGGGAGCCGTCCGGGGTGACGGCGACTCCACTAGGATAGGAGCCCACGTGGACTCTGCCGACCACGCTCCGGCTCTGGGTCGAGATTACGGAGACCGTGTTGGAGCCGCGATTCGCCACGTAGGCGAAAGCCCCGTCCGGTGTGAAGGCAACGCCGAGGGGCCTGCGCCCGACTCGAATCGTATCGATCACGGAGTTCGTCGCCGTCTCGATCACTGACACCCCGCACCTCCCGAACCACGTCCCCGGTGTGCAACTACCGAAGAAGTCCGTGACGTAGACAAAGGCCCCGTCAGGTGAGATGGCCACCTCCTCAGTCGGGGAGCCGACGCGGATCGTGGCGACGATGGCGTTTCCGGCCGTCCCGATCACCGAGACGGAGTCGGAGGCTACGTAGACGAATGCGCCGTCCGGCGTGACGGCGACTCCACGAGGATCGGAGCTCACGCGCACCTTCCCCACCACGCGCTTCGTCGCGGTTTCTATCACCGAGACCGTGTTGGCGCTCCAGTTCGCCGCGTAAGCGAAGGCGCCATCCGGCGTGATAGCGACTCCACGAGGATCGGAGCCCACGCGCACCGTCCCCACCACGCGGTGGGTCGCCGTCTCGATCACCGAGACGGAGTGAGACCGTGTATCTCCGGCGTAGACAAACGAGCCGTCCGGCGCGATCGCGACGCCTTCGGGCCCGGTACGGTATTCCGAGTCCCCGTCATCGCTGCAAGATTGTCTGGGGTCGCCCGCCTCGGGACGGGAGCCGGGCGGACCATCCGCACCGAACGAGCACGTCTGCGTGATCGCGCGGTGGGCGACGGTGGCGTGCCAGCCCCGGGCATCCGCGCAATCGATCTCGATCGTCATTCTGCCCTCGCTCTCTAGATCGGGGTCAGGCAGCAGCCGCGCGAGAGTGTCGAGGTTGGTCGTGTAGACATCGTGCTCGGAGAAATAGAGCGACTCGGCGACGGCCACCTGACGGAGCGTGGAGCGCATCACGCTTCTGTAGGCACGCTGCCTCCCATCGTAGCCGGGACGCATGTTGATGACCACCACGAGCATCAAGGCGACCAGCAGGATAGTCGTTACCGCAGCGACCTTGATGATTCGACGCACCGCCCGCCATCGAGACACTCGACTACCTCGCCCTTGTTCGCGTCGCGCGGGGCATCGGCGTTCTTGTGGTTTCCATAGGTACGTCACTCCAAAATCGATGGCGCGTGTCGACACTACAACGATTCACCCTTCATGCCTTGGCGGACAAGCCAGAACTCGTCCGGGAGGTGGCCTGTGGGTGGCGAAAACCTCGTCTGCTGCGAGATTACTGGCCTTTCGCGGTTCGGTGAGAGCAGGCGTCGATGTGGGATTGGGTACGTATCGCGGCGTGGAGCGTCGTTTCAGCGCTGAAGAGTCGACGGGAGCTCGCGCTTGAGAACGTCGCGCTGCGCCACCAGCTGATGGTGCTGCAGCGGCAGCCCGGGAGGTTACGGCTCAAGGACCGTGACCGGCTCTTCTGGATCTGCCTGCGCCGTCGCTCGCCTGGTTGGCACCGAGCCCTCGTCCTCGTTCAGCCGGCTACCGTCGTGACGTGGCACCGCGATGGGTTCCGCGCCTATTGGCGTTGGAAGAGCCGGCCCACCGGTGGCCGGCCGAGGATCGATCGCGAAGTATGGGAGTTGATCCGCGACATGTGGCGCTCGAATCCTACCTGGGGCAAGCCGCGCATCCAGGCCGAGCTGCGCAAGATCGGGATCGAAGTCAGCGACTTCACGGTTGGGCGGTACCGGCCACCTCGAGGCAATCCGCCCTCTCAAAGTTGGCGTGCGTTCTTGGACAACCACGTCGGGGACATCGTCGCGATCGACTTCTTCGTGGTTCCAACGGCGACGTTCCGCGTCCTCTACGTTTTCCTCGTCATGCCCGACGATCGGCGTCGCATCGTCATGTGCTCAAGTCTGAAAAGGCCCAGCCAGATGCCCGCCCCGCAGCGGAGCCTCCGCTGTGAAAGTCCTCGCACACCCGTGAGACACGCCCCGGAGATCAGCAGATCGATAACTACACGGCCGAGCTGCATACTCGAGCGCCACCTCTCCCGCAGCGACAAGTTCATGAATATACGCTGAGATCTAAATGACTGTCCTGCATTAACTTACGGCGCAACACAGGCTGTATATAATGGTTGTTATGTTAAGCTGCTGACCCCGGAACCTTCCACCAGAAGCTCGAGCGCGGGCAAACCATGTACGTGAACTGCGACATCAAGCTCGGCGACATCGGAGGCGAGTGCTATCGGAACTACCTCATCAGTCCCTGGACTCCTGAGCAGAAGCGCATGTGGGAGGTCGTGGCCGAGACCGTCCAGATCCAGGAGGAGGAATCGAAGACCGGTGCGGTCTGCTCGGACATCGCCGCGAGGATCCATCAGCATCAGGTCGACGCGGGGATGGCGGAGTACATCTACCACCGGGTCGCCCACGGCCAGGGTCAGTTCTTCAGCGGGCACCAACCGCCTTTCATCGCGCTGGGCGACTACAGCGTGCTTGAAGAGAACATGACGTTCAGCATGGAACCGGGTCTGTTCGACCCGGTGCGCGGCATCGGGATCAACCCCAGGGACAACCTCCGCGTCACCGCGGACCGGGGCATTCGGCATTCGAGCGTTCCATTCTCCAAGGAATGGAGCCTCCTGGGGGTGTAGGCCGGCTCAGTCCCCGCCGCTATGCTGCTGCATTATGTCAAGTAGACGCCTTGCAGAGTGGTGGATCTTGCATCATTAACCAGGTCACGAAACCGTCACTTTCCTGACCCTCTCACCACAATCAGCATCGGCAACCTTCACGGCTGATCCGTTCCCATCTCGAACTCCTTCTAGCGCCGTCGTGGCGCGGGCGGTACGATGGGTGGCACGCGGCCTGGCCAGAGGTTCCGGTCCATGAGCTCGGAATAGAGGGACGGTAGCTCAGTCTCCAGAAGCCCGTTCAACTCTTGGACGGTCTCCGTCGCGTCCTCGAACAGCCAATCGATCTGCCGGAGCTGATCGGGCCGCGGCGGGCCGGATGGCCAACGTTCGAGGTAGCCTTTGAGCCCCTGCCAGCCCGTGACGGCACTCATCACTTGCCGAACATCCCCCTGGAGGTCCGAGAGCCTTTCGGCCAACTCCTCTACGCGGCTCTGGATCTCTTCGCTGGCGGCCTCGCCTCCACGGCCAGCCTCGTCGGCAAGTTGCTTCTTGAGCCCCTCGATCTGGTCGGAGAGGGGGTTCACTACCTTCTGGGCGGCATCCAGGGTCTTCAGGATCTCATGAAGGTCCAGCTGGGCAGCCTGGCGTGCCTGCCGATCCGCGTCCGAAACGTGGATCAAGGGATCTGCTTCCACCGTTATCTGGCCCGTGAGCCGGGCTAGGCCGGCAGCACTCTCATCCCTGTTCACCGCTGCGCCTCGCGGGACATTGACTGCCACCCGGTAGCTTCCAGGCAGGACGTTGGGACCTCGGGGCCCGGGATCACCGGCGTAAAGAAACGCTCCAGGCTCGTAGGCTGGCTCCATGCGGAGGTCCCAGAACACCCGATTCAGCCCCCGCTCGCCCGGCCCCTCCAGGGTGCGGATCACCCTCCCCCCGGCGTCGCTGATGACAACCTCCACGTCACCTTGGGATGACTCACCGAGGTAGTAGGTGATGCCAGCTCCGTACTCCGGGTTGGGCGCCAGGAACTGGCCGTTGCCGAACCAAACCTCGGGGTCGTAGGTGTAGAGGAGCCGGGCCGTCGGGACGGGCAGGAGGTGCTCCCGGGCCGCCAACACCTCAGACGTCAGGGCCTCCAGGGGTCCGATATCGTCCAGGATCCAGATACCCCGCCCATGGGTCCCCACGATCAGGTCGTTGTCCCGAGGGTGGATGATCAGATCATCCACAGGGACCGAAGGCATGTTGCCGTTCAGAGAGGCCCACGTGGCTCCCCCGTCAATGGACACATGCACCCCCTTCTCGTGCCCCACGAAGAGGAGCCGGGGGTTCCTCGGATGCTCCTGAATGATGTTGACCGTCGTCTCCTCCGGCAGACCCCGGGCCAGCGCCCGCCACCTCTGGCCGTAGTCCTCGCTCACGTAGACGTAGGGCCGGTAGTCGTCGTTGAAGTGCCCGTCGAAGGTGGCGTACACCCGGCCTTGGGCATGGTGGGAGGCCACCACCCTGCTCACAAAGGTTGTGGGGGGGAGGTCGGGGATCCGATCGGTGACGTTCGTCCAGTCGGCCCCGCCGTCCCGGGTGACGTGCACCTGCCCGTCGTCGCTCCCCGTGTAAAGAACATCCGGATTCAGGGGCGACTCGCCGATCGTCGTGAGGGTGGGGTAGGACGCGCTCCCGGTGACCCAGCGGCCCTTCATCTCCAGCGTATCCCGGTCCACCCCCATGGTCAGGTCCGCACTGATCACCTCCCAGTGCCGCCCCCGATCGCTTGACCGGAAGACCACCTGCGCTCCGAAGTAGATGGTCGCCGGATCGTGGCTCGACATGACCACCGGCGAGTTAAAGCCCCAGCGGTGGACTCTCTCCTCTTCCCCTTCCTCGTTCTTCACAGGCTTTTCCGCCGGAGCCGGGTTGATCGCCTGGCGCTCCCCGGTGGTGAGATGTAAGCGGTTGAGCCGCCCACCCTGGGACTCACTGAAAACAATGGTGTGGTCGTTGGGGTCGATCAGTGTGTAGAAGCCGTCACCCGGCCCGACCTTGGAGACATCGTGATTGGAGATGCCATCTTCGCTGCGGGTGGCGCTGGGCACGCACCAGGAGCCGTAGTCCATGCTGCCTCCGCAGACCCAGTACGGATCCCGCATGTCCACACCGATCTGGTAGAACTGGCCGATGGCCAGGTTGTCCTTGAACAACCAGTTCTCGCCCCGGTCCCAGGAGATCGATACCCCAGCGTCGCCGACGAGAATCATGTGGTTGGAGTCGTCTGGATCGATCCAGAGGTCGTGGTGGTCAGGGTGGACTCCGATCGCCACCGGGGCATCGTCGCGGAAGGTCTTGCCACCATCGTCCGAGACGTGAACGCGGAGGCCGAGCAGGTAGACACGGTCAGGGTCGTCGGGGGCGACGCGGATCTGGCTATACGAGGGTCTGGGGTTGAGCGTGTTGACGTGTTCCCAGCTGTCGCCCCGGTCGAGGCTCCGGAAGATGCCCCCCCTCGGCGCAATCGCCTCTACCACTGCGTAGATGATCCGCCCGTCTCGCCGGTAGATGTCCAGGCTGATCCGCCCCTTGTCCCCCTCCGGGAGTCCTCCCGTCAGCTCGGTCCAGCTCTCTCCCCCGTCGTGCGTCCGGTAGAGGCCGCTCCCGGGGCCACTACCGCTGAACCCCCACGCCCGCCGCCGCCGCTGGTACATGGTCGCGAAGACCGTCTCCGGGTCGTGGGGATCCATGGCCAGGTCGACCGCCCCGGTGTGCTCATCCACGTAGAGCACCCTCTCCCACGTCTCCCCCCCATCGTTGGTCTTGAAGACTCCCCGCTCCGGGTTCGAACCCCATAGATGCCCCACCCCCGCCACGTACACGACATCCGGGTTCGTCGGATGGATCACGATCCGGCCTACGTGCCGCGTCTCCTTCAGCCCCATGTGGCTCCAGCTCCGGCCGCCGTCCACCGACTTGTAGACGCCCTCGCCCCAAGTCCCGGTCCGGTAGCTGTTCGGCTCGCCCGTGCCTACCCACACCAGGTTCGGGTTCGAGGGGGCCACCGCCACACGGCCGATCCCGATCATCCCCTCCACGGAATCGAAGACCGGATCCCAGGTGGTGCCCTGGTTCGTGGATTTGAAGAGCCCTCCGATAGCAGTGCCCAGGTAGATGACGTCCGGGGCACCCGGCACCTTGGCGACTTCAATATCAGCGATTCGCCCCCCCATGGTTGCCGGACCCACGCTGCGCCACTTCAGGCCCGACAGGGCACCGCCAGCCGCCGCATCGTCCATGCTCTGTCCAGCCACTTCGGCGAGGTCTGGACCGCTGGGTATCCCAACCAGAAGCAGAATAAGGGTGAGGCAAGAACTCCCGGTACGCATGAGTACTCCTCCCTGCTTTCCTACGTTAACAACAACGCCCCCGCTATCCGATGGATCGGACACGGGCGCACTCCAGGATCAGACTGTCAACATCCGTTACACGGGCTAGGTGGCGCAAGGAGAACACCTGTCAGACGCTTGTATTCGCGTTCTGAGCGTATTCGGGCTTTATTCGGTATCCAGGGTAGGCTGGAGTGTCAGCGTGGCTTAGAGGGCCGTGAACGGCTTGCTGATCTGTGGGCGACTACAGCAGTACCAACGGCAGTCCCAGCGCGAACAGCCCCGACACTATGATCACGCTCACGAAGCCCATCGAGCGGAAAGGCTGGCGCTCAACGTCGGTGACGTGGCGTTTGAGCAGACCGTGGCAGTGGAAGTAACGGAGCACGCGGTGTCGAATCGTGTGCTGGAGTTCGCCCCAGTCGGAGGCCGTGAGATGGGTGGCCTCGTGGAATTGGACCGAGCCCTAGGGATCCTCGCTGAACATGCCGTCGATGACACAAACATGGAAATGGAAGTGCGCGTTCAAAGATGAGCCGAACCTATGAAGGAACGAGATGGCGCCTATCTGGGCACCGGGACCGGCTCCCGGGCTCGCCTGTCGGAGCGTGGTCCGAAGGGCGCGCAGAAAGATGCGCAGCACAGCGCCGGCGATGGCGGGGTTGTGGTGAAGGAAGGGCCGGAGGCGCTTCGGAACGGAGAGCACCCATTGCCGCACCGGAAGCGGCGGCAGGACATGGTCGACGAGATGGGCGGCGCTCTCGACCATAGGGCGCGCATTACACGACGGACATGCTCCCCGGCTCCCGCATGAGAACGCCACCAGAAAGTCCTAGCCACAACCGGCACACCGGGCTCGTGCGAATCCATGAGCGAGAATGCCACAACGCAGATAGGCCCGGAAGTCGCGCTCGACCCATGCGGGGACGCCGCCCCCCATGGGGTCCGCCTCGGCGGCCTCTGTAATGATGCGCGGGCGTGTCAGATCAGTATCCCGACCTTAGAGTTGACCGAGTAGCGGGGCCACCGCGCGGCTTCTAGGACGGCGAGCGTATCGAAGTGCTCGGCGACAACCCTGAGTAGCCGCCGTGGTACCCTGATTGTCTGACCGCGCAGCCCGTCGGGAGAAATTGCCGCCGTGCGGGCTTGCCGTATCGGTCCCCGACTGGCTAGTCTGCCTCCCTTCAGCAGGACGCTCGACGATACCAACCCCAACCTGTGACGTGCATCGTGAGCGCGGAGGCTCGAGCATGAGAGTGCGTATACCTGGCCCGTGGACCCCGGCGGTGTGGATTCTGACCATCTTGAGCACGCTCGCTGTGGTGTTCTCGAGCTCGGCCGAGGCGCAGTGGGTGCAGAGTCCACCGGATCAGGACGTGGTGATCCGCGGCGGCTGGCTCTTCGACGGGATCCGGGACACGAGGGTCCGTAACACGGGCATCGTGATCCGGAATGGGGTGTTCGCGGAGGTGGGCGCCGACCCGGCGAGCGTCTCGACGGCCGGCGCGCGCGTGATCGATCTGGACGACGACATGACGATCCTGCCGGGGATGGTCGACCTGCACGCGCACTTGAACATGAACCTCGTAGGCGAGGGACGGGCCGAGGAGGTTACGTACAACCCGATCCTCTTCCTGGCGAACGGGGTGACGTCGACGTGGTCGGGTGGTGAGTTCATCCCCCATCGGGTGATCGAGGCGCGGGACCGCATCGACCGGGGCGAGGCGGTCGGGTCGCGGCTGTTCGCTTCGGGGCCGTACTTCGGGGCGTTCCGCTGCGAGTACAACATCGAGAAGGCAGAGGACGAGTGCCCGGGTTGGCCGAACGGGATCTCGGAGCGACAGATCCGGGCCGAGGTGGACTACTGGGCGGACCGGGGGGTGAGGAGCATCAAGATCAAGCAGTCGACGCCGGAGGAGATGCGGATCCTGATCGATCAGGCTCACCAGCGGGGGATGACGACGACGAGCCACCTCAGCAACTACGCGCGTGGCTACGATGTGGGCGTGAAGGAAGCGATCCGCATGGGCCTCGACCGCGTCGAGCACGGGATCACGGAGGGCAGGGGCGGCGGTCCGTCCGAGGTAAGCGAGATGATCGACATGTTTCTCGCCTACGACGTCTTCTTCGACCCCAACCTCCAGATGTCGGGCCGCAACGAGTTACGTAGCATACCGGAGCTCGAGATGGTGTGGGTCGACGAGATCAAGTTCTTCACCCCCTACGTCCGGCGCCTCATCCGCGAGCGGAGAAGCGCCTTGGCCGAGGACCCTGCGCCGCCGTTGTCGGACGGGAATCTTCGTAGAATGGTCGCACTGAAGGCGCTGTACGAGGCCGGAGGCGGTCACCTGATTCTGGTCGGCACCGACGAGCCGACGAGTGGCTGCACTCCCGACTACAAGTCGCCCGTGGACGCGTGCGGTCCGTTGTTGCCTGGATTCGCCTACCATCGCGAGCTCCAGGCTCTCGTGTACGCCGGGCTGCCGCCGGTGGCGGCGCTGCAGGCGGCGACGATCAACGGCGCGCGCGCGCTGGGCGTTGAGAACCAACTCGGCACGATCGAGCCCGGTAAGCTCGCGGACCTCTCCATCGTCGAGGGCAACCCGCTCGAGGACATCAAGATGGCCCGCGAAGTCCGTTACGTCCTGAAGAACGGCGAGGTGTACGATCCACAGGCCCTGCTCACTTCGGCCGAGGGCAAGATCGGACCGTCGGGCCCGGACGACCACGACTACTGGACGCTACGCGTCGAGCCACTGGTACGAGTGCCACTGTCGTAGGAGTCTTCGGCGAGCGCAGCCGACCAAGCAGTCATCGGAGATCCCGCCTATGACGCGACGCAGCACCTGTTCAACTGTGCGGACAGATTGCGCTCGGACCCGGACAGTACGATACGGCATTTCGCAGACCTGCTCGGTGTGGACCATGAGCGCGTTCGACTGTGGACCTTCGCTCGTGGGGTTGCCGGACCGTGGGACGATTGGATGGACGACGGCTGGGTAACGTTCGCGAGAGCGATGGCGCCTTAGGGCGTTCGGCTTGCATCTCGCGAAGCGCAAGGACATCGTGCCTTTTGGACGGTTCACTAGGTGGACTCGGCATGTGGGAGATGCTCCTGATCTTCGCTGTGGTCCTCCTTCTCTTTTCGGCGAAGCGACAACCGCCGACAGGCTACTGGTAGAGACGGCCACCCCCATCGTTCGGAGGTCGCCGCCTTCTGGTTCAGGGGGGTTGGCGGTCATCGCTGACCCCGAACCCAACAGTGCCAGAAACAGTGACAAACCCCCCGGTTGCTGGCGGTTGCTGACGGTCGAAGGAAAACCGAAAGCCTAGTGAAATGGCGGGTTTCTGTTGCCCACGGTTGGTCGTCCGCCCAGACTCCAGCGTTCGATCCCTCCGAGGCTGAGCCTGTGCCCGACTTCGTGTTCGGCGTTCGATCCCTCCGAGGCTGAGCCTGTGCCCGACTTCGTGTTCGACCAGTCCTTGCCCGACGAGTTCGCAGACTGACGGCCCGCCCTAGCGCAAAGATCGCTCTCCGCCACGATCACGAGTTCTCCTGACTCCTGCCGCCCATCCACGCATCCCGGCGTCTCATCCGCGTATCGGAGTCTCCACGGCCGCCCGTTCCATCCGATCACGCTTCGGTGTGCCCTTACCCTGAGTCCTCCCTCCAACTGGACCATCCATCACTGCACGCCATACCTTGGCTCTTGGACCAATTGGGCGGTTGGATCTCCTATCCTCAGTAGATCGCGCGCTCGTCGTAGGCGATCCGTACCTCGGTGCGCTCCGTGGGTTCGGCACCCTCGTTCGGCACCCGCTGCCTGAAGTCGCTGATGGGCTCGATGAGTTGCCAGAAGGGCTCGTCCAAGACGCCGTCGATGTCCGGGCGATCCTCGACGTACGTGGCCGGCGCCAGGAGGTCGCTGTTTCGCTGCCCGACCCCGCTGTCCGACGTCTTGGCCGACGGCTGCGCCCGACTCGGGTCGGGGTGGGCCATGGCTGCCACGAGCACGAGGGCCCGACACTGATAGGAGCGTCGGGCTGACACGTGGCGCGGGTCGTGTGGCTGATCACCCCCCCGGGACTTGCCATGACAGCGATCCGCGTGCCGCGAGCGGCACGCTAGCACGTCAGTTGGCCGACTGATCGACCTCAGGACCCTTCCTCCACCACGCGCGCATCCATAGGCAACGTGCGGAACTAGGTCGTCTAGCTGTTGAGCGGACGGTGGATTCGCGACGCCTATCCCGGAGCCCGGGCTATCTTCTTACCCGCACCGGATAGGGCGGCGTCGTCGGTTTGGGGGGCGGGTTCGCCTCCAGCTCCTTCATGATCTCCTCGATGGCCCGCTCGAGCTGCGGGTCCCGGCCGGCGAACACGTCCGCCGGGTACTGCTCTACCTCGATGTCCGGCGGCACCCCCACGTTCTCTATGATCCAGCCTTGGTCCTCCACCCAGATGGCGAAGTTCGGGGCGCTGATCACGCCACCGTCCAGGAGCATGGGGAAGCCCAGGGTCCCCACGAGACCACCCCAGGTCCGCTTCCCGATGAGCTTTCCCAGGCCGAATTTCCGGAACATCCACGGGAGCATGTCCCCGCCCGAGCCGGCGTTCTCGTCGATGAGCATCACCTTGGGACCCTGGATCGACGCGATGGGGGTCTTGAGGTCGTTGCCGTATCGGGTGTTCCAGTGGGAGGCGTAAGGCCGGCGCAGGATGTCGATGTAGTAGTCGGCCATATATCCGCCGCCGTTGTAGCGCTCGTCGACGATGATCGCGTCCCTGTTGGCCTGGGGGAAGAAATAGCGCTTGAAGTAGGCGTGGCCGAGGGTTGACGTGTTGGGCAGGTATACGTAGGCGACGCGGCCGCCCGTGGCCTCGTCCACCTTCCTCATGTTCCCCTCGACCCAATCCCGGTTGCGGAGCGCGAGCTCGTTCCCTATGGGCACCACCGTGACGGTGCGGGAGCCCGAACCGTCGGAGTTGGGCCCCACCGTGATCTCCACGGCCTTGCCAGCCGTGTTCTCGAAGCGGGAGTACAGGTTCTCCGGGGGCCGCAGCTCGACTCTCCTCACTGCCAGGAGATACTCCCCCGCCTGCGCGTCCACGCCCGGCTCGGTGAGGGGAGAGCGGAGCTCGGGGTCCCAGTTGAGACCGCCGTAAACCCTCTCGAACCGATAGCGGCCGGCCTGGACCTCGAAATCGGCCCCCAGGAGCCCTCCGGGGATCGAGTCTGGACGGTCCCCGAAATCGCCGCCTCCGACCCGGTGGTGCCCTACGGCGAGCTCCGAGCCCATCCACATGATCACGCGGTTCAAATCGCTTCGGGTCGTCAGGTGGGGAAGGAAGACCCGGTACTTCTCCTGCATCGCGGGCCAGTCGGCCCCGTGCATGTCGGGGTCGTAGAAATAATCCCGGTTGATCCGCCACGCCTCGCCGAAGATCTGCTTCCATTCAGCCCGGGGATCGATCCGCGCCTGGATCTCCTCAGCAGAGATCCTCCCCTTTGAAGCGTCGATCTTCCCCTTGGCATCGGCGATGATCCAGTTGTCGCCGCTGAGCAGCAGGACCCTCTTCTTATCGGCAGAGAGGGCATAATTGTTGACATCGTCGAGAAGTGTCGACTCTTCCCGCTTCTCGAGATCGAAGCGACGCAGACTCCCCGGCCCGCTGAAGCGCTGCCGGGGGCTCCGCCCCCTCCAGAAGTTCTCGTCACGCTTCAGGTAGTAGAGCTGGCCCGCGGGGCCCGGCTGGAGGTCCGTATAGAGGGCCTCATCCACCGGGAGGGCGAGGATCCGGTGATCCAGATCCTCAAAGTCGATACGGACTTCCTCCACCTCCATTCCCTCCGTCTCTTCTCCTCCCTCGCCCCCCTCCTCCGCCTCCTGTTCGTCGCTCTCCTTGGCCAGGGGCGACTCGACGCCCTTCGCGAGGACCGTCAGATAGAGGGAGCCCGCCATCAGCATGTCCTGGTTGGACAGGGCGAACCAATCGCGGACGGGTCCCGCGTTGGTGGAGGCGACGAAATACAGGTACTTCCCGCCGGCGTCGAAGACGGGCTCCGTAACGTCGGAAAGGCCCTTGGTGATGAGGTGGGACTCCCCCTCCTCCAGCGAGTAGAGGTACACCTGCTGGAAGTAGGTCTGCGTGTTCAGGGTGTAAGCGAGCCAGCGGGAGTCGGGGGACCAGGCGTGGTGGAGGGTCTTGAATTCCCCGTAATACGGCTCCTGGGCGATCTTCCTCGAGCGCCCCGACTCAAGGTCCAGGACGTACAGGGACCACGAGTTGTCCGTGTAGCTGATCTTCTTCCCGTCCGGGGACCACTTCGCGTCCTCGTAGAAGCCCGCGCCGCCGACCTCGATGGTTCGCACTTCTCCCTTTCCGTCCTGGGGTGCGATGTGCAGCTCGTATTCTCCAGAGGCATCGGAGAAGTATACGATCCACTTCCCGTCCGGTGACCACGCCGGGGAGCGCTCGTGGGAAGCCGACCTGGACATGAGGTGGCGGTGGTCGCCCTTTTCAGCGGGGACGGTCACAATGTCGCCCCGGAACTCGAAGACGGCGCGGGCCCCGGAGGGGGAAATGCCCGCATTGCGAATGTACCGGGTCCCCGTCGCGTAGCGGGGTCGGGCCTCGTTGAGGTCCGCGGCCACTCCCACGGTCAGCTTCGCGCTCTGGCCCCGATCCGGATCGAATACGTGGAGGTAGCCCGCCTGCTCATAGATGATCTGCCCACCCCCGGCCGAGGCGTTCACGATGGGGAAGTCCGCGTGGGGAGTGAGCTGCTCGACCTGGCGATCTGCCGGGTCGTAGGAGAACAGGTTGAACTCTCCGTTGCGGTCGGAACGGAAGTAAACTTTGCCGCCGAGCCACATGGGGTCCGTATCGTTGCAGCGACCCTCGGGCTGAGGGATCTGCACGACGGAGTGGTCCGCCACGTTGTACAGCCAGATGCGTGAGGCTCTCCCGCCCCGGTAGTGCTTCCACTGGTTGAAGGACTCGAAGACTGGGGTATAGGCGATATGCGACCCGTCCGGCGAGTACGTCGCTTTCCAGGCATTGGGCAGGGGAAGCTGCTCCGGCATCCCGCCGCCCACGGAGACCGTGAAGAGCTGCCGAAAACGACTCGTGTGCACGTTCCGGGGGGAAGCGAAAAGGACCTCCGAGCCGTCGGGGCTGAAGCCCTGGACCACATCGGCGCCCGGGTGCCAGGTGAGCCGATTCGGCGCTCCCCCCTCCACCGGGACGAGGAAGACGTCGGTGTTGCCGTCGTATTGTCCGCTGAAGGCGATCCAACGCCCGTCCGGGGAGAAGCGGGGGTTCGACTCGGTCCCTACGTGGGTGGTGAGGCGTCGCGCCCCGCTTCCGTCCCGATTTGCCACCCACAGGTCACCGGCGTAGACGAAGGCGATGTGGTCCAGGCTCACCGCCGGCTGGGAGAGGAGTCGGGTGTCACGAATGTCCTGGGCCACAGTCGGCGTGGGCACGACCCCCGCCACGAGCAGGGCGGCCAGCGCTGACGTGAAGTACGCGGCAAAAGGAAGCCTGGTCGTACGCATCGGTCTCTGCCTTTCCGGCGAGTACGGCAATCCAACGGATCCTGATCGTTGACAGGAGTGGGAGCAGTGCGAGGTCCCCGTCTATCCTACAAAACCAACTCCACCCCCGCGGTGAAGTGAAAATCGTTCACTGTCTCGTCAAAGACACCAATTCGATAGATACGATCTTTTACCTCCAACCTCACTGCGGCTTTTTCTAAGACGAATAGTTTAATGCCAAACCCAGCGTTCCCGCAAAATCCTCAGCGGGTGGGGAATTAGCGCCTAGCATCAGACCCATCAAGCCATCGCCCAACCTCAGCATCACTCGCTGCTGACCCTGTAGCCACGGCACGGGGCTGCCTCGTGCCCTGTTAACGCCCCAACCAAACGAAGTTTATGCGCAACAATCCTGACCGCTCCACCCACGCCGAGGCGAGCCCCAACTAGCGCTGCTTACCGCGTCACTTTGTCGGACAAGACTCCCCGCAGCTTACCCCGCAGCAGCAATCGCTCGGTGGACTGCTCTAGAACTCCAGCCGCTGCATCCGCAAATCCGAGGTCTGCGTCGGCAGCCGCCCACCTCTAGCTCGCCGGCACGATGTTCTGGTTGATGTGGAAGAGGTTGTCCGGGTCATAGGCCGCCTTCACTGCTGCGAGCCGCTCGTAGTTGGCGCCATAGTTTGCAGACGCACGGTGGTCGTCGTCGCTGGACATGAAGTTGATGTAGCCCCCATCGCTGCCCGAGTGGGGATGAATGGCTGCGTAATAGTCCTTCACCCACTTGGTGTTGGCTTCGTTGTCGGCAGGGTCGTCCCAAATTCCCACGATCACCGGGGCAAAGTTCTTGTCTCGGTGTCCGAAGGCGGTCTCGTCGGCGCTGACTCGCTGAGCCGCACCGTTGATCGGATGGAGATGCATGCTCGAGCTGATGTGCGGTGTCTTCTTGCCATGCTCGATGTGAGCCGCGATCGCCTCGTCGGTGAGTGCGGTGGCGAAGTCTGTTTTCCAGTAATGCTGCATGCCCTTCGGGACGAGACCGTCGAAGGCGCTGTTGAGGACCGGGAACGGCATGACGTCGACCTGCTCCGCCTTCACTTCGGCAACGTCGCGTAGTGGCTGAAGTACTTGCTCGGCCTCCTCGTGTGGACCGTTCCAGCAACTGACCAAGACGCAGAACAGATCTCCGACCCGGTCCTCGGGGATGAAGGGCAGGGGAGGAGCTATCTGCCAGCCGAAGAAGCAGCCGAGCTGTTCGGGCGCATCGGCTATGAATTCGCGGTAGCACTCCAGGACTGCCGCGGCATCGCCGACCTCATAGAACATCGGGCCGCCGACGATGTCACCGACCTTGTGGAGCTGAAACTCGAAACTGGTGACGACACCGAAGTTGCCGCCGCCGCCGCGCAGGGCCCAGAACAAGTCTTCGTTCTGGTAGTCGCTCGCAGTCACCTGCCGGCCATCAGCAAGAACGACATCGGCCGACAGCAGGTTGTCGATGGACAACCCGACGCTGCGGGTCAGGTAGCCGAGGCCGCCACCCAGCGTCAGACCACCTACTCCGGTCGTCGAGACGACCCCGCCGGGCGCGGCCAAGCCGAACGGGTAGGTCGCATGGTCGACATCACCCCACGTCGCGCCGCCCCCGACCCGGGCGACCTTCTTGTCCGGGTCGACCTGAACGTGGTTCATGGTCGACAGGTCGATGACCAGACCGTCGTCCACCGTGCCGAAGCCCGGAACGCTGTGGCCGCCACCGCGAACTCCGAGGTCCAGGCCGCCGTCGCGGGCAGCGGCGACCGCGGCCATCACGTCGGCCGCATCCACGCACCGGATGACGGCACTGGGCTTGCGGTCGTGCATGGCATTGTAGACAACGCAAGCGTCGTCGTAGTCAGGATCCGAGGCGGTAATGACGCGCCCCCGTACCGCTTCGGTCAGTGCCTCGATCATGTCGCTCATTGGGTGCTCCTTTCTCGGGTTCACAAAAGATGCCCCAAGGATGCACCCTCAGGCGTTCCCGAAGCGTTCCCTCTTAACCGGGCTCGCTCAGCAGGCCTATTGCCGCACGGAACGCCGGGAGATCATGGCCCGACGGAATGGTGTCGACGAGGTCCCCAAGTTGCTCACGCACTGTCTGATCGGGAAATCGACTGGCGAGGGAGTGAAGCGCCCGAAGCTCCAACCAGCCCGCGCCTTGTGCGGAGGCGAGCTCGACGGCATTGCGCAGAGACGCGGCTGCGGCTTCGGCTTCTCCGCTGCGATACGCCAGCTCCCCATCGACTCGCCACAGCTCGGCCTCGAGATAGCGCTGGTTGCAGCTGTGTGACCATGAGAGCCCCTCGCGTGTGGCGGCTCGTCCTTGCTCGAACTCACCGGCCATGCTACGAGCCCGGGCGAGCAGCAGGAGACAGTAGGTCAGGTGCAGGGTCTCCCCCTCGGTACGCGAGCGCGCCACCGACCGCACGATCTTCTCGATGCCCCCGAGCGATCCCTCGCAGACGTCCAGCCAGCCCCGAAGGGCCTCCAGGACGACTACGAGGTAGCGCTCCGAAAGACGCCGCCACAGAAGCCCAGCGTCGCCGAGGAGCTCGGCGAGGCGGACGAGGTCTTCGGATTCGGCCGCGATGATCGCCGCGTAAGTGGTGACGTACCCCAACGTCATCAGGTGATCGAGATCGACGGCGATCTCAAGAGCGGATCGGGCCGTCTCGTTGGCCCGGCCGGCATCTCCAGCCCACAGCTCGACCCACGCCAGCCGTACGAGGCAAACCGCCCTCGGGTCCTGGGCGTACAAGGCCAGATGCTCATCGCGATGAGACACGTCATAGGCTTCAATAGCGCCTTCGAGATAGTGCCGGGCCATAGCCAGATCGCCCCGCCAGAACGCACTCACGCCGAGGAGATATCGGCCCTCTGTCCTGGCGATCGGATCATGCCTCTCATCGTCGAGGAGGGCCTGGCCGAGTTCACTGCAATCGTCGAAGCGGCAGCCCTGCAGCCGGGCGAGGCCGAGACCGCGCAGAATCGGTGCGTCCACGGGTCGGTGAAGCTTGCGGCAAAGCGAGAGGGCTCGTTCATAGAGTCGGTGCGCACTGTTGGAGCCGTAGCCCTCGAGGGCCACAAGGGGTGATCCGAGAGCGATCCGCACGTCGAGTTCGAGCGCATCGCGGTCGGGCGACGTCGGCAGGTCAGCAAGCAGTGAGAGTGCTCGCCGAAACATGGTGACCGCTTCATCGAGAGCCGACACCGCCACCGATTGGGCCCCCGCCGTGCGGTAGGCATCGATGGCCGGTTCGACCATGCCGGCCTGGTCGTAGTGCGCGGCCAGCTGCGGGCCGGCCGCGTCGATGTGGTCCTGGAACTCGACCGCGATCGCCTCGGCGACGGCCCGGTGGAGTTGACGTCGACGAGCTGGAGTGACCATCTCCAGGGCAACGGCCCGAAGCTTGTCGTGACTGAAATCGTACGTGAGGCCCTGATCGCGGATGATCCGTCGGCGCCAGAGTTCATCGACATGGTCAACCAGCTCGTGCTCACCGATCCCAGTGGCCGAAACGATCAGACCAACCGAGAACGGTCGACCGATGACCGCCGCCACCTCAGCGAGTCGCCGAGCGCCGTCAGGTAGCTGGCCCAGTCGGGCGCGAAGCACCGCCCGCATTGTCGGTGTGAGCACTGCCTGACTTCCATCAGAGGAGATCCCGGCTCGAAGAGCTTCGATGACGAAAAGTGGATTGCCTTCGGTCTCGCTCCAGAGTTGTGCCGCCAGTTTCTGGTCAATCGTGTCTTCAGCGCCTAGCCGAGCAGCGAGGGTTGCCGTGGTGGCTTCATCGAGCGGGTCGAGTGGCACGGTGGTCACTGCCTGGTCGTGGCGCAAAGCGTCGACGAGTCCGACGAGGGGATGGTGCTCTGGGATCTCCTCCCAGCGGACGGTACCGACGATGAGGACCGGTGCCGTCTGTCCGGAACGGACAACGAAACCGATCAACTCGATGGTCTCGGCGTCACACCACTGCAGATCGTCGATGATCAGCAAGCGCGGGCGGTCGCCGACGACGATGGCTCGGTTCACAGCATCGAACAATCGATGGCGTTGAGCCAGGTCGCCCGACTGGCTCGGTCCAGATGGCTGGGAAGCGTCGAGGAGTTCGGGCAGGAGGCGAGCGAGCTCGGCCCTCCAGACCGTTTCGAGCGTGTCGATGTGGCTCCGGAGAGCATCCGATCGGAGTAGGTCGATGACGGGACCCCACGGCAGTCTGCCCGCAGCCTCGTACGCACGAGCCGATGCCACCATGTGTCCCTCTGCTCGAACGCGCCTGCCGATCTCCATTGCGAGACGGGACTTTCCGATCCCCGGTTCCCCGGTCACCAACAAGAGATGTGCCCCACCTTGCCGCGCGGTATTCCAGGCCTCGTTGAGCTGGTTCAACTCCAGGTCGCGGCCCACGAAAGGCGATTCGGCGACGGGTGCCAGGTTCTCACCGTGCACTTCGTCGCGGTTGATTGTGCCGGCCCGGAGCTGTTGGTACATGGCCCCGATCGCCTCGCCCGGTGCCACCCCGAGGTCGCGCTCGAGCACCTCTGCATACCGGTGGTAGGAGCGCAGCGCAGCGGCTCTATCGCCAAGTGCGAGATGTGCTTCCATCTGAAATCGGACGGCCGCTTCGTCGGTCGGCTCCAGGCCGATGACGCGTTGGGCATGCTTGATCGTGGCCTTCTGTTCGCCGCGCCCCGCAGCCTGTTCTGTCAGCCGCACGAAGGCCCCGTACGCCTCAGCTCGAAGTTTCGCTCGCTCGTCCAGGACCCAGTCGTCATAGCAAGCTGGAAGGAGATCGCCCGAATAGAGGTGCGCGGCGAGCTCGAGATCACCGACCGCCAAGGCATCGCGGAACCTCAGCACGTCGACCTCGCTCGGCCCAGTCGGAATCCACCGGACAATCTCGTTGTCGATCTCGACGAACTCACCGATGTCGGGAAGGGAATGACGGAAGTCGTGGAGCAGCTTTCTGAGGTTGGTGCGCGCCTGACGTTCGTCGGAGTCGAGCCAGAGCTCGAACGCGAGTCGTGAGCGGTGCTGCAGGTCTCTCCGTATCGCGATCAACGCTAGAGACCGTTGCAAACGAAGAGAGTTGAAGGCGCGAAGACGCCGCCCGTCCAAGATGATCTCGACTACACCAAGAAGTCGGACCTCTAACCGCGCCGGCGCTCCGCCACTGACCCCGCTCGTGTCACTCGGCATGGCGTGCCCTAATGTGATCGAGCACCGTGAGGTTGTCCTCTGCGCGGTCTCTCAAAGGTCTATCCCGGCAGGCATAGTAGCCACTGGACGAGACCTTCAGGCAACTGCACATCAGGCGAACCGGGAACGCGTCGCTGCCACGCTCGATCATGCAGAGGCGCGTCGCCGCTCAGCCGTCTCGAAGTAGCAGCCGAACCGCCAAGGGCACGTGTCAGGGCCTTGGAACAGCACCCGTCGCACTCTCCATCCCGCGTCGCCTCGCGCAGATGGCCCAAACCTGCCGTCCCCCCCAAGGAACGTCCGAGTCTGTGTCGCAAGGTCGCGCAACTGCAAGCTCAAGCCCATGAGCAACATTGGCACCGGGAGGAAGAACCCACCAGCGAACACGGATCGGCGGCTCCGTAACCACCCGCAGCGACGTGAGAACTATGGTCGGCACGTCTCGCGGAAGTGGGACAGCAACGACTTTGTCCTGCTCCATGAATTGCTGCAGGTCCTGGACCTCCCTGAGGACTGTCTCAATCTCAGGGCCAGGCAATTGGAAGACATCTCTGAGTGTCGTTCTGAGTGCCGATGGGTCGAGCGCCTCGAAGACTTGGTTGCCGAGCAAGAATACGGGGGCTATGCGCTACGCGCACGGACTATCGGCTGCCGTTACATCCCAAGGATAGCAGCGGAACGCGAGCAGGACTGGGCGGTGTCGAGGCGGCTTCTCAAACTGTGCCAAAAAACTGCGTCGTTACCCACCGACGCTCACCGACGTCCACCAACGCCGCTGATGCGTTCCCAAGGCAGGTGCGCGACTGAGTCGAGATGCCGTCCCCGTATCGGAGTCTCCACGGCCGCCCATTCCATCCGATCACCCTTCGGTGTGCCCTTACCCTGAGTCCTCCCTCCAACTGGACCATCCATCACTGCACGCCATACCTTGGCTCTTGGACCAATTAGGCGGTTGGATCTCCTATCCTCGAACAACTGCCAATGCGATCGGCGCTGCCGGTGCCCAACCACGTCGCACGGTGCGGCCGACGCCGCGGCTGCGTTCACCTCGTTGAAGGCCAGCAGGGCGCGGCGGGAGTGAGGCCAGCCCAGCTCGCATCAGAACACACGCGCTGACATCCTTTACGCGTCAGCGCGCCCGTGATTCCGACCACTTGGTGGTCAATGCCAAAGGAGTGCCCCGTGTCAGATCCGATCGAGCAAGCCGAGTCCATGAGTGACGACCCAAGGGTTGGCGAACGGCAACCGAGCCCCGGCCTCAGTCGTCGGGAGTTCCTCGGCATCACCGCGGCGGGCAGCACGATTGCGCTTGCCGGACCGTTGGGCTGTGCCCCGGCGGAGACCGGCAGTACGGGGCGAGGGTTCAATATTCCGGAGTCGGAATTAGATGAGGTAACGGTTGCCGATCTTCAGGAGGCGATGGAATCAGGCCGGTGGTCAGCCGCGCGTATATCGGAGATGTATCTGTCCAGGATCGAGGCGGTTGATCGAAGCGGCCCGACACTTCGGTCTGTCATCGAGACCAACCCCGATGCCCTGTCGATTGCCAGGGAGTTGGATGATGAGCGCGCCAGGGGCAATGTCCGTGGGCCGCTGCATGGTATTCCGGTCCTGATCAAGGACAACATTGGAACGGCGGATCGGATGAATACGACTGCTGGCTCGTACGCGCTCGAAGGTGCGGTTCCGGCGGAGGACTCATTCGTTGCCAGGCGGCTGCGTGAGGCGGGCGCGATCATCCTCGGCAAAGCAAACCTCAGCGAATGGGCGAACTTCCGCTCGACCCGCTCGTCGAGCGGATGGAGCGGGCGCGGTGGTCAGTGCAAGAATCCCTATGTACTCGACCGCAATCCGGACGGATCGAGCTCGGGTCCCGGCGCTGCGGCTGCTGCCAATCTCGCCGCGCTCGCCATCGGTACCGAAACCAATGGATCCATTGTCAATCCCTCCTCGGCCAACGGTCTCGTCGGCATCAAGCCAACCGTAGGCCTGTGGAGTCGAAGTCGCATCATTCCCATTTCTCACTCTCAGGATACCGCAGGACCCATGACCAGAACGGTCCGCGACGGCGCAGTCTTACTCGGCGCATTGACGGGCGTCGATCCTAGCGATCCGGCTACGAGCGCCAGTAGGGGGAACGCACAGTCCGACTACACACAGTTCCTCGATCGGGACGGGCTGCGAGGCGCCCGCGTCGGCGTTGCCCGTCAGTACTTCGGGCGTCACGAGCGGATCGACGCGCTGATGGAAGATGCGATCGCCGCGCTGGCGGAAGCGGGTGCCATGGTGGTGGATCCGGTTGAGCTCACGACCAGAGATGAGCTGCGGCAGCACACCCGCGACATTCTGCTATACGAGTTCAACGCAGATATGAAGGCCTATCTCGACGATTTGGGTCCAGCGACCACGATGCGTTCGTTGGCCGATCTCATCGATTTCAACAACCAGAACCGTGACCGCGAGCTTCAGTACTTTGGACAGGAAGTCTTCGAGCAGTCCGAGGAAAAAGGCCCGCTCACCGATCGTGAGTACCAGGACGCCTTGGCCAACGCGCACCGACTGTCGCGAGACGAGGGAATCGATGCGGTCATGAACGAGCACCAATTGGACGCCATCATCGCCCCAGCCGGGGGTCCGGCCTGGATGATTGATCTCATCAACGGTGATCACTATCAGGGTGGAAGTTCGACCTTCGCGGCGGTGTCAGGCTACCCGAACGTGACGCTCCCAATGGGGACGGTGTTCCGGTTGCCCGTTGGAATGTCGATCTTTGGTCGAGCCTGGAGCGAACCGACCTTACTTCGAATCGCATACGGGTTCGAGCAAGTCACGCAGCATCGGCAGCCGCCGACGTTCTTGCCCACCCTGGAGTTGTGACTGGAAGGCGTTGAGCCCCCCTTGACCTCGCGCCCTCCTTCGTGAATATTGCTTGTGTACTACAACTATCAGCGGACGCCATGCCGACCACCATCGCCGACAAGAGCATCGCCGAGGACGCTCGGGCCCTATCGCAGGCGTTCTCGGAGCTGATCCGCCTGGTCCAGTTCCGTGATCGGGATCGGGCCTGCTGCTACGGGCTGACGGTGAGCCAGTGCTATGGGCTGAAGGCGGTGTGCGAGACGGGACCGCTGAGCGTGAACGAGCTCGCCGGCGCCCTCTACCTGGAGAAGAGCACGGCCAGCCGGCTCGCCAGGGGACTGGAGGACGCGGGTCTGGTCGAGCGCTCCACCCACCAGGAGGACCGGCGCTCCGTGCGCCTCGCCGCCACCGCGGCGGGCCGGCGCGCCTACGAGACCGTCGAGGCGGCACTCCAGACGGAGTACGCCGCCCTGCTCGAGGACTTCGAGCCCGAGGTGCGCTCCGGCATGACCGAGCTCCTGGGTCGCCTCACTCGAGCGGTCGGCAGCCGTGTGGAGGCGGAGGGGGGAAGCTGCTGTGTGGTTCGCTGACCGCTTCGAGTCGCGTCCTAGGGGCCGTCTTCATTTCAAGTACAAGTTGTAACTGCCAACCATATGGTGAAGAACATGGAACACGACACCATCCGCGAAGCGGTCCGGGATCGCTACGCCACCATCGCAGACGACGAGGCCTCCTGTTGCGGTCCCTCGTGCTGCGCTTCCGGCGAGACCGACTCCGTCTCGACCGCCATGGGCTACGACGAGGAGCAGCTCGATAGCGTGCCCGAGGGCGCGGACCTGGGCCTGGGCTCCGGGAACCCCGTGGCCGCCGCCGGCCTCCAGGAGGGGGACACGGTGCTCGATCTCGGATCGGGGGGCGGCATCGACTGCTTCCTGGCAGCCGAGAAGGTGGGCCCCACGGGCAAGGTGATCGGGGTCGACATGACGCCCGAGATGGTCGCCCGCGCCCGCAGGAACGCCGAGAAGGGCTCGTACCGGAACGTGGACTTCCGGCTGGGCGAGATCGAGGCCCTGCCCGTGGCCGACCGCACGGTGGACGTCGTCATCTCCAACTGCGTCATCAACCTCTCGCCCGAGCGTGACCGGGTCTTCGCCGAGGCCCTTCGGGCCCTCAAGCCGGGCGGCAGGCTGGTGATCTCCGATCTCGTATGCCGGGGGCCGATCCCCGGAGCGCTACGTGAGGAGGCGGAGGCGGTGACGACCTGCCTTCCCGTCGAGGAGCACGAGTATCTGGCCGACCTGGAAAAGGCGGGGTTCACCGACGCGAAGGTGACGAACGCCCGGCCCTACCCCCGCGAGGTCTTGTCCTCGACGCCCATCGCCCGGAGCATCATCGAGAAGCACCCGGCGATGGCCGAGTCTCTGGAAGAATTCGCCTCGTCGGTGAACGGCGCCATCATCGAGGCGCGGAAGCCGCTTGCGCCACTCACGTCGCGCGGATAATGCCGCATCGGTATGATCCCCCTTTTCGGGGCAGCCAGTTGCGACCGACTTCGCCATCGCGTTGGCTGCCCCCAGACGGGAGCGCGTCCCAACGTGAGGAGCGACACGATGCATCGCACGAACACTCTCCGGGCCGCTCTGGTCCTGATACCTACTGGGCTGTTGGCAGCCTGCAGTGGCGAGGCCGGATCCCCGGGCTCGGACGCATCCTCCGGCGACGTCCTGGCAGCCGCGTCCGCCATGACCACCGCGGGGCTGGCGGAACACATCCGCACCCTGTCCTCGGACGAATTCGGAGGTCGCGCCCCCGCGTCACCGGGAGGGGAGCTCACCGAGCGCTACCTGGAGGAGCAGTTTCGTGCCGCTGGGCTCCAGCCCGGCAACGGCGACAGCTACTTCCAGGAAGTCCCGATGGTGGCCATCACTGGCCTGGGTAGCCCGACCTTGACGTTGTCCGGGGCCGGCGCACCCGCCGAGCTGACCTTCCTGGACGAATACGTGGGCTGGACCAAGCGCGTTACCGAGGCCGCGAGCCTGGACGCGTCGGAGGTGATCTTCGTGGGCTACGGGATCGTGGCGCCCGAGTACGGTTGGAACGACTACGAGGGACTGGACGTAGCCGGAAAGACCGTGGTGATGCTGGTGAACGACCCCGGTTTCGCCACGCAGGACGAGGCGGTGTTCAACGGCAACGCAATGACCTACTACGGCCGGTGGACCTACAAGTACGAGGAGGCGGCCCGGCAGGGCGCGGCGGGCGCCCTGGTCGTGCATGAGACCGCCCCGGCCGGGTACCCCTGGGACGTGGTCACCGGGAGCTGGACCGGCCCTCAGTTCGACCTCGTGCGCGACGACGACAACATGGGTCGAGTCGCCGTCGAGGGTTGGTTGACCCTCGAGGCGGCCGAGAGCCTGTTCACCCTGGCGGGCCAGGACTACGGCGCCATGAAGGAACGTGCCCTGGAGCCCGATTTTCAGGCCGTGCCGCTGGGCGTGACCGCCTCGGTGTCCATCGAAAACGACGTCCGGCGGTCCTCGGCGAACAACGTGCTCGGCGTGCTGCCCGGCAGCGACCGGGCCGACGAGTACGTCGTCTATATGGCTCACCACGATCACCTGGGCACGGCTTCGGGAGACATGGAGGACGCCATTTACAACGGCGCACTGGACAATGCCACCGGCACGGCCGGGCTCCTCGAGCTCGTCAAGGCGTACCGGACGCTGGGCGAGCCTCCATCCCGGTCCATTCTGTTCTTGGCGGTGACGGCTGAGGAGCAGGGGCTTCTAGGCTCCGCGTACTATGCCACGTACCCGGTGTATCCGACGAACAAGACGGTGGCCGCTCTCAACATGGACGTGCTGAACATCTACGGTCCCATGAACGACGTCACGGTGGTCGGCTTCGGGGCGTCGCAGCTGGATGACTACCTGAATCGCGCCGCGTCGGCCGTGAATCGCGTATTGCGGCCCGACCCTGAGCCGGAGAAGGGATACTACTACCGGTCCGACCACTTCAACTTCGCCAAGGTCGGTGTGCCCGCCCTGTACGTGGAGGGGGGCATCGACCACGTGGAGCACGGAGAGGAGTGGACTCTCGAGCAGCGGGACAGGTACACCGCCGACGACTACCACAAGCCCTCGGACGAGTTCGACGAGAGCTGGGATCTGACGGGAGCCATCGACGACCTGATTCTCCTCTTACAGGTGGGTCACGAGGTGGCCTCGTCGGACGCCTGGCCGAACTGGAGTGAGGGGAACGAGTTCCGGGCCATCCGAGAGGCCGACATGACCGGCGGCCACTAGACGGCGTCATGCGTCGTCCGCCCGCATGCGGGCGCCGCCGGGCCGGGCCCCCAGCTCCACTCTTGCGCCCCTGCCCTCCGCCAACTCGGGCGAGCCGACGTAACGAAGGAAGACGGCGGTCAGCTCCGATGCCAGGTCCTTGTCCTCGATACCGTCTTCCCGGGCCCCCCACGCGAAGATGTAGCGACTCCTCAGGGTGGCGAAGACCTGGAGCGTCGCCAGGCGTACGGCCCACTCGGGATCGGGGTGGCCAAGCTCGTCGCTCCGCTCCATGAGGAGCACGATGAGGTAGTCGGCGACCCGGTTGTCCAGCTCGGCCATCCGGTCCAGGAGCTCAGGCTCCGGATGGGACATGGCGTGAACCAGGAACGCCCGCAGGAGAGAGCCGTGGGCCCGGCTCCAGAGCACCAGCGTCCGGGTGAACTGTAGGACGATCTCCCGCACGCCGGCCACGGACCAGCGGGCAGGAGCCAGGACGGTCTCCCAACCGTCCTGCGCGTCCTCCCAGAACCG
This sequence comes from Longimicrobiales bacterium, assembly GCA_965238005.1. GTDB lineage: Bacteria > Gemmatimonadota > Gemmatimonadetes > Longimicrobiales > Gaopeijiaceae > CBDCKN01. Next base: position 395,010 of record OZ250165.1, read on the forward strand.
GCTGGCCAGGTAGGCCAGAAGGGCGTCGCGGCTGTCGAAGCGCGCGTAAAAGGTGCCCGCGCCGGTCCCGGAGCGGGACAGGATCTCCTGGACGGTTGCCCCCTCGAGACCCTCCTCGGCGATGAGATCCATGGCCGAAGTCACCATCCGGTCGAAGGAGGCACGGCTCCTCGCCTGCCTCGGAAGACGCACGCCCGAGAGAACGCGGGCGGCGGCAGGCTCTTCGCCCCCCAGAGCCGGGGGCACGCCCGGCGGCCGTGGCGGATGATTCATGACACCGGCATACCTGGGTCAGAACGCTCCCGTTAATAATTGGCATTCAAATTCAAAGAAACATCATGAGGGAAGAGGTGGCAAGGGTTTTCAGCCCCAGATATCGAAGAACTCCACGTCTTCGTCGGAAGATGGAGCGGAGGGATGATCCCCGGTGAGGTGCCGGACGAGAGCCGCACAGAGGTCGGTCATGACCGCCGGATCCAGGGAAAGGGCGCACGCTTCCAGGGACCGGCAGGTCGTCTCAACGGCCAGATCGGGGGTGGGGTGGGTGATAGCGGCGCTCCGGTCCAGGAGGAGGCGCCGCGAGCTCTCCAGGACCTTGGCCTTGAAGCGTACGGACGCCTTGGAGGGGCCGGCGCCGGGCCCACGGAGGGCCTGGGCCAGTGCATCACGCGCGGCGCGGTGCACCAACTCGAGCTCGGCGTAGAGCTTCGCCAGTCCAATCACCACCTCGGGGATGGCCCGATCGCCCCAGCTCCCCTCCGTGGCTTCGTTCCAGCGCTCCTCGGCACTCTCCCAGATGCGCTCGTCCAGGTAGATGAGCAGGTCGTCCTTGCCCTCGAAGCGGGCGTAGAAGGAGCCTACAGACGAGCGGGCGCGCCCGACGATCGCGCTGATGGTCGTGCCTTCCACCCCGTTCTCGGCGATGAGCTCGAGGGCGGCCTGGGTGATCCGCTGTAGGGTCCGGCGGCTTCGGGCCTGCTTGGGTTTGCGAAGGTGCGTAGCACTCATGACAGGCAAGAGAAATTAGTACGTGCATTCTAAATACGCTGAAGAGCCCCGCTTCGCAACACATATCGGTTGCCTCCGGAGCGTATCGGCAGCACTATTCCCGCACCCCCGTCACACGGAAGACCACGAGTTGGCAAGTCGAGACCCGCTTCAAGAGATTCCCGGCGTCGGCCCGAGCATCAGTGCAGATCTTCGCGCGTTGGACATCGAGCGGGTGTCCGATCTGGCGGGCCGTGATCCGGAGCAGCTCTACCAGCGGCTTCGCGTGCGTCAGGGCGGGCCGGTGGACCGGTGCATGCTCTACGTGTTCCGCTGCGCCGTCTACTACGCCACCGAGGAGCGGCACGACCCCGACCTCCTCCTCTGGTGGAGCTGGAAGGACCGCACGGAGCTGGACGGAAAAGGCGGCGGCGGTCGTATGTAAGGGTGTACGTCCCCCGAGCCCGAGGACAAAGCCAGTGTCGAAGTCCCCGGTGAACCGCAATCCGAAGCTCAACAGGCGCGAGGCTTTCCAGTCCGCGGCGTCCGACCTCGACGCCACGTTCGTGGCGGGCAAGTGGAGCTCTGGCGACGAGGTCCACCTCGAGCACGGTCCATGGAAGGTGATTCTCGACACCTACGCCCAAAGCACCGGCCAAACGTCGGTCACCTATACGCGGGCGCGAGCCCTCTACGTGGCGAAGGAGGACTTCGAGCTCGGCATCTCCCGGAGGAACGTCTTCACCCGAATCGCCGAGCTCTTCGGCTTCTACGGGCTCCTGGTCGGTGATCAGGAGCTCGAGGGCAAATACACGATCAAGAGCTCGAGCGACCCCCGGGGAAGGTCCCTCATGATGGACCGGCGGCTCCGGGAGCTGATCATGGTCCAGCCGTCGCTCCAGCTGGAGATCCGGCGGCTCTCGTGGGGGATGCGGAGGAAGAGGGGGGACGGCGTCCGGGCGGTGGCGGTCCAGACCACCGGCGTGGTCACGGAGCCGGATCGCCTCGCGAACTACGTGCTCCTCGTGGCCAACACCCTGGACCAGCTCGTCCGCATCGGCGCGGCCTACGAGGAGCCCGTGGCCGAGGGTCGCACCTACGCTCTCCCCCGGCGCGTCTGAGTCCAGTCCGGATTTCCGGATACCAAGAGGGAACCTTGGCGGGTATGCTCCCATGAAGGCATCACATGAGCCGGGAGGTCCGCGTGAAGGACGTGGCGAAGGGAGTGGGACTGGCGCTCGTGACGAGTGCCGGCCTGATGGTGATCCCCGAGGGACTGGCGCTCCCCCTGGTCGCGATCTTCATGGGGGTGGCAGGCGGAGTCTACGTGGGATTCGCCCTGAAGGACCCTGAAGCGAAGGAGGCACCCATCCAGTGGGCGGGCGCCATCGTGTTCGCCGTGGCCGGAGCGCTGGGCCTGTGGGCATCGCCCTGGTGGCTCGTCGCCGGGTGGGCGGCCCACGCCATCTGGGACGCCCTCCATCACGTTCGAACACTGAAGACCCAGACGTCCCCCGGCTACCCCGGCCTCTGTGCCGCTTACGACCTGGCCCTCGCCGCTTTCCTGGCCTACTGGATCGGAGCCGGAGCATGACGCCTTCCCCCAACCGTTGGCGGCGGACCGCCCATCGAGACACGCAATCGAGGACGTGACCATGACTGACCCGAGATATCCCATCGGACCCTTCCAGGCCGGAGGCAAGCTCACCCCGGAGGAGAGAGCCACCCTGCTCCAGCAGATCGAGGAAGCGCCGGCACGGCTCCGCGAGGCCGTGGCGGGCCTGGTCGACGCCCAGTTGGACACGCCCTACCGGGAGGGCGGCTGGACCGTCCGTCAGGTGGCCCACCACGTGGCCGACAGCCACATCAACGCCTACGTGCGACTCCGCTGGGCCCTCACGGAGGACGCACCCACCGTCAAGGCGTACGAGGAGAAGGACTGGGCCCAGCTTCCCGACGCGTCGTCTGCCCCTATTGCGATGTCCCTGAATCTCCTGGACGCGCTTCACGTGCGCCGGCTCGCCCTCTGGCGGGCCATGAAGGAAGGAGACTTCGCGCGGACGTGGAAGGGACCCGACTTCGACTACCTGCCCGTGGACGACCTCGTCAGGCTCTACGTCTGGCACGGGCGGCACCACAGGGCGCACATCACGTCGCTCAGGGAGAGGATGGGGTGGTAGGGGAGGGTTAGGAGGGTTAGGTGATTGGGACAGCTTAGGTCACAGGGACGGGCTCTCCGAGGGAGACGCCGTCGAGGGTGACTCGGCAACGCCGGCCTAGCACTCGGACACCAGCCTTCCTGGCCTGAGCCAAAGCATCCGCGAAGCGGGGATCGATCTCGCGAGCCGCCGAGATGGACCGGGCATCGGCTCTTTGGAGAACGAAAAGGACTGCCGCTTCCCAACCTTCCTTCCCCGCGAGCTCGCCCAACTCCCTAACGTGCCGAGCTCCTCTCTCAGTCACCGCGTCGGGAAAGAGGGCAACACCTTCCTCCACCAGAGTGACGCTCTTCACCTCCAGAACGAGCTGTCTCCCGTCCTCCCGTGACAGCAGAAAATCGAAACGAGATCTGCCGATGATCACCTCGGACCGATCGAGTCTCCACCCACGGAGCTCCGATATTGCGTCGACGGACAGCGCCCGGCCGATGAGTCGATTGGGGAGCGTAGTGTCCAGAGAGATCAGACCATCACCCTCGGGAGCCTGGACCAGAACGGCCGACCACTTCGTCCTCCTCGCCGCGGACGCTGCACTCTGGAGCCAGATCGATCTCCCGGGAACCAGAAGCTCTCGCAGCCGCCCCGGATCTGGAAGGTGTGCTTCGTGCGGCCCGCCGCCTTCCACTGGTTCCGCCATGACCAAGAAACGATTGGGACGCTCGAGGAAGCGGGCTTCCAGGAGGGGGCCTTTGATGGGCTCGAATGGCTCAGCTCGCGTCATGCAATCGCCTTTCGGTGTCTAGTCCGCTTCACTCAAAGCAGGTGCCAAAGCTGCCATTTTCGGGGGCCCTCCCAGCTTCAGCCGATTTGATGATAGGGTGGTGACAGGACGGCGCTACCATCACTGCTCGAGTCCCCTTCGATCCGCCTAGGACTGGAGCAAAGCCCATGGACGTCACCCCGGCCAACTCTCCCCCCCTTGCCCGACTCGCACCTCCGTATGACAGCCTGGAGCCGCTCTCACCGTCCGATGACTACCTCACCCAACCTCCAGGTCCGGGATCGAGCATTGTGTGGCAATTGGGCTTCGGAAGCTGGAGCGCGGCCTTCGATGTGATTCGTCGGCGATCCCCCGGAATGGCCCTGATCGTTATTCTAGCACCCAAAGTAGAGGTCGACTCTGCCCCTCAGTTGCTCAGGGTCGTTGAGGCTGGTCGCCCGCACAGCATCCTCCCCTTCCATCCAGAGCCACACCTCGATGACCTGACGGCCGTTCTTAGGAGGGAGCCGGAGGACCTCCCGGTGGAGTTCATGGACTATCTCCTTTGGCGAGGGATGAATGTGGACATGGACGCTCGCCGGCTCATCAGGAAGACCGTCGAGCTGTCGCTCGAGCTGTACACGGTGACGGCCCTTGCACGAAGCCTCTACCTGTCTCGTCGAGCTCTGGGACGGCGCTTCCTGAAGAGAGGACTCCCCGTTCCCTCGCACTGGCTCCACTTCGGCAGAATCCTCCGAGCAGCCCTGCGGCTTCAGAACACCGATGAGACTCTAGCATCCGCAGCCTATCACTTCGGGTATCCAGACGCCTTTGCTTTTTCCAACCAGATGTACCGGCTTACGCGCGTCCGACCCTCCGAAGCTCGGCGCTTCCTTGGTTGGGAGTGGCTCGTCGAGGCGTGGCTCCAAACCGAGGGCAGCACGGGTGGCCTGTCGAGGGATCTCTCGCGTACATTGGTCCTTGCGCCCGACGTCTTATCACGGCGGAAGGACTCCTCTAGCGTGAATGACGCAGAAGGAATGGCGGATCCCGAAGGCCCAGCCCCCCGGCCGACGCGGAGACCGCTGTCTTCAATGACCAAGGCCAAGTCCTAGCTGAAGCGAGGCGCGGCCCAGGGGTTCTGTCGAATGTCCTTGGACTCAGTCGAAGCAGCCCCCGTTCAAGTCCGATTGTTCGGTGGGCCGGTCGTAGAGGTGGGAGCAAAGCCGGTGCGGCTCTCGAAGTATCAGGCCTACCTCATTGCTCTAGTCTTCGGGCATGGGCAGGACGGGCTCTCCCGCTCCAAGGCCATTGAGCTCCTCTGGAATGAGCCAGACGGCCGGAGGCAGCGTCACCGCTTGAGCCAGTTGCTCCATACACTGAAGCGGAAGTTGGGTGGAAGGGAGATCGTGCGTGATGACGATTTCTTTCTCATGTCGGCCCTGCCGAGTCATGCCACCGACCTAGAGAAGATCAATTCGTCACTCGAGCAACGTGATCACGGCACATTGTCAGGTCTCTTAGGAGGTGCGTTTCTGTCCCGTTTGGAGAAAGCACCCACCAGCCAGTTTGACCAGTGGTCAGCCTTGACGAACAGGAGGATCGACGATGCGGTGGAAGCGAGCCTCCTGCATGCATGCCTCGAGGCAGAAGAAGAGAGCGATTGGCAGGCATTGGGCGATGCAGTTCGCGTGGCGGAGATCGTCTGCGCTCCCCAGGAGAACGTACTCCTTTACTCAATAAAGCACCTCGCGATGCGAGGACGCTTTTCCCTGGTCCGGCAAACCGTAGCACGCTTCGCCTCCCGTTGGGCTGAGGCAACCGGCGATCGCTGGGAGCCTACTCCGGGTACGACCGAGCTGCTCGCGTGGGCACAAAGCGTCAAGGGCAGATGCCGAACCTCTGCCAATGACGGGGGCCCACTTCCGCTAATCGGTCAAAAGACTGAGTTGCGGGCCTTATATGAAAAGCTCACCACGGCGTCACCGGAAGCTGTCCCAACCGTAGTTGAAGGTTCCTGATAGGGGAGAAAGAAAAGTGGTGGCTCCGGGGGTCCCGGGCCGATAGGCTCGGGTAGGCAAAAACCCCAACACGGAGCCACCACGATGAAGAGAACGTACGAGGTAAGGGATCGGGCGGACAAGCGCGCGATCAGGGAGTTCCTGAAGCGGGAGGGGCAGTTTCTGCTTCCGATGCTTGAGCTCGTGGAGCAGACGGAGGTCGCGATCGACGAAGTCATCCAGGTGATGGGACGAGCGACGATCGAAGCGGTGCTGGAGATGAGCGCCGAGGGTGTGGCAGGCGTGAAGCAGGCAGGTCGGTCACGAGCGGAAGACGACACGGTGTGGTATGGCCGGCAGGGTGGTGTGGTTTACCTGTCGGACCGGAAGGTGCGTGTGGAGCGGCCACGGCTCAGGCGCCGGGGCGCCGGGGAGGGTGGCGAGGTCGAGGTGCCGGCGTACGCAGCGATGCGGAGACCGGGCGCCGTGGCGGATCGGATGCTCGAGGTCCTGATGGCGGGGGTGAGCACGCGGAAGTACGGCCGTGTGATCGGTGAGATGGCCGACACGGTCGGGGTGAGCAAGTCGGCGGTGAGCCGTGAGACGGTCGAGGCCTCGGAGCGCGTGCTGAAGGAGCTGATGGAGCGCCGGCTGGATGCGTGGGACCTCCTGGTGATCTACCTGGACGGGATCCAGATGGGCTCGCACCACGTGCTTGCTGCGGTAGGCGTGGACTCAGACGGAAAGAAGCACGTGCTGGGCGTGAGGGAAGGAGCGAGTGAGAACGCCGAGGTGACCAGCGCGCTCCTAGAGGATCTGGTCGAGCGCGGCCTGGACCCGGGCAGGCGGCGGCTGTTCGTGATCGATGGCTCGAAAGCGCCCAGGAAGGCGATCGAGAAGGTGTTCGGCCAACGTCACCCCATCCAGCGCTGCCGCAACCACAAGCTCCGCAACGTGCTGGGTCATCTGCCGAAGGATCAGCATCCTCAGGTGAAGGCGGCGTTCCGGGCGGCGATGAAGCTGGACGCGAAGCAGGGCGAGCAGAAGCTCGAGCAGCTCGCCCGATGGCTCGAGCGCGACCACCCCTCGGCCTCGGCCAGCCTACGCGAAGGCCTCAGCGAGATGTTCACGATCAACCGGCTCGGCCTCCCGCCGCGGCTGAGGAAGTGCCTGGGCTCGACCAACCTGATCGACAGCACCCACTCGGGCGTAAGACAGAAGACCCGCAGGGTGACCAACTGGAAGAACGGAGCGATGGCCTTGCGCTGGGCCGCGGCCTCGTTCGTGGAGACCGAGAAGAGCTACCGGAGGATCATCGGCTACGACCAGCTCTGGATGCTCAGGGCCCACCTCGACGACCATGAACCGGTTGCCGAAATGAGAAAGGCAGGCTAACAAGGAGACTCTCCGGAGCCACCACCTTCAACTGTCAGCGGGACACCATCCGTCACCGGGACCAAGCCTTGCAGTAGTCATCGGCGAAGGGGGCATCGGCAAATCGAGAATCGTCGAGGATGTGACCAAGAGGAGGGTCCTTGAGGGATGTCAGATCTTAGGTGCACGAGCAGCCGAGTTTGAGGATTGTATCCCTCTTAACCCGATTATTGACTCGCTGGATCGGTTGAGTGCGAAAGACCTAGTAGGGCTTGAGGAGCCATGGTCGACCGTACTGCAAAACGTACTACCAGGACTCAGTAACGCACCCTCACAGGTAATCGCACCCACTATTCAACCCGGCAGCGTACCACGGCGCCTCTTTGAGGCATTCCTGCGCCTCTTTGAACACCTCTCTCGAAAGCGACCCGTCCTGCTGTTCCTGGACGACGTACATTGGATCGACGAGACCTCGCTGTCAGTCATCCAGTTCATCCGCAGACGAGCGGTAGGCGATATTGAGATCGTCTTGGTCTTCACCACGGAGATGATCCAGAAGCGAGCATGCATAGAAAACTTCTTGGACTCAGTCCCAGACGAGGATGAGAAGCTTTGTGTCCGCGAGCTCGATCCAGAGGACGCGGAAACACTTGTCCTTGCACTTGCAGGCAACTCGGTAGTGCCAGAGGCGCTTATCAACATATGCGCACTGGGTGCCGGCAATCCCTTTTACCTCACCGAGTTGACCGCCGAGTATCTCGCCGGTCGACTCATACATACACCAGAGACTTTAGACCCGCCTCTCCCACCCTCCGTAAGACATCTACTTGAGCCGCGGCTGTCGGGTCTCTCAATCGCTGCAGGTCGTATGCTGGCAGCCCTGGCGGTGTCTGGACACCCACAGTCGATCCCCGATGTGGTTCGTCTGCTTGAGCTAGATGCAGACGCCCTCATTGATGCCAGTGAGGAGTTGCTCATGGCGCGACTCGTGACGGAGAGAGACGCCCGGTACGTGATCGCGCACCCCATGCTCAGGCGTGCCGTCTATGATCGCATTAGCCCCGCCCGGAGATGTGAGCTTCACGAGCGTGTAGCCCAGTCGTTTGCTCGCAGCGAAGGCGACGGAAGGGATGGCGCGGTAGCACTACACTTTGACCGGTCCGGCAATTCAGCGGAAGCAGTGAGGTTCGCCCTCCGGGCGGCAGATCGAGCCGAACGGTCGGGAGCGGTGCCGGAGACGATCAAGAACCTATCCATCGCGCGCCGACATGAGGAGCGACCTGATGCGGCGCGAGAAATTCTTTGTCGTCTTGGTCATCTCCACTATCTGCACCAGGACCTCGAACAGGCGGCGGCGATCTTGGGCCTAGCAAGTGATCAGCTGAAAGAGGCTGAACAGAATGACCGAGCATGGGAGGCCCAGCTGGAGCAGACCGACTGTCTATTGAGACTCAACCCATCCCTAGTGCATGATCTGCTTGACCGTCTAGTCGCGATGAGAGAGTCGTTCCAGACCGCTTCCGCCACCGAACCCTACGCCAGAGCCTTGGATATTGAGGTCCACGCTCTTGATCGCCTTGGAGATACGGCGGGTATTCGCACTAGGCTCGAGGAGGCTGAGACCGTCCTGCGGACTGGCACTCCACTGGCCAGATGTCGAGCCCATTGTACGATGGCGTTGCACCAACTCCATGGGAACGCCGCGTTGGCCTTGAACAATGCTCGACAGGCCGTCGAGCTCGCTGAGGCCAATGACTTGGTCACCGAGTGGCCAATCGCCATCAACCGGCTCATTGTCGTGTTGATCTATCGGGGATCGATGGAGTCGGAGGGCGGCTTGGAACTCCTGGAAAGAGCCGAGAATGCTGCCGCCCGAGTTGGAGACCTGCTCCTTCGCTTCACGCTCGGACTCAACCGGGGCGTCTGGTACCTCGAGACGGCAAACTATGCAGCTGCCGAGGTGGCGTTTGAGAAAGCTCAAGCGATACTTGGGGAGCCTGACGACACTTCATCCGGAGCACTACTCAATATGAACCTCGGCGAGCTCAGTCTAATGACCGGGGACACGCCTCGTGCCGAGATGTTCTTTCGCCGTGTGTTGGAGACGGATGCTGCCTCCTTGCCTGCCAATCTCGCTCTCATCGCTGAGGCTGGACTGGGAATCTGTGAGCTCAGCGAGGGTAAGCTCCGCGAGGCACGATCCCGAAGTGCCAGATTGACACTGCCAAGTCACTGGTCGTTTGACCCAACTTTGCCAGCGACCTTTCAGGCACGGATTAATACTCGGCGAGGCGATCTTGAAGGAGCATTGCGGACGATCCGTTCGGCCGCAGAGACCATAAGGGACCGGTTCCCACTCAGCTGGATCAAGCTACGAATGGAGGAGCTTCGCCTACTGCAAAGGGGTGACAACAGCGATGCCGCGTCGCTAGCCCATGAAGCGTATGACTTCGCTGGCGACCTTGGGTTGGAGCATCACTGCGCGGCGCTCGAGAGGTTCATGTAGGTGTTGTGTTTCTCTGCGACACGTCAGGAGTGAGGAGGATCAGATCGCCTCCGGGGAAGGCCGTACCGACGAACCCCTACCGTATGCGACCTTCGGGGGGTGAGGAGCCGGCTGGGGCGCCGATAGGTGAAGAGGCTCTGCGACAAGGTCCTGCCCCATCTCGGCGGCATGGTCGTCGAGAAGGGAGGATCCCACTACCACAGCCACGATTGCCTGATCGAACTGGATTCCGGCGAACTCTTCCAGTTGCTCCCGTACTACCGGAAGCGGAAGGGCCTTCCGGTACGAGCGGTCTGATAGCATCGCATCCATCGCATCCGAGACCTTGATGATCCGTCCACCCATCAGGATCGCGTCACCGGCCACTCCATCCGGGTAGCCCCGGCCATCGACACGTTCGTGATGGTGTCTCACGGCCCCTAGGACCTCCTCCGGGAACGACGAGAAGGATTCGAGCAGTGCCACACCCCTTGTGACGTGTGACTCGATTACCTTCCGCTCGGCAGGCGTAAGAGGTCCCTTCTCTTGAAGGATCTCAACGTACATCTCATCGATCTTACCTATGTCGTGGAGGAGTGCAGCCGTCTCAATCAAACTGACCCGACGCGCCGAGAGCCCGAGCTCCTCTGCGATCCGTCGTGACAGATCAGCGACGCGCTGGGAGTGCCCCGACGTGTATGGGTCACGCACTTCGATGGCCTTGACCAGGGCTTTGAGGAGATTGGTGTTGGCCTCTTGGAGCTGGAAAGTGGTCAAGTACGCGCGGCGGATGAAAAGCAGCGGGAGCAAGACAATTAGAAAGCCCGGAATACCATGATCGACATACAGGAATGCGATTACGAGAGCGATAGGGCTAACAAGGAGATCATACAGAAGATTGGACCCGGACTTACCGGCCAGTAATCCCCAGGTCTTCTTGAAGGACATCCTCTGACTCACGGCAATCGCGAACGAAACCGATCCGTGATTGATCAGCAGGAATACGAGGGCGAACGCGACCACTGGTCCAAGCTGGAAGGCAAAGTCAGGCCCCGTCAGCTCCGGAGCCTGAGGTAGTCCCCCAACCGCTGTGAAGACGAGCCCGCCAACGACCGTCGAAAGAACAAACTGGCTGATGTTGAAGATGGCCTTTATCGGCAACTTCTGCCGAATAATGAGCTCACCGAAGGTCCCTGTCGTGGCATGGAGGATCAGAGCTGGCGCGGGCCCAAACAGTAGAACGCAGGCCAACAAGGGAAGAAACGTAATGGACGAACTACCCGAATTCCCACCAACCTTGATCGTTAGCGACAGGGACTCGGATAGCAACCCCAGGGTGATTAGGGCGAGGAGTCCCGCCCAGGCTTCCGCAGGAAGGCCAAAAAGGGAAGCCCAATCTACCAGGAGGCAGAGAACCCAGGGATAGAACTACAACTACCGCGACGTATGTACGTACGGGTCCAGTGTCCATTCACAAGACCCCCCTCGACCCAATCGCCCTTACCAGCCTGAAATGCCGCTGTAGATCAGCCACGCGGCAAAAAAATCCCACAGAGAGCTCCAAGCGTCTACAATGAGCAGCACATTTATCACCTCCCTTCGGGTGGTGTCAGCTTCCTCCGCTCAGGAAGCCGCTGCGCTCCGCTCTTGCCTCTCCGCTTCGCTCTTGGCCGGTCGAGGGGGTCTCCCGTTGTGAGTTGTCCGCTCCGAGCTCGCTTCAGATTCTGCCCCGGACCCAGCGGTCCGCGGCCTGAAGCGTTCCCAATATCACAGCCTTGTCGGCTGTGTCTTCGACGGCCGCCGCCCCCGCGAGGGCGGTGATCGACCGTCCGTGAATCGCGTGTATCGCAACCAACGCGAACTGCTTGTCGAACGCCTCCAACAACTTCACTCCATCGACAGATAGGGCCACCTGGCCCTCTCCCAGGAGGGCCGCGATGGCACCTTCAATCGCCTTGACTGCCGCAGCGGCAGTCGTCTCGAGTCTCGCTCGGGCCAGGTCGGCTCCACTGGCCTCGCCTTCGTAGCGCTCTCCGCGCCACTCCACCGTCACCCGGATCCGCACTCGGTGAGACCCTTCGGTCTTGGCCTGGTGGCTGACGAAGAGCATCCGCTCCTCCCTGTTCAGCCGAGCCGGGTGCTGAAATACCTTTGCTTCTCTAGCCGCCTCCTCTTCCGTCGTCTGCGCCACCGACACCTTGCGGTGGTCGATCTTCATGCCGAATTGGGCCACCAGTGCGGACTCGACGTTCCGGACCGACTGCTTCGGCGACACGTCGCCCAGGGTGAGGAGATGGACCTCTTCGATCTCTCCTCCGGGCCGTGCCACCACCCGCGCCGACACCACTCCCTTCAGGGAGTTCAGCAGGGCCTATGCCTCCTCGATACTCCATTCCTTCATGGGCGGAGTCGGAGTCTTCTCCGCGTTCACTAGCGGAGCCGAAAGGGGGACGAGGTCTCCCTCCGAGTCGCGCCCCCGACCCTGGTCCAACCCCGTCCGGAGCAGGTCAGGTCATCGTCGAAAGCGTGGTCTCCTTCGTCTATGTTGCACCCTCCCATCGTTCCCCGATCAAGAGAAACCGTGAGGGACGCCGGTCCGGGCCGACCCGCAGTGACACCGATGGGGAGGCAAGCCAAATGTTTATGAGACTTAAGGACAATGAGTCCCCAGGTCGGCTCCTGTCAAGAACATCTTATGCGGGGCCGTGTATCGGTGGCCTGGGGCGTTTTCCTATTGTTACGCTGATGATGATTCATCGGGAAAAAATACAACTTAGCAAACATCCGTAGCCAGCTATCTGGAGCCCTCGAGAGTCAAGTGGCTGGACATGCGGGGACGCATTCACCTACACTAGGCTAGCCTGGCACCAGAGGGACGACTCAACCTCTCCAAAAGGACCCAGAGACCATGGCGAGACCCCACGGCGTTGCTGCGCCCGTCCTTGCTTTCTCCCTCTTTCTCGCCGCATGCGCGACCACCCAGTCCATCTCCCGAGTGACTGAGTTTCCCGCGTTAACCAAGACGGGCGTTCAGCCGGGTGACCAGCTCGTCATCGCCTTCTACACGGCGGCCGGGACCGAGCTCGCGGAGGTCTCGGGAGAACGAACCATCGACGACAATGGTGAGATATTCCTGCCGTTCCTGGGGACCGTGACCGTCCTCGGCCTCGACGCCCAAACCATACGCGAGCTCCTCGAGGACCGCTACGGAGCTCTGTACTCCGATCCCGTCGTCGAAGTGGTAGCCAACATCCACGTCAATATCACGGGCGCTGTCGCCAGAGCCGGCCAGTACTTCGTTCCCCCATCGGCAACACTCGTCGACGCTCTGGCGCTCGCGGGAGGAGCCGGCTCGGAGGTCGACCTCGGCCTGCAAGGAGGGGCGGCCGATCCAGCCCGCGTGCGGCTCGTCCGTGACGGCGTGGCGTCGGTCATCGACATGCGGCCTCTGGATGTCCGTCCGGAGGTCCTGTCGCTTCGTGTCCAGTCCGGAGATTGGCTCCACGTTCCCAGGGCCATCCGCTCGCAGGTTCGGGACGACGTCACGTTCTACGGCACGGTTCTGACTACGCTCCTCACACTCGGCTCTCTCATTGTCCTGATCGCGCGTTAGCCGGACCCACCCCCGTGCACCATGGTACACAAGACGGTTGGATCGAGGTGGTCGCGGGGGTGATGTTTTCGGGCAAGTCCGAAGAGCTCCTCCGGCGCGTGCGCCGGGCCCTCATCGCCAAGAAGTCCGTTCAGGTGTTCAAGTCGCATCTGGACGACCGTTACGGCGGGGTCTTCCAGATCAGCTCCCACGACGGGCAGCAAGTAGACGCCGTCCCCGTCTCGAGCTCAGTGCAGGTCGCCGAGCTCGTCAAGCCGAGCGCGCAGGTCGTGGCTGTGGACGAGGCTCAGTTCCTGGACGACGGCATCGTCGGCGTCGTGAACGACCTTGCGGACCGGGGCGTCCGCGTGATCGTGGCGGGCACGGACATGGACTTCAGGGGCGAGCCGTTCGGTCCCATGCCCCAGCTCCTGGCAATCGCCGAGCTGGTGGACAAGCTCCACGCCATCTGCGTCGTGTGCGGCGATCTGGCGACCCGGAACCAGCGGCTCATCGACGGGAGGCCGGCCCCTGCTGAGGGACCCACCATCCAGGTGGGCGGCTCGGAGAGCTATGAGGCACGGTGCCGCAAGTGTCACGAGGTGCCGCAGGTGGATCGCGGCCAGACCGTGATGGCCATGGGCGACCTCGGCCCCGACGAGGTGGCGCGCGCCCAATAGCCTCTACCGTCCTTGACACTCCTTCCGCGGCACTAGAGTTTTTCTCACTCTGCCGACACCCGGCAAGAGTCAATCCCGCGTAGCTCAGTTGGTAGAGCAGGCGGCTGTTAACCGCCTTGTCGCTGGTTCGAGTCCAGCCGCGGGAGCTCACGCATCACCCTCGAGGCCCCCGGGGCCTGACCCTGGACCTCGTTAGCCATTCGCATAGCCTTCACGGCTTGCACACAGGCGGTCTCGCTCCCTGGAAATGTTCTTGGGGTCCAACGGGGCGAGATGTAGATTACCTGCCAACAGCCTGGAGTCGCCTCGGACGGAGGGCTCACATGGGTTACCAGCCCGAGACCACGCGGCAGGGCGGGATGTTTACCGACGAGACCGGCAAGCAGCTCTCCCTCGCCATGCAGTACGACTATACCAACTTCTACTTCGGGTCGGGCGACGACGCCTTCGCCATGCTCGACCCGTTCGACGAGTGGTATAAGGACGCGAAGCCGGCGGGTTACTACCTGTACGGCCTTCCCATGCAGGGCGCACCCACCACGCGCGTGGACATCCGCAACACCATGACGGGTGAGATCCACGAAGGGCTCCTGAACTTCGCCTCGTACAACTACCTCGGTCTCTCGTATCGCTCCGAGGTCAAGGAGGCCGTGATCGAGGCGGCCCTCCTCTACGGCAACGGTGCGTCGGGCTCACCGGTCCTGAGCGGATCGCTCGAGGTCCACCACGAGCTGGCGGACCGACTGGCGGCCTTCAAGGGCAGGGAGGCGGTGCTCCTCTTCCCCACGGGCTACAGCGTGAACGTCGGGGTCATAGCCGGGCTCATGCGCTCGGGAGACCTCATCGTCGCGGACCAGTACGCCCACGCCAGCCTCGTGGACGGCATGATCCTGTCCAAGGCCACGAGCCGCTTCTTCCGCCACAACAAGGTCGAGGACCTCGAGCGGAAGCTGAAGCGCTACGATGGCAAGAAGCTGGTCCTCATCGAGGGCGTCTACTCCATGGACGGCGACGTGGCCGTCGTCCCCGAGATTGTCGAGGTGTGCCAGCGCTACGGCGCCCGCATCCTCATCGACGAGGCCCACTCGACCTTCATCTACGGTGACAACGGCCGCGGTGTGGCCGAGCACTTCGGCTACGACGACGAGATCGACATCCACGTGGGAACGTTCTCGAAGAGCCTCGGCGGACAGGGCGGCTTCGTGGCCGGCTCGCAGAAGCTGATCAACTATCTGCGCGGGTTCTCGAGGTCCCGATTCTTCTCCTGCGGGCTGTCGCCCGTGGTGGCCGCCGGCATCCTCAAGGCGTTGGATCTCTTCGAGGCCGAGCCGGAGCTCCGGACCAAGCTCTGGGAGAACGTGGACTTCATGCAGAAGCGCCTCCGAAACGCCGGCGTCCTGGTGGGGGACTCCGAGTGTCAGGTGATCCCCATCATGATGCAAGACGACGCCCGCGTGTTCGAGATCGGCGAGGCGCTCATGCAGGAAGGCATCTACATCAATCCAGTCAGGTATCCGGCGGTCCCCAAGCACAAGTCCCGCTTCCGCATGTCCATCTCCGCGTCCCACTCCCGGGAGGAGTTGGAGGAAGGAGCCCGGATCATAACCAGCGTCTTGCAAAGGTACGGCTCATGCCCGAAAACAGAGGACACTATTACTTCAACAATGGGCTGAGCTGCCTCTTCGAGATGCCGACCTCGAATGCGAAGCGGCTTCTTCCCTCGCACCTACAACCTATCGAAGTCCAGCACCAACGGAGCGTCCTCTCGGTCACCGCGTTCGACTTCTTCGAAGGTGACGGCGGGGTGTACCAGGAGCTGCTGCTCTCCATTTTGGTGCCGCCGCTCGTGAAGCCGGGCGATTCGCTTCCCAAGGCCGCCCTCTATCCGTTCATGGTGGCAACCAGCACTGAGTTCGGGCGCAAGGAGGGCATCGAGCGCTGGAGGTTGCCGCACCTCATGCGTGACATCGACATGGAGTTCACCGAGGGCGAGGGCAAGATTTCGGTGGCGGTGAGCGCCGACGGCGATGCCATCTGCGAGATGTCGGGGACGAGCCACGAATTCGAGCCGGCCGAGCTTCTCTTCCATTCCTTCATGTCGGACGACACCGGCAACTTCAAGGCGAATCTGACCATGCGGGGGGAGGGGTATAGCGAGCACGAGTTCGAGCGTGGATCGCTCACCCTCCACGAGCACGAGATGACGGCGGGGCTCACCATCGACGAGATCGCCGACTTTCCGTTCCAGGAGCAGTGGATGAAGGGCGGCGTGGAGATCTTCACGCCCCTGGAGAACGTCTGACCTCCATAAACATCGAGCCCCGGCCACAGCAACCGGCCATGTCGTCCGACCAAGGCTCCAAGCGTGCCTTCGTGATCTTCAACCCGGCCTCGGGCCGGGGCAGAGGCGCGCGCCTAATGGATCGGCTGCTCGACCTTCTCGGAAAGCACCTGCCGGGGTTCGAGCACGCCGTCACGGAGCAGCCCGGCGAGGAGAGCCTGCTGGCCGATCAGGCCCTCGCCGACGGCCGCTTCGACCTCATCGTGGCCGTGGGCGGCGACGGCACCTGGAGCAACGTGGCGGACCGGGTGGTGGCATGTGACATGGAGGACGTGGCCTTCGGCCTCTTGGCCACGGGCACCGGAAACGACTTCGGGCGCAACTTTGGACTTTTCGAACGGGATCCCGACGTTGCCGTCCGGGCCCTCGCCGAGGGGAAGGTCATGACCGTGGACGTGGGTCGCGTGGTCACGCTGGGCACTCCCGTAGGGGCTCAGGCCGACGTTCTGGGCCCGGGCGAGGGGCGTCACTTCCTGAACCTCATCGGGTTCGGGTTCGACGTTGCCGTAGTCGAGGACGCCGCCGACGCCCGATTCCTCCGGGGGGCCGTCCTCTACAAGGTGACCGCCCTGAAGAACCTGTTCTCCTTCCCGGGCGTGGACCTGGAGCTCACGGGTGACGAGCCCACGGTCCAGGGCAAGCAGCTCATGCTCACCATCTCCAACGGACCGTTCTTCGGGGGCGGGTTCCCCATCGCGCCGGCGGCGGAGCTCACCGACGGCCTACTGGACGCTTGCGCCATCGGCAACGCCCCTCCGCTCACCCGCATGCGCCTGTTCCAAATGGCCGAGAAGGGCAGCCACGTTCTCTCCCCGTTCGTACACACACGCCGAAGCCGACGCTTCACCGTGAGCTTCGACGAGCCCCAAAAGTACGAGGTGGACGGCGAGGTCTGGCAGGCCCACGAGCCCCACGTGGTGGTGGAGGTGGTGCCCCGGGCCCTCAGGGTCGTGGTCCCGGCCTGAGACTCAGGCAGCTCGCTCCGGGCTCCTATCCCGACGTCTTCTTGAGGCGTCCGGCCACCAGCGTCCAGCTCTGGTCGGCCAGCAGCTCCGCATCGGCCTCGTCGTGGCTCACCAGGACCAGCGGAGTGCCGTGCCTTTGGGCGTAGTCGCGCACCGCCGTGGCGATCTCCAGGCGTAGGGGCCGGTCGAGGGCGGAGAATGGCTCGTCCAGAAGCAGCAGCCTGGGATTCGAGAGCAGAGCCCTGCCCAGGGCCACCCTCTGGCGCTCACCCCCCGACAGAAACCGCGGCCGCCTTTCCAGGAGCTCGGAGAGGGAAAGAAGCTCGGAAACCTTGGCGACGTCGGACGGGTCCGGCCCCGTGTAGGCCAGATTCTCCCGCACCGAGAGGTGGGGGAAGAGAAGGACCTCCTGGGGCACCCAGCCGACCCGTCGCTCCCAGGCCGGCACGGACACTCCGGCCCCCGTGTCGAGCCAGATGTCTCCGTTGACCCGCACCGTCCCCTGAGCCGCGGGCTCCAGCCCCGCGAGGACCCGCAGGAGGGAGCTCTTCCCCGCGCCGGACGGTCCAACGATCGCGACCGAGGCGCTGCTCGGGCTCCAGTCCACGTCGAGCTCGAAGGCGTCCAGAGGGAGGCGGATCCGCGCGTGCAGGGGTCCGGCCTCAGTGCCCATGGTGGTCCTCCAACCGTCTCCGCTGCCACCGGGACAGCGACTCGAAGCCGAGGAGCGCCACCAGGGAGAGCATCACGCTCGCCACCACCAGCGTCCACGTCGCTCCCCGCCCCGACGGAGACTCCAGAAGCGAGTAGACTGCGAGGGCGATGGTCCGGGTCTCGCCCTCCAGGTTGCCGGCCAGAACCACCGTCGCCCCGAACTCCCCCAGGGCCCGGGCGAAGGCCAGCACGCTGCCTGCTGCGATCCCCGGGAGGGCCAGCGGGAGCGAGATGCGGCGGAAGGTGGGCGCCTTGGGTACACCCAGCGTCCACGAGACCTCCTCGAAGCGCCGATCCACCGTCTCGAAGGCACCCCGGATGGCCATGACGTAGAGGGGAAAGCCCACCACGAGAGCCGCCACGATGGCGCCCAGGACCGTGAAGGGAACCGGCAGGCCCATGGCGTCGAGCAGCCCACCCAGGGCCGACTGCCGGCCCAGGACGCTGAGAAGGAGGAAGCCGGTCACCACGGGCGGAATGACCAGGGGCGCCATGAAGAGCATGGAGACGAAGGTCTTCCCAAGGAAGTCGTGCCGGGCCAGCATCCACCCCACCGCCACGGCGGGGACGAGGCCCAGGACCACAGCCCCCAGGGCCACGATGAGGGAGAGGCGAACCGCGGACCAGGGATCGAGGGCGAAGCCCGCCTCGGGTGTCTCGGAAGCGGCCGCTCCGGACTCTGCTACGTCCCGCACCCCGAAGCCCGACGCGGCGAAGATGGCCCGGGCCGCCGGCCCCTGGAGGAAGCCCACGAACGCGGCCGCCGCCTCGGCGCTGCGCGATCCCGCCGTCACCGCGCCCGGGTACACGACCGCCGGATAGCCCTCGGAGGGAAACGCGAACACCATCCGGACGCGGTCTTCGGCGAGGGCGTCGGTCCGATATACGATGCCCCCGTCGGCCTCGCCCCTGGCCACCCACTCCAGGGTGCCCCGTACGCTCCCCCCCCGAACGACGCGGTCCTCGACGGCTTCCCAGACCCCGGCCAGCTCCAGGGCGGCCCTCGCGTAGCGCCCGGCCGGCACGTCCTCGCCGGCCACGGCTATCCTCCGGAGACTGGAACCCTCCAGACCTCGCGGATCATCCGGTCCGAAGGCGGCATCCGAGGGCACCACGAACACCAGCCGGTTCGTTGCCAGGGGGCGGATCGACGCGGGGTCGACGCTCCCCTTTTCCTCGAGCCATCGCATCCAGTCGACGTCGGCCGAAATGAAGACGTCCGCGGGGGCGCCACGGAACACCTGGGGCGCCAGGCGCGAGGTGGCGTCGAAGCTGAATCGGACCGGGAGCCCACCGGCGCGCTCCCAGGCCCCGGCCACCTCGGGTAGCACGTCCTGAAGGCTCGAGGCGGCCAGAACCATGAGGGCGTCGGGCTCCTGGGGGGTCCCGGAATCGTCCGACCGAGCGCCTCCCGGAGGGCCGGAAGCGGCCGCCAGCCCCTGGGCCGCCGATAGCTGGACAGCTAGGGCCCATCGGAGACATTGTTTAGGTTCAAGGAGTGACACGCGGCAGCCCGGAGGCGAGTCCCCGGTGAGACAAGTAAGTCTGTCGCACACAAGGAGTTCTTCTGGTCATAGGCAGTCGGCAGCTTAGGCATCACCTCAGAGACCGGCAAGGACATGCGGGAGGATGGCGCGGGCCATGACTCGAGAAACTGAAGCCGCCAGTGGCTGAGCAACCCGACTCCTCTCGCTCCGCATCATGACCACTGTCCTACTCCTCGTAGCACTGACCCTGGCGCTCACCGCCGGGTGGGCTCTCATCCAGTTGGCAGAGGCCGGCTCCAGCGGTCCGCCCGCCCCTGCGGGAGGCGACCTCATGGTGCTGGAGCACTCGCCGGTGGGCGCGCTCCTCCTCGATCCGGCGCTCCGGGTCACCTGGGCCAACGACACCTTCTGCCGCTTCTTCGGACTGACCCGGGCCGAGGTCGTGGGACAGAAGATGCCCGACCTCATCCAGACCCATTTGAAGGGCGCTGTGGCGGAGCCTGCGGCGTTCGAGTTCGGTCTCCTGGCCGCCTACGCCCCGGGCGGGGGCGCCACGACGCTCGAGATCCACGTCATCCCGCAGAGCACCCGGCAACACCGGTGGCTCGAGCACGTGAGCCACGTAATCCGAGAGGGCCCTTTGGAGGGAAGCCGGGTCGAGTACTTCGTGAACGTGACACCCCTCAAGCACGCCGCGCTACATCAGCAGGCCGAGGTGCATCGCCGCACGGAGCTCAACCAGACCCTCGTCGACTTGGCCAGACGGCGCACGCTGCGCAAGGGGGATCGGGACACGGCGCTCCGCGAGGTGTCGGGGGCTGCCGTGCGGATCCTGGAGGTGGCACGCGCCGAGCTCTGGCTTCTGTCGAAGGATCGGGACCGGTGGACGTTGGACCACTACTACGATGGGGCGGCCCGTCGCCACAGGAGCCCGCCCCACGAGGTGAAGGCCTCGGGGGTACAAGACTACTTCGGAGTGATCGAAGAGGTTCGCGTTCTAGCCGTGCACGACGCCAGGAACGACCCCAGGAGCAAAGGGCTCGTCGGGCAAGGCCTTCTGGAGCCTGAGGCCGGAGCCCGCCTGGACGTCCCCGTACGCGTCAGGGGCAAAGTGGTCGGAGCCACCGTCCTCGCCCACCACGTGACCCGAGCCTGGACTTCGGAGGAGGAGCAGTTCGCCGCGTCTCTGGGAGACCGATTCTCCCTGATCATGGAAGGGGGATTATAAAGCTGGCTTGACGGCGGGGTTGTCCGGTTCGACCTTCTCCGGTGGTGTGACAGACCGCCCGGCCCGCTCTTCCAGATCCTTCTTGGGATGCAACAGCGCCCTCGCCACATCGCTCATCATCGCGCCCTTGTAGCGCGGGTTCACGGCCTTGACGTCGAACTGCTTCGGCTTCTCGGTCATAACCCCTGGCTCCGTCTGTGCTTGCTTTGCGGAAGCGTTTGACAGCCCGCATGACGACTCCCCCGTATGCTGACGGTACCACCTCTAGCGCCCTGCCGTCCACCCTCCTGACTGCCCAATCGCCCACCGAGTACTTCCTCCGCAAGCAGCTTTAGCTCTCTCATTTCGCTACCTTTCCCGAGACGCTGGGGTAGCCCCGAAGGGAAACCGGGGCTTGACAGCAAGATCGGGCTGGGACCTCTTTCTATGAATTCTCTTGTCAATAGCTATTGACAAGAGAATTTCGGGTGACCTCCGAGACGGTCCCCTCCCACAGGAGAAGCCCATGACGATTCAGGTGGTTTTTTTCGAGAGAAGTCCCAGCGAATGGGTTGCTCAATGCCTCCAGTACGATATCGGAGCGCAAGCCGACAACCTGCTAGAATTGGTCTACGAACTGCAACGCTCACTCGTGGGCCACGTCGTCATTTCCATCGAAAACGGGCTGCAGCCATTCGAGAGCCTGCCTCCAGCCCCGGCCGAGTATTGGGACAAGTGGAGGCACGGCATGGGGATTGATCCAGACCCCCCTCTATTCCGTCTGCCTGAGTCCGCGCCAAGCTTTATTCCGAGTTTTCGAGTCACGGCGTAAAATAGGTAGATGGCCTACCCCTTCGCGAGGGCGCCGACCACCGGCGATGTCATCGGTCGACTGATCGGACTGGGTGCCGAACTCCGAGAACTCGCTCCCGTCATGGGGCCCAAGGGCTTGGTCGTCATCCGATACCTAGCACTGAGCACGGGCAATGGCACGATCCTCTTTTCTGAGCCCCTCGCGGAGAACGATGACGAGCGCGTGGGGTGGGATAAGCTGCGTAGGATTTGCCAGCAGCTGAAGGTGGACCTAGTGGATCTGGAAATTCCTGGACTTCACCTGGGGTGACGGGTAGGGGACAGAGCCTCCGCCCCCCCCATGGAGGTTATTCGGCGATCAGGTCCCGGTACATGAGCCGACGCCCGACCATCCCGGCTGCGACGTGCTGCATCTGAGCCATCGTGTCCATCTCGCGGATGTTGTGACGGCCCGCGAACTCCGCCACGTAGCGTTGCAGGTGCTTGGGGCTCAGCTTGTGGTAGACGCCCTTGTGAGCCCGCTTGAGCATGCTCCAGAAGCTTTCCACGCCGTTGGTGTGCGCCATCCCCCGTACGTACTCCCCGACGCTGTGCTTGACCGTCTCGCGGTTCTCTAGGCCGTCGTAGGCCTTCGCCTCGTCCGTGTAGACCTTCACCCCGTCCGCCGTGTGCTCCTTGACGAATCCCTGTAGCGTCTCCTTGTCCGTCGCCTCGACCACGCGGGCCGCTACCCGCTTCGTCGTCCGGTCCTTCACGCCCACCACCGCCGTCTTGCCCACCGGACCCCGACCGGGAGCCCGCTTGTGCTTCGGCATGTTGCGCTGGCGACCGCCTACGTAGGTCTCGTCTACTTCCACCGGACCCTCGAACGTCATCGCCACACCCGCGAACGCCTCCCGAATCCGGTGAAGCATGAACCATGCGGTGGGCTGGCTGACGCCCAGGTCCCGATGAATCTTCATGCTCGACACGCCCTTGAGGCTGGTCATCTCCAGATAGATCGCCCAACCCCAGACACGGAGCGGAAGCGGGCTGTCCTCCATCGCCGTCCCGGTCTTGAGGCTGAAGTACCGCTTGCAATCCCGGCAACGGTAGGGCTGAGGCTTTCCGCTCTTCACACGGTAGGCCCCGTCCGCGCTCCCGCACCGCAGACACGCCATCTCGCCGGTCGGCCAATGCAGGTTCTCGAACCACCGGATCGCCTTCTCGTCCGTGGCGAACATCTCCGCCATCTCCATGACAGTGATCCCCTCGCGGTAGCTCTTTCCGGGCGCCTTCCGAATCATGTAACCTCCTATCGGGCCGTGTCTTATCGTACATTGAAGTTACCATGATCTTGTGCGCCTGTCAAGTCAGCTTTATAATCCCCCATGGAAGCCACCGAAGGTAAGGAAGAGGCGCACCCGAGCGCACTACCGCACCCGAGCGCACTACCGCACCCGAGCGCACTACCGGACCCGAGCGCACTGCCGGACCCGAGCGCACTGCCGGACCCGAGCGCACTACCGGACCCGAGCGCACTGCCGCACCCGACCGCACGACCGCGCCCGGCCGAGGAGCCCGATCCCCTGGACGGATTCATACATCTCGACGAGAACCTCAGCTTCACGTACCTCAACCCCACGGTGCTGCAGTGGCTGCAGGAGCGCGGTCACGACGGTGGAGCGCTGGTAGGGAAAGGGCTCGTGGAGTCCCTGAAGAACGTGGACGACACCTCCATCGTGGCCGAGATCCGGAAGGCGGCCCGGGGTGGGGGGCCGGCACGCATCCGGCGTCAGATCGAACAAGACGGGCCCTGGCTCGACGTCTACATCAATCCCGTGGAGAACGGCGTGTCGGTCACGGTGCAGCACAAGGCGCGCCACCACGAGCAGGAGGCCGAGCGCTCGCTCCTGGAGTCCGAGACCCGCTTCCGGTCCGTAGTGGAGTCGCTGGGGGAG
The DNA here is from genome assembly GCA_965238005.1 of Longimicrobiales bacterium. Classification (GTDB taxonomy): domain Bacteria; phylum Gemmatimonadota; class Gemmatimonadetes; order Longimicrobiales; family Gaopeijiaceae; genus CBDCKN01. The sequence continues at coordinate 418,514 of OZ250165.1, forward strand.
GGGCTGATCATCACCGACCTCGAAGACCGCATCGTCTACGTGAATCCACGCATTGATCACCGAGCTCACAGGGCATCGTTGACACAATGGTGCCAGCTGATGGTTAACAGATTGGGTTACGTCCTGTGTTACCGTGGGTGTCGCAAATGACGAAGAGTTCTTCGTCAAACCACCCGAGGGTAGTGGGTCCGAAGTAGACCTGCCACAGAGCGGGACCGATGGGTTCGAGCCCGATGAAGTCGTTGCCCAGAGCTGAGCTGACGTTGATCCAACGGGAGTGCCAGCGGATCCCTCCGTTCGTAGAAACCTTTCGGACCTCGAAGTGCTCGGGGTACTCGAGCGGAGGAAGGGTCTCAGGGTAGGCTTTAGAGGCAGATCGGTAGACGGAGTCGGGAGTCGCATCGTCGAGAGCCTCGTGCGGCCGGATGTGATTGAAGATGTGGAGGATGGAGTTGACCCGCTTTGGTGGACACCTCAGTAGTGAGGGAGACAGGAGGAGTCCACGATGCCAAGAACACATGCGCCGTACCCGCCGGAGTTTCGGCGGCAGATGGTCGAGTTGGTCAGGTCGGGCCGCTCCGTGGAGGAGCTGGCCCGGGAGTTCGAGCCCTCAAACGGGGCGATACGGAACTGGGTCAAACAAGCTGACTTGGATGAAGGCCGTCGCAGTGACGGGCTGACGACGGAGGAGCGTGGGGAACTCAGGCAGCTTCGGCGTGACAACAAGCGTCTGCGCATGGAGCAGGAGATTCTAAAAAAAGCCGCCGCCTGGTTTGCTCGGGAGAGCAACTCGATCCCGGAACGGGGTTCGAGTTCATGAAGACGAATCAGGCCGACTTCCCTGTGCGGGCGATGTGCCGTGTGCTGGATCTCTCCCCCAGCGGCTACTACGCCTGGTTGGATCGCGAGCCTTCGGCTCGGGCGAAGCGAGATGAGGAGCTCACAGAGCGGATCGAGACGGTCTGGCGCGAGAACCGAAGGGTCTATGGCCGGCCCCGCATCTACGCGGACCTCAAGGAAGCTGGCGAGCGGGTCGGTGAGAAGCGGGTGGGCCGGCTCATGAAGCAGGCCGAGATTGTGGGAGCTAGCCGGAGGCGGCGCGGCCCGAAGACGACCAGGCGCAACGAGGACGCCCGTCCCGCGCCGGATCTCATCGAGCGGGACTTCAGCGCAGACGGGCCAGACCAGTTGTGGGTGGCCGACATCACCTACATCCCGACCTGGGCGGGGTTCTTGTACCTCGCGGTTGTGCTCGACGTCTGGAGCAGGCGGGTGGTCGGGTGGTCGATGGCTACGCACCTGCGCACCGAGCTCGTCCTGGACGCGCTGAACATGGCGACCTGGCAGCGCCGGCCCGAATGCGTCATCCATCACAGTGATCAGGGAACCCAGTACACCTCGATCGCCTTCGGCCTACGCTGCAACGATGTCGGTGTGCGGCCCTCGATGGGCTCCGTGGGCGACGCCTACGACAACGCGATGTGCGAGAGCTTCTTCGCGACGCTCGAGTGCGAGCTACTCGACCGGCAGCGCTTCCGGACCCAGGCCGAGGCGAAGATGGCCGTGTTCGACTTCATCGAGGGCTTCTACAACCCCCGGAGGCGACACTCGGCACTGGGTCAGCTGTCGCCCATCAACTTCGAGCGTCGCCACGGAGCGGCAGCATGAGAAACCTGCGTGGCCAAGTTGCCCTTTACTCCCCCGCTGCGCGGGGGAAGCTTTCCTCTCCCCAGCGAGGGGGACAGACTATAAACCTCAGTGTTCACCCGTCCACTGAAACGGGACAGCTCCACTCAACAGCTTCAGCGTCTACGGGATCCTCGGATTGGCTGTGTCGACCGTCACACGGTGACTCCGGCGACCTCCGAGTTAGACGTCGGAGCGTCCGTTCAGCTGAGCACCACGATCCAGTCCAGTTCCGGCACGACCCTCCAGAGGACCGCAACCTGGAGTAGCTCGGACGAAGGTGTCGCAACGGTGGATGCGAGCGGGAATGTCACCGGCGTGGGGGAGGGCCAAGCAACCATCACCGCAACCAGCGAGGGAGTCTCCGGCACGGCCACGGTTACGGTGACCGTTCCGGTAGCTTCGGTAGACGTCGATCCAGGAGAATCCACGCTGCTGACGGGTCAGTCGGTCCAACTCACGGCCACCCCCCGGGCATCCGATGGAACGGCTCTGGATCGGCCTGTCACTTGGGGCTCCTCGGACGAAGCAGTCGCGACGGTCGATTCGAACGGCCTCGTTACAGCACAAGGTGTCGGCACAGCCACCGTCACGGCCACGAGTGAGGGCACGTCCGGCACCGCCTCCGTTACCGTGACCACCGACCCGGTTGGCACTGTCGTGGTTACGGGCGGAGTGCTTGGGCTGATCGCGGGGAACACCAATGCGCTCGGTGTCACGGCCACAACTGTCGGCGGATCCGTCGTTAACAACCCTACGGTGATCTGGTCCACCTCCGATGAAGCTATCGCAACGGTGGACGGCAACGGCCTCGTAACCGGGGTCACGCCTGGGCAGGTAACCATCACCGCCACCGTTGACGGCGTGGCTGGCACCACAGACATCACCATCACGATTGATTGGACCCAGTTCGCCGGCACCTGGGTCGGCAGTTGGCTCAACACCACCTTCGGTTCCACTGACGCCATCAGTTGGGTGTTCACGGTGGACGTGGATAACCTGACCATGACCCTCGTGGTGGATATGGATGGACCGGTCTTCGGCCTAAGCAACCCTGTTGCCATCGCAGCTGAGGGCACGCTGGGAGCAACGACGTTCAGCGCCTCGGCCAACGCCCCCCTGCACGGGCCGGTGACCTTCAACGGCTCTCCGGACAACATCACGTTCCAGAGCACCAGCGTGCCTGCTGTCGGCATCGATGCCTGGACCTCATCGGGAGCCATCGCAAACGATCAGTACACCGGCACCTTCACCATCACTTTCACGGGCGGTGGAGGGGCCGCGGGTACGTCGCAACTCACAAAACAGCCGTAGCCACACTTCTCAGCCCGAGCGAAGTCCTGGGATGAAGTGGGGCAGGGCTGCCCCAGTGTTGGTGATGGTGGGGTTGGGAGTGAGGAAGGGACGGGACCGCGCAGGATGGGGAAGACGATAGATGATGCGCTGGCCTCCAGGGCGCACCGTACCCGGTGGCCTCGAGCCGTTCGAGGGCGAAGGGAGGACGGGCGCAGTAACGCAAGAGTCGTTCGAGCCCAGCACGATCACGGGCCGGGATATGGAGGGTGTCACGAGCGGTGCGGATGCCGTAGCGGGGCGAGAGCCTGAAGCTCACCTCGGTAGGTGACATGAGCGTGTCGGCGTACTCACAGCGGACTGTCAGGCGCGGAGTGCGAGTCGCCTTCTCTGTTGAACCGAAGTTACCCCACGTGCATATGCCCATGCGCTCAAACTATGGGTGATGCTGAGGTTGGGCGATGGCTGGATCGGACTGATGCGTGGCCCCCAGAAGATATGAACGGGCTGGCCCAGCCTGATCGGATTATCGTGGCTTTACCGTGATCCAATCGGGTAACGCGCCAGAGTTCATAGCCGAGCATCACCCAACCCACACCGAACAACGTCATGAGCAGCAATGGCATCCATCTGGGAGACTCGATCATCCATCCAGTTAGCAGCAGTACGATAATGAGGGGAATGCCATTCCAGTGGCGCAAAGCCCGGTCCTCGAAGCGGATCAGCTTGTTCGAGGACATCTCAAACTGAGGTCCTGACAGCACTCAGCAGTTCTGGACGACGATGTCCTGAACTTCGGCGACAATGGCGTGTTCAAGCCTGGGGCGTCTCCGTGGTCCCTCCGGCAGGGACACCTTCGGCGGACCAGACGGCGTAGCCCAGTAGGAGCCATGCCACGCCGAAGAGGCCGGCCCCGATGGCTAGAACCCAGTCGCTTAGGTAAATGAAAACCGCCCCCGCCACTGGGATCAGCCCGATCAACAGCGGCAATCGGTTCCAACGAGGAAGGGCCTGCGACCAGAGATTCGGAACAGCAAACGCGATCCACCCTGCGAACGCCATGATGTAGCCAATGGCCAGCAGTCTCCACGCCAATTGCCTTGGCCCGCTAGTGACGGTGCCGGAAATATGGCAGCGACCACAGCGCCGACTGCGAAAAGCTTTAGGCCCATGCGCGCACGCCGCCTTACCGGGTCAGGACCATGATGATCCCGCCCGGGTGCCCCGACCCGTACCGCATCTCTGCCTCAGATCGATCGAGGAACTGCATCTGATGGACCGTGGTGGAGATGATCCTCCGCAGGTGTTCGAGCCCCAGTCCGAACCACAGTTCGTCCACGTAGACCCTGGGCAGGCTCGCGTTCGGATCTGTCGGCCTGACCGTTCCGCGGGCCCGGAGCCAGAGCGGCCGTAAAATCTGCACCATCTCGTACGCATCACGAAGATTGTCCACCCGCCTGATCTCCTCGGAGGTGATCAGGTTCCGCGCCCCGCCGCCTCCCCTACTCCCCGCACCGCCGCTGGCGCAGGCGGTGAGGCCGGTGTTCAGAGCCAGGGCCAGGATGAGATACCGCATGATGTTCCCCTCCGGTGTCGAGTGGCTCTCCCTGCTCGCTCAACAGGATGTTGCCCGGCTTGATGTCGCGGTGGACGACGCCGTGCCCGTACGCGTAGTCGAGCGCGTTGGCAACTTTCTGTGTGATCGCTAGAGTCTTGCACGGCAAGCTGCTTCTCGGGGTCGATGCGCTGCCTGAGCGACTCCCCCTCCACGTAGGGCATCACGTAGTAGAGGAAGCCGTCAGAATCCCCGGAATCGTGGAGCGGCAATATGTGCGGATGTTGCAGATTCGCGGTCGTCTTGATCTCGGCCACGAAGCGCTCGGCACCCACCACCGCAGCCAACTCGGGCTTGAGGACCTTCAGCGCGACCTTGCGCTCGTGCTTGAGGTCGTCGCCAAGGTAGACTGTCGCCATCCCGCCCTCGCCTAGCTCACGCTCGATAGCGTAGCGGCCCTCTAGGGCTGCGTTCAGGCGGACAACTGGATCGGACATCTGGATGTCCTCGGCTACGGCAGATCAGACCTGAGCAAGATCCTATGGGGGGGCCGGTAGGCGCAAGCAGAACCGTGTCAGGCGCCTGTATTCGCGTTCTGGAGCGTCTTCGGGGTGTATTCGGTATTTGGGTCCGGCTGGAGCGTGCTCGTGGCTTAGAGGGCCGTTAACGGCTCGCTCGCCACGGAGGAGGGTCACGCTCCAAACTCAATCACCTAGTCCGTGTTGCACTTCAAAGTTGATGCTGAGCCGCTCAACGCCCGGGCGTGCTTTGCCGTCCAACGACTCTGCCCATCAGCTGCGGCGTGATCACTTCCCAGCTACGAGATCGAGATCGTGAGGATGAGCTTGCCAGCTTCACAATACAATGGCTTTTGCAAGCCCTCTCGATTACGCATCTCGGCGGCCTTCTGACGGTAGTGATCGGCTCTGACGTGATTTAATTCGGTCGCTATCCTGGCAGCGTTACGGTAGGCCTCCTCTGCCGCTTCGTAGCGGCCGCCTCGCTCAAGCGCGTCCGCAAGCCGCTCGTACCCGAACACGCGTTCAGGATATAGCTCCGTGCTGATGCGGTGCAGTTCGGCCGCACCATCGAAGTCACCCTGATCAGCCAGCTCACTGCCCATCACGGCGAGATCGATCTCCGGAAGTTTCGCAGACGGACCGTACTTAGCCTGGATCCGCTCTAAGTGGGCTCTAATGGCCGTCGGATCCGGGGATTCCCGAAGAGCCTCCGTTAACGCGATGTCGCGGAAAAGCCAACGCAATCCCCGAAACCAGCTCAACAGAACCGTGGACTCATGTTCCTCACCAGGGCCGACGTCGTGCGTCCAGCGAAGGGTTGAAGGCGCCAGCGCTTCGAGTAAGTGAACGAACCTCTGCAGTTCCATACGCATCCCGTACCCGTCGTTGCCACCGATCGTGAGGTACAAGGAGCCGTTGAATGCTGTATCCGGCGAGAGCGCCTCTGTCGCCTTTCTAAGGGTAACCTCGTCGTCGTACCACAGCGCGGGGGCGATCGCCAGATAGTTGTCGAACGCGTCGGGTTGTTCCAGCACAGCGTTGATGGTGAAGAGGCCGCCTAGAGAATGGCCCACCAACGTCCGATGATCGTGCACCCGGTGGCGAGCTGCCACGAACGGATGCACTTCGTTCAGAATGAATTCAAGGAGCCGAGGCGCCCCGCCACTCGTGGGATTCTCACTGACATGAGTCGGAGTCATGTCTCCCATTCGGTCTTCATTAACGATGCCCACGAATATTGCGCCTGGCATATGTGCGGTGAACTGCTGGAAAGCGACGATCCCTGCCTTGGTAAGCGTGTGCCCTGAACCGTCTGTGGTGTAGACGATGGGGTACGCATAGTCCGTGTCAGCGTAGTCGGGAGGGGTCACAACGATGATCCGCCTCTCCGTGCCGAAGACACTCGAGGACAAGGTGAACTCTGTCCCTATCTCCACCGGCCGCGATGACTGGAGGGGGCTCTGAGCTCTAGCGTGGGAGGCCGGGATGACTGACGTCAGTAGAACCGCTGATAAGATGCTGGCAGTCCGATGGTGTGCTATCAAAATGTCCTCCTTACTGATGTATACCACTGAGACGCAATCTGAGGGAAGTCAGTTGCCCGACGACGTCAAGGCTCGACGAACGGCAGAGATGGAACGGCAGATGACGCGGGTCGCTGCCGCCGCTCTCGGTCGCCAGAAGCTGCCCAGTCTTGCCCAGGCGGGAGGCCGCTGACTCCGACTCCTCGAAGCAGTTCCGAGAGGAGCCGCTGCCAGCGTCCTGGGTTCTCCTACTCATCCCTCTCCATCTCCTCTCTCCACGTTTATCTCACGGCGCGTTCACCAGGCAGGGGATTCGCTTGCTCCTAGTCCAGAGCCAGCAGTAGAATCAGCAGCAGGTGGAAGGTAGCAACTCACCAGCCGCCCCCCTCCCGGTGGCGGAAGTGTGACGCCTCGCCGGGCGCCCGGTCGCACGCTACTTGGAAGAAACGCGGCACCAGGATGGCTCAAGGCGGCTGTGTGCTGGGCGATGGAGGTCATGTTGCCGGACCAAGAACGAACCGATGAGGAACTGACGCCGCCAGAGACCTCGGGTGGTGATCATGCACACGCGGTGACGCGTGCCGGGCTATCCAGCATTCCTCTTGTAGGTGGGGCGGCGGCAGAGCTCTTCTCAGCCCTCGTGACACCGCCTCTAGAGGCCCGTCTTGAGGGGTGGAGGGAGACGGTTGGCGAAGCGCTCCAGACCATCGATGAGCCGAGAGCCCCGGACCTCTGATGCGATGAAGATCACCCGGCTCTCCGCCTATCGGGTCGACCTGCCCCTCCACGAGGGCAGCTACAACTGGTCCGGGGGCAAGTCCGTCTCCGTGTTCGACAGCACGATCGTCAGGCTGGAGACCGACGAGGGCCTGGTGGGGTGGGGCGAGGTGTGCCCTCTGGGCGCCTTCTACCTCCCGGCCTACGCCGGCGGAGTGCGGGCCGGGCTGAAGGAGTTGGGGCCCCACCTCATGGGCATGGATCCCACGGAACTCGGGAAGCTGAATCACTCCATGGATGCGGCCCTGAAGGGCCATCCCTACGTGAAGTCACCCGTGGACATGGCGTGCTGGGACATCCTGGGGAAGGTCGCGGGACAGCCCGCGTGCGTGCTCCTGGGTGGCCGCTACGGAGAGGACTTCGTGCTCTACAGGGCCATCTCCCAGGAGAGCCCCGAGGCCATGGCGGGTCGCGTGGCCGGGTACCGGGACGAGGGGTACCGCAGATTCCAGCTGAAGGTCGGCGCGGACCCCGAGGAGGACATCGAGCGGATCCGGGCCGTCGCCGCAGTGCTCGAGCGGGGCGACGTCCTCATCGCCGACGCCAACACCGGCTGGCTGCCCCACGCCGCCGCCAGGGTGGTGCGGGGCGTCCGTGACGTGGATGTCTACATTGAGCAGCCCTGCCTGAGCTACGAGGAGTGTCTCTCCATCAGGCGGCGTACCGACCACCCCTTCGTGCTGGACGAGAGCATCGACGGGATGGAAGCCCTCCTGCGGGGTCATGCCGACCTGGCCATGGACGTGGTCAACATCAAGATCAGCAAGTTCGGTGGCCTCACGAAGGCCAGGCAGGCCAGGGACCTGTGCACGTCCATGGGGATCGCCATGACCCTGGAGGACTCCTGGGGTGGCGACGTCACGACGGCCGCCATCGCCCATCTGGCCCACAGCACCTTACCGGAGTTCTTGTTCACCGCCACGGACTTCAACAGCTACGTCACGGTGAGCACGGCAGACGGTGCGCCCCAGCGCCAGGACGGCCGCATGAGAGCGTCCGAGTCGCCGGGCCTCGGCGTGGAGCCCCGCCCCGACGTCCTGGGCGAGGCGCTCGTGGACGTGAGCGCCTGACGGTGCCCGTGACTATGGTGCCCCGGATGTCTGAAGCCGGCAACCGCGAGAAGGACAGGGGGTACTTCGCCGGCCGCATCTGGCACGGGCTCTTCACACGAAAGGACTCGACGTGAACGTCGATAGCATTCTGATCGCGGAGTACGCCACTGTAGACCCGGGCGGACGCCTGACCGTCGTGAACGCGTTCAACCGCCTCTCGGGTCCAGGTCCCCAGTGGGGAATGCCAGTCCTTGCTATTCCACTCGTGATCCACGGCCATTCCGAGGAAGCGGAAACCGAACATGAAGGCAAGATCAAGCTCATCGACGCAGAGCGCACAGTGAAGCAGGAGATCGACTTCTCCTTTCGCTTTCCTGAGGCCAGCGTACCCGGGCTCCCGGTCAAGCACATCGGGAACATCATGATCTTCGGAGCAACATTTGACGCGCCCGGGCTCTACGCGTTCGAGGTCTACATCGACGATATCTACATGGCGGCGGCCTCTATGGTGATCCAGCAGACGGGCTAACGTCGATGGCGTCTCCTGCCGATCTTTTGGAGACAGTCCGTGTCTCTCCCTATGATCGAGAGCCAAGGGAGATCGAACGCATCTTGACGTTCTTCGGATTCGGGAAGAAGGAAGGCCGTTCTCACACGATCTACATACACGAACAATTCCCGGATATCCGCGTAACAGTACCCCGTCATCGCGTTCTCAGGGCGTATGTGGCGCGGAGGGTGGTTGCTGCCATAGATTTGGTAGAGGAGAGGAGCGCAGCGAATGCAGACGACAAGTAGGGATCTCCGGTACTACCGTGGTCTTCCGTACACTCGCCGAGTCAGACTTGAACGGGATGACGGTGGTGACTATTTCGTCGCCTATGTGGTGGAGTTGAGTGGCCTTGAGTCCGATGGCCTCACTGAAGCCGAGGCGCGCTACAACCTCCAGGCTGCATTCGATGACTACATCGAGGCGTTGCTCGAGGAGGGCATCACGATATCTGAGCCGAAGCGATGGCCGGCCTCGGTGGCGAAAAAAGGAATGCGACGGGGGCAGATGGCATCGGCGATCCGGCGCTTTATCCGGCGGCGCACCGGGTCCTCCGACGAGACTGTTTCGTTTGATCAGCACCTGACAGGGATGCCGGCGGAGGACTGGCTCCAGGCGGAGCCCGATGCAGAGACCAGCGGAGAGATGGCGCACGCATAATCTGTGTCCCGATTGTGGGTAGTGGGTCAGTTTGAATTAGACGTGCCCCCAAACCAAAAGAACCTGCCAGGATTCGTCTAGTCCCGGTCAGGTTCTCCGCAGCGCGTCTAAGCCACTTCCGAATTTCCAATTTGGTTTATTGGCCCGGCTCATGTCAAATACTTGGGACCAGGCCAGAAGGTTCCTAATCTGAACCCTGGTTGTCCGACCCACCCTCGCGTTTGGTGAGCCACATCCAGGTGGTGATCCCCGCTACCACTAACGCGAAGAGCCACCCCATGAGGGCGGCGAAAGGAGTGGAGGAGGCGTTGGAGGGATGCCTACTCGCCCTCGGGCCCTGAGGGAAAGGTGATCGAACCGTGCTCGTTCGCGTCCCTCATGAAGAGCCCGATGTCTTCGCCGAGAGCGCGGAGCTCGTCGCCGAGCGTGTTGAGCTCGCTTGCGTCCACCTCTTCTTGAGCCACCTGGAGCTTACCCTTCCGGACGGTGAACTTGATACGCATCGATGACGTCTCGTCCGGATGCGCTGGTGCAGTCCATGCCGAGTGGAACAGGGCGTTGCGCCGCTGCTCAGCTTTCTGAGCACGTTTGACGAGATCCCTGAGTCGGGCGCGTAGGTCGGAGTCGGTCTCGCGGATTTCAAAAAGAGCCAGGCAGACGCGGCACAACTTCCCGAAGGGGAGCTGGGAGGTGAGCACTGGTCCGACATCTTGGCCAGCACCGATCAGCTGCCACGTGAGAAATGCGATGTGTATCTCACATGCCTGAAAGTTGACGATGACCCGGCCGAGGGCTCTGAGCTGCTCGTCGTGCATGGCGCGAAAGATCGCCTGATGCACGAGGCCGGTCCAGCACGCTGCATGTGCGCCGTTTGTGCGCCGCGAGGTGGCGAAAGGCGGCGAAGACGAGAGGGGTGGGGGTGGGGCGTGGGAACAAACACAGGAGAGGGGGCCGCGAATGTGGTATTGTCTAAAGAGAGACGACTTGAGGGAGGCTGATCCGCCTTACGGAATGCAGTTGGGGCGGTGGTATGAGGACACCCGGGGGGCAGACATGGAGGGAGATGTGCCTACCGCATTTCTCAACATCGACGGGATCGAGACTTCCGTTCCGCGGCACGAGCTTATGTTCGCGGAGAAGAAGCCCGACTACTCATTCAACTACGTACCGGGGTTCGTACCCCCAGCCCCAGCAGGGCCCAGGAGATGGCATGGATGCCCATTTGCCCCGAAGGCCACCGAGGTGAGTCCAAGTCGCCGGAGCCGGCGGAGCACGCTTGTGGTGACTGTGGACGCACGTATCCAGTCCAGGGCGAGGATTCCGCCTTGGTGCAGCGGGGGTAGGAAAACATTCAGGGCAGTGAGCCGGCTCCCTCACCTCTTTGGCAACGGCTTTGGCAACGCACCCCTTGAAAAGCACGCAAACCAGCGCAACCACCTGAGAACGGCCCCCGCCGAAAGCCCGCGCCGCGCAACGCAATAGAGCCAGGCGCAACCAGACGCAAAACCCTGCGAGGAACTCGAAAACCGGCGCCCGTGAGGGTGTGTGGGTTCGAATCCCACCGGCTCCGCTTTATAAGACAACGACTTACGGCGTTGGTGAGTCGGCGAGGGGTAGGGTGGAGGATGGGAAGTTACCCAACATCGAGACGAAGGGCGTTCCACAGCACTGGTCTCCCGGCGCGGGGAGCGACTAGAACGCCCACCAAAGACGGAGTCCGACGAGTCGCTGGTCCCCGTCGTCCGCCTCGGCCTGAATTTGCTGGTAGGCAGACAGCAACAGCCCGGCGTTCCGCGCCACTCGATACCCCACGGACCCCTCGTAGCGGTACACGTCGTGGTCCCAATCAGCCGTGCCGTCCGGCAGGGGTGAGGCGCCACCCAACCCGTCATCGATGGCCCGGAAGTCGATCAGGCCACCGCGCACGGCAGCGAAGAAGCCGGCCGCCAGGTCCCGCTGCACCTCCAGGCTGATGCTGACGTCCATAGGCGTGCCAACGACATTCGGCACCCTCCAACGGTCAACGAGCGCCTCCACCCGTACCATCGTCGGCCCGCGCTCGAAGCTGATATCCGCGGAGAACAACTCCTGATCGAACTCGCGCCGTGCTGGTGCTTCGGTACCGGGGGGGGAACCTGGTGGCGGCTGGATCGTGCCGCCGATGATGTCCTCCATCCACGGACCTCGATTGTACGCGATGCCGATTTCCAGTGAAGCGGACGGTCTCTTGCGCGCGCCCACGACCCAAGAGGGGCGCTCGAACCGATTCCATTCGAACCTCCAGGACTTGGGCCCACTCGATGGCGCACTGTTCATAGCGGCAGCACGGAGATCGACGGGGCCGAGCCTGCCGAACACCATCAGGCCCCACTGATACGGCACGTCCCACACCGGAGGTGCCCCGGGCCGGTCGACATCCTCCGGTGCATCCTTCCAGTACAAGAAGTCCTGAGCGTCCATGGGCACGCGCTGACGATTCATCACGGTTCGGTATTCGTAGGCGAGCGGCGGCCCGAGGAAGTAATCGACCGTCGAGAGGTGCCAGGTCGGGTACGCACCAAACGGTGTTGCGAAGCGGCCGGCCTGAACGCCCGCGGCCCATGAGCCGCTCACGAGCCTCACATAAGCCTGCTTGACTTCAGACCGCGGCGAGCCGTCCACCGCATCCGACCCACCGTCGCTTCGGAGCTCGAAATGGGAATAGAGGTGATCTCCGAGGAACAGGTCTGCGAAGACCCGAAGCCGGTGCGTACCAAGCGCGCCCTCGGCTCGTCGAAGCTGTCTCGCGACGTTGACATGACAGGTCTCACAATCCGAGCTGGAAGGCGTCGTTTCCCACGGACGAGTGACGTGCATTCCCTCTAGATCTAGCTGGCCCGACAGTGACACTTGAAAGCCGCCAGAGCTCGAGAGGTACTCGGCACCGAGGGTGGGGAACTCGGGGAGCTGCGCGGTGGCCGCCGAGGATAGCGCTGCTCCCGAGACCAGCCACACACAAAGTGCCGAGGGAATGCGGGTCAGCCGCCGCCTCACGGTAGGGTCGTCCCGGCCACTCCTAGGCAGGCTTTGTCGTCGTCCGTCGTGCGCGGCATCACCCGCCTTTCGAATGGGCCACTCCCCTCAAGCCACCGGGACGCTGCCTTCCCTTGTGGGTCTCGCTCCGTCAACATGACGATATTACTGAGTCTCAGATGCGTTCGCATCTGTGAGTAGTTTTTGTTCACGAAACCGTTTTCTAACAGGCCTCGCCCGAGGTCTTTCGTCAGATTACGCTAAATCCGATCCCGGCGGCCTACACCGGATGGGTCGAACGGTGCCGGGTCCGAACGACGCGGTAATCCTGGCACGGCCCCCGATCTGGTGGCATCTTGGCCCCATGCATGCTGAGACTACCCGCCTCACGGCCGTCGCCTCCGGCGGCCGCCGAGGAGTGATCACCCTCCTTGGGTTGACTCTGGGGGTGTTGCCCGCTGCACCGTTGTCGGGCGCATGGCTGCAGGCTGGAGCGGGCGTGGTGTCTGGCACGGTCGAGTTGAACCTTCGTCCTCCGCGGCGGCAGGCCAACCGCTACCCGAGCGGCAAGGTCGGGGCGGCCAAGCTAATCCAGCAGCTCCCCCCCGTCGTGTACCTGAGAGGTGACGGCCTGCCCGACGGCGCCGCCTCACTGGAGACGATCGCACAACAAGACACGGCCTTCCTGCCCTCTGTTCTCGCGGTTCCCCTCGGATCGACGGTGGCCTTCGAGAATCGCGACGACTTTTTCCACAACGTCTTCTCCTACTCCACGTTCAAGAGATTCGACCTGGGGCGTTATCCCAAGGGCCAGTCCAAGTCCGTGACCTTCGACGAGCCTGGGATCGTCAAGATCTACTGCGAGGTCCACGACTTCATGCGGGCCACGGTCTTGGTGCTCGACCACGCCTATCACTCCACGGTGGCCGAGGACGGATCGTTCTTGATCGCGGGTGTGCCTCCCGGTGAATACGAGCTGGTGGCGTGGCATGTCGATCTGAAAGAGCAGGTCGTCTCGGTCTCCGTGGCATCTGGCCAGACGTCGAAGGTAGAGCTGACCCTGCGGTGAGTGACCCTGCCGCCGGGCCCCACGTTCGTTGGCGGGAGAGCTTCGGCGCGAAGGTCGCGGCGGCGGTCCTCGGGACGGTGGCGCTCGTCCTCGGCGGTACGCTGCTGGCGGTTCGGCTCGAAACGGAGCGTCAGGTCGTCGACGTCACCAGAGAAGCCACGGAACGTTCCCGAGCCGCCTTCGCCGAGATCGTTCGGCTTCAGGAGGAACGGCTCAGCGACATCCTGGATCCGATCACGGGGTCGCGACGAACCCTGGCCGCTCTCGAGGCGGCTCTGGAGGCGAGCGATCCGGACCTTCTCATGCAGGAGATCGGATATGACCTGGATCTGGCCGACGCGGGCGATCTCGCCCTTACGGCGTTCACGGACGGGTACGGAGATCCTGTCGTCACCGTTGTGGAAGGGGAGAGCCTCACCGGAGATGAACCCGCCGGCCTGTCGTCGCTCGTCGAGCGGATCATGGACGGTGAAGCCGAGACGATGGGCTTCCAACTGGTCGGTGATCGTCTGTACATGATCGAGGCTCGGGCGCTGGAGCTCGGCACTCGGTTCGTGGGGACGGCGGCGTTCGGCGTTCGCGTCGACGACGACGTGGCCGTGCAGCTCGTCCGCATCGCGGGGGGTGAGGTCTGTTTCGTGGTTGAGGGACGATGCGTAGCGGGCACTCCGAATGCCCTCGATCGGTTGGGGCCCACTCTCGTGGCCGCGGCCGGAGTGGCGTCGATGGAGCAGGTCGACGCTCTCGGCGAGCCGTGGGGAGTGATCAGCGACCCCCTCAATGACGTCGTTCAGGAGTCGGGATGGCGAGTCATCGCCGTCCCCCTCGGCCCTGTTCTCGAGCCCTTCGATCGCATATCACGCGCGCTCACGCTGAGCGGCTTGCTTGCCCTGCTCTGCGCGTCCTTGGCGAGCCTGTTCCTGTCCAGGGGGTTGGCCGGTCCGGTACGCTCGCTGATGGAGGCCGCCGGTCGTGTGGCCCACGGCGACTATCAAGCGAGCGTCGAGGTGCAGGGCCGCGACGAGCTGGGCCGGCTCGCCGCGTCGTTCAACGAGATGACGGCCGGGCTCCGCCTGAAGGAGCAGTACCGAGGTGTCCTGAACAAGGTCGTCTCCAAGGACGTAGCCGAGGAGCTCCTCCGGGGTGACATCGAGCTCGGCGGTGAGACGCGCGAGGTCTCCGTGCTCTTTGCCGACGTCCGTGGGTTCACGGCGCTGACCGAAGGGATGTCTCCGCAGGCCGTGATCGCCCTCATCAACTCGTGTATGGAGCGCATGAGCGAGGCCGTGGAGATCGAGGGAGGAGTCGTGGACAAATACGTGGGAGACGAGCTCATGGCTGTGTTCGGGGCTCCCATCTCACGTGGGGACGACGCGGGACGGGCGGTCCGGGCCGCCGTCCGGATCCAAGTCTCGTTGAAGGATCTCAACCGCATCCGAGCCTCACAGGGGCTGAAGCCGCTCGGCGTCGGGGTCGGCATCAGCACTGGAGAGGCGGTCGCCGGTAACATGGGATCGACGAACCGCCTCAACTACACCGTGCTCGGCGAGGCCGTCAACCTGGCCTCGCGTATCTGCTCGTCCACGCCCGCCGGAGAAGTCCGCGTATCGGGCGAGACCGTTGCTCGAATGGGCAACAGGGTGTCCGCCGAGTCCCTGGAGCCTCAGCGGTTCAAGGGATTCTCCAAGGACGTCACGATCTACCGTATCGACGCCGAAGCAACCATGAGGGGGGTGGAGTGACAGCTCACACAAGTGATCGGGTACGCCGTTGTTTGCTAAGCGAGCTATCTTCGACCGCTCGACCACCGCGTAACGCGTTACGGCCGGGTTACCCAATTCGTTACCCGCGTACCGGATCTTACACGGTCTTAGCGGTCCTTAGCCGGAAACGCGGCGAGGGAAGACCACTGTAAACCGGACCTCGACGGCCTTAGAGGGTCTTAGCCGGACACCCCCGTTCGGTCTCGAAAACCGGCGTCCTAACGGACTTGTGGGTTCGAGTCCCACCGGCTCCGCTTGGCTTAGGTATGCGACAAAACCCCTCTTGACCCCTAATGGGGAAGGGGGCCTCTTCACGCCCGATTGTGCCGTTATTGTGCCGTTCCGAGGTGTTTCTCATGCTTCTTTCGCTACCTGGAGCGGTACGACTGTCCGGTTCCGGTCTTGGTGCAACTTGGCCAGCTTCGCAACACCTTCCTCGGAGGCGCTCTGATCGGCGATGGCGTAGCGCGTGTAGATGCTTTCGGTCTTGTGCCCTGTGAGCTTCATGGCCACCGAGCGGGGCACGCCGGCACGCTCGAGGTTCCGCACTGCCGACCGACGTAGATCATGGAACCACGCACCCTCCAGGCCGGCCCTCTTGGTAGCGAGGTCCCAGCCATTTCGGATGGACTTTAGCTGGTGGCCGTTTGCTCGGGGGACTGGAGTACCCCCGATTTGGCGGACACCTGCGAGATTGAGGAAAAGGGGGTGTCACCATGGCAAGAGCACGAGGACCGTACCCGCCTGAGTTCAAGGCGAGGATGGTAGAGCTGGTCAGGGCCGGGCGCAGTCCGGAGCAGCTCGCGAAGGAGTTCGAGCCGTCGGCCAACGCGATCCGGAACTGGGCGCAGCAGGCTGATCGGGACGAGGGTCGTCGAACGACGGTCTAACGACGGCAGAGCGAGAAGAGCTACGCCGGCTACGTCGAGAGCTCCGGCAGGTGAAGCTGGAGCGGGAGATCCTGGCAAAAGCCACGGCCCGACCAACGCTTCGCGTCGGTGCCCCGCACGGGAGACCGGCTCGATCCCGTCCGGAGGTTCGAGTTCGTGAAGGCGCATCAGGCCGTCTATCCGATTGCCACGCAGTGTCGGGTGCTGGGCGTCTCCACCAGCGGATACTATGCGTGGCTCGAGCGTGAGCCTTCGGAGTGTGAGAAGGCGAATGCTGCGTTGCTTGAGGAGATCCATGAGATCCACGCCGAGAGCGACGGGACGTACGGAGCTCCGAGGATGACGGAGGAGCTGAAGGCGCGAGGCCCCGCGGCGAGCGAGAATCGGGTGGCTCGCGTGATGAGGGAGGCGGAGATTCAGGGCGTGAGTCGACGACGTGGGGCGAAGACGACGGTACGAGGCAAGGATCGGCGACCGGCACCGGACCTGGTGGATCGAGACTTCACGGCGAGCGGTCCTGACCAGCTCTGGGTCGCGGACATCACGTACGTCGGGACGTGGGCGGGCTTCCTGTACCTGGCCGTGGTGTTGGACGTGTGGAGCCGGCGGATCGTGGGCTGGGCGATGGCGACGCACCTGAGAACCGAGCTCGTGCTCGAGGCGCTCAACATGGCCCTGTGGCAGAGGAAGCCCGAGGCGGTCATCCACCACTCCGACCAGGGGAGCCAGTACACGTCGGTAGCCTTCGGACGTCGGTGCGATGAGGTGGGTGTCCGGCCCTCGATGGGCTCAGTCGGAGACGCCCTCGACAATGCGATGTGCGAATCGTTTTTCGCGAGCCTCGAATGTGAGCTCATCGACCGCCGTACGTTCCGGACTCCGGCCGAGGCGAGGATGGAGCTATTCCGCTACATCGAGGGCTGGTACAACCCGCATCGGCGCCACTCAGCCCTCGGGTACGAGTCGCCCATCAACTTCGAAAACAACCGCGAGCGCGCGGCCGAGAACACCTGGGCTCCCCAGGACATCGGCCCTACGACAACCTCCGCGGAGCCCGGCTTGCTTCTACTCCCCAGCGCCGCTGGCGCTGCGGAAGCCTCTGACTCCATCGGCCTTTGAAGAGAGAGAAAACACACAAGCGT
The DNA here is from genome assembly GCA_965238005.1 of Longimicrobiales bacterium. Taxonomy (GTDB): domain Bacteria; phylum Gemmatimonadota; class Gemmatimonadetes; order Longimicrobiales; family Gaopeijiaceae; genus CBDCKN01. Next base: position 436,007 of record OZ250165.1, read on the forward strand.
TCACCTGTCCACCGAACCGGGGTAGGCCCACTAGCTCCACTCGTCAGGAGCAGATGACCTGTGCGATGTGAGTGTGGAAATTACCGGAGGCGGCGGTCCAGGTGGTGGTGCCGACCGATACGGACTGATTGGCCTGGAGCGAGGCGAAGTGGTCGGCCGTGAGCGTCACGCTGTGTAGGTGGTTGCTCGGGCTTTGGACTTCGTAGGTCTTGTCCACGCCTGCCCGCACGTCTTCTGGGGAGACCCTCAACGCGTGGCTCGTTGGTCCAAATCCCCCAATGTCCGCCGTAGCTCCGTTGGAAAGGCAGTCCACATCGGTCGGTGGGGTGAGGCCGTCGGAGCCCTCGTCGCCGCCGCCGCCGCCGCACGACAACGCGCTGGTGGCGAGAACGGTCAAGGTGGTCGCGAGAAACTTTCTTCGAGTGTGTCTCATTCTCGACTCCGTGCTCTTGCGGGTTGGGCGTTTCTTTATCCCTCCGTTGCGAAGTTCGTTCCCATCTCGAAACCGGTACCCTTCAGTTCCCTTGATTCTAAGTTTCCACGTAGATCGAGCCGGCTGAGGTTGTCAGGGTGGTAGCCGAATCCGAGCAGCATCATACATGACGATGATGTTACGACCGATAGTGCGTTCCAAAGCACTTTCGACGCGCTGCGTGAGGCTCATCTAACTTGTCTTGAAACGCTTTAACCTTGGCTCGTTGGGTCAGGGCTTCCGCGCCGTCCCGGATGGCGAAGCGGAACCTCCGCAGCCGGTCGAGCGTCATGGCGTCCAAGTCGCTCATGCGACCTCCGTGGTGGGATGCCACTGTGCCGCGATTGTGTCGTGGTTGTGCCGGAACCCACAGGAACGCATGTCGCGGATGTCACTGGGGCGTAGGATGAAAACGCCGTAGTTATGCGGGTGTTGGGGGTTTGCGTGTACAGTGGTGTCTGTCAGTTCCTCCGCAGATACGGTCTCGAAAACCGGCGCCCGTGAGGGTGTGTGGGGTCGAATCCCACCGGCTCCGCTCAGGCTCTCAGATGTGTGAACATCTGGGAGCTTTTTTTTGATCTGGCGGCCTCACCCGACTTTGCCGTCCCTCCCCTCGACCCATTCAGCCATTGCTGGGATCCGGCCAAGGGAGTGAGATTAGATGCATGACGAAACAAGCTCTCCTGACTGAGATTCTCCGCCTCCCACCCGAGGAGCGGCTCGATCTGTTGGGCGAGGCTTGGGACGCCATCGCAGCTAGCCCAGAGAACGTGCCCGTTCCAGAATGGCACGTGCGGGAATTGGAGAGACGCCTGGCGGACCCGGAACCGAAGTATGTCCCCTGGGAAGACGTGCGGGACCGATTGAAGGGGTCGACTTAAGCATGACGGTCCGCTTCCGTGAGGAGGCGGCCGCGGATGTGACATCGGCCAGGGAATGGTACGATGAGCAGCGACCCGGATTGGGCGACGAGTTCCTAGGAGCGCTAGAGCGTCGCCGCACCAACACCTTGGTGGAGGTCGCGTTACCCGATTCGTTACGCTGTCCCGGCGGCTTCGCAAACTCGGCGAGATCCAGTTCCGCCGGATCCCCACGGATCGACCGATCCACCTACTCATCGACAGTACGGGACTCAGGATTCACGTCGGCCATACCTGGGATGGACAACGAATTGAGGTTCAACTGGCGAGCAAAATCCTCAACACGATGACCGTACTCGGGAGGCCTGACAGCTACAAAGTGGCGTGAATCCCGCTCGGGGGACGGGGGATCCGTCTTCAGTTTGGAGCCATGCACCAAAGCCCCTCCGAGGCTGAGCCCGTGCCCGACTTCGTCTCCACTGCCGTCCATTCCGTCCGATCACACTTCGATGTGCTCCTATCGAAGGCCCCCTGCTCCTAGCCCATCCATCGATGCACGCCCTACCTTGGCTTTTGGATCAAGAGGGCGGTTGTATTTCCTATCCCTCACCTCACACAGCGAGTAAGCCATGCGTGCTTGGGTCAAGAAAATTCGGCCGCTTCTTTGCGAGGCCGCGCTGATTCTGATGCTGTGCCTCGCACATTCGGCCGCCGCGCAGCCGCCGGATATGGCCGCCGAAGAAGACGTCGATCACGCCGGGATCATTCGTTCCTGGACCGACGCGAATCGTGCCCGTGGGCAGAGGATCTACGACACCCACTGCTATAGCTGTCACGGCTACGAGGGTGCCGCCAGGTTGCCGGATGCCCGGGCCTTCAATCGCGACGAGCTGCGCGCCGGAGGCGACCCGTACACGATGTGGCTGACGCTGACCGAAGGATTCGGTCAGATGGTGCCGCAGACGCAGTACACACCCGAAGAGCGCTACGACGTCGTCCACTTCATTCGCGAGGTCCTCATTAGGCGGCCCAACCGAAATCAGTACTTCGAGGTCACCGAGGAATATCTGGACTCGTTGCCCAAAGGGACGCCTCGCGAAGATCTTGTACCGCCCGACGGGCATCCACGCGACTACGGCCCGGTACTTACCTCCCAGTTTCGGCGTGAGGTAAACCGGGCGATGACCTTCGACCTCGGCGAGGACGTGTTCGCCTCGTATGACCTGCACCGCATGAGGCAGCATCACGTCTGGGACGGCTTTCTGAACCTGTCCCAGACCCAGCACATGCGCTACCGAGGCGAACGTCAGCCTTTCCCCGACGGCGAGCCTCTAGCGGGTCTGCAGACCTACCACTGGGCGTACGGCGCCGACTTCGACGCGGCGCCGGAGAACTCGCTCATGCAGGGGCTCGAGGACGGCAAGTCGATGGCCCCGACGGATCCCGAGCTGATGCGCTACAACGGGCACTATCTAGACGGCCGCACGGCCACGCTTTCCTTTTCGGTGCTGGGCCGCGTGGTGCTGGAGCGTCCGCGGGTGCATCGAATGGAGGACTTCGTGGTGCTCGAGAACGTCCTCCGCGTTGCTCCGGGCGAGACCGCGCTCCAACTTGCCGCCGGGGCATTCGACGGCGATCCCGGTACCGAGGGTGTCCTCGGGCTCGCCGGCGAGCTGTCGTCGGCACTCGACAAGAGCGGGTCGGCGCACCGCACCATCGTCCTGGCTGCTGATGTGCCGGCACCAGGAGCATCCGGGATAGGCGAGTTCATCGCCGCCGCGGTGGCTGGCGATACCGACCAGCTACGTTGGGAAGTGACCTCGCAACATCGTCTCGGCCTGCACATCCCGGCGAGCCGCACGCCGCTGGTCATCCGAGTGCTGCGCTTCGCCGGTAGCGGCGCCGAGCAATGGACGCGCTTTCGCGACTACGCCGACCTGGTCCTCCAGAACGGGCTGATGACCGCTCCCGATCTGTCGGCGGTAGAGTGGGGTGGGGCGCCGCGCTGGACGACGGTAATCGAGACGGCCGGGATCCTCGACGTCAAGAAGGCTCGTTACGATCCGATCGACTACCGCCGCACCGAAGGCATCAGTCCGTTCAGGATCAAAGATCGGCCGCGGGTGTCATTGCCGACCGATCCCGCCTACGTCGTCGACGACCTGACGCTTCCGGAGGACAACCCGTGGAACGCCTGGATGAGGATGGCGGCGCTCGATTTCTTCGACGACGGCCGCATCGCCGTCTCCACCCTGGGTGGCGACGTGTGGGTCGTCTCGGGCGTGGACGAAACCCTCGAGCGGCTGCGCTGGCGCCGATTCGCGAGCGGCCTGTTCGAGCCGCTCGGTCTGCGGGTCATCGACGGTCTCGTCTACGTGACCACACGCGACGGCATTCTCCGCCTCCACGATCTCAACGACGACGGTGAAGCCGACTACTACGAGGACTTCTACACCGACACCGACGTGTCCAACGGATTTCACGCCTTCAACTTCGATCTGCAGACCGATTCGGAGGGCAACCTCTACTTCACCAAGCCGGGTCGCTACACCGATTACTCGCTGCCCGGCGCGCTGCTGAAGATCTCTCCCGACGGTGAGGACATCGAGGTTATCGCCCGTGGCTTTCGGGTCCCCAACGGAATGGGTGTCGATCCGCAGGACGATCACATATACGTGAGCGGCCAGGAGGGACAGTGGGTTACGGCGTCGAAGATCACCATCGTGCCCGTTGGTGAGGACGTTCAGCCGTGGCTCGGCGTCTCGCAGACCAGAGAGAAACCCTTCGACACATTCGTCCAGCCGGTCATCTGGATGCCGCGCGAGCTCGACAGTTCAACCGGCGGTCAGCTCGTCGTGCGCGATGAGCGCTTCGGGCCCTTGAACGGCAAGCTCATGCACGTGAGCTTCGGCAAGGGGTGGATCTACTACCACATGCAGGAAGAAGTAGAAGGCGTTACCCAGGGCGCGGTGGTCGCGCTTCCTTTCCAGTTCGATGCAGGCGTGCAGAGGCTGCGAGTGAACCCGTTCGACGGGCAGGTCTACCTCGTCGGCCTCACCGGCTGGGACGCGGAAGCGACGGAACGCGACGGCAGCCTCAACCGCGTTCGCTACACCGGCGCGCCCGCCCATCTGCTCACCGAAACTCATATCCGCAATAACGGGATCGAGTTGGTGTTCAGCTTCGAGGTCGACGCCGAGAGCGCCGCGACGGTCGCTAACTACACGGTGGAGGGCTGGAATTATCGCTGGACGTCGAACTACGGGTCGGACCACTGGTCGCTCGACGATCCCGGCGCCACCGGCAACGATTCGGTGCCGGTGCGCGGCGCCGTGATCGGCGAAGACGGCCGCTCGGTGCTCCTGATGATCAACGACCTGCGGCCGGTAGATCAGATGATGATTCGCATGGACTTTATGGCGAGCGACGGGGCGCCCTACAAAGAGGTGACGTACCTGACCGTTCACCGCGTGCCCGGATCGCAAGATATCTCTCAACTCTGAGCTGGCGGAAGGTCTCGATCGGGATGGAACACAGAAAGCGGTTGTTCGCAGCCAGCTTCACGACCCTTATCGTGGCCGGCGTTGGCTTTGCGATTCGCGGCGCGATTCTCGCCGATTGGGCGACCGAGTTCGGCTTCACCAAGACCCAACTGGGCACCATTACCGGTGGCGGGCTGGTGGGCTTCGGCATAGTCATCCTGGCGGCGAGCGCGATCGCCGATCGAGTCGGGTACGGAAGGCTCCTCTGGGTGGCGTTCGTTCTCCACGCGACGTCCGCTGTGGTGACGATGGCCGCCTCGCCGATCTACGGCGACGGCAGCGCCGGCAACGCCTCCGCATATTGGCTCCTCTACGTCGGGACCTTCTTGTTTGCCATCGCCAACGGTGTGTGCGAGGCGGTCATCAATCCGTTGGCGGCGACGCTGTATCCGAAGGACCGGACGCACTATCTGAACGTCCTTCATGCCGGTTGGCCGGCGGGGCTCATCATCGGCGGCCTGATCGCCTATGGGTTCGCCACCGCCGACGCGCGTATCAGCCACGTACCTTGGGAGGTCCTCGTCGGTCTCTTCCTTGTCCCCACCGCGCTTTACGGCTTGTTGATCTATCGGGTGGGGTTCCCGGTATCCGAGGCTCGTGCCGCCGGTATCTCGTTCGCGGGAATGCTGCGGGAGTTCGCGCCCCCCGTTTTGTTGCTGCTGTTGTTGTTGCACGCCATGGTCGGCTACGTCGAGCTCGGCACCGATAGCTGGATCGTCAACATCATGCAGAACGTCATCGAGGGCCAAGCGTTCCTCTTGTTCATCTACACCTCCGCCTTGATGTTCGCACTGCGCTTTTTCGCCGGCCCGATCACCCACCGCATCAACCCACTGGGTTTGCTGTTCGTCAGCTCGTTGCTCGCTTGTGCCGGCCTGATGATGCTGGGCTCGTCGAGCACCGGGTTCGCGATTCTCGCCGCGGCGACCGCATACGGTGTCGGCAAGGCATTCCTCTGGCCCACGATGCTCGGCGTCGTCTCCGAGCAGTATCCGCGCGGCGGAGCCTTGACCCTGGGAGCCGTCGGGGCCGCGGGGATGCTGTCGGCCGGGCTTCTCGGAGGCCCCGGGATCGGCTACAAGCAGGACTACTTCGCGTCACAGTACCTCGAAGAACGGCACGCGTTCGTCTACGAGGAATTCCGCGCGCCGACCGAGCACGGATTCCTGATGTTTCCGAAGATCGCCGGGTTGGACGGGGCCGAGGTCGGCGCCATCCTGGAGGCTCCACCGGCCGAGTTGACCGCCGTCGAGAACGAGTACCGGGGGGCGCTGCTGCGTGCCTCCATCTACGGAGGACAAGCCGCATTGAGGTGGACGGCGCTGGTGCCGCTGATGATGGCGATCGGTTACCTGTCGTTGATGTTCTATTTTCGTTCGAGAGGCGGATACAAGGCGGTGCACTTGGAACAGGAGTCTGGCCCCTCCGGCTAGGATCCGGGCTCTGGTGCCGGTCCGGGTTTTTTTCGCTCGGCCGGCCGGACATTGCGTCGCCGACGCAACAAAAACCGAAGGAGACCCTGTGTACTTGGCCATGCACACCTGGATGCGCGCCGAGCCCATCGAGGCGGCCATTCGTCGTATTGCGCCGCTCGGCTACAAGGCCCTGGAAATCGGCGGCGAGCCCGAGCGGCACGACATCGACGAAGTGCGCCGACTGCTGAGCGAGCACGGAATCCGTTGCTTCGGGGCGGTCACCCTCATGCAAGGCGAACGTAATCTTCTCGCCGCAAACGAGGGCGAGCGGGCCCGGACGATCGCCTACGTGAACGACTGCATCACGATGGTCAAGGAGCTCGGAGGCGAGGAGATGTCGATCGTTCCCGCCACGGTGGGCAAGATCACTCCCGACTCGAATCCGGAGAACGAATGGCAGTGGGCCGTCGACTCCCTCAAGGAGATCTACGACCACGGCATGGAATCCGGGGTGCGCCTCGGCATCGAGCCGATCAACCGTTTCGAGACCTATTTCATCAACCGCGGCGACCAGGCGATGGCGCTCGCCGAAGCGGTCGGCCCGGAGTGCGGCGTCTGTCTCGATATCTTCCACATGAACATCGAGGAGACGAACGTTCTGACGGCCATTCGCCGGGCCGGGGATCGGCTGGTCGATTTCCACGTGGCGGACAACAACCGCATGGCTCCTGGGATGGGGACGTTCGACTGGCCGGCCATCGTCGAGACGCTCAAGGAGGTCGGCTACGACGGTCCGCTCTCCGTCGAGTTCTGCGCCCCCATCGATCGGACGCCGGCCGACCCGCATCCCGACGCGCTCGAAGGAGAGCCGATCGATATCAGCCCCGAGCAGAAGAAGTTTCTCGAGGAGCACGGTTCGGCCTCGATCAGTGAGGCTTTCTACTCGTCCCTTGTCGAGACCTCCGCCCAGACGCTGCTGCCGCTGACATGACTCTGACCATCAGCGAGGTCGAGGCTCGTTGGATCCGCTGTCCGATTCCGGAGGAGCGACAGCACGTTTCCGACTTCGGGCGCCTCGAGACCTTCGACATGGCGCTGGTGCGGATCCGCACCGAGGACGGGCTCGAGGGGTTCGGCGAGGCCAAGGGCGCGGTTGGCAGCGCCGGCGAGTGCGCTTCGCTGGTGACCTGCGTGGAGCGCGAGCTCGGACCGCGGCTGGTCGGACGCGACGGCCGCGAGATCACCCGAGCGTGGGAGACGCTCTACAACGGAACCCGAGACCACTATGCGCGCGCCCGTGGTCGCGGATTTCCCGCCCTCGGTCGCCGGGGGACCACCGTTGCCGCCCTGGGGGCGATCGACGTCGCGCTCCACGATCTGGTCGGCAAGGCGCTCGGCGTACCCGTGGTCCAGCTGCTCGGCGGCTCGTGTCGAGATCGCATGCCGGCCTACGCGAGCGGCGGCTGGGCCGACGCCGACGGCATCGGCCCGCAACTCGAGAGCTACACCCAACAGGGATTTGCGGCGGTCAAAATGCGCGTGGGCGCGATGGACAACACCGTCGACGTCAGCGTCGAACGGGTGCGCGAGGCGCGTGCTCATCTCGGTCGCGACATCGACATCATGGTCGACAGCCACGGGACGTTCAGCGTCGCGGAAGCCAAACGGTTCGCCCGCGAAGTCGAAGACTGTGGGCTGCGGTGGTTCGAGGAACCGCTCAACGCCGACGACCGGGCCGGGCTCGCCGAATTGCGAGCCGCGACCTCGATCCCGATCGCAGCCGGAGAGAGCGAGTTCACCCGCTTCGATTTCCTCGAGCTCTTGCCGGGCGGGAGCAGTCGATGTGTTGCAGCCCGACACCGCGATCGTCGGCGGAATCACCGAGGCTCGGCGGATCGGGGAGCTTGCGAGCGCTTTTCAGCGGGAGCTTGCGCCGCACCTCTGGGGTTCGGCGCTGTCGTTCGCGGCGGGTCTGCACGTCGCTTTCGCCTGCCCCGCCGCCGTCATCCTCGAGTACTCGCTCGGCGACAACCCCCTCCTCCACGACCTGGTGGAGGAGGATCTGCGCCCGACAGGTGGGACCTTCGAGGCTCCTAAAGCGCCTGGCCTCGGCGTGACCCCGAACGCCACGTTCATCGAAGAGCACACGGTGCGCGAATGACGGCTCATTACGTTCCGCCCACCGGACCGGAGTGACACCCATGCCACGAATGCTCCGCATCAACCACGTGACCCTGGTGGTCGACGACCTCGCCGAGGCGTGTCGGTTCTACGAGGAGGAGTTCGGTCTCGAGGCGCTCCCGGCGTTCAAGTTCGACTATCCCGCCCAGTTCTACAGGATCAACGACGAGCAGCAGCTTCACCTCACTGAGTGGGAGGACCGGCCGTCGTTTCGCGGCCACGTCGCCATCCAGGTTGCCGATTTCACCGACTGTTTTCGACGCATGAAAGCCCGCGGCGCGATCGACACCGCCCCCTGGGGCAAGGTCCGGCGCCTCCCGGACGGAGTCATGCAGATGTTCATTCGCGATCCGTCGGGAAACCTGGTCGAGATCGTGTGCCCGGCGAGCGACCATGTCGACGAGAGCATTTTCGAAGAGGATCTCGTTGAGTCGGAGCCCGGCGCCTATGTCTCGGGCCGTGGCGACGCCCGCGGCCTGCAGAGCGATGACGCGACGCTCTACCACGACGACGAACCGAGCGACTGACCACCTTGCGCGCGCTGCTCCTCGAGACGATCGATGAGGCCGCTCATGCAGAGCTCGCGGAGCAGTCGACGACGACCTTCCCCCCGACTCCGGACGCTGAGCTGGACGATCGCGACCTCACCGACGTCGACGCCATCATCACCTGCGGGCGCGGCCAGGTGACATCGGAGCTCATCGCCCGCTGCCCGAATCTGCGGGTCATCGGCCGCTGCGGCGTCGGCCTCGACAACGTCGATGTCGGCGCCGCCACCGCGGCCGGAGTAGCGGTGATCAACACCCCCGGCAGCCCCACCATCACGACCGCCGAGCACACCATCATGTTGATCCTCGCCCTCACCCGGCAGCTCTACCCCCAGGTCGCGGCGGTCAAGAGCGACGACTGGGCGATCCGGAGGGGTGTGAGCGCAGAGTGCGCCGGCAAGAAGCTGGGCGTGGTCGGCCTCGGGGCGATCGGCTGCCGCGTGGCCGAGCTGTCAGCGGCGCTCGGGATGGAGGTCATCGCCCACAATCGAACGAACCGGAATAGCACCGAGGGCCGGACATCGGTTCGCCGGCTTCCGTTCGCCGAGTTGCTCGCGGAGTCGGACATCGTCAGCCTTCACGTCGCGTTGACGCCGGAGACCCGAGGTCTCGTCGGACGAGCCGAGCTGGCGGCGATGAAACCGGGCGCCCTACTGGTGAACGCCGGGCGCGGCGCCCTGGTCGACGTCGATGCACTCCTCGAGGCGCTCGATTCCGACCGGCTCGCCGGATACGCGGCCGACGGCGTCGACCCGGAACCGCCCGCCGTCGGCGATCGCCTCATCCATCACCCGCGCACGATCATCACCCCCCATTCCGCCGCCCTCACGGCATCCACCTACTGCCGGATGTGCCTGCGAACCGTTCGGAACGCCCTCGGCTACTTGACGGGTTCGCACTACGAGGCCGAGAGCGTTTTCAACGCCGCGCAGCTCTCGGGCGCCTAGCGGCGGGTCGACCGGATGAACGCCCGGCCCTGAGAGACCACCGTGCCGTAGCGTTGCCCGCGGCGCATCGACGGCCACGCCTTCCGGGTTCGAGCCGCCGGGGTACTGGAAACCGTCTCGTTGATCAAACGGATAGGAAGTTCAAAGGGGCTGTCTAGGCGAGAGTTGAGGCGGGAAGGGAATGTGTGGGGAAAGTGTGCGGCGGACATCGGCGGACGCCATACGACTTGAGGTAGGAGGTGCGAGCGAAGGGGGTTCGTAGTGGCCGATCGTACGACCCAACCGGAGCAGACTGGCCGGCTGTCCAGATCGCGCTTTCTAGGCGCTCAAAGAGCACTCACCAGGGCCGGTCTGGTGACCCATCACCGCATGGCGGAGGTGAGTTGGTAGAAAATTAGTCGCCGTAGGCCCATGCAAGGACGAGCCGATAACGCCCCTCTAAGCCACGAGGACGCTCCAGCCGAACCGGAACACCGAATACAACCCGAAGCTGCTCAGAACGTCTCTAAGGGCAACTCTCCGGCCTGCTCCTTGCGCCCACCGGCCCGCTCTCGGATGTTGACCTCGGTCTGATCTACCCCACGCTGAGGACTTCGTGAGATCAAGCTCGAACTAACCATGGCCAGTCCTTCCGACGATCCCCTGAAGCGCCTCATCCGCGAGATCCACCGGAGGTCTCTGTGGCAGGCGTTGGGGATCTTCCTGCTCGGCGGCTGGCGGCGCCCCGGCTCTCTCGGGGGCTGCAACTCCAGGAGCCCTTCAGGCTCCTTCCATTGCAGCCGGTCGTTGATTTAGGAACGCCCTATCTGTGATGTGAAGTCGTACTCACAGGTAAGGAAAACATGAGGCAACGGGAATTCTAATTGTCGCTGATGAGAAAAAGTGGTTGACGCTGGACAATTCATAATAATCTGTTGAATCAGAGAAAAGACATGAGAAAAGACATGATAAGTATCGACAGAATCGCAATCATTTCTTTGAAGCGAGGTGTGTCATGAGATCCGAAACATTCAGTCGGCGCGCGTTTCTGGGTAGCCCTGCTGCCCTAGGGATAACAGCGTATGCTGCGAAAGCCAGTAGCTTCAATAACTTGGATGATATCTTTAATAACTTGGATGATATTACGACGAAGATTACAGAGATTGAAACAATACCTTTGAGCCTCCCTGTGAAGCCGTTTGAGGATGGAGTCGACAAAACCGGCGCAAAAGCCGCACCAAGTAAATATTATGAAGGGGAACCATTAAAGAGAAAGAGAAAACGAAACGAAGAAGGGCACCTCTTAATGGATTACGTATTTGTGAAAATCCATACAGATAAAGGCATCATTGGAATGGGTGAAGCCCCAACTGATCGCGTTGAGACTCTTGAGACAGTGAAATTCACTATTGATCGATACATGACCCCTAATTTGATTGGTCTAAATCCATTTGATATTGAGCGCAATAACGAGATAGTGTCTTTACAGAAAAATGGAAGAGTGATCACACGCCACGCTGCTTCAGCGATCAATTACGCCTTATATGACATCCTAGGGAAAACATTAAACGTACCACTATACACCCTAGTGGGTGGATTATATCGAAACAAGGTGCTTGCTTCGGTTGAGGTCCCAGGAGGTCCTCCGGAGGAAATGGCCGCCCATAGTATGGAGTATTACAAACAGGGGATAAGAGGGATCAAGGCGAAAGTTGGATCGAACCCTGATAGAGATGCGAAATCTTTGAAAGCCATTAGAGAAGCCCTTGGAGACGAGATCAGTCTTAGAGCTGATGCAAATCAAAAATACACGATACATGAGGCGATTCGACTATGCAGGTTAGCCAAGGAATACGATGTAGGTCTTGAACTCCTTGAGCAACCCATAGCGAGTACTGATTTGGAGGGTGCGAGAAGAATTGCCAGAACCGTGAATATACCCGTAGAGGCAGATGAAGCTGCAGATAGCCTATACCAAGTTTATCAGCTTCTCAAGAACGATGCCTGCGATATCATTAACACAAAATGCTCCAAATCTGGAGGGATCTCAGGGGTCAAGAAATGGGCAGCGGTAGCTGAAGCAGCGAGAAAATCCATTGTTATAGGAACAGAATATGGACTTGGTAACATAGTTGCTTCAAAGGTGCACTTAGGATGCGCAATCAAAAACGCGGATCCAGTCTTGGAATTCACCGAAATAGTGCTACATGACCTCCTACTAAAGAAACCACTAGAATTGAGGGACGGCTACATCGAAGTTCCAACCGGACCGGGTATAGGCTGGGAGTTCGATAACAAGAAGATAGAGCAATACACGGTTCATGATTTCCCTGAATAATCGGGTGTCGTGGTCCGCGAAAACCCATCACGTATTCCAGTCTCCACGAGCTGGGCGCTCGGAGCAACAACCTTTCCCTCGGCTCGCTGGTGAGCTTGGCCGCGCTGTTGGTGCCCGCGAAACCTGCAGCGCGGATCGCGCCGGTGATTGCGCTCAGGGAGGAGTAGTCAGTTCGGGACCCTGAAGCAGACCCGGCGAGTGGCTCGGCTAGGTTCGCTCACTCGAGTCGAGCAGCATGACGAGCTCGTTCCTCAGCGACCGCCTGCGGGGCGAGTGCGCGGGTCCGTTCGCTCTTCCTCATCGTCCTTGTCGTCCTCATCGTCCTTGTCGTCCTTCTCAGGTGGTCTCGGTCGGATCATGCGGATGGACACGCCGCCGAAGAAGCCCGATCCCGATCGCTTCACGACATGTTCGCCATCGAATAGGTAGTCCGTGATCGCTTGATCCCAGGACAACCCGGCCTTGGCCATCAATTCCATCCAGGGTCCGTATACAGTCTCATCGGGAGCTTCCGTCATACCACTCCAGATGGTGACCCGCGGGTTGTAGCCTCCGTTTTCCTGGCCCGTGGAGCCCTTGAGCGGCATCCGGATCAGGACGCTGTCCGTCATGGGGAGGTTGAAGACGTCGGGGTCGAACTGTGCACCGTAGCGTTCGTATTTGGCGTACATGCGTTGGTTGAAGTCGAAGACGTCGCGGTTCGAATTGATGCTGCGTGTGATGTAGGCGCGGATCTCCATTACGGCGTCTTTGTGCCTCGGGTACTGCGGGCTATCCACGTAGCCGAAGCCGGGCATGAACCAACCCTTATTTAAGCCGAAATTACGTTCCGTGACGCGTCCGTGCCGAACGAGGCCAGTGTACTCGGAGAAGAGCTGCACGACCTGGTGGGACGGATATCCGTGGGGATTGAGAAAGATGTCCGGAAGCCACGTTTCCCAGAGTCGACGACGCACGGTCGATTCGGGATAGATAGGATGGTCGGCTCCCCCACCGGACGTCGGGTCCTGGCCCAGCGATCCGAGGTAGCCCGCGTGCAGGATGAAGTCGGGGGTGATCTTGTACAAATCATAGGCCGTCTGCGCGCCATCCGGATTGGTGAACGGATGGATGATCACGTTGACCTTCTTGAGTTGTTCCTCCATCTCAGGATCAGTCAGCAACAACTCGGCGTGCCGCAGCACATGACTCGTCGAGGAGACTTCATTCGCGTGCTGGCGGGCTGAATAGATCACTGTGGGCTTGAATGTCGATGCCTTTACAGGGGACCAATGACTGGCGGCGATCGGAGTCATGAGGTCCATCGCCCAGATGTCCTTACCCAGATAACTACGTCCGGCTCGGTACACCGTCGCCTCTTCGAACGCCGCACCCATCATCCCCAGCATCGCATGGCCCTCGGAGGGCGGAATGGGCGTGTCCCACTGCACGATCCGGTCACCGCCGTAGGTCCATCCATCGGGGACCAGGGAGCGCCAGTCGGGGAGAGGAGTCGGTGTTCCGTTCGCTTCAAGCGTCCCAATGCGACGAGAATCCGGGTCCTGCTCGTGCGTCCACTCGGCCCAGACCTCCATGGAGCCGAGTCCGGCATACGAGAGTGCTGACGTGTAGAGGCCGGCCCGGCGGAGCGCTTCGATCTCACTCATGGTGGCCTCGACCTGTTCGGCCGAGACCATACGCTCATCGACCTGCCGCTCACGTGTCACGGTGATCAGACTGTCCCTCATGTCCCGGTCGGTGTCCACGGCCACGCGCAGGCCGAGATGGGCCAGACCGGCCTGGCCTGCCACCACCTTGGCCAATCGGGCCGACGGGCGCGCCAGGTTCGTTTTCGGGATATCCAAGCGGACCTCTCCGGATTCGCCGGCTTCTGTTTCGTAAGTCACGACCACGGCGGGTCTGGACGTTGCAAAGCCAGTTACGCGAATCTGAGCGATGGCGGCCGAGCCATCCGACTTCGGGTGCATGATGGGGAGGATCCGTCCTGGAAATTGGATTCCCTGCCCGCGGGAATTTCGTCCGAGTACGTCGAAGAACTCTATGGTGCCGAAGTAGATCTCCTCGTGCAGCGCGTCCATCGGCGCGTGGATTTCATTGTCGATTTCCAGCCTGTAGTTCGGCTCACTCATCTCGAGATCCACCGTGAGTTCGCCGAAGAACGGAGAATCCGCGCTGCCGCCTCGGGGAAGTCCTTCGTGGGTCGCCATGACATGGTCGTAAAGGCGCGGCAGCACGTTCGCCTGGAAGTGATCCCAGAACGCCTCCGGATCCGTGACGATCCTCTCGTCGGCGAGTAGCCGTGCACCGGACATCGCGGTGAGCCATCCCGTGGTCACGCGCACATGTTCGTAGTCCTGGAAGCGGTCGAAGTATGGCCGCAACAGCCATTTGGGATCGAAGGTGTCCGTGAGGATTTCCACGCCGTTGAGATCGGTGACCCGAACTCCATAAGTGGGTCCGTCGAGCACTTCTTCAAACCGAATCTGCTCGAGATCGAGATCGAGATCGCGGGCGAACACCTCGTCGATTGGGAAAATTTCGTGTAGCCAACGCACCGGCGTATGGATCGCCTGTTGAGGCCAGTCTAATGGGGGCTCGTTACGGCGGAATCGAATGACGATCTCACCGACATCTCGGCCCTCCAGTTGCGGACGCACGACATCGTGGAGCCAGGAGTAGCCCTGCTTGAAGGCAGAGAGAACGGTCACCTCAGTGCCCTGAGGATCCGCCCCGGCCTCCAGGAGCGCCGCCCGCGCTTCCTCCTCCAGGCGAGCGCGAAGTTCCGGCGGCTCGCTGATACGGGCCTCGACTCGAATCGGTGACCCCCCTCGGGCGGCAGGGATAACCTTTTCGCGGAAAAGCGCCCAGAAACGGTCGACTTCCGATGGGAGAGTGATCGACTCCTCGAAGAGCGTTGCAGCGTTCTGAACGTCCCTGTCGTCGATCGTGACCTCCACGCTTGTTAGTTCCAGAGCCGCTGCTGCACGGTTGGCGACCAGAGTCTCCAGGGCGGGGTCCGCCTTCGCGACAGACATGAGCACAGAGGCCGACGCGAGTTGTTCGTCCGCGAGGTCGGCGAGGATTCGATCGAGCTTGTACAGGCCGATCGCTGCCTGGCCGATGGGTGAGTTTCCAGACAGGACGTCCCATAACTCCTGCTCTACCTCATCGACGGTGGGGCGATCCTTGCCGCGGTCGGAGAGGTTGGGAAAGGTGAGGGCGACCTGCTCGAGCGCCCGCGCCGCACCGTCCTCGTCGGCGCCCGTGATGACGAGCGTGGACTTCGACCCGAACGCGTCGGGGACGAGCTGAATGAGACCTTCGCCGGCGCTGAGACCGGCAACGTCGATCCGCGCGCTGTCGGCTAGTCGGTCGGTGAGCCGGTTGTCCGTCCCGACGAGTATCATCGTCGGCTTCGAGCCCGGACGTAGCAGGGACTCTGCCGGATGAACGAGAGGGACCACCAATCCGGTGGATTCGAGGCCCAGGCGGCCCGCCAGGTCAGGCAGTGCATCGATGCTGCCATTGCCCGGCACCAGGATGGCGTCGACGCTGTTTGGAATCGGGCTTCCGCCGAGGAGACCGTCCGACGTGTAGAGGTTGGAGAGGTCCAGTTCGTTTTTCGCTCCGCTCCCCGGGCGCCCCGAGATCGGGCCGGGTGTGTCGGGCTCGGCGCGGCCGGGTAATCTCATGACCGATCCGCCGGCGATACGCACCTCGACCGAGCCGAGGCCAGGGTAGGCGAGGGGATTGGATGGAGCGGCCGGCTCGGCGTCCTCGTCCGAACCCACAGGGGCTTCCGAGGTGTCGGCGGCCTCAGATGTTTGCGCCGTGTCCGCTTCCTCCGGCTCGGGCGGGACCCCATCGATCTCGGTCAGGAATTGGAGGGCATCCCGAGCATCAGGCGCGTTCACGCCCTCGATGTCCGCTACCAGTCGAGCGATGCCGTCTTGCCCCGAACGGGCTCGTGCTTGCGTCAGCCGAATCGACGCCCCTTCGACCCCCGCCGCCTCCAACGTTGCTTGGAGGTCGCCCCGCACCTTTTCGAGCTTCGCCGTAGACAGTGTTCGTGTGTGCGGCAGTACGCCTGCGAAGAGCCGCGCCGCGGCGGCCAATCCTTCATCATCACCTCCCAGGACGAAAAGCCACGTCCGCCCCTCGATCTCTCGCATCACCACAGCACCTTCGCCGGAGTCGAGAGATGTCGGATCGACGCCTGCGGACGTGATTCCCGAGACCGCCAGCCCACCCCGTCCGATCACGATTGGGATGGCTTCACCCACGCCTCTCGCGAGCGGAAGGTCGAGGGCCATCGTCTCGAATCCGAGCCGCGCCGAGATCTCGGCTGCTGCTGCCGTTTCAGCGACCGTGGGCAGGGCACCGAGAACCAGGGAGGCGTTGACGAAGTCCGGCACACTGTCGTCGTTCGTGTCGGTGAGGAGCACGCCAAGATCGAAGAGTGTCGCGAGATCGGGCGCGCTCTGCTGCGCCGAGGCCTGCCTCGGAGCACCCACAAGAGAAGCGACTGCGACCGCGCACATGCCTACGTGCACCGTGAAGAACCGGGTGAAGCCCGTCATGCTCGTCTCTCAAGTCCGGTTGGACAATAAGCGCCGGAAATCGGCGTCAGCGGTGCAACCTACGTGCCGGGGGAGGCTGCTACAACGCCGGCTAACGTGTGAGGTCTATCTCTGTTGTCGCCCTTGCCCTCTTGCCGTCGCCGCAGGCAACTTGGCTTCGCCGTGTCACAGCCACGTCCCGCCACGATTTGGAGCTCATCGATTGATCTCGCTAGCCGGCAAGACCGCCATTGTTACGGGTGCGGCCCGTGGAATCGGAGTGGCGTGTTCCCGTGCCTTCGCCGAGCACGGCGCTCGGGTCGTGATGGCAGATCTCCTCGGGGAAACGTGTATCGCGACCGCCGCGTCCATTTCCAGTGACACAGGTGTGGACACTCTTGCCGTCCAGATGGACGTCAGTCAGGAGGATGACTGCGAGTCTCTACTAGCGGACTGCATCGCACGCTTCGGCCAGTGCGACATTCTCCTCAACAACGCCGGCATCATCGCCCGGGGCTCGATCCTGGATGCGTCCACCGAGGACTTCGACCGCGTCTTGGCGGTCAACCTTCGGGGGACATTTTTGCTCAGCCGCGCGGTGGCAAACCACATGGTGGATCTCGGCGTCCACGGCACCATCATCAACATGTCGTCCACCAACGCCGTGGTGACCATCCCCGATCAGCTTCCGTATGCGACCTCGAAAGGAGCCGTGGGGCAGCTCACGAAGGTCATGGCGATGGAGCTTGCCGCGCATGACATCCGGGTCAACGCCATCGGTCCGGGCTCTATCTCCACCGACATGCTGAACGTTGTCATGGAGGACGAGAGCGCTCGCAGGACGATGTTGTCACGGACACCCATGGGGAGGGCCGGGAATCCGTCGGAGGTGGCTTCGGTGGCGGTGTTCCTGGCTAGCGATTACGCGTCCTACATGACGGGCCAAACCGTCTATCCGGACGGAGGGCGGCTCTCGCTCAACTACACGGTGCCCCTGCGCGAGGATGGCTGAGCCGCGCGGCTCTGCTCGAGTAGACTGATGCCGGAAGCACGCCTCGCCGTCGACATCGGAGGCACGTTTACGGACGTGGTGCTGGAGATGGACGGCGGCCACATCACGACCAAGGTTCTCACTACGCCGCGGGCCCCCGAGCTCGGGGTGATGTCTGGCTTTGAGAAGGTCCGGGCGCTCTCTGGCGTCGATCCGGCGGAGATCTGTCTTGTGATCCACGGGACGACGCTGGCTACCAACGCCCTCATCGAGCGCCGCGGAGCAAAGACCGCTCTGGTGGTGACGTCGGGCCACCGCGACGCGTTGGAGATGGCCCACGAAAACCGCTTCGAGCAGTACGATATCGGTGTCGATCGTCCGGCCCCGCTCGTGCCGCGCCACCTTCGCATTCCGGTGGAGGAGCGGTTAGATCGGAATGGCGACGTGCTCGTGCCCTTGGACGAGGCCTCTGTGCGCGCCCTGCTGCCCGTGCTCGACGGCAAAGAGGTCGAGTCGGTGGCGGTGGGACTCCTCCATGCCTACGCGAACCCCAGTCACGAGCGTCGTATCAGGGAGCTACTGCTGGAGTCACGGCCGTCGCTGTCCATCACCCTGGCCTCTGAGGTCTGCCCGGAGGTGCGCGAGTTCGAGCGCCTGTCGACGGCGTGCGCAAACGCCTACGTGCAGCCGCTCATGTCCCGCTACCTGCATTCCCTCGCCCAAGCGCTCCGAGACGCGGGCGTCCGGTGTCCCTTCCTTCTCATGACTTCGGGGGGAGGCCTCACGACCCTCGAGACCGGGGCCTCATTTCCGATACGGCTCGTGGAGTCGGGGCCGGCGGGTGGGGCGATCCTGGCGAGTCATGTCGCGCGCCAGTTCGGCCTCGATCGGGTCATCTCACTCGACATGGGCGGCACGACTGCAAAGCTGTGCCTCGTGGACGACGGACAGCCGCTGAGCTCTCGTCACTTCGAGGTCGCGCGCAGTTACCGGTTCCGCAGGGGGAGCGGTCTCCCTGTGCGAATCCCCGCGATCGAGATGGTGGAGATCGGTGCGGGCGGTGGCTCTATCGCGTCCGTGGATACCATGAGCCGGATCCTGGTCGGTCCGCTGAGCGCTGGCTCCGACCCGGGTCCGGCCTCATACGGGAGAGGAGGGGAGCGGCCTACGGTCACAGATGCCGACGTTGCGCTGGGGAGGCTCGACCCTGACCGCTTTGCCGGCGGCTCTATCCAGATCGATCCGGCCCTGGCGAGAAATGCTGTGGTGGCCCACGTGGGAGATCCCCTTGGTCTGAACGGCGCCATTGCAGCATACGGCATCAGCGAGATTGTGGACGAGAACATGGCGAACGCCGCCCGAACTCACGCCATCGAAGGGGGAAAGAGCGTTGACGGCCGGGCCATGGTGGCGTTCGGCGGCTCGGCACCCATCCACGCGGCCCGTCTTGCCGAGAAGCTGAACGTGGACAGTGTGGTGGTGCCCAACCACGCCGGAGTGGGGTCTGCGGTGGGCTTCCTGCTTGCGCCCATCTCATACGAGGTGGTGCGCAGTCGCTATATGCGGCTTTCCGCATTCGACCCCCGCCTGGTGGAGGAGGTTCTTTCCGAGATGCTCGCCGAGGCGCGGGCGGTGGTGGCGCAAGGAGCGCCCGGAGCCGCCACCTTCAGCACGGCGCAGGCGTTCATGCGGTACGTGGGCCAGGGGCACGAGATCGGGGTGACGGTGCGGGAAGGGCTCCTCGAGGATGGAGTTCGTGGCGGCGCGCACCTCCGCCGAGCCTTCGACGACGCCTATATAGCGCTATACGGTCGCACGATCCCGGGCCTCGATGTGGAGGTCCTGAGCTGGACGCTCGTGGTGTCCACGATATCGACGGCGGTCACCCGAGTGGACACACCGCCGCCTTCAGCCTCACCGCCGACCCCGTCGGGCACTGCGGCGCTCATCGAAGATGGCTCGGAGGGGAGTGTTCAGGCCGATGTTTACGTCCGCTCGGATCTGGAGCCAGGCGTGTCCCTCGAGGGCCCGGCGCTTGTTGCGGAAGATCAGACCACCACGGTGGTGCCCACCGGCTTCGTGGTCCACGTGGCCACGGGCGGTCACCTCGTGCTGACGAGGACCAACCATGAGTGAACATTCCATGAGTTCAGCGGACGGACCGGCAAACAGGGACGGGCCCGCCGGCCTGGATCTTCTTCACGATCAGATCATGTGGAGTCGCCTTCTCTCAGTTGTCGAGGAGCAGGCCCAGACGCTCGTTCGCACGGCATTCTCCACGCCCGTGCGGGAAGCCGGCGATCTGTCCGCCGGGGTGTTCGACCTTTCCGGGCGCATGCTGGCCCAGGCCATCACCGGAACGCCCGGGCACGTGAACGCAATGGCGGAGTCGGTTGAGCACTTCCTGGAGCGCTTTCCGGTGGCGTCATTGAGGGATGGCGACGTGCTCATCACCAATGATCCCTGGAAAGGCACCGGGCACCTGAACGACTTCACCGTCGTGACGCCCACGTTCCGAAGTGGCGAAGCCGTGGCCCTGTTCGCGGCCACGAGTCACATCGCCGATGTGGGGGGACGGGGATTCGGTCCGGACGCCCACCAGGTCTTCGAGGAGGGGATCCGCATTCCTATCGGGTACCTGATGCGTGAGGGGCGGGTGGACTCGACCCTCATGGACCTCCTGCGGGCCAACGTCCGTGATCCCGATGTGGCCGAGGGGGACCTGTACTCTCTGGTGGCCTGCAATCGCACAGGCTGTGAGCGTCTAGTTGCGATGATGGACGAATTCGGACTCGCCGAACTGGAGCGCCTTGCAGACTTCGTCATCGAACGGTCACGCCAGGCGATGCTGGAGCGGATCCGGGAGCTTCCGCCTGGGCGCTACGAAAACCGCATGCGCATAGATGGCTACGACCGTGGCATTGACCTAGTCTGTGCGTTGACAGTTTCTGCAGACGGAATCGAGGTCGACTTTGATGGCACGTCGGCGATCTCTAATCGAGGGATCAACGTCCCCCTCACCTACACGCGAGCCTACGCTTCCTTCGGAGTCCGGTGCGTCGTGGGCTCCGAAATCCCCAACAACGCGGGATCGCTCGGCACCATCCATGTCACCGCCCCGCGGGGTACGATCCTGAACGCGCCTCCGCCGTCCGCCGTGTCGGCGCGTCACGCCGTGGGACAGATGCTCCCCGATGTCGTCCTCGGGTGTCTTGGCCAGGCGCTGAAGACGCCGGTGCCCGCCGAAGGCGCGTCGTGCTTGTGGAATCCTGTGCTCATGGGCGGAGCGGGGCTCACTGGTGAGCACACCTACGGAGATGCCGAGGCGTTTGTGGTGAACCCCTTCCACACTGGTGGCACGGGTGCCAGGCCAGGAAAGGACGGCCTTTCAGCGACGGCGTTCCCTTCTGGGGTGAGGAGTACCCCCATAGAGATCACCGAGACGGTGGCCCCCCTGATTTTTTGGCGGAAGGAATACATCACCGACTCTGGGGGAGTGGGCCAGCATCGCGGAGGCCTGGGCCAGGTGATGGAGATCTCGCACGCGGACGGGGCACCTTTCACCATTTCCAAAATGTTCGATCGTGTGAAGAATCCCGCCCGCGGTCGCGACGGAGGTGGTCCCGGCGTCACAGGACGAGTGTACGTTCGCGACGGTGAGGAGCTTCGGGGAATGGGCCGCGACGTCGTGCCTCCAGGAGGCAGGTTGGTGCTCGAGACTCCAGGGGGCGGGGGGCTTGGTGATCCGGCCGATCGGGATCCCGCTTCAGTGCGCGACGACGTGTTGAACGGGTATGTGTCGGCTGATGCAGCGAGGGACGTTTACGGGGTTAACTAACCGGGGCGGCACATGCGCGACGACACACCTCCTACCTATCGAGAAATAGGGATAGGCTTTTTAAAGACCCTTTCCGAGTCCGGCACCCCGTTTGAGCGAGCCGAGTCCTTACCGTTGTGAGGCTGAGGTGCGGCTGAGGTGCGCGTTCGCCGTCCAGCCATGCACGGACGAGACGATCGGACGCTCACGCCCGAGCGCGATGACCTGATACCTGAGCCTGGGATCCACCTTCGGTGGGTACCCCGGGAGCCAGCACCCCGTGATACCGGTGGCGATGGATGCGTGGCGGGTGAATGAGTAGGGCGAGTCGCTCGAGGTACTCCAGAGGAGTGAGCGAGAGAGCGACGGCGCACGGGCAGCGGCGGTAGGACATGGTCGACGAGATGGGCGGCGGCTACCTTGGTCGACGAGCGAAAGCGCTCAGGGGTACGTTCCGCGACCCGGGAGGTTGATCATGTCGACACACCGCGATCACCTATGGGGGCGCTAGAGATCCCGAGGCCGGTTCAGTTCCGGGGTGAGCTTGGATTGGGCCCGAGAGGCCCTGAACCGATGGAGGAGACTCATGCGGATCAATCAGGCAAGTCGTTGGCGCCGGGATGGGAGCTCTCTACCCGTGGTCGCGATTGCGGCTGTGGGGATCGTTCTGGGATTCGGTACGGGCCGGGAGGTAGCCGCCCAGGATCCCAATCCGCTGGGAACCGCTCTGCACGCCGTGTCTCGCCGGGTCGAGACTGTCTCTCCACGAAGCGGGCGAGCCGGAACGGTCGTCACCCTCCGGGCGACCGGCATGCCGGCGATCACCCCCGTACGGATCGGCCTTGGGGCCACCGAAGTGGGCTTCGAGGAGATCGGCCAGGCCATGACCACCGATAGCGGTGAGCTCTCTTTGACGGTGACGGTCCCGTCTTGGACGAAACCCGACCTGACTCACGTCTTCATCGTCTTCGACTTCTACTTCGTCCCGATCGCCGTGTCGGAGGAGTTCTTCGTGCTCGCTCCGGATGGAACCGTGGTGAGGCAAGGTCGGATCACGAACGGAGTCGGGGACTGCTCGGCGCCCGGGTTGCTGACCGACCAGGGTGTGCTCTACACCCTGGCGGGGAACCTCTCGGGTTTCGGTGCCGGGGACCGCGTCATCGTCGAGGGGGGCATCGCCGAATCGGCACTTTGCCCGGGGGATGCCACGATCGAAGTCCTCCGGATACGGCCCGGTGAAGCGAATCCATAGACGGATCGGGTGCCTGCTCCTCGGCGTCGCGTTCCAGCGGGAAACGACATCGTCCTTGTTTCTGCAAGAACACATCCCGTAGACGATCCCAAGAGCGCTGGGAGGACTTCGGTCCTAGGTGGGTCGGATTCCCAGAACCTGAATCCCGACGCCTTCTGGACACGCGGGGTCTTCCATGTGGATCCCGGTCACCTGCACGGTCGTACCGGGCGGGTACTCTTGCGTCAACGCGGTGAGGGCGTAGAGGCGGTCTTCCGAACTGCGCATTGCCGTGCAGGCCGTTCCCTCGTCCGTGATTCGCCCCTCGATCGTGAAGATGCCGTCTTCGTCAGCCACGTGGAACTCGCCGGAGAACGCGAAGGGTTGCTGTCGCTCGTCGTCGTGCGCGAGGAAGAAGAAGTGCTTGAGATCTTGCGTGGCCCACGACGGGATTTGGACGGTTGTGATCAGATACCCATTCGGGTCGGTGACGACCCGACCGAGCAGCTCCTGGTTTCCGCGCAACGCTCCAAAGCCGATGTAGACTGAGGTCTCTGGAGGGAGCCGATTCATCTCGACCGTCACCAGCTGTCCAGGCGGACCCGCAGGAGGAGATATGGAAGGTCCCATCTCCTGTACGCGGGGTCGGTCTGGTCTCGAGACAAGCATGCGAGTTCCTTCGCGTGGGCGCACGGAGGACTATCGAGCCGGCCGCGAAGCGGTGGGGGCCAGCGGCGGGAAGATCGCATCACGGGGCAAACATATCAAGCGAAACGCGAGGCGACGACGCCTGCTCTCACTGAACCGTGAAAAGGCCAGTAATCTCGCAGCAGACGGGGTTTTCCCCACCCCCAGAGGTCTTGCCCCGTTTTGGCTGAGGTCCTAACCTGATAATGGATAAAACTCAGGAAGCGAGACACTATGAAGGCACTCGTTTCGGCCCCCATCGTACTGGGCACGTTGCTACTGCTCGTTGGACAAACGGCTAGTACCGATCCCTCTGGAGGGGCCACGAGTAATGCCCTCGCGGGGCTTTCAGCCCTACCCGCCTCGGGCGCGGCACACGCAACTTTGGGCCTCGGCACCTACAGTGGTGAGGCCGCCGATCTGACCCCCGAAGAGCTGACTGCCGTCGTCCGGCAGTACTGCCAGGTCTGCCACAACAACGTGATGTTGACCGGCAACCTGTCGCTCGAGGAATTCGCCGTAGAGACGGTAACGGAGTCGGTGGAGACGGGCGAGAAGATGATCCGCAAGCTGCGGGCAGGTATGATGCCGCCTCCGGGCATGCCTCGACCCGGAGCCGACACGTTGTTGGCTGTAGTCGAAACGCTGGAAAACGAGATCGACGCCGCGGCCGCTCTGAATCCGAACCCGGGCATCCGGACGTTCCCGAGGCTCAACCGCCCAGAGTACGAGAGTATGATCTACGACCTCCTGGCACTCGAAGTGAATGCCGGAGATTGGCTGCCTCTCGACACCAAGAGTGAAAACTTCGACAACATCGCGGACGCCCAGGCGCTTTCGCCGACGCTGCTGGAGGCCTACCTGAACGCGGCGACTGAGATCAGCCTCTTAGGGGTCGGCGATGCCGACGCGCCGGCGGTCAACACGACGTACAGCAACGCCGAATACATCTCGCAGCATCCGTGGGATCACGTCGAGGGAGCTCCGTTCGGGACGCGTGGCGGGATGGTTGTCGACCACATCTTCCCGGCTGACGCGGAGTACTTCCTCGAGATGACGTTCCGCGCGGGGAGTAACTCCCGCCTCCATGATATCGACGTTTCGATCGATGGTGAGAGCGTCGCGACCCTGCACTACGAGGGGTTTGAGCGGGGCGTTGCATTGCGGACCGATCCGATCTTCCTGAGAGCTGGGCAACACAAGGTGTCCGTTGCCTTCATCAGGCAGGCTGAGGGCCCATACGAAGATTTGATCCGCCCACACGTCTGGGCTTTGGCCGGTGGCGGATCGGGGGGCGCGGGCGTCACGACCCTGCCTCACCTGAGGGACCTGGTCGTCGGTGGGCCCTTTAACGCCACCGGGGTTTCGGAGACGCCCAGCCGCCGGAAGATCTTTGTCTGCCGCCCGACGGCGGCCAGTGAAGAAGAAAGGTGCGCCAGAGAGATCATCTCGAACCTCGTAACCAAGGCGTACCGTCGTCCGGCCACGACCGAGGACGTCGATGGCCTGATGATGTTCTACGATTCCGGCTCCGAGGACGGGACGTTCGAAGACGGAGTGAGGACCGCCCTGGAAGCGATCTTGGCGAGCCCCCACTTCGTGTTCAGGATCGAGCGCGAGATGGACGTCACGCCGGGAGAGAACTATCGGCTGAGCGATGTCGACCTCGCCAACAGACTATCGTTCTTCCTGTGGGGCAGCCCCCCGGACGAAGAGCTGCTCTCACTCGCTTCCCGCGGTGAGCTTCGGGAGGGTGGAGGGCTCGAGCGGAAGGCAAGGCGGATGCTCTCGGATCCACGCTCCGAGGCGCTTGGTTCTCGCTTCGTAGCGCAGTGGTTCCGGCTTCAGGATCTGTACAAGAACCACCCAGACCCGAACTTCTTCCCGAACTTCGACGAGAACCTCGCCGATGCGATGGCGAAGGAAACGGAGATGTTCTTCGTCAATCTGGTCCGCGAGGACCGGAGTGTCTTCGAGCTTTACAACGCAGACTACACCTTCGTGAATGAGCGTCTGGCCCGGCACTATGGGTATCCGGACGAGGCAGGTGACCACTTCCGCCGCGTACAGTCCGACCCGAACCGCAGGGGCATCTTCGGGCATGGCAGCATTCTCGTGCTGACGGCGTTCCCCAACCGGACCTCTCCGGTGTTGCGAGGGAAGTGGGTGATGGAAGTACTGCTCGGTACACCGCCGCCACCGCCTCCGCCGGGTGTGCCCGACCTGGAGGCAACCGAGGGCTCGGAGGGCGGGAGGATGCTTACGACCCGCGAGCGAATGGAGACGCACCGCGCGAATCCAGTGTGTCAGTCTTGCCACAAGTACATGGACCCCATGGGCTTGGCCTTGGACAACTTCGACGTCACCGGGCAGTGGCGGGTTCGGGAGAACGGCCAACCGCTCGACACGCGGGGTGAGCTCTACGACGGAACCCCGCTCTCGAATCCCGCCGATTTGGTTGAAGCCCTCCTGAACCGACCCATACCGCTGGTGAGGACCTTCACGCTGAACCTCATGGCGTATGCGATGGGTCGGCGCATAGAGTACACGGACCAGCCGGCGCTCCGGAAGATCGTCAAAGAGGCCGAGGAGGACGGATACAGGATGTCGTCCTTCATTATGGCAGTAGTAAACAGTGAGCCCTTCCAGATGAAGCGGGCGGTAGCTGTGGCGGAAGATGCAGAAGTCAACGGAAACGATCGGCAGTAACGAACACGTACGAGGAGACTGAAACGATGCATTTCATCACTGGGAAACACCTGTCCCGCCGGACGTTCCTCCACGGGATGGGAGCGACAGTGGGGATGGGGTTGCCGTTCCTCGACGTGATGGTTCCTGCCGGACGTGCCGGACGTGTCTGGGGGAAAAAGGACCGTGCGTCGTCCGCAGCGGACGAGCGGACGCGTCTGGTCTGTATCGAGGAGGTGCACGGGCTTCCCGGCTGTAACGAGTGGGGTGCGACCCAAAGCCTCTTCGCCCCCGCGACCGCGGGGCGCGACTTCGAGTTGCTGCCCGAGAACGCATTGAGTCCCCTGCGGGACTTTCAGGATTACATGACTATTGTCAGCAACACTGACGTGCGTAACGCGGAGGCGTTGGCCACACCCGAGATCGGCGGTGACCACTTCCGCTCGAGCGCCGTGTTCCTGACGCAGTCCCACCCCAAGCAGACACAGGGCTCGGACCTGTGGGTAGGGACGTCGCTCGACCAGATGTATGCGCAGCGCTTCGGCCAGGACACACCGTTGCCCTCGATGCAGTTCTGCATCGAAAACCTCGATCAGGCTGGTGGCTGCACGTACAACTACTCGTGCGCGTACACGGACTCGATCAGCTGGGCGACGCCCAGCGAGCCGCTCCCCATGATCCGTGACCCGCGGGTCGCCTTCGACCTGCTGTTCGGTGCGGGCGGCACGGAGGAGGAGCGCACGGCACGACGGCAGAGTCGCCGCAGTATCCTCGACTGGATCAAGGACGAGATCGAGTCTCTGGAGAGGCAGTTGGGTGCGGTCGACCGTGCACGCATGGAACAGTATCTGAACAATGTGCGCGAGATCGAGCGCCGGATCGCCATGATCGAGGAGCGCAACAGCAGCGGCGAGGCCCGGGAGCTGCCCGAGGCCCCGGCGGGCGTGCCGGACTCGTTCGCGGAGCATACAAGGCTGATGTACGACCTCCAGGTGCTCGCGCTCGAGACGAACATGACCCGTATCACGAGCTTCAAGCTCGGACGCGACGCCAACAACCGTGCGCACCCCGAGAGCGGCTCGGCCAAGTCGTTCCATCCCGCGTCTCACCACGGTGGCAAGGAAGAGGCGATCTTGGAGTTCAACAAGATCTGCCAATACCGGATGGGGACGCTCCCGTACTTCCTGGAGAAGATGCAGAACACCATGGAAGGCGATCAGAGCTTGCTCGACAAAACGATGATTATCTGGGGATCGCCGATGGCCGACGCCAACCTCCACAATCACCGGCGGTGCCCGCTCGTCCTGCTCGGCGGTGCCAACGGCGAGCTGGAGGGGAACCTCCATCTCAAGGCGCCTGACGACATGCCAATGGCGAACGTGATGCTGACCCTGCTGCACAAGCTCGGGTTGGACGACTTGACGCAGTTCGGGGACTCTACCGGCGAGTTCTCGCTGAGCTATAGCGGTGACGTCGCGGAAGCACAGAGAAACGGCTAGAGACATGGCAAAGACAGTAAAGAAACCTGGTGCCCGTGTAAGCTCCTTGGGTGCTCTGGGCCTGGCCGTGCTGCTCGTGTCTCTCGCGCCGGCCGAGTCACCGGTCGCGGATGCCGCGATGCGGGGGCAGACGGACGTGGTACGGTCGCTCCTCTCGGAGGGCGCCGACGTCAATGCCGCCCACGGCGATGGGATGACCGCGCTGCATTGGGCGGCCGAGCGTGGGGACGCCGAGATGGCGGAGATGCTGATCTACAGCGGCGGAAGCGTGTACGCTGTCACCCGCATCGGTCAGTACACTCCCCTGCACTTGGCCAGCAGGTCGGGTAGCGATCGAGTCGTAGGGATGCTGATCGACGCCGACGCCGACGTGGCCGCCACGACGACGAACAGCGGCGCGACACCATTGCACGTGGCGGCGGCCTCCGGCAATGCGAAGTCCGTGGCCATGCTTGTGGAAAACGGCGCGGATATGAACGCCCGGGAATCCGCATGGCAACAAACACCCCTGATCTTCGCCGCGTCGCTGAATCGGGTGGAGGTGATCAAAGAGCTGCTCGATCGGGGCGCCGACCCGGGGATCACGAGTGAGGTGATGGACCTCCAGCTGCAGGGCCGCCTGGATCGCGCGGCTTCTCAGCGCTACACCGAGGCCCTCTCCGGCTTCCAGCAAGGGGAGGAGACGACGCTCTCCTCCCAGACCGTCTCTTCGGCCCGGGTCGGTGTGCGAGCCCGCGTCCGCACGCCGGGTGAGATGGAGGCAGCGACGCTAGCGGCGAGGAAGGTATACGAATCCGGCGTGGTCCCGGAGGGCCAGGGTGACGATCCGAGAGGCAGTGGTGGAGAGTCGAACATCGAACACCAGGGGGGTCTCACTCCCCTTCTTCATGCGGTTCGGCAGGGGTACCTCGAAGCCACCGAAGCGCTGCTCGACGGAGGTGCCGACATCAATCAGGTGAGCGCGGGTGACGGTACCAGCCCACTGCTCATGGCGACGATCAATAGTCAGTACGACGCGGCGCTTCTCCTGATCGAGCGTGGTGCGGATCCGAACATCGCGTCGAGCTTGAACGGGATTGCCCCGCTTTGGGCGACCATCAATTCACGTTGGCAGCCCCGTACTCGGTTTCCACAACCGCAGCAGCAGGGACAACAGAATTCGGCGTATCTGGACGTGACGAAGGCGCTTCTCGAGGCTGGAGCCGATCCGGACGCACGGACCACGAAGCATCCCTGGTATATGGTCTACTCGGGATGTGGAAACAGAAACTGTGGCCTCGTCAACACCTGGGGTGCGACGGCGTTTTGGCGTGCCGCGTACGGAACGGACGTGCGGGCCATGCGGCTACTCGTCGAATACGGCGCGGATCCGCATGTGGCGACGATCAAGCCGCCGCCGCGGCGACGCTTCAATCGTGACCAAGGGAACGCCAGGGGGAATAATCCCGGTGAGGTGAGCGACTCCGCTCGTGTGGCCCGCCTCGCGGCACCGTGGTTCCTCCAGTCGGGGTTCAAGCCGGAAGAGGAGAAGAAGCCTGACTCCGACGATGGCGGCGAAGGTCAGGGAGACCAGTCCGGCTTGCCGCCGGTGGAGGAAGGTGGACCGGGCGTGTGGCCCATGCACGCGGCGTCCGGCGTCGGATATGGTGAGGGCTATGCGGGTAACGCCCACCGGCATGCGCCCAACGGCTGGCTGTCCTCGGTGAGGTACCTCGTCGAGGAGTTGGGCGTCGACGTGAACCAGAGGGATCACAGCGGTTACACCGCGATGCACCATGCGGCCGCCCGGGGGGATACCGAGTTGATCCTCTACCTCGTGGAAATGGGCGGAGACGTGATGGTGGTGAGTAGGGCCGGGCAGACGACGGTGGACATGGCGAACGGACCTGTGTCCCGCGTCTCACCGTACCCTGAGGCCATTGCCCTTTTGGAGAGCCTCGGCGCCGTCAACAACCACGATTGTAAGTCATGCTGATGTAGCGACCCTCGCGGTCTCCACGAGGCGTCTGCAAAGTGACCGAGCCCACGCATCAAGTTCTCGTCCGCTCACTTAAGACACTCAAGATCCGGGCCATCGACGAAGGCTCTATGGCAGTTTCGGCAGGAACCATCCACCGCCGTCACGGCCTCCTCCACGGCGCCGATATCCCCCGCGTAGACGGCGTCCAGCAGACCACTCGCGGCGTCCTGGAGACCCTTCAAGACTTCCCGGAATTCATCCGCATCCTGCCAGATCTCGTCCTTGGCACGAGAATCGTCCCCACCGGAGCCCTCCGGAAAGATGTCGGTCGCCATGACCGCGAGCCGTTGGAGCGCCGTAGCGTGAGCCAGGATGTGGCTGCGATACCCGACTTCGTCATCCACGATCTGGGTGACCGCGCATTGGTGTGCGGCGAGTCCCTGCATCACCGACTGACGGTACTCCACTATCGGTGACGCGTCGTCCTGCGCCGTGGCGCTGGTCGGCGAAACGAGGGCGAGGGCGCCCAGAAGGGCTCCTGACACGAACCTCATCGATGTAAGCGTCACAGTCGTTCTCCCGCTGATTGTTTAGCGGCTCCAACTCGATGGCACGAGGACATCGACCGACGGCGGCCGTCCGGATCGACCGTAGTCTCTGGGACACTACTGCCCCGTCATCACCATGCTCACCCAAGCAGTAACTGCGTTTGCTGATACCGCCTGTGCCCTCAGTGACCCTTGTTCCGGATCGCTTCCTTGATGATGGCAACCGTGCGCTTCGCACGCGCGTCGGATATCTCGCGGGCCCACTCGAGCGACTGAGATAGGTCGGCGATCGAAACACCATTGATCACCGCCTGGTGCGTCTTCACCCGCTCTTGCCACCGAACGGAGTTGATGTCCGTGAGCATCATGTTGAGCGTGATGCCCGGGCTGTCGTGCAGCCCGTCCCGGGGCATCTCGTCCGTCGTGACGCCCAGTTCGCGAAGCACGTTGCGAGAGGCCTCGGGCGCCCTGTAGTACTCGCCGATGTGCGCAACGACCGGACTGCCGTGCCACTGCGCGTTTAGCTTCTCCGAAACCGCAGCCTGGCCACTCTGATTCCCACCACTGTCACCGATGAAGATGATGTTCTCGAAGCCGTGCATCTTCAGGCTGTGGGCCACGTCGATGAGCACCGCCTCGAAGGTTTCCTGCCGAAGGCTGAGCGTTCCCGGGCTTCTCATGTGCCCGCTCTGGGGCTCGATGGAGCCCTCGGGCACCAGCTCCATGATCGGAGCGCAGAGGGCGTTCCCGAGCTTGCGCGCGATCGCGTCACAGTTGGCGCGCAGCACGTAGTTGTGCTTGCCCGTTACGAGCCATGGGCCGTTCGGCTCGATGCCCCCGGTCGAAATGATGGCCGTCGTCTTGCCCGCGGCGAGCGCATCGCGGACGTCCATCCACGTCATCTCCTCAATCCACACCGTGCTGGCGGTGGGCAGAGGATTCGGCGTGTCGGAACAGTTGTACGCGTTCTGACGGCAGTCACCGCCGCCCATGGTGCGCGGGTCGGGCGCCGGCCGCTCTCCGCGCCCCGCGAACTGCCGCTGTGCGCGCGGGTTAGCAGGCAGTGTTCCCTTGTTCGCGATCGCTTCCCTGATCGCGGCAGCGGTGCTCCACGCCCGGAAGTCGACAATCTGCCTCGCCCACTCGAGCGACTGCACGCGGTCGGCGATCGAGACGCCGTTGATGCTCGCCAAGCCCGCCGCGCTGCGCTCGTCGTACCGCACCGACGACGGATCGGTGATCATCATGTTGAGCGTGATGACGGGGTCGTCGTGCAGGTTGTCCCTCTCCCCGCCCACCAAGCCCTGCCCTTCCATGTAACGTCCGACGCTCCCGTAGTCATAATACTCCTGGACATGCGCCACGACCGGGCTGGCCTCCCACTCACCGTTCAACTTCTCGGCCACGGCTCTCTGACCACTCTGGTTCCCGCCGCTGTCACCGATGAAGAGGATGTTCTGGAAGCCGTGCATCTTCAGGCTACGCGCCACGTCTGTGAGCACCGCCTCGAAGGTCTCCTGGCGAAGGCTCAGGGTGCCCGGGCTGGTCATGTGCCCGCTCTGCGGCTCGATGGAGCCCTCCGGCACCAGCTTGATGATCGGCGTGCAGATCGCGTTTCCGAGCTCCCGCGCGATCGCCTCACAGTTGGCGCGCAACACGTAGTTGTGCTTGCCCGTGACAAGCCAAGGACCGTTCGGGTCCATGCCCCCGGTCGAAATGATGGCCGTCGTCTTGCCGGCGGCGAGCGCGTCCCGGACATCCATCCACGTCATCTCTTCCAGCCACACTGTGCTCGCCGTGGGCAGCGGATTCGGCGTATCCACGCAGTTGTACACGTTGTCTCGGCAGTCCCCGCCACCCATCGTGCGCGGATCGGGAGCTCGTTGCTGTCGCTGCCCAGCGGCCTGCGAGATAGGCGCCACGAGTGCAGTGGCAACGAGCACTGCACTGACGGTCAAGACTTTCTTCATAACGTCACCTCCGAAAGGTCGGGCCTCTCGTCCGAGCGGGTCCAGCGGAGAACTTCGGATCCACCACGCCTCAACGACTCACTCCGGGATCAGACCGAGGTCAACATCCGAGAGCGGGCCGGGAGGCGCAAGCCGTCCCGCTACCTCATCCCCTCATCCAGCAGCCGCTCGAGCTCCGCGTCCGACCGATCCTCAAGCCCGAGGGTCGGCTCCCACTTCGGGTAGGTGCCCCACGTCGCGGCCCACAGACGGCCACGGGTGTCCACGCCGAGCTGTACGGGATTCACGAGCTCCGGAAACATCTCTTCGGAGGCGAAGACGTTAGCACTGAGTCCGGGCTCCAGGCGCATCTGGGCGATCCCCTGCTCGGCGGTCAGAAAGTCGAGCGTGCCGAGCTTGCTGAAGCCGCCCTGTTCCTGCGGCTCGTCGAGGTTCGAGACAACCTCGACCGGTGCGGGGACGTTGGAGTCGTCCGGTTGAATCGATTCTCCGTTGGCCGCCGCCCAGATGACGCGGTCCCGGTTCGCCGTCAAGCGATCGAACTGGACTAGCTCCTGTTGCAGGACGTCGTAGTTCGTCTGGCCGTCAGTGAATGCGAGCGTAGACCGGGTGCCCCAGATGTCGTTGCCGTCCGTGGCCCGATAGCGGTTGAACCAGTGGCGGTTCTTGTCGAGCACGGCGGTTCGGATCGCGTCGATCGTACCCGGGTCGGTGGGGGGGGTGCGGCCCGTCACTTCGCGTACGATGACTTCGGCGATCTGCCTGTTGCCGACTTCGCCGAGATGTACGCCGTCGATGGTCAACGGCTCCTTGGCGGCCTCGAATAACCGCTGGGACGCGGTGTACAGGTCGACGTAACCGACGCCCAGTTCGCCGGCGACCGATTCGGTGGCGTCGGCGTAGCGAGCGAGGCGCGCGTTGTTCTCGCTTCCGTCCGGGAAGTTGGGGTCGTTCAGGTTCTCGTGCGCGATGGGTGAGAAGAGCACGACGTCGGGCGGCCCGTGGCCCGAGTAGTCCTGGGCCCGCGTGTGGGTGATCCACTTCGTCAGCGCGACACCGTAGGCGGCCGGGTCCTCATCGTAGGACTCGTTGTAGCCGAACATCGCGAAGATCACGGTGGCCTGTGAGAGCCCGAGGTAGTCGTCCGGAGAAGGGAAGCCCTCACTTCGTGGACGATGATCGACGCGGTCGCCCGTGAAGCCATGATTGCGAATCACCAGCTCATGCTCCGGCAAGGCCGCGTGCATATACGCTTCCAGCCAGCCGTGGTGCTGCATGCGGTCGGCGAGCGCGTTGCCGACGAGGACGATGTGCGCTCCAGGCTCCAGCTCGACGGCCGGTGGCGTGCAAGCGTTTACGAGGAGTGGCAGGGTCAACAGAATCGGTCTCTTCATCGATCGAGTGCTCCATCCAGACCCGCGGAGCCCGTTGAGGTCGGTCTGTCGGGTGACATGATGGGAGAGTCGAAACTCGCGAGGTCGGCCGGGCGGACGCCGCGTCGGTATCCGTCGAAGCTGAACCCAACTGGGTGGTACGGGCCGACCAGCGAGACGTCGTCGTCACGCCGGATTTCGTCCTCCAGGCCCATGGTCCACAGGACGGCGTTGATCAGCATCCGTCGGAAGCCGTCGTTCAGGAAATCCTCCGAGGCGCCGTGGGTGGACGTGAACACCCGCGCCGGGTTTCCGCTCGCGCCGGTATAGATGCGGGTCCAGGCCACCGGGAGCGTCTCTTTGTCCGGGTCTGGCGGTGCACCGAACTCCATTCCGTTCAGAACCAGACCAGCAGCGAGGACATCCGCGTCGTCCGGGGGATACGCCTGGTAACCGCCGGACTGCACGTGCATGTCGTCGACGCCCCGCAGGATCGGATGGTCGAGCCGTGCCTCGACCGGTATCACGCGTGAGCTCTGCTCGTGGTTCGTCCCGTAGTGTCCGACCCAGGTCTCGCCCAGGACCTGTTCCCCGAATCCCTGCAAATACTCCTCTCCGTCGTAGTTCCATGAGTACTTCACGAAGGGGCCGTCGTCGATCTGGAACGCATGGGTCGCGGTGCGCAGACCCATGACAGGACCACCCCGATCGAGGTAGTCGACGATGTGCTGCATCTCCGCGGCGGGGAAGTCCTGGAACCGAAGCGCCACCACCATGAGATCCGCCGTTTCCAGCGCCTCCAGTCCGGCGATGTTCGAGCTGCCCGGTTCGATGAATCCTTCGTCGTCCAGGGTGAAGAACACACTGGCCTTGAAACCGTATCGTTGCGCGAGAATCCGACCCATGGCCGGCAGGAGCTCTTCCGATCGGTATTCGTGGTCGCCGGAGATCAGTACCACGTGCTTGCCCGCTCCCGGGCCGGACGTGCCGTCGAACGTCACGCGGTAGGGATTGTCATCTGGGGGTCCAGGGATGCCCCCGGGGGCGCAGGCCAAGGCGGCCACGGCGCAAGCCGCGACCCAGAGTCGGACGTCCATGGAGCCTCCGTTCCCGTGGTGGTCGAGGGTGTCGCGCCAGGGCGCCCCACCATTATGCCCGCCGGGAGGGATTTGTACCAGTTGCGGGGGTGATACCTGTCGGAGCCGTGACGGAGCACGGTGCCGTCATCCCCGTGCGCTCGTTCTCGCCCGTGCGCTCGTTCTCGAAAAGGGCGTCTGACCGAGACCGGACTCGGCGTCGGTACACCACGCTACATGAGTCCCGAGCAGGCGACGGGTGATCAGCACGTCTTCTGGTTCACCGATGATCGGTTTTTGGACACCAACCTGAGGTCAGTGACTCGTGGTCCCCGAGGTGGCGTCCTCCACGTGTAGGGCGACGACGGCGAGCACGACGTCGTCCCTCCGCGTCATTCCGAACTGGTTTGTATCGAAGCGAAAAAACAACTCAAAAAACAACGACCCCGTAGCCCGCATAGGCCCCGTGGTCGTCCAAGTGCTTGCAGCACAGCGTACTACGACAGTGAGCCGGGTGGGTCTCGAACCCACGACCTACGAATTAAAAGTTCGATCGCAGTATATACCCAGAATGCTCGCGAGGTAGTCTAAGTTGCTGTGAGTTCGGCGCTCAAGTAGGGGTCGGAATCACGGCAGCGTGACCGAACAACCTAGATGGATCGCGCGATTTGCCGCCTTCGCGATTCGGGGATGTCGTGATCTGCCGGGGTCAATCGACAGGAGAACCGCCAGGTGCCGTTGCGGCAGGGTGTAAGAATATCTAACATTGTTGTCGGGCATCTGCCGCTATGTTAGATATCGCCCCCCCCGAGAAGGACGGGTTGACCAGGTATGGCTGAGAAACTGAAGGATATCAGTAGCATTCTCCGGCAAGCGCGGACGTCACGTGGTCTCACCCAGGCTGACATCGCACCTCAGCTTGGTGTATCGCGAGCCACCATCGCCCATATCGAGACAGGACGGCGATCCGTGAAGGCTGAAGATCTGCGCCGGCTAGCTGCCTTCTATGGCTGTAGCCTCAGCGAGCTCCTTCCCCCGGCTACCGACGACCAGGAAGTGGATGGCCTTGGCGAGCTGTTCCGCGCCCATCCTGACCTCTCGGAAGATCAGGGTCCGAGTTCCTTCGCCGGTGTGTGCGCGACCGCGAGAGCACTCACCGATCTGGAAGCAAGACTTGAGATCGACGCCACTGTACACTCGCTTCCTTCCTACCGGGTTGAGCACGGAAATATGCCGTGGCAAGCGGCACGGGAAGGATATCGCATTGCGGAGGATGAGCGGCGGCGCCTAGCACTTGGAGAGGGGCCCATCCGTTTCGTTGACGAACTGCTCATGACGTCGGGCGTTCGTTCGGCCAACGCGACTCTGCCGACAGGAATCCTCTCGATTTCGATCGGTGAACCGGACCACGGCCTTCTTGTTGTGGTCGAGAAGAACCTTGGTCTCGAACACCGCCGCTTCAGATACGCACACGGACTTGCCCACTTCCTGTTCGATACCGAAGCCCCGTGGCGCGTGTGCAAATCTGGCGGAGCGCCTGAGTTTCCGGAGGTGAGGGCCGACGCTTTCGCCAGCGCCCTTCTGATTCCCCAGTATGGTTTGCGTCGATACGTCGAGACCCTCGGCAAAGAGACACTGGGACGCGCTGGGCCCACAGTGCTGTCCGTGTTTTCAGAGGGCGACGGTCGCGACAAGACGGGCGAGAGCCGTCGCGTGGATGGTCGCCAGCGCAGGGGTCGTCATCCGATCACGTTGTCGGACGTCCTACGGACGGCTCACTACTACGGCACGAGCCCCAGCGTGGCTGCGCATCGTTTGAGAAACCTCCGACTTTTGACAGACCGTGAACTCGATCAACTAAAAACGATGTTGCGCAGTGAAAAGCATACGCCGATCGAAGGGGAACTTGCGCTGCAGGCCCATGATATGGACTCCCTCTGTTCTCGTCTGGCGGCGCTCGCGGCCAGTGCACTCCATCGGGGGAATATCGATACCCCCAGATTCAACGAACTAGCGGATCTCGCGGGAGTTCGCGTGGCAGACCGAAAGGGTCTCTTAGCCACTGCGGCCACGCCTCCACAACAAGAGCATGGGAGTTCTAGCCAAACTCCGCGCCGCGCTACGTCGGCGACTTCCCCATGAACCTCGACGCGCGGCTTTCCGTCATGACCAGCGCTCCGCTCCACGACACATCGACGGACTCTCAGGAGATGCTGGCGTTGCTCGGACAGCTTCATATGGATTCGCTACCGCTTCTCGACCAAGTAAGACCTGGGTTGGACCACAGCCAGGCCGTCGGTGTGAATGCCAAGGGCGACGAGCAGAAGCCCTTTGACATCGCTGCTGACGAATGGATTCGACAGTGGCTTTCAGAACACTTCGAAAGCGGTGTCGTGGAGTCTGAGGAGCAGACGGGTGCGTTCGAGTTCGGGCGCGGCGAACAAGGCTACCGATTCATCGTCGACCCGGTCGATGGTTCCGACAACTTCGCGCGTGGCCTGCCGCTGTCCGCCATCTCGCTGGCCATGCTTCCACGACAGACATCGCTCTCCGCGGACGGAGTCATCTTCGCGTCGGTTGGTGCCACATCGGGCCCTGGAGCCGTCGTCGCGGCGCGCGGAAACGGAGCTTACTCATCAGACGGCCGACGCTTGCACACGTCGGAGACGCGCCGTCTTCGCGACGCGTTTATCTCCTGCGAACTGAACCATTGGGCGCCGGACGCCTCTCTCGCCGACCTGATGCGGACCTGCGCCGGCATACGCGTCTACGGCTGTGCTTCACGTGCTCTGTGCCTGGTGGCAGACGGAGCTCTGGATGCCCATATCGACGTCAGGAGCCGATTGACGCCGGAGAGTTTTCTCGCGGCCTCGTTAATCGTCACCGAGGCCGATGGCCACATCTGTCGTCTCGACGGCGGGGCGCTCGGTCCATTTGAATCGCTGCAGGATCGCACGACCCTCGTCGCCGCATCGACCAAAGAGCTTACGGAGGAGATCATCAATGCCCTCGCTAGATAGAGTTCCACGCCGGGAAACGGTCGCTCCGCTGGCCGTGATTCTCGCGGCCGGCAATGGGAGCCGCTTGCGGAGCGATCGTTCGGCCGTGCCCAAACCGCTCGTCCACTTGCGAGGTCTGTCGATGGCCGAGAGATCGATAGTACAACTGCTCACGGCGGGTGTGGAGCGATTTGTCGTCGTTCTCGGGTATGACGCAGCGCTTGTCCAGCACGAATTCGAGCGGGTTGCAAGACGACGTCGCTGCCATATCACTTTTGTTGAGGCTGAGAACTGGGAAAGAGGCAACGGCTGTTCCGCGGTCGCCGCCGCTCCGTTGGTCGGCGACAGCCCGTTTCTCTTGGCCATGGTCGATCACCTGCTACCCCCGGAAATGATCCGGGATGTGCTGGCTAATCCACCGGCACAGGACGAAATCGCGCTCGCCGTCGATCATGATACAGAAAACGTGTTCGACCTTCCCGATCTCACCAAGGTCGAGGTGTCGGGAGGGTGCATCGCAGCGATTGGAAAAGACCTCGCGATTTGGAATGCGGGCGACACGGGCCTGTTTTACTGTTCGTCAAGGCTGTTCGAGGGGCTGGCGAGAGCGCACGAGCAGGGCAAGTTTTCGTTGACGGACGGGATCCGAGAATGCGTTGCACAGGGTGGGGTTCGAGCGATCGATGTGACCCGAGCGCGTTGGCTCGATGTGGATACGCCGGAAGCATCTCAGGAGGCGGTGCACCGGATCGACGCGGCCATGGGGAAAGGTGGAGAAGATGGCTTCATCTCCCAATACATAAACCGTCCGCTCTCCCGTCGCCTTTCGGTGGCTCTATCGAGAACGCCCCTGACACCCAATCACATCACACTCCTATCCTTCTTCATAGGGCTGCTTGGCGCCGTCGGTTTGGCCACCACGGACCCGTGGTTCTGGATCGCCGGAGGGATACTCATTCAGATCGCCTCTATCGTGGATGGGTGCGACGGTGAGATCGCACGCATCAAGTTGCTTCAAAGTCCACAAGGTGCCTGGCTTGATACGGTGTTGGATCGGTATTCTGACCTGGCAGTCGGGCTCGCCGTGACATTCGCCGCGTCACAGCTGTACGACGCGGCCTGGGTTTGGCCAGCCGGCTTCGCTGCAACGGCCAGCTTCCTCATGGCGAGCTATGTCACCAAGGAATTCCAGATTCGGTTTCAACGTCCGTATCCCAATAATCTCGTAAACAAGCTCAAGCGTCGTGATCTTCGAATTCTTGCCATCGCGGTCGGGGCTGCGCTGGGACACCCGCTTGTGGCGCTGCTGGCCATCGGGTCACTCACTCACCTTGCCGTGTTCCAAATACTGGTGTCTGGCTGGCATACCACTCTCGCGCTCCATCCATCACACGCGCCGATAGCACTCACGAGCCGAGGACGATCGTCTGAACGCATGCCGCTGGGCATCAGCGTTGGCGCTACGGCTGGCCATACGAGCGGAGCTGCAGCCGTGGACGGAGTACTTCGAGGGAAGCTTCAGCATCAAGTACGCTCTTGAGCCGCTCGTCCCGGAGCTGACCTACAACGATCTGGTCATTGTGGACGGGCTCGTAGCGACCCGCCCCGCTGATCACGGTGGAGAGCGGCCAGCCAGGATCGACGGCACCGGCGACCTCCTGCTCATGCAGCGTGAGGTCATGCGGTGCTCAAGACCGATTAGCCTCTCAGCAGCGGGTCCAGCCTCGCAGCCGACTCTTCCTGCATGCCGGGCAGGACGTGCGAATACGTGTCCATCGTAAGCGTGATCGGCGCGTGCCCGAGCATCTCTTGTACGACCTTCGGGTGCTCGCCGTTAACGAGACGGAGCGTCGCGGCCGTGTGTCGAAGATCGTAAAGCCTCATGTCCGGCAGCCCGGCGGCCTCAAGGATCGGCTTGAAGTACCGCTTCTTTAGATTGTTGGACTCGAGCGGTTCCACGCGATGCAGCACCCACTGCGCCGAGCGATGTTCTCCTCCGGGGGCCCGAAGACGCAACTACGAACTCCTGCTCGAGGCGGGGTTCAGCGCTCCGGAGGTCGTCCAGATCATGAGCGCCAACGGCGCCAAGGTGCTTGGGATCGACGGCGATGTGGGCACGGTCGAGGCCGGCAAGGTCGCCGACCTGGTCGTGATCGAGGGAGACCTCGAGGCGGTCCAGAACCTGCACGGGACGAAGATCGTCTTCCGGCATGGCACCGGCTGGGACTCGGCC
The DNA here is from genome assembly GCA_965238005.1 of Longimicrobiales bacterium. Classification (GTDB taxonomy): domain Bacteria; phylum Gemmatimonadota; class Gemmatimonadetes; order Longimicrobiales; family Gaopeijiaceae; genus CBDCKN01. The sequence continues at coordinate 475,920 of OZ250165.1, forward strand.
AAGCTGATCGAATCGATCAGGGGGATCGTCGGCATCCGCTGAGGCGTCTGCATCGTCCTGTTTTCGGGTCGTAAATCCGCATTCGTTCTTCGTAGGATGCAGTTCGATACCCGCAGAGCGGAAAAAGTCCACGTTACCCGCCTACCCGATGTCGTCCACCGCACACGACTCGTCCGGCGGATGCGCCTCTCCGAGCGGGCCGGACCATAAGCGACGCACTGCTCCACGCCCGCGATCCGCGCCACGTGCTTCTGGTCGTAAGTGCCTGGGCTCGCGACGAGCTTGGCGGGGGTCCGACCACCCGCTCGATCGCCCGTTGCAGGGCGGCCACCAGAGGAGAGCCGTCAGGCGCCTGGGTCGGGAGCACGGTCATGCGGACCGTAACGGTGTATCGCCGCCCGGGGTCGGCTGCTTCGGCGGTGGAGGCCGAAAAAGCCGTTCCAATCCATACCGGCTGCGGTTCTGAGGAGAGGCCGGCTTCACCGAAGCGCTCTTCGACCCCGATCAGTGCGACGCTTCAGCGCCGCCTCGTACTCCAACACCAGCGGCACCGAGACGACTATTTAGAACGGTGCGTCCGGTCCGACCATCCTGATAACTCGGTAGGATGCACCCCGCCTGGAGCTTGATGGTCGCGGTGCTACTGCTCAGGCCGGAGGTGGCTGATCGCTGCTGACGGCGAGAGCAGCGACGAACCACTCGCCGTCGATCTTCCTCCAAACCGCCAGGTACTTCCCCATGTCCTCCAGGGGACCGTCCGGTGTCTCGAAGACCAATCGATTGATCCCGTACTCGTACGCCATGTCCCCGCTTGCGGCGAGCACGAGGTCGGTTCTCGTGCTCTCGAATTCGAGCGCGGGCGCCATGACGGTTTCGTACATCTCCATGAGACCATCCCGCTCTTGGATCTGCGGAGCATTCGCCATCTGAAGGATGGGATCGGGCACGAAAAAGGTGATGGCTGCCTCGTAGTCTTCTGACATCTCCGCCGCGGCGATCGCATCGCTTCGAGCTAATACTTCGGCTTCGAGTTCTTGGCGGGTGGGCCCGGGTTCAGCGGCAGGCGCGCAAGCCTGGATAACGAGAAGAGATGGAAGAAGAACGGTGAAGGAGCGGATGACTCGCATGGCGGACTCCTTGGAGGGTAGCGGAGTTGTGGAAGCTGCGGGAAACTACGGCAGATTCAGGGAGACGATAGGCGATGAGGTGCGGCTGAGTCAATAACTTATCTCACTCCACCGCCTCGCTACGCCTTCGTCGCCTCGAACAACTTCACCATATCGAGGTAGACGTTGAACTCTCCGGTCAGCCGGAATCCCGCCGCCCGGACGTTGTCGGCGGTTCGACGGTTGATGTCGGGTCCCAGCATCCTGGCCACCGGGTTCATTACGTCCATCACAAAGCCGAGGTAGAAGTTGGAGGGCCGCACATGCTCGAACATGAGCAGGTCTCCATCATCCTTCAGGACGCGGCGCACCTCCCTTAATCCCTTGATCGGATCGGGGACGGAGCAGAAGGTGCAGGAGGTGACGACGGTATCGAAATGAGCGTCGGGAAAATCCAGGCTGGTGACGTCCGCTTCCAGCAACATGATCGGGGCGGGGGACTCGCCTACCTTCTTCTCGGCGTGCTCGAGCATCACCGGAGAGAAGTCGATGGCGGTCACTTCGACCTCGGCGGGAAAGAACTTGAAGTCCGCACCGGTTCCGGCGGCCACCAGCAATGGCACCGGCGCCGCCCGGATAGGCGGCCGCTGGAATCCGCTGGGCGTTCCTATGGTCTACGCGTCACTCGCGTATGAGGGGGCCTTGCTGGAGCAGCTCGTCCACGCCGGCATTGGCCGACCTCCCACCGAGCGCGTGGCGTCGCGAATCGTCCTTCCTGACGACTGCGAGGTGCCCACCCTGGACGTCGACGAGATTCCGGACTGGAGGGACGAGATGCGATCCCGGGAGATTGGGGAGGCATGGGTAGAGTCTGAGCGATCGCTCGCACTCATCGTGCCTTCCTTCGTGGCCCGGCCCTGGGGCTGGAATGTGGTCATAAACCCGAGGCATGCGGAGCTCGGCCGCGTTGTCTTGGCGGAGGTGGTCGACGTCCTCTGGGATCCTAGCGTGGTCTGAGGGCTAGGAGTCTGCGCCGCAGAAGCACAGCTGACTGAGCCGAATGGTCATCGAGCCGTCCGCGGCGAGGCGGATCCGGGTGATTGGGAGGTTGAGGACTTGTGTCTGCGACGGATCGGGAGAGCGGAATGGATGCGTTGGGGGGGGCAAGAGAGCTACGAGAGCCCTCGCGCCGGCAGATGCGGGTGAACCCTCGTGCAGTCATGCCGCCTGAAGGGTGTGCAGCCGCTTCACATTGAGTGCCAGGCACACGAGGGTCCACTCGGCCCGGACCTTCTCGAGGCCCCGGAAGCTGAATCGTCGAAAGCCCATCACTTCCTTGATCCAGCCGATGGGCGCCTCGGCCTGCGACTTTCGCCGTGCGTAGCGTCTGCGGCCATCTTCGCTCGCCAGCTTCTCCGCCATGCGGACTTTCGCCGGATATTCCTCCTTGTCAACCGTGGGGGCGGCCTTGCCCTCCCGGGCCAGCGCCACATACCCGTCGATGTCTCGCTCTTCCAGTTCCTCGAGATCCCGCTCGTTGCAATAGCCCGTGTCCGCCAGCACCTGCGCCGGCGTCTCGCCGTACGCTTGCGCCACCGCGTCGACCATGGGCACCAGCTGGCCCTGGTCGCTCGCGTTGTCCGTCACCTCGGCCCCGACCACCAGCTGGTTCTCCCCCTCCACGACCGTCTGTGCGTTGTAGCACTGCTGGAACCCCTCCGAACTCGTCTTCATGATCCGGCTCTCAGGGTCCGTGAAGTTGCTCTGCGCCGCCTCGTCCGGCTCTCCGTACTCCCGCTTGTAGGGCCTGCCGCCCTTCGGGTTGCGCGTCTGCCCCGGCTTGCGGCCCCGTGCGTCGTCCGCCGCTCTCTGCTCGGCTTCCAGGCGCGCCTTCGCCTCCCGGATCGCCGCCAGCCGGTCCTCGCGCCGCTTGAGCTCCTCCGGCACCTCGTCTCCGCATGCTTCCTCGCCGTAGCGCTCGTCTTCCGCTTCGTCCACCGCCTCGGCCCTCTCCAACAGCCCCCGGATCTCCGCCTCCAGCCGAGGCTCCCCGGTCACCATCCGGCCGTAGCTCATCGCCTTGCGCTTGTTCGCGTTCGCCCGAACCTTCGTCCCGTCCACCGACACCCTGCCAAGCCCCGCCAGCCCCAAGGCCCGCGCGAGCATCACCACCTCCACAAACACCGCCCGGAAATCCCCGAGATGGCGCTTGCGGAACTCGCACAGCGTCCGGTGCTTCGGGAAGTTCTCCGCCGCCAGCATCCGAAACGCGACATCCTCCTCCAGCTTCCTCGCCATCTTCCGCGACGAGAAGGTGCCCGTCGCATACGCGTAGATCAGCACCTTGACCATCATCCGAGGGTCGTACGGCGAGTTGCGCCGCCCGTCCCCCCGGTACCGCCCGTAGAACGCGCTCAGCTCCACCGCGTCCACCAGGTCGCTCACATGGTGCGCCAAATGACCCTCCGACACCCACTCCCGAAGATCCGGAGGCAGCAACAACATCTGCTCCGGATCGTACGGTCGAAATGTCGTTCCCATTCACCCCCCTCGGTGATCCGCAAGCCTTCCCAATGCCTTCGCTACCACCAAAGATAGCCGCCGCAGGGTTCTGCGGCGCAGACTCCTAGCGGGCCGTGTGACCGCATGCCCCTCTTGAGCCCGAGCGCCCGGCCGCTCCTTCCGTCGGCTCGGTTCCCGCATCCAGGATCTCGAGCTGTGCCTCGTAGGTGTAGAGCCGGTCACGGGCTCGGCCTGTCACCTCCCGGGCGATGCCCAGGGACTCCAAGCGTTCGATGGCACTGTTCACCGTAGGCCAAGTGAGCCCTAGTGCCTCCGCAGCGTGGGGAATGGAGATCACTACGAACCGGCGCAATAGGTCGTAGACCCGCAACGCAGAGCCTGCGGCGCGACCGAGCCGTGCCACATGCTCCTGGTCCTCCTCGAACAGCCTCCGGAGGCTCAGGGTGGTCTCGATCGTCTGTCGCCCGACGGCCTCGACTCCGACCAGGTAGAAGTGGAGCCACCCCTCCCAGTCTCCCTGGCTGCGCACCCGTTGAAGCGCGTCGTAGTAGTCCGCGCGGTTCTCCCTCAGGTAGAGGCTGAAGTAAAAGAAAGGCTGCGAGAGAAGGCCGTCTGCCACGAGCATCAGACTCACGAGGAGGCGCCCCATTCTGCCGTTCCCGTCGAGGAATGGGTGGATGGTCTCGAACTGAGCGTGGGCTAGCCCCGCCTTGAGAACAGGGGCGGTAGGTCCGTACTCGTCGTGGAGGAAGCGTTCGAGGTTGTCGAGTGCCTGGACCATCTCATGGGGCGGCGGTGGGACGAACCGTGCGTTCCCGGGTCGAGTGCCCCCGATCCAGTTCTGAGTTCTTCGGAACTCCCCGGCGTCCTGTCGGGCCCCTCGCCCACCCTGCATGAGGACACCGTGCATCTCGCGGATCAGTCTCAGGCTGAGAGGCAACGTCCCCGACTGAATTCGTTCCAGTCCGTGATATAGGGCTGCTACGTAGCGGGAGACTTCACGAACATCATCCAGAGGCGTGCCGCGGGCCTCATCACTCTCGTACTCGAGCAGCTCCGATAGCGTCGACTGCGTCCCCTCGATCTGACTGGAGAGGACGGCCTCCTTGCGCGCGTACATGTAGAGCAGGCGGTCGGGCTCCATCGTAGCGGAGACGCCCTCGAGCTGGCCGACGGCATGGGCCGCCTCTTCATGGACGCGACGGAGCTCGGTCGTGAACTCGATGAAGGGATCCGGCGGCAATGGCGCCGGAATGAAAGCCGAGAATCCCTGGGGCCCGCTGGCCTGTTGGACGAACGTCCCTGCCCGCCCCATGCATGTCTCCGTTGTCCAGGACTCGTGGCGGAGGCCGGATCTTGACTTGCCTTCGCGGTAATCAAAAGATAGTGGCTGATTATTGAATAACGCAACTCCTCCTTTAGACTTTTGGGTTGACACACTCGGGGGAGTCTATCAAAGATACGATCTGTAACTTTTGATACCATCGTCCCTGTCAAAAGATCAACGGCACCTTCCACCCCCTACCTCCTCACCCGATACACCCACCCGTCGCTGATCGAGTAGTAGATGTAGTCGCCCACCACGGTCACGCCCTGGATCGCCAGCCCCCCCGTGATCACGACCGGGAATGTGGCGGACACCGCGGCCAGATCCCAGCGCCCGATGTAGTCGGCCGTCCACCAGTAGATGGCCTCGTCGGTGACGGTGAAGTCGATCATGTTCTCATCGTTGAAGATCGACGTGGCGGGTCCCCCCGGAACCGGAAACCTCCGGACCACGGGGTTCCCGTTGGTCGCGGTGTCCAGCCAGAAGAGGGTGGTGCCGCCGCTTCCGTTCGCAACGGCCTTCAACTTGTGGGGCGAGAAGACGGCGGCGCCCGAGAGAAGCGTGGACCGCGCCCCGCCCCCCACGGGCATCGTCTTCAGGAACGAGCCGTCCCTGGCCCCGATCCAGTAGAGGTTGTTTTCGTCCCGGGCCAGGCCCCGCGTCCCGCCGAGGGTGAATACATCGACCTCTTCGGGCGTCACACCGGACATGGCGATGCGGTAGAGACGGTCCGTGATGAACTCGTCGAAGTAGATGTACGGGGGCGCCGGCAGAGGCAGGTTCTGGATGATGAAGCCGCCAGCGGACACGGATTGGATGGACCCGCCCGAGAGCGGCCACCAATAGAAGCTCGCCTGGTCATGCCAGTAAGCCACGTTATCGTGAACCACCAGGCTCCGCACGTCGCCGACAGTTGGAATGTTGAGGGACCCGTAGTTGCCCGGTGCCAGAGGAGTCCGAATGAGCCGGCCGCCGGTGGCATCCTCGAGAGAGTAGATGTTCTCCAGCTCACCGTGCGACAGATCCCTCCCCACCAGAGTCCGGAGCCACTGCCCCACGTGCACGATCAGCTCGCCCGTGCCCGGCCCCGTGTCGGGTGGGGGTCCTCGGATGGAGGGGTATTTGGCCCCGATGGGTCCCCGTTCCCACACAAGGGCCCACTCACGCAGTCCGTCCCCGAACAACCGTACTGGACGAGCAGAGCTACGAGGCACCATCGGAGCCGCTTCGAGATGCTCGAGAGCGAAAACGCTCTGATGGGATGGGACAACATTGCAGGTTCTCCTCTCGGGTATTCCGAACAGCGAGCAAAAAGTAAGGGGTGTCACACCCTTCACCGGGCGCACCCGCCCAGGCGTGTGATGCTTACAAGTACACAGTAAAACCTTTGCGCTGGGTTTTGAAAGGGTGTCGGCCCTCCGACCCGGAGTCCACTCAGCAGAGCCGCGCCCGCACGACGAACAGCGTCGATCCGGGCTTGTACTCCCACCTGAGCACCGCGTTGGTGCTGAGCTCCCGCACGTTCCGCGCACGACGAATCTCGATGCGGTTACCTTCCTGAAGCGCCCTCCCACGAGACACAGCGAGCTGATCGTGACCCAGTCGCTTCCCCGCAAGGCCTTCACCGTAGAGGAGGCGAACGGGCTCATCGCCACCATAGAGGCCGTGATGAAGGAGATCATGCGCCTCCGAGATCTGGTAGAGAGCGACGACAGACAGCTTCAGATCCTGGATGCGCTCTGGGGACCTGAGGTTCTGGCCTCCGAAAACCCCGATCACGCGGAGTTCGTGCGGCACCGAGCCGCGGTGGACGGGGGCGTGGAACGGATCCAGGGCCTGGTCCGAGAGGAGATCGTGGCCCGAGGCATTCGTTTTCCCCCTGGAGGCCTCGAGCATGGACTGCTGGACTTCCCGACGACCTTGGACGGGCGATGGGTCTACCTCTGCTGGAGGCGAGGGGAGTCGAGGGTGGATCAGTGGCACGAGATCACCGACGGCTTCGCGGGTCGTCAGCTCGTAACGCCGGACCATGAAGGGCGGATGGGCATCGAGCGGAACGACCCCCCGGACGCACCGCCTCACTAGGGAGGCTTTCGGCAGGGAGGCTCTCGGCGGGAGGCTTGCGACGGGGAGGCCTCTCGACGGGAGGGCCGTGTACCTAATAAGATTGATTGTCGTTCTCAACGACACCCTCAGCCGCCAGAGACCCATGAGCGACCATTCGAAGCCACCCGTGGAGTTCACCGATACCGCGAAGGACACCGTCCTCCGCTTCATGCAGATGCAGGGGGACGTTGACCTTGCGGTGCGCATCCAGGTCGCCAGCCCCAGCCCGCTCGATCCCCGCTACGAGATCACGATGATCGAGCCCGACGAAAAGTGTCCGGAGGACATGGTTTTCGACGGCTACGGGTTCGACGTGGTGATGGAGCCCGAGAGCGCGAAGCTCCTCGACGGGGCTCGCATCGACTGGATCGAGACCCTGACCGAGAGCGGGTTCAAGGTGGAGAACCCGAACCTGGCCCCCATCGGCTCGAAGCCGTTGGAGGGACCTCTGGCCGACCGGGTTCGACAAGCCATCGACCAATTCGTGAACCCCGGAGTGGCCCAGCACGGCGGACACGTGACGCTGGTGGAAGTCAGGGACAAGATCGTCTACCTCCAGTTGGGTGGGGGTTGCCAGGGCTGCGGGATGGCGTCGGTGACTCTGAGCCAGGGGATCGAGCGGATCCTCCGGGACCAGGTGCCGGAGATCGAGGGCATCCAGGACGTAACCAACCACGGAGACGGCCAGAACCCCTACTTCAGCGCGTCCAAGTAACCGACACCCCGACGGAGGGCCTGCCGTGTCGAGGGTCCTTCTCCTCCTTTCACGAACCTCGTATCGAGCCGAGGCTTTTGTCGCCGCGGCCCGCCGCATGGACGTCGACGTCACGGTCGGCTTGAATCACCGGCAGGCCTTCGCCGACCTGGCACCCGGCGGTGCCCTCACCCTCGGCGTCGGGGACGTCCACCGATCGGTGGCTACCATCGTGCGGTTCGCCTCGGACTATCCGCTGGGGGCCATCGTGGCGGCGGAAGACGACTTCGCACCGGTGGCGGCGGGGGCATCCGAGACACTGGGGCTGACGCACCATCCTTCCGAGGCGGTCCGGTCCGCTCGTAACAAGGCGGTCATGCGGGAGCGACTCGCGGCGGCCGGATTCCCGTCACCCTGGTTCCAAGTCGCCTCCGTAGAAGACGATGTGGAAGCGGCCGCGGCGAGGGCTAGCTACCCCTGCGTTCTCAAGCCGCTTGCGTTGTCTGCCAGCCGCGGGGTGATCCGCGCCGACACGCCCGAGGAGTTCGGCCGCGCTTGGAGCCGGATTCGGGGGATCCTCGAGGAGCCCGACGCGGTCACGCGAAGCTGGCGTACGGCCGGGGAGATCCTGATCGAAGCGTACATGCCGGGGCGCGAAGTGGCCGTGGAGGCGATCGTGGTGGGGGGCGAGCTCCACACCCTGGCCGTCCTGGACAAGCCAGACCCCATGGAGGGGCCGTTCTTCGAGGAGACCATCCTGGTGACGCCTTCGCGCCTCCCCGACAGCGTTCAGCGCAAGATCGTCTCGTGCGTGCAGCGGTCCGTAGCCATCCTCGGCCTCGTTGACGGCCCCGTCCACGCCGAGCTCCGCGTGGACGGCGAGCGTGCCTCACTCCTGGAGATCGCGCCGCGCTCCATCGGTGGCCGTTGCTCCACGATCCTCCGGTTCGAGCCGGAGGCGACCCTCGAGGTTCCGGGCATCGAAGGGATCGAGATCACGATTCCGGTGGGCCAGAAGGTCGTGCCCCTCCCCGAGGGCAATCGCTACCTGGGATTTCTCTTCGCCGGAGGGGAGACGCCCGAGCAGGTGGAGACCGCGCTCAGGGTCGCGCAGGCGAGGCTCGAGGTGGAGATCGAGCCTGCATAGGTCTCCCCCTGTTCGATCAGTCGCTGCCCGACGACTTCTAGTGACCGACCTCGTGGGCTGAAGAGCCGGTGCCCCGCCCACCCTTGTATGCAACCCCGCAAGAGGCAGTATTCCCGTATGGAATCGCTGCTCACCGACGTGCGCTACGGGCTGCGTATGCTCATCAAGACGCCGGGCCTTTCGGCCGTTGCCGTGCTCACCATCGCGCTCGGAGTGGGCCTCACCACGCACACGTTCAGCATCGTGTACGGGTCGGTCATCCGTGGCCCCGACTTCGATCGGGGAACCACCCTCGTCATCCTCAGCCAGGACATTCCCTCGAGCGGAATCCGCGGCCGAGGCGTACCCCTCCTCGATCTCATCGGCTTGCGCGAGCAACAGACTGCGTTCCGGGGCCTGGCCGCGCTTACCATGGGAACGATCAACCTGGCCGACGACGACTCCCCGCCCGAGCGATTCGAGGGCGCCTTCGTATCGGCGAGCGTGTTCGCCCAGGTCGACGGAGTGCCGATCCTGGGCCGGGTCTTCAATCCCGAGGAGGACGCCGGCACCGGCGAGCAGGTCGTGATCCTCGGGCACAGCGTTTGGCAGGGCCGGTACGGCGGCGACCCGAACATCCTTCAACGCCACCATTGTCGACATCCAGAAGCCATACTGGATCGACATCCGCCTGGACGGCGCAGCGGTTCTCTTCACGATCGGGATCACTGTCGTAGCCAGCCTGGTGGCCGGAACGCTTCCGGCCGTCAGGGCGTCGGGCGGGGCTGGTCCACGACATCCTCAAGGACGAGAGCAGGGGCTCGTCCAGCTTCCGTATGGGGCGCTTCAGCACAGTCCTCGTCATCGGCGAGATCGCGCTGTCGTGCGCGTTGCTCGTGGCGGCTGGCATGATGATCAAGAGCGTGATCAACGTGAACACGGTCGACATGGGGTTCGAGGGCGAGCGCGTGTTCACGGCGCGGCTGGGGTTGTTCGAGTCCGACTATCCGGATGACGAAGCCCGGGCCCGCTTCTACGATCGCCTGGTCGAGGACCTGAGCTCGGATCCCGGGGTCGAGGTGGCAGGGCTCACCACCAACCTGCCGGCGCTGGGCGCCGCGCGCGTCCCCGTCGCGCTGGAGGGCGTCGCATACACGGACGTCACCGATCAGACTTTGTCCAGCCGAATCAACATCACGCCGGGTTACTTCGATGCCCTGAGCGTGGCCGTCATGGAGGGTCGAGACTTCGGGCCGGAGGACCGGGCGGGAGCCATGCCCACCGTCATCGTCAACGAGAGCTTCGCTCGCAGGCACTTCGGTACGGAGACGCCCGTCGGACGCCATTTCCGGACCGGCGATGAGCAGCCTTGGATGACGATTGTCGGGCTCGTCCCCGACATCTTCGTCGGGACCGGGGATCCTGGGGCGGGCGGCGATGGGGTGCCTCCCGACCAGTTCTTCGTGCCCATCGCGCAGCAACAGAACCTCCGTTTCGCGAGCATCACCGTGAAGACGCTTGGCGATCCGGGCGCCTTCGCTGCGGACGCCCGTGAGGTGGTCGCGAGGATCGACCCGGACCTCCCCCTTTACTGGGTCGTGCGTGGCTGCCCGAGTACCCGGCACCCTCTCCTCTCCGACGCCCCGAGCTGCTGACGTACACGCACCACACAACGTCGTCGGCGCTCGGGGCTCAGAAGTTTCCCTTGGCCGCTTCCTCCAGGATCAGCTTGTCCAGTGTCAAGTCCGCCACTGCTCGCTTCAGGCGCCCGTTCTCGCGCTCAAGCTCCTTCAGGCGCCGTGCCCCTGGCTCACCTTCATCCCGCCGTACTCCCGCCTCCACCGGTAGTACGTCTGCTCGGTGATGCCGAGCTCCCGGCTGATCAGCTTCACGGATTTGCCGCGGGCCAGACCGACCTCTGCCTCCCGCAGTGCAGTGATGCTCTGCTCCGGAGTGTGTCGCTTCCTTCCCATCCTCACCTCCTCGCTGAAAAGCTTCAGACCAGGTCGATCCTAACATTGCACCTGGTCTCGTTTCAGGGGGTCAGGTCAGGGCTTACGGGTTGGTCCTCGGGTCCCGCCCGGAAGACTCATCGTCGACTGGACCCAGCGGGGGGTGGCCCTCGCGACCACCCCGTAACCCGGCACTCTCTCGGGGCCATGATAGGGTGATCGATCCGTGAGTGGCGAGCAATCCGCCCCGGTCAGGAATCTTGACCGGCTCGCTCCAGGCCCGCCTTCACGTAGATCCCGTCCGCACATACGTAGACGACCTCACGGTCCGCCAAGGACCTCTTCGCCCACATCTCGAACTCACTCGACCACACGGCCCTGAGCCTGCGGATCGAAGCCTTCGACAGCGGCGCCCCCTCACCGAGTAGGCCCCTGAGCGCCAGCTCGAAATCCCCCTCGGCCAACCCGTGTAGGTACAGCTCCGGTATCAACTCCCCTACCTCCTTCGTCCGTCTCGCGAACAGCGGCAACACCCGACTCTCGAAGCGTTCCTCCAGACCCCGTACCCGGGGGCGTCGCACCGTGATCGTGCCCGAACTCATCGACAGCCGCCGCGCCTTGCCGTACTCGTTGCGGTAGCCCTCGGCCGAGTCCACCGTACTCCTGCGCTCTGACTTCTCCCGGCCTAACAACTCCGTGACTTCCTCCTCCATGATCTGTTGGATGAACTCCTGGGCCTTCTCACGAACCACTCCCTCCAGGCCCTCCCACATCGGCATGGTGGACTCGGTCTCGGGTCCCGCGATATCCTTCCTCACGAGGCGACGTTCCTTTCCCCCGGGTGGCAACCCGGGACTCGCTGGTTAATGGTCAGCGGAAAGGTACGTCGCCTCTCTTTTACACACCCTTTGATCCTAGCTCACGCGACCTTCTAGGCTTCGGTCTGCGTGTCGTGCACGCTGGGAAACACGGTCAGTGTTGTTGCGCCAATTCCCGCCCTTGCCGTGGCACATGGTGCGTGTCTGCCCTTGCCCGATTTCCTGATGGTGTCCCGCTGACAGTTGAAGGTGGTGGCTCCGGAGAGTCTCCTTGTTAGCCTGCCTTTCTCATTTCGGCAACCGGTTCATGGTCGTCGAGGTGGGCCCTGAGCATCCAGAGCTGGTCGTAGCCGATGATCCTCCGGTAGCTCTTCTCGGTCTCCACGAACGAGGCCGCAGCCCAGCGCAAGGCCATCGCTCCGTTCTTCCAGTTGGTCACCCTGCGGGTCTTCTGTCTTACGCCCGAGTGGGTGCTGTCGATCAGGTTGGTCGAGCCCAGGCACTTCCTCAGCCGCGGCGGGAGGCCGAGCCGGTTGATCGTGAACATCTCGCTGAGGCCTTCGCGTAGGCTGGCCGAGGCCGAGGGGTGGTCGCGCTCGAGCCATCGGGCGAGCTGCTCGAGCTTCTGCTCGCCCTGCTTCGCGTCCAGCTTCATCGCCGCCCGGAACGCCGCCTTCACCTGAGGATGCTGATCCTTCGGCAGATGACCCAGCACGTTGCGGAGCTTGTGGTTGCGGCAGCGCTGGATGGGGTGACGTTGGCCGAACACCTTCTCGATCGCCTTCCTGAGCGCTTTCGAGCCATCGATCACGAACAGCCGCCGCCTGCCCGGGTCCAGGCCGCGCTCGACCAGATCCTCTAGGAGCGCGCTGGTCACCTCGGCGTTCTCACTCGCTCCTTCCCTCACGCCCAGCACGTGCTTCTTTCCGTCTGAGTCCACGCCTACCGCAGCAAGCACGTGGTGCGAGCCCATCTGGATCCCGTCCAGGTAGATCACCAGGAGGTCCCACGCATCCAGCCGGCGCTCCATCAGCTCCTTCAGCACGCGCTCCGAGGCCTCGACCGTCTCACGGCTCACCGCCGACTTGCTCACCCCGACCGTGTCGGCCATCTCACCGATCACACGGCCGTACTTCCGCGTGCTCACCCCCGCCATCAGGACCTCGAGCATCCGATCCGCCACGGCGCCCGGTCTCCGCATCGCTGCGTACGCCGGCACCTCGACCTCGCCACCCTCCCCGGCGCCCCGGCGCCTGAGCCGTGGCCGCTCCACACGCACCTTCCGGTCCGACAGGTAAACCACACCACCCTGCCGGCCATACCACACCGTGTCGTCTTCCGCTCGTGACCGACCTGCCTGCTTCACGCCTGCCACACCCTCGGCGCTCATCTCCAGCACCGCTTCGATCGTCGCTCGTCCCATCACCTGGATGACTTCGTCGATCGCGACCTCCGTCTGCTCCACGAGCTCAAGCATCGGAAGCAGAAACTGCCCCTCCCGCTTCAGGAACTCCCTGATCGCGCGCTTGTCCGCCCGATCCCTTACCTCGTACGTTCTCTTCATCGTGGTGGCTCCGTGTTGGGGTTTTTGCCTACCCGAGCCTATCGGCCCGGGACCCCCGGAGCCACCACTTTTCTTTCTCCCCTTATCAGGAACCTTCAACTACGGTTGGGACAGCTTCGATTTCCTTCTGTTCCTTCGGTGTTGTGGCTCAGGTGCCGTCGATGGTCAGCGATAGGAAATTAGACTCGAAGAGCTTCTTGTCGTCCCGCACTTCGCACCGCTGAAGGCAGTAGAGTTTCCAGTACATCGCCCACGTAGGATGGTCGGGAGAAAAATGCTCAATGTTCAGCTCGAGTTCTTCTGCTCTCTGAGCAGTGATGACTTGTCCGTGAGTGCGATTGGACCGCGGATCCAGGAGCTCCTCAACGACGGCGGTGTATGGAACCGTTGACGAGCCCTTCAAGAGATCCTCGTCCAAGGCACGAGTACGCGCCACAACACGACGGACCGTGTCCGATCTCGTGATCGTCGCGTCCACCGACCGGTAGTAACGCAGCACAAGTCCCGCAGCGGCTTGGAAGGCGTCATGTCCGACACGTGTTTACCGGGACCGGTCGGGACCTCCTCTCCGTGTATAAGCCTCTTCTGGATAGACGTAACCGGGATCCAGGGTGGTCCCGTCCTCTGGCATGATTCGCAGGAGGTTGTCCCGGGCCACTTTCTCTGCAGCGCCAGTGGTCAATCTCGATAGGAGCCGATCGTACCGGCGGACAGTATCCTCGTACCCTTCGTAGCGCCCAACCGCATCTGATCCAATCACGAAGTTGTCGGGGTATTGCTCGATCAATCCCGTCCACGCACTCAGGTCCTCTAGCACGTAGTCCTCGTAGACCACCCAGGATAGGTCAATGTAGACGTGGTTTCTGTGAGTCGCGAGTACCGACGCCAGAACTACTGGAAGAGAATCGACGACTATGCGACGGCTGATGCCGGCATGGCACCAGATGAAGGTCGTGTTGGAGAACTCGTTGAACGCATGCAGCAGCTCCGGAAGATAGTCGGTGTCCCTCGCCTCTCCTTGCGGGGAGATGGGGGCAACGTTGTGGTGAATGCTCACGGGTAGACCGACTCGGCCAGCGAAGTCGAAGATGCGGAACAGTGCCGGGTGATCCGCGTGAGGACGCTCACCGGTCGTCAGGTTGGTCAAGTCATCGTGGCGAGACATCACCTCGCCGATTCCCTTGAACACACCGGGGAATTCCTTAATGCGCTTTACGATCATGTCCACCGCACCGAGGTCCGTCCCGTCGAATCCGGAGAGAAACGGGAACAGCCGTTCGAGCTGAGCCGCCGCCCCGTGTACTCGGCGGTAGTCTTCGATCGCTAGTGCTAGGACATAATCAGTGTCTCGCGCTCGCACGACGCGGGAACTGCTATCCAGGTAATACGTTGGCCGGGAGGGGTCACCCACCGCCCATTTCTTGAGAAAGGGCATACCCGTGATGACCGCGTGGCTCACGTTGGCCTGGTCCATGGCCCACAGCACCGCCTCGATACGCCGGCCCCGTTCGCCAGCGGGCAGAGTGTTGGCCGGAGAGCTGTAGACTAGCCTCCCATCGACGAGGTATTCGCCGTTCTGTAGAAAGTCCAGGATATGGAGGTGGGAATCGGCCGTGAGGGGAACCTGCACCGTCGGACTCACAGGCACGGGCGCCGAGGGCTTGGGAGGGCCATGCTGGGTTTGAGTTGCGCACGCCACCAACGTCGGCAACACCGTGACCATCAGTCCCACCGCGCGCAACGGACACGATTGAACTCCCTGGCCAGTGCCCAAAGCCAACCTACGTCCAGCAACTTCGATCACGAGTCGACCTCCTAGCGTCGCTTCAGATTCGCCGCGAACACGGGAGAAAAGATAGCCACCGTCCAGAGGGGAAAGATAGCGCGCCGCAAGCTGAGTCTGCTACAGCTGGCCCAGGAGTTCGGCAAGGTGAGCAAGGCGTGCAAGATCGTGGGCTACAACAGCCGGCAGCAGTTCTACGAGATCAGGAGGAACACGCTAAGCTTCCGTGCGGGCGGAAGTTGTTGTAGTCGGCCCGCCAGTGATCGAGGACCCGCTGGGCGTCCTCGAGATCGATGAACCAGTGTTGCCGATAGGCACTCACGCCGAAGCAGCGAGTTGAACGCCTCGATATGGGCGTTGTCGGTCGGCTTGCCCGGTCGGCTGAAGGCGAGCCGTATTCGGTTCGCAAGGGGTGTGGGGTGTGATGCGCCCTCCGAGTTCATCGTGGTTTGATCAGAGGTCTACGCTGAGGCCAGTGCGAAGATTGAAGTCACCGTTCGAGAGGCCCTCCGGCGGGCGTGAGTCCCGTCGCCACTCAAGTGAGACCGTCGCCCGGAGAGTATCTGTGAGCGGTATCGAACCGCTCAGCTCGTTCAGAACCCTGGCATCCCCCAAATCCGTCAGTTCAGGGGTCGTCATGTCGTTCTCCCGAAAGGTTCGGATGTTGTGAAAAAACGATTCCTAAACCCTTCCGGGAGCGGCGTGGCCACCGCCGCCGCGCCCGACTCTTAACGGTCGCGCGCCGGCGGCCTAACTGTCAGGTGATGACCGTATCAATACACCTTGGTCCTTACACCTTGGTCCTTTGGCGTCCCGGGCGTTCGCCCGGCGCACGCTTTGCTCTTGCTCCACGGGGAAGCGGTTGCGATAGTCGGGGCATGGAGACGAGGGGATTCATCCGGCGCCGCGGTTTCTGGCTGCTCGCGCTGCTGTGGCTGCCGGCCGGTGTCATGGCGACTGCGGCGGTGCGCTTCGGACCGGGGACGGGATCGGTGCCGCCCGGGATGTGGGTAATGGCGATGCTGATGTCGGGGGGAGGGCTGGTGTTCGTCGCGCCCTGCGGCCTGCCGCTGGCGCTGGGTTGCCGGCGGCTCTGGCATCTGGGCTACCGCCGCGGCGCCTGGTGGGCGGGCATCGGGCTCGGTGCTGTCACGGTGGCGGCGTCGCTGTTGGCGGGGCTGCTCGGGCCGCTGGCGATCGCGATCTATGCGGCCGTGATCAGCCTGCCGGTGTGGATCGCCTGGTGGTGGTTGGCGCGCCGGAGTTGATAACCGACGACGGCTGCAGGCTGGCGGTCACGACCGACCTGCCCGAACGCGGATTCACCAGGAATTGGAAGTGAACGTTGCCATGGGTGACTGGTCCACGAGAATCCCGACATCCTGTTGGAGGCGCAGCGTAGCGCACGCGGCAGATGATCGAACGGCACAGTCCCAATAGCCGCGCTTTCCAGACTCATGCGCAGCCCCGACCTGCAAAAAGGGTTCAGGGTACTGCGTGATCGCAATAAGCTTGATATGACGTTCGAGAAGTTGATTGTTCGCCATGCCGAGCTCTGATGGTCGGCGACCGGATCGTGGGGGCAGTCGGGTGCAGTGGGGCCATGGGCTCTCAGGAATCAAGCGGCCTGCCAGGCGGGCGCGGATACGATGCAGTAGAAGTCAACGCCGAAAAGGTGGCTGGCCGGTAGCTGGGTCGTGCGTGGCTGCCCGAGCACCCGGCACCCTCTCCTCTCCGACGCCCCGAGCTGCTGACGTACACGCACCACACAACGTCGTCGGCGCTCGGGGCTCAGAAGTTTCCCTTGGCCGCTTCCTCCAGGATC
The DNA here is from genome assembly GCA_965238005.1 of Longimicrobiales bacterium. Lineage (GTDB taxonomy): Bacteria > Gemmatimonadota > Gemmatimonadetes > Longimicrobiales > Gaopeijiaceae > CBDCKN01. The sequence goes on from OZ250165.1 coordinate 492,744, forward strand.
AGCTTGTCCAGTGTCAAGTCCGCCACTGCTCGCTTCAGGCGCCCGTTCTCGCGCTCAAGCTCCTTCAGGCGCCGTGCCCCTGGCTCACCTTCATCCCGCCGTACTCCCGCCTCCACCGGTAGTACGTCTGCTCGGTGATGCCGAGCTCCCGGCTGATCAGCTCCGGAGTGTGTCGTTTCCTTCCCATCCTGACCTCCTCGCTGAAAAGCTTCAGACCAGGTCGATCCTAACATTGCACCTGGTCTCGTTTCAGCGGGTCAGGTCAGTTCACTGTCGCCGGATGGTTCGATGGTTCCGCGGTTCCGCTATTGCTGGATCGCTGCGGACGCTGATGGAGGCCGCTGGATGCGCGTACCATCATGGGGCAACTCTGGGGGGACTGTTAGACACGCGCAAACCGATTAGGTAATACCCACAACGACTTACGAGCCTTTTAGATAGGTTGTACCGGCTCTTGCCGGGGGGCTGGGTCACTCTGCAGGACGTCTACCGCTGCACGATCGACGCGGAGCTGTTCGCGCGAAAGATCGGCGCGGCCCGGGATCTGGTCGGCCGCCTCTGCCCGGTCCGGGTCACCGTCGCCGGCAGCGATCTGTTCACGCATAAGGAGTCTCTCGAGGACTGGGCCTGGGAGCCGGTGGCCGGCACCGAGAAGGCCACCTGCCGGCTCGACTCGGTCCTCCGGGATCGGCTCGGGGAGTTCGAGATCCCGTTCGAGACCGAGGAGAGCGAGGGCGGTGCGGGCAGCGAGCTCAGGGAGCAGGTAGAGGCGATCGAGCGGTGGTACCTGAACGACTGGATGGCGCTCGATGCCAAGCTCCGCACCTCGATCGTGGAAGGCATCTCCGTCTTCCTCTCGCTCTTCGATCAGCCGCAAGTCGCGAGCATGTTCTGTCCGCCGCCTCCGGACCCGGACGAATCCATACATATGTATGGTGCTGCGCCGGACGAGGACGCCGAGGCCGTCCGGCCCGTGCCGGGCCTCCGGCGCCGGCTGCCGCCGCTCAGCGAGCTGATCGAGGGCGGCAAGGTCCTCGCGCTCAACATGCCCGCGGGCGCGAACCCCGCGCTCGCCCGCGCCATCGGCGTCCTGCTCAAGAACGCCTGGATGCAGGCGCTGCTGCGGCGGCCCGCCGAGGCCGCCCGCCGGCCCGGACGCTACCTCCGGCCCGCCGTGTTCATCTGCGACGAGTACCAGGCGTTCGCGACCGTCGACCAGGACGATCCCTCGGGCGACGAGAAGGCGTTCGCGCTCACCCGGCAGTGCCGCTGCGTCCCGATCGTCGCCACGCAGTCGATCTCCTCGCTCCGCTCCGTGCTGCCCGGAGGCGAGGCCTGGCGCACGCTCCTCCAGACGCTCCGCACCCGGATCTTCCTGTCGCTGTCCGACGAGTCGTCGGCCCGGATCGCGTCCGAGATGTGCGGCAGCGTCATGAAGACGCAGCCCTCCTACACGTTCACCGAGACCACGGGCAGGCCCGAGTTCTCGCTCTTGTCCGGGCGAGCCGGCGGGGGCCGCGGCACGATCGGCGCGAGCAAGTCGTTCCGGCAGCAGAGGGAGCCCGTGTTCACGCCGCGCGAGTTCGCGCTGTTGGCCAACTACCAGGCGATCTGTCTGCCCTACGACGGCACGAAGTCGCTCCCTGCCCGGCGCGTCTACCTGAAACCCCACTACCTGCCGAGGGACGTGGGCTACTGGCGGCTCCGCGAGGAGGGCCGGATATGAAGCGCGCAAGCGGGATCGCGCACCTGAAGCCGTTCCTTCCGGGCCTGGAGACGCTCCTCGAGGACCCGGAGGTCTCCGAGATCATGATCAACGGACCCGGCAACGTCTGGATCGAGCGAGGCGGCCGACTCGAGCCCCACGAGGCGCCGGGACTCACCGCCGCCTGGCTCCACCGCGCCGCGATCCACATCGCGCGGCCGCTCGGCCTCGATCCCGCCGCCAGACCCATCCTCGATGCCCGTCTCGATGACGGCTCAAGGGTCGCCATCTGCACGCCGCCCGCGAGTCCCGAGGTCGCCATCACCATACGCCGGTTCGGGGGCCGCGCGTTCTCGGCTCAGGACCTGGTGCGCATGGGCTCGCTGCCGGAGACGGTCCTCGGGGCCGCCCGGTCGGCCCTCTTGGCCCGCAGGAACATCCTGGTCTCCGGAGGCACGGGCTCGGGCAAGACGACGCTCCTCAACGCGCTGATCGAGTTGCTGCCCGAAGACGAGCGGATCGTCGCCATCGAGGACACGCTCGAACTCAGGATCGAGCGCGCCAACTGCCTCCGCTTCGAGGCCGGCGCTGTCGGCACCGAGACCCCCGTCTCGATCCGCGACCTGGTGCGGCACGCGCTGCGCCACCGGCCCGACCACATCGTCGTCGGCGAGGTCAGGGGCGGCGAGGCCGCCGATCTGCTCCAGGCGCTCAAGACCGGCCACGGCGGCTCGCTCACCACCGTCCACGCGAACAACGCCCGCTCCGCGCTCTCGCGCCTCGCGAGCTGCGCCATGCAGGCCGAAGGCGCGCTTCCCTGGGAGGTCACCTGCCGGGGCGTCGTGGACGGGATCGCACTTGTGCTGCACACGGCCCGGCAACGGGGCAGGCGGTTCGTCGAGGAGGCGCTCGAAGTGCGCGGCTACGACGCGGCCAAGGGCCGCTGGATCGCCGAACCGATCCGGAGCGGGGCCGACGAAGCCCCGCAAGAACAGCACCCACACACCAAGGAGGTGAACCCATGAAAGGCGACGAGAACATCGTTCGCGTCGAGACGCTCGATGACTTCGACCGGGAACTCGCGCGCGATGGAGGCGAGGCCCTCGAGGTGCCGGCCTCGCTGGCCGAAGAGTACGGCCTCTTCTCCGAGGACGTGGGCAGCGAGGACGAGATCCGCGACGCCGGAGAGGATCCGCACGGCCCCGAGGAGGAAGAGCTATGAAACACGACGAATACCACCGCCAGTTCGCCGAGGGGATCATCGAGCAGATCCGCCAGGGCACCGCGCCGTGGCAGAAGCCCTGGGGGCCGGGCGAGCGCGTGCTCCCCTCCAACGTCGATACGGGCCGCTCCTACAGGGGCGGGAACAGCCTCCATCTCGCCGCCGTGGCCCAGGAGCGCGGCTACGGCGACGTGCGCTGGGGCACCTACCGCCAGATCCAGGCCCGGGACGGACAGGTCCGCAAGGGCGAGCAGGGCACTCGCATCCTCTCGTTCCAGGACCACCGGAAGATCGCCGTCACCGACGAGCGCGGTCGGCCCAAGAGGGACAACGAAGGCAAGCGCGTCTACCGCCACGAGCGCCTGCCCACGCCCGTCGTCCGGCAGTACACCGTCTTCAACGCCGAGCAGGCCGACGGGCTGCCCGCGCGGCCCGCGCCCGCTGCCGAGCCGCTCTGGAAGGCCCACCAGCAGGCCGAACGCGTCCTCGAGGACAGCGGGGTGCCCGTCCGTCACGTGGCGGGCGACCGGGCGTTCTACAACCTGAACCGCGACGAGATCGTGCTCCCCGAGCGTGGACAGTTCCCCTCCGCGAACCACTACTACCAGACCGCGCTGCACGAGCTGGGGCACAGCACCGGCCACCCGGAGCGCATGAACCGCGAGACGCTCACCCAAGGGATCTCTGAAGGGTTCGGGTCGCCGGCCTACGCGAAGGAGGAGCTACGCGCCGAAATCAGTGCCATGATGACGGGCGAGCGCGTGGGCGTCGGCCATGACCCGAGCCGGGGCGCCGCGTACGTCGAGGGCTGGATCGCCGCACTCGAGGAGGACCCCCGCGAGATCCGCCGCGCCGCCGCCGACTCGCAGAAGATCTCCGACTTCGTGCTCTCGCGGCACCGCGAGCGCGAGGCCGTGCGCGAACCCGCGGCCGTGGCCGCGACCCGCGCGCCGGCGCCTGAGCGAATCGTCCATCCCGTGCCGCCGCTCCCCGTGCCGCAGCGGACCTTCGGGCCGCGCCGCTGACGGTCGGTGAGGAGCCAGAAGATGTTCGACCGCACGGTCGAACCGGACCCGCGGACCGCCGCGCCACCCAGCCGCAATCGCTACCGCATGCGGGACGGCCACCGCCGAGAATACGCCGCGAGCCGGGACCGCGGGTCCACCTCCTTCCCCGAACGGTGCGCGCGCGGGCTCGCCGACATCGCGTCTACGGCGCCGTCTCGTACCGCGATCTGGCCGAGGCCCGCTTCGGGGGCCATCCCTACACCACCCGGCGGGCCGTGAACGCCTGGGTACGGGACGGGCTCGTCACCGAGACCACGGCCACCGGACCCAAGGGCAACCCGTTCAAGGTCCTGACGCTCACCCGCAGCGGCGTGGCCGAAGCTCGGAAGCGGGCCGCTGAACGGGGAATGGATCCCAGCCAGGAAATCCGGTTCGCACGCACCCGGCCTGCGCAAGCCGCGCACGACACCGCCGTCTACCGCGCCTGCATGAAGGAGAAGCAGCGCCTGCTCGACCGGGGCGCAGCAGTGCGGCGCCTCCGGCTCGACACCGAACTCAAGAGCACCGTCGCGCGCGGGAGCGAGGCGGCGCGGCTGAAGGACGGCAAGCGGGCCGCCGATGCCGAACGGCACCGCACCGCCGGCGAACTCGGACTCCCGGTCGACGACGAAGGGCACGTGCTCTATCCGGACGCCCAGATCGAGTACACCGACTCTGAGGGGCGAACCGGACGCGTCAACATCGAGGTCGCGTCCGGCAACTACCGCGAAGGGGCCATCAAGGCGAAAGCGGCGGCCGGGTTCGCGCTCCACGCCAACGGACCGGCCGCGGCGCGGCTGCTGCGCACGCTCGGCCTGGGCGGCGGCGACGACGGCTCCTGGCTGCGGGGACCCGCCGACCGCGATCCCGCCGCAGTCGAACTCTGACTACGGGAGAAGCCCGCCATGCAACCCTGGAAAATCAGCGCCGGCCTCACCGCCGCGATCGCGGGGTCTGCCGTGCTGCTCGCCGGGCCGCGCCTCGAATACCTCGCGCCGTATTGGCCGCTCCTCCTCGCCGAACACGGCGTCTTGCTCGCCCTGCACCTGGCGCTCGCACTCGCAGCCGTCGCGGCCGCCATCTACGCCGTCGCACGCGCCGCCGGGCTCGCCGACCTCGGGCGGCGCGTCGATCTCGCCGAACGCTCCGTTCGGCGCGGCGAGGGGGACCCGGCCCTCACCGACGCGCTCCGCAGAGACGCCGAGGGCGACTGGGAATGAAAGCGGAGACCGGGCGGGCGGCGGGCCGACGAGATCGACCCAAACGTGCGCGCACACCTCGCGGCGCGTCCGTCGAGACCCTGCCAGCCACCTGGCGGACGCAGGCCAAGGCGCTCCGCCGGTACGGGGGCGAGACGCCGGCCGTCGCGATCGAAAGCTGCGCGGCCGAGCTCGAGGCCACGCTCAGGGAGAGGGACGAGACCACCCTCTCGCTGACGGAGGCAGCCAGGGACAGCGGCTACTCCGCTGACCATCTCGGCCGCCTCGTGCGGGACGGCAAGATCCCCAACACCGGAAGACCCGGCGCGCCCAGGATCGCTCGCAGCCACCTGCCACGGAAGGCACCAGCCGAGCCGCGACTGGTGGAAAAGCCTAGCCGAGGCGAAGTTTCCAACGCGCAGATCGTGCAGTCCATCATCGAGAGAGGAATCGAATGATGGCACGCACGAAACCTATCCGGCGCTCCTACGGCGCCGGCGAATGGGGCCGGAACCGGGTACGGGTCTTTCCCGATCCCAAGACCGGCGTGTTCCAGATCGAGTGGCGCGAGAACGGGCGCAGGCTCACAAGGTCGCTGAAGCACCGCGACTGGAGACGGGCGAAGCGGCAGGCGGACGAGTTCGCCGCTGGCTACCTCGGGCCGGAGCTCCACCGCAAGGCCGAAGCCGAGCCCGAGCCGCTCACCCTGGAGCGGCTTTTTGACATCTACGGTGAAGAGGTGACGCCCACCAAGCGTGGGCAGTCGCGGCTGCACGACAGGGGCGCGATGAGGATGTTCCTCGGGTGCTTCGGCAGGGACCGGAAGCCCGCAACGCTCTCCCAGCGCGACTGGGACCGCTTCATCCGGGAGCGGCGCGCGGGCAGGGTTGGCCCGAGCGGCAAGCCGGTGGCCGACCGGATGATCGAACGCGACTTGAAGTTCCTGCTCGCGGTCCTCAACTGGGCCGTGAAGCCGGGATCAGTCTTCGTAAGTCCCGATGGGACAACGGCTTGGCAACACCCTATGAGATACGTGTATCACGTGGTGTGTGCGAAGGTCGTAAGTCGTGTTACCCGTTGGGTTTAGGACAGAAACCCACGGACCACGGACGGCGGATGGGCGGCTGCCACGGACCACGGGCCGTTCGTTTCACGCACATCCAAAGCACCAGCGCGACAGCCGACGAACGGCTCAACCAATCGCGGCACCGATCCGCGGGCAGGCCGGTCTTCCGGTCGCCGATCGCCCGCTTCCCGAACTCCGATGGCGTCAGCCGCGTGCGCCGAAGGAACGCCGCCATGCGTTCCTCGAACTGCTTCGTTAGGCTTTCCATACCGATGCTAGGATCAAAGGGTGTGTAAAAAAAGAGGCGACGTACCCTTCCGCTAGGTAGTAAGAAGTTAACCAGCGAATCCCGGGTGAGCGCCCGGGGGAAAGGAACGACGCCTCGTGAGGAAGAATATGGTGGGACCCGAGAGTGAGTCCAAGCACGCCGACGTGGGAGTGCTTGGAAGCGCTGGTTCGTGAGAAGGCCCAGGAGATGGTCCAGCGGATTCTGGAGGAGGAAGTGACGGAGTTGCTCGGCCGGGAGAAGTCAGAGCGCAGGAGTACGGTGGACTCGGCCGAGGGCTACCGCAACGGATATGGAAAGCCGAGGCGGTTGGCGATGAGCTCGGGCACGATCACACTCCGACGCCCTCGGGTTCGGGGCGTCGAGGAGCGGTTCGAGAGTCGGGTGCTGCCGTTGTTCGCGAGGCGGACGAAGGAGCTGGGCGCTCTGCTTCCGGAGCTGTATCTGCACGGACTGGCAGAGGGAGACTTCGAGCTGGCGATGCGGGGACTGCTAGGCGAGGGGGCACCGCTGTCGAAGTCTTCGATTCGGAGACTTGGGGCGGGATGGACGGCGGAGTTCGAGGAATGGAGCCAGCGTCGCCTGGAGGGCCGTGAGGTCGTCTACGTATGGGCGGACGGGATCTACGTGAAGGCAGGGCTCGAGCGAGACAAGGCGGCGCTGCTGGTGGTGCTCGGCGCGATGCGAGACGGGACGAAGGAGGTGTTGGCCCTGAGATCGGGCTACCGAGAGTCGGTCGAGTCCTGCTCCGAGGTGTTGCGGGATCTGAAGGCACGCGGCATCGAGGCGCCCCGGCTTCTGATGGCGGACGGTAACGCGGCGATCTGGGGCGCAGTACGGCAGGTATGGCCTGAGGCGGGCGAGCAACGGTGCTGGAACCACAAGATGAAGGAACGTGCTGGACCGGCTGCCTCAGCGGGAGCAGAGCGAGGCGAAGGATCTTCTCAGGGCCGTGGTCTACGCACCGAGCCGGGCCGAGGCTGTGAAGGCCCGCGAAGTGTTCGCCAGGCGCTACAGGCCGTGGTATCCGAAGGCGGTGGACGTACTCGAGGACGACTGGGAGCGGATGGTGGCGTTCTACGACTTCCCCGCGGATCACTGGAAGCATCTACGCACGACGAACGTGGTCGAGAGCCCGTTCGCTGCGCTACGGCTCAGGACGACGGCGGCGAAGCGATTCAAGCGGGTCGAGAGCGCTACGGCGCTGATCTGGAAGTTGCTCTTGGTGGCCGAGAAGCGGTTCCGAAGGCTCGACGCTCCTCACCTTCTCAAGGACGTATTTGAAGGAAGAAAGTTCGAAGACGGAAAGCCCGTCTCAACCCAACAGCGGAAAAACGCCGCCTGATACGTTTACACACCTATTGACCCAACCTCTCCTGAAACCACGTGATGAACACCTCCCTGTGGGCCGCGAACCTGGCTACGGGTGGAGCGTGAGCGCCTGCCGATCTCCCGCGTACGGACTACCGGGGCTCGAAAAAGAACGGACGCAGAAACTCGACTGCAGGGGGGCACAGCCTGCCCCACGAAGCTCGCGGTCCACGTCAGCGCTGTGCCCTCGGACTGTCCAACAAGGTAGGACCACCCCACTCGGACTTCTCTACATGAGACCACTCTACGTTGCCTGCGTCGCGGCGATCGTCTTGGCCGCATGTGCCGATGAGACTGCCCCGACTTCCATTTTGGAACCCGGCGATGCCGCCGTGAAAATTGGATTCCTGGTTTCGGGCGACCGGATCACCTATCTGAACGGAGCCAGGATTGCGGTGGACGAAGTCAACGAGCGCGGAGGGCTGCTGGGTCGCTCCGTCGAACTGGTCATCCAGATGGACCTGCAGGAGGCGGCGGCTGCGGTTCAGGCCGCAGAGACCATGATTCTCGCCGATGAGGTCGTTGCCCTCATTGGCCCCAACCGCTCGTCGCACGCCATCGAGGTAGGGGCCGTGGCCCAGAGTCATGGTGTGCCGATGGTTACGACGGCGGCCACCAACCCAGCCGTGACCGAAGCCGGCGACCTTGTCTTCATGGCCGCGTTCACCGACCAGTTTCAAGGGCGCGTCATGGCGCAATTCGCCTCGGAGACCCTCGGGGTGACCGCAGCCGCTGTCCTGACGCAGCAGGGAGAAGTCTATAGCGAGGGGATCGGCGAATTCTTCATCGACCATTTCGGTGGCCTTGGAGGGACGATCGTCGCCGACGAGTCCTACGAGGGCGGTGCGACGGAGTTTGCCGCGCAATTGGCGCGCATCGCGGCGGCTACTCCTGGGGCCATGTTTCTCCCGGGTCTGCCGGCAGAAGTGGCGCTCGTGACCACGCAGGCGCGCGCCCTACCGCTGCAAGACGGTGCCGGGGAACCGACGCTCTTTCTCGGGGCGGATGCGTGGGACAATCCGACGCTGCTGGACAATGAAGAAGCCGCCATCGATGGCAGCTTCTTCAGCAGCCACTTTTCGCCGGACACGAGCGAGCCAAGCGCACGCGCATTCGTCGACACGTATCAGGGTCTGCACGGGACTGTCCCCACCGGCGGCGATGCGGTGAGCTACGATGCGGTGCGGTTGCTCTTGGAAGCCGCAGAGCGAGCGGGCAGCCTCGACGCAGACGCCGTGCGCCAGGAACTGCTAGCTACCGAAGGATACGCCGGGGCAACCCACATCGCCCACTACAACGAACAGCGCCATCCGACAAAAAGCGCGGTCATCATGACCATCGAGAACGGCGTGAAGAGGTTCCTTCAGCACGTGGATCCGTAAGGAGGCGTGCCGGCACTAAGCGCGGGATCTGAGGGATCCGGAGCCGCTCGCCTGCAGGCATGCCGCCCAGAGCCCGGGTCGGACGGGGTCTGAGTACGGGTTATGGACCCCCAAGGGGGCCCTCCCCGCGGACGAGGGACCGCGGGCGGGGGCGAAGAAACGACGCCCATCCTTGATCTTCGGGGCATCACCCCAACGAGGCGTCACTAAAGGCCTCTCTTCTACCTTAGCGTCTGGATTCACGGGCTCGCCGGACGCGGCGAGACAGACTTGGCCCGAAGCCGGCGAATCACAAGGTGAGCAACGTGCTTGACCGGTTGCCCAAGCGGCCATTCCCTCTTCCGTGTTCAATGGGTCGTTCACGATGATCGCCTCCTCCGATCGTGCCCTGTCGCTCTCCTACTGGAGATTCGTTTAGATCGGCATCGGGCAACCACGCAATCTTCCCAAGACAGGATTCGATATGCACGGCCCGCTGGGCGGAAGACGACCTGTGGACGAAACCACCCACCCTCAGCGACCCGGCGATCGGATTCCCCGATCCGGTCCTGCAGTTCGCCTCTACCAGCTGGTCCGGTTTCGGGGAGGTCAGCAGACTCATACGGGCGGGAGACGTGGAGGCCGCGGCGGCGCTTGTTCAACCGTGGCAAGTGGCGGTCGGCGTGGGTGCGCAAGGCCTTTCGGCCGGCCCCGGTCCCCTTTCCGCTCCTTGCGCTTATTCGATTCCTGAGTCTGGTTGCCCGCACGTTCTACAGCCGAATCGAGGTCGCCGTATCATGGTGACCCCTACCTCTCCGAGTCGCCTTCGCCTCCTCCAAGGCTTCGGGACCCAGCGAAAGGTCGACGCGGGATTGGCATACCATGGCCGCTTGAACACTGCAATGGCCACGTGACTGGCACAAGACGGTGTGCCGAAAACCTGGCGCAGTTCATTCCACAAGCAGGCACTCAAGGTTGTGCTGACAAGGGATATTATCACTGCGAACTCGCGCACGGGAGCAGCAGGCCGCCGGGCCTACTCGAAGGCGTAGCGGATGCGCACGCCAGCCTGCTGCGGGGCGAGCACGTTGGCAAAGTAGCGGCGTGACCGGAAACCGTCCTCCGTGCGCCCGATGTGGCCGGGCGTCTGGCGCACGCTAGTCACGGCGTACTTGTCGAGCAGGTTGTCGGCGTAGAACGTCAGGGTCCAATTGTCCTTCGAGATCGAGGCCGACACGTTGTGGAGATCGTAGGCCGGGAGCGTTTCGCCGCCGGCGCGCAACCCGATCCGCGTGAGCACGTCGCCGATGTAGGTGTAGCCGTACAGCAGCTCGAGCGCGGTGCTGCCGCCGAGCAGCCGGGCATAAGAGGCGAGCAAGCTGCCTTGATGCCGCGGGGCACCCGACAGGCGGTCGCCCTCAAAGGCGTCGGCGCCCCCTTCGAGGAGGCCGGGCGAGTCCTGGCTCAGCTCGGCGCGCGTGTAGGACCATGATCCGCGGAGGCGCAACGCGCTCGTCAGGCCGGCGGCCCCTGCCAGCTCGACACCACGGCTCACGGCTCCTGCGCCGTTCAGCGTGATCGGCTCCGCGCTGAAGGGGGTGAGCCCAGCGACCTGAATGTCCTCCCAGTCGACGTGGAACAACGTGCCGCTAGCGCTGAACCGTCCGCCGCGCCACGAGCGGCGCACCCCGACCTCGTAGTTGGTAGTGATGTCGGGCCGGATCAGCGCCTGATCCTCGTAGATGCAGCCAGACTGCGGCGGGTCGTTACTGGGGTCCGCGTCGGTGAGCAGGGCGATCTCCTCGTCGGAGCAGACGCGGAAGTTGTTGCTGCCCCCGATGCGGTACCCCTCCGAGCGGGTGAAGTAGGCGTTCGTCTGGTCGTCGAAGCGGTAGTTGACGCTCGCCTTGAACAGTACACCACGGTCGTCGGACTCGAAGTCGGTGAACGGCGAGTTGTACAGGGGCGTGTAGGGGAACTCGGTGAGACTGCCCGTCTCGATGCGGTAGCCGAACCAGCGGCCGCCAGCCGTAAGGCGCCAGCGGTCCCCTAGGAGTCTGCGCCGCAGAACCCTGCGGCGGCTATCTTTGGTGGTAGCGAAGGCATTGGGAAGGCTTGCGGATCACCGAGGGGGGTGAATGGGAACGACATTTCGACCGTACGATCCGGAGCAGATGTTGTTGCTGCCTCCGGATCTTCGGGAGTGGGTGTCGGAGGGTCATTTGGCGCACCATGTGAGCGACCTGGTGGACGCGGTGGAGCTGAGCGCGTTCTACGGGCGGTACCGGGGGGACGGGCGGCGCAACTCGCCGTACGACCCTCGGATGATGGTCAAGGTGCTGATCTACGCGTATGCGACGGGCACCTTCTCGTCGCGGAAGATGGCGAGGAAGCTGGAGGAGGATGTCGCGTTTCGGATGCTGGCGGCGGAGAACTTCCCGAAGCACCGGACGCTGTGCGAGTTCCGCAAGCGCCATCTCGGGGATTTCCGGGCGGTGTTTGTGGAGGTGGTGATGCTCGCGCGGGCCTTGGGGCTGGCGGGGCTTGGCAGGGTGTCGGTGGACGGGACGAAGGTTCGGGCGAACGCGAACAAGCGCAAGGCGATGAGCTACGGCCGGATGGTGACCGGGGAGCCTCGGCTGGAGGCGGAGATCCGGGGGCTGTTGGAGAGGGCCGAGGCGGTGGACGAAGCGGAAGACGAGCGCTACGGCGAGGAAGCATGCGGAGACGAGGTGCCGGAGGAGCTCAAGCGGCGCGAGGACCGGCTGGCGGCGATCCGGGAGGCGAAGGCGCGCCTGGAAGCCGAGCAGAGAGCGGCGGACGACGCACGGGGCCGCAAGCCGGGGCAGACGCGCAACCCGAAGGGCGGCAGGCCCTACAAGCGGGAGTACGGAGAGCCGGACGAGGCGGCGCAGAGCAACTTCACGGACCCTGAGAGCCGGATCATGAAGACGAGTTCGGAGGGGTTCCAGCAGTGCTACAACGCACAGACGGTCGTGGAGGGGGAGAACCAGCTGGTGGTCGGGGCCGAGGTGACGGACAACGCGAGCGACCAGGGCCAGCTGGTGCCCATGGTCGACGCGGTGGCGCAAGCGTACGGCGAGACGCCGGCGCAGGTGCTGGCGGACACGGGCTATTGCAACGAGCGGGATCTCGAGGAACTGGAAGAGCGAGACATCGACGGGTATGTGGCGCTGGCCCGGGAGGGCAAGGCCGCCCCCACGGTTGACAAGGAGGAATATCCGGCGAAAGTCCGCATGGCGGAGAAGCTGGCGAGCGAAGATGGCCGCAGACGCTACGCACGGCGAAAGTCGCAGGCCGAGGCGCCCATCGGCTGGATCAAGGAAGTGATGGGCTTTCGACGATTCAGCTTCCGGGGCCTCGAGAAGGTCCGGGCCGAGTGGACCCTCGTGTGCCTGGCACTCAATGTGAAGCGGCTGCACACCCTTCAGGCGGCATGACTGCACGAGGGTTCACCCGCATCTGCCGGCGCGAGGGCTCTCGTAGCTCTCTTGCCCCCCCCAACGCATCCATTCCGCTCTCCCGATCCGTCGCAGACACAAGTCCTCAACCTCCCAATCACCCGGATCCGCCTCGCCGCGGACGGCTCGATGACCATTCGGCTCAGTCAGCTGTGCTTCTGCGGCGCAGACTCCTAGCTCGCTAGAGACTTCCCCGAACAGCGCCCGCTCCTCCACCGCTTGGTTCCCTAGGGTGCAATACTCGATCGGCTCGGACGCCGGGCTCCCCCCGAGGATGGGCCTGACGCCGGAGAATTCCGTCAGACCCGGCGTGAACTCGAAGCTCGTCCCGCTGCTGTCGTAGTTGTTGAAGAAGATGCCGCCGACCCAGCGCCACGGCCCGTCGCCGGTTGAGACGACGCGCGTTTCCCAGTTGAACCGCTCCTCCCACGAATCCTCGCGCGTATAGGCCGAGAAGGCTCGGAACTGCGAGGTCAGGTCGGTGGCCGAGACGCCTGGATCGATCGCCCGCGCTCTTGCCAGCGCCGGGAACTCGCCCGGCAGCAGCCCCGCGATGCCAAACTCCTGGATCAACAGGTCGGTCTGATCCCGCTGTCCGTGCGCGGTGAAGCGCGAGAATCCGACTGCCGTTGTCAGCTCCACGCCACCCGGCGCCCAGGTCAGCTCCAGGCTCCACAACTGGTTCCTCTGATCGTTCGGTTCGAGAAAGCGGTGCGCGGCGACGTAGCGGCCGGTGTCAAACGACTGAGCATGATTGATCTGCCGCGCGCCGACCTGTTGATCCTGCAGATGGTAGGCGAACAAGGCTGACAGCTCCGAGGTCGCCTGCCACAGCAAAGATAGCCGTGCGGAGACCGTCTCCTCCGTGTTGGCGTCGGGCTCCCGGCGCAGATTCACGGCCACCGCCTCGGGATCGCTAAGGTTCGGCTCCGGCTCGGAGACGCCCGGCGTACGCAGCAGGTAGTGGTAGTCGATGAACCCGGGATCCGCATAACGGTCGACGGAGCCGCGTAGCGCCAGCCTGCCGGAAGCAAGCGGCAGGTTGAAGGTGAGGCCGACGTCCGAGCCCGGGGCGCCCCCGTGGGCCAGAGCGAAGAGGTCGCCACGGACCTCGAACGTGCGCCGCTCCGTGTCCGGTCGGCGCGGCAGGTAGCGTACGGCTCCCGCCAGCGTTCCGGCACCGTATAGCGTGCCCTGGGGTCCGAGCAGCACCTCCACCCGCTCGATGTCGTGCAGCCGTAGGTCGACAGCGAGCGGAATGTCGCCCAGGTAGGTGGCGACGCCGTTGTTGTAGTTGTTGCCGGCCTGCTCGGAGCCGGTTAGCGCATCCGTGTGCAGGCCGCGCGCGATGACCACGTTGCTGCCGCGGGCACCCTGGTCGACCACCGTCAGGCCGGGCGTCCAGCGCGACAGCTCAGTGAGGTTCCCGATTGCCCGCCGCTCGATGTTGGTACCGCTCACCGCCGAGATGCTCATCGGCACCTGTCGCAGCGGCTCCTCGAGGCGGGTTGCCGTCACCACCACCGCCTCGGCGAAGACGACGAGCAGAGTGATTGCCGGCAGCTCGACCGGCTCGGCGGCGATCACGATACCGTCCACCGTCACCGCGCCGACGCCTCCCAGAGAGACGGTCACCGCGTAGGCCCCGGGCGAGAGGTCCGTGAACGTGAACCGGCCGCGCGCATCCGCCTGCACCTCCCGCGGTATATCGGGCCCGCCGCTCAGCGTGACGGTGGCGCCGGGTAGCACGCCGCCGGTCGCATCCACGACCACACCCGTAATCTCGCCCGCCTGCGCCGCGGCCAGCCGCGGCCACGCAGTCAGGAAGAAGCAGAAGAGGATTAGACCGACCGCCGTCCTGCAGAGCCCCTTCACGGCGCAACGTGACCCGATAGAAACCAGAGCGCTGCTAGCACCACGGGACGCACAACGATGACGGCGACGTAGGTGCGGGTCACGGACCCAACGTATAGCGGCGCGAGTCGACATTCGGCGACGTTGACCGGCACGTAGACCACGTGCGTGTCGCCAGTCCGCCGCGGGAGGTCTCCTTTGCAAACAGTTCCTGTGATCCACGGGCCTCCGATTCGGAGCGAGGAAAACGGGCGGCCATCTGGCAGATGGCTACAGCATTACCAGCAGAGTGTCAACCGTGAAGATAATCGATGCGGACGTAGCACAAGCTCACTTGAGTCGAAGAACTCGCAGAGTACTACCGGCCTACCCGCATAAGTGCCCGCTGCCGACTTCTTTGAACGTGGGCCTGGCCCTGCACCTCCTTCTCCACGAGTCTCCCTATGGGTGTCGGTCCGGGTCACCCTCCGCTACGACGTCCCGGATCTCATCCTCGCTGCCGACATCCTCGGGTAAGAGGCCGTAGCCTTCGGCCATCCAGGCCGGCAGCGCCAAGTCGCAAAGCCGTCGACCGTCGCCTTGCAGCTCCTGTCTGTTTGTATCCCTTCGACTCCCAATACGCCCTACGCGCTGACGGCGAACGGCAACCTGTCGAGGGCGCTCCCCTTGCCGACCGCCGCCGAATTGTTTCTCTGGGGAGAAGTGCAGGCTAGAAAATCCGCTCGTCGGCGCTGTGGGCGTACAGATGGTCGACGTGGTGGTGTTCGGTGCAGCCATCCGCCGTGTACTCCAGTTGGATCGTAATGTGATGGATACCGAAGTCATGGGCTGCCGTCGTCCTCCTCTCCTGTACGCCAGACGTGGTACGTATCGCCGGGCCGTCTTGACGCGCGAAACCGGGGGGGGGAGGGGGGGGGTGAGGGCCGGGGCCGGTTGGCGTGGGAAGAAGGCGTTCGGGTCTCCGGGCGGGCAAGGTCGTCTTGATGCGGCGGCGGCGGTCAGTCTTGCCGTTATGAAACGCGGAAGCGAGCGTGTTGCCCATCTGGCCCTCCGGGGTCTGTCTGTGGGTGAGAGAGGACCGAAGGAGGCAAACCGAATGGGAACGGCCCGCTACCTGCTCGCTCTGGCGGGCCTCGCTATCGCCGTGCCGCTAGCGGGCCAGGAGGTTGACTCTGCTTTGGAGGAGTTTGAGGTGCTGGCAAGGGGTTGGACGGAGGACGGGAGGTTGTCGGAGGACCCGCCGCCGCTCGCGGCGCGGGTGGACGCGGCGCAGGCGTTGGCGGATGATCTGGGCACGCTGGCGGCGCTCCAGGTGTTGATCGCGACGAGGGAGGAGGCGTGGGACCTCTTGTTCGATGCGGCGTTGGCGTTGGCGAATGCGCAGGAAAGGGCAGAGTTGGAGGCGGCAACGGAGGAGTTTGCGCTGTTGCAGGCGGTGGAGGACGCGGCGCGGGCGTCTGGCACGTGGACGCTTGACGATGTTGCCGAGTTGAGTGAACGGCGGCGGGTGGTGCGGAGCGCGGTGATAGCCATCGCCTTCGCGGTGAGGGACCGTCTGCGCGTGGCGAACCCCTAACCCCCGTGTTGGTGGGTGGCGGCCCCAACGCGCTTAGAAACGATTCTACGGCCCCGAGCGCCGGGGAGCGCGCCTGAGCCAGCCCACGCAATGTGAAACATTGCGGTCTGGCCAAGGGGACGCTGCGCCCCCCTTGAACCCCCAACTTCCCGCGCCGCTGCCGGGGCAGCGAGCGGTGGGTGCCGCCGTCGCGAACCGCGTCGCCGGTGCGATCCCAGCGGCGCGCCCACGCCCGGCGGAGCACTCCGCCTATCGGCACGAGGACGCGGCGGCAGGCGGTGACGCGGTCGCTGACGTGGATCGCGCTGGGTCATTGAGGCGCGAGCAGAGCCGCCGGGCCCGGCTCCATCGGGCGCGACCGGACACGGCTCGCACGCTGGGCGAACACGCACGCCTCGGCGGCCGAAGCCGTCGCGGTGACCGCCAACCTCGTGTCGTTCGAGCGGTCGCTGCTCGCCGTGGCCCGCCTCGACGGAGACGGCGGGGATGCACATTAAGTGCCTCCGGCATGGCAGGGGCTCGGCCCGGGCGGCGGTCGACTATCTCGTCGGCGAGCGGGACGCCGAGGGGCACAGGCGCGAGGGCGTCGAAGTCCTCCGCGGGAATCCGGACATGGTGGCCGCCGTCGCCGACTCGCTGGAGTTCGAGCGCAAGTACACGTCGGTCGTGATCGCGTGGGCGCCAGACGACCAGCCGACCGAGGAACAGATCGGAGCCGTGCTGGACGAGTTCGAGAAGACGGCGTGGGCGGGACTGGAGCCGGACCGCCACTCGTGGACGGCGGTCCTGCACCCCGAGCGCGGCGGCGGCGTCCACGTGCACGTCCTCGCCGCGCAGTGCGACCTGGAGACGGGCCGCAGCCTGAACATCGCGCCGCCCGGCTGGCAGAAGACCTTCGACCCGCTGCGCGGCGCTAAAACGCCTTCAATCACGAGCACGGTTGGAGCCGCCCCGACGACCCGGCGCGGGCCAGGGCGCAGCGGCCGGGCCACCTGGCCTACATCGAGGCGGCGAAGCTGCGGGCCGGCCTCGAGCACGAAGCCGACCCGCGCGAGTTGATCCGCGACTACCTGGTGCAGCGCGTCGAGCAAGGCGCGGTGCAGAGCCGCGCCGACGTGGTCTCCGCCCTGGAGGCGGTCGGCCTCGAAGTGCCGCGCCAGGGCAAGAACTACGTGACCGCCCGCGATCCGGACAGCGGAAAGCGGTGGCGGCTGAAAGGAGCGCTGTACGAGGATGACTTCCAACCCGAACGACTTGAATTCCCGGCTGCGCCGCCGGCTGGAGGCCGACCGCCGACAGATCGAGGAGACGGCCACGCGCGAGCTGAGGCGGCTCGGCGAGAGCTTGAGCGCCGCCGCAAGCGGCGCGCTGCGTTCCATCGAGGCCGATACGGCGGCGGCGACCGCGCGGGTGAGCGTCCTACTGAGGCGCGCGTGGGTCCGGCCCCTGGTGATCGGCCTGAGCCTTTTTCTCGGTATCAGCGGCGGCAGCTGGGCGACGATGCACTGGTTGTCGAGGAGCATCGAACGCCGGATCGGGACCTTGGCGACCGTGAACGTGCAAATCGAGCAGGCGAGAGAGATCCTGGCCGGGATCGAGGAGACGACCTGGGGCGTGACGCTGCGGGAGATCGACGGGGAGCGGTTCGTGGTGCTGCCGGCCGGCACGCTGGACTATCCGCCCTTGAACTTGGGCGGGCGGCCTGCCGTGAAGCTGTCGAGAGAGTGAAGGAGCTATATGACCGAACTAGAACGGCAGTTGACGGCGGCCTTGGAGAGGTTGTCCGCTCAGTACGAGATGGAACAGCGGCGGCACTCCGAGCAGGTCGAAGCCTTGCGGCAGCAAGTCGAGCGGCTCTCCGGGCAAGTAACATGCTTGGACGCGGACTACAGGACGCTCGCCGCGACGTTGCGCGGGCGCTGGAGCTGATGCGCCAGCGTGGGCGGGAGCGCGATCATGGTCCGAGCCGCTGATGGTTCCCGGCAGCGGAATGGTCCCCGCGCTCAAGGATCGGTCTTGCGGCAGCTCGGCGCGGCCTTCGGTTCTCAGCTCTCGTCGGCCAGGTAGGCTTCCCAATCGGCCATCAGGACGCGCCTGCGCTCGAACAGGTCCGAGCGAGCGTACGCCGCTTCCGCCTTGTTGCGGACCACGTGCGCCAAGGCCGCCTCCATGACCGCATGGGGGGTGTCCGTGCATTCGGCCGCCCAGTCCCTGAAGCTGGACCGGAAGCCGTGCGGCACGGCCGCGATGCCCAGTCCTCGAAGCAGCCTGGGGAGGTTGGTGTCGGAAAACACGCGGCCCTCCGGCGACGGGAAGACTAGACCGCCGCCGCCCCCGAGCGTCCGCGCCTCGCTCAGGATCTCCATGGCCCGCCCGGACAGCGGCACCCTGTGGGGGCGCTGGGCCTTCATGCGCTCACCGGGGATGGTCCACTCGGCCGTCTCGAGATTGATGTCATCCCAGCTTGCCAAGCGAACCTCACTGGAGCGGCACGCCGTCAGCACCAGGAACTCGAAGGCGAGCCTTGTCGTGAGGGTCGACGCCGAAGTCCGGGCCGCCTCGATCGCGCCCGCGACCTCCGCGTGAGGCAACGCGCGCATGTGCCGGACTACGACGCGCTGTCGGCCGAGCGCTTGACCGAGCACATCGCCAGCGGGGTTGTCCGGCCGAAGCTCCATCGCCACCGCCCACTTCATCACCGCCCCGATGCGCTGGCGCACCCGCCGGGCGGTCACCTGCTTGTCGTGCCAGATCGGTGTCAGAACCGCCAGAACGTCGGCTGTCGTTATCTCGCCGACCGGTCGATTGCCCAGCTGTGGGAACGCATAGACGCGCAGGCTGGTGACCCAGTCCTTCGCATGCTTGGCGGTACGCCAGCCCGGCCGCAGCTGTTCCAGAACACGGGCGGCCGCCTCGGCGAACGTGGGCATGTCCCGGATCTTGTGCCGCTCGGTACGCGGATCGCCGCCCGAGCGCGCGATCTTGCGGTTCATGAATGCCTTCTCGCGCGCCTCGGCCAGCGATACCAGCTGGTAGCCCCCGAGCCCCATCGTGCGGGGTCGGCCCTGGATCCGTAGACGCTGCTCCCATCGGCGCGCGCCGGATCGGTCCACGCGCAGATAGAGGCCGTTCCCGTCACAGTAGTATCCGGGCTTGGCACTGCGCACGAAGGCCGCGCTGAGTGCGTTGTGCGGGCGTCTCCCTCGATGTTTGGGCAAATCCATGTCCTATCTCCCGTATAAATGCTCGTATGTCATATACGGGAACATAGTGGACAAACAGCGACACTGCAACCGGACGGGTCCTACATAACCCACTGTCATAGCGCTAGTTAGATAATCTTACTGGACGCCTATAGAACGTACTGGAATCTATGTACTGGAGAGGGGCGATCATCGCTTCTCCGGCTCCTACGCCCTAACGGTTCGGTGAAGAGGCTCCTCTTTCTCATTCCCGTGTCCCAGACCTCGGGACTGGAGGACATCCGGTTCAAGACCGTGAGGGTGTCCCTGCCAATTGAATTCAGGAGCCCGATCTGCGCGGTGTCAAATGGGGCCTGCGGTGGGATGTCCCAAGGGGTCCAGCGAAGTCCCGGAGGCGGGTCGGCCTTCGGCAACGGACGCTCCATTCGCCTCCAGAAGAGCCTGAAGAGAGCCTCAATCGCGGAGGGAGAAGTGCGTGCTGGCGGCGGGGGCGAAGCTCGGTCGCGATCCGGTTATCGGCGCCGCCGCTTGGGCTTCTTGAGCCCTATCCCAAGGGGTGTGCGCATCTTCTCGTAGAGCATGAACAAGTGCTCGGCGCGTTCACGCTCTGAGGCGAAGCCCGTGCGGCGATAGAGCCGGTCGACAGCGCGGTCGATCGACTGGTGCGCGCGGCGCAAGTTAGGCGGCATCAGATCCGGGTCATAAAGGTCCGCCAAGGTGGCGTCAGGATAGGCGGCACGAGCGTCGAGTACGGCCTTTGCCAAGGACTTGAGCTTGGACACGTCAGCGTTGGCGGGGGGCATCGGGAAAGTGTTGTAGACCATGCCGATACCGTAACTGTAGTCGCTCTTCAGCCGACCGCCGATTTGACGAACCCACGCCATATGCATCGCGGAGGTCAAGACAGCGAACTGCGAGAGGGTCGCCTCGACAAGTATCCGAAGCTTGTTGCTCGGGACCACGGGTGGCTCCAGCCACCCGATCGGTACGTACTCCCGCCGTTCCGAACTGACTTCGGGGATCACCAGGAACGGTACGGTGGGGATGACGTTCACGTTGTATCGCGTCGGGTAGTCCGCGAGCATCAGCGTCTGCTTGCGCTTGCTCCTTGATCGGAACGCGCGAACGCGGGCAATCCGATCCCGGACATTGGGCATTCCTGCCAGCACATTCGGCGGGGCGTCGTGGAGCGAAAGGATCCACCTGCAACGATTCTCCAGGTAGTCTCTTCCGCTCATATAGGGACGCAAATAGGCCTCCGCCCCAGGTTCTGCCGACAAGAACTCGGCTCGCTCCTGCTCAGTCTTGAAGATGTATTGGCCGTCGTCGATGGGCTGCGACCCGCTGACGAGTTTCGGCAACCCGTTTACTGGCGTGCTCTCTTCACGCACCGTCAGATGTGGGTCGGCGAGTCCGCTGGCGTCGAACAGGTACGGCGAGAGTGCGGCGTGTCGGGTTTCCTCCGGATCGCCCTTGATATCGGGATAGCTGAACAGGCGCTTTGCCGACCGCACGGCCTCCCGGCCGTCCAGACCGATGATGACTACGTGCACATGGGCCTGCCCCCGGGCGTCCGATCCCCACGCGAATGTCCGGTGGGCGAAGGCAATCTCTAGCCCATAGCGGTTGAAGAGGACCGGCCAGAGCTGCGCTACCTGCTCCCCTTGCGTGATCGAATTGGTGGCCACGAAGCCGATCCGGACCGTGGTCCCATGCGAATACTCTCCCGCCTTGATAAACCATGGGGTCACGTAGTCGAGCGTACCTCCGGTCCCGCCGAGGTCCGCGATTCTCCGCACCTGGGCGCGCTGAGTCTTGCTCTGGTACTTCGCACCCCCGAAAGGCGGATTGCCGAACACGAAGGCACATTCCTTCGGCTTCAGTAGTTCGGTCCAGTCGATTTCCAGAGCGTCCCCGTGGAGGATGTGCGGCGACGTCTGGAGCGGAATCCGCACGTAGGTCTCACCGAACTCGAGGCTCAGCCGGTTGTTCATGATATGGTCCATCATCCACAGCGCAGTCTCCGCGATGCGGACCGGGAATTCACCGATCTCGATCCCATAGAATTGATCGACATCCACGCGTGAGAGATCCGGCGCCAAAACGTCCATCTGCCGCTCGCCCTCGCGACTTTGGTGCACTTCCTTCAGCACGTCGATCTCGAGCAGCCTAAGCTCCCGATAAGCGATGATCAGGAAGTTGCCGCATCCGCAAGCCGGGTCGAAGAACCGCATCTCACCGAGTTTCGATTGAAATCTGAGCAACGCGGCGCGGCGGCCCCGATCCTTTCTTGCTTTCAGGCGCTCGAACTCATCACAGAGATCCTCCATGAACAGCGGCTCGATCACCTTCAGGATGTTCTTCTCGGTCGTATAGTGCGCCCCCTGCTTGCGGCGCTCCACCGGGTCCATGACCGAATGGAACAGTGCGCCAAAGATCGCGGGCGAGATGTTGGACCAATCAAAACGGCAAGCGTCTAGCAAAGCCGTGCGCATCACTGCGTTGAAGGCTGGTATACGGAGCGACTCCTCGAACAACCTACCATTGACGTATGGGAAGCGGGCAAGATCCTCGTCTAGCGTCTCTTGGCGTGCTCCCTCTGGAGTGTCGAGCACCTGGAACAGTTCGGCCAACCGCGATCCGGTGTCCGATCCGTCCGAAGTGGTGCGGTTGTCAAGTAGGTCGAAGAAGATGTCGCGTGGCTCGAAGATGCCGGTGTCGTCGGCGAAGAGGCAGAACACGATCCGCACCAGGAAGCGTTCCAGGTCATGGCCTCGGTAACCCGCTGCCTTGAGGGCATCGTGAAGCCGCCCGACGAGCTCGGCAGCTCTGATGTTGACGGGGTCCTGGTCGCGGAACGTGCGGCGCTGCACCCCCAGGATGAAGCCGAAGGCCTCGACATGACTGGGTAGCTCGTCGAGGGGGAATACGACCGTTTCCCGCTCGTCAAGATCGCGAAGCTCGAATGTCTGAAAGTCGCTGACCAGGATGTAGCGGGGCCGATCGGCCTCGGGGAGGGCGTCGAAATACTCTCCGGCCTGTCCGTAGGCTTTGTCGAGATCGCGTCCGGCACTCTTCTGTTCGACGATCAGGACGCCCGGCCAGAACAGGTCGATGAAGCCCCAGCGATTGTCCAGCTTGGCGACATGCTCCTCGTAGCGTGCGACGGTTCGGCGGCGGACGTCGAACACCTCGAAGAAGTCGTTGTAGAAGCTCTGCGTCTCGCCCTTCTCGTATGCCGCTTCTCGCCACTCCTCGGCGAAGGATGCGGCGCGCACACGCACCTCGTTCCAGGACAGGCGCATCAGGCCACCCCGCCTGTTGCACCTATCACGGGGCGTGGCCCGCCGGGAGGCTGAACGACCGCGACCATCGGCATGCGCTCCGGCTCCACAGCCTTACCGTGAAACCGGATCGCGTGACCTAATGCCTTCCTCCCATCCCCGTTCCCTTCGCGCTTGCGCAAGCTCATAGCTCGCCTGCATCCGCATCCAGTGATCGGCCGTGCCCCAGCCAATCGCCTCCAACGCGAGAGCCATGTTCGCAGATACGCCCGCCTTGCCGTTCAACAGACGCGATAGCGTGCCCCGCTCACATCCCAGACGCGCCGCTGTCTCGGTCACATTCCAGCCGACCTCGTCCATGCTCTCACGGATCAGTTCGCCCAGTTGCGGGGGGTTCAGCATCGGACCTACGCGATCGCTGTCGGTGTTGTTCATGCTCCGTCCTCCTTCCCATCAGTGGTAGTCGACCAAGTCCACGTCCACGGCTTCACCGTCCTCGAAGCGGAACACCACGCGCCAGTTGCCCGTTACGCGCACACTCCATTGGCCCGCTCGACTGCCCTTCAACGGATGCAGCCGAAAACCGGGCGCGTCAGCGCTACCGGGATGCGTCGCTTCTTGCAACCGGAATAGAATGCGTCGAAGCCGTGGCACTAGATCCGCCGGGAGCCGAGCCCGATGGTCCTGCTCGTGCAGCGCCCGCAGTCCCTTGTGCCTGATCTTCATAGACTTACTGTAGCGTGTCGCGTTACGCGCCGCCAGCGGTACCCTCGGAAGCCTGAATTGCCGAAGGCTTCGCGGCGCGATCTGGTCGGCTCCCGGTTCCTCCCCGGTCCTGAGCCGGTCCAAGTAGTCGGCCCATGCCTGCGTCATTTGTCACCGCTCGAGCAGGAACGCGGTTCGGTTGTAGGCCTTCCGTTCGTATCCCTCACCGCGTGGGCCAGCTAGTGCTCGATGAGAGGTAACCGTTCGGCCAAGCCGTGATGGCGCCGGCTACGGAGCAGACTGGGGTGAGCTTGAGTGCGGCCTCCCGGATGATGGCGCGGGGGAGAACGCTCGCGGTGCACCGCAACCGCTTGATCCTACTGCCCCTGTCGAATTGCTACAGCGATGGGATCGGGCCACGCGCGTTCGCGCAGGATACCAGACCGCCGCTAGCTCCGACGCCATCCTCACGGCCCCGCCGAACGCTTACCGTGAGGGGTCGGTCGGATCGACCAGCCTGTCCGCATGCGTGTCACACGGTCTCATAGATTCCCGGTCGTGAAGAGGGATGAAATGAGGGGATCAGGTCAGATCGGTTAGTAATAAATCAATATATATCAATTAGGGCCTGTTAACACTACGGAGCAATTTGTAGTATATTGGGGCTATGAAAATCACAGAGTCCCAATATCGTCAGATAGAGGCTTGCTTTCCGCGTCAGCGCGGCAATGTGAGCCTCTCCAATCTCGAAGTGCTTAACGCGATCCTGTATGTGGCCGAACACGGCTGCAAATGGCGCGGGTTGCCTCCGCGCTTCGGTAACTGGCATACGATCTACACCCGAATGAATCGCTGGGCCAGGGCAGGTGTGCTGGATCGTGTCTTTGCGGCCTTGCAAGACCAGCAAATCATCCGGATCAAGATCGAAGCGCTGTCGATCGACAGTACCATCGTCAAGGTGCATCCTGATGGCACGGGCGCGCTAAAAAAAACGGCCCGCAGGCCATCGGTAAGTCGCGTGGAGGCTGGACCACCAAAATTCATATGGTTGCCGCAGATGCTCGAACCGCGATAACCTTCTCGCTATCGCCAGGCCACAAGCACGACGCGCCGGAAGGACGGGAACTGCTACGTACGTTGAGGCCGGTACACCCCACGGTGTGCATGATCATGGACCGGGCGTACGAGGGGCAGGAAACACGGCAATTGGTGTTGGAGCTGGGGTTTACCCCCGTCGTGCCACCCAAACAGAAGCGTGTTAGCCCGTGGCAATACGACCGAGTCATGTATCGCCGCCGCAACGAAATAGAGCGGTTGTTTCGGCGACTCAAAGGTTTTAGGAGAATCTTCTCCCGCTTCGATAAGCTCGACGTGATGTTTACGGCCTTCATTCACTTCGCGCTCATCGTCGAAGCCCTCAGATAGTGTTAACAGGCCCTAGTCGATTTTGCGCGAGCGCTTGATCAACTCCGCTCAGCCCGCAACAAGGTCGAGGGCGCAGCCGGTAAGGTGGATGCTCTCGATGCGAGGCGCACGTCGCTTCTCACGGATTTGGCAGGCATTCTCGAGCGCTATGGTGAACCGCGGCCGCAAGACGCCGCAACGGCCGCGGCACGTCTCAATAGCCTCGCGGACCGCAATTTGAGGTTAGTCGAGGCAATATCTATCGAACAACGGGCGACCGATCAACTTCAGGACATTTCAAGCGATCGCGATGAGGCCCTCAATTCGATAAAGCAAATCTACTCGGAAGCAGTGCTCGATGAAGGCGATTTGCATGGCCTCACGGCGCTGCTTAATTCATTGCCGCACTATCTGGATCTGAAGAACGCCGCGGCTCGTCTTAAAGGTCAGATCGAACTCGATCGTGCCGAGCTTGCAAATGCTGGCGACGCCGAACTCGTGGAATGCGATAGGTCGTTGCTCGAACGGCTGCAGGGTGAACTTTCGCAGGTGGCGACTAAGATGGCCGAGTTGCGGGGCGAGATTGCTGATATCAACGCTCAGGTGAACGAAGCCAGACGCGGCAGCAATGTCCAGGATCTCATCGCCGTGCGTGACGAAACGCGCACGAAACTGCAGGACCGCCGCGACGAGGCGCTTTTCGCGAAGGCCGGAAGATTTCTGATTGATGCCGTCGAAGAGGAATATGAGCAGACTCAGTTGCCTCGCGTGTTCGAGCGTGCTCGCAACCATTTTTCTAGGTTCACGCATCACAACTATGAATTACGTTTGGGCAAGGAGGCTAAGGCGCCTCGGTTATTCGCTGTCGAGCTACGTAGTGGAGAGGGGCGGGAACTCGATGAACTCTCGGACGGTACGCGAGCCCAGTTGCTGTTGGCGGCTCGTATAGCGTTCGCCGAGGAAGTGGAGCAAGGGAAAATCCTGCCCTTGTTTCTCGACGAAGCGCTCGATCAGAGTGACCCCGCACGTTTCGAGGCGATAGTGCGTAGTCTCGGACAGGTTGCAAACGAACAGGGACGCCAGATATTTTATCTCACCTGTGACCCTCTCGATTTCGATCGGATCCAGAATGCGCTCGTCGAAGAGGACTGCGAAATAGCCGCTGCAATCGATCTGGGCTTGATACGCACGAAGGCAGCTAGCGTGAGCGGGCCGCGTGCGCTCCGCGTCGGTCAAAGACCAACGGTTCTGGCACCCAATGGGTTGTCAGCCGAAGAATATGGCGTAGCTCTTGACGTACCGGTATTTCAGCCGGCGTTTGGATACACAGAACAGCATTTTTTCTATGTCCTGCCGGACGATCTGGACCTGCTGCGTGACTTTCTGGTGAATGGGATCGAGCGGGTAGGGCAATGGAAAACGGTTTCAGGTACCCCGCTAGCCGATAAATTGGGTTCCCGCTCGATATCTCCGCCGGAGATCGCGTTCCGGGTGGACCTGCTTGAGATCTTCTGTGAGTTGTGGAAACAGGGAAGGGGGCGGCCCGCCGATCGCGAAACTCTCGAAAACAGTGGTGCCTTGAGCGAGCGCTTCCTGGGTGACGTTGTTGCGATCGCCGATGAATTATGTGGCGATCCAGCGATGCTTCTCGCTGTTCTTAGGACGAATGAAGATCCGCGCCTGAAAGGTTTCCGACGGAGCAGTTTTGACAACCTTGATCAATATTTGCGCGAAAACGGCTATCTTGACGACCTTCCCGTTTTAGTTGAGAACGAACTAGTGCTTCGTGCTTTAGCAAGCCCAGCAGCTAACAAACTGCCAAATGGCGTTGCAAGAGATTGCGTATACCGTTGGTGGACTTGGGCTGCGAGATTGTCTGAACCGTAAGCGGTGTGATACCGCTCTCGAGCTTCGTCGAAACCCTGATTGCGTGGCCGGCATCGCGGCGGCCCGGGGCCGGGGTCTGAGTAGCAATGGAACAGGAATGTACGCTAAGGGTCTCCGACCGGGAGCGGCCACTCCTCCTCAAGCCCAGCGTTCGGGTCGCGTAGCTCACGCAGTTCCCCGCCTCTGACGTCCCCAACGCAACCGAGTGCGGTCCCGGATCGAGGCCTTGCGGGAACGGCTCGAAGCGATCGAAGAGTAACCATTCCCGATGAAACCAAGCCGCCATCCATCAGGGATGAGTTGGAGAGGAGACGTAGTTGAAGATTGCAACACTGAACTTCCATCGATGTTTTCTTGCCCTACTTGTCGTCTTGCCCTTGTATAGCCTTCTGCGTGCGCAGGAGACTGACGAAGACGGTCAGTTCCATCTCGGGTTTACTGGATCAGCTGTTTTCCCATACGACCCGAAGGGTCAATCGGGCCCGACACCCACAGCGGGTCGGTGCCTGTAGTGCCAGGCGGCCTGAACAAGCACATGACGACACCGACTGTTACCCGCCTTGGTGATGGAGCCCTTGTGGTTGCGAGGTCCGGAGGAGTGCTCGCTGGGCACAAGCCCGAGATAGGCCATGATCTGGCCTGGTCGCTCGAAGCGTCGCCAGTCACCGATCTCGGTAATCAGGGTCATGGCCGACAGCGTGCTGATGCCGCGGAAGCAGGCGAGCTTCTGGACCTGCGGACGATAGAGTTCTGAGAATGCGATCTCTTCGATCTGACGATCGAGATCGTCACGGCGAGAGACCTTGTAGTCCATGAGCGCTAGGTACTCACTGAACACCGCTCGATCTTCTGGTGCGAGTTGCTCCTGGTGCAGGAGCCGCTCGAGCCACGCCCGATGCTTCGGTCCCCAACGTCGTCCGTGACGGAAGACGAAGCCACGACGACTCAGGAACTTCAGGATGTAGTGACGGGAGCGTAGGATCTCGCGCTGAAACGTCTGACGACACCGCACGAGGTCTCGCACGCGCTCCTCGCCCGGCGAGGGGATGCGGATCGGCACGAGCTCACCAGCCCGGTATAGCCGGGCGAGCTGAATCGCATCGTGACGATCGTGTTTGCGCTGCTCCCCCGGACGGATCGGCGTCAAAGAAGGTGCGATGATGTCACAGTCGTGACCCCACTCCGTGAGCTCGTGGTACAGAACGTAGCCCGCTCCGCTGGCTTCATAGCACGTGCGGATCTCACCGCGCTTGGCCCAACGATCGAAGAATCGCCGTAGCTTCCGCAGATCGTTGGGGATCTTCTGCACTACAGCCGGCTCTTTGCTTGCGCCCTCGAATACCGCCAAAGTGACCGTATCCTCGTGAACGTCCATACCGATGAAGATCAATGACTCTGACTTGGACATTGGGCTGGCTCTCCTATTGGCTGCGACCTTCCGTGTCGCATGTGGCTCTGGTGTGTGAACCCAACCGGTCCGCACTAACCCATGGTACGCCGATTGGGCTGAGCCAGCCCTTTCATAACTTCTGAAGTGGCGGCACGGGAGCGGTTTCATGGCGGGTGGGGATCTGGACTAGCCTTCAATGACAGTCCCTGCGAAAATCGTGGTCGGGGTCCGGTCCCCGCCGCTCTCCGATCCTTCGACAAAGAGCTTAGACACGTTTTGATGGTTGAACAGAGCCTGCTTCACATCACGCTGAATATGAATCGCAGGCGGCTCAGTCCGCGTTCAGAAGTGAGATCGGAGACGATTGATCTTCTGTCTGCCCTGATTCAGAAGCCGGCGTTTGCGATCCCTGGTCAGGCCGCTTACCGCTGTGACGTTTTCGAGCCGGGCGGCCGCTGTCCCGGCTTCCAGGTGCTTGATGCCGACGGGGGTTCCCTCGTCAGCTTCGGTGTTGGGTTTGGGGAGGCATGCTCGCAGGCTTTGTGGATCGCCTTACACGCTCCCGCAGCTTTTCTGAATCTCAGGATCAAGACACAGTTGGAGAGTTCTCCCCCTCGGACTCCCTGGATTGGCGTCCTTCTCGAATCTGGACTGCTTCCGGGTTCCCCGGCGAGGGCGTGGCTAGAAGATTTTGTAAGATGCCTTTCGTGGTCGGTGATGGATCGGGCGCAGAATCGAGCGGGACCTGGTGCGGGATGGGTGGATTGATGGGCTCGGGAATCCCTTGTGTAACGCATCTTTCATACGCAAGCCGCGCGCCGTTGCGGCTGAACTAGGACACACATACAAATGACGACAGCACCCGACTTCACGAGCGCACTTGAAGCCAAAGTTGCGGAGCAGCTGAAGGCGCAACGAGTGGGCTATCTACTCGGGGCTGGTTCGTCAAACCTGGACAATACTGGATACCCGCTCTCCTTTGAGTTGTGGGACCTCATCAAAGACGGGATCACCGACACTCAGAAGCGAGCTGACATCCAAGCTAAGCTCGCCGTCGGGGCGAAGGGGATCGAACACGCCCTCGATCTGCTCGACGACGGTGGTGCTATGGACACGCCGTACCGCCATCTGGTAACTGCCGCCATCGCGGAGCACTTCATGCCCAAGAAGCCAGATCTCGACCTACACATTGACTTTGTGCGTCGCCTGTCAAACCGTGCCAACCCATCCGTGAAGGTTTTCAATCTCAACTACGACCCGCTTGTCGAACGGGCCGCAGAGGCCGCCACCGTGCGGCTGTCGGACGGTTTCCTTGGTGCGGAACACGCCTATTTCTACCCGGCAGTGTTCGAGGAGCGCATCGGTCAGATTCGCGGCACCCACAAAGGACGACAATTCGACGAGACGGTGCGGACGATCCATCTGCTGAAGCTCCACGGCTCACTGGGCTGGTACGAATGCCCTGAACAGGGCGTACGGCGCTGTGCGTACGGATCACCACCACCGAACAACACGAAGCGGCTCATGGTACCACCGCAACGCAGGAAGGCACTTGACACTATGCTTCCGCCGTACGCAGCACTGTGGTCTGCTTTTCGCGGGTGTTTGAGTCACAATGAGAGGCCGATCAACCGCTTGGCCTGCTTCGGGTACAGCTTCGCCGACGAACATGTGAACACGATCATTGAGGCCGCATTGGCGCGAACGGATTTCACTCTGCTGATCTTCACCGAGAAAATGTCGGATCCGGCGTGGACTCGTTTGAGTGTGAAGCCGAATACGGTCGTTGTGACGGCAACACGTTGCTCCCTCAAGGGAGCGGTCGGCCCCGGCCATAAGGACTTATGGCGTTTCGAGCGACTGTGCAAGGAGATTTGACCGATGCCCGATTCCTCCAATACCGTGATCGGCCACGTTGTAGACGTCCAAGGCAATCTTCTCATGGCGACACTGGTCGAGGACGACCAAGGGTACGCGCCGACCGTGACCATAGGTGATGAGGACGTGCTGGTCGGGCAACTCGGCTCATACGTCGCAGTCAAACAGAACGAGGTTCATCTCATCGCGATAGTCACCCGCATGACCGAACAGGAGGCCTTTGCCGCGCCGACCATTGAGACGCCCGGCGATGACACCGCGAGGTTGCCCTTCGCCAAGCGAATCGCTCGCCTCACGCCTGTCGGGTCGATTTTCGGGGCCGGCCAGTTCGAGCGTGGCGTGACGCAATATCCGACGACGGGTGCGGAGGTCCACGCGATTGGCTCAGCAGACATCGCAAGGATGTTCGACCGATTTCAGTCCAAGGGTCTCGCGGTCGGAACCCTCGCCTCGCACCCCTCGCTCAAAGTTTGTCTGGATCCCACGAACCTGTTCGGCCGTCACTCTGCCATCTTGGGGCAGACCGGATCGGGCAAGTCGTGGACGGTAGCCTCGATCGTACAAAGGACGGTAGCGGTCATGCCCAGGGCCCACATCATCATCCTTGACCTGCACGGGGAGTACTGCTGGAAGCGGGAGGACGGAAACCAACACTACGCGTTTTCCGACTCGATCGTCCGCCACGTAGACGCCCGAGATCTCGAGATTCCCTACTGGTTGATGACTTACGCTGAGCTGTGCGACTTGCTGATCGACGGGACCGAGCAAGCGGCCCACAACCAGACGGCATTCTTCCGCGACACGCTCAGGCAACTCCGCGAGAAGGAAAAGACGCCGCTCGGACTTCAGCGGGTAACGGTAGATACGCCAGTCTACTTCTCTCTTGATGAACTTGTCGCGGAGGTTGCAACGAAGAACAGTGAAATGGTTCCTGGGTCAAGGGGGCCCAAGCAGGGCGATATGTTTGGGACTTTTGATCGTTTCCTCGTTCGGCTCGAAAGCAGAATGAACGATGTGCGCTACGACTTCTTGCTCAAGCCAAAGGTCCGCACGTCCTCCGCCTCACTGAGTGACCTGTTGCGGGACTTCGTAGGCTTGGGTACGCCGAAGGCCACCGTCACCGTGATCGATCTCTCTTCTGTAGCGTTCGATGTCCGACCAACAGTTGCGGCCCAGATTGGGCGTCTGGCGTTCGAATTCAACTACTGGAACCCAGAGTACCGGGAGTTCCCCATCCTGCTCATGTGTGAGGAGGCACACGCCTATATCCCACGCGACAGCGAGAGCCAGTACGCGGGCTCTCGGAAGTCGATGGAGCGGATCGCAAAGGAAGGTCGTAAGTACGGAGTTGGCCTAGCCGTCGTCAGCCAGCGGCCGCACGAAGTATCCGAAACGGTGCTCGCACAGTGCGGCACGTTCATCTGCCTGCGCATAACGAACCCGAACGATCAGAGCTACGTCCGGAGCTTGGTGCCCGAGAGTGAGGGCGACTTGGTCAGCGTGCTGGCGGGGTTGGGACGGGGCGAGGCGCTCGTGCTGGGTGAAGCGGTTCCCCTGCCCACGCGTTTGCAGTTTGAGAAGCCGAACCCGACGCCAAACAGCGACGACGTGGACTTCTACGACAAGTGGACCACCGGCCCCGACGACTTGGATGTGGACGCAATCGTGAAGCGGTGGCGCAGTCAGGAGCGGTGAGAGGCGGCGGTGTGCAGTCGTTGCGTGGCGGAGTAAAATTAGGCCGGCCGCCGGCATCGCACAAAGACAGACGAAGGTTGTTTTGTGCGATGCGAGAGGGATGTATTGCGAGGCTGTCTGTGGGCAAGGCAGGGGTTTCGAGTTCTGTACTAGATGTTCCCTATGGCTCAGCGTGGCAAAACGATCGTCTACTTCGACAACTCGAACATCTTCCACAGTCAGATGAACGCGGGCTGGAAGATTGATGCAGAGAAGTTGCAGGCACGCCTGGGGCAACATGGTCCAATCTGGCAGGTCTACTTCTTCGGTGCAGTCACAGAACCACCCCGGTACATGCAAACCGCCTTTTACCGCACGTTGAAAGAGAAGCTTCCCTGGGAAACACTCATTCTGCCCCTTGGTCAGAAAACCGTCCGGTGTCTAAAATGTAGCCAGAATCGTCGCACGTACACCGAAAAAGGTGTCGATGGAGGTCGGGTCAATAGGTGTGTAAACGTTTCAGGCGGCTGCTTTGCGCTGATGAGCTGAGACGGGCTTTCCGTCCCTGAACTTCCTTTCTCCAAACACGTCCTCGAGCAGGTGTGGAGCGTCGAGCCTTCTGAAGCGTTTCTCCGCCACCGTGAGGAGCTTCCAGATGAGGGCGGTAGCACTGTCGACGCGCTTAAATCGTTTTGCTGCCGACGTGCGGAGCCGTACCGAAGCGAACGGACTTTCCACCACATTCGTCGTCCGTAGATGCTTCCAGTGGGCTTCGGGGAAGTCGTAGTACGTGACCATGCGGTCCCAGTCATCCTCGAGCACCGTCACAGCTTTCGGGTACCACGGCCCATAACGCTTGCCGAACGCCTGACGAGCTTTGAGCGCCGCGGCCCGTGTCGAGGCGTAGACGACTGTGCGCAGCAGTTCCTTGGCCTCTGACTGCTCGCGCTGCGGCAGCCGATCCAGGACGTTCCTCATCTTGTGATTCCAGCACCGCTGCTCGCCGGCCTCAGGCCACACCGTCCTCGCCGCGCCCCAGATCGCTGCGTTACCGTCGGCCATCAGTAGCTTCGGCGCTGCGAGGCCTCGAGCCTTGAGACCCCGAAAGACCTCCGCCCACGAGTCCGTTGACTCCCGGTAGCCTGATGTGACGGCCAGAACCTCTTTCGTCCCGTCGCGCATGGCTCCCATCACCACCAGCAGCGCCGCTTTGTCTCGCTCCAGGCCCGCCTTCACGTAGATCCCGTCCGCCCATACGTAGACGACCTCACGGTCCGCCAAGGACCGCTTCGCCCACGTCTCGAACTCACTCGACCACACGGCCCTGAGCCTGCGGATCGAAGCCTTCGACAGCGGCGCCCCCTCACCGAGTAGGCCCCTGAGTGCCAGCTCGAAATCCCCCTCGGCCAACCCGTGTAGGTACAGCTCCGGTATCAACTCACCTACCTCCTTCGTCCGTCTCGCAAACAGCGGCAACACCCGACTCTCGAAGCGTTCCTCCAGACCCCGTACCCGGGGGCGTCGCACCGTGATCGTGCCCGAACTCATCGACAGCCGCCGCGCCTTGCCGTACCCGTTGCGGTAGCCAGGCGCCGCATCCACGGCTGCCTTCCGCTCTGACTTCTCACGGCCGAGGAGCTCGGTGACTTCTTCCTCCATGATCTGTTGGATGAACTCCCTGCGCCTTCTCCCTAACCATCCCCTCGAGCGTCTCCCACATCGGCGTGGTGGACTCGGTCTCGGGTCCCGCGATATCCTCTCTCATGAGGCGACGTTCCTTTCCCCGGGCTGTCACCCGGGCTCGCTGGTTTAAATCTCAGCGCAAAGGTACGTCGCCTCTCTTTTTACACACCCTTTGATCCTAGCTCCCGTGACACCAATCTGCAGACCAAACGGACATACCTAAGAATGCAATAGACAAGCGCCCCCCCCTGATCGGCATGCCCCGATCGGCACCGGGCCTCGGCTCGTGATTCGCCACAAATCTTGGTCCGGCGCAAGGGCAACAAGCAGCGTGACAACGGGGGAGGCAACGATCAGATAGATCGAGAAGACTCTGTATACTGTCTTGGACGAGCAGGCCCGATTATCGTAGTACCCGGCGCTAGAACCGCACGTTCAGCAGCGGCACTTTCCAGGCCAGCTCATCCCGCCCTTTTGACCTCACGGCGGGCTCCCACACCGGCGACGGTAGCGGCACCGAGAGGGACCACTCTCCACGAGACCAGTTCAGCAACGCGCCGGGCGCGGGGAACCCGGCAGCCTGGGCGTCCTCGCTGGGGTCCTCTTCACTACTGTCACCCTCCGTCAGCGCCGCGCCGAGGAGCAACCCGACAATGCTGCCCACGAGGGGAATCCCGATCTGAGCGTCATCGTCGTCCGGCTGGGCGATCAGCACCATGCCGATGCCACCCACCCCGCCCATCAACCCGCCGACGCTGATTAGACGGGCCCTCGAACGGCTGAGAGGCCACTGGCTTCCGGCGAGCGCGCCGCCCGCCAGCCCCGCGTTCCCGGTGAGCGCCACGGTTGTCCAAGCCGTGTTCTCGTCCATTTCCATCAGGATCGCCGACGCCAGTCCGAACCACGATCCCCACAGGCTGCCCAGCATGGCCGAGGTGGAGGTCCCCGGCGTGATTTCTCGCCGCGCCGCCAGGGCGCCGCCCGCAATGCCGACCGCGCCGGCGACAATCATCGAAGCGACGACGGCCTGGACACTCTGTTCTTCGTGGATCACGATGTCGCCTTCGATCAGGCGCTCGCCGCCGCCCAGATCCAGGGCGTTGGCCCAGCCCATGCCCTGCAGTGCGCCCCATGTGCCTCCCCATGTGCCTCCCCATGTGATGGCCAGGGCCTGACCCAGCGACACCGGTCGGGAGCTGGCGAGAGCGCGTCCGGCAAAGAATCCCGCCGGCCCTCCCACCAGGAGTCCGAGCCCGTACGACTCCGAACCATCCGCGTCCAGGGCCATCGGCACCGCGACCCCCATCCAGATACCGTAGAGCGCGGACCAGACCTTGAGTTCGGTCTCGCCCCCGGCCTGGAACCGTTCCGCCGTAGCGGCGTCCAGTTGGGCGCGCGCGGTAGCGGCGGCGGGTGTCTCCGGGAACCGGTCGGCGATATGCCGGTAGAGCGCCTCGGCCACGTCGCTTTCTCCCCGGCTCTCGAGCTCCGAGGCCACGCCGAGAAGAACGGCCGCCGAGTCGGCCGGGGCAACCTGGGCGGACGCCGGCCTGGGTGTGGACACCACAGCGACCAGCAAGGCGACGACCAAAACGGCGCGCATGACAAAAACTATAGAACAGATCATCAATGATCATAGTCTCGTGCTTGGGCTTCATGTGCCAGTTCCGCGCTGCTACGAGAGATCACGGCCGCCGAAGAACACCGGCTTCAGTCCGACATCGAAACGACCGTGAACGAAGAAGCTCGGTCTGCCTATCGGCCGACAAAACATCGTCCAGACCTGTTGCTGGAAAGCTCAAGGCGAGGGCGATCATGGATACCGAATCAACCCCTTCATCGTAACCGCGCGACCGTTCCCGCCCGACAGGTCCTGAGACCTGTCTCAATCAATTTCGACCTGTCTGCTGGCATTGACGCCCGGTCCGGGCGGCAGTGTTTGTACGCTCGATTTCCCGCAGCTATAAGTGCACTCGATTATGGGGGATGGGGTCAGCCATACCGGGGAGAGTGCCACCGCGTCAACGTCACGTCAGGCCAGGACCCCTCGCTCACGCATCGCCTTTGCGTAAAAGACCAACCCCAGCGCAACCAGGAAGACTGCCACGCTGAAGATGAGCCCGAACATCCCGTTCACTTCGAAGGCATTGGAGAGAGCGTAGTTCTGGATGGCTGTTATCAACATCGAGACGAAAGAAACCATGAATACCGAGACGGCTAGGCTCTTCCTCAGCAGAAGAAGGATGGAGCCAAGCACGCCACCGCAAACGGCGATCGCCCAGAACGCGACGACCCAGGACGGAAAGCCGTAGAAGAACTCGAGCTGCTCTGGTGTGAACTGACCCATGTACGACTCGTTCTGCGTCTGGGTCATGAGATAGTCGAACGCGCCCATGGCATTCCACAGCAGCGTGACGATACCGATGACCCAGAGGTGCTTCGGCGTCTGCACGGCTTCTGCGTACGGGGTCTCAGACACGAGTTCTTTCTCCTCTAGGCCGTAGGGTAAGTCATTCTAGCCGATGCGTTGAGGCGCGTTGAACGTGGGCACCACGATGCTCCCGCGCATACCGAGCCGCAACCAGAATCCCCCCGACTCGCGGGCCACACCTTAGCAACCTGTCTTATTCGCTTCCGACCCGTCCTCCCAAACCGCCTCGCTGGTCTCGAAAGAGGGCTCGTAATACCTCGTCCTCCCACGGAATCGTTCGGGGGGAGGGTCACGTTCAGGTCAGGGGCGATCAAGCCAGCGCGGCTGGTACCCGTGCCGCCCACTCCGCGAAGCGGGTCCAGCCTACTTCCGGATAAGACGAGCGGAGGCCATCGATATCCGCCGCGTATCCGGTAGTGACGAACCATTCGTACATGAGGGCGAGGTCCTCGTTGAAGGACCGAATGCTGTCGATCGGTACTTCGACAACGGAGATCGGCCTGCCCAGGATGCCGGCCAGCACATTCGCCGACTGCTGCGAAGAGAGCTCATCGCCCGCGATGTCGATACGCGTTCCAGCGAACTCGGCGGGATTGGCCAGCACATGGGCAGCGAACGCCCCGATGTCCTCGGTTGCGATCTGCTGTAGCGGAAGACCCGGGGGGAGCGCGATCGCATAAGTGCCTTCCTTAAGGCCGTTGAGTATGTCCGGAAATAGCAGGTTGCTCATGAAGTACACGGGAGCGATGACGGACCAGCGGAGATCACTCGACACGAGACGCTCCTCGACCCGATACTTGCTGTCAAAATGGGGGATGCCAGTGGCCTTGTTCGCGGACGCGACAGAGCTGAATACGAAGTGGTCCACCCCTGCCGCTGCGGCCGCATCGACAAGTGCCACACCCTGGGCCGTCTCGGCATCGACGCCCTCCTCGAACGGCGTGGTCATCGCGAAGACCACATCCACACCCTTGAGTACCGTGGTGAGGGACTCCGCGTCGGCGAACTCCGCCCGTACCATCTCCGCACCCATCACCCTAAGGTGCTTCGAGGGTTCGGATTCGGTGTTGCGCGCCATTCCGCGCACGCGGAAGCCGCTCTCGAGAAGTCGACGTGCGACCGCCCCCCCCTGCTGCCCCGTGGCCCCGGTAACCAAGGCCAGCCTGCTGTCAGACATGATCGAACCTCCAGCTAAATAGTACCGGTTCCGGTTTGCTGGACAAGTCGGCGGCCTAATCAAGCCGCCTTCAGGGTGAGCTCCTGACGGACCTGGGCCGGGGTCCGATACCCATGCCGCTCTAGGAGCCACCCGCGGTTGTAGCGTTCGATAAACGCGTCGATCTCCTGTCTGGCCTCCTCGAGACTCTTGAAGTCGTGGAGGTACAAGCACTCCTCCTTCAGCGTCCGCATGAAGCGCTCTGCGACGCCGTTGCACTCCGGCTCTCCCACGTACGAGGCCGTCGAGCGGATCCCGAGCCAGGCCAGCTCCCCCTGGAACTGATGCGCCGTGTACTGCGGTCCCCAGTCGTGCCGTAGGCCGAGCCCCAGAGCGATCTTGGGCGCGTAGTCGTCCATGTGGGTCCGTACGCCCTGGCGGATCGGCTCGAGCGCTGCCCACCGATCGCCCTTCTTCGCCACGTGCCAGCCCACCACGTCCGTGACGCAGTGATCCACCGCCACGAAAAACCAGCACCACCCATCCTCCTTCGTGTAGAACCGCGTCGCGTCCGTGCCCCACAGCTCGTTCGGCACGTCCGTCGTGATCCGGCCACTGTGGCTCCGGTCCCCATGCGGATGCTTCCCGCGTCGTACAGGGGCCAGCAGCCCATTCTCCCGCATCAGCCTGAGCACGCGGTTCTTGCCCACATGGATCCCCTTCGGCCTCAGGCGCGCCCTCACCTTTCGATGACCCTCGCCCAGGAAGTCGCTCTGCTTCAGCACCTGTCGGATCTCCTCTACCAACTCCTCGTCGCTCAGCTTCGTCTTCGGTCCTCGTTTCTTCGGCTCTGCCGGCCCCTCGCTCTCTTCTCGATCCCGGGCCGCATAGACCGTCGAGCGCCCCACCCGCCAGGCCTCGCAGATCATCGTCAGAGGGTAGGGCCGCCCGGTCCCCGGACTCACTCGCGTCCACGCTTCAAGAGCGTCCGTAGCTCGTCCCCGTACCCCCTTTTTTCCAGGAGCTCTCTCGCAAGCTCCAGTCGCATCGTCAACTCTCCCAGCTTCGCCTGGGTCCGGGTCAGCTCTCGTTCTCCAGGGTCCCGGCCCCGGCGCCTCAGCCCCTGCTGACCGGTCTCCAGAAACACCCGCCGCCATTCCTCCAACTCCGGTGGTGAGACCTGCACCTCGCGGCTGACCTCCACCAGATCCTCCCCCCGCAGCAGGCGCAGCACCACCTCCGTCTTATGCTGTGCGCTCCACCGCTCGGGTACCTTCTCACGACCTTCGGTCGCCTTCTTTTCCCTCGGCTTCTGGGCCATCACGTCCCTTTCTCTCTGGACCCGCTCTCTTTGCCAATCTACTGTCCAGAGAAACCGGGGGCGCTAAATAGGAATCCAAAGGCATTCTGCGGCTGGAAGACAAGATAGGGCGCGATGTGGTGGACGAGCCAGGTTGAGGGAACAGGGTCCGACTACGTCACCGAGCGTGGGACGGCCTCGTGCCGCAGTTCCAACTGCGAGCCCCGGGGGGGACGGCAGGTCAGGATCCGGGACGTTCGACTTCCTCGGCTTCACGATGTACTGGTGCAGGACGCGCCGGGGAGGGTGGCGTCCGGGTGAAGACACGCACGGCGAGGGTCCAGAGATTCCTCACAACGGGGTTTGCGGTGGCGATCCTCTCCTCGGGCGCATTCGATGTCCGGCCCCTGATCAACAAGACGACGGTCAACGGGACGCTTGGCGTCCTCGGCATCATGGTGTTCGCAACCATCGAGGGTTTGGTCTCCGAGGTGGTTGAAGCTCGCCTTGGCCTGCCGGACATGGTCGGTGCTGCCGTCTCGGGCGGGCTGGTGGCGGGTATCTTCCTCCCGCTGCGAGGCAGGTTCTCAAGAGGAGTAAATCGGCTGCTGCGATGGACGGATGACGGCAGCGAGGAGCCCAAGGCCCAAGAGGTCGGTTAGCTCGTCGCGCTGTCGGTGCCGCCCTGGTTCTGCTTGCGCCTACCGGACCGCCCTCGGATGTTGACCTCGGTCTGATCCCGGAGTGCGCCCGTGTCCGATGGAGTTGTCCGCCTTAACGCCGCCCTAGAAGGTCGATACGCCATCGAGCGTGAGCTGGGCCGAGGTGGCATGGCCACAGTCTACCTGGCCGACGACCTCAAGCACGAGCGCAAGGTCGCGCTCAAGGTCCTGAGGCCCGAGTTGGCCGCAGTAGTCGGTGCCGAACGTTTCCTGGCCGAAATCAAGACCACCGCCAACCTCCAGCATCCCCACATCCTGCCGCTGCATGATTCGGGCGTGGCGCACGGGCTCCTGTTCTACGTGATGCCCTACGTGGAGGGTGAGAGCCTCAGAGAGAAGCCCTGACGTTGCCGCCGCTGGAGGTTGGAAGAATCCGAACACCCTACGCCTCGTCTACCAGCAAGCCGACCAGGAAACCATGCTCCGGGTGGTGCTCGAGCGTGGCGAACTCAGAGAGGCGAAGTAAGCCAATGCGGCCCTTCCGTGCACACCAACGTGCACACACCAAAACGGCCTCCCGAGCCCAAAGCCCGGAAAGCCGCTTGCCTTATACGTTTTCTCAGTGGGCGACGAGGATTTCTAACCCCGCTACCCCTTGGTGTCGTACCAGGACTTCCCTACTCCACCCTCGGCCACCAACGGGACGCTGAGCTCCACGGCGCCCTCCATACGGGAGACGACCAGCTCTGCCAACGCGTCTTCCTCACCCTCCGGGACTTCGAAGAGCAGCTCGTCGTGGACTTGGAGCAGCATACGAGCCCCCGTATCCGCATCGGCCAGCGCCTGGGCCACATCGATCATGGCCTTCTTGATCATGTCTGCCGCCGTGCCCTGGATGGGAGTGTTCTGGGCGACTCGCTCGCCGAACTGCCGCACGTTCCAGTTCTTGGCTCTGAGCTCGGGAATGTAGCGGCGCCTACCCATGAGGGTCTCCACGAAGCCCTTCTCCCTGGCCGTGGCGATCTGCTCGTCCAGATAGGCCCGCACCCCGCTGAAGTGCTCGAAGTACTGGTCGATGAACGCCTTGGCCTCGTCGCGGCCGATCCCCAGCTGTCGGGCGAGCGCGAAGGCACCCTGGCCGTACAGCGTGGCGAAGTTGATGGTCTTGGCCTGTCTCCGCTGCTCGGACGTCACCTGCTCGAGGGGCACCTCGAAGATGACCGACGCGGTTTGCTTGTGGACGTCCACTCCCTCCCGGAAGGCTTGGACCAGGGGCTCGTCCCCGGAAAAGTGGGCGAGGATACGCAGCTCGACCTGGGAGTAGTCGGCACCGTAGAAGAGGTACCCCTCGGCCGGGATGAAGCC
Source organism: Longimicrobiales bacterium (assembly GCA_965238005.1). Lineage (GTDB taxonomy): Bacteria > Gemmatimonadota > Gemmatimonadetes > Longimicrobiales > Gaopeijiaceae > CBDCKN01. Next base: position 532,934 of record OZ250165.1, read on the forward strand.
CTTTCTGATCTCCCGCCCTAGCTCGGTGCGGATTGGAATGCTCTGCAGATTCGGATCGCTGGAGGAGAGGCGTCCGGTGGCCGCCACCGTCTGATTGAAGCGGGTGTGGATCCGTCCCGTTCGTGGAATCACGAGCTGAGGCAGCGCGTCTACGTAGGTCGACCGGAGCTTCTCGAGCTCACGGTACTCCATCATCAGCCGCGGGATCTCGTGTCCCTGCGTGGCGAGCTCCTCGAGAACCGATGAATCGGTAGAGGGTCCGGTCTTGGTCCGCTTGATCACTGGGAGACCCTGCTTCTCGAAGAGAACCTCGCGCAGCTGGGGCATCGAGTTCAGGTTGAACTCCTCTCCCGCCACCTTGTAGATCTCCTCCCGTATGAGGGTCAGGTCCCTGTCGAGCCGCTCGCTCATGTCCTGAAAGAAGCCTGTGTCGATACGGATCCCCTCGCGCTCCATCCCCGTCAGCACCGGAACGAGCGGCATCTCCAACTCGTGGAACAGTCCACCCAGGCCCTGATCCTCCAGATCGACAGCGAGACGCTCGGCCAAGCGGAGCGCGGCGTCGATCTGCTGGCCGGCGTAGTCCCCGGCGACCTCCTGGTCCACTTCGGCGAAGCTGACCCGCTTCTTACCGGTCCCTACCACGTCGTTGTAGGGCGGCAGGAAGAAGCCGAGGAAATCCTGGCAGAGAGCCTCCAGATTCTGGGTCCGCCGGCCCGGGTCCAGAACGTAGGAAGCGATCGTCACGTCGAAACCGATCCCCGCCAGGACCACGCCCACCCGATCCAGGACCACGGCCGTGGCCTTGAGGTCGGCTCCCACCTTTTCGACTGTTGGATCCTCCAGGATCTCCACGAGAGGGCGGAGCTCGACGGTGTCGAGCTCCGCGAGGTTGGCGATCCCGGTTGACTCGAAAGCTAGCGTCGGCTCCCCGGGGGGGACGTGGCCGAAGGAAAGGTAGAACGCCTCTCCAGGCTCGACGGCCAGGGCGAGGCTCACCAGGCCGGCACGATGATGGTCGGGGAAGGTAGTGTGAACCGCCAGGCCTAAACGACCCTCGACCCGGGCTCGATCCACCAGAGCAGCCAGATCGTCCGGCTCGGTGACCAGCGTGTAGCAAACCGATGCAGGCTCGGTGGGAGCTCCGGGTATCGACCCGACCGCCCGCTCCGGAGCGGATTCCTCGGGCCCCTCGGGGGACGTTACATCCGCAACATCCCCCGGTGGAGGGAGTGGTGTGGAGCCAGGTTCCGCGGCCGGGGCGCTACGAGGAGCGAAGCGCTCCATGAGACGGCGGAACTCCATCTCCACAAAGAAGCGGTGCAGCCTCTCCTTGTCCGGCTCGCGGACCTTCAGCGCCTCGAGATCGAGCTCGACGTCGAGGTCAGTCATGATCGTCACGAGCTCCTTGGAGATGCGAACCTCGTCGGCATTTTCCGTGAGCGAATCCCGAGCTCGCTTGCCCGAGATCTCCTCTGCATGCTCGAGGATAGCGTCCACGCTGCCGTACTCCTCCAGGAGCTTGAGCGCCGTCTTGGGGCCCACGCCCCTCGCGCCGGGGATGTTGTCGGAGGAGTCGCCGATCAGGGCCAGGTAGTCGACGACCTGGGAGGAGGGGATGCCGAACTTCTCATGGGCGTTGCTCTCGTCCACCCACTCGGCCGCCACTCCGGTGGGTCCCCTCCGTCCGGGGTTCAGCAGATGAATCCTGGGCCCGACTAGCTGGTACAGGTCCTTGTCACCGGACACGATCACCGCCTCGAGCCCCGCGCCCCGGGCCTTCACGGCCAGCGTCCCGATGACGTCGTCGGCCTCGTATCCATCGAGCTCGACGAGGGCGTCGTTGAAGCCCGCCACCAGCTCCCGGACCCGGGGCAGGCTCGCCCGGAGCTCATCGGGCATCTTCTCACGGGTGGCCTTGTATTCCGGATAGACCTTCTCCCGGTGGCTGTTGCCGGCATCGAAGACCACCGCCAAATAGTCGGGCTGGTACTTGTCGCGGATCTCGATGAGGAAATTCGCGAACCCGAAGGGAGCCGAGGTGTTCTCCCCCTTGGAGTTGGTGAGGGGACGGTTGATGAAGGCGAAGAATGCCCTGTAGATCAGCGCGTAGGCGTCAATCAGGAAAAGGCGTGGGGCCTCCTTTGGAGGGACGTCCATGCGCTAGAGTTCCGTTTCCGAAGTTCGCGAGCCACCAAGAGGGTCGGGGCGCCGTGGGATCAAGGCGGGACGACGCGGCGTAGCGCAAGCTACGGTGAGGAGTCCCAACGCCGAGCCCACGGATGCACCGTGCCCTCGACTGGCCGAGACACTTTGGTAACGGGACACTAGGAGGGCTCCGCCGTTACGTAGGTCCAGCTGGCCCCGAACTCGTCCCTGCCTTGGAACATTCGATCCATGGTCCTCCGCATCAGCCTCAGCCTGTCTTCGATCCTGGCCTCGGTCGCAGCGGATCCTGTCACCTTTTCGGCGCTGCCGACCAAACGTCATAGGCGGAGCAATCTAGACACGCGGCCGACACCCTGCCAGCGCCCCCGGTGGGCCCGGAAGATTCCAACCTTCACGATGCCCGCACGGTCCAACGAGGAGCATAAGGCAGCTTCATCTCGACGCGGGGAAGACGATGAACACACGACCCAAACTCCTGATCGCCGGTATCGTGAGCAGATGAGAGAAGGTCGGTTGGAGGTGGATCTTTCCGACGCCGACGTGATCCTGGAGACCGCGTCTGGCTCCATGTTGGACGTTCGGGCCTACGTGAACGCCTCCGACAGGGAATGGGCCGCCGGGATCTTCGAGGACATGGACTTCAGCGTGACCGAGCGAGGGAACACGGTGTATGTCGAGGCCGGTGGCCACAACATCAGCGACCGGGAGTGGCGGGGTCACCGGAGCCTCTCGGTCACGGTCGTCGTGGCGGTCCCCAAGGGGACGGACATCATCGTTCTGACCGACGACGGCGACATCCACACCTCGGATGGCGACATCGTCGTCGACCGTCTCGAGAGCCGCCGAGCCAAGATCCGGACCTGCTAAACGGCGGCGGGCCCACCATCGACATGAGGACCGGAGACGGCTCGATCTCGCTTCGCCGGGGCAACTGAAAAACGCCCCGCGGACCGTCTCGTCCGCGGGGCGCCACTGCTTGGGTTAAGGAGCGTCTAGGCCCTGACTACGTTCGAGGCCTGGCACCCCTTCTCAGTCGTGGCCACGTCGAATTCCACTTCCTCGCCCTCCGTGAGAGTTCGAAACCCGTCTCCCACGATGGCCGAAAAGTGGACGAAAACGTCCTCACCCTCCTGCTGAGAGATGAAGCCATACCCCTTCGAATCGTTGAACCACTTGACCGTCCCTTTGGACATTCCGACTACTCCTTCTGCAGCATGAAACACTAGCTCTCCGCCGCCCCGGGCTCTCGATCCGGCCGAGGGCGGCGACCGGATCTGCCGACCCGCTCTGAAAGGTTAGGCACCGTACGGGTCCATCGTCAAGGAGACCCTGCGGGGGCGTGCGGCGCGCTCAGTCCTCTCCGTAGAGAAACCGGTACAGGTGGATGTTACGGGTGATATTCTTGACGTAGCCGCGAGTCTCGTCGAAGGGAATCCGCTCGGTGAACCTCAGGGGATCTTCCGCCTCCGGAAGCTGCTTCCATCGTAGCGCTCGCGTCGGGCCGGCATTGTATGCCGAGAGCGCCAGAGGCAGATTGCCGTCACCATAGCGACGCTCCATGTCCACCCAGAACGTCGTGCCCAGGTGGAGGTTGATCTCCGCCGTCTCCAGGCTTGCCGGCGTGAATCCCCGTATCCCCTGTTCCCTGGCCAGCTCGCGTCCCGTCTCCGGCATCACCTGCATGAGGCCGATGGCACCCGCAGGGGAGCGGATCGCCACCGCGAACGCCGACTCCTGCCGGATCAGGGACGCAAGGAAGAAGGGTTCGATGCCCGCCTCCGCCGCCTCTCGCGTCACGATCTCGCGATAAGGGAACGGATAGAGCACCCGCAGGAGTCGCCGGCTGTAGGGGCTCCCCTCCCCGAGCAGCTTCCAGCCCAAGTTTATCCCGTCTATGGTGAAGCCACGTTCGATCAGGTTGTCAGCCAGATCCAGGCTCACCGGCACCGAGCCGTCCGCACGTGCGATGAGCTGGGCCACCAGGCTCTCCGCGCCATCGTCGAGGCCGGCGGCGGTCAGGAGATCCACCGTGGACAGGCCGGATCGTAGCCACTCGGGTGGATCGGAGACGGGCCCCGTGGGGACCGGGGGGCCGTACGACTCATCGAGGCGCTCCGAAACGAGAACCCCGTAGTAGGACACCGGATTCCTCTCCCGAATCATGTCCAGATAGCCCCTGGCCTCCTGATCCTTTCCCAGCGCCTCGAGACTCCGGGCAGCCCAGTACGCCGCCTGCTCCCACCGCCGTCCGTCCGGGAAGTCGTCCAGATACGCCTGGAACACCCCGGCCGCCGCAACGACGTCGTTTCGCAGGAGGTGGATCTGCCCCAGGCGCATCCGGGCGTGACCGGCGGAGCTGAGAGATGGAGCCATGGTCATGGCTCTCTCGAACCCGGCGGCAGCCTCGGCATATGCACCCCCATCCTGAGCCGCTGCCGCCCGCGCGAACACGATGTCGACGGCCTGGCTGCTCTCGGGAAAGCGCTCGATGATCCAGCCCTGGATCGTGCGGGCGGCGTCGCGCCGACTCTGGCGCCTACGGGTCCGGAGCCACTGATCGAGCACGCGGAGCTCGAACTCGGGATCGTCGGTCTCGACGAGGAGCCGGAATTCACGGACCGCCGCATCGTGCTGCCCCACCGCAGAGAGGAGACGGGCCATGACCAACCCCACTCCCGGATCCATGGCCATCGAGTCCGGCAGCAGATCCTCGTATCGTCTGTAGGCCTCCAGGGAGCGTCGACTGTTCCGGACACGATCGAGAGTCTGGGCAGCGAGAAGCGCGAGATCGGCATCCAAGTCGCCCATGTCGAGCAATGCGCTCGCGGCTCGTGCACCGCTGGCGCCGCGAGGATGGACGGCCAGTGAGGCCTGGAGCGCCTGCCGCGCTCCGGCGGAGTCTCTCCGAGCGAGTCTCAGCGCTCCCACCGCCGAGAAGGCCCGCCCGCGACGCGAGGCCCTGGTCTCGGCTTCCAGGGTCTGCAGATACGCGTCCAAGGCTCGGGTGGAGTCTCCGGCCACGAGAAGGGTCCGGGCCTCGACCTCCCATGCGACATCCGCCGCCGCGGAGTCTCGCCGTATCCACGGAAGCAACTCCACGACGCGCTCCACGTCACCGTTGTCGGACATCCACTCCGCGACGTCCAGGGCAGTCCAGCCCACCAGCTCCGACGACTCTTCACCGGCGGCCTCCATGGCCTCCAAGACTGACTCCCATCGGCCGGCCCGAGCCGCGGACCGGGCCTCCCGTGACGCCTCCGGCGCCACTGCACTCCTACTCGGTCCGGTCTCCCGGAATCGAGCGAAGCTCTCGGCGGCGTGCTCCCAGCGCTCGGCCGCCTCCAGCCCACGGCCCAGCAGCCGGCGGCCCTCGGCACCCTCCAGCTCATCCAGCCAGTCGACTCCCTCGAGGCCCTCAACCACCCCCGGCCAGTTCTTCCAGCCCGCATCCGCACGAGCGAGAAGCAGGGTCTCCGAAGGATCGGTGCGGTCATCCCCGTCGCTCCTCGACCGCAGCAAGCGACTCGCGTGCCAGTAGCGGCCGGCGTTCAGCTCGGCCCTTGCCGAGTCGAGGGCAGGATCGGCCGAGGTGGTACCGAGGGTGCCGGCCGGCCTCGGTACAGGGTAGGTGCTCCGCGCCTGCGGTCCAGGCGAGGGCCTCCAGGCCTGCGGGCCGGAAGAGCCTGCCCCGAGGAGGGCGAGAAGAAGAAGTGAACCGCCGAATCTCACCGTGCTGCCAACCCCACCGATTCGTACCGAGGTAAACAAACGACTCTACATACTAAGAATAGAGCACAGGGGCCCGGAAGTGCCCTTCCATCGGCCGGATAGAAAAAAAGAGGGGCCACCCCCCTACCGGGTGGCCCCTCCTGCGCTCGCTGAGCCAGCGCCAGGCTACTAACCGGCTCGATCCGCCTCCATAGCATGGAGAGCATCGATCATCTTTTGTGCCGACTCCTCCATGTCGATGACCAGGCTGTCGATCCGCGACACGAAGTAGTTGTGCGAGATGCTCACCGGAATGGCGATCACCAGTCCGGCCGCCGTCGTGAGGAGCGCCACTTTGATCCCTCCAGCCACCAGCGTAGCCTCTACCTCTCCGGCTGCCTCGATGGACTGGAACGCGATGATCATCCCGATCACCGTTCCGAGAAAGCCGAGGAGCGGCGCGACATTGGTCAGTGTCGCCAGGACCACCAGTCCCTTCTCGAGCTTGCTGAGCTCGATGAGACCCTGGTTCTCAATGGCCTTCATCACACGTTCCGTGCCCTCCTCGTGGCGCTCGAGGCCAGCATAGAGGATCTTCGCGGCGGGGGCGTCGGAATTCCGGGTAGCTTCGAGCGCCTCGTCGATCCGATGCTGGGCCAAGAGCTCGTCGACCTCACCGAGGATCTTCTTCGTCCGGGAGGACTTCATGAGCAGATCGAAGAACTTCCAGATGATGACGATGAAACCGATGACCACGCAGAGGGCCAACGGCCAGCGCATGAAGCCAGTCTCGTCCCAGACGAACTGCAACCCCTCTCCGAGGGTCTGATCCGGCTGATCCAACCCAGGGAGCTGCATCAGGGCACTGTAGACGCGCATCAAACCGACCAACGGGACCTCCAGCATAAAATGTTTTCCACTACACGTCCCGACCCGATAAGCGGGAGGCCAAGACCTGCTGGTTTTTTCAAGCAGTCCGAATTGTGGAGCGGACCGGCAACCCTGTCAACCCCCGGCCCTACGGCATCACACCTTTGATACAGGCCGCGAAATGACCGGCCACCTTTTCGTCCAACGGAGGAACGACGCGGCCGCACTCCTCATCTTTCCCCGGATGCGGACAGCGAGGATGGAACGGACACCCCGACGGAGGATTCATGGGGCTCGGCACGTCTCCGGAAAGCATGATTCGCTGCCGGGTCCGTGCCGCTTTCGGATCGGGTCTCGGCACAGCCGAGAGGAGGGCCTTCGTGTACGGGTGCTGGGGAGACCCATATAGGTCCTCGGCCGTGCCCGACTCCACGATCTTGCCCAGGTACATCACCGCCACGTGATCACTCACGTGCTCTACCACCGCCAAGTCGTGGGCGATGAAGAGGTACGTGAGCCCGAACTCCTTCTGGAGATCCCGGAGAAGGTTGATGACCTGCGCCTGGACCGATACGTCCAGCGCCGAAACGGGCTCGTCACACACGATGAAGTCCGGCTCGACCGCCAGAGCGCGGGCGAGCCCGATCCTCTGTCGCTGGCCACCGCTGAACTCGTGCGGATACCGGTCGGCGTCCTCGGGACGTAGGCCAACAATCTCCAGCAGCTCATTGACCCGCCTGGAGCGGGCCGGGCCCTTGGGCGCCAGTCTGTGGACCTTGAGCACCTCCTGGAGCATGGCGCCGACGGTCATGCGGGGATTCAAGGAGCTGAAGGGGTCTTGAAAGACGATCTGCGCGCGCCTCCGAAGTGCGCGTAGCCGCTCGCGGTCCAGCGTGGCGAGATCCTCCCCATCGAAGATCACCTGTCCGGCAGTCGGCTCGATGAGGCGCAAGATGGCCCGGCCCGTGGTGGACTTGCCGCACCCGGACTCGCCGACGAGTCCCAGAGTCTCACCACGACGGAGCTGGAAGCTTACCCCGTCCACCGCCTTCACATGGCCCACCGTTTGACCGAGGATACCCCTGCGGACGGGGAAGTACTTCTTCAGGTTCCGGACGTCCAAGAGGACCTCACCCGCAGCCCCGTTTCCGTTCCCCGATCCGGGAGTCATGAGAGCTTTCCGGTGGGATCAGGGGGGGGGCGATCCCGCCGCCGTCGAGTGGGGGGAACTCGAGTCCGACACGGCATCGTCCATGAGCCAGCAGCGGGCCCACCGTCCCGCCTCCCCGCCGACGGTCAGCAGCTCGGGCATCTCCCGGTGGCAGCGCTCCCACGCGAATGGACAGCGCTCCTTGAAGCGGCACGCCTCCGGCCAGCTTCCGGGACTCGGTACGACCCCCGGGATCGGATGGAGCTCCCGATCTCGCCCTCCGAGCTCGGGCAGGGAGGCCAGCAGCCCTTGCGTGTAGGGATGCCGGGGATCTGCGAAGATCTCATCTACGGTGCCCGTCTCCACCACCTGCCCTGCATACATGACGACCACTCGATCGCACAGCTCCGCGACCACGCCCAGGTCGTGTGTGATGAGGAGGACCGCCATCCCATGCGTCCGTCTCAGTCCGGCGAGGAGGTCCAGGATCTGGGCCTGGATCGTGACGTCCAAGGCTGTCGTGGGCTCGTCGGCGATCAATAGCCTGGGCTCACACGACAGGGCCATGGCGATCATGACCCTCTGCCTCATGCCGCCGGAGAGCTGATGGGGGTACTCGTCGAAGCGCTGATCGGGGTCCGGAATACCGACCTCTGTGAGCAACCTGACGCTCACCCTCCGGGCATCTCGCTTGTTGAGGCCCCGGTGTGTCCTCAGGGCCTCGGCGATCTGATTCCCTACCGTAAAGACCGGGTTGAGAGAGGTCATGGGCTCCTGGAAGATCATGGAGATCTCGTTACCCCGGATCTCCCGGAGGCGCGCGTTCGACGCACCCACCAGCTCCTCACCACCGAAGCGAATGGAGCTCCCCGAGACGATCTTCCCGGGCGGATCGGGAATCAGTCCCATGAGCGAAAGGGACGTGACCGTCTTCCCGCAACCCGACTCGCCGACGATCCCGAGTGTCTCCCCCTCCTCCACGTGGAAGGAGACGCCGTCCACGGCCTGGGCCACACCGGCGTCGGTCCTGAAATACGTGCGCAGGTCACGGACCTCCAGGAGCGGCATCAGACGGCCCTCCGCAGTCCAATACTGCCCGGCGCGATTTTGGGGATCATATCCTCACCCTCGGATCCAGTGCGTCTCTGAGCCCGTCCCCGACCAGATTGAACGCCACCACCGTGAATACGATGGCCAGTCCGGGGAAGGTCGATATCCACCAGGCCCCGAGAAGATTGCCATGGCCAGCGGCCACCATCGAGCCCCACGATGGGGTCGGCGGCTGGATCCCGATACCCAGAAAGGACAACCCCGCTTCGAGGACGATCACGTTGCCGACACCCAGGGTCGCTGCCACGATCACGGGGGCCATGGTGTTGGGGATCACGTGGCGAAGAATGATACGCATCCGTGTGAAGCCCAGGGCACGAGCCGCCTGAATGAACTCACGCTCCCGCAGACTGAGTACGTCTCCGCGCACGATGCGCGTGGTCCCGGGCCACTGGGTGAAGCCGAGGACGGCGATGATCAGGAAGATTGAGGATTGCTCGAAGAGGGCGGTGATCGTGATGAGGAGCACGAGCCGCGGAAACGAGATCACCATGTCGACGAACCGCATGATAACGGCGTCCACCTTCCCGCCCAGGAAACCGGAGATGGCGCCCAGCAGCGTGCCGATAGTCACGCTGATCCCGACCGCGACGAAGCCGATGGAGAGGGAGATCCGGGCCCCGTAGAGGATCCGCGACAAGACATCCCGGGCCAACCCGTCCGTGCCGAGCGGAAAAGCTCCGCCGGGAGCAAGCATCCTCTGCGTGGTCAGCGAGTTCTGGACCGTCGGGTCGTGGGGCGAGATCAGAGGCGTGATCAGGGCAATCAGGTAGAAACACGCGATGGCGATCAAGCCGGCCACTGCGATCCCGTTCTTGGTGAAAGCCCGCACGGCGAGATCCCACTGGCTGATCCCCTCTTCACCGTCCGATCCGGGGCGCTTCACGTCCACCATGGACCACCTCCACGCCGCGACGAGGCCGGCAACCACGATCACGGCCGCGAGTCGAGCATCCCCCGGACCTCCCCAAGCGGCTTGGAATCGGCTCCAACGGGTCACAAGCACGCCTAGGAAACCGCCCCAGACCAACAGACTCATGATCCCGACCCCCCATCGGCCGGCGAGCAATTGGGGGAGCCCCGGGAGAACCGCCGACAGCGCGGCGCCTCCACGACCTCGGAGACCGGGAGCGTGGCCGGTAGGGTCAGTCATACCGGATTCTCGGGTCGACCAGCACATAGAGCAGATCTGCGATCAGGTTGCCGATCACAACCATGTTGGCAAAGATGAAGCTCCCGGCCATGATCACAGGATAGTCGCGCTGGGTGATGGCATCCACGATCAGCTTGCCCATGCCCGGCCATGAGAACACCGACTCGATGAACACCGTCCCGCTGAAGAGGAAGGGGAGGTAGAGACCGAGCAGCGTGATGACCGGAATGAGCCCGTTGCGCAGCGCGTGCTTCATGACGACCACCCGCTCGGGGAGCCCCTTGGCGCGAGCCGTGCGAACGAAGTCCTGGCGGATCACCTCCAGCATGCTGCCCCGAGTGAATCGCGCGATGCCGGCCGCAAGCACGAGGGCCAGAGACGTGGCCGGAAGCACCAAGTGCATGATCCTGTCCTGCAGCTTCTCCAGTGGACTCATGAACGGGTACTCGGCGACGTTGATCATGTCCGAGGCCGGGAACCAGATGGGCCATTCCCACACGTTCCGGGCGAAGAAGCTGAAGGTGAGGATCATCATCATCGCCATCCAGAAGGACGGTATGGAGTAGAAGAAGAGAGCCAGTACCGAAGACACCGAGTCAAGGATAGAGTACTGCCGGACGGCCTGGATGACCCCGAGAAGGATTCCCAGGATGAAGGCAATCCCGGCGGCGGTGGCCGACAGGAGTATGGTGTTCGGCAGGAGCTCCCGGATGACGTCGACGACGGGTCGGCTGTGCGAGAGGGAGTAACCCAGGTCTCCCCGAGCCAGGGCAGCCATCCACCTCAAGTAGCGGATGTGGATCGGCCGGTCGAGACCCATGTTGACCCGGATCTGCTCGAGCGTCTGGGCAGACAGGTTGGGGCTCAGGTACCTGAGCGCCGGATCCCCGGGCGCCAGATTGATGATCAAGAAGAGGATCGTGGCGACGCCCAGGACCAGCGGGATCGCCCCGAGGAGCCTCCGCGCCAGGTATCGGGTCACGCAACGCGCTCCAGGGTCACCGCGACCTCCGCCGAGGGGGCACTAGGGAGCCGCTGCACGAGTCCCTAGCGCCTGCGGCCTCTCCGCTGATCGGCAGGGATCCACCAGTCCTTGATGTTCAGCCAGTCGCCCCGAGCGTCCATGATGACCCCCCGAAGCCGCTTGTTCACTCCGTCGAGTCGGTCGGAGACATAGACGAACGTGAAGGGCTGCTCATCTACGATGAGCTCCTGGTACTCCCCCCAAAGAGGCAGAGCCTCCTCCCGATCGAAGATCAACGGCAGCCGGTCCAGATAGCTGTCGATGTCGGATCGGCTCGTCCCCGAGGCGGCGAACGGCCCGTCGATCCCGTCGCTGTGGAACAGGACGGCGTCATCTGCCTTGAAGTCCGGCACCCATCCCATGACCACCCCGTCGAAATCCCGGGTGTCTGCGGCGAAGACCTGGCCGATCAGCGTGGAGAGCTCCACGACGACGGGCTGGGCCTCGACTCCGATCTCGGCGAGCTGCGCTTGCATGATCTCGACGACACCCTTCCGCAGATCGTTTCCGTCGTTGTACTTGATCGCGATGGAGAGGCGGATGCCCTGGGCGTTCTCCCGGACGCCATCTCCGTCTCCGTCGATCCACCCGGCCTCGTCCAGGAGGGCCCGCGCAGCATCCGGATCGTAGGCCATCGCCTCCGCCCCGATAGACTCGTCGTACGCCCAATGGATGGTAGGTAGGGGCCCGTTGGCCACGCGGGCATAGCCGTGGAAGAGAGCATCTACGATCTCCTGGCGGTTGGTTCCCCTCGTGAGAGCCTGCCGAACCCGCTTGTCGGAGAGTTGGGGCCGGCGGGCGTTCCACCACACGGACACGAAGAGCGGCCGCGGTTATCAATAATGACCACCTCGACTGTCTCATTTCAGCCCTCCACCGCTCCGGCGCCACATACGTCCCCCGGAAGCATCGAGACCGCTACATGCGCCACGTCCACCCCGCCGAAGCATAGTGCGTCTCCAGGACCCCGGCCTCCACTCGCTCGATGTCCGTGAGCGCCGCCCCATGCCACTTTCCGCTCAGTACCTCGCTCAGCCCTGCTATGACCGTCCCTACAAGAACGTCCCAGGAAGGCACCCCGTCCAGGATTTCCTCAAGCGAAATCGGAGCGGAGGGCTCTTCGACCTCTCCTCGTAGGCCCGCCAGCCGCTCCTGCCCCGGGGCCAACAATAGGGAGCCGTGCTGGAGGATGGCGCTCCCCACGCGGGCCTGCGCGCTTCCAACGAGTTTCCTGCCCGCCACCGTCACCTCTCCCTCTGAAGGCCGCCGGAAGCACGGGCCGGCGGCGGGTGGGAGCGCGCGCCCGGACGCCGGCGCCATCGCCGCAGGTACCCCCAGAGCGTCCAGGGCCCTCACGAGCCCCTGGTTCACCATCCGATATACGGCCCGCAGGCTCATGCCTCCAGTGACGGGAAGCACGAGGGCATACGTGAGCTCCTGGTCGTGTAGGACCGCACGTCCCCCTGTCGGACGGCGCACGAAGTCGATGCTAGCTCGCCGGGCGATCTCGAGGTCGTACGGTCCACGAGCGGGCTCGTTCCGGCCAAACGAGACGGTGGGTGTGGCCCATCGATAGAGCCGAAGCACGCCCTCCCCCTGGCCGAGACAGCGGGCCAAGGCATGGTCCACAGCCATGTTCACCGCCCCCGAAGCCGGCCCGTCCTCCAGGACACGCCAGCGGAGCGCACCCGTGTCGGGCGCGCCTCTCCGGCGGCGGACGGCTTGGGCAGTTGATGCCACGGCTCGACTAGAAGCCTGTTGAAGAAGTGGGGCGAGCCGCCCTCGGAGCGGAACGGCGCTCAGAACTCGTACGAGCCCCGGCCCGGCTCGACGACCTCGACGGTGGCCCGGTCCCCGACCAGCGTGCGGAAGTCCTCAGCGTTTTGGTCGATGTAGGGCCAGGTGTCGTAGTGGATTGGGATCACCACCGACGGACCGATGAACTCGATGGCCGTCACGGCATCCTCCGGCCCCATGGTGAAGTTGTCGCCGATGGGAAGGAGCGCCACGTCCACCTTCCCCTTCAGAAGCTGCATGTCCATGGTCAGGGCCGTGTCTCCGGCATGGTAGAGCCGCTTGCCCGGGCCCAGGTCGAAGAGCAGGCCCGCGGGGTTGGTCGTGAAGCCCTCGGCCCCCTCGCCATGTATCATCCCCCCGTGGTGGGCGATCGTCATCTTCACGCGGCCGAAGGGGAAGTCCCAACCGCCACCGATGTGCAAAGGGTGGGCATTCTCGATGCCCTGGCTCTGCACGTAGGCCACGAGCTCGAAGCTCCCCACCAGCGTCGCGCCCGTCGATCTGGCGATTGCGATGGCATCCGCGAAATGGTCCTGATGACCGTGAGTGCAGAAGATGAAGTCGGCCTCGACATCGGCGGCTTGGATCTCCGTCCAGGGGTTGCCGTCGAAGAACGGGTCGATGACGACGCGGGTGCCGTCATCGGTGGTAAGCGTGAAGGTCGAGTGACCGTGATAGTCAAGTTTCGCCATCTTCGGATCCTCCACTGTCGTTGAGAGCCCTCAGCTTGTTCCGACGGCCACCTCAGCATAAGCCTCGATGGGGGGACAGGCACAGACCAGGTGTCTGTCACCGTGAGCGTTGTTCAGCCTCCGGACAGGGGGCCAGAACTTGTACTCTCTGGTCCAGGGAGCCGGATACGCGGCCTTCTCTCGCGAATAGGGATGCTCCCACTCCGACGCGGTGACCATGGCGGCGGTATGCGGGGCGTTCTTGAGCACGTTGTCTTCCGGATCCGCCACGCCGGACTCCACTTCCTCGATCTCGGCCCGGATGGAGACGAGGGCATCACAAAGCCGGTCCAGCTCGACCTTGGACTCGCTCTCGGTGGGCTCGACCATGATCGTGCCCGCCACGGGGAAGGACATGGTGGGCGCGTGGAAGCCGTAGTCCATCAAGCGCTTCGCAACGTCCTCGTCCGAGATCCCAGCGCTCTTTTTGAGCGGACGTAGATCGAGAATGAACTCGTGGGCGACGCGTCCCTGCTCCCCACGGTACAGGACGTCGAAATGATCCTGCAGCAGGTTCGCCATGTAATTGGCGTTCAGGATGGCCACCTCCGTGGCCATGCGAACGCCCTTCCTACCCAGGAGTGCGATGTACGCCCAGGAAATCACCAGAATGCTACCGCTTCCCCAGGGAGCACCCGCGACCGGCAGGATCGCCTCGGGCCCACCCGTCTCGATGACGGGATGTCTCGGAAGGAACGGCGCCAGCTCGGAGGTCACGCAGATGGGCCCGGCGCCCGGTCCGCCTCCCCCGTGTGGTATGGCGAACGTCTTGTGGAGATTGATGTGGCAAACGTCGGCGCCGTAGTCACCGGGCCGGCATAAGCCGACCTGGGCATTCAGGTTCGCCCCGTCCAGATAGACGCGTCCGCCCCGCTCGTGCACGATATCGCACATCCTCCGGATCTCCGACTCGAAGACGCCGTGGGTGGACGGATACGTGATCATGATGGCAGCCAGATCCTCCGCGTGCGCATCGGCCTTCGCCGTCAGGTCGTCTAGATCGATGTTCCCCATCTCATCGCACTGCACCACGACGACCCTCATCGCGGCCATGACCGCGCTCGCCGGGTTCGTTCCGTGGGCCGACGAGGGTATGAGGCACACGTCGCGGTGCCCCTCCCCACGGCTCTCGTGCAGCGCACGGATGACGAGGAGCCCGGTGTACTCCCCCTGGGCCCCCGAGTTGGGCTGCAGCGAAGTAGCAGCGAAGCCGGAGATCTCGGCCAGCCAGGTCTCCAGATCCGAAAGAAGCTCCTGGTAGCCCTCGGCCTGGTCCATGGGGGCGAAGGGGTGGAGCCCGCCGAACGCTCTCCACGTGACCGGGAGCATCTCGGTGGTGGCGTTCAGCTTCATGGTGCACGACCCCAGAGAGATCATGCTCGTGTTCAGCGAGAGGTCCCGGCTCTCCAGCCGGTGAATGTACCGGAGCATCTCGGTCTCGGAGTGGTAGCTTTGGAAGACCGGGTGCTCCAGAAACTGCGATGTCCTCACGAGAGCCTCGGGAAGGGCGGGGGTCGCGTCCTGCGCCACCTTCCTCGCGTTCAGCTTCACGCCGCCTCCTCGTGGCCCTCCGTCGCTGAAGACGTTGAAGAGGTCGTCAATGTCCTCCGGCTGTGTCGTTTCGTCGACCGCGATGCCCACAGTCCCGTCGCCATGGTCGCGGAGGTTCATCTCTAGCTCGCGAGCACGACGGAGGACGTCCTCCCCCGAGACGCCCGAGGGCACCACATGAAGCGTGTCGAAGAAGTGCTCGTGCACGACCGTATGGCCGAGCTCGCGAAGGCCGTGCGCCAAGGTGGCGGCCAGGTGATGGATGCGGCTGGCGATCCGTCGCAGCCCTTCGGGACCGTGATACACGGAGTACATGCCCGCCATGATGGCCAAGAGCACCTGAGCCGTGCAGATGTTCGACGTCGCCTTGTCACGACGGATGTGTTGCTCGCGCGTCTGGAGGGCCATCCGTAGGGCCGGGTTTTCGTCCGCGTCCACGGAGACGCCGATGATGCGGCCCGGCATCCTTCGCTTGAACCTGTCCTTGGCCGCCAGGTAGGCGGCGTGAGGGCCGCCATAGCCCATGGGCACTCCGAAACGCTGCGTGTTGCCGACTGCGATGTCGGCCCCGAGTTCGCCCGGAGGAGTGAGTAGCGTGAGAGCCATAAGATCGGCGGCTACGACGATCCTGGCTCCATGCTCGTGGAAGGAGTCGCAGAAAGACCGGTAGTCGTGCACCGCCCCGTCGGTGGCCGGATACTGGACCAGACCACCGAAGAGCCGGTCCCCGAAGGACTCCAGATCGTAGTTGTCGTGAGCCCCGACCACGACCTCGATACCCAACGGCGCCGCCCGGCCCTTCACGACGTCGATGGTCTGCGGATGACAGACCTCGGAGACGAAGAAGCGTGTTCGCTTCTCGTCTCGGGTGTCGCCGAAGAGCATGGTCATGGCCTCGGCGGCCGCCGTGCTCTCATCGAGGAGGGACGCGTTCGCGATCTCCAGGCCGGTGAGGTCTATCACCATGGTCTGGTAGTTCAGCAGCGCCTCGAGGCGCCCCTGGGAGATCTCGGCCTGATAGGGCGTGTACTGTGTGTACCAGCCGGGGTTCTCGAGGATGTTCCTCAGAATCACGCCTGGTACGACCGTGTCGTGGTATCCCATCCCGATGTAGGACCGGAAGACCCGGTTCTGGGAGCCGATCTCCTCGAGCCGGTGGAGAAGCCGATGCTCGGGAGAGGCGTCGGGGAGCTCGAGGTCGCCTTCCAGGCGAATGGAGTCGGGGACTGTCTGATCGACCAGCTCGCTGAGGGAGTTCACCCCCAGAGACGCCAGCATCGACTCGATCTCATGATCACGAGGGCCGATATGCCGGCTGGCGAATCGACCCTCCGTATCTATCTCTAGGGACATGTTCTTCCTCGGAAGTGTCGGGCCGCGAATGACGTCTCCCCGGTGGGACTAGAGATCAGCTCCTACTCGCCGACCAAAGCCTGGTAGTCGGCCGCGTCCAGGAGATCCCCCAAGGCGCTCTCATCAGTGACGCGCAGGAGGATCATCCAACCGGCCCCGTACGGATCGCTGTTCACCAGCGAGGGGTCGTCATCCAGGGCCTGATTCACGGTGACCACCTCGCCGGCCAGGGGGCAGTAGAGGTCACTCACGGCCTTCACAGCCTCGATGGTGCCGAAGGTAGCCACCTTGTCGAAGCTCGCCCCGACCTCCGGCAGCTCGATGAACACGACGTCCCCCAGCTCCCCCTGGGCGTAGTCGGTGATACCGACCTGATAGACACCGTCCTCATCCGTGGCCTTGAGGTACTCGTGCTCCTCCGTATATGTCAGTCCCTCGGGGATTTCGGACATCGCTCCTCCATGGTCGAGTGTCTAGCGCGGTCACAATAGAGAATTCTCGAGAAGCGTCAAGGTCAAAACGGTGGCCACGGACGGTCCGTAGATCCGGCGCCTCGCCTTTTCACGCCCGACCCGTACGGATAACTTTCGTGGACTTCGGTAGCCGACGCAAAAGCACTGACACAGCCCGCTGGAAAGATAGCAGACATGCCCACCACGCTAGCCGGTGAAGCCCGCCCGGCCGTCACGACCTTGTCCGAAGAGGAGGAGATGTTCCGGGAGGCGGTCCGGGATTTCGCCCAGTCCGAAGTAGCCCCCCTCGTGTCAAAGATGGACGAGGCCCAGGAGATTGATCCTTCACTCCTCCCCATGCTGTTCGAGCTGGGCCTCATGGGAATCGAGGTGCCCGAGGAGTTCGGTGGAGCGGATTCCACCTTTTTCACCTCCATTCTGGTGGTGGAGGAGCTCTCCAGAATCGACCCATCCGTCGGAACCCTGGTCGACGTACAGAACACGCTCGTGATCAACGGGCTCAAGCGCTGGGGTAGCGACGAGCTCAATGCTCGCTACTTCCCCCTTCTGGCGACCGAGATGATCGGAGCCTATGCCCTCTCCGAGGCCGGAAGTGGGTCCGACGCCTTTGCCCTCACTTGCCGGGCCACACAGGACGGCGACGATTGGCTCCTCACGGGCCAGAAGCTATGGATCACGAACGGGAACGAGGCCGGCACCTATATCGTCTTCGCCACCGTCGACCCCGAGGCCGGCTACAAGGGCATCACAGCCTTCATGGTGGATCGCGACATGGAGGGCCTTACGGTCGGTAAGAAGGAGGACAAGCTCGGCATCCGTGCCTCCTCCACGACCGAGATCGTCCTCGACAACGTCCGGGTGCCCGGCAACAACGTCCTGGGCGATGTGGGCAGGGGATACAAGGTGGCCATCGAGACCCTCAACGAGGGCCGCATCGGCATCGGCGCCCAGATGGTGGGAACGGCCCAAGGAGCCCTGGACAACACGCTGCGGTACGTCAAGGAGCGGGAGCAGTTCGGCCAGTCTATCGGCAAGTTCCAGGGCGTGCAGTTCCAGCTGGCAGAGGTGGCGACCGAACTTGAGGCTTCGCGTCTGCTGGTCTACAATGCCGCCCGTCTCAAGGACGCGGGTGAGGACTTCGTCGTGCCTGCGGCAATGTCGAAGCTACATTCCTCCAGGATGGCCCAGCGCGTGACGTCCCTGTGCATCGACCTTCACGGAGGATACGGGTTCACCCGTGAGTACCCGGTGGAGAAGTTCTATCGGGACGCCAAGATCGGCACGATCTACGAGGGGACGACCAACATGCAGCTCCAGACCATCGCCAAGGGGCTGCTCCAATGATGGGCCTCGGTGTCTGGGAGTTGGTCCTCATCTTCCTGGTGGTGATGTTCTTCTTCGGCGCCAAGCGCATCCCCGTGATCGGGCGTGGCCTGGGAGAGGGGATCAGGAACTTCAAGGGGGCCTTTCGCGAGGGCGAGGATACGCCCGACGACCGCTCCCTGGAGGAGCCCAGGGACGACGACGGCCCGTAGGCGATCCATGTGATGGCGGTGTCACCCCTCGACAACATCGTCGTCGTGTTGGACGAGCCCAAGGACGTCGTCAACATAGCCGGCGTCATTCGCGTGATGATGAACATGGGCTTGTCGCGGCTCCGCCTGGTGGACCCCGAAGAGTACGACATCCGCCGCATCACCGGCATCGCCCACCGGAGCGATGAACTGGTGGAGTCAGCCGATGTGTTCCCGACCCTCCGCGATGCCCTGGCCGACACGGTGTTCACCGTGGGGACCACCGCCCGCCCACGCACCGCCCAGCGTAACTACCTCCGGCCAAGGGTAGTGGCGCTCACCATCGTAGAGAGGGCCGCCGAAGGCCCCGTGGCGTTGGTCTTCGGCCGGGAGGATCGCGGGCTAACGAACGAGGGCCTGGACCTCTGCCACGCCATCGCCGTCGTACCCACGGCGGCCGAGTACTCCAGCCTCAACCTGGCCCAGGCCTGCCTGGTACTCTGCTACGAGATCTACCTGGCAGCCACCGACGAGGCTCCCCTTCCGGGATACAAGCGGGATGCGGGTCCGGCCACCCACGCGGACCTGGAACAGATGTATACGGCTCTGGAGCAGGGGTTCTACCGGATCGACTTCTTCAAGGGAGACCGGCACCCCGGGGGGGTGCTCCGGACGCTTCGGACCCTCCTCTCGCGGGCAGATCCCGACCTCCGAGAGGTGCGTCTCGTGAGAGCCATCGGCTACGAGATACAGCGTTACTTCGACAGGGCCGAAACCCCTGATGATCCAACCAGCTAGCCATTTTTTTGTTGTACCTCAGGGCTGCGACTCATATGTTGAGATTAATTGAATGTGCCGCGATCCCATCGCGGCCTTAAATGGACTCTGCATGCACTCTGCCGAGACGAGTATTCGTGCGCCTCTGGCCGACCGTTATCGCGTTCTGCTCGATATCGGCCGTACCCTGACCGGCACCCTGAGTCCCGAAGAGCTTTTTCGGGCCATCTACAGGGAGACGGCAAGAGTCGTGGAGGCGGCCGGATTCTACATCTCCCTGTACGACGCGGAGGCGGATCTCGCCACGGTCGTCTTCTATGCCGACCGAGGCGAGGAGAGCCAGTGTGACATCACCTACAAGGGCTCGCACAGCGAGGTGATCCGTACCGGAAAGTCGACCACCGTCAAAGACCGGCTGAGCGCCAAGTCCGTCATGCTTCTGGGCGAAGAGGAGACCGAGATCACGCGGTCCGCCATCTCTGCTCCCCTCATCTACAAGGGCGAGGTCCGGGGTGCTCTCAGCACCCAGAGCTATCGTCCCAACGCGTATGGGTCAGAGGACCTGGAGCTCCTGGAGGGGATCGCCGATCTGGCGGCGGTGGCCATCGAGAACGCCCGTCACGTGGCCGAGCTGGACCAGCGCTCCCGCGAGGCGGAGAAGCTCGAGGAGATCGGGCGGGCCCTCACCAGCTCTCTCGACTTCGAAGAGGTCCTGGACCGGGTCTCCTCGGCTGGCATGGACCTCCTGGACGTCGATGGGGCCGGCGTTTGGACCTTCGAGCACACGCTCGCGACCGTGAGAGCCTCGGTAGGCCCCATCCAGGTTCCCGTGGGCGCCACCTGGGATCTCGAAGGCCCGCTGTACGAGACCCTGGTGAATAAGGGGAAGCCGTTCGTGATCGACGATCTGGCAGCAAGCCCCCTCGTTCCGGAGCACATGAGGGAGTTCCTGGAGGGCGGGAGCGGAGTAGCCGTTCCTTTGACGATCGGAGAGCGTGTCGCCGGCATCCTGGCAGCCGGGTCGAAGCAGACCAGGGGCTTCTCCCAGGACGATATCGGACTGCTCACCCGTCTGGCTGGCCAGGCATCCGTCGCCCTGGACAACGCCGAGCTTCACGCGAGCATCCAGGCCCTCTCCCTCACGGACGTGTTGACGGGTCTCCCCAACCGGAGGCACCTCCAGCTCCACCTGGAGCGAGAAGTGGCCGCCGCGCGAAGGGGCCGGCGTCTCGTCCTGGTGATCTTCGACCTGGACGAGTTCAAGCACTACAACGACACCCTGGGTCACGTGGTGGGTGATCAGATCCTCAAGGCGTTCGGACGCCTCCTGGCGGACGAGAACCGGGCCATGAACCTCGTGGCCCGATACGGCGGCGACGAGTTCGTGTCGGTCCTCTCCGAGAGCGACGAAGAGGGCGCCCAGGGTTATCTCGCACGGGTGCAGCAGCGGATCCGAGCGGACCGCGTTCTGGCGCCGCATGGCGTGACCGTGAGCGCCGGCATGGCCCACTTCGAGACGAACCAGATGCTCGGGGTCGAGGAGCTCATTCAGGCCGCCGACCGGCACATGTACGAGAACAAGGACCGCCCGAGGCGTACCTGAGCCCGGTCGGGATGACAACCGCCTCTACGCGGAAGGCCCGGTTCCCTCCAAGGGGACCGGGCCTTGGTCTTCCAGTCTGAGCTGGCTCGCGTTGCGATGCCCCGCGTCAACCCACCGATGCGCCCTCCCCCAGGACCTCGACCTCGAGGGTCTCCGGATCCACCATGGGCTGCCAGACCTGGATCACCGGGAAGGTCGAGAGGAACCACCGCACTGCGTAGAGGAAGAGCCCGAGGAACATGAGCGCGATCAGGAATTCGGTCGCTCCGATGGGAGGCGTGTCGTGGTCCCGGATGGACGGCGCCACCATGAGATGCTTCTCGAGCCAGAGACCCCCCAAGATGACGAAGGTGACGGCCCGCAAGAACGCCGGATTCATCTTGGGCTTCCGCCCCATGAGAAACGCGAAGGGCACGACGAAGCACATCACGACTACCATGGCCGACAGCCGTCCCCAGGGCTCCTCGGCCCGGTGGATGATCCAGGCCTGCTCCCATGGAAGCTTCCCGTACCAGATCACGAGGTACTGGGCGAAGAACAGATAGGCCCAGAAGACGGAGAAGGCGAAGGTCAGCTTACCGAGGTCGTGGAGCTGCTGCCGCCCCATGGCCTTGTCGAACCGTTGGTCCCGCTTGAGCAGCGTGACCAAGCAGGCGGTCGCCGCCATGCCGCTCCAGAACGCCCCCATGAAGAACCACGGGCCCATCATGGTGGAGAACCAGTGCGGCTCGAGGGACATGACCCAGTCGTACGCGAGGATGCTCATCACCACGACGTAGAGAATCACGAAGGCCGGACCCAGCTTGGTCATGCGCCGATAGGAGTGGACCTCCTCGGCCTCCTGGCCCCTCCAGCCCTGCGTGAGACGCTCCCGCCAAGCCGCTCGGCCCGGATCGGAGTCACCGTTGTCCTTGGCCAGTCCCATGTCGGGGCGGAGCGCCATGTAGGCGAAGTACAGGGAAGCCCCGAAGAGGACCACCACCCCCACCACGTTCCGCGTCACCAGGAACGGCATGTTGAGGTATGCCGCCTTCTTCTGGAGGATGGGATCGTGGGCCATCTCCGCAATCCAGGGGAAGAACGACTCCTCGAGCCCAAGCATCGGCAGGAGCATGACGAATGAGATGGGAAGGAACGCCACGAAGGAAAGGCTCACCCGCCGGACCGACCAGTTCCACCTCGACTTGGTGATCCAGGTGGCCACGGTGAGGAGCATCGCCCCCATGGCCACGTTCGTGAAGAAGAGCCAGTTGGAGACGTAGGACTGCCAGGCCCGGTCCGGGTCGTTGCCCAGGGCGAAGATGAAGCCCGCCAACCCCACCACGAACATGCCCACGAAGAGCATGTTCGCGTTCTTGGAGCGAGGCAGATAGCGGACCGGAATCTCGGAGGGGACGTGGATGTGGCTCATGGCCTAGTCCTCCGCCCCGGCCACGGCCGGCTCGTTTCCGGCCTGACGCTGCAGCACACGAACGTAGTTCACGATGTTCCAGCGATCGAAGTGGCTGATCTGGTGTCCATACGGCGGCATGAGGCCACGGCCCACGCGCATTATCCCATAGATGTACCCGTCGCTGTAGCCCGCCACTACGGGTCCGGACAGGTTGTACGCCACCAGGAGCGGGTACTTCTCGATGATGTTGGCCTGGGCGCCGATACCGGCTGCACCGTGGCACACGGCGCAGAAGCGATTGAACAACACCTCACCACGGGCCACCGAGGCCTCGTCGGGCGCGACCGGATTGGGCAGCGCCTGCACCACGGGCTGGAACAGGTCCGCCTGGGTGAAGGGCGGCGCGTTGAAGCCCCTCACGGGCTGGCCGGTATTCAGCTGGCCCGGCCCGGGAGTGATGTTGCCGGCCGCGAAGGGCACGCTGTTCGGCGGAGGAGCGAGCGTGTTCTCGTAGGGGTCGAAGGATCTGGAGTCCCGCATGTGGCGACCGAAGATGCTCGCCATGACGTTGTCGAGAGGGGTACAGGCGGTCGTCGCCGCTAGCAGAGCCAGAACCACGCTGAGGCGCGCTTTACGAAGCATGGGCCACCCCCGCGGGATCTTCCCGCACTTCGACCGGATCCTGCCCTTGTAAGATGCCGCGCGCCTCGTCCAGTCGGTCCGGAGGGGCGGTCACGTAGACACCGAAGCGACCGGCGCTGAACTCCGGATCGTAGACCACCATGGGCTTCACAAAAGGAAGGCGGGCGTTGATGAAGAGGCCGATCACCGTGGCCAGAACTCCGAACAGCACCGCCATCTCGAATGCGATGATAATGTACGCCGGTATGGAGAGGATCGGCTTGCCACCCGTGACGAGTGGCCAATCCATGGAGGTGAACGACGTCAGGGCGAAGCCTCCCGCCGCGCCGCAGAGTCCTCCGGCGAGCGTCCAGACACGCACGGGGCTCTGGTCGTAACCGAGAGCCTCCTCGATGTGAAGGTCGGGATAGGGCATGTAGGCGGTGATCTTCTTGAGCCCCGACGCTCTCAGCTTCTCGATGGCGTTCACCGCCGAGTCGACGTACTCGTAAGAGGCCACAAGGCCGGTCGTGGCGCTCATGGCTCACCCCCTTCCCCACCAGCGTGGGCCAGTGCGGCACTACGCATGGGCGTGGGCAGCACCTCCTTCAGCTCGGCGATGGCCACCGGCGGTAGCAACCGCGTGAAGAGGAGGAACCAGAAGCCGAACCAGGCGAAGCTCCCCAACCCGATCCCCATCTCGACGAGCGAGGGTCTATAGACGCCCCACGCGAAGGGCTCGTACCCGTGGTGGAGCCCCGTGACGATGATCACGTAGCGCTCGAACCACATTCCGATGTTGATGAAGATCGAGATGACGAACAGGGCGGGGATCGAGTACCTCACGCGCTTGAACCAGAGCATGACGGGCACCATCCCGTTGCACACCAACATGATCCAGGCGGCCCACCAGTAGTGACCGAAGAATCTGGCCCAAGAGGAGGCGCGCTCCACTTCCTCACCGCTGTACCACGCCATGAAGAACTCGGCGAGGTAGGCGTAGAGCACGATCATCGACGTGAACAGGCAGAGCTTCGCCATGGCGTCGTAGTGCTTGGTCGTGAGGTACGCCTCGAGGCCGAAGACCTTCCTCAGGGGAACCGTGAGGGTGATCACCAAGGCGACGCCCGAGAAGATGGCGCCGGCGACGAAGTAGGGAGCGAAGATGGTGGTGTGCCACCCCGGCACGATCGCCACGGCGAAGTCCCAGGAAACCACGGAGTGGACGGAGAGGACCAGGGGCGTGGCCAGGGCGGCCAGAAAGATGTATGCCTTGCCGAAGTGGTGCCATTCACGGTCCGTGCCGCGCCACCCCAGAGATATGACCTGGTAGAGCTTCTTCCTCACGCCCGTCGCCGCATCCCGGGCGGCGGCCAGGTCGGGTATCGTCCCCAGGTAGAAGAAGATCGCCGAGACCGTGAAGTACGTGGTCACGGCGAAGACGTCCCAGACCAGGGGCGAGCGGAAGTTGGGCCACAGGAAGCGGCTGTTCGGATACGGAATCATCCAATATCCATGCCAGACGCGTCCCATGTGGATGAGTGGGAACAGCCCCGCGGTCATGACAGCGAACACGGTCATGGCCTCGGCAGTACGGTAGATGGACTGACGCCACGGCGCCCGGAAGAGGAAGAGGATGGCCGAGATCAGCGTGCCCGAGTGGGCGATGCCGACCCAGAACACGAAGGAGGTGATGTAGACACCCCAGCCCACCGGACTGGTGAGTCCACTGACTCCGACCCCCTTCCACAGCTGGATGCCCCAGGACCCGAAGAAGACCCCGAGTCCGGCGACGGCCACGCCGAAGAGTAGCCACCAGCCCAGTCCTGGCCGCTCCAGCGCCCTCAGGACATCCCGGTTGACCTCGTCGAGGCGATGGACGTCCGGATGGGGTAGGGCGCCCCTCGCCTGTTCGGTCGCCGTGGTCATCAGTGCTCTCCCGATTCCACGTCGTGGAACGTCACCTTCTTCAAGTAGCTCACCGCCGGTTGGGTGTTGAGCATCTCGTCCAGCACTCGATAGACCCTCTCGCTCTGGACCGACTGGGCCACCCGGGAGCGGGGATCACGGATGTTGCCGAAGACGATGGCCTCGGCCGGACAGCTCTGTTGACAGGCCGGGATGATATCGCCGTCCCGCAGCGTGCTTCCCTCGACGGCCACCCGGTTCTGCACATTGCGGATACGATGGATGCAGAAGGAGCACTTCTCCATGATGCCGTTCTCGCGCACCGTCACATCCGGGTTGAACGCCCAGTTGAGAGGCTCCGGAGCGTGTCCCAGGCCTTCCCGCACCGGCTCTTCGTTCGTATACGTGTACCAGTTGAACACCCGGACCTTATAGGGGCAGTTGTTCAGGCAGTAGCGTGTTCCGACGCAGCGGTTGTAGACCTGCGCGTTGATCCCGTCCGGCGTGTGGTACGTGGCGAAGACGGGGCAGACGGGCTCGCACGGCGCGTTGCCGCAGTGCTGGCAGATCATGGGCAGGAAGCGCACGTCCAACGGCCCGGCGTGGCTCGCGTCCACGGCCTCGTAGTAGCGCTCCAGGCGGATCCACCCCATGTCGCGGCCCATGGTCACCTGATTCTCTCCGACCCATGCCACGTTGTTTTCGGACTGACACGCCGTCACGCATGCGCTACACCCCGTGCACTTGTCGAGGTCGATGGTCATGGCCCATCGAGGCTCCTCCGGATCTCCGTACTCGCCGTGCCGGGCTCCCTCCAGAGGGAAGTCCTCGGGACGGCCCTCGGTCTCGACCGGAACGAAGCCACCGACCCCCTGCAGCTCCTTCAGCGGACCGTGCGCGTCCTCTTCCTCGGCCTGCTCGGCCTCGCCCACCAGCGCGCTCAGAGCCACCGCCGGAGTGATGGGACGATTGCTCTGCGAGTCCGAGCCCGCGATGGAGGCCAAGGGCCTGCGCCGGCCGGTGGGCGTCACCGTGACCTTGGTGGCGAAGTGAACCAGACCGCCCGACAGCGCTTCGGCTTCGGTCGGCAGCAGATCGAGGGGATTCACGCCGTTTCCGTCGCTGAAGCGCCCGGCACCGTCGTGGCCCCCTCCCATGGGTACGGCCACCACGTTCTCCCGGATGCCCGGGTAGGTCCAAACCGGCACTTCCACGGAGCCGTGGTCCGTGGAGAGGATAACCAGGTCACCGTTCTTGAGCCCCATGGACTCGGCGCGGTTCGGGTGCATCTCCACCCAGGAGTGCCAGGTGATCTTGCTGACGGGATCGGGCAGCTCGTGCAGCCACGGCCGGTTGGAGTTCAGGGCTCCATCCCCGAAGCGCGACGACGGATACACCATCAGGTGCAGATCGCCCCGGCCGTCGAAGTCCGGCGGATCGAAGACCAGCGCGCGATCTGGCTGCCGGAGCGTTTGAGACACGCCAGCAAGGCCGGATCCGATATTCACCACCCCGGACTTAAGCGCCTCGCGCCAGAATGCGTCGGAGTCGGTGGCTCCCGCCGAAGCGGCGACGGCCTGCCAACGCGTGCGCAGCCGGTCATAGAGGGTGGCCGAGCCGAGGTCCTGCCCCATGCGTGCCGCGACCGAGAGGAGCACGTCCCCCGTCTGCTTGGAGTCGAAGTGGGGCACAGGCTGCATGGCCGGCTGCTGCAGCGCCCAGAGGCCTGGCCGGATGGCCGAATCGCCCCAGGACTCCAGGAAGTGCCGGTCCGGGAGGATCAGGTCGGCAAGGGCCGCCGTCTCGTCGGGAGCCGACGCGAAGGACACCTTGAAGGGCACGCTCTCGAAAGCCTGTCGGAAGCCCGACGACGCCGGCAGCGAGTAGATCGGATTGCTGTCGTGGACCAGCAACGTCCCTATGGCTCCCTGGCCGATCAGCTGCATGACCCGCTGCACCCCCGGATAGCCGAAGGCGGGAGCGTTGAGTTGGGGCGTGTTGTAGTGCACCGTCCTGCCCACGTTGCCGGCTACGGCATTGAGAACGGTCACGGCCAGGTTGGCGGCCGTGGCGTTCCGGTGTTGTCCTGCGACACCCGGGCCCAGAGCCAGGCTAGGCTCCGCCTCGGAAAACCGGAGGGCCAGCTCGCGGATGCTCTCGGCCGAGATACCGGTGGCGTCCGCGACGTTCTCGGGGGTGTAGGCGTTGACGATGTCTCTATATGGGCCGGCTCCGGCGCCGGCGCCGGAGATGACGTTCGCCATGGCGAGCGCCACGAGTGCCTCGCTTCCCGGCTGGATAGGAAGCCACTCGTCGGCGTTCTGGCCGGTCAGAGAGAGTCTGGAGCCGATGAAGACGAAGCGCCCCTTCCTGCCCCGCTCATCCACCCCGCTCATGCGAGCGAAGCCCCGCGCGTCACGCACGGGCGAGAGCCAGCTCTCGAGGAAGTCGGCACCGAACGAGACCAGGAGGCGAGCCTCTTCGATATCGTACCAGGGCACCACGTTAGCCCCGAATGCGATCCGACCGGCCTCGCGGAGTGGCGCCTCGGCCAGCGTGTCGTAGCGGACGACTCCGCCACCCGTGGCTCCGGCGAACTCCTCGAAGAGCGTCATCAACGAGGGTCCGGCGAATCCCGTAAGCAGGAGATGCTGTCCCTCTGACGAAATACGGTCCGCCAGCATCTGCTCCGCCTCGTCCCACGAGATGGGCTGGAGCTGGCCGTTCTGTCGAACCATGGGCCCAGTGAAGCGGTCGGGATTGTAGAGCCCCTGGATGCTCGAGTGTCCTCTGGAGCAGAGGGCCCCGCCCGAGACAGGATGGTCGGGATTCCCCTCGACCTTCACGACGCGGCCTTCCATGGTGCGGACCCAAATTCCGCATCCCGCCTCACATTCGCCGCACACCGACGTGTACCACGTGGCGACGCCGGGGGTGATCTCTTCGGGGGGAACCACGTACGGAATCAGGCGCTCGACGCTCTCTGTCGAGCAGCCCACCACGCTGGCACCTGCTCCGCTGACACCCAGAACCTTCAGGAACTCGCGTCTCTTCAGTCCGTCGCTCATTGAATTGGTCCTGGAATCAGTAGTGGCAGACCGCGCAGTCCCTGGAGACGTCGCGCTCGACGTGACAGGTTACGCACCAGCCCATGGCAAGAGGCTGGTTCACCTCCTCCAGCACGCCCATCTCCTGAACCTCCCCGTGGCAGGTGGCGCAATCGACGCCAGCCGCGACATGCCTCATGTGCGGGAAGTGGACGTGGTCGGCGACCTTGTAGATCCGCACCCACGGAATCGGCTCCTGATCGGTCCAGTAGTCGCGAACCTTCTGGATCTCAGCCTGCTGCCGCTCATCGGTTCCACCGATGATCTGATGGCAACCGATGCAGGTTCTGACTGGGGGGATCCCGGCGTCCACCGATCGCTCTGCCGAAAAGTGACAATACTGGCAGTCGATCCGGTCCACTCCGGCGTGAATGTTATGAGGAAAAGCGATTGGTTGGATGAAGGCGGTAGCCGCCCCGCCCGGCGTTTCCGATTCCTGTGCCGCACTGCTGTCCTGGGTCTGAGCGAAGGCCAGAGAGCCCAAGGTGGCGAGCACGACGATCGATGCAACTATCCATCCCTTCGTCATAAGTCCTGCCGCCCGGATGGGGGTGGGTGGGAGCAAGAGTCGTCTGTCTGAAACGGCAGGAAGCTACCAGAGCCTCAGGGTCATGTCAACGCTCCGCTAGCGGCCAAAAAGAACCTTTTTCTGTGCGTGAGTGTTATACTTTTCCCCCCCAGAAGAGGCCCTGGAGAACCCGGATGGGAGTGGGATTTGGCCGACACGACAGCCATCATCGACACACTACCTACCGTCGACTTGATCGAGCGTCTGATCCATGAGGTGGAGCAGGTCTTTCACGGCAAGGAAGAGGTCGTGCGACTCGCCGTGTCGGCCCTCCTGGCCCGCGGACACATCCTCTTCGAGGACGTCCCCGGTGTGGGTAAGACGACGCTGGCCCACGCACTCGCGACAGCCGTCGGTCTCTCGTTCCGCCGGATCCAGTTCACGAGCGACCTGCTGCCGTCCGACGTCCTGGGTGTGTCGATCTACAATCCGCGCACATCGGAGTTCGAGACGAGGCCCGGACCCATCTTCACGAACCTGGTTCTGGCCGACGAGATCAACCGTGCGCCGCCTCGAACCCAGAGCGGGCTCCTACAGGCCATGGAGGAAGGCGAGGTGAGCTTGGACGACACGACGTTCCAGCTCCCGCAGCCCTTCATGGTGATGGCCACCCAGAACCCTCTCGAGCATCATGGGACTTATCCCCTCCCCGAGAGCCAGGTCGATCGCTTCCTCATGCGCATCACCATCGGCTACCCGGGAGAGGCGGCGGAGCGTCGCATTCTCCAGGAGTCCACGGAAGAGGGCGTCTGGGAGCAGCGCATCAGGACGGTTCTCACGTCGGCCGAGGTTCTAACGCTTCAGAACCAAGTCGCCGAGGTCCGGACCGAGGACTCCCTCATGGGCTACCTGATGGAGATCGTTCGACGCACCCGGATCGAGCCACGTCTCCGCATGGGGGTCAGCCCGCGAGGAGCCATCGGCCTGTTCAGGGCTTCAAGGGCCTACGCTCTTCTGAGTGGCCGGGACTTCCTGGTGCCGAGTGACATTCAGCATCTTGCAGGCCCATGCCTGGCCCATCGGATCCTTCCCATCGGAGCCACGGCGGCCACTCACGAGGCCCACGAGGAGGCCGGAGCGATCGTCGACGAGATCCTCGAGGACGTAGCGGTCCCGGTGTAGCCCCGCGGAGCGCCGACGGATGAACTTCCTCGAGCCTTTGGCCGCTCTCCCCACGATCTTGCGAGACACCTGGCGACGCCTGCGCGCGTGGCGTCGCATCCGCTTCACCACTGGAGGAGCAGTCTTCACGGCGGGGGCCTTCGCCATCGGATTCGCGGCGGTCAACACCGGAAACAACCTGCTCTATCTCCTGCTGGGAGCCATGCTTGGCTTCATCGCTCTCTCGGGTTGGCTCTCGGAGCAGGCCCTGCGGGGCCTGGAGGTGAGGAGATGGACTCCCCGGGGGGTGACGGTGGGGAAGACGGCTCGCATCACGTACCACGTGACGAATGGTAAACTCCGGCTTCCCACTCTGGCCGTCTATCTGATCGAGGAGGGCCTGCCCGGAGCCGCGTGCATCGCCCGACTCGATGCCGGTGAATCGATCACGGTCCGGTCTGAGAACCACTTCGTCCGACGAGGAATCTACCCGCTCAAAGCACTCACCCTGTCGACCGCGTTTCCCTTCGGCCTCTTCACCAAGGAGCGTGACATCGCGCTTCCCGGGGAGCTCGTGATCTGGCCCAGGGCGGACCGCCCCGTGCCCCTTCCGGCGCCCCCCGGAGCAAGCAGCCGGCCTCGTTACTCGGACGTGAGCGGTGTGACGCTCGGGGCCCGAGGCGAATACCGGGGTCTCCGGGAGTACCGGCCCGGCGACGACCCGCGCGACATCCACTGGCGATCCACGGCAAGGACCGGGAAGCCGGTGGTGCGGGAGTACGATCAGGACGCCGCCGAAACGATCTGGATCTGCCTCGACACCCGAGATGAGCCGGGGCATCGGGCCGAGGGAGCGCTGGAGACCACCGCGTCACTGCTGGCTCGGGCCTTTCAAGAGGGTAGGCGGTTCGCCCTGGCCACCCCGACGGGCTACGTGGATGCCGGCACGGGGTCGGGGCAGCTCGAGCGCGTGTTGGACGTGCTCGCGAGAGTGGACTTCCAGCGATCCGGTCCCCGTCTGGCTCCTCCCACCGATCCTGCCCGCTGCGTTCTCGTGTCCATCTCCGGAGCCGGGCGCTCCTCGTACGGAGCTTACGTGCCTCCCGGCAAGTGGTCAGACGACGCCTCGGGGCCTTCGTCCCCGGCCGCTGAGCCGGAAAGGCGTGCCGGATGAGGCTTCAGCTGCTCCACCGTCGTCTGGTGGTCGGCATGGGCCTCGTGGCCCTCCTCGCTTTTGCCGGTGGCGCTGGCTTCGAGCCCACCAGCGCGGTCCTCGCGGCCATCGCCCTCATCCTCGCCTTCGTATGGCAGCCCGATCATGAGCTCTCGCTCAGGCTGGAGCAGTTCTGGCTACCCCTGGCCGGGATCTTGGTCGTTCGCTCCCTCTATCACGTCTTCCTCGTCGGCGACGACGTGGTGATCCCGGTGGTGGACCTTCTCTTGCTCCTTCTCAGTGCGGAGGCCTTGAGATCGCTCGATGCACCGAACGACGCACGCCTGTACGCGCTCACCTTCGCGCTCCTCCTGGCATCGACCGCATACCGCCCCGGGGTGCTCTTCGCCCTGGCCTTCGTGAGCTATATCACCCTCGCAACCGTGGCCCTCATGGTCGGGCACCTGCATCGACAGGCCGACGCGAGGGGAGGGCGTGAGCTCGTGCTGGAGCGGAAGTTCTTGATGGGCATGGCGGGCCTTTCCGGGGTCACGCTCATGATGAGCGGGGTCGTCTTCGTCGCGTTTCCCAGGTTCTCGCGGGGCTGGGCGTCCCGTGGTGACGTTCTGGCCACCTCCATCGCCGGCTTCGCCGACCAGGTCTCCCTCGGAAGCCACGGCTCCCGGATCTACCCCAACCCCGCCATCGTCTTGCGGGTGGAATTTCCGGACGGTCGGCCTGCCAACGTGGGAGGGCTCCACTGGAGAGGGCGCTCCTACGACCGCTTCGACGGTGTCCGCTGGAGTCGCACCGCGTCACTGCCTCCATCAATCGGCATGGAGCGCTGGTACGAGGCGTGGAGCCCGGACCGGGTCCGCCAGAAGATCTATGCAGCTCCGCTGGACGTTCGTGTCCTTTTCGCTCTCCATCCCCTCCTGGGAGTGCGCTCCGACAATCCGCGCATCCAGCCACTCTTCGACAACGCCGGGGACCATATCTACTGGGGCTCAGGGAGCCCCTCGTACGAGGCGGTCTCGGTGGACGGACGGCCCGAGGCCGAGGCCTTGCGCGCCGCCAGATCGGGGTTCGCCCCTGCTCGGACCCACTTCACTCAGCTGCCCCACGTCTCGCATCGGACCCGAGACCTGGCGCGTTCCCTGACACAGGGGCTCGACAACAACTACGACCGTGCCGTCGCGATAGAGGAGTTCTTCCACAACGAGTTCGGATACACCCTCGACCTGCCCCCCTCGGCACGGCAGGCCACGCTCGAGTACTTCCTCTTCGATCGGCGGGAGGGCCACTGTGAGTACTTCTCGACGGCTATGGTCGTCTTGTTGCGCACCCTGGGGATCCACGCCCGAGAGGTAAACGGCTTCCTCGGTGGTCGGTGGAACGACTTCGGGCAGTACCTGGCCGTGACCCAGAACGAGGCTCACTCATGGGTGGAGGTGTGGTTTCCCGGATACGGATGGGCTCCCTTCGACCCCACGCCCGCCGGCGCGGGGTCGTCGGACGCGCTGACCTCTTGGCTCTGGCCGGGCCGGTTCCTCTTGGACGGGCTCCAGCACCGTTGGAACAAGTGGATCCTCGACTACGACCAGGAGTCCCAGTCGGGCCTGCTCCGCCGCGTCTCCGAGCTCTTCCGCCGGGATGAGCCTGGCGGCCAGGCCATCGACGGCCGCCCCTCGAGAGACCCCGCAGCCATATTCTGGGGGATCCTCATGGCTCTCGCCCTCGCGTTCGGCGTCTACTGGATGCACCGGAGTTCGTCCGATGCCGGACCGGAGACGCGCCTCTACCTCAAGTTGCGCGACAGCTGCCAGAGAGCAGGGCTCGTTTCGGGCGACGGTTTGGCACCTCTCACACTGGTCGACGAGCTCGCTCGTCGGAGGCACCCCGCGTATCGACCGGCTCACAGCCTCGTTACCACCTATCTCCGGTCCCGGTTCGGTGGCCAGACACTGCACGGTTCCGACCAGGAGGAGATGAGGACCGCATTGACCGCCGTGCGTCGGGCCCTTCGGAGTGAATCGGTGCTGACGCCTCCCTCTGCCGTCTCGTAGCGAAGCGGTAGGGGTGATGCTAATTTTCGTATCATGACGACCCCGACCGACGCTCCGAGGCCACCACCCCCTTCCAACGGACAGCACCTGGCGACCATCAGCCACGATGGCCGTTTCTGGGAGGTCTACCTGGAGTTCAGCGACGACCCACGACGGCCCTCGAGCTACCGCGGCCTTCTGTGTTTTTCGCTGGCCGACAACGAGGGCGAGGAAGCCGCCCGGTGCACGACCACGATCATCATCGAGGACTCGTTCGAAGAGGCGGTCCGAAAGGCCCGGGCGTTCGAGGACCATCAGCTTCAGGGGCTCCTACGGTCCCTGCTCCCCGAGGAGGAGTGAACCGGCCGGAGGCATAGGACGCATAGGCCATAGATGCGGCTTTCGGCCGGTTTCCTCCCCCCCACGGGCGGGTGGCTACGCTTTTCACCGCTCCTCGGCCGATTGGGAAGAGCGGTTGCCGCCACCCCCAAACTCTATAGATTTTGCCTGCTATCGACTGACCATGAGGAGGCCGGATGGCCATCTATCGTACGCTCTTATACGCGGACATGACCATCGGAGTCGGGGGACGGATCACGATCCCTCAGGATCTCCGGGACACCCTGAGACTGGCCGCGGGAGACGCCTTGACCGTTCGAGTGGAAGAGACGTCGGACGGCCAACGGCAGATGGTGATCTGGCGCACAGAAGAGCAGCCCGAAGAGTAGCAGGCTTCGACCCCCTCTTTCCCCTCCGGAGTCCATGTCGGTCCGCATCATTGTCGAGCAGGGCGACATCTCCGCGTTCGACGGTGACGCCGTCGTAAATGCGGCCAACAACCACCTCGTGCTGGGCGCTGGCGTCGCCGGCGCCATCCGCCGCCGTGGCGGCCCCTCCATTCAAGCCGAATGCGATCGCTACGTCCAGGAGCACGGCCCTATTGACGTGGGTGACGCCGTCCTCACCGGGTGCGGCGATCTGCCCGCCTCTCACGTGGTTCACGCAGCCGCCATGGGGGACGAAGCCGCGTCCGCCCACACGATCCGGTCGGCTACGCGCCGCTCCATGGAGCTGGCCGACGAGCGTGGAATCCGGAGCATTGCGTTCCCCATCCTCGGCACCGGAGTCGCGGGCTTCGACTTCGGCGAGGCAGCCGGGATCATGGTGGACGAGATCCGTCGTGCCGCCGAAGGGCGCCGTCACCCCGAGACCGTGGTGCTCTTCGGATATCTGGACCAGCAGGCCGACATCCTGAGGAGGTTGCTGGAGGCGAGGTGAGAGAGATCACTCGTCTTCGAGGTCGATCCACCTGATCAGCCCATCGAAGACCGACGCCCCATCGTGATGCCACCAGGGCGGAGGCCAGGGCGCACCCTCGAACGAGGTGACGCGGGTCACACCGACGCGGCCGAGGGCCGTCGCGAAAGCCCCTCGCCGAGCTCCGGCCCCTGCGATGGCAACGGTCTGGAGGTGACGCCGGAGGTCGTAGAGTAGCTCGGGGACGTCGGCCAAGTCCGAGACCGGCTTCACATAGACAACCCGATTCTGACATGAGAGGGTGAAGGTGGGGCTCTCCTGGTAGATCACGGTCCAGGATCCCCGGTCCCCATGGTACACACGCACGCCGCTCCCCGATGCCTCTTCGAGCTCGGCCGCCCCACGTAGCTGGTGAAGCGACGATGCCTCGTCCGGAGTCAGACGCCCACCGGGAAGCTCCAGCTCGGCCTTGGCCATCGCCTCGGCGAGGGTTCCCGCCCAAGCGCCGGGGTCCGTGGCTCCTCCACACTCCACGTACAGGACGTGAGGCGACACGCATCCTCGCTGGTCGAACATCGACACTGCGGCGGCCGCATCCGCGGCCACGCGTGAGGCTCCGTCGGAGCTCAGCGCGTCTCGTCCCACGACCCCCACGCTCACGCGGTGGTGGTACGGCACGAAGCGGGACGTGACCGGCGTGCGAGCCCTCAGCGCCGCCACCGACTCGCTGCTCCCGTAGGCCACGACCACTTCGGCACTCTCCAGCGCCAACTCCTCTGCCGGGCTGTCCCCTCCCGGCCAATATACCACGGCCACTCCACGAGCCAGCTCTGGGTCCTCCTCCGCCAGAACCCGAGCGAAGAGAACCGGGAGGGCGACGTCTCCCTTGCTGGGCTTCAAGAGGACCGCCGATTTGACCAGGAGCGCACGGATCATCGAAGAGACGCTCACCCCGGGGACGGTTCCGGCACCCACATGAAAGCTGAGGGCGGGTCCGATGGCGTGAACCGTCCGCCCCGAGTCGAACCGTTGAAAGCCGTCGAGGGCCTCGGGAGCCCCCAACTCTCGCACCAACAGCTCCGTCAAGCGGTCGCCCGTCCAATCCCGAGCCATGCCGGTCAGCACCACTGCGGCCATCTCCGCCGAGATGCCCGCAGTGGGGACGAGCCACTCCAGGGCCTCGAGGCGCACCGGGTCTTCCGGATCAAGAAATCGCTCAGCGGCCCGGCCGATGCTTTGGGCCAGCTCGCGCACGGGTCGGTCCCTCAGCGCTCTCCCGGCGTCCCGGAGCGCCTCGAGCAGCCGGTTCCACTCGGACGGTTCGAGCGTTGGATACCGGACCTCGATCCCCGGATCCACTTCGATTTTCTCCCACGTGACGCCGGGGGCGAATCCCACCGGGAAGCAGGATGCGTCGAGGGTTGCCATGCCTACCGTAATCCAGAGAGAAGCTCGTCCATGGCCAAGGAGCAGCCCCGGGGCTCGGCGCCCTCCGCGCGGCCAACGACGCGGAGGCCTCCCTCCGCGTCGACGGAGCCCACGTCCTCAGTCAGGACGGCCATGACGGACCCGGCGTTGGCCAGATCGTAGTGGCACAGCAGTCCCTCTTCGCCGGGAGCGAGGGACTCGAGGGTGGTCGGGTCCAGCACGCGAGTGCGCATCCAGGGCGGCGCAACATGCCGCCGACCTTCGAGGGACTCCGGCGGAGCAGACAACGCGGGCTCGTAGAACTGTGAGAGCAGCTCCGTCATCCCGTATTCGTTCACAATGCGGTGCATCGGCACACCGTGGGCCGTCGAGAGCGCCTCATAGAGCTCGGGCCTCGACAGGGTGCGTGAACACCCCTTGAAGCCACCCGTTTCGAGTACGCAGGAGCCCGGAGGAAGCTCGAACCGATGCTCTGCATGGGCCAAGGCATCGAGCCAGTGAACGAAGGCGAACGCAGTCCCGGCCAGCAGCACGGGCTGCTCCTCCGCCGTGGCCTCGGTGAGTGCCCGGCGCAGCCCTTCCACGTCCAGCCCCTCCTCCGGCCGCATGAAGAAGCCGCCGTCTCCGACCGAGAGCACCTCCAGAGCCTCTCCCAGCATGAAGCTCAAGGAGGAGTCCGGCGCTCTTTCCGGTGACGGCACCAACGCGAGAAGGCGCAGTCTCACGCCGTCCGGGTACAGATGAGCCTCGAGATTCGGGATGAGTGAAGCCCTGTAGAGCCCCAAGTCCAGGACGTGGTGCTCTCCGCGGTCCTGGGGGCCATGTGTGGTTCCGCTGGTCCGAAAGACGCGTTGAACGCGCGAGGGATCGCCGGAGATCAGCGGAACGACTTTGAACGCCGATGTAGGAACCGGCGGAATCGTCTCCCAGTCCCCCAAGGTGGACGGAGTGACCCCTCTCTTCCGGCAGTAGCTCGAGTAGATGGGGTTCGTTCCGAGCTGGTGCTCGAGGACCCTGCGGGCGAACTCGCCGAAGGACTGATCCGTCCAGGGCTCGAGAACCCCGCCCTGAAAGGCCGCCTTCAGGTCATCCGACAGCCTCTCGAAGCCGTCGCCCACGGCTAGCCGGTCCTGGTCATGGGCTACCCGGTCGCCCCCCTACCGCGGATCGCACGCCCCGCCTGAATCCCGGTCTGCTCACCCTCCCTCAGGGTCACCTGTCCGTTCACGACCACGAGCGGAATGCCGACAGGATACTGGTGAGGTGCCTCGAAGGTGGCACCGTCGGTGACCGTCGTGGGGTCGAACGCCACGAGATCGGCATAGGCGCCGGTCCGGATGATGCCCCGGTCCTCGAGGCCGAGCTTGGCGGCGGGCAGCGCTGTGACCTTGTGCACGGCGAGCTCCAGCGAGAGAGCCCCCTCGTCTCGCACATAGTGCCCCATGAGACGGGGGAAGGAGCCGTAGGCCCGGGGGTGGGGTGAGCCGCCCGACAGGGCCCCGTAGGGGGCGTAGCTGCCGCCGTCGGAGCACACCATGCCGAGGGGATGGGCCAGAATCTTCGTGGTGTTCTCCTCCGACATCCCGAAGCCGATCATGCCCACTTCGTTGTCCTCCTCGATGATGAGGCGAACGGCCAGAGCGAACGGCTCCTCAGAGCGCTCCTGCGCCAGCTCGCCCAGGCGCCGCCCCCGGGCGTAGGCGTTCGCCGCGGTGCGCGTCGAGGTGATCTGGACGGCGTCCCAGGAACCCAGGAGCGCGACCTTGTCACGGGCAAAGCGCTCGATGGCGGGGAGCTCGCCCGGATCGCGGAGGCGCCGCAGGAAGGCGGCGCTGCCCCCGGACCGCGCCCAGTTCGGGAAGAGGTTGGAGAGCCCAGTGCTGTACGCCACGTAGGGATAGCGGTCGAAGTGCACGTCGACGCCGGCCTCTCGGGCCTCCTCGATGACTCGCAGAGCAGCCTCGGCCTTCCAGTAGTTCCGCCGGCCCTGAGCCTTCAGGTGGGAGATCTGAACGGGCACCCCCGCCACCAGACCCACGTGGATCGCCTCTTCTATGGCCGCGAACAAGCGGTCGTCCTCGTTCCGCATGTGCGACGTGTACGGGTAGCCGGTCCCCTCCAGGGCTCGGGCCAGCTCGACGAGCTCCGAGGTGGCGGCGAACGAGCCCGGTGTGTACTCGAGTCCCGAGGAGAGGCCCACGGCTCCCTGTTCGAGAGCCGCCCGCACGAGCCCTCTCATGCGGTTCAGCTCGGCTTCGGTGGCCGGCCGGTGCTCCGAGCCCACCACCAACCCTCGAACGGTGCCGTGCCCCACCATGGTGGCCAGGTTCACGGTCGCCGGGGTCCGGTCGAGGCGATCCAGAAAGCCCCCGAGATCCCGGAAGTCGATTTCGACGCCGTAGCTCTCCCGGTACCGCGCCTTCGTGGCCTGGAACCCGGCCTCGGACCACGGGCCCACCGAGCTTCCGTCCTGGCCCACGACCTCGAGGGTGATTCCCTGGCGGATCCGGCTCTCGGCCTTCGGATTGACCAGGAGGGCGAGGTCGGCGTGGGAGTGGATGTCGATGAAGCCCGGCGCCAGGGCCATGCCTGCCAGATCGATCTCTTCGGCTCCGGCTTCGGCGATCCGTCCGACGGCCGTGATGCGGTCCGCGGTGACCGCTACGTCTGCCTCGACTCCCGGACCACCGGTCCCGTCGTACACCGTGGCGCGGCGGAGGACCAGGTCCGGAGGGCTGCCACCGGGACCCGCGGGGACGGCTCCCAGGTCGTCACGCCTCACATTGGTCGTTCCCAGCGCCCCGACTGCACCCAGTGCCTCGACGGCCCCGAGAGTACCGGCCGCGCCCAACGCGCCGCCCACCCGCAGAAACGCCCGGCGCCTCATGACATCGACCCTCGACGGACACGGCCGGGCTCCAAGCCGCCGAACGACAGGATCTTCTCCTGCAGGCGTGCGGCCTCGCGGTCAAGGAAGTCCTCGATTTCCATCAGGTTGTTCATCGCATCCTCATATTCGGTCTCCGGAAAGTCCTCTCCCTCGGCGTGGGAGAGAGCTCCCCGAAGGGCCTCCACTTCGCGTCGACTCTTCTCCACTGCACGACGCAGTCGATTCAGCGCCTTGCGGGCCTGGCTCTCGGGTGTGCTCATCTGAGGGAGGGAACCAAATTTCGGGACCGGATTAGGTGCATGGGCTGACGTGCGTGGGGCACTCGAACAAAGGGCGTATGGTGAAAATGCCCGCTCGGCGCCCTTGGGAACAGAGGCCGGCCTCGGTAGGTTGGACGCTCCCAACCAACATCGCGTGAGAGGAAATGAGCGAGCATATAGACCTGGTCGTGGTAGGCGCCGGGCCCTGCGGCATCGCCGTCGGAGCAGCAGCAGCCACTGGCGGCCTCGAGGCCACACTCTACGAAAAGGGGTGCGTCACCAGCTCGCTGGTGGATTACCCCTACTACATGACGTTCTTCAGCACGGCGGAGAAGCTGGAGATCGCCGGCGTGCCCTTCACCATCGCCGAGATGAAGCCGACGCGACGGGAGGCGTTGGTCTACTACCGCCGTGTCGTGAAGTATTGCGATCTGGACGTTCGCCAGTACGAGGAGGTCACCTCCATCGAGGGCACCCGAGGCGACTTCACGGTGAGCACCTGCTCGCGTGCAGGCGTCGAGAGCTCGATCCGCGCCCGGGCCGTCGTCGTCGCCACAGGGGGATTCGACGAGCCCAACTACCTGGGCGTGCCCGGTGAGGACCTCCCCAAGGTCAAGCACTACTACCAGGAGCCCTACCCGTTCTACGACCAGGACGTCTTGGTGGTGGGGGCAGGCAACTCATCGGTCGAGTCGGCCCTGGAGACGTACCGCGCCGGCGCGAGGGTCACGATCGTCCACTTTCTCGACCAGATCGACCGCGGCGTGAAGCCCTGGATCACGCCCGACATCCAGAACCGCTTGAAGAACGGTGAGATCACGGTCTACTGGGAGCACCGGGTCGCGGAGATCCGCCCCGCCTCGGTGGTGATGCGCAAGGAGGGCTCCGGTGAGACCGTGGAGATCCCCAACGATTGGGTGCTCGCCATGACAGGCTGGCGTCCGAATCGGGAGTTCCTGGCCGCCCTAGGTGTGACCATCGACGGGGAGACGGGCATTCCGACCCATGATCCCGAGACGATGGAGACCGACGTTCCCGGGATCTACGTGGCCGGAGTCCTGGCCGCCGGCTACAACGCCAACAAGATCTTCATTGAGAACGGGAAGCTGCACGGGCCCAAGATCGTTCAGTCGCTCACTGAATCCTGACGAGGCATCTCGACCCCGCTCGGGGCAGTCCAGTCACCTCACCCTCCCGCTCACCATGTCCTCGCTCCGGGGAGCTCAAAAAAGCACGCCCGCCCTCACCACGGCCTGACGCAGCTCCCCATCCAGAAACTCGTAACGCCCCTCGCCGAAGAGCCGAAAACCCACTAGTGCCAGATCCAGCCCCACACCGGCGAAGGCGCCACTGGAGTCCATGTCCAAACCGGCGGGATTCTCAAGATCCCTGGAGGCCAATCCGCCGACCACGTAGGGGCGCGCCACGGGGAAGAGGAAGGGTCTCAGAGCCACTCCCAGCGACCAGCCCTTCAGCTTGCAGTCGTCACAGTCGGGAAGAAACCAGGTGCCCGACCCATAGACGTCCACGGGAAGGATGGGAATGTCGAGGCCGAGCTGGGCTCCCACCCCGGCCGTGCCATCGAAAGCGTCCTGTGCCCACGCGCCGAACAACCCGCCGAAAATCTGCGCCCTCCCCTCGCGCGGCACGGAAAGGGCCCCGACGAGGACCAACCCAACGATCAAGTGCCTCACGGCATGCTCCCCGTAGGACCACGTAATTACCGATCATTCATCCCCAATGTACCCGCTCGGGCCCTCGGCGACCCCCATTCCGTTGCTCGGCGACGGCCCCGCGCGACGCGGAGCCGCGATGGACTAGTGTGGTGTCCGAGAAGTTCGCGAGCCACCGAGAGTGCCGCGGCACCGGATCAGGGGTAGCCGCGCCACTAGGTGTGGGTCAGGCGCGACGACGACGAATAGCACCGCGGCCGAAGGCCGTGGTCCGAGGAGGAGGAACGCCGCAGGGCCGGATGCATCGGTGCTCGAGCCGAGCGACCTTCATGCTCGCCGTGAGCGCCGAGTTGACCGCGAGACGATCGAGCGCAGCGAGATCAATGGCCGAGACACTTCTGGGACACCACACTGGCACGGCGGATCCGATAGATTGTCACCAAGGGTGCGTCGGACCATTCCCCACGCAGCTCGTGCGAACCGAGTCGGGAGCCCTGCAAACAGACGTCCACGCCAGAGCAAGGATGGGGCATTGGGCATCTTCGAATTGATGCTTGGCGTCGTCATTATCGTGACCGCCGGGAAAGTGGTGGAACGCCGCATGTCCCGACCGCGGCGTGGAGAATCGCTCCAGGTCGGTACGGAGGAGCTCCACCGAATTCGGGAGACGATCGGCGACCTGAGCGGGCGCCTCGAGCGCCTGGAGGAGGAGCGGGACTTCTACAAGGATCTCCTGGAACCGAGAGGTCGTCGCGAGCTCCCGCCCGCGAACCCGAAGGATTAGTGTCCCGTTACCAAAGTGTCTCGGCCAGTCGAGGGCGCGGTGCATCCGTGAACCGGAACACTAGGACCGCTCGAGATTCGGACCGCCAATCTCTATCGGCCGCCTCAGCGAGACCCCACGAAGGGCCGCTTAACGACCCCGGAGCTCGGGCCATCTAAGCAGACAGAGGTCGGACCAAGGTCTCTCCAAGAGCCTTGCGCACGCCCGACCGAGAACGCGATGAATCCAGTTGGAGGATATGAGCAATGAGGGGACTTTCAGCAGCAGTGACGGTTCTTACGCTGTTACTCGCGGTTCCCCTCCAGGGTCAAGCTGGCCCGGGGGGCCAGCGAGGCATGCGGGGCCAGGGGCCGATGATGGGCGGTTTCCAGCCGATGGGAATGGGCCCGGCAGACTGGCTCATATGGCTCAGGGAGGAGTTGAACCTGGCGGATGAGCAGGTGGAGAGCCTCAAGAGCACCGAGGAAGCGGCACACGACGGCGCCCGGCTCCAGATGCGCGGTATGCGGGATCAGGTTCGCGACGGCGAGATCACCCAGGGACAGTTCCTGGATCTGATGACGGCACAGCGGAACGCCATGATGCAGCAGCAGAACGCCTATCGAGAGCAGATAGACGCGATCCTGACCGACGAGCAGAAGAATCAGCTGCAGTCGCTGCGGGGAGGGGGCGCTGCGGACCGAAGGATGAGGCGCGGTCGAGGCTCCGGCCAGGGCCGCAGCTTCAGGCGGGGTCCCAGAGGTCGCGCGGATTTCGGACGACGGGGCATGGGGCCGGCTGCCGGATTCGGCGTGCGAGGCTTCGGACCCGGCTTCGACGGGCCGGGCATGAGGGGCTTTGATCGGAGCCAGATGCCCAGGCGCGGGTACGCCTGGGGCTTCGACCGCAGGATTTTCCGCTGACCGGAAGCCGAGCGCGGATTTGGACCCGTTGCCCGATAGGCAAACGAGGGGGGCCACCGCAAGGCGACCCCCCTCGTTTCCGTTCTGGTAAGGCTCGCCGCTAGAGGCCGCCGGCCGGGTTGTCGGCGTCGAGCCTGCGGATGATCTCTAGAGTGATGTCCATCGACGAGTCCACGAACACCAATCCACTCTGGATGGAGTTGAAGATGAGGGTGTAGCCCTCTTCCTGCCCCAGGGTCTCGATGATCTGCCCAATGCGCAGCGTGATCTCTCCCGTCAGCTCGTCCTGCCGGTTGCCCAGCTCCTGCTGAACATCCTCTTGGAGGCGGTTCAACTGGAGCATCCGGTCTTCGAGCTGCCGCTGGAGCTGGGCCGCCTGCGGGCTGTTGGGATCCGCTGCGAGTCCCTGCTGGCGTAGGTTGTTGATCTCATCCTGTTGGGATTGTAGCTCGCCCACACGCTGGTCCCGGAGCTGACTGAACAGCGCGAGGGCCTGTTGACCTGCCTGCGACTCGGCCATGATACGGTCGGCGTTGAAAACACCGAATTTGGTGGCGGCTGACTCCTGGGCGGATAGCGATCCACCACCGGCCACCAGAGCCACGGCGGTGACACCGACGGTCAGAAGTCTTTGCCCGCGGCGCAACATGAACAACTCCTTCTTTGCGAAGATCATTTTGAAAACACTGGTCTAGAGCACGAAACAATAGCGGCGCTGGCAGCTCGGATCTATCCGTAACGGCCAGGCCGACGGCAACGTGAGGCGCTTCCCGGGTATCCCCCCCCAGCTCGCCCAAGGGCCTCTCTTACACCACAGGACGGGTGAGTTGCCCCAGGATCACTCAGCCAGGGGCCTTCATCGCGCCCCCCCGAGTGGCAATCACCGTTCGGCCGGTGGCATGGCCGAGAAGGAACGGTATTCTTGAACGACACAGAGAGACGCGGCCGGCGGCCGAGAATGTCAGGAGATCAACGTGTGACGACTGTCCTCTTCGTGTGTACGGAAAACTCGAACAGGAGTCAGATGGCGGAGGCGTTCGCTCGAATCCACGGCCAGGGGACCCTCCAGGCCTACTCGGCCGGCTCCCGACCCTCCGGCAAGGTGAGCCTGCGCGCCGTGCGGGCTATGCGCGAGGTGGGGTACGACCTCTCCATCCATCGATCCAAGTCGGTCTCGGAGGTCCCTTCGGGTCCCTACGACTTCGTGATCACGATGGGATGCGGCGACGACTGCCCCTACATACCCGCAGCCGAGCGGGACGACTGGGACCTAGCCGACCCTCGAGACATGTCGCCGGGCGAGTTCAACGCGGTACGGGACGAGATCGAAGCCCGGGTCGAGAAGCTGTTGGAGAGAGTGACACCACACTAGGCGCTAAGGAACGGCCCATCCCGGTGCCAGCTCACGCACGGAGGCACCGGGACCGTCGGCCGATCCGACGGCGACGATCCCTCCCGGGGGCACCTCCCGGCGAACGTAGCCGAGAGCGATTCCCCCTCCGTAGCGGGGCGAGTCCACGGCGCTCGTCACATGTCCCACCACGGCTCCCTCGTGGAAGAGCTCGGCATCGGTTCCGGGCGCGGGCCCGTCACCCAAGTACAATCCTCGAAGGGTCTTGTTCGTGTGGCCGCGGTCACGAATCCGGATGATCACCTCCTGTCCCGTGTAGCATCCCTTGGAGTGGTCCACTGCCCGGTCGACGATGCCGACCTCCGAGAGGATCTTGGATTCGTCCATGTCCTGGCCGAAGACAGGTCGCCCGGCCTCTACCCGAAGGGTGTCCCACACGCCGGCCCCCACGGGCCTGACCCCTCGGTACAGGAGTTGATTCCACAGCTCCCGAGACCGCTCCTTCGACGTGAAGAGGTCCCACGCCGGAGTGTCGACATCCGAAGTTTTGAGCATGCGCTCCCCTCCCTCCCCACTCACCAGATACTCATACTCTCCCAAGCTCTCCAGGGCGTCCGCCCCGCCATCCGAGGCGAGCAGCACCTCCCCCAGCACGGCGGCCGCCTCCGGTCCCAGCACCGAGAGAAGTGCCGCATCGTCGGATACGTCCTCGACAGCCGCGAGGCGGGGTGGGACGTAGCGTCGCAGGTTCGCCAGCAGCGGATCCAAAGCGGAAGCCGGCACATCCAACCAAAGGCTCTCCTCCTCCGGGCTCGGCCCCCACATGGCTCTTAGATCGGCGACGACTCTTCCCTTGGGAGTTAGGACCGCCGAGTACTCCGCCATCCCCTTCACGGCACCTCCGGGCGACCCCGCCGGCGCACGGGGCATCCGGCCGGTGAGAACGCCACTCAGGGTGTCGACGGGCGCCCGTCCCGTCACCAGGAGGCGAGATCTATGACTACGATCCCGCACGGCGACCCCGCTGACGGCCGAGGTATACTCCTCGGCCGGATCGCCATAATGTCGCGCGACCTCGACCCCTCGTACTCGGCCGAATAGGGCGCC
Organism: Longimicrobiales bacterium; assembly: GCA_965238005.1. Taxonomy (GTDB): domain Bacteria; phylum Gemmatimonadota; class Gemmatimonadetes; order Longimicrobiales; family Gaopeijiaceae; genus CBDCKN01. The sequence goes on from OZ250165.1 coordinate 577,465, forward strand.
CGCGTGCTCGTGATCCCCTCGCGAAGGCCCGCTCATCGATCGCTCACTCCTCGAGCTCGGGCGGTCCAGCGTCGCCCTCTCGCTCGAGCCGTCGCACCAGCGACCGGATGCGCGGCGCGTCGGCGGCCTGCGGAGCGAACTCCAGGTGCCGCTGGAGCTGCTCCTTCGCCTCGCTCGAACGGCCGAGCTTGACGAGCAGCATGCCGCGGTCGCGCCGCTCGCCGGGGGAGTCCGGGCGCAACAGCAACAGGCGCTCCACCACCGCCAGAGCTCGTTCGTCGTCGCGGACGTTCACGTACAAGCCCTTGAGGTTTACCAGGAGGCGGTGGATCATGTCCCGCTTCGTGGCAGATCGAAGGAACGCGTCCTGCATCCGGACCATCCCTCCGTACACCTGGTCCAGAAGCTCCTGAGCCTCGTCCTCGAAACGGATCCGTCCGTTGTCGAAGGGATCGATGAGGAGGTTCTGCGACGCGCCCCGATATCGGATGAGGAAGTGCCCCGGGAAGTTCACGCCCTCGAGGGGTAGCTCCAGACGCCAACCCACCTCCAGGAGGGTGATCCCGAGGGTCAGCGGAATGCCGAGCCGGCGATCCAGAACATCGTTGAGAAAAGAGTTTCGAGGATCGTGGTAGGCTTCCTTGTTGCCGCGAAAGCCCTCGCGTTCGTACAGGGTGTGAATCAGCTCCCGCAGGACCACCGGACCCGCCGTCTCGTCGTCGAGGCGGTCCTTGGCGGCTTCCGCCAGGGCATCGAGGCGCATCACGTATCGCTCGACGGGGAGCTGTGGATACTCCTCCTGGGCGATCAGGAGGACCGCTCGGCCGAGCTCGAGGTCGCGCTCCGACTTCTGGACGGCCTCGTTGAGCAGGCCACGTGCAGATCGGGCTGGGGCACGCATACACGAATCTACCGTGTTTCCCCTCCAAGCGCCCTCGTTTACATTGGGCGCACCTTCGATCCGCGGATCGTCCGACGAGACCCTACATCCGGCACGGTGGATGCTAGATGGTGAGGCAGATGTCTGAAGAGCCCAGGGATGAAAGGCCCAGGATCCGGCTGACCCAGCTGGCTCACGGAGCCGGTTGAGCCAGTAAGCTCGGCATGTCCGAGCTGGCGCAGGTCCTGCGTCACCTGGTCCCCATCGAGAGCGCTCAAGCGCTGGTGGACAGCTCCACCAGCGACGACGCCGCCGTGTACTCCCTCGGCGACGGTCGTGCCCTTGTGGTCACCGTGGACTTCTTCACCCCCTTGGTCGACGACCCGTACGACTTCGGGAGGATCGCCGCGGCCAACGCCCTGTCGGACATCTATGCCATGGGGGGGCGACCCCTCTTCGCGCTGAATCTGCTCGCGTTCCCCCGAGAGCTCCTGGGGGAGGGGGTCGTGGACGAGATCATCCGCGGAGGATCGGACATCGCTCGCGAAGCCGGGATCCCCATCATGGGAGGCCACTCCGTGGACGACCCGGAGCCGAAGTACGGCATGGTGGTCGTGGGCGAGGCGCAGGAGGACGCCGTAGTGACGAACGCCGAGGCCCAGGCCGGTGAGGTCCTGGTGCTCACGAAGGCCATCGGTACCGGGATCGTCGCCACCGCCATCAAGGCCGAGGCGGCTCCACCAGCGGCGGTGAGCGCCGCCATCGCCAGCATGAGCACCCTCAATCGGGGTGCTGCCGAGGCGATGGTGCGGGCCGGCATCAGAGCCGCGACCGACGTTTCGGGCTACGGCCTCCTGGGGCACCTGGCCAACCTGCTCACCCAATCCGCTGCCGCCGCTGAAGTCGAGGGCGCCTCGGTTCCCGTCCTTCCGGGAGTCGAAGAGCTCATCGCCCAGGGGCACGTCCCGGGCGGCACACGGCGGAACCTGCAGGATCTGGGGGATAGCGTCGACTTCGGCGGTAGCGACGAGACCCGGCGCCTCACCCTGGCCGATGCCCAGACCTCGGGAGGCATGCTGATCTCGGTGCCGGAGGACCGCGTCCAGGAGCTTCTGGACGACCTGCAAGAAGAGGCCCCCGCCGCCACTGTCATCGGCCGTGTCACTGCAGGGGCTCCGGGGACCATTAAGATCCTCTGAGCCGGCCTCGGGGCCCGCGGCCGCCGGAGCGGCGACCTTCGTAGGCCGGACGTCTGCAGCGCCCTAAGGCGCCCCAGCCCTCTTAGTGGCTCGCGAACTTTGGCAACGGAACACTAGGTAGTGGCCTTCGCCCTTGCGCGCCGCTTGGTCTTGCCCGGCTTCTTCGCCGGAGGAGAATCGTCGTCCGTGAAAGCGATGCCGATCACCTGGTCGAGATCCTCCACCAGGTGGATGGTAAGCTTTTCCCTCACCTCGGGCTGGAGATCCTCGAGGTCGGCCTCGTTGTCGCAGGGCAGGATGATCTCGTTGATCCCCGCACGGATGGCGCCCAGCAGCTTCTCCTTGACCCCTCCGATGGGGAGAACGCGTCCGGTCAGGGTGAGCTCACCGGTCATGGCCACGTCTCTCCGTATCTTCCGGCCCGAGAGCGCCGACACCAGGGCGCTGGCCATGGTGATCCCGGCGGACGGCCCGTCCTTGGGAACCGCGCCGGCCGGAACATGGATATGGAGCTCACGGCCCTTCAGAGCATTCTCGGGGATTCCCAGCCGGTCGTGGTTGCTCTTGGCGTAGCTCCAGGCGGCCCGGCCCGACTCCTTCATCACGTCGCCTAGCTGGCCGGTGAGAACCAGGCCGCCCTCGCCGGCCATGACGCTGGCCTCCACGAACATGATGTCGCCCCCCATGGGGGTGTAGAACATGCCAGTGGCCACACCCATTGTGTCGGCGGTGGCCATCTGCTCGGGGTGCACGCGCGGTCGTCCAATCAGGTCGCGGATCACATCCCGGGTAACACGCAGGCTGTCCACCTCACCGGCAGCGATCTTACGAGCGACCTTGCGCCCGAGCTTGCCCAGCTCCCTCTCGAGCTGCCGCACACCCGCTTCACGCGTGTACTCCTGGATGATCACTAGAATCGACTTGTCGTCCAGGATCAGCTCGCCGTCCCTGAGGCCGTTCTCCCGCTCCTGGCGTGGGAGCAGATAACGCTTCGCGATCTCGAGCTTCTCGGCCTCGGTGTAACCGGAGAAGTCCACCTTCTCCATGCGATCATAGAGAGGAGCCGGAATCCGGTCCGAATAGTTCGCCGTGGCGATGAAGAGCACCTCGGAGAGATCGAAGGAGATCCCCAGGTAGTGATCCGTGAAGCTCGAGTTCTGGGCCGGATCCAGAACCTCGAGGAGCGCGGCGCTGGGGTCTCCCTGGAAAGACACGCCGAGCTTGTCCACCTCGTCGAGGAGGAAAACAGGGTTCTTCGACTTCGCCTGTCGCATGCCCTGGATGATCCGCCCGGGCATGGCACCGACATACGTGCGCCTATGCCCTCGGATGTCCGCCTCGTCCCTGGCGCCGCCCAGAGATATGCGCACGTACTCGCGTCCCAGCGAGCGAGCGATGGACTGGGCGATGCTGGTCTTGCCGACCCCGGGGGGGCCCACGAACAGGAGGATGGGCCCGCGGCCACCCACCGGCCCATTGTCTGCGTGGGCGGTGCCCTCCTCGGCCTCTTCTGGCTCCGCCGCACCATTGGATCCCTCGACGACCTCGACGTCCGCCTCGGCTTCGGTCTCCTCGTCTTCAGTGTCTTCAGTCTCCTCGTCTTCGGCCTCCTCGGCGGCGTCCTCTCCGATGCGCTCCAGCTGGAGCTTGCGGACAGCCAGGAACTCCAGGACGCGATCCTTCACATCCTCTAGGCCGTAGTGGTCGTCGTCGAGGATCTCCTGGGACAGTGCCAGGTCGATCTTGTCCTCCGACCGGATGTTCCAGGGAAGCTCCGTCACCCACTCCAGAAAGGTCCGGATGACCTGGTACTCCGCGGACTGGGGGCTCGTGCGCTCCAACCTCTTGAGCTCGCGCTCCACCTCGGTCTGCTGCTCCTCGCTCAGCTCGAGCGCCTCCACCCGCTCCCGGAGGTCCTCCACGTCGTCCCGCTCGTCCTCGTCACCGAGCTCGCGCTGGATCTGCTTGAGCTGCTCCCTCAGCAGCATCTCGCGCTGCCGCTCACCCAGCTCTTCCTGGACCCTCGCCTGGATCTCCTCTTGGGCGTCGAGGCGAGCGAGCTCGCGCTCCACGGCCACAAGGGCGGCCCGCATGCGTTCCTCGTCGTCCAGCGTCTCGAGGAGAGCCTGTTTATCCTCGGTGGGGAGCTCGAGATAAAACGCCACCAGGTCCGCGAAGGCGCCCGGCTCATCCACCCCTTGGATCAGCTGGTTGAGCGCCTCCGCCGGTACCCCCCGCCGGGTCCCGAGCTCTGCGGCGCGCTCCCGCAGCTCCCGGTTGAGGGCCTGGAAGGCCGGATCTTCCGTGTCGGTATTGGCCTGCCGGTCCATCTCCAGCAGGACCGCCCGTAGCATCTCCTCACCGTCGGACTGATAGGAGAGGGCCTGCGCTCGGCCCTCACCCTGCACAAGGAGCTGGACGCCGCCTCGGACTCTGTGGGTCTGGATGATCCGCACCACCGTCCCGACGGTGTAGAGCACCTCGGGGACGGGGTCGTCCACGTTCTCTCGCTGAGCCACCGCGAAAAGTCGCCGGTCTCCGTCGAGGGCATCCTGTACGGCTTCCACCGTACCGGGGCGTCCGGCTGATATCGGGACGGCTACTCCGGGATAGACGACCGTGTCGCGTAGCGCCAGGACCGGAAGTGTGTATCGGTCACCCATGATTCCTCACTTCGAACGCCCTCGGACTCCTCGAACAAGCCCGAGGCCGTGAGATCGCACGTAAGTAAATGTCGCCCCGACCCCTCTCCGGGGCCACTTCCGGGAAGGCGCGGAGCCAAGTTACCTTCAGAATTGACCCCCCTTGCACGAATCCTGCCAGTCCCTGAGCGCGAAAACATGCCGGAGTTGCAGTCCCCCTGTCATAATGTCTGCCTTTTTTGGCACGACCACAGCGCTTAGGTTTTCCGCACCCCCCTGGTCACGCTTCTCTCCCCGGGTCCGGCAATGCTCGAAGGCATCACCTGGTTCAGGCAATCGTCGGTTCGGATTCGCCGGGGCGGGATCGAGCTGCACATCGATCCCTGGGGAGTATCGGAACAGAGCGTCGCGGACTACATCCTTCTCACCCATCCCCACTACGACAACTTCTCCGAAGACGACATCGCCCGGGTCCGTGGGCCCGGCACCATCGTCATCGCTCCTGCCTCCATGCGAAAGCAGCTCGCCGACGTGGACCACCTCATTCGGCCGGGCGACATGGTCCATCTGGACAGCATCGAGATCCTGGCCGTTCCGGCGTACAACCGAGTGAAGAAGTTCCACCCCTCCGAGAACGCCTGGCTGGGATACGTATTCACCCTGGACGGCATTACGTACTATCACTCCGGTGATACGGATTTCCTCGACGCCATGAACCAGATCCGGTGCGACGTGGCCTTCCTCCCCTGTGGGGGCCACTATACGATGGGTCCCGAAGACGCGGCCCGGGCCGCCGAGGCGTGCAAGGCGGAGCTCGTGGTTCCCGTGCACTGGGGAGGTCCCGTCGGAACCCGAGAAGACGCGGATCGCCTGAAGGAGCTCTTCGACGGAGAAGTAGCGATCCTCGAGCCGGGCATGCCAAGCTGAGATATCGGATTCCGCGGCCCAGCGTCATGATCATGGAGGGAACCACATGGCCCGTGCCGGACCCATTCTCAACATGGGGCTCAGCGCAGTCCTGGTCGTGGCAAGCTCTGCGAGCGCACAGGTGACACCGACCAGCCTGGCGGGCCGATCCACGGTCTACGCCCCGACAGAGGCCGTGGCCACCAGTCAGCGACTCGCCAGCAGCGCCGGGCTGGAGATGCTCCAGAAGGGTGGGAACGCCGTCGACGCGGCAGTGGCGGCCGCGGCCGTCCTCAACGTGACCGAGCCCCATATGACCGGGATCGGCGGGGACATGTTCGCCATCCTGTGGTCGGCCAGAGATCAGGAGCTCGTGGGCCTGGACGCCAGCGGAAGGTCCGGCTCGCTGCTGACCCACGAGGCTCTCCGTGCCCGAGGGTACGAAGAGATGCCCGTTGACGGGCCGGAGGCGGTGACCGTTCCGGGGGCCTTATCGGGGTGGGTCGCGCTCCTGGAGCGCTACGGCACCAAGTCCCTGGCCGAGGTGCTGGCGCCGGCGATTCGGATCGCCGAGGAGGGCTACCCGGTAACCCCCATCATCGCCGGCCAGTGGCGTGGCCAGGAGGACAAGCTCGCCCGGGACGAGGGAGCCAAGGCCACCTTCCTGTATGACGGCGAGCGAGGACCGCAAGCCGGTGAGTGGTTCCGCAATCCCGGCCTCGCGAACAGCTTCCGCATGCTCGCCGAGCAGGGCCCGGGCGTCTTCTACGGAGGAGAGTTGGGGCGCACCGTCGTCGATGGCCTGGCAGAGCTCGGTGGTTACCTGACCCTGGACGATCTCCGTGAGCACCAGGCTGTCTGGATCGATCCCATCTCGATCGACTTCCGAGGGTACACGATCTGGGAGCTTCCCCCAGCGGGTCAGGGAGTCGCGGTCCTCCAGATGATGAAGATGATGGAGCCCTTGGACCTCGAGGGTATGGGCCACAACTCCGCCGCCTACCTCCACCACCTCATCGAGGCCAAGAAGGTCGCCTTCGCGGATCTGCAGCGGTACGTGGCGGACCGGGACTACATGGACGTGTCGGTGGAGCGGCTCCTCGACGAGGATTACCTGGCCGCGCGCAGGGCCCTCATCGATCCCAACGAAGCGGTGGAGAGGGCGCAGCCCGGTCCCGCGATCACGGACACCGAGACCATCTACCTGTCGGCCGGCGACTCCGACGGGAACATGATCTCGTTCATCAACAGCGTCTTCGACTCCTTCGGCTCGGGGATCGTCGTCCCCGGCACCGGCTTCGTCCTCCAGAACCGGGGTGGCGGCTTCACTCTGGAGGACGGGCACCCCAACCAGGCTGGCCCCGGCAAGCGGCCCTTCCACACGTTGATTCCCGGCTTCGTCACCAAGGAGGGCGCTCCCTGGATGACCTTCGGCCTCATGGGGGGATCGATGCAGCCCCAGGGTCACACCCAGATGCTGCTCAACATCCTCGTGTTCGGGATGGACCTTCAGGATGCCATCGACGCCACACGCTTCCGCCATCGGTCGGGATACCAGGTCGCCATCGAGAGCCCGATCGGCGAAGAGGTCCGAGCCGGACTCACGGCGCTGGGTCACGAGCTCACGGTTGAGGGACCCTCGAGCTTCGGCGGAGCCCAGGCCATCATCAGGCTCGACAAGGGCTGGGCCGCCGGCTCCGACCCGAGAAAGGACGGGATGGCCGTCGGTCGCTGAATGGACGACTCTGATTTCGTTGTTCCGGAGAACCAACTACCGAGGGGGATCGCCGAGAAGATCGACGATCCCCCTTTGAGCCCCGCTCCGGCCCGTCCAGCGGCCACGGTGGTTCTCATGCGGGACGCGGCCGAGGGCGTCGAAGTCCTGCTCCTGAAGCGTGTCCACAGCGCGGGCTTCGTGCCGGGGGCGTACGTTTTCCCCGGCGGACGGGTCGACGCGGAGGACGCGGACGCCGTCGTCATGAGCCGGACGGCAAGGCTCACCATGGAAGGGGCGGCGGAGCGGATGAGACTCCGCGACGCGAGCCCACCGGCCGCCGCCTACTACCTGGCTGCTCTCAGGGAGGCGTTCGAGGAGACCGGCATTCTGGTAGGCCGTAGTGCCAGCGGCGACCGGTTGCCCACCGCCGCGGCCTCCTCGAGCGTTCGCGAGGTCCGGGACCGCCTCCTGGATGAGGCATGCTCCTTCGCGCAGGCTCTGGAGGATCTCGATGCGCTCATCGACGACGCGGTCATGGAATACATCGGCCACTGGATCACTCCGATAGCCGAGCCCCGGCGCTACGACGCACGTTTCTTCGCTGCGGCGGTGGCGCCCGGGTCGGAGCCCGCCATCCACACCGCCGAGATGCTGGAAGCGATCTGGATCACCCCTGCGGGGGCGCTGGACCGGACCAGAGAGGGCTTGCTTCCCATGGTGTTCCCCACCATCAAGACGCTGGAGTCGCTGACGGATTTCGGCACCACCTCCGAGGTCCTGGAAGAGTTCCGCGGGCGCTCCATACCGAGCGTACTGCCGCGTCTGATCCGTACCCGTGACGGAATTGGTCTGAGGATCCCGGGGACCATCTAGTGTTCCGTTGCACGGATGCACCTGCCCTCGACTGGCCGGGACACTTTGGCAGCGGGACACTGGGACCCGAGCGACAAGTCGTGGACTCCACCGACGCTACATGCGCCTGTAGGCCGGACCACTCCCCCCCCTCACGAGCGGTCCATCGGGGACCAAGCACGTCGGTGGCCTTGCAGTCGACGCAGTTGGGGGCGTTGACCCGAAGCTCGTCGCCGTCCCGCTCGTAGACGCCCGCAGGGCACATGTGCACGTACATCTCGGCTGCTTCTGGGCTCACCTCGCGACCGACGATCAGATGGCTCGGGATGTCGTCGCGGGTCTGGTTCCCCGCCTTGTAGACCGCGTCGACCTTGCTGAAGGTGAGCTTCCCGTCCGGCTGTACTCCCGGACCCCCGTTGCCGAGGACGCGAGCCTCGCCGACGTTTTCGGAGACCGTGATCTTGCCACCCAGGAGCGCACCGCCGGAGACGGTCATGAGGCCGGCTCGCACCGAGCCACCGAAGAAGCCCTTCTTGAAGGCGAGGCGGATGTTCCGTGTCCTCCGGAGATCCTTCATGATGTAGCTGGCGTCGATGGAGTCGGTGTAGGAGTGCAGCCCGTTCTCCGACACGTCCCCCTCTCTGAGCGCCTTGAAGATGGCCCGGGCGGCGAGCATGCCCGAGTCCATGGCGTAGTGGATCCCCTTCAGTGACGGGACATCGACGTACCCTGCGGAGTCGCCGACGATACAGACGCCCGCACCGTGTCGCTGGGACGGCACCGCATAGCATCCGCCTTCGGGAATGGTCTTCGCCCCCCACTCCACCATCTCCCCACCCTCCAGGTAGGGCTTGAAGAGCGGGTGCAGCTTCATACGCTGAAAGACCTCGTGGACATCGAAGCGCGCATCCCGGTAGTCGAGACCGACCACTAACCCCAGCGAGACCATCAGGGGCCCCCTTGTGCCCTCCGCGAGAACGGTGACCCGCGCGGTCAGGTCCATGGGAGGCATGTAATCGCTACCCCCGGGCTGTCCGTCCCGATCTAGTCCCGAGGCCGTCGTGCGCACACCGATGACCTGGTCGCCCTCCACGAGCAGTCCGCCCACGGCGAAGCCGGCAAAGACGTTCACCCCCAACCCTTCGGCCTTCTCGCCGAGCCAGCGGACGATCTCACAGATCGACGCCACCTGGTTCCCGTAGTTCTTCATCGTGGGGGGTGTGGGTATCCGCACGGACCTGCTCTCCGTGAGGAAATAGACCGACTCCTTGGTGACCGGTCCCCTCAGGGGGAGCTCGCTCATGTCGAGCTCGGGAAAGAGCTCCCGAAAGGCACGCGGGTTCACCACCGCTCCCGAAAGGGAATGCTCTCCCAGCCGGCCGGCCTTCTCCAGCACTCCGATCTCGACATCGCCGATCCCCCCGCCTTCGTTCTTGTCCCTCTCCACGAGACGGGCCAGCTCGATGGCCCCGGCGAGCCCCGCGGGCCCCCCATCGACGAATATGACGTCCATGGGGACAGCCTCGGAGTCGGGCGCTTCCCGTAGGATCAGCTGATCCACGGGTAGAGGAGGTTGGTACTTCGCCGGCCGCACCGGCCCCGTGAGCTGGCTCCGATCGGACATGCTGGCTCCTTCCATCGGTCTGACCGCCCGGGTTCGGACGGCCATCGTCATCTCGGGATCCGTTGAATCGACCCCGGTGTATCCAACCGCTCACGTCGGAGCACCAACCCGCCATCGCAGTGGCACCGGCAGTACGATTCAGGCGTTAGTGTTCCGTTGCCGAAGTTCGCGAGTCACCAAGAGGGTCGGGGCGCCGTGGGATCAAGGCGGGACGACGCGGCGTAGCACAAGCTACGGTAAGGAGTCCCAACGCCGAGCCCACGGATGCACTGTGCCCTCGACTGGCCGAGACACTTCGGCAACGGGACACTATGTTAGCGATTCCGACTCGACGCCGCATCGGACGTACGGGTCCTCCGTCTCACAACGCCACCCACGGACGAGAACCTGGCATGACATCGAGCCGACCCCGCACCGTCGGAGAGCTGAAAGCGGCGGGCTACGAGCCCCGGAGCGTGAAGGACGAGCTACGACGCAACCTGATCGCGAAGCTCAAGGCCAGAGAGCCGCTCTTCCCGGGCATCGTCGGCTTCGACGACAGTGTGATCCCCCAGATCGTGAACGCGATCCTGGCCCGGCACGACTTCATCCTCCTCGGTCTCCGTGGCCAGGCGAAGAGCCGCATCCTCAGGCAGCTCGTTGACCTCCTGGATCCCGACATGCCGATCCTGGAGGGCAGCGAGATCAACGACGATCCGCTCCGGCCCATCTCCAAGCACGCGCGCATCCTGCTCGAGACCGAGGGGGACGGCGCTCCGGTGGCGTGGGTCACCCGTGACTACCGTTTCGTGGAGAAGCTCGCCACCCCCGACGTGACTATCGCAGACATCGTAGGAGACGTGGATCCCATCAAGGCCGCGCGCGGCGGTCACATCCTGGCCGACGAGCTGACCATCCACTATGGGCTCCTCCCCAGAGCCAATCGGGGAATCTTCGCGCTCAACGAGCTACCGGATCTGGCAGGAAAGATCCAGGTGGGGCTCTTCAACATCCTCCAGGAGGGTGACGTGCAGGTGAAGGGCTATCCCGTTCGCCTGCCCCTGGACGTCTTCCTGGTGTTCACCGCCAACCCGGAGGACTACACGGCCCGGGGAAAGATCATCACGCCCCTGAAGGACCGCATCGGTGCCGAGATCCAGACCCACTATCCCCTCGAAGTGTCGGTGGGCATGGACATCACGAATCAGGAAGCCTGGCTGGATCGGAGCTGCGTCGAGATCGAGGTTCCAGACTTCGTCGCCGAGGTCGTGGAGCGGATCGCCTTCCTCGGGCGGAAGGACAAGCGCATCGACCAGCGCTCCGGCGTGAGCCAGCGCATGCCCATCGCCGTGCTGGAGAGCGTTGTCTCCTCAGCCGAGCAGAGGGCGCTCACGCTGAAGGAGGAGAGGGCCGTGCCACGTCTCGGCGACATCTACGGATCCCTCCCGGCTATCACCGGAAAGCTGGAGCTCGAGTACGAGGGTGAGCTGCACGGCTCGGACCGCATCGCCCGAGAGCTCATCAGCGCGGCGGCCAACGAGGTCTTCCAGGCCAGGGCCGGCGGGGCGGACGTCGAGGAGATCGTCGAGTACTTCGAGATGGGAGGCGCGCTACAAGTGGGCGCCGACAGCTCGGCGGAGGCATGTGTTGAGGGATTCGAGCTGGTGCCCAGCCTCCTCCAGCTCGTGGAGCACGTCGGACTGGCGCCGAAGTCCTGCTCCGACGGATGCCGGGCCGGGGCCTGTGAGCTCGTCCTCGAGGCTCTGGTGGCAGAGAGGCGGATCAGCCGCTCCATGAGCGGCGGCTACGTGCGGGCTCGCCACGAACCTTCTCCCGGAAAGGGCTATAAGGGCTTCGATCCCTTTGGGGGCATCAGCGCGTAGCGCTGGACTCCGCGCACAGCCCGGCCAACTCCCCAAGGGCCAGCCCGAGGACTTTCCTCTGCGCCACCGATATCGGCAGCGTCGCTAAATGATGGGGCTTGGCCCAGCGCCACGGGCGATCGGCGGCCACGGTCTCACCACCCGGACTCTCATGGACGTCACCCGCCGGGCCTCCGGATGTGTCGCACACTAGCACGGGTCGGTACACGGCTTTCAGATGGCTGAAGACATGTCTCACGTGTTGGAGAGGCCTCCACTGCGGCCCCGGCGGCGGCAGCTCGACACTCCAGGTGTCCGCCACCGTTCGGCAGGCCTCCTCCAGGTCGTCGGGGATCTCGAGCTCCACCGATGGGAATTCCCAGAGCCCACCCAGGAGTCCGTCCGACGGCCGCCTCGTCAGAAGAAGCTCCGCTGCACCGCTCGCGGCCACCAGCACCGCGAACGACGCTTCTCGAACGCGGGGCCGCTGCTTCGCCAGGGGTCTCACCTCCTGCGTCCCCAATGCCCGGGCCCGGCAGTGCTCCGCGATGGGGCACTCCTGACACAGTGGCGACCTGGGAAGACAGATAGTGGCGCCCAGCTCCATTATCGCCTGATTCCAGTTGCCCGGTCGGCGCCCGTCGAGGATCTCCTCAGCCCTCTCTCGAAGCTCGGCGGGCGAGGGCTTGGCCAGATCGAAGAGGCGGGAGATCACACGCCGGGCGTTGCCGTCCACCGCCGGCCTCGCCTCGCCGTAGGCGATGCTGGCGATGGCGCCGGCGCTGTACTCACCGATGCCCGGAAGCTCCCGCAAGCCACAGGCGTTGTCCGGAAGCACACCGTTCAGGTGCTCCCTCACGATGAGCGCAGAGCGATGAAGGTTACGAGCTCGGGAGTAGTATCCCAGGCCTTCCCAGGCCTTCAGCACAGCCTCCTCATCCGCGTCCGCCAGCTTCGTCACGGACGGGAAGAGGTCCATCCAGCGCAGGTAGTACGGAGCGGCGGTCTCCACGCGCGTCTGCTGCAGCATGATCTCCGAGACCCACACCCGATACGGATCCCGGCTCTTCCTCCACGGCAGCTCCCGCCGATGAGCGTCGAAGTGCTCCAGCAGCTGACGGCGCATGGATGCGAGGTCGGGCATCGTGCTCATGGCGGGTAACGTAAGCAGGCTCCCATGAGCCAGCCACGGTGGTGAGCCGAACCCCGCGGCGTATTGGGCAGGTCGTGGCCGGCCCAGTGAGGCCCATTGGCCACCCGATCATCCCTACACTACTCTTCATGGAGGGTAGGAGGTCTCTGGAAGGCTGTTGAAGAGGTACAGTGGGTCGCGCACAGGGTGCTTGCGCGCGTTCAGACAAGGAACGACGACGAGTCGTAGCCGAGCTACGGCGAGGAGGAGAGACGTAGGATCAACCGCGCAACCACCCTGTGCCCAACAGAATAGTTGATATGAAACACGTGTTCGTGGGTTGCGGTGGCACGGCCCGCTGTACCTCTTCAACAGCCTTCTAGCCGTCGGTGACTATGCGTTTCACGACCTACACCAAGTATCGGGGCCGCTGGCTCGACGCCCTGAACCTCGAGAACCTCATGGAGTTCCTGTCGGACTTCTTGATGAGCGGGGGGTTCGCGGGTGGACCCAACTACCATCCCTATTGGGGATGGTCCGGGCTCGAGGACACCGATTCCATGGAGTCGCTCAAGAACGCGCTTCTGAAGGCGCTCATGGAGAGTGGCCAGCTCACGCCCGAGATGATCAACGAGCTCCGGGGTGATGGCGCGGGCGACGAGGCCGTTCAGCAGCAGATCGCGGATCTTCTCGACGACCTCATCCAGCGCATGGTGGACGAGGGATACATTACGCTGGAGAACGGGGCCCCGACCATGCCGGGAACGGTGCAGGACGTCACCGGAATGGGGGAGGTCGACGAGGCGCGGGAGGCGGCCCAGCACGTGCAGTTCAACCTCACGCAAAAGGGGATGGACTTCCTGGGATACCGAGCGCTAAGGAATCTCCTCTCGGCGCTGGGTCAGTCCAGTCTCGGTTCTCACGAGACGCCTCACCTCGCCACGGGCGTGGAGGCGGACGCTGCGAGCAAGCCCTACGAGTTCGGCGACACCCTCAACCTCGACGTGCCGGCCACACTGAAGAACGCCATCGAGCGGGAGGGAATCAGGGTGCCGCTCGAGCTGGATTACAAGGACCTCATGGTGCACCAGGCCGAGTATCGGTCGTCGTGCGCCACGGTGCTCATGCTGGATATTTCCCACTCAATGATCCTCTACGGCGAGGATCGCTTCACGCCGGCCAAGCGGGTGGCGCTGGCCCTCTCACACCTCATTCGTACGCAGTTCCCGGGTGACTCCTTGAGCGTGGTCACCTTCGGAGACGTGGCTGAGGAGATTCCCCTGAGCCAGCTGGCCAAGGCCCAGGTGGGCCCATTCCACACCAATACGGCAGGAGGGCTGCTGCTGGCTCGGAACATCTTGAAGGCGCAGAAGAAGGACATGCGCCAGATCATCATGATCACCGACGGGAAGCCCAGCGCCATCACAATGCCCGACGGGCAAATCTACAAGAACTCCGGCGGAATGGACCAGAATATCCTGCGGGAGACGTTCCGCGAGGTCTCGGCGTGCCGCCGGGCCGGGATCCTGATCAACACGTTCATGCTGGCCCAGGACCCGTACCTCGTGCAGTTCATCCAGAAGGTGTCCGAGATCGCCCGGGGGAAGGCATACTTCACTTCGACCCAGACCCTCGGGCAGTACATCATGATGGACTTCATGCGGCGGAAGCGGCGGAATATCGCCTAGTGTTCCGTTGCCGAAGTTCGCGAGCCACCAAGAGGGTCGGAGCGCCGTGGGATCAAGGCGGGACGACGCGGGTCTAGGAGCTGGCCCGTGTCCAAGTTGGTCGGACTCCCTTACCACCAGGTCGACGCCTTCACGGACACGCCCTATCAAGGAAACCCCGCCGCCGTCTGCCTCGTCGAACGGCCTTTGAGCCCTCACGCCATGCAGGCGGTGGCCTCGGAGATGAACCTCTCCGAGACCGCCTTCGTCGAGGCTCCCGATGACTCCGGCGTACGTCGACTCCGCTGGTTCACTCCGACGACGGAGGTTCCCCTCTGCGGCCACGCCACCCTTGCCAGCGGACACGTCCTCCAGTCGTTGGGCCACACCCCTCCCTACCGCTTCAGCTCCGCAAGTGGTCCTGTGATCGTCCACGTCGACCCGGACAGGGCCCTACGCCTCGACTTTCCGTCGGACGAGTGCACGGTGGTCGAGCCCCGCGACGACGTGCTGGCGGCGCTTGGACTCACGGAGGCGGTGACGTGTCTGTCGGGCTCCCTCAACTACATCGTCCGGGTCGCGAGCCGGGACGTCGTCGTCGGGCTAGCACCGAACTTCTCGGCGCTGGGCGGAATCGACCTGGGTGAGGATGTGATCGTGTTGTCCGTCACGGCCCCGGGCGAGGCGGCCGGTGGCGCCGGAGAAGCAGGTGCTAGAGCGGCTGCGGTCACCGACGAGGTAGATGTGGCATCACGCGTCTTCGCACCGTGGGCCGGTGTCGATGAGGATCCCGTGACCGGGGTAGCCCACACGGCGCTGGGACCCTACTGGTCCGCAGTGCTCGGAAGAGCCGAGTTCACGGCCCGACAGGGCGGCCGCCGCCGTGGACGGCTGCGAGTGCGGGTTGCGGGTGAGCGGGTCCATCTCATCGGACACGCCGTGACGGTGGCGGAGGGCACCCTGGTGCTGCCGCCCGGAGAGGCCTGACCGGCGGCCGGCCGAGCCGAGCCGGTCAGAACGTGCCGACCAGTCCGAAAAAGAGCTGACCGTCGTTGTTGGATCGGGCACCGCGGTCGACGGCCTCGGTATCGAACGCGTCCACAAAGGAGAGCTGCACGGCGATCCGTTCGTTGAGCTGGAGCGCGAAGCTGTTGCGGGACGTCAGCGTATAGACGGAGAGGTCCGACGCCTCGGGCTCATACGCGGTGTCGCTCTCGAATCGTAGGCGACCCCCGCCGGCACCCCTGACGAGCTTGAACCGGGCAGACCACTTCGCCACCACGCCCTCCTCTTCGCCGGCACCTTCACGCGGAATCGTCTTCTCGGCGATCACGGCGAGGCTCAGCTCGGCCTGCGTGTCATCGCCGGATCCGAACTGGTACCGCACACCGGCACCGGCGTTGTAACGGAGGTCGATCTTCTTCTCGAAGATCGATTCGATCTTCCCCCGCACGAAGCCGTTCAGGGCGCTGCCCCGATCGAAGTTCACGTCCAGAGCCGCGTCCCACGCCCGCTTGTTCACGAAGTTGTCACCCTCCGCGGTGCTGGCCTCCCCATACGTGAAGTTGGTCCGGCCGGCCAGACCGAGACTGCCCCGCTCCAGAGTCCCCGAGAGGGAGGTGGTGAACAGCGCACCTGATGGTTGCCGAAGAAGACATTCGCCCCCAGCTCGGTCTTGGCCGACCAGCTCTTCTCCTGCCCATGAGCGGGAACGGCGATCAGGATGAGGCCCGTGAGACCGAGGATCACACCTCTCATGTGCGACTCTCCGTAACGAAACGTGTCCGCCCATCTCGGACTTGCACCCGTGATCAGCCGCGCACCCGCACCAGGTGTTCTGGAACGGCCACGGACTACCCCGCCACAGTATGGGTGTTCGCATCCCGAGGCCCGCACGGAGATGAGTGATGCTCACCCGTTGCTCACCCCTTGCCCGCCCCGCTCGCTCCGAACACGTTAACCCCCCTTATCACCCCGACGAGCAGATCCCTCATCTCATCTTTCGCTGAAGCGGAATTGGGCAACATTTCCGAGCTTTCTCTCGCGGGTCTCACGATCCGGATCGAGCGGGACCTGTGCGTGGGGTTCGGCGACTGCATCGATGTCGCCCCGGACGTATTCGAGCTCGACGACGAAGGCATCGCCGTGTTCAAGACGGGCGATCCCGCCGTGGACCGGGAGGTGCTGCTCGACGCCTGCTCGTCCTGCCCGGTCGACGCTCTGACGGCCTTGGACGAGGAGGGAGCGCAGCTCGTCCCGTAGCCGGTGACTGTTGCCAATCGAGATGCGGAAGATCCGGACGTACCAGGAGGTCACCCACGAGACGGGATCGCAGCTCCTCGAGCAGGTACTCGAGCAGAACCAGCGACTGGCGGACCGCCTCTCCCGGGTAGGGTCGGTGGTCGCCGTCGCCAGCGGCAAGGGTGGGGTGGGAAAGAGCGCCGTCACCGCGAACCTGGCCGCCGCCCTGGCCCAACGGGGACTGGAGGTCGGGGCGGCGGACGCGGACCTCAACGGCCCCTCCCTGGGCCGGATGCTGGGGGTTTCCGGTGCCCGCTTCGTCGATCGATCAGATGGTGTGGAGCCGGCCCTGAGCCCCACCGGCGTCCGGGTCATGTCGATGGAGCTGCTCCAGCAGGACGAGGATGCACCGCTTCGCTGGCGCGAGCCGTCCACCGGTCGGTTCATATGGCAGAGCGCCATGGAGACCGGCGCTCTCAGGGAGTTTCTGGGCGACGTGGCCTGGGGTGACCTGGACGTTCTGCTGGTGGACGTACCGCCCGGAACGGACAAGATTGCGCGGCTCCTCGAGCTGGTCCCGGGCCTCCACCAGATGCTCCTCGTGACGACGCCGTCGGAGGCGGCCCGCTTCGTCGTGTCGAAGTCGGTGCGGATGGCGCGCGAGGCGGAAGTCTCGACGGTGGCCCTCGTGGCGAATATGACGGAGCACGCCTGCTCGTCGTGCGGTCACACGTCTCAGCTGTTCGGCGGGGACGGGGCACGACGCCTCGCCGAGGAGTCAGGCGTGCCGCTCTGGGCCGACATTCCGTTCGACGCACGCCTTGGGGCCTCCACCGACCTGGGTTCGCCTCTGGTGCTGGAAGATCCGGAGGCGGCCTCCAGCCGCGCCCTCCTCGCCCTAGCGGACAGGGTCGCCGCCAAGATGGAGGAGAGCGCCCGATGAAGTTCCTTTGCATCGAGTGTGACAACGTCATGGACTTCGCCGAGCGGCAGCTTCCTGGTGACGGCACCCTGGCCGCAGTGTTCTCCTGCGGCTCGTGCGGGAGGGAGGTGGCCATGCTCACGAACCCCATGGAGACCCAGCTCGTGTCCAGCCTGGGGATAAAGATCGGTGGGCGAGAGGTGCCCGCTCAACCCCTCGAGATGGTTCGCAGCTCTCTGGAGGGGGGGAGAGAGGAGGCCTTCGCTATATCGGAGGACATCCCCAGACAACCGGCCGGGCAAGCCTCCCAGGCCGGTTCGGTCCTCTGGAGTCCCGAGGCGACCGAGCGGATGCAGAAGGTCCCCAGCTTCGTGCGGGGGATGGTGAAGCGGATCTACGTCGACTGGGCCAAGGAGCACGCGGTAGCCGAGATAACGCCCGAGGTCATGGACCGGGCTCGGACGGAGTTGGGCCTGGAGGGCATGTAGGCTGGGGGCCTCGGCGGGATCGGTCGACACCGGGCCTCCTCTTGCCGGCGTTGGTTCTCTTCGGCGGACTGCTCGTCACGGGGGGTCTGGGACGATATTGGACCGTGCGTGCAGGGGCCTGATGCCGTGATTAACATGGGGATTTCCCACACGGTATCAGTGCCCCCTCGCATTTATTGACAGGTCTCAGAAAGGCCGGGTATACTGGCCCCCGGTAGGATCCCTGACATCCTCGAGACTGAGAAGCACGTCACCATACATCGGGTCGCGGGGGGTCTGCCGGCCCCTTTATGACCCTGGTTGCAACGCGAATCGTTGCCCGAGCGCCAGACATCTAGCTGGATCAGTACAGCCTAGATCGATGATCGATCTTCCCATTCCGAAGCTGAGGAGTGGGGACGCTCCGGTAAGTCTCCGGAGGATGGAGAGCTTTGTGCTGCTGGCGGGAGGATGCGCTCGGCTAGAGGGCTATGCCCGAGGTATTTATGTACCGTGAAGTCTTCGTACCAGTAGACAACTCCCAACATTCCTATTGGGCCGTGGACCGGGCCATCGAGGTCTGTTCCCACTTCGACGGACGGATCACCGGGAACCACGTCTATGCGGCCCGCCTGCACGACGTTCGCTTTCGGCAGCTGGAAACCGGCCTCCCGGCCCAGTTCCAGACCGCCCAGGAGATCAAGCGACAGAGGAAGATCCATGACAAGCTGATCGAGAAGGGCCTCCAGCTCATCTCAGATTCTTTCCTCGACCAGACGGCGAAGGCGTGCGACTCCGCAGGCGTCCTCCTTACCAGGCAGCTCCTCGAAGGAATCAATTACGAGGAGGTAATCCGTGAAGCCAACGGTGGCAGCGGACGACTGCCAAGTCTCATCGGCTTCGACCCGAACATCGCCGACAAGTACGACGGGGGCGCGACGGTTCGGAGCGATGTGAAGATAGGCGAGGACGGCCGAATCGTGGCCGAAGATGAAGAGCAGGATGAGAAGCTTGCCGGCTCGAGTGGTCGCCAATACGACCTGTTGGTCATCGGAGCCCACGGCATCGGCAAACAGCCGTACTCCCAGTTGGGCGGGATGGTCTCTCGGGTAATCCGCGAGGTCGAGAAGGACACCCTCCTCATCAGAGACGAGAGGCCGCTGCAGAACGGCAATTGGATCGTCTGCGTCGACGGTTCGTCGTACTCCTACAAGGCCATGCGCCTGGCGCTCGAGATGGCCCGGGAGTTCGGTGCGAAGCTCCACGTCTGCTCCGCCTTCGACGTCGAGTACCACCACGCCGTCTTCGGCAACATCAAGGACATCCTCTCGGCGCAGGCCTCGAAGGTGTTCAAGTTCGAGGAACAGGAGGAGCTCCACAACAACATCATCGACAAGGGCCTCCTGAAGCTCGCCCAGGCCAACCTCAAGCGCGCTCAGGTCATGGCCGACGAGTTCCCCGACGTGGACGTGGAGACACAAATCCTCGTCGGAAAGCCCTTCCAGTGCATCCTCCAGTGGATCGAAGAGATCGAGCCGAGCCTCCTGGTCCTGGCACGTCACGGCGGGCACCGTATCGAGGACACCGACATGGGCTCGCAGGCGGACAACCTGTGCAGGCTCGCCCCCGGTAACATCCTTCTCGTTGGCACTCTGGACGTCCGTCCGGACGACATCCCGTGGATCGAAGAGGACGGCGAAACGGGCCTGGAGTGGTCGCCCGACGCGGAGGTCCGGATCCTGCGCGTGCCTCCCTTCGCACTCGGCATCGCGCGCAAGGCCGTGGAGGAGTACGTCCTCGACAACTACGGACCCGGGGCCAACGGCACGTATCGGGAAGACCCACTCACGCCAGCGCGTGGCAGCGCCTCGAACGGTGCCGGGTCGAGCGGCGTGTCCGGGCCGAGCGACGCGGCCGGGACCGACACCCCCACCGAGCCGGGCACCGCCGTGCCTCCCCTAGGAGCCGACGGCCTCCCCATGGTGACCAGTGCGCGGCTGGACGAGGCCATCCAGAAACTCCTGCCTACGCATATGCAGCTGATCATGGGCATCGGCACCGCGGAAGAGCTCGCCCTCGCCGAGGTAAAGGCCGAAGAGGCGATGAAGCGCACGGTGGTAGAGGGTCTGGACGCGGACCCGCTGCCGGAGGTCGCCATGGTCTCGGCTAAGTGTCCTTACACGGGACACGTCGAGAGCCGCGAGCGAGCGGCCAAGGATCCCATCCAGTGGACCCAGGAGGCCTTCGAACGACTGAGGCTCGTTCCTCTCATCGCCCGGCCCCTGGCCCGCAACACCGTGGAGCGCTTCGCCCGTGAGCACGACTTCTGGCGTGTGACGACGCTGGTCATGGACGAGAACAAGCAGGCCATGATCGAGGCGGACGAGTTCGACATGGACACCATGCTGGTCATGTTCCGCGAGCTCCAGACCAAGCAGATCAGGGCGGAGGCGGAAGGGGTCGACGGCCTCACCCCCGAGATGCGGAGGTTCATCGAGGAAGCCAAGGCCAGCGGCGTGACACGCTGCCCCATCCGCGATGTGGCGGAAGCGGCGGACCAGTGTCCGGTGGATTTCAAGACCGTCTCGCCCGAGGACGCCAAGGCCGCCATCGAGCAGTTCATGAGCAAAGAGGCCGGCGAAGCGTGATCCGCGGCCTGGACCGTACGCGCTCCTCGGCGGCGACACTGCCACGGCCGGCCCCGGTCGGTCGGGAAGAGCCTCGGCTCGGAGGCGAGGGGGAGAGCTACGTCCCCCACATTGTCGCCTGGAACTTGACGAAACGCTGCAACCTCGAGTGCGCGCACTGCTACATCTCCGCCGGATCTTGGCACCTTGCCTCCGAAGAGCTCTCCACGGAGCAGTGCTTCCGGATCATGGACGAGATCCTCGAGGTCAATCCCAACCCCATGCTGATCCTGACCGGTGGGGAGCCCCTGGTTCGGGACGATCTGGAGGCTCTCGCCGAGAGAGCCACGTCCCTTGGCGCGACCGTGGTCGTCGGGACCAACGGCATCGGGCTCACCGACGAGCGCATCGAGTCCTTGATGGCGGCGGGAATCAAGGGCGTCGCGGTGAGTATCGACTCGCTTCGGCCCGAATATCACGATCGCTTTCGCCACGGGGGCGGCGCACTGGCCGATACCATGGCCGCCGTCGAGCGTTGTGCCCGCCATGAGCTCGATTTCGTCATCCAGACCACGGTGACCACCGGGAACCGTCATGAGATCGCCGAGGTGGCGCGCTGGTCTGCGGCGGCGGGAGCCGTCTCCTTCAACGTCTACTTCGTGGTTCCCACCGGAAGAGCCGAGCACATGCGCGGGATGTCGCCGTCCGAGAACGACGACGTCTTGAAGGAGCTGCTCGAGCTGGAGAGGACCTACCGCGGCCGGATGATGGTCCGCTCCAAGTGTCAGCCACAGCTCATGCGCCATGTGCTGCAGGGGGATCCGGATTCGCCCCTGCTCAACTACGAGACCCGGTGCCCATGCGGCGTGCACTACGTGCGCATCACTCCCGAAGGGAAGGTGACTCCCTGCCCATACATGCCCGTCGTGGCCGGCGACCTCATGACGGACAGCTTCCAGACGATCTGGAGAACGTCTGAGGTCTTCACAGAGCTCCGATCCGGTAGCCTCTCGGGGCGCTGCGGCCGGTGCGAGTATCGCGAGGTGTGCGGCGGTTGCCGTGCCCGCGCTTACGCCGACGGCGGCGATTTCATGGGCCCGGACGACTCGTGCGTGTACGAGCCTACGGGCGAGGCGCCCCTGGTGATTCCGGGGGATCGTGTCTCATACGGTCAGCCCGTCACGTCTGAATTGTCTTGGTCTCCGGAGGCTCGAGCCCGCCTGGAGCGAGTGCCAAGCTTCGTCCGTGGGGTAGTGACGGCCCGCGTGGAAAAATTTGCCCTCGAGAAGGGATATGCCCGCGTAGATACCGAGGTCATGGCCGAGGTCCGTAAGAGCCTTCCGGTGGACTTCTCGAAAAAGCTTCCGTTCTTCCTCGGCAGGGGAGGATCAGCGTGAGCCCGACGGCTCGGCGCGGCGGTATGGCTTTGAAGCTCCTGGGAGCCCTGGGCCTGATGGGCCTGGCCTTCCACATCTTCCCGGACGTCGCCTGGGCCCAGGACGCGGCCGTTGCCCGCGAGTACGGTGACTTCCCACTGGTCGGGAGTCGGATCGCGATCTGGGTGTCGGCACAGGTGCACCTTCTCTTCGCCGCCTTCGTGCTCGGCGTTCCCATGTTCGCCGTGGTGGTCGAGGCCATCGGCATCTTCGGGGGCGAGGAGAAGTACGACAAGCTCGCCAAGGAGTTCACCCGGCTCCTCCTTGTGGCCTACTCCGCCACGGCCATCTGGGGAGCGATCCTGGTCTTCCTGCTCATCACGCTTTATCCCAAGCTCTGGCTGTACCTGGCGGAGATCTTCGATGCCTCCATGTGGGTGTACGTGGGCCTGTTCTTCTTGGAGTCGTTCACGCTCTACCTCTACTACTATGGCTGGGATCGCTGGAAGAAGGGGCGTGCCAAGCTGGTCCACTGGTCTCTGGGCATCATGCTCAACGTCTGGGGCACCATGGTCATGTTCATCGCCAATTCCTGGCTCACATACATGATGAGTCCCCCCGCCGATGTCGGTCCCGACACGGCACCCGCCATGGTCCAGTTCTGGAGCGCCTTCGCGAACGCGACCTGGATGCCCATTAACATCCACAGGTTCATCGCCAACGTGGTCTTCGGGGGAGCCATCGTGGGGGCGTACTCGGCGTATCGTTTCCTCATGGCCAAGACGGACGAGGAGCGGGCCCACTACGATTGGATGGGCTACGTGGGCAACCTCGTCGCCATCGGGGCACTCATCGTCTTGCCCTTCGCCGGCTACTACCTGGGCCGGGAGATCTACGAGTTCAACCAGCAGATGGGCATCACCATGATGGGTGGCTTCATGAGCTGGCTGTGGATCATCCAGGCCTTCCTCATCGGCGTGCTCTTCCTGACTGGCAACTACTACCTGTGGGTGGGTATGGGGCGCATTCCCGGAGCCGAGCGCTTCACCCCTTACACGAAGTACATGCTGTTCGTCCTGGTCATTGGCGTGATCGTGTGGGCGACGCCCCACACCATGATCGCCAACCGCGAAGAGATCGCGGCCATGGGAGGTACTCACCACCCCTTCCTGGGCGTCCTGGGCGTCATGAGCGCCAAGAACACAGCGGTGAACATCATGATCCTGACGACGTTCCTTTCGTTCCTTCTCTACCGGCGGGCGAACATGCGCCCGACGGTCAGCTGGGCGCGAACAGGAACCATGGTGCAGGGCGCGCTGTTCGTGATCTCGGCCGGGATCGTGATCTTCTACGGGATCTACGGATACTTCGTCAGCGCCATCGTCAGGATCGGATTCTCGGTCTATCAGGTGCTTGCGGTCCTGTTCACCATCGGGGCCGTGGTCGGCATCGACCTCTTCCTGAGCCGGGGCGCTGAGTCCCGGGGGGCCATCCGGTGGGGCCAGATGCCCCCCCGGTCGCAGTACGCCCTCTTTGTCCTCGCCGTCACCTTCACGTGGCTGATGGGTCTCATGGGCTTCGCTCGCAGCGGAATCCGCCAGCACTGGCACGTGTGGGAGGTGATGCGCGACACGAGTGAGTGGGCGGCTACGCCTGCGTTGGGGTATGCCTCGATAGTCATCTCGGCGTGTGTGCTGATCTTCCTGACGCTGGTGGCCTTCATCTTCTGGCTCGGCGGGCTGGCCGAGAAACCGGTGGTCTCGAGTGTGGGGGCCGGGGCGCAGTCGGGACCGGAGCTGGCTCCGGTGGCGGGCGACTGATGCGCAGAATCGGCACTCGCGGCTTTAGCCCGACTTCTGACCCAGGAGACTGAGACACGCGATGCTTGCAGAGAATCTGAGGATCCTGTCAGTCGTCATCGGGACGCTGGCCGTCTTCACCCTCGTTGCGAACTCCATCCCTCAGGTTCAGTCCGAGGTGCCCCAGGAGCTGACCTTCGGAGCCAACGTCACGGAGGCCGAGCTGGTATCGTCGGGAGAAGTCTTGTACAACGGTGCGGGCGGCTGTGTGGCCTGTCACGGACTCGGGACTCGCGCCCCGAATCTACTCACGGACCAGGGCGGCGTTGGCACCATCGGAGTCCGTTGCGGCAACCGGGTGAGCGGTCAGGACTGCAAGGCCTACCTGTACGCGTCCATGACCGATCCCAGCGACTACCTCGTGGAGGGCTTTAACCCGATCATGCCGGACATGCGGCGATCGCTGTCCAATGCGCAGATCTGGTCCGTGGTGGCCTTCCTCCAGGCCCAGGGTGGCGAGGTGACGGTCACGGGCGCCGACGTGGCCGACGACGGGGGAGGGTCCGAGTCCACCGCTGCGGCAGCGTCGGCCACGGCGGCTCCGGCGACCGCGTCTCTCGACCCGCTCGAGATCATGCGTGCCAACACCTGCCTGGTATGCCACCAGTTCAACGGTGAGGGCGTCCCCATGGGACCGGCCTTCGACGGGATCGGCGGACGTGTGGACGCAGACTATATTCGGCAATCGATCCTGGATCCTTCGGCCGGCGCGTCGGAGGGGTTCGAAGTGTTCTTGGGCGTCATGCCCCAGATTTTCGGAGCGCAGCTGACGGCCGCCCAGCTGGAAGCCGTCGTTCAGTTCTTGGCCAGCCAACGGTAAGGGGAGGCGGAACACGAATGGGCAAGCACTTCAAGCATCCGTTCGGTCAGGCGGTGGCGGTTCTGGTGCTGTCGTACGTGTTGCTGGACTACGGCATCGTGTATCTCCCCCCTCTGGTTGGCATCGCCAGCGCGCCGGTCCCGAACTCCGTCGTTCTTCAGTTCATGCTGACGGCCGCAGTGGGGGTTCTGCTCTGGGTGAGCGACAACGAGGAGCGTTGGACGGAGTTCAAGGCGCCGATCCACCGGACGATGGTGGATCCGGAGCGCAAGACGGTGCGAGGCGTCTTCATGGTGGCCATTCCGTTCCTGGTAGCCTTCGGCACGTTCAACCAGGTCCGCCCCTCGGTAGCCGCGCCTCTGACCCTCAGGTCCATCCATCCGGCGCCTCCCGGCCAGATCGACTTCCAGGGCGAGACCATGCGGCTCTCCGGGCTCGAGAATCCTCTGAGGACAACCGGTTCTCTGGAGGATCACTACGAGGAGGGCAAGCGGGTCTACTACCAGAATTGTCTCGCCTGTCACGGCGACGGGCTCAGCGGGCAGGGGCACTACGCAGCAGCGTTCAACCCGACTCCGGCCAGCTTCGAGGACGTGGGCACTATCGCGCAGCTCACCGAGAGCTTCGTGTTCTGGCGGATCGCCAAGGGCGGCCCGGGGCTTCCCAACGAGGGCGCGCCCTGGAACTCGGCCATGCCGGCCTGGGAGGACTTCCTCACCGCGGACGAGATCTGGTCCGTGATCATCTTCCTGTACGAACAGGCAGGGCACGAGCCCCGAACCTGGGAGGAAGCCGAGGAAGGGGAAGAGCAGTGATGCACGCCGTGACCGGGGGCACGGTGAAGAGCCGGTGGGTTGGATCCCTTCAAATACTAGTGGGTGGGACCCGTCGCGTGTTCTCTTTTTCGCTCGCGGGCGGGGCCCTTCGAGGATTCCCCTCTACGCTCCAGCAATCTGCGATTGAACGTCGCTTCGAGGGGAATTCCGCGGCGGGCCCTCGGCAAGGGGTGCTAGAGAACACGGAGGCGGGCCCCCGGACGTGTGGGACAAGGGATCCTCGCATCGGCCCGGTCTCGCGGCCGACGGTGGCGGCATCTGTGCTCTTCTTGGTGGGCGGCCTGGGGGCGGGAGGCTTGGCGGCTCAGGAGGGGGATGATCTCGGGAAGGCCACTTACGAGAGGTGGTGTGCGGGGTGCCACGGGGTCGACGGGACGGGTCAGGGCCCGGGCGCCGAGATGATGCTCCCTCGCCCGCGCGACTTCACTCAGGCCCTCTACCAGATCCGGTCGACGGCCAGCGGGGAGCTCCCGACGGACGAGGACATGCTCAACGTCATCGACCTCGGGATGCCCGGTACGACTATGCCGGGTTGGGAGGATCTGCTGTCGCGGCAGGAGCGCGATGCCCTGGTTCAATACCTCAAGGGCTTCTCGCGTTTCTTCTCGCCCGACGAAGTCCCCGAGCCCCTCGACTTCGGCCGCCCCACGCGGGTGTCGGACGAAGTGCTCGCCGAGGGCAGGGCCCAATACGACGCCATCGAGTGCTGGAAGTGTCATGGCGACCAAGGTCGTGGGGAGGGGCAGTCCTCGCCCACCCTTGGCGACGACAGCGACTTCCCGATCCGAGCGGCCGATCTCACGGAGAACTGGCTGTTCAACGGTGGTGGCACGGTGGAGGACATCTATCGCCGCCTTCGAACGGGCCTGGACGGGACCCCCATGCCCAACTTCTCGGACCTGATCGACGCCCAGGTCATGACCGACGACCAGCTCTGGGCCCTGGCGCATTACGTCCGGAGCTTCTCCCCCGAGGAAGAGCCCGGCATCAACGAGGTCGTGCGGGCCGCACTGCTGGAGGACGTGCCGCTTCCCACGTCCGTGGACGACCCCTTGTGGGACACGGCCGAGCCGGCCTATATCCCGCTGGCGGGACAGATCATCGTGAAGCCCCGCTGGTTCGACCCTCGTGTGGACGGCATGTGGGTCCAGGCTCTTCACGACGGCCAGGAGGTCGCCGTGCGGGTCCGCTGGAGCGACCCCAGCCTGAGCCCCGATCCCGACTGGGCCGACTGGAAGTCGCAGGTTATCTCGTTCATGGGCCCCAAAGAGGGAGACCCACCGGAGTCGGGACCCACACCGGACCAGCTCCTTCTCCAGTTTCCCATGCAGATGCCGCAGGGGATGGAGCGCCCGTACTTCATGCGGGGCGACAACCGTCGACCGGTCTACCTCTGGCAGTGGCAGAGCGACCGAAGCACGGCCCTCGAGGGCGAGGCCCGGGGGATCGGCACGGAGAGCTACCCGTCGGACGGACAGGATCTCGCGGTGAGCGCCTCCCACGAGGACGGGCAGTGGCAGGTTATGTTCACTCGCACCCTGCTCACCGAGGACGAGGGCGATCTGGACTTCGTCACAGGCGAGGCCATTCCGGTGGCGTTCTTCGCCTGGGACGGGGACAACGGAGAATCGGGCACGCGTAGCTCCGTGAGCTCGTGGTACTTCTTGTTCCTCCAGGAGCCCACTCCCAACACGGTGTTCGTCGCTCCCGTAGTGGCTATGATGCTCACGGCGGGACTGGGGATTCTCGTGGTCGGTAGGGCGCAGAAGCGAGAGCGTGAAGGCGAGATCGTGGAAGAGACCGAATCAACACAAGGCTGAACCATTCACAGTATCGGAGGATGTATGTCGGATCGAACTGCACTGCGCTGGGTGATGACCCCCGCGCTTGTGACACTCTTGGCCGTGGGTTGTGGTGGGGGTGACGGCGGTGGAAGCGGCTCCGGGGACTCCGGTGGCGGAGCCGCGGTGGAGAACCCTGTCGATGCGGCCACCGCGGGCAACATCGCCGGGACCGTCGTCTTCGAGGGTGACGCTCCCGCGATGGACGCCATCGACATGAGCGACGAGCAGGTGTGCGCGGACAAGCACGCCTCCACGCCCATGGCCGAAGAGGTCGTGGTGAACGACGGCTCTCTCGCCAATGTGTTCGTCTACGTGAAGCAGGGGCTGGAGAGCCTCCAGTTCCCGACGCCAGGCCCGGCACTCCTGGACCAGGACGGATGCACGTACATTCCGCACGTTCTGGGGGTCATGACGGGCCAGGACATCACCATCCGCAACAGCGACGGTCTTCTGCACAACATCAACGCGTCGCCGACGGAGCAGCGCGGCTTCAACACGAGCCAGCCCATGAACATGGAGAGCACCCGCAGCTTCCGCACGGTCGAGGTCATGGTGCCGGTGCGCTGTGACGTGCACGGGTGGATGAACGCATACATCGGGGTTCTCGATCACCCGTATCACTCGGTGTCCGGCTCCGACGGAAGCTTCGACCTGTCCACGCTGCCCCCGGGTGACTATGTCATCGAGGCGTGGCACGAGCGCTACGGCACCCAGACGCAAAACGTCACCGTGGCTACTGGCGAAACGGCAGAGATCACGTTCACATTCAGCGCTTCCATGGCCAGCGCCGTGGTGCCGTTGGGTGAGGCTGTCGATCTCCACGACCACGGCGTGGCCGTCGACAGAGACTAGAAGGTGCCGGGTCCGTCGGTCAGCGTCGGCCAACGGGCCCGACCCGTCGTGACTGTGAGAGTCAACCTCAAGCTCGGGAGACCAGTGGGATGAACTTTTCCTGGCTCATGCCGGAGACCGTTTCCACCTTCGGGCCGGCCTTGGACAACCTCTACTACGTGATCCTGTGGATCACGGGAATCGTGTTCTTCATCACGGAGATCACGCTGGTTGTCTTCCTCGTGAAGTACCGCCACAGGGAAGGTCGCAAGGCGGAGTACATCCACGGGAGCAACAAGGCGGAGGTCGTTTGGACCGTCATACCGTTCATCATCGTCATGGGGCTGGCCATCTACTCCAAGGGGATCTGGGACGAGATTCGGGATCCGGCGCGCATTCCGCCCGACGCCTACCAGATCGATATTATGGCGAAGCAGTTCGAGTGGAACGCCACCTACGCCGGTGCGGACGGCCAGCTCGGCACTTCGGACGACTTCGTATCTCGCAACGCACTGCACATCCCGGTGGATCGGCCGGTGCGGATCAACCTCCGCGCCGAGGACGTGATCCACTCCTTCTTCCTTCCCCAGTTCCGGGTGAAGCAGGACGCGGTCCCCGGCCACATGACACCGGTCTGGTTCGAGGCGACCCGCACGGGTGAGTTCACCCTCGCTTGCGCAGAGTTGTGTGGACTCGGACACTATCGCATGAAGGGGACGGTCACGGTCCATTCGCAGGCCGACTTCCAAGCCTGGCTTGCCGGCCAGCAAGCCGAGGAGGAGGACGACCGATGACCACTACCGCTGTAGCCGAGACGCACACCGGCCACGCTGAGGGGCACCACGACCTGGGCTTCATCAGGACGTACGTGTTCTCCACCGATCACAAGATGATCGCCCGGCAGTTCCTCTTCGCCGCCCTGTTCTTCCTGCTGGTGGGAGGCATCCTGGCCGGGATGGTCCGCTGGCAGCTCGGGTTCCCCGGTCAACCGATGCCCCTCGGCCGCTTCTTGCCGGACACGATGGCTCCGGGCGGGATCATCCTCCCGGAGTTCTACAACTCGCTGGTGACGATGCACGCCACCTTCATGGTGTTCTTCGCGCTCATGCCCATGCTTGCGGGTGTCTTCGGCAATCTGCTGATCCCCCTCCAGATCGGCGCCGACGACATGGCGTTCCCTCGCCTCAACATGGCGTCCTTCTGGATCGTGCCGGTCGCCGGTGTGGTCATGCTGGCCAGCTTCTTCGTGGAGGGGGGAGCGGCCGGGGCCGGTTGGACGTCCTACGCGCCCCTGAGCGCATCGGGCGAGTGGACCGGCGTCTACCTGGGACAGCAGCTCTGGCTTGTCAGCCTCATCATCGTGGGCTTCTCGTCCATCACGGGCGCCATCAACTACGTCTCCACGGTGATCAACATGCGGGCGCCGGGGATGACCTGGTTCCGGATTCCCCTTGCCACCTGGGCAATCTTCATCACGGCTTGGCTGCTCCTCCTGGCCGTGCCGATCCTGACGGGTGGACTCATCCTGCTGCTGTTCGACCAGACCATCGGGACCGCCTTCTTCCGACCCGAGGGGAGCGGCGAGCCGCTATTGTGGCAGCACATCTTCTGGTTCTTCGGCCACCCCGAGGTGTACATCCTGATCCTTCCGGCTATGGGGTTGGTGTCGGACATAATCTCCTGCAGGTCACGGAAACCGATCTTCGGGTACCACTCCATGGTCCTGGCCCTCGTCTCCATCGCGTTCCTGGGGTGGATCGTCTGGGGGCACCACATGTTCCAGAGCGGCATGAACCCGCTCCTGGGCATGACGTTCGTGGTCACCACGGTGGTCATCGCCGTGCCGTCGGCCATCAAGGTGTTCAATTGGATGGGGACGTTGTGGCGCGGGAACATCCACTTCGACACGCCGCTTCTCCACGCCGTCTCCTTCGTGTCGCTCTTCATCATCGGCGGCCTGTCGGGAATCTTCATGGCGTCGGCGCCGGTGGACATCTACATCCACGACACGTACTTCATCGTGGCGCATCTCCACTACGTCCTCGTGGGCGGCACCCTGTTCGGGATCTTCGCCGGCATCACGTTCTGGTTCCCGAAGCTGTTCGGGCGGATGATGCACGAAGGCCTGGGCAAAGTGCACTGGGTCCTGTCGTTCATCTTCTACAACTTGACCTTCTTCCCCATGCACAACCTGGGCGTCCAGGGGATGATGCGCCGAATCTACGACCCCAATCAGTACGAGTTCCTGCAGGCTCTTCAGCCGATGAACACGTTCATCACCATCAACATGTTCATATTCGCCAGCGCACAGGCCATCTTCGCCTTCAACTTCCTGTGGAGCCTGTTCAAGGGTAAGAAGGCCGGCAACAACCCCTGGGAGTGCAATACGCTCGAGTGGTCCGTTCCGTCTCCTCCGCCCCACGGAAACTTCCCGGAGATCCCCATCGTGTACCGCGGGCCGTACGAGTACAGCCACCCCGACAGGGAGGAGGACTTCTATCCGCAAGACGTGCCGCCACCCACGAGCGACGTCGGAGGACAGAGCGTTCAAGCGCCCACCCCTGAACCCGTTCCCGGAGACTGACCTGTGAGCCAGGCTGCAACCGCGACGATGGACCGTAGGCCCATGCCCGGGATGATGGTCTACAACAACAAGCTTGGCATGTGGGTGTTCCTGCTCAGCGAGGTGATGTTCTTCACTTCGCTGATCGGTTCATACGTCATCCTGCGCTTCGCGCATCCGGACCATTGGACGGATCCGGGCGTGATCCTGAACGTTCCCCTCACGGCCCTGAACACCTTCTTCCTGATCTGCTCGTCGGTGACGATGGTGAAGGCCTTCGCGGCCATCCAGCATGGAGATCAGAAGGGCTTGAAGCTTTGGCTCCTGGCGACAATCCTCATCGGAACGCTCTTCGTGGGCATTCAGGCGGTGGAGTACAACGTGTTGTCGGCAGAAGGATTCGTCCCCATGCTCGACGCGTATCACGCGCTGGGCCGGGGGAATCCACACGAGGGTCCGGCCCTCGGTGGACCCCTCTACGGGGCGACCTTCTACGCCATGACCGGCTTCCATGGAGCACACGTGACCCTGGGAGTGCTGGCCCTCTGGTTCGTATTCGGAAAGGCACTCCGTGGAGGCTATACCAGGGAGAATCACCAGGGCGTTGAAGTCATCGGCCTATACTGGCACTTCGTGGATCTGGTGTGGATTCTTCTCTTCACCGTCGTCTACCTGATATGAGCGAGTACCTGATATGAGCGAGGAGGAATGATGGAAGAGCATCCGCAACCCCGTTATATCCTGATCTGGGTCGTCCTCCTCGTGCTGACGATGGCCGAGGTCGGATACGCGTTCATGGATCTCCCGAAGGTCTGGCTCGCCACGGGATTGATCATCATGGCGCTGTGGAAGGCACTGCTGGTGGCGATGTACTTCATGCATCTCCGCTACGAGCCTCGACGGCTCTGGGTGTTGGCCGCTTCTCCGCTTCCACTGGCGGTGATTCTGGTGCTGGCCGTCATTACAGAATTCTAGTGTTCCGTTTCCGAAGTTCGCGAGCCACCAAGAGGGTCGGGGGGTCATGATCGCCGGGCGGCGACTACTCCAGATGGAGCGGTAGGTTGGACAACGAGGGTCTGCGACTTGGGCTGTTTCTCGGTGGCGTCATAATGGCCGCCGTACCGGTCTCCGTGGGCGTAGGGTTCGGCATCTTCCTCTTCAAGCAGTTCAAGAAGGAGCGCCTGCACGGCGAGGGGGCACACGAGCAAAGGGGGGCGCCATGAGGGAGCGCTTCCGCGGGGTGGTTCCTCGGGGTGTCGTGGCCGGATTCCTCGGCGCCACGGCCATGGCCTTCTGGTTCCTGATCGTCGACGGTTCCCAGGGGGAGCCGTTTAGAACTCCGGCGTTCCTGGCCGGAGCCATTCTCGGCACCGGGGACATCGAGCGGAGCCTGGGCCCTGTCTTCCTCTACACGCTCATCCACTACGTCGCATTCATCACGGTCGGCCTCCTCGTGTCGTGG
Organism: Longimicrobiales bacterium; assembly: GCA_965238005.1. GTDB lineage: Bacteria > Gemmatimonadota > Gemmatimonadetes > Longimicrobiales > Gaopeijiaceae > CBDCKN01. The sequence continues at coordinate 609,773 of OZ250165.1, forward strand.
ACGCTGTCGAAGATCTATACGGCACCCAATGTCTTCCTGGGGCTCGTACTCGGATTCGCCCTCTTCGACATCGTCTTCTACACGAGCGTCTCGGTCACAGGCGTAGACGTCGTGGCAGAGCTCGGCTGGCCCGCGGTTGTGGCCGGCAATCTCATCGCGGGCGTGACCTTGATGGGCTTCCTCCACCTCACGGGCGCCACGCCACCGGTATCGTGGTGGGCCCTCCTAGGAGAGCACCGGATGTTCAAAGAGGGACTGGTGTCGGGGCTCATCGGTGCCGGTGTGGTGGCCCTCTGGTTCCTCATCATCGATATGGGGCGTGGGCAACCCTTCTTCACTCCAGGAGCTCTGGGGTCCGCGCTCTTCCTGGGCTCCAGCGATCTGGCCGCCGTCAGCGTGTCGAGCGCGACCGTGATGGGATACACCATCGTCCACATCGGTGCGTTCATCGCTACCGGTTTCGTCGCCGCAGCCATCGCGTGCTACGCCGAGGACACGCCTCCCCTCATCCTGGCGGGGGTAATGCTCTTCGTGGCCTTCGAGGCGTTCTTCATGGGCCTCATGGCGCTGGCCGCCGAGTTCCTCCTGGGTCCCCTGGCGTGGTGGGCCATCGCCGTGGGCAACGTGCTGGCCTCGGTTGCCATGGCGTACTACCTGTGGGTCAAGCACCCGAAGCTGCGGAGGGTCTTGGCCGAGAACCCCTGGGACAAGACGGACTGAGCAACGCCGGGCTGAGATCGTCCGTCAGGATGGACGCCCCGGGCCCAGGTCCGGGGCGTTTGCAGTTACGCCGATTCGCAGCCGATGACCCTGCTCCCGGGAGCCTGCCAAGGATATCATGACCAAGGCAATGCCGATGCTGACCACCGCCGTGCTGGTGACCCTCCCCTCCCTGTCCACCCCGATCTCGGGCCAGAACACCCCTGGGTCTGCGGTGGGCACCACCTCCACGCAGGAAGCTTCATGGGACGTCGACCAGTCCCTCGGACCCACGACCGCGCTCTCCTTCGAGACGGACGAAGGGACCTGGATGAACGTGGACGTCAGCGACGACGGGCAGGCTCTCGTGTTCGACCTGCTGGGCGACCTCTACACCATGCCCTTCACTGGCGGACTGGCTGCACGCATCTCGTCAGGGCAGGCGTTCGACATGCAGCCCCGCTTCAGCCCGGACGGATCGAGCATCGCCTTCATCAGCGACCGGGACGGCAACTTCAATCTGTGGCTCATGGACCCGGATGGATCGAACACCCGCCAGGTGTCGAAGGAGGGAGACCGGGAGGTGAGCAGCCCGGCGTGGGCCCCGGGCGGCCAGTACGTCTACGTCCGGAAGCACTTCGTCGAAGAGCGGTCACTCGGGGCCGGTGAAGTGTGGATGTACCACGTGAGCGGCGGGGCGGGCCTGCAGGTCACCGAGAGGGACAGCTGGCAGAAGGACCAAGGGGAGCCGGCGGCCTCCGGCGACGGGCGCTACCTCTACTACAGCCGCAACGTCTACCCGGGTCAGACATTCCAGTACAACAAGAACGTCTACCAGACCATCTACGCCATCCTCCGTCGCGACCTCACCACGGGCGAGGAGCGGACCGTGGTGCGCCGGCCTGGCGGATCCATCACGCCGAGGCCCTCTCCCGACGGGACCAAGCTGGCGTTCATCAGGAGGGTTCGCCTCAACTCCGTGCTCTTCCTCCACGATCTGGCGACGGGGGAGGAGTGGCCGCTCTTCGACGGCCTCGACCGCGACATGCAGGAGGCCTGGGCGATCCACGGCGTCTACACCCAATACGACTGGACGCCTGACGGCAGCTCCATCGTGATCTGGGGTCAGGGCAAGATATGGCGCGTCGACGTGGCCACCGGCGAGGCCAACATCATCCCGTTCACGGCGCGGGTGGAGCAGACGATCCACGAAGCCCTACGCTTCCAGCAGGAGGTGGCTCCCGAGAGCTTCGACGTACGGATGCTCCGTGACGTCACGACCTCTCCGGCAGGGCGATTCGTAGCCTATTCGGCTCTGGGCAAGCTCTACCTCAAGGAGCTGCCCCTGGAGACGCCCCGCCGCCTGACCCGAGGCGACGCCATGGAGTTCGCGCCAGCTTTCTCGCCAGACGACCAGTGGATCGCCTACGCGACCTGGACCGACGCCGACAGAGGACGCATCAGGGTCGTCCGGACTGACGGGAGCGGCGGGAGGGAGGTGGTGACGACCCCGGGGCATCATACCGAGCCCTCCTTTGCACCCGACGGGAGCTGGATCGTCTATCGCTCCACTGAAGGCGATCAGGTCCGTGGCCCGACCCACGGGCAGAACCCAGGGATCTTCATCGTCCCGGTGGACGGCTCGGAGGAGCCGCGAAGGGTCCGCCGGAGCGGGACGAGACCCGGGTTCGACCACACGGGGGAGCGGATATTCGTGAACGAGACCGCCGACGGGAGCCACCAGCTGGTGAGCGTCGACCTGCATGGCACGGACGAGGTCGTCCACTTCCAATCCGAGAACGCCACGCAGATCGTTCCATCCCCCGACGGAGAGTGGGTGGCATTCACCGAGCGCTATCGCACCTACCTGGCCACCTTCCCCCGCTCCGGCAGAACGGTCACCCTCGGACCCGACGAAGAGGGTTTCCCGGTGGCCCGGGTGTCCGAGAACACGGGCGAATACCTGCATTGGTCCGGAGACGGGAGATCCCTCCACTGGAGCCTAGGGCCCGAGTACTTCACCCGGGATCTCACGGAGACGTTCTCCTTCATCCGAGGTGGCACCAGTGAGGCGGCCGATCCCGAGGCCAGTGGGCTCGACATCGGATTCTCCCGGGCCAGCGACGTGCCGTCGGGCGTGGTGGCTCTCGTGGACGCACGCATCATCCCACTCGGAGCCGACTCCGATGAGGGCGGCGGCGTCATCGAGCGCGGCACCATCGTGGTGACCGGCAACCGGATCACAGCCCTCGGTCCCACGAACAGGGTGGCCGTGCCCACCGAAGCTCACCGGGTGGACGTCACGGGGAAGACCATCATCCCCGGCATCGTCGACGTGCACGCGCACGTGCGTGGTGCATCGAACGGCATACTCGCGCAGGCCAGCTGGTCCTTCCTGGCCAACCTCGCCTACGGCGTGACCACGTCCCACGATCCCTCGAGCAGCACCTCTACCGTCTTCACGAACTCGGAGATGATCCGGGCCGGCATGAAGGTCGGGCCACGCCTCTTCTCCACGGGGACGATCCTGTACGGCGCGGAGAGCGACGCCAAGGCCGTGGTGACCAGCGACGAGGACGCCCGGCGCCACGTGGCTCGCATGAAGGCCGTCGGCGCCTTCAGCGTGAAGAGCTACAACCAGCGACGGCGCGACGCTCGCCAACGGATCATCAAGGCCGGTCGAGAGCTCCAGATGATGGTCGTCCCCGAGGGCGGCTCGCTGGTCTACAACAACATGACCATGGTCCACGACGGCCACACCGGCGTAGAACATTCCCTCCCCGTACCCGTGGTCTATGACGACCTGGCTCAGCTCTTCGGACAGAGCTCTACCGGATACACGCCCACCTTGGTGGTGGGCTACGGTGGGCTCGCGGGCGAGAATTACTGGTACGAGCGCACCAACGTCTGGGAGAACGAGCGTCTTCTCCGCTTCGTGCCCCGGGACGTGGTGGACCCACGCTCACGACGGCGGGTCATGGCGGCCGGCGACGAGGACTTCAACCACGTCGCCATCGCACGGGGAGCCAAGACCATCCAGGACGCGGGCGGCCTGGTCGCGCTGGGAGCCCACGGGCAACTCCAGGGCCTGGGGGCTCACTGGGAGCTCTGGATGTTCGTGCAAGGTGGAATGAGCGAAGTGGAGGCATTGAGGGTCGCCACCATCAACGGCGCACGCTACCTCGGCCTCGACGCCGACCTGGGCTCACTGGAGATCGGTAAGCTGGCGGATCTCGTCGTGCTCGACCAGAACCCCCTGGACTCCATCCAGCACAGCGAGTCCGTAAACATGGTCATGGTGAACGGCAGGCTCTACGACGAGGACCTGAACGAGATCGGGAACCACCCCAGAGAGCGGATGCCGCTCTACTGGGAGCGGAGACCGGCCGGAGCGCCTGCGCCCCCTCCTCCACCGCCGCCGGGCGGGAACGGAGGATGATCTTCCGAGGGTGACCTCGGGCGGTGTAGTCCTCCGTGCCGCCTATTCCTCGTAGCCGAGGAAGCGGTTGAGGCGCCAGAGGTAGTACGAGAGGCCGGCGGCCAGGATCAGGAAGATGCCCCCCATGACGAGGGCACCGGTGCCCCCATCCTTCGAGAACCCTACGAGCTCGTAGCCGCCGTAGCCGGCGCAGAAGAGGATGGCGGCTGCGATGAGAACCCGATGGAAGGCAACGAGGGACACGTGCTTCTCCGTACGATGAGACGGTGACGCACCAATCTAGCGTCCCGTTACCAAAGTGTCTCGGCCAGTCGAGGGCACGGTGCATCCGTGGGCTCGGCTCATTACCCGCCTCAGCTCACGGCTTCCACTCGGATGCCGGAGCTCCCGCCAGCTCCTCAGCCTCCGCCTTCCAGCTCCGGTACTCGTCTTTCGTCCAGCGGAAGAAGACGATGGAGATGGCGACCCAGAAGATGAGCATCCCGGGAATCCACATGATCAGACCGCCGAGACGCTGGTCCTCCAACGGAGTGAGGGCCGTCACCCGCGGAGCCAGCTCGTACAAGGGATAGAGCATCTTGTCCGAGAGCGTGATGAACGCCGAGACCGCAGTGGACGGGATACCGAACGCGAAGACGTACATCATGAGCAGTGGCCCCGTGGGGATCCTCTCCAGCTCCGGCACCGGGTTGACCACGGCCCACCACATCATGGTGGCCACGGAGATGAACATGAGATGCTGTAGGATGTGGACGTCGTGGTTGGCCAGGGCGGCGTTGTAGATGGGAGGTAGGTGCCACCCGATGAAGACTACGTTGTAGGCGGCGAACGCCACCGCGGGATGGGTCAGCATGCGGCCCGCCTTCAGCACGGCCGGCCGCTCAAGGGCTTTGCTGATCAGCCAAGGCGGAACCCCCAGGATCAACAGCGGCGGCATGATGAGCATTAGCAGCATGTGCTGCACCATGTGGGCCGCGAACAGGTACTCGTCGCTGAGCGCGTGGAGGGGACCGTTCAGCGAAAAGAAGATGATCCCCACCCCACCCAGGTATGCCGCCATCCTCCACGGGCTCGCGCCCGTATCAGACCATCCGAAATGCCTCCAAGCCGGCCCCACGGCTATGAGGTATATAGCCGCGAGGCAGACGCAGCCCACCAGAACGCTGACGTGGACCTCGAATCCGAAGATGACGAAGTCGTCCCATCCTTCGCTCAGGAGGACGAGGCTCGGTAGAGTGGAAAGTGTCACGCACGATCTGCTTGGGTGGGCATCAGCCTGGCATCGCGCCTGCCTACCTGATGCGGGTCACGAGGATCCTTCTCCAACGAGGTGCGAAGAGCTGCTACCGCCGCAGACGCTGCGGCCGCGAGCACCAGGGGCTCGGAGGCCGTCACCCGGTCGAGAGCGGCGCTCAGATCGGCCACGAGGTCCTCCGCGGCCTCGATCCCCACGGAAAGTCGCACCAGGCTGTCCCCGACGCCGGCGACGGCCCTCGCCTCCTCGTCCATGGCGGCATGGGTCATGGTCGCCGGATGACAGACCAGGCTCTCGACGCCACCCAGCGACTCCGCCAGGGTGAACAGCTCCAGGCCGTCCAGGAAGGCCTTCACCTGCTCCCTTCCGCCCTCCAGCTCGAAGCTGACCATCCCGCCGAAGCCGGATTGCTGGGATGCCGCGATGCCGTGCCCCGGGTGGTCCTCGAGGCTGGGGTGATAGACGCGGCTCACGGCCGGATGCTCCTTCAAGGCACCCACGATGGCACGGCCGTTGGTCTCATGCAGCCGCATACGGGCGTGCAGGGTCCTGATTCCCCTCATGGTGAGAAACGAGTCGAAGGGCGAACCGGTCACGCCCAGGGCGTTGGCCCACCACGCCACCTCCTCGGCCAGGTCCGCCGTCCGGGCGATCACGGCGCCACCGACGACGTCCGAGTGCCCGTTCAGGTACTTGGTCGTCGAGTGGACGACCAGGTCGGCCCCCAGCTCGATGGGCCGCTGCAGCACCGGCGAGAGGAAGGTATTGTCGACCACCACCAGGGCGTCCACGGTGCGGGCCCGCCGAACGATGTCCGCGATGTCGACCACTCGAAGCAAAGGATTGCTCGGCGTCTCCACCCAGATCATGCTCGGCTCGTCCGCGAAGGCCTCGTCCAGCCGGCTCGGGTCGGTCTGATCGATAAGCTCCAGCCGGAACTGGCCCTTCCGCGCCAAGCTCGTCAGGAGCCGGTGGGTCCCTCCGTAACAGTCGTGGGGCGCCAGGATGAGGTCGTCCGGTCCCAACAGCTGCAGGACCGTCGTCACCGCCGCCATGCCCGAGGCGGTCACCACGGCGCCGTGACCGCCCTCGAGATCGGCCAGCGCCTCTCCCAGGATGTCCCGCGTGGGATTCCCCGAGCGGGTGTAGTCGTACCGGCGCTGTTCTCCCAGTCCCACGAAGGAGAAGGTGGACGAGAGATGGATGGGCGGGATCACGGCTCCGTGTTCCCGGTCCACGGCCACTCCCGCACAAGCGGCACGGGTCTCGCTGCGGCGCTCAGGCATGATGAGCCTCCACGTCGAGGACGTTACGGACCAGACGGCTCACCACCTGGTGCTCCTTGAGGAATGCGTCGTGACCGAAGTGGGATGCGATCCTGATGGCCCGGCCCGAGCTCGGCAGTCTTCGCGCCAGCTCGGCCACCAGCCAGGGCGGTACGAGCGTGTCGGAGTCCACCGAAACGACGGTCGTGGCAACGGTGATGTCCTCAGGCTCCACCCGATGAAGGTCGAGTGACTGGGACAGGATCCCGAAGGCGTTCGCGTCGAAGCGACGGCTGAATCTCTCGCCCTGGACGTCGAGGTACTCCTCCACGGCGAATCGCGGGAGGCCATCCTCCCAGCTGGGTGAGGACACGAAGCGCTGCTCGAACTCCTCCGGAGTCCGATAGGTCGTCATGGCCAGGGCCCTGGCCAGAGCCAGTCCCTCCGTCTCCCGGCCCGCCTCCGCGGAGAGAGCGACGATACGGCGCTGGAGCACCCGGAGGCCCACGGCCATGGGATGCGAGCGGTGGGCCGCACAGAGCATCAGAAGTCGTTCGACCCGCTCCGGGTAGAGCACACCCAGGGCCAACCCCACCATTCCTCCGTACGACGCGCCCACGAAGCCGTGGAGCTTCTCGATCTCCAGGTGGTCGAGCACGGCGGCCACGGCCCGGGCCTGATCCTCCGTGGTCACGACGGGGACGCCGGACTCGATGGGAGAGGGGCCGCCGGAGTCCCCCGCACCGCCGAGCCAATCGATGCCCACGATGCGGTACCGCTCCGGATCCAGAGCGACGCCCGCACCTACCACGCCCGGCCACCAGCCCTCGGTCCCGTCCGGCTTGCCGCAGACGAAACGATGGGCCGAGATGCCACCGAGCACGAAGACGGCAGCAGCCTCTTCCGGGCCGTACGAGGCGTAGGCCACCATGTCTCCCGCAGCGGAGCCGTGGAGGGCCACCGTCCCCAACGGCGGCGCCGCCACGGCCCTCATGACGGCCTCCCCGAGCCCACGGGGAAGTCGGTCACGCCTGCGAGCGTGTGGCCCGTGTGGCCGAGGAGGCCCAAGAAGGCGCACCCTACGCGACCTGGTCCGAGCAGGTGAACGGTGGGCGAAGGTCCGGTGGTCCGGTAGGCGTCGAGGGTCGCTGTCGACAAGCGACGGCCCGAGACGCCGATCTGCTGGCTCATGCTTCTCACTCCTGTTCCATGACCGTGGGGAACGAGGAGCGCTGGCGGATGATCCGATCGCACCGGAAGCCACGACCAGGGAAGGTCGGGGACTCGGACGCGAGTTCATCTTTCGGTGAACCTTGGTTCCCGCAGGACTTGGCACCGTTTCGAGGGCTGCGTAATCCCCCGAAGGTTGCCCCGGCGTCGTAGGGCCTGCCCCTCAGCCGGTCTCGATGATGACCCGGAGGATATACGACGTGCTGGGATGGGTCAATGGGGACGAACCGAGCGGAGGTCTCGGAGGACTGCTTCGTCGCGTCGCGACCGACCCGGCCGCACCCCACTACTCGGACAGGCTCCTACACGCCCACCACGTCGAAGCGGGGCAGGAACTGGTACAGGACGATCATCATCACCACCACGAACACCGCCAAGGAGAGTCCCGCGAGGAAGAGTACCGAGAACACCTTGCTGTCGGACTTCAGGTGCATGAAGAACATGACGACCATGGCGAACTTGGCCGTGGACAGCACCAGGAGAATGGGGACCAGGACGGGAGCCAAAGCCTCGATGTAGAAGATTGCCACCTCGACCGCCGTGATGACCGTCAGTATCCCCGCGATCAGCCAGTAGAAGCCGATGGAGCCGTGTCTACCCTCGTGCGGATCGTGTACCGTGGCCGTGGCTTCAGCGCTGCTCATGACTCTCTCTGCTCCAAGTAGGCTGCTGATTCTACTGAATCAGGTAAACGAGGGTGAAGATCACGATCCAGACGATGTCCACGAAGTGCCAGTACAACCCCGCGATCTCGACCTGGAGTGCCTTGGCCGGCGGCAGCTCGTTCATGAGCGACCGGATGAAGAGTGTCGCAATCCAGATCACGCCCACCGTGACATGCGCCCCGTGGAAGCCCGTGAGCACGAAGAACGACGATCCGAACACGTTCTGCTGTATCGTGAGCCCCTCGTGGACGAAGTGGGTGAACTCGTAGACCTGGAATCCCAGAAAAATGGAGCCCAAGACGATCACGCCCGCCAGCGAGATGAGGGTGTTCCTCTTGTTGCCCTTCCGCACCTGGTCCAGGGCCAGCACCATGGCCGTGGAGCTCATGAGGAGCACGAAGGTGCTGATGCTCGTGAGCGGGATGTTGAGGATCTCTCCCGGGAAGGGCCCGCTGACGCTGGCGCCCTTGTATACCATGTACGTGGTGATCAGCGTCCCGAAAAACAGACACTCCGAGCCCATGAACGCCCAGAAGCCGACCTTCCAACTGTCCAGGCCCGTGGACGTGTAGTAGTGGTCCTGCACGGCAACCGCCTCGGCCATCTATCGAATCATCCCTTCTGGGCGAACGGGTCTTCGAACGCCCAGTTGAATACGCAGAACATCGTGTACGCCAATCCGGCCAGGGGCGCCCACCAGAACCCCGTCAGGAGAACTCCCCAGGTCACGGCCACACCCAGAGCCGTCAGGATCGGCCAGTACGACCCGTTGGGCATGACCGGCTCGACGTCGGGGATCTGCGTGACCACCGCCTCGAGCTCTCTCTTTTCGTCTTCGTGCCAGAGCGGCTCCCGGCTCTGGATGGTGGGGAGCACGGGGAAGTTGTAGTGGTGCGGGGGCGACGGGATCGACCACTCCAGCGTCGACGCACCCCAGGGATTCGGTCCGGCGTCGGCGCCCTTCACGGCGCTCCATACGATGTTCCACACCATGACCAGGGCGCTGAACGCGAATACGAAGGCCCCGATGGTCGAGAGCTCGTTGAACCCCTCGATGTTGAGCTCGGCGGCCTAGGTCCAGGTACGCCGTGGCATCCCGTACATCCCGCTCAGGTGCATGGGGAAGAAGGTGAGGTTGAACCCGATGAAGTAGGTCCAGAAGCTCAGCCGTCCCAGCGCCACGCTCATCATCCGCCCCGTCACCTTGGGGAACCAGTAGTGGATCCCCGCGAACATCCCCGCCAGGACCCCGCCGGCTATCACGTAGTGGAAGTGTGCCACCACGAAGTAGGTGTCGTGCTGCTGAAGATCGACGGGAGCCGAGGCGTGCATGATGCCGCTCAGCCCGCCCACCGTGAAGATGGCGATGAGGCCGATGCAGTAGAGCATAGGCGTCGTGAACCGGATCTGGCCGCCCCACATGGTCGCGATCCAGTTGAAGATCTTCACCGCCGTAGGAATGGCGATGATCATGGTGGAGGCGACGAAGAAGGCGTCGGCGATGGGGCCGAGGCCCGTCGTGAACATGTGGTGGCTCCACACGCCCCAGCCGATGAATCCGATGAGGATTCCGGCGTAGACCACCACCGGGTAGCCGAACAGGGGCTTTCTGGAGAAGGTCGGAATGACGTCGGAGACGATCCCGAAGGACGGGAGGATCAGGAGGTAGACCTCCGGGTGTCCGAAGAGCCAGAAGAGGTGCTGCCAGAGGACCGGGTCGCCGCCCGCCGTGGGAACGTAGAAGTTGGCCCCGAAGAACCGGTCGAAGAGCAGGAGGATCAGGGCCACCGCGATGACGGGAAGAGCGGTCACGATGATGAAGCTGGTGACCAGGGTCATCCACGTCATCAAGGGCATGCGCATGAGGTTCATGCCGGGCGCCCTGAGGTTGACGATCGTGGTGATGAAGTTCACCCCGCCCATGATCGAGCTCACACCCAGAATCGAGAGGCCCAACATCCAGAAATCCACGTTGTGGCCAGGCGAGAATTGGCTCGACGTCAGGTTCGCGTACCCGACCCAGCTCGTGTTGGGAGCCATCCCGAAGAGCCAGCTCGAGTTCAGGAAAATCCCTCCGAAGAGGAACACCCAGAACGAGAGGGCGTTCATGCGTGGAAAAGCGACGTCCCGAGCCCCGATCTGGAGCGGGACCACGTAGTTGAAGAACGCCACAGCGAGCGGCATGGCCACCAGGAAGATCATGGTGGTACCCCATGCATCGTGAACAGTTGGTTGTACGTCTCCGGCGTGACGAAGTCGTTCTCCGGCCGCCAGAGCTGAATCCGGATCATGATCGCCTCGATCCCTCCGATGATCAGGAAGACTAGGGAGGCGACGAAGTACATCACGCCGATCCGCTTGTGATCGACGGTGGTGATCCAGCTCCAGATGCCGGTGCTATGAGCTTCCGACATCTCTATTCGGTCTCACCCGTCATCTACCGGAGGCTGCTCAAGTAGGCTGCGATGGCCCGGACCTGATCCTCCGACAGGTTCGTGGCGGGGAAGCCTCCCCCGCCCACCTGCGCTCCGGGCATCCGTGCGCCGGGCTTCACTTCATGGGGTGCGCTGATCCACCGGAAGAGATTCTCCGGGGTGTTCACGAGGAGCCCGGCGCCGATGGTGCTCCGGCTGCCGAGGCGCGTCAGGTTGGGCCCGATGATGCCCTGGGCCGGCGTCCCCTGGATCGAGTGACACGCGATGCAGGTGGACTGGAAGAAGAAGACGGTCCGGCCCTCGGTCACCAAAGGATCCTCTTGGACCACGGGCTGACCCGTGGCGGAGTCTACGGCCGGCGCGTTAGCCGTGGGACCGGGGGTCTGCCAGGTGTCGACCCAGGCGTCGAAGTCGGCCAGGGACTCGGCCACCACACGGGTTCGCATGAGCGAGTGGGCCTCGCCGCAGAACTCGGCGCACTGCCTCAGGAAGGTGCCTTCTTCATTGATGGTGAAGTACAGCCAGTTGTACCGGGCTTCCCGGCCCTCGGGCACCCTGCGCAGGGGGTTCACGTCCCGCTTGCCGCCCAGCTGCGGCACCCAGAACGAGTGGATGACGTCAACCGAGGACATCTTGAGGGTGATGGGCTGGCCCACCGGGAGGTGCATCTCGTTCGCGGTCGTCACCCCCAGCTCGGGATACCGGAACTCCCACCAGTACTGATGCCCCACGACCTCCACCACGAGAGCGCCCTCGTCGGCGGCATGAGGAGTCTGCGTGCGGAATACGGCTTGGATGGTGGGTATGGCGATGGCCACGACGATAAGGGCGGGCGCGATGGTCCAGGCGATCTCCATGCCCAGATGGCCGTGAATCTGCCTCGGATGCGGCCGGTCCGGGTTCTCCCGGAACTTGACCACCACGTACGCGAGAACCGACCAGACCACCGCCAGGATGATCATGGTCCACCAGAACACGCTCACGTATAGCGAGTGGATCGTATCCGCGAAGTCGGTCTTCGGATCGAGGGTAGACTGGGGGTACTCGCCCTGGCACGCGGCGGCGAGAAGCACCGCCATCAGGACCAGGGCATAGCCGGCCCTGGGGGGGCTCAGCGCGGTCCTCAGTGCGGACCGAGCCGATGTTGGGAACCTCATCTCGATGTCTTGGCTAGCTGGTACTCGTCCAAGGCGGTAGAGCGTCAAGGAAGGTGATCGACCTCGATGGCCTCGTCGATGAGCATGATAGGAATGTCTTCGCGGACCGGGTAAAGCACCTTCCCGTCCTCGCGGACCAAGCCCTCGTCTACCGGATCTTCGACCGCATCGCCGCCACGGTTGGCCACCTGACCGGACCGGATGGCTGCGTTGAGCCGCTCCAGCAGGTCGGCATCCGCGGGCCTCACCGGCTGCCGCGTCTCCGGGCAGACCAGGATCTCCAGCAGCTCAGGATCAACCATGGGAACGCCTTTGTTAAGCACCGGTATTGAATGCGGACCGCTCAGCGATTGGTATGCAGTCCGGAAAACTATCAGCATCGGCCTTGATGGGGGAGTCGGTTCACAACGTGGAGTGACATGAGAGCGTTCACGATCATGCTTGGCGCAGCGGCGTGGACGCTCCCTCCGGCGTCGGGCTCGAGTTCTGGGGCGGGCGGGTTCTCACCGGCGGACGTGCTCTCGACGGCGCAGCGGGTCGCGACCGCAGCGATCGACCCACGGCCGGACGTCGCCCTCATCGTCTTCGACGCCGACACCGTTCTGGCCGAGGTGATGGATACCCCTACCGAGCGCAGTGACGGCCTCAAGTTCCGCGACGAGCTGCCGGACGGGAGGGGCATGCTCTTCGTGTACGAGAGCGAGGAGTATCGCTCCTTCTGGATGAAGGACACATACATCGCTCTCGACATCGCCTTCCTTGATGTGAGCTTCCGGATCGTGGATATCCAGCAGATGGAGCCGCAGACGGAGGACCTCCACAACAGCACCGCACCCGCCATGTTCGCCCTCGAGGTCCGGAAGGGGTGGTTCGCGGAGAGGGGCATCCAGGTGGGAGAGCAAGCGAAGGTGGTCTTCGACCCGCCCGGCGTGAGGATCAATTAGGCGACCGCCAGGGCTTATCGGCCCCGACCCCGAGTCGGGGACGGCGGGTCCGTGATCCGTCGGGCAGCTCTCAGTCTGGCTGCGACTGATCGAACTCAAGGGCACTGCGCGAAGCGTGGTCGGGAATGGGTTCCGGAACGGCGGGGTCGAACCCATCGGTCTGATCGAACCCGAAGATGCCCTGGGGCGGCGCCCGAGCCGGAGACAGTGGAGAGGATCGCGTGCCAGCATTGCACCCCGGTTCTTCGTGGAACTCGCCCGATTCTGCCGGGACCCGCAGGACCACCTCGAGAAGCTGGTCCAGTCCCCCGTCGCCTGCTCCGGACTCACATAGGCGGCTGTTCCGAGGCTGAGTCCTGCTTCGGTGAGCCTGGACCTACCTGCGGTCGTGACTGCCAGCGCGATCCCGAAGTCCGCGACGAGTGCGCGACCGTCCTGCAATAGGATGTGTTGAGGCGTGCGACGGCGTCAGACAGGGCGGACAAGATGCGTCAAAGGCGTATGCGGCGGCAAGCTTCCTAGGACGCCCGCCCCCGGCGCCCGTTCAATGCCGGTCGATTCGCACTCGGTATTCGTCACCCATATCTTCGATCACTTCCACAGTGACACCCGAGCTCCTGAACACGGATATACGGTCGTCCCCAAGGCCGTACGAGCCTTCGTAGAGCGGGCCGCAGGCTCCGCCAAAAACCAACGTCGGATCTCTGTCAGGGCGGGCCGATTGGACTATGATGGGGCCGCGGCCGCTCTCGATGTCCGCGTCTACCGAGTAAACGAGCACCCCCTCTTCGCAAATGCGAGAGTCGAACCCACGAGCCCGTCGCAGCTCCACCACCAGTGCGCTTGTCAAGCTCGTGGGGAGAACGAGGGACTGCGTTCCACTGGCGGCATCGAAAGGGAAGACGGTGCGCTCGACGCTCGCCGCTGGGAGGCAATCGATCCGGTCGGTATCCAGCCATGTGAGCTTCCGTTTATGCCAACTGACGAAGTGGGTACCGAGACCCTGCCACGCCATCGGGTCCCACATACCCGCTGCCGCGTGTGAGGCCAGCCAGTTGGGCTGCTGGTACAGGTAGAGATCAGGCAGCCCGAGCATGTGTCCGGTCTCGTGGACGGTGGTGAACGCACCGTAGTCCGGAGGACTCGTGTTACGGATATCCGCTCCGAAGGTAACGCCGGAACGGATCTCGACGCCGTCCAGCACGACCCCGTCGCCTCGGAAATTACGGAAGGTGGGCGAGACCTCCTGGTTGGCGCCACGACTGGCGACGATGAAGACAGCGTCGTACGGACTGAAATCGACGGTCGGGTCTGCGAGATCGGTGACCTGCGATATGTAGAGGCGGTGACCGGTAAAGGTGCTCCAGTCGTAGGACCCGGAGGGCTGCGGCGCACGGAACCATTGGTCGACGCGGTCCACCGACAACGAAAACCTCCCGGTGGAAGGGACCACACGAGCCGGGCAGACGGCAGACCCCAGTGGTCGTCGTACGCGACCACGACATCCCGATTGGAAATACCGAGTCGGGACATGGCGCGCTCGAATTCTGCCGGCGGTAACACCATGTTGTCACACCCGTCCCGACCGCCGCCGAGGTGCTCGAGGTCGAGTTGGGCGGCGGCGGGAATGTGCCCGGCGTCATACGCTTCGCGATCCCGGAGATCTACTGCACGCACCAGCGGATCGTGGATGCGCTCCCCCATCCAACCCGGGTCGACGAGAAGGTCCGGTACGGCTGTCCGACGTCCATCGTCTGGATTCACTACCATAGATTGTCGCCTGGGCCGAGTCGGTCCGGATACGGGCGGCCTAACGGTAAGACTTTGCGTTACTCCTCGGGAGTCGAGGCCCATATCCTAAATACCTTCCGACGCTTCCAGGCTAGCGTGGCTCGCAAGCTTTCCCGCGCCAGATTCGGTGAAGACTGGAGCGACCGGCTCAAGCTACTGGGTCCGTTGGTGTGGCATCATCGTCCGCGTCGCCCCGTGACCGTCGCGGTCCGCGTCTCGGGGGGACCCCTGCTGTTGGAGTTACGGAACCGATCGGACTTCGGCGCCTTCGACGAGGTCTTCGTCCTGCGCGAGTACGCCGTAGAGCTGGCGGAGCCACCCCTGGTGATCCTCGACCTGGGTGCCTACGTCGGCATGGCCTCACTCTATTTCGCCCTGCGTTATCCTCAGGCGCAGATCTATGCTGTGGAGGCCTCTCCCAGCAACTACAAGCAGCTGGTGAAGAACACGTCTAGCCAGCCCCGCATCCATCCCGTCCACCTGGCGGTCTCCGACGAGGACGGCGTCTGTGACTTCTTTCCGGCCCCCAACAGTCCGGCCAGTAGCTCATTGACACGCCGCTCTGCTGGACAACGACCTCAGCGAGTACCCTGCCGTTCGTACCGCTCTCTGTGTCGCGAGCTGGGCCTGGAGGCGGTGGATTTGTTGAAACTCGACGTAGAGGGTGCCGAAGAGCGCCTCTTCTCCGACATGGATGGCCTACGCCACACGAGGCACATCGTCGGAGAGATGCACTACGACTTGACGTCCCTCTCTCGAGAGGATTGCATGGAACACCTAACGGCCTGGGACTGTCGCTTCCGGCCCTTGAGCCCACAGCGAGACCTCCTGTTCGCCGTCCGAACGCCTGCCCCGCACTTGGACACCCCCGGTGACTGAGCGGCCAGGACCCCGACGTGACGGCAGGATGCTACACCACGCGGGTACCGACATACCTCGAGGAGACTCGGATCATCATTGATGAGGCCCACAATGCAATCACGTCGTGAGAGGCTCGCCACCCTGCCGCCCCTGTTGCCAGCAGCCATCAGAGAGGCAATAGCCAGCGAGGACACCGACCAGCTGCATGAGCTCGTTGATGGTGTCGCAGAACACGACGCTGAGGCGGCGGAATACCTGCGCGACCTCGTCGAAGAGTTCGCGTACGATTCCCTTGCGGACTTGTTTGCTGTCCGGGGGCGCTGACTAGTCAGGGCTAGGGACGGCCCGCGTTACCCTTCGGACCAGGATCTCTCCCTCTCTATCACTCCTGGCGAACGGACCAACTGGACATGTTGAGCGTGGGACTCACCCGGAGCTCCACCACGTCTCCCGGCACGGCAGAAATGTGTTCACTCAGATACGCGGCACGTGATCCGATTGCGCTCACCAACACGCGGAACCCTCCTGCCCCCACCGACAAGCGGGGCGGGACCTCCAGAGTTGTACGTGTTGAACGGGCTGTCGCCGATCTCGAGCTCCACCGCGTCCTTCCCCGTCGCCTGAAGCTCCTTCGCGATGGCCAGAACGGTGAACGCGGTCTCGGCGGTAAGGGACTTCGCGAACGAGCTGAGCTCAACGGTCACGGCTGTGTTTCCTCAGTGGTGCACATGAATGCGAGGCCATAGGTGCCGTCGGCGTGAGCCCAGCCGGTGCCGGTATGGGTGATCGGCTGGCCCATCATGTCCATGCCCATACCCATTCCGTCCGAGCCCAGCACCATGGCCTCCGTAACCGACTCGCCACCCAGGGGGATACCGTGTCGCCGGAGGTCGAAGGGCATTCCGAAGGGATCCGTCATGCCACCACCGACGTGAACGGTGTACTCGGTCCCGGGCAAGAGCGCCATCATCGGCGCGAATCCAAGCCCCATCTGATCCGACGTGAGCGACCAGATGCCGACGACGACGGGCCCGGGACAGTCGCCTTCGTGCAACGCGATGAAGGTCCGCATCGTCGTTGGAACTCCGTGGTCGAACCGGACCTCGATGTCCGTGGTGACGCTGACGTCGACCGCTCCTGCAGCGGGCTCGACTGAGAGCAGCAATGTCGGTTCGTTCGTCGCGGTTGGATCGTCCACGGTGGGGGAGCCGGAGCACGCACCGGCCATGGCAGCACCGATCACGATGATGAGTCGGTGGGGAAGGGCCCTCGCGCGCGTGGATCTCGCGCCCATGATGTCTCCCTCCGAGATACAGGACATCAACCATACGTTGTCGTCTACGGCGACCAAGATGCGGTCCCACACCGATCCCCGCTATCGGCGACCGACCCGGCTGCCCCGGGGAGATCGCTGGATGGCTTTGAACTCGCGTCTCCGGACCCGTATCACGAATGCCCGGCCATGGTCAAGGGAAAATGTATCCGTCGCAACGTCACGATGCGACATCACAACGCGACGAAGAGGCCCATAGCGTACATGATCATGAGGCCCGCCATGAGACCACCGGCGATCAACGGCGTCCAGACGGTGTCGGGGCTTTGCCTCGCGACCATCCTGTGTAAGGCGACTACGACCTGCACGATCGCTCCGATGCCGATGCTCAAGAATAGTACGCCGCCGTCAGCGCTGCGCCCGAAGGCGATGACGGGGTCGCCGAGCCGGAATCCGCCGAGGTGGAGCCGCACATCCAGGAAAACCAGCTCATCGAGGAGTTCGACAAGCTGGAGCAGGAGAGCTAGGACAGGCAGCTAGGAGAGGCACTCCCTCTCGGTATTCAGCTTCGACCGTCTAGAGCCCTAGGGACTCCCACGGCCGGAATCCTTCGGCCTATCTCGTGAACGCGTTGAACGTGTCGATGTGAAGGTGTCGCGGAGAGTATAGCGGTATTGTGGCCCACGGCTTCGCGCGAGCACAGCAAAATGGTATGGCTACGGCTCGGTCATTTCTTCAACACCATCGTCACCGCGGCTACCGTCATCACGATGTAGCATTCCGTTCCCGTTGACACCTACGGTGGGACGCCTCAGACTGTCCCGCAGGTTCGATCGGAAAGGAGATCTAATCATGAGTAACAGAAGGAAATTCCTCAAAAGCTCGGGCGCATTCGCGCTCGGAGCGACTATGAGCTCTGCCTGTGATTCAGGCGCCCAGGAAGGTGTGGGAGGGCGGGCAGTGTCTGGGAGCTCGGCGAGCATGCTGGCCAAGAGACCGGACCACCCCGAACCGGCCACCTACGACCGGCTACCCCTCGAGTGGTACCATGCGACCGTCAAGCGCCTCCAGGAAAAGCTAAAAGAACGGGGCCTGGACGGCATCCTCATCCAGGACCGCTGGAACATCATTTACTTCACCGGACTCTTCCATTCCACTACCGAGCGGCCATTCGCCTGCTTTATCCCTGCCAATGAGCTGGCCGTCTATTGGTGGCACCCCGGGCTCGACCTGGAAATAGTCGGGAGCTGGTGGTCTACCGAATCAGACTACTTCTTTGACTATCCACATGCTGACGGAGGCTACCCGGACCAGGGAAAGGTGGTCAAAGGACAGCCGGTGGATCTGCTGGAGTGGACGCTCAAAGGAGTCGCAAAGCATGGCTTTGGCGACAAGAAGATTGGGTTCAGTCGACCGCCCACGGTCGGGGACCTGAAGCGAATGAACGAGGTCCTTCCCAAGGCTAGCTTCCAGAACGTGGACGACATCTGTATCAAGATGCGACGAGTCAAGACGCCAGAGGAGATCGCCTTGATTCAACGGACTTATGAGTACTGGAGCAAGATCCACGCTTTCGGGCGGGATTACATCCTCGAGCGCGGCACCGATGCAACGGACTTCGAAGTCCAGATGGCGACCACGGAGTACGGCACCAATCTGATCATGAAGGACATCAAGCGCGATGGCCACCCTCACACCGCGGTCGGGATCAGCGTAGGCGTCGGCTGCCGAACCGGCATGGGGACCGCCTACCCTCACCCCAATCAATTCCACCTTAACCAGATCAAGAAGGGGGACTCCATTCAGATAGCTCTGTGGGGCGGTATCGGTGGCTACGGCGGCGAGCTGTACTCTCCCTTCCAGATAGAACCTTGGCCTGAGGGTGGCGAAAAGATGTGGGAGGTCATGGCGGAAGGTTCCAGGATGCAGATCGAGATGTCCAAGGCCGGAACACCCTGTCAGGATATCGCCTTGGCTATCCACCAAATGCAAGTGAAGAACGGTATGGAGAAGTACCTTTACCAGCGGGTAGCCCACGGAGAAGGCATGGAAGGGCACCAGGAACCCTTCATCGCACTGGGCGAGACGACGGTCCTCGAAGAGGGCATGACTTTTTCCATGGAGCCGGGGCTCTTCTACCCGGAGGGAGGTTACGGCTACAACCCCTCCGACGGCGTGCTGGTGGCCAAGGATGCCGGCATCAACCAGGGAAGCGTTCCCAACTTGACGAAGGAGTGGGCTCTTTTGAAACTGTAACAACTTAAGGATAGGAAGACTTCTACTTCGAAAAGGTGGCGGACAGGGGTAGTTGGGACTTCCCGCTCGTCAACGTCGCCGCCCCTCTCAGGCTAGAGGGAGACCGGATCGCCGACGCGCGTATCGTCGTGGGCGCCGTACAATGCATCCCGCGGCGCCTTGCGGACGTGGAGGACCTCGTGAGAGACCGCGTCATGAGCGAAGAGACCGCCGCCATGGCGGGCGCGGTGGCGATCGAGGGAGCGGAGCCCTTGCGGTACAACGACTTCAAGGTGCCGCTCAGGGAGAACATCGTGAAGAGGACGGTGCGCGACGCCTGAAGGCAGTGCGCGAGGCTGAGGGCAGTGCGTGAGGCCTAGTGGAAAAGGTTCCCGCCGCGGCAGGCCCGCAGGGGACCCGCGGCCCGCAACGTGTGGCCCCACTCGGCCGTGGCTTGGCCTGCAACTAAGCCGAGGACTCCAACCAGGTCGTGTCCTCCCCCGCGTTGATCGCGAGGTGCTCACCGGCCAGCCCCGGGGCCGCGCCATGCCAGTGCTCTTCGTCGGGGTCGATCACGACCACGTCGCCCGAGTGGAGCCGGAGCTCGTTGCCCTCGCGGTCGACGGCGACGCACGTACCGCTGAGTCCGTAGAGCACCTGGACGTCGTCGTGTTTATGCCAGTTGGTACGGGCACCCTCACCAAAAGTGACGCGGTAGACGCGTACGGGCAGCCTGTCGGCACGGCCGAGTAGGGGCTGCATCAGCGCGGGGAGCTCGAAGTGCTGTTCGTCGGCACCGCCATGGGGCCGACTCGCGTGATCGATGACTTTCATTTTCGGCCGTCGTGAAAAGGCTAGAAGGCTGTTGAAGAAGTAGATCGCCACGATGTCGCGCTGGCATGTTGACGGCAAGGCCACGATCCCCGGCACTCAGCTTGACGCGTGCCAGTCCAATGCATACCTGTCCATGGCGTCGTCGCCGAAATTTGCCGATGTAGCCGACCACGGGCCAAGCCAATGGACTTCACCAGTCTCGCACGGAAAGCCATCGAGGAGGACCGCCTCACTGCCGAGGAGTGTCGGGCCGTCTTGTACGCCCCAGACGAGGACGTCCTGGAGTTGCTCTCGGCAGCCTACCGCGTGAGGAAGACCTTCTGTGGCAACAAGGTGCACATTCACGTCCTGATGAACGCCAAGAGCGGCCTGTGCCCCGAGGACTGTGGTTACTGCTCCCAATCCAAGCTTTCCACGGCTGATATCTCCAAGTATGCGATGGTGAGCCGAGATCGACTCCTCGAAGCAGCGAGGGCTGCGAAGGAGGCGAAAGCCAAACGTTTTTGCATCGTGACGAGCGGCAGAGGCGCCACTTGGAGAGAAGTCGAAAACCTCAGTGAGGCCGTCCGTAGCATTCGGGACGAGGTTGGCATCAAGGTTTGCTGTAGCGTCGGGCTATTAGACGAACCCAAGGCGAAGGCCCTCAAGGACGCCGGCGTCGATCAACTCAACCACAATCTCAATACCAGCGAAGAGTTCTATTCGGAAATCTGCACCTCGCACACGTACCAAGACCGGTTGGATACCCTACGAGCAGCCCGGTCCGCGGGACTGAATCTCTGCAGCGGTGCCATCTTCGGGATGGGCGAGTCCGACGACGACGTGATCGACACGCTCATGGCTCTACGGGACCTCGCCCCGCAATCGATCCCGATCAATTTCCTCATCCCCATCGAGGGCACGCCCCTACAGGACGTGCATCGCCTGACCCCATATCAGTGCCTGAGGATTCTATGCTTGGCAAGATTCCTGAACCCGAGACAAGAGATCAGGATCTCAGGCGGCAGGGAATTCCACCTGAGGTCTCTCCAGGCCATGGCGCTCTATCCGGCCAACTCCCTTTTCGTGGACGGGTATCTGACCACACCGGGACAGTCACCCAAAGATGCCTGGCGGCTGATCGAGGACATGGGGTTCGAAATCCAGCTAGATTGACCGTCCTTATTGACCGTCATTGACCGTCCTCTGGAGAGAGGCCTCGAGCCTGCTGTAGCATGGCACATCCCTATCGGATATGGCATCCCTTTACGCAGATGGCCCGCTTCGACGCCGAGCCGAAGCTCGTGGTGGAGCGGGCTGAAGGGAACCGCCTGATCGACCGCGACGGTCGGGAATACATAGACGCGGTGGCATCGCTCTGGTCGGTCATCCACGGCCATGGGCATCCGCAAATCGTCGAAGCCATCCAGGCGCAGGCCGCGAAGCTGCAACACAGCACGTTGCTGGGCATCAGCCATCCGTCGGCCATCGAATTCGCGGAGTCCCTCGTACGCCATCTGCCTCAAGGCCTCTCGCGGGTGTACTACAGCTCGGACGGGGCTAGCGCCGTCGAAGTGGCGCTGAAGATGGCGATCCAATACTGGGTCAATCGCGGTCATCCCGAGCGCAAGCGGATCGTCGCGTTGGACATGGCCTATCACGGAGATACGCTCGGAGCCAGTAGCCTTGGGGGGGCCGGACCCTTTCGGGATCCGTACGAGCCGCTGCTCTTCGAGCCGTTGCGGATTCCAAACGGCTATCGGTACCGCTGCCGGTGGTGCGCGGACGGCCTCGAGTGCGACTCCTCGTGCGTCAACGCACTGCGCGACCTCCTCGAGGCCCGGGGGAGTGAGATCGCGGCGGTGATCGTCGAGCCC
This sequence comes from Longimicrobiales bacterium, assembly GCA_965238005.1. Lineage (GTDB taxonomy): Bacteria > Gemmatimonadota > Gemmatimonadetes > Longimicrobiales > Gaopeijiaceae > CBDCKN01. The sequence continues at coordinate 631,712 of OZ250165.1, forward strand.
CGCGTGCAAGGGGCGGCCGGGATGATCGTCGCGCCCGAAGGAAATCTTTCGAGCATCCGACGGCTATGCGACGACCATGATGTCTTGCTCATCGCCGATGAGGTGGCAACCGGCTTCGGAAGGACCGGCGAAATGTTCGCCTGTGACCTGGAAGGGGTGGTGCCCGACATCATGACGCTGGGGAAGGGCATCACCGGCGGGTACCTTCCACTCTCGGCCACCGTTGCCACCGAGCGGGTCTACGACGCTTTTTACGACGTGTCTGATCGTAACAAGACGCTCTTTCACGGGCATACCTTCGCCGGGAACCCCATCTGTTGCGCCGCCGCCATGGCGAGCTTGAGGATCTTCGAGGCCGAGCCGGTCTTGGAGCGCGTACGCCGGCGAGCCGCTTTTCTTGGATCGCTTCTGAGCGAGCTCTTCGGCGATCATCCTTGGGTCGGAGAGATCCGGCAGCAGGGCCTCATGGTCGGCCTCGAGCTGGTTCGGGACCGAATGACACGAGAGTCCTTTCCTCCGGCCGACGCCATCGGTTGGCGAGTCTGCATGGGCGCCCGCGATCAGGGCGTCTTCATTCGTCCTTTGGGCGATGTCGTGGTCATGATGCCTCCTCTCTCCATAGAAGAGGACGAGCTCGTTCAGATCGCCGAGGCGGTGCGGGATGGCCTTCGCGAAGTCGGGAGCGGCCATGACGCCGTGGACTAATGGTCTAGAGGCCATGACGCCGTGGACCAGCGATCTGGAGTGCGAGAGGCCATGACGCCCTGGGCCAGCGATCTGGAGAGTGACCTGCGGCAGGCAGACGAGCTCTCGCTCCGGCGCAGTATCGTCACGCTGGAGACTGGACAGGAACCTCACGTTCTCATGAAGGGGCGCCGATACACCCTGTTCACGTCCAACAACTACCTCGGATTGAGCACTCACCCCGAGGTCATCGAGGCGTCCATCGAGGCGACTCGCGCCTATGGGACCAGCGTCTCGGCCTCGCGGCTGCTATGCGGGTCCACCCCGCTCCACGAGGAGCTCGAGGCCAGGTTGGCCGCGTTGAAGTCACGTGAAGCGTGTTTGCTGTTCAGCTCCGGATACTTGGCGAACCTGGGATTGATGACCGCCTTCCTGGATTCAGACGACGTGATCTTCAGCGACCGTCTGAATCACGCCTCCATCGTCGATGGCAGTCGGCTCTCGGCAGCGAAGGTGGTGCTCTACGACCACTGCGATCCCAACCACTTGGAGGTCCTTCTGTCCGAGACGCCCGCGAAGCGCCGGCTGATCGTGTCGGAATCGGTGTTCAGCATGGACGGAGACCTGGCCCCTGTCCCGGAATTGCTCGCGCTGGCCGAGCGTTTCGGAGCGCTCTTGGTCCTGGATGAGGCACATGCTACCGGACTGTTGGGTGAAGACGGCGCGGGCGTCCTCAGCCTATTCGGCATTTCCGACGGCCCCATCGTGATCGTGGGCACGCTCTCGAAGGCCCTGGGGTCCATGGGCGGCTTCGTGGCGGCGGACCAGACGTTGATCTCGGTGCTGGTGAGCCGAGCCCGCTCCTTCATTTTCAACACCGCTCTCCCCGCCGCTGCGGCGGGCGCCGCCCTCGCGTCCATCAAGCTGCTGGAGACCGAGCCGTGGCGCCGGGAGCAGTCACTCTCTCTGGCGCGTTCTCTTCGCGATGGAATCCTCCAACGGGAGTTTCCCCCCTCGAACTCCGTCACCCAGATCGTCCCTCTCATGATCGGCAACGTCGAAGCGGCGCTGGCCCTCGAGTCACGGTTTCGCGAGGCCGGTGTGTTAGCTCGAGCCATAAGACCACCGACGGTACCGGAAGGAACCTCGCGTATCAGGTTCAACGTGATGGCGACCCATACGCAAGAGGACATCAACCACGTATTGGGCCTCCTCGAGCCAGGCCTCCCTTCCTGATCGCGTATGGGTCGCATCGTACTGGTGACCGGCACGGATACGGGGGTCGGCAAGACCATCGTCGCCGCCTGGTTGGCGTCGCTCACTTCGCGGTCCCAACGAGTGGCGTTGGTCAAAGCCGCTCAGACGGGGGCAGACCCTGCCGTTGACGGCGACGAGGCGTTCTACAGAGCGGCCCTCGTCGGTCATCCCGTTACGATGACGACATTGGCCACGTTTCCCGAGCCCCTGGCCCCAGCGATCGCGGCGAGGAGGTCAGGCGAAAGCGTTCGTGCGCAGGACATTGCGCGGTCCTGCATTCAGATTGCCCAGGCTCACGATCTAACCATCGTCGAAGGCTCAGGAGGCCTAATGGTGCCTGTCGATGAAGAATCGAGCTTCGCGGACCTTGCCGGAGCTCTGAGCGCCAACCTGGTTCTGGTGATCCGGCCCGGGCTCGGGACGCTGAATCACACGACGCTCACGCTGGAGGCCGCGTCCAGACGAAACCTTCTCGTCGAGATGCTGGTGTGTAACGGGTTGGTCGCCAAGCCTGGGCTCGTTGAAATCGAGAACCTTCGATTCCTTCGAAGCCGTTATCCGGAGATACCTTTGATTGCGCTCCGCCGCCTGCGCCAGGAGAGCCTGCACCGTCTGGCTCTACTCCGGCCGCAGATCCTCGGCGACCCGCCGACTTTGATGCAGGGCTCGCCCCTGCAGCCATTGGAGCTTCCACAGCCATAGTACCCACTAAGTGGTTGCGGTTCCACACGTTGAGTCCGAACTCGAGCTGCGGATTGCACCTCTTGGTGATGCCGTCAAAGCTCACGGTCCAGATCCTTGTTTCTCCGTACCCAATGGCGCGCAGATGCGTCTGGATTTCCTGGTCGAAAAGGCCTGCTACCGTGCCATACGCCGTGTTGCGGACGTGTAGTTCGTTCGCCCAGTCCTTTTTCGCGATATGCGGTCTCAGGTCGATGTAGTGCACGTTGGTATTGGCGGCGGCCACGTTCTGGATCACCGTGTTCAGCCGGCTCATGATCTCGATCATGATCGCCCGGATGCGGCGCTTTCGCGCGACGGAAACGAGAGCCTTCTTTTCCTTCCCCTCCGGCATGTGCCAGAGGTCCTTCTTGATCTGCTGCACCTGCTCGTGAGAGTGCTCCACACCACTCCTCCTGGGATATGAGCCTAGCGGCCGTTCACCGCCGCTCAGAGCTCCGCGGTAAGGTGCCCCAAGCCGATCGAGCGGAGGAAACCCGGGAAGCGCGGGTCGCCGGGCCAGCCCACCAGCCTGGGGGCGACGAAGGCGAGCAGGATGTTGCCGTCCCGGTCGTCCCGGGCGCTCTCGAGCAACGAGCAAGCAGCATCGAGGTCGCCGAGCGCGGCGTGTACGACTGCAAGCCAGAACCGGGAGACGTGGCCCTCTTGGGACCGCGCTTCGAGATCGAGCAGCACGTCACGCGCCACGCCGACTCCGCCTTGCGCAGCATGGAAGAGCCCTCGGATGGCGGTCCAGCCCACGACCGGCGATAGCTCGACCGCCTTCTCGATCGCCACGACGGCCTCATCGAGCCTGCCAGATCTGCCGAGCACATCCGCGTGCGCCACGTGGAGGATGGCCGCCTCGGGCCCCTCGGGTGCGGTGACGAGCAGCGGCGCGAGAAACGCTTCGGCCTCGGCGTAGTCGCCAAAGATGAGTCGGACCGTCGCCTCTCTTATGCGGAGACCCAAGTCCATGGGGCCCAATTGGAGGGCGCGCGCGTTCGCCGCCCACGCCGCCTCGTAGTCGTTCTCCACGTACGTGTTGTAGAACTCCCGCCACAAGTGGACGCGCGCCACGTTCGGGCCCAACTCCTCCGCTCGGTCGAGGGACGCCTTCGCACGATCACGAGCGAGCCGACACTGGAATGATCAAGAACGAACAAATTCGAATAGACATTAGACACTCTCCCTCAGTGGCCCACATCCTGCATACTTCCTGTCCGCCACCCCAAGCGTCCGACTCTTCGCCCCCCAACCCGCTGAATTGTGGAAATTCGCCACCATGCCGCCCGGCGGAACCAGCTCGTCGCATGCCCGCCGCGCGTCGTCGCTCAACCGCATGTCGCCCACGGGCAGGAGATCGTCGAGGTGGCTAAGTGTACGGGGACCGATGATAGGCGCCGTAATGCCAGGCTGGTCCTTCACCCAGAGAACAGCGAGCTGGATCGGCGGGATTCCTGTCTCCTTCGCGAGAGCCACGAACTGGTTGCCCACATCGATCCCGGGTTCGTTGATCCGTTCCGCATAGATCCCACCTCTGAAAGCTGCCCTTGACCCCTCCGGAAAAGCCATGGCATTCGCGTAGCGGCCGGTGAGCACACCTTGGGCGGTGGGAGACCATGTCATGAGGCCCAGACCGTGCTCGACGCAGAGCGGTACCAGCTCGTTCTCAATGCGCCTGTCCAGCAGGTTGTAGGGAGGCTGTTCGCAACAGTACCGCGCGTACCCCCGGCGATCGCTGATGGCCAGAGCCTCCATCACCCGCCAGGCGGGGTGTGTGGAGCACGCCACGTAGCGGACCTTGCCGGAACGAACCAGATCGTCGAGCGCAGCCAGCGTCTCCTCCTGATGGGTATCAGGATCGAATCGGTGGATGAAGTAGAAGTCGATGTAGTCCGTCTGCAGCCGATCCAGAGAGTCCTCGCAGGCCCGCACAATGTGCAGCCTCGAATTGCCACGGTCGTTGGGCCCGGGTCCAGTCGGTGGAAACACCTTCGTGGTAAGCAGCACTTGTTTGCGCAACCCGCTGCCTTTCAGAGCCCGACCGATGATCCGTTCGGCCTCCCCCTCTGCGTAGCTGTCACCGGTGTCGATCAGGTTTATGCCAGCGTCGACCGCACGCCCCAGGATCTGCTTCGCTTCGTCTTCCGGGGTCGGGTAGGCGAAGTTTGCCGTACCCAGGGCAACCGCGGATACCCTCACGCCAGTTCGGCCGAGTACTCTGTATTCCATTGTCGAGTCCTCTAGAAGTCTGTTGAGGAAGTACAGCGGCCTCTCGTCATCTCACCGGCTCCGATTCACCCAGGCCCAGGATCGCTTCGATCCTTTCCATCCCACCCACTCGATCGGCCCATTCTTCATACACACTGCGGGCCGCGGCTCGAAAGGGCGCCCTGTCAGGACTGCTGATCCTCACGCCCGCCTCCCGCAGCCGCTCGAGGGCCGAATCAGCCTCGGCGCGATACCAGGCCCTCTGCTGCAGGATCATTGCACGGGCCGCCCGGTCTATCACCGCACGGTCTTGCGCGGAAAGGCTGTCATAGAACGACCGACTCATCACCACGTATTCGATCAGCCTGATCCAACCGACTCGTGCCCAAAAAGGGGCCGGCTCGTAGAACCGTTTGGCAAGGTAGTTGGGGTCTGCCGCCTCCGCGCCGTCGATGACCCCCTGTTCCAACGCCGTGTACAGCTCGCCGTACGCCATCGGCAGCGGGTTCGCACCGAACGCCTTGAAGGTGGCCAGGTGCAACCGGTTCTCCATCGTGCGAATCTTGAGCCCGCTCAAATCCTTCAGGCGCTCGACCGGGCGCTCGGTGGTCATGATGTGACGCTCGCCCGCGTCGAAGTAACCCAGCAGGTGAAACCCGCGGCGCTCGAACGCAGGCGCAAGGGTCTGCCCTATCGACGAGTCCATCACGGCATCGAAGTGCTCCGGCCCGTCGAACAGGAACGGCAGCTCGAAGAGGTTGGTCTCGGGGACGAAGCTGGCCATCACGCTCGCGATGTTGGCCAGCTCGACACTGCCCATCTGCAATCCTTCGACCACATCCCGCTGATTGCCCAACTGGTTGTTGGGGTAGACCTGGACGCGAATGCGGCCTTCCGTGCCTTCGGAGACCATCTCCGCAAACAGCTCGACCGCACGCACCTGCGGCTCCGACGGGTTCTGGGAGAGTGCAGCTTTCAGGATGGTGACACGCTCTCCTGAGCCGCATCCTGCGATCAGCAGGGAGGCAGCCGCGACTACAATCCGGCCGTTCACTGGGCGGCCAGGCGCGGGAGCCACAGCACGGTGTCGGGCCAGTAGGTCACGACGACGAGCACCAGAAGCATGGCGATCAATATCGGCACCACCTGCGCACTCACGGCTCGCACGCTCTGCTCTGCAATGCCACAGGCGACGAACAATGTGGCTCCGTACGGCGGTGTGATGTATCCGATGGCCAGATTCACCGTGGCCAGAATCCCGAAGTGAAGGGGATCGATCCCGAAATCGAGGGCCAACGGAAACAAGATCGGCACGAACACGATCACCGCTGAGAAGCTCTCGAGGAACATCCCTAACAGGAGCAAGACCAGGTTTAGGAACATCAAGAACAAGATGCGGTCGCTGATGTGGGCCTGTAACAGAGCCCCCAAAGCCTGCGGCACCTGGTGCGCCGCCACTAGCCAGGCAAACAGCATCGCCGCCGCCGCGATGAACAGCACCACGCACGATCTCTCGGCCGCCTCGAGGACGATGGACGGGAGATCTCGCCAGCCGATCTCGCGATAGAGGAAGAGCCCAACCGCGAGACCATATACGACCGCCGCGGCTGCCGCCTCGGTCGCGGTGAATACCCCCGCCAAAATCCCGAACACGATCAGCACCGGCAGTCCCAACGCCGGGAGCGCCTTCACTCCGGTGGCCAGGGTTTTCCGCGCATCGAACGGCACAGGCGCATCGAAGTCCGGTCCCTCCTTGAGTGCTTGCCGATAGGCAACCACCATGAGGCCGAGGCCGATCAGCACCCCCGGCACGACACCCGCCAGGAACAATTGGGCCACAGAGGTTCCGGTCACGTATCCGATCACGATCATCAGGATACTCGGCGGTATGACCGGGCCGATCGCTCCCGCGGCCGCCTGCAGTGCGGCGGCGAAACGCATGTCGTAACCTCTGCTCCGCATCGCCGGCAGCATGATCGAGCCCACGGCCGCCGTGTCCGCGGTCGACGATCCCGAAATGCCCGCGAACACCATGCTGGCCATCACCGTCACCATCCCCAGGCTCCCCCGCACGAAGCACAAACAGGCGGAAGCAAACTCCACGATGCGCCGCGACATGCCTCCCTTGTCCATCAATCCCCCGGCCAGCATGAACAACGGCACCGCCATGATCGGCCACGAATCGAGTGCGGTGAACATGCGCTGCGGTACCAGGGTGATCGGAAGACTCGGCTCGGCCAGGAGGGCGCCCAGGGCGCCCACACCGAGGGCGAACGCCACTGGCATGCCGATGATGATCAGCACGAGCATGATCAGCACCAGCGGGATCACGATCCCTCCAACTCTCGAGCGCGTTGCCGCGTCGCCAGGATCGACTCCAGCAGCATCAGCCCGCCGGAGACGGGAAACACCAGGTACACCAACCCCATGTTCAGCTGCATGGCGGGAGACGTCTGCACCCACCCGATCAGCATGAGCCGCACGCCCCAGACCACCACCACCGCCGAGTAGATCGCGATCAGACCACCTGTGATCACTGCAACCGCTCTTCGCACTCCCGGGGCCAGTGTCGGCCCCAGATAGTCGACGGCCAGGTGGCTGCCTTTACGCAAACAGATGGAGGAGGTGAGAAGGATTATCCACACCTGGCAGAAGCGGGCGAGTTCTTCGGTCCAGGTGGGGGGTTGGTCGAACACGTACCGTGCGACGACCTGTGCGAACACGGCGATCGTCAGCACGGCAAAGAGGGTTACGATCGTTATCTCGACCGATCGACGGATCGGCCGCAAGAACCGGTCAGTTGCTCCAGTCGACAATGATCTGGGCGCAGATTTTGATCGCACGGATGTAGTCCTCGACATCCACCCACTCGTCATGCCCGCCGGCCTGCGTGAGATCTCCAGCCAAGGGACCGATACCGACCGAAGGGATATTGCTGAAGAGCTTGGGGTTCCTGATATCGCTCTCCGAGTGCAGTGGGTTCACCTCCGGCTCGACACCCGTAACCTCGACGACCGCCTGATACACCGTCCGGTACAGAGGATGGTCACTCGGTACCTCGACGCCTTGGGTGCCGGCCAACCACTCGACCACCGGCAGCTGCTCCGCCAGCCACTCGTCACCTTGTAAACCCCGCTGAAGGATGGGCGGCAGATAAGCTATCCGATCGTCCTGGGGCCTGCAAAGCGGGCGTCTCACCGGGACGCGCGCCAACCACGCCCCTTTTCCCAGCCGAATCTCCGGGTTGGCAGCCTGCGGCCCCGAGGCCCAGGGTCGCCAGCACCACGAGGGCGGCGCGGGCAGTGGGGGGTTGGCTGGCGTCACTCGCGATCATGGTCCGGTCGCTGGCTGGGCGGGTCGATGAACCGCGGCCGACCGATCCAACCGAGCCGGCTTCGCATTGAATTTCGACAACATACGGGGTGACCGAGAGAATCGCGCTATCGTCCACTCACGCCGGTTCGGAGCACCGGCGAGCCCTGCAGCTCGCACATGTGGCCGTGCGTTGACAGGGATTGCTCCTGCCACCCGAATCGTGGCAACATATCCGAACAAAACCCCAATATTCGGAGCACTAGCCATGGCCGTCTCAGAAGGATATCCAGAGAACCTATTTAGTTGCTGGCATCCTGTGGCTTACGCCCGTCACGTTAAGGCAGCCGAGCCTTACGGCACGACGTTACTGGATGAAGCTTTGGTGATTTGGCGTTCATGAGATGGTCAGGCGCACACTATGCGAGACTTATGCATCCACCGAGGAACTGCGCTTTCCCTGGGTTCGGTTGCTGATGATTGCATTGTTTGTCCCTATCATGCCTGGCGTTACGACCGTACCGGGGTCTGCGTACTCATACCGCAATCGAAACACAAGACCATCCCGACCAAAGCCAAAACACCAGTGTATAAGTTTGGTACTGAAGGCATATCAAGATGGCCGATAAGCGTTGCTTCGTTCAGTTCCCGCATCCGGGAGGGGAACACAGTAGTGGCGGCTGGAACAAGACCCACCGGAGCCACAAGCGAAAGTTCATGCAAATCCGTGACGATTGGATCGAAAGGGATGGGACCAAACGGTCCGGCGACTTGTGGGCATGGGGCGAATGGGAGCCGGAATCGGATCTCATCCGCAAACTCAATGCGCAGCACGGCGAGTCGCACCATCCGCGCTACCTCTGGAAACCGTACTGGGTCCCGAGGACCTGCTACAAGGACCTGCACAACACCGATCCGTTCATCTTCGGCGATCGCTTCCTTTACTCGAACTGCGGCCAGCTGAGCCGGAGTAAGCGCGGTCTGAAGCACCTTGACCGAGGTTCCCTGATCGCGTTCGGGAGCGGTAAGATGGTCGACGGCAAACGGAAGTGGGCACTCGACACCGTGCTCGTAATCAAGGACAGCTTCCCCTACGACCCGCTCGACCCACGTAAGGCGCTTGAAGGCAAGGTGCCGGATGCTTTCCTGAGTGTGACCGGCGGACCGCTGACCGCCGCCCCGAAGATTCGCAAGAACCCAGAAGAGCGGGGGCTCCGGCTCTACCGGGGAGCAACGCCACACGATCCGGTCGGCAGGATGTTCAGTTTCTTCCCCGCAAAACCGGCGGGTGGTAACTCGGGTTTCCCCCGTCCGTTCCTCTCCCTTAAGGGAGAGTACTTCAATCCCCGCAACTGGCAGGCTCCGAAGGGGCACCAGCGCAATCGTACCCTCGACGAGTTGCGCTGTCTGTGGAACTCGCTCGTCGCACAAGTCCGCGATGCCGGTCTCGTCCTCGGCACACGCGCGGAAGTGCCACCACGACGGGACGACTGATGGAGCTTAGATCAGCGAATCGGCCACCAGACTGTCCGACAAACCGAGGCCACCTGAATACCGAAGGAGTGAAGGGGCCTGATATCTACCGCGTGTCATCCGCTTCATTTGTCACCGCTGCGAACTTGACCGTGTATCCCACCACCTTCGCTATTCGGCTCGCTGCCTGTTCGGCGATGGCCTTCTTTCGCGCCTCCGCGACGGTCAATTCGGTCGTCTTGCCAAGAGGGATATTGATCGGCCCAAGCTTGCGGACGACACGGACGAAATAGGTCCTCGTATCGGCGGCGGCGATCTTTAGGCTGATTGCGCGAAGGGTATGGTCCAAGACGATCAGCGGGCGTTGCCGGTGCTTCTGTGCCCTGAACCGGCGGTGGGCGGCCCTGTCGTTGACGTTGGCGTAGATGCGGATGAAACGGTCTCCCTGTCCGTTCCCTCGGATGCCCCGTTCCGGGTGAACGGGGCGGTGGTTCAGGGAAGGAGACGGGGTCCTCGCGTGGGATCGCCGGTCAGGTCTCGCTCAGGGCACCATGGTGCGGCGGGTTGTGCATGGCCATGATCAGGTCCTCCCGGCAGCCTCGTCAAGGTATGGGCATGGCGATTCTGACGGCCCAGGCAGGGCTCCAAGCGTCGGGGCCGAGTTGGGTTACCGTACTAGAGCCAGCCTACCCTTTGGGGCCACGCTTCGCGGGTCCCCGGCAGGGGCTGGCGAGGGACTCCGCCCCCTTCGATCCCCCGGACGCCCGCGCTCCGGCGGAGTTCGCGGGCGGGGAGCTCGCCCCCCATCCCTCTTGCCGGTGCGTCCTGAGTCGCGCGCCACACGAAGGACATATGGCGGCAGGCAGCTGCTGGGGTCGGTTGAGGGGACGCGGACTAGGAGAGGCCGCTAGAGGTCTCGTCGGCCAAATCAATGGGGAACTCGCCGAGGACACACGAGCAAAGTCTGCGCTCCGAACAGCCCTGCAGGCTCACCGTGGAAAACCAGGCAATGTTGATCCCAAAGCGCTGGCCGCATAGTGGTCGGACCGCACCGACGCGGCGCATGTCAATATCCGTCGGGACGATCCCTCAATCGCTGAGCAGCAGGTACTTCAAGCCGAGCATCATAGACCAGGGATTGATGCGACTGATTTCGGTGTCGTTCATTATGGGAAACGGATGCACCTCGTAAGGACTCGTGTCCACAAGGTCGTCGACCCAGCTGTAGGACGCCTTCAGGCCGAGCAGGAGCTTGTCGCCCAAACGATAGTCGGCACCGGCAAAGAGCTGCTTCGCAAGCCCGCTGTCGGACAGATCGACGTCCTGCAGACTGTTGTACTCCGCCGCGGGACGACCGCCGCATGGCTGACTAATGCACGAGTATTCGCTGCTGAAATACAGCCCCGACAGCTCGACGAAGGACAGGCCCAGCCCGGCGCCCAGGTAAAGCATGACCCGGCTTTCTGCGAACGCGAAGTCGTGATAGGCGTTCAGGGACAGCGTGCGCGCGGCCAAGGCATCGACCCTGGTGGTGTTGGTCGACGTATAGTTGCTGTCTTCGTTAGGCAGGATCGGAGATCCATCGAGAAAGGTAATGTCGGTGAATTCTTGCTCGATGTTGTTCGATCGCTGGGAGACCGACACCTCCACGCGCACGTCGCCGAAATCTCGACCGACGGCGACTTCAAAAGCAGTACCGAGATCCGAGGGAAGGTTGTAAAACCAGCGATAGCCCTCCGGCGTGCCGCTGCAACGGAAATTCGGGTAACAGATATTGTCCCGGTTATGGCCCGCCTGCTTCATCACGGGATTCCAGTTCGTCCCGCCGCTCGCGCTCACGTACCACCCGTAAGACCCCGGCTGTTGACCCGCACCTTGTTCCGCTCGGCCGAGCAGGGTGCAGATCGCAAGCGTGGCTCCGAAGGCGTGTAACTGCCAGGACAAAGGCATTTGAGTCACCTCCAGTTGAGTCCGATGGCCTTCATTTGAAGATACCGCCTCCCAAGGACCCCGATCAACGGATCCCACACTATCGAGCCGGTAACGGGAGATTCCAATCGCCCCACGCGGGGGGTAGCCCAGGAAATGGCCCGCCTCCGCGTGGCAGATTCATGGGGACGAGCACATGGCTCATCCCCACCACGGCGGCTGCGCTGGCAAGGCCGAGCTGGTCTTGGCTCCTCCCGTAGCAACGGGGAGCCAAAGCTTCCGCCGTGAAGCGGTGGAGTAGAAGGCGGCCTCATTCTGCCTCGTCATGGCTTCGCTTGAAGTCCATCGGAGACTGATAGTCGATTGGAGCTGGCGCGAGTGGCAAGTCCAAGAGGGTCGTGGCGCAATCGGCGGAGGCGCGCAGCACCTTCTGGGCTTGATCCAGTTTCGTGGACGGTTTAACTCGGCTGCCAGCCGAGCCGAGCGTCGAGTGTCGGCACTGCTGTCTTAATCGCCATCGTCGGCTCAGGTTCGACGAACGTGCGCATTGACGATCCCCGGGCCGCCGAACTCGCCAGCTAAGTAGGCTGCCCAGTCCGCCGGCATATGTCATGTAAATATATAATATAAAATACGTTACAACTATTCTTACATCACTCCCGTCACCCCTCTGATCACCCTTTGCGCATTGGGTAACGGAATCCCATGGGCCATCCCCGTTCGCCGAAACCGTGCGGTCGTCCCGTGGGGCCTCGCCTCATGCCGTATCGTCCTGCCGCCTCTCCGGTGGAGGCAGAACCGACCCGGCCCGATTCGTCTTAGGACCAAGCGGGGGTAAGGGTGCGTTCACGCGGCGGCCTTTCGGTCGAGTCCGGAAGGGGTGGATCCATCCTCGAAAGTGGTCTTGTCATTCATGCAGTGTCTCCTGACGGCTCAAGCTCCCGGGCAATGGATTGGAACGCTTCCAACGCAGAGTGCAGGTCTTCCACGATCTCGGCCGCCAGCACCTCGGGCTCGGGCAGGTTCTCGCTGTCCTCCAGAGCGTCCCTGAGCCACAGGAGGTCCAGGTTCAGCTTGTCGCGTCTGGCCAACTCGTCGTACTCGAACGCTCTCCAGCGACCTCCCTCGTTCTCCGGGCTCCACGTCTGCTTCCTCTTGTGGCGCTCGCCCGGTAGCAGGCGACAAAGTCGTCGAGGTCCGCTCGCCGGAGCGGTTTCATCTTGAGCGTGAAGTGCTTGTTCGGACGCAGGTCGTAGACCCACAGCCGCTCCGTCCAGGGCTTCTCGCGTGCGGGCTTGGCGTCGAAGAACAGGACATTGGCCTTCACTCCCTGGGCATAGAAGATCCCGGTCGGGAGCCGCAGAAGCGTGTGGACGTCGAATTGCTGGAGCAGATTGCGCCGTACGGTCTCACCGGCGCCGCCCGAGGTTGGGTCAATAGGTGTGTAAACGTATCAGGCGGCATTCTTCCGCTGTTGGGTTGAGACGGGCTTTCCGTCTTCGAACTTCCTTCCTTCAAACACGTCCTTGAGGAGGTGAGGAGCGTCGAGCCTTCGGAACCGCTTCTCGGCCACCAAGAGCAACTTCCAGATCAGCGCCGTAGCGCTCTCGACCCGCTTGAATCGCTTCGCCGCCGTCGTCCTGAGCCGTACCGCAGCGAACGGGCTCTCGACCACGTTCGTCGTGCGTAGATGCTTCCAGTGATCCTCGGGGAAGTCGTAGAACGCCACCATCCGCTCCCAGTCGTCCTCAAGTACGTCCACCGCCTTCGGATACCACGGCCTGTAGCGCCTGGCGAACACTTCGCGGGCCTTCACAGCCTCGGCCCGGCTCGGTGCGTAGACCACGGCCCTGAGAAGATCCTTCGCCTCGCTCTGCTCCCGCTGCGGCAGCCGGTCCAGCACGTTCCTCATCTTGTGGTTCCAGCACCGTTGCTCGCCCGCCTCAGGCCATACCTGCCGTACTGCGCCCCAGATCGCCGCGTTACCGTCCGCCATCAGAAGCCGGGGCGCCTCGATGCCGCGTGCCTTCAGATCCCGCAACACCTCGGAGCAGGACTCGACCGACTCTCGGTAGCCCGATCTCAGGGCCAACACCTCCTTCGTCCCGTCTCGCATCGCGCCCAGCACCACCAGCAGCGCCGCCTTGTCCCGCTCGAGCCCTGCCTTCACGTAGATCCCGTCCGCCCATACGTAGACGACCTCACGGCCCTCCAGGCGACGCTGGCTCCATGGCTCCTCCTGGTCATCAGCGGATGTCCGCTCCAGATCGCCCACACGCCCGAGGCGCACGAAGCCCAGCAGCTGAACGTGGGGTCGGTCATGCCACCGATCCGTACTGCCCATGCCCTCCCGACCCGGTGTCACGCCACCCAGCCAACGGGTAAGCACCGGTGCTTGTCCGAGCACCGCCCGCGTCCCCTTCCTCAACGCGCGCGTTCCTCTCGTGCTTATCGCGCGGGGGTTGGCGGGGGCGGCGATCTCCGTGGGAGTTGGAAGGACGCTCCAGGTTCCGGCGGGAGACCAAGGAACCTGTCCCGGCCCCGGGACAAACCTCATGCGGGGTGTTCCTTGGATACGGTGTCCATGCTGATGGAGCAGGGCTATGTTTGGAGAGCGTTCATGCCCCTGAAGAGACACACCGATGACATGAGTCCCCCACAACTGACGGATGCCGGTGAGGATAGTGGTTCTCTGGACTCGGACGTGGCGAATCCGCGTCCCCCAGATCACGAGCCAGGGACCGGAGTCGAATCTCGAAAGCGTAACGCGTCGTGGCGTGCGCCGACGACCCTGATTGGGTCCTTGGGATCCTTATAACGTTTCTTGTCTTTCTGTTCGGCAACAACGTGACTAGCCGGTTTGGTCAGGCAGAGGCACCTTCCGATGGTCGAGACAACGACCCTAGTGTACCGCCGCTAAAGTGGCATTAGCACGAGTGACCTTTGCCAGGATATCTTGGCCATACACGAAAGATAACGCCCGCTTCACGTCATGCCCATCACACTTAGCCGCCGATACACTAGCTCGGTCTCGGGCGGATTTGACCTTCGAAAATCGTCACATCACCGACAAAGGGAGGCATCGCATGAATCCTGCCGGAAACTGGACTCGTTTCGGGTGCATAGCGACTATTTTGTTGCTATTTGCGACATTTCCCGTCACGGGCCACGCCCAGGGGTCCCTCGAAGGCACGGTTCGGGATGGTGCCACCAACCAGGGGGTGCGCAGCGCACAGGTGTTCATCTCGGCCCTCTCCATCGGCCGACTGAGCGACGCCGACGGCTCCTTCCAGATTGGAGGCATTCCCGCCGGCACCCATGTGGTCGAGATCAGGCTGATCGGCTACGCCACGGAGCGCCAGGAGGTCAGCATCGCGGACAGCCAGGTGACGCAGCTCGACGTGACCATCAGCGAGGAAGCCATCGCGCTCGCCGGCATCGTCGCCATCGGGACGCGGGCCCGGCCACGCACCGTGACCGAATCAGCCGTCCCCGTCGACGTCATCACGAACGCGGAAATCATCAACCAGGGCGACACCGACTTCGCCAACCTGCTCCGCAACGTGGTGCCGTCGTTCAACGTGAACATCCAGCCCATCAGTGACGCGGCCACCTTCGCGCGCCCGGCCAACCTGCGCGGGCTCGCCCCCGACCACACGCTGATTCTGGTGAACGGGAAGCGCCGCCACCGCACGGCGGTCATCACCTGGTACGGCAACGGCCTGGCCGACGGGTCGCAGGGCCCTGACATCGCACTGATTCCGGGCATGGCGCTGGAGCAGGCCGAGGTGCTGCGCGACGGTGCGTCGGCGCAGTACGGCTCCGACGCCATCGCGGGGGTGATGAACTTCGTGCTCAACAACAACCGCTCCGGCGGAGCCCTCGAGATCAAGACAGGCGGACATCTGTTCGCGACGACCAGCGAACCCTTCCAGGATGATCCGATCCCGGGCGACGGGGAGATGTACAGCATTGCGGGCAACATCGGTCTGCCTCTCGGGGAGACCGGGTTCCTCAACCTGACCGGCGAATACGGCAACACCAATCCCACCGACCGCAGCGTGCAACGGAACGACGCGCTCGCGCTGGTCGGGGCCGGCAACCAGCACGTGCGCTCTCCCACGCAGATCTGGGGTTCCCCGCAGGTATCCGACGAAATCAAGCTGTGGGCGAACACGGGCTACCTGTTCAGCGACGCGCTTTTGTTCTACGGACACGGCAACTACGTAAGCAAGCAGGTCGAGGGCGGCTTCTACTTCCGGAATCCGAACACCCGTAGCGGCGTGTTCGGGACCAGCAGGGACAGTACACTAGTTGACGGGACACCGGTTACCGGCCCGGAAGGTGATATATTGCAGGTTCCGCTATTGTTGGTCGGCGACATGATCGACGCGCGCGACGGAGTGCTGGACGGTTCGGCCGGCTGCCCGGAGGTACGGGTGAACGGCGGCGTCGTGACCGAGCGCGCGGCGTTGAACCAGGTTCTAAACGACCCCAACTGCTTCACCTTCCAGAAGATCTTCCCGGGAGGCTTCACGCCGCAGTTCGGCGCATACGTGCTCGACGCCTCCGCAGTGGCCGGCCTCAGGGGCACCCGGGGCCAGCTGGACTGGGA
The DNA here is from genome assembly GCA_965238005.1 of Longimicrobiales bacterium. Classification (GTDB taxonomy): domain Bacteria; phylum Gemmatimonadota; class Gemmatimonadetes; order Longimicrobiales; family Gaopeijiaceae; genus CBDCKN01. Next base: position 647,916 of record OZ250165.1, read on the forward strand.
CGCCAGCGCCAGCTGGGGCAAGTCCAACATGGACTTCTACATGTACAACACGGTGAACGCCTCGCTTGGGCCGAACCAGCCATGCAGCGACCAGGGCACCTCGATCGCCGTCCCGGACCAGCCGTGCACGCCGTACTTCCATCCGGGAATCTACGATCAGCAGGAGGTCAACTTTAACGCCGACGTCTCCTACGCCGTGAACGAAAGGGTGAATGTCGCCGGCGGCGCTGAATGGAGGAACGAGCGCTTCGAGATCGTCCCGGGCGACGAGGCTTCGTGGACCGAGGGTCCGCTCGCGACCCAGGGCTTCACCCCCGGCTCCAACGGCTTCACCGGCTTCGGTCCCCTCACCGAGGGCACCTGGAACCGCAGCAACTTCGCCGGCTACGGTGACGTCGAGTTGCGGGATCCGGCAGGCGCGTGGACGTTCGGCGTCGCCGGGCGCGTCGAGAGATTCTCGGACTTCGGCACCACGGTGAACGGAAAGGTCGCGGCCCGGACGACCGTCTCGGAGGGCTTCGCTCTGCGGGGCAGCGCCAGCACCGGCTTCCGCGCCCCCACGCCCGGCCAGCAGAACGCCTTCAACATCTCGACGATCTACGATCCCGAGATCATGGACCTCACCAACAACGGCACGATTCCGTCGACATCCCTCTTGGCCCGAGAGTTTGGCGGCGAAGCGCTCACGCCGGAGAAGTCGGTGAACATGGCGTTGGGTGCCGTGCTCGAGCGCGGCCGGTTCAGCCTCTCCACCGACTTCTTCCAGATCAACGTAAACGACCGTCTTACGACGAGCGCCGACCGAAAGCTCACCCCGGTGGAGATCGACCAGCTCGTGGCCGACGGCATCATCCGGCCGGGCGGGGTGCTGGCGCGGTTCCGCTTCTTCATCAACGACTTCGCGACCCGCACCCGGGGAATCGATCTCGTGGCCGCCTACCAGATGGAAGGAGCGAACGGTTCCACCACCAACATCACCGCCGCCTGGAACTGGACCTCGACCCAGGTGACGGACTTCAACTCCGGCACCCTCACGGGCACGCGCATCCGCATCCTGGAGGAGGGGCTCCCGAACGTGCGCGGCAACGTCGCCGTCAACCACACATTCCCCAACGGCGTGCGGGCGCTCGTACGCGGCAGCTACTGGGGTGGCTACTACGACGGCGAGACTCCCTACTACACGGGCAGCTCGGACAATACCATCGACTATCCGGCGCGCGTCCTCTTCGACATGGAGGCAGCCCGCTCCTTCAACGATCGCTGGACGCTGACGCTTGGGGCCCAGAACGTCCTGAACACCAAGCCGCAGGAGTACCCGGGCGCGGCCGACGGCGTCGGCAACCGGTACGGCCAGTTCACGCCCTTCGGCTTCAACGGGGCCTTCCTGTACGGCAAGCTGGGGTACAGGTGGTAGCCTAAACCGATCCGCCAGCGGACGGATCAGCCGGCTCCGGAGGGTTGCTGGACGACCCTTCGGGGCCGGTCTTCTGATGGCCACGAGCCGATTGCGAGGCTTCTCCCGTCGCTGACCGAAGTTGGGTCTGTCCCACACTTCCAAGCATACTTCACTTCCAAGCATACTTCGCCCACACCCGACTCAAGAGACCCTGACTCGATCGATGTCCTCGGCTAGACGTGTTCCCTGGCTCCTGACCGGCGCCCTGCTCGCCGTCGCCAGCTGTGTGTCGTCCTCGGCACTGGAGTTGTATGAGACCAGCGATGCCCCCTGCTACGACCGCGCCCTCGAGCCCCAGACCGCGGTCGTCGACGCGCATCTCCACTTTCGTCCCTTCGGAGGTCCCGAGATCCCGTTCGAGGAACTGGTCTCCTATCTCGAGGAGACGGGCGTGCTCTTCGCGAACGTCTACGGCATCGGCCAGACGCTCCCGGACTCATCGTCCTGCACCTACTACCTGGACTGTCCCGGCACGCCGCTGACTCCATCGCTCGACAATGACCTCGCCAACGCTGCCGAGTACGTGACGAACCCACCTTCCCACGTTCATCTGACGATGTCGATGACCTTCCCGGATCTGGCGCGCCCCGCCACCATTCTCCCCGCGATGCAGCGCCTGGAGGAGGAATATCCGGGTGTCTTCTCCTGGATGGGCGAGGTCAACCTGGTCAAGCAGGCCGTGTTCGACAACGGCCGCGGGCCGATTCCCGAGGAGGTCCTGGACGGGTGGGCACCGTTCATGGAGGTTCTTCGGGAACGGAACATGCCCCTGTCCATCTACGGCGATCTGGGCAACGATGAAGACCCGACCCTGTACCTTCCGCTGATGGAGGGGGTGCTTGGTCTGTATCCCGACAACAACATCGTCTGGATGCACATGGGATTGTTGCGGGAACTCACCGAAATGTACCCGGCCCGGCACGTCACGATCATGAAGTCGATGCTGGACCGCCATCCGAATCTGATGCTGGACATATCCTGGCGCGTGATTGACGACACCTATTTCTCGGATCCCGACGCACGAGCTGTCTACATTCCTTTTCTGAATGAGTACTCGGAACGGATTCTGCCCGGAACCGACTTCCTGGCATCCCGGGACAAGGACTTCGAGGTCTATCGTACCGAGCTGAACGTCACCAGCCGCATCCTGCGCTACCTCGACGACACCGCCTTCCGCAACATCGCGCTCGGCCACAACTACGTCCGTCTGCTGGGCCTGGACTACCTGGCGCCCAGAGTGTGCGAGAGTCCGTGACGGATTGCCGCAAGAGCTGTTGCCCCGACCGCCCTGGGCCACCGAACCCGGGATCCGAGGGCTCCAGGGATCTCTTGAATTGCAACCATGAGGGAGGGATCTACATGAGGACGGCAGCTGTGGCAGTTCTCGCTTTGCTGATGTTGCTGCCGGCGCTCCCGGCCCAGGCGCAGGTCGGATACCATGCTGGAGTGGAAATGGACTTGTGGGATCGTGATGCGGGCTACGAGGAAGCGTATTTTCTAAAGCCCGTCCCTATCACGGATACCATCCGCGCATCGACCAGAAGGCGGCGGCTTTGGTCCACGGCATCGTTTCCAATCACGGCTTCGTGGACGGCAACAAGCGCACGGCTGTTTACTTGGTGGAATTGCTGGCGGTCAGAAGCGGGTATCGATTGGCGGAGGAGGATCTCGTCCTGGCAGACGTCGTGACCGCTGTGGCCCGGGGAGATTTGGATTACGAAGAACTTGCGACGTGGTTCAAAGGACGATTGGAGCCGGTCGCCGGCACCGAACCGCATGCCTCCGCTCGGCAAACCGAGTCGACAGATGACCAATAGAGGAGCCGCTAGTCGAACGCCCGAGGATCCCTTGCGCGAGATCAGGCAATCGGTTGTCGCAATCGGCACGCTGCCGGATTCGCCATCCCGCCCGAGCGGTCAGCTCTACCATGATGGGCGGCTCGTAGACTTCGATGTCAGAGGGACGGGCTTCATCTATACGCACACGCCGATCGAGTTCGCGGAGGGCAAGTCCGATCCGGATCCAAAGACGGGAGCAGTCTACTACTGGGCGACGATGTGGATCGTGACCTGCAAACATTGCGTACACGACACCCCAGTAGTCGCGGTCCGGATGGACACGAACGCTGGCACGCGAGTCTATACGATCCGCGCATCCAAGTGGACAATTCACCCGGAGGCGGACGTGGCCGTCACTCCCTTCGGGCTGGACAGCGATGTCGAACCCGTTCCCAACGAGGCTGCGGCAGATGCGTTTGGAGCGTTGGTGATTTCCAGCGTTGACCGGGAAGTCACCGCGACCAGGGGACAAATCAAGAGCATGGGCTTCTGGGAGTCCACGCCTGTGTCGATGAGCGGGTTTCCCGCCGGCATGATTGAAGGCGGCAACAAGAATTACCCGGTCGTTCGCGCCGGGACGATCGCTCAGCTGCAAGGCTACCTGGATAGCGACCCAGAACACCGGCAGTTTCTCGTTGACGGATCGGTCTTCGCGGGCAACAGCGGAGGACCCATAGTGGTTCGGAAGGGCACGATGAATAGCGAAAATCGCGCGTTGTCGCATACCGTCTTGATCGGCATGGTGTCCAAGGCTGTTCAAGTGGAAACCGTGCGTCACGATGAATCTTTCAGCGGTGTCATGGAGAACGCTGATCTCGTGAATGCCGTGACCGTAGACTCGATCAACGACACGATTCGCAGCTACTACGCTTCGAAGAGAATCTTGGACAAGAGCATCTTGACTCGACCCCGGCCTGGTTGAGGGCTAGGGCCCAGAGGCCAGACCGACAGCCCCATCCGCCGCTGTCGGCGGCGCCACGGCGGGGCGCCACGCCGACATCCAACCTCATGAGCCAGCCGCTCACTGCTCCGTTACCAAGGCTCCCTATGACATCAAGTCCGAACTGTACGAAACTGTAGTTCACGGGTGGTTCACCGACGGGCGTCCGGTTACGGGCCCCGGGCAGATCGACCCGAAGCGAAGGGAACGGGTCGTGTTCGCGGGTCCGAACTTTCACGCCCGGCGGACGAATTGGTCCCTGCGGGCCCTACTTGCTACACTCCGGATCCGGGCGGTTGTCGTACAGCGACGCCCGTCTCGCCTAAGCGCGGAAATGGCCGAGCTCGCACCCCGGAGCGGGCGCTCGGTTGAATCACCTATCGACCGATCGTCCGTGAGGTCCCTTGATATCGGAGCGGTGCGGCGAGGCTTGGAAGCTCGTGGGAGAAAGAGTGCCAGGGGTGGAGTTGAACCAGCGACCTCACGCTTATCAGGCGTGCGCCGGAGGATATGAATTACGGCAAGAAGTCTTCTAAGTTTAACTGGGACTGCATGATCTGCCGCTCTTGCCGTTAGACCATATCTGATTCCACCGTACCGAAATAGCGGGAAAACGGCATCAAACAGCGGGAATCCGAGCCTGGTGGCATGAGCGCACGTGTCGACGTCGATGCAGGTGAATTTCCTTCAATGAGGCCGGGGCAGATCAGCCCCGGAAATCTACTGGAATGCCGCACATCGACGCGGAGCGGAGAAGCCGCACGGAAGGTGAGTTCGGCCATTGGTATTCTCTCCTTATCATGTAGGTCACTGGGAGCATCTGCGGGTCGGGGCAAGCCGTGGGACACCATCCCAGTTGTTCTCCTCCTTTCTTCGGAGTCGGGACGGCAAACCAAACGGGCCCACGAAGGTATTGGGAGCATCGCCCAAGGCTCGGTCGGGCGCGTGGCGATCCGGCGGCGACGCGTCCGTTCAGACTGATTCGTACAGCCTTCGCCGTGATCGTGGAGGTCGGCATCGCCCTCGCAACTACTGGAGCGCCCGAGACCGCCGCCTTATAGTCGATCCCTCGGACTCGCGCCATCACGGGGTCTGCCAGCGCCGCAGCGACGATACGCCCCCCGCTCTCGAGGCGCGACTCGCGTATCGTTCGTCCGCCGTCACAAACACACCGCCGAGGCCGAGCGCCACGGCATGGTACGCCACGTCGTAGAATGCGACTCCGTACGTCACAGACAGAGACACAGCCCGGGTTCTCCACCTCGAGTCCAGCCGTGCCTCCGTCAGGCCGAAATCGGCCAACGATGCGAGCAGCTCGTCAGCGTCATCGGGAAACCGCCTCGCCAGCGTGTTGCCCATCTCGTAGATCCAGAGCTGGGGAACGACCAGCTCGATGGCTCCCGCCACGGCTTCGTCACGCAACAATAGCGCCGCGTCCTGCTCGTCATTGCCTGGAAGAACCCACTTGAGAAGGACCGATGCGTCGGGAGTCACGATCACGACAGCCGTTGCTCCCGCTCCTCGCGTATCCATCGGACAATTTGGTCGGTCTCGACCGTAGGCAGCCGCGCGCGCAGGGCGTCCATTCGGGCGGAGGCGTCCCGACGTGCGGCAACGCCTGCCCACTCCCGGATCGCAGCGTTTATGGCACGTCACGAGAGAGGGGCGTGCTCAGCAGTCGGAGCGGTGGGGATGAAGGACTAGATTCTGAAGGTGGCCCTACAGCTCGTGAGGTGCGGAGATCACGTTCGGCAGGGAGTAGGTTAAGTCGTCTGGCAACGGGGACCCCGCATAAGCCGGGTTGAGCGCACCTTGAGCCCAATCGCAGAGAAGCAGCCCGCCACAATCCTCCAAACCCGTCAACGTCCGGAGTCTGAAGAACCAGACACCAGCGACATGCCTCATTCGCGGATCTCGGAACACGCCGTTCCCGAGGCGCCTTTCTTCTGCGATCGACCCCCACCCTCTTGGATCCGGACGTGCGACCACAATAGGATCGCCAAAGAGAGCGGCCCATGCATCATCTTCTACGCCCAGGAAGGCGTCGCAATTTAGCGCCCCCGGTTTCTCTGGACAGTAGATTGGCAAAGAGAGCGGGTCCAGAGAGAAAGGGACGTGATGGCCCAGAAGCCGAGGGAAAAGAAGGCGACCGAAGGTCGTGAGAAGGTACCCGAGCGGTGGAGCGCACAGCATAAGACGGAGGTGGTGCTGCGCCTGCTGCGGGGGGAGGATCTGGTGGAGGTCAGCCGCGAGGTGCAGGTCTCACCACCGGAGTTGGAGGAATGGCGGCGGGTGTTTCTGGAGACCGGTCAGCAGGGGCTGAGGCGCCGGGGCCGGGACCCTGGAGAACGAGAGCTGACCCGGACCCAGGCGAAGCTGGGAGAGTTGACGATGCGACTGGAGCTTGCGAGAGAGCTCCTGGAAAAAAGGGGGTACGGGGACGAGCTACGGACGCTCTTGAAGCGTGGACGCGAGTGAGTCCGGGGACCGGGCGGCCCTACCCTCTGACGATGATCTGCGAGGCCTGGCGGGTGGGGCGCTCGACGGTCTATGCGGCCCGGGATCGAGAAGAGAGCGAGGGGCCGGCAGAGCCGAAGAAACGAGGACCGAAGACGAAGCTGAGCGACGAGGAGTTGGTAGAGGAGATCCGACAGGTGCTGAAGCAGAGCGACTTCCTGGGCGAGGGTCATCGAAAGGTGAGGGCGCGCCTGAGGCCGAAGGGGATCCATGTGGGCAAGAACCGCGTGCTCAGGCTGATGCGGGAGAATGGGCTGCTGGCCCCTGTACGACGCGGGAAGCATCCGCATGGGGACCGGAGCCACAGTGGCCGGATCACGACGGACGTGCCGAACGAGCTGTGGGGCACGGACGCGACGCGGTTCTACACGAAGGAGGATGGGTGGTGCTGGTTTTTCGTGGCGGTGGATCACTGCGTCACGGACGTGGTGGGCTGGCACGTGGCGAAGAAGGGCGATCGGTGGGCAGCGCTCGAGCCGATCCGCCAGGGCGTACGGACCCACATGGACGACTACGCGCCCAAGATCGCTCTGGGGCTCGGCCTACGGCACGACTGGGGACCGCAGTACACGGCGCATCAGTTCCAGGGGGAGCTGGCCTGGCTCGGGATCCGCTCGACGGCCTCGTACGTGGGAGAGCCGGAGTGCAACGGCGTCGCAGAGCGCTTCATGCGGACGCTGAAGGAGGAGTGCTTGTACCTCCACGACTTCAAGAGTCTCGAGGAGGCCAGACAGGAGATCGACGCGCTTATCGAACGCTACAACCGCGGGTGGCTCCTAGAGCGGCATGGGTATCGGACCCCGGCCCAGGTCCGTCAGGCGCTCACCCTGAAGGCGGCTTGATTAGGCCGCCGACTTGTCCAGCAAACCGGAACCGACACTATGATGAGCCCCGGCTCTGCCTCAGGGAGCTGCGCGGCAGCCTCTTCAATCGCTCCTCGCCAAAGGGTCGATCCTGGCAACGGTTCCGACGTGACTCCAGGGCCCTCCCCCAAGTACCTGGGATCCGCCCCAGGCCGGGATCCACTGTAGCCGACAAGACCCGGCGTGATCTCGTTCCCATCGCGGGCGAATGGGAATCTATCTCGTTGATGCTTCACTTCGACGTAAATCCACAGGCCGTTGAATAGGACTCGGGCGTCACATCGGCGCTGCCAACGGCCGATCGCATGCGGTTCAACAGCGGTCGCCTTGCTGCTCACTCGCGCTATCGCAAACAGCTCTGGTATCGATCCCGGCTCACCCTGTAAGACACGGCTGACATACGCGGCGCGCACCGCTTGGGCGGACAGGAGCCGACCTAGCCTCCCGCAATCTGAAATGACTCGCGAAGCTTCTGCGTCTCCCAAGCGGACTCGTAGCTCAACCTCAGTTTCGCTGGTCATTGCTCCTCGATCGCTTTCCCCGTCCAAGGCTGTACGCCGAAAGCAGCTCGCCATCCTGAGATTCGGGTTTCGGGGTTACGCCGTCCGGACTAGCTAGGTTTCAGCTGAGCCTCAGCATGCTCCAACCAGGGTACATCGGCGTCAGCGGTGAAATGGCGCATCATGTCTATCGCGACACGAACCATCTGGCGGGGGTCGCCGTCGAGGAGCTGATGGAGAAGCGACTCACGATCTAAGTGTCCTTTGACATAGAAGTCAGCGCTCTTCAAGTGGACTGTCGAGTCACGAACTCGTTTAAGGCGCTTGAACGACGCCCAAAGCTTCCGGTCCTTCGGAAGGTCAATCCTTGTGAGGGTTGGAAGAGCCTGGGAGTACTTCTCCTCAGTGCTCAGTTGGCGCTGAATCTCCTCGGATGTCCACTTCACCGCCTGTCCGCGAAACTCAAGCTCTACCGTTTTAGGGTCTCGAAGTGATTCATCGATCGAGATGTTGGCGAACGCCTCCAACGCCTGAAATGAAAGCGCTCCAGAACAGCTGCTCAAGGAGCTCCTTCTGGGTCCAGAGTCGAACCTTGAAGAAGCTGCCCGCCAACTCCTTCTGCACGTTGGTCTTGAAGCCTCCCCAAGCGACGAATAGGCCCTCCTGCGCACTGAACTTAGAGACGGCTCCGAGCAGCTTGTCGACGGTTGGCCGGTCAATCGGTGCTTTCATGACGGCGGACTGGGCCGCCCACCTCGCCGGCTAGACTCTGGAACCGGAGGCCGCGCCGAGCCGCCGAAGGACCTCCGCCGATCCTCGAGCGCTGGCCGATTCCGCAGCCGAGAACCATTAGCGGCTCGGACCATGATCCCGCTCTCGCCCACGCTGGCGCATCAGGTCCAGCGCCCGCGTCCATTGGGATCGAAGCAGGACGGCGGCCTGTCCTTCGCCCCGTCGGCGGGGAGTCGAGCGGGTGTCGGAGACGCCAAGGCCCCGGTCCGGGGCAAAGGGCTCCTGTCCATGGGCTGGGTTAGGCCTTCGCCAACGGAAGCGTGTGGTACTCCGAGGAACCACCGAGAGCCCGTGGCGCCTCTTAGCTCAGCTCGCGGTTGGTCAAGGCGGCGATCCTGGAACACAGCCGGTGTAGGCCCGACGCAGAGAGTTCAGCGGCTCGCGGGCGAGTTGCTCGTCCGGGTGACCCAGGTCAGCTTAGGGGGTGGTGTGGGTGGAAGTGTGGAGTCACAGCCTCTGCGGCGGCGATGGCCATGATGTGGAGGCGACAAGTCTAATGCAAGATCGAGGCACTCTCTCATGGCGGTATGGCTGGTGCGTGGCGGAGCCCACGGCGAGTACGAACAGAAGTTCATCCAAGAGGACCGCATCTACGTCACCTGGGACATGCTGGATGTCAATCTCGCCCGCTTGAAGGCACGGGAGGATCTCCTTGCGGCAATGACCGACCGCTATGCGACAGCCAAGCCTAAGACCATTCTCAATTGGGCCAGCCAGCTCTGGCCGTTCGCGCATCGAATGCAGGTGGGCGATCTAGTGGTCCTTCCACTCAAAGGACAGCCGGCTGTCTACGTTGGCGAGATCATAGGCGACTATCACTTCGAGCCGAACGGCCCGGATCCGTACTTCCACTGGCGACCGGTCAAGTGGATCGGCGAAGCCATCCCACGGGCCAGCTTCGGAAAAGACCTGCTTCACTCGTTTGGCTCGTTCATGACGATCTGCCGCATCAAGCGCAACAACGCGGAGGACCGGCTGGAGGCGATGCGACAGTCAGCCTGGAAGTCCGATCCGGGCATCAAGGGTCAGACGGGAACCATCGAGGACCCGGATGACGAGACCGATGCCGTTGGCGTCGACCTCGAACAGCTCGGCCGGGATCAGATTGCCCGGCTCATCTCTGCTAAGTTTTCAGGCCACAGCCTGGCGAGACTTGTTGAGGCAATCCTCCAGGCTCAAGGCTACACAACGTACCGTAGCTCCGAGGGTGCGGACGGAGGTGCGGACATCCTGGCAGGCTCTGGGCCGCTCGGGTTCGGCATCCCTCGTCTGTGTGTGGAAGTCAAGTCTGAGTATAAGCTGTAAATCTATGATATACTGTGCGTTACGTATTCCATAAAACGTCCTCCGTCACCCCTGTGATCACCCTTTACGCTTCGGGTTGCGGAATCCCCCCAAAACCCCCGAACACTTGGAGCTTGAACTGGCGCCCGAAAACTACCGGCTCAAGCTGAGTTCGCTGCCCAAGGTCTGCCCCGACAAGAACTTCAAGTTCCGGGTGACCGGACACCGGCATCCGCTCGAACCTGCCACGTAGCCCCGGTGGCCGTCGGATCGCCGGGACGATCCCCGGAAACCGGCCCGCCTACCGGCTCAGGGGCTGTATACGTAGACCACCGGCAGCTTGGAAACGTCGGTGACGCTCCTGTCCGTGTGGTGGTAGATGTTCATCCGTCCCGTGCCGCAGTCGCCGAACCGGTCGCAGGATAGCGTCCCGACCAGGCCGCTCATAGCGGTTGCCCCCACCTGCTCGCGCAGTGCCGCCCGGTCTATGTGCAGCCTGTCACCGTCCTCCACGGCAACGGCCTCGATGGCCGAGAGGAGGATGCTGGTCGCATCGTAGGCGTGCGCCCAATAGGGTGACTCGGGGAACCCGCCGTGCCTGGCCTCGAACGCGGCGAGAACCTGCTCCCCGCTCCGTCCTGTCACCTCGTTGACGTTTGAGCGAAAGTCCGATTCCGTCCCCGCGAAGTAGATCCCCTCCGACTGCGGCGTTTTCAGGAACGCGGACACCAGCAGCGCGTCCGCTGAAATCAGGGTCGTCCCTTCAAGCCTGTCGAAGGCCCGGGCCTGCGCGGCAAAGGCGGATCCCTCCGTGATGAACAGCGGGAAGAAGATGGCGTCCGGGCCGGCGACCGCGAACTGCTCCAGAACCTCCGTCATGTCGGTGTCACCCTTCTCGATTTCTGCCTGGGCCGGCACTTTGCCCCCGAGGGCCGAAAACGCGTCGGCGAACGCCGCCACGAGGGCGGACGTGTAGGGGTCGCCGTCGTGAACGGTGGCCACGCTCCGCAGCTCCAGCTGGTTGTAGACGAAGTCCGAGAGGGCGCGTGCCTGGTGGAGGTCGTTGGACGACACGCGAAAGTAACCGGCGTGATAGTCGGGGTTCGCGTTGCCGGCCAGGTCGGAGGTGAGCCGCGGCGAGGTGTTGCCCGGCGAAATCATGACCAAGCCCGCGTCGCTGATGACGGGCGACGCCGCCACGGCCGCGGCCGAGCAGATTGTTCCGATGACGCCGGCCACCTGCGGGTCCCCGATGATTCCAAGCGCACCTTCGCGGCCGCCTTCCGGCGAACAACTGGTGTCAACCGGATCGCCCAGGTCGACCTGGCGCCCGTGAACGGGACCCATGTCCTCGACGGCGAACTCGGCCCCGTGCTGGGACACGGCCCCCAGCGACGGCGTGACCGTGACCGAAAGCAGCATGCGGATCCGCACGGCCTTGCCTGCCTCCAAAGTGACCGCACCCAGCGGCCCGGGCTCGAATTCCGGCGGTGTGGTTGTACTTGGTGTGGTTGGACTTGGTGTGGTTGGACTTTCTTTGCATCCCGGCGTCGCAAGAACGGCGATCAGCGCCGCGACGGAAAAAACGATGCGCTTTCGCATGAGACCGACTCCTTCTTTTCTGTCATGTGTCGTGGGGTGACGGTCTATCCACCGGTGTGGACAGCCGCGCATCACTAACGTTAAACCGCCGGTTCGGATCCCACCACCTCCGCCCAGCGAACTTCCCTCATGCCAGGCGTCGAGGGCCGGGCTGCCGGTCGGTCGGGGCCTCCCCGGCTTCGGCCCATACGCTTGGCCGGCTCCTCGCCGTCTGGCGTGACATCGAGGTGACCCGCAGCCGCGCCTTCAATTGGCTGACGGTGACGGGCACGCCGCACGAGCGGTGCGGGCGCCGGCAGTCCAACGTCGGCGATATCGCCCGCGGCCTCTTACAGGTTGGCGGACTTCGTCCCAATCCCGGTGAACAGCAAGATCGCGGCCATCTCAATCATGCGGCTATCGATGGCCACGGCCTTGGCCCGCCCGCTGGCGAGCTCGGCCGACGTGGCGCGAGCGGCGACCATGGCGGTGCGGTGGGTCAGCCATCGGCGCACCGGCGGCGGGTTTCGGGGGGGCGCACCGGCCGCGCGACCGCTGCCCCGGCAGCGGCGCGGGAAGCTGGGGGTTCGAAGGGGAAGCGGAGCCACCCCTCGCCAGCCCCTGCCGGGGACCCGCGAAGCGTGGCCCCAAAGGGTAGGCTGGCTTAAGCACCTTAGTCCGCACCGAAGGTGTGGAACTCGAACCCGCCCGTCAGCACCCCGCGACCCGGACGTGACCACGCGCGCCGTACTTCGGGATTGCCTCATCGCGCGGCGCCAGCACGTACCCGCACGCCCGCGCCGTGGCGACGAGATTCCAATCTTCGGATCGCCACGCCGTCATCCGCCGGGTCTTTCTCAGCCCCGCGCGACGCCCAAGGGAGAACCCGTCACGGGTTCCGCGAACGTACCGTATGGTCCCGTGTAATCGCGCTAGAAATATACGGGATCACATACGATAGAAACGAGTCAAACCAAAAACTACGACATTATTAAGTAACTATATATCACTTAGTTACGACGATGTCCGCACATCGTCGATAGCTGCCGCTCCCCACCGTGCACGCCAACAACGCCCGCTCCGCGCTCTCACGCCTGGCGAGCTGCGCCATGCAGGCCGAGGGCGCGCTCCCCTGGGACGTCACCTGCCGGGGCGTCGTGGACGGCATCTCGCTCGTGCTCCACATCACCCGGCAACGGGGCAGGCGGTTCGTCGAGGAGGCCATCCAAGTCCAGGGCTACGACGCGGCCACCGGCCGCTGGGTCACCGAACCGATATCGAGCGGGGTCGAGGAACCCCCCCAAAGCAGCACCCACCAACCCAAGGAGGTGAACCCATGACGAACGGTGAGACGACCATCCGCGTCGAGACGTTCGAAGACTTCGACCGGGAACTCGCGCGCGACGGCGGCGAGACCCTCGAGGTCCCGGCCTACCTGGCCGAGGAGTACGGCCTCTTCCCCGAGGAGGTCGGGAGCGAGGAAGACATCCTGGACGCCGGCGCCGACCCGCACGGGGAGGAGGTGGACCGATGAAGCACGACGAATACCACCGCAAGTTCGCCGACCGGGTCATCGAGCAGATCAAGCAGGGCACCGCGCCCTGGCAGAAGCCCTGGGCGCCGGGCGAGCGGGTGCTCCCCGCGAACGTGGACACCGACCGCTCCTATCGTGGCGGCAACAGCCTGCACCTCGCCGCCGTCCAGCAGGAGCGCGGCTACGGTGACGTGCGCTGGGGCACCTACCGCCAGATCCAGGCCCGCGGCGGACAGGTCCGGAAGGGCGAGACCGGCACCCGCATCCTCTCCTTCCAGGATCACAAGAGAACCGCCGTCACCGACGAGCACGGCCAGCCCAGGAGGGACGGCGAGGGCAAGCGCGTCTACCGCTACGAGCGGCTCAAGGCGCCCTTCGTCCGCCAGTACACCGTGTTCAACGCCGAGCAGGCCGACGGGCTGCCCGCACGGTCCACCCCGACGCCCGAGCCGCTCTGGAAGACCCACCAGGAGGCTGAACGGGTGCTCGAGGACGGAGGGGTTCCGATACGCCACGTCGCGGGCGACCGCGCCTTCTACCACCTGAACCGCGACGAGGTCGTGCTCCCCGAACGGGGACAGTTCCCCTCCGCCAACCACTACTACCAGACGGCGCTCCACGAGCTGGGCCACAGCACCGGCCACCCCGAGCGGATGAACCGCGAGACGCTCGTCGAAGGGATCAAGACGGGCTTCGGGTCGCCCGACTACGCGAAGGAGGAACTGAGGGCCGAGATCAGCGCCATGATGGACACATAGAATCCAGCAGCGTTCGTAGTCATCCAGAGTATTCCATAAACTACCGTATTATCAACACTTTATAAGCATTCATCACCGATCTTACCGGCTCATAATATCTCTTTACATCCACCTTAATCCCCTATATTATGTGGGGTCGATTGCTCGCAACGCTCGAGATCGCGGCCGTGCCTCACGGGTTCCGGTCGAGCTTCCGGGACTGGGCGGCCGAGGAGACTGACCATCCCCGCGAGGTCGTCGAGGCGGCGCTGGCGCATGTGGTGAAGAACAAGGTCGAGGCGGCCTACAGGCGTTCGGACCTGTTCGAGCGCCGACGTCGGCTCATGGACAACTGGGCGGCCTACCTACTCGTAGATGGAGAGGCCCAACGCCAGTGAAGGTTCCTCACGTGGAACGTCAACCAGGCGGGCGAATCCCAGCCCGAGCTGTGGGAGATGGTTCAGCGCGAAGATGCGGACGTCGTCTTGCTTCAGGAAGTCACGGGGATTCCAGGTCGGACCCGATCTGCCAGAAGTGCATGTCCACCAGTTTCATGAGCGGATACCGGGGGCTACCACAATCAATGATCTTGGACTGTAGCTCGGCCAGTTCCAGCCGATTGTCAATGCAGAACCGTAGGATGCGATCGACGAAGCGTCTATTCACACAAGAATACGGATACCGCTGTGCCCTGAAACCTTTGATGAAGAAGCGGTCGCACGCCGGGAGGCAACCTATCGTTCCCAGCAGGACCTTCGTGGTCAGCGTGTCCGTCGGCTTCCCGAATGGCTCGTACGCGGTCCTCACCGACTCCACCAGTGCCATGATGAGTTTGACGTCGTCATCGTGGGTGCCAATATCACGTTGCCAGAGGTTCGAGAACTTAGGCGACGCCAAGGCACGGATGACGGGCAGGTGGGCAGTGTACGTACGCTGTAAGAGAAAGCTGGAACCCCGATACATACCCCAGCTCGCGAGGTAGAAGCCCAGTTGGAGGGCAGCGATATTTGCTACCTGTAGGAGGTCCCCGCAGTGCTCTCGGAAGAACCCGTAGCAGTGTTCCCAGGATCGGCCGCGACCATCCGTATCGCGAACACACTGATCGTCGTAGTACCTGCCAATGGTCTGTCCCAGTGTTACTTGACTCATTGTACACTCTCAACTTGTGTCCACAGCCCTCTCTTCACCTTAGAAGATCTGGGCCACCTCCTAGTGTCCGATGATGTCGGAGGACTCGAATCGGGTCTCCGGGCCGGGTCCACGCGACCCTCTCCCGATTATAGCCGACTTCGATCAGCCATCCGTGAACCAGCCCGGATCTTCGACCGGCGGCCACTCGATGCTGAATTCCTCACAAACCCTCTGCCAAGTAGCCGCCCCGAGGATACTCGCCGCAATGATATCCCGCTCTTTGGCTGTCCGATGAGGGAGACTAGGCACTAGTAATTCAGGCCTAAGCTGTTCATCTGAGGCTGAGGACCATCGCTCCGATACCAGCATCGGATCAGGCCTCTCTCCCTCCACTAGAAGCAGCCCTATCACCCTTCGACCGCCAGCCACTTCCCACGCAGCGTCCATGTGGCGGACCAACTGACTTCGCTTCTCCATGAAAGTCGTCTTGCTGGTGGTAGATCGTTCGGTGCGCTTTCCCTCCACAACCAGAACGATACTGTCGGTCTCGATATAGGCGTCCGGACAGGACTCGCCTTCGAGAACGAACCATTTCTTTCCCTTCTCTCCGGCGCGCAACCGTGTGAGTGCTTCCTGCACTACATCGGGATCACGGTGAGCCAGCGCCAGTCGCTTCCGGCGGGTCCCCTCACTCGTATCAGACTTAGCTACCGCCTCGGGCGTGATATTCTGGATCAGCCACTCCAACAGTCCCAGGGGTGGTGAGAGGGGCAACTCGTTCTCTCCCCACGTTCGGGGATGGCCCGGTACGAGTTCGCCAACGGAGCTGGGTAAGTCGACCTTATTCGCCCTTGAGCCAAGACGGATCAGACGGTCGAGCCAGACAGCTCCCGTCGGATCACAGTCGAAGAGTCTGTCGAACACTGGAGCCACTCGAGTCTTCGAAGAGTCAAGTCTTCCCATCTTTCTCTCTCAGCAACCTTGCCTGACCGTCCGCTTGTCCGCCCGATCCGGCTCACACTCAATGTGCGACGCAACTTCCGGGTGCTTAGGATGGATCGAACAGGTGGCGAATCACTACGCGACGGGCGGTCAACAGGGCTTGAATCTGACATCCGAGTGCGGGCATGGTGCCCGGACCCGGGGGCTACGTACTAGATCGCCAGCTTGAGCACTCGGTTGGGCATTGGACCACCTGGAGCTTCGAGCGCGTCCGCGAGCCGATAAAGGTCGCGCGGGTGCATGCCGAGCCTTCCGGCATACCAGACCTTGCACTCGAGGCCGTCGATGACGGTCTCCCCGTCTTCGGGATAATTTTTGTCGGCGCCGTAGAACAGAAGCGTCTGTCCGCCGTACATCCACCACGTCGCGTACCCGGGCGGATGCGTCGCCTTGAATCTGCTGAATTCCTCTCGGTCCGCGCGGTGTTCATCCCACGCAACATGCGGAGCAACCCGAATTACGACAAGACCGACCGACGCGGGGACCAGTCCCCAGTCTCCGTGCTGGTCGTTCCCGGGATCGCGTGAACCATGACTGACGTCCGCCCCCAACCGCTTCAGCCGCTCAGCCCCGGAGAAGAAGGCGTAAACGTCGAGCATCGTCTGAACGACGACCGGGAGAAAGATGGGATACGGCGTGTCCTTCACCAGGTTTCCGCCCTTCAGCGACGGCTCCCTGAGCATCGTCGTCGGCTCAGCGAAGTACCTCGTGTCCATGTAGACGGAGCTGCCGAAACTCTGTCCATACACACCCAGTACGCTCTCAACCGTAGGGTGGTCAGCCCCTAAAGCGTTGATGGGTGCATTCAGAACGCCGTCATAGAATCGCCGGTCTACCTCATCGCGGTGCTCATCCTCCAACTCACCGTAGAGGTCTTGCAGGCCATGTCCGACGATCGGTTTTTCCGAGCGAATCAAGTCTGCCTTCAACGCGAGCTCGGCGGCCCGAATGGCTCGCCAAGCACTCGCCCAACTGGTCCACGGGTTGGGTTCGGCGGCTTGAACGCGAGCTTGGGCGGGAGGTCTTCCCCTACATCGGCGCGAGTCCGGTCGCCCAACTCACGGCGCCGGACCTGCTGGCCGTGGTCCGCCGCGTCGAGGCACGCGGCCACCTGAGGAAGGCGCACACCGTCTTCCAGGTCTGCGGGAGGGTCCTGCGCTACGCGGTGGCGACGGGACGTGCAGAGCGGGACGTGTCGTCGGACCTGCGCGGGGCGCTGCCACCCGTCAAGACGAAGCACTTCGCGGCGATCACCGACCCGAAGGAGGTCGGTCCGTTGCTCCGGCAGTTAGACGGCTACTCCGGGACGCTGCCCGTTCGATGCGCGCTCCGTCTCGCACCGCTGGTGTTCGTACGCCTCGGCGAGTTGGTCACGGCGGAGTGGGTCGGCATCGACCTTGAGGGGGCCGAGTGGCGCTACACGGTAACGAAGACCGGCAGGCCGCATGTGGTGCCCTTGGCGCGTCAGGCGGTCGCGATCCTGCGCGAGGTTCATCCCATGACGGGGCACCACCGCTACGTCTTTCCGAACGCGCGTTTTCCATACCGGGAGCTGCCGATGAGCCGTGGCACGCTCTGGAGCGCGTTCCGGGCTTTGGACATCCCGAAGGAGCGGATGACGATGCACGGGTTCCGCGCGATGGCGCGCACGATTCTGGACGAAGTGCTGGAGTTCCGGCCCGACTTCATCGAGCACCAGTTGGCCCACGCGGTGCGGGATCCCAACGGCCGGGCCTACAACCGGACGGCGTTCCTACCCGAACGGCGCGTGATGATGCAGGCTTGGGCCGACTATCTGGACCGGCTCCGGGCCGGGAAGATCGAGCCCGGACCTCACAAGGCACCGCTGGCCCGCAACCCAACGTCACGTGGGACGCGTAACACCGACATAGGGCTCGTCGTTTCGCGTTAGAGAAAGGGAAATGATTACGATGGGTGTACGAGCCACTCGGGTTCGTCGAGAGGGTCATGCCATTCCATCCTGCTGGGGGTCTTGCGGGGAAGTCTTACACAATGTAAGATAGAATCATGGACGAGATTCCGAAGTTGTCGAAGAAGGAGGCGGTCATCCTCCACCTCCTTGTGAACCAGGGCAGCATGTATGGCTTGGAGATGATCCGTGCGAGCGACGAATTGAAGCGCGGCACTGTCTATGTGACTCTGGGCCGGATGGCGGAAAAGGGCTACGTCGAGTCCAACCTGGAGGACGCACCCGAGGGCGGAGTCGCTCGGAGAGTCTATCAGGCCACCGGACACGGCAAGCGCGTCCTTAGCTTTTGGGAGCGAATGCGGTCGCTCGCCCCCTCCTGGAGCACGGCATGAACGGCTTCCACGACACCTCCGGGCTCCTTCGTCAGATAGAGGCTCTGAGCACCGCGACGGAGAGCATTCGTCGAACGCAGAAAGCGCTGGACTGCTCTCCCGTGCTGGAAGGAGTCCGAAGAGCGCAGGAGGCGCTGGACAACTCCCAGCTGTCCGAGAGCATTCTTCGGACGCAGAAGGCGCTCGACTGCTCTCCCATGCTGGAAGGAATCCGAAGAGCGCAGGAGGCCTTGGACAACTCCCAGCTGTTCGAGAGCATTCGCCGGACGCAGAAGGCGCTCGACTGCTCTCCCATGCTGGAAGGAATCCGAAGAGCGCAGGAGGCCTTGGACAACTCCCAGCTGTTCGAGAGCATTCGCCGGACGCAGAAGGCGCTCGACTGTTCTCCCATGCTGGAAGGAATCCGAAGAGCGCAGGAGGCCTTGGACAACTCCCAGCTGTTCGAGAGCATTCGCCGGACGCAGAAGGCGCTCGACTGTTCTCCCATGCTGGAAGGAATCCGAAGAACGCAGGCGGCCCTGGACAACTCAAGCCTGGCCCTCCATAGAGTCGTCCGCCAGATGGCGAAGGCAAACGCTCTGGACTTCCGCGTTGGACATACTGGGAACCGCCTGGCTACTCACGTAACTGAGGTTGCAGTGACGAGAGAAAAAGCGCAGGGGCGCGATCTGCGTGGTCGGCGACTAGGAGAATTCGGGCAAACCGCTACGAACTGGCTCGTGCGGTTGGCGAGTCGCCGAAGAGTCCGACGGCCGGTTGGTTCCTCACTGCGCGGCGTCGCCGAGTTCGTTGTCTCCAAGAAGTCCTACGAGCAAATCTACGACCCGCTAATCAGTGACTTGCGGTTGGAGTATTTCGAGGCCTTGGCTGCGAATCGCAGGTGGAAGGCACGGTGGGTGCGCGCCCGGGGATACGGAAGCTTCTTGACAGCGGGGTTAGCCCACGCCGCTGCGTCGGGCGGTCATCATGTTGTTCGGGTGTGCCGAATCTTCTGGGCGGCCGGATAGAGGTAGGAGTAGGGTAATCGCCTGAAACCCCGGCCCTCGTCGAGTTCAGGGTGTGCACGGCTGGTGCCGCCCTTATCGGCTCGGCCCATAGTCGCGCTCTCGACCATGCCGACGCGTCAGATCCGAGGGCCTCACGACCTCTCGGCGAGCGTCCTGTAGTAATCGGCCAAGCGCGTCATCTGCCCTTCGAGCCGCTCGACTTGTCTCTGCAAGGCTTCGACCTGCTCGGATTGCCGCCGCTGTTCCCTCTCGTACTGCGCGGACAACCTCTTCAAGCCCGCCGTCAAATGCCGTTCCAACTCGGTCATACAGATTCCTCACTCTCTCGACAGCTTCACGGCAGGCCGACCGCGCACGGTCCAAGGCGGACCGTCCAGCGAGCCCGTCGGCAGCACCACGAACCGCTCACCCTCGATCTCCCGGAGCGTAATCCCCCAAGTTCCCTCCTCGATCCGGGCCAGCGACTGGCGCGCCTGCTCGATGCGGAATTCGAGCGCGCCGGCGGTCTCGATGCTGGACTGGACGCGCGCCGACAACCAGTGCGTCGTCGCCCAACTCCCGCCGAAGATGCCGAGCCAGAGGCTCAGGCCGACCACCAGCGGCCGGAGCCAAGCCCTGAGCAGCAGCGCGCGCATCCGCCCGGTCGCCTCTTCCGTATCGCGCTCGATGGTACGCAGCGCGTTCCTCGCGACGCGCCGCGAGTTCTCGCCGAGCCGCTTGAGCTCGCTCGCGGTCAGGTCCTCGATCTCCCGGCGTTCGGACGCCAGCCGTCTCCGCAATCGCTCGGTCAAGTCGTTCGCGGTTGAAGTCATTTGCGTACATCTCCCCTTTCAGCCGCCAGCGGTCCCCGGTCTCGGGATCCAGCGCGGTCAGATAGTCCTTGCCTTGACGCGGTATTTCCAGCCCGGCCTCCCGCAGGGCGCTGACGACATCCGCACGGTTCCGCACCGTGCCGTTCTCGACACGCTGGAGCAGGTAGTCCCGGATCAGGTCGCGGGGGGCGGCCTCGACGGCGAGGCCGGCGCGCAGCCGCGTCGCCTCGATGTAGGCGCGGTGTCCGGGTTGCTGCGCCCGCGCCCGCGCCGGGTCGTCCGGCCGGCTCCAGCCGTGTTCGGCATTGAAGGCGTCGTGGAGCGGGCCGAAGGTCTTCTCCCAGCCGGGCGGGGCGATGTTGAGGCTCCGACCGGTCTCCAGGTCGCATCGTGCGGCGAGGACATGCACGTGAGCGCCGCCGCCGCGCTCGCGGTGCAGCACGGCCGCCCACGCGTAGCGGTCGGGCTCCAACCCCGCCCAGGCCGTCCGCTCGAACTATCCAGAACCGCGCCGATCTGCGCGTCGGTGGGAGCGTCGTCGGGTGCCCAGGCGATCACGCCGGAGGTGTACTTGTGATCGAACGCCAGCGCGTCGGCCATCGCAGCCACTTGGTGGGGATCTCCCCGGAGCACCTCGACGCCCTCGCGCGGCTGCCCGGCCGCGTCCCGCGCACCGAGCAGGTAGCCGGCCGCCGCCCCTGCCGAGCCGGTTCCGCGGGCGAGGAACTTAACGAGCATCGGACTCCGGGTTGCCAGCGGGCTTCAACGCCGCGAGCGCCCGTTCCGTGGCGACCAAGTAGGCGATCACCTCGACCGCCTCGGCAGCAGTCTTGTGGGTGTTGGCCCAGCGGATCGCCAGAGGCCTGAATCACGGCAGGAGATCACGTAAGTTCATACAGGACTGCACGATCTGCCACTCTTGCCGTTGGCGCGCATCTGATCCGACCGTCCCGAAATACCGGGAAAACCGTGTAGTATGGCGGGAAGCAGAGGCATAGCCGGGGGGGGGGCGTGTGGTGCACGCAGGGCCGTCTGATGGTGACGGCGTTCCCGTGTCCGGAAAACCGCAACCCTACAGCCCCCACTCGTACGATCGGGCCGGAGACGACTGGTACGGTTGTCGAGCTAGAGACTGGGCGATTCGACCTCCACAGGCATCAAGCGAGACCGCAAGTCTTCTGACGTGAGGGCCGGCAGCTGTTGCGCACCAGAGCAACCGTGCAAGTTCCTCGATGCACCTGACCCCGGTGTAACGCCTGACTTGAAGCCGATCATGTTCCAACAGTATCCACAGAAGGACGTGAACGAATCCGTCCTGCTCCACGAGGGAAGGTTCCGCGTTCGGGCGGGCGATCGTTGCATTGAGCCGAGCGGCTCGGCGCACCTGGGATGGCTGCCGTCACCGGGCATCGAGTTCGACATCGAGACAGACGTGCCACATGCCGGATTCGGTCTCGATTCCACCGTGGAACTGCCGGGCTGCAGGACGAAGAAGGTTCCATCGGGATGAATGAGCAGGGAAATGGCTTCAAACAGCGGGAAGCGGGAAGCGCGAACCGCGACCGTCGCGACCGTACACAGCCCACGATCCGTACACGCCTTCGAGACGTTGCCCGAGTTCCTGGGCGAGTTGTAGCAAAGACAGCTTCCGACGCGCTATCTTCTCTCCTTAGACGGTGGTCATTCTCGTTCTGCTCTCCCGTTGGTTGTTGAGTCGTTTTGAGCACTTCTCCACTAACCCCGGCGAGGTCGGTCTGGCGACCGCCCTTTCTTCTGGCCTACTGTCAGGTGATTAACGTACTACAACAGCCGGGAAGCCCTTTGGAGGCGCGTCCATGAAGAGGGCGGCCAACGTTCCGGAGATTCTCTTTCCAACGCTGCTCGCGCTGCTGGCGGCGGCGTGTTCGGGTGACGCGGCAGACCTGACAGCCCCCGAGCCCGACGGGCCGAACCGAGCCCCGGTCGCTGTGGGCTCAATCCCCGCCGTGACGGTGGCGGTTGGAGAGACGGTGGTGGTGGACGCGGCCGCCTACTTCTCCGATCCGGACGGCGACGGGCTGTCGTACGCGGCGGTTTCGTCGGACCCGGCCCTTGCAACGGTGGCGGTCGCGGGCAGCGCCGTGACGGTCGCCGGGGTGGCGAAGGGGACCGCGACGGTCACGGTCACGGCCAGCGACGGTGGCGGCGGGACGGCGCAACAGGCCTTTGCCGTCGCGGTCCCGAACCGAGCTCCGGAGGTTGTGGGTTCCACCCCCGCCGTGACGGTGGCGGTTGGAGAGACGGTGGTGGTGGACGCGGCCGCCTACTTCTCCGATCCGGACAGCGACGGGCTGTCGTACGCGGCGGTTTCGTCGGACCCGGCCCTTGCAACGGTGGCGGTTGCGGGAAGCACGGTGACGGTCACTGGGGTGGCGAAGGGGGCCGCGACGGTCACGGTCACGGCCAGCGACGGCGGCGGCGGCGCGGCGCAACAGGCCTTCGAGGTCACGATCCCGAACCGCGCTCCGGTCGCTGTGGGCTCCCTTCCCGCCGTGACGGTGGCGCTCGGAGAGACGGCGGTGGTCGACGCGGCGGCCTACTTCTCCGATCCGGACGGCGACGGGCTGTCGTACGCGGTGGTTTCGTCGGATCGCTCACGCGTGACGGTGGCGCCGGTTGCGGGAAGCACGGTGACGGTCGCCGGGGTGGGGCAGGGGACTGCGACGGTCACGGTCACGGCCAGCGACGGCGACGGCGGGGCGGCGCACCAAGCCTTCGCTGTCACGGTCCCGAACCGGCCCCCGGAGGTGACGGCGGAAGGGGGGGATGTGGTTCTCGAGGTCGGAGGCGCGGCGTGGGACGTGAACCTGATTTACTGGTTTTCGGACCCGGACGGGGACCGGCTGGCGTATGCCGCGACCACGAGCGACGTGGCGATCGCTACGGCCTCAGTGTCGGGCAACACTCTGACAATCGCGGCGGGTGTGGCGCCGGGCACAGCAACGGTGACGGTCACGGCGGCCGATCCCGGCGGGCTGACGGCGCGGGCAACGGTCGCCGTGACCGTATCGGGCGACCGTGCCGCTTTGGAGGCGTTCTATCACGCGACTGGGGGTCCGGGGGGTCCGGGATGGACAGGGGGAAACGCGGGCGTAGGGTGGCTCTCAGACCGCCCGTTGGGTGAATGGAATGCGGTAACGACTGGTCCAGACGGCCGGGTGACCGGTCTCGACAAGAACAACAGCCGCCTCTCCGGCCGGATCCCCCCGGAGTTGGGGTATCTCTCCAGCCTCGAGTATTTGAACCTCTTCGCCAACAACCTGACTGGCCCGATCCCGCCCGAGATCGGTAACCTCACGGCGCTGCGGACGCTGCTGCTCGGCAGCAACCGCCTGAGCGGCCCGATCCCGCCCGAGATCGGCAACCTCACACGGCTGGAGGAGCTGCGCCTCGGCAGCAACCGCCTGACTGGCCCGATCCCGCCCGAGATCGGTAACCTCACGGCGGTCGAGGTGCTGCATCTCAACCGTAACGCCCTGAGCGGTCCGATTCCCCCCGAGATCGGCAAACTCGGGGCCCTGGAATGGCTGTTGCTCAACCTCAACGCCCTGAGCGGCCCGATCCCGCCGGAGCTCGGCGGCCTCACGGCGCTGCGGACACTGTACCTCACCACCAACCGCCTGAGCGGCCCGATCCCGCCCGAGCTCAGCAACCTGCGCTGGCTCCGCGATCTGGACCTAGAAGACAACCGTCTCACCGGCCCGATTCCACCAGAGTTGGGCAGTCTCGTTCAGCTCGAAGGGCTGGACCTACGCCGCAACCGTCTCACCGGCCCGATTCCACCAGAGTTGGGCAGTCTCGCATTACTCGATCGCCTTGTTCTCTCGTATAACGATCTCTCTGGCTCAATTCCACCGAAGCTGGGCGACGCGGTCAGGATCCGAGGGTTGTTCTTGAACAACAATGCCGGGTTGTCTGGGCCCCTTCCCTTTACCATGACCCGTCTTTCCCTCGTTAGGGAGATCGACCTTCTGCACACGGGCCTGTGCGTGCCCAACACCCCCGCCTTCCGTGACTGGATAAATAACTTTCGAGGCGGAGTGTTCCGCCGCCAGTTCGAGTGGTGCCAGCCCTGACTCTCCCTGCGACACCCCCTGAACCCCTCGCGGCGGGACATGCGGGCTCGCGGATCCCCGGACTCGATTGCGTATGGTTTAGCCCCCCGAAGGTCTGGGCAGAACCTCCCGGTGCGGGGCCGGTGAAACGACTAACGACGGAACGCCAGAAGTGAAACTACGACCGACTTCCCGGCGGTTCTCTTTCCGGCTTGGCTGGCGCTGCTGGCGCGGGCAGCGTGTTCCGGCGACGCGGCGGACAACCGGGCCGCGTTGGTGGCGCTGTGCGAGGCGGCGGACGGCCCGAATTGAGAGCGGTCCGACAACGCGCGCGAACGCGTTCGCAGGCTATCACACCGTGGCTCAGGAGCAACTCGCTTGTTAGCATGCCGGTATGGATAGCAGCTGGAGGTCTTAGCTGGCGAAGTCGCTACGTTGGGTTGTGCGGTGGCTCTTCTTGGTCCTCATGGGAGTGATTGCTACATTGCTCTACGGACGCAACCATCGGAAGCGCCTTGGCCGTTGGGCCGTTGCTGGGCAGGTGAAGTCCGGTGCGGTCTGCCCCCCGTAGGCGGCCCGCAGCAACCAACAGCTCGACTTCTCCCCATCGGGCTTCCGACGCTTGGAAGTGCCTGGGATCTCTGGTAGTTCGATGTCGAGGCTGTGGAAGTTATCCCCCACAGTTCAGGGGTCCAACTACTTGGGGGACGATCCTTGGTGCACTTCACGATTGGAGGGAATCGTGTCAAGACCGGCATCACCGCCTTCGTGCTTGCGGTGCTAATGGGTGATGGGGTTACTCGATTTAGTGGACAGTCGAAAGTGGTGGTTTTCTTGTTCTGTGAAGTTCTGTTAGAAGTGATGGCTCTGGCTCCTCCTATGGTAAGGGGATTGGAAAAGCTTCTTCTGCGTAGCGGGGGAGTAGAAGGCGGCCTCGCGGCTGCGCTCGAAGTTGACGGGCGCTGGTAGCCAAGGGCTGAGTGTCTGCGGTGCGGGTTGCAGGATCACCCCATCGGGTCTGCGCTACGTGAGCGCCATGTCGAAGGCGTCCAGCACCAGAGACGTCCTGAGGTGCGTGGCCATCGACCAGCCCACCACCCGTCGGCTCCAGGCGTCGAGCACGATCGCGAGGTAGAGGAAGCCCTCGCGGGTGGGCACGTAGGTGATGTCGGCCACCCAGAGCTCGTCGGGGCCCGAGGCCGAGAAGTCTCGTTCCTCGAGTGGGCCGCCTGCTGCGTCGTCTTGCCCTTCCCCCGGCGCCGACTCACCCTCTCGATCCCCGCCATCCGCATCAGCCGCGCCACACGAGTGCGGCTCCGGGCCCTCAACTTGGCGTGGACCCGCGGCGCCCCGTACGTCGCGCCGCTCATGGCGTGTATCTTGAGGACCTCGGTGGTGAGCGCCGCGTTCTCACGAGCCCGCTGCGAGAGTCCTCGCTTACGCCACGCGTAGTACTCGCTCGGGGAGAGACCCAGACTGGCGGCACACGCGCACGGGATACATGGCCTGGTCATCGCTCACGAACCGGAATCCCCTCTGGGAATCGATCCGCTCTCCCGGGCGAACCAGGCCGTGGCTTCTGCAAGGATATCACGCTCGAGCTTCCCCCGGCGAAGCTCACGCTTCAGATCCCGCAGTTGCTTGCGCTCGGCCGTCGTCAGACCGTCCTTGCGAAGACCCTCGTCCCGGTCCGCCTGCTCCACCCAGCGCCGTATCGCCGTCGCCGATGGCTCGAACTCCCGGGCCAGTTCCTCCGCGCTACGGCCCGCACGAAACAGTTCCACCATCCGCGCACGGTACTCCGATGCGTACCGCCGCCCAAATCCAGACATAGAGCACCTCCCCGTTGTTCCAACGCTCTAAGGTGTCCACCAAAATCGCAGTAACTCCATCCAGCGTTAGGACAGGCGCAGCGTTCCCCACCGGAGCGGTATTGGGTAAGGTATTGGGTGAGTTGAATTGAGCCGGGAGCGCCAGGCGAAGGAGCCGTACTCTTGCGGCGGCAACCATCCGGGAACCGCTCTGGCCGAGTTGGAGGTGTTTGTGGAGATGAAGCTGGCGGCGCGATTCATCGGTTGTCTCGGGTTCGCGGTGCTGTGCGCAGTGGCCGGGATCCTCGCGGCGGCGGGTACGCTAACGGGGTTGTTCCGCGTCATGGGGTTCACGGACCCGCTCCAGATGGCGGCGGCATCGTGCGGGGCCGGTGCCTGGATCGGTGGTGTGTGCGGATGGCGGGCTTACCTCCGCGGCGGCTGGTCTGTGCCCGGCGTGGCGGTGTCGATGTCGGTGGCGGCTATCGGAGCAACGGTCGCGTTCACGGTGGCGGGCCTGTCCAGATGGGGAGAAGCGAACCTGCCGCCGGGCGTGGAACTGACGGTCGGTGATATGCTCTGGTCCGTGGAGTCTGCGTTGCTCGGATGGATCGGCGGCGCGGTGGTGGCGTGGTTCGCGTTGCGCTGCGTGATCCCGCGCCAAGTCGCAACCTAGGTAGGGGCTGGTTGGGCGCGCGGGGGGAACTCTGAAACGGGCCGAGTGCCACGGTCCTACGGGTCGACCGGCTTGAGAAACCGTGTTACTCTCGCGCTGTCGCGTCAGCGCGGCCATAGCGTAAGGATCCCCCTCAAGTCGGCAGGAGCAGTGTGGCGGCGGTTCTGGTTGCGCGCTGGTAGTGAGAAGCCTGTTATCGGAATTCCTCCGCTGCAGAGCGCTTCGATCCCCTCCTAACCGATCGTTCCCGAGATGGGGATCTGCACGGCGAAGTCACCGGCGTGATGCTGAGGCCAGTCACGCTCGTTCTCGTGGGCCTCACTGCTGTTGTCGCGATCGCCCCGCCTTCCGGGTTTCGTTCCTCGGTCCCAGCAAGAACCCGTCCTAGAGCTAGATCGGAGAGGCGGCCCCAGTCGCTTCGTCGTCGTCAACCACCACCCACTCCCGGCGACCTGGATCTGGCGACGTGCTCGCACCTAGGTCCTGCGAGAAAGAGGCTCACACCATCGGTGCTAGGTGCCGTAACCCGTTTAGTCAGCTGGCGCGAGTACCCCTCGTCGACCCGCAAGTGCTCAAGGACGATAGACGATAGATGGTCCAGCCCGGATACGGCCCTGGCACGCCAACCATCTGGCGTGTCAATTCTGGCCTTTTGGATCCAGGGGATCCAGATGTCCCGCAAGGGCGAGAACGGGGGATCGCGCGGTCCTCGTTGAACTTAGACGATGTCTTGCGGGGATATCACCCTATTTTCAGGGGCCTGATAAGCGTGAGGTCGGTAGTTCGAGTCTACCCAGGCCCATTGAACTTACGGGAATCTCGGGTCGGATTCCCGCTGTTGGATTCCCGCTGTTCGGGGTCAGGAACGGGCTCTGCAGCGGTGCTCGAGGGCGTTCTTGAGCTGCCCTTGGTTGACTTGCTGGTAGCACTGGAGGACCGTCTGTGCGGTCTTCCAGCCGCCGAGTTCGCATAGCACCTTCAGCGGTTGGCCCATGAGGTCCGAGGCAAACTTCCGCCTCAGGGAGTGCCAGCCGCGGCCACGCTTTGGTACCAGTCCTGCGAGCGCTACGGCCTTGTTCCACCAGTCGCGCGCCAGCGAACGGCTCACGCACTTCGACGGGTCCTTCGGCGCGGGCAGCATAGGTATGTCCCCGACTCCGGAGTTCCTCCTCTGCGCCAGTTCCAGAGCGGCGACCGCTTCTGCGGTTACCGGAGTCAGGTGCTCGTACCCTGTCTTCTCGTGCTCGCCACGCCATCGGATGACCTCACCCGCCACATCGACATCCAGCCATCGAAGCTGACGGATGGCGCCGATGCGGTGTCCTGTCTCGTGCGCGAGCACGAGAGCGACGTGAAATCGCCAATCGACCTCTCGCGATACCCGCAGCAGTCGGGCTCGGCGTGGCCTGCGGCGATTTCGTCCGCCTGCCGCTTTGCCCGCCTCCAGTCGCGATGCTTGAGCGACCTGCTCAGCCTACGCCCGTCGTCGCGCCACTCGATCTGGATCAGGCCGGTCTTGGGATCCGGGAAGACCCGTACCCGGTTCCGGCCCCGTTCGCCGGCGCTGTAGCCCCGGCGGTGTCGTTTCGTGCGTGCCATCATCAGGTTCCTCGCTCGATGACGGACTGCACGATCTGCGCGGTCGAAATCTCGCGCAGAGGAGCCTTCTCGGCCAGACGCGGGGTGGCCGCTCCGGTCTTCCGGGGGAGGTGGCTCAGGGCGATCCTGGGCGCGCCGGGCCGTCCGGCGTTCGGGATCTTGCCGTCGCGCACGAGGCGGCCGAGATGGTCCGCGGAGTAGCCACTCTCCCTGGCGGCGTCGGTCAGCGAGAGGGTGGTCTCGTCCCTCTCCCTGAGCGTGGCCTCGAGCTTTGCCGCGCACGCCTCGAGGGCCACGGCCGGTGTCTCGCCCCCGTATTGGCGGAGCGTCTTGGCCTGCGTCCGCCAGGCGCCGGGCAAGGTCTCGACGGAAGCGCGGCCGGTCATGGGCGTGCTTCCTCCCGAGCGTGAGCGGCCGACCGGATCTCCCCGTTCACTCCCACTCCCCCTCGGCGTCTCTACGAAGCGCGTCGCTGAGGCCCGGATCGCCCTCGCCACGCCGTACCGAGCGCTCGGCGAGATCGACGCGGCGTCCGAGATCGGCGAGTCCGGCGGCGCGAGCGACGGTGTAGATGGCGGACGCGACGGCTGCGAGCGCCAGCGCGGTGTGCAGGGCGATCGAGACACCGTGAGCGGCGAGGATCGTGGGCCAGAACGGCGCGAGGTACTCGAGCCGCGGACCGGCGAGGAGGACGACCGATCCGGCGATGGCGGCGCTGAGTCCCGCGCTGATCTTCCAAGGCTGCATGGTGGGCTTCTCCCAGGGAGTCAGAGCTCGAGCGCGGCCGAGTCGCGGTCGGCCGGGCCGCGGAGTGAGCTGCGATCGCTGCCCGGCCCGAGGAGTCGGAGGACCCGTCTCCCGGCCGCTCCGTTCGCGTGCATCCGGAACCCCGCAGCGGCCTTGGCCCGGATGGATCGGCCGTGGTAGTTGCCGGAGGCGACCTCGACGTTGACGCGGCCGGTGCGTCCGTCGGCGTCCACGTACTCGATCTGCGCGTCCGGGTAGAGCACGCGTCCCCGGGCGTCGATGGGCAGGTGTAGTTCCTTGGCGGCGCGGTGCCGTTCGGCGTCGGCGGCCCTCCGGCCCTCCCGAACCCGCGCGGACTCGCTCCGGCGCGCGACGATGCTCTTGAGCTCGCCGTCGAGCCGCACGCGCCGGACGGTGGCGTCCCGCTCGAGCAAGCGGCGGCGTTCGCGGCCGCAGGCCCGGTAGATCGCGGTGTCGTGTGCGAGCCGGGCGTGCTGGAGGCGGGTGGCGGACCTGATGTGCTGCCCGGGGTCCAGCCCCTGCCCGGCCGCGGGGTCGCGGATGGCGGCCGCTCCCTTGCGGGTGAGGGTCCGGATCTTGAACGGGTTGCCCTTCGGCCCGGTGGCGGTGGTTTCCTTGGCGAGCCCCTCGCGGACCCAAGCGTTGACGGCCCGCCGGGTGGTGTAGGGATGGCCGCCGAAGCGAGCCTCGGCTAGGTCCCGGACCGAGACGGCGCCGTAGATGCCCACATCGGCGAGCGCCGAAGCTTCGGGTCGGAACCGGCAGCGGCAGCTCGGGCCTTGCGGAGTGTTGCGGTGCGGGAGCGCGGGTGGCGGCCACCGACGCCGGCTCCCGCTCGGCCTCGCGCTCGCGGCTCCGCGCCAGCACGAAGTCGGAGATCTTCTGCGCATCGGCCGCGGCGCGGCGGATCTCCCGGGGGTCCTCCTCGAGGGCGGCGACCCACCCCTCGACGTAGGCGGCGCCCCGGCTCGGGTCGTGGCCCACGCCCACCCGCTCGCCGGTCATCATTGCGCTGATCTCGGCCCGGAGCTCCTCCTTCGCATAGGCCGGCGATCCGAACCCTTCGCTCATCCCCAGGGTGAGCGTGGCGCGATTCATCCGCTCCGGGTGGCCGGTGCTGTGCCCCAGCTCGTGGAGGGCGGTCTGGTAGTAGTGGTTGGCCGAGGGGAACTGCACCCGTTCGGGGAGCACGATCTCGTCGCGGTTCAGGTTGTAGAACGCCCGGTCGCCAGCCACGTGACGGACGGGGACCCCGCTGTCCGCGAGCACCCTCTCGGCGTTCTGGTGGACCTTCCAGAGCGGCTCGGCAGTGGGCGCGGGCCGGGCCCGGAAGCCCATCGGCCTGCTCGGCGTTGAAGACGGTGTACTGCCGGACGAAGGGGGTGGGCAGGCGCTCGTAGCGGTAGACGCGCTTCCCTTCGTTGTCCGTGGCGGGACGCTCGCTCGCGTCGGTGACGGCGATCTTCCGGTGGTCCTGGAAGGAGAGGATGCGGGTGCCCCGCTCGCCCTTCCTGACCTGACCGCCCCGGGCCTAGATCTGGCGGGCGAACGGGTACATGCAGGCGGTGGTCTTGCCGGTGCCGACGGCACCCACGATGAGGATGCCGGTGTAGAGCCCCTTCTCGGGGACGACGAGCCACGACGGCCCTTCGCTCTCTCGCGCCACGGTCGGATGATGCAGTTCGCCGATCACGAGCGAGGGCGCCTCGTCGCCGGGCGAGGTGGGCCAGGCGGGGAGCTTCCCGCGAGCGCCGCGCCGGGTACGCGGCTCGAGCCAAACCTTCGAGACCGAGAGGCAGACGCTGCCGGCGAGCAGCAAGGCGATGCCCGGCACCGCGTAGTACCAGACGTGGATCACCGTGTGTAGGCCCGGATCGTGGTAGGCGATCAGGTCCAGCACGGGGTTTCCGCCGATGCCCGGAAACGGCGCCAGGAACGCGCGGACCGTGGCCGCCGTCAGAGCGATCCCGATGATGACCAGCGTCCAGGGCCTCATCGGTCCGACACCCTTCCCGGAGGGACTGCTGGCTGGGAGCGACCCCGCAGCGGAGGGGACGATGGGGATGCCCATCGCCATCCTCCCCGATGCCGATCGAGGCATGCCGAGATGGGGGGTCGCTCCCAACCACGGCCAAGAGACACGGATCGGCAACGCCACCCCGCTGGCCGTGGCACAACCGCAAGCGCGCCAGCGACATGCGGAATCGGCGGCGTGCCCATCACAGGCGCGATTTCGTGTCCGGTCACCCCCAAAGTGCCCCGGACACTCGCGGATCGGCATCGGCCGGGCGGTTTCTGGCCCCCAAGACCGACTCCCAGCCGTCCTTGGAAGCACCGCGCCCGAAACCTCCAGGTCCATGGATCCGAACTTGGGAATCGGAGTGCACCGGCCCGGGGGGTCAACCCCTCGGACCTGCGCGAACGCCGCCCTTGAAGCCCGCTACTGGCCAGCAAGCCCCGCCGACGCGACGTTTCAAACGCGCAGATCGTGCAGTCCATCATCGAAAAAGGAATCGAATGATGGCACGCACGAGACGAGTCCGGCGCAGCTATGGCGCCGGCGAATGGGGCCGGAACCGGGTGAGGGTCTTCCCCGATCCCAAGACCGGCTTGTACCAGATCGAGTGGCGAGAGAACGGGCGCAGGCTCACCCGGTCGCTGCAACACCGCGACTGGAGGCAGGCGAAGACGCAGGCGGACGAGTTCGCTGCCGGGTTCGCCGGGCCGGAGCTGAACGGCAAGAAGAACGCCGAGCCCGAGCCGCTCACGCTGGGCACGCTTTTTGACATCTACGGTGAAGAGGTGACGCCCACCAAGGCCGAGCAGACACGGCGGCGCGACAGGACCGCGACGAGGATGTTCCTCCAGTTCTTCGGACGGGACCGAGACCCGGCAACGCTCTCCCAGCGCGACTGGGACCGATTCATCGGCGCGCGGCGCGCGGGAAGGATCGGCATCTCGGGCAAGCCCGTGTCCAACAGGACGATCGAGTGGGACCTGACGTTCCTGATGGCCGTGCTCAACTGGGCGGCGAGGTCGAAGGACGAAGGGGGCCGCCCGATGCTCGACAGGAATCCGCTGAAGGGCCTCAGGAAGCCCAGGGAGAAGAACCCCACCCGGGTCGTCCTCACCGAACAGGAGTACCAGGGGTTGTTGAGGGTGTCCCGGGAGGTGGACTGGCGGTTCCATGTCGCGCTCGTACTCGCGCATGAGACCGGGCACCGCATCGGTGCCATCCGCAAGCTCCGGTGGTCCGATATCGACTTCGACGGCGAAGCGGTGCGGTGGCGGGCGAAGCACGAGAAGACGGGCTACGAGCACACCACGCCCGTGACCGACGAGGCGTTGGACGCTTTGGAGGAAGCGCGAGCGATGAGCGCCGGGACCGGGGACGGGCCGGTGCTGCCCGCCCCGACGGATGCCTCGCGGTGCGTGGGCCGGTCGCTGCCGAGCTTCTGGTGGCAGAGAGCCCAGACGCTCGCGGCGCTGGAACCGAAGCGGGGCCGAGGCTGGCACTCGCTGAGGCGGAAATTCGCGTCCGACCTCATGGACCAGCCCCTCAAGGTGCTGTGCGAACTCGGAGGCTGGAAGACGGCCAAGACTGTCCTCCAGTGCTATCAGAGAGCCGACGAGGGACAGCTGAGACAGGCGCTCGCGGACCGCCGGAGAGTTCGGGCCTGATCCCAATCAGCGGGAATCAATCGGCGGGAATCGCGCCAGCCGAATCCGTAAGTTCAATGATCACAACAAGATCTGCACGGGAATGTGCATGCTGGCCCAGCGGGCGATCTGGTTCAGGTTCGCCCCGATCCGCGCCAGCTCGCGGGTGCGCTCCCGCTCCACCTCGGCGTGCGCCACGGTCCACGGGCGCACCCGGCCCACCGACCGGCGCACCAGATCCGACAGCGTTAACCCTGCGGAGTGCGCCTTGGCGTGCCACTCGGCACGCTCCGCCCCGCTGGCGCGAATCTTCACCCACACGTCGCGTCCAGCGCCCCTCATGTGCCGTTGCCGTTGGGGGGGTCAGAGGGGGCACAGCCCCCCGCCAGCCCCTGCCGGGGACCCGCGAAGCGTGGCCCCAAAGGGTAAGCTGGCTCTCCCACCTTAGCGGCGTCCGACAAGCCCGTCCGACGCAGCCGCGGACGCTCCGGATCAATGCGCCGCATCGGCCCCTTCGACGTGCTCACGCGCGCGCCCGATCCCCTCGAATGCTGGGCACGGTCTCCCCGGCGGCCAACTCCCACGCGATCAGCGTGCTGGCCGCGCCGCAACTGTTCGGGGTGCGCGTCCATGAACCGCGCCCACTGTGCGCGGGTTTACACCCGGCAGTGGAGGCGGACCAGGACGATCCACCCGGTCCGGCGACCCGTCCAGCCGAGCGGTTCGAGCGCCTTATCGCGTCCGCGCGGGTGGGCGATGGCTCCGCTCGCCGCCGACTTCAACTCCTGCTCCAGCACATCCATGCCGGGAACGCTGAGGAGCCGCCCGCAAGGAAGTCAACCCTTGGGAAATGTCCCAATGTCTCAGGAAGTATTAGGACGGTTCAGAACGTATCCAATCCGTCGGACACCGCCGCCAGCGGCGTGTCCGAACGCCCCCGCCGGGACTCTCGTGGAACCCGCTTGGGGTTGCCATCCGGCTTGCGGAGGTCGGCCAAACTGGCCAAGACTTAGACTGCCACCAGCCGGAGGGATCGCATGCAGACGCTGAGCGCGAAGGACGCGAAGTACGGCTTCGGCCGACTCATCGACCTCGCCCGCGCGTCGCCCGTCACGGTGGCCAAGCATGGGCGCCCAGTTGTCGTGGTGCTCTCGGTAGAGGAATACGAGCGGCTGAAGGCGCTCGACACGCCTGAGACACGCCCGGAAAAGGAGGAAGGGGAGTGACCTGGAACGGAACTGGAGGCCGCTGAGCCGGATGGACAAGCGAAGCCTGTCGGAGCGCGACATCTGTACGAAGTTCATCACGCCCGCCCTGCGCGGGGCCGGGTGGGACGAGATGTCGCAGCTTCGCGAGGAGGTGAGCTTCACCAAGGGCCGCATCATCGTGCGCGGCAAGCTGGTCACGCGCGGTAAGGCCAAGCGCGCCGACTACATCCTGTACTTCAAGCCGAACATCCCGATCGCGGTGATCGAGGCGAAGGACAATTCTCACAGCGTCGGCGATGGCATGCAGAAGGCTCTGGATTACGCCGAGACGCTGAACATCCCCTTCGTGTTCTCTTCGAACGGCGACGGCTTCGTGTTCCACGACCGCACGGGGGCCAGTACGCCTCGTGAGGCAGACCTGCCGCTCGACGCTTTTCCGTCACCAGCCGATCTGTGGGGGCGCTATCGGACCTGGAAGGGCCTGACGCCGGAAGCCGAGGAGATCGTCCTTCAAGACTATTTCGATGACGGCAGCGGCAAGACGCCGCGCTACTACCAGGCCAACGCCATCAACGCGGCGATCGAGGCCATCGCCAAGGGGCAGGACCGCATCCTGCTCGTCATGGCCACGGGCACGGGCAAGACGTACACCGCCTTCCAGATCATCTGGCGGCTGTGGAAGGCGCGGCGAAAGAAGCGCATCCTGTTCCTCGCCGACCGCAACGTGCTCGTCGATCAGACGATGGCGAACGATTTCCGCCCCTTCGGCGGGACGATGACCAAGCTCTCTGGCAATATCGATCCCTCCTACGAGGTCTATCTCGGCCTCTATCAGGCGATCACCGGTCCGGAGGAACACCAGAAGGCCTACCGGAAGTTCTCGCCGGCGTTTTTCGATCTGATCGTGATCGACGAATGCCACCGGGGCAGTGCCGCCGACGATTCGGCGTGGCGCGAGATCCTCGAGTACTTCTCCTCCGCAACCCAGATCGGCCTCACCGCCACGCCGAAGGAGACGAAGTACGTCTCCAACATCGCCTACTTCGGAGAGCCGGTCTTCTCCTACTCCTTGAAGCAGGGCATCCGCGACGGCTTCCTCGCTCCCTACAAGGTGGTCAGGATCCATATCGACCGCGATGTCGAGGGCTACCGTCCGGAGAAGGGCCAGCTCGACCGCGACGGCGAGGAGGTTGAGGATCGCGTCTACAACGTCAAGGACTTCGACCGTACGCTGGTCATCGCCGAGCGGACGGCCCTGGTAGCGCGGAAGGTCACGGCGTTCCTGAAGGAGAGCGGCGATCGCTTTCAGAAGGCGATCATCTTTTGCGTCGATCAGGAGCACGCGGCGCGGATGCGGCAGGCGCTGATCAACGAGAACGCTGATCTCGTTGACGCAAACTCGCGGTATGTCATGCGGATCACGGGCGGCGACGTGGAGGGGCAGGCCGAGCTCGGCAACTTCATCGACCCGGAATCGAAATACCCCGTCCTCGTCACCACGTCGCGTCTGCTGTCCACCGGCGTCGATGTGCAGACCTGCCAGTTGATAGTGCTCGAGCGAGCGGTGGGGTCGATGACCGAGTTCAAACAGATCGTCGGGCGCGGCACCCGCGTGCACGAGGACACCGGCAAGTTCTACTTCACGCTCATCGACTTCCGGGGCGCTACTAGTCACTTCGCGGACCCGGAGTACGACGGCGAACCCGTGCAGGTCTACGAGCCGGGAGAAGGCGATCCGATCGACCCACCCGATGTGGCGCCTACGGACGACGACGGGCTCGGCGACGACGAGATCGTTATCGATGGAGGGGATCCACCACTGCCCCCGGGGATGGGGCCACAGAAGAAGATCTATATCGACGGCGTCGAGGTGGCCATCGTCGGCGAGCGGGTGACATACCTCGACGGCCACGGCAAGTTGGTGACCGAGTCGCTGCGCGACTTCACGAGGAAGGCCTTGCGCAGGCGCTTCGCGAGCCTTGACGACTTCCTGACCCGTTGGAACGCCGTGGAGCGCAAGCAGGCGATCATCGACGAGATGGCGGCCGAGGGCCTGCCGTTGACGGTGATCGTCCAAGAGTTGGGGAAGGATCTCGACCCCTTCGATCTCGTCTGTCACATCGCCTTCGACGCCAAGCCGCTGACCCGCCGCGAGAGGGCCGAGAACGTCAAGAAGCGGGACGTGTTCACGAAATACGGAGGTCAGGTCCGCGCCGTACTCGACGCGTTGCTCGACAAGTACGCCGACGAGGGCATACTCAATCTCGACGACGCCAACGTGCTTAGGATCCCGCCACTTGACAGCCTCGGCACTCCGGTAGAACTGGTCCGCGCCTTCGGTGGGAAGCCCGGCTTCGAGCGGGCCGTGCACGATCTTCAATCCGCTCTCTACAGGGATATCGCCTAAGAATGGCCGTCAGCACCCTCGTCAAATCCATTCAGGACATCATGCGCCAAGACGTGGGCGTCGATGGCGATGCGCAGCGCATCAGCCAGCTGTGCTGGATGTTCTTCCTCAAGATCATCGACGACCAGGACCAGGAACTCGAGCTTCTGAAAGACGGCTACCGTTCGCCCGTCCCTGTCCATCTGCAATGGCGGAACTGGGCCGCCGACCCGGAAGGCATGACGGGCGAGGAGCTGCTCGACTTCGTTAACGGTGATCTCTTTCCGCAGTTGAAGGAACTCCCGCCCAGGGCCGGCCCTCGCGCAAACGTCGTGCGTGACGTGTTCGAGGATGCCTACAACTACATGAAGTCCGGCCAGCTGATGCGGCAGGTCGTCAACAAAATCAACGGCATCGACTTCAACAACCTGGCTGAGCGCCGGCACTTCGGCGACATCTACGAGCAGATCCTGAACGACCTGCAGTCGGCCGGCAATGCGGGCGAATACTACACGCCGCGCGCCGTGACCTCGTTCATGGCCCAGATGATCAACCCGAAACCGGGCGAGATGCTGCTCGATCCGGCTTGCGGCACCGGCGGCTTCCTTACCTGCGCCATCCGTCACATGCGCGAACGCTATGTGAAGCGGCCCGAAGACGAGGCAACAATGCAGGCCTCCCTGCGTGCCGTGGAGAAGAAGCCGCTGCCCCACATGCTCGCCGTCACGAACATGCTCCTGCACGGCATCGAGGATCCGTCCTTCCTGCGCCACGACAACACGCTCGCGCGTCCCTACATCTCCTGGGGCCGGGACGAGCGCGTGGACATCGTGCTGACCAATCCGCCTTTCGGCGGCAAGGAGGAGGACGGCATCGAGTCGAACTTCCCGAAGCACTTCCAGACGCGCGAGACGGCGGACCTGTTCCTCGCCCTGATCATCCGCCTTCTGAAACCCGGCGGCAGGGCCGCCGTGGTCCTGCCCGACGGCTCCCTGTTCGGCGAGGGTGTCAAGACCCGGCTCAAGGAGCACCTGATGAGGGAATGCAACCTCCACACCATCGTGCGCCTGCCGAACTCGGTGTTCCGTCCCTACGCCTCGATCGGGACGAACTTGTTGTTCTTCGAGAAGGGCGAATCGACCAAGGACATCTGGTTCTGGGAACATCTCGTGCCCGAAGGGCAGAAGGCCTACTCCATGACCCGGCCCATCCGGCTGGAGCATCTGGAAGACTGCGCCGCCTGGTGGGGCGGGACGGAACGCGCGGGCCGAGAGGTGGGTGATCGCGCCTGGAAGGTGAGCGTCGAGGAGATCAAGGCGCGCGGCTACAACCTCGACATCAAGAATCCCCACGCGGAGGAAGAGGACTACGGCGATCCGGAGGCGCTTCTGGAGGAGCTGACAAGCGCCGAGGCTGAGGTGATATCGGTGCGAGACCAGTTGAAGGGCATCTTGACCGAGGCGCTGTTGCGGTGAATGTCGACCGCCTGTTCGCCCTTTACGACCGTGTGGCCGAGGCGCCGGACGCCGTTGGCCGCCTGCGCCGGTTCGTGCTGGACCTCGCCGTGCGCGGCAAGCTGGTCGAGCAGAATCCGACCGATGAGCCTGCGTCGGATTTGTTGAAGCGGATCACGGCCGCAAAGGCGCGACTGGTGAGGATTGGCAATATAAGGAAGCCAAAGCCATCAACCCCGATTGACCGCACGGAGGTCCCTCTTGAAGTGCCAATACACTGGACTTGGATACGGCTAGGCGACATAGGGACGCTGGCCGGAGGCATGACACCCTCCAAGAACCGACCTGAGTATTGGGATGGAACCGTGACTTGGCTTTCGCCCAAGGACATTAGGGCTGATGCGGTATCTGACTCTGAACTAAAGATCACCGAGAAGGCCCTATCGGATACTCGCCTTAAGGTGTTCCCGGTGGGGAGCCTTTTCATGGTCGCCCGAAGCGGGATTCTCAAGCGAACATTTCCCGTTGCGATTAACCGTGTTCCTGCGGCAAGCAACCAGGATCTGAAGGTGTTGGTTCCTTTCTTGAAGGGTCAAGAACGATATCTACAGGTAATGTTCCGCGGCTTGACCAATTTTATTCTGAAGGATCTGGTAAAGACAGGGACGACGGTTCAGAGTCTCAAGTACGCGGAGTTCGAAGTCCAGCCAATCCCTCTCCCGCCTCTCGCAGAGCAGCATCGCATCGTTGCCAAGGTCGATGAGCTCCTAGCGCTCTGCGACCAGTTGGAGGAAACCCGCACTGCCCGTGAGGACACCCGCGACCGGCTCACCCTAGCCAGCTTGACCCGCCTGAGCGCACCCGGCACGGATGTCTCGACGTTTCGTTCTCACGCCCGCTTTGCCGTCGATGCCCTGCCCGCTCTGACAGCCCGCGCCGATCAGGTCAAGCACCTGCGCCAGACCATTCTCAACCTCGCCGTGCGGGGGAAGTTGGTGGAGCAGGATCCCGCTGACGAGCCAGTGCCTTGCCCGGATCGCGCGATCCATACCAACATAGAGCCCCCGTTTCCGGTCCCATCCAACTGGCGATGGTCGCGCCTTCGCGCCCTTGGCACTCTCAAAGGCGGCGGAACTCCCTCCAAGGCTCGTGTCGACTTTTGGGGCGGAAGCATACCCTGGGTCTCTCCCAAGGAAATGAAGCGCGACTACATCGAAGGAGCGCAGACGCAGATTACGGAGACGGCGCTCGCCGCCTCGGCGGTGAACGTCATCGAACCCGACAGCGTCCTCTTTGTGGTTCGCGGCATGATCCTCGCACATAGCTTTCCGGTCGCTATTTCTCGGGTTCCGTTGACGATCAACCAAGACATGAAAGCTATCACCTTGAAGTCGCCCGAGATGGCTGAGTATCTGCTTCGTGCGCTAAAGGCCTTGAAGCCTGAGATGCTGGCTCGAGTTCAGCGATCCAGTCATGGAACATGCCGCATCGCGGGTGCGGACTACCGTGATTTCATGGTCCCTCTGCCACCGCTCGCCGAACAGCGCCGCATCGTTGCCAAGGTCGATGAACTCATGGCGCTCGGTGAGCAGCTGGAAGCCGGACTCGGTGCTGCGGATGGCACACGCAGTCGGCTTCTCGATTCCCTTCTCCATGGGTCGCTGGGCTCCCACGATGCCACGATCAATGGAGCGATTGGTGGCGTTGCGAAGGTCGGTGGATGACTCGCGTTCCAATACCCCCGAAGATGCTTCGCTGGGCCTGCGAGCGTGCCGGCTACGACGTAGCCCACCTCGCGGCGCGCATCCCGCAGCTCCCGGCTTGGGTCCGACGCGAAAGGCAGCCGACGCTCAAGCAGCTGGAGAAGCTGGCCAAGGCTACGCATACGCCGCTCGGCTACCTGTTCCTTCCCGAGCCCCCCGACGAGCACCTTCCGGTTCCCGACTATCGCACCGTGGCGGGTGCCGCCCGAGGCAGGCCGAGCCCCGACCTGCTTGACACGCTCTACACGATGCGACGGCGGCAGGAGTGGCTGCGGGAGTCCCTGGTCGAGAACGACGCGGAACCACTGGCGTTCGTTGGAAGTGCCCGCCTAGCCGATGAGCCGGACGCCGTGGGCCGCGAGATGCGGCGGGCGCTCGGACTCGATGGCGGCTGGGCTGCGGGAGTCCGCACTTGGCAGGACGCCGTGAGCGAATTGCGCCGAACGATCGAGGACCTGGGCGTGATGGCGGTGATCAACGGCGTGGTGGGGAACAACACGCACCGCCGGCTGAGCGTGGAGGAGTTTCGCGGCTTCGCGCTTACCGACCCCTACGCGCCTCTTATCTTCGTGAACGGCGCGGACGCGAAGTCGGCGCAGATGTTCACGCTCGCTCACGAGTTGGCGCACGGTCTGGCTTGGGACGGAAGGGCTCTCCGGCTTCCAGGCCCTACTGCCCGGCGGTTCGGACGTGGAGGACTGGTGCAACGCGGCGGCAGCGGAGTTGCTCGTGCCGGCGAGGGAGCTAAGGGAGCGGTGGGGGGAAGTCGGGCAGGGAACGAGTCGCTTCGAGACGCTTGCCCTAGGGTTCAAGGTCAGCCCAATCGTCGCGTCCCGTCGAGCCCTCGACCTGAACCTCGTTGAACGGAGCACCTTCTTCGAATTCTACGAGCGCTACGTCAGTCGCGAGGGTGGCGGTGGCAGGACACCGGCCGGGGGCGATTTCTATAACAACCAGAACACCCGCGTCGGGGAACTCTTTGCGACCCGGGTGCTGCGCGCGGCGATGGAGGGGCACATCGGCTTCAAGGAAGCCTATGACCTGACGGGGCTGCGTGGAGGAACGTTCCAGCGATACGCCAGTCGGCTGGGCGTGGATCTCCCATGATGGGCGACCGGACCTACCTCGTGGATTCGGACGTGTTCATCACGGCGAAGAACCTC
Source organism: Longimicrobiales bacterium (assembly GCA_965238005.1). Taxonomy (GTDB): domain Bacteria; phylum Gemmatimonadota; class Gemmatimonadetes; order Longimicrobiales; family Gaopeijiaceae; genus CBDCKN01. The sequence continues at coordinate 688,814 of OZ250165.1, forward strand.
TACTACTCGTTCGATCTCTGCCCCGGCTTCTGGAAGAGCGTGCTTCACCGCCACCGGGAGGGCCGGGTCTTCAGCGTCGACAGGGTTCGCAGTGAACTCCTTGCGGGGAGCAAGACGGATGACCTCGTCCGGTGGGTGAGAGACACAGTCCCGGACGATTTCTTCCTGCCCGTGGACACCGAGGCGGTGCTGCGCGCCTATACGGACGTCATGATCTGGGTTCAGCGTCATCCAAGGTACTTCGACCATGCGAAGGCGAAATTTGCGACCGGCGCCGACGGCTGGCTGGTCGCCTATGCGCGGGTTCATGGCGCGACCGTCGTGACGAACGAGCAGAGAGCGCCGGAATCCAGAAAGGAGATCAAGCTCCCGGATGTATGCGATCGGTTCGGTCCCCCCGTCGAGGCGGCAGGCACCCAGATCCCCTGTTGACCCAGTCGCGCAGGCGATGGTTCCGACGGTCTCTGACCATACGTGGAGCGTACCGGTCGACGTGCTGCCGTACCTCGGTAAAGCCAGATTCGCGGCGGTGGTGGATGATCCGCTTGGATCAGACCGTCGCCAGCGTGCGTAGAGCGCGCTGCACGCTACTCTGGGAGCTTGCTGGGGACGCAACGTCGAACGGCACGAAGACGAGCTTCAGGCCGTCGAAGAACCGGGCGGTGAACGGGCTGGTGAAGGCGCCGCTCCGGGGGTAGACCAGGGCCACGGCCCGGCACTCGTACAGCTTGCCGTAGGCGTAGAGCTGGTACAGGTCGGAGCTGACGATGTCGTGGATCCGGCCGGATCCTCCCCTGCCGATGTGCTTCCACTTGGCGTCGAGGATGAACCGGACGGCGTTGGGGGGGTCGCGGAGCGAAATGTCCGGCTTCATCGCGAACACGCGCTTGCCGCCGATCGAGGCGATGTGCTTCCGTGGCCCTTGGGCGACCACCTGATACTCGGCTTGGTGGCGACGAAAGCTGTGGGTCACGAAGTCCTCGTACACTTCCTCCATGGGGAAGAGCAGCGACTGATTGACGTGTCTGCCGGACCAGGTCGCAAGCCCCCGGTTGAAGAGGAAGAGGTCAACCCACTGCATGACCCGGCCGTAGTGCTGCATGGAGCGATCTATGCTGTGGCTGCGCCAGTCCGCGCGCGGGTCTCGGGTCGCCGGCACCCCGCTGAACGCCGGCCCAAGGTCCGCAAGCAGCCGCCGGTTGCGTTCGTTGCGCACGATGGGCTTGAGCCTGTCGAGGGTGGTGCGGATGAGCCGGTTGGCGGGGCGGTTGGGGCTCAGCTCGTCGTGTTCCACGTAGAAGCGTGAACGGTCGATCTGGTTCTCGCGCAGGTGATGCCGGAAGGCGATGCGGCCGCGCAGGAAGGGCAGATTCTCTTGGGTCGCCACGTACCGTCGGCCGAGGCCGCCTCGAACCAGCAGGCTGACGTTTTCCAGGAAGAGTCGGACAAATACCTCGAGCATGGGAAAGCGCCGCAGCGTCCGAATGGCGCTGGGAGGGAGGTTCGCTGCCCTCTTCAGGCCGCGGTAGGCGCGCAGCATCGTTAGGAATGCCTCGCGAGTCTGCTCGTGGCCCGCGTACGCGACCCCGCCAAAGTCGATCTTGGGCAGGATCTCGACGACTGTGCCGCGCTTCGTGGTGATCGTGCCAACGTAGTTGCTCGCGTGGAGTCTGCCACTCCGGCCAAAGTGAAGGACCGGGCCGTATCCGTGTTCCTGAAACGCACGTGCATTGTCGTGCGCGAAGGCCTTCAGATCCTCCAGATCGCGCCTGTCGAGCCCGAGTCTGATGCGGAACTGCTCGTACTCCCGAATGGTGTAAACACTAGGCATCGATTCGAGACTGATCGTCGCCGGTGTCGGGATTCTCGTCCTGCCGCGGGTTACCACCGACTGAGGCGCTCTCGTCGTATATGCGCCGGTACTGGACCGGATCCCGCCACTCCTTCGCCGTCGTAGGAAGCACCTCGTGGATGGCGGTGTCCGGATCCAGCAGGCCCTCGTCCACCAGGCCGGACGCGTGCTCGCCGTCCTTCTTCACGACGACGAAAGCCGCGCCGCCCAGCACATGCCGGACCTTCGACCAGTCGTCGTAGAAGTACTCCAGCAAGAGGGGGAGGATGGCCATTCGGAACTTGTCGGCCAGCGATTCGACATCGTTCACGTTGAAGAGGTAGGTGTGGCCGATCTGGCGTTCGCGATCCAGGAGCAGCGAGATGCGCCCGTTGATCGCCTTCAGCATCTTGCGAAGGTCGATACCGGCGACGCTATCCGCGATGAGCGGATGATCCGGGTTGGGCATCATCTCCACGTGGTCGAACCTGCGCCGTAGGGCGGTGTCGAGAGGAAGAATGGAGCGGTCGGCCGTGTTCATGGTGCCGATGATGTGCAGGTTGCCCGGAACTCCGAAGCGGTCGCCGGAATAGGGCAACGTGACGGTCGTCTCGTCTTCCTGGCCGAAGCGGCGGGACGGTTCGATCAGCGTGATGAGCTCGCCGAGGATCTTTGGGATGTTGCCCCGATTGATCTCGTCGATGATGAGGACGTAGGGGCGGTCGGGATCGGCCAGAGCCGCGTCCGCGATTGACCTGAAAATTCCGGGCCGGAGTTCGTAGCCGATGTCACCGCCCTTCCCGAGCCGGGGCCGGATGCCTTCCACGAAGTCCTCGTAGGAATAGTTCTGGTGGAAGGTGACCATGGCGATCTGGCCGGTCGCATCCATGGGATTGAAGCGGAGACTGCGGAATTCGGTGCGGTGTTCCTCATTGACTTCATCCGCCTCGATCCCCTTCACGATGGCCATGGCAAGAGTGGTCGTGCTATAGGTCTTGCCGGTGCCGGGTGGGCCGTAGAGGATTTGGTTGAGCTGGTGGACGGCGGTGGGTGTGGCGCCGTCCGGTGGTGGCAGCAAATCCACGGTCGCCGAATAGGCGGCGCATTTGGCGAAGGCCTCGTAGGTGCCGCGGCCAGCTCTCGAAAAACGGACCGCCGGAATGTCGACGGACAGGGGCGCCTGCTTCTTGTTCACCCACAGCACGTGTATTCGACTGTTCCGATGTAGCCGCTCGCTGTAATCGTTACGGTACACGATCCCGATCCCACGCCCTTCCTGTCTCCCCGAGCGGACAAGAACGACATCGCCGGGCATGGGTTCGTCGAGCCGGTAATCTTGCTTGAGCCCTGGGAGCACCTCGTCTTCCGCAGGCGGTTGCTTGTCTCCGTGTCCACCATGGTAGGCCCAGTTGTTTTCAAGGAAATCGGGCCACCTGTCTTCACTAGCGCTGATCTGATACCAGCGATTGCCTTCGCGCGGAAGGGTTCCGCTCGTCCACAGGTAACCGAAGATGTTGATCTCGTAGCACTCGCAGCCGGGGAACGCGGTCTGCACCGTGCCCATTTCGTCGACGTACTCAGCCCAGGAAATCTCGGCTGGGGACGTGATGAACCTACCGATACCCAGCGGCAATACGGCCTTCGTGTCAAAGGGCAGAAACGATCTCGGATTGATCAGAAAGAGGACTTGCGTGAGTTTTGGGACACGGACTCCGTTGATCTGCAACATCTTGGCGAAGGTGTCGGCCCTAACGGCACCGTACGATGTACCATCGAGGGCGCGCGCTTGGTTGAACATCTCCCAAAGAAGCTCAGGATTAGCTCCGCTGTTGTTGAACCTCACCGCCATCGCGGGCGGAGTCGGAAGGATAAAGCCGTCGTCGAAGCTGTGGTCGAGGTCGCTCTCGATCCCGAACACTTCCGCGACGCTCCCGTAGATCGTCCCCCTCTTCTCCGCCTTGCCGCCCGCGATCGACGCAAGATGGTAGAAGAACGTCAGCGGGTCGGCGTTGTCCTCCCCGTTTGCGAGCACGTGGCACGTCCCCCCCACCCAATCCACCTTCTTCGCCCTCGCCACGAGCCCCTTCCGTCCACCCTCCCCCACCTCTTGGGCTAGCTCCCCAAACCACGGTACCCATTGGAACAGCTCCTTCATCCGCGCACCCCGCTCATCTCCTTTGCTCGCCTGGGGAAGTCATTCGTGTCGTTCAATGGTTTCATCTCATCGTCGATCCGGTTCAGCGGCAGGATTCGTATCGCCCATCCCACGAGATGCAGCAAGTGGCCGGTAGAGCCCGGTGGACTCCCACATTGACGAGCCCGTTAATGGTTGGCAAGCGCTACGCGCAGGGCCGTCGATCACGGCCACTATCCCACGACAACGACCATGGCCACCGCCTCGTGCCGCATCCGACGGCTTCCGCCGTCCTCGCCGCGATGGACGTGTCGGCATGAGGAAAAGGGGGGCGAGCCCCACCCGCGAACTCCGGCTCTGTGGCGGATACAGTGCAGCGCACACAGGGATAATAAGCGATGCTGCGTATCTGGGCGCTCGCTAGCGACCCTGCGTCCAGATCCCCGGCGTGGTGTCGAGCTGAGTGCTCTCCCGCGTTCGAGCGCCACGTCCCCGCGTGAGCGGGTCCCCGGTCGAGGGTCCCGGCCCGCTGGCGCGCCGTCGGCGCAACGGCCCGTGGTCCGTGGCAGCCGCCCATCCGTCGTCCGTGGGTTTCTGTCCTAAACCCAACGGGTAACACGATTTACGATCTTCGCACACACCCAGTGATACACGTCTCCCGCAAGGTACTGCCAAGTCGTTGTCCCATCGGGACTTGGGCAGACTGATCCCGGCTTCCCGCTCAAGCTGCCGGTCGCGCTCGAGGCCGAGCGCGCCCTCTTCGTCTACGTCGAGCCCGGACACGACACCTCGACGGCGCTACGCTCGTGGGGCGAAGCGCACCTGGGCCTCTGGCAGGCGCTCAGCGAGCGCGGCCGGTCCGTCGAGGTCGTGGCCGTCGTCCGCACTCTCGAGGAGTTCGCTCGGGCCCGGGCGATACTCGGCGGCTGGGCAGAAGCCTCCGGCCCGGCCGAACCGGACGCCGGGATCCGTGAAGAGATCGACCGTATCGAGCGTGCGATCCTGCAAGGCGCGATCCAGATCCTCGACGAGTTCGGCGGCCTTCAGGCCGCGTTGAAACGCAGCGTCGCGCTGACGAAGCAGGCACGTCGGCAGCGCGGCCGAGGGCCGATCCACACCGGCCGCACCTGGCAAACGGTGCGCCTCTCAGGGGCGCACTTCCGATGACCGGCCTGCGTGTCATGCCACCACTAGGGCGTGAAAACGACGCGCGGGGTCGATTCACGACTCGGCCCGGCCCGGATTCACACGCGGCCCACCGCATATGCGCCGACGCCACTGCGTCTTACGCCCCAGCGGCCCGGCCGGACGTGGCCAGACGGGCCGATGAGGCGGATATGGGAGCGACCCCGCCCGCGGACGCCCTAGTGATGGCGTGGGGGCGTGCGTGTTTTCACACGCGCTGCCCCCGGCGGGGTCGCTCCCGGTCATCGATCCCTCCGGGAAGGGTGTCGGACCGATGAGGCCCTGGACGCTGGTCATCATCGGGGTGGCCCTGACGGCGGCCACGGTCCGCGCGTTCCTGGCGCCGTTTCCGGGCATCGGCGGGAACCCCGTGCTGGACCTGATCGCCTACCACGATCCGGGCCTACACACGGTGATCCACGTCTGGTACTACGCGGCGCCAGCCGTCGCCTTGCTGCTCGCCGGCAGCGTCTGCCTCTCGGTCTCGAGGGTCTGGCTCGAGCCGCGTACCCGGCGCGGCGCTCGCGGGAAGCTCCCCGCCTGGCCCACCTCGGCCACGGACGAGGCGCCCTCGCTCGTGATCGGCGAACTGCACCATCCGACCGTGCCGCGCGAGAGCGAGCGGCCGTCGTGGCTCGTCATCCCGGAGAAGGGGCTCTACACCGGCATCCTCATCGTGGGTGCCGTCGGCACCGGCAAGACGACCGCCTGCATGTATCCGTTCGCCCAGCAACTGCTCTCCCGGCGGGCCGACGAGCCGACCCGCCGCGCGGGCGCGCTCGTGCTCGAAGTCAAGGGGGATTTCTGCCACCAGGTCCGCGGCATCCTCGAAGACGCCGGGCGCGGGGACGACTACCTCGAGATCGGGCTCGACGGCTCCTGGCAGTGGAACCCGCTCGACGATCCGCTGCTCGATTCCTACTCGCTGGCCTACGGCGTCGCCTCGCTCATCAACCAGCTCTTCGGCAAGAGTAGAGAACCGTTCTGGCAGCAGGCGTACACGAATCTCGTGCGGTGGATCGTGGAGCTGCACCGGCTCCTGCCGGGGGGCTGGGTCACGCTCCGGGACATCTACCGCTGCACCGTGGACGCGGAGTTGTTCGCGGGGAAGATCGGCGAGGCCCGCGAGATGGCCGACCGGATCTCTCCGGTGGACGCCGTCATCTCCAGCGACGACATGATCGCCCATGCGCAGGCGCTCAAGAAGTGGGACTGGGCGCCGGTGCCCGGCACTGAACAGGTGCGCTGCCGGATGGACGCGGAGCTTCGGGCGCAGCTCGCGAAGCACGAAGTCGCATGCGAGGTGGAAGCGGCCGGGGGAGGCGCGGGCGGCGAGTTCAGGCAGCAGGTCGAGGCCATCGAGCGGTGGTACGTGCACGACTGGACGGTGCTCGACGCCAAGCTCCGCACCTCGATCGTCGAGGGCATCAGCGTCTTCCTGTCGCTCTTCGACCAGCCCGAGGTCGCCGGCGTGTTCTGTCCGCCGCCGCCGCCCCGAGAGGAGCCTCCCGATGAACCCACGCCGGACGAGAACGACGACACCGAAGGCGCTGGCTATCCCATGCCGGGGCTCCGGCGGAGGCTGCCGCCGCTCTCCGATCTGATCGAAGACGGACGGGTCCTCGCGCTCAACATGCCCGCCGGAGCGAACCCCGCGCTCGCCCGCGCCATCGGCGTGCTGCTCAAGAACGCTTGGATGCAGGCGCTGCTCCGGCGGCCCGCCGAGGCCGCGCGCCGGCCCGACCGCTACATGCGACCCGCCGTGTTCATCTGCGACGAATACCAGGCGTTCGCCACCGTCGGGCAGGACGACCCTTCGGGCGACGAGAAGGCGTTCGCGCTCACGCGCCAGTGCCGCTGCATACCCATCGTCGCCACGCAGTCGATCTCCTCGCTCCGCTCCGTGCTGCCCTCGGGCGAGGCGTGGCGCACGCTCGTCCAGACGCTCCGCACCCGGATCTTCCTGTCGCTTTCCGACGAGGCGTCGGCGCGGGTCGCGTCCGAGATGTGCGGCAGCGTCATGAAGACGCAGGCCTCCCACACGTTCACCGAGAACACGGGCCGGCCCGAGTTCTCGCTCCTCTCCGGACGCGCCGGAGGCGGACGCGGCACCATCGGCACGAGCAAGTCGTTCCGACAGGCCCGCGAGCCGGTGTTCACGCCGCGCGAGTTCTCGCTGCTCGCGAACTACCAGGCGATCTGCCTGCCGTATGACGGGGTCGTGTCGCTCCCCGCACGGCGCGTCTACCTCAAGCCCCACTACCTGCCGCGCGAGACGGGCTACTGGCGGCTTCGTGAGGAGGGACGGATATGAAGCGCGCGAGCGGTGTCGGCCACCTCACTCCGTTCCTTCCGGGGCTGGGGCCGCTGCTCGAGGACCCCGAGGTCTCCGAGATCATGATCAACGGACCCGGCAACGTCTGGGTCGAGCGGGCGGGCCGGCTCGAGCCCTACGACGCGCCCGGACTCACCGCCGCTTGGCTCCACCGCGCCGCGATCCACATCGCCCGGCCGCTCGGGCTCGATCCCGCCGCGAGGCCGATCCTCGACGCCCGGCTCGGCGACGGATCCCGGGTCGCCATCTGCACCCCGCCCGCGGCACCCGAGGTCGCCATCACCATCCGACGGTTCGGGGGCCGGGCGTTCTCGCCCGACGATCTCGTGCGCCTGGGTTCGCTGCCGGAGGCGGTCTTGCGCGAAGCCAAGAGGGTGCTCCGCGCCCGCAGGAACATCCTCGTCTCCGGGGGCACCGGCTCGGGGAAGACCACGCTCTTGAACGCGCTGATCGAACTGCTGCCCGAGGACGAGCGGATCGTCGCGATTGAGGACACGCTCGAGCTCAGGATCGACCGCGCGAACTGCGTCCGCTTCGAGGCCGGGGCCATCGGCTCGGAAGCACCCGTATCGATCCGCGACCTGGTGCGCCACGCGCTCCGCCACCGGCCCGACCACATCGTCGTCGGCGAGGTCAGGGGCGCCGAGGCCGCCGATCTGCTCCAGGCGCTCAACACCGGGCACGGCGGTTCGCTCACGACCGTGCACGCGAACAACGCCCGCTCCGCGCTCTCGCGCCTGGCGAGCTGCGCCATGCAGGCCGAGGGCGCGCTCCCCTGGGACGTCACCTGCCGGGGGGTCGTGGACGGGATCGCGCTCGTGCTCCACATCACCCGGCAACGAGGCAGGCGGTTCGTCGAGGAAGCCATCCAGGTCCAGGGCTACGACGCGGCCACCGGCCGCTGGGTCACCGAACCGATATCGGGCGGGGCGGCGAAGCCCCGGCAAGAAGAACAGACCTACACACCGAAGGAGGTGAGCGCATGACGGGCAACGACAGCACCATCCGCGTCGAGACGTTCGAGGACTTCGACCGCGAGCTCGCGCGCGACGGAGGCGAGACCCTCGAGGTCCCGGCCTACCTGGCCGAGCAGTACGGCCTCTTCCCCGAGGAGGTCGGGAGCGAGGAAGACATCTTGGGCGCCGGCGCCGATCCGCACGGGGAGGAGGTGGACCGATGAAGCACGACGAATACCACCGCAAGTTCGCCGACCGGGTCATCGAGCAGATCCGGCAGGGCACCGCCCCCTGGCAGAAGCCGTGGGCGCCGGGCGAGCGCGTGCTCCCCGCGAACGTGGACACCGACCGCTCCTATCGCGGCGGCAACAGCCTGCACCTCGCCGCCGTCCAGCAGGAGCGCGGCTACGGCGATGTGCGCTGGGGCACCTACCGCCAGATCCAGGCCCGCGGCGGGCAGGTCAGGAAGGGCGAGACCGGCACCCGCATCCTCTCCTTCCAGGATCACAAGCGGACCCAAGTCACCGACGAGCGCGGACGGCCCAGGAGGGACGCCGAGGGCAATCGCGTCTACCGCCACGAGCGACTCAAGGCGCCCTTCGTCCGCCAGTACACCGTGTTCAACGCCGAGCAGGCCGACGGGCTGCCCGCAAGGTCCACCCCGACGCCTGAGCCGCTCTGGAAGACCCACCAGGAGGCCGAACGGGTGCTCGAAGACGGCGGGGTTCCCGTCCGTCACGTCGCGGGCGACCGCGCCTTCTACAACCTGAACCGCGACGAGATCATCCTCCCCGAACGGGTGCAGTTCCCCTCGGCCAACCACTACTACCAGACGGCGCTCCACGAGCTGGGGCACAGCACCGGCCACCCCGAGCGGATGAACCGCGAGACGCTCGTCGAGGGGATCAAGAGCGGGTGCGGATCGCCCGACTACGCGAAGGAGGAATTGAGGGCCGAGATCAGCGCCATGATGACGGGCGAGCGCGTGGGCGTCGGCCACGACCCGGCGCGGGGCGCCGCGTACGTCGAGGGCTGGATCGCCGCGCTCGCGGAGGATCCGCGCGAGATCCGGCGCGCCGCCGCCGACGCGCAGAGGATCTCGGACTTCGTGCTCGTTCGGCACATCGAGCGCGAGGCCGCGAGGGAACCCACGGCCGTGGCCGCGGCCCGCGCGCCCGGACCTCAGCGGACCCAAGTTCCCGTGCCGCCGCTCCCGGTCCCCGAGCGCAGCTCCGGGCCGAGCCGCTGAGCAACCGATGAGAGGCAGGGAGATGTTCGACCGCACGGTCGAGGAGGACCCCCGTTCCGCCGCGCCACCCAGCCGCGAGAAGCAACGCATGCGGAACGGCCATCGTCGAGAATACGCCGCGAGCCGGGACGGCGGGTCCATCTCCTTCCCCGAACGGTGCGCCCGTGGACTTGCCGATATCGGCGTCTACGGAGCCGTCTCCTACCGCGACCTCGCCGAGGCCCGCTTCGGGGGACACCCCCACACCACCAAGCGGGCCGTGAACGCCTGGATCCGAGAGGGTCTCGTCACCGAGACCCGGGCCACCGGACCCAAGGGCAATCCGTTCAAGGTCCTCTCCCTCACCCGCCAGGGCGTGGCCAAGGCCCGGAAACTCGCCGCCGAACGCGAGATGGATCCCGCACAGCAGATCCGGATCGCACGCTCCAGGTCCGCCGAGGCCGCGCACGACACCGCCGTCTACCGCGCCTGCTGGAAGGAACGGCAGCGCCTCGTGGAACAGGGCGCCACCGTCAAGCGCGTCCGGCTCGACACCGAACTCAAGAGCGCCGTCGCGCGCGCGAGCGAGGCCGCCCGGCTCAAGAACGGCAAGCGGGCCGCCGATGCCGAACGGCACAGAATCGCCCAAGAGCTCGGCCTCCCCGTCGACGACGAGGGCCGCGTGCTCCACCCGGATGCGCAGATCGAGTACACGGACGCCGAAGGCCGGACCGGCCGCGTCAACATCGAGGCCGTCTCCGGCAACTATCGCGAAGGGGCCGTCCGGGCCAAGGCCGCCGCCGGGTTCGCGCTCCACGCCAACGGGCCGGCCGCCGGGAAACTCCTCGGCAAGCTCGGCCTGGGCGGCGATGGCGGCTCCTGGCTGCGCGGGCCCGCCGACCGCGACCCGGCCGCCGTCGAACTCTGACGACCCGGAGGACTTCAGCCCATGCAACCCTGGAAGATCAGCGCGGGACTCACCGCCGCAATCGCCGGTTCGGCCATGATCCTCGTCGGGCCGCGCCTCGAATACCTGGCACCGTTCTGGCCGGTCATCCTCGCCGAACACGGCCTCCTGCTCTCCCTTCACCTCGCGTTCGCGCTCGCAACCGTCGCGGCCGCCATCTACGCCGTCGCGCGCGCCACCGGGCTCGCCGACCTCGGACGCCGCGTCGATCTCGCCGAACGGTCCGTCCGGCGCGGCGCGGGGGATACGGGCCTCACCGAAGCGCTCCGCAGGGACGCCGAAGGCGACTGGGACTGAACGCGCATGGGAGAGCGAACATCCGTCGAGACACTGCCCGCCAACTGGCGGAGGCACGCCAAGGCGCTCCGGCGCTACGGGGGCGAGACTCCGGCCACCACGCTCGAAAGCTGCGCCGCCGAACTCGAAGCCACGCTCGTCGAAAGGGACGAGACCACCTTCTCGCTGGTCGAAGCCGCCCACGAGAGCGGCTACTCCGCCGACCATCTCGGGCGCCTGGTCCGCGACGGCAGGATCCCCAACGCCGGAAGGCCCGGCGCGCCCAGGATCGCCCGCACGCACCTGCCCCGGAAGGCCCATGCGCCGGCCGAGCCGCGACTGGCGGAGCAGCCCCGCCGACGCGACGTTTCAAACGTGCAGATCGTGCAGTCCATCATCGAAAAAGGAATCGAATGATGGCACGCACGAAACGAGTCCGGCGCGGCTACAGCGCCGGCGAATGGGGCCGGAACCGGGTGAGGGTCTTTCCCGATCCCAAGACCGGCTTGTTCCAGATCGAGTGGCGCGAGGGTGGGCGCAGGCTCAGCCGGTCGCTGAAGCACCGCGACTGGAGGTCGGCGAAGACGCAGGCGGACGAGTTCGCCGCAGGGTTCGCCGGGCCGGAGCTGAACGGCAAGAAGAACGCCGAGCCCGAGCCGCTCACGCTGGGAACGCTTTTTGACATCTACGGTGAAGAGGTGACGCCCACCAAGGGCCTGAGTTCGCGGCAGCACGATCGCGCTGCGGCGAAGATGTTCCTCGGGTTCCTGGGCAGGAGCCGCGACCCGGCGACCTTGTCGCAGCGCGACTGGGACCGGTTCATCCGGGCGCGCAGGGCGGGAAGCGTAGGCTCCAGCGGGAGGCCCGTGTCGGATCGGATGGTCGAATACGACCTGAGATTTCTGATCTCGGTCCTCAACTGGGCCTCGAGGTCGAGGGACGAGCGGGGCCGCCTGCTCCTCGAGTCGAACCCGCTGAGGGGCCTGAAGATGCCCATGGAGAAGAACCCCACCCGGGTCGTTCTTTCCGAACACGAGTATCAAGCGCTTCTGAAGGTGTCCCACGAGGTGGATTGGCGGTTCCATCTCGCGCTCGTGCTCGCGCACGAGACCGGACACCGCATCGGAGCCATCCGCAAGCTCCGGTGGTCCGACATCGACTTGGCACACGAAACCATCCGGTGGCGTAGCGAGCACGAGAAGACCGGATACGAGCACCGGACCCCGGTGACCGCTGAAGCAATCGCAGCCTTGGAGCCGGCGCGGGGGCGGAACCCCGTGACCGGCAGCGCTCCGGTGCTGCCCTCGTCGAGGGACCCCTCGGTGAGTGTCGGCTCCTGGATCTCCCGCGGTTGGTGGAAAAGGGCCGAAGGGCTCGCAGGTCTGGAGCCGAAACGCGGTCGTGGCTGGCACTCGCTGAGGCGGAAGTTCGCGTCCGATCTCATGGACCAGCCCCTCAAGGTGCTCTGCGAACTCGGCGGCTGGAAGACGGCCAAGACCGTCCTCCAGTGTTATCAGCGGGCGGACGAGGGACAACTCAGGCAGGCGCTCGCAAACCGCCGGAGAGTTCGGACCTGACCCCATTCGGCGGGAACCGTTTGGCGGGAATCCGACCGGACAGCCTCCTAAGTTCAATGATCACAAACAGATCCGAATCCGAACGCGGATGCTGGATCATCGAACTGTACCGGCTCTTGCCGGGGGGCTGGGTCACCCTCCAAGACATCTACCGCTGCACGGTGGATGCGGAACTGTTCGGCCGGAAGATCGGCGAGGCCCGCGAGCTGGCCGACCGGCTCTGCCCGGTGCGGGCCGTCATCGCGACCAGGGATCTCGCCGCTCACAAGGAACCCCTCGGGGAATGGGGCTGGGAGCCGGTGCCCGGCTCGGACAAGGCGGCTTGCCAGCTCGACCCCGCACTCCGGGACCGGCTCAAGGAACTCAAGGTCGCATACGAGACGGAGGAGAGCGGGGGCGGAGCGGGCAGTGAGTTCGGCGCGCAGGTCGAGGCCATCGAGCGGTGGTATCTGCATGACTGGATGGCGCTCGACGCCAAGCTCCGCACCTCCATCGTCGAGGGCATCAGCGTGTTCCTCTCGCTCTTCGACCAGCCGCAGGTCGCCGGCGTGTTCTGCCCGCCGCCACCGGACCCGGATGAATCCATACATATGTATGGTGCTGCGCCGGACGAGGACGCCGAGGCCGTCCGGCCCATGCCGGGCCTCCGCCGCCGGCTGCCGCCGCTCGCCGAGTTGATCGAGGGCGGCAAGGTCCTCGCGCTCAACATGCCCGCGGGCGCGAACCCGGCGCTCGGACGCGCGATCGGCGTGCTGCTCAAGAACGCCTGGATGCAGGCGCTGCTGCGGCGGCCCGCCGAGGCCGCCCGCCGGCCCGGCCGCTACCTCCGGCCCGCCGTGTTCATCTGCGACGAGTACCAGTCCGATAATATATATGTCATAACTCTATATGCCATAACCCGTTATGATGTCGCTTGCTCTCCCGCGATCACCCCTGCAATCACCCTTTGCGCGGCGGGTAGCGGAATCCCATGGAGCAGTTCCGTTCGCCGTTCTCCGTTCGGCCGTCCCGTGGGACCCGGCCTCGTCCCATAGCGACTCCCGGCAACTCAAGTTCGACGGCGGCTGACTTTTTATTCGTCACCGAACACCCCCCCACCCCACCCCGACAAGGGGTGGGGTGGGCAGACGCGATTGGGTGCGCCCCTGGAGGGAGCGCGCCCTGATCCGCGCTGCCCCCTCCTTACAAGCAGGACCGCAGCGAACCGGCCGGGGAAGCCTCGCGGAGCGCTAGGAGTGCCCCGGGTCAGTCATGAACGCGCCGTCTCACCGTTCACCGTTCCCAGCTGTCAGGGAATGGCTGGTAGAGGTCGGCCGGATAGACCTGTCGCGGGAACATCGCCGACGGTTCGGATTGATCGGCCTCCCGCCGCCCGAAACGCCCGGAAGGTTGTTCGGTCGACGCTCGCCGACACTGACAACCGGCCTCCCGTATGTCGATGGCTTCCCAGATCTCATCCACACGGATGCCGAAATCCAGGCTTCCAACCGGGACACGTACAATGTCACCATCCCCACCCACCACAGGGGCGACAATACTCGCATAGTTCACGGCGATGACCCAACCGTCGTGATCGAAGACCGGACTGCCGCTCGTTCCTCCTGTGGTATCGAAGTTGTACTGAACCTCCACGAATTGGGACCCTCCCGAATCGACCGCCCGGAGCGCACTGACCGCTCCGTCCTTGAATGTGGGGGTAACTATGCCACTGACCACCTCATCATCAAAACCCGTGAAAGACAGCGATCCGGGGAAGCCCAACGTGCCTACGGGCTGTCCGATGCTGATGTCGTTGACCATCTCCCGGGGCAGGAGGTTCAGCCCAACAGGCATTTCCCCGTCGATGTACAAGAGTCCTATGTCCGAGGACGTGAGCGTTTCACTATCGTAGTCGGGATGGAACCAACTGTCGTCGAGGGTCTCGGAGATCTCGAAGGTTCCGCTTTCACCCACGACGGTGCCTGATCGCACGACAACGGGCTCCGGGTTCATCACGCCCAGCTCCTCCAGAAAAGCAAGGCTCTCTTGCAGCCCCTCGATAACGTGGGCATTCGTCCAGATCGCATCCGAGTAGTGTGCTGCGAAACCAGTGCCCACCACGCGGTACACTGTTCTCTCCAAGCGCGGGTGGAAAAACCGAACCCCGACCGCGTACACGGCTTCGTCCACGCGCGATTCCGTGATGACGTCCGACCAGTCCAGGGTCTCGCCTTGTGGGCCTTGTGGCCCCTCGGGGCCCGTAGCTCCATCGGTTCCATCAGCCCCTGGAAGACCCTGGGGACCTTGTGGCCCCACTGGCCCCACCGGCCCCTCGCAGCCGACAGCCAAGATGAGCAGGGCGGTCAGTACAACGGTCAGTGGGCGCATCTTATACTCTTTGCAGTTGATGTGCAGATTCGCATTGAGCGGGCAACCCGACTCAGCGGGATCCCCAAAGACAATGGTTTCCGGGGGGGAAGTCTGGGGGTTCGATGGACGCCGAACAAGGCCACACTTCCGGCGAGGAGAAGAGGATGACCAAAGCCGATCTCGTTGAGCAGGCCGCCGATGTGGCCGGACCGCGAGTCACCAAGAGGGACTGCGGGCTGGTGGTCGACGCCTTCCTCGACGCTGTGAAAGACGCGCTGGCGCGCGGCGACCACATCGAGCTCCGGGGCTTCGGCACCTTCAAGCTGCGGCACCGCAAGGCCCGCACGGGCCGCAACCTCAAGATCGGAGAGCCGGTCGAGGTTCCGCCCCGCGATGTGCCGGTCTTCGGACCCTTGAGGCACCTCCTCCGCCGGGTGGACCGAAGCCACGGCTCGTCCGTCACGGGGGAGCCCTTGGAGGCCGTCGGCAAGCCGTAGCCCGCCCGCCACGACCGCGTCGCTGGCCGCGGGTGGAAGCGCTGGCTCATGCCCCTTAAGGTGCGTAAGCCAGCCTACCCTTTGGGGCCACGCTTCGCGGGTCCCCGGCAGGGGCTGGCGAGGGACTCCGCCCCTTCGATCCCCCCTTGAGGCCCGCACTCGGGCGGAGGTCACGGGCGGCTGGCTCGCCCGTTCTTGTGTCCTGGCGGCGCGACCTGATGGCCGGTCGCCCGCACTGGGACCGCCGCCACACGCGTGTCGCCGGTCGGTCGGGGTGGAACTTCCCAATCAGCGTCAGTCGGCGCGGTGAATTGACCTCGCCAGTTTGGCGGGGTAGTCCTCGCGCTTCCCCGTATCGCCAGTCTGAATGACGAAGTCACGCCGGTCGTGATACAGGCGCGCTCGGTTCAGCACGTAGTCCTGCCCGTCGTCGAGGTTGACCGTGTCCCAGTGAGTCATGAGCCAGTACTTGTAGTCGCCGATGAACAGATAGGTGTTCGGCCTGCCGAAGAAAGTGCCGGCGACGCCCTCCCCGGCCCGGAAGCGGGCAACAACCAGCTCAACCAACTCATGCTGGCCGTCCTTGCGGCTGAGGACGTATTAGTGGGGCCACGTGTCCCGGTAGGTGACGGCTTCCCGCCACGGCGCGCGGTCGATCAACTCAGTGATCTTCAGGTTTTCCAGAATTCTCACCGTCCTTCCGCTCAGCAAAGCGAGCCTCGCCGGCCTTGCCGCACTGGGACAGCCCTTCTGGTGCCCAGCCGTGCTAATCCGGTTTCTCCGTGCTGGCGGAAACGAGTCGGTGGCGCAGCTTCTTCAGGATACGGGTTCGGCGCGTCTCGTAGAAGTCCAGGAAACCCGTGAGTTCGGTTGGAACGTCGCCCAGATCGTGCAGGTCGCAGTGATTCCGCCGCCTTTCTTCCTCGGAGTACTGTGCGAGTAACCAGTCGGCAGGCGGCTTGGCACCCTTGCTCGTATTCGTCGATCCTTCGAGGAGCTGAAGGTTGGCTAGGCGGTTCATCCGATCGCGATACTCGGGGATCTTTTCCTCGTGGACGCCGGCCTTCTTCAGGCGCGCCGGGGTCATCAGCGCGCGCGGGAAGACATGGTCGATGTGGAAGCGGTTCGTGGCTACGTCGACGAAATCGTACAGGAGGAACAGGAGGCTGTAGGCCCTTCCATCGTACGCGGCGTCGGCCAAGTCCTGGAGTTCCTCGCCGTCGAAGGTCAGGCTCTTGCGGAGCGCATGCATCGCCGCCTCGATCGCGCGAGCCGGGAAGCCGTCATGGCAGGAACTCTCCCGGATCCCCTTGCGGATCGCCACCAGCAGGTTATCGGCGGCGCTGCTCCAGATCCCGTGTTTGAGCAGCGAGCGAATCAACCAGTCACGAATCGCCTCGCGGTCCTTGGCGCCTAACGACGACTGACGGTGATGGAGGAAGTAGGCGATCGGCAACAGGGCGTTTGCCGATGTCAGGCTCTGTCCAGAGTAGCCGAACGAGGATGCGAGCTCCACCGTTTCTGTGATCGTGCTTCTGATGCGATCCCATTGATCCTGCAGGGTGCCGATCTTCGATCTTCTGAAGTTCTCGACCTTGAATCGGATGCTCTTGCTGTCGCCGAGCATCAGGCAGGCCTTGAGCACGAAGTCGTGGTTGAATGAGAAGCCCCTGCCGATGTTGTTGATCTCGTCAACTAGAGCGTGGATCTCCTGCCGCGCGTCGACCTTATCCCATTGGGCCACCGCCATGCTGAGGAGCATGTCCGAGTAGGAGAGCGGGGTGCCGCCGCTGTTGGTACGAACGAAGATGTTGAGAACCCGTTCCGGGTTCTGGTTCGCCTCTTCGTAGGCCGAGACGATGCCGTCGCTGTGAACGACGCGGTGAAGCTGGTTGAGCGTCTTCTGAGGCTCGCGTGTATCCGCGAGCCGTAGGTCATGGACGACGTCGATCAGGTCCGCGGCATCCTCAACGTCGAGGATGCCTCCCACGCGGTACCAGTGTTCGTGGGCGTTCCGGCGGTTCCGGTCTCCGGCCTCCTTCTCCGGGAGAAGGCTGAACTTGTACGAGAGTTCCTCTTCGTCCTCCATCCGGGGCGCGAGGAGATCGAGGTAGAGCCGTCGTTCCGGAAAGGCGTGTGGGTTGTTCCACCACAGGCGGGGAAGTTTCCATCTACCGCTGCCGTGGAGCCCGACATTCAGCGCCGTGAGGCGTTGTTGTCCGTCGAGCACCGCCTTCAAGCCGGGCACGGTGGCAGGCGCACCGTGGACGGGATTGTGGGGCTTCCGTTGATCGTAGTTCGTGATGAACTGGTAGAAGCTGTAATTCTTGGCAGTTTCAGGATCGACTCGCCAGAACAGGAAGGATCCGATCGGATAGCCGCGCATGAGGCTGTCGAAGAGCCGCTCGATCTGCTGCGGCTGCCACACCAACTCCCGTTGAATGGCCGGAAGCAGGTAACGGTTGTTGTGAATGTGGTCGATCGCCTCCTTGATCGTGATCGGCGTCTGAAATGCCATGGTTCCGCCCTCCTAAGGGTTTAGGGGCAAGACGTGTGTGAACGTTGTGGGCAGGTCCCATTCGCTGCCGTAGGAGGAGTCGCGCGGCAGTTGTGTCGCTTCTCAACCCACCTCTGAGCGCGATCCGAAGTTGCCGGAAATGTCGCGGGCATAGAAATCCGCGCCGCCGTTCTACCGGAACGTGGCATTCGGAATCCTCGCACAACCCACGCCACACCTAGACCAGCTGCATAAACGATCAGCCCAAAGATTACCCAACCAAACGCTGTATAGCTGGCAGCAGTGGGGTCCTCATTCAACCACACCAACCACACAAGGGGAACGCCCCCGAGCACGCCCAATAGAATCCACAATCTCTGCCAGCCGTTCATACCGCCGTTCTCCTTGTCCATCCCCCCCTTCCACGGGCCTCAACGGACTCCGCGTAAGGGGGATCGGGGGAGCTAGAGCACTCCGGCTCGCTCGGAGCCTCCAAGGGCCCCGCCTCGCTCGCTCCAGGGCCTCCCGTGTCCTAAAAAAAACTCTCCGGGAAAAATCCCAGAGAAGGCGTATCCGACAGAACCGTACAACCCTCGCGGTCCTTCCACAGGTGCGCCCCAGCGTTTGCCCCCCTATCCCCTCCAGGGCCTCACGCACGGCCTCGGGGTCCAACCCCGGCTCAACAGTAGCCCTCGTTCACCCGCAGGTACTCCAGGATGAACAGGTCCAGGTCCTCGGACAAGGCCTGCATGATGAAGCCCGCATCACCGCCGTGTTGGCCTAAGGTCTCGCCCCTCTCCCACGTAGTGGCCCCTCGCTCCAGTCCGCTCAGGTAGTAGTCGTAGGCCAGCTTCGCGAAGCTCCTGGCCCGTGAGCGGCGCGGCGAGAGCTAGACTCGCCAAAGCGAGCCGGTAGCCCGGATTCCGGCTCATGCCTGCCTCCGTTGCCGGGCCTGCGGCTTGCCTCCAGGGGCCATCCTCTCCCGTTAGAGAGACGTGGAGCACCCGTTACGCGAACTTTTACCGACCGCTGGTGGCGCGGCTGCGTCGGTCAGGAAGCGGCTGAGAAGTGGGCTTGACACCTAGAGCCCAGTTCACTCTTCTGCACAACATGAAGACCTCACCGTGGCTGATCGTGACCGTCGCGGCCGTCCTCGCTGGATGCGGTGACCTGGGAAGTCCCGTTGCGCCGTTCCCGATATACCCGCAAGTCGCAGGCATATACACCGGCCCCGCGACGATCACCGCCCACACAACGGGGTTGACACTCACAGGGTTCGGGCGGGCCATTGTCTTTCAGTCCCGCAACGAGGTTACGATCCACGGATCGTTTACGTTCGGGGGGGTGGAATCTGTGCGGCCAGCCGCCACTGGAACGATCAACGAAACCGGGTTCTTTACGCTCATCGCGAGCGGGGCCGTGCCTGGTCCTCCCACAGTGTCGGGCCAATGTGGGATCCTCACGCTCACCAGCCAATCCCTCCACTTCGCGGGACACACCCTTACCTTTCAGGAGGGCCACCAGACCACGTTTTGCGGGCCCGTGGCCCTGGTAGCCACCCTTACCCGCTAGTAACCAGCTCAGGCTGCATCACGAGCCCCCTAGCTCGCATCCTAATACCGCCTTGCGCGCCTCCAGAAGCCCCACGACCTCTTCCAGCGTCCACATTGTGGTCGGCTTACTCCTGCGGCCATAGCCGGGGTCGTGTGGATGCCGCCACGGGCCTTCGTAAGCGTCTGATGCTTCCGGTGGAAGTCGTAGTCCCCGTTCCGGGCTCGGGACAGTGATAGCGCGACGTACGCACAGGTACAAGCGGGAGTCTTCTGGAGCCGGCGACGGTGACGGTGCGGCGATCAGGCATCGGGACGCACCGGAGGAAGGGGGGCGGAGCCCCCGACTGCGCGCTCCGGCGAAGCGTGGTTTTTCGGGGGATCGAAGGGGGGCGGAGCCACCCCTCGCCAGCCCCTTTGTGGGTACAAGGGGTATGCTGGCTCTTGACCCTTAAGGGGTCATGAGCCAGCCGTGGATCGGCCTCGGATCGGGCCTCAATGGATCGCCCCCCGGCGGCTGGGAACCGGCCTACGCGTGTCGACGCTCGCCAGCCAGGTAGCCCGCCCACTGCTCCATCAGGATGCGGCGGCGCTCGAACAGGTCGGAGCGGGCGTAGGCGGCCTCCACCCTGTTGCGGACCGCGTGGGCCAGCGCCGCCTCCATGACCGCGTGCGGCGCGTCGGTGCGCTCCGCCGTCCAGTCCCGGAAGCTGGACCGGAAGCCGTGCGGCACGGCCGCGATCCCGAGCGCCTTGAGCAGGCCCGCGAACTCGAAGCTCGGCAGCACCAGCCCCCGCGCGGACGGGAACACCCACTCCGAACGAGGCGCGTGCGCCTTCGCCTCGGCCAGGATCTCCCGCGCCCGCGCCGACAGCGGCACCCGGTGCTCCCGCCGGCTCTTCATCCGCTCCGCCGGGATCGTCCACACTCCGCCCTCCAGGTCGACCTCCTCCCAGCGAGCCCCACGCACCTCGCCCGACCGGCAGGCCGTCAGCACCAGAAACTCGAAGCCCAGCTGCACCGTCACCCTTGCCTCGGATCGCTGGATCGCGTCAATCGCCCCGGCCACTTCCCGGTAGGGCAGCGCCTTGTAGTGCTTCTGGACGCGCGGAGGCCTCGGCAGCGCGGCGCCGATCGCATCGCCCGCGGGGTTGTCCACGCGGTAGCCCTGCGCGATCGCCCACCGCATCACCGTCGAAATCCGCTGACGGACCCGCTTGGCCGTCTGGTGCTTCCCGTTCCAGACCGGAAGCAGCACCCCCATGACGTCGGCGGACGCGATCCGGTCCACCCGCTTCCCCCCGATCCCGGGAAACGCATAGGTGCGCAGCGTCGCCATCCACTGGCCCGCGTGCCTGTCGGTCCAGGTCGGACGGTGCATGGCGAAGACCTTGGCCGCCGCCCGCTCGAACGTCGGCACTGAACTGTGCCGCTTCGTCCTCGGATCGCCGCCCGCGCGGGCCACCTTGCGGTTGGCCAGCGCCGTGTCCCGCGCCTCGGCCAGCGTCACGAGGCGGACCGAACCGAGCCCCAACTCCCTGCGCTTGCCGTGAATGAACAGCCGCTGGCTCCACTGCTTGTAGCCGGACGGCTTGACCCGTAGCACGAGGCCGTGCTCGTCCCAATACAGCCCCGGTTCCCGGACGCTCCGCACGAAGGCGGCAGTGAGTTTCTTGGCGTGTCTGCCCATCTGGTCACCCTTTTGCGATCACCCCGTGGATCACCCTTTAGGTCTTGGAATATAGCGGCCTTCCTGAGATGGCAATATAACATAAGTATATCCCCTACAACAACTTCACTTGTCTTATGGGACTTCCTGGAACCTAGATGGACAGTGCGTAGAAGGAGTACCAGGCGTTCGCGACCGTCGGCCAGGACGATCCCTCGGGCGACGAGAAGGCGTTCGCGCTCACGCGGCAGTGCCGCTGCGTCCCGATCGTCGCCACGCAGTCGATCTCCTCGCTCCGCTCCGTGCTGCCCGGAGGCGAGGCCTGGCGCACGCTCCTCCAGACGCTCCGCACCCGGATCTTCCTGTCGCTGTCCGACGAGTCGTCGGCCCGGATCGCGTCCGAGATGTGCGGCAGCGTCATGAAGACGCAGCCCTCCTACACGTTCACCGAGACCACGGGCAGGCCCGAGTTCTCGCTCTTGTCCGGGCGAGCCGGCGGGGGCCGCGGCACGATCGGCGCGAGCAAGTCGTTCCGGCAGCAGAGGGAGCCCGTGTTCACGCCGCGCGAGTTCGCGCTGTTGGCCAACTACCAGGCGATCTGTCTGCCCTACGACGGCACGAAGTCGCTCCCTGCCCGGCGCGTCTACCTGAAACCCCACTACCTGCCGAGGGACGTGGGCTACTGGCGGCTCCGCGAGGAGGGCCGGATATGAAGCGCGCAAGCGGGATCGCGCACCTGAAGCCGTTCCTTCCGGGCCTGGAGACGCTCCTCGAGGACCCGGAGGTCTCCGAGATCATGATCAACGGACCCGGCAACGTCTGGATCGAGCGAGGCGGCCGACTCGAGCCCCACGAGGCGCCGGGACTCACCGCCGCCTGGCTCCACCGCGCCGCGATCCACATCGCGCGGCCGCTCGGCCTCGATCCCGCCGCCAGACCCATCCTCGATGCCCGTCTCGATGACGGCTCAAGGGTCGCCATCTGCACGCCGCCCGCGAGTCCCGAGGTCGCCATCACCATACGCCGGTTCGGGGGCCGCGCGTTCTCGGCTCAGGACCTGGTGCGCATGGGCTCGCTGCCGGAGACGGTCCTCGGGGCCGCCCGGTCGGCCCTCTTGGCCCGCAGGAACATCCTGGTCTCCGGAGGCACGGGCTCGGGCAAGACGACGCTCCTCAACGCGCTGATCGAGTTGCTGCCCGAAGACGAGCGGATCGTCGCCATCGAGGACACGCTCGAACTCAGGATCGAGCGCGCCAACTGCCTCCGCTTCGAGGCCGGCGCTGTCGGCACCGAGACCCCCGTCTCGATCCGCGACCTGGTGCGGCACGCGCTGCGCCACCGGCCCGACCACATCGTCGTCGGCGAGGTCAGGGGCGGCGAGGCCGCCGATCTGCTCCAGGCGCTCAAGACCGGCCACGGCGGCTCGCTCACCACCGTCCACGCGAACAACGCCCGCTCCGCGCTCTCGCGCCTCGCGAGCTGCGCCATGCAGGCCGAAGGCGCGCTTCCCTGGGAGGTCACCTGCCGGGGCGTCGTGGACGGGATCGCACTTGTGCTGCACACGGCCCGGCAACGGGGCAGGCGGTTCGTCGAGGAGGCGCTCGAAGTGCGCGGCTACGACGCGGCCAAGGGCCGCTGGATCGCCGAACCGATCCGGAGCGGGGCCGACGAAGCCCCGCAAGAACAGCACCCACACACCAAGGAGGTGAACCCATGAAAGGCGACGAGAACATCGTTCGCGTCGAGACGCTCGATGACTTCGACCGGGAACTCGCGCGCGATGGAGGCGAGGCCCTCGAGGTGCCGGCCTCGCTGGCCGAAGAGTACGGCCTCTTCTCCGAGGACGTGGGCAGCGAGGACGAGATCCGCGACGCCGGAGAGGATCCGCACGGCCCCGAGGAGGAAGAGCTATGAAACACGACGAATACCACCGCCAGTTCGCCGAGGGGATCATCGAGCAGATCCGCCAGGGCACCGCGCCGTGGCAGAAGCCCTGGGGGCCGGGCGAGCGCGTGCTCCCCTCCAACGTCGATACGGGCCGCTCCTACAGGGGCGGGAACAGCCTCCATCTCGCCGCCGTGGCCCAGGAGCGCGGCTACGGCGACGTGCGCTGGGGCACCTACCGCCAGATCCAGGCCCGGGACGGACAGGTCCGCAAGGGCGAGCAGGGCACTCGCATCCTCTCGTTCCAGGACCACCGGAAGATCGCCGTCACCGACGAGCGCGGTCGGCCCAAGAGGGACAACGAAGGCAAGCGCGTCTACCGCCACGAGCGCCTGCCCACGCCCGTCGTCCGGCAGTACACCGTCTTCAACGCCGAGCAGGCCGACGGGCTGCCCGCGCGGCCCGCGCCCGCTGCCGAGCCGCTCTGGAAGGCCCACCAGCAGGCCGAACGCGTCCTCGAGGACAGCGGGGTGCCCGTCCGTCACGTGGCGGGCGACCGGGCGTTCTACAACCTGAACCGCGACGAGATCGTGCTCCCCGAGCGTGGACAGTTCCCCTCCGCGAACCACTACTACCAGACCGCGCTGCACGAGCTGGGGCACAGCACCGGCCACCCGGAGCGCATGAACCGCGAGACGCTCACCCAAGGGATCTCTGAAGGGTTCGGGTCGCCGGCCTACGCGAAGGAGGAGCTACGCGCCGAAATCAGTGCCATGATGACGGGCGAGCGCGTGGGCGTCGGCCATGACCCGAGCCGGGGCGCCGCGTACGTCGAGGGCTGGATCGCCGCACTCGAGGAGGACCCCCGCGAGATCCGCCGCGCCGCCGCCGACTCGCAGAAGATCTCCGACTTCGTGCTCTCGCGGCACCGCGAGCGCGAGGCCGTGCGCGAACCCGCGGCCGTGGCCGCGACCCGCGCGCCCGCGCCGGGGCAGATCGTCCATCCCGTGCCGCCGCTCCCCGTGCCGCAGCGGACCTTCGGACCGCGCCGCTGACGGTCGGTGAGGAGCCAGAAGATGTTCGACCGCACGGTCGAACCGGACCCGCGGACCGCCGCGCCACCCAGCCGCAATCGCTACCGCATGCGGGACGGCCACCGCCGAGAATACGCCGCGAGCCGGGACCGCGGGTCCACCTCCTTCCCCGAACGGTGCGCGCGCGGGCTCGCCGACATCGGCGTCTACGGCGCCGTCTCGTACCGCGATCTCGCCGAGACCCGCTTCGGGGGCCATCCCTACACCACCCGGCGGGCCGTGAACGCCTGGATACGGGACGGGCTCGTCACCGAGACCACGGCCACCGGACCCAAGGGCAACCCGTTCAAGGTCCTGACGCTCACCCGCAGCGGCGTGGCCGAAGCTCGGAAGCGGGCCGCCGAACGGGGAATGGATCCCAGCCAGGAAATCCGGTTCGCACGCACCCGGCCTGCGCAAGCCGCGCACGACACCGCCGTCTACCGCGCCTGCATGAAGGAGAAACAGCGCCTGCTCGACCGGGGCGCAGCAGTGCGGCGCATCCGGCTCGACACCGAACTCAAGAGCGCCGTCGCGCGCGGGAGCGAGGCGGCGCGGCTGAAGGACGGCAAGCGGGCCGCCGATGCCGAACGGCACCGCACCGCCAGCGAACTCGGACTCCCGGTCGACGACGAAGGGCACGTGCTCTACCCGGACGCCCAGATCGAGTACACCGACGCCGAGGGGCGAACTGGACGCGTCAACATCGAGGTCGCGTCCGGCAACTACCGCGAAGGGGCCATCAAGGCGAAAGCGGCGGCCGGGTTCGCGCTCCACGCCAACGGACCGGCCGCGGCGCGGCTGCTGCGCACGCTCAGCCTGGGCGGCGGCGGCGACCGCTCCTCGCTGCGGGGACCCGCCGACCGCGATCCGGCCGCAGTCGAACTCTGACTACGGGAGAAGCCCGCCATGCAACCCTGGAAAATCAGCGCCGGCCTCACCGCCGCCATCGCGGGGTCTGCCGTGCTGCTCGCCGGGCCGCGCCTCGAATACCTCGCGCCGTATTGGCCGCTCCTCCTCGCCGAACACGGCGTCTTGCTCGCCCTGCACCTGGCGCTCGCACTCGCAGCCGTTGCGGCCGCCATCTACGCCGTCGCACGCGCCGCCGGGCTCGCCGACCTCGGCCGGCGCGTCGATCTCGCCGAGCGCTCCGTTCGGCGCGGCGAGGGGGACCCGGCCCTCACCGACGCGCTCCGCAGAGACGCCGAGGGCGACTGGGAATGAACGCGGAGACCGGGCGGGCGGCGGGCCGGCGAGATCGACCCAAACGTGCGCGCACACCTCGCGGCGCGTCCGTCGAGACCCTGCCAGTCACCTGGCGGACGCAGGCCAAGGCGCTCCGCCGGTACGGGGGCGAAGCTCCGGCCGTCGCGATCGAAAGCTGCGCGGCCGAGCTCGAGGCCACGCTCAGGGAGAGGGACGAGACCACCTTCTCGCTGACGGAGGCAGCCAGGGAGAGCGGCTACTCCGCTGACCATCTCGGCCGCCTCGTGCGCGACGGCAGGATCCCCAACGCCGGAAGGCCCGGCGCGCCCAGGATCGCCCGCTCGCACCTGCCACGGAAGACCCAGGCGCCAGCCACACCGCTACTGGTGGAAAAGCATCGCCGAGGCGAAGTTTCCAACGCGCAGATCGTGCAGTCCATCATCGAGAGAGGAATCGAATGATGGCACGCACGAAACCTATCCGGCGCTCCTACGGCGCCGGCGAATGGGGCCGGAACCGGGTACGGGTCTTTCCCGATCCCAAGACCGGCGTGTTCCAGATCGAGTGGCGCGAGAACGGGCGCAGGCTCACAAGGTCGCTGAAGCACCGCGACTGGAGACGGGCGAAGCGGCAGGCGGACGAGTTCGCCGCTGGCTACCTCGGGCCGGAGCTCCACCGCAAGGCCGAAGCCGAGCCCGAGCCGCTCACCCTGGAGACGCTTTTTGACATCTACGGTGAAGAGGTGACGCCCACCAAGCGTGGGCGGTCGCGGCTGCACGACAGGGCCGCGATGAGGATGTTCCTCGGGTGCTTCGGCAGGGACCGGAAGCCCGCAACGCTCTCCCAGCGCGACTGGGACCGGTTCATCCGGGAGCGGCGCGCGGGCAGGGTCGGACCGAGCGGCAAACCCGTGTCCGACCGGATGATCGAACGGGACCTGAAGTTCCTGCTCGCGGTCCTCAACTGGGCCGTGAAGTCGAGGGACGAGCGGGGCGAACTGCTCCTCGGCTCGAACCCGCTCAAGGGCCTGAAGACGCCCACGGAGAAGAACCCGACACGGGTGATGCTTACCGAGGAAGAATACCGGGTCCTGCTCCACGTGTCTCTGGAGATGGACTGGCGCTTTCACGTTGCTCTGGTCCTCGCACACGAGACAGGACACCGCATCGGCGCCATCCGTCAGCTTCGATGGTCGGACATCGACCTTGAATGCGGAGTGGTGCGGTGGCGCGCAGAGCACGACAAGTCGGGCTACGAGCACCGGACGCCGGTCACCGCCGAGGCGCTCGCCGCCTTGGAGGAGGCGCGAAAGAGGAATCCCGGTATCGGGGACGCGCCCGTGCTGCCCTCGCCTTGGGATCGCTCGAGGTGCGTGAGCTGTTCCTGGACGCAGCGCTGGTGGGAGAAGGCCGTAGCGCTCGCAGGGCTGGAATCCAAGCGTGGCCGCGGCTGGCACTCCCTAAGGCGGAAGTTCGCCTCCGACCTCATGGACCAGCCGCTCAAAGTGCTCTGCGAACTCGGCGGTTGGAAGGAGGCCAAGACGGTGCTGCACTGCTACCAGCGGGCCGATGAGGCACAGCTCAGGAAGGCTCTGGAGAGCCGTCGCAGAGTTCGCGCCTGAGACCAATCAGCGGGAATCAATCGGCGGGAATCCGGTCCGGTATGCCCGTAAGTTCAATTACCCCAAGCAGATGTGAACCTGTCGGCTTCTGCCCACTCGGCCCCCCGCACCTCACCCCATCGTGCCGCCGTCAGCACCAGGAACTCGAACGCCAGCCGGACGGCCAGCGGCACCGTTGATGCCCGCGCGGTCTGGATGGCCGCGGCCACCTCTCGATGCGGCAGCGCCCGCATGTGCTGCACGACGTCACGCTGGGGACCCAGGACCGGCCCGATCCGGTCGCACGGGTTGTCGATCCGGAACTCCATCGCCACCGCCCACTCCAACACCGCGCGGATGCGCTGCCGCAACCGCCGGGCGGTGTCCGCCTTCGTGTGCCAGATGGGAGCGAGGATCTCCAGCACGTCGGCGCTAGTGACCTCCGAGACCGGCATCTTCCCGATGCGCGGAAAGGCGTACCGCTCGAAGGTCAAGATCCAGTCGCGGCCGTGCGCCCGATTTCGCCAGCCGGCTTGCTTCTGTTCCACCACACGCGCGGTGGCTTCGGCGAAGCTCGGTACGCCCTGCCTACGACGCTTCTCGGCAAGCGGGTCGCCGCCCTCGCGGGCCAGCTTACGGTTGGCCAGCGCCTTTTCCCGGGCCTCGGCGAGGGAGACCAGCGCAACGCTGCCGAGCCCGAGCTCGCGGCGCCGACCCCGGATGACCAGGCGCTGAATCCAGCTTCGGGTTCCGCTCGGCTGGACGAAGAGGTACAACCCGTTGCCGTCCGCGTGTCTTCCAGGCGGGGCAGTGCGCACGAAGGCGGCCGACAGGGCCTTGTCGGGATGGCGGCCCTTGGGCTTGGTTTTCCGGGGCGGAGTGGCCTTGTTCGTTCCAGTAATCATCCCCGCATAATATAGGGGATGGAGGCGGATATCAATGGATGTTGTGATCGGAGTGCGTTGCTAGTCGATGCTCGTAACTTACTGTTATCACAGTCATTTATGGACTTAACTGGACGATACTGCACACCGTTCCAGATAGTCTGCCCATTCCTGGGTCGTGCGTGGCTGCCCGAGCACCCGGCACGCTCTCCTCTCCGACGCCCCGAGCTGCTGACGTACACGCACCACACAACGTCGTCGGCGCTCGGGGCTCAGAAGTTTCCCTTGGCCGCTTCCTCCAGGATCAGCTTGTCCAGTGTCAAGTCCGACCCGGATCGCTTCAGGCGCCCGTTCTCGCGCTCGAGCTCCTTCAGGCGCCGTGCCTGGCTCACCTTCATCCCGCCGAGCTCCCGGCTGATCAGCTTCACGGATTTGCCGCGGGCCAGACCCACCTCTGCCTCCCGCAGTGCAGTGATGATCTGCTCCGGAGTGTGTCGCTTCCTTCCCATCCTGACCTCCTCGCTGAAAAGCTTCAGGCCAGGTCGATCCTAACATTGCACCTGGTCTCGTTTCAGCGGGTCAGGTCACTATAGTTTTGGGGGCTTTTCAATCCTGAACGGCGCGCGGCACGGCGTCAGGCGCGCTCCTACTTCCGTTCGCAACGCCCGCACCTGAAGCTTACTGAAATGCGGCCCCGAGCAACCGAACCCGATCGTTGGGTCTTTGCCGCCTTTCATTATGACCCGGAGCACCCCGTTAAGCCCACGCCCTACAGTCTGATCGCCGTCACCCGAAACACCCTGGAGGTCTCCTTCATCGAATTGTCACCGGATTCCCCTTATTGGTACGGTGCGCGCAGATAGCCCATGTGGCCTTGCCCCTGAGCTAGGATCAAAGGGTGTGTAAAAAGAGAGGCGACGTACCTTTGCGCTGAGATTTAAACCAGCGAGTCCGGGTGACAGCCCGGGGAAAGGAACGTCGCCTCATGAGGAAGGATATCGCGGGACCCGAGACCGAGTCCACCATGCCGCTGTGGGAGGGCCTGGAGGGAGTGGTCCGTGAGAAGGCCCGGGAGTTCATCCAACAGATCTTGGAGGAGGAAGTCACCGAGCTCCTCGGCCGTGAGAAGTCAGAGCGGAAGGCAGCCGTGGATGCGGCGCCTGGCTACCGCAACGGGTACGGCAAGGCGCGGCGGCTGTCGATGAGTTCGGGCACGATCACGGTGCGACGCCCCCGGGTACGGGGTCTGGAGGAACGCTTCGAGAGTCGGGTGTTGCCGCTGTTTGCGAGACGGACGAAGGAGGTAGGGGAGTTGATACCGGAGCTGTACCTACACGGGTTGGCCGAGGGGGATTTCGAGCTGGCGCTCAGGGGCCTACTCGGTGAGGGGGCGCCGCTGTCGAAGGCTTCGATCCGCAGGCTCAGGGCCGTGTGGTCGAGTGAGTTCGAGATGTGGGCGAAGCGGTCCTTGGCGGACCGTGAGGTTGTCTATGTATGGGCGGCCGGGATCTACGTGAAGGCGGGCCTGGAGCGAGACAAAGCGGCGCTGCTGGTGGTGATGGGAGCCATGCGCGACGGGACGAAAGAGGTTCTGGCCGTCACATCAGGCTACCGGGAGTCAACGGACTCGTGGGCGGAGGTCTTTCGGGGTCTCAAGGCTCGAGGCCTCGCAGCGCCGAAGCTACTGATGGCCGACGGTAACGCGGCGATCTGGGGCGCGGCGAGGACGGTGTGGCCTGAGGCCGGCGAGCAGCGGTGCTGGAATCACAAGATGAGGAACATCCTGGATCGGCTTCCGCAGCGCGGGCAGTCAGAGGCCAAGGAACTGCTGCGCACAGTCGTCTACGCCTCGACACGGGCCGCGGCGCTCAAAGCTCGTCAGGCGTTCGGCAAGCGTTATGGGCCGTGGTACCCGAAAGCTGTGACGGTGCTCGAGGATGACTGGGACCGCATGGTCACGTTCTACGACTTCCCCGAAGCCCACTGGAAGCATCTACGGACGACGAATGTGGTGGAAAGCCCGTTCGCTTCGGTACGGCTCCGCACGTCGGCAGCAAAACGATTTAAGCGCGTCGACAGGTGCTACCGCCCTCATCTGGAAGCTCCTGACGGTGGCGGAGAAACGCTTCAGAAGGCTTGACGCTCCAAACCTGCTCAAGGACGTGTTTGAAGAAAGGAAGTTCAGGGACGGTAAGCCCGTCTCAGCTCATCAGCGCAAAGCAGCCGCCTGAAACGTTTACACACCTATTGACCCGACCTCAAACCCGGGACAGTTTCATGTATCCGCACTTCCGTTTCCTAGCAAGGAGGAACAATGGCACTCGTGGGGAAGTACGCTTTTCTCGTTGGACTGGTGATCGCGGTGGCCGGAGGCTTAGGCTTTGAACAAGCGTGGTTTGGCTGGGTACTCGCCGTGCTCGGCCTGGTCGTTGGATTCTTGAATATCAGCGACAAGGAGAGTCAGACCTTCCTCTTAGCGGCGATCGCGCTGATCGTAGCGACCAGCGCTGTCGGAGCGATCCCCTACATCGGGGAGGGGATGACCCGGATCATCGCGAACCTCGTGCTCTTCCTGGGGGGCGCGGTCTTGGTCGTCGCGGTGAAGAGTCTGTTCGCGGTCGCGAGAGACTGAAGTCACTCTGCCGCAGGCACATTTGGCCTCCTGGGTTCGTGGCTGAGCCAGGTGCCGTCTTGCGACCACGTGGAAACACGGAGGTAGGCGATGGTTTTCACGGATGTGTCCACGACAAGGCGCAATCCTGTCTATTTACGACCGTGAGCGCTGCGTTCACGGATTCGAGAACGTTGGTCGTCTTCAGCGAACGGCCAACCAGCGGGAACACGCCGAGTCGATGCAGGGTCAACGTCTCCTCGAACCCTTCGTCCAGGCTCGCAACCGCCGACTGGTTGAGCGCGGCCAGCTCAGCCCGCATCGCTTTCAGGTCCCGCTTCGCCTCCGCGTAGGTGGGCCGCTCGTAGGCTCGCTGCAGACGTCCACGCCAGGCCTTCTGCTCGGTGCGTGGCAGGTACGAGACCACATTCTCTCGCTTGTGCCATTGGCAGCGCTGGATAAGCACCTGGCCCCGGAACACCGTCGTCACTGCCGACTTCAGCCCCTTGGCGCCGTCGATCACGACCAGCGCTCCGGCCGACAGATCGAGTCCCCGATCCTTCAGGGAGCGCAGAAAGCTCGTGATCACCCGGGCGTTCTCCGTTTCCGTCTGCACGAATCCCGCAAACACCTTGTCTCCCCCCATCGTCACGGCTAACGCGACGACGATTTCGTCATTGGCAAACGTCTTGCCGTCCAGGAAGAGCGCCACGACGTCGAGCTCTGTAAGCTCACGTTCCTGAAACGCCTTCAGCTGCCTGGCGGTCGCCTTCTTGAACTCCCGCGACACCGTCGACTTCGACAGCCCGATCGCCCCCGGCACTGCCTCCACCGCGGCCTCGTAGTCACGACACGAGATCCCAAGCAGGACCTTGCGGAACAACCCCTCGTCCACCTCGCCCGCCGCCCAGTGCAAGCGCTCGTACGACTCCAGACGCGCCTCTCCCTCCAGACCTCGCACCCGAGGGACCCGGACCGGATGACGCTGCCCGCCCAGGCGTACCGAGCCCGGGTTGCTCCCATGCCGGTAGATCACTTCTCCTTCTCCCTTGCGGGCGTGCCTCGGACCCGCCAACCGCTCGACCTCTTCGTCCAGCACCCGCCCCACCTCCGCCAGCCCAAGCGGTATCAATTCCTGGATCAATTCCACCCGCATCTCGGTCCTCAGCGCCTCGATCGCTTCCCAGTCCAGTTCACTCGGCGCACCCATCCTTCGGTCCTTCTTGCCTCGACGTACAAGCTGTGGCACTCTCTCCATTGGTGGCCTCCTTCCTCTCATGGTTCGGTGTTGTGTTCCTCACACCCACCTTACCCGAGGTCGGAGGTCACTTCAAATTCCAACTAAACTTAGGACACCCTCCGAGGCCTTGGCTCCATTGGACACGAAAATCCGACCCTCCACTTCACACCCTTGCGGCGTGCTATGGGTGAGCATCACTGCGCGAATCGGGACGCCGCGCGATCCAAACCATCCGATGGAACGAGTACTCGGGTCACGATGAGGATGTGCGGAGTCCCCGCCATTGTAGAAGGTGTCCGGTTCCGGGGCGAGTCGGGCCGGCGAGAGCAGCGAGGACTCAATACTGCGACTCGGCGGGTCTCTTCTCGCCGGCCGACACGGTGAGCGCCAACCGGTTCTCACGGGGAGGAAGCGCGCAGGTGGAGAAAGCCGTAAAGACGCACGGGGGGTTGTAGGCGCGATTGAAGTCGATCGTCGTCCAGCCGTCCTCGTCGGCAAGCGGCGCGCCCAGATACCGACCTCCCTGATATGTGGACGACGTGGCGGTCGAGTCCCACATCAGGATGAAGTACCGAGAGGCGTTCGCGCCGGCCACGGCAACCAAGCGATGCTCCTGACCGTTCCTCCGGAAGACCAATTCCCCTGGCGTCTCGTACTCGATCGTCCCGTTGGTTACGTCCCAGAGCGGCAGAGGCCGGGGCGCGGGGTAGGGCTCGAAGCGGGCCTTGACGCGCCACGCAGGGTCGATGGAAAAGTACTCGGGGAGCTCGAAAGACTCTCGCTTCCGATGATCCTCGTCCCAGGTGCGGAGCCACAGCCGATCGGTGCCCGGCTCTCCATAGATTCGCATTCCCAACGAGCCCCGCTTGAGGGTGGTGGTGGCGTCTGTCCGGTCGCTGTTGAGAGCCATCTTCTCGGTCACGGGAGCCACTTTCTCTTCCTCATCCTCTGCCGCTTCCACCACGTACTGG
Organism: Longimicrobiales bacterium; assembly: GCA_965238005.1. Taxonomy (GTDB): domain Bacteria; phylum Gemmatimonadota; class Gemmatimonadetes; order Longimicrobiales; family Gaopeijiaceae; genus CBDCKN01. Next base: position 721,334 of record OZ250165.1, read on the forward strand.
AGCTCGCGGGAGTGAGGCTCGAGCCTAATCTGCTGGCCGGACCGGTGGAGCGTTCCGGCCAGGGGCGGCGAGTCCTCTGGCGGCAGGACGATCGGCAAACTTGGATCGGAGCCGAACGGCGTGGCTCCTTGAGGCAGCTCCCACAGGCCGTTCCACGCGACTCCCGCGTAAGGGCGTATCTTCTCAGCGTCCAGAAGGAGCGACGGCTACGGACCGATCCGAGCGGCTAGCCGGGAGGCGCCGCAGGGGCTATATGAAGCGCTCCTAGCGTCAATGATCCGAGACGGTGCCGGAACGGAGCCGACTGAGCTGCCGCAGGCCGCGGGCTGGCGAAACGCAACTCAGAATTCTTGGAGAGAGCGAATGTCAGACAACCAGATTGTGACGACCGCAACCCTCGCAATCGCCTTCCTCGCAGCGGTGCCCGCCTCTGCACAGATCGAAGTCGGTACGGAGGTAGCACTGAACAGCCAGTACGTCTGGAGGGGACTGAACATCACGAGCCCGTTCGTAATCCAGCCGCGTCTTTGGGCCTCGCGGGGAACGTCCCAAGGGACCTTCACGGCCGGCGTTTGGGGCAACGTTGAAGTATCCGATCCGGGATCCGACGACCTCACGTTGCGTGGCGAGGCCGGCCTTGGCCAGGTCGACTACTTCGGAGAGTATACCCAGGGGTTCGGAAGCCTCGACGTAACCATCGGCGTCAACTTCCAAACGTTCCAGGGTTTCCCAGGGGCCAGCAATGCCAACTCGCCCGAGCTCTACGGCAGCATCGGAGCCTCCCTCCCGCTCTCGCCCTCGCTCGTGGTCTATCACGATGTCGGGGAGGTGAAAGGTGCCTACATCGAAGCCAGCGTCGGCCACTCGGTCGCCATCTTCGACTTCGGCGCCGCCGCCGGTTTCAGCGCGGGCCAGGAGGCCAATGCAACTGCCCCGGAAGAGTTGGCCTATTTCGCGGAGAGCGGCCTGACCCACTTCGACCTCTCCGCCTCCACGAGCTTCACCGCGGGGACGCTCTCGATCGCGCCCGGGATTCACTACCAGATCAGCCAGGACGCCAACACCAAGCGCACGGCGCAGACGAGATCCGCTCGCACGCACATCTGGTTCGGCGCGACTGTCAGCTGGTCGGAACTCATCGACTGACCCGCGGCGATCCTAGAGACGCCGTGAGGGAGGGGGCGCCTGCGGGCCGGGCGCCCCCCCTGACTCGTTCTCGGAAGCCGGCGCCCAGTGCCGGTTTCCCACTACCACCGCATCACCCTCCTTGGTACGAGCAGTAGGACGCCACCATATCGAGCCAGCCAGCTCCGAGCGGCAGCCCGCGCGGGCCGCTAGCCTTCCAGGCCCGGCCGGCCGCGCTCAAGCCCCAAACGCCCACCCCGGAGCCACCCAGGAAGTCCATCGCCCCTATCCCGATGGGAGCCCCCGGCGGCGCGTCCGGCGCCGACTGGACGCCGTAGGGCTCGACCGGCCGCTCTAGGAAGCGGCTGATGTCGAGCGCGAGCAGCCGCTCGCTCGCGAGCGGCGCGTCGAACGGGGCGTCGATGTGGGTCAACGCCGTGCTCTGCTCCGCGAAGAGCCTCCCGGCGCCTTCCAGGTAGGCCGTCGCAATGGCTCTCACCTGGGGCATCGCCGCCCCGTCCGCCAGCGCCATCAACCGGTCAATCGCCACCCGGCGCACGGCCCGACGGATTTCGGCCTCATAGGGTGGATCGCCCTCATCGGCCCCCGTCGCCGCCAGGGTCCCCGCGATTACTTCCTCGAGGCCGGGGAGCGCCGGGTCGAGAGCGTGCTGCTCGACGAGCCGCGCAGCCCTCGCGGGCTCCAGCAGCTCGGAGATCGTGTGGTCGGACGCGACCACGGCCGGGGAGATCGCGTCGAACATGACGCCGGTGTAGCGGGGGAACAGCTCTCGGGTGCGGCCGTAACCCGACGGCCGGGGAGGCAAGGAAGCGAGCACGGTCCTGGGCACTGCGAGCGCCGACGGGGCCAGCGTCGCCAGCAGGGCCTGGATGGCCGCCCGCTGGTCCGTGGCCGACACGGGCTCCACCGGGGTGCGGCCGTCCCCTCGGAAGGCGTAGATGTAGTGCATGCCGCCCACCGAGGACGCCGTCGAGGTCACCTGATAGCGGTGATGCATGTAGAGGGGGACCAAGACTTCCTCCATGGTGGCCATCGGCATGCCGTTCTTGATGGCCCGCTCGCCGAAGCGGTCCAGGGCGAAGCGGCGGATCCCCATCACGGCGTCGAGGTCGGCGCTGGGGTTCATGCCGTTGGCCCACTGATCCACTCGGGCGTGCGCCGATTGATCCTGATTCGACAGGTAGTGGATGTCCTCGGCCCAGGCGTCGTCCAGGGTCCTCTTGAGCGCCGGCGGCGCCTCGGACTCGTCCGCGTAGACCGAATACCCGTAGGCAGTCGCCACCCGGTCCCACTCGCCGATCTCCGCTTCGTAGACGTCCGAGTAGTCGAGACGCCCGTCCTCGAGGGTCACGAGGGGGTGCGGGTAGTCCATCACCGAGATCCGACCCTTCTCGCTGTTGTAGTAGTTGTGCCCGAGGCCCAGGGTGTGACCCACCTCGTGAGCGCTGAGCTGGCGGATGCGGGCCAGGGCCCATTCGGCGAGCTCGGGCGGCGTCTCGTCGCCGTCCTCGTAGGGAGACAGCAGGCCCTCGGCGATCATGTAGTCCTGGCGGATGCGGAGCGACCCGAGCGTCACCCGACCCTTAAGGATCTCTCCGGTGCGGGGGTCTGTGACGGATCCGCCCGAGCTCCAGCCGCGGGTCGATCGGTGCACCCAGTTGATCACGTTGTAGCGCACGTCGTGTGAGCTGATCCCAGGAGGCCGAAGCTCCACCCGGAAGCCTCCTCGGAAGCCCGCCTCCTGGTAGGCCTGCTCCCACCACCGAGCGCCGTCGAGGAGCGCGGACCGGATGGGCTCCGGCGTCCCGGGGTCGAGGTAGTAGACGATGGGCTCGACGGGCTCGCTCACCGCCGCCGACGGATCGCGCTTCTCCAGACGGTGCCGGCGGATGAAGCGCTTCGTCATGGGCTCACCCAGCGGAGCCCAATAGTCGGAGAACGTCATCCTGCCGAAGCGTGTGCGGAAGGATGTGAGTCACGGCAAGAATCACCAAGAGATTTATAAGTTGTTATGATACAACGAGATGCATATGTTATGCCATTTGTCATTCCCTCTTCATACCCAGTTTTTCAAACTGGATTCCCCGCGACGCTGGCGGACCTTCGTGGACTCGCGGACGGGATGGATCGAACTGATCGACGCACCTCGCCGACAACGGTCGGGAGCCCCAACGAGAACAGTACCCACCCCCTGCGCTCAGGCCACCACGCGGTAGATTCGGCGCTCGGGATCGCCACAGAGAGAACAGCGATCACTTCTGCGACGAGGGTCTCAATTCCGACGGCCTGCGTGTGCCCTGCGTCCGGTTGATCGCAAGCGCGCAACCGCCTTATTGTGTTCCACCTCCACCTCGCATCCAAGTCTCGCATTTCCGAAGCCGACGGGAGATCGCCAGTGAGCCGATTCAAGGACGCCGAGCCCATCTTGGCGGCAGCCGAACGCTGGAAGCGGCGGTGCCTCTTGGACGAGAAGTCGCTGTTCACTGGGCGGTCCATGTGGACTCACGAGGGCTTTGACGAACTGCGCAGACGGTATGTGGAGAGCATCGAAGACGGTTTACCCGCAACCTCGTTTCTGGGTGAACTTGAGCGCACGGTCAAGTCCGGATCGCCAAATGCCAGCTGAGGCCGTGTGAAAACTCACCATGATTGAACGGGGAGCGAGCACCTAGGGCGGTGAGCTTGACATTTTGCTGGGAGGGGCGGGAAAGTAGTCGGGTGGGGCGTTGCGGACCTGACAGGGCCGTCTGGAAGCGCCCCGAAGGGCGAAAAACGGCGCTGAGGACCCCCTCTACGCGAGGGCGTCCAGCAGCTGCGGGACCTCGACGATGTTGAGGACCCGCTTCAGGTTGTAGGCAAGCACGGTCAGGCTGAACTCGCCGCGGACCTTCCGCATGCCTTTGAGCAGAAAGTACCCCTGGTCCATCCCGCGCTTCATCGTGCCAAACGGATGCTCCACTAGCGCTTTGCGCTGCGCGAAGCGCGCCTGCTCCCGCTGGAGCCGTTGCGCCATCTCCTCCATCAGGTGCTCGTCCGCCCACCGTGTGATCTTCCGCCCGTCTTTGTTGCGCGTACAGCGGGGCCTGAGTGGACACCGCTTACAGGCGGTGGTCCGATAGTTCTTGATGGTGCGCCCGAGCTCGACGGTGGTGGTGCGGTAGGTGAGCGTCTTCCCCGCAGGACAGCGATAGAGGTCCCGAGTCCGGTCGTAGACGAAGTCATCTTTGGTGAAGAGCCCGCGCTTGGCATTGGCCGAGGTGATCGGTCGGGGCACCAGCGGCGTGAGGCCCGCCTCCACACACGTCTTGATCTCGGCGCCGTGGTAGTAGCCCCGGTCGGCCACCACCACCGGCGTCACGTTCCCCAGTACCTCCTGGGCCGCCATGGCCATCGGACTGAGCTGATTCTGGTCGGCGGCGGCGTTGGTGACCGTCTCGGCCACAATCAACTTGTGCTTGGCGTCGACCGCGGTCTGGACGTTGTAGCAGATCTCGATGCGGCCCCCGCTCATCATCGGCCGACTGTCGGCATCGGTGAGTGAGAGCGCGCTCTCCCCACTCGCCGCCAGCTCTTGCTGGAGATCCTCGTAGCGCTCCCGGCGCTGCTTAAGCGCCGCAATCTTCTCGCGCAGGGCGTCGGCGCTCGGCCGCTCGGTGCCCGCCTCCGCCTCGTCCTGGCGCTCCAAGTCTCGCAGATAGCGCGCGATCGTGCGCTCGATGTCCCGTTGTAGCTTGGCCAAGCGGGCCGCGGTGTAGCTCCGATCCCGGGCATTGACCGCCCGGAACTTGCTCCCATCGATGGCGAGCAACTCGCCGCCAAAGAGGTCCAGCCGCTTGCACAAGAGAATGAACTCGCGGCATACGCCCTTCAGCGCCTGCGGGTGATCCCGGCGGAAGTCAGCGATGGTCTTGAAGTCGGGTCGCAGTCCTCGCACCAACCACATCAGCTCGATGTTGCGATGCGTCTCCTGCTCCAGCCGCCGGCTGGAGCGAATGCGGTGCAGGTAGCCGTATAGGTACAATCGCAGGAGATCACCGGGATCGTAGCCCGGGCGGCCCGTATCTGCAGGCACCGATCGCTGAAAACTGAGCGTGCCGAGATCGAGCTGCGCCACGAAGGCGTCGAGGAAGCGCACTGGGTTGTCAGCGGTGACGTAGTCGTCGAGGACCTCAGGGAGGAGCACCACTTGGGTGCGATCCCTGCCGGCGATATAGGCCATGGGCGAAGCTCCGAGCAAGGGGAGCACTGGCCAAAACACGGGACGTATAATATATGGCACGTCAGGAGTTTTCACACAGGCTCAGCTGCCTTTGGGCCGAAATGACATGGGTGTACCTGTTGATCCACCGCCCGGGATCTATGCGAGCGGCCAAGAAGCGAGCCCGGATAGGCGAGATCTGGAATTGGTCGGGGCGAGACTTACCGGGAGACCACGACCTGTTGAACGACGCCGTGCTCGGAGCGGGCGTCGCCCACCCGGGTCCCGCCTACAGCGTACATGCATGGAAAGAATTCCGCTTCTTCGCGACCGCCATGCTCCGATGGTTCTCGCTGGAGATTGACGAGCGTGCATCCCTCCTTGACCGTCCATGGAGATTCGCGAAATGGCTGGACGACACCAAGTACGCTCAGAACCGCATGTTCCGCCACATCGTTCTATTCCTGCTTTTCCCGGACGAGTTCGAGCCCATCTCGACGAGCGGTCACAAGATGCAGATCGTAGACCGCCTACACCAAGGCGAGCGTGTTGACGCTTCCAACTTGGTCGCACTCGATCGGGCCATACTCGCAATCCGAAAACGCCTAGAAGACCTGTATCCGGGCGAGGAACTACACCCCTACGGCTCCCCATTCAAAGATCTCTGGCAAGGCCCAGTGACCCCCAAGCCCCAGAAGAGGGGCGAGACAGTCCATGCGGAGATAACCAAACGCCACCAGCTCAACCAGATCCTCTACGGCCCCCCCGGCACCGGCAAGACCTATCGCGCGACCGCCTGTGCCATGGCCATCGTCAAGGGGATCGAGGCGGACGAAGTCACTGAGGAACACCGCACCGAATTCCGCAATCTCCGCTTCGATCCCACAAACGAGACGGGCCAGATCGCTATGGTCACCTTCCACCAGAACTTTTCCTACGAGGACTTCGTGGAAGGCATCCGGCCCAGGCTCGCCGAGGGCGGCGACATCGGCTACGAGCTCCGGCCCGGCATTTTCAGGAGGATCGTGGATGTGGCACTGGCCGATCCTGACCGCCCCTACGTCCTCATCATCGACGAGATCAACCGGGGCAACATCCCCAAAGATCCTCGGCGAGCTCATCACGCTGATCGAACCGTCCCGGCGCATCGGCCAAGAAGACGAGACGACTGTCACGTTGCCCTATTCCGGCGACAGCTTCGGAGTTCCGGGCAACCTGCACATCATCGGTACCATGAACACTGCCGACCGCTCCATTCTTCCTCTCGACACCGCGCTACGGCGCAGGTTCGACCATGTGGAGATGTTGCCCGACCCGGATCATCCGCTCATCGCGGATAGCGTCGCCGGAATCGACCTCAGCAAGATGCTCAAAGCCATCAACGCACGTATCTCGCTGCTCTTGGATCGTGAACGCCAGATCGGCCACATCTACCTCTTCAACGTAACCGACATCGAGTCGCTGGCCGCCAAGTTCCGGACGGCCATCCTCCCCCTCTTGGCGGAATACTTCTACGACGACTGGTCGAAGATCGGGCATGTGCTGGGCGGCGCGCCTTTCGTCATCGAGAAGCCGCACGGCGAGCACGTGTCTGGCCTAGAGGACAAGGGCTTGCTGGATCTGGACACCGCGATCCACGAGGTGCTTCCTGCGACGGCGGAGGAGTGGCGGGATCCAGTCCAGTACCGGCGCATATACGAAGAGGGCGCTTCGGTCGGTGGCGACCAGCGGGAGGACGAGAGTCCCGACATTGGCGACGGTCAGTCTTGAACCGATGTCAGGTGTCTTAACCATTCGGGAGTACGAACAGTTCCGCATCGGTCACGGACTCGACAAGCGCGATCTGGAGGATCTGAAGGCCTTCGCCTACGACAACGCACGTGCGGTTCAGGAACACGGATACCGCCCGGTCCTTCATTTTGGCCGGAGCGGTAGGCTCCACGCGAGCAACTACGTTGGCACGATCACCACGAAGCGCGGCTCACTCGTCGAGATCCTGCCCAAGATCGACCTTGGCGGGGCCGAGTACGCAGACCACGATCAGACTCGCGAGGCATTCCTCACGATGCTGCGAACCTACCGCGGGCTGAGGAGGGCCGCGAACCTCCCTCCCGGGGCCATCCAGACGCTACGGCGCTTCCCCATGCTCGAGGTCTTTGTCCGACTCTTCCTAGAGAACGTCAGCGTACTGGTTCGAGGCGGCCTCGGCCGACGGTACGTGGCGACCCAGGAGAATCTGCCCTTTCTGCGCGGCCGCATCGCCTTCCGGGATCACCTGCGCGAGAACCAGACCGACCGTTCGCGCTTCTACGTCGAACACGACGAGTTGAGCCCCAACCGCCCCGCCAACCGGCTCATCCGCACCACTCTCGACAGGCTCAGGCCCATCGTGCGCAACGAGCGCAACCGGCGGCTACTTGCGGACCTTGAGCCGGTGTTCGGCGCGGTGCCGGCGACGCGAGACCCGCGCGCGGACTGGCGCAGCCACGGCATAGATCGCTCCATGCGGCACTACGGCCGGGTCATGCCGTGGGTCGAACTCTTCCTCTTCAACCGGGGGCTCGCGACCTGGTCCGGTCGGCATGTCAATCAGTCGCTGCTCTTCCCCATGGAGGAAGTGTACGAGGACTTCGTGACCGACAGCTTTCGCCGCGACCAAGCCGAGTTCCAGGTGGTCGCCCGAGCGCCCCGGAAGCACATGGCCTCAATCGGCGGCAAGCACGTCTTCGCGACGAAGCCGGACATTTCACTCCGCAAGCCACCCAACACCATCCGGTTCATCCTCGACGCCAAGTGGAAGCACATCGGCAAGCGAGGATCCGACCCGATCCACGACATTGCCAGCCCCGACCTGTATCAGCTCTACGCCTACGGCAAGCGGTACGAGTGCCGGGCCGTGGCTCTGGTCTACCCGCAGAGCGGAGACTTCACCAGTCCATTCACCGCTCGGTTCTTCGATGGCCTGAAGATCGTCTGCCTGCCATTCGACGTTGCCTCGCCCGAGAGCTCCCGGAGGAGTGTGCGGCTTGCTCTACGGACGCTGGCGACGAACTGATCCAAGCGAAGCATCCTCCACGGCCGGGGATTTGGCCAATGGCGAGGCACTGCAGGACATCGACCGATTCGCGGGGCGCACGGTCGGAGTCCATCGGAACCGTCATCTGCGCGACTGGACTAACGGGGGGGCTCGGGATTGGCGGGACGCGGAATACGAAAAGGGCGAGACGCAGAGCTTCTACAACGATTTCTTCGAGGTGTTCGATGTCCGCCGCCGATCCGTGGCACGCTACGAGGAGCATGTCGCCAAGCTCGACAACCGGTCTGGCTTCATCGACCTGTTCTGGCCGGGCGTCCTGATCGTCGAGCAGAAGAGCGCCGGGCGCGATTTGGCAAAGGCGTACGGACAGGCCGGGGAGTATTTCGACGCGCTCCCTGAGCGCGACCGCCCGCGCTACATCCTGGTGAGCGACTTCCAGACCTTCGAGCTTCACGATCTGGACGACCGGGAGACCGTCTCTTTCTCCCTTGCGGAGTTGCCCGGCCACGTCGAGGCGTTCGGCTTCATACTCGGCGTGCAGCGCCGCACGTTTCGCGATCAGGACCCCGTCAACATCCAAGCGGCCGAGCTTGTCGGCCAGCTTCATGATGCCCTCGACGCCGCAGGCTACCGAGGCCACGATCTGGAGCGCTTTCTGGTGCGGATCGTGTTCTGCCTGTTCGCCGACGACACCGGCATCTTCGAGCCGCGCGACATCTTCTTCGATTTTCTCGATGGCCGCACCGCCAAGGACGGATCGGACACCGGATCGTGGCTGGAACACCTGTTCCAGGTCCTCGACACACGAGAGGAAGGGCGCTATGCGACGCTCGACGAGGATTTGGCGCGCTTTCCTTACGTCAATGGCCGGTTGTTCGAGGAGCCGCTACGCATCCCGGCCTTCAACGCGGCGATGCGGAAGGCGTTGCTGGAGGTCTGCCGGTTCGACTGGTCCAACATCTCGCCCGCCATCTTCGGCGCGCTGTTCCAGTCGGTCATGGATCCGGCGGAGCGACGCAAGCAGGGCGCGCACTACACGACCGAGAAGAACATCCTGAAGGTGATCGAGCCGCTATTCCTAGACGACCTTCGCGCCGAGTTCGAGCGCCTGAGAAGCCGCAAGTACAGCCGCCGCCGCGCCGATCTGCGCCGGTTTCAGGAGAAGCTCGGCCGGATGGCCCTCTTCGATCCCGCGTGCGGGTGCGGGAACTTCCTCATCATCGCATATCGCGAGTTGCGGGAAATGGAGATCGAGGTTCTGAAGGAGCTTCACCGGAAGGGCGACCGGCGGCGGAACCGGCGGCGGAGCCGTACATGCGGCCCTACATCGGCGCCCGCGAGTACCTGCAAGGCGGCGGCAGGTGGATCCTCGCTCTGCACGATGCCCCGCCCAATGTCTTGGCGGGGATGCCAGCCGTACGGGATCGGATCGCAGCGGTGCGTTCCTACCGCGAGGCCAGCCGGAGCGCGCCGACGCGGAAGCTGGCCGAGACTCCGACGCTGTATCATGTCAACGTCATCCCCACCGCCCCCTTCCTCGTCGTCCCCGAGGTCAGTTCGGAAAGGCGCGAGTACGTACCTATCGGCTGGCTGGAGCCTCCGGTGATTCCGAGCAATCTCGTTCGCATTCTGCAGAACGCCACGCTGACAGACTTCGCGCTCCTGACCTCGGCCATGCACATGGCGTGGCTACGCCACATCGGAGGACGGCTCAAGAGCGACTACCGCTACTCCATCGGCTTGGTCTACAACACCTTCCCGACCCCGCCCACTGACGCCAACACGCCCAGGCTCAAATCTCTGGCGCAGGCCGTCCTCGACGGCCGCGCAGCCTGTCCCGACGCCACCCTGGCGGACCTCTACGACCCGGATCTGATGCCGCCGGTCCTCCGTCGCGCCCACCAGGCGCTCGACCGCAGCGTGGACCGGCTCTATCGCCGGAAGGGCTTCGCCTCGGAACGCGAACGCGCGGAACATCTGTTCATGCTCTATGAGAAGATGCAAACGCCGCTCACAGCAGGAATGAAGGGCAGGCGACGCCGAAGGCGGTGACCCGCTACCGACCGCCCAGCAGACCACGGCGGATCGGTCTCCAACTATGTGTGGGGATCCTCGATCGGAGGGAGAATCCGAAAGATGTAGTCCGTCAAGATCAGCATGTTCATGCTGTGCTTGTGAGTCGAATAGGCCACCAGTCCATGCACGGCAGCGTGACGGTTCGGGGTTGGATCCCGCTCGAACCTTCCCCGTTCGTCCTCGCTTACCTGCTCGTACGCGTGCAATACAAGGCGATCGAACAGGACCCAATCGTATCGTTCTCTGGACCTAAGGTCCGCCGGATCTCGCGATCCGATTAGCTTTTCGAGCATCTTCTTGGAACCGCCGCGTCCGGCACCGATCATGCGCTCGATTTCGGGAAACAACACGCGGCAGGTGCACCGGTATAACCCAGCCTCGTGGGCCAAGAGGGCCTCACGGAACGTTGCCCTCGCTTCATCGTCGATGTGATAGTCCGCGAGACGTGAGTTCATGTCGTCACGAATCTCAATCCACCTGGAGCGGTAGTCGTCGGCCAAACGGCTGTCCAGGAGAAAAAGATCGTCTCCGCACTCTTCTACAAGGCGGTAGCGTGCAGAATGATGCGGAAGCCATCCAGCCTCAAGCGATGCGTCCGTGGTTCGTGTCCACTCGCCGAACTCCTCCAGAAAGGGCTGAATCCGCTCCGTGGCCTCAGCCGCCGCTTCAGCGGTTCGGTTCCATTCCTCCAGAAAAGGGGCTACGGCGGCGGACCATTCATTCAGTGTCTCCAAGGCAGGACCGAGCGAACGCTTCATTTGCCGGATTGCTTCCGAAATCTGCGGGGCGGCCGGTGACAGAGCTTGCCAAGCGGCCTGGATTGCGGCGATGTCGTCCTTGGAAACGGTCATGGTGAGTTTTCCACCAATTGCTGGGGGGTAAGGGAAATGGCGCTGCGAGGGTCAATCGAGTCCCCGCCGATGTCCTGTAAGGTAGCCATAGGTTCCACCACCGCGACCGAGGCCGGCTAGCGTAGTCCCCTGCCGACTGCTCCGGCATGTAGAGGGGAACACGCTTGATCGACCGCCTCGACCGGTGTCGTGACCGGGCGTATTGCCCGCCAGCCGCCGCCCACTTCACGAACCGGGACTGAGGCCCTCCTCGGGAGGCGATGGAGGTGCCATCGGCGGAAGCCGATCGGCATCCGGGACTACGCTGGAACCCTCGGGACATCTAGTCGCGTGCTCCATTTGACAGCGCACAGATCTGGCTACTGGATTGAACTGGCCGGGAGATGATTGGAGTTCCGACTCGGGTGTCGCAACGTTTTGGGGCACGCCATTGAGAACGTGAGGAGCCGTCATGCGACACCGAAACGCCGTTGGGGACTGGGAGCTGCCGCGATGATTGCCCATCTCTGCGGACGCGAACGGGCGCTGGAGGCTTTCGGCTGGAAGGGACGCCGGGCGGAATGGATCGCCCTGGCCTGCCTCCACGGCAGCGGCGTCTTCACCCGGTTGCAATGGAGGAGCTTCATGCGCTGCCACCCCGAGAAGGTGCGCCGCGCCGTCCGCAAGCTCGTCGCGCAGGGCGTGGCCGTCGAGGAGCACCCGCCCGGGATCGACGGTATCGGCCGGGTGTGCCGGATCCACGGACGCAAGATCTACCGGGCGCTCGGTGCCGGGGATCACCCCCGACGGCGGATCACCTCCCGCGAAGTACTCATACGGCGCCTGCTCGCGCTCGACTACGTGCTCGAACATCCCCACCTGCCGTGGCTGCCGACCGAGCCCGAGAAGGTCGCCGCCTTCGAGGCGCTCGGGATCGAGCGCCGGTTCCTTCCCCAACGGGTCTATCAGGGCGCGCTCGGCAACCTTCGGCGCTTCTTCCCGCTCGGGCTGCCCGTCGCGCTGGACGCCGAGCGCGCCGTCTTCGTCTACGCCGAGCCGGGCCACGGGACCACGACGGCGCTCCATTCCTGGGGCGCGGCGCACCGCGAACTCTGGAAGGCGCTTTGGGATCGCGGCCGCAAGATCGAAGTGGTGGCGGTCGTCCGGACATGGAAGGAGTCGAGCCGGGCGGGGACGGTGCTCGCCAACTGGGCGCGGGATCCCCGCCCCTCCGAAATGGACGAGGAGACGAGCCGTGACCTCGCCCGGATCGAGCAGGCCATCCTGAAGGGCGATGTCCGGGTCCTCGACGAGTACGGCGGCTTGCAGGCCGCCATGAGGCGCAGCGTCGCCCTTGAGAAGCGGGCGCGGAGGCGGGCGGGGCGAGGGTTGATGGATCGAGCCGTCACATGGAGGACGGATCGGCCCGCGGGGGCGCGATTCAGTTGGGAAACCTAAGGCTCTTATGCCGTACTGGAGGTGTGCATGCGACACGGGGGGTCGATGCACATTTTGGCGCTCCGGTGATTCACACCCGCTGGCCTGCTTATCCACTGGCGCGGCAAGGCCTTGTGGCCTCGCCGCACGGTCGGCCGTGGCACAGTAGCCACTTGGGCTGTGGAGGGGAGCGACCCCCCAGGCCGAGGGCCTGCTACGGGCGCGGGGCCAGGTGTGTTTTCACACGCTGGCCCCCGCCCTCCGGGGGTCGCTCCCAGTCCATGGATCCCTTGGCGGGAAGGCCGTCCAGCGCCGCTGTGAGCGGCGTATCAACGGACCGATCCGGCTTCCGGGTCTCGGCTCTCGTCGGCCAGGTACGCGGCTCAGTCGAAGGGCAGGCTGTTCATGGTGCCGAGGCATGGGGCCTGATCGCGCTCCACGCCGTTCGACGAACGCGAGGTAGCTAAGGCCCTTCGGGCTCGTCGGACACCGGGTCATCGTGCTTGCGCCAAGCATCCTCCACGTCCCGTACAAAGTCAATTAGACGCGCTCTGCCGTTGTGCCACGATCCCTCGTCAAGGCGGCAATACCACTGATTCGGAGCGCGACGCGTCGCAGGTGCGTTCGGCGGCTTCTCAGCTTCGAACGGAATTGCATCCTTCAGCTTCTCGAAACGCTCATGACAAAGGTCGACAGCCGCAGGATAGAAAGTGATCCGTATCTTCCCGGGTTCGTCGATTGTAACGGAATGCGACCCGCGGACACGCACGTCGTCGGGCAGGGTGATCGTCCGGTGCAGGTGGGTAATGCCGGATTTCGTATAGTATGTCCGGACACTGTAGTCCAACGACACTTTCGCATCCTGCCACACCTTCGCCACTCCGTGCTCGCCGGCCTTCCGATTCAAGTCGCGAGCGCCTGGGCGGTTGGCGGATGACGTATGGGGATCGTCCGAAGTCCGTACCTGCCTGGCCAACAGCATGCCATCGCCGTGAACGTAGCCATGGAAAGTCAAGAGCCTGATGTCGATGCCCCTATCCGCCAGATAAGCGACCATTCGGTGGGCGCTTATATCGATCCCGAGGCCGACCAGTACCATCCTGACGGGCTTGATGGAATTTCCCCGCTGGCTTCCGTACCATTCCTCAAAGTCTGCAATCTCTTTGATCCCATCCTTGCCGGATCGCTCGGCCAAGATGGTTGCGAGTTCCGAATCCGACAGGGCCTCCAAGTAGGTGCAGTAGTCCAGTATCTGTGCCACGGCATCCCTCGTGAGCTTCTCGCGCTTGAGCTCGAAGACTACCAGCCGACCGTCCTCATCAATGCCCAGTAGGTCAACGTATCCGGTCTCGACCGGAACCTGTCTGCCAACCAGCGTGAGTCCGCGCATCAGCATGTCGGGGTTCGCCACCAGAACGGCTTCCAGCATCTCTTCCGTCTCAACCCGCTCGGTGAGGCCGAGCTTGGTTCCGGCCCGGGATGCCCGGTCGATTTCCCAGATCCCGATGCCAGTCTTCATACGATCCTCTCGAACATGTCCCACAGCCCACCACTCCCGCGGCGCTGAATCCTCGCATGGAGACCGGGATCTCATCAAGGCCTTCCGTGACCTGACCCCCCGAAACGAGACCAGGTGCAATGTTACGTGATTATATACTTGACGTAGAAAACGCATAGATATTCATGCCGTTATGGCGTACAAGACCATGCACCCGAGATGAGTAGTTATGCATGGGGCTTGTGGGCATGGAATCGCGGGCGCTAGCGTGGGAACATGGGAAGGCCGAAAGTGCATCGTCATTGCGCTATGCGAGATTGCAATTGCTGTCATCGGATATGGGGTCAGCATGATGTTCCCGGACGCCCCCCCCTTGGATATGGTTCGCGATCGGCAGCGTTGCGTTGCTAACAGCAATCGTTGTATGGAATTGGCCTTCCCTTACGGTACGCCCCCGGACCCGTGGTCCTGCCCCAATCAAGATGGCTGAGGCGCTTTACAAAATCCGGAAGCACCAGTTCGACACATGGGATGAAGCCCAAGAAGGAGCCGGACGACCCCGATTTCGATCAGTGGTTGCTCGACTACATCGAGAAGGAAAGCGAGTGAGTTCGGGGGCTGTTCGTCTTTCCGGGGCGGCTGGGCGCATCGTATGATGCCTTCACGCCAAACGCCAGGTCCGTCGTCTTTGACGTCGGGTCACCCGCTGAATACAACACCCTCGCCTTGGGAAATAGGCGGGACCCTACATAGACGGACCGGGTGTTTGGCGACTGTCTCGGCGATCAAGGAAAGCCGGGGCGAACCCCACCACGAAGGGACTCGCCCGATGCGCCGCCACCTATCCGTTGTACTCGTTGCTCTGCTGATCGTCGCTTGCGTAGGCGAGACCGGACCCACCGGTCCCCAAGGTTCCCGAGGAACCGCTGGGCTGGACGGTCGGGACGGGCAAGACGGCCGGCCGGGACCCGCAGGCCCTGCTGGCGAGCCGCTCAACTGGGCAGACGTGCTGGAAGAGCACCGCGTCAACGAGGCTACGTATGTCCTTCTGTACTCGTACACACACCGTGACGGGAAAAGATATTACTACATGTTCTGCACCGGCTTCGCCGCCTACTACACAAGCGTGGTCTGGACGAACGCGCACTGCGTTGACGCCGCCCTCGAGCGCGCCCGGGAACTGCGGGGCGCCGACCCGCACTTCTTCATCGTTCGGGCCGAAACCCCCATCGGCGGCGACCAAACCTACGCCATCGATCTGGACCAGTATTGGAAGCATCCCGACTACGACAACACGGCCCGCTCCGAGGACGTTGGACTGCTGGACATCGATGGGGTTTTGCCCACCCTTCTGGACCTTCTGCCCAGGCGGTTCACCGACAATCTCAGCGTCGGCCAGCCCATAGGTACGTTGGGATTCCCAGGAGAACTGAATGCCACAGGAGGGGCGGGCAGGATGACGACCCCCACCTTCAAGAACGGCGTCGTCAGCGCCCTCAGGCTGATTGACTCGGGGGAGGGCCCGCATGTGGAGATCCAGTACAACTTCGATACCTCGGGGGGCACAAGCGGGAGCCCGGTGTTCGACCACGACGGCTGGCTCGTCGCCGTTAACCATGCAACCATTGCCAACGGCAAGGCCCTGAACTTCGGCATCCACATCGATGCGGTATGGGATTACATCGACATCCTGGAAGCCGGGAGGACCGCCACCGCCCAGATGATACTCGACGCCCCTGTACTACGAACCTACCCGCACGACACCTACCCGCACGACACCTACCGGCCGTTCCCAGAGAACTGGAACGGTGAGACGATCACCCCAGACTGAGGCTCTAACCTTTACACATGATTATACAGCCCGGAACAGCCTACATATCGAGCTACATATTGTTGAGCAGATAATGCATAGCTATACGGATTCTGCGAGAGGTATATATAATCACAATGTTAGGATCGACCTGGTCTCGTTTCAGAGGGTCAGGTCAGCTTGTGCTGGAACAGCTCCTTGAATTTTTCAAGGAACTCGTCCGTCGTGTACGGCTCCGGCTGTTCCGTGTCACTCATTGGTCACCTCGTCAGGAATGATTTCCGCCCAGGTGCGGTCACGGAGTAGATAGACCATCTCAACCAGGAAAGTAGCGTCGGGCTCTCTGTCACGGCCTTTAGCATAGCTCTTCACGAACTTCTCCACTAACCCTTTCTTACTCATAAATCCGTCTTCATAAGTCACTGTCCCGTCAGCATGGAGTATGGCATAGCCCATCACTTCCCACATATGACTGAACTGTATTCTCATATCAGTAACGTGTATGAGTTAGGCCAACGCGTACAACACGCGGCTACGCCAGTCATTCCGACGCTACACACCCCCCGGCCGCCGCTCCGGAGACAGGCCGCCCCGTCATCGGCCAGCCCCCGGCGGCGGCGCTACGGGCGGGCGTCCACGGTGGATCATCACGTGGCCCGCCGGCTGGCTCTGTGCAGGCGCAGGCTGTCGGTCGCCGTGCCGCCCTCGGCCACCGTCAGGCTCCTCGGCGCCACGGTTACGCTGGCTGGGGGCGTGCCGTCATCGCCAGTGATGGTTGATCGTCGCCAGTGGAAATGGTCCGGGCGCTGACCCCGGCTGGCAGCCTGTTCGTACTAGGGTGACAGGGAAGTCTCGTCCAATGCCTCACCTACAGCTCCCTGGGGCTTCCCAAGGCTGTTGACGTCCACCGCGATACGGTTCGGACGTGAACATGCTGAGCTGTGCGCCTGGAGCGCAGCCCGTTGTCCGCGTCGGCTCTATCTGGAGGCTAGCCAGTCTCTTGCTTATTCCAGTACTCCGCTGCGAATTGCAGCGTTCGAAGGAGCGGGAGCCCCTGTGGAATTGCCGCGCGGCCGACCTTTCGGTGCTGGATACCCGCCCGGATGTCCTCCATGAAATCTCGAATAAAGACCACCCGACCCCCAGCAATACGTTCTCGCGACTTGCCGCCGCCGTAAACGAACAGCGCGATCTGATCGATGTGCTTGGGAATCGCCATCCCTGGAAACAACCCAGGAATGTACTTGCGGCCCGCCTCAAATTTCTTCAAGTACCGAGCCTCCCGCTTTTTCCAGCTGTCCGAGTCAAGGGATGGTTCGATCTGGACTAACGAGCGTTGCTCGGGCTGGAACCCGACAACGTCAAGCTCGCACTCGTGGCCTCCATTGGGTCGCTTGCCAACCTTCACGTTCCGACGGATGAAGTACCCGCGGAGTTCGTACCATTCGGCGACCAACGATTCAAGGTGATTCCCCGTCACGTGTATGTCCTTGTCTTACTACCTCTAGTAGCCTTCGAACGGACCGCTCACCCGGGATTACCTTTTGGCCGTCCCGGTCGGCACCGTTATACCTCAAGCGACCCTCCGCGTGGGCCGGATGTGTTCGTGGCCCCTGCTTCAAGCTCCCGACACCGTCTGCGGGGTTCACAGCGCGGTCGAACTGACCGGGCTGGCTCCGGCGCGGCGGCAGGGGTTTCGAAGGGGAAGCGCAACGCCCCCTCGCCAGCCCAATGTACGGACATTGTCCGTTGTTCAGCCAGCCGCGCCGGAGTGCGGACCTCCGGGGGGTCGAAGGGGGCACAGCCCCCCGCCAAGCCCCTGCCGGGGACCCGCGAAGCGTGGCCCCAAGGGGTAGGCTGGCTCATGACAGGTAACGGGTGATGAGCCAGCGCCTCAGCGGATCGGTTCGGCCTCCGGGTCTCGACGCTTGCCAGCGAGATACGCGGCCCAAGCCTGCATGACCTCGCGCCTCCGGTCCAGCAGGTCCGAGCGGGCGTAGGCGGCCTCGGCCTGACTGCGGACCTTGTGTGCAAGCGCCGCCTCCGCCACCTCGCGCGCCACGCCCGTCTCCGAGCACCAGTCGCGGAACGAGGACCTCATCCCGTGGGACGTTCCTGCGATGCCGAGACGCCGGAGCAACTTGCTGAACATCGAGGCGTGGATCCCTCCTCCCTTCGCGCCCCGGAACACGATCCCGCCGCCGCCGTGGAGCTTCCGGGCTTCCTCGAGGATCTCCAAGGCCCGCCCCGACAGGGGAACCCGGTGCTCGCGCTTCGCCTTCATGCGGTCGGCGGGAATGGTCCAGACATCGTGCTCGACCTCGTCGCACGCCGCGCCCCGGACCTCGTTCGAGCGTGTCGCGGTCAGGACCATGAACTCGAGCGCCAGCCGGACACCGGCATGGGACTCCGAGTCGCGGACCATGGCCAGAGCCTCCGCCACCTCGCCGTGCGGGAGCGCCTTGTGATGCCGGATGGCGTTGCCGTTGCGCGGCAGCGCGGCGGCGATGGCGTCCCCCGCCGGGTTGTCCGGCCGGTAGCCCTTCGCGACGGCCCACTTCATCACCGCGCCGATCCGCTGGTGCACGGCCCTCGCGGTCGCGGGCTTGCTCGACCAGATGGGCTTGAGGATGGCGAGCACGTCGGCCGTCGCGACCTCGCTCACGCGCTTCCGGCCGATGCGCGGATGGGCGTAGTCCCGCAGCGTCTGCAGCCACTGCCCGGCCATGCGGGATGGGTTCTTCCAGGTCGGCGAGTGGATCGCGATCACCTTCTCGACGGCCGCCTCGAAGGTGGGAACCCCCGCGTCTCTCGGGTCGTGGCCCCAATGGACCGCCCGCCTGTTCTCCAGCGCCTTCTCTCTCGCCTCCCTGAGCGTCACGACCGGGTACGAGCCCAGTCCGAGATTGGTCGGCTTCCCTCCCACTCGAATGCGCTGGCCCCAGGACTTGGAGACGCGCCCGGACTTCATCCGGTGGACGCGGAGGTACAGGCCGAGCCCGCCGAGCCCGCCGTCGCCGTAGCGTCCGGGCGTCTTCACTCGCGCCACGAAGGCGGCCGTAAGGGGTCGTTTGCGCATGTGGTTAATCCTACCTGTGTATCATATATCGACGGATACACCATGGTACAATACGGTACGTACCGGCACAAGAGGGAGCCTGTAAACACGGCTAGGATATGCCATATCACATTGTAATAACACGCTTTACGGAATACTATGGGACCGCAGGGGACGATGTTCGCGATCATACTGCCGTACTTGTGGCAAAAGTCGCCCTTGACCTCGAGCACCAGGGCACTGGCCCGGCGCCCGGCGCGGTCGGCTTGCCACGAGAGGAGCTGCTGGGCGAACGGGTACATGCAGGCGGTGGTCTTGCCGGTGCCGACGGCGCCGACGACGAGGACGCCGGTGTAGAGCCCTGTCTCGGGAATGACGAGCCAGGAGGGCCGCTCGCTCTCTCGCGGGACGACGGGATGGTGCAGCTCGCCGATCACGAGCGAGGGTGCGTCGTCCTCGGGCGAGGCGGGCCAGGCGGGGAGCCCGCCCCGGCCGCCGCCCCTTGCGGGCGGCTGAAGCCACACCCTCCAGACCGAGAGGCACACGCTCCCGGCGAGGACGACGACGATGGCCGGGGCCGCGTAGTACCAGACGCGGATCACGGTGTGAAGGCCCGGATCGTGGTAGGCGATGAGGTCCAGCACGGGGTTGCCGCCCATGCCGGGGAACGGCGCCCGGAAAGCGTGGCCGGCGGCCGCTCCCAGAGCGGTGCCGATGATGGCGAGCGTAGCCGGCCTCATCGGTCCAACACCCTTCCTGGAAGGATCGATGGCTCGGGAGCGACCCCAGGAGGGCGGGGGCAGGTGCGCAAACACACCTGGTCCCGAACCCGTACCAGGCCCTCGGACTGGGGGGTCGCTCCCGTCCCGGTCAGTGCTGCCCGTGCGGCGCTGACCGACCCGGCCGCGTAGGCGTAAGACGTTGCCGTGTCGTGGCCTACACCGCAGCAGCGGCGCGCATCGCCGGAGGGCCAAAGTGCGCATCGGCCCCCCGCGTCGTTTGCGCACTCCAGTGCGGCCATGAGACGCGCGCCGGTCGTCACCGGTAGCGCGCTCCCGCGAGGCGCACCGTTTGCCAGGCGACGCCGCGGTGAATCGCCCCGCGGCCTGCCTGCCGGCGGGCCTGCTTCTCCAGCGCCACGCTGCGTTTCAGGGCGGCTTGCAGGCCTCCGAACTCCTCGAGGATCTGGATCGCGCCCTGAAGGATCGCCCGCTCGATCCGGGCAAGTTCCTCACGGATCCCGGCGTCGGACTCGCCGGGGCCGGACGCCTCAGCCCAGCCGCTCATCACGGCCAGGGCCCGGTCCATCTCCCGCGAAGTGCGGGCGACGGCGACGACCTCGACGGACCGGCCTTGGTTTTCGAGCGCGTGCCAGAGCCCGCGGTGCGCCGCTCCCCAGGAACGGAGCGCGGTCGAGGTGTCGTGTCCGGGATCGACGTAGACGAACACTGCACGGCCCGAGTCCAGTGCGACCGGCAGCTTGAGCGGGAAGCAGGGATCAATCTTCGCAAGTCCCGATGGGACAACGACTTGGCAGTACCTTGCGAGAGACGTGTATCACTGGGTGTGTGCGAAGATCGTAAATCGTGTTACCCGTTGGGTTTAGGACAGAAACCCACGGACCACGGACCCACGGATGGGCGGCCTCGAGCGCAACAAACACGAGTCCAAGAAGCAGAGGGCCGGGAGAGGCCCCGTGGGGAAGACGGCGGTCGGCCCGAGGGCCTGGTACGGGCGCGGGGCCGTGCGCGTCTCCCTAAAGGCAGCCTAACTTATTGATATAGATGCATATTAGGATCTTCGCCATTTGATGATGCCCCCATAGCCCTGATGCGGTCCGTCGGGGCGAGCCGTGCCGTTGCCTCGCCGTGCCGGCCAATTGTCGTGTCAAGAGAACCGGAGGCCGGACCGGTGCGCAACGTGAGCCAGGCCGGAGTCACGGCCACGCCAGATCAGATCGAGATCCCGACCGACCGGTAGTCGCGCCCTATCTCCAGAGTGACGCCGCCCCCAGGGTCCCGGCCAACCGGCTCCCGAGGGCCAGCGCGTAGGCGAGTTTGGCATCGAGGCGGGTCCACTCGCCAGCCTCGGACTCACGGACTCCAGGAAACCTGATTCTACTGCCAGTCACGCTGGAGGCCGAGCGAGCCGTCTTCGTCAACGTCGACCCGGAGCATCCGGCACAGTTGCTTCTCCTCGAGCTGCTTGCCAATCCATTGGAAAACACGAACGGACCGGTTTCCTCCACGGCACGTGTGCCGTGTCGAGAACCTCCATGGTGCGGCCGCACAGTGGGACCCGGTGCTCGCGGTTCGCCTTCGTCTGCGAAGCCGGTCCACACGGTCCACACACCCTCGTTCCGATCGATCTCGTTCCACTCCGCTCCAGGAATCTCGTCGCCGTCGGCACCAGGAACTCGAGTCCGCAATGGACCAACGTGCCCAAGGAGCAGGAGGGAGCGGAGAAAGCCGCCGGTCCGATGGCGGAGACGACCGCTCCTCGGTAGACCCGCGAGGGCAGGTACCGGCGCTCGATGCCGGGAGCCTCGAATGCGGCAACCTCCTCCGGTTCGGTCGGGAGCCACGGCAGCCGTTAGCACCTACAAACTATTGGATCTCTCAGCTCACCGTGGAGATGCGCGTGCTTTCTGAAGTTGTCGAGTTGTAAGTGGCCGAGAGGCCCGCAACATGTACGACTGGTTTTCCCATTGCCTTCTCGATTAGGCAACTCAGTCGCCGTCGTCTGTCTTCGAGAAAGTCGTTGAACGCATCCGCCCGGAGGAGTTCCGGCGAGAGGGCGTGGCTCGCAAGCAGATCATTCATCGCAACGTCGTCCAGTGCCACCTGCTTCTCTGCTTGGATTCTCGGCAGGTATCGGGAGGGGGCGTCGCCACCAATCTTACGATTGGCCTTGTAGGAAATCTGCGTCTTGTTGAGGATGCTATCGTATTGACCTTGGTCAATGTCCTGCTGATCCGCGCACCATTTCTTGGGGAAGATGTGGTGGATATCCAATGCGATTTCGTTCGCATCTAGCTCCTTGATAGTGGCCTTCCAGAACCAATCTTTGGAGCCTTCCCGCAGAACTAGCACATTAATGCCTTTGTAAGCTGCGCTCAGGCGTGTGCGCAGGGTGTCGAAACGCTCCGGTTGGAAATTGGCGTCGCGCACCGTGCGCGGAAGTGCGTCCTCATCGTCGAACCAGGCGAGCAGTTCATCGTAGTCGTTAGCCATGCGGGTCTCCACTGCACCGCCATAGAGTTCTCCCAGCACTCCAGACCAGAACCAGCGCGCTAGCTTGTCGTAGATCCGCGGCTCAAGCCAGCGGTCGCCCAAGCGCGTGAGCACCGCTGCCAACGGAATGACTTGGGTGCTGTAGGGCAGCTCACGCCGGTGGTAGAAGCACTCTTTTTGCAAGAACCGGGCGGCATTTAAAAACCCCGCCTCCAGCATGTCGGCCCATCGTTTCCAAGCGTCCAGTGGTAGCCTAAGGACGTCGGCACGCTTGCCGCTGACCGGACGCACCTGCTTCCCGGTCTTACCGGCCCGTAAGTCTGCCTTTCTCAACTCGTGCGTATGCAGCAGACTGATTCCTTGGAGGAACTCCGTGGCCTGAATGCCACTGAGGAGAACGTGGCCCTCCAGTCGTTTCTTCCGTGACTCAGCCTTGCGCGCCCTGGAGCCGAACCAGTCGTCCCTCAGGTTATAGCCCTCCGCTGCGTAGCTAGCGGTGACCAGTTCGAATACGGTAAGCGGCTCCCCACCGGTATTGACCTTCTCGAAGACCAAGCAGACCGCTTCCTTGGTGGTCTCTTTCTCCAACTGGATTACCGGGATTTGATAGTTGCGGAAAGGCTTAAGAACTTGGTTCCGAAACGCCATGTAGATGCCAAGCTTATCCGGCACCACCTCGTACAACGTCGTCTCCCAATCGTCGGAGTCCATTATCTGACTGCAGGGGAAATAGAACTCCCGGCATTCCAGCTCGGTCGTGGCCAGATCTAGCTTCACATCGCGGCCGAAGTTGGTGCGCAGTTGCCTATTCTCATCGACAGCTATCACCGCCTCGTCGAGCGCGTGAGGGGTATCCACAGCTTTCCTGATATCGAAGTAGTAGTGGCGCTTTATCCTTGTGCCCTTGGCAGTCCTAGTGCGTACCGGCTCGTCAAGTGAGATGGCTTGGGTCAGGGTCGTGAGACGCTGCTGTCCATCAAGGATCAGTCTTTCCGGCGCCCGGTCCTTAGGTATCCTGTCCTCCAATCCTTCCACCGGACGGGTCTGGAAGCGAATCTCGCCACCGGCTTTGAGCAGCATTACCGCGCCTATCGGGAACGATCGACCAATGCTGACGAGCAGATCGCGAATGTGGTCGTCGTCCCAGACCCAGCCACGCTGGAAGTCTGGCAACTGGATCTTTCCTTCCTTGATTTCTCCCAGAAGTTGGTTTAGCGAAGCTTTGGTGCTGTCGAAGGTCGTCATGCTGACATGTCCGTCTCGTCGAGTCTCTCGGTTGGCCAAGCGGAACGCGGTCGGTCGGGATTACCGATTCGGTCCGCGCGTGGATATGACTCCCGAATCTTGAACACTCCACCATTGTGAAGGTGACCTCCGGGAGCGGGTACTCGTGTGGTGAGCTTCCCAAGGCGCCGGTGGTCGACTCCGGACGGGATGCGATCCCCAACGAATCGTAACAGGGATCAGGACCGGAAGGGAGCCTTGGCGGTCCCACACCTGACGCCGCCCGCTGTAGCAACAATTGATACAGGTATTGCCGTAGGTAGTGGGTCAGTTTCAATCAAACGAAATTCGGGGGCAGTAATTCCTCAATCTTCCAGACCCGATCCGTCAGACCGGCAGCCTTGGCCGGGGTCGTTTTGATCCCACCCGCCTCCTTGGTCAGCGTCGTGTGTGCCTTGCAGAAATTATAGTACATGAAGTGAAGCGCCACGGCATACTGGTGGAACTCGACCGTCTTGCTGAAGGCATTCGTCAGGCGGGTGAACCGGCGGGAGTGCATCCGCAGCGTGAGGTTCGATCGCTCGACATGCGACGTGCAAGTGTCATTCAGGGCGGGGTTACCCATAACGCGCTTCTTCTCGGACCCGAGGCATACGGGCGGGCTGTACCGGCGCTGATCTTCGGAGCTTTGGCCGTAGGCCTTCACCACCGTTCCGTAGTCTGCCCCACCCCACCCAAACGCTCGCTCTACGGCTCGCGGATAGACCCCGTGACCGTCAGTGGAGAGGTGGACTCGGCTCACTAGGCGGTCGGCCAGATCCTGCATGAACGGCAAGCCGGTCGCAGCTCCCCTGCATCCGACGCGGTAGGCGATCAAGAGCTTTGTGTCCCGGCAGAGCGCTGTCCACGTCCACACGTCTCCGCGACCCTGGCCCCTTTCTTCCTTTGGGATGTTGCGCTCTTTCGCCCCACAGAACGACCAGATTTCATCGCACTGTACGCGCTCGGACTCCACACCCCTTACGAGAGCGTCGTGCTGCTCCATGCAATACGCGCCCACGTTCTTGAGCAACCGAGAAACGGTATTCTTGGAAGTGCCGGTAAGGCGTGCGGTGGCCCGGATCGAATTGCCCTCGACCAGTGCTTTGAGGATCATGGCCCGCTTTTCGTCGCTCAGTTTGTTCATCGGTAGCCCCTTTTGCTACCCCAATATATGCTTGACCGCTCAAGTAGTCAAGCAATATAGTGGCTCACTTCTAGGTTCTGAGGTTACTATAGAATGATGGATAACACCCTGACCCTGACCCTGGCCCTTGACGGGCAAGTAACCCTTGATGATTTCGCAAGGGCTATCAGCCGTTTTCACGGCATAGTTGTGGCATTATCTAGGGATATCCCCGGCACCGAAACGATTACCTGGGAAGTGTCAGACCTTCAGGTCGGAAGTGCTATTGCCGACGTGACGGGACATGGGCCAAGCTCCGATGTTGAGCTGGTTGTTCGAGAATACGAACGGCTGGGCGAGGAATTGGAAAGGCGCGGACCACTCAACTTCTCTCCCGCCGTCCAAGCGGAAGCAAGGGGCTTAGTGGAGCTCATTAACGGTCGCATTGAAGCTATTCGCATGGAGACAGCGCACCAGGATCATTTAATCGGAGGCGGCGAACTACCCGAAGTCGGAGTACCTGAGGTTCTAGAGTTCCCACGTTCGGCCCTTGGGGCGATCCAGGGCACCATAGAGACCCTATCTCGCCGAGGGGGGCTGAAGTTCACCCTTTACGACTTGATGCACAAGCGAGCGATTTCCTGCCACCTCCCACCGGGAAGCGAGGGCGTGATGAGGGACGCCTGGGGAAAGAATGCAACCGTACATGGTATCGTGCGGAGAGACCCTGCGACGGGGCGACCAACCTCCATCCGCGAAGTCTCCAAGGTGGAAACCGTTCCCGAAAGCGGGCCAGGAGATTGGCGACTGGCCGAGGGTGCCGCAGTTCGTCGCCCGGGCGACGAACTGTCCCCCGAAGATGCGATTCGGCTGATCCGGGATGCCTGACAGCCCACAACGCATCTACTGGGATGCGTGTGTCTTCCTGTCGTTTATTGAGGGACACCCCGACCGCTCTAAGGCGATTCGGACTTGGCTAGAAAAGGCGGAAAAGGGGAAGGTCGTGATCGTGACTTCCACCCTTTCAATTGTGGAAGTCGCATTTGGCAAGCAGGAAAAAGATCGAGGCGCGCTGATCCCGGAGGAGGAAGCCAAGATCAACCACCTTTGGACGCCTGAATCGCCCGTGGCGCTGGCTGAGTTTCACACAAGCATAGCGCTTGAGGCCCGACGTTTGATGCGGGATGCGATGGCCTCGGAAATTGGGCTGAAACCGGCAGATGCGATCCACCTGGCGACGTGCCGAAACTTGGGAATTGATGAATTTCATACCTACGACGGGAAGCTTGGCGGGGCCGCTGGAATTTCCCAACTCACGATTACCGAGCCCTCTCTTGAGCAGGGAGAGTTATTCTAGCCCTGCTTCTCTTTGCTCCACCTAGCCCTGGCTGCTTTCTGGGCGATCTCCCGCTTCCGCTCTGGCGAAAGCGCCTCGGCCCTCGCCTTACCACCCTTGAGGCCCCCGAGACGCCCCAGCGCGACCGCAGCGGGATTCTTCGCGGGTATTGTCTCGGGTTCATCTTCGGCGGTAGCTTGCTGGACTACATCGAATGCGATGACGTTGGGGTCGTCTTCGTCGGGTCTTTTCTTGCTTGAGCGCTTGGGCATACCTGAAAGCTAGCGCGTAGGGGCCACCCGGTGTCAACCCCTTCGACCCCCTCTCGGATTTCAAACTGACCCACTACCTTGCCGTACGCCATCTTGACACATGGCTATTGCCGTCCGATCATCCACGGCTCGTCGTTCCAGGCGTTGAAGATCGGCCTGCCGCTGCCGGTCGCCCTCTCCAGCGCACGGCGGTTCGCTCCGCCCCGGATGGAGTTGGTCGCGACCAGGCCGACCCGCTTCGCGGCCGCCTGAGTCCGCTCTGGATATCGCCGCACACTTCCTTGAGCAACCGGACATCCCCCTGGAGAATGGCCTACTCGATCCGGGCGATCTCCAGCTGACCTCCGCGTCGAACTCCGAAGGGCGGGTTCTCGAGCCCAGTTGTCAAGCATCGTCCGTTGCCGATGCCGGGAGCGATGTCTTCACGGGACGGCACGCGTGGCGATTGTCTCGCAGTGAGGTATGCCGCAAGCGAGCGCGGGACATCGATGCCACGGCACGACCGAACAGTAGCGAGCCGCTACTGCGGCTTTCCACCGCCCAGGATGTCATCCACATCGCGATCCCTCGCGCCAAGCACATCACGAAAACGAAGCCTCAGTTGCGCTGTGAGGCGCTTAAGACCAAGAGACTCGAGCACTGCCCGGAGATGGTCATCGGAGCCAGATTCGAACCCCTCATCTTGCGACAGCTGGCGTGCCATGAGCTGAAGCTCGCTCTGCGGAATCTCATTGAAGGTGCGGGGGCCACGCTCGCGAAGCACGGTTGCAGGCGTACCCGTGATGCGCACGATCGAGTAGACGAGGCCCCCGGTGCCGGACTCGTCCTCCTTGGCGACTCGACCTTTTCGAATGGCGTGCTGGAGCGCCCTGTTCATGGATCGCTTGAGTTCGCCACCCATTCGGGCGATGCCAATGCCACGCAGGTAGAGGTTGTAGGATCGCTTGGCTAGCATCGGACCCTCTGTATCGATGATGCGGCAAAGCCCTTCGGCAACCTGGGCGGGTGTGGAGTGCCGCGGGTCCGGGCCAGCTGGTCCCTCGAATGCGACGTAGGGTACCGCTCTAATTGGGACAGGCGTGACCGGGTCACGGTTTGTAGGCAGCGGCCGGTTCTCGGGATAGGAGGTCGGTTCCGGTTCCTCCTGGGGCTCGTCCATAGCCTCGGGGGCAGCCGGCTTCGGGTCAGTGCCGTGCGTGGGCGTTGGCGAGGCTTCGTCAGGGGAACGTGTAACCGTAGGTACCACCTCGATCAACTCAGGGGATGGCGGCTGACCATCCGAAGGCTTATCGAGATCGGCTTCCGTTCGCCTCTCCGGGCCTCTCGACTTCGGTCGCGGCGGGGCTGCGGCTGAGTCATCGATGCCGCCGGGCCGGATGCCGAGGCGATCGAGTTCTGCCCACACGGGCTCCATGGCCTTTTCGCGATCCCGGTAGAAGTCGCTACCCCGAATTCGGGCGAACTGCCAGCCCGCCCGCTCGAGATCGCGTTGACGCGCCACATCCTGCTCGTAGCGATCGGGGCCATGCCACTCGTCGCCATCACACTCTACCGCCAGTCGCCCTTGCATGCCCTCGACGACCAGGTCGATCCGGTAGCGGTGATTCGCCGGGTCGCCCACACACACCTGAGTTCTCACGTGAAATCCGCGCTCGGTGACGCGCTGGTAGACATGCCGTTCGAACTTTGAGTCGAATCGCTGCTCTTCCGGATCGGTCCTCTTCCGCCCGGGATCGAGCATGTAGCTGAGGAGCGAATGACGCATGCACTTGTCGCTGAGCAAATCGAGCTCGGCCGTATGGAAGAGCCAGAGCTGGTCTTGGGCGCGGCTGACCGCAACGTTGAAACGCTGTCGGGCCGCCTCGTTTGCGAGCACACCGATCCGGTGCTCTCCTGGAGCCGCGACCAAGCTCAGGAAGATCACGTTGCGCTCGTCGCCCTGGAACGCATAGGCATCGCCGCAAATGAGCCGCCGCTCCACAACCACCTCGGGATCGAGCGCCTGGAGAAGCATGTTCTCGATCAGCTTTGCCTGCGCCTCGCCCTGGAGACTGATCGCGCCCATGGTCTTGCCGGCGTAACGCGGGTCGTCTATGCAAGCGCAAATCTGCTCGACGATTGCCTCCGCTTCCGGCGGGTTCTGGGCGTGGTCGGCCTTTCCCCTGCGATATCCGTCAGGCACGTGCCGACGTACGAGTGGTTGAAGCCGACTGGCGGGGTAGGCACGCAGTGGATCGAGGGGCGTACCGTTACTGGCGTAACAAAGGTCATTCGAGAACTGGATGATCTCGGGCATGCACCGAAAGTGCTCGCGTAGCACGATGTTCTGATTAAACCGGATCTTCGCGTTACCGTAGACGCTACTCTGCGGGTAGAGCGCGACCTTGTGCGGGACACCATCCAGAAAGTGCTGTTGCAGGGCAGCGACATCGGCATCGGGAATGCCCACGCCCGCGGGGCTGATCTGCTGATCATCACCGACGACGATGATCTTCTTGGAGATATAGAAGAGAAACAGGCTCTCGATACCCAGCTGGCTGGCCTCATCGACGATAACAAGGTCGTAGAGACCCGGCGAAGGGTCGATCATTTCGGCCACAAGATACCGCGGCATGATCCAAATCGGGATCGCCTTGCGGCAGTCATCCATGTAGTTGCGTGCCTCCCGCCTAAGACGTGCTATCCTTGCAGATTTCCCTGTGGCCTTGCCCATCGCGCGCACCGCCTCGCGCCAGCCTTTGAGCGCATTGCGTTCGCGCGGGGAGAGGCGCTTGAAGAAGTCCTTCCAGGCCCGGAGGGAAGCAGCTTTTGCGACGCGTCCGCTCTTCGAAACCTCTGCCTCGTGACGCCTTCGCCAGAGCTCCTGCTGGTAGTTGAAGTCGGACCGCTTCTTGAGCCAGCCGTCAGCCCACGCCCAGCGCCAGGCCTCCTCCCAATGGGAGAGCCGATCATCCCAGACCGGCTCGTTGAGGCTTGCCTCGACTTCCTCCACCAAGCTAGGTGCAGCCAGCCTGATCGCGGTCTCGATTCGAGCGCGTTCCGACTGGGCCACCCGCGCCCGTTCGATCGCAACTACATGCTCGTGACATTGGCTGTAGGCTGTCACGTCTCGCGCGGCTATCGCCTCGAGGAGCGAGTCCACGACAGGGTGGACGTCATGCAGCCCGCGAAGTCGCGCCAGGGGCTGGCCGCATGCTGCGACTTGCCGTTCTGCCTCGTCCAGCTCCTCGTCGATGCCCGCGCCGACGATGAGATCGACCCACCGCAGCGCTTCTCCATCGAGCCAGTTGGGCGTCGGGACCGGGGGGGACTTGCCGGACATGTTCTGGGCAGCGTGGGTACACGCGTCGCCGTATTCGAGTACATCCGCGAGGGCTGACACCTGCGGTTTCAGATCGAGGAGGCAGAATCTCCGGTCGGCCAGGGTATCAGTGACTCCTATGTCCTTCCAGAGGCTCACAAGATCTGCAAACGCGAACTCGAGGTCGAGATCATCGTATACCAAGTCCAGCTTCTGGACGTTGTCGGCGGGTTGTCCGTCGACCAGAACATCTTTCTTAAGATAGGTTCGTCCCTTGAGTGCTTTTGGCGTGACCAATCCAAGTAACTTCCACTTGCCACCGGCCTGGAGATGTTTGGCCGCGGCCGCCGCATCCGACCGCACTTTCCGAGGATCGAGCCCTTCGGGGCGGGTCACGACTCGATTGCCGAGACTACGCAACAGAGGCTCAATCTGCTCGATGCGCTGCCTGCTGAGCTTGAGCAGCGCACGCCACTTTGCGGTGCGACCTACGACCACCTCTCGAAGCGCTGTGCCCAACCACTCAGCCTCAACACCATGGAGAGCGCGCCGTCGCTCCTCGATGCTCCTGAGATCGTCGGCTAGATTATTTCTCTCGTCGGTCGACAAAGCGCGAATCGGCGAGAAGGCTGGGTGCGGTCGGAGCGCGTCCACCTGCTCGGTGCTGCGCGTTCGTGCTGTAGCCTCTTTCGAGACGATGCCCCCGAAGTCCGCCGGAGCAGTGAGAGTGGCACTGTCCGGGATCTGGAGTGTCGAGGCCGCGACCTCCTCGTCCGAGTACCGCCTGCGAATCTCCAGCCATCTGGCTGCCTCGGCATTCGAGATCGTCGGATGATTCGTCGCATCCCGTGCCAACCGGAGCCACCCAAAGATCTCGCGCTCGGCGGCGACCCGGGCTGCGATATTCGAGGCCGTGCCTTCGTATGTGCCATCGAGCAGCGGATGTGAGAGCGTCTCGTATTCGCGCAGGCTTCGGATCTCCGAGTCGATCCTGGCGAGACGCCTCCGGGCCTCGTCGATCTCACGATCGATCTCGACGATCCTGTCATCATATGAGCCCGGGGAGTATGAGGCTTGCCGGTTTGTGATTCCCTGCACGGCGGTGTTAAGCTCCGCGAATGCGTCTCCGCCGTGCCCAAGCAAGCTGACGCACAAGGGTTGGATTTCCTTAGGGAGCATGCGCTTGAGAACCTGGAGGGCGCGCCCCGTCTCCGCCGTGATGAGTACTCGCTTCCCCGTGGCGAGCAGGTGGCACATGAGGTTCGCGATGGTGTGGCTCTTGCCGGTGCCGGGTGGACCCTGAACCAGCACTCCTTGATTGCAGTCGATCGCATCGACGATACGCCGCTGCTCGCGGTTGGCCGGCAACGGGAAATAGGCCTCTGACGGTGACGGCGTGCTCCCACTATGCGTTCCATCGTGGCCATGGTGCCCCGAAGGCTTCCCACCTCCATCTCCCCAGTCGTCATCAGTCAGCTCGCCCCAGCCGCGGGGCACTTCGCCTTCTTCGTCCTCAAGGTTCTGGATCAGTTTCTCGTAGATGCGGACCATGCCAGTCTGGAGGCGTTTGCGAAGGATCAGTGCCGGCGCGAAGCTCATGACTGGGTCATTTCCAGTTGACGGCTTGGCGCTGAGTCCCTCGGACCAGACCGTGTCGGGGCTTAGTGCCCCCGCCCAGGTCTTGAGCGGAGCATGGATGAGCGACTTGTCCCAGATCGCGTCACCCACCTCCTCAAGCTGCGCTTCGACCACGTCATAGTTTGATCGATCAGGTCGGAGTTCGGCCTCGAGCATGTCGTCTTCGACACGCAGGTTCGCCCCTTCACCGGGGGCGCCTACGCGAATGACGCCCCTGCCTGGGTCAAAGGTCAACTCGACCTGCCCGACCACCGCGTGCCGGCGAATCGGAATCGACTTATTACCGCTCTTAGCTCGCCAGTCCATCAGGCCTAGCCCGAGGACGACCTCGACGATCTCGCTCTGCTTTTGCAACTGCGAATAAAGACTGAAGAGCTTCGCATAGATGTTCTGCACCGCCTCGCGACGGCGATGGTCGGCTGCCCAGGCTTCCCACTTCGGCCGGAAGGCCCGATACGCCTCGACGACTTCGGGGTAGTCCTCCAGTGGTCGCTCGACGAGCGGCGGTGTCTCGCCCTCCTCCAGATCGAGTTCGGTATCTTCCTCGAGGATGCTCGGGCGCAGTGGCGTAATACTCGGAGTAGCCCTGCGGAGGACCTCTGCGTCGACCCATTTCGCGATCATGTCGGGTGGCTCTGGCGGCCTCTCGAACTCCTGCTTGCGGACCTCGAGCCAGGGCTCTTCCAGATCGTAGTCGTCGGTCCAGGCACCACTGTGGCAGTCCGCGTCTTGCGGCATCTCGTCGAACCAGAGCACAGAATCGTACTTGGCTACATCGCGAACGGTCGTACTGCGAAGACCAACGAACTCTTTCAAGTACCGCGCGAGTCGCAGCGCGGGACTCTCGATGTTGTTACTGTCCGTGCTCAAGCTGCGGCTCCGTAGACCTGATGCTGATGGATCTAGCTCTAGTGGTAGTGAGTGTCCCCGCCCATCCCGGTTTCGCTCTGCAGCTGAACCACCATAGCGTGAAGGGGCGGAGAGCTCATCTGAGGGTACGGTGGAACTGGAGGCCGGGGTACCATCTATCGATGGCCGAACACATTCCGTGCCAGATTCTGACCAAAATCTAATACACTTGACTGGAGGAGGCATCGGGGGGGCTCGCGACTTGGCTGATCTCCCGTTGGAGCGTGGGGCCGGGGCTGGAATCCGACCAAAGGCAGCCAGCGGCAGCGCTGATGCCGACAGGGGTTGGTGCCGCGCGCGCGAGTAACCGCTCTTGGGACGTCGTCTGGTTGGCCCATCGGTACACCGACCTGTTCGGGCGCCGACACCGGGCCATGGACGACCGGGCAGCCTACTTGGCCGGTGAGCGTCGAGACCCGGAGGCCGGTCCGGTTCGTTGATCCGCCGCGCTCCCGGCGGCGTTCGCCGTTATTCGGTCACTCAGTTCGTCGAGGAACCCGGACAGGGTCAGGCCGAATGCACCAGCGAACCTGGTCGCCGCATCGACAGTCAGGCGCACTTCCTTTTTCTCCAATCGCCGCACATGCCTCTCTGATAGCCCCGGAATCTCTGTCTGCTTCAGCCGCCGATCATTTCTCATGTCAAGTAGGACCAGTGACATTTTCTCCATCTGGTACCGGCGAATTTCCACATCAGCCAGATACATGGGATCCACGGCCTGTAGCATCTGAGACGCACCCATATGTACATTCTGGTCAGGCCAATACAAATAGGAACCGGCCGAATCAATCACGAACTGGCTGAGCACTGCTGGCTCAAACCCTCTTACTTTCGGCAGTTGACTGATCGGAAACTTCCGTGCGCTCATGTCTCCAAGGACGGCAACGAGAGACTCCTCAATGACATATGCGTCGAGGATGCCCTCCCACGGAGCCGGTCTCGTAAGCGCGATGACCAGACGTTTCACAACCGAAGGATCCCGGCACACTTGCAGCCGCTGATCCGGCTTATGAAGTCGAAGTGTCGAGGCGAGTCGAAGTATCGCCTGCTCCGGCACGTCTAAGACAACCAGGTAGCGTGTCTCCGTATCCACCCACTTCGGCAACCTGACTCGCTCCGGACCCATTAGCTCACTTGCTTGAGCCACGACCAGGCTCTGCTCTGTTCCAGTGTGGGGCGTCGTAGATAGCTGTCTCGCCAGAGAGCGAAACTCGGCGTCGGGCAAGCAATCTTCCACCGTCCCGCAAAAGGCAATGTGGCTGAATGGATTTGCGTCACTCATTCGCTCTGACTCCGCTCCCATTCTGCGAACAATTCCGCGCGGTGCGCAGCGGCCAGCTCCAAGATTTCCCTCACCTTGCTCGTGGAAACGTGTCTCACTTCAAACTTCACGTCATACTGCGGAGGCTCCTGTAGGAAGTACACACGAATCTCCCACGCGTCCACGACTCCTGCGTGAAAGTGCGGCGGTCCGTGGTCACCAGTATGAAACCAAAATCGACACCCAGTTAGTTCAAACGCCTGAAGCAGCCCCAAGAGCTACCTCCAGGTGAACGCGACAGCTTCACCCTTCCGGTGGGTAGGAATCGCGGCCATATGTGTTCTTCTCCCGAATTTTCCCATCACGTCCATGGATCAACAGCTCAGACCGTTGATTCTTCGCGATGGAGCGCGCCTTCTTGATGGCTTCCTGTTGCGTGTCAAATACTTTTGTTGCTTTCCGACTACCTGCACCCTTGACGGCCCATCCATCCTTGGCTGGGACAACGTGCTGGTTACGCTTCTTGGCCATGTGGTCTCCCTCCTCTACGCCTTATGCCGGACACGCAAATAGAGTAACCGCTATATTATGTCCGATCAAGGCATCAGAGGGCCTGCTGGGTCACCATCGTGCGGACCTCCGCACGTGTCTCACAGTGGAAAGTCGCTCTTGCAGCCTCATTCAAGACTGCTACCTCGGTTCGCAGCTCGTGTCGGCCAGAAACTCTGGCCACTGCTCGCCTGCTTCGCCATGTAGCGCCTCGACCCAGCTCCCCGGAGGGTGGTCTTGAAGGCCGACCGAGGAAGGTCCATGCCGATCAGGAGGCGCACTTCAGACACTGAGGCGCATGTGCACCGGAGGGCTGTTTCCGGATGTGGTTGGTGTGACTTAAGTTACGGGATACCAGCACGAGCGGCCGGCCGTCTCTGATGGTCTCGGGGCAAAACGGGAGCGACCCCCGATCTCGGCATGCCTCGATCGGCATCGGGGAGGGACGGCATGTGCACGCCATGCCACCCTCCCCGACGGGGTCGCTCCCGATCCATCAGTCCCTTACGGGAAGGCCACCGAGCGCCGCTGAGAGCGCGGCGGATCAACGGGCCGATCCGGCGATCAGCCGTCAGCGCACCGGCAGGGGGGCGGGGGGCGAGCCCCCGCCCGCGAGCTCCGCCGCAGTGCGGGCGTCCTTCGGGATCGAAGGGGCGGAGCCCCTCGCCAGCCCCTTTGTGGGTACAAAGGGTATGCTGGCTCATGACAGGTAACGGGTCATGAGCCAGCGCCTCAGCGGACCGGTTTGGCCTCCGGTTCTCGACGCTCGCCGACGAGATACGCGCCCCAAGCCTCCATGACCTCGCGCCTCCGGTCTAGCAGGTCGGAACGGGCGTAGGCGGCCTCGACCTTGTTCTTCACGACATGGGCCAGCGCCGCTTCGGCCACCTCGCGCGCCACGCCCGTCTCCGAGCACCAGTCGCGGAACGAGGACCTCATCCCGTGGGGCGTTCCCTCGATGGAGAGACACCGGAGCAGGCCGCTGAACATCGAGGCGTTGATTCTTCCTCCCTTCGCGCCCCGGAACACGAGCCCGCCGCCGTCGTGGCGCTTCCGGGCTTCCTCAAGGATCTCCAAGGCCCGCCTCGACAGGGGAACTCGGTGCTCGCGCTTCGCCTTCATGCGGCTGGCGGGAATGGTCCAGACATCGTGCTCGATCTCATCCCACGTCGCGCCCCGGACCTCGTTCGAGCGTGTCGCGGTCAGGACCATGAACTCGAGCGCCAGCCGGACACCGGCATGGGATCCCGAGTCGCGGACCTCGGCCAGCGCCGCCGACACCTCGCCATGCGGGAGCGCCTTGTGATGTCTGGTGGCGTTGCCGTTGCGCGGCAGCGCGGCGGCGATGGCGTCCCCCGCCGGGTTGTCCGGCCGGTAGCCCTTCGCGACGGCCCACTTCATCACCGCGCCGATCCGCTGGTGCACGGCCCTCGCGGTCGCGGGCTTGCTTGACCAGATGGGCTGTAGGATCGCGAGCACGTCGGCCGTCGCGACCTCGCTCACGCGTTTGCGGCCGATGCGCGGATGGGCGTAGTCCCTCAGCGTCTGCCGCCACTGTCCGGCGATGCAGGAAGGGCTCTTCCAGGTCGGCGAATGGATCGCGATCACCTTCTCGACGGCCGCCTCGAAGGTGGGAACCCCCACGGCTCTCGGGTCGTGGCCCCAATGGAGCGCGCGCCTGTTCTCAAGCGCCTTCTCCCTCGCCTCCTTGAGCGTCACGACCGGATACGAGCCCAGTCCGAGATTGGTGGGCTTCCCTCCCGCTCGAACGCGCTGGCCCCAGGACTTGGAGACGCGCCCGGACTTCATTCGGTGGACGCGGAGGTACAGCCCGAGTCCGCCGCGCCCCCCGTCGCCGTAGCGTCCCGGCGTCGTCACCCGTGCCACGAAGGCAGCCGTAAGCGGTCGTTTACGCATGGAGTGTGTCCTACTTGTGTATCACATTCTGACGGATACACCATGGTACAACACGGTACGACTCGGCACAAGAGGGAGCCTGCGAACACGGCCAAGACACGCCGTATCATGTTGTAATCAAGTATCTTGTGGAATCCTACGGGACAGCCTGAGACGATGTGCACGATCCTACTGCGTTACTTGAGCGGGAAGTAACGCCGCGTGTTCCCGGCGGCTCCCCGGTAGAGCCGGCTGGGCAGGTGCCGGCGCTCGATGTCGAGCGCCTCGAACGCACGGACTTTCTCTTTCTCGGTCGGGAGCCACGGCAAGCCGGGGTGTTCGAGTACGTAGTCGAGTGAGAGGAGGCGCCGCAGGAGCACTTCCTCCGAACCGGTCCGGCGGTGGCGGATGTCCTCGGCGCCTAGCGCCCGGTAGATCCTGCGTCCGAAGATCCGGCAGACCTTCCGCCGCTCGAGTGTGTCCTCGGCCGCGAGCCCCCTCTCGAGCAGGGCCCGGACGAACCGAAGCGCCTGCCAGCGATCGATCCGGAGATAGGCGGAGATCTGGGCGCGGGTGAACACGCCGCTGTGCAGACAGGCCAGCGCGATCCACTCGGCCTGGCGTCCCGTCCAACCGAACGGCTCGAGGGCCTGTTCGCGTCCCTGCAGATGCGCGATCACCTGGGCGGCTCCGTGACCAGGACACGGTCGGCCTGGAGGTAGGTGATGAGGATGCCCATCGGGTTGTAGACGACGAGCTCGGAGGGGATCACGGTGAGGAAGTTGAACCGGAGCGTGATCGACCAGCGCTCCCTCAGGGTCTCCTGCCCCTGCCTGAGGTGGACCAGGTCGAAGTCGGCGGTCGCGCCGTGCGGCGCCTCCGGTGCGGGGTGGATGCGGAGCACGACCTGCTCGACCTGGAGCTCGGTGTCGGCGGTGCCAGCCGCCATGGCGGCGACCTCGGCGCCGTCACGCGTGAACGCCGCGTTCGCCAACTCGGTCGAGAGGAAGCGGAGGCTACGGGTCCAGTGCTCCTCGACCGTCGCCTGGCGCCTGGAGTAGAAGTCGGAGATGAACCGGTTCAGGAAATACTTGGTCGTGGGATCGAGCGGATCCGCCTGCGCCGTTGCGGCCTCGTAGGCCACGGCCTCGGCGCGGCCGACCTCGTCGACCCGCACGACGATGGGCCTGGGCGGCTCGACGGTCGCGACCCGGAGCAGGAGCACGCCGAGCGCGAGGCACGCTCCTCCGAGGATCATCGCCAGCGTCCGGAGCTTCCGGTTCGCCTCGACGGTCTCACCCCAGATTTCCGCGTACTCGCGGCCGGCATCGTGTTCTCGGTTCATGGATGTCTCCTTCAGCCTCCGGGGATTGGGGGGCGGGCGGGGTTCGCGGCAGCGCTGAGGCGTCCGCCTCCGCGCATCACGAGCGCCATCATGCCCGACCCGACGGACCCGGACCCGGAGACGAGCATCGCGGCGAGCTCGCCCACCTTCATGCCGGCCATCAGGCCGGAGACGACGAGCGGGAGCAGGACGACGACCCAGAGCCCGAGCTCGGCCGGGTCGGAGGAGCCGGTGCCCATCAAGGCGCCGGTATAGGTGGTGACGTAGCCCATGCCCACGCCCATGAACACGCGGAGGATGGCTCCGGCCACGACGCCGTAGAGCGTGTAGACCATGAGCGTGCGGAACCATCCCCAGAACAGGAACGCGAGCGGCTCGAACAGCAGCCAGGGGATGAACACCGGACCGAGCAGGATCACGATCGCGAGCGCCACCTGCGCCCAGATCACCTGCGCGTAGGTGAGGCAGAAGAGCGCGACCAGGCCGAGCACGAGCGGCGCGCCCATCATCAGCGCGACGAGGGACGAGAAGAACACGCTCACTCCCTCGGTCACGAGGGTCATCAGGCTCCCGCCGGACCATGCCGCGCCGAGCCGTGCGGCGAACGCCTGCACGAGCGCGGTCATCTCCGTGTAGCCGACGGACACGACATCGGAGATGAACAGGTTCTGGAGCCAGATCCCTCCGGCCGCCACCATGGCCGGGAACGTGAAGCCCACGCCCGGGATCGGGACGCTGTAGTAGTGGAGCAGCGTCCGGGGAATCGCGATCCCGAGCACGACCCGCACGAGCGCCCACGGTTCGAGCGTGCCTCTGTAGGCGATCTTGAGCCCGCTCCATGCGACGACGATCGCCGCCAGACCGCCCCACAGCTGGTGGCCGAGCGTGAGCACGTCGGGCGCGGCGCCGCCGACCACGGTGTCGAGCACAACGTCCAGGAACCCCTTGAAGTCCTGGAGCTGATCCGCCGGGATCTGGGCCGGGACGTTCGGATCGATCGACTGCGGTGGGACGAGCTGCATGACAGTCGCTCCCGGGGCCTAAACTTGGCCGCCCATGTAGAACGACGGGATCTTGAAGAGGAGCCCTTCACGGAGCCGGTCGCGGTTCTGGAACGCGGCCGTGCGCATCGCATCCGCCATCGCGTTCGTACGGAGGCGCGCGTCCCTCCACTCGGCGAGCCGCTCGAGCCGGTCGATCTCGGCCTGCTGCATCCGGTTCGCCTGCTCGACCGCCTGATAGGCGAGCACCTGCGCCACGGCGGCGTTGATCCGGCCCTGCGTCAGCGCGGCAGCCACTTGCGCCTGCTGGAGCGCCGTGGCTGACAGATTGCCGTTCGCGGTCAGGTCGTCGAACGAGTCCTGCGCGCTCTCGACGGTCGAGGCGAGCGAGGCCGCGGCGTCCATCATCGCGTAGTCGAGCACGCGCTGGCGGTCGGCGGTCTCGCGGGCCTGGCGGTAGTCCTCAACCGCGCGCGACGACGCCTCGGCCGGGTGGTTGCGGAACAGCCCCAAGATGTCCGCCTCGCTCACCTGGTCGGCCACGCCCTGCGCGCTCCGCCAGACATCGGTGAACGAGTCGCCGCTCCCCATGCCCCGGACCGCGTCGACCAGCTCTCCGGCTGCGCCGGTGAACTCGGAGCCCCAGTCGAGGCCGTCGCCGACGAGGCCGATGGATCCGGCCGCCAGCTCCGAGAACGGTTCGATCAGCGCGTCGACCTCGCCCCGCGCGACGTCCTTCATGTAGTCGAGCTGCTCCTCGAGCTCGGTGAGCTGGCGAGTCATCGTCCGCATCTGGCGGATCTGGTTCGCGATCTGGGTCGCTTGGTTCACGATCATCTGGGCCCGCTGGATCACGCCGCCGATGTCGAAGAAGGCGTTGGCCGGCCCAGCGCTCGCGAGCATCAGGATGGAGACCAAGAGGACGGTGGTAAGGCTGCGGTGACGCATGATGAGCTCCTTTGGTGTCATTGCCGTGTCCCGGCCCTCGGGACCAGGACATCGGACGTGAACCAGATGCGCAGGCGATGGCCGGCGCGGATCGTGATCGTGGGAAGCCGGTTCAGGAACCGGTCGAGAACCGAGGTCGCGCTCTGGCCGAGTCCCTGGCCGACGCCCGCCCTGAGGCCGAACGGCGAACCGCCGGCCAGGGCGAGTCCGCTTACGACACCGACGGCTCCGGCCGCAGCGAACGTGCTGAAGTAGTGGCGATCGACCTGGTCCTGAAGGGCGCCCTCGCCCGCCTGGTTCAGGCCCGTGAACTCGAGGTCGATCCAGCTGCCGTCGGGCAGGATCAACCGGTGGAACGCGACGGCCAGCCGACTCTGGTCCCGGTCCTGAACCGCCTGGGCCATGCCGACGACGCGCGTTCCGCGCGGGATCAGGATCCGCTGGCGGTCGGCCGAATAGAACGGGACCGAGACCATGGCGAGCACCGGTCCCGGGAAATCGCCCGTGAGCTGCGTGAGGAGCACCCCTTCGAGGAACGAGCCCTCGTAGATCCGCTCCCAACCCGGCGGGTCGGCAGGCCGGACGCTACGCCCTGGCTCAGCCGTGCCGGGCGCTCGGAGGGAGGCCTGCGGCCCGGACGCGGGCGCCATCGCAGCGGCGATGCCAGGGGACCCGAGGAGAAGCTGCTCCGCCGCCAGCTCGCCCTCGAGCGCCCCGAGCGACTGCTCGAAGGATGCGAGCGCCGCTTGGACCGTGTTCTCGAGGAGCGCCACATCCGCGTCGGCCGCATCGCCGGTGCCGGCTTCGGACGACTCCGCGGTCGCGTTCGGATCCCTGTACGACTGAGCCACGGGAAGGGCACGGAGCGAGCGGGTTCTTCGCTCCAGCTCCTCCAGCCGAAGCGCCTCCCTAAGCTCCGACTCGGCCGCGCTCACGCCTGGGATCAAGGCTGCGGTGTTCGGCGTCTCCGACTCCGTCTGGAGCCGAGCCATCTCCCCGGCGGCCGCAGCCTGCCGGCGCTCGAGCTCGGCGCGCGCCCGGGCGGCGGCCTCCAGAGTCTGCCGCTCGGCCTCTTGCCGAATGCGCGCCTGGAGCGACCTCCCCATCCCGTCGTCGACCGCCTGCGCCTCAGGCAGGGCTACGAGAGTGTCGGCTTCCTGGGGACCCGTCATCGCCCACGAGAAGAGGAGTCCGCCGACGAGCACGGCGATCAACACCACGCCGGCCTTCGTGACGATGCCGCCGGGGAGCGCACCTTCCGGCGGCGATACCCACTGCTTCCAGCGGCTCATCTGAGTTCTTCC
This sequence comes from Longimicrobiales bacterium, assembly GCA_965238005.1. GTDB lineage: Bacteria > Gemmatimonadota > Gemmatimonadetes > Longimicrobiales > Gaopeijiaceae > CBDCKN01. The sequence goes on from OZ250165.1 coordinate 761,806, forward strand.
CGCGGCGTGAACCGCCAGCTGGCCCGCTTGTCGCCGATCTGGAGCCACCCGTCTCCCAGTACGTGGCGGGCGATGTAGAGGCCCTCCTCCGTCAGGTCGTAAGCGACGAGCGCCGGTTCGCCGTCCCGGAGCTCATAGAGGGCCGGCGACTCCTGGGCGTGGGACCGGAGGTAGGTGAACTGCCCGTCGTGCCACATCGCTTCGACCAGGAACGGCCGGTCCGCCGCGTCCCCGTCGAGCCGGTACTCGAAGGCGAGACGCTCCGGATAGCCGGCACGGAACTCCTCGATCGCCGACTCAGCCTGCGTCCGGGCCTCCAGGATGCCGGCCTCGGCCGCCTCCCGGGCGCTGCGAGCCGCCTCGGCCGCCTCGGCGGCCATCTGCTGATAGGCCGCGACCTCGCTCCGCGCGACGAACGCGGGACGGCCCGTGCCGCCGCTGGACAGCCCCGTCTTCTCCGCGCGGGACTCGACCCGGACGACCAGATGGGGCGGTCGCTCGTTCTCCTCGGCGCTCTGCTCGGCCACCAGGAACGAGTAGATGTGCCCCGACTCGCATACGAGCGCGATATTCGTCGCCGCGTCCGGCCGCAGAGGCTTCAGGAACGCGACGTTCGCGGCGCCGGTCAGGTGCCAGTACTCCGAGTCGCCGACCACGAAATCCAGGATGTTCTCACCGGCGGGGAGCACGATCACCGTCGTGTGACGGACCTGGGTGCGGAGCCGATGGATCCGATCCTCCCCCTCCTCCGGGACACTCACGCGGAGAAAGGAGTCGTCGTCCGCCTGCTGGGCGGTAGCCGCGACAGGGAAGGCAGCCAGGAGAAGGGCGGTTAGAACGAGGGGTGTCATTGGTGGTCGCATGGCGTATCAGCTCCTTGCGTTGGGGGTGGGTGTGGGATCGTCTCGGCTCGCGAGCACCTCGAGGGCCCGGGCCAGCCCGTGGCGCTCGACGGCGCGGGCCCTCTCCTCGGCGTCCAATGCGGACGAGGTGTAGAGCCAGTAGCTCTCCGGATCGACCTCGAGCCGGAGCACCGCCGCCCCGTCCGGGCGACGGAGGTAGAGCTCGCGCTTGGGGATCAGGCCCCGGACCCGGGCCACCTCCGACTCGTTCAGCCGGAAGAGCGCTCCGACCTCGTCGGGGAGCTCCGGGTTCGCGAGGAAGAGTTTCGTCGGGATCGACTCGAGGAGCGCCGCCGCGCCGGGCGTAGCCGTGACGTCCACCGCGGACTGCGTGGCGAGGACCAGCGCGGCGTTCTTCTTGCGCCACGTCTTCGCCGCCTCGGCCAGGTAGTTCAGTACGGCCGGGTCCTGCAGGTAGCGCCAGGCCTCGTCGACCACCATCACCTTGAGCCGCGCCGCCTCGGCCGGGTCCTCCACCTCGAGGCGCATCCGCTCGAGCAGGTAGGAGAGTGCCGCGTCGCAGAGATCCGGATGCTCGACCGCCCCGGCGAGATCGATCACCTGCCAGTCGGCGAACTCGAGGTCCGGTGTCCCGCCAGCCGGGTTATCGAAGTACGCGCCCCACGCGCCGCCTTGGGTCCAGCGGCTCCAGGCCGGCCACGTCGCGGACGGAAGCGAGGCGGCCAGGACGCTCAGCGTCCGTCGCTCCGGCTCGAACGCGTAGAGGTCCTCGATCCGGGCCCGGATCTCGCTCGTATCCGCTCCGCTCGCCTCCCAGCCGCCGAGCTTGAGTAGCCGCAGCACCCAGCCGGTCAGGAACTGGAACGTCCGCGTGCCCGCCGGGAGGGCGAACGGCTGCAGCCGGAGCGTGGGCTCCGCCTCGCCGGGCGAGAGCTCCAGGTAGCGGCCTCCCAGAAACCGGGTCAGCCAGCGGTAGGAGCCGCCGAGATCCAGAATCAGGACCCGCGGGTCGTACCTGAGAGCCTCGACCAGCAGGAAGTTCAGTGTGAAGCTCTTGCCCGAGCCGGTCGCGCCGAGCATCAGCGTGTGGCCCACGTCGCCGGCGAACAGATCGTAGTGGTACGCCGTACGCCACGGCGTCTCCAAGACCGCGAGCGACTCACGGCCAAGGTGTTTGCTCTTAGCCCGGCCCCTGGGCGGCCCGAACAGCGGCGCCAGGCAGGCCGCGACGCCGGCCGACACGAACACCTTCCGCACCTGCCGCCCACGCGGCTGGGCCGGGAGCCGCGAGAACCAGGCCGGCAGCTGGCCGTAGCCCTCACGGATCACCTTCGCGTCGTGGGCTGCGAAGAGACGACGCAGGTCGCCGTCCAGCCGCTCGATGCTTCCCAGCTCGCCGTGGAGCGCCACCGTCAGCGTGGCCTCGCCGTAGCTCACTCCGTCCGCTTCCAGCTCGACCAGCGCCTCGCCCAGCCGGTCCGACTCCGTGGCCGCGGCCGAGTCGACCATCGCGGCGGCCGTGCCCTCCGTCTCCTGCACGTGCGCCATCATCGAGTAGCGGCGCGCGAAGTAGTGCCGCTGCGCGCCACGGATCCGGCGCCTCGCCGCCTCCACCGCCCAGGGCCGCCACTCGAGCGACACCGTCATCGCCGCATCCAGGCAGTAGAGCTCCCGGAGCAGGTTCGCGTAGGCTTGGCCGGGCGGGGACAGAAGCGAGTAGAGGATCACGGGCTCGCCGTCGAGGCGCAGGTGGGAGCGCTCCGCCTCGAGTTCCGAGAGGGCGAGCCGCCAGTTCATCCCGCTTCCCGTCGCGCCGTCCCAGATCATGCCCGGACGGTTGATCAGCTCGGAGAGAAGCCGCGAGGCTTCGGCGGGCTCGAGCATCTCGATCGGCGTGTGCTCCTCCACGAGCGCACGGCCCGCGTCCACCGTCGAGCGAAAGCGGGCGGCGGCCGCCTCGATCTCGGAACCGAGGTAGGTCGGCGCGCCCCCTCGGCGGCGCTTCCACCACTGCATGAGCCGGGAGGCGCTTCCTGTTCTGGGCCCGTCTGCGACCGTGCGTAGACGGGGATCGTGCGACCAGACCAGATAGGCCTCGAGCTGCTGGACGCGGCCCGACAGAAACGCACTCCGCTTCCGCTGCGACACCGCTACGATGCCGGAGCCCTCGTCGTCCGCGGCCTCGGGCACACTTGGCCGGCGGAGCAGATAGAAGTAGAGGCGCGTGTCGGCGTCCAAACCCGAGAGCAACCGCTGCCAGCGGCCCAGCACGCGGTCGATCTGCTCGGGCGAACGCCCATCGACCACCGCGGGCTCCAGCCGGCCGGCCGCGATCAGCTCGCCCGAGCGGGTCAGGCAGGTGCGTCCGTCCTCGAGCCAGCCCCAGTAGGGCAGCTCCTCCGCCAACGAACCGGCCACCTCGTGGTTCCGGAGCTCCGCGGAGATCCTCATCGCCCGCTCCGGATCACGAGATGCCACGGCTCTTCGGCCCACTTGCCCGGGTCGAACCGCGCCGGGTAGCGGGTCCCGGCCCGGAGCACGCCAAGCATGTCCGGGTCTCTGCGGCCAGCCAGCCATCCGGCCCCGTAGCCCACCGCGAACACCACGCCGCCCGTCACCAGCGAAGCCGTCGCGTTCCACATCGCGAGCCCGAGCGTGGCGACGAGCAGAAACCCCCTACGCTCCACCCCCAGGATCGTGAGCGGACGGTTCAGCGCCGGATAGCCGGCCCAGCGCCTCAGACCCCTCATCAGAATAGCCACGCCAGGAAGTTGGCCGCGCCCATCGCCATCCCGAGACCGAAGATGATCCCGGCCAGCGTCCGCTTGCTACCGCCCTCGCCGAACGCAAACATCAGCCCGCCCACCACGATCGCGATCAGCGAGAGCCCCCTCGCGATCGGGCCCGTGAACTGCGCCTGCAGCTCGTTCACCGCCTCCACCCACGGGCTCGTCCCCTGCGCCCACAGCAGCCCGGGGGACAGCAACCACAGCGCGGCCCAGGCCGCCGCTCGTACCGTCCTTATGAAAGGTTGCATCGTCTGCTCCTTGGTCTCTCGCTGGGATGCGCCGGTCACTCGGCCTCGCCGCGGCTCAACGCGATCTGCTTGCGGATCCACTCGTCCACTTCCTCCTCGATCCAGCCGACAGCGCGCGCGCCTAGCTGGACGGGTCTGGGGAAGGACCCCTCGGCCAACCGCACATAGATCGTGCTCCGCCCGAGCCCCGTGCGAGCTTGCACGGCCGGGAGCCGCACGATGCGGATCGGCACCTCCATTTCCTGCACCATGGTTCTCGTCATCGGTCTGCCTCTGCGTTCTCTCGGGGATGAATCCCGGAGCCGGTCGCTCCGGGAGGAAACAGGGTCCACACCGGCCTCGTCGAAGCCTTCCATGAACGCCAGGAGCTGATCGACCGTCGCGAGCGTCGGGGAGCGGCCATGGCGTAGCTCACGCACCAGGTTCGGATCGCCCACCGCCCGTCGGCCGAGCGTCGTCGGTCCCACTCCCGTGCGCTTGAGGAACGCATCCACTCGCGCCATGAAAAGCCCCTTCAGCGTCTCCATGCGAGGGACGGTGAAGGCACTTGCGCAACTACGTCAATCCGTAGGATTTAACCGACGTTCTTAGTAGAACTATTGGGATTTAATTAGGAGACCAGCCTGTCCGGCCGCTCCGCCAGCGGGGCGGCGAGCGGGTCCGGGCGAGGCGCTAGAAGCCGGGGAGAGCGTGGACCGCGGTCCGGCAAGACGCGACTTGTCAGCAGTACTTGATCCAATGCGGCAGACGCCGGTTCCTGGCCGGCCACTCCCGCACCCTTCGGCAGAGCATCCGGCTCTCTGCCCGAACGGCTCAGGCAAGACCGGATCCTGCCTCAGTAAGTGCTGCTATATGTCCTGAACGCTGGCAGATGGCGGGTTATGCCGACGGGCTACCGTGTGCGGGCCGAGAGCGCCCCGCGCGCTACACCGGGACCGGTGGTACATGAAGAGCGGGAGCAGGCAAGGACCCGTACCGTATGGCCGATTTCGTCTTCTGTAACGATCTTCCAGTGTCAGACCGAGAAATCTATGGACGACTCATCGCGTCAGGACGAGCAGCTGATGGAGCATTTTCGCCGACTCGGCAACCGTATCTCGATATCGATTCCGCCAGACGAGAACTCCTTCACCGGACGGGAGTGCCCACAGCCGGATTGCGAGGGTTACTTCAAGATTGAATTTGGCACTGGTCTAGAGGGCGGCGGACTCCCGTGCCACTGCCCTTATTGCGGTCACGCAGCTGGGCAAGATCAGTTCTATACCAAGGCGCAACTCGAATACGCTAAGTCTGTCGGACTGCGAAAGATCACCGCCGCGATTCAGAAGGACCTCAAGAAGCTGGAGTTTGACCACAAACCGAAAGGCCCATTCGGCATAGGCTTGTCGATGAAGGTCACGCCAGGTCCGCAGCCTCCAATCCGCTACTACAGGGAGACACAGCTCGAAACCGAGGTCCTCTGTACCCACTGTACACTCCGGTACTCGGTATACGGCGTCTTCGCCTTCTGCCCGGACTGCGGCCAACACAACTCGATCCAAATCCTTGAGAAAAACCTCGCGATGGTGGGCAAGATGTTGAAGATGGTAACGAGGGAAGATAATAATCTTGCCGAAAAGTTCATTGAGAACGCCTTGGAAGACTGCGTTTCCTCCTTTGACGGGTTCGGGCGTGAGCTATGCCGGGTACACGCGAACAAGGCACGGAGTCCAGAGAAGGCGGAAAAGATGAATTTTCAAAATCTGGAGAACGCGAGACAAGGTTTTCTGGATCTGTTCGGGATTGATTTGTCTGCTGCGGTAGAGTTGGAGGAGTGGAAGACGGCTACCATAGCGTTCCAGAAGCGTCATCTCATCGCACACAAACTGAGTGTTGTGGATCAGGGCTACATAACGAAGACTGGTGACACCCGTGCCGTCGTGGGGCGGAAGATTGTTATCGATGCTGGCGAAGTGCAGGGCCTCGCTGAAGTCGTTAACACCCTGGCTCTGCACATGGCAGCGGTGCTCCAGAAGGCAGATGAATAGACGAGATTCGCCGGTAAGGAGAACGGAATCACAGATCACCAACCGATCGATCTCGTATCATAAGCCGAGACCGACCACCCGCGCGAGGTCATCAAGGCGGCGCTCGTCCATGCCACTCAGAGGGGCGCAATACGGGAGAAATGAGAGTGGCCGCGGCATGCAACATGCTTACGATTCGCGCTCCAAGATCAACCACATGCTCTGGAACGTCAGCGTGTTCGCAGACAGACGGTAGGCTTGCAGCTCGAACGTTCATCGAACAAGGAGCCTGAATGGATCCCGGACACATCATTTTCAGCCTCCGTGGTATCGCCACGGAGCTCAAGGAGCGTTTGCTCGCAGTTCCGGTGTACCAGCGATCCTATGCGTGGACGACTGATGAGATTGGCGAGTATTGGGCAGACTTGATAGGAGCCTTCTCAGACAACGTACTCGAGTACTTCTTGGGCACGATCGTGCTGACGAAGTCATCATCCTCATCTTCACGCAAGACGATCATTGATGGCCAGCAACGTCTGGCAACAACGTCAATCTTGCTGGCAGCTATACGCGACGAATTCAAGAGTCGCGGGGATGAGAAACGTGCCGGGATTGTTCAACAGAAGTATCTGTCGACATCTGATCTAGCGACCGCAAGCGAGGTTGCACGTCTCACGCTTAATAGTGACGACGTGAACTTCTTTGAGCAGCACGTCATCAATGGAAAGACGTCACCCCAGCCGACAAGACCTTCGCACGAGCTAGTCCTGCAGGCACTTGTCTATTTTCGAACCCAAACGGGCAGAGTCGCCGACGACGCTGGGCCGGACTGGCCGCTACGATTGACTCAGTGGGCCGACTTTCTTGAGCATCGTGTTAAGGTGATCGTTCTCGAGGTTCCGACCGACGCCGATGCCTACTTGATCTTCGAGACGCTCAATGATCGTGGGGCCGATCTCACAATTGCGGACCTCTTGAAGAACTATCTCTTCGGCCATGCGGGCTCGAAGCTAGATGCGGTGCGTGACGGTTGGATGATGGCACTCGGTGCTTTGGAGATCTCTGCGGAGAATGCGCTATTTACGACGTTCCTCCGCCACTACTGGAGTTCAGTTCACGGCGCGGTCCGGGAGCGCGACCTCTACAAGAGTATCAAGGACCACATCGCCACTGAGACGCAGGTTCTGGAATTCATCGCTCAAATCCAGAACGGGGCCGCCCTCTATGCAGCGCTGATCAGTAGCGATCACGACTACTGGGATGACCTCGGTGGAACGGTTAAGAGGAACGTTGAGACGCTTCTTCACCTCAACTTAGGGCAGAATCGTCCTCTACTTCTGGCTGCTCTACAGCACTTTACAGATCCAGAAAAGAAGACGTTGCTCAAGTCGCTGGTCGCTTGGTCGGTCCGAGGGTTGATCGTCGGCGGTATTGGCGGCGGCACAGCGGAAAAGGCGTATTGCGGAGCGGCCGTCAAGATCCGCCGAGGAGAGATCAAGACTACCGTCGAACTGTTGGCCGAATTGTCGCCGATTGTACCGTCGGACAACGATTTCGAGGAAGCTCTTGCTGTTGCGCGGGTTCCGAAGGCCAAGCTTGCCCGGTACTACCTCATCGCTCTCGAGAACGGAAACCAGAGTCAGGAAGAGGCGGAGTTCGTTCCCAACTCGAACGAGGATGAAGTGAACCTAGAGCACATTCTTCCAAAACGGGCCACGGCGGCAGATTGGGGCGGGCAATTCAATTCCGACGAACGACGCGATTACGTGCACCGTCTCGGAAATATGGTACTACTCCAAAAGGGTCCGAACGGTCGAATCGGGAACAAGCCGTTCAGTGTCAAGAAGCCGATCCTCGAGCAGTCAGCATTTGCCCTGACCGCGGAAGTGGGCGCTGAGGATGATTGGACCAAGACCACGATAAGAGACCGTCAGACGACTTTGGCACAGTTGGCTGGCAAGGTCTGGCCGAGATAGGCTACGGTGAGGTGTCAAACCTTGGGTTGAGGTTGGGTGCTGCTGGCCGCCGTCCGTGATGGCCCGCATGTTCCTTAAGACATGTCTTGTTACGCGGCGGTAACTCGTTGCAGTAGAAATAGAATCCACTAGTTAGACAGAGGCCTAGGGGGCCGCGGTGTTTGAGGAGGAGCTGCTCGATCGCTTTCGCCAGAAGGCGCTCCTAGCGGCCCCATCGATGAGATTCGCTCCCGACCTAGTGAACGAAGCCGTGGCCGTGCTCGTACACACCTTGGGCGTGGACTGGATTGAGAAAAAAGCCAAAGAACGAAGCCGCGCCCTGCCTCTTCCCATTTTGAAGCACCCGGTCGGCGGAATGATCCATACGGGCGGCGAGGTTCAGGTCGCGGAGGTACTTGAACTTTCCGAGTACCTGAAAATGGTAGCCTCCTCGACCGCCTTTCCGCTCATCGTCGCCGGGCTCAGGGCACAGTTTCGACCAACTCTGCTTCAGCTGGCGTTTTCCTACCGTATCGAGCAAATCACGTCCGCGGCACCTATACTTGAGCCGCCAGTTTCAGGTGGACGGCTCGGCGACATCGGGTTCTCCTTGGGCGGCCAGTCGTACTTCGCTGAGTGTTATGCCCCGGGAACCAGGGCGAGGAAACTCGACGAGCTGCAATGGCTCACGTCTAAGGTGATGGCCGACGTTCAGGAGCGAGAGAATACGTATTCGGTCGCGATCCAGTTCCGGACCATCCCGGATGCCGTGGAAAGAAAGGCACTGGAAAGGCTGATCGTGCGTCTCGTGGGCGACCTAGACCCGGTCGACTGGAACGGACGTGGTTACCCCCCCTCAGTGCTCGAACAGAACGAGATCGCGCTCGTGTCAGTGTCGCGAACGCTCGTGAGCCAGCCCGGCCAGCGAGCCTTGGGGGCCCTCCACCCCGACTTCCCTGAGTTGGGAGAGCCTCAACAATTCATCGCCGTGAAGCAAGTACCGATCTCGCGGGTCAAGGCTCTCCAGTCGGATACGCTCGGAGATCCATACCGCGACCACATCGCCATCTGGTTACCCGATGAAGATGCTGGTCTGCCGGATGTGGTCGATAAACAGGTTTTGGCCTTGCTACCGAAGCTTAGGGCAAAACTATCTCAGGCGAAGGCCCCTGGCGCGCACAGACTCTTGATCGTCGATACTTGGACGGCCGGTGCCCGGTACACCTTCTCTGAAGCTGCGAGGGCTGAGGTGGAGCGTACCCTCTTCGACAATCACTCAGACGTCGCCGGTGTACTAATGGTGACCCGACGTTACTCAGAATCGAACAAGCGATATCGATACGAGATGCGGGCGTGCATCAACGAAAGTGTCGGCGGTCAACCGATCTCACGACTGATTGAAGCTGAGCCTCAGTTGCTAGTGCCAGCGGTCTCCGTCTAACGTGCGATTGCTCCGTCGGGAGCGCCCTGACCGTTATGCGTCACGACAAGAACTGATGATTGTCTTTCTAGATACGAACGTGCTTCTGCACTACGACTTCGAGCAGATCAACTGGGAGTCGGAACTCGGCGTGCCGGTCAGGCAGGTCGTGATTTGCTGGGTCAATGTCGAAGAACTTGACCGCCTCAAGGCGAATCATCCCAAGACAAGACGACGGGAGCGCGCTCGCCGACTACTCAGACTGGTCGTACAGACCCGAGAGGCGGGCGCACCCCATGATCTGCCCGGAGGTTCAGAACTGACGTTTTGTCCGCTTCAACCCTCGATCGATTTCCTCCAGCACAACCTCGACGCGTCCAAGCCCGACCATCGTCTAGTTGCGACTGCACTCCAGCTTCAGACGACCGAGAACATGCCGGTCACGTTGATCACTGAGGACGCAACACCGCGGCTCGCCGCAATCGAACTCGGCATTAGCGCCGTTGCCCCTCCAGTAGCCTTCCGGCTCCCAGCGTCCGATGACCCGGCTGAACAGGAGATCCGAGAGCTAAAGCGCCAGCTGGAGTTAGAACGTCACCGGAGGCCCAAGCTCTCAGTTCACTTCGACCGAACGGACGTGCTCACTCTTGCTTGGCCCCCGAACCCTATCCAAATCCATGGCCCGGTGTTGAAGGAGGTGATCGCCCAAGAGAGGGAACGCTTCCCGCAGCCCTCGCGAGGCTTTCGCGATATGGATCCAATCATGATTCCGGAAGACGCCAAACAGCTCGAGCGTCGCGTCGCACGGTACTTCCAAGAGCTGCCTGGCTCGCTCAACAAGATGAATGAACACCTTGGGGTTAGCGCGCACCTACAGCCGCTTTCCTTCGTCGTGCGGAATAGCGGATCGGCTCCGGCCACGGACGTTACGCTCGACCTGCTCTTTCCAACCGGCGTCGAGGTGCAAACCAAAGCCACAGCTCCTGCGCCGCCATCTCCACCCACGCCGCCTGATCGATCGAAACAACCACGCCGCTTGGACCTAGTGCAGACTGCGGCGCGAGCCCTTCCATATGGCACCTGGATGGGCACGAACGTCTCGCCCGTCGCTGCGGTGCGCCAACACGATGGAACGTGGTTGGCCAAGATCCGATTCAAGAAGATCTCGCAGCTGCGAGAGGAGCACACCGACCCCGTATGGATCGAGTTCAGTGGTCAACCGCACTCGTTTTCCATCGCGGCCACGTTGCTGGCGGATGAATCCCCGGATGATATCCACGTCGAGTTGCCGGTTGTGGTCGACACCAGCCCTATATCACCGGAGATCACGGCGGACGACCTACTAACGGTGATCGAGCAGTTCGGCGCCGGGGGGACGTAGAGCGCAATTCCTGTTCGCAGGTCGGTGGGACCTCCTCGCTGAAAAGCTTCAGACCAGGTCGATCCTAACATTGCACCTGGTCTCGTTTCAGGGGGTCAGGTCAGCCGTGGGAATGTCTAAGGACGGGGCTCATAACAGGTGTCACACAAACTCTGACGCACATCGATTTCGGCCGGGCATGGTCAGGTGTAAGGTAGGCCAGAAGCGAGGCGGATAAAGACACTTGCCATCAGAACTGCTTGCCCGCTTGGCCAGGTTCCCCGCTGAGGTAGGCGGCCCAGTCGTTCATGAGCTTGCGCCGCCGCTCGAACAGGTCGGTGCGCCGATAGGCTGCCTCGACCCTGTCCTGGACCACATGTGCGAGGGCCGCTTCGATGACCTCGCGGGGATGATCCGTCTCTTCGGCCGCCCAGTCCCGGAAGCTCGAGCGAAAACCGTGTGGCACGGCCGCGATCCCGTGCTTCTGGAACATCCGGCGCAGTTGCTTCTCTTCGAGCTGCTTGCCGACCCGATTGGGAAACAGGAACGGGCTGGTTCCCTCCACGAGCGTCCGTGCCTCGTCCAGAATCTCCACGGCCCGGCCACACAGCGGCACCCGGTGCTCCCGGTTCGACTTCATCCGCTTAGCCGGTACGGTCCACACGCCGTTCTCCCGATCGATCTCGGTCCACTCCGCCCACCGCACCTCGCCCCATCGCGCGGCCGTCAGTACCAGGAACTCGAATGCCAGCCGGACGGCCAGCGGAACCGTCGATTCCCGCGCCGTCCGGATGGCCGCGGCCACCTCGCGATGCGGCAAGGCCCGCATGTGCTGCACAACGTTATGCTGTGGGCCCAGGACCGGGCCAATCCGGTCACAGGGGTTGTCGATCCGGAACTCCATCGCCACCGCCCACTCCAACACCGCGCGGATGCGCTGCCGCAACCGCCGGGCGGTGTCCGCCTTCGTGTGCCAGATAGGAGCGAGGATCTCCAGCACGTCGGCGCTAGTGACCTCCGAGACCGGCATCTTCCCGATGCGCGGGAAGGCGTACCGCTCGAAGGTCAAGATCCACTCGCGGCCGTGCGCCCGACTTCGCCAGCCGGCTTGCTTCTGTTCTACCACACGCGCGGTGGCTTCGGCGAAGCTCGGTACGCCCTGCCTACGACGCTTCTCGGCAAGCGGGTCGCCGCCCTCGCGGGCCAGCTTACGGTTGGCCAGCGCCTTTTCCCGGGCCTCGGCGAGGGAGACCAGCGCGACGCTGCCGAGCCCGAGCTCGCGGCGCCGACCCCGGATGACCAGGCGCTGAATCCAGCTTCGGGTTCCGCTCGGCTGGACGAAGAGGTACAACCCGTTGCCGTCCGCGTGTCTTCCAGGCGGGGCAGTGCGCACGAAGGCGGCCGACAGGGCCTTGTCTGGATGGCGGCCCTTGGGCTTGGTTTTCCGCGGCGGAGTGGCCTTGTTCGTTACAGTAACCATCCCCGCATAATATAGGGGATGGGAATGGATATCAATGGATGTTGTGAGCGGGGTGCGTTGCTAGTCTATGCTCGTAACTTACTGTTATCACAGTCATTTATGGACTTAACTGGACGATACTGCACACCGGTCCAGATAGTCTGCCCATTCCTGGGTCGTGCGTGGCTGCCCGAGCACCCGGCACGCTCTCCTCTCCGACGCCCCGAGCTGCTGACGTACACGCACCACACAACGTCGTCGGCGCTCGGGGCTCAGAAGTTTCCCTTGGCCGCTTCCTCCACGATCAGCTTGTCCAGTGTCAAGTCCGCCACTGCTCGCTTCAGGCGCCCGTTCTCGCGCTCGAGCTCCTTCAGGCGCCGTGCCTGGCTCACCTTCATCCCGCCGTACTCCCGCCTCCACCGCTAGTACGTCTGCTCGGTGATGCCGAGCTCCCGGCTGATCAGCTTCACGGATTTGCCGCGGGCCAGACCGACCTCTGCCTCCCGCAGTGCAGTGATGATCTGCTCCGGAGTGTGTCGCTTCCTTCCCATCCTGACCTCCTCGCTGAAAAGCTTCAGACCAGGCCGATCCTAACATTGCACCTGGTCTCGTTTCAGGGGGTCAGGTCACCTCGGCTGCTAAAGTTGCACGATACGGGGTGCTGGGCGATTGGTATGGATTGTCACATTCGGTGGTTGTCCATCAAGCCAGACAATTTTCCATCCGGCCCATCTGAGCTCATCGAAATTTACGTCTCGTGACGGTATCGAGGCTACAGTCTGAAATCCGAAGGTCGTGGATGTGAGAAGTTCACCATAGCATTGCAGCCAGTTAGTATCTAGAGTCCAGGCCCCAGAATCGAGGATCAAGATTGTCGGTCTTGTCACGGCCAGTCGACCAGCGGCAAGCATTGCTAATTCCATCAATACTCGCGCGCATTCTGAATGCGATAATACCTGAAGAGGACGGGGACTACCGCCCTTTACAGCAGCAAGCATATGGCATCCCTCATCATCATCGTGAAACGATGCATGTGTAACATAAGGGGAGCCTCTCGACGATACGTCCTCGCACAAAGCCAATACCTCATATGGGTGTAACCGCAATGCGGTTGAAACACGATCGAGATCATTGGGCTTCTCTTCGGGAAAAAAACGTAGCACTTTGGGGAATATGACCCGCAGCGGTGTGATTGGCATCGCTGTCAATGCACCATCCAGACTGTATTTGGGCGAAGTGCCAGACAAAAAAGAGACGCTAGCCGAGTGAGTCATGGGGTCAAGATAGTTGACCTCAACGCTAACGCGGTCTAAGCCACGTGGTGTTTTTCCTGCCGACCAGCGTTCCATATAGTGGGCGTCTGTAGTTGCTGCGAGCCATTCACATAAGGCAGTCTTGCCGATGCTATTCCCACCGACGAAAAGCGTGAGTCTTGCAAACTCTATTTCGGTTGGCTCAGCTAAAAGAGGGCTCGAATGGATTTTCAGGTTCTTCACCCATCCAAAAGGCGCATGAATTCCGCTGAGTTCTCGAGCAATCCTGGCCTCATGCAAAGCTTTGTAGCCGATTAGTAGCTCACGCGGATATTCCGCTCCTTTGTGCTTGTCAATGAGGCTGGCGTGATCCTCGCATAGCCAGACTGCATTTGCCGGGGACTTCAGCTCTTCTTTACTCAGGCCATTGGAACCGCGAGGCCCACCAGAGGCAGCGGCATAGATATGAGCGGCAATCCCAATACACGACGATTTATCGGCCTCCGCGCTGGGGCCGACCGTTATCCGATCACAGGATGGGAAACTGCACCGGAATCCAGCCCTTCGGGCCGTTAACTCCCGTGTTGTTTTAGTGAACTCGGCTTCCTTTCTTTCGCTCTTGCCCATTGGTGTTGTCACCTCTCAGAGACAATCGATGCGCCGGCCAACGCTTATTACGTGACGCTGGCCAGTATGTCTGGAGCCGTCCGTGCCGTATGGCACCTCACCCGGGATTTCCGTTGTGCCTGCCCCAGATGGGCCCCTTCTACGCCCGAAAGGCGCAGCGCTGATGAGAATCTTCTTCATCGCACCATCCTCCAGGTTCTGAGGCCGCCACGTAGCCCGCGCTGACGTGTGGCGGGCCGGAGGCCCGGGCTCCCAGGACATTCCATAGTCACCGCTCCTCACGTGTGTCCTCGTTTTGCCAAGCCGGCGTCCTTGCGTAAGCTGAGCTAGGATCAAAGGGTGAGTAAAAAGAGAGGCGACGTACCTTTGCGCTGAGATTTAAACCAGCGAGCCCGGGTGACAGCCCGGGGAAAGGAACGTCGCCTCATGAGAGAGGATATCGCGGGACCCCAGGGTGCGTCCAGCAGGCCGATGTGGGAGACGCTCGAGGGGATGGTTAGGGAGAAGGCGCAGGAGTTCATCCAACAGATCATGGAGGAGGAAGTCACGGGGTTGTTAGGCCGGGAGAAGTCAGAGCGCAGGAGTACGGTGGACTCGGCCGAGGGCTACCGCAACGGATATGGCAAGCCGAGGCGGTTGGCGATGAGCTCGGGCACGATCACACTCCGACGTCCTCGGGTTCGGGGCGTCGAGGAGCGGTTCGAGAGTCGGGTGCTGCCGTTGTTCGCGAGGCGGACGAAGGAGCTGGGGCGCTCTGCTTCCGGAGCTGTATCTGCACGGACTGGCAGAGGGAGACTTCGAGCTGGCGATGCGGGGACTGCTAGGCGAGGGGGCACCGCTGTCGAAGTCTTCGATTCGGCGGCTGCGGGCGGGATGGACAAGGGAATTCGAGGAATGGAGCCAGCGTCGCCTGGAGGGCCGTGAGGTCGTCTACGTATGGGCGGACGGGATCTACGTGAAGGCAGGGCTCGAGCGGGACAAGGCGGCGCTGCTGGTGGTGCTGGGCGCGATGCGAGACGGGACGAAGGAGGTGTTGGCCCTGAGATCGGGCTACCGAGAGTCGGTCGAGTCCTGGTCGGAGGTGTTGCGGGATCTGAAGGCACGCGGCATCGAGGCGCCCCGGCTTCTGATGGCGGACGGTAACGCGGCGATCTGGGGCGCAGTAGGGCAGGTATGGCCTGAGGCGGGCGAGCAACGGTGCTGGAACCACAAGATGAGGAACGTGCTGGACCGGCTGCCGCAGCGGGAGCAGAGCGAGGCGAAGGACCTTCTCAGGACCGTGGTCTACGCACCGAGGCGGTCCGAGGCGGTGAGGGCCCGTGAGGCGTTCGCCAGACGCTACAGGCCGTGGTATCCGAAAGCAGTGGACGTACTCGAGGACGACTGGGAGCGGATGGTGGCCTTCTACGACTTCCCCGAGGATCACTGGAAGCATCTGCGCACGACGAACGTGGTCGAGAGCCCGTTCGCCGCGGTACGGCTCAGAACCACGGCTGCGAAGCGGTTCAAGCGAGTGGAGAGCGCTACGGCGCTGATCTGGAAGTTACTCTTGGTGGCCGAGAAGCGGTTCCGAAAGCTCGACGCTCCTCACCTCCTCAAGGACGTGTTTGAAGGAAGAAAGTTCGAAGACGGAAAGCCCGTCTCAACCCAACAGCGGAAGAATGCCGCCTGATACGTTTACACACCTATTGACCCAACCTCCCCCCGCGTGGGCGGGGATAGACCCCACGGGTACGCAGTGGGCGATAGGGTGATACCGGCTCCCCTGCGTGGGCTGGCTTACGCACCGAACGGTGCTCGGAACCAGCCCGGCGGGCGCGGCCGAAGCGGCGGGGGAGGGCCTCGGCTGTGGCCCGTCCAGATAGGCCCGCCCGAGCTATCTGCCGCAGTAACGCGGCTGCGGACTGCCGCAGACCCGGAACACGCACTCCGGTTCGACGATTCCCAGAATCGTTCGTGCGCAGGGCCGACGTCCGGTCAAGATCCGTCCCCCTTTGACCGAGCCCTCGGTGAAGGCCGGCCGGGGCGTTCGACGAGCCGCTGGCGGCGGTGTCCAACAGCTCGCGTACCGTACTGAACGTCTCTGACCGCCACAGGTGCTTAGGATATTTCCTACGGGTTGACTTCCTTGCAAACGGCTCTTCACTGTTCCGGGCATGGAGACGCGGAAGCAGCAGTTCAACTCGGCGGTGAGCGATGCGATCGTTCACCTCCAGGGAAGCGAAGAGGCGCTCGCGCCATTCGGCTGGACGGGAGAAAAGGCCGGGTGGATCGCGTTCGTCTGCCTCCACAGCGGCGCGTTCACCCGCGTCCAGTGCGCGCGATTCCTCGATGCACACCCGGAACAGGTGCGGCGCGTCGTCCACGCGCTGATCGCGCAGGGCCTGGCCGCCGAGGACACCGTGCCCGGCATCCGGGGGATCGGCCGCGTGTGCCGCATCTTCTCGCGGCGGATCTACCGAGCGCTCGGAGCCGAGCACATCCGCCACCGCCACGACGCCTCTCCAGAGGTGCTCATGCGGCGCCTGCTCTCGCTCGACTACGTCATCGATCATCCCGGCCTGCCGTGGCTTGCCACCGAAGCCGAGAAGGTCGCCGCGTTCGAGGCCCTCGACATCCACCGGGGGCTGCTGCCCGTCAGGGTGTACCGGGGAGCCGCCAGCACCGCGCGGCGCTACTTCCCGGTCAAGCTGCCGGTCGCGCTGGACGCCGAGCGCGCCGTCTTCGTCTACGCCGATCCCGGCCACGATACCGCGACCGCGCTCCGCTCCTGGGGCGTGGCGCACCGCCAACTCTGGTACGCGCTCCGGAGACAAGGCAGGTCCGTTGAGGTCGTCGTCGCCGCGCGCACGCATCGGGAGATGGAGCGGGCGCGGCAGGTCATGCGAGGCTGGGCCAGGCCTTCCGGCCACGCCGAACCCGCCCCCGAGGTCCGTGAGGAACTCGACCGGATCGAGCGGGCCATTCTCGAGGGCGCGGTCCAGATCCTCGAAGAGTTCGGCGGCCTCCAGGCCGCCATGAAGCGCAGCGTCGCGCTCACGAAACAGGCACGGCGACAGGCCGTCCACGGATCGATCCGCCGGGGCAGCGTCTGGCGGACCGCGCGCCTCGCCGGGGCTCGCTACCGATGATCGGGGCGCGACTTACGGCCGGACTGGAGTGCGCAAACGACGTGGGGGTGCGATTCACACTTTGGCCCTCCGGCGATTCACAGGGGCCTTCCCGCGTATCCACTGGCGGGGCCGTGTCTTGCGCATCCGTGGCCCGGACGGCCGGCGCCGCGCGGGCCGCACCGGCCGTGGCGGGAGCGACCCACCACCAGTCCGAGGGCCTGGTACGGGTTCGGGGCCGGGTGTGCTTGCGCACCCCCGCCCCCCACCCTCCTGGGGTCGCTCCCGAGCCAATTATCCCGTGCGGGAAGGCCTCCAAGCGCCGCGGCCAGCACGGCGGATCAACGGATCCCCCTCCGACAGCCGCCATCGCCCAGACGTATCGCTCAAAACGCAGCCCATTCCGCCAGACTCGGGACGCGCCTGTCCCAGGCGTCCCAAGACAGCCTTCCTGCACAGGACTGATGGACGGGAGCGACCCGCAGCGGAGGGGAGGATGGGGATGCACATCGCCATCCTCCCCGATGCCGATCGAGGCATGCCGAGATGGGGGGTCGCTCCCATCCACGTCCAAGGAGCGCGGATCGGCATCCGCGCTTCGCTGGCCGTGGCGCAACCGAAAGCGCGCCAGCGACATGCGGAATCGGCGGCGTGCCCATCACAGGCGCGATTTCGTGTCCGGTCACCCCCAAAGTGCCCCGGACACTCGCGGATCGGCATCGGCCGGGCGGTTTCTGGCCCCCAAGACCGACTCCCAGCCGTCCTTGGAAGCACCGCGCCCGAAACCTCCAGGTCCATGGATCCGAACTTGGGAATCGGAGTGCACCGGCCCGGGGGGTCAACCCCTCGGACCTGCGCGAACGCCGCCCTTGAAGCCCGCTACTGGCCAGCAAGCCCCGCCGACGCGACGTTTCAAACGCGCAGATCGTGCAGTCCATCAATCGAGAGGAATCGAATGATGGCACGCACGAAACGAGTCCGGCGCAGCTACGGATACAATGTAGTAAATGACTTCTATACAACGAGTTACATATGATTATCCCGAAGCAATTACCTCATTAACTCCCTCGTTCCTAATTGGAATGCATTCGACCGTAGAAGATGTCCGTGGACCGTGAACGAGTTGTCGATCAACCTTGGAGTCCGGAAGGATGAGGCTCCAGTCGGGGAGGTACAGGATCAGGCACATTCATCGCGGGCGGCGCAAGTCTTTTCCTAATCCGTGGTCAGGTTGATCTCCTCAGGGTTGCACGTACTGCTTCAATAGCCCTCGTAGAGAATTGGCGATGCCATTCCTGGTTTTCTCATGCGATCGGGGATGCGTCTTCCCTTATAGATCGTCGAGACTGGTTCCTCGGCCTCACGACCACGAAACTCGTATCTCCCCGGCACCTCTTCCGATGCCTGCCAAGCATCGACGACGAATACACCTTGACATATGCCGTCTACCACGGCGAGGACATAGTCTGCTTTCTCCGCTCTTGCCCGATCGATCTTCCAGGCCCACCGGACGGCATCGTAGAGTCTGCGTTCTTCGACGGTCTCACGCTTCACCTTGATTACAAGGAGCTTGTGCGTCGGGTCGAACTCGATCTCCGCCGCCCCGTACTGCTCTACCAACTGGTCAACATGGGCAGGACCGCGTTCATTGGACCCATGACCTGACACGACATTCGTCAAGCCCGGTGTGGCGTCTATCAATGCGGCTTCAACCTCAAGGGACGATTCTCCCGACATTCCATGGCGATGGATGACGTGAATCGGTTGAAGGTTGGCGGCCCTTATCCTCCTGATTACGTCAAGCCTGAGTGGCAACTCATTGCCGTCCATATCGTCATTGCTCTCGATCTCGGCCCGGACATGGGCAAACACCCGGTTACCTTGACCTCTGCCTATATAGAACGTCTTTCCGTTCCTGGGATCAATCAACCTGTAGACGTAATGACCGAGTTTCTTGCTTACTTCGTCGGTGAAGTTGTTTCTCATTCTACACAGCCAAGTTCCCGGGTGGGAGACCTTGATCGTTCCCCCGGCACCTTACTCTGATGAGACGGTATAAGGAGCGTCAGCTTCGTCACAGTTCTGTGGCACTAGGGTGTTCCGGCCAAAAGTAACACATCGGCGCAAGCCAGTAGCTTAGCGGATCCTGCTCCGACTTATGCCGTTGAACGGCGAGGTCTGTACGCCAACGCTTCTCGAAACCTTCCCTCGCGCAAACGGCAGCAACGGCGGCGTCACGCTCATCCTCGTTCTTCCAATCGGTACCAACTTTGAAGCATTTAGCAAAGGCCGATTCGTCGAGATTGAGGGCTCGTAGCAAAGCCTTGGGGTGCGATTCGGTAATCCTTGTGCAAGGGAAGGCTTGCCGGACCCGGAAGGCTAGCATCGCACCGCCTACGAGCGCTGCACCCCTCAGCGAGTTCGCCGACTGCACTGTCCCGGAAGGAATGCTGTAACCCTTTCGAATCCTTTCGTCCGCCTCTCGGCCGCCGCCCCCGCGTGTAGACCACCACATCGGTGCGTCAATGCCTAAGCCGAGCGGCTTTCCCTTCGCGATTATTTTTTCGGCAGCTTTATCCACCGAGGAGACTGTAGTGCAACACAGCGCACCGGCCGCGTCAAGGAAAGCCAAACCGAACTTGTCCTTCCCGCCGGGATCGGCACCGACCCAGAATCCGCTCATCGCTCTCAATCCAACGAAGCCGTATGCAACGTGCCACTGTCAATATTAAAGGATTGAAAGAAGTGGCGCACGGACAGGCTGGCGACGGGCTGATCCGGGCTACGCGACCGCACCTGGCAGACGATACGGCGCTCTGCGAGGGAGGGTGTGCTTCCCCCATGGCGACTGGGACGGTCGTCCTTTCGCCAGGATGATGTTCTTTGTCATAGCTGTTCCTCCCGTCGTCGTGACTCACTCATGTTACGATAGTGGCACTGTGATGTGTTTGGGGTCTTCCGCCACCCAGCGCCAAGCTCTGCCACTGAGGATCCACCGGGTAGCGACATGGGCGGGGTTCTCAATGGGTAGCACGTGGAAGGCATTGTCGGCCGTTTTCTCCACGACGTACAGATACCACGAACCCGCTGCTTGCCCGTCCGTCGCTTTGAATGCTTCGCGTACTTGCGCACGGCTCAACTCTACCACCTCGTCTTCATCCCAGGAACGTCCCTTGCCCTTCACCTCGATCAGTCGAACTGCGCTCGTCTTCGGATCGACGCTGCGGATATCCCAGCCGGTCTGACGAGGATCGCCAAGCTCCGGTTCGCGGTCAGCCTCTCTCTCGTATTGCGCCGCGGCCTCTCGGTACTCTTCATCACCCAGGTCCCCACGGGAGTCTTTGTTGGTAGTCCCGGGCTCATCCGTGCCGTCCTCTTCATGGCTTGGTGCAATCTCACCTTTCAGTGAACTCTTCAACTGCTCGACCAGGGAGTTTTGCTTCGCAAGAGCTCTGCCTTTGGGGTAGGAGTTGCCCGTGGGATCCGACGCTCCAGGTGTACGGGCAGGGGCGTCGACCGCCCCGGCGTCGGGGTGCCCCTCTCCCTGTGCCTCGGCCTGAGTCGTGTCGTCAGCTTCGCTCGGGTCGTCCTGCCCCATCGTTTGTTTCGTCATCCACACGAGACTGCCTTGCGCGTCCGTCGATTCATAACCGGGGACGTGGGACCGCGCGAACTTTTCCACCGACAAACGGAAATCCTCCTCGGTGCCGATAGCGGACAACATGCCGGTAAGGTCGGCAGCGAGGTTGGCACGTTGGCCGAAGGAGAATTCTCGTAGGAGTTCCTTGGCCGCGTCGGCACCAAACTCTACCGGCCGACCCGCGACCGTGAGGGTACCCCGGTGCAAGCGGGCGTTCACGGGCACATGTTGGGCAGCATCGCTACCGACGCGAACGTCCACAGCAAGCTTACGAGCGGACACTAACGCTGGCGGCGCGCCAGTATCGCTGCCCGTTCCGTCGCTTTCCGCACGTTCGCTTTGCCGAACCCGTAGGAGAAGCCCGTGGATGATGTCGAACCGTGAGATCCAGTTGTCGTCAACGGCAGTTTCGTCTCCGACACGCCAATCCAGAGTGACCACCGATGACAGGAGCGGCACGCTAATGGCATCCGCAGTGCGAAACTGCTCGTCCCGTGAACGGCCGAGGTGACCGGCTGTGACTATTCGCACCGGGACATGGCCGGGAAAGAACCTCTTATCCTCGATGTCATCAAGATAGGTGCTGTCGGACTCCGCTAAAACGATCCATTCGCGTTCCGCAAAGACGATGGCGTCGGGAAAGGCCGCGGTCCATCGATCGTGCAGCGAGGTATCCTCTTCACAATCTTCTAGGCAGTAGGCATAGGCCATCGGGAGGACGTCGCGGACCTCGTTCGCTAGCCCTTCTGGTAACGACCGGGCGCGCTTCCAGATCTCGAGGATGTAGTCCAGTGATTGTTCACCTGTGGTCGTCTCCGGGAAGTCGCTGGGAAAATCGGGATGCTGAAGCTCCATCCGAAGTGTCTCGTTGATTCGATCAAGCGGCACAATCCAGCCGCCGAGCGCTCCCCGACGCCCTCCAACACGCTGAACGATCCGCTTGAGCGGAATACGGCGACCGTCGTCCGACGGCACTCTTAAGTCTTGTAGAGCCTGCTCCAAGAGACGCAAGTCAGCGTCCGTCATTACCTGTTCGCGGCAGTCCGAGATAAGTTGCGCAAGCTCCTCTGCTTCGATGTGAGTGCCTGTCGCCAAGAGTCTGCGGAGCGAAGTGGCTTCTGGTATCGCCGTGCCAAATTCCAATCCCTCCTGGTCCAATACCGACAGGAGTTCGGGTAATAGTTGTGCAACCGGTGCGTCTTCTCGCACCGGATCGGGTGTTGGAAGTGCATCTTGCGGACACCTGAGTTTCTCGTCGTCGCAAGGCACCCACGCGAGCTCGGCCAGCTTGCTCGCCCAAGCACTCGGCCTGTTCCCCACGGATTCATACTTCGAGTAATAGAAATACGACGCCTTCCGCTTGCCCGTTTGCTTGAGGGCTCCCAAGCCGTCGTCTAGCCAAGTGGCCAAGGCTTTCCGGAGTTCTTCGGGTGCATCCGGATCGGGAAGACTCGGCTCGATATCGAAATCCAGAAGTAGATAGCCACTATCGTTCGATTCACTGATCATGGCGACGTCGCAGTCAAGGAATTCCGCAACGCGCTGATCCTCCACTCGCCAACACCGTTCCTCTAAGGGTTGTACTTGGAGCTTGCCCCGGGCGTGGGCCTTCTCGAAGAAAACACGCCACTCATAGGTACCGCCGCTCTTGGGGTCGTCTTCGAAATAGACCGCGGCGATTGCGGGAGCCGCTGGAAATAACTGGCGACGGTCCTGGCCGTGCTCGACATATGGATTGGCTAGGAGTGCCTCGCTAGTCGGCACACCTTGTAGGTCGCTCTCTGATTCCACGAGCACGTAGGTCAACAGTCCAGGACGATTCCGATGCTTCGCCCAATGCCCGAGTGGTAGGAGCACCGACCAGTCTGGATTGGCCGATGACCCTACTAGAGCGTTCACGGCATCCTTGACGATGTCCTGGAGACTGATGCCGTGGGCATGGTCCTCGACCCAGTCCCAAACTTGAGAGAGCCGCACACGTTCGGGCTCGTTCTGTCTCCCTTGGCGGAGGGCGGAAACCCATCCTTCGTCCAAACGGTTGGCGTCCTGAATGACGGATTGCATGAACTGGCGAGTCTCCCGACCGCCCGGCTCGTGTTCCGTGGGGAGCGGCTCGTTGAGGAATGTCGTCTCGCTCACCGACAACCACTGCCCGGTGACCGATCGGATGCAAGGAAGCTCGATGTCCGTCCACGCGTCGTCAGGGCCTAGGTCGGCGACAGCCGCCCAGATGTGGAAGAGCAGGTGCCGACGGATCTCATGGTTGTCAGGAAGTGTCTCCCACCAGTCCTCCAGACCTCCTTCCCACGCGTGCTCTAAGTCGCGCGGTAACATCTCAGTCCGAAGCTCAAGTCGCCCAAGAAGCTCTACCGCACCGCGTCCGAGCACATCATCCCTGAGCACGGACCCTTTCAGGAGAACCGCAGGTTGTAAGTCCGGTTGCGCCCTGAATGCCTTCGCGAGTGGGACGGGCGGAACGAGAGCATCCCTCGGCTTGGCGTATGCCAGCTTGCTGGTCCCCGCAGTCCAAACCGGAATCACCGTCGTGTCCTCAAAGCGGTCCCGTAATCGTGACAACCAATCGTCCTCTGCAAGGAGCGCTTCAAGGCCGCTTGCTTCGGTCGATGGCAATGCGAGTGCCTGGAAGGCTATCTTCGCAGCATGGGGCTCTACAAGCGTATCTGCGGACCATTCGAGGAACTGTGCCAATATTTCTACGATGCCATCCGCGATACCGCGTTGCCAGGGATTGTCCTCGAGCCCTCTAAGCCCGCTGCGTGAGAGGTCCAACAGCCAGTCGGCGTTGACGTGGAGGCCAAACGGCAACGTGACCTCCGTGGGCAAAGTGGCATAAACAGACCCTCTGTTCGGTGGCGCCGGTAGACCTTCGTTATCCAGGGGGAGCACTCCAAGAATCTGGCGCGGCCTGCCGGCGTCGGCATACACTTGATCGCGTTCATCCTTGGCAGGTCGAATTTTCCTGTGTTCGAGAAAACAGGCGATCGCTTGCTTAGAAGGTTGGAATTGCGTCGAAAATAGTTGCCACATCCGATTCTCTGCTTCCGACAGCGCCGTCGCTTCAAGGCTCCCGCTATGTTCCCCGGTGACTCCCAATTCCCAAACACACCCGTTCACCTCAAGGCGCTTTAGGTTTGACGCTGCGAGGATGGCGAGGGGTGTGCGATCATTGTCGGGGAGGAAGCGCGCCAAGTCGGATTCGAGATCCGCTCGTTGGTTTGTTCGTCTGCTTAGTTCGAAACGGGTAGTGAATCCCGGTTCGGGCAGCGAGACCGCGCCATCCCATATCGGAACCACAGCCCCAAGCAGATCCGTCTGTACGTCTCCATATTCTTCGCCTCGGATCTGGGCGATTTCATAGCGGAATGTCCAACCCCAACCAGAGATTCGAGCTTCCTGAAACCGCATGAAGACGCTCTTGAAGCCGACGCCCATGAAGCCCACAGTGGAGGCACCCTTGGTCGATCGGAAAACCATCGAGAGTGCCTCGACATCTCCCTCGTCGAGTGCACGCGTTCCATCATGCTGAAAGATCAGGGCGTCGCCGTCATCAGAAATGTGAATCGCAATGGACCTCGCAGACGCATCGAGAGCATTCTGGATCAGTTCGAAAATGTAGACCCAACGGTGCTTGAAGGTCAGCTCGAGCGCGCGTAGCATGCCACGCCCTTGCGGCCTGTCATAGAACTCTCTATTCGTGTTGGCGAGCCCTGCGACGAACTCTCCTCGCTCTTTCCTAGCTGCGTCCACTCGGACTCCTGCCTGCATGGCTTGCGTGGTCTGGTGGCGGTTATCTTACAGATCCTCGCTGTTCATGGCGAACGTCGAGCAGGAACGAACTCCATGCGCAGCGGCCATCGCGGATCGTGCGGGACAGCATTGGGCCGCTGGGTGGCCACGAATTACGCGGACCCCGCTACGCGTGCCACATGGCTCGACCAAGAGATAGAGCGGGATCGGGAAGAAGTTGGGTCTTGCGAGGCTTAATCCGCAGACTCGCTGGCAGACCCGGCGCCCTGATTCGATCCACCCCACCTCCTCATCGGCTCCGTTTCCTTCTCGCGGGATGGTTGGACCGCCGCTCCGGAGCGACGCGGTCGCTGTTGCGGCTATCGCGACCGAGGCCCCCGGCTGGTTCAAGCGGTCCTCCAGAGCGTGGGTGGACGAGTTCGTTTAGTGCACGGGAGCCAGCCTACGCAATGTGAAACATTGCGGTCTGGCCAAGGGGACGCTGCGCCCCCCTTGCACCCCCAACTTCCCGGGCCGCTGCCGGGGCAGCGAGCGGTGGGTGCCGCCGTCGCGAACCGCGTCGCCGGTGCGCTCCCCGCGGACCGCCTCACCGTCATGGCGGCCGCACGCACGCCGCCTACGAGGTCGCGGCGACCGACGATGGCGCGGAGGCGAACGTGGACCGTGCCTGCACGCGCCATTGAGCGCGAGCGGAGCCGCCTGGCCAGGCTCCATCGGGCGCGACCGGACACGGCTCGCACGATGGGCGAGCACGCACCCCGCAGCGGAGCGCGGGCGTCCTTCGGGATCGAAGGGGCGGAGCCCCTCGCCAGCCCCTGCCGGGGACGCGCGAAGCGTGGCCCCAAAGGGTATGCTGGCTCTTGACCCTTAAGGGGTCATGAGCCAGCCGTGGATCGGCCTCGGCTCGCGCCTCAACGGCTCGCGCCTCAGCGGCTGGGACCGGCCTCCGGGTCTCGACGCTCGGTGGCCAGATACGCGGCCCAATCGGCCATCAAGATGCGCCTGCGCTCGAACAGATCCGAGCGAGCGTAGGCGGCCTCCACCTTGTTGCGGACCACGTGCGCCAACGCCGCCTCCATGACCGCATGGGGGGTGTCCGTGCATTCGGCCGCCCAGTCCCGGAACGACGACCGGAAGCCGTGCGGCACGGCCGCGATCGCGTTCTCCCGGACCAGTTGGCGCAGCTGCGGGTCGGCGAGTGGCCTCCCGCCCTCCCGGGCGAAGACCAACCGAGCGGCGCCATTGGCCAGCGTCCGCGCCTCGTCGAGAATCTCCAGCGCCCGGCGGCACAGGGGCACCCGGTGCTCGCGCTTCGTCTTCATGCGCATGGCGGGAACCGTCCACACGCCCTCCACCGCGTCGATCTCCGGCCACTCGGCCCGCCGCACCTCGCCCCACCTCGCCGCCGTCAGCAACAGGAACTCGAAGGCCAGCTTTACGACCGGCAGGGCGTCCGAGGACTGCACTGTCCCGAGAGCCGCCGCTACTTCGCGATGCGGCAACGCCCTCATGTGCCGCACCACGCGGTGCTGCGGGCCGAGCACCGATTGTACCCGGTCGCACGGGTTGTCGGTGCGGTACTCCATCGCCACCGCCCACTCCAGCACCGAGCGCATGCGCTGATGCACGGACCGGGCCATGGCCATCTTCGCGTGCCAGATCGGAGCGAGGACCTCCAGAACATCGGCGGCCGTGACCTCCGAGACGGGCATCTTGCCGATGCGCGGGAAGGCATGGCGCCTCAGGCTCGTCATCCAGTTGTGGGCATGTCGTTGGTTGCGCCAACCGGACCGCTTCTGCTCCAGGACGCGCTCGGCGGCTTCGGCGAAGCTCGGCATGCCCCGGGCGCGCCGTCTCTCGGCGAGCGGATCGCCGCCCTCGCGGGCCAGCCTGCGGTTCGCCCGCGCTTTTTCGCGGGCATCGGCGAGCGGGACCAGTTGGGCGCTGCCGAGCCCGAAGTCGCGCCGCCGCCCGCGAATGACGAGCCGCTGGACCCAGCTTCGGGCTCCGCTCGGCTGGACGTAGAGGTAGAGCCCGTGGCCGTCGCAGTATCTTCCGGGAGGCGCCGCGCGCACGAATGCGGCCGAGAGCGCCTTGTGGGGGTGGCGGCCTTTCGGCTTCGTTTCCCGTGGCGGATTCGGGGATTGGGTTACGTCATCCATTACTCCATAATATGGAGGATGAGGATGGATATCAAGGGACACCACGGGGAACACAGGGCGAGGATACATATGCATAACCCTATGTAATAACAACAGATACGAAACACCACCGGATGTCACGGGATTTCTATAGACTCTTAGCAACTGTTGTCGGCGCAGCTATGGCGCCGGAGAATGGGGCCGGAACCGGGTGAGGGTCTTCCCCGATCCCAAGACCGGCTTGTACCAGATCGAGTGGCGAGAGAACGGGCGCAGGCTCACAAGGTCGCTGCAACACCGCGACTGGAGGCAGGCGAAGACGCAGGCGGACGAGTTCGCTGCGGGATTCGCCGGGCCGGAGCTGAACGGCAAGAAGAACGCCGAGCCCGAGCCGCTCACGCTGGGCACGCTTTTTGACATCTACGGTGAAGAGGTGACGCCCACCAAGGCCGAGCAGACACGGCGGCGCGACAGGACCGCGACGAGGATGTTCCTCCAGTTCTTCGGCAGGGACCGAGACCCGGCAACGCTCTCCCAGCGCGACTGGGACCGATTCATCGGCGCGCGGCGCGCGGGAAGGATCGGCATCTCGGGCAAGCCCGTGTCCAACAGGACGATCGAGTGGGACCTGACGTTCCTGATGGCCGTGCTCAACTGGGCGGCGAGGTCGAAGGACGAAGGGGGCCGCCCGATGCTCGACAGGAATCCGCTGAAGGGCCTCAGGAAGCCCAGGGAGAAGAACCCCACCCGGGTCGTCCTCACCGAACAGGAGTACCAGGGGTTGTTGAGGGTGTCCCGGGAGGTGGACTGGCGGTTCCATGTCGCGCTCGTACTCGCGCATGAGACCGGGCACCGCATCGGTGCCATCCGCAAGCTCCGGTGGTCCGATATCGACTTCGAGGGCGAAGCGGTGCGGTGGCGGGCGAAGCACGAGAAGACGGGCTACGAGCACACCACGCCCGTGACCGACGAGGCGTTGGACGCTTTGGAGGAAGCGCGAGCGATGAGCGCCGGGACCGGGGACGGGCCGGTGCTGCCCGCCCCGACGGATGCCTCGCGGTGCGTGGGCCGGTCGCTGCCGAGCTTCTGGTGGCAGAGAGCCCAGACGCTCGCGGCGCTGGAACCGAAGCGGGGCCGAGGCTGGCACTCGCTGAGGCGGAAATTCGCGTCCGACCTCATGGACCATCCGCTCAAGGTGCTGTGCGAACTCGGAGGCTGGAAGACGGCCAAGACCGTCCTCCAGTGCTATCAGAGAGCCGACGAGGGACAGCTGAGACAGGCGCTCGCGGACCGCCGGAGAGTTCGGGCCTGATCCCAATCAGCGGGAATCAATCGGCGGGAATCGCGCCAGCCGAATCCGTAAGTTCAATGATCACAACAAGATCCGCACGGGAATGTGCATGCTCGCCCAGCGGGCGATCTGGTTGAGGTTGTTGCCGAGACGCGCCAGCTCGCGGGTGCGCTCGCGCTCCACCTCGGAGTGCGCCACGGTCCAGGTGCGCACCCGGCCAACCGACCGGCGCACCAGATCCGACAGCGTCAAGCCCGCGGAGCGCGCCTTGGCGTGCCACTCGGCACGCTCCGCCTCGCTGGCGCGGATCTTCACCCGCACGGCGCGTCCAGCGCTCATGACGCGCCGTCGCCGTTGGGGGGGTGAGAGGGGGCACAGCCCCCCGCCAGCCCCTGCCGGGGACCCGCGAAGCGTGGCCCCAAAGGGTAAGCTGGCTCTCCCGTGCTAACGGCGAACTCGTCCGCCGACGCGGACGACCCGGAGACGGCCCCATCGGCGCGCTTTCCGGGGACCGTCACGGTCCGCGCGAACTCCATCCGGGTGCGGGCGACGGCCACGACCTGGCCCAGGCATCCTCGCCCCGGCTCTCCTCGATCCGCTCGCGGATCCACTCCTCGACCTCCGACTCGATCCAGCCCACGGCGCGCGATCCCAGCGAAACCGGCCGGGGGAACCGCCCCTGGTCCAGCCGCGCATAGATCGTGCTCCGCGACAGGCCTGTGCGGTCCTGCACCTCCGGCAGCCGCAGGAAGCGGGTCGGTGGGTTCGTTCTCTGTTCGATCGGTTGTTCGGTCATCTCTCTGCTCCTCCTCGTTCTCCTGGCCTGTGGTGAAGGCGTCCGGTGTCGAGCGGGGCGGGGCGGCGCGCGCGCGCCGCTCGAGTCCCCGTCGTACTCGGCCATGAATGCCAGAACCCGGTCCGCCGTCCTCAGCGACAGCGAGCGTCCACCATCGATCTGGCGCACCAGATTTGGGTCGCCCAGCGCCTTGATGCCGAACGTCGTCGGCCTCAGGCCCGTGCGCCGGAGGAACGCACTCAACCGCGAGCCGAACTGCTGCTCCAGCGTCTGCATGCCCGTAACGGTGAAGACCCGTTTGGAAGAACGTCAACCCGTAGGAAATGTCCTAAGTTCTTGCAGTGTATATCGATATCCAGTAATGACAGCAGCCTTTCCGATGCCTCCGCCAGCGGCGTGGCGAGCGCCCCCGCAGCGCTGGCCACCGACCCCGTCAAGCGTGTGGAACTCGACCGGGAGGTCGGCCCGGACCGGGCCGGTCTGGAATCGTCCAGCCGGAGTGGCAGACTGCGAATGCGTGGTCTGAGTGCAGTCGTCGCGCCCCGCCGAAGCCGGGTGCGGAGGCGCGCGGCAGCCACGGTCCGGCGGACCGGGCCGATTCGCACCGAGGGGCTCACCGATCCTGGAAGGCGGGGATCCGCACGGCGGAGTGCCCCTCGGCGGCCCGGGGTCTGGAGGTTGCCGGAGAAAACGGGTGCGGAGTTCGAACCCTCTGCGCCCTCGTGCTCCGGTGCGCCCAGGAGGCGGTTCAGCGCGTCAAGGAGGGTAGGAAGGAGCCGCGCCTTGGAATCGGAGGGGGCTACGTCCGGGCGTCTCGGTATCGGATGCGAGAGCGCCCGGACCGTGACCACGACGGCTAGTGGAAGCGGATGTCCCCGCGCAGCACTAGGGCCTCCTTCGCTGGCTGCGCTGCGTTGTCCATTCGGCCGAACTCCAAGCCGATGTCGAGCGACGGGCCGGAGTTGAGCCTGAGGCCGAAACGTTTCTGGCCGGTGGCGTCGGCGACGAGGTAGGGATACCAGAGAAGGCCGCCGCCGAGCCCGAAGCCGACCTCGGTGTCGGAGCGCCGAGGAGGGGCATGCCGCCCTGGCGTACGAGGCCTGCCGCGTTCTCGAGCGCCCACAGGCTCCGCACGCGGCTGGCCGCCGCGCCCGAGCTGTATCCGAGCCGCATCCGCAGGCCGCGACCGTCGGCACCGGGCTCGTAGACCAAGGAGCCGCCGTAGCCGCTTTCCTGGTAGGATTCGTCGGCGTAGGCGAGCAAGTATTCTCCCGCTGACTCTAAACGCCAGCACTCCACCGGCCCAGTCCAGACCGCATGCGCCCGCCACCGTCGGGATGCGCGCTCCGCGCCGCCGAAGCAAGTAGCCCCCCACCCGACCGCAAGGGGGGGGGCTGCCCACCAGGCCCGTCCAGTCGCCGGCCCCGGCACCGTCGCGTGCGTCGCGCCGCTCATCGGCCTCGGACCCTTCTTGTGATCGCGTGGGCCGCATGGTCCCGCCGCTACGCGCCCGAATCGCGCTAGCCACTCCCTTGGCCCATCGGGTCAGCCGGTGTCCCTTATAGTCCTGATCGCTTCGCCGTCCGCGATCGTCACCGGATTGCTCCAGACCGACATTGTACTCACCTCCCGGGCGCCGGTGATCTCCACCACTATCGTCTCGCCGTCGTCGTCAATCTCGTCGGCCATAAGCGCGACCCCCATCTTCTGGCTGGTGGTCCCGGGCTTGCAGAGGAGCATCACCTCGCCACTCGAACCGAAGTCCACGTCCGCAGTGGCCGTCCCCCTGATGGTGGTCCGCGCCAGCAATGTGACCGGGTGTATCGACGACTTCGACAGCGTGACCTCAAAGAGCATCACACCGTCGTCCTCGTTGGCGGTTGCGTCGGCGATGGAGACCGTGAGGTCCGGGCGACCCGGCTTGAGTGTGAGCGTTGCTCTTTGTGAGAGCATCCGCCCGTCCGGGGTGCATATCGCGCCCGTCGTGCTGCAAGCCCTGTTGGCCGGCAGGATGACCGTCACGTTGGCCCTATGCCGTTCGGGTTTGATGTCGAGCCTCCAACTGCTGGTCACCGAGCGGGCGCGGCCGTCAATCACTTCGGTACGCTTCCAGCACCGCTTCGCCGCCACCACCGTCCCGCCCGTGACGGTAAACACATGGTCGCGCATCGTGCGCCACGATATGGCCGTCGGCTCGCTCAGATCGAGGTACATGCCGTAGCGGACTGCTCCAGATCGATCCGTGGTGCTCCTGACCTGCGTAAGCGTGGCCGTAAGGGGGGAAAACGCCAGCTTCATCGTCGCCCCCGTCTCGTCTACCGACGGCGTCCCCACCTCCAAGTCCGGAACGGTGACGGCGATCAGTTGCGTGGCAGCCAATCCACCTGGGTCCGTGGCCCTAACCATCACAGTCGCGCTACCGCGACTCACGGGGGTGAGCGTCAGACTGCTTGCCGAGACGCTGGCGGCTACGACGCCGATATCACCGGAGACGGCTGCATAAGCAAGCCTGTCGCCATCCGGGTCAGCAAAATGCGGACCCACGTCCAGCGTCGATGTCTCTCCATCGACGGTCAATGCCTGCTGAGGGATCGATTCCATGGCGGCTGGAGGGCGGTTGGCCGCAGGCTCGATTGGCGTTGAGACCGACGAAGACGGACCGCCTTCGCAACCCAACATCTGAGAGAAGATAAGGAACGAAAGACAGTAGAAGTGCCAGATGCGACTGCACGCTCCCGGAGGCCGGGCTCTCACGGAGCTGGCCACGTCAGCGGACGAAAAGCCACTCCGGGAGGCACTTCCGCAACTTCCCGGCTGTAGTGATCCACGACGGGCAGTTCACGCGCGCGACGCGAAGAGGAGATTTGAAGACATCCGTTTATAGCTCCCTTGAGCGGTAGTGTCCGCCCTTTTAGTGATGCCCCCCGATCGGCTCGAAGGACTTCTGCCATCCCAACGTCAGGATCCAGTCGGTCTGGAGCTGCGGCCCGTTCAGGCTCTGATAGATCGGCAGGCTCCACTCGACGGCCAACCGGTGCCCGCCCAGCACTCCCGCAGGGAACTGGAAGTTGAGGCCGAGCGGTAAGTCGATGCGCCTTCCTCCTCGAAGATCCTCGCGGACGGTCGGAACGACCATGGGGTTCATGAAGGCTTCGTCGTGTCCCGAGTAATCGCCCCAAGTCTTGGCGCACAGTCGCACCGAGAGGCTGATGGGGTCGTGTGGCTTGACGGCATACCATACGGTCCCTTCCATCGACGTTCCCCTTGCGTAGCCGCGGCTGTTTTCGCCCAACCGGAAGTTTCCGAGGGCCTGCATGCCCCAGGATGTCCGCTCGGTCATACCAAGGAACGTGATTCCGGGAAGAAGGTCCCAGGTGCCGGATCCGAGCTGCATCGGATACGGCAGCTGCACGGGATTGCCGCCACTCATCGGGGTGACGTCCATCTGCTCGATCGAGCCGGTGGGTATCGATACGGCGAGATTGAGGTGGGTGCGTGTTGATCCGGACTGCTTGAGTCCGACGAGGGCGCCGAGCCGAGTGTCGCCCAGTCCCGACGAAGTTGTCGTGAACTTCCCGCCCATCCGGGTCTCGTGATCCATGGAGTAGGAGTGCCAATTCCCCATGACCATCGTGGTGACCCTGTCGCTGGGCGCATACATCAATCCCGCCATGTGCATGGCCATCGGCATGTTCGTCGGCGACACCATGAAGTTCTTCAGGACATCCTGGGTCGTCACCTTGTCCGCGCCGGTGCGGTTCGCCGTCATGGGCATGCTCATGAAACGATAGGAGAGCATGAACTCTCCCTTGGAGTGCATATGCTCGCCCATCACTCCAATGGGCGCGTGACCATCGGGCCGCGATGAAGTCCATTCGTACTGCGCCCGCAGCGGAAGCGCACTGCCCAACATCGCCAACACCACGAAAACCAGTTGCCTCATTCGAATTCTCATCTGCCACCCTTTCATCGCAGCGTCGTGGCAGGATCTTTCAGCAGGTGAAGATTGAGGCTCACAAGGCCACCTGTGAGCAGAAACCCTTCCAAGAGAATGTTCTGACGCCACGCCTCTTCCAGCGCGTCCAAGAGGTGGCCCCGAACTTCAAGCATCTTCGCTCGCGCTTCAAGTACCTCCGTGTACACTTCGCCGAGTGCTTGGTGGCAATCGAGGGCGAAGCCGGCAGCCCGGCGCAGGGAATCGATCCACGGCATGACCGAACGATTACGTCCGTTCGCGGCTGAGGAGAGCCAGCAAGATCCGCTTCATGTCGGCGGAAGGAATGGTGGGGATACCAGACTTTATAGATAGGTAACTCACTCATAATAAACGGCTTACAGCGCATGAGGACCTAGCCGTTCTGGCAGCAAGCCTATACGAATCTCGTGCGCTGGATCAGCGGAGCACGGGTGGCACCAATCACGGCAAGTAATCGTCTAAGTTCAACTGGGACTGCACGATCTGCCGCACTTGCCGCTTTGAGGACATCTGATTCCGCCGCACTGAAATAGCGGGGAAACGGTATCAAAAGGCGGGAGTCCCGGCTCCGCGCTGTTCAGTGTGGGCAATCCGCCAGCGGGTGTCAGCATGAGGTCCGGTGCCTATCCGCTCCGAGCGAAGCCGTCCGGGTTGGAGCGGAATCGGTGGACGGCTTGGCCTGGAACAGGTGGACGGCTTGGCTCGGAATGAGTGGACGACTTCGTCGGAATAGGCAAACTTGGCATAACCCGTCGCGGTAAACCCCGCCTGTTTCGATCCGCGCCCCCCGCGCGGGGCGGGGCGACGGCATCAAGGGGTTGAACGTCACGCTTATCAGCATAGCACCGGCCCCCGGGGGGGACCGGCGACATGAGAGAGAAACTGTGCCATTGACCACACGGCCCTGAGCCTGCGGATCGAAGCCTTCGACAGCGGCGCCCCCTCACCGAGTAGGCCCCTGAGCGCCAGCTCGAAATCCCCCTCGGCCAACCCGTGTAGGTACAGCTCCGGTATCAACTCCCCTACCTCCTTCGTCCGTCTCGCAAACAGCGGCAACACCCGACTCTCGAAGCGTTCCTCCAGACCCCGTACCCGGGGGCGTCGCACTGTCAACGACTGCCCCTGGTTCATTTTTCTCGGCGGTGATACCAGATACAGCCTACCAAGATCGGAAAATCGGGAGGCAGCCCAGCGAAGGGTTGGTACCATGGCGTATCATCCGAGATCCGGAGATGACCAGAGCACAGTGGGCGTAGCCGATGATTCGTGAAAGCGTATACGGTCGGCAAAACATAGCCGAACGATTGACAGCCCATTTCTCTCATGTCCACGAACCCATCGTTGTTGTATAGCAGAAAATCCCACCGATCCTCCGAGGGGCTTCTGTCCTCACGATAAGCAATGCTCTGGGCTACTGTCCAGCAGGTCCGATATTTAGGAGATCCTGACTGCCAAATCTGAGTTCCAAGCCGGGTCGACCTCTTGGCCGGAGAGGGTCGGCGCATAGAGGATCGTGAGCAAGGCGGCTAGTCTTATCATTTTGTGCCTCATCCATTCAGGAACCATGGTGGACCAGTGCCGGGATGTTTCCGAGGTTCTTCTACCCGGCGTCCGCACGCACACCTTCACGAAGAAGCGCGATGCTGTTGATCCAGCCTTTCTCCCCACGACGCTCGGGAAGCACGACCTGGTACCATGGATCGCCAGAGCGGTATTTCACTTCGAGTACGGAGATTAGGGTGCCGGCGGGCATGTACCTTATTCCTTGCAAATCCTCAAGACGCTTGGCATCGAGCGAAGGCATCAAGGGAACGCGGTCTCCAATCAGCCGATAAGACTTGCCAGCCTTCAAGCTGTTCCCGGCGATCAGTGACGCCTCGTGTACCTCTACTCCCGTCGCAAGCGGGCGAGCAATAGAGGTTTCGGCCTTCCCCGCCAGGTCTCGGCCTTGGACCGCCGCGATGAGGTCCGGGTATTCACGGGCTCCAAACCGATTGCCGGAATTGTGGCCGTATGCGTAGGCGGAAATCTCCAGTTCTGACCGGACGGAAACCCCGGTTGTTGGCATTCCCAATTGGGAAAACTTGTTCAGTTCGGATTGGAGCGCGCGCGCCCACGCCGCATCGTCAATGCGGACCAAGCGGGGCTCTCGCCAGTCGCCAATCGTGCCAGCCTCCGAGAAGTAGTCGAGGCTGTACGTCTCCGCCTTGCCATCTGACCTGCCGTCGTAGAGCCGTGTGACGCTTAGCTTTACCTCAGCTCGGTCCGGAAGATTGGTGTGGAGCGACACGCGAATCCCGGCCGTTCCGGCACTCTCCCATCGCAGCTTTAATGTGTCTGCGGCCTTAGCCGCCGGAGCTGGCAGCGCTTTAGCCTCCGGCTCAGCGACTTGTGCCGTGCTGCTAGTGGCGGTAGCGACCTGTCCCGCACCCTCCGATCCATCGGACAACCCGATTCCGATGAAGAGTATCGCCCAGGACGCCAGCCACACGAGGAAGGATTTCCCTTTCGAATTCGAGCCGAACATCCCCAGGAAGGATACAGATCCGCTCAGCACGCTCAGGACAATCAGAAATGTGGCCATGACCCTCACTCCCGTGGTGGGCAATCCGTAGGCGTCGCACCCTTGTAGCGCGGGTTGAGTGCCGGTGTGTTGGCCCAATCGCGACCCTTCTTGCCCTTCTTATCGGACGTCATTATTAGCCGCCTTAACATGTGTTATCCCTTCCGGAGGTATCGGGGGGACCGTGAAATGCCAAGTCACGGGTCCGGCAGCCACTCGATGATGCACGGGCTCGCGGGCTCGCTTTAGCTGCCACCTATAGACTAAGTGAGCAACCAGCTTAACGGCGTCTTTTATGGCTCCGATGGCTTCCAGTATCCTCCATAACGATTCGTCGTCGACAAAAGCGCTCGTGTTCATCTCGCGGATGTTGTGGCGTCCGGCGATCAGGCGTGGCTCTGGGATCTTGCGCTTGTGCGGCTTCACGGCAGGGAACCTCATATTCGGGGGATTCTACTTTTGGCTTGACGGGTTCGGCATCATCTAAAACTGGTTAGTCGGCGGGAGCCGGTCCAAGCCTGATCTCGACTGCCCGCAGCCGATCATCGATCCCGATCAGTTGTCCCTCGATCTTGTCGATCCGGGCGTTCACGCTGTTGAACCCCGAGACCATACCAGCATCTAAGCGACCGACCTGAACAGCGAGATCCCCTACCTGCCCCATTAGGGCCAACATGAGTCCCGCTATCGTCACGAACCCGGTGATCATCCCCACGAATCCGCCGACCGTCGTCCAGCCATCACGTGTCATCGGGTGCCATCTCCGTCCGAAGGGCTCGCCACTGAATACACCTGCTTGCCGAGGCGTGTTTCAGTGTCGGGAAGAAGGATAACTCCTAATATCGTGGTCCGTATACGTCAACACATTGCCTTGTGTCGTTTAGAAGCACTTGCCGTTACCCCCACGAACGCCCTATCCTTTCAGCTTGCAGATGTACAAGGACTTGATCGCGGATTGAAGGCTGTCCGCACCGCTATCTCTATCCGATTCGCGCAGACCTTGCGCACGCGCTGATCCGATTCGCGCACAATACCGAGCACCGCCATGGCGGCATCTCGATGCTGACGCCCGAACAGGTCCACTTCGGTTTCGCCGATCAGGTCATCGCCCGCAGGAAGGCCGTGCTCCGCGAGGCATGGGCCGCTCATCCCGACCGCTTCGTCTCCGGTCAACCGAAGCCTAAACCACTCCCGGAGGCCGTCTGGATCAATCCTCCAAGCCCCACCCTCACTACACAGGAGATTGCTCTCTAATTGATTCCCCCAAGTGTCTCATCCGGGTTGACAGGCTCCGAAACGCGGGAGGGATAGCCCAGGCTCGGGTTATCCAGGATTCTCACCGGCAGCGACGAGGACGGCCCTACTAGTCCATGTACGGCATGGGCGGCACGAGCCCGCTGACGCGCGCGTAGACGGTCAGCGCGCCGCGATGGTGCGCGGTGTGGTCGGTGATGGCGCTGATGATGGCCATGCGGGGTGCGCCGCCCATGATCGGCCCGTCGGCGATCGGCGCCGTCAACTCCGCGTTGCTCTTGGAGGACAGCGTGGCCTTGGCAACGGCCACCGCCTTGGCAAACCAAGCCCGCGCGTCGGTGAGCGAGCGGGTCGAGCGGTTGAAGAATTGCTCAGTGCTCTCGAGTTCGGCGACCGCCTGGTCTGCGAGTGACATCGGATCCTCCTGACAGGGAGAAGAGGGCGCGGGCGGGCGGACAGCAGTCTCGGCGATTGATCAAACAGGTGAGTGATCCGGGACCAAGCGTTCCATCGTGGCGGATAGGCTAGATCGTCGCTTTCACTCGCACACGATCCCGTCCCCGTCAGCATCGCGCATGTACTGATAGGCGGGATGACCGCGGGGCACCGGTGCAATCCCATGTGCGCGGGCCTCAGCGCAGGTGATCCGGCCGTTGCCGTTATCGTCGTACTGACTGAGCGCGTCTCCACCCCGGGTTACCGTCGAGGGTACCGGCACTTGGCGCGCGGTGCTGCCCCTGTCCGCACGGCCGTCCGTTTCGCACACGATGCCGTCCCCGTCAGCATCGCGCATGTACTGATAGGCGGGATGACCGCGGGGCACCGGCGCGATCCCGTGTGCGCGGGCCTCGGCGCAGGTGATCTGGCCGTTGCCGTTGTCATCCCATTGGGCGACCGCAGCGCTGTCCGTGCCGACGGCGTCAGGGGAGTCGCCAGCAGAGGCAGGTGGAACGGTGCCACGACCCACCACGACCAAGCTGGTCGAGGTGCAACCAGCCAGTACGCGCTCAAGGGTATCGGCTTCGCGCCGGTCGATGGTGAGCCGGTACTTTTGACGAACCGCGATGACGCGACCAGCGAACCAACAAGTGTTCTGATCGGGAAGCCAATCGGTGGCGTCGCGGGCACCCTTCTGGCTACGGTTCACTCCGGGAGCCGCCAGCGTCAGGTTGAGCAGGTCGGTTGCGAAGCGACGCCGGGTCGCCTCGTCTGCTGTGCAGAGGCCACTGTCGTGCGCCTCTGAGCGCGCGACCATGTGCTCGATGTCGGTCTCGAACTGGCTGGCGAACCATCGGCCGGTGTAGGGACCATAGACACCGCCGAGTTCGGTGACGATCTGATCTTCTACAGACTGTGGGTACCGGTAGTCGTCCGCGTTGTAGGCAGAGCAGCGCTGCTCGGGCGCGACAACTAGGCCACGCCACAATGATCGTTGCTGTTGTGCCCGAGCCGATGGGGGCACACATAACACTGCCAGCGCAGCACTGAGTAGGCCAATGATCGCTCGTCGCATACGTGAGAGAGCTTTACTCTTTATGATGAGCCCTCCAGAAATGACCTGCCCCCAAGAGCGGATTGGGGGTGGGTCAGAGGCAGCCTGCAGGAGCACGGGCCCTTCCAGCTTCTCCCATCTCGATCTAGGGTGAGAAACAGGCAATGGGGGCTGAACTACACGGCCAGGCCAAGTGGAACGGGAAGACGCTGTGAGGGTGAAGGGGTGGCCGCGTCGTCTGGTGGGCGCACACGGAGGGAGGGTGAGAACGAGCCATGTGGAATAGTCCGATCCTGGCGAGTGTGCGATGGCGATCGACTCCTTCGACAAGCAGAGGTGCGAGTGCAGGTAGCAGGCGAACTGGAGTTACCCCGGTAACCTCAAACCACAGGAGCAACAAGGGTGTCGTTTCTCAAG
The DNA here is from genome assembly GCA_965238005.1 of Longimicrobiales bacterium. GTDB lineage: Bacteria > Gemmatimonadota > Gemmatimonadetes > Longimicrobiales > Gaopeijiaceae > CBDCKN01. Next base: position 800,234 of record OZ250165.1, read on the forward strand.
AAACTTTTCGGTGTCAAGAAGCCCGACAAATATGAGTATACAAGAGCCATGGCCGAGATGGCGGCGGAGTTAGAACGAACCCACTGTGGCATGGTCGATACATACAATGCGGATGTCGAATTAGGCCGTCTGTCCGCACCGTCGACTTCAGTCGCTAGCGTTCCGACAGGGCGCGGTGTCTATAAGGCTCGCTTGTACGCGGCGTTATTCATGGTATATGCATACTCCAAGTCCGGCCACCCGCAGGCCGAAGTCAAGGAGATGATGAACGTAGCGACCGGCATTGCGTTGGAGCCGTTGGTCGGCGGGAAGGAACCACGTCTCGACCGTGACGAAGCAAAGTCCTTCACCATGGCGTATCTAATACCGACCCTCGACGCAATAGTCGCGGCATTTGAGGCGGGCCCAGTGGTACCCGGACGGCTCGCGGAGGAACACATCACTCTCGCTGACCAATTGCATGATGCTCTAGCTGAGTCGATCGGTATCGACGGCTACACGCCAGAGGTTCGGGACCGGTTTGCCCATTTAATTCTGGGTAATGTGGCCTCGACCATGGCCCACGCGATCAAATGGGTGGTTCGTTGATGCAACCAGGATAGTAGCGGCCGGCACGGCGGGCCCGAGGGAGACGGCCGGCGTCGCAAACACCATGGCCGGGCCTACTTGACCTGACCCCCTGAAACGAGACCAGGTGCAATGTTAGGATCGACCTGGTCTGAAGCTTTTCAGCGAGGAGGTCAGGATGGGAAGGAAGCGACACACTCCGGAGCAAATCATCACTGCACTGCGGGAGGCAGAGGTCGGTCTGGCCCGCGGCAAATCCGTGAAGCTGATCAGCCGGGAGCTCGGCATCACCGAGCAGACGTACTACCGGTGGAGGCGGGAGTACGGCGGGATGAAGGTGAGCCAGGAGGTTGGGTCAATAGGTGTGTAAACGTATGAGGCGGCATTTTTCCGCTGTTGGGTTGAGACGGGCTTTCCGTCTTCGAACTTCCTTCCTTCAAACACGTCCTTGAGGAGGTGAGGAGCGTCGAGCCTTCGGAACCGCTTCTCGGCCACCAAGAGCAACTTCCAGATCAGCGCCGTAGCGCTCTCGACCCGCTTGAATCGCTTCGCCGCCGTCGTCCTGAGCCGTAGCGCAGCGAACGGGCTCTCGACCACGTTCGTCGTGCGTAGATGCTTCCAGTGATCCTCGGGGAAGTCGTAGAACGCCACCATCCGCTCCCAGTCGTCCTCGAGTACGTCCACCGCCTTCGGATACCACGGCCTGTAGCGCCTGGCGAACACTTCGCGGGCCTTCACCGCCTTCGGCCCGGCTCGGTGCGTAGACCACGGCCCTGAGAAGATCCTTCGCCTCGCTCTGCTCCCGCTGCGGCAGCCGGTCCAGCACGTTCCTCATCTTGTGGTTCCAGCACCGTTGCTCGCCCGCCTCAGGCCATACCTGCCGTACTGCGCCCCAGATCGCCGCGTTACCGTCCGCCATCAGAAGCCGGGGCGCCTCGATGCCGCGTGCCTTCAGATCCCGCAACACCTCGGAGCAGGACTCGACCGACTCTCGGTAGCCCGATCTCAGGGCCAACACCTCCTTCGTACCGTCTCGCATCGCGCCCAGCACCACCAGCAGCGCCGCCTTGTCCCGCTCGAGCCCTGCCTTCACGTAGATCCCGTCCGCCCATACGTAGACGACCTCACGATCGGCCAGCGAGCGCTTTGACCATTCCTCGAACTCCGCCGTCCATCCCGCCCGCAGTCTCCGAATCGAAGACTTCGACAGCGGTGCCCCCTCGCCCAGCAGTCCCCGCATCGCCAGCTCGAAGTCTCCCTCCGCCAGTCCGTGCAGATACAGCTCCGGAAGCAGAGCGCCCAGCTCCTTCGTCCGCCTCGCGAACAACGGCAGCACCCGACTCTCGAACCGCTCCTCGACGCCCCGAACCCGAGGGCGTCGGAGTGTGATCGTGCCCGAGCTCATCGCCAACCGCCGAGCCTTGCCATATCCGTTGCGCTAGCCCTCGGCCGAGTCCACCGTACTCCTGCGCTCTGACTTCTCCCGGCCTAACAACTCCGTGACTTCCTCCTCCATGATCTGTTGGATGAACTCCTGCGCCTTCTCCCTAACCATCCCCTCGAGCGTCTCCCACATCGGCCTGCTGGACGCACCCCGGGGTCCCGCGATATCCTCTCTCATGAGGCGACGTTCCTTTCCCCGGGCTGTCACCCGGGCTCGCTGGTTTAAATCTCAGCGCAAAGGTACGTCGCCTCTCTTTTTACACACCCTTTGATCCTAGCTGGGCTGGGTTGTCAAACACGGCTAATCTTTGGCACAGAATGCCTCAGGTGGACGCAGACAGTTAGCGGGACTCGAACGATCGGCGTGAAAAGACGATGTTTGCGTTAGGTTTGCTGTAATTGGTTCCTCTGTTCTCTGTTCTTCCTGACAGACGGGCGGGAGTACGCCATATACGATCACCGCATCGGCTATGTTCGGGAGAGTACCCGCTGACTGGAGACTAGAACTGGACGCATATCCAAACACTTAGCAGGACAACCACGTGAACACAAATCTGTTGTCTGTCGCTTGGGAGTTCGTTGGCAATTACTGGCCCCACATCGCAGCAGTAGGTAGTAGCCCTGTTGTTTTTGCCCTGCTGCGCGGAGCTGTATTAGCCTATGTCCGTCGGCCTAAATCAACGACAAGTGAGGTCGGTCCGTACTTCACCGACAAGCAGCTCTTGTCTCCGCCTCTGACGAGGCCCGCATACAGCGACAGAATGGCTTACATTCTCGCGGAGATGTCCGATCTAGCCTACTATCAGTTCGAAGGCCAAAGCGGTGTCGTCGACGATGCGGTGACACAAGTACTGTCATTGGATCTGACGACGGACGCAAACGTACGCAATTTTCTGGACCAGTTTTCGACAGAGTTGATGAGCGGACGTCGCTTGAGCCTGACGTTCCTGAAACGCATCCTTGGAAATTCCGAATTCTCGCTGCTGGACGTCATTAACGTCGGCGAAACTCAGGGGTTGGTATGCAAGAGGATCACGGAGGGCGAGTCGCCCTATCTGGTGCTTGCGTTCCGAGGCACTGAAAAAAAAGTGTCTGACTGGCTGACGGACGCGCAATGCGTTCCAACAGTAGAGGGGAAGGCTAAGGTCCACACGGGATTCCTGGAAGCATTCACAAAGAAGAAGGATGCCGCGGGAAGGACCGTGAGACAGGTAGTCGAAGACATTCTCGACGGCCAGGATGCCAAGGACCAAGACGGAAATCGGCTTCCACTGTTCATCACGGGTCATTCACTTGGCGGCGCCCTGGCTTTGTTGGCAACCAGGCTGGTGGCCCCGAACATGGACGGAGCCTGCTATACGTTCGGTGCCCCCAGAATCGGCAACTACGAATACTTTCGCTTCATCAAGACCCCGGTGTACCGGATCGTCAACTCCAGCGACATCGTTCCGAGAGTACCGCCTGGGGCAGTCATGATTGCATTGAGATATATCGCTCGGGCAATTTCATCGCTGACCGATTCTATTCCAGGGGTTGCGTCCGTGTTTGACAAGATCGAGGAGTTCTTGGATAGGCTGAGCGGCTACAGACACTTTGGAGACCTGCGCTATCTAAGCGATGTTGCTGAAGGACGGTTCAAGGACGTACGGTTGCTAGAGAATCCGCCGGCTACCGATAGAGTAATGTGGGCGTTCAGGCGGATGGCGAAGAGTTTTTTTGTGCCTGTCAAGAGTCATAACATGAACATTTATCGCAGGAAACTCTTGAGCATTGCAAATGATCGAAATGAGGCGGCGGGTGCTGCCGGCGCGTGAGTTCAGATCTGCGGAAGCTCTTGACGACGACCCTCTGGTCGCGGGTAACGCCTTTCTAGGCGGAAAACGTGTCGAGAATCTCGAAGAAGCGATCAGCGTAGACGTCGGTTCCACGACGGACGGTCGCATCGTTCACCCCAAAAAGCCAAACAAGGATCATCACGACATTTGCCGCATCGAGAGCGAGAGAAATGACCGGAACGAACTGATGCGAAGACGTGAGCCTGTATATCGAGAATCCAAGCGCGGTCGCGCAGATCGACGCAACCGACAAGCCGATCAACCTGATGCCGCACATGTTGCGACGAAAACCATAGTTGCAGTCCTCCTCGAACACGAGCGGATATTTGGCCTTGTTCTTAGCATGACCCAGAAGAAGGACGACAACTGCGCTGAACTAGGCGTACGCCGCATCTCGATCGACCGCCTCACGGCGAAGTGCGACGTCCCGCTCGTCAGTAGAAGACCGTCCAGGCCAGGGCACCCGTACTGAGCCAGAGGACCAGGGTCATCGGCAGCGCCGAGCTGACGGGCAAGTTGCGAAACATGTGCACAGGGACGAGGACCAGCAGCACGACCGACACGCTCAAGAGACGGATGGCTCGATCGAGGGGATCGGGAAAGACGCGCTCCATCGCAAGGACAAGCACCAGCGTGACTGCGATCCAGAATGACAGGACATTGAGATTACGCGCGATCCTCAGGCCCCGCTCGACCTTGGTGAAGACAGCTGTCGTGAACATCCAGACAAGGACAAGGATCAAACTGGAGCGACCGAACTCCAGTGTCGTGCGGCTTCCACCGTTGGCTAGAAGCCCTAGGCCTTCAAACCCGGCTAGCGAGGCTGAGACAAGCCCAGCTAGCGAGATTGAGGTGGCGGCGGCCTTCACCGAGGCCTTCAGGTCCTGTTCGAACGGTTGAGTGAACAGGCCGAGGAAGGCGTTCAGGACTGCTTGGACGGATTCGAACCTGGACACGGGTTTAGCTACCTGGCTTCGAATACGTACTGGTAAACACGTGGTCCGAGACCGTCGAGATCGCCGCTGTAGGAGACCGCGACGCGGAACTCGTCCTGTCCAGACGGAGCATAGGTCGTGAACGGTACCCACGACGTGACCGGCCGTTGTCCCGCAAGCACGAGCAGGCGCTCCGTACCGTAGGGAAGGAGAGTCAGGTCGGCTGCGGCACCAGACACCAGCTCGTAGCTCCTGCGGTTGGCCAGCCAGGCCGACGTGTCGTGCCAGTCGGTGAGGTCGCTCCACGGGGCGACGTCGGGATCGACCGGGAAACTGCGGTGAAACTCCCTGAAGGAGTCGTCAGGATTGGCGCCAGAGGCGTCCGCCGTGCGGCTCCAGTCGCCTAACAGCCTCCCGACGAACGGAATCTCGGCGGCCGCGCTGTTTCGGAACAGCCACAGCGGCTGGTCGTCGCGGTACTGGGTGCTGGCGTAGACGATTTGTCGGTTGATCTGCTGGTACGGCGGCGCCTCCCAGGCCAAACACAGATCCTGGAGTCCGCCCGTCTGGAGGACGTGTGCGGGAGCACCGTCGTTTGGCGTGAAGAACTGCCAGCCTCTGTCGATCCTGATCGCAAGCCGGCTCTGCCCGGCGATCTCCCGGGGTAACTGGTCAACGTCGCAGGCGGACTGAGCCAGGGCCGGCATCGGGGCGGCGAGGGCCGCTAGCACGGCCACTGCGAAACAGGATGCGACGGCGGAGCGTTTGGCCATGGCCATCGTGGTGCTCTCCTCGCGTGGCGCGAATACCGAGAACAGTGTTGCTAACATGGCAGCCTGGCGGGAAGGCTGTCGAGCGCCGATGAGAGCGCGGCGGGTCAGCGGATCGGTCCGGCCTCCGGGTGTCGACGCTCGCTGGCCAAGTACGCCGCCAGCCCGCCATGAGGCTACGTCGGCTCTCGAACCGGTCTCCGTGCCTATGCGCCCTTGACGGTCCTACGCGGGGACAGGTTCGACATCAGGAGGTTCCTCTACCCGCCGGTTTAACTCCTGAACCGAGATTCCGAGAAGTTCAGCGGCCTGGCCATCGGAGATGGCGCCCTCCACGAGAGCGCGGTAGCATAATCGCTCGAACCGTCGGGGCGTCTGAGGCTTCATCGCATAGGGTTCCTCATAGGGAGGGCTGCGCCAGCCATGACGGGAGAACTCATCGAAGAGTGACCGGAACAGCGTGTTGCCGAAGATACCGAGGTCCTTACAGCGATACGTGAGTGCTTGGACGCTGACGCCGAATACCCGCTTCAGCTCAAACAGCTCACCCCAGCCGATGGAATTGCGGTGTCTGCCGATTTCGGCCCGCACCATTTCCGCAGGCATAAGGAAAGCTCCGGCAAAGCGGTGCGCGGCCTTTTCTTCGTTCACTTCGGGCGAGACATCCAGGACCATGTGACCGATCTCGTGTGCCACGGTAAAGCGCTGCCGCTCGCCCCAATCTCCTCGATTGAGGACGATCACAGAGACGGGGTCTCGGTTCTCCCGTCGCACCCGGGCGGTCAGACCATCGATGTCGGCCAGGTTCATCGTGAGTACCTTGATCCCTCGCTCTTCTAGCAGCTCCATGAGGTTTGGGATTGGGTCGAGTCCCAGACCCCAGTGGATCCGGAGTCCAAGCGCAGCCTGCTCAACTTCGGACAGATCGCGTACGACAGGCCAAGATGCCTCTCTCGGCTTGTCCCAAGCGCCGCTACGGAGACCCAGCGTCTCCTCGACCGTGAGATAGCTTTCCAGCATGCGTAGAACGCTAGCTTCGACCCGCTGCTGCTCACGTCTGCTTGCAGGTCTCTTTTTCCGGAGTTCCACAGCCTCCAGAATCATGTCCCCATCTCCGACCAGGTAGTCTACGGAGACATCGAGCGCTTCGGCGAGCCCGATGAGGACAGTCGAACTAGGCATCGACTCATTGCGTTCGTACTTGCTGATCGCCTGGGCCGTGACGAGGTTGTCGATTTTCGCCTCTAGGTCGCGTAGTGACAGACCTGAAGCCTGGCGGGATATCTTAAGTCGTTTTCCTATCATAGTTTATTCCGATCAGATCGTCAGTTGACAATCTGATCTTGATGAATAAGTTTGTCAACTACTCAATTCTGAGCGCCCGAACAGGCATGGTCCCAGGGATCTAGCATGGCCCGAGTACACGTCGATCACAGCGAGATTGTCGGCTTCGCACAGGATAAGGTGAACCTGCCGCGGGACAAGTCCAGCGAGTACCGCGCCCAGGTGCGGCGACTGCGAGCGAAGCTCGAGGGCTACCTGAAGGACCACCCAGACTTTACCCTCAGGAAGATGCTGCTATCCGGCAGTCTCGCGAAGGGAACGGCCCTTCGGTCGCTCAACGACATTGACGTGGCCTGCTACATCAGCGGTGCGGACGTGCCCAGCGATGTAGCAGAGCTGTTGGGCTACCTCGCCGAGCGTCTCCGGAAGGCGTTTCCCAACTTCAGGCCCGATCAAGTTCAGCCACAGACCTACAGCGTGACCGTGTCGTTTCGGGGATCGGGTCTCGATGTCGACGTCGTGCCGATCCTCTATGACGGCGACCCCGATTGGTACGGCAGTCTAGTCAGCCAGGAGGACGGCACCTATCTGCAGACGAGTATCCCGCTTCACCTCGAATTCACCCGCAAGAGGAAGAAGGCACAGGAGCAGAACTTCGCGCAGGTAGTGAGGTTGGTGAAGTTTTGGGCCGGGAACATCAAGCGCGAACATGAGGCATTCCGTTTCAAGTCCTTCATGATCGAGATGATCCTGTCGCGCCTTTGCGACCAGGGTCTTGATTTCGGAGATTATCCCGAAGCGCTGCAGCACTTCTTCACCTACGTCGCTCGGAGCGACATGCGGGAGAAGATCGTGTTCACCGACTACTACACGGCGTCTGAAGCAGGTCGGTTCTCGGAACCAGTGCAGATCATCGATCCCGTCAACACACAAAACAATGTAAGTCGGCTGTACACAGCAGCACAGGCGGATGCAATCGTGGATGCCGCCCTCGATGCCGGCGACGCCATTGACTCGGCGCTGGCCGCGCCAACGAAAACAGAAACCGTCTATTACTGGCGAAGAGTCTTCGGATCTTCGTTTCAGGTGTGAGGAAGCTATGAGCTACAGCCACACGGTTGCCAGTACGGTTGCGTTCACCCGTACACACGCAAGACATATGGTCGCGAAGGTCGCTACGGATCTGAAGCGAATGCAGAGGTTCTACGGTGAGCCGAGCGACTCGTGGATAGCTTGGTACGAGGAAGAGGTCATTGAGTTTCTCAAGGAGGGATACCTAGACACCGTAATGTATGGCTTTCATCTGAACGGGAACTGGGTGGAGCCGACGCTCTTCTACACCGCTCGCGACCTTGCTGGCAGTTTCGCGAACGATGACGACCCTGGGCGGATTCGTCCAGGAAGAGATATCACTGGAGCCACGTTCTACAGCTACCTCACTTACAGTTGGACTTGGCACCTCTTGAATGCAACCGGGCAAGAAGAATTCATAAGGCGTCTTCCCTTCCAGCGAACCGGAGCTCTCCAACCAGGAGTTGCTGGCTACCTGAGAAAGGATCTGACTTATTCGTCCGGTGGCCGGGCGCTTGATCGAGCAATCGTGAGGAGTTGGCGGTGACAGCTCCGATAGACATTGATGATCTGTTCGAGCGGCGCATTATCTATCCGGACTGCGAGGCGCGTGAACGTCTGGCGGCACTCGTGGGACTGGACAGTCACAAGGCGCGACTGACGAAAATCTTGGGCCTCCTGGTCAATCCAGCCGGTCTATCTGAATGGGCAGAGAGATTTCATCCAGGTGCCGAAAGTGTGTTGAGTACGGTCCTCACGAGACCACCTCTCGTCGTTCTTACCGGTGATGTGGGATCCGGCAAGACGGCACTCGCTGAAACGATCAGCGATGCCGTCGCCCGCCAGGAAAACATAGAGATCACACTGTTCCCTCTAAGCCTCTCGACACGCGGCCAGGGTCATGTAGGCGAGATGACTCAGCTACTGTCTGCCGCTTTCGACCACACGATCGATGAGGCGAAGAAGCTCAAAGACAGACGCGGAGGAAAGTCACGCGGGGCAGTCATTCTACTGGTGGATGAGGCCGATGCGTTGGCCCAATCCCGTGAGGCAACGCAGATGCATCACGAAGATCGGGCCGGCGTGAACGCGTTCATTCGAGGGGTTGATCGACTTGGAAGTGGCGAGCTCCCGGCGGCAGTCATTATGTGCACGAATCGAGCGGGCGCTTTCGACCCAGCCGTTTGCCGCCGTGCAGCAGACATTCTGACCTTTACACGGCCAAATGACGACCAACGCCGTGCGGTATTGGCGACACCGCTTGAGCAACTTGGTCTTTTACCTCCACAGATCTACGCAATTGTGGCGGCCACCGGTAGGCGGGAAAATGTCCGTTATGGCTTCACGTATTCCGATCTTACACAGCGGCTGTTACCTACGGTAGTGTTGGACGCTTATCCGGACCGGTCCGTGAATCCAGATAGGGCCTTGGAAATCACCCGCGCCATGGCGCCAACCGCACCGTTTCGCGATGAGATATCATGAGTGAATGCGCAAGTCACTCGCCGACCTGCTCCTAGACTTCAAAGCGTTCGAGCCGGAGCGCCGTCCAGCTCATGGCGTTAAGGAGAGTAGACCGATGCCGACTCCGACGTTGTCCGTAGCACCAAGCGGTCAGGGGCCAACTGGCATGCCCACTCGCAGGTAGGATGGGCACGTGATTTACGGAGAATATCTTCGGGTATTGTCCGGAGACTGGCACGCCCGGGCCAAGATCCTGCGTCGATATGGGGGCCGAACACCGGCCTTTGCCCTTGAGGGTCTGCCGCAGCGGAGCTCGAAACAGCCCTACGCCAGAGAGGCAACACGATTCTCATCCTGACCGAGCCAGCCAGGGAAAGCGCCTACCTCCGGCGACCATCTGGGGTACTCGGTGCGGAAGGGCAAGATTCCGAACGCCGAGAGGCCCGGCACACCCACTATTGCTTTGAGAGAACTTGCGCCGTGCAGATCGTGAAGTCCATCGGCGAGAAGGGGCATGATGATGGCGAGCACGAAACGACGCCAGCCAAACTATAGCACTGGGCGAATGGGGCCGGGACCGGGTACAACCCAGGGCGGGCCTGACCAGATCGAGTGGGCGTGAGAACGGTTCAATGGGTAGACTCAGCCCGGTGATTTTTTTGCAGCAGTCGCAGAAGTTCTTGGAGGCATCCGAGCGGGAGTTCAACAATGCCGGATCTTCGATCCCGATCCCCGGCTACTTTCTGGCTAGTCGTGCACTGGAGCTTGCCCTCAAGAGCTTCCTTCTCCTTCACGTGAATCGCACCGAGCACCAGCTACGAGAGATCGGGCATGACCTAGATCGCGGGCTGGACGCGGCCTGTGAACTAGGGCTGGGTGACCTGGTGGACATCGAGGACCGGGACCGGGCGGTGATTTCCGGCCTGAACCGGTATTATGTCAGCAAGGATCTGGAGTACGTGAAGACGGGCTACAAGAGTTATCCGGACCCACAGGTCATGCTCACCACGGTTCGCTGCCTCCTCGATGGGATTACACCGGCAGTTTGCAGGTGGCTCCCGCACGACTAAGCAGGACCTCTCGCCGTCGCATCAACTGTGCTCCCGTAATTCGCTGCTCCAGATGTCGAGGTCCATGGCCAACGCCGTGGCGAGAGGCTGGAGCTTGCGGATCAGTGCCATGAAGAAACCGACGAGCGCCGTGTCGGCGTCGTAGAAGATCAAGTCTCTCTCGGTATGGTCGACTTCGAATGCGCCGTGGGACATGGCGAGGCCAAGATCGAGACGGTGCTTGCCGGTCAGCCCCGACAGCGCATCACGGAACGAATCGCCAAACGGCTCCGCCCAGCCGGAGGTCAGGGCAAGGATCCCGCCCAGGATCTCCTGCTTTCTCGGGTCCTTTCCCGCGTACTTACCTACGTTTGTCCAGATAGAACCTGACGTTCGATGCAGGGCGCGCACGGATGCGACCTTCTCGCCCGTCTGTTTAAGCGTCTCCTTAGAGACGTCCTGTTTCGCGTCGAAGACAGCGTAGACGCTTTCGGCCGGAACGAAGCACGACGTCCCTGCCTGGAAGAGAAATGGGGAGTACTGCGCGTCGTGGATGATGACGTCGATCTGACCGGAGATCCCATTCCGGTGGTCGAGCACGAAGCCGGTGTTGACGGAGTATCGGCGCGGGAGGTAAGCGGCCAACATTTCGCGCCAGCGAAGCTCTGCCGCCGCGCCCTTCTCGCCCTCATGGGGCATGACACGCCGGTTGGCAGACAGCGCGGACAGCATCTCTTCCTGCTTCGCGAGCATGAAATCGTGGATCGTTGGGCGTGGATCCAGCTCTTCAATCGTCATCACTCTTCTCCACCGGTGGGCTTGCCACCGACCCAACCTCACAGATGCGCGCGTGGTCGCGGTCATGGCCTGACCCGCTGGACTACGACGGGAACATCCAGTCGCGCAGGTTCGTCGGCATGGTGTCGCTGTTGGCCCGGTGCCGCGCGAGGATGGTGCCGACCTGGCGCGTGACGCGTATTCCCAACGGCACTCTCGCTTTCGTGACCTAATTTGGCATTTCGTTCTCGTAATTGTCAAAGCCGGAAGCCTAGCTACTTCGCCATTTTTCCCCTTCTGAGGAGGACGAGGCCTGAAGGATGGGCAAGGTAGTCGGCTTCGCCACCCGCACGGGGACGGTGGCGATATTGCTCGTCGCTCTGCTCCGGGAGGCATATCCGCGCCAGTAGTCCCAAGATCGCCGTGCTTGCTCGGCCTAGGCGTCTTGGCCGATCACGAGCAAAGGCCATCGCTGGTTCGTGCAGTTCTGTAGCAGCTGAGGATCCCGTTGGCGGACCAGATCCAGATCCGCCGCAGCCGACCGAACGATTTCGAGCCGACGGGAGGATCCTCCAAGTTGAGGATTGGCTGCGTGCCAAGGGGGGCCCTCCCGTCTATGGCCGCGTGCTGCGGCCAGCCGCGAGATCGTGCTAGTGGAGTGGGCCACCGTTCACGGCGATGTCCGGTCCCTCAGCGAGTTGCTGATCTGAAAGCCGGGCTGCGGACGTTTCGCGGGGTCGTCGCTTGCCCGGAGGCCGCGAGATAGCCGACCACCACCTGGTGCTTCATCCGCTCCGGCGGGATCGTCCACTCCCGTGCCGTGGGCTTGCCAAAGAAGAGAACGCGCCACCTTCATACGCAATGACAGTGTGTCCTTCGCCGCTCGACGGGCTTCCTCGTCTCCTCGACGACTGTCAATGGCCACGGAAAACTGCACACTTCTGGCCATTGAAAAGTGCACACTTTGGGGGAGCCCGCGCGGAGGGAGCGGAGCGACCGGAGCGGGGGCTCCCGATGGAGTCGGGACACCCGTCATGACGCTGCTCCCCCGATCTCCGCGTGCTCTGCGGAGATGGCCCGGGAGGCGGTCGGGTGGATGGCCTTGGAGAGTTCCATGTGGCGTCGCATACCGGTAGCTGTTACCCCGGATGTTGACGATGTGGCAGCGGTGGAGCACCCGGTCGAGCAGCGCGGCGGCCATGACCTCGTCGTGCAGGGTGTCTCCCCACTGCTCGAAGCCCTTGTTGGAGGTGAGCACGGTCGAAGCGTGCTCGTAGCGCCGGTTGACGAGCTGGAAGAACAGGATGGCGCCGCTCCTGGTGACCGGGAGGTAGCCGATCTCGTCGACGACCAGGAGTGCGGGGTGGGTGAGGGTCTTCAGCCGATGGTTGAGCCGACCGGCCGCCTCGGCAGAGTGCGGATAATGTGATTCACGGCAAGTAATCGTCTAAGTTCAACTGGGACTGCACGATCTGCCGCACTTGCCGCTTTGAGGACATCTGATTCCGCCGCACTGAAATAGCGGGGAAACGGTATCAAAAGGCGGGAGTCCCGGCTCCGCGCTGTTCAGTGTGGGCAATCCGCCAGCGGGTGTCAGCATGAGGTCCGGTGCCTATCCGCTCCGAGCGAAGCCGTCCGGGTTGGAGCGGAATCGGTGGACGGCTTGGCCTGGAACAGGTGGACGGCTTGGCTCGGAATGAGTGGACGACTTCGTCGGAATAGGCAAACTTGGCATAACCCGTCGCGGTAAACCCCGCCTGTTTCGATCCGCGCCCCCCGCGCGGGGCGGGGCGACGGCATCAAGGGGTTGAACGTCACGCTTATCAGGCTCGGCACAGATGATATGATTCACGGTAGAGTCGAGGACTGGCGCGCCGACGTTAGGGTCCGGTGGCTATTCCGTCGCTTTCGCTCCGGGCCTCAGACCGGCTCCTGGCGTGACCCCCTGAAACGAGACCAGCGCGAATGTTAGGATCTGGCACTGGTCGCAAGATCAGGAGGAGGTCACAAATGAGCAGGAGAAGGCACACGCCGGAGCAGATCATCACGGCACTGAGGGAGGCCGAGGTAGGTCTGGCGAACGGCAAGACGGTGGCAATGGTGAGCCGTGAGCTCGGGATCAGCGAGCAAACGTACTACCGGTGGCGGAAGGAGTTTGGGGGGATGAAGGTGGATCAGGCCCGGCGGCTGAAGGAACTGGAGCGAGAGAACGGGCACCTGAAGCGGGCGGTGGCGAGTGCCGGGCCGCGTTCGAGAAGAGGTTGTTGAGCACCTGGACGATGCGCTCGCGGTCGGCCATCACCCGCGGGAGGTCCGGCGGGAGGTCGATGACGACGGCGTGCCGTCCGCCCCCGCTCAGAAAGGTGGTCCGGGCCCGATCCACGAGCGCGGCGACGCTGGAGGGCTCGGGCGCGCTGGAGGGCTCGGGCGCGATGGTGAGCGTGCCCGCCTCGATGCTCCCGGCGTCGAGGAGGTTCGCGATGAGGCCCCTCATGTGGTCCGCCTGCCCGTCGATGATGCGGAAGAACTGGAGCAGCTCGGCCTGGGGCGGGACGGGGGAGGCACCGAGCACGGTCGCCGTCGAGCCCTTGATCGAGGTGAGCGGCGCGCGGAGCTCGTGGCTCACCATCCCGAGAAACTCCGCCCGCTGCCGCTCGAGGTCGTCGAGCGGCGCCAGGTCCTGAACGGTGGTGACGACCGACACGAGTTCCCCCTCCTCCGAGCGGATCGGGGTGACGTTCAGGAGCGTCCGGACGCTCCGCCCGTCGGGCACCGATAGGACGACCTCCTCGGCGCGCATCGTCGTGGCGCCCTCGAGGTGCCACGCGAGGGGAAACTCCTCGAGGGAGTGCTCCCGCCCGTCGGCGTGCCTGCACGTCAACACCTCGAAAAGGTGCTCGGTCGGGCGGCCCGGGGTGCGGAGCCCCTCGGCGATCCGCCGCGCCTCGCGGTTGAACAGGACCGGGCGACCGGTGGCAGCGTCGAAGACCCCGACCCCGACCGGCGAGGTCTCGACCAGAGCCTCGAGGTCGGCCCGCGCCCGCTCGACGTCGCGGTGCGTCCTCGCGTTCGCGATCGCCGTCCCCGCCTGCGAGGCGAAGAGCAGCAGGATCTCCTCGTCCTCGGCGGTGAACGCCTCGCCGTTCTCCTTGTCGCCCAGGAAAAAGTTCCCCAGATGCTCGCGCCGGTGGTGCATCGGGGTCCCCTGCAGCGTCTTCGAGCTCGAAGGGTTCGAGAGGCCGAGCGAGCGAAGGTAGCCGGGGAGGTCCGCCACCCGGAGCGGCGCCGGAAGGTCCCTCAGGTGCTCGAAGAGCCAAGGCCCGTCGGGCCAGTCCATCAGATTCCGGCGCTCGTCCGGCGTCATGCCGGAGGTGACGACGTCCTGCACCCGTCCCCGGTCGTCGACGGTCGTGATCATGCTCTGACGGGCGCTCGTGAGCGCGCGGGCGCTGTCGACGACCTCCTCAAGCACCGTGGCCAGGTCGAGGCTCTGGCTGATGCGCAGGATCGCCGCGCTCAGCCGCGAGATGCGGTTGTCGGAAGGCCTGCTCCCGTGCCCCGCAAGCTCTCCATCGCTCAATGTTCCACTCCCGCTGCGGGGTGAGGCGGAGCCGGCCGGGCTCCGCAGCGGAGTGGAGGATAGCGCGTTTCCGGGGGACAGTCACGAACGGGCCATGAGACTCGCCCGTAAGTCACAATAAGCTTACTAACAATCGGTTAGCTTCCCGTTTTACTCGCGATAACTGTAGTTATCAGGAGTAAACGCCGCAAGAAATTGTGACCTGCGGGCCGTGCGGTCTCCCGGGGCTCATCGGCGTTTCTGGAGGCGTGCGAGCTGGGCGGCGCCGTTGCGCTTGGCGAGGAGCCGCCCGCCGTATAGCTGCACCATCGAGGCGCTCTTCCAGCGTCCGGCCTGCATGATGGCGGGGATCCCGATCCCCGATGCGACCATGTCCTGAGCGGCCCCCACCCGGGGGCTGTGCCCGGAGATCCGGCGCACCATCTCGGCGGGGAGCCCGGCGCGTTCGGCCATCGCCCGGTAGATGCGCGGCACCTGGCTCGCATCGAGGCTCTCGCCCACGGTGCCGTCTTTGTGGAGCGAACGGAAGAGCGGCCCGGCGGCGATCCCGCTCGCGCACAGCCACTCCCGCACCAGCTTCACGGTGTCGAAGTGCAGGTACAGCATCGCACCGCCGCCCTCCGGATCGCTCTTCGCGCGGCGTACGAGGAGCGAGGCCGATCCTCCCCTATCTATCGTCACATCAGCTACTTGCAGCGCGACCAGCTCCGAGCGGCGGAGCATGGCGTCGTAGGCGACGGCGAGCATCGCACGGTTCCGCACGTCGATGGTCCGGTCGCCGCCGGCCGACGTCAGGCGTCGGCGGAGTTTCCAGGTCAGACCCTGCACCTGCGTCTGGCGGGCCCCCCTCCGCCGGCGCATGCGCTGTAGGGCCCGCTGCACCGCGGCGCGCTCAAGCGGGCTCCGTTCCCCGGCCGCCTTGTGCATGGCGGCGATGCTGAATACGTAGCGGCGCACGGTGGCCGGGGCGCGGACGCCCGCCATCGCATCGACGTACGCCGCCACCGTGGCCGCGCGCGCGGGGAAGCGGAGAGAGTCCCCGCTCCGCGCACCATGCCGCGAACCCTTCCAGGTCCGCTCGGAGGGCCCGGACGGTGTTCCCGCTGAGGGCGCCGGCGGCGTCCTGCAGGCACGCAGCGAGCCGTTCTCCGATTTGTGACCGCCTTGTGGTGGGACCTGTAGGGCCGGACACGACTACTGGGCCGAAATCGGCATAAGTGACTCCTCTACAACGATATACGTCAAAACGTTTTACTCCCGATAACTACAGTTATCGGGAGCAAAAACGGCGTCGCGGCACCAAGTGGCAAGGGACAGGCCTTCACGGCGAGAGCGAGCAAGAGCGCCATGCGGTCGTCCGGGCGCACGGGAAACCGGCCCCGCGTTGCGGAGGTCGCCAACACGACAAGGGAGACGAACAGCAATGGGATTCGAACCGACACGGCAGACGGGACATTCGCGATCGGAGCGGGCTGCACGCATGGCCCCGCCGCTATCGTGGCGCTTCCTCTATCCGCGCGCGGGGGCGGCCCGTCTCCATCGTGGACTTCTGGCGTGCGCTTCGCGGGGCGGCATGTCGGGGCTGCGCCATCTCGGGCCATCTCTCGCCGGACCGGCCCTGATGGGTCTGATCCTGCTTGCGTTCTCCACCCTCGGCGCAGCGCCGGCCCAGGCGCAGACGGTGGCCACCGACGCGACGCTGAGCGAGATCGTCGTCAATAAGAAGGAAGGCAATGACCGCGGCGATGAGATTGTGCTGGAGCCGGCCTTTTCGAGCGACCGGACCTCCTACAGCTTCGTGGTGGGACACGAATCCTCTTCGTTCCTGACGGTCCGCACGACCCACCCCCGCGCGACGGTGAGGATCTTCGAGGGTCGGCTGTCGCATCTGGAGACGCCGCCGCATCTGGAGGGGGAGGTGAGGCATTACGGCGAGGTGGTGGTGCGGTCTCTCGGGGGTGGGCGGTGGTCGACCAATCTCAATCCCTTCGAAGGCCGCTATTGGATCGACGTGACGGTGACTTCGGCGGACGAAGAACACCAAGTGAACTACAGGTTGGACTATTTGGCCAGGGGCCGGCCGCCGAGTCTGCTTTGGGCCTTGATCGCGCCGCACGGCTCGAGGGGGACTCTCGACCGCGTGACGCTGAAATACGACAAGATCCTGAGACCGGACGGGCCCGATCCGGACAACCCCTTGGCACCGCCGGCGAGCGCCTTTTCGGTGGAGGTGGAAGGCGAACGTGTGCCGGTGACGAGGACGCAGATCAACGCCGAGTATCTGCAGCTGAGGCTGGCGCGGGAGCTGTCCCCCCAGGAGCAGCAGGTGACGGTGAGCTATGCCCGTCCGGCCACGAACCCGGTGCAGACCAACATCGGAGGGCTCGCGTTCGACTTCACCGACTACCCGGTGGACGTCAGCCGGGCACCCACGACCAACAATTCCGAGCTGTCGGTCGCGGACGCCGAGGTGACCGAGGGCGAAGGGACGATGGACTTCGTGGTGACGCTCGCGCCGGCGCAGCGGCCGCCGGCGTGGGTGGACTACGCGACGGCGGACGGCACGGCCAGGGCGGGCGAGGACTACAGGGCGACGAGCGGACGGGTGAAGTTCCGGAAGAGGGAGACGACCAAGACCGTCTCCGTGCCGATCATCAACGACGCGGTGGAGGAGGACGGGGAGACGTTCACGCTCGTCCTGAGCGACCCCGAAGGCGCGCTGATCGCCGACGGGGAGGCGACCGGCACGATCGTCGACGACGGCGACGAAGGGGTGCAGCCGCCGCGGCCGCCGCAGAACACCGGCACGGAGCTGTTCTCCGAAACGATGACCGTGGGGTACGACTTCAACAACACTTGGGCCGGATATGACGACGGATCAGGTGGTAACTCTCAGATCGGTATGCTGCCCGAGACCGGCTTCTCCTTCGGCGGCACCGGCTACACGGTGGAGCAGGTGACGAACAGTGATTCCGGGGAGCTGCGGCTGAAGCTGAACGGCCTGCTGACGCAGGAGGACGCCGCGCCGCTGGACCTGTATATCGGCAACACGCTGTTCGGGTTGGCCGGGGCGGACCGCTACTTTGGCAACCGCAACTTTCGCGCCTGGAATGACTCCGGTCTGGTCTTGCGCTCCGGCTCGACCATTCTGGTGCGGATTGTGGATCGGAGGCCGGCGATGACCGGGACGTTCGAGAACGTCCCGCGGAACCACAACAGCCCGTTCACCTTCGAGGTGCATTTCAGCGAGGAGGTCGTGGTGAGCGCGGAGACGCTGCGCGACCATGCCTTCGCGGTGACCAACGGCGAGGTGACGGGGGCGCGGCAGCTCAATCCGCCGAGCACGATGGCGTGGGAGATCACGGTCGCTTCGTTCTCGGAGGAGGCGGTGACGTTGGTGCTGCCGGAGACGACGGACTGCGCGGCGGCGGGCGCGATCTGCACCGAAGACGGGCGGATGCTCTCGGCGGATATCTCGGCGGTGGTGGAGGGGCCCGGGGCGACGCCCGAGCCGCTGACGGCGACCTTCGGCGACGTGCCATCCGAGCACACGGGACAGGCGTTCACGTTCGGGCTGGCGTTCAGCGAGGAGGTCGAGATCAGCTATGAGACGCTGCGCGACGACGCGTTCGAGGTCACGGGCGGGAGCGTCACGACCGCGAGCCGCACCGCGCCGCCGTCGAACCAGGAGTGGGCGATCACGGTCGAGCCGGCTTCGAGCAGCGACACGGTGGCCATCACGCTGCCGGAGACGACCGACTGCGGCGCGGCCGGCGCCATCTGCACGGGCGGGGACGACCCGAGGCCGCTGAGCAACAGCCCGTCGCACACCGTGGCGGCGGCGGCGGCGGTGCCGGAGCCGCTGACGGCGACCTTCGGCGACGACATGCCGGCCTCGCACACGGGAGAGACGTTCACGTTCGGGCTGAGCTTCAGCGAGGAACTCGCCTCCGACTTCAGCTACAAGACGCTGCGCGACGACGCGTTCAGCGTGACCGGCGGAAGCGTGAAGAATGCGAGCCGGCGGACGCAGGGCAGCAACCTCGCGTGGAACATCACGGTCGAGCCGGCTTCCACGAGCGCCACGGTGACCATCACGCTGCCGGAGACGACCGACTGCGCCGCGACCGGGGCGATCTGCACAGAGGACGGCCGAGCGCTGTCGCACTCGCTGTCGGCGACCGTCAACGCGGCCTCCGCGAGCGCGAGCGCCGCGGCGAACGGGGACGGGGACGCGGAGGACGACGCGCTGGCGCTGGTGGCCGGCGTGACCCCGGACGAGGCCGCCCAAGCGTTGTTCGGCGAGCGGAGGCTGAGCGAGGCCCGGCTGGACGCTCTCGACCTTCTGGGCAACGGAAACGGTCGCTACGACCTCGGCGACCTGCTCTCCTGGATCGAGCGCTGCCGACAGGGTGAAGCGAGTTGCGGAAGCGTGCCCACGGATCCCGGTCCCGTCTCGGGCGCCGCCCTGCTCGCCGCCGGCGCGGTCGGACGGCGGGGGAGCTCCAGGCGCCCCAAACGGCGCGATTCCGGGTGCCGCGGACGCTCACCGGGGGGACGCGGCAGGCGCCGCCGGGCGGGCATGGCAGGATACGTGCTCGCCATGCTGCTCGCCGCCACGACCTGGTCGTGTGCCGGCGATGCGGTCGGGCCGGCCGCCGTCGAGCAGGATCCGGGCTTCCTGACCGTGGAAGTAACCGGGCTCGTCGCCAATCGCGACATCGGCGTGCTGCTGGAGCTGGAAGGCCCCGGCATCGAAACCGTGCGGGCTCCCGGTCTCGAGTTGTACCAATCCACGGCGGCCGGGCGGCATCAGATCGTCGTGGCGGGCTCGCTCATGGCGGGTCCCCTCGTGCAGTTCGAGGTGCCGGACCGCGGCCAGCTTCCTCTGTACCGGGTCCGCGTCCAGCAGGTCACGGGAGAGGGCTACGGGCTGAGGGACACAGGGAACTACCGGGCCGTGATCACGCACTGACCACCTCGGAAGGGATGGCCCCCCGACGTGCGCGCCGCAGCTCGTGTGCGCCGGGGGGCGCGTAGCAACCCTGACGCGCACCGATCCTGCTCGGTCCCGCCTGCTCGAGCCTACAGCGGGGCGCGCCTCCATGACAGGCCGGACGGCCCGGGGTTCGCCCCGCGGACCGCGCGGCGAAGCCAACCATGACCTCCGGTCCCGCGATCCCGCCGTCCCCGAAAAACGGCGCGCAGCCGATGTAGAGCCGCACGTCCTCGGCGCACTCCATGATGTGCTCGGCCAGGCTCTTCACGGCTTCTCTCCCCGCGCCGGAACCCCACCCACCAACACAGCGCCGTCCTCCCCGGAGCAACCGGCCCGGCCCGCTGCCCGTCGCCCGCACTCCATGCCCTCGACAGGACCTCCGCCGAGGGCTCCGGGGGTGTGCGCGACCGCGCCGGCGGAGCCACCGGACGGGCCGTTCGTACGTCTGAATATCTCTACGCAGAGCCAGCACTTGAGACACTTCCTACGGGTTGATGTCCTCGCAAACGGGTCTTCGTCGTTGCGGCCATGCGGACGCTGGAGCAGCAGTTCGCTTCGCGGTTGAGCGCGTTCCTGCGGCGCACGGGCCTGAGGCCGACGACGTTCGGCAGGATGGCGCTGGGCGACCCGAACCTGGTGCGCCAGATCGATGGCGGCCGCTCGCTGTCGCTCAAGACCGCGGACCGGGTTCTGGCCTTCATGGCCGAGTACGACGGGGACTCGGGCGGCGCGCGGGACCCGCCCCGCCGCCCTCGACACCGGACGGCCGCGTCACGGACGAGGAGAACGTGGAGAAGCAGAGCGACGACCGAACAACCGATCGAACGGAGTACCAAGGCGCCGACCCGCTTCCTGCGGCTGCCTGAGGTGCAGGCCCGCACGGGCCAGTCGCGGAGCACGATCTATGTGCGGGTGGAGCAGGGGCGCTTCCCCCGGCCGGTCTCGCTGGGTGCGCGCGCCGTGGGCTGGATCGAGGCTGAGGTGGACGAGTGGATCCGCGAGCGGATCGAGGCGAGCCGGAGTGTCGCGGACGGTGCCGTCCACTGCCCCCCAAGAGGGAGGACCCGGCGGTCATTCTCATCACCCGTCTCCAGACCGACGGGGCGCCGGTCGCGGAGGAGGAGGGATGATCGGCCATCTCCCGGGCCGTGACCAGGCGCTCGGGTCCTTCGGCTGGACGGGACGCGACGGACGCACCGTGGATCGGCACTCGGAATCGTGCACCTCCCGGCGTGAACAGTTCCACGCCGGTGACTTCCCCTTCCCACCCCCATCTGGATCGACCTTCCGCCGCACCCGTGAAGGGAGGCTCCCCGGAGCCCCGATGGGGGCGTTGCCCAAGCCATTGGCGGCGCGATCCAGCGGCTTCGGCGCCGTCCGGAACGACCCCGAACGTCCCGGGACTGTAGGCAGTTTGCTAAAGGTTGACGCCCTTGCGCAGAGGTCTTCAGCGTTCGGGGCATGATGACGCTGGAGCAGCAGTTCAGATCGCGGGTGAGGGCGTTCCTCGGACGCTCGAGCCTGAGCCCGACGAGGTTCGGCAGGATGGCGTTGGGCGACCCGAGTCTGGTGCGCCGGATCGAGCGCGGTCGTTCGCTGACGCTGAGAACGGCGGACCGGATTCTGGCGTTCGTGTCCGAGTACGACGGGAAGACGGGCGGCACGCGCGATCCGCCCCGTCGTCCTCGATACCGGAAGCCCTCGCCGCGAGCGAGGAAGACGAACAGGAGCAGAGCGACGACCGAGCAGCCCATGGAACAGAGAACGAACGCGCCGACCCGGATTCTCCGCCTGTCGGAGGTGCAGGCCCGCACGGGTCTGTCGCGGACCACGATCTACCGGTGGCGGGTTGGGGGACGCTTCCCCCGGGCGATTGTGCTGGGAAGGCGGACCGTGGGCTGGATCGAGTCGGAGGTGGAGGAGTGGATCCGCGAGCAGATCGCGGAGAGCCGGGGCGGCGCCGAGAGTGCCGCCCACTGACCCCGAGATGGAGGACAAGAGAATGAGAACGTTGTTGACGACGGTGCGGACGGCTGCGTGGGCCGCGCTGTGGATGCTCGTGCCCGCCCGGCTGTTGGCCCAGGGCACGAGTCCGTGGGTGGAAGCGGTGAACGAGCTTCAGGCGCAGTTCACGGGTCCGATCGCGAGGGGGCTGTCGCTGATCGCGATCGTGGTGGGCGGGCTGATGTTCGCGTTCGGCGAGGGCGGGAGCAAGCGCACGCTGGCCGGGATCATCTTCGGGCTCGGGATGGCGATGGGCGCGGCCAACTTCCTGGCCTGGCTGTTCTGATGCGTGGCCTCAGGCGCTGGGCGGGCTACGCCGCGCTCAATCGTCCGCTGACGGTGCTGGGCGTGGAGCGGCGGCTGTTCCTCTTGGGCGCGACGCTCGCGCTCGCCGTGTGGAACGCGACGGCGTCGCTGGTCGCGGGCGGCCTGGTGTTCGCCGTCTGCTACGGTGCGGGCTGGCTCGCGGGCCGGAAGGATCCGGCCATGCTCGCGGTGCTCCGCGCGGCCGCCCGCCACCCGGCGCGGTTCGATCCGGGCAAGTGGGCGGACGAGCCCTGGCACTTGAAGATCCGGGCGGTCGGCAGGTGAGGGTCGCGGAGGAGCTTCGGGCCTACGAGGCGGCGGGCTCGCTGGCCGAGGAGCTGCCCTACTGGGGCTGGCTCGACGACGGCCGCACCTGCCTGACCCGTTCGGGCGAGCTGATCGCGGCGGGCCGGCTGCGGCCCGCCGCGGTGGACGGGCGCACGCCGGAGCAGATCGACCGCGTGCTGGGCCTCTGGCAACGCCTGCTGTCGGGGCTCGGCCCGGGTACGCGCTTCCACTTCTATCTGCTCCGCCGCCCGGAGCCCGCCGTTCGCCCGGAGGAGCACGGCGGCTCGGACATCGCGTCGGTCTCGAAGCGGGAGCGCTGCTTATTTCTAGCCCGGCGGGTGCAGCGGCTCGATGCCTACGTCGTCTGGTCGCACGATCCCGGTCTCCGTCCGGTGGCCGATGGTTCCCGGTCGGGACCCGTCGCCCGGCTCACCGGGTTGTGGAAGCGCCGCCGCGGCAAGAGCGCGCCGACGTACCTCGCCTCGGAGATCGAGGCCGCGGCGGGCCGGTTCCGGGCGATGATCGAGGCGGGCCGCTCACTCGTCGCCGAACACACACCGGTCGAGATGCTGGGAGCCGCGGAAGCATCCCGGCTGCTTTCCGAACTGACGAACAGGCCGGGCACGGCGTGGGACGGGGCGACGGGCAGCGGCATGAACTGGCGGCTCGCGGTGTCGGAACTGGAAGCGGAGCGTTCGCATCTGACGCTCGACGGCGAGCCGGTGATCCTGTACTCGCTCCTGTCGCCGCCGGGCCAGGCGCACGCGAACCTGCTGCGCGACCTGTACTGTCTCGATGCCACGCTCACGGTCTCCCTCGAGTGGCGACCGTGGACGGTCGAGGCGGCGCGGCGCCGGATCCGGGGCGCGCAGCGCCACTACTTCTCGCGCCGCTACTCGATGATGGCGCACGTGCAGGAGACCGAGGGCACGGCGGCCGCGATGGTCGATTCGGCCGCAGCGGTCGAGTCGGACCGGCTGGGCGGCGCGCTCGTGGAACTCGAGGCGGACGGCGTGGGCTACGGCGAGGCCGCGCTGACGGTGGCGCTCCACGGCGACTTGGGCGAGATCGAGCGCCTGGACGGCGACGTGCGGCGGCTCTTCGCGGCGCACGACGCGAAGGCGGTCCGGGAGGGCTACGGCCAGCTGCCCGTCTGGTTCGCGCGGCTCCCGGCCCAGCCGCCGGGGCGGCAGGTGCGAACGGTGTTCGTCTCGGCCGGGCTCGCCGCGTGCCTCGCGCCGGTGTTCGGGCCGCCCGGGGGCTCGGCCCGGAGCCGGCACCTCGGCCGCGAGGCGCTCGCGGTCCTCGAGACCCCGTGGCGCACCGCGTATCACTACGATCTGTTCGCGGGCGATGTGGGCCACACGCTGATCCTCGGCGCGACGGGCTCCGGCAAGAGTTTCGCCTTGAATTTTCTTCTGGTCGAGGCGCTCAAGTACGGCCCCCGCGTGCTGATCCTGGACCTGGGCGGCTCCTACCGCTGGCTGACCCGCTTCGTCGGAGGCTCCTACCTCGAGCTCACGCCCGGCGACTCGGAGTCCGGGCTCAGGCTTCAGCCGTTCGCGCTGCCCTCAGGCACGCGCACCTTCCAGTTCCTGACCGGCTGGGTGCTCCGGCTGCTGAAGCTGGGCGGCTACGAGGCGGGCGGCGCGGACACGAGCGAGCTCCGCGCCCGCATCGAGGACCTCTACGCGCTCGGGCCGGAGCGGCGCACGCTCGGCGTGCTCACCGGCTCGCTCCCCTCGGCGATGTGGCCGGCGCTCAGCCGCTGGACCGGAGATGGAGCCTGGGGCCGGTACTTCGACAACCCGCCGGCAGGTGCGGCGGACCTCGAGTTTGGCGACTGGCAGGTGATCGATCTGGCGGGCGCGGCCGAGCATGCGGATCTATGCGAGGGCGCGCTGTCGTACCTGCTCGAACGGATGCGCCTCGAGATCGAGGATGCGTCGGAAGCGGCCCGGCTCAAGCTGATGGTCGTGGACGAGGCGTGGCGCTACCTGGCCGACCCTGCGGTGCTCGCCTACCTGGCCGAGGCGGCGAAGACGTGGCGCAAGAAGAACGCGGCGCTCGTGCTCGCGACCCAGTCCGCCGTGGACGTGACGGGAACGGCGGGCGCCTCCGCGCTCCTCGAGTCGATCCCGACGAAGCTGTTCCTGGCGAACCCCGAGTTGCCGGACGAGGCCGGGGCGCTCTTCCGGCTGAACGAGTCGGAGCTGGCCCGGGTCCGCGAACTCGCGCCGAAGCGCGAACTCTATCTCCGCCGGCCGGACGAGGCGGCCGTGCTCCGCCTCGAAGTCGACGCCGCGAGCTACTGGCTCTACACCTCCTCGCCGCTCGACGCCGAGAAGCGCGCCGAGGCCGTCGCGAAACACGGCCTGGTACGCGCGCTCGAGGTGCTGGCGGGAGGAGCCCACCCCACCCCCAAGCCCGAGAGGAAGTGACACCATGAGGCTACCCACCATACCCATCGTACTGACGCTTCTCGTGACGGCGCTTCCCGCCGGAGCCGCCGCGCAGGAGAAGGACGCCGTCTTGCTCCGCGTGCCGGTCGCCGAGGACGGCGAGGACCGGATCCACCGGCTGCGCGCGCGGGTGCGCCACACGACGGTGATCGTGCTGCCGGCCGGCGAGCGGATCCTCGACTTCGTGGTCGGCGACTCGGAGTACTGGCACCTGACCGGCGCGGCGAACGTCGCGTTCCTCAAGCCCCTGGCCGAGGACGCGGCGACGAATGTCGCCCTCGTCTGCGAGTCGGGCCGCATCTACTCGTTCCTGGTCTCGGAGCACGGTGAGGAGCCCCCGCATCTCGTCATCCGCGTCGAATCCGGCGCGGAGGCTGCGGGCGCATCGGGGGGCGGCGGGAACGTCCCCGCCTTCGTCGCCCGCAGCGACGTGGCGGCCTACCGGCAAATGGCTGCCGAGGCGGCGGCAGCGGCCCGTCGGGCGCGCGAGGAGGCCGAGGCGGGCATCCTCGAGGCGCGCGCGCGGGCGGCAGCGGAGATCGAAGCGTTCCGCGCCTCCTATCCGGGACGGATCGCGTTCGAGTACCGGCTGGACGACAAGGCGAAAGATCGTCCGTTCCTCGTCGAGGCGATGTGGCACGACGGGCGGTTCACCTACGTCCGCTCGCGCGCCCAGGAGTCGCCGGCGCTCTACGAGCTCAGGGACGGCGAACCGAGCCTGGTCGCGTTCGATCTGACCGAGGACGGCCTCTACATCGCACGCCACGTGCTGGGCGACGGGTGGCTCCAGGTCGGCGACAAGCGGGTCGGCTGGCGGTTCACGCCCGCGCAAGCGCTCCGATGAGCCGCTGGAAGCAGTGGGTGAAGGAGCCGAAAGGCGCGCTGCCGGGCGGCATCGTCACGAAGGCCGGGATCGTCCTGATCGCCGTGCTCGTCGGCGGCATGCTGTTCTCGTCGTCGCTCACCGGTCCCGAGGAAGACGCAACCGCTGCCGGAGCGGCGCCGGAGGCGCGGGCGGTGGACGACCGCGTGGGCCGGGCGTTCGAGGGCCGCCTCCGCGCGGAGGCCGAGCGTCAGACCCAACAGGCGGCGGCCAACGAGGCCCGCGCCGAGCAGGAACGCCGACAGGCCGCGGCCGCCCGGGATGCGGCCCGGGCCGACACGGAAACCGGACCGGGAGGTGGGGCGACGGGCGTCGGCCCGGCCGAGTACGAGCTTCGCGAGGCGCTTCGGCTCGAGGAGATCGAACGCAGGACGCGCTCGCTCCGCTCGCTGCCGGTTGCACGGTCGTACCGGGATCCGAACGAGGCCAGCGGCGGGGAAGCGGGCGATGGATCCGACCTTGAATCGGAGTTCCCCGAGGTCGCGCTCGAAGCGGCGCTCGCGTCGTTCGAGCGGTCCGTCGCCGCGCTCGAAGGCGAGATCGAGGCCGGGTTCGAGGCCGGGCAACTTCTCCCCGGCTCGCCGGGAGTTGCACGCCCGAACGTTCCTCGCGCGCCCGGCACGGCGGAGCCGGGCCTCACCGTCCGGCCCGCGGACCCGCCGGGCTGGGAGCGGATCCACGAGGGCTCGTTCCTCGAGGCCGTGCTGCTGACGCAGCTCTCGGGCGAGTTCCCCGGCCCGGTGCTCGCCATCGTGTCGGTGCCGTTCCACTCGGCCGACCGCCAGCGGGTGCTGATTCCGCGCGGCGCGCGCGTCGTCGGCACGGCGCGGGCCGTCCAGGACCGGGACCAGAGCAGGCTCGCGGTCGCGTTCCACCGGCTGCTGCTGCCCGACGGCAGCTGGATCGACCTCGAGTTCGCGGGGCTCAACCAGGCGGGCGAGGGCGCGCTACGGGACCAGGTGAGCCGCCACTACTTCTCGACGTTCGCGGCCGCCGGGGCCGTCGGCGCGCTGAGCGGTCTCACGCTCGCCGGAGCCTCGCCCTACGGACTCCAGGCCGGCGTCGGGCAGGGACTCGGCCAGAGCGCCACCTCGGTCCTCGACCGGTTCCTGAACCGGATGCCCGCCATCACGATCCGCGCCGGCCACCGCCTGCGCATCTGGCTCACCTCCGATGTCCTGGTCCCGACGCCCGGGACAACGCCGATCCACTGACCCCAAGGAGAACACCGTCATGCGCTACCGCACACTCGCCCCCGCCCTCTTCATTCCGCTTCTACTGCTCGTGAGCACCACGCCGGCGAGCGCGCAGTTCGGCCTCGGCCTCGGCGGCGTGATCCAGCGCGCCCAGATGATCGCCAACCAGATCACCCAGATCCGGAACCAGGTCCGCCAGGTGCGGGCGATGACCCGCCAGCTCACGGAGCTCGAGAACCAGCTCGACCACATGAGGCGCGCCGCGCGCGGCGAGGTCGACGCGCTGCTCGCGCCGTTCTCCGATCTTGCGGCCGAACCCGTGGGCCTCGTGAGGAACGGACTTGCGTGGGGATCCGACTTCAGCGGCGCGGCCCGCGAGACGGTCGATGCCGTCCGGGATCTGGGCGGTGGCCGCTCGCTCACCGGACTGTGGCGCAGCGCGCAAAGCACGGCCGACCGGGTGGGCGAGGCCGACATCCTCGCGCTGTTCCGCGACCATCCGCCCGAGGCCGCGACGCGCGCGCTGGAGGCCTACCGCCAGTCCCGGGAGGCGGCCGACCGGCAGCGCGTGCTCGACTACGCGACGCTCGACGCGGCGGCCGCGCTCGCCGAGGTGATCGAGAGCTCGCAGGGCTCGTTCGCCGGCCTCGCCGCGAACGGCAATCTCTCGAACACGGCGCTCCAGCAGGCCGGTGTGGCGGCCTCCCTGAGCCAGGGCCGGATCAACGCGGCGCTCGGCCAGGTGATGGCCCACCAGGCGGTCGAGCAGGCGAGCCGCCTGCGGCAGGCCGAACTCGCACGGCTCGAGCACCTTGCCGAGTGGCGCGAGAGCCGGATCCGCGCGAACGCTTTTGCCGAGACGATGCGCACCGCCGCGTCCCGAAATCGGGACGCGCTCCGGGATGGGCTGCTGTTCCGGATCCCGTCGTTCTACACGGGCCGCTAGGCGAGGGGAGCGTTCGCAATGCAACTCCCCCCGCAGTCCATCGACCCGAACGTTCCGGCGCAGATCCCCAACGACCAGCTCCAGGACTTCAAGAGCTTCCTGGACGTGGTGCTCGATACCGTCGTCGGCGCCGCCGCGCCCGACGTGCACGCGCTCGGGCTCCAGCTCTGGGGCGGGCTCGCCGCCGTGATGGTCGCCTGGACGGGTCTCAAGATCGCGTTCAGCGGCACCTTCGAGCCGTGGCAGGTCATTCGGCTCGTGATCGGGATCGCGATCCCCCGCACGCTGCTCCACTACTACATCGTCCCGATCCCCGGAGTGGGACTCACGTTCCCGGCCATGGTGGCGGGAGGGGGGATCTGGCTCCAGAACCTGTTCATCTCCGACGTGGTGTCGGCCGGCTACACCGAGATGACGGCGCTCGTGCAAGCGTACGCCGCGCATCTGGGCGGCGCGTGGTCGGGCGGGAACCTGCTGTCGATCATGACGGCGGGCGTGAGCGTGATCTTCTCCTCGTTCGTGACGCTGGTGATGGGCGCCTCGCTCGTGTTCTGCCTGCTGGCGCTCTTCTGCATCACCTATGCGCAGGTCATATGGGCGCAGGTCGCGATCGCCATCGTGATCCTGCTCGGACCCGTGTTCATCGCCTTCCTCTTGTTCGAGCCGCTCGCGTTCCTGTTCTGGGGATGGTTCCGGTCCCTCATGGTCTACACGCTCTACGGCGTCGTGGCCGGCGCCGTGCTCCGCGTCTTCATGGGCGTCGGATTGGGCTACATCACGACCTACGCCGATGCGCTCATGGGCACGGGCACGGCCGACCCGGCCGAGCTCTGGCTCTGGGCCGTCGTGCTTCTCCCGCTCGTCGTCTCCGGCCTCATGGCCGGACTCAAGGTCGGCGAGCTCGCCTCGATGCTCGTCTCCGGCTCCGGCTCCGCCGGGTCCGGGTTCGTCGCGCTCGCCATGCAGGGAGCCAGCCGCGCGGCGGCCCCCGCCAAGCCACCCGTCTGAAATCCCAAGGAGATGCCGCCAATGAAACGAGACCGCCATGCGGGCCGCGAGTACGCCGAGATCTGGGGCGAGGCGGTCCACGCGAACCGGAGGCTCCGGACGCTCGCGATCCTGCTTGCCGCGAGCTGCGTCCTGCTCGCCGTGATCCTGCTGCGGATCGCGGGCGCCGAGCCGCCGCGTCCCATCGTGGTCCGCGTAGACGAGGTCGGCCGCGCCGAGGCGCTCGCCTACGAGGCCGCAACCGCCCAGGCCGATCCGCTCGATCCCACGACCAAGTACTTCCTCCACCGGTTCGTCGGCGACTTCCACTCGCGCCGCCGCGCGACCGTCGAGGAGCAGTGGACCCGGAGCCTTCGGTTCCTGTCGACCGAACTCGCGAACGCCGCTTTCCAGCGGGACGGCGCGGAGGTCGCAAGCGTGGCGGCCGGGACCGCCGACACCGAGCTCCAGGTCGAGCAGGTCGTGCTCCGCATCCATCCGTCTCCCGAGCCGCCCCACGGCGCGACGGCCGACTTCGACCTGGTGCACCTGAGGGACGGACAGGAGATCCGGCGCGAGCGCTGGTCGCTCACGCTCCGGTTCGAGTTCCTCAGGTCCATCCCGCGCGAGCTGGTCGTCCACAACCCGATGGGCATCCTCGTCACCTACCTCCAGGCCGACCAAGCGCTCGTGACCGGGCAGGAGCCATGATCGCACATCTCCGGGGCCGCGAGAAGGCGCTCGAAGCGTTCGGCTGGACGGACCGCGAGGCTGAGTGGGTCGCCCTGGTCTGTCTCCACAGCGGCGTGTTCACCCGAGACCAGATCTCCGACTGGCTCGGGATCCACCACCGCACCGCGCGCCGATTCATCCGGGACATTTTGGACCGGAAGCTGGCGGCCATGGACAGGCTCGCAGGCCGGAGGGTCTGCCGGATCTCCGCGCGCGCAGTCTACCGGGCGCTCGGAGCCGAGGATGTCCGCCACCGCCGGATCGCCTCGGCCGAGGTGCTCCTTCGCCGGCTGCTCTCGCTCGACTACGTGATCGGGCACACCGGCCTGCCGTGGCTCCCCACCGAGCCCGAGAAGGTCGGCGCGTTCGAGGCGCTTGGGCTAGAGCGCAGCATCCTGCCCGTCCGGGCGTACCGGGGCGCCGCAGGCGAGACGCGGCGCTACTTCCCCCTCAAGCTGCCCGTTGCGCTTGACGGTCGGGGCGCGGTGTTCGTCTACGCCGATCCGGGCCACGAGACGGCCGCGGGCCTCCGCTCCTGGGGCCGCGCCCACCGGGAACTCTGGGGCGCGCTCAGGGAGCGGGACCGGCCGGTCGAGGCCATCGCGGTCGTCCTGGGCGGCGCGGAGTTCGAGCGGGCGGAGAAGGTCCTCGGCAACTGGACCGACCCGACCCGGCCCCCCAGCCGCTCGCAGGCGTCCGCGACCGGCCGTCGGATCCGCCGCGAGATCGAACGGATCGAACAGGCCATCCGCGGCAGGGACGAGAGCGTGATCCAAGCGTACGGCAGTCTCCGGGGCTGCCTGGCGCGGATCGTCGAACTCAGGGCCGCGCTCCCGACCGCGCTCTCGGAAGCGATGATCGACGGCTTCACGGTATGGCGTTCGACCCGGCTTTCGGGGGGTCTGTTTTGAGCGCCGCACGCGGGCGCCGATGCCGATCCGTGCGTGTCCGGTTCACTTTGCGGGTGACCGGACACGAAATCGCCGTTCGGACGGACACGGCATCGGCCGTCCATGTCGCTGGCGCTCTTGCGGTTGCGCCACGGCCAGCGAAGCGCGGATGCCGATCCGCGCTCCTTGGCCGTGGCTGGGAGCGACCCCCCATCTCGGCATGCCTCGATCGGCATCGGGGAGGATGGAGCCGGACAGCCCCATCCTCCCCTCCGCTGCGGGGTCGCTCCCAGCCAGCAGTCCCTCCGGACTGCCTCGGGTAGGGACGTAACTCATGTTATATAAATGAGTTACGTATTCGCCGACGGTGCTCTGCCCCCCATTATTTCCACCGGGACGAAACGGATTTCCTAGGCCCGTAGTGGCCGTGAACGGACGAACGGACGCGTCGGCCCCGGATCGCCACGCGCCCGAGGCCGAGCAGCTGAACGCAGGATCGGTGATGCTCCGATCCGTGCCCAACCGACCCGGTGTCACGCCGCCCAGCCCGCGGGTAGCGTCGCCTTCTCATGTTTCAAGATGTCTTTCCGGGTCATCGCCGGAAGTGATCCGCTGGCACCCGGATCGCCTCGACCACCTCCGCGCGGCCCTCCCGCGCTGCGGGGGTGATCGCCCCTAACGGTCCCTCGGGTTGCTTATACATTCATGACAAGCGCAAAGCGGAGTGTAGCTCTCACGGAAAGACCTTGCGGCCCGCGTGGAGGACAAGCACTGGACATACCCCGCTTGGCGGTGAAGTTGCGGGGGCGGTCGGCAGAGCCTCTCGGCACGCGGAGAATCCAACTTTGACCCCAAACAAGTTCATCGCGAAGTGGCACGCCTCGGAGTTGAAGGAGCGCTCCGCGGCCCAGGAGCACTTCATCGACCTGTGCCAACTGCTCGGCGAACCCACGCCAGCGGAGGCTGACCCCAGGGGCGACCACTACTGCTTCGAGCGCGGAGCGCACAAGGACTCCGGCGGGGACGGCTGGGCGGACGTGTGGAAGCGGCACTGCTTCGCCTGGGAGTACAAGGGGAAGCACGCCGACCTCGACGCCGCGTTCAACCAGCTGAGGCAGTACGCCCTGGCGCTGGAGAACCCGCCGCTGTTGATCGTCTCGGACATGCACCGGATCCGGATCCGGACGAACTGGACGAACTCCGTGAGCAAGACGCTGGAGTTCGAACTGGACGATCTCGTCGATGGCACCGTCCGGGACAAGCTCAAGTGGGCAATGTCCGACCCGGAGCGGCTGCGGCCGGGCGAGACCAGGCAGACGCTGACTGAACGCGCCGCGAAGACCTTCGCCGAACTCGCGCAGTCGCTCCGAGACCAGGGCCACGCGCCGGAGGAGGTGGCGCACTTCGTGAACCGCCTCGTGTTCTGCATGTTCGCCGAGGACGTGGGGCTGCTCCCCGACGACATGTTCACCCGCATGCTCGAGCACGCGCGTCGGCAGCCCGAGGAGTTTGCGGCACTGGCGCAGAAACTGTTCGGCGCGATGTCCACCGGCGGCCGGGTGGGCTTCGAGGACGTGGAATGGTTCAACGGTGGCTTGTTTGAGGACGATGCAGCCCTCCCCATGGACAAGAGCCAGATCGAGACGACCCTGAAGGCGTCCACGCTGGACTGGTCGAGCATCGATCCCTCAATACTGGGGACCCTGTTCGAGCGCGGCCTCGACCCGGACAAGCGCACGCAGCTCGGAGCGCACTACACCGACCGGGACAAGATCATGCGGATCATCGATCCAGTGATCGTGCGCCCGTGGCTGGCCGAGTGGAAGACCGCGAAAGCCCGGATCGCCAGGAGCCTCGAGCGCGCGAACGCAGCGAAATCGAAGGGGGCGGCGACGCGGCACCGCAGACAGGCCAAGAACTCGCTCGGTTCGTTCCTCGAACGGCTACGGAACTTCACCGTGCTCGACCCCGCCTGCGGCTCGGGCAACTTCCTCTACCTCGCACTCCACGCCCTCCACGATCTGGAGCACCGGGTGCAGCTGGAAGCCGAGGCGATAGGGCTCCAGCGCGCCTTTCCAGCGGTTGGCCCCGCCAACGTGAAGGGGATCGAGATCAACGCTTACGCTGCCGAACTCGCCCGTGTATCGGTATGGATCGGCGAAATCCAGTGGATGCGGCGCAACGGGTTTCCGGGCTCGCGCGAGCCCGTCCTCGACCCGCTGGAAACGATCGAGTGTCGTGACGCGATTCTGATGTCCGAGGGCGGTGAGCTGGAGTGGCCCGAGGCCGATGTCATCATCGGCAACCCACCGTTCCTGGGCGGCAAGCTGCTCATCACCAACCTCGGCGAGGACTACGTCTCGAAGCTATTCCGGGTGTACGAGGGCCGGGTGCCCCGCGAGGCCGATCTGGTCTGCTACTGGTTCGTGAAGGCCGGAGAACACTTGGGCAGAGGCGCCTCGAAGCGAGTTGGCCTGGTAGCGACCAACTCCATCCGGGGTGGAGCGAACCGCCGGGCACTGGAAGGGGCGACCGGCAGCGGACACATCTTCGACGCCTGGAGCGACGAGCCGTGGGTGATCGATGGGGCGGCCGTGCGCGTCTCGCTGGTGTGTTTCTCGCTGAGGGACGACGAACTTACGCCGGAGCGTCGGCTCGATGGCGAGACGGTGGACGAGATCTACACCGATCTGACGGCGCGCCGCGGCGGGGCTGGCGTCGATTTGACGAAGGCGCGGCGCCTCGCCCGAAACGCGGGCGTGGCCTTCATGGGCGACACCAAGGGCGGTCCGTTCGACGTTCCGGGGGACCTCGCCCGGGAGTGGCTTCAGGAGCCCGCAAATCCCAACGGTCGGCCCAACTCAGACGTGCTCGCGCCGTGGATGAACGGTATGGCCGTCACCCGACGCCCCACCGACAAGTGGATCGTCGACTTCGGCTGGACCATGGTGGAGGAGGAAGCCGCCCTCTACGAGGCTCCCTTCCAGCACGCCCAGGAACACGTCTACCCGATGCGACAGGGGAATCGGCGCGAGTCCTACCGCCTCAACTGGTGGCGCCACGTCGAACCGAGACAAGGGATGTGGAGGGCTCTCGACGGGCTATCTCGGTACATCGCCACGCCGACCGTCGCAAAGCATCGCCTGTTCGCGTGGCTCGAGGCCCGGATCTGCCCCGACCACCAGCTGATCGTCATCGCCCGCGAGGACGACACCACGTTCGGGATCCTGCACAGCCGCTTCCACGAGGTCTGGTCGCTCCACATGGGCACTTGGCTCGGCAAGGGCAACGATCCGCGCTACACCCCCACCACCACCTTCGAGACCTTCCCCTTTCCAGAGGGATTCTCGCCCGACGTGCCCGCCACCGACTACCTCACGGATCCACGCGCCCAAGCCATCGCTTCGGCGGCGCGGCGGCTCGTCGAACTACGCGACCGCTGGCTCAACCCGCCTGAGTGGGTGGAATGGGTCGAGGAACCCGTTCCCGGCTATCCGCCACGCCCGCTACCGCGTGACAAGAAGGCTGCGACAACGCTCAAGACACGGACCCTGACCAACCTCTACAACACCCGGCCACAATGGCTCCTCGATGCCCACGCCCAGCTCGACGCCGCCGTGGCCGCCGCCTACGGTTGGCCCGCCGACATCACGGACGACGCGGCGCTGGACGAACTACTTGCCCGAAACGGTTGCTGATCTCTCGAAGGAAGAATCGAGCACCCAGTGGCAATCAACGCCCGATTTCCCCGGCACTAACAGAGCCAACGTCCCTGCGCCTCCCGTTCCTCGTCTCGGATCGTCTCGCGCGTGATACAGCGCGCAACTTGGCCACGCATCTTCTCCGCCCACTGCCGCACTCCGGCCTTTGGGTGGGTGCGAAGCCGTTCGAGGGGCTTCCTGTAGCGGAAATAGTAGCTAGCTGAAGAACCGTACCAGCTGTAGGTATGGATGTTGCTTTCCAAGGCTTGGTGTACATCGTCGCGCTCGCCGAACTCGTCCAAGAGTCGGGACACCACGGGATGGAAGAAGCCGGTTTCCCCATCGTCGCCTTCCGGCGATAGAATCGGCAAGCACTGCGCCAGGAAGGTGGGAGCGCCATCGGGGTTGGCATGGCACCATGCGAACAGCGTGTCTTCAGGAACGTCCAGGATCGGTGGCCTGATGTCGCGGCCGAAAGTGTACGGACGCCCGAGAACATACCTCATGCGACTTGCGAACCGACGATTCCCCACGATGGCTCCTCCGATGAGCGGCCACACGATCTCCGGAAAACCGGCCAGCATTCTGGTGAGCACAGAAGTCGGCTTGGTGCTCCTCGGATTGAGCCAACCGTGGTGGTCTCCGTGAGCCAGGGTTCGAGCGAGGGCCAGAGCCGTCGCGCGAGCGTTGGAATCCTCGCGACCCTTGGCCAGCATCCTCAGTACAATCTTCTCGAAGTAGTAGTCCGTCACGGTCAGGTCGATTCCGGATCCCGCCAGGCTCGGTGGAGGCTTGGATTCCGTCCCGCTCCAACGACCGGCGTTCCGGGCCATCTCTAGAACTTGGGGCCGAAAGTCGGCGAGCTTGGAGATGTCCGGTCCGGACTCCTCGGTCCTCTCGCCTTCATCGGGGAGAATCCGGCCCAAGATAGTGACCGCGAGCGCAAAGGACGGGGCGCTATGGTCGAGCATCGCGTCAAGCAGCAGCGCCACCGCAGCGGGGGGAACCTTGTCGAGCACCCGGGTAAAGGCCCAGTGGTGCAGGTCCCACGGCGACAGAGTGCCCCGATCCAGAGCGTCTATGGCGCAGGTGATGTCCCTCGGGGTGAGACCGGCGCGCCTGCAAATCCTGGGAAATGCCGGGGCAAGATCGGGTGATCCTACCGCTCTCGTCCTGAAAGCTTCGGCTTCATCGTGGAATCGCGTTGGGAGACCGGCCACGAATCCGGAAAGCAAGTCATAGTTTCGGTCGGACGCGGGCACGCCCACGATGGCCTGAACAATCGGCTCTAGCCACTCAAGCGGTGACGGCGCAAACTTCGCGAGCGATTCTCCGAGTTCGTCCGCCATCCACTGCCTTCCGCTGCTGAGCTCGGGCAGGAGGTCCCTGAGGGTCGGTGACTCCCCTAGAAGCTCGTCGGCCAAGCCATGGACGATGGCGCGATAACGCTCAAACTGCGCCGATATAGACGATTCCGTTTCCACGAATCCCGGCATCGGAGACTCGGTGACGAAAACCTGGACACGTTCCCGAAGGCTGGTCGGCTCGAGTTTGTCGACCAGGGACCGAACGCGATCGGACGTCTCGTCGTCGATGAGCTCGGAGTCATGGTCGAGGACAGCCTTCAGCTGTCGCAGCGCCAGTGTCCAGGAACAGCCCGCGCCGACAACTCTATGGATGGCTTCCTCCACCGCTTCGAGGAATCCGTCGCACACCAGAGACGAGATTGCCCCGCCGAGATCGGAACGGGCCTTCGCCCCCACATCGTCGTCTCTCGCCGCGAGTCCGCCCAGGCGGTTCACGCATCCCGCGATGTACCTGGCCAGTTCCTGTTTCGAGTTCGGATACCAGGGATGCAATGCTCTCCGGGAGCCCTGAATCTCCGGGCCGACCGTCCACGAGTACCCTCCCACGCTGCAGCCGGCGACGAGCGCTTCGACGACATGGCTCAACTGCGCCTGGTGACTCGTGTCCGCGGCCTCGTCGAGGAACAGCAGTCGAGCGTCGCCGTCGGCTTCGGTGCCCCCAAGGACCGGGGAAAAGAGTTCCACAAAGGGACGTGATGCTGCCGATACCCCCGACGCGTTCCCGGTGACCGCCAGTCGAAGCATCAGACGAGCCCCGACCATGAATGTGCTGGAGGGGAAGGCAATCGTGCTCAGCGCACGGACGATAGGACGGCGAACACCGTCTCCGAGTTGCCCCAGGTCGCCCAAGCGATCCAGGGAACGGCCGATGAGCTCCGCGACGGCATCCGCATTGATCTGGGCGAGGGCTGAGAGGACCTCCGCACGACCTGGAAGGACAATCCCATCGACTCGGTCGAAGTGCCCGCGCTCCCGGCAGACGTGATCTGCCACGCTGTTGGCTATCTCCGTAGCGTTCAGCTCAGCGAGGCACCGAGCCGCTGAGACACTTAGGTCGGGGCCGATGTCGCCCGACAGCACCCGGTCCCACTTCCCCTTGTCCCACTCCCTCCACTGTCGTTCCGCGAGCCTAACGGCGATTGGGCGCGGTTGAATCGTCCCGAGTCCTCCTCTACGCTTGACTACGCCTCGTTGGACGAGTCGTTGGATTCCTGCGTACAGGTCATCGCGGGTCAGTTGGCGACCAAGGTCGGCAATTCTCGCGAGATGTTCTTCAGCTGAGGACTCCGTTCCGACCGTTTGAAACGCGCCGAGGTGTGCCTCTGCCGCAGGCTCTACTCTTACCGGCCCGAACGCGGCGAGCAGTTGGGCTGATTGGAGCAACAGCGCTTGGTCCGTTGGCCTCCGACCCAAGACGAATTCGTCAATGAGGTCGTCGTCGGCCGGATCGGTGAGGTGTCGCCGCCTCGTATCAGATTCCTTGGCGATTCGGATTGCAACTTCCGGAAATCCCCGCGAGAGGCGTGCAAGGCGGTGCCGGTCCACATCCTGTAGTGTCGCAGCGGCATGGTCGACGATGGGTTCGATGACAGTCGCCGGGGCTTCGTCGATCTTGATGGTGGTGGCATCGATATGAGAGGGAATCTCATTATCGATGGTGACCAGCGAGAGGCGGCTCCCCGGGCGCGACACCACCCCGGCCAAGATGGCATGGCTTCGCGCGTCGCAGTCGTCCACAACCACGACCGCGCGTCCGCCGGAGACGGCCAGTTTCTCGACGATGGGATGAATCGCTTCCGCACCCACTTCAGACTGTACTGCGTACATTACGTAGTCCCGAAGCGAGCGGCCGACAATCTCGTCTTCGCCGACCCTCTTCAGAGCTTCGAGACAGAGCCGGGACTTGCCGATGCCCGACAATCCGACCACCCGGAGAACCGTGCTGGGCTCGGTCATCCTGTTTCGCAGAGTGCGGCGCAGGTCGGCCAGTCGGGGATCTTCTACCCATGGCACAGAGTGCTCACTACGGCCGTTCCAATGGTTCCACGAAGTAAAGCCGCCTGGCGTCCCGAGCCTCACCTCTTCCCTGACCCAGAGGGCAACCGATTGGTGGGTATTCACCCACGCGGCGATTTGAGTGGCTTCCCAAAAGCCGATCAGGTGATCCGGGACCGACAATCCGGCCTTCGTCAGAGCGTCACAGATGCCACGCTGCCGCGCCTCTACCTGCCGTTGGTTATAGGGCTGCGCACAGAGCATGATGTAGTTTCCGCCCCGCTCGAGGACCGAACGGACCATCGTCTTCACTTCGGGTTCGTTCGTCAGCACATCCTCGCCCGCCCGAGCGGGCGATATCTTGCCGGCCTTCAACTGAAACTGGCATAGCCGGGACGGCAGGAATGGAGTGCGCTCGGGACCGCCCCTCCATGAGATGCGCCCGTCTTCCCCTCCATCGGGGACATGGATGTTGCTGGGGACGCGGATACCGTCTTGGGGGAGGCCGTACTCTCGGGCCTCAGCAGAGAGGAGTTGTCGCAGAAGACTGGGAAACGCAGGAGGCCCAAGCGACGCGATGTCGTCGGATTCCACCTGGAACGGGGCGGGCACCCGAGAACTCGCTGGATGAAGCTCGCCTCCTCGAAGAACCCGAAGCGCGTCGGGATATACTTCCAGTAAACGCAGCAGGTTGATCGCGGCGGCTCTCGGCTTCAGGCTCCCGGCCTCGTACTTGGTGAAGGCCCGTGGACCGCCTCCCAAGAGCCTGCCAGCTTCCTCCTGCGTTAGAGCGAGGCCTTCGCGGATCGCTCGTATCCGGTCGGGCGACATTTCCGGGGTCCGTTCCATGAATGAGTCTCCATCATATTGATCAGTACGTTACTACATATACCATAATGGTCGGATGAATGGAAATGCAGCCGCTGCGGAAAGAGGAGTCTTCAGGGGTGAGCTCGCGCGAGTCTGACGGCCCCGCGTCGATCCGCTACCGGACGCAGCTACCAGGCCGTGCGCCCGTCCGTGGCGCGCTACCGATGACACCGTCGGCGCAAGCATGGACCGGAATGTTGATCCGACATGATCGTCATTCGGCGCTCGCCCGCCGTCCGGATGTAGCGGCCCGTTCTTCCATGCTCGTAGAGGTCCCTCGCGGAGAGGAGGAAGACGGTGACGCAGAAGCGGTTGTCCATGCGGAGCGTTCGAGAAAGGCTGCTCCCGGAGGCCCCCACAGGCCTGCGGACGGCCCATAGCTGGCTGTGCCAACAGGGGAACGACCGAGTGCTCTAAGGGTATAGGAGCATTCAGGCCGACCTCAAGCGCATCGTCGCACTGACGAAGAAGGAACGCCAAACGGTGCGCCTCTCCGGGGCGCACTTCCGATGACCGGCCTGCCTGTCATGCCACGACTGGAGTGTGAAAACGACCCGGGGGGTCGATTCACACTTTTGCCCTCCGGCGATTCACACTGGACCCACCGCATATCCGTCGAGGCGGCAGCGTCTTACGCTTCCGCGAGCAGGTCGGTCAGCGCCGCACGGGCGGCACCGACCGGACCGGGAGCGACCCCCCGATCTGACGATCCGGTACGGGCGCGGGGCCGTGCGCGTTTTCACGCGCCCGCCTCCGCCCCCTGGGGTCGCTCCCGGTCCAATGATCCCTTCGCGGGAAGGCCATCGAGCGCCGGTGGCGGCGGTGCCGGTGCGGCGATCAGCCATCAGCGCACCGGCAGGGGGGCTCGGGGGGCGGTGCCCCCCGCCCGCCCGCTGCCCCGGCAGCGGCACGGGACGCTGGGGGATCGAAGGGGGTGCGGAGCGCCCCCTCGCCAGAGCGCAATGTTTAACATTGCGTAGGCTGGCTCTTGACCCCTAACGGTCATGAGCCAGCGCCTCAGCGGACCGGTCCGGCCTCCGCGTCTCGACGCTCGCTGGCTAGGTAGGCAGCCCAGTCGTTCATCAGTCGGCGTCGGCGCTCGAACAGGTCCGAGCGCCGGTACGCTGCCTCGATCTGGTTGCGGACCTGGTGCGCCAGCGCCGCCTCGGCCACCTCGCGAGGGTGGTCCGTCTCTTCGGCCGCCCAGTCGCGAAAGCTCGACCGAAAGCCGTGCGGCACGGCCGCGATCTTCAACTCCCCGAGCAGTTCCGACAGCGCCGTGCTCGCGAATGGCTTCCCGCGCACGCCCGGAAACACGAGCGGGCTGCCGCGACCGAGCATCCGCGCTTCCTCGAGGATCTCCAACGCACGCCCGCACAGCGGCACCCGGTGCTCGCGGTTCCCCTTCGTGCGCAGCGCCGGGATGGTCCACACGCCTGTGTCCCGGTTGATCTCCGTCCAGACCGCCCCCCGGACCTCGCCGGAGCGTACGGCCGTCAGCACCAGCAACTCGAAGGCCAGCTTGACCACTGGCCGCGCGTTCGACGCCCGCACCGTCTCGATCGCGGACGCCACCTCACCGTGCGGCAACGCCCGCATGTGCCGGACAAGCCCCCCCTGCGCTCCGAGCACCGGACCGATCCGGTCGCACGGGTTGTCGGGCCTGAGATCCATCGCCACGGCCCATTCCATGACCGCGCGGATGCGCTGGCGCAGCTTCCGGGCGGTGGGCGGCATGTCGTGCCAGATCGGTGCGAGAATCCCGATCACGTCGGCGCTCGTCACTTTCGCAATCGGCATCTCCCCGATGCGGGGGATGGCATAGCGCTCCAGGCTCTTCAGCCAGAGCTGCGCATGCTGAGGGGAGCGCCAGCCCGGCCGCAGCTGGTTCCAGACCTGCCCCGCCGCCTCCGCGAAGGTGGGCATCGACTCGGCCCGCCGCTTCTCGGCCAGGAGGTCGCCACCGTCGCGGGCCAGCTTCCGGTTCGCGAACGCCTTCTCGCGCGCTTCCTTCAGCGAGACCAGGGGGAATCCTCCGAGCCCAAGCTCGGTTCGGCGACCGCGGATCGTGAGGCGCTGCACCCAGCCCCGGCTCCCCGTGGGCCGGACATCGAGATAGAGGCCCTGGCCGTCACAATATCGGCCGGCCTGGCTCACGTTGCGGACGAAGGCGGGTGTCAGGGCGTTGTCGGGATGCCGGCCGCGCGGCTTGCGTTGCGGAGGTCGTGTGGCGAGTGTCATACCCGCCAATATATCCGCCACAGACTGGCGGATGCAAGGGGATGGAGCGGCTCAGTACGGGACAAGAAACATCCTCATGTCTCATGATAAGTCAATATAAACAAGTCAGTTATGTACAATACGGGACTTGGCTGGACGAAATGGTAATATCCTACTATGCAGCCCTCCGGGAAGGGTGTCGGACCGATGAGGCCCTGGACGCTGGTCATCATCGGGGTGGCCCTGACGGCGGCCACGGTCCGCGCGTTCCTGGCGCCGTTTCCGGGCATCGGCGGGAACCCCGTGCTGGACCTGATCGCCTACCACGATCCGGGCCTGCACACGGCGATCCACGTCTGGTACTACGCGGCGCCAGCCGTCGCGTTGCTGCTCGCCGGCAGCGTCTGCCTCTCGGTCTCGAGGGTCTGGCTCGAGCCGCGTACCCGGCGCGGCGCGCGCGGGAAGCTGCCCGCATGGCCCACCTCGCCCGGCGACGAGGCGCCCTCGCTCGTGATCGGCGAACTGCATCATCCGACCGTGCCGCGCGAGAGCGAGCGGCCGTCGTGGCTCGTCGTCCCGGAGAAGGGGCTCTACACCGGCGTCCTCATCGTCGGGGCCGTCGGCACCGGCAAGACCACCGCCTGCATGTATCCGTTCGCCCAGCAGCTTCTCTCCTGGCGGGCGGACGATCCCGGCCGCCGTGCGGGCGCGCTCGTGCTTGAGGTCAAGGGCGACTTCTGTCATCAGGTCCGCCGCATCCTCGAGGACGCCGGGCGCGGGGACGACTACCTCGAAATCGGGCTCGACGGCTCCTGGCAGTGGAACCCGCTCGACGATCCGCTGCTCGATTCCTACTCGCTGGCCTACGGCGTCGCCTCCCTCATCAACCAGCTCTTCGGCAAGAGTCGAGAACCGTTCTGGCAGCAGGCGTACACCAACCTCGTGCGGTGGATCGTCGAACTGCACCGGCTCCTGCCGGGGGGCTGGGTCACGCTCCGGGACATCTACCGCTGCACCGTGGACGCGGAGTTGTTCGCTCACAAGATCGGCGAGGCCCGCGAGATGGCCGACCGTATCTCTCCGGTGGACGCCGTCATCTCCAGCGACGACATGATCGCCCATGCGGAGGCGCTCAAGAAGTGGGACTGGGCGCCGGTGCCCGGCACTGAACAGGTGCGCTGCCGGATGGACGCGGAGCTTCGGGCGCAGCTCGCGAAGCGCGAAGTCGCATGCGAGGTGGAAGCGGCCGCGGGAGGCGCGGGCGGCGAGTTCAGAGAGCAGGTCGAGGCCATCGAGCGGTGGTACCTGCACGACTGGACGGTGCTCGACGCTAAGCTCCGCACCTCGATCGTCGAGGGCATCAGCGTCTTCCTCTCGCTCTTCGACCAGCCCGAGGTCGCGGGCGTGTTCTGTCCGCCGCCGCCGGCCGGGGAGCAACCGCCGGATGAAGCTACGCCGGACGAGAGCGACGACACCGAAGGCGCCGGCCATCCCATGCCGGGGCTCCGCCGACGGCTGCCGCCGCTCTCCGAACTGATCGAAGACGGACGGGTCCTCGCGCTCGACATGCCCGCCGGAGCGAACCCCGCGCTCGCCCGCGCCATCGGCGTGCTTCTCAAGAACGCCTGGATGCAGGCGCTGCTCCGGCGCCCCGCCGAACTGGCCCGGCGCCCCGACCGCTACATGCGACCCGCCGTCTTCATCTGCGACGAATACCAGGCGTTCGCCACCGTCGGGCAGGACGACCCTTCGGGCGACGAGAAGGCGTTCGCGCTCACGCGCCAGTGCCGCTGCATCCCGATCGTCGCCACGCAGTCGATCTCCTCGCTCCGCTCCGTGCTGCCCTCGGGCGAGGCTTGGCGCACGCTCGTCCAGACGCTCCGCACGCGGATCTTCCTGTCGCTCTCCGACGAGGCGTCGGCGCGGGTCGCGTCCGAGATGTGCGGCTCCGTCATGAAGACGCAGGCCTCCTACACGTTCACCGAGAACACCGGCAGGCCCGAGTTCTCGCTCCTCTCCGGACGCGCCGGAGGCGGACGCGGCACGATCGGCGCCAGCAAGTCGTTCCGCCAACAGAGGGAGCCGGTGTTCACGCCGCGCGAGTTCTCGCTGCTCGCGAACTACCAGGCGATCTGCCTGCCCTACGACGGCGTCAAGTCGCTCCCCGCACGGCGCGTCTACCTCAAGCCGCACTACCTGCCGCGGGAGACGGGCTACTGGCGGCTCCGCGAGGAGGGACGGATATGAAGCGCGCGAGCGGTGTCGGGCACCTCACCCCGTTCCTTCCGGGCCTGGAGGTGCTGCTCGAGGACCCGGAGGTCTCCGAGATCATGATCAACGGACCCGGCAACGTCTGGGTCGAGCGAGCCGGGAGACTGGAGCCCCACGACGCTCCCGCACTCACCGCCGCCTGGCTCCACCGCGCCGCAATCCACATCGCCCGGCCGCTCGGGCTCGATCCCGCCGCGCGGCCGATCCTCGACGCCCGGCTCGGCGACGGATCGCGGGTCGCCATCTGCACCCCGCCCGCGGCTCCCGAGGTCGCCATCACCATCCGCCGG
Organism: Longimicrobiales bacterium; assembly: GCA_965238005.1. Taxonomy (GTDB): domain Bacteria; phylum Gemmatimonadota; class Gemmatimonadetes; order Longimicrobiales; family Gaopeijiaceae; genus CBDCKN01. Next base: position 843,416 of record OZ250165.1, read on the forward strand.
TTCGGGGGGCGCGCGTTCTCGCCCGAGGACTTGGTGACCATGGGCTCGCTGCCGGAGGCGGTCCTCCGGTCCGCCCGCACCACGCTTGCGTCCCGAAGGAACATCCTCGTCTCCGGGGGCACGGGGTCGGGCAAGACCACGCTCTTGAACGCGCTGATCGAACTGCTGCCCGAGGACGAGCGGATCGTCGCGATCGAGGACACGCTCGAGCTCAGGATCGACCGCGCGAACTGCGTCCGGTTCGAGGCCGGGACGGTCGGCACCGAGACGCCGGTCTCGATCCGGGACCTGGTGCGCCACGCGCTCCGCCACCGGCCCGACCACATCGTCGTCGGCGAGGTCAGGGGCGCCGAGGCCGCCGACCTGCTCCAGGCGCTCAACACCGGGCACGGCGGATCGCTGACCACCGTGCACGCGAACAACGCCCGCTCCGCGCTCTCGCGGCTGGCGAGCTGCGCCATGCAGGCCGAGGGCGCGCTCCCCTGGGACGTCACCTGCCGGGGCGTCGTGGACGGTATCTCGCTCGTGCTCCACATCACCCGGCAACGGGGCCGGCGGTTCGTCGAGGAGGCCATCCAGGTCCAGGGCTACGACGCGGCCACCGGCCGCTGGGTCACCGAACCGATATCGAGCGGGGCGGCGAAGCCCCGGAAGAAGGAACAGACCCACACACCGAAGGAGGTGAACGCATGACGGGCAACGACACGACCATCCGCGTCGAGACGTTCGAAGACTTCGACCGCGAGCTCGCGCGCGACGGCGGCGAGACGCTCGAGGTCCCGGCCTACCTCGCCGAGCAGTACGGCCTCTTCCCCGAGGAGGTCGGGAGCGAGGACGACATCTTGGGCGCCGGCGCCGATCCGCACGGGGAGGAGGACGACCGATGAAGCACGACGAGTATCACCGCGAGTTCGCCGACCGGGTCATCGAGCAGATCCGGCAGGGCACCGCCCCCTGGCAGAAGCCGTGGGCGCCGGGCGAGCGGGTGCTCCCCGCGAACGTGGACACCGACCGCTCCTATCGCGGCGGCAACAGCCTGCACCTGGCCGCCGTCCAGCAGGAGCGCGGCTACGGCGACGTGCGCTGGGGCACCTACCGCCAGATCCAGGCCCGGGGCGGACAGGTCAGGAAGGGCGAGACCGGCACCCGCATCCTCTCTTTTCAGGATCACAAGAGGACCCAAGTCACCGACGAGCGAGGCCGGCCCAGGAGGGACGCCGAGGGCAAGCGCGTCTACCGCTACGAGCGGCTCAAGGCGCCCTTCGTCCGCCAGTACACGGTGTTCAACGCCGAGCAGGCCGACGGGCTGCCCGCACGGTCCACCCCGACGCCCGAGCCGCTCTGGAAGACCCACCAGGAGGCCGAACGGGTGCTCGAAGACGGCGGGGTTCCGATACGCCACGTCGCGGGCGACCGCGCCTACTACCACATGAACCGCGACGAGGTCGTGCTCCCCGAACGGGGACAGTTCCCCTCCGCCAACCACTACTACCAAACCGCGCTCCACGAGCTGGGCCACAGCACCGGCCACCCCGAGCGGATGAACCGCGAGACGCTCGTCGAAGGGATCAAGACCGGGTTCGGCTCGCCCGACTACGCGAAGGAGGAACTCCGGGCCGAAATCAGCGCCATGATGACGGGCGAGCGCGTGGGCGTCGGGCACGATCCGAGCCGGGGCGCCGCGTACGTCGAGGGCTGGATCGCCGCGCTCGAGGAGGATCCCCGCGAGATCCGGCGCGCAGCGGCCGACGCGCAGAAGATCTCGGACTTCGTGCTTACTCGCCACCGCGAGCGCCTGGCCGCACGGGATCCCGTGGCCGTGGCCGCGACCCGCGCGCCCGGACCCCAGCGGACCCCAGTACCCGTGCCGCCGCTCCCGACGCCCGAGCGCAGCTCCGGGCCGAGCCGCTGAGCAACCGATGAGAGGTAGGGAGATGTTCGACCGCACGGTCGAGGAGGACCCCCGTTCCGCCGCGCCACCCAGCCGCGAGAAGCAACGCATGCGGAACGGCCATCGTCGAGAATACGCCGCGGGCCGGGACGGCGGGTCCATCTCCTTCCCCGAACGGTGCGCCCGCGGACTTGCCGATATCGGCGTCTACGGCGCCGTCTCCTACCGCGACCTCGCCGAAGCCCGCTTCGGCGGCCATCCCCACACCACCAAGCGGGCCGTGAACGCCTGGGTACGGGACGGGCTCGTCACCGAGACCCGGGCCACCGGACCCAAGGGCAATCCCTTCAAGGTCCTCTCCCTCACCCGCAATGGCGTGGCCAAGGCCCGGAAACTCGCCGCCGAACGCGGGATGGATCCCGCACAGCAGATCCGGATCGCACGCACCAGGCCCGCCGAGGCCGCGCACGACACCGCCGTCTACCGCGCCTGCTGGAAGGAACGGCAGCGCCTCGTGGAACAGGGCGCCACCGTCAAGCGCGTCCGGCTCGACACCGAACTCAAGAGCGCCGTCGCGCGCGCGAGCGAGGCCGCCCGGCTCAAGAACGGCAAGCGGGCCGCCGATGCCGAACGGCACAGGATCGCCCAAGAGCTCGGCCTCCCCCTCGACGACGAGGGCCGCGTGCTCCACCCGGACGCGCAGATCGAGTACACGGACGCCGAAGGCCGGACCGGACGCGTCAACATCGAGGCCGTCTCCGGCAACTACCGCGAAGGGGCCGTCCGGGCCAAGGCCGCCGCCGGGTTCGCGCTCCACGCCAACGGGCCGGCCGCCGGGAAACTCCTCGGCAAGCTCGGCCTGGGCGGCGACGGCGGCTCCTGGCTGCGCGGACCCGCCGACCGCGACCCGGCCGCCGTCGAACTCTGACGACCCGGAGGACTTTTAGCCCATGCAACCCTGGAAGATCAGCGCGGGACTTACCGCCGCAATCGCCGGTTCGGCCATGATCCTCGGCGGGCCGCGCCTCGAATACCTGTCGCCGTTCTGGCCGGTCATCCTCGCCGATTACGGCGTCCTGCTCTCCCTCCACATGGCCCTCGCGCTCGCGACCGTCGCGGCCGCCATCTACGCCGTCGCGCGCGCCACCGGGCTCGCCGACCTCGGACGCCGCGTCGATCTCGCCGAACGGTCCGTCCGGCGCGGCGCGGGGGATACGGGCCTCACCGAAGCGCTCCGCAGGGACGCCGAAGGCGACTGGGACTGAACGCGCATGAGAGAGCGAACGTCCGTCGAGACACTGCCCGCCAACTGGCGCAGGCACGCCAAGGCGCTCCGGCGCTACGGGGGCGAGACTCCGGCCACCGCGCTCGAGAGCTGCGCCGCCGAACTCGAAGCCACGCTCGTCGAAAGGGACGAGACCACCTTCTCGCTCGTCGAGGCGGCCACGGAGAGCGGATACTCCGCCGACCATCTCGGCCGCCTGGTCCGCGACGGCCGGATCCCCAACGCCGGACGCCCCGGCGCGCCCAGGATCGCACGCACGCACCTGCCACGGAAGGCCCATGCGCCGGCCGAGCCGCGACTGGCGGAGAAGCCCCGCCGTCGCGACGTTTCAAACGCGCAGATCGTGCAGTCCATCATCGAAAAAGGAATCGAATGATGGCACGCACGAAACGAGTCCGGCGCGGCTACAGCGCCGGCGAATGGGGCCGGAACCGGGTGAGGGTGTTCCCCGATCCCAAGACCGGCTTGTACCAGATCGAGTGGCGAGAGAACGGGCGCAGGCTCACCAGGTCGCTGAAGCACCGCGACTGGAGGCAGGCGAGGAGGCAGGCGGACGAGTTCGCCGCCGGGTTCGCCGGACCGGAGCTGAACGGCAAGAAGAACGCCGAGCCCGAGCCGCTCACCCTGGGAACGCTTTTTGACATCTACGGTGAAGAGGTGACGCCCACCAAGGGCCTGAGTTCGCGGCAGCACGACCGGACCGCGGCGAAGATGTTCCTCGGGTTCCTGGGAAGGAGCCGCGACCCGGCGACCTTGTCGCAGCGCGACTGGGACCGATTCATCCGGGCGCGCAGGGCGGGAAGCGTAGGCCCCAGCGGGAGGCCCGTGTCGGATCGGATGATCGAATACGACCTGAGGTACCTGATCTCGGTCCTCAACTGGGCTTCGAGGTCGAGGGACGAGCAGGGCCGCCTGCTCCTCGAGTCGAACCCGCTCAGGGGCCTGAAGATGCCCATGGAGAAGAACCCCACCCGGGTCGTTCTTTCCGAACACGAGTACCAAGCGCTTCTGAAGGTGTCCCAAGAGGTGGATTGGCGGTTCCATCTCGCGCTCGTGCTCGCGCACGAGACCGGACACCGCATCGGAGCCATCCGCAAGCTCCGGTGGTCCGACATCGACTTGGCACGCGAAACCATCCGGTGGCGCAGCGAGCACGAGAAGACCGGATACGAGCACCGGACGCCGGTGACCGCTGAAGCAATCGCAGCCTTGGAGTCGGCGCGGGGGCGGAACCCCGTGACCGGCAGCGCTCCGGTGCTGCCCTCGTCGAGGGACCCCTCGGTGAGTGTGGGCTCCTGGATCACCCGCGGTTGGTGGAAGAGGGCCGAAGGGCTCGCAGGTCTGGAGCCGAAACGCGGCCGCGGCTGGCACTCGCTGAGGCGGAAGTTCGCCTCCGATCTCATGGACCAGCCCCTCAAGGTGCTCTGCGAGTTGGGCGGCTGGAAGACGGCCAAGACCGTCCTCCAGTGTTATCAGCGGGCGGACGAGGGACAACTCAGGCAGGCGCTCGCAAACCGCCGGAGAGTTCGGACCTGAGCCCAATTGGCGGGAATCAAACAGCGGGAATCCGACCGGTAAATCTCCTAAGTTCAATGATCACAACAGATCCGAATCCGAAAGCGGATGCTGGATCAACAGAGGTCATCCGTTATATCGAGGATCATCACGACATCCTTCCTCTTCGACACACCATCGATACCCCTGTCACGGGGCTTCCACCGAGCCTCGTCGACGCCCTGCGCGTGTTCGTCTTGTCTAAGGCCATCCGGCTCGCTCGGGGCCACAGCGCCTTGCACTGCTCGATGCTTGTGAATGTATCGCGGTTCGTGAACGTCCAAGGCAAGATCGCCAACCGTTTGCATGAGCAGCTCCGCGACATCCAGAGTAGTGTACGGGTCAATGGCGCACTGTCGCAGACTAGGGCATTAAGTGATCCCGAGATGAACGCGCTGCATCGGCTCTGGCGTCGCGAGTTCAAGTCAACGGGTACAGGCTGGGACATTGTGCAGGGCCTGCTCCACAAGGCGGCGGCACAGATAAGAGTGGCACAGGTGAACAGTCAGTCGTCTGACAGCCTGTCGTACAAGGACCATCGGGACGTGGGGCTGAATGTTGTGGCGGTGGGCGGCTATTCCCTCTCTCGAGGGCTCACACTCGAGGGGCTGACGACGAGCTATTTCCTCCGCAATTCGATCATGTACGACACCTTGATGCAGATGGGGAGATGGTTCGGGTACCGGCCAGGTTATGATGATCTCTGTCGGGTGTGGATGCCGGAGGAGGCAGAGGGCTGGTACGCCCATATCACCGAGTCGATCGAGCTGCTCCGAGATGAGCTCAGGAGCATGGAGGCCGTGAACGCGACTCCCCAGGAGTTTGGGCTGAAGGTCCGGAGTCACCCGGACACCCTCATCATCACGGCGCGCAATAAGATGGGATCGGGCGAACGTGTCGTCCAGCGAATCGGTCTGGGCAAGAAGTTTGTCGAGACGGCAATCCTTCGTCGGGACCCCACCAGTTTGGGTCAGAACCTTGCTGCTGCCCGGCTTCTGGCAAAGCGGCTTGCTGTGGCCGGATGCCCCGTGCAAGAAGCCGAGCGGTGTGAAGGTGGCTGGCTCGTAAGGAAGGCGCCGGTCGACCCCGTATTCTCGTTTCTGCGGGAGTTCCAGAACCATGCAGGATCGATGCTGACCGATGGGAGTCCGATCCGACGATATATCAAGGAGCGTGAGAATGACGAGCTGTCGCATTGGGATATCTTGTTCACGAGCATTGCTTCAGACACGGACACATTGCGCGACGAATCGCTCGGTGTGTCTATCAACTGTCAGCGTCGGTCGGCCGGAAAGCGAAGTGACGAGCGGACCCTACTGATCACCGAGAAGCAACGGGTGGCATCACGTGGGGTTGAGAAGACTGGGCTGAGCCGGCCTGAAATTGAAAGAGTTGAACAACTCTACGAAGAGGAGAATCCGGGAAGGACGAACTACCCGGACCACATATACAGAGCAGCACGGACGTATCCTCTGCTGATCGTGCATCTGCTTCGCATTCTTCTCCCGGACAAGGGAGGTCCCGATGAGAGACATCCGGAACCGGTGGTCGCTTGGAGTATCAGTTTCCCGAAGACCGCCAGGGAGGAGGCCCGTGTGGAGTATGTGGTGACACCGACGTGGCTCCACGAGAACTACGCGACAGAGGTCGAGGACGATGAGGGGACTGACGAGCAATGAGTGAGGATCCGTGGAAGGATCTGGAGCCCCTCAGCAGCACAAGCGTTATCAGTGCTCGGCGTGTGGACGCGACGCTCCCGTGGAGCTTCTTCTGGGCGAGAGGGATCGACCGTCGCTGCATGCTGGTCCTTGAGCATGGGCTCGAAGCGAACCCGAAGAGCCGGTTTCCGACCCTACGCGGAATCGAGATCTTCGAGTCCGAAGGTGAACGGGAGGAATCTCGAATGCTCGCCTTCAAGCTACTCGTCCCCGAACACCGAGACCTGTTCTATCGGTTGTGCCGGGACATTGTAGGGAGCACAAAGGCTGCTGCGACCGAACATCAGGCGGTCGAGGTCACGCTGGCGCGGACATGGCGATGGCACCACCTGTTGCGCGGTGGAGACGACGGCCGGCTGTCACTTGAGCAGCAAAAGGGACTCATCGGTGAACTCATGGTGCTCCGTGATTTACTGTTGCCGAGTCTCTCGGAGGCAGATGCCGTTTTGGCATGGCAAGGGCCGCTCGGCTCGCCGACGGACTTCGTCATAGGCAGGGTTTGTATCGAGGCGAAGGCGCGCCGGGGTGCGGCAAAGCCGTTCGTGGCGATCTCCACACCCGCGCAGTTGGACGGCAGTGGCCTAGACGCGCTCTTCCTGCACGTCGTGGAATTGGATCGGGCACCGCCGGATTCAGGGGAAGGTTTTTCGGTGACCGAGGTGGCGGGGCTCATTCGGGATCGGCTTGTACCCGGTCATCCAGCGATGGCGGACTTGTATGAGAATCTATTGGCCGCCGCGGGATTGCGTTGGGACGACGACTACTCGGACGTGCGATGGCTCGAAGGAGCAAGCCGTCTGTTTGTGGTCGAGGGAGAGTTCCCCCGGATCGTTCCCGCCGTGCTGCCTGCAGGGGTCACGAAGGTGGAGTACGCGATTTCGCTTGTGGAGTGCTCGGAGTACGAAACGGACCAGGCGGCCGTCATCCAAGCTCTTCGGGGGCCCCATCATGTCGACTGATCTCGAGGCCTTCTACGAGGAATTTTTCCAGGAGGTACACAGTACCGCTGAGGCGGATCAACAACTCGCCGAGGATGCCTTCTTCGACCTCTTTTGTCGCGAGCTGGTCGAATCTGGGGAGCTAGATACTGCCGATCGGGCGCAGTACATCGGGGCAAGAGGGTTGCGCGTCGATGGGTACGGAGGTGACCCGATCGAGACGAATGGGCCCTTCACGTTGATCATTGCGGACTTCAAGCAGTCGAACGAGGTCTCGACGCTCACGGCCACCGAGATGACGGCAATCTTCAAGCGACTTGAGAACTTCCTGACCAAATCTATGGATCCGGACTTCCGCAACAGCCTTGAGGAGACCGCCCCCGGGTTTGGCCTTGCAGATCTCATCGGTCGGCGTGTAAAGGGCACTTCGAAGATCAGGCTGCTGCTCATCAGCAACCGCCTTCTGAGCTCCCGCGTCGATAGCCGTGAGGCTGGTGAATTTCAGGGTATTCCCCTCACATATGGAGTCTGGGACATTGGGCGCCTCCATCGATACGTGACCTCCGGTCGCGGTCGTGAAGACCTTGAGATCGACCTCGTGGCGGACTTCGGTGGCCCGCTCCTTCTCTTACCTGCACACCTTGATGGAGCTGGATATGAGGCGTACCTAGCGGCTGTTCCAGGAAGTCAGCTCGCCTCGATCTACGACCGGTGGGGAGCGAGACTGCTTGAGCAGAACGTCCGGTGCTTCTTGCAGGCCCGAAGCAAGGTGAACAAGGGAATCCGGAATACGATTCAGAATGATCCCGAGATGTTCTTCGCGTATAACAACGGAATCACCGCCACAGCTGAGAGCATCCGTACAGAACAGACTGCTCGAGGTCTACTACTGACCCATGTCACGAACTTCCAAATCGTGAACGGGGGCCAGACGACTGCCTCGCTCCATGCTGGGAGGCGGAACAAGGAAGTCGACCTTTCCAAGGTCTTCGTCCAAATGAAACTCTCGATCGTGGATCCTGAGCAGTCCGAGGTGGTCGTGCCGAAGATTTCCGAGTTTGCTAACAGTCAGAATCGGGTCAACGCGGCAGACTTCTTCGCCAACCACCCATTCCACGTCCGGATGGAGGAGTTCTCGAGAAGGATCTTCGCACCGGCACCGGACGGGACGTTCGTCCAATCGAAATGGTTCTATGAGCGTGCGCGAGGCCAGTATCTCGATGCGCGAGCGTATCTCACGCAGGCACAACGGAAGCGGTTCGATCTTGAGTATCCAAGGAACCAGACGTTCTCAAAGACCGATTTGGCCAAGTTTATAAACGTGTGGCACGGACACCCCGATATAGTAAGCAAGGGTGCCCAGAAGAATTTCGCGAATTTCGCGATGAGAATCGGAAGGGAGTTCGCGACCGCGCCGGACGGGTTCAACGAGACGTACTACAAGCACTCCATAGCCAAGGCGATCGTGTTCCGGCATGTCGAGAAGCTCGTGACGCGGCAGGATTGGTATGAGGGCGGGTACCGAGCTAATGTTGTGGCCTACACCATCGCGAAGCTGGCGCACGACCTAGGTGCTCGAAGGCAGGCTGTGGACCTTGACAGCATCTGGCGGAGACAGGCCGTATCCCCAACTCTGAACGAGACTCTGTGCATAATCGCGAAGGCCGTTCATGATGTGATCGTTGATCCTCCCGAAGGGATGCGCAACGTCACAGAGTGGGCCAAAAAGCAGGGGTGCTGGCAGCGGGTCCAGGATCCTGCGCCGGATCTGCCCATAGGACTGGACGCAGACCTTGTCACAATGGAGCAGCGCAAATCAGCCGAACAGGCGGCGGTCAAGGAGCAGAAGGTCCTGAATGAGGTTGAGGCACTTATGGCTGTGTTTGAGGCAGGGAGTGACCTCTGGCAGAACGTGAAGGATTGGGGAGAGAGCCATCGACTCCTGTCCCTGAAGGAGGCCGGCATCCTCGAGTCGGCCTGCTCAATGCCTGACCAGCTTCCAAGTGAAAAACAGAGCCTTGTGATCCTCGAGACGCTCAGGAAGCTCCAAGCAGAGGGGTGTCCGCTCGGCGATGGAATAGCGTGAGGCGGAGCGCGCCGGGCGGGTAACGGAAATGGTACGCCCCACATATTGGAGCTAAGCTGGATTCCCAGCCAGCCCCCTAGCGGCACAGACGGTTGGAGGTTCTAACTCGGCGGGTGCTGCGAGGCCCTAGCTGGGCTAGGGAGACGCAAACTCCTAATGTCCGGCCCTTAAATCAATGTTCAGTAATGCGTGGATCCATCAAACTGCACCTGTCCGGCCACTGACCCCACCCGATGGCCTCGGACTCAAGGACTCCAAGGCTGATCGCTCGAACTCGTCCGCAGACCTCTTCTATGGTCTAATGGATTCCCGTTCAGAAAGTGGGATTTAATGAGGGGATCAAAGCGAGTTGATCAGTAGTAAGTCATTAATTATCAATAACTTATAATTTATCTGACGTTGCCGACCCAGCGCCGGGCGAGGAAAGTGGCGAGTGACGAGGGGGCGCTCCGAGGTGATATCGTGCGTCCGCCGTCGAGCGGAGCTACGCACGGCCGGAGCTGTTCGAGAAGCGCCGCGGGCTGATGGATCGGTGGGCAGCGTAACTGACCGGTGGCGGCGCAACGGCTGTACGCCTGCATGGATGAGTCGAGATTCACGGCGCGGATCGTCCGGGATCAGGAGAAAGTTCTAGAGAGCTTGTGACCAGCCCCAGCTGCGTAGTCAAGAGGTGACGATCCAGTCGGCCAGGAACTCAGCCTGCCCGTCGGTCAGTTGCCGGCGGCGCTGGAGCAGATCCGAGCGAGCGTAGGCCGCTTCCGCCGAATCCGGGCCAGACTGCAGCGTAGACCCCAAAAGACCTGCTGATTTCCTCCATACGGCCTATGGGAGTTCGAAGAGGAAGGGACGAAGGAACTCGATCGTACGCCCGGCGGCCCCTGCCCCGATAAGGGTGTTCACGTCGTGGCCGACGCCAGGATAGAGGTGTTCCTCGAATTCCTCTTCCGTCTTTCCCGCCGCATGCATTACCTCGATCAACCGGTGGGCCTGGCTGACGGCCACGACGGTGTCCGCGGTCCCATGGTGCAGTTGGACCGGCGGGAGACGATCGATGAAATACACTCCGGAACGGCGTACCAACGCAAGCCGAGCCGCCGCGTCGGAGAGTTTCCGCAGCTGCCAGGGCAAGATGACAGTCTCGTTGAGGTATTCGAGACCGGGAAGATCCCGGAGCTCGCCGTCGAGCGCCTCCTCGAAGATCTCACGTGCATACTCACCGAACAGGTCCGTCGGGCCGAAGAACTCGACGACGGCGTCGATCCTCGGATCGCGCGCGGCCGTCAGGAGGCCCACAGCGCCCCCCCGACTGAACCCCAAGGCGGCTACCCTCTCCTCGTCCAGCTCCGGCGCTTCGTCGATCACGACGGAGAGAAGTGACATGGTGTCGTCGATGTCCCAGTCCCAGGGGCTAGGTGGACCCTCGGACAAGAATACCTGGTCCGCGAATTCGAGGGGCTCCGACCGATAGGACGGTACCACGAAGGCGGCGCTGTGGCCCTGCAGTAACGAATTCGCGAGAAAAACGTCGTCGAGCTCCACGCCTTGGTCCCCGCCATGGGCATAGACGATCACGGGAAGGGAGCCGGGCTCCTCCGCACCGGCCGGAGTCACCACCGCGCCGTAGTGCCGGTACCCCCCTACGGTGTGAGACAGGATCCGGACCTTGAGAAGTCCGCCTCCCAAGGGCGGCTGCAGGTTACGTTCGAATTCAAGGCGAACCCCACTCACCTCGGGCTCACGGGCCTCCCACTCCGCCTCCACCTGTGCGATCTCCATCGCCGTGGGCGGGGCCAACAGAACGTCGAGGTCCGCTCCGCCGCGGGGCGCTTCTACGGTGACCTCGAAGGTCTGGGTGGCGCTGAGGCCTCCGGGATCGGTCGCAGTCACCCTGACGGTCGCAGTCCCCGGAGCCGCGCCGGTCACCGTGACATCGCTGCCGGAAACACTCACCGTGGCGACATCCAAAGCGTCTGAGTCGGCCTCATAGCTCAAGGCGTCCCCATCGGGATCGGAAAAGGCCCCGGAAACATCCACCGCCACCTCCGTTCCCTCTACCACGCTCTGGTCCGGAACCGCGGCCGACACTGTCGGCGCCCGGTTGGCGCTGATGACGGTGACCTCGAAGGTCTGGGTGGCGCTGAGGCCTCCGGGATCGGTCGCAGTCACCCTGACGGTCGCACTCCCCGGAGCCGCGCCGGTCACCGTGACATCGCTGCCGGAAACACTCACCGTGGCGACATCCAAAGCGTCTGAGTCGGCCTCATAGCTCAAGGCGTCCCCATCGGGATCGGAAAAGGCCCCGGAAACATCCACCGCCACCTCCGTTCCCTCTACCACGCTCTGGTCCGGGATCGCGGCCGACACCGCCGGCGCCCGGTTGGCGCTGATGACGGTGACCTCGAAGGTCCCGGTGGCACTCAGGCCTCCGGGGTCGGTTGCGGTCACCGTGATCGTCGCACTCCCCGGAGCCACGCCGGTCACCGTGACATCGCTTCCGGAGACGCTCGCCGTGGCAACATCCGAAGCGTCCGAGTCGGCCTCATAGCTCAAGGCGTCCCCATCGGGGTCGGAAAAGGCCCCGGAAACATCCACCGCCACCTCCGTTCCCTCTACCACGCTCTGGTCCGGAATCGCGGCTGACGCTGTCGGTGCGCGGTTGGGGGGCGGTGCGGGTGGGCTCGTGGGCGTCTGAGTTCCACCATCACCGCACGCGACGACGAACTGCAGCATGAGCACTGCAACAAACACGTTCAGACGCTGCATGAGGCCTGCCCGGCTCAGTGGACTGCTGAGGGATTTCCGTTTGACATCCGAATCGCACTCGGAAACGATAGTTTGTCAAGGAAAAAATAACTTGATCCACCTACCGTGGAAGGCGACGGGCCTCAGCATCAAGAACGACGAGACGTGCCGGCTGGCGAGCGAACTGCCTCGGCGGATCGGCACCGCCACCCCTCGATCGAAGAACTCGACACGGATCGAATCAGCCTCGGCAGTGGAAAGCGCGTGATCGCGAGGACTGGACGGCTCGACCGCACGCACCGGATCACCGTGGCGGGGACGTGGAATGCCGACGAATGAGATCCACCGCCCGCATGTCCAAACCTTGCCCTTCGTCGCCGAGGAATCGGCACTCGCTCTGAGGACAGCGCTGCCGGACAACGGGACCGAAGACGAGTCCACGGGTCGCGCGTACGGTTCTCGCTCGCCAGTTTGAACGCGCGATGCCATACACGTGGTGCCTAACGAGGGGAGCCGGGACGATGGAAGACTGGAGCTGTCCCCGACTGGATCGTCGGCAAGCGCTCCACCTGATCGGAGCGGGAGGGCTCGGTCTCCTTGCAGCCGGAAGAACTGCCGGAGGTCTCTTCGCGGCGCCGAGGCGTGCAGGGTCCGGAGCGCGGCAGGTCTCCTTCCAGGAGGGCGCGGTCATCCGCACGATCTTCACCGATCTGTCTCCGGATGCGCTCGCGCATGCACGACGCTATTCCATGAGCACCTCGACGGCGTCTACTCGCGCGAGACGCGCCAGCTCCAGCTTCCGCCTCCGTCGTCGGCCAATATCGCTCCCGTGATTGCCGACATCGAAGAGGTGATGGACAGCGGCGTGATCTGCATCGTCGACGCGGGGCATCCCGATATGGGTGTGAACTACGACCACCTCAGGCAGATCTCCACAGAGACCGGCCTTCACGTCGTGGCGAGCGGCGGGTATTACCTGCGGAACACCTATCCCGCCGAGATCTCGACGATGACCGAGGACCAGATCGCGGCACGACTCGTCGCCGAGGCCAACGCTGGTCGGTTTGGCGCGTACGGGGAGATCGGCAACATGGCCGGGCGCGCCGAATTCTTCCCCGACGAGATCAAGGTCTTCTGACCTGCCCCCAAGAGCGGTACCACATCCTATGTTAGTCCCAGCACCTGTGGAGGGCCGTGAAGGACGGGCATCCTCAGGAACCAGGGCGACGGCTTAATCGCCTCAGGGGCCGGGGAAAGCCGCCGCAGGCGCTGTGGGGTCGGACGGTATTCTCGGGCGGTAACGCCGTCCGGTTGTAGGCGCGGCCGTTCGGATCCCTCACCGCGTCGGCCAACTGATGTCCACAATGGTGCGCGCCATCGCACGAAACGTACTCCACAAGGTGGCGTGGATATGTGACGACGGTAGGGATTCCCGCCAAACGATTCCGTTTTTCCGGCTATAGGGACACGATGGAGTCAGGTCTTGTCAAACGGCAAGTGCGGCAGATCGTGCAGTCCTGATTGAACTTAGACGATTTCTTGCCGTAAAACACACAACTTGAATCCGATACCGTCCAAGGAGTTCCGGGTAGGTGCATAACATCCAGTATTTACAACAGGTTACGTAGTTTATTTCTTGTCTCGTTCTCCAGCAGTGCCCTTTGTGATCCCGTTCCATCCCAGTTATGATTGGGGGATGGATAATGTAATTCGATCTCCCGTCAAGCGCCGCCTAGGCAAGCCCAAGGGCCGCCATCCCCACAAGCGGCTCTCGAGCGCCTTCGTGCGCTCGGCACCGCCCGGCAGGCACTGCGATGGCAACGGTCTCTACCTTTACGTCCAGAAGACCGGAACCCGGAGTTGGATTCAGCGGCTCGTGATCCGGGGCCGCAAGCGCGAGCTCGGACTCGGCAACGCCCAACTGGTCTTGCTCGCCGAGGCGCGGGAGCAGGCGCTGGCCAACCGCAAGCTTGCCCGCGCGGGCGGCGATCCGCTGGCCGAGAAGCGGCGTTCGGCGGGCATTCCCACCTTCGCCGAGGCCGCTAAGCGCGTCATCGAGCAGAAGAGCGCCGGATGGCGCAACGCGGCGGTGCCGAGGAACTGGTATCGCAGCTTCGAGATTCACGTCTTCCCAAGGATCGGGAGGGTGCCGGTCTCCGAGATGACGAGCGCCGACGTGCTCGAGATCCTCACACCCATCTGGCACGCGAACCCGCCGACGGCCCGGATCGTTCGCCACCGCATCCGCGCCGTGCTGGAATGGGCCATCGCCATGGACTGGAGAACGGACAACCCGTGCGACCGGCTCCTGCCGGTGCTCGGCTCCCAGCAACATGTCGTCAGACACCGGAAGGCCCTGCCTCACCGCGAGGTGGGGGCGGCCACCGAGAAGGTCCGGGCGGCGAAGGCGGGCAAGGTGGACGCGCTGGCGTTCGAGTTCATGGTGCTCACGGCGGCGCGGGGCGTCGAGGTCCGCGGGGCGATATGGAGCGAGATCGACCGGGAGGAGCGCGTCTGGACGATCCCCGCGAGCCGGATGAAGAGCCTGCGCGCGCACCGTGTGCCGCTGTGCGGCCGCGCGCTGGAGATTCTCGACGCGGCGCGGAAGCTGGGCGGCGGCGGGAGTCCGATCGTGTTCGTCGGCAAGCGCGGCAGAGAGGTGGGCGGCGAGCAGATGGGCCGGCTGCTCAGGAAGCACGGGATCGCGGCGGTGCCGCATGGGTTCAGGTCGTCGTTCAGGGACTGGGCCGCCGAAGAGACGGACCACCCCCGCGAAGTCGTCGAGGCGGCCCTGGCCCATGTAGTCCGAAACCCGGTCGAGGCCGCCTACATGCGCTCCGACCTGTTCGAGCGCCGCCGTCGGCTCATGGACGACTGGGCAGCCTACCTAGCCAGCGAGGGTCGGGAGCCGGAGGCCGGACGGAGCGGCTGATCCCCTGCCGAGCTCTTCTCGGCGAGGCCACAGCATGGGCTGCCCTTGCCCGATTTGACCTGGTAGTAGATAGCTTCTGTTACGTTTAGATCATCATACAGTTCAATTCCAAGTGAGATGCCTGATCAGATTGTATTGCCGTTGAGTTCGTGGCAGCTGGTGGCGATCGTCGTGGCAATAGCCTTCCTGGTGGTCTTCAAAGCTCCGATCACCCGGTTCATCGATCGTATCAAGAGCGTCAGCAAGGAAGGTCTCCACACCCATGATGGGGCGCAATTGGCAGCAAAGAAGCCTGAGGCTCTCGCCGAGTATCTCGAAGGCTACCAAAATCCGCTGCTCCTTGACGTGGAGTCTCGCATTGAGAAGCAGCTTCAAAACCGAGGACTCACCGATCCTACCGAGGTCCGTACGGCCCTGTTGAAGGGCCTCGCAACAAACGTCATTTTGCGCTCGTTCGAGACGAGTCAATATTCCATCTTCGCAAGTCAGGTATCGGCACTGACCTTCCTTAACGAACAGCCCAAGCCGACAGCCCGGGATGCGCTCAAGGCTTTCTACGACAAGGCGGCGACTCACTTCCCAGCATCGTACGAAGACCGCACCTTTGATCAGTGGTTTGGGTTCCTCAGGGGGCAGGAATTGGTTGCCGAGGAGGGCACCGACGTAACTATCTCCCGTGTTGGCATAGAGTTCCTGAAATGGCGCGTGGACCAGGGATACGCAGGTCCCTGGCATAGCTAACACTCGGTTCCAGGAGCTAGTGCGAGCCAAGGACTGCCTAAACGGCGCACGGTCTCGGCCCGTGGCGGGTCTGATGGCGTGCCTGCTTCGGCAGCGCGACGCAACGCTGGACGGGAACCGATGGCGAAGAAGATTCTAACCGCTGATGCATGGGGCCGTCGACCGATCAGTGCCAAGGGCCGGTTGCACCGGAGTTTGTTGCATCACTTTCGAGAGAGAGAGAGTAGGCCCCACTCCGCGTGGGATCCCGCCGGTGCCTCCCCATCGCCAGTATGGATGTGCAGGGCGTGGTCTCACAGCAACTTTGCCGGCAGTGCGCCATTGCCTTACACTCCTTGTCGACGGGGATGCAAGGAGATTGCCTGATGATGTCAGGATCCCCAATGGTCGTCTATGCTAGCGTCGGTAGTGAACGAGGATCTTTAGTGATCTCTTGTGGCTCCTCATGTGAGACCACTGGTCCCTGCCGTGCTCATGCAATGCCAGGGTTGGGTTCATGACGACTCTTGCGGCACTCGCATCCAAAGATGCACTCGTCATGGGGACGGACAGCCTTGGCACCGTTACCAGGCGGCTGGTGGATCCGCTCGACCTCTTGGAGTGCTTTGATCCAAAAGACGATTTCAAGCTCAAGGTCGATGACCAGGGCAAACCGTTACTCGACAGTTTCTCCACCCTTTTGGAACAAGCGCAGGCCGTTCCGTATAATCAGCTGAGTAATGTTTCGAAGTTGTTCGACCTTAGCCCTCTACCGATGGGGGTTATGTTCACTGGGACAACATCGATAGGCAACCGCACTATCGGCAAGTTAATCTCCCAATTCAAAGAAGCGCATCCAGTCTTCGACGTAGATGCTGAGCCATCGAACTATGCAGTTCGATCGGTCGGTACTCGGCTACTACAGTCCTTGAGACAATCCTATGCTAGTACGTACCCGCAACCACACGCACGTCCTGAACTAGAACTCATAATTGGCGGCTACGATAATCTAAGCTACTTGCCTGGCTTATATAGGATTGACGTTCGAGAGGATACAATCGTCGAGATATTCTCGAGTGACTCACCCTTCGGCATCGCATTTAGTGGGCAAAAGGACTGGATTCAACGAATCGTTTTTGGCACAGATGACAATAACCAAGTTGCTCTGGCTCAGAGGGCACATGATTTGCTTGTCGATTACCATCAACGCGTAAGTGACGCTATTGCCAACGCTGGAATCACATTTGAAGTTCCACACCCAGACTCATGGGGTGATGAACTCAATCTTTTCAAAGACTGGAATCTCCAGGGCCTAGATGCAAACATTGCTGACTTCTCCGAACAGAACGCTATCGATTGTGTAGATTTCCTCATCGAGATCATGATCAGGGCACAAGCTGTTAGTTCGCAATTGCCAACGGTCGGAGGTGACATAAACATCGCCGTAATACGTAAGGATGGATTTCGGTTTGTTTCGCGCCAAGAGTGGCGGCACGGCGATCACAGTATCAAGATTCCGGGGGTCCAGCAATGAACGAAAGAAACCGCTTGTATTCAACGGTGAAGGAGGAGCGCGAAAGGGAGGATCTGAAAAAGAAACTGAGGCTAGCCCGCACTGCCATTGCTAAGGGTGGTGGCATGCCGAAGCGAACGTCGCAGGAGCAAGTGCGCTCTAAAGAGCGACAGAGTCATGACTGACTTGATAGGTGTCAGCGCAAGCCACGAACCCTTCTAGTCGTATCGCGGGCTTCAACGAACCCCGGGTTGGCCGCTGTACGTTCGAGTGTGTTGGTGGATATTTGGGGTTTGTGAGGACTCCGCAGCGTAACACCCAGGACCTCGATTCTAGGACCTCCAACAAGCGAACGCAGCACCTCCGAGAGCACGAATGTTGCAGCGACGCAGCCTACGAAGGCAGCCCCTACGGACCTTCCAGCCACTTCGATGATGCCGCACCTAATCTCGTCATCGGTTAGTTCGGTTGTCCTCCTGAGTCGCCGATAGAAGTCCTGATATGCAGGTTGGTCAACAAACGAACTTGTGTACGGCACGGCACGCTCAACCCAAGCATTCGCTGCTTCGATGCCTGACGGGAAGGAATGAATCAAGATGTCAAGGTAGTTCCTTGGGCCGCCGCCCAATCCCGCGTCGACGATCAGATCAAAACCAGCCCCCTCAAGGAGCCGTCTTGGAGCAGGGTCATCGACTCCAACGAGTGCAGCTCTCGGCTCGTTGACGCTCCGCCGCGTAGCAGAGTCGAAATGCCGTTCAGTTATGGTCGTATTGAACCCTAGCGCTTCCAGGCGGCCGCAGACGACGCGTGTCTTCTTGTGGCCAACCAGCGAATCATCGCTGAGCATCCCCGTGCTTCCGTTGGCCTTCACGATCCGGTCGAAATCGTGAAGAAGCAGATCAACAGCTGAGCGGTCCTCGTAGGGCAGGAAGCCCAGCGCCCACGCATATGCCTGTCCGAGGTGGCCGAGACCGATTAGCCAGAGCCGCTTAGGCAAATAGCGACATCGTTCACCATAGGCGGACTCATCCCGCCAATCGCACCGCGGTTCCCAAAGCGAAAGCCCAGTTGAGCGCCGACCGGCGACAGCGTTGCCGCGCAGATTCTGAAATGCCTCCGATACTCCAAGGGATGCTGCAAGCATCCCCGCCAAGGGGAATTCGACTGACTCAGCCAGCCGATCCTTTGTTTCCTCGACGACGCCGCCCGACCATCCCTCCCAGGTTATGTGCAGAACGAAGCTCCCAACCGACTGTACCTTCACGTCCCCAACTACGAGAGTTGGGTGGTCACGGTCTAGGGATTCGACAATCTCTCCTCCATAGCTCTCAACGGCGGTGGCCATGTCCATCCCATCAGCCCAGGCCACTCCCATGCGCCCGTGCTCACGAAGACAAACTCGAACGCCGCCAAGGAAAGCACGAACGGCGGTATTGACCGCAGTCAGCAACATTGCCTGCCGGGTCTCGCTTTCGCTAACACCGACGCCGACGTCGATCTGGAGTACATAACCGGCCATGATCTCCTGCGCTTCATCGACGGTGCGAGCGCGACCTTCATCCAATTCGAGCTTGGTAGTGCGGTGAAGCTCGTCGGAGCTGAGTGTGTCCATTCACCTGCTCCTTATACGGAGGACGCGTTCTGCCCGTGAGCCAAACCATGATGCCCAGCCACGGTCCCCGCGATACTCGTGAACTCCGACCTCCCTTGCTTGGACTGGACGAGTACCGTAGTGCGGCACGATAAGCGCGAGATGCCCTTCTCTAGCGATCATAGGGTTCGCTCGATCTATGGAACTTTGGGCGACCGAAGTGCTTGGGTGAGTATGGATGTCAGCTACGACCCGGAGGCTCTCCGCATCACACAGATCCCACAGTTTCGCGAAACCAGAGGCTCGAATGTGAATGATGCCGACTAGGCATTCGGCATCAAGGTCGTCAAAGTAGGCAGACCTTACCACTATAGGTACTCGCTCTCCCGCATGGGCAAGCAAAAAGACGCCCGCTTCCCGTCTGCCACCAAGGCTTCTACGACCGAGCTCCTGGACCGTCTCTTGCCACAAGTCGAGGCCAATCTCAAGGCGGGGTCGGCTCGGCCAAAGCCCTCGGCACCAATGAAAGAGCGATCTAAATGCCCGTGTAATCATCGTTGTTTAGCATCTGGTGCAGGATTTGGAGTAGCCATGCGAGGTCTTTTGAGGAGTCCCAAACTCGTCGCGGGTGCTGTGTTGTCCAGCTGGAGTGCCCATTCAGGGCCACACGATCAAAAGGTGCGTAGAGCGCCCGCCCACCTTTCCAGTCAGTGCGAAATACGTGGCCCACTCGTTTCCCCTTGGGCCTCAAAGCCGACTCAAGCACATCTCCGGTTGTCGGATTCCAAGGTGTTGCCGTTGGAGCCGATTCCGGGTAACCAGCTAGGTCAAATCGCAGCACGTACTCAGAAGGCGCGCTGTCTCTTGGGCCAGCTGTTACGGCAATCATCACGGCAGGCCAAGCGATGTCGCCCACGATCTGCCATCTGCCTCGGTCCACACCCTCTTGGAACCGAGCGCTGGCCACATGTTGGCGAAGGACCCGCTCATCTGGGGACACAGAAACTGCAGCCACACCCTAACCCGCGAATCGTTCCCTGGGAAGAAGGTCGAGGCAGACGGAGCAATCGTCATCCGCGTAAAAGCCGATGTGATCTGCTTGGTCAAGCTCGGTGTCCGTCCCGCAGATCGCGAACACGTGCTTGGCAGCTTCACTGTCAGTCAGCTTGAAGCCTTCCGGGCTTGCAGCCCACTTCAGGATCAAGTCAGCGCTAGTGGGCGGTGGAAATGATTCCTCTATGGAATCGCCGCCAAAGCGAACCTTGACGAGAACTCCCTTACAGGTAGACACGTGAAGGTGGCACCGTTCGACTACACCTATTTCCGCCAACGTCTTCTCAAGATCAAGCGGCTCCTTACCGTCCTCTAGCCAGACCAAGGCCTCCTCGCCGAGGCACTCTATGGCGAAGTCTCGGACTGTCTTGTCAGGGTCGACCTTGATGAACCCTGTCTCAGTAGCTCGCTGGTGAAGAAAGATCTCCATCGTACGTTCTCCTTGCACTCGCGGCGCGGTCGACGAGCTTGCGCTGCAGCCCGCCGCGATGGTATTGTTTGCGAATCCGACGTGGGATTCGACAAGAGCAATATTGCACATGAGACGCATAATTGCAAGAGAGCAACTTCCCAAGACCGATCAAGTAGAACAAAGCAGAGCATCGAGAAAGCGACGCTTTGATGCAGAGGCATTTTACTCGGCCATTGATGCGGAGCGCAGGAGTCGACGACAGACTTGGAAGTTGGTTGCAGAGGAGGCCCGGGTCAGCGCCTCCACCCTCACCCGTATGGGGCAAGGTAGGCGGCCGGACGTAGACAGTATGGCCGCCTTGATAGCGTGGTCTGGTTTGAGCGCAGACATGTTTGTGAAGGACGCCCAAGCAACGCCCGGGCCCAGCTCCTTATCCGTGATCTCAACCTCCTTGAAGAGCGACCCTTACTTGACCCCAGAGGCAGCCGAAGCCCTAGACGAGTTGATGCGGGCAACTTACGAGCGGATGCGGAAGAAGGACTAGCTTGTCATGCAGAGGGGAGTTAATATGGGAGCAAACCCCTCTGCTGGACTTGACCCGCTTTCGTGGACACCAAACCCTTGGTGGTAGAAGGAGTCCACGATGCCGAACACCAGAAAACCCTACCGTACTCTCTATGTCGGCCTCCTCCTGGTTCGTCCTGAACCGTTCACTGCTCACAACAGGATGCGGCATCGCAGTGCCGGGAGGAGTGAACCGCCCCGGGATTGTCGGAGGCCCCAGAGCTTGAAAGGATGGGGTCATGGCAAAGGCGAGGAAGTACTCCCCCGAGGTACGGGAGCGGGCTGTTCGGCTGGTGTTCGAGCATCAAGAGGAGTACGCGTCGCAGTGGGCGGCGATCAGCTCGATCGCTGAGAAGATTGGGTGCACGCCGGAGACGCTGCGGAGCTGGGTGCGACGGGCTGAACGAGACACAGGCAGGCGGCCAGGGCTGACGACGGACGAGCGCGCGCATCTGAAGGAGCTGGAGCGCGAGGTCCGCGAGCTCAGGCGAGCGAATGAGATTCTGCGTAAGGCGTCAGCGTATTTCGCACGGGCGGAGCTCGACCGCCGACCCCGGTGATGGTGGCCTTCATTGACGAACACAAGAGGGAGTACGGAGTCGAGCCGATCTGCCGGGTGTTGCCGATCGCTCCGTCGACCTACTACTGGCACAAGACGATGCAGGCCGATCCGAGCCGATGGTCGGTCCGGGCCAGGGGTGACGCGCTCCTACGCGAAGAGGTCCGTCGCGTGTGGATGCAGAACTTCCAGGTCTACGGAGCCAAGAAGGTTTGGAAGCAGCTTAACCGGGAAGGCTTCCCCGTGGCCCGGTGGCCCGGCTGATGAGCGATTTGGGCCTCAGAGGCGCGGTGCGGGGCCGGAGCTTCAAGGTTACCACGCACGCTCAGGAGGGCCTAGAGCGGCCCCAGGACTTGGTGGAGCGGAACTTTGCGGCCGAGCAACCGAACGAGCTGTGGGTGTCCGACCTCACCTACGTGCGGACCGGCCACAGGTTCGTCTATGTGGCATTCGTCATCGACGCGTTCAGCCGTAGGATCGTCGGCTGGCAGATCTCCAACTCACTCAGGAGCGATCTGGCGCTTGATGCGCTGGAGCAGGCGATCGCCGAGCGGCTCGTCGAGAGCACGGACCGTCTCGTGCATCACTCGGACCGCGGCGTTCAACCCGAACTCAATCGGTCGTCGCAACGCTCTGTGTCTGATTTGATCGTAGCAACTCGTTCAACGCTTCGGCAGGAGTTCGCCAGCCGAGGGTCTTCCGCGGCCGGGTGTTGAGCGTGAGAGCCACGGCGCCAAGGTCGCTGGCACTGTGCACGCTCAGGTCCGTGCCCTTCGGGAAATACTGCCGCAGGAGCCCGTTGGTGTTTTCGTTCGTTCCGCGCTGCCAGGGGCTCTGAGGATCGCAGAAGTAGATCTGGAGCCCCGTGTCGATCCGCAGTCGCGCGTGCTGAGCCATCTCCGCACCCTGATCCCAGGCGAGCGACCGCCAGAGCTGTTCGGGCAAGACCGTGACCGCGCTGGTGATGGCCTCGCGAACCGCCTCGGCGCCATGCCCGGCGAGCGCTGGCCCGTTATTGGCGCGGGGCCCGCGGCCATGGTCCGTCATGCGGGGCAGGTGGAGGAGGAGGGTGAACCGTGTCGTACGCTCGACCAGCGTGCCGATCGCGGAGCTGCCCAGCCCCAGGATGAGATCCCCCTCCCAGTGCCCCGGCACGGCGCGGTCGTCCGCTTCTGCGGGGCGCTCGCTGATCAGGAGCTCTGACGTCACGAACCCCTTGCCTCGACTACGTGTGCGGGCGCGGGGCACGCGGAGCGTTCGCCCCGTGCGTAGGCAGGCCGTCAGGTCACGGCGCAGAGCGCCGCGGCCCTGGACGTACAGCGCCTGGTAGATCGCTTCGTGGCTGATGCGCATCGTCGGGTCATCCGGGAAGTCACGGGGGAGCCGATGCGCAATCTGCGCCGGGCTCCACGCGCGACCCCAGCGGCGAGGCTGCCGGCGCCCATGACGGCGCCCCTTCCACGGCACCGCCGGCCCGCGCACCGTCGCGCCGTTCGGGGCGACAATCCCTCCGGCGAGACGGTCCTGCACATACTGTCGGAGCGCTGCGTGTGTAGCCAGCTTCGCCAGCTTAGGGCGCCGTGTGGCCCGGTCAGCGTGCCACTGCGCGGTCGATGCGCGATACTCTAGCCCACCGCTGCGGGTGGCGGCATTGCGCCGCAGCTCTCGGGAGATTGTCGATGCCGCCCGACCGAGCCGGCGCGTGATCTCCCGCACGCCGTGCCTCTGGACGCGGAACAGGGCGATCTGCTCCCGCTCGGAGAACGACAGATACCTCCCGGAAAGCGGCGGATATGACAGGGTGAGATGCGATGGCGGCATACCACCACTTTCCCGAAACCATCGTACCCCGACAACCGGCGACACGCGTGCGTCCGCCGCAGCGGCTTCGCTCGAGCAGCCGGCCGCAATCGCGGCCCAGAACCGCTGGCGATCCTCACGCCGTCCGACCGGCGGTCGTCCTGGCGAGCGCAGCTTGGCGCGTCCAGATCGATCCAAGCGCCGTCGCTTCGATCCCGTCATCGCAACCTCCTCCGCTGGAGCGTTGCGATGACCGATTGAGTTCACCCAATATCTATCGATCCGCTACACGGAGCGCCTGGCTCTGGCCGGGATCGAGCCGTCGGTCGGCAGTCGCGGCGACAGCTACGACAATGCCCTGGCCGAATCGATCATCGGGCTCTACAAGACCGAGCTACGTCTGGTGGTTCAACAACCACCGGCTTCTCGAGACCATCGGCCACGTTCCCCCGGCCGAGTACGAAGCAGCGTATTACCTTCGACTTCAGACTCCCCCGGAGCTGGAGACACTCAAACCAATCAGTCTCCGGTAAACCCGGGGCGATTCACTACCGCCAGGCCCGTGAGGCCGCCGACCGCCAGCGCGTGCTCGACTACGCGATGATGGACGCCGCGGCCTCGCTCGCCTCGACCGTCGAGAGCGCGCAGAGCTCGTTCGACGACCTGACCGCGAATGGCAATCTGTCCAACACGGCGCTCCAGCAGGCGCAGGTCGCGGCAGCGCTGACGCAGGGCCGGATCAACGCCGCCGTGGCGCAGGTGCTCGCCTATCAGGCGGTCGAGCAGGCGAACCGGATGCAGCAGGCCGAGATCGACCGGCTCGAGCGGCTCGCCGAGTGGAGGGACGCGCGCCTCCGTACGAACGCGATGGCCGATGCGATGCGGGCGGCCGCGTTCCAGAACCGCGACCGGCTCCGGGAGGGGCTCCTCTTCAAGATCCCGTCGTTCTACATGGGCGGCCAGGCATAGGCCCCGGGAGCCACTGTCATGCAACTCCTGCCACCGCAGTCGATCGATCCGAACGTCCCGGCCCAGATCCCCGCGGATCAGCTCCAGGACTTCAAGGGGTTCCTGGACGTCGTGCTCGACACCGTGGTCGGTGGCGCGGCGCCCGACGTGCTCACGCTCGGCCACCAGCTGTGGGGCGGTCTCGCGGCGATCGTCGTCGCGTGGAGCGGGCTCAAGATCGCGTACAGCGGCACGCTAGAGCCGTGGGCGCTCGTGCGGGTCGTGCTCGGGATCGCGATCCCCCGGACGCTACTCCATTACTACAGCGTCCCGATCCCGGGCGTGGGCTTCACGTTTCCGGCCATGGTGGCGGCCGGAGGGATCTGGCTCCAGAACCTGTTCATCTCCGATGTCGTGTCGGTCGGCTACACGGAGATGACCGCGCTCGTCCAGGCGTTCGCCGCACGGCTCGGAGCGGCATGGTCGGGCGGGAGCCTGATGACCCTCATGACCGAGGGCGTGAACGTCTTCTTCTCGTCCCTCGTCGCGCTGATGATGGGCGTGCCGCTCGTGCTCGGCCTGGTCGCGCTCTTCTGCCTGACCTACGCGCAGGTGATCTGGGCGCAGGTGGCGCTCGCGATCGTGATCCTGCTCGGCCCGGTCTTCATCCCCTGGCTGCTGTTCGAGCCGCTCGCGTTCCTGTTCTGGGGATGGTTCCGCACGCTCATGGTCTACACGCTCTACGGCGTCGTGGCCGGAGCCATCCTGAGGGTCTTCATGGGCGTCGGCATGGGCTACGTCACGACCTACACCGGTGCTCTGATGGGCACCGGCTCCTCCGACCCGGCGGAGCTGGGGCTGTGGGTCGTCGTCCTCCTACCGCTCGTCGTCTCCGGCCTGATGGCCGGCATGAAGGTGGGCGAGCTCGCCGCGATGCTCGTCTCAGGGTCCGGGTCCGTCGGGTCGGGCATGATGGCGCTCGTGGTCCGTGGAGGCGGACGCCTCAGCGCTGCCGCGAACCCCGCCCGCCCCCCAATCCCCGGAGGCTGAAGGAGACGTCCATGAACCGAGAACACGATGCCGGCCGCGAGTACGCGGAGATCTGGGGCGAGACCGTCGAGGCGAACCGGAAGCTCCGGACGCTGGCGATGATCCTCGCCACCACATGCCTCACGCTCGGCGTGCTCCTGCTCCGGGTCGCGACCGTCGAGCCGCCCCGCCCGATCGTGGTGCGGGTCGACGAGGTCGGCCGCGCCGAAGCGGTGGCCTACGAGGCCGCAACGGCGCAGGCGGATCCGCTCGATCCCACGACCAAGTACTTCCTGAACCGGTTCATCGCCGACTTCTATTCGCGGCGCCAGGCGACGATCGAGGAGCACTGGACGCGGAGCCTCCGCTTCCTCTCGACCGAGCTGGCGAACGCGGCGTTCACGCGCGACGGCGCCGAGGTCGCCGCCATGGCGGCCGGCACCGCCGACACCGAGATCCAGGTCGAGCAGGTCGTGCTCCGCATCCACCCCGCACCGGAGGCGCCGCACGGCGCGACCGCCGACTTCGACCTGGTCCGCCTCCGGCAGGGGCAGGAGACGCTGAGGGAGCGGTGGTCGATCACGGTCCGGTTCACGTTCCTCACCGTCATCCCCTCCGAGCTCGTCGTCTACAACCCGATGGGCATCCTCATCACCTACCTCCAGGCCGACCGTGCCCTGGTCACGGAGCAGCCCAGGTGATCGCCCATCTGCGGGGACGGGAAGCGGCGCTCGAGCCGTTCGGGTGGACGGGACGCCAGGCCGAGTGGATCGCGCTGGCATGTCTGCACAGCGGCGTGTTCACCCGCGCCCAGCTCTCCGCCTATCTACGGATCGATCGCTGGCAGGCTCTTCGGTTCGTCCGGGCCATGTCGGAGCGAAGGCTGGCAGCCGACGAGACACTGGAAGGCCGGAAAGTCTGCCGGATCTGTGGGCGCGGGATCTACCGCGCGCTCGGCGCCGAGGACATCCGCCACCGCCGGACCGCTTCCGATGAAGTGCTCCTGCGGCGCCTGCTCTCGCTCGACTACGTGCTCGAGCACACCGGCTTGTCGTGGCTGCCCACCGAGCTGGAGAAGGTCGGCGCGTTCGAGGCGCTCGGCATCGAACGCCGGCTCCTGCCCATCCGGGTCTACCGCGGAGCCGCTGGCAACACCCGGCGCTATTTCCCGCTTAAACTGCCGGTCGCGCTCGAAGCCGAGCGCGCCGTGTTCGTCTACGTCGATCCCGGACACGATACCACGACGGCGCTACGCTCGTGGGCCGTGGCACATCGCGGCCTCTGGGAAGCGCTGCGGGAGCGCGGCCGATCCATCGAGGTCGTGGCCGTCGTCCGCACCGTGAGGGAGCTCGAGCGGGCCCAGACGATCCTCGAGAACTGGACCAACACATCTACAGCATCCGGCCCCTCCGCCGCTCCGGAACCCGACAGTGCGGCCCGCCGCGAGATCGCCCGAATCGAGCAGGCCATCCGCGCCAAGGATGAGCGGGTGCTCAAAGAGTATGGCGACCTGCAGGCCTGCCTCAAGCGGATCGTCGAGCTGAAGGACCTCCACCGATCCTCGACTCCAGGAACGATGATCCACGGCTTCGCGACATGGCGCTTGAGACGGCTCTCTGGAGGCGGATTTTGAACGCGGATCGGCGAGCGTCGGTGCTGATCGGCGAGTGCACATCAGACAACGGGGTGCATGTGCACCGAAACGCCATTTCCATGTGCGCGCCAGCGCTCCCTTATGTGGCTGGCTGTCTTGCAGTTGTGGCACGGCCGCCGGAGCTGCGACGCCGCTCCGGAGCTTTCGGCCGAAGAAGGGAGCGACCCCCCCTTTGGGGATGCCTCGATCGGCATCGGGGAGGGTTGGCATGTGCACACCCATGCCACCCTCCCACGCGGGGTCGCTCCCAGCCATGGATCCCTACGGGAAGGTTGTCACAGCGATGCTGAGGCCGGCGACGCTCGTCCTCATGGGCCTCGCTTCGGCGGCCGCGATCGCCCACGCCTTCCGGGCGCCGTTCCCCGGACCCGGCGGCAACCCCGTGCTGGACTTGATCGCCTACCACGATCCGGGCTTCCACACGGTGATCCGCGTCTGGTACTACGTGGCGCCCGCCGTCGCCGTGGTGCTCTTCGGCAGCCTCGGCCTCTCGGTCTGGAGAGTCTGGCTCCAGCCACGAGCGGGAGGAGGGCGCCGGGGCACGTTGCCACCCTGGCCCGCCTCGCCCGAGGACGAGACACCATCGCTGGTGATCGGCGAGCTCCACCATCCCGTCGTCCCGCGCGAGAGCGAGCGGCCGTCCTGGCTCGTCGTTCCCGAGACGGGGCTCTACACCGGCGTGCTCATCGTCGGGGCGGTCGGCTCCGGCAAGACCTCGGCCTGCATGTATCCGTTCGCCCAGCAGCTCCTCTCGTGGCAGGCCGACCGCCCCGCACGCCGGGCCAGCGCCTTGGTGCTCGAGGTCAAGGGCGACTTCTGCCACAGCGTGCGGGGGATCCTCGAGGAGGCCGGCCGCGTGGACGACTACCTGGAAATCGGGCTGGACGGGTCCTGGCAGTGGAACCCGCTCGACGATCCGCTGCTCGACACTTACTCGCTCGCCTACAGCGTCTCATCCCTGATCAACCAGCTCTTCGGCAAGAGCCGCGAGCCATTCTGGCAGCAAGCCTATACGAATCTCGTGCGCTGGATCGTCGAACTGCACCGGCTCCTGCCGGGGGGCTGGGTCACGCTGCAGGACGTCTACCGCTGCACGATCGACGCGGAGCTGTTCGCGCAAAAGATCCGCGCGGCCCGGGACCTGGTGGCTGAGGCGTGCCCGGCGCGCGTCGTCATCTCCCACGACGACATGATCGGCCATCCGGAAGCGCTGAATGACTGGGTCTGGATATATACCTCCGGTGAGGACACGGTGACGTGCCGGCTCGACCCGGTCCTCCGGGATCGGCTCGCCGAGCTCGAGATCCCGTTCGAGACCGAGGAAGGCGAGAGCGGCGCAGGCAGCGAACTCAGGGAGCAGGTGGAGGCGATCGAGCGCTGGTACCTGAATGACTGGATGGCGCTCGATGCCAAGCTCCGCACCTCGATCGTCGAGGGCATCTCCGTCTTCCTCTCGCTCTTCGACCAGCCGCAGGTCGCGAGCGTGTTCTGTCCGCCGCCGCCGGAATCGGATGAGTCCCCATCTATACATATAGGTACCGATGCGCCCGACGAGGATGCGGCGGCCGTCCGGCCCATGCCGGGCCTCCGCCGCCGGCTGCCGCCGCTCGCCGAGTTGATCGAGGGCGGCAAGGTCCTCGCGCTCAACATGCCCGCGGGCGCGAACCCGGCGCTCGGACGCGCGATCGGCGTGCTGCTCAAGAACGCCTGGATGCAGGCGCTGCTGCGGCGGCCCGCCGAGGCCGCCCGCCGGCCCGGCCGCTACCTCCGGCCCGCCGTGTTCATCTGCGACGAGTACCAGTCCGACAAGAAAAATATCATAACGCTATATGTAATAATTAGTTATGATGCCGTCGCTTGCCCGCGATCACCCCTGCAATCACCCTTTGCGCGGCGGGTAGCGGAATCCCATGGAGCAGCCCCGTTCGCCGTTCAGTCGTTCGGCCGTCCCGTGGGACCCGGCGTCGTCCCATAGCGACTCCCGGCAACTCAAGTTCGACAGCGGCCGCATCTCGGGGATGAGACACGCCTCTCAAAATGGCCGGCCCGCAGGGCGGCTGTCCAGTGAAGCAACCGGCAACCCGAAAGCCGCGACCACATCGCGCGTCCCTGCAAGTTATCATGATGAGCGACGGGACCCTGGCCACACTTCGGGCGAGGAGAAGGGGATTATGACCAAGGCAGACCTGGTCGAGCAGGTCGCCGATGCGGTTGGACCGCGAGTCACCAAGAGGGACTGCGGGCTGGTGGTCGACGCCTTCCTCGACGCTGTGAAGGACGCGCTTGCGCACGGGGAGGGCATCGAGCTCCGGGGCTTCGGCACCTTCAAGGTGCGGCACCGCAAGGGCCGCAAGGCCCGCAACCCCAGGACCGGCAAACCTGTGGAGGTCCCGCCCCGCGCGGTGCCCGTCTTCCAACCGTCGAGACACCTCCGCAGGCAGGTGGACCGAGGCCACAGCTCGTCCGTCACGGGGGAGCCCTTGGAGGCCGTTGGCAAGCCGTAGCCTGCCCGCCACGACCGCGTCGCTGGCCGTGGGTGGAAGGGCTGGCTCACGCCCCTTAAGGTGCGTAAGCCAGCCCACGCAGTGTTTAACACTGCGGCCTGGCAAGGGGGCGCTACGCCCCCCCTTAGACCCCCCGGCTTCCCGTCCCGCTGCCGGAGCGGCGGGCGGCGGGGTGCGACGCCCCCCGAACCCCGTCGCCGGTGCTGCGGCTGAGCGCTGCCCCGTCGTGGCCGACGATCCGGCCGACGTGATCCTCAACGGACCCGCAGCCGGGAACTTGGTCGTGACCGGCAAGGGCGTGAGGTTCCGCCCGTGGGGGAGTCCCGGCCGACGGGGTGGCGACCGCCGGGGCGACCGGCCCCGAGTCCCACCGAGCCCGGAACACCGCTCACACGGGGATTCCGGGCGTTCCGGGGCCGGTTGGGCGGAATCCGAGGCCGTAGGATCGCCTGTGACGCGCGAACTCGACACCCGGAGGGGTATCCCCCGGTTTCCCGACCGCCCTTCGCAGCCCCTTTGCTCGAATCACAGCAAAGAGGTTCTGCCCTGGGACGTTTCGGCTGCTCTTCAACGCACTGGTCGCGCGGCGTAGATTGCTATCATGATTAAGCTTACCGACATCTGGCCAGTCGAGAACCCGCACGATTACAAGGTGCATTTCGCGACTCGGAACAAAGATCGCACTGAGCCGCTTCTCGTCCTGGCACGCGACGCCGATGAATGGAAACGGTGGCAGGAATACCGCCCGAAAACGGACCAATTCAACCGGAAGTTCATCTTCTCGCTCGCGCGTGTCTACGACGAGGAGGACAGTTGGTTGTTTGGCGGGGTCTTCCGAGTCATTGAGCGCCTGCCCGAACGATACCAGGTTGAACTGACCGAACAAGGTGGACCATTCGTTCGTCGCCTGAAGCTTCGCTCGCCCTATCGCGGCCGGGCGCGACGCGTGAACATGGAGGGGAGACTTGACGAGTTCGAGGTACAGGAAATCCTCCCCGAGCGCTATTCGGGCCTTCCATTCCCGGGCTTCGAGAGCATCGACCTAGCGTTCAGCGAGTTCGAGGTCCTCCACCGCAACAACCGCCCGGACTGGCAGGCGGCTTTGGAGAGCGTCAGTGGCGTTTACTTGATTACCGCGCGTACCCGAAGCGCGGTCCGTCAATACGTTGGCGCTGCCTACGGGGAACAGGGCATCTGGTCGCGGTGGGTTGATTACCTGAAAACCGGTCACGGCGGAAACGCCGCGCTTCGAGAGCTTATTGGAAACGGGGGGTTACGTTACTGTCGCCGGCACTTCCGGTTTGCTCTCCTCGAACACATGTCCCGGAATACGCTGGACGGGTCGATTCAGGACCGCGAGGCGCACTGGAAGAGAATCCTCGGAACCCGGGACCGAGGAGGACTCAACCGGAACTAGCACTAGCGCTAGGCCAACCACATGAGGTCCCAGCATGCGGGTGCGCCTTCTCGAGACCCCAGCCTCCTGCGCCGCTGGACGCCGCGCCCGAACCCGCCGCCGGTGTGCTCGTGGCGGAGCGGCACCACCCCGGCCCGCTCCCGGCGCGATGCCGACGCACCATGCCACCGGTTGGAGGCATGGTGTCGGTCGCCCGGATCCCGAATTGCCGCGTCGAGGCGGGAGCCGGGCGACAGCCCGTGGACTTGCGCCGGAGCGCGGACCTGTCGGGGGTCGAAGGGGCGGAGCCCCTCGCCAGCCCTTGCCGGGGACCCGCGAAGCGTGGCCCCAAGGGGTATGCTGGCTTAGCCACATTAGAGTGGCTCAAGCCAGCCCTGCGGACGCCTCCGAAACGCGCTCCGAGCAGCCACCCGGAACAGCGGGCGAAGGGCCAACTCTTGCCCGCCAGATCGGCCGCCCGGTCGTTCATGAGCCGGTCGCTCCGAGGACCGAGAGCGGGGGCGGTAACGACGACGGCGGCGACTACGATGATCGGCGGGGAGCCCACCAGGCGCTCGTTCACGACGGCGGCGCTCTCTGCCGCGTGGCCGCGTTCCGCCCTACCGTAACCCCTCGGCGACCGGCGATCGTGCGTCAGAGGCGATCCTACGGCCCGCAGCTTTCCGGAAATGCCCGTGGAACGCCCCGGAAACGGCCTCTGAGCCCGTCGCGGAACCGGCGGCACAACAGGGGGGTGGTTAGGCTTCGGTGCTCGCTCTCCGCCCCGCCAGATACTCCGCCCACTGCTCCATCAGGACGCGGCGGCGCTCGAACAGGTCCGAGCGGGCGTAGGCGGCCTCCACCCTGTTGCGGACCGCGTGCGCCAGCGCCGCCTCCATAACCGCGTGCGGCGCGTCGGTGCGCTCCGCCGCCCAATCGCGGAAGCTCGAACGGAAGCCGTGCGGCACGGTCGCGATCCCGAGCGCCTTGAGAAGCCCGGCGAACTCGAAACTCGACAGCACCAGCCCCCGCGCCGACGGGAACACCCACTCCGAACGAGGCGCGTACGCCTTCGCCTCGGCCAAGATCTCCCTCGCTCGCGCCGACAGCGGCACCCGGTGCTCGCGCCGGCTCTTCATCCGCTCCGCCGGAATCGTCCACTCCCCGGCCTCCATGTCGATCTCCTCCCACCGCGTCCCACGCACCTCGCCCGACCGGCAGGCCGTCAGCACGAGGAACTCGATGCCCAGCTTCACCGCGACCCTCGCCTCGGCCCGCCGCACGGCCTCGACCGCCGCGGCCACCTCCCCGTAGGGCAGCGCCTTGTAGTGCTTCTGGATGCGAGGGGGTTTCGGCAACGCCGCCCCGATCGCATCGCCCGCCGGGTTGTCCACGCGGTAGCCCTGCGCGATCGCCCACCTCATCACCGTCGAAATCCGCTGACGGACCCGCTTGGCCGTCTGGTGCTTCTCGTTCCAGATCGGAAGCAACACGCCCATCACATCGGCCGATGAAATCCGGTCCACCCGCTTCCGCCCGACCCCCGGAAACGCGTACATGTGTAGCGTTGACATCCACTGGCCCGCGTGCCTGTCGGTCCAGGTCGGACGGTGCATCGCGAACACCTTGGCGGCCGCCTGCTCGAACGTCGGCACCGAGCGACGGGGTGTTGCCCTGGGGTCCCCGCCCGCTCTGGCCACCTTGCGGTTGGCCAGCGCGGCGTCGCGGGCCTCGGCCAGCGTCACGAGGCGGACGGGACCGAGCCCCAATTCTCTGCGCTTGCCGTGGACGAACAGGCGCTGGATCCACTGCTTGTAGCCGGACGGCTTGACCCGGAGCACGAGGCCGTGCTCGTCCCAGTAGAGGCCCGGCTGCCGGACGCTCCGCACGAAGGCGGCTGTGAGTTTCTTGCCGTGTCTGCCCATCTGGTCACCCTTTCGCGATCACCCCTCTGATCACCCTTTCGGTGCTGGAACACACCGAACGCTCTGACACGGCAGTATAATATAAGTAGTTTTATAACAACAACTTCACTTGCTCTACGGGATTGCCTTAAACCTATCTGGACGGTGTGCAGAAGGAGTACCAGGCGTTCGCCACCGTGGGCCAGGACGACCCCGCTGGCGACGAGAAGGCCTTCGCGCTGACGCGGCAGTGCCGCTGCATCCCGATCGTCGCCACGCAGTCGATCTCCTCGCTCCGCTCCGTTCTGTCCGGCACGGACGCCTGGCGCACACTGGTCCAGACGCTCCGCACCCGGATCTTCCTGTCCTTGAGCGACGAGTCCTCGGCCAGGATCGCGTCGGAGATGTGCGGCAGCGTCATGAAGACGCAGCCCTCCTACACGTTCACCGAGACCACGGGCCGGCCGGAGTTCTCGCTCCTGTCGGGACGCGCCGGAGGCGGACGGGGCACGATCGGCGCGAGCAAGTCGTTCCGGCAGGCGCGGGAGCCGGTCTTCACGCCCCGGGACTTCAGCCTCCTCGCCAACTATCAGGCGATCTGCCTGCCCTACGATGGCACGAAGTCCCTGCCGGCCCGGCGCGTCTACCTGAAGCCCCACTACCTGCCGAGGGGCACGGGTTACTGGCGGTTCCGCGAGGAGGGCCGGCTGTGAAGCGCGCGAGCGGGATCGCGCACCTGCGACCGTTCCTGCCGGGCCTCGAGGCCGTGCTCGAGGATCCGGAGGTCTCCGAGCTCATGATCAACGGGCCGGGGAACGTCTGGGTCGAACGCGGCGGCGAGCTCGAGCCCATCGAGGCGCCGGCTCTCACCGCCGCCGCGCTCTACCGGGCGGCGATCCACATTGCGCGGCCGCTCGGGCTCGATCCCGCCGCCCGGCCCGTCCTCGACGCCCGGCTCGACGACGGCTCGAGGGTCGCCATATGCACGCCGCCCGCGAGCCCCCACGTGGCGATGACGATCCGCCGGTTCGGGGGCCGTGCGTTCTCCGCCGAGGACCTCGTCGGCCAGGGGGCTCTCCCCGAGACGGTGTTCCGGGCCGCCCGCGACGCCCTCCATTCCCGGCGCAACATCCTGGTCTCGGGAGGCACCGGCTCGGGCAAGACCACACTGCTGAACGCCCTGATCGAGCTGCTCCCCGAGGAGGAGCGGATCGTCGCCATCGAGGACACGCTCGAGCTCAGGATCGACCGGACCAACTGCCTGCGCTTCGAGGCCGGAGCCGCCGGCCTCGACTCACCCGTGTCGATCCGCGACCTGGTCCGCCATGCGCTCCGCCACCGGCCCGACCACATCGTCGTCGGCGAGGTCAGGGGCGGCGAGGCCGCCGATCTGCTGCAGGCGCTGAACACCGGCCACGGCGGATCGCTCACCACCGTGCACGCGAACAACGCCCGCTCCGCGCTGTCGCGACTGGCGAGCTGCGCCATGCAGGCCGGAGGCGCCCTCCCCTGGGAGGTCACCTGCCGAGGCGTGGTCGACGGCATCCATCTGGTCGTCCACATGACCCGTCGAGGGGGCCGACGCTTCGTCGAGGAAGCGCTCCGTGTGAAGGGCTACGAGGCGGCCGCCAACCGCTGGCTCACCGAGACGATATGGAGGAAGGACGATGAAGAACAAACAGAAAAGGAGTGAGGACATGGAAAGCGACGAGAAGATCGTCCGCGTCGAGACGCTCGACGACTTCGACCGCGAGCTCGCGCGCGACGGGGGCGAGGCCCTCGAGGTGCCAGCATCGCTGGCCGAGCAGTACGGCCTCTTCCCCGAGGACGTGGGCACCGAAGACGAGATCCGGGACGCCTCGGAGGATCCGCACGGCCGGGAGGAGGAGGAGGACCGATGAAACACGACGAATACCACCGCCAGTTCGCCGATGCGATCATCGAGCAGATCCGCCAGGGCACGGCACCGTGGCAGAAGCCCTGGGGGCCGGGCGAGCGTGTGCTCCCCGCTAACGTCGATACCGGACGCTCCTACGCGGGAGGCAACAGCCTGCACCTTGCCGCCGTCCAGCAGGAGCGCGGCTACGGCGACGTGCGCTGGGGAACCTACCGCCAGATCCAGGCCCGGGGCGGACAGGTGCGGAAGGGCGAGCAGGGCACCCGCATCCTCTCATTCCAGGACCACCGGAGGATCGCCGTCACCGACGAGCGCGGCCGGCCCGTCAGGGACAACGAAGGCAAGCGCGTCTACCGCCACGAGCGGATGCGCGCGCCCGTCGTCCGGCAGTACACCGTCTTCAACGCAGAGCAGGCGGACGGGCTCCCGGCCCGGCCCGCGCCCGCTGCCGAGCCGCTCTGGAAGGCCCACCAGGAGGCCGAACGCGTCCTCGCGGACAGCGGCGTCCCCGTCCGTCACGTGGCGGGGGACCGGGCGTACTACAACCTGAACCGCGACGAGATCGTGCTGCCCGAGCGGGCACAGTTCCCCTCTGCCAATCACTACTACCAGACCGCGCTCCACGAGCTGGGGCACAGCACGGGCCACCCGGAGCGGATGAACCGCGCCACCCTCGTCGAGGGGATGAGCGAAGGGTTCGGCTCGCCGGCCTACGCGAAGGAGGAGCTCCGCGCCGAGATCAGCGCCATGATGACGGGCGAGCGGGTCGGCGTGGGCCACGACCCGAGCCGGGGCGCCGCCTACGTCGAGGGCTGGGTCGCCGCCCTCAAGGAGGACCCCCGCGAGATCCGCCGCGCCGCGGCCGACGCACAGAAGATCTCCGACTTCGTGCTCGCCCGAAGCCGTGAGCGCGAGCCCGAGCGCGAGCCGGCGCCCGTGGCGGCCACCCGCGCGCCCGCCCGGGAGCCCGCCGTCCGGCCGGAGCTTCCGCTGCCGCTACCGAACCGGAGCTTCGGCCCGCGCCGCTGACGCCCAAGGAGGGACAACATGATGGACCGAACGATCGAATCGGACCCGCGCCCCGCCGCGCCACAAAGCCGCACTCACTACCGCATGCGGGACGGCCATCGCCGAGAATACGACGCGCGCGAGGGCGCCGGGTCCATCTCCTTCCGCGAACGGTGCCGTGGGGCGCTCGCCGACATCGGCATCTACGGCGCCGTCTCCGTCCGCGATCTCGCCGAGGCTCACTTCGGCGGCCATCCCTACACCACCCGGCGGGCCGTGAACGCCTGGACCCGCGAAGGGCTCGCCCAAGAAACCCGAGCCACTGGACCCAACGGCAACCCGTTCAAGGTTCTGACGCTCACACGGAGCGGCGTCGCCGCCACACGTGAGCTGGCCTCCGCGCGAGGGCTGGATCCCGGCCAGGAGATCGGTATCGCTCGCCTCCAACGCTCCCAGCTCGCACACGACACCGCGATCTACAGGGCCTGCGGGCTCGAACGCCAACGCCTGCTCGAGCGGGGCGCCCGGGTCCGGCGTGTCCGCTTGGACGGCGAGCTCAAGAGCACCGTCGCGCGCAAGAGCGAGGCCGCAAGGGCGAGAGACGGCCGGCGGGCCGCAGACGCCGAACGGCACCGCGCCGCCCAAGAACTGGACCTGCCTATCGACGCCCGGGGACGCGTGCTCTACCCCGATGCACAGATCGAATACACCGACTCCGACGGGCGGAGCGGCCGCGTCAACATCGAGGTCGCCTCCGGCAACTACCGCCAGGGAGCGGTCCGGGCCAAGGCCGCCGCCGGGTTCCGGATGCACGCCAACGGACCGGCCGGGAGACGGGTCCTCCGAATCCTCGGGCCGGGCAGCGATCGTAGCTCCCTGCGTGGCCCGGCGGAGCACGACCCCGCGGCGCTCGAGCTCTAAGGACCTCGCGTGCAACCCTGGAAGATCAGCGTAGGGCTCAGCGCTGCCCTTGCCGGCTCGGTCGTCCTCCTAGCCGGATCCCGCCTCGAGTACCTCGCGCCGTTCTGGCCGCTGATCCTCGCCGACTATGGCGCCGTCGTGGTCATGCACCTGGGGTTGGCGCTAGCGGCGGTCCTGGCTTCCCTCTACGCCGTCGCGCGCGCCGCCGGGCTCTCCGACCTGGGGCGCCGCGTCGATCTCGTCGAACGCTCCGTTCGGCGCGGCGAAGGCGATCCCGCACTCGCCGACGCGCTCCGCAGGGATGCGGAGGGCGAGTGGGACTGAGCCCAGACCCTTGCCGGGGCTGGACGCGTCCCCGGAAGACGCACTCCCGATGTGGAGCTGGTGAGCCTCGAACTACGACTGGTGAAATGGATCGTCGGTGCCGCGCTGGCCGGCGCCGCCCTCGTCATCGCGGCCGTATGGCTCTTCGGCGGCCAGCCTTACATCCCCGTTTTTGGGGCTTAGGAGCCGTCCCAAGAAGGCTTAGCAGCTTCTGGGCGCCTAGAAGCCGTTTACCCCCCCGGATCCGTCTCCAGGTCCTCGACGTCGGCCTGCTCCGCGCCGCCCTCGCCCTCCTGGAAGCCGAACTCGGCCGCGATGGACCAGCTGCAAGCGACCGGCAGCCCCAAGTCGCCGGTCGCGTCCAGCGTCGCGCCGAGGTCGGCCGATCGCCAAATCAAGACCACAGGCTCGCCGCCGAGCATCGTGATCGTCACGTCTCCTCCTCCTGGGCCATTCGGCAGGGTTGACCTCATCCGGGAATCGTGACCGTAGGGACCCGTAACCACGGGACACAGCGGCCGATATAGCCGGTGGAGGCCCGTCCGGTCTGGCCCGCCCGGGATCCACCTACGCCTCGTGGGGGTCGGGCATGCGGTAGCCGACGCCGTGCTCGTTGAAGATGTAGGCGGGAGTGGAGGCGGTGTCGCCGAGCTTGCGGCGGAGCCTCCTGACCGCGGTTCGCACGCGGTCGGCGTCGCCGGACTCGCGCCTGCCCCACACCTGACGGAGCAGGCCTCGGCGAACCCGTTCCTCCGCCGGACTGCCGGGGACTGGGGGATAGCGCCGTCCGGGCCGCCTGTCACGACCATGACATGCGAGTTTTTCGCATTGTCACGGTATTGGTCACTAAAACCGCGTAGATTAGAGTCAAGCTCCCGATAGTTGTAACTATCGGGAGCAACGCCGCATGGAAAGTGTGACGAAGCGGCTGCACGTCAACCCTTCGGCGCTCACTTGCGCTTCTGCAGCCGTGCGAGCTGCGCGGCGCCGTTCCGCTGCGCGAGAAGCCGCTCGCCGTAGCGCTGCACCATCGAGGCGCTCTTCCAGCGTCCGGCCTGCATGATTGCGGGGATCCCGATCCCCGAGGCGATCATGTCCTGGGCCGCGCCCACGCGCGGGCTGTGCCCGGAGATCCGCCGCACCATGTCGGAAGGCAGGCCCGCGCGCTCGGCCATCGCGCGGTAGATGCGGGGCACCTGGCTTGCGTCGAGCGCCTCGCCCAAGGCGCCGTCCTTCGTGACCGAACGGAACAGCCTGCCCGAGGCGATGCCGCTCCGGTCGAGCCACGCCCGCACCAGCTTCACGGTGTCGCGGTGGAGGTAGAGCGTCGCGCCGCCGCCGCCGGAATCGGTCTTGCCGCACCGCACGAGGAGCGAGGCCGATCCTCCCCTATCCACGGTCATGTCAACGACTTGCAGCGCGACCAGCTCGGATCGCCGGAGCATCGCGTCGTAGGCGACGGCGAGGAGGGCGCGGTTCCGCAGGTCGATTGGCCGGTCGCCCGCGGCCGCGATCAGGCGCCGCCGGAGCCTCCAGGTCAGCCCCTGTACCTGCCTCTGCCGAGACCCATTCCTTCGGCGCATGCGCTGGAGCGCCCGCTGCACGGCGGCGTGCTCGAGCGGGCTTTGCTCCCCGGCCGCCCTGTGCGCCACGGTGAGGCTGAAGACGTAGCGGCGCACGGTGGCCGGGGCCCGGCCACCGGCCATCGCATCGACGTACGCCGCCACCGTCTCCGCTCGCGCGGGCAGCGGCGAGAGGTCCCGCTCGGCGCACCACGACGCGAACGCGTCCAGATCCGCCCTGAGCGCCCGGACGGTATGGCCGCTGAGGGCACCCCGGGCGTCATCGAGGCAGGCATCGAGGCGTTCTCCGGTTTGTGACAATGTGATGGCACGGTCTGAAGGACCTGACACGCGTCCCGGACCCGTAATCCGCATAAACACCTCCGCAACAACAACATACGTGAATTCAGCAAGCTCCCGATAGTTACAACTATCGGGAGCTTGAAAACCCTGTCGCGAAAGGTTTGGGATGTCGGAGGAAACGTGCTGGTCTGGTCAGCCGCGGGCAGAAGGTGGCGGAATCACTGGTCTCCGGCGCCAAATCGCGCGCCAGCCGGGACTTCTTGTGGGCGCCGGGCTGGTGTTTGCGCGTACCGCGTCCGCGACATGGCGGGGATTGCTCGTCGCGTCGCTCCTCGCCCCCGCTGCGGTGGCTTCCGCCCGCCCCGCCTCCGCACAAGCCGAGATCGAACTCCTGAGTGCGACGCTCACGCCGGCACAACAGCCGCCGCTGACGCTCACCGACGGTAGGATCCAGACCTTCATCGGCTGCCAGCAAGCTGTGTCCGAGCGCCGATGCAGCACCCACATGACGGACCACGACTTCACCGAAGAGGCCGTCAACTACATTGTCAAGACCTTAGTGTATGTACGCGAGGAAAGCGCTGAAAATGTCGCCCCAGCTATCTCGATAGTTTTCAATCCGGGGTTGTCGACCCGTCTCCAGACGATGACGCTGCAGGTCGGGGATTCTGCCTTGGCTTTCCCGGCGGCACGTGGATCCTACGATGGCAACAGCTTCTCTGATCGGACCTGGGATATTGGGTTCGAATGGACCGAAGGAACCCCCGTATCGATCCGGCTGACGCGTCCGAACGTCGCCCCCACGGCGGTCGACGGTGGAGTCGGGACGTACCTGAACGAGGCGTACACGTTCGAGGCGTCGGATTTCGGGTTTTCGGACGTGGACGAGGAGCACGGCCAGAGCCTTCAGAACGTGAGGATCGTGGCGCTCCCCGCCTCGGGGACGGTGATGCTCGGAGGCACGGCGGTGACGGCCGGCGAGTCGGTGGCGAAGGGGGACCTCGACGCCGGACGGCTCACGTACACCCAGCCCGGCACCGACCCGGAGGATGCGAGCTTCACCTTCAAGGTGAGCGACGGCACGGCGGAGAGCGATGGGCCGTACACGATGGACATCGAGGTGCGTTCCCCGGCGCCGGGGCCGCCGGAGAACCTGACCGCCGCCGCAGGCGACGGCGCGGCTACCCTTGGCTGGGAGGCACCGGCGAACAGCGGCGCCTCGGCGATCGTCCGCTACGAAGTCCGCCATGCGGCGGCCAACTCGGTGCCGATGAACACGGCCTGGCAGTCCGTCGGGCTGACTTTGAGCCACTCGATCACCGGGCTGACGAACGGGCAGGTCTACACGTTTGAGGTGCGCGCGGTGAACGGCTCCAACCCGGCCGAAGGCCCTGCGGCGGAGGTGCGGGCCACGCCAGCACCAGTCGTCTCCATCACCCCCGGTTTCCTGTCCGTTGCCGAAGATGCCGGCGAGGCCGTGCTGACGGTTTCGCTGCACCGGCCCGCCGAGTCCGCGCTGTCGGTTTCCTGGCATACGCAGGATGAACGCGCGGACGCGCCGAACGACTACACGGCCCGGCAGGATGCGGTGACTTTCGCCGCCGGTGAAGACCGGAAGACCGTTTCCGTGCCCATCGTGGACGACGCGGTGCGGGAGGACCCGGTCCATGACGTACACGAGACGTTCTTCGTCATCCTCGAGGCAGGCCAGGGCTACAGCCGGAGCGACAGCTCGTACGCCCTCGTGGAGATCGTCGACAACGACGGAGACGCCGCGCCGGACGTGACGCCGCCGCGGCTCCTCCAAAGGACGGTGAACGGCACCACGCTGGTGCTTACCTACGACGAGACGCTCGACGACGCGTCGGTCCCGGCCCCGGGCGACTTCGTCGTTGCGGCGGCTGGGAACACAATCAACGTGACCCAAGTGAGCGTCGACGGATCGAGAGTGACGCTGACGCTGGCCGTCCCCGTCCAGCCCAGCCAGGCGGTGTCGATCGACTACACGCCGGGGGCGACCCCGATCCAGGACGCGTCGGGCAACGACGCGGGTCCGATCTCGGGCATGGACGTACGGCCGCCGCAGCTCACCCGGGCGACGGTGAACGCAAGCAGGCTGGTCCTGACCTACGACGAGACGCTTGACGGCGCGTCGATCCCGGCCCCGGGCGACTTCGTCGTGACGGCGGCGGGGAGCACGGTCGGAGTGAACGGTGTGAGCGTGGGCGGCTCGGCGGTGACGCTGACGCTGGCCACCGCCGTCCAGGCGAACCAGGCGGTGACGCTCGACTACACGCCGGGCGCGAGCCCGACCCAGGACGTGGCGGGCAACGACGCGGCGGCGCTCTCCGGGCAGGCCGTGACCAACAACACTCCGGGAAGCGGTGAAGGCAGCGGCGGTGGTACTGGTGATCCCTCGGTGCCGGGCGCACCTGCGTCCCTGACGGCGACGGCGGGGGACGAAGAGGTGGCGCTCGTCTGGAGCGCGCCCGCGGACGATGGCGGCGCACCCGTCACCGGCTACGAGTACCGCTACACGGTGGGAGACGCGGTGCCCGGGGATACGCCGTGGCAGTCCGCCGGGCTCAACCTCGAGTGGACGGTGACCGGCCTGACCAATGGCCAGCAGTATGCCTTCGAGGTGCGGGCGCTGAGCCGCGTGGGCGAGGGTGCAGCACGGGGAGCCCTGGCCACGCCGGTTGGGCGGCTGGGCGTGCCCGCATCCCTGACGGCGACGGCGGGCGACGAAGAGGTGGAGCTGGCCTGGAGCGCGCCCGCGGACGATGGCGGCGCGCCCGTCACCGGCTACGAGTACCGCTACGCGGCGGGAGCTGCGGTGCCCGAGGATACGCCGTGGCAGTCCGCCGGGCTCAACTTCGAGTGGACGGTGACCGGCCTGACCAATGGCCAACGATACGCCTTCGAGGTGCGGGCGCGGAACCGCGTGGGCGAAGGCGAGGCGCGGGGAGCCCTGGCCACGCCGGTGGGGCGGCCGGGCGTGCTAGCATCCCTGACGGCGACGGCGGGCGATGGAGAGGTGGCGCTCGTCTGGAGTGCGCCCGCGGACGATGGCGGCGCACCCGTCACCGGCTACGAGTATCGCTACGCGGCGGGAGACGCGGTGCCCGGGGAGACGGCCTGGCAGGAGCCGGACGGCGACCGGGCGGCGACGGTCACGGAGCTGGAGAACGAGACGCGCTACGCCTTCGAGGTGCGGGCGCGAAACCGCGTGGGCGAAGGCGAAGCGGCGAAGACGACGGCCCTGCCGCTTCGGCTGCGGGCGGAGTTGTTCAGCGCGTCGTCGGCGGCGGAAGGCGAGGCGCTCGTGATCGGGGTGCGCCGGAGCGGGGGGCTCGCGGTTCCGGCCCACGCCTACATCGGCGTGACGGACAGCGCGCTGCCCGGCGTGACCGCGACGGACGAGGGGCGCGACGACGGGCTCGGCCGCCACCGGCTGGAGTTCGCAGCTGGCGCGGCCGAGGCGACGGTCGCGGTCACTATCGCCTTCGACGGCGAGCTCCGACAGGACCGTGCCTTGACCGCGACGCTCGATTCCGCGGAAACGGAGGTCGACGGCGTAACGCGGGCCCATGAACTCGTCACCCCGACGCTGGTTGTTCCGGTGACGGAGGGGGACGCCGGGGTGTCGGTGGCCGATGCCCGAGTGCAGGGAGGGAGCGTGGTGCTGGCGTTCACGGTGAGCATGGACCGCACGCGGGACGCGGCTGTGCGGGTGGACTACGCCACGGAAGACGGTTCGGCCAGGGCCGGCGAGGACTACACTCCGGTCACGGGGACACTGACGATCGCCCCCGGCGGGCGCGAGGGCACGGTGGAGGTGCCGGTGCTTCCGGCCCTGCACGTGACGGGCGAACGGACGCTGACCCTGAAGCTGTCGAATGCCACCAACGCGGTGATCGACGACGCGTCGGCGACGGGCACGATCGTTCGCGAATCGGAGCTGCCCAAGGCTTGGCTGGCGCGGTTCGGGCGGACGGCCTCGGACCACGCGGCCCAGGCGATCGCGACGCGGCTCGAGGCCGGCCGGCGGGAGACACAGGTGACGGTGGCCGGCCGGCGTGTGGACGGGCTGTCGGTGGGCGGCCTGGTGTTGGGGGCGCTACCGTCGGGCGGATGGAGGCCGGCTTCGGCTGTTGAGGACATGGCGACCAGGCTGGCGGCGCCCGCTCTGGCGGCTTCAGGCGCATCGGGCGCGGGTCCGGGTGTACCGGGTGTGTCACCCGGCGCCTGGGGCGGGGCTCCGGGCACGTTGGACCGGGAGTCCTCCGTAGATGCCGGGCAGGCGTTGCGCCGGGCCGTGCTTCCCGACTTCGGGTCCCGCCTGCCGGGGGCGGAGGAAGCGCTCCTGGGCAGCTCATTCTACGTCGAAGGCGGAGCACAAGCCGCCGAGGGCGGCGGCACGTGGGCCGCATGGGGCGACGTGGCTGCGACCCGTTTCGAGGGCGATGCGAACGGGCTTGCGCTCGACGGCGACGTGGTGACGGGCACGCTAGGCCTGGACCGGCAGTGGCGGGCACTCCTGGTCGGGATCGCGCTCTCGAGGAGCAGCGGGGAGGGCGCCTACGGTCCGGGCGCGGGGACGATCGCGAGCACGCTGACGAGCGTCCACCCGTACGCGCAAGTACGGCTCGCGGACCGCGCGCAGCTGTGGGGCGCGGCGGGCTGGGGCCGGGGCGGGCTCGAGATCACGCCGGAGAGGGGGACCGCGCTCGAGGCGGATCTCACGAACAGGATGGGGGCACTCGGCGGGCGGGCAGTGCTCGCGGGCGCCGGTGCGCTCGAGATCGCGCTCCGCTCCGACCTGCTCTGGACGGAGACGTCCTCCGACGAGACCACTGGGCTGGCGGAGGCCGTGGGCACGGCGAGCCGCGGGCGGCTGATGCTCGAGGGCGCGGGCCGGATCCGGGGGCTCGGTGGCGTCGTGCGGCCCAGGATCGAAGGCGGCGTCCGCTACGACGGCGGGGACGCGGAGACCGGACGAGGGTTCGAGGTGGGCGGCGGGCTCGGCTGGGCCCGGGGATCGCTCATGCTCGAGGCGAGCGGGAGAGTGCTCGTCGCCCACGCCGACGAGTCCTACGAGGAGTGGGGCTACAGCGGCTCGCTCGTCTACGCGCCGGGCGCCGACGGCCTCGGTCTCCAGATGCGGGTCGGATCCACAGCGGGGGCGGCGGCGATGGGCGTCCGTAGCCTGTGGGCTGCAGAGAACGCGAGCGGCCTGGTGCGCCCGGGCCACGGCGGGATGCCCCTCGCGCAACGGTTCGACGCCGAGGTCGGCTACGGGCTCGGGGGCGGAGCACTGTGGTACCCGTACTTCGTCGCCGACGACTCCGGGCTGACGAGGTTCGGCCTCGAGCTCACCTCGGCAGACGTGCTCGGCGTCGGCCTCGAGTTCGGGCGAAGG
Organism: Longimicrobiales bacterium; assembly: GCA_965238005.1. Lineage (GTDB taxonomy): Bacteria > Gemmatimonadota > Gemmatimonadetes > Longimicrobiales > Gaopeijiaceae > CBDCKN01. The sequence continues at coordinate 887,646 of OZ250165.1, forward strand.
GAGGGTGTGGACCTTGGGCCGGAGGACACCATGCTCCTCCGGGGGGAGCTCAGGTTCTAGCGGCTGGGGCTCGGGGAGGTGGATACGCTGCGGGCCCGGGCGGCCGCGCCCGCGGCCTGCCGAAGTCCGGCTGGCGACATTCTCCGCTCGTGCGGTCAGACACTCTCGGTTCCTCCGTGGCGTCCGCTCCGGTCCCGGTCCCCCCGAGTTGGACGCCCCTGCCCGCATCGATGCGATGCACGGCGCTCTAGCCCCGGGCCGCGCTTGGTCGGGCAGTTCGCGACTCGCCTAGCAAACACACTCGCAGATCGCGTATCGACCGTTGCCGCCGCGGAGACGTTGGCCGGGCACGTCCGATCGCGACCGGCTGCGTCCCTCGACCGCACGGGCATGAGAACATCCACGCTCGGTCGGCAAGCGGTGGGCGATCCGATCCCGGTGCGTCAGCTACGCCGTGGCCGCTCTCCAAGGCTGGCGATGGCCTGCCAGGTCCCCGTGTTCATCGAAGCCTGCCGCCGGGCCCAAGTGGCCCCTGTTCCCTCCCGGGGCAACGCGCCCCGCAATTCTTCACCGAACAGAACGGAGGCAGACCGATGACGAGAGCAATGGAACAGGGCATGGACGCGCCCGCGCGCGTCCTGAGGTTACCTCGAGTGCAGGCCCGCACGGGGCTGGCGCGGAGCACGATCTACGTGCGGGTGGCCGACGGGAGCTTTCCCCAACCGATCCGGCTAGGCGCGCGCGCCGTCGGCTGGATCGAGTCCGAAGTGGATGCGTGGATCCGAGAACAGATCGCCGCGAGCCGCAGCAGTGCCGAGTGATCTGAGACGGAAATCATCTGACAGTTCGCCATGAGAGAGGACAGGGGCCATCGACAAACTGCCCTCCCGCAAGGTTCGCTCCTTCGCCGAAACGCCATTTTCATGTGCGCGCCAGCGCTCCCTTATGTGGCTGCCTGTCTTGCAGTTGCGGCACGGCCGCCGGAGCGGCGACGCCGCTCCTGAGCTTTCGGCCGTAGAAGGGAGCGACCCCCCCTTTGGGGATGCCTCGATCGGGGAAGCGGCTGGCGCTGGGCGTCTACGTCTTTTTCGCTGGCTCGACGATGATTCGCCCGCGCCCGCGTTTGACCACATAGCCGCCAGAACGAATCGCAAGCTTGCCTTGCTCAACAAGGGACCAAAGACTTTCGGCGATCAACTCGGCGTTCCGGTCGCTCGCCCTTGCGGTTGCCGGCCGGGAGAGCCACTCGGCGAACGCCCGCTCGCCGATATCTTCGCCGACGGACTTGCGAAGTGCGTTCAGCTTGCGGAGGTGGCCCTTCGTTAGAGCACTCTCATCAATGTCCCTCGAGGATGTCTGCGGCATAGCTCTCCCTTCCGTGATACTTATGTGCTGAGACCGTGGTGTGATTATAGCAGATTAGGGCCTTCGTCAACCTCCTCCCGCCGATGAGGTCTCCACGGCGGCTCTCCTTGAGGGGAGCTATTGATCTTCGATCCCTGTAAGCAGGTCCGCTTGGATGCGGCGACTCTTCCTGACCACCTGGCAGACCTGACGAGCGGCCGCGGGGGTCTCGGCATAGTAGTTTGCGTGGGCGAGGTGATCGCGCAGATCACGGATCTCATTGAAGCCGCGCTTTACTGTGGTGGACGACACCGAGCGCAAGTGCTTGATCTTCGGCTCCAGCGGGTGGGTACGTAGTCGTCAAAGATGGCAATCGGGTGGCCGACGTGTCCGCCAAGGTCCGCTAGGAGTCTGCGCCGCAGAACCCTGCGGCGGCTATCTTTGGTGGTAGCGAAGGCATTGGGAAGGCTTGCGGATCACCGAGGGGGGTGAATGGGAACGACATTTCGACCGTACGATCCGGAGCAGATGTTGTTGCTGCCTCCGGATCTTCGGGAGTGGGTGTCGGAGGGTCATTTGGCGCACCATGTGAGCGACCTGGTGGACGCGGTGGAGCTGAGCGCGTTCTACGGGCGGTACCGGGGGGACGGGCGGCGCAACTCGCCGTACGACCCTCGGATGATGGTCAAGGTGCTGATCTACGCGTATGCGACGGGCACCTTCTCGTCGCGGAAGATGGCGAGGAAGCTGGAGGAGGATGTCGCGTTTCGGATGCTGGCGGCGGAGAACTTCCCGAAGCACCGGACGCTGTGCGAGTTCCGCAAGCGCCATCTCGGGGATTTCCGGGCGGTGTTTGTGGAGGTGGTGATGCTCGCGCGGGCCTTGGGGCTGGCGGGGCTTGGCAGGGTGTCGGTGGACGGGACGAAGGTTCGGGCGAACGCGAACAAGCGCAAGGCGATGAGCTACGGCCGGATGGTGACCGGGGAGCCTCGGCTGGAGGCGGAGATCCGGGGGCTGTTGGAGAGGGCCGAGGCGGTGGACGAAGCGGAAGACGAGCGCTACGGCGAGGAAGCATGCGGAGACGAGGTGCCGGAGGAGCTCAAGCGGCGCGAGGACCGGCTGGCGGCGATCCGGGAGGCGAAGGCGCGCCTGGAAGCCGAGCAGAGAGCGGCGGACGACGCACGGGGCCGCAAGCCGGGGCAGACGCGCAACCCGAAGGGCGGCAGGCCCTACAAGCGGGAGTACGGAGAGCCGGACGAGGCGGCGCAGAGCAACTTCACGGACCCTGAGAGCCGGATCATGAAGACGAGTTCGGAGGGGTTCCAGCAGTGCTACAACGCACAGACGGTCGTGGAGGGGGAGAACCAGCTGGTGGTCGGGGCCGAGGTGACGGACAACGCGAGCGACCAGGGCCAGCTGGTGCCCATGGTCGACGCGGTGGCGCAAGCGTACGGCGAGACGCCGGCGCAGGTGCTGGCGGACACGGGCTATTGCAACGAGCGGGATCTCGAGGAACTGGAAGAGCGAGACATCGACGGGTATGTGGCGCTGGCCCGGGAGGGCAAGGCCGCCCCCACGGTTGACAAGGAGGAATATCCGGCGAAAGTCCGCATGGCGGAGAAGCTGGCGAGCGAAGATGGCCGCAGACGCTACGCACGGCGAAAGTCGCAGGCCGAGGCGCCCATCGGCTGGATCAAGGAAGTGATGGGCTTTCGACGATTCAGCTTCCGGGGCCTCGAGAAGGTCCGGGCCGAGTGGACCCTCGTGTGCCTGGCACTCAATGTGAAGCGGCTGCACACCCTTCAGGCGGCATGACTGCACGAGGGTTCACCCGCATCTGCCGGCGCGAGGGCTCTCGTAGCTCTCTTGCCCCCCCAACGCATCCATTCCGCTCTCCCGATCCGTCGCAGACACAAGTCCTCAACCTCCCAATCACCCGGATCCGCCTCGCCGCGGACGGCTCGATGACCATTCGGCTCAGTCAGCTGTGCTTCTGCGGCGCAGACTCCTAGGGTCGTTTGGAATCCAGTTCCTAAAATGGGTATGAAAAGGGGACAACCAAAGAGATAGCATATATATATCGTGGTACTACAGTAACTTATCAGATTCATCATGATTCTTGCCGTGATTCACGCCACCGGCATTTCGCTTATCAGGCGTGCGCTCTAACCACCTGAGCTACAGGCCCCAAGAACCGAAAAAGCTAGCAATTCCGGTGCCTTTCCTCAACCGCTTCATTCCTCTCGAATCCCTCTTGGTGTCAATTCCGGTGTCAACAAACTGTTGAAGCCTCACTTCTGAACTATCCATGCATCCCGGATGTCGTCTGCCGAACATCATCGTAGATGTCTCGGAGCGTGGTCCACCGTGTGCCGGCCATGCCCTCCTGGATCTTTGGAGGGAGATTCCTAAACCACGGGTCCCGCACACCGCTACGCTTTTCCGAGTGAAAACCGACACTGGCGGATCGTGTTGTTTCGCCGTCGCGTCTCCCGTTGAAGCTCGAGAGCGGCCACAAATTGGAGCTGTCCCGTTTCAGTGGACGGGTGAACACTGAGGTTTATAGTCTGTCCCCCTCGCTGGGGAGAGGAAAGCTTCCCCCGCGCAGCGGGGGAGTAAAGGGCAACTTGGCCACGCAGGTTTCTCATGCTGCCGCTCCGTGGCGACGCTCGAAGTTGATGGGCGACAGCTGACCCAGTGCCGAGTGTCGCCTCCGGGGGTTGTAGAAGCCCTCGATGAAGTCGAACACGGCCATCTTCGCCTCGGCCTGGGTCCGGAAGCGCTGCCGGTCGAGTAGCTCGCACTCGAGCGTCGCGAAGAAGCTCTCGCACATCGCGTTGTCGTAGGCGTCGCCCACGGAGCCCATCGAGGGCCGCACACCGACATCGTTGCAGCGTAGGCCGAAGGCGATCGAGGTGTACTGGGTTCCCTGATCACTGTGATGGATGACGCATTCGGGCCGGCGCTGCCAGGTCGCCATGTTCAGCGCGTCCAGGACGAGCTCGGTGCGCAGGTGCGTAGCCATCGACCACCCGACCACCCGCCTGCTCCAGACGTCGAGCACAACCGCGAGGTACAAGAACCCCGCCCAGGTCGGGATGTAGGTGATGTCGGCCACCCACAACTGGTCTGGCCCGTCTGCGCTGAAGTCCCGCTCGATGAGATCCGGCGCGGGACGGGCGTCCTCGTTGCGCCTGGTCGTCTTCGGGCCGCGCCGCCTCCGGCTAGCTCCCACAATCTCGGCCTGCTTCATGAGCCGGCCCACCCGCTTCTCACCGACCCGCTCGCCAGCTTCCTTGAGGTCCGCGTAGATGCGGGGCCGGCCATAGACCCTTCGGTTCTCGCGCCAGACCGTCTCGATCCGCTCTGTGAGCTCCTCATCTCGCTTCGCCCGAGCCGAAGGCTCGCGATCCAACCAGGCGTAGTAGCCGCTGGGGGAGAGATCCAGCACACGGCACATCGCCCGCACAGGGAAGTCGGCCTGATTCGTCTTCATGAACTCGAACCCCGTTCCGGGATCGAGTTGCTCTCCCGAGCAAACCAGGCGGCGGCTTTTTTTAGAATCTCCTGCTCCATGCGCAGACGCTTGTTGTCACGCCGAAGCTGCCTGAGTTCCCCACGCTCCTCCGTCGTCAGCCCGTCACTGCGACGGCCTTCATCCAAGTCAGCTTGTTTGACCCAGTTCCGTATCGCCCCGTTTGAGGGCTCGAACTCCCGGGCCAGCTCCTCCACGGAGCGGCCCGACCTGACCAACTCGACCATCTGCCGCCGAAACTCCGGCGGGTACGGCGCATGTGTTCTTGGCATCGTGGACTCCTCCTGTCTCCCTCACTACTGAGGTGTCCACCAAAGCGGGTCAACTCCAAATTGCCGGCTCAGCGAGTGGCGGATCAGGAGCCTCTGAACGTCGTCTGGCATCGCAGGACGACGCTGATCGTCGCCGACGAGCAGGTCTCGGCCCTCGATGCTCGACGATCGGTATTAGGGCCCGTACGTATACTCACGATCTAAAGATACGTAACCTCTACAGGGGTCGGCTCTCGATCAGGTGGGTAACGGGTTCTTGGACAGGAGCGGCTTGCCGTCGACCGTGAAGTCGGCCGCGAAGTTGAAGACAGAGTTGAGCCGGCGAAACTCCGCGTCGAGGCCGCCGTACCGCACCGGCTTCGGCTGTCGGTATCCGCGCCTCCACCTCCCCTCGGCGTCCGGTCGGAGCCCCGGCGCCACCACCTCGAGCGAGCGACGCTTCCTGCAGCAGGCTTTCACGCGCACCGCATCCACGTCGGCGACGTCCAGGTCCGGAGCCCACGACCCCAAATCCCGCGAAGCCACATCAGCTTGATCCGCCGAATCTCGTCCGATCATCCCGAGTGGGGCGAGGACCGGATCGACCTGGAGCTCAAGGCGAAACTGGGGGTGGAGCACGCTCCCAGCACCATCCGCCGGTACATGGTCACCCGGAAGGGAGACGGTGCACCCGTCTCCACCACCTGGATTCTTGCTCTCTGGCGCCGCCTCCCAATCGAGTTTATCGTTTCTGCCCTCGAATCACCCGCTGAAGGAGAGCCTCCATGGCAACGATCTTCCTACGCCACTCGGTCGCCGACTACGACGCCTGGCGCCCCTTGTACGACGACGACGTGGCCCGCCGCGATACCGCCGGGCTGACGGAGGTCGGCGTCTTCCGGGACGCATCCGACCCCAACTCGGTGCTCCTCGTCTGGGACACAGACGACGTCAGCGGGTTCGAAGCAATGCTCGCCGACGAAGGGCTCAAGGCGGTGATGGACGAGGCCGGCGTAACGGGTCCCCCGGAGGTGTGGATCGCAGGTTAGCAGCCGGCAGTGGGGCGGCGTCTCCATCTGGACTTCTTTCAGGCCAAGTTAGGGGCGGCACGCGAAGGCCGAGAGTCGTATGGATGAGCTACTGGAAGAGGCACCCGACTTTCCCGTCGTTGACATTGTGGCCTTCAGAGCGATCCGTGGCCGGGCTTCGAATGACACACGCAGCGGTGTGGGGTTGGGTCTGCGATCCCAATGGCTTGTGGCCAGCAAGCCGGTTATCATTTTTGTATACCATCGACGAGAGGGTTGTCATGCTATCTAGTGTTCTTCGCTCCAGCGTCGTCGTTTTGGCTTGCTTACTCCTCCACGAATCAGAGGCCTCAGCGCAAACCCGGGACGAAGCTCAAGGGCCGTTACTCTACCCGCGGATGCTGTTCGACCAGCGAGCCACCATGCGGGACGGAATCGAGCTTTCCGCCGAGGTCTATTTGCCCAAAGAGCCCGGACAGTATCCAGCCCTCCTCATCCGAACTCCATACCTCAACAATGGGGAGTCTTCCCTGGAGTTTGGACGATACTTCGCCCGCGCAGGCTACGCGGTGGTCATCCAGGATGTGCGTGGCCGCGGTGAGTCGGACGGTGAGTTCGATGTTTATTTTCAGGAAGACGAGGATGGCTACGACACGGTGGAATGGGGGGCGCTAAACAACAGCCCTGGTGTAACGGGAAGGTCGGACTGATGGGTGGCTCGTATCTGGGCTTCGTTCAGTGGGCGGCGGCCAAGCTCAGGCCGCCCCACCTGGTCGCCCTCGCGAGTACGGCTGCAGTGGGCAGGACGTTCCGCGAATACCACTACAACTACGGAGCAGTCAACCTGTATCCCCTGCGCTGGTACTTTGGTGTCTCAGGAAGGACCAGCCAGAATTCCGATATTGTGGATTGGGCCACGGTCTACAACCACCTCCCAACTCCACGATTGGAGCTGTCCCGTTTCAGTGGACGGGTGAACACTGAGGTTTATAGTCTGTCCCCCTCGCTGGGGAGAGGAAAGCTTCCCCCGCGCAGCGGGGGAGTAAAGGGCAACTTGGCCACGCAGGTTTCTCATGCTGCCGCTCCGTGGCGACGCTCGAAGTTGATGGGCGACAGCTGACCCAGTGCCGAGTGTCGCCTCCGGGGGTTGTAGAAGCCCTCGATGAAGTCGAACACGGCCATCTTCGCCTCGGCCTGGGTCCGGAAGCGCTGCCGGTCGAGTAGCTCGCACTCGAGCGTCGCGAAGAAGCTCTCGCACATCGCGTTGTCGTAGGCGTCGCCCACGGAGCCCATCGAGGGCCGCACACCGACATCGTTGCAGCGTAGGCCGAAGGCGATCGAGGTGTACTGGGTTCCCTGATCACTGTGATGGATGACGCATTCGGGCCGGCGCTGCCAGGTCGCCATGTTCAGCGCGTCCAGGACGAGCTCGGTGCGCAGGTGCGTAGCCATCGACCACCCGACCACCCGCCTGCTCCAGACGTCGAGCACAACCGCGAGGTACAAGAACCCCGCCCAGGTCGGGATGTAGGTGATGTCGGCCACCCACAACTGGTCTGGCCCGTCTGCGCTGAAGTCCCGCTCGATGAGATCCGGCGCGGGACGGGCGTCCTCGTTGCGCCTGGTCGTCTTCGGGCCGCGCCGCCTCCGGCTAGCTCCCACAATCTCGGCCTGCTTCATGAGCCGGCCCACCCGCTTCTCACCGACCCGCTCGCCAGCTTCCTTGAGGTCCGCGTAGATGCGGGGCCGGCCATAGACCCTTCGGTTCTCGCGCCAGACCGTCTCGATCCGCTCTGTGAGCTCCTCATCTCGCTTCGCCCGAGCCGAAGGCTCGCGATCCAACCAGGCGTAGTAGCCGCTGGGGGAGAGATCCAGCACACGGCACATCGCCCGCACAGGGAAGTCGGCCTGATTCGTCTTCATGAACTCGAACCCCGTTCCGGGATCGAGTTGCTCTCCCGAGCAAACCAGGCGGCGGCTTTTTTTAGAATCTCCTGCTCCATGCGCAGACGCTTGTTGTCACGCCGAAGCTGCCTGAGTTCCCCACGCTCCTCCGTCGTCAGCCCGTCACTGCGACGGCCTTCATCCAAGTCAGCTTGTTTGACCCAGTTCCGTATCGCCCCGTTTGAGGGCTCGAACTCCCGGGCCAGCTCCTCCACGGAGCGGCCCGACCTGACCAACTCGACCATCTGCCGCCGAAACTCCGGCGGGTACGGCGCATGTGTTCTTGGCATCGTGGACTCCTCCTGTCTCCCTCACTACTGAGGTGTCCACCAAAGCGGGTCAACTCCAGATGGATGAGGCGATGGGAATGCCCTCCCAGATGTGGCAGGATTACATCGAGCACTCCACCTTCGACGATTACTGGAAGCGAATGGATCTCGCAGGCCATTTCGAGAACATCGACTATCCGGCCCTTCACATCACCGGCTGGTTTGACGGGGACCAGGGGGGAGAGATGTTCTTTTATGAAGGTATGACCGCCGAGTCGCCGGCGGCGGATCGCCAATGGCTCCTCCTCGGCCCGTGGACCCACGGCGGCACCCGCAACCCGAGGCTCGAGGTGGCTGACTTCTCGTTCGATAAAGAGGCCATTGTCGATATGAAGGAACTGCACCTTCAGTGGTTCGACTACTGGCTGAAGGACAAGACCGACAACGGCATCGACAAAGAACCCAAGGTGAAGTACTACCTGACCGGCATAAACAAATGGCTGACTTCTCCGTCGTGGCCGCCCCCGCGGGTGAGCACGGAGAACTGGTACCTGCACAGTGGCGGAACGGCCAACACCATGGCCGGTGACGGAGTGCTTTCGCGCGAACCGCCGGGATCCGAGACGCCCGACCGCTACATCTACAACCCGGAATTCCCGGTTCCAACGACTCCTGACAAGGCATTGTCGTGGACACACTCCGGGCAATCGTTGGACCAGCGTTTTGTCGAGCGACGCGACGACGTATTGGTCTACACGAGTGAGTTGCTGACCGAACCGGTGGCCATTGCAGGCCGCATCAAGCTCGTGTTCTACGCGTCCAGTGACGCTCGTGATACCGATTTCATGGCGAAGCTGATTGACGTACACCCGGACGAGCGCGCCGTGATGTTGGGACCGTATATCGGCGCAATCCGGGCTCGCTTCCGCGATTCGTTATCCGAGCCACGGCTGATGACGCCAGGCGAGATCTATCGGTTCGAAATCGATTTGAGCCATGTCGGACACGTGTTCCAGCCCGGGCATCGTGTCCGCGTGGAAATCACGAGCAGCAACTTTCCACTCTATGCTCGGAACCCGAATACCGGTGCACCGATCGGCACTACCACCGAGATGCGGCTCGCCCGGCAGACCATCTTTCACGACAGCGAGCACCCTTCCACGCTCATTCTGCCGGTGCTGCCGGCCGAAGTGTATCGCAATGCAGACCGCGCGAGTGGGAACCTTCAGAATTAGTATGAAGGATGCTTCACCTTCCAGACGCTCCCCGGCGGGACGCTCGTTCCCAAAGACGAGATCCGAATCGAGCTGACACAAGACGGGGTCCCTACGGATGAGCCAGGAGGTGGGCCATGGACAGGTGGCCAGGTGTCGAAGCCTTCGTTGGGGAAGCGGCGGCAGCTGGAAAGCTGACTGAGGGTCAGCTCGCCAAATGGGTGCGAAGACACATCGGCCCACGCGCTCACCGTGGCGCACGACGCAGATGGCGGTCGAAGAACGCCGCCGCCCGTCGCACGAAGTCGTATCGCGACGCCTCGGTCTGAATCGTGTGCGGCTCGACCGGATAGTACATCACCTCGAAATCCTTCTCGAGTTCGATCAGCTTCTGCACAAGCCGGGCGGCCCTTGCGAAGGCTCTGGCGGATCGCTCAGTGCGTCAGGCGCGGGTCCGCCGCAGAAGCCCTAGACGCTAGCATCAGCGCAACTCCAATCGGTCCGTTTGACCGATCATCCAAGAAGTGAGCACCCCGGCCATAGCCACGCTATACCACTCGGCATATGTTTTCCTCCGGGTTCTCTTTTCATCCGAGGCAGACAAAGCACATTCCGCGATCACACCCAACTCCAACAGGATGTAGCGCATGGCATTCGGAGTCATTGGAGACGAGACAGTAGAAACGGACCAGGCAGAGAAAAAAATCGTCAAAGCCATCACCACGGAGACCATCGTTTCCTTGGTTATCGCCGGAGGCTTGTTTGGTGTCTTCGCGTCGATAATGGGTCTTGCCTACACACTCAAGACTATGATGGGGACGGCTCACGATCTCATACTGAACACCGTCTTCTTCCTGATGGGAGTCATCATCATCGCGGGTGCCTTCACGTCAGTCATCTCCGAGTTCGGCATCGTGAGCATCGCCAACCGAATCCTGTCTCCGCTGATGAAGCCGCTCTTTGGACTACCCGGCGCGATTTCGGTCGGCGCTGTTGCCACCTATCTATCGGACAATCCCGCCGTCATGCCGTTGAGCGCCGATAAAGGGTTCCTGAAGTACTTCAAGAAATGGCAAGTCACGACGTTGGTGAACTTGGGCACCGTCTTCGGCATGGGGCTCATCGTGACAACGTTCATGTTGGCTTTGTCATCAGATACTGAGTCGTTGGGGAGAGCAGTCCTGCTGGGTAACATCGGCGCGATTCTAGGGGGCGTTGTCAGCGTCAGGCTCATGGGGTACTTCGGAAAGAAGAAATACGGGAAAGACGAGGACGTAGTCTCCGGGGAGGTAGAAGGTTACGACATTTTTCGTTATCGAGAAGTCCGTCAAGGCAACGTCGCGCAGCGGGTCCTGCAAGCCATGCTCGACGGCGGCGTCCATGGTGTCAAGACGGGTTTCGACATCATGCCCGGGGTCATCATCATCACCACCATGGTCATGATGCTCGCCTATGGACAACCGAGCGAGGGAGTGTATACCGGAGGTGCATATGAAGGGATCGCTTTCTTTCCTTGGATCGGAGGGAAACTGTCCTTCATCATCGAACCGCTGTTTGGGTTCTCCAATCCGGAAGCTATCGCGTTCCCGGTCACGTCTCTGGGATCGGTTGGCGCCGCAATTGCCATGGTTCCGCAGTTCCTGGAGAGCGGTATCATAGACGCCAAAGCCGTTTGTGTCTTTACCGCTATCGGCATCTGCAACGCAGGCTTCCTGAGTACTCATGTGGGCATGATGGACGGCATCAAGGAGCGGGACCTGACCAGCGTGGCCATCGCCACCCACTTCACCGGTGGTCTCTGCGCTGGAGTGATAGGGCACATGCTCTTCCTGCTTTTTGGGTGAAGGGGGTAACCACTCTCGCCTTTCCCCTCCCCGCCCGACCACAACGCACTGACTTGAAGCCGGCCACATGATGGTCATCTTGGCTGGCCCTATTGCCACCACCACTGTCTCGGCAGGGCGCGCTGCCGGGGCCAAACCTCGTCCAGCGTGTCGGCGTCATAGAGGCGGCCATTCAGCATGACGAAGCGGATCGACTGCGTGTTTCGGATATCGAGCAGCGGATTCCGATCAAGGACCTGGAGGTCCGCCAATTTCCCCGTCTCCAACGAGCCCAGATCCTGATCGAGGCCCAGGGCGATGGCCCCATTGATCGTCGCGGAACGGAGGATCTCCCGGCTGGGGATATCACCCATGCCATGCATCTCCAGCTCCCAGTGATAGCCCAAGCCTTGGAGGTTGCCGTGCCCACCGATGGCCAACAACGCCCCTGCCTCGATCATCTTCCTGAGCCCCTCGGCGTCTTGCTTTAAGGTGAACTGGTTCTCCGCGTACCAGTTTCCTCGACGCAGTACTCGCCGATCGATCTCCTCGTGCGGGACGAACCGCCGAAGCTTGGGATCATCGTGGATGTTCCGCCGATAGTAAAAATAGTCTTCACCCTGGGCTGAGCTGGTGAGGGACGTGATCAACGTGGCGGTGAAGGCGACCTTACTGGCCGCGACGACCGTCACGAGGTCCTTGTAGATCGGAAGGAAGGGCCATCCATGGCCGATCTCGTGATACCCGTCCCACACTTCGGTGAGATACTTGGCCATGTCCATGTCGGGATCGGTCACTGCGGTGACGCGCTTCTCCCGAGCGGCCATGATGATCCATTGTCGCACCTTCCGCTCGCCCGGGGAGTACTCCTTTATATAGTTCGTCCCGTAGAAGTCGTGATATCGGGCAATGAGGTTGCGCGCCTCCTCGAGGCTGGTGATGTTTTGGTCTCCGTGAAGCGCCGGACCCGTCGCGTACAGCCGCGGGCCGAACATCGCCCCCGTCTGCACCAGCTCCGCGTAGCCAAACGCATCCATACCTGTCGAGGGATCGCGGATCGTCGTGATTCCGTAGGCCACGTTCGCGTGGTACTCCCACTTGCTTGTACGCAGGAGATCCCATGTGCCGGCACCGACGTGCCCGTGGGCGTCGACATAGCCCGGCAGGATCGTCTTACCCCTGACATCGATCACCTCCGCCCCCTCAGGAATCGCCACCCGTCCAGAGGCACCGACAGCCGTGATCCGGTTATCGGTTACCACCAGATCACCATTCTCGATGACCTCGCTACCGTTCATCGTGATCAGTCGCGCGCCGCGGAACACCACGGTTCCTTGCGGTCGATCCTGGGGAACAACAAGCGTGACATCGAGCCGTCGCGCGGGGCTCCTTCCATCGTTCGCCCCATCGGCCGTAGAGGGTGCATCGATCGTGAAGAAAGATCGGCCGATCGAATAGTGGATGGTCTTTGCATCCCGGCTCCAGTCGGGGAAATGCGCCGCGATCGACGTGAGCTTGCGGAGGGGCACTCCAGACGCCGCCGGCGTCACGAGGTTGATGGTGGCTGCCGGCACACCGGGCATGGCAAAATGGTAGAGCTGCGGTCCGGGACCGCCCGTGGCAATGGCTTGGGCCCCATCGGGCGAGATCCAGACATTCTGGGCGCCTGGAACCTTCACCTCCACCCGTCGGTCCTGACCATCCCAGCGCATCGAGACTAGCTCGACCGATCCGCTCCCGTCATTGGCCGCGACCCAGACGCGCGAGGTATCGCTGATGAACTGGGGCGTGGCAGTGCCCGGTGCGATGACCGTCGCCTCCCCACCATCGCTCGGCAGCCACACCAGATCGCTCAGCTCGGCCCCGTCCCCCCGCAGCTGCTGCTGCCGCCCGCGGCGCCGGGCTACGATGCGGCGTCCGTCGGAGGAATAGGTTGGCGTGTCGTAGTGCGCACGACGGGTTGTGAGGCGTTTCGGCGGCTCCGGTGTGGACGATGTTGCCGAGACGCGGTATATGTCACCCCCTGGATTCTGCCCTTCGTTGGTCCAGGTCACATACGCGATGAACTGTCCATCAGGAGACCAGACAGGCCCATGTTCGCCTAACTCAGACGCTTCGCTGGTGAGGCGACGTGGCCGGCATGCGGACCGGCTACCAGCTCCCGACTCGCAGCCGACGAGATCCATCACCCACAGTTTGTTGAGCGCCGTGAACACCAGACGGCGCCCGTCGGGCGATGGCCGCGCCCCCCGGATCTGACGTACCAGAAGCGTGCTGTCTTTCAGCGGATACTGGAAGCGCTCCAGCGGAGCGAGGCCCAGCTCGACATCGGCCGTAAAGGGAATCTTGGTGGCCAGCCCCCCCGGAATCGCGATTCGCCAGAAGCTGCCCTTGTTGTAGATGATGAGTGCCTGGCCATCAGGGGTAAACGCCGAGGCGGGCATGAGGTCACGCGACGTCCAACCCTCCTGCTCGTCCCGCTGCGCGTCCGCCACCAGCATCCGATCATCGCCGGTAGTGAGATCCACGAGCCGGAGCGCCTGGCCCGCCTCATGACGGGTGCCGTACACCAGCCAGCGGTTGTCGGGGCTGATGATGGGCCGCACCGCACCTCCACGCCTCCGCACGCGCGTCTCGGTCTTGCCGGTATGTCGGTCGTATACGACGATGGACCGACTACCGTAGCCTACGAGCGCTCCGGCCGCGGCGTAGACGTACCGGGGATCCGAGCCAAAGGCGGGTCCCGAGACAGACTTGCCTCCGGTCACCGGAAGAGGCGTCCCGGTCCCGCCCCTGAGGTCAAGGAGGACCAGCTCATAGGAATCGTATTCAGGATAGTGACGGACGGGAAAGGGTGTGCGCACGCGCGACGTCACACCAGCCCCGCGCAGTACGGCGATGTGCCCGTCGGGCGTCCACTCCGGTGATTGATAACGGGAATCATCACCCTGCGTAATCATGCGCAGACTGTTCCCGTCGGCCGCACCGATCCAGACGTTATGGGCCCCGCCGCGATCACTCACGAAGACGATTTGCGCGCCGTCCGGAGAGAACCGCGGCTGCGCGTCGTAACTGAATCCGCTCGTAATACGCGTCGCCTTCCCCCCGGTGATCGGCAGCGTGTAGAGATCGCCCAACATCTCGAAGACGATTGTGCGCCCGTCGGGCGACACGTCCAGATCCAGCCAGGTGCCCTCGTCTGTGGTGAAGCTGACCGTGCGCGTCGGCTCAAGGGGGAACCCCACGGGATCTGCCCGCTGCGCTTCACCGGCCACGGGTATGGCTACCAGGGCACAGACCAACAGTGCGACCATCAACATGCCCCGGTCGAGATATCGCTTCATCTGGCCTACCCTCCCTCTTTACCTGTCGGGTTACGGACTTCTGCCAAGGATGCGCGTGTCGAGACTCACCAGCCCGGAGCGGAACCGTCTTCCCGGCTCCACCGGCCGAATGTCGGTGATTCGAAAGGTGAGCGTCCTTGGCGACGACACTCCTCCCGGGGCGAGCACTGCTCCGGAGAGCTGCGGGCTGAAATCCCACACGGCTCCGGTTCCGTTCTCGCCGTTATCCGTGTTCAGAATCTCTGCAATACCCAGCTGGGACTCGAGCCGGAGCACCCGAACCTTCACTGGAGCCACGACGGTTTCTTTCGAAGTATTCCGGAGCTGGGCCGTCAAGGTCAGCGTGCCCGTTGCCCGATCGAAGCTCTGGCGGGAGAGCTCCAGGCGCAGCGAGCTGCTGATGTCGTCCAGTCCCGCGAGATCGGGAGCCCCATTTCTTACCGCGGTGCCATCCACCGTCACTGACGTCGTCCAGAGCTGCATTACGCCTGTTCGACTGTCGCTCCAGACTGGATGAAAGGTGCCGTCCAGGTCGGCGGCTAATCCCCCCGTATCACCGCCGCCGATCAAATGTCGCGAGATCACGGCGCTCATCCCCTGGCCACCCCGGACGATGATCGGCCACTCGGTTGTTGGCGAGTAGATGTCGTGGGCGACATCGGTGAGCGCCACACTCGCCGAGAAGGTCTCGCCCCCGTCGAGCGAGGCCGCACCCCGCACGATCCAACCAAGACCATCTCTGGCGTCGCGGGTGTCGTTCCAGGTCACCAGCACGACGCCATCGTTGTTCACGGCCACGACAGGGAGCAGATGATCAGACGCCGGCTCACCAGGCCCCGGATTTCGATCATCGTTGACGATCACTGGCCGCGACCAGGTCTTGCCCTTGTCCGTCGAATGGATGAACTGCACCTGGCCTCGGCTATCCCCGCTGGCCGACGAGGCGGGGAATACCGCATAGAGCCGGTCCTTGAAGGCCTCGCTGCCTGGGTCGACCGCCATCTGGCCTTGCGGCCACGCGCCTGGTGTGCGGCTCAAGGCGACGGTGAAATCACCAATCTTGGACGCTTCCGAGAAGGTCTCTCCACCGTCGCTCGTGGTGACCACGTAGGCCTCCATGTTGGGCCCGAGGAATGGCTGATACTCGTTGTCCCTCCCCCCGGAGGCCCGGCCTGGCTTGCCAAGCCCAAACCAGATGGCGAACGTTCCGTCCTGCAGCACCGCACCCGTACCGAAGCCGAGGATGCTTGCCATCTCCGGGTAGAGCGCTTGCACCGGTCCGAGAAACGTGCTCCCGCCATCGAGCGACCGCCAGAGCTGTACCGCATAACGGGTTCCGACCGACGACGTAATGCCTGGGACGGCCAAATGGCCTGCGACATAGAGGCGGCCGGGATACTTGCCGTTCCGATCGATTCCGATGTACGGGCGGTCGGTGAACTCGAACCGCGACGCCTCCTTCCATGTGCGGCCCCCATCGGTCGACTTGTACACGACAGTATGCGCGCTAAAGCCCCAGCTAGTCCCGGGAATGACCGGAATCACGAGAATGACCACGTAGACGTCGTCTCCGAGCCCATAGACGACCGTGGGATCGGCCTGGGTCGTAGCCTCGGTGACCTGCAAAGTGAGGTCCCAGGTCTTGCCGCCATCGAACGTTACGTAGCAGTTCGTGTCCCGGTCCCGGTCGGGCTCCCTCGCCAGCACCTGGGAGCACGCGATCAGGCGACCGGGATGCCCCGGGTCGCTCGCGGCCAGAATCTCGTAATGCATCAAGTTCGGTTCCGCCTTGCTCACCTGCACGGCGGGCCCGGCGGTGATCGACACCTTCGCGCGTCGGATACTTTGCCCCGAGGCCTGCTGGACGACACATCCCATGAATGCGCCGACGAGGATTACTCCACTCACTCGCATCTTCGTCTCCATTTCGTTAAGGAATCCCCTCAGTTCCGGTTTGCCGGGGGTCGGCCGAGGACCTTCCCATCGAACTTGAGTAGCTCAAACGCCGATCGCTGCCGCGGATCCGCCGCCTCCGCACGCGCGAGTCGGAAGCGCAGGACCTTTTCCCCGGTCGTGGCCCCGGTGCGAGCGCGCCCCCGGGCGCGGCCAGAAAGGCGAGGGAATGGCAGGGAAGAGGCGATGGACAGAGCGCGTGAAGATGAGAAGTTCTCCCAGGGTGGAGCGTGGCCGGCTGGGGTTCGTGTCATTCACCTCGGTCCCGACGGCAGATACGTCAAAAAGTGCCGCGCCATGAGCATGCGGACGTGCAGCGACGTGCCCTCCCCTTCGGAGATGCCGTGATTGCGATTCGGGTAGGTCATGTAATCGAACGTTTTTCCCAGCTCGACCAGCCGGTTGACGAGGAGCTCAACCCCTTGGAACAAGCAGTTCGTTTCTCCGGTGCCATGGATGATTAAGAGATGCCCGCGTAGTCCTTCCGCATAGTTGATCGGCGAGCTCAGTCGGTATCCTTCGGGATTCTCGGCGGGTGTGCCTAGATAGGTTCGTTGCCAGCCGTCATAGTACGTCTCGGGAACCGGCTTGGACGCGACGGCGACCCCGACCTTGAATAGGTCTCCCTGCCGGAACAGCGCGTTGAGCGTATTCGATCCGCCGCCGCTCCAGCCCCAGATGCCGACCCGGGTCGAATCCACATACGGCCTCATTTGCGCCAGCCGCCGTATCCCTGCCGCCTGGTCTTGTACCGCAAGTGGGCCCATCTCGCGAGCCCCCGCTCGTCGCCACGCGGTTCCCTTCGGCGCCGGCGTCCCACGATTGTCGATCGACATCACGAGGTAGCCAGCGTCGGCCATCGCCCGGTGGAACATCGGGCCCCCGCTGATGTTCCACGCATCTTCGACGGTGGTCCCCCCGTTCTCGCCGTAGATGTACACGATCACGGGATACTTCTTCGTGGGGTCGAAATCACGCGGTTTGATCAGCCACGCGTCCATGACCACTCCGCCGCCGATGTCCAGCTTGAGGAATTCGGTCGGGCGAGGAATCCAGGTCCTCCGTTTTTCTCGCAGCTCGGCGTTGGATTCAAGTACGCGTACTAGGCGATGCGACGGGAGCTCCACGAGCTCCGTCACGGGCGGTGAGTCGATCGTCGAGTAGGTGTGAAAGGCCCAGCGCCCGTCCGAAGAAAGCCGGTAGGAGTGCTGTCCCGGCTGATCCGCGGGAGTGACTCGATCCGCCTCTCCCGTTCCATCCGGCCGGACCTTATACAGATAGTTCTGTGTCGCATTATCGGGTGACGCAGAAAAATACAACCACTCGCCTTTCTGATCGCTCATGGGTTGCAAGTGGTCGTACGCTCCCCTCGTCAAGCGCGTCTCCTTCCCGTCACGCGAGATGGAGTAGATGTGGCTCCAACCATCCCGGTCCATGTCCACGTACATCCGGTCGCCGCGGATGACCGGTCGCTGGCGGCGGCCCCAGGGGGCCTCCTGGCGGTAGAGCCGCCTGACGGTCCCCGAGGCCGCGTTCGCGAGAAGAATGTCTCGCACGACGCTCCCGCGACTGTCCTGAACGATCATGACATGCTTCGAATCGTCCTCCCAGGACCATTCGAAGTTCCAACCCTCGGCTCCGTCCGAGTACTCAGGGAGGGACAGCCAGCGGGTCTCGCCGCCCGTCGCGCTCACTATGCCCAGCCGATACGAACCGCCCGGCGCTCCCACACGGCTGTAATACACATAGCGAACCGTCGGAACGGCCGAGTCTGTATTGTTGAGAAGGGGGATCCTGGGCACTTTGCTGATGTCCGACTGAAGGTATGCGATCTGCTGACCGTCCGGGCTCCACCGCACACCGGGGGCTTGAGAAGCGCCTTGGACAACCACGAACACCCGCATTCCGTAGAATTTCAGAGAGTCGGCTTTGCCGTCCCTCGTGATCCGCGTAATCACTTTGGTTCGGACATCCTCTACGACTAGATCCGCGTCGCGCACGTAGGCCACGCGCTGGCCATCGGGTGAGAGGGTGGCGCTCGCCGACCACACGCCGGAGGCCACCTGCCGGAGTGAACCTGTCGTGCGATCGAGCAACCAGAGATCGGCGAGGTCGATAGGACGGCCGACGACTGGGCGAGTGTTGGTCTTGAAGAGCACCCGCTCGGCGTTCTTCGACAGCTCGTACTGCCTGACTTCCAGCGGCTTTGAAGCACCCGGCGGCGTCACCTGCGCGATCGAGACGAAGACGGTGCGGTTGCCGCTGGAAGGCTCATAATGCACGATCTCCTGGCCAGTGCCTGATGCCGCCGGCTCTAGCACGAGGTAGCCAGAGCCGTCGGGCAACCAATTGGCTCGAAAGCCTTTGGCTGTGAACTCGTTCTTCTCGTAGATCGCTCGCAAACGTGCCTCGAGTTCGGCGGGAACCTGTGCCGGAGCGGGCACGGCCGCCGAAACGAGGAGGAGGTAGGAGAGCAAGGGAGCTCTTGGGAAGCTCGAGGTGATCATGACATAGCCTCCGGCAATTGCCTCGCGGATCACTGTCCGCCAGAAGGGAGATGTTCGAGGAAGTACCGCGCGATGAGTCGGCGTACGTGGGGGGTGGACCCGGGGCCTTCCCTCAGCCCCAGGGTGGAGTGTGGCCGGGCTGGGGTTCGTGTCATTCACCTCGGTCCCGACGGCAGATACGTCAAAAAGTGCCGCGCCATGCGCATGCGGACGTGCAGCGACGTGCCCTCCCCTTCGGAGATGCCGTGATTGCGATTCGGGTAGGTCATGTAATCGAACGTTTTTCCCAGCTCGACCAGCCGGTTGACGAGGAGCTCAACCCCTTGGAACAAGCAGTTCGTGTCTCCGGTGCCATGGATGATTAGGAGATGCCCGCGCAGTCCTTCCGCATAGTTGATCGGCGAGCTCAGTCGGTATCCTTCGGGATTCTCGGCGGGTGTGCCTAGATAGGTTCGTTGCCAGCTGTCATAGTACGTCCTGGGAACCGGCTTGGACGCGACGGCGACCCCGACCTTGAATAGGTCTCCCTGCCGGAACAGCGCGTTGAGCGTATTCGATCCGCCGCCGCTCCAGCCCCAGATGCCGACCCGGGTCGAATCCACATACGGCCTCATTTGCGCCAGCCGCCGTATCCCTGCCGCCTGGTCTTGTACCGCAAGTGGGCCCATCTCGCGAGCCCCCGCTCGTCGCCACGCGGTTCCCTTCGGCGCCGGCGTCCCACGATTGTCGATCGACATCACGAGGTAGCCAGCGTCGGCCATCGCCCGGTGGAACATCGGGCCCCCGCTGATGTTCCACGCATCTTCGACGGTGGTCCCCCCGTTCTCGCCGTAGATGTACACGATCACGGGATACTTCTTCGTGGGGTCGAAATCACGCGGTTTGATCAGCCACGCGTCCATGACCACTCCGCCGCCGATGTCCAGCTTGAGGAATTCGGTCGGGCGAGGAATCCAGGTCCTCCGTTTTTCTCGCAGCTCGGCGTTGGATTCAAGTACGCGTACTAGGCGATGCGACGGGAGCTCCACGAGCTCCGTCACGGGCGGTGAGTCGATCGTCGAGTAGGTGTGAAAGGCCCAGCGCCCGTCCGAAGAAAGCCGGTAGGAGTGCTGTCCCGGCTGATCCGCGGGAGTGACTCGATCCGCCTCTCCCGTTCCATCCGGCCGGACCTTATACAGATAGTTCTGTGTCGCATTATCGGGTGACGCAGAAAAATACAACCACTCGCCTTTCTGATCGCTCATGGGTTGCAAGTGGTCGTACGCTCCCTTCGTCAAGCGCGTCTCCTTCCCGTCACGCGAGATGGAGTAGATGTGGCTCCAACCATCCCGGTCCATGTCCACGTACATCCGGTCGCCGCGGATGACCGGTCGCTGGCCGCGGCCCCAGGGGGCCTCCTGGCGGTAGAGTCGCCTGACGGTCCCCGTGGCCGCGTTCGCGAGAAGAATGTCTCGCACGACGCTCCCGCGACTGTCCTGAACGATCATGAGATGCTTCGAATCGTCCTCCCAGGACCATCCGAAGCTATAACCGGTGACTCCGTCCGAGTACTCAGGGAGGGACAGCCAGCGGGTCTCGCCGCCCGTCGCGCTCACTATGCCCAGCCGATACGACTCGCCGGGCGCTCCCACACGGCTGTAATACACATAGCGAACCGTCGGAACGGCCGAGTCTGTATTGTTGAGAAGGGGGATCCTGGGCACTTTGCTGATGTCCGACTGAACGTATGCGATCTGCTGACCGTCCGGGCTCCACCGCACACCGGGGGCTTGAGAAGCGCCTTCGCCCACGAACACCCGCATTCCGTAGAATTTCAGAGAGTCGGCCTGACCGTCCCTCGTGATCCGCGTAGTCACCTCGGTTCGGACATCCTCTACGACTAGATCCGCGTCGCGCACGTAGGCCACGCGCTGGCCATCGGGTGAGAGGGTGGCGCTCGCTGACCACACGCCGGAGGCCACCTGCCGGAGTGAACCTGTCGTGCGATCGAGCAACCAGAGATCGGCGAGGTCGATAGGACGGCCGACGACCGGGCGAGTGTTGGTCTTGAAAAGCACCCGCTCGGCGTTCTTCGACAGCTCGTACTGCCTGACTTCCAGCGGCTTTGAAGCACCCGGCGGCGTCACCTGCGCGATCGAGACGAAGACGGTGCGGTTGCCGCTGGAAGGCTCATAATGCACGATCTCCTGGCCAGTGCCTGATGCCGCCGGCTCTAGCACGAGGTAGCCAGAGCCGTTGGGCAACCAATTGGCTCGAAAGCCTTTGGCTGTGAACTCGTTCTTCTCGTAGATCGCTCGCAAACGTGCCTCGAGTTCGGCGGGAACCTGTGCCGGAGCGGGCACGGCCGCCGAAACGAGGAGGAGGTAGGAGAGCAGGGGAGCTCTTGGGAAGCTCGAGGTGATCATGACATAGCCTCCGGCAATCGCTTCGCGGATCACTGTCCGCCAGGAGGGAGATGTTCGAGGAAGTACCGCGCGATGAGTCGGCGTACGTGGGGGGTGGACCCGGGGCCTTCCCTCAGCCCATGGTTGCGATCGGGGTACACCATGTAGTCGAACGGCTTGCCGAGCTCGACCAGACGATTTACCAGATGCTCGACGTGCTGGAGATGGGTATTCGTCTCTCCCGAGCCGTGCATGATGAGTAGGCGCCCCTTCAACCCCTCGGCGAAATTAAGGGGGTCCGCCAGGCGGTAGCCCTCGGGATTATCCTCCCGGGTCCTCATGTACCGTTCCTGGAACCCTGCACTGTACAGATCGGGCCGCGGCTTCGGGGCGACCGCGACGCCCACGTGATACTGGTCCGGCTTGCGAAAGAGTGCGTTCAACGTGTTGGTCCCGCCCGCGCTCCAGCCCCAGATCCCCACCCGCGAGAGGTCGACGTACGGCCGCGTGCGCCCCAGCTCGCGCAGGCCGGCCGCCTGCTCTTCGGTCGACAGCGGCCCCATGCTGGGGAAGATAGCCCGGCGCCAGGCCGCACCCTTGGGCGCCGGCGTACCCTGGTTGTCCCACGACACCACCAGATACCCCTCGTCCGCGATTGCCTGATGGAAGAGGTGATTGCCCTGCTGGGCACCCCAAGCGTTCTCCACCACGGCGTCCGCCGGCTCGGCGTAGATGAAGACGATCACAGGGTATTTCTTGCCCGCATCGAAGTCCCGGGGCTTGATCATCAGCGCGTCCATCACGATACCGTTGCCGATGTCCAGCGTGAAGAACTCGGTCGGGTTTATGAACCACGCTTTCATCTTCTCGCGAAGCGCCGCATTGTCCTCCAGCACGCGCACGACGCGGTGGGAGGGGAGCTCGACGAGGTCGGTCACCGGCGGCGTGTCGAAGGTCGAATAGCTATGGAAGGCGTACCGACCGTTGGGCGACGGAACATACTGGTGGAACCCCGAGGCCGTCGCCGGCGTCACCCGTTCGGCCTTTCCGCTGCCGTCCAACGGGACGCGATAGAGATGGGACTCAGTGGCATTGTCGGGCGAGGCGTGATAGTAGAACCAGCCTCCCGTCTCGTCGACCATGCCGATGGGACGCCCGCGGCCGGCGGTTTGGATATCGTGCGGCCCGGGCGTCAGCAGCGTCTGCGTCTTGCCGTCACGCGACAGGAGAAATGCGTGCCGCCAGCCGTCTCGCTCGCTGATCAGCAGGAACCTCTTGCCATCGCGTAGCGGCTCGAGCGTGAGACGCACCCACGCCGAGTCGCTTTCGTGGTACATCGGGGTGACCGCACTGGTCCGTACGTTCACGTAGAAAGCGCTGAACACGTCCCGTCCCCGAGATTGCTGCTCCAGCAGCAGCTCGTCGGAACTACCTGCCCAACTCGCGCTGAGGTAATACGTACCCGGTTTTCCCGGAACGGCGATCCACTGGGTCGGGCCGCCATCCGCGTTCACCACGCCCACCCGTGTCGTCGCGATTGGGGTGCCCACCTTGGCGTAACGGGTGTCTCTCACCACCGGATACGTTGCCTCAGTAAATTTGACGATCGGGAACCTCCCGACGCTCCGTTGGTCTCGCTGCGTGTAAGCGACCTTCTGCCCGTCAGGACTCCAGTAACCAGTATTCGTGACGCTATCCGGTAGCGCATCCCGCGTGAGCACCACGTGTCGCTCAGTGTCGAGATCGTACACGTACAGGTTGCCCCCCCTCACGTAGAGGAGGTGCCGCCCATCGGGGGAAAGACCCCCCGACAGATCCCCAGACCCGCTACACGACTCGGCGTCGGAGACGAGCTTCCGAAGGGTGTGTGCCCTGCGGTCCAGCAGCCAGCAATCGCCCCCAGTGCCACCCCCGGGCAGCGGGCGGGTGTTCGAACGAAAGAGCATGCGCCCTCCGTCGGCCGAGAGGGCATAATCTTCGATGGTGAGCGGCTGGGAGGTACCCGCCGGCACAAGATCCGAAGCCGACACGAGTGTGCTGCGCTCTCCCGTCGCGGCATCGTACTGCACTAGCTCTCTTGACCGGTCTGCGCCGAGCTCGAGGGCCAGGTAACCGGAGCCATCTGGGAGCCACCGCAAGTCAACCAAACGCCCCCGAGGCATGATCTGTTCGGCCTCGAGCTCATTCGTCGTATAAAGGGAATGGATCCGCGCTTCCAACGCCGCCGGCAGCTCCGCGCTACGCACGGCCTGCCGCGTGGCGGCGTCTGGCCCGCAACCAGCAACGACAGCACACAGCGCCAGCGTGGTCACGGTCACCGTGGACTTGTGGACATCGGTGGTCATCTCGCCTCCAGAGAAATTGGTCTCCTGGATATGCGCCCCGAAATCTGAACCGGTTTCGGGGCCGCTCCTCATAGTGACACGTCATCTGCGCATCCGCCACCCGGCCGAGCTCCAGGAGGTCCTGAGCCTCCAGTAGCAAGGAGCGATTCTCCACATTGAAGCGGGCCCGGAAGGACTCACTACGAAATCTGGGGCGGCGGACGAGCTCTTGGTGGAGCCGGGTCAAGAGGTCACCCGCGGTCCCGATGGTGCCCCCAGGTGAGGCGGGTCCTCTCCTTGGTCTCCGTATCCACGGCCTAGATGGATCCGTGCTAGGCGTTGGCCTCCCGATCCATACGGGTCACCACGAAGGCCACCCGTCGTCCATCGGGATGGATCTGGGGCTCCCGAACCTCTTGGATTGCGAACAGATTCTCCGGCCTGACGGCGACGGAACTGCCCGGTCCAGATTCCGGCTGCAACGCCTTGAGCTATGGCTACCATGTAGAGTGGAACGTACGCGATCCGAGAGCGATCCTTCCTTTGCACCTTCCTTTGCATCCAATTGCGTTCCCGTTCGGTCGAGGCGATTCTTGAGATCCATGGGTCTCGATTTCGGATGGCGCGCTCTCCATAAACGGCGATGAGTGACAGAATTCGGGCACCTTCAAGGATCTCTGAGGCTCGAGGGGAGAACGATGAATCGAAACAAGAGTTCCTGGTGGACCTGGCTCGCCATGGCATTCGTGCTCGTTCCCGTAGCGGCGGGAGCGCAGGGGACGCGCGCCGACTACCAGCGCGCCGAGCAGTTCCTGTCGCCGAACGTCGACGAGCTGGTGCTGAACGAGAGCGTCAATCCGGAATGGATCGGCGAGAGCGATCGGTTCTGGTACCGACGGCAGCTGCCTGACGGCAAGCTATTCCTCGTCGTCGACGCCGATCGCGCGACCCGAGAGCCCGCATTCGATCACGGGCGACTGGCGAGCGCCCTGTCGCAGGCCACCGGCACAACGTTCGAGGCCGACAACTTGCCCTTCGAGACGTTCGAGCTCGGCGAGGAAGTTCGGCTGGGCGGCGACGCCCGCGGCTCGATCGAGCTGACGGCTGACGAGCTTGCGTACCGCTGCGATCTACAGAGCTACGCCTGCGAGCCAGCCGAAGGACGGCGCGGGGAACGCGGCGGCGGACGGGGCGGAGCCGGCTTCGGCGGCCAACCAAGACTCGACCGCCCCTCCCCCGACGGCAAGTGGGTGGCATTCCACCGCGATCACAACCTCTGGGTCCGCTCCACCGAGTCGGGAGAAGAGATCCAACTCAGCGACGACGGCGAGGCGGCCAACGACTACATGGAGTCGCTGCCGTCGCCGCGCAACATGGTGGCGGCACAGACCGAGCACGTCGAGATGCCGGTCGCGGCGACCTGGTCGCCGGACTCCCGCAAGATCATCTCGTACCGGCTCGACCGCCGTTCGGCGCGGACCTTCACGGTGGTCCAAGCGGTGCCAGAGAACCAGGTGAGGCCGATCTCCTACACCTACCACTACGCCCTGCCGGGCGAGGTGGGCATCACCCACGCCGAGCCGGTCGTCTTCGACGTCTACAAGAGGATCAAGGTCGCGGTCGAGACGCCGCCAGTCGACCTCCTCTACTACCCGCTGCTGCTCGATGACCGCGAAGGCCCGCGCTTCACCTGGTTCGAAGACGGCGAGCGCTTCTATTTCCGACGCCAGGAGCGCGGCTACCAGATGAGCGAGATCGTTGAGGTCGATGCGGCGACGGGGAAGACGCGCGCCCTCGTTCACGAGCGGCTCGAGCCACACATCAATAGCTGGAGCCACGTCTGGCGCGTGCTCGGCGACGGCGCCGAGGTGCTGTGGTCCTCCGAACGCGACGGCTGGAACCACCTCTACCTCTACGACGGCGTGACGGGAGAGGTGAAGCGGCAGCTGACGAGCGGCAAGTGGGTCGTCCGGGATCTGGCCCGCGTCGACGAGGAGTCTCGCGCTGTCTACTTCATGGCCGGCGGCCGCGAGGCCGGCCGCGATCCCTATCTCCGGCACCTTTACCGGGTAGGCATGGACGGCGGCGAGGTCACCCTTCTGACCCCGGAGAACGCCGAGCACGCGGTAGACTTCTCGTTCAGCGGGCGCTTTTTCGTCGACACCTACTCGCGCGCCGACACCGTGCCCGTCTCGGTGCTGCGCCGCAGCGACGACGGCGAGGTCGTCATGGAGCTCGAGAAGGCCGACATCGAGCGCCTCCTGGCGACCGGGTGGAAGTGGCCGGAGCCCTTCAAGGGGAAGGCGCGTGACGGGCAAACCGACATCTACGGCATCATCTGGCGGCCGTCGAACCTCGATCCGTCCCAGAAGTACCCCGTTGTCGAGCTGATCTACACCGGTCCGCACGGCTCCTTCGTGCCCAAGACCTTCCGCGCGTACCGCAACATGTCGCAGGCGATCGCCGAACTGGGCTTCATCTCGGTTCAAATCGACGGCCTGGGCACGAACCATCGAGGGAAGGAGTTCGGCGACTTCTCCTACGAGAACCTCGGCGACAGCGGCATCCCCGACCACATCGCTCTGATGCGACGGATGGCCGAGGAATATCCCTACATCGACCTCGACCGAGTCGGCATCTGGGGCGGTTCGGCCGGCGGCTACGGCTCGACGCACGCCATCTTGATGCATCCGGACTTCTACAAGGTCGCGGTCTCGACCTCCGGCAATCACGACCACCGGATGGACAAGGCGAGCTGGAACGAGATGTGGATGGGGTTCCCGCTCGGCGACCACTACATCCAGCAGAGCAACGTAACCAACGCCCACAGGCTCGAGGGCAAGCTGTTCCTGGCCCACGGCGAGCTCGACGACAACGTGCCGGTCTCGTCGACCCTGCAGGTCGTCGATGCCCTCATCAAGGCGAACAAGGACTTCGACCTGCTGATCATGCCGGGTCGCTTCCACGGCCTGGGCGGCCCGTACTTCGACCGCAAGCGTTGGGACTATTTCGTCGAGCACCTGCTCGGGGTCGAGCCGCCCGCCGGATACGAGATCGGCGCCGGCAACGGCGCCTCGCGGTGAGCCCTCGTTGCGGCCTTGGGTTCAGCACGTCAGTTCATTGTCATCTTCACCCTCGGCCCGGGAGGCATGAACCTGTGTAAGAAGTCGGTTCGCAGGTTGTACAAGTGATCCTGCGTATTTCGACCTACTCTCAATCCATGGTTGCGGTTGGGATATACCATCATGCTGAACTGCTTCTCGTGGGCGACTAATTCATTGACCAGAGATTCAAAACTCTGGTAATGCACGTTCGAGTCTCCGCTACCGTGAATGATGAGCAAATTGCCTTCGAGGCGATGTGCCCAGGTTATCGGCGAGCCGTTTTCGTAGCCCTCCATATTCTCGTCGATGAGTCCCATAAAACGTTCTTGATAGCCGGGATGGTAAAACCGCTGGTGGCTCACAAACGAGGACGGCATGGCGAGCTTGTACAGATCCGGGTACCGAAAGATGAGATTGAGGCTCATCTGGCCTCCACCGCTGTGTCCGTAGATCCCGACTCTTTCGGGGTCCAAGTATGGGGTGGTGGCGAGGATCTCCGTTGTGGCGGCGGCGTGGTCCTTGGCCGCTAAGATTCCGAGCTGACGGTGAATACTCTTGCGCCAAATGCGACTTCTGGGAGCCGAGGTACCCCGAGGGTCGACACTCATCACAACGTATCCCTGCTGCGTGAGCATCAGATGCCACAGGTATCTCGTGCCGGCCCATGAGTCCAACACGGTCTGTCCGGCAGGCTCTCCGTAGATGTAAAAAAACAGCGGATACTTCTGTTGTGGATCAAAATCCGGTGGCTTGATGGTAAACGCGTCCAACTCCAATCCGTCCCCAATATCCACGCGGAAAAATTCCGTGGGACTCTTCTCGAGCTCGGCCAACTTTTGGCGAAGGTCGGTGTTGTCCTCGAGCACCCTCGCGGAGCGGTGATCCGGAATGCGAATCAGATCGACCTCCGGCGGGGTGTCTTTCGTCGAGAAGGTGTGGATGGCCCAATTGAAATCAGGCGACACCTGATAGCCATGGGTGCCGGGGGATTCCATCGGAGTGATCCGTTCGGAAGTCCCGCTACCGTCCAGCGGTACCCGGAACAAGAAACGCTGTGTCGCGTTGTCCGGCGACGCCATGTAGTAGAGCCACCCTTCTTCTTCATCTATTCCCTGAATCACGATGACGTCGAACGGGCCCGGCGTGAGCAAACCCAACTCCTGCCCCGTGCGTGAGTACAAGTACACGTGCGACCACCCGTCACGTTCACTCACAAACGTGAACTTCTCACCACCGTCGAGCCAATAGATGTTGTTCGGCTCGACCCAGGCGCTGTCTGTTTCGACGAGGATCGACCGGACGGCACCCTCTGGAACATCCGCCAGCAACACCCGCAGAGTGTTCTGACGTCGGTTCATGATTTGCAACACCAATTCACTGGAACTGGCCGCCCAATCCATCCGCCACAGATAGTCTTCGTGAGGATCTGCCGGTAGATCCAACCAGCTCGTCTCTCCTCCGCCGGAGGCGACAACGCCCACCCGGAACGAGGCCATCTTCTGTCCCACTTTTACATAGGGAAACGATACGATCTCAGGATAGAGGGTCTCGGTGTTGTTGATCATGTAGAAGTCCGGAACGTCGCTCCAGTCCGACTGCACATAAACGACGAGTTTGCCGTCCGGACTCCAGGCGTATCCACCCTTGCCCGCAATCAGGTCTCCGTATCGCCTGTTGAGCATGGAATTGCTGGCGGATTTGATTCTCCCGTTGAACAGCCGCTCCGCCCCGTCCGTCGTCAACCGGATGATCTCGAATGACGTAAGGTCTTCCACATAGATGTCATTGTCTTTGACGTAACTGACGCGACGCCCCTCCGGGGAGAACCTGGCAGTCTGCAACGATTGGGGGGCCGCATCGCGTCCAAGCTTGTGCCAGTTCCATCCCAGGAGGTCGAGGACCCAGTAGTCCTGTGCTGCACTGCCTCGGACCACCTGTTTGAGATTGGTGGATATGAGAAGTTTGGATCCGTTAGGGGACCAGGAATAACTCTCGATCTCCATCGGTGATGACTCGCCCGGCAGGATCAGTCTCCACGCCGGAACCGCCACCACCTTCGCGCCGGTCTCCGCGTCGTACCTCACCACATCTCTCGCGCCGTCGTTAGTATCCGATGCTTCCAAAAGGGTGTAACTGGCCCCACCCGCCGACCACACCACGGGCCCGAATGACTTGGCCCGGAACCCTGAACTCAAGATTCTCTCTACGGTCAGCAGTGAAGAGTCGTCTTGCTGAGCAAGGGCCGGAAAACGTGGCACTGCCAGAACGGTTATTGCCAGTACCGTTATTGCCAGATTTCTCATTCTGTCCTCCATGTTGTCAGCCGAGCAGTCGAATTCGGACCTAGCGCAACGCCTCACTCCAATGCGCTCGCAGCCTCGCGAATCATCGTGATGTCGGCGACGAAGATGCTGCGACCGTGTGTGCCTATGACGAGTTCTGGATCCCGCGGATGAACTACCAGATCGTAAACGGCTGCCGTGGGCAGATCGGCACAAAGCGAGTGCCAGGTGGCACCGCCATCGACACTCGCGTACACGCCAAGGTCGGTACCCACGTAGAGAATCCGTGCATCGGTGGGATCTTCAGCGATGACGTTTATCGGTTCGGATGGCATATTCGCCGCGATCGACACCCAGGATTCGCCGAAATCAGTCGAGCGATATACGTACTTTTCGAAGTCGTCGTCGCGGTACCCTGTGAAGGACACATACACGGTACGAAGATCGTACCGTGACGCCGCTACTCGGCTCACCCACTTCTCCGGCAAGCCACCATCGATCCTGGCCCAGGTTGCACCGTCGTCGCGCGTTACGTGGATGTAACCGTCATCCGCTCCGGTGTAGAGCAGGCCTCGGCGCAAAGGCGATTCGGATACCGTCGTCAGAGTTCCGAAGGGAACGTTGCCCTGGGTCGATGGCTGGCTCGTGAGATCCGGACTGATGGCGCTCCAAGAGTCGCCGCGGTCCAACGACTTGAAGAGGATGTTCGCACCGTAATAGAGGGTCCGAGGATCGTAGTACGAAATGAAGAACGGCGTCATCCAATTCGAGCGGAGCGCGGGTTGGCCTTCCTCCGCCTGCGGCCGGATTCGGGGTGCCGTGTCCGCAGCCATTTCCTTCCGTCGCAGGTCTCCAAACTGATGCTCGTAATAGATCACGTCGGGATTGGTCGGATCGCGGTAGGTGAAGTAGGAATCCCCACCACCCCACCGGTCGAGATAGACATGCCTCCAAGGATCGTCAACGTCCCACTCGACGACGTGGGTGCTCGGGCCCCAGAGCGCCGCGTCGTCTTGTGTGCCGCCGTAAATATTGTACGGCCACTCCATATCCACCGAGACCGCGTAGAACTCACCGATCGGCAGGTTATTGAGGTGAAGCCACGACTCCCCTCGGTCGTAGGAGACGTGGAGACCTCCGTCGTTACCGAGGATCATATGATCGGGGTCTTGCGGATTGATCCAAAGCTCGTGCTGGTCGAGGTGAAGCACGCGGGAGCCGTGCGGTAAGAGGTGCACCAGCGTGCCCTCTATCTGCCGGTACGTCCTGCCGCCGTTCTCCGACGCCCAGAACCGGTTGCCAGGTACGTACACCACGTCCTCGTTGTCCGGTGCGATCTTGATGATGCAGAAGTCGTAGCCCGCCGGGACGCGCTCCTCGTTCACCTTCCTCCACGTGGCCCCGCGGTCGTCGGAACGATAGACCTCACCGCCGATCCTTCTCGGTCCCCGTTCATCCCGGGTAGTGTCCGGATCGGGGAGGTGGTTGTCGAGAAGTGCGTACACCACGTTCGGGTTCGACGGCGCAACGTCAATAGCGATACGACCCACGCCCTCACCTGTGGGGAAACCGTTGGTGAGCTTCTCCCATGAGTTACCACCGTCGGTCGTCTTGTAGATGCCGCTCCCCTCCCCGCTCGCCGTATGCCCCCAGGCCTTTCTCGTCCGTTGCCACGCCGTGGCGTAGAGGGTGTTGGGATCGGAGGGATCCATGACGAGATCCACAACGCCGACACGATCGCTTATGTAGAGGATTTTTTCCCAGGTGTCTCCACCGTCGACGGTCTTGTAGAGACCTCTTTCCTCGTTGAACGTGTAGAGGTGACCGATCGCCGCGACGTACACGATGTCGGGGTCGCGCGGGTGGATCAGTACTTGTCCGATGTGGTGCGTGTCCGCGAGCCCCATGTGCTGCCACGTTTCACCGGCGTCGACGGACTTGAACACACCGGTTCCCGCATAGGAGCTGCGGGCCATGAGCACTTCACCAGTTCCGACCCAGACGACGTTCGGGTCCGACTCCGCCACAGCCACGTCGCCGATCGCAAACGTCGACTGCTTCTCGAAGATCGGCGTCCACGTCGTGCCGTTGGTCACCGTCTTCCAGAGGTTCCCCGATCCCACTCCGACATAGAACGTGGAGGTCTCACCGGCAGGTACGGCTATGCTTTCGATCCGACCCCCCTGCTTTTGCGGTCCGACTGCCCGCCATTCGAGATCGGCGAAGGGTGATTCGCGTTCCATTCGCTGGTGCTGCTCCCAGGAGCGCAGCCGAGTCGTTACATCGGTTGGGTTCTCACGACCGCGAAGTGTCTGACGCGAAGCGTCGATTTGATCGGCCGAGAGAGGGACGGACAGAAGCGCGAGCGCGGCCATTACCAAGAACGTCGTTGCTGAGCTTCTCAATTTCATCCTCCATGATGTTCGCGCTCGGGGGGACAGATTCCTCAGGGATTCAGGGAGCACCAACTCAACCACCGAGATCGGGACGTCTTCGATAGAAACCCGCCGTGTCCTGGTACGCCTTCGCCAAAGCGAGGAGCTTTTCCTCACCGTAGACGGCGCCGACAAACGCAATGCCGGTGGGAGTGCCCTGCCCCGTGAAGCCGTTGGGAACCGCAACGACCGGGTGACCCGTCATGCTGGTGAGCGGATTGATCGATCGATACGGCGCAACGAGGACATCGATCCCGTCCATCGCCTCGGCTACCTCTTGCATGAGAAGCATCCGAATGCGATTTGCCTGGAGGTACTCGACCGCCGGCACTAGCTGTGAGACACGAAGCTCTCCGCGGTGGTTTTGCCTCCGCAGGCCCACGTCCTGGCGTGTGTGTGTGAATTCTTGGAAGCCTGCCGCCCGCTCAACGTATTCGATGAAATAAATGAGACGGTTTTGGGGGATCTCCACAGCTTGGAGTGGCAAGCCCATCGACCGGAGGGTATCCAGTACCGCCTTGGCGTTCGCTGTATCCTCCGCACGTTGCTGCGGACGCTGGGTGCGCCGACCAAGGTCGTCCAAGCGCTGTTCATCAAACGCCGACTCGAAGTACCCAACGCGAAGAGTTCCTATATCCAGGTTTGCGTCCCAGTTGAATGGCACGTCGCGCGGCACCGCGAGGTCTTTACCGTCCGGCCCTGCAATGGCGTGCAAAACGACTGCACAGTCTTCGGCCATGCGACACATCGGCCCGATCTTGTCGAGGCTGTAGCCCGCGGCCATGGCTCCATACCGACTCACGCGTCCAAACGTCGGTCTCAGTCCCACGACACCGCATCGCACCGAGGGCGAGAGAATGGATCCTCCGGTGTCGGTCCCTATGCCGAAGCCGACGAGGCCCGCAGCCGTCGCCGAGCCTGAGCCCGCTGACGAGCCGCTCGAGCCTTGCTGCGGGTCCCATGGGTTGTTGGTGCGACCGCCAAACCAGGTATCTCCAAAGGCCAGCTCACCGGTAGTCAGCTTCGCAACTAGAATCGCGCCCGCTTCGTCCAGACGCTCCACGACGGTGGCGTCGTAGTCGAAGACCTGATTCTCGAACTGCGCCGCACCCCACGTCGTTCGGTATCCTGCGACGGAGATGATGTCTTTGACTCCCCAAGGAATACCGTGCAGCGGACCACGGTACCGACCTGCTGCAATTTCGGCGTCGGCCTGTGCGGCCTGCTCCCGGGCCCGGCGTTCGGTGAGCGTTACCACGCAGTTCAACGTCCCGTTGTAACGCTTGAGCCGATTCAAATACATCTCCGTCAGCTCGCTCGGCGCGACCTGACGCGACTCGATTAACTGCGCGAGCCGAGTCACGGGCCAAAACGCCACCTCCTCGAGTCGTGACGGACGGGTCTCGGCTGGTATATCGCTCAGCACGAGCGACCCCTCGCTTCGATCGGCGGCCGTTCCCGGTACGACGGGATTGAAGTAAAAAGGCGGTGGCACGCTGTTGTCGAGGTGAGTTTCTCTGATTTCCTCAATAGTTTCGAGACTCTCGCGTACACCTTCGACCATCATCTCGAGTTCTTCCTGGTTGAAATCCAGGCCGGCGACTTGCGAAGCGGCCTTCACCATCTCGAGCGTGATTGTCTGATCCTGGGTCTCGTGGACCTTTGCCCACAGCGCGCCCGGCATGAGTGTGGACGACAAGCCGATGCCGGAGAAATACCCAAGAAAGCGACGCCGTGATTGAGGATGGTCTCGAACGGTTTCGGTATTCATGGTTCCTCCGTTGCGGTTCGTTGTGTCTCTCTACTGGCTCCAGCCAAGAAAAACCCGCGCCTCCTTCGACGACGACGCGCGAGCCCATCCAGCGCTCAACCGTCTCGCCAAGACGGGGTCGAGCGGGTCGCGCTCCTAGGGAGCCCCGGAGTGCGTGGGCGCAAAATACTCGGCGCACAGCGGTGCGGCAATCCTGAGCTGGAGGCCGCTCACTCCCCCCCTCAGTTACGAGGACCCAAGGATTCGGGCCATCTCGCGGAAAGAGAACCCTGTCAGACGCTTACAAGCACGTTCTGAGCGCTTTCGGGCTTTATTCGGTTTCCTGGGGGCCTTCCCGTGGCAGGCGTTTGCCGCGCTGAGGGCAAGGCCAGTCCACTCTTACCGACTCCTCTACCGCTGTTGCCATGAGCCATCTCCTCCACCATGAGGAGCTGCACACATTTGACAAGCGCAAGTATCTCCAGCAAACTGGCCATTGTTCTGCAAGAGGCGGGGAACGTGAAGAAGTCAATGTTTAAGAAGGCCTGGGGGCGGATCATGTCGACGCCCCAATCGCTTCTGCCAACCTCGTGAAACCCTCGCATCCCCAGGAGATGTGCCGATGCTGAAAGGGACGAGCATTATGAAAACGACCCTTTACATCGCCGCTGTTCTTCCGCCGATGGGAATCATGAGCTTGCTTGGGTGTGTCTCTGAGGCGGCGTCCGCAGCCGATGCCGCCGTACCTCCATGTCCGGAGGACGAGTCGACCCCCTGCTGGTCAGTTATGATGGTGGGGGGTGTCGAGGGGTCCCCGACTGTCTGTGACCTCGACGGCGATGGACGTCTCGAAGCGCTGGTTCCCATATCGGTGTTCGACCAGCCCGATAAAAGTTATCTGATCGCGCTCGACGCTATAACTGGAAGCGTTCTTTGGCAATCCGCGATGGGGGGCGCCAGTTACTCGTATCCGTACTGTGTCGATGTCAACGGCGATGGCGTTGAGGACCTCCTTGTCGGGGGCCGAACCATGGACGTGACCGCGTTGTCCGGGGTGGACGGCGAGCGCCTCTGGTCACTCGCCCAGACCTATCCGGACGAGTTTCCCGGAAACCTCTCGTCTGGCAACACGTCCTCTGTCGCAGGAGCCTCGATCGAGGCCCAGACCCTGTTTGTCTCCGCGGGAGGTTCCCACAGCGACGCCCCCGGCCGACTGCTCGCATTGCGACCGGATGGGTCGTTGTTGCAAACCTGGTTCGAGCCCGCGAACCAACCGGTTTACTCGAGCCCCGCCGTCGTGCGGCTTTTTACCGGCGAGTTACTCGTTGCGGTCGGCTCCGGGGGGGAGAAGTCCCCGGGAAGCCTCCATTGGTTGCAATTCGACGAGTCCACCGACCGCTTTTCGTACCGCGCCGGGATTGCGTCTGCCTGTCTGGAGGGGGGATTCATCTCCTCGCCTTTTTGGGGCGACCTAACCGGGGACGCTCTTCCGGAGTTGGTGGGTACCGATTTTTGTGGTGGGGTCCACGCGGTCTCAATCGATGGATCTAGGCTGTGGAGCTATGCGGACGAAGTCTTGTATGCTACCGCGAATCCGCTGTTGGCGGATCTCACCGGCGACGGAACGTTCGACGTCGTCGCCGCTTTCCATTCGTTTAACTTCAGTCTTCCCGAAACCTGGGAACCGGTCGCAAGCGCAGTGGTCGCTCTCGATGGATTGACCGGAGATCTGCTATGGCGGACGGAGCTGTCCACAATCGTGTTCGCCTCGCCCATCTCGGCCGACTTTGACCTCGATGGCGTAGAGGATGTCTGGATCGTGGGCACCGGGCTCCCCGACCAGGAGAACGAATTTACTGTGCTCTCGGGCACCTCGGGCGAACTCCTTTATACGAAGGTTGGGGGAGGCGGCTTTGGAACCCCGGTTCTTGGCGACTTCGACCGTAACGGTAGTATAGATGTGTTGTTTACGGAGATGGAGAGTGTGAGGGACCCCTTGGGGCCGGGCCGCATCCTTCGAATGGAGTTCGCGGACCGTCCGTATACACCGACGGCGTCGTTCAGCGGCTTTCGCGGGGTGCCGGTTCACAGTGGCCATCGGCCATCCCCCCCTTAGGCTGGCGCTGCCCCTCGGTCAGTGTGATTGATGGAACCCCGGCCAACGACACGCGCACCGGCCTGGCCGAATGGAGTCAGATCCCTGTCTCCGCGATCGAGAGGATCGAGGTTCTTCGTGGCTCGGCGTCGGTGGTCTATGGCGATGCAGCGCTCGGTGCCGTGGTACACGTCGTGACCCGCGGTGGATCGAGACCAGCCTTGGCCGGTTCCTGACGGATTAGGCTCGAGGCTGCCTACGAGGCATAGTCCTCCAAAATCAGTTGCGCCCGGTTCTCTTCGGAGACGCGCTGGCGGTACGGGCGAGCCGCGAACCAGAATCCGATCCCCGTGGCGCTGAGCGCCCCGAGGATCAGCCATTCAAGAGGCCAGACGAGTACGCTCGGACTGTTAGGAATGAGCATCACGGCCAGGATAAACAGCGAGCCGGCGGCCGCCACGTAGGCAAGCGCGTTACCGCCGGGCATCCTGTACGGACGTTCCATGTGTGGGAACTTCTTGCGCAGTTGGACGAGCGAGAGCGCCACCCCCAGGAACGCCAGCGCGATACAAAACGAGCCGACGTCGACAAACGCGATGATCGCCCCTCGCCCGAGGCACGCGGAGAGGAACGTTACCAGACCGCTGAACAGGACCGCATTTGCGGGGGTCCCGTATCGAGGATGGGTCTGGCCGAACGATTCGTGGATGATGTGGGCGCGCCCTAGAGAAAAGAGCACACGGGAGCCCGCCAGGAAGAAGCCGTTCCAACTCGTGAGCAGGCCGATCAACCCGGCGACGAGCACGAGGTTGACAAGCAGCCGGGACTCGAACGCCGACTCGAACGCCGCGGCTGTGGGCAGGTCTTCGCCCACGATGCTCCGCCAGGGCGCCGTCATACCTGCTCCGAGGATGATCGCAATATAGAAAATCGTCGAGCCGACGATGGCGAGGATGACGTAAAGGCCGAGCCGATGGAGGGGCGAGTTTTCTCGGCGCTCCTCGGCCGCCTGGGGAATCGTGTCGAAGCCGACGTACCAGAATGGAACGTCACGAAGACGGCGAGCATGCCCCCCAGGGCGCCCCTCAGGCCGCTACTCCCGGGAGATCTGTCCCCGAAATAGGGGGCCAGGTTGCCGATCTCGCCGCTGGCGATGCCCGAGACTACAAAAAAGACGGCGCAGAGCAGGAAAAGGGCCGTCAGCGCGATCTGGACCCGCAAGGCGATCGCCACGCCGAAATAGTTGATCGCGGTGATGAAGCCAGTAAAGAAGAGGGCCAGCAGTAGGTGCGATGCGTAGACCGTCGAGTCCGCGATCTCGTAGAGCGGAAGAACGTCGATCTGCGGGACCAAGAACGAGAGGACCAACCCTACCGAAATGGCTTCGAATGCCGAGACGGACAGATAGCCGAAAGCCAAGAACCATCCGATGACGAAGGCCCTGGAGGTGTCATAGGCCTTATAGGCGTATGCCACCTCTCCGCCGGTCACCGGAAGCATGGGTGTGACCTCGGCGTAACAGAGCCCGATGACCAGCATGAGCGTGCCGCCCAGCGTAAACGCAAGCATCGCCCCGACCGGGCCGGCTTGCTCGAACCAGCCGCCCAAGGCGGTGATCCAACCGACGCCGATGATCGAGCCGAAAGCGAGCGCGAAAAAACCGAAGCCGCTGATCGCCCGTTTCAGCTCCGGGCGCGCGGTGGATACCTCTGTGGAATCGGTGGGCATGAAACCCTGCTCAATGCTCCCGGCAACGTCGTCATGTCCGCGGACCGGGGTGACGACGGGAGGAGGTCCTCGGAAAGAACGATCATGTCGGCCAGCTTGCCCGGCTCGAGTCCGAAGTAACCGGGCTAGCTCCGGCAAGGATAGTAGCCCCAGGGGCCACCCAAACTCCACTCTTGGGGGGAATTAGTCAGGAGATGATTGAGCGCATCCGCGTGACTATTCCTAAAGGGCCGGCTGGCCACCGTGGACGAGATCGACTGGATTGCGGAAAAGCTCCGATACCCCGACGGAGGATTGATTTGAGAGAGTGGTTGCTCTATACCTTCGGCGATGCCCGCTGGTCTGAAATTGCCACCTTCGATGTGAGGTTCGTATGTGCCGAGCCAAGAGTGAGTCGCACATTGTAGTCGCGATGTCTGCCATGCTGTCCCTGGGCGCCGTCCTGATGACAGGCTGCACCGGTCCCGACGCCGGTAGCGAGGCGGCTGTGACCGTGTTCGAAGGCGCTCGCCTCATCGTCGGGGACGGAAGCGCACCGATCGAGGACGCGGTGTTCGTCGTCGAGAGCGACCGCTTCACGCACGCGGGGCGAAGGGCGGATGTAGAGATTCCGGGAGGCGCCACCCGCGTCGATCTCAGCGGCAAGACCGTCATGCCGGCGATCGTGAACGCCCACATCCACCTGGCGTCCACACGGGACGAACGGGTCGATCAGCTCCAGCACATGGCGTACTACGGGGCCGGCGTGGTCGTGAGCCTGGGCCTGGACAGCGGCGACGTGCCATTCGAGATGCGGGACGAGGCGGTGCCCCACGGGGCCCGGTCACGCACCGCGGGGCGCGGGATCACCTCCCCGGAACCTGGGCGGTCGGAAGTCCCCTTCTGGGTCACGAGCGAGGCGGAGGCGCGGACCGCCGTGCAGGAGCTGGCCGCTCAGGAGGTGGACCTGGTCAAGATCTGGGTCGACGATCGCAGCGGCCGCTACGAGAAGCTCTCCCCGGCATTATACGGCGCGGTCATCGACGAGGCCCACAGGCACAGTCTTCGTGTCACGGCTCACGTGTACACCCTGGAGGACGCGAAGGGGCTTCTCCGGGCGGGGCTCGACGCGTTCGCCCACGGGGTGCGCGACCTTGACGCTGACGATGAGCTCATGGCGCTCTGGAGCGAGCGCCCCGACGTGGTCCTGGTTCCGAACCTCCCCAATCCGGGGGTGGCGGTAGATCTCGGCTGGCTGAGCGGGACGGTCCCCCCCGACGAGTTGCAAGAGATGCAGGAGGCGCAGAGGGATCGGCCGGCGGCCCAGGAGTCCTTCGGCATCCAGGCCCGTAACCTGGATAGGTTCAACCAAGCGGGAGTGAGGATTGCGTTCGGCACGGACGGGAGCACGCCGTGGAGCACCCATCTCGAGATGGAGGACATGGTGAGGTCCGGAATGACCCCCGCCGAGGTCATCGTCGCGGCAACGCGCAACTCAGCCGAGCTGATGCAGCTAACGGACGTCGGCACGGTGGCGGTGGGCAAGAGCGCAGACTTCATCGTCCTGGATGCGAACCCCCTTGAGGACATCAAGAACACGAGGCGGATCTCCGCGGTCTATCTCCGCGGCATTGCGGTCGACCGGGACGCGCTAGGAGCGCGCTTCAGCGGCGGGCCGTCCCCCTAACGGACGACTCAATACTGCTACGATCCCGTTACCGCCGGGTCACACGTCCATGAGCGGCTACGATCGGACTGTGCCCATCATGCAGCATCACCACGTCCGGGAGGCTGAAATGAAGCGAGAGGGGCATCAAGGAGGTCGACGTACGTCGTCCCAGACAGCTGGCCCCATCCTGGAAGGAGTGAAGCTGTTCGTATGCTTGCTGCTCATCGTAGGCCCAGTCTCGGCGCAGGAGTGGTCCGAATATCCGGATCCGTTCCGGGGGGGCTACCCTTCCATGGACGGGAGCAGCGGCGGCGGCAAGATGTATATGGAAGGCTACTTTCCACCCCCCGTGACGGCATCGCCGACCTATCCTTCCTGGTCGCCCGACGGTGAGTCGCTGGCGTTCGCGTATCAGGGACGGATCTGGGTCGTTTCCGTCGAGGGCGGAATAGCGCGTCAGTTGACGACCGGGCCGGGGTATCACTCCCAGCCGAGCTGGTCGCCGGACGGCCGCTACGTGGCCTATGCGGCCGATGTAGATAGGAATTTCGACATCTACGTCCTGGACCGAGAGGCCGGCGAATCACGACGGATCACGAATCATCCACACCTCGACCTCCGTCCCCGGTGGTCGCCGGACGGGTCCCGGATTCTGTTCACGACCTCCCGGGACGGGACGTTCGACCTCTGGGCCTACGACGTGGAGAGAGGTGTTGCCGAGCCTGTCGTAGCTGATTCCAACCAGCATGACATGGCGGGCGACTGGATCGGGGAGGGAGGAGACCTGGTCTTCGTCTCGAAGCGAGGCGAGGCCGCGCTGGGCTCCGGCTCCCTGTGGCGGTGGAGTGCATCGAGCCGGCAGGCGGAACTGCTTCTCCGCGTGGAGACCAACTACCAGGCCGCGCCGGTCGTCGCCCCCCACGGCGGATCGGTCGCATACATCACCGATGCGTCGGGGAACAACGATCTGTATCTGGTGCCGAGCGAGAAGGCGGCGAGGGGGATCCAGCCGGTGCGCCTGACTCATACGAAGACCGACGAGTACTTTCCCGCCTGGTCACCGGACGGCGAGCAGCTGGTATACGCGCGCAACGGCGGGACGCCGGATCAGGTGAGAACGGCAGATCGGGGGATGGGCTTTTCCCTTTACACTGTCTCGAGGGGCGGGGGCGAGCCCCGGCGGGTGCGCATCGAAGATTACGCGTGGTCGGTGCCGTCCGGGAAGGTCCGGGTCCGCGTGAGCGATTCGAACGGGGGGCTACTCCCGTCCCGCATCTATCTCCGGGGGGCCGACGGACGTAGCTACTTTCCGGACGGTAGTTATCCGAGAGTCGTAAGCGTGACGGAGGACTACTACTTCCACACGGACGGAAGCTTCTCGGCAACGCTACCTGTGGGTGAGGCCAAGCTCGAAGTGTGGCGCGGCTTCGAGTACGAGCCCGTCTTCCCGACTGTCGAGGTGC
Organism: Longimicrobiales bacterium; assembly: GCA_965238005.1. GTDB lineage: Bacteria > Gemmatimonadota > Gemmatimonadetes > Longimicrobiales > Gaopeijiaceae > CBDCKN01. Next base: position 928,071 of record OZ250165.1, read on the forward strand.
AAGCCGGGGAGTGGACGACGGTCGAGGTCGAGTTGAGCCGTTGGATCGACATGGCCGCGAACGGGTCGTACTCCGGCGACAACCACATCCATCCGAACTACGGTGGCCATTACTTCATCACGCCGATGGATCTGAGGAACAAAGCCCAGGCCGAGGATCTGAACGTGGCGAACGGAATGATCGCCAACTACTGGGGAAACAGCAGAGTAGAAGACCTGGAACACTTCCTTGGACATCCACACCCGCACACGGGTCCGCGAACGGTCGTCTACTACAACGAAGAATACCGTCCGAGCTTTTTCGCCCATCTGTCCCTGCTCAACCTGACGAAGCTCATCACTCCGTTCTACATCGGCTACGAGGGTACCGCGCATCACGAGCTCTATCCCGACAATGCAACGGTCCTCCGGCATGTCCACAGTCAGGGAGGTATCGGCGGCTACGTCCATCCGTTCGGCCTCAGCCACCGCGATCCGGACACCGCAGGCGTCGGCTCGGCCCGCGAGCTTCCTGTGGACGCCATTCTGGGGCTCGCGGACTTCGTCGATGTGGCCTGCATATGGAGCGACGAGCTCGGGACCGCCGAGGTGTGGTATCGGCTGCTGAATACGGGGTCCAGGATTCCTGCGACGGCTGGGACAGATGCGATGACGGACATCTGGCGGCATCCCGCCGTCGGGACGACGCGGTCGTACGTCTATACCGGGGAAGAGGAGCTGGACTACGACAGTTGGGCCGACGCCATGGCGAAGGGCCGCGCGTTCGTGACCAGCGGACCGATCCTGTCCCTGGACGTCTCGGGCAAGGGAATGGGCGAGGAGTTGCGCGTATCGAAGGGCGATCTACTGGAGGTTACAGCTACGGCCCGTGCCATATTTGCCATGCACCGCCTGGAGATCATCCAGAACGGCGAGATCATTCACACGGTGGAGGCGACTGGTGCGAAGAAGACGATCGAGGCGGAGCTGCAGATTCCCGTCGAGTCCAGCGGCTGGATCGCTGTGCGGGTTCTCGGTCCGACCCAGCACGGGGTCATGGATAGCTACCTCTTCGCGCACACGAACCCCGTGTATGTGATCGCCGACGGTGAACCGATCCGTTCAAGGAAAGATGCCGCTTTCTTCGTCCGGTGGATCGACGAAGCCCTGGAAGATCTGAGGAGCATGGATCGCTGGGACGATCCGGCGCACAAGCAGGAAGTCATCTCCACCTTCGAACTGGGACGACGGCTGTATCAAGACCAGATCGAGGACCTGGGTACTCACGAACGGTAGCCGTGCTGTGCTAACCACCGAGGGACAGGCCCGATCTCCGACGGCCGCACCGTGCTCCTCCTCTCTCCCCTCCAGCTGCTGGCTCCCGGCTTCCGGACTTGGCGGCCCGGTTTCCCTCGATAGCGTGCGGCGGGTACGGCTGCGCCGGGGTGCGCGCTGGCGATCGGCGGCTATCTTAACGCAGCATCGCGATAAGCGGCGATCGCCGCCCGACCTCGACCTCGCTGCCCGGGGGATATCATGAACCGAATCGCTGTGATCGCAGCCGCCCTGGTGGTTGTTCCCGGGGGACTCCTGGCTCAGGACCCGCACCTCGAGCGCGCCCGAAGAATTCTCTCGGAGGTCCCACTCATCGACGGACACAACGACCTTCCGGGCGCGATCCGCGACGCGGCCACGGGGGGCCTGGGGGATGTGGCCGCGTACGATCTCCGCTCGACCACCGAGGGCGACACCGATTTGGCACGGTTGCGCCGGGGAATGGTGGGCGCCCAGTTCTGGTCGGTGCACGTCAACGTCAACTCGACCAATCCCGCGCGACAACAACTCGAGCAGATCGACATCGCGCTCCGCACCATCGAGCGATATCCGGACCTGCTGGAACTGGCCACCACAGCTTCGGACATCGAAGCGGCCTTCGGCCGGGGAAGGATCGCGTCCCTGTTGGGGATCGAGGGCGGCCACGTCATCGAGAATTCGCTGGGTGCCCTGCGGGGGTTCTTCCACTTGGGAGTACGCTACATGACGCTCGCCCATTTCGAGAACACCGACTGGGCGGATTCGGCGACGGACGAGGTGGTGAACGACGGCCTCTCTTCCTTCGGCGAGGAGGTCGTGCGCGAGATGAACCGCATGGGCATGCTCGTGGACATCTCGCATGTGTCGCCGGCGACGATGAGTGACGCCCTCAACGTGGCTGAAGCGCCGGTCATCTTCTCGCACGCCGGCGCTCGGGCGTTGACCGACCATGTGCGCAATGTGCCCGACTCGATTCTGGCCCGCCTGCCGGAAAACGGCGGCCTGGTCATGCAAGTGTTTTATCCGCCCTACGTTTCCGAAGCGTACCGGCAGTACGATGAGCGCGCGCAGCGGGAGGTCCAGGTGAGTATCGGAGAGCGCTTCGGGAACGACCAGGAGCGTATCGAGCGCGAACTCGCGGCGTGGCGAGCGGCCAACCCACCGCCCAGCACGACGGTGGCCGACGTTGCGGATCACATCGAGCACATCCGCGACGTGGCCGGCATCGACCACGTCGGCATGGGCAGTGACTTCGATGGCATCCCGACCTACGTGGAGGGGCTCGAAGACGTGTCGACGTACCCGGTGCTCTTCGCCGAGCTGTCACGCCGAGGGTGGTCGGATGAGGACATGAAGAAACTGGCGGGCGAGAATCTGTTGCGGGTGATGCGGGAGGCCGAGGCGGCGGCGCGGAGGCTTCAGCGCGAACGCCAGCCGTCGACGCGTACGATGCAAGAGAATCGAATCCCGTAGCTATCGAAGCTGCGTCCTGCCGGGTAAAGCGCTACGTGGTTGTTCCTACGTATACTCACGATGTAAAGATACGTCCACTCTCCGAAGAGCAACTCGGTGCGCCGCGACGTTCTCAGATGTCAGTGAAGGAGTATCGGAACCTCCGACCACGCCACAATCTAGGTCGTGACCCCTCGCGCCAGGGATCGGCATTTTAAAGACGCTTTCCGAGTCGATATCGTCTCAAAGAGGTCCCCTACCGTGCGGCCCACCCACACCACTCTGAACCTGCCGCCCGTGAAGTCGTTGATTCTGTGGCATGCCGCGCACACTTGCCGGAACCTCGTCTCGCCCCGAGAGGCTTGCCGCGCCGTGAATACTCCGTCCAATACTGAGCTGCCAGCAGGCGTAGCAGCCTCCGGCTGCCACGAATCGGGAGAAGGGGCAGTAGTCTCCGGCTGCTGGACCGAGCCGCATGCCGCCAGGACCAGAGCCCAGACCAGCGCCGGCACGACCGCAGCTAGAGAACACCTCAATTTCCACCAGCCACTGCAGGCCCTTCCGTATTCGAGACACGGGGATCGATGAGGAACTCCCGGAGGAAATATGGGGGGAACCCTGTCCCGCGAACTGTCGCCGTCAGCACCCCCGCGACGAACTGCTTCCGATCACGGGAGCCGCAATGCCACCAGTGCTCCGGGCGTCCTTCCACCGGTCTGCACCACGATGTACTGATCCCCTTGGTGCATGTACGTCATCATGCCGTATTGGCCTGCGGCGGGCAGATCGATGGTCGCCAGGCGCTCACCGGTCAGCTTGTCCACCGCATGGAGACGCGGCTCACCACCCCCGCCTTCTGCAGTGACGAGCAGCGTCCTCGTGACCATCGTGATGGCTTTCGAGGTCTGGCCGGTATTAGGCAGGTCCACCCCCTGAAGCGCCGGATGGTTCGTGATTCGCTCGGGCGTGTCCCCATTGGGGATCCACCAGAGGTGCTCCCCCGTGTTCATGTCGATGGCCGTGATCCGTCCGTAGGGGGGCTTGTGGATCGGAAGGCCTTGAGGGCCCCCGAAGTCTCCACGATCGAGCACGGCATACTCGGAGTATGTAGTGCCCGTGGTCATGATGTCGTCGGGAGCGTCGATGTCTCGGCCAGGGACGAGCCTCTCGGATCTGCACCCCTTGTTGGACGACACATAGAGGATTCCGGTCTCCGGATCTGCGGACGTCGGACCCGTGATATTGGTCGCACCTGAAGGGCAACTGACAAACGAGCGTAGGCCGGACGGATGGCCTACCTGGATCGGTGGGTTGAAGATGGGTCCGATCCGGTAGTTCTGAATGATTTCCAGTGCCTGTTGACGAAGCTCCGGCGTGAAATCGATCAGGTCGCTCTCAGTGAGCCCTTGCTCTTCGTACGCCAGAGGCCACGTGGGAAAGGGCTGGGTGAGAGACAATTGTTCGCCGGGCACCTCGGACCGAGGCACCGAAAGTTCATCGATGGCCCAAATCGGCTCACCGGTTTCCCGGTTGAACGTGAATGCCCAGCCTTGCTTGGTGGTCTGAACCACGATCGGCGTCGGCTCTCCGTCCACTGTGACGTCCAGCAGGACAGGGGCCGTGGGATTGTCAAAATTCCAGATGTCGTGATGAACCGTCTGGAAATGCCACACCCGTTCTCCGGTCTGGACGTCGAGGGCGATGACACTCGTGCCGAAGAGGTTGTCTCCCGGGCGGAAGCCGCCATAAAAGTCTATCGTGGGCGGGTTGGTGGGAATATATACGAGGCCCCGCTCGGGGTCGGCCGACATGGGGGCCCACGACGAGACGTCCCCAGCGGTCAGCCATGAGCCGTTCTCCCAGGTGTCGTGGCCGAATTCGCCAGGCCTCGGGATGACATGGAATTTCCACAGGAACTCACCGGTTCGGGCATCGTAGCCCATGATGTCGCCGGGGACGTTCTCGACTCGTGTCTGGTAGTAACCCTGTTCGTGGGAATTGCCGACCACTATCACGTCGTTCACGACGATGGGCGGCGCCGAACTGGTGATCATCCCTATTTGGCGAGGAATTCCCGCATAATGGTCGAACGGCTGGCCGAGCTCCTCAAAGGGAAGCCAGTCCCTCACAAGATCTTCCAAGGGATCCACGACCCCGGTCTCGGGAAAGCCCTCTACCGGTACAGGCCTCCCGAATCCCTCCAACGGCTGGCCGGTCTTGGCGTCTAGCGCGTGGAGGAAGAAGCCGGGAGTCGTGATGTAGACCACCCCGCGGCCATCGACCTCGGCGTAAGTAACTCCCTTTCCATAGTTCTGCCGCATGGAGCGCTCAAACCGCAATGTGTTGGGCTCCCGGAAGATCCAAAGAGTTTCACCCGTAGCGGGATCGATGGCGACCACCTGCCTCCGCTCGCTGGCCACCGTGTAAAGCATGCCGTCGACGAAGCTTGGCGTGGACTTGAATGCGTAGTCCACCGTGGGGCCAAAGTTGTCCGCCCGCCAGATCCATGCGACCTCCAGATCCTCGAAGTTGCTGGCGTCGATCTGGTCCAGGGGCGAATAACGCGTATGGGCCGCGTCCCCGCCCAGATAGCGCCACTCTCCGTTCTCAGTCCCGGGTCCACCCTGCGCGACGAGGGAAGCCGGTGCCACCATCAAGAGGCCGAACGCCAAGGTGAGAGACAAACCCTTCGCACTCCGTCTGAGCCGCTGCGGGTTACCTCTGGACCTCTCCCTTTCGTTCCTCATCAGATCAGAAGGGACCATATGCTCAAGAGTTACTCTCAAGTATTATCCTCAGGAAAATGACACGAGAAAGCCCTCAGAGCCCCTCAAAGCGGGGCGGTGAAAACAAGCAGGGCGCACATGGAATAGCCGCTCGCCCTCAGGGATGAGCGCCCGTCTCCGCCTCCCCGGCGATCCGCTCATAGATCGCCTGGGCTTCCTGGACGGCGGCCCGGAATCGCTCGCGTTCGGCGGGGGTGCGCCACTCGGCGCGTCCGTCGACCCGGCGCCACAGCGCCGCCACGCCGTCGGCCAGGAACCGCGCGTCCTCGGCCGACGTCCATTGACGGCCGTCTCGCCGGACGTAAACCGGGCTGGTGTGCGCGAATGCATGGGTGTCCGTCACGTAACGTGAGGAGGGACCGAGCACGCGGGCCGCGATCCATCCGCCCCGGGGGACGCTGACCACCCCCTCGAACTCGACGCGCAACGGATCGGAGCCATTGACGCTCCGCACGACCTCTCCGTTGACGACGATCTCGAGGCGGTCCATGGGTGCGATGGACACTGCCTCGGCGCGTACGGACAGCTCCGGGACATCCGTGGAAGCCAGATCGATCTCGTCCCCGGGCTCGTGGCCCGCGACATCGAGGAAGAGAAGTGGGCCCGTGGATCCGAAGGTGTGCTGGGCCCGGATTCCCTCCATCCAGGTCTGCAGGCTGAGCGGGCCCTCGATGTGGACGTATGTGCGGTCCGTTCCTGGCGGTGGATCACGCCAGACGTCGGAGAAGTTGTCCGTGCCCCCGGTGGCCGCAATGCGGAGACCGGCGTTAAGCATGCGGTAATAGAGCTCCGTGGAGGCGATCTCGTCCGAGGGCAACGCAGCCACGTCGTAGAAGTCCCCCTTGCCCAGCGCCACGTTGACCGGAATCAGCGAGCGGGCCAGATCTTCCGGTGCGGTGACGTCGTTGCTGTAGGGATGGAGGAAGCCGGCGATCCCCCCCTGGGAGTGTGCGCCGTCGATGTAGGGAAGATCCAGCTCCGGCTGAGAGTAGGCGGTGCTTCCCGAGCCCGCCGTGAAGGGGAGCACATACTGCCCGATACCGATGAGGGCCACGTGACCCATGCCACCGCGATACTCCTCGCCGTACTGGAGGATGTGCAGCCCGGTGGAGAGGGGGTGCGGCTCGCCCGTCAGGTCTCCCCAACGGCCCATGAGACGAGTGCCGTCCATGTGAATCAGCGAGTTGGTGATGTGCAGGTCCTCGGCAACCAGCTGGCGATAGAACGCCTCGTGAGTCAGCCCGAACCTCCCCTGATGCCGGTCGTGGACGTGGGTGTCACCCGAGTACCAGCCACGGCCCGGCATGTCCACGAGTCGGGTCAGGCGGAGCGTGGCGGTCTCGACTCCACCTTCAGGCACATCGAGCGTGACTGCCGCGGGCTGATATTCGTGCCCCTTGAGCGCTTCGACCTTGGTGCGGCCGGCGGGCACCTCGACCTCGAACTCGCCGACCGTGTGGAAGTAATGGGTCTCGGTGGCGGCGATCACCCGGTGGAAGCCTCCGTCGGGGGTGTAGCCCCGCCCGTCGCTTCCCTCCAGGTAGATGCGGGCCGGGGTCGGGCTCCCGTCCGGGGCGAGAACCCGTATACGCACGCGGCCCGCGGGGTAGCGCGGGCTTCGTGTACGGATGGGCACCTGTCGCCAAGAGCTGGGCGGGCCTCCTCCCTTAGCGACGGTGTAGAGGATCGTAGGGCCTCCCGCATTCGAGACGAAGGCGAAGCGCTCGCCGTCGGGACTGGATGCAGGGGAATAGTGGTGATGGGGGTCGATGGTGAGGGCCATCGTGGTCCCCCCCGAAGCGGGGATGATCCGTACGTGGTTCACGCCTCCCTCCTCGGAGACGAACAGGAAAGCGCGGCCATCCGGCGTCCATTCCGGCTTCATGCGGTAGGCGGTCTCCTCGTGGTGGACCATCCTTGGAGGCCCATCGGGCAGGGCCTTCACCATGAGACCGCCGGTCCCCAATCGTCCGCGGACCGGCGCCACATAGGCGAGCTCGCGGCCGTCCGGTGAAACTGCCGGATTGATCCCGGCCACCACCTCGTCGTTGGCACCGCTGGCCAGATCGTGACGGAAGATGCGGAAGCCGCCCGCGCGCGCCGTAACGAAGTAGATCGCGTCTCCGTTCCTACCCCATACGGGCTGAACGTCCACGGCCGGATCGCTGGCGATCCGCTCCACGGGCCCGCCTTCGGCGCTCACCAGGCCCAGGTCCAGATTGCCGTCGGCGTCGAGGGAGAGCGCCAGCCGGGTCCCGTCCGGACTCCACGCAGGCTCGAAGTGGTATGCCGGTCCCCTGGTGAGAGCCACCGCCTCACCGCCGTCGGCCGGGACCTTCCAGATGTCACCCCTCATGGAGAAGGCGATCCAACGACCGTCGGGACTCCATGCCGGGTCGAGAGGGCCTGTGGACACGCCCGGGAGCATGTGTCGCTCCACGCGGTCGGAGTGACCATAACGGCTCGGACCGGCGTGGCCCACGGACACCACGAGCGCGAAAATGAGCAGTCCCAAGGCGGCCGCGATCAGACGAGCTCTCAGAGTCATTCTCATAGCCTGCTCCGGGGCTGGGAGTTGCGGAAGGCTCGGGACACGGTATCCCTTCCTCGTAGGAGTTTAGGCGTATACTCGCGTGGCGAGCCGCGCCGAACAAGCCTGAATCGCTGCGGGCTCCCCGCCGATCACCACGGTCGTGTTCGGGCGGGGCGGGGCGCCCGTTCCATCGATCACTGTGGCGCCGATCAGCGCGATAGTGTTTTGGGCCCCCGGCGCTTACCGGCGCGAGCGCCATGAGTGCAGTCAGAACGAGTGGAGTGACATTCCACCTTGTGCCCCAAAAAACTCCCCGGGCGTCATGAGAGGCGCGCTCACTGGCCGACGCACGGATCGGCCGGTACCTTCCCCAAAAATAACCCAGCGTCGAAGGAGACCAAGATGCAGCGAGTCATGCAATTGGCCTTGATGGTAATGGTTGCTTTGATGGCCGTCCCCAAGGTGGCCACCACTCAGCAAGAGGAGGTGACGCCGGCCCCGGACCGAGCTGAGGGCGAAGGCCCGTTTGATCGGCTGGTGATCCGCGGGGCGATCGTCATCGATGGCACGGGCGGGCCGCCCCGTGGACCGGTGGACATCGTCATCGAGAACAATCGCATCGCGCTCATCGTGGGCGTCGGGGCACCGGAAGTACCGATTGGCTCGACGGGGCGACCGGAACCCGGCACGAAGGAGATCGACGCGGAGGGCATGTACGTACTGCCCGGTTTCGTGGATCTGCACCTCCACACCGGTGGGGTCCCGAAAGCGCCTGATGCCGAGTACGCCTACAAGCTGTGGATGGCCCATGGCGTAACGACTGGGCGCGGCGTGTCGTTTGGCGGGGTCGACTGGTCGCTCAAAGAGAAAGAGCGGAGCGCAGCGAACGCGATCACCGCCCCGCGGATGTGGGTATATCAGCGCCCTGGGCAGGGTTGGGACGGCGGTCCGATCAGAACCCCGGACGACGCGCGAGCGTGGGTGCGATGGGCGGCCGACAAGGGCATCGACGGACTCAAGCTGGGCTCGCATCCCCCGGCGATCATGGCCGCCCTTCTCGACGAGGCGAAGAAGCATCAGTTGGGATCCACCGCCCACCTCGGGCAAACCGGTGTGGCCCAGATGAACGCAATCGATGCTGGGCGACTCGGGCTGGGTTCGGTCACGCACTACTACGGGCTCTTCGAGGCGCTCTACGACGACCACGACGTCCAACCGTGGCCTTCAGACATGAACTACGCGAACGAGCAACACCGCTTCGGCCAGGTGGCACGCCAGTGGAACATGATCCACCCGCCCGGCGGCGACGAGTGGCGCGCGTTGCTCGAGGAGCTGCTCGATCTGGACGTTACCCTCGACCCGACGATGACCGCCTATATTGCCACCCGCGACGTGATGCGCGCGCGCACTGCCGATTGGCACGAGCAGTACACACTCCCATCGCTATGGGACTTTTATGAACCGAGCCGCACGAATCACGGCTCCTACTACTACCGCTGGACGTCCACCGATGAGGTGGCGTGGCGGAACTTCTATCGCGTTTGGATGCAGTTACTGGACGACTACAAGGACATGGGTGGTCGGGTGACCGTGAGCTCGGATGCCGGGTACACGTACAACCTGATGGGATTCTCAACGATCGAAGAGATGGAATTGCTAGAGGAAGCCGGATTTCATTCGTTGGAGGTCCTCCGCGGTGCGACCATGCATGGTGCAGAGACGCTGATGAAGCCCACCGGTAAGCCGATCGACTTCGGGATCGTCCGCGAAGGATTTCTTGCGGACCTCGTGTTGGTGGACGAGAATCCGATTGAGGACTTGAAGGTCCTTTACGGAACGGGAGTCGTGCGCCTCAACGACTCGACCGGTCAGGCCGAGCGCCGCGGCGGCATCATTTACACCATCAAGGACGGGATTGTCTACGACGCGAAGGCACTACTCGCGGACGTGGCTCGCATGGTGGAAATGCAGAAACGCGAGAGGGGCATCGCCCTACCATAGGCGGGCTGGTGGATATGCCTGACACGAGCGCCGTGAGTCGGAGTTGAGTGTTGGCATTCTTGCGGTTGAACAGAAACCCGACAGCAGGAACGCTCATGAACCGATCGAGGAGCACAGGACTCATCCTCTTGGTCGCATATAGCGTTTGCTTTCACAGCGCTGCAACCGCACAAGCACCCGACCGGGAGACGATCTCGAAGGCCGTGGCCGGCCTAGGGCTTCGGAGCATCGGGCCCGCGGTCATGGGCGGGCGCATCGCGGACATCGCCGTACACCCACGAAATCGCAGCACCTGGTACGTGGCCGCGGGATCGGGAGGACTGTGGAAGACGACGAATGCCGGCATCACCTGGACGCCGGTCTTCGACGAACAGCCGTCATATTCGATCGGTGCGGTCACCGTCGATCCCAGCAACCCCGATGTCGTGTGGGTCGGAACCGGTGAGAACGTGAGCGGCCGCCATGTGGGTTGGGGAGACGGCGTGTATCGAAGCCGCGATGGAGGGCGTACCTGGCAGCGGATGGGGCTCGAGACATCGGAGCATATCGGAAAGATTCTGGTCGACCCGCGCGATGGCGACGTGGTCTTCGTCGCGGCCGAGGGGCCGCTCTGGTCGGCAGGTGGTGAGCGCGGTCTCTACAAGACGACCGACGGAGGCGCTACGTGGACCGCAGTGGTCGAGATCGACGAGAACACCGGCGTTACTGATGTCGAGTTCGATCCCTCGAATCCCGACGTGTTGTACGCGGCCGCGTATCAACGGCGGCGTCACATATGGTCGCTCCTCGCCGGAGGCCCGGAGTCCGGCATCTACAAGTCCACCGATGGGGGCGAGAGTTGGCGGCGTATTGACGTGGGCCTACCGAAGGGCGACATGGGGAAGATCGGTCTCGCGGTGACCGCCGCGGACCCAGACGTGGTCTACGCCACCATCGAAGCAAACGACGAAGAGCGGGGCTTCTACCGATCTCTGGACAAGGGAGAGAGCTGGGAGCGTCGTAATTCCTACATCTCGGGTGGAACCGGTCCACACTACTACCAAGAGATCGAAGCCTCACCGCAAGACCCCGGTCTCGTGTATCAGATGGATGTCTTTCTCCACGTCACGCGGGATGGAGGCGCGAGCTTCGACAACCTGGGCACGGGACGCGAAAAGCATAGCGACAACCACGCGATGTGGATCGACCCGGACAACGGGAACCACCTCCTCGTGGGAACCGATGCCGGTCTCTCTGAGACGTTCGACGAGGGTACGAAATGGCGTCATTTCCCGAACCTTCCCCTTTCCCAGTTCTACAAGCTCGCCCTCGATAACTCGGTACCGTTTTACAACGTGCTCGGTGGGGCGCAGGACGAGGGCACGCTGCTCGGACCAACGCGCACGATGAACGTGGAGGGGGTGCGCAACCGCGACTGGTACGCCCCCATGGGTGCTGACGGTTATGGCGTCGCCTTCGACCCGGAAGATCCGAACACGCTCTACCTGGAGACCCAGCAGGGGAACTTGTACCGGGTCGACCGGCGAAGCGAGGAGGCGCTGGACATTCAGCCCCAGCCCGCTCCCGGCGACCCGGCCGAGCGCTGGAATTGGGACGCACCGATCCTCGTGAGCCCGCACGCGGCGAGCCGGCTCTACTTCGGTTCGCAGCGGCTCTGGCGGAGCGACGATCGGGGAAATTCGTGGACTCCGATCAGCGATGACCTCACGCGTAACCAAAACCGCTACGAGCTCGAGTTGATGGGACGCGTGTGGAGTGTGGACGCCCTCTACGACAACGGTGCGATGTCGAAGTACGCCACGATCACCGCCATCTCGGAATCGCCGGTCACCGAGGGTGTGCTCTATGTCGGCTCCGATGACGGACTGATACACCTGAGCGAAGACGGAGGGCAGAGCTGGACCGCCGCCCAGAGTCTCCCCGCGGTTCCGGAGCTTTCCTTTATTAACGATGTCGAGGCCTCTCAGCACGAAGCCGGGACGGTCTTTGCCATCGCGGATGCGCACAAGACCGGCGACTTCAGCCCCTACGTCTTCGAGAGCGCTGACCGGGGTCGCACCTGGCGCTCGATCAGCGGCGATCTTCCCGCGGGCACCATCGTATGGGCCCTGCAGCAAGACCACGAGAACCCTGATCTGCTCTTCATCGCCGCGGAGTTCGGGCTCTACTTCACACCGAATCGCAGAACGAACTGGTTCAAACTGAGCGGCGCCCCCACGATCGCGTTTCGTGACCTCGAGCTCCAACGGAGGGTTGGGGACCTGGTCGGCGCAACCTTCGGACGGGGGTTCTACGTTTTGGACGATTACTCGCCGCTCCGCGACATCGCGGCCGGAGCCCTAGCTGGGAGCTACCTCTTTCCCGTGCGCGATGTCTGGTGGTACGTCGCCAACGTTCCCATGCTAGCGCGAGGCAAGCCCACGCTCGGCAGCACCGACTATACGGCGCCCAATCCTCCGTTCGGAGCGACCTTCACGTACTACCTGAGTGAAGTCCCCTCGACAGAGCGTGAAGCACGTCGCACCACCGAGCGTGAGCGGCGCGAGCGGGGGGAAGACCTGTCGTTCCCCGGCTACGAGCGTCTCATGCGGGAGGCGATGGAGGGAAAGCCGCGCGTGCTCGTGATAGTGCGTGATGAGCAGGGAGAGCCCGTGCGCTGGGTCGAGGGACCAGCCGAAGTTGGATTACACCGTGTGAGTTGGGATCTCCGCGGGCCTCCCCCGGACCCGGTGGATCTGACTACGCCTGGGTTCGTGCCACCCTGGATAGACGCACCGCAGGGCCCGCTCGTTGCGCCGGGGTCTTACGGAGCCGAGTTAACTCTCCTCACGAGTGCCGGCGTGCAGTCGCTCGGAACCCCTCGAGCGTTCGAGGTGAAACCCCTGCCCACTGCTCCTCCCGGCACGGACTTCAACATCGTGGTTGCGTTCCAACGCGAGGCCGGTGAGCTGATGCGACGCGTGGCCGGTGCCGGCGAAGAGATCGGACGGGTGCAGGACCAGCTCCGACACATGAGAGCGGCCTTGCTCGAGACGCCCCGCGCAGACCCGGCCCTCTTCGCTCGTCTCGACGCGCTCGGTGCGAGGTTGGACAACTTGCGCACCAGGCTCTCGGAAGACCGGGTTCGTGCGGGGCTCAACGAGACGAGCGTGCCCTCGATCAGCAATCGCGTGGAGCGGGTCGTGAATGGGCATTGGAATACCCGGCAGACACCGACAGCGACGCACAGACGGAATCTCGAGATCGCCCGCGACGAGTTCGAGGAGCTACGCCGGGATCTGTCCGCCCTGATTGAAACTGACCTGTCGCAGCTGGAAGCGGAGCTCGAGGCGGCGGGGGCGCCGTGGACGCCGGGGCTGAGTCTTCAGTAGGTGATCGAATCCGAGCTCGGTCTGGGGTGGGGCGCGGGTGGGGGTCAGGGGAGGAGGCCGGCTGGGAAGATCGAGTCTTTGACACCCGGCTTCAGGCATCTCCTTCGTGCACCCTCAAAGCCTGATCCAACAGCGCCTCGAGCTCCTCGTCGGTGAAGTTGTCCAGGTCCGTTTGGCGCTCCGCCAGCACGATACGCTGTTCGGCGCCACAAGTGAAGACGAGAACGGACGAGCCCGCCTCCACCCGGGGTCCACGCCTCAGCACCCAGACCTTCCCATCCCTACGGTCGGTCCAACTCCTGGTGCGTTCCATCTCATCACTCCCGCGCCTCGTCCAGCAGCGCCTCGAGTTCGGTTTCGCTCAGTCCCTGCCTGACTGAGACGTTTGTGAGACCAACGACCTCCGAGTTGGCCAGATCCAGGATGTACAGTCACCCTCATTCCCTCTCCCTCTCGCTCAGGCCGATCCGGCGAAAGCAGGGGGATCGGCGCCCACCTCAGTGAACTGCACGCGGGTCTTTTCCAGCTCCTTCGTGCACCCAAGCCATGCGAAGGTCGCATGGACTGTGCGGAGCTCTCGAAGCGCTCCCTCGTGGTCTCCGATTTCGGCAAGGCGCCCGGCGAATATTCGCCGAAGTCGCGTGGCGTCCCACCTCATCGGGATAGCGTCGAGCTCGTCTGCGGCGTGGCGGAGGAGAGCGGCACCCTGTTCGCTGTCGCCGTCCAGCCAGGCTATCAGGGCGTCGCAAGCATCCGCCCAGGCCAGCCCGAGTCGATGTCCCACCGGTGCCGACAGGGTTCGCAGCCGGTCTCTGATCTGCTTGGCCCGTCCCAGGTCGCGAGACTCTATGTAGGCCTCGCCGACGAGCGGGAGGAGCCGATGGATGCTCCACGTGCCATAGCCACTCCGATCAGCGATGGCCAAGCCAGCCTCCCCGACACGGATTGCCTTCTCCCATTCATCGACTGCGAGGTGATACGCCACCCGCCCTATGTGAGCCGGAACGACCGTGTGGACGTCCACGAACTGTCGTCGGCCTGCGGCCTTGCCCGCCTGCGACACCTCCCAAGCCTCATCGGTCAGCTCTTTGGCCCGCTCGATATCACCGCGGCCGATATAGATGAGGGAAAGCCATACCAGGAGTCGTGGCAGGAGCGTCCTCTGATGGAGAGAGCGAGCGAGATTTATTGCCGACTCTCCATGCTTAATGCCGGCATCCCAATCTCCGAAGCAGTACGCGTGCTCGATGGCGAGCTCGGCCGTCCAAAGCCGTAGCACCGGTGAGCCGACCTTCTCGGCGATCACGCTCAATTCCTTTGTGCGATCTGCGATCTCCCGAGTGTTGCCTCTCATTCCCTCCATTACGCCTATCGCCCAGTGGCTCCAAAAGACAACACCTGGATCGCCACACTCCTCCGCAAGGGGCAGTGCCTCGTCGCTGTGGTGCCTGACCTGGTCATAGGCCCCCTGCCACAGATGCAGGCGGGCCAATGAGCTGTGTGCGCGGGCGAGCAGGGGCACGTCGCCATGTTTCTTCGCGATCTGTAACGATTCCTCAGCGGCCTGACGTGCTTCGGATCCCTGTCCCGCCTGCTGGTAGCAGAGGCTCGATGCCAGGTCGATGCGAGCAATCATCAGCTCGGCGCCTGCCGATCGAGCCACCGCTAGCCCCTTCTGGAACGCCTCTTGCGCCTCCTCAAGCCGGTCAGCCCAGAAAAGGGATAGCCCCATCTGGCGATGGGTGCCGGCCACATTCGGCTTATCGCCCGTGGTCTCGGCGTCCGAAAGGGCCCGCCTCCAGAGCTTGATGCTCACTTCATAGTTCCCCAACCGTGTCTCGGCTCTGGCCAGGCTCCTGACGACGTCCGTCACGTGAACGCGCTCATCGATCTCCTCGCTAGTTGTTCCGGAGTGATGCTGGTCGATTCGGGAGAGAGCCTCCCACAGATGTTTTGCGGCCTCGCGGTTGGCGTGTCGCAATACGGCGTCTCGGCCGGCGAGGGCTAGATAGCGAACCGCCTTTGCGCCGGCGGAACCACCTCCGGCCCGTGCAAAGTGGTGGGCGAGCTCGGAGGCGTGACTATCCGCGCGACCCCCGTAGTGTCGCTCGAGCGCACTTGCCACATGGCCATGCGATGAGCGCCGTTTCGCCAGCGAGAGCTCGGAAAGAATCGTCTCTCTGATCAGCGGGTGACTGAAGTCGTAAACAACGGACTGATCCACCTGGGCCTCAACCAAGATCTGGTGCTGCCGAAGATCGTCCAGAGCCTGCACGAGCTCGGCCTCCCCTAAATCGCACACGGACCCTAGGACGTCGTGTGGAGCTCGGGTACCGAGTACCGATGCGTAGTCGGCTACTTCCCGGGCGCTCGGCGTCAGCCGCTCAACTCGGAGGAGCACGTCATCCCGCACTGTTCTCGGGAGCTGGAGTTGTTCAACGTCCCATCCACCCCACCGTTCGCCAGCCATGAACAGGTGCCCGTCCTCGATCAGGGTCCGGAGCGTGCCCTCGAGGAACAATGGGTTGCCGGCGGTCCAGGAAAAGAGCCTGGCGGCAAACTGGCGGACGGCCTGATCCTCCGTGTCGAAGGTTCCTCGGACGAGATCCTCCGTGTGTTGAGCGGTAAGGGGGCGGAGCTCCATCACCGTGGCCACATTGATTCTGACGAGCGACCGCTCTGCCGCTCGCAGGGAGCGGTGTCGCTCTGGCTGCGTATCGCTGTACTGACAGATGAGGAGGATCGAAGAGTCGGCCGTTTGGCGCGCGAGAAAGTGAAGACACTCGATCGACGTCTCGTCCGCCCACTGGAGATCCTCGAGGATGACAAGCAAAGGCTGATGCTCAGCGAGGCGCGAAAGAAGGGTAGCGAGGCGAGCAAAAAGTCGCGCCTCGAGTTCGGTCGGATCTGCGTACTGGAGGCTGGGATCCGAGGGGCGAGGTCCCAGGGTGGGAAAGAGGCTATAGAGGAGACTCTCATCCCCCATAAGTGTCGCTCGGAGTGAGGGGTCAATGCCACGAAGGATGGGGAGGAAGGCGTCTGAGAGTGGAGCGAATGAGATGGCTCGCTCCGCAGGGTACGCTCGACCGAGAGTAATCAGCCAGCCCCTCTCGCGAGCGTGCTCCGCCACAGCCTCCGCGAGACGGGACTTGCCAACGCCGCGATCGCCGCTGATGAAGACCGCTCCGCCCCTTCCTGCCTCGACATCATCCAGGAGGGAGCGGAGCACTTCCATTTCCGCCTCGCGGCCTGTGAGAGGTAGTGGACGCGGGAGCACCCTGGCCTCTCGAACTCGGTGGACCGGTTGCTGTCGTATCCTGTCCAGATGGGCTTGCAGAGATCGTGGTAACGCGGGCTCCCTGACAGTGTCGGGCCCGGTGCCGTGCTCCGTCAGCTCAGTCGGTCGAGGGACTTCAATGCCCTCGGCGAGAATGGCGTAGATGTCGACGGCATCCGGGACGTTCTTCAACTCGTAGGAGCCCAGTCAAACGGCTGTCAGCTCCGGGTGGTTCCTGATCTCTTCGGCGATCTTCCCGGAGATCAGGATCCCACCAGGGATGGACAGGTCTTCGATTCGTGCAGCAATGTTGACTGCATCGCCGTAGGCTCCCTGTTCGTCATAGGCGATATCACCCAGGTGAAGGCCGACACGAACAGGGAGCTTCGGGGGAGACTGGAGCTCACGTTGGATCTCGATTGAAGCCGTTACGCCCTCAACTGCGCTCCGGAAGATGCTCAGGCTTCCGTCGCCGAAGTATTGGAGTAGCTCACCACCTAGCCTAGGAAGTGTCTTCTCCAGGACCTGGCGATGTCTTTTCCGTGCCGCCAAGCCAGCTTTCTCATCCTTCGCGATGAGTGCTGTGTAGCCGACCAAATCGGTGAACATTACGGCGGCGAGGTGCCGAGTGAGTTCCGTCATGAGTAGAAGAGGTCGTCGCTGGGCGAGACACTTTGATAACGGGACACTAGAACGCGAGCCCCGACCCGAAGTAGAGCGCCGAGCGTCCCTCGCTCCTCGCGATGGAGATCCGAAAGGTGGTCGAGCGGGTCACCGGGGCGATCCAGATCCCGCCCCCGAGGGAGTATGCCACTCGTCCGAAGGGAGACCGTCCGCGAACACGCGCCCTGCGTCCGCAAACCCCAAGATGCCGCATTCGGCGGGAAAGAAGAAGAAGAAATGCGCGAGGAAGAGCCTCAGCCCTGACCGCGAGCGTCGGGTTACCTCCGCTCGGCGACATTGGGTCTGATCCACCTCGTAGAAGCTGGACGATGCCGTTCGACTGGTTTCGTTTCCCAGCTCATAGAAGTCGGGACACTACGCCGGCGCTCAAGGGTGCGGCCTGGCGCTATCTCATGTTCAAGGTGAGGGCACCCCAGAACCCATGCAAGGGAATCCCCACCTCTGGCCCCCCCACCTTCGACGTTTGTAGCTTCCGATCGCTCTGAACAGGCTCGCGAATACGGAGAACCCATGCGCTTGGTGATCGTAGTGGGCGGCGGTGAGGTCGGTTTCCACCTCGCCGAACGCCTGTCAGAAGAGACTCAGGACGTCGTGCTGATCGACTCCAGCGCCGAACGCGCCGAGGATGTCGGGAATCGGCTCGACATCATGACGGTCGTCGGCAACGGGGCGTCCCTGTCCGCTCTCGAAGAGGCGGGGATAGGCAACGCCAAGATGCTCCTCGCGGTTACGAGCGTCGATGAAGTGAACCTCATCGCGAGCCTCGCCGCGCGGCGGCTCGGCGTCGAGTACATCGCCGCCCGCATCTCGAGCCCGGAGTACTATCAGCGCAGCGGTGTGCTCTCCGGCGACGCGCTCGGCATCGACCTCATGATCAACCCCGAGCGCGAGTGCGCCCGGGAGACAGTCGAGCTCATCAGCAGCGAGGTCGCGACCGACGTCGCCTCCTTTGCGGGAGGGCGCGTGCGCTTGATCGGTCTCAAGGTCAGAGAGGGTGCGACCGTCGCGGGCAAGTCGTTGAAGCAGCTGGGCGCCGAGCTCCCTGACCATCATTACGTCACTGCCGCGATTCAGCGGGACAACCAGACCGTTATTCCAGGCGCCGATGATACGATCGAGGTGGGAGACCACATCTACCTGCTCTCCCCCGAGGGCGAGCTCGAGGACATTCCTAAGCTGGCCGGCTACGAGCCGTTCAAGCTCCAGCGAGCGATGATCGCCGGAGGCAGTCAGGAGGGCCTTCACATCGCGGAGTCGCTCGCGCAGAACGGCGTCGAGGCGACGATCATCGAGCGCGACCGCAAGCGTTGTCTCGAGCTCGCCGAGGCGCTGCCCAAGGCGCTCGTTCTGAACGGCGACGCCACCGACCTGGAGCTCCTGGAGATGGAGGGTGTGGCGGGCATGGATGCCTTCGTCGCGAGCACGGGCAACGATGAGACGAATCTGCTGACCAGCCTGCTCGCCAAGACCGTTGGCGCCCGCAAGGTGGTGACGCTCATCGACGACTTTTCTTACCTGCAGCTGATTCCGCGCCTGGACATCGACGCATCGGTGTCACCGCGTCTATCCACCGTCAATGCGATCCTTCGGGACGTGCGCGGGGAGCGCATCACCAGCGTCGCGACGTTGAAGGGCATCGACGCCGAAGCGATCGAGTTCACTGTAGCGGCAGGATCGGAGATCGTCGGTACACAGTTGCGTGACGTCCACTTTCCGCACGGCAGCATCGTCGGAATGCTGGTCCGTGGCGACCAGGTGATCGTGCCCCAGGGAGACACCGAATTCCGTGCTGGCGACATCGTGATCGTGCTCGCACTGCCGACCTGCATTCGCGACATCGACAAGCTGTTTGCCTGATGTCCATCCGGCACCTCGTCAACATCGTCGGCCTGCTCCTCGTCTTCGTTTCGATATCGATGGTGGCCACCGGGCTGGGTGCCTTGTTCTACGAGGACGGAGCCGCCTTCGCGCTCTTCGCCTCCGCAGGCATCACGCTCGTGATAGGCTCCATCGCCTACAGCTTCACGAAGTTCGAGGGCGAGCTCACGGCCCGTGAGGGCTACGCGATCGTCACCTTCGCGTGGACTGCGATGGCGGTGTCCGGCGCTCTGCCCTACCTGATCTCCGGCACCGTTGACGGCATCGTGCCCGCGATCTTCGAAGCGATGTCCGGTTTCACGACGACCGGTGCCACCGTGTTCGCCGACGTGGAGGCGCTTCCGGAGGGCATCCTCTTGTGGCGCTCGGTCACGCACTGGCTGGGCGGCATGGGGATCATCGTGCTGGCCATCGCGATCCTGCCGTATATAGGCGTGGGTGGTATGCAGCTCTTTCGGGCCGAGGTGCCCGGACCCACCCCCGAGCGTCTACGACCCCGCATCACGCAAACCGCGAAGCTGCTCTGGGGTGTGTACGTGGGGCTCACGGGCGTGCAGATCGTGCTGTATCTGCTCGGCGGGATGTCACTGTTCGACGCCGTGAACCACGCGTTCGCGACCCTCGCTACCGGGGGCTTCTCGACCAAGAGCGCCTCGATCGCCGGCTTCGATTCGGCCTACATCCACTACGTCACGATCATCTTCATGTACGTCGCCGGGGTGAACTTCGCGCTTCACTTCCGGGCCGCCGGAGGACGCCTCGAGTACTTCAGGGATCAGGAGTGGCGGTTCTTCACCATGGTGATCGTGGGGGCCGGCCTCTTCCTCATGGTCAGCAACTTGATGGCCGGTACCTACGAGCTCACCATGGGCGGGGTGGAGCGCGCGTTCCGTCACGGCATGTTCCAGTCGGTGGCGATAACGACCACGACCGGCTTCGTCTCCGCCGACTTCGAGATGTGGGCCCCGGCGGCTCAGGGGCTGCTCGTCACGCTCATGTTCGTGGGCGGCATGGCCGGGTCGACGGGTGGTGGGATGAAGGCGGTCCGGGTGCTCGTGTTACTCAGGCACACGGCCAATGAGATCCGAAAGCATTTGCACCCGAGGGCGATCCTGATGGTCCGCGTCGGGAGACGCGCCGTGCGAGAGGACGTCCTGCTCAACATCCTCGGGTTCGTGAGCCTCTACGTGATCCTGGTGCTCTTCGGCGGCATGCTTCTGACCTTCTTCGGCATGGATATCCTCACCGCCGTGGGCGCCAGTGCCGCGTCGGTCGGAAACATCGGCCCTGGACTCGGTGCTGTGGGCGCGACGGACAACTACGGGTGGATCGCCGACCCGGGGCTGGCCGTGATCACCTTCCTCATGCTGGTGGGTCGCCTGGAGATCTACACGGTGTTGCTGCTCTTCCACCCCGACACGTGGAAGCGACAGCACGCCCGGGGCCCGAGCGACGTACAGGTCGTACGCCCCTGGAAGTAGGTTATCCCTACCACTTGGGTACTCCGCCACGGAGCTCCGGCAGTGGAAGGTGGTGCGGCTCGAGAACGACTACATCGAGGTCTTCGTGCTGCCCTAGAAGATGTTGGCCTCCACGGCTAGACCCTCTCCGAAGCGCCCGTGTCGGAACGCGCTCACGTCTACCGTATGGGCCTCTCCGTCGGCGATGAGCTCCGACACGGCCAAGCCCGTCGCTGGGGCGTGCATGATCCCATGGCCGGAGAAGCCACAGGCGTCGATCCAGGCCCAATCTCCGGGGTTGCGGCCGATGATCGGGCTGTTGTCGGGGGACACCGCGTAGTATCCCCACCAGCTCCCTTTCCGGTCCACCGCGAGCTCCTCCCACCAGGGATAGCGAGGCACCCCCGTGAGCAGAACGTGCTCCAACCAGTCCCAGTCCATTCCCTCCGTGAATCCGCACTCCTGATCCAGGTCGTCGAGGCCAAAGAGGACGCGGTTCCCCTCGCTTCGGAGGTACACGCCCGTGGTCAGGTCGATGGTCAGAGGATAGGTGCGCGGGTCCTCGATCGGAGGGCTCAGAAAGATCTGGATGCGCTTGGGTCCTACCGGCACCTCGAGGCCGGCGAGCGCGCCCATCTCAGCCGACCACGCTCCTGCGGCGTTGACGACATGCCCGCAGCGAAAGGCGCTATCGCCGCACCGGACTACCCAACCGGCCTCATCACGCTCGATCTCGGTGATGGGGGAGCTGAGCCGGTACTCCACACCCAGACCCTTTCCCATAGAGACCCACGCGTGCGTCGCCATGTGAGGATCGACGACGCCGTCCCATGGCCCGTAGGTGGCTCCCGCCAGGCCCTCGGTCTCGAAGCTCACGTAGCGCTGCGCCTCGATGGGATCGAGGACCTCTACCGGGGCGCCCATGCTCCTCTGCAGCTCGACGGACTCGAGGTGTCGCTCCCACTTCTCGTGGGGCACGAGAAGGAGGTATCCGATGTCACGATACCCCACGTCGTGACCGTGCCGCTCAATGAACTCCCGGTAGACTGGGAGGGAGTACATGGACAGCCGGATGTTGGCCTCGGTGGTGAACTGCACCCGCACACCGGCGGCGCTCCTCCCGGTGGAGCCCATGGCCGGAGCGACTTCCTTTTCGAGGACGATCACGCTCAGGCCCCGGGAGGCCAGGTGCCAGGCGGAGGAGGCCCCGACGATTCCGGCGCCGATGACGACGACGTCCGCTATCGTGTCGCTCAACGGGTTCCGAGGAGCCTACTCCCCGCCCCCCCGATTACCGGCCGTCGTTCCTCTCGTACCTCACGAGTTGCTGGGGTCCGACCTCCGCGCCATAGATGATGCCGTTGGCGTCGACCGCGACGCCCTCGGCCGCGCTCGTGGCCTGGGGCTCCGCTACGGGATCCGGAATGAAGTACAGAACCTGGCCCGTTATGGCGTTGCCGACCCGGATACCGCGCCGCCAACCGGGATTGCTGGTCGGGCTCGACTCGGAGTCGGCGCCGTAGAGGAGGTCGTTGTCATCGATGTAGATGCCGCTCAGGCGGCCGAACTGGTACCACTCGTCGATGAAGTGGCCTTCCTGGTCGAAGATCTGGATGCGCGCGTTCCCGCGATCGGCTACGAAGAGGCGTCCCCGGGAGTCGAAGGCCAGGCCGTGCGGCGTCCGGAAGTCGCCCGGCGCCGCGCCGATTCTGCCCCAGGACTCGAGGAAGTTGCCCTCCGAGTCGAACTTGGCGATCCGGGACGTGGTGTTCGCGTTCGCATTGGCGCTTTGACCATCGTGTCCGTCGGCCACGTAGATGTCGCCGTTAGGCGCCGTGATGACGTCGCTCGGCTGATCGAGGAGGGCGCCCTTGCCGTCACCGGCGACGCCGGGCGTGCCCAGCGTCATGAGGAGCTCGCCTGTCGGGCTGAACTTCATGACGGTGTGTCCCTTGCCGGCCTCGCCCGGGTACTGCTCAAGCTCTTCGGCATTGGCCGCGCGGGCGTCCGTGATCCACACGTTGCCGTCGTCGTCCACATGGATCCCATGGGGCCAGAGGATCATCCCCCCGCCGAAGCTCGTGATGAGGTTTCCGTCGGTGTCGTACTTGAGGATGGGATCGGCGGTCGATCCGGCACAGCTGTTGGCCCCGCACCGATCCGCGACCCAGATCGAGGTGCCGTCCGGGTCGATGTCGACCGCGCTGGTCGAGCCCCACTCCCGTCCATCCGGCAGCACGAAGTAGTCGTTGATGGTGGTATACGGATTGGGGTGGTGGTTGGTGGGCTCGGTCACGGGCTGCGCGGACGCAGGCACCACTCCTCCGAGCAGGACGATGGCCGCGAAGGTGGCGGTCGACGCGGGCTGGGCGAAACGTCGGTGCGACATAGCTCTACTCCCTGATTACCGGACCTAGGAAATCCATCACTAGCGGGGTCGACGTGGCCACCAAGATGCATCTCACTGGTACGGAGCCACAAGCATGGCACCACCCGGCCCGACTGACTACCATCTCCCTTCGACTGTGCAGGACACGGCACGTACGAGAACCACCCTAGTCAGGAGGTCCCCATGCACCGGGCAGCAACCCCGCTCCTCAGTATCTGCGCGTTCGTCTTCTTCCTCGCCACTCCGACAACGGCATACGCCCAAGGGGGTCGGGACGGAGATGACGCTCCAAGTGGTCCGCCGCCGTCCATCGAGGACAAGACGGAGGGCATGCAGAAGATCGATGGCTTCATGCCGCTCTACTGGGAGGAGTCCGCCGGCAGGATCTGGATGGAGATCTCCCGGTGGGACACCGATCTGATGCACATGGCCGGGGTCGGCGCCGGGTTGGGCTCCAACGACCTCGGCATCGACCGGGGGTCAGGCGGCAACTCCCGCGCCGTGCGCTTCCACCGGGTGGGCCCCAAGGTCCTGATGGTTCAACCCAACTACCGCTTCCGTGCATTGTCGACCAACCCCAGCGAGGTGGAGGCCGTAGAGGATGCTTTTGCCCCCGCTACGCTCTATGGCTTCACGGTCGCCGCCGTGACGGGCGAGCGGGTCCTCGTGGATGCCACCGACTTCTTGATACGGGACGTCGACAACGTCGGGCGGAGGATGCGGCCCGGCACGTACCGGGTCGACCCCGGCCGGAGCGCCATCTACATACCCATGACCATGGGCTTCCCGGAGAACACCGAGATCGAGGTCTCGCTGACCTTCGCGCTGCAGCCGGGCGGGCCGAGTCGTGGCGGCGGATTCGGAGGAGGAGGCGACGCCGATGGCTTCCAAGGCGTGGGTGACGTCGCCGCCAGCGCCGAGGCGCCCACGATCCGTGTCCATCACTCTTTCATCAAGCTCCCGGAGCTCGGCACCTACCAGCCCCGCTTGTCCGATCCGCGGGCCGGGTTCGGCGGCTTGACCTACCAGGACTACTCGGCACCGCTGGGCGAGCCCATGACGAAGCGCTTCGTCCGCCGGCACCGCCTGCAGAAGCGGAATCCATCGCAGGCGGTGAGCGAGCCCGTGGAGCCCATCGTCTACTACCTCGACCCCGGGACGCCAGAGCCGATTCGCTCCGCGCTGCTGGAGGGAGCCGCTTGGTGGGATCAAGCTTTCCAGGAGGCGGGCTTCCGCAACGGCTTCCGTGTGGAGCTCCGGCCTACGGGGATCAGCTCACACGACGTCCGCTACAACGTGATCAACTGGGTGCACCGGTCGACGCGGGGTTGGAGCTCGGGAGGGTCGGTCACGGACCCCCGCACGGGCGAGATCCTCAAAGGGAGGGTGACGCTCGGATCGCTCCGCATCCGTCAGGACTACATGATCGCCGAGGGGCTGTTGGCCCCCTACGAGAATGGCGACGAGACGCCGCCCGAGCTCGCCGAGTGGGCTCTAGCCCGTATCAGTCAGCTCAGCGCCCACGAGGTGGGCCACACCCTGGGCCTCGGACACAACTACTACAACAGCGAGGCGGGCCGGATCTCTGTGATGGACTATCCCCATCCCCTCGTGACGCTGGAAGACGGGCGCCTCGACTACTCCGGCGTGTACGAAGCCGAGATCGGCGAGTGGGACAAGGTGGCAATCGCTTACGGATATTCGGTCTACGCGGACGAGGCCGAGGCACCCCAGGCGCTCCGGAAGATTCTGAACGACGCCTGGGCTCGTGACATCCGTTACCTCTCCAATCAGGACATGTCGGCGAACGCGCGGGTCGATCAGTGGGCCAACGGTATGGATCCGAGCGCCGACCTCTACGGCATCATGGAGGTGCGCCGCTTCGCCCTCGATCGATTCGGTGAGCGCGCCATCAAGAAGGACAGGCCCATGGCCACCATGGAGGAGGTTCTGGTCCCGCTCTACATGCACCACCGCTACCAGGTGAGTTCGACGGCCTCTGCGGTGGGCGGCCTGCACTACATCTACGCCTTCCGCGGTGACGGACGTACTCCGGTGGAGCTCGTGCCCGCAACGGACCAGCGCGCGGCGATCCAGTCCCTGTTGGCGACCCTGGACCCGTCGGCTCTCGCCATCCCCCGGAGTGTGCTCGCCTCCTTGCCGCCCCGTCCGTCGGGCTACGGCCGCACCAGAGAGCTGTTCCCCCGATACACGGGCGTCATGTTCGACGCGATCTCTCCGGCGGTCGTGGCGTCCGACCACACTATCTCTGAGCTCCTGCAGCCCGACCGGGCCGCGCGACTGGTGGAACAGCACGCCCTCGATCCGTCTCTGCCCGGTCTCGAGGACGTGATCACAGGGTTGCTCGGGACCACCGCGGCCGACGCCGGGGACTCTCCCTACGAGGCCGAGATACGGAGGGCCGTGCGCCGAGTTGCGATCGATCGACTGATGGCCCTCGCGGGTGGGGCTTCCATGCCCCAGGTCAGAGCTCTCGCGAACGCTTATTTGGAGCGGGCGCGCTATCGGATCGATGAGCGGAGCGAAGGGGTGGCGAGCGGTAGCGGCCCTGTCGACCCCCAGCTCGCGAGTGATCGTCTGATCGCCCTCGACATCGGCCGGTTCCTCGATCGACCCGGAGAGTCCTACGGCTTGCAGTCGGCTCCGGGCGCGCCGCCGGGGGCCCCGATCGGAATGCCGGCGATGGACTTCCTCGGTAGCTCAGCGTCGGCCGGTTGGGGTCTGACTCGGCCAGGGCGAACCTGGCAGGCCAGCGGTCCGAGCGGCCTCCCGTTCGGGGTGGGTTGGCTCGACCAGGTGGAGCCGTACTGTTCGCATGAAGGATGGTAGACAGTGCGCGTGCCTCTCGACCTGAAAGACCCGTAATGACCGAGAATCAAGCAAAGAAGCTTTCCGCATTGACGGTGCTGCTCGTGGTAGGCTGCACGAGCTACAAATGGCCGGGGCCCGAGCCGTGACCCTCGAGCAGTTCTCTTCGGATGTTCCGAAGGAGGGGTTGGGTCTAACCCCCCTGACGTCGTCCTGACCAGTTGCACCTCCCCATCCGGAGACGGCTCATCCTCACCGACGATCAGACTCCCGGACCGCCCGAGATTCGCGTCGACGGGCTCGCGCTCCGCTTCGGGGGAGTGACGGCTCTCGACGACGTCACCCTGACGCTTCGTCGTGGCCCCCTTCAGGCGCTGATCGGTCCCAACGGTGCGGGCAAGACAAGCCTCCTCAACTGTCTGTGTGGGCTGTACCGACCCCAGGAGGGCACGATCACGCTCACGGACGGTCAGGGCCGGGCGCATCGTATCGACCGCCTCGCACCGCACCGGATCGCCAGGCTGGGGATCGCCCGTACGTTCCAAAACATCGAGCTATTCAAGCACATGACGGTGCTGGAGAACCTGATGCTCGGCCGGCACGTCCACATGGGAGGCAGCGTCCTGAGTTGCGGTCTCTACTGGGGGCGCCAGCAGGCGCGGGAGATCGAGCATCGGGAGGAGGTGGAGCGGATCATCGACTTTCTGGAGCTCCAGTCCATGAGGCGAAGCCGTGTGGGCAAGGGCGATGTTGGCGACCACCCACAAACTAGACGTAGAAGCCGATCTGAGTGGACAGGCAGAACGTGGCGATGGAGCCCGACACTATGAGCGACGCGACGGCACATTCTTGATCGAGAACGGCCGGATCAGTCGCCCGGTGACCAACTTCCGCTTCAGCCGATCCATGGTGTTAGAGTGCGTGCCGGAGTCCCGGCGGTCGTGACAGACCGGTCGGGGTTTAACGTTTAGATTCCTCCGCCATGATCTCCGTCTCAAATCTCGAGAAGTCGTTCGGCGACCGGACGCTGTTCACCCGTGCGTCCTTTCAGCTCAACCCGGGGGAGCGTCATGGTCTCGTGGGCGCCAACGGCTCCGGCAAGACCACGCTCCTCAACATCCTGAGCGGCGACCTGGAGGCCAGTGACGGCACGGTCTCGATCCCCAAGCGCCTGCGAATGGGGGTCCTCCGCCAGGACCAGTTCCTCTACGAGGATCAGGAGATTCTCGAGGTCACCCTCATGGGTAACCCGGAGCTGTGGGATGCCATGGTGGAGAGGGAGGCCTTGTTGGCCAAGGCCGAGGAGCACTTCGACGCGGACCGGTTCTCAGAGCTGGAGGAGACCGTACAAAGGCACGACGGATACACTGCCGAGGCGCGGGCCGCCACGATTCTGGAGGGCCTGGGCCTACCGGCGAACGTCCATCGCGCCCGGCTTTCTACGCTGTCCGGCGGGTTCAAGCTTCGGGTCCTCCTCGCTCAGGTACTGGCAAGCTCCCCCGACGTGCTTCTTCTCGACGAGCCGACCAACCACCTCGACATCATCTCCATTCGCTGGCTCGAGACGTTCCTGCGCGACTTCGCCGGGCCGGCGGTGGTCATCTCGCACGATCACCGATTCCTGGACAACGTAACGACGCACATCCTGGATGTGGACTACGAGACGGTGCTGCTCTATCACGGGAACTACAGCGCCTTTCTGGAGGCGAAGCAGTCGGAGCGGGTGCGCAGGGAGAAGGATATCGTGGCCCGGGAGCGGGAGATCGCTCATCACCAGAAGTTCGTGGACCGGTTTCGGGCGAAGGCGAGCAAGGCTCGGCAGGCACAGAGCAAGGTCCGCATGATTGAGAAGAAAGCGGAGGCCCTCGAGGAGCTGCCGCAGAGCTCGCGGCGCTACCCCATCTTCCGATTCGAGCAGACGCGCGACAGCGGAAAGGAAGTCCTCAAGCTCAAGGACATCCACAAGGCGTTCGGGGATAACGCGGTGCTCCACGGCGTGGACCTCCTCGTGAACCGGGGCGACCGGCTGGCCATAATGGGCCCTAACGGCATCGGCAAATCCACCCTCCTGAAGATCGTCATGGGCGAGCTGGCGCCCGATGACGGGGAGGTCGTATGGGGGTACGAGACCCATCCGGGCTACTTCGCCCAGGACCACCACGAGCAGTTTGAGTCCCCGACGCGCACGGCGGAGGAGTGGGTCTGGGATTTCTGCCCGGACAAGGATATCGGCTATGTACGGGGTCGGATGGGGCTGATGCTCTTCTCGGGCGACGACGGGAAGAAGCGGCTGAGTGCGCTCTCCGGAGGGGAGGCCGCGCGCCTGGTTTTCAGCAAGTTGGCCATCGAGCGGCCGAA
Source organism: Longimicrobiales bacterium (assembly GCA_965238005.1). Lineage (GTDB taxonomy): Bacteria > Gemmatimonadota > Gemmatimonadetes > Longimicrobiales > Gaopeijiaceae > CBDCKN01. The sequence goes on from OZ250165.1 coordinate 956,381, forward strand.
CGTCCTGGTGTTGGACGAGCCGACCAATCACCTGGATCTCGAGTCCATCGAAGCGCTCGTCGAGGGACTCCGCGCCTTCCCGGGAACGCTCCTGCTGGTCTCGCACGATCGCTGGTTCGTGAGCCAGCTGGCCACCCGCGTCGTGGAGATCAAGCCCGACGACATCGTCGACTATCTGGGCACGTACGAGGAGTATGTGCACTTCTGCGGCGACGACCATCTGGACGCCGACCGGGTGATTCTCAAGGCCAAGCGTGAGAAGCGGAAGATGGCAAAGGCGGACGCGGCCGACGCTTCGATCAACGGGAGCGGTGGCCGGAAGTCGAAGACGGAGAAGAGCCGGATCCAGAAGAGCCGGATCCAGAAGAGCCTCGACGCCCTGATAGCTCGCATCGAGACAGCCGAAGCCCGTGTCCAGGAAATCGACGAGCTCTTTTGCCGCCCCGACTACTACGAGCAGACTCCGCCTGACGACGTGAGGGCGCTGGAAGACGAGCGGTCCCGCCTGCAGGGTGACGTGGCCGATCTCTTAGCCGAGTGGGAGAGGACCGAGGGGGAGATGGGCACGCTGGAGTAGGCCGGCGGATCAGCCGGTGCCGACTCCGAGCGCAGCGGTCGGACTCGGCGGACACCGAGAGGGAACTAGGGCCGTGGGATTGTGTTTTCTCACATCCGGCCCCCTATTTGCCGGTGGTTCGGCAGCCCCTTCTGAGGAGAGACGAGCGTGATGAGGCGAGGACGCCTGACATGGCTTTCGGCGCCGGTGGTTGTATCCGGGCCGGTCACCGTCAACGCTCCTCCCGATCCGGTCGGAAGTTGATCCGAGAGACTTGGCCGTGGTGGGTCGGTGGTCCGCTGATCGGTCTGGTGGTTCCGGTGGTCTACCTGTACGGAGGGAGGAAGTGGGGCGTCTCGTCGACCCTCCGCCATCTGTGTGCTGCCACCGTTCCCGCCGGACTCGAGTACTTCCGCTACGACTGGAGGTCCCGGGGCGGATGGCAGCTCCTCATGGCCCTGGGCACGGTACTCGGCGCAGCGATTGCCAGCGCCTTCCTCGCGTCGCCCGATCCCGTCCTGCCCATCTCGGAGCGTACCTGGGCCGCACTCTCGGAGCTGGGGCTTCAGGACCGGAAGGGCTTGGTGCCCCTGTCGCTCTTTTCGTGGGGCGGCCTCACCACCCGAGCGGGATTCCTCCTGATCGTCGTCGGCGGATTCCTGGTGGGCTTCGGCACCCGCTACGCGAACGGCTGCACCTCCGGCCACGCGATCTCGGGACTTTCGAACCTCCAGCGCTCGTCTCTGGCGGCTGTGGTCGGATTCTTCGTGGGCGGTCTCATCGTCACGCATTTTCTTCTTCCGCTGATCCTCTGACCGATGACCGAGCAGACGCTGAACCGACACGAGCCCGGGTGGCCGTACCTCCTGCTGGGCGTCTACCTGGGAGTGGTCTTTCTCAAGACCGAGGCGGTCTCCTGGTTCAGGATCCAGGAGATGTTCCGCTTTCACGCCTTCCACATGTATGGGATCATCGGTGGGGCGGTGTCGGTCGGGGCCCTGGGTGTCTTCCTGATCAAGCGGGCCGGTGCCCGGACCCTGACGGGACGGCCCATCGTCTTCCCGACCCCCGAGGACACCCGACCTGGGCCACAGCACTGGATCGGTGGTACGATCTTCGGTCTCGGGTGGGGCCTGCTGGGCGCCTGTCCCGGTCCGATCTACGCACTCATCGGTGCCGGCGTCTGGGTGATGGTAGTGGGGCTGCTAGCGGCGATGGCGGGTGCCTGGGTATACGGGTTCCTACGACCCCGACTTCCCCACAGCTGACTTCACCGGCTCCCGCCGCCCGCCCCTACCGACCTCGGGAGCCGCACCAGCGCCATGCCGTCACTCTCCTCTACGGTGGTCCCGAATTCGGCCGACCGCTCGATTAGGTCCCGAACGATCTTGCGGCCCAGCTCTCCGGTGGCCGGCAGTGGCCTGCCTCGGACCGAGGGCGGCTCGCCGAAGCCGAGCGTGACCGGTAGCAGACGTAGCTCGACGAGCTCTCCGCGCCGGAAGGACGGCATGGCGATAGCCCCCTCCCAAATCTCGGGATCGGCCGGGAAGCTGCGGGTGTCGCCCTGGTACCGCTCGTAGTTGAACGCGGCCACGCCGGCTGTGGGATTCAGGTCGTACCGGGCGTAGTTCTCGGCCGGGAGACGCAGCAGCGTCTCGTTCTGGAAGATGAAGTCCCCGAGGCTGTAGAGAATCGGCTTCCCGTTGTAGATCTCCACGCCCCGCAGAACGTGGGGACCATGGCCCACCATGACGTCCGCACCGGCGTCGATCACGGCGTGGGCGAACTCGATGACGAAGTCCGCGGGGATTGTCCGGTCCACGCCGCCCTCGTGGGCGTGGATCGACACTACGACGTAGTCGGCCAGTGCCTTGGCATTCCGGACGACCTCCGTGATCGCCGCGACGTCGTCAGGATCGGGTGCCGTGTGGGTGCCGGCCTCGCTCCCCACCTCGAACCGGTTCCCGAAGACCGTGAACCCGTCGCCGCTCTCTGGCACGCGGACCCCGGCATTGTTGAGCCCCTCTCGCAGTCCCTCCAGCTGGTCCCGCGTCACAACGCGCCAGCGCTCGTGCCTCAGGGGGTTCAGTCCTGGACGCCCCACGGTAGCCGCCCCCGGCAGCCCCGCCACGGAGTGCGCCGTGAAGGTCGAGGCGAGGGAGATCAGGGCGACCCGACCGTCGGCCGTCTCCAAGAACTTCGCTTCGCGGGCTTCGTTGAGATCTTCGCCGGACCCGGCACCCACGAGACCGGCGGCTCGGGCGTACTGCCGCGTGAGGCGCGCCCCAAGGGGCCCGTAATCCCCGGTGTGGTTGTTCGCGTACGATACCATGTCGAAGCCGGCCCACACGAGCTCCTTCGCCATCTCGGGAGCGGCGCGCATCCACGTGCCTCCACTCTGGTAGGCCGGGTACGGCTCGTAGTCGTGGAGAAGCACCTCCAGGTTTGTAAAGGCAAAGTCGCCGCTTCGCAGGAGCTCGATCATCTCCAGATAGCCCGGTTCCACGTACGGGGAGAGGGAGCGGGTGATGATGGCGTCGCCGGTGAGCGCCATGGTCATGATCCCGTCGCCGGGAGCAGGCGGGTAGGGAATGGGGGACTGTCCAGAAACTCCAGAAAGTGCCAACAGGGCGAGGGAGATGGCGAACAGTGCTGATCGAGCGCGCATGGTAACCTCGGGGCTAGTGTGGTGTCCCAGAAGTGTCTCGGCCATTGACCTCGCTGCGCTCGATCGTCTCGCGGTCAACTCGGCGCTCACGACGAGCATAAAGGTCGCTCGGCTCGAGCACCGATGCATCCGGCCCTGCGGCGTTCCTCCTCCTCCAAATTCCGTGACGTCCGCGTCCGCGAGCGAGGCCTGTGGAGCGTAGAATAGGGTCTTGGTGGGGCCTGAGCGAACGGACTGGGCAGCGGGAGGCTGAGCGACCCTCAATGGCCGGTCACGATTCGGATCCCCTCCGCCGTCGTGGTATAACCGAACCGATCCCGGACCTGTCCCGTGGGATCCACGAGGACGACGGTATCTCCGCCGTTGTTGAGGTTCAGCGGCAGGCCGCGCCGCAGGGTCGTGCCGCTGCTTCCGGCGGCGAGGGTGCCGAGATCGGCAAGGGGCCACCGGCGTAGCGCCAGGTCCTGCAGGTACCATTCCTTCAGGTCGACCGTGCCCGGGCCCTCGTTCCGGACGGTAACCTCCTCTAGCTCCCGGTCGGGACCGACGGGGTTGGGAAGCAGGCTCTCGATGACGATGCTGGTCTCGGAAGGCGTCCGGTTCTTGATGTCGAATGTATGCTGATTGGTGCTGTAGCGGACGCTGTACTGACCGCCGGACCCATCCACCGTGACCCGTATCGTCCCCTCCGGCCCGCTCGGATCTTGATCGGCGATGAAGTCGTCGGCGACGTTGCCGCCCAGTCCGCCCTTCGTTTAGCGGTTCGTCTGGAACACCGCCGGTGGCTCCGGAAGGGCGGCTAAGGCCTCCAAGGTGACTTGCCGGGGGTGGCGATAGTCGGCCCGGTCTCCGTTGGAGATAATCACGACGCTGGGTGAGAGGTCCCGGATGAAGGCCGCCGAGGTGCTTGAGTGGGAGCCGTGGTGGTTGGCCTGATGGACGTCCACGTCCGTTGCTGCGTCGAGCGTGGCGATCTTCTCTTCGGTGAACGACTCGATGTCGCCCCCGACGAAGAGTCTGAAGCCTTGCCACTCGATGAGGAGCGCGACGCTCATGTCGTTTTCATCGTGGCCGGGCTCGGGATTCTGCTCGCCCATGACGACTCCGCCGGAAGCGATGCAGGTCACCGTGACGGCCCCCAGCATGAAAGCTTCGCCGCGTTGTAGGTGCTGGGCGCGATGTCCCACGGCGGTGTCATACTCGACATAACGCGCTCCCGTGCTCCTGCTAACAGGTAGGGATGCCTTGTCGCCACGGTCGTACACGTTGATGATCGGGATGGCTGGACTGACCGTGAGCTCGTCGATCCCCCCATAGTGGTCCGTGTGGTAGTGCGTGGTCACGAAGTGGTCGATCCTCTCGACGCCCGCGTTCTGAAGCACCTGACGGATTCTACGGCCCTGGCCGTTGTCCCCTGAGTCGATGAGCAAGCTCTCGCCCGTGGGCGGGACGACGAGGGTCGCGTCCCCCTGATCCACGTCGATGTGGTAGATTTCCAACTGCTGGGCGGACAGAGATGTGCTCGCGAGGGCCGCCATCAGGGGAAGTATGGCAAGACGCGTTTCGGTCTCCGCGGAAGGAGCTACGGGGGGCGCCCGTCCACGTTAGACCGGGCTCGAGACACCGGCAAGCAGGCCGGGGGCGGTCCAGGAAGTCTCGCTCGGCAACGGCTTGGCGCTCTCACAGCGCGGGGAAACCGGCCGGGGGCCGTCTGTGGTGCGTCCCCTGCTCGTACGCGTAGGCCAGCCGGAAGAGCAGGAGCTCGTCGTAGGGGCGCGCCAGGATCTGGAGGCCCGCCGGAAGCGTAGCGTACGTGAACCCCATGGGGACCGTGATGGCGGGCATGCCGGTCGCTGGCGCCACGAGCTGGCTGTTGTCCCCAAGGTACTCTTCTCGGGCCCGATCCAGGTGCGCCGGAGGATTCCGCCACGTGGGGTAGATGACGCCGTCCACCTCGGCGGCGTCCATGGCCGCAACCAGGTCGGATAGATACGCCTGCCTCCCCTGGTGCTCCAGGTAGTCGGGGCAGGGCGTCTCCCAGTCGCGGGGGTGCACGTCCATGGGGATCTCCTCATAGCGACGGAGCGACTGCTCGGCATAGTCGGCGTACTGGCCCGTCTCCAGCACCTCGAGAACGTCGCGGATGGGCGCTCTCTCGCCTAGGGACGACAGGTATTGGTACATGTCGTAGCGGAAGCGCCTGCAGAACATGCCCTCCCGATCGAGCTCCGCCTGGAGGTCGAACTCGAGGGGATCCACAATCGTGGCGCCGAGGCGGGCCAGGTCGGCAACGGCCTCCTCGAAGACCCTGATTACCGCCGTGTCGGCGTCCTCGGCGTCAACCAATGGGCGGAGCACCGCGAGACGTGCTCCCTCCAGGCCGTTCGGGTCCAGGCCGGCCGTATAGTCGGCCTCCTTGTGGCTGCGCCCAGCCTCGGTGTACGGGTCGGCCGGGTCGTATCCGGCGACCACATTGAAGATCCTCGCCGCGTCTTCGACGCTGCGGGCCATGGGCCCCGCGATGTCCCGGTCGAAGGAGAGGGGGATCACACCGTCCCGGCTCGTGAGGCCGATGGTGGAGCGGATCCCCACGAGAGCGAGGTGCGAAGAGGGGCCTCGGATGGAATTCCCCGTGTCGCTGCCCAGCCCTGCCACCCCGAAGCTGGCCGCGACGCCCGAGGCGGTCCCCCCGCTGGATCCCGCCGGTACTCGGTCGAAAGCATAGGCGTTCGAGGTCGTGTCGTAGGACGAGCTCACCGTCTGGCGGGCGCTGAAGGCCCACTCCGCCATGTTGGTCTTCGCGACCACCACCGCGCCTGCCTCGCGGATACGACGTACCATGAAGGCGTCGTCAGGGGGAAGGCTCCCCATCAGGGCGATGGAGCCTCCTGTGGTGGGCAGGTCGTGGGTGTCAAAGTTGTCCTTCACGAGCATGGGCGCGCAGAAGAGCCGCGGAGGCTCGAGACCCGCCGCTAGCAGTGCGTCGAGATCGTCGGCCCTGGACAGCGCATTGGGGTTCACCACCGTAATGGCGTTGACCGTGGACTCGTCGTACGCCTCGATCCGATCGAGGTAGCCCTGCACCACCATCCGGCACGTCGTCCGTCCGGACACGATCGCTTCCTGGATGTCGGCGATGGACGCCTCGACCACTTCGATGGGCCCCGGCGGTGGCTCACAGGCCAGCGAGACGAAGGTGATCGCGGCGAGGACCAGACGGGCTCCGGTGGAGTGCATAGTGATCTCCTTGCGTGGTTGTTTCCCGGATCGAAAGCCCCACCAAGATCGGGTGTGGCGACATGGTTGTCGAACCCTCCCCACGAGGGACCTCACGGGGCAACCGGCCGCCGAGCACGGTGACCGCCCTCGACGTGCACACGGGACGCCGAATCTGGACCTGGTCTCCGTCTCTGCCTCCGGGGGTCCTGGCCATCGACGGGAAGGTCGTCATCGGCGTGAGCGGGGCGGAAGCCGGCGTCCGCGGCTTCGTGGACGCGTATGACGCCGCCACCGGAGAGCGTGTCTGGCGCCTCTACACGGTGCCGGTGCTGCTGTCACCTCCGTGGGCCGGCGTCATGTCCACGGATGTTCGTCATCGGGCTGCCGTGAGGCCGGTTATGGCCTGAGGAACGAGCCCAAACCCGACGGGAACGCCGTGATCCATTAGCGCTGGCCCATCCAGATGTCCTCCAGCACGGTGACGGTGTTGGAGAGCTCCCGACCGTTCACCGAGAGCGTTACGCCGTAGACGCCCGGCTCGGCCAGGGGGCCCTGGTTTTCGTTGCCGAACCCTCCGCGGCCGCCGCCTCTGCCACCTCCGCCCTGGCCCGGCTGGCGCTCGGGGCGCTCGCCACGAAGGTCCCACTGCGCGCGGTTCAGCCCGGCCATGGCGGGCCCCTCGAGGCTTCTGAACACCTCACCGGTGAGCAGGTCGGTGATGGTTACCCTGACGTCACCCCGTGGGGCGCTCTTCAGGTGGTAGGTGATGGCCGTTCCGGCAGGTGCGTTCCGTCCCTGCCAGTTCTTGTTCCCGGTCACGGCTCGCGACAGAGTGCGATCCTGTTTCCACTGTACGGCGGCGCGCGGCTGGAAGAGGTGCGCGTCCGCATCCAGGGCCTCCTGCGTCAGATCCTGAAGCGCTGTGATGTCGTCTATGATCAGCACGCTTCGCCCGTGCGTGGCGAGCACCAGGTCGTTGTCCCTGGGGTGCACGAGAACGTCGTCGATCCGAGTCGTCGGTAGGTCGTTCATGAACCGATGCCACTCCCCGCCCTCGTTCAGTGAGACGAAGAACGCGAACTCGGTGCCCACATAGAGGAGGTCCTTGTTCCGCGGGTCCTGTCGGATCGTGTTCACGTTGCCATACTCCGGCAGGTTTGTGCTGATGGACTCCCAGCCCTCGCCGTAGTTGCGGGTGACGAAGACGTAAGGCCGAAGGTCGTCGCTCTTGTGACCGTCCAGTGAGATGTAGGCGGTCCCCGCGTCGAAGTGGGAGGCCTCCACACGGGAGACGTAGTACTCCATGGTGCCTCCGGGGACGTTCTGCCCTACCTCGGTCCAGGTGGTCCCTCCGTCACGGCTCACCTGAACGTTGCCGTCGTCGGTCCCCACCCACAGGAGGCCGGGGACCAGCCTGGACTCCGCTACCGATACCATGGTGCTGTAGCTGCGCACACCGTCGTTTCGCGACAGAATGCACTCTTGGCCCCGGTTCAGGGCTTCACATCGGGGGAGGCCGTTGTACTGGTCCATGATCTCCACTTCGTCCCGATCGATGTTCTTGGTCAGATCCGGGCTCATTGTCCACGTGTCGCCCTGGTCTGAGACCTGAACAGCCGGTTGCCGCCCGCGTAGACGACGCGTGGGTTGTGAGGAGACAGGATGAACGGGGTGTTCCAGTTCCAGCGGATCTCCGTTCCCACCGGAGGGGCCGGAACGATGTTGGTGTTGGCGCTGTCCTCTGTGGGCGGTTGCGGGTGGATGCTCTGCTGCTCGCCGGTGGTCAGGCTCACTCGCCGGATTCTTCCGTTCTGGGATTCCGCGTAGACCGTGTTGAAATCGGTGGGATCCACCGCCGAGTAGAATCCATCGCCGCCGCCGACCCGGTACCAATCCTGGCTGAGGATGCCATCCGTCCGCACCGAGCTGGGTCCGCACCAGGTGCCGTTGTCCTGTAGTCCAGTGCAGACGTAGTAGGGGCGGCGCATGTCCACGGAGGCGTGATAGGGCTGGCCGACCGCCCACGTCCGAAGCGACTCCCAGGCCTCTCCCTGGTCGTAGCTCACGTCCACCGAGCCGTCGTTGCCGATCATGAGGTGATCGCCGTCCTTGGGGTTGATCCAGAAGGCGTGTTGGTCGACATGGCCGTATCCTTCCAGCCGCTCGAACGTCTGACCGCCGTCCTTGGACTTGTAGACTCGCTGGTCCACGACGTACACGGTCTCCGGGTCCGTCGGGTCCACGCGCATCTGGCTGAAGTACATGGGCCGCCCGTTCTCATTGCTGCGGAACTCCCAAGTTCGCCCCTTGTCGGTGGACCTCCAGATGCCGTTGTACTGAGGGTCCGGTGGCAAGGAGTCCACTTCCGACAGGCGCTCCCACTCCTCCCGCCCTTCGTCCGAGAGCGGCTCCTCCCGATCGGCGGCCACCTCGATCTGAGCGTACACCACTTCGGCATCCGCCGTGGTCATGGCGAGGGCGATACGGCCCATGGTCCCGTTGGGAAGACCGTTGCCCGTGAGGCGAGTCCAGCTCTCGCCCCCGTCGTCGGACCGCCAGATTCCGCTTCCAGGGCCTCCTCCCACGAAGCAGCACGCCGTCCGGCGCCGCTGGTAGGTGGCGGCGAACAGAGTGTTCGGGTTGGACGGGTCCATGACCAGGTCCGTGGCGCCCGTGTTTTCATCCACGTAGAGCACCTGGTCCCAAGACGTGCCGCCATCCGTCGTCTTGAAGACACCACGCTCCTCGTTGGGCCCGAAGAGGTGTCCGTTGGCGGCCACCCAGACCACGTCGGGGTCGCTGGGATGTACCAGGACGCGGGAGATGGACTGGGTCTCGGTGAGCCCCACGTGGGTGAACGTCTCACCGGCGTCCGCGGACCTGTAGACGCCCGCGCCCAAGGACGAGCTCTGGCGGTTGTTCGACTCCCCTGTGCCCATCCACACAATGTCCGGGTCGGACGGAGCGATGGAGATGTCACCCACCGACGCCGTGGCGTAGGTGTCGAAGACGGGACGGAACGTCACACCGTGGTTTGTCGTCTTCCAGAGGCCGCCGGTGGCGAAGCCGACGAAGAAGGTGCGGACGTCCGCGGGTGAGACCGCGATGTCGTCGACACGCCCGCCCTGCCCGATGGGCCCGATGGAGCGCCAGCGGAACGGCCTGAGCAGGGGATGGTCCGACTGGTTGAGCACCTCCGCTTCGTCCCCACGGGGCGTCTGGCCAGGCAGGGGCAGCGACCAGCAGAGCGCGATGAGAGCGATGGCGGGACACCGGAGCCAACGAAGACAAGACATGGAGCCACTCCTACCAACGAGGTGAAACGGCATGGGCTGCCCTCCCCGGCGAGAGGGGAGGGACAATGTCGAGACCCCGACGGTTCCCTGTCAACGAAGGGAGCGGGGCTCGGGAGGGTGCCGGCCTCGCATAGTCGAGTCGGCGGTCCGAGGCCATGCCCTGCGGGGTGCCTGTGAGGCAGAGCTGCGAAGTGTCCGAGGCGGCCCTGCAGGGGGTCTTGGAGGAGGTGCAGCAGTGGCTCCGTCAGAAGTCGTAGTAGGGCGCCATCATGACGTAGACCAGGACGCCTGTGACGGCAACGTACATCCAGACGGGCAGCGTCCACCGGGCCAGCCGACGGTGCTTTACCAGCTCTCCACGCACCGCTCTAGACAGGGTGAACAAGACGAGCGGAACCAGGATGGGCGCCAGCGAGATATGCGTGATGAAGATGAAGAAGTAGGCGGGACGCACCCAGCCAACACCGCCGAAGTGGCTCTGTGGTGCCTGTGAGTGATACGTCACGTACGAGGTCAGGAAGAGGCACGACAGCCCAAAGCTCATGGACATCAGGTGGAGGTGCGTCTTCCGCCGTCCACTCCGGATCGCCAGATATCCGGCCGTAAGGAGCACCGCGGTGGTGCCGTTCATGAATGCGTGCAGGCGTGGGAGCCTGGACACGTCGAGCCCGTCCAACCGCAGCGCTTGCGGAAATGCGGCCAGGGCGGCCACAAGCCCGCCGACGAGGAGCGTCAGCGTGAAGATACCGACCCAGAGCGTGAGCTCGCTCGGGCCGCCCAGCGGAGGGTCGGTGCCTTCAGTCATGTCCTGATCGAACGGTGTGTCCGGTGTGATGGCCCGGAGCGGACTAGTCCAGCGGCTAGTCGCGGCGCCCCATGATGTCGTCGCTGATCGTCTGCTTTTCAGTGTCGGGGCTCCTCAGGTGCACATCGAGCCACGCCGCCCAGCGCCCCCAGAGGTCCAGGAGCGTCTCCTTCGTCGCGGGCCCGTGGTCCTCGAAGGGATACAGGTACATGGCGGCTTCCTTCCCCAGTCCGTTCAGCGCGTGGAACAGCCTGGGCGAGTGATCCGGGTCGGTCCCCTGATTCTGGTCGTGGAGGCCGTGATACAAGAGGAGTGCTCCCGTGAGGTTGTTTGCGTACAGGAAAGGCGACATCCCCAGGTAGACGTCCTTGGCGTCCCACAGGAAGCGGCGCTCGGTCTGGAAGCTGAGCGGCGTGAAGGTGCGGTTGTAGTTCCCGTCACCGGCGATGCCGGCCTTGAAGAAGGGTGTGTGCACCATGGCGTTCACAGTGGAGAAAGCACCATAAGAGTGTCCCCCAAGCCCAAGTCTGCGCCGGTCGATGATCTCTCGGCGGTCGAGCTCGTCGATCACCGCGGCCAGGTTGTTCCTCAGGTCGTGCTTGTAGTTGTTGTTCATCTGACCCGGCTTGCCCACGATGGGGGCGTCGGGCTCGACGACCGCGTAGCCGAGACGGATCAGGTACTCGATGGAGCGCACCCCGAAGTTGGGGAAGGCGTTCCTGTTGTAGGTGCGTCCCCGCTCGTCATAGCTCTCCTGGTCCTCGTACTCCCTGGGATAGAACCAGAACATGGCCGGAAGCCGTGTGCCCGGCCGGTACCCGGTCGGCAGCGTGACGTTGACCAGGAACCGGAAGCCGTCGGGGCGATCGACGGTGAAGCGCTCTCTGGGAGCCGCAGTCAGGTCAGGCGTGTAGTCCACGTTGTTCGTGATCTGAAGCCGTCTCTCTCCCTGCACGAGATACGACTGGGCGACCTCGGTCGGCGACTCTCGCGACACGATGAAGCGTCCAGTGTCGATGTCGAGGATGGAGGTAGGGTGCTCCCACACGCCCTCGATTTCGCTTTCGAAAACCCGCTCCTTCTCTCCGGTTCGGATGTTAACCCGGTCCAGGAATGTCACGGGCGACACCTCCAGAGGGTCCTCGTTGTACCGGGTCCCATAGAAGAAGACATACCCGCCGTCGGCCGAGAGCTGCACGGACCGATCGCCGACGTCGACCCTGCCGCGTCTGAAACGACCGCCAGTGGCAGGAAGAGCGCCACCCGTCATGACGAGGTTTCCGGGCGTCGAGTAAAAGTCCTCCGAGTCGTATGCGACCAGCGTGTGTGCCGCGGTCTCCGGATCGTCGAGGAACACGGCGTACTCAAGCACCTTCTCGCTTCTGCGCTCGGTGACGAAGAGGATCGCCATGTCCGCGGAGAAGCGGTGGGCAGACATGCGGTTGTCACTCTCGTAGACCACCGAGAGGGTGGTGCTGTCGAAGGGCGGGAGCCACTGCATGACCCGGTCCTTGCGACGATCGGGCCGATCGTCCCCCAACGGCTCATCCTCGGGCTCCGCCTCGTCGTCCCCGTCCTCGCCCGGCTCCTGCTCCAGGAACGTCAGGCCGCGCCCGTCCACGCGCCACCTAATCTGACGGCGCCCTTGCTCGTCGTCCTCTGCGAACCGCTGCGACCCCGGCTGAGGCTGGTTCGGATCGGGGTCCGCACCCAGAAGGCCGGTATTCATCGGTGTCCTGTCCAACTCCGCCAAGACGTTCCCCTCGAGATCCCAGACCTCCTCGACGCGGCCGAAGTTGTCGACCGGGATGATGTAGCTGAAGGGATGCTCTATCCGTGTCACGCGAGCGTACCGCCCGTCGGCGGAGAAGTCGAAGCTTCGCACGAGGGTCGGCTCACCGATGAGCTCCGTGTCCCGGCTGTCTACGTCCACCAGGGCGAGCTGCCCCGTGGCGTGCCAGGCCAAAAGCGCCTCATCGTATGGGGTGGCCATGAGGCTCGCGAAGGTCCGCAAGCGGTTCTCGCCCTCTTCCGTCATCTTGACCCGTGGGCCCGTGGGCACGGCGGACTCCACGGGCATGGGCGGGCGGTTCTCCGGGATCAGGACCGTCGCGATCTCGTCTCCGCCGGCCGTCCACTCGTACGAGGTGACGAGGGTGGCAAGTACGGCCCGCCGGGTGACCCTCCGAGACCCGCCGGTGGCGGGGTCGGCGACGTAGACGTGCGTGCCGTCGTCGAAGTGAGCGAAGAAGGCCAATCTCGACCCGTCGGGCGACCAGGAGGCGTTGGAGACGCGGGCACCCCGGGGAACTTCGATCTGCACCTTCGATCCGTCCGTCGCCGAGATCACCTCGATGCCGACGTTGTTCCGCGTGGTCAGCCGGCGGCTGCGGTTCGCCGCATAGTCGATGAACTGGCCGCCGAGCTCGTGAAAGGGCTTGGAGAAGACGTCCATGGTGACCGGGCCATCCCCCACCTCGCGCAGGAACCACTTCTTGTCGGGGCTCACGTCCGAGAGCGTCACATTCAGGTAGCGCGGTGCCAACACGGCCTCTGTGACGACGTCGGGCGGCGACACGAACTGCTTTTCCTCGAGAACCTGGCGGGCGTCCCAGGCTGCATTCTGGTCCTGGCCCCGGCTCGGCGAGGGAAGCAGCAGCAGAAGGGAGTAGACCAACAGGACCGGTAGGACCGGGGAGAGCCAGCTAGGTAGAGAGATCGGATGGGTGCGATCAGTCATTTCCGCCTCCAGGAATCCTCATGAGTGGGTCGCCGGGACGCACCGACTGACGGGCCGGTCTTGTCTTACCTCAGGGGATGGAGCCCCCGAGGGCGTCCTCAAATGCTTTTTCGGGCTACTATTAAGTTAGTAGCCTCGGTCTTCCATGGTGGCCCGGCGCTGGACGCCGTCGGGCCCGTTATCCCAATCCTGCGCGCTCGAGATGTTGGGCATGTTCCAGTCATGGCCGTTCCAGCTCGGGAAGCCGTCCATCTTGAACGTGTATAGCCCGCTCACCATATCGCTGACGACGATCAGGCCATCGGCGTTCCGAACGTCCACACCCCACGCGCCCAGGTTGACGTTACCGTGGCCGCGGGCCATGTGCGGTCCCGGATACGTGTCGTAGTAAGCGATGGTCCTGGGGTTGAACGGGTCGAACATACTGAACACCTGTAGGCCATCTTCGTAGGCGGAGACGAACACGAAGGGCCAGCGCACTTCATGGTTGTGAGAGAGATTCTGGTAATCCGCGGTCCAAGCGCTGATGGCCCGGCTGACCACAGGATTTCCGCCTTCGGACCAGGCGTCCCGGAGGTCGAAGAGCCGCAGCGGCTGCCACTGGCTCTCCACCTCGGCCACGGCGAAGAGACCGTCGGGGGACGGGGTGAAGGTGTGGCCGTGCGCGATCCCGGGAACGTTGGTGATGGACACCAGCAGCTCGGGGTTAGACGTGTCCGTGACGTCGAACACGAAGTATCCGCCCGTGCCGCCTGCCCACAGCCGATCCTGCTGCGTGGCCGGGTCGAAGCCGACGTAATAGTCGTGCCAGCTGGCCCGTCCGCCGCGCAGGGCCCAGTACGGGGACTCGGGCACGGGCACCTGGCCCGTGAGCCCGTAGTCGGGATCCCCGTCCAGGAACCGGCTCAGGTCGTAGATGTTGGCGTGGGGCCCGCCGGTCGTCGCGAAGAGCAGTGGGCGGCCGTCGGAGTGCTTGTACGTGAAGATGTTGTGGAACCCGCCCGGCGTCTCAGGGGCTTTGATCCTTCCCACTTCACGTACGGTCGACGGATCCGGTAGGCCGGTAACGTCAAAGACCACGGCTCCCAGGTCGTTGTCGGGGCCACCCGCCCCGAACTGCGTGGACTGCACGATGTAGTATCGCCCGTCGTGCTTGAAATACCTGCCGTCGAGAGCCCCCGAGCCCTGGTGGAGCTCGGCGTTCTCGATGCGCCACGAGTAGATCAGCTTGGGGTTCGCCGGGTCCTCGAGGCTGACGATGTCCATGCCCGACGGACTGAACCGCTTGGATACGTAGGCGTAAGGCCGATCCAACTCTTGCTCGACCTCGACATCCGCCACATGGAGGAAGCCACCGAGGGGGATGCTCCCCAGGTAATGGATGTTGGGGGTACCCCTCTCTCCCGGAGGGAGGGCATCACCCGGATTCCCGTAGTTGTAGGGATGGGGTGATTCCTGAGCCGGGGAGGAGGTCGGCAGTACCGAGGCGGCGACCCAGAGGGTGCCGAGAACAAGCAGAGCGTTGGACAAGGTTGACCGTCTCATGAACTGCTTCTCCTTATCGTCCGGCTCCGATCCCGTGGTGCGGCATCAGGGCCAACTCGGTCTACCGCGGACGTGCGCGGGTGCACATGGCGGGCTTGTACATGCTTGTCCCCTCCCGGCGCGATCGAGCCGCGAGGACCTCAAACATAAGGCGCGGCTCTTCTCCCGTCTAACACGTCTTGAATGGGCATACCCTTCGACACTTTATAGATCGATTGTGTAGCTTCATGCACTCTCACCCGTTCTCCACTCCGATGCGGCGGAGGGGGTGGCCGACGCCGGGCGCGGGGTCGGACGGAGTCATCCGAATCGCTGAAACCAACGGTGGAGCGACCTCGGGGAGGACAGCGGTGTAGGAGGGAGCCAATGTCGTGCCCCGCGCAGGCCAACACTCTGTTGTGAGGCGTATCCAAGTCACCAATGAAGTATGTCACCAGGAGACCCAAGAGTACCCATGTCCACCACCCTGACTCGTCCCGGAACGTTCGTGCTCACCGCGGGCCTGATCGCCCCACTTCTATGGCCGGCCCTCGGCCCCGACTCGGCAGTTGACCAGCCGGCCACAGGGATCGTTCAAGGACGGGTGATCTTCGAGACCATACCCGATGACGAGTTCTTCGAGATCTCGGACGCCGTGATCTATCTGTCCGGCGAGGGGCTGACGACGGAGACCCCGCCAACGGAACGGGCGCCAGAGCAACTTCTTCTCGATCAGATCGACTATACGTTCGTCCCAAGGGTGATGCCCGTCCTGGCGGGTGACGAGGTGTCGTTCCACAACAGCGACGACGAGCTCCACAACATCCATACGTACGCCAAGGGAAGGCGCCGGAACCGCAACTTCAACCGCGGCCAGCGCCCCGGCTCGACGTTCTCCGGCGTTTTCGCGAGGCCCGACAGCATCCTGGTGATGTGTGACATCCACTCCCAGATGATCGCGCACATCCTGGTTCTGGAGAACGGGTTCTTCACGAAGGCCAACGACGACGGCACCTATTCGATCACCGATGTCCCGCCGGGGCAGTACGAGCTGACCGCGTGGCACGAGTGGTTCGGGGAGGTCAAGACCACGGTCGAGGTCGGAGACGGGCAGACCGTCGAAGCCGAGGTGACCTTTTCGAGCACGTCCGAGGCGCCTCAACCGTAAGTCCCACCCCGCCCGGAGCGTAGGTTCTGAGAGCCGCTCGCTGCCTGAGCGGGCGGCTGGCCACATATGCAGGAGACCCGATGCTGCCCATCCTGTAACGTCCAGGTCGTCGTGTCCGCTTCCCGTCGGAACAGCCGGTCCATGCTTTAACCTCCGATCGGCTGAGGTCGCCGGCACACGGTCGAGGCGGGTCGGGCGACACTGAACTGTTACCGCCTCCGCCACCTCCCACAAGCGCCGGTGCCCGCCCTTGGCGAGCGCCTCGGGGGTT
Source organism: Longimicrobiales bacterium (assembly GCA_965238005.1). Classification (GTDB taxonomy): domain Bacteria; phylum Gemmatimonadota; class Gemmatimonadetes; order Longimicrobiales; family Gaopeijiaceae; genus CBDCKN01. The sequence continues at coordinate 972,628 of OZ250165.1, forward strand.
CTTGACCAGGGGCCAACGGGCCGCAAATTGAACCTCCGTGTAGCCCGTAGACGGCTGAGCCCACGGGAGGCTCTGATGAGATTCTGGAACCAACCCCGCCGCGGCCGGTTTGGCCGCTCGGCGGTATGCATAGACAGCACCATTTACGCGTTGCTGGTCTTCGGACTGGCGGCATGCGGTGGAGACGGCGGTAGCCGTGGGGGTGCCGAGCAGACTCCCGCCTCCGCGGAGCAGTCGGCGGTGGAGGCCCCGGGCAGCGGAGGCTCCGGCTACAGTGTGATCACCGTGGAGAACGGAGGCTCGATCAGCGGCACGATCACATTGTCCGGGACGGTCCCGGCGCCACGCACCATTGCCATCACCGACGATGTGGAAGCCTGTGGAGCGTCCGTCGAGGTGCAGGATCTGGCTGTGGGCGCCGGCGGAGGGTTGGCTAACGTCGTTGTGTCCTTGACGGACATCACCAGCGGGGCTTCCCTGGAGGTGTCCGCCTCACCTCCCACCTTGGACCAGAATCGTTGCAGGTTCACGCCCCACGTGGTACTCGTGGCCGTCGATGAGGTGCTCGAGATCGTGAACAGCGACGATGTCTCTCACAACGTCCACACCATGGCATTCGACAACCGCTCGTTCAACCGGACCCAACCCCCCGCGCTCGAGAAGGTCGAAGCGACCTTCAGCATCGCCGAGAAGGTAGGGGTCAAGTGCGATATCCACGGTTGGATGAACGGCTGGATCGTCGTCATCGACCACCCGTACCATGCCGTCACAGGCGGTGACGGGGGCTTCGTCATCGAAAACGTCCCCCCCGGCACGTACACGCTGGAGGTCTGGCACGAGGCCCTGGGGGCGACTACGCAGACCGTGACGGTAGCGGCCGGCCAGACCAGCGACGCTAGTGTGGAGTTGACGCAGAGTTCCCAGTGACCGTGAAGCTCCGCCGGTCCTCGTTCCTGGGAACGAGCACGTTGGCGCGTCTAGCCCTGTCTCCGGGAGTCGTCGCCGGATTGCTCCTTCTCGTCCTCCTGCCCGAGGTCCTCTGGGCAGCCCAGGGGGAGGCGCCGACGGCGCACAGCGGCGTCCGAACGTTCTTCGGGCTGAGCCCCCGGGCCACCATCTGGGCGGTCGCCCAGCTCCACCTCTTGTTCGCGGCCTTCGTACTCGGGGTACCGATCTTCGCGGTCATCGTCGAGTTCATCGGTTGGCGTACCGGTGATCAGCGCTACGATCGCCTGGCCCAGGAATTCGTCAGACTTCTGACTGTCGCCTTCGCCACCACCGCGGCCCTCGGGGGGCTCCTCGCCTTTACCCTTTTCGGGCTGTATCCGACGTTCTCCAACTACTTCATCAGCATCTTCGCCCCGTCCCTCTACGTCTACGCGGTGTTCTTCTTCGTCGAGACAGGGATCCTGTACAGCTACTACTACTCGTGGGGTCGCCTGGCGAATCGTAAAGGCGTCCACATCACGCTAGGCGTTCTGCTCAACGTGGCGGGTACGATCCTCGTCTTCATCGGCAACGCGTGGGCCTCGTACATGATGAGCCCCGTCGGCGTGGATGAGACGGGAACGTTCGTCGGGACCACCATGGAGGCGGTCGCCAACCCACTGTGGATGCCCCTGAATATCCACCGCGTCCTGGGGAACGTGGCGTTCGGGGGGTTCGTGGTAGGCGCCTATGCCGCCGTGAAGTTCTTGGCCGCCCGTACCGAGGCGAGGCGGGCCCACTACGACTGGATGGGGTATGTGGGGAACTTCATCGGCCTGGCGGCGCTGATCCCGCTACCCTTCGCGGGTTACTACCTGGGTCGGGAGATCTACAGCGCCAGCGCGGTCATGGGGAATAACATGATGGGGGGAGCGTTCTCTTGGACGTTCATCCTCCAGGGCTTGCTCGTCGGCTTGCTGTTCATGATCGGCAACTACTACCTGTGGTCCGGGATGAACCGCATCCCTGGGGCCGAGCGGTATCAGAGGTTCGTCAAGTACTTCAACGTCATCCTGATCGTCTGCGTCGCTATCTGGCTCACGCCACGGAACCTGCCGTTGAGCGCCGAGGAGCAGCTCGCCCTCGGCGGACAGGTCCATCCGGTGCTGGGCTACTTCGGTCTCATGGCCGCGAAGAACGCCGTCATCAATCTCATCATCCTGACGACCTTCGCCAGCTTCCTGCTCTATCGGCGGGCCAACAAGACCGACTTGGTGCCGGTGTCCGAGCAGGGTGGCGGGGCCACGATGGTCATGGTGCTCTCCGGGGGGCTGTGTCTGCTGCTCTTGGGGTGGTACGCGAGAGTCCTTTTCACCCTGCCCCCCGAGTCTCTAGGCCTGGGGCAGGAAAGGGCTGTCTACATTCGGATTCCGGCGCTCCTGCTCGTCGCGACCATGCTAGCTGTGGTGCTTGGCGTAGTGTTGGCGCTGCGCGACCGGGGTCACCTCGCCCAGATGATCTACATGGCCGTGGTGGCTCTGGGGTCGGTCGGCTTCCTCGGCGTGTACGGCTTCATCGTCATGGCTCAGGCCAACCCGCTCCTGCGGCAGGTCGCGGCAGCCCAATGGCTCATACTCATGTCCGGGTTGATCCTCGTCACGGCCATCGATGTTCTCCTGTTCCGGGGCGCCCGAAGCCTCGGGGCCATCCGCTGGGGCGAAGTCACGGCCCGCTCCCAGTACGCATTGATCGCTCTCTGCGTGACCATAGTCTTGACCATGGGACTCATGGGGTTCGTTCGCTCGGGCCTCAGGGAGGACTGGCACATCTACGGTGTGATGCGCGATACGTCTCAGTGGGGGTTCACCCCGACGACTGCCGTGATGACACAGATGGTGGGAGCGATCACCCTCGTGTTCCTGGCGGCCGTGGCGTTCCTCTTCTGGCTCTCGGGCCTGAGCGACAAGGAGGACGTGCTCACGGGACCCGGTGACCCGCTCCCGCGCTGGCCGGTGCTCGAACCCGCAGGATCGGACTAGCCCATGGCCGCGTTAAAGGTCTCCCTGTTCACGGTGGTCCTCATCGGGCTCTTCATCTGGTCTGGAAACGAGATCACCCGCGTCTCCGGCGAGGGTTCTCAGGCGGTGTTGGGAGAGGGTGTCAGCGTGGAGAACGGAGAGCAGATCTTCTGGGGCCCGGGAAAGTGCAGCACCTGTCATTCCATCGGCAGCCGTGGGAGCTCGGTGAGGGGTCCCAGCCTCGGTCAGTCGGATGTGGGACCGGAAATCGCCATCCGAGCCGTAGAGCGAGGTCGTGCGCGGTTGGCCGAGTTGGGGCGGGAGCTGACGGCCACCGAGTACCTCATCGAGTCCGTCACCCGTCCAAGCGCCTTCGTCGTCGATGGCTTCAAGGACGAGATGCCTACGGTCTATGAGCCACCCATCAGCCTGGGTCTCGATCAGATCGGCTCCGTCATCCTCTACCTGCAGACGCTGGGCGGGGCACCCGACCCCGCCTCTATAGTGCTACCTCCCGACGTGCGGGCGGCGGCCGGCCGGGCGGCGGAGGTCGAAGCCTGGGCCCCGTACATGGATGGAGATTCCGTGGCGGGCCGGGAGCTGTTCTTCGACCTCGAGGGACCGACTCCGTGCGCGAAGTGCCACACGGTCGACGGCGTGGGTGGCGATATCGGTCCCGATCTCTCGGCGGTCGCAGGGACGAGAACCGCCCACTTCATCGTCGAGTCGATGCTCCAGCCGAGCGCTTCGATCGCCGGCGGATACGAGTCCGTCCTCATACAGACGTCTGACGGGCGCATCCTGGATGGAGTGATTCGGCGGGAGACGGCCGACTCGATATGGCTGGTGACGGCGGATGAGGTGGAGTACGCCCTTGCCGCTGAGAGCATCGCCCGGCGGCGCGTGCAAGAGCTCTCCCTCATGCCGGGTGACTTCGCCGAGCTGATCTCTGTGGTCGAGTTTCATGATCTCCTCGCCTACCTGCGAACGCTGCAGTAGGAGAGTGGCCGCGTGGATGGGGCGGGAAGGATGGTCGCCGAGAACGAAGGAGGAAGGACTTGAGCAGAGATAGCGAGCCTGCCCGCGGAGGAGGAGTCCTTTCGGCGGCGGTGATCATGTTCGTCGCCATCTATCTCGGGCTCCGATTCGGAGTGCCGTGGCTGTCGGTGCTCTTGGGGCTGAGTCAAACACCGGCGCCGGTCCCCGGATTCGCATTGGGCACCTATATGGCGTGCGTCGTGGTGGGCACCTTGATCTACATGAGCGCCGAAGAGGAGCGTTGGCATCTCTTCCTCGGTCCGATGGTTCGGGTCTTCAGCATCCCGGCCGAAGGCCCGCGGCGCTCCCAGCTACTGATCCTTGGGCTCCTCCCGCTCCTGGCCGGGTGGGCGGCCTGGCGCCGGGTGATGCCCAATCCCCGGACGCCGGCCGTGATACGCGTCCAACACCCGGCCCTCCCCGACCAGTTTGCTGGCATGGAGAACCCCTACGCCGAGGCCTCGCCCGAGGAGCGCGACGCGCTCGAGCGCGAGGGGCTGGTTCTCTATCAGAAGAACTGCAGGCCCTGCCACGGGACCCGGGCCGACGGCGCGGGTCCGCTGGCGCGCGGTCAGCGGCTCCGGCCCGTCGACTTCACCGACCCCGGGACCATCGCCACGGTGGTGGAGCCGCATCCCTTCTGGAGGATCCAGGAGGGCTCACTGGGGCTGCCGGCCATCGCAACGCCCTGGAATTCGGCCATGCCTGCGTGGGGCGACGAGCTCAGCGCCGAGGAGGTCTGGAAGATCATCATGGCCGAGTACCGCCTCTCGGGCACCGAGCCGCGTGAGCCCGAGGAGCGAGGCCGATGACCGCACGCTTCGCTCCGTTGTTGGTGGCGTGCCTGGTGGCGTTGGCGCTGTCGGGAGTCCGGTCCGGTGTCAGCGCGGCGCAGTGGATCGAGCTGAGCGTGCCTCCTAGGCCGGATCCGGCCACGGTGGACGTCGAAGCCGGCAGGGCGGTCTACGAAGAGCGTTGTTGGTTCTGTCACGGGGAGGAGGGCGATGGGGAGGGTCCCGTGGCACCCTATCTCTGGCCGAAGCCGCGCGACTTCACCATGGGCAGCTACAAGCTGCGCACGACCCAGAGCGGCGAGCTTCCGCTGGACGAGGATCTCTTCCGCACGATCAGTCTCGGCCTCCCCGGTACTTCGATGCCTGCGTGGCAGTCGGTGCTGCCTGGGGAGGAGCGGTGGCAGGTGATCGCCTACATCAAGAGCTTCGCCGCCGATCTGTTCGAGGACGAGTTCTTCGATCCGTACCAGGCGATCGCCGAGCTCGGGGAACGACCGGGTGGCTCCGCGGAGGAGTTGATCGCCGAGGGAGAGATCGTCTACGAAGAGAACCAGTGCTGGGAGTGCCACGGCGTGCTGGGACGGGGGAACGGAGAGCGCGTGCCCGAGCTCACGGACGATTTGGGCTATCCGATCTGGCCGGCGAACCTGCACGAGCAGTGGAAGCTCAAGGGCGGGCAGACGGTCGAGGAGATTTATCTGCGGTTCACGACCGGCCTCGACGGAACGCCCATGCCGTCGTTCGAGGCCACCGTGACGAATGGGGAGCGATGGCAGCTGGCGTACTACATCGAATCGCTCATTCCCGACGACGGGAGCGAGTCGGCGGCCAGCGGAATCATCCGGGGACGACGGGTCGAGGGCCCGCTTCCCGACGGGCCCGACGCCTCCGAATGGGAATCAGCGAGCGAGGTCAGGGTGCCAATGACGGGGCAGGCCACCTTCGCACCGCGCTGGCAGATTCCCGCGGTGACGGACGTGGACGTGCGGGCCCTGTTCAACGACCAGGAGATCGCCTTGCGGCTGGCGTGGTACGACCGCTTCGCCGATACCGCGTCGGTCGATTCGCTTCTGGCCCTCGCCGAAGGCTACAGCGCCGACGACACCTATCCCGTCCTGTTTCCCGATGGCGAGCGTGTGCGCGGTAGGTACGCCGATGCGGCCGAGGTCATGTTCCCGGTTCGTCACCAGGACAATCCGGTTCTTCCCCACTTCGTTTACGGCAATGCCGGTCAGCCGGTCGATCTGTGGCGTTGGCAGGCCGAGCGCCAGTACGGATCCGGAGGGTCTGCGGTGGTCGAGCTTCGGGCGGCCGGCGCCGGTGAGCCTCCGGAGGTCCACGGTCCGGAGAGCCAGCACGCGACCGGTAGCGGGACATGGACGGACGGACGCTGGTCCGTCGTGATCCGGAGGCCCCTCCGCACCGAGGTCACCACCGGGGAAGTGCAGCTCGCTGCGGGCGAGCTCGTACCGGTGGCGTTCCACATCTGGGATGGTGCCAACGGCGAGACCGGGCTCCGGATGTCGCTGTCATCCTGGATCTACCTCGACCTCAGTGAGCCCGCTTCGGCGGCCGGCTACCTTACGGTGCTCCTGACTGTCTTGGCGGCCGCGCTCCTCGAGTGGGCCATCGTCAAATGGGTTCGGCGAGGCGCGGACCGGGAACGCTTGGCGCACTTCGGCGTGGGAGAGATGCAGGTCGGGACCGAGTCGCCATGACCTCGCGGAGCGACCGGTTCACCGACCTCGAGATCAGCGCCGATGGACGATCCGACCCTCCACGATGGTCGCCACGATCTCGCCGTCGAGGATCCGACCCGGGTCCTCGGACTCCAGTGAGAAGGGGTCGATGTCCATCACGGTGAGGTCTGCCCAGCGCCCGGCCTCGATGATGCCGGTGTCGTCTTCATTGAAGGACACGAACGCAGCCCACTGGCTGTAGGCGCGAACGGTCTCTTCCGCCGTGAGGGTCTGCGTGGAGTACCAGCCGCGGGCGGGCTCCCGGGCCTTGTTCCGCCGGGTCATGGCCGCGTGCATACCGTAGAAGACGTTCCAGTCCGACCCGGGCAGGTCGGAGTTGAACGTCAGGTCCGTTCCCACCCTCCGGAGCGTCCTCCAGGCGTACGCGCCCCGGATCCGGTCGGGTCCGACGCGGTCCTCGGCCCACACCATGTCCTCCACCGCGTGGGCGGGCTCCATGGAGGCTTTAGCCACGGTTTCTCTGGACAGTAGATTGGCAAAGAGAGCGGGTCCAGAGAGAAAGGGACGTGATGGCCCAGAAGCCGAGGGAAAAGAAGGCGACCGAAGGTCGTGAGAAGGTACCCGAGCGGTGGAGCGCACAGCATAAGACGGAGGTGGTGCTGCGCCTGCTGCGGGGGGAGGATCTGGTGGAGGTCAGCCGCGAGGTGCAGGTCTCACCACCGGAGTTGGAGGAATGGCGGCGGGTGTTTCTGGAGACCGGTCAGCAGGGGCTGAGGCGCCGGGGCCGGGACCCTGGAGAACGAGAGCTGACCCGGACCCAGGCGAAGCTGGGAGAGTTGACGATGCGACTGGAGCTTGCGAGAGAGCTCCTGGAAAAAAGGGGGTACGGGGACGAGCTACGGACGCTCTTGAAGCGTGGACGCGAGTGAGTCCGGGGACCGGGCGGCCCTACCCTCTGACGATGATCTGCGAGGCCTGGCGGGTGGGGCGCTCGACGGTCTATGCGGCCCGGGATCGAGAAGAGAGCGAGGGGCCGGCAGAGCCGAAGAAACGAGGACCGAAGACGAAGCTGAGCGACGAGGAGTTGGTAGAGGAGATCCGACAGGTGCTGAAGCAGAGCGACTTCCTGGGCGAGGGTCATCGAAAGGTGAGGGCGCGCCTGAGGCCGAAGGGGATCCATGTGGGCAAGAACCGCGTGCTCAGGCTGATGCGGGAGAATGGGCTGCTGGCCCCTGTACGACGCGGGAAGCATCCGCATGGGGACCGGAGCCACAGTGGCCGGATCACGACGGACGTGCCGAACGAGCTGTGGGGCACGGACGCGACGCGGTTCTACACGAAGGAGGATGGGTGGTGCTGGTTTTTCGTGGCGGTGGATCACTGCGTCACGGACGTGGTGGGCTGGCACGTGGCGAAGAAGGGCGATCGGTGGGCAGCGCTCGAGCCGATCCGCCAGGGCGTACGGACCCACATGGACGACTACGCGCCCAAGATCGCTCTGGGGCTCGGCCTACGGCACGACTGGGGACCGCAGTACACGGCGCATCAGTTCCAGGGGGAGCTGGCCTGGCTCGGGATCCGCTCGACGGCCTCGTACGTGGGAGAGCCGGAGTGCAACGGCGTCGCAGAGCGCTTCATGCGGACGCTGAAGGAGGAGTGCTTGTACCTCCACGACTTCAAGAGTCTCGAGGAGGCCAGACAGGAGATCGACGCGTTTATCGAACGCTACAACCGCGGGTGGCTCCTAGAGCGGCATGGGTATCGGACCCCGGCCCAGGTCCGTCAGGAGCTCACCCTGAAGGCGGCTTGATTAGGCTTTAGCCACGGCGTCGAGCCCCGCGAACCGTGGGAGGTCGTCGGGGTGGACGACCTGCGCGTGCTCGATCCGGTTCCGGTTGCCGCGGGCCCTGGGGACTTCTTCGTACACCGACTCGATGAAGTCGAGGCTCTCCCGGTTTCCGGCGTCCCCGATGGCGTGGATCGACATCTGAAAGCCCGCAGCCATCATGCGCCGCATCCACTCTGCGTCGAAGCCGTATTCCTCACCCCCCAGGCCTCTGTGTCCGGGCGTGTCCGAGTAGTCCTCGAGCAGGCGTGCTCCCCGCGAACCCAAGGCGCCATCGTAGAAGGCCTTCACCGACCGGGTGCGGAGCATCGACGCATCGTCGAGATCGGGGCCCCGTCTCTCCCAGCGGGCGAGCAGCGCCGTGTCCCGGGCCGAGAGCATGGCATAGACCCGGAGCGGTAGTCGTCCGTCGGCCTCGAGAGCCTCGAAGGCCGCCATGGCCTCCGTGGCCGCTCCGGCCTCGTGGACGGCGACGAAGCCAGATCGGGCCATCTCCTCCAGGCCGTCCAGGACCCGCTCCTTGAGCTGCTCGTGGGTCACGGCGGGGATGGCCTCTTCCAGGAGTGGGACCGCCCGGTTCAGCAGCAGACCGGTAGGTTGCCCCTGAGCGTCCTTCCGGATCTCCCCTCCCACCGGTGCCTCGGTCTCTCCCGTGATCCCCGCCAACTCGAAGGCCATGCGGTTGCCCCACCCGGCGAAGCTGTGGAGGCTTCGCATGTACACCGGGTGGTTCGGGACTCGCTCGGTGAGTAGCTCCATGTCCGGGTAGCGGTCGGCCCACGCCCCCTCGTCCCATCCGGCTCCCACGATCCAGGTGCCTTCCGGGACCTGGCTGGCGCGCTCGGCGACCAGAGCCACGGCCTCCTCCTCGGTGGCCACGTCCACGAGGTCGACGCGGGCCATCGAGGCACCTAGCTCCGCGACATGGGTGTGTGAGTCCACCAGACCCGGGAGGACCGTGGCGCCGTCGAGGTCGAGGACCTCCGTGTTCGCTCCCCGGTAGGCCTCGGCGTCTTCGGCGGTCCCCACGAATAGGATCTTTCCATTCCGGATAGCAACCGCTTCGGCGTCGGGATGCCATCCGTTCGCGGCCGCGTACGGGGCGTCCAAGGCAGGCGCCCCGTCGGGGCCGGGCTGCTCCCAGGCCAGGGTGTAGACCCGGGCGTTGGTCAGGAGAAGATCGGCGGACTGGGTACCGCAGGCACCCAGGACCGTGGGCAGGAGGGCCAGCAGGGGCGGTGCAGGGCGGTTCACGAATCGCTCCCGGGATCTGGCGTGTGACGAGCCCGGCTGACCGGACTCGAGGCCGCGTGGGTCTGACTCGCCGAGGATACTGCGGGACGACTCGCGGGACCAGTTCAGGCCGCATGGCACGCAGGTCGAGGGGCCGTCGCGCGGCCGCACCCCAGTACTCGGTCAGGCTTCTAGCGGCTCCGGGCACCCCGCTACTAAGTTCACCGCTCCACTCATCTGAAGGGAGCGCGGATGGATCGACGCCATCTCCTACGCATTCTCGATGTCACCGCGGCCACGGCCGGCCCTTGTCCGGGCCAGCTCGCCGCGAACCAGAACCCGAGCATCACCTAGTATGATGCTCACCGCACGGGCCGTCGATCATGCCGTCGACCTGATGAACCGCGGAGAGCTGTGATGGTGACGCGCCGGGAGGCGTTGCGAAGACTGGGGCTCATGGCCGCGGGCACCGTGGGTATCGGTGAGCTGGCGTGCGGGCAGACGGACGTCGTGACTGGACCTCTGGGCCCGCTCGGCGTGCAGCTCTACACCCTCCGGCGAGAGATGGCAAAGGGTGTCGACGCGACGCTGGCTAGGGTCGCCGAGATCGGCTACAGCGAAGTGGAGTTCGCTGGATACTTCGGCCGTAGCCCGGCCGAGATCAGGAGCGGCCTCGCGGCGGCCGGATTGAGCTCGCCCGCGGCTCACGTGGACATCAACGCCGTGATCGCCGACTGGCCGAACACATTGGACCTCGCGACCACCATCGGTCATCAGTACCTGGTCGTGGCCTTCGTCCCGAACGAGATGCGCGTCACCCTCGATCACTGGCGTGCCCTCGCCGACATCTTCAACCGTGCTGCCGATGAGGCTCGGCGCGCCGGGATCCAGTTCGCCTACCACAATCACGACTTCGAGTTCGCGCCCATCGACGGTCAGATACCCTTCGACCTCCTCTGCGAGCAGACCGATCTGGCGCTGGTGCAGATCGAGCTCGATCTCTTCTGGATCATCCACGGAGGCGGCGACCCCATGGCCTTCTTCGAGCGTTGGCCGGGCCGCGTGCCCATGGTGCATGTGAAGGACCGCACCGAGGAGGGGGTCATGACGGAGGTTGGTGCCGGCGACATCGATTGGCCCACCATCTTCGGTGCCCGGGCCCTGGCTGGGATGCGTCACTACTTCGTCGAACACGATCAACCCGCAGAGGGGTTCGCGTCGGTAGCGGCCAGCTACGACTTTCTGAGCCGTCTGGGCACTTGATGAAGCGGCGAGCCTTCGTGGCGGGGGCCGCGAGCGCCCTCGCGGGACTGGGTGTGAGGCGGAGGCAGTAGTGCCATGATCACCATATCAGACTACAACCCAGCCTGGCCGGCCGGATTCGATGAGGTCAGGGCTTGCCTTCTCGAAGAGCTGCCCGAAGAGAGCGGCGTCGTGGAGGTGGAGCATGTGGGAAGCACCGCCGTTCCGGAGCTGGCAGCGAAGCCGATCATCGACATCCATGTGGTGATCGCAGAGGACTCTCACCTGGGTCGGACGATCATGCAGCTCGCCCACCTGGGCTACATCTACGAGGGAGACCGTGGGGTCATGGGCCAGGAGGCGTTTCGTCGGAGGGGACCCGATGTCCCGCTGCGCAATCCCAAGAGGGACTGGGCGCCCCATCATCTCTACGTGTCAGTAGAGGGAGGCCGAGAGCTGGATCGGCACCTCGCCCTGCGAGATCACCTTCGCGAGGACGAGGCGGACCGGGAGGCTTATGCGGCCCTCAAGCGTGATCTCGCCGCCCGAGAGGATGTGGACTTGGAGGCATACACGGCGGGCAAGACGGAATTCATCGAAGCGATCCTGGCCAAGGCCGGCCGATGAGACCCCAGCGCCGGTCCGCGTCAGGCTCCTAGAGAATCTCCTGGAGCTCGACCTCGAAGATCAGCGTGGAGTTCGGCCCGATGATGCTTCCGGTGGCCTGCTGCCCATACCCGATATCGGCAGGGATGAAGAGTCGGTAGTGGCTGCCCACGGGCATCAGCTGGAGACCCTCGCCAAATCCGGGGATCACCCCGTTGACGCCGAACTCGGTAGCGTCGCCACGCTCGTACGAGCTGTCGAACTCGGTTCCGTCGATGAGCGTGCCGCGGTAGTGTACTTTCACCCGCGAGTCGGCATCGGGCCGCGGGCCGTCCCCTTGGGTCAGGATCTCGTACTGTAGCCCACTGTCCGTGGTAATGATCCCTTCCTTGGTGGCGTTCTCGGTGAGGAAGGCTTCCCCCTCGGCGAGATTCTTGTCCAGGAGCTCCTGCTGAGCCGTGATCTGGGTCTGCTGAACCTGCTGACCCACGCGCCGCCTCGCCACCTGGAGCGAATCGGCGGGGAGGGCCAGCTCACGCTCGGCCAGGGCGTCTTCGATGCCTCGCATCAACGCATCGAGATCGAAGTAGTCCTGCGTCGGACGGAAGTTCGTGCCGATCTCAATACCGATGGCGTAGCTCGCCTTCTGAACGTCTGTATCCAGAGAAGCCGCCCCGCCGGCCTGGCAGCCGGCTGTGATGATCGAGGCGAGAGCCGCCACCGACTGTAACCGAAATCGCATGAGCATTCCTTTTTGAGGGAGCACAAATCTATCGCAGATGCCACACCGGGCGCCAACGGTTTCGACGCAGGACAAAGGGGTCACGCGGGAGACCCGTAGACGAGGCCGCCGCGCCTGGAGTTCATGGCACGCCAACGGTTGGATGCCCCAGGGGGCTAGTCCGGGCCGATGGCTGCCCCTGCCTTCCGGAGGTAGGGGTCACGGGTTCGGGTTCGGTCGGGCGTACTGAGAAAGACTAAGCGCCGCAAGACTTTTCGGCCCTGCGGCGCTTTCTCGTTTCCGGGACTGTGTCCCAACTGTGTCTCGTCAGGCGCTGTTTTCGACCACTCGAAGGACTGTGGCGGCGTCGGACTGGACGTAGCTGTCGAGCATGGCTCGAGGAGGGTGTGCTCGACTGGATATCTTGCAGGCGTTCGGGGTTCACCGCGAGGACTGCGCCGGTGTGTCCGATCCAGTTATCCGCCTGAACGCAGCCCTTGAAGGCCGCTACACCATCGAGTGTGAGCTGGGCGAGGGTGGCATGGCCACGGTCTACCTGACCGAGGACCTGAAGCACCACCGCAAGGTCGCCCTTAAAGTCTTGAAGCCCGAGCTGGCTGCCGTCGTCGGTGCAGAGCGGTTCCTCGCCGAGATCAAGGTCACGGCCAACCTGAACCACCCGCACATCCTGCCTCTCCACGACTCGGGCGAGGCGGACGGGTTCGTGTTCTACGTCATGCCCTATCTGGAAGGCGAGAGCCTTCGAGACCGGATCGACCGCGAGAAGCAGCTCCCAGTGGACGAGGCCGTTCGGATCGCTACCGCCGTTGCCAACGCATTGGACCACGCCCACCGCCACAAGGTCATCCACCGCGACATCAAGCCCGGCAACATCTTGCTCCAAGACGGTGAGCCGGTGGTGGCCGACTTCGGGATCGCGTTAGCTGTCGGAGCAGGAGGAGGCGACCGACTCACCGAGACCGGACTCAGCATGGGGACGCCCTGACTACATGAGTCCGGAACAGGCGACGGGCGATCAGCCGGTGGGTGCTTCGACGGCCACCTATGCGCTGGGGTCCGTGCTGTACGAGATGCTGGTGGGTGCGCCTCCTTATCCGGGGACGACGACACAAGCCGTGTTGGGCAAGATCATCGCGGGCAAGGAAGCTGTCCCAACCGTAGTTGAAGGTTCCTGATAGGGGAGAAAGAAAAGTGGTGGCTCCGGGGGTCCCGGGCCGATAGGCTCGGGTAGGCAAAAACCCCAACACGGAGCCACCACGATGAAGAGAACGTACGAGGTAAGGGATCGGGCGGACAAGCGCGCGATCAGGGAGTTCCTGAAGCGGGAGGGGCAGTTTCTGCTTCCGATGCTTGAGCTCGTGGAGCAGACGGAGGTCGCGATCGACGAAGTCATCCAGGTGATGGGACGAGCGACGATCGAAGCGGTGCTGGAGATGAGCGCCGAGGGTGTGGCAGGCGTGAAGCAGGCAGGTCGGTCACGAGCGGAAGACGACACGGTGTGGTATGGCCGGCAGGGTGGTGTGGTTTACCTGTCGGACCGGAAGGTGCGTGTGGAGCGGCCACGGCTCAGGCGCCGGGGCGCCGGGGAGGGTGGCGAGGTCGAGGTGCCGGCGTACGCAGCGATGCGGAGACCGGGCGCCGTGGCGGATCGGATGCTCGAGGTCCTGATGGCGGGGGTGAGCACGCGGAAGTACGGCCGTGTGATCGGTGAGATGGCCGACACGGTCGGGGTGAGCAAGTCGGCGGTGAGCCGTGAGACGGTCGAGGCCTCGGAGCGCGTGCTGAAGGAGCTGATGGAGCGCCGGCTGGATGCGTGGGACCTCCTGGTGATCTACCTGGACGGGATCCAGATGGGCTCGCACCACGTGCTTGCTGCGGTAGGCGTGGACTCAGACGGAAAGAAGCACGTGCTGGGCGTGAGGGAAGGAGCGAGTGAGAACGCCGAGGTGACCAGCGCGCTCCTAGAGGATCTGGTCGAGCGCGGCCTGGACCCGGGCAGGCGGCGGCTGTTCGTGATCGATGGCTCGAGCGCGACCACCCCTCGGCCTCGGCCAGCCTACGCGAAGGCCTCAGCGAGATGTTCACGATCAACCGGCTCGGCCTCCCGCCGCGGCTGAGGAAGTGCCTGGGCTCGACCAACCTGATCGACAGCACCCACTCGGGCGTAAGACAGAAGACCCGCAGGGTGACCAACTGGAAGAACGGAGCGATGGCCTTGCGCTGGGCTGCGGCCTCGTTCGTGGAGACCGAGAAGAGCTACCGGAGGATCATCGGCTACGACCAGCTCTGGATGCTCAGGGCCCACCTCGACGACCATGAACCGGTTGCCGAAATGAGAAAGGCAGGCTAACAAGGAGACTCTCCGGAGCCACCACCTTCAACTGTCAGCGGGACACCATCCGGGCAAGCCCGTGTCGGCCACAGATGAGCGTCCGTCGATTCCGGCCAACGTTGACGCTGCGGTTCGGAAGGCACTGGAGAAGCTCCCGGCGGATCGGTTCACGTCGGCCCAGGACTTCGCGAAGGCGCTGGGGGATGAAATTGGCTCTTGTCGGCCTGCGCCTTGGCTCGGGTGTTCCAATGTTCCATCGTATTTTCACTCATGGCGTTACCTCCTTGGGGCTGGCACCCTCGGGGGTGCGTGAGTGAGGCTATTCTGACCGGGTCCCCTGACAAGTTTGGTGAGGCACCAACTTCCCTGAGCAGTGCTCCTTATTTGTGTGTGAAACGCCAGACTCCATCCCAGTCATGGGATGGGGGGTTCTGCTTCATATAGTCCACTCTTTCGAGAAAGACCTGAGAAGGGTTGTCCTCCGGATCCAACTCCAGGCAAGACCCGAATTGTCGGGCTGATGCCTCCCAGTCACGCGCGCGATAGGCCTTCATTCCCTGCCCGAAGTGGTCTCTTAGCTCCTGCTGTCGCTCTTCGAGTTCTCCCCTTCTTGCTAACAGTTCAAACACCCGCACCGGCTCAGATTTACCCACCACCTGGATGAGGTCAATTTCACGGGTCTCCACGTCCTGACTGGCCATTTGTTGAGTGGTCTCGTTGATCAGAAAGCGGGTTCCATAATGCTTGTTGGCACCCTCGAGACGTGAGGCCAGATTCACGGTGTCTCCCATGACGGTATAGCTCTTGGACAACTCTGAACCGATGTTGCCCACGACCACTTCGCCAGTGGCGATTCCAATCCGAAAATCAATATCCGGCAACCCTTTTCGGATTCCCATCAAGTCAGGTAGTCGGCGGCGAAACTCCTCCAGTTGTCGCCGTTGGTCCAGAGCCGCAAGACAGGCTAGACCGGCATGCTCTTCTTCTTCAGTGAAGGGAGGCCCCCAAAAGGCCATGACGGAATCACCGATGAATTTGTCGATGATGCCCTTGTTCTGCTGAATCGGGATGGCCTGGTGGGTAAAGTATTCGTTAATCAATCTCACCAGAGCGTCTGGCATCAGGGATTCTCCGATCGATGTGAATCCCGCGATGTCGGAGAAGAACATGGTCATGATCCGCTTTTCGCCTACGGTATCAATAACACCTTCGGGTGAGTCGATCAGGGTCATGACCACCCTGGGATCCAGGTACTTCCCAAACGTATCCTTGATTTTCTCCTTGAGGCGCAATTCTCTCACCATATGGTTAAAAGAATTGGCAAGGGTCCCGATCTCGTCCCGAGTTGTGATCTGTACTTGAGCATTCAGCTGGCCCTGCTCGACCTTCCGCGTTGCGGACACCAATTCCTTAAGCGGTTTGATGAGTCCAGCCGTCACGATTCCGGCCAAACCGAGCCCCAGTAGGGCCGTTAAGGAGGAGAGCATGAGACTCAGAGAGCCGACCCTCCCCTCGTCGTCTCGAGCACGACGAGCGGCGTTGAGTGTGAACTGGTGAAGTTCCTCACGGATTCGGCCGATCTGACGGTCGTACTCCTCTTCCTCACGAACACTTAGTGACGAGAGACTGGAAGTTCACTGTCACCCTGTTGCAGGGCTTCGAGCAGTTGCAAGCTTAGGTCTGGAGTTGACCCGCTTTGGTGGACACCTCAGTAGTGAGGGAGACAGGAGGAGTCCACGATGCCAAGAACACATGCGCCGTACCCGCCGGAGTTTCGGCGGCAGATGGTCGAGTTGGTCAGGTCGGGCCGCTCCGTGGAGGAGCTGGCCCGGGAGTTCGAGCCCTCAAACGGGGCGATACGGAACTGGGTCAAACAAGCTGACTTGGATGAAGGCCGTCGCAGTGACGGGCTGACGACGGAGGAGCGTGGGGAACTCAGGCAGCTTCGGCGTGACAACAAGCGTCTGCGCATGGAGCAGGAGATTCTAAAAAAAGCCGCCGCCTGGTTTGCTCGGGAGAGCAACTCGATCCCGGAACGGGGTTCGAGTTCATGAAGACGAATCAGGCCGACTTCCCTGTGCGGGCGATGTGCCGTGTGCTGGATCTCTCCCCCAGCGGCTACTACGCCTGGTTGGATCGCGAGCCTTCGGCTCGGGCGAAGCGAGATGAGGAGCTCACAGAGCGGATCGAGACGGTCTGGCGCGAGAACCGAAGGGTCTATGGCCGGCCCCGCATCTACGCGGACCTCAAGGAAGCTGGCGAGCGGGTCGGTGAGAAGCGGGTGGGCCGGCTCATGAAGCAGGCCGAGATTGTGGGAGCTAGCCGGAGGCGGCGCGGCCCGAAGACGACCAGGCGCAACGAGGACGCCCGTCCCGCGCCGGATCTCATCGAGCGGGACTTCAGCGCAGACGGGCCAGACCAGTTGTGGGTGGCCGACATCACCTACATCCCGACCTGGGCGGGGTTCTTGTACCTCGCGGTTGTGCTCGACGTCTGGAGCAGGCGGGTGGTCGGGTGGTCGATGGCTACGCACCTGCGCACCGAGCTCGTCCTGGACGCGCTGAACATGGCGACCTGGCAGCGCCGGCCCGAATGCGTCATCCATCACAGTGGTCAGGGAACCCAGTACACCTCGATCGCCTTCGGCCTACGCTGCAACGATGTCGGTGTGCGGCCCTCGATGGGCTCCGTGGGCGACGCCTACGACAACGCGATGTGCGAGAGCTTCTTCGCGACGCTCGAGTGCGAGCTACTCGACCGGCAGCGCTTCCGGACCCAGGCCGAGGCGAAGATGGCCGTGTTCGACTTCATCGAGGGCTTCTACAACCCCCGGAGGCGACACTCGGCACTGGGTCAGCTGTCGCCCATCAACTTCGAGCGTCGCCACGGAGCGGCAGCATGAGAAACCTGCGTGGCCAAGTTGCCCTTTACTCCCCCGCTGCGCGGGGGAAGCTTTCCTCTCCCCAGCGAGGGGGACAGACTATAAACCTCAGTGTTCACCCGTCCACTGAAACGGGACAGCTCCACAAATATCAGGGATTTCCCCACTGGCGCGACTTGAGCGCAAAAGTGCATCTTAGGCGGATGCCAGCCCGTTGGCACGCTGGAGGAGAGTCGTCATGCGCCTAGCTCAGTCCCGCTTCGTCCTCATCCTCATTTGCTCGGGGTGTGTCAAGGCGACAGTCGCGTCTCAGTTTAGCTCTCCTGAGCCGATTCCGATCTACTCCCGTGTGATGGTGTGGGCCTCCTCCGCCAATGATCTCGGATCACAGCGTTCGCTGGAGAGCCAGATAGCCGCCAGTCTCAGAGAGAGCCTTGCAGCTGATCGTGGCACGTTGGGGAAATGCGAGACCAGAGATCGGGGATCTCTCAACCCCTCAGTTCAGAGTCGAATTTGCCAGGAGGGAAATCGGGAGAACTATGACCTGCCCACGCTGGTTCAGGCCAACTCGGTTGTCTTCCGTGGAAAGCAGTATGAGCCGAAGGAGCTTGCTGCTTTACTGCAGAGCCGCCGCATCGAAGCCGTGCTCTACTTCTCGCTGGCCGGTCAGTTCTCGCTGGACGGTCAGCAGCGCAGCACTCGTCGCGCATATGTGGCACGATTGTTCGACGTGAGAACAGCAGAATTCAGATGGTATGCCGAGTTCGATCTTGAGGGGGGTTTTGGATCACCGACTACCCAGCAGAAGCAGTTTCTGAAGAAGTTCACAGACGAGTTGAGCAAGCGCGCCGTGGAAGATGGTGCGGTTCAGCTTGTGCCGAAGGATTACTCACCGAGTTACACAGCAGAGGAAGATGTGCTCTTGCCGTCTGTCTCAGCCGCGACCTCCGCCTCTCTTGAGCCAATGCGCATCAACCGCACCGAACTCAACCCCAGTGCAGACGAGAATCCAATCTCGAAGGCCAGAGCAGGAGTGATCGGTATACGTGGCAGATCGGGCTCAGGCTCCGGAATTGTAATCTCTTCGAGGGGATTGGCGCTCACCAACTTCCATGTCATCGAGGGGGAGTTAGAGGGACAGGTTGAGGCTGTTCTGCCAGATGGTGGCTCGTTCCCGGTGACTGTCATGCGGTACGACGAAGCTGCAGATATCGCGTTAGTCCGCATCTCTTGCCCTTCAGATTGCACCACGGTTGATCTCAGCGCAGAAGATCCTGAGATCGGCTCCGAGGTCTATGTGATTGGCACTCCCGTTTCGGCTGCACTCAGTCAAAGTGTAACGCGAGGAATCGTGAGCGGCATAAGAGAGGCAGGAGAACTCACCTACCTCCAGACTGACGCCGCCGCAAACCCTGGCAACTCTGGTGGTCCGATTGTCGATGCTACCACGGGTATGGTCATCGGCGTCCTCACGCTGAAAATTGTCGCCGAAAACATCGAGGGGATTTCCTTTGGGCTGTCGATTCATGACGCCCTGGAGCGACTCAAGATCGAATATCCGAGTCTAACCAGTGAGCCTCCATCAGTCACAAGCGCACCAGTGGCCAACCTGGACGGCGCTTGGCAGTTCAGTGAGATCCTGAAGAGCGACACTCATGAGATTGGATGCAATACCTCGGGCAGCGTGACACTCACTCAGGCGGGTGCGTCGTTCAGTGGAACGACCCAGGTCCAGAGTACATGCTTCGGTCCAGAAGGCTCCTTTGACAACTCAGGTGAGCGGGCTATCACTGGTGGCCAGATCAATGGCGACACGGTGACTTTCCAGATTCCGTTTTGCTCTTATCGGGGGAGAATCATCGGTTCACCTGCTGTGCGGATCACCGGAACTGGAACCTGCACTGTTCAGATGGCTGGACAACCCGTGGAGTTCCAAGCTGAGTGGCAGGCGGGAAAGCAGATCGGCGGCTGATCCTCGGCATTCCTCTCGGACTCATTTCGCTTGATCAGCAAGCCCCACCACTCAACCAATAACACCTCTCTGATTCAACTCCTTGCAGATCACCATGATCCTCGCCCAGCTTCTGGACACCCTGGACGGCGCGGACACCGGATTTCGGGATTCTATCTGTGGAAGATCTGCTTAGAGGCGCGATTCGAGATCCTTTTATCTGGGATGACGACGGACGGCTTTATGTGCTGCTGTGGCTTGACGAGGTGGCTCGCCGGTTCCACGGATGGTCATTCGACCCCGACGACATCGACTGGCTTCATCTTTCCAGCGGCTGGATGCTCGACTTCGTTCAGAGAATCGCCACGGATGAAGATGTTGACCCCGACGATCCGCAGATCGACCACCCCTTGCTCCGACACGTCTATGCCCGGCGAGGTGCTCTCGCCGACATCCACGAGTTGAACGCTGTCGAAAACCAACTCTGGCCGATCCTCAGGCCCGATATTGGAGCTGTCCCGTTTCAGTGGACGGGTGAACACTGAGGTTTATAGTCTGTCCCCCTCGCTGGGGAGAGGAAAGCTTCCCCCGCGCAGCGGGGGAGTAAAGGGCAACTTGGCCACGCAGGTTTCTCATGCTGCCGCTCCGTGGCGACGCTCGAAGTTGATGGGCGACAGCTGACCCAGTGCCGAGTGTCGCCTCCGGGGGTTGTAGAAGCCCTCGATGAAGTCGAACACGGCCATCTTCGCCTCGGCCTGGGTCCGGAAGCGCTGCCGGTCGAGTAGCTCGCACTCGAGCGTCGCGAAGAAGCTCTCGCACATCGCGTTGTCGTAGGCGTCGCCCACGGAGCCCATCGAGGGCCGCACACCGACATCGTTGCAGCGTAGGCCGAAGGCGATCGAGGTGTACTGGGTTCCCTGATCACTGTGATGGATGACGCATTCGGGCCGGCGCTGCCAGGTCGCCATGTTCAGCGCGTCCAGGACGAGCTCGGTGCGCAGGTGCGTAGCCATCGACCACCCGACCACCCGCCTGCTCCAGACGTCGAGCACAACCGCGAGGTACAAGAACCCCGCCCAGGTCGGGATGTAGGTGATGTCGGCCACCCACAACTGGTCTGGCCCGTCTGCGCTGAAGTCCCGCTCGATGAGATCCGGCGCGGGACGGGCGTCCTCGTTGCGCCTGGTCGTCTTCGGGCCGCGCCGCCTCCGGCTAGCTCCCACAATCTCGGCCTGCTTCATGAGCCGGCCCACCCGCTTCTCACCGACCCGCTCGCCAGCTTCCTTGAGGTCCGCGTAGATGCGGGGCCGGCCATAGACCCTTCGGTTCTCGCGCCAGACCGTCTCGATCCGCTCTGTGAGCTCCTCATCTCGCTTCGCCCGAGCCGAAGGCTCGCGATCCAACCAGGCGTAGTAGCCGCTGGGGGAGAGATCCAGCACACGGCACATCGCCCGCACAGGGAAGTCGGCCTGATTCGTCTTCATGAACTCGAACCCCGTTCCGGGATCGAGTTGCTCTCCCGAGCAAACCAGGCGGCGGCTTTTTTTAGAATCTCCTGCTCCATGCGCAGACGCTTGTTGTCACGCCGAAGCTGCCTGAGTTCCCCACGCTCCTCCGTCGTCAGCCCGTCACTGCGACGGCCTTCATCCAAGTCAGCTTGTTTGACCCAGTTCCGTATCGCCCCGTTTGAGGGCTCGAACTCCCGGGCCAGCTCCTCCACGGAGCGGCCCGACCTGACCAACTCGACCATCTGCCGCCGAAACTCCGGCGGGTACGGCGCATGTGTTCTTGGCATCGTGGACTCCTCCTGTCTCCCTCACTACTGAGGTGTCCACCAAAGCGGGTCAACTCCATATCGCGACGGGGAGCCGAGACTCGCTCTTCTTCGAAGCTCATATCAAGAGGCCTAAGCCTGTGGCGGAAGACTACGAGGAGTCCGCCTACGAGATCTTCGGACGCAGACTAGGCGAACTCGTCAGCGAGCGAGAGCGTCTTAAGGGCTCTAAGGAAAAAAAGGCCGCTCAGAAGAAGATTGACACTTTTCTCGTTCAGATTGGAGCCACACGTCCTCAGGCGCGCCCGAACGTTGGGCCGCCAGAGGACATCATGATGAAGCTCTTTCACACAGGACGCCTTCTGATCGAGGCATGCTGGCAGAGCCTAGATCAGCGCCCGAGCACCCGAACCAAAGAATTCCTGACAGAGTGTGGAGTCGACGATGAAGCGACTCAGCAAGCCTGGGCTGTGCGTCTGGCGCTCCCTGTGCTGTCGTGCCGCGAAATCTCCGCACTGAGGGATCAGATCAAGAAGGACCGCACCTGGGCTGGTGGGGCGGATCTCCATCCCACAGCTCGACGATTCACCGTGTGGCTCCTCGCACACCGCCTTGCTCTTTCAGCCGAAGCCGTCGCGACCAAAGTCGGAGCGGGCTCGGACTGGGATGCGTTCAAGGACCTTCCAAACCCCATCTAAGGACCAGCCCTCCCGTCCCGTCCCATGAGGGGAAAACCCACGGGTTTTCGTTCTCATTGTGGTTCTCCCGCAGTCCTTATCCTTCTGGCCCATCGTCCGAAGACCAACGGCGTCCGAGGGCGAATCACATACTGACCGGAAGATCGCAAAATGTCATCATCAAAGAAAACACAGTCTCAGCTAAAGGCGGTTCCGGTTTGCTGGACAAGTCGGCGGCCTAATCAAGCCGCCTTCAGGGTGAGCTCCTGACGGACCTGGGCCGGGGTCCGATACCCATGCCGCTCTAGGAGCCACCCGCGGTTGTAGCGTTCGATAAACGCGTCGATCTCCTGTCTGGCCTCCTCGAGACTCTTGAAGTCGTGGAGGTACAAGCACTCCTCCTTCAGCGTCCGCATGAAGCGCTCTGCGACGCCGTTGCACTCCGGCTCTCCCACGTACGAGGCCGTCGAGCGGATCCCGAGCCAGGCCAGCTCCCCCTGGAACTGATGCGCCGTGTACTGCGGTCCCCAGTCGTGCCGTAGGCCGAGCCCCAGAGCGATCTTGGGCGCGTAGTCGTCCATGTGGGTCCGTACGCCCTGGCGGATCGGCTCGAGCGCTGCCCACCGATCGCCCTTCTTCGCCACGTGCCAGCCCACCACGTCCGTGACGCAGTGATCCACCGCCACGAAAAACCAGCACCACCCATCCTCCTTCGTGTAGAACCGCGTCGCGTCCGTGCCCCACAGCTCGTTCGGCACGTCCGTCGTGATCCGGCCACTGTGGCTCCGGTCCCCATGCGGATGCTTCCCGCGTCGTACAGGGGCCAGCAGCCCATTCTCCCGCATCAGCCTGAGCACGCGGTTCTTGCCCACATGGATCCCCTTCGGCCTCAGGCGCGCCCTCACCTTTCGATGACCCTCGCCCAGGAAGTCGCTCTGCTTCAGCACCTGTCGGATCTCCTCTACCAACTCCTCGTCGCTCAGCTTCGTCTTCGGTCCTCGTTTCTTCGGCTCTGCCGGCCCCTCGCTCTCTTCTCGATCCCGGGCCGCATAGACCGTCGAGCGCCCCACCCGCCAGGCCTCGCAGATCATCGTCAGAGGGTAGGGCCGCCCGGTCCCCGGACTCACTCGCGTCCACGCTTCAAGAGCGTCCGTAGCTCGTCCCCGTACCCCCTTTTTTCCAGGAGCTCTCTCGCAAGCTCCAGTCGCATCGTCAACTCTCCCAGCTTCGCCTGGGTCCGGGTCAGCTCTCGTTCTCCAGGGTCCCGGCCCCGGCGCCTCAGCCCCTGCTGACCGGTCTCCAGAAACACCCGCCGCCATTCCTCCAACTCCGGTGGTGAGACCTGCACCTCGCGGCTGACCTCCACCAGATCCTCCCCCCGCAGCAGGCGCAGCACCACCTCCGTCTTATGCTGTGCGCTCCACCGCTCGGGTACCTTCTCACGACCTTCGGTCGCCTTCTTTTCCCTCGGCTTCTGGGCCATCACGTCCCTTTCTCTCTGGACCCGCTCTCTTTGCCAATCTACTGTCCAGAGAAACCGGGGAGCTCAAGGCGGAGAAGCTCGCCGGTCTTGAGAAGCTCAAGGGGAGTCTGTGGCATGCGTACAGGCGTAAGTGGGCGACGGAGAGGAAGCACCTACCTGGTGCTGATGTTGCAGCGGCTGGTGGCTGGGCGAACGAGTTGACGCTCTTGAAGGTCTACGAACAACCTGATCCGGAGACTATGCTCATGGTCGTTCTCGGGGGCGGTGAACTGAGAGAGCGGAAGGCATGAATCGCTCCGCTTCTTGCACAAAAGATTGCACACCCGGTTTCGCGGTGCGATCCGTGATGCGAGAGCAATGGCTTACGCAAGCCACGAAAGACCCACGGGCGGTTAGCTCAGTTGGTTCAGAGCGCCTGGTTTACACCCAGGAGGTCACTGGTTCGAATCCAGTACCGCCCACTTAGGAAAACACAAGTCCCTGCAAGGCTTTCCGGGTCTGCGGGGCCTTCACTTACTTGATGGACAAAACACTGCGTGCACAGTGCGTGCACGCGCCGCCGAGGTTCGTATGACGCTTGTTTCGGAGTGTAAAACAGACATACAGAATCCACTAACATCCAAAGGCCTCCCGGTAGATTCATAAACTCCTGTAATCGCAGCGCTTTACGCGGGTACTTCCCTACCTCTTCCCGCCCACACCGACCCTTGTAATCCACTGCCATCCCCTTTACGATTATGGGATGGATAATGTGATCACTCCGCCCCGCATCCGCCGGAAGGGCAAGCCCAAGGGCCGCCATCCCCACAAGCGGCTCTCGACCGCCTTCGTGCGCTCCGCCCCGCCCGGTAGACACTGCGACGGCAACGGGCTCTACCTCTACGTGCAGCGGACCGGAACCCGGAGCTGGATTCAGCGGCTCGTCATCCGGGGGCGCAAGCGCGAGCTCGGGCTCGGCAGCGTCCCCCTGATCTCGCTCGCCGAGGCCCGCGAGCAGGCGCTGGCCAACCGGAAGCTCGCCCGCACGGGCGGTGACCCGCTGGCCGAGAAGCGCCGCTCGCTGGGCATACCCACCTTCGCCGATGCCGCCAAGCGCGTGGTCGAGCAGAAGCGGGCCGGGTGGCGCAGTTCGGAGCACCCGAGGAACTGGTTTCGCAGTCTGGAACTGTACGCCTTCCCGCGCATCGGGGAGGTGCCGGTCTCGGAGGTCACGAGCGCCGACGTGCTGGAGATCCTGACGCCCATCTGGCACGCGAAGGGGCCGACGGCGCGGACGGTGCATCTGCGCATCCGCGCGGTGCTGGAATGGGCCATCGCCATGGACTGGCGAACCGACAACCCGTGCGACCGGCTCCTGCCGGTGCTCGGCCCACAGCACGATGTCGTCCGGCACCGGACGGCCCTGCCCCACCGGGAGGTGTCGGCGGCCATCGAGAAGGCGCGGGCGGCGAACCCGGGCAAGGTGGACACGTTGGCGTTCGAGTTCCTCGTGCTGACCGCGGCGCGGGGTGGGGAGGTGCGTGGGGCGGTGTGGAGCGAGATCGACCGGGACGCGCGCGTGTGGACGGTTCCCGCGAGCCGGATGAAGACCGCGCGCGAGCACCGGGTGCCGCTCTGCGGGCGCGCGCTGGAGATTCTCGATGCGGCGCGGAAGCTGGGCGGCGGCGAGAGTCCGATCGTGTTCGTCACGGAGCGCGGGAAAGCGCTGGGCGGCGAGCGGATGCGCCGGTTGCTCGAGAGGTACCGGATCGCGGCGGTGCCGCATGGGTTCCGGTCAAGTTTCCGCGACTGGGCCGCCGAAGAGACCGATCATCCCCGGGAGGTCGTCGAGGCGGCGCTGGCGCATGTGGTGAAGAACAAGGTAGAGGCGGCGTACATGCGCTCGGACCTGTTCGAGCGGCGGCGGCGGCTCATGAACGACTGGGCCTCCTATCTGGCCAGCGATTGCCTAGACCCGACCGCCGCGACTGGCGGTGTCTTGCACGCTAACGCACTCGTTGGAGCAGCCGACGAACATCCTTAAGTCGCTGCAGTTCGTCTGCCGATAAACCATCGGGATCAAAGTGCATTACGTCATTGCGGATTCCCCGGACTTCGATCAGCTGCGTGACGAAGGTATTTCGGTCCAGACCCACTCCAAGGCGCTGCCAGTGCTCCGGCCTCTCCAGCAGACGCATGCACTCGCCGAACGTGAGGTCGGTCACACTATGCACCTCACGCTTTTCGTCAGCGGAGTCCTTCGCGTCTTTCAGTTCCTTAGGTGAGAAGTGCCCGTTGATGAGACGACGAAGCTGATTCTCGATCTCGCTTAGAAGCAGGAACGGTTCCGTATGTTCCCGAAACATGATGCTCAGGTCAGTAGTAGTAACGATACCCGCAATCAGATTCTCGGCCCCTCGAACCAGCACTACTTCGTGGTCCACAATCTTCTGGAACGCCGTAAGCAGCGAGTCTTCTGCTCTAACCTCCTCATATCTCTCCATGCATTTCCCGACGCGTGTGGATTCCACGCCTTTGGTACGTGCCAGCAGAACCGAGCGCCAGCTGATCATGCCATCCACGCTGCGCATGTCCTGCGTAACGGGCAACTGAGAATAGTCGTGCATCGCCATGAGGCTCAGGGCCTTCTCCACCGGGTCGTCACGGTTCACGGTTACCGGCGCCCGGTTCGCAGCGGGCAGCATCCGTACACGCAGTACCGGGTCTTCGATGAGTGCTTCCGAGGCCGACGAATCCGTCGTGTCCGTGTTCGCATCTCTCAAGTCCTTCGGGTCTTGATCGTCACCGGGTTGAGGAAGGGCACCCATGTCATCGGCGAGCCAAAACGTCAACTACCCATCGATATAAGCTGTCGCGAAATCCGGCTCGGTCGATAGGCCCGTGCGGCGAAGCGCCCCTTTCACCGTCGCAACGACGCGCCAGCCTCGACGCTGCTGACCAAACCACTCCAGCAACTGACGGACGGTTACGGTCGGGGGCGAGTCACCGTTCTTAAGGGACTCGGCGACCCTTCTGAGCTGGGACAGCCCATTGGTGTTAGGCGGCGTATTTATGGGGGACAGCTCCGTGGTGATGATTGGCGCCGAAGCGGGCAGCCCTCACGAGACAGTGATGGGCCTGCATGATAGCAATGGAGTCAATCCCGTGGATCCCGGACCTGTTCGAGCGCCATCGGCGGCTCATGGACGACTTGGGCGGCGTACCTGGCCGCCGGGAACCATCAGCGGCTCGGACCATGATCGCGCGTTCGGCCACGCTGGCGCATCAGCTCCAGCGCCCGCGCAACGTCGCGGCGATCGTCCTGTAATCCGCGGCCAAGCGTGTCATTTGCCCGGAGAGCCGTTCGACTTGCTGCCGCAAGGTCTCGCTCTGCGCGGTCTGCCGCTCGACACGCTGCTGCAAGGCTTCGACCTGCTCGGAGTGCCGCTGCTGTTCCATCTCGTACTGAGCGGACAACCTCTCCAAGGCCGCCGTCAACTGCCGTTCTAGTTCGGTCATATAGCTCCTTCACTCTCTCGACAGCTTCACGGCAGGCCGCCCGCCCAAGTTCAAGGGCGGATAGTCCAGCGTGCCGGCCGGCAGCACCACGAACCGCTCCCCGTCGATCTCCCGCAGCGTCACGCCCCAGGTCGTCTCCTCGATCCCGGCCAGGATCTCTCTCGCCTGCTCGATTTGCACGTTCACGGTCGCCAAGGTCCCGATCCGGCGTTCGATGCTCCTCGACAACCAGTGCATCGTCGCCCAGCTGCCGCCGCTGATACCGAGAAAAAGGCTCAGGCCGATCACCAGGGGCCGGACCCACGCGCGCCTCAGTAGGACGCTCACCCGCGCGGTCGCCGCCGCCGTATCGGCCTCGATGGAACGCAGCGCGCCGCTTGCGGCGGCGCTCAAGCTCTCGCCGAGCCGCCTCAGCTCGCGCGTGGCCGTCTCCTCGATCTGTCGGCGGTCGGCCTCCAGCTGGCGGCGCAGCCGGGAGGTCAAGTCGTTCGGGTTGGAAGTCATGCTCGTACAGCGCTCCTTTCAGCCGCCACCGCTTTCCGCTGTCCGGATCGCGGGCGGTCACGTAGTTCTTGCCCTGGCGCGGCACGTCGAGGCCGACCGCCTCCAGGGCGGAGACCACGTCGGCGCGGCCTTGCACCGCGCCATGCTCGACGCGTTGCACCAGGTAGTCGCGGATCAACTCGCGCGGGTCGGCTTCCTGCTCGAGGCCGGCCCGCAGCTTCGCCGCCTCGATGTAGGCCAGGTGGCCCGGCCGCTGCGCCCTGGCCCGCGCCGGGTCGTCGGGGCGGCTCCAACCGTGCTCGTGATTGAAGGCGTTTTAGCGCCGCGCAGCGGGTCGAAGGTCTTCTGCCAGCCGGGCGGTGCGATGTTCAGGCTGCGGCCCGTCTCCAGGTCGCACTGCGCGGCGAGGACGTGCACATGGACGCCGCTGCCGCGCTCGCGGTGCAGGACCGCCGTCCACGAGTAGCGGTCCGGCTCCAGTCCCGCCCACGCCGTCTTCTCGAACTCGTCCAGCACGGCTCCGATCTGTTCCTCGGTCGGCTGGTCGTCTGGCGCCCACGCGATCACGACCGACGTGTACTTGCGCTCGAACTCCAGCGAGTCGGCGACGGCGGCCACCATGTCCGGATTCCCGCGGAGGACTTCGACGCCCTCGCGCCTGTGCCCCTCGGCGTCCCGCTCGCCGACGAGATAGTCGACCGCCGCCCGGGCCGAGCCCCTGCCATGCCGGAGGCACTTAATGTGCATCCCCGCCGTCTCCGTCGAGGCGGGCCACGGCGAGCAGCGACCGCTCGAACGACACGAGGTTGGCGATCACCGCGACGGCTTCGACCGCCGAGGCGTGCGTGTTCGCCCAGCGCGCGAGCTGGTTCAGGTTGCTGCCGATGCGCGCGATCTGCCGGGTGCGCTCGCGCTCGACGGAGCGTGCAGGCGCGGTCCACGTTCGTGTCCGCGCCATCGCTTGCCGCAGCAACTCGGACGGTGACACGCCAGCGGCGGCCGCCTTCTCCTGCCAGACGGCGTGCTCCGCCGGGGTGACCCGGGCGGCGACCAGGGCGGTGCGCTCAGCCACGCGCGGGCCGTCGACGGGGTTCGGGGGGCGGCGAAACCGGCCTGCCCGCTGCTCGGGCAGCGACCCGACAAGCCGGGGGTTCTGAAGGGGGGCGCAGCGCCCCCTCGCCAGCCGCAACGTTAAACGTGGCGTGGCCTGGCTTAGGCACCATAAGGGTGCCAGACAGCCCCCCGGCGAGCGCGCCGGACGGCCTCCGGCAGCGGGAATCTCGGGTCGGCGGAATCTCCATACCCCTACACGGAGAAGCCCTTCTCACGCGGTGTCAACAGCGTGAATCGAGGCGATTTCCCAAGGGTTCCAGCGCCGTCCCAGAGTCGGATCGGCCTCCGCCAGCGCCGCCTCCATCGCCCGCTGACTGATGGCGGACAGAGACCAGGAGGCCGAACCGATCCGCTGTTTCCGGGCTCGCAGCCGCGCGTTGGTTGTAGAGGTCGTGGTCTACAGAACGGATCGTAGATAGGTTTCTCTACACGCCTCGGTCATGGAGGAGTCGCGTGCAGCCTGCATCTCCGAATCATAGCACAGATCTGAGGAGCCTCCTGTCAAGAGCTGCGGAGGCTGCGTCGTACTCCGGCAAGAAGATGATGGAGTCTGCCGGTCTAAGTTGGCAGTCCCTCGCTGCATGGAAGGCCGGAACCCGAAGACCCCGTGCTGAGAGCATCCATGCGGTCGGTCACGCCCTGCTGCTTCGTGGTGATAGGATCCGCCGGATTGGCCTTGAGTTGATTCGGGCGGCTGAGCAGGCGTCTGGCCAGGGGAGGCCTACACCTGCGACCGATGATGGCCCGCAGCGCGTACTGTTCGCTCCGGCACGGGCCGCAGCCGAGACCTCCCAACGGCTGCACGACGATGGTGCGGAGGGTGCTCCCAACGACCGGCATGACTCGGGAAGGGCCTCGACAACCACCGGTAACTCGGAGGGCCTGAGTCTTGGATCGCGTCACACCTGAGCAGCGTAGCAAGATGATGGCGGCCGTACGCTCCAAGGACACGAAGCCGGAACTGTTCATCCGCAGAGCACTACACGCCCGAGGCTACCGATTCCGCCTCCATCGCCGCGACTTGCCGGGCAAACCGGACATCGTGTTCCCGTCCCGAAAATCCGCGATCTTCGTCAACGGTTGCTTCTGGCACGGGCACGGCTGTCCGTCCGGCGCACTGCCGGCCACCCGGCGAGCTTTCTGGAAAGCAAAGATCGGCCGAAATAAGGATCGGGACGCGGAGAACCGCCGTGAGCTTGAGGCGGCGGGGTGGAACGTCCTAGTGGTATGGGAATGCGACTTGCGACGGCCGGAGCCGGTAGAGCGCGTCGTTGCTTGGCTGGAAGCCGATCGGCCCCGCAATCTTGGACGGGACGTAGAGCCATGAACGGGCCAGACCGTCCGATTACCGTTGTTGATCTGTTTTCCGGTGCCGGGGGCATGTCCTACGGGTTCAAAGCGCATGGCGCGTTCGAGATGATCGGCGCTGCCGATGCGGAGATCGGAAAACCTACATCCGGCAACGGACGGCTACAGTGCAACACCACCTATCGGAACAACATCGGAATCGACCCCAAGCGCGTTGATCTCGCGGACGTTACTCCGACCGATGTGCGCGACGTGCTGGGAATCGGTACGCGCGCAGTCAACGTCTTGAGCGTGTGTCCGCCCTGCACCGGGTTCACGCGAACCAACCCGCAGAATCATCTTCGGGACGATTGCCGCAACGGGCTCGTGTCCAGGGCCGCAGGCTTTGCCGTAGCCTTGGACGCGGACATCGTAGTAATGGAGAACGCGCGCGAACTCTTACGCGGGAATTTCCTGCATCACTATCGCGCCTTCCGCGAGCGTCTGGAGGATAACGGCTACAGCGTGTTCGGGCGGAATTACATGCTGAACCGCTTCGGGCTTCCGCAAGTGCGCGAACGGGCCATCGTGATTGCCTCCAAGGAAGGATTGCCCCTCTACACGCTGGAGAGCATGTGGGACGGCTGGAGCGTGGAAGAAAGCGCCAAGACCGTTCGCAGGGCGCTCTCGGTCGCCTCGGGAGCGAAGGGAGCGGACCACCGTTACCCGGGGTTCGCGTCAGAAACCGTCAAACGGCGGATTGCCGCCATACCGCCTGACGGCGGCTCTTGGATGGACCTGTTGGAGCATCCTGATGCGGAGCAACTCTTGACCGGATCCATGAAGAGGATCGCGGAGGCCGGGAGATTCGGTTCGTACCCGGATGTCTACGGGCGGATGGCGTGGGACAAACCCGCCCCTACGATCAAACGGGAGTGCGCACATATCGGAAACGGCAGGTATGCTCACCCGGAACAGGACCGGCTTTGCACGGTCGCGGAAATGGCAGTTCTGAACGGCTTTCCTCACCACTATCAGTTCAACGGGTCATCACTGGCGAACACGTATCGCCATATCGGGGACGCGGTACCCCCGCTGGTTTCCTATCAGCTCGCGCATCTCTGCCGGTGGATTCTGACGGGCGAACGACCCAGCATCCAAGAACTCGTCTTGGCTGACACAAGCTTGCGGTTGTCAGATCTCGTGCGCGACGCGGCATGACGACCCCACCGGACTCCACGGAGCAGAGATACCTCGACGAACTGCTTGCCGCGATGCGTGGCCCTTGCGAGACCACGTTCCCTACGTCCCCGGATGCCGAGACGCAGGCAGCCGAACTGGGGTTCCCGTCCGATCCCACCTTCGCTTCACCCTCGCCGTTCCTCAGCCCGCGATTCGAGAAGGAGTTCCGAACAACACTGCTCATTCACGATTACTTCCTGAGAGCGCCACTGGCGACGAACTCGTTTGAGGCGGCGTTCGTACGCGCAGCACATGCCGCAGGTCACGACATTCGGAAAGCGCCTGACGGTCAGCGTTTTTGGGATGTCGAGATGGACGGGCTCCGAATCAGCCTGAAGTCCACCGCGGCAGCGAATCTTCGCGTCGGGTCACTGCACATTTCCAAGCTTTGCGAGGCAGCATGGATTCAGGACGCTCGCAGTGCGGCCCACCGAGAAGACAAGACCAAGCGCTTGTTCGAGGAGTATACCGCCGCAGTGGGTGCTATCATTCAACTTCGGCTGTTCAAGAAGAAGGCCTTCTACGAAATGGTGAGGATCCCCACCTCTCTCTTGGCTCAAGTCGCGGATGTTCCTCGTTCCAAGTTCGCGCCGGAGGGCCCGTCCATTGGAATCCCGGTTGGCCAAGACCCGCCGGACTTCACGTTGAAACTCGATAGATCCGACGCGAAGGTCACGTTGGCGAACATCGACAAGCGCGTGTGTTCGGTCGTAGGAACCTGGCAACTCGCCCGGAGGGCGTAAGCGCCGATAGACGGTCGGAAGACGGGCTTTCTTGGCCGCTGCCCAGGACTACGATTCGACCGTCGACGACGAGGGGACGGTGGCGGCCAGCGCGACTAGCAGCTAGCTAGGAGTCTGCGCCGCAGAAGCACAGCTGACTGAGCCGAATGGTCATCGAGCCGTCCGCGGCGAGGCGGATCCGGGTGATTGGGAGGTTGAGGACTTGTGTCTGCGACGGATCGGGAGAGCGGAATGGATGCGTTGGGGGGGCAAGAGAGCTACGAGAGCCCTCGCGCCGGCAGATGCGGGTGAACCCTCGTGCAGTCATGCCGCCTGAAGGGTGTGCAGCCGCTTCACATTGAGTGCCAGGCACACGAGGGTCCACTCGGCCCGGACCTTCTCGAGGCCCCGGAAGCTGAATCGTCGAAAGCCCATCACTTCCTTGATCCAGCCGATGGGCGCCTCGGCCTGCGACTTTCGCCGTGCGTAGCGTCTGCGGCCATCTTCGCTCGCCAGCTTCTCCGCCATGCGGACTTTCGCCGGATATTCCTCCTTGTCAACCGTGGGGGCGGCCTTGCCCTCCCGGGCCAGCGCCACATACCCGTCGATGTCTCGCTCTTCCAGTTCCTCGAGATCCCGCTCGTTGCAATAGCCCGTGTCCGCCAGCACCTGCGCCGGCGTCTCGCCGTACGCTTGCGCCACCGCGTCGACCATGGGCACCAGCTGGCCCTGGTCGCTCGCGTTGTCCGTCACCTCGGCCCCGACCACCAGCTGGTTCTCCCCCTCCACGACCGTCTGTGCGTTGTAGCACTGCTGGAACCCCTCCGAACTCGTCTTCATGATCCGGCTCTCAGGGTCCGTGAAGTTGCTCTGCGCCGCCTCGTCCGGCTCTCCGTACTCCCGCTTGTAGGGCCTGCCGCCCTTCGGGTTGCGCGTCTGCCCCGGCTTGCGGCCCCGTGCGTCGTCCGCCGCTCTCTGCTCGGCTTCCAGGCGCGCCTTCGCCTCCCGGATCGCCGCCAGCCGGTCCTCGCGCCGCTTGAGCTCCTCCGGCACCTCGTCTCCGCATGCTTCCTCGCCGTAGCGCTCGTCTTCCGCTTCGTCCACCGCCTCGGCCCTCTCCAACAGCCCCCGGATCTCCGCCTCCAGCCGAGGCTCCCCGGTCACCATCCGGCCGTAGCTCATCGCCTTGCGCTTGTTCGCGTTCGCCCGAACCTTCGTCCCGTCCACCGACACCCTGCCAAGCCCCGCCAGCCCCAAGGCCCGCGCGAGCATCACCACCTCCACAAACACCGCCCGGAAATCCCCGAGATGGCGCTTGCGGAACTCGCACAGCGTCCGGTGCTTCGGGAAGTTCTCCGCCGCCAGCATCCGAAACGCGACATCCTCCTCCAGCTTCCTCGCCATCTTCCGCGACGAGAAGGTGCCCGTCGCATACGCGTAGATCAGCACCTTGACCATCATCCGAGGGTCGTACGGCGAGTTGCGCCGCCCGTCCCCCCGGTACCGCCCGTAGAACGCGCTCAGCTCCACCGCGTCCACCAGGTCGCTCACATGGTGCGCCAAATGACCCTCCGACACCCACTCCCGAAGATCCGGAGGCAGCAACAACATCTGCTCCGGATCGTACGGTCGAAATGTCGTTCCCATTCACCCCCCTCGGTGATCCGCAAGCCTTCCCAATGCCTTCGCTACCACCAAAGATAGCCGCCGCAGGGTTCTGCGGCGCAGACTCCTAGCTAGCTGTCGCGCCCCAAGAGTGGGGACTGCCCTGACCGGAGTGGGCTCGCGCATCTGGGACGGCCCTACACCCGTCCTTTCACGGCCTAGGAGGGCCAACGACATCCGTTTCGTTGCGGCGGAAAAAATGGGGGGTAACGCTCCACATCCAACTGCGTAAGGCATTTACAGTAAACCGTTTACAGCACTCATGAAAGCTGCCAGAACGGCTCGCGGCTCTTGCCGAAGATCTGGTTGATCAGGGAGGCGACGCTGTAGGCGAGCGAATAGGTGTCGAGCAGCGGATCGTCGATCGGGTTCCACTGCCAGGACCCGCCCAGCCCGATTTCCAGGTAGTCGTCCCCTCGCCCGGCCTTCTCGAGGATCCGGCGCACGCTGTGGCAGAAGTCGTAGTCACGCTCGTAGAGGAGGAGTGGCTCGGGCATGCAGTCCAGCACTTCGTGATGAAGGACCAGAAGCGGCTCGATGTCGTTCGGATCCAGAAACCGCACGACATAGGGGAACACCTCGCCCGTCTCCCGGATCGTGCCCGTGCCTGAGAGCCGGGAGCGCCTCATCACGTCGGGCTCGACGTCCGCCAGAAATCTGGGATCGTTCCTGGCTATCTGCGGCACAACGTCTTCCGTCCTGGGGTGGGCCTGCTCCCTTGAACGGTGGGTCGCCCGGGCCGCGTGGCGCAAGGATGACCGTGAACCTTTTCACATCCGGACGTATTCGATTGGAGAGCAGGGCACGGGGCTCTGCCGCTCGACCGGGAAGAGCCTCGATGCACCGAACCTTCGAAGAGCTTGCGAGTCAGGAGATCGACAGCCTCTACCACGGGGCCCTCTTTCTCAAAGCGGGCGAGGGACAGGCCGCCGAGGACCTTCTGCTGAGCACGTTGACGGGCGCCTTTCATGCGTTCCGCAAGGTGGAGCAGGGGACCGACGTGGCCCGATGGCTGGAGGGCCGGATGGTGCACGCCTATCTGTCCGCCGTCTCCGAAGGCGACTCGGACGGCGCTTCGGTCGAGGACCTCGAGGTCCCCTCTCCCCCGCTCGTGCGAAGGGTGGAGGTGGATCCCTTCGCTCTCCACAAGGCGGCCCGGAGAATTCCCCCGCGTGCCCGTGCGGCGCTGTGGCTCGTGTTGCTTCGCAGATGGAAGTATTCCGAGGCCTCACGCGTCCTAGAGACGGATCTAAATGACTTGAAGGATCTCCTTGGGTACCGGCACCTGCTCCTGACCGCGGTCCTCCGCGGACCGGACCAGCGGAACGGTACCAACGCAGACGTGACGTAGGGCGCAGGAAGCATGAATTGCACGGAAGCTAGATATGCACTTTGGCCGCCCGAGCGGCCTCGGCTGGCAGGCACGGCCGTCCTGGAAGCACGGCTGCACGTGGAGACGTGCGAGGCTTGCCAGGGCTATTTCGAGCAGGACAGGCTCCTTCTCGACGTGTACGACCGGGTGAGTCGGCAACGGACCCCCCGGCGCGTTCGCGAGCGCGTCTTCGACTCGCTGGCCCGTGAGCGGGTCAGGGCTCTCGGTGTTCCGGAAAACGTCGACGCTGGGGTCCGGTCGCTCACCCGCAGGCGGTGGGCGCTCGCCGCTGTCTCGTCCATCGCGGCGCTCTTCCTCGTCGCGCTGGGAAGCTTCCTCGTGGAGCGCTCGGCTCCGCAGGAAGAGGCCGGGCTGTTCGTCGAGGACTACCTCCGGCGGGCCGTGGGCGAGGATCGCATCATCACCTCCGACGTGAACGAGATCGGCCGGTTTTTGACCCGCGAGCTAGGGCTCTCCATCATGCCCATGGAGGTGGAGGGCCTGAGGCTGGCCGGGGCGGAGATATGTCTGTTGGATGGGCGCCGGGGAGCCATGATTCGCTACATCGAGGACGGCCGGGAGATCTCCCACTACCTGGTTCCCAAGTCGGGAGTGGTGCAGCGCGAGCCGGCCGTTTCCTCCCAGCTCAGGTCGGGCAATGCGGTGGGACCGTCGGTGATCACGTGGGCCACGCCGCAGGTCGAGCAGGCTCTGGTGGGTGAGGTCGCTCCCGCTCGCCTCATGGAGCTCGCCAGGAACTACGCTCTGGAGGGATAGGGTCCCGCGACGAGATCCGGCTCTGTGGCTAACGCGGCGCGACGCTTTACTTCGGTCCGGCTTCGGCGGGAAGCCCTCCGGCGGCCAGCTCCTTCTCCACGGTCTCCTTGATCGGGTCGATGGTCGATCCGAACCCGTAAAAGCCGCGGATGACCCGAAGATCACGATCCAACACAACTGTATACGGCAGACCGCGATAGTTATAACGGCTTCTCAGACGCCCACCGCCCTGGCCTTGGACGTAGCTTACGCCCCCGATCTCCTCGACGAACGCCAGAGCGTCGTCGGGATCGATGTCCTCGTTCAGTCCGATGACGGTGGCTTGCTCGGGATCGAGCTCCCGGGCGAAGGCCTCCAGGAGGGGCATCTCCCGACGGCAAGGTCCGCACCAACTGGCCCAGAAGTTCACGACCACGACCTTCCCGCGGCGGGCCTCGAGGCGCGTCCGGCCCGGGTGACCCAGTCTGGGGAGGTCGAACTCCGGAAAGGCGGCCCGCTCCGGCTCGCCGGTCCGAGAGAGGGCGTCCTCGCGGCTGGCAGTGTAGATGCGGCCACGTCTGTCGGCGCAGACGGCATCGTCCTTGGAGATGGGTCCGGACCGGACGAACCGTCCGTCCTGGTCGAAGGCCAGGACGTTGTCGGGGGGGCCGCCCGGGGTCATGGCGGCCAGGACGTAGATCAACCCGTCGGGCCCGGTGACCAATCCGAACTGCAGCACCGAGAAGATCGGGGTCACGGATCCGTCGACGACGCCCAGGGACGGCGGCGCGACGGTCTCGCCGGGCTGCCAGCGACTCACCCACGCGGTGTCGCCTCGGGTGTCAAACGCCACCAACTCGGGTCTCAGGGCCGAAGCGTAGACGACCGATCCGTCGCCGGCGGCCACTGCCCAGCCCGTGTTGACCAGCTGCCCGAGGAACGTATCCGGCGGCTCGGCCGGAGATCCGACCGGTGTCATCTCGCCCGTGTCGCCGTCTCGGATCCAGAGCAGGGGGTCGCTCGAGCGGATGGGCGCCAGG
Source organism: Longimicrobiales bacterium (assembly GCA_965238005.1). GTDB lineage: Bacteria > Gemmatimonadota > Gemmatimonadetes > Longimicrobiales > Gaopeijiaceae > CBDCKN01. The sequence goes on from OZ250165.1 coordinate 1,009,071, forward strand.
TGGAACTCGTAGACGCTCCGGGCCGCCACCATGGCACCCGCGCTTCCCCCGAATGCCGGGGCCTCTACACCGTAGGAGACCCACTCCAGGGGTCTGTCGTCGGCGAAGCGGAGTCCCAACCCGTCGGCCTCCACGGCGAGCAGCGACTCGCCGTCGATAGCGACGGAGACGGGGCTCGTGAGGTTGCGGTCGTCGGGAAGGACTCCCTGCGCGACCCGCGCGACCACCCCACGGTCGTCGAAGACCAGGATCCGTGCGCCGTCGGCGTCGGGCCAGGCCGCTCCACCGTCCCGCAGAGGCGCGGCCGCTCGGCCGTCCATGAAGAGAAGCTGGAGGCCCTCGGCTGGGGGATCCTCGTAGATCAGGAGGCGCTCGGCGGGGTCCAGACTCTCGATAAGCGTCCAGCCAGCTTGCTCGGTGACGGACGGCCCCCGGTAGTCCGGCAACGGCTCCCCGGGGGGTGGCCCCCGATCCCCGCAGCCCGTGAGAGCTACGAGTAGGAGAGCGAGGCCGGAGCCGAAGCCCCGGCCTCGTCGCATCGATGCCTTTTGATGCATCGACCGCATTCTCACTACCGCTGCATAGAGATGCTCTCGATGAGGATCGTGTTCAGGCCACCGCGCTCGATGACCTTTCCGGTCACGTTCACCGTGTGCTCGGCGTGACCTCTCAGATCCTTGTCGCCCCGCTCCTGGCCCATGGCCATGGTGACCGGCACGTACAGGGTTCCGTCCTCGCCTTGGAGGGCCAGCGGAACGCCGTTGTCGAAGCACACTTGGGCGCACATCCGGTGGTCGTCGCCGGACAGGTTGTAGACGGACTTACAGGAAAGGTCGACCACGTTGGCCGTGAACGAGACCTCCCTACCCTCCGCTGCCTGCATCTGTGCAGATGCAGGCTGCGCGGCCAGCGCCACAAGCCCGATGGACAGCGTGGTCAGTGCTAACTTGAGCATGGTAACTTACCTCCACCTCACAAGGTGAAACGGTTATTTCCCGGACCTCATTCGGGCCCGGGATCCTCAGAAAACGACTACGGGTGACCGTGGTCCGTCCCGGTTCCGTCTCCGGTCATGGCGCCGCCGCCGTGCTCATGGACGCCCATCATGCCCGGCTCTACTTCGAATTCAAACGAGGCCGCATCGGTTCCGTCACCCAGGTTCACATAGACCGCCCATTGGCCGTCCATGCTGATCTCGGCCCGGGCCGTGTAGTCCAGGGGACCCTCCGCCTCGGCCGGGTACCTGAGGATGCCCATGGCCGGCATCTCGAGGGACACGACGTCGATGGAAACGGGGGTGCCCTCGGGAACGGCGCGATCCAGGGTGATGTGGAACTCGGTCGTGCCCATCTCCACCGGGTAGCGGTCGGGGCGCACGGTCACCTCCGTACCTCCGGGCGCTGTGCTCACCCATTTTGCCGGGTCGGCGTTGGCCTCCATCTGCCCATCGTCGCCGAGCTTCGCTTCCACGTCGCCCGATATGCATCCCCAGACCGACAGGGCGAGCACAGCGACGGCCACTGAGTTCTTCATGGCTTATCCCCGTTGAGGCACACCTTCACAACGAATGACCGCCTTGCCCGGTTCCTTGGCGGATCCGTCGGTACGGGGGTCTGGCCTCTGGCGCTATGCGGAATGGCGACAAGCTTGGCAACTCGGTCATCACATGGCGTGGGCTCGATACCGTCGGGAGCGCGGAAAAACTTCTCAGGGATCATACTGCCGGCGAACAGCCCCGCCGAGACCGATTCGATGCGGTCAGCAATTTGCTCAAACAAAGCCGGGACCTGAGTGCAGTCATGCGTCCGGCGCGCGGTCAGATCTGATGCGACGATCTCACCTGTATCAGCATCAACAGCGAGGTGCAGCTTGCGCCAAGCTCTGTTCCTGGGCGGTTTCTGCATATGCCCGACGTGAATCCTAAGTCCTCTGCTGTCGATGAGTAGGTGGATCGGTCGCTCGCTCGGTAGCCTGCGAAAGCCAGACGGTCAGCCCGCCACGACGCTGGAGGCCGGCCTCGTACTCAGACCAATTCCGTAACCGATACTGGGACTTCGCGTGCTTGTACTGGCTTCGCTTCTGATGCTGGGAGCGGCTCTGTTCACCGATTGGTCCATCCGCTTCGGCGGACTCGCCATAGAGGGTGCAGTCCGAGATCCAGCGCGCATCGCGGCTCAGATCATAACGGGCATCGGGTTTCTCGGAGCGGGTACGATTATTCAGGCGCGTGGCACCGTTACCGGACTCACGACAGCGGCAACCCTGTGGGTCGTCGCGGGCATCGGCATGTCGGTAGGGAGTGGCTCCTACGTCGAAGTCGTGGGGAGCAACGCTGGCTCCACTGATGTAAATCGTTGTGATATACAGCGTTATGTGAAACTCCTTCGGCTCCTTGGCGGAAGGGGTCTCTATGTTGGACCCTATGTTGAGCACGGGTCGCCAGGTCCGACAGGTGGCCTCCACCCGAACGTCGACGCGAGTGCATCAAGCGCTGATCTGGCGGCCCACCAAGGCCGAAATCGTCGCCCCAGGGGGCGGTCCCAGGGGGCGGTGATTGAAGGGGGTGGTGGGCGAGCTAGGTCAGGTGGCTGCTGCTGGCTCCGGCATGCGTCCACTCCGTTTCGGTGACGCGAGGCTCTTCCACACTGAGGTCGCCGCCGGCAACCGCCTTGCCCGCCTCGCGCCAGGCTGCGGTCCCACCTTTGACACTCGCCACCTGCCCGATGCCCATCTGCACCAGAAACTGGGCAGCCCGGAGTGAACGCATCCCGCCTTGGCATATGGTGATCACGAGGCGGTCCCGCGGCACCTCGTCCAGCCGTGAGGCCAGGTCTGCCTGGGGAATGTTAATCGCGTCGGGCACGTGTCCGTGTTGGTACTCCTCTGGTTCGCGCACGTCCAACATGAGCGCTTCTGGTGGACGAGTTTCCAATACATCGATACTGATCTCGTTGACCGCAGGGTTGGTAGCCAACATGGCCCACGGCACGTCGGCAACACCCCGGTTGGTCGCCTCAATAGCAGTCATGTTCAGAGGCCGGGCGGGTACGGTGTCCAAGAGGGTTGCAACAAAGGCATCGCGATTCAGGCGGGCCAATGGGTTGTACAGCCGCTCAAAGCCGATGGTGGTGTTGGGTCGGCCACACATCCCTCTGCCACATGGTCCCTCAAAGTGACCGGGGAAGACCGCCACCCAGTCAGGCAGCTCGAGCAAGCGAATCACGCTGTTATACTGAGCAGTGGCATCACCGCCCCCAAAGTCGGGCCGGCCGACGTCACCGACAAGCAGCGAATCACCCGTCAGCACCATCGACGGCTCCGGGCTGCGGGGCGGGTTAATGATCAGGACCGAGATCAGCTCCTGGCGATGCCCGGGCGTGTGCATCACGCGTAAACGCAGCTGCCCCATCACCAGCTCTTCTCCGTCCTTGAGTGGCCGAAACGGATAGACGACCTGTGCCGACTCGTGCAGGCACAACTCGGCCCCATGGTCCGCCGGAAGCTTGCGCGCTCCCGACACGTGGTCCGCGTGCACGTGCGTATCGATCACGTAGCGCAACTGAAAGTTGCGCTCGCGCAACAGTTCTTCGTACTGCTGCGTCTCGATTGACGGATCGACGATCGCCGCCTCCTGCGACTGCCGAGACGCTACCAGATAGGACGCGCAACCACACCGTTCATCGAGGCTCTGCTTAAAATACATTGCTCTATCTCCTAGCTTGAATCGCTAGCTATCGAGAAGGCGTCCGTCGCCAAAAGTTTCTGAGGTGGACTAAAAACTGCAAACCTGGCCGTTTCAATCGGGCTATGATCTGATACCGTTGAGCGAGATCAGGGTCGGCGCTGCTCGACCTTGAGAGCCGATTCCACTCGTCTGAGTTCCCAAGAAGGTTACCTATCAGTGGCGCTGTACAGCGTACCGTTCGTTACCGTCACCGTCTGTTGCACGCTAGAACCGAAGTTCAGATCGATCTCACCCAAGTCCAGCGCCGGCGCGCTCACTCCGATGTCGGGGAAGGGCTCGGGACCTGACGGATCGTCGTCGTCGCAGCCCACGGCCAGTGCGGAGATCAGCAGCCAGGCGGATACGCGACGTACAATGGTTGGGTCGATCATGATCTCACCTCTCTCGATGATTGGCTTTGTCAGTGGATTCTGGTACATGACTCGCCCCCTCATTGGCGGATGCTGGTGGTCGCCCATGCGAAGAACGTGTCCGAGAGTCCGATTCCCAGTGCTCCGGCCACCATCGACTTGGGCATCTCCACGACGATCGCCAGGACGTTCAGGCCCGCGAGGTCGTCCATGCCGGGGTCCGCGAACGAGAGCGTCTGCTCGTCGGCGCTTCCGACCAGCTCGCCCAGAACGCCGGAGAACACGGCATTGAGCACGCTCGTGAGGCTCTTGTCGCCGAACAGATCGATGAAGAAGGGGTCGTCACGCGGCCCCGCGAACACGGTCATGCCTTGGGCCGAGAAGGTCGTGTTGAATGCGCCTCGAGCCGACGGGGCGGCCGCGAGCATGTTGTTGGCGGTTCCGATCACTGCGGCCGGGACGGGGCCTCGCACGTCGACCATCTGGCCCGTGCCCTCTCCCGAGACCAGGATCTGGATCACCGCGTCCTCGATTCCGTCGCGCTCCCGGTCGAGCTTGAACTGGTACAGACCGCTCGGGTTGAAGGCGGCGCCCGACGTGGACTCACCCGGCGTGAGCAGTGGGCTTACGGTCATCGCGAAGACGACGTTGTCCCCCTGGTTGAAGACGTAGAGGTCGTTTACGTCGAGATTGCCCTCTGAGGTGTCGGGTGAGTCGGCGTGGTCCGCCGCCCGGATCACCACGTGTCCGGCGAGCAACCCCACGACCGCAAGAGCGGTCACGAGGGCCCGGTGTCGACTTTCAGATTTGGTCATTTGGATCCAACCCTTTCCATGCGAAGAACTAAAAACGGGCGCGAGACTTCATCGTCTCTACGCCCGTCGCCGCGAGTCGGATTGGTCTGGTGTGTGGAGAGAGCTCGGGGAGTCGCGGGATCGCCGCCCCGTCCTCAGATCAGGGCGCCGCGGACCATGCGCCGACCAGGAACGGTGTGGACGTCGGCTGGGGCGATCCGCCGGCGGGCTCCTCGGTGACGGCCCCGAGCTCGAACTCGAAGCCTTCCGGCACCGGGCTTCGGAAGATCGCCGTCCCGTCGGCTCTCGTCTGGAAGGTGCCGAGGCTCACCGGGTCGAGGCCGGTCACGATCCCCCAGAGCTGATAGGTGCGGCCTGCCGGGGCCGGCGGTAGGTCGAACGCCGCCACCACCACCGAGCTGATGGTGGTGTTCCAGAACAGACGGGCGGACGGGGGTCGACCGGTGGCCGCCAGCGTCGCCGTTCGCACGTCGGGCCCGAGGAACGTCGCGAGGAGGGAATCGCGGGCTTCGAGATCGGATGCCACCCGGTCGTAGGCGACTCGCAGCGTGGCGTTCTCCGTTCGCATCCGCTGATAGGCCGTCCCGAGACCCAGACTGACGATGACTCCGGCCGCCGCGAGCAGCCAGGGGAGCGCCGTCCCCCGCCCTTTCGATCCCCTCGGGCCCTGCTGCGCAGGCGATGGCGGTGACGCCGGTCGGCCTCGGGCCTCGACCAGAATGCGCTCCTTCAGCGCCGCGGGCGGCTCGCGGGCGGGCGTCGCCCCGGCAAGGGCGCCCATGACTTCCCGATAGGACTCTACATCGCGCTCGAGCTCGGGATCTGAGGCGAGGTGCTGCTCGAACGAGGCCAGCTCCTCGGGATCCAACGAGCCCAGGACGTAGGCCGCGGCCATCTCCGTCCAATCCCTCGGGCTCACGATTCCACCTCCGGGGCGTGGGGGGAGAGAGCCTCACGGAGCTTCTGCATTCCAGTGCGCACACGCGTCTTCACAGTACCCAGCGGCTCGGAGAGTCGAGCCGCGATCTCGGTCTGGCTGTAGCCGCCAAAGTAGGCGAGCAAGATGACCTCCCTCTGGGACTCCGGCAGCGCGTCGAGCGCCAGGCGCACGACGGCACCCGTTTCCCGGAGCTCGAACGCGCGATCCGGGGCTGGATCCGAAGCCGACAGGGTGACGGCCAGCCCGCTCTCGCTCCCGGCGGCAGCCCGGTCCTCCGCCGCGCCACGCCGCCGCCGGGCCCGCACCACGTCGAGCGCCCGGCTTCTGGTCACGACGGCGAGAAACGCTCCGACGGAGGCCCGACCCCGATCGTACTGGGGGGCCCCGCGCCAGATCTGCAGGAACGCGTCGGCCACGACCTCCTCCGCGTCCGCCGGCTCAGAGACGATGGATCTGGCGAGCGAGTACATCACCGCACCGTGGCGATCGTAGAGCTCGCCCAAGGCCCGATCGTGTCCCCCTCCGATCCGCTCCATCAAGTCGAGATCCGTCCCGCCTGCGTTCAACGTGCTAGTCGACATGGCTCGCTGGAAGCTGCAGGCACCATCTGCGGACCCTCCGTCCAGACACCAGGCCGTGCGGGAAGCGCGCGGCGGTCTCTCGGTAGGCCGGTCCCGGGCCGGAACGAGTGTGTGACGCTGGGTCCCGAGCTCGGCTCCCCACAATGTCTCGGCCGCCTCGGAAAATGCAAGCGTCAGGTCCATGGCCCCCTCCACGAAAAGCTCGCTGGTGCAGTGTGCGCCGCCAATGGGATACGGCCATCGACGGACATTGGATTGGGGAGGTGACCCGAGCTGGTTCTACTGCAACAGTCTGTTGATGACGTGTTTTGCGGCCACGTCCGCCCAGACGCCATCTGTGGGCACTTCCTCGAGCCAGGCAGCTGCCAACTCCGAGAATCGAGGTTGCTGGTTCATCCGTTCTTTTGTGTCATCTAGATTGGCCATGACTGCCCCCCTGACGCCCTTAACGATAATCCGGATTAGCGAAATCGAACCTGCAACCTGCGTCCCACGCCGAACGCTGATTGCCATGGGCTGGAATCCCACCGGCGTCTTTGATCATACGTGCCAGGTGGAGCATGTTCCATGTCATGAAGGTTGTGTTGCGATTAGTGAACTCGTTTTCCGGACCGCCTGATCCAGCGTCGAGGTACGAGGGTCCGGGGCCCGCTTCACCGAGCCAGCCCGCATCAGCCTGGGGTGGGATGACGAAGCCAAGATGTTGCAGTGAGTACAGAATGTTCATCGAGCAATGCTTGGCACCATCCTCGTTGCCTGTGATCAGGCAGCCACCGACGCGACCGTAGTAGGCGTACTGCCCGTCGCTGTTGAGCTGTCCGGATGCCGCGTACAGTCGTTCGATCACCTTGGTACAAACCGATGATTTCTCGCCCAGCCAGATGGGTGAGGTAATGACGAGGATCTCCGACCTCATCACCTTAGCGAGAATGGCGGGCCACGCATCGTCTTCCCAGCCATGTTCGGTCATATCCGGCCAGACGCCGTAGGCGATGTCATAATCCACCGCACGCAGCACGTCTACGGATACGCCGATTTTCTCGAGGATGGCCCTGGAGATATCGATTAGCCCCTGCGTATGCGAGAGCTCTGGTGAGCACTTCAATGTACAGTTGATGAATAACGCCCTCAGATCCGAGAAATCCCATTTGCTTGTCGAACACATTTCCAGTTGCTTGTCGTTCAACGTTGCCATTTCGGTTCTCCTATTGTTGTCTGGGCGTCCCGGCGAAGGGCTTGTCACTCACTCTCGTTTGCCAGCCCTGCTTCCTCGAGGACCAACAGAACAACCAGGACGGAAGCTAGCCCGCGCGGTCCGAAACAACCAAGGAATTCAGACTCCGACATGACCCGCCGTACCAACCACCTGCCGGCCGACCTGTACACGTACCTGCTCGAGCACTCGGTCCGTGAGTCTGACGTGATGCGGCGGCTCAGGGAGGAGACCGCGACGCTCGCGAACTCCAACATGCAGATCGGACCCGAGCAGGGGCAGTTCATGGCCCTGCTGGTCGAGCTCATCGGTGCCGAAAACGCTCTCGAGGTGGGCACGTTCACGGGGTACAGCGCCTTGGCGGTGGCCTCCGCGCTGCCCGGGCACGGGCGGCTCGTGACGTGTGACGTGAGTGAGGAGTGGACCTCGATCGCCCGGCGCTACTGGGATGAGGCGGGGGTCGGCCACAAGATCGACCTTCGGCTGGCCCCGGCCACCGAGACCCTGGCCGCACTCCTGGCCGAGGGCGGGGAGGGTCGCTTCGATTTCGCCTTCATCGACGCGGACAAGGAAGGGTACGACGCCTACTATGAGAGCGCGCTCAGGCTCGTGCGGCCGGGTGGACTCATCGCCATCGACAACACCTTGTGGGAGGGCAAGGTGGTCGATCCTTCGGTGACGGACGCGGACAGCCGGGCGATTCGCCGCTTGAACAGCAAGCTGGCCACCGACGACCGGATCTCGCTGAGCTTGGTACCCATCGGGGACGGGTTGTCGCTTACCAGGGTCCGGTAAGCCGCGACGCCGCACAGGATCGACCGGGGAGGCGATCACCAGGGCGGCACCACTTCGTGCCGATCCGGCGCCCTCGAGGAGCACGGGAGTCCCTCTTCGGAGACGTATACGTATCTTTATATCGTGAGTATACGTACGACTTGAGCAGCGACTCGAGGAGGCTCAGGACAAGCTGATCATCGCGGGGACCCGGCTCTTGCCTTCAATTCGTGGCCATAATACCATATAACCATAACACCATATTGCACCGATCGCGACCGAAGGGTGGCATGATCAAAATGACCTTCACGCTCGATGAGGACGCTGTGCGGCAACTCAACCGCGCCGCACTGCGCCTTTCCATGCCGAAGAGCCAGGTCGTGCGGGAGGCGCTGCGCGTATACGGCGAGGAGATCGGCCGTCTTTCCGAGGAAGAGCGTCAGAGCACGCTCGACCGATTCGACGAGGTAGTCCCGGTGATCCCGGACCGCCCGCGTGAAGAGGTGGAGCGAGAGCTGGCGGAGGTGCGGTCGTCCCGGCGGGGCGGAGGCCGCAAGACCGTGGCCGAGCCCGACTGTTGATCGTGCTGGACACGTCGGTCCTCATCGAAGCGCTGGGTGCGGGAGGCACGCTGGCACCCGCGCTTCGCAGTGTCTTCGCGGAGGGCGAGCGTGTCGGCCTTCCCACCCTGGTCGCTTACGAATGGCTCCGGGGTCCCAGAATCCCCGAGGAGCTTGAGGCACAACAGGCGCTCTTGCCCCTGGAGGACACCGTGCCCTTCGGGCCGCACGAGGCCACCCTCGCCGCGCATCTCTACGGCGAGGTAGCCAGGCCTCGTGGGCGGGAGATCGATCTCGCGATCGCGGCGTGTGCGATCTCATGGGGCGCGTCGCTCTGGACGCTCAACGAGCGCGACTTCGCCGACATTCCGGGGCTGAAGCTCAGGCTCGCACCGGGAAGCTGAGGGGCGGCTACGACGGAGCCTGCCCTAGGCCGTCGCACCGCCCGCGCACCCGGCGATGACTCCGGCGGAGGCCATCCCGGCGGATGCCATACTCCGACTACGTGGACATCCCCCGCGCCGCGATCCGCCAGACGGCCTCCACCCGGTCGTTCCGAATCGCATACATCTGGTCGTAGAGATTCACCACCGGGTCGCAGTGCGACACGATCAACTCGAGCTTGTCTCCGACACGGTACGTCCTCGAGGGGTCGTCGTAGCGGAGCGTTCCGAACTCGTCCGAGCCGGACGTGTAGCTCATCCCCGTCTCGCCTTTGACGATCGGCCATGGTCGATTGATCGTACACGCCTTGGCGCCCGCATCGGTCGTGACCCGTCCCTCGTACTGATCGTTGAGCACCGTCGTGAGGATCGTCAGAGAGGCCTGGAAGTCTGAGTACACCTCGGCGTCGGTCGCCCCACCGATCGCCATATACTGTGCATCCATGAAGACGTAGCTGCCCACTTGGACGTCGGTGATGCCCGGAGTCTCGTGGTCGATGTTGTATGTGCCGGTGCCCCCGCCACTGAAGATCTCCGTGTTCAGACCTGATCGCTGCATCAGGGCCAATGTCTCGGTGGCTGGCGCGAGTCGCTCGAGCGTCTGCGTCTTGCGGGCCTCGAACCCTTTCACATGCTGTGACCCGCCGTCGTAGCACAGCATGCCTCGCAGCCGGAGCCCAGGCAGCTGGTCGACCAACTGGGCCAATTCGAGAGCCGGCTCCCCCGCGTTGATGCCGGTGCGATGCCCCCCCGGGTCGACGTCGACCACGACGTCGGCCACTATGCCGGCGGCCTGCGCCGCCTCGGACAGATCACGGGCGTTCCCAGGGGCATCGGTCGCCTGGACGAATCCGGGGCACCATTTCCTCAGACTCATCGCCCGGCTGATCTTGAACGGCGTCACATTGGTCGTCGTCAGGAGGATCTGGTCGATGCCATGCTCGAACATGGCTACCGCCTCGCTCACCTTGGCGGTGCAGATGCCGACCGACCCGCTCTCGACCTGGAGCCGGGCGATCGCGGGACATTTGTGGGTCTTCGCGTGAGGACGACTGGCTATGCCGTTACGCGAGACCGTCTGCTGCATCGTGGCCAGGTTGGCCTCGAGTGCATCGAGATCGACGCACAGAGCCGGTGTGTCGAGCTCCCATTTCGAAACGTCGAGCTCCATCACACCGGCCGAGCCGAGGGAGCGCATCTCGGCCGACGTGTACCCCTTCACCGACGTTGGAACCCAAATGGCTGCGGCACCGGCGCTCTGCAAGAAGCGGCGGCGGGACACGGAATTGCTGTTCACGGGACTTCTCCAGAAAGAAGCAATATCCTCCGTCTCGACGCGGCCGAGCGTCTTCACGTAGGCCGCAACACTCGAGACGCCGCTAGGATTGAGACCCGAGCGCGGCATCTCGGTACCACGGATGCTACGACGACCCGATGGATTCGACCAGGGATCTCTCCTGACGGTCGCCGCTCGGTCAGGAGGGGAAGGTGAGCCTCGACGACCGGCGATTGGTGATGTTGATGTCGTTAGAGCCTTGCCCTCAGTGCGGCCAACGCCTGCCACGGGAAAGCCCCGATGAGCTGGCAGCTCACCGGGGCCACTGCAACGTCGCCAGATCCCTTACCGCCAGGCCTCGGACCAGGCGCGGGTTGGCTCCCTAGCTTGAAACGATACCGACCCTTGAGCGCTTCAGGTCTGGCTCCAGTAAGAGCTCGATCACTTGATCCGATTGCACCGAAAGCACTCTGGTCTCGATCCCGGCAGGCTCGAACACGCTCATTCCGAGACCGAACACTGGCAGGACCGGATAGATCTTGAGCTGGACCGTGCCGTTTCCCCGGGCCAAGCCCGCGCGAATCGGCAGGTTCTTGACCGTCCAGCTGCCCACCCTGCCCACCAGGCGAAGGCGGTTGTGGGAATCGACCACGTACACGCTCACCGGGCGGGAGTGGTTGTTCACGACGTGGATCGTCGGGCCTGCCTCCGCGCCAGAGGCTACCACCCGCGGGACGACCCGGTCGAGTGTATCCGCATGAAGCGTCGTCGTCGCTACCGTAGCTACCAGCAGCGCCAACGCGGGCGTGATGCGTGAGATCATCTTCTTCATCCCCTTCATCATCCTTTTCATCCTTGTCTAGAGTATTAGAGCGTCAGGACGCCTCGTCCTGTCGTTACCGAATGCTTCAGGCTGGCAATCGGGTTCCAAAGGCGAAGTGCGTCCGTCGCTGCATTGCGGTCCTCGCGATGTCGCACCAATCATTGACGTGCGCCGTTGGTACGATCCAGCGCTCCAGTCGTTGAGGGGATGATGACACACGACGACCACTTACTCATGGGTTGCCTCCAGGCAGGCGACGAACAGGCCATGTCGGTGCTCCTGGCGGAGCATTGGACGTCGGTGGTGAACTATGCTTTCGGGTTCGTGGGAAGCTGGGACAAGGCCGAGGACGTGGCCCAGGACGCGTTCGTACGCATCTGGGAGGGGAGGAAGAAGTGGTCGCGCGGCTCCTTGGGAGCCTTGGTTCACCGCATCGCCAGGAACGCGGCACTGGACGTGCTGAAGTCACCCCGCCATTCGGCCCCACGCGAAGATCCCGACACGCTCTCCAGTGAAGCCACTCCCGATCGGGACGTCGAGCTGTCCGAGCTGGATCAGGCGGTGGACAGCGCCATACGAGAGCTCCCCCCGCGTCGCAGGGAGATCTTCAAGCTGGTGCGGAAGAGCGGGTTCTCTTACGCAGAGATCGCCGAGATCATGGGGATATCCAAGCAGACCGTCGCCAATCACATGAGCCTGGCCCTTAGCGATCTGAGGGTCATGCTTCGCCCCTTCCTGCCGGAGCCGGCAGCGGAGGGCCCGGCGTCGCACGACACCGACACGACTACCACAGGCGAGGCGTAGCAGGTGCCTTCACTGAATACATCCGGCCGCTAGGCGCGGAGGTCACTATGGACGAGATCATCATCCGGGTCCTGAACGGGAAGGCCGAGCCGATCGAAGAGCTCCGCCTGGCCAACTGGCGGGGCGAGTCGTCCCGAAACGAACAGTACTTCAGAGAGGTTTCGGCCATATGGCAGTGGTCCGGGACGGCCTCACCGGCGAACGACTCCCAGTCGGTCCCGCCCCCTCCATCCCTCGAGGCGATCGTAAGCCAGGGAGAAGCGCTCAGGCGACAGGACGTACGTCTCCGCTTCGCCCGGGGAATCGGGCGCAAGGAGATTCGGCCCTGGGCCGCCGCGGCAGTGATCGCAGCCGTGAGCCTGGGAGTCTGGATCGGTCGCCTGGGCCCCGGCGCCGACGAGGTCATGGGTACCGAATACTTCGCGGGAAGCACGGAGGCGGTAACCGTGGCTCTCGCCGATGGAAGCTTCATCCGCCTTGGCCCGGGAAGCCGTGTACGCTTCGTGGAGCACGCAGAGCTCAGAGAGACGTGGCTGAGCGGGCGTGGCTTTTTCGGGGTGGAGTCCGACGCCATGCGACCCTTCCTGGTCCACACCGACCTGGGCGATGCGCGAGTGCTGGGAACGCGCTTCGAGATTGCGAGCGGGGACGCAGAGCTGAAGGTGATCGTCGTGGAGGGGCGGGTGGCCGTCACCTCCACGAACGGACGCGCTGCCGAGGTCTCCCGCGGGCAGGTCGCCCGCCTGGGAACCAACGGCGACTTCTCCGTGGAGACGGTCGAGAACGTGTACGACCTCCTGGACTGGCCGGGGGGTATGCTGCTTTTCCAGGGCACTCCCCTTCCGCAGGTTGTGGAGGAGGTGGCCGCCCACTTCGGAGTGGCGATTGGGCTGAGCGATCCCGCTCTGACGAGGCGTACCGTGACGGCGTGGTTCGGGGACGAGACCCTCGACGAGGTCGTCGAGTCCATCTGCCTGTTGGTTCAGGCGGAGTGCGACATCGACGCAGGCGGGGTCAGGATCGGTGGCTAGGCAGTGTTGACGGGGTGTGAGGGAGGGGGAGACCGGAAGATGACTATGACATGGTGGCGGAGTCGGACCTGCGGCGCAGTGGCAGTCGTGGTGGCGTTCGCGCTGGGCGGATCGTTGTCCGGTGCCGGTGCCCAGACCGGTGGAAACGCCGGACTCCTGGCCCGGAAGGCGAACCTGGAAGTGGAGGGGGTGTCGATCATCGATGCCCTCAGGCGTCTGCAGGCCCGCTCCGCCGTCCCCATCGGCTTCAGCCCGGAGTCGATACCTCCGGATCTCAGAGTGTTCTGCTCCTGCGTCGACAAGACGGTTCAGGAAGCTCTGGAGATCCTTCTCGAAGGTACCGGGCTGATCTTCACGGGGCGGCGCAACCAGATCCTGGTCACACGACCCGGAGAACCCGACGCCCCAGTGCGAGACACGGGAGTCGTGGGGGGCTTCGTGCGTGAGGTCGAAACGGGCAACCCCATCGGTGCGGCCCGGGTTGAGCTGCGCGAGCTGCGTCTCGCCACGCTGACCGGCGCCGACGGTCGCTTCCTCATCCCCTCCATCCCTCCGGGAGCCTACACCCTCGCCGTGGACGCCCTCGGGTTCCGCAGCGAAGGGGTCCGCCGAACCGACGTCACACTGGACCGTCCCACAATCCTGGATCTAAGGCTGGCGCGAGATCCCTTGGCGATCGCCGAGATCGTGGTCGGTCCGGGCATCTTCGGGATCGGGGGCGATGAGGCCACGTTGATGCGGCAGACGCTCACGCAGGAGGAGATGAACGCGCTTCCCCAGCTCGGTGAGGACGTCTTCCGTATGATGGAGCGCATCCCGGGTGTGGCAACGGGCGACATCTCGGCCAAGATGAGCGTGCGCGGTGGCAACGACGATGAGCTGCTGATCATGCTCGACGGCACAGAGCTCTTCGAGCCGTTCCACATGCGGGATCTGGACGCGGTTATGGGGATAGTGGACGTTCAGACGCTGCGCGGTGTGAGCCTCATCGCCGGAGGGCTTCCCACGGAATACGGAGACCGCATGACCGGTCTGCTCGACATGCGGACGAAGCAGCCGATCGGAAACGGCAAGCGCAACTCACTCGGCTTCAGCGTCTCCAACATCACCGCCCGTAGCCAAGGAACGTTCAGCGACGGTCGCGGGGGCTGGCTGGTCTCGGTCAGGCGGGGCTTCCTGGACCTTGTTCTGGCGATGGCCCAGGACGAGAACAGCAACGACGACCTCTCCCCCCGCTACTTCGACGGCATGGGTAAAGTCGAGCTCCTGGTCGGCACCCGCCACCGGCTCTCGGCGCACGTGCTCTACGCCGGCGACAACCTCAACCTCATCGCCAACACAGATCCTACGGACCAGGGCGAGCTGCGCACCGATTGGAGGAATGCAAATGCCTGGGTGAACTGGGCCTGGCAGCTCTCGCCTGCGGTGGACGCTTCGACGGTGTTGTCCGCCGCCTCTCTCTCGCGAAGCCGGACGGGGTTCGTTATCGACCGGGGGGCCTCGGAGGTAGCGGACGTCGTCGAGGTGAGCGACGAAGGCGAGTTCGACTTCCTGACCCTGCGGCAGGACTGGCGCTGGGCTCCCGGTGACAACATCGTGCTCAAGTTCGGTGGCCAGCTTCGCCTCGCGCAGTCTGACTACAGGTATCGCAGCGAGATCGGTCAGGAGGTCCACCAGGGAGGCGGCACGGTCGGGATCGAGGTCGACTCCGTCCGCGTGTCCCTCCGTCCGGAAGCAACAGAGACCAGCGTCTACCTGGCGACCCGAGTGCAGCCCCACGATCGACTGACGCTCGAGCTGGGGGCTCGGTACGACTACCGCAGCCACACGGCCGACTCCGACGTGGCGCCGAGAGTCCAAGCCGCCATCCAATTGGCAGCGAATACGACGCTGCGTGCGAGCTTGGGGACGTACTACCAATCCCACGGGATAGAGGAGCTGTCCGTCGTGGATGGGGACACGGTGTTCTTCCCCTCCGAACGCGCGGAGCAGGTCGCCGTGGGCATCCAGCATGTCTTCGAGGGGGGCGTGGAGGTGCGGGCCGAGGCCTACCATCGCACCGTCTCCGATCAACGGCCGCGCTATCTCAACGTCATTCGCGAGATAATCCCCTTCCCCGAGGCCGGGAACGACAGGCTCCGTTTCCACCCCGAGCGAGGACGCGCCACGGGACTGGAGCTCCTTTTTTCGGGACCCCTCGGTGGCCACTCCGATTGGTCGGCGAGCTACGTTGTGGCGCGGGCTGAAGACAGGCTGGAGGGCCGATGGATCCCGAGGACGCTCGATCAGCGCCACACCTTGAACGCGCGCTGGCACTACAAGCCGAACAGCGACTGGGAGCTCTCGGCGGGTTGGCAATACCACACGGGATGGCCGAGCACCCCCATGGAGTTCCAGGTCGACACGCTCGGGGTCGTCCCGGCCAACAACCCGCCACCCGGGACGCGATCTTGCAGCCCCGACTCGTGCATTCAACTGCTAGTGACCGAGCGGCCGGGCGAGATCAATGCCCGACGACTGCCGGCCTACCATCGAATGGATCTCCGTGTCACCCGGACTTTCCAGGTGGGCAGGGGCGCGTTGAGCGTCTTCCTGGACGTCTTCAACCTCTACAATCGGGAGAACCTGCGGTCCTTCGACTACAAGATCGACCTCCCGGAGGGGAGGGTGATTGCAAACAGGGGCGAAACGCTCCTGCCCATTCTGCCCTCGTTTGGTTTGACCTGGGAGTTCTGACCGGGACCGGCCGGAGGCGTGTGCACCCTCGGGGGAGCGGACCTTGACGTGCGCAGCCGAAGTGTTCCGCTACCAACGTCGGCGATCGTCACGACCGGGCCGTATCAGTTCAGTCGCAATCCGATCTATCTGGCATTCACGCTCCTCCAGCTTGGCATCGGGTTCTGGGTCAACAGCGCATGGGTCGTCGGCATGCTCGTCCCGACGCTCCTCGTCATGTCGTATGGCGTCATCGCCAGGGAGGAGAGGTACCTGGAGAGGAAGTTCGGAGAGGAGTAAGCCACGAGGGCGAGCCGTCAGCGGCCGAATACCTTCCTGTCCGCGACCCCAAGAGCCGTCACGAGGAGGACCGCCGCCAGGACGGACAAGGTCCACGGGTTGAGATAGGGGTACCGCATGAGCAACGGCGCATCGCCAAAACTCAGCAGGGCGCCAACGAACGCACCGAGGATCCCGACTGGGACGTACACCGCCACCTTCCAGCTGAGGTGACGTGCGGCCACGAGCCCGATGGTTGCGCCCGCCCCCAGCACATGGAGCAGGATCGGGAAGAAGAGCATCGAGGCCACCACGCTCCAGAATATGACCCCGGCAGCGACCAATAGCCCGCCGATCCACACCTTGTCCCGCCGCACGGCGTATGCCGCCAAGAGCAGGCACGCCACGGGCACCCATCCGACGTACTGAAACCGCGGCGTCGCGGTCAGATACAGCGAGGCCGGTAACACCAAGAGCGCGCCGCCGATCAGCAGGGATGCGCGTTGCCGGACGAGTCCGAGGCCGGAGGCCACCAGGCCCACAACAATGGCAGACCAGAAGATCAGGGCAAGCCAGTACGGCAGGGAAGGCAAAAAAAGCATGTCAGTCTCCCAAGGCCCGCACGTCACCCAACAGCGTGAAGCTCACCTCTTCGTCCAGGACGATCTCCGAATAGTCGATGAAGATCCGGGTCGGGTGGCCACGGCTCGCATCGAACTCCACCTGGACCTCGTGAGCGTTCCGGTCGTACGCGCCCTGTACGAGATCGAAGAGGCCGTCGATGGTCAGGTACCATTGCACCTCGTTGGGCTCCAACACCTCTCCCGTCACGAGGTCGGTGGCTCCAGCCACGGCTCCGTCCACCACGGTGACTTGGACTCCCTCCCTGAAGGGGCAAAGGCAGACCCGCCGTACGCCGTACGTGTAGTCCTCGAGGCCCTGGGCCTCCCAGAGCGCGCGTTGCCCACCCAAGCGATCCATCACGGGGCCGGTCGAGTCATAGACGGGTCCCAACTCAGAGCCGATCGGGTTGTCGTCACCGCACCCCACCAGCACCGCAGCCACCACTGCAAGGACAAAACCTGTCGATTTCATTGTGTACTCCGTATCTCAGTCCTGGCTAGGAGTTCTCATCGTGCATGGAAACGAATGAGGAGCCTCGAATGTGACGGGGGGGCCTCCGGCAAGCTCTACTCCGCCGTCACCAAGTATCGCCGCCCCGTTTCGGTTGGTGCGTCTAGTGCGGGTCCTGCTGAGCTAGTTCGCGGGTTGCGGAAGGGGACCCTCAAGGGGCGTGCAAGCGAAGCCCTAGATGGACCCGCAACACGGCCGGGCCTTCGATCAACATGAGGCTCGAGACGGCCGTGCGGGCGAAGTCCAGCTCGCCCACCTTTACGATATCCCCTCCCAGGTCGAGGGTCAGAGTCCGGGCGACGCCTAGCCGCAGGCCCACCCCACCCCCGAATACCGCCGCCCAGGTGGTCGTCTCAGCCAAGAAGGAGTTCGTTCGGCTCTGCACGTTCGCTGCTACGCCCAACAGAGGGCGCGCGTACAGCGTGATGGCCGAGAGTGGCACGTAGACCTCGGGGCCGAGCCCTAGGATCCATATCGTGTTGCCGGCTGTCTCGTCGTCGTTGGTGGTGCTGGCCAATGGAATCAGCATCCCATCCGCTCGAACCGAGAGGTTCCGCGCCACGCCGTGTGACGCCGTGAGGTCGACCCCGAAGCCGGAATCGAGGAAGTCGCTCGCGCTTCCGACCATCAGGCTCGCGCTGGCCGAGGCACCGACCGACCAGCCAGGGGCCGACTGTGCGGACGCCGGCGAGCCCGTGAGGGCAGCGGCGACCAGGATGCTCGAGAGCGGCAGGCGCGCTCGTTGGCGTTTGGGCACTTTGGCAACTCCGAATCGGGATTCGCAGGCTCACGCTTGATACACGACGGCCCCGAGCTCATGCGACATGGCCAGGTCGTCGGCTATCATCACCGTAGAAACGCGTGAAATCGACTCGAGTACCAATCGGGTGACGCACTACCTCACAGAAACCTCTCCCGCCGCCAGCTCAACCAGCGTCGCGTGCACGATCGTCAGCGTGACGAAATAGTCACCTTCATCGGC
Source organism: Longimicrobiales bacterium (assembly GCA_965238005.1). GTDB lineage: Bacteria > Gemmatimonadota > Gemmatimonadetes > Longimicrobiales > Gaopeijiaceae > CBDCKN01. The sequence continues at coordinate 1,027,536 of OZ250165.1, forward strand.
ATCCACGACGAACTCACGGGAGACGGATTCCTCGTCGCCCCCGCCGAGTTGGAAGATCAGAGCCGGTTCCTGACATGCGTCGAAGAGGTCGAAGGCGCTCCACACCAGCCGCCCGCCGCGCTCCGTGTAGACCCGCGGCCGGAACATGCAGTTGCCGCCCAAGATGGCGGTCTGGGCCTCGAAGTCTGTTTCGTTCATCGCAGTCAGTGTCACCTCGATCGCATTCCCGGCCAGGGAGCTGACCGCGGCGGTCATGAGGATGCCGTCAGCACGGAATTCGTCTACGACTTCGGTCTCGGGACCTGATGGCGCGGCGGGCGAGTCGCAGGCGGCTACCAGGCTCACGACGGAATACACGAGATGTCGGATGACCCCGGGCGACAGCGTCAGTCTACGCATGGGGAAGCTGGTTAGAGGAGTCTGTCTTAGGTAACGCCTCGGGTCGGGAGTTTGTGACAGGGCGGGAGGTGCCACTTGGTACTACTCCCGAGCTCACGCGTTCTCAGGGTGATGCATCCTTCAACACGAGGTCCAGGTCGATGAGCGCCCCTGTCCGACTCACGTGGGTCCTATTGACGGTCGCCTACACGGCAATCGCCGTCGCCGTGTCCCGATTGTCGGCGACGGCGAAGGCGTCTGTTCCTTCGTTCACGTCGACGATGCGGCCGCTGCAACCGTGCTCGCGCTAGAGCACGGGGAGCCCGGCGCTTACAACGTCGTGGATGATGACCCAGCACGTGTCCGGATTTGGTTGCCGACCTACGCTCAACTCCTTGGGGCTGCTCGTCCATTTCGGGTGCCGCAACTCGTTGGCCGTCTGGGAGCAGGCGCTTACGGACTCTACTTCATGACTCAGCAGAAGGGTGCGTCCAACGAGAAGGCCAAGAAGCGACTTCGCTGGGAGCCACGTTACCCGAGCTGGCGAGAGGGTTTCGGCTCGGAGCTGGCAGGCCAGCCGGTCCCTGAATGGTGAGAGCCAAGCCTACTCAACACTGGGCACGGAACCGGGGCAGTCTACGCGTCAGCGACTTACACCCAACGGCGCACCGAGGCCTTATACCGCAGATACTCTTCGCCGAACCTTCTCTCTAAGTACTGCTCCTCGCGCAATATCACTCCGTAATGCATGACGATCAGGATCGGAACAAGACCGGCGACGATCCACAAGTTGGCCGCCGCCACTCCTATCCCGACATAGAGCAAGCTCAACGCTACGTAGCCGGGATTGCGCGACAACCGGTACGGACCTCTCGTCACCAGGTGAGTGGCGGGCGCGAAGGTGCTAAAACTGGTGCTGGCTCTCCGAAACTGAAGAACCGCTGAAACGACGATCACACCGCTCAGCGCGACGATGGCGAATCCAGCGATGTACTGAACACTGGCCGGCAAAACCGTGACCGGACGCAAGTAATCCATCGCAAGTCCCATAAGCAGAAATGCCAGATAAATGAGTGGTGGAAGAGCTACGACCACGGGTCTGTCTTCTCTATTTGTCACATCTAGCTCCCCGCTCTAGCTCCCCGCTCTTGCTCCCCGCTCTTGCTCCCCGCTCTTGCTCCCCGCTCTTGCTCCCCGCTCTTGGGCTCCCCGCTCTTGCTCCCCGCTCTTGCTCCCCGCTCTTGCTCCCCGCTCTTGCTCCCCGCTCTTGCTCCCCGCTCTTGGGCTCCCCGCTCTTGCTCCCCGCTCTTGCTCCCCGCTCTTGCTCCCCGCTCTTGGGCAGTCATATTGATCATCAAGACGCCCGTCCTCCCGACGCTTTCAGGTCCAAGCTTCCCGAACCGCCTCCCCGTAGAAGCACATAGACCGACACGATCATCACTACGGCCGGAATGATCGGCTCCTCGGGCTGGAGGGGGAACAGAGAGGGATCGTCTGCCAACAAGTGCACGTAGGTCGCCACGATCATGCTCCCCGCTCTTGGGCAGTCATATTGATCATCAAGACGCCCGTCCTCCCGACGCTTTCAGGTCCAAGCTTCCCGAACCGCCTCCCCGTAGAAGCACATAGACCGACACGATCATCACTACGGCCGGAATGATCGGCTCCTCGGGCTGGAGGGGGAACAGAGAGGGATCGTCTGCCAACAAGTGCACGTAGGTCGCCACGATCATGATGTTGAAAACAAGCAGGGTGGCGATCCGCGTGTAGAAGCCGATCAGCAGGGCAGCGCCGACGCCGATCTCGACGAGGGGCAAGACCCAGCGATTCAGGTCCTGGAGCGGGACGTTCGCCACCGCCAGCTGTCCCGCGAACGCCGCTCCCAAGGTGGGGACGACGAGCTTCATGACGCCGGTCATCACGAATAGGATTCCCAACCCGATTCGGATCCACCGGGCGACTCGGTCGTCTCGAGTTCTGCGAATGGACTTCAGTGTCATGATCACGTGCTCCCGAAGCGTCACGAAACCGGCTCGAGCGTGTCCAGTATCCAGGGCATGAGTTCGGACACGGTCGGGTGGACGAGCACTGATTTCCGATAGTCCATGCAGGGTAGACCGCTGTACATGTAAGCCGCGAACATGTTGACGATCTCGTCACCGCCGGGTCCCAGGATCGCGGCACCCAGAATCTGATCCGTATCGCCGTCGACGAGGAGCTTGGCGAACCCGAGCGTCTCTCCCATCTCCTTGGCCCGGCTGATTCGGGACATCGGCCGCGTGGCTTTCATTACCTTGTGGCCCTTCGCGACGGCCTCCCGTTCGGTCATTCCGACACGACCGAGCGCGGGGTCGATGAAAAGCCCGTACACGGGGATCCGGTCCGACAATCTCCTGGTGCCACCGCGCATCTGGTCGAGGACGATCTCGGCGTCGTTGACCGACGTATGGGTGAAGGCACCGTGTCCGTTGATATCACCCAGGGCGAAGACACCCTCCGCGCTGGTCTGGCAAAAATCGTCGACCTCGATGTACCCCCGTTCGTCGAGCTGGATACCGGCCGCTTCAGCGTTGAGCAGGTCCGAGTTCGGGACCCGCCCAACCGCGACGAGAAAGTGAGAGCCGGTCAGCTGGCGCTCGTCGCCACCCTGTACGATGGTGACCGCAACGCCCGCGCCATCGGGGGCGACTCTCACCGCGCTCGAGTCCAGACAGAACTCAATGCCCTCCAGTTCCAGAATGTCCTTGATGGACTCCGCAACATCGGCGTCCTCTCGAAATACCAATTGAAATCCCGCCTCGATCACGGTGACCCGCGCGCTGAATCTTCGGAAGATCTGACTGAATTCGAGCCCGATGTAGCTCCCTCCCAGAATGATCAGGTGCTCCGGCACCTCGGTCAGCTCGAGGAGTCGGCCGTGATCCAGCCATGGAACGGTGTCCAGCCCTGGCATGTCGGGGACGCGCGGGCGTGCTCCGCCGTTGATATAGATCCGATCGGCCGTGATCATCTCGTCCCCCACGCGAATCTGCCGCGGACCCTCGAATCGGCCCCAGTCCTCGAATAGGGTCACGCTCTCTGCCGAGGAGATCCACGAAACCATCCCGGTGGTGTCGCGAACGGCGTTCATGCGCGCACGCACGGCTTCAAAGTCTATCTCGAAGCCGTTCGGATGGATGCCGTACTCCGGTGCCCGCCTCATGATATGAGCCACCTTGGCGGTGGCCACGAGTGCTTTCGTGGGGGTGCAACCCGTGTTCAGGCAGGTGCCGCCTATTCGATCTCCTTCAATGACGGCGATCGAGTCTCCGGTGGGAAGGAGATCGCCCAGTAGGGTGCCCGTTGCCTGGCCGGTCCCGAGTATCAGGTGTTGAAAGTGACGCATGACTGGGTCTCCGGGATGGTGGTTGTCACGATATCCATCGGCCGGCAGTGAAGCAAAGGGGTCCCGTGATGGTGAGCATGGTGCTGGTGCTGGGCGTCGTGGCCTTTGGGGCCGGCTACGTGCCGGCGGCTAGGGCCTCGAAGGTCGATGCGATGGTGGCGCCACGCGAACCGGAAGTCCGATCGATCTTCTGCGACGGGGTTGCCCAGGCGCTTGTGGCGAGAGCAGCACTGAACGAAGCTATCTGTTGGCAACCGGAACCTGCTCGCGCGCCTCAACGCACTGGCTGCTCCGGGCGGTACTGGAGAAAGGACGACGACGAGTGATAGCGTTCTTCGAGAGCGATATCGTGCAGCGCGCGACGTTCCTGATCGGCGGACTGCTCCTGGGCCTGCTGACCGAGAGGGTCGTGTTGGACCGCCTTCGCAAGTTGGCGACGAAGACGGAGTTCAAGTGGGACGACCTGCTCGCCGACGCGCTTCGCGGCATCCCCACCGTCTGGCTGACGTCCGGAGGCGTCTACCTCGCGGTGGGCGTAGGCGAGCCGGACGATTTGGTCGTCTCGTTGGTCAACACCATCCTGACCGTCGCACTGATCGGCTCGGTGGTCGTGAGCAGCATGAGGGCGGTGGGAGGGGCCGTCGAGCAGGTTTCCGCCCGGTCGTCGTTCCGCTCTCCGACACTGATAGTGAACCTCGCGCGGCTGTCGGTCGGCGTGCTCGGCGTCTTCATCATCCTGCAGAACCTCGACGTCGACATCACGCCGCTGGTCACCGCGTTTGGCTTGGGCGGCCTTGCCGTCGCTCTCGCACTCCAGGACACGCTCGGCAACCTGTTCGCCGGCGTGCAGATCATCCTGTCGGGGCAGGTGCGGCCCTTCGACTACGTGCGGCTGGCCAGCGGTGAAGAGGGATACATCACCGACGTGAAGGGACGGAACACCACGGTCCACACGTTCCCGGACGGCAACCTCGTGGTGGTACCCAACTCGACTCTCGCTAACTCGATCGTGAAGAACTACAGCAAGCCCCGCCAGGCGCTGTGGGTGAGCACCGAAGTAGGGGTGTCGTACGACAGCGACCTGGAACACGTCGAGGCCGTCACAACGGAGGTGGCGACGGGGGTGCTCTCGGACATGGAGGGTGGTCTGTCGGACAAGCCGATCGTCATCTTCCACACGTTCGGCGCATCCTCCATCGACTTCGAGGTGCGCATGATGGTAAAGGACTTCATGAGCCGGGGCCGCGTGCGGCATGAGTTCATCAAGCGCTTGCACCGGCGGTTCGCCGAGGAGGACATCGAGATCCCCTTCCCGATCCGTACCGTGGTGATGCAGGGCCCGAGTGAACCCGCCTAGCGCAGACCCAGTCGAAGAGCTCCTTACCCTGACTCCCTGAGATGACCGACAACACCCTGACTTCCTGAAATGACCGATCACCTGATCACGCCCCACGGCGGCGAGCTCTTGGACCTCGTCGTCGATCGCGAGCGAGGGGACGAGCTCAGGGCCACATCGTTGGACTGGCCCTCGTGGGATCTCACCAGGGAGCGCATAGATGCGTACCAAGGGAACAGTGAAGTGGTTTAACGACCAGAAGGGCTTTGGGTTCATCACGGCGGAGGACGGCAGCAAGGACTGCTTGTCCACCACAACTCGATTCAGGCGGAGGGCTTCAAGTCCCTCGCTGAGGGAGCCTCGGTGGTAGCGCTGTAGTGTCCGATCACGCTTCGGTGGTCGCGCAGGAACTCGGAGCGGCCGTCCAGCAGGTGCGGGCGACCTCCGAGCTCCTGACCAGCGGGGCGACGGTGCCTTTCATCGCCCGATACCGGAAGGAGGCCACAGGGTCTCTGGACGAGGTGGCGGTAGCCGCCGTCCGGGACCGCATGGCGCAGCTGGCCGAGCTCGACAAGCGCCGTGACTCGATCCTGGATTCGCTCTTGGAGAGAGGTCTCCTCGACGACGAGCTCCGACGTCGCGTCGTAGGCGCCGAGACCCTGCCGGCCCTCGAGGACGTCTATCTGCCCCACCGCCCGAAGCGGCGCACCCGGGCCATGGTGGCGAGGGAGCGGGGCCTGGAGCCTCTGGCGAAGGCCCTCTGGGCGCAGACCGGCGAATGGATCGACGTGGCGGTCTTCGTGGATCTCGAGCACGAAGTCGAGGACCGCGATGCCGCCCTCGCCGGAGCCAGGGACATCATCGCGGAAGACGTCAGCGAGGACCCGGAGGTCCGCCGCGATCTGCGTCATCTCTTCACCCAGCGAGCGCTCCTCGTCTCCACGGTGGTCAAGAAAAAGCAGGCCGAGGCGTCGAAGTTCCGGGACTATTTCGAGTGGTCCGAACCCCTTTCCCGGGCGCCGTCCCACCGGATCCTCGCCATCCTGCGGGGGAGCAACGAAGGCTTCCTCCGGGTGCAGGCGAGACCCGACGAGGCCGACGCCTTGGTGAGGCTGAGGCGGCGCCACCTGCGCGGGCACGGCTTCGACGGGGAGGAGGTAGGCCGCGCCCTCGACGATGCGTACAAGCGTCTGCTTCTCCCCAGCCTCGAGCGTGAAGCGCTGAAGGGGGCGAAGGCCCGCGCCGACAAGGATGCCATCCGGATCTTCGTCACGAATCTCCGTGAGCTCCTCATGGCGCCGCCCTTTCGGAACATACGGATGCTCGCCATAGACCCTGGCTTCCGGACCGGGTGCAAGGTCGTGGCGCTGGATGCCCAGGGAGCGCTCCTGCACAACACCACCGTATTTCCCACCCAGGGTCGGGGCCGGCGCGAGGCAGCCGAGCGGGTCGTCCGGGATCTCGTCCAACGCTTCTCCCCGGAGGCTGTCGCCGTCGGCAACGGCAAGGCGGGACGAGAGACCGAAGCCTTTATCAAGGACCTGGCCCTCGGGCCCACGGTGATCATGGTCGACGAGAGCGGTGCGTCCATCTACAGCGCCAGTGACGTGGCCCGCGAGGAGCTGCCCGAGCACGACCTGACGGTCCGGGGTGCGGTCTCCATCGGGCGTCGCCTCCAGGATCCCCTGGCCGAGTTGGTGAAGATCGACCCCAAGTCCATCGGCGTAGGCCAGTACCAGCACGACGTGGATCAGACTGCGCTCAGATCGGCGTTGGAAGACACCGTGGTGAGTTGCGTCAACGCGGTGGGCGTGGACCTCAACTCCGCCAGCGCGTCCCTTCTCACCTACGTGGCAGGGCTTGGGCCCGTGCTGGCCAAGAACGTCGTGCGCTGGCGTGACGAGAACGGCGCCTTTCGGACCCGGCGAAACCTGCTGAAGGTACCGCGGCTGGGCGGCAAGGCATTCGAGCAGGCGGCGGGCTTCCTCCGCATTCCCGACGGGTCACACGCTCTGGATGCGAGCGGCGTGCACCCGGAGCGCTACGCCCTGGTGGAACGTATGGCCAAGGACCAGGGATGTTCGGTAGGGGACCTGCTCACCGACCCGGGGCGCCGGAGCCGCATCGTCCTCGATCGCTACCTCGGTGAGGGTGTGGGCCGCCCCACCCTGGACGACATCCTGGATGAGCTCGCCCGTCCGGGACGAGACCCCCGTCCCGCTTTCGAGGCCTTTTCCTTCGGCGACGTCCACGCCATCAGCGACTTGAAGCCCGGCATGGTTCTGCCCGGCATCGTCACCAACGTCACGGCCTTCGGTGCCTTCGTGGACATCGGCGTCCACCAAGACGGCCTCGTCCACGTGAGTCAACTAGCGGATCGCTACGTGAAGGACCCCAACGAGGTCGTCCGCATGCGTCAGCAGGTCCAGGTGCGCGTCCTCCAGGTCGACGTCGAGCGGAAGCGCATCGGCCTTTCGATGAAGGAGGGGTAGGGGCGCGTCGGTCCCCTCGCCACCGAAGCGCCCGAGGCGCCTCCGTGAAACCAAGGGGTTGACACTTCCGTACGATGCCGTTAGATAGGTCGCCTGGGAGTCGCGTCCCGATGCAGTCAGCCCGGCCACGGCCGTGCTGGTGAGGCGTCGGCGGCGCGATTTTTTTCGCCCTTGGGCGTGATAGAACGACAGACGGAAACGAGAAAGAGGCACGATTCGATGTTGAGGCAGATCGACAAATCAGAGCGCATCCAACGGCGATGGGTCCCCGCTGTGGGCGCCCTTACGCCCGGACGGCGCCTCGTAGCGCCGCGATCGGCGTGGGCCGAGGCTGCGCTCGGGATAGGGCCGAATCGATCCGAGCCGAGGAGCCACATGAGGCATAGCAGACAGGATAGCAACGTCGCCCAACCGGAATACCGGCCAGCGACAGGAAAGAGACGCGCAGGATGGGAGGGAACCGTGCACTGAGTACGGGCCCCGACGGGATCTGCCCGAACGCCCCACCTGCGCAGGAAGCGGGTGGGGCGTTTTTCGTTCAGCGCCCACCCGAGCTGTTTGAAAACGATGCATGCGCGCCGGCGTTCCAAGCGCCCGGCGGCGTGTGGTGCTGAAAGAAAGAGACGCGACTCCCTGGACGCACCGCACGTCGTCGGTGCGTTTGGGCGGACCAGCAGACAAGGGGGCTGTAGCTCAGTCGTTAGAGCACTAGCCTCACCATTCATTCGCCCGCTTCTCGCGGGCCGAAGGCAGAGGATTATCGGAACCAAGTGGTCGCGGGTTCGAGTCCCGCCAGCCCTCCTGCCTCTGTCTGATCGCCGGAAACAAGCTGCGTGAGCAGCGGCATCACTAGGTCTTGTGAGTTGTTTGCAGGGTAGGTGAGAGGCACCTCTCCGGGTCTCATGACGCGGAAACCGTGGGTTCGATTCCCGCCCCTGCGATCTATGCCCCCGTGGCGGAACTGGTATACGCGGCCGGCTCAGACCCGGCTCCCGCATTCGGGTCGCAGGTTCGAATCCTGCCGGGGGTACTGGGGTCGGGGCTAGCCCCTGCCGGAAGAATGCCGGCAAGAAGCCCGGTGAGGAGGAGGGAACTATGGATGGTACCGTCGCATGGGCGGCAACCGGTCTTGAAAACCGGGGCGGCGTAACGGCTGGGGGGTTCGACTCCTCTGCCTTCCTCTTCTTGGAATGCGAGTCGCATGGTGCGCAAGGTGGTTGCTAGCCACTGAGGGGCTCACGCCTCGTCAGGTTCGATTCCTGGGCATTCCTCTTTGGAGCGGTATGGGAGCGGTCTCCCGCCGGGTCTCATGAGCCTGGCCTGGTCGGTTCGACTCCGACTGCCGCCATGTGGCCGAGGTCAAACAGGTTGCGGCACCGGGTTGTGAGCCCGGGGAAGTGGGTTCGAGCCCCACCGGCCACCTTGGGGTGTGATCGTGACTGGTAACGATCCGGTCTCTTAAACCGGTCCATGTGGGTTCGAGTCCCACCGCCCCGACTATAGACCTGTAGCTCAGCGGTAGAGCATCCGTCTAATACGCGGAAGGCCGAAGGTTCGACTCCTTCTGGGTCTACTATTGGAGTGTGGCCGATGTGGCAAGGCACTCGGTTGTTAGCCGAGACCATGTGGGTTCGAGCCGAGCGGTCCAGATGTCTACCGCATATGTGGCCCAGTTCATCTTCCGCGAGACGACTGAGGATTTCCGAAGGCGACCGCAGGTCAATCCCACCGCTCCAGCTTGGTCTTGTGGGGGAGTCAGGAGTCCCCGCCTGGTTGTCAGCCAGGAGATCGTGGGTTCGAATCCCACCAGGACCGCTGCTTTATAGGCGATTTTTTGCCCCCTTCGTCTAATGGCTAGGATTGCGGCCTTTCACGCCGCAGAAGACGGATCGAAACCGTCAGGGGGTATCTGGAGGGGATGCCCCGGCGGTGGGGCAGCGGCCTGTAAAGCCGTGGCCATCGAGCAGGTTGGTTCGACTCCAACCCCCTTCACTACAGAGTGGTAGCTTAGCGGCTAGAGCACGTGGTTCGGGACCACGGTGGCGTCGGTTCGAGCCGAGGCGGAGGTATGCTTATCCGCGGTGCGGGCTAGAGGCAGACCGCCGAGACGAGCGAGGATCGCCGAAGGCGACCGCAGCTCAATCCGACTCACTCTATGACCCGTCGTCCAGCGGCAGGACACTGGGCTCTGAACCCAGAGACATAGGTTCGAATCCTATCGGGTCGGTTTATGCACCGTGCGTCGTGCGCTGGGCGCAGGCGGGGCTCCAAACCCCGCCTTGCTGGGTTCGATCCCTGCCACGGGCTCTCCCTCGCCGGGGGAATGGTCGGCATCGGGACTACGAATCCTGATTGCGGTGGTTCGACTCCACCCGCGAGGACTGCTCCAGGGAAGGATTCCCCTCCGGGCTTCCGAAGCCTGGATGTCCGGTTCGAGTCCGGATGGGGCGATACGGTTCGAGTCCGACTCAGATCTCTCTCATGCTCCCTTAGCTCAGTCTGGCCAGAGCGGCAGGCTTACATCCTGCGCCGGCGGAGGTTCGAATCCTTCAGGGAGTACTGACCCGTAGCCCCTCTCGGCACTTTGCGGGCGTATTCAGCTTCGGCGACGCCCGCCCCCAACTGGAAGTGGCGCAGCGGCTAGCGTACCTGCTTCGGACGCAGGGGGTCGGTGGTTCGAGCCGAGCGGTCAGTCAGTGCTCGAAGGGCACGGCGGTCTCTGCGAGACCAGCGAGGAGGGCGAAGCCCGGCGCAGCTGAATCCACCCTTCCAGACTCCTGCCTTCCCCGTCACTCCGGACGGTACGGGGCCGTCCATCAACGTTCTCGCATAGCCGTCCTCATGATGTACATGGCATGTACTGTACATGTCCTAGAATGTCATTTTACAGACTCGAAATCGTTGGGTCACGCCGTGCTGTTGCCCATGCAAACTGTTGGTCTACAAGCAGTTAGATCGTGAGATGGTACCTCACCACTGATAGGTAACGCTTTTCTCACCCCTGATGGGTGACAGTCTCGACCCGTAACGTGGCGCTCCTTCGACACGCTCTTGGAGCTGCCCATGCCATGGTTGGAGACCGATCCCATGAACGAACGCAAGCGATTCATCCTCGAGGCCACCGCGAGCCTCTTCTCCCACTCCGAACTCTGCCGACGCTACAACATCAGCCGCAAGACGGGCTACAAGTGGCTCGAACGATACGAGACCCAAGGACCCGACGGGCTGCTCGACCGCTCCCATCGGCCCCATTGCTGTCCCCACGCTACTGAGCCCCACATCCTCGAGGCTGCCTTCGAGCTCCGCCGTCGTCGACCCCGGTGGGGAGCTGCCAAGATCCTAGGCCGCCTCCTCGAGGTGCACCCCGACTGGTCGCTACCCGCGCCCCAGGTCCTGCACAGACACTTCCTGCGCGAGGGCCTGGTCAACAAGCTGCGGCGCCGACGTAAATCCTCTCATCCCGGTCGACCCACCGCGCCCTTCGATGCGCCCAACTCCATCTGGTCCGCCGACTTCAAGGGGCAGTTCAAGACCCTCGACGGCGTCTACTGCTACCCGCTCACCGTCCAGGATGGCTTCAGCCGCTACCTGCTCGCTTGTCAGGGCCTCTCAGGGACCACCTACGCCGGTTCCAGACGTGTTTTCACCCGCCTCTTCCACGAGTTCGGGATCCCCGACCGCATCCGTACCGACAACGGTACTCCCTTTGCCTCCATAGCCTTAGGGCGCCTCTCCAGGCTCTCCGTCTGGTGGATCAAGCTCGGCATCCTGCCCGATCTCATCGAGCCCGCATCTCCCCAGCAGAACGGCCGCCACGAACGCATGCACAAAGACCTCAAGGCTGAGGCCACCATCCCGCCCGCCGGAAACCGATCCGCTCAGCAGAAACGCTTCAATGCCTTCCGCATTGATTTCAACGAGATCCGGCCCCACGAGGCCCACGGCCAGAGGCCGCCCGCCTCCGTCTACGAGCCCTCAACCCGTCCCTTCCCCAGCAAGCTCTTGACCCCCGACTACCCCGCCCACTTCGAGACCCGTAAGGTCTCCATCAACGGCGGCATCCGATGGCACTCCGCCTGGGCCAACGTCTCTCATCTGCTCGGCGGCGAATACATTGGCCTCGAGGAGGTCGCCGACGATGTCTGGGCTGTCTACTTCGGTCCCGTCGCCCTCGGTTGGCTTCACGTCCGAAAAGCTGCCATCCTCGATCACGATGGCTCCTCGTCCCGTAATCCACGACGCTGAGGCCGCGTGAACTGCCCAGCCCCTCAGACGTCGACGCGAACCGCTACCTTCGTGGAACTCCGCTCGCTTCTACTCCCCTGCGCTCCGGCGCAGCGGAAGCTTCTGACTCCACCGGTGGAGGTAACAAAAAAAACAGCAGCTTACCTGACAAGAACTGTCACCCATCAGGGGTGTGTAACTGTTGGTACCCATCAGGGGTACCGCTCAGGGTGTCGAGGTCCACGTCGGCGCTCGGCAGGCCCTCGACCAGATCCGCGAGCTGCTCGCCATAGGAGGTGCGGATCGCCTCTGCCAGGGCGGAGGGGGCGGCAACCACGGCCTCGACGTGACGGCCACTGCTGAAGCGGACCTCGCCCAGGGCGACCTGGTCGAGGGGATCGGAGACGGCCAGACGCAGAGTGCGACGGGTGGCGGACAGCGGCAGAACGGCTCTCGCTCGTGCGAAGTGACCCTCGATCAGACGGACCGCGTCCGGGTCCGGGGTCAGAGGGGCTTCGGCGAAAGGGAGCCTCAGCTGGGTGGCCAGCGTCTGTGCGACGGCCTCGTCGTCGACGTATCCCCGCCCTACGAGAATGTCACCGAGGCGGAGGCTCGACCCACCCTGCTCCTCCAGGGCGGCCTGGAGGTCTCGAGGCCTGAGTCTTCCGGAGTCGACGAGGAGCTGCCCGAGGGGCTTCGGTCGCGTCGCCATGAGGTAGGGTGGAGCCTGCGGCGGGGCACCCGAATGGCGGGAGCGGCACACCTTCACAGCCCGGAGGGCGGAGGCGCTCGAGTCAGCGCGCCGACCGGAGGAGGAGGCAACCGAATCGGAGCGTCAGGAGTCCAGCAGCTCCAGGACGAAGGGCGCCACGCCCACAATGGAGGAGGGAAGCCGGTCCGCCTCGGCGGCGGCGCCGACCAGGAGCCCAAGGGCAGGGTTCCGTGTGTGCCCCGCGGTGAGATCTTCGAGGTTGCCGTGATCGCTGGCCACCAGCAGCGAGGCGCTCTCGGGCAGACCGTCGACGACGGCCGCCAGGAACTGGTCTACTCGCTCCAGGGCCACTACTGCCGCCTCCGCGCTCCCCCGGTGACCGGCGTAGTCGGTGGAGTAGTGGGCGTAGAAGGTGAGATCCGCGGCGGCGGCGATGCGGGCCAGGTTCACGCCAGCTTCGGCAGGCGTGATCTGAGGCACCTCGCTGTGGCCCAGGCCGTCCCTCCATCCGGTGTTGACGATCTCGCTGGATACCGCATCCCCCGAGGCGAGCTCGGCGGCGTGCCGGCGCAGGAGACCGGCGGCGTTGGCGGCCAGGGGTGGTGCGGCCGGGAAACGGGAGCGACGCCGCTCGAGATATCCCTCAGGGTAGGCGTTGGCGAAGGCCACGGAGTGGCCGGCCTCCTGAGCCCTGCTCATGATGTTCCTCTCGACGAGGAGCGGGCGCAGGCGCACCGGGGCCCAGGGCCCGAAGTGACGCCCGAACGCCAGCGCCGCGTTCTCGCCGGTCATCAGGGTGATCTGCCCAGTTCCGCTCTGAGGAATGCCATCGACGCCCAAGGTGGCGTCCAGAGGGATGGCCCGGCCCCGTGATCCCTCCACCAGCGGCTCGTCGAGAGTGGGCAACCGCCCACCCAAGAGCCCCTCCAGGCCGGGGAGCCGCGCCTGGAGGAAGGGGTTGCGACGGGGATCGGACGAGCCGATGCCGACCCCGTCGAGGAAGACGAAGAGGACGGACATGCTAGTGTTCCACGGATGCACCGTGCCCTCGACAGGCCGAGACACCTTGGCAACGGGACACTAGAGCCCGAGACACGCGCGCGCGTCCTCCACGGCGAGCCCGGCGACGCGGACGACCTTCCTCTTGCCGCTGTGACCGCGGGTCACCTCGACGGAGCTTTTCGGAACGCCCAACACCTTCGCCATGACACGGATCAGCTCGGCGTTGGCGGCCCCGTCCACCGGGGGCGCTGCAAGGCGCACCTTGAGGGCGTCTCCGTGAAGGCCCACCACCTCCGAGCGGCTGGCCCGGGGCTGGGCGTGGATCGCGATCTCCACGCCGCCTTCAAGCTCTCGGACCGTCACGAGCGGGTCTCCTAGACTCTCACCGTGAGCGCCGGACGGCGTCGATCAGCTCCTGGGGCTGGAGGCGCTGCGGCGGCTGGGGGCCGAACCAGGAACGCAAGAGGGAGTCGGGGCGGGAGATGTCGAAGGCCATGAATACGCCCATGAGGATGAGCGCCAGGACGATCAAGACCCGCCCGAAGGCTCGCTTCCGTCCGGAGGGCATGTCATCCCTGCCGAGGCCGGACTACTCGACGGGTCGCACGTCCACGGGATGCACGTCCACGGGATGCACGTCCACGGGATGCACGTCCACGGGTCGCACGTCCATCGTGACCTGAACGGCGACGTGGCCCATGTCTGCGCGATCCCGGAGGGCGTCTCGGATCCTCGGCTCCACTTTCTTGTACGCCGCTTTGACTCCGTCCCGGATCTCGAGCCGGAGCACCTTGAGGGCGTTGACGTCCGGGCGGCTCGTCTTCGTCTCCTTCCTCGCCTCTACCAGGCGGTCGGGGAGGACCTCGAAGGGGGCCATCCCCACGTCGTCGGGACGAGGAGAGTCGATATACTGAATGGCCACCGAGACATCACCGCGGGCGTGATGCGTGGGGATGTCACCCACGGCCCGGAAGTGGGATGCCAGCTTCCCGAGCTCCACGTTGGAGGCGGCCTTGGTGTAACTGCGCTCGACGATGCCGAATATACGCCGCATGCGCTCCGGCGTTGTGGCGTCGATGTCGGGAACCTCCGTGTCGAGCTCTTTCCCGATGGCATGTCGATCCTGGCCTGCGTGACCTTCCTCTTCCCGGCTTCGTTGCCGGTCGATGTTCTCCAGGATGCGATCAGGGTTCGTCCGAAGACCCATCATCTCTCTCCATCATCACGGGAAGCCCCGTGGTCAGTGTCCCTTGAGTCATCAACGATAACCGGTGCGGTCGGCCGAGGCCAAGAGGACTCGGGTGACACGACCTGCGGGAAATCCGGACTTGTGACACGGGAAGATTTCCTCGGAGGGAGTCGTAGCGTAGAATGGTCGCCGTAATCCCCGAGCGGGCCGCGGACTTCACCGCGACCCCCTCTCTCGTGACCGGCCTAGAAGAGTGATCGGCGCTTCTGGGGCGTCGACCCGTCAGTCGCCTCCGACCTCCAGGCCCGGCACACTCGTGGGCTCGTCGGTCCACCACCACAGAGGCTCCAGATCCCGCTCGACCGGATAGATCTCGTTGAGCGTGTCCCCCTCATACAACCGGCCGTTCTTCATCACCCACCGGATGGTCTTCGTATTGCGTATGTCGTCCAGGGGATTGGCGTCCAAAATGATCATGTCGGCGAGCTTGCCCGCCTCGATGGACCCGAGGTCCTGGTCGAGTCCGATGGCTTGAGCCCCGATGACTGTGGCCACCCTGAGGGCATCGTGCTCCGGGAGGCCACCCGACTGCATGGCCCACAGCTCCCAGTGGTACCCGAGACCCTGGAGCTGGCCATGGCTCCCGACTCCCGCCTTGCCGCCGGCCGCCACTAGGGCGGCCACGAACTTGGCGTGATCCTGGAACACGTGCTCGTCTTCATGGAACCATCCGGCCGGTCCCGGGCTCGGTCCGCCTCCACGCCGCCGGGTGGCCACGTCCACCTCGGAGTGAGGCATGAATCGGCGGAGCTTGTCGTCGTCGTGCGGATTCTCACGCGTGTAGAAGTAGTTCTCCGCCCAGGGGCCCCCGTAGGAGACCAGGAGAGTCGGCGTGTAAGTGCGACCCGACTCGACGAAAAGCTTCACGAAGTCGTCGTACAGGGGATATACGGGGATCGAGTGCTCCAGCCCCGAGTACCCGTCGATGGTCTCCGTGAGGTTCTGCTTGACGTTTAGGGCTCCCTCGGTGGTCGGCATGATGCCCATCTCGCGGGCCGCCATGACGATCAGCTGCCGCTGCTTCCGGTTCCCCGCCACGTACATCTTGAGCGTCTTCGTATCGTAGTAGTCGCTGTAACGCCTCATGATGTCCCGGGCCTCGTCCAGATCGTCGATGTTGTGCTGGAAGAAGATCCCCGGTCCGGTGGAGTAGATACGGGGGCCCAGAACGTCGCCTGAGCGGACGAGATCGGAATACGTGAGGACGTCGGTCGTGGCCGTCTGCGGATCGCGGGTCGTCGTCACCCCGTGGGCGAGGTTGGCCAGGTAGACCCACTGATCCTTTCGGTGGATTCCCCACGACGGCCGCAGGTGGGCGTGGGTATCCACGAAGCCCGGGATGATTGTCTTGCCCGACACGTCGATGACTCTCGCGTCGTCGGGCAGGGCGATGGAGCCGCTTCGCGCCACACTCACGATCCGGTTGTCGCGGACCACGACGTCGGCGTTCTCGATCACCTCGTCGCCTCGCATGGTTATGACACGAGCGCCGCGGAGGACCGCAGAGCCTACGGGCAAATCACGCCGGGCGCTGATCGTGATCCGGAGCTCTCCGGCTTGGTAGCCGTCGTCCTCGGTCTCGTCGGCGGCCTTCACGCTGTCCTCATGCGCCGCGGCCGCGTCAAGGTCGTACACGAAGTGAGCATTCCCGAGAGACCAGTGAACGGTGCGCCCTCGCCGACCCCACGCCGGGAACTCGCCTCCGAACCTCGTGAGCTTCCGTACGGGGAAGGACGCGTCGGAGGAGTCGGCCACGTTCACGGTCGGGGCGTCACCACCCACCATCGGTACCGTGAGCGTGTAGATCTGCCCGAGGATCGAGGCCATCGCCAGGTCTCCCGTCGGGGCCATGGTGACAGCCTCGGGCGACTGGCGTTGCTCGGATCCCGGCGATTTCTCGCCCCGCACCTTCACGCGGGTCTGCTCGTCGGTGCCGTCCCAGCGAACCGACACCAGTTCGTCGGGACTCTTGAAGAGGAAGATCCGCTCCCCGCTCTCCACGAAATGAGGGCCGCTTCGGTTCTCCATGGGCATGATGAGGGTGGCGTCGCCACCTTCGGCTGGAAGCCAGACGAGCTCGTTGGCCACCCCCGTGGCCCTGGGGCTCGAGCTGGATTCGAAGGCCCAGGCAAAGCCTCGGACCGCGACGATTCTCTGTCCATCGGGGGCCCACGCCGGCGTCACGAAGATGCTCGGTTGGCGGCTGAGGCGGACCGGATCTTCCCCGCCGTCCGCCCGGACCTTGTAGAGGTGCCCGCCCGCCACCTCCGACCAGGAGGCGTATGCCAGCCATTCGCCGTCGGGAGACCAGGTGGGCATGTGCTCGGAGTCGTCCTCCCGTGTGATTCGACGCGGGTCGGAACCGTCGGCGTTCGCCACGTACAAGTGGTCCATGGCCGTGAATGCCAGCCGCGTGCCGTCAGGCGAAGGCACCGCGTCGCGGATCTGACGGACGGTGAAAGTCGGCGCGTCGCTCACCGGATAGTCGAAATCCACTTTAGGCCCGATCTCGAGGTCGAAGCGGACGCGGAAGGGGATCTCCTCGGCATGGCTTCCGTCGTCCAAGACCGGAATCCTCCAGATCTTTCCGCCATACGACGCTACGACCGCTCGCGAGTCGGGGGTGAAGCTCATGCCCGGAAGTGCGTCCAACGCGGCCCGGGACTCTTGATCGTCGCGCTGAACGGGATAGGCCAGCCAGCGCTCGGCACCGGTCTGCAGGTCCCGGAGCACGAGTCCCGTGTGCTCGTCGTGCCGTGTGCCGTAGACCAGCCACTCCCCGTCGGGAGATAGGGTGGGTCGGATCGCGCCACCGTAGCGCGAGACCCGGGTGTAGCTTTGGCCGGTCTCCCGGTCGTAGGCGCGCAAACGGTAAAGAGGGAACTGCGCGTTGTAGTCCCAGTCCCTGGCCGAGGTCCGCTCCGAGTACCACACCCAGCGCGGGTCGGGACCGAACGCGGCACCTATGGTCTTGGGCGGGTTCTCGCCCCGGATGAGGTCGGCTCCCGAGCCCCCGTCGATGTGGAACAGGTGGAGCTTGGGCAGCCCGTCTCCCCGGAAGCCCCCCATGCTCGCCACCACGTACGAGCCGTCTGGCGACCACTCGGGTGACTCGGCCCGATTGGCCTTACCATTGGAGACCTGGGTGGTGTCGTTCCCGTCCAACGACATGATCCAGATGTTCTGCCCACCGTCCCGGTCCGAAGTGAACACCACCCTGTTTCCGTCTGGGGAAAAGCGGGGCTGGGCGTCGAAGGCCATGCCAGAAGTGATCTGGGTGGCCTCGCCCCCGCTGGACGGGATGGTGAACAGGTCCCCCAGGTAGTCGAAGACGATGGTCTGCCCGTCGGGACTGACGTCCACCGAAAGCCACGATCCCGCGGTCATGTCGAAGTGAACGATCCGATTGTCCTTGCCCCCCTCCAGTGGAAGACTTCCGTTCTCTGGATTCTCTTCTTCGACCTCCTGGTCCTGAAGCGCCAGAGCGGGCATCTTTCCGGGTCCGAAGAGAGCTGCTGCCGCGAGAGCCAATGGAGCTCCCGTCCGCCATGCACGACACATCGACCCCTCCATTTCTCGGTACGTCCCCTGCGTTGGACTCGCCTTGCGAGCCCGGGGGGGCCAGAATAATCGGAGGACCACGTCAGTATGGCAAAAGAGAGGAGCTTGAGGGGAGCGTGGAGGACATCCCTCCCGACATGGGTGAGGACGCGACCCAGGAGGCTCCCTTTCCGAGCCTGCTCAGCCGTTACGTCCAGGTCTTCGTTTCGCCCGGAGCCCTGTTCGACCGACTCGTCGAGCGACCCGCGTGGGGTGGTGCCATGGTCCTGGGGGCGGCGTTGGTACTGGCGGGTGCGGTCCTCGTGCCGGCGGAGCTTTACGTGGCCGCGTTCCGCCAGCGTCTGCTCTCTTGCTCCTCATTCCTGTCGGCATCGCTGCCGTGATCGCGATCTTCACCGGGTGAGGGACGATCGTCTGGTAGACCTCCGCGCCTGAGACGGCGACCGAGGTGACGAAGCGGAGCCTGGCCGGGCGAGCCATCATCGTGGTGGCCGCGGCTGCTGCCCTCTTCCACCTCTACGCCGCCGGGATCTCGCCCTTCACGGCGCTCGTGCAGAGGCCGGTCCACCTGGCCCTCATGGCCGCCCTGGGATTTCTCGGCGTCGGCATCCGCTCCGGGGAACCATCGCGAGAGGGGCGTCCCAGGCGACGACTGCGCACCCTGGTCTCGTGGACTCTGGGGTCCGCGGTGGTGGCGTCGTGCATCTATCTGGTCACCCAGCACGAGATGCTGGTTCTCCGCTCGGCATCGCCGACCACCTTGGACCTGATCACCGGGATCGTGACCATCGTGGTCATCCTCGAGCTCGCCCGTCGATTCACCGGTTGGGGGCTGGTAGTGGTCTGCCTGATGGCGTTGGTCTACGCGATCTCGGGTCCGTACCTGCCGGGTGCGCTCGCCCATCGAGGTTACGGCGCAACCCGGCTCGTGGAGCACCTCTACCTGTCCACGGAAGGGGTCTGGGGCATCCCACTCGGGGTCTCCGCCGACTTCGTCTACCTCTTCGTCCTGTTCGGCGCCGTTCTGGATGTGGCCGGGGGAGGAGCCCTCCTCATCAGCCTCGCCGACCGGGTGGCGGGGAGGACCCGTGGCGGTCCCGCCAAGACCGCCGCGGTCGCCAGCGCCCTCATGGGCTCTCTGTCGGGGAGCGCCGTGGCCAACGTCGCGACCACAGGCACGTTCACGATCCCCCTCATGCGGCGCGCCGGCTTCAAGCCGTTCTTCGCGGGAGCCATCGAGGCGGCTGCGAGCACGGGCGGCCAGCTCATGCCCCCTATCATGGGAGCCGGGGCCTTCATCCTGGCCACCTGGACCAGCATTCCGTACACCCAGGTCGCTGTGGCCGCAGCGATTCCGGCGGCGCTGTACTACGTGGCCCTCCTCATGGCCATCCACTTCAGAGCCGGGAAGACCGGGTTGGAGCCTTCAGGCGGAGCGGGCGGTGAGCCCGTCCTCCCGCGCATCCATCTCCTGTTGCCGCTCGTGGTCATCGTCGCCGTCCTGGTCATGGGGCGCTCACCCATGCGGGCGGCGTTCTGGGGCGTCGTTTCGGCCTGGGTGGTGACGTGGGTCCGCAAGGACACACGTCTTGGCCTCCCATCCTTGAGCCGAGCGCTGGAGTCGGGAGCCAGGGGGTCCGTGCAGGTGGCGGTGGCGTGTGCCGCCGCAGGCATCGTGGTGGGCGTGGCCTCCCTCACGGGCATTGGCCTGCGCATGTCGGAGCTGATCGTCACCCTCTCGGGGGGACACCTGCTCGGAGCGCTGGTGCTCACCGCCCTGGGCTCCATCGTGCTGGGGATGGGCCTCCCGACCACCGCCGCCTATGTGGTCCTGGCGGCCCTGGGCGCTCCCGCTCTCACGCAGCTGGGGGTGCCGCTGCTGTCGGCACACCTCTTCATCTTCTACTTCGGCTGCATCTCGAACGTGACGCCGCCCGTCTCGCTGGCGGCATATGCCGCCGCGGGCATCGCCGACGCTCCGGCCGTCAAGACGGCGCTCACGGCCATGGTACTCGCATCCGCCGGCTTCATGGTGCCGTTCATGTTCGTGTACGTTCCGGAGCTACTCCTGCAGGGCACATGGGTGGGCATCACAGTGGCGTTCGGCACGGCGTGCGCGGGAGTGACGGCAATCGCCGCTGCAGGAATGGGGTTCGCGCGCCGATCCTTGAGCCCGCTGGAGAGAGTCGTGCTAGCCGCCGCCGCGATCGCGCTCATGATGCCGGGACTCGCAACGGACGGGTTCGGAATGCTTGCTTTGGCGGTTATCGTTTCTAGGAAGTAGCGAGAGGTGCACTTGGACAGCGGCCTGGGGGACAGGATCGAGTCGACCAAACACACCGCGAGGCGTAGTCCGGCTCGCAGCCTCGTCTTAGGGCTCGTGGCCCTTCTGGCCTCGGGTTGTAGCGGTGAGAGCTCCGGCCCGGCTCGATTCCTGAGCATCGGGACGGGGGGGACCGGCGGGATCTACTATCCGCTGGGTGGAGCCATCGCCAGCCTCTTGTCGTTGGCGGACTCCACCCGCACGTATACCGCAGAGGTCACCGGTGGCGCGGTGGAGAACATCAACCGCATCCGTGCGGGCCAGATCGACCTGGCGTTCTCCACGGCCAACACGATCTACGATGCGTACTTCGGCAGCCCGGACTTCGGCGAGCCCATGGAGGACCTTCGGATCGTTGCGCCCCTTTATCCGAACTTCACCCATATCCTCGTCTCCGCCAACTCGGAGGCACAGTCCGTGGCGGACTTCCGGGGACTGAAGGTCTCGGTGGGAGCGCCGGGCAGTGGAACGGAGCAGATGTCGCGGAAGATCCTCGAGGTGCAGGGCCTCACCTACGAAGACGTGGAGGTTCGCTACCTCACCTTCACCGAGTCGGCGGTAGCGCTGAAGGATCGCGCCATCGACGCGGCCATCATGAGTGTGGGGTATCCGGCGGCCGCCGTTCTGGAGGCGACCACGACGGGGGGGGTACGGCTCCTGCCCCTGGCCTCTGATCGCATCCAGGAGCTCATGAGGCTATACCCGTACTTCGACGCGGGGGAGATGCCCGCCGGAGTGTATCCCGGCGTGGACGAGTCTCTTCCGACGGCGGTGCTGCTGAACTGGGTCGTGGCGCCCGAGCGGCTGTCGAACGACGTCGTAGTGAGTGTGCTGAACGTTTTGACGGAGGAGCGTGTCACGTTGGAGCGGGTTCACAACATGGCCCGCCAGATCGATCTCGATTACTTGCAAGATTCTCCCATTCCGTTTCACCCCGGGACGGAGAGATGGTGGATAGAAGGACGATGAGCGAACGTTCTGCCTTGCTATCCGTCCGGCCGGCGTTCACGGCGGGTTACCGACTGGGGCGGTGAGCCCTTTGGGTGAGCCCGCCGTCCTCTCCTGCCAGCGGGAAGCCTTCAGCCTTCCCGACGAAGTCCACTACCTGAACTGCGCCTACTTCAGCCCCCTTCCCAAGGCCACCGAAGAAGCCGGCATAGGCGGGATCCTGCAGAAGCGTAGACCCATGGTGGTCCAGGCCCCGGATTTCTTCACAGAGAGCGATCGTGCACGTGAGCTGTTCGCCCGCCTCGTGGGAGTCTCCGAACCGAACCGGATCGCGATCATCCCGTCCGCTTCGTACGGAGTGGCGGTGGCGGCCCGCAACCTTGCGGTGGAGCAGGGGCAGAACATCGTGCTGCTCCACGAGCAGTTTCCCGGCAACGTCTACGCGTGGAGGCGGAAGGCCGACGAGTCGGGAGCCCAGGTCCGCACGGTCGTGCCGCCCGACGGCCCGTGTCGCGGCTCCGCCTGGAACGAGCGCCTCCTGGAGGCCATCGACGTGGACACGGCGGTTGTCACCGTGCCCCACGTCCACTGGACCGACGGCACGGTCTTCGACCTTCCGGCCGTGGGGGCACGGGCTCGGGAGGTGGGCGCCGCTCTGGTCGTCGACGCCACACAGTCGGTGGGCGCCATGCCCTTCGACGTGGGGGACATCCAGCCTGATGCCCTCATTGTAGCCGGCTACAAGTGGCTCTTGGGACCCTACTCCATCGGCGCGGCCTACCTGGGATCCCGCTTCGACGACGGCATTGCTCTCGAAGAGACCTGGATCGGGCGCGAGCGGAGTGAAGAGTTCCAGCACTTGGTGGATTACCAGTCGACCTACCAGCCCGGTGCCATCCGGTACGACGTCGGGGAAAGATCGAACTTCATCCTCGTCCCCATGTTCGTTGCCTCCCTCGGCCTGGTCCTGGAGTGGACTCCGGAGGGGGTACGGGACTACTGCCGCCGGCTCGGGGAGACGCTCATCAGGGAGGCGGTCTCCATCGGATTCTCCCTGGAGCAGGACGAGTGGCGTGCGGCGCACCTATTCGGCCTGCGCATGCCCGAGGGCCTCGAGCTGACGGCCTTAAAAGCCGAGCTGGAGGCCCGGAAGATCTTCGTGTCGCTGCGGGGGAGCGCCCTGATCGACGCCCTGAGGGCCGTGGTCTAGGTCGACTTCCTGTATCACGACCCGGTCATCGCCCGCTCCGCGTTGACCCGGATTTAACGCTCGGTCCCCCAACGAGGTCTCCCTTGTCATGGGGAGAGACGGAGGGGGCCGCGCGCACGGCATGTCGCCGTCGCTCGGAACACGTCCATCGATCACCCGAATACGGACGAGGAGAGAGCGATGTGTGATTGGGGATTGAAGACCACGGTGCTGGTAAGCGTCCTCACAGCCGGAGCCTGCGGCGGGGGGGGCGGGCTCGATCTCGAGGGCCCCGCCGCCCAGCAGCTCTTCCAGCAATACAGCGGAACCTGGGAGCTCGATGTCCGCCAGAGCGAGACCCCGGGCCAGAAGCTAGGGGAAGCCAACCGGGGGCTCCGGGGCGGTGAGGACCGAGGCGCCGGAGGGCCCGGCGCGGGTTGCGGCGGTACCGGCCGAGGAGGGCGCGGCGGCATTGGCGGCGGAGGCGGTGGTGCCCGGGGAGGTCCTGATGGCGGACAGCCTCCCCAGAGGCCATGCAGATGGGAATGGCCCTCGCTCGTGAAGTCGCGACCACCCTCGAGATGCGACTGGACTCAGTGTCGGTACGCGTCACACCGAGTGGGGGAGTCGCGTACGAGCTCGCCAGCGACGGCGAGGTGAGCGAGCAGGAGCTCTCGGGCGGGAGTGTCCTCGAGCGTCGCGTGCGCTGGGAGGAGAACGAGCTGACGATCCAGCGGGAGATCTCCGGCTTCTCGGTCACGGACCACTACGAGGTGGCGGCCGATGGGAGGGAGATGGTCGTGCTTCGCACCATCAAGCTTCCCCGGCGGTCGGCCGTGAAGGTGAGGCTCGTGTACTCGAGGGCCGTATCATGAGGGCCCCACAGATGGCGGGAGCTGACGTCGGCCTGCGTAGGGGCTGTCTGCCGGCCCTGGCCTTTACCCTCACCTTCACGCTCGCCTTCCTGATGCCCCTGAACGCACGAGGCCAGAGCGTGGACCTCATCGGGACCGTAGTCGACTCCCTTACCAACGAGGTTTTGCCCAACGTCTCGGTGGCTTTGGATGAGTCGTCGTACAGTGCGCTCACCGATGCGTTCGGCCGGTTCTCCCTGGTGGGCCTCCCCGACGGGCCCATCCAGCTCACCATCGAGCATCTCGGCTACCGCACGTTCGTGCTCGAGCTTGCCGAGGCACCGACGGACCCGCTGAAGGTGATGCTGGCACCGGACGCCATCGAACTGGGTGGAATCCGCGTGCGAGCACAGACACCGGTCATGGACGCCAGCCGCGGGATCAGCCAGGTCTCGATCTCTCCGGAGCAGATCCAGGCTCTGCCGTCCTTGGGCGAGGCAGACATCTTCCGCTCGCTCCAACTCCTACCGGGCGTGAGCGGCACGAACGACGCCACCTCGGGACTCTTCGTGCGGGGCGGGACGCCTGACGAAAATCTGGTGCTCCTGGACGGCATGACCGTCTACCACGTGGACCACTTCTTCGGCATATTCAGCGCCTTCAACGCCGACGCCATCAAGGACGTGCAGCTCTACAAGGCCGCGTATCCGGCCCGCTACGGCGGGCGCACGTCCAGCGTGGTAGACATGGTCGGGAGGGCGGGGGATCCCCAGGCGTTCCGCATGAGTGCCGGCGTGAATCTGCTTAGCGGCCGCACCACCTTGGAGATTCCACTCGGGGACGCTGCCGCGCTCATGGTCTCCGCCCGGAGGTCATATACGGACATCATCCAGAGCGGCCTCTTCAACAACCTCTTCGGTACGCTGACCGACGCGGACGAGGCGGCGGCCCCACAACAGGCTGCAGGCTTCGGCGGCCGTCGCGGGCGATTCCAAGTCCAGGAGGCCGTCCCTTCGTTCTACTTCTACGACGTGAACGCCAAGCTGACCTGGACTCCGACGTCCCGCGATGTGGTGGCGGTGAGCTTTTACGGCGGGGCGGACAATCTGGACCAGTCCTCCACGGGCCAGGCCATCCAGTTCGGTGGCAACGCCTTCAACACGCCGAGCCGTCAGGAGATCACCGACTGGGGGAACCGCGGCGTCAGCGGCCGCTGGTTCCGGCATTGGGGAGGCCGCTTCAGCTCGGACGCCCAGATCGCCGCCAGCGAGTACTTCAGCGATGGCACCCGGGAGATCACGTCCGATCGGTTCGCCGGCGGATTCCTGGAGGAGAACCGGGTCCAGGATCTGAGCATTCGACTGGACAACTCCTGGAGGGCTGGGCGGTCCTCCACCGTCGAGTTCGGGGCTCTGCTGACTTCGAGCGACGTCCGTTACGGCTTCGAGCAGCTTCAGGGGGACTCGGTCCGCGGGAGCTTGGCTCGGGAAGGCGATGCGCTCCAGACCAGCGGGTACGTGCAGCACGTCTGGACGGGTCCCGTCGGCGTCAAGGTCACCGCGGGAGCCCGGGGCACCCACTACGACGCTACGGGCACCACCTACTTCGAGCCGCGAGCGGCGCTGGAGTTGCCTCTCGGCTCGAATCTCAAGGTCAAGAGTGCCTGGGGCCGGTACAACCAGTTCATCAAGCGGGTGGAGAACGAGGACATTCTCGAGGGGAGCCGTGACTTCTGGGTGCTCTCC
Organism: Longimicrobiales bacterium; assembly: GCA_965238005.1. Taxonomy (GTDB): domain Bacteria; phylum Gemmatimonadota; class Gemmatimonadetes; order Longimicrobiales; family Gaopeijiaceae; genus CBDCKN01. The sequence goes on from OZ250165.1 coordinate 1,052,934, forward strand.
GACTCCGTTCTCCCTCCCGCTCTCGCCGAGCATTTCATGGGGGGGTGTCAGCTACGAGACCCAGGGTTTCCTCATCGACCTCGAGGGCTACTACAAGGATCTCGATGGCGTGACGCAGTTCTCCACGCGCTCCCGTCGAAGGCCGGGACAGGCCTTCAACGACCTGTTCTTCTCGGGGACGGGTGTCGCAAAGGGGGTGGAGCTACTCGTTCAGAAGAAGGCGGGTCCCCTCACCGGATGGGTGAGCTACTCGCTGAGCCGGGTCGAGTACGATCTGGACAACTTCAACGACGGGGAAGCGTTCGCGGCGAGCCATGACCAAACCCACGAGCTCAAGGCAGTGGGTATCTATCAAGCCGGACCCTGGACGTTTTCCGGTTCTTGGGTCTACGGGTCGGGCCGGCCGTACACGGCGCCGGAGAGCGAATATGGCGTGGAGCTACTCGATGGAACCTCTTTCAGCTACGTCCACGTGGGAGGCAAGAACGCCGAGCGCCTCCCCGCCTACCATCGGATGGATCTGGGCGCGACCCGCCGATTCGAGTCCGACCGCTTCTTCTACGAACTGAGCGTCTCCGCGTTCAACGCCTACGGGCGCAACAATGTGTGGTACCGGAAGTTCGACCTGAGCGAGAGCGCGGTTGTCGTGACGGATGTGACCACCCTTCCGTTCACACCCAGCATCGGATTCCGGATGGGGATCAAGTAGGAGACACAGATGAGATCATATGTAATCTTGGCTCTGGCGATCGTCGGAGCCCTGGCGGCCCAGGCCTGCACCGACTCCAATCCGGTGGCCCCCGACGGCGACATCCTCGTGGTTCGGGCGTTCCTCTTCGCCGGCGAGCCGGTGACCGATATCCGCATCACGACCACGGTCCCGTTGGTGTCTGAGGACACCCTCGGCATACCCGTGAGCGATGCCATGGTCTGGCTGGAGCGCGGCGATGCTCGCTTCGACTTGATCGCCACTTCGGGAGCGCCGGGAGCGTATCACTATCCGGGCGCTGATCTGGTAGTCGAGTGGGGCGACGTCTTCGAGTTGGGGGTCTCCCGTGGTTCCGAGAGCCTATCAGCCACGACGGTCGTGCCGTCCCCCCCGGAGGGATTCGCCGTGTCGTCCGATGTCTTGGATGTGGTGGATCTCACCGCTGGGTTCGGTGGATCCGGTGGGCGCCGCGGCGGCGGCGGCGGCCCGGGCGGGCTGGCCTTCGGGGGCGTCATCGTCCGCTGGATCAACCCTGAGCGGGACCTGTTCTTCGTGGTGGTGGACAACCTCGAGATCCATCCGGAGCAGATCCCGGCCCCGGAGTTCATCGGACAGGCGAGGCGTTTTGTGTCGGTGCCCACACCGGCGGACAGCACGGTGATCAGCCAACTTTCCCTCACGCACCTCGGCGAGCATCGGATTCGCCTGTACCACGTGAATCAGGAGTACGCAGATCTCTATGAAGGTCGAGTGCAGGACTCCCGCGACCTCAACGAGCCACCCAGCAACATCCGGGGTGGGTTGGGCGTGTTCTCGGCGTTCGCCTCACAGGAAGGGCGGTTCACGGCTCGAATGCAGACAGTGGAGGTGAACTGAGCCGAGGGCCGAAGGCCCGGCCGCTTGCCCGGGTTGCCATCGAGCCGCTTCATCGCGGCGGGCTTCGGCTTCCGAACCTCTCATACCTCTGGGACCTGTCCGAGTCCTTCGGCGATCAGTATTCGGGCCCGTACGTATACTCACGATGTAAAGATACGTACACCTCTGCGAAGAGGAACTCCGAAGGGCGGATACGCGAAAGAGGCCTTGCGGAGGATTGCCGGTTCGAGCTCGTTCTTCTCCTGGGTGTCGGAGCCCATGGGTCTAAGCAAGCGAGGCCTGGATGAAGACCGCGCCGGCGCAGCCTTGAGAAGTGATCATCGACGCATTCCTCAAAAGTCGATGTGCTGGATTTCATCCATCTCCTGAGCGGCTTCGAAGATCGTGCCCGCCACGGTCAGGTCCTGGATTGCGATTCCAGAGCTGTCGAAGACGGTGACCTCAGTATCGGAAATCCTGCCGGGTGATTCTCCACGCGTGACCGACCCCAAAGCACAGATGTCATCGACTGAGTCAATGAGTCCATCGTCATAGGCATGCTGAAATTCGCCGATGTTGATGGATTGTTGGGGGTAATCGGCAAACAGGCGCGCGTGTTTCAATATGGCCGTATCGAGTTCGTGCTTGCCCTTGTCATCGGCGCCCATCGCCGAAATATGAGTTCCTTCTTCGATCCATTCATTCCAAACAAGTGGTGACTGCGACGGGGTAACGGTGACGACGATATCTGAGCCACGCACGGCATCTTCCGCGCTCATGAATCGGATGTCGATGTCCACGTCCACTAAGCGGTCACCTATCCAGCTGGCGCGAGCTTCAGATCGAGTGAAGATCTTGATCAAAGAAAGCGCCCTGACCTCGGCCACTGCTCGAATTTCGTGCTCGGCCTGATGACCGGCACCGATGACGCCAAGAACTGTCGCATCGGAACGAGCCAGGCTGGAGACTGCGATCGCGTTCCCGGCAGCAGTCCTGTAACCGTTCAGATAGGATGCGTTCACCAATACTTGAGGAAATCCGGTATCGGGATCGAGCAGCAGGATCGTCGAACCATGGGCAGGCAGTCCCTTATCGAAATTGCCGGCCCAGTACGTACCGCACTTGAAGCCAACCAGTTCATTGTCAGCGTAACTACCCGATTTAATGGCAAACGCCTCACCACTGTTCAGGCCGTTGCCGATGGCGACATCGAACACCCGCGCGCGATCACCTGAGACCGCTTCGAATGCTTCCCGAACTGCATCGAAAGCGAGTTGACGGGTCACGATTTTCCGGACCGTCGCCTCGGAGATTACCGCCAGTTTACCCATCGCTTACCTCCTCGACCCAAATCGTTTGGTGATTGCCTCGCCCCCGTCCGGATCGGCGACGCGGTAATCCTGACATGTGATCATCGATGCATCCCCTGGAAAGGAGTCCGGGCTGACGCTAAATGGGAGACGTGCTGATGGGATCCCCGAGGCAGGTCTCCCTCTACTGAGTGATCCGTTTGAACACTCGCTGCGCGCGACGGACATCACCCGTGCCCCGCGGGAGGCCAGTAGATGAGCCGCCACCCGCCCGATTCCACACCCTGCTACCCGTTACCAGCGCCACCCGTCCTTCCACTCCCGGCATCGTGCACTCCCTTTTACGAATCCGAGTTTGCCATGCCCGTGTGGGCCACCTACTCCATCAGCGCGAGCCTTGCGCCGGTTCGGGCGCTAGTGCGGCCTCCTGGGCGACCAAGGCCACGACGGACCGGACAATGTCGGTCGCGAAGGCGTAGTCGTAGGTCACACCGGTTGGACTGCCCGAGTCGTTGGCGAGTCGGTCCGAGGCGTCCTCGAAGGTGTGGTAGTTCACGTTCGCGTCCCAGAAATCCGGCAGCGAGTTCTCGATGACCAAGAAGGCCGGATAGCCCTGATTCAGGAACGAGTCATTGTCGGAGGTCGACTCTGTCTCGATGATGGTGTCGTTGACGATGAGGGACGGGACGTAGTCGGCCGCCGCCTGCTGAAAGGCCTGGGCCCAGGCCCACGAAGGCGGGTGCTTGGCCTGGGCCTCCACCTCGGCATCGATGACCGTATGGGGATCAACGTCCGAGCCCGGCCTTAAGATCATGTCCATGTTGATCATGCCCACGAGGTTCTCGCCACTCGCGACGACATGGTTGGCGACGTAGTCCTTGCTTCCCGCACGGCCGTCCTCTTCGGCGTTGAAGCCGATGAACCGGATGGTCGACTCGAACCGGTACTGGCTCAGGACCCGGGCCGCCTCCAATACGCCGGCAGTGCCCGAGGCGTTGTCATCACCGCCGGGCCGGTCGCCTTCGATGTGATCGTAATGGCCGCCCACGATGTAGATGTTCTGAGGGGTCGTCGTTCCGGCGAGTTCGCCGACCACGTTCAGGTAGCTTCCTTGAAGGGAGACGCTCAATCCCATGGCCTCGAACGCGTCCTGGAGGTACAGCCGGGCTTCCTGGTTACCGAGGGAACCGGGGCCCTCCCAGCCGTCGCGGTTCCGATAGCCCATGTCGTAGTCGGCCCCGCCATACAGCCCGAGCCCCATCTTCTCCACGTCCAAGTGATACGTCTGGTAGTGCGTCTGAGAAACGCCATCCACCACGGCCTGAACGGACGGCACTTCAGCCTCCGGGGTGCACCCGGCAACCAGCACAGAGAGTAGGGCCGCCGTGGTCGGTACAGCCCAAGCGTTGGAACGGTCCAGCATGGGGGTCTCCTTTTGCCGGCAGGTTGGCCAATACATCCAGCGTTTGTCAATGATGAGCGTCCGCCTCGGAAACTTGCAGCGACTGGATCTGGGCGGCGGCCGTGATTGAGCGGATCACATCGCTAGGTGCACGCGATCTGCGTGGGCGCATCAACCTCATCTGTTGCCATCCAGAAAGACGGACGCCGTTCCTTCCCGGCCACCGTGACCTTGGTCTGTGCTCTCCGGGCGAGGCGGGTGACGCGCAAGCAGATACCGTGTCAGACGCCTGCAATCACGTTCTGAGCGTCTTCGGGCTTTCTTCGGTATGGGGGTAGGCCGGAACGGCCTTGTGGCTTTGAGGGCTACTGTAGTGACACCCATATGGAGCCCTCGGACAGGCGAACCGGAAAGATCGACAGAGGTCGTTGGTTCTTGCTCACATCTCCTGCCTCTTCATGGCCTAGCGCCGTGCCATCCGCCGCCAACGCTCCGGTCCACACCCGTATCTCACCCGTCTCCAGATCGAAACAGCTCTCGTGCCAGCGGCAAGTGATGGAGTCGTCATCTCCCACCTCGCTATCGTTCAGCGGAGGCATCAGGTGGGGGCAAGCATTGTTGATTGCATGAAGACTGTCCGCCGTACGTATGAGGAGGAGATCGAACTCCTCGAGTTCGACGACCTTACGCGTGCCGATGGGCAATTCGGCCTCGCTGAGGACGCGCACCCAGTCCAGGCCTGCATATCTGTGCCTCGTCTCGTCTGGTTCTTCGACCTCGTCCGACAGGGCCGCCGCGGCCGATGGAGCCAGTCCCGAGATCTCGTATAGGCTCCAGCGCCCACTCGCCCCGGGCAGCTTTACCCGCACGAAGTCCTCGATCGTCACGCTTTCCTTCACCTCTTTGTACAGATCTTCGGAAACGAGCAAGCGGGTGTCGGCGGATTTGTTGGCGGCCTCGATTCGGCTGGCGACGTTGATGGTCTCACCGACCCCAGTGAGCTTCTCCGTCTTGGCGGATCCGACGGTACCGATCACGGCCGGGCCGTAATGCATACCGATCCCGACGTCGAAGCTTTGGCTGTACATCGCCTCCAGGTAGGGCTTGAGGCGATCTACCACATGGAGGATCTCCATCGCGGCCATCACACCTCGCAAGGGCGCGTGGGCGTCGTCCTCGATACCGAAGAGAGCCAGGACGCCATCCCCGTAGAAGTCGACGATATAGCCGCCGTTGCGCTCGATGACATCGCCTACCTGGAAGAAGTAGCGATTCAGGATGAAGATGACGTCGTATGCAGACAGGGTTTCGGTCAGGGCCGTGAAACCACGTATGTCACAAAACAGAACGGCGACGTTCTTGACTGCGCCGCAACGCCCCAAGCGCTTCCGCGATAACTGGCTGGTGATCTCTAGATCCGTCTCGTCGAGCACTAGGCGTCGGAGCTTCACGTCGCCGACTACCTTGGTCTGGCAAGCCAAGCGTACCTCCGGCCCGAACCCGAGTCGATCTGCGAGGGAGCGTTCCCGATCCGAGCGTGCGACACAGTTCTCTAGTCCCTCCAGGATCCAGACACGGCAAGTGGAGCATCTGGCGTGGCCGCCGCACGCGTGTGCGTGTGCAAGGTTCGCCCGAAGTGTCGCTTCCAGAATCGTGTCGCCGTCCCTGGCATCGATTCCCTTCCGGTCGGGAAGGCATGTGATTTTCGCCATCGGCTAGTTGCCCGCCGCTACCTGGTCACAACGGATTCGCGATTCTGCTGATCTTATAAGGTGAAGGTTGGCCTCACTCGGGTGGGGCACTACGCTGGGCTTACTCAAGGTCCTGCGGCGCCCAAACCCAAGGAGGCCAACCATGTTTGTCGCAGGAATCGACGCTCACGCAACGTATTCAGTGATCGCCATCGTAAGCAACACAGGTCGGCTCGTGCACGGACCCGTCCGTATCAAGAACACCGAAGCGGATCGACTCGTCGAGCTCCTCCAGCAAGTTTCGCCCGCTCGAGGTGGTCGTGGAGACGAGCCCGGCCTGGCCGTGGCTCTTCGATCGACTCCAGCGCAGGGGGATCCACTTCGTGCTTGCCCACACCAAGCGGCTGCGAGTCATCGCCGGGGCCAACCGTTGGCTGAGGGGCCTTCGTCCGGGCCGTCGTGAGCCACGTCGCTCACGCGCCCGACAGCTGGCTATCGCAGTCGTACGACCAACTGAAGCAGCGTCTCGGGTGGCAGGTCGCCCGGGTCGCTACAGATCGTCGCCTCGCCCGCGCCGTTCACGCGATGCTCCCTACGGGTGAGGTCTGGCGAGGTGAACCCGTGCCGCGAGAGGACGGACCTCGCGATGCAATGTGCCACGAAAGGGGTGAGCTCCAAGTCGCGCATATCGCTCTTAGACGACCCGCTTCTGAGGACGACCGTCGGGCGAGACATGAGGAGTCGCGGCCTGGAGGGACAGTGGGTGGAGATGTGACACGCGTGCGGGATCCTGAACACGATGACCCTGCTCGGGATGTCCTCGGCTCCGAGCCATGCACCAACGCGCAGGCCACCTCGCTTGCAAAAGGTGCGGCGCCCTGGAAGATTGACCGCTCCTCTGAGTCCGCACCCGACCTGCAGCACGGAGATGTCCCGATGGCCGACCGTACGCTCACGACACTAGACGGAGGCACGACTCAGGTCGAGCAAGGCGCGGTGGACGCGCTCGCAGCGAGTGTCGCCGGCGAGCTGTTGACCGCCGAGACGGAAGGCTACGACGAGGCCAGGAGTCTGTGGAACGCGATGATCGATCGGCGGCCCGGGCTGATCGTCGAGTGTGCCGTGGCGGGGGACGTCCCACACGCAGTGCGGTTCGCTCGGGAGAACGGGGTGCGGGTGTCGGTGTGCGGGGCGGGTCACAACATCGCGGGGAACGCGGCGTCGGACGGGGGCCTGATGATCTCCTTCAAGAAGATGAGAGCGGTCGAAGTGGACGCGGACAGTCGGACGGTTCGAGTGGAGCCGGGCGCGACCTTGGGCGACATGGACGCGGCGACGCAGGAGCATGCGCTCGCCGTGCCCACCGGAATCAACTCGACGACCGGAATCGCCGGTCTGACCTTGGGCGGTGGCTTCGGCTGGCTCAGCCGCAAGTACGGTATGACCGTCGACAGCCTCATGTCGGCCGACGTCGTGACGGCGGACGGTGATACGGTGCGGGCGAGCCAGGACGAAAATCCCGACCTGTTCTGGGGCCTTCGGGGCGGGGGAGGGAACTTCGGTGTCGTCACCTCGTTCGAGTTCCGAGCGCATCCGGTGGGTCCAGAAGTGCTAGCAGGCCTGATCGTCCACCCCTACTCGGACGCCGGCGATATCCTCCGAGCCTATCGTAACTTTGCGGCCGACGCCCCCGACGAGGTGACCGTGTGGGCTGTCCTGCGCAAGGCGCCACCCCTCCCGTTCCTCGCCGAGGACGTGCACGGGACGGAAGTGGTCCTCCTCGCCGCGATGTACGCCGGGGACATGGAGGCCGGCGAAGCGGCCCTCGCTCCGCTGAGAGCCGTTGGCACCCCGATCGCCGACGTGATCGGGCCGCACCCCTTCGTCGGATGGCAGCAGGCCTTCGATCCGCTCCTCACGCCTGGTGCGCGCAACTATTGGAAGACTCACGACTTCGCCGAGCTGAGCGACACCCTCCTCGACACCGCGCTCGACTTCGTGGGACGCATCCCCGACCCGCAATGCGAGGTGTTCTTCGCGCAGGTGGGCGGTGCGCAGAGCCGGATCGTCGACGACGCGACTGCCTACCAGGGGCGCAGCGCTGCTTTCGTCATGAACGCCCACGGTCGTTGGGCCGATCCCGGCCAGGACGACACCTGCATCGCATGGTGTCGTGAGCTCTTCGACTCGACGGCTCCCTTCGCCACGGGGGAGGCGTACGTGAACTTCATGACCGACGACGAGGGCGAGCGCGTGGAGGCGGCCTACGGCTCGAGCTACGAGCGCCTGGTCCAACTCAAGAACCGCTACGATCCCGCGAACCTCTTCCGGATGAACCAGAACATCAAACCATCAGGCGCTTAGGCTGCGAGCTTGGTCCTCCTCGAGCAGAAACAGAGAACTGCATGCCCATATTCATGGATTGGCACGACGTCGGTGAGACGACGGCAGAAGCCGTCGCCGCCGCCCACATGGAGGACCTGCGCCTACCGGCCAAGCATGGGTGCCGGGCAGTCACCTACTGGCACGACGAGACGCGAGGCACCGTGTTCTGTCTCTACGACGCTCCGGAAGCCGACGCAGTAGAAGCGCTTCACCGCGAGTCTCACAGGCTCATGCCAAGTGAAATCATGGCGGTCGAGCTGTCCGAGGTTGCCGCCTTCCTCGGTAGCCTGTCGGATCCGGAGGACGCTCATGACGAGACACCGCGTGAGTCGGCCTTCCGAGTCATCATGTTCACCGACATGGTTGATTCCACCGAGCTCACGAACCGACGAACCGACTGGGCGATGAGGCGGCGTTCGACCTGCTCCAAACGCATCACGGCATCATCCGGGGGGGCCTGGATGACCATGGCGGACGGGAGATCGATCGCGCGGGTGACGGCTTCCTGGCATGCTTTGACTCAGCGACCGACGCGATCCGGTGCGCGACGGTGATTCAAGTCGCTTTGCAGACGCACAACGCGGGGGTGAGCGAAGCACAGATCCGGGTGCGGATCGGGCTCGGAGCTGGAGAACCCGTTGTCGGGGGCGGGGTTCTCTTTGGATCAGCCGTGAATCTATCGGCTAGGATTTGTTCATCTGCCGAGCCTGGTCAGATCCTAGTCTCCCGTGACGTCCGAGACTTGTGTGAGGGACTGGACGTTCGCTTCGATGAGATCGGAGCCATGCAGTTCAAAGGGTTCTCTGATCCGGTGATGATCGACGCTGTCGCCTGGCAGTCGTAAGACAACCGCGTACCGCCCCGTGCTCGTTGTTAGAAAGCTCGCCGAGTGAGCTCCTCGTAGAGGTGTACGATTGCGGTGGGAAGTGTGGGACGCCCGGATCGCCGACGACACCCTCCTGGTCGGGACGGAGTTTCGGAATAACGGTCCAGGAGGACCGGTCATCGCCCCCTTGGCCGGGGTCACGGCCATCGGAGAATCGGTAATCAGCCCCGTCAAGACAATTCCATTCGTTGTGGGCATCGCAGCGTTGGCGATCGTGTTATTAGCTCCTCTTCTATGACTTCGGCCTCTGAAGCGTGCTGAGATCGACAGGCTGAGGGTCACTTCCCCCGCTGACGAGGGTCTGGGCCGCGAGCGGATTCGCCAGTAACGAGAAAAGGATGGCTGATGCCAGCAAAGCTCTCCGTACCGGATCTAGAGCCCAGATGTGCGCCATCGATCGACGACTCTCGGAAGTAACGACGGATTCGGTCCATAGGGTCGTGAGCGCTGCGATCTGTTGTTCGGTGGGATCCAGATCGATTTGTCGCCGAAGCAAGGTCCTCGAGCCGCAGTAGCCCGCGACGGGAGTTCCCAGAGCGACTGCTAGGTTCAACGCGCCGAAAGCTACGGCTCAATTGCGCCACGCCTCGGTCACCATCACCCTGACGTCTGTTGACAACGTTCGGATTCTCGGAGCGCCCATTGTCAAAAAAGCGGAGCACGTCCTCGAGCGTCGCGAGCATGCCGTTGTGCATGTACGGGGCGGTCAGGGCCACGTTGCGTAGCGACGGAGTTCGGAACCGGAACCGTCGGGCACCCTCGTCGGGCTCGAAGAGCTGCGGATTCTCGCGGACTCCCTCCGCGTGCAGATTGAAGTTCGAGAACATTCGGCCCCGGTGGCATCGGTCGCAGCCGGCATCGTCGAACTCCTGCAGCCCGCGCTGCTGTTGTGGGGTCAGCGCCGTGCTGTCACCCGCCCGGAACCGGTCGAGGGGGCTGTTCATGGCGACGAGGCTCCGCTGGAATGCGGCGATGGCCCCGGCGAGCTGCTCCGCACTGATCGGGGTCTCCGGCCCGAAGGCCTCCTCGAACGCCTTGATCGGCTCGAGAGACTGTGCTTCGAGGCTTCGCGTCCGATTGTCCCAGAACATGGGTGCTCTCGCCTGATTGACCGACGTGGTTGTGCCGTTGGATCCCCTTGTCCGGCGTCGTCGGTCGAGCCCGTTGAACACCGTGTTGAGTACCGTGGGTGAGTTGCGCTTCACGACCGATACGCGGGTCCGGCTCGCGTGAACGATCCGGACCTTGCACCTGCCCGGCTACCGCGATCACTTTGGCGAAACAGCTCTTTTCCCACGTTTCCCGGGGGTGCCGCTATGATCGCCCGTAACCATCACCTTGCCCGCACCGCGGGAGCAGTGCTCGCCACAGGCCTCGTCGTCCTCGCCTTCACGGCTGATTCACTCCACGCCCAGGGCGTGGACGCCCCGGACACCGGGATCAGACGCCTCGACTTGGGCCAGTACCTGCAAATCGAGGGGGTGAGCGACCCCCGGATGTCGCCCAACGGCCAGCAGATCGTCTATATCCGGCAGTGGGTCGATCCCGTGACCGACAGCCGAAAGTCGAGTCTCTGGATCATGAACGGCGACGGGAGCCAGAACCGGTCGCTGACCCAGGGCGGCTCGCCGCGCTGGTCTCGATCGGGAGATCGCCTCGCGTTCCTGGCGTGTGGCACTCCGGGCGGCGACCCCGGCGCGCTGGTCGACTGCGAAGGGGCCTCCCGCCAGCAGATCTACGTCCGCATCATGACCGGACCGGGTACCGGTGCCGTCACCCAGATCACCCGGCTCACCGAGAGCGCCAGCAACATCGCCTGGATGCCTGACGGATCGACAATCGCCTTCAACCAGTTCGTCCCGAAGGAAAACGCGTGGACCGTACAGCTGCCCGGCAAGCCCCCGGGAGCCCAGTGGACCGCGGAGCCTCGCATCGTCGATCAACTTGACTACCGCCAGGACAGGCAGGGCCTCAGCCGCAGCGGATCCCGGCACATCTTCACCGTGCCGTCAGACGGTGGCACGCCCCGCCAGATCACGCATGGCGATTTCGATCACGGCTCGCCCGACTGGGGTCCCGACGGCAGGACCATCTATTTCGACGGGTTCCGTCGCGGCGATCCGAGCGCCACGCACTACGCTGGCAGCTACGTGGGCCGCGCCTCCAAGATCTATTCCGTCGACGTCGCGTCCCGTGAGATCCGCGAGCTGAACGGCGGCCATCTCGGTGTGGACGCTTCCCCGCGCATCTCTCCCGACGGCCGGACCATCGCCTACCTGGCCTCGGACTCCACGGATCACATGTACGTGCAGCGTCGCTTGCACATGATGGACGCCAACGGTTCGAACCCGCGGCTCGTGGGAGGCGACTTCGACCGAAGGATCCTGAATAGCCAATGGGCGCCGGACGGCAGCGGCGTGTATTTCACGGCTGATAACCACGGCGAGCGGAATTTGCATTTCGCGTCGGCGCGCGGAGACGTTCGCAAGGTCACGGACGGTAAGCACAACCTGAACATCTCCGATATCAACCCAAACGGCACGGCGGTGGGGACGCTGTCCGATCCGCATCTGCCCGGCGATGTGGTGCTCCTGTCGCTCAACAACCCCGACCTGCGACGGCTGACGCACGTGAACGACGACGTCTTGGCCGATGTGACGCTGGGAGAGGTGGAGGATTTTTGGTACGAATCGGTGGACGGCTGGCAGGTGCAGGGGTTCATCGTGAAGCCCCCCGGGTTCGATCCGAGCCAGAAGTATCCGCTCGTGCTGAGCATCCACGGCGGACCCCACTCCATGTCCACGTTCGGGTTCAACTTCTCGTTCCAGAACTTCGCAGCGAACGACTATGTCGTGCTGTACACGAATCCCCGGGGATCCACGGGATACGGCGAAGAGTTCGGCAACGGCATCGATAACGCCTGGCCCGGCAAGGATCACGACGATCTGATGCACGGTGTGGACGAGATACTGCGCCGAGGATACGTGGACGAGGACAATCTCTTCATCATGGGGTGCAGCGGCGGGGGGACCCTCACGGCGTGGGCTGTCACCCAGACGACTCGGTTCGCCGCCGCGTCGGCCCGGTGTCCCATCACCAACTGGATCTCGTTCGTCGGCACAACGGACGGCACGTCGTGGTATCAGACGTTCCGGCAGTATCCGTGGTACGATGCCGAGGAGCATCTAAGCCGGTCGCCGCTCATGTTCGTGGAGAACGCGACGACCCCGACGCTCATCATGGTGGGCGAGTACGACCTCCGCACGCCCGTGCCACAGAGCGAGGAGTTCTACCAGGCGCTCAAGATCGAGGGAGTGCCGACCAAGATGATTTACATGCAGAACGAGTGGCACGGTACGTCGCGGATCCCCTCCAACTTCCTACGCACCGAGCTCTATCAGTTGGACTGGTTCGGGCAGTATATGACCACGGACATGAAGGAGCGGCGGATCGTTACCGACGAGGGGACGGGGACGCGCTAGGAGTCTGCGCCGCAGAACCCTGCGGCGGCTATCTTTGGTGGTAGCGAAGGCATTGGGAAGGCTTGCGGATCACCGAGGGGGGTGAATGGGAACGACATTTCGACCGTACGATCCGGAGCAGATGTTGTTGCTGCCTCCGGATCTTCGGGAGTGGGTGTCGGAGGGTCATTTGGCGCACCATGTGAGCGACCTGGTGGACGCGGTGGAGCTGAGCGCGTTCTACGGGCGGTACCGGGGGGACGGGCGGCGCAACTCGCCGTACGACCCTCGGATGATGGTCAAGGTGCTGATCTACGCGTATGCGACGGGCACCTTCTCGTCGCGGAAGATGGCGAGGAAGCTGGAGGAGGATGTCGCGTTTCGGATGCTGGCGGCGGAGAACTTCCCGAAGCACCGGACGCTGTGCGAGTTCCGCAAGCGCCATCTCGGGGATTTCCGGGCGGTGTTTGTGGAGGTGGTGATGCTCGCGCGGGCCTTGGGGCTGGCGGGGCTTGGCAGGGTGTCGGTGGACGGGACGAAGGTTCGGGCGAACGCGAACAAGCGCAAGGCGATGAGCTACGGCCGGATGGTGACCGGGGAGCCTCGGCTGGAGGCGGAGATCCGGGGGCTGTTGGAGAGGGCCGAGGCGGTGGACGAAGCGGAAGACGAGCGCTACGGCGAGGAAGCATGCGGAGACGAGGTGCCGGAGGAGCTCAAGCGGCGCGAGGACCGGCTGGCGGCGATCCGGGAGGCGAAGGCGCGCCTGGAAGCCGAGCAGAGAGCGGCGGACGACGCACGGGGCCGCAAGCCGGGGCAGACGCGCAACCCGAAGGGCGGCAGGCCCTACAAGCGGGAGTACGGAGAGCCGGACGAGGCGGCGCAGAGCAACTTCACGGACCCTGAGAGCCGGATCATGAAGACGAGTTCGGAGGGGTTCCAGCAGTGCTACAACGCACAGACGGTCGTGGAGGGGGAGAACCAGCTGGTGGTCGGGGCCGAGGTGACGGACAACGCGAGCGACCAGGGCCAGCTGGTGCCCATGGTCGACGCGGTGGCGCAAGCGTACGGCGAGACGCCGGCGCAGGTGCTGGCGGACACGGGCTATTGCAACGAGCGGGATCTCGAGGAACTGGAAGAGCGAGACATCGACGGGTATGTGGCGCTGGCCCGGGAGGGCAAGGCCGCCCCCACGGTTGACAAGGAGGAATATCCGGCGAAAGTCCGCATGGCGGAGAAGCTGGCGAGCGAAGATGGCCGCAGACGCTACGCACGGCGAAAGTCGCAGGCCGAGGCGCCCATCGGCTGGATCAAGGAAGTGATGGGCTTTCGACGATTCAGCTTCCGGGGCCTCGAGAAGGTCCGGGCCGAGTGGACCCTCGTGTGCCTGGCACTCAATGTGAAGCGGCTGCACACCCTTCAGGCGGCATGACTGCACGAGGGTTCACCCGCATCTGCCGGCGCGAGGGCTCTCGTAGCTCTCTTGCCCCCCCCAACGCATCCATTCCGCTCTCCCGATCCGTCGCAGACACAAGTCCTCAACCTCCCAATCACCCGGATCCGCCTCGCCGCGGACGGCTCGATGACCATTCGGCTCAGTCAGCTGTGCTTCTGCGGCGCAGACTCCTAGGGAGGAGTGGCGACTGAACGGCCGCGACTCGGCGAGTCGCGGCCGCTCCTCTGCACCGTAGCGGTTCGTCGTAGCCCGTTACGTGTCGGCCATTTGAAGGCCGTGTTACCATCCTTCGTGAGAGCAGTAAGGCGCGACCTGATCGAGCCAGCCCACTCCCAATAAGAGGCCGCTCGGACCGCTGGCCTTCCAGGTTCGCCCTGGTCGACTCACATCCCAACCACCCGACGCCGAGCTGCCGAGGAAATCCATGGCCGGCATGCCGATCGGGGCAGCCTCGACGAGAATTCCACCATACAACCATCGATTGCTGCAGTACGTATACTCACGACGTAAAGATACGTATACCCCTCCCGCGAGCTACGTGATGGCGATGGGGTTGACCGGGCTTCCTGCGCCCCCAGTCAGTTGTAGTGGCGCGACGATCAGCAGAGACTGGTAGGCTCTGTCGTTGGCCAATCCCTCCAGGTCCAGGTTCTCCATCAGATAGAGGCCGAGATCGCGGATACCGACTCGGTGGACCGGCAGGTCCTCAGGCGGGACCTCGCTGAGGACCTCGACGGCGTAGTTGTCCGAACCCACCGCGAGCACGTCATGCTCTTTGAGCCACGGTAGCACGGAGTCGTCGATCCCCGGTTCACCGCTGTCGAAAAGGGCTCGATCCTTAGCCATCACTCTCAACCAACCGGTTCGGATCAGGAGCATGTCCCCTGAGCGGATCTCGACCCGCTGTGAAGTAGCGCACTCATCGAGGTCCTCGGCGGTGACGGCCTCTCCCGCGGCCAGGTGTTCCACCTCCTTCCACCGCGCGACATCGAGCAGTAGGCCGCGACCAATCAGGAAGGGGACGTTGTCGATCGCGTTGCGCGTTACGCCTACCTCCGTCACGTGCTCTGTCGCGTCGAAGCCGTTGTAGAGTCTGTCGCCGTACCAGATGTGGCATAGAGCGTCGATATGCGTACCGGAATGGGAGTGCATCTCCAGCCTGTCCCCGGAACTGCGTCGGCCCTCATGCTTCTCGGATATCACAGTCGTCCGTGAGATCTTCTCACGCGGCGGCCACTGGGCTCCGTCCCTCTCAAGGGGGACGGACAGGCTATAGGTCTTTCCGGTCCGGACGAGTCTCGCGGCGGCCTTGATCGACTCTGATGAGATCAGGTTGAAGGTGCCCTGCTGGTCGCTGGCGCCCCATCGACCCCAATTCGAGACGTCGCTGGCCTGCTTATGACTCATACCTCGCTGCCTTTTCGAAAGAGGAAAGAACCGCCGACCCCTGCCCGGGGACCAGGGACGCTGGGGGGTTGGTGGCCAGCGCATGTGACATGCTGTGGGAACGGAGAGTGGTGTGACAAGGGTTTGCGGCTGTCCGCGTAAATTGCGTGGGTCCGGAAGCGCTCGGGGGCGCTAAACTGCTTTGTACGGCGGCGCGACGAAGTCCGCGACGGGGTTCCGGTCGACCAGATAGTTACCGTCGATTTTGGTGCCGGAGGCCCAGGTGAGCAGGCGCTTTATGAACGCGATTTCCTTCTGCAGGCGGCTACCGCTCACGGACTTCTTGAGGTTGCGCCCGGGAGGGTTGATTACGCCACGCTACGCTGGCGGTCGCGAAGGTATCCCTTTAGGTCGCTACGATCGATCTGCCCGATGGGTTTGCGGGGGCCGAGGTGGGTGATCCACAGATCCCGCCAGGCCTCCATCTCTTTGTATCTCTGCAGGGAGAAGTCCTGGCCCTCGTGGAAGAGGAAGAGGCGGATAGCCGCTCCGAGTGACGTGGCGCCCGAGCGCACCTCCTCTGCGTCCGCCAGGCGCCGCGAGGCCGCGACTCTGGCCTCATGCTTCGCCCGCTCCTTATCTCGGTGTCGTAGGCTCGTCTTCCGCCAGTTCCTGCGTTGGCCGTCCCACCGGAACAAATAGAGATTGCTGCCAGGGTAGCGCTCTCTTACCTGGACCCGGTACCCGTATTCACCAACCGCATACGACCAGAGCTTGGGCATCCTGTCTCTCCGTTGAGCGCCCCCTTAGGATGCTTCGCTTACGCGTCCGAGGTCAAGCCGCCCCATGTTCGGTTTCAGTGGAATGTCACCTCGGCGCACAAGGGGCCTGCCTGCGTTGCCGAAGTTTTCGATGACGCCCTTCCGCAGGAGCCCGTATATGCCGTGATAGGTGTACCCAGACTCGCCGCATGCGGCCGAGATGGTGAGCAGCTCTGAGTCGTGGCCGGCTATGGCGGCCTCGACGAGTTCTGCAGCTTTCCGAAATGCTGCGGCTGCGGCGGGGTTGCTCAACCGCTCGTTCTCGTGGGCACGCGCCAAGAACTCCTGTGTGAGCCTGCCGATCCCTATCTTCACACTGCCACCGCTTCTCTTCTTCTGATGTTTCACTGAGCACTGACAGGTCGATAACCTGGTCGGCGCTGTCCCTGACACGTCCACTAGGCCACCCGCTCCCTCCCCTCCGCCCTTCCGGGACGGCCCCCTTCGCGCCACTGCCTCGCGGCCTCCGTGAAGGCCCGCAGGAGGGCCACCACGGCCGCCCTGAGTGCCTGGAGGGCCTCGAACGACCCCGTGTCCTCCCAGCGAGTCAGTGCGGCTCGAAAGGGCCTAGTGGGCTCTTCAACGAGCGTCTTGCAGCGTGGCCAACGGCCGACGGCAGGCTGAGGCGCGATCTGGCGGATTCGCCGCGCCACCCGGCGCGAAAACACCACGGCAAGCGCGTGACGTTCAGATGTCTGGACGTCCACGGCAACGTCCTCAAAGGCGTCGCAATCGAGAGGCTCGATCCATAGGGTTGCTCCGGGTCTCAACAGATGGTCTCCATCAAGGGCGCCTTCCTTTTCCCGATTTGGGGAAACGAAGAGAACGCTCGCTGTTGGTTCTTGAAAATGGATGTTGGTTATTGGTTGTTGTTTGTGCGCAGCCCCCGCACACCCGTCGGCACCTCTGGCAAACCCCTCGGCATCTCCCACACACCCCGCCCGGAATCTGTTAGGAGGTACCTCCGCAAGTCCTTGCGGGTGACTCAGGAGGCCCGACGGTTTGCGCTGAAACAAACCAGTCCATCGGGAGCGGTCGACCCTAAAACGGGTCTGACGGGTCCGTGGGGAAGTCCGCAGGATCACCGTAAGGGTGCCTCCCATCCAGGCCCGGGTCTGACCAACTCGTCATCAGCACGGACGACCAGATACCGGTTCGACGTTCCCGTTTCCTTTCCACTGTACTTGTGAACCCAGCCTATGCTATCGAGAAGTCTCAGCCTGCTATGGACCGTTCTGGGGCTGCATCCGGCGCGGTGTGCGATGGTGCGCACGGAGGGATGTTAGCGGCCTTCCAATATTGCACACATGTGGCCATCCAAAATTGCACACTTGGCGCTTTGACCTAGCGGGCGGGAGAGTGGGGATGTAGGCACCACCCCGAGCGATCTTCCGGCCGATCCACTCACTTGGCGCCTCCACCGCGAACGTGGAGGTGCAATGATCGGAAGGGAGAAGCGCGTGCTGCTCCGTCATTACCTCGAGCAGGGGATGAACAAGGCGGTGATCGCCCGGGATCTGGGGGTCAGTCGCCGTACCGTGTACCACTGGATAGAGACCGGTCAACTGGACCGGGAGTTGGACGAAGAGCGTGTCGGGTACGGTCCGAGATGTCTGATGCCGTCGAAGCTGGATCCGTACAAGCCGTTGATCGACACGCGTCTCAAGGAGTACCCGAAGCTCACGGCTGTACGGCTCTTCAAGGAGGTCCGGGCCGCTGGCTACCCGGGCAGTTACAACCAAGTGAAGCGCTATGTACGCAAGGTCCGGCCTCGACCCCCAGAGGAGCCGGTCGTGCGCTTCGAGACGGCGCCTGGGCGTCAGGGCCAGGTGGACTTCGCCCACTTCCGGCTACCGTGGGGCAAGCGTTACGCACTAATCGTCGTGCTGGGCTACTCGAGGCTGCTGTGGGTTCAGTTCTACACCCGGCAGACCATGAAGGCCCTGATGCATGGCCTGGAGTCTTCGTTTTCCTACTTCGGCGGCGTGCCCTCAGAGCTTCTGTTCGACCAAATGAAGGCGGTCGTCATCGAGGACGGTCGATACGACGATGGTGCCCTCGTCGAGAACCCGGAGTTCATGCGCTACGCCTACCACTGGAACTTCAGGATCCGAGCGTGCCGACCCTATCGGGCTCAGACCAAGGGCAAGGTGGAGCGGCCGATCCGCTACCTCAGGGAGAGCTTCTTCTACGGGCGCACCTTCACGTCGGACGACGATCTCAACGCGCAGGCCCTTCATTGGCTTGAGACGGAAGCCAATGTGCGCAGCCACGGAACGCTGAAGGAGCGGCCCCTCGATCGCTTCGAGCGTGAACGACTGCTCCTCGAGCCCTTGGCGACTCGCCCGTATCACCCCCTCGTCCTGCCTCCGGATCGCTCCTCACCCGGCACGACGTCCTTGCCGGCCATCCACGTCGAGCGACGTCCCCTCACGGCCTATGCCCAGATCGCGGGAGGGGACCGATGAAGGCTGCCGCTCGCTCTCGCCGTGACCGGATCCGAGCCCAGCTCGCCGACCTCAAGATGCCCGGTGCGCTGGAGGCCATCGACGACGTCCTCACCGGGGTCGATGGCGGAGGCGTGACGGCCTCGGAGGCCATCGAGCAACTCCTCGGTGCCCAGATCACGCTGCGCAACAACCGCCGCCTTCAGGCTGCGATGCGCTCGAGCCGGCTACCGGGCACCAAGACCCTCGACGACTTCGACTTCAGCTTCCAGCCCTCGATCAAGCGCGAGCAGATCGACTCGCTCCACGAGCTCGGCTTCTTGGAGCGTAAGGAGAACGTGATCTTCCTCGGCCCTCCGGGCGTCGGCAAGACGCATCTCGCGATCAGCCTCGCCATTGCCGCGGCTCAGAGCGGGCGCAGAGTCTACTACGGCGCTCTGGCCGACCTCATCACTTCTCTCGAAGAAGCCAAGACCACCGGCCAGCTGGGACGCCGCCTCAAGATCCTCACCTATCCTTCGCTCCTGGTCATCGACGAGATCGGCTACCTGCCGGTCAGCCAGACCGGCGCCATGCTCTTCTTCCAACTCATCAACCGGCGCTATGAGCGCGCATCCACTGTGCTGACCTCCAATAAAGGCTTCGAGGAGTGGGGCCAGATCTTGGGCGACGAGGTCATGGCCGCTGCGCTCATCGATCGCCTGCTGCATCACTGCCACATCGTCAACATCCGCGGCAGCAGCTACCGGATGCGCAAGCACACCGACCTCTCCAAGATCCTCCACTCGCCTCCTGCGGAGTCGAGCCCTTCACCCCCGAAGAGAAAGAGAGCAAGAGCAAAGGAGAAAACGACGAACTAGAGGCTCGTCACCTCCGCCAAGTGTGCAATTTTCGATGGCCAGATGGTGCAGCTTTCGATGGCCGTTGACACTGGTGTCGGCCGCGGTTTGATGTGGGCGGGAGGCTCGACACCGTTCCCCCGAACTCACAGCGTCCCTCGAACTATCCATCGGAAACACACCGACTCGATCAGAGGGTAGACGTGCGCCACGCCGAGAGCAAGTTCGGATGCCGTCAATCACTTCCCAAGCGTCCTCTCAAGACCACTGCAAGCGAGCTCAACGGTGAAGGAGGACGATTCGGGGGTGGTGATCAGAGTGATAATCGCTCTCGACGACCCGGTAATCGGATACCTGCGACCATGTCGAAGGCACTGCCACCCTCGTCTGCGGGGCCGCAGCCCAGCAGTGTTCCGGCGGTCGAGCCACCCTGAACCTACTGATTAAGAGTTCGACCGCAGCGTATACGCAAAGGGGTCGTGAGGTCGTCTAAGTTGCTGCGAGTTAGCGGGTTAGGGGGTCGATTGTTCTCTCGCGTGTTGCTGAGATTCGGCCAGTTTCGGGGAGTTTGGGGTCCCGCTTGGGGGGTCCCGCTTGGGGTACCAGCCGACGATCGGGTCGCGGTCCGAAGGCCGAGCGCGAGGACCTGCGAGGCTTGATCTTACAACGGTAGGCCTGGGTGGACTCGAACTCCGACCTCACGCTTATCAGATATCAGCCGAGCGCTCGTGAGCGCTGGAATCAGGCGGTTTTCACCGATTCTGGGCTGGTGAGCGCCAGCCAGCGCTGGTGGGCGATGGTACAGGTAGGGTTACAGCCATTAACATACCTGCATGAAGACCACCGGCTCCCATCTGGCCACGCTGCTCGCGGGGGAAACCAAACTGCGCCGGCAGCTCGCGCCGTTCGTGAAATACGTGGTCCTCGTCGTCGCGGTCGTTTTGCTCTACGGCTGGCTGTTCCACGCGATCATGGCGCGGGAAGGTCAGGACCACTCGTGGTTCACGGGAGTCTATTGGGCGCTCACGGTGATGAGCACCCTCGGCTTCGGTGATATCACGTTCGAGAGCGACCTGGGCCGCGCCTTCAGCACCATTGTGCTGCTGACCGGCATGCTGCTGCTCCTCATCATCCTCCCGTTCCTCTTCATCCGAGTTGTATACGCCCCGTGGCTCGAGCAGCGGAGCCGCGGCCGCATCCGCTCGCTCCAGTCGGTGCCGGAAGGCCTCGCCGGTCACGTGCTGATTTGCGCCAACGATCCAATTGCGCCCGGGCTCATCCGCCGCCTTCAACTGGCGGACGTGCCGGTCTATGTGATCGAGCCCGACGCCGACCTTGCGATGCACATGCAGGATGTCGGCACGCCGGTCTTCATGGGCGAAATCGACTCCGTCGAGACCTACCGAGCCGCCCGCGCGGCGCAGGCTCGCCTCGTCCTGGCCAACGCGTCGGACACGGTCAACTCCAACATTATCCTCACCGTACGCGAGCTGTCCGAATCGGTGCCGGTCGTTGCGCTGGCCGAAGTGGAAGACTCGATCGATGTGCTGGAGCTCAGCGGCGCCACACACGTGCTGCCCCTCACGCACCAACTCGGCGAGCACCTCGCCAATCGGGTGAGCTCGGGGACGACGCATGCCAACCTGATCGGCAAGTTCCATGACCTGCTGCTCGCCGAGTTCCCAGTGCACAACACGCCGTTCCAGGGCCGGACCATCCGGGACACACGGTTGCGCGAGTTTACCGGGGTCACAATCGTCGGGGTGTGGGAGCGTGGGCGGTTCCTGCCCGCGAGGCCGGATCTCGAGCTGTCGTCGCTCACCGTGCCGGTCGCCATCGGCACGTCCGAGCAGATCGCGGCGCTGGACGAAGTGCTCGCGATATACGACGCCAATCCGAATCCGGTGCTCATCCTCGGCGGTGGCAAGGTGGGGCGGGCCGCCGCTGCGGCCCTCAAGCGGCGGAAGATCCCCGTGCATATGGTGGAACGGAACCCGGAACTGGAGCCGCAAATCGCGAGCATTCCCGACCGGTTGTTTCTAGGCGACGCCGCCGACCGGCGCATACTTGACGCGGCGGGGATTGCCGAGACACCGTGCGTCCTGCTCACGACGCACGACGATGCGATGAACGTCTACCTGACGGTGTACTGCCGGCGGCTCAATCCCGACGCGCGTATCCTCACCCGGGTCACGCACGAGCGGAACGTCGAGGCCATCCAGCGCGCCGGCGCCGACTTCGTCTTGAGCTACGCGTCATTAGGGGTGCAGACGGTATACTCGATCGTGCAGGGACGGGAGCTCATCGTGCTGGGCGAGGGCGTTGATCTCTTCTACGTGCCGCTCCCGCCGTCGCTCGCCGACAAGACGCTCGCCGACGCGGGGATCGGCGCGCGCACCGGCCTGAACGTGATCGGCGTCCAGAAGGACGGGCAGATCGTCACGAATCTGCCGCCCGACCAGCGGTTAGTTAAGGGCTCAACGCTCGTCGCCCTGGGCAGCGCGGAGCAGCGGCAGCGCTTCGGCGCCGTCTACGACTAGCCGCAGGGGGCGGCGGGTGCGCCACGCGGTTCTCGAGGGGAATTCACAACCTATCTCGTCCCAGAATTCGATCCCGCCGAGAACCCGTATGAATACTGGCAATCGACGATGACCGTGCTGTTCCCGGAGTGGAGTTCACGCGGAGGCCGCGACGTTCGCTTTCCGGAGGCGCGCCCGTGCCGTCCAGGATGTAGACGTTGGTGATGAGGACGGAGTCGGTGGACTGCGTGCACGTCGTGAGCGCGAGCAGCGCGACGGCCGCCAGGAACTATCGCGGCTCATCCCGCCTCAGGGGCAGACCGGGAGCGATCAGCTCACCAATGCGGCAATCGCGAATGCTCAGTCCGCTTCACGAACACGACGGCACGTGCGGCTCGCGGTCGTGCCCTTCGTATCCCGGGTGACCGTAGCCCAGGTAGATCGTGTTGGTGGCAGTGTCCTCCCCGGGAGGGAACCCGAACCACCTCTCGTGGAGGCCCGCCAGCGTGCCGTCCAGCTTCATGCACTCGAGTGCATTCTCGACTTCTTTCCGGAGCTCGACGTCGTCCGGATGGAACACGAGCCCGAACTTGCCGGCGATCGGGAGGTTGTAGGCGACGGTAACGATCCCCAACTGGTCGGCCGTGTGCGTAACCGCGGGTAGATCGGACAGGTTCGCGAACGCACGCCGGTTGATCACGGCACTCACCGCGTCGGGATTCGCCTGGTACCGCTGAACGGAGAAGCCAAGCCAGGCCTCGTTGATGCTCGCCCACGTGTCGGACACGGTTCCGATCTCCACCGCCAGGATCTTGCCACGCAGGTCCGTAACGTCCCGTAGCTCCGCACCCTGGAACACGAGGAAGCCCAATCCAGTGTCCATGTAGCCTTCGGAAAAGAGCACGCGGCGTGCTCGATCGGGCGTGATGTTGGTGGGCGTCACGATCACCTCGAAGGCTCTGGCGAGCAGCGCGTCGAAGATGACCGAGAAGTCCCTGATGACCAGCTTCGTGCCGGACCGTCCGATTCGCTTGGCGATCTCCGATGCCAGATCAAGGGAGAAGCCCTCGTATCCGCCGATCGGGTTCTCTGTCATGAACGGTGGATAGACGTCGGACCCGACGAGCAGGGGCCCCGAGCGGTCTTGCCCGCCGAGAGGCGCTCCTACCAAAAGGATCCCGAGGAGGACGCAGGCCGTCACCGCGCCATACCAAGGCGGAGTTGCACGATTGTTCCGACTCATGGGAGGAGCCTCCATCCGAGGTCAGTCGGTGGAACTCTGCAACTTTCTCCCCTCGGTCCGCCGTCGTCAAGCGAGGGTCGAGCCCCGCGCAACGGCTAGCGGCGACCAGCAGGACGGGGGGGCCGAACGCACGTAGGTGTCAGGAAACACCCGAAGGGCGCGGTTCTCAATCTGATTCCGACATAGGCCCATTCTTGGAGGGCCTTGCCCCCGAGGGCTTTTGAGGCTCCCTTCGGACAACGCGTGAATAGCAGTCCATTTCGACGTTGCCGAGCCCCCGGCTTCACCGCGGTCGGCCTCTCGACGTCGCCGCGCCGGATGAACACTGACGGAATCGCACGCGAAGAAGTCTCGACAAGGTCCGAACCATGAAGATCATCAGTGCCGACGAGGTACATACCGCCCTCAGCTACCCGGAGTTGGTGGATGCATTACAGGAGGCCTTTGCCAAGGACTTCACGCAGCCGCCGCGCCAGGTTCACATGCTGAATGACCAGGAAGACAACTTCGATGCGTTCGCGTTACTGCCGGCCTGGAATGACAAGATCGTCGCCGTCAAGGCCTTCACCTACTATCCGAGCAACCAACCGCCGTATCCGATTCTGCACTCGAAGGTCATGATCTTCGACCGGGAGCACGGCGAACCCCTGGGCCTGGTCGACGGGACCACGGTCACCTTTTGGCGCACCGGCGGCGTGTCGGGCCTCGCCACGCGCCTGTTGAGCCGCGAAGACTCCAAGACGATGTTGCTCCTAGGTACCGGCAATCTGTCGACATACATGGTCCGGGCCAACGCCTCGGTGCGGCCGCTCGAGAAGATCATGGTTTGGGGGAATCCCGGCGGCTTGCCTCCGGTGGCCGAGGCCGAGGACCTTATCGCCCGAGTCTCACCAGATCTTCCCGACATCGAGTTTTCTGTGGTCAACCATCTGGAAGCGGCATGCGGCGAAGCCGACATCATCGTCTGTGCGACAGCTTCCCCTGACATCTTGGTCCGTGGCGCCTGGATCCAGGAAGGCACGCACCTGGATTTCATCGGCAACCATCATGCCGACAAGCGTGAATGTGACACCGAGGTGATCACCAAGGGCAAGGTCTACTGCGACAGTTACGTCAACGCCTTCAAGGAGGCCGGCGAGATCCTCCTACCGATCGAGGAAGGCGTGTTCACGAAGGAAGACCTTGTTGCCGAACTGTCGGAGATGTGTTCGGGCGCGGCCCCGCTGCGCTCCGACGACAAAGAGATCACCGTGTTCAAGGCGATCGGCCAGGCGATCACCGACCTGGTGGCCGCGAGCATGGCGTACTCGGCGTCTGAATAGGGCCGAGTCGAAGGCGCCGCCCGCCTCCGGAATCAGCTAGGAGTCGACGTTAGGCGGAAGTCGCCGCCGTTTGCTGCGGCCGCGTGGCCACGCAATTGCGCACGATGCCGAGGACGTGCTCGCGCTCTTTGCCGACGAGCGGCAGGCGAGGCGGTCGCGTTCGTTCGTGGCCGTAACCCAGCTCCTGACAGGTGAGCTTGATGTACTGCACCAACTTGGGGTGGGAGTCGAAGCGCAGCATCGGCATGTACCAGCGATAGATTTCCAAGGCTCGCTTGTAGTCTCCGACCATCGCGGCATCCCAGAGCACCCGATTCTCCCTGGGGAAAGCATCGACGAGGCCGGAGATCCAACCGGTGCAACCCAGCATGAAACTCTCCAGGGCCACGTCATCGAGGCCGGCGAAGATCAAGAAGCGGTCACCGAGGGCGTTGAAGAGGTCCGTGATCCGCCGGACATCGCCCGAGGCCTCTTTGATGCAGACGAAGTTCTCCACATCCGTCAACTCCTTGAACATTTCGGGCGTGATGTCGACGCGGTACACCGGCGGATTGTTGTAGCACATGATGGGCACGTGGGTGGATTCCGCCACCGTGCGGAAGTGTGCGATGGTTTCGCGCGGATCCGCCTTGTAGACCATCGCTGGCAAGAGCATGATGCCGTCGACGCCGGCGTCCGCCGCCGCTCTTACGGTGCTGCAGGCGCCCTGGGTCGTGAATTCGGCGACGCCGCTGAGCACTGGGACCTTGCCGCCCGCTACCTCGACCGTGGCGCGGAGTACATCCACCTTCTCAGACAAAGTGAGGGAAGTGCCTTCGCCGATCGTGCCGAGCATCACGATCCCGTGAATGCCATTGTCCAGGAGCGCTTGGGTGTGCTTCTGGGTAGCCTCTAGGTCCACGGACAGGTCTTCCTTAAACTGCGTCGGTATCGCGGGGAAAACGCCTTCCCAATCGACTTGTAACGGCATCTGGACTCTCTTTCGGTATGCCTGAAGGTCCTCGCTACCCGGCTCGTTCCGAGGCTCGGTCGGAGCGTAGTAAGTAACGGCTTCTCTGACAAGTGCCGCTAACCATACGACCGCCGAGGAGCCCGGGACCAGAGACCCCCTGCTCAGAGCCTTCCAGCTCCGCCGGCTGGACCTGCAAACCGGCCGTATCGTCGAGCTCACCCACGGCGTGGAGGGAGGAAGCTACCGAGGCTCTTCCGGAGGAGCCTACGCGCCCTTTATGGTTGTCCGTCTCTCGGGGAGGTCGCATTCTTGTGATGTCGGATGCTTGCGGCCATGGGACCGGTACTTCGCTCGAGAGGTCCAAGACGAGGGCCGGACGTAATCGAGGATAGGGGTCGTCGATGCCAAGTACGGCAGCTTGCGTAACGTGCGGTAAGCGCGTTTTCGTCGACGATCGTTTCTGCGCCGGTTGTGGGACGCCGGTCGATATCCGGGATGCCGGCTCGGAACCGGGCACCGATGACGCGGTCGCCGGCTCCACCATCTGCCCCACATGCGCAGGTCCGTTGCTGCCGGGGGACGAGTTCTGCTCCAAGTGCGGCACTCGGACTCCCGACGCCCCAACCATACAGTCCGACGTATCGGTGCGCCGGGTCATCGCAGATAGTCTTGCCAAGGCGACGGTCGGTGACTTCGAGATCGTCCGCGAGCTCGGGCGTGGAGCTATGGGCGCCGTGTACTTGGCTAGAGATCTCGCCCTGGGTCGAAAGGTCGCCATCAAGCTCATCGCTCCGGCGTTCCTCGACAATCCTACGATGGTGGAGCGCTTCATGCTCGAGGCCCAGACCGTCGCCTCACTCCGGCATCCCAACATTGTCAACATTCACGCGGTCCGAGAGTTCGCCGATCTCCATTACTTCGTGATGGACTTCATCGATGGCCCATCACTGCGAAGAGTTCTGAGGAACCACGGCCCTCTGGAGATCCCCGTTGTCCAAGCGCTGCTGTTCCAGAAGGCAGCGCGCTGAGCTATGCGCATCGGCGCGGCCGGGGTGTCATCCATCGCGACGTGAAGCCAGCCAACATCATGCTCGACCGTGAGGGCAACGCCTTCATAACGGACTTTGGAATCTCGAAGATCGCCCAGTCGAAGAGCGGCCTGACGGTGACCGGTACGACCGTCGGCACGCCGGACTACATGAGCCCGGAGCAGTGCAGAGATGAAGTCCTCACGGGCGCCTCCGACCAGTACGCGCTGGGGATCGTCGCCTATGAGATGCTCTGCGGCGCCCCGCCCTTCACCGGGTCGCACCACGTAGTCATGTTTGCCCACACCTCTGACGAGCCATCACCAGTTACCGAGATCAGGGCGGACTGCCCTTCAGAGGTTGCCGACGCGGTCATGCGCATGCTCGCGAAGTCTCCCGAGGATCGCTGGCCGGAGGTCGGCACTGCCGTCGAGGCTCTTGGAGGCAGGCCGCTGGTCCATAGCGATCCCGTGCGCAGCGCCATCCTCAGGCTCATGGAGACGGGCCTCGGAGTGAGCGCTGGACTTGATACAGGCTCGCCCCTGAGCCCGGTTCCCGGGGCCGACAGCGTGGACGCGTTGATCCCGGCCTCCGTAAGCATCTCCGGCCTTCCGGCGTGGGTCGAGGCCGGGGATTCCTTCACGCTTCGAGCAGACGCCCTCGGGGCCGCAGGGGCGGAGATTCCGGATCTCGATGCGCTCTGGGCGACAAGTGATCCTTCCATCGCGATCGTGGACGGTGGGGCCGTTCAAGCCATCGCGGCCGGGCCTGTTTCCATTACGGCGACGGTCGGGTCGGTGGCCAACACGGTCATCCTCACGGTCGCGGATCCGAGCGTGGCCCAGATCGCGGTCATCCCGAGCACGGTGCGCACCGAGCCTGGTGCCCGGATTCCGCTGAGGGCCGACATCGAGGACCGCCGAGGAAATAGACTCGAGCGGGATGTCCGGTGGGCCAGCGACGCCGACGCCATCGTAACTGTGTCAGGAGAGGGTGAGGCTGAGGCCCATGCCCCGGGCAGCGCCACAGTTACAGCCGAAGTCGACGGCATCCTCGGAAACGCGAGGATCACTGTAGAGGACGCGGAAGTCCGTGCGATCCAGCTGTCCCAAGTGCCGAAATCGGTAGTGGTGGGTGACGAATTCTCGGTCGTGGCTTCGCTCACCGACGCGAGGGGCGTGGCTCTCGATCGGGAGGTCACCTGGGAGTCCAGTGATGCTGAGGTTGCGACGGTCGAAGGGGGTGTAGTCACGGCCGTGGCTGTGGGGACCGTGACGATCACGGCCAGCTGCGACGAGCAATCGGCTGCGGTGGACGTCACGATCTTGCCGCAGCCCGTGGCATCCATCGAGATCTCCGGGCTTCCGGAGTCGCCGCGGGTGGGTGACGAATTCTCGGTCGTGGCTTCGCTCATCGACGCGAGGGGCGTGGCTCTCGATCGGGAGGTCACCTGGGAGTCCAGTGATGCTGAGATTGCGACGGTCGAAGGGGGTGTAGTCACGGCCGTGGCTGTGGGGACAGTGACGATCACGGCCAGCTGCGACGAGCAATCGGCTGCGGTGGACGTCACGATCTTGCCGCAGCCCGTGGCATCCATCGAGATCTCCGGGCTTCCGAAGTCGACGAAGGCCGGTGATCGATTTCAGCTCGACGCCACGCCCCTCGATCCGCAAGGCCTGAGCCTACCGAGGAAGGTGGAGTGGCGTTCGAGCGACAAGTCTGTGGCCAGCGTGTCCAAGGCGGGCATGGTGCACGCCAGGAGGGTGGGAGAGGTCGAGATCGTCGCCGGCGCCGACGATGTGGATGGAGTCGTAAGGCTCGTCGTTGAACAGGCCGCCATCCCGGCTCCGGCGCGCCCAGAGGCCGCCACCCCCGCGGCGCCGACGCGTCCATCGGCCCGTCCCCGCCCGGCCTGGCGGGTCGCGGCGTTCGCGGTGCCGGTCATCATCGTCGGTGCGGTAGTTTGGTTGCGGCCGGGCTTTCTGGCGCGACTTACCGACTCCGTGGTGACCGCGGCCGGAACGGTGGAACCGTCCGACGCGACCATCGGGCCGGGTGACAGTGTCATCCTGGCGGCGGTGGCGCGGGACGCGGGTGGGGGTCCGATCGCCGGGAGGGCAACGAGCTGGTCTTCGGACGATACCCTGGTTGCGACGGTTGATCCCGAGGGTATGGTGGTCGCGCGGGCAGCGGGAATCACCAGCATCGCGGCGGTTATCGACGGGGTCGAAGCGCTCACGACGATCACCGTGCTGCCCGGTGCGGAGACCATCGAGGAAACCGTGGCTGAGGGACCGGACCCTTCCTCGGGGCCCGATCAGGACCGGACGGCCGTCGGAGAGCCCGAGGTGGATACGACCCCGGCGTCACCTCCGGCTCCGCGGGTCGCCTCCGTCTCGGTCACCGTGCTGAACTCCACCATGATCGAGGGGATGGGACAGGCTGTGGCGCTGCGCATCGTCGACCCGCGAGGCGAAAGGCTTCCGGCGCGGAATCACGCAGTTTCGTGGCGGTCGACGGACGCGTCGGTGGTGTCGGTCAGCGCTCGAGGAGACACGCTCACTGCGCGGGCACCAGGCCGCGCGTATGTCGTCGCGATCGTGGACGGGGTGGCCGACAGCGTCCTGGTGAGCGTGGACGCGCGCGTAGCCTCTGTCTCTATCGGCGTGTCGAGTACCTCGATGAGGGAGGGGACGGTCCAGCCGCTGGCCCTTAGGGTCCTCGACGCGAGAGGCGCCACACTGCAAGCCCAGGAGCATCCGGCTGCATGGCGCTCGACCAATACCGCAGTGGTGTCGGTCGGTATTCGGGGGGACTCCCTTGCTGCGCGAGGGCCAGGCCGCGCTTACGTCGTCGCCACCGTCGACGGAGCGCGTGACAGTGTCCTGGTAAGCGTGGAGGCCTCGGTTGCGGCTGTCGAGATCCAGGGCGGTGACTTCACGCTGACTGAGCGTTCTTCGACAGTGCTGCAGGCCGTCGTTCTCGGGTCGTCACGGCAGCGCCTGAGCAACCGCCAGCTGCGTTGGGTCTCGTCCGATCCGCGAGTGGCGAGTGTGGATAGCCGCACGGGCCGGGTAACGGGCAATCTGCCGGGGACTGCGCGGATCGCGGCCCAGAGCGAGGGTCTGGAGGGTCGAGTGACAGTAGTCGTGGAGTCGGCGGCGCCGGAGCCTCCCACAACCGCGGAGGTCCAGGCAGAGGTCGACCTCTACCTCTCGCTCCTGGTCGCCGGCGACAGAGATGGAGTCCAGGCCTTGTTCGGAAATACCGCTGAGGACGAGCAGCACCAGCAGCTCCTCGACCTTCTGGGTCAAAGAAACTTCAGCGCGGAACTGGTGGAGGTGGGTGACGTGTCGGTGTCGGCGGATCGGGCCGCCGTTCGCTTCGATGTGGAGCTCAGCTGGCGCAGCTTCACAGGGAGTACCCGTCAGCGACCGGCGGCATTTCGAGCCTCGCTCGAGAACGTCGGGCAGGGATGGCGGATGACGTCGTGTACGATGGTCGGGCAGGGCGAGCCCTGAGGGAGCCTCGAGGGAGCCCTACGTTAGCCTCCGAACCCGATGGCGAGCCCCGCCCGGAGGATCAAGTTGCTCCCCGTCCCCATGTCGAAGAGGGTATTTGCGATGGTTGCCTCGCCCAGATCCTTCCATCCCAGGGTCACTCCGAGGTCGAGGTTCATCGTGGACCCGAGGCGGACAAGCAGCCCTCCGCCCCCGTTGACAGTGTAGCCGGTGGCCGAGCTGTTCGCCGCACCCTCCTCCACGAAGATCTCGGAGACACAGCGAAGCGGCCCGACAGGTATGGCACGGCCTTGTCGCTGCCGGTGTCGATCACGTAGCGGGGTTCCAGGAAACCACCGGTCAGTTTGACGGTCCGGTTAAGCGTGTTATCCACGTCG
Organism: Longimicrobiales bacterium; assembly: GCA_965238005.1. GTDB lineage: Bacteria > Gemmatimonadota > Gemmatimonadetes > Longimicrobiales > Gaopeijiaceae > CBDCKN01. The sequence continues at coordinate 1,083,541 of OZ250165.1, forward strand.
TGGAAGGTCTGCTCGATCCCCGCGCCGAACGAAAGGGCTCCGGCGTTCCAGCGAAGCTGCGCTTCCCACCCCGGGCCAGAGGTTACGGCCTGCAGCCCCCCCCCGAAGGGAACGCTGCCCAGCGCCGACGCCGGAAACGAAAACGGCTGGGCGGATTGGGCCACGGAGCTCACTGGGAGCAGAAAAAGAGCAGAAAGAATCAGGCCTAGGCTCACCTTCACGAATCTGGTCACGGTCTAGGAGTCTGCGCCGCAGAACCCTGCGGCGGCTATCTTTGGTGGTAGCGAAGGCATTGGGAAGGCTTGCGGATCACCGAGGGGGGTGAATGGGAACGACATTTCGACCGTACGATCCGGAGCAGATGTTGTTGCTGCCTCCGGATCTTCGGGAGTGGGTGTCGGAGGGTCATTTGGCGCACCATGTGAGCGACCTGGTGGACGCGGTGGAGCTGAGCGCGTTCTACGGGCGGTACCGGGGGGACGGGCGGCGCAACTCGCCGTACGACCCTCGGATGATGGTCAAGGTGCTGATCTACGCGTATGCGACGGGCACCTTCTCGTCGCGGAAGATGGCGAGGAAGCTGGAGGAGGATGTCGCGTTTCGGATGCTGGCGGCGGAGAACTTCCCGAAGCACCGGACGCTGTGCGAGTTCCGCAAGCGCCATCTCGGGGATTTCCGGGCGGTGTTTGTGGAGGTGGTGATGCTCGCGCGGGCCTTGGGGCTGGCGGGGCTTGGCAGGGTGTCGGTGGACGGGACGAAGGTTCGGGCGAACGCGAACAAGCGCAAGGCGATGAGCTACGGCCGGATGGTGACCGGGGAGCCTCGGCTGGAGGCGGAGATCCGGGGGCTGTTGGAGAGGGCCGAGGCGGTGGACGAAGCGGAAGACGAGCGCTACGGCGAGGAAGCATGCGGAGACGAGGTGCCGGAGGAGCTCAAGCGGCGCGAGGACCGGCTGGCGGCGATCCGGGAGGCGAAGGCGCGCCTGGAAGCCGAGCAGAGAGCGGCGGACGACGCACGGGGCCGCAAGCCGGGGCAGACGCGCAACCCGAAGGGCGGCAGGCCCTACAAGCGGGAGTACGGAGAGCCGGACGAGGCGGCGCAGAGCAACTTCACGGACCCTGAGAGCCGGATCATGAAGACGAGTTCGGAGGGGTTCCAGCAGTGCTACAACGCACAGACGGTCGTGGAGGGGGAGAACCAGCTGGTGGTCGGGGCCGAGGTGACGGACAACGCGAGCGACCAGGGCCAGCTGGTGCCCATGGTCGACGCGGTGGCGCAAGCGTACGGCGAGACGCCGGCGCAGGTGCTGGCGGACACGGGCTATTGCAACGAGCGGGATCTCGAGGAACTGGAAGAGCGAGACATCGACGGGTATGTGGCGCTGGCCCGGGAGGGCAAGGCCGCCCCCACGGTTGACAAGGAGGAATATCCGGCGAAAGTCCGCATGGCGGAGAAGCTGGCGAGCGAAGATGGCCGCAGACGCTACGCACGGCGAAAGTCGCAGGCCGAGGCGCCCATCGGCTGGATCAAGGAAGTGATGGGCTTTCGACGATTCAGCTTCCGGGGCCTCGAGAAGGTCCGGGCCGAGTGGACCCTCGTGTGCCTGGCACTCAATGTGAAGCGGCTGCACACCCCTCAGGCGGCATGACTGCACGAGGGTTCACCCGCATCTGCCGGCGCGAGGGCTCTCGTAGCTCTCTTGCCCCCCCAACGCATCCATTCCGCTCTCCCGATCCGTCGCAGACACAAGTCCTCAACCTCCCAATCACCCGGATCCGCCTCGCCGCGGACGGCTCGATGACCATTCGGCTCAGTCAGCTGTGCTTCTGCGGCGCAGACTCCTAGCCTCCCATGGCTCCCACGATCAAGGTGATACGAAAAGTACCTTAAGCTCACGCGACCCCGACGAGGCACCGTTGTAGAAGCCCTGTACCGGGCGCTTGCGCCTGCCATAAAGCTACGGCGCTGCCATCACCGGGGCCACTGCATCGCCTGCGTACCCATGGGATCCCACTCGTGGAGCTGGCCAGCATGACGGGACGTGACCCGAGAAGAGCGTCGGGAGCACTCAGGCGGTCATTGCGGGCCGCGGCCTGGTCCGATTATTTATCAGTCCAGGTCTGCCGGGCACCACTTGCTGTGGGTAAGCTCGCGTGCGGAGGTGATCTGATGGGCTCCACCGTCTCGAAGCGGCTCCAAAGGTGCCTCGTAGTTCTGCTCGTCCAGTACGGCTGTTCGGGAGCGGATTGCGTGAGTGGCCCATTGTGTGGGGACACATCGCCCCCAACTACGTCTGTGACGGGCTCCATCTCCGGCCGAGTCCTGATCGAAGGATCGGGCGCGTCGGGCGTGGGAGTCGCTCTGTGGAACGGTTCCTCTACCACCACCACCACCGGCGGCTCCTACTCCTTCCTGAGTATCCCGGGTGGATCGTACACGGTAAGCATCAGCAGCATTCCTTCCGATGCCACGTGCCCGACCACGTCGCAGTCGGCAACGGTATCGGCCACCAACCCGCAGGTAACGGTCGACTTCGACTGCGAGTTCGTCCGTACGGCCTCGATCCTCGGTGCTGTGATTGTGGGTGACGCGGGTCTCGCCGGCGTCACTGTAGCGCTGGGCGGCACCGCTTCCGCTTCCACGAGCACGGACAGCGACGGTCAGTTCGCGTTCAGCGATCTGCGCGCTGGTTCATACATTCTGTCGCTGGGCGGAATCGACGTGAGCCGTTACATCTTCTCCACAACAGCCCGCTCGGTCACCATCGGTGTGGGCGAGACCGTGTTCATCGACTTTTCCGGGATGTTTCTCAGCCTTAACACGGTGAGCGCGGGCGGGTCTCACAGTTGTGCTCTCATCAGTGGGTCGGCCTTCTGCTGGGGCCGCGGAGTGGAGGGTCAGCTAGGAGCCGGTGCATTCGGAATCCTTGCCCTGACGCCGGTCGCAAGTGCGTCCGGACTCGTCTTCGAGGGCCTCGATGCCGGGTCCAATCATACGTGTGGCGTCACCGCCGTCGGGGACGCCTACTGCTGGGGGGACGGCGGCAACGGCCGGCTGGGTGACGGATCCTCGTCCGACAGCAGCCTTCCGGTGCTCGTCTCCGGCGGCCTCGCCTTCTTCTCCGTGAGCGCAGGCCAGTTCCACACGTGCGGCGTCACCGACGGTCTCGGCGCCTACTGCTGGGGGAGCAACAACAACGGCAAGCTGGGCGACGGGTCCGGGTCCCTCAGCAGCGTCCCGGTGCTCGTCTCCGGCGGCCTCACGTTCGCCTCCGTGAGCGCGGGGTCGCAGCACACCTGTGGCGTCACCACCGATGGGGCCGCCTACTGCTGGGGGAGCAACAGCAACGGCAAGCTGGGCGACGGGTCCGGGTCCCTCAGCAGCGTCCCGGTGCTCGTCTCCGGCGGCCTCACGTTCGCCTCCGTGAGCGCGGGGTCGCAGCACACCTGTGGCGTCACCACCGCCGGGGACGTCTACTGCTGGGGGAATAACGGCAACGGCCAGTTGGGCTCAACCGGGCTAACGCGTGGAAGTGCGGACCCCGCAGATTCCCAATCGGAAAATCCGGAAAGGGTGGGAGACCCGTCATGGCCTTTCCCAGAGCGGGGTCCCTTCGCTTGAGCTCCCGCATCTGCGCGGTGGTCGGCTTCATCGCGGGAAGATGAGCCCTTTCCTTCTCGTGAGCCAGGCGGTACTCTTACCGAAGAAAACCCGAACATAGTGTGCTATGAGACAACTTCCAACCCTCCGGGGGAGGGGCGTCACGCCCAACCCGCCCAACCGCTTCGAGCGCCTTTCGGTGGAGCGAGACGAGTGGAGTCTGGCCGAAGATCCCGCTCCCAGCACCGAGTTCCTGGTGGATTCGTCTCGAAGCATCGTGTCCAGGAATTCGAGCCCGGACGTGGGATTCGACGTGAGCGTGAATCCTTACCGGGGCTGTGAGCACGGGTGCGTCTACTGCTACGCCCGGCCCACCCACGAGTACCTCGGCCTATCGGCCGGTCTGGACTTCGAGTCCAAGATCTTCGTCAAGCCAGACGCCGCGAAGCTCCTGCGCAGGGAGCTTGCCTCGCCCAGGTGGAAGCCGCAACCCCTCGCTCTTTCAGGAGTTACGGATCCCTACCAGCCGGTCGAGCGGCGCTTGGGGACCACTCGGGAATGCCTCGAGGTTCTCACCGAATTCAGGAACCCGGTATTGATCGTCACGAAGGGCTTTCTCGTGACGAGGGACATCGACCTGCTCGCCCAACTCGCCCATCACGACGCGGTCTGCGTCGCCGTGTCCGTGACGACGCTGGACCCGAGCCTCCATGGGCTGATGGAGCCCCGGGCCTCGACCCCGGCACGGCGCCTGGAGGCCATCCAACGCCTGGCGGATGCGGGCATACCGGTGGCGGTCTTCCTAGCCCCCATCATTCCGGGGCTCAACGATCACGAGATTCCGTCCATCCTGGAGGCAGCCGCAACCAGGGGAGCCAGCGCCGCCAGCTGCGTACCGATTCGGCTCCCGTTAGGCGTGAAGGACCTATTCGTGGACTGGCTGGACCGGCACTTCCCGGACCGGAAGGAGAAGGTCCTGAACCGCATCCGGGCCATGCGGGGTGGGCGCCTCAACGATCCGCGTCTGATGTCGCGGATGCGGGGGCAGGGGCCGATGGCCGAGCAGGTGATCGAGCTGTTCAGGGTGGCGCGTCGGCGTGTGGGCCTCGCCGGGCGGCCCCCGGCTCTGTCCACTGAAGCCTTCCGGCGCCTGGGAGCCGTCGAGCAGCTGGGCTTAGGGGTTTGAGGCGCCGTCATCCCCGATGCCGCTGTCGGGACCGCGGCCGGGTGCCGCTTCCCCGCCTCCCTTGAGAGGCTCTTCCAACCGGCCATGGGCCATGATCCGGAGAACCCACACGCCCGCCGACAGGCTTGCCCCCATGATCAGAATCCCGGTGGCACGGAAGGGCCCTCCCACCATGTTGTCTTGTTGGAGTAGGCCCAGTGTGCCGAGTAGATAATTCCAATCGTGTCCGGGTGCGCCCGGGAAAGGAGAGACCAGCGGCAGGAGCTGCGCCCTGGCGTCGGCCGCGTACGGGGCGATGTGAGTGAAGTTGGTACCGAGCCAGAAGAGGGCGACGGTGATCGCGAAGAAGTCCTTCTGGCGATAGAACATGAAGCCTGCGAAGACCGGGCAGAGGCATTGGAGCATGGTGCCCCCGGCCACCGTCAGGAAGTCGCTTCTGGACCACATGAAGAGCAGGTGACCGGCTTCGTGGATGGCGAGGTTCAGCCCCCCGAAGATGCTCGAGTAGTCCTCGGCTCCCAGGTGCCGGTAGAGGATCCAAGCAAGGGGCAGGAGCAGGGGAGCCCGATACCACCAGACTTTGCCCTGGGCTGCTGCGGCCGTCGCTTCACGGACCCGGTCGAGGAGCTGACTCCGGTTGAGGACTCCGGATGGTCCATCGCCCTCCGTTCGTGACTCAGTGTAGCGGATCCGGAAGCTCGGTCCTTTCGCCATGGACTTGAAGATCGGCTCTTTCGCTATGAACTCAACTAGAGTCCAGTTTGGCGATCAACGGCAGAGGGCGGTTCAGCCCTGCGAGCCGCGTTCACCTGGCTCATTGGGCGTTTCCCCTACGACAGGCCCCCTGGGGAGGGCTAGCTCGTCTCGACCAGGTGGACCACGTCGCCCTCTGCGAAGAGTGCTCCCGGGTCGGGAAGGTCGATGTCGGAGTACAGTCCGGGAGGAACGCCGATGTCCGCGAGATAGAGCTCACCGACGTGCGCCCGTGCCGGACCCGAAACCAGCCCCGTCTTCGGGAGGGCCAAGGTGAGGGTGGCCGTGGCCCGTACCGTTGACTCGTGCACGTCTCCGCTCGTGGCGTCCATTCCCGAGGGAACGTCCAGAGCGAGGATCGGGGCTCCCGCCGACCCCGACCAGCGGATGAGGGCCTCGGCCCCGCCATGAGGAGCGCCACGAAGACTGTAGCCGATTACACCGTCGATGACGAGGTCGGGAGCGGTGCCGTCCGGGGTGGCCACTAGCTGTCCTGAAGAGACGACCTCGACACCGAGGCGGTGAAGGATGGCCAGCTGCTTGGCCGGTACTGGTGCGAAACGGTCCGGCTCGTGGGCCAGGACCGTACGGATCGTCGCTCCCCATCCGTGAAGCCGGCGTGCGGCGACCAAGGCACCACCCCCGTTGCCACCGGGCCCGGCGAGAACCACCACGGTTTTTTCTTGCGGATCGCCGTCCAGGAAACGATCGCGGGCCAGCGCCGCGAGAGCCCGCCCGGCGTTCTCCATCATCTGGATGAGATCGATCCCGTAGTCCTCAACCATGGCCCGATCCACGGCGGCCATCTCCTCGCTGGTGACGGCCGGTACGAGCTGCATGGGAATCTCGGGGATTTTTCTCATCCGTTCGGGCTCCCCGGCCTCCGGGTGAATGCGCCGTCCTCGTGGCGCCACGCCCCGATACTAGTCATTTTGGACCACGATCTTCCACCCCGAGTGGGTCGTTGGTGGTCACATGGTTACGGCCGCCCACGGAAAGGCGTATGCCCGAGCTTCCCGAAATCGTCGCCTACATCGACGCCCTCGAGAGCCGCGTCGTCGACCAGGTGCTGGAGAAGGTCCGGATCCGCACGCCGTCACTCCTTCGCACCTACGAGCCGAGGATCTTCGAGCTGGAGGGGAAGCGGGTGACGGGACTCCGCAGGATAGGGAAGCGGGTGGTGCTCGAGCTGGAGGACGGTCTCTTCGCCGTGATCCACCTCATGATCTCCGGACGCTTCCAGTGGAAGGAGCGAGGTGCAGCCATTCCCAAGAAGCGGGCTCATGCCGCTCTGGACTTCTCCAGCGGGACGCTCCTCCTCACGGAGGCCAGCTCGCACAAGCGTGCCTCGCTCCATGTGGTCCGAGGAGAAGAGGCCCTCGCCGGTCTCGACCCGGGTGGGGTCGAGCCGCTGGAGGTGGGGCTCGAGGGGTTCCGCGAGGCACTGCTGAAGGAGAACCGTACACTCAAGCGAGCCCTCACCGACCCGCGTATCCTCAGCGGGATCGGGAATGCCCACTCCGACGAGATCCTCCTCAAAGCAGGGCTCTCACCCGTCAAGCGCACGGGCCAGCTGGACAACGAGGAAATCGAGAGACTTTTCGAGGCGACCCGCCGTTCCCTCACCGAATGGGTGGCGCGCCTTCGTGAGGAGTTCGGGGAGGACTTCCCGAACAAGATCACGGCCTTCCACCCCGCGATGGGCGCCCACGGGAAGTTCGGCGAGCCGTGCCCCCGATGCGGGGCGCCCATCCAGCGGATCGTCTACGGCGAGCGTGAGACCAACTACTGCGCACCCTGCCAGACAGGAGGAAAGCTCCTCAAGGATCGAGCCTTGTCCCGACTCCTGCGCGAGGATTGGCCCAGAACCCTCGAGGAGCTCGAAGAGGGGCTCGAGGCTCGCCGCGTCGTCCCGCCTTGATCCCACGGCGCCCCGACCCTCTTGATGGCTCGCGAACTTCGGCAACGGACCACTCTACCCCCGAGAAGGCAGTGGCCCCCGTGGCGGGCTTGCCGTCCCTACTCCTCGTCGTTGTCCACTTCCACGTCCTCGACCTCCGCCTCCCGATGCCGGGCTCGGCGAGCCTTCCGTCCCTCCTTACGCCCCCGGCCCCGGCGTCGCTCCCGCGCTTGCCGCCGGGCCTCTTTCATGTCGCGCACAGCCTGCTCGAGGATCTCGTTCATCCTCGCCAGGTCCTCGGGCGCAGCGCCCCATTGGAAGGCCTGGTCGAAGGCGAATTGCGCCAGTTGCGAGAAGGACCTTGAAAGCTCCTTCATGTCACGGCCGAAAAAGCGATCCGTGAAGTGCTCCAGCCGCTCAAAGACTTCGTCGATGACGTCCTCGTTCTCGTCCAGATAGGTCCGCCCCTCTTCGGTGATGGAGTAGACCTTCTTTCCGTCCCCCTCTTCGGCCGTGACGTATCCCTCGTCCTCCAACATCTGCAGGGTAGGGTACACCGATCCCGGGCTCGGTCGGTAGTAACCCCCCGATTCCTTCTCGAGCGCTTTCATGACCTCGTACCCGTGCATGGGCTGCTCCGAGACGAGGCGAAGGATGACAAACTTCAGATCGCCGCGCTCGAAGATCTTCCACTTCGCGTGCCGGCGGCGGCGCCCGCGTGGCCCGAAGATGAAGGCGTCGAAGTCGAAACCGTAATCCGTTGCACAGAACATCTTCCCGATCCTCATCTTTAGAGTTAGTATATCGTAGGGATATCTCGCTTCATGGTATAACGATACACTTGTCGATATATCGTGTCAATAGAGGTCGGAAAAATCAAACGCCGGAAAGCCTTGTTGGCCCTCCGGCGTCGATGCCCGAGCAAGCGGGAGAGCGACTCCCGCGGTGGTCAGGGAGTTCGACCACCTCTCGGCTTGGCTCTCCGGCCGGTGGCTTTCGACCCCGACGACGAGGAGCCGGAACGTGACGGCGCCGCTGCAGCGCCACCTGAGGTGCCGCCCCTCGCGCGAACACTCCCCGAGCTCGAGGCGCCGCTGCCCAGGCCCCGGGTGTAGCCGCGACCTCTGACCGCTCGCGGACGACCCCCTGACTCCTGCTGGCGCCGACCAACCACCACGATGGTCGGGCGATAGGTGCCGTACGTCCCATACCCGAATCCGAACCCTCCGTAGCCGAGGCCGTACCCGAATCCGTAACGATAGGGCGAGTAGTAGCCGTACCCGGCATACGGGGAGTAAAACGGGCTGAGGAAGAAGGGATCGTAGTAGAACGGGTCATAGTAGCGCCCGTATCCGAAACGGGCCCGCCCCGCCCGCCCATAGCGTCCTGTCGTGGTGTACTCGGACTCGGCCAGATCGGCGCCGCCCTCCCCGTTACGGTCCACCACGAAGTGCTCCGGGTAGGAGACCGCCACCACGATGTCGATGACACTCTCCGGCACGCCGGCGTCGGCCAGGGCGATCAACCGGCTGGCATCCAGCGCGAACTGGTCGCCGCGCACTACGATCCAGGCCTCGACGGCCTTCGCGTCCATGTGCGAAGAGGCGTCCACCACGTCCTCGATCGTGAGAGCGGACGAAGCGGCGATGCGGGCCGACTGTTGGGCCATGGTCCGGCCCGCCACGATGCCTTCGAGACCGGCCGCCTCGACGGCCTCGAGGGCAGCCAGCTGATATCGGAGCACCCAGGGGACGCTCTCTCCGGCCACGTCCACGGTCCTCACGTCCAGCCACTCGTACGGGGACACCATGGACATGAGACCGGCGGAGGTCCGCTCCACACCGCCCTCGCACACGAACTCCGCACTGAGATAGACGCGATGGCCGTCGTCCGAGAACGACGTGCGCTCCCAGCCGTCACACCCCTCGCGGCTCGTCCGGCGGCTCATGCCGTCGGCCCGGATCGTCTCCTGAGACGCGATCTCGCCGTCGGCCACCGTCAGCATCTCCACACCGTCGTCCCCGGCCACGGGGTGAAGACACAGCATGGGCGCGTCGGCATCGTCGGGCCCGGCCACGGGCTCCCAGCATCCGAGCCAGGGGAGCCAGCGGGCGTCGTAGTCCTGATCCTGGGCAAGTGTCGGTGCCGCGGTGGTCAGCAGCAGCGCGCTGGCCAGAAGTCCCCCGCCGATCACGCCCCAGATATCTCGATGTGTGCTCATCGTCACTGTCCCTTTCGGTCAGCGGCGTACCGACAATCCCAGTGTAGCCTGGAAGCCACCGAGATCGATGCCGTCGAAGTCCACGAAGTCCCGTCCCATATCCATGCTAGCCCACGAGTAACGCGCCTCACCGGTCAGCACCACCCTCGGGCTCAGTGAGAGGTCCACGCCGGAGAATACGTGCGCCGTGCCCGTCGTGCCCTCGGAGTCGAGGAAGGCGTTGAAGACGTCCAAGGTCTCGAAGTCCACGAAGTCGCCTTCCTGCTCGAAGCGGTACCAGACCGCGCCGCCGCCCAGGCCTACGTAAGGCGACCAGCGCTCCGGCACCCGCACGAACCGACTCACCGAGCGGCCTCGGTCCCGGAGGTAGTATTTTGCACTGAGCGTCATAGGGACGCGAAGGAAGGTCGTGGTCTGCTCGATGGGGAGGTCGTCGAGATCCACCCAGTCCCGGAACTCCGAACGCGTGCTGCTTCGGGTGAGGCCTACGCCGACCGCGATGTCGAGACGCTCGGTCGCCCGGATAGCGAAATCCGCCCCCCACGCTGACGACGCGAAGTCGCTCGTGCCGAGGGTGAGGATGTCGCGGGCGAAGTCGAAGACCTCGCTGCCTGCTTGAGGACGCGCGTATCCGGCCCTTATGCCGACGGACATCGTGGGCCTACGAAAGAGGAAGCCGGGGCCGCCCGCCTGCGCCGAGGCTGCCATTGGAAGCGAGATCATGGCAGCGACCGCTGCGAGGAGAACTCTCCCCTGAACCCGATTGCGGTGAGCGTTCACGTTGCACCTCCAGGCGATGACCCGACGATGGACGTTACCTCCGGGCCATCCCGCGGACCAGGGCAATGCGTTTTGAGCTTGGCTCGACTACAGCCTCTACGGGCAAGATGCATGCCGATGACCGAATCCCTGGAAGACCGCGTGTTTGTTGACTCGACAGGTCGTTCGTGTGACCGATAAGCGGGACACCGGGTGTCACCCGCCGTGGACGGTGCAGGGCGGTCCCTCTGGTTCCGACCGCGGCGCGAGCCTATCCTACTGGCCACTCTTCTTTCTCGCTTCTTCTTGCAGGATGGATCGCATGTCTTCCAGATGCCGTACCTCGTCATTGCTCATCTGTCTGCTGCTTGCCGTCTTCACTTCACTCGTCGCTCAGGATCGATACGCCAGCTCGGTGGGCGTCGTAGACGGCGACGTGCTGGTCATGAAGGCCACGTTCGGTCTGGGCCCGGCCTCGGTGTACGTCTATCGGCCCGGTGCGGACGGCCTGTGGCAGTTGGCCGACCGGCTGAGTTCCGCCGACGGAGCGGCCACGGGTGAGGGCTTCAGCCCGTCCATGACACTCTCCGGCGAGCTTCTCCTGGTGGGGGCTGGCGATGCGGAAGGCCGGTGGGGTGCCCATACCTTCCGACGGCGCCCTGGGGCCGACTGGGAGAGGGCGGAAAGTGTCGCCCTCATCGCGGGCGGCGAGGATGCAGATCATGCGGCCGCCCGCACGGACGGTGGCCTCCGACGGGAGTCGTGCCTTGGTGTCTCTCGTCGGTGGACCGAGGCGCGCCGCCGGTGTGCGCGTCTTTGAGCGGGAGGACGGATCGGAGAGCTGGATCCAGCGCGCCCGCTTCGAGCGCACAGCGGTGGAGGGGAACGACCGGTTTGGTGCCGCTCTCGCTCTTGCCGGCGACGTCGCGCTCGTCGGCGCGCCCGAGCACGGTGAATCGGGCGTGGCCTACGCTTTCGTACGGGATGCGCGTTCCGGTCAGTGGCGGCAGGAGTCGATTCTGTCAGCTGATCGGTACAGCCCATTGGGCAGTCCTGTGACTGCGGCGAGCCGGTTCGGCACCAGCTTGGCGTTCGATGACGGGGTGGCGCTGGTAGGAATCCCTGGCACTGGCGAGACTACCGGGAGCGTGCGTGCCTCTTTCACGCGAACCGGGGAGCGGCACTTGGACCGTGGAGCAAGGCTTGTCGTCGCCCGGTGGGTCCGCAGGCGACGGGTTCGGGACGAGCCTCGCGCTTTCTGGGAACGAGCTCCTGATCGGACCGCCGGGAGCTCGCGAGGGACGCGGGGCCGTGCATCTCTTCGTTCGGGATTCGCGAGGTGCCTCCTGGCGGTCCGCCGGCGAGCTGCCCGCGTCGGGGGCGGGGTCGGGGGCCGCCCTGGGAGCGACTGTCGCTCTGGGGGGTGACGTGGCCGTGGCCGGAGCGCCCGGCGCAGCCTTCGGGAGAGGACAGGCCGCCGTCTACTCGCGAGCGTCCGACGGCGGTTGGAGCCAGGCCGACTGGCTCAGCTTGATCTCGGATCTGAACATGATCGCCGGTGAGGAGGTGCCTTGCACCGAAGGGCGGGCGGAGCAGTTCGAGTGCAGCGACGTGGATCTCCTGGCCTTCCTACCGCTCACTGAGCTGGGCCTTCGCCCCGGGCCCGGTGGTCCCCTGGGGGGTGTCTCAGACGTATGGGGCTGGACCGATCCGGATACCCGACGCGAGTACGCGCTGGTGGGGCGCCGTGGCGGTGCCGGCATTGTCGACATCACGAACCCTTCCTCCCCCACGTATCTCGGACTGGTGCTGGCCGAAGGGGGCTCGGCTCAGGACATCAAGGTGTACGCCGATCACGCCTTCTTCATCGGCAGCGGGAACACGGGAATGCCCGTGTTCGACCTCACCAGGGTTCGGGACGTGACTGATCCTCCGGTTACCTGGGAGGTCGATGGTCGTTACGAGGGGATCGCCGCTGCCCACAATCTCGTCATCGATACGGAGAGTGGCTTCGCGTACCCCGTGGGCGCTACGGGCGGAGGCGACACGTGTGGCGGCGGATTGCACATGATCGACATCCGCGAGCCCGTGAATCCGACCTTTGCGGGGTGCTACACGGATACCGAAGGACTCGTCTGGCAGGGCCGGACACACGACGCCCAGTGCGTCGAGTACAGCGGACCCGACGGGGACTTCCACGGACGCCAGATCTGCTTCGCCTCCAACGAGACGGCTCTTCGCATCGTGGACGTCACCGAGAAAGACGCCCCCGTGCCTCTCGCCGCGGCGACCTACCCAGGGATGGCCTACATCCACCAGGGATGGCTGACCGACGACCAGCACTACTACTACATGAACGACGAGCTCGATGAGCTCACCGGATTCGCGCCCACCACCCGGACCTTGGTGTGGGATGTGGCGGAGCTGGACGACCCCGTGCTAGTGAGTGAGTACTTCGGTCCGACCAAGGCGACCGATCACAACCTGTACATCAAGGGCGACCGCATGTACCAGGCCAACTATCAAGCCGGGTTCCGAATCGTGGACATCAGTGATCGGGAGAACCCCGAGGAGATCGGCTTCTTCGACACGACTCCGTACGAGGGCAATCCGCCGACCATGGGTGGGGCGTTCAGCGCGTACCCGTACTTCGAGAGCGGAACGGTCATCGTGACCAGCTCCCGGGAAGGGTTGTTCATTCTTCGACCGGCCAGGAGACCATTCTTCTAGGAGCTCGACCGGGGATAGGGAGCGCACTCCGTGTGAGGTGATGGTGGGTCGGGAACCGACGCACCACCGTTCAGCCTGGGGTCTTGGGATCACGACGTCACGATCTTATCTTTGAAGATTCATCTGACGGCGAGTGTCCGGGGTGGTCTCGCGACGGTCGTCGGTGCGTACATCCGAGTAGGGGACGGAAATGAAGCGTATTTCCTTGACGTTTGCCGGACTCGCCATTGCCTTCATGGGCGCTTCCAGCCTTCAGGCTCAGGAGGCACTGCCTGAGGGCGTGACCGAGGCGATGGTCCAAGAGGGCCAGACGATCTTCATGGGTGCAGGCCTGTGCGCCGTGTGCCACGGAATGGACGCCTCCGGGGCCGTGGGTCCGAATCTCACCGACGGCGAGTGGCTCACGGGCGAGGGGACCTACCCGGAGCTCATCGACCAGATCACCAAGGGAGTCTCCATGGCGGAAGTCAAGAACGCCCTTGGTATGATCATGCCTCCCAAGGGTGGCTCGGCTATCACCGATGACCAGGTGAAGGCGGTCGCCGCATACGTCTGGACGCTTACCCACGGCTGACCGACCAAGCGAGACTGACCTGCGAGAGCCCGCCGGACTCGTGTCCGGTCGGGCTCTCTGCTTTGTGAGATCCTCTGGAGTGTCAAGCGAGGGACGCGTTCGGGTCGATACTTTGTTCTGCAGAGTACTTGTCGCCATTAACTTCTGCCCCTAGCATTGGTGACATGTCCCGGACACGTCATCGTCCCGAGTCCGACTCCCACCTAGAGTCCGGCTCCTACCTCGACTCCGATCCGCGTGTTGCGCCCGTGGAGCTCCACGCGCGCGCCATGGACAACCTCGCGTACATCCGCGAGACGATCGAGAGCTCGGTGCAGTTCACAACCCTGTCCGGCTTGGGGTCCATACTGCTCGGGGTGGTGGGGCTGGCTGCTGCGCCCGTCGCCTCGAGTCAGCCCACCCCCGGGAGGTGGCTGGTCACCTGGCTCCTGGCGGCGGCGCTGGCAATCCCTCTGGGGGGATCCGCCGTAGTGCGGAAGACCAGGAGGGCGGAGGTATCGCTCTTGAGCGGGCACGGGCGCAGGTTCGTGCTGGGATTTGTGCCGGCCATGGCCGTCGGGGCGCTAGTCACCGTGGCTCTGTTCCGGGAAGGGCTCGTTCACCTGATGCCCGGCTGTTGGCTGCTCATGTACGGGACGGGTGTGCTCACGGCCGGGATGTTCTCCGCGCGCATCATTCCCCTCATGGGCTTTTCGTTCATGCTGGTGGGGACCGGGGCGCTCTTCGCCCCGCCGGCGTGGGGCGACTCCTTCATGGCGGTGGGGTTCGGAGTGATTCACCTGTCATTCGGGATCATCATTGCGAGGAGGTACGGTGGCTAGTCCAAAACCGCGGCCACCGGAGGAGCGAGGGCGACCCGCGCTGATGAGCGTCGCAGGTAAAGGCATCGGCAGTCCCATGGCCCTCGACCGGGTCATTCACGAGCGCCTCCGCTTGGGCATCGTGAGCGCTCTGACCGTCAACGCTACCTTGACCTTCAAGGAGCTCAAGGATGCCCTGGGGGCTACCGACGGCAATCTGAGCGCGCATGCCAGGAAGCTTGAAGAAGCCGGCTACCTCAGGTGTGCGAAGTCCTTCGTCGACCGGGTCCCGCGGACCGAGTACTCCCTGACGGATCTCGGACGCGATCGCTTCGAGGAGTACCTCACCCACCTCGAGGCGCTCATCCGAACCGCCAAGGGCGCATAGCGCCCTTCCAACCTGCGAGACCCCCCAGCCGTCCAATCCTGTGTGCCAGACAGGCGGAGACCGCTGCGAGTTCGGTACCGAGCTTTCGGCCGAGCATCGTCGGCTTCACACGGTCCGTAACGGTCGAGGATGGGTAGGGCTCACTCGAGGATGGGTCGGGCTCAGTCGAGCATGGGTCGGGCTCAATAGGTCGGCGGTAACGACTCTCCCCCGATCCCGTTGCGGGACGGGCAGCCATCCCCGATCCTCCCCGCTATGGAAGAATTTACCTCCGACGAAGGACGGGTCCTAGACGCCCTCGACCGCGACGGCCTTCTGGACTCGATCCGTGCCCTGGTTGCCATTCCGAGCCTCGGCGGCCACGAGACCCATGCTCAGGAGTGGGTGTCCGAGCTGATGCTCCGGATCGGGCTCGAGGTGGATGTCTGGGACCTCGACTTCGAGGCCCTGGCGCAGCATCGCGCCTACGCCGTCGAGTGCGAGCGCGACCGTGGCCTCGGGGTGGTCGGTCGACTGGGAGAGGAGGCCGGCGGCTCCAGTCTCATCCTCAACGGTCACGTGGACGTCGTCCCTCCCGGTCACGAAGACCGGTGGTCCGGCCCACCGTTCGATCCGTGGGTCGCGGACGACAAGATCTACGGCAGAGGCGCCGTGGACATGAAGGCGGGCCTGTGCTCCGCCATCTTCGCCGCCAAAGCCATCCAGGACGCCGGCGTGAAGCTGGCCGGCCCGCTCCTGATCGAGAGCGTCATCGGAGAGGAGGACGGCGGTGTGGGTACGTTGGCCACCATCCTCCGGGGGTACCGTGCGGAGGGGGCCATCGTGATGGAGCCCACCAACCTCGAGGTCGCCACCACGGGTGCCGGCTGCTTCAACTTCCGGGTGCGGGTGCCGGGTCAGGCCGCCCACGGCGCTCTCCGATCGGAGGGCGTGAGCGCGATTCGGAAGTCGCATCGGGTCCTCGAAACCCTGGAGAATCTGGAACGGGAGCGGAACGCCGACGGTGACCCGATCATCCCCGGAGAACTGCCGTTCCCCATCTCCGTCGGCACGGTCTCGGGCGGCGAGTGGGCGTCGTCGGTGCCGGAAGAGGTCGTGCTGGAGGGGCGGTACGGTGTGCGCCCCGGAGAGGACCCGGCACAGGCGCGGGCGGCTCTGGAGTCCGCCGTGGCCGACGCCGCGGAGGAGGATCCGTGGCTTCGCACCCATCGGCCCGAGGTCGAGTGGTGGGGTGGCCGGTACGAGGCGTCACGGGTGAATCCCGATGTCGGAGTCGCGGCCGCGGTGCGCGAAGCCCACCGGGCGGTGACCGGACGGAAGGCCCAGGTCACGGGCGTGCCCTACGGATCCGACGTGGCGCTGCTCGTGAACCACGGGGCGACCCCCGCGGTCCTCTACGGACCCGGCGACGTACGGAACGCCCACGCTCCGGACGAGTTCGTCCCCATCGAGGAGGTGGTCATCGCGGCCCGTACCCTCGCGATCACCGCGCTCCGTTTTTGTGGGGTGAGGGAATGAGCGGACCGGGTTCAACGGCCAATGAGGAAGCGTTGACTCCGGACGTTCTTCTATGGGCTGGATCGGGCACCGTCGTCCAGATCAGGTTGGTCGTGACCGGACATTACAGCGACGCCGTCTACGCCGTGGGAGGGTCAGCGGCCGAGGGCGACGGAGTCGTGCTGGGCCGCCCGAACGTTGGACTTCTCCAGGGCATCGAGGGCCTTGCCCACTCCACGCGCTCCAGGAATCGGGAGGGTGGTGATGATGCTGTCCTTTTGACGGCGCGTCAGGGTATCGGCGGGGTTGTCGCCGGCGTTCCCGCCACCGGAGCAGCCCAGCAGGACGATGGTCATGCCGGCCAACGCCGTCAGCGCAACATTTCTCATTGTGCACCTCCAGCACATATCACGAAATGACGGGAGCGGAACCAGGAGAAGCATCACTCGAGGTCCCGAGGTCGCGTGAAGCTTCTCAGGCGTCCGCAGTCGCTTCGCACCTCTTCCCAACGATCTACCTCCAAGTCGATTATCGCCAGGGCGGCGGTTGAAAACTTGGTGCGCATGAGGTCGAGCTCGGCAGCGTCTCCGTCGGCACAGAGCACGTGGGCCAGGATGGCCGTTCCGGGGTTGTGGCCTACCATGAGGATGGACTCGACCGTGTCAGGCACCGCCCGAACGAGGTCGAGCAGCTGTTGAGGCGCCGCCAGGTAGAGGTCGCCGTCCCAGTCGATCTCGGGCTCGACGTCCAGCTCCTCCATCACGGCCGCCAGCGTCTCCCGGGTGCGGGCGGTGGTGGAGCAGAGAACTAGGTCCGGTCGGTGACCGCCCTCTCGGAGGTACGCACCCATCAATGGGGCCGCTCGTTTTCCCCGGCCGTTCAATGGGCGGTCGTGATCGGCCACCGACGGATCGGCCCAGCTCGACTTGGCGTGACGGAGCAGGTAGAGAGTCCTCATGCCTATACCCATAAACATTTGGCGCCCAACGTGCTAGTATAAAAGAACCGCCCCGGGGGGCGGTTTTCGCTTCTCCGACAGGGGGGACCACCGTGGAAGACGTCGCGACCAAGGATCTCGCGGCCATCGGGCCACGCTCGCGCAAGCGCTTCATCAACCGGGAGCTGTCCTGGTTGGCGTTCAACGAGCGTGTCCTCGAGGAGGCGATGAACGAGCGGCACCCCCTTCTCGAACGCGTCAGATTTCTCTCCATCTCCGGCACCAACCTGGACGAGTTCTTCATGGTCCGGATCGCCGGCCTGAGGGCGCAGGTACAGGCCGGCGTCACGTCTTTGAGCCAGGACGGGAGAACGCCCCTCCAGCAGTTTCGCCAGGTCAACAGCCGGGCGGCGAAGCTGATGACGCGGCAGCAGGAGATCTGGCAGGTCCTCTGCGAGGAGCTTGCCGCAAGGGGAGTGTCGGTCCTCCATCCGTCGGATCTCAGGACGAAAGACGAAGAGTGGACGGACGACTATTTCATCCGTCAAATCTTTCCGGTGCTCACGCCCCTGGCCGTGGATCCGGCTCACCCCTTCCCGTTCATACCCAACGGTGGACTGTGCCTCGCTCTCTCCCTTCGCCGTCCGGAGAGCGGAGAGCGGATGTCGGCGTTGCTGCCCCTCCCGTTGCAGATGCACCGCTTCGTGCGCCTCCCCGGGAAGTTGAAGAAGCCGCGCTTCGTGAGAGTGGAGGAGCTGATCTGCAGACACCTGCACACGCTCTTCCCTGGGTTCGAGGTGGAGGAGGTGGAGCATTTCCGGGTCCTCAGGGACTCCGAGGTGGAGATCCAGGAGAAGGCGGAGGATCTGGTGCGGGAGTTCGAGTTGCTGGTCAAGCGCCGGAAGAGGGGATCGGTCATCTCCCTTCGCGTGTCGACTTTCATGTCCAAGGAGATGAGGGACTTCCTCATCATCGAGTTGGCAGCCGAGGCGAACAGTGTGTTCCAGGCCGGGGGCCTCTTGGGCCTAGGAGATCTGGCTGAGCTGATCACACGCGACCGCCCTGACCTCGTCTTCAGCCCCTTCACCCCACGCTTTCCGGAGCGGATTCGAGACTTCGATGGAGACCACTTCGCGGCCATACGAGCGAAGGATCTGCTGGTTCACCATCCGTTCGAGAGCTTCGACGTGGTCGTACAGTTCGTCCGCCAAGCGGCCCGCGATCCGGATGTCGTGGCCATCAAGCAGACGCTCTACCGGACCAGTGACGACTCCCCTATCGTGCGCGAGCTCATCGAAGCGGCGGAGGCCGGAAAGAGCGTAACGGCGCTCGTGGAGCTGAAGGCTCGATTCGACGAGGAGGCGAACATCCGCCTGGCGCAGAAGATGGAGGCGTCAGGCGTGCATGTGGTCTACGGCTTCATGGACCTGAAGACCCACGCCAAGCTTTCCCTCGTGGTGCGGCGGGAGGAGAGCGAGCTCCGCTCGTACGCCCACATCGGCACGGGCAACTACCATCCCGGCAATGCGCGGGTGTACACAGACCTTTCTTACTTCACCTGTGACGAAGACCTCTGCGGCGACGCCGCTCGGGTCTTCAACTTCACCACCGGGTACGGCCGCCCGCAAAATCTGAACAAGCTCGTGGTCGCCCCTTTCGATCTGCACGACACCCTCGTGAAGCTCATCGAGGAGGAGATGGCCCACGCCGAGGCCGGTCGACCTGCCACCATCTGGGCGAAGCTGAACGCCCTGGTGGACGGCAGCATCATCGACACCCTCTACCGAGCGTCACAGGCGGGGGTCCAGATCTCTCTCGTGGTCAGGGGGATCTGTTGCCTACGACCGGGGATCCCGGGCCTCTCTGAGAACATCACCGTCAAGAGCATCGTGGGACGCTTCCTGGAGCACAGCCGCATCGTCTGTTTCGGGAGCGGGCACCCGCTGCCATCAGGCTCCGCGAAGGTCTTCATCTCATCGGCGGATTGGATGCCTCGGAACCTCTATCGGAGGGTCGAGCACCTCGTCCCCATCGAGAACCCCACGGTCCACAGTCAAGTCCTCAACGAGATCATGCAGGCCAACCTCAGGGACACTCTCCAGAGCTGGTACCTTCAGCCGGACCGGACATACGAGCGCGCCGCGGCGGATGACGATCCCTTCGACGCTCACAGCTACTTCATGACCAATCCGAGTCTCTCGGGGCGCGGGAGCGCCGTCGCCGACTCGTTACAGCAACTCGAGCTCCACGCTCCCGCTGAGCCCATCCGAGAAGGTTGACGGAGGCCGGACAGCGGTAGGAAAGTCCTTGCCCAAAGCAGGCTCTTGAGTCGGTATTCCTACAGGCCTGTCTCGACAGTTCACCGCCTCGAGGAAGCACAATGAGCGAAGACGAGCTGACACCACCGGAGCCGACGCCACCCACGTCACCCCCGGAGTCTTCAGGTGGGCCGCCGCCGCATCCCGAGGCGTCGAAAGGCGCCCCGGCGCAACAGTTCCGGCAGGGCACTAGAGACGACCGGAGTGGGGCACGCCTACCCTGGCCGCCCCCGGGGTTCGAGTGGTTACAGGGAGTTCTCTGGAAGATCACGACGCTGGCCTGGCTAGGAAGCATCGTCCTGGTGACTCCCCTCATCTGGTCCCTAGCCACACCCTAAGAGTTCTGGAGCCTCGGCCCGCTGGAGGACAACTGGGCCCTGGGGCTGACCATAAGCCTCGTGGGCGCCGCGATTCTGTTCGTGGCGTTCTTCCTCCTTCAGTCTCTGGTGAGGGCAGGTGGGCGTGCCGCCGACCTTGGGTATGGCTTCCTGACCATCGCCGAGGTCGCCACGGATCTCCGTCGTGACCAGGGGTTCCTCCTCATGGGGAAGCGGCACTTTTCTCGGTTTTCCGAGGCCGACCGGACCCAGCTAACCAAACTGCGTCTCGCCGCGGCGGCCTTGATCCTCGCTGGTGCTCTCTGGCTCGCTGTGGGCTTCTCGCTATCCGTGGTGCTGGCCGCCCGTGAGCTTCTCACACAGCGAGAGATCTGGCTGGTGACCTTGGGACCGACGCTCGTGTTCCTCGTGTTCGGGGGAACCCTCCACGGATTCCAGTTCGTCCGAGTCCGACTGGCCTTGTCGGCCTGGCGGGCGCAGGAAGGCGGCATCGAGCGAATCCGTCAGGAGGTCGTGGCCTGGACGAACGAGCTGGAGGAGGCGGGGGACCAGTTGGTCATGGGGGCGGGTTCCCTCGGTCAAGGCCGGCGTTTTCGAAGCGCCGCCTTCCTGGTGGTGCTCCTCTTCATCGTGGTCGTCGTCCCGACCATCACGGTCTCCCTGGCCAGCTCTGTGGGTCCCGTTCTGGCGGAGATCGCCATCCCCCAGTTCCTCTCCGTCCAGGAGATGGCGGGAGCGGCGGAGGCGCTTCGCCGCTATCGCGTGGACAGTGATCCTACCATCGACGCCTTGGAGGCGGGGCGGGCTATGAACAACGTGGCCTTTGTCGGTTCCGCTGTGCCCCACCCAGAGCACCTCGAGCTACCACCTGCCACGCACTACGCGACCCCCTGGTTCCCCAGCTCCAATTTCCCAGACATCTTCCAGGAGGGTGTGGGGCGGGACCTCGTCCTGCAGATCGAGGGCGGCTTCTCGAGCGACGAGCTCGACGCGCTCCGCCAGGCGGCTTCCCATCCTGCGCAGAACGATCTCTATCTGATCACGAGGGCGGAGCGGATCGACATGGTGTCCACCAGGTGGATCACTCCGTTCCCCGACAGCCTGACGGTGTTCACCCTACCGTTCCCCCACTTCACCGAGGTGCGCTACGCCGCGCTGGCGCGAGTGGCGAAGGCAATTGTCGAGCAGGTCGAAGGGCAGCCGGATCAGGCCGAGACGTCCATCCGCGAGATCATCTCCGCAGGCTTCCTGCTCGTCGATGAAGGACCCACGCTCATCGACAACCTGGTGGGGGTCGTGGTGGCCAACATCGGGGGAGACGCGCTGGAGGGGCTCTACGAGGTGCAGAGCCGGGACGGTGAGCTGGAAACCCTCCGGTGGGCTCGCGAGTCTTCGGCGAACGCGGCTCACGCTGCACGATTGGGCCTGACGGAGGAGGACATCCACACGATTCTCAGGGGCATCCCCGACATCGTGGAGAACGAGAGCGCCCTGCGTGGCCTGAGGTGGGAGTACCTGGCCACCTTCAACTTGCTGGCACCGTGCATCAACCTCCAGAAGATGGTCTTCGGGCCCGACGAGACGTATCAGGAGTGGCTCGATCGAGTCCAGGCGTCCCTCGTGCGGCTCCTGGGGGATGGAGCACTCTTCGAGCTGGCCAATTCCGGGGCGTTCGCAGGTCGTCAGGAGCCCGGCGCCCTCGCCCGCCTCATGACGGTGACGTTGGGGAGCCAGACTCGACCGGGTAGCTGTGTGAACCTGATCTCCTCCTTGGAGTCCGGCGAAGCGATCTGACCGTAAAGGATCCGCTCGTGAGAAGAATGCTCGTTTTCTGCGTGACCACGGGCCTCCTGTGGTTCTTCGCTCCCGCAGCGGGTAATGCTCAGACCAGCCTGGCGGACGCCTACCGAGGCCCGGCGAACCGGCTCATCGACGCGGCCCTCGCCGACAGCGCCGCCTACGACCGCCTCACGGAGCTGGTCGACCGATTCGGACATCGCTTCAGTGGCTCCTTGAGCCTCGAGCGCGCCCTGGACTGGATCCTCGAGGAGATGGAGGCCGACGGCCTCGACAACGTCCGGGGCGAGCCCGTCATGGTCCCGCACTGGGTCCGTGGGAAGGAGTCTCTGCAGATGATGGCACCGGTGGCCCGCGACCTTCCCATGCTGGGACTCGGGGGGAGCATCGCCACGCCACCCGCGGGCCTTCGGGCCGAGGTCATGGTCGTCGGGAGCTTCGAGGAGCTCGAGGAGCGAGCTCCGGAGGCTCGCGGTCGGATTGTGCTCTTCAACGTTCCCTTCACGACCTACGGGGAAACGCGTCCGATTCGCAGCGACGGAGCGGTGGCCGCCGCCCGGGCGGGCGCGGTGGCCAGCCTTATCCGTTCCGTGACCCCGTACTCCCAGCAGACTCCCCACACCGGCGCCTTGAGCTACCAGGACGGCGTTCGGCGCATCCCCCACGCGGCAATCACGGTGGAGGACGCCGAGCGGATCCAACGCATCGTGGATCGCGGAGAACGGGTGGAGCTTCACCTGTACATGAGCGCTGAGACGCTCCCCGACGCCCCATCGAGGAACGTCATGGCAGAGATCGAGGGGAGCGAGCTCCCGGGCCAAGTGGTGGTCCTCGGCGGGCACATCGACTCGTGGGACGTGGGCCAGGGCGCCATGGACGACGGTGGGGGCTCGGTCGCCGCCTGGGAGGCGATCCGGCTGATGAAGGTGCTTGGGCTGCGCCCGAGGCGCACGGTGCGGGCGGTGCTCTGGACCAACGAGGAGAATGGCGGTGCAGGCGGCCGGGCCTATCGCGACGCCCGCGTGGCGGATGACGACCAACACGTGCTCGCCATGGAGTCAGATGGCGGCGTATTCAAACCCTTGGGCTTCGGGTTCACCGGCCCTGACGAGGCTTTCGCCATCATCCAGGAGATCGGCACGTTGCTCGAACCCATCGAGGCCGGGCTGATCACCCGGGGCGGGGGAGGGGCTGACATCACACCCCTCATGCAGGGTGGGGTGCCCGGCATGGGCCTATCGGTGGACCGGACCCGTTACTTCTGGTATCACCACACCGATGCCGACACCATCGACAAGCTGGACGCCCGGGAGATGGCGCTTTGCGTGGCAACGATGGCGGTGATGGCCTACGTGGTTGCGGACATGCCGGATCGGCTACCGCGTTGAGCTAGGAGCCAGGCCAGCGCCTGGGCTGCGTCACAACGACCGGCTGGAGGGACTCGGAGGGGCGTCGTGCTTCCCTCGTTGCCAGATCGAACCGGTCTCCGGGCGATAGGAAGTAGAAGAGGCCCGAGCCTCCGACCATGCTCTGGTTGTCGTAGATGAGGACGTAGCTCTGCCCGATGACTTCGAACTCATCACCTTTTACCACGATGGCCGTGTCCTCGTCGATCCCGATGCCCAGCAGCTCGGTGTGGGCGCGGATGATCTCAATGAGATCGAACTGGCGGTTGCGCCTCAGCACGTGCTGATCAATGGCCGTGTTCCGGAGAAAGCCGAAGCCCTCTTCGTGATCTCCCATCATGATCGTGTTGGTGCCTGTATCACCCCGGACCAAATAGGACCCCTGAATGGTTGCGCCGGCCGAGGAGCCTCCGATGACGCCGCCCCGCTCCAGGAGGTTCCAGAGCTCCTCTTCGGTCCTGGTTCCCAGATAGGAGTCGGCCAGCCGCCACTGACGGCCCCCGGGGAACCACACCCCATTGGCTTCTCGGATCGCCTTTACGAACTCGTCGGAGTCGGCTTCCGCCCGATCCTTCGTGTGAAGAACCTCGAGGTTGGTTGCGCCCACGTCACGCCACGAGTTGAGGCCCTGGTAGAACTGGTCGTATTCGTCGTCGCCCCCAGCCGTGGGGATGACCACGATGGCGGCGTCAGGGCCACCGGCCAGGTCCAGAAAGCGCTCCATGATGCCCGGGTCCCGCATGGCTCCACCCACGATGACGAGGGAGCCGTTGGATGGTCCGACGTCTTGAGCGCCGAGCTGTGGGGCGAACCAAAGGAGCGTCAACAGTGCCAGGGCGCCGAGGGCGGGTCGATACATGGTTCTCTCCGATCCCAGGTTCAATGCGAAATGACGGATAATGCGGTCGGCCGCCGGCAAACTCCGGCTTGGCTGAGGGGGGGCGGAGCTCTGACCGCTCACGCGGTGATCAGCGACCTCTCACGACTCGCGCGACGTAGGACGGCCTGGACCCGGTTGACCGCCAACGGCGGATCGATGGGCTTCTTGATGTAGTCGTCGGCGCCGGCGGCCAGGAGGAGGATCTGATCGTCCGGGTCCTCGGAGGCGGTCATGACCTGGAACCGAACCCGGCCGCCCGACTCCATGGGCCCGATCGTGACAAGCTCGGCCTCGGCCTTCACCGCCTCGAGAAGGACGAGGCTGGTCAGCTCGACCATGGCCCATGCCTTGACTCCCAGGTCCTGCTTCTGGGCCAGCTCTGGCTCGTCCGTCGATCCAATCCTTGGAGGGCCAGCCCACTCCATGGCTGGGGAGGACTCGACGGAAACGGAAGGAGGCGGTGGACGGCGATGTGACCCGACCCTAGTCTACCGAAGCTCGTCCGGGTCCATGGACCGCCGTACAACCCGTTCCCACGACCACTCCACTCCGTTCTCCGTGACGTTCGGCATTCATAGCACAGAGTCCCTCCTCGAGGGTCTGAGGAGAGAAGTCCACGAACAGATCCAGCGGGCCTTGGACGATCTGTCGCAGACGACCGACCTCGGTCGGGCGGCGCACGGGGCTCGGCGGATCGTCAAGCGCGCCCGTGCGCTCCTCAAGCTTGCGCGGCCCTCGCTCGCCCCTGACGCCTATCTCCGCGGCAACCTCACGATGAGAGATGCGGGGAGGTGCGTGGCTCCCATTCGCGACGGCGACGTGCTCGTCGAGACGGCTCGATCGGTAAGCGGACAAGGGCAGGAGGCCGAGCTCGACTCGGCTTGGGCGCGACTTCTCGAAGAGCTCCAGGAGGAGCGTGATTTGCTTTTCGCCACGGCCCCTGGGGAGGACGGGCCCCTGGCGCGGGCGCGGGACCTGCTCCGATCGGTCGCCATCGACTGGCCGGAGGCAGGCGAGCTCGACGATCGGGAGCTGCTGCGCACGGGCCTGGCCACGTCCTACGAATCGGTCCGAGCTCACGCCGAGCGGGCCTTCGGTGAGGGCGCGAGCGCCAGCGCCCATCACGAGCTGCGAAAGAAAGCGAAGGACCTGCGGCACCAGCTCGAGTTCCTGAGCCCCGGCTCGCCCGAGACGCTGGTCCCCATGGCCGAGGGCTTCCACCGCCTCACCGATATGCTGGGAGATGCCAACGACATGGCGGTGTTGGCGACGTACGCCAGCTCGGCGCGATCCGTCACCCGTAGACAACGCTCCGCCCTCCTCCTCCGTCCGGAGGAGCGTCGGCAGGACATTTGGGAGGAAGCGGGACCGTTGGGGGCGGGTCTCCTCGCGGAGGAGGCCGGTGACTTCGTGGGGCGGGTGGAGGAGTGCTGGCCGGAATCTCGGCCTCAGGGGTAGAGGCGCTTCGTGTCCCATCTCCCGTCCACTCTCTCGAAGACGAGCCGGGCGTGGAGGCGATTGAGTCGTCCCTGCCAGAACTCGATGCGCTCGGGCACGACCCGGTACCCTCCCCAGAACTCCGGGAGCGGGACGTCCTGGTCCTCGAAGCGCTCCTCGATCTCCGATACCCGCTGCTCCAGCTCGGACGGGTCGTCCAGGGTGTCACTTTGCCGGGACGCCCACGCCCCGATCTGGCTACCCCGGCTCCGGGTCCGGAAGTAGGCCTTGGACTCCTCTTGGCCGATCCGCTCCACCCTACCCTCCACCCTCACCTGTCGTTGGAGGACGGCCCAGTACAGCATGAGGGAGGCCCGGGGATTCGCGTCCAACTCCCGCGCCTTGCGGCTTCCGTAGTTGGTGTAGAAAACGAAACCCTCGGCGCTGAACGCTTTCAGCAGAACCATCCGCGAGGAGGGTACTCCCTCCGGAGTGGCCGTGGCCAAACAGGCCGACTCGGAAAGCATGATCCCGGACTCCCTCGCCTCTTCAAACCATTCGCCGAACAACTCGATGGGGTCTCGGTCGGCCGTCGACTCCGGAAGGCCCCGGGTGACGCCTTTCCCCAGGGTTATGACGGACTTCAGCGTGGACTTGATGGACATGGAACCAACGCTAGCGGGGAGGGCGATGGTACGGTAGTGGGGCTTGGAACTGCGGTTCCCTAGAGGCCAAGCAGGGCCTCGCCCAACGTCAGCGCTTGGGCGATCGCCTCTGAACCCTTCACCTCCGCGAACGGGATGGGTTGAGGCGGAGGGCTTTCGGGCTTCCGGAGGCCGAGCTGCCACCACCCCACGTCGTGCCATCCGTCCAGCTTGTAGCCCACTTGCTCGTAGACGCCGACCCTCTCGAATCCCAGGGACTCGTGCAGGGCTACGCTCGCCTGGCTGGGAAGGGCGACCCCAGCGAACGCGTTCACGAAGCCCTGGATGCGGAGGATCTCGAAGAGGGAGGTGTAGAGTCCTGTCGCGACTCCCCGGCGTCGAGCGTCGGCGTGGACGTAGGCCGAGACTTCCACGGACCACTGATACGCCAGCCGCTCTCTGAAGGCGGTGGCGTAGGCGTATCCGGAGACGCGTCCGTCCCGGTCGCAAACCAGCCAGGGGTAGCGGTCGAGCGTCTTCCGGATTCTACCGGCCATCTCCGCCGGCGAGGGTGGGGCCTCCTCGAAGGAGATCGGAGTGTCCACGACCACGGGCGTGTAGATCTCGAGGATCTGGCTGGCATCCGTCTCGGCGGCGAATCGAATCCTCACGGTGTGGCGGGCTACGGCTCGTAGACCTCCGCCTCCGGGAACGTAAGGGCGAACCCGTACCAGCGAGTGAACACCTGCATGGGCCGCTCCGCCTCCAGCTTGGTGCCGTCCGGAGCGAAGAGCGCGCCGGCGCGGACGTAGCGTCCATCGCTCAGTCTGAGCAGGACGCCGTCCCAGGTCGCCGTCTCGGCGTCCGTGTAGAGGGACAGGACAGAGTTGGCGGTCGGCTCGATGTGGACCAGCAGGCGCCGACCGTCCAGCTCGTCGAAGACGAATCGTCCAAGCTCTTCGACCACGGCCATGGGGAAGTACTTCTGGGCACCCTCCGTCCAGGCCCCGAGGCCGATGTCCATGCTGGGCCTCCGAGGATCTTCGCCGCGCATAGTGGCTCTGAGCCGGTCGGACAGACCTCGAAAGCGCTCGGTCAGGGGCGCCCAGCGACTCCTGCGCCGAATCGGCCGGTTGGAGAGGGCCACCTCCAGATCGGGGTGGGCCTCCAAAGCTTGGTCCACCGTCCCCTGCAAGAGGTTGAAGATTGGAATCTGCTGTCCCATCAACGGCCCCTGAAGGGCCAGCCCCGACACGTGGTGCCAGTAGGTTCCACTCTCCCGGTCCCACAGGACGGAGCCACCGTTGAAGAGGCCGCGATATTCGAAGTGGTGCACCCGACCATCGATCGTGGGCGTCATACTGACCCCTGAGTTACAGGCGGGTCAGAACGAGACCATCCACGGCTCGCCGTCGATCTCTCCCTGGGCCGTGTGGTGGTAGGCCATCTGGTCCGTGACCAAAGCCAGACGGCCTTTCGAGTGCTCCATGATGAGCACGCGCGTCTGCACCTGCAGTAGCCCTTCGTCCAACGCCTCCCGGAGTGGCCGCGTGTCCGTGACATCGAAGCGCACGTAGACGGTGGAGTCGAGAAGCATCGCCCGATCGACCTCGAACTCGGCGCTTCCGGCCTCTACGATCTGCTGTGCCGCAAAGGGCAGGGGAACGAGCAGTGGGAACGCCAGAGAGGCTGCGGTGCAGATCGCCGCGGCATAGCACCAACGTTGGACCTTCATGGCGTTTCCGCCTGTTCGTCGGGAGCGGACAGGACTGCGCTCGGCTCCGTGTGAGCCTGATCCACGTTAGCACCGGAGCGACGAGTTGGGAAACCCGGAAGCACCGGCACTCGCACGCGGGTCTGCCAACTCGGGAGGGCCCCCTCGAGTCGACCGGCGCCCCACAGAGTGGCACCGGTTCCACGTCGTGGATCCGTGCCAAGTCCACCTTCAGCACGCCGTCGTTTGCGTCGCGGTCGAACATGTCGCCGAAGCGGGCGCCGAACCTCACTTGGTGAACACGATAGGAGGAACGGGCGTGCACGGTCTGGGAGAACGTCTCGCCGAAGCCCGTCAGGAGAACGAGAAACTCGGCCTCGCACTGCTCCAGATCCTCGGCCGTCTGTCCCCAGAGCGGGCTGGACTCGCCGATGGGGTGGACGATGGTCCAGGCCAGGGGGAAGATCGCCACCTTCTGCCGTTCCAGGGGGAGCTCCTGGTAGGTTCGGCTGCGGCCGTCGGGTGTTCGCTTCGAGAGGATGACCCTCGCGGACAGCTCGATGATCTGGTTCTTGCGGCTGTTCACGATCCTGAACTCGAAGGCGGCACCCCTCGTGATAGGGAGCGATGAGCGCGTTGCGACTGAAGATGATGCGGGCGTTGGGCCGGGCGAAGCGGGCGAACATGATGCCTGCCGCCAGCCCGAAGGTGAGGAGGCCGGCCAGAGACTCCAGCGTCGCCACTACGTCCGCCGGCCAGACAGCGGGTGTGACGTTGCCGTATCCGATGGTGGCAAGGGTGTAGACGCTGAAAAAGAACGCCTCGCCGAAGGAGCCCAGCGCCGACGTGGCCTCGACGCCGTCCAGCGCTCCCGGGCCCAGGGCGACGTAGATCGCCGCGAACAGGGCGTTCACCAGGATGTACCAGACGCATGCCAGGCCCAGGAATCGGGGCCAGGAGATCTCCAGGAGGAAATGGTAAACGGAGAGGGACTCAAGGAACCCGAGCCCTGTGCGCCGGACGTTGAAGGTCCCGTCGCGGTTGAGGAGCCTACGGCGACTTTGCGACGAGACGACGTTTCCGAAGCCGAGGTCGAGATCGATCTCCGAATTCCGACGGTTAGGCGGCGGTGTCTCAGCCATGATCTGACCTCGGTGGCGCTACACGGATCAGGTCCGTGCCAGGCGTCGTGCCTCTCTGAAGCTGACCAGCGTCCGGGTGTCCTCGTGCCAGAGTGAGAGACGAAGGGTCTTGATCCCGTCCCAGATCGTGATCCTGGTCACGTTCTGGAGCTCTGGGACGGCGTCCATGCATTCCTGGAGCTTGTAGTTGGGGATCCGCGCGCTGATGTGGTGAACATGATGGATCCCGATGCTGGCCGTGACCCACTGAAGCAGCTTTGGAAGCGCCAGGTGGGAGCTTCCCTCGAGTCCCGCTTCGAAGTACGACCACTGCTCGTGCTCGTGCCAGTACGTATCCTCGTATTGATGTTGTACGTAGAAGAGCCACACCCCGGCGGTGACCGTGAACAGCAGAACCGGGAGATGGACCAGGACGAAGGCCTTCAGCCCGATGGTGAGCCACATGAAGGTGACGATGCCGGCGAGCGCGGCATTTGTCTGCCAGACGCTGGCCCATGCGCGCCTCCAACGCCTGGGGATGTCCCATGGGTAGCGATGCTTGACCACGAAGAGGTAGAGCCCGCCGAGCCCCAGGAGGACCACCGGATGCCGGTAGGCCCTGTATCGAAGCCGTCCGAGAAGCGACTTGTCGTAGTACTCATTCACGGTGAGCGTGTCGATGTCTCCGAAGCCCCTGAAGTCCAGGTCACCGGAGTGAGCGTGGTGGTAGGCGTGGGTCTTCCGCCAATAGCGGTAGGGTGTGAGCGTCAGGACTCCGATCCAGAACCCCACCGTGTCCGCCACCTTCTGGGACTTGAAGTACGATCCGTGCCCACAGTCGTGCTGGATGAGGAAGAGCCGCGTGAGGAACGCTGCCGCCAGCACTGCCAGCGCCAAGGTGAGCCAGTAACTCACCGACAGGGCGCGATACGCGGCGTACCAGCAGAGCAAATACGGTGGGGCCGAAGTGAGGAGTTGGGTGACGCTACCGCGCAAGTCCGGGCCGTGGTACGGCCCGAGAAGTCGGCGCCAGTGCTCGGCAGTCTCTTGCTCGGTCCTCAACTGAAGCTGACTCCCAGGGCCGAGGGGAGGGAGGCCACGGAGTCGAGGATCAGGTCCGGCTTCGGAGAGCTCCGGGAGAGATCGTCCTCCTGGAACTTGCCGGTTCGGACCAGGACCGCCGCCGCGTCGCACGCCTGTGCGCCGGCCACGTCTGTACCGACGTCATCGCCCACGACGGCCATGTTGAAGAGGTCCACGCCCATGGAGTCCGCCGCCGCCTGGAAGAAGGCCGGGCTGGGTTTTCCCATGACCATGGCTTCCTGTCCCGAGGCGTACTCGAGCGCCGCAACGAAGGCGCCGGCGTCCAAGGCCAGCCCCTGACCGGTGTCCCAGTAGGGGTTACGCTGGAGAGCCACGAACTCGGCGGCCTCCATGATGTGACGAAACGCCCGGTTGAGGCGGCCGAAGTCCCACCCGGCGCCCAGATCGCCAACGATGACGGCCTGTGGCGACGTCTCGTCTACCGTGAAGTGGTCGAAGTCGGCGTGCGTGGCTTCGGGAACGCAGAGAGAGAGGCTCCAGAGGCCCTTTTTCTCCAACCAGGACGCTGCGGCCAGCGGGGCCGTGAGCACCTCTTCCGGATCCAGATCGACGCCCAGGCGATGCATCCGCTCGACGAGGGAGGCGCGGGACATCCGGGTGGTGTTGGTTCCGAAGCGCATGGGTAGACCACCTCGCCGCAGTGCGGCTATGGCATCCGCCGCCCCGGGGATGAGGCGGTCGCCGACGAAGATCGTTCCATCCAGGTCGAGGAGAACGCCTTGGATGTCCTCGAGCTGCTCCATGTCCTGTGCCATCTATCGACGATCCCCCGTGTGAGTCCCCTGCGTCACGACCGCGGTCCAAAGTAGGCTGCCTGGCAAGGAGGGTCCATGGCGTACTTCCCCCGGGTCGGCTTGGTTCCTAATGTCTTCGGGACAGTAACCGATCTTCTCGTCCGGGAGGAAGGGCATGTCGATCTGGCGAAGCGCCTTGTCGATTCTGGGCGCGTTCTTCGTGGTGGTGGTTCTAGTGGGGCTCGCGACCGCTCTCTCCTCGAACCTCATGCTGCGAGGTATGGGTCCCGACGTGGAGATCACGGTGGCGTACCTTGTCGTGAACCTGACCTACAGCGTGTTGATCGTGGTAATCGGGGGATACATAGCCGCCACCGTCTCGGATCACTCACCCCTGGGACACGCGGCTGGGCTGGCGGGCTTCATGATGGTCCTCGGCCTCTTTTCGTGGCTGGTGGTCAACCGGGGGGACCCGGCTCCCGGCCAGCCGTCCTGGTACCCCTTCGTCATCGGTGTCCTGGTTCCTCCAGCCGCGATCCTGGGCGGGATCCTCGTC
The DNA here is from genome assembly GCA_965238005.1 of Longimicrobiales bacterium. Classification (GTDB taxonomy): domain Bacteria; phylum Gemmatimonadota; class Gemmatimonadetes; order Longimicrobiales; family Gaopeijiaceae; genus CBDCKN01. Next base: position 1,114,935 of record OZ250165.1, read on the forward strand.
ACCCGTCGCACCCGCACCAAGACACACTTCAGTAGGCGGGCGCGGGAGGCCGCTTCCACGGACTCATGAGCCGAGCGTCGAGAAGCTTGTGGGTCGACTCAGCCTGGACCCATCTTGAGCGCATGACCACCGAACGGACCCGCCAGCTCACGGCCATCATGTTCGCGGACATGGTGGGGTACACCGCCCTCATGCAGGAGAACGAGGAGCGGGCCCACGCCCAGCTTGAGCGGCAACGAGACGTGTTTGCCATCACGAACGAAGGCCTCAGCGTTCCCACCGAGCCCCAAGTGTGGGCGAGGGCGGCGTGAATGGAAAGAGACGCTTCCGCAGTGCAGAAGTTCGTCGCGGAGCTCAAGCGACGCCGGGTCGTTCGCGTCGTTGTGATCTATGTGGCGGCGATGTTCGCGCTGCTGCAAGCGGCCGATATCATGCTCCCTGCTCTCGGGCTGCCGGGTTCCGTCATGCGGCTCATCGTCATCACGACGCTCGTGGGGCTGCCCATCGCGATCGCGGGGTCGTGGCTCTTCGACATCACGTCCGAGGGCATTGTCCGCACAGCTGGGAGTCAAGGCGAGTCACCGGCTCCAATGCGTCTCCTGAGCGTCGGATCCTCGCTCGTGCTCGCGGGGGTCTTGGCTGCGGGCGCGCTCGGGTGGTTCCTCACCGAAGCGACTTCCGTGGCTCCCGCGCCCATTGCGAGTGGCGGCGCGATCCGATCGATCGCCGTTCTGCCCTTCGAAAACGTGGGGAACAATCCAGAGGATGCCTACTTCACCGTCGGGCTGTCGGACGAGTTGCGCTCTCGCCTGTCCCGCGTGCCGGAGCTCGACGTTGCCGCTCGAGCATCCTCTCTCGCCGCCATGACGGGAGTGGCAGACCACGCAGCCGTAGCCTCCGCTTTGGGCGTACGCAGCGTGCTCGCCGGCACGGTGGCGAAGAGCGACGCCCGTGTTCGGGTCCAGACGAGCTTGTTGTCCGCCGATGGAGGGGAGATCTGGAGCGCGGAGTACGAGCGCCTCATCAACGACGTCTTCGCGGTGCAAGACGAAGTGTCGCGCTCGATCCTCGACGCACTCGAGCTACGATTCGCCGATGGCGAATTGCCCGTGATCGATGAAGTGCGCACTACCAACCAGATGGCGTACGACAAGTATTTATGGGGCCTGTTCACGTTGAATCGTGGTACCGAAGCCGGGATCCTGGCAGCGATCTACAACTACCAGATGTCGATTGCACTGGACTCCACATATGCGCCCGCCTGGGCAGGTGCCGCAGACGCGTACGCGCGGGCCTCTGAGATCCTTCCTGATCGGCAAGCCCGTGACGCCCTCGACGTGGGTGCGAGCACCGCCTTGGAAGCGCTGAGGGTCGACCCGGAGTCGAGCGGGGCGCACTCGGCGATGGGGCTCTTCCTGTCGAGGTCCTGCGATTGGGCCGGCGCCGACGCGGAGTTCGAGCGAGCATCGGCGAGTGGGCCCACGTCATCACTGACCCTCCTGCGCCAGGCCCTCGCATTCGCGGGTGCCGGACAACACGAGCAGGCCGTCGCCACCGTTCGAGCCGCTGAGCGCGTGGATGGGCTGTCGTCGACCGTGAAGCTCGCCGCCGCCCGAGTATTTGCCGCTTCGGGGCGGCTGGACCAGGCGATCCGCGAGGCTCAGGATGGGATCCGGCTGAGCCCGGACGACGAACGCATCTGGACCGAGATCGGGTTCCTGTTCCTCGCAGAGAACCGCTACGGAGATGCGGGGGACGCTCTAGCGCGCATACCGGAGGTGAGAGGGTTCGATCCGGAGCTGACGGCCACATTCGTGGCCAGTGCCGAGCGCTTCGCCACAACCGGGCAGCCCCAGGAGATCCCCGCCGGACTGAGCGCGGCGCTGGGCGAGCGATCGGTCGACCTGGGACGGTATCAGTTGGCAGTCGGTCAGTACGACTCGGCCATCGCCACACTGCAGCGGGCAATCGACCTCCGTGCTTTCGGAGTAGCGACGCTCGTCCGGCTGCCGGACGTGGATGCGATCAGGGCGGACCCCAGGTTCCAGGCGATGCTCGTTGAGATGCATATAGAGGCGCAGCAACCCAGCAACTAGCTTGTGAGCACCCGCGACTCGGAGAGTACTAGGCTTCTGCTTCCACCAGGTCCTTTGGCCCCCACGCTCGCTCCTCGTCGTCCACGCCCCTGAGGATGAGGTAGGAGATTGCGATCCAGGCGAGCAGGCTCCCCATCGCGGCCGGCCGGCCGAGGCCCAAGGTCTCCGCCACGAACGCGAACATCGCGGGGCCGATGATGGCCCCGAAGCGCCCGACCATGCTGTAGAGTCCATAGAACTCCCCCAGCCTTGTGGGCGGAGCCAGGATGAGCATGTACGGACGATCGGCCGTCCACGTCCCTCCCAGCGCGACGCCAGCGATGCAGCCAATGGGCCAGAACCACGCCATCGGCAACCCGAGGACGGGCACGGCCACCGCTCCCGCCAGGGCCACCGCCCAGAGCGCCAGAACCACGTTGAGCGTGCGCTTCGGACCAATCCGATCCACGACCATCCCCAGGACGAGGCCACCCACCACCGCCGAGGTGATCGCCACTAGCAACAGCACCTCCGCTCCCCTCTCGGTGAAGCCGATCTCGTTCACCGTGTAGATGCCGAGGAAGAAAATCACCGTGTTGGCGGCGTCGGTGTAGAACACCCACTCTACCAGGAACCGTCCGAGCCCGGGATAGCGCGGCAGATGACCGATCGTGTCCTTCACCTGACGCAGCGCGCGTCCGATTGCGCCGGGGTCGAGTCGAAGGTTCCCCGGACGCTTGGACTCCCTCACGAAGAGAAAGATGGGAACGGCGAAGAACAGGAAGAGGAGCGCGGTCAGCCGGAAGACACCCACGTACCCGATCCGGTCCAGAAGCAGTAGCCCGGTGAGCACCCCGATGAACGAGCCCAAGTACCCGATGCCCACCCCGAAGCCTCCGACGATGCCCCGCGTCTGTGGCGTGCTCACGACCGAGAGCGTCGCATCGTAGAAGATCAGGCTCGCCTGGAAGAAGTAGTTCGCGATCACGAAGAAGACGAGCGTAATCATCAGGCCGCCCGTGCCCAGTGCCGCCGTGAACCCGACGCAGACGATCGTGCACACCATGAGGAACGGAAGACGACGTCCGGCCTGGTCCGAGAGGGCCCCAAGAATCGGAGCACTCAGGAAGACCATGACCATCGTAAGACTGACGGCGAAGCCCCAGGTCGCGTCTGTCCCTCCCATGACGTTGACCACCCACAGGGAGAGATAGAAGGACACGATGTTCATGGAGAAGATTGTGTTGGCCAGATCGTATAGCGCCCAGGACATGACCGGGCGGGTCAGGACGGCCTTCCACCCCACCGGAGCCGCCGCCCCTTCGGCTGTGGTACTCATCAGTACAGGTACCCGCGTCAGATATACAGCAGCATGCCAGCCTCCTCCGATCGATTGTCCGGATCATCGTGGGGATCGAATACGTCGTCGATGCTCAGGTCGAACTCCTCCCGATTCCGCATGATGTTGCCGACGTGGATGCCCACTCGCACCGGAAAACGCGGGTCCTGGTGCAATCAATGCCCGTCGGACCGCGACCGCGCATCGTGACACATCCACAGATCTCTTCCATCCGCTAGCGTCCCGGTTCCGGACCGTCAGGATCGCCCTGCCCGCGTGCAGGAGAGCGTATCCCGGCCTTGCCCTCAGGGCCCTGATCGCCGCACGCGTCTCCCGCACTCCGCCGTCCACCCATTCCCATGCTGCCATCGGATCCCCTCCTCGCCGGGGCTCAAGCATTCGACAGGGGGCGGCGCCGGAGGGCCGCGGGCTGGCGGGCTTCATGAGCTACTACTCCTCGTCTCTGTAACGGCCGGGCGCCCGGTTGAACTCTTCCGATCCACCCTTTGGGATGCTCAGGGTCTTCCAGTCGTCTCCAGCGTAGTGCATGGCGAGCTGCACGATCTGTCCCACGTGATAGGCGTAGTGGGAGAGCTGGCGCACGATGGCGCGACTCACGGTGAACGGCTCGCCTCGGATGGTCACCGAAGTCAAGAGATGAGCGTCGGTGAGGTTATCGAGCTCCCCGAGGGTGAGATCCCAGGCGTCCTGCCATCGCTCCATGAGGGCTTCCCGCGTGTCTTCGTCGCCAATGACGAACTCCGTGTCCCTGTGACGGTCCGGCTTTTCACCGTCCGTGGTCATGAAGTCCCGCCACCTCGAGCGCATGTTGCCGGCCATGTGCTTCACGAGGATCGCCGGGCTGTTGCTCTCCGGACCGAGCGACCAGAAGAAGTCCGCGTCGGAGACCTGGGCCAGGGCCCTCTCGGCCAACCGTTTCAGGCGACGGTACTCAGTTCTGAGATCGTCCAGCGGGGTGGGATCGGACATGGCTCGCCGTCTCGTCGAGTGTGGAAACTTCACGGAGTGCTTCCCGTAGATCAGTCCGACGAAACAACGTCCACGAGACCGGAAACAGACATGATCGCAGTCGCCTATCTTGCCGTCCACCTGCTCGTCGGATCCGCCGTCCCGGCTCCTGTGGGACGGCCCGTCCTACGCGGGGGCTAGTAGGGCACCTCGGTTATCGACGCGACCGGTAGATGGGTGGGCCGGCCACGTACATGGGCGCTCGCCCCGTGCGGCGAACCCTCAGGCTGCGAACCACCCCCTGCGGTTCCCGAATGCGTAGACCGCTGCGCCTGTGGCGAGCGTGGCAAGAGCCGCGCCGGTAGGAAGGGGAGCTCCCAGGAGGCCGTTGATCCACGCGGCGATCGTCATCCCCAGAAAGATCAACGCCGGAAGCGGATGCAGGGGTGCGCGAAAGATCTCCGGTCCGATGCTCTCCACTCGGTCGGCACGTCCAGCCCGGCGCCGGAACACGAACAGCGTCGCCACGGTGAGCCCGTTGAAAAGCAGCAGGGACGACCCGATGTAGACGAGCAGGGTCTCGAAGGCGCCGGTCAGGGCCAGCGCTGCCGCCAGAACGCCTTGGGCCACGATGGCCACCACCGGCACCTGTCTCTGATCGGAGATGCGACCCAGGAGCCGTGGCGCCACCCCGTCCCGAGCCATGGCGAAGTAGATCCGCGGGCCCACGGCAGTCATGGCGCTCACCGAACCGAACATCGCCAGGGCGATAAGGCTCGTGACGGCCAGCGAGCCCCGGAAGCCGAATAGCCTCTCCGCGGCCAGCTGTCCCACGGCGATGGCCGGCTCCCATTCGGGTTGGGGCAGGGCGTAGAAGAAGAGCGCGTTGATGAGGAGATAGACCGTCATGACGAAGAGCGTCCCCCCGAGCATCGCCCTCGGGAGGTTCCTCCCCGGGTGGTGTACCTCTCCGGCGATGTACGCGGCGGCGTTCCATCCGGCGTACGCGTAAGTCACCTGCAGGAAGGCCACCCACGAGTTTCTACCAGGCTCGGCACGGGCCACCAGCCCCGACCACGAGCCGTTCCCCGTCGAGAACCCGGCCAGCACCATGATCCCGATGGAGCCCACAACCATGGTGGCCAGCACCGTCTGGAAGCCACCGCTCCAGCGGATGCCCACCGAGTGGACCAGTGTGAGCAGGAGGACCATCATCGAAGCCGCGGCTGCCCCCTGGCTGATCCCGAGCCCTTCGATGAGCGGCGCGTCGGCGTTCCATCCGCCGAGCAGGGGGGCCAGGTAGGCGATCACCCCCAACGCCGACGCCGCCATGGCGGCCGAGAACCCCACCACGAACGAGGTCCAGCCGCTCAAGAAGCCCCAGACCTGGCCGAGTCCCCGGGTCAGGTAGCGGTATTCGCCTCCTGACGTGGGCATGTGGGTGGCCAGCTCGGAGTAGCAGAGCGCGCCGCAGAGGGCCAGGAAGCCGGCGGCGGCCCACACGCCCAATGAGCCCAGGGCGCTCCCCGTCGCCACGCGCACGAAGGCCGGGACCGTGAAGATTCCGGAGCCGATCATGTTGGTGACGACGAACGCTCCGGCCGCCACGGCCCCCAACGTGCGGACCAGACCGTCCGCGCCGACCTCTCGTTCTGACATCAGACGGCGATCTCCCTTTCGGTCCTGGACGGTCTGGCCGCGTTGCGCACCTCGGGGGGGCGCAAGAGTCGGACCACTGCGGCCTCCTAGAGGCCTCTAAGCCAGTCCCACGATCTCGCCGTTGTCCTTGATCGACATGCCCACCGCCGCGGGCCGGGCCGACAGGCCGGGCATGGTCATGACGTTGACCGTCTTGGCGACGACGAAGCCCGCTCCCGCCGAGGGAGTCACATCGCGCACCGTGATCTTGAAGCCGGTGGGCCTCGCCAGGAGAGCGGGGTTGTCGGAGAAGGAGTACTGGGTCTTGGCGATGCACACGGGCGCGCTCCGCATACCGAAGGACTCGAGGCGGTCGAGGGCTCGTGCGGCCTCGTCCAGGAAGTCTACTCCGTCCGCCCCGTAGATCTCGGTGGCGATGACACCGATCTTCTCGCGCAGGCCCATGTCGTCGGGATAGAGAGGCCGATAGTCGGCTTGTCCGGAATCGATCACCTCGCTCACGACGTCGGCGAGCTCCAGGCAGCCGGTTCCGGTCTGTCCGTGCGGGTCGGCCTCTACGGCCAACACCCCGAAGGCCTCGCACGCCTCGAGGACCGCCGACACCTCGGCGTCCGTGTCAGTGGCGAAGCGGTTGATGGCCACCACCGGCGGTACGCCGAACTTGCGAAGATTTTCCACGTGCGCCTGGAGGTTCACCAAGCCGGCTTTGAGGGCCTCCAGGTTCTCCGCCTTCAGGTCGTCCTTGGCCACGCCGCCGTGCATCTTCAGGGCCCGAATGGTGGCTACGACCACCACCGCCTGAGGCTCGAGGCCCCCCACGCGGCACTTGATGTCGAAGAACTTCTCGGCTCCGAGATCGGCCCCGAACCCCGCTTCGGTCACCACGACGTTCCCCAGGGCCAGTCCGGCCCGGGTGGCGATGAGGGAGTTGCAGCCGTGGGCGATGTTGGCGAACGGCCCGCCGTGGACGAAGGCCGGAGTGCCGCCCAGCGTCTGCACCAGGTTGGGGTTGACGGCCTCCTGGAGGAGCAGCGTCATGGCGCCGGGGGCGTCGAGCTCGGCGGCCCGGATGGGCTCTCCTTGACGCGTGGAGGCCACGATGATGTTGCCGAGCCGGGCGGTCAAATCCTTCAACGAGTCGGCGAGGCAGAAGATCGCCATGATCTCCGAGGCAGCGGTGATGACGAAGCCGTCTTCCCGCGGAATCCCGCCGGTCCGGCCGCCCAGACCCAGAACCACGTGCCGCAGCGCCCGGTCGTTCATATCCACCGTCCGGGGCCAGGTGATCTGGCGATGGTCGATGTCCAGGCTGTTGGGCCGGAACAAGTGGTTGTCCAGCATTGCCGAGAGAAGTCCGTGGGCCGAGGTGATGGCGTGGAAGTCACCCGTGAAGTGCAGGTTGATGTCCGCCATTGGGATCACCTGGGAGTATCCCCCGCCCGCCGCTCCGCCCTTGATCCCGAAGACCGGTCCCAAGCTGGGCTCTCGTAGACACAGGACGGGGTTCCGCTCCCGAAGGGTCAGGGCGTCGACGAGCCCCACGGCCATCGTGGATTTGCCTTCGCCGGCTGGGGTGGGGCTCATGCCCGTGACCAGAACGAGCTTCCCGTTCCGGTTCTCCCGGTCGTTGATCACGTCCAGGGGCACTTTGGCTTTGTAGTGCCCGTAGGGCTCGATGTCCGTGGCTCCGAGCCCGACTTTGGCCGCGATCTCGGTGATGGGCCTCAACTCGGCGGACTGTGCGATCTCGATATCGGTCAGCATTCTGGTTCCGTGTCGGTCGATTCTGATTCTCGCCGTGTAGGGCCTCCCGAGGTTCCTGTCGGCCGACCGGCTGCGCTTCGGGCACCCAAGTCTGCGAAGCGGCCGTTCAGGCTGGGCTTTTCGCCAGAATTCTGCAAGAGGGGAGGCGGGAGGGAGGCGGGAGCGGAGGACTCTGGAGCGCGTTCCTATTCGCAGAGATATACGTATCTTTATATCGTGAGTATACGTACGGAGGTTGCAATGTCCAAGAAGGCCCGGCAACGCCGCGAGACCCCGCCTAGAGGCCGGCTGAAGAAGTGCAGCGAGCCGCTAGACGTACTCCCGCACCGAGGTCCCGAGAGCCTCCAGCGCCGCGACGATCTCCTCTACGTGCTCTCTCCCACGCGTCTCCAAATGCATCACGATCTCCACATCGCCTACGGTGATGTCAGCGAACGCGCGACGGTGGCCAATCTCAAGAACGTTGGCACGGAGACCCGCTGCGACCTTGGTCAGTGCCGCTAGCGATCCTGGGCGATCCCGGACGGTGACCATCAGCCTGGCCAGACGCCCATCTGCTACCAACCCCCGTTCGATGATGCGGGCGATCAGGTTCACGTCGATATTGCCGCCGCAAAGTACCGCGGCCACTACGTCGTCGGCCCCGACCGGGATCCGCCCACTCACCAACGCCGCCAAAGGTGTGGCTCCCGCCCCCTCGACTACGGTGCGCTCGCGCTCCAGAAGCAGTAGGATCGCGCTGGCAATCTCCTCCTCCTCAACGACGACGATGTCATCCACGTACTCCTCGATCAGAGGAAACGTGAGGTCGCCGATCCGCTTCACCGCGATGCCGTCGGCGATGGTCTCAGCGCTCTCGATGTCAGTCACCTCACCCATCTCTCGCGAGCGATACGCCGAAGGTGCGGCCGCAGCCTCTACGCCGATCACACGGAGCGAAGGGCTCAGGGCTTTCGCGGCAACCGCGATTCCCGAGATGATCCCGCCCCCTCCGATAGGCACCACCACGTGCGTCAAGCCAGGCACCTGCTCGACGAGCTCCAGGCCGATGGTGCCCTGGCCCGCCATGATGGCCCGATCATCGTAGGGATGCACCATGGTGAGGCCCTCCTGATCCACCATGCGGCGGGCCTCGGCGAGTGACTCGGAAAACGTGTCCCCATGCAAGAACACACGCGCTCCATAGCGACGCGTGTTCGAACTCTTCACCAGGGGTATACCGATCGGCATCACCACCGTCGCAGGAATCCCGAGGCGCGTGGCATGGTACGCGACCGCTTGCGCATGGTTACCGACACTAGGCGTCACGATTCCCCGTGAACGCTCCTCGCCTGATAACTGAAGCAGCTTGTTGAGCGCACCACGGTCCTTGAACGAGCCTGTGCGCTGCCGGGTCTCGAACTTGAGCCAGAGGGAGCATGCCAGCAGATCGCCAAACGCCGTCGATCTTGTGCAGGGGGTGAGCACCACCTGATCTCCCAGGCGCTCCCTCGCCTCGAGGATGTCAGGTAGGGTCAGGGATCGCGACACTGCCGGGACAGTCGAGCTGTTGTTGGGAACGAGGTCCTCCTCGCGTGGTCGCTTGGTTGCAGACTCCAGTCCACGTTACAGCCAACTCATCGCACTGCGGTATGCCAGTAATCGAAGCGAGGGGTCAGGTCAACCGGCGAGGAGGCCGTTCCCAGCCCACGGTGCACGGTCGCCGTTCGCCCCTGCAAGGACGCGACGAGGGGACAGTGGTTGCGTCCGGTGTGTGCGGGCGGGCAGGTTGCTCCGCAGGCGACCCCTCGTCCTAGGACCAAGGGCCCGTGCAGCCGATCGAACACAAGCAACCGATGGAGGCCGTCATGAAACTCGCAACCGCCCTGTTCGCAGCCGCCCTGTTCGCGGCAACGTCGACGTCCGCGCAGGACACACTCCGGTTCACGCCGACGGTCGCGTATCCGACATTCGACGTGCGCGAGCCGGTTGCCACGATCCGGCCCGGCACGATCCTCATCTCCAACACGAATCATGGGGCGTATTACGATCCCGGCGGGGGGGATTTCCCGGGTGAGGTCGGCCCGTTCTGGATCGAGGGCGCAACAACGAACGACGTCTTGGTCGTGGAAATCCTCAAGGTCCGGCCGAACCATGACCTGGCCGGCGTCCAGCTCTACTCGGACTTCGGAGGCCTGGCGACCGACTCGCGTGTGCGCCTGCTGAACGATCCGATCCAGGCTCGTCGCTACGAGTGGAGCCTGGACATCGAAGCCATGACGGGTACGGTCGAGCTTCCGGACTCCGAGATGGGCGAGATCACGATCGAGCTTCATCCGATGCTCGGCCGGGTCGCCGTGGCCCCCGGAGCCGGTGAGGCGTTCGCTGGGCTCTGGCCCGGCAACTTCGGTGGCAACATGGACGCACCCGAGGTGCGGGAAGGCACGACGGTATACCTGCCGATCTTCAACGACGGCGCGTACCTCTACTTCGGCGACGGCCACGCCCGGCAGGGCGAAGGGGAGGTCAACGGTACGGGCCTCGAGACGTCGATGGACGTGATGCTCCGCATCGACCTCATCAAGAACAAGACGATCGCGTGGCCGCGCTTCGAGGACGAGACGCACATCATGGTGGCCGGGAGCGCGCGGCCGCTCATCGACGCCTTCAGGCTCGCGCACGTCGAGCTCATCGAGTGGCTCGTCGACGAGTACGGCTTTGGGAAGTGGGACGCCTACATGCTCGTCGGGCAGCTCGGCGAGAACACGATCGCCAACATCGTCGACCCGATCTACACGGTGGTCGCGAAGTTCCCGAAGGAGCACCTGCCGAGGTAGGTGCCTGGTGTTGACGCCACCCTGCCTCGGTGGAGACCCGCGCTCCTCGACACCGGCTGTCCGCCGGGCAAGGATGTTCCGACTCGACCGTGTGTCATCCCAGCGGGCGTCCCCGTTCGAACATCGCCGTGGGAAGTCTCGACCCGCTCATGAACCGGCCCTCGGGATGGTGCGGGAGGCACAGCGAGATCCTACATTCGGCGCCTAGGGCTGCCGTATCGGCGGCCCTTCGCCTTACGCCCGTCGCTTTGACGGTGCTCTCTGACGACAGTCGAGTTCCATGACGCGATCCGACGAACACGAGATCATAGACCGGTGGAAGGATGAGCCCGCGCCGCTCCTTCCGGTCCTGCAGGCCCTCCACGATCGAGACGGATATCTGTCCGAGGACGCCCTGCGCGCCGTGGCCGCCGGCCTTCGCATTCCCATCGCCGACCTCTTCGGCCCGGTCACCTTCTACCATCACTTTGCCCGCGAGCCGGGTGGCCTCGACGCCCCGCGGGTGTGCACGGGACCGATCTGCAAGATGAAAGGGGCTGAGGATCTGGTGGCCGCCCTGAACGGCGCCACGCCCATGCCCTGCTCGGGCCGCTGCGACGACCCCATTCCGGTGCTGCGAGGCCACCACACGCTGGTGGGCCTTTCGGCGGAGAGCCTGGAGTCTAAGCCGTCCCCTCTGCCGCCAGCCGCTCAGGAGTCTCGAGGGCAAGCATCCATTCCCCCGGAACCGGCCTCCCTATCCGGTCACCCATGGCTTCGAGGACCTCCCCACGGTCGTCAACAATGTGGAGACGCTGGTGTCCGCGCCGCCCATCGCGCGACACGGTGCGGACTCGTATCGGGGGCTGGGGGGCGGCGAACAGGCCGGCACCAAGGTGATAAGCCTCTCGGGTGATGTGGCCCGGCCGGGCAACTACGAGGTTCCCCTGGGCTTTCCCCTCATGGAGCTCATCGACGGCTGGGCGGGAGGAACGGGAGAGGGGCGCACGATTCAGGCAGTCACCATGGCGGGACTGTCGGGCGGTTTTCTCGCCGGTGAAGACCTGGACGTGACGCTGGACGAGCCGAGCATCCGGGCGAAGGGCTCGTTCCTCGGAGCGGGTGGGATCATGGTCTTCGACGACACCCGTGACATGATCGAGGTCTCCCATCAGGCCATGGAGTTCTTCGCTCACGAGTCGTGCGGCAAATGTTTCCCTTGTCGCATCGGCACCCAAAGGCTTATGGAACGACTGGCGGGTAAGGCGGGTTCCAAGGAGTTGGCTCTTGTACGGCAAGGCCGAGCGTGGGGCGATCTACTACACGCTCGGGATCACAGAGCACATCTGCGGCGTCGAGAACGTGCAGAGTCTATGCAACCTCGCCCTCCTGACCGGGAACATCGGCCGGGAGGGAACGGGCATAAACCCCATGCGCGGGCAGAACAACATTCAGGGAGCCGGGGACATGGGCGCGCTGCCCAACAACTACCCGGGGTTTCAGCCGGTCACCGACCCGACCAATCAGGAGAAGTTCGAGAAGGCGTGGGGGACCAAGGTCGATCTCGAGAAGGGGATCACCAAGGTCACGGCCCTGGACATGTGTGGAGATCAGATCCGGGCCATGTACATCGACGGTGAGAACACGCTCATCTCGGACCCGGACCGAACGCACTGCGAGCACGCCCTGAGGAGCCTCGACTTCCTGGTCGTCACCGACCTCTTCATGACCGAGACGGCCGAGCTGGCCAATGTGGTCTTCCCGGCCGCCGCCTGGGCCGAGGTGGACGGGACCCAGACGAACACCGAGAGGCGGATTCAGCGTCTGCGGGCGGCCGTACCGCCTCAGGGCGATGCCATGCCCGACTGGTGGATCACTTCCCAGCTCGCGAGGCGCATGGGATTCCAGGGCTTCGATTACGATGGGCCGCACGAGGTCTTCAATGAGTGCTGTGAGCTGTCGGCCATCTACCAGGGGGTGAACTGGGATAGCGTCGAGCACGGCGAATACCAATGGCCCGTCCCCTTCGACGGCCATCCCGGGACACCCCGACTGCACGAAGAGGAGTTCGTCAACGGCCGTGGCATCTTCACGGTCGCGGAGTACCGGGATCCGGCGGAGACCATCGACGACGACTACCCGGTGTGGCTCACCACGGGCCGCAGGCTGGCATCGTACCACACGCGCACCCAGACCGGGCGATCCGCCGGAATCGAGTACCTCCTGTCCGAGGAGGTCCTGGAGGTGCACCCGACGGACGTGGAGGAGTGGGGCCTCGAGGACGGAGGCTGCGCCATCGTCTCCAGCCGCCGGGGATCCGTACGGGTCAAGGTCCAGGCCAACAACCGCTCGCCGAAGGGAACGGTCTTCACCACGTTCAGCTTCAGTGACGTTCCCGTGAACGTGCTCACCGGATCCGGGTACGATCCCATCACGCAGACGGCGGAGTTGAAGGTCTGCCCGGTGCGTGTGGAGCCCGATTGACGGAGGTGGTGGTTGAAGGGGTTTCCGCTACTCGTCCTGCTGATCCTCCTACCTGCCAAGGCGCGGGCTACCCTGCGGGAGCTTCGTCTGCGGAGCCCCCTGTCTCCTGGGGAGGCTGATTGCGGTCCACAGGCAGGTCCGGTTCCACCAGCACCTCGGGGTCCGCCGCCGCGCGCCCTGCCGTGTCCCGGATCCCCTCCACGATCTCCTTGAGTCGGTCGTGGGCCTGGTTCATTTCCTCCCTGACGTCGTCCTCGCTGCGGATTCCACGCTCCAGATCCACGGCCAGCCAGTTCAGCCGTCGCACCACGTCGAGAAGCAGCCTCACATGCGACCGAAGAGCACCGTACTGCCGATGGCGGAGCCGGGTCCTGGGCAGATCACTGATCATGTCGGCGATCCCCAGAGCGTCTGCGGCCCAGATGATGGGAAGGAGAAAGAGCAGCCCCATGGTGACCCGCGCCAGCGGTTCGGTGAACACGTAGATGACGACAGCGTCCAAGAGGGAAGCCGTGACCAGCACAACAGTGTAGAGAAGCTTGGATCGCATACGACCTCGGGTCAGTCTAGTTTTGGGTGGCCGTCCGAGCAGTTGGGTTTCTGGTTGTATGAGGAAGGTTAGCGGGACTCCTCCACCTTATCCAACGATGGCTCACGATGCCAGGAAAATCGTGCTTGGGTGTGCCGGTCCGCCCCGCTGTCGACCTTGGGGCGCCCTGAGCTAGTGTCCCGCTGCCAAAGTGTCTCGGCCAGTCGAGGGCACGGTGCATCCGCAACGGAACACTAGTTCGGATCAGGGATCTTGCCATCCAGGATGCTTCGGAGCGCCGCCCGGGAGAGATTTCCCCCCGAAACCACGCACACGATCTTGCCGCCCCCCGCCTGCCCCGCCATGGCGGCCGCCACGGGGGCGGCACCGGCACCCTCTGCGATAAGCCGGTTCCGGAGCACCAGAAGGCGAATCGCCTCGACGACCGCCTCTACCCCCACCACCAGTGAGCCGTTCAGGAGCGTTCGGGCCAGGGGCCACATCTCCGCCAGGACGCTCTTGCCTCCGATCCCGTCGATGAAGGTTGGAATTCTGTCGATGGCCGTGGGCGCTCCTTTGTCCAGGGAGGCCCGGAGGGGTGCTGCTGTCTCCACTTCGCAGGCGAACACCTTGGTGCCCGGCTTGAGCGCCTTCACCGCTGAAGCGATCCCACAGCTCAGCCCGCCGCCGCCATACGGGACGAGGATGGTATCGACGTCCGGAAGATCTTCGACGATCTCGAGGCCCGCGGTGCCGTTGCCCGCGATGACCGCAGGATCGCTCACCGGGTGGATGAAGAGGCCGGGGACGCCCGGATGGTGGTGGTTCACGATGACCTGCCACCACTCCTCGAAGGGGAGGGGGATGGCTTCGGCGCCGAGGCGGCGGATGGCTTCCATCTTGGTGTCGGGCGCCGTGTCGGGGACCACGACCCGGCAGGGAATACCCAGGCGTCGGGCGTTCCAGGCCACGCCCTGAGCCATGTTGCCGGCGCTGGCCGTGTAGACGCCGTCCGCGAGAAGCTCCGGGCCGGCCAGCGCCATGGCGTTCCCCGACCCCCTCAGCTTGAAAGAGCCAATGGGCTGCAGGCTCTCCAGCTTGAGATAGATCTCCGCGGGGGCGTCGTCCGCCGTCAGCGGCAGAAGTGGTGTCCGCAACGCAACGCCTCGGATGCGCTCGCGTGCCTCCCGGATGGCCTCCAGGGGGACGGGCTCGACGGCTCTAATGGCGCAGGCCTCCGAGGGGCACCGACACCCCGACCCCCTCGGCCCGGGCACGCTCCAAGACGTAGTGGGCCGACACCAGATCCTCCACGGCGAGGCCCAGCGACTTGAACAGCGTGATCTCTTCGGCACTCTCGCGGCCGGCCACCTCAGCCAGCAGAATCTCTCCGATCTCTCCTACGATATGCGCGTCGTCGATGGCGCCCTCATCCTTGGGGAGGAGGAAGTCACCTGCCTCGTTCTCGGTGGACTCCCGCCGGTCCACGAAGAGCCGGGAGCGAACGACGGCCTCGGTGTCGAGCTCTCGGGTGAACTTCACGCTGGAGCCGACCGCGTTCACGTGGGTGCCCGGAGCGATCCACGCACCCTTCAGCACCGGCTTCCGGGCGGTGGTCACCGTGCAGATCACATCGGCGTCGCGAGCGGCATCCTCGGCCGACGCCACCGCCTCCACGACGATGCCGTGACGCTCGCTCTCTCGCTCCGCGAAGGCTCGGCGGTTGGCCTCGGTGGGGCTGTACACCCGGGCCCGGTGGAACGGCCGAGCCTCCAGCATGGCCTCCAGGTGTGTCCGGGCCTGGACGCCCGAGCCCAGGATGGCCAGCTCGGTGGCATCCTCTCTAGCAAGGAGCTCCGTGGCCACGCCGCTCACAGCGGCGGTGCGGATGGCGGTCACCTCGCTGGCGTCCAGGATCGCGGTGGGGAGCCCGTACTGCGTGTCGAAGAGCACGACCAGGCCCTGATGGGCGTCGTACGGTGTGCCGTGATTCCCGGGAGACACCATCACCACCTTGAGGCCCAGCGCAGAGGGAGAGCCGGACACGCCGGGCATCAACCCCAGGATTCCACGGTCCTCGGGCAGTCTCATGACCGAGCGTACCGGGTTGATCCCTTCGCCCCGCCCCAGGGAGCGGAGAGCGTCGGCCATCAGGTCCATGCACGCTCGCATGGGCAGGAGGCGACGCACCTCGGGTTGGGTGAGGATCAGGGTGTCTTGGTCGACCTGCGCGCTCACCCTCGCACCGCTTCCACGATCCGCACCGGCTGCTCCAGGATCTCGCCTCTCGTGTACTCGCTGTCCGAGGGGGCGGTGGCCTCGATGCGGTCGACGGCACGCACCACGTCCATGCCCCCTACCACCTGCCCGAAGACCGCGAATCGCTGCGTGTCGGCGTTGCGGGACTCACCGTGGTCGAGTCCCGGCTGGTCGCCGATGCAGATGAAGAACTCGGAGGTTGCCGTTCCCACGCCTCCCCGGCCCATGGAGATCGCGCCGTCGACGTGCAGCAGTCCGGTGTCTTCGGTGCTCTCGTGGGCGATGGGCGAAAACGCCCCCCGGCAATGGTCGTTCACGCCGCCCTGGATGATCTCGATCTTCGGGTTGCCGTCGTCGTTGTCGTAGCGCACCACCCGGTAAAAGCTGCCCCCGTTGCTGCCCCCGTTGTAGTGACCGGCGTCGAGGTAGGCGAGGAAGTTGGCCACGGTGACGGGCGCCCGATCGGCGTAGAGCTCGAGGTCGATGTCGCCCATGGCCGTGCGGAGTGTAATGGCCACCGAGCCTTCGAAGTCCTGGGCGGCAGAACGCGCGAACGGCATGGCCGACGCCAGGGTCAGCACGAGAAGCGCGGCCCGCCCGAACCTCCACGCCTTCAATCCTGTCCCCCGCTTCATCATGCCTCTGCCCTCCGTCGCTCTGGTCAAGATCACCCTCCTGTGATATCTCGGCTGTCTTCCCCTCGGTCTCCGGCCGCCGGCGAGGCCAGCGCGGGCATCATCCATCGTACGCTTCCAGCAGTCCGAGAACGTGGTCGATGTCGGCTTCCGTATGATCCGCGTTGATCTGGGTACGGATCTCCTCGTCACCCTGGGGCACCACCGGGTAGGCCAGCCCCGTGACGAGTACGCCGTTCTCGTACAGGTAGTCCACGAGGGCCCGCGTCCTCTGAGTATCGCGGATCATGAGCGGGACGACCGGATGCTCCCCGGGGATGGTTTCCACACCGATGCGGGCCAACCCCTCCTCGAAGCGCCTGGTCAGGGCCCGGAGCCTCTCCAGCAGGGCCAGGCCCTCGGGGCTGTCCACGATCTCCAGGGACTTGAGTGCCGCCCGAGCCTCTCCGACGGTGATCGGGTTGGAGTAGATGTACATCTGTGAGCTCTCGCGGAGGAAGCCGATGACCGACTCGGGAGCCGTGACGTATCCGCCGTTCACACCGAAGGCCTTCCCCAGGGTGCCCACCAGGATGTCCGCCGACGGGGAGCCGGTGTACTCCTCGACTCCACGCCCGGTTCTTCCGAACGAACCCACTCCGTGGGAGTCGTCCACCAGCACGATCGAGTTTTCCTCGTAGGCGTGATCGTGACGGGCGGCGACCTCCATGATCTCGTCCAGGGGAGCGTGATCTCCCCTCATGCTGAAGATGCCGTCCGTGACGATGAGGGCCCGCTTGGCCTTGCCCGCCCACTCCTCCAACGCCTTCTCCAGGCCCGCGACGTCATTGTGGCCGTAGACGACCTTCCCGGCGGGCCGGGTCAGCCGCATGGCAATGATGATGCAGTTGTGATTGAGGGCGTCGCTGATGAGGACCGTCTCGGAGGTGACCAGTGGCGAGATCGTCGAGACGATGCTCGCGTAGGCCGACGAGAAGATCATGGCCGACTCCCGGGCGTGGAACTCGGCCAGCTTCCGCTCGAGATCGACGTGCGCCGAGTAGGATCCGCTTATGAAGCGAACCGCTCCCGGGCCAGCCCCGAACTCGGCGGATCCGGCCTCCTCGGCCCGGATGACTTCGGGGTGGAGGCCCAGACCCAGGTAGGAGTTGGAGTTCATGCGCATGAACTCCTTGTCCCCTTCGCCTTCCAGCAGGAATCGGGGGCCCCGGTCTCCCTCGGCCCTTCGTACTCCCGTGACCACGGTCTCTGCCCCCTTCGTGGTTCCGGCCTCCTCGAGGCCCGCCACGTGGGCATCCAGCACACCGGCTATACGATCGAGCGGCATCTTCGCTTATCTCCTCGGTTCACGGCCGCCGGCTCGAGAGCTCCTTGATCATGTCGGCCGTCGTGCTCGCCATGTCGTGTTTCGGTGTCCAGTCCCACTCCTCCCGGGCGGCGCTGTCGTCGATCCGGCGGGGCCAGGAGCGGGCGATGGTCTCCCGGACCGGATCGATATCGTAGTCGATCTCGAAGTCGGGAATGTGCTTTGTGATCTCCGCCGCCAGCGTCTTGGGGGCCAGCTGCATGGCCGTGACGTTGAAGGCGTTCCTGTGGACCAGACGACTCGGGTCGGCCTCCATGATGTGGATGGCCGCGCGGATGGCGTCGGGCATGTACATCATGTCGAGCTGCGTGTTCGGTCCCAGGAAGCACGTGTACCGGCCTTCCTCCATGGCGTGAAAGAAGATGTCCACCGCCCAGTCCGTGGTTCCTCCCCCCGGGGGCGCCCCGTGGGAGATGAGGCCCGGATAGCGCACCCCGCGCGTGTCCACCCCGTACTTGAGGTGGTAGTAGTCGCACAGGAGCTCGGAGGCCACCTTGGTCACCCCGTACATGGTGGTGGGCCTCATGATGGTGTCCTGAGGCGCCGGGTCGGTGGGGGTCGTGGGTCCGAAGACGCCGATGGAGCTGGGCGTAAAGACGGCGCAGCCCTGGTCCCGAGCCACCTCTAGGACCGAGTGCAGGGTGCCCATGTTGACCCGGTAGGCCAGCCGCGGATCCTTCTCGCCCATCGCCGACAGGATCGCCGCCAGATGATAGACCGTATCGGCGTGGTGGCGGATGGCCGCGTGGCCGACGGCGTGTTGATCCGTGGCGTCTAGGATCTCGAAGGGTGCGCCCTGGGCCAGGCCACCCTTGGGCATCCGGATGTCGGTGGCCAGTACCGCGTCCTCGCCGTAGCGCTCGCGGAGGGCGGGGACGAGCTCGGAGCCGATCTGCCCACCGGCTCCTGTCACCAGGATTCTCTTCAAGTGTGTGCTGTACCTCGAAATGCGTGGGCGTGGATGGTCACCGGGACCCTCGTGGCGGGAGCGCTGGCAATCGGGAGCGCTGGCAATATAGACGTGCAGGATCGGAGCGTCGACCGAGGACTCCGAAAGGCGTTGTTCTGATCGCCGCGAACACTAGATTGGAGAGAGCGGTCGTCGTGCGAAACGGGGAAGAGTACCAAACCGGGATTCCATCTATGAGAACCGACATATTTCACTGTGCAGGAACACTCGTGACGGCTGGGGTGATCTCCCTCGCGAGCGTCGGGTGCTCGGGCATGAGCACTACCCAGAGGGGAGCCGTGATCGGTGCGGGGGCGGGAGGCGTCGTCGGCGCCGTGATTGGAGATGCCGCGGGCTCCACCGCGAAGGGGGCCATCATCGGAGCGGTTGTGGGAGGTGCGGCAGGAGCCCTGATCGGAAGTCGGATGGACGACAGGGCCGAGACCTTGGCCCGAGAGCTCGACAACGCCACGGTCGAGCGGGTCGGAGAAGGAATCCTGGTGACGTTCGGCTCCGGCATCCTCTTCGACTTCGACTCGTCACAGCTTCAACCCGAAGCCCGCGAGAACCTCAGTGACCTCGCTCGTGTTCTCTCGGACGACCTGGACGACTACGAGCTGCTGGTCGCGGGACATACGGACTCGGTGGGCGCCGAGGCGTACAACCAGGCCTTGTCCGAGCGTCGTGCTCAAGCGGCTGCCGACTTCCTGACGACTCGGGGCATCCCGGCCGAGCTCACTCACGTCCAGGGTCTGGGAGAGATGGAGCCGGTGACATCCAACGAGACCGAGGCGGGTCAACAGGAGAATCGCCGGGTCGAAGTCGCCATCTTCGCCAGCCAGGAGTACCAGGAGGAAGCCAGGCGCGTGACCGGGGACTGAGCGGAGGCAGTCCGCTGCGAGGCCTCGGGTCGGCGCCTCGCGGCCGACGGAAGGTCCCGTCGAAGTCGCCGCACGTGCCATTGCTGTCCACATCAGCACGAGGCCGTCCGTTGGATGCCATCGGTGCCCCCGACTCCGGGCGACCGTCCACGGCGACGCTCAAGGTAACGAATACGGTCAAGATTCCGAGGAGGAGCAGAGCGCCCCGGAGCCCGGACGCCCCGTGAGCAGATGGCCGATCCCGACGAGCGAAGCGTACAGAAACACGATCCCGGCTGCCAAGCCCAGCCAGCGACGTCCGGCCGAGGGGCCCTCCGCGTAGATCCCCCGCTGCCGGACGAGGGACGCCGTCGCCAGGGGCGCGTCGGTGGCCCCCGTGGGGCCGTCATACCATGAGGTCTCCGCCGGTGATGTCGTAGGCGGATCCGGTGATGTAGCCCGCCGCCTCGGAGGCTAGGAAGCAGACCAGGTCGCCTACTTCCTCGGGCCGACCCAGGCGCCCGAGGGGGAAGCTGGTGCGGTAGGCTTCCAACCGCTCGGGCATCGTGTTCTCGTGGGCCATCTCGGTGTCGATGAGACCCGGGCAGACGGCGTTCACGGTGATGCCGTGGGGCGCTAGCTCCAGGGCCGAGGCTCGGGTGAGGCCGAGGACGCCGTGCTTGGACGCGGTGTAGTGGGCCCCACCCAGAGTGCTCACCGTTTTGCCGGCCGTAGAAGAGAGGTTCACGATGCGGCCGTACCCCTCCCTTTTCATCGGATCGATCACGGCCTGGGTGCAAAAGAACACGCCTGTGAGGTTCACATCGAGGGTCCGCCGCCACTCCTCCTCGGAGATCTCCTCCAGCGGCGTCGGGAAGAGGATCCCCGCGTTGTTCACTAGGATGTCGAGGCGCCCGAAGCGGTCCAGAGTGGTGGCCACCATCTCCCGGACGGCGTCCGACGAGGTCACGTCTGCCGGGGTGGGCAGCACATCTTCCCCCAGCTCCTCGGCCACCCGGCTCGTGGCCTTGGGATCCAGGTCGTTCAGCGCCACGGACGCGCCCAGCTCGTGGAGGCGCCGGGCGATGGCCCTACCCACGCCCCTGGCAGCCCCGGTTACCAGCGCGACGCGAGCGTCCATTCGGCTGACGACGCTCTCCATGGATCCTCCGTGTTCGAGATCGACCGGGTGCGAGATCGACGCTGTTCGAGATCAGCCCCATGCGAGACTAGCCCTGTGCGAGGTCAGCCCCGTGCGCGATCGGCCCCGAGCGAGATCGGCCCGCGTCGTCCACTCTGGCGAAGTGGCACTTATGATGCCCGTGGGCCGCCACCGGCGCCACCCCCGCCGCCACGGGGGGGCGAGCGGGGTTCGCTCAGCCGACGAGCTCCTGAGGCAAACAGTTTCCGACGCTGGCCACGGGACCCGAACGGGGGCATTATTGACACCCTTTCCGGGTCAGCCCACCTCAGCGTGGCCCGACCCTCGGCTCTTATTTCGGATGGAAGGATGGCCATGGCAGAGTCGCCGCATGGACGCTTCGTCTGGTACGAGATGCTCACGGTGGACAAAGGCCCCACGATCGACTTCTACAAGGAGGTCGTCGGGTGGGGCACGCAGGGTTGGGAGGCCGGCGAGCAACCCTACACCATGTTCACCATCGGCGAGGCCCCGGTGGGAGGAATCATGGATCTTCCCGAGGAGGCCAGGGCCGCAGGCGTCCCTCCGCACTGGCTGGCGTACGTCTCCACCTCCGACACGGACGCCACCGTCGAGCAGGCCAAGGAGCTGGGCGGCCAGGTCCTCATGGAGCCCATGAGCGTCCCCGAGGTGGGACGCATGGCCGTCCTGCGCGATCCCCAGGGAGCGGAATTCGCGGTCTTCACCGCCGAGGCCGACTCGCCGGGGCGCGATGGGCCGCCCCAGCTCGGCGAGTTCTCGTGGCACGAGCTCGCCACGTCCGACTATGAGGCCGGCTTCGACTTCTACTCGGCCCTGTTCGGATGGGAGAAGACCACTGCGATGGATATGGGCGAGATGGGCGTCTACCAGATGTACGGGAGCGGGGAGTACGAGTTGGGGGGCATGTTCAACCTGCTTCCCGAGATCCCCACGCCCCCCCACTGGCTCCTGTATGCCAAGGTGCCCGACGTCGAGGCTGCCGCCGAGACCGTGAAGTCACTGGGCGGCCAGGTGCTCAACGGACCCATCGACGTGCCCGGCGGGGATCGGGTCGTGCAGTGCATGGACCCCCAGGGGGCGGCGTTCGCGCTGCACTCGAGTGGAGGTGTACAAGCGTAGGGGCCACGGTCCCTCTTGCATCGATCGAGGCGGCGCCTGCCGAGGGGGAACTGGTTTGGCCTCCCCAACAGGTGGCGGCAGTGCGCCTGCCAGCCGAAGCACGGGAGAGCGTCGGCGTAGACCATCTGGGCATCAATGGGAGGTCCACGGGCACCCTCCCGCCTTGTTCTTGACGCCTCACTCGGGGCGGTGGTGAGGCTGGTCGACGCGCGCATCGTGGGTGGGAGATAGAGGGGAGTCCGAGCCGAAGGAGCCCGGTTTCCGGTTTACGAGGCGCACTCCCAACGCCCGACATCGATTACATTAGCGCGGACCTGAGTGATCTGACGGTGACGGACCCTCACTCTGTCCGGCTCGTGGACAGCCTGGTCTCGAAAGGCCGGTAACCGACGCCTCAACGGAGGTGCTCCCCTAAATGCAGGTGCAGCCTACGCCAGTCGTGCTCCTCTAGGCGGACATCAGCGGGTACACGCGGTTCATGCTCTCCCACGAGAAGGCCCTGGCCCACAGCCAGATGATCATCGGAGAGCTGATGGAGACTCTGATCCGGGAGATCGAGTTTCCTCTGGAGCTGGTGGAGCTCGAGGGCGACGCGCTGTTCATGTACTCGCCCAAGACGACCACTGCCGAGGCGTGGGAAGGCCGGAGCCGACGGCTGGTCGAGCGCGTGCTGAGGCTATTCCAGGTCTTCGGCCGTCGTGTGGCCGAGATCGAGGCCTACAGTGTCTGTCGCTGTCCTGCGTGCTCCAACCTCAAGGAGCTGAAGCTCAAGGTCGTCGCTCACTCCGGAGAAGGGCTCCTCACGAAGGTGGGGAAGTTTCCGGTGCTCTCGGGCGTGGATACCATCAAGGCGCACCGGCTCCTCAAGAATTCGGTGGAGGCGGACCAGTATGTGCTGATGACCGAGTCCGCCCATCGTGATCTCCGTTTTCCCGAGGGCGCGGAAATCGAAGAGAGCGTCGAGGACTACGACATCGGGACCATGAAGACGTACCTGTACTTCCCGGAGGAGTCCTACCATCTCGATGAGGAGGTGATCCGAGGGTCCTTCTCCGACTCCAACGTGGCCGTGCAGATTCTCCGTTATGAGGTTCAGCGGGAATACACGGAGGTGGCGAGCGACCCCTCTCGGGGCTTCCACTTCAACACGGGACTGGCAGCCACCGAGATGACGGAGTACGACCCGGAACTGGTGGGCCGGATCCCGGAGAGCGTCGTGGCATCGTTCGCCGGGATGGGAAACCCGTTCAGCCTTGGAGAGCTCAGCGCAGGGGAGTACGTCGTGGACGTCGGTGCGGGAGCGGGGCTGGACACGCTGATCGCCGGGGAGATGGTGGGCCCTGACGGAATGGTGATCGGTGTGGACATGACGGCGGCCATGATCGAGAAGGGCAGGGCGGCTGCGACCGACATGGGGATTGACCAGGTGGAGTTCCGAGAGGGTTTCGCCGAGTCGCTACCCGTGCCCGACGAGTGGGCAGACGTCATCATCTCCAACGGTGTGGTGAATCTGGCTCCTGACAAGTCACTGGTCCTCAAGGAGATGTTCAGGGTGCTACGGCCAGGAGGCCGACTGCAGATCGCGGACATCACGGTCTCCAAGGCCGTTCCGGAAGGAGCGAAACGAGACATCGACCTCTGGACCAACTGAATCGCGGGAGCTCTGCTCGAGACAGAGCTCCAAGCCACGGTCGTGGCCGCGGGGTTCGAGGACTTCGAGGTGACCTGGAGGAAGAACGTCTTCGAGGGTGCCCTCCGCCCCAGCAAAGAGGCGAAGGCTTTCGGTATCATGGGAGTGAATTTCCGGGCGTACAAACCGGCGGCATTGTGATGGATGGATTGGAACCACTTTGGACTTGCCCCAAGTGCGGGGGGCAGTTCGTGACCGAAAATCAGTGGCACTCCTGCGGGGAGGTCACTCTCGGACAATGGCTCGACGACCTGGGCCCCCGCGGCCTGGCCCTCTATAACCGCTTCGAGCAGATGATCGCCGCATGCGGCGAGTACCACGTGGCTCCTGCCAAGACCCGCATCGCCTTTCTAGGCCGGGTGCGTTTCGCCACCATCACCAAGATCTCGGAAAGAGGGATGACGTGGTCTTTTGCTCTGCCCCACGCCCTCGAGTCCGACCGCATCGATCGGATCGAGGAGGTGGTGTCGGGGTGGTACGTCCACTGGGTGAATGTCGTCGACTCCACTCAGCTCGATGCCCAGACCGAGGAATGGATCGAGGAGAGCTATCGGCTCATCGGGATGCAAGAACGCTTGAAGAGGTAGGGTGGCCGGGAGACTGGCCCGAGCCTCTCGAGGCTTTCGCGGACGAGATCGATCGCTTCCACACCATGCTCCAGGACCTGTCGAATCATCTGACCGCCGTCGATCCGTCGAATCTGACTAACGATCAGCCGGGGCCGAGGAGTCCCGACAGGGAGTGGCCCGACGCTCCCGATGTCGTAAGATGATGCACGAATGGAGAAATCGATCGCTTAGGAGCGTCCAATGAATTCGAAGCGCCTTTCCCTCCGACTCACGCTCGTCCTGCTCGCGGTTGTCATCGCCGGCTCCGGATCGGCGTTGGTGCCCGCACGGGCGATGGGCCAGGAGATCCCGACCCCCGAGAGCTTCTTCGGTTTCCAGATGGGTGCCGACCGCAAGCTCGCCGGCTGGGACAAGCTCGTTGAGTACTACAACCTCCTGGGAGAGCAGAGCCCCCGGCTCGAGGTCGTCGACATGGGGCCCACGACCATGGGCCATCCTTTCCTGGCCCTCTACCTGTCCTCTCCCGAGAACCTGGCCAGGCTCGACGAGCTCAAGCGGATCAACGCCACGCTCAGCGACCCCAGGGGCGTGCCGCAGTCGGAGATCGACCGTGCCATCTCCCAGGGGAAGGCGGTGGTGGTCCAGTCCATGTGCCTCCACTCCACCGAGGTGGCATCGGGGCAGATGGCGGCGGAACTCATGTACGACCTGGTGACGCGCACCGACCAGGAGGTCATGCGCATCCTGGACAACACCATCGGCATCATGATTCCGTGCTTCAATCCCGACGGTGAGGTCATGGTGGTCGACTGGTACAACCAGACCGTGGGCACCGAGTACGAGGGCGGGGACATGCCGTGGCTGTATCACAAGTACATCGGCCACGACAACAATCGGGACGCCTTCATGGCAAACACGGTCGAGTCTCAGTACGGGGCCGAGATCCTGTTCCGCGAATGGGTTCCCCAGGCCTACGTCGACCACCACCAGATGGGCGCCTATGGCGCCCGGATGTACGTGCCGCCCTACGCCGAGCCCATCCGTCCCTCAGCCGATCCACTGGTGTGGAGGGAGATGAGCTGGTACGGCGCCCACATTGCCTATAAGGAGGAGGAGGCCGGCAAGTCCGGCGTGGTGAACGCCGCCATCTATTCAGGGTGGGGCCACTTCGGATTCCACTGGATCACGCCCTTCCACAACATCGCAGGGATGCTCACCGAGTCGGCCAGCGCCCGCCTGTCGACGCCGCTCTTCCTACATGCCGATCAGCTTCAGGGCTCGGTCCGAGGCCTGCCCGAGTACGAGGAGCAGACGTCCTTCCCCAACCCCTGGCCGGGCGGCTGGTGGCGGGTGAGCGACATCGTTGCGCAGCAAAAGATCGCGGCCATCGCTACGCTGGACATCGCGGCGCGGAATCGTGAGACGGTCCTGAAGAACGCGTACCTGAAGGCCAAGCGGCAGACGGAGCGTGGTGCGACCGGAAGGCCGGCCGCGTTCGTGATCCCCGCCGAGCAGCACGACCCCCTCACCGCCAAGAAGATGGTGAACAAGCTTCTGGGGCAGGGTATCGAGGTGCAGCAGGTGTCCCGCGGATTCATCCACGAAGGGCAGGTATACGGAGCCGGCACCTTTGTGGTGTCCATGGCGCAGCCCAAGATGGGCGTCATCCGCTGGCTTCTGGGGCGCACGCTCTATCCCGACAACTCGTACACGCGTAGTCGCGACGGAAACCCTATCCGGCCCTACGACTTGTCCACGGACAACATGGCGGAGTTCATGGGCGTTCGGGTGGATCCGGTGGACCAGGCCGTAGAGACAAGGCTCACAAAGGTGACCACCCTGATCGAGCCTGCCGGCCAGGTCACCGAGGGGCGTTTCGGCTACGTCCTCGATGGCCGGCTGAACGACAGCTTCGAGGCGGTCAACCTGTTGCTCGCGGCCAATGTGGGCGTGCGGCGCGTGGATCGACCGGCAGACGAGAGCCTCCGTCCCGGTGACTTCCTGGTGGACGCCGGCGCGCCGGACGCGATCGTGGCCGACGTTGCCCGCGAGACGGGAGTCGACTTCGCCGCCCTCGAGACCGACGCGTCGGGCGGCAGCCGCCCGCTCACCCAGCTCCGCATCGGGATGTACCAGCGCTACTTCGGCGGCAACATGGACGAGGGCTGGACGCGCTGGCTGCTCGAGGACTTCAGCTTCCCGTACACGACCCTCATGGACGCCGAGATCAAGGACGGAGACCTTCACGACGACTACGACGTGATCATCCTTCCAGCCGACGGCGTGGCGCGGATGACGGGTGAGGAGAGCGAAGAGGGTGGGGGAGGCCGTGGGGGTGGGCCCGAGGCCTATCCGGAGGAGTACCGCAGCGGCTTCGGCCAGGAGGGGGTGGACGCCCTGGAGGCCTTCGTCGAGAACGGAGGCACATTGGTAACCTTTGCCGAGGCAGGAGCGCTGCCCATCGAGAAGTTCGGGCTTCCCGTTCGGAACGTGAGGGAGGGCCTGTCCTCCACCGAGTTCTGGTCACCGGGCTCTACGCTTAAGGTGAACATCGACAACACGCACCCCCTGGCGTACGGCATGCCCGACGAGGGCCTAGCCACATTCCTGGGCAACAACCACGCCTACGAGATCGTCGCGACGCCGCGAAACGAACGGGCCGATCGGATCGTAACGTTCGTGGAGCGCGACATCCTTCAGAGCGGTTGGCTCCTCGGAGAGGCTGTCATCGCCGAGAAGGCGGCCATGGTCTCAGTAGAGCACGGCCAAGGGAAGGTCATTCTCATCGGCTTCAGGACGCAGCACCGGGCGCAGACGCACGGGACGTTCAAGCTGCTGTTCAACGCGCTCGTGGGCGGGCCGGACGGCTCGGCCGATCTGGCCATGGACGGAGGAGGGCTGTGAGCGCTGGTGTGGTGTCCCAGAAGTGTCTCGGCCATTGATCTCGCTGCGCTCGATCGTCTCGCGGTCAACTCGGCGCTCACGACGAGCATGAAGGTCGCTCGGCTTTTGCTTCCCGCCGGGGCCACATCTTGTCGATGTACGGTACGGCCGCCGGCGTCGTGCAGTTGGTCTGGCCGTGATCAACCTGGATGGCATGATCACCCCCAACGACATCGGCGCCTCCTGAGTGGCCTCGTTTGGGCAAATGATACCGAGGAGGCCGCGCGAGGTTTCTGGCGGATTCGCCGGGCGTGACTCCGGTGGCGTCGTCGCAGCAGGTGCGCGGCGGCGTCGCGGAAGGTGCGCCCACTGGCCCGCAGATGCCGGCCGCGGTATCCTGTGTGACTCCCCAACCCGGAGGCATCCGCATGATGCAGCCCCATCTCATCGGCTTCGCTCTCCTGACACTGCTCCTACCGGCGACTCCTCTCAGCGCCCAGAGCCTCGGCACGATCGACTTCCCGACTTCAGGCTCGCCCGACGCGCACGCCGCGTTCATCCGTGGCGTTCTCTTCATGCACAGCTTCGAGTACGAGGATGCCGCCAAGGCCTTCCAGGCTGCCGAGGCCGCTCAGCCGGACTTCGCCATGGCCTATTGGGGAGAGGCCATGTCCTACAACCATCCGGTTTGGCAACAGCAGGACTCCGTGGCTGCCCGCATCACTCTGGCCCGCCTCGGCGCCACTCCCGAGGAGCGTGCCGCGAAGGCGGGGACAGACCGGGAGCGTGCGTACCTCGCGGCAGTGGAGATCCTGTACGCCGAAGGAGAGGACAAGTGGACCCGGGACCTGGCGTACCGTGATGCCATGCGGCGCCTCCATGAAGCCTATCCCGACGACGACGAAGCAGCCGCCTTGTACGCCCTGGCTCTGCTTGGCTCCGCTCATGAGGGCCGGGACTCAGCCACGTACATGAGAGCCGCGGCCGTAGCGCAGCCGATCCTGGAGCGGAACCCCGACCACCCGGGTGCCGTCCACTACACGATCCACTCCTTCGACGATCCCATCCATGCACCCCTGGGTTTGTCCGCGGCGCGAGCCTACTCCGAGGTCGCGCCCGCCGCCGGCCATGCCCAGCACATGACGTCGCACATCTTCGTGGCAATGGGCCTCTGGGACGACGTGGTGGCCGCGAACGAGCGGGCCGTGGGCGTTCAGACGGCGCGGCTCCAGGGATTGGGCATGCGGGCCAACGTGTGCGGTCACTACACATACTGGCTCGAGTACGGCTACCTCCAGCAGGGCCGCCACGAGAAGGCGGCCGAGGTGCTCCAGCGCTGTTACGAGCGTCAAGGCGACCAGCCGACCGCCGGCGAGGTGGGCTCCTTCGTGCTGATGAGGGCCCGATACGTCCTCGACACGGAAGACTGGGCGTCAGCGGATCGATGGGCGGTCAAAGGGCTCACGACTGCCGAGTACGTCTTCACGGACGGGATCGCCGAGCTCATGGCCGGCGACGGAAGTGGTGCCGGCGCCGTGGCTGCCGAGCTGGGGCGCATCGCGGACAACGAGACCGGCGCAGCTCAGGCCGAGCGCGCGCGCATCCTCTCCCTCCAGCTCACCGCTCTTGCGGAGGTGGCCGACGGGCGGATCGACTCCGCCGTAGGGCTACTTGAAGAGGCGGTCCGCCGTGAGGCCGCTATGCCGTTCGAGTTCGGCCCTCCCCATGTCGTCAAGCCGTCCCACGAGTTACTGGGAGAAGTACTTCTGGAGGCGGGCGAGGCGTCTGAAGCTCGGGTCGCCTTCGCCAAGTCGCTCGACCGGACGCCCGAGCGGACGTCGTCGCTCCTGGGGATGGCCCGGGCGGCCCGGGCCTCCGCCGACGGCGCTCTAGTGAGCGAGCTCGTGAGGCGGCTCGAGGGCATCTGGCACGATGCCGATGCCGCGCTCTTGGAGGCCAAGGGCATCCACAAGCTGACGTCTTGGGAGAAACGGTAGGGTCGGGGGAGCGCGGCGGCACCGACGGGAAGGACGGTCAGGGAAGGGGGCACCGAGCCGATTGACACCACCTCGGCGACGCGCGTACGCTCTCGCTATGACGGACCATCGCACGGAGATCGTCAAGCGGGTCATGCGCTCCCTCGAGGAGACCGCCGACCCCGAGGCGCTGGTCACGGCGTATTTCGACGCCGAGCACGACATCGTTGTGGAGGCGACCCAGCAAACGCTGGAAGCCACCGGTGAGTCGGTCTCCGAGGCGATGATCGCCGAGTGCGTCGAGACCGAGCTCGTCGAGGCTCTGCGCTTTCCCAAGGGAGGGACGGGCGGGGGCCTACTGCCCACGCTCTATGTGCACCGAGGAGCGACGGCTGTGGCCACTACGGTGGCGGCCATGGCCACCGCGCTATTCTTACTCTTCCTCCTCTTCTGAGCGTGATAACCGGTCGGCAGGCGCTGAGAAGCATCCGCAGCCGGTTCGAGAGGGCCAAGAAGGACTACGACCGGATCAGCCGCTACGTACGTGAGCTCGAGGAACTGCACGGCAGCGCCCTGGAAGATGAGCGGGGGCTCCTCACCGAGTTGGCTGAAGCCTATCTACCCGAGCTCACCTACGACGCCATGGTGAGCGGCCTCGCACAGCTCAAGCTGCGGGTGGCGGAGATCCTTCGGCGCCAGGACGAGCACAAGGAGACCCTCCAGAACGAGATCCTGGCTCAGCGATCGCGACTCTCGGAGGCGGAGAGTGGGCTGGAGGCGCACAAGGCGCGGGAGAATGGAATCGAGCAGCGCGTCGCGGAGAGCCGGACGGCCGTCGCAGGTGCCCTCGCGGCCGATGAAGAGTACCGCGAGTGGGCCGAAGAGCACGCAGCGCTCATGGATCGCCGCGACAGGCTCAAGGCACGACGAGCACGACTCCTGGCCGTCGCCACCGTCGAGCGCCCCGCCTACGAGGGCTTCGCGCCGTTCCGCCACCTGAAGGAGCGCGCGTTCGGCGAGCCGGAGTACCGGGCAGGGTGGATCACGAGGCTCTTCGACCGATGGCTCGCCCGTCGGCATCGACTTCCCGAAGCTGGACTGCAATCACCGAATCCTGAAGGTCGGTCCCCATCAGATTCAGGCCGAGATCGTGAGGAGCACCCGGCGAGCCGGTGAGCTCGAGGTGGGCATGGACGAGACGGAGCAGCGCGCCGCCGTGGCGGAAGCCCTTCCGGAGACGCTGGAAGAGCTGGTTGCGGCACACGAGGACGTTGCCAAAGCCCGCGAGACCCGTGACGCGGTGCGCTCGGAGTACGAGGCCCGGGAGGGCGAGCTAAGGGAGCTCGCGGCCAACCGCGGTCGTTATCACGAAGAGGCCATCGAGCTCCATCGCCAGCACTGGGCGCGAAGTCCGTCCGGGAGCTCGAGGGCCTGGCACGGGAGACGCTGGGCGGGGAAGACGACCGACTCGTGCGCCGGCTGGACGACGTTCGGCTACGCGTCGATCACCTCGAGAACCGCGGACGGGAGCGGCTCGGGGAGCTTGAAGAGGCAAGGGAGAAGGTGGACGGGCTACTCCGGATCGAAGAAGCCGGGTGGAGGGACTTCGGATCCTTCAGGTCCCACTTCCGTGACGCTTTCGCCCTGGATCCCCTCATCGACCAGTTCATGACGGGAGAGGCGTCATGGGGGGCGGTGGTCGACCAGATGAACGACTTTCACGCGCCCGACCTTCGGTCCCATGGCCGAGTCGATGCTTGGAGGGATCCTCTCGGAGCTGGCGGCTTCGTTCGTAGGACCGCCTGCGAAGCCTGTGGACCCCGATGAGCACACAGTCATATCGTTGGTCTTTCGTGACGCGGACGGGAGGGTGCCCCGACGGGTGACCCGGCGCCGGACCGGTAAGGAAAGTGGCCGAGGCACGCCATGAGCTTGGACGCAAGGGAAGCAAGCACGCCGCGTATCCCGGGAATCCACCATGTCACGGCCATCTCGGGCCCGGCTCAGGCCAACCTGGACTTCTACACGGGTGTGCTGGGCCTCCGCCTGGTCAAACGCACGGTGAACTTCGACGATCCCGGCACCTATCATCTCTACTATGGTGATCGGGTCGGCACGCCTGGGACCATCATGACGTTCTTCCCCTGGGAGCGGGCGGAGCCGGGCCGGCGGGGGTCACGCTTCACGGACGCGACATCCTTTGCCGTTCCCGCGGAGTCAGGCGATTTCTGGGCTGGCTACCTCGAGCGGACTGGCGGTGCAGGTGTGGAGAGAGAGGCGCGCTTCGGTGCGGACATCGTGCGACTGAGGGACCCGGACGGATTGGTCCTCGAGCTGGTCGCCGGGGCCGATACCCGGGAGACGCCGGGCGGCCTGCCCGTACATCCCGACATCCCCCCCGAGCATGCCATCCGGTCCTTCCACGGAGTGCTACTCGATGTGGCCGATCCAGACGCCTCGGCCCGCCTTCTCACGGACCTTTTGGGATACGAGCACATCGCCGAGGAAGGGGGACGCCTCCGCTTCCGTGCGGGTGAAGAAGAGGTGGGAGCGGTGATCGATCTCCTGACGGCGGGCTCCAGCGAAGACGGGCGCATGGGGAAGGGAAGCGTGCATCATGTCGCCTTTCGGGCCCGGGACGACGAAGAGCAACGGACCTGGCGGGAAGCGTTGGCGACGGCCGGCATCCCGGTGACGACCGTGCAGGACCGAAACTACTTTCGATCGATCTACTTCCACGAGCCGGGA
This sequence comes from Longimicrobiales bacterium, assembly GCA_965238005.1. Classification (GTDB taxonomy): domain Bacteria; phylum Gemmatimonadota; class Gemmatimonadetes; order Longimicrobiales; family Gaopeijiaceae; genus CBDCKN01. Next base: position 1,146,786 of record OZ250165.1, read on the forward strand.
GGAGTGCTCTTCGAGATCGCGACCGACGGTCCCGGCTTCACGGCCGATGAGACCGAGGAGAATCTGGGCCGTGACGTGAAGCTTCCGGCATGGCTCGAGGGCCGCCGGGCCGAGCTGGAGTCCCGGTTGCCACCCATGACCATGCCCCACCAGAACGCCGGATGAGCGGCTCCGGCCCAGGCGCTGAATCGGCATTCGGATCCGCCCATGGGCAGAGCTCGGACGACCCGCACCGGGACAGCCCTTCGGTTCGCCTAGGCCCGGATCTCCAAGAGGCGGAGGCGGCCGTCATCCTGGTCCACGGCCGGGGGGACAGCGCCAGGGGGATTCTCACCCTCGCTCCTGACCTCGAGGCACCGAGAGTGACGTTCATCGCTCCCCAGGCCACGGCGTTCTCGTGGTATCCCCAGAGCTTCCTGGCTCCCATTCCCATGAACGAGCCATGGCTCTCGTCGGCCCTCGACCGTGTGGGCGCCGCTGCGAGGGAGGCGATGTCGACGGGACTCCCTCGGGAGAAAACGGTCCTGATGGGGTTCTCGCAGGGTGCCTGTCTGGCGCTGGAGTTCGCCGCCAGGAACCCGGCCCGTTACGGAGGGGTCGTGGCCTTCTCCGGGGGGCTCATCGGGCCCGAGGGGACGCCGCTCAGGTATGAAGGCTCCTTGGAGGGCACGCCGGTATTTCTGGGCTGCAGTGATGTGGATCCCCACATCCCCCTGGCTCGGGTCAACGAGTCGGCGGGGATCATGGAGGCCCTGGGCGGGCAGGTGGAGGAGCGCATCTATCCCGATATGGGGCATACGGTGAACACCGATGAGCTGGAGTGGGCTCGGACGGGTACAGAACGATCTCTAGAGGCCTGTTGAGGAAGTGGGGTGCGGCCGCGCGACCCACGCCTTCGGCGCGGGTACCCCCGTCTTGCGGTGACCAGAGAACGTCGCGGACCTGGTGTTCGGCGTCGTGCAGTGGTGTTCCGCGACACCTGAGCCGAAGGCGAAGAACGAACGATGACGAGGCGTAGCAGGGCGGCGTTCGCCGACGTACGGGTCGGGTTACGTGTAGATGCCTCCCGGCTCCACGCGCAGCGAGACCAGAGTGGGTCCGTCCCCGGCCCGAGCCGGATAGAGTCGAAAGAAGATCTTGTCCAACGCGTTAAGTCTAGAGTACTGTTAGAGATGCGGCTGATCCCCCAGGATCACACGCTTCCGAGGAGGCTCCCATGGACCGGACGACCGTTCTCGTCGTCGAAGACAACCGAGACCACGCTGCCCTCATCGAGGCGGTGTTCGCTCGCGGGTTCTCGGAGGTGCGCGTGCACGTAGCCGTCAGGGGCGAGGGGGCGAAGCGATATCTTCGGGGCGAGTGGCCCTCGTACGAGGACGACGAGGAGTACTATTCCCTCCCGACGATCATTGTGCTGGATCTCTGGCTTCCCGACACGACGGGCTTCGAGATCCTCGAGTGGATGAACGAGAGAGAGCGACTGGCCGACATCCCCGTCATCGTGTTCACCTCCTCGACCAATCCGGAGCACATAAAGAGAGCGTACGCTCTCGGGGTGCGCCGCTGCATGCAGAAGCCGCCGAACTTTGGCGACCTGGTGGAGGCGGTGAAGGAAGAGATCGCTGCGATGAGCGAGCCCACGTCCGGCTCGGCCGCCGGCTGAGCGCGAGTCGCTAACGTCCCGACCGGTCACCCGTTCAGCCGTACCCACTTCCGCCGCTCCCCCCCGGCCAATGCCGATCACCGATCCTCAGTCACCCCCGGGTTTCGCCAGGAGGAGCGAGAAGTCCTAAGAGCCAGGGTGGACACTCGCTCCATGGACGTCCGGTAGGCCTCCAGGTCCGTGCCCCGGGAGAAAAGGTAGATCGGCCCCTCATAGAACGAGTCGCCCGTGAAGAGCAATCCAGTGCCGGCGCGAAGGCTTGTAAACTCAGTCGGAGCACCTTACTTGGCACCGTAAAGTACTTTAATGAAGGAGGAATGTGGACCGAGAGAGGACGATGGCACGGCTGAAGCGCTACGGGACGATGTACGCAGGTGCGGTGGTGGCCGTGGTGATTCTCGCCAACCTGGGGTGGGTCCCCGGCAGCGGGGAGCCAGGGCAGGGTCTCTTCCAGCACCCGTATCGACTTTCCATGGGCGTCGTCACGGTGATCCTGGCATCTTCGCTGGGAGCCTGGTCTGCGGCTTTCGGCATCCTTCGGGGGGGCTGGATGTACGGCCTGGCAGCGTTGTTCGTCGGCGGGATCCTCACCGGCGTCGCCCTGGAGTTCACGCCCTACATACTCTACCCGGACGATCAGTACTCGGTGGCGTTTCTGTGGCTGATATCGGGTGCGCCAATGGGTATGATCGCCTGGGGAGCCTTCACTTGCGGCGCCAGGATGACCGGCGACACTGGAGCCGTGGCCGCTTGATGTCGCGCGGGTGGCTCGCCCACCTCCAACTCCTCTCCCATCCGAAGGGCCCCTTCCGGGGCCCCTTTTCCGTTGCGCCATCTTCCAGGTGCGCATAGCCCGTAGGAGCCCTCGGGGCCACTCCCTCGTGGCGGGTCTGGCCTTCGTCTACGCGGCCTGGGCGATCATGGGAGCAGGAAGGGACGCGGTTTACTGGGGTAGCCTATTGCTCCTGGCGGGCATTCCCGTTTTCGTTTGGTTGAAGAGACGCTCTTCCCCGGAATTCGACGACACCCACTCATGATATCGGAGCCCCCGCCTTGGCTGTTGGCAGTCCAGACGAGCTGACGTCGCCTGCCCAGGAGCAGTTGGGGTTGGACGTCTCTCCCCCGGAGGGCCAGGAGGTGCAGCCGCCCGTATTCGGCGTGGACTCAGAGGTGGGCCGACTCCGCAAGGTGCTGGTCCATCGTCCTGACTTGAGCCTTCAGAGACTCACCCCGTCGAACGCCCAGGAGCTCCTCTTCGACGACGTTCTGTGGGTCCGCAAAGCCAGGGAGCAGCACGATGTCTTCGTGGATCATCTGCGAGAACGGGGCGTCGAGGTGTACCTGCTGCGGGATCTGCTCTCCGAGACGCTGACCCTGAACGAGCAAGCGCGCCAGGCCGCGGTCGAGCGGGTCGTGACGGAGATGACGGTAGGTGTCTCCCTCGTGGACGAGATACGGGCGTACCTCCTCGAGATGGATCCGGATCAACTAGCTACCCATCTCATCGGTGGCCTTGCCCAGAGGGAGGTGGAGGGGCTGGACCTGGGCCGCTCTCTCACGGCCCGAGCCGAGGAGCATGCGGCGTTCATCCTGCCTCCACTCCCAAACTCACTCTTCACGCGAGACTCCTCGTGCTGGATTTCCGACGGGGTGACCCTGAACCCCATGTACTACCGGGTGCGCCGCCTGGAGACCGTGAACGTGGGCCTCATCTACACCGGCCATCCGCTGTTCGTGGGAGCCGACTTCGAGTTCTGGTACCCGCGGGAAGACGGGGACGGCGACCGGAGCGCCGAGGACTTCGGCCGGGCCTCCCTCGAAGGGGGTGACGTCATGCCCATCGGGAACAAGACGGTTCTCATGGGCCTGAGCCAGCGGACCACGGCCCGCATGGTCGAGCTTCTCGCCAAGACCCTGTTCGACGCGGGCGTGGCCGAGCGTGTGATCGCCTGCGAGATGGATCGTGACCGGGCGCACATGCACCTGGACACGGTGTTCACCATGGTGGACGTAGATGCCGTCACGGTCTACCCGAATGTCGTGGATGCCATCAAGGCGTATAGCCTGCGGCCCTCGGATCGGGATGACGGGCAGCTGTGCATTTGGGAGGAGAAGAGCTTCCTCGACGCGGTGCAGGATGCGCTGGGCGTGGCCGAGCTACGTGTCATCGGCACGGGGGGCGACGAGTTCCAAGCCGAGCGGGAGCAGTGGGACGACGGAAACAACATTCTCGCCATCGAGCCGGGCGTGGTCGTGGCGTATTCGAAGAACGAGTACACGAACACGAGACTCCGGAAAGCCGGCATCGAGGTCATCACGATTGATGGGTCGGAGCTGGGGCGGGGCAGGGGTGGTGGGCATTGTATGACCTGCCCGCTCTTGCGGGATCCTGTATGACGTTAGACCTGAGGGGGCGGAACTTCCTGAAGCTCGAGGATTTTGCTCCGGAGGAGATCCGATACCTCCTCGACCTCGCCGCCGAGCTGAAGACGGCGAAGGCGGGCGGCACCGAGGAGCCGCGCCTGACGGGCAAGAACATCGCCCTCATCTTCGAGAAGCCGTCCACCCGAACCCGATGCGCGTTCGAGGTGGCGGCGCACGACCAGGGTGCCTTCGTCACGTACCTCGGGCCCAGCGGCTCACAGATCGGCCACAAGGAGTCCATAAAGGACACCGCCAGGGTGCTGGGCCGCATGTACGACGGCATCGAGTATCGGGGTTTCGGTCAGGCCATCGTGGAGGAGCTCGGTGCCTTCGCGGGCGTTCCGGTCTGGAACGGCCTCACGGACGAGTTTCATCCGACGCAGATCCTAGCCGACTTCCTCACCATGGAGGAGCACGCCGGGAAGCCCCTCTCGGACATCTCATACTGCTACCTGGGAGATGCCCGGAACAACGTGGGGAACTCGCTCATGGTGGGCGGGGCGAAGATGGGTATGGACGTCCGGCTGGCCGCACCAGAGGTGTGCTGGCCCAAGAGCGGACTGGTGGCCAAGAGCGAGGGGTTCGCCGCCGCGGCCGGAGGAACCGTCACGCTGACTGTGGACGTGGAGAAGGCAGTCAGGAACGTCGACTTCCTCTACACGGACGTGTGGGTGTCCATGGGCGAGCCCGAGTCCATGTGGGCGGAGCGGATCGAGTTGCTCCGGCCCTACCAAGCGAACTCCGAAGTGCTGGCCCAGACGGGAGATCCTCCGGCCAGGTTCCTGCACTGCCTTCCGGCGTTCCACGACCGCCAGACCGCCGTGGGCGAGGACATCTTCCAGAAGTTCGGCCTCGACGGGATGGAGGTGACGGACGAGGTGTTCGAGGGCGAGCACTCCATCGTGTTCGACCAGGCGGAAAACCGCGTGCACACCATCAAGGCCGTGATGGTGGCCACACTGGCCGGATAACCCCGGACGGTCATGCGCATCGTCGTGGCCCTGGGGGGGAACGCTCTTCTGCGGCGAGGTGAGCCGCCGACCGCCAAGGTGCAGCGCAGGAACGTACGGATCGCGGCGAATTCCCTGGCACCCGTTGCCCGGGAGCACCAGCTCGTCATCACACACGGGAACGGTCCCCAGGTGGGGCTCCTGGCACTTCAGGCGGCGGCGTACGACGACGTACACCCTCCTCCCCTCGACGTCCTCGGCGCCGAGAGCGAGGGCATGATCGGCTACATGATCGAGCAGGAGCTCGGCAACCTGCTGCCCTTCGAGCGGCCCTTCGCGACCATCCTCACCATGGTGGAGGTGGATCCCGCCGACCCGGCCTTCGACAACCCCACGAAGCCCATCGGTCCGGTCTACGGCGAGGAGGAGGCCGGTGCCCTGGCTGCGGAGCGGGGCTGGACCGTGGCGCCCGACGGGGACGGGTGGCGACGGGTCGTGCCGTCCCCGCTACCCCAGCGGGTGTTCGAGATCCGCCCGGTGCGCTGGCTCCTGGAGCACAACGTGATCGTCATCTGCTCGGGCGGCGGCGGCATCCCCACCATGTACGACGATGAGGGCAAGCTCCACGGGGCGGAGGCGGTCATCGACAAGGACCGGGCCAGCGCACTCCTGGCCGAGGAGGTGGAGGCGGACTGCCTGATTCTGGCCACTGAAGCGGACGCGGTTTACCTGGGCTGGGGCACGCCCGAGCAGAGGCCGATCCGGACCATCACTCCCGATGAGCTGAGGCGGCACCAGTTTCCAGTCGGCTCCATGGGTCCCAAGGTCGAGGCGGCCTGCACCTTCGTCGAGCGAACCGGTGGCCGGGCGGCCATCGGGGCGTTGGGCGAGATCGAGGAGATCCTCAGCGGGCGGGCGGGGACCGTCGTGGAGCGTTGAGTACGCCCGGAAACCGCCCCGAAGTCTGAGGACGGACCTCCGGATCCGACTTTGCCCTGGACCTCGAAACCGGAGCTGGCGAATCTAAGTCGGGTCGGGAAGACGTCTGCGTCGGCCCGCCTCGAGGGGCCGAAGCGCCGGACCGACGCACAACATGAGGCGACGCTGGTAGCGAGCCGGAGATCATCGTTGCGCTCCTCGCCATCTTCGTGAGCGGCGGGGCGATGGGGGCGGCAGGGACGCTCCTGGGGCGGTGGGTGCTGAAGAAGAACTCAGGTCTTGGCCGCGGTCATCAGGGGCGCTCCAGGTTTGGTCGGTACGTGGACGGGCCGACCGCGATGTCAGGCGATACTATACGGCCATGTCCACGCCAACGCTCCGCATCGGAATCGACCTCGGCGGCACCAAGATAGAAGCCCTGGCCCTGAGCCGGGACGGTGTCGAGCTGGCTCGGCGTCGCATCGAGGCGCCCAGGAGCTACGACGAGACCGTGGGGGCTCTCCAGGGCCTCGTGTCCGCCTTGGAACAATACGCGGCGGCGACAGCGGGCGCTGCGGCGGCGAAGACGGGCGCGGTGGAGCGGGCGAGCGTCGGTGTGGGGATCCCAGGGACCGTCTCTCCCACCACGGGCCTCGTGAAGAACGCGAACTCCACCTGGCTCATCGGCCATCCCTTCGACAGGGATCTGGAAGAGGCTCTCGGGCGTCCCGTGCGCCTCATGAACGACGCCAACTGCTTCGCGCTCTCCGAGGCCACCGACGGGGCCGGCGCCGGCGCGGACGTGGTCTTCGGCGTCATCATCGGCACGGGCGTGGGCGGAGGCGTGGTGGTCCACAAGCGCGTCCTCGAGGGACCGCAGCGGATCGGGGGTGAGTGGGGCCACAACCCGTTGCCGTGGCCCAAGGACAGAGAGCGGCCCGGCCGGGAGTGCTTCTGCGGCAAGCGAGGCTGTCTGGAGACCTTCGTGTCGGGACCGGGACTCGCCCGTGACCACGAGGCCGCCACGGGGGAGGCGCTCTCCACCCACGAGATCGCCGAGAGGGCCGCCGATGGTCACGTGGGCGCCCGCGCCTCCTACGACCGATACGTGGATCGTCTGGCCCGAGGCCTCGCCACGGTCATCAACGTGGTGGATCCGAACGTGGTGGTGCTGGGTGGAGGAATGTCCAACCTTCCCACCCTTCCTGAGGACCTGGAGAGGGCACTCCCGTCCTACGTGTTCACCGACGCATTCTCCACCCGGGTGGTACGGAACACCCACGGGGACTCGAGCGGCGTTCGGGGGGCGGCCTGGCTTTGGCCGGCGGAGCCCGACCCTTCGGGATAGGGTAGCCCCAATGTGGCTCCTCCCCGTTCTGTCCGCCGTGTGTTGGCTGACCAGCCGCACCTTCTACCGGCTCTCGGTGGATGGTCCTGCGGTGCCGCCCCATGGTCCGCTGCTCATCGTCGCGAACCACCCCAACTCCCTGGTAGACCCTGTCATCGTGGCGGGCGTGACGGGTCGCCGGGTCCGGTTCCTGGCCAAGGCACGCCTCTTCACCGATCGCCAAGTCGGTTAGGTGGTGAAGGCGGCCGGTGCGATCCCCGTGTATCGCCGACAGGACGACCCCAAGGCCATGGGTCAGAACCGCGACGTGTTCGAGGCGGTTATCGATGAGCTGGCGCACGGTGCCGCCATCGGGATCTTCCCCGAGGGGACCAGCCACTCGGAGCCGTCCCTGGCCGAGATCAAGACGGGCACGGCCCGCATGGCCATGGGCACCTACGAGAAGACGGCCCGGACGTTCCCCATCATCCCGGTGGGTATCGTACCGGAGCGGAAGGAGCGCTTTCGCTCAGAGATGCGGGTGGTGCTGGGTGAGCCCGTCTCGTGGGACGACCTGGCCGACAGGGGCAGGAAGGACCGGGAGGCGGTGCGCGAGCTCACGGCACGGATCGACCAGGGACTCCGAGGAGTCACCCTGAACCTGGAGAGATGGGAGGATCGGCCCCTGGTAGAGGCGGCCGAGGCCATCTGGGGCCTTCAGGTGGAGGAAGCTCAAGGCCCGGCCCACCAGGTGCACCGCTACGAGATCACCGCCCGGATCCTTGCAGCTGTTCGGCACGGCTCCGACGAACGCTGGAAGGCTCTGCTGCGGGATCTGGCCAGGCACTATCGTCGCCTGGCCCTCTTCGGCTTTCGACCGGGCGACCTGCACGCCGACGTCGGTCTCGCCTCCAGCGTTCGCTGGTCGGCTCGCCGCCTCTACCTGGAGGGCATCCCCATCGTTGCCCTCGCCCTGGTGGGCCACGTCGCGTTCTGGGTCCCCTTCCGCGTCACCAGCCTTCTTACGAACAAGGCGCGGCCTGCACTCGACCGTGTGTCCACCTACAAGCTCCTCTTCGGGATCGTAACCTACGCCGCGTGGGTGCTCGCGGTGGCCGTCGTGGGCCTGTGGGCCTGGGGCCCGTGGGTGGGGTTGGCCGTTCTCGTCCTCCTACCACCCCTGGGGATGACGGGCTTGTGGGTCCGGGAGCGCTGGCGCTGGGCCTTCAACGACATTCGCCGCTTCCTGATTCTCCGCACGCGCAGCCGCGTGGTGCAGGAGCTGCTAGCCGAGCAGCGGCGTTTGGGCGCCGAGCTCGAGGGTCTCTTCGAGGCCTGGGACTCTGGGCTCGTTCACTGAAGCCCGATGGCGATCGCCAGGAGGACCACGGCGGCGCCCAACCCCATCAAGACGAGGTACCACTTCAGCGTGAACTTCAGCCACTCCTGGTACTCCACACCCCCTGCGGCCAGGATCGCCATGAGAGCGCCGTTGGTGGGCGTGATCAGATCGCAGAGCCCCGCCCCGAACTGATAGGCCAGGACTGTGACTTGACGAGACAGACCCAGGAGGTCGGAGAGTGGAACCAGCACCGGCATCGTCAGCACGGCCTGCCCGCTCACGCTGGGGACGGGCACGTGCACGAAGGCATGGGCCACCATCATGCCTATGGCGGAGAGCCCCACCGGCAGGTCGGCAACCGGCGTGAACATGCCGTGGACGATGGTGTCCACGATACGGCCCTCATCGAGCACCACGTAGATGGCTCTGGCGAAGCCGATGAGCAGCGCTGCGTACGCCATGGAGCGGAAGCCCTTCACGTACGCCTCCGCGGTGCCCATCACCTTGAGTCCGCCCACGATTCCCGCCACCACCCCCATGATGAAGAATAGGGCGGACATCTCATCGAAGCCCCACCCCAGCCTCAGGATACCCCACACGAGGATGGCGAAGGTGACGATCACCATGCCCAGGATGGAGAGATCGTGGGTGCCCATGGTCCCGTCCCCGTCCTCCAGCTCCTCGGGGACCTCGGGCGCGGTCCGCGTTCGTAGGGCGTAGCGCATGGTGGCGAAGATCCAGACGCCGAGGGCCACGGCCAGGAACACGATCCTGAAAAGCCCTCCCGACAGCAGCGGTAGCTCGGCCAGCTTCTGGGCGATGCCCACCTGGAAGGGGTTGATGGGGCTGAAGGCCGATCCCACGAAGGCAGCTCCCGCGCTCATGGACACGGCGGTGAGCGGAGCGAACCCGAGCCGCTTCGTGAGGATGAGGAGAACGGGCACCAGGGCGATGATCTCTTCCTGCATGTTTTCGAGGACGCCACCCGTGGCGAAGGCGAGGCTCACCACGGGGATCACCAGCACCTCGCGGTTCTGAAGCCGCTTGACCAGCCAGCCCACCGCGCGCCGGAGCGCGCCGGTCTCGTCCACGACGGTGAACGCCCCGCCGATGAGGAACACCAGGAAGACCACGTCCGCCGCGTCGGCCATCCCCTTCGGAATCGCCACGATGGCGTCGAAGAACCCCACCGGATCGGGCTCCACCTCGTGGAACGTCCCGGCCACGACCACGCTCCGGCCCGTGACGGGATCGTCCCGGCGCTCGTACTGACCGGCGGGAAGCACGTAGCTCAGGGCCGCAGCGACGAGGATGCAGCCCGTGAGAAGCGTGAGGGGATGGGGAAAGCGCGGCTTCTTCATCCAGAATCCCGTCGTTGGCAGTGGTCGCCGAGGGGCGGCGGACCGCCGAAGATGGGGGCAGGGCGCTTCATCCCGCCAGCCTCCGCGGTCAGATCGTGCCCGACTCGTGCATGAGGGCCCGGACGTTCCCCTCGGAGTCGTGGAAGAAGGCCATGAAGAGCTCGTAGTCGTCGGTGCGATGAATGACGTGGGGCTCGCCAACGAACTCGACACCGGCATCCCGGAGGCTCCCGTACGACTCGTGGATGTCGGCGACGCGGAAGTAGAGGATGGAGGATGAGCGCTCCACGCCCTCGGGCGCGAAAATGAATGGTCCACAGGATATGTCAAGAGCCCGGGACGATTCCGACCAGAGCCAGGAGGCGCAGACGGCAGACCGCCTCCACTCGGCGGCCATCCATCTTCTCCGGGGTCTCCGAACGCAGGACGATGCCCTGGGCCTGAGCGCTCCTCGCCTCTCGGCGCTTTCCGTCGTCGTCGGAGGGTTCTCGAGCGGCTCACGCTCCCCAAGGACCACCCGGGACAGCAGGGCTGAGGCTCGCGGCTCCTGACGGGCATCGACAGCGGGTCCGAGGCGTGGTCAATCGAGGTCGTCCTCGTCGGCGCCTGACCCGGTCGCGCTGAAGAGCTCGGGACCGTAGGCGAAGAGCGCAGGGGTCCCCCCCGTGTGCAGAAAGACGACGGGCTGGGGGCCCACCGTGCCTCGTCGCACGAGATCCAGGAATCCGGCGAAGGCCTTGCCCGTATATACGGGATCCAGGAGCAGCGCTTCCGTCCGGGCCGCCAGGAGCATGGCCTCGGTCCCGGACTCGGTCAGGCGGCCGTATGCCGGCCCCAGGAAGTCGTCGGTGACCAGGACTTCGTCTTCCTCGACGACACCGACACAGTCCAGGAGCTCCTCCGTCTTCCGCACGACTCGGACGACGCGTCCCCTCTGTGCCTCGCGCCTCCGGCGGACGCAGATCCCGTGGACCTGGATGTCGCGACGACCCTGGGCTCTGAGTCCAACGAGCATGCCGGCGTGGGTAGCCGCGCTACCGCTGGCGAGCACGATGGTCGTCAAGGGCACCTGCATCTGCTCGGCCTGCTGGACGATCTCGGCCGCGGCATCCACGTATCCCAGGGCCCCCAGCGGCTCGTGTTCTTCGGACAGGTAGATCAGGTACGGGCGCTCGCCTCGTTCCTTCAACTCCGCCGCGATCTCGGCGAGAGCGCTGTCCGCCCCTGCTTCGTCCTCCCCCTCGGGGTAGGTATACAGGTGGGCCTCCAGGAGTCGATCCAGCAGGACGTTCCCCGATCCGTGGTAGGCCTCCCCCATCCCGGGAACCCGGTCCTCGAGTTGGATGTGGCAGCCCAGTCCCAGCTTCGCGGCGGCGGCGGCCACGGTGCGGGCGTAGTTGGACTGCACGGCTCCAGTGATGAGAACGGTGGTGGCGCCATTCTCGACCGCATCGCCGAAGTAGAACTCGAGCTGACGTGCCTTGTTGCCACCCATGGCGAGGCCCGTGCAGTCGTCCCGCTTCACGAACAGGCTGGGCCCGCCCAGGAGCTGAGAGAGGTTGGACATGGGCTCCAGGGGAGTGGGTCGATGGGCCAGCTCGACCCGAGGGAAGTCCGAGAGTGGACGCATGGCCTCTAGCCGGTGAGTGTGGTGATGAGCATGTATGAGCCCGTGGCCGCAAGTAGAAGGAGAACGAAGCGTCGGAAGAGGATCTCGTCGATGTGCCGGGCTACGGCGTGACCGAGGGCGCCGCCGGCCCACGCGAGAGGCACGAGAGCGGCGGCCGTGACCCAAACACGCCCGTGGATCCCCACCGTGGCCGACTGGAGTAGTATCGCCGCCACGTAGAGCGCGGTGAACAGGGTGAGCGACACGGCCCGGAAGGTCGCTTTGTCCACACCGATACCGGTGAGATAGAGGACCAGAACCGGTCCCGGCATGCCGAGGGCCGCCGTCATGGCCCCGGCAACGGTTCCAACCGCGAACACGGACCGGGATCGATACGGGGCTGAACCGCCGGCGGTTGGGGAATCGGCGGCGTCTGAGGAACCCTCTTCCGAAGCTGTGGCGACCGTCGGGGTCTTCTGCCACGCCAGGGCCACTGTGAAGACCAGGATCACCACCCCCACGGCAAGATACATGGCTGTCAGGTTCGCGTACCTGAAGGCCGCGACGCCCACCGGCACCCCGACCACCGCTCCCGCCAGGAGGAGACGCCAGAGCGCGAGGGGAACGTGCTTCCAGAGGTGCCGGCACAGAGAACCGCAGATCACCAGGTTGAGCACCAGGAGGACCTGCACCGCTTCTGCCGACTGGAGGATCAGGAGGAAGAAGGAGACGGCCAGCAGCGTGAACGCGAAGCCGACGGCACCCTGAACCGCGGCTGCGAGCAAGGTGACCAAGCCCAGCTGAGCCCAGTCCATCAGCCCGAGGGCTCCTATGGCCCGCTCCCTTCCCGTCGCTTCGCCCATCCTTCGATGAGCTCGTGAATCCGGGCCACGCCGTCGGTCAAGGCCGCCGGACCGGGCTGCAGGATGAGGGCGGACTTGATCTCGTAGACGTCGTCGGTCCGCACCGCAGGAATATCCGCCCATCCCGACCGCGCCACCAGCTTCTCCTTGCGGAACTTCTGCCCGCACCAGGAGCCGATGATGATGTCCGGGGAGCGGCGGACGACCTCCTCGGGATCGGCGATGATCCGGTCCTTCGCCAGAGGTGATGCGGCCAGCTCAGGGAAGCAGTCCTCTCCTCCAGCCTGCTCGATCAACTCCGAGACCCAGCGGATTCCCGAGATGAGGGGATCGTACCACTCCTCGAAGTAGACCCGGGGACGGGTGGGGAGGGCCTTCGCGCGCTCACGGATCTTCGCCAGCCCCTCGTCGAGCTCCTCCGCGAGGCTCCCGCCTTTCTCGTCGCAGCCGATCATGGCTCCGAGAGTACGGATCATGCGCAGGATCTCCTGGACGCTCCGGTGATTGAAGACGTGGACCTCAACCCCGCGGCGGATCAGCTCGGCGGCGATGTCGGCCTGGATGTCGGAGAAGCCCAGGACGAGGTCGGGGTCAAGATCCAGAATCTGGTCGATCTTGGCGCTGGTGAAGGCAGAGACCTTCGGCTTTTCCTTTCTGGCCCGGGGAGGGCGCACGGTGAAGCCCGAGATTCCGACGATGCGCCAATCCTCCTCCATTATATAGAGGGCTTCCGTGGTCTCCTCGGTGAGGCAGACAATGCGTTCGTACATCGAGCGGGTCAGGACTCCGGGGCGTCGATCGGTTGTCTTTTTCGCAGGTCGGATCGTAACATGGCCCCTGGCACCCGCCCTCCGCCATGTGGACGACCGGGAGGTGGCTCGCTGACCGATGAAGAAGTAAATACATCCGGTCGAGAGAAATCCGATTCAACGAGGTGACCGATGAAGACGAACAGAATATTGATGCTTGAGGCCACCCTGGCGGGCCTGGTCCTCTTCGCTACGAGCTCCGCGCTCGCCGCACAGGAGAACGCCGAAGTGCGCGGGAGCGACAACATCGAAGTGGTGGCGCACGTTCCCATGGGGGCGGAGGGGAGCGTGTCCGACATCGAGATCTCCCAGGACATGGACCGTCCCTACGTGTACCTCGGCCGCGAGGTGTTCGGGGATATCTCAGGGATGGAGCGCGGAATCGACGTCATCGACATCCGTGATCCCGAGAACCCCGAGGTTCTCGTACGGTGGAGGATCGAGGACTCGGAGCTCCACGTAGGGGCCGGCGGCAAGGACCTCAAGGAGTTCAAGTGGAACGACCGCTACTACGTGGTCCTCTCCACCCAGTTCCGGCAGGGAGGGCCCGACTACGACCTGGGTGCCATCATCTTCGACGTGACCGGACTCCCGGATGCCTCGACGTTCCGGGAAGTGGCTCGCATCAAGGGTCCCCAGGAGCTGGGGGGCTTCCACAACATCTTCGTCTACAAGCACAGCAACGGCCGGGTGCTCCTCTTCACGACGACCACGACGCCCTTCTCCCACGTGTACGATCTGGGATACGTGGTCGAGGGACGGGGCGAAGAGGCCCTGGTGGCCCGGGTGCCCGTCCCGGCTCCCGACGCCCGTAGCTACCACGACTTCTACACCGGGTATCACGCCGACAGCGAGCAGGATCGCTTCTACGGTGGCGGCACCGGTGGCTATTACGTCTACAACGTGACCGATCTGGAGAACCCCGAGCTCCTGGTGAGCCTCACCGGCATCCAGGGTGTCGAGTACGGTCACACCTTCACGCCTTCGGCGGACGGCCGCTACGCCGTGGCCGAGACCGAGTACCAGTACGCGCCGCTACGTATTTTCGACTTGCAGCCGGGGCTGGACGGTGAGGTGGCGAACATCAACCGGCCCATCTCGGCCTGGACGGCCAACTGGGAGCACCTGGTGCACAACCACGAGGTGCGCTGGCCCTTCGTCTTCGTGTCCGGATACTGGGACGGACTGCAGGTCTTCAGCCTCCAAGACCCCAAGAACCCCAAGACGATCGCGCACTACGACACTTTCCTCGAGCATGACGAAAGCTCGATCATGAACGGCGCCTGGGGCGTGGACGTGCGCAACGCAGACGGCCTGATCGTGATCTCCGACATGGCGACGGGCTTTTGGGCATTCCGGATGGAGGGCTTCAGCGGCTGGAACGGCCTGGACTGGGGGCAACCGAACCTCTCCAGCGTCCAGGATTGGGAGAACGGGCCGGCCGTGCAAGCCCGCACGCGCAACTAGTGGAGGCTGGACAGTCATTTGCTCGCGAAGACGTTGAAGTCTTTCCCTGACGGACCCAATGCTGCGTCCACTATACAGTTACGATTGTTTCCACCGATGTGGTCGGGGAGTTGTCCCTGCACGTTCAGGGGGGCATTTCGACTGACCCGGCCGACTTCGATGTATTCCGCGAAACGACCTTTGGGTCCGGAGGGGCGTTCGGTGCAGGTTTCACGTACGTGATCTACCCGAACGTCGCCATTCGGGGGGACTTCCATTACGCCCCGAAGACCGGACATGAAGAGTGTTGTTCGGCGCTGCGTCCCGGCGATGGACAGGGGGTTGAGCTACCGGCCAACCCCGCTGCCATCTCCGAGGACGTGGACCTCTACCGCTACTACTACGGGGCGAGCGGTCCAGCCAGGTAGGCTCTTGGCGCACACACGGTCCCATGGAGGGCCCTATGCAGCACAAGCACGCAGACGACGTCCCGGCGGAGCCCGTGGGGGCAGGCTCCGGCACCGTTCGGCAGGTTCTCATCAGCCCCGACGAGGGACCCAACTTCGCCATGCGCCGCTTCATCATGGAGGCGGGTGGCGGCATGCCGAAGCACACGAACACCGTGGAGCACGAGCAGTATGTGCTTCGGGGCCGTGCCCGCATCGGGATCGGGGACGAGGTCATCGAGGTGAAGCGGGACGACGTCCTCTTCATCCCGGCGGGCGTGCCGCACTGGTACGAGTCCCTCGGGCCCGAAGGGTTCGAGTTCCTGTGCGTCGTTCCCAACGGTCCCGATGAGATTCGGCTCGTCGAGGACGAATAGGTCGCTGGAGACCCCTCTGCGATTAAGCTCGACCGCGGGCCTTGTGCCCCCCGGTGCCTCCCGCGCAGGTTGGTCCTCTCGCATGATCCAGTAGCCGCGAACCCGAGGCGATATGGAGACCATCGGATGGCTCTCGATCCTCCCACCCGTCGTGGCCATCGCGTTGGCCATCAAGACCCGAGAGGTCTACATCTCCCTCGCCCTGTTCATATGGCTGGGCTGGACCATCCTGAACTCCTGGAATCCGATCCTGGGGCTCGTGGAGGGCGTGAACACCTTCCTGGCCGCCATCACGAGCCCGGCCAACGCGCGCACCCTGTTCTTCTCGGCCCTGATCGGTGCAATCATCACCCTGACGCAGGCGTCGGGGGGCATGGAAGGGTTCATCAATTGGGTCGAAGAGCGGCAGCTGGGGAAGAGCCGCCGCACGGTGCGCCTCTTCGGGATCGGGACGAGCATGGTCCTCTTCCTCGAGTCGAACTTCGGGCTCCTGGTGGCGGGGGCCGTCTCCCGGCCGCTCTTCGACCGGGTCAAGGTCTCCCGTGAGAAGCTGAGCTACATTCTCGACGCCACCTGCGCCCCCAAGCAGCTCCTCATCCCCATCAATGCGTGGGGCGCCTACATCGTCACGCTGCTGGCGGCGCAGAACGTGCCCGAGCCCAACCGGGCTCTGATTTCGGCATTGACGCTCAACTTCTACGCGATCCTGGCCATCATCCTGGTCTTCTTCGTGGGGGTCACCGACTGGAACATAGGGCCCATGCGTGAGGCCGAGCGCCGCATCCGGGAGGAGGGCAAGCTCCTGAGGGACGGCGCCGAGCCCATGATGTCGTCCGACGTCAGCATGCTTGCGGCGAAGGAGGGTGTGCCGAAGCGGGCGATAAACATGCTTCTCCCCATCATCGCCATGGTTGCGACGGTCCCATACGTGCTCTGGCTCACAGGTGACGGCGTGATCCTGAACGGCAGCGGGTCCGACGCCGTGCTCTGGGGCGTCATCGTGGGCATCCTTCTGGGTGCCGTCATGTACCGGCTTCAAGGGATCATGACGTTCCGCGAGGTGACGAGCTACACCATCAAGGGCATCCAGGGGCTGACCCCGGTGGTCATCGTCCTGGCCCTGGCTTTCTCCATCGCGGGAACCCAGCAGGCACTGGGGACGGGCATCTGGCTGGCTCAGGTTGCCCAGGCCAGCGTGAACCCGGGCTTCGTGCCGGCCATCCTCTTCGTCATCGCGTGCATCATGGCCTTCTCCACCGGAACGTCCTGGGGGACCTTCGCCATCATGATCCCGATCGTAGTGCCCATGGCCGAGCTCCTGGATCTACACCTGGGCCTCACGTTGGCGGCGGCCCTTGGCGGGGGGATCTTCGGGGATCACTGCTCGCCCATCTCGGACAGCACCATCGTGGCCTCAATGGCGTCGGCCACGGACCACATCGACCACGTTCGGACGCAGCTCCCCTACGCGGTCCTGGCGGCGGCGGGTGCGCTTGTGCTCTTCCTGGGAGCCGGCTTCGTCCTGTAGCGCACCCGCACATAAGTACGCTTGCATTGATCTCGCTGCGCTCGATCGTCTCGCGGTCGACTCGCCGCTCACGACGAGCATGAAGGTCGCTCGGCTCGAGGACCGCTGCATCCCGACCGACGGCGTTGCTCGTCGTCGCGGTTAACAATCGCGAAGCGCATTGTCGCGCTGCTAATCCTCCTCCTCGCGCCTGACCCACGCCTCCGGCGCGGGTGCCCCGGATCGGGCGCTTCGGCCCTCTCGGTGCGTAACCGTACTTATGTACGGGCGCACTAGGCGGCCCTACCGGCGGTACATGATCCTCCAGATCCGTCCTCCGGCGTCGGCTGACACGTAGACCGAGCCGTCGGGGGCCTGGGCGAGACCCACCGGCCGGCTGTTCACGCTCCTGAAGCCGTCGGCGAAGACCTCGTAGCCTCCTGCGGCCAGGTCGCCGTTCAGGGGAAGGAACGTGATGTTGTAGCCGGCCTGTGGCTCGGGATCCCGGTTCCACGATCCGTGGAAGGAGACGAAGACGCCGCTCCGGTATCGGTCCGGAAACTGCTCTCCCGTATAGAAGAGAAGTCCGTCGGGAGCCCAGTGACCCGGGAAGCCGAAGATGGGATCCTTGGCCGACTGGCAACGACCCCGCACCGTCCCGTCACCACCATATTCGGGGGCCAGCACCTTCCGACGCTCCAGGGGGTCGTGGAAGCAGTACGGCCAGCCGAAATCGTCGCCCCGCTCGATGCGGATGAATTCCTCCCCCGGTTTCTCCGCTCCGGCTATCCGGTCGAAGTACTGTGGCCAGCTCTGGAAGAGCCGGTCCCGGCCGTGCACCACGGCATAGAGGCCCCCGCTCGTCGGGTGCAACCCGAGGGCCACGGCGTTCCGGATCCCCGTGCCATACCGTTCCCCATCGGCCTGGGTCTGGCCGAGGCGGTCCGCGTCGAACCTCCACACTCCGGCCCTTCGCTCCAGCTCGGGGCAGGGGTCCAGACCCTCGTTGTTGGAGCGGAGGGAGCAAACGTTCGACGGCGAGCCGATGTTGACGAACAGGTTGCCCCGATCGTCGATGGCGATCGTCTTGGCGCGATGGCTGCCGGTGGCCGGGAGCCCCGAGACGACGGTCTCCGGCGAACCTGCCGGCTCGAGTCTGCCCGCGGGCAGCCGATAGCGGACCACCCGGTCGTCGGGCGCGAAGTACAGGTAGCCGTCGTGGAGGAGGATTCCTGTCCCGCCGGCATCTCCGAACGTGGCCCTTTGGTCGGCCCGGCCGTCACCGTCCGTGTCCCGGAGGGCTACGACACCCCCGCCTCCACTCCTCCTCACTCCTAGCGTCGCCACGAAGAGATCGCCGTTGGGCGCCACGGCCATGTGGCGCGGTCCCGCGAGGTCTTCCGCCACCACGACGGCGCAGAAGCCGTCCGGGAGGGTCAGCCCTCCGTTGTTCCGCGAGCACTCCTGTGCCGCCGCCGACGCTCCGGCCGTGGCCAGTGCCATTACGGCGGCCGAGGCGGCGCTCGCCACACGAATCCCATGGCCTAGCGATCGCCGCTCTGACTCGCTCATGCCCATCGTCCTACCCTCGTCCTCGATGGTTCCGGACTCCCGATGATTCCGGTACCGGACAAGGTGCGTGGGGCGGTCGGCGATGAGCAAGACGGCGACGGCGCAAAGCCGCCGGGGGTCGGAACGGCCGCCCCCGAAGCGCCAGCGGGTTTCCGAGCTACCGGCTCCGGTTCTCAAGGAAGATCACGCCGCCGGCGAGCCCCCCCGAGAAGACGTCGAGATCGCCGTCCCCGTCGATGTCCACGACCGAAGGCGTAGAGTAGTTGGGAAGCGAAAGCGTGAATGTCGAGTCCTGGACAAACACCGGATCGCTAGTGCGGCCCTCCCGGAGAAACAGGAGCACCCCACCGGACTCCCGGCCGAGGAGGAGATCTTCGTCGCCGTCCCCGTCCATGTCGGCGAAGGCAGGGAAGCTCCTACGCCCGGCGTCGATCTCCAAGAAATTGTCGCTCACCAGCTCGAAGGAGGGTGCTTGAGGCGTCCCCACGTTGCGGTAGAAGTTGAGCTCGCCCGAAGATTCTCCGATGAAGAGATCCAGGTCGCCGTCCCCGTCCACGTCGGTGAGGGCCGGCGCGCTGTTGCTCCCCCGGGTGAGCTTCACGAGGGTCGTGTCCGCCAGGACGAAATTGGGCTGATGGCGGGAGCCCTCGTTCATATAGAGGGCCACCCCCTTGTTCCAGGTGCCCAGCAGCATGTCCAGATCGCCGTCGTCGTCCAGGTCGCCCATTGCCGGGGCGTAGTGGTACATGGTGAAGAGCTCGATCCGCTCCCGCTCCCGGAAGGATGGGGCCTGGGCCGACCCCACGTTCTCAAAGCGGTACATCCGCGCGGTGCGGTTGTCGTTCGGGTCGAGCTTGTTGGACACGAGAAGGTCCAGATCCCCGTCCCCGTCCAGATCCGCGAATGTCGGGATGCTCTCACTCCCCACGTCCAACGCGTAGATGAAGCGCTCGCTGCGTCGGACGAAGCGGCGGTCCACCTGCTCGTAGAAGAGGAAGTTCCGGATCGTGGTCAGGTTGGGGTTGAAGGCACCGCCCAATACACCGACGAAGAGGTCCAGGTCGCCGTCGTCGTCGATGTCCGCCAGTGTGGCGACGTTGTATCCGCTCGTCGAAAGAGAGTCTTCGACCTCGAAGGGGAAGGGCTCGCCGAGGAGGATGGGGTTGCTGCAGGATCCGGTGTTCTCGAGGTACAGGAGGCTGGGCTCGAAGAAGTCACCCCAAAAGAAGTCGAGGTCTCCGTCGTCGTCCAGGTCTGCGAAGGCCATGGAGTTAGCGCCGTGGAGGCTGCCGAACTGAGCCACGATCTCGATGCCCTGGAATCGGTCCTCCACGAACCGGAAGAGGGGGGCACCGTCGGCCGACGTGGTCGACGTCTCGTATCGGCTGATGGTCCCGTCCACGCGCCCCAGGAAGAGATCCCAGCTCCCGTCACAGTCGATGTCGTTGAGGCTCGGGATGTTCTGGCGGTCGGCGAACACGGGCTTGTTGTCGACGTCGCGGACCGAGTCACCCACGGGAAGGAGTGCGACACGCTGAGAAGTGCCCTCGTTCCGGAAGTACTGCACGTAGCTGAACGGCCGCTCGGCGAGCAGGTCCAGGTCGCCGTCCCGGTCGAAGTCGAGGAATCGACTCCACTCCCCGATCTCCAGATCCTGATACCGGTCCGTGCGCCATACGAAGCGGGCCTCCTCTGCCGTTCCCACGTTCTCGAAGTGCATGAGCTCGCCTGTGCGCTCCTGGAGGAACAGATCCAGGTCTCCGTCCCCATCCAGGTCGGCGAACTGGGGACGCGGCACGTTGAAGCCGCCCAGGAGGGGGAATTCGTACGCCCGACCATTCTCGTCCAGGATCTGGAAGGCGTCCACCACACGCACAAAGCCGCCCGACTCCTGCTCTTCCCCCCCCGTGAGCCCGGTCGGTGCCACGGGGGCCGGGGGGCCATAGCTCACACAGCTCGTGATCGCCAGGGCGCCGAAGGCCCAAAGGGCCACTCGGCGACCGGCCGATGTTACCGAAACATCCGTCATCGTGCTCTGTCCCACCGTCGGCTCAGGTGATGGGCTGCCTCTTCTTCAGGAGGAACAGGCCCTCGTTGCCACTGGTGACGATCACCACACCACTCTGGAAGTAGGGATAGTTGCTCCAGGAGCCTCGCATACCCGCCGAGTTGTCTCCGTACGGCACGGTGTCGAAATACCCGATCTCCACGGGATTCTCGGGATCACTGACGTCGAGCACGCGCAGTCCGCTGCGGTAGTTGGACTGGTACATGATGTTGCCGCGAATGTACAGGTTGTGGTCGGTGGCCTCTTGAGTGCCGAAGTGCTCCTTCACCAGCTGCGGGTCGTCCAGATCTGAAACGTCCCACACCAGGGTCCGGGTCCTGGGCTGTCCGTTGATCTCGTCCCCCTCGTCGTTCATGTAGTAGTAGCGGTGATCCTCGGTGAGCCAGCCCTGGTGGGTGTAGGCCACGCTGGGATAGCTGGCCCGGGAGAGGGCCACCGTGTTGGACGGATCCGTCACGTCGGCGATGCTCAGGGCCGTCTCGTTGGCGCCCATGCAGATCTGCTTGCCGGCGTGCTCCTCATCCGGTCCTGCGTAGGTGACGCACTGTGCGTCGTGGGTGTAGCCCGTGCTGGCCCGGCCGGTCTCGACGTCGGCGAAACAGCCAGCGAACGTGGGACTCTGGGGCTCCTGGATGTTGATGATGTGGAGGCCACCGCCGCACGTCTCGCCCCCGCTCCGGTTGCCCACGCTGTAGGCGAAGCCGGACTCCTCGTTGATGACGATGTTGTGGGCGCTGGCGATGCCGTCGTAGTGGGCAGTCTCCTCGAAGGTGACAGGCTCCGTGACGTCTCGGAGCTGGGTCAGGTCGAACACCTGAACTCCGTGCTGGCCCGCGCCGTCGGCCACGATGAAGGCGTGGTCCTTGTAGACCTTGATGTCGGTCCACGTGCTCGGATTCGAGCCCTCGGGCCGGAGGAGCTGGCCGAGGTAACGGGGATTGAGGGGGTCGCTGATGTCCACGAACGCAGATCCGTCGCGGCGACCCACCAGGGCGTACTCGCGTCCGGTCTGCGGATCCGTCCAACCCCAGACGTCGTTCACAGTGACCCCCCGGGGTGCCATGTCCTTGATGGGCATGAAGGACACCAGATCGTAGTCGTCGCAGTCGAAGGCGGAGGCCACGCCGGACGTGCAGTCGACCTGCCCGCCGCTCACGGCATCGAAGCCCTCAAGCTCGCCCATGACCGACTCCGCCATCTCCCACCCGTCAGCGCCTCGCTCGTAGATGGTGGCGGTGCCGGTTCCGAAGTGGGCACCGGTGACGCCGATCACGGCGATGTCGCCATCGATTGCAATGGTGCTGGCGAAGGCGTCATCCGCCTTCTCACCAGTTGCGAGCTTGGCGGCCGCGTCCCAGCCGTCGGCGACGCTTCCCGACATGACGTACGCGGCCCCCCGGCCGCCGCTGGCTCTCGGCGCCCCGATCCAGGCTTCCTCGTCCGTGATGGCCACCGCCGAGCCGAAGCCGTCCTGCTGGAAACCGTCGAAGGGGACGAGATGACCACTGGGGCTCCACTCTCCTTGCGAGGCATCGTACTGGAATGCGAACACGGCTGCCTGGCCCCGATCGCGGCCCGGTGCGGAGATCAGCGCCTGGTCGGCCACCACGGTCACCGACGATCCGAAGAGGTCGTTGGGGCCGGTTCCCTGGGCGGCCAGCATGCCCGACTGCTCCCAGCCGGCACCGGTGCTGTGGAACGCGTAGACGGCTCCCGTACTATCGACGGCGGGAGCGCCCACGAGGATCTCGTCCCCGTGCACCGCCACGCTCGTGCCGAATCCCGTGCCTTCCTCGCCGCTCGTGATCGTGGCCTGGGATGTCCAGGCGCCACCGGCGTTGGTGAAGACGTGAGCCGCCCCCTGACCCGTGTACTGAACCTGGCGGCTACGAGCCCTTTGGCCCGGAGCACCCACCACTGCCACTCCGCCGCCCAAGGCGAGCGCCGTTCCGAAGTTGGTGCTGGGGGCCACATCTTCTGCCGTCAGGCGGCCCACCTCCCGCCAGTCTCCGGAGCCCGTTCGCTCGAACACGTAGAGGGCTCCTGCACCGTCGTTTTGATTGATGGCACTGACCATCATGGTAGAGCCGTCCGCGGCGATGGCGGCACCAAAGCCGTCTCCCGAGAAGGCGTCGGAGGCCTGAAGGCGTCCGGCCTCCATCCAGCCGTCCGCCCCTCGGCGGTACAGATACACGGTCCCGGGCGTGATGACGTTACTCCCCACACCGACCAGGACGTCACCCCCGCTCACCGCTACCGCACGGCCGTACCCCTGGCCCCGACCCTGGGCCATGGCCGAAGGCGCACCCATGGCTAGCGTGGCCAGAATCACCAAAAAGCTGTAACCAAACCGTCTCATGACATACCTCACAACGAGTTGAAGGAAATCGTGGTCCAACAATACTAGCAGAAGTAACATCCTGGGAAGTCAACGTCCTAGAGAAGTGTGGGGAGTTGGGCAAGGGGTGGGAAGTTAGGCAAGGGATGGAACTTTCCTCCTCTTGTCCACCCGTATGGTATATAGGTGTGTGCCCACGAAGGAGCATGTTTGACCGATGACGAGAGACCGGAGCATCCAGTGACGAGGTGGGGACGTCGGTCGAAGGTCACATTCCTGGTGGCGCTGCTGGCCGAGCTCTTCCTGCCCAGCCCCGCCGTCCACGACGACCTCTGGATCTTCGGGCCCTCCCGGGACCCGAGCTCCGCCGACCTCTCCGCGGCTATGGCGGTCCAGGATCTCCACACGCCTGACCTCTTGGGGATCGACGGTGTCGTGGGTACGGCCGTCGGGATCGGTATCGGAGGGATGCCCGTCGTTATGGTGTACACCGCGCGCGTGGGCGTGCTGGGCGTGCCGGCCAGCCTCGAGGGCATTCCGGTGCTCCCCGAGGTGACCGGTGAGTTCTGGGCTCTGGGAGACGGACCGCGGGCGCGAGAGTCCGACAGTGCCGTGGACCCAAAGGGCCGCTTCCCTCGCCCCGTGCCCATCGGCGTGTCCGCTGGCCAGCCCGACGTGACCGCGGGGACCATCGGAGCCCGGGTGAGTGACGGCGGAGACATCTTCGCGTTGAGCAACAACCATGTGTTCGCCAACCGGAACGACGCGAAGAAGGGGGACGACATCCTTCAGCCCGGCCGCGTTGACGGAGGCACGGACCCCACGAACTCGATCGGCACACTGCACGACTTCGAGCCACTCCGCTTCTGCAGCGCTCTGACGTGTCCCGACAACCGGATCGACGCCGCCATCGCACTGACGTCGGCGGAGAACCTCGGGACGAGCACGCCGGACGACGGATACGGTGAGCCGCGGTCCAAGACCGCCACGGCCGCTCTCAGCTTGCGGCTGCAGAAGTATGGCCGTACCACGGGGCTGACGACGGGCACGGTGACGGGGATCAACGCCACCATCAACGTGAACTACAACACTGGGACCGTTCGCTTCGTGGATCAGATCCTCATCAGCGACGGCAAATTCAGCCAGGGCGGAGACTCGGGATCTCTCGTGGTCACCAAGTCCAGCGGCGGTGACGACCGGAAGCCCGTGGGACTGCTCTTCGCTGGTAGCAACACGCATACCATCGCGAACCCCATCGATCTCGTCCTAAAGCGCTTCGGGGTCAGTGTCGATGGGAGCTAGCGGAATCGCCAGCAGGTTCCTGGCTTGGCGGACGAGATCTCGGCGCACGAGATGAAGAGCGCCCTCGACAAGCTCACGAAGAAGGTGATCGACCTGCCCGGGGTGACCGGGACCGCCATCGGCCTTTCAAGCGGCAAGCCTTGCCTGAAGGTCTTCGTGTCCGGGAAAGGCGGATCCTCGGGGAAGATCCCGTCTTCCATGGACGGACACCGGGTCGTCGTGGAGGAGACCGGGACGTTCAAGCGGTACTGAGACGATAGGGCGGAACGGCGGAATCTTCGGGATCGGGACGGATCGCGGGGGAGTCGAGCGATCCGGCGCACGCGGAGTAGACAGGGCGCAGGGCAACCATCGTGCTGGTCGAAGCGTCATATCCATAGATGGGACGCCTCGGACGGCGCAGGGCCGTTTCGGGGGTTGGGGTTGGACTTCAACGAATGGAGCCTCCGATGGGTGTGCGATCGTCAGACATCATGGCCCTCATGGCCATCATTGTCGGCGCGGGTGCCGGCTACGGACTCACGAGTCTCTACGCGCACAGCCAGCAGGAGGAGGCGCCGGCCGTGGCTGAGCTCACCCCCGTCGTGGAATCGGCGGCGCCTCGGGTGGATGTCGAGGTGGAGCCCATCCGGATCCGAGTCGGGCACGTCCCCACGGTGGTGGTCCAGACCGTTCCGCACGTGGTGACCCGGATGCACATGCATCGGCTCGATCGCTGGAAGATGATGGAGATCCGGCAAGAGGCTCGTGCCCGGGCCCAGGAGGCGCGGGAGAGGGCGCGTGATGTCCGCGAGGATGTCTTGTTCGGCGAGGCCTTTGAGCTCCAAGAGGCACTCTCGAGCCTTGAGGCCTTGGAGGGTCTCGAGGCGCTGGAGAGTCTCGTAGTACTGAAGAGTCTCGAAGCGCTGGAAAGTCTGGACGCCATCGAGGGTCTGGGCAACCTGGAGAATATGGTGGACCTCGAGGCCCTCGAGCAGGCCCTGAAGGAGCTCGGACAAGAGCTTGATGGCGTCCTGACCATCGACCTCGAAGAGCTGGACGGCGCCGACGACCAGCACAAGCGTAAGAAGCGTAAGAAGCGCCGCATCATCGTGAAGCGGCCAGGCGACGACGGTTCAGGCGGCTGAGACCCAGCGCAGCTTGATTCGGATTGAAGAGCCTCGCCCTTCGGGGCGGGGCTCTTTGTCGTGCGGGTCACCTGTGGGCGCACGTCGGGCTCAGCCGTCGGCCGGGCCCTCCAGCCCTCGGGGCGCCTCCCGGAAATCCGAGTCAGCGGAAGAGGAAGGCCGGGGGCGTGCAATCTCCGCTTCAATCCCCTATAAAACAGAGGTCATCTCCACCCCGCTCTGCGAGGCAATCATGCGTACAGCTCCCACGTTACCGCACGCTGCGGTACTTTCGTCTTTTGTGTCGGCTTTCGCGGCCGCCTTCATGACCGTCACGGCGGCGTTCGAGCCTGCCACTGCTCAGACGTCCGCCGACCTACGACCCATGACCTTCCTCGACGCCCAGACGATGGCGCGCGGGGGCTCCTGGACTCCAAGTCCGGACGGCCGGTGGATGCTCTACACCGTCACGACAACTGATTGGCAGGAGGCCGAGCAACAATCCGACATACACCTGGTCTCCATGCAAGAGGGTCTCGCTTCAAGCCGGCAGATGACCTACACCGACGACAAGAACGAGAGCTCGCCGACGTGGTCGAGGGACGGCAGCTTCTTCGTGTTCGCGTCGGATAGGGACAGGGACCGAGACCGGGACCGGGACAGGGACCGGGACGGGGACGGGGACCAACTCTACATGATGCGCCCCGACGGTGGCGAGGCCCAACGCATCACCGACGAGGACGAAGGGGTCTCCGACTTCATGTTCAGTGACGACGGCCGTTGGCTCGTTTACAGGAGCGGCAAGTCGGGACAGGAACACCTCTATCGCCTGCCGGTGGACGGGATCCTGGACGCCGAGGCCGAGCAGCTCACGGACGGGGAGGCGGGGGTCGAGGAGTGGGAGTGGTCCCCGGACAGCCGTCGCATCTATTTCGCCAGGCCCGACTCCCGGGAGGAGGACGACGAGCTCCGCCGCGAGGAGGGGTTCACCGTGGACATCAAGAACATGGTGACGCCGCTGTCCAACCTGTGGGCGCTCGACCTGGAGCCCCGGGACGCCCGGCAGCTCACGAATGATCCAAGGGTCAGCGTGGGCAGCTTCGACGTCTCCGACGACGGACAGTGGGTCACCTTCAGCGGTGGATCCGCGGAGCGGTACGAGCGCAACATCACTGGGGCGCGGCTGTACGCCGACCAGTTCCTCCTCGAGACCGCCACGGGCCACATCGAGCGCCTCACGAACAACTACGAGGTGGGTGAGAGCGCGGCGAGCATCTCACAGGACGGCCGCTGGATCGCCTTCTCCGCGCCCGATGACATGACGCGCTACACCATGACCGAGGACCGTGTGTATGTCCGTGAGGTGGCCGATCGAGGCGGCCCATTCCGGAAGCTCGGCGAGGTCTTCGACGGAGGCCTTAGGGTGGGGTTCTGGTCCGACGACGGGAACACGATCTACTTCAACGCGGGCGTCCGTGTCACCACGCAGCTTCACGCGCTCGACGTGAGGAGTGGTGATGTGAGGCAGATCACCGAGGAGCGGGCGGCCCTGAGCATCAGCCGGGACGACGACTCGGGTGCCATCCTCATCAGCTATTCGGATCCGAAGACTCCTCCCACCGTCTTCACGGTGCAGAGCGTCGATGATGTGACGGATCGCTCGGAGTGGACACAGCTCGTCGACGTGGCTCCACAGGTGCGCGAGATGGCACTGGGCGAAGAGGTCGAGGTCAACTGGCGGTCCACCGACGGCAAGAGGGTCGGCGGCATTCTGGTGAAGCCGGTGGGATATCGAGAAGGGCAGCGCTACCCTCTCATCGTGGCGATTCACGGTGGCCCCGCGTCGGCGGACGTTCTTCGGTTCAACGGTGGGTACAGCGCCCAGGTGTACGCCGGCGCCGGATATGCCGTGCTCAAGCCGAACTATCGGGGATCCCGCAACTACGGCAACGCTCACCGGACCGACATCGTCGGCGACTACTTCACCCTGGGGTTCGACGACATCATGACCGGGGTGGACTACCTCATCGACGAGGGGATTGTCGACGGCGACCGCATGGGGGCGTTGGGATGGAGCGCCGGGGGTCACTGGTCCAATTGGATCCTCACCCACACGGACCGATTCAAGGCCATCAGCTCCGGGGCCGGGACCATGAACTGGATCTCCATGTACGCCCAGAGCGATGTCCAGAGGAACCGGCAGTTCTACATCGGCGACGACTTCCTGTACGAGAACTTCGATCCATATTGGAATCAATCGCCCCTCAAGTACATCGCCAACGCCAAGACCCCGACGATGGTCCACGTGGTAGAGGGCGACCCGCGCGTCCCGAGCCCACAGTCGGTGGAGCTACACATGGCCCTGAAGAAGCTCGGCGTGCCCACGGAGCTCTTCATGTATCCGGGTCGTACCCACGGCATCCGCGAGCCACGCAACCGTTTAGTAAAGGCCGTGAGCGAGATGGCTTGGATGGACCACTACGTGCGGGGAATCGGAGACAAGTTCGAGTGGCAGGACGTTTTGAAGACGTTGAAGGAGAAGAAAGAGAAGCCGAAGGCGACCACGGACGGAGAGCCTGAGATGGACCGTCGGTGAGTCGTAGTCAGTCGGTGAGGCGAAGTCCCTCGGTGAGCCCACGAGGGGCACACATGGCTCGACGGTGTGGCGTGCTCCTAGGCGTTGCCCGTGTGAGGGTTGCCTTTCTGGGCGTTGCCTTCGTGGGCATGGCCTTCCTGACAGGGTGTGGTGGGGAGGCCGCAGAGGAGCTGGCCGATCCACGGCTCCAGAATCCGCTATGACTTACGATGAAATATAAGGGGGTGTTCGAGGGCCTCTTAGGAGGCTCTGGAAGGCCCGAAACAGGGCCTGCAGGTGAAAGAAGTCCAGTCGATCGGGCGAGAGACGGCAGAGGGGGCTCTCGCGGCTTGCGTGGCTCATGATCACTCCTCGCTACCAGCTCACATACTTGTACATCAGCCGAATCAACTTGTACGCCTCGGTCATATCACGCGCATCGTATTCCACCGAGGTCCCGTCCACACGGCGCATCCCGGGGATGGCCTGGAGAATGTCTGCCCGGGTCGTCGAGGCGAAGCGCATGCGAATGTTGATCGGCTCGTTGACATGGAGCGGGGTGGCGCTGTCGAGGTGGGCGAGGGCCTCGAGGGTCGCATCCCGTAGGCGGCTCCGCACCACCTCCGGGTGGGCGAGGCGGACGGGGAGCAGCACCGTATCCCGGAGCCACCACTCGGACGAAGACGGAGACCGCAGCTACGAGATGTCCGGTACGTCGGTCATCACCGACATCGTTCACGCCGTTCCCCGCGAAGAGAATCCATACCCGCTGTCCGGGACCATCACCCGGGACGTGACCGTGGTCATCGTCAACGGGCCCAACGGCGACGAGACGCGCACCAGGCACGTGGTCATCACCTTCAACGGTACGCAATTCGCTACCATGACCGTAGATGGCGAGTCATTCGAAGTCGACCTGTCGAACCGGAGCGGCCGTCATCCCTTCCGAAGGCGCGGAAGGTAGCACTGGTTGTTCTTGCGTACCGCACCGGCGGGGGAGGGGAAACCCTCCCCCGTTTCAGGTTGAGGCGTTCTTCTTCCATCCGGGGTGGCACGCTTCTCTGACCCCATGTGGAAGCGCCTTTCAAAAGTAGGAGAGGCTCTGTAGCATCCAACATGGGCCTCCGCGTCACTACCACTCTCCTGATCGTCCTCCTGGACCCTGACGAGTCGTGCTCAATCGGCTTCTGAAGATCACCCTTGTGACAGGGTTGCTGGCGTTCATCGCGGTTGTCGTGGTGTCCGTGACGACCCGTCTCCCATTGGAAGCGCCATCGGCACGAGGGGCTCGGGAGTGGGTGGGTGCCATCCATGTCCACACGGTGGCGTCGGACGGTGGTGGCACCTTGCGGGAGGTCGCTGCCGCCGCCCGGGTGACCGGACTCGACTTTCTCACCATCACGGACCACAACGTCTGGGCCATGCCGGCACCCGCGTACATGGACGGGCGACTCATGGTGCTCGGGGAGGAGGCGAGAGTGCCCTCTGGGCACATCCTCGTAATCGGCGGCGACGACCCCGAGGCGAGGAGGGCCCGCCGCGCTGAGGCGGAGGCGCGGGGCTCGCCGTTGGGGTCCTCGGTCCCGGCGGGTGCGGGCCTCCGCATCGTGGCGCACCCTGAAGGGCCGGGCGAGCCTTGGCGGGATTGGGACCCCTCCGGCTTCGACGCCCTCGAGATCTGGAACTGGGATACGGAGCTCCGTGACGACGGCCTGGACGATTGGCCCAGGGCCCTCCTCCTTCTGCCGGCGGAGCCGGTCTCCGCCATGCTCGAGCTCGTGGACCGGCCGACGGCCACCCTCGAGCGCTGGGACCGCCTGCTGTCGGAGGGACACCGGGTGCCGGGTGTCTGCTCGGTGGATGCCCATTCCAAGGTCCCCGTGACCGAGGAGCTGGCCCTGCCGTTTCCCGCCTACCGGGACCTCTTCAGCCTTGCTCGCCAACATGTGCTTCTAGGGGCCGAGCCCACGGGGGATGCGGTCCACGATGCAGCACTCGTGACGGAGGCGCTGCGCTTCGGTCGCGGCTTCTGCGCCCTGGACGGCATTGCCGACGCTTCGGGCTTCTCGGCCGAAGCCGTGAGCCTGGATGAGTCGGTAACGTTCGGCGGAGAGCTCCTCTGGGAGGCCGGGGCCGTTCGGATCACCGCCTCGCTTCCCGACATCTCCGTACACACCATCGTGAGGCTCTATCGGGATGGATCGTTGGTGTCGGAGGGGCGGGGTCCCACCTACGACTCCGAGGCCTTGGCCGCGCCCGGGGTGTACCGCCTAGAGATCTACGTCGAGCTGAGACGGGGGCAGGTTCCCTGGATCTTCACGAACCCGATCTGGGTGCGATGACCGCCCCCCCTAACCCTACCCCTCGAACCTCAACGTCCCCGGGGCCGGCGAACGCTCCGGATTCCAGAAGTCCTCGGGCAGCTCCCTGATCGGGGAGTCGCCCAGGGCGCTCTCGTTGTAGAGCCAAACGGCCTGCACGAGCGTCCGGAGGAATCTGCCTCGCACGGCAGACGTGCGTGAGATGGAGTAGTCCTCGGCCTCGATCTCGTCGGGAAAGAGCTCCCGGCCGACTCTGAGCTGCTCGCCCAGGGTCTCGACGTGGGAGAGGAATGGATCGTCCCGGATCTCGTCCAGGACCTCGATGAAGTGGGCGTTCAGGTGGACGCCGTAGAGGTCGAGGATCCCGCTGATCTGGTCCCTGGCGCGGGCGATGACTCGGGCGGCCGACTCGGCCCAGGTCTCGTCGCTCCAGGCGTAGCGCACGTGGGTGAGGTCAAAGTGGTCGATGGCGGCGGACCACTCGGACGAGAACAGCTCCTCGTAGGTGTGCGGGGGGTGGCTAGGGAGCCGCTCCAGACACCCACGGACGATCTCGGTCCAGAGGTCCGACAGATCACGCAGCGGGTCCTCGGCCCTCCGCACCCCTCCCCGTGACGCTCTGGCGCGCTCCTCCATGGCCCGCCGGTCCAGGATGCGGTGGACGAATACGAGAGTGAGAAGGATGCCCAAGACCTCGGTGGCGAGTCCGGGCGCGAAATCCCGAATGAAGCCGGTCTCCCGGCCCCAGAGAAGATGGGCGATCACCACCAGGGCCACGATCACCGCCAGCGTCGTGTAGATCGCTCTCACCCGTTCTCCTTCCCGTATCGTTCCTGTATCCTTCAACGCTCCGGCCGCCGCCCTCGAAAGGCCACGGCCACCTGCGGACTGGAGGATTCTTGGCGGGGAAGCTGCACACGCCCACGACGTCAGACAACCCCGAACTCGTGACTTTCCCGAATGGCTTGCTTACATTGTCGGCGCCGATTGCTTACAATGTTGTATTCATGCAGTATGGTTGCGGATCGCGAGGAGCTTCTCCGAGCGATGTGACGGGAATCGGGAGGGGGACAACGCGGAGCGGGGTAGGGGCGGTATGAGCTACCTATCCGGCCGCACGCAGTCGGGATCCACGAAGTCTAGGAGCACCGCCTCGACGGCTCGAACCTCTGCCGGGCCTGTGGACGAGGGCCGCCGCCGGTCGTAGAGGAAGCGCCGGACCAGGGCGGCGTCGGCGCCCATCCTGGCCGCCTCTCCTCCGAGCTTCGCCCGGATCCCGGCGAGCAGCTCGCCGTAGGAGGCGTCGTCCTCGTCAGTCGAGAGGACGAACGGCCCTCGGACCGTCACCATACCCAAGGCCTCGAAGGGGCACGGCACCCGCTCGTCAGGCATAATCACCTGAACCCTTGCGGGCCGGCTGCCCTCGTCCCCCGCCTCCCCCGCGAGACCTGTTTCCCTGACTGGCACGGCACCGCTGCCTACCCCTCCAACAGCACAGGCGGGAAGGAGGAGGAGGCACGCAAGCGCCAGGGAGCACAGGAGCCTCGACACGTCGCTAGTGTCCCGTTACCAAAGTGTCTCGGCCACACTAGTTCTTCGCAAAGACCGCCACCACGTAGCGGACGTTGTTGTTCCAGATCAGGCCGGAGACGTGGCCGGCCGACTCGAACTCCACGAGTCCTTGGGCATCCACGCGCATGCGATCGGCCTTGAATCGCCGGACCTCGCCGTCATGGGTCTTCACCTCGAACTCGGTTTCAGCCCGGTCCAGGTCCTGAACCATGTAGAGCAGCTGGTATCCGTTGAAGACGGCCACGGTCTGGGCGTTTGACTCGAGGGTCACCATCCCGTTCGTGTGCCTGGACACCCGCTCGGCTCGAACCTCGAACGGCGCGTCCTCACCCTGAACCCGGATGAGGTACGTGTGGAGCCCCATGTCTGAGATCTGGGCGTGGACGAACGGGGCGCTCATCATGAGCGACAACGTGGCGGCCAGGCCGATGAGCAGCTGTGGGAGGATTGAGGAACGACGCATGATGCCCTCCGCGTTCAGTGGCGAGCAGTAGAGACCTCACTTCTCTCTGACGCATGAGGCGTGCCAACATGCACAGGTCGGAGGGTCAGCCGGCCTTGGATCCCTCCGCCTCGGCCTCCTTTTCGGGAGGCGGGCGTAGGACCCCTTCGATGGCCCCGGCCAGATCCTCGTAGCCGTCGGGCTTCACGAGGTAGTCTCGGACGCCGAGCTCGCGGGCGCGCCTCTCCACGTTCTTGTCCATGCACGCCGTGAAGACCACGACGGGAATCGACGAGAGCTCTTCGTGCTCCTGGAGCCACTCGAGGATCTCCAGACCGGTGCCGTCGAGGAGCCAGTGATCGAGGACGATGAGACCCGGTAGGGGGTGCCGTCGCTTATCGTCGAAGGGCCATTCGCCGTTCAGGTAGGCACACGCCTCAGCCACGCTGGCCGTGACGAACACGGGACTGTCGAGGCCGCGAAAATCCAGAAGGGCCTGAATCAGCGTGGCGTGCTCATGGTTGTCCTCGATGAGGAGAACCAGTTCCGTGGCCAAGGCTCACACTCCTGGTGAGGAATGGGCACAAAGACAAATCGATTTTCGGTGGGGGAGCTACTCTTCAACGTTACCACCGGTGCTTCTTAGTTGCCACCTTTCTTTACACCCGGCTCTTTTCGGCCGAGACCGCCCGCTCGGTCGGCCCGGATTCCGCCCTTGGGGAGGCAGAGGTGGAGCTTCATTCCTTCATGGGTCGCCTTGAAGCGCAACTTCTCGTAGAAGCGCTTGGCCGCGGCCCTCGTCTTGTCCGTCGTGAGCTGTACCAGGTGGCAACCGCGCTCCCGAGCCCGGTTCATGGCCCACTCCATCAAGGCCTGTCCGACCCCGTGTCCCCGGCTGCCCGCAGCCACGCGCACCCCTTCGATAAGCGCCCGGCGTCCCCATTCATAGGAGAGATACGGGATGATGGTGAGCTGCAGGACGCCGACGACCGCACCGTGGTGCCCCCCGGGCGTCGTGTGCTCGAGGGCGCGCCGAGTAGTGTCGGAGCACATGGGCGAGTCTCCTGTTGAGCGGCCAGAAAGAAGGGGCCGCCCCATGAATCGGAGCGGCCCCTGAAGCCGATAGCTCAGATACGGTTAGGTGACTCGTACGACGTTCTCCGCGGCTGGTCCCTTCTGCCCCTCAACGACCTCGAATTCGACGATGTCGCCCTCGTTGAGGGTTTTGAAGCCCTCGGCCTGAATGGCGGAATGGTGGACAAAGCAGTCTTTGCTGTTGTCCTCGGGCGTGATGAAGCCGAAGCCCTTCTGATCGTTGAACCACTTCACTGTCCCTCTGGTACGCATCATCCTGCTCCTTTGGTGGTCACTGTCGGAGTCCGGATGAACCGCACCTTCCGACTACATGACTCGCGCGGTAACTCCCCCACGCTGGGCCGTGACGGGTAGCGACACGGAGAAAGTCCTCAACGCTCGGTCGAGGGTGATCGAACGGTGCGTGCCTCCGGGCCCCCGGTCAAGGTTTTTATGCGGAGCCCCCCAACGCCTCTTGTGGCGGTGGCGGCCCAGGTGATCCGGGAGGTCGCTGAACAGCGCGACCGCGCTCACCAGGCCGGAAAACGTCTACCGACCTTGACCCTCCAGGCGGACGTCCGCTTCGCCTCATCCGAGAAGCAGCACGCCTTCGCCACCGAGCTCTCGCAGGAGGTGGCGCGGCTGATTGCCAAGTACCACGACGAAGATGAACCCGACGGTCGGCGTTTGCGTGTCATGGCCGGTGCCTACCCTGCCCCGCTGGAAGATGCGACCGGGTGCGATCCCCGGGAGGAGGATTCATGAGCACGCAGGAAGCGTTCGAAGGTCGGCAGGACCAGGAGACCCGTGCGGTCGAGCGAGAGATCGACGCACCGCTGGCTGCCGTATGGAAGGCCCTCACCGACGCCGAGGAGCTCACAAGGTGGTTGTAGATCGGAGCCGACCTCGGGCCAACCCCGATCGTCGAGGCGGACCCCGGCCCTGCACGCCTCGGTGAACCTCCTACTTCCCCCGGCGAATGGCTTGAATCATCCGGTCGAGGGCCTGAAGGAACTGGGAGCGGTCTCGCTTCTGGAAGGGAGGAGGCCCTCCCGTCATCTCCCCCATGCCCCGGAGGTGGGACATGAGCTCCCGGGTAGCCAGGGCGGCACCGATGGAATCCTCCGTGAAGGGGCGTCCCCGGGGACCGAGCACCCCAACCCCTTCTTCAGGCACTCCGAGGCAAGGGGGATGTCCGTTTGATCCTGTACCGCTGGGCCACCCGGTAGACCTCCTCCTTCACCGGGCAGGCGTCGGCATCCACGAAGATCCCGGGTAGGTACTCGTTCACAGCGATCCCGGCCCGTCGCCCGTCCCCAACGGGAAGAGCCTGCGCCTCATCTCGGCGATGTGGCCGGGCTGGACGCGGCAGCACCCGCCGATGCCCGAAGCCCCCAGCTCTGCCCACTCGTCGATGAGGGTCGTCCAGTCGGGGTCGCGCCGAGCCGGCGTCCACTTCTTGTCCACGGCGTCGTATCCTTCTCCCGAGTTGGGATAGACGATGATCGGCTTCGGCTTGGCCTTCCGCATCTCCCCGATCAGCGTGGAGACGTGCTCGGGAGCGGTGCAATTAATGCCCACCGCGGCGACCTGCGGCTCGGCCGCGCACAGCTCGGCCATGTGCTCGAGGCGGCTGCCATCGCTGACATGGGCTCCGTCACGGCAGCTGAAGCTCATCCACGCCCACCGGTGCGGGGTGTCGCGTAGAAGGCGGAGGAGCACCTCGGCCTCGAGTCGCGACGGGATGGTCTCGCACGCCAAAAGATCCGCCCGGCTCTCGGCCAGGACATGCCAGCGTCTCTCGTGGAAGGCGTGCAGCTCGCCGGCGTCGATCCCGTAGTCGCCCGTGTACTCCGATCCGTCGGCGAGGAACGCCCCGTAGGGCCCGATGCTCGCCGCCACGAGGGGCCGTAGGCGACGCTCCCGGTTTTCGGGATCGGCCCAGAAGGAGTCGCGAGTCTCGACCGCCAGATCGATGAATCGCACCAAGAGCCGGACGGCGTCCTCGTCGCTCTGGCCCCTCGCCGAAAATCCTGGGAAAGTGGCCTGATAGGTTGCCGTCGTGATGCAGTCGGCGCCCGCTCTCAGAAAGTCCAGGTGCACGTCTCGGATGGCGTCGGGGTCTTCCAGCAACACCTTAGCGGACCAGAGATCGTCGTTCAGGTCATGGCCACGCGCCTCCAAGGCCGTGGCCAAGCCACCGTCCAGCACGATCCTGCCCTGGAGTCGCACCAAGGGGAGGAGGGGGTTCTCAGTGGGGGTCGTCACTTCGATTCCGGGTCAGCCAAGGGTCGCTCAGGGGCTCGACAACAACGTGTTCGGGAAGGGATCGGGCGGCAAGCGTCTGAAAAGACAAGCGGGCCACCCCGAATGCTCGGGGCGGCCCGCCAGCTGCTATGGGCCACTCGGCCCAAATGGCTCTAGACCTTCTGGACGTTCTCGGCGGCGGGGCCCTTCTGGCCCTCCACCACGTCGAACTCAACGCTCTCGCCTTCGGCCAGAGACTTGAAGCCCTCGGCC
Source organism: Longimicrobiales bacterium (assembly GCA_965238005.1). GTDB lineage: Bacteria > Gemmatimonadota > Gemmatimonadetes > Longimicrobiales > Gaopeijiaceae > CBDCKN01. The sequence continues at coordinate 1,182,718 of OZ250165.1, forward strand.
TGAATCGCGGAATGATGGACGAACAGGTCTCTGCTGCCATCCTCCGGGGTGATAAAGCCGAAGCCCTTTTGGTCGTTGAACCACTTCACAGTGCCTTTGGTACGCATCATCTACTCCATCTGGTTGGTCATGGTCGGAGTCCGGATGATCCGCACCTTCCGACTTCTTGACTCTCGCGGTCGTATCCCCCGCGCTGGGTCGCGGCACCTGCCACGAAAAAAGCGGGCAGCCTCTGGAGGCCCCCGCATCGATACTGCTGCTTCTAGCCTGCCTTCAATATTTCTTTGTTCGCTGTAAAGCTCACGGAAAGGACGCTTCTCGTCAACCGCCGCGGGAACGGTGAGTGAAGCCGTGCATCAGAGTATCGAGAAGCGCAGCCGGGCTCCCAATCCTCCACCCTCCGCGTCGAGGAGATCCCTGGGGCCTCCGCTCATCTCCGCGACATCGCCACCGTGGAGCAGTGCGGTGCTCACCAGAGGCTCGACGTCGGATCGCTGCTCATCGGCGAGTCTCCTAGATACCAGCAGCATATCCACCGCCCCCTGATCCAGGGCCAATCGGGTGTTCTTGAACCCGAGTGTGCCCTTGCCGCCCGGATGGGCGGAGTCGACGATGGCCTGGAGGACCTTGCCGTGCCCGTGATCGCGGATGTCGTCGAGGAATGGAGCGATCTCCTGGGACACCTCCGATGCCGGCATCTCGAGTTCGAGACCGGGCGCAATGGTGGTGCGAGCCATGAGGGCGTCGGGAAGGCCGGAGCGGAGTGCCGACGCAACATCGGGTGGGCCCCCGATGATCACCGAGCCTTCGTGACCGATCAAATCGACTACGGCCTGTATCGTATCCCGGACGAGCTGCTGGCTTTCCGCCACGAGGGATCTCTGGGCCGCATCGCGAGCCGTGGCACCCCTCACCCCCGTGGCGACGCGTGCGGACTTCATCATGCCCACGTCCGAAAAATCCTCGAGGGAGCGGTCGACCTCCAGCTCGTTTGCCTCGGTCAACCGACCACCCTGCTGTCTCAACAGTCGTGATCGCCAGTGGTCGCACAGGACAACGGCCACGGGGTGAGCCAGGTTCAGCACCCGCAGATAGGGCGTAAGCAGGGCGCCCCTCTGCCAGACCACTACGGTGGGAACCCGAACCGGCAGTGACTCGGAGTGGTGGATCGCACCTTCGGTAAAGAAGCCCGCCCATCCGGGCGAGGGAAGGAAACCGTGGTGACGTCCGAGATGGCTCTCGAGAACCTCGAGAGCACGGCCGAAGGCCGCTAGATCGGTTGGCGAGTGGTCCACCAGTTCGTTGCCGAGACGGCGGGTCTCTCTTTGAAGTTTTCGGCGCCAGGCGGTCCGCTCTGAAGGATCGGTCTCATCCCCATCGAGATAGACGCTGAGCAGGGGTGTGTCCTTGAGCCGGCGGTGCAGCTCCGTCAACTGCCGAAGGTCGAGCATGGTCGCCTTCCCCTCATCCGCCCTGCCTGGAAGACGAATGGGCGGAAACGAGGCATAAAGAGGTATGTTACCGGTATGGAGACTCCACTGAAACCTGACTTCCACCGGTCCGACGGCGGACGCGGCCCGAACCGGCCGCACGGGCTCGCTGGCTTCACGATGATCGAGCTCATGATCGTCACCGTCATCGTCGGGCTGCTCGTGGGCCTTGCCGTTCCCCGCTTCGATGAGGTGCGCCAAAAGGCGTTCAATCGGACGGTGCTGTCCGACATCCGAACCACCATCGCCGAGATCGAGCGCTTCGCGACCATAAAGTACGCATTTCCGAACGACGAGAACGACCTGTTTGCGGAGGGTCTCACCCTCTCACCGGGCGTGTCCTTCACGTCCTTCAAGGTCAAAGACCCGAATGAGCCCGAGAGAGCCGAAGTCCACATTCCCGCGCAGACCTGACAGGAAACTATCGCCAACGAAAGCATGGGGGTTGGAGGATTGGTTCGTTGACCTGTCAGGATTGAGTGACAGGTGCAAAGGCTAACGGCTATCTCGAACTTGGCTCCTCGGGGTCTCGATCCGCCAGGTTTTCAGGTGATGCGGTTGCGCGGCCCGTACCGGACGATGGGCGATCCCCAATGCCCCCGTTGGGCGCGCCACGCCTCCCACCCCGAGATTGGGAAGAGATTCCACCCCGTCCGCAGGAGGCAGGTATGAAGATCAGGGACATCCTCCGCTACAAAGGGCACGAGGTCGTCACAGCGTCCGCCGGCGATAGCGTCCTCCAAACCGTGCGCGTTCTCGTGGACCACGACATCGGTGGCGTGGTGGTGGTGGATGGCGGCGAGGTCATTGGGATTCTCACGGAACGCGACATCCTTCGTCTCGTCGCGAGCAAGCCGGACGAGCTCCAGGCCCTCGAAGTCGGGCAGGTGATGACGCGCGACGTGATCAAGTTGGCGCCCGACGACGATCTGGCTCACGTCATGGAGGTCATGACGGAGAACCGGGTTCGACACCTCCCCGTCATCGAGGAAGGTAGGTTGGCCGGGATCGTCACGATCGGTGATGTCGTGAACGCGTTCCGGCGCGTTGCCGAGGACGAGAACGCGCATCTCATTCAGTACATCCAGAGTTGACGGAGCGTCCGGGCTCTGGCCGACGCAACGACGAGACTTGGAGCGTGTCCGGGCTTCCGGTAGATGGCCGTGGCATGCGAGGCTCTTGACACATCCCGAGGCTTCGGGTAACTATCGGCTCATGAACATCATTTTCTCGCAGAGCGATCGATTTATGGGCTCGCCAGGTAAACCGTTGCCAGGCGTTTGGCCGGAGGTGCGTGCGTTGTAGTACCAGAGCCAACCCATGAGTGGATCGACGTCCTGGCAAATCGCCGGGGCGTCTTTTTTTGTCCAAAGGATTTTGCAATGACGACGATGGAAGCAGTTAGGAAGCTCCACATGGTGAGAGGTGAGATCGACGCAGTCGATCGATCCCTGGTGGGGCTCATGGCGTCCCGGCTCGATTTGGCCCGGGAGGCACGGCTCCTGAAGGACCAAGGGGAACTGAGGTACGAGGATCCTGCCCGGGAGGCGGCCGTGGTCCGGCAGGCAGCCGAGACAGCCAGGGAGCTGGAGTTGGACCCCGAGATCATCCGGGACGTGTTCTGGCGCCTCATCGCCCTGTCGAAGTGGGCCCACTCGAAGAACCCGGGAGTGGCCGCGGGATGACCCGTGTCTCCATCCAGGGAGAGGCTGGGGCGTTCAGCCATGCGGCGGCCCAGCAGTTGCTCGGTCCGGATATCGAGCTTCATCCCTGCAGGACTTTCGACGAGGCGTTCGAGTCCGTCCTGAGACACGACGTTGACCGGGCCGTGATCCCGGTGGAGAACGCCTTGGCGGGCGCCGTGGTCGAGTCCCTGGATCTCTTGTGGTCCACGGGCCTCGAGGTCGTGGGTGAGACGCGCGTCCGGATTCGCCTGTGCCTTTCGGCTCCTCCCGGCGTCCGTCTGGAGGACGTGCGGTCGGTCGCTTCGCATCCGGTGGCCCTCAAGCAGTGCCGTGGGCTCTTCGACGCGAACCCCCTCATGGAGAGCGTGGTGGTCTACGACACAGCGGGCAGCGTCAGAGACCTCATGCTCGGCAACGCCGACTACGACGCCGCCATCGGATCGCCCCTCGCAGCAGAGCTCTACGGTGCGGAGGTGCTGAAGGGCGCCGTAGAGGACGACCACAGGAACTACACCCGGTTCTTCGAGTTGACCGCACCGGCCGCCGAGAGGGCGACGAGCGGGGACTCCGCGGCGGTCGCCGTGGTGGTCCGAAACGAGCCGGGGGGCCTCCACGAGGTGCTTGGAGTGTTCGCCGCCCACGGCGTCGACATGACCCAGATCGTCGCCCGTCCCATCAGGGGCGCTCCCTGGCAGTATCGATTCTACATGGAAGTGCGCGCGGACCGGCCCGAGAACCTGACCGAGTGCCTACGGGTGCTCGAGGGCACAGCGGAGGAGACGCGGGTCTTCGGTACTTACTCCAAGTTCCAAGAGGTCGTCGCCGGCTAGACGTCGCGACGCCCAACCGCGCAACCACGCTCCGGGTGGCCTCGATCATCTTGGTGCTTGGGTCGACGGCGGTGAAGCGCCACCCAGACCGAGGGAGGGGTCAGGTGCTCGATTTCCTTGCCCGTGCCGCAGCCGACCAAGAGGAAGTGCCCCTCGGAGCCGAGATGGGTGTGAAGAAGCGCGAGCACCGCTTCGAAGACCTGGTCGTAGCCTGGAATGACGGTCTCGGCGATGAAGGTGTAGCCCTCACCGTAGTCACCGTCCAAGTCGAAGGCCTCTGGGTCCCTCACGGCGCTGTCCCTCCGGCTCGCTGGAAGTGAGCCAGCGACGCGCAGGTATCCAGTGCGACCGGGCGGGTGGTCGATGCAGAGAGCCCGGGTGACAAGGACCGTGGCGCTGAAGGTACGGTCCTTTTTCAGGATCTTGAGGCTGTAAGTGACGTCCCTGATCAGGGATTCCATGACAGGCTCGGGCGGTTCGGGACTGGATGTCGGCTACCCCGACGAGGGTGGTGGGGCGGAGGTTTCGCTCGCACGCCTTGCCTCGCTCCCTCATCGGCCCCAGCATCACTGAGCGCCTCACCACGGAGGGATCCCATGCGCACGATCACCCTGCTTCTCGCCGTCACTCTCGCTGCCGTGTCCGGCCCGAACTCGGCCGTCGCCCAGGACCATGACGGCCCCGTCTCCTTCGTCCGTTACGAGTATCAGGACCGCATTTCCTACGGGGTGCTGGACGGTGACCGCATTCAGAGGATCGAGGGCGATCTCTATGGCGAGCACACCCTCACGGAGACCACGGTGGATCTGTCGGCCGTGAAGTTGTTGCCTCTCTCCGAGCCTCAGAAGGTCATCGCCGTGGGGCTGAACTACCGCAGCCATATCGGGGATCGCCCGCCGGCCGCGTATCCGGGGCTCTTCGCCAAGTATCCCACCTCTCTCGTGGGGCACGAAGCCGACATCGTCCGGCCCGAGGGAGCCGGCAACCTCCACTACGAGGGTGAGCTGGTCCTGGTGATCGGCAAGCGCGCGAAGAACGTGTCCGAGAGTGAGGCCCTCGACTATGTCTTCGGCGTCACCGGAGGAAACGACGTCAGTGAGAGGGACTGGCAGGGCGCCGACCTCCAGTGGTTCCGCGCCAAGGCGTACGACACGTTCGGGCCGGTTGGGCCGGCGGTCACCGTCGGGCTCGATCCGGACGACCTGCTGGTCCAGTCCCGTGTGAACGGCGAGGTACGCCAGTTGGAGCGATCCAGCGACCTCATTTTCGACGCCTCGGCCATCGTGAGCTACATCAGCCGCTACATCACCTTGGAGCCCGGCGACCTAATCTTCACGGGCACGCCCCAGACGACTCGTGCCCTGGAGGACGGGGACGTCGTGGAAGTGGAGATCGAAGACGTGGGCGTGCTCAGGAACCGGGTCGTGAGCGCGAAGGCAACTAGCGTGACGCTTCGCCCGATGCGGACCTGTTCGTCGCTAACATGAACGGCGACCCCAACGCCCTCTACAGGAACGAGGGCGATGGCCGCTTCAGCGATTTGGCTCCCGAGCTTGGGCTCGACATCGACGCCCGTTACGACGCGTGCGCTTTTGGTGACTTCGATCTTGTGATGCGCAACCTGATGGGGTCCGAGCTCAAGGGCCGGTCCATTCAGGTCCGGGTCGTGGATGCGGCCGGTCACGCCACCAGGGCCGGTGCGAAGGTGAGGGTGTATGCGGCCGGAACCCGTACGCTCCTGGGCACACGCATTCTCGATACGGGATCGGGGTACGACTCCCAGATCGTCCTGCCGGCTCACTTCGGCCTGGGTGGAGACGGTCCGGTGGACGTCGAGGTGGTGTTCCCCGGAGGTGGGTCACGAGACGTGACCGAGGTGAAGAACGTTGATCCCGCCGCCCATGTGGGCAGGCCGGTGACCGTCGTCTTGGCCGGATAGACTTTCTCAGGGAGGCCTGCTCGGTAGTTCGCTAGGTGAGCACAATGAATATCCGCAACGCTTGTTTCGCACTCGCCGCCGCCGTTCTGATGGTCTGGGCGTGCGAGCCGTCGGACCCCGCTCCCCACAACGACTCCATCCGGGCCGAAGAGCTGAGCGCCGACCTGCACTTTCTCGCGGGGGATGAGATGCGCGGCCGCCTCGTGGGGACATCCGAGATCGAGCGGGCGGCGGAGTTCATCGCCGCGCGCTTCGACAGCCTGGGGCTGGAGCCGGCCGGTGAGGACGGGTCCTTCTTCCAGCCCTTTGACTTGAACTGGTTCTCCCTGGGAGACGGCAACCGCCTCAGCGTCGAGGGGGGCGGCTTCACGGGCCGCTCACGCGAGCCCGGCGACGGCTTCTACCCGCTCAACTTCAGCGCTTCCACTTCGGCCAGTGGCGAGCTCGCCTTCGCGGGCTTCGGCATCATCGAGCCCCGCCTGTCATACGACGACTACGGCGATCAGGACGTCTCGGGGAAGATCGTGTTGGCTCTGGACCGTGAGCCGGGCGTGGCGGACCCCGAGAGTCCCTTCGACGGCGTGGTGACGGCCGAAGCGTCTGCCACTTGGCGAAAGGCGTTGGCGGCACAGGCACGGGGGGCGGCGGGAATCCTCTTCGTGCGGGACGTACACAATCGCCCCGACCTCTCCGACTTCACCCAGACGGCCCAGGACTACTGGCCCAGCACCCCCCGGCGGATCGAGCGCTTTTCTCTGGCGGTGCGGATGGAGAGGATCCACATTCCCGCAGCGCAGATCTCCGCGGAGTTGGCTGAGCGGCTCGTGGCAGGCACGGGCCGGATGCTGCAGGACCTGGCCATGGCATCCGAGACCTCCAATGGACTTGGAGCCATGGAGCTTCCGGGACCCGTCATCTCTATCGATGCGTCTGTGGAACGTCACACGACCCGGGCGCGCAACGTGCTCGGCCTCATCCGTGGGAGCGATCCGGACCTGCGTGACGAGGTGGTCGTCCTCTCCGCCCATCACGACCACGACGGCGCCAACGGGGAGGACATCTTCAACGGAGCCGACGACGACGGCTCGGGGATCGTGGGCCTCCTGGAGATCGCCGAGGCGTATGCCGAGGCGGTGCAGGACGGACGGAGACCCCGGCGCTCGGTGCTCTTCGCGGCCTGGGACGCCGAGGAGCGGGGTCTGCTGGGCGCTTGGTATCACACGGAGCGACCCTACGCGCCCCTGGAGGACATCGCGGCGGTTCTCAACATGGACATGATCGGGAGGAACGAGGAGGTACCGGAGGACGGGGGTGGGCGCTTCAGGGGCCTGGAGGTCCAGACGGGCGATTCCAACGCCAACGCCGTCAACATCCTGGGCCACACCTTCAGCGCCGATCTGAGGGCGGCCGTCGAGGCGGCAAACGAAGCCCACGGCCTAGAGCTCGAGCTCGACTACGACAACAACGCCTCCAACCTGCTCCGTCGCAGCGACCAATGGCCGTTCCTGCAGCGCGGCGTCCCGGCTCTCTTCTTCCACACAGGGCTGCATCCCGACTATCATACCGTCAACGACACACCCGATCGGATCCAGTACGGTAAGATGGAGACTATCGTGCGACTGGTTCACCGGACGAGCTGGAGCCTCGCCGACGCTGACGGCAGGCCGGTCTATGATCGCCACACAGGCAGGGTTGCCGAGGGCTCGGAGCCATGAGCGAAGGAACCACCTACGAACGCATCTCGGTCCGTCCCGTCACGCCGGTCATCGGGGCCGAGATCGAAGGCGTGCACCTCGACGAGCCGCTGGACGAGGTCACTGTCCAGGAGATTCAGGACGCGCTCACGGCTCATCAGGTGATCTTCTTCCGGGACCAGGAAATCTCCGTGGAGCACCAGAAGACGCTCGGAAGGTGGTTCGGAGAGCTGGTCGTGCATCCCAACGACCCCGGGCTCGAGGGACATCCCGAGGTCATGATCATCCACGCCGACGAGTCGTCTAAACGAGTGGCGGGGGAGCGCTGGCACTCCGATGTGTCCTGCACCGAAGAGCCCCCCCTGGGCTCGATCCTGCGCATGTTCACGGTCCCGGACTCGGGGGGCGACACGCTCTTCGCCAGCATGTACGCGGCGTACGATGCCCTCTCCGGACCCATGAAGAGCCTCTTGCAGGGTCTGACGGCGATTCACGACGGCGGCCCGTACTATCGGGGGGTGAACGCGATGATCGGTCGCGAGGATGGAGGGCGCGAGTACCCCAAGGCCGAGCATCCGGTTGTCCGATCCCATCCGGTGACCGGGCGGAAGGGGATTTTCGTCAACGAGCTCTTCACCACGCACTTCGTGGGCCTGCCCAAAGCCGAGAGCGACGCGATCCTCGACTTCCTCTTCCGGCACGTGCAGCGGGGAGAGTTCCAGTGCCGCTTTCGGTGGGAGCCCAACTCCATCGCCTTCTGGGACAACCGCTGGACCCAGCACCTGGCGATCTGGGACTACTGGCCGCAGACCCGATCCGGATACCGCGTTACCATCGAGGGAGAGCGGCCGGCCTGATCCGGAGTCCGGCTCAGCGGGCCGGCTCGGATTGGCCCTCCGACGTGGAGGCATAGGGCTCTCTCGCGAACACGACCTCGCCGCCCACCATGGTCAGCAGCGCCTCGGTCTCGAGAATCTGCGACGCCGGGACGGTCATGATGTCCTTCGAGAGGACGACCAGGTCGGCGTACTTCCCGGGAGTCAGCGAGCCCAGCACGTCCTCCTCGAAGGAGGCGTAGGCCGCGTCCAGCGTATAACTCTTGAGAGCCTCATAACGCGTGAGCTTCTGGTCCGGATACCAGCCGGTATCTGGCAGACCCCTGGCGTTTTGCCGCGTGACGGCCGCGTGGATCCCCATGAACGGGCTGAAGCGCCGGGCCCCTTCGTCGGAGCCGCCCACCAGGCGGGCTCCCGAGTTCAGGAGCGTCCGCCATGCGTAGCCTCCCCGAATCCGCTCCGGACCCACACGCGCTTCGGCCCAAGGCATGTCCAGGGTGGCGTGCATCCACTGCATGGAGGCGAGGACGTCGAGCTCGGCGAAGCGAGGCAGGTCGTCGAGTTGAACGATCTGCGCGTGCTCGATACGGATGCGGTGGTCGGCAACAGGATGGATGCTCAGGGCCTGCTCCACGGCCTCCAGGGCCAGCCGATTCCCCCGATCACCGATGGCGTGGATCGCCACGTTGAAGCCTGCCGCCAGCGACCTCTCCACGATGTAGTAGAGCTGATCGTACGGTACGCGTATGACGCCGATGTTGCCGGGCTCGTCCGAGTAGGGTTTCATGAGGGCCGCGCCTCGCGCTCCCAGGGCTCCGTCGATGGAGACCTTCACGCCCCGGACCGTGAGCCTGTGGTCGCCATATCCCACCAAGGGGCCTTCGGCGAGGATCTGGTCCAGGATCTCGCCGGCGTTCAACACCCTGGGTATGGCGTTTATACGGAACGGGAAGTCGCTCTCGTTGATGAGCTCCTTGTACGCCTGCACGGTGGGGAGATTGGTCCCCATGTCGTGGGCGCCGGTGAAGCCGTACGAGAGGGAGAGCTGCACGCTCTTGCGGATGCGGTCCTTGAGCGACTCGCGGGCGGCCGCCGGGACGATGCTCCGGAGGATGCGCTGTGCGTCTTCGATGAGCACTCCGGTGAGCTCTCCCGTGGCATCGTCCCGCATGAGCTTCCCCCCCGGCGGGTCCGGCGTCCCGGCATCGAGCTCGGCCGCTTCCAGAGCCAGCGAATTGGCCCAGGACGCGTGGGAGTGCATGCCGCCCAGGAAGACCGGATTGTTCGGAGCGGCCTCGTCCAGGGTCGCCTTGATCGGCCAGGCCTCTCCCGGCCAGTTGCCCGTGTGCCATCCGCTCCCGGTGATCCACAGTCCGGGCTCCATTCGCCGTGCGAGACGACGCACGAGCTCCGCCGCCTCGGCTTCGCTGGCGGCGTCGGCGAGATCCAGCGCGTTCCCCCGGTCGGCTGCCAAGCCGACGAAGTGCAGGTGCCCGTCCACGAGGCCGGGGACGAGGGTCTTGCCCTCGAGATCGACGACCCGCGTGCGAACCGTGCGGAGGGCCTCAATCTCCTGGTTGGATCCCACCGCGAGGATGCGGTCCCCTTCGATAGCGACAGCCTCCGCCCGTGGATTGCGCTCGTCCACGGTGATCACGTTTCCGTTGATGAGGACGATGTCGGCTGTCTGGGCCGCCACCTGGGTAGCCACTCCACTCACGACGATGGAGAGGAGCGCTGGGATGAGGATGCTCCCGGTCATGGGGTCCTCCGAGGAGTCTATGACTGCGGTCCGTGCGTGGCTCGTTCAGTCACCGTACTACGTTCGTGACGCTCGCGCGAGGGGGAAGACACGCGGGCGGGCACCCTGGTTTGTCAGCGCCCCGCCTCGATCTCCTTGAAAAATCTCTCTTACGGCCTCCACGTACCGCTCCGGCTCGTCTTGCATGGTGATGTAGGCGCTGTTCTCCAGAACGACGAGGCGTGAGTCGGGCGTGAGGCTGTCGTAATACGCCACGGTCTCGGGAGTGGCCTCGTCGTAGCGACCCGTGGTGAAGAGAACGGGAACGGTGAGGTCTCGAAGCGACTCGGCCCGCTCGAAGGTCTTGAGGGGGCCGGTGGCGGTGAACTCGCTGGGGCCCCACATCTTCTCGTAGACCACCGTGTTGAACTGGATGAACGTGCTGTCCGTGTCGGCGAGCATGGATCCCCCGGAGCGCCCCAAGAGGTGCACCCTCTCCAACCCCAGCGCTTCACGAACCTGGGCGAGCTCCTCCACGAAGCGCGCGACGATGCGGCCATCCAGGTGCCTACGGCTGCGCTGGGAGCTCTCTATCGCGAGCTACGGGCCATTCATCTGCTCGCCCACCTCAGGACGGCTGAAATGATGACGGACGAGCAGATCGAGGCGTATGACGAGCTGAGGGGGTACGAGCCCTCAGGAGGGCCATAGCCATCCGAACGTTCCGGCAGTCAAGAGTGCGTACACCAGCCCGTCGAACATCGACTTGAGGGTCGCGCCCCAGTTTCGGTGGTACCAGATCGAGTTCTGGGGCAGTGCCAGCGCATAACCCACGAATGCGGTGGTCCCCACGTACCGGAACACGGGCAGATATTCGGCCCCCGGCTCGACGGCGTGGCCTGCCACGTAGGCGGCGAAGATCCCAACGACGATGCAGTAGACGAACCACTGCGCCAGGCTCGCCCCCAGCTTGGGGACGCCGTTGGGGATGACGGTCAGGAAGGCATTGGTACCCTCGGTCGCCTTCTCGAGGAACTCGGGCTCGCCCATCGCCTTTGCGCTGCCGGCGTAGGGGATGACGTAGTCCCCGGGAGGGATGCTGGCACCCCGGAGCGCCTCCCGAACCCCGTCCTCCGACGGGACCTGCCCGAAGTCGCCCTTGTGGTACGTCAAGAACATGTGGATGGCCGAGCTGGCGACTAACACGATCACGGCCGAGAGCAAGATGGGGATCCAGAGCGACATCAAGGGGACCATGGTGACCTCCTGGAGCTGGATGGACGCTTCCGCACCTCCCGCTGGATTCATAGGCAAGGTGTGAGTGCGTCAGGGTGATGGCAAGGTGCCGAAAGCGTGTGTCGCGAGGCCCACCAGACTTGTGCAAAGGTTCCCTATGGGAGCGCGGCTACGGCGAACGACTCTCCCTGCTGCGGTGTCGCTGTGGGCGGAGCATGCGGAGAGCTCGTCGATCAGAGAGCCGAAAGCCAGGGCGAGTTCAGGACGTGAAGGACCAACACCGTCACCACCACACCGAGGGCCCTCCCTCCGAAGGAGCGGCTTTCTCGGGAACGCTTCCAGTAGTAGCCGAGACATGCTCCGATCAAAGCCAGCTCGACGAACCACCACCCGGTGGGCAGGGATCTCCACAGGCCCAGGCCGAGGTGCACGTCGGAGCCCGGCCACAGTGCGAGATCCGCGGGATGCATCACTAAGTCCAGCACGAAGTGCGAAAAGACAGCGAGGCCTGTGACCCAAGCCACCGTTCGCCCCCATCTGAGAAAGAGGAGGGCGAACAGGAAGGACCACACCACCGACGTCAACAGCGAGTGGGACCAATCGATGTGGTCCAGTGAGAAGCCCGGCGACTGCCCGGGCGTAATGGATACCTGCTCTATGCCGGCCAGAACCAAGGGGCCGAAGAGGATGTCCAGCGCTCCAACGCCCAGCAAAATCCCCCACGTGGGAGCGCTCGCCACGCGGCCCTTCAGGGCCAGGCCCGCCGCGAAGTGTCCAGCATACATGTCAGTCGCCCTCCTCGGTGCCCCGGGGCCGGTCGAACCAGGCCAGGATTGGCACCGGAAGGAGGAAGGAGACCAGCGCGAAGATGGCAAATGCGAGTGGTGTCATGAGATCATTCCTCAGATCCAGCGACGCGTCCGCCGGCGGTACGCCCGATACTCGTCGCCGAACACCTGCTCCATCATCTGCTCTTCGTGGACGATGAACCGGCTCGTGATCAGCCAGATGAAAAGCGGGATGACAGGGAGGGGCCATACCGTGCCCAGGAGTATGGCGCACCCGAAGAGCACGACGACCATTCCCAGGTACATGGGGTTTCGCGATAGCCGAAACGGACCGCTGGTGACCAGGGCCGTCGACGGCTCGAAGGGCTTTATGGTCGTCCCACTCCGCCGGAAGAGCTCAGAAGAGACGACCGCGAGAATGAGGCCGACGAGGACGAAGAGTCCGCCGGCGTATGTGGCCGGACGCTCGAGCCAGCGAAGCTCGGGCAGAAGGAAGTGCAGGCCGGCGAGCGCCAGGAGTGCCGCCAGGAAGTACACCGGAGGGTAGACTCGGTGGGGGGCTTCAGGCGCTCCCATCGTCGCGCGAGCCCTGGGGTTGCGGGGTGAGAATCTGATACCCGCTCGAGGCGGTCTCCTGGGCATACAGCTCCGAGAGCAGCTCCGTCATGGGTCCGATCGCCCCGCTGCCAATGGTCCGCCCGTCCAACGTCGTAACCGCCACCAGCTCTCCCATGGTCCCCGTACAGAACATCTCGTCCGCGGCGTAGGCTTCAGTGAGAGAGACCCTCCGGACCTCGTGCTCGATTCCGTTGGCCGCACAGAGGTCCAGCACCGTCTGCCGGGTGATCCCCTCCGGGCAGGCCTCGGTGGTGCCGGTGAACACCTTGTCGCGCCTCACGAAGAACACGTGGGTGCCGTGGGCCTCGGCGATGAAGCCGCTCTTGTCGAGCATCAGGGCCTGGTCGGCTCCAGCGTGATTGGCCTCGATCTTCGCGAGGATCGATTGGATCAGGTTGTTGTGGTGGATCTTGGGATCCAGGCAGTCGGGTGGAAAGCGGCGCATGGAGCTGGTGACGAACGACAAGCCACCGCGGTCGTATACTGGGGCTTTGAACTCGGCGAGGACGATGAGCGTGTGGCCCGACTGGTTCAATCGGGGATCCATCCCGGACGTGTTCTTCACGCCGCGTGTGAGGGTGAGGCGCACATGAACGCCGTCCACCATGCCATTGGCCTCGAGGGTGCGACGGATCTCGTGGATGATGTGTTCGTGGGACGGGATCTCGGTGAACGCCAGCGCCTTCGCCGAGTCCTGTAGGCGGTCCAAGTGCTCGACCAGCCGGAATATGCGTCCCTCGTAGAGCCGGAGGCCTTCCCATACGCCGTCACCGCCCTGTACGACGCTGTCGAACGGGCTGACGCCGGCCCGATCGCGATGGACGAGCTCACCGTTGATGTTGACGATGAGATCCCGGTTCCGCTCATCAAACTTCTGAAGGATGATTCCCCCTCTTTTTCGAGAGCCAGATAAAGCTAATCGGTAGGCCGGTGGCCACGAAGGCGAAGTCGACCAAAGATTTCTCCCACTCGAAGACGGCCCGTAGCACCAGGAGTCCCACGATCCCGATCAGGTAAACGATCGGGAGCAACGGATAGAGGGGCATCCGGAACGCGCCTTCGCTGCCGATCTCCTTTCGGCGCAGCTTGAACAGAGCTAGCGTCGTCATTGTGTAGAAGATGAGGATCGCGAAGACCATGCCCGCTGCGATGGATTCGAAGGAGCCGCGAACCACCAGGATCACCGACGCCCACACACAGTGGATGATGATGGCCCGGGACGGCGTTCTGAAGTCCGGATGCACGTAGTCGAGCCAGCGGAAGAAGAGCCCGTCGCGGGCCATGGCGAAGTAGACACGCGTTGCCGACATCATGGTCCCGTTGATGCTCCCGATGGCGGATATGATGGCCATCAGTGCCACGACGATCGCGCCCATGGAGCCCACGAGGACGGTCGCCACGTCCACGGCCGGCGTGACGGTAGTCCGTACCCCCTCCATACCGAGTGTGTAGTGGTAGACGATGTTGAGGGACCAGTAGAGCCCGAGAACGATGCCGATTCCGATCAGCATGGTCCGTGGAATGACCTTCCGGGGGTCTTTCATCTCGCCGGCCAGGTAGCCCACCCTGTCCCATCCCGTATGCGTAAAGATGATCAGCATCAGGGCCGCGATCACGTTGCCCGTCGGGCCCAGGCCGGTGGTGGGGGACAGATACGTTCCCAGGAGGTTGGGCACCCCACTCATGAGGGCCACGCCCACCGCGGCGAAGAGAGCGAGGAAGCCCACCTTGATGACCGTCGTGATCTTCTGGAAGAGGCTCGCCCAGTTGATGCCCACGTAGTTGAAGACCCCCAGGGCGGCGATGATGCCCAGGGCCACGGCCGTGTGCGCCCGCGGGCTCAGCTCCGTGAGCACCCCTACGTAGTCGGCCGCGATGATGGCGAGTCCCGCCGCCGGGCTCGTCCGGATGATGAAGAGCTGGGCCCAGCCGAACATGAAGCCGGCGAAAGGCCCGAAGCAGCGCGTGATGTAGACGTACTCTCCGCCCGTGGTGGGCAGTCGCGAGCCCAGCTCGGCGTAGATGAGTCCGCCGATCATCACGAATACGCCCACGGCGAGCCAGACCGTCAGGACCGACGCGAACGAATCGAAGTAGGCGGCGATGAGGGATGGCGTCGTGTAGATCCCGGAGCCGATGACGATGCCGACCAGCAGGGCGACCCCGTCGAACGTGCCCAATGACCGCCGGAGCTGGGGCTGGGAGGTTCCGGCTTGGGATTGGTCCGTGCCCCTCACTCGAGCTCTCGAGCCATGTGCAGGATTGAGGGTAGATCGGCAACGGATCCGATGATCGCGTCGTGGGGTGCCTGCGGGAGGATCTCCTCCCCATGGGCCCCGGACGGCACGCCCACGGCGTACCCCACTCCGGCCCGTCGGGCCGCGTGCAGGTCCGCTGTCGTGTCGCCGACTGCTACGACGCGTGCCACGTCCTGTGTCATCGTTTTGCGCATGGCTTCGAGTATCAGATCTGGAGCCGGTCTGCCCTCCTCCACGTCGTCATGGCAGATCACGGCGTCGAAGGTATCGGTCCACCCGACGCGTGCCAGGAGTAGCTGCACGAGCTCGGGTCGAACCCGGTGGTCAGTGCGATGGCGACTCCTGGCGCGCGGAGCCATTCGAACGTGCTGTCGACTCCTTCGATGGGGCGGACTTCAGCGGTTGGGTAGCTCGTCAGGAGCCTCTCCTTGAACGTGGGGAAGATCGCGTCGCCGGTTGCGGTGACGGCCGCCGGATCTCGAGCCGGTGCCAAGCTGGCGAGGAGCTCCTGGATCGCCTTCCGCCTCGGCACGCCGCACACGCCTCTGATGTGATCGTCACGAACGTAGAGATCCGCCGCGGCGAAGGCAGAGCGGAAGGCCTCCGGAACTTGATCTGTGACGTTCAGAGTGGTGCCTGCTACATCAAAGGCGACCAACTCGAAGTCATTCGCCGCGCCAGGTTCTGTCCGCCTACTTCCGGAAAGAGCCGGCCCACCGCTCGAGGTCAGTTCATCCCGCCCCTGTACATGACCTCCCCACCCACGATCGTGTAGGCGATCTCGGTGGAGGGGATCTCGTTCTCCGGAATCGTCATGATGTCTTTGGTGAGCACCGTAACGTCAGCGAGCTTGCCCACCTCCAGCGACCCCTTGATGTCTTCCTCGAAGCCCGCCCACGCCACGTTGATGGTGTAGGACTTGAGGGCCTCCATACGGCTCATGCGCTGCTCGGGATAGAAGACCTCACCGTTGTTCATCATACGCGACACTGTGGCGTAATAGCTCGCCAGGGGGTCGACGTCCTCGACTGGCGCGTCCGTTCCGTTGGTCACCACGGCACCTGCCTGCATGAGGTCCTGCCACACGTAGGCTCCCGACTCGGCCCGCTCTTCACCGAGCCGCGGGATGACCCAGGGTCCGTCCGAGGTGGCGTGGACGCCCTGCATGGACGCGATCACGCCCAAGGCTCCGAACCGGGGAACGTCCTCCGGGTCCAGGTGCTGGGCGTGCTCCACGCGCCAGCGTAGGTCCTCCTGGTCCGGATTCTCCTCGAAGGCCTCCTCGAAGATGTCCAGGACGACGCGGTTGCCGCGATCGCCGATGGCGTGCACGCCGAGCTGGAAGCCGTGTTCCATGGCGAGGGCGGCCGTCTCATAGATGCCCTCGATGTCGCGGGGGAGTCCGTTGGTCTCCGGAAGGTCGTCATACGGCTCGAGTAGCCACGCTCCGTGCGAGCCCAGGGCACCATCGATGCTCCGCTTGATGGCACGAACCGTGAGGCGATCGTCGCCGGCACCCATGATCTTGTAGTCCGGCAGCCGCTCGGCCAGCTGTGCGTTGGACGCGCGAAGCATGATCCAGAGCCGGATCTTCAGGCTTCCGTCCTCGGCCATCTCGCGGAGGACGTCCACAGTCTCGAAGCCCGAGCCGGCGTCCTGGAAGGACGTGAGCCCCTTGGCCAGAGCCTCTTCCTGCGCCAGCTCCACCACTCGCCTCGGATCGGCGGGGACGCCGCCCTCCTGCGCCGGACCGAGCAACCTGCTGGCACTCTCCCGGAACGCTCCGATGGGGTTCCCCTCAGCGTCTCGGACGATCTGGCCGCTGTCCGGGTCGCGAGTGCTGGCGTCGATGCCCGACATCTCCATCGCCTTGGCGTTGGCGTAGCTGGCGTGGCCACTCGCGTGTTGGAGCACCACGGGGTTGTCCGGCGAGACCGCGCTCAGGGAGTGGTGGAAGGGAAGACCGTCTACGTTGGGCTCCGGCATCTTGTCCCACTTCTCCTGATGCCACCCGCGGCCGCGGATGAGCTCGCCGGGCTCGGCCTGGGCCACCTCCTCTTCGACCATGGCCACGATCTCGTCCCAGTTGGCCACATCCATCAGGTTGAGCTGCAGGTTGGCGTTTCCAACGCCCATGAAGTGTCCGTGCCCTTCGATGAGCCCTGGGATGGCGGTCATGCCTTCGAGGTCGATCACTTCGGTGTCGGACCCGATGTACTCCTCGATGTCGGCGTCGCTGCCGAGGGCGACGATCCGGCCGTCCTTCGCTGCCAGCGCCTGCGCCTCCGGATTCGTGTCGTCCACCGTCACTATATTGCCGTTGCGCAGCACGAGGTCGGCGGCGTCGCCGGATCCGGCGTCACACCCCGTGAGAACGGCCAAAGTGGCCACGAGTGTGCCACCGAGTAGGAGCCTTGGCGCTGTGGAAATCGAGAACATGAAGGCCTCCGGAATTTCGTTACTATCATTGAGGACTCGCAGCCTAGGGGATGGCACCGTGTGAGGCAATGAGTAGGCCATGTCAGATTCGTTCTACAGCCGTATCGAACCGGTCGACGACTTCGAGGCCCTCGTCCGCCCGTGGAGCTACGTGCCACTCCCGGAGGACTGGTCCGTAGTGGTGGCGGACATCGCGGATTCCACCGGCGCGATAGAGGCAGGGGACTACAAAGCGGTGAACACTGTCGGTGTTTCCGTCATCGCCGCCACCGTAAACGTGCTCAGGCCTGTCGAGATCCCCTACATCTTCGGCGGGGATGGGGCGCGGATGTGCATTCCCAGTCGTGCCGCCCCGGGCGTCGCCCGTGCCATGTCCGCCACCACCGCCATTGCGAAGGAGAGCTTCGGCCTGGAGCTGAGGGTCGCCGTCGTTCCGGTGGCTTACCTCAGAGAGCTTGGGCATGAGGTTCTCGTGGCACGCCATAGGGTTTCTCCACACTACTTCCAGTGTGCCCTTCATGGTGGAGGGGCGGAGTTCGCCGAGAGGAGCCTGAAGCGGGGAGAGCTCCCCGCCCAATTCCTGATCGAACCGGACCCGTCGGCCGAAGCCGACTACAGCGGCCTCGAGTGCAGGTGGGGGGAGATCCCCAGTCCGCTTGGCGAAACCGTGGCTGTGATCATCGACGCCACGACCGAAGCGGGTCGGACGCTGGAAGCGTACGGACCGATCATGGATCGGATCCGGGCGATCTACGGGGACGCCGATCGGTGCCGGCCCGTCACCGAGGGCGGCCTTCGCGTCACCCTGTCCCGGGCGATTCTGGGCAACGAGTCTCGACTGAAGAGGTGGCGGAACGGCCTGTTGGTGCGCATGGCTCACGGGCTGCTCCTGCGCGCCCAGGTGATTCTCGGCTGGTTCCTGCTCCGATTCGGGGTACGGACCCGGGATGTCGACTGGGGCACGTACATGGGTGACCTGGTCTCCAACACCGACTTCCGCAAGTTCGACGGGTCCTTGCGGTTGGTCCTGGCAGGGGGCGCCGAGCAGCGGGAGGAACTCGAGGAGTACCTGAGCGGGCTACGGCGGCGGGGCGAGGTCTCGTTCGGGGTCCACATCGCTCACTCGGCACTCATGACCTGTTTGATCGAGCACCGCCAGAGTGCTCACTTCCACTTCGTGGATGCGGCAGGGGGAGGATACGCGGCGGCCGCCCGGGCGTTGAAGGAGAGCGTCGCCGGAGGTGAGACGGATCAGTGAGCCTGGGCCGCCACGAACAGGGAGCGCCGTAGCACGCCGGTCTGGATCCCTTCCTGCAGCTTCTCGAGCGTCTCCTGCTCTTCCTCATGCGCGTCGGGGCCACACGTCTCCAGGAGAGGACTGTCACAAGAGCGCCAGTCGATCGTTTAACTATGGAGGTAACGGAACACACCATGCTATCCAGTACGAATGACCGTAGATCCGCTCTGGCGCTGGGGTTCGCGGGAATCCTTTCTCTGCTTGCCTGCTCGGACCCCTTCCAGGTCTCCGACTCGCTGGGCGAATGGGGCGGGGAGGGCGTGGCGGCTGTGATCGAGACCGGCTCCGCCAGCTTCGAGTTCGACTGTGCCCACGCCTGGGTCCCCGGAGGGCTCTCCTTCGACGAGGATGGATCGTTCGAGGTCTCGGGGATCTGGGTGCCCGAGGGTGGACCGGTCAGCAACGAAGATCCCCCGGACGAGCTCGAGGCCATCTTCCGCGGGAGGATCGGCGGTGCGTCCATGAGCCTGGAAGTGGACATCATCCCGAGAGACCTGACGGCGGGTCCCTACCAGCTCCGGCGCGGTCAGACCCCGGTCCTGCGCAAGTGCCTCTGAGGACTACTCCGCCCGCAACGCTTCCACAGGATCGAGGCGGCTCGCCCTTCTTCCGGGCAGGTAGCTGGCGACGAGGCCCACGGCACAGAGCACCAGAACCACGCTCCCCAGGATCATGGGGTCGGTGGGCTCCACCTGGTACAGCTGGCTCGTCAGCAGGCGGGTGAGCGCGAGGGCACCGGCCACACCGACGACGAGCCCGGCCATCACAAGCCTGAACGCCTCCGTGAGGATCTGCCGGAGCATGGCTCCCTGTCCGTCACCGAACGCCATCCGCACACCCAACTCGGTGGAGCGCTGGCTCACGCCGTAGGACATCACGCCGTAGACACCTACCGCCCACCACGCCGACGATGGTGATCCACCGGTCCGACGACTCCATCGTGGTGCGCACTCTCAGCCCCAGTGGATCTTCACCGGGGAAGTGTCGGCGCGCGAAGGTGTTGCTCACCACGGCCACGGGCTCCGTGGTGGCTCGATCACGGTCTGTGAACCTACGGCCGTTGAGCACGGGGATCCGCATGGTGGAGAAGTACCTGGGCGTTACGATCCGCCAGTCGACCTGGCGGAAACGGAACACTAGGACCCCCTGGTGCCCGCGATGCGGGCCCATGGGATACGCCCGCTACGGGGATCGGCCGTCGAGGACCTTGAGCGAGAGCTCCGCCGACGCCCGGGCCGCACGCAGGACGGCTCGCCACTGGTGGTTTTGGAAGGCCTCTTGGGCTCTCGCGAGAAGCCGGCGAGCCTCGGCCAGAGTTGCCCTCTCGTCGTCCGTGGGGGCATCACCCACCGCCTCTGTGGCTGCACGGAATGCATGAGCCGCGTGGCGTAATGCCCGTCTGGCGAGGTGAGCGGGCGACAGGGCCCGAATGATCTCCGCGGCGATCAGCGCGTGGGAGAGGGCGGCCACGGCTGAATCGGCGTTCGGGGCCGCCGCCAACTGTGTCCGGGCGTGCTCGAGGGCTCGCAGGAAGCGCTCGGGCACGTCGCGATCGGACACTCGCTCGTCCCAGTGGGCGATGGAGGCCTCGACGCCGGCAATGGCCTCCGCCGCGACGCCCGGACCCAACGCCGCGATGACCCCCTCGAGGGTGAAGCGGCGGGCCAGACGCAAGAAGCGGAGCGCCTCTGCCTCGTTACTGGCTTCGTGGGCTTCTCGGGCCGCCCTACGGGCTCGGAGAGCACGTCGGAAGGCGGTGGCGGCTTCGACCTGGGTGTCGTCGGACCTGACGACCTCGAGGGCCTCGTGGACCAGGGAGGGGAGGTGGGGAAGCCTGGCGTCCGTCGCCTCGACTACGGCGGTTGCTACCGCCTGCGCAGCGACCTCGTCCAGAGCTGCCGTGGGCTCGATCGGCTCCGCTGCCGTCTCGCCACACCCCGACAGGGCGACCAAGGTCACCATGGAAAAGACGTATTGGACTCGCCGCCGCATTGCTGCTCCCGGATCGAATGGCCCGCGCGGGTATCCCCATTGTACCGACGGGGCCGGCTGCCGACAAAGAATTCCTCCGACGCCGGGGAACCGGCTCCTACGGCTCGCCAACCCGGTTCGGCATCCCTACGATGGCGATCTTGGTGCCGTCGGGACTCACGGCGATGCGGGTGAAAATCAGGTTCATGTGCCTGAGGTCCGCCATGACGCGCCAGTCGGCGTCCACTTCCGGATCCCACCGGAGGATCTGGCCTCCGGTGGCCATGAGGAGGACTCCCTCCGGCGTCCAGGCGTGGAAGTCGCCACCATCCCGGGTCCGGATCAGTCGCACTATTTCATGAGTCCCGATGTTCAACTCGCTGATCCATGACTCGTCGTCCGAGACCCGTTCGACGAAGCTCCAGGCGTTCCGATTGGGGATCTTGTGCAAGGATCGGCCCACGCTGTTGGCCACGACCTCGGACAGGCCGGTGGTGGCGTCGGCCACCTGCAGCGTCGGCGGTCCTCCGAGGACGAAGAGCAGGAGGTTCTGTTCGTTACCCCAGGCGTGATACCCCACTGGGACCACGTCACGTAGGACGACTTCGGCGTCCATGCCCTCCATGGTGAAGCGCCAGAGTCGCTGCGTCGAATCGGCCTCGACCTGGATTGCCGAAAAGGCCCGATCGCCGGGAATGGGCGTGGGCGAATACTCGCTCTCGGCGGTTCTCGTGATGCGCGTGGTACGCCCGGAGGACAGATAGTAGCGATGGATCTCGGTCTGCCCGTCGTCTCCATCGTCGTACGCCGCCGTGTAGAGGATCGACCGGCTATCCGGCGTGAACAGGGGCTGGTTGTCGTAGGCCTCGGGCCGGTTGGTGACGTTCCGAAGGTCTCCGAGATAGTAGACCTCGTCGAAGACCGAGAGGTCTGTCACGTAGATGTCCGGCTGGGGTGGGGCCTCCTGGGCCATGACGGATCCGGCCAAAAGGGTCAGCGTCGCGAAGACCGACACGGCGCCGACGGCGCTGACCTTCGAGGGGGGCCTTGCCCAAGGGGTCGCGCTCTGGGGTGACACTCTTGGAGACGTTTCGATCATTGGATCCGGTTGTGGGAGATCCGGTGAGAGAGTTCTCCATTAAGGGCCTGGCGGTCGGTGGCGCAAGCCCCGCGGGAGGAGGTGGCGTGCATGCAATCTAGCCGAGTCATCATATGGACGTACGTCGCGGCACCGTGGACTGGGGCACCGAGCCGTCACAAAGCGGTGTGATCATTCGTTTAGAAGGTACGTCGGGAATCGCTCGGAAGTGCCGGGAACCCGTCTTACGAAACCCGAACCCTCATCCTGGGGTTGGGTATCCACGGATCATCAGAGGGACCGTGACGTGGTGAATCAAGTGGAAGCAGCGAACCGCATAGATGAGCCGTGGCCGGCGGGAGGTGAGGTGTGATGGGTCACCAGAGGAACCGTGTTGCAGAGAAAGGGAAGGGAAGCCGAGTCCGGAGCCTCGTGGTGCCACTCACCCTTGTGGTCTTGCTGGCGCCTACTGGGTGCAGCTCCGATCCCACCCGCCCGGGGGAGGATGAGCTGCTCCAAGCTCTCTTCGGGACCTGGTCGTGGATCCGGGCCACGGGTGGGATCGCCGGCACCACCCGAACGCCCCAGAGCGAGGGATACACGCGGACCCTCACCTTCACCCCCCCCGAACCAGGTAGAAATGTTCCGGGACGGGGTCCCGGAAGTGACGACCACCTTCGAGTTCGTCCCCTTGATGGACAACGGCTCGACGGTACGCTCCGCGCAGTTACTCTACGCCCAACCCCTCACCGGCTTCGACGAACAGTGGGTGGAGATCACCGAAGCCGGTGACCTGGTTCTCTCCGATCCGTGCTGCGACGGCTTCGTATACGAGTGGCGTCGGGCGCAGTGAATACTACACCTGTGCAATCAGAGGGGCCTGTGGCCGCATCGTAGGCCGAGGCACCCCCCGGTGGCTACCTGGTGTTCGTGGAGCGGAGGGTCTCCGTCAGGCCCTGATCGTGGAAGATGATGGCGTGAACCGTTCGGGGGCCGTGAACGCCCAGGGTCAGCGTCAGCTCGATGTCCGCCGACTTGCTGGGTCCCGTGATCAAGGTGAGCTGAGAACCGTCGCGCAGGGTCTGGTCCAACCGTCCGTCTTCCCTGAGAGACGCGATCCACCCTTCCGCGCTACCGTGGATTCGGCTGGTGGGGACCAAGACGATGTGATGTAACGGCAACAGGCTGGCCACTCGACTCCGGCCGGGGCCGGCACCCACCACCAAGGTACCGGTGCTCGCCAGAGCGGCATCGACCGCGGTGACGCCGACTGCTGCGCCCGCGGCATCCCTTCGCTGCTTCGGATCATGGAGGTCGTCGGGCACGATCACCGAGATGCCCGCCCGACCCAAGCGCTCCGTGAGATCTTGGACGCCTAGGGCGTCTGGAGCCCAGGCCAGAGCCCTCGCGAAGGAAAGGCCGTCCGCTGAGCCGGCTTCGCGCAGCGCCGCGATGCGCGCCAGGACCCGATCCCCGACGGCGTCCGCTCCTTCGACGATCTCGTGGCTCCCCAGCACGGCGTCCAGGCTGGCCCCAAACCGTTCGGCCAAAGCCCGGGAATCGCCGCCGGCATGTGTGAGAGGCGTGGGTGGCCCGGGGAGGGGCTCCCCGGACCCGGGTACCTTGAACGCTGCCGAGGGATCGGCGAGACCTTCTCGAAGCCGCCCGAGAATCCACGCTCGCGTCTGGGCCGACGCCCCGCCTGTCGCCTGCGCAGAGTCGCTCATCCCGCCTCCGTGCCCTGGTCGTGCCCGTCGGCCTCCACACCGCCGCGCCGCCCCGCCCTACCGAGCTTCCACAGCTCCCTGAACGTCCTCTTCGGTGGAACGGGGAACACCCGGGTGCGGGTCCATGCGGCGAGGGGCGGGGGCAAGGCGGATATGTGTCCTACGCGTCGCCCCAGCAGCCGGCCGAAGAAGCGTCCCACCCGCGTGGCGAAGCGGTACCGGCGCGGACCATGCAAGGGCAGCGTGAGCGCTTTCACGGAAGCTCGTGCCGCCAGGCTCGATTCACCCCGTGCCGTCAGATCACCTCGGAGCTCGAGGAGCAGTCGGGGGAGATCGATCTTCACGGGGCAGGCGTCCTTGCACGCGCCGCAGAGCGAGCTGGCGAACGGGAGCTCTCTGCCCGTGTGCGAGTCGTCCCCCCTGGCCTCGGCCAGCAATGGGGTGAGGATTGACCCAATGGGCCCGGAATAGGGGGTCCGACCGTAGGCGTGCCCACCGATCTCCCGGTAGACGGGACATACGTCCAGACACGCTCCACAGCGGATGCAGAGGAGTGCGTCGGCGTATCCGCGCATGAGCACGCCCGAGCGCCCGTTGTCGACGAGGACGACGTGCATTTCCTGGGGCCCGTCGGCGTGATCTGAAGGACGTGGGCCGCTTGTCAATGAGAAGTAGACCGAGACGTCCTGCCCCGTCGCGTTTCTCGTCGTGGCCTGCCAGAGAAGCACCGCGTCCTCCAGCTTCTCCACGACCTTCTCGATCCCGACCACGACGACATATATCCGGGGGAGGCTGGTCACCATGCGGCCGTTCCCCTCGTTCGTGATCAAGCAGATGGTGCCGCTCTCGGTCACGGCGAAGTTGCAGCCGCTGATCCCCATCTGCGCCCCGAGGAATCGTCGTCGCAGCTCCCCTCGTGCCGTGGCACACATGACCGCCGGGTCCAGGGTCGGCTCCATCCCCAGTTCCCGTTCGAAGACTCTCGCCACGTCCTCGGCACGCTTGTGAATGACGGGAGCGACGATGTGGCTGGGCGGCTCGTCGTCGAGCTGGATGATGTACTCCCCGAGGTCCGTCTCGACGATGTCGATCCCGGCCTCCTCCAGGGCTTGGTTGAGCCCGATCTCTTCGGTGACCATGGACTTGGATTTGACCGCACTCTCCACTCCCCCGCGCCGGGCGATCTCCACTACTGCGCGGTTCGCCTCGGCGGCATCTCGAGCCCAATGCACCGTGCATCCGTTTCGAGCGAGGTTGCCCTCCAGCTCCTCCAGAAGCTCTGGGAGACGCCGGATGGCCCTTTCACGGACGGATCGGCTCTCGGCCCGCATCACTTCGGCGTTCACCGCGGCCAGCGCGGTCAGGCGTCTCTGCGCGAGCTGCCCGGTAGCCCGGTCCAGGGCGGTCTTGAGGTCGGTGTCCGCCAGGGCTTGCTTGACCCGGGTCCGGTAGGGCGCGTCGATGTCGATCTTCACGCGAGGCCCTCGTCGTCGCCTGCCAAGAGCTCCGCGATGTGAACGGCGCGGCATCGATGGCCGCCTCGCACGAGGATTCCGTTGAGGTGGGTCATGCAACCCACGTCGCCCACTGCCACGACCTGAGCCCCCGAGGCGTCCAGGTGCCGGGCCTTGCGGCGACCCATCTCGGTGCTGATCTCCGAGTTCAAGACCGCAAAGGCGCCGCCAAAGCCACAGCACTCCTCGGACTCCTCGAGATCGACGAGCTCCCCACCCTCGAGGCTCTCGAGAAGCGTGCGCGGTTGGCGGTCGACCCTGAGCTCCCTCAGCAGGTGGCAGCACGCGTGATACGTGATGGACCGGGTCGATTTCGTTCCCGTGGTTTCCACTCCCAGAGCGTCCACGAGATACTCGGTGAGCTCGTGGGTGCGGTCGCCTACCAGCCGGGCCCGCTCACGAGTCTCCTTGGGCGCCCCCCCTTCCAGGAGAATCCGGAAGGAGTGCTTCACGTAGGCCACGCAGCTTCCGGACGGAGCAACGATGGCATCGACCTCGCCGCCTTCGACGAGGGGACCGAACACGTCGAGAAAGCTCAGGGCAAGCTTACGTGCCTCCTTCCAATGTCCCGAGGTGAAGGCCGGCTGGCCGCAGCACGTCTGGTTTTCGGGAAAGACGACCTCGGCGCCGTGCCGCTCCAGAAGCTCGACGGACGCCATGCCGACGCGCGGATACATCGCGTCCACCATGCACGTGACGAAGAGCGCGACCCTGGGCCGGGGGTTATCGGATTGTGGCGTGGGATGGACCATGCAACACAACATGCCCTTCCAACCGCGCCGACGCGAGGCCGTGGCATGTGGGCCGCAGAAAGGTCGTTCGTCTTGGTATGACGGACCTTTCTCGTATATTTCCATCTGCCCCGACTACTGAGCCCCACGGTCCGCTACTGGACCGTGAGGTACACGTACGCCCGAACTACGGAGCCATGAACCCGGCAGATACCGTCGTGGCCGCACCGACACACCTCGTCACCGTGACTGCACAAGCCATGGGTGCCGATCCCATGCTCTTCCTTCGGCAGGCGAAGGGCGGGCCTCGCGGGTTCTGGGCCAGGGCCGATCGCTGGTTGGCCCACTCCGGCGCCGTTGCCACGCTTTCGGTAGACGGCCATGCCTCGACGGACCGCTTTTCCGCCATCGAGGCCGAGGCACGCGCTCTGTTGGAAGCTGCTCCTGTCACGGGCAGTGAACGGACAGCTCTGAGCCGGTTCTACGGCGGCTTCTCCTTCCGCTCCGACCACTCCGCCGTCGATCTCTGGGCCGGGTTCACCCCCGCGCTCTTCCACCTACCTGAGTTGGAGCTGGAGGGTAGGGGCCGCCGACCCCCGCGTCTGACGGTCCGGACCGTGGTCGGTCCCGACGAAGGCGAGGTGGATTCCGCGCTGAGCCTGCTGTCGACGCGGGCCGGGCGGATTTCCGAGAGGCTCCGAGAGCTTTCGCGCAGTGAGAACGGGCCACCTCCGACCATGCCCACCACCCGAGCCGAATCGGAGCGCAGCGCGTGGGACTCCGCCGTCACCGACGCACTGGCGGCCATCGCCGGAGGGGGTGTGTCCAAGGTGGTGCTGGCGCGCACCCTGGACGTCGTCACCGAAGAACGCGTGGATCCGGTCGAAGTCGTGCGACACCTCTGGGAGGAGAACCGCGGAAGCCATGTCTTCCTCTTCGAGCCGGCCGACGGGTGTCCGCTCGTGGGAGCGGCGCCGGAGACTGTGGCGACCATGTTCCGGGGTGCATTCCACGCCACTGCCGTTGCCGGAACGGTCGCCCGCGGCGAAACGCCCGAGGAGCAGCAAGCCCTGGCGGTGCGCCTGCTGGCAAGCGAGAAGGACGGAGTCGAGCACCGTATCGCCCTCGACGACATGGTGGCCCGCCTGGGTCCGCTGGCCCACGAGGTGCACGCGCAGCCCGAGCCCCACGTTCTCACGCTGGCGCGGATACAACACCTCGAGACTGAGATCCGGGCGAGCGTGCCGGAAGGCACGTCGGTTTTAACCGTGCTCGAGGCTCTTCATCCCACGCCAGCCGTCTGCGGGCTTCCCCGGGACGATGCCCTTGCGTTTCTGAGTCGCGAGGAACCGTTCGAGCGTGGCTGGTATGCGGGGCCTGTGGGCTGGTTCGACCTGGAGGGCAACGGGGTCTTCGCTCCGGCGCTCCGCTGCGCAGTGGCCCACGACCATCAGTGGCGGCTGTTCGCCGGAGCCGGCATCGTGGCCGGCTCGGACCCCGGCCTCGAATGGGAGGAGACCAGCATCAAGTTCGAACCGGTTCTCCGAGCCCTGGCGGCAAGCGGGGCGCAATGAGCGATCCGGCGGTCACCACCGCCTGGGCAAGAGCTTTCATGGATGAACTGGCTCGGGTCGGCCTCGAGCACGTGTGCGTGGCTCCTGGCTCCCGCTCCACGCCACTGGTGATGGCGTGCGCCATGGACGCCCGCTTCACCACCTGGGTCCACCTGGACGAGCGATCGGCCGGCTTCTTCGCGCTCGGTATCGGGAAGGCCACGCGCAACCCCGCAGCCGTGATCACCACGTCGGGTACCGCCACGGCCAACCTCTTTCCCGCCGTCATCGAGGCGTCCCGGAGTGGCGTGCCTCTGTTGGTCCTTACAGCGGATCGACCCCTCCGCCTTCGTGGCTCCGACGCCAACCAGACCATCGATCAGGAGGGCATCTACGGGTCGTATCCCAGGGAGAGCCTCGACGCCGGTGACCCGGCCCTCGAGAAGCTACGGGAAACGAGGGCTCTGGCCTGCAAGGCCGTGGCCCGGACCCTGGGGCCCGATCCTGGGCCGGTCCACGTGAACCTCCCGTTCGACAAGCCGTTGGAGCCCGTCGAGATGGATCCGGCGAGAGTGGGAAGCCTACGGGAGGCGGATCCATGGGGCTTGGATGGCCGACCCGACGGGGCTCCCATGGAGGCCCTTCCGAGCTCCGGCGGCGCTCTCCGGGCCGGGGAGGTGGAGGCGCTCGTCAGCTTTCTTCGAGCCGGCGAGAGAGGGCTCATCGTGGCCGGCCCCGTTGCCGATCCCGACCGCGCCGGGCCTGCCCTGATCCGTCTTGCCGCAGCCACCGGCCTCCCTCTTCTCGCGGACCCTCTCTCCGGGGCACGCTTCGGACACGACTGTGGGTCACCTCCGATCGCGACATCGGACCTCTTCCTCCGGGACCCCGCGGCTCGGGGCCGGCTTCGGCCCGACCTCATCCTCCGAGTCGGGCGGCCTCCCACGTCGGCCGGGGTCCTGACCTTCCTGGAGGAGTGTGGAAGTGTGCCCCAGATCGTGATCGGGGCAGGACACCCGCAAAAGGACTCATTGTCTACCGGATCCCGCTACGTACAGGCCGACGTGGCGGCGCTACTCGCCGAGGTGGCGACCGGCGTGTCCCGAACTGTCGCGCCGGCCGGATGGAGCGGGGTATGGGAGCGCCTCGACCGAGTCGCTCGGGAGGCGGTGCAGAGGGTTGGTGGCGACTTCTTCGAGGGAGACGTCCTCTCGGCCGTGGTGGAGACCCTCCCGGAGGGGGGTACCCTCTTCGTCTCCAACTCCATGCCGGTGAGGGATTTGGACGCGTTCGGAGGGGCAGGGCCGAAGCGTCTTCGCATTTTCGGGAATCGAGGTGCCAGCGGGATCGACGGAATCGTCTCCACGGTGGCGGGAGTCGCGGCGGCGACTTCTTCACGAGCCGGCGATTCGTCAGACCGAAATGAGCCGCCCATGGTGGCTGTGCTCGGAGATCTGGCCTTCTACCACGACATGAATGGACTGTTCGCGGTGAGAGAGAATCGGCTGAACGTGCTCTTCGTGGTGATCAACAACGACGGGGGTGGCATCTTCCACATGCTCCCCATCCAGGAGTACGAGCCCGAGTTCACTCGCTATTTTGCAACGCCGCATGGGCTCGACTTTCGCCACGCCGCGGATCTGTACGGGATTCCGTACCGTCGCCTGGACGACCCGACCCGCACCTCGGAGTCTCTTCGTGAGGCCTTGCTTGAGCCGGGACTCCGGATTCTGGAGATTCGAACGGACCGCGACGAGAATCAGCGTCGGCACCGGGAGGTGATCGAGGCGGTGGTCGAGGCGGTCCGACGCGAGATCGAGGTGGCGTGACCTGCGCTCGATCGACACATGACGACGGCAATGACTCGAGACCTAGGATGCCCGTAGATGAGTGAGCCGCAGTGGGAGGTGGTCAAGGAGTACGAAGACATCACCTACAAGAAGGCCGACGGGGTGGCCCGCATCGCCATCAACCGGCCCCACATCCGTAACGCCTTCCGGCCCGGGACAATTTTGGAGCTGCAGGAAGCCTTCAAGAACGCGGGCGAAGACACTCGCATCGGTGTGGTGCTCTTCACCGGAGAAGGCCCGGCGGAGGACGGGGTCTACGCCTTCTGCTCAGGGGGAGATCAGAAGGTCCGAGGGGACGCGGGCTACGTGGGAGAAGACGGGGTGCCCCGGCTCAACGTTCTCGAGCTGCAGCGCTATATCCGCAGCATGCCGAAGCCTGTGATCTGCCTCGTGGCAGGATACGCCCTCGGCGGCGGCCACGTGCTCCACATCGTATGTGATCTCACGCTGGCGGCCGACAACGCCGTATTCGGTCAGACCGGCCCCAGGGTCGGAAGCTTCGACGGCGGCTTCGGGGCGTCGTTTCTTTCCCGGATGGTGGGTCAGAAGAAGGCTCGGGAGATCTGGTATCTTTGCCGCCATTACAGCGCACAGGAGGCGCTCCAGATGGGCATGGTGAACAAGGTCGTGCCCGCCGAGGAGCTGGAGATGGAGGGCTGGCGCTGGGCCCAGGAGATCCTCGACAAGAGCCCCCTGGCCATCAGGCTTCTCAAGTCCTCCTTCAACGCGGATGTCGATGGCCAGGCGGGAATCCAGGAGCTCGCCGGAAACGCCACGCTCCTCTACTACATGACGGAAGAGGCGAAGGAGGCGAAGAACGCGTTCCTCGAGAAGCGCAAAGCGAACTTCCGGCAGTTTCCGTGGCTGCCGTGGTAGAACCCATCTCCCGCACCCGCGCCTGGATTCTGGCCGCACGTCCGAAGACGCTGTCGGCGGCGGCGGCTCCCGTGTTCGTGGGGACGGGCCTTGCTGGGGCCCACGGCACATACCGAGCTGCCCCGGCAGCGGCCGCCCTCCTGGGCGCGCTCCTCATCCAGATCGGGACGAATCTCGCCAATGACTACTACGACTTTCTTCGGGGGGGTGACACCGAGAATCGGGTGGGTCCCCTCAGGGTGACTCAGGCCGGCCTGATCCCGCCCAGGCAGGTGTGGTGGGGAATGGTCATCACGCTGTTCGTGGCGTTCCTCGTAGGAGTCTACCTCGTCTCGGTGGGCGGATGGCCCATCGTATGGATCGGGTTGGCTTCGCTTCTCTGCGCCGTGGCGTACACGGGAGGCCCTTACCCACTGGCCTACCATGGGCTCGGCGATCCCTTCGTGTTCGTCTTCTTCGGCCTGGTGGCGGTGGGTGGGACGTACTGGGTCCAGGCCCTGGCGCTTCCGGGAGACGCACTCGTGGCCGGCGTTGGAATCGGCGCCCTGAACACGACCATATTGGTGGCCAACAACGTGAGGGACCTCGACACCGACGCGGCGGCCGGGAAGCGCACCCTCGCGGTCCGCCTCGGCCGGCTCGGTAGCAGGATCGAATACGTGCTGCTGATGGGTGTGGGATTCGCGGTGCCGGTTCTGGGCGTGGCGCTTTACGGGTGGCCCGGGACTGCCCTCGTCGCCTTCGGCGCCGGCATCGCCTCGATCACTCCGGTGACCCTAATCATGACGAAGGACGACGCCCGGGAGTTGGTTCCTGCCTTACCGGGGACCGCGCGGGTGGTGGCGCTCTACGGCGTGCTGCTCAGCGTGGGCTTGGCCTTCGGATGAGCGATCCTCTCCACGCCGCCGCCGGGAGCCGGCCCGACGCTCTGGCCCTGGATGACGGGGCTCAGGTCTGGACCTATGCCCAGCTCGATGCCGCCGTGGCCCGGATGGCCCGCCGCCTGGCGCCCTTCGGCTCGGGCTCCGGAGCCACCGTGGCCCTGGTCTCTCACCAGAGCGCCCTCTCGGTCCAGGCCCTTTTCGCGGTTCCTCGCACCGGAGCCACCCTGGTCGTTCTGAACCCCCGACTGGGATCGGAAGCGATGGAGCGGGCCCTGGATGCGGTCGGGCCCGACCTCTTGTTGAGCACTGATGCTGACGTGCGCGGGCTGGGACTGGACCCGGACTGGTTCACGACCGTGGACGACCTGCCCAAGCCGCCCCCGGGCCACGGCGGCATGGGGGAAGAGGCGGGTGCACCCCGGCCCTTCGCCCTCCTCCGGACATCCGGCACGTCCGGCGAGCCCGGAGTCGTGCCGGTGACCATGGATGCTCTGAACGCCAGCGCGCGAGCAGTGTCGGCCCGTCTGGACCTGGGACCGGATGATCGCTGGTATGCATCGCTCTCTCTGGCCCATATCGGCGGGCTGGCCCTGGTCCACAGGGTGGTGCACTCGGGATCGTGCCTCCTCGTTCGGGGGCCGTACTCCCCGAGGACCCTGGCGGAGCTCATCGACCACGGAGAGGTCACGCACGCGTCACTCGTTCCGACCATGCTCCACCAGCTCCTCGATGCTCGTGGCGGCGCGCCCGTTCCATCCAGCCTTCGCTGCCTGGTCATCGGTGGGGCGGCAACCGGAGAGCGACTGGTGGAGGAGGCCCTCGACCGGGGATACCCCGTGGCCCTTTCATACGGTTTGACCGAGGCCTGCTCGCAGGTCGCCACCGCGCCTCCCGAGCTCGTGGCGGAAAAGCCGGGCACGGTCGGCTCTCCCATCGACGGGGTTGAGCTCCGGTTGCTGGAGAGCGGAGAGATCTGGGTACGTGGGCCGACAGTGGCTCCGTCCCTCGTCGACGAAGACGGATGGCTGGCCAGCGGAGACTTCGGCACCCTGGATGAGGAAGGACACCTGTGGATCACCGGACGCATGGACGAACGCATCATATCCGGCGGGGTCAACATCGATCCCAAGTCGGTCGAGGAGGTGATTCTGGACTTTCCGGGTGTAGCCGCCGTCGCCGTGGTCGGTATTTCCGACGACACCTGGGGTGAGGTGGTGGGGGCCCTGGTCGTCCCTGAATCCGGGGTGCTGGACATAGAAGCGCTGGAGTCCGCCGTGCGGGAGCGGGTCTCGGGTGCCGAGGTGCCCAGACGGCTCGCCGTCGCGGAAGAGCTTCCCAGGAACGCAAACGGCAAGATTGACCGGGCGGAGGTACGGGCCCGTCTCGTCGGAATCGGCCCTTTTTAGTCGCCCGACTCACCGGTGGCTGAAATTTGCCTCGCGTCCGATCGGACCGCGACTATCTTTCGGCTTCCGAATCCGGACGACGAAACTGAACCGAGCGATATGAACCTACTGGAAGAATACCGCTGGCGCGGGATGTTGCAGGACGCCACCGAAGGGGCCGGCGCGGCCCTTCAAGAGGGGTCCGTGACGGGATACATCGGCTTCGATCCCACGGCGCCGAGTCTCCACGTGGGCTCCCTCATGCCCATCATGGGTCTCGTACACCTCCAGCGTATGGGGCACCACCCCATCGTGCTCGTGGGCGGGGGCACCGGGCTCATCGGGGACCCGTCCGGGAAGATCGAAGAGCGGCAGCTCCTCACCAAGGAAAAGGCCGCCGAGAATCTGGCGTCCATGCAGGTTCAGCTCGAGCACTTTCTCGACTTCGAGTGTGCCGCCAACCCGGCCCGTACGGTGGACAACCTGGAGTGGCTCGGCGACATCGCAATGGTCGACTTCCTTCGGGACGTCGGAAAGCACTTCTCGGTGAACGCTCTCTTGAAGAAGGAGTCGGTACGGCGTCGGCTGGAGGACGAGGGCGTGGGGATCTCCTACACGGAGTTCAGCTACGCCCTCTTGCAAGCCTACGACTTCGTGGCCCTCAACGAGCACTACGGGTGCACGTTCCAGATGGGTGGCAGCGACCAGTGGGGGAACATCACGGCGGGAATCGACCTGGTGAGGAGGATGACGGGCGAGAAGGCCCACGGCCTCACCTACCCGCTGGTGACCGGGGCCGGAGGCCGCAAGTTCGGCAAGACCGAGGCGGGGTCCGTCTGGCTCGACCCCATGCTCACCTCTCCCTATCGGTTCTACCAGTTCTGGATGAACGTCGCTGACGGCGACGTCGTGCGATACCTCAAGTACTTCACGCTGCGGGACGCCAACGAGATCGCGGTCGAAGAGGCGGAGTTGGCCGAGCGCCCGCACGAGAGGGCAGCCCATCGGAGGCTGGCGGAGGAGGTCACGAGGAGTGTCCACGGCGAGACGGGCCTGGCCGGCGCCCAAGCGGCGACGGCCGTCCTCTTCGGGGGCGAGCTCACGGGCCTGGGGGCAGACGAGATTGCCGACATATTCGCCGACGTACCCTCCAGCGAGATACCGCGGGCGGAGTTGGAAGGGGAGGGGAAAGGGATCCTCGACCTGCTGGCGTCGGCCGGGGTGGCGAGCTCACGGGGTGATGCCCGCCGCTCCATCGAGGGAGGCGGTATCTATGTGAACAACGTCCGGGTTCAGGACGTGGAAGCCAAGGTCCGGCTCGAAGACGCCGTGGAGGGCCGCTTTCTGCTTCTGAGGAAAGGGAAGAAGGCCTACCACACGGTACGCGTGGTCTAGAACACGATCTGCCAGGAAGCGACCAAGGTCCGATCGGCTGACAGCTGGGGCCCGTTCAGATCCTCATGGACCGGGTAATACCACTCGAGGGCGATCCGGTGGCCCCTCACCGCTCCGTCCCGGAAGTAGAGGTTGACGCCAAACGGGATGTAGGTCCGCTCGCCTCCCTGGGCGAACGGGTTCGCGCTCGGATCCACCGTCCCGTCAGTGCGCGGATCGACACCCTCGACTTCTCCCTCGGTCTCGTAGAGGACCCGGGCCGATAGGCTCAGCCAATCATTGAAGTTGTACGCACCCCAAGCCGTGAACTCGAACCGGTCACCGTAGCGATAGTTTTGCCCGTTGTTGACGGCGCGGATGGTGACATTGGCATGCGCTCCGACGCTGGCCACCTCGTTCTGGGCGGTGAAACCCAGGCCTCCCAAGAAGTCCGGGGCCCCGGAGCCGGGCTGCATGGCGAAGGGCAGCACGTCTCTGCCCGTGCCGGAGAACGGTGTCTCGTCCCGTTCACGGCTCTCACCGATCGGGATTGTGCTCCCCAGCAGGATATGCATCCTGTACTGGTCGATCCTGAACAGGTCGATTAGAAAGCGGACGCTCGGGTCACCGATGTCGTTCGACGTCGTCTGGAAGAACTCGTCGTCCGTGAGGTTCAACATGCTGCTGCTGATGAACGGCATCGAGACGGAGACCGTGACGTTGTCGAGCAATCCCCAGCGCAGCTCCAAATCGTGCGTCTCTCTGTCGAGGGACAGGGGAGCCACGAAGAAGATGTCCAGGACCTCGTCAGAGAAGAACGGCGTTGTGCCGACGAGCGTCCCCTCGAAGCCCTCTCGGTAGTACCGATAACCGATGTAGAACTCGCCCTTTTCCAGGGTATAGTCGGCCAGGACCCCAACCGGGGCGTGCCCGTCCGGGCGGTCCGCCGACCACGCCGGCGTCTGGGCCAGAGCGGGAGTCACCGCCAACAGGCTAGCCACTACCGCGCAGGCGGACACGATCTTGCGAGTCATATGTCCCTTCCTCGGGGAAGTCGAGATGTCTTGAACCCTTGAAAGATGCTGAGCCGGTTTTCAGGAAACAAGTGTTTCCTTCCCCGGGGCGTGGAGGTACCGAGGTCGAAAACGCTGTGCGATCAGTGCTGCGGGGGCCCTCAGACTCGTGTGGAGTCCCCGCTTTCCGGCGCGATGGGCGCTCGTAGCACCTCGTCCGGAATCGCGAACCCGTCCACGAGGAACACGGCTTGCTCCCTGATCTCGGAGCAGAGCTCGTTCACGAGCCATCGGATGGCACGTGTCTTGGCCGGCTCCATATAGCCGCTCTCGAGGTACCAGGCCCGGTTCGTCTCCATGGTGGCCAGGGCATAGAGCGTGGCCAGGCCATCCAAGGCCTCCGAGAGCCCGGGAGTCGGAGCACGCACGACAGCGTGCCGGAAGCGTTCCAGGACGAGGCGCTCGACGTGGGAGTGCGCCAGGGTAACGAGGTGGTCCTGCGTGCGGTTCATGGCGTCGAAGGAGTGCACACCGTCTTCCAGGAGATCCCTGAGACGCCTGGCCGCGGAGGTCAATAGGCGATCCTCCCTGTATCGGAAGGCGGCCACGTGGAATTCGGGGTCCCGGAGGTGATCCTCGTCGGTTCTCCGAGTGACGACGGGGTTCATCTCCGTCAAACGCACTCCTGCCCGCTCGGCCACGTGTCGAAGCATCCCCCAGAGTCTCAGGTCTCCCAACTCGTCCCGATAGCCCGACAACAGCCCCTTCGCGACAAGTTGAAGCAACACGGGGTTGGCGCCCTCGAACGTGGTGAAGGCGTCGACATCGTTCCGCAGGACACCCAGGGGATTGGCCGCCAGATACCCCTGGCCGCCACAGGCCTCCCGGCAGGCCTGGATCGTCGCCACCGCGGAGGCGGATGCGTAGGCCTTGAGACCGGCGGCGTCGACCTCCACCGCCCTGTCGGGCGTTCCTCCGTCGGGGCGTCCTTCTGACTCGGAGCCCTCTGCTGCCTTGGTCACCTCTCCGCCGGTCGTGTAACGCCTGATGAGGTCCCGGACCGCGAAGTGTAGTCCGTATGTGGTGGCGAGCCGGGGCAACAGGAGGCGTTGGTGGACCCGGTAGTCGAGGATCGGGGCCTCCTCCGAGCCGAACGGCCCGAACTGCCGGCGTCTATCGCCGTAACGTATCGCCACGGTTAGGGCGGTCTTGGCGGCGCTCACGGACGCGGCCGCCACGCTCACCCGGCCGGCCACGAGCGTGCCCAGCATGGTGAAAAAGCGGCGACCGGAGCTCGGGATCGGGCTCGAGTAGACGCCTTCGGGGGTCACCTCGCCGAAGCGGTTGAGGAGGTTCCCCCTGGGGATCCGAACGTCGTGGAAGGACAGGGTCCCGTTGTCGACCCCGTTCAGGCCCACCTTGTCGTCCCGATCGGTGATGGTCACTCCGGGAAGAGGTTGGCCGTCACCGTCCCGGATTGGAACCACGAAAGCGTGGACTCCGTGGGGCGTGCCGCCCACTTCCAACTGGGCGAAGACCGTGGCCATGCGGCCGTGGAGGGCCGCGTTCCCGATCCAGTCCTTTTTTGCGTCCGGCGAGGGGGTATGAACGACGAACTCTCCGGCGTCCGCGTCGTAGCGGGCGACCGTCTCGAGATCCCGAACGTTCGAGCCGTGCCCCGTCTCTGTCATCCCGTAACAGCCCGGAAGCTCCAGGGAGCCTATCCTGGCGAGGTACGCCTCGTGATGGTGCGCCGTGCCGAGCTGGAGGATGCTTCCACCCCAGAGCCCAAACTGTACCCCGAACTTGACCAGCACACTCAGGTCTCCGTAGGCCAGAGTCTCGAAGACCGTGATGGCCGCGCCCGGGTCGTCCCGGCCGCCGTAGGCCGCCGGGTACTCGAGGCTGCCCAGGCCCTCCCGCGCCAGTACCTGGAGCGCCTGGAGCACCCGCTCCCGGTACTCGCCTCTAGGCAGCCCCGCCGGCAGGGCCAGCTCGGGGGATTTCATGAGCTCGAGGACGCGGGTCCGTATGTCGACGTGCGTGTCGTTCAGGTACCAGCCGAGAGACTCAATCCAAAAGCGTGTGTGCCGGTGGCGCTCGCTGCGGGGGGGGCCGGAGACGCCCAACAGCTCTCGAACGGCTTCCGGCCCGGGTATCCCAAGGCGCTCCTCGGCCCGGGCGAGGGCCTCCGGCGCGCGATCCTCACTCCAGGGTCCCGCCGTCAGCCCCGCCCCGCGGATCAGCTCGAGCCCCAGGCCTGCAAGCGAATCGGGCACGCGCCGGTCTTCGGGCCACCAGCTCCGGACGATCTCGCGCAGCTCCACGACGGCCGTCGGGGTCGGTGGTGAGTCGGGACGGAGCCAGCTCCTGAGGATCTCCCGGCCTTCAGTATCGAGCCATTCCTGGTCCTCCAGCCCCTCGCACAGGACCAGCAGCTCGTCGGGGGTCAGAACGCCGTCGCTCCAGACCATCTGGATCATGGGCAGGAATGCCAGCAGATCCAGGCGGTGGGACGGCCAGACGGGCGGGCCTTCGGGAGGCCGAGTCATGTCGGTCATGGTGCCCGCGAGTGTAGGCGACGAGGCCGTCATTGTCGAGACGCTGCCGTGCCCTATTGACCCGCGTCCACGCCCAACCCAAGCTCCCTCCCATGAATGACTCCAAGCCACTCGTGGGCGTGGTCATGGGCTCCCGGTCCGACTGGGAGATCATGAGTCGGGCCGTAGAAGCACTGGAGAGCCTCGGGATCCCTCACGAGGTCCGGGTCATCTCCGGTCACCGCACTCCGGACCTCTGCATCGAGTACGCTTCGACTGCGGAAGAGCGAGGACTCGAGGTCATCATCGCCGGCGCCGGCGGGGCGGCCCACCTGGCAGGGATGATGGCGGCCAAGACCGTCGTCCCAGTCCTGGGCGTCCCCACCAAGGGATGGGCCCTGGACGGACTGGACTCCCTTCTGTCCATCGTTCAGATGCCGGCGGGCATCCCGGTGGGGACGTTCGCCATCGGCAAGCCGGGGGCGACCAATGCCGCGCTTCTGGCCGGTGAGATGCTAGGCAACAAGTTCCCGGAGATTCGGGAGGCCGTTCGGCGCTACCGTGCCGAGCGCACCCTGAAGGTACTGGACGAAGGGGATCCCCGAGAGGGGTAGCACCCGCCAAGCGTCGGGTAGCACCCTTCGACGGGACCTCCTGAAACCTTCTTCCTGGGAGATCTCCTCGAGGGGTACCAGGACTTCGTCGTTCCCGAGAGAGGCGCCGGGGCCGCCCGTGTGTGGCTATGGGCCACGGCT
This sequence comes from Longimicrobiales bacterium, assembly GCA_965238005.1. Classification (GTDB taxonomy): domain Bacteria; phylum Gemmatimonadota; class Gemmatimonadetes; order Longimicrobiales; family Gaopeijiaceae; genus CBDCKN01. The sequence continues at coordinate 1,220,820 of OZ250165.1, forward strand.
TTCCGTTGAGCCGCCCTCGGCTTCGCTCAGGCCATCGAGCCGGGCTTCGCGCGCCGAGCGCCAGACGCACCGCGATCTTGTGGCCGTGGGCCGGGGGAGGAGGAGTACGACACCCTGGGCTGCAACGTGCTCGCGGTCGCGCCGCGCCTATGCGTCGTAGCCGAGGGGAGTCCCGAGACGGGGCGACGGATGGAGGCTGCAGGCGCCGAGGTTCACGTGTTCGAGGCAGCCGAGATCTGCGTCAAAGGCTCGGGCGGGCCCACGTGCCTCACCCGGATCCTCGAGCGCGAGAGATAGGCCGCGATACCCTGCGACCCTACGGTCCGCCGGGAGCAGGTAGGTCGTGTCGACCGCGGATGCTCTTTCGTTCCAACTGGGCGAGGTGCTAACTTGAGCGCGCGGGCCGCTCCTCGGGACCGGACCGGAGTGGGCTGCTTTCTTCGCCGGGGGCCACCCAGGCCCACCTGTTTCAGCATTGCCTTCAGGACCGGTGCCTCATGTTGGATGAGATTCGCGAGAAAATCGAAGCGGAGATCGAGCTGCTGACACACGAGCTCAACGTCCTTCTCCCGGAACGCATTCAAAAGGCCGTTGAGCTGGGCGACCTGCGCGAGAACGCCGAGTACAAGTCCTCCCTCGAGCGACAGCAGTTCGTCCAAGCTCGCATCGGCCACCTTGCCAGCCGCATGTCCGAGCTCTCGAAGATCGACGTCGATGCCATGCCCGCCGATCGAGTGGGCTTCGGGTCGAAGGTCGAGATCCACGACCTGGCCCTGGACGAGGTGAAGCAGCTGACCATCGTAGCCGGTGACTTCATGGATCTGGACGGGGGACAGGTCTCCATGGCCTCACCCATCGGTCGTGGGCTCATGGGAGCCCGTCAGGCCGAGGAGGTGACCATCGAGCTACCGATGGGCGAGCGGCGCTTCAAGGTGCTCGACCTTGTCACGTTGCCCGAGCAGCTCAAGGGTGGTGACGGAAGCTGATCGCTGACCGCGGTGGCTGAACACTTCCCGCTGGCTTCGGCTTGTCCTCCTCGGTTCGTTGATCATCAGCAGCGGTGGATTCGACAGAGGTGGTTGACCCTATGCAGAGGTGGTTGACCCTATGTCGAGGGCCGAGTAGGAAGGCGCACGCCAGGCAACGCCGGCCGGAGGCAAAGACGCTGGATCCACACCGGGGGCTCCTGGGTACCGGGTCTTGGACCGGCGCCCCGCCGTTCCACCACCGATACGCAGGAGGATCCGTGGTCAAGACCGCATCGACGATGGCCCCCATCGGTACGCAGGCTCCAGGGTTCGCGCTTCCCGACACCCACGGTGGAACCGTCTCACTCGACGACTTGGCAGACGCACCGGGTCTGCTCGTGGTCTTCCTCTGCAACCATTGCCCGTTCGTGAAGCACCTGCGTGCCGAGCTCGCCGACTTCGCTCGGGTGTACCAGGAGAAGGGGCTCGCCGTGGTGGGCATCAACTCCAACGACGTCGAGACCTATCCGGAGGACAGTCCCGAGATGATGGCTCGTGAGGTGGAGGAGGTGGGGTACACCTTCCCGTACCTGTTCGACGAGGATCAGTCGGTGGCGAAGGCCTATGCCGCCGCCTGCACGCCTGACTTCTTTCTCTTCGATGGAGAGCGCCGCCTGGTCTATCGAGGGCAGTTCGACGACAGCCGACCGGGCAACGGCGTGCCCGTGACCGGGCATGACTTGAGGACGGCGACCGATGCTCTGCTGGAAGGAAGGCCCATCTCGGGCGAGCATCGGTCCAGCGTCGGCTGCAACATAAAATGGAAGCCGGGAAACGCGCCGGCCTACTTCGGCTGAAACATACGCCTGGGCCATCCCGCGGGAGGCCCACCAGCAAAAAACAACGCGCCGTCGGGTCAGCCGGCCCGACGGCGCGTTTCTTCTGTCGCAACCCGGCGCGATGGCCGCTTATGGCGCGAACAGCTGAAGCCGATTCGGCTCCTACAGACCGAAACGGCGATCGCTTGCCCTTGCCAGGCTGGACAGGCTACTTGGACTAGACAATTGATCACCTCCTTATTTCGGTTCGACTGTGGGCGTATCGCCGGCGGGCTCCGGGACCCGCGGTCCGCGTCCTTTCCCCCTCACTTGGGGGGCCGGGGCGGCCCAGACCGTCCAAAGGTCAACGCCAACCTACGGGGCCGACCCGATGAGATCAAGAGGAAATCAACCACGGCGTGTAGTACGCCGTGACACCACTACATACGGGATCCGTCAAGCATTGCGGTACGAACGGTGGAATAGCCAGGCGCTGGCCAGTACGGCGACGGTGATCCAAAGGCTCCCCCAGACCACCGTATGTATGCCCGTCAGATCGCCGAGCATGGCGGCGTCGGACTGGAGCTCGGGCCGGTCCAGGATGTCGCTCTTGATGTCGAGGATGGCGTAGAGGCAGCTCGTCAGCCCGAGCGTGAGAAGGATCCCTTGATTGACGGCCGCCGACAGCTTGGCAGCCCCGATGACGAGGGCCAGGCCGAAGGCCAACCCGAACCCGAACCCGAACGTGCTTCGGACGTAAGCGAGGGTAAGGGCGATAACCAGGATGCCGACAGCTCCCGTCACCCAGCGGCTGTTGATGCGCTTGGCCTGTCCCGCGGTGACGAGGAGGCCACCCCAGGCCAGGCTGCCGAGATACTCGGCTGTTAGGGTCGCAAATGCATTCCCGCCTGGGCAGTAACAAGCACCGCCCTGATTGGGGTCGAGGACGATCCGCTCGATGGTCCCACCCGTCGCCACGGCCACGAGGGCGTGGCTGATCTCGTGGAGCAGGACTACGAAGACCTTCAACGGATACACGGCGGCGGTGTCCCACAGGAACCAGAGCGCACTGAAGTAGGCGGCAAAGCCACCGAGGAACGCGAGCTTACGCTTGGTCTGAGCCTTCATGTGTTCCTTCTACGGCCCCGACCCCTCCAGTGTTTCGCTCGGCTACGAGCCGGGTGCCAGTTCGATGGGGTAGGCGAACTCGAACAGCGACCTCAGTTCGGCTAGCTCGTTTGCGAGCGATGGCGGCGCTCTGGGCCGTCGAGCCCAGAGCCGCCCGGGCGGCCTCCTTCACCTGGGAGGGAGAGAGATCCGGCGCGAAGCCGAAGGCGGTGCTCCAGCGGAGTGCTCGATCGCCCCACTCGCGATTGATCGCAACCAGCTCCGCTTCGGGGATCGAGACGTCGAGCTCCTGGGCCTGCTCCAGGGACGCGCGCTCCCGGGCCTGGTCCAGTGATCCCAAGAGGCTCGCCACTTCCAGGACCACGGTCGGCCGGGCTTCCTCGAAGGGCACGATCTCCCTCTGCTCGAGACGGAGGACGTGGAATCCGTACTGGGTCTCGACCACGGGGCTGATCTCTCCCACCTCCCCGGCCAGAGCCGCGTTCCAGAACTCCGACACCCACGATCCCTCGCGACCGGGCTGGAGCAGGCCCTGGCGTCCTTCCGCTCCGGGCTCCTCGGAGAGCTCTGCGGCGACCTCGGGGAAGGGGTCCCCCTCTCGGAGGCGTTGGAGGGCGGCCACAGCCTTGCGTCGGGCTTCAGCGCGGTGTGATTGGGGCCGCCAGCGCTCCGAGAAGAAGAGAACGTGCCGAACGGTGAGCTCCATGGCGGGATTGGTCAGGTAGTGAGCCCTGAGCTGTTCGTCCTCGACTTTTCCGTTCTTCAGCATGAGCTCGGCTGCGACATGCGTGAGCAGCGCCTCCTCTCTGGAGCGTTCGAGGAGGGGCGCGAGTACGACCAGCGTCTCTCCGCGGGCCGTGGACAGGCCGAAAGCGGTGAGCGTGGCGAGCTCGAGCCGACGTGCCTCGTTGAGGCCGAGAAGCTCGCTTTCAGCGAAGGCGACAGCGCCGACCGTCAGGGCGGGTGGCTCGCTGCCGCACGCGGTGACGGCTACCAGGACCAGGGCCGAGCAGGCTCGCCTATACACGCACTCCCCTCCAGGTTTCATGGCATGGGTGTCATCGACCTCGGCGGAGGCACTTGCCGGGGTGGTGACCCGACAGACACGTTATCGCCCACACGCGTGCTTCGAGCACTTCCCAACTGGGAGCCGATCGTGACGCCTTCACTCCTCGCACCTGTTCGAGGCCCGTTCCGGGCGCTGGCCGCATCCATCGTTCCGGAGGCGGCCACCCTCGACGAAGCCGGCTGGCAAGAAGCCGAAGGCATCGTCTCGGGGGCGCTCGCCATGCGACCCGAGGCCATGGTCCGCCAGCTGCTTCTTTTCATTCGTCTCGCCAACTGGCTGGCCCTGCTCCCGTACGGACGGCCCTTCACTCGCTTGGGGCCTGCCGCACGCAGGGCTCACCTCACCAGGCTCGAGAATGCCCCCTTGCTCTTGATCAGGCGGGGCTTCTGGGGGCTCCGAACCCTCGTGTTCATGGGTTATTACGGCCAGGATCGTGTGCGGAAGGAGCTGGGTTACAGGGCTTCGGCGGCGGGTTGGAGCGGGCGCTCGGGGCGCGACGGAGAGGCCGATGGGGACTCGCCACCGTTGAGCGAGCACCGCTATGACGTAGTCGTGATCGGCTCCGGGGCTGGCGGTGGAACGGTGGCTCAAAGAGCGCCTCTGGCGGGCACAGCGCTTGGAGTCTCTGGGCACCCTCCTGAGTGGGGTCGCGCACGACTTCAGCGACCTTCTCACCACGATACTTGCGAGGACGCCGTTGGTGGCGGAAGAGGAGGGGCTCTCCGGGGTGAGCCGGGCCAACCTCAGGATCGTCGAGGGAGCGGCGGCCCGAGGCTCGGCCCTCGTCAAGCAGATTCTCGAGTTCTCGACCCGCCAGAGGGCGAGCGCCACCTTGGCGCACGTCTCCACCTTGGCGCGCGGCCTGGAGCCCATTCTCGCTCGGGTTCTGGGCAAGGACATCCGACTGAGCGTCCGCGCCCAGGAAGACCTCTGGCTCGCCCAATGCGACCCCGGCCAAGGTGGAGCAGGTGACCTTCAACCTGATCATGAACGCCAAGGACGCCATGCCCCGGGGCGGCGAGATCACCATCGGATCCATGAACGCGGAGGTCTATTCGCCGATGGAGGTGGAGGGGGGCGTCCTACCGGCCGGGCGGTATGTTCATCTCGTGGTGGCGGACGCGGGATCGGGGATCGCGACGGGTGACCGAGAACGATTGTTCGACCGGCATTACACTACGAAGCGGGGCCGCGGTGCGGGGTTCGGTCTCTGGACAGTACATCGAGTCGTACGGAGCTGCGGGGTAGGGATGACGGTCGAGAGCGACGAGAACGAGGGCTCGACCTTCCATGTGTACCTCGCGTGTGAAGGAGGATCACTGGTGCCTCTCCAAGCGGCTCCTGTCGCTGACACACAGAAGCCCAAGAACGTACTCCGCATCTTGATCGTCGACGACGATGCCTTGGTTGGTGAGGTTCTCGAGCGGTCCCTCGTGCGGGACGGGCATTCCGTGGTGGTGGCGACCTCCCTCGACGAATGGATCCCCACCCTTGAAGGACCGAGAAGCTCCCCCGCGACGATCACCGACACTACATGCATCACGTGGCGGTGAGACCCCCCAAGGCCACATTGGAGACCATGGCCCGGAACGGGATCATGGTGGCGAGCCAGCCGAGCTTCACCGTCGGCTTGGGCGCGTTCGCCGTGGAGGCGCTCACCGCCGAGCGGGAGGCGACCCAGAACCCGACCCGCTCACTCCAGGAGGCCGGGATCACCGTGTCGCGCGGTGCCGAGGGCGCGCCCTACGGACCCCTACTCACGATGTGGTCGGCGGTGACCAGGAAGGGGTGGGAGGGCAAGGTCTACGGACCCGAAGAGGCGGTGACGGTGGAGGAGGCGATTCGCCTCCACACGGTAGCTCCGGCGTACCTCACCTTCGACGAAGACACGAAGGGGTCCATCGAGGCCGGCATGCTCGCCGACTTCGTGGTCTTGAGCGAGGATATCCTGGTGGTGGACCCCGAGCGGATCCGTGAGATCGAGGTCGAGCAGACCTTCAACGGCGGAAACGAAGTGTACAACGCCGCGGCCCAGAGGTGACGTGACCGAGGCTGGAGACGAGGTGGCCGGGGCGGCAAGTGGGGTGACCGGGCCCCAGCGCTCCGATCGCGGCCTGCTGATCTCCCACCTCCACGACCAGTTCTGGTCGGACGACTACTACCGGGCCGTCGGGCACGTGCGTCGGTGGGTGAAGGAGCGGGGAGAGGACTGGGCAACCGAGCTGTTCGCCACCCTGGACGCGATGGAAGATCGCCCTGCAAAGGAGCAGCGGGTCGTCCGGCAGACCAACGCCGCCCGCCGGCTCATCAAGTCGTACTTCCGAAAGACCCAGCAGCTCCGTGCCCACGGGTTCCTGGAGGCCGAGGACCTCCGCGAGCACCTGACCATGCCGCAGCGACTCAGGATCCTCTTCCAGATCATCGAGCCCTTCGAGCAGGCCCGCGATCCGGAGTACAACCGCGAGATGTTCGACTTCTACGACCAGCTACACGCCAGGGAGCTCGAGCGACCGGCGCGGTAGAGCCAGGCTAGCAGTCCCTCCACGGGGGCGGGCTCGGTGCGTCGTTCTTGGTTACCGCCGCCCGAGAGGCCTACCTGCCTACCCCCAGCACCTCCTTCGGCATGTGCATGCTCACCAGATAGTGCGGCATGTCCACCACCTCCGAGATCTTGAGGTCGCCGGCCAGGGAAGCCAGCACGTAGGCATCGGCCCGGTCCATCCCGTGGTCGGCCACCAGGTAGTCTTCTGGGCCGCTCCACCCGAGCCCGAGGAAGGAGAGGTCGGGGAAGGGAACTAGGCAGCCGAGGTGGCACCGGAAACCCGCCTCCCTCGGTACCGATGGCGAAGGAACGCGCGAATCCCTCATCCACGTGCACCACGGAGGCGCCGGAGGAGGCGGAGGAGGCCGGTGAGCCCCCTACGGAAATCGGGGGGCGCTGAGATCCCGTCCCCTTCATGCCTCTGGCGCTGGACCGCCTGGCCCGGCTCTACGAGTAGACCTGCGACCGAGCGGAGGCACTTGCGGGAGGCTGGTCGGTCCGCCTCATAGCCGGTCGCCGACCGTGGCCGACTGCCCCCTCCCTGATGCAGACGTCGACCCGCTGATCGCGGCTTGGGCGCAATAGACTGGCAAACCCGCCCTCCATCCCCTAGTTATCCATTCTCGATACACCGCCTGCCGCCGCCTGCAGAGGAGATGTACCATGGATCGCAGAGGATTCCTGAGGGCCAGCACGCTGGCTTCGGTTGCAACCGCTGCGGGAACCCCCGCCGCCGCCCAGACCAACCGCCTGGCCGCGTTCCTTTCGTCCCGGCCCCACCTGGCTCCGGACGGCTCGCTTCGCCTGAACGCGAACGAGAACCCCATGGGCCTGTCCAAGGCGGCTCGCGAGGCGGTCATCCAGGCCATCTCGTTGGCCAATCGCTACCCGGACAATTGGGAGCAGGATCTCTTCCCGGCCATTGCGGCCAAGGTGGGAGTGCGGGCCGAGAACGTGTTCACGGGAGCCGGCTCCAGCGAGATCCTCCAGGCCAGCATCCAGGCCCTGGCGTCTCCGAACATGCCTCTGATCATGGCGGCGCCGACGTTCGAGGACGCCGTCGACTATTCGGAGAACCACCCGTATCAGCTCATCAAGGTGCCCCTCGACTTCCGCTACGCCCACGACCTGGGACGCATGCGGGAGGAGACGGAGCGGGCCCGCCGGCCTTCGGTCGTCTACATCTGCAACCCGAACAACCCGACCGCGACGCTTACGCCCAGCTCTGAGGTCGATGCGTGGATCCAGGACGCGCCCGAGTCCGTCTTCTTCATCATCGACGAGGCCTACTACGAGCTGGTGGGGGAGCCCGGGTACTGGTCTGCCACCAAGTGGATCGACGAGCGGCCCAACGTGCTCGTGACCCGAACCTTCTCGAAGATCTACGGGATGGCGGGCCTCCGCCTCGGGTACGGCCTCGCCCACCCCGACACCGTACAGCGGATCAAGGCGTTCGTTGCCCAGAACAGCCGGAACATGATGGGCATCCAGGCGGGTCTTGCGAGCCTCGAGGACGAAGGCCACCTCGAGCGGACCCTCGCGATGAACAACCGGTCCCGCCAGATCACCCAGGGAGCGTTGGACGAGCTGGGGCTGGGGTACCTGCCTAGCCACACGAACTTCCTCATGCATGAGATCGGCGGTGATCTGGAGACCTACATCGAGCGGTTCTAGATGGAGGGCATCAATGTCGGCCGGATTTTTCCGCCCATGCTGGACTACAACCGAATCTCCTTCGGCCTGCCCGAGGACATGGAGCGCTGGGCCGACACGCTTCGGTCGTTCCGGTCGAGAGGCTGGGTCTAGAGAGAGAGAGAGAGAGAGAAAGAGAAGTCACCCTCGGGGAGGTCCACCTCGATGAGCATGGACGCGCCCCCGGGGGGCTGAGCGTGGAGCCGTATTTTAATGAACCCTCATGGAACGATGATGATCGGCCGTGGCACGGCCATGGGCTCGCGTCCGGCGAGCTCGATCTCCACCGTGAGGACATACTCCCCGGGCTCCAGGTCTGGCAAGTTCAGCTGGACCGCGCGGAAGACCGTGCCGAGCACGTCGGGGCCCGCGTCCTCGAACGCCATGACAACCGGAGCGTCGGGCTCCAGGACGCGCAGGAACTGGCCCAACGCTCGTAGGAATCCCTCTCCGCCCTGGTCCACGCCGATGCGCACGGTGGCGGACTCGCCGATGCGGAGCCCGTACAGCTCCCATGCTACCTTGAACGCCTCACCGGAGCGGATGCGGATGGCCGGCATGGCCGTGGGGAGGGCCTCGTCCAGCGACTCGGGGAGGTCACCGCCGCCCTTCAGGATCAGCAAGTCCGAGACAGCCGCCAGGCCCGGTACGATGTCGGCCTGCCAGAGCCCGTGGCGGTCCCGCCACGCTTTTTTGGCGTCGGCACTGAACGCCTCCACGCCGAGGATGTAGCGACCGTTGTCGACCTGGAGCTGGAACACGCCCTCGGGGCCCTCACCCAGGACCTCGTGGCGCTCGCCGGTCTCGGTGTCGATGAGGAAGAGGCCCGACTGGACGGGTCCTTCCGCCTCAGCCTCCTCGGGCATGAACGGCTGTGGCTCCTCCACCCGCCGTCCGAAGGGATTCAGCCTGGCCTGCCGATCGCCCCGCGTCTCGGCACGTCGGTCCCCCATGTTCACGCCCCGCGGATTCCGGGTTGTCCGCCGGCTGTCGACCTCGGGTTTGTTCTCCACCTCGGGCGCGAAGGCCCCTACCACCAGGAGCGAGTCCCCCCGGCGGAAGCGTGCCACCTGGGTCTCGAGTGGATCGAGGTCCGGCGCGTACGGAGGAACGTACCCGGTCCACGGGCGGATCTTTCCGACCGTCCAATCCCCCGCCGCCACTTCTGCCGGATCCTCCAGGCCTTCCTTTGGGGGAAGGAACTCTTGGCTCTTGGGATGATGCCGGCCCACGATCCTACGCGTGTCCTGAAGGCCTTGTCCCACGAGGCTTCGTACGCGCTCCCACGCCTTCTCGGCCCCGTAGCGGAGGGTGAGCTGCTCGATGTCGTCCCCCCACGCCACCCCGTAGGCATTCTCCGCCTCTCCTCGCATGCGGATGAGGACCTGCCGGGCGTACTGCTCGGTCTTGCGATCGTTGCCTTCGACCATGTAGAGGGGGTCGGAGAGGAGCCAGAGCCGATCATCGATGGCGTCCCTGTCGCCGGACGCCTCGTAGACCTCCATGGCCCCGGGGTCCAGGAGGTAGGTGGGTGTGCGGAAGCGCACCGCTTCCTCAGGGGGCATCTGCTCGAGGGCGCGCTCGAAGATCTCGGCCGCGAAGACCCAGTCACCCTGGGCGTGCGTCACGTACCCGAAGAGCGCTGTGCACCACCACTGCTCGCCGCTGCAGCGCCGGATCAGGGCTTCGGCCTGCCGCCAGCTGCCCACCTCACCCATGTAGTAGACACGCTGGCCCAGGACCCACGAGTCACCTGGGATCCCCTGCCCGACTTCGGCGAGCTCATCCAGGACCCGTATCCGGGCCATTCCGAACTCCACCGGCTCTTCCGGAACCTGCCACTCGTCCTCGTCCTCACCGTTCCCGAAGCGGAGGCAGAAGCGGCCGATGAGGTCGTCGCAGCCACCTCCGTATCCGGCCAGCTCGGGGGGGATCCGCTGCTCCCGGAATCGCTCGAAGCGGGCCTGGGCCTCCTTGGCCTTAGCCAGGAGCTCGAGGGAATCCGGATTCGCATCTTGGCCGGACAAGCCGGACGGGGTCGCGGGAACGAGTCCCACCAGTACGGCGGACAGGACCAGTGCCCCGGGTGGGGTGGCGAAGCGTAGCACGGACGTTCTCCTGATAGTGACGGGTTCCCAAGCATCGTTGGCGGCCTGCCCGGGGGTGTATCCCCCGCCTCCTAGAGACACCCGAGCAAGCGGGTCCGTTAAGGGATCATACGCCCGGGGGCACACTCGGAATACACGGACCCGCCGGAGCAGATCCCGCGGATCAGCGGCCCCCGCCCTCCTCCGGTAGAAGCTTCTCCAGATCGGGGACGATTCGCTCGACTCGCCAGCTCGGAATCTCGAACACGACCTCGTTGCCCGGGACCCGGGCGTGGCGTGTGCTTTCTTCTCCGGTGAGGAGCACCGTGCTCAAGGTATCGCCGGCCGCGTTCAGGGCGGTCACCCGCATCGGACTCTCCTCCGCGGCCGCACCGTCCTCGAGGAAGCCGGTAGCCACCAGGAGGTTGAGCTCCCGCATGAGGTTGCCCACGGCGATGGCGGCGGCGACCTCCCCGTTCACCATCCACACGCTGTCGGGGCGCTCCAGGGTGTGGGAGCCTCCTTCCGCCGCGATGACAACGCGGGCTACGGCAGCCGTGTCCGTGCGCAAGACCGTCTTGTCTCGCCAGGCCACGAGCCCTCGGGCCACGGCCGACCTGAGGTCACCAGAGACCACCACGACGGCGTCCTGGTCCGGGAGGCGCGCATACGTGCTGGGGTACGTGGGCCCGTTCTTTCCGATGAGCACGGATGAAGTCCCACCGCCGGCTCGCGTCAACTCCACCGTCCAGGCGCTGTCCAGCGACACCCCCATGCGCTCGTGGTTGGCCGGGTTCGTCGCCACCACGCCTCCCACCTCCGAGCCCTCGAGGGCGTCCCAGAGCCGGTCGATGGCGGAAGAGTCCGCCGGGTAGCCGTTGACGGTCCACGAGCCGGCGCTCCGCTCCAGGGTCAGCGTCGCAAGGGGGCCGTCGATGTGCACGGACTCCACGTTGGTGCCGTCCAGCCCCTCCAGTGTCGCCGCCACGCCGTCGTCCGCCTGGGAGGTGCCCCCGCCGCCCCGGCCGGAAAACAGGGACGAGATGCCCCAGAGCGCCACCAGCGCTCCGAGGGTGACCAGGATCCTCTTCAGGGTTTGCTCACTCATCAGGTCATCTCCTTCCAGCGCGCCTCGGCTCTGCGTCGCCGACCGGTGACGCGGACCGTGCCTCCCAGGACGAAGAGCAACGGCACGCCCACCAGATTCCCCCACTTCAGGGCCGTCTTCTGGAAGTCGGACGTGAACGACATGGCCGGCGGCGTTCGCGTCTTGGAGCGGATGCCGATGAGCGCCTCGTCCTGGGCGAGCCAATCTATGGCGTTGGCGGCGAAGATCAGGTTCTGCGGGTTGGAGCGGATGAACTGCTCCTGCAGGAAGTCCACGTCCCCCACCACGATCATGCGGCCGGTCTTGGCCGCTTCACCGTTTTCGGCTCCACCGTCTTCCGCCACACGCGCGTCCAGGGCCACGGCGAGCGTCACGGTCCGCAGGTCGTCCGGATCGGGCTCCGGCAGGGCCTCGGGCATGATCATTCCACCGGACGGCTGGACGTACCCCGCCTCCGAGGTGACCCAGAGCCGTCGGACTGTCGCGCTGTCAGTGACCGTGATGGCCGTGGCCCAACCCACGCTCAAGTTGTTCAGATCCCGGGTCGTCGGGTGGTCATCTCCCTTGAGAGCGATGGGCCAGAGAGGGTAGGGGCGCACCAGGTTGAAGATGCCCTGCCTACCCATGGAGATGGTGGAGTTGGAGCTATAGTCCATGGCCATCCCGGCATCCATCCGGATCCCGTTCTCCTCCAGGAAGCCCTCCAGCCCCGTGCTGACCGGGCTCGTGATGGGTGACTGGGGCGAGACCTGGTTGTTGTCCAGGAGGAGGAGGGCGGCTCCGCCCCCCTCGACGTACGAGCGCACACTCTGGATCGACTCGTCGGACATGGTCTGGTCCGGCCCGGCCAGGACGATGATATCCAGGGTGTCAGGATCCAGCTCCGGGATGGTGTCGCCGGAAAGGTCGGCCCGCCCGATCTCGTACCGGTCCACCAGGCCCTGCTGGAGTGACGGATACGTGGTCGCGCCCTCCGCCCCAAAGCCCGTGAGGAACGTCACCCTCGGCTTCACCTCCGTGGTCATGGAAGAGATGCTCGAGAGGACGCGGAACTCGAGGTCGTCGGTCCGAGCGATGTAGGGGATGACCTCGCGCTCGTCGGCGTACAGGAGGGCGAGGCCGAACCAGCCACGCCGGACCTCGAACTCGTCGTCCCGGAGGATGTTGAACTCGTTTCGTGTGATGCCGAGGGCTCGGGCCTCGGCGGCCACGTCTTCGTCGTCGTCAGGGTTCAGGTTCTCCACTATGAGCTGTCCCCTCGCGGCCCGACGCAGATCGGACACCAGATCTCGCACGTCTCGGAGCGAAGGCACCAGCTCCGTAGGGAGCTCGTCGGATACGACCAGCTTGAGCGTGACGATGTCGTCCAGCTCGCCCAGGATCTGCCGGGTTCCGTCGGAGAGGGTGTAGAGGCCACCACTTGTCAGATCCAGGCGTCCCCGGATGTTGCCGCCCAAGAGGTTCACCACGACGACCACGGCCACCAGGGCCGCGGTCCCGATCCGGAGGCGACGGTATGCCCTGCGGCCGAGCGCCAGACCCTCTCGGCTCAAGAGACCGGTGGCCAGGACCAGGAACAGGGCTGTGGTGGACAGGAAGTAGATGATGTCCCGCAGGTCGACCACACCCCGGGCCACGTTGGTGAAGTGCCCGACCACGGACAGGCGGGAGACAGCGGCTCCCAACACGGGTGGCAGGCCGATGAGAACGACTGGAGTGCCGATCAGCACCAGGAAGAACGACGCCGATGCCGCCACCATGAACGCGGTGATCTGGTTCCGGGTGAGACTGGAGGCCCAAAGGCCCACGGCTACGCCCTGCGCCGCCAGCAGACCAGCGCCGATGTACTCCGCCACCATGATGCCGGCGTCGGCCTCGGATACCATGAGCAGTCCGACCGCCGTGGGCACGCTGCCCGCCAGCGCGATGAGCGCGAAGATCCAGTTCCCGATGAACTTGCCCGCGATGACTTCGGCCTCACCGAGGGGGTGGGCCAGGAGCCACTCCAGGGTGCCGCTCCGCCGTTCCTCGGCCAGCGAGCGCATGGTCATGGCCGGGATGAAGACGGCGAAGAGCCAGGGCAGCATGTCGAAGAAGGGGCGCATGGTGGCGATCCCCGCCGCGTACAGCGTGCGGAAGGTCAGGAAGAGCCCCAGGCCCAGGAACGCCACCACCAGGATGTAGGCGGTGGGATGGTCGAAAAAGGTCCCGATCTCTCGTCGAGCCACATTCCAGGCCCGCTTCATGACCGCACCTCCCCGTCATCGTCGTCGGTCGGATCGTCGGGGGCGCCGGCGGTCGGCTCCTCCGTCGACGCCGCGTCGCCGTCCCCGGTCTCGGCGGTCAGGTCGCGGAAGATCTGCTCCAGCGTGGCCCGCTCGCGGTGCAGCTCCCACAGCACCCACTGCTTCTCCGTGGCCATGCGGAAGATCTCGGGCCGAAGCTCCGCGTCGCCGGCCACCGACAGGCGCACGCGGGTGCGGTCTTCCAGATCCTCCGAGGTGTGCGAGTCGACTCCGGGAAGGCGGCTCAGGGCCTCGGCGACCCCCTGGCCGGCGGCCTCCACTACGTATTGCGAGAGGCCACCGGCGGCGGCCAGCAGGTCGGTGACCGCTCCGTCCGCCACCAACTTGCCGCGGCTGATGATGATGAGCCGCGTGCAGGTAGCCTCGACCTCCTGCATGACGTGTGTGCTCAGGAGGACCGTACGCTCGCGGCCCAGGGCGCTGATGAGCTTCCGTATGTCCACGCGCTGGTTGGGGTCGAGGCCTTCGGTGGGCTCGTCGAGGACCAGGATCTCGGGATGGTGCAGGATGGCTGCGGCGAGGCCGACGCGCTGGCGGTATCCCTTGGAGAGCTCCGAGACCCGCCGGAAGAACACCTCGGCGGCGCCCGTCTCGTCGACGGCGTCGGAGATGGCTGACCGGGCGGAGGCCCCTTCCAGCATCCTCAGGCGGGCTGTGTACTCCAGATACTCCGCCACCAGCATCTCGTCGTAGAGCGGATTCGCCTCGGGCAGATACCCCACACGCTTCTTCGCGCCGGTCAGGTCCTGAACTATGGACACCCCGTCGAACAGCACCCGGCCCTCATCGGGCTCCAGCGTGCCCGTCAGCATCCTCATGGTCGTGGTCTTCCCGGCTCCGTTTGGCCCCAGAAAGCCCACGACTTCACCCCGGTCGATCTCGAAGTCGAGGTCCCGAACCGCGACGAGATCACCAAATCGCTTCGTCACCCCTTCAACGGCGATCATCCCTACCATGCCTCCTAGTGTGGTGTCCCAGAACCATACGGTCTTGCCGGCCGCGAAGAGTCTAAGAGACGCCCGAGGGCTTGTCCAGCGCCGTCTTGCAGAAGCCGCTCGGATCGGGTTTCCAGGCCTCTAGAGGGCGACTTCGCGGCCCTTGATCAGTCGCGTCCGGGGGTCGTCGGGTTGCCCGGACCCGGATTCGGTGATGTCAGGGGCTCGCGCCCTCGGCGTCGGCATCGACCAGACCGCCGGATCCGGGATACTTGTGCGCGCGGGCTGGATGGGGGAGTATGGGTCAGTTCATTCAAGTGGGATCCGTCATGGCAAACATCCTGCCTGCCCTTCCCCTCGTCGGACGGACCGAGGAGCTCGGTTTTCTCGGGAACGCCCTCGCCAATGCTGGTGCCGGGACCGGTGGAGCCGTCTTCCTGAGGGGCACCACGGGCATAGGCAAGTCTCGCCTCGCGGTCGCTGCGGCCGAAGAGGCGAATCGGCTCGGTTTAGTCACGGTGCGGGGGCAGGCGTACAAGGTCGAGACGGGCATCCCCTACGGGCTCTGGTCCAACGCCTTTCTGCCCGTCGTCCGGGAGATGGACGCCTCCGCCCTCTCGGTGCGCACCCGGGGTGGTGAAGGGGAGCTGGTCCGGGTCGTGCCCGCCCTCGGAAGCGGAGCCGGTCAGTCCTCCGGGGTGGGTGAGGGGGAGCCAGGAGAGCTCCAGACGCGGATCCACTGGAACTTCACCGAGTTCCTTCGCCGGCTGGGCGAAAGGAAGCCCGTCCTCGTCGTCCTGGACGACGTTCACTGGAGCGACCCTTCCGGCCTGGACCTGCTCCATTTCGCGACCCGTCATCTCGACGGCTCCTCTGTGCTGGTGGTCTGCACCTACAACGTCGAGAGCAAGGTCGAAAATCCCGGCTTCGAGGCCATGGAGACTGCCCTCGTCTCCGTGCAGAACGCGCGGGTCCTGGACGTCGGCCCCATCTCGGCGGAGGCTTCGGGTGAGCGCATCCGGCGCGTTTTCGACGTGGAGCCCGGCATCTCCGACGGGTTGGCCGCGCGCATCCACGGGCGGACCGGAGGTAATCCGTACTTCGTCGGGGAGATCCTGAAGGCTCTCGTGGATTCGGGAAGCCTCTACCTCCGGGGCGGTACCTGGCTGGGGTGGGAGGTGGATGACCTGGACCTGCCGGACTCGGTGGGCGCGGCTGTGGCCGCTCGTCTCGGCGAGTTGTCGCCAGCGGCCCGGCAGGTGGCCCATGTGCTGGCCGTGGCAGGAACGAGCGCGACCCATGAGCTGTTCGGAGCGGTGGCGGATTTGGAGGAGGACGCCCTCCTAGGCGGCATCGACGAGCTTCGGGCGAAGCAGCTCGTGGAGGAGTCGGCCGAGGGGAGCGACATCGTTTATCGCTTCTCCCACCCGCTCATCCAGGAAGTCCTCTACTCCGAGATCGGCCTCGCCCGTGCCCGAAGCCTCCACCGTACCGTGGGAGAGGCGCTCGAGCGGGGAGTCGGTAGTGCACTCGATGACCGAACGCACCAGTTGGCGCACCACTTCTCTCTCGCCGGAGGCAATGATACGAGAGTGATTCGTTACCTGTCCGCCGCCGGACGAGAGGCCCTCTCTCGCCGGGCCGATCGCGAGGCCGTGGCCTTCCTGGGTGACGCTCTGTCTCGCGTTGCCGGGGACGGTGGGGACGGCGGCGACGGGGCTGCGGATCTTGACGTGTTGTCCTTGCGGGAGGATCTGGCCCGGGCGCTCCAACGCTCCGGGGACTACGGCGCGGCCGCTGAGCACTGGCAGGTGGCGCTGGCTCTGACCCTCGAGAGGGGAGAGGGCGCCCGGGCCGCCCGACTCCACGGCCGCATCGGGCAGGGCGCCTACTTCCGTGGGCATTACGAGGATGCCCTGGCGGCGTACGAGCTCGGTCTGGAGAGGGCGGTGGCGGCGAAAGACCCCGTGGTCGAGGCGCACCTGCGGCTTCACAAGGGGAATGCACTGCAGTCCTTGGGGCGGGCCAAGGAGGCCCAGGAGGAGATGGAAACCGCGCTGGAGCTGGCCGAATCGGTCTCCGACCCCGGCCTCCTCGCCAGAGTCCACCGGGGGCTGATGATCCTCTACACCTATCTGGGAAATCCCGAGAAGGTTCGCGAGCATGGACGTGAGGCCATCCCACTCTCCCGGGCCGCCGGGGACGCACACGTCACCTACTGGGTGTACTGGCAGCTCGCGGTCCTCGAGGGGTTCCTGGGCTACACGGAGACGATGGAGGAGCACATCCACCGCTGCCAGGAGCTGGCCGAGGAGCTCCGATCGCCGGTGCTGGAGCTCTGGACCGCCGAGATCTTCATCGAGCACGCGGCGAGCGCGGGCCGTTGGGACACGGGGATCGCCCTGGGAGAGCGGGCCGTCGCCAAGGCCCGAGTGCTCGGTCAGGAAGCCCTGCTGCCCCGTCTCCTGGTCTTCCTCTCCCTGATCTATCTCGGCCGGGGCGAGATAGAGCGCGGTAAGGCGTGCGTCGACGAGGCCTGGGAGCGGTCGGGTGCGGCGGTAGGTGATATGCTCCGGGTGCACCTGGTGGTGCCCGCGCATATCGGCAAAGCGGCCTACCACGTGGCCGAGGGCGAGTACGAGGAGGCGATCCGGGTGGGGGAGGAGGGACTCGCCATCGCCGAGAACTCAGGCTTCATCGTCTGGGCGGTCCACCGCCTCCTGCCCCTCATCTTGGAGGCGTACGTCATGCTCGATGACGCCCCCGGGGCGGCGCACATCGAGCAACGCCTGAACAAATACGGGCAGCGCATGGGCAACCGGCTGGCCATGGCCTGGAGCAAGGCGTTCGAGGGCATCAAGGTGTGGCACGCCGGTGACATCGAGGGGTCCACTGTGCTCTTGGGAGAAGCCGCGGAGGCGCTGGAGGCGCTGCCCATGATCTTCGACGGGGCCCGCGTGAGACGACAGCTGGCCGGGCGGTTGGCGGACCTGGGGGACCGGGAGGGGGCTCTGCGTGAGCTCCGGCACGTCCACGACGCGTTTCTGAAGATGAAGGCCGAGGGTGAGCTGCAGAAGACGAGGGTCATGTTCCGGGAGTTGGATGTGCGCCCACCGAGCATGTCGGCCGGTGTTGGGGCGGGCGGGCTCACCCGGCGTGAGCTCGAGATCGTCCGGCTCGTGGCGATGGGTAGGTCCGACAAAGCGGTGGCCAAGGAGCTGGACATCGCCCGGCGCACCGTAAGCACGCACCTCTCCAACATGTACCGGAAGCTGGAGCTCGGCTCGAGGGGTGAGCTGGTGGCCTACGTTGCGGAGAACAATCTCCTCGCCCAGGAGCAGGGGGGCTGATCGCCACGGGCACGCCCCGGCAGCTCGATCGAGCCGTAGCCGAAGGAACCCGCGCGGCGGCGCTCGGGGTCATCGCCAGCGCGCTCCTGGCTACCACGAAGATCGCCGCCGGCATCTTCGGAAACTCGTTCGCGTTGGTGGCCGACGGCGTCGAGTCGGTCCTCGACATCTTCAGCGGCCTCCTCGTCTGGGGAGGGCTTCGAGTCAGCGCGATCCCTCAGACCGAACGGTATCCCTACGGGCTCGGAAAGGCGGAGCCGTTGGCGTCGTTGGTGGTCTCGACGGTGCTGCTCATGGCCGCAGCTGGGATCGCGGTGGGGGCCGTGCAGGAGATCGTCACCCCTCACCAAGGCCCGGCGGCCTTTACGCTGCTGGTCCTGGTCGGGGTCGTGGTCACCAAGGAGGCCATGGCCCTGAAGGCGTACTGCCTCTCCGGGCGTCAGTCCTGGAGGTCCTCTTCCAGGGCTTGGACACCGAGCTGGGCCTCTTGCAACCGTCCGGGCATGACCCTCTCCACGCGCTCCAGGAAGGCAGACGAGGTGACAATCGCCAAGACCTGCTCATCCGAGAGTGCGATCTCAGCCGAGCGACCGCTGTCGCACCGTATCTTCACGGTGGTGGGAGCATAGATGCCCGATG
Organism: Longimicrobiales bacterium; assembly: GCA_965238005.1. GTDB lineage: Bacteria > Gemmatimonadota > Gemmatimonadetes > Longimicrobiales > Gaopeijiaceae > CBDCKN01. The sequence goes on from OZ250165.1 coordinate 1,239,462, forward strand.
TCAGCACTCCCACCAGTAGGTTAAGGAATGATTGCTCGTTGTGGATGGTGGCGTTGCCGGAGGGGCACAGCAGCTCCACGTCGAGGTTCTTGTGTCCGATGAGGCCGCCCAGCCAGTGATTGTGCCATTCTTCGTAGACGACCGGGCCGGCCGGTGCGCCCTGCCCGACCGTATAGGTGTGCTCGTAACAGCCCGTGGTGACGATGACCAGGCCCACCGTCACCGCCACTCGTCCCATCTGGATCATTTCGTCTTTCCCTGAGAGTAGAGTCCTGAACTTGAACGGACTGAGACGTCCGATTCTGTCCTTGGACGGGAGCGCTGGCAGGAAGTCGGCGTCCCGTCGGGGCACAGCAGAAGCAACCCCCGTGCCAAACCCTCCGGACGCGGCAATCTGTTGTCGTAATTGAATTTACTAGGATGATCGTGATGGGAAAACCGTCGACGCTTGTCCTCTCCAGAGTACAGCGAACACGGTTCGAGGCGTGAGGGGTCGGAATCCATCGCTCTCGTCCGACCCGAAGGTCTCGACGTGCACGGCGCTTCGAAACTGGACGGCGGACCGGGCCCGGGTCATCTTGGGGCTTCCCTCGAAGACCCTCTGGCCCCGACACGCCGTCATGGGAGAGACCGCCATGGATTGGAGATCGCCGGGAGCCCCGTCCCTCACCGCCCTCCTCCTCGTCACCGTCATGGGGAGTGCGTCCGGCCAGGCGAGCTCGGATCCGGAGATGCCCGAGAGCTTCAAGGAGCCCATGCCCCTCTTCACAAAGGGGCTCGGGCCTTTCTCGCGGAGCATCACCACCGACTCCCCCGAGGCCCAGTCGTTCTTCGACCAGGGCATCCAGCTGATGTACGCGTTTACGCCCGAAGACGCGGCGCGCTCCTTCCGCGAGGCGCAGCTCAGGGACCCCGAGTGCGCCATGTGCTACTGGGGAGAGGCATGGGCGTGGGGTCCCTACCTGAACGGGCCCATGGGTCCAGGATCTCTTCCCAGGGCCCAGGCCGCAATGAAGAAGGCCCTGGAGCTCGCACCCGACCACACCGACGCGGTGGAGCGCGACCTCATCGAGACCATGGCGATCCGTTACGTCGATCGCACGGATCGCACTCCGCAGATCAAGGTGGACACGACCTACGCCGAGGCCATGGCGAGGGTCTACGCCGATCACCCCAATGACCTGGAGGCCGGCTTTCTCTATGGGGAAAGCCTCATGCTTCTGGAGCCCAGGCGGGGGAGCTGGGACGTCGAGCGGGCCGAGATCCAGCGCATCCACGGCATCCTGGAGGACGCGCTCGCCCAGGACATCACCCATCCGGGCGTCTGTCATCTGTATGTCCACGCCACCGAGTCGACCGTGAGGCCCGACAAGGCCGAGGCGTGCGCCGATCACCTGGGCAGCTCCATCCCGGGAGCCAGCCACATCAACCACATGCCGTCCCACACCTATAACCGGGTGGGGCGCTGGCCGGAGGCCGTGCGGGCGAATCTCCAGGCCTTCCACTCCGATCAGGCGGCGGAGTATGGGGAAGGATTCGCCATCTACCCGTCCCACAACCTGCACATGCTCCTCTTCGCGGCCTCCATGGGCGGACAGGGCGCCATCGCCATCCAGGCGGGAAGGGACTACGCCAAGTCCACGGGGGGCGCGAAGTACTACGAGGTCCTGACGAAGCTGCGCTTCGGTCGCTTTGACGAGATCCTCGAGATGGAGAACGAAGCGGACAACCCGGTCTTCAAGGGCTTCGGGGACTTCGGTCACGGCTACGCCCATCTCCGTATGGGGCACGTCGACGTGGCCCGTGAGTTCCTGGACGCCGTGGAGACGGGTGCCCGTGAGGGCGAAGAGGCGGCCTTCCGTGGTCACTCGGCGGCGGACCTCCTGGGTGTCGTCGGGGGGATCCTGAAGGGTGAGATCCTCCGGGAGGAGGGGAGCCTGGACGAGGCCATCGACGCGCTGGAGAAGGCGGTGGAGATCGAAGACGGACTCCGCTACGACGAACCCGAGCCCCTGAACTTCTCGGCCCGGGACTGGCTGGGGGCGGTCCTCCTCGAGGCGTGGCGGCCCGGCGAAGCCGAGGAGGTCTACCGGGCCGCCCTGGCCGATCATCCGCACAACGGATGGTCGCTCTTCGGGCTCGAGCAGGCCCTCCGTGCCCAGGGTCGCACTGCCGAGGCGGATGAGACACGAAAGGCCTTCGAAGCCGCGTGGGCTCGCGCCGACGTCTGGATCAGGGCGTCTCGCTTCTAGTGTCCCGTTACCAAAGTGTCTCGGCCAGTCGAGGGCAGGGTGCATCCGTGGGCTCGGCGTTGGGCCTCCTTACGACCACGCTTCGCGCGGTGCCCGCTTGCTCGACGCCGCGTCGTTCCGCCTTGATCCCACGGCGCCCCGACCCTCTTGGTGGCTCGCGAACTTCGGAAATGGAACACTAGGCGGCTCAGAGTGAGAGACCTCGTGATCTCGATCATCAAGGTCGCCGTACTCGCGTATGTGGGCTACACGGTTCTCCTGTTCCTCATGCAGCGGCGAATGCTGTTTCCCGGCGGCGGGAGAGATGCCGGGCGGGACGCGTCCTCACCCGTCCCGCTGGGCGTGCACCGCGTCTGGCTGGAGCTGCCGGTGGGGCCGGTGGAGGCCTGGCACCTGGGCTCCGGACAGGGCGATAAACCGGGGCCGGCGCTCATCTTCGCCCACGGGAACGGGGAGCTCATCGACGACTGGACGAGCCTGTCGGAGCTGACCCCCTTCGGACTGAGCGTGCTGCTCATCGAGTTTCCGGGCTACGGCCTCTCGGCAGGTAAGACTTCCAGACGGGACCTCGGCGAGGCGTTCCAGGCCGGGTACGACTGGCTGGTGGGGCGCCCGGAGGTCGACCCCGAGCGCGTGGTGGTCATGGGGCGCTCCGTCGGGGGAGGGGTCGTCACCGATCTGGTGGCCACCCGACCCGTCCGGGCGCTGATCCTCCAGTCCACGTTCAGCTCACTGTCGAGGATGGCGTGGGAGGGATACAGGGCCCCGGGTTTCCTCATCCGCGACGCGTTCGACAACGAGGCGGTCATTCGGTCCTTCGATGGGCCGGTGCTGCTCATGCACGGCCGCAGGGACGAGGTCATCCCCTTCACCCACGCGCGCGCGTTGGCCCGGGCTCGCCCGGACGCGAAGCTGATCGAGTGGGATTGTGGCCACAACGACTGTCCTCCGAGCTGGCGTGAGTTCATCGCGGATGTAGGGGACTTTCTCGTGGCGCACTCGGTGATCGAACGGGGCGGGGGTGGCGGGACGTGAGTCGCGACGCGAGTGTTTCCGGAAGCCTGCGGGCGAAGAGGTTTTGAATGCGAGATTGGAGCGCCTCCTCAAGGCAGGTTGATCGCCGCCCCAGTCACACCGCCGTCAAGATCGCCCGAGGCCTCGTCTTTCTCGGAGAGGACCCGGTGAAGGCCAAGCTCCTCCCGCCAGGCGCTGCCGAATCAACCTCACACCTCATGCTCGAGGCCGGGCTGCTCAAGCCCTGGATGGTCTCTCTTTACCGCCACCCCTGGTTCCAACGGTTGGTGTCACTCTTCGAACGCGCCACCATTAACGGCCAGATGACCGGGAGTGCTCTCCGGAAGCGATTCGTCGACGATGAGACCAGGGCCGGCATCGCCGACGGCGCCAGCCAGGTGCTGGTCGTGGGGTCCGGGTTCGACACTCTCTGCGAGCGGCTTGCTCCAGAGTTCCCGGACGTCACCTTCGTGGAAGTCGACCGCCCCGCTACGGCCAACCTCAAGCGACGCGCCGTAGCCGATATGGGAGCCAACCGACCCAACCTCCACATCCTCGACATCGACCTCGCGTCGGCCGCCCTCGCGGAAGCGCTGGCAGCCGTTCTGGAGTGGGATCGCGGTGCGCGGAGCGTCGTAGTGGCCGAAGGGGTCCTGATGTACATCCATGAGGCGGAGGTCGTGACGTTCTTCAACTCGATCCGATCCGGGTGCGGCGCCGGTACGCGTCTCGTGTTCACGTATCTGGGGACCGACAGAAAGGGCCGCCCCCACGTGGGCAGGTTGAGCGGCCTAATGCGGCTCACGCTGAGGGTGATCGGGGAGCCGCTCCACTGGGGCACGAATCCGGATCGCCTGGAGGGATTCCTGGAAGAGCACGGATTCCGCGTGCTCTCTCCGCGGGACCGGTACGATCTCCGCCGGCGCTACCTGGAGCCCGCGGGCCTGGGAGACATGACCGAGTGGGGCGTGGAGTTCCTTTCGGTCGCCGAGGTCACACCGGCCTAGGGAGCCGCCTACTCGGGCTCTTCCCCGAAGAGCTCGAGCACCACGGACTCGAAGGTCCTGAACAGGGTCGTCCCCGGCTCCTCCTGGGTTCTCTGGTTGAAGGCCCGGACCAGGGAGCGATAGTACCAGGCCTGCTGCTCCTTCGAGCGGCTGAACTTGGACCATGCCGCCTCTCCCACCGCGGCCAGGTCGTCGCGGGTGGCGCGGATGTTGTCGAGCTTGTCGGCGCAGGTCACCAGAACGACCTCCATTGGGGCCGATTGGAGGTGCTCGATGGTGTGCCTCTTCCGTTCCTCCCAGGGAGCGGTCTTGTCGGGCTCCGAGCAGCCCTCGACGATGTCGGCCACTGCGGGGCCGAACTCCCTGCGGAGATCCTCCAGGGTCACGTGCGTGTCCTCGACCGTATCGTGAAGCACCGCGGCCGCCACGAGATCCTCGTCGCACCCCAACTCCACCAGCGTCCAGGCGGTGGCGATGGGATGGAAGATGTAGGGGACCCGCCGTCCCTTCCGGTGTTGGCCGGCATGGGCCTGGACAGCGAACTCGATGGCTCTGAAGACCTTTTCCATTCACACTTCCTGATCGCTGTACTTTCCCACCTTCAACCTGAGAGTGGAGTCTCGGGTGGAGATGAGAAAGGGGCGCAAGACTCACTTCACGCTTACCACGCCCGGCGGGTGATGACGGTGGACCCGCAGGGCGGACGGCGTTTATCTTCCGCTCCGAGGGCCTTTCTGACAGTTCAGCGAGGCATGAGGCACAGCCTGGGACCTGAGAGGGGGTCATCCCAATCGTGCGACGCCTGCTCCTGATCCTGATCCTGGCCACGGCCGGCCTGCTGTTCTCCCGGGCCGAGTTCGACCCTGGAGACCTCACTGGTGAGCTCGAGATCCCGACCGTCGCTCCCCAGCCCGACCTAGAGGGCTCCGGCGTCGCTCCCGGACCCGAGACGGATCCGGACGCCCGCGAGTGGCGCGTCCTGGCCCTTATCGTCGAGGAGACCGATATCGAGACGCTGGGGGGCCGCCAGACGTCCCCACTCGAGACCGTTCGTTTCACCTCGGACGAAAAGGCGCTGATCCGGGAAAAGCATGCGGAATTCGAGCTTTGGCTGGCGGAGACGGCGGGGGGCCGACTCAGGGCCGAGACCGACGTCCTCGAAGTCCCGGGCCCCCTAACGTCGCTGAGCCGCGCGCGCGGCGACCCGGAGTTCAGTGCCGTCGAGGACCTGGCGTACTGGGCCGGACCCGGGGACGTCGCACCCCTGGTCCAGGGCCGGTTTCCGGGGAGTCGATACCAGATGATCCTCGCCTGGGTGAAGCTCCCTGAAGGCGTCAGGCCGGGAGGCGGTGCACTCACCTCGCCGACCATGCTTCGGGGCTCACCCTTCTCAAGCCACTTCTGGCTGCCGGGCCGCGTGTACACCCGGGACATGATGTTCGCGGGCGTCTCCCACGAGTTCTACCACCAGATCACGTTCTGGCTCACGCGCTACCTCGATTACGATCCGGAGCTCTTCCCATCCAACCACCCCCCCAACACCATCACGGTGGATGGAGTAGAGCTGCTCCCCGCCGGCGAGACCAGGAGGCGGTGGTACACGCACGTTCTGAGCCGAGTGCTCGCGGATGAGATGTGGGATGCCATGCTCGAGTGGCAGCGTGGCGCCAGCATTTGGAATGACGCCAACCTCGCTTACGCTGCTCGACCCATCGGAGGCGCGGCCACGGGCGAAGTGCGCGATCTCGACAAGCTCAACGACGGAAGCCTGGGCAACAACAACCTCCGGGACGCCGCCACCAGCGATCCGCCGAGTCGACAACCCATCGAAGCGTGGTTCGGTCTGGAGTCGGGCGGGCCGACGAGACTCTCCCGGGTCACGGCCTATCCCGGACTCCGCAGGACCGACGCCACGTACCTCGCCCGAAGCTTCGTCCTCGAGTACGAGATTGCCGGCCGATGGCGGGAGGTTCGGGGCACGCGCCGGTCCGGGAACGAGGAGATGAAGGTCGACCTCTCGTTCGCGCCCATCACGACCCAGAGGATCCGCTTGCGGATTTTCGAGCAGCGGCCCGACGAGCGAGGCAACTTCCACCGTGGGAGCTGTCTGGAGCTGGAGGCGTACCGGTGATGCTTAATGGTCCTCGCGTCAGAACCCCCACCTCTAGACGCCACAAAGCCGAGGCGACCATGAGTAACGAGACGGCCCTTCGCGATCACCTGGTGAAGCTCCTCACGAGCGGCTGGGCGCACGTCACGCCGGAAGACGGCATCGCCGGTGTGCCCCCCGACCAGCGCGGCGCTCGCCCACCCGGCCACCCGCACACGATCTGGCAGCTGCTTGAGCACCTCCGGATCTGCCAGGACGACCTGGTGGAGTACAGCCGAGATCCGAACCACATCTCTCCGGACTTTCCGGATGGATATTGGCCCGAGTCTGACGCCCCCGAGGATGAGGAAGCATGGGAGGGGAGCGTGGCTGCCTTCAAGAATGGGCTCCAGGAGATGATCGCCCTCGTGTCCGATCCCACGAGGGACGTCTTCGAGACGCTTCCGTGGAGCGACGAGGACCACACGTTGCTCCGGGAGACGCTGATTCTGGCGGACCACAACGCGTACCACCTCGGACAGATCGTGCAGTTGAAGAAGGCGCTGGGGGTCGGACAGAACAATACGTGGGAGATGCCGGAACCTCCTCCTGTGTGACCCGACTACCCAGCACGGCTAGCCGTCACTCCTCTCGGGGTGGGCCACACTCGACAGCACGGGCGGGATCCTCCTTTTGCGCCTATGTTGGGGGCTGCCAGGGGCGCCGCCGATCGCGCGCCCGACTCAACCTGAGCATGTATGGAGATTCCCATGAGCAACGAATCGGATTTGCCACTCGACCGGAGGGACCACAGCGGCCTCGAACACCTCCGTCTGCGCAGTATATCGCCAGCGTTGACGGTTGGAGATATCGATGCGAGCCTCGCATGGTATCGAGACGTGGTTGGGTTCCATGTGCAAGAGACGTGGGAGCACGAGGGCAGGGTGGGGGGCGCCGCTCTCGCGGCTGGGACGGCCCGCCTCTTACTGGTTCAGGACGACTGGGCCAAGGGCCGCGACCGTGTGAAGGGTGAGGGGTTTCGGCTGCACATGGCCACGGCCGACGACGTGGACGAGATCGCGGCTAGGATCGAGGAGCGGGGCGGCACGCTGGAGTCCCCACCGGCAGACCTGCCGTGGGGTCCGCGAGCGTTCAGCCTGGTGGACCCGGACGGCTTCAAAATGACGATCTCTTCGGAAGGTTGAGCGGGCAGCCTTCTGGACGTCCGAGATCGCGTCGCCGCCGACCTAAACCCTGCCTACCAGCCAGCCGATACCGGGACTATCTTTGTGCGGCTTTCCAGCGGGGGCTCGTCGAGTCGAGCTCCGCGGACGACGCCGATCGCGAAGAGGGGCCATAGCTCAGTTGGGAGAGCGCTGGCTTTGCAAGCTCGGCCAGAAACCCCACGATTTCCCGATCCTCGTGGTGATCGTCGCCGACGCGCACCGGATGACGAAAGGACCTCAATGTCATGAATGATGTGGAAGGTTAGACTCACCTATTTGCTCGTGCTTGTGCTCGCGCTTGTGCTCGCGCTTGGAGTCGCGGCTTGTAGTGAAGACGATGTGCCTCTCGGACAGGTATCGAGACAACCGCCATTCGGAGGCACGATCTTCATCGACCCGGATATCATCACCTCCTCGGACCCGACCGCATTCGAGAGCCTATCGGCTGCCGGGCAGGGTTCTCGAACGATGTTCGACCGACGGGTCAACGACTGGATCACGGTCGACGCATACCTCTTCAACGCCAGCTACGACGACGGACTGACCGCAGAGATTCAGGTGAATCCCGAGTTCGGTGGTGTCGGTGCGGCACTGGCTGAGGCGGAGAAGTACGCAGAGGTGATCGGCCGAGTACCGACAGCGCTTCGTGCCGACGTAGAGACCGTATGGATCCACAGGGGCGTCGCGCTGTTCGGAGGCGGGAACAACAACCTGCTCATCCACATAGACCAGGCCGACCTTTACGTGGCAGACGGCATACTGGAGGAAACACTTGTGCACGAGGCGGCGCACACGTCGCTCGACGCGGCCCATGCCTCTTCACCGGGTTGGCTCGCAGCCCAAGCCGCCGATGCGAAGTTCATCTCCAGCTACGCACAGGACTTTCCGATCCGCGAGGATATGGCGGAGACCTTCGTGCCCTATCTGGCCGTCCGATACCGGTCAGATCGCATCTCCCAGTCGCTTGCAAACACGATACTGGCAGCGATTCCGAACCGGATCGCGTACCTCGACGGTCAGTCATTCGACATGTATCCCATCGAGTAGCCCCAGACTCTTTCTTGCGCATGTGGGCCCGAGGACATCAAAGCACAACCGCAAGGTCGCCTCAAGGTCTTGAAGCCTGAATTGGACCCGCGGACCCGGCTGCGTACCAATCAAGAGCAGCGCTGGACGGCCAAGGCGACCGCTAGAGCGGCGTCACCGCGAGTTGTTCGCTCAGCCGCGCCGGCCGTGCCATGCGGAAAGGAGTTCTCTCTCCCGGTCCCGACTCATCCCCGCCCGACGGTTTTCCCGCTCCTCGGCGGGGCGGGTCTTATCCCATTCCAGCGTATCGTGCGCGGTGACGGCGAGCGGTCGGAAGACCAGTCCGGCAGCCACGGCACGCTCCACACTCACATACATCAAGGCGTCACCCGGGCTCCAGGACGGCACGTCACCCCAGGGACGCACCCCCTGCTTCTCCAAGAATGCCTCGGAAACCCAGGTGAACTTGACCGCAGCGGAGGTGACGGCGCGGATCCCGTAGAGCATCTCCGCCATCGACATACGGGTGGTGGGACCGGTGGTGTTGAAGTCGCCGGTGGTTCCCCTCTCCGCCAGGCGGACGATCCATTCGGTTAGGTCGCGCTGGTCGATGATCTGGTTGGCGTGGTTCCGATTGCCCGGAGCCAAGACTTCTCCTCCCTCGTCGATCCGCACGGGCCAGTAAGTGAATCGGTCGGTCGGGTCGCCGGGTCCTACGATGAGGCCGGGGCGGACTACGGTGGTCCGGTCGGGGAAGGCGGCATGGGCAACGTTCTCACCTAGGGCCTTCGTGAGACCGTAGGGCGCTGCGTCACCGTCATTCCAATCCGGTGGGGGAGGGGGACTGAATCTTTCCGAATCCTCGTCGATGATCGGCTCCCGGAGAACCCGGTCCTTGAATCCGTAACCCATGCTCTCCGTTACGTAAGCCGAGATGGAGGAGACGAAGATGTAATGCTCCGCCGAGTCCTTCAGCATCTCGGTGCTGAGCTCGACCCAGCGGTAGTCACTTGAGTTATTGTCCAAAACAACGTCCCAGGTTCGTCCCTCGAGAGCGCTGAGGTCGTTGTTTCGGTCTCCGATGAGGCGCTCCACATCGGGGATGTCTGCCTGACTGCGGCCGCGGGTGAAGATGGTCACCTCATGGCCCCGGTCCACCGCGTAGCGAACCATGTTCGGTCCGATGAAACCAGTGCCGCCCAGAATCAAGAGCTTCTTGGAGGCCTGGCGGTCGTTCCCACGGGCACGGGTACTCGAGTCGGACCGCCGCTGTCCTTGGGAAGGTGTAACGCCACCTGGCCCCAGGGCCAGTCCTGCGCCAACGAGGCCGGCCATGCGGAAGAAGTGTCTTCGGGTCGGGGTCATGATGGTACATCCGGGCTCGTGGGATGTTTGCTTTCCGTGCACGTCAACGTAGCTGTCGCCATTGGCTGCACAACGGACGAGCTTCGAGCTTCGGGCGGGCACACTGATCGCCTACCCCTCTCGTAGGGCGATCACCGGCATGACCCGAGCCGCTCTGTTCGCCGGAATGATCAGCGCCAACAAGCTCACGGCGATGAGCAACGCCGGAACGCCGACGAACGTGAGCGGATCCATAGCACTGACGTTGTAGAGGAAGCTCGCCAACGCCTGCCCCAGGAGGGCCGCGAGGCCCAGCCCCACCACGATCCCCACCGCCAGGGGCCACACCCCCTGTGCGAGAATGAGCCGCACGATCCGGCCTCCGTCGGCGCCGAGCGCCATGCGGATACCCACCTCCGCGGTGCGCCTGCCGACCGAGAATGCCGTCACGGCGTAGAGGCCGATCGACGCCAGGAGTAGGGCGACCACGCCGAACACGGTGAACATCCCGCCGATGATGACCATGTCCAAGGACGCTTGCCGGATGCGTTGATCCATGGTGGCGACCCGGTTTACCGAGATATCGGAGTCGAGGCGCGCGACCACGTCGCGGAGGGGAGTGGCGGCGACCAGCGGGTCGCCCGCCGTCTTGAGCATCACCGAGATCCCTGCCACCGGAGCCTGGCCGATGGGTATGAACATGTTCTCGGGAGGCTCGGCGAGGAAGTTCAAGGGCTCGGTCATAGCGATGGTCCGTACGACCCCCACGATCGTGTGCCACGGGTTTTCGGAATCCGAGCGGCCGAGCCGAACCGAACCTGCTTGCCGAGAGCATCCTCTCCAGGCCAGTTGCGCTCAACGAAGCGCTGGTCCACGACGATGACCCGTTTGCCTCCGAGTACGTCCGTCTCTGTGAAGCCGCGACCGGCCACGATCGGGGCGCCGAGGATACCGAAGAATCCCGGCGTCACGCGGGTGTACCCGCCGAAGCGGTACTCGCTGTCGTCGGCGTAGTCGTGGTCCAGGACCCCGTAGAAGTACAGCGACGATCCCAGCACCGGCAGGTTCGACGTGATGACCACATCGTCGGCCCCGGGCAGCGACTCCAGCTCCGTCCGCAACCTGTCGATGACATCGCGTCGAACAGTCGAGTCGGCATTGGTCGCCGCCGGCAACAAGAGCCGGGCCGTCAGAATACCATCGCGCTCCAGCCCGAAGTCGTCGTTCGCCACCTCGAGCGTACTGCGGATCATCAGTCCCGCCCCCACCAGCAGCGCGCACGAGAGTGCCACCTCGAGGACTACCAGTGCGGCCGATACTTTGCTCCCACTGCGCCCGGAGCTGCCGCGCGACTGATCCTGCAGGATCGTATGCACGTCGCCCCGGGTCGCCTGGAGGGCGGGCAGGATGCCGGACACCAGCGCGGCGAAGAACGTCACGCCGATCACGAAGACAACCACGGCCGGGCTCACCTCGAACGTCATCCACGGAGGCGGGGTCAGGGGAGCCACGATCCTGGTGAAGAGGTCGAGCGAGAACTTGGTCAGCACGAGACCCACGGCGGCTCCTCCCGCAGCCAGAAGCAACGTCTCGCTCAACAGCTGCCGTAGGACCCTGAAACGCGCAGCGCCCAGCGCCGTGCGAACGGCGAGCTCCTTGCCGCGCGCGGCGGTAAGTGCGAAGAGCAGGTTGGCCACATTGGCACAGGCTATCAGCAGGACGCCCACCACGCCGACGAACATCGTGTACAGAATGCCCTTCGTCTCGTCGTCCACGAACCCGGCATCTATCCACGATTCCGTCACGGGGACGATGTCCTCGTTGGACTCGGGGAACTGCCGCTCGAGCCTGTTTGCGATGGCGGTCAGTTGGGCATGCGCCGCGGCCTGAGTGTTACCCTCGGTGAGCCGGCCGAGAACCTGGAGGCCGGGCCCTTCACCCCGCTCGAGCGTGGCCATATCCACGCCAAGGGGTAGCCACATGTCGCCCAACTCGGGAAAGCGGAACCCCTCGGGCATGACGCCCACGACCGTCGTGGGCTTCGCGTTCACACGGATGGACCTGCCCACGATGCCGGGATCGCCGCCGTAACGGTTCTCCCAGACGTGGTGGCCGAGGATCACGACGTCCTGATCGGGGAACAGATCCTGATCGGGCGTGAACGGACGGCCCATCAAGGGCTGCGTCCCGAGCAGGGCTAAGGTGCTCGCCGTCATGCGGACGCCGCGGTAGGTCTCCGCTCGGACGTCGTCCCCTGAGAGGTTCACCGACCGTCCGTAATAGGCCGCCATCTCCTTGAAGACCGTCTGCTGCTCACGCCAGTCGAGGTAGTCGTGGATGCGGACCGCTTGGTTGAACTCGCTCAGCGGAATGGTCGTCTGGAGATAGACGATCTCGTCCACGTCCGCGTAGTCGGGCCCGGTGAGCACCACGCCATTGATGATGGCGTACATGCTGGCGGTCAAACTGATGCCGAGCGCCATCACGATGATCGCCACGCTCGTCACGCCCAGGCGCTTCCGGAGAAGACGGAGGGCATATCCGAAGTCCTGGAACAGCATGTTCATGGGGGTGCCTGGGCCGAGGGTCAGGGATCCCCTTTCCGGGGACGAACGAGTGACACCAGGCCCTACGGGTGGTTGGTCTGTGGGGTTTCGGGGGGCATCCGGCCTAGTCGGGATAAGGTGTGGGGCAGGACCAGACCGGTCAACATGAGGTCTCACGCCTGGTTCAAGCGGGCGCTCGCTTCGGCTCATCTCTTAACGCTCACTTCCATTTTCCACGTCTGTGTCATTGAGGACGGATAGCACATCGAGAAATAGGAGATCAAGAAAATGACAACGGTCGGGCCGGGGCAGGGAGAAGGCCGCGCGCAATCGTGCCAGAGCTGACGAGCAAAAGGGCGATGATCCAAAACGTGGCGCGGAAGCCCAGCCAATCTGTCAGTAGGCCCGCCAGCAATGCGCCGACCACGTAGCCAAGGTCACGCCACAACCGGTACCGGCCAACAGCGCTCGCACGGGATTCGGGGCTTACCAAGTCGCCCACCTGCGCTATGAGGGTCGGGTACACAGCAGCCGTGCCGACGCCCAGGATCACGCCCGCAGCGGCCCACTGCGCAAACCCGTGGAGACTCGCGAAGCCGACCAGGCCAAGCGCCTGAAGCAGTAGCCCGCCGACGATCAGCGAGCGGCGTCCGAATCGGTCTGAGAGCGGGCCGGTGCCGAGCTGCACCACGCCCCAAACCGCGGGGTACATCGCGGTCAGCCAGCCGATTTGCCGCAAATCGAGCCCCTGTGACGCGAAGTAGATTGGTAAGAGTCCCCACGCCACACCCTCCTTGAGGTTATTGACGAGTCCCGCCTGGTTCGCCGCCCACAGGGGCAGGCGAGCCCAGCGGTTGTGGCGGAACCGCACTCGATCGGAAGGAAGATCTGTGGCGTTCGAGGGCCCGGCGGCCACCAACGTGCGCTCCAGCTCTACGTGTGCCTCGGTATCCCGCGCCCCGCCCAGGGTCACCCCGAACCCGAGCACGGCGGCCCCCAGCGCAATAAGATAGGGGGCGGGGCGCGGACCGTAGGCGGCCGCGAGGTATCCCGCGCCCAACGCCGCGCTCGCGACGGCCAGATATCCGGCGCATTCGTTCAACCCTATCACGAGGCCGCGCCGTCTTGGCCCCACGAGATCCATCTTCATGATCTGCGTCGCAGACCATGCGAGGCCCTGGTTGATTCCGAGAAGTAGGTTGGCGAACCCGATCCAGCTCCACGTTGGAGCCCACATGAGCAGGAGGGGGACCGGAATACCGAAACCCCACGCGACCAAGAGAATGCGTCGCCGTCCGATGCGACTGGCAAGGTCGCCGGCAATGAAATTCGCGACCGCCTTGGCGAAGCCAAACGCGACCAGAAAGCTGATCGTGACCGTCGCCGAAACAATGCCAAACTCTGACGTGGCAAGCAGCGGAAGGACCGAGCGCTCGACTCCAACTACCGCGCCGATGAAAACAACAATGAGCAGAAGCAGTGCGACTTGCGATCCATTTGCGCGCACCCCCAGCTGGACACTTGCCATGCACCGTCTCCTTGTCTAGCAACTCCGAACCCAGCGGCGAAGCGGTCCTCAAGCCGGACACAGCGGAGTGGGCCAGCGAAGCACTTCCGCGGTTGCCAAGCGGGTGGAATATTTGCCTATTCGATGGTCGGTTCGGGCGAGCAAGGTCGCTGGCTGGTGCCGTTCTTGGCCAGACCGAAGCGGCCGGGAAGCGAGCTCACAGCCATCCCCATAGACGAGCGGCCAGCCCATCTTCGGAGTGGCCGCTTCACTGCCGACCCTGTCCCGTCCCCCTGTCACATTCGGGGCTCCTCATTCGTTTCCATGCTCGATGAGAGTTCCTAGCCAGACTGAAGGTATGGAGTACCCAATGAAATCGAGAGTTTTTGTACTTATTACGGTGGTGGAGCTTGTGCTTGCGGTGGTGACTGCGGTGCTGGCGGGATGCGGCGACGACCCCACGTTTCCCAGCGAACTCCAGGGCGGAGTACTCGCGACGTTCCAGGTCGAGGCGGAGCAGTTCAAGCTCTGGGTGACCAACGAGAGCACGATCCAGCAGATCCTGGATCTGCAAGCGGGCACCAGCACCGCGTCGATTCCGAACGGGCCACTCTTGGAAGGGGCTGGACCGGCCGCATACAACAGCCCCTACTCCTGGCACCTCGACGCGGTCGAAACCGAGATGGCCGACGCCACCATCGAGCTCTGCAGCGGGCTCCCGAGTGGAGTTGACCCGCTTTGGTGGACACCTCAGTAGTGAGGGAGACAGGAGGAGTCCACGATGCCAAGAACACATGCGCCGTACCCGCCGGAGTTTCGGCGGCAGATGGTCGAGTTGGTCAGGTCGGGCCGCTCCGTGGAGGAGCTGGCCCGGGAGTTCGAGCCCTCAAACGGGGCGATACGGAACTGGGTCAAACAAGCTGACTTGGATGAAGGCCGTCGCAGTGACGGGCTGACGACGGAGGAGCGTGGGGAACTCAGGCAGCTTCGGCGTGACAACAAGCGTCTGCGCATGGAGCAGGAGATTCTAAAAAAAGCCGCCGCCTGGTTTGCTCGGGAGAGCAACTCGATCCCGGAACGGGGTTCGAGTTCATGAAGACGAATCAGGCCGACTTCCCTGTGCGGGCGATGTGCCGTGTGCTGGATCTCTCCCCCAGCGGCTACTACGCCTGGTTGGATCGCGAGCCTTCGGCTCGGGCGAAGCGAGATGAGGAGCTCACAGAGCGGATCGAGACGGTCTGGCGCGAGAACCGAAGGGTCTATGGCCGGCCCCGCATCTACGCGGACCTCAAGGAAGCTGGCGAGCGGGTCGGTGAGAAGCGGGTGGGCCGGCTCATGAAGCAGGCCGAGATTGTGGGAGCTAGCCGGAGGCGGCGCGGCCCGAAGACGACCAGGCGCAACGAGGACGCCCGTCCCGCGCCGGATCTCATCGAGCGGGACTTCAGCGCAGACGGGCCAGACCAGTTGTGGGTGGCCGACATCACCTACATCCCGACCTGGGCGGGGTTCTTGTACCTCGCGGTTGTGCTCGACGTCTGGAGCAGGCGGGTGGTCGGGTGGTCGATGGCTACGCACCTGCGCACCGAGCTCGTCCTGGACGCGCTGAACATGGCGACCTGGCAGCGCCGGCCCGAATGCGTCATCCATCACAGTGATCAGGGAACCCAGTACACCTCGATCGCCTTCGGCCTACGCTGCAACGATGTCGGTGTGCGGCCCTCGATGGGCTCCGTGGGCGACGCCTACGACAACGCGATGTGCGAGAGCTTCTTCGCGACGCTCGAGTGCGAGCTACTCGACCGGCAGCGCTTCCGGACCCAGGCCGAGGCGAAGATGGCCGTGTTCGACTTCATCGAGGGCTTCTACAACCCCCGGAGGCGACACTCGGCACTGGGTCAGCTGTCGCCCATCAACTTCGAGCGTCGCCACGGAGCGGCAGCATGAGAAACCTGCGTGGCCAAGTTGCCCTTTACTCCCCCGCTGCGCGGGGGAAGCTTTCCTCTCCCCAGCGAGGGGGACAGACTATAAACCTCAGTGTTCACCCGTCCACTGAAACGGGACAGCTCCAGAGTTTCGTTGAGGAGAACCTGGATTCGTGGCTGGACGAAGTCGGACAGTACTGCCCCTGGTCGGCACAGTTGCTCAGCGTGGAGGACTACCGCTGACCGAAGCAGGACACTTTCGTTGTGGGTCTCGGGAACCATTAGGATCGCCGATGTATACCCCGTAGGGTAAAATGCACGAGCGCTCAAAAAAGTTCTTTACCGGATGACGCCGGATCGGTCCGGGATGATCCCCTACTTACCCTACCCGCGGCGGTGGAGGCGACAGCCGGTGGTGCTGAGCTGCGACATCGACAGCGACCGGATGCTGATCACTCCGTTTTACACACCTTTTGAACTTACTTCGTGAATATCGAGGCCCGGATCTTCGGAGGATCAAAATGAAACAGGATAAGAAACGAATGCGGATCCTAGGAGTCTGCGCCGCAGAAGCACAGCTGACTGAGCCGAATGGTCATCGAGCCGTCCGCGGCGAGGCGGATCCGGGTGATTGGGAGGTTGAGGACTTGTGTCTGCGACGGATCGGGAGAGCGGAATGGATGCGTTGGGGGGGGCAAGAGAGCTACGAGAGCCCTCGCGCCGGCAGATGCGGGTGAACCCTCGTGCAGTCATGCCGCCTGAAGGGTGTGCAGCCGCTTCACATTGAGTGCCAGGCACACGAGGGTCCACTCGGCCCGGACCTTCTCGAGGCCCCGGTAGCTGAATCGTCGAAAGCCCATCACTTCCTTGATCCAGCCGATGGGCGCCTCGGCCTGCGACTTTCGCCGTGCGTAGCGTCTGCGGCCATCTTCGCTCGCCAGCTTCTCCGCCATGCGGACTTTCGCCGGATATTCCTCCTTGTCAACCGTGGGGGCGGCCTTGCCCTCCCGGGCCAGCGCCACATACCCGTCGATGTCTCGCTCTTCCAGTTCCTCGAGATCCCGCTCGTTGCAATAGCCCGTGTCCGCCAGCACCTGCGCCGGCGTCTCGCCGTACGCTTGCGCCACCGCGTCGACCATGGGCACCAGCTGGCCCTGGTCGCTCGCGTTGTCCGTCACCTCGGCCCCGACCACCAGCTGGTTCTCCCCCTCCACGACCGTCTGTGCGTTGTAGCACTGCTGGAACCCCTCCGAACTCGTCTTCATGATCCGGCTCTCAGGGTCCGTGAAGTTGCTCTGCGCCGCCTCGTCCGGCTCTCCGTACTCCCGCTTGTAGGGCCTGCCGCCCTTCGGGTTGCGCGTCTGCCCCGGCTTGCGGCCCCGTGCGTCGTCCGCCGCTCTCTGCTCGGCTTCCAGGCGCGCCTTCGCCTCCCGGATCGCCGCCAGCCGGTCCTCGCGCCGCTTGAGCTCCTCCGGCACCTCGTCTCCGCATGCTTCCTCGCCGTAGCGCTCGTCTTCCGCTTCGTCCACCGCCTCGGCCCTCTCCAACAGCCCCCGGATCTCCGCCTCCAGCCGAGGCTCCCCGGTCACCATCCGGCCGTAGCTCATCGCCTTGCGCTTGTTCGCGTTCGCCCGAACCTTCGTCCCGTCCACCGACACCCTGCCAAGCCCCGCCAGCCCCAAGGCCCGCGCGAGCATCACCACCTCCACAAACACCGCCCGGAAATCCCCGAGATGGCGCTTGCGGAACTCGCACAGCGTCCGGTGCTTCGGGAAGTTCTCCGCCGCCAGCATCCGAAACGCGACATCCTCCTCCAGCTTCCTCGCCATCTTCCGCGACGAGAAGGTGCCCGTCGCATACGCGTAGATCAGCACCTTGACCATCATCCGAGGGTCGTACGGCGAGTTGCGCCGCCCGTCCCCCCGGTACCGCCCGTAGAACGCGCTCAGCTCCACCGCGTCCACCAGGTCGCTCACATGGTGCGCCAAATGACCCTCCGACACCCACTCCCGAAGATCCGGAGGCAGCAACAACATCTGCTCCGGATCGTACGGTCGAAATGTCGTTCCCATTCACCCCCCTCGGTGATCCGCAAGCCTTCCCAATGCCTTCGCTACCACCAAAGATAGCCGCCGCAGGGTTCTGCGGCGCAGACTCCTAGCTTCAGCTGATGGGCCGGCGGCGGCAGCCCTCTGGTTGGGAATAGTGTTTGCGCCCAGTCTACTGGAGGCTCAGCAAGCCAAACGACCCGATCCCCGAATCATGGTAGGGTCGAACGTCCAGATCAGCAGCTCTTTCGCGGATCGTCCCCACGCCGAGGCGATCGCCGCTGCTGATCCGGATAATGCTGGACGCATGGTCACCTGCGCCATGGAATACTACGAGGACCGGGATCTCCACGCCCAGCACTGCTATTCCTCCTTTGATGGAGCAAAGAGCTGGGAGCCGACGCTGATCTTAAATGACGCCCGGGTCGCCGGTGATCCCACCGCGTATTACAGCTATGGAGATACCGCGTACATCGTCTCCCTTATCACGCCATATGACGAAGTCTGGAACTACAAATACAAGACCCACGTCTTCCGCTCTCTAGACGGTGGGCGCAGCTGGAACGAGACCGCCGAGTACCGCAACGTGGACCGGGAATACATCATCGGGGACCGGACCGGTGGAGAGTACGACGGCCGGATCTATATCAACGGTCAGGGAAGTGTTCGGGGGATGAGGGATGAGCGTCCCCCGGGGATCTATCTTTTTCACTCCGAAGATGGCGGCCAGACGATCAAGGGACCTGCCGTTCGCATGAACATGAAGGGAGGCGGGCTGGCGGGAGTGACGAATATGGTCGTCCTCTCCGATGGTACGGTAGGGATGCTCTTTGGGCATACCAAGCAGGGACGCACTCAAGACCTCACGGTGAACGATGGCGACAACAGCGCCAACGCCACCATCGAGTTCCTCTACTCCGAGGATGGGGGAGAGACGCTGGAGCCATCGGTAGTCGTAGGCCAATTCTACAAGGACCGGCCTCGCTCCCAAGGGGCCCTCATCAGCCAGCTCGCCGTGGACGCTACCGACGGCCCCTTCAAGGATCGACTTTACGCCGTCTGGCCCGATGCCCGTGAAGACCGGGTCCAGGTTCTCTTCTCCTATTCAGCCGACAAGGGAAAGCGCTGGTCCCAGCCCCTTACCGTCAACGATGACCGCTCCTTCGACGACATGGAGAAGAAACGGGACCATATCCTTCCGGCGGTGGCGGTGAACAAGGACGGAGTCGTGGCCGTGACCTGGTACGACCGGCGGGAAAGCACGGACAATCTGGGCTGGAGGGTTCGGGTCGCCGCATCGTTGGATGGAGGAGAGACCTTTACAGCCAGCGTGCCGGTGTCTAGCCAACCGAACGCCTATACCAGCAAGATTCGCTGGCCCCTTGGAACCTCAGCCCGGACCGACAGCACCAACGCCATGGTTACGATGGGACTCGGCCTCGATCTCTTCTTCGGGAGCGGAGGACACACCACGGGGCTGGTGGCCGACGCCAATGGAGTCTTTCACCCGGTTTGGGTGGATAACCGTACCGGGGTCAGTCAGATGTGGACCGCACCGGTGACGATTCAGGGCAAAGCGGTGGAGAATGGCTCAGCGGAGCTGGCGGAGCTGGAGAATATCTCCAGGAAGGTAGGGGTCGATCTGAGATACACCTCCTTCGATCGTGCCACCAACACCGCAACGGCCAAGATCCGGATCAAGAATGTCTCTGACGAGACCATCACCGGGCCTCTCAAGATGAGGGTTGTTGGCCTCAGCTCCGGGATGGGAACCCCGGAGATCCTGGGTGCGGAGAACGGCATCTCCGGAATCGGCGCCGTCTGGGACCTCACCTCCATCCTCCCCAATGAAGGGCTCCCCCCCGACGCCTACTCGGAGGAGCAGGAGCTGACGTTCCGCCTCTCCAACCTTCAGCCTCTGAAGGGCGGGAGAGAGTACAAGGGTTGGATGGTGAGTATGCAGACCCGGGTGCTCGGGAAGACCAAGTGATCCGAGTGATCCGATCAGATTCGTCGATGAGCTAGGATACGTATCTTTATATCGTGAGTATACGTATGAGGTTGCATGCCCAAGAAGGAAGGAAGACCGCTTGCGCGGCCGAACGGAAGGATGAAGGATGAGGGTGCGGCCGCGCCCTCGGTGGCTACCAGACTTCTGAAACACCACACCAGCCGTGAGGTCCGACATGCTGTCGTCCCCCCGAATCCGTGACGCGCTCCTCGTCGTCCTGCTCGTGGTCCTGGGATCTCCGTTTCCCACGCTCGGCCAGTCGTTCAGCATCGACGACATCCTCAGCCCGGGCTATCCCATGAGCCTCGTGTCGGCCAAGGACTCCGACCGCATCGCGTGGATCGAGTTCGAGCGCGGCATGCGGAACCTGTATACTGCCGCCGCGCCGGCCTTTCGACCGCTCCGCCTCACCGACTACATGGACGACGACGGCCATGACATGTCCGAGGCGCAGATCTCCGACGACGGCTCCATCGTGGTCTTCCTTCGTGGTCACACCCCCAACCGCGACGGGTGGATCGCAAACGTGACGAGCGATCCGCGAGGCACAGAGCGAGCCATCTGGGCCGCGAACACCAGAGGTGGGCGGCCCTGGCGAGTGGCGGAAGCGTGGAACGTGGCGCTCTCACCCGACGGGAAGTGGGTGGCCTACAGCAAGGACGGAGCGATTCACCGCGCCGCTGTGAACCCCGGCACCCACAACGCCGAGGCGGTGGACAACTCGCCGCCGCTGTTCAGCACCTTCGGCGACAACCGGAGCCCCGTGTGGTCACCAGATTCCAAGAGGATCGCCTTCGTCAGCGATCGTGGGGACCACAGCTTCATCGGCGTCTACGACACCGAGAACCCGAGCATCCTCTACTTGGCTCCCGGTGTCGATCGGGACACGAGCCCGACGTGGTCGGCCGACGGCGCCCGCATCGCCTTCATCCGTAGGCCGGGCCTGCCCTTCGGCGATCGAGCGGATCCAGGGGAGGCGACTGAGGACGACCTCCCCGACGGGCTTCTGACGGCGCGCTTCGCTGGCGGCTACGACTGGTCCATCTGGGTTGCCGACGTGGTAGAGGGCGCGGGCTGGGAGCTCTGGCACAACGATCCCGGCGACGAGCTCCATCGGGAGGTGAGGGAGGTCGTCTGGGCCGGAGACAACGTCATCTTCCAGGCCGAGCCCGACGGCTGGCGGCACTACTACACCGTCTCCGTCTCGCATCCGGAGGATGGGGCCGTGCTCCTCACGCCCGGGGACGGCATCGCCGAGCACATCTCCCTCTCCAGGGAGGGGCGGACGCTCTACTACGCCACCAACGCCGAGGACATCGACCGGCGGCACCTCTGGAAGGTCCCGACGTCCGGCGGACGGGCGGTACAGCTCAGCCGCGGTAGTGGCGTGGAGACCTATCCCGCCGCGCTGGCATCGGACGACGCCGTGGCGACGCTGGCCGGTGGGGCCGCCCGGCCGCTCTCGGTTGCCGTCGTCCCGAGGGAAGGGGGGGAGCCCCGCTTCATCACGTCCCTTTCGGAGGAGTTCCCGCTGGACCGGCACGTGACCCCCGAGGCCGTCACCCTCACCGCCGAGGACGACTTCGAGTTCTACAACCAGATCTTCCTGCCCCCGGACCTCGGGCCGGGCGAGAAGCGGCCGGCCCTGCTGTTCATCCACGGGGGCTCTCGCCGGCAGATGCTCCTGGGCTACCACTACATGCACTTCTACCACATGGCGTACGCGATGAATCAGTACTTCGCGAACAAGGGCTACATCGTCATGTCGGTGAATTACCGGAGCGGCATCGGCTACGGGCGGGAGTTCCGGAACGCTCCTGGGCGGGGTGGTGAGGGGAACACCGAGTACCAGGACATCATCGCCGTGGGGCGGTACCTGCAGGGCCGGCCGGACGTGGACACGGATCGCATCGGCGTGTGGGGGCTGTCGTACGGGGGGATTCTCACCGCCCAGGCGCTGGCGCGAAACTCCGATGTCTTCGCGGCCGGTGTGGACATGGCCGGTGTGCACTTGCGGGGCAGCTACATCGATCCGGAGGTCCTGTCGTACCGGTCTTCGGCGATCTCGGCGGTGGAAGGGTGGACCTCCCCCGTGCTGCTCGTGCACGGCGACGACGACCGGAACGTTCCCTTCTCCCAGACGGTGGGGCTGGTGCAGGCACTCCGGGCGGTCGGCGCGCCGTACGAGCTCATCGTGTTCCCGGACGACGTGCATGACTCCCTGCTCTATGAGCGATGGCTCATCGCCTTCGGTGCCACGGACGAGTTCTTCGATCGTGCGATGATCCGTGGGGAGCCGATTCGGGTGGACGGGAGCAGAGCGCCGGGGCGCTGAGGGGAGGGAGAGGCGGGCACCTTGCTGCCGCTCACGGGGCACCCCATCCTGACTTCCGGTTCGGGTCTTGACGATCGGTCCCACGCTCGGTTCAACGGATCATCCCTTGGAGGCTCTCCATGCGTCGCTCACTCACGCTCTCCCTCGCGATCGGACTGGTATTCGCGACGGGGCTCTCGGCTCAGAACATCGATCCACGGCTGGAGTCCTTGAAGGAAGAGGCCCTCGGGAAGGTCCAGGACCGAGCCAAGATGGTTCAGGAGATCATCGACCAACTGTATTCCTTCGGCGAGTTGGGAATGCAGGAGTTCGAGACCCAGCGCTACCTGACGGGCCTGCTCGAGGAGAACGGCTTCGAGATCGAGCTGGGCGTTGCCGGCATGCCCAGCGCCTGGACGGCGAGGTGGGGCTCGGGCAGCCCAGTGATCGCCCTCGGGTCCGACATCGATGGAATCCCGCAGTCGAACCAGAAGCCCGGAGTGGGCTACCGCGAGGCCATCGTCTCCATGGCGCCCGGACACGGAGAGGGGCACAACTCCGGCCAGGCCGTGAACATCGTCGCGGCGCTGGCCGTGAAGGAGATCATGGAGCGGGAGAACATCTCGGGAACTCTCCTGATCTGGCCGGGCGTCGCCGAGGAGCAGCTGGCGTCCAAGGCCTTCTTCGTGCGGGAGGGCGTGTTCGAGGGCGTAGACGTAAACCTCTTCACGCACGTCAGCTCGGGCTTCGGCATGAGCTGGGGCCACACCAGGGGCAACGCCCTGATCTCCGCGCAGTTCCGCTTCAAGGGTGAGACCGCTCACTCGGCCGGCTCGCCCTGGCGGGGCCGCTCGGCGCTAGACGCGGTCATGCTGATGGCGCAGGCGTGGGAGTTCAAGCGCGAACATCTGCGGCCTGCTGCCCGGTCGCACTACATCATCGTGGAGGGTGGAGATCAGCCCAACGTGGTGCCCCAGAGGGCCACTATATGGTTCTACTTCCGGGAGAAGGATTACAAGCTGACCAAGGAGCAGTACGACGCGGCCATCAGGATGGCCGAGGGCGCGGCGCTCATGACCGACACCGAGATCGACACGATACAGATCGTGGGATCGGCCTGGACCCGCCACTTCAGCAAACCGGTGGCCGAAACCACCTACGCCAACATCCAGCGCGTCGGGCTGCCCGAATGGGACGAGGCCGACATCGAGCTGGCGCACGCCCTACAGCGGGAGCTTGGCCAGGAGGAGGAGGGACTGCCCGACTCGATCCCCGAGCTCACGGGTCCGATCGACCTCTCTACATATCTGGGAGGTGGCTCGGACGACATCGGCGACGTCTCGTGGAACATGCCGACGGTCACGCTCCGCTACCCCGCCAACATCCCCGGCGGGCCGGGGCACAACTGGGCGAACGGCATCGCCATGGCCACGCCGATCGCCCACAAGGGTACGCTGGCCGGGGCCAAGGTGCAGGCCCTGACGCTGCTCGACCTGATGCTGAACCCGCAGATCGTGACCGACGCGTGGACCTACTTCAACGACGTCCAGAGCAAGGAACAGGAGTACATCCCCTTCATCGCTCCCACGGACAAGCCGGCCATCTTCCTCAATGAGGAGATCATGGCGAAGTGGCGGCCCCTGATGCGCCCGTTCTACTACGACGCGTCCCGATTCGACACGTACCTGGAGCAGTTGGGCATCGAATACCCAACCGTGAAGGCGACGCCGATCAGCGAGGAGCAGGAGCCGCAGGGGGGCTCGAACTGACGCCTCCGCAGCGAGGGCTCAACCGAACTCGGACGCCCGGAATGACCTCATGACCCAGGACCGTGTGCCGTCCTCCTCGAAAGACGGAGGGTCCGTGATATGTGAATTAACCCCCATGGTCTCGATGACCGATCTTTGACCTACCGTCGGAAATTTACAACCGAACGGAAACACCTCCCAGACGTGGATGTGGCCACAGCCGGCGGATGGACGTCTACCGTGAGCCTGAAAACGTCCTACCAGCAGGCCGACAGCGAGACTACCTTACGGGTCGTTCTTGGGGTGGGCGAACTTCGGGAGGCCCAGTGAAACCCCCGAACATGCACAGAAACGTAGACACTCGTTCGTCGGCGGGGATTAGCGGAAACAGAAATCTCGCTTACCTACGCGAATAAGGCAGGACAGAGGGGCCATAGCTCAGTTGGGAGAGCGCTGGCTTTGCAAAGCAGAGCCCGCTTCGACGGATTTGGTATAAAATAAAGCACGGCAACGATTTACTGACACATCCTACAAAGCCCTTGGTACAGATTTAACGGGCCTTACGCTCCCAAACCATCCCAAACTTGAACCCAAGGTGAGCCGGTGTCATCATTCAGGTTGGGAGATGAGCGACGCAACTCAATCCTGCGCGGTTCAGCGGGGACATAAGTGGCTTGCCGAGCGGTCCGGAGAGACCAAGATTCGTGCCTGAGCCTTGTGTACATCTCACATTGTAAAGTATGGAACTCCGGAACCGGATTCTCGTCTACGCGGCCGCAGGGGCATTGACCGGACTCGTGATTTCGCTTTGGGCATCAATGATGTATGGGGTTGTTCACGTGGTCCACGAGAGTTCGGTTACATTGGATCCCTCTGGCCCGCGCCTACCTTCCGTCTTCCGTGTCACGGGAGCGTACGTCATTGGCGGAGCACTCGCGGGCGCGGTGTGGGGTGGGCTCCTACCCCTGACCAAAAGCCCACTTCTTTGTTGGTCGTGATCGGTCCTCAGAGCTTCGGGCTTGTTTGGTTTCCTAAACGGGCATAGTTTCTGTCGACGGAAACAGTGCTTGTTTAGGAAACATCATGAAACTCCCGGAAGCCCTCAAGCGAGTCCCGGAACTGCTGCGGGAACTCACCTACGTAGATGTTGCTCTCGTACCAGATGCGGTAGTTCAGGGTCACACTCGGCATGGTCCCGACCTCGTGCTGAGTGTTGCGGACGGTGTTTTCTGGGTTGAGTACAAGCCACGAAGCGTAGCGGAGTCGATCGGCGGGGCTCTCGCTCAAGTGGATTCGTGGCTAGCGCTAGACGGCGTATCAAGCTGGACTCCACTAGTAGTCGTTCCACACATGGGTGACGTCGGACGCAGGCTGTGTGAGCAAGCAGGTGTGAACTGGTTGGACCTGTCAGGGAATGCGCATGTCCGGGCACCGGGCCTGAACGTAAACGTCTCCGGACAGCCGAACCTCTACCCGGCCACTGGGCGTCCTCAGAACCTCTTTGCGCCCAAGGCCGCGCGGGTGGCGAGGGCCCTGCTGATGCACCCAAACCGCCGGTGGTCACATCAATCACTCGTTTCTGAAACTGCCCTCTCGAAAGGCTATGTCAGCAAGTTACTCAGCCGTATGGAGACGGCAGCATTCGTCGAGAAGGGTGAGGGTCTCAACTACGTGCTCCGAGATTCGGAGTCGCTCCTCACAGCGTGGACGGAATCGTATGACTTCACGCGGCAGAGAGTGGTCAGAGGCTTCGTAGCCGAACGCACCCCTGAGGCGATCCTCAGGCGACTGGTTGAGCGACTGAATGGGATCGCAGTGAGAGTTGCTATCACCGGTCTGGCTGCAGCATGGCACTACGATCGTCATGCTGGATACCGACTCTGTTCCCTATACGCTTCGCCCATGCCCGTGTCCGAAAGACTGGCCGAGTTCGGCTTCCGGCAGGTGGAAAGTGGTGCGAACACGTGGCTGGTCGAACCTTCCGATGACAGCGTGTTCACCGGTGCTGTCGCAGGAGATGGCCTGCCCTATGTAAGCCCACTCCAGGCGTACCTCGACCTGAAGGGTCACCCCGAACGAGCGGCAGAAGCGGCCGATGTTCTCCGCCCGCGGGTGCTGGGGGTGGCCGGATGAAGGACAAGCCTCAGGTAGCTTCAGGGTATTCGCCTGAATGGGTAGCGGATGCGCGGGCCGCCCTCCTGTACGCCGCCACTGTCTTGGGCGATCTACTCGATGAAGACCTCGTCGTTGTAGGCGGACTGATTCCAAGTATCCTCATTGCCCAGGATCCACCGCCGGAGGGCGTGCCACTCCACCCGGGCACGATGGACCTGGACTTGGGACTGAGCCTTGGGCTTCTTGACGATGCCCGGTACTCCGAGATAGCTAAGCGGCTCCGGCAGGCGGGGTTCGAGGTACACAAGAATGATGTTGGTAACGCGGTGCTCCCTTTGGAGCTGTCCCGTTTCAGTGGACGGGTGAACACTGAGGTTTATAGTCTGTCCCCCTCGCTGGGGAGAGGAAAGCTTCCCCCGCGCAGCGGGGGAGTAAAGGGCAACTTGGCCACGCAGGTTTCTCATGCTGCCGCTCCGTGGCGACGCTCGAAGTTGATGGGCGACAGCTGACCCAGTGCCGAGTGTCGCCTCCGGGGGTTGTAGAAGCCCTCGATGAAGTCGAACACGGCCATCTTCGCCTCGGCCTGGGTCCGGAAGCGCTGCCGGTCGAGTAGCTCGCACTCGAGCGTCGCGAAGAAGCTCTCGCACATCGCGTTGTCGTAGGCGTCGCCCACGGAGCCCATCGAGGGCCGCACACCGACATCGTTGCAGCGTAGGCCGAAGGCGATCGAGGTGTACTGGGTTCCCTGATCACTGTGATGGATGACGCATTCGGGCCGGCGCTGCCAGGTCGCCATGTTCAGCGCGTCCAGGACGAGCTCGGTGCGCAGGTGCGTAGCCATCGACCACCCGACCACCCGCCTGCTCCAGACGTCGAGCACAACCGCGAGGTACAAGAACCCCGCCCAGGTCGGGATGTAGGTGATGTCGGCCACCCACAACTGGTCTGGCCCGTCTGCGCTGAAGTCCCGCTCGATGAGATCCGGCGCGGGACGGGCGTCCTCGTTGCGCCTGGTCGTCTTCGGGCCGCGCCGCCTCCGGCTAGCTCCCACAATCTCGGCCTGCTTCATGAGCCGGCCCACCCGCTTCTCACCGACCCGCTCGCCAGCTTCCTTGAGGTCCGCGTAGATGCGGGGCCGGCCATAGACCCTTCGGTTCTCGCGCCAGACCGTCTCGATCCGCTCTGTGAGCTCCTCATCTCGCTTCGCCCGAGCCGAAGGCTCGCGATCCAACCAGGCGTAGTAGCCGCTGGGGGAGAGATCCAGCACACGGCACATCGCCCGCACAGGGAAGTCGGCCTGATTCGTCTTCATGAACTCGAACCCCGTTCCGGGATCGAGTTGCTCTCCCGAGCAAACCAGGCGGCGGCTTTTTTTAGAATCTCCTGCTCCATGCGCAGACGCTTGTTGTCACGCCGAAGCTGCCTGAGTTCCCCACGCTCCTCCGTCGTCAGCCCGTCACTGCGACGGCCTTCATCCAAGTCAGCTTGTTTGACCCAGTTCCGTATCGCCCCGTTTGAGGGCTCGAACTCCCGGGCCAGCTCCTCCACGGAGCGGCCCGACCTGACCAACTCGACCATCTGCCGCCGAAACTCCGGCGGGTACGGCGCATGTGTTCTTGGCATCGTGGACTCCTCCTGTCTCCCTCACTACTGAGGTGTCCACCAAAGCGGGTCAACTCCAGGCCTTTCAGCCGTTCAAGGTGGATTTCCTGCTCCAGGACGTGCACATCAAGGTCGGCGACTGTGTTGCTGATGGGCAGGTAGTACATGGCGATGGCGTCAACCTCATCCTGAACTCTTCCCACCAGTCGAGTAGAAAACACTGCCACCACCACCATTAAAACCAACACGCCCAAAACGATGCCAAAGATTTTTAACCCGACGGGAAATCTCATATCGATGACCTCCTGAGCTGTGACCCTAGCCGAGCCTTAAGAAAGCGTCAAGTTAGGCCTGGTCCGATGTGATGTCCTGCCGCTCGTCTGCCCGGGGCACCGCGCGAAGCGTGGTCGCGGTGCTTCCATGAGCATCATCGCCTTCATTAGGGATCCCGTTCCCGTTCGCTCCATTCTGTCCTATCTCGATCTCCCCACCCGATCCCCTCCACTGTCTCCCGCTCGGGCCCCGCGGGCACCACGCAAAGCGTGGTCGGGCATCTTCGAGTTCGATCAGACCGGCGGGTTCGACCCCACCGATCCGGAACCCATTCCCGACCACGCTTCGCCGTTCATCTCGACGGAGTGTGCAGCGACCCGGAACCACGGGTCCGGTTTCGCGCCTTCGGCCCCTCGGGGCTCGAGTTGGAGCTTCTAGGCTGGATTGAGGAGCCCGTCCTCCGCGGCCGCATAACCGACGCGCTCAACACCGAGGTGTATCGCCGTTTCAACCAGGAGGGAATCGAGATCCCCTACCTGAAGCAGGACGTGTACATAAAGGAGATGCCTCGGTAGAGCCTCCTCGAGTCCTTTTCTCCCAAGAAGACCTTCAACGGGAACAGCCGCGTGGACTACAAGGATCAGGAAGCCATCGTGGCCATACGCTATCGAGCATGAGCTGGGTGAAGGCCCGTTTGCGCAAAAGCGGCGCGTCATCTACGATCAGAGCTTGAACAAATGGGGCCTTCCGGTCCCGCCGCCGCTGTAGACGCCCCGTAGGACGCCCGCCCGACGACGAGACCTCTAGGCCGCTTGTCACGAGGGCTCAGGAATGAACCGACGGGACATGCGAGAGCAGAAACTCAGGCGGAGGACGTTGGTCGCACCGGCGGTTGTGTGCCTCGTAGCTTTGGTCTCGCCGCCACACTCTGCTGCGCAGCAGGACCAGGCGAACACCCCGATCACGCGCCCCGTAATTTCCGAGGACGTCATCCCGCTCCAAGCGATCGCCCCCAAGCGCTATTTCTTCCCCCAGGCCAACAGGGACGCGATCATCGTCGACGAGCGCTACAACGGCGGCGGATACATGGCCGACTACTACATCGACATCCTGCGCCGGCCTTACGCCTCCCACTGGAACACCCGATACGGCAACGACCTCAAGACCCCCATCGCGTCGATCCAGGGTCCCAAGGTGATGCTCATCGACGAGAACGCCGGCTCGGGCGGGGACATGCTCCCGTGGATGTTCCGGAAATTCGGCCTGGGAAAGCTCATCGGGAAGCGGACCTGGGGTGGTCTCGTGGGGACCCTGGGCTTCCCCATGCTCCTGGACGGTGGCGTGATCAGCGCCCCGAACTTCGCCATCTGGGTGGAGGACCAAGGCTGGATCATAGAGAACGTGGGGGTGCCGCCGGACATCGAGGTAGAGCAGTACCCGGCGGACGTGTTCGCCGGCCGGGACCCGCAGCTCGAGCGGGCCATCGAGGAGATCATGAAGGAGCTGGAGGCGAACCCGCCCCCCAAACCGACGCCGCCGCCCTATCCGGTGCGGGTAAGAAGATAGCCCGGGCTCCGGGATAGGCGTCGCGAATCCACCGTCCGCTCAACAGCTAGACGACCTAGGACGCTACCGACTTCCATCTGAAGCATCCGACGCTCGAGGGTTGAGCAGGAGAGCAATTGTCCAAGGGATAAAGGTTTCAAAGGCTCTTTCCGAGTCCGGCGCCCTCCTTGAGCGAGCCGAGACACCCCAAGAACCTCCTCTTGCGAGGCCGTTTCCAGCCTAGATCAAAAATTAAGGAGCTGAACATGAACCGGAGACAATCCCAAGTACTAATGGTTTCCCTTTCACTTGCCTGGGTGATCAGCATCCCTATTGCAGGAGGATGTTCACAGACCCACGCAGCCGCTCCACAGGCTGTTTCAGTCGAGGTGGGCGTCAAGATCCCGATACGAGATGGTATCAACCTGGCTGCAACAATCTACAGACCGAAAGATACGCAAACGCGTTTACCGGTTATCCTGCACTTCACTCCGTATATCGCTGACCGCTTTTCAGATCGCGCCCTCTATTTCGCGAGGCGAGACTATGTCGTCGCGACCGTGGACGTCCGTGGGCGCGGTAACTCCGAAGGGGAATTCGAACCATTCGTGAATGAGGGGCGTGACGGATATGATGTTGTGGAATGGCTAGCCAGCCAACCATGGTCGAACGGAAAGGTGACCATGATAGGAGGATCCTACACAGGTTGGGACCAGTGGAGTGTAATCAAAGAGTTCCCGCCACATCTGGAGACTATCGTTCCAGCAGTCTCCGTTTTTCCAGGAATGGAAGGAGTGCCCATGAATCGAAACATATATCTTTCGTATATTATGAGCTGGCTGACTACAACCGGCGGAGCCAGCGCTGGACCTACTTTCGACGACGAATTCCATATCGAAAAAAGGTATGAGATGTATAGAAAACATCTTCCCTTCAATACACTCGACCAAATCTATGGGAACACATCGACAGCGTTCCAGACTTGGGTCGCGCACCCTGCTATGGATGCTTATTGGGACGCGATGAGTCCTTCCATCGAGGATTATGCCCGGATCGACAAGCCGATCCTTACGATCACCGGACACTATGACGCTGACCAGACAGGAGCAATGGGTCACTACCGGTTCCATATGCAGCACGCTTCGCCGGAGGCCCGGGAGAAACACTATCTCATCATCGGCCCTTGGGATCACGGAGGTTCACAACGATCCAAGAGCGAGAATGCAGGTTTGACGTTCGGTGAGGCCTCTCTCATTGACAATAACAAGTTGCATAAGGAATGGTACGACTGGACCATGAAAGATGGCAACAAGCCCGAGTTTCTACAAAAGCGCGTCGCCTATTACGTCATGGGCGCGGAGGCATGGAAGTATGCCGATAGTCTCAAGGCGATCCCGACTACACCTGTGAAGCTGTATCTCGATTCCGGCGAGGAGGGCGCAAACGATGTCTTTGGCTCCGGTACGCTAAGCGAGAGCCGGCCGAGAATGGCGACCTCGGACGAGTATACGTACGACCCGCTCGACACTCGCCCGGGAGAAGTAGAAGTGAGGCTTGGACGGGAGCCAGGCTCTTATAACATCATGGGGACGAGTGCCAAGAGCCAGCGCTATGCCTTGAACCTCTTCGGAAATGGCCTTGTTTACCATAGTGAACCTTTTCCTGAGGACACTGAGATCACAGGATATGTAGAGCTTGTTGCTTGGATCGCCATGGATGTTCCGGATACAGACTTCATGGTGACTCTCCATGAAATCATGCCGGACGGAACAAGCATACAGCTGACGGATGACGCCCTGCGTGCGAGATACCGGGAATCTCCTCGGAAGGAGAAGCTGGTGACACCCGGCGCAATTACACGCTATGAGTTCAAGCAATTCTGGTTCTTCTCCCGACAGATCGCCGAAGGAAGCCGGTTGCGGCTTGTCTTCTGGTCTCCAAACTCTATTCATCTGGAAAAGAATTACAACAGTGGAGGGGTGGTTGCTGAGGAATCCGGGAAAGACGCCCGGACCGCCCATATCACCCTGTATCATGACTCCGAGCACCCGAGCTATATAGAGATTCCGGTGGCGAAGTCTGAAAGAGAGGAATAGCATGAGGACACGTTGTCTTCTAGTTCTGTTTGTGGTTTCTCTAACGCCTTGCCTCTTCTCATCACAAGAGGAAGGATAAGAGGCGAATGTGGTGGCGCTCATAGGTGGAACTTTGATAGATGGAACCGGCGCTACACCGCTCCCGAGCACAACGGTCCTTATCGAGGGAGAGAAGATTGGGGCCGTCGGTCCCTTGGGTAGAGTGACGGTTCCCGAGGGAGCTGAGAGAATAGATGTTTCCGGAAAATGGATCCTGCCCGGGTTCATCGATGCCCACATGCACCTCACCTATCCTGGCGATACGAGGCAGCATTTCACACAAACAAACAGCTTGGCCACTCTTAGAGCGGTCCATAAATGGGAGTGCATGTCGATGAACCCCGGGATGATGGTCTTACCCTGTAAGTCGACAACGCGGTCGGCACCTGCGGTGTCGCATTCTCCCACGCACGTGATCCGGCCGTCCCGTACGAGGAGCGTCCCGGATTCGATGACCTCGCGGTTCTCCAGTGTCACCAGGCGAGCACCCTGCAGGGCGACGGTTCCGCGCGCCTGATCACGCGGGATCGACAGGCGGATGTCAACGGTATCCGTCTCCTCCGAATCGAGGTGGTGCGCGAAGTAGCGGGGACCGCTCCCGAACTCGACGGTGCTCGTGTTGCGCCACCGAGGGAAGAGCCCTCCCTCTTTACTGAGCTGCTTAACCGGAAGCTTCGGGTTCTTCCTATCCACGCGCACCTTCCCTCCCACTCCCGCCCGCGGGGAGCGGAACCACGTAGATATTGTCGCCTTCGTTGAACGCCACCCATTTCCCATCGGGGGACGGAACCACCTCGTCCGCGTAGGGGAACGTGAGGTGCTCCAGGCGGTCACCGCCATCCCTGCGCACCGACACAAGCGTGGTGCGCTGAACGCGGGCGTCGCGGGCGTCCGCAAGGCTGGTCACGTCGAAATAGAAGATCCGGCCGTCGAGCCCGTGCCACGCTGCTTCCACGCCGGGCACGGGCTCGTCCGTCTGGATGATGCGGGCGACGCCCGTGCCCAAGTGCGGTGGCTCAAGGCGATGGGGGGCGACGATCCGTCGGATCCGTTCGGGGGGGCGACTTATGGCGGACGAAAGCTTGAGGGGAAGATGGGTGAACAACAAGCGCACCGTCGCGGAGGCCTATCGCCACGGCGTTCGCCTCCTGACGGGGACCGACGCCGGCGGTGGTTACCCGGTTCCAGGGGTCGGTCTTCACTGGGAGTTGGAGTTCTTCGCCGAGGCGGGCATCCCCCGCTCGACATCCTACGCTGCTCGGTTGGACGCCTCGTCAGGCCACCGTGGACCACGTCGCTCACGCGCCCGACAGCGAAGTTCGCCGGATAGACCTACCCTCCGTCTGCCTTCCGGAGGTAGCGCTCAGCGAGCTGTACCCGGCGCTCGTCACCCTGTTGGCGAGCCTCGTCGAGGATCGCTCGGATGTCGGGAACGAGCTCCGGCTGTCCCCACCGGTATCCCGTGGCACGCTCTGCGCTCTTCGTGTTGCCCTGGTTGGCACCCTCGATGAGGGCCCGGGCCGCCGCTTCGTTGAAGTACGGTGAGTCCGGATCCGGAAGCCCGTAGCGTGGCTCCGGATCCGGATTCGCGTCCTCTTTGACGAACGCTCTAGACATGGTCTGCAAGATACTTCCGGGGGCGCTACTCCCGATACGCCCACCCGCCCACCAGGGCCATCGCGTCCACCTCGACCAGACCCCATAACGCCATGATCACGTTGCCCCGCACCTCCTGGGCCCGGTCGGCGAAGACCTCCCAATCGCGATGGGTGAGCTCCACGGTGGTGCCCTCGCCGTCGGCCGTGAACCAAACCTCGACGCTTTGCGCCGTGGATGGGTCTCGATCCAGGTGCCACGTGAATGCCACGTACTCGGACGGCTGCCACGCTGTCACCGTGCCCCAGAGGCACGTTTTCCCGTCCACGTCCGTTTCGTAGAGCCGGCCGCCTTCTCGACCCTCCATCGTCACCGTCTGTGCTCGCTCACCACTCAGGGAGCGGGTCTCGACCGGCCACCAGGTCCCCGTCTCATCCGTGAAGCGGCGGAACGCCGTCTCGGGGGACCAGGAGACCGTGACCGACCTGACGATAGGCTCCATCCCGGCCCGGGTCTGCTCAGCGTTCATGCCTCTTCCTCCTCCTATTCAGGTTGATCTCGGGTGTGTTGCCCGATGCTTCGAATGCGGCGAGCACGTCGCCCCAGAACGATTCCACATAGCAGCGCAGCTCCTGCAGCCCTTCCTGGCTCACTCGGTAGCTGTGACGCGTGCCGTCCCTGCGGAGGTCCACGAGGCGGGCCTCCCGGAGCACCTTCAGATGCTGCGACACAGCCGGCTGGCTGATGGGAAG
This sequence comes from Longimicrobiales bacterium, assembly GCA_965238005.1. Classification (GTDB taxonomy): domain Bacteria; phylum Gemmatimonadota; class Gemmatimonadetes; order Longimicrobiales; family Gaopeijiaceae; genus CBDCKN01. Next base: position 1,273,534 of record OZ250165.1, read on the forward strand.
CGCCCTGGCTAGCTCCCCCACCGACTGTGGTCCTCGCCTCAACCGCTCGAATACCTCGCGACGGGACGGATCCGCAAGCGCCTGCAGAACTGTTTCATAACGAGCGGTAGAAAGGCTCCTGAAGCGCCGCGTCGAGGCGGCGAGGCCGCATGGATCGAGCGTTCAACGGGCAGTAGACGCTCTTCGCTCGGGCCAACAGTTGGCCGTCGGCCTCCCGGACGATCTCGGTGTGGCGGTCCCAGGTCGTGGGCGTGGCGTCGCCGACCCAGGTTCGGGCGATGATCTCTTCTCCGAGATAGGCCGGTCGCTCGTAGTCGATCTCGTGCCGAAGGACGACCCAAACGGTCTCCGCACTCTGCTCCGGACTCGCGACACTCAGCCAGTGATCCGTGGCCACGTCCTGGATCCAAGACAAGTACACCACGTTGTTCACGTGACCGAGACCGTCGATGTGCTCCTTGCCCACGTGGAGCTTCAACTCGTGCGGTCGCGACCGCCGCTCGGGCCCCTGAGACATGGCCTCGAAGATGCCGGGTCGTTGAGAGGAGTGGCAAGAAGTGCGTTGCCCGCGACGAAGGTCGTCTCCCCTACTCCACGTCCCCCATCACCTTCTTTATAGCGGGGTTCAAGAGGAGCGCGACGATGCCCGAGGTGCCGACGATGCGGCGACGCCCTCCATGAGTCCGATCACTGGGAGGCGCAGGCTCAGCACGTTGGCCGGGAACAGCGGCAGAAGGTGGACGAGCATCTCGCTCGCGATGTCGCGCAGGAGGCTCGTCAGCGACAGAACCCAAACGTTGCGTAGTAGGCGGGAAGGCATGGAGCAAGCTATGCGCCCTTGCCAAGGGCAAGAAGAACCCCGAGATAGAGAGTTCCGCCCACAGACCTAGAGCGGTCTTGAGCGCGACTTCCGAGTACTCGGCTGGAGCTCAGATGATCGACCAAAAGACGTTCTTCGGGCAGCCGAGAGGGCTGGCCACGCTGTTCTTCACCGAGATGTGGGAGCGCTTCTCGTACTACGGAATGCGTGCGCTCCTGGTTCTGTTCATGGTCGCGGCGGTCGACACGGCCAATCCCGGTCTGGGCTTCGGCGACAGTACGTCTGGCGCCATCTACGGGCTGTACACTTCGATGGTGTACCTGTTCACGCTGCCCGGTGGGTGGGTCGCCGACAACCTGTGGGGACAGCGAAAGGCTGTCTTCCGCGGCGGCGTGATCATCGCGATGGGCCACTTCACGCTCGCGGCGCCCCTCGTCGGCGCGCCCGACGTGCCGTCGTTCTTCCTGGGCCTGCTCTTCATCGTCATCGGCACCGGGCTGCTCAAGCCGAACGTCAGCACGATGGTCGGCGACCTCTATCCGAAGTTGGCCGACGACGCGACCGACCATGACCGCAAGGTGTGGGGCGCGAATCGTGACGCGGCCTTTTCGATCTTCTACATGGGCATCAACATCGGGGCGATGCTGGGGCCGTTCGTCTGCAGCACGCTCGGCGAGCTGGTCAACTGGCACTGGGGCTTCTCGGCGGCAGGGTTCGGCATGGTGCTCGGGCTGATCCAATACCGGAGGGGCGACAAGTACCTGGGCGAAGCCGGCCTGTTCAGGCCGGATGCCCCCGAGGACGAGATCGATCGACGCCGGCGGATCTTCTACCTCTCGGCCGGCGCCGTCGCGGCGGTGGCAGCCCTCGTGGTCTTCTTGCTGGTGACCGGCGCGCTCGGCATGACGATCGTGGACTTTGCCACATGGATCGCCTACAGCATCGTGCTGCTGTCGATCCTGTTTTTCGCGTATCTCATCTTCGGTACCTGGTGGGCGACACTCCTGCTGATCCTGTTCACAGTCCTGAGCGCAGCTCTGGTGCCCGGCATGGGCATCGATGGAGGACAATGGGCCGCTGTCGGCACGCTCGGCACCTTCATCGTGATGTGTGTCGGGCTGCTCAGCTTCCGGGGCGACACGGTCACGACCGACCAGAAGCGCCTTATGGTCATCTACTGGCTGTTCCTGCTGGCAGCCGTCTTCTGGGCTGGATTCGAACAGGCCGGCTCGTCGATGAACCTGTTTGCCGAACGTGACACGGACCGTGTCCTCTTCGGCTGGGAGATACCCACCGGGTGGCTCCAGAACGTGAACCCGTTCTTCATCATCGTGCTGGCGCCGGTCTTCGGCTCTTTGTGGACCTGGCTCGCGTATCGCGACAGGAACCCGTCGACGCCGCGGAAGTTCGCGCTTGGCCTGATGGGCCTGGCGGCGGGCTTGCTCGTTTTGGCTTGGGGCGCGTCGTTCGCGTCTGACGGAAACCGTGTGTCGATGGCCTGGCTCGTCGTCACCTATTTCCTCTTCACGTGCGGAGAGCTCGCGCTGTCGCCTATCGGACTCTCGGCGATGACCAAGCTTGCGCCGCACGGCCGGCTGGGACAGATGATGGGCGTCTGGTTCATCGCCGCGGCGCTGGGCAACCTGGTGGCTGGACTTGTGGCCGCGCAGCTCGAAACTCTTGCGCCTGTGACGATCTTCATGAACACCGCGATCTTCGCCGGTGCAACGGGCCTGCTTGCCCTCCTGGTCAGCCCGAGCGTGAATAAGCTGATGGACGGCGTGGAGTAGCCCCTGAACTCCACTCGATTCGGGATCGGAAAGACGGAAGCCAGCGACCGGTGAGCGACTCCCGCTACCCGATTCCGGAGCTCCCACATCTCCGTGAAGAAGAGGGTGGCCAGCCTCCGCAGCTGTCCGAAGAAGGCGTGGTCCTGGCTCGTGGTCGGAGCTCCCGGGGCTGCGTACGCGGATGTGGTGCTCAAGACCGCTCCAGTGCTACGCGTGAGGCTTCTTGTCTCCATACAATACGTCACTTGAACCTTTCTATCTCGGGTTTCTTCTCGCGAGTGGCAAGGGGGGGTAGCTTGATCACCAGCGCGTGACCGCCCGGAGCCAGAAAGGAAGGCCCACCACGTCCGAGACTCGCGCCCTACCCAGGAACGTCTGGGTGCTCTCGCTGACGAGCTTTCTCAGGGACATCGCCAGCGAGATGCTCGTCCATCTCTTGCCGCTCTTTCTGGCCAACGTCCTGAGCGTGCGGATCGCCGTCATCGGCCTCATCGAGGGGGTGGCGGAGACGACAGCCAGCCTCATGAAAATCTACTCGGGCTGGCTGTCCGATAAGCTGGGCCGCCGGAAGGGGCTGACCGTGGGAGGGTACGGCGTGGCGGCGCTGGCCATGCCGTTGCTGCTCATCGCCCGGACCTGGCCGGTGGTCCTTCTGTACCGGTTCTTGGACCGCATGGGGAAGGGCATCCGAACGGCTCCCCGCGATGCCCTCATCGCCGACTCGGTAGAGACGCACCAACGAGGGGCGGGCTTCGGCTTGCACCGGGCGGCGGACAGTGCGGGAGCCTTCCTGGGACTGCTCCTGGCCATCGCCTTCGTCTGGCGGATCCAGGGGGGGAGCGTCTCCTTGGACCAGGAGACCTTCCGGGCCATCGTGATGTGGGCCATGGTCCCCGCAGGCCTCGCCGCCCTGGTCGTGGCGGTGGGTGTGAAAGAGGTCGTGACGGATCGGCCCGCGACACTCCCCAGCATCAGCTTTCGGGGGGTCGACCCCCGTTTCAAGCGATTCCTGGTGGTGATGACGCTCTTCACCCTGGGCAACAGCACCGACGCGTTCCTCATCCTTCGAGCCCAGAGCGGCGGCGCATCGGTTCTCGCGATCCTCGCCCTGCTGGCCGGCTTCAACCTCGTCTACACGGTGCTCGCAGGTCCCGTGGGCGCCCTCTCCGACCGGATGGACCGGCGCAAGGTCATCATCGGGGGATGGTTGCTGTACGGTGGCGTGTACCTGGGCTTCGCCATGGCGGACCGGACGTGGCACTTCGGCGTGCTCTACGCCCTTTACGGGGCGTACTACGCCCTGACGGAGGGAGTGGCGAAAGCCTACGTGGCGGATCTGGTGCCGGAGCCCGAGCGCAGGGGCTCGGCCTACGGAGCCTACAACGGCGTCATCGGTCTCGCGGCCCTGCCGGCCAGCGTGATCGCGGGCGCTCTCTGGCAGGGGGTGGGGGAGTGGTCCGGCCTTGGCCCTGCCGCCCCCTTCCTCTTCGGTAGTGGCCTCTCCCTTGTGGCGGCAATGCTGCTCTGGCGCTGGGTCGACTGACGCCGGGTCGACCGAGGCAGCGCCTGCGGCGACGCTCAGTCCAGGTCGCTGATCACCGGTGGCATGTTCCGGTCTCGGAGCATGCGGTTGAACCCCGCCACGTCCGTCCGAAGTAGCTCGTCGACCTCGGCGCGGTATCGCATGACCCTCTCGTTCAGGATGACCTGCACGTCGCGCGCCTGATCCGTAGGTGCAAAGTCCCCGGTGGCCACGGCTCCGGCCAGGTAGCGGATCTCCTCAACGAGCTTGGGAGCCCAGCGGACTCCGTCCTGTCCGGTGCCCGTGGTCAGCAGCCGGATCAGGTTGCCTTCGGCGGCGATGAGCTTCTCGTCCAGCTCGGCGGCGGCCTCGAGGATCTCGGGCGCGTCCCCCCGGTCCTCCAGCACACGGTTCAGGTCGTAGAGCTGGCGACGAACCCACTCGAGCCGGTTCACCATGCCAACGACGACTTCGTAGTCGTCCCTGAGCTCCGAGAACAGGGCCACCTGTGCTCGGATGTTCGCCTCCGTGCCCTCGGAGTTGGGATCCTTGAGGACCCTGAGCTCCTGCGACTGGCTCTGGCCGTCCACGTCCAGCGTGACCGTGTACGTGCCGGGGGGGACCAGCATGGAGAGGTCTTGGCCGCCCGACCGCCATCCCTCGTCACCGAGGTCCACCCAGTCGGCGTACAGAGGCTTGGTGCGTAGCTTGATCTGAGTGGAGGGTTCGTCTTGGAGATCCCACCATACCTGATTGATCCCGGGACTGCCCGGCCCCGCCAGCGTCCGGATGTGTCGTCCCGACCGATCAGTGATCCTCAACGTCACGCTATCCTCGAGGGCATCGGCCAGCCAGTAGTTGATCGACGCACCGTCGGGCGGGTTCTCTCCCGCCGTCAGATCGTTGGGCAGGGCGCGCGCTCTGGTCAACGGCTGGAACCGGTACGCGTCCCGAGGCTCGAACAGATGGGCCGAAGACGCCACAACGTCGGACGTCAGCTGCTGCAGCGGGGTGATGTCGTCCAGGATCCAGAAGCCACGCCCGTACGTCCCCACCACCAGATCGTTGAAGCGCTCTTGTACGACGAGCCAGTACATGGGGCTCGCAGGAAGGTTGTTCTGTAGCGGCTGCCACCTGTCCCCGTCGTCGAAGGAAACGTACAGGGCGTTCTCGGTGCCCAGGTACAGGAGTCCGGGGCGCACCGGATCCTCGTGGATGCTCCTCGCGTAGCTCAGGGGACTGTCGGCGATCCCGTCCACGATCTTCGCCCAGCTCTCCCCGTAGTCCTCCGTCTTGTAGACGTGAGGCTCGAAGTTCCCTTGTTGATGATGCTCGATGGCGATGTATGCCTTGCCGGCGTCGTATCTCGAAGCATCGATGTTCCGCACTACTCCATCGGGAGGAAGGTCCGGGAGGTTTTGCGTGACGTTCGTCCAGTTTGCGCCATCGTCCCTGCTCACGTGAACGAGGCCGTCGTTCGATCCCGTCCAGAGTACGCCGGGCTGGACGGAGGACTCGTCGAAGGCGTAGATCACACAGCAGAACTCCACCCCGATGTTGTCTGGCGTGAGCCCGCCCGAGATCCCCTGCTTGGACAGGTCGTTGGTCGTGAGGTCGGGGCTGATCACATCCCAACTCTGTCCGCCGTCCGTCGTTCGGTGCACGTGCTGGCTGGTGACATAGATGGTGTTCCGGTCGTGAGGCGAGATGTGCAGCGGGAAGGTCCACTGGAACCGGTAGCGGACCCCGCTCGCGGGCTGTCCGCTGGCCAGCTCCGGCCACACCTCCACGTTTCGGAACTGTCGGGTTCGGGCATTCCAGCGCACCACGATGCCGCCCCGGGCGCCCGAGCCCGAAGCGCTCGACCACACGATGTTCGGATCCTCCGGATCGGGCGTGGCGAACCCGCTCTCCCCACCGCCGACAGTGGTCCACTCCGAGCGCTGGATGGTCCCGCCCCCCGGGCTGTTGCTCGGGCCGCGGAACGAGGGGCCGTCCTGCCTATTCCCCATCACGTTGTACGGGATCGCGTCGTCCACGGTCACGTGGTACATCTGGCCCACGGGGAGTTCGACCCGGTGCCACGTGTCCCCACGGTTCACCGAGACGGCCAGGCCACCGTCGTTGCCGACGATCGTGCGGTCCCCGTCGTGGGGATCGATCCACATGTCGTGGTAGTCACCGCCCGGCCGGCGTCGATCCCGCTCGTTGACGTAGGTGTGCCCTCCGTCGAGCGTGCGGGCGAGCTGCGAGGTCAGGAAGTAGACCTCGTCCGGATCCTCGGAATTGACGAAGCAGTTGTTGTAGTAGGCTGTGCGCCCCCCGAGGTCGCGGCTGTGGTTGATGAGCTCCCACGTGGAGCCTCCGTCGTCCGACCGCCAGAGCTCACCGCTCTCCGTCTCGCGCCCGTGCCAGGGTACCCCGTCACCGGTCTCGATCAGGGCGTAGACGCGATCCGGGTCGGCCGGCGCCAGGCAGATATCGGTCTTCCCCACCGGCAACGTCGGCAGCCCGTTCCCCTCCAGCTTCGTCCAGGAATCGCCTCCGTCCTTGGACATGTAGATCCCGCTGCCCTCACCGCCGCTCTCACGTCCCCATGTGTGGACTTCTAGCGTCCACATCCCGGCGAAGAGCTTGCGAGGGTTGTGTGGGTCCATCTCGATGCTCGAGGCACCTGTGTTCTCGTCTACGAACAGCACGTGCTCCCAGGTCTTCCCACCGTCCTCCGTGCGGAAGACCCCGCGCGTCTGCTGGGGGCCATGTGCGTGTCCCAGGGCTCCCACGTACACGATGTCCGGATTGGTGGGATGGATGACGATCCGCGAGGTGCGCGTCGGTCCGCCTTCGCCGAGCCCCATGTGCTGCCACGTGTCTCCTCCGTCCGTGGACTTGTAGACGCCCGTGCCGAGGGAGACGTTCGAGCGGATGTGCGGCTCGCCGGTTCCCGCCCAGACGATCTGCGGGTCCGACGGCGCCACTGCGAGAGCCCCCACGGCGTGGTCCGACTGACCGTCGAAGATGGGCTCCCAGTACTCGCCACCGTCCACGGACTTCCAGATTCCGCCGGATGCGCTGCCCACGTAGTAGGTCAGCCGGTCGCCAGGCACGCCCGCGACCGAAGCGATCCGATTCCCTACGGGCCCGATGTGCCGGTACCGGAGGCTCTCGTACAGATCGGGCGAGACGCCTTGTGTGAGGCCCTCCGCGGCCGTGCCCGCGAGCACGGTGAGAACCGAGAGGAGCAGGGGGAAAAGGCGGCGAAGTCCGGGCGTGCGCGTGAACATCGAAAGTCTCCTGAACTTGAGAGGGTAGGCCCTCACAAATAGCCCGCTGCGGCGCCGTACGGCAAGCGGGTGAACCTGCCGACTTCGTGGGCGTCGGAGCACCGGCGCTCAGGACACCAGCTTCACCTCGGTCAGCGCGAAGGAGAGTGCTTGGACCGAGCGCTCCGTGACCATTCCGGCGGCCTTCCGGCAGTACTCGTCGTCGTCGGTCTCCAAGGCGCTCCTGAGGATGCGCACCGTTGCGGCCGAGGCCTCGGCGAGAGCCTGGGAGCTTTCCACGGACACGTCTTCGATGCGGGTGAGGACCTCACGTACGCCCTTTTCCCACTGCATCGCGAGCACCTCGGCCTCTGCCCGCGAGCGTGTGGACTCCACGAGCACGCGCCAGAGGGCGTCCTGATAGCGGCGCCCGAGCTCCGGTGTGTCGACGGGGACGCCTTCGCCCACACGTGCGACCAGAGCGAAGTAGTGGGCCACGAGCGATCTGACGCGCAGGATCTCGGCCGCCTGGATCCGCTGTACCGCTGTGAGCGCGAACGCGGGATCCGCGTGCGCCATGGGGAAGCCACCTGTGAACGCGGCGGCGATCGTATGGTGCAGGAAGCGGTTTAGCTCGACCTTCTTCTTGAACAGGGCCATCCACACCTCTTGTGGGATGTCCGTGGGGCGCTTCCACCGTGTCAATATTTGGCAGGTCCCGCCTTCGGTGCAATGGCCGGCACATTCGAGTTCATGGGCGATGGCCCCGGAGGACCGGCCCTCCGAGGCGGGATGGCCGAGAAGGACGACATCGCCCTCCTACAGCAGCCCAGCACCGCGAGCCCACTGGTATTTCGCGCCGAGGATCGCGACGGGGAGCTCCGTGGTGTACGGACAGGCGACGATGCCTCGCTCGTAGAGGTACTCGGAGGCTTCCTCGACTTCCACGTCACCCACCAGCGAGGCCACGATGGGTTTGTCAATGCCTTTGTCTCTGGCTTCCTGAACCACGCGGGCACAGAGCTCGGCGAAGACCATAGGCGGCGTAATGATGGTATGCCAATAGCCCAGGACGAGTGCGTGGACGCGATCGTCTTCGAGTCCGAGACGAATGGTGTTCTCGTAAGTGATCGGCGGCTCTCCGCCCGTGATATCCACCGGGTTTCCCCAAGCACCGAACGGAGGAATGAACTCCTTGAAGGCCTCGTCCAGATCCTGCGGAAGCTTCATCAAGGAAAGCCCGTTATCCACGATCGCGTCGGACAGGAGTACACCGGAACCGCCCGCGCCTGTGATGATCACGATGTCCTCGCCTTTCGGTGTGGGAAGGACCGGAAGGCCGCGCGCAAACTGCAGCAGGTCGTTGAGGCTGTAGGCGCGAATCACACCGCTGGCTCGCAGCACGTCATCGTAGATCTTGTCGTTACCCGCCAATGCGCCTGTGTGCGAAGCCGCAGCCTTCGCGCCGAGCTGAGTGCGGCCCGCCTTCAGCATGACGACGGGCTTTTTCTTGGAGACGCGTTTCGCGACCTCGGCGAAGCTTTGGCCGTCCTTGAGATCCTCCGCATGCATCGCGATGACGTCGGTATTGTCATCCTGCTCGAAGTAGGTGAGCAGATCATCTTCGTCGAGATCCGACTTGTTGCCCAGTCCGACGATGGCCGAGACGCCCATTTTCGTCGATCGGCTGAAGCCGATGATGGACATGCCGACACCACCGCTCTGTGAAGACAACGCGGTTCTGCCCTTGACGTCATACGGGGTGCAGAAGGTGGCGCAGAGATTCGCGGGCGTGTAATAGAACCCATAGATGTTGGGTCCCATGATGCGCACGTTATGCTTGCGTGCTGTGGCAAGGAGCTCATCCTGGAGCTCCGTCTCCCCTACCTCGGCAAAGCCCGAAGGGATCATGATCGCACCGGGAATGCCCTTCTGACCCACCTCTTCCATCGCACCCACGCAAAATTTCGCGGGGACCGCGAAGACGGCGACGTCAACGACACCCGGGACGTCTTTGACGCTCTTATAGACCTTCTTGCCGAGTATCTCGTCGGCCTTCGGGTTGATCGGGTAGAGCTCCCCTTCATAACCGCCATTGATGATGTTCTTCATCACCGAGTTCCCGATCTTGCCTTCACCATCGGACGCACCGATCACCGCGACCGCTTTCGGGTTCATGATGCGACTCATGGCCGAGACGATCTCTTCCTGACTCGGGCGATACATTTCCTTGGGCGGCGAAAAATCGACGGCAATCAGCGCATCGACCGCCGTCGCGCCATTGGCATCCGCCAGGATCGGGTTGAGGTCGATCTCCTGGATCTCCGGAAAATCGCTGATCAGCTCGGAGACATTGACGATGATGCTCGCCAGGGCATCTCGGTTGACGGCTTTCGAGCCCCTGACGCCGCTCAGCACCTCAGCCGCCTGGATGCTGTCCAGCATAGACTGCGCGTCGTCACTCGTGGCGGGAGCCAAGCGGAAGGTGATGTCTTTCAACACTTCCACCAGGATGCCGCCGAGCCCGAACGCCACGAGTTTTCCGAAGCTCGGGTCCGTGACCGCGCCCACGATCACTTCCAGACGATCGCCGGTCACCATCTCCTGGATCTGAACGCCCGCGATGTTGGCGTCGCCTTTGTACGCCTTGGCATTACCAACGATGCTCTCGTAGCCGGCCGCGGCAGCTTCGGAGTCCGCCACGCCGATCAGTACGCCCCCGGCTTCCGTCTTATGCAGGATGTCCGGCGAGACGATCTTCATGACCACGGGGTAGCCGATGTTCTCGGCCATTGCAGAAGCCTCCGCGCCAGACTGGGCAAGCCCTTCACTAGGCACGGGAATGTCGTAGGTGTCGCACACCGTCCTGCATTCCGGAGCGGTTAGAGAGGTGCGCCCCTCGGATTTCACCTGGTCCAATACCGCGCGGACACCTTCGCGCCGGCTACCCATGTTCGATCTTCTTCTTGTTCGCGGCCCAGCGGCCGCCCCTGCAACCCATTCGCTTCATTGGAGCGCAACACCCTTTCGCGGCCCGGCGGCCGCTCCCTCGATCGCGACGTTTCATCTTGTAAAAGCGCCCGCTTCCTTCAACCCATCGATCTCGCTGCCCTCGTAGCCCAGCACCTCCCTGAGAATTTCATCGGTATGCTCGCCCAGCAGCGGCGAACGCTCGATCTCCACTGGGGAGTCGGAGAGCTTGATCGGGCAGCCCAGGTTGTACCACTTGCCGCGCTCCGGGTGATCGAGTTCCACATACATCTCGCGCTGCCTTACGTGCTCGTCGTTGGCCAGGTCCATGGTGCTCAAGACCGGGCCGCAGGGTACGTTGATCTCGTTGAAGATCTCCATGAGCTCGCGCTTGGTATGGTTGCTTGCGAACTCGGTCAGCAAGGCCCACATCGCACCCTGGTTCTGGCGGCGCGCATCGATCTTTTCGAAACGCGGATCCTTGACGAGTTCTTCACCCCCGATCAGCTCCGCCAGCGTGTCCCAGACGCGCTCCTGGACGACGACGTAGAGATAATCGTTTGAGCCACCGGGCTTGCACCGGATCGCGTTGCCGAGCTGGCCGCCGCCAGAATCGTTACCGGCTCGAGGCGTAGAGTCCTCGAACTCCTGAATGGAATACTCCGACAGGGGCCCGCGCTGGACGCGTTGGTGATCCCGCCACTTCACGCGCGCTAGATTCATCACACAGTCCATCATCGCGCACTCCACGTACTGGCCACGCCCCGTGCGCTCCCGCTGTATGAGTGCGGCGAGGATGCCGGCCATCAGGTGTACGCCCGTCCCCGAGTCGCCAATCTGCGCACCCGTCACGGCAGGGGGACCATCGAACATTCCCGAGGTGCTCATGGAACCACCCATGGCCTGCGCGATATTCTCATAGGCCTTGAACGCTGCGTACGGTCCTTCGGTGCCGAACCCCTTGATGGAGGCCATGACGATTCGGGGATTGATCTCGTGGACCTTCTTCCACCCGAAACCGAGCCGATCCAATACGCCCGGCCCAAAGTTCTCCATGAGCACGTCGCAGGTCTCCACGAGCTTCGCAAAGACCTCTTTGCCCTTGTCGTTCTTCAGGTTCACGGTGATCGAGCGCTTGTTGCAGTTCAGCATCGTGAAGTAGAGGCTGTCGGCGTCCGGGATGTCCCGCAGCTGCTTGCGCGTGGCGTCTCCCATCGGGGATTCGAGCTTGATGACGTCCGCACCCAGGAAGCCCATCAGCTGGCTCGAGGTCGGACCCGCCTGCACGTGGGTCATGTCCAGGATGCGAACGTCAGAGAGTGCCTTATCCATGGTCGGTTGTGCTCCGATCACTTGTACATGGTTTGACGTTTGGTTCCGGGTGACCATTCGCCAGGGTCCACCCAGATATTGATGACCGCGGACTTGCCGGATGTTTTCACGGCTTCCCGCGCGCGTTGCATCGAAGGTTGGATCTCCGCTGGGTCTCGCACCTCCTCGCCGTATCCGCCGAGCATCTCGGCGAACTTGGAGAAAGGCACGTCGCCCAGAAGATTGCCGACGTTGCCACGCTCCTCGCCATACTTGGACAGCTGCCCGTAGCGAATCTGATTCATGGCGGAGTTGTTGCCGATGACCGCGATGTACGGAGCGCTGAATCGATTGGCCGTCTCCATGTCGAAAGCAGTCATGCCGAAAGAGCCGTCGCCGTAGTAGCAGAGGACCTCTTTGGTGGGATGCACCAGTTTCGAGGCCAGCGCGAAGCCGGTGCCGACACCCAGGCCGCCCAGCGCGCCCGGGTCCATCCAGTTGCCTGGCGCTCGGGGCTGAACCGCCTGGGCACTGATGGTGACCACATCGCCGCCGTCGCCAATATAGATGGTGTCCTCGGTGAGGAACTCGTTCAGCTCCCACGCGACGCGATACGGATGGATGGGGTGTGCGTCCGACAAAAAGAGCGGCATCAGCTTTTCCGTCTTCTTCTGCTCGATGGCTCGCAAGTGCTCGAGCCAGTTCGCCCGCCCTTTGGCCCCGTTGTCCACGAGACCGGTGGTGGCGTCATGCACGGCCCTCAGGATCGCGCCGGGATCACCCACGAGTCCGAGCGACACGTCGCGGTTCTTTGCCACAGTCCTGTAGTCCATGTCGATGTGCACCACCGTGGCGTCAGCACGCAATCGTCGGCCGTAGCCCATCCGGAAATCGAATGGCGTACCGACGATGACGATGACGTCAGCCTCCTTGAAGGCATCGCTGCGGGTGCGGTGGAAATAGTGGGGATCGCCCGGCGGGAGGATTCCGCGCGAAGCGCCGTTCATGTAGCCCGGGATATTCAGACCTCTCAGGAGTGCAATGGCCTCTTCGTGGCCGCGGCAGGTCCACACTTGGGTGCCCAGTAGGATGGCCGGTCGTTCGGACTTGACCAGGATCTCCGCCAGCTTCTCGATATCGGCGGGATCACCGATGGACTTCGTGGAGGCCCGATAGTGGCCGGCCTTCGGCATGATGGCTTTCTCGAGGGGTACCTCGCCGTCCAACACGTCACGGGGGATCTCGAGATAGCTCGGTCCGGGCGCGCCGGCAAAGCACTCCCTGGCTGCCATGGACACCATGTCCGCGATTCGTTCCGTGGACCCCACGCTTGCGGAGAACTTGGTAATCGGCGCGGCGATGTCCACGTGGGGTAGATCCTGGAGCGACCCCATCTTGTGCTGGGTAAGGGCACCCTGACCGCCAATGTGCAGTACTGGACTCTCGGATCGAAACGCCGTTGCAATGCCTGTGAGCGCATTCGTAAAGCCGGGTCCCGCCGTCGTGATCACGCACCCCAACCGGCCGGTCTGGCGCGCGTAGCCGTCCGCGGCATGGGCCGCCACCTGCTCGTGGCGCACATCGATGATGCGAATGTCGTTGTCGATACAGCCGTCGTACGTGTCGATGATGTGCCCGCCGCAGAGGGTGAAGATCGTATCGATCCCCTCGTTCTTGAGTGCCGCGGCCACCAGATGACCACCCGAGATGACGTTCGCGTCCTGGCTCTTTCTCGCCAGAGTGTCTTCCGCCGTCGTAGTTTTCGCTTTTTCTGTGGAGACGCTTGCCATGAGATGCTCCCGGTAGACTTTGCTCAGGTCAGCTAAGCCAAGTAGTCGACGTAATTGTTGATGTGCTCCGCCAGTCCGAAGCAGTGTTCACGCACGAGCCGCTCCGCCAGCTCGGTGTCCCGATTCTCGATGGTTTCGATGATGTGCATGTGATCGATGATGGAGCGGCTCACGCTCCATGCTAGCTAGTTTCCGAGGTGCAGCAAGAGCTTAACTCCTGGTCCGACGCGATCCTTTTCGGAGCATCGTGAGCGCGTGAACGCGGGAGTGCCGTCCAGGAGAAGGGGCGTCTCGTCGAACTTCCAACGCCGACCATCGACATGGTCCTGGCCCTCGTCCGGCAAAGAGCGCAGGTAGGGATTTCCTTGACAGACCAGTCCTCTCCCTAGGATTCCGTCCCGTCCCCCCAGAAACACGAGCGGCGCCCGCTGGGAAAGACCCTCGTGAAGGTGCTGCTAGGGCTGGTCGTAGTGATCTTCGTGGGGGGCCACGTGGCTGCTGAGGGGGGAACGGCCGTTCGATGGCTTGGCCACCCACAACTGGCCCGAAGAGCAAGGAGAGTCTCATCGGGTCCCGGTCGGAGGCCGGTGCAATAGGAGGGGTGGGATGCCTTCGCACGGTGCCTGCTTACGCTACGCCGCGTCGTCCCGCCTTGATCCCACGGCGCCCCGACCCTCTTGGTGGCTCGCGAACTTCGGCAATGGAACACTAGTTGACGCGGCTCCGCACGACGAAGAGGCCCTCGTCCCGGCTCGTGAAGACGATCACACCGCTCTCGAAGAACGGGTAGTTGCTCCAGGAGCCAAAAAAGCCCGGCTCGTCGGTCGTGGGCACGGTGTCGAAGAAGCCGACCTCCCTGGGATTGACAGGATCGGACACATCCAGGATCCGGAGTCCGCTCACGTAGTTGGATTGGTACATGAGATGACCGCGGATGTAGAGGTTGTGGTCCGTGGAGGTCGTCACGCCGACGTGCTCCTTGACCAGGACCGGATCGTCCAGGTCCTCGATGTCAAACACCAGCGTGCGCGTGCGGGCCACGATGCCCGCCAGCTCGTCGCCCTCGTCGTCGATGAAGAAGTAGCGGTGGTCCTCGGAGATCCAGCCTTGATGCACGTAGCCCACGTTCGGATAGACCGCCCTGGAGATCGCCAGGGGATTCTCCTTGTCCGTCACGTCTGCGATGCTGAGCGCCGTCTCATTGGACCCCAGGCAGATCTCCCGGCCCTGGTAGTCCTCGTCGGGACCGGCGTACATGATGCACTGAGCGTCATGTGTGTACCCCGTCCCCTCGAGGCCCGTGGAGGGATCGGCGAAGCACCCTGCGAACGTCGGGTTGGCGGGGTCGTGGATGTCGATCATGTGGAGCCCACCGCCGCACGTCTCGCCTCCGGCCCGGTTGCCCACGGTGTACGCGAACCCCGACTCCTCGTTGATGACGATGTTGTGGGCGCTGGCGATGCCGCCGTAGACCGTCGTTTCTTGAAAGGTCACCGGTGGTCCCTGGATGTCCCGGAGCCGGCGAAGGTCGAATACCTGGACGCCGTGGTCCCCGGCCCCGTCGGCCACGATGAAGGCGTGATCGGCGTAGACTTTGACATCGCGCCAGAGGCTGACGGGAGCCAGACCCGTTCTGGGGAGCTGGCCCAGGTACACCGGCCTCTCTGGATCCTCGAGGCTGATGAAGGCCATGCCGTCGGTGCGGCCCACGAGGGCGTACTCGATGCCGGTCAGGGGATCGGTCCAGCCCCACATGTCGTTCACCGTGATGTCCGGCACGCTGTCGGCCGGGACCGTTCCGGGCACGCGCCCCCGCCCAGGTCCTCCAGTGTGAGGAACGACACCAAATCCACATCGGAGCATCTGAACCCCGCGGCGAACCCGCCTTCGCATTGGACGGGTGATCCCAGGATGGGATCCGTGAGGTTGGGATCACCCGGGCCGGTCGGGTCCTTGTCGCACGCGGACAGGACTGCGATGCCTACGACGCAGGAGGCATGCAGTAGAGCCCGAGCGGCATCTATGAACTTCAGTCGAGTCAAATCTCCTCCGACACCTTGAATTCGGCCGGTGATGATCGAACCATCGCTGGGCGGTGCGGGTTCCCGCCAACACAATCGATGTACGCTGTCGTAGCCCGGAGGTGTCACACGGATCCTTGTCGAGCCGGGCGCAGGCCCCGGTGGGCTGACCCTCCCGGAAACGGCCGGTCGGCAGCCCCTCGCGAGACGGCTCAGGGCGTCTTTCCGAACGCCTCCTCCACGAACCGCCTGAGGATCGCCTCCGTCTCCGGTGTCTCGGGAGTGGCCGCCGCGAACTGCTCCATCGTCGCGTACCCCGCGAGCGGGAGGTACTCGGGGTAGTATCCGATCCGCTTGAGGAGCCCATCCCGGTCGAGCTCGGGGTGGAACTGGGTGCAGTAGATGGGCTTCCCCTCGAATCGGAATGCCTCGTTGGGGACCTGATCGCTCGAGGCCAGCAGGACGGCGCCCCTGGGAAGCTCGGTGACGATGTCCTCGTGGCCGATCTGTGCCTGAAAGCGTGGACCCAACGGTCCGAATACCGGATCGCGGCTTCCTTCGGACGTCAGCTCCAGGGTCACGGTGCCCACCTCGGCCCGGTTGTGATCGGTAACGACCTCGCCTCCCAGCGCCCGGGCCATGGCCTGGAATCCCCAGCACGAGGCGAAGGTGGGCCTCGAGGTCTCGTACAGCTCCCGCATCGTCTCCAGAGCCGCGGGGAGCCACGGCCCTCCCTTCGCCACCGAGTAGTCTCCGCTTCCGCCCAGGAGAACCACGTCGACCTCGTCCAGCGCCTCCCTCGACGGAACGCCGCTGAGCAGATCGAAGACGCGGATCCGCTCCGTGGGGCACCGGAGCGATCGGGAGAAGGACTGGACTTCGTGATCCCGCATGGGGTCGTCGTCATTCCGGACCTGGAGGAGCAGGAAGCGACGGTCTTGGGACATGCGGTTCCTTGCTCGGCGGCGACTCAAGCCCCGAAGAGGGGCACCCAGATCCGCCAGAAGATCAGGACGATGCTCATTCCCGTGAAGACCGCGAGGCTCAGCCACCCGAACCAGCGATCGAAGCGGTTGGGATAGAAGACCTCGTCGTGCTTGGGGATGATCGTCATGCAGTAGTAGAGATTCAGGTAGAAGATGACCGGAGCCACGAAGAAGGCCAGGGCCGACGCCACGAGCACCATGAAGACGGGCCGAGGAACGCCGGCGATCAGGATTACCGAGGCCACCAAGGAATACAGCATCGTGATCCTGTAGATGTTGTACTCCGAGTACCACTTCGTCCTGTACTCGTCCGTGACATGATGCTCGTGTCCGATTCCGCTCAAGCGGGCCGTGGACCGGAAGAGGTTCCGGCAGCAAGCGCCCACGATTCGGGGCCAGCCGTCGAAGTAGTTGAACGCGGTGGAGAAGGTGGCGGCGAGGGCGCCGAAGATGAACACGATCATCATCCAGGGCCCGACGCTCTCGGTGAAGATGGTGGCGATCTCACCCATGACGCCTCGTCCCTCCACCGCGCTGGGGTACATCCAGACTGCGGCCAGGAGCAAGAAGATGGTCGCGATCAGGAAAGATATGACATGCCCGAAGCGGAAGTCCCAGAGCCCGATCTTGAACCAGCGCCGGCAGTACTCGCGCACGTGGGGGGACATCTTCGCTGCGTCGACGGCGAGGGCCTCCTTCGAGGACGCAAAGGGGTCGAAGCGGGGCACCAGTCCTGCCTCCTCGAGGTCGGGCCTCACCTTCGCCAGCCCGGCCTTCTTCGCCTTCCCCCACTCCGAAGCCTGCAGCGAGACGTCGATGCCGGTGGGTAGGAGTCCCAGGAAGGCGGCGATTACCAGCCACGACCCCTCGGGCGTCTCCACGATGAAAAAGTGTCCCATCTCGGACAGAGGTGCGGGCGACACGAAATAGACGGCCAAAGACGAGATCAGGAGGATGCCGGCGAGGATCTTTGTCAGAACCTCGATGACTTTGTACTCACCTCGGAGTATGACCACCACCGAGATCAGCCCCAACCCCAGCGCGTACGCCTCCAGGGGGATGGGAAGCCCCAGGGCCACGGTGAAGACGTAGTAGGTCACGGCCGCCGCAGCGATCAGACGGCCAGCCTGTCCGATGGCGCACTGGAGAAGCGTCGTGATCATGACGTACCACAGGGGCCACTTCTTCCAGGCGGTCGCATACGCCTCCAGTAGGCTCTTGCCGGTCGCGTTCGTGAACCGGAAAGCCATCTCGAAGCCGTAGTACTTGAAGACGTAGGACACGGGGATGCACCACAGCAAGGCGTAGGCGAAGCGGCCTCCGGCCGTGGGCGCGGTCACCAGGTGGCTGGTCCCGATCCCCGTCATCATGAGGATCAACCCGGGCCCGAAGTGGGCGATGAGGGCCCGCGGCGTCATGGAGGGGAGTTTGAGGCTCTCCAACGACTCGAGTCGTTGCTCGGATGTGGGGCTTCCTTCAGCCACGCCGATCCTTCGTCAGGGAAAAGGATCGAGCAACGTACACGGTGGAGCCCGCCTCGACCAACCACTCGCGGGGGTAGGTCCGACTCGACCAACCCCTCGAGGGGGTGTGGCGTTGGCACCCGTCGGCGGGGGGGTGTGGCCAAAGACGCCCTTCCGACGGCGGCCACCGACGCGTTCCCGACGGCCTCCTCCTCCTCCTCGGGGTCAGTCCGTTCGCAGCACCGTCATGGGATCCACCCGGGAGCCTTCCCGGGCCGGGAGGTAACAGGCCGCCAGCCCCACTGCCGCGAGGATCGCTACGACCCCGACGTAGGTCGACGGCTCGCTTGCGGTAACGCCGTACAGCAAGCTCCCCAGCAGTTGCGAGGTTCCGAGGGCACCGATCAAGCCGAGCACGAGCCCGGCCGTCACCAGGGTCATCCCCTCCGTCCACAGCTTTCGCATGCTGAATTCGTCTCATCCGGCTATGGACAGGTTTGGCGGGTGCGCGAGCGCGATAGTCCGAGAGCACTCCCGAATCCGGACCTCTGTAGGGTCTGCTGGCCCTGTAACGCCTCTCGATCGATCGACCCCACTTCTTTGACTTCGGGACCCCTTCTCGGGGCCTCCTGAGGCTCCTGAGACCTCGAAATATCGCCCTTATATTTCACTGTAAGTCAGTACTGCTCTTACAGATGAGGGGGTTTCGATGGGTCCCGCAACGCTCGCAGTCACCGAGGTCTCACACGCTGCTGCCCAAGCCGACGAATGGGCGCCGGAAGCGTCCAACCCGACTGAGGCCGGAGCCAAGGCCTCAGTCGCTGGGGCAGTCGACGACGAGCTGGACGCTCTCCAAGACCTCGGCGACGAGATCGCCACCCTCGCGGCACACATCCATGCCGCCGAGCACCACTTCCTCACCCTGATCGCCGAGTTCGACCGACTCGGCGGTTGGGAGCCGGGCGGCCACCGCTCCTGCGCCCACTGGCTCGCCTTCCGCACCGGCATCGACCTCGGTGCCGCCCGCGAGAGGGTGCGAGCCGCTCGAGCCCTCAACGACCTTCCCCAGATCAGCGCGTCCATGGAACAAGGCGAGCTGCCGTTCGCAAAGGTGCGGGCGCTCACGCGCGTCGCAACGCACGAGAGCGAGGGCGATCTGCTCGAGCTAGCACACTCGAGCACGGCGGCCCAACTGGAGAGGATTGTGATGGCGTGGCGTCGGCTGAGCCGATTCGACGAAAACGAGCTCGAGAGGATGCGGCATCGCTCGCGGTGTTTCTCTGTCTTCCCGGACGAGGACGGCATGTACGTGGTGCGCGGAAGGTTGGACGCCGAGGTGGGGGCAATGCTCATGCGGGCGATCGATGCGGCGAGCGATGCTCTGTTCCGTAAGGATACCTCGAAGGACACCTCGGAGGAAACCTCGGGGGAGATCGAGCCGAAGCAGCGGCGTGCGGACGCGGTGGGGCTCATGGCCGAGCGTGCCCTGGCGGTGGGGTTCGGCCGAACGGGCGTGGAAGCCACGCACGGAGAGGACCGTGCGGTGGGCGAGGACGGCGTGGACCGGGCCGACGACGAGGACACCGCACCCCTGAGTGGCAGCCGGGCCGAGCGCTATCAGGTGGTCCTCCACGTAGAGGCGGCCACGCTGGAGAGCGAGCGAGAGCCGGGGCGCTCGGAGCTGGAGGACGGGACACGCGTTTCCGCGGAAACGTCCCGGAGGCTCTCGTGTGATGCGAGCGTGGTCCAACTCAGCGAGGCCCCGGACGGCTCCGTGCTCGACGTGGGACGAAAGACGCGGACGATTCCGCTGGCGCTCAGGCGTGCGCTGGAGTCCCGGGACCGGGGGTGCCGCTTCCCGGGCTGTGGGCTCCGCTTCACCGACGCCCATCACGTGAGGCACTGGGCCGACGGTGGTGAGACGAACCTGGAGAATCTGGTCCTGCTATGCCGTTTCCATCACCGATTGGTGCACGAGGAGGGGTACACGGTGCACTTCCCCCAGGGCGGACGGCCGAATTCCCCGGACCGGCGGCCGAACTTCCTAGAGGGGCAGCCGGACTCCCTAGAGGGGCGGCCGGACTCCCTAGACCGGCGGCTCTACTTCCTCGACCCGAGAATGAGGCTGCTGCCCGACGCGCCACCACCACCACCACCCCTCCCGCCGGAGCCCGTCGAGGCACTCGTGCGGCAGAACCGGCTCCGGGGCGTGGAGCCCGACTTCCTCACCAGCGCGGCCCGCTACAAGCGCGAGGACGATATCCCCTCGGTCGTATTCATGCAGGCGTTCGAGGCTTTGGACGCTGCGGCCCCGACTCAGAGCGACACGGTTCTCGCCAACTTGGAGTAGCGTCGAGGACTTCTGGAGACTCAACCCGCCGCAGGGAGGGTTGCGGATCTTCAGGAGGCCTTTCGGTAGGATCGTTGATCGGCGCCTGAGCGACGAATTCGGACCGACGCCCTGATGCGGCCCAGTCGCGTGGCCGTCGTCAGATGACACGGACGTCCCCCCCGTCCACGGGAATCTGAGCTCCGGTGGTCTTCGCGAACAACGGCCCGGCCATGGCGCACGCCAGGGCCGCTACGTCCCGGGAGCTGACCTCGATCCCCAGAACGTTGCGCGTCTTGTACTCATCGACACTGACGCCGTAGTGCACCGCCCGCTCCTCGAGCACATCAGGGGTCCACAGGGCGGTGTCGTACACCTTGTCGGGGTGCAGGACGTTGACTCGGATCCCTGCCCCCCCGAGCTCCAGGGCTGCTACCCTCGCCAACTGGGTGAGCCCCGCCTTCGCGACGGAGTAAGCGGCGGCACCCGGTCCGGGAGCCGGAACGTTTTTCGACGCGATCACGACCACCGCGGGGTCCGCGCCGAGGCGCAGGAAGGGTATACACGACTGCCATAACCGCTGATGGCTGGTCAGATTCACGGCCATGCTGTGGTCCCAGGTCTCGGCCCGGATTCCTTCGATGACCTCGCTCTTCGGGAAGACGCCGACGTTGTCGATGACGATGTCTAGCCCCCCGAACTGCCGTACCACGGCCCTCACGGCGTCCGCCAGCGCCCTGTCGTCCACGACGTCGCACTCGATTCCGAGCCCGATCTCGGAGTCCATCAGATCGACGATCTCGGGATTGACGTCGAGCGCGCCCACAACCGCCCCCAGGCGCTGAAGCTCGCGCGCACATGCCAACCCGATCCCGCTCGCCGCCCCGGTGACCAGGGCGATCTTGCCCGCCAGCAGAGGTGACGATCCGGATCGGGCGAGCTTGGCCTGCTCCAAGACCCAGTATTCGACCTCGAACACGTCCTTCTCCGGGAGGGCGGTCCATCCGCCCAGAGCTTCGGCGACCTGGATCGCGCGAATCGTGTGGTCCTTGATGTCCGCCACGATGCGAGCCTCCTTGGGGCTACGTCCGAAGCAGATCGTGCCGCGACCCGGCCAGATGGCCCAGCGCGGGGCCGGGTCCAGGCAGGTCAGCCCCTCGGTCGCATTGCGCTCGAAGTACTCCCGGTAGCCCGTGGCGTACTCCTCGACGTCCGCCGCCGGATCGTCCCCTACGACCAACGCAGTGCGCTTGGTGCGAATGACGTGATCCGGGGTCAGCGGGCCGCGCGTCGCCAGGTCGGCCACGCCCGGCAATTCCGAGAATCCGACGGACACAGGGTCCCCGTCCCAACGTGCGAGAACGGCCTCTCCCCGCGCGGCTCCGACCGACCGCCGAATCCGGGCCAACGCCTCCAGGTCCTCCGGCAGAGGCTCCGGAGACGTCTTCAGCGGACTGGTCCGAGCAGCCACATACTCCTCGGCCCGACTGACGAGCTCGATCATCCTCTCGTACGAGCCCTTCGCGTCGTCTGCGAACGTGCATGCGCCATGATTCATCAGGATCATGCCGTCGCATTCCGACCAATCCCTGTCCCGAGTCATCGTGTAGATCCTCCGGGCCAAGGCGAAGCCGGGCATGACGTACGGAAGCACCCACACCCGCTCGCCATAGAGGTCGCGAATGGCCTCTTCTCCGTTCGGCGTGTTGGTGACGGATACGACCGCGTCGGCATGCGTGTGATCGACGTACTCGAAAGGGATGAGCGCGTGCAGAATGGCCTCGACGGACGGGGAGGGCGCACCTGGGTCGAGCATCGCGGCCCGCTGGGCGCGGACCATGTCCGCGTCGTCGAGCTGCTCGAGCTCCGCCATGCTCAGGAGTGCATCCAGGCGCACCGGCGCGAACCCAGGGGCTTCGATGGTCTCCAGGTCCCATCCGCTGCCCTTCACGTAGAGCACCCGATGAATATTTCCGAAGAGATCGGTTGCGGTCGTCTTGACTGATGTGTTGCCGCCACCATGCAAAACGAGGTCAGGCTCACGACCGAGAAGGCGAGACGTGTAGACGCGAAGCTCCAGCGGGTCATCCCTGTGGGTGGCGGCCTCACGATCGCTCCACAAGCTCTTCATTTATCTAGTGTTCCGTTTCCGAAGATCGCGAGCCACCAAGAGGGCCGGGGCGCCGTGGGATCAAGGCGGGACGACGCGGCGTAGCGCAAGCGGGCACCGCGCGAAGCGTGGTCGCAAGGAGTCCCAACGCCGAGCCCACGGATGCACCGTGCCCTCGACTGGCCGAGACACTTTGGTAACGGGACACTAGCCTTCCCCGTGGAACGTCGTGAAGCCCTGCTCTTCGAAGCGCTCGTCGAAGGCGAAGGCCGTGTGGACGGAGAGTCGCCTCATGATGTGGAAGCTCACGCAGTCCACCAGGCTCAGATCCCGACGGTTCGCCGTGAGCAGAGCCTCGGCGGCCCGTGCGTGGTCTTCCTCGTCTACCCAGTGGACGTCAAGGACGGGGGCCACATCCTGGGCGACGGCCCGGACCGCCTGGACACCCAGCCGGTTCTGCACCAGGGCGAGGGTCTCCACCAGGACGTAGTTGCTGACCAGGAGGTGATGCTCGGCCAGGAGCTCCGTCCACGTCTCCCGGGCCCGGGCATGCCATCGGTCGTCGCGATCCAAGACTGCATAGAGCCCCGACGTGTCGACGAAGACGGTCACTCCCCGAAGGCTTCCGTGAGGTGGCGGTCATGCTCGGACGCCACGTCGACGCAACCCGACGCGAACTGTCCGGCCACGGCCATGGCGCGCTGTCTCCTCTTCTCCGGAGACGGCTCCGTGGGATCGGCCATCCATCCGTCCACGGCCCTGCGCACGAGCTCGGAGACCGAGACGTCCTCCTGGGAGGCCCGTGACCTCAGGGCCGAGAGCTGATCTTCGGTGAATTGGACCTGAGTGCGTACCATCTTCGATCGTGATAACATCATGATGGTAATTATACCATCATGATGTCCAATCTAGGAAGTCCTGAGGACCCGCGACGCTTACGGCTCTCCCGGAGATGCGCGCCGAGTGGGGGGCCGCTGTGTTGCGGGAAGGATCGCGGGTGGGCCGAGGTGATGCCACTGGTCAACTCCGGCGAAGGGCACTCCCGTCAGCGGATCTCCGGTCCTCCCATCCGGTTGTCGGGCACGAAGCGGTCGCGGGCCGGCATCACGACGGCCGGGAGCGTCTCGGCGTCCATGACGGCATCCTCCGGGATGATCTCATTGAGGTAGAGGACGTAGGCGGCCGCGCCGTACACCTCGTTCGCCGTGAGCGAGCCGGGTTCGTCCAAGGGCATGGTGCGGTTCACATAGTCGAACAGGGTCGTGGCGTAGGGCCAGTAGTTGCCCACTGTCTTCCGGTACTGTCCGCGGACGGCACCGAACGGAAAGCCCTCCCGTGGCTCCCGCCCTACCAGGCGGTCGTTGGGCCCCTCCGTACCAGTGGGGCCGTGGCACACGGCACACTTGGCCGCGTAGACCCGAGCACCCTCGGCCACCGAGGCGCTTCCCGGGGGCAGTCCTGCACCGTCCGGCCTGACGTCGATGTCCAGCGCCGCGATCTCGGCTTCGGTGGCGTCCCGGCCGATCGTGAAGGTCGTGGGCCAGTGCTCGGGTGCGGCGGTGGGTTCGGGCGGGGCGCCGAACCCAGGAGGGGCTTGGGGCCCGACCGTGGCTTGCCCGCTCTCAATGGCCGCCCCCGATTCGCACGCCAGGGGCAGGAGGGCCAAAGCGAACATGATCGCGGCCGTCACGGCCATGGGCTGCCCGGTCTCGGGGTGCCTCCGATGCGCACCCAAGGCGTGCCTCCGCGCCGTGCTTTTGGTGTGCTTCGGCGGCGCGCTCACGGCCCATCCCCCGTCCCGAAGAAGACCCGCCCGTCCGACTCCACCTTCCAGGGTCTGATGCTGTTGTAGTGGTACGCACTGCCCTCTCCCCTCACGGCCATGAGCGTCTGGAGATCGGGCTGTGTGTACCCCGTCTCGTCCACGGCGCGGCTCATGAGAACGGTCTCTCGGCCGTCCCAGTTCCACAGGTGCCGGAAGCGCGTGGTGCACTTCGAGAGGATGGGGTCCTGGAGCTCAGCCGGCTGCCAGGTGCGACCTCCGTCGGTGCTCACGTCCACCCGCGTGATGCGGCCCCGGCCGCTCCAGGCCAGCCCCGAGATCTCCCACCAGCCACGCTCCGGCAGCACGTACGGGAAAGTCGGGAAGGTGATGGTCGACTTCGCGTCCATCACGAGGCTGAACTGGCGTGCCGTTCCGTCGGCGAGCGGGTCGGTGTACTTGGAGGTCTCGTCCCGCGTCATGAAGGGCCCGTCCGACACTTCGATGCGGCGGATCCACTTCACCTGTGCGTTACCCTCCCATCCCGGCAGGAGGAGCCGAGCCGGATAGCCCTGTTCGGGACGGAGTGCCTCGCCGTTCTGGCCGTAGGCGATCATGGCGTCGTCCCAGGCCTTCTCCACAGGCACGCTTCGGGCCATGACGGCCGCGTCCCCGCCTTCGGCCAGCAGCCAGGTCGCTCCAGGCTGCACCCTCACCTCCCGAAGGAGCGTGGCCAGGGCCACCCCCGTCCATTCGCTCGTGCTGAGCAGCCCGTCGATCTGCTGCGGGGAGGCCTCGGGGCGGGGACTTCGGTTGTACGCCGCCCCACCGTTCCCGGAGCACTCGACGAAGCAGAGGCGTGACGCGGCGGGAAAGCGCTTCAGGTCTCGCAGCGTGAACGTCATCGGCCGCTCCACCATGCCGTGGATCAGGAGTGAGTAGCGTTCCGGATCGATGGTGGGAATGCCGCCGTGGTGCCGCTCGAAGTGGAGGTCGGCGGGCGTGACGATCCCGCGGAGCTCGTGGAGCGGAGTACGAGACGACGACGACGGACCGGGTCGCGACACCTGGCGCCGGGGCTGCTCGCTCGGGGCCCTCCGGCCCAGCTCGCTGGTGTTGGCTCCCAGCACTCTGGTACGATCCTGCGGCGCCTCCTGCGGTGCCTCCTGCGGCGCGGGCGCGGCATCACCCAAGGTGATGGCGTCGGCCTGCGTCTTGAGGAGTCCCCCTGCGATGAGTCCCCCGGTCGCTCCCAGCATCGCTCGGCGTGACAGGCTGGCCATGGCGCCTCCCGGATCTGTGGGTCTTCGCGACAGGTCCCCTCGCGGAGTATCCCCGGGGAGTCCAGGGATCGCCCCTCCCGCCACGTTTGCAGACAGCAACCTCCGTTCCGCCCGACGCCTCCCGCAAGTCCCCCCACGGGAGCCCGTCGCGTTGACAGCCCAGACGGACTCGTCTAGCGTCATGGTCATGATCCGGTTGCGGGAATGCTTGGCCAAACGATTGGGGACCGAGCTGGCGATTTGGATGCTGGCCGTAGGGGTCGCCATACCCCTCCTCGATCGCGATCTCTTGGGCTCCGAGATCGCCATCGAGGCGGAGCACCAGGCGGCATGTAGCCTCCCCACACACGATCACAGCATCTGCGTCCAGTACGGGAAGCAGCTATGGGCCAGTAAGCCCGCAGATGTCGAGAGGGCCCTGCCGCCCCCCGTGGTCGAAGCTGCGGCACCCACTCAGGATGCAGCACCGCGCTCACGCCTCGCCCGTCCCACCAACCCCCGAGCTCCACCCACCCTCTAGATCCTCTCTGCAGCACGCAGGGAGATCGTGAGCGCGGTGCATCCGCACTCTCGCGGAAACTCGCGCCCCGTCGCTCGTCGCCCCTTCCCAGGCAGTCGGAAATGGGCGTCTCAGGGGAAGGACCATGAAGCAGAAACCGACCAGAGGCTTGAGCCTCTTCATCCTAGCCGGCGCTCTCGCGGCGTGGCCCGTAATGGCGTGGGGTCAGGATATTCCAAGAACGCAGGCCGACTCGCTACGGGCGCAGATCGCCCAGCTCCGGGCGCAGCTCGACAGCATCGGACTGCTCCTCGAGCGGGGTGAGGCGGAACCGGCCGAAGAGGAGGACGCCCTCGCCCGGCTCCGCGCTGCCGCCCGGGCCGCAGCGGGTGGCGCGCAGGCCGACGCGCCTGCGGAGCCGGAGGGCGACCAGGAGTTCGTGGGCCGGTCGCGCTCTCTCCAGGCACTGAACCCGGAGATCAGCGTTACGGGTGACATCTACGTTTCTGTCCAAAGCGAAGACCCGGACGCCGACAACTTCGTCCCGAGGGAGTTCGAGTTCTCCTTCGTCTCGGCCCTCGATCCGTTCACCCGGGCGAAGATCTTCGTCTCGGCGGAGGAGGAGGGGGCGGGCGTCGAGGTCTTCCCGGGCGCCGAGGAAGAGGAGGAGGAGCACGGCACCGCCCTGGTCGTCGAAGAAGGCTATATGGAGTGGGTGGGGATCGCCGGCGGGCTGGGGATCAAGGTAGGACGCTTCTTCCAGCAGTTCGGCCAGCTCAACCGCTGGCACGGCCATGCCCTCCAATTCCAGAGCCGGTCGCTCCCCCACCTGGCCTTCATCGGGGAGGAAGCACTGGCCCAGGACGGCGTATCGCTCCACTGGTTGCTTCCCAATAGCGGAGGCGGTGCGTATGAAACGACGTTTGAGGTCACGAGGAGCCGCAACGACATCCTGTTCGGTGAATCCCACGGTCTGAGCTACCTGGGTCATTTCAACGCCTTCTGGCAGCTGTCGTCGTCCACCGATCTGGACCTGGGCTTCAGCGCCGTTTTCGGCGATCACGTCGAGGAAGACGGCCAGTTCACGAATCGACTCTTCGGTGCAGAGGCGTCGTTCAATTGGATTCCGCCGGATCGCTCCCTGTACCGCGGCTTCACTCTTCGGGGGGGCGTCATGCTCTCCGATCCGGGAGCCGTGGCCGGTCTGCCGGCGCCCGAGTCGGCCCTGGGCCTTTGGTCCCTCGCGGAGCTCAAGCTCTCGAGACAGTGGATTGCCTCCGGCCGGTACGAGTGGGTAGAGAACCCCGAGGATCCGAGTCAGACGGCGTGGCTCGCGTCGCCCGCGCTCACGTATTGGCAGAGCGAGTTCGTCCGCCTGAGGGCCGAGTACGACATACTGGGAAACCCGGGGGAGACCACGGGGCAGTTCACGCTGCGGATCACCTTCGCCATGGGCCCGCACAGGCACGAGACGTACTGAGGGGATAGTGGGATGATGAGAATACTTGCTGCAGTGATGATGACGGGCTGGACGCTGGGGCTCGGCGGTGGTGGATCTACCGTCGCCTCGCCAGACGGGCGCGAGCCTGTACGGGTGGTGACGACGCTTCCGGTCTACGCGGATCTCGTGCGGAAGATCGGAGGCGCGGAGGTGGAGGTGAGCTCCATCGCGTCACCCAACGAGGACTCACACTTCGTCCGACCCAAGCCCAGCTTCGCCGTCCAGATCCGTCGCGCCGACATGTTCGTCACGACCGGCTTGGACCTGGAGCTCTGGGTACCGACCCTTCTCGATCGGGCGGGGAACAGGGACGTCTCGGAAGGAGGCCGCGGTTATGTGACGGCCTACACGGGTATCGAGCTCCTGGACATCCCGGCATCGGCCGATCGGAGCGGGGGAGATGTTCACATCTTTGGTAACCCCCACCTGGTCACCGATCCCCTCAGGGCGGTGCAGGTGGCCCGGAACATCACGGTGGGACTAACAAGGGTCGCGCCCGACCGGTCTCGAGTCTGGGACGAAGGCCTCGCGCGCTTGACCGACGAGATCCACAGGAGGCTTTTCGGGGAGCGTCTCGTCGAGCTCCTCGAGGGGGATCTCCTGCAGCAGTTGGCCCTCCAGGGGACGCTACACTCGTTCCTCGAAGGTGAGGAGTTCGAGGGCAGGCCACTCATCGAAGAGCTCGGGGGCTGGCTCGGAGTGGCGGAGTCGTTCCGCGGCCGCGATATCATATGCTATCACAAGAACTGGGCGTACCTCGAGGACCGCTTCGGGGTGCGCTGTGCCGATTTCGTCGAGACCAAGCCGGGCATCCCGCCCACCCCACGCCATGTGGCCGAGCTCCTGGAGGAGATGTCGAGCCAAGGCCTCGACGTGATCCTGGCGGCCTCCTACTTCGACCAGAGGAAGGTCGAGTCGGTGGCCCGACGTGGCCACGCCACGGCGGTCGTGGTCCCCATGAATCCGGGGGGCAAGGAAGGCGTGGATGACTACTTCTCCCTCGTGGACGACTGGGTCAACGGGCTGGCCGGGGCTGTTGCCCGACCGGCCGGCTGACCACGGCGCCCCGACCCTCTTTGTGGCTCGCGAACTTTGGAGACGGAACACTAGATGCTCGACTTGATGCTCGCGCCCATCGCGGCAGGCCTTGTCATCCTCGCGCTTCACACGTATCTGGGCCTGCACGTCATCGCTCGGGGCGTGATCTTCGTGGACCTGGCGTTCGCGCAGATCGCCGCCTTGGGCACCACCGTGGGCCTGCTGATTGGGGTGGAGCACGGGACGCCCCTGTCGCTGGCCTTCTCACTCGGTTTCACGCTTCTGGGGGCCCTGATCTTCTCGTTCAGCCGCCTCAAGGAGACGGTGGTGCCCCAGGAGGCCATCATCGGAATCACCTTCGTAGTGGCCTCCGCGGCGGTCATCCTCATCACCGGCTTCACTGCCGAGGGGGCGGAGCACGTGACGGAGACGATGACGGGCACCCTCATCTGGGTGACCTGGCCGCAGATCCTGCGCATGGCTGCGGTCTACGCCGCCCTAGGCGTCTTCTATTACGTGTTCCGAGGCCGTTTTGTCGCTTCGTCTCTGCGTGACGACACCGTCAGCCGGGCACGGCTCTGGGACTTCCTCTTCTACGTGCCCTTCGGGATCGTCATCTCGTTCTCCGTCGCCATCGCCGGCGTGCTCATGGTGTTCTGCGCCCTTGTGATCCCCGCCGTCGTGGCCTTCCTGTTCACGAGCCGATTCCTCGCGGCGCTCGCCCTGGCGTGGGCCGTGGGAACGGTCGCGTTAGTGGCCGGGGTGGTGGCGTCTTTCGTGTTGGACGTCGCGACGGGGCCGCTTCTGGTGTGCGTGTTCGGGCTGACGCTGGTCATCGCACTGTTGGTTCGGTGGGGGACGGGTATCCGGCCCGGGGTCGTGCTAAAGGCCTGAGACGTCGTGGTGCACGCGCGAGATCCGCGATGCCCAGCGTTCCTTGGTCGGCAGCTGTGACCTTGAGGTAGATTCGCTGTATCCCTTGTCAGCGCATCGTCGAATGTGAGCATGGAGGTCGCTTTGAACCGTCTCTTGTGCGCTATTGGTGTCGTCGCTTCCCGCCGCGCTGAGCTGTGGCGGAGGCAGCGATCCGGTGGGACCCATCCAGTCGGGTCCCATGGAGATCACGATCAACGGCATCAGCCCGTCGAACATCACTGCCGGAATAATCGACAGGGATGTGAGCATCAACACTGCTGGCGCCAACCTGTGGTCGAGCTATGTGCGGCTCACCACCGACCTGTGTGGCCGGGAGCCCGTGGGTTTCGCGATCAGCGCACTGGCTCTCACACTCGACTTCGAGGGGAGCGTGAACGTCTCTGTATTGGATGACGTCATCGACGGCACGGTGACGGTCTACTTCGCCAGCACCCAGGGAAATGACGCCTCCGCGGTGAAGGTCGACCTCGGCAGGGGAGTGGTATCCGGCGTCGGTCCGGTGGGGCTGGAGGAGGTGAGCACCCGGGAGACGCTGGCGGCCGTACACACTCGGATGTTGGGGAGCGACTTTCATGTGGGCATCCGAGCCGAGACCTCGCGGACGGACAGCGACGACTTCTCCATGGCGGTGGAGGTGTCGTTCCTCGCCCGCGCGCTTTGTGAGTAGGCGTTCCCCCGTGCGGCTACACCTCGAGGTTCCTCAGAACGACCAGTTCACGATAGGGAGGAACTGAAGACTCTCCTTCCCGCTGATGATGTTGATGAGGCCGATCTGGATCCCGTACATGTTCTCGGCCCAGTTCACGATCCCGAGCTGGAAGCCCGAGATGTCCCGGGCCCGATTGAAGATCCCGAACTGGAACGCTTCGCCGAAATCGATCTCGTTATAGAGACCGAAGCCCTGGACGCCGAAGAACTCAGCTTGATTGATGTTCACCAGAAGGTTGTCCTGCCACCCCAGGAAGGCGCCTTCGACGACGCCGTACTGGAGCCCCTTGGACAGGCCGCCCGTGTTGTGATTCACCACGCCGATGTCGAGGCCCCGGACGTCGACGTTCTTGTTGTAGAGACCTAGCCGCAGGATTCGGATGGCCGAGTCCTCTCCCCGCAGCTGGAGGGGTGGGAAGAGCGAGAGCTCGAAGTTCTCGACGGACTCCTGAGCTGCGACCTGAATAGGGGAGACCGCGACTGCAATGAGAAATCCGACCACTAGGACGAACGGAGACGCTCTCACTGGTCCCTCCCTACCTTGATGTCTGATGGTCTTGTTCGTGGTTTCCAAGGCGAAACACGCCCAGGGTACGCTCACTCTACCCGGAGCGCCACTATTGGGTCGATGCGGGCGGCCCGCACTGCGGGGATAGCGGCCAAGGCGGGCCGGCGTCAGATGGAGCGGAGGGCGTGCCGTAGGTCGCGTCCCATGTTCGATTAGCTCTTGAGGATCCGGGTCGCCTGCTCGAGGGCTTCGGAGACCCTATTCAGCATGTCTGCCACCAGGCCGATGTGCTCGGTGGCCTCGTCCCAGTCCCTCAGCTCGATGGCCTCGCGAATCCCCGGTAGCGTCTTCACCCCGTAGCCGGTGTGGAAGCCGGGTGCGTAGATCTGATGCCGATACCATGGACGTCGCGGCAGGCCCTCGTCGTTGGTCATGAGCCGCTCCGTGGTCTTTAGCACGCGATTCAGGGCCTGGGCCTCGGCTGCCGTGGCGCCCGTCTCCATCACGCGCCGCATCTCCACATCCAGCGCCTTCGCGCTCGTCTCGAGGCGCCGCACGGCGTTTTGCAGGGGCGCGAAACTCAGATACGGCACGTCGTCCTCGGCCTCCGGCGGCACGTAGGTCTGGGTGGGGTCGGCGGCCAGGCCGTAGGCGTTCATGGCCACCAGCCGGTTTTTCCGATCCGTCGAGGCCCGGGTGTCCTCCAGGAGCTCCATGACCTCGCCGGCGTACAGCGCCACGTTGTCAGCGAAGTTCTCGAAGCGCATGGGCAGCACGTCGGCGTTGGCGAGGCGCAGGGCCAAGCGTCCGGTGGTCTTCGAGAGCGTCACCCCGTAGTGGAAGCCCGGATCTCCGAAGCGTGTGTAGTGCTCGAAGGAATCGAACTGTGAGTGATACGACCCTCCGCCGTTCTCTCCGCCGTAGCTCACGTTCAGTGAGGCGATGCCCAGGTGCTGGAGGAAGGGCGTGTAGTCCGAGCCCGAGCCCAGGGGGCTGATGCGGAGGTCGGGACGCGTGGTGGCCTCGGCGTCTCCGGACACGGCTCGCTGGGCCTGGACCCGCTCCCAGACCGACACGCCGGTCTGGGGATCCTCCACTTCGCGGGCCACCTCGTTCACCAGCCGTTCGAGGGTGTGGGAGCCTCCCACGCGCAGGAAGCCGCGACCGTTCCCGTCCGTGTTGATGTACGCGACGGCCTTCTCCCGGAGCTCGTCGGCATGGTGCTCCGCCCATTCGGTGGATCCCAAGAGGCCAGGCTCCTCGGCGTCCCACGAGGCGTAGACGATGGTCCGCTTGGGCCGCCGGCCGCTCTGGGCCAGGACCCCGATGGCCCGGGCCTCCTCCAGGAGCGCCACATGGCCGCTGATGGGATCTCCGGCTCCCATGGCCCAGCCGTCCCGGTGGTTCCCCCGGATGATCCACTCGTCTGGGTACTCCGAGCCCTCCATGCGGGCGATGACGTCGTACGCGGGCTCGAGGTTCCAGTCGAACTCGAGGTGGACCCGCACGGTGACAGGCCCGGGCCCGATGTGATAGGTGAGGGGCAGTGCACCGCGCCAGGCGGCAGGCGCCACGGGGCCGCCCATGGCCTTCAGGAGTGGCAGCGCGTCGCCCCAAGAGATGGGGAGAACCGGGATCTTCATGATGGCCGGCGCCTCTTCGACCGTGTAGCGCTCGGCGTCCTCGGTGGCGCCCACGAAGGGCGTGAGTGGATCGCCTGGGTAGAGAGGCATGTCCGTAACCGAACCCCTCTGCACGCCCCACTTCATCCGGTAGGGACCTTCGGGATAGACGTCCCCCTGGAAGTACCCGTCGTCCCTGGGATCGGAGTAGAGGATCGTGGCGACGGCGCCCTTCTCGTGGGCGAGCTTCGGCTTGATCCCCCTCCACGATCCGCCGTAGCGCGCGATGATGATCTTGCCCCGGACGTCGATCCCCCGGCGCTCGAGCTCCTCGTAGTCGCCTGGGATACCGTAGTTCACGTAGACCAGCTCGGCCGTGACGTCTCCGTCGGCGCTGTAGGCGTTGTACGAGGGGAGACGCCCGTCCACACCGGAGCTGGCATCCTCCGGAATCACCGGCTCCTCAAGCCGGGCCCGATACCGCTCCGGAGCCACCATCTCCACCTCCCGGATGCGCGGCTTCGGGAACAGCACGCGGTACTCCACGATCTCGGCCTCGTATCCCCACTCCCGGAAGAGATCACGCACGAACTCGGCGTTCTCCTTGTTGTGCGGCGCACCCACGAAGAATGGCTCGGCGGTGATGCGCTCCATCCACTCCCGCAGGTTGTCGCGGTTCATCTGTTCGTCCAGGCGCGCCTCGAGCTGGCGCTGAGTCGCGGCGGACTCGGCCGAGAACCCCAGCATGGAGGACTCTTGGCCGTCGAGGGTCGACGCCAGGAAGAAGAGCGGGCTGAGGACGGCCATAAGGGCTCTGACTCGGTACGGCATCGGTCTGTCTCCGGGAGGTCAAGCGCTGGTGTCGGAATGCTCTGTTGCGATCCTCGAGTCAGGGTCGAGGAGCGAACGCCTAGAGTACGACGGGGAGGGAAACGAGGAAACCGGAGGAGGCGGGAAGAACTGGCGGGAGGGTGTCGGCCCGACTCACGTTGTCGGGCCTGTAGCTTCACCGTCAAGGCTAGAGCGGCTCGGGGGGGGACGGCCCAACGAAAAGAAGCGGAGGATGGAATGCGGGTCCCATTCGGAGTCACGCTCCTCGTTCTCGTCCATGCCGCCGCGTCGGGCTCGCGGGAGATCGCGGGCCAGGCCTTCGAGTTCGCCTTTTTGGGTGACAACCCCTACGGGTCGGCGAGCGTCGCCAGATTCGAGTCCCTCATTGAGGACGTAAACGGGCGAGACGGCATCCAGTGGGTCATCCACGTGGGAGACGTAAAGGCAGGCGCAGACTCCTGTTCGGACGAGTTCCTCCAGGGTCGATTCGACCTCTATCAGCTGTTCGACGCGCCCTTCGTCCTCACCCCGGGCGACAACGATTGGTTCGACTGTGGACAGGAAAGCGCGGGCGCGTACGACGTATACGAGCGCCTCGATTATTTTCGGCAGCTCTTCTTCCCGATTCCGGGGCAGACGACGGGGGGGCGCCCGATGGCGGTGCGCACCCAGGCCTCGGAGCCGCGCTTCGGAGAGTTCGTCGAGAACGTGATGTGGACCCGAGAGGACGTGGTGTTCTCCACGCTTCACCTGGTCCGGACCACCCCGCCGCCCCCCGATCCCGCGGTGGCCGAGCGCAGGATGGATGCCGCTCTACAGTGGATTCACCAGACGTTCGAGCTCGCGCATGAGCTGGGCAGCCCGGCCGTCTTCATGGCGATGCAGGCCGATCCCTGGATGGCCTGGGGGGCTTCCCCTCGTGCTCGGCGTCGTATGCCCGCAATGCCTGCTGCCCTCGGCCGGATTGGACCGGCTCTATCCGGTCCTGGTGGAGGAGTCCCTGGCGTTTGGCCGGCCTGTGGTCCTGGCGGTTGGGGATACCCACGTCTTCCGGGTCGACAAGCCTCTCTACGACTCGAAGACCGAGCAGTCCGTCGAGAACTTCACCCGTGTCGAAACGTTCGGTAACCCGTTGGTCCACTGGGTGCGGGTGGTCGTCGATCCCGGCGAGCCCCGAGTGTTCACGTTCCACCAGCAGATCGTCACGGCCAACACGGGCGGACCGCCCGGACCCTGAGCGGCATGCCCGCGTCGGAACCGGATGCTCCCGGGTCCGGCCCCCAGTGAGAGGCGCGCGCAGGGCCTCACTTCGGGTTCAACGTCAACGAGGACACGGCCACCTTGAAGAAGTCGGGGTAGACGAGCATGGCCGCTGTCGACATGAAACCCCCACCCGAATGGCCGTAGATGCATGGTGATGTCAATACTTATTATGTCATTTACATGTCTATAAAGTAGACAAGCCTCGTTGCCGCCAACCGTTCTTCTCTCTGGCACTTACAGCGAGCTGGCGGTTGCGATGAGGCCGAACGAAGTCGTCATCCTACGACGGACGCCGGTCCTGCAAGAGGAGCCGTGCCTGGAGACCGCTTGACGCGAGTCACCCCTGTCCGGGAGGTTGCTCGTCTACCACAACATCAACGGAGCTTGCCGTGATGCGTCGTATGCCTCTCCTCGTTTGCCTGTCACTCTTGCTGCCATCTGCCGGACCATTGGCCGCCCAGCTCCGCCTGACCCGGACGGAACAGGAGAGTGGGACCAGCGTGCTCCTTCAGGCCGTCAGCCCCGTCAGCGATCAGATCGTATGGGCCAGCGGTCATGGCGGGACCTTCGCCCGGACCACGGATGGGGGAAGGAGCTGGACGGCTCGTGTCATGCCCGGTGAGGAGACCCTCCAGTTCAGGGATGTGGACGCCTTCAGCGCCGAGACGGCGTATCTGATGAGCGCGGGAAGCGGAACGGTGTCGCGCATCTACCGTACCGACGACGGTGGAGAGACCTGGGATCTCCAGTTCCGGAACGAGCATCCGGACGGCTACCTCGACTGCATGGCGTTCTGGGACGTGGACCATGGGATCGCGTTCGGCGACGAGGGCGAGGGGCAGCTCTTCATCCTCCGAACAGACGATGGCGGTGCCTCCTGGAATCGAGTGCCCTCGAGTGCGCTCCCTCCCGCTCAGGAAGGAGAGGGTGGATTCGCAGCGAGCGGAAGCTGCGTCGCCACTGGGCCGGGCGGACGAGCTTGGATCGCCACGGGGAACGGCGAGCGCGCCAGGGTGCTATTGACCCGAGACGGTGGTGGGACCTGGACGGACTCCAGGGTGCCCGTTCTGGGAGGGGCGGCGGCCGGGCTGACCACCATCGGTTTCCTGGACGACGAGACGGGAGTAGCGTTGGGGGGCCTGATCGGGCAGGACAGGGTGATTGTCGACAACGTGGCGCTCACGGTGGACGGGGGCCTGACGTGGACGCGGGGAGGCAGGCCTCGCATGGCCGGTCCCATCTACGGCTCCTCCTGGGTGCCGGGAGCCTCGCGGCCCACGATCTTTGTCGTGGGCCCCAGCGGAGCCGACTTCTCGGCGGATGGTGGTCGGACCTGGCGAGCGGCGGATGCGCGCACCTACTTTGCCGTCGCCTTCGTGTCTCCGGTGCGAGGGTGGGCGGTTGGTCCGCAGGGCCGGATCACTCGATTCGGATTCCGGGGCGGCTGATCGGCGGACGCCCGTGTGCCGTTCCACGCGGTCCCGTGTTGCTCGGCTCGGGAACTTCCGTACCGGGTGACGGGATATGGAGGGACCAGCGAAAGACGGGTCCGCGCTATTTGGGCGGTCCCGGCTTAACCGGAGGGACCCGTGCTGATCAAGAAGCCTGCCGACATTCCGTCGTCCGAGATCACGGCGGAGAGCGTCTACCTGAATCGCCGCGAGTTCATCGCCGGGCTCGCCTTGGCGGGGGCCGTGGGCGGCTCGATCATGGGTGCTCCTCGGCGGGCGGCGGCGCAGCCTCCCGGAGGTCAGCCGGGTCACCCGCAGAAGGATTGGAGCAAGGTCCGATCCGAGCTCGATGAGAAGCTGAATCCCTACGAACACGTCACCACCTACAACAACTTCTACGAGTTCGGGACCGGGAAGAGCGATCCCGCAAAGAACGCGCACACGCTCCGGCCCCGCCCCTGGACCATCGAGGTGGAGGGCCTCTGTGCCAACCCGGGGACGTATGGGCTCGAGGACTTCATCAAGCCCGGCAAGATGGAGGACCGGGTCTATCGGCTTCGCTGCGTCGAGGCGTGGTCCATAGTGGTCCCGTGGCACGGCTTCTCGCTCAAGGACGTCATCGATCGGGCCGAGCCTCTTGGAAGCGCGGGCTACGTCGAGTTCACGACGCTCTACGACCTCGAGCAGATGCCCATGCAGCGCTCCTCCGTCCTGGAGTGGCCGTACGTGGAGGCGCTCCGTCTCGACGAAGCCAGCCATCCTCTGACCATGCTGGTGACCGGCGTGTACGGCCGCGAGCTGCCCAACCAGAACGGGGCGCCGCTCCGTCTCGTCATTCCATGGAAATACGGCTTCAAGGGCATCAAATCGATCGTGAAGATGCGCTTCACCGAGACCCAACCGCTGAACACGTGGCAGCAAGCGACGCCGCGGGAGTACGGGTTCTACGCCAACGTGAACCCCGCGGTGGACCACCCTCGCTGGAGCCAGGCACGGGAGCGCCGGCTTGGCGAGTTCCGCAAGCGCCGGACCCTCATGTTCAACGGCTACGGGGAGCAGGTCGCCAGCCTCTACTCCGGGATTGATCTGCGGGTGAACTTCTGATCAGGTCCTGATCAAGCGAAGCGTAGCTCGAACCCACGAAACCGGTTGAACAAGAAGCGCCAGATCCTTCTCCTCAAGGTGATGGTGTGGCTGATTGGCCTCACCCCCGCCACCTGGCTGATGTGGCGCGCCCTCACGGACCGTCTAGGTGCCAACCCCATCGAGGAGATCCTCCACAATCTGGGTCGTGCGGCGCTGATCCTCCTCCTCACCACCCTGTCCGTGACGCCGATACGGCGCGTCACCGGGTGGAACAGCATCATCCACGTGCGGCGTATCCTGGGGCTCTTCGGCTTCTTCTACCTGACCTCGCATTTCCTGGCGTACGCCATCCTGGATCAGACCCTGGACTGGGAGTTCATTCTGGAGGACCTCACGGAGCGGCGGTACATCATCGTGGGGTTCACGGCGTGGGTGCTGCTCATCCCTTTGGCCGTGACGTCGACCAAGGGATGGATCCGGAGGCTCGGGAAGCGGTGGCAGAAGCTCCATCGCCTCGTCTACGTCTCCACCTCCCTCGGCGTGCTACACTTCTACTTGCAGGTGAAGGCCGATACGTACTGGCCCCTGGTGGCGACCACCGTCCTCGTGGTGCTCATGCTGTTCCGGGTCAGATTCCGGAGAGGGGGGCGCCGGCCTTCGAAGCCGCGCCCGACCCGGGTGGCCGAGCCGGCCACTTCGGCGGCAGACCTTTAGCTTCTTCCACAGACCTCTAGGACACCCGATGCCCCTCGAGCGATACCGAGCCATCATACCGGACTGGGATCGCTTTCAGGCCACCATCCTCTCTCGCGACCCCACGACCATCCGGGTCCGCACGGGCCGCATCTCCCTTGCGGACCTCACCGACCGGCTCCGGGAGCAGGGCTTCGTCCTCGAGCCCGTCGAGGGCCTTCGGGACTTCATGCGCGTGGTGGACGGCCCCCACAGCGTGGCCGACACCATCGAGAACTGGCTCGGGCTGTTCTACATCCAGCAGGCCTCCACGGGTGTCGCCGCTCCACTCCTAGGCCCCCGTCCCGGAGAGAGGGTCCTCGACATGTGCGCTGCACCGGGCGGCAAGACGACGCACGCCGCAGACCTCATGGAGGATCGAGGCTGCATCGTGGCCGTGGACCGGAACGAAGACCGGATCCGCGCCCTGTTGGGCAACCTCTATCGAACCGCGCATCCCAACGTGTTGGTGGTGTCGGGCGACGTTATGGCGCTCCCGGACGGGGCCCTCTTCGACCGCGTGCTCGTAGATGCGCCTTGCTCCGCCGAGGGGACCCTTCGCCGTAAAGGCGGGACCCTGCGCCGGCAGCGGAGGAAGTTCCGGGAGGGGGTCCCGCGGAGGCAGGAGGGGCTCCTGCGAAGGGCCATCGCGTTGACGCGCCCCGGCGGGGTCGTGCTCTATTCTACGTGCACCTTCGCACCGGAGGAGAACGAGGCCGTGGTCCACCGCGTGCTCGAAGATGCTCCGGTCGTCCTCGAGTCCATCGAGATCGACGCGCCCCACGCACCCGGACTGACCTGCTTCGAGGGGCAGCGGTACGACGCCAGCCTGGAGGGGGCCTGCCGCATATATCCCCACCACCTGGACTCGGGCGGGCTCTTCCTGGCCCGGCTTCGCCGTCTCGATGGCGATGGCGATGGCAGTGGCGATGTCGATGACGATATCGACGCGGGGGGGGCGGCCGGACCAGCACTTCCGGTGAGTGCCGCCGAGGAGCTTCCGGGCTGGAGCCCGGTCCCGGTGGCGTTCCCCGATGGGAGGACCGATCCCGAGGCGGCGGCCCGCGCCATAGAAGAGGGGCTCGACAGGCTCAGGTCCTTCTTCGGCGTGGGGGAAGGTGCGATGAAGGATCTCCAATGGATGGCCAGGGGGGATGACCTGTGGGTGCACCGCTGTAGGAGTTGGCCCCTGGACGTATGGGGCGAGTCCGACCGGTGGCGCGTCGTGTCCGTCGGCCTCCGAGCCATGGTGCCGGACTACAGGGACAGACCCAGGCCGACGAACGACCTTCTACGACTCCTCGAAGGGGCCGTGGCACAAAAGCTCGTCTCCCTTTCGCGGGACGAGTGGAAGACGCTCCTCGGTGACGAGGAAGTCGAGGTGACCGGTGTCGAGCCGGGCTTCGTGCCCCTGGGGCTCGATGGCCACGTGGCGGGGCGGGGGCTGGTTCGGGGAGGGCGCGTTCGTCACGAGATACCGAAGGTCCAGGCCCGTTGGCTCGCCAAGATCCTGGAGGGTGGCTGACCGGACGGCCGGCCGGGCCGTCCTCAGGGTCTGGGCGCCAGGAGGTGCTGAGCGACGAAGCGGGCGTCGGAGGGAGCGAGCTGTAGATCCTGTAGGGCGCTCGGGTCGAACCAGCCGATCTCGGGGTGCTCGAGGGCGGTGGGATCACCATCGACCTCCACCTCGACGAACCGGATCAGGAACGGCGCTTCGGGATCGGAGCTCTCGAAGAGGACGCTGCCGACCGAGACGGTTCTGAGCTCGAGCTCTTCGGCCAGCTCTCGCTCCAGGGCCTGGAAGTCCGTCTCGCCGTCGTGGAGTTTTCCGCCGGGGAACTCCCAGAGGCCTCCGTGACGCTTGTGCTCGGGGCGTCGACCCAGAAGAACTCGTCCACCCCTCCGGATGACCGCCGCCACGACCGGGATTTCGTCCATGGCGCACGGTAACTCCGGGGGCTCCGCCCAGCGAATCCACGCCGCCGGGAACCTGAGTTGATCCCGGTGGTCCCCCGGACCCCGCGCGACCCCTTCGCCCAGGCGACGTGACAGGGCGTGGATGCGCGACCATACTTCCTCAGGTCACGAGAAACGGGTCGGACGGCATGGAGTACGGATCGGATCAGGCCGGCGTAGCCGGCGTGGTGGACACCTCCCACTGGCACCGCCTTGATGATGGTCGGGTCCAGTGCGACATCTGCCCGCGGGCGTGCAAGCTCAGGCCCGGTCAGAGGGGCCTCTGCTTCGTTCGGGCGAACCATGACGGCGCCGTCGTCCTGACCACATACGGTCGCTCCAGCGGCTACTGCATCGATCCCGTCGAGAAGAAGCCGCTCAATCACTTCCTCCCGGGAACGCCGATCCTCTCCTTCGGGACCGCCGGCTGCAACCTCGCCTGCAAGTTCTGCCAGAACTGGGACATCAGTAAGTCGAGGCAGATGGACACGCTCATGGATAGGGCCTCTCCGGAGCTCATCGCCCGCGCGGCGGAGTCCCTCGGGTGCGGGGCTGTGGCATTCACCTATAACGATCCGGTCATCTTCCACGAGTATGCCATCGACGTCGCGCTGGCGTGCCGAGAGCGAGGCGTGAAGAGCGTGGCTGTGACGGCGGGCTATGTCTGCCCCGAGCCACGGGCCGAGTTCTACGCACACATGGACGCCGCCAACGTTGACCTCAAGGCCTTCACGGAGCGCTTCTATCACAAGGTCTGCGCGGCGCACTTGGAGCCGGTCCTGGAGACGTTGCTCTACCTCAGGTACGAGACCGACGTGTGGTTCGAGCTGACCACGCTCCTCATCCCCGGAGAGAACGACTCCGATGAGGAGATTGATGCCATGACCGGCTGGGTGGTGGAGCGATTGGGACCCGACGTGCCCATGCATTTCACGGCGTTTCATCCCGACTGGAAGATGATGGATCGTCCACCGACGCCACCTTCGACCCTTCGGCGGGCACGCGGCATCGCATTGAGGAACGGCGTTCGCTACGCCTACGTCGGCAACGTGAGTGACCGGGACGGTAGCAGCACATACTGCCATGCCTGCGGGCAACGGCTCATCGAACGGGATCGGTACAGCATTCTCGGCTGGGACGTGACGGCGGGCGGGGCGTGCGGGCGATGTGGGACCCGGATCCCAGGAGTGTTCGAGGCCGGGCCGGGTCACTGGGGGACCCGCAGGAAGCTGGTCCGCCTCCAAGGCTTCGAGGCCTGATCTCCTCAGGCCGCGAAGGCCCAGGCACCGTAGCCGACGACCCGGTGCCGGCTGCCCACCGTGTCGCCCGAGTTCCGCAGATCCAGCGTCCGAGCCCGGAGCCCTCTTTCCCGGGCGACCTGGAGGAGTCCGATGATGGGCACGCGGCCGCAGGCATGGTGATAGCCGATCGCGGCCGGGTCCAGCGCCTCGATGGCCTGGGCCGTGGCCTTGTCCAGCTCGCAGGCGACCGGGTAGCGCTGGTAATGGCTGAGGTCGGAGCTGATTACGACAAGCGTCTCGGGCCCGCCCCAGAGAGCGTCGAGGACCTCCGCAACACGCTCGGGCTCCGGGTCGCCGACGACCATGGGGACGATGGTGAAGTCGTCGAGCACGACCTGCAGAAACGGGAGGTGCACCTCCAGGCTGTGCTCCCCGTCGTGGGCCTTCGGGAGCATGAATACCGGGCGAAGCCCATGAGCGACGCGGACGCCCTCCTCGTCCAGGGGCACGTCGCCGAGAGGGGTGGCGAGAGCCGAGCCTCCGGGAAGGGCGAGCCCGTGAATGGGAAGGGCGTGGCAGGGTCCCAATAGCACGACCCGCTCGACGGTGGTCCGAGCTCGTGCTACCTCCGCATAAGCGGCGGCTGCGGTGGGGCCGGAGTAGACATAGCCCGCGTGTGGTGCGATGATGGCTTTCGGTGGTGGCGCGTCGCCGTCTTGGTCCACCGGGGAAACGGACTCCAGAAGCTCCTCCACCGTGCGGCGCAGCTCGGTTGGGTCGTCCGGGTAAAAGTGCCCGGCGGCGGCCGGCTGTCGAACGTCAGGTTTCATCTCAGGGCCTCAGCATCATGCTTCCTGCGTACCTCTGGCTCAGCCGCTCCGAGCTCAAGGAGCGCTCCCTCCAGGCGGTGGCGTCTCTGGCCGACTGCCGTGCTTGCCCTCGTGATTGTCGCGTCGATCGGCTGCACGGGAAGTGGTCGGCCTGTAAGACCGGACGCTACGCGGTCGTGGGCAGCGCCTTCCCCCACTTTGGAGAGGAGGACTGCCTCAGGGGTTGGAACGGCTCCGGAACGATCTTCTTCTCCCACTGCAACCTCCGCTGCGTCTTCTGCCAGAACTTCGACATCAGCCAGGGTGTGCGCCCCGGCCCCGCCCAGCCCGGACTGCCACCCGAGGAGCTGGCCTCCCTAATGTTGGGCCTCCAGAGCCACGGCTGCCACAACATCAACTTCGTCACCCCCGAGCACGTGGTTCCTCAAGTCCTCGAGGCGGTCTGCCTGGCGGTGGACGGCGGGCTTGTCCTTCCCATCGTCTACAACACCTCTGCGTACGATTCTCTCGAGAGCCTCACCTGGATGGATGGCGTGGTAGACATCTACATGCCCGACTTCAAGCTCTGGAGCCCCGAGCAGAGCCGGGAGTACCTGAAGGCGGAGGATTATCCGGAGGCCGCCAGGGCCGCCATTCGGGAGATGCACAAGCAGGTGGGTGACCTGGTCATCGATGGCGACGGACTGGCCGAGCGAGGACTGCTGATCCGACACCTCGTCATGCCGGGGTGCCTGGACGAGACGCGCAACATCCTGGAGTGGATCGTCGAGGAGCTCGGGCCCGATACGTACGTGAACCTCATGGATCAGTACTATCCGGCCGGCAAGGTGTCAGGGGACCGCTACGCCCAGCTCGATCGCCGCTTGCACCCCGACGAATTCCTCGAGGCGCTGGAGATCGCTGCCGAGGTCGGCCTCCGGCGCCTGGACGAGCGGAGGGCCGTGGCGTTCCAGGATCCTTGACCCCCTGAAGGGCGCGGCGTAGAGTCAACTCCCCCGCAAGCAGCCTCCCCCGCGTCGCCCCCCCCGAGGGTCCTGCGGCACTGGCAGACGAGCAGCGCCGGAAGGAGGCGTGAGACCCGTGCACTACCGAAGAGTCACTTTCCGAGGCTGGAGTTGCATCTGGTTCCTTTGGCTCTCGGGCTGCGCCAGCGTCCCGAAAGAAAGCGTAGCCGTCGGCGGCGCCCCTTGACCTCTTCGGCCCGTCGTCAGAAAGTTACGGAGAA
This sequence comes from Longimicrobiales bacterium, assembly GCA_965238005.1. Lineage (GTDB taxonomy): Bacteria > Gemmatimonadota > Gemmatimonadetes > Longimicrobiales > Gaopeijiaceae > CBDCKN01. Next base: position 1,316,381 of record OZ250165.1, read on the forward strand.
CCGAGAGGCGACCCCGATGAAGCCTTATCTCGCGGGCGTGCTGGCGCTGGCCGTATGCACCGCGAACCCATCGAATGCAGCGGGACAGAATCCAGATGATCCCGCGGATGCCCTCTTCCGCCAGCAGAGGGCGGAGATGGTGTCGGTCATTCGGAGCGACGGCATCGTGGACACGGAGACGCTTCGCGCCATCGGCGCCGTCCCTCGTCACGAGTTCGTTCCAGCCGAGTACCGGCCGCACGCCTACGAGAACCGTCCCCTTCCCATCGGTCACGGGCAGACGATCTCCCAGCCGTACATCGTGGCGCTCATGACGGAGATCCTCCAGCTCTCGCCGGGTATGAAGGTCCTCGAGGTAGGAACGGGATCCGGCTACCAAACGGCCGTCTTGGCCGAGGTCGGGTGCGACGTCTACACCATGGAGATCTTCGAGGCCCTTGCGACGCAAGCGACGGAGCGCCTTCAGCGCCTCGGTTTCGGCGACGTCACCACCCGGCATGCCGACGGGCGCTACGGATGGAGCAGACATGCTCCCTACGACGCCGTCATCGTAACGGCGGCGGGCGGCTCCATTCCGCCGGCTCTGATCGAGCAGCTCAAGGTGGGTGGCCGCATGATCATCCCGGTGGGGAGCCTCTACGGCGTGCAGCACCTGATCCTGGTGGAGAAGGTGACCCACGACGAGGTCCGCACGCGAAACGTGCTCCCGGTGAGATTCGTACCGATACTCAAAGGCCTCCGCTGACCCGTGACCCGGCATCGGAGGTCGGTCGCTGTCGCGCTGCTCTCCGCTGCTGTCCTGGCGTACGAAGTGCTGCTGGTGCGGGTCTTCGCCATCGAGCAGTTCCACCACTTCGCCTACATGGCGGTGGGCGTCGCCATGCTGGGGTTCGGGGCCGCCGGTACGCTCGTCGCAATGGCGGGGCGCCTCCCTCTCCACAGCGCCAGCCGTTGGCTGGCCTTCTCCGCGGCGGCGGCGGCGGCGCTGATCGCAAGTCCTGCGCTGACCCACACCGTGTCCCTGGATCCGACGCAGATCGCATGGGGCCTCGGCCAGTTGCTAAGGCTCGGGCTGGTATACCTCCTCCTTGCGCTCCCCTTCGGCTTGGCGGCGGTAACGATCCTGCTCGCGATCACGCTGGAGTCGGAGCGGCCAGGCCTCATCTACGGCGCGAGCTTCCTTGGCTCCGGGGCCGGTGCTCTCTTGGCCACGGCTGCGCTGGTCTGGTTTCTTCCGGAGCGGGCTCTGGCGGTACCTGCTGTGCTCGGGGCGATGGCCGCGGTGGTGGTCCCGCGGGTCGATTCCCGTGTGCCCGCGGGAGTGGGATGGATCGCCGTGGCAGCCTCGCTGGCCGTGCTGGTGCACCCTCTCTGGCGGCTGGATGTCACGCCCTACAAGGCACTACCTCAGGTCGAGGCCTTCCCGGATGCCCGCCGCGTCGCCGAGTACGCATCCCCCATCGGCTGGGTCGTGGCCGTGGAAGCACCCGCGTTTCGCAGTGCCCCCGGTCTCTCCCTCGGGTACCGTGGATCGCTCCCCCCGCAGACCGGGATCTTCGTGGACGGACAACTTGTCGGAGCTCTGGCAGACTGGGCAGACGACGGCGTGGACACCGGCGTTCTCGATTGGCTGCCGTCCGCTCTGCCGTACGCCTTGGGAGGACGTGAGCGCGTGCTCGTGTTGGGGGCTGGGGGAGGGACCGAGCTCTGGAATGCGGCTGTACACGGGGCTCGCGAAGTCTCGGCGGTCGAGCTCCATCCCGACGTGGCCCGACTGGCGGCGACCTCCGAGCGCATTCTCGACGCCGAAATCGAATGGGTGATCGGTGACGCCCGGGCCTTCGTGGCGCGGACGCGGGAGCGGTTCGACCTCGTCACTCTCGGCGCGGGTGGCGGATTCGGGACAACCGCCGCCGGCGTTCACGCGCTCAACGAGGACTTCCTTCACACCGTTGACGCCTATGTCGCCTATCTCGATCTACTGGGCCCCGGGGGAGTCCTGGCGGTCACCAGGTGGCTGAGCATCCCACCGCGGGAGTCGATTCGGGTCATCCTGACTGCCGCGGAGGCGTTGCGTCGTACGGCGCCCCAGGCCGTGGCGAACGGACTGGTAGTGATGCGGAGTTGGGCGACGGCGACCGTGCTGGTGAAGCGGTCTGGCTTCACCTCTACCGATGTCGCTGCCCTCGAGGAATGGACCGGGAGGAGAGCATTCGACATCGACTGGCGCCCCGATCTCACCACTCCGGCGACCACATATCACCTGATCGACGACCCCCTGCTCTTCGAGGCTGCGGCTACGGCTACAGTCGGTCGCGACGAGGCGACCGAGTGGGCGGCGACCTACCCATTCAACGTCGAGCCCGTCGACGACGCACGCCCGTATCCGCACCAGTTTCTCCGTGCCGGCTCCATCGGCGTGTTCCTGCGCGGCGACCGAAGCGACTGGCTCCCGTTCGCCGAGTGGGGATACATCGCCTTGCTGGCGACGCTCCTCCAAAGCGTGGTGCTCGCGGCCGGTGCCATCCTGGTGCCGGCGGCGCTGGGCGTGGGCTCGGTCGGTTCGGGCCGGTTGGTGCCGATCCTGGGGTATTTCGCGGCCATCGGCCTGGCCTATCTGGCGGCCGAGATCGCCGCCATCCAGCAGCTCAGCCTTCTCCTCGGACATCCGGTGTACGCCGTGACGGCCGTTCTGGTCGCGTTCCTCACCAGCTCTGGCTTGGGGAGCATCTGGTCGGACCGGATCGCGGTCCATCGCGGATGGATGCTGCTCCTGGGAATAGCGGCGCTGTTGTTGGTCTACTCGGGAGCACTGCTCCACCTCGTGCATCTCCTCCAACCGCTGCCGCTGGCGGCGCGGGCGGGCTTCGGGGTGTTCGCCGTGGCGCCGTTGGGATTCCTCATGGGGGCGCCCTTTCCGGTGGGGCTGCGAGCTCTCGCCGGGGGCGACGTGCCCTGCACGGCGTGGGCGTGGGCCGCCAACGGCTTCGCCTCGGTAGTGGCCGCTCCGCTGGCCGCCCTCATCGCCGTCGAGGCAGGATCTCCGGTAGTGCTGCTGGTGGGCGGGATCTCGTACGGGATGGCTGCGGCCGTCCTCTTCCGTGGGGGGAGCATTGCCGTGGAGCCTCAGCCGATGACGGCGCGGTAGAGCCGGTTGAGGCCAGGCCCATGATCCGCTTCACGTCGTTCTCCGAGTAGCCTCGGAACTCGAGGCCGTCCCAGACCACTGTCATCCGTGGGGCGCGGAGAAGCGCGTACCCCCGCCACCTCAGCGGTCAGGGGGGTGGCGAGAGCGGAGGCGGCCGCAGTCCTGAGGAAGGCTCTACGGTGCATACTGATCTCTCAAGGCGTGTCTGCCGAGAACCTGCCTTCCCGGACGAAATGGATGGTCTGATCCGCCACGTCACGGCGGTTCATGATGAACGTATGGGTGGCCCCGATGACGAGGAACGCTGCAGCCCCCTCGAGGCGGGCTCGATCCACCGCCACCTTGCCGTCGTCAGGACCGGGGATGAGCCACGAGCCGATGGGGTTCATGCTCCGATTCCCGGTGATGATCCCCAGCTCGAAGTTGGCCGGACCGAGCTGCTGTGCGATCCCTGTGCTGTCCGTTCCGAGGCGTGATCCGGTCGGCCCCAGGATCCTGCTGAGGGCGGGTGACTCGGCGACGAGATCGGCGACGAAGTCGGCGATCTCGCTCCCCTGGTTGGGAGGGGCGAGCATCACGACCCGTCCGACGTGATCCGGCGAGTACTCCGCGAGATAGAGTCGCACGAGAATGCCTCCCATGGAGTGGGTCACGAAGTGGACGCGTTCCATCCCCTGGGCACAGCACTCCTCCAACTGGCCCCTGAGGCTGGCGACCAGGCTCTCGATGGGCTCCTCGGTGGACGGGTAGCCGAAGTTCAGCACCCGGAATCCGGCGGCCTCGAGTCGCTCGACGAGGATCGCCATCGACGCGGGCGTCCGGCGGAGCCCGTGAACGACGATGACGGTCTCGGCGTCGGCGTCGGGCGGCGGTGACCAGCACCCGGCGACGAGCGCAGCGACAGCCGCGGCGGCGAGCAGAAATGGGTGCATCGTTGTCGGCAAGGCTCCTCCACCTCTTTGGTGCTTCCACTACTAACGGTACGAGCATCCGCCCGCGTCGCACAGAGGCCGTGGCCCCCTTGGGGGCCCACCATTGCAGAAATGTCCGAGGCGGTGGTATGTCCCATCGGGGCGGACGCTCCTCGTACAGGAGCGATCGTTCGCTGGTTCCCCAGTCGGCAAGGAACGACCATGACGACCCGCAGATCCTTTCTCCAAGGTGCGGCGGTGCTCCCACTCGGGACACTGCTCCCTCTCGAAGACGCAGGCTCACCTCTCCGGTCCATCACCAGGCAGGCTGACACCAGGCGGGCGGACCGAGACTACTTCGAGGAGCTTGGGCTCGGCTCGTTCATCAATGCGGCGGCCCCGTACTCCTCGCTATCGGGCTCGCCCATGTGGCCCGAGGTCATCGAAGCGATGGACTACGCGATGGCCAGGCGCGCCCGGATGAAGGATCTGCACGACGCCGTCGGCCAACGGATCGCCGAGATGGCGGGAAGCGACGCAGCAATGGTCACGGCCGGTGCGACCTCCGCCATAACCCTCGGGACGGCGGCATGCCTGACCGGCACGAACGAAGATTTCATCCATCGCCTTCCCGACACGACGGGCATGAAGGACGAGGTGATCATCCAGAAGGGCCACCGCTACAGCTACGAGCACGCCGTCCGGAACTGCGGCGTGCGACTGGTGGAGGTGGAGACGATGGGCGACGTGGAGTGGGCCATCGGTGCGGGCACGGCCATGCTGATTTTCAACTACAGCCAGGTGGACCGCGGACTCGTCGGGGCCGAAGAGTGGGTAGAGATCGGCCGGACGCGTGGGATACCGACCTTCTGCGACGGAGCCACCATGCTCCCACCCATCGAGAATATGTACGAGCTGGTGAGCTTCGGATTCGACCTGCTGTGCTTCTCCGGCGGGAAGGGGCTGCGGGGCCCCTACAGCGCGGGACTCCTCATGGGTCGTCCGGACCTCATTGCGGCGGCTCGCCTGAACTCGGCGCCCAACGATGACACCATCGGCCGGGGCATGAAGGTCGCCAAGGAGGAGCTCCTCGGGGCCATGGTGGCGCTCGAGGCCACCGTCGCCTTCGACTACGAGAGTGACATCAGGAAGAGGAGGGAGTGGGTCGACGCCATCTCCGGAGAGGTGGACAAGGTCCCCGGCGTGGAGACCCTGGTGCACTACCCCAAGGGCGACAATCACCAGCCCCAGCTGCGCATCACGTGGGATGAATCTAGGATCCGGCTCACACCCGCCGAGGCGAAGCAGCGGCTCAGGGATGGGGATCCGGTCGTGGAGGTCCACTCCCTGGGCCTGACCGACGGGCATCTGGAGCTCACGGCATGGGTCCTCGAGGCCGACGAGGTCGAGATCGTGGGCCGCCGCGTCCGTGAGGTTCTCGAGGCGGCGTCATGAGGGAGCCACTCGCTTGGAGATGTCGACCGACGAAGAACCGTATTCCGCGTCTCGCCCTCCTGCTCATGGTTCTTGCCATGACCGCTTGCGCTTCCGGTGAAGCTGGTCAGCCCGGCGATGCCGGATCCCTGGAAACCGAGACCCGCGTGGAGTTTCCTGCCACCAACCGCCCCGACGTCCGGGGCACGCACGGCGCCGTGAGCTCGGATCACTCGCTCGCGACGGCCGTCGGCTACACGGTGCTCCAAAACGGTGGCAACGCTGTCGACGCGGTGGTGGCCATGGCCGGGGTTCTGGCGGTCGTACGGCCCCACATGAACGGGGTGGGCGGAGATGCCTTCGGCATCTTCTACGACGGCGAGACCGGCGATGTGGTGGGGATGAACGGCAGCGGCAGGGCGGGCGCCTTGGCCACGCCCGCATTCTTCAAGGAGGCCGGACACGAGGACATTCCCGGGTCTGGACCGCTCTCGGTGAGCGTTCCCGGGGCGGTGGCGGCCTGGGACGACGCGCTGGCCCGCTTCGGCACGATGTCCCTCGGCGAGGTCCTGGCGCCGGCCATCGCCTACGCGAGAGACGGCTTCCCGGTCTCCAGCCGGCTGGCCAGCGACATCGAGGGCGCGTCACAGGGCCTCAACGACGCGGCGCGAGGCATCTACCTGCCTGGGGGCGAGCCCCCACGCGTGGGCTCGCTCTTCAAGAACCCGGCGCTGGCCGCCACCCTCGAGCGGATCGCCACCGGCGGAAAGGACGCGTTCTACAAGGGGGCGCCGGCCGAGGCCATCTCCCGGTTCCTGGAGAAGGAGGGTGGCTACCTGCGGGCGGGCGACTTCGCCGCTCACAGCACCACCTGGACGGAGCCTCTGGAAGGGTCATACGTGGACCACCGCATCCTGGTCTTGCCCCCCAACACGCAGGGGCTCGCGCAGCTCCAGCTGATGGAGATGGCCAAGGCCCACGATCTGGGCAGGATGGGCCACAACTCGGCGGACTACCTCCACACCTTGATCGAGCTCAAGAAGCTCGCCTTCGCGGACCGCGATCGCTGGGTGGCCGATCCCGAGCACGCCGACTTGCCCATCGATGCGCTTCTCGACACGGACTACCTGCGTGAGCGCGCCGGCCTCGTCGGACCCGCGGCCGCGGACGAGGTCGCTCCCGGCATCCAGGGTGCGGTGGCCGCGGACCCCTCCCGGGGGGGGGACCACGACGACGCGGGCGACACCGTCTACCTCACGGCGGTGGACCAGTGGGGCAACGGGGTGAGCTGGATCCAGAGCCTCTTCGGATCCTTCGGGTCCGGGCTCCTGGAGCCGGAGACGGGGGTGGTGCTCCAAAACCGCGGCGCGCTCTTCACCATGAACCCCGCCCACCCCAACCTCGTCGGTCCGGGCAAGCGCCCCTACCACACGCTCACGCCCTTGATGGCGCTCAACGCCGACGGCAGCCTGGCTTTCACCCTCGGCACGCCAGGTGGCGACAGCCAAACCCAGTCGCTGATCCAGATCGTGAACAACCTCTTCCTATTCGGGATGACGCCTCAGGAGAGCATCGAAGCGCCCCGCTTCCGGAGCTACGACGACCTCAGTGTGGCCTTCGAGGATCGATTCCCGGGAGCGGTCCTCGCGGAGCTGGCGGCGCGCGGCCACGAGCCGCGGGTGACGCACGGCTGGACGGCCACCTTCGGTGGGGCTCAGATGATCCGTATCGAGCCGTCCGGGACGCTTACGGCGGCGGCGGACCCCCGACGGGAGGCGTACGCCATGGCGTACTGAGGCGGCCGGTTGTGGGTGGCGAAAACCCCATCCAAGTGGCGCGAGGGACTACGGGTGACTCAAGAGCGGCACGCCGATGGGTCAAAGGGTTGTCGAGAGCCGATGCCTACGCCTTTCGTGGCACAAAGTTCTCGCCACCGCGCTGGGCGACAAACCAGTCATGGACAAGAACGACACGCATTATATTTGCTCGCGAGCAACCAAGGCAGCGTACACATCGAAGGTTTTACTGCCCATCGCCTCGACGCTACGGCGTCGGGCACGCCTACGACCAAATTCCCTTAGACGTTCCTGCGTCATGGGGTCTCCCAGGATATCCCGAATCGCTTTCCCGAGCTGAGGCAGGTCGCCGATGGGCACGAGAACATCTTGTTCCTCACTCCATTCACCCAAGAGTTCCCGGGCTCCCACCGTGTCAGTGGCAACGCATGGCCTTCCCACAGCCATGGCTTCGAGGAGTGCGAGCGGTTCACCTTCCCAGCGGGAGCTGAGCACAAAAAGGTCACTGGCTGTGAGTACGGTGGGGATGTCCGTCCTCTCTCCGAGAAAGAACGCGCACACGCCAAGGGTATCCGCCAGGCTTTCGAGCCGTCCTCGCTCGGGTCCGTCGCCGGCGATCACGATGCCCACTCCAGCAGAACCGGCAGCGCGAATTGCCACGTCAACACTCTTTTGCTTAACCAACCTAGCGACCGTGCAGACGAGCGGTTCTCGCTCGGGCAAGCCGAGGGCGTGACGGGCACGGAGCTTGTCTCCAGGTGCAAAGCGCCTCGTATCGATTCCATTCGGGATGTAGGTCGTGCGATCAACGGGAACGAATCTGGACACGATGTCTCGTACGTCTGCGCGAGAAACACCGATCACCGCATCGGCATTGGAGCAGGCTGCCCGCTCTGCACTCGTGAGCAGGCGCTTTCGCAGCGGTCCGACGTCCTGACGATATGCCAAACCATGCACCGTATAGACGATCCTTGGAAAACTCCCCGCCAGGCGTCGAGCGAGAGCAGCAAAGAACCCAGCCCTGGTGCCGTGCAGATGCAGCAGATCCGGTTCAACGTCTCGCACCAGGCGAGCAATACGCCTTGGAGCGAGAACATCCCAGCGCGAGCGGAGCAAGTCGATCGAGCGCACATCCATCGTCTCGCGCTCCAACATGTGAGCCAGAGGGCCATCCGAGCCGACCGCGACAACCTGCTCCAATCGATCACGTAGCTGTCGCACCAAGCCCTGTAGATGCGAGGCTCCCCCACTCAGGGCACCCGTGGCCATCACATGCAGCACTCGGATTCGGGGGGATTCGCACCCCTCCGCTCGGTTGCCAACCAACTCCTCGGACCCCGTCAAGGATGAAGCCCTCGCAACCTTAAATAGAGTCGCACGAGGAAGAGCCCCCCTGGTCCTCGATGCTTCTGCCAGTATAGCAGTTGGCTATGTCGGTAGGCCCTCCGTGCAGACTCTGGTGACGTAGCAGCACTCTGTCCCCGCTCATGAACCACGGTGACCGTGGGGTCGTAGTATATGCGCCCGCTTCCCTCTATTAGGCGCATGCAAAAGTCTATGTCTTCGAAGTAAAGAAAATAGTCTTCATCAAAACCTGAAATCGCCTCGAATTCCGACCTCCAAACCAACATTGCCGCTCCGCTCACCCACGCAACGGGCCTGGGTGTGCGATAAAGCCGATCGATTAGCCGTGCCGTGATTGTCCCTTTGGGGTCGAGCCTCTTCTGTACCCACTTTCTCAGCAATTCCGTTGTCAACGTCGGTTTGAGTCCAAAAGAGAGCTGAAAGAATCCTCGGCTATCGACTTGCCTGAAACCGATCGCCTTTGCATCCTCCCGATCCTCCAGGGCCGCTTCCATCAGATCAAGCGCGCCAGCACTTAGTTCCGTGTCAGGATTTAGCAGCAGGATCTTCTCACCCTTCGTCACACTCGCTCCCGCGTTTACTGCCGCGGCGAAGCCACGATTCTGGTCGAACCGAACGAGGTTGAAGCCCGGAAACTCCTCTTGAACAAGACGAGCTGAGTCATCACTTGAGGCGTTGTCCACAACAACCACCTCTGCGGACCGCGGAATAGAACGCAAACACCGACGCAGTAGTGCCGCCACGTTGTAGCTCACAACAATGACGGAAACAGGCCTGGCGGCCGCCCCATGGGGTATCAAACCTTGGATGGCAAGTCCTGAACGTTCCCGTGCGCCTTCTGTGAGTTCAGTTCAGCAACGAGAACTCCGTGAGAACATCGTGCATGACGTTGGTCGAATCGCACCGAGCTCGCAACCCTGCTTCGCATAGAACCTACAAGCGGGGTCGTTGATGTTCTGGCGTGTGTGTCTCCTGCCCATTCTGACCTCCTCGCTGAAAGCTGCGACCAAAGCCGGATCCTAACATCAACTTTGGTCTCGTTTCACGGGGTCACGTCACCTGCGGAGGCTCGTCGGATAGGCGCTACCGGGCCCCGGCGGCGCGGGCGCGGATTATGTCGATGGCCGCCTGCTCGGTACTGGTGAAGCGCACCGCGTTCTCGCGGGCCCGCTCGAGCACCTCCTTCGCCTGCTGGTGCTGGTTCAGCTGGCTGAGGTGCCCGGCCAGCCGCACGTAGCCGGCGCTCTGGTCCGGCGCGAGGTCGACCACTTCGCGGAAGAGCTGGAGCGCCTCGGGGGGCTTTTTCAGCATGATCTTCACCCAGGCGAGCTCGGTGAGCAGCTGCTGTCGCTCAGGCGAAAGGTGGCGGCTCTGCTCGAGCAGGGCCTCAACCTCATGCAGCTGAAGGCCGCCGGACCCGAGCACCTGAACCACCCGCGTCCACTCGGACACCTGGATCACGGTGCGCACATCGAGCGGGTGCAGGGCGAGGTTCTTCTGGAACTCGTTGAACGCCTGCCGGGCAAGCGGGGCGACCGGATCGGTCCAGCCGATTTCCGCATAGTGCTCAACGGCCTTCGCGACCTGCTCGAGCAGGAGCCCGCGGGCTCCGTCGTTGTGGGGCGAGCCGAGCGCGAGCGACCGCTCGAACCGGGGACCCGCCTCCTGACTCACGTTGCCGATCGACCGGATCCACTCGGCGGTCTCGTCGCGGCTTCCCGCCGCGATCTCGCCGGCCCGCAGCTTCACCATCGCCTCCTTCGGGTCCATGCCCGAGCGCCGCGCCCACAGGGCGAGCTGCTCAACCCGGTGGCTCGCGTTGGCGACCACGGCGTACGTCTTGAGCGCCCGCATGTTCGCGAGCGCGGGAAGGACGTTCAGCCAGACCACGAGCGCCGCCACTACTCCGAAGACGCCTAGCGCGTGACCGGATCGAACGCGCGCGAGCCCCAAGTAGGGCGCGTCCTCTTCCGGGCTTAGCCACCGGTTGAGCATCGCCAGGAAGAAGAAGAAGTAGAGGTACGACGTCGCGTTCTCGAACCCGAACGTGACGTGGGCGAGGTGCCCCAGCATGAACGCGACCGCAGTCGCCGCGAAGGGACGGGAGACCGCGCCGCGCCGATACGCGCTGAGGCTGAGATAGACCGCCAGCGCGAACAGCCCGAGGTAGAGCACCAGGCCCACGGTCCCCTGCACCGCGAGGGTGTTCATGATCACGTTGTGCGCGTTGTCGAACCAGGTCTCCTGGACGCCGTACTTGAGGAAGTCCGGCCGGTAGTAGCGGTTGAACGCGTGGTAGTAGTTGTTCGGCCCCCAGCCGAGCACCGGGTGCTCTCGCCACGCCTCGGTGGCTATGCCCCAGGCCATGACGCGGGTGTGCACGGTGAAGCTCGCGAGGGTGAGCCCCGAGAAGCGCCGGAGCCCGGGTGTCTTCTCGACGATCTCCGAGTCGCGAAAGACCGCCGCGAGGCTCCCGGCCAGGATCCCGATCAGCAGAGCGACCCAGAGCGCGACCCGCATGAGGCGCCTCTCGCGGAGCGTGATCGCGTACCAGAGGAGCAAGACGAACAGGCCGACCGTGAGCCCTATGAACGTGCCGCGCGTCTCGCTTAGAACGATGCCGACCGCGCCGAGCAAGGCCATCCCGAACGCGAGCGCCTTCGCCCATGGTGTACGCTCCTTGAAGCCGAGCCACAGGCCGGAGAACACCACGTAGAGCCCGAAGCCGCCCAGGTAGCTCGCGTGGCCCAGCGTCGAGGACACGCGCTCGTCACCACGGTTCAGCAGGATCTGTGGGTCGAGCTTCTGGGCAATCGCGAGCACGCAGACGATCGTCCCGCAAAACAGTAACGCCTTCGTGAGTCGCGTCCAGGCGAGCTCGGTGCGGACGATCTGCGTCGCCGCAAGGTAGAAGAGCCCGTAACACAGGAGCGTCGCCATCCCGAGCATCCGCTCGTGGGTATCCCAGAGCGATCGGTGGACGTCGACGCCGAAGAGGGTGGACAGGCAGAAGCTCAGGAGGAAGAGCCCCACGGCGATGCTGAGCGGCGTCCGCCGTGGCCGGTAGCGCTCGGGGTGCACGATCCAGAGTGTCGCGTAGACCCCGCCCAGGGCGAGCGCGACCGTGCGGAAGAAGAGGATCTTCGGAACGACGAACGGGAAGATGAAAAGCTTCGGCAGCACAATCAGGGGCGTGACGAGCGCTAGCGCGATCAGCGCCACGGCCGTCCCCTCCAACCGACGCACACTCACGGCGAGCGGTCTCTTCGAGGTGGCGTCCTTCTTCTTCGGGGCTCGAGCCACGAGGTGCCTCTCAGGTTCCGTAGTAGGCGCGGTACCAGCCGACGAACCGCTGGAGGCCGACCTCGAGCGGCGTGGATGGGCTGAAGCCGGAGTCGCGCCGCGCCGGTGTCTCCGAACGTGGCGGGCACATCGCCCGGGGGTTTGCGCGCACCCGCCAGAAAAGGTCTGCTGCCAAGGTAGGATAGGACTCTTGGCGCGCCAAGCGGACATGTCAGAGGTGGTGCTGGCCGATTTCTCGACGTCATGCGATCGGCGCGGGCGGTGGGGGGTCGCAATGAGTATCCGGGGAATGTTCGCTACTTCGCGGTAGGTGGGTCCCCAGTTTTGCCACGTTGATGCATCCGAGCATAGAGAAGAAACAGAGAGCCCCTGCCCCGCCAGACCCTTCGGGCGTCCACGCCGGAATCCACCCGTGTCTTGAGAGATTTGCGCGAGGACCGACTGTAGTCCCACTTTGACGTGTCGGACAGCCCCCCTTCCCCGAGGCCACCATTGGAGCGAACCGGACCGGCGAGCCCGCTTGAAGCGCCACGTAACATGCGGCGCCAGGCGAGGTAACCGGCGATGAAGTTGAGGTTCGCCCAACTCGGAGCTACCGCGCTCATTCTTCTCCTGTCGTGCACGACGGGGGACTCGCCGTCTGGGTTCGAGGGAGCGGGCATTACGCGGCTATCTCTGTCGGTAGCGTATCCCACCGAGGTCTCTCCTGCCTCCTCGGCCGACATCAGCCGGATCCGCGTGACGGTTCGACGTGCCTCAGACCGGACGGTCCTTGACGTGATCGTGACGGAGGTGGAGCCGACGGCGAGCGAGTGGACGCTCGACCTGGAGCTCACGGTTCTGGACGGGGACCCGACGGTGATCCTTTTGATCGAGTTGATCTCGGTGGAGAACGGGGTGGAGACCGTCGAGTGGTCGGGCGAGACGGGGCCGATCGGGCTGGCGCCGGGGCAGACGAGCGTGATCCAGAACGTGGAAGTCGTGCAGGGCCCGCCGGGGAACCTAGCGGTGACATCAGTGACGATCGGACACCCTGGGGCGCTGGTGGAGGGGATGACGGTCCAGCTTCAGGCGGCGGTCGAGACGGACCAGCCGGGAGCGCAGACGCGCCTTCTGTGGGAGAGTTCGGACGCGACGAGGGCACGGGTGAGCGCGGACGGGTTCCTGGAAACCCTCTTGCCGGGGACGGTCCAGATCCGAGCGATGGCAGGCGCCGTAGCGGACGAGATCGAGGTGACAATCGACGCGAGGCCGGTGGGCCTGCGGTTCGTGGTGGAGCCCACGGATGTAGAGGTGGGTCAGCCCTTCGATTTGGCACCGAGCGTGGAAGCCATCGACACACGTGGGGACCGCGTGACGAACTTCACTGGTCTGGTGAGCATCGAGCTTCTGGACGCGGCGGCAGCCGGAGGGGGCGCGAGCGTGGGATCGGGCCAAGAGGGAGCGCCCGGCCCCGGGGCGACGACTCAGGCCGAGGGGTGTCCGGAGGCACGGCCATGGTTGAACGGCACGACGGAGACAAATGCCGTGAACGGGCTGGCGGAATTCCCAGATGTCACGGTCGACGCACAATGCGAGTTTCAGATGGTTGCCCGGTCGAGTGGGCTCACTCAGGCGGTCAGCCTCCCGATCACGGCCTCGCCTCAAGAATTCGATCTCTCGGTCGGCAAGACGGTCCAGAAGGTGTCCGCCGTTGGGGTTTTGAGCATCGATGAGGGTGGCCCCACGGTGACCGTCGATGAGGGTGACGTCGTGCAGTTCACAGTCACCGTAACAGACGAGCGGCCCGGCATCATATCGACCTTAGGTGCAGAGATAGACCCCGAAGCTGTAACTGGTGCTACCGTCGTGGATTTCCTGCCACCTGGGCTGGTTTACGGTGATCACGAAATTACTACCGGCTCCACAACGTCGTCTACAGCGCCTTTAGCGGGCGCCTATTCTCACTTCGGGGGTGAAGCTGACCCCTCGTACAATCCGGAGACTGGAGAGTGGGACGTCGGGGAGTTGCGGGGAACCGTGAGTCTCATCATTTGGGCGACAGTGGGCCCCGGTACCCAGGGCCAGGTGTTGGTCAACGAGGCGAATTTGACCCGGCAGGGTGACACGAATCCGGACAACAACGCCAGCAGCGCCACGGTGACCGTCAGGGCGAAGATGGCGGATCTGGGGCTAGGCAAGAGCGTGAGCGAGACGAGCCCGCTGGAAGGCCAAGAAGTGGCCTACACGATCACGGTCACGAACGGCGGTCCGCACCAGGCCGATGACATCGTCATCGAAGGGCTAGTGCCGGACGGTCTCTCGATCACGGGAGGAATCGACCTGAATGCCGTCGGACGATTCGACCCCGACACGCGCCTCTGGCGTATCCCGACGCTCGCCCCGGGCGCGACGACCAGACTCAACGTGGAGGCAACGCCGGGCATGGGGTCAGCGGGCCAGGTGCTGACGAACACGGTGCGGGTCGCCTCGGTCGGGACGACCGACCCGAATGCTAGTAATGACGAGGCGAGCATATCGATCGACGTCCAGCCGGCGCCGACCCTGCCACCCATAGGAGAACCGCTTGGCCCGTCGTACACGACGGTAGGGAATACCGATCTGGTGGCGGGAAGCTTCAGTCTCCCCACGACGCCCCACGTCGCGGATCCGGACAACCTGTTGTTCAACACCACATTCACCATGGTCACGACAACCGGCACGTTGCCGACGGCCAACGGCGGGACCGTCACCATCGAGGCGGACGGGGACTTCAGGTTCATGCCGGCTCCCGGTGACATAGATCCGGACGAGTTCTCCTACATGGTGAACACGGGCCAGACCGTGACGACCACCATCGCAATGCAGGACATGGTCTGGTACGTCGACAACTCTGCGGCCTTCGGCGGCAGTGGAACCTCCGCTCTCCCCTTCACTCAGCTCTCCGAGGCAGAGGCGGCATCCGGGGTGGGCGACCACATCTTCGTATTCGAAGGGAACGGATTCACGACGGGGATGGGCGACGGGATCACTCTGAAAGACGACCAAAAGATTGTGGGCGAGGGGCAGGGCCTCACGATCGCCCCGTTCCCCGCCCTCGTACCGGTCGGCAATGACCCTCAGCTCAGCAACATCTCTGGACCTGGCATCACTCTGGCCGACAACAACCTGGTTAGAGGGTTGACCTTGGTCGGATCCCAGGGGCCTGCGATCCTGGGCAGTGGGATCATCGGGGGAACGATCGACAATGTTCTCATCGACGCACCGAGCGGCCCTGGCATCCTTTCTAAGCTCCACCACGGGTTTCTTCACCATCAGCGGTGTGACCACGGACGATACCTCGGGTGCCGGTCTCGAGATCGCGTCCGGAAGCCCCAGTGCGACCGTGTTTGGGCTTACGGTCAACAACTCCTTGGGAGAAGGCATATTGCTGAATTCTACCACCTCAACCACCATCATTTTCAATTCGGTGGACATCACGAACGCGGGCGGAACAGGCATGTTGTTTGACGAGGTCGGTGGAACCGTGACGATAAACTCCACGTCGGTCAGCGGGAGCTTTTTCGACAACCTGCTTCAGGTGACCACCACCACAACGCCGCCGGTGTTCCTCGACATCGCGGGCTCGTCCTTCGACGGGTCGACCACTGGGAATGGGCTCAACCTGGTGAATCTCGGGGGCGACGTGACCCTGACGTTCGACGGGGGGAGCGTGTCCAGCAACAATGCGGCCGCCGGCATTTTCATCGATGCGACCGGGGGGACCACCGACGCGACGATCCTGAACGGAACCCAGTTTACGGGAGGGTTCACGGGCTTCCGCGCGCGTCACTTGGCAACCACTAGTAGCACCGTCGTCGCCGACATCGACGGCGCGACGTTCGATTTCCAGAACGGCTCGGCGATCGAGTTCGAAGGGATATCAACTTCCCTCGACGCGCAGTTCTTTATAACGGTACGCAACACTACCATCAATGGCCCGAGCGACAATGGCATCAGCATGACACACCAAGAGGATGAGCGGATAAAAATGCTCGCCGCGAACAACGCGATAACCGGAGTGGGGCAGGTCGCAATCCAGTTGCTATGCGGCACGCAATCGGGGGACCAGCCCGGTTGCGACACGACACTCCTGAACAACACGATCATCGGATCCGCCTTTTTTCCAGGCATCCTGTTGGACAACCAATTCGGCTCCACAGTGTGCTACGATATACGTTCGAACGTGGTCACCCCGACCCGCGGAATTGAACTGAATCAGTCCGGCACCGGATTGGTCCGTATCGAGCGTCAGGACGGCGTTGTGGGTTCGGAAGGCACGGCGTCGGTCATCGAGGCGCTCATTAAAGGGGAAAACCCGTCGGCAGCGACCGTGACCGTGAACAACAGTTCGTTCTTCCTCTGGGGGTCCCCCGGAGCCTGCCCGGAGCCGTAGTCAGGATCCGAGGAGAAAAGCGGCGTGCCGGGCCAAGCCTTGTGCTCCCAGCGACCGGTTGCGCAGGACACGGAGCTTCCTCGGCAAGAATGGCAGGCCCGGAATCTCTGAGTACGCCCGGAGGAGTCGTTGGTCCTCGGTCGAGAGCAGAGGGCCGTACTGGAGGAGGAACGCCTCGGCCTGTCTGGCAGTGGTCTGAATGCAGCGGCGGATCTCCTCGCCTCGACTTCTGGTGCGGAACGCCATTCCGGCCATCCGCAACAGACTCCACGGGCCGCCGCGATCCCTCCCGGTACTATTCGACTCATGGCGGCGATACAGCACGGTGGGTTCATGCAACGCAATAGCACGTCCGAACGCCGAGGCGACCAGGGCGATCCACGTGTCTTGGTAGACGGCTCCTTCGGGGATCGGGCGAGCGAGGTCGAGGAGCGGGCGGTTGATCAGCATCGTCGGACCCGTCACGACATTATGAGCGAGGAGTCGGCACAAGGAGACCGGCTCAGGACTGATCCGAAGGTGGCGCCAGAGTGAGTCCCGGATGGTCTGGAGCCGCTCGTCCACGACTACTAAGTCCGTGTGAACGAGGACCGGCCCTGGATGTGACTCGGCGCGGAGCATGGCAGCCAACGACAGCTCCATCTTCTCGGGCATCCAGACGTCGTCGGCGTCTGAGAAAAAGACGTATCGGGACTCACCCGAAAGCTGCTCCAGGAGCCACCCGAAACCGGGTCCCGCGCCGAGGCGCTGTCCGTCGGGCGGGAATACGTGGATTCGGTCATCCTCGCCGGCTATTTGCTCCACGACCTTCAGGCTGTCGTCCGAAGAACCGTCGTCTCTGATCCAGAGGCGCCAGTCCTGGTGCGTTTGGCTCTGAATGCTCCGGATCTGCTCGGCGATGAACCGCGCTCCGTTGTGGACGCAGAGAACGATATCCACCGCCACCGCGCGAGTCATGCGCTCATCTCCGGCCCAGACCTCATCTCCGACCCAGGCCCAGCCGAGCCGAAGGATCCGCCCTTCCTCTTGAAGAGGGCCACCAGACAGCCCGCCACGAAGAGCTCAGCCATCATGACGGAGATGGCCATGCCCATGGCTCCGTAACGGGGCACGAGGAACACCGCCAGGATAATGTTGAGCATGCCCGCCGCCAACACAAACAGGTAGAAGGGCCTCTCCAACCCCACAGGGAGGGCCCATTGAATTCCGAGCAACGTGCCCACGGCGATGGTTGGAGGAAGGATGGCGAGGATCCTGAGCACCGGAATGGCAGCCTCATATCCCGGACCCAAGATCACCCTGACGAGAAGGGGCGCCCCGACGGCCGCCGCGGTTCCCATCAAGATCCCCAATCCCCCGAGGCCCACCATACCCGCCGTCAAGAGCCGACCGGCACGCCTAGTGTCCGTGACGGCCAGGTGGCTCATGCGCGGAAACAGCGTCTGGGAGAGGGGGTGCAGAAGGTTGATGGCAGCCCGGATGATTCTCTCCGCTCCTCCGAAAAACGCGACGACTTGGGGGGTGGTGAGCAGCCCCAGTACCAAGGCGTTAGCCTGCTGATAAAGGCCCGAGGAGGCCCGAAAAACGAACACCCCTGCGGAATCTTTCAGAGTCTGAACGGCGTGAGCGAGTCCGGGTCGCCGGAGCGGGATCTCCCTGTACATCCAGGTGGTAAGCCAAATCAGGGCTACGGTCGCCGCAATCGCCTGAAGGGCCAGAACCCGCCATCCGTGCTCTGGAGTCCTCACCCAAATGAACACCCCGAGCGCAGCCAGGATCTTTGCACCGGCATCCAATGCCGAGGGGGCCCGCATACGTTCCAGGCCCAGGAAATACCAGATCGGGCTTAGCCCGCGGGCCACGGCAAAGGCGCCGGCCCAGAGTAGGAGGGCAGGTTCTCGCTGAAACGTCGGAGCGGCCATGTACACGGCGATAAGGCCAACCGGTACGCAGGGGAGGATCAAGAGCTTGGCCCCCTGCACGCCGGCCACGACCTCGGAGAGTCGTGACTGATCTGCGCCGACTCGAGCCACGGCCCGCGTACCTGACAGATCGAAGCCATACTCCGTGACGAGGGCCAACCATGCTCCAAACGATTGGGCGAATAACACGAGCCCCCAACCTGTCGGCCTAAGAACCCGGGCCAGATACGGGATCGTCAGAAGGGGAACGATCAGTCCGGCGACATGAGCGGCGTAGAGGGCCGTAGCGTTCGCAGCCATGCCGCTCCCCCTGACTTCCGCGAGCAGGTTCCCGTACCGGTGGTCTGGAGGTCTCTCGTTCGGTTCTTCCATGTGGGCATGAAGCTATGCGGCGCACCGGGGATGGCACAGGCGGGTTACTCCAACAGAAGCGGATGTCCCGGCCGTCCTCTTCAGTCGTCTGGGCTCATAAGCCGCAGCGTGGAGGCAACGGCTCGGAGGAAGATGCCCAGGGCGCCATGTCCAGTAGGAACTGAGAGGCCCGCCCACCAGGCCGCCGATTCTTCCGAGTTCAGCTTCGGAGAGATACGTATCTCTATATCGTGAGTATACGTACGAACGTTGCATGTCCAAGAAGGTCCGGTAAGTGCTCACCGACCTCCTTCACGTGGTCAAAGTCGTCCCCGTAGACGAGGACCGCGTTCGGCATCCTCTGGTACTGAACGGGACGGATTTCGACGATGCTGTTCAGGCAGCCTGCGCAGAGAAGGCCGAGGCCGACTATCTCGTGACCGAGACAAGGAGGCGCACTGTGGGCCGGTGCCCGGCCAACGAGATGGGCGTATCGGGGCCCTCGGGTTGCCGCCAACATCTGGCATGGCCCCGAGCGGGTTACTACGTTGCGCATCCGCCTCAATGAACCATCACCCGTCGACTTCGTTGGACTGCCCCAGCGGGAGGAACCGCTCATGTCACACCCCCGGACCAGCATCCTAGGCGCTGTTGCCGTCGTGGTTGCTCTAGCCACCCTCGCCCCAAGGCCTTCCGAGGCTCAGTGGACCCCCATGAAGCGGGGGAGCGACAACATCGAAGTGCTGGGACACCTGCCCTTGGGCCCCGCCCTCAACGTCGCGGACATGGACGTGGAGCAGGAGCTCTCCCGGCCCTATGCGTACGTGGGCCGTATGGTCTATGGGGGCGTGGGCGAGAAGGGCATGGACGTCATCAGCATCGAGGACCCGGGGCATCCTGAGCTCCTCTACGAGTGGCGCATCGACGAGCCGGATCTGCACCTCGGCCGGGGCGGGATGGACGTCAAGCACTTCAAGGTGAACGGCCGCTACTACGTGATCCAGTCGGTCCAGTTCGGCCAGGGTGGTCCGGATTCGGACATGGGCGGCGTCGTCCTCGACGTCACCGGCCTGCCCGACGTGTCCACGGTTCGCGAGGTCGCCAGGATCCGAGAGCCTCTCATGCCGGGTGGCTTCCACAACATCTTCGTCTACAAGCACTCCGACGGCCGCGTGCTGCTGTTCGCCACCGTGTCAGGCCCCTTTGCCCAAGTGTACGACCTCGGCAAGGTCGTTCAGGGCGCTTCCGCCGAGGAGGCCCTTGCCGGCCGTGTGCCCAATCCCAGCGCTGGTGAGGGCCGGGGCAACCGGGGCTACCACGACTTCTACGTGGGCTACCATCCCGACACTGACCAGGATCGCTTCTATGGTGGCGGCGGTGGCGGCTACTACATCTACAACGTCACCGACCTCGAGGAGCCTGAGCTACTGATCACCCTCACGGGCGTCAGTGGGGTTCGGGGCGGGCACACGTTCACGCCGGGACCCAATGGCAGGTACGTGGTGGCCGAGACGGAGTACCAGTTCGCACCGCTCCGGATCTTCGACCTGCAGCCCGCCCTGGATGGGGAGACCACCAACCTCCGCCGACCCATCTCGGGCTGGACGGCCGACTACAGGAACCTGACCCACAACCACGAGATTCGGTGGCCGCTGGTGTTCGTGTCCGGTTACCTGGACGGACTGCAGATCTTCAGCCTACAGGATCCCCACAATCCGGTGACCGTGGGCTACTACGACACGTACATCGGCCCTCGCGCGACCGAGACCAACCCCGTGTTCAACGGTGCGTTCGGAGTCGATGTCCGGAACGCCGACGGCCTGATCATGATCAGCGACATGAGCACCGGGTTCTGGACGTTCCGCATGGACGGCTTCCAGGGCTGGAACGGGAAGCAGTGGGGTGTGCCCGATATCTCCAGCGCCCAGAAGTGGGACGAGCCCGTACGGCGCCCCATCAGCGAGTAGAGCGAGTCGACGGACTTTTCAGCGTAAGGACTTTTCGGGCCGAGCGCGGTGGCCGCGTTGCTATTCCTCGTCGTCGCGCCTGACCCACGCCTAACGGCGCGGGTACCTTGGATCCGGCGCCTCGGCACTCTCGGTGGCTCGCGAACTCCTGAGACACCACACCAGTAGCGGGAGGGGAGGAGTGCCCCGTAGCTTGTCGGGCACTTCGACCGACGCGTGCCGGCCCGAACGGCGCTTCATCTACACTGAGAGAGTTCTCCATGTCACGTCCACAGACCAGCATCTCGGGGGGGAGCGCGGCCCTAGGTTGTCTCGTCCGTTTTATCTTTGTTGCGCCCCCGCCAGGCACGTCATCTCCATCGGGAGGACCGCTCATGTGGTACCGTCCTTCAACCCTCGTCGGCGCGGCCTCGACCGTCTTCGCTCTGCTCGTCTTTTCCGGGGCTCCGGCGTCCGCGCAGTGGACGGCCCTGAACCGGGGCAGCGACAACGTCGAGGTACTGGGGCATCTTCCTCTGGGTCCGCACCTCAACGTCTCGGACATGGACGTGGAGCAGGAGCTCTCCCGACCCTACGCCTATGTTTCCCGCATGGTTTGGGGAGACGGCGGCGAAAAGGGCATGGACATCGTCAGCATCGAGGACCCTGAGCATCCTGAGCTCATCTATGAGTGGCGCATCGAGGAGCAGGACCTGCACGTAGGGACCGGTGGGATGGACGTGAAGCACTTCAAGGTGAACGGCCGCTATTACGTGGTGCAGTCCGTGCAATTCGGGCAGGGCGGCCCCGATTCGGACATGGGCGCGGTCGTGCTGGACGTGACGGGCCTTCCCGATCCCTCGACGGTGCGGGAGGTGGCGAGGATCCGGGAGCCACTCCTTCCTGGTGGGTTCCACAACATCTTCGTCTACAAACACTCCGACGGTAGGGTCTTGCTGTTCACCACGGTTTCGGGACCCTACTCCCACGTGTACGACCTCGGTCTAGTGGTGGAGGGCGAGAGCGCCGAGAACGCCCTAGTGGGCCGCGTGCCCGGTCCCGAGCGCCAAGGCGGCGGGTCGGCCTATCACGACATCTACGTGGGCTACCATCCCGACACCGACCAGGACCGTTTCTACGGGGGTGGAACGGGCGGCTACTACATCTACGACGTCACGGACATCGAGAACCCAAAATTGGAGATCACCTTGACGGGGATCCGAGGGGTAGGCCGCGGGCATACGTTCACGCCGAGTCCCGACGGGCGCTACGTCGTGGCCGAGGTCGAGTACCAGTTCGCGCCGCTCAGGATCTTCGACTTGCAGCCGGCCCTGGACGGCAGGGTGACGAATATCAACCAGCCCATCGCGGGCTGGACGGCCGACTACGAGAACCTGGTGCACAATCACGAAGTCCGCTGGCCCTTCGTCTTCGCAGCGTCCTACCTGGACGGGCTCTCGATCTTCAACCTGCAGGATCCGTCGAATCCGGTGACCGTGGGTTACTACGACACCTACATCGGTCCCCGGGGGACCAGGAGCGCCATCGTCGGAGGTGCTTTCGGGGTGGACATCCGCAACGCCGACGGCCTGATCGTCGTGAGCGACATGAGCACCGGCCTCTGGACCTTCCGCATGGATGGCTTCCAGGGGTGGAACGGGGAGCAGTGGGGCATGCCCGACATCTCCAGCGCCCAGAAGTGGGACGAGCCGCGGCGGAGGCCTATCAGCGAGCAGCACTAGACCATCACATCATCTTCAGCGGGAGGGACCGCTCATGTCGCACACTCGGCCAACCCTCATCTCCGTGGCGTTCGTGATCGCGGTAATGATCGCCCTGGTCGTGGCACCCGTTTCGGCACAGTGGACTCCCATGAAGCGGGGCAGCGACAACATCGAGGTCGTGGGCCACCTGCCGCTGGGGCCGCCCTTGAGCGTCTCGGACATGGACGTGGAGCAGGAGCTGTCCCGTCCGTACGCCTACGTGTCACGGATGCGCTACGGCGTCGCCGGCCCCAAGGGCATGGACATCATCAGCATCGAGGACCCGGCCAACCCCCAGATCATCTACGAGTGGCGGATCGAAGAGCAGGATCTGCACCTCGGGACGGGCGGGATGGACGCCAAGCACTTCAAGCTGGGCGATCGCTACTACGTGGTGCAGTCGACCCAGTTCGGCCAGGGTGGACCCAACTCCGACATGGGCGCCGTGGTGCTCGACGTCACAGGACTACCCGATCCGTCGACGGTTCGGGAGGTGGCGCGGATCCGGGAGCCGCTCCGCCCCGGCGGCTTCCACAACATCTTCATCTACAAGCACTCCGATGGCCGTGTGCTTCTGTTCGCCACCGTTTCCGGGCCTGTCGCCAACATCTATGACCTCGCGCTCGTGGTGGATGGTGCGGACGCCGAGACCGCGCTCGTGGGGGAGGTCCCCGTGCCAGAGCAGCCCGAGGGCAGCTTCACGATGGGCTATCACGACTTCTACGTCGCATACCACCCCGACACCGACCAGGACCGCTTCTACGGGGGTGGTGGGGGCGGCTACTACATCTACGACGTGAGCGACCCGGCGAATCCCGAGCTTGCCATCTCCCTGACTGGAATCCGCGGCGTGTCCTGGGGACACACCTTCACCCCGAGCCCTGACGGGCGCTACGTCGTCGCCGAGGCCGAGTACCGCTTCGCCCCGCTGCGGATCTTCGACCTGCAGCCAGCCCTGGATGGCCGGGTGAGCAACATCAACCGGCCCATCTCGGGTTGGACGGCGGACTACGACAACCTGGTCCACAACCACGAGGTCCGCTGGCCATGGCTGTTCGTGACGGGCTACCTGGACGGGCTCCAGGTGGTGAACCTGCAGGATCCGTCGAACCCCGTGACGGTGGGGTACTATGACACCTACCTGGGCGTCCGGGACCCGGCCCGGTGCCAGGAGTGCAACGGCTCCTTCGGAATCGACGTCCGGAACGCCGACGGCCTCATCGTAATGAGCGACATGAGCACCGGCTTCTGGACCTTCCGGATGGACGGCTTCCAGGGCTGGAACGGCGAGCAGTGGATGCCCGATATCTCGAGCGCCCAGAAGTGGGACGAGCCGGTGCGGAGGCCCATCAGCCAGTAGCTCTCCCTACCTCGGTGAGCAGGTCCCCGGGGGTCCATCGGCGTCAACAAACAGCACGCGCGAGCCGTCTACATATGCTTACTGGCGACGTTCACCGCGCCTTGTACATTATGGTGCACGTCAGTGACAGCACTCACTGAAGGCAGCGCTTCACTCAAGTGGGAGAATGACCCATGCAGCGCCCTCGGACTAGCAGTCTCGTTACGGTTGCTATCCTCACGACTCTCGCGATCACCCTGCCCGCCCAGGCGTCGGCGCAGTCGACCCCCCTGAAGCGGGGTAGTGACAATATTCATGTGCTGGGGCATCTCCCCCTGGGGCCCGCCCTGAACGTGTCGGACATGGACGTGGAGCAGGAGCTGTCCCGTCCGTACGCGTACGTCGGCCGGATGCGGTACGGTGATGCCGGTCCGCGAGGGCTCGACATCATCAGCATCGAGGACCCCTCGCACCCGGAGATCCTCTACGAGTGGCGTATCGAGGACCAGGAGCTCCACTTGGGCACGGGTGCCATGGACGTGAAGCACTTCAAGGTCGACGGACGCTACTACGTGGTGCAGTCGCTACAATTCGGCCAGGGTGGCCCGGACTCGGATCTGGGAGCGGTCGTCCTGGACGTCAACGGACTACCCGACCCGTCCACGGTTCGTGAGGTCGCGCGGATCCGGGAGCCCCTGCTTCCCGGCGGCTTCCACAACATATTCATCTACAAGCACTCCGACGGCAGGGTGCTACTCTTCGCCACCGTCAGCGGGCCGTAT
This sequence comes from Longimicrobiales bacterium, assembly GCA_965238005.1. Taxonomy (GTDB): domain Bacteria; phylum Gemmatimonadota; class Gemmatimonadetes; order Longimicrobiales; family Gaopeijiaceae; genus CBDCKN01. The sequence goes on from OZ250165.1 coordinate 1,340,855, forward strand.
GCAAACGTGTACGACCTGGGCAAGGTCGTTCGGGGAGCCTCGGCCGAGGAGGCCCTGGCCGGTCGGGTGCCCAACCCGCAGTCGGCCGAGACAGGCGGCAACCGGGGGTACCACGATTTCTACGTCGGCTACCATCCCGACACCGATGAGGACCGCTTCTACGGTGGCGGCGGAGGCGGCTACTACATCCTCGACATCACGGATCTGTCGGATCCGCAGGTGCGCATCACGCTCACGGGCGTCAGCGGTGTGCGCGGTGGCCATACCTTCACTCCGAGCCCCGACGGCCGGTACGTGGTCGCGGAGACCGAATACGAATTCGCCCCCCTCAGATTCTTCGACCTGAAGCCGGCGCTGGACGGCGAAACGACCAACATCAGGCGGCCCATCTCCGGATGGACATCCAACTACAAGAACCTGGTCCACAACCACGAGGTCCGGTGGCCCTGGCTGTTCGTGTCCGGATATCTGGACGGCCTTCAGGTCGTGAACCTGCAGGATCCGACGAATCCCGTTTCAGTGGGGTACTACGACACCTATATCGGGCCGCGCAGCACCACCCGCACGCCCGTGTTCAACGGCGCCTTCGGTATAGACGTCAGAAACGCGGACGGGCTAATTTTGATCAGCGATATGAGCACGGGGTTCTGGACCTTCCGGATGGATGGGTTCCAGGGCTGGAACGGTGAGCAGTGGGGGATGCCCGACATCTCCAGTGCTCAGAAGTGGGATGCGCCCGTGCGTCGTCCTATCAGCGAGTAGATCATGACCGTCTTTATTCCTCTCGCGGTGGCCATACTGGAGGCTGTCGGTCCGGTGACGCCCGGCATGTGTGTCGCCACCTTCAGCGATTCTCCGGTGTTCTACCAGGTGGAGCTGGTGACCACCAAGCGGGTCGCCGGCTCGGGGATGGCCACGGGCGTGGGCGAAGTCACGTTCACTCCTTCGCCCTTTGGCGTGAACCTGACCCAGAACGGTGACTACGTCCGCGATGTCGCGATCAGCGTAACCGCTTTGAAGGCACCATCCAAGGGCTCGTACGTGGCCTGGGTGACGACTCCCTCGTTGGACCGGACGAAGCGGCTCGGCGTCCTGGGTGCCGACGGTAGGGTCCACGGTCAGGTCGAGTACAACAAGTTCCTCCTGGTCATCTCTCTGGAAGACGACGACGGCTCGTCCTCCGAGCGCTGGAAGGGTCCGATCGTGCTCCGAGGCATGTCCAGGAGTGGGGCGATGCACACCTCCGCCGGGCATGGTCCCTTCGTGCAGGAGAATTGCATCGGGTACGGCTTCAACGGGTAGGCAGACGACTCGTTCACACCGGTCATCCCCGTCGGTCTCGGTCATCCGTGGGCCGACGGGGATGTTTCGCTTTCAACTGAAGTGATGCGCATGCGCAAGACGGACAGCCGGCGGTCCACCGGATGGGGGAGAGCATATCGGATTTCGGGGGCACTGGTCCTCGGCCTCGCTCTCCTCGCAGGTCAGGTGCGGGGCCAGGAGATGGACCACGCCGCCCACGCCATGGATATGGGCGACAGCCTGGTGTGGACGATGCCGCCGCACCCCGCGTGGATGAATCCAGCCATGATGGCCCCGTTCATGGGGATCCTACCGAACGTCTCGCCGTTTCTGCCAGGTCCGGACTTGGACATCGGCGTACTGCCGATGGCCCGTGCTCCCGAGGTGGTACAACTGGTCGACGGGGATACGCTGCGGCTCGACGCCGGGGTGCTGCATGGGATGATCGGCAGCCGGATGGTCAAGGTGTACGGTTTCAACGGCCAGTTCCCGGGCCCGACGCTCAGAGTGCCCCAGGACGCGACCATCGTGGTGGAGTTCACGAACAACATCGATTTCGCGACCACCCTGCGCTGGCATGGGGTGCGGGTCGAGAACCGATACGACGGGGTTCCGGGCCTGACCCAGAGGCCCGTCCGGGTGGGGAGCACCTACACCGCGCAGGTCCGTTTCCCGGATGCTGGAGTGTTCTGGTATCACCCGCATCAGCGTGGGCACATCGCGCAGGATCTGGGACTGTACGGCAGCATCATCGTCGACTCGCCGGATCCCGACTACTACGGCTCCGCCAACTCCGAGGAGTCGCTGATCATCGATGACGCCCTCATGACGGAGACGGGCTGGACACCCTTCGGACTCGAGGCGCCGACTAACGCACTCATGGGGCGGTTCGGCAACGTCATTCTGGTCAACGGGCGACCCGGATTCCGGAAGACCGTCAAGAAAGGCGACGTCGTGCGGCTCTTCCTGACCAACGCGTCGAATACGAGGAACTACAACCTCAGGATCGAGGGCGGGGTCCCGATGAAGCTCTTGGCTGGGGGGCTCAGTCGGTTCGAACGCGAAGAGATGACGCCCACCGTGATAATCGCTCCCGGCCAGCGCTACGTCGTCGCCGCCAAGTTCGACGAGCCGGGCGAGTACGCGCTCACCAACCGGATCACCGCCGTCGATCACTGGATGGGAGAGTACTTCTACCAGGTCGATACGCTGGGTGTGTTCGTGGTGTCCGATGAAAGCACCGATCAGGACTTCAGCGCGGCGTTCGAGACCCTGCGGTCCAACGACGAGGTAATCGCCGAGTTCGAGGCCGTGCGCGCCGAGGCGAACCGGCAAGTGGACGAGGAGCTCGTCCTGTCCCTCAACATCGGCGAGCTTCCCATCCCGGTCATCCTGATGATGGAGATAGACACGCTCTTTTACCCGCCGGTGGAGTTCAACGACGCCATGCCGATGATGAACTGGCTTTCCACCGGCATCAACTTGACGTGGCTCATGCACGAGCCCGACCCCGACGCGTCACGCCGCGACCTCGGGCCGGCGTTCGGGTGGCGGTTCAAGGAAGGGGACATCGTCAAGATCCGCATCTACAACACACACGAGTCCTGGCATCCCATGAGCCATCCGCTGCACCTCCACGGTCAACGGTTCGCGGTGATCGAGCAGGACGGAGTGCAGACAACGAATCTCGTGTGGAGGGACACCGTCCTGATCCCGGTCGGCACCACCATGGATCTTCTGGTGGAGATGTCGAACCCCGGGACCTGGATGTTCAATTGCCAGATCCCGGAGCACGTGGGGTCCGGCATGTCCATGAACTTCACCGTGGAGCCGGCCCCCCCAGGATAGCCCTGTTCGGGCACTCCGCAGCGAGAGGGGGCGAGCCCACCTGACCCACCCCCTCCAATTCGGCTGCGGACAGCCGCTAGAACACCGGCTGCCTCCGCTTCCGCACCACGAAGAGCCCTTCACGCATGCTGGTGAAGACGATCACTCCGCTCTCGAAGAACGGGTAGTTGCTCCAGGAGCCCGCGAACCCGGGAGAGTTCTCGCCCACCGGAACACTGTCGAAGAATCCTACTTCCTTCGGGTTGGCGGGATCGGAGATGTCCAGGATTCGGAGACCGCTCACGTAGTTGGACTGATACATGAACTGGCCCTGGATGTAGAGGTTGTGGTCGGATGACGACGTCTCGCCCATGTGCTCCTTGACCAGAACGGGGTCATCCAGGTCCTCGATGTCCCACACCAGCGTCCGAGTCCGCTCCACTCCGGAGAGCTCGTCCAGCTCGTCGTTGACGTAGAAGTAGCGGTGGTCGTCCGAGATCCAGCCCTGGTGGACGTAGCCTGGGTTGGGGTAGGTCGCCGTGGCGATCGGAACGGGGTTCGATTTGTCCGAGACGTCGGAGATGCTGATCGCCGTCTCGTTGGCACCGAAGCACACTTCCTTCCCCTGATGCTGCGTGTCTGGACCCTTGTACACGATGCACTGGGCGTCGTGGCTGTATCCGGTTCCGGTATTCCCCGTGGCCGGGTCCGAAAAGCACCCGGCGAAGGTGGGGTTGGTGGGATCGCGGACGTCGATCATGTGGAGACCGCCACCGCACGTCTCGCCACCCATGCTCGCGCCGACGACATAAGCGAAGCCCGAGCCCTCGTTCATCACGATGTTGTGGGCACTGAAGATACCGTCGTAGTGGGCCGTCTCTCCGAACGTCACGGGCGGATTCTCCACGTCGCGGAGCTGACGGAGATCGAAGATCTGGACTCCGTGCGGCCCGGCGCCGTCTGCTACGATAAAGGCATGGTCGGCGTACACCTTCACGTCGCGCCACATGTTCGCCGTGGCACCTTCGGTAAGGGGAAGCTCGCCCAGGTAGAGTGGGTTGGCCGGATCCTGGAGGCTGACGAAGGTCATGGCGTCCATGCGCCCCACCAGGGCGTACTCGATTCCAGTGTCGGGATCGGTCCAACCCCAGATGTCGTTCACCATGATTCCCCGGGCTCCGCCCAGGTCCTTTACCGGCAGGAAAGAGACCAGGTCGACCTCGGAACAGTCGAAGCCACCGACGGTCCCGACGTCACTGCAGTCCTCGGGTGACCCGAGGATCCCCTCCATGCCACCGCCCTCGTCGATGAGCGATTCGATCACCCCCCACTCCCCGACGGCGCTCTCGCGTCCATACAGGTTGCCCACTCCCTCGAAGAAGTCGGCTCCCGGGGCTCCCACGACGGCGAGGTCCTCGCCGCCGGCGATGGCCATTCCCATGAAGGACCTCGGAGACGTCATAGTCAGTGTCTGCAGCTCCTGCCAATCACCCCCACTGGAAGCCCGGAAGACAAAGGCCATTCCGGCAAGGGGTGCACCCACGAAGAGATCCTCGCCGGCCCTGGCCACGGCCATGCCGAACCCGGACTGGCGAACGGCCGTCGAGGCCGTGATGCGCCCGGCCTCCGACCACTCCCCCGCGGCGCTCGGAGCGAAGCGGTGCACCACCCCGTTGATCTCGTTCCCTAGGGGCGCCCCGATGAGCGCCTCGTCACCGTCGAGAACGACCGAATGGCCGAACAGGCCGGGCCCCTCTCTACCGGACGTGACCCGGGCGACTTCCACGAAGTCGCCAGCCTCGAGCTCGAAGATGTAGGCGGATCCGGCCGCCGGCGGTGGGCCTCCGGGAAGCATGCCGGGGAAAGGTCCCGGTGCCCCGACGAGGAGCCGCTCCCCGTCGAAGGCCAGGGCGGCGCCGAACCTCTCACCCGCCCGGACGTCCGAGCCTCCGATCGTGGCGATCTCGGTCCAGGCTCCGCCGAGCATCCGGAAGACGACGACCGCGCCGCCTTGCTCCGCATGACCCGGCGCCCCCACCAGCGCGAAATCGCCGCTCAGCACTACGGAGCCCCCGAGCTCGTCTCCAGCCGTCCGCGTCGCCGTCCGCAATACGGCAGTCTGCTGCCACTGTGCCTCCGGCTCGGAACGCCGGAACATGTAGGCTGCGCCCCGCCCTTCCTGCGTCTTGGGGGCCCCCACGAGCATGGTGTTGCCGTCCACGGCCAGCGCCTGTCCGAAGCCGTCACCCACCTCGACGGAGTCCGAGGTCACCACGGCCTTCTCCTCCCACCTGTTGTCGGTGTTCCCGAAGACGTGGACGCTGCCCGTATGGTTCGGGGGGATGGGGAAGAAGGAGATTTCCCCCGGACGACCAACGAATACCTCACCGCCCTGGACGACGACGGCCGCTCCGAAGCCTGCGGAGCCCATGGAGCGTCCGCCGGTCACGGAGGTCTGTGCCGCAACCGGCGTGCTCGAAAGGAAAAGGCCGAAGCCTAGAGCGATCAAACGAAAGGTGCTCTGCATCTGTCGTGCTCCTAGCGAATGCGGCCCTCAATCTCGAAAAGGAGGCCCGCTTGCGCCAGAGTCCATACGAGCGGCGAAGGCTCGGAGGTTCGACCGTACGACGGAGGATTGAAGCCGCACTGCGGTCGATACATGTTCCCGAAGGGCCGTTCACGCCCTCCTCTAACAGGGGTCGGGACATGCGCGCAGCCGTCCTGGAGACAACCGCCGACATCGATAGTGATCCACTCCACGTCCGTGAGGTGGACGATCCGAGCCCGGGACCCGACGAGGTCCGAGTCCGGGTCCGTGCTTGTGCGGTCTGCCGGACCGACCTCCACGTCATCGAGGGCGACCTTCCGGAGCAGAGGAGACCGGTCATACTCGGGCACCAGGTGGTGGGTATCGTGGACCAGGTAGGGCAGGGCTGCACCCGATTGGAGCACGGGATGCGCGTGGGGATCGCCTGGCTTCGTGAGACCGACGGGACGTGTCGATTCTGCCTGAGCGGGCGGGAGAACCTCTGCGCAGATTCTCGATACACGGGATATCATGCGGACGGCGGATACGCGGACTTCGCAACGGTGCCGGAGGCGTTCGCCTACGACCTTCCAGAGGGCTTCGACGACGTATCCGGTGCGCCCCTCCTTTGCGCAGGCCTAGTGGGATACAGGGCTCTCGAGCGGGCGGAGGTGCCAGAGGGAGGAAGGCTCCTGCTCGTCGGCTTCGGATCGTCCGCCCACATCGTGCTTCAGCTCGCTCTTGGTCGTGGTCATGAAGTCTTCGTTGTCACTCGGAGTGACAACCACGTGCGACATGCTCTCGAGATGGGGGCGGGATGGGCCGGAAACGATCTCCGGGATCTGCCCGTGAAGGTGGATAGCGCTGTGCTCTTCGCTCCGGTGGGGCATCTGGTACCGCCCATCATGGCCGCACTCGAGCGGGGAGGCACGCTGTCCATTGCCGGGATCTATCTGAGCGACGTGCCCCCGATGGAGTACGAGGCGCACCTCTTCCACGAGAAGCAGATCCGATCGGTCGAGGCCAATACGCGGGACGATGGCCGTCGACTGCTCGAAGAGGCGGGGTCGGCGGGCGTCCGTCCCCACGTGACGACGTACGATCTGGGAGACGCCAACCGGGCGCTTCAAGACATGAAGCACTCGCGGCTCCGCGGAACGGGAGTTCTGGTGCTGGAGTAGAGGGCGAGGTCGCATGCTCGCTCCCTTTGCTTCGGCCGGCACGTTACGTGCCCACCGTTTCTTGTGTGAGGAAGAGAGGTACGCGAACTCCATGCTCCGCTGTGGAACGGCCTTGCCGAGAAGCGTGGTGAGTCGCCGACGGGCCGCTGCGCCGCTGGCGATCGCCGTCGCCGTTGCGTTCGCACTGACCCCAGCGGGCGCGGCGGCTCAAGGAAGCTCGCGGAAGGTGTCCTGCCCGTCCCCGGCAAGACGCGATCTCAGCACCCGCTATTTCTTTTTCGACCAGGTCGCTCGTATACTGGGCGCCTGACGTCACAAACGAGAGGGGAGCCGACATGAGCAAGATGCGATTTCTTCTAGCCGCCGTTCCGCTGGTCTTGCTGGGCTCGAGCCCGAGGTCCGTTCAAGAGCCCGCCATGAGTTTTTTCCTTACGAGCACGGGTCCCGGAAACGGAGCCGACCTGGGTGGTCTCGAGGGCGCAGACCGGTACTGCCAAATGCTGGCCCGGGCCGTGGGCGGCGATGACGAACGCACGTGGCGGGCCTACCTGAGCACCACCGGAGGGGGTGGGGTCGACGCACGAGACCGTATCGGTGACGGCCCGTGGTACAACTCCCGTGGCGTCCGGATCGCCGACAACGGGGCGAACCTGCACAGCGACTCGAACAACCTCACCAAGGAGACCCAGCTCTCCGAGATGGGTTTGACGATCAACGGCCGGGGCGATAGCCCCAACCGCCACGACATCATCACGGGCTCTCAAATGGATGGCACAGCGGCTTCAGCCGGAGACGACACGACCTGCTCCAATTGGACCAGTCACGGAGAGGGTAGTGCACTGGTGGGCCATCACGACCGTCAAGGCGGCGGGACGAACCCCACGTCCTGGAACTTCGCGCACGCCTCCAGGGGCTGCAGCCAGGAGAAACTCCAGGGCACGGGCGGCGACGGCCTCTTCTACTGCTTCGCCATCAACTGACGCGGTGGGCTCCTCCGGAGCTGGGGGAGTCCAAGTCCTCGATGAAGTCCGTCGCCTCTTCGGCGCTCGGGCGGATGACGGAGAGGACGCCCAAGGTGGCCAGGATGAGAGCGAGAATAATGCGCGTCATGCTGTGTGTGCGTATACTAAAGTCTCACGTAGGTTCCTGGCACCGACGAGAAGGAGGGCTCCCCATGCGACTACGCTGTACTGCGTTCATCTTCATCATTTCCTTGGGACTCGCTTTCGCCCAACCCGCGGCCGCGCAGGACGAAGGATCCACCCTCATCGCCGTGGGTGAGATGGCGCCGGACTTCTCCCTGCCCGGTGCAACCCGGTACGGAATCCTACAGGATCCGGTCCGCTTGTCGGATTTGAGGGGAGAGGCGGTGGTACTGGCGTTCTTCTTCAGAGCGCGAACGCGTGGCTGAACGATCCAAATGGAAGCGTACCGTGATCAGTACGCAAGCGTATTCCGGGGCGGCCGAGGAGTAACGGTCATCGGCATCAGCGACGACTCGCCCGAAGAGCTGGCCTCTTGGGCTGCCGACGCCGACTTTCCCGTCCTGTTCGCCCACGACAAGGGTCACGCAGTGGCCCAGGCCTATGGTCTCGGGCTCCGCTCCAGCGGGAACATCGCGTCCCGGTCGGTGATCGTGGTCGGTCCGGATGGCAGGGTCGCGTGGACCGCCCTCCAGTTCCGGGGGATCGACCCCTCGGCCTACGAGGAGCTCGGAGCCGAAGTCGCCCGTGTGGCGCCGGCACTGGACGAAGGCATGGAGGATCTCCCGCAGGCCATGGACGACGGGTTCGATGGAGAGCGGCTCGAGGGAATCGGACTCCCCGACTGCTAGCCTAGCCTAGTCGGTCCCCTCCAGGGCGGTCATGACCGCCGCCTCGATGTCCTGGTCCGGTCCGACTCCCGTATAGGTCACGACGCCCTCGGTGTCCAGGACCACGATGTAGGACGTGGCAGGGGCCAGGAAGGCCCGCACCGCACGGCCACCTTCGTCCCAGACCGTAGCATAGTCGACGGGATGCTCCTCGAGTGCTCGCTTGACCGATCGGGGCGACTGCGACACGGCAACGCTGATTGCCAGGAACTCGATCCGGTCCCGGTACCGGTCGTACACGTCGATCATCTGCGGGAGGAGCGCCTCGCAGATCTCGCACCATCGGGCGTAGAACTCGATCAGGAGGGGCTTTTCCCCGACGTGGTCCGCCAGCTTGAACGGATTCCCATCCAGGTCCTCGATCTCCACCAGCTCCGGTCGCTCGCCCAGGGCGATGCCCACTTCTCCCCGCTTTTGTGCGGAGGCATCGGCGGGCAGGATCGCGACCATCGCGAGTGCCATGGTAGCGGCCAAAGAGGGAAGGGCATCCGTAAACGGACGCCACGGGCTACGGCGATCGATCGTGTTCACAGTACCATGCCCACCTGTACGAAGTAGTACTCGGCCATCACCAGCATAATCACCGCAGCGGCCCTTTTGATCCAGACCATCCAGGCACCGGACGATGGGAGGGCCACTCCGAAGCCGGAGAACAGGCCCACGCCCACCAGCAGAGCCGTCATTCCAAGAGAGAAGACGAAGAGGTAGAGGAAGCCCATCGCTCCCCCCTGGGTCGCTGCCACCCAGGTGAGGACCACGGCGAACGCCGGAGCCCCACAGGGTGCCGCCACGATCCCCGATGTGGCTCCCAGGAGAAACACCGCGGGGTAGGAGCCGCCTCCCAAGCCACCGGCCCATTCGAGCCAGCGCTTCGGCGCGGAAACCGGGATGATGTCGAACATGGCCAGGCCGAAGACCAGGAGCAGGTTGCCGATGGCGAAACGAGCCCACGGGCTGGCGCTGACCGTCCCGAACAGGGTACCCGTCAGGCCGGCGATGAGCCCTACCGTGGCGTAGAGCAGGGCCAGGCCCAGGACGTACGTGAGCGTGAGACCCACGACCCTGGACTTCGGAGCGTCCTGTTCCGCCGTACCTGCCAGTATCGACGCCGTGATGGGGATCATCGGATAGATGCAGGGTGTCAGGCTGGTCAGGACGCCGGCGCCGAACAGCGTCGCCAGCGACAGGAGCGGGCTCTGGGAGAGGCTCTCCGACAGGCCGGCACTCTGAAGCATCAGGTAGGGCATGGTGGCATTCTAGTCGCAGTCGTAACTGTGGGACAGCCATTCTTGCAGGCGGGGCGGCTACCGAAAGCGCGTGGCTCGCGAATTGACTCGAAGCGAGCGTCAGCTTTAACTGGTAGTCGTTTCCAGCCCTGCCCTGGCGCCGAGGGCTTTCACACTGTCCTTCGCACTCTAAGGATCCCCGACTTGCGAAACTCCGCTTTCCGGAGGCTTGTTCCCTGGTCCGTAGCTCTTTCACCGAGCCTCACGAGCTGCGGTGGGGGAGACGGGACGGCCCCGGAGCCCCCCAGGGCCACATCCATGTCGGTTACCCCGAGCTCCCTGGCGCTGACGTTCTTTGGCGAGACCCGGAGCGTGACGGCCTCGGTGCGCGATCAAAACGGCCAGCCCTTCAATACGAGCGTCTCCTGGACCAGCGACGACCCGGCGGTGGCTACCGTGAGCACAACCGGAGTCGTGACGGCCACGGGCAACGGAGCCACCACGGTGCGGGGGACGGCAGGGTCAATCTCGGCCACGGTGTCGGTGTCGGTCCAACAGGTGGCCAGCCAGGTCACGATCGTATCGGGGGATGGACAGACCGCCGTCGTCGGGACGGCACTGGTAGACGAGCTGGTGGCCCAAAGCAGCGACGCCGGGGGATCTCCTGTGCCCCTCATCGACATCTCCTTCAGCGTATCGACGGGTGGTGGCTTCCTCACCGTGACGTCCGTGACCACCGACACCCCGGGGAGAGCGTCGTCGGCGTGGACGCTGGGCACCACCGCCGGCGTTCAGCAGGTCAAGGAATCGATCGTGGGAGTGACAGGCGGCGACGCGACCTTCTCGGCCACGGCGAACCCTGGACCGGCGACCGAGCTGCTCATGGTGTCAGGTGACGAGCAGGTCGCCAGCAAGGGGACTGCCCTCGCGAGCCCGGTGGTCGTTCGCTTGGTGGACGAGTTCACCAACGGAGTGCCCGGCAGAACGGTCGCCTTCGCGGTAACCGGCGGCTTCGGCTTCGTCGACGCGACGACGGTCCAGACCGGCTCGGATGGCTCCGCCCAAGCCGTCTGGACCGTCGGGCTGATACTGGGGGACAACACGCTCACCGCCACGGTCGATGGATTGGATCCGGTGACGTTCACCGCCACCTCCTTGGGGACTCCCGATCTGGCCGTAAGCGCCCTCACTGCCAACCCCACGAGCCCGACCTTGGAACAGACGGTCAATCTCCAGGCTAGCGTGGCCAACTTGGGCGACGGGCCCACCGGAACGGGCTTCAACGCGCGCCTCGAGCTGGACGGGACCGTCGTCGGTAACGCCGCCGTCGGGCCCCTCGATCCCGGCGGCCTCGCCGTCCTGTCGTTCTCCGACGTGGGGCCTCTGACCGAAGGTGGTCACACCTTCCGACTGGTGGCGGACGCGGGCGGAGCCATCCTGGAGTCCGACGAATCCAACAACAGCTCGGAGCTCCAGATCACGGCGGTCCAGGCCACAGCGCTCGAGGCAGGGACCCCGGTGCCCAACCTCGCCGGCGCCGCCGGCAGCATGACCTTCTTCACCGTGGAAGGGCCCGCGGCTACCGAGGCGCCCCAGAAGGCGCCGACCCTGGCCCCCGTCGCCTCGCTCGACGTGACCTTGTCCGGCGGCACCGGAAACGCGGACCTTTACGTGCACTTCGGCGAGCGCCCGAGCCTGCTCGCCGACTACGACTGTGCGTCGGCCGGTTCGACGACTGCGGAGTCGTGTGCCATCGCGAGCCCGACTCCCGGAACGTATCACATCGCCGTGCACGGCCTTGCCGACTACTCGGGCGTGTCGCTCCTCGCGTCGACCACGGAGAGCACGGTGGGTGCCTTCGACATCGAGCTGGTGTTCATCAACAGCGGAACCGCCACCCAGAATGCGGCGTTTACGGCGGCCGAGGTCCGCTGGGAGAGCTTCATCCAGAGCGACCTGCCCGATGTCAATTTTGCCACGAGCCCCAGGGCGGCGGATGAATGTATCGAGGGCCAGCCCCTCATCGACGACCTCGTCGACGACTTGCGGATCTACGTCGACATAGTCACCATCGACGGTCCGTTGGGCGTCCTTGCCGAGGCTGGTCCGTGCCTGATTCGACTCGGCAGCTCCCTGCCCGTCGTCGGATCCATGCGGATCGACGTGGCGGACCTGGCGTTCCTCGAGGTGAACAACGAGATGGTGACGGTGGTCCTCCACGAGATGGGGCACGTGCTCGGGATCGGGACCCTCTGGGGCGAGCTGGGGCTCGTCCAGAACCCTTCGCTTCCGTCGAGTCCCGGCGTGGATACCCACTTCACCGGACCAAGGGCGATCGCCGCGTTCGACGTCGCCGGAGGAACGGGTTACACCGGAGGAGAAAAAGTGCCCGTCGAGAACGAGCTCGGCGAAGGCTCCGGCGATGCCCACTGGAGGGAATCCGTCCTGGGCGAGGAGCTCATGACGCCGAGTCTCAACAGTGGACAGGCGATCCCGTTGAGCGCCATATCGACGGAGTCGCTGGCCGATTTGGGATACACGGTGGACAGCTCGGGAGCAGACCCCTACAGCAAGGCCTTTACGGGCCCGGCCCGTGCTCCACTGGGCGGCCGGGTCATCGTCTTGGAAAACGATATCTACAAGGGGCCGTTGATCGTGGTGGACCCGAGTGGGCGGGCGCTTAGGGTGATCCGACGATGAGCCGGCGGACGAACGCGGGTTCGACGATGCGCCGGAGGACGTGCCTGGCCGCGTGGCGGGCCGGACGCCCGTTCATGGCTCTCCTACCCGCCGGGGTCCTCGCCGCCGCTTGCACCTCGTCGGGGGGCGACGCCGAGTCGGCTGGCGCCGGTGAGGTCGGAGCGCCCGCCGGGGATCGGCCTCTGCCGACGTGCGTGCCACCCTCGGGCGAGCTGGCCGCCGACGCCACCCTCGACGGCCGGGCCGGCGAGTACACGTTGAGGATGGTGGGGGGCGCGGAGGGGGACGACGCCGCATCCATTCAGGGGACCCTCATCCTACACCAGCAGTCGGCTGACCTCCGGCAGTTCTCGGGCAGCGATGGAAGCGCGATCCCGGGGGTTGTCGCTCCGCTCTTCGGCACCACCGACGTGGGCGTCGAGGCCGTGGGTGCGCTCCGCGTCGGCGATCTCTCGAGCGCCGATCCCGCCGCCCCCGGCGTTCTCGTGATCGAGAGTGAGACCGCTCAGGGACCCAGCATCCTCCTGCGCTTTGGATCGGACGCCAACCGCCGGGACATGGTGCGCTTCGACGGTGGGTTCACGGTCCTGGAGCTCCGGGAGATCGGAGGCGACGGGTTCAGCGGGACCTGGACCAGCGGGGCCTGGGGGCGGGCGACGGGCGGGTATTTCTGTGCCGAGCGGGTGGCGGGCTAGGACTGCCCCCACCCGCTACCGACACGGCGGCCCTAGAAGTAGTACCGCAGCCCGAGCTGGACCTGGAACTGCAGCACGAGGTTGTTCCCCAACAGGCCCTCGGTTCCGAAGGTGTCGTTCACGCCGTAGACGATGCGCTGGCCCGCCGCATCGAACCGGGCCGGCACCAGCAGGTCCGAGTCCGCCCCAAAAACGCCCGTCCAGCGGCCCAGGCCACACACGCCCGACGTGAAGTCGGCGTCGTCCGCCGATGCGTCGCAGAATAGCTGGCCGATGCCGTTCAGCACGTTGAACAGGTCCACCTGCACCTCGAGCCTCTGGGAGCTCTGGAATTCGAACCCCTTGGAGAGTCTCATGTCCAGCTGGTGCGTCCAGGGGAAGCGGCACGTGTTCCGCTCCAGGATCCTGCCCTGGAAGTCGCCGATGCAGCTGTACTCCTCCAAGATCGATCGGTACACGTCCCGGTCCTCGTCGTCGTCGGTCGGGAGATTCGCGGCGCTGAAGACAAATAGCCGGTCGTTGAACCGGACTCCGTCACCATTCAGGTCGTCGTCGCCCACGGGCGACCACGGGCGGCCGCTCTGGCTCCGGAGGATCGCACTGGCCTGGATCCCCCAGGGGAAATTCACGAAGCTGGAAAAGACCAAAGTGTGCTCGCGGGAGAAGCTGCTACGGCCCCATCCCCTGTCGAAGTCGCCGATCCCGCCGATGTCGTTGGGGCCGAAGATGCCGATGCTGGTGCGTGAGTAGCCCCTGCCTGCGGTGCAGCATGTGTACGGCGAGTTGTCCCAGGCCCGGGTCCAGGTGTAGGAGCCCTGGAGCTGGAAGTTGTCGTTGACCTGTTGCCTGGCGTTGGCGGTGAGGGTCCAGGTCCGTGCTCGACCGTCGTTGAAGTTCACCAGGACGTCGCCGAACTCGAGGTTTCGGCGAGAGGCTGTGCTGTTTGCTTGAGTGGGGTCGAACTCGGTTGCGGGGCTGAAGATCCGGCGGCCGGCCTCGCCGTCCAGCGTGAACTGGGGCTCGCGGAGGTTGAGGTTGCGAACCGTGTAGAGGCTGTTGCTCTGGCTGTAGATGAGGTCCACCGAGAGCTGGGTCCGGTCCCCGATCAGGGTCTCGAATCCCACGTTGGCCTTGAGGTGCTCGGGGAGCTCGAAGCTTTCGCTCCAGAGCGTGTACACCGGAACCCCGCCGGCACCCGCGTCTGCACAGGTGATGGGATTGTCGAAGCCGTCTATGCCCCAGCCGCTGAAGCCCTGCGGGGACGGTGGAGCGTCGGGGTCGCCATCCAGGATGGAGCCGTTACAGATCACCTCGAGGATGGGGCGCTCGGTCTGGAGGACGTCCCCCCCCACGACCCCCGGCACGGTTCCGTAGAAGAGGCCCGCTCCCGCGCGGATCACACGTCGGCCATCACCGTCGACGTCATACGCGATGGAAACCCTGGGGGAGATGTTGTTGTCGTCGGTGGGCGCGAATCCGGTCTGGAACCCGAAGGCGCGCTCCACGTCGACCACGGGCGTCGGGCTGTCGCGGAACGACTGGAGGTCGTACCGGAGGCCCAGGATGGCCGTCAGCCTCGGCGAAACCTGCCACTCGTCCTGCACGTAGGCCGACCACTCCATGACGTCGAACGCCGCCCGCGCGATCCCGCCTCCTTCCTGGAAGGGACGGAAGTACGCCGACGGCCGGAAGCTGCGGAAGTCGTCCAGGTTGGCGAAACGGAATTCGCCGGCGCCCTCGTTCTGTGAGCCCGGGTTCTAAAGAAACGCCCAACCCGCAAGAGCACGGAGTCGAGAATGAGACACACTCGAAGAAAGTTTCTCGCGACCATCTTGACCGTTCTCGCCACCAGCGCGTTGTCGTGTGGCGGCGGCGGCGACGAGGGCTCCGACGGCCTCACCCCACCGACCGATGTGGACTGCCTTTCCAACGGAGCTACGGCGGACATTGGGGGATTTGGACCAACGAGCCACGCGCTGTCGGTCTCCCCAGAAGACGTGCGGGCAGGCGTGGCCAAGACCTACGAAGTCTTTAGCCCGAGCAACCACCCACACAACGTGACGCTCACGGCCGACCACTTCGCCTCGCTCCAGGCCAATCAGTCCGTAACGGTCCCCGTCAGCATCTTCCAGGGCCGATTTAGTGACCACACTCACAACGCAGTGGTCAGCTGCCTCTGACGAGTGGAGCTAATCACCTTGCTGCGCGTGCCAGCGCCTGGTCCATGCCCGACGCCAGCGTCTCGGAGTCTCGTCGAAGAGCTGTGAAGCGTTCCGCAGGTTTGTTCTCGACGAATGCCCGGCCATGGAGACGATGCAATGCATCTGTGAGGGCTCGAAACACTTCGGAGGAACGACGGGCGAGAGTGTTACCATGACGCGGGAACACGGTGGAGCCTCGAAGGTTCCTCTCTGTCCTCAAATCCAACCGATGCCCCCCATTGAGGCTCCATTCGCACCCTTTAGATATGAATAAAGCCGTTTCGCAGCATGGGCTTCGTCTCGGTGATCATCGCGTCGGGGATCTTCGCGCTGGGGCTGCCGTTGGTGTTGCTGTAGGCGCGTACGGATCAGCAAGCCGATAACGGTCCTCTAAGCCACGAGGACGCTCCAGCCTAACCTGGATACCGAATAAACCCCGAAGACGCATAGACGGCGATTCTGGGCGTGTGACGGGCGTCTGCTTGCGCCTCCCGGCCCGCTCTCGGATGTTGACCTCGGTCTGATCCCGGAGTGTCCCTGTGTCCGATCCAGTTATCCGCCTGAACGTCGCTCTTCAGGGCCGCTACCGCGTAGAGCGTGAGCTGGGCGAAGGCGGCATGGCGACGGTGTTTCTGGCCGACGATCTCAAGCACGAGCGCAAGGTCGCGCTGAAGGTGCTGAAGCCGGAGTTGGCAGCCGTCGTCGGAGCCGAGCGTTTCCTGGCCGAGATCAAGACGACGGCGAACCTCCAGCATCCGCACATCCTGCCGCTCTTCGATTCGGGAGAAGCGAACGGGTTCCTCTTTTACGTGATGCCCTACGTGGAAGGCGAGTCGCTTCGAGATCGGATCGACCGCGAGAAGCAGCTTCCGGTGGATGAGGCCGTGCGGATCGCCACGGCGGTGGCTAACGCACTGGACCACGCCCATCGTCACAACGTCATCCACCGCGACATCAAGCCTGCCAACATCCTGCTCCAAGACGGCGAGCCGGTGGTGGCCGACTTCGGGATCGCGTTGGCTGTCGGAGCGGGAGGAGGCGACCGACTCACCGAGACGGGACTGAGCCTAGGCACCCCGTTCTACATGAGCCCGGAACAGGCGACGGGTGATCAGCCAGTGGGATCGTCCACCGATACCTACGCACTTGGCTCAGTCCTATATGAGATGCTCACTGGTGATCCACCGTACATGGGGAGCACGGCGCAGGCTGTGCTGGGCCAGATCATCTCGGCCAAACCGATCTCGGCCACGGATAAGCGTCCGTCGATCCCAGCCAATGTGGACGCTACGGTGCGGAAGGCACTGGAGAAGCTACCGGCGGATCGGTTTAAGTCGGCCCAGGACTTCGCGAGGGCCTTAGGTGATGGGCACTTCCGGTATGGGGAGGCCGAGGTGGGAGTTGGTGCGGCCGCAAGTCCGTGGAATCGGCTGACGATCGCCACGACGACGCTCACAGCGTTGCTCGCGCTCACCCTCGGATGGTCGCTCCTGCGTCCCGAGCCTCCACAACCTCCCGAGCCGGTCACCCGGGTCTCCGTGCTGATGGGAGAAGATGAGTCCTTTCATCCCAACTTCGGAGAACTCGACCTTTCGACCGATGGATCGCTCATGGTCTACAGAGGTCGAGGTGATGAAGGGCAATCTCAGCTGTGGGTGAGGCGGTGGGATGCCTTGGAAGCCACTCCGATCCGGAATACGGACAGGGGCGGGGCTTGGGACCCGGCGATCTCTCCTGACGGTCGCGAGGTGGCTTTTAGAGCGGGTTACTCGATTCGGGTCGTGCCGCTTGAAGGCGGGGCATCGCGGACCCTCCTCACCGACTCAGCCAGATGCTGCCTAAGCTGGAGTCCGGAGGGTGATTGGGTCTATTACACCAGACTGTCGCAAGGACTGAGCCGCGTGCCAGCGAGCGGTGGACCGTCCGAGGTTGTCACCCAGGTGGATACCGCAGCCGGAGACTTGTTCCATGGGTCCGCGGATGCGGTGCCGGGTGGCAGGGTCGTCTTGTTCACGACGGGAGATGGTTCCATCCCAAGAATCCAAGCCCTGGACCTGGAAACCGGCGAACTCAGGGACCTCACACCAGGCAGAACCCCACGCTACAGCCCCACCGGCCATCTGCTCTTCATGGACGCGAACGAGGGCACCCTTTCGGCTGCTCCCTTCGATGTGAAGAACCTGGAGCTTACGGGCGCAGCGGTGCCGATGGCGGAGGGAGTGCTGCAAAACCCGCAGGGATCGCGTTTCTTCGACATATCCGCGTCGGGCAGGCTTGTGTACCGGACAGGTGCCACGGCTGGCATTTACACCCCTGTGTGGGTGGAGCGTAACGGGACCTTCCGAGAAATCGATACCGAGTGGACGTTCGATCCCGGGTCCGATCCCGGAGGCCCCATTGATTACCGAGGGCTATCTCTGTCGCCCGACGGCACACGCTTGGCTGTGACGATCCTCGACGACGCGAACTACGATATCTGGATCAAAGAGCTGCCGAGAGGCCCCCTCACTCGATTGACGTTCGATGAGGGCGCGGATTTCCGTCCCCGGTGGACCCCGGACGGGAACGCAGTCACGTTTCTGTCCGATCGGAGGGAAGCTCTCAGCACGGATATTTTCTTGAAGCGAACGTCCTTCACCGGCGACGCGCAGTTGATCATGGACCACGAGTTGCCGTTTAGGGAGGGAGCCTATTCTCCGGACGGCGCTTGGCTAATCGCACGGACGGATAGGGGTACTCTAAATGCTGGTGGAGATATCTGGAGCTTCCGTCCAGATCGCGACACCGTGCCCGCGCCACTCGTCGTCACCGACTACGACGTGAAGGCGATCTCCATTTCGCCCAACGGCCGCTGGCTGATGTACGAATCGAACGAAACCGGACGCAACGAAGTGTACGTCCGCCCCTTGCCCGATGTGGACGAAGGAAAGTGGACCGTCTCGACCGCGGGAGGCGTTATGCCCCGGTGGGCGCACAGCGGACGCGAGGTCTTCTACGTCAATGCAGACAACGAGATGGTGGCCGCTCAGGTACTGCCTGGAGCGGTCTTCCAGGTCGGTGACCGCTCGGTCCTGTTCCCTCTAGACGACGACTTTCTCTTCCTACAGTATGAGCGGTACGCCCTTTACGATGTCGCACCGGGTGACGATCGGTTCATCTGGCTGGGGGCGAGAACCAACGAAACCGTCGCTACCCACGAACTGATTCTCGTCGAGAACTTCTTCGAGGAGTTGAAGGAGCGGGTGCCCAACTAACGGCCTCGCATCAGTCCCATCCAGCAATCGCCCAACCTCAGCATCACCCATAGCTTGAGCGCATGGGCAGGTACTCCTGGGGCGACTTCGGGTTTGGCTCAGTTCAGCCGCAGACTCGCACTCCTCGGCTGACGGTTCGCTGCGAGTATCAAGGCAGCAGCATGGAGCCGATTCAGGTGACGTTCAGAATCTCACCTCGCTACGGCATCTACGCTGCTCACGAAGCCCACAACTGGTTCCTCGCGATGATGCAGGAGCTTGAAGAGTTCGAGGTAGTGACGGATGAGCCTGGGCAGTTGCCGATGCCGTTTTGTAGTGACACGGTCAGGAGAATCACGAGTCTGTAATCATGCAAGATTCTCGGTCAGGGAGGGCGTCTACTTTACATAATACTTCTTATACGCACGTCAGGAATCTAGGAAATCCACCATTTGACCGGAGAATTCCGGCTCTGTGGCCCAGACCGTATAGTTATCCACGTCTGATACGGGCTAGGGGCCGAATATTCATACGCTGCGCCGGTGCCATTTCAAGGGGGGTAGAGCGCGTAGAGCGGCGACCGTGAATGAGGCCCGGATCATTCGACGAAGGCAACCAACGACCTATGAGAATCCCACCAATCGAGCACTTCGTTGATTCGTCCTTCTTTCGCCGCTATGTCGGGGAGGTGGTGAATCGTGATCCAGCGATGCTTACGCAAGGTGGCCCCCGGTGCCCAAGGGTGATTCCTCAAGCTCGGACGCCAACGCGGCGTTGACCAGGTGGGGTGAGGCGATGTATCTCCGATTTTGGAGGTTTTCTGCGTGAAAGCAATCGGCAGCTTTATCGCCATCCCAGCCATCCTGTTCCTGGCAGGATGTTCTGGACCGACTGGCCCAGAGTCTGTTGCTGGCCACTACGACCTAGTGTCGGTGGATGGGGAACCACTGCCGATCATGGGTCCCAACTTTCTGCTTTGTGCTTTCGGGGGTCCATGCGATCAACTCATTGAATATGTGAGTTCGGGCTTCATCCTACTCCGCGCCGATGGTACGTATTCGTACAACGAAGATGTGTGGCCCACCGTGGACAAAGAAGGCGAAGGAGCTTTCAGAATTGATGGAGGCTCGTTGACGTTCACGTGGTCTGTCGGGGATACGCCAACCAACCAGCCCGTCTGGAGAGCTACCATCACCGACAATAGGGTCACGGTTCCCGACGACAACAACCGGGTGTACATCAAACGCTAGGCAGCCTTCGGTCGATAGCCCGTTGGCACCCCCCGCGGGGGTCGCTCAAGCTGCTTCCGGTCGTCCGCCTCAAAACGGGTACCTCCGCCGAAGGCGTTTTTGACGTTCCCGACGCTCGCACATCCGCTCCCACCCGTAGTCCGTATTCCGATCCCGCTTCGGCAACTTCTCGGGCTTCGTGAACTTCGGGCGTGGGCGCACCCAGTTCCACATCACTACCGCGTCAGCCCGATCGGGACTGCGACCCAGCCGCTTGCGGATTTCCTCCTTCGGCTCGACGAAGATTTTGCCGCCGCGAGTAAACCACGTGGGAGTCGTGAGGTCGTCGAACAGCTCGTGGTCGTCGCACAAGGCGATGTGGCCACGTTCGAGATCCCGCCGAAATCTCCACCACATCGCCGCCCTCAAGTTCGCGAACTCTTCGGCGCCCCAAGCGCCCTTTCCCGTTCGCGCCCTCGCCTCCCGGTCCGCGGAGCCCACTGCCCGCGAGCCGGCGTTCAAGGCCCTGATGGGGTATCCCATTTCACGTAGTCTTCCAACCGTTCCGGCGCCGACGCCGATGCTGTCGATCGCCACGCGTCTCGGGTCGATGCCATCCACCTTGATCTCGGTCCCAACGTCTACGCCCAATTGGACCGAGTCAGGACAGGGGAACGATCTGACCTCGAGCAGGCACGCACCTTGGCCACGCGCAATGGCGGCCCGGTCCCCCGCCTCCGAGTTCGCGACATCGACACCAAGCGCGAGCGGGCCTTCACGAAACGCGGGGTCCGAATATCTGCCAACCGCCTCCTCGCACCATTTCAACTGGATCAGTGCGTCCTGCGCTTCTGGCGGCGAGATGCCACGGACCCGCGACAGGTAAATCCGCGAGCCTTCGCCATATTTCTCTCGTCGCCTCGCGATCGACTTCCGCGACACCGCGCCCGGCACCACCGCGACGTCGTTATCCAGATCCTCCCACTTCGGATCGCGGACGTTGTTCGTAACGATGTTTGGGTGATCCAACGCGCTGATTCGGATGTGGCGAACGCCGGGGCTCGTGCAGAATTCGTGGAGCGTATCGTGCTGATGATCAGGATTCCCAATGTACGCCCGGAGATTGTGGACGTCCGTGACTGTATTCTCGATCGCAGCCGACACGGGCAGCGGCACGCCGGACGCCTCTTCGACGAGGATGAGCATGTGCTCCGCGTGCATACCCGCAGCTTTCGTACTCACCTGTTCGTGTGCACCGACTCCGATCGAGCGCCCAACCGCGCCCCATCCCGCCCCCTCACCCTCTTCTCGTGCCCCATCCATCCTGAT
This sequence comes from Longimicrobiales bacterium, assembly GCA_965238005.1. Lineage (GTDB taxonomy): Bacteria > Gemmatimonadota > Gemmatimonadetes > Longimicrobiales > Gaopeijiaceae > CBDCKN01. The sequence goes on from OZ250165.1 coordinate 1,362,178, forward strand.
CCGTAGCCGGGTAAGATCGGCGGTCGGAAAGAGACGCTTGAAGGCCGGCCAGAGCTTCTTGATTTCGGTCCATGCGTAGAGATCGAGCTGCTCCTCCTTGGCGGCGAACGAGAAAGTTCTGCTTGCCGGCCAGGTCGCGGCAAACCAAAGCGTCAACCAGCCAAGGCTGTGGCTTTTCCCCGTACCCGTCGCGCTCTCGACGCCCACGTCCTTCCAGTCCACAAGGGCCTCGGCGATGGCCACGATCGGCTCAGGTGTGCCGTCCCAAAAGTGGTTGTCGTATCCAGGGTTGAGCCCCCACCTGAGCGTCTCCTCACGGATGCCCAGGTGGTCTACCGCGAAAGCGATCGGATCCCGTTGGTACTCGACGAGAGCCTTAACCTTCTCGGAGTCACGCCTGGCCAACTCGGCGATCGCCAGCAACCGGATGTGGTCGGGGCTAAGCATGACCCACCTGCCCTAGGCGAGCCACGATCTCTTCGTCGCTACCGAGCTCGAGGAGTTCGCGAACTTCAGCCTCGCCCATCGCGGCGATCCGATCAGCGAGTCCCTTCACCTCGACCTGGCTCTTGTCCACGAACATCGCCTTGTGGCGCCCGAGCCAACTGAGTGCTTGGACACGAGCTGAATGGGAGCTGCCCTCGCCCGTGAAATTGGCTTCTCGCCTCAACCCCTCGATCACCTCGTTCGCCGTCAACTCAACGTGTTCGGCCCGTTCCGTGAGAGCACTTTCGATCGCCTCTTGGATTTCAGGTTTGTTCAGGTTCTCATGACCAATGGAGCCGGCGGTCTTCTGGGAGTCACCAGCACGGATAGCCGCCTGTGTGGCGTTAAGGTCAATGAGGTATTCTCGGACGAACGCCTGTTGTTTCGCTGTCATGCTCATCTGGGGATTGTTCGAAATTTGCGCAGGTGGTCCAGCGTGAGGTGATCGAGGGTGGCGGTCATGTGAGCGACACCTTCGGGTACTCGCTCGCAGCCTTGGGCCAAGCGTTCATCTCCTACAGGTCGTGACCTGCCACGGTGCAGCCAGATCGGCTGGCGGCGTATTCACACACGACTTACCGGCCCCCGAAAGTCGCCACCGCAGCAGGTCCCATTCAATGTTCGAGCGTTTGGGCGAGCGCCCGTTTTTTTTGCACTTCTTTACTGATTTCACTGGTCCGTCCGACCTTGTTTCTTGCTGCCCCGTCTCTGTCTAGGTCGTATGGGCTTCGTCCGTTTCCGCAAGCGGCTGCCACCCTCCCCTACCGCCCCCCTCCCATACTGTCTAGATCCTGGGCCTGGCTCGGTAAGAAGATCGACTTTGATTCTCTCGCCGAGCTCATGAGCAAACGAAGCGTGCCGGGCGAGCTGTTCCGTAGCGTCAAGGAGCCAATCTCCCCCAAGGCCATATTGCTCTGCGATCTCGGGCAGCCGTTTTCGTGAGATGAGGAGATACCAGACATCGTGGGCGAATGGATCAGTGGCCCAGCGGAACACAGTCGGAATCCGCATGGCCGAGCCTCTAGGTCGTTTGACCTCGAAGAGCAATCCGGGAACCGAGCGGAGCCCAGCCATGCGACTCCGAACTGTCTCCCGAGAGCGACCGATCGTCTTGGCGAGAGTAGTCTCAGATGCAAAGCAGGGCCGGTACGGGGTCCCGTTGATCGACCAGATGGTCGCCCACAAGAACATTGACTCTCCAAGATGGCTGAGTGCATCAATTGAGCCCGGTCGGACGACCCAACAGGGGATCGTCAAATCACCACCGGGTGAGCCAAGGGCCTCCATCTACCGACCTAGCAGACCAAGGGGTGCCGAAAGAGGAAGCGAGGCGCAACCAGTGCCAGTCCTCTCAGCGATCAACGACTGAGGACTCAGAACCCAGATAGATCGTCGCCCACTCATCTTCGCAGTAGGCGTCACATCTCACCTCTATGTAACGACTGCGGGTCTAGGAGCTCGGGGAAAGCGGTGAGGGCGAATCCGTTCACGTGTCGATTCACGTGTCGATTCGTTGCTGTATGGGGCGATAAAGGGGGGCGCGGGTTATCGCCCAGACCTATATATATAGAGCGGCTAGTGGGCCTTACCGGGAAAGGTGCCACCGCCTGTGTTTTGGTCTTTGGCACCGGCGGTGATGGTTCGAATCCATCCGGGCCAACTCTACAGAACCCCCGTGATCGTTCGGCTTTCCCGGGGTTGTTCTTGCCCATCCAGGGGGCCGGGGCAACCTTTCCTCCGATGTCGCGCCCTAGGAGGTCGACCCGTCATCGCTAAACAGATGCCACTGGATTTCGATCGCCTCGCATGATACACGGACACGGATCATGATCCGGATCCTGATCGGGCCTGCACTCTTCGTGGCCGTGGGATTGGGTTTCGGACCCGGGGAGAGCAGAGCCCTCGCCACCGCCGCGCGGGATTCGACTCCGGGGGTTCTACAGGAGCCTCCCCGGCCCATGGGCCCCGACTCCTCCGACGTGCTCGGAAAGGCCCGAGACGCCCAGGCTCGTTTCGAGCGCCGACGCCATCGCCTCCTGCCGTGGGCTTTTGCCGAGAGCGGCCGCCCCTGCGAGAACCGAGTAGGGCGGTTCTGCATGTGGCACTCCGGGGACGACAGCTGGAAACCCATTCCGGATCCACCGGAGCTGGTGGACTTGCGGGAAGCACTGCTGACCGAGCTCTCCGAGTTCTCCGCGCAGATTCCGGGTGACAGGTGGATACTCGGGCAGCGGGTCTTCTACCTGGCCGAGGCGGGCCGCTGGAGCGAGGCTGCGCATTTGGCCGGAGCGTCCCACGTCGAGCCGAGCTGGTGGTGTGACGTCCTCGCGGGGTTCGCTCTTCACGGTGCGGGGGATTACGGGCCGGCCATGGCGGCCTTCCGGCACGGACTCGCCGACATGGATCCGGAAGAGGCGCGTAAGTGGCGGGATCCCGAGATCCTCCTGGACGGGAAGGCCCAGGACCTGATGAACGACGCCTCCGAAGAGGAGTGGGAGGCGCTGAGGGCCACGTTCTGGCATCTCGCCGATCCACTCTACCTGATGCCGGGAAACGATCGAGAGACAGAGCACTATGCTCGGTGGACGTTCTCCCGGATGAGCGATCGCGCCCGCAACCCGCATGGACTTCGCTGGGGAAGCGATCTCGAGGAGCTGACGGTTCGCTACGGATGGGAGAAGGGTTGGGAGAGACGCCGACCGAACGTGGGTTTCGTCCGTCCCGACGGGAGCACCATCGGACACTCCCACCCGGATGCGCGGGAGTTCGTGCCACCCGGGTTCGTGCTGGGGCGGCCGTCGCAGACCGAGCCCGGTGCGTGGATTCCGGCCGAGCACCCCCGGAGCGCCCACGTCGCGGCGTACTCTCCCGATCTCGAGCCGGGGGTCGGGCAGGTAGCCGTTTTTCACCGGGGGGACTCCATCCTGGTGGCAGCCGCCACGAGGATGCCTGAGCCATCAGACTCTTCGGCCGCGCAGTCGTTTCCCAGCGAGGTCCCCTCCGACGAGCCGGATGGCCCGTTTGCGTGGGCGCAGCCGGGGCTCCTGGACGAGCCCGACCAGGTAGGCCTCTTCCTGATCGATTCCGAGAGGCGATTCAGGGAAGCGCGGCATCGAGGCGACCGCGAGGGCGTGCTCGCACTCTCCGTGCCGGCGGGTCAGTACCTTGCGAGCGTCGAGGCCTGGGTGCCAACGACAGGTCGGGGTGGACGCCTGCGGCACGGGATCGTGACGGATACGATCCCCGAGGATCTGGCCACCCTCTCCGACCTGATCATTCTCTACTCCGCCGATTCACTGCCGCAGCAGCTCGACCTGGCCCTGCCGCTCATGCGACCGTCACTCGAGTTGTCCTCGGGGCAAGAGATAGCGGTCGGTTGGGAGATCTTCGGGTTAGGCTGGCGGCAGGAGAATGTGGACTTCGAGTTGAGCCTCTACAAAGAAGGGGAAGGGTTCTTCGGCAAGGTGGGGCGCTGGCTGGGCTTCGGCGGAGGACGTGACGAGCCTCTCCAGATCGGTTGGAGAGAGCCCGGTCCCGTCGAGACGGGACCCTGGTTCCGCTCTGTGAAGGTGGACATGCCCGACCTGGAGCCCGGGGAGTATCTCTTTCGACTCCAGGTGTCCATTCGAGGCCGCGAACCGCTGGTTCGAACCAGGGCCGTCGGCGTCTCTCCTTGAAGGCCCGAACGTCAGCCAGCCACAAGGGGTTTGGCGTTGACGCCCCCCCTCCTAAGATCTAGCTTTTCAGGCTGTTGCGGTCTGGCGCCACATTCGGGCTGAGGTCAATGGACGACACGTTTCGCAGAGGACCGCTCCTCCTGCTTACAGGACGGGCCAACCGCCCGCTCGGAGTAGAGATCGGACAGATTCTCGGGGAGGACGCCGAGTCGGCCACTATCCGTGATTTCGCCGACGGGGAGATCTTCGTTCGTATCGATCGGAATGCCCGTGGACGCGACGTTTACATCATTCAGCCGACCGTGGCTCCGGCCGACAGTATCATGGAGCTGCTCTTGTTGATCGATGCCGCGAAACGCGCGTCGGCGGCTCAGGTCACGGCAGTCGTCCCGTACTTCGGGTACGGCCGGCAGGACCGCAAGGACCAACCTCGTGTGGCCATCGGGGCGAAACTGGTGGCGAATCTCATGGTGGCGGCCGGTGCGGACCGACTCATCGGGATGGACTTCCATCAGCATCAGATCCAGGGGTTCTTCGACATCCCGGTGGACCATCTGTACGCCGCGCCGGTCCTGACCCACTACTTCCGGGAGAAGAGACTGCCGGATCTGGTAGTGGTGGCGCCCGATGTGGGTTCGGCGAAGATGGCCAGGGGATTCGCGAAGCGGCTCGACGGGACCTTCGCCATCATCGACAAGAGGCGACCCGCCGCGAACGAAGCCGAGGTTCTGAATGTGGTCGGTGAGGTCGACGGCCGGACATGCCTTCTCGTGGACGACATGGTCGATACGAGTGGGACGCTGGCAAACGCCGTGCAGGCGCTGTCCGACCGAGGGGCGAGGAGTGTCTACGCAGGCGCCACCCACGCCCTCCTCTCCGGGAACGCGGTGGAGAAGCTGGCCGCGGCCCCCCTCGAAGAGTTCGTGGTGACCAACACGATCCACGTTCCGGAGGAGCGGCGCTTCGAGGGCCTGAAGATACTTTCGGTGGCCAGTCTTTTCGCGAAGGCCATCGAGTGCGTTCACAAGAACGAATCGGTGACCAAGCTGTTCGAGCTGGCCGTCGAGGCGTAGCCGAGAGGCCCCATCTCTCGGCGGAACTACAAGAGACCAGGAACGAGAAAATGAGTGTTAAGTCGGGACTTACGGCGAAGCGGCGCAGCGAGACCGGTAAGGGTGCGGCGCGGAGGATTCGGGCGGCGGGTCAGATCCCGGCTGTGCTCTACGGCAAGGATCAGGATTCCATCGCGCTTACGGTCGATGCTCAGGAAACCGGTCACCTTTTCCACTCCATCTCCGTGGAGAACACGATCGTCAACGTGAAGATCGAGGACGAGGCCGAGGAGTTGGAAACGCTGGTGCGCGAGATCCAGATGCACCCGTTCCGGCCGGACATCGTCCACGTCGATTTCTACCGCATCCAGAGAGGTGTGGCTATCGAAGTCGACGTTCCCGTCAACTACATGGGGACTCCAGAGGGCGTGAAGCATGGCGGCGTTCTGGAAGTGATCCTCCATGAGCTCCGGGTCAAGTGCGTCCCGTCCAAGATCCCCGAGATCATTGAGGTCGACGTCTCCGGGCTGGCGATCGGTGACTCGATCCACGCCAGTGAGATCGAGGTCGAGGAGGATGTGGAGTTCCTGACCGATCCCATCCGGACACTGTGCCTCGTGGCTGTGCCCAAGGTCGAGGTCGTCGAAGAGGAAGAGGAGGAGGAGCTGGAAGAGGGCGTCGAGGTCGAAGGGGAAGAGGGTGCAGAGGGAGCCCCCGCCGCCGATGCCGATGCTTCGGCGGGTGGAGACGAGGACTCCGAGGGCTGATCGCACTCGTCGGATCTGGTGTCGTGAAGGTGATCGTCGGGCTCGGCAATCCCGGGCCTGAATACGACGCCACCCGGCACAACGTGGGCTGGTGGGTCGTGGACCGACTCGCCTACGACTGGGGCTTCGGGGCCTTCGAGAAGAAAGGCCGAAGCCTGCAGGTAGACGGTATGGTGGGCGACGTTCCAGCCTGCCTCATGAAGCCAACCACATTCATGAACAATAGCGGGGCGGCCCTCGTCACCCTCGCTACGATTTCGGAATTCGACATCGGCCAAGACCTGTTGGTCGTGTCGGATGACGCGGCGCTGGACCTGGGCCGTGTACGCTTCCGAGCCGGAGGTGGGTCCGGTGGCCACAAGGGTCTGAAGTCGGTATCCGGTGCTCTCGGCACCGAGGAGTACGGGCGGTTGCGCGTGGGAGTCGGGCAGGCGCAGGATGGCGAGGACCTCTCCGACTGGGTGCTGTCACCCATGGGGAGTGCGGACGAGGACGTGGTGGTAGCGCTTCTTCCAGAGCTCAGCAAGGCCGTGGAGGTCTGGATGACGGATGGTATCGAGGAGGCGATGAACCAGTGCAACCGGTGATGCGCGCGGAGGCCGTGCGGCTCACGCTGATGCTGTCAAAGACGCTGTCAACAGCACGAGGAACCTGATGAGCCAATTCGTGACGATTACCAGCTGGTCCTGGGCGCTGGGCCTCGTGGGCCTGGTGGTGGCCGGGATCATCTATCGCTACGTGAAGGGTCAGTCGGTGGGAAGCGAGGTGATGGATGAGCTGGCCGACCAGATCTATCAGGGGGCCATGGCCTTCCTGCGCCGAGAGTACTCCATGCTGGGCGTTTTCGTCGTGATGGTGGCCGCCCTGTTGGCATGGGCGGTCTCGGGCCTGACGGCCCTCGCCTACCTGGTGGGGGCCCTCTGCTCGGTCATGGCCGGCTTCTTCGGCATGACCGCGGCCACGCGGGCGAACGTACGCACCTCGGCCGCGGCCAACCAGGAAGGGCAGGGCAAGGCGCTCCGGGTCGCGTTCTTCGGTGGAGCGGTGATGGGACTCTGCGTGGCGGCCCTCGGTCTGGTGGGCATAGGGGTGCTCTACTGGTTCTTCGGCGCCACGGCCATCGGTGCCGCCGAGCACGCCGGGTTTGCGGAGATCATCTCCGGATTTGCCATGGGCGCCAGTTCCATCGCCCTCTTCGCCCGCGTCGGAGGTGGGATCTACACCAAGGCCGCAGACGTCGGAGCGGATCTCGTGGGGAAGGTCGAGGAGGGGATTCCGGAGGACGACCCCCGGAACCCGGCCACCATCGCCGACAACGTCGGCGACAACGTCGGCGATGTGGCGGGCATGGGGGCGGACATCTTCGAGTCTTATGTCGGCTCGGTCATCGCCACCATCGCCATCGCGGCGACTTCGGCGTCTCTGGCCGGCAACGTCGGCAATGCCATAGCGCTCCCAATCGTGACGGTCATGGTGGGTCTCATCGCCTCGCTGGTCGGAGTCGGCATGATGAAGGCCCTCGAGCGCACGGACCCGGCCGCGGCTCTTCGGAACGTCACCTTCATCGCCGCTGGCCTCTTCCTCGTGGCCATGTTCTTCATCGTCCGCGCGCTGGACCTCCAGATGGTGGAGGGTGGCCGGATCTATCCTGCCCTGGGGCCCTGGTTCGCCATCGTCGCGGGCACCCTGGTGGGCGCAGCCATCGGGCTTGTGACCGAGTACTACACGTCCTCGAGGCCCGTCAGGAAGATCGCCGAGGCCAGCAAGACCGGCGCGGCCACGAACCTCATAACCGGGTTGGCCGTGGGCATGGAGTCGACGGCCGTCCCCATGCTGCTCATCTGTATCGCCATCTACGCATCGTTCACGTCCGCCGGCCTCTACGGCATCGGCATCGCCGCTGTCGGCATGCTGGCCACGGTGGGTGTCACCATGTCCGTGGACGCCTACGGGCCCATTGCCGACAACGCGGGTGGTATCAGCGAGATGAGCGGCCTGGGACCGGAGACTCGCGCGATCACCGACTCGCTGGACGCCATCGGCAACACGACCGCCGCCCAGGGTAAGGGCTTCGCCATCGGCTCCGCCGCGCTCACGGCGCTGGCTCTGTTCTCGGCGTACAGCTCGAAGGTCGGGCTGGCGGAGACGGGGATCGATCTCGTGAAGCCCATCGTCGTCATCGGCCTGTTCCTCGGTGGCGTGCTCCCGTTCTTCATCGCTGCGCTCACCATGACCGCTGTGGGGCGCGCCGCTCAGGGCATGGTCGAGGAGGTCCGTCGGCAGTTCCGGGAGAGGCCGGGCATCATGGAGGGAACCGAGAGGCCGGATTCGGCACGGTGTGTAGAGATTTCCACCGATGCCGCGCTTCGCGAGATGATCCTCCCCGGCGTGATCGCCATCGTCTCTCCGGTGCTGGTGGGCCGCTTCCTGGGCGTCGAGGCCTTGGGTGGGCTCCTGGCCGGTGCCACGGTCACCGGCGTCCTCATGGCGCTCTTCATGGCCAATGCCGGGGGCGCATGGGACAACGCCAAGAAGCTCATCGAGGGTGGCGCCCATGGAGGGAAGGGATCCGAGCCCCACAAGGCCGCGATCGTCGGTGACACGGTGGGAGACCCGTTCAAGGACACCTCGGGGCCGTCTCTCAACATTCTCATCAAGCTGATGAGCGTCGTGTCACTGGTGCTCGCGCCGTGGTTCGTGCGAGTGCACGAGATCGACGCGGGCGGCCAGATCTCCAGTCTCATTGGCTGGGTTGCCCGCCTGTTCGGGTAGAGCCGCCCAGCTTTCTTCCACTGAGGGGGTTCGGTCGCGGGGCGGCCGGACCCACGAGCCATGGCAAAAGATCCCAGCTTCGAGAACGCCCTGGCGTTCGCCCAGGACCTGATCCGTATCCCCTCGCCCTCGGGGCAGGAAGGTGAAGTAGCCGATCGGATTCGCGGCGAGATGGAGGCCCTGGGCCTACAAGACATTCATATCGACGAGGTGGGGAACGTCATGGGCCGTGTGACGGGCCGGGGGGCCGCCCCGCCCGTGCTCCTCAACTGCCACACCGATGTGGTGGCCGAGGGCGATCATGCCGAGTGGGAGCACCCGCCTTTCGGGGGAGACATCTCGGCGGGTTTCCTTCATGGTCGCGGGTCCATGGATATCAAGGGTCCACTGGCCCTGCAGACGTACGCTGCCGCCGCCTTGACCGGGCGTGCCGCGGGAGACGTGATCGTGGCGCACACGGTCTTCGAGGAGCGGGGTGGTCTGGGCATGAAGCACCTCCTCGAGTCCGGGAGTGTGGAGCCGGGCGCCGTGGTGATCGGGGAATCGACGCAAGGAGACGTCTGCATCGGCCACCGGGGGCGGGGAGAGGTCGAGGTGGTGGTGCACGGCCTCGCTGGTCACGCCTCCGCCCCGGACCGGGCCCACAACGCCCTGGACCCCGTCCCTGAAGTGCTCGCCGCCGTCCACGAGCTAGCACGTGACCAGCCGGAGGATCCGGTTCTAGGTGCGTCTAGCCTGGTGGCGACCGGTGTGGACGTCCTGCCGGAGAGCCGGAACGTGATTCCCGACCGCGTCACCATCGTCCTGGACTGGAGGGTTCTGCCTGGCACGGACGACGAGGCCATGACCTCGCGCGTGCGGGAGGCCGTGAATCGTCGGCTCGGGGAGCTTCCGGACGGGTTCAGCCTAACCATATCCATGGCCAGGGAACGGCAGGCGACCTACACGGGAGTAACGTACGAGCGGAGCCTGTTCACTCCCGGCTTCCTCATGGAGCCCCTCGATCCCCTGGTCCTAGCCGCGGCTTCTGCGGTGGGGCGCCGCGACGGCGAGGGGCCAGCCAGGGTGCGTCCGTGGACGTTCGCCACCGACGGTGGATGGAGTCGAGGCGTTTTCGGCATCCCCACTGTGGGGTTCGCTCCGGGTGAGGAGCGTTTCGCTCACACCAATCGCGAGCGGCTCGACGTAGAGGAAGCCCGTTGGGCCTACGCCCGTTACCCGGACCTGATCCTCGCGCTACAGGAGGAGCTCTCTTAGGAGCGGTCCCGCGGGCGCTCTTGGAACTTTATCCCCGGTAGCTCGCCACCCTCATGCCGGTGGCTGTGCGGGGGTACAAAACGCACGGGCATGGCATATATTAAGCGGCTCATCCCGCTCCGCCCGCGTGGCGGGGCCCGTGTGTACATACGGACCGTGGGAGAAAAACCATGCGGCTATACGAGATCGTCTACATCTTCGACGCTACCCTCGACGAAGATGCGGTCAATAAGAAGCTGGAGAAGTTCCATCCCCTCGTGATCGGAAGCGACGGCGAAGTCATGGCTGTCGATCACTGGGGGGTGCGTCAGATGGCCTACCCCGTGAAGAAGCAGAAGACAGGCAATTACGTGGTGGCGCAGGTTCGCGCCGGCTCCGACGGACTTCCGGAGTTCGAGCGGGTGCTCAGACTCGATACCGACCTCATGCGGTACCTGGTCGTCGTGAACGAGGGGGAGCCTACGTCGGGGAGGTCGATCCTCGGAGAGCCCCCCCCCCGCGCCCAAGAAGACGCTGATGACGACGATGACGATGACGACCATGCGGATCCTGATGACGAAGCGTCCGAGATCGATGATAACGCCGCCGTGCGGCACAGCCCTCCTGAGTTCAGCGGTGGCCGGGGACGCCGGCGTCGTATGGAGGGGCCGGTCATCGAGCTCCTCAACTACAAGGACGTTTCGACGCTGTCTCAGTTCATGACCGAGCAGGGAAAGATCTTGCCGAAGCGTACGACGAAGGTCACGGCCCGCTTCCAGCGACAGCTCGGACGCGCCATCAAGCGGGCCCGGTATCTGGCGCTGATCCCATACGTCCGGGACCACGAGGTCTAGGCCTCCTCGGAGCGAGATCTCTTGGATTCCACGGCGCGGCCGGAGCGAACATGGCTACGGGCCGCCGCACTCCTGCTCGTCACTCTCGCGCTGGCAGTTGTCAGTGCAGGGGTGTTGGTGGCGGTACCGTTCCTGGTCCTCGCGCTGGTCTTGGGCGCCCGCAGGTTTCCGACGGTGATGGCCGCCATTCTGGCCGTGATGGTCACATTGGGGGTTACAGCACGTGGCGGTATCTGGTATCTGGAGCGCGGGTGGGCGGTCGTCTTGGCGGGATGGTTCGTGGTCCTGACGATGCGCTGGCCCGGCAGCCGGTTCTTCCCGCGAGCCTTGGGGGCCGTCCTGGGCACCTTCGCCCTCGTAGCGGCACTTCTGGCGCTCCAACCGGGCTCCTGGGCCATGGTGGACTGGCTCGTTACCGAGGGAATCATGAAGAGTGTCAGTCTGGCCATGAGCCTGCTGACGGTCCTGAACCCCGAACGGGACATCCCGACTGCCATGGTCAACAAAGTGTTCGCGACCGCGGCGCAGCAGGGAAGGCTCTTCCCGGCGCTTCTCGGTCTGTCGTCACTAGCGGGACTCGGAGTGGCCTGGTGGGGCTACGTTAGACTCTCTGCGGGGAATGACCAGGGATTGGGGCCGCTCAAGGATTTCCGGTTCAACGACCACTTTCTGTGGCTGTTACTGGTGGGGCTGACCTTGATCGTGCTCGGATTGGGTGAGGCATGGACGTTGGCGGGGACCAACGCCGTCGTGTTCATGGGCGGGCTCTATGCCATCCGAGGGGCCGCCGTGGTTCTGTTCTTCAACGGTGGTATCTCGCTGTTCGGTTTCTTGGCGGTGGCGCTCGGCATGTTGTTCCTTGCGCCTGTATTGATCATAGGGGCGCTGGTCATCGGCGTCGGCGATACTTGGCTCGACCTACGCGCCAAGGCCGAGGCGTTGGCCAGCGGCACTGACTCGTAGACGGAGACGGTCCATGAAGCTCATTATGAGGAAGACGGTGGAGACGCTCGGAGGTGAGGGCGACATCATCGACGTAAGGCCGGGTTACGCGCGCAACTATCTGATTCCCCAAGGACTCGCGTACGTGGCGAGTGACGCCAACCTGAAGAGGTTGGAGGAGGAGCATGCGCGGGCCGAGGAGAGCGCCAGGCACGACTACCTGGAGGCGCGTCGTCGGGCGTCCCAGCTCGAAGGCACGTCGCTCGTATTTCACGTCAGAGCGGGGGATGACGGCAAGATGTTCGGCTCCGTAACGAACGCCGACGTCGCCGATCAGTTGAACCATGGAGAGCTGGACTTCGAGGTGGACCGACGCACCGTCATACTCGAAGAGCCGTTGAAACTCCTGGGGACCTTCAAGGTGCCGGTTCGCCTCCACAGTCAGGTCGAGGTCGACGTGGAGGTTCGTATGGAGCGAGGCGAGGAGTAAGCCTCTAGAGGTCGGGATGTGAGATCAGTCGAGCACCGACGTGTCCGAGATTGGCCAAGACGTGCAGCGAGCAGCGGAGTTCGCCCTCGAACGCAAGGCAGCCGACGTGGTTGCACTCGACCTGAGGGGCATCTCGAGCGCCACGGACTACTTCCTGCTCGCCACCGGGCAGTCCGACGTCCAGGTGAAAGCCATCGCCGACCACGTCATCGGGGAACTGAAGAAGGAGGGTATCCGACCGGCCCATGTCGAGGGGCTGCAGGGGGGCCGCTGGGTCCTCGTCGATTACATCGAGTTCGTGGTGCACGTCTTCCACCCGGGGGCACGGGAATTCTACCAGCTCGAGGTTCTTTGGGGGGACGCTACGATGCATGAGTTCAAGTGACGAGGACTGCCGTACCGCACCCCTTGTCAAGCCCTTGTTTACAAGCGTCCGGGTGGACATGTAGCTTGAGGTGGCAGCCGAAACGAGCTGCCCAACGGACGCATCGACGGAGGCTGCAATCCAACCCTCGCTAGGAGCGTAGGGCCCGTTGGATCGGGGCCACTCGCGACTGTACCCGTTCGACCCCGACTCCGGTCGTCTACCGGAGGTCGCGGCACCCGGCGCACTCCTCTCCGGCGCCGGGAGGGGCGTCGTCACCCTCATCGTCGCCCCGGACGTCATCCGGTCATCCTGGAGTCCCGCTGCTGCCGTGGCCCTCGCCCGAGCTTGGTTCGGTCAGGGCCACCGTGTCCTCCTCTGCGATCTGTCACTCACCCGGCCCGTGCTTCACGAGAAGTTGGGGCTACCGAATGCCGTTGGCATCATCGACGTCGTCCTCCGGGAGGCACCGATCCCTTCAGTGGCACAACAGGCGGGGACGCCGGGCTTCCAGTTCGTTTCCGTCGGGACGCCGATCGAGGATCCCACAGAAGTCACTCTGAGCGATGAATGGGCCGCCTTCGTGGAGGAGGTGGTGGACGCTCAGGCCACGGTCCTGTTCTATGTGCCCTCAGACCTACCGGGTGTGGATGCTCTGGTAGCCCGCAGCGCTGCGACGCTGCTCTTGGCCGGCGACCCCGCCGAGGCGGAATGGGTGGCCCAGTCCTTCGCTCTCGACGATGTGGCAGGCCTCGTGGAGGACCGGGGTGAGGAGGGGGCGCAGGCGGCGGAGCCGCCGGAGCAGGCGGCAGAGCCGCTGGAGCAGGCGGCAGAGCCGCTGGAGCAGGCGGCAGAGCCGCTGGAGCAGGCGGCAGAGCCGCTGGAGCAGGCGGCAGAGCCGCTGGAGCAGGCGGCAGAGCCGCTGGAGGCACCCCGGCAGGCCGCTGCGGACGACTTCGGCTCCACTGCTGATTCGGGCGCCCTTGCAGAAGTGCAGGAGGGGACCGAGAACATGAGTGAGGAGCCCGATCCTGAGCCGAGGGTCATCCCGTGGCGGCCGGCGCTGGCCGGGACCCTAGTGGGGCTGGGGGCCCTGGCCTTGTGGCAGATCATGTTCACAACGCCGGAACCCGTACCGCCGTTGGTAGAGCCTGCTGCTCCCCAGCCACCCGTTTCCTCGGCGCCATCGACGTCGCCGGCCGGGCCGCACCAGGCGTATTCGCTGGCACTGGCTGCCTACCAGGCGGGCGAGACCGCCGGACGGCAGGCCGAGCGGATGGCCCAGCGGCGTCCGGACCTGCTCTTCATCGTCGCTCCGGTGCGAGTGTCGGGCCGCGTCTATCATCGGGTCCTCGCCGGCCCCGCTGAGGACTCTCTGGCGGCCGAGCGCCTGCGGGCCTCTCTGGCGGAGACGCTTTCCGACGAGGATGCGGCTCGTTGGATCGTGCGTCCGACCCCCTTGGCATATGGTTTCGGGGAGTTCGAGTCGTCGGAGGCGGCGCAGGTCCGGGTGGCGGAGGTTCGCAGCGCGGGTATTGGCGCATATGTCCTCGAGATCGAGGGCATGCAGAGGCCCCTGTTCCGGGTGTATGCCGGAGCCTATCAGAGCCCTGGGGAAGCCGAGGTCATGGGGGCAGCGTTGAATGCGTCGCCGGGGGGCGCACCGGAGCTCGAGCGACGGATAGGTCGATATGTGCGTTGAGGGCCGATACTCCTACGATTCCTGTGGACCTCCCCTAGAGGGTGGGTTACCTTTGCCGCCATCACGACGGGGATCGCGAGGTCTCTGTTCCTCTGGTGCATCGTGCCCGTCGCGGCGCGGAATCTTCACCATGCGAAGGGTGCACGGATGAGCCCAGATATTCCAACCTGGCAGCCCATAGATCCGGCCAACGAGGGCCTGCCCGAGCACGTCGACGCCGTGCTGGATTCCTTCGATTCCACCACGGGCTGCGTCGTTCTCCTGGTGGCGCCTGAGATCGATCGACGCTGGGGGGCGGACGTGAGCCTGCTCGTCGCCCGGGGCTGGGCCGCCAAGGGGCGAAGCGTCCTGCTCGCGGACGCGTCCCTCGAGGACCCGGTTCTCCACGAGTCGGTAGACGGCACGAATGATGAGGGCGTGTCCGACGTCATGCTCTACGGAGCGTCGGTGAAGCGTGTGGCCCGATCCGTCGGGGGCGGAATCTTCTTTGCTCCGGCCGGGACCCCTGTGGGCGACGCCGAGGAAGTTCTGACGCACCCAAAGTGGGATACCGTGATCAGCGGCTTCCGGGAGGTGGGGGCGGTGCTCCTGCTGCATTTGTCAGCGGCCACGACCGGAGCTCGGGCCCTCCTGGACCAGGCGGCGGGAGTCATCGTCGTCGCGGAGGGGGTTGGGGATGTGTCGTCAATCCTGGGCTCCGCGTCGGATCGGATCCTGGCCGTGCTCGGTCCGGAGGCTGCTGGTGAGATCGCCACGCCGGTCGTGGAGCCTGAAGTCGACCTGACGTCCGAGCCGGAGCCTGAGCTCGTAGCGCCGTCTGAGGCAGAGTCAGAACCAGAGCCGGAGGTCGAGACTCCCCTCGAGGCCGAAGTCGTTCCGGCCGGCGTCACGGAAGAGCCGGCTGGTGACGCGGGACTCTTCTCGATGGAGGGACTCCCCGACTCAACCGGCAGTGCGGCGGACGAAGTCGACGATTCGGAGGGGCTCAGTCTCGAAGCCGTGGCAGGATCGCAGTACGACGCGTCCGACGAAGCCCAAGCGGAGGCTCCTCTCGCCGGAGCCCTTGATGAGATGGAGCCCTTGGAGGTTGAGCCAGTAGAGGTGACCCCCCCAGAGGCGGAGGAGGCGGAGGAGGTGGAGGCCGCGGAGGTCGCGGAGGTGGAGGGACCGGCGACAGCCGATGAGGCGGCCGTCGAAGAGCCGGGCCTGCCAGCCGTCGAGGGTGTGACGGGATCCAAGGTCGAGATGGACGAGGCGGCGGCGGCCGAGGATGCCCATCTGGACAGGGACTTCGAGACGGGGGCCGGATTCGATTTGGAGGACGCTCCGGACGACCTCAGCTTCGGAGACGGCGACCTCGAGGTGGAAGCCAGCCCCCTCGCGGAAGAGGTCCTTCCGGAATGGAGGCTGGCGGCAGCGGCAGCGAGAGATCTCAGCGCCGCCGCGGGAGACTCGGCCTTCGACGATCCCGATCTGGGTTCGCCCGAGCCTGTGGCACCCCTGGCCACCAGTGATGCTGCTCCCGGGGATCCTTCGGTGGGCGCCGGCGAGTCCATCGCCGTGGATGCGGCCGTCGAGGCAATGGGAGCCGGCACTGATGCGCTCCCCGAAGACACGGTTGGCGAGACTGCCGTCGACCTGGAGGAAGGCCCGCCTCACAAGATGACGGGGTTGGAGGAGTTGGATCGGCGGCGAAAGCGGGGAGCCAGGGTCCGGCAACTGCTGGTGGGCATGGCCACAGCGCTGATCGTGGGGGGCGGAGGCATCACGGCCGCGTACTTCGGCTTCATCAACATCCCCGGGGTCACACCGCCTGAGCGCGTGCGCTCTGCAGTGCCACCCCCGATTGAGCTACCCGGCCCGACCCCCGAGACGCCAGTGATAAGCCACGTGCTCACGGTCGATGCCTGGCGCAGCATGGAAACGGCCTCGAGTACGGTGGACGCGCTCCGGGGGCGGCTTCCCGAGCTTCTGTTCTTCGTGACCGTTATCGAGGTGGCTGGGGCCGACCAATACGCGCTGCTCGCAGGCCCCGCCTTCAGCGCAGTGGAGGCAGACGCCCTGAAGGAGCCTCTGGCTGAGGTCCTGGACCGCCTCAATCCGGCTATGTGGACCGTTCAGGAGGCGAGATACTCGTTCTTCTTCGGCGAGTACGCCGAGGCGGCGGACGCTGCCGGCAGGGTCCAGTCGCTGGCCGTTCTCTCCATACCGGCTCACGTCCTGGAGGTGAGCTATGCCGATGGAACCACGGGGCTGCGCGTCTATGGCGGAGCTTTTGTGGACGAGTTCCAGGCCGTTGCGATGGGGCGACTCCTTCGTGCGAACGACCTGGGTGATGTACGTCTGACTCTACGGAGGGGCCGACTGCCCCAATGAAACTCCGATCGCTTCGCGTTCATGGGT
This sequence comes from Longimicrobiales bacterium, assembly GCA_965238005.1. Lineage (GTDB taxonomy): Bacteria > Gemmatimonadota > Gemmatimonadetes > Longimicrobiales > Gaopeijiaceae > CBDCKN01. The sequence continues at coordinate 1,378,923 of OZ250165.1, forward strand.
TCAAGTCCTTTGCTGACGCCACGGTCATCGACTTCCGGCGCCGACGAGATCGTCCCGCCGGCCATGGAGCCTGAAGTCGACATGACGCCCGAGCCGGAGCCTGAGTTCGTAAGCGCCGCTCGAGGCAGAGTCAGAACTGGAGCCGGAGGTAGAGATGATCTCTGAGCGGGATGACGAACGGGAGCCCGAGCTCGAGGTGGAGCCGACGATGGAGTCGGAGGCCGAGCCGGAGCCGGAGGTCGAGACTCCCCTCGAGGCTGAAGTCGCCCCGGCTGGCGTCACGGAAGAGCCGGCTGGTGACGCGGCATTGTTCTCCATGGAGGCACTCACCGATTCAACCGGCAACGCGGCGGACGACGTTGACGATTCGGACGCGTTCAGTCTAGGCGGAATGACGGGATCACAGTACGACACGCCCGACGAACCCGGTCCTCAGGTGCCTGCAGGCGGAGCCCCTGACGAGCCGCCGGCACCCCCGGCGCAGGAGCCTCCCCTCGCCGAGACGGAGCCCGAGGAGGAAGCCGGGCTGGATCTGGAAGCGGCGTCCCTCGAGATGGAGCCCTTGGAGGTCGAGCCGTTAGAGGTGGGCCCCCCAGAGGCCGAGGCCCCAGAGGTCGAGGTCGCGGAGGCGGAAGCCACGGAGGTGGAGGCCCCGGCAACTGCCGATGAGGCCGCAGTCGAAGAGCCGGGCATGCCAGCCGTCGAGGGTGTGACGGGATCCAGGATCGAGATGGACGAGGCGGCTGTGGCGGCGGCGGCCGAGGATGCCCATCTGGACATGGAGGGCTTCGAGACGGGGGCCGGATTCGAACTGGAGGACGCTCCGGACGACTTGGAGAGTGGCTTTGTTGACGAGGATGCCGCGGCCGGCTTCGAGGCCGGTCCGGGTGCGGAGCAGGTAGGGGAGGCCGAGGGCTCAGACGACCTCGGCTTCGGAGACGGCGACCTCGAGGTGGAAGCCAGCCCCCTCGTGGAGGACGACCTGCCCGACGACGAGGAGCTGGTGGCAGCGGAAGATCTCAGCGTGGCGGCCGGAGACTTGGCATTCGACGATCCCGATCCGGGTTCGCCCGAGCCCGTGGAACCCCTGGTCACCGGTGACGAGCCGCCCGGGGATCCCTCGGTGGGCGCAGGCGAGACCATCGCGGTGGACGCGGCCGTAGAGGCAATGGGAGCCGGCACTGATGCGCTCCCCGAAGACACGGTTGGCGAGACTGCCGTCGACCTGGAGGAAGGCCCGCCTCGCAAGATGTCGGGGTTGGAGGAGTTGGAGCGACGGCGAAGGCGGGGAACCAGGGTCCGGCAGCTGCTGGTGGGTATGTCAACAGCGCTGATCGTGGGGGGCGGAGGCTTGACGGCCGCGTACTTCGGCTTCATCAACATCCCCTGGCTCACACCGCCTGAACGCGTGCGCTCTGCTGTGCCACCCCCGATTGAGCTACCCGGCCCGACCCCCGAGACGCCAGTGATAAGCCATGTGCTCACCCTCGATGCCTGGCGCAGCATGGAAACGGCCTCGAGTACGGTGGACGCGCTCCGGGGGCGGCTTCCCGAGCTTCTGTTCTTCGTGACCTTTATCGAGGTGGCCGGGGCCGACCAATACGCGCTGCTCGCAGGCCCTGCCTTCAGCGCAGTGGAGGCAGACGCCCTGAAGGAGCCTCTGGCTGAGGTCCTGGACCGCCTCAATCCGGCTATGTGGACCGTTCAGGAGGCGAGATACTCGTTCTTCTTCGGCGAGTACGCCGAGGCGGCGGACGCGGCCCGTAGGGTCCAGTCGCTGGCCGTTCTCTCCATACCGGCTCACGTCCTGGAGGTGAGCTATCCTGATGGAACCACGGGGCTGCGCGTCTATGGCGGAGCTTTTGTGGACGAGTTCCAGGCCGCTGCGATGGGGCGGCTCCTTCGTGCGAACGACCTGGGTGATGTACGTCTGACTCTACGGAGGGGCCGACTGCCCCAATGAAACTCCGATCACTTCGCGTTCATGGGTTCAAGTCCTTTGCTGACGCCACCGTCATCGACTTCCACGAGGGCATCACGGCCATCGTCGGGCCCAACGGCTGCGGAAAATCGAATATCAGCGACGCCGTTCGCTGGGTACTGGGAGAGCAACGCCCCTCCGCCATCCGGGGAGGGAAGATGGAGGAGGCCATCTTCCAGGGCTCTCTGAATCGCCGCCCCGTGAACCGGGGGGCGGTTACCATGGTGGTGAGCAACGAGGACGGGGTTCTCCCGGTTGCGTACGAGGAGGTCGAGATCGGCCGCACCGTGTACCGAGACGGGGGGAGCGATTACTCGCTCAACCGCTCGACCTGTCGTCTGCGAGACGTGGTCGATCTCTTCCGCGACACCGGGCTCGGCGCCAACGCCTATTCGGTGATCGAGAACCGGATGATCGACGCCATTCTCTCCGATCGGGCGGAGGAGAGGCGGCAGCTCTTCGAGGAGGCTTCCGGCATCGGTAAGTACAAGGACAGGCGAAAGGCCGCCCTCCGTCGCCTGGAGCACGCCGAGAACGATCTCACCCGTTTGGAAGACGTCATCGCCGAGGTCGAGACCAAAGTGCGCTCGCTGGCTCGGCAGAAGGGGAAGGCAGAACGGTACGGGGCTCTCCGGAAGCGGCGGCTGTCAGTAGAGGTCGCCGTCGTGCGCAACAACCTGGCCGATCGCGAGGCGCGCCTGAAGGAGCTCGATACGGCCCTGGAGGCCGATCGAAAGACGGGTCAGGGGATGGTGGCCGAGCTCCGTGCTGCGGAAGCGACCTACGAAAGGCTGCGGCTCGAGGAGGTGACGGCGGAGCGCTCCAGGGCAGAGGCTGCCGCGGCCCTCGACCAGGTGAAGGCTCAGCTCGTCGAGTGGGAGCGGGATCTCGCGGTGGCTGAGGAGCGCGGAGGCTACGCCGAGCGACGGTTGAGTCAGATCGGAGGTGACCGCGAGGCCTGGTCCAAGCGCCTGGATGATGTCAGGGGCGAATCGGCCGAGCTTCAGGGACGTCGTGAGGGGCAGGAACGGGAGCTGGAGCGGGTCAGGGCGGAGGTGAGTCGTCAAGCGGACGCGTCCGCGGTCGTGAAGGCGCGTCTCCAGGAAGCCCGCGATGGTGTAGAGGAGAAGGAGCATCGAGAGCGGGATCTGGTCCGGAAGGGCGCGCAGCTCGAGGGCGATGCCGAGGCTGCCCAGGGCCAGGCCGCCGAGCTCGAGCGCCGCATCGAGCGCATTACCGCGGAACTGAGTGACGCCTCCAACGTTCTGACCGACCTGGAGTCGCAGGGCGATCTTTTCACGACCCGCCTCGACGGACTGGAGGCGGCGGTGCAGGACGCCCGGAAGCGCTTCGATGCGGCTCAGGAGGCTCTCGGCGGCCAGCGCAAGGCCTTCGACGAAGCGAGGCGTAGGGAGCTCGATGCGGTTCGGACGGTCCAGGGCATGGAGGTGGAAGTCGCGGCTCTGGAGGCCCTCGGCCTCAGACAAGAGGGAATCGGTCCCGCCACCAAGGCGGCTCTCGCCCTCGAGGACGCCGGCGTCGTGGGATCCCTCCCGGACTTCATCGAAGCCCCGGGCGAGGTGGCATCGGTGGTGGAGACATACCTGGGCCCCCTCGCACAGGCTCTCGTGGTGCGCGATGGCGCCTCCGCCGACCGGATCGTTCGTTGGTTCGCCGACGATTGGACCGAGGGAGGCGGCCTGGTCTTGCTTCCGCTCGATCGAGTTCCCGATCCGGCGGGGGGCTCTCTGCTGAAAGCCGTCAAGGCCAAGGGAGAAGGAGCCCCCTGGGTCGAAGCGCTACTAGGCGAGGCTGATCTGGTCGAGACCCAGGAGTCCGTCGGCCCCGCTCCCGAGCGCGCACAGCTCTCGATCGCGGGGATGGTCATCGATCCACGTGGCTTCATCAAGGTCGGTAGACCCTCGGGCACGTCCGGTGTGCTCGAGCGAAGGGCTCGCGTCGAGTCAATCCGCCAGGCACTGGACGAGGCGATAGGCGAAGCGGCCGGTGCGAGGCAGGACGTCGAGAACGCAGAGGCTGCCGAGGAAAAGGCCCAGGAAGCCCTCGCAGTCGCCCGGATCTCGTTCCTCGAGGCCGAGGATGAGCTGAGGCAAACCAGCGCCGAGATGGCGGCCCAGGTGGACCGCCGCGCCAGGGTCGACACCCATCGGGACGAGCTTGCCAGACAGCTGGAGGGAGGCAAGGCGGCCAGGGCCAGAGCTCTGGAGCGAGCCCAGACCGCCCGGGAGGATCGTGAGAATCTTCTGGCCCAGGAGGGTGGTATCCGGGCCGAGCGCGAGAAAGCGCGGGAGGTCCTCGCTGGCGTTCAGGACGAATGGGAAGAGGCCCATGGAGAAGAGTCGCGGCTGTCAGTGACGCTGGCCCGTATGGAGGCCGAGGCGGAGAGAATGGCGGAGCGACTCCAGGATTTGGCTCGTGAGGCTTCCGTCGGTGAGGATCGGCTGGGCGAGCTGGATGCCGAGGAGCAGGTCCTCACCGACGAGCTGAACACGGTCCAGCGACTCCAGGAGGAAGGCCGGGTCGCGACGGAGCGACTCTTCGGCGAGCGTGACGAAGCCGAGAGCGTGCTCGAGGAGAGAACCAAGCTGCTATCCGACGTGGCCGAGACGTTGGCCGATGCGGACCAGGCGGCTCGGCTGGCGCGCAGCATCGAGCGCGAGGCGGTGGACCGGCGTCATCAGCTCGAGCTGGAGCGACAGGAGGTCTCGGGCCGCATCGGGCTCATCCAGGAGCGCTTGGAGGGAGAGTGGGGTCGTCCGTTGGAGCGTCTCCTCGACGAGGCCGAGCCGGTGGAGGGCGAGCCCGAGGCCCTGAGGGAGGAGCTCGAGGAGATCGTGGTCAAGCTCGATCGCATCGGGCTGGTCAACATGCTCGCGGTCGAGGAGCATGCCGAGGAGAGTGCCAGGCTGGCCTTTCTCAACGAGCAGCGCGAGGATCTGGTAGCCGCGCACAACGACTTGAAATCGGCCATCCAGCAGATCAATGAGACCGCCATTGACCTCTTCGAGAGCACGTTCGAGAAGATCCGGGGGAACTTCCAGTCCACCTTCCATCGGCTGTTCGAGGGAGGCGAGGCTGACATCTGGTTGGCCGATCCCGAAGACCCGTTGGAATCGCCCATCGAAGTCCACGCCTCGCCGAGGGGGAAGAAGACCCAGAGAATCGACCTGCTGTCGGGTGGAGAGCGGGCGCTGACAGCCCTCTCGCTGCTCTTCGGCATCTACCTGGTCAAGCCAAGTCCGTTCTGCATTCTCGACGAAGTCGATGCCCCGCTCGACGAGAACAACATCGGTCGCTTCATTCGCCTGCTGCAGGAGTTCAAGGAGCAGACGCAGTTCGTGATCATCACCCACAATCCGCGGTCCATCGAGGCCGCCGATTGGATCTACGGTGTCACCATGGAGGAGCCCGGGGTGAGCACGGTCGTCGGGGTGCAGCTCGAAGAGGCTCTGCACGTGGGCGGCTCGGCGGCCTAGCCGGACCTCGGAGCCGATACGGTAGTGCGGTTCCCGGGGGGGCGCGGGGTAGGCTAGATCACTATGACCGCCAGCGTGACGGTCCTCGGCTCCGGCACCCTGTTGCCGGACCATCTTCGCCACCCGGCTGCGTTCCTCGTCGCGGAAGGTGACGCGGTCCTCCTCCTCGACTGCGGCTCCGGCGTCCTGGACGGCATGAGCCGGTTCCGGGTTCCGTGGGCCGACCTGACTCACATCGCCCTCAGCCATTTTCATACTGACCACATCGGTGGGCTGGCTCCTCTGATGTTCGCTCTGTCGCATGGGGTGTCGCCGCCCCGCACCACCCCACTCACTCTTGTCGGCCCACCCGGCCTCCGCAGCCTTCTGAGCGTCCTCGCCGAGGCATATGGTGGCTACGTTCTCGAGCCCGGCTTCGAGCTCTCCGTGGTGGAGCTGGCCCGGAACGACCGATGGAGCGACGGCACGGTCGACTTGAGGACGTGCGAGACCGTCCACACGGAGCACTCGGTCGCGTATCGTTGGGCCGGAGGGGCTGGGACTGTCGGGTATACGGGCGACACGGGGGACAGCACGCTCCTCGGGGGTTTTCTAGCGGGGTCGGACCTTCTGATCGCCGAGTGTGCGCACCCGGATCCTCCATCCGGGATACTCATTTGACGCCCGGCGGGGTGGCGGCACTCGCCCGGGAGGTCGCCCCGGCATTGGTGGTGACGACGCATGCCTATCCCACACTCTCGCCCGATGAGGTTCCGGAGCTGGTCCGCCAATCAGGGTACACCGGGCGCGTGCTGGCGGGGTACGACGGAATGTGCGTCGTCCTCGAACAAGGGGCGCCCCCGTCCATCAGGTAGACTACATCTGTTCCCGCGGGTACACTTCTGTGCGGTGCTACACACCGGATACGTCCTGAAGACCCGGAATTCGAGAATCACATGCTGGTAGTCATGAAGCACAACGCCTCCGAAGCCGAGGTTCGAGGCGTGGTCGAGGCAATAGAGGACTTGGGGTACCTGGCACGGTCCATGCCCGGCAAGCAGCGGACGACCGTCGGCCTCATGGGCAACGACGGGCGAGTGGATTCGGCTCGGATTCAGGGGCTCCCCGGCGTCCTCGAGATCATTTCCGTAACCAAGCCGTACAAGCAGGTCTCCAGGGAATGGCGCGACGTGGACACGATTGTCGAGTTGGGAGGCGGCATCCGGTTCGGTACAGCGGAAGTCCCCATCATCGCCGGACCGTGTGCCGTCGAGGGTGAGGATCAGATCCTCGATACCGCTCATCAGCTGAAGGCCATGGGTGCCAGCCTCCTACGTGGGGGGGCGTTCAAGCCGAGAACCTCGCCCTACTCCTGGCAGGGACTGGGCGAAGAAGGTCTCAAGATGCTGGCCCGGGCCAAGGAGGCCACGGGACTGGCGATCGTCACCGAGGCCCTTGAACCGGACAGCGTAGATCTGGTGGCGGAGTATGCCGACGTCATTCAGATCGGAGCCCGGAACATGCAGAACTACCCGCTGCTGAGGCGGGCGGGGCAGTGCGGCAAGCCGGTCCTCCTAAAGCGGGGCATGTCGGCAACCCTCACGGAGTTGCTCCTGGCCGCCGAGTACCTTCTGGCGGAGGGGAACGACGATGTCATCCTCTGCGAGCGAGGTGTGCGGAGCTTCGACAGTCACACTCGGAATCTCCTTGATCTCACCGCTATCCCGGTGGTGAAGTCCCTCTCCCATCTGCCCATCATCGCTGATCCGAGCCACGGAACGGGGATCCGGGACAAGGTGATCCCCATGGCCCGGGCTGCCGTGGCGGCGGGGGCCGACGGCCTGATGGTGGAGGTTCATCCGAACCCGCCCCAGGCGCTGTCCGACGGAGCCCAGTCGCTGTACCCGAATCAGTTCGGTGAGCTCATGGACCAGATCCGCGTCATCGCGAAGGCCATCGGCCGGTCGGTGCGAGAACCCTCCTAGACGGCTGGTCCGGAGCTAGATCCGGAGCCACAGGCTGGCGACAAAGGAGGTGATCCCGACCCCTGTGGCCATGTCCAGGCCCGGTTCCTGCCGCGATGGTAGGCCCTTTAGGCATTCATCCTTCGACCTGGGGTCTCAGCGCCGTGAGCACCGTGGATCGCGGACGACATTTCGAAGATCTCGCCGAGGCCCTTCTTCGGAATCGAGGGTGGAGGGTAGTGGATCGGAACGTCCGGTTCCTGCGGAAGGAGATCGATCTCGTCGTAGAGAAGGACGGGCTCGTGGCGTTCGTGGAGGTAAAGGGACGCAGCGGCCCGGCCTTCGGCCATCCCCTGGAGGCCATCACGTGGCGCAAGCGCCAGGCCATCTCCATGGCGGCTCGCCTTTGGATTGCCCGGAGCCGGGTCGAGGCTCGATCCTATCGATTCGATGCCGTCTCGGTGTTGTCGGACGGAGCCGGGACCGTCGAAGTGGAGCACATCGAGGGAGCATGGACGGAGTGAGCCGATAGGGCGAAAACCCGCATAATTCCTACTTTTTCGCACTGCCAGCCGTTGACGCTCCGTGTGAGGCACTCTAACTTTCCGGTACCCCAGGTCCGTAGGGCGAAAGCTCACGAACTCCGTCAGGACCTTGCCGGTAGCAGCGGTAAGTGCAGTGATCGTTGCTGCGGGTCGCCTGGGGCATTTTTCTTCTAGTGTGGCTCTCCGCCACACCAGCCGGCTCTCGAAGCGTACGTCCGTGTCCCACACAGCCCTGGCCCGAAAGTATCGCCCGCGGCGATTCGCCGATGTGGCGACTCAAGAGCACGTCTCCGAGACGCTGTGTCGCGCTGTGGCAGGCGGTCGAGTCGGACACGCCTACCTCTTCTGTGGTCCTCGTGGGGTGGGTAAGACCACCCTCGCTCGCGTCCTCGCTATGGCCCTCAACTGTGCCCGGCGGGACGACTCGGGTGAGCCCTGTGGCGAGTGTGAGAGCTGCTCCAGAATCTGGAGTGGGCAGACGGCCCTCGATGTGGTCGAGATCGATGCCGCATCCAACCGGGGTGTGGACGACGCGCGTCAGCTGCGTGAAAGGGCCATGTACGCCCCGTCACAGGAGGGACGGCACAAAGTCTACATCGTGGACGAGGCGCACATGCTCACGCGGGAGGCGTGGAACGCGCTCCTGAAGATCCTCGAGGAGCCGCCGCCCCGGGTGATCTTCGTCTTCGCCACGACCGAGCCGCATAAGATCCAGCAGACCGCCGCACCCATCCTCTCGCGTTGTCAGCGCTTCGACTTCCGGCGTATTGGCGTTGCTGAAATCATGTCACGCCTCGCGGTTGTGCTCGAAGGTGAAGGATCCGCGGCGCCCGACGACGCGCTTCGGACCATAGCCCATAAGGCCGACGGGGGGATGCGAGACGCCCTCTCGCTCTTGGACCAGGTCATCGCATTGACCGGTGGGGAGATCACCCAAGAGTCCGTGAGGCGGGTGCTCGGCCTGGTGGAGAGCGAGCGTTATCTGGAGTTCATTGACATCCTGGCCAGCCGGCAGCACGGCGAGGTCTTCGCCTTCGTGGAGCGACTCCTCGACGAAGGCTACGATCTCGTGGAGTTCTACCATGGTCTCGTGGATGTGCTGAGGTCGCTTCTCCGACTCTCCCTCGGTGGAGACCCACCAGAGCTGGACGGGGAAATCCGGAAGGCATTTGTGGCCCGCCTCAAGCCGTTCCAACCCGCGGACATCATGCGAATGCTCTCATTGGCTTCGGAGCTAGAGAGCTCCGGAAGCCTCAGGCGCAGCGCGAACCCGCAGATTCTCCTCGAGATGCTCCTTCTCCGGCTCAGCTACGTAGATCGCACCGTGACGCTCGAGGAGCTGCTGACGAGTCTCGGTGGGGCGTCACCACCCGCCGATCCGCCTTCAGGAGCTCCGGATGGCGGGGACGCGCGTTCGTCGGGAAGCTCGGAGGCCGACTTGGCCGAAAGCGCTTTCGATCTCGAGGCCTCGCCCGAGACCGACGAGGGTTCGGAGACGGGGGAAGGCGGTGGGTCGGCTTCGGTCGTAGCGAGCGCCACCGAGGCTTGGGCCCGTCTCATGGCCGAAGGGAAGGGGATCCCTCCTGGAATGAGGCCCTTCCTGCGGGCGGCCATTGTGGGACTCGGTGAGGATGGAGCCCTGGTGGTCGAGCTTCCGGATGGGCCGGGGCTTGAGCGCTTGAGGGAGCAGATGGCGCTGAGGACGATTCAGAATGCCCTCGAAGTCCTCATGGGTGAACGACCGGAGATCGTCGTTCGGGCCACGAGTGAGGCGTCGTCGGAGAAGTTGGAGCGAATCACGCCCGAGACCGTACGTAGCGACCGGCTGCGAGAGCTGATCCAGCGGGAACCGCTTCTCCAGCACGCGGTAGAAGAACTCGACTTGGAGTTACTGGATTGATTGCAACGTGTTGTAAGGCAAGGACTTGACGATGACGAATCTCCAACAACTCATGCAGATGGGCCAGGAGCTCCAGGCGCGCATGACAAAGCTGCAGGAAGAGTTGTCCACGCGGGAAATCTCCGCCTCGGCTGGTGGAGGAATGGTCACCGCCACGGTCGACGGGAAGGGTACCGTATCGAGAATCGACATCGACCCCACCGTTGTCGACCGCGACGACGTCGAGATGCTCGAGGATCTGGTGCTGGCGGCTGTTACCGAGGCGCAAGGCAAGGCTCAGAGCCAGTACGAAGAAGAAATGCGGAAGGCGGCGGGCGGTATGCCGATCCAGCTTCCGGGCCTGTTCTAACGGTGGCGCTCGCGGTTCGGCCACCTCTCCCACACGGACCTGCCAGCTCTTAGTGTCGGTCATTCAGCAGCTTACCTCCGAGTTCTCGCGGCTTCCGGGCGTCGGTCCGAAGACAGCGCAGCGCCTCGTGTACTATCTAATGAAACGGCCCCGCGAAGAGGCGATCAGGCTCGCCGCGGCGATCCGAGATGTCGCCGAGCGGATTCGGCCCTGCGTAGCCTGTGGAAACTTCAGTGAAACGGAGCGGTGCGAGATCTGTAGCGATCCGAGGCGCGATGGGACGGTGATCTGTGTGGTGGAAGAGGCCTTCGAGGTTGGGGCCATCGAGCGAGCGGGCGAGTACAGAGGCCTCTATCACGTGCTGGGAGGCCGTCTTTCACCCCTGGACGGGATCGGACCGGAGGAACTGTCCGTGGATCCCCTTCTGGTCCGCATTCGGGAGTCCGGAGGCGCGGTCGAGGAGGTGATCCTAGCCACCAATTCGAGCGTCGAGGGTGAGGCCACGGCCGTGTACCTGGACGGTCTGATCCGCTCCATGGGTCCTCGCGTGACGCGCCTGGCGAGGGGCATTCCGGTGGGGAGTGACCTCGAATACGTGGACGGTTCGACCATCGTAGAGGCCCTGACCGGTCGACGGGAGATGTAGGGGATGGACAAACGGCTTCGAAACGCCGGGTTCGCAGTCCTGGCCGCCGCAGTGGCGGGGGCCATAGCCGCCCTGGTGGTCCGAGATCAGATCCGTCGGCACAGTAGGGACCTGTTCAGTCGGTCCTTCCTGCGACGCTTGGCCGCCCTCGGCTACATGGCGAAAGCCGAGGCCTCCGTAGACCACGTCAACCTCCTGAAGGACTTCGTAGCGTGGGAAGCGAGAGGCATGCTTCGCCGTCGTGCGCAGGCGATCATCGGACGCATGGAGGAGGACGCCATGCGCGACGTCCTGCCGGCCCGGTAGGTTGGCCATCTTGTCTGGTTGTCAGACCTTGACGCGGCCCTTTACCGCCAGGGACGAATGCCTCATCTTCGTCGCCGTCGTAGACGACGCTGAATCCCAACTTGCTCCACCTGTACGGGCTGAGATCGCGGGGGACCGTTTGGCGGGATTGACCCACTCATACTGCCAGAAACGAGTGTAGCCGATCATGTCGATGATCAACTACGCCAGCCGGGAGATCAATTGTAAGATCGTTTATTACGGCACCGGCCTGGGTGGGAAGACCACCAACCTGGAGTACGTGTATTCCCGTGTTAATCCGGAGGCGAAGGGGAAGATGATCTCCCTCGCCACCGAGACCGAGCGGACCCTCTTCTTCGACTTCCTCCCCATCGACCTGGGAGAGGTGAAGGGCTTCAAGACCCGCTTCCACCTCTACACCGTTCCCGGACAGGTGTACTACAACGCGAGTCGCAAGCTCATCCTCAAGGGAGTGGACGGAGTCATCTTCGTCGCGGACTCGCAAAGGGAGCGTATGGAGGCCAACATCGAGGCCATGCACAACCTCTACGAGAACCTGGAGTCGTACGGGTACGATCTCGCCAAGATCCCGTTCGCCGTGCAGTACAACAAACGGGACCTGTCCAACGCCATGGAAGTCGAGGAGTTGCGGGCGCAGCTCAACCCCATGAAGGTCTCCGACTTCGAAGGTGTGGCGATCGAAGGGAAGGGGGTCTTCGAGACCCTCGGCGCCGTCAGCAAGCTGGTCGTTCAGACTCTGAGCTGAGGCGACCATGGACGGGAGCCGCAACCTCCCCAACCTGATCACCATCGGGCGGATCTTGGCTTGCCCTGCCATCTTTGCCCTGGCACTGACCCCGTCCGTGGGCGCACGTTTCGTCGCCTTTGTGCTCTTCGTGGTGGCTGGCCTCTCCGATCTCTGGGACGGCTACCTGGCGCGCAAGCACGGGTGGATCACGGATGTCGGCAAGCTCCTCGATCCGTTGGCGGACAAGCTGCTTCTCCTTTCCACGTTCATCCCCTTCTACATTATATCTCACCGTGGGGGAGAGGAGTGGCTGATCCCCTGGTGGGGCATGCTTCCCACGTGGGTCATGATCGTCATCTTCGGTCGCGAGCTGCTGGTGACCATCTTTCGTCAATGGGCGGCGCGCCGGGATGTGGTCATCGCCGCGGGCCAATCGGGCAAGTACAAGGCGTTCATCCAGAGTCTCTTTTCAGGGGGTCTGCTTCTGTGGTATCCGCTCCGGGAGAGTGCGGATGCCTGGGGATGGGGTGGCCTTCCTTGGGGAGCGTGGCTGCAGCTTCATTCGGCGTGGATCGGTGTTACCCTCTGGTTGGCGTTGATTCTCACCGTGTACTCCATGTTCGACTACCTGTGGAGCTATCGTGCGCTGATCGGCGTGCGTGACTGACTCGGTGTGAGTGCGGGTGAAGGCGTACACGCGGTGGTCGTCACTGTCGGCGAAGAGCTGCTCTCCGGCGAGACGGCCGAGACCAACGGTTCATGGCTCAGCAAGCGGCTGGCCTCTCTGGGCATTCCGGTTACGAAGCGCTGGGTCGTGGGTGACGATCCGGACTCCATCAAGAGCGCGGTATCTGAGGGAGTCCGGTTGGCGGAGTTGGTTCTGGTCACTGGGGGTCTCGGCCCGACGGCCGACGATCTCACGAGAACGGCCGTAGCCGATCTTTTCGAACTGGACCTCCAGTTGGATCAGGGTGTGCTCGAGGAGCTGCGGGACCGGTTCCGTGCCCTGGGCTTCGGCGACTTGCCACCGAGCAACGCCGTTCAGGCGCAAGTCCCCCGCGGTGCCCTGGTAATTCCGAATACGCGCGGCAGCGCGCCAGGCCTCTGGATCGACCGCGAGGGTCGGGTGATCGTGCTTGCCCCAGGCGTCCCTCGCGAGGTATACGAGATGTACGAGTTGGAGATCGAGGACCGCGTTCGTGACCACTTCGGGCCGCGTTTGACCCCCCTGGTCCATCGGACCTTCCACACGACCGGAATCTCCGAGTCGGTGCTGGGCGAGCGGGTGGACGCCGTCCTCCCGGTGCTGCCCGACGGGGTGACGCTCGCCTCTCTCCCGTATCTGGGGGGCGTGTCGATACGGATCTCCACGGCAGGCGCCCCGGAAGAGGCAGGGGAGCGCCTGGACGAGGCCGAGAGCGTCTTGAGCCCGGTCCTGGCGCCATACCGATTCGATGCAGAGAGCGGGGACCTCGTGGAGGCGTTGGCGGCGGAGCTCGTCCGGCGTGGGTTGTCCCTTGCGGTGGCCGAGAGTTGCACCGGTGGCCTCTTGGCGAAGCGGATCACGGACCGCCCGGGATCGTCCGCCTACTTCCGCGGTGGGATCATCGCTTATGCCGACGAGATCAAGGCCGAGATCGTGGGCGTGGGAGGGTCCGTCCTGGAGGCAGAGGGCGCTGTGTCCGAGGCCGTGGTGGAGGGCATGGCCCGGGGAGTGGCGGAGCGTCTGGCCGCCGACGTCGGCATTGGGATCACCGGCATCGCGGGGCCCGAGGGAGGCACGGAAGAAAAACCGGTGGGGACGGTATGGTACGGAGTCTCGTACCAGGGGCGGGTGGTGGCCTCCCACAGGGTCTTTCCTGGCGATCGAGAAGCCATCCGGGAGCTGGCGACACAGGCGGCGCTCAATCTGCTCTTCAAGGAAGTGAGCGGCGAGACTTGAGGCCTTTGGAGGAAGGAGTGCTCGAGGCGCCCGATGGGGTTCCTCTGCACTGGAGCTGTTGGCAGCCCACGTCGGCCTCCCGAGGCGTCGTGGTGCTGATTCACGGCTATGGAGAGCACAGTGGGCGCTACGACCTGGTGGCGGAGTTCCTGATCGGAGTCGGCTTCCGTGTGGCGGCCTATGACCAGAGGGGACACGGGCGATCAGGAGGCCGGCCGGCGTTCGTCTCCCGCTTCGACGAGTTCCTCGCCGACCTGGAGGTCGTACTCGGGAAGGTCGGTATGGAGGCTTCTCCGGGTGCTCGAGTGATCCTCTGGGGACAATCCATGGGGGGGCTCGTAGTGCTCCGTTACCTGCAGAGACGCTCCGGCTCCGTTTCGGGAGCGGCAGTCTCCGCCCCATGGCTGGCGACGAAGATGAAGGTTCCTTGGTGGAAGGTCGCCCGAGCAAGGTACTGAACAGGATCGCGCCATCGGTTCGTATGCCCGTGCGACTCTCTCTCCGGAAACGCTGATGCGCGACCCCGAGCGCCAGCGGGCCTACCTCGACGATCCTATGGTGCACCAGTTCGTCACGCCCGGTCTTTACTGGGCAGTCGTCGATGCCCAGAAGCGGGCGTTGGCCGATCCGGAAGGTGTCGGGGGGCCGGTCCTCTTCCTCATCCCCGACGCGGACCAGGTGGTGGATCCGGAGACGGCCCTACGCTTCGTGCAGCGTGCCTCAGGGTCGGGAATCGAGACCTGCCGGCTCGAGGCGCTTCGACACGAGCCTCACAATGAACCGGAGAGAGAGGACGTCTTCGCCCTGGTGGGCACGTGGCTCGACACCAACTTCCCCTTGGCCGGCGAGTCGTGACCGAGCGGCGTGTTCGACCGCCGGGGCCTCCCACTTGGTCTCAGAAGAAGTAAATTCACCAACACGTAAGAGGAAGCGTGGTTGATCAGACCCACCAGCGAGACGAAAATGAGCGAGAACGTAGCCGAGAATCCTGAAGGGACGGCTGAGCCGGACGCGGCCGAAGACTCCGTAGATTCCGGCCAGGGCGATGGGGTCGGCGTGAACGCGGGCCCGACGGACGGTTCGACACCCGAGGGCCAGGTCTCGCCTGAGGCCCTGGAGGAACAGGAGGCCGAAAAGGAGCTGGCCCGGGACCTGGATCACATGCAGGCCGAGCTGACCGCCCTGAACGATCGCCATCTGCGTCTTGCGGCCGAATTCACCAACTACCGCCGGAGGGCGGAAACCGAGCTCTCGGAGGCGTGGGCGAGGGGGCAGGCCGACCTCCTTCGCAACTTTCTGGACGGCCTGGACGATCTTCAGCGCGTGGGGGCGTGGCAGCCGGAATCCGCCACCGTAGAAGCCCTCGTAGAGGGAGTGGACCTGGTCGAGCGGAAGTTCCGGCAGGCTCTGGAGCTTGCTGGGGTAGAGGTGCTCGAGCCCATCGGTGAGGAGTTCGATCCCAACAGCATGGAGGCCATGGTCACCGTATCAACCGAATCGCCGGGTGACGATCATAGGGTCCAGGACGTATTCCAGAAGGGGTACCTCTTCAAGGGCCACTTGGTGCGTCCCGCTCGGGTCAGCGTCTACAAGCACGAGTAGCCCAAGGACAGCGGAGAATTCGTGTCGACTGCGACCAAGGACTTCTACAAGACCCTCGGGGTCTCGGACAAAGCGAGTCAGGACGAGATCAAGAAGACGTACCGTAGGCTCGCCAAGAAGTACCATCCCGACGCGAATCCGGGGGATGCCAAGTCAGCCGGGCGCTTCAAGGAGGTCGGAGAGGCCTACGGCGTGCTGTCCGATCCGGATAAGCGCAAGCAGTATGACAACATGCGGCGACTCTCGAGCTTCGGCTTCGGCAGGGGACGGGAGGCACCCAGGGGAGGTGGTTCCGAGACTCAGCCGGGGGGTGGCTTTTCCTTCGAGGATCTCCAGGGGTTTGGAGGTCTCGGCGATATCTTCAGCTCGATATTCGATCGCGGGTCGACGGGGCCTGATTCGCCCAAGCCGAAGGGACCGAGAAAGGGACAGAACGTCGAGTACGTGGTGGAGATCTCCTTCAAAACCGCCGTCCACGGCGGAAAGATCTCCATCGAAGTTCCCATCACGGAGGAGTGCGCCACCTGTGGTGGGTCGGGAGCTTCACCAGGGACCGGGACCAAGCGCTGCACCGAGTGCTCCGGGAGCGGGTCCATCTCGTTCGGGCAGGGTGGCTTTGCGGTCAACCGACCTTGTCCGGCCTGTTTCGGGCGGGGCCGCATTCCCGAGAAGCCGTGTAAGTCGTGTGCCGGCAGCGGGTCGGTCCGTCAGGACCGCAGGATCCAGATCACTGTGCCGAAGGGTGTGGAGACGGGATCGAAGATCCGGGCGTCGGGCCAGGGAGAGCGAGGCAGTCAGGGTGGAAAGCCTGGGGATCTCATGATCACCTTCAAGGTCAAGCCCCACGACTTCTTCCAGCGAGAGGGGCTCGACATCCATGTGACGGTGCCGATCAACCTGGCGCAGGCCACCTTGGGATCGAAGATGGCGGTAAAGACCGTGGATGGGAAAAAGGTTCATTTCCGCATCCCGCCCGGTACCCAGAGCGGGACTAAGTTCCGTATTCGCGGACAGGGCGTGGAGAAGGGTGGGCGCGTCGGCGATCAGTACCTCGAGGTGATGGTGGATATTCCCGAGGAGCTCACTGAAGAGCAACAGCAGGCCATGGAGGTCTTCGCGTCCTCATCGGGCCTGAAGCACTAGCGCCCCGCTCCGCCATCGACCGGCGGGCGGCGTCGAGAGAGGTAGCGCCGGCTATCCCGTCGGTGCACAGACTTCCAGCTCCACACCCCTCAATCGCCCGCGCGATGCGACCGCCGCCAAGGACCCGCTCCTCGTCGAAAAAGACCGCTGACTGCCCGGGGGTTACGGCGTGCTGAGGCTCGTCGAAGGCGAGCACAATGCTCTCCCCCACGGAAAGAGCCAGGGCAGAAACGTCCGGAGCACGATACCTGATCTGTACGCGGATGCGTGAACCCTCGGGAGGAGGCAGGCCCAACCAGTTGACCTCTCTTATCGCGACGCCGGGTGAGAGGCACTCCTCACGGGTGCCCACGACCACCTCCCTGGTGTCTGCACGGATTTCGATGACGTAGAGCGGCTCGTCGAACCCGCCACCGAGACCCTTGCGCTGCCCTACGGTGAAGTTCGCATAGCCACTGTGCTCGCCCAGGACCTCGCCACTCGAGGTCACCAGGAGGCCGGGCTCCAGCGCGGGGTGCGTCGAGCGGAGTCGGGTGCTCAAGAGATCCCTGTAGTCACCCGTGGGAACGAAGCAGATCTCTTGGGACTCGGGCTTGTCCGCGGTCGTGAGGGCGAGCTCTCGCGCCAGCTCCCGCACCCGGGGCTTGGTGAGCTCCCCGAGGGGGAAGTGGAGTAGAGGGAGCATCTCCTTCGGAAGTCCCCACAGGAAGTACGACTGATCCTTTCCGCGGTCGATCCCACGGTGAAGGGTGGAGTCGCCCGAGGCCAGGTGCTCGATCCGGACGTAGTGTCCCGACGCGATGCCGTCGCAACCCAGCGCACGTCCCCGCTCCATCAGGTCCTGGAACTTCGTGTTGGAGTTGCAGCGAACGCAGGGGTTGGGCGTGCGACCCCGGGCGTACTCCGAGACGAAGTCGTCGATCACGTCCCGGGTGAAGTCCTCCTCGACGTCGAAAACGTAGTGGGGCATACCCAGAGTGTCGGCGACCCGGCGAGCGTCTGCGATGCCATCCAACCCGCAGCACGTCTTGGACGGGGCATCCCTCTCGGAGTAGCAGAATGTCTTCATGGTGGCGCCCACAACCTCGTGACCGGCCTGAACCAGCAAGGCCGCCGCCACGGACGAATCGACGCCACCCGACATGGCGACCAGGATGCGCTTGGTCTTCATGCCGACGCAGCTAGGTTTCGGATGCTCGCCACGACCGAGATGGTCGCCTCGGCAACGCGGACGATATCCTCCTCCGTCGTGGAGCGACCGAGGCTGAAACGGAGGGCCGCCACGCCGTCCATGGCGCCATATAGGGCCTCGAGCACGTGACTACCTCCCTTGCCTCCGCTCTCGCACGCCGAGCCGGCTGAGGCCGCGATCCCCTCCATGTCCAGACCGGCCAGTAGAAGCTGCGGGTCCACTCCGGGGATCCCCACGTTGAGAATGTGAGGGGCACGGCGCGCTATTTCTCCATGCACCTCGACGTCGTCGAGCCCGTCCTGCAGGCGCACTTGGAGGCCGTCGCGCAGGGCTCGGAGCCTGGGCGCTTCGGACTCCCGCTCCCGCACCGCCAGATCCACGGCAACGGACATGCCGACGGCGCCGGCCACATCTTCGGTTCCCGGCCGCAGTGCGTGTTCCTGCCCTCCGCCGAAGAGAAGGGGGGCCACCTCCACCCCCTCTCGTACGAAGAGCACCCCCGTGCCCTTAGCGCCGTAAATCTTGTGTCCGGTGAGGGTGAGGAGATCTGCGGGAACGGCGTCCACGCGGACGGGGACCTTACCGATGGCCTGGACCGCATCCGTGTGGAGCGTCACCCCATGCGCTCGGGTGCGCTCGGCGATCTTTTCCACGGGTAGGTGAATGCCCACCTCGTTGTTTACGGTCATCACGGACACCACGGCGGGCCGGTCCTCCAAGGCTCGCTCGAGGGCGTCGAGATCCACCGTACCGTCGGGTCGGACGGAGAGCACGGTGCGCCGCCCACCTCGCTCTGGAACCCTGGCCGACGCCTCGAGTATGGCGCGGTGTTCGATGGCGGTGATGACCACATAGGGGGACTCCCCCTTGGCCCGTACCGCCTCCGCCCGACCGAGAATCGCCAGGTTGTCCGACTCGGTGCCGCCACGGACGAAGTAGATCTCGCCTCGGCGGGCTCCCAGGGCATCGGCCACTCGCTCCCGGGCCTCCTCCAACCGAGCGGATGCTCGGCGACCCCAGGTGTGGGCACTGGACGGGTTCCCGAAGTCCTCCTGGAGAATCGGGAGCATCGCGTCACGCACTTCATCTCGGAGAGGGGTCGTGGCTGCGTTGTCGAGATAGATCGGTCGCATGCGTTTCCGTGAAGCGTGAAGCGAGGGGGGCCGTTTCGGCGAACCAGGGGCTCGCTGTATATTCGACAAGATACCCAATGACCCCAGGACAGTGAACCTTGATCCCAGCCCTCGACCCTCGATGACCAGCACTCCACCGCCGTTTCCGGAAGGACGGCCCCCACAGTTCAGAGCTACCGTTCACGGCATGGTCTTCGCTGGCCGTGACGAACATCTGCAGAGCCTGGAAACCGGAGAGCCTCTCTACCTCATCCCCGATCCCCCGGATCAGGAGGAGCCCGAGGTGTGGGTGCACCGTGAAGGAGGAGACCTCCTCGGGCACCTGCCCTCTGAGATCAGCTCCTGGCTGGCGCCCTGGCTCGGGAAGGGTGGGGGGGCTAAAGCCCGGGCCGTCAAGATCCACGGCTCGGAGGTGCCGAGTTGGAGAAGGTTGCTCTTGGAGGTCCGATGCCTGGTCTAGTCTAGTCTAGCAGACTGACCGAGAACCTAGAAGGTCGACACCCGGTCGCTGCCCAGCGATTCCAGGGCGACCGTTTCACGGGTCCAGTACGGTTCTCCATATGCGCATCGGATCCGCGACCCGTGGTGAGCGCACTGGACCCTCACCTGATCCAGAAGGGGACGATCGCCTCCCCCGAAAGCCTCCCCTGCCGTGGTCTTGCCCTCGAACTGGGACTCGAAGCACGCCAGGGCGGCCAGCTTCGTGTCGATGTGATCCGTGATGTCCACCACGAAGGACGGGGTAGGTGCGTCCTCACGGAACAGCAGGCTGTGGACCACCTTCGTCGGACGATGAGCCTGCCCTGGAGCCGGATAGCTCCTCAGGCCTGCGAGGAAGGACGCGTCGTATGCGAGCTGGGCGGCGACCCGGTGATCCGGGTGCCGGCCCTCGCGCCAATGGGTGACGATGACGCGGGGCCTCAGCTCGCGGATGAGCCCAACGACTCTTTCCCGGGACTCCTGGTCGTTCGCGAGACCGGAGTCACGGAGACCCGCGTTCCTTCGGACGGCCAGGCCGAGCACCTCCGCCGCTCTGGCAGCCTCCTGCTCCCTGACCTCTGGGGACCCCTGGCTGCCGCCCTCCCCACGGGTGAGGTCCAGGATCCCTACCCGGTCTCCGGCAGCTGCGGCCTTCGCCAAGGCTCCTCCGCAGTGCAGCTCCGCGTCGTCGGCGTGAGCCATGATAGCCAGGATGTCCAGGACGTCGCTCACGTGCGGGTGTCCTTTTCCGAGACGAAAATCTGAGTCGGGTCGAGAGGAAGAGTGCGAGCCTACTCGAAGCGTAGGGCATGAACCGGGTCGAGGCGCGATGCTCGGTACGCCGGGACGATACCGAAAAGGACCCCGGTCACGATAGCCATTGCGAGGGCGGCGATCACGGCCCACACGGGTACCACCGCCGGGATCGGCGTCATGGCAGCCACGGCCTTGGCGGCGCCGGCGCCGAGAGCCATCCCGGTCGCTCCGCCGAGGAGGGTGAGCACCGCCGACTCCACCAGGAACTGCCAGAGGATCTCCCGCCGGGTCGCCCCTACTGCCTTGCGGATGCCGATCTCCCGCGTCCGCTCCGTAACGGAGATCATCATGATGCCGATGACGCCGATCCCTCCCACGAGCAGGCCGACGGACGATAGCGCGAGCATGACCAGGAAGAATACACCGGTGAACTTGTTGAACGCCTCGATGATCTGGTCCGAGCGAAGGAGTGAGAAGTCGTTCTCCTCCGTGGGCCGGAGCCTTCGCATGGAGCGCATGGCGCCGATGACCTGATCCATGACGTCGGCCGGGGCCACCGAGTGACGGGGAACGACCCAGACCCCCGCCTGCCAGTGCGAGGCTTTCAGCCTCTTCATGGAGGAGCTATACGGGAAGATGGCCCAGTGCTTGATGGCGGCGCTGAAGATGTTCTCCTCGTTCTGGAACACACCGACCACGGTGAAGGCCTCGTTGACGGCCCGTCTCCCGGCGCTCACGCGGATCTTGCGGCCAATGGGATCCAGGTCACCGAACAACTCCTCTGCCAGCGGCACGGAGAGTACGACCAAGGGGCGGGACTGCCGGACCTCCTGGGGCGTGAAGTCGCGACCAACGACGAAGTACCCGGGGGTGTAGGCGGGCCATCCCGACGAATACGCGTTGGATTGAACCCCGTTCACGCGGCGGGCGTCCACCGACATGGTTGTGCTGAAGTTGAAGTTGTAGAGGGCCACCTCCACACCC
Source organism: Longimicrobiales bacterium (assembly GCA_965238005.1). Taxonomy (GTDB): domain Bacteria; phylum Gemmatimonadota; class Gemmatimonadetes; order Longimicrobiales; family Gaopeijiaceae; genus CBDCKN01. The sequence continues at coordinate 1,400,070 of OZ250165.1, forward strand.
GGAAGCCGGGCCAGGCGCTGCGCCTCTTCCGGCTCGACACGGGGTCGGTTCCACCAGGGGGGTCGCTGGTTGCCCGTCGAGATGCGGACGCCGGTGAAGTCGAAGCGCACCACCGCAAAGTTCTCCGGACCCGCGGTCTCGAAGCCGTCCATGATGGACTCCCGGATGCCGGTCACCATGGCCGCAATCATCATCACCACACCCACACCAATGGAGACTCCGAGGATGGTGAGGCCGGAGCGGATCTTGTTGGCCCGGATGGAGTCGAGAGCGATGGATACGCCCTCGTCCAGCGTGCTCAGACGGCTCATGTCACTCGTGCCTCAGCGCGTCGATGGGATCCAGCTTGGAGGCTTGCGAAGCGGGGTAAACGCCGGAGGCAATCCCCACGATCAGTCCCAACGACACCCCCAGTGCGATCCACTTGGCATCCACGGCCGCAGGAAGCGGCGAGAAGGTGGCCACCAGGTACGTAAGGCCGAGCCCGATGGCGACCCCCACCACCGCGCCCACGCCCGACAGGGTGATGCTCTCGATGAGCACCTGGCTGAGGATGTCACGCCGTCGGGCCCCGATGGCCTTCCGAACGCCGATCTCCCGTGTACGCTCCATGACCGACACCAGCATGATGTTCATGATGACGATTCCCCCGACCACCAGAGAGATCCCCACCAGTCCTGGGAGAGCGAGGAAGAGGATCCGCGAGATCCGGTCCCAGAAGCTCAGCGTCTCGTCGGCCGTCTCCGCTGAGAAGTTGTTCTCCTCTGCGGGTCGGAGGCGCCTTCGAGCCCGCATGATGCCCTCGATCTCGCGCTGGAGCTCTCTGAGGTCAGCCGGATCCAGAGACTGTGCCACGACATGGTCGACGATGCCCCTTGGATTCGTCACGGCTTGGATGGGTGAGCGTGCGGGGGCGATGACCCGATTGTCCAGGGAAAAGCCGAACAGGCTGCCCTGTTCCTCGAGAACACCGACGACGCGATAGGGGAATCCGCGTATGCGTACCCGGCGACCGATGGGGTCCAGCGACTCGAACAAGAGCTCGGCGGTGTCGACCCCCAGAATCACGACGGCGGTTCCTCGCTCGGCCTCCTGGGGGGAGAAAGGACGGCCCTTTTCGACCGCCAGGTCTCTGATCCGGAGGATCTCCGGCGAGACGGCCGAGATATTGACGTTCTCCACCTTCCGGCCATTGTCGGCGACGACCTCGCCGCCGGTTTCACTCTCGGCGCCGACCCTGGCCGGCACCGTGATCTGCTCCTGGACGGCCTGCCAGTCCTCGTACGTGATCCGAGGCCTCCGGAGCCGGGCTCGAGAGCCTCCACCATTGAAGGTGGGTCCGTCCGACCACCTGCGAAGGGTCACCGTATTCACGCCGAACACCACGGAGGACAGATCCTCCCGGATATAGCGGTCCATGCCTTCGACGACGCTTACTACCACGATGAGGAATATGACGCCCACGATGACCCCCAGCAGGCTGAAGAAGCTCTTCAGCTTCTCAGTGCGGATCTGGTAGAGAGCCAGTCGAACGCCTTCAGCGAACTGCATGAATCTCCCTTCTGGTGATCAGGAGGAGCCGTCGCCGCTCCCGTCGTCTTGTGCCCGCACGGCGTCTCCAGTCGAGAGCTGCCGAATCTGCTGATACGGGCCCGCAACGATGGTGTCCCCTTCGCTGACTCCGCTCAGGATCTCGAAGTGCTCCTGCCCGGTGATTCCGATCTCCACGGGTGTGAAGGTGACCTCACCGTCCACCACTAGGAACACACCCTCGACGTCGGTGTTCTGGCGGCGTCCTACAGGACCCAGTTCCCGGGCCTCCTGATTCTCGTCTTCATCGGAAGCCGTGTCATCGTCGCGGTCGCCTTCGTCCGATGCCCGCACCGTGAGGGCGATGATCGGTACGGAAAGGGCGTTCTTGCTCCTGGCCGTCACGATGTCCGCCGTCGCCGAGAGGTCGGGCCGAACGCCTCCCGGCGGATCGTCCATGGTGATGACGACCTCGAAGTCGATGGCCGCCGTCTGTCCGCTACCGGCCGTCGAGGCGGGCGGCCGGATGGCGCTGTTCCCGATCTCGGTCACCACACCGCTGAAGAGCTGATCGGGGAAAGCGTCGAGCTCGAGGAGTGTGCTGTCACCGACCTCGACGTACGGGATATCGGTCTCGTCCACCTCCACGACCGCCTCGACCCGGGACAGCTCGCTGATGGTCAGGACCAGGCTGCCGGGGTTGTTCATGGTCCCGACGATGACGGTCTCACCCTCCTCCACATTCAATCGGGTCACCTTGCCCGAGATGGGGGCCGTGAAGATCGTCTTGCTGAGCCTCTCGCTGGCCTCCTCGAGGGAGGCGCCTGCCTGGGCCACACCGAACTGGAGGGACTCGAGTTGCCGCATGGCCAGCTCCACTTCGGTCTCGGCATCGTCGAGCTGCTGACGGGCGACCAGAACCGAGTCGGTCTCGAACAAGCTCCTGACCCTCTCGTAGTCTCTCCTCACACGCTCGAGACTGGCCTCTTGCTGTCGCCCCTGGGCGAGCGCCTGGTTCAAGGCCGCCGTCGCCCGTGAGACGGTCGCCGCGAACTGGGTCGGATCGAGGCGGAGCAGCATTTGCCCGGCCTCCACGTCGTCGCCCTCGTCGACCAGAAGCGTGACCACCTTCGCGGACACGTCGGAGCTGATGTCCACCACGCGACCTGCCCGGATGTTGCCGCTCGCCGTCACGGTCTCAACCAGGTCCATGCGAGTCACCTCCTCGAGGCGGACCGGCACACCGCGGCCACGGCGGCGGGTCACGCTCAGGGCCGCTGCAGTGCCCAGGACCGCAACGATTGCCAAGCCGATGATTAATTTACGATTACCGGTCATGGGCTGTTCGATGCCTTACTGTAAGCCAAGGGACCCCCCGACCACCGCCTCCAGGCTGGCCAGCGAGTCGTGGTACGCAAAGATAGCTGCGATCTGCTCGCGGTCCGCCTCGACCTTCAGAGTCTCGGCCTCCAAAAGCTCCAGGAAAGCGGCGAGGCCCACGCTGAAGCGCTCCCGGGCCAGCCGGAGCTGCTCGTCGGCGACGATCTGATTCTGGTCCTCGATCAACGCGGCCCGGTAAGCGGCTCGGACCGTAGCCAGCGTGGCCGCGATATCCGCCCGCAGGGCCAGCTCCTGCTCCCGGAGGTCGTAGTCCAGGTCTTCGAGCTGTACCTGAGCTTCCGCCACCTGGCGCTGGCGGTTGAAGCCCTGGAACAGCGGCAAGCTGATGGTTAGTGCGGCCGAGGCCGGCTGGGTGGTGAAGTCGAAGGGGAACGACCTGTTCCCGTTCTCGATACGCCGCGCGGCTTCGTCGGTGAACGCGAAGGACGAACAATCCTGAGCCGGCAACGGATCGGCCAGCCGCGCAAAGAGATCGTTGGTGAAGAGGCAGTTCTGCACGGAGCCCTGAGCCTGGGCCTCCGCCTGTTGGATTTCAAAGGCCGTACTCGAGGCCTGACGTGTGAAGCCGCTGATTCCGGCACTGAAGCTCAGGGTCGGAAGGTAGGCGCTCTTGGCCATCTTCACGCCGTAGCTGCTGGCCGACCGGCTGGCTCGAAGCGACCGAAGATTCGGGTTGCTCTCCAACCCCAGGCTGTAGAGCTCGTCCCGGCTCCAGAATGGTTCCGAGAGCACGAATGGCGTCGTGGGAACGAAGGGGCTGTCGAGGTCGACTCCCATCTGCTGGAGAAGGCGGATGCGGGCCGTCTCCAGGGCGTTCGTCGTCTTGAGCACGGTGACTTCGGCTCGCCCCGACGCCACCTCGGCCTGGGCGACGTCCACCGCGGTGGCGGCCCCCACCCCAAGCTGGGCCCGCGCGAGCCGGAGGTTGAAGCGCGCCCGCTCCCGCTGTTGCTCCGAGACGCGCACCTCCTCGCTTTGGCGGAGTACCTCGATGTAACCCTGCGTCACCTGGAAGACGAGCTCGGCTTCGGCTCCCGCCACCTGCGCCCGCGTGGCGACCCGATTCGCCTTCGCCTGGCCGGGCGCGAGAAGCGTTGTGCCGTCGATGTTGTAGCTCAGGCCCAGCTGGTAGTTCGAGAAGACGAACGATGGCTGGTCCGCGAAGCCGAGCTGCCCCGCGGTCAGGCTTCCGAACACCTGCTCACCGGCGCCTTGCCACGAGACCCTAAAGTTCGTCGAGGCCGATGGGAAGAGCGAGCCGTATGCGGATCTCACGTTCCCGTCCGCTACGGCCTCATCGTTTCGCGTCGCTTGGAAGCGGGGATTGTTCGAGCGTGCGATCTCGATGGCCTCTTCCAAGCTCAGGGTTACGGGCACGATTTCCTGCGCGGTCGCCCGACCCGGGAAGACGAGCACCAGAGCCAGGGCGGCCCGGCCCAGGAACGATCCAGTCAACACGTGAAGCCTCCGTATGATTTGGAGGGCGTATACCTTGATCAAGCGTCTCTCGGGGATCGCGGACGGCCCGCCGAGAATGCACACACGGGTCGCACCAGACCTACGCCTACCCGGGTGTGCCGGTTTCATAGGGTTCGTGATGGGCGAAACGTCCGTACCAACACTATGGCGTACGGGTCGACCGGAGAGGATCTTCACGAGCCTACCCCGCTCGCTTTTTCGGCGGTTCTGGCGAACACCCCGAAGGGGGGGCTCACGTCGGCGGGTCCCGCCGGACGGCTACATAGTCCTCTCCGGGAATCTCCACCCGGAGCACCCGGTTTTGACTGTCCAGCCATATCTCGTGGACGGCTCCTGCCAGGGCCAGCTGCAGGCGCTGGGCCTGGACGGTGCGGTCTCCCAGCGAGATGGGCTCCACGGAGGCCATGCGCAGCACGCCCTCCGCCTGTCCGCCCGGCCGCGGATGGATGATGGAGACGCGGGTCTCTCCGGGCCTCTGGTATGGGGCGAGGAAGAAGTAGTGGTGCGCGAGGAAGCGATCGAGGAGCACCGTGGGCGTTCGCGATGAGGGACGCCTGTACTCACGCTCCTCCACGCCTGCCTCAGAGGTCGTCTCGGCGACGAGCCTATCGCCGCGGCGCTGGAGCCGGACCTGAAGCTCTCTGGAGCCCGACACCTTCACCTGGTACGCGTCCAGGGACATCCCGACCCCCATGGTACCGAGGGCGGACTCGACGGTCTGTTTCGCGCCCTCGCGCGTGAGCTCGAGGCTCCCCTGCGCGATGACCTGCGCGTTCTCGCCGAAGCCGGAGCGGCGGATCCGGAAGCTTTCGGTCCCGACGGCACGGCCGCCGATCTCCACTAGGAATGACCCCTCGTCGAGGACGACCGCTTGAGCGGAGAGCGCGGTGGATACGGGGAGAGAGCCCACGACCAGTAGTAACGCCGACACGAAACGCATGACTCGCACTACACCGGATCCCAGCGTGCGGTTCGGATGTATGGCCTCATGGGTCCACTGTCGATTCGTGCGAAAGCGCGTCTTCGAGAACCGTGATGTAGCGCTCGAAGACGGCTTCCCCCTTCTCTACGGTGGCCAGCGTCGGCCGCCCCACCACGCCCTGGAAGTTGGGGTGGGGTGATGTGACCCGACCTTGAACGTACTTTCCAGAGGAGCCCGAGTGGTCTGTATAGTCTACGGCTTGGTCCATGCGGACGAGCTCGGGAGCCAGATAAAGGAGCAAGGACGTCTCCAGCTCTCCGCCGCGCTCGTGTTCGGGCCGACCCTCGACGAGGTCTCCGACCGCGATGGTCATGAGGTCCACGACTTCGGTCGTCGATGTGCTGGTGAGGGCCGTGAGGAGCGACTCCAGGTGCGGCTCGTGACGCTGAGCCGTGATCACGACCACCTCGGTGATTCCGTGGTCGTCCCAGCTCGCGAGGAGCTCGTTGATAGCACGATGGAAGGTCTTTCGGCGAAGGGTGCTTGTGCCCGGATACGGCGTCCAGTCCGGCTTTGTGAGGCCATAATGGAAAGTTGGCGCGACGACAATGCGCAGACGGCCAGAGAGGGTGAGGGCCACGCGCTCCGCGATGAGCGTGTTGGCGCCGAGTGGCAAGTGGGGTCCGTGGTGATCGAGGGCGCCTACCGGGAGAATGAGCCGCGGATCGCACTCGAGGAAAACCTCGGGCCAAGACAGGTGGTTCAGTTGATATGACCGCTCCGGATCAGCCGTCTGCTCCATTCCTCTCCTCCGGTCCCTGGCTCGCATTCACCCGGGCGGGTCCCTGGCTCGGCGTTCTCGGCCTTGCCGCATGGACACGGTGGCCCGGGGTCGGCTGGCTGGCGTTTTCCAGCGTTTCGTCCCTCTCGGTCTTTTCCGCCCGGCCCCGGCGCGGAGTGGCCCACGCGGTGGCGGGCATCGTCGTCCTCGCCGGGGTCGTGGCCGGCTTCATCGGTCACGAAGTGAGCCGGCGAGTGTCACAGGACTTCGATACGTACTGGACGGCCCGCAACACCCGCGCCGAGATCGCGCTCGACCAGAGACTCGAGCGGTTACTGACCACGGGCGAGGAGGCGGTTGCAAGCATTGGGAATCTCGCGGCCGACGACCCTGGCACAACCCTTCTCGACGATCTGAGGGCCATCTGCCGCCGGACCGGCCTGGCCGCGGTCGCGATCTACGGGCCTAGCGGTGACTTCATCGTCTGGGACGGCACGCACCGAGGAATGGTGCCGCCCGAGCTCCGGACCGGAGACGTCCGCTACCTCTATCGCGACCGTCCCCTGTTCAGCTACCTGTACTTCACGGCTCCGATTCCGGGGGGCGGGACGGCGATGGCGGCGGCGCTGATCAAGGCGAACTTGCCGCGGAATTTGGAATCCGATCCAGGAGACTTCGTAACCTCGTTCCGTGATGCGGTGGGAGAGGACCTCCGCATCCTTCGGGCCGACCGGGCGACTGGCGACGACGTTCTCGACTTGCGCTGGGAGGACGAGGCGCTCTTCAGCGTTTCGATCGTCCGACCGACGCAGGAGGAGAGACTCCGTGACGTCCGGACCTTTTGGTCGAGGGTGGTGGGAGCTTTGGCCGTCATCGCGTGGCTGCTCCTCGCCATCACGGCGGGCGTGGAGAAGGGTGATCGGGCCGCCGCGGCGCTGACACCGCTGGGTCTCGCATTCGTGGTTCCGGTGGGGGCGGCCATGGGATCGCTACCCATCCTTACCGCGGCTGATTTCGTGCTTCCCGGTCCGCTACCCGTGACCTTCGAGCGCGTCCTGCTCGTGTCGGTCGCCGCTGCGGTCGTGGCGGCGGCTCACCTTCCGCCCGCCGCCCGTCTCGGGCCGGTCGCCTCCGGTCTGGGGGTGCTCATCGCGTTCCCGTTGGCTTCTGTCCTCCTCCTGGGCGGGGCAGGCCCGGCCCTCCTGTCAGGTGGGGAGGGGAAGTGGGTCGCGTACCAGACCGGCCTTGCACTGGTGCTCACGCTCTTGTGCCTGGCGTCGTTCCGACTCGGCGAGCGAGCCAAGCGGCGGCCGCACGCGGAGATTCCCCTCCTAGGGGCCCTGGCGACTGCTTTGGCTCTCGCCGGGGTGGGTGCTCTGTTGGTGAGAGTCGAAGGCTCACTGCCCGCTTGGAGCACAGCTGCATGGTTCCTTCCGGGCGCGCTGGCAGCGTACGGCCTCTCCGGTCTTCGGGGGTGGCGCCGGATCTGGATGGCGTGGGGCTCGGCAGCGGTCCTGGGTGCTTCGGCAGCTCTGGTCGTTGCTTGGGCCGCACGCGTGGAGGCCCGGATGGATTCGGCCGAGCTTCAGCTCGCCCGGCTCGGGACGCCGGCCGATCCGTATCTGGAATACGTGCTGCACCGGTTCGTGGACGCGGCGGATTCACTGGACGCTGGAGGCGCCGATCCCCCGGAGCTCCTCTACGAGAGCTGGGTCGGCAGCGGTCTGGCGGAAGAGGGCTCGGGAGTCTGGCTGACACTGTGGTCTCCCGGTGATCTGCCCGAATTCGAGATCACCATCGGAGTTGATGGTGGCCGCCCTGGACGCGCCGACGACTTTCTCGAGCAGGCGCGCCAGGGCGAGCCCGCCTTCGTTCGTCGCTTCGCGGCCGGGGACGCCAACTACATGATGCAGGTGCCTCTACGGGGGGGGAGGGTGCTCACCGGCGTCCTTCCTGCCCGGCGGGAGCTTCCCAATACGTCGCCGTTCGGTCCGGTCTTCGGGGGGCTGACAGCGCCGACCGAGAGTCCGCTGACGCTCGTACCCATTCTGCAGGGCGATGAAGCCAGCCAGACGGACCGGGTGGCGTGGGTTCGCACGTCCGACGGCTGGAAGGCTCGCCAGAGCATCTCATACCTCGACGGAGGGTTCAACGCCCAGTACGTGGTCGACTTGCCCGGGCCGTTGCTGGCGACCGCAAGGGGAGCCCTGCTGATTCTGGGCCACGTGGGCCTGATCCTGCTCCTGTGGACACTGGGTCAGTTCGTCTTGGTGGGCCGCCGGCCGGCGGTCAGAAGCTGGAAGAACCCGTTCGCTTCCTTCCGCGCGCGCGTGACCTGGGCGTTGTTCGGGTTCTTCGTCCTCTCTGCCGCCCTCTTCGGAAGTCTGGCGTTCCGCACCCTCTCCCAAGCGACCGTCCGTACCGCTGCAACCATCGCTGCGCGCATCGCTGCTGACGCCGCTGCCTTCTACTACCAGGCCGGGCAATCCATGACTCTTCTTTCCAGCCGGGTGGGGGCCGACCTGCTCGAGTATCGGGCGGGGGAGCTTCGTGGTGGGTCGGTCGATGACCTCGTGGAGATGGGCCTGTACGACGGATGGATCCCCTTCGAGGTGAACCAGCAGCTCGAAAGCCGTGAAGAGCTCTTGGAGACAGCTCTCGGAAATCTCGGCCGGCGGCAGTATCTCATGGCGTTCCGGAGGCTTCCGGACGGAGACGTCGTGGCGACGCAGGTGCCCCTTCAGGCCGGCGCCACGGCGCTACGGCAGAGAGAGGTGGCCGAGTTGGTCGCCTTCGTGGTCCTGCTGGGGGCCGGACTGTCGCTGGGGCTTGCCCTTCTCGTCGGGAGGACCCTCACGAGTCCGATCCGCACGCTTCAGGTTGCGTCGGAGAGAGTCGGTGGCGGAAACCTGGCCGTGCAACTTCCCGATGCCCGGGCCGACGAGTTCGGGTCGGTCTTCGAGGCCTTCAATCGAATGGTGCTTCGTATCAGCCGAGCTCGTCAGGAACTTGTCCGGACGACGCGTCGGACCCAGGCCATCGTCGATGAGGCGGCCACCGGCGTCGTGGCACTCGACCGGTCGGGGGACGTCACGCTGGTGAACCCGAGGGCCCAGATCGTTCTCGGAGGTCAGGTGGAGGTGGGTGAGCCCCTGCCGCAGCTGGAGGGTGCACGTGCCGAGCTGGTCCTGTGGATTGAGAAGTGTCTTCGGGACGGTCTTCGAGAGGCGACGGCCGAGTTCCAGTTCGGCGAGCGCCGGATTCGAATCCGGTCCAGGGAGATCTCCCGGCAGGGGGCCGGTGGTGTGGTGCTCTCCATCGAAGATGTGACCGACGAGCTTCGCACGGAGCGTATTCTGGCCTGGGGTGAGATGGCCCGTCAGGTCGCTCATGAGGTCAAGAACCCGCTCACGCCCATCAAGCTGAGCGTCCAGCACATTCGCCGGGCTTGGCAGGATCAGCGTGAGGACTTCGAGCCCATCCTGGATCGCAACGTGGGAGCGATCTTGAGCGAGATCGACCGCCTCGCCGAGATTGCGAGTGGCTTTTCACGATTCGGAGCGCCGGCCGCGGCCGGGGAGATTCCCCTCGAGCCGGTCGATGTGGGATCCGTGGCTCAGGACGTGCTGACCCTCTACCGGGTGGATGAAGAAGGTCCGGTGCGCTTCGCTGCCCGGGTACCCGAAGACCTCCCCCGTGTGAGCGCGCGGGAGACCGAATTCAAGGAGGTACTCCTCAACCTGCTGGAGAACGCGCGTGTGGCGATCGAAGGAGGCGGTCAGGTCGTCATCGAGGCCGTATCCGTTCCCACCGAGGTTGAGGTGTGGGTTCGCGACGATGGCACGGGCATCCCGCCCGAGCTTCTCGGGCGCATTTTCGAGCCGCAATTCAGCACGCGCTCCACGGGTACGGGACTCGGTCTCGCCATCGTCCGAAAGCTAGTCGAGTCTTGGGGTGGCACAGTGACGGCGGAGAGCGGTCGTGGAGAAGGCACGGTAATCCGTCTGCAACTGAGACCCTGGGGTGATTCCGGCGAGGAGGGGAGTGAGAGGACGCCTGCGAACGAAGACGGTGAGGAAGCGGCGTCCCCGAGGGAAGACGTGGAGGGCGAGAAGGCGCTGGCCGCCACCGCCGGCGACGGCGACGCGGCGGGCGCCGGCGCCGCATCCCCCACCGGGGAGAGGGAAGGCGACGCGGCGGAGGTCGATCTTGCTGCAGAACCTGGCGACGGGAAGGAGGATTCGGCACCTTAGAACACCTGTTTGCGAGCTTCCCTGTCTCATTCTGGAGCATCATGAGGGATTCTGTCGGCGAGCCGACCGAGATCCAACCCACGCAACCGCCCTCACGAACCCACGCTGCATCATCCAGCACCCGTCGACTCGGGGAGTGGCTTGAGCAGCAGACCGAATTCCTGTTACGACACTGGCTCGACGAGGTTCGCCATCGCGCGAGCCTGGACGCGGAAATGGAACAGCTCCTCAAGCGGTTCCTGGAGCTCCTCACCAGGCTGCTTCCGCAAGCCGTCGGGCAGCATCGCGCACAGGTGGCTCCGCTGTGGAGACAAGCCGCGGAGCTCTATGGGTCGCTGGGGCCCCAGCGCGGCCTGGCAGCGGGGGAGATCGTCGAGGAGTTCCAGATTCTGCGGGAAGCCGTCATACGACTCCTGTTCCAGGCGCCCCCGGCCCGGTATGGCGCTGCGTTTTCGCTCGCGGACGCGCTGCGCCTCAACCGCTTCCTCGACAGTGGCGTCACGCATGCGAGCATCGGGCACACCGACGCCCTCTTCTTCGCTCTCTTCCAGGGGAGCGGCGTCCCCAAGGTGCCCACCACCCAGCTGGTGACGGAGGTGGAAGAGCAGCTCCAGGCCATCGAGGAGGAGTTGTCGGCCGACGCCCACTGAGCCGCCTCCGACGATGACGACGCCGTGCTACCCCGGAGCCAGCCAGGCGGGGGGGATAGGAGTGGGTGACATGCCCCCGGAAGAGTTCCGGAGGCACGGGCACGAGGTGGTGGACTGGATTGCCGACTACCTCGGAGGAGTCGGGTCCTATCCTGTTGTCCCTCCCGTTTCTCCGGGCCAGATCCGCGAAAGCCTTCCGGCTTCAGCGCCATCGAGGGGCGAGCCCTTCGAGGACATCCTCCACGACTTCGACTCGAAAATCCTTCCCGGCATCACGCACTGGAATCACCCCGGGTTCTTCGCCTACTTCGCGGTCACCGGATCGGGTCCGGGGATCCTGGGCGAGATGCTCTCGGCGGCCCTCAACGTCAATGCCATGGTGTGGCGGAGCTCTCCTTCTGGCACGGAGCTGGAGGAGCTCACGCTCGACTGGCTACGTGAGCTCGTGGAGCTCCCGGCGGCGTTCCAGGGTGCGATCAACGACACGGCCTCGTCCGGCACCTTGTATGCGCTCTCAGCGGCGCGCGAAGCTTGCTTTCCCGAAGCGAGAGAGAAGGGTCTCTTCAGGACTCCCGTCGGCTGCATCTACGCCTCCGAGGAGGCCCACTCCTCCATCGACAAGTCGGCGATCACTCTGGGCTTCGGACTCGAGGGAGTGCGGCGCATCGAGGCCGATGACGAGTTCCGAATGGACACGGATGCGCTCCGGAGAGCTCTGGAAGAGGATGTGGCCCGTGAGATCCGTCCCGTGGCCCTGGTGGCTACTCTGGGAACGACTTCGACCAGCAGCCTGGACCCGGTTGACGAGCTGGCGGACGTCGCGGAGGAATACGGCGCGTGGCTTCACGTGGACGCGGCATATGCCGGCCCGGCCGCCATCGTTCCCGAGCTCCGGCAGCACTTCTCCGGGTGGGAGCGGGCCGACTCCATTGTGCTGAATCCCCACAAGTGGCTGTTCACGCCCATCGACTGCTCGATTCTATACTGCAGGCGCCCCGATCAGCTGCGAAGAGCTTTCAGCGTGACACCGGAGTACCTGAGGACGAGGGAGCAAGAGAGCGCTACCAACCTCATGGACTATGGCCTGCCGTTGGGCCGTCGACTGCGGGCCCTCAAGCTGTGGTTCGTTCTCCGCTACTTCGGGAGTGAGGGGATCGCGGAGCGGATCCGAGCCCACTGCCGGCTCGCCTCGATCTTCGCCGGCCTCGTGGACGACGCGCCAGGATGGGAACGGGTGGCGCCGGTCCCCTTCAGCACAGTGGTATTCCGCTATGTGCCCTCAGCCGCACTTGGCGACACGCCCGGGACGGGCGGTACGGCGGAATGCGGCGACGCCACCGATGCGGGCGAGTTCCAGGACCGACTCAACATGGCGATCCTGGATCGAGTGAACGAAAGCGGGGATGTGTTCCTTTCACACACCCGACTCCACGGGCGCGTGGCGCTGCGGTTCTCGGTGGGGAACCTGCGGTCCACCGAGACCCATGTCCGCCGGGCTTGGGAGCTCTTGGCCTCGGCGGCTGCCGAGGCCCAACCAGATTGAGGTGCTAGTCACGGAGCCGCGCCCCGGGTCAGGCCTCTCTGACCTCCTTGGCCAGCTCGGTCATGGACGCCTTGGCGTCCCCGAAGAGCATCATCGTGTGATCCATGTAGAACAGAGGGTTGTCGATCCCGGCGAAGCCCGGTGACAAGCTTCGCTTCATGATGATCACGCTCTTGGCCCGCTCGACGTCGAGGATCGGCATCCCTGCGATGACACTCTGGGGATTGTGGGCATCGGGGTTCACCACGTCGTTGGCTCCCACCACGAGCGCGACATCCGTGCGACCGAAATCGTCGTTGATCTCGTCGAGGTCGAACAGCTTGTCGTAGGGGACGTCGGCCTCCGCGAGCAGGACATTCATGTGCCCCGGCATCCGGCCGGCGACCGGGTGGACGGCATATCTCACGTCCACGCCACGCTCCTCCAGGTTGTCCATCACCTTCCGGAGGTCGTGCTGGGCCTGGGCGACGGCGAGCCCGTAACCCGGGACCACGATCACCGACTGGGCGTAGGCCAGTATCATGGCCGCCCCTTCCGGGTCGATGGAGCGGGCCGTTTTGTCACCCGCACCGATCTGCGCGACCGTGGCACCCTCGGCTCCGAATGCCCCGAAGGCCACGTTCGCCAGAGAGCGGTTCATGGCCTTGCACATGATCATCGTGAGGATGAGCCCCGCAGCCCCGACCAACGCACCGCTGATGATGAGCACGTTGTTGGCGATTACGAATCCGGCCGCGGAGGCCGCCAGGCCCGAGTAGGAGTTGAGGAGAGAGATCACGACGGGCATGTCGGCGCCCCCGATCGGGATCACCAACAGTATGCCCAGAAGCAGCGCGACGACCGAGAAGATCGAGAACGTGACCAGGCTGGACAGTCCTCCGACCTGGAACACACCCATCACCGAGGCGCCCAGGCCCAGGAGGGCCAGGAAAAGGAAGGCGTTGAACGTCTTCTGGAGAGGGAAGGTGATCGGATTTCCGGTTACGAGACCCTGGAGCTTCCCGAACGCGACGAAGCTGCCCGAGAACGTCACCATTCCGATCAGGCATGAGAGTGCGATGGTCAGCCCATCGCCGAGGACGAGCGTGGCCCCGGTGGTCTGAACTCGAACCAGCTCGGCCGCGGCCACCAGGGCCGAGGCTCCTCCACCGAACCCGTTGAAGGCCCCCACCAGCTGCGGCATGTCGGTCATCTTCACGGTGCGCGCCAGCACGCCGCCGATCAGGCCGCCCAGAATCATGCCGCCCACGATTCCGGTCCAGCTCACGGCCTGGTTCTCCACGAGCGTGGCCACGATGGCGATTAGCATGGCCAGTGCGGCCAACCGGTTGCCGGCGCGAGCGGTGGCGGGAGACTGCAGTCGCTTGAGCCCGACCACGAAGAGGACGGAAGAGAAGAGGTACGAAAGCTCCACCCAAAGCGAGAGATCCATTGGTTTGCTCCTTTGAGTGGGCGGCTATTTCTTCTTGAACATCTGGAGCATGCGATCGGTGACCATGAAGCCACCGACCACGTTCACCATGGCCATGACGATGGCCGTGATCCCCAGGATCTCCGACAACCCCGGTTCGACCTGGGCGGAAACCACCAGGGCTCCGACTATGGCGATGCCCGAGATGGCGTTGGCCCCCGACATGAGGGGCGTATGAAGGGTCGGGGGCACCTTCGTGATCACCTCCCGACCGGCCAGGGTAGCCAGGACGAAGACGTAGAGTCCTACGACCATCTCGCCCATCGAGTCCTCCTTCTATTTGTGATACAGTATCGGGCGTGGGCCGAGTGGGGTTCGGCCTGACAAAGTCGATGTATGCCGGCTCGTGGTCATGCGAGCCCGAGCCGCTCCCTCGTGGGTGGGTGTCGAACCTCACCACCGTGGCTCACGCACGTGGTGGCGACGACTTCGTCCTCGAAGTCCAGGGAGAGCTCACCGTCGGTCACCAGCTCCTTGAGGAGCGTCGCGACGTTCTTGGCGAACATCTGGCTGGCGTGCACAGGGATGCCAGCGGGAAGATTGGCAGGTCCCATGACCTTGACGCCGTTCCGGACGACGGTCTCGCCCTCCCGGGTTACGGCACAGTTCCCCCCCGAGGCGGCGGCGAGGTCGACGATCACCGATCCTGGCCGCATGGAGTCGACCATTTCTTCGGTGATGAGCTCGGGCGCCGGACGGCCCGGAATCTGAGCGGTCGTCACGACCAGGTCCGCATCCGAGATGTGAGCCGCGATAAGCTCCAACTCCCGCTGGTGCTGCTCCTCGCTGAGCTCCTTGGCGTATCCGCCCTCACCTTCGGCCGTGACCTCCTGCTCCGTCTCGAGGAACGACGCACCGAGGCTCTCTATCTGCTCCTTCACCTCGGGCCGCACGTCGAAGGCCTCCACCTTGGCCCCCAGCCGCCGTGCGGTGGCGATGGCCTGGAGACCGGCCACTCCCGCCCCCAAAATCAGGGCCTTGCCGGGCCGGATGGTACCGGCGGCCGTCATGAACATGGGGAGGAACTTGCTCAACGCGTCCGCTCCCATGAGAACGGCCTTATACCCCGCCACCGTCGCCTGCGAGGAGAGGACGTCCATGCTCTGTGCGCGCGTGATTCGCGGAATGAGCTCGAGGGCGAAGGCCGTCACTCCTGCCTTCCCCAAGCGCCCGATGAGCTCCGGGTCGGTGAGAGGAGACAAGAGCGAGATCAGGACCACCCCGTTGGGGAGTCCGGCGATCTCCTCATCGGTCGGCGCCTGGACTTTCAAGACGACTTTAGTCCCCTGGAGTGCTGCGGCCGCGTCAGCTGCGACGCTGGCTCCCGCCTCCCTGTATTCCTCATCGGTGAAGTGGGACCCCAGCCCGGCTCCCGAGGCGACCGTGACGTCACACCCGATCTTGGCGAGCTCACGAATGGTCGAAGGAATCAGCGCTACCCGGTTCTCTCCGGGTCTAGTTTCGCCGAGAACGGCAACATTCATGGAGCGCTCCCGCAATTGATTCATGTTCGGAGTTTAGCGCACCAATCTAGCACCCGGCCTTGCAGGGTGATACTGGGCGTGCGCACCATATCGGCCCGCTTTTCTTTCCTCATGCTTTGCGAGGGATCCATGCCCAATCCCACTCCTCCCGACGCCCTGGATCGCCGCGGATTCATGGCTCACATGTCGGCCTTTGGGGTTGCCGGCACGCTCTAGCCGGGTGCTCTCTGGGCCCGGATGCAGGAGCGCGGTGAGATCACATCCGAGATGCTCGAGGACGCCGACGCCGTGGCCGGTCTCAGCTTCACGGACGAGGAGCGGGAGCTGATGCTCGAGCGGCTCAACCGGAATCAGCAGGCCTACCTGGCGCTCCGGGGCAGAGCTTCGAGGCCGAGCCGGCGACCGAGCACGATCACGCGGCCTTGGAGACCCCGAGATCCCTCGGGGTGGATCCGGTACCCATCGATCTTCCCACCGAGTTTCCCCTGAGTGCTCTCGGGATCATCCTCACTGCCGAGGCGGCTGCGGCCTTCGAAAGGCTGACCACCAGCGGTCGCGTCGAGCTGCTCGTTAGGCAGACTCGGGGCGCGTGGCCCACATCGTTCCCCACGGCCCGGATGATCCCGGCCGTGGAGTACATCCAGGCCAACCGGGTTCGCACCATGGTCATGGGGGCGCTGGAGGCCGCGCTGGGGAGCATCGACGTCTTCATCACCCCCACGCCCGCCCCGGATGTCTCCTTGATGACGAACCTGACGGGTCATCCGGCGGTCGTGGTGCCCAGCGGCTTCACCGACGAGGGGACCCCCTGAGCGTCTCCTTCATCGGCAATCTGTGGGGAGACGCGGAGACCCTCCGGGTGGCGAGGGCCTGACAGAACGCCACGGATTTCCATAGCAGGCGGCCGCCCCTCTTCAGCTAGTGTCCCGTTACCAAAGTGTCTCGGCCAGCCGAGGGCACGGTGCATCCGTGGGCTCGGCGTTGGGACTCCTTGCGACCACGCTTCGCGCGGTGCCCGCTTGCGCTACGCCGCGTCGTCCCGCCTTGATCCCACGGCGCCCCGACCCTCTTCGTGGCTCGCGAACTTCGGAAACGGAACACTGGGAGCCCATGCGTCGATCGCGCACCCGCGAGCCGGTCGGCGTCTGCCGGGGGTCTGCCGCTCACCCCCTACGTGATTCTCTCCGGGATATGGATCCGCCCGCTGGTTCGCTGCAGGGTTAGAGGCAACCGCCCAGTCCTGGAGGCACATCGATTCTCGCCCACATTCGCTCTGCATCGGTGCATGGGGTCGAGAGCCGCTCCGTGTCGGTGGAGGTCAACCTCTCCGTGGGGCTTCCCGCCTTTGTCGTCGTGGGACTCCCCCAGGGAGCCGTCAGGGAGGGACGAGAACGGGTCGCGGCGGCACTCCAGAACGTAGGACACTCCCTGCCTCCCCGTCGCATCACCGTGAACTTGGCGCCGGCGGACGTGCCGAAGGAGGGGAGTGCCTTCGACCTACCCATCGCGCTCGCGCTTCTCATAGGCATGGGCGTCGTCCCACAGGATCGCGTGGAGGGCCTCTGCTTCGTCGGGGAGCTAGGACTGGATGGGCGTCTGAGACCGGTCCGCGGCGCCCTTCCCATCGCCGCGGGTTGCAAGGACCGGGGTGTGACCGGATTGGTGCTTCCGCTGGAGAACGCGCGGGAGGCGGCGGGAGTGGGCGGCATCCAGGTCTTCGGTGGCGATGGCCTGGGCAGGGTCATGGAGCACCTGACGGGAGGGCGCTCGCTGCCGCCTACGAGAGTGGATTCCGCTCGTCTCCTACGGGAGACTGGACCCACGACAGCGGATCTCGCCGATGTTCACGGTCAGGAATTCGCGAAGCGCGCCATGGAGATCGCTGCCGCCGGAAGCCACAACCTGCTCCTGCTGGGACCTCCAGGCTCGGGGAAGACCATGCTTGCCAGACGCCTCCCCGGGATCCTTCCCCCCCTCACCGTGGCCGAGTCCATCGAGGTTACGAAGATCCACTCGGTTGCGGGTCTGGTTCCGGCCGGAGGCTCCCTTCTGACGGGACGGCCTTTTCGAGCTCCCCACCACACGGTGAGTGATGCAGGTTTGGTGGGAGGAGGGTCGATCCCCAGGCCTGGCGAGGTCAGCTTGGCTCACCGCGGCGTCCTGTTCCTGGACGAACTTCCCGAGTACCGGCGTAGCGCACTCGAGGCCTTGCGACAGCCCTTGGAGGACGGGGTGGTGGCCCACTCGCGGGTGCGCTCGGCGCTTCGGTACCCGGCGCGATTCATGCTCGCTGGAGCCATGAATCCATGTCCCTGTGGCTGGCTTGGAGACGACTCGGGGCGGTGCGGCTGTGATCCTATGCGCGTACTCCGTTATCGATCGAGGGTCTCGGGTCCACTTCTCGATCGAATCGACCTTCACGTTGAGGTCCCGGCGGTGCCGTTCCGGAAGCTGTTCGAGGATCGGCCGGGTGAGGGGAGTGCCGTCGTTCGCGAGCGGGTTGCCCAGGCCCGTCACCGTCAGATCGAGCGCCTGCGCGACTCGTCGAGGGTCTTCGCCAACGGTCAGATGGGTCTGGCCGATATCCGCAGCCACTGTCGCCCCTCCGCCGACGTCGCCCGCCTGCTTCAGCGGGCCCTGGACCGACTCCGGCTGTCGGCTCGGGCGTACCACCGGATCCTCAAGGTGGCCCGGACGATCGCTGACCTCGATGGCAGCGACGCCATCACTCCCACCCATGCGGCGGAGGCGGTGCAGTATCGAAGCCTGGACCGGCAGCGTATGGGAGCCTGATCAACAGGGGTACCGAAGCCGAGCGGTCCACACTACCATGAGTCCATGCATCTCCAGACCACACCGTCACACGTCAGGCCCCGTGGCTCGTGGCGACGGAGAGGCCGGTGACGGCCTCGATCGTCCGGGTCGCCGTCCAGGATACCCCGGCCGATTCCGCGGGAGCAGCCGTGGCCCAGGGCATCGACTTTCTGAGCAGGGGGTTGTTGCTGGACAGCCTCTCGTGGAGGAAGATCGGCCTCACGGCCGTCGTCCTGCTCTTCGTTTGGCTGCTGCGGCGGGTCCTGCAGAGAGTCGTTCAGAGCACCATCGAGGACCGCGCTCTCCGGTACCGGCGGGGGAAGACGATCGCCTACGTCACGTGGGTGCTGGCAGCGCTGTTCATCGCGTCCATCTGGGTGGAGGGGCTCCGGCAGGTGGGCACCTTCCTCGGCCTGATCGCCGCCGGCGTGGCCATCGCCCTGAAGGACGTCCTCGTCGACCTGGCCGGGTGGTTCGTCATCGTGACCAAGCCCCCCTTCCAGCTCGGGGATCGTATCCAGGTCGGAGAGCACGCCGGTGACGTCGTGGACATCTCTGTCCTTCACTTCACGCTCAATGAGATCGGGAACTGGGTGGCGGCGGATCAGAGCACCGGAAGGGTCATCCAGATTCCCAACGGGAAGATCCTCACCGAGCCCATCGCCAACTACACGGCCGAGTTCCCGTATCTGTGGCACGAGATTCCCGTCGTGATCACGTTCGAGAGTGACTGGCGCAAAGCCAAGGCGATGCTCCTGCCTGTCGTCCAGGAAGAGACGAAGGAGGCCAGTGAGCGAGCACGGGAATCGCTCAAGCGGAGCCCGAGCCGAATGCTGATCTCGTACGGCACCGTCACCGCCACCGTCTACACGTCGGTCGTGGATCATGGGATCTGCCTTACACTCCGCTTTCTCACCGATCCGCGCCGACGACGCCAGGCTCATCAGGCTCTCTGGGAGGCCGTACTGCACATTGTCGACAAGGAGCCCGACATCGATCTGGCCTACCCCACCACGAGGATCGTGAGCCTGGGGCAGACCCCGCTCCTCGCTCCCACCTCAGATCGAGAGTAGTCCTCACCCGCTCGGGGTTCTGGCCCACTCGGGGCCCCAGCCGGCGGGATCATGCGTACCGTGCACTGGCGTCGTCCGTGTTGTCGTGGCCTGGTATGGAGCCCGGGGCAGTGATATGTTGGTCCCGACAAGAGAACCACAACGCGGGCGAGGCATCTCGGAAGCCGGTGAGACTCCGGTACGGCCCCGCCACTGTGTTAGGCCCGGCCCATGAGGGCTGGAAAACGCTCCCTTGATACACCACCACTGGGGAAGCCCCTGGGAAGGTGAGGAGAGCGGCCTTGAGTCAGTAGACCTGCACGCCCGCGCTGACCAAGCACTCTTCGAGGGGAAGGCGTGCGGGCTTTTCATTTATGGGCAGCCACGAGAATGGCCGTTGCGGCCGTTCTGGCGTGTGCATTTCCTGCGGCCGGGCAGTACCCGGGGGAGCTACTCGGCCGAGTCATCGACGCGACCACGGGCCTCCCGGTCGTGGACGCCCTGATCGTCCTGCCGGCCTCTCAGCGGGTAGGCCATTCGGATGGCTCGGGCGAGTTCCACCTGAGGGCGCTCGATCCCGGCGACCAGGCGATTCGGATCGAGCATCTCGGGTACGCGACTCTCGTCGGCGAGATCCGGGTCTGGAACGGGTTCATAACCCGGAACACATACCTACTCCAGCCGGCGCCCATCTCTGTCGATTCCCTCGCGGTCCAAGTCGAAGGTCTGCGATCCGTGGGCGTCCATCGCATCGTCCGGGCCGACATCCGAAGCTCCGGGGCGCGGACGGCCGGTGACGTGGTGGCCACGGCTCCCGCCGTGGTCGTCCGTCGCGAGGGGGTGGCAGGAGCCCAGACCGCCTCCATCCGGGGCAGCTCCGCCGACGCCGTCCTGGTGCTTCTGGACGGAGCGCCGCTGAACGATCCCATCACGGGTGAGGCCGACCTCTCCCGGGTGGCTGCCAGTGCGATCCAGGAGATCCGAGTCGTGGCCGGGGGGGCGACCTCCCGCTTCGGTCCGGGAGCGGAGGGGGGAGTGATCCTTATCCGAACCGCCGATGCTCCCACGGCCTTCGGGGTCCGGGTGGGCGTGGGGTCGTTGGGGCGGATCGAGGTGTCGGGGGAGGGGGGTCTCGAGGTGGGGAAGGCGAGGCTCGGGCTCGGGGTCGAGGGCCTTCGGACTGACGGGGAGTTTTCCTTTACCCAGGCGCCCGAAGTGGGTGGTGTGGACGCCATTCGCCGAAACGCCGATGAAAGGCACCTGGCTGCCTGGGCGAGCCTGTCACTACCGGGTGAGGGGAGCGAGACGCGGTTTCGGCTGGGTGTGGAGTCGGTTCACCGAGGCCTCCCGGGCAAGGAGTTCGCCCCCTCGACCTTCGCTCGCCAAGAAGCGGTGCGAGCGCGCGGTTCGGCGGCCTGGAGTGGGAGACTGGGCGGCGGCCGGGGGGATGTGGCGGGCTACCTGCACCTGGATGGCTCAGCGTACCGTGATCCGGAGCCGCCGGTGGGACTGCCGTTCGATACCCGAACCCGTGTGACTACCGCCGGCGCGAGGGGCGATGTGAGCTGGGAGCCTGGTATCGATTGGCTCTCGGAGATGTCCCTGGGAGCTCTCGCCAGCGTCCAGCGGGTCAACTCGGGGGCACTCTCCGTTTCGGCACCCACGAGTCGCAAGGCCGTAAGCGTCAGCGCCCGTGGGTCCCTCGCTCCCGCCGCCCCCCGCACGAAGATCGAATTGACGGCAGCAGGCCATTGGGATGGCCTGGCCGGCCGGTGGCGAGGTACCCACGACGTAACGGTGAGCCTCGGTGGACCGGGACTCTCCTTCCACGCAGCCCAACGGAGCAGCTTCAGCCTGCCCACCCTGGGAGACCAGTTCTTCAGCGAGGGGGTCGCCGTCGCGCCGAACCCGGATCTAAGAGCCGAGCGCGTGCCGTGGGAGTTAGAAACCGGAGTAGAAGTGCGGGGTCGGCGGGGGAGGTCCGTGTTGGCAGGGGGAGCCTCCGTGTATCGGGGAGACGTGATCGACATGATCGTCTGGGCTCCTGACTTTCGCTTCGTATGGGGGCCCAGAAACGTCGATGTGAACCGCTGGGGCCTGGACGCGTGGGGGGAGGTGACGCGCTCCCTATCGTCCGGTGTCCTGCGTGCCTCGGCGAACTACTCCATGACCACGGTGACGTACGACCGTCCCGATCCCGTCCCGGTCCAGGTCATGTACCGCCCCCGCCACAGCGGGGCGGCTCTGTTGGGCCTGACCGCGGGAAGCTGGGACGGGCAGGTGGGCGTGAAGCTCACCGGGGCACGCCTTCCCGTCGCCTCGCTGGTGAACGAGCTTCCGGCCTTTTGGGCGACGGAGCTACGGTTGGCCAGGCGCGGGAGGCTGGCCGGAAGGGAGTACCGGGCTGCCGCCCAGGTCGATCGACTCTTCGACCGGAAAGACACGCTGATTTTCGGCTATCCGCATCCTGGACGGACGTTGAGCATAACGGTGATCCTCGGCGCGGGAGACGGGGGTTGAGCCCCAGGGACGCACAAGGGGTTGAGCCCCGACAAACATCCGACAGGGCCGAGCCCCGACGATATCACACGGGAGCCGGAGCTCCCCACGATAGGAGAAAGGAAGTGGGCATGCAGCGGATCGACGCGTGGACGTGGAGGATGAGCCGCGGACGGGCCGGGAGGCAGATGAGCTTTGGGCTGGTTCTGCTTTCTTCGTGTCTCCTCCTGGGATGCCATGAGGACGCGGCGGCGCCTGATCGGCTCGTCGAAGAAGAGATCGGGGTCGTCGTCAACAGTCTGGACGTGTCCCTCACCGTGTTCTCGGTGGACGAGCCGGATGCGCCCAATACCATCGGCCTGTCGCCTGCCGGATCTCCGGTAGGCCTGGCCCTTCGCGGCTCGCTGGCCGTAGTTCCCCTCGGCTTCGTTCCGGCCGTTGCGGTGGTGGACTTGAGCTCTGGGATTCTGCTGCAGACGATAGCCTTGCCCGAGGGGTCAGGGGCTACCGGGGCGGCTTTTCTGACCGACGCCCTGGTCTTGGTGGCCAACCCCAATCTCAACTCGGTCTCCCCCGTGAACATCGTGACGGGAGCTGTGGCGCCCCCCATCCCGGTGGGTGGCTTTCCGCAGCACGTAACCGGCATAAGCGGCCAGGGACTCGTGCTCAACGCGGAGCTCGGGCCGGATTTCCTCCCGGAGGGTCCGGGAACGGTCTCCATCATCAGCGGGGCGAGTCTCGCGGTCGTAGGCACGGTTCAGCTCTCGGGGGAGAACCCGAGCGGTGCCGCGGTGGGGCCCGATGGCCTCCTCTACGTAGTCAACGCGGGACGATTCGGTGCGGGAAATGGGAGCCTGTCCGTAGTGGACCTCGGGAGCATGACCGAGGTCGCCCATCACACCGGCTTCGGAGAGTTCCCGGCCTCTCCCGCGTTCGGGGTCGACGGTAGCCTGTACTTCTCGTCCTTCTCCTTCGGGATCGGCGCCTGGAGCCCAGCCTCATCGTCGTTCATACGGGCGCCGGAGGACGCCGTTGCACCGGAAGGCCTTGGTAGCAGTGCGGGAGTCGCCTTCGACGGAGATGGGAGGATGTACGCCCTCCGGCCGGACTGTGTGAACCCGAGCGCGGCGATCCGCCTGACCCAGGACTTCGCCACCGAAGCGGTGGTTCCCACCGGCATATGTCCCATCGCCCTTGGGTTCACACACGTCGACCGCTGAGGAGTTGAGCCGTTTTTCTCCGACGCGGGTTAGGTTGTTACCTCTGCGGGATCCCGGTAGCTTCTCGCAAGGTTCCTCTGTCACGGGCCACCTGGCAGCGGGGCGTGGCCGCAAATCGCAGGGTGGCGTAGTCGTTCTTGTGGAAGGCCCGAATCATTGTTGAACAGTCCAGGGTGTGATCTGCAGCCATGCGTCTCTTCGTAGCACTCAGCTTGCCCAAGAAGGAGAAGGACCGAATCTATCGCGCGGCCCGCGTGCTTCGGGAGTCGGAGCTCCCAGTGCGCTGGGTGGAGCCCGAGAAGTACCACCTCACTCTGAAGTTCCTGGGTGACGTCTCGGAAGACCGAATCGAGTCCGTGGAAGAGGCGGTAGTGCGTGTCGCGCTGACGACGGGTGCCTTGGATATCGCCGTCGAGGGCTTCGGGGCCTTTCCCACGATTCGCCGGCCACGCGTGATCTGGGTCGGAGTCGAGCCCACTCCCGCTCTGCGTGCTCTGAAACAGGATCTCGAGTGGGCTCTCACCGACTCTGGGTTCGGGCGAGAGACCAGGGCGTTTCATCCCCATCTCACCCTGGGAAGGGCGGAGGCCCGCAACGGTGCGGGAGCCTTCCGCGGGCTCGACGAGAAGGCGGCGGCCCTCACCTACAAGGGTGAGATCACGGTTCGAAAGCTCGACCTGATGCGGAGTCATCTCTCGAAGGCAGGAGCGCGCTACACCCTTCATCGCAGCTCTGCGTTCGAGGGGTAGCCGTGCTCGGACTCGGCTGCCTCAAGAGCTGCCTCGGGAAGATTGTTTTCGCAGCTCTCCTGGTGGCCGCCGCTCTGGCAGGATGGCGATGGGGTCCCTCCGTCTTCCCGGAGCTGGCGCCATGGTTCTCCAGCGGGGATGACGTTGCCGAGATCACGGCGTCCCCGGAGCTCGCCGCGGCCACGATGGACCGGTTCGAGGCGTTGCGGCGAGGTGAGGCCGGAGACCAGCTGGCGTTGAGCTCGACCGAGATCGTGTCCATCCTGCGGTATTCGGTCCCGGGGATCGTACCGGAAGGGATCAGCGAACCGCGGGTGGAGATGGCAGACGGGGTCGTCACCCTGACCGCTCGCGTCGCCGTCGAAGCGTTCCCCCGGCTTCCGAATCTGAACGCGGTTTTGGGTTTTCTGCCCGATACGCTCGAGGTATCCCTCGAGGGTGCTCTCGCTCCCCTGGAGGACGAGCGTTGGGATGCCCTCGTCGTCCACGGCGTGCGGGCCGCCTTCATACCGGTTCCGGACCGCATGATTCCCGAGATCCTCGAGGCCTTCGGGAGAGAGTACGTGGCGGGGCTTCCCGACGGTGCCATCGCCATCCCGCTTCCCGACGGGCTCAAGACCGCGTACATCCTCCGCGACAGTCTGGTACTCGTCAGCGACCGCTGAGGCGACAGAACGAGCCGACACCCTCATGTCACGAATCCTGATCGTCGACGACGAAGAGTCCATCCGACACGCCCTCAGGCAGGTCTTCGAGTATGAAGAGCACGAGGTGATGACGGCAGCGGACGGTCCGGAGGCGATCGAGCTGTTCAAGTCGTTCGCGCCCCACGTCACCTTCTTGGACGTGAAGATGTCGGGCTTGGACGGTCTCGAAGTGCTCTCTCGCATCCGCAAGGTGGACCCGGGCGCCCACGTGGTCATGATCAGCGGTCACGGCACCATCGACACGGCCGTCGACGCCACCCGCAAGGGGGCCTTCGACTTCCTGGAGAAGCCCCTGGACACCGATCGGCTCCTCGTCAGCCTGCGCAATGTTCTGGAGCTCCGAGGCCTCACCCAGAGTGTCGGGCTGCTTCGGAGCGAGGCCGACGACCGCCACAGGATCGTCGGGGCCTCAGCCTCCGTCCGGGGGGTGTTGGAGCGAATCGAGCGGGTGGCGCCTACCGATGCCCGCGTGCTCATCAGCGGTGAGAACGGAACGGGCAAGGAGCTCGTGGCGCGCGGCATCCATCGCCTCTCGGCCCGGGAGCAGGCTCCATTCATCGAGGTCAACTGCGCCGCGATTCCCGCAGAGCTCATCGAGTCCGAGCTCTTCGGCCACATCAAGGGCTCCTTCACCGGTGCCGTGGCAGATCGAGCGGGGAAGTTCGAGCAGGCACACGAGGGCACCCTGTTCCTGGATGAGATTGGGGACATGTCGTTGGCCGCTCAGGCAAAGGTGCTTCGGGCCCTCGAGGAGGGTGTGATTACGCGAGTGGGCGGATCCAAGGCCATCCAGGTGGACGCCCGGGTGATCGCCGCCACGAACAAGGACCTTCCGGAGGAGATCGCCGAGGGACGATTCCGGGAGGATCTCTTCTATCGGCTGAACGTCGTACCCATCGTGGTTCCTCCGCTGCGGGAGCGACCCGAGGACATTCGGCCCCTCGTCGCCCACTTCGTCGGCCAAGCCGTGGGGGTCACCCACGTCGCCCCGAAGATCCTGGAGGAGGAGGCGCTCGCCCGTCTCGAGGCTCTGGATTGGCCTGGCAACGTTCGGGAGTTGAGGAACACGGTGGAGAGGCTGCTCATCTTGTCGCCGGGCGAGGCCGTGAGGGCGGCGGATGTGGACTCCCTGGTGGCCGGTGCGACCGGCGGTGACGGCTTTGGGGGGGCGCTCTTGGGGATACACACCTTCGGCGAGTTCAAGGAACAGGCCGAGCTGGTCTACATCACCCACAAGCTCCGCGAGAACGACTGGAACGTTAGCGAAACGGCGCGCCAGATCGACATGCCACGCTCCAACCTTTACAAGAAGATCGAGAAATACGGCCTCACACGGGACGATTGAGGGATCCGGCAGGTCGTGCTGTCAGACGCCTAGGAGCCTGTCAGAGTCCTAGTGTCCCGTTACCAAAGTGTCTCGGCCAGTCGAGGGCACGGTGCATCCGCGGGCTCGGCGTTGGAACTCCTGGCGACCACGCTTCGCGCGGTGCCCGCTTGGGCTACGCCGCGTCGTCCCGCCTTGATCCCACGGCGCCCCGGCCCTCTTGGTGGCTCGCGAACTTTGGCAACGGAACCCTAGTCCCTCTTTATCTCGGCGCCATTGGGGAGGCCGTACAACGCGTCGAGTGTCCGGAAGTCCCTCGTCGAGAGGCTGCGCGCGGTGTTGGTCGGGTACATGACGTCGCGGCGCGAGTCACTGTGGGGCAGTCCCAGAGCGTGACCCATTTCGTGGGCTGCGGTGAGGAGCACCTGCTGAGGTCTTAGCTCGTAGTTCCAGTTCGAGGGGCTGCGGGTGGCCAGGGCGAGCCGGAGTACTCGAAAATGGGGCTCGCCGTCCTCGACGCTCCACTCAATGCGCGTCACTCCCAGTTGAGATCCAGAAAGAACCGAATCCCACGAGATTGTGATGTCGGCCGGCTCCGTGGACGTCGTGCGTGAGTCGATGATCAACTCGAACGGCTTCCGATTCCAGTATTGGAATCCCCGCACCGCTGCTCTTTGGAGGTCCCGGGCACGCTCTCGAGTCGCCCTGGGGGGTGAAGGAATGCGGATTCGCAAGCGAGTGGTCCCGTCGGGCCATCGATACATGCGCTGGGAGCCCGATTCCTTGAGCTCCACGCACAGATATCCGACGTCCGTACAGGTCTCACTGGCCTGTAAGATGATCTCCGCCGCGACGGGGCCGGCCAACACCCCCTCATCGCAGAACCGGGGGTCTCCCGCAGGGCACTCTTCCGAGGCCCCAACCCCTTCACCCAGGGCCCCACCCCCGAACATCGGTGCCCGGCCGCGGAGATAGTTGAGGGCAACGGCGGAAACGGCGATCACTAGGAGGCATGAAACCGGAGACAATTTTCCTTTCACGTACATCCCTCCTCCGATCCCGGTGGTCCGATCCGACCCGTCACCGGTGCATTCGAGGGTGATATCCTCTATCACTAGACTAGGCTCGGATCCCCTCTCGGGGGAAGGCCTAATCCGAGGACTCCCGTCCCAGCCAGACTGGAACGGAGGCCCGGCGCCCGTGTAGTTTTTAGTTTCCACCTGTCGAGGGTAGCCAGGGCAGGGGGACAGGGCACACCGCACTCGGAGAGAGTGTGGCGGGTATGGTCGAAGGCACCAGATTCGGTTCAGGACGGCATATATGCGCGAGGAGCGGAACGCGGTTCGAGAGCAACGAGGGCCGGGCCCGCTCCGACTGATCTGGGACTGGACCCGGTCGCTCTTCTTCGCTCTCATCCTCTTTCTGGTCGTTCGGACCTTCCTCGTCGAGGCCTTCAAGATTCCCACGTCCTCCATGGAGGGAACGCTTCTCGTGGGGGATTTCCTGTTGGTCAACAAGGCGGTGTACGGAGCCGAGGTGCCGCTGTTGGGGATGAAGCTCCCGGCGTGGAGAGAGCCACGCCGAGGTGACATCGTGGTATTCAACCCTCCGCATGATCCCCTCAAGAACTATGTGAAGAGGGTCGTGGGCGTGCCCGGCGACACGCTCGAGATGAGGGACAAGGCCCTCTATGTGAACGGCGTCGAGGTGAATGAGGAATATGCGCGGTATATCGACCGCAGCGGTGCCGACGCCGTTCACCCCAACATGACGTGGCAGGGCAGCCATCTGTTGGCCAGGGCGACTGGGCGTCCGCGCTCACGAAGTAGAGACTACCGGCCCTCACGAGACAACTGGGGTCCCCTCGCCATCCCGGAGAGCAGCTACTTCGTGCTGGGGGACAACCGTGACAACAGTGAGGATTCGCGCTACTGGGGGTTCGTGAACAGGGAAGCGATCCGTGGTCGGCCCTGGATCGTTTACTTCTCCTTCGACGCCACCGGCGAACAACGACCACCGTGGCTTCGTGCCGTGCGGTGGGATCGGGTAGGTGGGCGAATCCGCTGACGGATACCGCCGCGAGGTCGTGGACGCGGGGGGGCGGCCGCGCCGCACTCGTCCAAGATTCTTCGGTGGGGCGGTTGCGCTACCAGCGCCTTGACTTATCATTTCCCTTCTTCGGCGCCTCCCCTTCCGTTTGGAGACGCGATCAGACTCATGGACGACTGAGGGCTAGGAGTCTGCGCCGCAGAAGCACAGCTGACTGAGCCGAATGGTCATCGAGCCGTCCGCGGCGAGGCGGATCCGGGTGATTGGGAGGTTGAGGACTTGTGTCTGCGACGGATCGGGAGAGCGGAATGGATGCGTTGGGGGGGCAAGAGAGCTACGAGAGCCCTCGCGCCGGCAGATGCGGGTGAACCCTCGTGCAGTCATGCCGCCTGAAGGGTGTGCAGCCGCTTCACATTGAGTGCCAGGCACACGAGGGTCCACTCGGCCCGGACCTTCTCGAGGCCCCGGAAGCTGAATCGTCGAAAGCCCATCACTTCCTTGATCCAGCCGATGGGCGCCTCGGCCTGCGACTTTCGCCGTGCGTAGCGTCTGCGGCCATCTTCGCTCGCCAGCTTCTCCGCCATGCGGACTTTCGCCGGATATTCCTCCTTGTCAACCGTGGGGGCGGCCTTGCCCTCCCGGGCCAGCGCCACATACCCGTCGATGTCTCGCTCTTCCAGTTCCTCGAGATCCCGCTCGTTGCAATAGCCCGTGTCCGCCAGCACCTGCGCCGGCGTCTCGCCGTACGCTTGCGCCACCGCGTCGACCATGGGCACCAGCTGGCCCTGGTCGCTCGCGTTGTCCGTCACCTCGGCCCCGACCACCAGCTGGTTCTCCCCCTCCACGACCGTCTGTGCGTTGTAGCACTGCTGGAACCCCTCCGAACTCGTCTTCATGATCCGGCTCTCAGGGTCCGTGAAGTTGCTCTGCGCCGCCTCGTCCGGCTCTCCGTACTCCCGCTTGTAGGGCCTGCCGCCCTTCGGGTTGCGCGTCTGCCCCGGCTTGCGGCCCCGTGCGTCGTCCGCCGCTCTCTGCTCGGCTTCCAGGCGCGCCTTCGCCTCCCGGATCGCCGCCAGCCGGTCCTCGCGCCGCTTGAGCTCCTCCGGCACCTCGTCTCCGCATGCTTCCTCGCCGTAGCGCTCGTCTTCCGCTTCGTCCACCGCCTCGGCCCTCTCCAACAGCCCCCGGATCTCCGCCTCCAGCCGAGGCTCCCCGGTCACCATCCGGCCGTAGCTCATCGCCTTGCGCTTGTTCGCGTTCGCCCGAACCTTCGTCCCGTCCACCGACACCCTGCCAAGCCCCGCCAGCCCCAAGGCCCGCGCGAGCATCACCACCTCCACAAACACCGCCCGGAAATCCCCGAGATGGCGCTTGCGGAACTCGCACAGCGTCCGGTGCTTCGGGAAGTTCTCCGCCGCCAGCATCCGAAACGCGACATCCTCCTCCAGCTTCCTCGCCATCTTCCGCGACGAGAAGGTGCCCGTCGCATACGCGTAGATCAGCACCTTGACCATCATCCGAGGGTCGTACGGCGAGTTGCGCCGCCCGTCCCCCCGGTACCGCCCGTAGAACGCGCTCAGCTCCACCGCGTCCACCAGGTCGCTCACATGGTGCGCCAAATGACCCTCCGACACCCACTCCCGAAGATCCGGAGGCAGCAACAACATCTGCTCCGGATCGTACGGTCGAAATGTCGTTCCCATTCACCCCCCTCGGTGATCCGCAAGCCTTCCCAATGCCTTCGCTACCACCAAAGATAGCCGCCGCAGGGTTCTGCGGCGCAGACTCCTAGATGAGCTTTCCTTCCCGTCGAGGTTCCTTCCGGGAAGGGTCGCTCGATCAGTACCTCAAGGAGATCAGCCAGTATCCGCTGATCGACAAGGCCGAAGAGGTACGCCTCGCCAAAGGCATTCGGCGGGGCGAGGAAGAGGCCCTGAACAAGCTCGTCCGCTCCAACCTCCGATTCGTCGTCTCGGTCGCGAAAAAGTATCAGAACCAGGGCGTACCCCTCTCCGATCTCATCAACGAGGGGAACCTCGGCCTCATTCGGGCCGCTCACAAGTTCGATGAGACCAAGGGCATCAAGTTCATCAGCTATGCGGTGTGGTGGATTCGGCAGGCCATTCTACAGGCGTTGGCAGAGCAGAGCCGGATCGTACGGGTCCCCCTCAATCGGGCCGGAGCTCTCCATCGGATCGGACGAAGGAGCTCGGCTCTTCTGCAGGAGTTGGGACGGGAGCCCACTGTAGAGGAGCTCGCCAACGATCTCGACATCTCGGAAGAGGAGGTCGAGCGTACGCTGGCGATATCCCAGTCCCATCTATCACTCGACGCGCCCATTACACCGGGTGAGGACAACCGGCTCCTCGACTACCTGCCGGACCAATACTCCCCGGGACCCGAAGACGAAGCTTACGAGCACGCCCTGAAGGAGAGCGTGGAAGATGCCCTCTCCACGCTCAAGGAGCGTGAGGCGAAGATCCTTAGGCTGTACTTCGGACTCGACGATCAGGAGCCCATGACGCTGGAGGAGATCGGGTCGTTGCTGGGGATCACCCGAGAGAGGGTGCGGCAGATCAAGGAGAAGGCGCTACTACGGCTCCGACATGCGTCCCGGGCCCGCTTTCTGGAGACGTACTTCCAGTAGAAATGCGTAGCTGACAGAGACGTCCGGCGGCCCGGCAGGATCCGTCTGCTGAGACACGACGATCGGGTATCTCGTCCGGTCGAAAACCCGTGGAAACGCTGCCCTTTCCCCCGTTGACACCCCCTGTGGCCGCTACTATCCTTTATTGCTCTGTCGTTCAACAACTCGTGGGAACACGGTGAAGACATACACTCCGAAGGCAGACGAGGTCGAGCGCGCCTGGTGGGTCGTCGATGCCGAGGGAAAAACCCTGGGTCGACTCGCCACCGAGATCGCTCGGATTCTTCGTGGCAAACATAAGCCGATGTTCACGCCCCACCTCGACGTGGGAGATTACGTCGTGGTGATCAATGCCGAGAAGGTCACGCTGACCGGCAACAAGGCGGATCAGAAGACCTATTTCAGGCACTCGGGATACATGGGCAGCGAGAGGCACATCCCTTTCCGGCGTATGATCACGAACCATCCGGATCGGGTGATCGAGTTGGCCGTCCGGGGCATGCTTCCCAAGAACACGCTGGGGAGGCACACGCGTAAGAAGCTGAAGGTCTATGCGGGTGCGGATCACCCGCATCAGAGTCAGCAGCCGCAGCCCCTGGAGATCTGAGCGGAATCGGAAACGATTTGATGGCGGGAAACAGCATTCAGACCGTAGGCCGGCGGAAGACCGCCGTCGCCCGCGTGATGCTCAAGCCCGGCAAGGGTGAGTGGTCGGTGAACTCGCGTCCGCTGGCCGAGTACTTTCCCCGTTCTACCCACCAACAGCGTATCGAGCAGCCCCTCAAGGCGGTGGAGATGGACGGGCAGTTCGATATCCGGGTCCGCGTCCGCGGCGGTGGGCCCACGGGTCAAGCCGACGCGCTCCGCATGGGCATCGCAAGGGCCCTGGTGGAGCACGACGAGGACCTGCGCTCGGTGCTCCGGGAGGGGGGCTTCCTCACCCGAGATTCGCGAAAGGTGGAGAGGAAGAAGCCCGGTCGCCCCAAGGCGCGGAAGCGCTTCCAGTTCTCCAAGCGTTAAACCGTCGAGACGAAGAGATACATGCAGCAGCAGGTGGGCCTGAACGAACTGCTCGAGGCTGGCGTCCACTTCGGACACCAGACCCGCCGTTGGAATCCGAAGATGGGGAAGTACATCTTCACGGAGCGCAACGGCATCCACATCATCGATCTCCGCAAGACCCTCGATCGCCTGATCGTGGCGCAGGAGGCCGTGCGGGAAGTGGTTCTGGCTGGCGAACGCATCCTCTTCGTCTGCACCAAGCGGCAGCTACAGGGGATCATCGAGCAGGAGGCCAACGCGTGCGGCGCGTTCTACGTAACCGAGCGCTGGCTCGGCGGCATGCTCACCAACTTTCAGACGATCCGTAAGCAGATTCGCCGTCTGAAGGAGTTGGAGCGCGGGCAGGAGGAGAGCGCCTTCGAGTTCTATACCAAGAAGGAGCGTCTTCTCCTCGACCGCGAGAGGTTGAAGCTCGACAAGTACCTGTCGGGGGTGAAGGACATGACTCGCCTCCCGGGTGCCCTCTTCGTGGTAGACGTGAAGCGCGAAGGCATCGCGGTCCGCGAGGCACATCGCCTGGGCATCCCGGTCATCGCCATCACGGATACCAACGCCGATCCGGATCTGATCGAGTACCCGGTTCCAGGCAACGACGACGCCATCCGTTCCGTCGGCCTGATCACTAAGGCCATCGCCGAGTCCGTGCAGGTGGCGAGCACGCAGGTGCCCGAGGAGAAGAAACGGATGGTTCAAGAGGCTCAGGCGACGACCTATTCGACCGAGACTGGTGAGACCACCGAGGCCCAGGACCGTCCGGCCGCCAGGCGGCACCCGAAGCGGTATCCCCGTCCCGAAGTGATCGCCGAGCGATTGGGCGACGGGGCCGGAGACCAGGCCGTCAAGGGCGACGGCGGAGAGCAGACGGAAGGCTCGGCCGCCGCTTCCGGAGAAGAAGCCGCCGATGACGCCGTGAACGCCGAAGCTGAAAAGGGCGGGGCCGAGTCGGAATCCTGAGCACCGCAGTGACTGCGCCCCAGCTGTTTTTGGGGACGATAGAGGTGGAGCAGTTGGGAGCTCCCGCCTCTTTCTTATAGTTAGGACAACTCGAGTGAGACGGACTGGACGATGTCGATTTCTGCGAAAGGCGTGAAGGCCCTCCGCGATAGAACCGGTGCGGGCATGATGGACTGCAAGAAGGCGCTGGTGGAGACCGACGGCGACATGGAGGCGGCCATCGATCTCCTGAGGGCCAGGGGAGCCGCCAAGGCGGCCAAGAGGGCGGGGAAGTCGGCCAACGAGGGGACCATCGGCTCGTACGTCCACTTCGACAACCGAACCGCCGTGATCGTGGAGGTCAACTGCGAGACGGACTTCGTGGCGAATACGGACGACTTCAGACAGCTTGCCAAGGATCTGGCGCTCCACATCGCGTCGTCGGCGCCGCTGGCGGTGGGACCCGAGGACATCCTCGCTGAGATCGTCGAGCGGGAGCGCAAGGTCTACCGCGAGCAGGTGAAAGAAGAGGGCAAGCCCGATCACATCGCCGAGAAAATCGTCGAAGGAAAGCTCAATAAGTACTTCAAGGAGAATACCTTACTGCCGCAGGCGTTCGTGAAGAATCCCGATCAGACCATCGAGGAGCTGATCACCGAGATGTCGGCCAAGACCGGCGAGAAGATCGAGGTCGGCCGGTTCGCCCGCATGAAGGTCGGCGAGGTCACGTGAGCGCCGACATGGCCGCGAGCTCGGGTGCGAGGTACCAGAGAGTCCTGCTCAAGCTCTCGGGCGAAGCCCTCGCCGGTGAGCAGGGCTTCGGAATCGAGCCGTCGGTGGTGGATCTCCTCACCGACGAGGTAAGGGCGGTTCACGAGATGGGAGTGAGCCTGGGTCTCGTGATCGGGGGAGGCAACATCGTCCGGGGAGCTCTGGCGAGTCAGAAGGGCATGGACCGCGTACAGGCGGACTACATGGGCATGCTCGCCACCGTCATCAACGCCCTGGCCGTCCAGGACCTCCTCGAGCGCAAAGGAGTCGCCACCCGGGTGATGACCGCCATCCGCATGGAAGAGGTGGCCGAGCCCTACATTCGCCGGAGGGCGCTCAGGCACATGGAGAAGGAGCGGGTGGTGATTTTCGCCGGTGGCACGGGCAATCCCTACTTCTCCACCGATACGGCTGCCGTGTTGAGGGCCATGGAGATGAGCTCCGACGTGGTGATCAAGGCCACGAAAGTGAAGGGCATCTACAGCGCCGACCCCGTTCGCGACCCCTCGGCAGAGTTCATTCCGGCCATTACTTTTCAAGAGGTGGTCACGCGGGAACTCGGAGTAATGGATGCCCCAGCGGTCGCACTTTGCAAAGAGAACGACCTCCCGATCATCATCCTTAATCTGGAGGATAGAGGAGCCGTTACCGCTGCCATTCGGGGAGAGAAGGTAGGGACCCTGGTCTCCTAGGCTCCGATAAAGGCGGCCCGCTGGTTGGGGCTGAAGAGAAAGCACACGCTGAGAGGTGGCTATGTCGTTGAAGGAAGCCAGGTCACGGATGGACGACGCCATCGAAGCGCTGCGCCGCGAGTTCGCGACTGTTCGAACGGGCAAAGCGACTCCCGCGCTTCTGGACACCGTACGGGTCGACGCCTACGGCTCGAAGATGCCGCTCAATCAGGTAGCCAACATCTCGACGCCGGAGGCTTCCCTCCTCGTGATCCAGCCGTACGACAAGGGACTCCTCGGCGATATCGAGCGGGCGATCCTGACGGCCGACCTCGGACTCAATCCCGCCAACGACGGGAACCTGATCCGGGTTCCGATCCCGCCGCTGAACGAGGAGCGCCGGAAGGAGTACGTCAAGCTGTTACACCAGATGGCCGAGGAGGGCCGGGTCTCGATCCGGCATGCCCGCAAGGTGGGGAACGACGACATCAAGAACGCCATCAGGGAGCATGAGACGGGCGATGACGAGGGCCACCGGCAGCTCGAAGAAATCCAGAAGCTGACGGACGATTATACCCGGAAGATGGACGGCATGCTCCAGCACAAAGAGAAGGAGGTGATGGCCATCTAGCCGGTCGCGCCGCCTGCTCGCCGCGACCCGCTCGACCGGCCTTCACTTGTTATGGCGCCCTCGGAACTCCTACAGAAGATTCGCGTCCACGGGCAGATCCCGCGACACGTGGCGATCATCATGGATGGGAACGGGCGATGGGCCAAACAGCGCAGCCTCCCTCGTGTTGCGGGCCACAAAGAGGGCATGAAGGCGGTTCGGAGGGCCATCGAAGGCTCCATCCACGCCGGAATCGAGATTCTCACCCTCTTCGCCTTCTCCACAGAGAACTGGCAGCGTCCACGTCGCGAGATCACGGCCCTCATGGGCTTGTTGCGCTTGTACGCCACACAGGAGAGGGCTGAGCTCAAGGGGCAGGGCGTCGAGGTCCACGTGCTCGGTAACGTGGACGCTCTGGACGAGTCCACTCGAGGCGCGGTGGAGGAGATCGTCTCCGAGACGGCCGGAGGCATGAATCTCCGTCTCAATCTCATGATCTCGTACTCCGGCCGGGAAGAGATCCTGCGGGCGTGCCGCCACATGGCCGAGCGGGCGGCCGCGGGGGAGCTGGATCCACGCGAAATCGATGAGGAGTCGTTCGGTGACAGCCTCTTCACCAGGGGGCTCCCCGATCCCGACCTGCTCATCCGCACGTCCGGGGAGCTCCGGATCAGCAACTTCATGCTCTGGCAGCTCGCTTACACGGAGCTGCACGTCACGCCTGTATTGTGGCCCGATTTCTCCAGGGTCGATCTCTTCCGGGCTCTTTCGGATTACCAGGAACGCGATCGACGCTTCGGTCGTGTGACCGTCAGCTAGGAGTCTGCGCCGCAGAACCCTGCGGCGGCTATCTTTGGTGGTAGCGAAGGCATTGGGAAGGCTTGCGGATCACCGAGGGGGGTGAATGGGAACGACATTTCGACCGTACGATCCGGAGCAGATGTTGTTGCTGCCTCCGGATCTTCGGGAGTGGGTGTCGGAGGGTCATTTGGCGCACCATGTGAGCGACCTGGTGGACGCGGTGGAGCTGAGCGCGTTCTACGGGCGGTACCGGGGGGACGGGCGGCGCAACTCGCCGTACGACCCTCGGATGATGGTCAAGGTGCTGATCTACGCGTATGCGACGGGCACCTTCTCGTCGCGGAAGATGGCGAGGAAGCTGGAGGAGGATGTCGCGTTTCGGATGCTGGCGGCGGAGAACTTCCCGAAGCACCGGACGCTGTGCGAGTTCCGCAAGCGCCATCTCGGGGATTTCCGGGCGGTGTTTGTGGAGGTGGTGATGCTCGCGCGGGCCTTGGGGCTGGCGGGGCTTGGCAGGGTGTCGGTGGACGGGACGAAGGTTCGGGCGAACGCGAACAAGCGCAAGGCGATGAGCTACGGCCGGATGGTGACCGGGGAGCCTCGGCTGGAGGCGGAGATCCGGGGGCTGTTGGAGAGGGCCGAGGCGGTGGACGAAGCGGAAGACGAGCGCTACGGCGAGGAAGCATGCGGAGACGAGGTGCCGGAGGAGCTCAAGCGGCGCGAGGACCGGCTGGCGGCGATCCGGGAGGCGAAGGCGCGCCTGGAAGCCGAGCAGAGAGCGGCGGACGACGCACGGGGCCGCAAGCCGGGGCAGACGCGCAACCCGAAGGGCGGCAGGCCCTACAAGCGGGAGTACGGAGAGCCGGACGAGGCGGCGCAGAGCAACTTCACGGACCCTGAGAGCCGGATCATGAAGACGAGTTCGGAGGGGTTCCAGCAGTGCTACAACGCACAGACGGTCGTGGAGGGGGAGAACCAGCTGGTGGTCGGGGCCGAGGTGACGGACAACGCGAGCGACCAGGGCCAGCTGGTGCCCATGGTCGACGCGGTGGCGCAAGCGTACGGCGAGACGCCGGCGCAGGTGCTGGCGGACACGGGCTATTGCAACGAGCGGGATCTCGAGGAACTGGAAGAGCGAGACATCGACGGGTATGTGGCGCTGGCCCGGGAGGGCAAGGCCGCCCCCACGGTTGACAAGGAGGAATATCCGGCGAAAGTCCGCATGGCGGAGAAGCTGGCGAGCGAAGATGGCCGCAGACGCTACGCACGGCGAAAGTCGCAGGCCGAGGCGCCCATCGGCTGGATCAAGGAAGTGATGGGCTTTCGACGATTCAGCTTCCGGGGCCTCGAGAAGGTCCGGGCCGAGTGGACCCTCGTGTGCCTGGCACTCAATGTGAAGCGGCTGCACACCCTTCAGGCGGCATGACTGCACGAGGGTTCACCCGCATCTGCCGGCGCGAGGGCTCTCGTAGCTCTCTTGCCCCCCCCAACGCATCCATTCCGCTCTCCCGATCCGTCGCAGACACAAGTCCTCAACCTCCCAATCACCCGGATCCGCCTCGCCGCGGACGGCTCGATGACCATTCGGCTCAGTCAGCTGTGCTTCTGCGGCGCAGACTCCTAGTGTCCCGTTACCAAAGTGTCTCGGCCAGTCGAGGGCACGGTGCATCCGCGGGCTCGGCGTTGGGACTCCTTGCGACCACGCTTCGCGCGGTGCCCGCTTGGGCTACGCCGCGTGGTCCCGCCTTGATCCCACGGCGCCCCGTCCCTGTTGGTGGCTCGCGAACTTTGGCAACGGGACACTAGGGACCGCCCCCGCCCATGCCCAAAGGGGAGCTGGCCAGCCGGTTGATCGTCGCCGCCATCGGAATTCCGATGGCGGTGATGATCATCTACTGGGGCGGCTGGTATCTGGGCATTCTCATGGCCGCGGCCTCGGGTCTCTCGGCCAGTGAGTATTACTCGATCACGGCGAAGCGGGGATCGAGGCCGTTGGGGTGGCTCGGGATCCCAGTCGCAGCAGTCCTGCCGCTCATCGCGACGGCTTACCCGAGCTACCGCGATTTCGCTCAGGTGGCCTTAGGCCTGGTGGTCGCCGCCACGTTGCTGGCACTAGCTCTGGTCCTCTGGCAGCGCTGGCCGGAAGGCCAGCCCCTCACCGCCGCCGCGACCACCATCGGTGGAGCGCTCTATACGGGGGGCACGCTGTCCTTTTGGATCCTGCTTCGAGCCCTCCCGGAGCAGAGCTCCGACGCCGCCACCGCCTTTCACGGCGCCGTCCTCCTCATCTTCCCGATCTGGGTCACCTGGCTCGGGGACAGCTTCGCGTACGGGCTCGGAACCCGCTTCGGCAAGTCCAAGCTCATCGAGGCCGTGAGTCCGAAGAAGACCGTTGTGGGAGCTTTGGGAGGTCTCGGAGGCTCGGTCGCGGTCGGAGCTCTGTATTCATGGCTCTGGCTCTCCGCTGTCCCGGTGTACGGCCTTTCCATGGTGGGCGCTGCCGGTGTGAGTGCCCTCATCGCGCCGGTAGGCCAGGTGGGCGACCTAGCCGAGTCGGTCATAAAGCGTGAGGCAGGTGTGAAGGACTCCAGCCACCTGCTCCCGGGACACGGCGGAGTCCTCGATCGGCTGGATGCGCTGTATTTCACTGTGCCCTTCACCTACGGGCTCCTGATCCTGATTCGGCACTGGTCGTGATACGCGTCGTCATCCTGGGGTCGACGGGCTCCATCGGTCGCGCCACGCTTTCGGTGGTTAAGCGCCACCCGGACCGCTTCCGTGTTGTGGCTCTGTGCGCCCATCGATCGGTCGCCCGGCTCGCTGCCCAGGTCGCCGAGCACGAGGTTCCGATGGCCGTGCTCGCCGATCCGGAAGCTCTCACAGACAGGGCGAATCTCCCACCCGCAGACTGGAGAGCGGGCCCGGAGGAGGTGCTGGAGTTGGTCACCGATCCCGAGGTCGACGTGGTGGTAAACGCCATCGTCGGCTCGGTGGGGCTGCAGGCCACTCTCGCCGCCCTCCGAGCGGGCAAGCGCCTGGCCCTCGCGAACAAAGAATCACTGGTGGCCGGCGGTCCCCTGGTCATGGAGGCCGCCCGCAAGGGTGGTGGTGAGCTGATCCCCATCGACAGCGAGCACTCGGCGATCTTACAATGCTTGGAGGGATACGATTTGTCGTCGGTGGCTCGTTTGGTGCTCACGGCGTCGGGAGGGCCCTTCCGGGGCTTCAGTCGCGAGGAGCTGGAGGGCGTCAGACCTAGCCAGGCGCTCCGCCACCCCACCTGGGACATGGGCGCCAAGATCACCATTGACTCGGCCACTCTGGCCAACAAGGCCCTGGAGGTCATCGAGGCCCACTTCCTCTACGACATTGGGTACGAACGGATCGACGTGGTGGTACATCCCCAGTCGGTCGTCCACTCCTTCGTCGAGTTCACCGACGGCTCGGTGTTGGCCCAACTGGGCTTCCCGACCATGGAGCTCCCTATTCTGTACGCGCTGTCCCACCCCGAGCGTGTCGGAGATCCCGCGCTCAGGACGTTCGACCCGATTCGATCGTCCCCCCTCACCTTCGAGGAAGTCGATGTCGAGCGCTTCGGGCTCTTCGCTCTCGGCGTCGAAGCGGGTGTACGTGGGGGCACCGTCCCTGCGGTCTACAACGCGGCAAACGAAATAGCGGTAGATTCGTTTCTGACGGAGAAAGTGGGATTCCTGGAGATGGCCGACGTGGTCGCCCACGCCATGGACCACGTGCCCCGACGGAACGTCGAGGTGGTGAGTGACGTAGTGAAGGCAGACGCGGCCGCCCGAGCGGCGGCTCGCGAGTTCGTTGCCTCGTCCCGGTCCATGGCCAGTGGGTGATTCGTATGCGGGTGGCGGCGTGAGCACCGCTGGGCGTGAGACGCCCACGAGAGGGATATTGGAGACGGAATGACGATCCTGGCGACCATTGTCGTACTTGGCGTCCTCATCTTTGTCCACGAGCTGGGGCACTTCCTTGCGGCCAAGGCCGTGGGCGTGGAGGTGCAGCGGTTCTCCATCGGTCTGGGCCCCGCGATCTTCGGCTTCCAGAAAGGTGAGACCGAGTACGTGGTGAGCTGGATCCCCCTCGGCGGCTACGTGAAGATGGGGGGGATGGACGACGATGTCATAGAGCGTATGGAGGGTGGGCCGGTGAAGGAGCCCCGGAAGCCCTCGTCCCGCGACTTCGACGGGAAGCCCATCTGGGCCAGGACCATTGTGATCTCGGCCGGCGTCGTCATGAACATGGCCTTTGCATTCGCGGTCTACTTCACCGTAAACGCCGTGTGGGGTATGGCCGAGAACGCTGAGCAACGGATCGCCCGCGTGGAGGCCCGACTTCTGCCCGAAGGAACCGAAGCCCTCGCCGAGCTACCAGAGGGTTCTCGGCTCGTTCGAGTGGGTGAGAGGGAAGTCGAACATTCGGGCGACATTCGCGACGGCATCCTGGAGGCGCCCGCCGGACCGCTCGAGGTGATCGCCGAGGAGCCTGCCGCTGCGATCTCCATCGACCTGGGCACCGACCCCGATGTTCGGGTTCAGCTCGTGCGCGCCCTCCGCCTGTGGGTCGAGCCGGAGGTGGGCTATGTCAATTCGGGCTCACCGGCGGACACGGGAGGGCTCGAGGCCGGCGACCGGATCTTGACGGCCAACGGTGTGCCGATCACCCACTGGTACGATTTCGTGGACGTCATCGAGTCCAGACCCGGCATGCGCACCGAGCTGTCGCTTGGGCGGCGGGGCCGGCCTCTGACGCGCTACGTCACGCCCGACGAGGAGACCCATGATGATCCTTTGACCGGCGAGACGGTCCGGGTCGGGAAGGTGGGCATCTACCCGCCCCGGTCGGAGCTATCGTACCAGCCGGTGTCCATTGCACAGGCGATCCGGCTCGGGTGGGCCGAGACAATTGGCATAAGCGCTCTGATTCTCGATTTCCTGCGGGACCTGGTGACGGGTGGGGTCTCGCCGCGATCCTTAGGGAGTATCGTCACCATCGGCGCAGCGTCTGGCCAGGCGGCGCAGATGGGACTCGAGACGTTCCTGCGGTTCATGGCGCTCTTCTCGGTGAATCTGGCCATCCTCAACCTCCTGCCCATTCCGATTTTGGACGGCGGGCATCTGGTCTTCTTGGGGATCGAAGCCGTGCGGGGCAAGGCGCTGTCGGTTGAGCAGCGCCTACGTTGGAGCCACGTCGGCTTCCTGATTGTCATGGGGATCATGCTCTGGGCACTCTCCAACGACATTCTCAGGCTCTTCGGCTTCTAGTGTCCCCCCCCATTACTCGGCCAGGCTCCTAAAGCAACGTCAGCTGTGCGGGTCCGGTGCGGCGCCGCAGCTCCTCGATGTCGATGAACTCGGTCGGCCGTCCCTGAGGAGCCACTCCCAGGAAGCCTTCGTAACCGGCGGCCCGTAGGGCATCTCCTACCACGGCTTCCGCCAGTTCGGGACGATTGCACTCCTGCGAGAGGTGAGCCAGGAGTACGCCGGCGAGCCTCGGATGGAGCAGCTCGCAAGCGAACCGTGCGGCGGCGTGGTTCGAGAGATGCCCGTGGCTCGAGGCGATGCGCTGCTGGACCGCCCAAGGATAGGGTCCTGTCCGGAGCAGCTCCTCGTCGTGATTGGCCTCAAGGATCAGGAAGTCGGCGCCGGACAGCGCCAGGCGGATCTGGGCGTTCGGCCTCCCCAGGTCAGTGGCTACCCCGACCCGGGTCTCCGTCGTCGCGTCGACCAGGGCCACCGCCACCGGATCCGCCGCATCGTGAACCGTGAGGAACGGCTCGACACGGATGGATCCGACCTCGAAGTGCCGTCCCGCACGGTAGGTGACGGTTGGCTCTGTCCCACGGAAGACCCGCGAGCAGGCCTCCTGGGTGCGCTCTGTCACGTAGACGGGCGTCCCGTGCCGGCGGCTGAACACACCGGCGCCCCTGGTATGATCACCGTGGTCGTGGCTGATGACGATGGCGTCGATGGCCTCAGGGGGCAGACCGACCTGGGAGAGGCGTCGCTCCAGGTCACGCCCGCTGAAGCCGGCGTCGACCAGCACACGGGTCTCACCCGCTTCCACCAACGTCGCGTTGCCGCCGCTCCCGGTTCCGAGGACGCAGACCCTCACGAGCCCGCATCTGACCCACGCCTTTCGGCGCGGGTGCCCCGGATCGGGCGCTTCGGCCCTCTCGGTGCGTAACCATACTCATGTTCGGGCGCACTAGCCCGGGCGAGCTTCACGAGCGATCCGACCGCGTTCTCTCCCATGCGTTTATCAAGAGCGTACGGGCTCCTTCGGCAAGAGGCATATTTCGGCGACCCATGGCCCGCTCAACCACCTCGAGGAAGCGGTCGAGATCGTACTCTTCGAGCGTGTCGCCCGACCCCCAGGTGAAGGGGGGTACGTACTTGGGGGACATGAGTCCACCGAACAGGTTGCTGCCGGTACCTACGACGCTGCCGGTGGAGAGCAGCGTGCCGATCCCGGTCTTGGCGTGATCTCCGATCAGACAACCGACCTTCATGAGGCCTGTGTCCACCAGGCCCCCGGCGGTAGGCACCCGCACGGTACTGTAGTTGTTCTTGAGGTCGCTGTTGGTGGTGAAGGCGCCCAGGTTCACCCACTTCCCCACATAGGAGTGACCCAGATACCCGTCGTGGGCCTTGTTGGAGTATCCCAGCACCACGGAGCTGGCCACTTCGCCGCGGACCTTGCAGACCGGGCCGATGCTGACGTTCTGGAACGCCCCGCCGAGCATCTGAGTCCCGGGGCCCACGAAGGCAGGACCGGCTAGTCGCGTGAAAGCCAGCACGTGGACGTCGTCAGAGAGACGGATCGGTCCGTCTGTGGCGTCCAGATGTACGCCGGCCTCGAGCCTCACGCCGGAGCCCACCGAGATCCGCTCGGCTCCCGAGCAGTGAACGCCCTCGGGCAGCGTGAAGCGGCTTTCGGGGAAGATGGTGGGGATGTCCTGACGGATCTGCCCGCCGTTCCCGGCCATCAGCTCCCAGGGCTCCCCGAGAACTTGTCCCCGTACCTCCACAAGAGGCGCTTCCAGCGTCGAAGACTCAGGGTCGAGAAAGTCGCTCTCTCCGAGCGAAACGTCGTCGGGTGGCACCATCCACCCCACGGTCTGGCCGTCGATGACCAACCTGGCCGGGGCGTCGGTGGGAGGCGTGGAGTCGAGGTCGGGAACCGCTCGACTCGAGAAGAAGA
Organism: Longimicrobiales bacterium; assembly: GCA_965238005.1. Lineage (GTDB taxonomy): Bacteria > Gemmatimonadota > Gemmatimonadetes > Longimicrobiales > Gaopeijiaceae > CBDCKN01. The sequence goes on from OZ250165.1 coordinate 1,442,720, forward strand.
TCAGCGGCTCGTCGCCTGCGGCGGCCGCATCGAGGACCGGTGGGGAACCGACCTCGTCGAATCCGGTGAGAGCCGGATCCACCAGCTGCCCAGCGCATTGCCTGCCCCAGAATCTTTCCGCTCGCTCGCGCAGGAGCAGGCAGCCGAAGAGGAGCTCTCCCGTGGGTCTGGTGGTGGCGAACGGCGTCCAACTCCGGGCACGCGCATCGTCGAAGAGGTAGAGACTCATCAGCCGGCTTCCTCCGGGGGGCGGGTCTCGTCCGGCAGGCCGGCCTCGTCCGAGAGGGCTCCCCCGGCAAGGACTCCTCCATCCGCAAGGCTCGCTCCCCCCCGGAGCTCCGGGGGAAGCTGGTCCAGGAGGTCCTTTAGGGTGGGTGCGAGCTCTCTACGCGTCACCAGGGTCACCTCCCCGGACTGGACGATAACGAGATCCTCCACTCCGTAGGCCACCACGGTGCCCTCGGGGGAGTAGACCACGTTCCGCGAGCTCTCGACCATGTGCCCGCTCCCAATGATCACGTTGCCCTTTTCGCCGGGTTCCTGGCTGCGCATCAGCGCCTCCCAGCTACCTACGTCATCCCACTCGAATGTCGCGGCGACGGATGCCACGCGCCCGCTCCGCTCGAGCACCGCCACGTCGACGGTCATGACCGGAGCCCGGGCGAAGAAATCGTGGACCCTGTCCTCCTCCAAGAGAGGAAGGAGATCGGCGATCTCCGGTGCGACGGCCTCCAACTCCTCCAGGAAGGTCGAGGCTCTCCACAGGAAGATACCACTGTTCCATAGATGGCCAGCCGCCACACACGACTCCGCCGTCTCCTGGTCCGGTTTTTCCTGGAAAGACGCCACGCGGAAGGCGCGGATCCCGTCGGAGGCCTCGATGGTTTCGCCAGGCTCGATATACCCGTATCCCGTCTCCGGGCGAGTCGGTGGGACCGCCACCGTGAAGAGCAGATCCTCTCGGCCCGCTAGGGCTGCCGCGGCGTGAATCAGATCCACGAAGCTGGACTCCGGCCGGATCATGTGATCGGCGTGGAGGGAGATCAAGACGGCCTGGGGATCCTGCCTGGCCATCTCCCAGGCCACCCATGCCAGCACCGGTGCCGTGCCTCGAGTCTGCGGCTCGATCATCAGCCCGTCGTCACTCAGGTCGGGCAGAACTTCCTTTAGGGCACGTGCGAGCTTCGCGCTAGTCAGGATGCGGATCCTGTCATCGGATACGACCCGTCGGGCCCTCGCGAGGGTGTCGACGATGAGGGGCTCGGACGAGGCGAGTGGGAGCAGTTGTTTGGGCCTCGCGGGAGTGCTTGCGGGCCAGAATCGACTTCCGACTCCTCCCGCCAGAATCGTGATGTAGAGGTGGGGATCAGGATCCCTGGAGGATCTCGTTGATTCGGGCAAGGAGCTTCTTGGGGCTGAAGGGCTTGGTGAGGAAGTCGTTCGCTCCGAGGGAGAATGCGTGCTCGCGGTCCGCATCCTGTCCCTTGGCCGTGAGGATGACAACGGGTGTGGACTTACGATGCTCAAGCTCGCGGAGGTGGCTGAGTACCTCCAGGCCGGTGGCCCCGGGCATCATGATGTCCAGGAGGATCAGGTCGTAGCGCGCATCACCCTCGAGGGCCTTGATGGCCGCCGTGCCGTCGGGCTGGGTATCAACGTGGAAGGCGGCTGTCTCGAGAAGTGTCTGCAGGATACGCCGAATATGGGGCTCGTCATCGGCCACCAGGATGTGCCCGCGTCGGGCAGGGGATTTAGCAGCCTTCGGCATCGATTTCGGCTCCTCCCTGAGGCGATCTCGGGGCGGGAACCTACCCGCTAAATGGTGTAGAAGTCAAGGAACGTCAGGTACTTGCAGGGTTGACGCCCTCGAGTCACTTCGGGTAGCCTTGGGCCTCAATTTCAACCCAAAATTGCGTGTGAACAGGTACATCCTCCCTAGATTTGCGACCATCGGCGTCGCTGCGATCGCTGTGAGTTTCGGGCTGGCCGCATGTGCAGGGGAAAACCCCTTCGACATCGGGTGGACCCAGATCCCCGACACGGCGCTGCTCTACTCTCTCGCCCGCCCCGAGCTGAACCTCCCATCGGCGTTCGACTTCCACGGCAGGGTTGCACGGATCGTCGAGTCGCCGAGTTCTACAGGTCTCTGGGACGTCATTCTCGACACGCAGGACGACAAGCTGGTCTTCCTGCTTCCGGAAGTCCTCGGAATCCCTAGCGAGGCCAGGATCATCGAGCTTCCCGGCCTGAGCTTCGACGACGTGCGCAAGGCTCCGGCCGACACGACCGCCTACACGAAAGACGAGGCCGTCCCCCTGGCGTTAGGCTCGGTTTACGTGATCCAAACGAACCTGGCCTCGGATCGGTTCGGCTTCAGTTGCGTCTTCTACGCTAAGATGGAAGCCCTGGAGATCGATGTGCCGTTGGGCACGTTACGGTTCGTCTACGACGCGAATCCCAATTGCGGCAGCCGGGACCTCATCCCTCCGGACGAAGACTGACGTGCTCGACATTCGGCGAATCCGGAGCGAGCCTGATGTGGTGAAAGCCGCCCTGGCGCGGCGAGGATCGAAGGGACTCGTGGCATCCGTCGACGAGACTCTGGAGCTCGACGAGAGACGGCGGGGGTGTCTCAGCGAGGTGAACGACCTCAAAGCGGAGCGGAACGAAGCCTCGAAGAAGATCGGCGAGCTCAAGCGGGAGGGTGCTGACGCCGCCGACATGATTGCCGAGATGCGTGATGTCGGTCAGCGCATCTCAGAGATCGATGACGAGGTCGTCGAAGCGGAGAGCCGGATTCGTGAGCTCCTGCTGTTGATCCCTAATCTCCCTCTGGAGGAGGTGCCCGAGGGGGATGTGGAGTGCAACGAGGTCGTCCGAGTGGTGGGCTCGCGGGTGGAGTTCGACTTCGAGCCGAAGCCCCACTGGGAGCTCGGAAGCGACCTCGACATCCTGGATCTGCCCAGGGGAACCAAGATCTCCGGCTCGGGCTTTCCCGTGCTCAAGGGTGTTGGAGCCCGACTGCAGCGGTGTCTCATCAACTACATGCTCGACATCCACACAGGGGAGAACGGCTATACCGAGGTCCGGGTCCCGTATCTCGTGACCCGCGACACCCTCATGGGCACGGGCCAGCTACCCAGGTTCGCCGACGAGTCGTATCAGACCGAGCGGGACGACCTGTGGTTGATCCCGACCGCCGAAGTGCCCGTGACCAACCTGCATCGCGACGAGCTTCTGTCTGCCCAAGATCTTCCGGTACGGTATACGGCGTACAGCCCCTGCTTCCGCCGAGAGGCGGGGGCCGCCGGGGCGGACACACGGGGCCTTCTACGAGTCCACCAGTTCGACAAGGTGGAGCTGGTCCGGTATGAGACCCCGGAGCGGGGGCGGGAGGCCCTGGAGGAGCTCACCGCCGAGGCGGAATCGATCCTTCAACGGCTGGGTCTCCATTACCGGGTTGTGACTTTGGCCACCGGGGATCTCGGATTCTCAGCCGGGATGACCTACGACCTGGAAGTTTGGGCGCCTGGCGTCGCACAGTGGCTCGAGGTGTCGAGCTGCAGCACTTGCACCGACTATCAGGCCCGGAGGGCCAACCTCCGCTACCGTCCGGCGGCCGGGGAAAAGCCCGAGTTCGTACACACGCTCAACGGTTCGGCCCTGGCTCTTCCGAGACTCATCGTGGCCCTCCTGGAAACATACCAGCAGGCCGACGGCTCGGTGCGTATACCCGAAGCCCTCCAGGAGCGACTCGGCCTCGCGATCATCGAAGCGTAGTGGACCCGGAGTCCGGTAGGGCGTGCAGGACAATGCAGAGGGGGATCGACCAGCGTAATGGAGGATCCGCCCCATGATGCGCATCAAGTGGCCCGTTGCGCTGGCCACGCTCTTTTTTGCACTCCTGGCTTGGTATCTCCTCTATACCAAGAGGATCGTCGACGGGCTGCATCGCAACCAAGAGCTCATGACGGAGGTGTTCACCCTCGCCCAGGAGCTCATCCAGGACCCGGGAGACCTGGAGACGGCGGAGGTCGAGGAGGGATTCCGGGATGCGGGCCGTTTCGACCTCGCCCTCTTCGAACTACAGGGGGTCGTCATCCGGTCGCTCATGCCTCTGATTGTCATGGACGGGGCTGACAGCGTCCTTTCAGTGGAGAACCTGCCGTTCGACATCTACACTCCCGAGGGCCAGGAGCAGGTCAAAGCGTTGGTCCGGCGCCTGACCGCCACGGGCCGCGAGCCCGTCAGGGGAGCTGGGGGGAACGTGATCCACTTCGGAGATACTCCACAGCTGTCCGGGCTCAAGTGGATTCCCTACTTCCAGGCCAGCGGTCTGGCGATCACCCTGCTCATCGGATTCCTCGTGATCCGGTACCAGCGCAGGGCTGAGCAGGAGAAGGCTTGGACAGTCATGGCGCGTGAGCTGGCTCACCAGTTGGGGACGCCCATCTCGTCCCTGCAGGGTTGGCTGGAGCTTCTTCGCCTGCCGGTGGAGGAAAGGCCCGGATCCCTCGAGTCCGACACCGTCGCCGGTGGGATCGAGGAGGATCTCGTGAGGCTGGAGCGTATCAGCCACCGCTTCGAGCTCATCGGTCGGGATCCCGAGCTGGAGCCCCTGGACATCCGTGAGGTGGTGAGGGAGCTGGAGAGCTACCTGCAGGCGCGTCTTCCCAGGCTCACCACTGGCATCCTCATCGTCGTCGACGTGCCCAAGGGCATGCCGAGGGTCCTCGGGAATGAAGTGCTCCTCTCGTGGGCTCTCGAGAACGTGGTGAAGAACGCCTTGGACGCGATGGCCGGACGGGGGGGCGAGATCCGGCTGCAGGTCCGAAAGGGTCTTCCGGGCTGGGTCCATCTACGCATCAAGGATACGGGCCCGGGGGTGGATCCGGCGGTGCGCGACAAGATTTTCGAGCCCGGCGTCAGCGGAAAGGACCGTGGTTGGGGGGTCGGCCTCACCCTGTCCCGTCGGATCGTCGAGTCTGGCCACAAGGGCCACATTTATCTTCTGGACACCGAGGGTGCGGGAGCCACCTTCGAGGTCCGTCTTCCTGCGGCCCGTCCCTGATCGGAGTCGATGCACTGAACACCTCTGCTGAAGCACGGGACCGGCGCGCGGTCGCCTCCGATGCGTATTTGACGCAGCTGAACGAGAGCCAACGCGAGGCGGTGACCCACTTCGAGGGACCGCTACTCGTCTTGGCAGGCGCCGGGTCAGGCAAGACCCGCGTCCTCACCACCCGCGTCGCTCACCTGATCCACGAACAGGGCGTCCCCCCTGACCGTATCTTGTCCGTCACGTTCACCAACAAGGCAGCCGGCGAGATGCGGGAGAGGATCACCGTTCTGCTGGGCGAGGAGCCCCGAGGCATGTGGATCGGCACGTTCCACTCCCTGGGTGCTCGCCTTCTGCGCCGGCATGCTCCGAGCCTGGGTTGGACGAACACCTTCACCATCTTCGATGCCGAGCAGAGTCTCAAGCTCATCAAGAAGACGGCCGAGGCGGTGGGGCTGGACACGCGTCGTTGGAGCCCGAAGGCGATTCGCGCGCACCTGAGCGGAGCGAAGAATCGGCTCGTCTCGCCGCAGCAGTTCGTCGAAGAGAACGAGGGGAGCTTCGACATCTTCGCCCGCAACGTGGCCCGAGTGTACCCGGCGTACCAGGAGTCGTTAAAGAACCAGAACGCGTTCGACTTCGATGACCTGCTGGTCAAGCCGGTGGAGCTTCTCGAGGCCGATCCGGACCTCCTGAGCAGGTATCGACGCCGCTTCAACTTCGTGCTGGTGGACGAGTATCAGGACACGAATCGCGCGCAATTCCGTTTCGTGGAGCTCTTGGCGTCGGAGCACCAGAACCTCATGGTCGTGGGAGACGACGATCAGAGTATCTACGGCTGGCGGGGAGCCGACATCCGAAACATCCTCGACTTCGAGACGGCGTTTCTGGGTGCACATGTCGTGCGCTTGGAGCAGAACTACCGTTCCACCGAAGTGATCCTCTCGGCGGCCAACACGGTCATCGCGGAGAACATGCAGCGGAAGGGGAAGACGCTGCGCACGGATCGAGCAGGGGGGGAGCGGATCACGCTCCTGACCTCTGCCGGCGAGACGGACGAGGCGCGTTGGATCTGCGATCAGATCGAGGGCCGCCTGGCGGAGGATCCCGGTCTCACGCATCGCGAGGTTGCCATCCTCTATCGCACCAACGCCCAGTCCCGGGCGCTGGAGGACGCGTTTCGCCGGCGGGGCTTGCCGTACCAGATCGTCGGCGGGGTCCGGTTCTACGAGCGTCGTGAGATCCAGGACGTCCTGGCCTACCTGCGGCTCATCTCGAATCCCCTGGATGCCGGGGCGTTCGAGCGGATCGTCAACTATCCCCGCCGTGGGATCGGCGCCGCCACACAGGAGCGTCTGGCGAGCTGGGCAGAGTCCCAGGAGATCGGACTGCTGGAAGCGGCCTCACGGGCCGACGAAGCGCCCGAGATTGCGACGGCGGGTGCCAGGGGCCTCGAGCGGTTCGCCATACTGATACAGAGGTATTCGGCGCTGGCCTCCCAGATGCGCGTAGGCGAGCTACTAGAGAGTCTCGTGGAGAAGCTGGAGATCTCACACCATCTCGAGGACGAAGGACCCGAGGGCGAGGATCGGGCCGACAACGTGCGAGAGCTCATCGCCGGGGCGCTCGACTACAATGCGGAGCTCATGGAGGAGCTGGAAGACGACGACTTCGATCACTTCACCGAGCTCGATCTGTTCCTTCAACAGGTCGCACTCGTGGCCGACGTGGATCGCCACGACCCCGACGCCGACGCGGTGACGATGATGACCCTCCACAACGCCAAGGGGCTGGAGTTTCCGGTCGTGTTCATCTCGGGGCTCGAAGACGGGCTCTTCCCGTTGAGCCGCGCCTACGACGAGCCCGCGGAGCTGGAGGAGGAGCGTCGCCTCTTTTACGTCGGGATCACGCGGGCCGAGGACAAGCTCTTTCTGACGCACGCTCGGCAACGCCGCCGCGCCGGCGACATCATGTATGGACGTCTCTCACCGTTCGTCGCAGCCATTCCCGAGCATCTCCTGGAAGAGGTGGAGACCTCGGTAATGGGGAGTACGGGAGGTTACCTGTCACGTAGGGCCCGCCGGGATAGATCGTCGGCCAGCGACCGAGAGGCGCCCGACGACGATCTCGATCTCGACGCCGCCCTCAACCAGGACCTTCCACGCTTTGTGAAAGGTGAGAGGGTGGTCCACGAGACGTTCGGGTCCGGGACCGTGGGCGAAGTCTCGGGCTTCGGGAGAGATCTCAGGGTGACGATCAACTTCGAGTCGGTGGGCAGCAAGAGTCTGGTGGTCCGTTACGCGGGTCTCCGTCGTGACTACGACTGACAGCGCGTCGTGTCTGTAAGTCGCGAAGACGTTCGCCGGATCGCGGAGCTCGCTCGTGTGCGCCTTGCAGAGGCGGAGGCCGAAGCGCTCGGGCGAGACCTCAACGACATTCTGGAGTACGTGGACACCCTGTCGTCCGTGTCCGTAGACGGTGCGCAGGCCGTGGATCCCACCGAGGGCGGCGCCCCCGAGCGCGGTCCCGGGGAACGGCAGCCCGATCCCATGGTCGGGCGGCCCAGCGACTACGCGCCGGACTTCAGGGACGGTTTCTTCGTCGTTCCCTCCCCACCGTCTCTCGGTGGTGAGGACGAGCCCTCGAGCCAGGAATGACGCACATCGCCTCCGTCGCCGCGGCTGTCCGTGCTGGGGATGTGGATCCGCTGGAGCCTGGGCAGGCCGCGCTCCAGAAGCTCCGGGAGCGTGAAGAGGGCCCCGAGCCTCTGAATGCTTTCCTGGCCGTGCTCTCGTCCGACGACCTCGAGCTACCTGGAGGCCGGCCGGCCGAAGGACGGCTCGCCGGGGTGCCGGTGGCCGTCAAGGATAACCTCGCCACCACCGACGGGCTCCCCACTACGTGCGCCTCCAAGATCCTGGAGGGGTATCGCTCTCCCTACGAGGCCACCGTCGTGCGACGGCTACGGGAGGAGGGGGCGGTGGTGGTTGGTAAGACCAACATGGACGAGTTCGCCATGGGCTCGTCGAGCGAAAACTCGGCGTTCGGACCCGTGCGTAATCCGGTGGATCCCACCCGGGTGCCCGGCGGCAGCTCGGGAGGCTCCGCGGCCGCCGTTGCGGCTGGGCTGGTTCCGGGGGCCTTGGGCTCCGACACCGGGGGGTCGGTGCGACAGCCCGCCGCCTTCTGTGGCGTCGTGGGGGTCAAGCCGACCTACGGTCTCGTGAGCCGGTACGGGCTGGTCGCATTCGCCTCGTCCCTGGACCAGGTCGGTACGTTCGGGCGAACCGTGCGCGATGCGGCGGAGCTCCTGCAGGTCGTGGCGGGGCACGATCCCCTGGACTCCACGTCGGTCGAGCGGACCATCCCCGACCTGGCGGCGGCATGTGACGAAGGAGCCGAGGGCTTGGTGGTCGGTGTGCCCCGGGAGTACTTCGGAGATGCGTTGGAAGAGGGAGTGCAGACGTGCTGCCAGGAAGCTCTGGATGCGCTCGTGGAGCGCGGGGCCATCATCCGTGAGGTTTCGCTCCCCAACACTCCGCACGCGCTTCCCGCCTACTACGTGGTGGCCAACGCCGAGGCCTCGAGCAACCTGGCCCGTTTCGACGGCGTGCGATATGGAGCTCGGCAGGACGGCTGCCGGGACTTAGGGGAGTTGTATGAGAAGACGCGCACGGCCGGGTTCGGTGACGAGGTGAAGCGACGGATCCTCCTGGGCACGTTCGCTCTGACCGCCGGCTACTATGACCAGTACTACGGCCGGGCCCAGCGGGTGCGTCGCCTGGTGTCGGCGGATTTCCAGGAGGTCTTCCGGGACGGGATCGACGTACTGTTCACTCCCACGTCCCCTACGGTGGCGTTTCCCCTCGGTGAGCGCATCGAGGATCCGCTTCAGATGTACCTGGCCGACGTCTTCACTGTCACGGCGAACCTGGCCGGCGTGCCCGCAATCTCGGTACCGGTGGGTAACTCCGACGGGCTACCCGTGGGGGGCCAGGTCATCGCACCCTGGTGGGGCGAGTCTGCCCTTTTCCGGGCGGCGGCGGCTCTCGAGTCCGCCGGCGACTCGGCTGGTCCGTCAGGAGCTCCTGCGGCAGACCCTGGGGAAGGAGGGGCGGAATGAGCTGGGAGACCGTCATCGGCCTGGAGGTCCACGTACAGCTCCGCACGGCAGAGAAGCTGTTCTGTGCCGACTCCACGACCTTCGGTGCCCCGCCCAACAGCCATGTTTGTCCGGTGTGCCTGGGGTTGCCCGGCGCGCTCCCCGTGCTGAACGCAGAGGCCGTAGATCTGGCGATCACGGCGGCTCTGGGCCTCGGCTGCCAGGTCCACAGAGTGAGCGTCTTCGCGCGCAAGAGCTACTTTTACCCCGATTTGCCGAAGGGGTATCAGATCACGCAGTTCGAGCAGCCCCTCGCCACCGATGGATCCGTCGTGGTCGGGTCGGGATCCGACGCGCGTCCGATTCGGATCCGCCGGACCCATCTCGAAGAAGACGCCGGCAAGTCCGTTCACGACCGCTTTCCGGAGGGGACGGCCGTGGACCTCAACCGGGCGGGCGTCCCGCTCATCGAGATCGTGACCGAGCCGGACCTCCGGACGCCGGCTGAGGCCAGAGCCTTCCTGCAAGGGCTCAAGCGCACGCTGGAGTACCTGGACGTGAGCGACTGCAACATGGAGGAAGGCAGCCTCCGGGTGGATGCCAACGTCTCGCTCAGGGCCTTCGGCTCGCAGGAGCTGGGTGTGAAGACCGAGGTCAAGAACCTGAACTCGTTCTCTGCTGTGGAGAAGGCCCTTCAACGTGAGGTGGAGAGGCAAGAAGAGGTGCTCGTATCCGGTGAGGCCGTGATTCAGGAGACCCTCCTTTGGGACGAGCGTGACGGCACGGTGCGGTCCATGCGCTCCAAGGAGGAGAGCCACGACTATCGCTACTTCCCCGACCCCGATCTTCCCCTCCTCCGGCTCGACGCCGACCGCGTGACGCGGTCGCGGGAGGCGCTGCCGGAGCTGCCCCACGAGCGGAAGTCACGTCTTTTGGAGGAGCTGGCTCTTCCCGAGGGGGATGTGGAGGTCCTCACCTCCTCCCGCTCACTGGCGGACTATTTCGAGGAGCTCGCGACCCTGTTGGGGAATCCCAAGACCGCCTCCAACTGGGCCCGAGGCCCCCTCCTCAAGGAGGCGAACCGGGTTCGTCGAGACATCGCTGGCCTTGGCCCGACACCCGCCGACGTGGCGGAGCTCATCTCCCTCGTGGAGAACGGCACGCTGTCCGGCAGCATGGGACGAACGGTGCTGGGACGCATGGTGGACTCGGGCCGTCGCGCCCCGGAAATCGTCGAGTCCGAGGGCCTCGCCCAGGTCCAGGACACCGATGAGCTCGAGACGTGGGTGGACGGCGTGTTGGCGGAGAGTCCCGGGGAGGTGGAGCGATATCGAGGAGGCGAGGCCAAGCTTCTGGGTCACTTCATCGGCCGCGTCATGCGGCGGTCGGGGGGGCGCGCCGACCCCAATGCCACCGGAGACCTTCTCAGGGAACGGCTCAGTCGCTGATGACCGCCATGCCCTCCCGTTCGGGCCAGTGGATGAGCACGTCGCCAGGCAGGGGAAAGAACTCGTCGGCGCTCTGGTGTAGGTGAGCCGGGTCGGCGGCCCCTCCCCGGGCCATGGTGAGACGACGCACCTTCTTCGCCAGCCTCAGGTTGAGCTCTCCCGTGGGGTCGAGCGTGGCCGGGCGGGAGCTCTCCCGCGATACCAGGTAGTCGACAACGTACTCGAACGAGAGGGCGTGGTACGTCTCCACCGCGGCATGGGGCAGGTCGAAGCGTGACTTCTGCAAGACCCGCTCGAACACCTGCTTCCAGCGGTCGTGATCACTGAAGCGGATCATCCCGCGGAAGATTCTGCGGTTGGTGTGAAAGCTGAAGATGGTGCCGCTGAGGACCCGGTCGAAGAGCTCGTCCGCTTCGGAGTAGTCGTTCTCCATGACCAAATGTCTGGCTTTGCTCAGATACTCCTCTCCGACATGCATGTCCATGCGGTGCTCCCAGTACGCGTGGCCGAGTGCTTGCGTGGTGCTCGTGGTGAGCAGCTGCCGGGGCACGAAGAGATTGTGGGCGACCGTGTCTGCCGCCAGATGAGCGAGGTAGCCGTAGCCCACCGACGTCAGGCGCGGGCTGTCAGCGGTGGCCAGGATCTCCTCACCCACGTGCCAGTGATGGCAGTGCCTGCCTTCTGGGACGTACTTCTTGGCGAATGAGATGTCGGCGGCGATAGATCCGTACAGGAAGTGAAGTGGGTTGGACTCGATGATCGCCCGTATGGCCGGCGGGAGCAGGTAGAGAGACGCGAGAAGGGTCTCTCCTAGCGCGATGTGGGTTCCTGGGGCCCATGCCCACAGAGGCTCAGGATCGAGGAAGATCCAGCCGAGTGCTATCGAGAGGGTCCAGACGATCTTCACGTGGTCTCGGCGTCTCCCGTGACCACGGCTCCAGCCGTATCGCCGGCCTCCTCCGACTCTCCAGTCCCGGGGGTCGGCACTGCCTCGGAATCGGGCTCTTCGGAGGCCACGCCCTCTCCTATGGTCTGGGCCCCGGCACGAACCCCGCGGACAGCGGCCGCGGTATCCAGCAGGACGGATTCGGCTTCGTTCTGTACCACGTCCATGAGGGCGTTGAACTCCTCGACTCTCTCCTCCATGCGCTGAGAAGTGTCCTTAAGCCGGGCCGAGAGTCCGGCCACCGAGGAGTGGATCTTCTGGACGTCTTCGCGGACCACGGCGGAGATGAACTCCACATTCTCGGCCGCCACGCGGGCGCGGTCCGCGACCGGCCGCAGCTGCCGTTGAAGGGCGGCGAGCAGCTTCCGGAGCTGGACGAGCAGCACCAACATGGTCAACAGCAGTAGAGCCGATATCGCAGCCAGTGCCACCGCCGAGATGTCGGCTGCGACCTGGAGGCCTCCGGGCGGGGCGAGCGCCTGCGTAGTGCCCTGGAGGGGCAGTAGAGCAGGAATAAGAAGTCGATGTGCCATGGCCAAATGTATAAGCTCAGGACGTCAGAGTTCCAGATCGGCTCCCCGGGTACGGTACCGGGCTCGCTTTCGCCCCGTGCTCTCCCTGGATCACTCGGCCACGCCCTCCCCGCCACTTACGGCTTCTGCGGCCACGCCCGGGGTATGCCGCGCAGCGTGAGCTCGGGCCTGTTGGTCGTCTCCCTGGGCAAGGGCTTCTTCGACCCGAGAGGAGATCTCACCGGCTCGTCGCAGCGTGGCAGTCGTGAGCACCGGGCCCACAGCTCGGAGATCACGACGCCTAGAACCACGACGCTGAACAGGGCCTTGCTGGCGTCCAGGCCTCCCACTTCGAGCCCATAGAAGGTCAGGAAGGCGGACAACGCCATGGCGAGTGAGATGCCGCCCTGGGGAACGAGGCCGAGACCCAGAAAGGGTGGGGTGGAGAAGCCTGGCTCCGCAATCCGCACCATGGCGCCGCATGCCACGATCTTGGCGCCGCCGCGGAGGAGCGCATAGCCCAGGGCGAGGGGTATGATCCAAGCCGTCGGGAAGCGGATGAGGGCTCCGGCGAGAATCAGGAGGACTACGTAGACCGGCTTTTCCCACTCGGTCATGACGCGAAAGACCCGGCGAGGCTCCGGGACGAGATTTCCCACTACTACGCCCATTACGAGGCAAACGAAGAGGGGTGAAAGCTGGAGCTTAAGCGCTGCGCCGGACGCGAAAGCCGCGTTGTCCATGGGGAAGAGGACCAGCTCCTCCATCTCCGTTCGGTCGCGCGTCAGCCAGACGAAGATGATTCCGCAGAGGACTCCGACACACACGGCGAGGAGGGTCCAAATGGGTGCCGGGTTGCTTCCGAGGAAGTCGAGCACACCGGCCGCGTGATAGTTCGAGTAGATGATCTGCAGGGCCGTGATCCCCACCAGGGCGTCCACGGAAGCCACGAACAGCAACATCTCACGCACCTGGCCCCGGACTAGGAAGTTCGACGAGATGATGGCGATTCCCGCCGGCGCGGAGATGCAGGCGGTGGCCGCCGCCAGCAGCACCAGGAGGACCTCGGCCTGGCCGGCGAACCCCACCGCGAAGAGTGCTCCCATGCCCACCGCGGAAAGGACGACGAATGTGAGGAGGGCCTGGACGGCCGCGAATACGTGCAGCGTACCTGGAGTGGATCCATGGAGAGGGGTCGGACGCCAATCGTGCGATCCTGGCTAGGATCTTGATCCGCTCGCCCCCGCGGTCCGCCGGAGACAAGAGAAGAAAGAAGACAGGGCAGGTCTCGACCTCGGTGGGTCCGAACGCCACCGGATCGCGGGAGACGGCCACCATGAGGAGGGTCTTTTCGAGCCCCTCGACGGTGGCGTGGAGGATCGCCACTCCATTGCCGATGGCCGTGGTGTGGACGTTCTCGGTGTGTGTGAGCCGGTTCTTCACCTCTGACTCATTCTGTATCAGGCCCCGACTCGCCAGTGTCTCCGCCAGCAGCTCGATGGCGTCGTCGCGGGACCCAGCGCTGAATCCGTACAGGATCGAATCGGCTTGAAAGAAATCCCTTAAACGCATGTCCTGTAATCCATTATACGATCACGATGACAGGTCGTGAGCGGTGGGAGCGAGGTGCTAACTCAGACTTGGCTGGGGCGGAACGAGGTATCAGCGGAAGCCCTCCCGATGGCGGCACGCTTCCTGCCACAGAGTATCGCAAGCCATGGTCCCACGCGGGGGGGTGGAGGCCGTAGGGGAGTATTCCGAGCTGGAGGGCGCTACGATGAGGAGCCGGTTGCTGCGTCAGGGGACGGTGGAATATGTTCCAGGCCGATGTGGCGAAACGGTGTCGGCCACTTACTTCGGAGACCGCAAGGAGGACATGCCCAGCTTTATCGTAGAGGGCGGCCATACCCTGACCGGGACGATCCGACCCTCCGGCAACAAGAACGCTGCCTTGCCTGCAATCGCAGCCACAGTGCTCGCATCCGAGCCCGTCACCCTCCAGAACATCCCATGCATTCGCGACGTCGAGACCCTCTTGGAAATCGTGAGCTCGCTCGGTGCCGACGTACGATGGGACGACGAGAACGTGGTCACCGTGGATGCCTCCGAAGTGGTTTCGGCAGGAGTGGACCGGAGGTTGGCTGAGCGCATTCGAGCGTCGCTACTCCTCGCCGGACCCCTCCTGGCCCGCTTTGGGCGGGTCGATCTGCCTCCGCCGGGTGGAGACGTGATCGGTCGTCGTCGCATGGACACCCACTTCCTGGCGTTCGAGGCCCTGGGGGCTGAAGTGAGCCTGAACGGGGGCTTCCGGATCGAAGCACCGGGCCTGACCGGGGCCGACGTGTTCCTGGACGAGCCCTCCGTCACGGCCACCGAGAACACCATCATGGCAGCGGTGCTCGCCGACGGGGAGTCGTTACTGCGGAATGTCGCCTCCGAGCCGCACGTCCAGGATCTGTGTCATCTCCTTAACGGCATGGGTGCCCACATCGAGGGGATCGGCACGAATCGCCTTCACATCGAAGGGGTTCGGGAGCTCGGCGGTACCACCTTCGCCATCGGCAGGGACCACATCGAGACGGGGTCCTTCATCGGCCTTGCGGTAGTGACGGGGAGTGAGCTGGTGGTGGAAGAGGCCCCCATCGAGCACCTGGATTCCACCTTATTGGGCTTCGCGCGACTCGGAGTGGAGGTGACCATCGCTGCGGATTCACTCACGATTCACGGTGACCGCGAGTGCCGGGTGGCCAGCGACGCCTTCGGTGCCGTGCCCAAGGTCGACGACGGCCCCTGGCCGGCGTTTCCGGCGGATCTCACGTCCATCGCCGTGGTCACGGCCACACAGTGTACCGGGACCGTCCTGGTGCACGAGAAGATGTTCGAGTCCCGGATGTACTTCACGGACAAGCTCGTGGCCATGGGTGCCCAGATCATCCTCTGCGACCCCCACCGAGCGGTGGTGGCTGGTCCATCCAAGCTCCGGGCCACGACGCTGGAGAGCCCCGACATCCGGGCCGGGATGGCGATGCTGATCGCGGCTCTGGGGGCAGAGGGCACGAGCCGCATCCAGAACATCCGCCAGATCGAGCGCGGGTACGAGCGCATCGACCAGCGGCTCCGTGCCCTCGGGGCCCGTATCGAGAGAGTCGAGGCATCCTAGAAACCCCGTGGGCGCCACGACCGTAGGGCCTACAGGTGGACTGAACGCTCCGGTGACCCCGAGAGGCCCTGCAGGGGCGACCACCTGGTCACCTCACAGAGGAAAAGAGTGACATCATGTCGGAAGAGAACGCTCCTGAGGAGAACAACGGCTCGGGCACCGAGCAGGAACCGCAAGAGAAAAGCCGGACAGACAGCATAAAGGGCGGCATTCGGCAGGGGATGAGCATGCTCAGTGCCATGAAAGACGCCATCGAGGAGACTCTCAGCGAAGCGAGGGAGCGGGGCGATCTCACGCCTGAGAGGGCGCAAGAGGTCATGCGCTCGACGCTGGAGAAAGCCCAGGCCAGAGCCGGGGAGGCTCGGGAGGCCTTCGACTTCGTCAAACAAAAGGACTTCGACGGCCTGAAGGGCGTGGTAGACGAGCTCAAGGAGAGGGTCAAGGGTGTTGAGAGATCCCTGGGGCTCGAGGTCGAAGAGGCCTCCGAGGGGCCGGCCGAGGACGAGGGGGACGCGTGAAGCCCTGAGGCCGATCACCAGGGGCTCTAGTCTTGAGGAATCAAGGCATTGCGCCTAAATTACTGTCGTAAGGGCCGTCCCTGGGGCGGCCGCTTTTGTGAGTGGGGGAGTTGGTTGCCCCCGCTTTTTTGTTCTCGGAGGTTTGCGTAAGCCGCGGCCTCCGGTAGGGGTGGCCATGGCTACATCACGGCCCGAAGTCGAGCAGGAGATGGAGGCGCGGATCGCGGCTCTCGGATTCGAGCTCGTCTTGCTGGAGTGGGCCGGGAGCCGGGCTCGGCCGATCATGCGCGTCCGCATGGATCGGCTCGGCTCGGGGCTGGAGTCGTCGGTCACGGTGGACGATTGCGCTCAGGTGAGCCGTGCCCTCGAGGCTTGGCTCGACGAGCACGAGGACGTGCCTGAGCACTATGTGCTGGAGGTCTCGTCTCCGGGAGTCGAGCGGCCGTTGGTCCGGCCACGCGACTGGGAGCGCTTTGCAGGCCGGTCTGTCGTGGTCAAAGGCCATGGGGTTCTCGCTGAGCGGTCCACTCGGCTCGAGGCTGAGTTGTTGGGATTGGACCCGGAGCCGGAGCCGACGGCCCGGCTCCGACTGGGAGATGGGACTGAGGTGTGGGTGCCCCTGACCGACATCAAGGGTGCCCACCTCCTGTTCACCTGGAAGTAAGGCGTACGGGGTGAGGACAATATGACTGATACCGGCCAGATCGTCGCGGCGTTCAGAGATGTCGCCGCAACGAAGAGCCTGTCTCCAGATGAGGTGAATGAACTCATCCAGGACGGGATTAGGGCGGGTCTGGCGCGCATATACGGTCCGAACGTACAGGCCGAGATCACCATAGACGATGTGGCCGGCGGATTCGACATGGTGGTGCTCCGACGGGTTGTCGAGGAGGTGGAAGACCCCTCGTCCGAAATCAGCCTTGAGGAGGCCCGTTGGGACGACGAAGGGTTCGAAGTCGGCGACGTAATGGAGATTCCGGTCGATTTCGCGGACTTCGGTCGCAACGCGGTCATGGCCGTGAAACAGCGTATCGTTCAGCTGATTCGTGAAACCGAGCGTGACCGAATTCGCGATGAGTACTCGGACCGCATCGGGGAGCTACTCTCCGGCGAGGTGCAGCAGATCGAGCGTGGCAAGATCGTGGTCATGCTCAACCGCTCGCCCGACGCCGATGCCATCATTCCCTGGAAAGATCAGAATCCCCGGGAGCGATTCCGGCAGGGCGATCCCATTCGGTGCGTCCTCAAAAAGGTTGAAGAAACCCCGAAAGGTCCTCGCCTCATCCTCTCCAGGGGAGACCCCCTTTTCGTGGCGGCCCTCTTCAGCCTTGAGGTGCCGGAGATCCACCAGGGGATCGTGGACATCAAGGAAGTGGCCCGTGAGGTCGGTGGACGGACGAAGATCGCGGTCTACAGCCGGGATGAGTCCATCGATCCAGTGGGTGCCTGTGTCGGCCTTAGAGGCTCCCGGGTGCAAGCGGTGGTGCAGGAGCTCGGCGGAGAGCGGATCGACATCGTCCCGTGGCACGCCGAGCCGGAGGTATTCGCGCGGCGCTCCCTGGCACCGGCGCGGGTCTCCAAGGTCGTGAGCGATCCAGAGCGCCAGGTGATCACGGCCATCGTCGACGAGGATCAGCTCTCCCTGGCCATCGGCCGGAACGGCCAGAACGTGCGGCTCGCGTCCCAGCTCATCGGCTGGCAGATCGACCTGTACGGTTCGCGGGAGTGGGTTGAGCTCGGAGCGGATCTTTCCTTGTTCCAGGAATCGGGCGAGGGCGACTACGAGACCTCCGATTTTTCGTTGGCGGAGCTGGATCTCGCTCCGGGGACTCTGGCGGCCCTCGGGGCGGCTGGATATAGTACTTTTCTGCAGATCATCGACTTCGACCGCAACGACTTCCTGGCCATCGAGGGGCTGACGGAAGCCGATGCGGATCGGCTCCTCACCCTCATAGATGAGCTCACTGTCGTGGCGGATTCGTCCGCCACGGAGGGCGCGGTCGTCGAGGATGATTCCTCCACGGCCGGAGATGCCTCAGACACCGCCGAGGCCGAGGATACGGTGGACCTCGAGGGCACGACGGAAGAAGCCGGCGGGGACGAGACTGACGATGTAGCAGAGGCAGGAACCGCCGAGGTGGCGGTAGATGAGGTGGACGAATCCGGGTCGGAGGGCCTGGCTGCCGCCATGGGTGCGGAGGGAACGGAGGTCGTGGGCGGCCTCGAGGAGGCGGGTGAAGAGGCGACGAGTGGAGACGATGAAGAGCCGGTCGAAGCGTAGCGCATTGGCGCTCCTGGGGCTCGCCCGTCGAGCCGGCGCATTGGAGCGCGGGACCGGATCCACTCAGCGTGCCGTCAAGGATGGACGCGCCCGGCTGGTGTGGTTTGCCGACGACGCCTCGGAGGTCCAACGGGACAAAGTGTTGAAGCTGCTGCGCCATCGGGCGACTCCCCGCGTGATCCTGGGGAGCCGAGCCGAATTGGGTGCGGCGGTCGGATCCGCTCCGATCTCCGCCGTTGCTGTTACCGAGGCGGCCTTCGCGAGTCGTTTGGCCAGGCAGTTGGCCGCGAACCTGGGTACGAACGATGAGACTGAGAAGCGGAGGTAGGCAAAGTAGATGCGGGTTGTAGAACTAGCCAAAGATCTCGGAGTTTCGTCCGAGGTTTTGCTTAGCCTGTTGAGGGCGTTGCACATCCGCGTCCCTGACGAGGATACGTCCATGAGCGACGAGGACGTGTCGCGGATTCTCGCCCGCCTCGAGCGGGAGCGTCGTGCCGGTCACAAGGACGCGAGCGAGGCGATTCAGGCCGCCATCGAGGACGCCAAGCCTACTGTGGGCCGGCGTCGGAGGCGCCGGGCGAGTGAAATACCGCCAGAGCCCGAGCCGGAGCAGGAAGAGGCCGAGTCCTCTGAGGAACCCACCGCGAAAGAGGCTGACGACGTCGCCGCTTCGACCGCTGTGGCCGACGAGGACGCCGAGCCAGAGGAGTCGGCACAGGACGAGGAGTCAGAGGAAGAAGCCGAGGAAGAGGAGCTCGTAGCCGAGGAAGAGGTGGCTGCAGAGGCCCCTGCCGAGGAGGTTGCAACTGAGGCGCTCGTCGAGACGGCTGAGTTGCCCGTGGCACCGGCTACGCCGCCGGAGCCCGTTCGCCGGTCCGCGCCCGAGGGACCTGCTCGTGTCATCCGTCGGCCCAAGCCGGGGTCCAACGCAGGCCCTGGCGGGCAGGTTCGCGTGCAGGCGGAGGGATATACGGCCGACGGCCAGCGGCGGCAGCGCCAGAAAAAGAAGGGTAAGAAGCGCCAGCGCGTCGATCAGAGCGCGGTCCAGGAGAACATCCAGCGGGTCATGGCTGAGCTCAAGGGCGGTGGCAAGAAGCGCCGTCGCAAAGGATCCGCGCCCACGAAGGAGGAGCGCGAGGCCGCCGAGGAGGAGGCACGTGAGGAGGAGGAGCGCGTGCGGACGACCGTTCGGGTGAACGAGTTCCTCACGGTCTCCGAGCTGTCGGAGCTGGTGGATGTGTCCTCCACCGAGATCATCGGCTCCGCGTTCAAGAATCTCGGCCTCATGGTCACGATCAATCAGAGGCTCGACTTCGATCAGATCGAGCTGCTTCTGGATGAGTTCGACTTCACCGCGGTGCGTGAGGAGGAGTATAGCGTCGACGAGGAAGACGCGATCGAGGAGGACTCTCCAGAGGATCTGGAGCCGCGAGCCCCCGTGGTGACGGTCATGGGTCACGTGGACCACGGAAAGACGCTCCTGCTCGACAAGATCCGGCGCTCGAACGTCGTGGCTGGAGAGTCGGGAGGCATCACCCAGCACATCGGTGCGTATCGCGTGGAGCTGGGTGACGAGCGAAGCATCACTTTCCTGGACACTCCCGGCCACGCGGCGTTCACGGCCATGCGGGCACGAGGCGCCGAGGTCACGGACATCGTGATTCTCGTCGTCGCCGCAGACGACTCCGTCATGCCCCAGACCAGAGAGGCCATCAGCCACGCGCGGAATGCGGGCGTACCCATCGTCGTGGCCGTCAACAAGTGCGATCTACCGGCGGCCGATCCCATGAAGGTCAAGCAGGAGCTTCTGCAGCAGGACGTACAGGTCGAGGAGTTCGGTGGAGACGTCCTGAGCGGCGACATCTCCGCGAAGACCCGTGAGGGGATCGACGACCTCCTCGAGAAGCTCCTCCTGCAAGCCGAACTCCTGGAGCTCAAGGCGAACCCGAACCGCCCTGCGAAGGGGATCGTCATCGAAGCTCAGCTCGACGTCGGAAAGGGCCCGGTCGTCTCGGTACTCGTGCAGAAGGGCACGCTGCGCGTCGGGGATTCCTTCCTGGTCGGGCACTTCGAGGGCCGCGTGCGGGCCATGCTCGACGAGCGGGGCCACCCGGTGAAGGACGTGAGTCCGGGGATTCCAGTGCAGCTCCTCGGGACGGCCGGGGTTCCCCAAGCCGGTGACGCGTTCCAGGTGATGGCTGCCGAGAGAGCGAGCGAGATCGCCCAGAGCCGCATGCGTCTCGAGCGGGAGAAGCAGCTTCGCATCAAGGAGCGGGGCGTCAAGCTGGGCGACTTCTCAGGGCTGCTCGCTTCTGGCCAGGCCGACATGCTCCCCCTCATCATCAAGGCGGACGTGGACGGCTCGGTGCAGGCCCTATCCGACGCCCTCGAGCAGCTAGGGACCGACGAGGTGAAGGTCCAGATCGTCCATCGGGCGGTAGGGGCCATCAACGAAGAAGACGTGTTGCTCGCCGGGACGTCCGGCTCGGTCATCATCGGCTTCCGCGTGCGCCCCTACACCAACGCCCGGAAGCATGCCGAGCGAGACGGAGTGGACATCCGCATGTACGACGTCATCTACGAGGCCGTGGATGAGGTGCGTGCTGCCCTCGAGGGCATGCTGACACCGGAGCGGAGAGAGACCATTCTCGGTACCGCCGAGGTTCGTGAGGTCTTCAAGGTCAGCAAGGTGGGCACCATAGCCGGCTCGCATGTCCTCGAAGGCGTCGTCGATCGGAAGTCCCGTGCACGGCTCGTGCGTGAAGGAATCGTCGTTTACGAAGGCGAGATCTCCTCTCTCAAGCGCTTCAAGGACGACGCGAAGGAGGTGCGAGAGGGCTTCGAGTGCGGCATCGGGATCGCCAACTTCAACGACATCAAACTCGGCGACATCATCGAGTGCTACTCGGTCGAGGAAGTGGCTCGCACGCTCGCCGGAGCCGCGGGATAGTGTCCCGTTACCAAAGTGTCTCGGGCAGTCGAGGGCACGCGAACTTCGGAAACGGAACACTAGTGTTCCGGGGAAGCCCGTAGGAGGAGCGATACGTGCTGGTGGCCGTGTGCTCATGGGAGCTCTCGCTTCCGGGATGCGGCTCTCTCAAGGAAAAACGAAGGGTCGTCAAGTCGTTGAAGGACCGCCTCCGCAGTCGGTTCAACGTCTCGGTGGCCGAGACCGGCCATCAAGAAGCGTGGACACGGACCCAGTTGTCCGTGGCTCTGGTGACCACCGACGGACGCTTGGCCGAGTCGCTGCTCTCGAAGGTCGACCGCCTCATCGAACGAGAGACACGCGCCGTCATCCTCTCCAGCAAGAGGGACCTCTATTGAACCGGCCGGTGTCTCTCATCGGCCACATCCTCTAGGATCTATGCCCGACCGACGCCTCGCCCGCCTGAACGAGCAGTTCAGGCGAGAGATCACCGATATCCTGCGTCGGGACGTGCGGGATCCCAGGGTTAAGGACGTCGTGATAACGGGTGTCGCCGTAACCTCGGACCTGTGGCTCGCTCGCGTCTACGTGCGGGTCGCCGCTGGGGACGAGGAGCGCAAGGAGGCCATGAAGGGTCTCGATGCCGCGTCCAACTTCATCCGGCGGGAGCTCGGATCCATGCTGCACATCCGT
The DNA here is from genome assembly GCA_965238005.1 of Longimicrobiales bacterium. Classification (GTDB taxonomy): domain Bacteria; phylum Gemmatimonadota; class Gemmatimonadetes; order Longimicrobiales; family Gaopeijiaceae; genus CBDCKN01. The sequence goes on from OZ250165.1 coordinate 1,464,368, forward strand.
CGCCTTCCCGAGTTGCGCTTCCTGGAGGACGAGACTCTCGAGCAGGCCAATCGCATCGAGGAGATCCTTCGCGAGATCCGGCAGCAGCAGCGCCCCGAAACGTCGGGTGAGAGCGCGCAGGTGGAGCCGAGTGAGGACTGACGCTTTCGAGATGCCAGAACGAGGCGGAGCCTTCCTGGTGGACAAGCCCCCGGGACCCACGTCCCACGACGTGGTGGCCTGGGCGCGTAAGGGACTGGGCACGAGGCGCGTCGGACATACCGGAACCCTCGACCCCTTCGCGTCGGGACTGTTGATCCTCCTCTTCGGACCGGCGACCCGCTTGGCCGAGTACCTCTCGGGCCTTCCCAAGACCTATACGGCCAAGGCCCGGCTGGGGATTAGAACGGACACCCACGACTCCCAAGGCCGGGTCGTGGAGCCGGAGGGGGAGTGGCAGACGATCGGCCGCGATGACGTCTCGTCGGAGCTGGCGCGCTTTCAGGGCCGGATCGAGCAGGTGCCACCGCAGTTCTCGGCGAAGAAGATCGGCGGGGAGGCCATGTACAGGAAGGCTAGGCGAGGTGACAGGGTTGAGCTGAGTCCCGTGGCCGTGGAGATCTCGGGCATCCGCCTGACCGAGTTCGATCCTCCCGACCTCTCCTTCGAGGTGACGTGCTCAGCCGGCACGTACATCCGTGCTCTGGCCAGAGACGTAGGTGAAGGTCTCGGTGTCGGGGCCCACCTCACCGCCCTGCGCCGGACATGGGTGGGGGACTTCTCGGTCGAAGGAGCCATGCCGGGCGAGGCGCTCCGAGAGGGTGCCCCTCCCACCCCTGGCCAGTGGATCGAGGCGCGTGAGGCACTCCGTCATCTCACCACGGTGGAGGTGCCGGCCGACGGGGCTTTGCGCCTTCGTCAGGGAGGTAGAATTCCGCTGCCAGAAGCCGGGTTGGAGTGCGAGAAGCCCATCGCCGTCCTCGACGATGTGGGCCTACTGGGGATCGCCGAAGTGCGAGAGGGCCAGCTGGCGCCGAGGAAGATGCTCCAGGGTCCCGCGACGTCATGACCGGTTATGCCATCGACCCGGCTCTGCCGTCGGGCCTCCCGTTGGATGGCAGAGGGACGGTGGTCACCATCGGCACCTTTGACGGGGTCCACCGGGGCCACTGGGAGGTCCTCTCCGAGATCCGGCGGAGGGCGGAGGAGACCGGCCGCCGGAGCGTGCTCGTGACCTTCCACCCGCATCCTCTCACCATCGTCCGCCCGGAACTGGCTCCCCCCATGCTCACCACGCCGGTGGAGAAGAAGGAGATCCTGGCGGAGTCGGGGCTTGACTACGCCGTCTTCCTTCCGTTCACGCCGGTGCTGGCCCGGTACTCGCCCCGGCGCTTCGTGGAGGAGATCCTCGTGGGCCGCCTCGGCGTCAAGGAGTTGGTGGTGGGATACGACCACCACTTCGGGCGGGGGCGAACCGGCGACGCCGAGACTCTGCGCGGTCTCGGCTCGGAGCTGGGCTTCGAGGTCGATGTCGTAGGTCCGGTGGGCGCACAGGAACGTCCCATCTCGTCCACGCGCATCCGAAGGGCCCTCCTAGAGGGCGACATGAGTTCGGCCCGCGAGGCCCTGGGTCGTCCATACTCGCTCCGAGGATTGGTGGTCCGGGGGGATCAGCGGGGGCGAACCCTGGGCTTTCCCACGGCCAACCTGGAAGTGAGAGGTGGTGGGGTAGGGCAGAAGCTCGTTCCGCCCCCGGGCATCTATGCCGTCATGGGAATTCTCCGCTCGGGGACGTACGGAGGAGCCCTCCATCTGGGTCCGCGACCTACGTTCCGTGGGTCACCACCCACCATCGAGATACACCTGTTTGACTTCGATGAGGACATCTACGGCGAGGAGGTCCGCGTTGATTTCGTGCGCTATCTCCGCGAGATCCGTCCCTTCGATTCGCAACGGGCCCTGGTAGATCAGATGCGCGAAGATGTGGAGGAGGCCCGGGAGGTCCTGGCGGAAACGTAACGCCGTAGATCCACTGAGCCGGGCCGTTGTTGCTCTACTACGCTTCCGCTACCTTAAAAGGCTATTCGTAATACACGAACAAGCTTCCCCTGAAGCGCAGACTCTTGCGGAGGCACACGCAGACGTGACGATCAACAGAGCAGAGATCATTCAGAAGCACCAGCTCCACGAGGGAGACGTCGGGAGCGGCCCGGTCCAGGCCGCGATCCTGACAGCTCGCATCAATGATCTCAGGTCACACTTCGATAACCACAAGAAGGACCATCATAGCCGCCGAGGCCTCCTGAAGATGGTTGGACGCCGCCGCCGGCTGTTGGAGTACGTGAAGCGCACGGACGTGGAGCGCTACCGCGAGCTCATCGCGGACCTCGGACTCCGTCACTAGTGTTCCGTTTCCGAAGTTCGCGAGCCACCAAGAGGCCGAGGCGCCGTGGGATCAAGGCGGGAACACTCGGCGTAGCGCAAGCGGGCACCGCGCGAAGCATGGGCGCAAGGAGCTCCAACGCCGAGCCCACGGATGCACCGTGCCCTCGACTGGCCGAGACACTTTGCTAACGGGACACTAGAGGCCTGTTGAAGAAGTGGGGATGACGGACACGAAACAGCGACCGCACAGGTCGGTCGCCGTTTCGGCTTAGGACAGCAGGACCCCTGGAGAATCGGCCCAACCAAATGGCTGCAATCGGTCGGGGCACGCCGTGCCCTGCATTGCGGCGGTCGATCTCTCTTAGGAGCCTGCTCGCTCGACCCGGTCGGGAAGGCCCCGACGGGCGAAACGAAGTGGGACGGGGTGGTCCCGTTCGACTGAAAGCAGAAAAAAGAGAGAGATGATCCAGAGAATCGAACGCCAGTTCGCGGGGCGGACTCTGAGCCTCGAGTTTGGGCGGATGGCCAAGCTCGCGCAGGGCTCCTGCCTCGTACAGTTTGGTGACACCGTGGTGCTTTGCGCCGCCACGGTCCAAGACAAATCCACCCACCTACCGTTTTTCCCCCTGACCATCGAGTACAGGGAAAAGAGCTACGCAGCCGGGAAGATCCCCGGCGGCTTCTTCAAGCGGGAGGGACGCCCAGGAGAGAACGAGGTCCTCGCGGCGCGCCTCACCGACCGTCCGCTCAGGCCCCTGTTCCCTTCGGGATTCATGCACGAGACCCAGGTCGCGTGTTTCATCCTGAGCGCCGACCAGGAAAACTCGGCGGATGTGCTGGCCCTGCTCGGAGCCTCGGTGGCCTTGAACATGTCCAAGATTCCGTTCAACACGTTGGTCGCTTCCGTGCGCATCGGGCGCATTCGGGACACATGGGTGCTGAACCCCACGTTCCAGCAGCTCGAGTATTCGGACGTGGACGTCGTGGTAGCCGGGAGGGAGGACGCCCTCCTCATGGTCGAAGGAGGTGCGGTCGAGGTTCCGGAGGCCGAGATCCTCGAGGGACTCGAGATCGCCCACCAGGGCATCAGGGAGCTCATCGATATCCAGAAGGAGCTCCTGGAGGGCCACAGGGTCCCCGACATGGAGTGGTCCTCCGTCGAGCCGGAGCAGGTCCTGGCCGACCGGGTGACCGAGATGGCGGAGAGCCGCATCGAGGAGGCGCTGACGCTCTCGGACAAGGGCGAGCGCAATCAGGCCATGGCGGCCGTGGCCGAGGATGTGATCGGGCGACTGGTCGAAGAGGACGAGGCATACTCCGAGCACGAGAAGTCCATCAAGGAGGTGCTCCGCGGCATCGAGAAGAAGTCGATGCGAAGGCGCATTCTGGAGCAGGGCGAGCGCGCCGACGGGCGAGGCCTCGAAGAGGTCCGCTCCATCACGTCCGAGGTGGGAGTCCTACCCCGAACCCACGGCTCCGCGCTCTTCACCCGGGGTCAGACGCAGGCCCTCGTCGTGACGACTCTCGGCACGTCCCGGGACGAGCAGCGCATCGACTCCATCGACACGGCCGAAGAGGTCACCAAGTCGTTCATGCTGCACTACAACTTCCCGCCCTTCTCCGTGGGCGAGGCGAGGCCCTTCCGAGGAACGTCGAGGCGTGAGCAGGGTCACGGGGCCCTGGCCGAGCGGGCCATCCGTCCGCTGCTTCCGGCCTACGACGACTTCCCGTACACGATTCGAATCGTCTCCGATATCCTCGAGTCGAATGGGTCGTCTTCGATGGCTTCCGTCTGCGGCGCCTCGCTGGCGCTCATGGACGCGGGCGCGCCCATCAAGGCCGCGTGTGCGGGTGTTGCCATGGGCCTGATCAAGGAGGGCGACGATGTCGCCATCCTGACGGACATCCTGGGGATCGAAGACGCCCTGGGGGACATGGACTTCAAGGTCGCGGGCACGCGTGACGGGGTCACGTCCATCCAGATGGACATCAAGATCGACGGGCTCACCCAAGAGATCCTCAAGACCGCCCTCGAGCGGGCGCACGTTGGCCGCATGCATATCCTCGACATCATGGATCAGGCGTTGGCCGAGCCGCGGAGCGACCTCTCTCAGTACGCGCCACGCATCGTGTCGATCCAGATCAACCCCTCGAAGATTGGCGACATCATCGGACCGAAGGGGAAAACCATCCGGGCCATACAGGAGGAGTCCGGGGCGAAGATCGACATCGACGACACGGGTCTGGTCAAGATCGCGGCCGTATCCGGAGAGGCCGGGGCGAGAGCTCGCGAGATGATCGAGGCAATCGTCCAGGAGCCCGACGTCGGCAGGATCTACGAGGGCCCGGTGAAGAACACAACTTCGTTCGGTGCCTTCATCGAGATCCTCCCCGGCGTGGAAGGTCTGTGCCACATCTCCGAGCTCGAAGACCGGAGGGTGGAGAAGACCGAGGACGTTCTGAAGGTGGGAGAAATCACGCGTGTGAAGCTCCTCTCCATCGATGAGAAGGGTCGCCTCCGTCTGTCCCGGAAGGCCGCCATGGCCGAGGACGCCCTCGGGGCGTCCAAGGACGCCGAGCCCAGCGAGGACCGGGAGGTCGAGGAGGCACTGAGCTGACCGACCATCGCTCGGTAGTACTCCCAGGGGGGTGTGGGCCGTGGGCCCATGCCCCCCTGGACCTTTAGCGGGAGGTGTCCCACACCCATGCGTGAGACCCGCCTCGACAACGGAGTACGCCTCGTAACGGAGCGCATTCCCGGAGTGCGCTCCGTCACCGCAGGCGTGTGGCTGAAGCATGGCTCGGCCCATGAGTCGTCGAGCGTTCTGGGGATCAGCCACCTTCTGGAGCACCTCGTGTTCAAGGGCACCGAGCGACGCAGCGCGCACGAGATCGCTCTTTCACTGGAGTCGCTGGGGGGCGCGCTGGACGCCTACACGAACCGGGAGCACACCAGCTATCAGGCCCGGGTCCTGGACGAGCATCTGCCAGAGGCATTCGACGTGCTTGCGGATCTCGTGCTGCACCCGCGCCTCGACCCGATGGACCTGGAGCTGGAACGCGGGGTGGTGTTGGAGGAGATCGCCAGCGTGGAGGACACGCCCGACGACCTGATCTTCGATCTGTACGGCGTACGCTTCTGGAACGGGCACCCCTATGGCCAGGCGATCCTCGGCACCCGCGAGACCGTAAATGCCCTCGAAATCGAGGATGTGCGTAGGCTCCACGCCGACGAATATCGAGGGGGCAACATCGTGGTGGCCTGCGCGGGAAACGTCGAGCACGAGGTCGTCGCCGATCACGTAGCCCGGCTCTTCGGGCCGGCTCCCGCGGGAGATCCCTGTCCGGAGATCGACCCGCCGAGCGGAAACGCAACGGGACGCGACACAGTGCTTCGCGATACCACCCAGGCTCATCTGGTCGTCGGCAACCGAACACCGCCCTACACGGATCCGGTGCGCGAGGCGCTGATCCTCATCTCGGGCGCGTTCGGAGGGGGCATGAGCTCCCGGCTCTTCCAGCGAATTCGAGAGGAGATGGCCTTGGCCTACTCGGTCTTCGCGTACCAGTCGTTCTATAGCCTGGCCGGCAGCGCCGGCGTATATGTCGGTACCCGGCCGGAGGCCCTGGAACAGGCCCTTGACGCCATTCTGGCGGAGTATCGTCTGCTTCATGGAGAGGGCCTCACGGCGCTGGAACTGGAACGGGCCAAGAATCAAGGAAAGGGGCATATGATCCTCTCCATGGAGTCCACCGGAGCTCGGCTTCTGCGCCTGGCGGGCTTCGCCCTGCGGGGGGAGCCCTACCAGGAGCTGGACGAGTCGTTGGCCCGAGTCGATGCCGTCACTCTGGACGAGGTGAACGAGGCGTGCGCCCGGTTCTTCGACCCGGAAGACCAATACGTTCTGAGCCTGGGTCCGTGAGGTCGCCTCCGCTGGGCTGATTCAGTAGCTTTTGTGGCCGACAAAACCCGAAAACATCACACCAACCCCATATGTCATGCTGATCGGAATACCGAAGGAAATAAAGCGCGAGGAGTACCGTGTGGCCCTGACGCCGGCAGGTGCCGAAGCGTTGACGCACGCGGGCCACCAGGTCTTGCTGGAGGCCGGTGCAGGCCAGGGGAGCGGCTTCACCGACGACTTCTATGCGGCTGCCGGGGCCGAGCTGGTGCCCACCTCGGACGAGGTATGGGCCAGGGCCGAGATGATCATGAAGGTCAAGGAGCCCATCGAGCAGGAGTGGGGGAACATCCGGCCTGATCAGGTTCTCTTCACCTACTTCCATTTTGCGTCTTCCAAAGAGCTGACGCGGGCGCTCATCGCCTCCAAGGCCGTCGCTATCGCCTACGAGACGGTGGAGCTGCCCAGCGGTGAGCTGCCCCTTCTGACCCCCATGAGCGAGGTCGCGGGTCGCATGGCCGTACAGGAGGGCGCCAAGTACCTCGAGCGCCACTCGGGTGGCGCGGGCGTCCTCCTGGGCGGAGTGCCCGGAGTGCTACCCGGCAAGGTCGTCATCCTCGGGGGCGGCATCGTCGGAACCCACGCAGCGCTGATGGCTGCGGGCCTGGGTGCCCGGGTGGCGATCCTGGACGTATCCCTCGCTCGCCTCCGTCACCTCGAAGGCATCATGCCGGCCAACGTGAATCTGCTCTACTCCACCCGCTATGCCATCCGGAAGCAGATCGAGGACGCCGACCTGGTGGTGGGTGCGGTGCTACTCCATGGGGCCAAGGCGCCCAGCCTCATCCTCGAGGACGATCTGAAGGCCATGAAGCCGGGATCGGTGATCGTTGACGTGGCCGTGGACCAGGGCGGCTGCGTGGAGACGATTCGTCCCACCACACACGACGACCCGATCTACAGGGTCCACGACGTCATCCACTATGGTGTCGCCAACATGCCGGGCGGGGTGCCGAGAACGAGCACGCTCGCTCTGACCAACGCCACACTGCCCTATGCCATCACGCTCGCGACCAAGGGCTGGCGGGTGGCCTGCCTGGACGACCCAGCGCTGGCGTTGGGCGTGAACATCGTGGACGGGAACGTCACCTACGCCGGGGTCGCCGAGGCCTTCGGGCTGGAGTGTGTGAACGTGGAGCACCTCCTCCACCCGGCCCCACAGGTCTGACGCCGTTGAGCGACCTCGTACGCTTCGTGCGCCTCCCGAGCAATCCGGATCTTCCGTTGCCGGCCCGCGCAACGGAGCTGGCCGCCGGGTACGATGTCCGCTCGGCCGAAGAAGACTTCGTGCTCGAGCCGCGGGAGATCCGGCTGGTCGCCACGGGCCTCACCATGGAACTGCCCGAGGGATTAGAGTGTCAGGTCCGGCCGCGGTCGGGCCTGGCGCTCCGGCACGGGATCACCCTCCCCAACAGCCCGGGGACCATCGACCCGGATTACAGGGGCGAGCTGCGCATCATCATGCAGAACAACGGAAGCGAGTCCGTCCGTATCGAGCGCGGGGAGCGGATCGCCCAGTTCGTCTTTCAGCGCTTTGCTACGCCCGAAGTTGTGGAGTGCGATGAACTCGGTTCCACCGGAAGGAGTTCGGAAGGCTTCGGAAGCACGGGACGATGACAGCCGACGGCCCGGACGCTGCAACTCACAGTTTGACAATGACTTGACGCCACATTTCTTGCAGGCATCTTGAGGTGATGATAGTGTGGTGTCTGCAAGATTCTGAGACCAGAGAGAATCTCCGATAGCCCAGACCTTCACCAAATTGCTTGAAACCTACCGGTTGATCCCCGTGAACGACATCGCGGTGGATCTCGGGACGGCGAATACCCTCGTATACGTGAAGGGCGAGGGAATCGTCCTCAACGAGCCCTCGGTTGTGGCGGTGGACAAGGCGTCCGGCCGGATCATGGGTGTCGGGCTCGAGGCCAAACGCATGCTGGGCCGTACGCCCGAAGGGATCGAAGCCGTTCGGCCCCTCAAGGACGGAGTCATCGCCGACGTCGACGTGACGGAGTTGATGCTCCGTCACTTCCTGAAGCAGGTGACCGCCAAGCGGGTCTTCCAGATCAAGCCCAGGGTCGTCGTGGGTGTACCGTCGGGAATCACGGAGCTGGAGCGACGGGCAGTGCGCTCCAGCGCGATCTCTGCGGGTGCGAAGGCCGTCTACATGGTCGCCGAGCCCATGGCTGCGGCTATCGGCGTGGGCCTGTCGGTGGAGACTCCCACGGGCAACATGGTCATCGACATCGGGGGTGGAACCACCGAGATCGCGATCATCGCGCTGGCGGGCATCGTTTCGAACACGTCGATCCGGGTCGGTGGGGACGAGCTCGACGCGGCCATCGTGACGTTCCTCCGCAAGAACTACAACCTTCTGATCGGAGAGCCGACGGCAGAAGCCATCAAGATCCAGATCGGATCGGCCTTCGAATCCGGAGAGGAGCGGGAGATGGACGTGAAGGGGAGGGACCTCGTGAGTGGCATCCCCAAGACCGTCCACGTGCACTCGCAGGAGATCCGTGAGTGCATCCAGGAGCCTATCCAGGCGGTGGTGGAGGCCGTTCGGCGTGCTCTGGAGATCACGCCCCCCGAGCTCTCCAGCGACATCGTGGACCGTGGAATCGTGATGACGGGGGGCGGCGCCCTAATCCGGGGCCTGGACCGGCTTCTGCAGCATGAGACGAACCTGCCCATCCACGTGGACGAGGAGCCTCTCACGTGCGTGGTGCGGGGAGCTGGCCGGATCCTGGATGACCTACGGAAATACCGCACGGTGTTGGCGACATAGTGTAGGAGTCTTGGAGAGCCTACACTGACCACCCCACCCTCTTCAGGGGCTCGGCAGCGCCATGCCAACGTACACCGATGAGACCAATGGGACGAAACCGAGCCGAAGCGGGCTGATCGCCCTCGGGTTCGTCGTCGTCTCCCTCCTGGTGCTGTACTTCCCGGACGGAGCGCAACAGCAGTTGGCTTCGCTCATGCGGGGTAGCATCCTCCGACCCTTCGTGATGACCCAGGAGGGCCTCGCCCGCAGGCGTGTGCACGCCGCGAAGACCGAAGCCCTACAGCTGCAGTTGGACTCGTTGGCGTCGGTCCTCTCAGATCAAACCACGTTGGCGGAAGAGAACGATCGTCTCCGGCGCCTTCTCGATCTGTCCCAGCGGCTCTCGTCGATGTATGTGGCGGCCAGCGTGATCCGGCCGGGGACGCCGGGCTCCGAGAGCATGTTCCTCCTGGACGCCGGAGGCCGTCGCGGTGTGGTGGCCAACACGCCCGTGATCATGGGGCGAGGGCTCCTCGGCGTGGTGCGGGAGTCCCGCGAGAACAACGCGGTCGGAATGGATTGGACCCATCCGGAGTTCCGCGCCAGCGCCATGACGCTGGATGGCGCCGTGTATGGTCTGGTGCAGGCTAACCGGGGGTTGTTCCGGGAGTCCGATCGGCTGCTGCTGGACGGGATTCCGTTCCATCAGGAGCTGGCGCCCGGGACTGTTCTGGTCACGAGCGCCCTCGGTGGGGTCTACCCCCGGGGCATCCCCATCGGCACGGTCATCGAAGAGGCCGAGTCGCGGGCCGGTTGGCGGCGTTCCTATTGGTTGCGCCCGTTCGTGTCCCCCGGAGAGGCTACGCACGTGCTCGTTCTGGTGCCCGACGAGGCGTCCAAAGACCTGACCGACGTCTGGTCGCAGGGAGAGCCGGGTTCGTGAAGGGTCCTCTCAGGGTGTGGGGTGTCGTCGGGCTCCTCGTCCTCCTGCACTTCGGCCTTCATCTGAGTCTCGGCCTGGGCAGGAGCGCTCCCGACCTGCTCATCGTGGCTCTCCTGATCGCCGCCCGCGAAGTGGGGGCGGGGGCCGGAGCCGGCCTGGGGTTTCTATTCGGGCTCATGGACGACGCCTTCTCGGTGCTGGCCTTCGGAGCCAACACCTTCGCTCTGACTCTCGTCGGGGCGGCGGGAGCCAAGACGAGGGATCTGTTCGTGGGTGACTCCCTCATCTTCATGGTGTCGTATCTCGTCTTCGGAAAGTGGTGCAGGGATCTCCTTCATTGGGTTGCGGTAGGCGAGGCGGTGAGAGAACCTTTCCTCGATACGATGTTGATCAACTCGCCGCTGGCCGCGGCATACGCCGCTTTGATCGGACTGGGTGCGATAGTGATCAGCGGCATCGGGTGGGAGACCGTACGGTGAGAGTGCAGCACCCACACCGCAGGAGACGACGGGCCCACGGGGCGCTGGGAATCGCTGCCATCGTCATCGGAGCTCTGGCCCTGCAGTTCTTTCGGGTCCAGGTACTCCGCTCCAGCGACTACAAGCTCCGCTCGGAGTCCAACCGCTTGCGTCCTTCGGCGGTCCCTGCCCCCCGGGGGACGGTCTTCGACCGATACGCGCGTGTCATCGCCGACAACGTTCCGGGGTACGCGGTTTACGTTCTCAGGGACTCGCGGGAGTCCACCCGGGAAGCCCTGGAGCGACTGCGACCCCATCTTGGGCTCTCCCACGAGAGGATCGAGAGCCTCATGGAGCGGGTGCGTCGCCATGAGCCCCTCCTCGTGGACATCGACGCCGACTTCGCAGCCATCGCCATTTTGGAGGAGCGCCGGGAAGACTTCCCTGGGGTCTACATCGAGATGCGACCCAAGCGCCGCTATATCGGGGGGGCGGCGGTGGGGCATGCCCTCGGGTACGTCGGCGAGGTAACGGCCGAAGAGCTCGAGACGGCCCGCTTCGCCGAATACGAGCAGGGGATGCTCGTCGGGCAGGTCGGAGTCGAGCGCCAGTACGAGGATAGGCTCCAGGGTCGGCAGGGGATGCGTTACCTGGAGGTGGACGCCACGGGGCGCATCGTGGGCCCATTGGCCGGCATCGAGGAGGACCCGGGACAGCCCGGCGAAGATCTTGAGCTCACGCTCGATCTGGAGCTGATGGAGTGGGTCCATCGGATCTTCCCGGATTCCCTGTCTGGCGCCGTGGTCGCGTTGGACCCGGCGGACGGCGGCGTATTGGCCCTGTACTCGGCTCCGACGTTCGACCCCAACGCCTTCGTGGGAGGCATCAGCACCGAGGACTGGGAGGCCCTCGACACCGATCCACAAAAGCCTCTTGTCAATCGAGCCGTGATGGGTCTCTATCCCCCGGCGTCGACGTGGAAGCTGGCCGCGGCCGGCATCGCCCTCGAGCTCGGAGTCGTGGGTCCACATGAGGAGATGCCGATTCCGTGCACCGGCGGATTGGTGTACGGCGGCGAGTATCGCTCGTGCTGGCTTCCCTCGGGCCACGGCTCTCTCGACCTCGCCGGGGCCATCGCCCAGTCATGCAACGTGTACTTCTATCAGCTCGGCATGAAGATCGGACTGGATCGCATGTTGGAGGCGGGTACTCGGATCGGGTTCGCAGAACAGTGCGGCATCGACCTTCCACAGGAGAGCCGGGGCATCTTTCCTGGCGAGAGGGCTTTTTGGGAGCGCCGATTCGGCTATCGTCCGCTCGAGGGTGAGGTCCTGAGTTTGGCCATCGGCCAGGGACCGAACTCCCAGACGCCTCTCAAGATGGCCCAGTTCTACCTGGCGCTCGCCCGCGACGGATCGGCTCCGGCCCCACACCTGCTGAAGAGCCCGGATCCGCGGGAGGGCTGGCGGCTGAACCTCTCTCGCGAGAGCATCGAGCAGCTCCGGGAGGGGATTCGGCGGGTCACTGCCCCTGGCGGTACGGCGCACTACCGGGCCTCCCTCGAGCATTGGGAGATCATCGGCAAGACGGGAAGCGGACAGAACGCGCAGGACCCCGAACGTGCCCACGCGTGGTTCGCGGGCATGGCGGGCCCCTGGGGCGCAGAGCCGGAGATCGTGGTCGTGGCTCTGGTCGAGTTCGGTGGGAGCGGCTCCGCGATGGCGGCGCCCATCGCCGCCAAGACCGCCGACTTCTACCTCCGACGGAAGCACGGTATTCCGGTGGACACCATCCAGACCTTCGCCGAGCACGTGGAGGCGGGCAGACCGGCACCGTGGGCTCGTTGGTGAGCGCGAAGGGCACGAAAGGGGCGGCTAGGCTCCTCGGTGTTCCGTAGAGCCTTCGCCCGTTGGGCCGGAGCCCCCGCGCTGGTCCTGGCCGTCATGCTCATGACAGCGTTCGGGATCGCCATGATCTATTCGGCAGGCGTCCTCAACATTCCGCGCTCCGTCACGGAGGGAGCGTGGATTCGCCAGGCCCGCTGGTTCGTGCTCGCCCTCGTGGCCTTTACCGTGGTCCGCCAGCTGCGCCCTCGCTGGTTCGAGTGGGTCGCCCTACCCGCATACGGCCTCAGCGTCCTGCTCCTGGGGATGACACTTGTGGTAGGTACCGTATCCGGGACGGCTACGGGGGTGAAGAGCTTCCTGGACCTCGGGTTCATCCGGTTCCAGCCGGCGGAGCTCGCCAAGTTGGCGACCATCCTCGCCCTGGCCCGCTATCTGGGGACTCGCTCCGAAGATCCCACGACCCTCCGGGCCCTGCTCACTCCGTCGGCCATCGTCGGCATCCCCCTGGGATTGGTGATTCTCCAGCCCGATCTCGGGACGGCTCTCGCCTTCGTGGGGATCCTCTTCGCCGCTCTCTATTGGGCGGGTGCCCCCATCGGGCTCCTGGCGTTCCTGGCGAGTCCCGGGGTCGCGTTGATCTTGAGCTTCGACAACCGGATCTGGGCCGTGTTCTTCGTGGTCGTCGTAGGCTCTCTCTACTTCTTTCGCTACCGTCTGTTTCTGGTGGAGTCTCTGACCATCGTCCTGGCGAATCTCGCGGCGGGAACCATCGCGACCCCCCTCTGGAACTCCCTGGCCGAGTACCAGCAGAACCGCATTCTGGTCTTTCTGGACCCCAGCGTCGATCCGCGTGGGGCGGCGTATCATCTCATACAGTCCATGGTCGCCATCGGCAGCGGCGGGCTGAGCGGGAAGGGGTTCACCGAGGGGACCCAGAAGAGGTTGGACTTCCTCCCCGAGCAGCACACGGACTTTATCTTCTCGGTCGTCGGTGAGGAGTTGGGCTTTCTCGGAACCGGGCTGGCCCTGGCCCTGTTCGCCTTCATCCTGTACCGCCTCGTGAAAATGGCCGAAGAGGCCGCGGATCCATTTGCAGGCCTGGTGATCTTCGGTATCTTCGGAGCCTGGCTGGTCCACATTTTCGTGAATGTCGGCATGACCGTCGGCATGGTACCGGTCACGGGAATACCCCTACCCTTCGTTAGCTACGGCGGAACCTTCCTCCTCATGTCCTGGATCGCCGTCGCGATGGCGGCTAGGGTCGCATACGAGGGATGAGCCCAGCCAATGGCCTGGTTTCGGAAAGACAAACAGCCCCTCAAGGCGGAAGACAGGCGCGACGTACCGTCCGACGTGTTCGACAAGTGCCAGGGGTGCGGGGAGATTCTCTACGGCGAAAAGCTTACCCAAAACCTCAAGGTGTGCCCCGCCTGTGGCCACCACTTCCGCATAACGGCGGAGAGGTACGTCGAGATCCTCCTTGACGAAGGATCCTTCGAGGAGATCGACCGCGACATCGGCAGCGCCGATCCCCTCGGATTCCAGGACCTCAAGCCGTATAAGGCCCGCCTGGAGGCCGCAGAGTCCAAGGTCGGCAGGAAGGAGGCCGTCCTGTCGGGGACCGGGAGGGTCGAGGGTATGGGCGTGGCTCTGGCGGTCATGGATTTCCGCTTCGTCGGCGGCTCCATGGGGTCCGTGGTGGGGGAGAAGATCGCGCGTGCTGGCCAGGCCGCTCTTGAACGTAGGGAGCCTCTCGTGGTCGTCAGCGCCTCAGGCGGTGCTCGGATGCAGGAGGGTATCTACTCCCTGATGCAGATGGCCAAGACGTCTGCCGTGCTTGCTCGTCTCCACGAAGCCGGTCTCCCCTATATCGCAGTGCTCACGGATCCTACCACCGGTGGCGTAACGGCGTCCCACGCCATGCTCGGGGACGTGAACCTCGCCGAGCCAGGGGCCCTCATCGGGTTCGCCGGCCCCCGGGTCATCGAAGAGACCATCCGCCAGGAGCTTCCGGAGGGATTTCAGCGTTCCGAGTTCTTGCTCCAGCACGGGATGATCGACCGGGTCGTGGACCGGCGAGAGCTAAAGGCCACGGTGGCCACCCTCCTCCGCCACATGATCGACTGATGGAAGGACCCGACCTGTCTCCGGGTTACTTATCCGTTCTGTCTCCCGCCCGACTCGACTCCGCGGCGGGTGACCCCTTCTTGGACGAGCTGCTCCCCCGGCTCACGCACGGCGTCCACTGGGGCCTCTCCCGGATGGAGGCCTTCCTCCGGGGCACGGGGGACCCCCACCGCTCGTATCCGAGCGTTCATTTGGGAGGAACGAACGGGAAGGGGTCCGTGGCGTCTACCGTGTCTGCGGCTCTCGAACGAGGGGGGAGCACTACCGGACTCTACACCTCTCCGCACCTGTGCTCCTTCCGTGAGCGGTTTCAGGTGGCCGGCCATCCGGTGGAGGAAGGCGAGCTGCGAGAGCTCATACGGGACCTGAGAGACGACATCGTCCGTCACGAGCTGACCTTCTTCGAGGCCGCCACGGCCTTGGCGTTCCACCTGTTCCAACGTCGAAGCGTGGACGTGGCCGTCATCGAGGTGGGCCTGGGGGGGCGGCTGGACGCCACCAACGTCGTCACGCCGCTGATCACCGCAATCACCAATGTGGCCAAGGACCATTCGGAGTACCTGGGTGAGACGCTGTCCGAGATCGCCCGGGAGAAGGCCGGTATTATCAAGGCCGGCGTTCCACTGCTCACCGGTGAAAGCGATGAGCAAATGCTGTCGGTCTTCGAGGACGTCTGCGACCGGATGGAGGCTCCCTTCTCGCCCCTGCGCCTCGACCCGGAAGAGATGGATCTCGAGATCACCGAGGCTCACACGTCCTTTACGGTCTCCACCCACGTGTGGGGATCGCTCCGGGTCCGCACCCCGCTGGTGGGTGAGCACCAGGCCATCAACGGTGCGCTGTCTGTAGCGATCCTCGGGCACCTGCCGGAGTCGCTTCGTCCCGATGCGCGGACCGTTCTGGATGGGATCGAGAGCGTCTGTTGGCCCGGGCGCTCTCAGGTCGTGCACCTCGACGGTCAGACATGGCTCTTCGATGTGGCTCATAACCCGGCCGGCGCCTACGCCCTGGCGTCCGTGCTGGAGCGACTCGCGCTGCCGCGGCCGATGGTCTTGCTGACTGCCGTGCTCGGGGACAAGGACTGGCGCTCCATCCTGCCGCCACTCTTCGCGAGGACCGACCACGCGGTCTTCACCCAGGCGCCTTCGGCCCCACCGGAGCGGCGCTGGGATCCCTATGTCGCGTCACTGGCCGTGGGCCGTTCCGAGGCCGAGATCCGTCCCGACTTCGGCGAGGCCCTCGAACGGGCCAAGGAGCTTGCCGGGTCGGGGACCATCGTTGTGACGGGCTCGAACCACACCGTCGGTGACGCCCTCGGGGCCCTCGATCTGTCGCCGTTCCAGCAACCACCGGGCCGGGGATCCTGAGACGGCAGAAGAGCCCGCGGCCACTGTACATTTGAGACGTCTGGTTTAGATTCGCCCGCATGTCGAAGCCAATCTTCGCGCGCCTTCCTGGATTCCGTGACTTTATCCCGGAAGAATTCGCCTTCCGCGAGCATATCTTGGACGCCTGGCGCCGGGTCTCCCGCCGCTACGGTTTCTTGGAATACGACGGTCCCCCCCTGGAGCCTCTCGGACTCTACGTGGAGAAGAGTGGCGAGGAGATCGTCGGCCAGCTGTACCACTTCCAGGACAAAGGTGAGCGGGAGGTCTCGCTACGTCCCGAAATGACGCCGTCCCTTGCCCGCATCCTGGCCGAGCACAGCCGCTCCCTGGCCAAGCCCATCCGCTGGTTCTCCGTACCGCAGCTCTTCCGCTACGAGCGTCAGCAGAGGGGCCGCCTCAGGGAGCACTTCCAGTGGAACGTAGATGTTGTGGGCGAGGAGGGCGTTGCCGCGGATGTTGAGGTACTGGCCGTGGGGCTGGACGGACTCCGCGAGCTCGGACTCGGCCCCGACGATATCCTGGCACGGGTTTCCGATCGACGCCTGCTGTCCGAGGTGCTCTCGGCTTTCGGAGTAGAAGAGGAGCGTCTCGTCACGGCTTTCGCCGTCATCGACAAGCTCGAGCGCGCGAGTCCCGACCGCTCCCTCGAGAGACTCCGGACCGAGGGGGGCCTCAACGAGGACAACGCGCGTGTGGCGCTGGAGCTGTTCGAGGAAGGGACCTTGGAGGGGGTCGCGTCCCGCCTGGGCGATCAGGAGGGCGTAGCCCCAGAGCTGGAGCGTCTCGAGGCCTACTTCGACCAGCTCGAGGCCATGGGCCTGGGTCCGTACGTGCAGTTCGATCTCAGGATCGTCCGAGGGCTGGCCTATTACACCGGAATCGTCTTCGAGCTCTTCGACCGAAAGGGGGAGCTTCGGGCCATCTGTGGAGGCGGTCGGTATGACAGGCTCCTGGAGCTCGTTGGAGGTGACCCCCTTCCCGCCGTCGGGTTCGGCATGGGAGACGTGGTCCTCGGGGACCTGATCCGCGAGCGAGGGCTCATGCCCGAGACTCGCCCCCAGGTGGACTACTATATCGTCGTCATCGGGGAAGAGCACCGGAAGCTTGCGCTCTCCATAGCCCACGCCAATCGCGACCGCGGCTTGAGCGTGCTTTATGGGCTGAAGGAGCAGTCGGTGCGAAAGCAGTTCACGGCCGCCGGGAACGCGGGAGCTCGGGACGTCATCGTCCTCGGTCCCGACGAGGTTGCTCGGGGCCGGGCCGTGATCCGGAATATGGCCTCCGGGGAGGAACGGGAAGTACCCCTGGAGGAGCTCGAATGATGTCGCGTGACGACTCCCACCCCGAGACGCGGCGCATGATGGAGACGGCCATTCGGCGGCTCAACGCCCTCGAGTACGTGATCCTCGCCGTGGCCATGGCACTGGCGCTGGCGGCCGGCGCACTCACGGCGTGGCTCGTCCAGAGCGCCACGGGCGCCTCGTTCAGGATCTCCTGGATCGTGGCGTCGCTCCTGTTCTTCGGAGTGCCGGGTTTCATAGTGCTCCGAAAGGAGCACCGAGTCGAGGTGACGAAAGGCACGCAGGACCCTGTCCGGGATTCCACCACCAAGAGGGATGATGGCTGACAATAAGAAGCTGACCCCCCGCGACGAGGACTTCGCGGCCTGGTACAACGAGCTGGTGCTCCGGTCCGAGCTGGCCGACTACTCACCGGTCCGAGGCTGCATGGTCATTCGGCCGTGGGGATATTCCATATGGGAGAACATGCAGCGGGCTCTAGACGACATGTTCAAGGCCACCGGCCACGAGAACGCGTATTTCCCGCTCCTGATTCCCATGAGCTTCATCGAGAAGGAGAAGGAGCACGTCGAGGGCTTCAAGCCCGAGCTCGCTATCGTCACCCACGCCGGCGGCAAGGAACTGGAGGAGCCACTCGTGGTTCGGCCCACCTCTGAGACAATCATCATGTCGATGTTTGCGAAGTGGATCCAGAGCTATCGCGACCTCCCGTTGCTGTTGAACCAGTGGGCGAACGTCATGCGCTGGGAGCTCCGGACCCGGCTGTTCCTGAGGACCTCGGAGTTCCTCTGGCAGGAAGGCCACACCGTGCACGCCACGGCCGAAGAGGCGGAGGAGCACACGCGGCGCATGCTGGGCGTGTACCGGACGTTCATGGAAGACTGGATGGCCATACCTCCCGTAACCGGGCTCAAGTCCGATGCCGAGAAGTTCGCCGGGGCGGTGCGAAGCTATTCGTGCGAGGCCATGATGCAGGACAACCGGGCCCTGCAGGCCGGCACCTCGCACTTCCTGGGTCAGAACTTCTCCAAGCAGTTCGAGCTCACCTTCCAGACGGAGGAGGGGATGGAGGAGTATGGGTGGAACACCTCCTGGGGGGCGTCCACGCGGCTGGTGGGGGGGCTGGTGATGACGCACGGCGACGACCAGGGACTCGTCCTGCCTCCGAAGCTGGCTCCCGTCCAGGTCGTCATCGTTCCGATCCTCAAGGGAGACGATCACGGGCCCGTACTCGAGAAGGCCGACGCCATCCGGGATGCTCTGGCGGAAAAGGGCATACGTGTCAAGGTCGATTCTCGCGACTACTTGAGCCCCGGCAACAAGTACTACGAGTGGGAGCGGAAGGGCATCCCGCTCAGGATAGAGATCGGGCCCAAGGACATGGAGTCCGGGCAGGTTGTTCTGGCCAGGCGCGTGCGGTCCGAGGAGGAGCCGCGCAAGGAGTTCGTGCCGGAGTCGGAAGCGCTCGCCACCCTGGGAGATCGGCTCGACACGTTCCAGACGCAGCTCTTCGAGGCGGCGAAGACCCGGCGGGAGGAGAACTCCTACAGGGGTGTGAACGACCTGGCCGAGCTGGCCGAGATCATGAACACCACCGGCGGTTACGTATACACGGGTTGGAGTGGAGACCCCGCCGTGGAAGAGCGCATCAAGGACGAGACCAAGGCCACACTGCGCTGCATTCCAGAGGAGGAGTTCCGATCCCCCAAGGCTCCGGCAAGGTGCATCGGGGGAGAAAAGGACTCCGCCATGGAGGTCGTGTGGGCAAAGGCATACTGATGACCAATCCGGCCGGCGGGGCGTGAGCCTCTCCTTCCCCCGGCTCGACGGCGAGCTCCACGCCGGCGAGCGCACGGTCTCGGAGCTCGCTGCGGAGTTCGGAACGCCTCTCTACGTCTATGACACGGAGGTGATTGAGTCCGCCTATCGGCACTTCGAGTCGGCGTTCGAAGGGGTCGATCTGCTCATGGCGTACTCGGTCAAGGCCAACGGCAACCTCGAGATCCTCCGACGCCCTGGGGGCCGGCGCCGACATCGTCAGCTTGGGAGAGCTCCACCGCTGCCTGACGGCCGGGGTTCCCCCCGAGCGGATTGTCTTCGCGGGGGTGGGGAAGACCGAAGTGGAGATGGAGGCCGCCCTCGGCGCCGGGATTCTGGCGTTCAACGTGGAAAGCGAGGGCGAGCTCCGCGTGTTGGACACGGTGGACATCGACGTCCACGTCGGATCGTAGATCCTCGAGCCGGACCCCTATGTGAAGGCCCTCGGCGAAGTGCTGGAACTCGCCGGTGAGTTGGCCCAGGAGGGCATCGAGCTCCACTTCGTCGACCTCGGAGGAGGCTACGGCGTTCGCTATGCCGACGAGGAGCGTATGTTGGCCGACGCGCTCGCCAGCGTGATCGTTCCTCAGGTGAAGGAGGCGGGCCTGAGCCTCATCCTGGAGCCCAGCCGGTTCATCGTTGGGGAAGCGGGCCTTCTGGTGACGAGGGTGCTGTACGTAAAGGATGAGGGGCCGAGGACATTTGTGGTCACGGATGGGGGGATGACCGACCTGATTCGCCCCAGCCACTACCAGGGCTTTCATCGCATCGGCCGGTGCGGCTCAGGCACGACGCCACCCACGCGGTGGTGGACGTCGTTGGCCCCATCTGCGAGAGCGGAGACTTCCTGGCCCGGGAGAGAGAGCTGGCCCTTCCCCGGGAGGGGGACCTCCTCGCCGTGCACACCGTGGGAGCGTATGGCTTCGCCATGTCGTCCAACTATAACTCCTGTCGCCGAAACTCCTGTCGCCGAGCCGCCGAGGTGGTGGTGGACGGCTCGGAGGTGATCCTGGCCCGACGCCGGGAGACGCTCGATGACCTGATCCGGGGTGAGCGGCTCCCCAACGGGACCTTGTCGTCTTGAGGCTTTATGATCGAGCATGATCGCATTCTGATTCTCGACTTCGGCTCCCAGTACACCCAGCTCATCGCCCGTCGAATCCGAGAGGAGCGGGTCTACTCGGAGATCCACCCACCCTCGCAGCCCCTCGACTGGATCCGGGAGTGGGCGCCGAAGGGAATCATCCTGTCCGGCGGGCCATCCTCGGTATACGACGAGGGGATACCCACCGCCGACCCGGAGCTGTTTCAGTTGGGGATTCCCGTGCTCGGAATCTGTTACGGGATGCAGCTCATCGCGCAGCTCGAAGGGGCGGACGTGATCCTGGGGAAGCGCGAGTATGGCCGGGCCGAGCTCACCGTGCACGAGCCGGGGGGGCTCTTCGAAGGCTTCGCTGACGACGAGCCCACCCAGGTGTGGTGCTCTCACGCGGACCATGTCGACGAGCCACCGGACGGCTATCGGACGTTGGCGTCCACGGAGAGGCTCTCAGTGGCGGCGTTCAAGAGCGAAGATCGACACATCTATGGCGTCCAGTTCCATCCGGAGGTCGCCCATACGGTCCGCGGCGAGGAGATCATCTCGAACTTCCTCCTGGGAATCTGCCGGTGCCGTCCCACGTGGACGGCCGGAGCCTTCATTGAGGAGTCAGTCGCGGAGATCCAGAGAGCCGTGGGAGACGGCACCGTCATCTGCGGGCTGTCGGGGGGCGTGGACTCGTCCGTAGCGGCCGCGTTGGTGCACCGTGCTGTGGGCGATCGCCTGACGTGCATCTTCGTTGACACGGGACTCCTCAGGAAGCACGAGCGCGAGAACGTGGAGCGTACCTTCCGGAAGCACATGGGCATCCGACTGGTCGTCGTGGATGCCGCCGAGGAGTTCCTGAGCGTCCTGGCCGGCGTAGAGGAGCCCGAGGAGAAGCGGAAGCGGATCGGACACGTGTTCATCGACGTCTTCGGGCGACTGGCCCGTGCGGAGGGGACGGGAGCCCGCCACCTGGTTCAGGGCACTCTGTACCCCGACGTCATCGAGTCTTTTTCCACCGGAGGACCGTCCCAGACGATCAAGACCCACCACAACGTTGGGGGGCTGCCGGAGGATCTTCCGTTCGAGCTCATCGAGCCTCTCCGGGAGCTCTTCAAGGACGAGGCCCGCCAGGTGGGCCGGGAGCTCAGCCTTCCTGAGGAATTCATCCGCCGACATCCGTTCCCCGGTCCGGGACTGGCCATCCGAGTCCTAGGCCAGGTGACGGAGGAGCGACTGGCCGTGCTGCGGGAGGCGGACGCCATCTATCTGGACGAGATTCAGGCCGCGGGGCTCTACGACGAGATCTGGCAGGCCTTCGCCGTGCTCCTCCCCGTGCGAGCCGTCGGCGTGATGGGTGACAACCGCACCTACGAGAACGTCGTGGCTCTCCGCGCCGTCACCTCACGCGACGGAATGACCGCGGATTGGTATCCGTTCCCCCACGACGTTCTCGGCCGGATCTCCTCGCGCATCAGCAACGAGGTGGTGGGGGTGAATCGGGTGTGCTACGACGTCTCGTCGAAGCCCCCCGGCACTATCGAGTGGGAATAGGAACCCCCTCCGACTACTGCATCAGCCTCGATCTCGATGAGCATGGCGGGGTCGATGAGCCTGCTCACCTCCACCATGGTTGTTGTGGGAGGATGGGCGCCGCAGGTCTGCTGATGAGCCCGTCCGTACTCCTCCCATCGTTCGATGTCGGTGACGAACATGCGAGTGCGAACTACGTCGCTCATGTCCGCTCCGTGAGCCGCCAGGGCTTCCCGTATTATCTCGAAGCACCGGAGAAGCCTGCCCGTATCCGTCTCCAACGGCGTGGACCCCTCCGCCTTCCGCCACCGGTGCCGTACCCGTGACGAAGACGTGGTCCCCGGCCCTCAAAGATCGGCAATATCCGACGCGCTCCTCCCAGGGGGCGCCGCTGAAGCTACGCTGAAACTCAGCCATCTCTCTCCGATCCCTCGCCTGCCATCTGAAGCATCAGAGATATGCGTGCCTCCACATCGTTCCAGAGATCGCGCATGAACTCCACTTCGGTGTGGTAGACCTCGAGGAAGAGCCGAAGGTTCTCCTCGGTAACCTCGTGCATGGCCAGCACGCTGTCCCGTTCGACGGCATTGACCTTGCGGGAGGTCTTCCGGAGCGCCACGGATCGCAGATCGACGTAGACCTCGATGAAGGTCTCGCGGTCGATCGTGTCCACCACTTCGTTCGGCGTATTGACGCCACATGCTCCCGACGCCACACCGAGGAGCAGGGCGATCAGGGTGACGAGGGGGTGCGGAGGGGAAGGCGTGGGGCTCGACGCTTCAGACATGTCGAAGTGGGTTCTCGGGGTGATCATAGGGCGGAGGCGGCGAGCCGCACGGCTCCACCGGGGTCACAATATAGAGTTCCATTGGCATGGATGCACCGTGCCCTCGACCGGCCGAGACACTTTAGGTAAGGGGGTGCTATTATGTTTCCACTGATCGACCATCCAGCAGGAATACACGTCGTGGTCGGCGTCCGATCCCCGACATCCGTGGTCACGAGGCGTGGAAGAGGCTCCATGAACAGAATCCTCGGGCAAGCCCGGCTGATGCTGCTCGCCGGCCTGTTGTGGTCGGCCGCGGCCTGCGCGGTCAACCCCGCCACGGGTGAACGCCAGTTCATGCTGTTGAGTGAAGATCAAGAGATCGAGATGGGTCGGGACGCCGACGGGCAGATCACTGGGGCGTACGGGCTGTATCCGTCCGACGAGCTCCAGACGTTTGTCCGGGGCATCGGTGAAGACCTCGCCGCCCAGTCGGAGCGCCCGCAGCTGCCGTGGTCGTTCAAGGTGGTGAACGATCCCGTCGTGAACGCCTTCGCGCTTCCCGGGGGGTTCATCTTCGTCACCCGTGGCATCCTGGCCAGCCTGAACTCCGAGGCCGAGCTGGCCGGCATCCTCGGCCACGAGATCGGCCACGTCACGGCCCGGCACTCGGCGAGTCAGCTCAGCCGTCAGCGGCTCCAGCAGATCGGACTGGGAATGGGGGCGGCTGTGTCCTCGGACTTCGCTTCGGCCGCAGGAGTGCTCTCGGCGGGGTTCCAGCTCCTCAATCTCCGGTACAGCCGGGGTGACGAGTCTCAGTCGGACGAGCTCGGGGTCCGCTACATGTCGCGGGCTGGGTACGACCCCAATGCCCTCGTGGGCGTGTTCCAGACGTTGGCGCTGGCGTCCGGGGGAGGGGGCAGGCTCCCCGAATGGCAGTCGACCCATCCGAATCCCGAGAATCGCGAGGCCAAGATCCGCGAGCTGGTGGCAAGCTCGGGACAGGACTACTCGGGGTACACGTCGGGGAGGGACGAGTATCTGCTTCGCCTGGACGGGCTGGTGTACGGTGTGAACCCCCGGGAGGGCTTCTTTGAGGGCGGCCTGTTCCGGCATCCGGATCTGGCCTTCGCCATGGACTTTCCGCCGGGCTGGAAGACCGCGAACCAGAGGTCTCAGGTGGCGGCCGTGGCGGAGGACGAGAGCGCCATCGTCGTTCTCACGAGTGCGTCGGAGCAGGGCAGCCTCGACGTGGCTGTGCGCGCCTTCCTGGGCCAGAACGGCATCAGCGGGAGCGCTCCCCGCCGGACGACCGTCCATGGCCTCGAGGCGCGTGAGGCTTCGTTCGAGGCGCAAACGGATCAGGGGAGGCTCCGCGGAACGGTGCTCTTCGTCGGCCACGGCGGCACCCTCTTCCGGATCCTTGGCTACGCCTTCTCGTCTCGCTGGCTCGATCATGAGAGCGGGGTGATCGGGAGCGTGAGGAGCTTCCGTGCGGAGAGGGACCCAGAGGTCTTGGGGATCGAGCCCGCCCGACTCGAGATCGTTCGATTGCCGTCGCGGATGACCTTTCGGGAGTTCACCGAGGCCCATCCGTCCACCATCGAGGCCGAGAAGCTGGCGGACCTCAACCGGCGCACGCTGGACGAAGCTCTGGAAGCCGGAACGCTTGTGAAGCGGGTGACGGGCGGGCGATGAGGGGCCCCGAGGGCTCACTTCAGACCGGTTGACGGCCTTGACGTGCCCGGTAAACTAGTGTGGTCTAATGGCCCCCTGGTGGCCGGTACCGCCCGGCCCGACACCGGTCTCTATTGAACGGAGTCCCATCGGTGAAGCGTAGCGCGATAGCCCTACTCCTGCTCACTGTCGTGTGGGGTTGTGCGAGCCGCACGGTGACCAGAAGCCCCGTCGCAGCCGTGGCGCCGGCCCTCTCTGTAGAGAGGTTCCTTCAAGCTGCCAATACGCGAGATCTGTTTGCGATGGCGCGTCTCTTCGGGACCCGCGACGGGCCGGTGGAGGATACGGGGAGCTCCTTCGGATGCTTCTGGAAGAAGATCGGCTCTGCGTTCGGTGGTCAGTCGTGCGTCAAGTGGGTCGACGTGGAGCTCCGCATGGACGCGATCGCGGACATCCTCCGGCACGAGGACTACCAGATCGCCTCCGAGCGCTCAGTGGCGGGGACGGAGCGCGAGACCACACGGATCGGCGTCGATATGTCGTTCGCCGGAGGACAAACCGTGCAAGACGTGGGCTTCACCGTGGTCCTGGCATCGGGCGATCGGTGGCTCATCGAGATTATCGAGCTGGACAAGGTCACAGGGACCTAGTAGGGCACGTCTGAAGGAGCCGGCGGGATCGTTGCTGAGTGCTACTCCGGTTGCTGGACCAGCTCGATCAGCACGCCGCCTGTGGTCTTGGGATGAAGAAACGCGACCTGGTGCCCCCGAGCGCCGGAACGCGGCTCCTCGTCGACGGGCTGGAACCCTCGTGTCTTTAGTTCCTCGAGGGCTGCTCGGATGTCGGGAACCCTGTAAGCGATGTGGTGAAGACCGGGTCCGCGGCGCTCGATGAAACGGGCCACGCCGCTGTCCGCGGATCGGGGCTCGATGAGCTCGACGGCGCCCAGGAACGCGACGTTGACGCCCTGGGCGGGCAGCTCTTCGATGGTGGAACAAGCGCACCCGGTGACGGGTTCGAAGGTCGCCGCCGATTCTTGAATGGATCGGACCGCAATGGCGACGTGATCGAGCGGATAGCCGTTCATAATTGGACTAGATTGGATAGATGAGCCTGGACCGGATCGTAGGGCCGGTCCATTGAAGGTACAAGGAGACAACCTGATGAGTGATAACGGGAAGATCGTCGAGATCACGGACCAGAATTTCGCCGAGACCATCGAAGAGGGAACTGGTCTCACCATGGTGGATTTTTGGGCTGCGTGGTGCGGTCCGTGCCGAATGGTGGCCCCCATTGTCGAGGAGCTGGCCGAGGAGTACGGCGACGAGGGGCTCACCGTCGGGAAGCTGGATGTGGACGCGAACCCGAAGGTGACGATCCGGTTCGCCGTGCGCTCCATTCCGAGCATCCTGTTCTTCAAGGATGGACAGCACGTGGACACGGTGGTGGGCGCGGTGCCACGCCCCACCTTGGAGGCCAAAGTTCGGGAGCACATGTAGGCGCTCCGGACTCGGTTCCAGAATGGGTCGACCGGCCCGGGGGTGAGAGCCCCCGGGCCGTCGCTCGGCTATACTGCTTCCCATGAGCACTCTCTATATCGTCGCCACGCCTATCGGTAATCTCTCGGACACCTCCAGGCGTGCCCTCGAGGTCCTGGGCTCCGTGGACGGTGTGCTGGCCGAAGACACCCGGCGCACCAGGGTCCTGATGGATCACTTCGATCTTCACGCGCCGCTCACGTCCCTTCACGAGCACAACGAAGCCTCACGCATCGCGGGCGTCCTGGACCGCCTGAACGCCGGCCAGTGCCTCGCCCTGGTTTCCGATGCCGGGACTCCTCTGCTTTCAGACCCTGGGGAGCGCCTGGTGCGTACTGTGGTGGAGGCCGGGCTCAACGTGGTTCCCGTTCCGGGCCCTTCAGCGATCCTCGCCGCGTTGGTCGGTGCGGGCTTCCCCACGGTGCCGTTCACATTCCATGGCTTCGTTCCACGGAGGAAGGGGCCTAGGAGCGACCTCCTGGAGCGGATCGTCGGGGCGAGCGAGACCTCGGTCGTGTTCGAGGCGCCCGGCCGACTCGGCGTGCTTCTGTCCGATCTCGGGGAGCTTGCCGGGGAGGAGAGGCAGGTTGTCGTGGCCCGGGAGATGACCAAGATTCATGAGGAGTTCTTCCGGGGAACAATGGGTGATGCGGCCAGCTATTACGGCGAGCGACCGCCGCGGGGAGAGATCACCGTGGTCGTGTCGCCGAGGGTTGAAGAAGAGGCCGAACAGCGGGTCGACGTGGCGGCCGCGCGAGCCTTGGCGCAGGCGCTTCTGGCCGAGGGCCTGACGCCCAGCAGGGCGGCGCGCGAAGTGTCGTCCCGCCTGGGGATCGCGAAGAACATGGCATACGAGATCGTGCATTCACTTCCAGGTGCTGACGATCCCGACATCGAAGAGGAGCCGAGTTGAGCGGAGCGACCCACCACAGGGGGCAAGCGCCCCACTTTTTCAACAGGCCTCGAAGAGCCTCGTGGTCAGTATCGCTCTGCTGATAGGCATGCTGGCCTCGGCGGGCCCGAGCGTGTCGCCTGACTCCGTCCTGTCCATAGCACGGCTGCAGTACGAGGGTGGCGGGGACTGGTACGCCAACCCGTCTTCGCTGCCCAACCTTCTTTCCGCCATCCGCGAGCGCACGGGCCTTCCCGTGTCGGGCCGACCCGATACGGTTCGGCCGCTGGACCCGTCGCTCAAGGACTACCCGTATCTCTACATGACAGGGCACGGCAATGTGCGTTTTTCTCCTGAAGAGCGGGTGGCTCTTCGCGAGTATCTCTTATCCGGCGGATTCCTCCACGCCGACGACAACTACGGCATGGACGAGTCATTCCGGAGAGAGATGGCCGAAATCTTCCCGGAGTACGAGCTGTCCGAGCTTCCAGCGGGTCACCCGGTTTTCAGGGTCATGTACGAGTTTCCCGAGGGCCTGCCGAAGATCCACGAGCACGACGGGAAGCCGCCACAGGCCTTCGGGATCTTCCACGGGGGAAGGCTGATCGTCTTCTACAGCTACGAGTCCGACCTGGGGGATGGCTGGGAGGATCCGGACGTTCATGAAGACGCTCCTGAGATCCGTGAGGCCTCGATCCGCATGGGGGTCAATCTCTACCTGTACGTCCTCAGCCAGTTGGTGCCGTGAGTCCGGCTCCCGTTCGCGTTGTTCGCATCGTTGGGGATGTGCGAGAGCACCTCATGAACCGAGCTCGCCTGGCCTTTGGCCTCTGGCTCGGAGCGGGAGTGACGGGGATCCTGATCCTGGCGTGGCTGGTGGCAGCTCCCGACGGTTGGCGCCAGGGGACGGCCATGCCCCTGATCATCGATCTCGCCCTGGTGGGGCTCGGAGTCCTCGCGTGGACGGCGTACCGGCGGATAGGGACGCTCTGGCTGCGAGAGCCCAATCTGACGGCGAGCATGGAGGAGAGCGCCGGCCTCGCTCCCGGCGTGCTGCAGGGCTCCCTGGAGCTGGCCAGGGCCCTTCCGCCGGGCGTGTCCTCCGCTCTCGCCTTCCAGGCCGCCGAAGCGGCGCTGACCGACCTGAAGGGTCCGAGGCCCCGTTTGGCCGGGAGGCTGGCTGCCGAGGCCGCTCGCTGGACTCGCCGGGCCGCGATGGGGCTGGTGCTGCTGGTGCCGACCGTGGCACTGCTTACCGTAGTGTCCCCCAGCCGGTCCTTCGCCGCCTGGTCGGGGCTTGCGCGGCCGTTCGGCCTCCTGGCCGGCCCCACGCTTCCTCCGCTGAAGGTGACGCCGGGAACCGCCGAGGTACTCCGCGGTGCTGACGTGCCACTCACCGTGACTGCCCCGGGGCGCACGACGGTCACGGTGCACTGGCAAACGGCGGGTGATGTGGCCCTGGAGGAGCGTCTCGACGTGGTTGCCGACCGGGCGGGGCTGGTCCTTCGGACGGTTACCGCCCGGACGGAGTACTGGGTCGAAGCTCCCGACGGAGCACGCTCTCCCAGCTACGTGCTGCAGCCCGTCGACCCACTCCTGGTGAGTGAGGTGACCCTTTCCCTCACGTTTCCCCCTCACACGGGCCGCATCCCGGAGGAGTACGGGGCCGACATACCTCCCCTCGACATCCCAGTGGGGAGTCGCTTTGCCATCCAGGGTCGGGCGAGTCGGCCGCTCAGCTCGGCCGGACTTGACAGCCCCCAGGGCGAAGAAGAGCTCCGGCTGGCGGTCTCGGGTCGGGACTTCGAGGGCAACTGGATTCCGCGGGCCAGCGGGGTTTACCCCTGGCGCTTCATCGACACCGAGGGAGACCCTGCCGAGGTGGCACCTGCCCCGCTGGTGATGACGCTGGTCTCGGACTCGGCGCCCCATGTGGCCGTGCTGGTCCCGGGCAAGGACACCTTGCTACCCGTGTCTCTTCGTCAGCCTCTGGTGCTCGAGGCGGCGGACGATTACGGCCTCGACCGATTGGAGCTGGTGGTGTACAGGGTCACGGCATTCGGCGACCGGCTGGAGCCGGTGGTGAGCCCGATGCAGGTAGGTGGCACACGCGGAGCACTTCTGCGTCCGGTCATGGACCTGAGTCGCTGGGAGCTCCTTCCCGGGGACACCGTGCGCTATTTCGTCCGTGCCGTCGACAACGCACCGTCTCCCAACGTCTCCGAGACCCCCGAGTACGTGCTCCGGCCGCCCACGCCAGCTGACCTTCGGCGGGAAGCCCAGGAGCGCTTGGACGACGCGGCGCGGGGCGTGGAGGAGCTGGCCGACCGGGCGGACGAGCAGGCTCAGGAGGCGCAGGACCTGGAGCGCCAGCTCAACAACCGCCAGGAGCCCGAGCGCGGACCTCTCAGAACGCCGAGGGAGCAGGAGACCCAGGAGCGCATGGAGTTCCAGGAGCAGGAAGACATCCGAGGGGCCCTGGAGGATCAGACGGCGCTGCTCAACGCCATCGACTCCCTCGAGATGGAGCTGGCTCAGCTGGACAGGGATTTGGAGGCTGCGGGATTGGTAGATCCGGAGCTCCAGCGGGAGCTTCAGGAGCTGCAGCGCCTCATGGACGAACTGGTGCCCGAGAGCCTGCGGGAGCGACTCGAGAAGCTGACCGAGCGGGTCGAGGAGATGAACGCCAGAGAGGCTGACGAGGCGCTGCGCGAGCTCTCGGCCGATCAGGAAGCCCTCCGCGACCGACTGGAAGAAGCTCTGAAGGCCCTCAAGCGGGCGGCCATGGAGCAGGACTTCCGGGCCACGGCGGCCGAGGCCGAGGAGCTGGCTCAGCAAGAAGAAGCCCTCGCCGACGCCATGGCCGAGGGTGACGATCCGGAGCTGCGGGCGGATCAGCAGGAGGTTCTCGAGGAGCGGGCCGAAGAGCTCCAGGAGCGCCTTGACAGGCTCCAGCAGCGCCTCGACGAAGCGGGCGAGGAGACGGCTCGTGATGCGGTGGAGCAGGCCGCACGGGGGGGCGAACAGGCCCAACAGTCCATGTCCGAGGCCCGGCAGCAGTCCCGGATGGGACAGACCCAGCAGGCGGCCCAGTCCGCTCAGGAAGCGGCCGAGTCCATGAGTCAGATGTCGCGGCAGCTCCAGCAGGCCCAGCAGGAGATGGCCGAGCAGATGATGGAGGCCTTTCAGGAGGCCCTGCAGGAGACCGCCACGGATGCTCTGACCATGGCCCGCGAGCAGGCGGGTCTGCGTAACCAGATGCGGGGTGCCGGGCAGGAGGAGCTGGCCAACATGCGGGGTGATCAGTCCGCACTCCTGCAGGGCGTCCGTAACATGGCCGACAACCTGTCGATGCGGGACTACATGAGTCAGGGCGACGACGATCGCGATGTCGCCAGCCAAATCGGCCAGGCCATGAAGGCCATCGAGCAGATTCTGGCTGCACTGGAAGATCAGCAGGGGAGCACACCGTCGCCCCTCAACGCGGCTGAGCAGGCCGTGGGGGCGCTCAATCAGGTGGCGCTCGCCGCCATGGCCGCGGCTCAGCAGGCCGGTCAGATGGGACAGTCGCCGTCGGCTCAGCAGATGATGGAGCAGATGGAGCAGCTGGCCCAACAACAGGGCTCCATCAACAGCCAGACTGGACAGCTGACGCCCATGCGGCTCGGTGAGCAGGCGATGGCCCAGCAGCTCCAGAAGACGGCGGAGCGACAGCAGGACGTGGCCGAGGAGCTGGAAGAGATCTCGCAGAAGCCGGGCGCCCAGGACCAGTCTCTCGGCGACCTGGAGGCCATGGCCCTGGAGGCCATGGAGCTGGCCGACCGCCTGGCTGGTAACCGGTTGGATGCCGAGACACTTCAGCGCCAGGAGCAGCTGTTCCACCGGCTCTTGGACGCCGGGCGCAGTCTGGAGAAGGACGAGTTCTCCGACGAGCGGGAGTCGGCGGCACCCGGTGTGTTCGAGCGGGACGACGTGAATGCCCTCTCGGCCGAGGATCTGGGCGCGCTCCGCTTCCAGCTTCCTCCGGCCGAGACGCTGCGCCGGCTCTCTCCGGCTCAGAGGCAGATGGTGCTGGACTACTTCGAGCGACTGAACAGGGCGGAGCGCCGGTCTCCGGGAGGGAGCCGGTGAGACCCCCAAGGAGCGGGGCGCTGCGATCGGTAGCGATTCTTCTATCGCTGACCGCCCTCGCTCCTGCCCTCCTACGCGCGCAGACCGAAGATCTGCTGCTGGAGGGTCGTCTGCTTCGCTCCGCCGCGAGCCAGGAGGCCCAGGGGGACCTCGGCGAGGCGGAGCGAATCCTGAAGGACCTCATGGAGCAGAGGCCCACCTCCACCGGGGGGCTGTTCGCGCTCGAGCGTGTGCTCCGCTCCCAGGGTCGCATCGAAGAGATTCTTCCCGTGGCCCGGCGATACGAGGACTCGGAGCCGAATGCGGCCGCCCCCAGGATTCTCATGCTCAGGGTCTTCACGGAGCTGGACGCCACGGACGAGCTGGTGGGCGCGGCCGAGGAATGGGTAGAGCGGTCCGGGTCGTCACCGGAGCCGTATCGGGAGATCAGCAGGATCTTCCAGCGTGTTTTCGGGCCCGAACGAGCTCTCGCCGTGCTGAAAGACGGCCGGGACATTCTCGGCCAGCCGTCCCTTTTCGCCATGGAGTTCGGCGACCTCCTTCGGGACCTTGGGAGGATGGAAGAGGCCGTTCTCGAGTGGGCTCGAGTCATCGGCGACGACGGGACGCAGGTATGGGCGGTCATGCGCAGAGTCACCGAAATGGAGGGGGATCGGGCGGAGCTCGTTCGACCCCTGGTGGAGCAGCTGGCCCGCCCGCCCACGACGGTGGCTCGTCTGCGGGCCGGGGCTCGCATCGCCGTGGAGGCGGGTCTGGAGGACGAAGCGCGCGAGTTGGCTACGCAGGTGGTCGGAGATCTCGAAGGACAGGCTCGCCGCGGCTTCCTCACCGCCCTGGCCCGTCAGGCCGAAGATGGCGGCGGGGCCGAGCTGGCCCTGTGGGCGTACAAGGCCTTGCAGGATGACGCGGCCGACGCGACCGAGGCGCGAGCGCTGGATCACCGGATCGCCAACGTGGCTTTGGCCGCAGGTGACACGGCCACCGCTCTCGAGGCGCAGCGGTCCATCGCGCAAGGCCTTCCAGCGGGAAGCGTCGAGCGGCGACGCGCTCTGGCCGAGGTCCTTCGCCTCGGGATTGCCCGGGGTGATACGGACACCCGTGAGCGTCTCGACCGTTTCCGTCTCGAGTTCCCGGGGGTTAATGAGGTCGACGAGCTGGCGGTGATGTTGGCCGTGCGACTGGAGGAAGAAGGCGACGGCATGGGGGCCAGATCCCTCCTGGCCGGTGTGGACGGACCCAAGAGCTTGCTGGAAAGGGGATATCTGTACCTCGCTTCCGGGGAGGTGGTGCCCGGTGGTGGCAACCTAAGGGAAGCGGTTCCTGGACTGCCGCCCACCGATGCCACCGACGTCATCTCGTTGCTGGGACTCCTGGAGGAGCTCCAGGGAGAGGCGCTGGCCGTGGTCATACGCAGCGCCGTCCTGGCACACCGGGGTCGCGCCGCCGCCGCTGTCAGCGAGGTCAAGGCCGTGGTGGACGGTCTTCCGGAAGCCGATCGAGCGGCGGTCCTGGCCCACGGTGCCAGGATTGCGGATAGCGCCGAGCTGACGACACAGGCTGGCGAGCTCAGAGCTCGCATCGTCCGAGATCACGCGGATGCGGCCGAAGCACCCGAGGCGACGCTCGAGCTGGCCCGCTTTAGAGGTGCCACGTCGGAGGGGGTAGAAGATGCGATCCTGCTCCTCGAGGAGCTGATTCTGAGCCAGCCCGAGAACGCGGTCGTGCCCATGGCCCGCCGGGAGCTGCAGAAGCTGAGGGACGGTCGGGGTCCGTGAGGCTTTTGCGATGGCTCTCGGTCCTGGCTCTGGTCGGCGTCCCGCTTCCGGCTGCGGGTCAGTTCCTTCTCGTGCCCATGGACCGGACTCAGGTGAATCACCTGAAGGCCTACGGCCTCGCGTATTGGACTCTCGAGCAGTACGGGCGATCCGAGTGGTTCCTCAACTACCGCGACGGATCCTTCCTGCTCCCCGACATGTCCGGCATCCGTCGACAGGCGGTCCTGCGTGGCGTCTCGATCGAGCCGGTGGGAGGCGCCGACGTGGCGGCCATCCGCGCCGTGATCACGGACTCGAACATGGAGTCGGTGGTCCTGGAGAAGGCACCCAAGGTAGCCATCTACACCCCGCCCAACAGCACGCCCTGGGACGACGCCGTGACCATGGCTCTCGAGTACGCCGAGATCCCCTACGAGAAGGTCTGGGACGACGACGTCATCGCAGGGGGACTCGAGGACTACGAGTGGCTGCACCTCCACCACGAGGACTTCACGGGTCAGTATTCCAAGTTCTTCATCACCTACGCCGGATCTTCCTGGCTCCAGGAGGAGGTGGCGAGAAACGAGGAGGCGGCGCGGCGAACCGGCTTCGCTACCGTGCCGGCTCTCAAGAAGGGTGTCGCACGGGAGATCCGACAGTACGTGGAGGATGGCGGATTCCTCTTCGCCATGTGCTCTGCGACCGAGACTCTCGAGCTGGCCCTGGGTGCGGAGCACGTGGACATTGCGGCCGCATACTCCGACGGCTCACCCGCCGACCCCGACGCCACGCGGAAGATGGACTGGTCCGCAGCCATGGCCTTTACCGACGCGGTAGTTCAGGTGGGACCGTCGGTGAACGCCTTCAGCGACATCGACGGGCATCAGGTCAACACGCCTTGGCGCCTGGCGCTGGGGGCGTTCTCCCTCTTCGACTTCTCCGCCAAGTTCGATCCCGTGCCCGCTATGCTCACGCAGAATCACGAGGATGTCATTCCGGACTTCTACGGCCTCACCACGTCGTTCCGCATCGCTCGCCTGAAGCCCGGGACCATTGTCCTCGCCAGGGAGGGCAACATCGCCAAGTACCTCCACGGCAACTACGGAGACGGCACCTGGACCTACTTCGGGGGACATGACCCGGAGGATCCCGAGCACCAGATCGGAGATCCGCCCACCGACCTGGACCTCCACCCTAACTCACCCGCGTATCGGCTCATCCTGAACAACGTTCTCTTTCCGGCGGCCAAGAAGAAGAAGCTCAAGACCTAGAAGGCTGTTGAAGGAGTACAGTGGGCCGCACAACCACCCTGTGCCCAACAGAATAGTTGATATGAACGTACGTGTTCGTGGGTTGCGGTGGCACGGCCCCGACCACGCTTCGCGCGGTGCCCCCGTCGTTGGAGCTCCTAACCGTAGCGACGGCTATGGCGTCGTCGCTCCGACCCACGCTGTCGCGCGGGTACCCCGGATCTGGGGCCGTGGCATCCCGGGTACCCGTGCGGTAGCACGGGTGGCGACCCGCTGTACTCCTTCAACAGTCTTCTAGGGGCGCCCCTGTGAATCCCGATCGGGAACTCTCCGAGGCCGCCACCGACGGGGTGACCAACGGCCCCGGCCTACCCGAGCCGCCCGGCTCGACCTCCGACCTACGACTGTCACCTGATGCCGCCGAGGCCATCCGGCGGGAGATCCAGAAGGCGGGCGGTCGCGAAGTGTGCTTCCTTGTCCAGGTCAGTGAAGCTCGGGAGCTCATCGATCCTCGGGCTGTCGCCCGGGGGAACAAGGCCGCGGTCCTGGTAGCGGCTCGTGGAGCGGAGGAGGGAGGGGTCATGATTCACAACCACCCCTCGGGTGTGTTGGAGCCCTCGAATGCCGATCTGGGCGTCGCCGCCCAGCTCTACGAGGAGGGACTCGGGTCCGCCATCACCGACAACTCTGCCGAGAGCCTTTACGTGGTGGTGGAGCCTCCCTCCCCGCGACATGTGGAGCCGTTGGACGTGGAGGCGCTCGAGGGGTTGATCGGCCCAGCGGGGCCCCTGGTCGAGAGTCATCCGCGTTACGAGGACCGGCCCGGGCAACGCGCAATGCTCCGGCTGGTGGCCGAGTGTTTCAACGAAGGCGGAATCACCATCGTCGAGGCAGGAACGGGAACCGGCAAGTCACTGGCGTACCTGGTGCCGGCGGCGGCGTGGGCGCTGCAGAACGGTGAGCGGACGGTCATCTCCACCAACACCATCAATCTGCAGGAGCAGCTCGACAGCAAGGATCTGCCGCTGGTCCGGAGCCTGGTGGGGGACGACGTGGACTGGGCTCTGGTGAAGGGGCGCGGCAACTACATCTCCATCCGTCGGGCGCGACTGGCCGCCGAAACGGCGCCTCTCCTGTTCGAGGACGATCGGGCGGATGAGCTCGACGGTCTCCTGGATTGGATCGACAGCACCGACGACGGCTCTCTTGCCGACCTGACGTTCGTGCCCAGCGAAGACGTCTGGGACGAGGTGAGGAGCGATTCGGATATCTGCCTGAGGACCCGCTGCCCGCACTTTCAGGCCTGCTTCTACCAGCGTTCGCGGCGGAAGGCCGCCGCCGCTCGCCTTCTGGTGGCGAACCACCACCTGCTCTTTACGGATCTGTCCGTCCGAATGGCCACGCGAAACTACTCGGGGTCGGCGGTACTGCCGGCCTACCGGCACTTGATTCTCGACGAGGCACACAACATCGAAAACGCCGCCACATCGCATCTGGGACTAGAGGCTACCCGCCTCGGGATGTTCCGGCTCCTGGCCCGTCTGGACCGGAGGGGGCGGGGCGTCCTGGCCGCGGTTCAGGAGGCGCTAGCGGGCGGGAGTGGCCAGACGGCCTCCTCGGAGCTGAGGAGCCGGATCGAAGAGCGGGTGCGTCCGGCCGTGGACGAGGCCAGGGCCCAGCTCACAGAGTTCCTGGATGCCATCGAGCCGCTCCTGCCGGCGGACGCCGTGGGCGCAAAGCGAATCGGGACTGCCGACTTCCCGGAACCGGTGGCGCGGCCCGCCGTCCGGGAGCGGCTGGACGGGCTGATAGCGGCGTTCCGGGATCTCGAGGCGGAGGTACGGCGGGTCAAGGAGAGCCTCGAGCGCGATGAGACCTTGTCCGAAAGTCTCGAGGGACGTGTCCTGGATCTTCAGAGCGTGGAGCGTCGACTCGACGGGTCCGTTCGCGCCGTCCGAACCGTTCTGGATCCCGAGGAAGGGGAGGATCGGTTCGTCCGGTGGCTGGAATGGAGGGGGCGACCGCGCAAGGGTCGGCGGAACCTGGTGATGGCATCGGCTCCCATCGAGTTGGGCGGCCTGCTCCGGGAAGGTCTGTTCGAGAAGACCGATACCGTGGTCCTCTCCTCGGCTACGCTTGCCGCAAGGAAATCCTTCAGCTTCCTCCGTAGCCGGGTCGGGCTGAGTCCGGAGGAGCTGGAGGCATCTGATGTGATGCACGAGGTCATAGAGTCTATAATACCTTCTCCCTTTGACTTCAACAATCAAACCATCCTGGCGGTGCCCACGGACTTGCCCGATGTGAATTCCCCCGGGGATGCACTCCAGGAGGCTACCGCTCGCATCGTGGGCGAGATGGCAGGCATCTCCGACGGAGGCCTGTTCGTCCTTTTCACTTCACACCGAGCCCTCCGGCGGGTGGCCGAGCTGCTGCGCTCTGACGGTGGCTTGCCATGGCCGCTTTTCGTGCAAGGGGAGGATGGGCGGGCGCGGCTCCTCGAGCGCTTCGTGGCCTCCGGGTCGGGGATTCTCCTTGGGACGGTCTCGTTCTGGGAGGGTGTGGACGTACCGGGGCGGCCGTTGCGGGGCCTCGTCATCCAGCGACTCCCCTTCCGGGTGCCCACGGAGCCGGTCACGGCCGCCCGGATCGAGGCGATCGAGAAGCGGGGTGGCAACGCCTTCTGGGACTTCGCCTTGCCCCTGGCCGCGCTCCGGCTGAAGCAGGGGTTCGGGCGCCTTGTGCGCTCCCACGACGACCGGGGCAGCGTGGTGATCCTGGACGACCGCATCCTGCGAAAACGTTACGGGGTGTACCTCAGGGACTCTCTTCCCCCGGCACCGCTAGCGAAGGGGCCGTGGAGCGAGGTCGCCCACGCCCTGCGTGCATTTCACCAGGGAGGTGCGGGGTACGAATGACCCGCAGCGATACACCTTGTGGGTGGTGCGGGCCGCGGTAGATTCTGCGGGTCGCCCGGGTACTCCCGGCTGGACCCAACTCAGAGGCGGATACTCAATGACTCGCGTTCTCGGCGTGCTCGCCGGTGTCGGAATCCTCGTGATGGCGGGCTTCACCTTCCAGGATTCGGCCGCCGGCTGGGCGGACGGTCACTCGGATATCGGATTCTGGTGGGCGGTCATCACGGTGCTTCTCACCATCGCAGGCGTCGGGACCATCATCGGGACCTGGATCCACACTCAGCCGACCGAGGGCTGACGCCATCGGGGCTTCCGGCGCGCGGTCACGACCATCTAAGATCGTCTGCATAGGGCGCAACTACCACGCCCACGCCGCGGAGTTGGGGAATGTCGTCCCCGACGAGCCGCTCATCTTCCTCAAGCCGCCCTCCAGCGTCATCGGTCCCGGGGCGCCCATCGTCGTCCCGTCCGGAGTGGGGAGGGTCGACTACGAGGGTGAGATCGGAATCCGAATCGGTGTTCCCGCCCGGTATGTGCCCGAGGCGGGGGCGTGGGGGGTCGTGGACGGGGTCTTGCCGTTGAACGATGTGACGGCACGAGACCTACAGCGGAAAGACAGCCAGTGGTCCAGGGCAAAGGGGTTCGACACGTTCTGTCCCCTTGGCTCCGTCTCTCCCTTCGGCTCCGACTCTCCCCTCGAGCCCGACGACTTTCCGGAGCTGGTGCTCGTCACTCGGGTCAACGGCGTGGAGCGCCAGAGGGCTCCGGCTTCCGAGATGGTGTTCTCCGTCCCGATGTTGATCGCGTACATCTCCCGAATCATGACGCTCGATCCCGGTGACGTCATTGCCACCGGGACGCCCGAGGGGATCGGTGCGCTGGAGCCGGGCGACGAGGTCGAGGTGGAGATCGAGGGGGTGGGTACGCTTCGGAATCCCGTGGTGGGGGAGGAGGACGGTGGCGCCTAAGCGAAGCCGGTCGTTCCTCAGCCTCCCGGGCTATCCCCTGGCAGGCATCCCGGAAAAGCGTCGGCGTTTGGCGGCTGCCGGAGTCGACGTCATCGATCTGGGAGCTGGGGACGCCGATCTCGACCCGCCTCCGGCGGCGGTTGCACGACTCGCCGAGGCGGCCGAGCAGCGTGAGATGTCTCGCTACCCCTTCCAGTTGGGTCTGCCCGCGTTCCGCGAGTCGGTGGCCGCGTGGATGGAAAAGCGCTTCGGTGTTCGTCTCGATCCCTACCAGGAAGTGCTGCCTCTTCTGGGCTCCAAGGAGGGTATCGCCAACCTGCCGCTAGCCTTCCTCGACCCGGGGGACGTGGCGGTAATCCCTGATCCGGGCTACCAATCGTACAGGGGAGGAGTGATCCTCGCCGGGGGAGAGCCGCACCTCGTGCCCCTCCGTCCCGAGAACGACTTCCTGATTCCTCTGGACGACTTTCCAGAGGAAGTGCGGTCGCGAATTCGGATGCTCTACCTGAACTATCCGAACAACCCGACGGCCGCTTCGGCGCCACAGAAGTATCTCAGGGACGCGGTGGACTTCTGCCGCGAGAACGATGCCGTGTTGGTCTACGATCACGCCTACAGCGAGATCGCCTTTAACGGGTATCGCCCTCCGAGCGTCTTGGAGTCGGAGGATTCGGGTGGAGTGGCCCTGGAGTTCCATTCCTTTTCGAAGACCTACAACATGACGGGGTGGCGCCTGGGATGGGCGGCCGGCGGAGCCGAGCTGATCGAGGTCCTGTCGAAGGTGAAGACGTTCGTCGACACCGGTGTGTTCAAGGCCGTGCAGGCAGCTGGAGCCGCGGCCCTCGAGTCCTATGACGAGTGGGTGCCAGGCAACGTGGCTCGTTTCGAGCGTCGGCGGGACGTCGCGGTGGAGAGCCTGCGGGAGGCCGGCTTCGCGGTGACGGTGCCCAAAGCCACTATGTATCTCTGGGTCCCCGTGCCCGGAGACGCATCTTCACTGGCTTTCGCGGAGCGCGCACTGGAGGAGGAGGGCGTTGTGATCCTCCCCGGCGCGGCACTCGGCGCGGGGGGTGAGGGATTCTTCAGAGTGGCGCTCACTGTCGACGAAGAGCGCATCAGGGAGGCGGCGGGGAGATTGGGGAGGCTCATCCGGGGTTGAGGGAGGGCCCCTGGCGACGAGGCGCTCCTAGAGGAACCGCCATTCCAAGGGGGCGTACAAGAGCCGATGACAGCACCGAAGGCTTTTGACCGCCATTCGGGACATGGGTTGACCGACAACCCTCGCCCCTCTCACCGCCGTGTGATGTCGCTCGGGTTCGGCCTGTCGGCTAGCCTCCACCTCATCCTCATCATCCTGTACTCCTTCGGCCTCAACGAGTGGGGTCCGAGGGAGAACCGCGTGGGTGTGGAATCCGTCTCCAGGCCGTTTTTCGGCATGCGTGTGGTTCAGGTGGTGGAGATCTCATCGCCCGAGGCTCCTGCCGAAGCTCCTCGAGAAGAGCCGGAGCCCGATCCGGAGCCGGAGGTGCAAGGACCGGAGCCGGCCGTCGGCCCGGCCCGAGAGGGCCCGGACGAGGAGGAGGACACCAGGGGTGTGGTACGGGCCGCAGATGCGCTGAGAGTGCGGAGCTCCGATGCCCGGCTCTGGCGTGCCGCTCTTCCGGAGATCTTCGAGCTCACGGAGGCCGAAAGGCTTCAGTTGGAGCTGGCCGGCCGCCTCGAAGCGTGGAACGACTCGGTGGCCGCCGTCATCTCGGCCGAGACGGCCTTGACCGACTGGACGATGACGGATGACCAAGGCAACCGTTGGGGTGTGTCTCCTGGAAAGCTCCATCTCGGAAGCCTGACGCTACCCCTGCCGTTCAGGTTCGGAGGCACGACGTGGCAGCGCGAGCGGGCCGCAAGGCGGGCGTGGGAGGATGCGGACATCTTCAACAGCGTCAGCTCCCAGGCCGCCCGGGCCAGCTGGGTGGAGCGGGCCAGAGCCATCCGCGAGCGGAAGGAAAGGCAGCGCCGAGAGGCCGAGCAGAGGCCCGATACGACCCGCAGCTCTGGAGTCAGCCCCCCCCCCCGCTAGGTGCCGCCGTCGCAGGAAATAACTCTTTCCTTCCCAGGGTAACTCTTTTCCTCCCCAGGATGAGCCGCAATATTCAAATGTTCCCCTAGGCTCTTCCTTTTCGTGACTTCGGCCTGGGGCTTCACTCCAGTGACGGACCGTCGTGCACGAACTGCGCTCAGATCCGGGTCGTGGCATCTACGTGGGTCTTTTGGAGGCCCTCGTCCAGGTCATGGGGATGGCCAAGGGCTACCTATTCGGCCATGGGCCCCAGGTCGCAATGCTCGCCACACGCCTTGCCGATCAACTGGGAGTGCGGGGCCGCGAGCGGTCGGAGATCCTGTTCGCGGCTATCCTCTCGGATGTGGGCATGATCGGCCTCGTGGAGGAAGCCTGGGAGAATCCCGTTCTAGTTCTGCCCTCCGACGAACGAGCCCGGGTCTCGGAGCATCCGGAGCGTAGCGAGCGCACCATCAAGCAGATCGCGCACCTCGGCTCGCTGGCGCCACTGGTGCGGCATCATCACGAGTGGTGGGACGGTACCGGATATCCCGACGGCCTCAAGAGTGACGAGATTTCGGTCGGAGCACAGATCCTGCGCCTGGCCGACACGGTCGTGGCCCTCGGCGCCACCCGTCCTCATCGTGGCCCCCTGTCTCCACCGGAGATCATGGCTGTGATCGGCGAGGGATCGCGGAAGGAGTTCGGGCCCATGGTGGCCGAAGCGTACCTCGCCTTAGCGCGTAGCAACAGGTTGCCGGATTTCCACAACTCCGTATTCCACCGGGCCTGTCTCGATGCCGCTTCCGAGCTGATTCCCGAGGAAGTCTCGCCGCTGTCGACTCATGAGTTCCTGGACATCGTAGCGACCCTCATCGACGCCAAGGACCCCTATACGGCGGGGCATTCGCGACGGGTAGCGAGCCTGGCCACGGTCCTGGCGGAGCGCATGGGCCTGAACCCCCAGATTCGTGAGACGACGTGGGAGGCCGGATGCCTTCACGATCTCGGCAAGGTTAGCGTTCCTCTCCGGGTCCTTACGAAAGACGGTCCACTCGACGACGAAGAGCGTCTGAGCATTCAGGCCCACGCGGCGGCTGGTGCCGAGATCCTGGGAGGCATTCCCGGCCTCAAACACCTGTCGCCGGGATGTCGATACCATCACGAGCGATGGGACGGCCGGGGGTATCCGGAGGGTCTCTCCGGCGACCGTATTCCCATGGTCGCCCAGATCCTGGGCGTCTGTGACACCTACGACACCATGACGTCGGGGAGAGTGTACAGAGCTGCGCGCTCCCACCGGGACGCCGTCGACGAGATCGCGAGGTCGGCGGGCACGCAGTTCGGTCCCGGCGTGGTGGACCATTTCGTCCAGCTTCCGGGTCACGTCTTCAACAATATCTGGAGCCCGGAGAAGACCTTGAAGGGTTGGCTGGAACGCACCCTGGGCAGCCGCCGCAAGGTCGTCGGTCGCTTCAGCGCCAACTGATTCTAGGCGGTCGAGCGCGCCCTTCGCGCACTCCGGGAACACCCTGACTCTCACCGGCGTATTGTCCGGCCCCCGATGCCCCCCGCGGTCTTGGCTTGGGCCGGGACGAACCCTAAGCTAGTTCCAGACTTCCTGACAGGAGCGACCGTGGCCGACGCGTTGCCACCTCGCCTAGATCCGAAGACCATCGAAGGCCCGCTCTACGAGCAGTGGAGCGGGCGCGGGTACTTCCACGCCGAGTCCGAAGCCGTCGTGGCCGAGGGACGGGCCCCCTTCGTCATCGTGATTCCACCCCCTAATGTGACGGCGGTCCTTCACATGGGGCATGGGCTCAACAACACCATCCAGGACGTCCTCATCCGCTGGAGGCGGATGCAGGGGCGGGTCTCACTCTGGGTTCCCGGAACGGACCACGCGGGTATCGCCACACAGAACGTGGTGGAGCGGCGGCTCGCCGCCGAAGGCACGTCCAGGCACGATCTGGGCCGCGAAGCCTTCGCTGAGCAGGTGTGGAGCTACGTGAACCGGACCGGGGGAACGATTCTCGAGCAGCTCAAGGTCATCGGTTCGAGCTGTGACTGGGAGCGCACACGATTCACCCTGGACGACGGCCTCAGCCAGGCGGTCCGGGAGGTGTTCGTACGCCTCTACGAGAAGGACCTGATCTACCGGGGCGAGTACATCATCAACTGGTGTCCCCGCTGTCTGACGGCCCTCTCCAACGAAGAGGCCGAAGGTGAAGAGGTGGAGGGCAGGCTCTATCATCTCCGTTATCCCGTCACCGGGAGCGCCGCCGCCGGCGCCGAGTCCGCCCGGGAGGCGGGTGCGGATGCCATCGGACGGCTTCCGGACGGGCGCTGGTACCTCACGGTCTCCACGACGCGTCCGGAGACCATGCTGGGTGATACCGCTGTTGCCGTCAGTCCCGAGGATCCGCGCTATTCGGCGCTGGTCGGGGCGGATGCCGAGCTCCCGCTCACTGGACGTACCATTCCGATCATCGCC
The DNA here is from genome assembly GCA_965238005.1 of Longimicrobiales bacterium. Taxonomy (GTDB): domain Bacteria; phylum Gemmatimonadota; class Gemmatimonadetes; order Longimicrobiales; family Gaopeijiaceae; genus CBDCKN01. The sequence continues at coordinate 1,506,401 of OZ250165.1, forward strand.
GACGAGCTCGTGGATCCCGAGTTCGGCTCGGGCATGGTGAAGGTCACGCCGGCCCACGCCCCCAACGACTTCGAGATGGCCCAGCGCTCGGGAGTACCGCTCCTCAACGTCATGACGCCCGATGCCAGGATGAACGAAAACGCCCCAGAGGCGTTTCAGGGTCTGGATCGCTTCGAGGCCCGGAATCGGGTTCTCGAGGCCTTCGAGGAGCTGGGGCTGGGCGGGGGCGACGATCCGTACACCCACTCGATCCCACACTGCTATCGCTGCCACACCGTGGTGGAGCCACGCCTGAGCGAACAGTGGTTCGTGCGCATGAAGCCGTTGGCCGAGCCCGCCCTCCAGGCCTCACGAGACGGCACCATCGCCTTCACTCCCGTGCACTGGAAGAAGGTGTACGAGAACTGGATGGAGAACATCCGGGACTGGTGCATCTCCAGGCAGCTCTGGTGGGGCCACCGCATCCCGGTCTGGTACTGCGGCGACTGCGAGGCGACCATCGTGGCCCGGCAGGATCCAGACCGATGCGACTCCTGTGGCGGCACCGACCTGAACCAGGATCCGGACGTGCTGGATACCTGGTTCTCGTCGTGGCTATGGCCCTTCTCCGTGTTCGGTTGGCCCGAGGAGACCGAGGACCTGAAGGCGTTCTATCCCACCCACGACATGACTACCGCCCCGGAGATCCTCTTCTTCTGGGTAGCCCGCATGATCATGGCCGGATACGAGTTCATGGGAGAGGCACCCTTCACCCGGGTGTATCTGCACGGGACCGTGCGGGACAAGCAGGGCAGGAAGATGTCGAAGTCCCTGGGCAACGGCATCGACCCCATCGAGGTGGTGGAGCTCTTCGGTGCGGACGCGCTCCGCTTCACGCTGCTCTCCTCGGCTGGCATCGGCACCGATATCTACCTGGACCCCGAGGACCTGGAGGCATCGTTCTCTCCTGGACGAAACTTCGCAAACAAGGTCTGGAACGCGGGGCGCTTCGCCCTCATGAGCCTGGGGGACGAGCCGGTGCCTTCCATGGGAGCGGTGGAGGACGCCTTGCGGCTCGAGGATCGTTGGATCTTGTCTCGCCTACAGCGGGCCGTGACCGACGTCACCGAGGATCTGGAGCGCTTCCGGCTCCACGAGGTGTCCGATCGCCTCTATCACTTCGTGTGGGGCGACTTCGCCGACTGGTACCTGGAGCTCATCAAGCCCCGTATGCAAGGTGAGTCGGGTGATGACAGCCTGCACGCGGCGCGAGCGACGCTCGTCGTGGTCCTGGACAGTATCTGTCGCCTTCTTCACCCACTCACGCCGTTCGTGACATCGGCGCTCTGGGATCGACTCCCGTTTCCCGAAGGGGCCGAACGTCCCGAGGCGCTCATGATCGCGGCATGGCCCGAGGCGGACGAATCGCGCCTCGATACCGAGGCCGAGGTACGCCTGGCGGAGCTCCAGGAGCTCATCACCCAGGTGCGGAGTCTCCGGAAGGAGTACGGAGTCTCGGAGGGTATGGGCGTCACGGTGAAGTTAACCGGTCTCCAGGACGGGTTCCGCGCCATGGTGGAGGAACAGGGGACAGCCCTGCGGCGACTCGCTCGAGTGGATGTTTGCGAGGTGGACAGCTCGGCGGACGGTGTGGGTGCCCACGCCGTTCTGAAGAACGGGGCCGAGTTGTACCTTCCACTCGAGGGGGTCATCGACATCGCCCGCGAGCGTGAGCGGCTTCAGGGAGAGATCCAGCGCTTGAGTGGACAGATGGATAAGGCGCGGGAGAGGCTTGCGAACGAGCGGTTCGTGCAACAGGCGCCGGCGGAAGTGGTGGAGCGTGAGCAGGAAAAAGCACGGAGCTTCGAGGAGCAGATGGACAAGCTCACGAACAAGCTCGCAACGCTCGCTGAAGGCTGATCGACAGCCGGGCATCCGGACCATGAGTGGATCGGGGAGTGCGCTGCGGAGCGACTACGCGGGGGGGATCTTCGCTCTCCTCGCCGTCGGATCGTGCGCGAGCCCGCAGGGGCCGCCAGGAGGCCCCCCGGATCTGTCGGGTCCACAGGTCGTCGCTACCGTCCCGGACACGTTCGCCCTGATCGAGGCCTTCGACGGGCCGATCCGAATCACCTTCAACGAGCGGATCAGTGAGCGAGGTGCGTCCGGCTCCCTGGATCAAGCGGTTCAGGTTTCCCCCGAGTCAGGAGAGATCGAGGTTCGCCACAGGAAAGACGGCCTGGAAGTCAGCATGGAGGGTGGGTTCCTAACCGACCTCGTTTATCGGGTCACCGTGCTGCCCACCGTACAGGACCTCTTCCGGAACGCCATGCCTCAGCCCTTCGAGTTCGTATTCTCCACGGGGGCCGAAATGGTGCCCAACGCCTTAGCCGGCATGGTGTTCGATCGGCTCACAAGCGAGCCGATGGAAGGCGTCCGTGTCTCGGCGCGATTTCAACCTCTCGTCGTGGGTGGCATAGGGGAGGCCCGGGGGCCGACGCACGTGGCCATCTCGGACACCAGTGGCGTATTCGCGTTCCGGTATCTACCGCCGGTGGGCCGTTACGTCCTGACGGCTTTCGCAGATGTGAACAGAAACAGGGAGGCCGATTTCTTCGAGCCGGTGGGGGGCGCGTTTCAGGCCATAAACGGGGCGGACACGGTCTTCGCCGATATCACCCTCCTGCGCCCGGACACCACGGCCGCCATCGTCAGCGACGCGGAGGTGGTCGATTCGGTGACGGTGACGGTGGAGTTCGACGACTACCTCGACCCCGACACAGCCCTCACCGGTGTCTTGGCCACGCTCCAGCTGGATTCGCTCCCCGCCGGGATCGGAGTTCGGGAGATCATGCACGAGCGGGAGTATCTGATCCGTACCAAGGCTCTTGAGGACTCCCTGCGGATGGCGGACTCCCTTCGGATCCTCGAGTCTATCCGAGTGGCCGACTCCCTCCGCGCGGCGGGTGACTCCGTAGCTGCCACCGAGGTCGACGAGGCCCGGCCCGGGCCGCGACCTGCTCCGCCGGTCGACCGACGGGAAGACGAGACGAGGGACCTTCCCAAGCGGATGATCTACCTCCTCCTGAGCGACACGCTGATCGCCGAGGAGACATACGAGTTGTCCGTATCCGGGGTCACCAACATCAACGGGGTCGCCGGCGGGGGTGGAACCGCCGAGATTCTCCGCGCGGCACCTCCCGTGGACTCGGTGGCGATCGCGGACTCCATCCTGGCTGCCGACTCCGCTGCGGCCGCGCTCGACACGATACCCCAGGATACGATTCCACCCGATACGATTCCCCGTGACACCATCAAGTCGGATACAACGGGGGTCGGTCCAGCCGGCGCGACGCTCCGGCGGGACATCCAGGCCGGGGCGATTCTCGAGCGGGGTGTTCGGGCGGGCGGCACGCCGCTCTCCACCCGCCGCCGCCGTTGGTTCAAGCGGGAGCTTCCCCCATGGAGGTGACGTGACCGACACCCGACGTCGCATTCCCTCGGTGGAGCAGATCCTGGAGTCTCCCGCATTCGAGAAGATCCTGGACAGTCATCCGCGAGGGCTTGTCCTGAGCCACCTCCGCGAGGAGGTCGACCGAGTCCGACGGGACATCGGAGCCGGCGCGGATCCGGGGGATCTGAAGGATTCCGGTCTCTATGCCGAGGCCGTGACACGGCGCCTGGAGACGGCCACGACACCCTCCCTTCGGTCCGTGATCAACGGGACGGGGGTCGTCCTCCACACCAACTTGGGACGGGCAGCCCTGGCCCGGACGGCCCTCGAGGCCATGCAAGGGGCACGGGGATACTCCAACCTGGAGTACGACCTGGATGCCGGTCGGAGAGGATCCCGCTACGACCACTGTGCGGCGCTACTTCAGGAGCTGACCGGGGCGGAAGGCGCCCTGGTCGTGAACAACGGGGCTGCGGCCCTCGTCCTGGCGCTCAGCACCATGGCCGCCGGGCGGCGTGTCCTGGTGTCCAGGGGCGAGCTCGTAGAGATCGGCGGAGGCTTCCGCATTCCCGAGATCATGGAGAGCTCGGGCGCCTTCCTGCGAGAGGTTGGAAGCACCAACCGTACGCGCCTACAGGACTACCGCGAGGCCCTGGTCGAGAGCGATACGGCCCTGATCCTGAAGGTGCACCGCTCCAACTTCCGGATCACGGGATTCACCGAAGAGGCGACGCTCCAGGAGCTTGCGGAGCTCGGGAAAGAGACGGGGATCGGGGTGGTCCATGACCTGGGCTCGGGCCTCCTGGTCGACCCCGAGCTCCTGGGTCTGCCGCCCGAGCCCCGCCCCACCGAGAGCCTGGCCGCCGGCGTGGACCTGGTCGCTTTCTCGGGGGACAAGCTCCTGGGTGGTCCCCAGGCGGGGATCCTACTCGGAAAGAGTGACTGGATCGACCGGATGCGGCGAAATCCGCTCTGCAGGGCCCTCCGGGTCGGCAAGACCACCCTCATGGCCCTCGAGGCCACCCTTTGCCTCTACCGGGATCCGGATCGGGCGATCCGTGAGATCCCCGCGCTGGCGATGCTCTCGGCCGACCCGGAGACGCTACGAGAACGGGCGAGGGCGCTCGTCGAGGGGCTGTCCGCCGAAGGGGTCGAGGCCGAGGTGGTGGAGGCGTCCTCCGTGGTCGGCGGCGGAACGTTTCCGGGCGTCGAGCTGGCGAGCCATGGAATTCGGGTCCAGCCGGGCGAACAAGGGGCCGACGGGCTGGCGGGGGCATTGCGGTCCGCGTCCCCACCGCTCGTTGGGCGTATCGAGGACGGAGCACTGTGGATCGACCTACGGACCGTGCTCGAGTGGCAGGACTCCGAGGTGCTTCGCCTCCTTTCCGACCACGCCCGGTCGTGACGGACCGGACGGGACGCCCGGCGGTCTTTCTCGACCGGGACGGCACCCTCATCGAAGAGAAGGTGTACCTCGCCGACCCGGAAGGAGTGGTCCTGGTGCCCCACGCCGCCGAGGCGCTCAAGGAGCTCCGCGAGGCGGGGCATGCGCTCGTGATCGTGACCAACCAGTCCGGGATCGCACGTGGACTGTACACGGAAGGAGACTACCAGGCCGTGACCAGGAGGCTCGACGAGCTCCTGCGCAACGCCGGCGCGCCGGTAGACGCCACCCGATACTGCCCTCATCACCCCGACTTCGGCGAGCCCTGCGGGTGTCGCAAGCCGGGCACCGGTATGCACCGTGAAGCCGCAGAGGAACTGGGGCTCAGCCTGGAGGACTCGTACTACGTAGGGGACAAGGTCGCCGACGTAAGGCCGGCCCTGGAGCTGGGAGGGAAGGGAATCCTCGTGAGGACCGGTTTCGGAGTGGACGAAGAGCCGCTGGTGCCGGAAGGCGTAGCGATCGTGGACGATCTCCGGGCGGCCGCAACGCTCATTCTCGACGGCTGACTCGGGCGTTGACCCCCCCTAGTCCTACCGGTAGCTTCAAGCAAGTAGGTCTCCGCGGTTGAGAACGTTCGCAGGCGGTGGGGGTAAGAGAGCCCCAGGAGACAGAATCATATGGAAAGTACCGAGACCCTTTTGACCCTCACGCCCACGGCGGTGAGCAAGGTCCAGACGTTCATAGAAGAGCAGGGGGCATCGGCGGATGCGGGGCTCCGCGTCGCGGTTCTCCCTGGGGGGTGCTCGGGCTTTCAGTATGGCCTGAATATCGAGGATGCCCCGGAGGCCGACGACGAGGTGCTCGACCTGTCGGGCGTCAGGATCTTCGTCGACCCGTTCAGCGTCCAGTATCTGGACGGCGTCGAGATCGACTACGTGACCAGCATGATGGGATCCGGTTTCACGTTCACGAACCCGAATGCCACCGGTGGATGCGGCTGCGGCAGCTCTTTCACCGCTTAAAGTCCCAAGAACAGAGCGACCGACTTTCCTGGCTCGTAGGTGAGATCCCTACGGGCCACTTCTTTGGGCGTGACTCGTGCCCAAGCACCGTCGGTCGAGGCCCGGATCGGGCCATTAGTGACCAAGATGCGTGTTCTAGCATTCACAGCGGGGGATTTCGCCGAGAACGGGTACGTCGCGTGGTGTGAGACCACGGGACAGTCCGTCATCGTGGATCCCGGTGCCGCTGCCCCCCAGATGGTCGCTGCCGTGACAGCCGAGGGAAGTCCGGTAGCCGCCGTCTTGTTGACCCACGCCCATCTCGACCACGTGGAGGGCCTCGGCGTCATTCGCGAGTCCACGGATGCGCCGACCTACCTGCACCCTGCCGATCGCCCTCTTTTCGACGCTGCGCCGGCTCAGGCGGCCATGTTCGGCCTCGTGGCGCCCGAGCTGACCCCCCCGGAGCGAGAGCTCCACGACGGGGACACCTTCCGGTTCGGTGAGACGGCCTTCAAGGTCATTCACACGCCCGGGCATTCTCCCGGACATGTGATCCTTCATGCCGAAGAGGACGAGCTCGCCATCGTCGGAGACCTGGTCTTTGCGGGCTCGGTGGGGAGGACCGATCTTCCGGGCGGTGACTACCAGGCCCTCTTCAATAGCATTCGACGCCACGTGCTGACCATGTCCGATGAGACGCGTCTCCTGACTGGACACGGACCGCCCACTACCGTCGGCCACGAGCGCACGAGCAACCCGTTCCTGATCCCGCACTACGGAGGAGAGCTGGCGTGACCCCCCCCGTTCCCGTTGCCGTATTCGCGTCGGGCGGGGGAACGAATCTCCAGGCGCTTCTGGATCATGAGAGGGCGAGCGGAGCCTACAGAGTCGTGACAGTCATCTCCGACCGCCCGGATGCCGGGGCACTCGATCGAGCCAGGGCGGCGGGTCGTGACACTCTGGTGATCGCCATGAAAGATCGCTCTCAGGAGGAGATCGGGGAGGAGACCCTCCGGCACCTGCGCGACCGGAACGTGAAGGTCATCGCCCTGGCCGGGTATCTCAGGCTCATGCCGTCGGCCGTCGTGGCCGCCTATCCACGACGCATCCTGAATATCCATCCGGCGTTGCTTCCCGCCTTCGGCGGGAAGGGGATGTACGGAGAGCGAGTCCACCAGGCGGTACTGGCTGCGGGGGCCAAGGTGACGGGAGCCACTGTCCACTTCGTGGACGAGGAGTACGACACCGGGACGATAGTGGCCCAGTGGCCCGTTCCGGTCCTTCCCGAGGATGATGCCAAGGGAGTGGCCGCCAGGGTCCTCGTGGCGGAGCACCGCCTCTACCCGGCCGTGACCGATCACCTATGCAGAGCGGTGGCGGAGGGCAGGGATCCGGGACCGTTCACCCTCCCGTCCAGTGATTTCGAGTCCGCATTCGGGAACGAGACCCAGGGCGCGAGCCGATAGGGGAGACAAGCGAGATATGAAGCGACGAGCGCTCCTGAGCGTGTCCGACAAGTCGGGCATAGAGACTCTGGCCACGTCGCTGGTGGAGGCCGGGTGGGAGATCCTGTCCACTGGCGGTACGGCTCGTACTATCCGAGACGCCGGCCTGCCGGTGACCGAAGTGGCCCAGGTTACCGGGCATCCGGAGATGATGGACGGGCGGGTGAAGACGCTTCATCCGGCCATTCACGCCGGCCTCTTGGCGCGTCGCGACCGGCCTGACGACATGGCCTCGCTCGAGAAGCACGGGTACGGCCCCATCGACCTGGTTGCCGTGAATCTCTATCCGTTTCGAGAGACCGTGGCACGGGGGGAGGTTCCGGTGGGCGAAGCCATGGAGAAGGTGGACATCGGCGGGCCCACCATGATCCGGGCCGCGGCCAAGAGCCACGCCGACGTCCTGGTGGTGGTGGACCCATCGGACTACGACCGTGTGCTTAGCGCGCTGGTGGATGGCGCGACGGTAGACGTCAGGTTGCGTCGCAAGCTCGCCGCAAAGGTTTTCCGTCACATCAGCGATTACGACGCAGCGGTGGCGGCGTATCTGGAGGCGGGGGCTGGCGGTGCCGAGGACGAGGGGTCGGAGGCCACGTCCAACGATCCCGAGTCCGGCCAGGGAGCGACTGACTCCGACCCGAGCGCCCCCGACTCCTTGTCCCTCGACCTCGAGCTGGTCCAGGGACTGCGGTATGGGGAGAACCCCGGTCAGGAAGCCGCCTTCTACCGGTGGTCCGGCAGGCGAGACGGCCTGGCGGGCCTGCAGCAGCTGCACGGGAAGGAGCTCTCGTACAACAACCTGCTCGATCTCGACGGGGCTCTCATGTCGCTGGCGCCCTTCGCGTATTCCCCGAGGCCAGCCGTCTGCATCATCAAGCACACGACGCCCTGTGGCCTGGCCGTGGCGGGGACCTTGGCCGAGGCCTACGAGCGAGCCCTCCGCACGGACGGCGTGAGCGCGTTCGGCTCGGTGATCGCGGTGAACCGGTGTATCGATGAGGAGACGGCCGAGGCCATGTCCGGGCTCTTCATCGAGTGCATCGTGGCACCGCGTTTCGAAGATGAGGCCATTGAGGTTCTCACGCGGAAGAAGAACCTCCGGCTGCTGGTCTCGGGCGGGATCGGCGAGTCGGTGCAGGGCGAGCCGGACGGGGACTGGTGGAAGAGGGCGCCCGAAGAGGTCCGCAGGGCGGGTCGCTTTCTGGCGGAGCACGGACGACGGCCTGAGGGCCTGGCGTTGCGAAGCGTGTACGGTGGAATGCTGGCCCAGAGCCCGCCGCTGCCGCCCTTCTATGGTGTGGGCTCGGTGGACTGGTCCGTCACTACCGAGCGCGGCCCCGACGAAGCCGAGTGGGATGATCTGCGCTTCGCTTGGGCGGCGGTCTTCGGTGTGAAGTCCAACGCGATCCTCTTCGCCAGCGGTGGAGCCACGCTGGGCATCGGCGCCGGTCAGATGAGCCGGGTGGACTCCTCACGTATCGCGGTCCAGAAGGCAGCCGATGCGGGTCTCGACCTCCAGGGTGCCGTCCTGGCCTCCGACGCGTTCTTCCCGTTCCGGGACGGCGTCGACGCGGCCGCCGAGGCGGGCGTGCGCGCCATCGTCCAGCCTGGGGGCTCGGTCCGGGACGAAGTGGTCATCGAAGCTGCCAACGAGCACGGCATGGCCATGGTCTTCACGGGTCAGCGCCTCTTCCGCCACTGATCGCGCGCCGGAAGGGCATAGACGCGCGACCTCTTTACACGAGGCCCGTGAATGCCTGAGCTTTCGCCAGGCAGAAGCGTCTGGAGGGGTGGCAGAGCGGTTCAATGCACCGGTCTTGAAAACCGGCGGGCGCAAGCCCACGCGGGTTCGAATCCCGCCCCCTCCGCTAGTGCAATACGGCAAGAGCCGATGTAGTATAGACTTACACCGTTATCTGTGCATCGTGCCCTACGGTGTGTCCCACACTACGAGCGGGACGCAAACACTTCCGGCAGGTGTTCTACTCGGCCGCGCGGGACGGCCAGCCCAAGCCAGGCCCTCAATAGCCTTCCAGCGCTCGCGCAACTGGAGAACTGACCGCCCGCGTTCGCCCGTCATGCCTCTGGCAGTTTCGGCGGCTTGTCTTCCTCATCGAACAAGCTAGGCGGCTTGGTAGTGGCCCCCAGGCGTTCGGCCACGATCCGGGTGTAGCAGTCCACAAGGTCGTGAGCCGCCATCGCCACGGGCACGCCGGGAGCGGACCCGGACCCCTCGATACGAGCCATCAATTCAACGGCGCACTCAAGGCCGAACTCCAACACGTCGCCAGCCCTCGCGCCGTCGATGGTGGCCGCTATGTCGTCCGCGATCTTCAAGGCACGCACGGGCAGGCGGACAGTACGGGTCGTTCTAGGCTTGCGTCGCTTGAACATCGAATCTCCTTTTCCATGGAATACGGCCAGACCCTAAAGGTGTCACACATACTCCATCCGGTGTCAAGATTGCAAGTGACAACCGTATACTGCGTATGCGGGGGATGGTGGCTCAGGGCACCCTAGCACCCACGGACAGGGGCCGAAGGCTGCTAGGTGCCGCTCTGTGCGGCCAGGGAATCGAGCCCGGTGAGCCTCGCTGCATCGGCCGCGCTCATTCCGGCCGTTACCAATTTCGCGGCCGCACTCGAACGGCCGACGATATCATGAGCCCACAGAGCCCCGAAGTTGAACGAGACTTCCGTGTCCAGCGCCATGGAGGCGTCTTCGGCGATCATGTCAGCGACGGGCTGGACGGTCGCCATGATCCACCGGCGGTAGTCTTCTCGAAGCTGCGTCCCGTCCGCGTCCGCGCCCGCCAGGCTGGCCGGAATCCCGCACGCAGCGAACACGGCCCCGGACACGTCCGAGTAGAGCGAGCGCAGCCCCTCGGGGATCGTCGGCCCCAGGCGCTCGGCCTTCCAATCGTTCCGGGTCCCGCTTTGCGTGCCTTCGCCCCATCCGGCGCTAGTGGACTCTAGGAGAACCGCCTTTCCTTTCGCTTCGCCTATATCGGTTCGGAGCGCTTCAAGCCCCGCGCCATCGGTCGGGATCGGGACCAGGGCGGCCGTGGGAGTCGCCAGGTCCTCGGTGATCTTCCCCTCGGCTCCCACGGACAGCTTGCCGAGTAGAGAAGCCACCCCGAGCGGAGACACACCTAGCCAGGGTTGGAGGGGATCGACGGACCATCGAAGGTGCAGGACCTCATGACGCGAGACGTTGCGCCGCACGATCACGCCTTCCGGTTCCGGCAAGTGAAGCTCGTAGCGCCAGCCCTTCCGCACGTCGAAGGCAGCGACGGGCTCAAGATGCAGGCGAGGCTCAACCGCGATCAGGTGAACGCTTTCACCGTGCCGGATCAGGTCCCGGCCGATGGTGTGGCGCACCCGAGCCGTGAGCACTTCCGGCGCGCCCTCGATGTTCGCAGCGGCCAGGGTGCGGCCCCACAGACCCGCCGCGATCTCAAGCGCTCCGGTGCGTAGCACGTTCCCGGCATCGGCCGCGGCCGTCGCTTCCAGCCCGGCCACGATCAGGCTTGTGTATCCCGCCGTCCGTTCCTCACGCCGCTTGAAAGGCCACTTCATCAGATCCGCCCGTCATTGATTAGGTATACCGTGAATTGGAATCGAAGCGCAGCGTTCAAGCTCGATCCAACGGCCTTCTGAGTGGGCAGGTCCCAGGCACCGGCCAACTGGTAGAAGTAGACACTGACGCCCGAGATCAAAGCATCCTTCAATGTCTGAATCATGAGCTTGGCGATGGCCGGGACCAGCTTACCGGACACTCCCACGGCGTCCAGGTGGCCGAAGTAATTGAGAAGGTCCACGGCCAACACGACCCCACCGTGTCGCTGCATTATGCGAATGCGTAGGGATCGCTTGAGCGCCCCTGACTTCACCGGAATCAGGCGTTGAACATTGGTGCGGAACCCTGAATTGATCTCCGTCTTGAGTACGCCCAGGATGGACCCGGTGAGCGACGGCGTAGGCATCAGACTTGCCTACTCGTGCATGTGATCGTCGTCTCTCTCTGGCGTTCGTCGGCCGTCGAGATAGACGTAATCAGAAGGTCCCGGCCCCTCACCCGGCAACGTGCCAGGGTGAAGTCTCCCAGGCTGGCCCTTTGGGTGACGTTGTACAAAAGGGTTCTCATGGATCGGGGCATGGCTAGGTAGCGCATGGTGACGGAGAAGGCGTCAGCCCGGCTCAATCCGCTTCCCAGGTCGAAGCTTGCGGTCCCCTCATCTTGCACGTCGGCCAGGACGGGCACGGTCACAAAGTCATCGGCGGTCGATTCCCGGTACGACAGCGTGACCTCTTCATCGTACCTCATTAGGGGCCACCCGCCGCGCCGTCGCCGCCGTCGCCGGTGTCCGCCGGAACGGCCCCGATCAAGCCACCACGCCGCACCTTGTACGGATTGAGCAGAGAAGCCGCGCCGCTCGAACGCATGGCAGCCGGGCCACCCGGTGCGGCCCCGCTCGGGTCTGAATCGTAGAGCCACGCCGCCAGGCGCACGAACGCCTCATCGTGGAGCGCGTTCGGAGCGTTCGGAGCGTAGGCCTCCACCATGGCGGTGGCCGTGGCCGCGATCCTGCCCAGGATAAGGGCAACCGCGCCGGTGGGTGCGGCTTCGCCGTCCGTTATCCGGAGATCGCCTGCAAGCTGCGTGAGGGTCCGGGTAATCACAGCCACACTCGCCTACGGGCCGTGCTCCGCACTTCGGCGGCCGTCGTGTCGTACTCCGGAGCGCTCACCAACGCAGCCGCCGGGACCATGGCCCGTAGGACCTCACGGACACCGGCCTTTGTGGTGCGTTCTTCCAGAGCGTGAAACTCAACGCTCATAAACCGCTTACCGGATTCGACGGCCGCTCGGATGGCCTCGGTCGCTCTGGCTGTCAGAGTGATCCGGCCGTCACGGTGCCTCACGGGCTGTGCTCGAACCTCGACGGCCCCCCGGTGCTCCGCTAGCACGGCCACGCCGTCATGCGGCCAGGACACGCTACCAGGTGCGAACACCTCCGCACGGCCACCACTGGCGGCTCTGCCCTCTTGCAACATGACGCCCCTGAGCGTCGGTTCGTAACCGGCGCGCTCGGCCTCACGTACCTCGACCTCAAAGCTGTATTTCATCGGTACCACCTCCGCACCGCTTTATCGCACTCGGGAGAGATCAGGCCGTCAGAATCGGCTAGGCGAGCTCGCACCGTTTCCTCGCCAGGGTCAACGGTTCGGACGAAAAGCCCGCGCTCGCCTGCTACCTCGCGCCAACGCGGCTCTTGCCCGGCCCGCGACGTGGTGACCGCAACATCGGCCCCGGAGTCCAGCACGTTCCGGGCGATCACCGCTTGAGCGTAGAGCGCGGCCAGGAGCGCCGGATCGTCTTCGCTCCGCACCGGATAGCGACCGTCAGGGCCACGGGTGGCACCCGAGAGCGCCGCCCATAGAGCGGTGACGTCCGCTACCACGGAAACCTCACCGGCCTCCAACATCTCGGCCACGACCTGAGACTTACCGGACCCGGCCGGGCCTTGGACTAGATGCAGCGGCACGGCTTAGGAGATCTTCGGGTGGACCTCTTTGACTTGCGCGGTCCCGTGAGGAATGAACGGCTCGGCAACCAAGGTGACGGCCGTCACAACCCTCTGGCCCTTACCGGCCTGAGTGTACGGGTCCACGATCAGCTCCACCCCGGACCAGATCGGCACGACCACGGACTGCCCCTGAGCGCCCAACAGCGCTACGCCCTTCTGACCGGACGCGGCCTTGTCCGGGACGCGAGTGGACACCCTCAGCACCGCGAGCTTGCCCATCAGGTAGTCATAGAGGCTCACCGCCGCGTTGTTCTGGTAGAGCGAAGCGTACAGCGCGAAGGTGTCGGTCCCGATCAGCGCCCGGATATCGCCGAATCCGTTGGCGTGCTTCCCCTCGACCAGGGCAGCGAACCGGGCCACTCCGGTTTGGAAGGTTTCCTTCGCGGCCGCTATCGCTACGTCCGTGGCTTGGTGGAACAGCCCGGAAAGGTTCGGGTCCGCGCCGTCTCCGTCGATCACTTGATCGTCCAGATTCGATGCCATGGCCCCGCCGATGGCTGCCCTCAAGTCTGCTTCCATCGAAGGCATGAGCGCGAGATCCTCCAGGCGCACGACGAACGAGCCGGTGATCCGGCCCGGCGTGCGCTTCGTCAGACTGAAAGCCGCAGCCGTGGAATCCGCCGCCGCGTCCTCAGCCTTCGCACCGGCAGGTGGCGCGGTCGTGAGCGCCGGAAAGTGAGCTTCGCCAGGCTGGACCATCGGCATGGTGATTCCGAGCGCGGCCGCGTCCGTCCGAGCGAATGCGAAAGGCACCGTCGGCCGGGTGGCGCTCACAGTCTCATCGGCAGGGTTCGGAGTGACGGCCCGCGCCTCGGGAGCGTCCTGAGCTTCCAGAAGCTCTAGCGGCATCCGGCCCGGCGTGCCCACGGCCTCCGCATACTCGGCGGAAGCGCCCCGGACACCCTGAGCGGTGAGCGCGGCCGACACGAAGTCACCCACCCGTGCCTTGCCTCGAAGCGCCAGGCGCTCGCGAGTCTCCGCGTCTACCGGATCGGCGTTCGGGTCGGGATCGGGCTCGGCGCTTTCGGCGACGATGGCCGCCCGGTGGCGCGTCTCTAGGTCCGCGTACTCGGTCTGGAGGGTTCCCGACTCTGTGCGGACCTCATCGGTGAAGGCGTCGCCCTCAAGCCCGGAAATCTCATTCAGGCGGGAGCGTACTTCGGAGAGACGGAGTGCGATTTTCTGGCGAGAAGTCATTAGGACCAAGCCCCTTGTGTGCGTTCACTACGCGGGATCGCTCCCGCACGGTACTTGAGGCTTTTTTGGTCCAACTGAAAGCTGGCAGTCCGTGGTGAATCCCGCAAGGTGGCGCTCCCAGGCGTCTTCCGTCTCCGTGGTGGGCCGTCGATGGTGCTCTATGTGACACCCTCGACACCACGCTACCAGATTGGACGGCTCATTATGATCCGGGCGATGGTCGATATGGTGGACCTCAAGCTGCCCGGCCTTGCCACATTTCCGACACCGCCACCCGTCACGGTTGAGAATCTTCCGGCGTAGGAGCTTCCATTGGGCGGTCGATGTGCGGCTCAAACCAACACCGCTTTGACGCCCGCTGCCGGTGGCTCTTGAAGCACCTTCCGCCACCCGAGCGCGACGGCCAGGATCGCGGCCGCTGCCGCATCGTCCCGAGCGCGAGCCCGTCGCCCCTGACCGGCCTTCGCCAATTTTTCATTCCCGGCTGGATCGGCAATCGTGCGAGCGGAGGCAACGGCGGCAGACAGCAAGAGCGAGCGGGCAGGGGTTACCAGCATCCGGTGAAAGGCAGCCCTGAATCCTCGAACGTCTTCACCGCCGTCCCGGTAGCCCATTCCCCTCGACACCAACGCCACGAGAGGGAAACGGAGCGCCGCCAGCGCTTGCCTCAATTCGGCCTCACGCCAGCGGTCTGTGACTATAGCCGCGGGCGCGCCCCACCGCTCCCACACTTCGCCCAGGAGCGTCCGAACGTCGCTCACCTTGCCAGGGGATAGGACAAGCTCACCACGCGCCTCCATCTTCTGATAGAGCGCTCCCACGCCGTCACGGAGCCCTCTTTCTTTCGGTCCCGGGTCGTCACCGAAACATGCGACGGCATCGAGCCTTCCCGTCTCGCACCAAAAGCCAGAAGCGGCCGACATAGCCTCGGTTGAACCCAGGTCGATCCCGAGCACGTAGTCACCCACGGCCGCCGCGTCACCCTCGGCAGCCTTCCAGGCGCCCGGCTGTAGCAAGTGAGCCTCAACCGTGTCGGACGTGCCCAGGTTGAGCCTGAGCGCCCCGAACGAAGCCAGGGCCACCGGGTCCCGGCGCGCGATCTCGGCTTCCTCGCGCAACCGATCCTCAAGCCAGGGGAAGGCATCTAAGGAAGGGTTGGCCCGTCGCCATGTACGCCGCTGAAAAGGCGGGTCATCCGGCCTTGCCGCGAAGGTTGTGGAACCCGGCTCAGCGAGCATCCTAGAGAACCAATGGTCCTCAGAGTCGGGCCGTGTCCCGAGAGCGATCAGTCGAGAGCCCGGATGCTTGCCCAACCCGGTCCTCAGCGCAGCCAACGCCGCCTCACTGGTAGTGGGTGGCCACTGTGCGGGTTCGTCCGCCAGCACGAGAAGCGGCCTCAAACCGTGCATCCGGCGCGGGTCGGACCCGATGGCTTTCAAGCGGGCTCTTGTGGGCAAGTGCTCTATCTCGGCAATCGCGGTCGTGTCCCGCACCCGCCAGGTGTCCCGATCCTCCAGGCGCTCGCTCAGGTAGTGCTTCACGTCCCGAAACATGATGAGGCTCTGAGCGAACGAAGACGCGACCAAGATCACCTCCGCACCCGGAGCGCGGAGCGGGCCGTCAATCACCGCCGCCGCTATCGCTCCGCACAGCGCGCTCTTGCCGTTGCCCCTCGCAACCGATAGGGCAAGATCGCCCTTGGTGCGGGCCAGGTCCGAAAGGAAACGGCGCTCCCAGGGGACGAGATCCAGGTGACGGCCGACATAGCCAACTAGGGATTCACTCACGAAGCGTGACCACAAAGCCGTACTTCGGGCTCTCTCTCAGGTTGGCCGGTGCCATAACGTGCCGGTCCGCCGAGTCGGACGTGTCTATCCTCGAGCCGAGTCATCGTCATCTATGCGCGATCGGGATCTACTGGCCCCATCACCTTGTGCTCCACTCCATCTATCTTGACCGTCGCGCATTCGACCTCGGGCTCTGGCTCTGGCTGTCCATCTTCGGGCTCGCCTTCACCCGTCTCGATGCGCTCGCGTGCGCCCTCTACGAGCTTGGCTAACTGCCCCTGGATATCTTCCAGGTTCGCCAAGGTCACCTTCACCTCGATCTCCATTCAGTCCGCCCCCTTGCCCGCTAGGATCGCTCCAATGAACAGCGCTGCTACAGCGCCCATGGCCCCGGCGTCGCCGTGCGGCAGGGTAACGCACAACTGGCCGTCATCGGTTGGCGAGATCGTCACCCTTAGCTCGTCTTCCGGTTCGTCACCTTCGGTGCGGGAGTAGAGCCGCTGCGTCTCGCCCTCGGTTTCCGTGCTCCACCCCGGTAGTGGGAAGTCCTGCCTCATGCGCTCGCCTCGATGGCGACCCGGTACGCTTCGACGAACTCCGGCACATCTTGCTTCACCAAAATGGCGAAGTCTTCCGGCTCGATCTCACCCGCTTCCATGAGCTTGAGAATCGAGGCGGCTTTCTCTCGGGTGTTGGTCCCTCGGATCGTGGTTTCTGCTTTCATGTGTTCGGGCTCCGCGTGGGGTACCAGGAAGGTAGGACTGTCCCCGTAGGGGGTGGGGTCCCACCTACGGCGGTCCCACCTTCTTGGGACCCACTAGCGGGGAGACTCCACAGATACATTCTCGGGTTGACTTTCGTCACTTCGATACGACCCTCGACTCTCAACTGTGACAGCGCCTTGGTCACGGTATCCTTGCGTCCACCAACCACCCTGCGCACCGCCGCCGTTGCCAGGGGACCGGCACCCGTCAACGCTTTGATGATGCGTTTCTGCATGGTGTCGGGTTCGGGCTTGGTTTCCTTCGATGCGGGCAGTTCCCGTGCAGCCCGTAGCCGGAAGTCTTCCGCAAACCGCGCTTGTTCACGGTTCCGATGCTCCAGGGTGGCCCGGTTCATCGCCTCGGCCGTGTAGGTTTGCCTGCCCCACGTTGCGGGCTCTGTGGCGAGTACGGGTGTGGGTATGATGGGGCAGCCCGGCGGGAGCCCGTCACCGATGGATGGGATGGGTTCCTCGACAGCCTCAGCCGCCGCCTCGGCCTTTGCGGCCATGCGGTCGCAGATGGCTTGGTATTCCTCATTCGTGTGCTCTGTGTTGAGTCCCAACATCTTCCGCACCCGGACCACTTCGGGCGATGGCGCGTAAGGGTCAGGGGCCACGCGGGCTACTATCGCTTGCCGTTCGGTGGGGGCTTCGCTTTATGCGGCTGGGCTGTTGGAGGCGGGCCGGGATTCGAGCCAGTCGGACACGTCCTCGGCCTTCCAGCGGACTGCCCGCCTGCCGATGCGGATCGGGCGCGGAAACCGGCCCTCGCTCATCAGCCGGTAGATCGAAGCGCAGGATAGATCAACGGCCTTCTCGACGTCGGGGCGCCGCATCAGCTTCGGAAACATTGTTGGGTCTCCTTGCAAGTGCTTGTGACTTCGCATGGAGACACGATGACGACGGGAAGGCGGCCCCGTGAGTTGGTAGAATTCAACTAATTGTTCCCACCACTCCAGGACACGTCGTCATCCCGGTTCCGCCTGAGCCAGATATCCCGGTAGACATCGTTGTGATGAATGGCCCCGCCCACGAGGCGACAGGCCTCCATCACACCGAGGCCGAGCCCTTGAAGCTCGAAGATCGTGTGTACGACTAGCAGATTGCGCAATGCTTTCGCCGGCCGTCCGGGTTTCCCCGGTGGGGGCTCTGACCTTGTTCCGTCTGCGACGTCCCGCACCCATTCCTGGAACCCGGGATCGTCCACGGCGGCCTGAGCCCATTCGCGGTCTTGTGCGGGGAGATTGGTCGGGTCTCGGGAGACCTGTAGCAGGCACTGCAACGCCTGCCAGCAGGGGCGATCATCCTTACTCCGGTCGATGAGATCCTGAAGGTCGTTTCCGATTTCGGCCCCTTCGTTGACATCATGCGTGACGGCGAGGATTCTTTTGAGCCTCTTGACCTCGGGACCGTTCTCGTCGAGCGCCTCTTTCAGCCCCAGCAGGACTTCCGCGACCCGCTTATTCATCGTTTGCCTCCGATGTACCGCGCCCAATCGGCCATGACTTCGCGGCGGCGCTCGTACAGCGTCCCGCGATCGTAGGCCGCCTGCACCTTGTCCCGGACCGCGTGAGCAAGCGCCCGTTCCGCGAGCTCGGGGGCAACGGCGGTGTCGCCGCACCATGTCCTGAACGATGTTCTGAACCCGTGCGGAACCGCTTGGACGCCGTTCTCCCGGAGTAGCTTCGTCAGGGTCATGGCCGACAGCGGCCGCCCGGTCGGGGAAGGGAAGATCAGCCCTGAGCCGTCCGCGATCTCCCGCGCCTCGTCGAGAACTTGGAGCGCGGCCGGGGCGAGGGGAACACGGTGGGGACGGCCCGACTTGGTGCGACGGCTGGGGATCGTCCACGTGTCTCCGTCGATCTCCGTCCATTCGGCCAGCCTTGTCTCCCCGGATCGCGTCGCGGTGAGCGTCAGGAACCGGAAGGCCAGCTTCGTCTCGATCCATGCGTCCGAAGCCTCCACCCTTGCCAGCGCGGCCCGGACCTCTTGGTGGGGGACCGCGCGGAAGTGCTTCACCTTGCCCCCGTTCTTCGGCAGTGCCGCCCCGATGGCGTCACCGGCCGGGTTGTCCTCGCGGTAGCCTTGGGCTATTGCCCACTTCATGACTGCGCCGATGCGCTGGCGCACCCGCCGGGCAGTCTCCCTCTTGGTGCTCCAGATCGGGAGCAGAACGGCCATCACGTCGGCGGTGTTGACCTGGTCCACCCTCTTCCTCCCGATACGAGGGAAGGCGTAGGTCTTTAGGCTGGCGCGCCACTGGGCTTCGCTCTTGCTTCCCGGCCGCCACGCCTCAAGGTGAATCTCCAGAACCTTCTCCAGTGCGCCCTCGAAGCTGGGGGCCGTGGTCTTGAGTGCGCGCGGATCGCCACCGGCTCGGGCGAGTTTCTTGTACTCGAACGCCGCCTGGCGCGCTTCGGCGAGCGCAGTGTAGGGGTAGCCGCCGAGGCCCAGGTCTACCCGGCGGCCCCGAACGGTGCCGCGCCAGATCCATTGCTTGCTTCCGGTGGGCTTCACCCGTAGGATCAACCCGTGCTCATCGTAGTAGAGTCCGGGCTTCGCGTGCTTCACGCTGGCCGCCGTGAGTCGCTTTGGCATCGTTCGATTCCCCCGCTGTGTCCTACGCCGTGTCCCACACTGTATTCGAGAATACACGCAAAGGCGTAAGAACACAAGAGTACGAAGGGGAACGTAACCCGAAGGTACTACAGGGATTTAGAGACTTCGCGGGAACCTACGGGAACACCTGAAAACCATAAGAGAGGGACGCCCCCTCCGCTATTGTGGGACAACGACTTACGGCAAAAGGCCCGCCCGCCGAAAACCGGCAGGTGGGCCTTTTGGCAACGGTTTTGGCAACGGCTACCGCGGAATGGGACGTTGGCCCGCAACTGCCTCAAGGGTGTCCAGGGCCCCGCTCCGGCTCATCCACGAGCGATCGAAGGTGCTCGCGGGAGAGGTGTGTATAGCCCATCGTGGTGCGTAAGTCGGAGTGACCAAGACTCTCCTTCACGTGCACCGGATTCTTCTCTTCGGCCAACTTGTAGAGATCGGGTCGAGCCGCGGATTCGATTTCACCGCCGAGGAGATACTTAGCGTGCGCAGCACCGCGCTCGACGACGAAGAGCTGACCGACGACGCCCTTGAGGCCGTGGCTGGCGGCGGCCAGGTCCAGGATCCGGAGGCGTCGAGGGTGACCAGGACCAAGAAGGAGAAAGTGCAAAAGCTGGACACGACGGAAATACTTCGGCCCTAGCGACACCGCGATGGCGAAGCGGTAGCGCCTGAGAAAGTCCACGGCAGAGTCCTCGAGTGGAGTTGACCCGCTTTGGTGGACACCTCAGTAGTGAGGGAGACAGGAGGAGTCCACGATGCCAAGAACACATGCGCCGTACCCGCCGGAGTTTCGGCGGCAGATGGTCGAGTTGGTCAGGTCGGGCCGCTCCGTGGAGGAGCTGGCCCGGGAGTTCGAGCCCTCAAACGGGGCGATACGGAACTGGGTCAAACAAGCTGACTTGGATGAAGGCCGTCGCAGTGACGGGCTGACGACGGAGGAGCGTGGGGAACTCAGGCAGCTTCGGCGTGACAACAAGCGTCTGCGCATGGAGCAGGAGATTCTAAAAAAAGCCGCCGCCTGGTTTGCTCGGGAGAGCAACTCGATCCCGGAACGGGGTTCGAGTTCATGAAGACGAATCAGGCCGACTTCCCTGTGCGGGCGATGTGCCGTGTGCTGGATCTCTCCCCCAGCGGCTACTACGCCTGGTTGGATCGCGAGCCTTCGGCTCGGGCGAAGCGAGATGAGGAGCTCACAGAGCGGATCGAGACGGTCTGGCGCGAGAACCGAAGGGTCTATGGCCGGCCCCGCATCTACGCGGACCTCAAGGAAGCTGGCGAGCGGGTCGGTGAGAAGCGGGTGGGCCGGCTCATGAAGCAGGCCGAGATTGTGGGAGCTAGCCGGAGGCGGCGCGGCCCGAAGACGACCAGGCGCAACGAGGACGCCCGTCCCGCGCCGGATCTCATCGAGCGGGACTTCAGCGCAGACGGGCCAGACCAGTTGTGGGTGGCCGACATCACCTACATCCCGACCTGGGCGGGGTTCTTGTACCTCGCGGTTGTGCTCGACGTCTGGAGCAGGCGGGTGGTCGGGTGGTCGATGGCTACGCACCTGCGCACCGAGCTCGTCCTGGACGCGCTGAACATGGCGACCTGGCAGCGCCGGCCCGAATGCGTCATCCATCACAGTGATCAGGGAACCCAGTACACCTCGATCGCCTTCGGCCTACGCTGCAACGATGTCGGTGTGCGGCCCTCGATGGGCTCCGTGGGCGACGCCTACGACAACGCGATGTGCGAGAGCTTCTTCGCGACGCTCGAGTGCGAGCTACTCGACCGGCAGCGCTTCCGGACCCAGGCCGAGGCGAAGATGGCCGTGTTCGACTTCATCGAGGGCTTCTACAACCCCCGGAGGCGACACTCGGCACTGGGTCAGCTGTCGCCCATCAACTTCGAGCGTCGCCACGGAGCGGCAGCATGAGAAACCTGCGTGGCCAAGTTGCCCTTTACTCCCCCGCTGCGCGGGGGAAGCTTTCCTCTCCCCAGCGAGGGGGACAGACTATAAACCTCAGTGTTCACCCGTCCACTGAAACGGGACAGCTCCACTTCTGTCTTACGCCCGAGTGGGTGCTGTCGATCAGGTTGGTCGAGCCCAGGCACTTCCTCAGCCGCGGCGGGAGGCCGAGCCGGTTGATCGTGAACATCTCGCTGAGGCCTTCGCGTAGGCTGGCCGAGGCCGAGGGGTGGTCGCGCTCGAGCCATCGGGCGAGCTGCTCGAGCTTCTGCTCGCCCTGCTTCGCGTCCAGCTTCATCGCCGCCCGGAACGCCGCCTTCACCTGAGGATGCTGATCCTTCGGCAGATGACCCAGCACGTTGCGGAGCTTGTGGTTGCGGCAGCGCTGGATGGGGTGACGTTGGCCGAACACCTTCTCGATCGCCTTCCTGGGCGCTTTCGAGCCATCGATCACGAACAGCCGCCGCCTGCCCGGGTCCAGGCCGCGCTCGACCAGATCCTCTAGGAGCGCGCTGGTCACCTCGGCGTTCTCACTCGCTCCTTCCCTCACGCCCAGCACGTGCTTCTTTCCGTCTGAGTCCAAATCTAGGGACACTACCAGCAAGGGTGCGAGCCCATCTGGATCCCGTCCAGGTAGATCACCAGGAGGTCCCACGCATCCAGCCGGCGCTCCATCAGCTCCTTCAGCACGCGCTCCGAGGCCTCGACCGTCTCACGGCTCACCGCCGACTTGCTCACCCCGACCGTGTCGGCCATCTCACCGATCACACGGCCGTACTTCCGCGTGCTCACCCCCGCCATCAGGACCTCGAGCATCCGATCCGCCACGGCGCCCGGTCTCCGCATCGCTGCGTACGCCGGCACCTCGACCTCGCCACCCTCCCCGGCGCCCCGGCGCCTGAGCCGTGGCCGCTCCACACGCACCTTCCGGTCCGACAGGTAAACCACACCACCCTGCCGGCCATACCACACCGTGTCGTCTTCCGCTCGTGACCGACCTGCCTGCTTCACGCCTGCCACACCCTCGGCGCTCATCTCCAGCACCGCTTCGATCGTCGCTCGTCCCATCACCTGGATGACTTCGTCGATCGCGACCTCCGTCTGCTCCACGAGCTCAAGCATCGGAAGCAGAAACTGCCCCTCCCGCTTCAGGAACTCCCTGATCGCGCGCTTGTCCGCCCGATCCCTTACCTCGTACGTTCTCTTCATCGTGGTGGCTCCGTGTTGGGGTTTTTGCCTACCCGAGCCTATCGGCCCGGGACCCCCGGAGCCACCACTTTTCTTTCTCCCCTATCAGGAACCTTCAACTACGGTTGGGACAGCTTCTGAACCAGGCACCAGGGTTGCCAGCCTTCACGCATACGCCGTTCCACGCTTTGCGGAGGCTCTTGATGGGCTGGCCCTTCCGGTGGAACACCGTCCGCACGATGGTGCCCAATGTTCGTTGCACCCGTTCGGTCCTCTCTCGCTGCTCGCGGATGAGGGCGGCTAGTTCAGGGAGTGCGCGGAAGGGGATCTCGCGGCCTTCATTGTTCTTCGTGGTGCCGGGCTCCCACTGGCCTCAAGTAGTGCGGCAAGTGCTTGAGCACAGCGCGATGCTCCTGGCGCTGAACGTCGCAACGACGGTGCCTAAGGAGTAGCCGCCTTACCCCCAAACGGGACCGAACACCCGAACAGTCGCGCCCAGCCGAGGCGTGTTATGGGTGGGGTGGTGGGGCTTGCACGATGAGGACGCGGCTACACCAACAACGTCCAGATTCCATCAGTTACCAGAGCAGACCACTTCCCACATCGACTCTCCAACCCGTTTCGGGGCGGACGGGTAAGGGAGGGCTACGCCCTATTGACTTTCTTCGCCTTATAGATGCTGCGCGTCCAAGATGTCGACCGGCGGGCGCAGCGTGTGACCTACATGCTCAGCGCGCCAGTAGCGATAATCGCTCGTCAGCGGGTGGGGGCGCTGGATTTAACGGAAGACGCCGCGACCTCTTCTGCGTGTGCGTATGCCCGTTTCCAGGACCTGAAGTGAGCATCGTCGGGGCTGTCCGTCCCGTCGAGCCACGCAGATATATCCTCCGAAGAGACCACCTCCGACGAGCCCATCAACACCGCAACCACGTTATCATCCGGCCCCGGCGATCGCGGCGTAGACTCTAGTGAGCCTACCGACTTTCCTTCCCAGTCTCGAAGGTAGCGCGCCAGGTGGCCGGGGGAAGGTAGTCGCTCCACCTTGCGGCGGTTGAGTCAGTGGTGGAACAATAGTCTTCGCAATTCGCTCTCCGGCCGTGATGTCTGTCACACGGCCGGCACGGCCCTTTTTTGGGAGTGTCGGAGGAACACATGAGACCATGGACCCTTCTTTTCGGCTCCGCGTTCACCGTTGCGCTCGTCGGTTGCGCCGACTCTCCGACCCCCGCGCCGCCGGAGGGCTACGTGGAGGTCCCGGGCGGCAGGATCTGGTATCAGACCCTCGGTGCGGAGTCGACCGGTACGCCCCTCCTCGTCATTCACGGCGGACCTGGCTTCGGCAGCTGCACCTATGTCTCGACCCTCACGGGGATCGCCCAGGACAGACCCGTCATCCTCTACGATCAGCTCGGGGCCGGACGATCGGATCGCGCGGACGATACCTCCCTCTGGCAGATCCCCCGCGAAGAAGTCGATGCGCTGCGCTCGGCTCTCCGGCTGGACGAGGTCCACGTCATGGGGCATTCCTGGGGAGGCACGGTGGCGATGGAGTACATGCTCACGCGACCGGAGGGGGTGCGCTCGGTGGTGTTCGTGGGACCGATGTTGAGCACGTCTCGTTGGGTGAAGGAATCCGTCGACTTGATTGGACAACTCCCTCCGAGTCTGGCCGAGGCCTTGAGGCGGGGTGAGGCGACCGGTGACTACGCGTCGCCGGAATACCTGGCCGCGACCGATTCCTTCTACGCTCGATTCCTGGTGCGCAGCGAGTGGCCGTGGCCGGTTCTTCCGGGCTGTGAGGAGGATCCCGGTGTAAACATGCAGGTCTACGAGCACATGTGGGGACCGACGGAGTTCACGGCGACCGGAACACTGCTGGACTTCGATCGGGTGGGCCGGCTGCCGGAGCTCGATTTGCCGGTGCTTTTCGTCGTCGGCCGCTACGACGAGATCCCGACCGAGACCGTGCGGGAGTTCGCCGGACTCGTTCCCGGGGCCGCCTTCGAGATCATCGAGGATGCGGGCCACATGGTCAACATCGATGGCACGGAGGCGTTCAACTCGGCGGTCGCCGCCTTCCTCGGCGACGTAGACGGCCGCTGAGGGGCGTGAACCGCTCCGGGTTCATCGGAGACTAATTGAATTGAGTATCGCGAGCTCGGGTTGAGCATGCAAGTGACGATAGTATGCTTCCTCGAACTCCACCGGAGGAACATGCCCGATTGGTCCTAGGAGGCGGTGATAGTTGAACCACCACACCCGATCACACCTCGGTAATCGAACAGTTTGTGTTGCACATTGGCAACGCCTTCGGCGAGCTGGCAGTGACCTCCGCTCCGAAGTGACTGGGATACTCGGCTGGACTCTCCTCCGCCGGGAACAGGTCAGAGAATGCGAATGACGAGCAGCCGCCCGCCGGATACGAGATCGGCGCCGGCAACGGCGCCTCGCGGTGAGCCCTCGTTGCGGCCTTGGGTTCAGCACGTCAGTTCATTGTCATCTTCACCCTCGGCCCGGGAGGCATGAACCTGTGTAAGAAGTCGGTTCGCAGGTTGTACAAGTGATCCTGCGTATTTCGACCTACTCTCAATCCATGGTTGCGGTTGGGATATACCATCATGCTGAACTGCTTCTCGTGGGCGACTAATTCATTGACCAGAGATTCAAAACTCTGGTAATGCACGTTCGAGTCTCCGCTACCGTGAATGATGAGCAAATTGCCTTCGAGGCGATGTGCCCAGGTTATCGGCGAGCCGTTTTCGTAGCCCTCCATATTCTCGTCGATGAGTCCCATAAAACGTTCTTGATAGCCGGGATGGTAAAACCGCTGGTGGCTCACAAACGAGGACGGCATGGCGAGCTTGTACAGATCCGGGTACCGAAAGATGAGATTGAGGCTCATCTGGCCTCCACCGCTGTGTCCGTAGATCCCGACTCTTTCGGGGTCCAAGTATGGGGTGGTGGCGAGGATCTCCGTTGTGGCGGCGGCGTGGTCCTTGGCCGCTAAGATTCCGAGCTGACGGTGAATACTCTTGCGCCAAATGCGACTTCTGGGAGCCGAGGTACCCCGAGGGTCGACACTCATCACAACGTATCCCTGCTGCGTGAGCATCAGATGCCACAGGTATCTCGTGCCGGCCCATGAGTCCAACACGGTCTGTCCGGCAGGCTCTCCGTAGATGTAAAAAAACAGCGGATACTTCTGTTGTGGATCAAAATCCGGTGGCTTGATGGTAAACGCGTCCAACTCCAATCCGTCCCC
Organism: Longimicrobiales bacterium; assembly: GCA_965238005.1. Taxonomy (GTDB): domain Bacteria; phylum Gemmatimonadota; class Gemmatimonadetes; order Longimicrobiales; family Gaopeijiaceae; genus CBDCKN01. The sequence continues at coordinate 1,532,080 of OZ250165.1, forward strand.
AATATCCACGCGGAAAAATTCCGTGGGACTCTTCTCGAGCTCGGCCAACTTTTGGCGAAGGTCGGTGTTGTCCTCGAGCACCCTCGCGGAGCGGTGATCCGGAATGCGAATCAGATCGACCTCCGGCGGGGTGTCTTTCGTCGAGAAGGTGTGGATGGCCCAATTGAAATCAGGCGACACCTGATAGCCATGGGTGCCGGGGGATTCCATCGGAGTGATCCGTTCGGAAGTCCCGCTACCGTCCAGCGGTACCCGGAACAAGAAACGCTGTGTCGCGTTGTCCGGCGACGCCATGTAGTAGAGCCACCCTTCTTCTTCATCTATTCCCTGAATCACGATGACGTCGAACGGGCCCGGCGTGAGCAAACCCAACTCCTGCCCCGTGCGTGAGTACAAGTACACGTGCGACCACCCGTCACGTTCACTCACAAACGTGAACTTCTCACCACCGTCGAGCCAATAGATGTTGTTCGGCTCGACCCAGGCGCTGTCTGTTTCGACGAGGATCGACCGGACGGCACCCTCTGGAACATCCGCCAGCAACACCCGCAGAGTGTTCTGACGTCGGTTCATGATTTGCAACACCAATTCACTGGAACTGGCCGCCCAATCCATCCGCCACAGATAGTCTTCGTGAGGATCTGCCGGTAGATCCAACCAGCTCGTCTCTCCTCCGCCGGAGGCGACAACGCCCACCCGGAACGAGGCCATCTTCTGTCCCACTTTTACATAGGGAAACGATACGATCTCAGGATAGAGGGTCTCGGTGTTGTTGATCATGTAGAAGTCCGGAACGTCGCTCCAGTCCGACTGCACATAAACGACGAGTTTGCCGTCCGGACTCCAGGCGTATCCACCCTTGCCCGCAATCAGGTCTCCGTATCGCCTGTTGAGCATGGAATTGCTGGCGGATTTGATTCTCCCGTTGAACAGCCGCTCCGCCCCGTCCGTCGTCAACCGGATGATCTCGAATGACGTAAGGTCTTCCACATAGATGTCATTGTCTTTGACGTAACTGACGCGACGCCCCTCCGGGGAGAACCTGGCAGTCTGCAACGATTGGGGGGCCGCATCGCGTCCAAGCTTGTGCCAGTTCCATCCCAGGAGGTCGAGGACCCAGTAGTCCTGTGCTGCACTGCCTCGGACCACCTGTTTGAGATTGGTGGATATGAGAAGTTTGGATCCGTTAGGGGACCAGGAATAACTCTCGATCTCCATCGGTGATGACTCGCCCGGCAGGATCAGTCTCCACGCCGGAACCGCCACCACCTTCGCGCCGGTCTCCGCGTCGTACCTCACCACATCTCTCGCGCCGTCGTTAGTATCCGATGCTTCCAAAAGGGTGTAACTGGCCCCACCCGCCGACCACACCACGGGCCCGAATGACTTGGCCCGGAACCCTGAACTCAAGATTCTCTCTACGGTCAGCAGTGAAGAGTCGTCTTGCTGAGCAAGGGCCGGAAAACGTGGCACTGCCAGAACGGTTATTGCCAGTACCGTTATTGCCAGATTTCTCATTCTGTCCTCCATGTTGTCAGCCGAGCAGTCGAATTCGGACCTAGCGCAACGCCTCACTCCAATGCGCTCGCAGCCTCGCGAATCATCGTGATGTCGGCGACGAAGATGCTGCGACCGCACTCATCCCACAAGCAACCGGGACTCCGATGGGGGGCATCGAGATGCGGAACGTCGGCGCTCGCAAGACCACGAGCACGTCGCTGACCGTCTCACTACAAAACGGCATCGGTAGCTGCCCAACCCGATCCATCTCCACCTCGAACTCCTCATGCTCGCGCGCATCATGCGCAGGAACCAGTCGTGGGCGTCACGGGCTGTGTGGACGCCATAGCGAGGTGAGAGGCCGAAGGAGCGTAGCGACTGAAGCACGACCGGCTGTTACACGATGGCGCCCCTCTCTGGGCGAAGCCCATAAAACTACTCAGCTGGACTCTTCAGGCGTGGGCACTGCTGTAGTGCTCTTTCAGCGCTCTTCTCTGGACTTTCCCTACGGCGCTCTTGGGCAAGCTGGGCAAGAAGAAAACCTTCTCAGGCACCTTATGAGCCGCGATCTGCTCCTTGGCAAATTCAATCAATTCTCCCTCGGTAGCCGATACCTCTTCCCGCTTGGCGACATACGCTACCACGACCTCACCCCACGTCTCATCCGGTATGCCGATAACCCCGGCTTCGGCCACCGCCGGGTGCTGGTAGAGAACGGCTTCTACTTCTTGCGGCGAAATGTTGGAGCCGCCTCGGATTATGAGTTCCTTCTTGCGCCCGTCGAACCAGCAGTAGCCTTCTCCATCTTGCTTGACGAGATCTCCGGTATAAAGCCACCCCTCGCGCAGGACCTCAGCGGTAGCCTCAGGGTTGTTCCAGTAGCCGATCGTATTTCCCGGACACTTAACCGTCAGCTCGCCCACTTCTCCGGGCTTCACTTCCTCGCCGTCCGCATCCATCACACGCAACAGGACGCCCTCTAAAGGCACCCCGATGGACCCCGAGCGGATTTTTCCAGGGGGGTTCCAGGTGATCGGCGCGATTTCGGTCATGCCCAAGAGCTCGTGCAGGGGGAGAGAAAAGGCACGCGTAAACTGCTCCTGCAAAGCCGTGGGGACCGAGTCGCCGGCCGCTAAAAAGCGCATATCGGCACGGATATCATAGGGGGTCGCCGTTTGGCATTCTACCAGGGCCTTGCACTGGACCGGCATGGCAAACGTGAAGGTGCACTGCTCCCGCTCAAGGGTCTCCAATATCGTCTGGGGGTCACTCGCGGTTGGGAGAACCAGCGTGGCGCCGACGGTGAGGCTAGAAAGCATGATGCACATGAAAGCCGCCATATGGGTCATGGGCGTCAGCACGGCCGCCACCTGCTCACGAGACATCCCCATCTGTTCCATCATGGCAATCATGTAGTGCAGCGTTTCGTGGGTGTGTGTGACCCCTTTGGGCCGTGCGGTCGTCCCCGAGGTGTAAAGGATGGCGGCCACCTGGCCGGGCTCCACGGCCGGCCATTCTATCGTTCCGGAGGGGGCGGTCAACAGATTCTGGAAAGCACTGGTGTCCGCGAACTGGCGGTCGCGGGTCAGATAGCACAGCTGTAACTGCGGCAGGTGCGGTTGGATCGGAAGGACCTGTTGGTACAAGTCCGGCTGGCCAATGTAAAACCGGGCTTGACTGTGCTGTAGGAGATATTCGATCTCCGACGGCCCCATGCGGGCATTGATCGGCACCGCAATGGCGCCGGCCTTGAAGCATCCATAGTAGCCGAAAACCAGCTCCGGACAATTGCTCATGTGCAATGCAACACGATCCCCCGGCTCCAACCCTTGTGCGAGAAGGTTAGTGGCTAACCGGTCAGTCAAGGTATCGACTTCGGCATAGGTCCAGGCGTGCTCAGCAAAGATCAGCGCCGTTTTTTCAGGATGATGCGTGTGTCCATCGCGGAGGAAACGGGCGAGGGTCATCGGTCTCTCCTGAATCATGGTTCTATCCTCGGTCAGACGCTTGTATTCACGTTCTGAGCGTCTTCGGAGTCGTGCCAGATGCGGCGGGCGAAGTAGGCCCTGCCCTTGGGGCGGTTGCCGGCTTCACCCGTTCGGGCCGGTAGTGTCCCTAGATTTGTGTAAAAGCGGATAAGCTGGACAGGAGGGAAAGAAAAACGGAAGCTCCTCTGTTGTTGTTCACTGTCACATGAACCCGGGAGTCCGGGTCTGCAGAGCAGGCTCGGAACCGGAGAGGAGCTTCCGATGCAAGAGATTGTGGAGATCGGTCGGGCCACGCAAGACGAGCTACGCGATGATTTGCGCGAGCTGTTTCAAGGCGCGATCCGGCTGACGCTCGAGATGGTGCTGGAAGAGGAGCTGAAGGCCATGGTAGGTGCACGCCGCTTCGAGCGGGTGGGAAGCCGGAAGGACCATAGGAACGGCACATACCTGAGGCGGCTGCTGACGAGCCTGGGGCAGATCGAGGTCGCCATGCCCCGGAGCCGGGACAACGGTTCGCCGGCCGACGTGATCGGCCGCTACCAGCGCAGGAGCCCCGAGCTCGACGAGATGATGGTCGAGGCGTATGTGAGCGGCGTGTCACAGCGCAAGATGGGCGACGTCACCGAGGCGCTGATGGGCGAGCGTGTTGGGCGCTCGACGGTGAGTCGTGTGGCAAAACGGCTCGACGAGGCCGTGGAAGGGCTGCGCCGTGCGCCGATCGAGGGGCCTCACCCCTATCTGTACCTGGACGCCACGTTCTTGGACGCCCGCTGGGCCCGCAAAGTCGAGAACGTGAGTGCGCTCGTGGCGTATGCAGTGGGCCCTGAGGGTCACCGACGGCTCCTGGCCGTCACGCTGGGCGCTGAGGAGTCGCAGCAGAGCTGGTCGGAGCTCCTCGAGCAACTCCAGGACCGCGGCCTCGGCGGTGTCGAGCTCGTGATCGCCGATGAGCACGCAGGCCTGGCAGCTGCGGTCCGCCGCTTCCTGCCCGAGGCACGCCGTCAGAGGTGTACGGTCCATCTGCAGCGTAATGTGGGGGCGAGGGTCCCCCACCGCCTACGCAAGCGCGTGGCGCGTGAGGTCTCGGTGATCTTCCAGACATCCGGACTCGCCGAGGCGAAGAAGCTCCTGGGCGAGTTCGGCGCACGCTGGAAGAAGGAGCTGCCCGAGGCCGTGGAGGTCCTGGAGCGGGGCTTCGGGGCAGCGACGCAGTTCTACGCGTTCCCCGAGGCGCACTGGCCCCGGCTGCGTACCACCAACAGCCTCGAGCGGCTGCACGGCGAGATCAAACGCAGGATCAAGGCCGCCGGCGCCTTCCCGGACCGGGCCAGCGCCCTCAGGCTCATCACGGCCGTCGCACTCAGGACCACACACGTCTGGGGCGACCGGCGTTACCTCGACCTGTCACTCCTCCAGAAACAGGAGGTCGCCCAAGCAGCCTAGCCGAAGGCGAGGAGCTTCCTCCGCTTTTACACACAAATCGGGACTTGACCTTTCGGGCCGACAGTGTTGTCGATCCTTAGCTCATAGATGATACAGCATGAGGTAGACGGCGACGCCGCTCACGGAAACGTAAAGCCAAAGCGGCAGCGTCCAGCGCGCGATCTTGCGATGCTTCGCGATGCGCTCGGTCCAGCCGCGATAGATCGTGAACAGCGCGAGCGGAACGATCACCATCGCCAGCGCGACGTGTGGCACGAGCACGGCGAAGTACACGCCGCGGATCCATCCCTCATGCTGGAAGGGAACGGAGCCGACCTGGGCGTGATGAAGCAGGTAGGTGACGAGGAAGAGCGACGACAGAACGAAAGCGGTCACCATACAGGTCCGGTGGGCTTTGATGTTCCTCTTGCGAATGAACGCGTAGCCGGTTAGCAGGAAACACGCCGCGCTTCCGTTTAGGACGGCGTTCACCGTTGCCAGCGCTCCCGGCGTCCCGGGTGCTGGGCCGCGCCCCGGCATGGCGTAGAGGACGATGATCACCGCCGCGAACACGACGACCGACAGGACACCAATCACCCAGCGTGCCGCGGGAGCCTCTGCTGTGACCGTACTCACGACAGGAAATGGGATAAGCTCAAGACCGATCTACATGCCTTCCAACCCAAGATCAGCCCGCGCCTGGTCCATGGTTACAGGGGTGATCATCTCGATACCACGCTCGCGCGCGTAATCGGTGTAGATGCGTTTGACCATTCCCCTCGCAAAAGCGGGCACTTTCTCGAGCCTGTCCCTCGCCTCCGGATTCCACTCCACCGCCTGCCTGGGCTTCGCGGCCCCCTCCGGAGGGCCGTCCGGCTCCTTGAACGCTTCGGAACGCCCATCTGCGAGACTCGTCCGTACGAGTTCGAGTGGCTGCTTCGGCACCACGCGTCCCCCCAACTCGTAATCCAGGCTGTGCACGAGCTGCGTTTCCATCGGGTTCGCGAGGAGCGCGAGCTCCCAACCACAGCTGGCGCACTCAAATGCCGCTGTCATCGTTTGGTCACCAGGGCGCTGGACTTCAGTGAGCTTCATAGGCTCGTCGCATTCAAGGCAAAGGAACTTCATTGGCTAGTGCTCCTCAGGTCCTTTCGATCTTTGCCACCCGGCTTCAGGCATCAGCTCCGCGCACCCTCTGGGCCTGATCGAGCAGCACCTCGAGCTCCTCGTCGGTGAGGTCGTCTAGCTCGGCTTGGCGGTCCAGCAGCGCGGTACGCCGTTCGCGGCCACGAAGGAAGACGACCTCCATCTCTAGCTCGCGAATAAGCATCCAGCGCTTCCCGTCCCTTGGATCCGTCCAACTCCTCGTGCGGTCCATGGATCACACCTCCGTCCGCCTGGCCGGTGGGGGGGAGGGCGGCTGGCGGTTTCCTGCGTTCTAACTGGTGTTGATTCTAATCGCTGGCTCTGGACAGGGGCAAGCGAATCCCCTGCCCTTCGGGCGGTTGCCAGCTCCGCAACCGCTTCTCCGCCACCGTCAGGAGCGTCGCAGAGTAGGGCCGTACCACTTCTTGAGCACCTGACGACCACGTGGGTTCGAGCCGAGCGGTCATGATGGGTGGCCGCGGATGCGGGCCTCCTTGGGGTCTTCCGCGAGACTACCGAGCGCAGCGAGGTGAATCCCACCCCCTCCGCTTCTCAGGGTCCTCGTGGAGGACGGTCGCGAAGCTCGACGAGTTGTCCTGATAATCGTACGTATATCCTTACTTAGATTATACGTATATGCCGGTTAGTCCAGGAAGAAGCCTGAAGGTTGCGTGTTCCTAAGTCGAGTTCTCAGGTGTTCTCCCGCTCCTCCGAACGGTGATCGAGCTTGAAAACGGGACATCGGCCTCTCCTCGGCTCACGGCAGAACTAACGCCACGAACTCCGCTGGATGGCCCGCGTTGCCCACGCTTACGACGATGTGCTGCCGGTCTTCGACCATATAGGTCATCGGGACGCCGTTCGGAATGGCGGGCAACTCAATCGTCGCAAGCAGCTCTCCAGTCGCTTTGTCGTGGACGCGCAGCTCCGGGTCGCCCGCTCCCCGCCAGCCCCCGGTAACGAACAGCAGCGACTTGGTGACCATCGTCCCCGATGAAAGGCGCTTTCCCGTCTTCGGAATGTCCACGCCCTGGAGAGCCGGATGATCCAGCACGTCCTGGGGCGTATCCCCGTTGGCAACCGTCCAGAGATGGTCGCCGGTGTTCAGGTCGATCGCCGTGATTCTCCCCCACGGTGGCTTGATGAGGGGCAGCCCCATAGGGGTGGGCAGCCCGGCACTGCCCTGGATGTAGTTCATGTTGGAGCGATCGGGATCGTTCACCATTGCTCGGACGTTCGGTCCGGTCGCGGAACCGACGTACAGGACCCCGGTCTCCGGGTCGAGCGATGCGCCGGGCCAGTTGGCGCCACCGAGTGAGCCGGGCAGCTGGATGGTCCCTTTCGTGCCGTCGGGCGCCTCCGCCAACGAGGGCGGCGTGTACAGCGGGCCGATCCGATACTCCGCGAGCGAATCGATCGCAGCCGCCCTGATCGCCGGTGTGAAGTCGATGAGATCGTCGAGTGACACACCCTGTCGATCGAACGGTGCCGGCCTGGTCGGGAACGGTTGGGTCGGCGCCGTCCGCTCCATGGACACATCACTCTGCCCGACCGGGCGCTCCTCGATAGGCCACACGGGCTCACCCGTGACGCGGTCGAAGACATAGGTGAACGCTTGCTTCGTCACTTGCGCGACCGCCTTGATCGGCCGCCCGTCCACGACGATGTCCGCCAGAACTGGCGGCGCCGGTGGGTCGAAGTCCCAGATGTCATGGTGGATCATCTGGAAGTGCCAGACGCGCTCACCGGTCCTCGCGTCGAGACAGACCAGGCTCTGGGAGAACAGGTTATTCCCCGGTCGGTGCCCTCCGTAGTAGTCGCCCGTCCCGGCCTCGACCGGCAGGTAGACGTACCCGAGCTCGGCGTCGGCGCTGAACGGCGCCCAAACGGCGACGTTCCCCGTGTAGCTCCAGGAGTCGTCCTCCCAGGTCTCGTGCCCGAACTCGCCCGGCTGGGGAATCGTGTGGAAGATCCAGAGCCGCTCTCCCGTGCGGACATCGTAGCCGCGGACGTGGCCCGGAGGGTTCTCCTTGGTCGGCGGCGCATCACCCTCCGCCAGCGCCGCTCCGACGACCACGACGTCACCCACGATGACGGGTGGCGAACTAGAGCCGATAACGCCCTCGATCAGGTCTACCAGGCGGTCGAGGCCCCGCTTCAAATCCACGACGCCGTCCTGCCCGAAATTGAGGACGGGTCGCCCGGTCGCAGCGTCGAGCGCAACCAGATGATAACCCGGCGTTATCAGGAAGATCTGCGCATCTCTCTCGTCCGGGCCTCCGGACCAATAGGTGATGCCTCGGCCCGAGTTGCGGCGCGGCGCGTTATCCCCTCGCACCCCCTCGTCCATTCGGTACATCCACAGCGTCTCTCCACTCGCTGCGTCGATCGCGACCGCGGCCCGTCGAAGCCCTGCGGTCGCATATAGCACCCCATTTACCATGATCGGGGTCACGCGGGAGTAGGTCTCGGTACGAGCGCCGAAGTTGTCGGTCTTCCACCGCCAGGCGATCTCCAGATCCTGCACGTTGTCGCGATTGATCTGGTCGAGCGGAGAGTATTTCGTGCTGCCGAGGTCGCCTGCATACGAGCGCCATTCGCCCGAAGTGGTGCCCTGCTGGGCGACGACTGGACCGGCAAAGCCGCACATCAGCCACACGGACAATGCCAAAATCTTGGGTCTCATCTCGATAACCGATTGGCGCATGGTAAGAATCTATGACTGCAGAACGCACTCTACACCGTGACGCCCCGAGCATCGCATGGTGGCGCCGTTCAATGCCCGGACGCAAGGGCACCCCGACCTTCCGGAACGGGTCGTTCCTGTTGCCCAACCACCGGCCATGGCCCATCCTCATCGTCCCGATAGTATCGGCCTGGCTACGGATAGGAAATCCAACCGACGGACCGGGGGGGAAGGCAACGGTGGGTCGGGGTTGGGAGGATACGAGGAGCGAGGGAATACGGGTCGGGACGCCTGCTCGACGAGTTGTCCTCATGATCGTACGTATAGCTTTACTTAGATTATACGTACTGCCGCATAGTCCGAGAGGAAGGTCTTACCTCGAAAGCTCCGTCCGCCGCGCACACTCCGCCCGACCTGGGACCCACATGGCAGATCCGGAGAAGCGAAAGGGCCCGACGCCCCCGGGCCCTGAAGCGAAGGGCGGCGGCCCAGACCTCCAGGACCTTCCTCAGGCGCTCCACCGCTTTCTCGAGTTGTTCAACGCGCGAGAGTACTGGGAGAGCCACGAGGTGCTCGAGGGCCCATGGCGCGAAGGGGGGAGCGACTTTTACCAGGGCTTGCTCCTCTACGCCAGCGCGTTCGTACACGCCCAGCGGGGCAACTCATACGGCGTCGGCGCGCAGCTCGAGAAGGCAGAGCGGAAGCTGGCCGGGTACCGGCCCTGCTACCTGGGTGTCAACGTCGATGCCGTGCTCGCCCACGCGGCTCGCTGCCGCGAGATCGTCGAACGCAGTCCGGACGAGGACCCGCGTTCGTGGCTAGGAGTCGCCGGCGTGCCTCGCCTCGAGCTCGACATACGGCTCGTGCGCGGTGACGAGCCAGAGCTCCGAAGGGGGGAAGGAGAAACCAACCGATGAGCCTGAGCGGTCACGCGCTGCGGTCCGGCCGCTACCGGCTGCTCGCGAACGGAGCCGCGTGTGTCGGCGTCACGGAGGTGCGCCTACGGGACCCAGATCCGTGCGGCGGCGTCCTCGGGGCGCTACACTCCACGCATGGGATTCCTGGACACGAGCGCCTCCCGTCGCTTCGCGGCGGATAAGATGCAGAAGGTGAACCTGTTCGAGACACCGCAAATGTTCTGCGATGTGTACTGCCTCGAGCCAGGCCAGACGCAGGAGGTGCACGCACACCCCGGGGCCACGAAGTTCTACTACGTGATCGAGGGTGAGGGCACCTTCACCATCGGCGATGCCACGCGCACCCTCGGGCCCGGCGGCGTCGCTTGGTCCGCGCCCGACGAGGCGCACGGGGTGGAGAACCGCGGCAATGTGCAGCTCGTGACACTCGTCTCGATGGCGCCCAACCCGAACTTCCCCTAGTGCGGACGGGGCGCTCGATCGACCCGATGGGGCGAAGACGGTCATGATCTACTGTGCCAGCTATTCGAAGGCGCAGGACCTCACGATCGCGCTGGACGCGATTTATGACGAGTCGGCCGCAGGCCTCAACGGCATCCCACCCGACACGCGGCCTGCCCCACTCCCTCGAGGCAGTTGAGACCAAGGAGAAGGCGCGCAGTGCTGGACACGTTCGGCCGGCCTCTTAAGAGCCTCAGGGTCTCACTGATCGACAAATGCAACCTGCGTTGCCAGTACTGCATGCCCGAGGAGGAGTATGTCTGGCTGCCCCGCGACGACATCCTCACCGTCGAAGAGATCGGCGATCTCGTCGATGTCTTCAGCGAGCTTGGGGTGGACAAGGTACGGCTTACGGGCGGCGAGCCGCTTCTCCGCCGCGAAGCGGCGAATGTGGTGGAGCGGCTAGCGGCAAACCCGGACGTTCGTGACCTGAGCATAACCACCAATGGTGTGTTGCTGGCGAATCAGGCGGAGTCGCTCCGGAGCGCGGGACTGGACCGGGTCACTGTGAGCCTGGATACGTTACGGCCGGCGCGGTTCAAGCAGCTCACGCGCCGCGACCGGCTCCCTCAGGTGCTCGAAGGTATCGATGCGGCCGCGGAGCACGGATTGAAACCCCTCAAGATCAATACTGTGGTCATGCGCGGGTACAACGACGACGAGCTCACGGACTTGATCGACTTCGCTAGAGATAGGGGCGCAGAAGCCCGGTTCATCGAATACATGGACGTGGGCGGCGCGACGCGGTGGTCGATGGACATGGTCGTTTCGAGTAGGGAGGTACTGAGCCGGCTGAAGAGTCACTATGGGCCGATCGAGCCTCTTGGCGACAATGGCTCGGCTCCAGCGGACCGCTATGCGCTGCCCGACGGGACGACCTTCGGCATCATCGCCTCGACAACCGAACCATTCTGCCGCGCCTGCGACCGGAGCCGGCTCACTGCGGATGGGATCTGGTTCCTGTGTCTCTACGCGGCACACGGGATCGACCTGCGGCAGCCTCTGCGAGAGCGGGCCTCCCGAGAGGAGATCAGGTCGCTGATCGTCCGCGGGTGGACGAATCGTGCGGACCGTGGGGCCGAGGATAGAAAGGCGCTGGGCTCCCGAGGCCCTCTCTATCAGATCAAAGATCTGCGCAAAGATCCGCACCGGGAGATGCACACGCGGGGTGGGTGACGGCGCAGCTTAGGCCAACGAGGCGGAGAAGAAGTCGAGCTCACAGCGCATCGCGTACCCGTAGGCCAGAGCGACCCTGTGTGTTCCCTCGGCCAGCTGGTCGAGCAGCGACTCGAGCTCGGCGGCCAGCGCCTCGAACTCCGCGCTCGAGTAGGTCTCGATCCACTCCCGATAGGGATTCTGGGAGTGATCCCGTAAGGCCAACTCCTGTCCTAAGTATGCATAGAGGCGCATGCAGGGTGTCATCGCCGCGATGATCTCACCTACTTCTGCCGTCCACGCGGTCCGAAGTAAGAAATCGGTATAGGCGCGGGCGGCCGGATGGGGTCGGACGTTCCCCAAATCGATTGCCAGACTCTCAGCGTAGCCTTCGTGGAGCTTCAGCTCATCCAGTACACCGCGCATGAGACCGTGGAGCCGTTGTACCACCTCCCGTTTCTCCACTACCCGGACAGCGCCCAGGGCGTAGGCGCTGAAAAAGGCCCGCAGAAAAAAAAGCGTCCTGGGCCACATAGTGCTTGAAGACCTCGGGATCCAAGCTGCCGTCTCCCAAGCCACGGACGAACGGATGGGCTAGACATTCTCCGGCTAGCGCCTGGTTTCCCTGCCATAACGTCTTGTGGAGCGGTTCGGCCGACATGATCGGTTCAGCCTTCCCAGGTCATGCGCCAGAAATCCCGCTCATAGCGCATCACCTCGTTGAACATCGCCTGCTGACGGGGATGGGGATGCTCGTCTGCGAGCCTCGACAGGATACGGACGTAGGCTTGGAAGTCCTCATGGGTCCACCGGTCGATAAACTCGGCGTACGGCCCCTGGGCCTCAAGACGACCCCACGCGACCGTATAGGCCACCTCGACGCCGTAGAAGAGTGCCAGCAGCACCTGGAACGGCTCGGAGTAGCCCGCGGTGATCAGAAAGTCGATGTAGCGCTGGCACGCTGGGTGGAACTCGGCGCCCAGATCGAGAGATCTGGCCTGGGCGTGCGCCTCGAACCAGTCGAGCTCGACGTCGAGGGCCGAGAGGCCCGCGATCAAAGCGCTCTGCCCCGGCCTGGGCGTCTTCGCGACCGTCAGGGACGCGAAGACGGCAAACCCTCTCACGAACAGGTAGTCCTGCACGAGCCAGCGGTTGAACGTATCCTCGGGCAGCGAGCCGTCGCCGACGGCGTTCAGGAACTCCGCGCGTGTACCGAGATCCCAGAGGTCCCCAGCGCCCAAGGCAAGACGCGATTCCGTAAACTCTTTCACCTACGGCCTTCCTCTATACCGGTTCAGAAGGTGAAGAGCGAGCTCTAGCTCGTCCAATAGGCTCTCCCCCATTGTGCTGTCTTTCAGCTTAGGGCCGAGCTGCGGAGGCCGCTTCATCCCAGCGTCGACCAACCCCTACCTAGCTGCACCTAAATCGCGCGCGGGGGTTTGGGTTGGGCGGGGGCTCCCCGGGACTCTCGGCAGCTACAGATCGAAGCGCTGGTGTTGAAAGGCGAAGGTGTACTCCTCGAGTTCGGTGAGCACCGGCTCATAGATGTCGGACAACATGGGCATGTGAACTCCGCTGAGATCGATCTTCCCCTCGAGGATCAGCCGGCTGGCGATTGCGGCGGGGAGGGAAACGGCGCGGGACGATCCCTTCCAGCGCGCCCGCTGGTTGTTTCACCAGTCGTCCCGTGACCGGTGGCGGGCTTTGTCAAGCTCCCATCATGGGGTTGGGAGGAGCATTTCCGCCAGCTGCTGCAGGTTCGGGCGTCACGCATTAGATTGAGAACGAGCGGCCCAGTGTCGAACGCCGCGATTTCTTCTCGGTCCCCAGGCGAGAGGGTTTTGCCATGGCCATGCACCTGTATCCGGACCACGCCCATCCCATGGGGATAAGCGGAAGGCCGTGGTTCCGGGTGAAGGACGACAAGCTGTTCCCCGATATCGGGCATCCCAAGAGGGTGGACTTCAAACCCTGGTTCCGCATCAAAGACGGAAAAGTCTACACGGCGGAGGGACATCCCGACGGCAGAAGCACCCGGCCCCGGTTCCGGGTTGAGAACGGCAAGCTGTTCCCCGACGTCGGACATCCCGACGGGCACGGCATCCGAGCCTGGTACCAGATTCGATAGGCTCGGGGTCGCCCACGGTGTGGGCTGTGGATAGGTCCGATCAGGACCTATCGGTCCTGCGGACCTGCCAGCGTTCCATCGAAGCCGTTCGTCTTGTGGCTTCCATCACAGAACGGCTTGTTGCTCGAGCCGCCGCACCGACACAGAGAGTAGGGCTTGCCTTCAGGCGTAGGCAGCACGTTCCCGTCATGATCGACAAGAGGGATCTCTTCATCTATCCGTAGGGATCCGTTCTCCCGGATGGTGATCTGCAGGTCGGACAACGCTTTGCTCCTGAGCTGGCGGTCGTGTGGGAACTCCGACGTACCCCGTTCCCGGCCCTGGTTCCCTGCGCCCTGGTGTGGTGGCCGAGACACTTCTGGGACACCACACTAGCACCGGCTTTGTCTTGGAGCCCTCGAGGCCGTTGGGTAGATTCCGTTAATCCGTCCATTACCTCCACTCGGGAATCCGCGTGAGCTGCTGGAACCGTAGGAAATCTGTCGAAGTCGACGTCGGTGGCGTGCGCGTCGGGGGAATGAACCCGATCGTGGTGCAGTCCATGACGAACACCGACACGGCCGACGTCGAAGCGACCTTCACGCAGGTCAGGGAGCTGGCCGAGGCGGGCAGTGAGCTGGTGCGCGTCACGGTCAACAACGACGCCGCGGCGGAGGCCGTCCCCGAGATCTCGTCGCGCCTCCAGGCCGAAGGCATCGACGTCCCGATCGTCGGGGACTTCCACTACAACGGGCATCTCCTGCTCACTGCGCATCCGGCGTGCGCCTGGGCTCTCGCCAAGCTCCGGATCAATCCGGGCAACGTGGGGACCAAGCACCGGGACGCGAACTTCCAGAAGATCATCGGAGTCGCCATCGCCAACGAGACGCCGGTGCGCATCGGCGTGAACTGGGGCTCTCTCGATCAGCGGCTCCTCACCGAGATGATGGACCAGAACGCCGAGCTCGCCGATCCGAGGGACGCGCGGGAAGTACTGATCGCCGCCATAGTGGAGAGCGCCATGCGCTCCGCCGAGCTGGCAGAGGAGATCGGGCTGGCGCACGACATGATCGTCCTCAGCGCAAAGGTCTCCGAGGTCCCGGACCTGATCCAGGTGTATCGGCTTCTCGCCGCCCGGAGCGATTACCCCCTCCATCTGGGCCTGACCGAGGCCGGAATGGGAACCAAGGGCGTCGTCGCCACGGCCGTGGGGATCGGCCCCCTGCTCATCGACGGAATCGGAGACACCATCCGTGTCTCACTCACCCCCGAGCCCGGGGGTGACCGAGCCGAAGAAGTCCGCGTTGCCCGGCAGATCCTACAGTCGCTGCAGATCCGAAGCTTCGAGCCTCAGGTGACGGCGTGCCCGGGGTGTGGTCGCACGACGAGCACGTTCTTCCAGGAGATGGCCCAGGAAATCCACGGGTACATTCAGGACCAGATGCTCCGGTGGCGCCAGGAGTTCCCTGGGGTCGAAGAGATGACGGTGGCCGTCATGGGGTGCGTGGTGAACGGTCCAGGCGAGTCCAAGCACGCCAACCTGGGCATCTCGTTGCCGGGGACGTTCGAGGAGCCCAAGGCCCCTGTATACGTGGACGGAGAGCACCACTGCACGCTCCGCGGGGAAGGTCTCGTCGACGAGTTCAAGGCGATCCTGGAGGACTACGTGAGTACCCACTACGGCTAGTGTGGTGTTACAGAAGTGTCTCCTAGGAGCCAGGCTAGGAGCCAGGGGCCGAGCCCGTGCCGGTCAACCGTATGCGGGGGACTCCGTCGCAGGGGGCGATGCTCCGCCCGGGGAGCGGCGAGCGACGAGGAAAGCCAACAGATAGGCGGTGATCGCCACCAGGGTCATTGCGCGAAACCCCAACGCCATCGAGAAGAACTCGGCCAGGCCGCCGGCCACGGCGCCCATGAGATTCCAGCCGAAGGCCAGGTCCGAGGCGGGTCGTGCCTTGAAGCGCGACGCGAAACAAAGCGACGCGAAGATGACCGGGGCAGCCACGTAAAGGATGGACAGCGCGAGGCGTGTGGGCGGATCCGTGCGGAGCAACGCTTCAAGTGGGATGGCATAGGTGATGAGCAGGGCCACCACCAGTCCGACTCCCGCCAGGGTCCATGGAACGGGCCTCAGCTCCATGAGAACGGTTCCCAGGAGGATGGTCATCAGGATCGCACCGAAGACCACGGCCGAGGTCAACCACGTCGCGCCCCAGAGTAGGTTCATCGTCGTCGCTGGGGGGGTCTCCTCTGAGGGCCTCGTCCTGCAGATACCAGGCGTCAGCATCGATGGGCTCGGCGGAGTCCTGGTAGGCGGGTCCCGCCATGTAGATGACGTTGAACAAGTTGTAGAACTCCCGGTGAGCGATCGGCATCCGGCCGAACGTAGCGGCGAGGAGCGCCGTGAGGTGTTCGAAGATGTACTCCTCGCCCACCGAGAAGTACATCACGATACCGCCGTCGGCCGTGAGCCGGTCACGCGCGGCTGCCAAAGCCTCTCGAGTGTACACGAAGTTATCGAGGCGCACGTTCGAGAGCGCCGACAGCCGGGTCAGGGAGTCCAGTGTTCCGAAGACGATCAGATCGAACCGCTCCGTCGTCTCGTTCAGGAACGAACGCGCGTCGACTTTGGTGGACGATCACTCGGGGATCCGCGTAAGGGAGGTTCGGGTGCACCTCTCTCCCCAAGCTCAGGATGACCGGATCGATCTCCACCGCATGGATCTCACTTGCCCCCTCGCCCAGAAGCACCGCGACATCGTTTCCGGTGCCAGCGCCCAATATCAGCGCTTTCCTTATGGGGCGCCCCAAGCGCCGATAGGGTAGACGATACCCCATCACCGTTCTCTGCCGATCCTCGAAACCCACGTACTCTGCCGAGAAGTCGATGGCGATCTGATGAAGAGACCCGTTCGCCAGGATGTAATGGTCCGGAATTTCTTGGAGCGGGACGTCCGCCACGGCGTAGTAAGGGCTGTACCGCTCCGGGCCGGTCGCCCGGGCCACAACGAATAGAACGGTTGCAGATACCACCACGAAGAAGATTCTCAAACGCGGCTGCCGCAACACGAGAAAGAGTCCTCCCAAGAGTGCGGGAAGGAACCACCAAACCGGCCGAAGGCCGGAGAAGGACACCACGGTGAAGCAGACCACACCCACCAGAGAGCCTGCCAGGTCCAACGAGTATCCCCAGAGAGCAGAGCTCTGCGTGCGGAACGCTTCGAGCCGGACGCCGATGAACTGGCCGAGAGGCACGAAGGAGAAGGCACTGAGGGAGAAGAGCACGATGAGGGGTAGGCGTATCCCCTCCACAACGAGTGCATCTTCGGGCAGGTCGAGATAGAGAAGCCACAAGTGCTCGGTGACAGCGTTGGCGGTGAACGCCACTCGCCCCATGGCCCAAGCGCTGGCCACGAGTGCCAAGAGTCCGGCGGGCCACATCCACATCATCGGTTTCGACCGAGCCCGAAGCGCACCCACGCCCAAGCCCAGGAATGCACTCAGGAGTATCAGGTTGGGAAAGTAGCCCACCACGCGTACCTCTACGGGGAGCCACCGAATCAGCGCCAACTCTTGAAAGAGGACGACGAAGGACGCGCCTACGAGCTCTGCACCGTGGCGTCGTGTGGAGAAGTCCTGTGTTCGGATCCGAAACCTCCAGTTGGAGGGTGGGGCCCCTCAGGCGGGGCCGTGGCACCGTGTGCTCAAAGCGCCAACACTATGGAACACAGATGGAGAAGGCAAAAACGCCGGCCTTTACAGCGCTGTGAGCCCGGCCTATCTCTCTAGCCCCCGCAGAAGCGGCTCAGCAGAAGCGGCTCATATGATGGCGCCACGGCTTGAGGAAATCGGTGTCGTAGTGTTCCGTTGCCGAAGTTCGCGTGCCCTCGACGGGCCGAGACACTTTGGCAACGGGACATTGGGGGATCCGAGGAACTTGAATCCCGTCCCTCGAAGATACATTAAATACGGTTCGTTAACTTATTGCACGATATGTCGATAAGAGTCAGATTCCCTCCCTCGCCCACGGGATATCTGCACGTCGGTGGGGCGCGCACGGCCCTCTTCAATTGGCTGTTCGCGCGACATCACGGGGGCGCCCTCGTCCTCCGCATCGAAGACACCGATCGGGACCGCTCGAAGCCCGAGCATACCGAGGCCATCCTCCACGGGCTCCGCTGGTTGGGTCTCGACTGGGACGAGGGTCCCTACTATCAGAGCGAGGGGGTCGAGCGACATCGGCAGGATGCCGTGACCTTGCTGAGCGCCGGGAAGGCTTACCGGGACTTCACGACCCCCGAAGATCTCGCTCAGGAGAGAGAGGCGGCCAAGGGCGGGCGATCCGACCGCCGCATCCCGCGGCGGCGCGCAGAGTCGCTGGCGCCTGGAGAGGCCGAGGAGCTGGCGGCGAAGGGGGCTCCGCATGCAATCCGCTTCTGCGTGCCGGAGGGGGAGACGGTGTGGGAGGACATGGTTCACGGCGAGATGACGTTCCAGAATGAGGAGATCGACGATCTGGTCATTCTCCGCGGTGACGGGAATCCCACGTACAATCTCGCGGTCGCGTCCGACGACGCGGAGCAGCGTATCAGCCACGTGATTCGCGGGGACGATCACCTCTCGAACACGCCAAAGCAGATTCTGATCTGCCAGGCCATGGGCTGGCCCGTCCCCATCTTCGGTCATGTTCCGATGATTCTCGGCTCGGACGGAAAGCGGCTCTCCAAGCGCCATGGAGCGACGGCGGTGGGGGAGTACGAGGAACAGGGATTCCTCGCCGAGGCCATGGTCAACTTCCTGGCGCTCCTCGGTTGGAGTCCCGGCGACGATCAGGAGGTGATGACCGTGGAAGAGCTCATCGAGCGCTTCTCCATGGACCGGGTCCTCAAAAAGAGCTCCGTGTTCGACCCCAAGAAGCTGGATTGGCTCTCCGGACAGCACTTCAACACCAGCAGAGCGGAGGAGCTCGAGCCTCTGCTTACTCAGGGGCTGGTGGCCGCGGCGCTGGCAACCCGAGACGAGCTGCAGGGCCGCTGGAACTGGTATCTCAGTCTCATCGATCTCCTGAAGACCAGGGCGCGCCGCATCCCCGATCTCGTGGATCTGGCCCGTCCATTCCTCTCGGAGGAGCTCGACTTCGACCCCGAGGCCGTCCAGAAACACTGGCTGAAGGCGCCTGAAGAGGCCCTGGAGCGGCTGAAAAGCCTTCGCTCGAGGCTGGCTGACGCAGCATGGGAGGTAGCCACGCTCGAGGAGATCGTGAGGGGTTATGCGGAGGAGACTTCGGTGGGGGCGGGCAAGGTGATCCACCCGCTCCGCGTGGCCGTGACGGGTCGCCAAGCGAGCCCTGGAATCTTCGAAGTCTTGGATTTTCTAGGCAGGGAGCGGGTTCTGGCACGCTTGGACGGGGCCATCGAGCGTCTCGAAGCCCCTGACGCGCCCACTCTGGCGGGCAATTAAAGTTCTTTCTTGACTAGGCGGATCGCCGCGCATTAGGATGTCTTCTCCCCAGCCCCACAAGACCCTTTCGGTGGCGGGAACAGGTGTTTATTCTCCCTGTAGGCGACCGCAACGGGCGATATCAGCGAATATCGGAGTCCGGGATGGAGCAAAGCATCACCGTAATCGAGCGAAAGATTCTCGACTTCATGGTGTATTATCTGCGTACCAACACCTATCAGCCCTCCATCCGCGAGATCGGGGAACGGTTCGGGATCAAGAGTACCAAGACCGTATCGGAGCATCTCCAGGCCCTCGCCGACAAGGGATTCCTCGAGCGAGACCCCTCCCGCTCACGGGGGGTGAAGATCTTGGGCGTGGATCTGAGCGCCCAAACGATCTCCGTACCCTGCTATCACGAGCTCCCGCAGGATCGGCTCGGGCTCCGCACCGAGCAGGCCGAGATGCATCTGACGATGGACCGACGGCTCGCTGGTGCGAAGGGGTCGTTCTTCGTACGTGCGACGGGCGAGGGGTTCGCCTCTTTCGACATCGCCGAAGGTGACTACCTGCTGATCGAGCCAGCCGTGGTGGAAGATCTGGCGGAGCACTCCATCGTGGTGGCGCGCATCAAAGGCGCGCCGTCCTTCTACGAGTTCTCGCGCAACGGCCGCGGCGTCGACCTCACGCCGGTGCGAGGCGGAGGACAGGTGACGGCGTTGGAGGATCCCTCCCAGCTGCAGCTCATCGGGCGGGTCGTGGCCCTCTACCGGCGGATGGACGACGCTCCCATCGTGGTCAGCACCACGGCCCACTGACGGATGTGCCCGCCGGGATCTCCCCGGGGCACCCACCTTCCGGCAGTCGAGCATTGAGCGAGTTGACGCCTCCCCCCGTGGTCGACTGGACCGCATCTCAGCCCGGTGACCCCATGTGGATGGCCCGGGCCGTGGAGATGGCCAGGGTGGCCGGCTCGCAGGGGGAGGTGCCTGTGGGCGCTGTGCTCACCCGGGACGGCCGACTCCTGGCCGAAGGGTACAACCTGACCGTCACGGCCAAGGACCCTACTGCGCATGCGGAGGTCGTGGTGCTCCGCAAGGCTGCGGAGCGGCTCGGCGACTGGAGGCTCCTTGAGTGCACGCTCTACGTTACCCTGGAGCCGTGCGCCATGTGTGCCGGGGCATTGGTCCTCTCTCGCCTTCCGCGCCTCGTGTTCGGAGCGTCGGACCCCAAGGCCGGAATGGTGGGAAGCCTCGGTAACCTGGTTCAGGACGAGCGACTGAATCACGCGATCGAGGTGACGGGGGAGGTGTTGGCCGATGCCTGTGGGATGCTGCTCGAGGAGTTCTTCCGGGCGCGACGTGGGTAGGGGGGTGCGGCCGCTCGGACTGTGGATCGTCGCGATCCTGTTGGGCGGCCCTGCCAGACCGTGGGATCCGCGGGGTCTCCCTCCCCCTTCCCGCCAACCGGGGTCTCTGGGTGGTGCGGACCACGCTCGTGCACCCCGACTCGGTGCGAGCCATGGTGCGCCGGGCCGCCGACGCGGGCTTCAACACGTTGTTGGTCCAGGTTCGCGGCAGGGCGGACAGTTATTTCTCGGGCGGCATCGGTCGTCCCCCGCCCTGGTTTCGGGGGCCCAGGCCGCTCCGAGTATGTCGTCCACGCAGGCGGCGCCCAGCTCCAGCCCGAACTTCAGAATCGAACCGTGATCAGGACGCTCGGGGGGCGCCGAGGCGGATTGGGATGCTGGCACCGTGCGAGCTAGCGGGCCAGAGGGGGATACGTATCGAGGTCGGTATCTCGGACGACTACCGAGGTTCCCAGAAGCCTGAGGAAGCCCACCAGAATCCCGACGCCCAGCAGCAGCGCGACCCAGACCGGGAGGCCCAGGGCCGTTCCCAGGTCACCGACGGCCATTCCCAGGGCCGCTACGAGTAGCGCGTACGGCAGCTGGGTCTTCACGTGGTCCACGTGATCGCACGCCGCCGCCGTGGAGCTGAGCACCGTCGTGTCCGAGATCGGCGAGCAGTGATCGCCGAAGATCGCTCCGGCCAGGACCGAGCTGATGGCGCCGAGCAGGATCGAGTATTCGCCGGCCACCATGAATCCCTCGCCCCCTCCGAGGCTGACGGTGAGGGGGATCACCACCGGGATGAGGATGGCCATGGTGGCCCAGGACGTTCCCGTGGCGAAGGCCATGGTCGCAGCCGTGAGGAACACCAGCATTGGGATGACCTCGATGGGAAACGCGTCGCTGAGAATCTGAGCGAGGTACTGTGCGGTCCCCAGATCGTTGGTGACCTGTCCCAATGACCACGCCATGGTGAGGATGATCATCGCCATGAGCATCGCCTTCATGCCGGCCAGCAAGGCGTCCAGTGACTCCTTGACGGAGAGGATCCGCTGGGTGACCGAGAGGACGATGGCCACGAAGCAGCCGGCGAACGAACCCCACAGGAGCGTGGCGAAGGGATCGGCGGCCCCGAAGATGTCCATGAGACGGGCGTTGGTTCCCACGGAGGCCCTCCCGCTCGTGTAGAGCCCGGTCAACACCACCAGGATCACGGTCACTATGGGGATCGTCGCGTTGTACCACCGCGGGACGACCCCTTCAGCGGGCTGCAGGAGCGAGTCCGAGGTGTCCACCGCGAGCTGTGCTCCCGAGCGGTAGAGCCCGTCGCCGGCGGCCGCCCGGCGCTCTGCTACGGCCATGGGTCCGAAGTCGCGGTTGGTGATGGACGTGATGAACACGAAGGCGAGAGCCAGAAGCGGATAGAACAGATAAGGGATGGTGCCGATGAAGACCGCGAACGGGCTGACGGACGAGAGTGTCTCTATGAGCGCCGGATCCACGCCGGGCTGTGCTGCAGCGATCCTCATGCCGTCGGCGATGAGGGAGATCTCGTATCCCACCCAGGTCGAGATGGGGACCATGGCCGCTACAGGGGCGGCGGTGGAGTCCACGATGTAGGCGAGCTTCTCCCTGGAGATCTTCAGGCGATCAGTGATGGGCCGCATCGTGTTTCCGACGATGAGCGTGTTGGCGTAGTCGTCGAAGAAGATGGCCAGCCCTGCCAGCCACGTTGCGATCTTGCCACGCCGGCTCGTGCTGGCGAAGGGGCTCACGGCGTCGACGATGCCCTGGGTGCCGCCGTTCCTGGCCACGATGCCCACCAGACCACCCAACAGGAGGGAGAAGACGACGATCTGGGTGTGCCCCCCGTCCACGTCACCCAGGGCCGGCACCGCATACGTGTCGATGGTGCGCCAGAGCGCCGAGAGCGGGTTATAGCCCGCCACGGCCAGGGCGCCCAACCAGATGCCCGCCAGAAGGGCCGTGAGGACCTCTCGGAAGATCAGTGCGAGGAGGATCGCGACCAGGGGTGGAACGAGCGAGAACCAACCGGGCGCGTACGGTCGTGCGATCTGGTGGGTGGTGTCACCGATGCTGACCGTAAGCGGAAGCCCGTCACGACCGCGAACCACCAAGTCGGTCGCCGTCACCGTCTCTCTCGGGGCGACGGTCCCGGAGCTCAGAAGCGTCCCCTGGGCATCTCGGACTTCATACCCGAGAGAGGTGTCACCTCCGCCCGAGACGTCGAGTGTGAACGGCACTCCGCCGAGGATCACCTTCGGCGCATTGGTCACTTCCTGACCGAGGGCGGCCTGGGGCCCGAACGCCGCGAGAGAGGTCGCCAGCAGGAAGAGGCGGGGCATGGAGCTCAGACGCATAGGGGCCGTTTCAACGGTGTTGAGTGTGGTCAAACGGGCGTTCATGATGCCCGGCCGTCGTTCCCTTGTAAAGCCCCGGCACCTTGTCTACCTTCCGGCGCCCTGGACGCGTAATACGAACCCCGGGGGCCGGCTCCACCGGGGATCGGCCTTCGGGGATTGGCGCGTATAGGCCTCTAGACAGGAGCTTTCACTGCACGTCTCGATCATGGACGAACAGGCGGTTCGGCGGGCCGTCGCACGGATGGCCCGCGAGCTCGTCGAGCAGAACGAAGGACCCAGCGATCTTGCCCTTCTGGGAATCCAGCGCCGCGGGGTGCAGATCGCCCATCTGATCCAAGCCGAGGTTGAGCGGGCAGAGGGCGTGGCCCTCCCTGTAGGTACCCTGGATATCACCCTCTACCGGGACGACCTGATGGCCATCGGACCCCGGCCGGTGGTGGGCGAGTCCGTCCTACCAGCCGGCGGCGTGGATGAGCGTGCGGTGGTGCTCGTGGACGACGTCATCTTCACCGGACGCACCATTCGGGCGGCCCTGAACGAGCTCATGGATTGGGGACGGCCGTCGCGAGTGTTTCTCTGCGTGCTGGTCGATCGAGGCGGGCGCGAGATCCCGATTCAGCCGGATGTCGTGGGACGGGTGGTGTCGGTGCTCCCCGACCAGACCGTGGACGTGAGCGTGCCCGAGCTCGACGACAAGCTCGCGGTGGACATCGTGCCGGTCCCACCGGAGGCGGCATGAATCGAACGGCCTCTTCCATCGGCAAGGACCTGGTCGGCCTCGAGCACCTCACCTCTCAGCAGATTCTCACCATTCTCGACATCGCGGAGCCCTTCAAGGAGATCTCCGAGCGGCGCATCAAGAAGGTCCCGGTTCTCCGCGGAAAGACGATCGTCAATCTCTTCTTCGAGCCTTCGACTCGAACCCGGGTCTCCTTCGAGTTCGCCGAGAAGCGTCTGAGCGCCGACACGGTGAACATCTCGTCCAGCGGCTCCTCGGTGGTGAAGGGCGAGACCCTAGTGGACTCGGCTCGGAACCTGGAGGCCATGAGGATCGACATGGTGGTCATGCGCCACGGCTCGTCCGGCGCAGCCAAGTTCCTGGCGGAGCGAATTCCCTCCATGGTCATCAACGCCGGCGACGGAAGCCATGAGCATCCCACGCAGGCTCTTCTGGACATGCTCACGATCCGGGACCACCTGGGCCGGATCGAGGGCCTCAAGGTCTGCATCGTAGGAGACATCCTGCACTCGAGGGTGGCCCGGTCCAACATCTACGGGCTCGTCAAGCTCGGAGCCGAGGTGGCCGTGTGCGGTCCGAAGACCCTGCTCCCCATGAGGATCTCCGATCTCGGGGTGACGGTCTTCCAGCGGATCGAAGAAGCCATCGAGTGGGCCGACGTCCTCAACATCCTTCGTCTTCAGCTGGAGCGCATGGAGGGGGGATACCTCCCGAGCCTGCGCGAGTACAACCGGGTTTGGGGGGTCTCGCAGGCTCGCCTGGATCAAGCGCCCAAGGATCTGCTCATCATGCACCCGGGCCCCATGAACCGCGGCGTGGAGATCGATAGTGATGTCGCGGACGGGCCGCACTCGGTGATTCTCCAGCAGGTGACGAACGGCGTGGCGGTCCGTATGGCGGTTCTCTACCTGCTCGCCGGGGGCGAGCCCGATACCGCCGAGGCCGCCAAGGAGGGTGGAGAGGGGTGAGTCGCCCTCTTCTGATACGAGGCGGCCGGGTGCTAGACCCCAGCCAGGACCTGGATGCCAGGAGAGATGTCCTCGTCGTTGACGGGCTGGTCGCCGGCGTGGGCGAGGGGCTCGACGCTCCGGAGGGGGCGCAGGAGATCGACGCGTCGGGTCTGCTCGTCGCTCCCGGCCTCATCGACGTCCACGTCCACTTCCGGGAGCCCGGAGGGGAGCACAAGGAGACCATCGCCACGGGAGCGAGGACCGCGGCCGCCGGTGGATTCACCGCCGTGTGCGCCATGCCCAACACCGATCCTGTGGTCGACGACCCGGCCGGCGTCGGTTTCGTTCTGGCCCAGGGAGCCGCTGCCCAAGCGGCCAGGGTCTATCCTGTCGGCGCCATCTCGCAGGGCCAAGAGGGCCGGCAGCTAGCGGCCATCGGAGAGATGGTGGAGGCCGGAGCCGTCGGCATCACCGACGATGGGAATCCGGTCATGAACTCCGGGCTCATGCGGCGGGCCATGGAATACGCCCAGGCGTTCGACGTGCCCGTGGCGGACCATCCGGAGGATTTGGGACTCTCGGGGCAGGGGGTCATGAACGAGGGCCTGGTATCGACCAGGCTGGGCCTGAGAGGCAAGCCCAACGCCTCCGAGGACGTCCACATCGTCCGTGACCTGTTGCTGGCCGAGCTCACGGGAGGCCGTATCCATCTCCAACACGTGTCCACGGCCTACGGCGTGGAGGCGATCCGGCAGGCCAAGGCGCGAGGCGTGAGCGTCACGGCCGAGGCGTCGCCTCACCACCTCGTTCTCACGGACGAGGCGGTGGAGGGCTACGACACCGATGCGAAGATGAATCCCCCCCTCCGCCCGGCCGTCGATCGCGAGGCAGTCCGCCAGGGGCTGGCCGACGGGACCCTTTGCGTCCTGGCCACCGACCACGCGCCTCATCATTATGACGAGAAGGAGCAGGCCTTCGACGATGCCCCCAACGGCATCGTCGGTCTCGAGACGTCCCTTGGACTGGCTCTCACCCACGTGGTGGGCGAGGACGTCATCGACCTGCCCACGCTGGTCGACCGCATGAGCTGTGGCCCGGCGCGGGCCTTCGGCCTCCCGGGAGGCTCTCTGTCCGACGGCTCGGTCGGCGATGTCACCATCATCGACCTGGAAGAGGCGTGGACGGTGGATCGGGCGGCCTTCTTGTCGAGGAGTCGAAACACGCCATTCCACGGTTGGGAGCTCACCGGGCGCGCCCGGATCACGATCGTAGGGGGAGAGGTCGTCTGGCAGTCGAACGGCTAGAGAAGCCCTACAGCGGGATCCGAAGCCCCTCTCGCGCTACCTCGAATCCTCTTCGCTGAATCTCCCGTTCCTGGGGACCGCGACGGTCCAGCGCCGGGTTCGTGTTGTTCAGGTGGATGAAGACGACCCGACTCCGGCTCCCGGCCACGTCCTCCAGGAGGTCCATGCTGTGGGGGATGAGGGGGTGGGGAATGTCTTCTATGTTTCGGCCCGGCACCTCGTCGCCCGAATAGAAGCTCCCGTCGATGAGGGCGACATCCACCTCGGCTACGACGTCCACCACAGGCCGGTCCCACTCCTCCCAGGAATCGATGTCCGGCACGTATAGGATCGTCCGCCGAGGCCCACGGAACATGTACCCCACGGTGTCCGAGAACTCCGGGCGATGGGGCACGGGCACCATCCGGACGTCGATGAGCCCGTCCACGTTGGTCCAACGGTCCATGGGAATACGGGGGAACTCGAGCCGGCCCTCGTCTACCAGCAGGCTCCACGGGGCGTTCTCGGTGAGGAGGCGCTCCATGGCGGGCGAGCAGTAGCAGGGTGTGGGCTGGATGCCCAGGCCCTCCCGGCCCAGAAGGGCGAGGCCCAGGTAGTGCCCCATGTGACCGTGCGTCAGGAAGATGCCGTCGAACGGGTCACGTCGGGTCGCCCGCTCACGAAAGGCAGGCTCCTCGATGAGATCCATCTGTGGAATGAGGTTCGGCGAGGCATCCACCAGATAGAAGCGCTCCGCCGCGGGGAAGACGAGGGCGAGGGAGGCTACGTAGCGAGGTGGCTCCGAACGGGCCCGATCGCACCGCTCGCTATAGCACCCCGCCTGCGGCAGCCCGCCGTCCTGAACCACACCCAGGACGAGCACATAGGGCTCCGCTTGCCGAAAGAGGTGACGCGGCGCACCGGCCGCGAGGAGCGCAGAGCCCAGAAACGCCCGGCGTGACAGCGTCACGGATGGATCGATCTACGAAGCCGGGTCGTAGACCCGCTCCATCGTGAAGTTCTTCATCGGTCACCTCCCTGCAGAACAGCTTCTCGACGGAGGGATCGTACTCTGCAGACTAACCGCCCATGCCCCCGCCGCAAGTGGTCGGGGGGTGCGTCATGGGCACAAAAAAACCCGGTCGGCGTGAGCCGACCGAGCCCCGGTGCGGTGCGGACCGGTAGGCGGGACGACCTAGGCCATCCCGTTTACTTTGCGTGCCAGGTTGCTCTTCATGCGCGCCACCGTATTCGGATGCATCAGCCGGCTGGTGGCGGCGCGGTCGAGAAGCACCTGGACGCGCTTGTATGCGGCTTGGGCGCTGGTGGCGTCTTCGGCCTGCTGGACTCGCTTGACAGCCGTCCGCAGCCGTGACCGCTCGGCCCGGTTACGCTCGTTGGCGGCGCGGCTCAAGCGCATCCGCTTCTTGGCACTCTTGATGTTCGGCATTCAGATCCCTAAACCTTAGCGCTGCCTTCCAAATCAGCGTGAAATTATATCCCAAAGGGCAAGGCCGATCAAGAACCGGTCGGTACGCGCTGGAGGTAGCCCCCGCAGGGCATCCCGGGTACCTTCCGGCAATGGATCTTCTGTCCCTTCTTCCCGCGCTCATCTTCTCGATCGTGGTGCACGAGGTGGCGCACGCGTGGGTGGCTCTCAGGGAGGGCGACGACACCGCCCAGCAGCTCGGACGGATCACCCTCAATCCCGTCTCCCACATGGATCTGACGGGGTCGTTCCTCGTCCCGGTCGCCCTGTACTTCATGGCGAACGGCCTGATCTTCGGGTGGGCGAAACCTGTGCCGATCGATCCCCGCAAGTTCAGAAACTACAGGAGTGGTGACATCAAAGTTTCGCTCGCCGGGATCGTTTCGAACCTGCTTCTGGCCGTGGTCTTCACCTTGTTGGTGCTGGCCATGGTGAAGCTCCAGATGGTGGCCGGCGGGGGGGAGGTTGTCCTGGGATTCCTGATCCGCTTGGCCCGGTTCGGGATCTTCATCAACCTCATTCTGGCCGTCTTCAACCTCATCCCGATTCCCCCCCTCGATGGGTCACACGTGATGTACCACCTGCTGCCACGGCGGTGGGGAGCGGCGTATCGTCAGGCAGGCCGTTACGGAATGCTCGTCCTCATGGGGCTCGTGTTTTTCTATCCCCCGTTCTTCAGCTTCATACTCTGGCCCGTCCTGGCCCTCATGGGATTGGCCGATGCCTTCATCGATCTGTGGATCTGACGCCCACCGCCAGTCCTCTCGCCCGAGAGGATTTCCTGGTCATCGATATCGAGCGGTTCCAGGGGCCCCTGGATCTGCTGCTTCATCTGATCCGGCAGCAGGACATCGACGTCTTCGAGATCCCCATCGCCCTGATCACACGCCAGTTCCTCACCGCTGTCCAGGGGATCGAAGCCAAAGACCTCGACAATGCCGCCGAGTTTCTGGATATGGCGGCCGGCCTCATCAGAATCAAGGCGCAGATGCTCCTGCCGAGGCACGGCGACGGAGAGGAAGAGGATCCAAGGGCGGAGCTCGTGCGCCGTCTCCTGGAGTACGAGCAGATCCGTGACATCAGCCAGCGGATAGCCAGCTCCGAAGCGGAGCGCGCCCGGCGGTTCGGGAAGGGCTTCTTGGAGCCACGCGTTCGCCCACCCTTGGAGGAGACCCCACTGGAGACCACCTGGGGGGACGTGTTCCTGGCAGCCCTCGAGGTGACGCCTCCCGAGCCCAGGATCCGGGCGCATCTCGTCGCCACCCGGCCTGTTGCCATGGAAGACAAGATGAACTTGATTCTCAGCACGCTCGATCGTGTGCGTCGGATCGAGTTCAGCAGGCTCGTCAAGCCATTCAAGAATCGTATCCACGGCGTGATGACGTTTCTCGCCGGGCTCGAGCTTACCCGGAGGCGGCGCGTGAAGCTTCGGCAGGTGAAGCCGTTCGCGGAGTTGTGGGTCTATCGCGGCGTGGGAGCCACGGAAGAAACGGATGAGGACACCGAGGCTCGACGAGAAGATGGCTCCGAAGCCCTTGCTCCAGAGGGCCATGAAGGACAAGGAGAAGTGCCGTGAACCCGGCTCAGGTCGTCGAAGCCGTCCTCTTTGCCTCCGATGCACCGCTTAGGACGGAGGAGATCGCCCGGGCAGACGAGGCCCTGAACGAGGATCTGATCGAGGACGCCATCGGGGAGCTCAACGCCGCATACTCCGAGTCGGAGCGGGCCTTCGAGATCCGCGAGCTCGGGGAAGGATACCAGCTCCTGACCCGGCCCGAGTTCGCTCCCTACCTCGAGCGCTTCGACACCGTCCCGCGACCCTCCCGGCTGTCCGGCCCGGCGCTCGAGACCCTGGCCATCATCGCCTATCGCCAGCCCATCGGCCGCGTCGAGGTCGAATACATTCGGGGAGTCAGCTCGGCGGGGGTGATCCGCACGCTGATGGACCGTGCGCTGGTGGATGTGGTGGCTCGGGGCGAGGGCCTCGGCCGACCCCTCCTGTACGGCACGACTCAGCGCTTTCTCGAACACTTCGGCTTCCGCTCGCTGGATGACCTCCCCCGTCCAGAGGAGCTGCCCGTGATCCTCCGGGATCGCCCGCCCCTGGAGGATTCGCCCGGTGAGGAGATCGAGGCCCCGGAGGAGGCCCTGGGTGACATGCCGGAGTTGGGGGTCGAGGACATCCTTGCCAGCGAGGCCCCCCCGTCGGTGGCGGACGCCGGCGAAGATCTGGAGAGTGCCGAGGGGTCCCGGGCTCGCGGGAACGGGGCGGCCGGAGACCCGATGCTTATCGAGGACCTCGAGGATACCGACTCCGACTGAGAACCGCGGTCCCATGCGGATCCAGAAGTTCCTGTCGCGGGCCGGCGTAGCCTCGCGACGAAAGGCCGAGAACCTCGTCGAGGAGGGCCGGGTTAGGATCAACGGGGTCGTCACTACCGAGCTCGGCACGAAGGTCGATCCCGACCGCGACACCGTAGAGGTGGATGGCGAGTCAGTCTCGCTACCGCCATGCCGTTGGATCCGCTTCCACAAGCCTGTCGGGGTGCTCACCACCGTGGAAGACACTCACGTCAGGGCCACGATCTACGACCGGTTACCCGACGAGTATGGCGCCCTGCGGTATGTCGGCCGCCTCGACATGGAGACCGAGGGGTTGCTGTTGCTCACCAACGACGGGGACCTGGCGAACCGGCTGCAACATCCACGCACTCAGGTGGAGCGAGAGTACGAAGTGCGGGTAAAAGGTATGCCGACCGAGAAGGTCATCGAACGTCTTCGGCGGGGTGTGGAGCTCGACGACGGCTGGGCTCGCCCCACCCGTGTCGATCCGGGGCGGCCGGAAGAGGGCTGTGGGACGCTGAGGTTGGTGCTCACCGAAGGCCGCAAGCGTGAGGTGAGGAGGCTCTTGGAGGCCGTCGGTCACCCTGTGGTGGCCTTGAGACGGGTTCGGTTCGGTCCCATTCGCCTGGGCTACCTGCCCGCGGGCGAGTGGGAGGAGCTGGACGACGAAGACATTCAGGCCCTCGAGCGATGCGTCGAGGACCGTGACCCGAATAGAGTGTGATATCGAACTTCGGAAACTGAACACTAGATGGAACTGAAGGATCGAACAGTGCTCGTCTTGGGAGGCGCGGGCCTCGTGGGCTTCGCGGTTGTGCGCCAGATGGCCGAGCATGCTCCGAGGAAGCTCGTCCTCACCTCCCTTCGCAGAAACGACGCGGAGGCGGCGGCCCGCGAGCTGGAAGGCCATCCGGGTGCGGCGAACACCGAGATCGAAGCGGAGTGGGGCGACCTATTCGTCCAGGACGACGTCTGTGAGCGACCCCGGGAGGAGATCCTTGGAGATCGGGAGGCCCGCGGCCGCATGGTGGACGACCTCTACGGCCCCCTCACCCAGGAGGTTCTCGAGCGCTCGGCCCTGGGCAGCTTGCTAGCCCGGGTGCGCCCGGACGTCATCGTGGACTGTGTGAACACGGCGGGTGCCTTGGCCTACCAGGACGCTTTCGTCTCTGCTGCGGAGTTGCGTTCCAAAGCGGATGATGGTGCGGTGGACGGCGAGGCCGTGGAGCGTCACCTCTTGACCCTGTACCTGCCGCAGCTCACGCGGCACGTACAGATCGCCCTCGAGGGGATGAGGCAGGCGGGGACCGGGATCTATGTGAAGGTGGGGACCGTGGGCACCGGGGGTATGGGCCTCAACATTCCGTTCACCCACTCCGAGGAGCGACCCTCGCGAGTGCTCCTCGCGAAGTCGGGATTGGCGGGTGCTCACACGCTCCTCCTCTACCTCATGGCCCGGACGCCCGGTGCCACGGCCGTGAAGGAGGTCAAGCCGACCGCGGCCGTATCCTGGAGGTCGATCTGCTTCGGTCCCATCACGAAAGGTGGGTGTCCGCTTCAACTCTCGGACTCGACGGGCCCCCTCCCGGTGGCCGAGGCCTTCGCCGATGGAGCCGGAGGGTTCAAGAGGCTGGATGAGCCTCTGGCAGGCGTCTACATCGACGGGGGAGAACGGGCTCTTCTCGCTTCCCGAGCTCGAGGCCCTCACCTCCCTCGGGCTCATGGAGTTCGTGACACCTGAGGAGATCGCCGAGAACGTTCTCCGCGAGATCCAGGGACACCCCACGGGCCGGGACGTGGTGTCGGCCCTCGCCGCCGCCACCATGGGGCCGACGTATCGAGCGGGTGTCCTGCGCAGCGAGGCCCTCGGGGCCATGGAGCGTCTCGAGGCGGAGCACGGCATCGAGTCGGTGGCCTACGAGATGTTGGGCCCACCGCGGCTGTCCAAGCTGCTCTTCGAGGCGGCGATCCTCGAGCGGCTCTACGTCGTCATGGCCGCCGCCGCCGAGCTGGATCCGGACGCCGCCGCCCGGCGGAGCCAGGAGCTCATCGAGGCAGACGCCGATCTGCGCAAACGCATCCTGACGATCGGACTGCCTATTCTGCTGCCCGACGGGGACTCTGTCCTGCGGGGTGCCATGGTGAAGGTGCTGCCCGAGCCCCACCTGAGCCCCACCGACGACAGGATCGTGACGGCGGGTTGGGTGGACCTCCGGTCCAGCAACTGGAGCGTGTGGCGGGATCGCATCAGGGGGGTCGCCGTCGAGATTCAGGACCGTCCGGGAGTTCTGGAGGGGTCTCAGGGCGATCAGGAGTTCGGCGACGCCGAAGGACAGATTCGCCCGGGACGCATGGCGGCGTGGATCTTCCGGTACGAGGACAAGGGCGAGCGCATCAAACGTTAGCGTCCCCGGGGATTCTAGTGTGGTGTCCCAGAAGTTCGCGAGCCGAGCGACCTTCATGCTCGTCGTCAGCGCCGAGTCGACCGCGAGACGATCGAGCGCAGCGAGATCAATGGCCGAGGCACTTCTGGGACACCACACTACAGGTCGACCCCGCTCGGCCACCCCTCGGACCCTACCAGGGGGACGAACGAGCAGTTCAGGAGGCGCTCGGTGACGTACTCGTTCCCCGTTCGCGTGTAGCGGATCAGGGACTGCTGGCGCCGCGGTCCCACCGGGATGACCAGTCGACCGCCGTCCTCGTTCACCTGGCTCTTGAGAGCGGGTGGGACCGACGGAGCGCCGGCAGTGACGATGATGGCGTCGAAGGGTACCTCTTCGGGCCAACCCAAGGACCCGTCCCCCACCCAAAACCGCACGTTCGAGACGCCCAGGGCCGCGAGGCGCTCCTCCGCCGCGGCCTGGAGGTCGCGAAGGCGCTCGATGGTGAAGACTTCTGCGGCGATGGCGCTGAGCACGGCGGACTGATATCCGCTGCCCGTTCCCACCTCCAGGACCCGGTCCTCCGGCCCCAGCCGCAGCGCCTCGGTCATGGCGGCGACCATGTAGGGCTGGCTCACCGTCTGGCCGTGGCCCAGGGGCACTGCACGATCCCGATAGGCCCAGGACTGACGATCCTCGGGGAGAAAGTCCTCCCGAGGCACCCATGCCATGGCCTCCAGGACGCGGGTGTCGACGATGCCGCGGGCCACGAGCTGGCTCTCGACCATGGCCATCCGTTCCCTTGTCATGTCGGGCACCGGCAGTCTCCTGGAAGACCGGCCCGGCGAGTCGGCCGGTGAGACGTCCTGGGTGTTCCTGCCTCCTACTCTAGCGGGAACCTAACGGTCTTTCACGGTCGAGGGGTGGCAGGTAACGTGGAGGCTCGATCCGCACGGACCCCGACCGGGCAGGAGCCCATGACCGAGTTTCCCACCCTGACCGTTCTCGAGCATCCGCTCATTCACCACAAGCTCTCACTCTTGAGGGACAAGACCACTCCGAAGAAGCGGTTCAAGGAGCTGGTGGACGAGATTGCCATGCTCATGGCGTACGATGCCACCCGGGGGCTGGAGACGGAGGAGGTGGAGATCGAGACGCCCCTGGAGACCACGACCTGTCAGCGCATCCGGGGCAAGAAACTGGTGCTGGTTCCGATCCTCCGCGCAGGCCTCGGGATGGTGGAGGGCATTCTGAGGCTGATTCCCAGTGCCCGGGTCGGCCACGTGGGGCTCTACCGGGACGAAGACACCCTCGAGCCGATGGAGTACTACTTCAAGGTCCCGCCCGAGGGTGAAGTCCGGCACTTCATCCTGTTGGACCCCATGTTGGCCACAGGTGGATCGGCCTCGGCGGCGGTCGACGCCCTCAAGAAGCGGGGCGCGGCGGGCATACGCTTCATGTGTATTGTTGCTGCCCCCGAGGGTGTCCGCCGATTCGCCGCGGATCATCCGGACGTTCCCATCTTCGCCGCCGCGTTGGACCGCGAGCTCAACGAGATCGGCTACATCGTCCCAGGGTTGGGAGACGCCGGCGACCGTCTCTTCGGAACGAAGTGACTTCGGCTCCGGTGGTCGCCGTCGCGCACTTGGATCGAGAGTGGGCGTGCGATTACCTTGGTCGTGAGTACGGGCCCATAGCTCAGTTGGTTAGAGCAGCGGACTCATAATCCGACGGTCGCAGGTTCAAGTCCTGCTGGGCCCACTTGTGGACGGCCACGTAGTACCTCACACGTCGAGGTGTTACGTGGCGTTTTGTTCTTGGCATACGGAAGCGGGAACTGTCAGAACAGTAACAGAAAGCCTCTGTGTCCGAATGCCCAGGAGGCGCTGAAGTGCAGGCGTGAGATCTCCCTCGAGGACATCGCACTCTGTCGGCAGCTGATGGTGTGCGAGCGACAGGCCGGGAGCCAAAACTTCAACACAGAGGGGGCGGATGGGTTTTCGCGGACCACGGCGGTTATGTGCCAGGCACGACGGCCACGCTTTTCCACGATCAGGCGAACCGTCGTTCTGGCGATCGGCCCGACGGTCGGCTCGATCGTCAGCCGCCGGCGTCAGGCATACCCTTGGTCTTGCCGGTTCCTCCCGGGCCATCGTTGCCTTCTACGAGGCCGCCCGGCCCACCGTCACCTCCATTGGTGACCGGGAGAAAACTGACGGGACGTTCAACGACGAGCGGCGGAGACTCTACGAGATCGCGCTGGACGTGCAGAAGACGGTGATCTCCAGAATCCGGCCCGGCGTGACCTGGCGCGAGCTTCACAGGGTGAGGGGCGGGTCCACGCGGAGCTTGCGCGTGGATCGGCCTTCCGCTTGACTCCTTGTACGCTTGCTTGCACGTCCCGCCACGCCCGTACACTTTGGGCCGTTCCCTTTCAAGCTGTGTGATGGAGAGGTCATCATGAGAGGTCGCGCTGGTCTTGGGGCGTTGCTCGTTCTGCTGGTCGCCGGTCCTTTGCAGGCCCAGGAGCCGCTCTTTACGGACGCTTTCCCTACGGAGGAGTTCTCCGCTCGCCGGGGCCGGGTCCTGGATCTGATCGGCGACGCCGTGGTAGTCATGCAGGGTGCCACGGAGTACCCGGGCTACATCAAGTTCCGTCAGACCGGGTATGAGAATCTCTCCGGGTTCGTGCCTGTCGAGATTGATGACATCGAGCGACTGATGGCGGAGGAGGGCTGGGCGGAGAGGCTTTGGAAAAGGCGTCAAACTACCACATCGGACGAATCCGGCCGATGACCGGAGAGGCTTTCTGATGGCCCCGCGCCGGCGCGGTCTCGAGGGGTCGGTCATCACGGGGACGCTCAGGCTCATCGATCGGCGGGTGCGGCTGAATGGAGCGCTGGACCACCTGTCGATCGCGGTCTGCGTCGTCCTCGGGGTGCTGCTGCTCTTCCAGGTGGGGAAGATGCTGCTCCCCATCGCTCCGCCTCCGAACCTCTCGGTGATCGGAGCTTCCGTTGTCCTATTCGCCGTCTTCCTTGCCTGGTCCCAGCGGGGGGGTAGTCGTCTCGCCCGGGCTGCCGCGGTCGCCGACGAACAGGGCGGCCTCCACGACGAGATCAAGACCGCGCACTGGTTCATGGGTCAGGGCGGCGAGTCGCCGTGGATCGATCTTCAGCTGACCAGGGCGGCAGACACCGCGCGACGTCTCGATGCTCGGCGCCTGGTTCCGACCACCGTCCCACGGCGCTTTTGGACGGCTCTCGGACTCTTCGCCGCTCTCCAGATTCTGTCCCTCGTCCCCATGGAAGGGCCGCTGCTCACCTTCGCGTCGGCCGCGGATTCGACGGCCCTCGCCCAGGCCCAGGTCCGACAGCTCGAAGACATCCGGGATCTGGTGGAAGGCGCCGAGGAGCTGGAGGGCGAAGACGACTCGGAGGCCATGGCACAGCTCGAGGAGACTCTACGGGAGCTCCAGGCCGAGCAGTTGACCATGGAGGAGCTCCTGCGCGATCTCCGCGAGGCCAAGAGCATCCTCGACGAGGGCAAGCTCGAGATGAACGCCCTCGAGGAGGCCTTGGCCGGCCTCGCTCAGGAGTTCGAGGACTCCAACGAGCTTGGCGATCTGGCCGAGGCCATGAAAGACGAGGATCTGGCCTTGGCGTCTGAGCTCATGCGCGAGCTTGCGGACAACCTGTCCGGGCTGACGGAAAAGGAAGCCGCCGAGCTGATGGCGCAGCTCCGAGAGGCAAGCATGTCCGATCTGCCCGGCCTGGAGGAGCTCCTCGAGTCTCTCCAGGAGGCTGCGGAGGCCATGGAGAACCGGGAGATGGGGGACGCCCAGGAAGCCCTTGAAGAGGCGGCCGAGCGCATGGAGGAGATGGCCCGACGCCAGGAAGCACAGGAGGGAAGGAACGAGGCGTCACGCCGGATGCAGGCAATGCAGGAGTCCGCCACTGAATCGCAGATTGGGATGCAGCAGCTGTTCGGTCTGCAGCAGGGCGACTCCGGGGGTGAGGAATCCGCCGAGGCCGGCATGGCCATGCCCTCTGACGAGGTGAAGAGATCCGCCGGCAGCAGCGAGGCGCAGGACCCCAGCGGTCCCCCGGGCCACGCCACCAGCGAGCCCACGGGTTCAGAACAGGAGCTGGGCGCCGCCACGACCCTCAAGGTGCAGCTGGCCATAGAGATCCTCGACGAGCCTGAGCCCGGGCCCGAGGAGGAGCCCGACCCCGAGGACATCTTCCGGGGAGCGAGCCGGCGGGAGAGCTCGACGGTGGAGTACCGTGACGTGCGCGGCCCGTCGAGCTACGCGGCGGGATCGGCGCTTGGCGTCGACCGGATTCCGTGGCGTTATCGGAGACTCGTGAAGAAATACTTCTTGGCCATACGGCCCCGTGGGAGCAAATGACGACCGAAGTCGCCAGTCAGATCGAGCTGTTCACCGAGCAGTTCCAGAGAGTCAAAGAGGAGATCTCGAAGGTCATCGTCGGCAACCAGGAGATCATCGACGGGACGCTCATCAGCCTCCTGGCCAAGGGACACGTGTTGCTGGAGGGGATCCCCGGGATCGGAAAGACGAAGATCGTGGCGACGGTCGCCGACGTCCTTCACCTGGCTTTCTCTCGAGTCCAGTTCACGCCCGACCTCATGCCCGGCGACATCGTGGGAAGCGATGTGGTCCACGAGAGCGAAACGGGTGAGAAATATCTCGACTTCCAAAAGGGGCCCATCTTCACAAACATCCTCCTGGCCGACGAGATCAATCGCGCCACGCCCAAGACCCAGTCCGCGCTGCTGGAGGCCATGCAGGAGCGCACCGTCACGGTGGGCACGACAACCCACCGTCTCGAGCCTCCTTTCTTCGTTCTCGCTACACAGAACCCTCTGGAGATGGAGGGCACGTATCCACTTCCGGAGGCCCAGATGGACCGGTTCTTCTACAAGCTCAGGATCATGTACCCCGAGCCCGACGACATGCACGAGATCATGGACCGCACCACTCGTCGTGAGGAGCCCGAGGCGGCCACCGTTCTCGATCGTGAGGAGATCCTCTTAATGCGCGACACGGCTCGCTCCGTGCCCATCGCGAGGCCGGTGCAAGACTACGCCATACGCTTGACCCTGGCCACGCATCCGGGGACCCCGCACGCCCATCCCATGACGGAGCGATACGTGCGCTTCGGGGCCAGCCCACGCGGGACCCAGACGCTCGTCATCGGAGGCAAGGTGAACGCCTTGCTGAACGGTCGAGTCCATGTGTCCTGTGAGGACGTTCGTTCCATGCTGCTGCCGGCACTCCGCCACCGCGTGTTGTTGAACTTCGAGGGCGAGGCCGAGCGCATGGAGACGGACACGATCCTTGCCGCGATCATGAACGACGTTCCCGAGCTCACGGAGTAGTCGGCGAGGCTCACCCATGAGTGAGAAGGGAACGCTCTTCGACGACGAGTTCCTGAAGAAGCTCGAGTACCTCAACATCGTCTCGAGCCACATGATTCCCGGGCACCTTCACGGGGAGCACCGGGCCAAGAAGAAGACCGATTCGGGAATCGAGTTCGCGGACTACCGCCAATACGTGGCGGGCGAGGACACCAAGAACGTCGATTGGCGCACGTTTCTTCGGCTGGACAAGCTCATACTGAGGCTCTTCGAAGAGGACGCCGACCTTCCCATCTACATCTTCTTCGACGCGAGCCGGTCCATGGACCATGGCGAGCCTCTCAAGTTCGACTACGCCCGGAAGATCGCGGCGGCTCTGTGTTATATCGGATTGCTCAACCTGGATCGCGTCAACCTGGTGGGTTATGCCGACGGCATCGCGCAGGAGATGTCGGCGCGGCGCGGCAAGAATCAGGTATGGCACGCCTTCCGCTTTCTCGAGTCGGTCGAGTCGAACGGCACGACCTCCATCGAGAAGGCGTTCAAGAGCTTCTTCTCCGCTCGCCGCCGTCGAGGTTTGGTCGTGGTGGTCTCCGACTTTCTCGATGAGACGGGCTTCGAAAAGGCGTTCGATCTGCTGCGGCACTTTCGACAGGACCTGTTCGCGGTGCACGTGTACAGCTTCGACGAGCTGCGACCCGAGCTCCCGAACGAGGTCCTCCTGGAGGACTCGGAGCTGGGCACGACCGAGCGGGTCAAGGTGACACCCGGGCTTCTGGACGCGTACGCGGAGAAGTTCGAGGAGCACTGTGAGGAGGTGAGCGCCTACTGCCGGAAGAGCGGCTGGGGCTACGTGAGGACGAGCACCGAGGTGCCGTTCGAGGATCTCATCCTCCAGGTCTTCAGGCAGGGAAGGTTTCTCGGGTGAGCTTCTTGTCCATGAGCCCACTGCTCGCAGGCCTGATCCTGAGAGGGACGGCCGCTGCCGTGGCCGTGCTGTATTGGCTGAAGCCGCCACCACCCCGGATGGTCGTCCCGTCTAGGCTGTTGTGGAACCGCCTTCTGAAGGAAAAGCGTCGGAGCACGTTCCTCGATCGGCTTCGGTGGTGGATCTCGCTCATGATCGCGCTGACCATCGGACTGTCGGTGGCAGCCGCCATGGGGCGCCCGGAGTTCTCGTGGGCCGGTGGGGACATCCCCCGGATGACGATCGTGATGGACAACTCGGCGACGATGGCGACGCGGGCGCTCGGCGGCTTCACCCGGTGGGAGCACGCCGTGGCCCTGGCCAGAGGGCTCTTGCAGCGGGGGAGCGTCGACGGGGAGTTCCTCGTCCTCGATACCTCGGGGCAGGCACCCTCCAGAGATCCGGGAGATCGCCGGTCCGCGCTGGAGATTCTGGATGGCCTCAGCGTCTCCTTGGGCGCCTCCTCGCAGTTTCCGACTCCCGTCGTCGCCGACGGTCCACTGTACTTCATCTCGGACGGCGTCATGATCGACGACGTCCCGGCCGAGGCCGAAGTGATCTCGGTCTACGATCCGGCGGACAACGTGGGCATCACCGCTTTCGAGGTCGGGTCGGTGCCTTCGGCTCCGTTGGAGTACCAGGCGTTCCTCGAGATCACCAACGCGTCGCTGGGGCCCAAGGAGGTCTCGGTCCGTCTCAGCGGGGCGGGCGAGGTCGGGCTGCGTGAGACCGTCACTCTCCGGGCGGGCGAGTCGCGGGGGCTGACCATCGATCTCTCCAGCTTCGATCGAGGTCCTGTCCGTGTGGCGGTGATCACCGACGGTGACGCCTTCGCCGCCGACGATCTCGCCTTCGCCTTCTTGCCGGTACGGAGCCGCACCCGAATCGCGCTGGTCAGCCCGGGGAGCGTCTACCTGCAGAGCGCCCTGGCGGACGAGCCGCGCCTGAGGGTCAACTCTCTCACCCCGGGGGAGTACGACGAGAGCGTCAGAGCCGACCTGTACATCTTCGACCGTTGGGCGCCCGAGGAGCCACCCCCGGGTCCCGCATTGCTGTTCCTCCCGCCCAACGTCGGGTGGCTGGCCCCCACGGTGGCCGTCCTCACGTCACCGGCGGTGTCCGGATGGGATCCGGACCACCCGCTCATGCGCTTCGTGTCGTTGGAGGACCTGCGCGTCGACCGGGCCGTGCGTTTCGTGGGCGCGGCGGGTGCTCCGGGCGGGGCAGGCGCCCCGGCCGGCCCGGGCACGACGGGCACCTCGTCCGACGTGGAGGTCATCGTCGGCACGACCGAGCTGCCGCTGATGATCGCAGCGGAGGTGCCTCAGAAGATCATCCGCGTGGCCTTCGCCCTGGAGGACTCCAACTTCCCGCTGCAGCCCGCGTTCCCGATCTTCCTGAGCAACGTCCTGAGTTGGATGATGGATGAGCGGGGCGCGCTTCTACGGAGTCCCGGCCGTGTCGAGGTGCCACTCCCGGAGGCCGAGGTCACCGACCTGGAGGGTGCAGAGATCGCCGCCTCCCAGGTCTCCGGTCGCACAGTCTTCGTTGCCGAGGAGCCCGGCCTTTATACGGTGGCCGCAGGCCCTCGGCGTCTGAGGGTGGCTGTGAGTCTCGCAGACCGTGAGCGCACTGCGGTCAACGCCTCGAGCTTCAGTCCCGACGACCGTGCCACCGCTCCCCTGGCGGCCCTACGTCTGGCCGGGGAAAAGGCCGGAGGCAGTGAGCTGTGGGTCGTCCTCCTGGCGGTGGCCACGTCGCTTGTGATCGTCGAGTGGTTCACCTATCACCGCCGGTGGACGGTATGAGGATCACGTTCGGCCACTTCTGGCCCCTTCTGGTCCTTCTGGTGATCCCGCTCTTTTGGGGTATGACGCGGCACACCACCATCGGTCTGTCGCATCGACATCTGCGGGCCTCCGTGATCGTACGGACGACCGTGCTCGTGCTGCTGGCTCTGGCCCTCATGCGGCCGGTCTGGCACCGGGCGGGAAAGTGGATCTCGGTGGTCTACGCGCTGGACGTGTCCAGCAGCATCGATCCGGGGTTCATCGATACCGCCATCGACTGGATCGCCTCCTCGAGCTCATCCGGGGAGCCGGCCCACGCCGGGTTCATCGTGTTCGGGGGCTCTGCGCAGAACGTCGGGAGCGTGGACGGGATCCGAGCGGTGGGGGTCTCGTCGGACGGGGCCAACGGCTCCATCGATCAGGGTGCTACCAACCTCGAGACGGCCGTTGCCCAGGCTCTACGGAGCTTCGATCCGCGATACCTCAAGCGGCTGGTTCTGATCACCGACGGGAACCAGAATCTCGGCGACCTGACGAGGATCGTGGGCCAGGCGCAGGAATCCGGCGTCCGTATCTTCTCCATGCCGGCCAACGTCAGGGGTGAGGGAGACAGCTGGATCGAAGCCATCGAGCTTCCCCAGGACATGCGCGAGCAGGAGCCGGTGGCCACGACCGTGCAGGTCTTCAGCCGCGTCGCGGCCACGGCCACAGTCGAGGTGCTGGGCAACGGTGCCACCCTCGAATCCCGG
Source organism: Longimicrobiales bacterium (assembly GCA_965238005.1). Lineage (GTDB taxonomy): Bacteria > Gemmatimonadota > Gemmatimonadetes > Longimicrobiales > Gaopeijiaceae > CBDCKN01. The sequence goes on from OZ250165.1 coordinate 1,572,752, forward strand.
GAGGTGGAGCTGGAGCCGGGACTGAACACCATCCCCTTTGAAGTGCGGTTGCCGGCGGAGGGCCGGGTGACGATCTCCGGCCGACTCGAGACCGAGAGCGATCCGTTCCCGCTGAACGATCTCCACGCCCAGTCGATCTGGGTGGGCTCGCGGCCGCGGATCCTGTACGTCGAGGGGCACCCGGCGAGCGCGCACTATCTCCGCGACGCCCTCGTGGGAGAGGGGATGGAAATCGTCCTCGGACAGCCGGGATCCATTCCCATCACGCTCACTGGCCTGGAGGCGTATGATCTGGTCCTCTTGAGCGACGTGCCCAGCACGAGCCTCAGCCCGGCTCAGATGAACGCCATTCTCGCCTACGTCCGGGACTCGAGCGGGGGCTTCATCTTCGCCGGGGGCGAGTCCAGCTTCGGTGTGGACGGCTATGCGGAGACCGTTATCGAAGAGACCTTGCCGATCTGGTTCGAGATCAACGAGAAGCGCGAGGATCTCGCGCTCATCATCGTCCTGGACAAGTCGTACAGCATGGTGGGCCCCAAGCTCCAGCTGTCTAAGGAGGCCGCGAAGGCCGCCCTGGACCTCCTCGAGCCGACCCATCGCTTCGGTGTGATCAGCTTTGATGACACGCCCCATTCCACGGTCCCGCTCCAGCTGGTCACGAACAAGCCACTGATGGCAGACTTCATCAACCGCATCATCGCCAGCGCCCAGACCAACATCTATCCGGCCCTCGAGATGGCCTTCGAGTCACTCGCCGAGAGTGATGAGGAGGTGAGGCACATCATCCTGCTGTCGGACGGCAAGACCTACCCGGACGAGTATGAGGCACTGGTCACGCGCATGGCCGAGGATGACATCACGGTGTCTTCGGTGGCCGTGGGTGAGGAGGCCGATCGCGAGCTGCTCGGAAACATCGCCGAGTGGGGGAACGGGCGGAGCTACTTCATCCGCGACGTGGCCAGGGTCCCGCAGATCTTCATCCGGGAGACCCAGATCGCTTCGCAGAAGACCCTGATCGAAGAAACCGTGGAGACCACCGTCGCCAGCCGCGTGGAGGCATTCACGGGCATCGATATGGAGTCGGCGCCGCCTCTCAGGGGCTACGTAAACACACAGGCCAAAGAGAACGCCGAAGTGCTCCTCGCGTCGGAAGCCTCGGCACCGATTCTCGCCCGCTGGCACTACGGGCTCGGCAAAGCCGCCGCGTTCACATCCGACGTGAAGAATCGCTGGGCGACAGACTGGCTGACCTGGCAGGGCTACGGCAAATTCTGGGCGCAGCTCGTACGGGAGACGATGAGAAGGGACGAAGGAGAAGGAGTCGACTTCGTGATCGAGCGCGTCGGCGACGAAGCCGTGGTGACCGTGAGCGCCGTAACCGAAGAGGGTGTCTACCAGGCCGGCCTCGAGCCGCGGCTGGAGGTCGTCGAGCCAGGCGGCGAGAGGGCTGCCGTTGCACTCGATCAGATCGGGCCCGGGACGTACCAGGGGAGGTACTCCCTCGAGACCTCCGCCGAGGCTCCCTACGGATTCCAGCTGTCGGCCGAAGGATTCGAGGACCAGGCCCTGTCCATGTACTACACCTACAGCGACGAATATCGGCTCTACCCTCCGAACATGGCGCTCTTGACCACCATCAGCGAGGAGACGGGTGGCAAGCTACTGGCCGACAACGACGAGATCTTCGCCGACTACGGTGAATCCGCATCCGTGCCCACGCCGTTGTGGCCACTCCTGGCCGGGCTTGCCTTGGTTGGCTATCTGCTGGACATCGCCATGCGGCGGGCCCCCTGGTTCTGGCGGCTGTTCGCTTCGGCGCCGGCCTGATACGTACGATGCGACTCCGGGTATACGTACGTATGACTCGAACATGGATCGGCTCGAAGTGGTCGATTCTCCGGAGGGAGGTTGAGGCGATGGGTGGGTCCTACAACGCTGGGAAGGTGGCATTCCTGGTGACGATCGGAGTGGTGATAGGTGTGGTGGGGATCGGAGCGGCACGGTTCGCGACCCTACCCGAGCTCCCCGACAACGAGGGACCCCACTATCATGCGAACTTCGCCGTCTTTCTGAACGGAGAGCGCCTGGACCTGAGCGCCATGCACTACATGCAGGATGTATCGGCGTGCAAGGCGAACCCCAACGTGATCCTCGCTGTGGAGAGGGCTCACATGCACGAGGGGATCCACGACGTCGTCCACGTACACCATGAAGGCGCCACCTGGGGACACTTCTTCCAGAATATCGGC
>OZ250165.1:1580000-4839169 GCA_965238005.1 Longimicrobiales bacterium
AGCGATGTCTCCAGGAGGTAGAGCACTGCCTGGGCTAGGGGGCCTACCCGCTTACCGACCCCATGCAAACTCCGAATGCCTGTGAGATGGACTCTGGGAGTCAGTGGGCGGGCGATAATGTCCGTCTGCGAGAGGGAAAGAGCCCAGACCGTCAGCTAAGGCCCCGAAGTGTTAGCTAAGTGAGAAAGGATGTGGATTTGCAAAGACAACTAGGAGGTTGGCTTAGAAGCAGCCATGCCTTTAAAGAGTGCGTAATAGCTCACTAGTCAAGTGGATCTGCGCCGATAATGGTCGGGACTAAAGCTAGCCGCCGAAGCTACGGATGTGGAAACATGGTAGGGGAGCGTTCCCTAGGCATTGAAGCCGGCCTGTGAGGGCACCGGTGGAGCGTAGGGAAGAGAGCATGCCGGAATGAGTACGCGATAAACAGAGTGAGAATCTCTGTCACCGAAAGCCTAAGGGTTCCGGAGCCAGGTTCATCCGCTCCGGGTTAGTCGGTCCCTAAGCCGAGGCCGAAGGGCGTAGGCGATGGGAAACGGGTTAATATTCCCGTACCACAGCGTAGTGCGTTTGACCCCAAGGGGGGACGCAGGAGCGAAGCAACCGTCGGGTGGTGGAATATCCGATGCAAGGTGGTAGGCGTTTCCGGGGATTAAAAGACCTGGATAGCCGAGCGCCGATGCCGAAGGGGCCTTCGGGCCCCGCAAAGGGTCGTGGAGCATACTGCCGAGAAAAGCCTCGTGGGGGAGTGCTTGCTGTGACCGTACCATAAACGGACACACGTAGGCGAGGCGAGAAGCCTAAGGTGCTCGAGTGAATTGCGGAGAAGGAACTCGGCAAAATGTCCCCGTAACTTCGGGAGAAGGGGAGCCCGTGGTAGGTGAAGCCGATGCATGGTGGAGCTGAAGCGGGCCGCAGAGAATCGGCCCAAGCGACTGTTTATTAAAAACACAGGTGCCTGCAAAGTCGCGTAAGACGACGTATAGGCACTGACGCCTGCCCGGTGCCGGAAGGTTAAGGGGAGGGGTTAGCCGTAAGGCGAAGCTCTGAACTGAAGCCCCGGTAAACGGCGGCCGTAACTATAACGGTCCTAAGGTTGGATTTCAGCCTTAGTAAAACTGAACCATATGCGGGAATACCCTCGTACAGCCGTCCGGTACTCGTAGACCATCCAGTCTGCAGTAAAAATCCGGTGGACATGGGGGCAATCCGCAGGGAAGGCCCGGGTCCTGCACCCGGGAACCCTCAGAGACTTTACGTTCAGGATTGCATCATGAAACTCGAACCGCAGTGGATTGTGGGGTTCGTGGACGGTGAGGGATGTTTTCACGTCGGCATCAACAAACACGCTGATATGACAACAGGATATCAGGTCTTACCTGAGTTCACCGTCGTGCAGCACGAACGCGATGTTCAAGCGCTCCACGCGTTGAAGGCCTTTTTCGGTTGTGGAGTGGTTCGCAAGAACCATGGCGACCGGCTGGCCTATCGCGTCAGGGGTAAGGATCATCTGCTCGAGCGCATCATCCCGTTCTTCGAAAAGCACAAGTTGAAGACGAAGAAGCGAGTAGACTTCCAGAAGTTCAGGAAGATCGTGCGGATGATGGGCGAAGATCGGCATTTGACCAGAGAAGGAATCGATGAGATTCAACGCATCAAGAATCAGATGAACCGAGGGCAATCAAGATAAAGTCCAGCTTTATAGGAAACTGTAGAGACCAACTGAGCGAAATTCCTTGTCGGGTAGATAAAACTGCCCCGAGTGGGAGCGATCCCGCTCAGCAAACCGGCTCAAATCGGTGAAACCCTACCGGCCCTGTGCAGGGGCCGCGGGCAATACCGAGGGTAAGATGGCCCATCCAGCCATCCCTGTAACGACTCAAGGGTGAGATCCTTGGATGGTGAAGTGGCTTCAGCCACCGATCCATAACACGCCGGCCCTGATCTTTGCCGATGGATGTGATCACGATGGGGATGAATCCATCCGGCAGACTCAGAAGACGAGATTCTCAACTCGCTTCGATCAGGTGAAGGTATAGTCTGTGCCCACGGGACAACCGTGGGATAACACGAAGTTCCGACCTGCACGAATGGCGTAACGATTTGGGCGCTGTCTCCTCCGCAAGCTCGGCGAAATTGGAGTCTCGGTGAGGATACCGAGTACCCGCGACAGGACAAAAAGACCCCGTGCACCTTTACTACAACCTGCCATTGGGTCTTGGCTTTGCATGTGTAGGATAGGTGGGAGGCTATGAACCGGAGTCGCTAGGCTTCGGGGAGCCACTCGTGAAATACCACCCTTACAATGTTGAGGCTCTAACCCAGGGGAGTGAATCCTCCTCGGGGACCGTGGCAGGCGGGTAGTTTGACTGGGGCGGTCGCCTCCCAAAAGGTAACGGAGGCGCGCAAAGGTTCCCTCAGCGCGGTCGGCAATCGCGCGAAGAGTGTAAAGGCAGAAGGGAGCTTGACTGCGAGATCGACGGATCGAGCAGGTACGAAAGTAGGCCTTAGTGATCCGGCGGTTCCGAATGGAAGGGCCGTCGCTCAACGGATAAAAGGTACGCCGGGGATAACAGGCTTATCGCCCCCGAGAGTTCACATCGACGGGGCGGTTTGGCACCTCGATGTCGGCTTATCGCATCCTGGGGCTGGAGAAGGTCCCAAGGGTCGGGCTGTTCGCCCGTTAAAGCGGTACATGAGCTGGGTTTAGAACGTCGTGAGACAGTTCGGTCTGTATCCGTCGTGGGCGTAGGAGTGTTGAGGAGAGCCGTCCCTAGTACGAGAGGACCGGGATGGACTGACCCCTCGTGTACCGGTTGTTCCGCCAGGAGCATCGCCGGGTAGCGACGTCGGGAAAGGATAACCGCTGAAAGCATCTAAGTGGGAAGCCTCCTCCAAGATGAGCACTCCCAGAACGTAAGTTCTCAGAAGGGCCGTGCGAGACTAGCACGTTGATAGGCGGTAGGTGGAAGCGTGGTAACACGTGTAGCCGAGCCGTACTAATGGCCCGAGAGGCTTGACCAGTTCCCCTCTTTTCAAGGGGTCCGATCCATATCCTCACCCCAAACCAACACACCCTCGGACAACGATCCAGAGGTCTCTACGGATTCTCTCCCTACCCTGATGCTATTGCTGGTGGCTATTGCGCAGGGGATACACCCGTTCCCATCTCGAACACGGCCGTTAAGCCCTGCCGCGCGGATGGTACTGCTGGGGAGACCCGGTGGGAGAGTACGTCGTCGCCAGCTTCCTAATGGGCCCACATCCCTTCTCGGGCTGTGGGCTCTTTTGGTTGGTGGTCCAACACGTGTGAGGCGACACCGTACTCTCCCACACGGTGCACGGCGTCCCGCCACACACCTTCATTGGCAACGCGTTACGTGACGCGGGCCCATGCTCAGTGAAGCGGGGGGTGGCGGCCAGCTGACGTTCCCTGGACCTCCGTCCTGTGTCATCTTTCGTCGATGAGTCACGAGCCAACGACGGAAGAAAACACTGGCGACACCCGCGCGGGCTACATCGCCTTGGTGGGGCGTCCCAACGCCGGGAAGTCCACGCTGATGAATCGGCTCATCGGTCAGAAGCTGAGCATCGTGACGTCCAAGGCGCAGACGACGTGGCAGCGCGTGACGGGGATTCGGACCACCGAGACCGCGCAAGCGGTGTTCCTGGACACCCCCGGCCTCCTCCTGGTCAAGGACCTCCTCCAGAGAGGCATGCTCGAAGAGGCCCTCGAGGCGATTCGCGAAGCGGATGTCATCGTGCTGCTCGTGGACGCGACGGACCCGCTCCACCACAGAGAGAAGGCCGGCATCAAGGAGGCACTCGCACTGTCGTCGGCTCCCGTCTTCGTAGTGATCAACAAGATTGACGAAGCCAGTCCAGAGGATATCGCGGTGGCCGCCCAGTGGGCCGAAACCGAGCTGGGCGCGGAGGCGCGAGGGATTTCGGCCCTCCTGGACCGCGGCGTCGAGGAGTTGTGGACGGAGCTGGCCCAGGCATTGCCCGAAGGCCCGTTTCTGTATCCGGTGGACGATATCGCATCCGCTCCAGTCCGCTTCTTCGTCGCGGAGCTCATCCGAGAGACCGTCTTCGAGCAATTCAGAGAGGAGGTCCCGTATTCGGTCTTCGCCGTCGTGGAGGAATTCCGCGAGGACCAGGATCCGGTATACATTCAAGTCAACCTCTTCACGGAGCGGAACTCGCAGAAGCGTATTCTTGTTGGAGAGAAGGGAAGGGCAATCCGCGAGCTGGGCCGTATCTCCCGCGAAAAGATCCAGGAGTTCATCGATCGTCCCGTCTATCTCGACCTGTGGATCAAGGTGCTACCGAACTGGCGCAGAAAGCGTCAGCACCTTGGCCAGCTGGGGCTTCGCGTCCCAGCGGAGGACCACGAGAGTGCGCAGACGACCTGAGCTGCTGATCGCCGTCCTGCTCGCACTGGGGCTCGCTCTAGTGCTCCCACCGGGGCTCCACGGCCAGGATTCCGAGCCCGGGTCCCCGGAGGGGGCTCTGTTCCTGCTACTCCCGGTCGGTGCGCAGGGCGTTGCCCTGGGGAGAGCCATGACCGCGGTGCCCAGTCCCGAAGCCGCCTTTTGGAACCCGGCCGGGCTGGCAAGCATGGAGAAGAGCCAGCTGGTGATCATGAGGGGCGACCATCTGGTCGGAGAGGGCACCGCGCTCTCGGGACTGATGGTCAGGCAGCCGATCGGTGTGGTCGGACTCTCCTATGAGCTCCTCGACGGGGGCGAGCAAGATCTCACCGACATCGAGGGCAACGTCCGTGGAGCGATCAGCGTGCGGAGCCACGTGGGCATCGTCTCCCTCGCCAATCGCCTGACCGGCTGGCTGGATGTCGGCTTCAACTTCAAGGTCATCCAGTTCAACCTGAGCTGCACGGGGCAGTGTGACGACGCCGGCGTTCGATCGACCGGTTGGGTCATGGATGCCGGTGTTCAATCCCAGCCCATCGGTGGGTTTCCACTTCGTCTGGGAGCCATGCTGGCACACCTGGGTCCCGACTTCCAGGTAGTGAACGTGGAGCAGGCGGATCCGCTGCCTTCGCGGATTCGGGTCTCGGCGGCCTACGATTTCCTCACGCACTTCGTCGATACGGACGAAATCAATCTCTGGGTACGCTTGGAAGTCGAGGATCGGTGGCGGGACCCCGGGGATGCTACGTCGTACTACGTGGGCACCGAGCTCGCGGCCGGACGAGGGGATATCATCTACGTTCGCTCGGGCTACGTTCAAGGCGAGGTAGGCCAGGCGGACGGCATGGCCATCGGCGTGGGCCTGCGTTATGAGCGCTTCGAACTGGGCTTGGCAAAGAACCTTGCAGGCTCCATCACCGGAGAGAGCGAACCGGTTCACGTCTCCTTTGGCATCCTTTTCTAGACGGCTGGCCCCGGCTGGGGGTCGTCTGGCGGTCGGGATCGGCGCTATCAGCGGGATACTCGCGCTGATGCCCGAGCCCGGGGAGGCCCAATGGCCTCCGGCCTGCCCGACGGTGCAAGATCAGCTCGCGCTCTCCCTTCCGATCCGGAGCTGCGCGTCGCACGACTCCGGCGGAATCCTGAAGGATCCTGCTGCGCTCCGGGGTGAGCATGCCGACGTCCAGAGCGATGAGGCGCTGCTCGGACCCGGGCGGGCCTTCCTCTACTCTGCTCTACTTCCCGGGGCCAGCCAGTGGAAGATGGGTCAGCGGCGTTGGATCGCCTACTTGGTCCTGGAGGGAGCCTCGTGGGTCGCCTTCGGCCGGGCACGGACGTCGGCGCTGGACCTGAGGGACCGCTATCAGACGTTGGCATGGGATATCGCTAGGACCTTTGCGGGGCCTCGCATCGACGGTGACTTCGCCTACTACGAGGCCCTGGAAAATTTCGAGAGTTCGGGGGCGTTCGATCTCGATCCCTCGGCATCCGGAGTTCAGCCGCAGACCGACGCCTCGACGTTCAACGGAAGAACGTGGGCGCTCGCCATGGAGATCTTCTTCGCGCCCGGCACCAATCCCATGCCGGGGGATCCGGCATACGACGACGCTCTGGCCTTCTACCAGGCGAAGGGGTACGACGAGCCCTTCGAGTGGACCTGGGTGGGTAGGCCGGGGGAACGGGAGGACTACCGAGATCTCATCGAGTCGAGCGATGAGGACTTCAGGCGTGCCTCCCAGTTGGTGGGGGTCGTGATCGCGAATCACCTGCTCAGCAGTGTGGACGGGTTCATCACGGCTCGAGTGCGTGCAGCCGCTGGCGAGAGAAGCACGGCCCGGCTCCGCCTCTCCCGTGACCACAGCGCAGCGGCGCTCCAGCTCGTCCTCCAGGTGCGACGCTGACGTGGTTCGGCGCCCCAAGCTCCCCAGCGACGAAGCAGTACTTCGGCATCTCAGCGAGTCCCGTAAGGGCCCACTGAAGGCCAAGGAGCTCGCGAAGGCACTCTCCGTGCCGACCTTGGATCGTCTGGCCTTCCGAGATCTCCTTCTGGAGATGGTCGACCGGGGCCGGCTCTACCGAGTCAAGGGCCAGCGCTTTGCCGTGCCCGAGAGGATCAACCTGGTTGTGGGGCGTGTCGCCCTCACCTCCAAGGGAGACGGCTTCGTCAAGCCGGACTCGGGTGGCCAAGAGGCGTTCGTGCCTGGGCTGTCCCTGGAGTCCGCCATGGACGGAGACCAGGTGGTGATCCGGGTGGAGGGGCGTCCGCGTGGGCGGAGCCCGGTCGGACGGGTCATCAAGGTCTTGGAGAGGGCCCACGAGACTCTGGTCGGCACGTATCGGCCCACCCGCTCCTTCGGAATCGTTCGCCCTCAGAATCGCAAGATCCAGAAAGAGGTCCTCGTCGTGCAGGGTGACGAAGGCGCGGCCACCGACGGAGACATGGTCGTGGTACGGATCACGACCTTCGGAAGCGGCAAGATGAATCCCACGGGAACGATCGAGACGGTCCTGGGCAACGCCGGCGACCCCGGGGTGGACATCCTTGCCGTGATCCACGGCCACGGGCTACCGATGGAGTTCCCCTACGAGGTGGAGCAGTACGCGGACGACGACGTCGCTCGCCGGCGTGCGGATCCCGGAGAGGGACGGATCGACCGAACGGACCTTCATGCCTTCACCATCGATCCGGCCGACGCGAAGGACCACGACGACGCGCTATCCATCCGGCGTCTGGACGAAGGCTCCACGGAGGTCGGCATTCACATCGCCGACGTCTCGCACTTCGTCCAGGCCGGTGATCCCGTCGATCTCGAGGCCCTCAAGCGAGCAACCAGTGTCTATCTGGTCGATCGGGTCATCCCGATGTTGCCCCACGCCCTGTCCACCGACGCGTGCTCGCTGCTGCCGGACGTCGATCGCTTCGCGCTGTCCCTCTTCACAACCGTGGACGACTCGGGTGTCGTGCGAGACGCCCGGCTTGAGCGGACCTGCGTTCGGAGTCGGCACAAGCTCAGCTACGAAGCGGCGCAGTCCGTTCTGGACGGCACGCTCTCCATCGATCCAACGACCGATGAGGCATTGGCAGAGCTGGCACGGCTCGCCCGGGCGCTCCGGGACCGGCGGGAGGAGCGGGGATCGCTGGACTTCGATCTACCGGAGGCACGTGTGTTGTTGGGAGAGTCGGGTCGGCCGTTGGAGATCCAGCGGGTGGAACGTCTTGCGAGCCATCGCCTGGTAGAGGACTTCATGCTGCTGGCCAATGAAATGGTCGCCCGTAAGGCCGAAGACGCCCGGCTCCCCGTTTTGTACCGGGTCCACGAGCCGCCCCCGAGGGACAAGATGCTCGAGCTGAAGTCGTTCTTGACCGGGCTCGGACTCAAGACATCCCGGGGCGAGTTGGGCCCGAAAGAGCTGCAGACGGTTCTCAGGAAGGTTCGGGGGAGGCCCGAGGAGGGGCTCGTATCGAGGGTGGTGCTACGGGCCATGAGCCGAGCCCGGTACGGCCCCAGAAATCTGGGCCATTTCGGGTTGGCGTCGAACCACTACACGCACTTCACGTCACCCATTCGGCGCTACCCGGACCTATGGCTGCATCGGGTTCTGGCCCTGGCCTCGATCCAGGATGAGCCGATCCCGGAAGGGTGGGGTGGAGAGGAGCTGGAGGGGAAGGCCGAGCATTGCAGCGTCCGGGAGAGGGTGGCCGAAGCGGCCGAGCGGGACAGCGTCGATCTGAAGAAGGTCGAGTACATGGAGCGACACCTGGGTGACGAGTTCACAGGTACGATCTCTGGAGTGACCTCGTTCGGTCTCTTCGTGCTGTTGGACGAGGTGTTCGTCGAGGGACTCGTTCACGTAAATAGCATGATGGACGACTACTACGCGTTCCAGGAAAGCGGTTACCGCCTGGTTGGGGAGCGCTCCCGCCGGAGTTTCCGGCTTGGAGATCGGCTGGCCGTGCGGGTATCCCGGATCGACAAGGAGGAGCGGTTCATCGACTTCGTGATGGTGGATTCTCGCTAGTGTGGTGTCCCAGAAGTTCGCGAGCCGAGCGACCTTCATGCACGTCGTGAGCGCCGAGTTGACCGCGAGACGATCGCGCGCAGCGAGATCTATGGCCGAGACACTTCTGGGACACCACACTAGACCGTCGTTGACAAGCGTCGATCGCCGGGAGTAAGCTCGAAAAGCCTTTCAACTCCTTTGGATTCCAAGGTGGCATGGCCGCACGGACGATCGTCTATTCAGGATCGAGCTCAGATGGGGGGCCGGATCTACTGATCTCGAGACGGTGCATGGGGCGGCGAGCGTCCACGCCTTGGTGAACCGATCGTACCCGTCGTGCCTCGTGCTCGACGGCGGCGAGGATCTCGAGCCGATACTCGAGCTGTGTACACAGCTGAAGGGAGATACCTTCACGGCCATCGTCCCGGTCATCATTCTCATCCCCTCCGACGAGAGCGAGCTCGCCGCGGATTGTCTTGCCGCGGGCGCCGACGAGGTCGTTTCCCAGGCCGGCTCGGATAGGGAACAGGGTCTGCGGTTCGAGACGGTGATGCGATGGGCCCAGCGAGACGTGGCCGTACACCCCACCACACGTCTTCCGGGGACGGTACAGATCGAGCGGGATATCGGTGATCGCCTCGTCAGTGGAGAGGAATTCGCGGTCTGCTACGCCGACCTGGACAACTTCAAGGAATTCAACGATCGCTACGGGTACAACCACGGCGACCACGTCATTCTCCTGCTGTCCCGCATCCTGCGCGACGTGGTTCGGGGGTTGGCGCCAGGTGGCTTCGTGGGGCACATCGGCGGCGACGACTTCATCTTCCTCGTCAACGTGGAGTACCTGGAGCACTGCTGCGACGAGATCATCTATCTCTTCGATGAGCTGATCCCGTACCAGTACACGCCGGAAGATCGACGGGCCGGCTACTTCCTTGGAAAGGACCGCCGCGGTAGTATCCGTAGAGTACCCCTCATGACGCTATCGATAGGGGTCGTAACCAACCAGATCCAGCCCTTCACGCACACGGCTCAGGTGAGCGAATTGGCTGCGGAGATGAAGACCTACACGAAGTCGCTGCCCGGATCCGTCTACGCTGTGGACCGTCGGCGGTCGCTCAAGGAAGAAGTTGAGGAGTCATGACCATCACCGTTTCCTGTCCGGCATGCAGTACATCGTTTCCGGTGGACCCCGCCAAGATTCCCCCGGACGGCGTGAGAGCTCAATGCAGTGCGTGCCCCGAGATTTTCGACGTCGACAAGCCCGGCGCCGAGCCCACCTTCGCTGAACCCACCGAGACCTTCGCCGAGCCGGCGGCACCCGTCGAGTCGGAGGAGACGGAGGTGCCACCCGAGGTGCAGAGCCCGTTCGGCGCCGACGCCGAGGCAGTCGCCGGCATCGCCCACGAGACGACCGATGAGTTCGGCGGTCGTGAGATCACCTTCGACTCCGCCCCCGTAGAGACGGACGAAGGGCTCGCTGCGGACACGGACCTGGAGGTCGAGAGCACCGAGGAGTATATCGGAGAGATCGAGGTCGAGGCTCCGGCGGCGGAGGCTCCGGCCGAGGAGGTCGCACCGAGTCCGGCACCCATCCAGTTTGGAAAGCGGACTCCGGAGGACAAGGCCAGGAGCCTCGCCAGGAGCCTCGCCAGGAGCCTCGCCAGGAGCCTCGTCTCCGACCTGATTGCGTACAACCCCGACAAGCACATGGAGGCCCTGGCTTCCGGGACGCTCGTTGAGGTGTTCGGTGAGGAGATCGAGAAGTCCTGGAAGGACTACCGGGAGCAGGTCGATCCAGAAGTGATGGAGCAGGGCACGTTTTTCAACGACGCACTCAACGAGCTTCTCGCCGACGGCGAGAGCGTGTTCAACGTCGAGGGATAATCACGAAGGTCACGTCGGTTGATGGCCCTGAGGATCTCGAATATATTTTGCGCGGTCGAGGGGTCGCCCTTTCGGGTGGCCCCTCTCGTGCATCCAACCAAATATCAGACGGGACCACGCAATTATGAGCAGGGAAGCACTGCAACGCTTGGAAGGGCTTCGCGGCCGGATTTCCGACCTCCGGGGGTATCTTTGACGTCGTCGCCAAGGACGCTCGCATCGCCGAGCTCGACAAGGCGATGGCGGCTTCCGGCTTTTGGGATAATCAGGAGAAGGCCCGCGAGGCTATAGCCGAATCCAACCGGCTGAAGAGCTGGGTTGGGCCGTGGCACGAGCTCGATGCCAAGGCCGCCGAGCTGGCGGAGCTCGGGGAGCTTCTCGAGGAGGAGGAGGACGAGGACCTCGAAGCCGAGCTGATCTCCGAGGTCGAGGGACTCGAAGGACCCATCGAGGCTCTCGAGCTACGGACCATGCTGCAGGGCTCGGATGACCACCGTGGCGCCCTCCTGACGGTTCACCCCGGTGCAGGCGGTCTCGAATCGCAGGATTGGGCGGAGATGCTCACGCGGATGTACGCGCGGTGGGCCGAGAGCCATGAATACGAGGTGAAGGTCCTCGATCTGCAGCCCGGGGAAGAGGCAGGCATCAAGAGCGCCACCCTAGAGGTCACGGGGGACCATGCCTACGGGTACCTGAAGGCCGAGAAGGGCATCCACCGGCTCGTGCGCATCTCCCCCTTCGATGCCCAGTCCAGGCGACACACGTCCTTCGCCAGCGTGTTCGTATATCCTCTGGTCGACGACGAGATCGAGATCGACATCGACGAGTCCGATCTACGGATCGACACGTTCAGGGCTTCGGGAGCGGGTGGGCAGCACGTCAACAAGACGGACTCGGCTATCCGGATCACGCATATGCCCACCGGGATCGCCGTGGCCTGTCAGCAGGAGCGGTCTCAGCACAAGAACCGCGCGACCGCCATGAAGATGCTGAAGGCTGCCCTCTACGAGCGCGCTCTCGAGGAGCAGGAGCAGGAGAAGGCGGCCGTGGAAGCCACCAAGACCGACATCGGGTGGGGCAATCAGATCCGATCGTACGTCTTTCAGCCGTACACGATGGTGAATGACCACCGCACCGACCTGAAGGTCGGCGACGTGAACAAGGTGATGGACGGGAATCTCGATCCGTTCATCGAGGCCTACCTCAAGCAGTTCGCTTCGCAGGGCGCTGGGAAGTAGAGCGGGAGACACCGTGAGCGAAGACCTCAGTCAGGTGCGCCGGCATCGCCGGGAGAAGCTGGACGCCCTGCGGGAGAAGGGCCTCGAGCCGTACGCCTATATGTACGATCGATCCCATCTAGCCCGGGATGCCGTGGGCCTTTTCGAGCAGGAGGAGGCCGCGGGCTCCCTGAACGAGCAAGGGCAAGGCACCAGGGTCGCCGTAGCCGGCCGCATGCTGAGCTACCGGAGCCATGGGAAGAGCGCGTTCGGACACGTCGAGGATCGCTCGGGCCAGATCCAGGTCTACTTTCGTAAGAACGTCCTGGGAGACGAGAGCTTCGAGGCGCTGGACCTGCTCGACCTGGGCGACTGGATCGGGGTAGAGGGGATCCTGTTTCGGACGCGAACGGGTGAGACGACGATCCAGGTGCAGGAGTGGACGGTCCTCGCGAAGTCCCTGACGCCGCTCCCCCTGGGCAAGAGGGAGGTCGATGCTGAGACGGGCGAGCGTACGACCTTCAGCGGGTTCGCCGACACAGAGACCCGCTACAGGCAGCGGTATGCCGACCTGGCGGTCAACCCGGACGTGAGAGACGTCTTCCGGACCCGGGCGAATATCATCACCGAGCTCCGGGCGTTCCTGGACGAGGCGGACTTCCTGGAGGTCGAGACCCCGGCTCTGCAGCCGCTCTACGGTGGCGCGGCAGCCCGGCCATTCCTCACGAAGCACAATACGCTCGACAGAACGCTCTACCTGCGGATCGCTGACGAGCTCTATCTGAAGCGTCTCATCGTGGGCGGGCTCGGGCGCGTGTACGAAATTTGCAAGGACTTCAGGAACGAGGGGATCGATCGGTTCCACAATCCGGAGTTCACCATGCTCGAGTTCTATCAGGCCTTCATCGACTACCACGGCTTGATGGACTTCACCGAGGAGATGTTGTCCCGGGTGGCGATGGCGGCCACCGGCTCCACCGACGTCGTGTACCAGGGACAGGAGATCAGCTTCGCGCCCCCCTACCTGCGCGTCCCCATGCTGGGCAGGCTCTCGGAGGCGCTGGGCGTCGATGTCAGAGAGCTCTCGGAGGCCGACCTGCGTGAGCGGGCGGAAAAGCTGGATGTCCCCGCACTCGACGGCGCAGGCTGGGGTAAGCTCATCGACGAGCTGTTCGGCGAGCTCGTGCAGCCGAACCTGATTCAGCCGACATTCGTGATGGACCATCCGAAGGAGATCAGCCCTCTGGCGAAGACCCATCGGGAGCATCCGGATCTCAGCGAGCGGTTCGAGCTCTTCATCGCCGGCGAGGAGATCTGCAACGCCTTCTCGGAGCTCAACGATCCCTTGGAGCAGCGGGAGCGCTTCGAGGCTCAGGCGCGACTGAGGGACGCCGGAGACGAAGAGACGCACCCCATCGACGAGGACTACATCAGAGCCCTGGAGTACGGCATGCCTCCCACGGGCGGACTCGGGATGGGCGTCGACCGCCTCACCATGCTGCTGACGGATCAGGCATCCATTCGGGACGTGATCCTCTTTCCCACACTGCGAGACGAGTGATGCCGGGCCGGTCCTCGGGTGGGCTGGAGTGGTACATCGCCCGGCACTATCTGTCCTCCGCCCACGGAGGAAGGCTCCTCTCCTTCATCACCTGGATCGCTCTGGGCGGCGTGACCGTCGGGGTCAGCGCCCTCGTCATCGTCATCGGTGTGATGTCTGGGATGCAGGAAGATCTGATGGCTAAGATCCTCGAATCGTCGCCTCATGTGCTCGTGCTCAAGCAGGGCAGGAGCCTCCGCATGGACGACTGGCAGGAGGTGACGGCCGCTGTCCGCGAGGTAGAGGGCGTCACAGGCGTAGCGCCCCTCGTCCTCACCAACGTGGCGGTCTCCCGGGCTGGGTACACCCAGCCCGCCGATCTGTACGGTGTCTCCCTCGGTCCGGAGGGGCCCCCGGTCACGGAGATGGAGGCGCGGATCCAGGAGGGCATCCACGACCTGGGACCGACGGCCTCCGGACTCCCGCCGGTGGTCCTGGGGAGCCGGCTGGCCGCCCGGATGTCGGTCTTCTCGGGAGATACGCTCACCGTCATCTCCTTCGAGAACATCACCGTGGACGTCATGGGCATGCCTACGCCTAGCCTTCGTCAGTACGAGATGACCGGTACGTTCACGACGGGCATGTACGACTACGACCTGAAGAACATCTACGTCCCTCTGGAGGCTGCGCAGGACCAGCTGGACATCCTCGAGGACGACCGGATCTCGATGCTTGGGGTCCGCACGGATGACCCGGATCAGGCTTCGGTAGTCGCCCAGGCCATCCAGGAGAATCTGGGCTTCGAGTTCTACGCGGTGAGCTGGAGCACGACGAACCGTGCCCTCTTTTCGGCCCTCAAGCTCGAGAAGCTCGCCATGGGGCTGATCCTCACCCTCATCGTCGTTGTCGCCGCCTTCAACATCGTGAGCACGTTGGTCATGGTGGTCGTGGATCGGACGCGGGAGATCGGCATCCTCAAGTCCATGGGCATGACCGACCGGATGATCCTTCGGGTCTTCGTCATTCAGGGCCTCTGGATCGGCGTGATCGGTACGGTCATCGGGACGGCGCTCGGCCTCTTCCTGGCCTGGCTGGTGGACACGTACGAGATCATCCGGATTCCGCCGGACGTCTACTTCGTGGATCGGCTCCCCGTCTCCATCCATGCGACAGACATCTTCATTATCGTGGGCATCAGCGTCCTCATCGCTCTCACAGCCACGATCTACCCGGCGATTCAGGCCTCACGGCTCCAGCCTGTGGACGCGATCCGGCATGAGTAACGAGACGCCTGCGGCCGTCGAGGCGAGGGCCCTGTGGAAGAGCTTCGTGGGCGGCGACGGCCATGAACTCGCTGTACTGGAAGGGGTAGAGCTAAGCGTCGAGGCGGGGGAAGTCGTGGCCGTGGTGGGGAGCAGCGGAGCTGGGAAGTCGACCCTGCTGCACCTGCTCGGAGCCCTCGACCGGCCGAACTCGGGCGAGGTCCTGATCGGTGGTCGCGACCTCTCTCTGGTGGATGCCGAAACGCTCGCAGGGATCAGAAACGAGACTGTCGGGTTCGTGTTTCAGTTTCACCATCTGCTCCGGGAGTTCACGGCGCTGGAGAACGTGATGATGCCGTGCCTGATCTCGGGGCTGGACCGACGGGCTGCCCAAGAGCGGGCCCATGAGCTTCTGGCAGTGGTGGGACTCCAGGGACGATTGGAGCACCGTCCCGCACAGCTTTCGGGAGGAGAACAACAGAGGGTCGCCGTGGCAAGAGCGCTCTCGAACGATCCGCTCGTGCTCCTGGCGGATGAGCCTTCAGGCAACTTGGATACGCACACGAGCGAGGAGCTACATGATCTCCTCTTCCGCCTGAGGGGAGACAGGGGACTGGCGATGGTGCTGGTGACACACAATCGAGAGCTTGCCGGGAGGGCCGATCGGATCATGGAACTGAGAGACGGTCGACTCCACGAGGCGGTTTGAGGGACGATGGAAGGCAAGCAATCCAACGACGTTTGTGAAATCTGCGGGTCGGCGCACGCCGTTGTGCACCTCACGCAGATCGAGAACAACCAGATGTCGACATCTCATCTGTGCGAGAAGTGCGCGGCCGCGAAGGGCGTCGAGGGCCCCGACGAATCGGTGAACCTCCCCCTGACGGGATTCCTGGCCCAGCTCGGCGACGAGCCGACCGCCGAGGAACCCGGCGAGTCGTTCGGCTCGTGCTCCTTTTGTGGGCTCACGTTTAGCGACTTCCGTGAGGCCGGTCGACTGGGGTGCCCCCACTGCTACACCACGTTCGAGGGCTATCTGCGGGGCCTGCTGCGCCGGGTCCACGGCAGCACACAGCACGTGGGCAAGGTCTACCTGCCACCCGATCCTGCGGCCTCCGACGTGGAGAAGCAGCTCGAGGTACTCCGGCACAAGCTGCAACGGGCCGTGGACTCCGAGGACTTCGAACGGGCTGCCGAGATCCGGGACAAGATCCGAGCCATGGAGCCTGCCGCAAGCTGACCCCCGACATGAGCGATCTCCCGACACTCCCCGATTACGGCCTGAGCTGGCTGGATGCCAGCGGCGACCACTCCGACGTGGTGCTGTCCACTCGGGTGCGTTTGGCCCGGAACCTCCAGGGGCACGCCTTCGGGCCGAGGGCGCGGGTCAACGACCGGGAAGCCGTTCTCGAGCACACCAAGCGAGCCGCGGCGAAGGTAGGCCTGTTGAAGGGGGCCACCCTCCTGGAGCTACCCGAGCTGGATCATCGCAGCAGGCGGATTCTCCTGGAGCGGCGTCTGGCTTCTCGAGAGCTCCTCGGCGACGTGAAGACGGGTCCCGCCCGTGCCACCGGAGTCCTGCTTGCATCGAAAGATCCGCTCAGCGTCATGATAAACGAGGAGGATCATCTCCGGATACAGGAGCTGGTCTCGGGTCTTCGCCTCAAGAAAGCGTGGAATCTGGTCGATCGTTTAGATGAGGAGCTGGGCCAGGAGCTTCCGTTCGCGTACCACCACGAGTTCGGCTTCCTGACCAGCTGCCCCACGAATGTGGGGAGCGGGCTGCGTGCTTCGGTGCTGGTGCACCTTCCCGGCCTCGTCTTGACCAAGGAGATCGGGAAGGTACTGCAGGGCTTGGGGCAGGTGGGCCTGACCTTCAGGGGCTTGTACGGTGAGGGCTCCGAGGTCGTGGGCAATTTCTTCCAGGTCTCGAACCAGACGACGCTCGGCAAAAGCGAGGAGGATCTGGTCGAGCACCTGGACAAGGTCGTGCGTCAGGTGATCCAGTACGAGAGCCAGGCGCGGCAGGTGCTCCTGAGGGATGCACCTCAGGTCACGGAAGACAAAATTTGGCGAGCATACGGTCTCCTGCGGTACGCGAGGTCGCTTTCGTTCGAGGAATTGATGAATTTGTTGTCGGGGATTCGCTTGGGAGTGGGCCTGAAACTCCTTCCAGAACTCCGGGTATATACGCTGAACAAATTGATGATTTTTACCCAGACTGCTCACTTGGAGCAGGCGGCTGGACGAGACCTGCCGCCCTCGGAGTGCGATGCTCACCGGGCGGCTTATGTGCGACGGATCCTGGCCACGGAGGGGGCTTCGCCCCCGGATGAGGAAACCGGAGAGGATGGCTTGCCCACGAAGGGATAGCCACCGAGCAGAATGAATTACAACTTCACCGATCGCGTCCGAAAAGTGTTGGCCATGGCCCGTGAAGAGGCCATTCGCCTCCAACACGACTACGTAGGCACCGAGCACATACTCCTGGGACTCATCCGGGAGGGTGAAGGCGTAGCTGCTGCGGTTCTCACCAACCTCAACGTGGATCTGGACCAGATCCACGATCAGGTGGAAGAGTCCGTCAAGAAGGGGAAGGCGACGATCGCCCTCGGTGAGCTCCCGTATACGTCCAGGGCGAAGAAGGTCCTCGAGTTCGCCATGGCCGAGGCCCGGGAGCTGAATCATTCGTACGTCGGCACCGAGCACCTGCTCCTGGGGCTCCTCAGAGAGGAGAAGGGGATCGCCGCTCAGGTCCTCAACTCTTTGGGGGTCAGCATGGAGGAGGCGCGGTCCGAAACGCTCAAGGTCCTGGGCTCGGACGTGGGACCCTCGGAGGCGGCAGGGATCGGTGGGGGAGCACCGGTCACGCCGCCAACGGGCAAGGGCGAAAAGAAGTCCAAGACTCCGGCCCTCGATCATTTTTGCCGAGACCTGACCAACCTGGCACGGCAGGGGAAGCTGGATCCCACCATCGGACGCACGACGGAGATCGAGCGCGTGGTGGAGATCCTGTGCCGGCGGAAGAAGAACAATCCGGTCCTCATCGGTGAGCCCGGCGTCGGCAAGACCGCCATCGTGGAAGGACTCGCGCAGCTCATCTCCCGGAACGAGGTCACCGAGTCGCTCAAGGACCACCGGGTGCTGGCCCTGGACATGGCCGCGGTGATCGCCGGGACCAAGTACCGGGGCCAGTTCGAAGAGCGCCTCAAGGCGGTGATGAACGAGATCTCCCAAAATCAGACGGTCGTCTTGTTCATCGACGAGCTTCACACGCTCGTGGGCGCTGGGGCTGCCGAGGGAGCCATCGACGCCTCCAACATGCTCAAGCCGTCCCTCGCCCGGGGTGAGCTGCAGTGCATCGGCGCATCGACTCTGAACGAGTACCGAAAGTACATCGAGAAGGACGGAGCGTTGGAGCGACGCTTCCAACCCGTCATCGTCGATCCGCCGTCCGTCGAAGAGACCGTCGACATTCTCCATGGTCTGCGGACGCACTACGAAGAGCACCATCGTGTGGTAATCCCCGATGAGGCCCTCAAGCAAGCCGCGAAGCTCTCCGATCGCTACATCACGGATCGGTTCCTGCCGGACAAGGCTATCGACGTCATCGACGAGGCAGGGGCCCGTGCTCGGATCGCCGCGCAGGTGCCGCCGCCCCAGGTGGAGGAGCTCAAGGACGAGCTGGCCGAGATCGCCGATCGAAAGGAAGGGGCGATCCGGGACCAGGACTTCGAGCGCGCTGCGGAGCTCCGCGACGAAGAGCGGGCGCTACAGGAGAGGATCCGGGGCGAGCAGGACGACTGGGAAGAAGAGCGGAAGCGTCACCGCCCCGAGATCGAGTCCGAGGACGTGGCCTTCATCGTCAGCCGCTGGACGGGCATTCCGGTCACCCGGCTGCAACAGGCCGAAACGGAGCGTCTCGTCCACATGGAGGAGGAGATCCACCAGCGTGTGGTGGGCCAGGACGATGCCATCACGGCCATCGCGAGGTCCATCAGGCGCAGCCGTGCGGGGCTGAAGGATCCTCACCGCCCCATCGGGTCGTTCATCTTCTCGGGCCCCACCGGAGTCGGCAAGACCGAGCTGGCCAGGGCCCTCGCGGAATTCCTGTTCGCCGATCGCGACGCTCTGATTCGGGTGGACATGAGTGAGTACATGGAGAAGTTCTCCATCTCGCGACTCATTGGAGCCCCTCCGGGATACGTGGGCTACGAGGACTCCGGTGCGCTCACGAAGGCGGTGCGCCGCCGGCCCTACTCCGTCGTGCTCCTGGACGAGATCGAGAAGGCCCACCCGGACGTCTTCAACATCCTTCTGCAGGTGCTGGATGAGGGACATCTCACGGACAACTACGGCCGGGTGATCGACTTCAAGAACACGGTTCTCATCATGACCTCCAACCTGGGCGCTCGGGACATCTCCAAGAGCGGAAGCCTCGGCTTCCACGACGACGATCCCAGGTCGTCCTACGAGATCATGCAGAGAAAGGTGCGTGACGAGATCGAGAGGGCCTTCAATCCCGAGTTCCTGAATAGGGTGGATGAAACGATCGTGTTCCACATGCTGACCCGGAAAGAGATCGGACAGATCGTCCTCATCCTGCTCAGGGACATCAGCGAGCGTCTGGCGGAGGAAGAGCTCAGCCTCAACCTCTCGGACGGGGCCATCGACTTCCTCGTCGAGAAGGGGTACGACGAGAAATTCGGGGCACGGCCCCTCAGGCGGGCCATCCAGCGCTATCTCGAAGATCCTCTCTCGGAGGGGATCCTGACGGCGGACTTCTCGGCGGGTGACGAGATCGCCGTCGACGTGGACGACGAGGGAGAGGCGCTCACCTTGGCCGCGGCCTCACAGAGCAAGACGTGACGCCCGGGGCCAGACCTTTGTTCAACTCGATGCTCAGGGCCGTGAGAACATTCCCGCTGTGTGCTGTCCTATTGACTCTTGTGATGGCGCCCCCCATCGCTCAGGCGCAACAGAACGTGGCGGGTGAGCCCATTCTCATCGACTCCGTGGCGGTGAAGGGCAACGTACGCCTGGCCGATCTCACCATCATCGCGATGGCGGACATCAACCGCGGCACCGCCTACACCATCTTCGACATCCAGAAGGCCACCAAGGAGCTGTGGGCCTCTGGGCAGTTCTGGGACATCACCGCCCACATCGAAGGCAACGTCGGCGAGCACGTCACCCTGGTGTGGGAGGTCGAAGAACAGGATCTCATGCGGAACGTCGTGATCACGGGCTTGGTCAACGTGGACGCCGACGAGGTTCGTGACACCACGGGCCTACAGGCGGGGCTGCCTTACTCGCCCGGGAGAGTGGCCGAAGCGAAGGAGTTCATCCGGCAGCAGCTGGCGTCGAAGGGAATACCGTTCGCGGACATCGTGGAGCGAGCCGCGCCCATCACGAACCGTCAGAAGGAGATCATCCTCTACCTGGATGTGACGGAGGGCACGATGATCACCGTGGCCGACGTCGTCTTCACGGGGAACGAGCTCTTCTCGGACGGGGAGTTGAGGGGCGCCATGTCCGTGAAACCGGAGGGGTTCTGGTGGTGGAAGTCGGGCTCCTACGACCGGCAGCGTCTGGACGAGGATCTCCGTGTGCGTCTGCCGGCCTATTACGCCGCTCGAGGCTATCTGGATTTCCAGGCCCTGGGGGATTCCCTGATCGTCGATCCGACCACCGGGAAGACCCGAATCCAAGTGACGGTGGAGGAGGGTGTGGAGTACTATCTCGCGGACTTCTCCATCAACGGGAACAGGGAGTTTTCCACCGAGCGGCTGGAACGGTTTTTTCAGCCGGAGGAGGCAGGTCTTTTCACGACCGTTCTCGGCCAGGAGCGGCTCCCGGTCTTCGACTCCGTCGCCTTCCAGGCGGCCACCGAGGAGGTGACGCAGCTTTACCGGAACGAGGGATATCTCTACGCCCAGATCGTTCCGTACGTGAACCGGAATCCGGCGAGCGAGGGGGAGCCCGCTACGGTGAACGTGGGTTGGACGATTCGGGAGGAAGTTCAGGCGTACGTCGCGAGAGTCGATATCGAAGGCAACGAGTACACGTACGCGCGGGTCATCCGTGACAAGATCTTCATCCTCCCAGGGGACGTGTACTCGCAGGAGCGCATCATGCAGAGCTTCCAGAATATCTCTTCGCTCGGCTACTTCGACGTGCCGATGGAGTTTCCGTCCATCCAGGCCAACGAGGACGGGGACGTGAACGTCACCTTCAAGGTGACCGAGAGGCCGACGGGGGCGATCAACTTCGGTACCTCCGTCGGCGGCTTTTCGGGCCTCGCCGGGTTCGTCGGCTACGACCAACCGAACCTCTTCGGGAAGGGCAAGTCCGGAAGCATACGATGGGACTTCGGCCGGTTCGCCAACAACCAGACGATGAGCTATACGGACCCCGGAATCTTCGAGTCACTCGTGAGTGGGTCGCTGAGCCTGTTCAACACCCGTGACCGGTTCATCAGCTTCCAATCCGGACGGCGACGGAGGGTAGGTGCTTTCGCCCGCTTCGGATTCCCGATTGCCGGTGCGCGCTTCACACGGCTCTTTGCCGGTTACGGCCTGTCCCGCACGAAGTTCACGCTGCTGGGCCGCAGCGTCGATCAGTCCCTCTTCGGTCGTCCTCCGGGCACCCAGAGCACAGTCACGGTGGGCATCGCTCGCTCGACCCTGAACCATCCGGTGTTCCCCACCGTGGGTGGCCGCCAGACGGTGAACGTGGATCTCACCGGCGGGCCCCTCGGAGGGAACGGCAAGTTCATCAAGACGACGGCCGAGGGTTCGTGGTGGATTCCTGTGGGGGTGGTGGGCGGTGATGTCAATCAACCCGGCTCCGGCCTCTCGTTCACGTTGGGAATGACCTTCAGGGCCGGCGCCATCCAGGGAGACAGCGAGCGCTTCCCGTTTGAGCGCTTCTGGATGGGTGGTATCCAGTTCGGTGAGCGGCTCAGGGGGTACGACGAGACCACCGTCACGCCCGAAGGGTTCTTCCCGGAGCGGTCCAGGGAGATTCTCGACATCGACAGGCTGGGGACGGCGTTCTTCTCCATGACCACAGAGCTGGCATTGCGAATGGGAGCTCAGTTCTCCGTATCTCTCTTCTTCGATGCCGGCGACGTCTGGCGCAGCCCCTGGGAATTCGACCCCACGAAGCTGCGGAGGGGCGCGGGCGTCGGCGTTCTGTTGGTAACACCGTTCGGTCCCGTGGGGCTGGACTATGCGTACGGGTTCGACAAGCCTGAGCCTGGTTGGCAGCTGCACTTCAACCTGGGCGGCGGCGGGTTCTGATCAGGGAGCATCTCTTATGCGAAGAGTCGTTTTGTTCACGTGCGCCCTCCTCATGTTGGGTGGGACCGCAAGGGCGCAGACCGCTGAGAGTGGTCTCAGGATCGGCTACGTCAACTCTTCGGCCATCGTAACCGGGAACGCGGATGCCATGGCAGCCCAGGAGCAGTTCAAGAGGGAGATGGTACCTTTCGAGAGCGAGCTGAAGGCCCTGGAGACCGAGATCGGTCAGCTGTTAAGCCGCTATCAGGCGCAGCAGGTCACGTTGAGTCCCGACACCCGCAGAAGCCGCCAGCAGGAGATCCAGCAGAAGCAGCAGGAATACCAGAATCGCATGGGGGAGATCGAGGCTGAGGCCGCCAGGCGCCAGGAGGAGCTCGTGGGGCCCATCATGGAGCGCATCAACGACATCATCCAGGATATCCGGCGGGAGGGCTCGTACACGTTCATCTTCGACGTCTCTGCCGGTGGGTTGATCGCAGCCGACGAGGCCTTCGACTTGACGGACGAGGTGATCCAGAGGTTGGCCACCCAAGGAGGCTGACATAGTGAAGGCCAGCCCCGCGGGCCACACCCTGGCTGATCTGGCGTCCCTGGTGGGGGGACGCGCCGTAGGAGACGTCGAACTCTCCGTCAAAGGGATCGCCACCCTCGCTCACGCGGGACCCGACGAGTTGGGGCTGCTGGCCGATCGCACGTACCTCAAAGGAGTACCGGAGAGCAACGCCGGCGCGCTCCTGATCTCCGAAGAGCTTGACCCCGAAGTGACCGACGCGCCCAACCGCTTGGTCGTCGAGAATCCTCGCGAGGCCTTGGCCTTCCTTATCGGCCACTTCCATCCGGAGCCGCCGCGCCGCCCCGGCATCCACCCCACGGCGGTCATCGGCGAGCGGGTCCAACTAGGTCTGGACGTCAGTGTGGGGCCGTACGTGGTGGTGGAGGACGACGTGGTCATCGGCCACCGAACCACGCTCCACGCCCACGTCGTGGTGCGGCAGGACGCGCGGATAGGCGACGATTCGGTCCTGCATCCTCACGCGGTCCTCTATCCTCAGGCCCGCGTGGGCAACCGAGTCGTGCTCCACGCGGGTGTGCGCATCGGCGTGGACGGCTTCGGGTACACGCCCAGCGGCGGCGAGCCGAAGAAGATCCCTCATGTGGGTCTCTGCGTGATCGGAGATGACGTGGAGATCGGCGCGAACAGCTGTGTGGATCGCGGCTCCATCGGTCGTACCGAGCTCGGCAACCAGACCAAGCTCGACAACCTGGTTCACATCGGGCACAACGTCAGCGTCGGGCCCCACAGCGTGATGTCGGCCATGGTGGGCATCGGGGGGTCGACGAGTATCGGAGCCGGCACGATGTGGGGTGGGCAGTCAGGGGCCATGGATCACCTCGAGATCGGGGACGAGACCAGAGTGGCCGCCCAAGCGGGGCTCATCGACAACCTACCCTCGGGGAGCACGGTGGCCGGCTTCCCGGCCCGGCCGATCAGGGACTTCTTCAGGGCCAACGCGGCCATGTATCGTGTCGCGGACTTGAGGCGGCGCGTACGGAACATGGAGAGGGCTCTAGGGCTTGGCCGCAGCCGAGAAGACGCCGAATAGGAATGGTTTACACCAAACAACGCACGTTGGCTGGTGAAAGGGCCCTTGAGGGCATCGGCGTGCACTCCGGGGAGTCCGCGACACTGACCATGAAGCCGGCCGACGGCGGAGGGATTCGCTTTCGTCGCATCGATGTGGAGGGGCAGCCCGAGATACCTGCGGATCTGGACCACGTGGTGGGAACGGATCTGGGCACGAGCCTCGGAGCGGGCGACGTCACGGTCTTGACCGTGGAGCACGTCATGGCGGCTCTGTCGGCCGCAGGGATCGACGATGCCATCCTCGAGCTCACGGGTCCCGAGCCCCCCATCCTGGATGGCAGCTTCCAGCGCTACCTGGATGCCATCTCCGAGGTAGGTGCGGTAGAACTGGACGAGCCTGCGGAGGTTCTGGCCGTGCGGAAGGCCCTGACGGTGAGTGTCGATACCGGAGCGTTGTACGTGGCGTCGCCCGCGGAGGACCTGCGCATCTCGGCGACCATCGACTTCGAGCATGCGACCATCGGACGCCAGTTCGGCACGTTCGACGTCACGGAGGAGGCCTTCCGTAGCGAGATTGCGCCCGCTCGGACGTTCGGGTTCCATCGCGACGCCAAGGAGCTACAGGAACGTGGGCTCGCCCGGGGCGCGTCGCTGGAAAACACGATCGTACTGGATGACGACGGTGTCATGAATGACGGTCTTCGATTCGAAGACGAGTTCCTGCGTCACAAGGTGGGCGACCTCATCGGCGACCTAGCGCTCATCGGCGGACGGATTCAGGGGCACATCGTGTCCGAGAGGCCCAGCCACAAGGGGAACATAGCTTTGGCCAGGGCGTTGAAGGATCACGCACGGAAGGGAGCGTCTCAATTCCCAGTGGAAGTTCAACGTATCATGGAGTACCTGCCCCACCGGTATCCCTTCCTCCTCGTGGATCGGGTCCTGGAGTTCGAGTCGGGCAAGAGGATCGTCGGCATCAAGAACGTGACGATCAACGAGCCCTTCTTCCAAGGACACTTTCCCGGACACCCCATCATGCCCGGGGTCCTGATCATCGAGGCCATGGCGCAGGTGGGCGGGCTTCTGCTGATGGACACGGTGGCCGACCCGGAGGACAAAATCGTCTACTTCATGTCGCTCGATAACGTGAAGTGGCGGAAGCCGGTGATCCCTGGGGATCAGCTGGTCTTCGATATCAAGATGGTCCAGTTCCGCAGGAACGTGTGCAAGATCAGGGGCGTGGCACGAGTGGACGACAATGTGGTGGCGGAGGCGGATCTGATGGCAAGGATCATCGATAGATGAGCGATACATACTGGAGTGAGCGGGCCGACGAGCGGACCGATGTCCAGGTCCACCCGACGGCCATCGTCGACGCCGGCGCGCGCTTGGGGGGGGACGTGGTCGTGGGCCCGTTCTCCATCATCGGCCCCGGGGTCGCCGTGGGGAACGGGACGATCATCGGCCCCCACGTGTTGATGGAGCGCGATACGACCATCGGGGAGCAGTGCCAGATCGCTCAAGGAGCCGTGCTGGGGACGGACCCTCAGGACCTCAAGTACGAGGGCGAGGCGTCACACCTCTACGTGGGCGACCGCACGGTGATCCGCGAGTACGCCACGCTCAATCGCGGAACCCGGGCATCCCGCAAGACGGTGGTAGGAAGTGACTGCCTGATCATGGCGTACGCCCACATCGCCCACGACTGCGAGATCGGGAACCACGTCATTCTGTCGAACGCCGTGAACATGGCGGGCCATGTCGTCATCGAAGACTGGGTCATCATCGGTGGGATCACCGCCATCCATCAGTTCGTGCGCATCGGCGCGCACTCGTTCTGCGGCGGCGGATCCCGCATACCGCAGGACATACCGCCGTACATCAGGGTGGCGGGCAACCCGGCCAAGCTCTATGGCCTGAATACGGTCGGTCTGGAGCGTCGCGGCGTGTCCGAGGATGTGAAGCGGGCTCTCAAGCAGGCGTATCGGACCCTCTTCCAGTCAAAGCTCAACCTCTCCCAGGCTCTGGACCAGGCGGAGGAAGAGGTGGCACAGATCCCCGAGGTAAGGCACCTCCTGACCTTCATCCGGGATAGCGAGCGTGGCATCACGACCTAGCAGGTCGTCGTCCGGTTCACCCGCTATCGGCGTCGTAGGCGTCGGGAGCCTCGGCTATCACCACGCTCGAATCCTCGCTTCCCTCGACGGAGTCCACATGGCGGGCATCTACGACGTCGACGCGGACCGGGCCCATGAGGTAGGTCATACGCTGGAGCTGGAGGTCCACTCCGGCCTGGACTCGCTCCTCGATGCGGCGAACGGGCTCGTGGTGGCGGTCCCCACCGTCGAGCACGAGGCTGTGGCCGTGGCGGCGCTGGGGCGGGGCGTGGACGTACTGGTGGAGAAGCCTCTGGCGCCGTCCCTCGAGGCTGCGGACCGCATCCTGGAGGCTGCCGAGTCAAGCGGTGCGATGATCCAGGTCGGGCACATAGAGCGGTTCAATGCCGCCATCCGAGCCGCAGAGCCTTTCCTCCAGGCCCCTCTCTTCATCGAGTCGCACAGGCTCGCTCCCTTCGTTCAGAGAAGTACCGACGTAGCGGTCGTTCTGGACCTGATGATCCACGACGTCGACCTGGTGCAAAGCCTCGTAGGGAGGCCCATCAAGGATGTCGCCGCTACGGGGATGCCGGTTCTGACGCCCAGCATCGACATCGCCAACGCGCGGCTCGGGTTCGAGGGAGGGGCGGTGGCGAACCTCACCGCGAGCCGGGTATCGATGGAGCGGATGCGAAAGCTCCGCATCTTCCAGGAGTCCGGATATATCAGCCTTAACCTCGCCGACGGAACGGGCGAGTTCCTCAAGCTGAAGCAGGATCTGCCGTTGTTCTCGGGCGGCGGACACATCGAGATGCCGAGGGAGGGTGGGCTCGCCGATATCGTGGAGCGAGTTCCTCTGCAAGGTGACGGTGCAGAGCCTCTGGCCAAGGAGCTGGAGAACTTCCGTGACGCGGTGGCGGGGCGGGGGGCACCGGCCGCGGACGGTGAGGACGGACGCTCTGCCCTGGCGGTATCCCTATTGATCGAAGAGCGCATCGAGACCTATGTCGCTGATACGAGTCCGGCGTGACCGGAAGAAGAACTGGATCGACAACAAGAAAGGGCTGCCGCCGCGGCAG
The DNA here is from genome assembly GCA_965238005.1 of Longimicrobiales bacterium. Classification (GTDB taxonomy): domain Bacteria; phylum Gemmatimonadota; class Gemmatimonadetes; order Longimicrobiales; family Gaopeijiaceae; genus CBDCKN01. The sequence continues at coordinate 1,606,406 of OZ250165.1, forward strand.
CTCATCTTCCTCCTGGTCCTCCTCCTCATCGTGATCTGGTACCTGGGTGTCCGATTCTGAGGGCTCTGTGGGCAAAGGAACGCCCACGATCCTCATGCTTGCCGGGGAGGCCTCGGGTGACCAGCACGGGGCGCGTGTCGCCCGGGCCCTGAAGGCACGATGGCCCGGGTGTCGTCTGCTGGGCCTGGGTGGCGAGGGCATGAGGGCCGAGGGCGTGGATCTGTTGGCGGATCTCGATCGGCTCGCCGTCATGGGCTTCGCCGAGGTTCTCGCGCATCTGCCTTTCTTCTACCGCCTGGAACGCCGCATCCTGGCTCTCCTCGACGGTGGCTCCATCGACCTCGTTCTCCCCATCGACTATCCCGGCTTCAACCTCAGGATCGCGAGGGCGGCGCGGCGGCGTGGCATCCGGGTCCTCTACTACATCGCTCCTCAGGTGTGGGCCTGGAAGCCCGGTCGGGCCCGGCGGCTCGCCGAGGATTGCGATCACCTGGCCGTGATACTCCCGTTCGAGATGGACGTCTTCCAGGAGGCGGGAGCTCGAGTGACCTTCGTCGGCCACCCGCTGCTCGACGAGGACGTGCCGGAGCCCGATCCGGTCGGGTTTTGCAAGCGCTGGGCTCTCGATCCGGACAAGCCGATCCTGGCGCTCTTTCCGGGGTCCCGGTCACAGGAGCTGTCTCGACACCAGGAGCTGTTCCTCGCCACCGGCAGACGACTGAAGAGCGAGAGACCCGATCTCCAGATGGCGTGGGCCAAGGCCTCGTCGGCTCACGCCTCGGCGTTTGCGGGTTCGGACCTGCCGGTGGTGGACGACGCTCGGAGCCTGCTGGCGCATGCGAGGGCGGCCCTGGTGAAGTCTGGCACGACCACCCTGGAAGCGGCGCTCCGAGCCACGCCGTTCGTGACGGTATATCGGACTCATCCCGTTACGTACCTTCTCGCCCGTCTGCTGATCAGGGTCGACCGAGTGGCGTTGGCGAACCTCGTGGCGGGGGAGGACGTCGTACCGGAAGTGCTTCAGGGGTCGGCAACACCGGAGTACCTGGCCTCCCTTCTCGAGCCTCTTCTCGATCCGGAGTCCACTGAGCGGGGCCGCATGATCGAGGGACTGGGGCGTGTGCGCGGTGCCCTGGGTGAGCCGGGGGCTTCGGAGCGGGTGGCGGACCTGGTGGCGCGGGTCTTGGAGAGGGCATGAAAAGGCGCACCTCGGGGCTGCAGTATTCCGCGGCGGGGATCCTGGGCCAGGGCCTGATCGGAACACTCTTCCTGACCGTTCGCTTCCAGACGATGGGAGAGGACCGTCTCCGCCCGTTCCGGGACGCCGGAACGCCGGTCATCTTCGTCTTCTGGCACGGGCGCCTCCTTCCGCTGATCCACGGCCACCGCCACCGGGGGGCCGTGGTGCTCGTGAGCGAGCACGGCGACGGCGAGTACATCACGCGGATTCTCGAGCGGTTCGGCTTCGGCACCGTTCGAGGCTCGAGTACCCATGGAGGTGTGCGCGGCCTCAAGGGACTCATCCGCGCGGCCCGGCAAGGCTACGATCTGGCCGTAACGCCCGACGGCCCACGCGGCCCGAACCGCGAGCTCAAGCCCGGGGCCCTTACGGTTGCACGCATGACGGGGCTGCCGCTCATTCCCGTCGGTGTGGGAGCGAGCTCAAGTTGGCGCGCCGACAGCTGGGATCGTTTCCTGGTGCCCAGACCCTTCTCGACGGTTCAGATCGCCTATGGAGAGCCGTGCTTCATCGCCAGGGATGCCGTCGAGGCGGAGATCGAAGATACGGTACGGACCGTGACACAGGCCCTCGCCGACTTGTCGGTGCGGGTTGGGGACACAGTGGACTGGTGAGGAATCTCCAGGCGTGGCTGCGGCGGGTTTGGAGTGGAGAAGCAGGGTTCTTGGGTGGGATCGTGAGTGCCGTGCTCTGCCCCGTGGAGTTGTTCTATCGGGGAGTGATCGGCCTCAGAAACCGGGGATACGATTTGGGAGTTCTTCCCACCACCGAGCCGCCCATCCCGGTGATCTCGGTAGGTAATCTGGCCGTGGGAGGGACGGGAAAGACACCCTTCTCGGGCTGGCTCGTTTCGCGTCTCGAGGAGATGGGTCGTCGTCCGGCTCTCGTCATCCGGGGTTACGGGTCGGACGAGGTACGGCTGCACCGCGCCTGGAATCCGAGTGCCGTGGTGGTTGTGGACCCCCAGCGACTCAGGGGCGTTGCGCTGGCGGCGGAGCGAGGAGCCGACGTGGCCGTCTTGGACGATGCCTTCCAGCATCGTGCCATCGGAAGGCAGGTGGACATCGTGCTGGTCGCGGCGGAGCACGGGGCCCGGCGTGCGCTTCTGCCGAGGGGGCGCCTCCGGGAGACGCTCCGATCACTCGCCCGGGCCGATGCGGTTGTGGTCACCCGCAAGACGGCGAGCCGCGCGGAGGCCGACCGGATCGGCGGGCATATTGAAGCTGCCGTCCCAGGCATTTTGGCACAGATCAGCTTCGAGGCCGCGGCGTGGACCGATCTCGACGGGTCGGTCGTTTCACCTCCACTCGGTGAGGATCTCGTGGCGGTGACCAGTGTGGCCGAGCCCCAGCCGTTCCAGGAGATGGTGCGGGACCAGACGTCGAGTGCAGTCGAGAGCTTCGCGTTTCGCGATCACTTTGTGTTTCAACAAGCCGACGTTCGGCGAATGGTGAAGGAGGCGGGTGGACGCTCCATCGTCACCACGGAGAAGGATGCGGTGAAGCTGAAGGACTTCTCGGAGATGCTGCCGTCGACGTACGTGTTACGCTTGCGGGTGGCCTGGGAGTCCGGCCACGACGATCTGATGGCCCTCATTGAAGATGCGCTGGAGGGCGGATGACCATCACCGTCGTCGCCGTCGGGCGTGCCGGATCACCCTTGAAAGCCGCGGTGGAGGAATACGAGGCTCGGGCCAAGCGGTACTGGAAGCTGAGCGTGGTCGAGCTCCCCTCCGGCACGGCAGGCAATAGGAGGGGTGACGCGGGGCGGGCCGTCAGGACGGAAGAGAAGCTCATCCTGAAGAAGCTATCGGACCGTGCCGAGGTCGTCGCCCTCACGCGGGCCGGTACGCATATGAGCTCTCCGGAGCTGGCAAGGTATCTCGAGGACCGTGCTCTCCGTTCGATCCCCGAGGTAACCTTCGTCATCGGCGGGGCTTTCGGGCTCGGAGCCGGCGTATTGGAGCGCGCAGATCGCACCTTGGCCCTTTCGGCGGGCACGCTTCCGCATGAGCTTGCACGGCTGGTGTTGGCCGAGCAGCTCTACCGCGCCGGGACGATCGTGAGAAACGAGCCGTATCACAAAGGGGGGAAGTGATCGAGTTACTCATCGGGAAGCCGGAGGGCTCCCCGTTCGTAGACGCCTATCTGAGGGGTGATCCGGGCGTCGCTCCGTACTTCAGCGGCTCCTGGCTGGATCCCGAGGCGTACCGGGACATGCTCGAGGGCATCGATCGACGCTTCGACGCCGCTGCCCGGCGGCGGGCGCTAGAGGCCTTGAACACCCCGGGTGGGGTGGGGCAGGAGAGGCTCGATCGCTGGGTGGAGGGTTCCGGGCTCGTGGTCACCACAGGACAACAGCCAGGGCTCATGGGAGGACCGCTGTACTCCCTCTACAAGGGGCTCACCACGGTTCGCCTGGCGGAGCGGCTCGAGGCGCTCCTCGACAGACCCGTCCTGCCCGTGTTCTGGGTGGCATCCGAAGACCACGATTGGGAGGAATCCGATCATGCCTACCTGATCGACGGGTCCAATCGACTGACCCGCGTGCAGGTGCCGGACCCGGGGCACGGCAACCGTGCCATTCACCGGGTTCCCCTCGACGGCGAAGTTGCAGGTATGGTTGCACAAATCGAGGAACTCGTTCCCAATACAGAGTTTAGCGGTTCATATATCGAGTTGATTCGAGATGCCTACGCGCCTGGGGTTACCCTGGCTGACGGATTTCGCACCGTGCTGTCCGCGCTTCTGGAGCCCCTGGGCGTGCTCTTCACGGACGCGGCGAATTCTGCTCTGAAGGCCTCCTCCAAAGAGATTCTCCTGGCCGAGCTGGACCGGGCAGAAGCGCACGAGGAGATGCTTCGGGAGGACGCCGAGAAGCTCGAACGGGCCGGATACTCACTCCAGGTGCCCATTCTCGAGGGGGGCGTGAATCTCTTTCTGGAGGCTCCCGCGGGTCGCGAGCGATTGTACAGGCATCCCGACGGTTTCGAGCTGCATCGTTCCGGTGAGACGGTGACTGCGGACGGTATCCGCTCACGGGTCGAGGAGGATCCTCTGGTCTTGAGCCCCAACGTACTGCTCCGTCCCGTGGTGGAGAGCACGGTGTTTCCGGTCGTGAGCTATGTGGCCGGCCCCGGGGAGCTGGCCTATCACGGCCAGATCAGGCGGCTTTACGAGGCGCACGGCCTCAGGATGCCGGTCATCTTCCCGCGACACGCCGTGACGGTCGTAGAGACGAAGATCCGGAAGGTCATCGACAAGTTCGACCTGGAGCCCGAGGATCTCAGGCGCCCTCACCACGAGATCGCCTCCGAGATCGCCCATGAGGACGTCCCGGAGGCCGTTCGCCGGGCCCTGGGGCAGCTCAGGGGATCCATCGGGGAAGGGTCTCGAAGGCTCCTGGATTCCGCACGGGAGATCGACTCCACGCTCAAGGGGCCGGTGACCCACGCGCGCAACGCCGCGCTGGCCGCTTTTCAGGACCTGGAGCGCAAGATCGTACAGAGTGTGAAGCGCGAGAACGAGATCGCCCTGGCCCAGCTCGAAAAGGCGCACCTGCACCTCTTTCCGGAAGGTAAGCCACAGGAGAGGGTCCTGAATCCGCTGTACTACCTGGCGCGGTATGGGAACCCGTTCATCGAGGCGCTAGTACATGGATTCAAGGTGGATTTGACCGACGGGACGGAGTAGCTTCAAAACATCATGATTCCACTCATCTTCGTGCTCGTCCTGCTGATTCCGATTCTGGCCATCATATTGGATTCGCCGGTGGGACGGGCTCTCGCGGGGCGGCTCGAGAGGCGCGGCTTGGGGTCCGGCAACGATAAGGTCACCGCGGAGCGTCTCTCCTCCCTCGAAGGGGAGTTCGAGCGGCTGACTTCCGAGGTGCGCCGCCTCGAGGAGGAGAGCCAGTTCCTGAACAAGCTCCTCACGGAGCGCCCGGCTTCGGAAGTGCTTCCGCCCGGTGATCGAGACGCGTAGCCCCGATCCCACAGTGGGCCGACGCTCCCGTGCCGCCTTCATGGTCGGCGCGGGCATTTTTTTCAGTCGGATCAGCGGCTTCGTGCGCGATGTGGTCTTCGCATACTTCTTCGGAAACACGGGACTGGCCGATGTCTGGCGCGTATCGCTAAAGACCCCGAACGTCATCCAGAACCTGCTGGGAGAGGGGACGCTGAGCGCCTCGGTCATCCCGGTCTACGCAGAGTTCCTGGAGGAGGGCAGGAAAGAAGACGCAGGCCGGTTCGCCGGGGCGGTCCTCGGCATCCTGATGGTCGTGGCCGGCGGGGCGGCGCTCATCGGTGTCCTCCTGGCGCCTACCCTGGTGCCCGTCTTCTTCTTCCGGTGGGACCCCCAGAAGCTCGCACTCACCACGGTCATGGTTCAGATCCTCTTTCCCATGACAGCGGTTCTCGTGGTCTCGGCCTGGGCGCTGGCGATCCTCAACAGCCACCGCCGGTTCTTCGTCTCCTATGTGGCGCCCGTGGCCTGGAATGGCGCCATTCTCCTCACCATGGTCGGGTTGGGCTTCGGGGTGGGCTGGACGGGCTCCGCGCTCCTCTTGGCGGTGGCGGGGGGCGCCTTCGGCGGCGGGGTGCTCCAGTTGGTGGTGCAGCTCCCCTACGTCGTGCCGCTCTTGGAGCACTTCCGCCTCTCCGTGAGCCGGACCGCATCGGGAGTGAAGGAGGCCATCCGCAACTTCATCCCGGTGGTGGCGGCGCGTGGCGTCGTGAACATCGGCAGCCTTCTCGACGTGTTCCTCGCTGCGCTCCTCGTCGAGGGAGCGGTGGCGGCGCTGGGTTACGCCCAGACCCTCTACATCCTACCGATCTCCCTGTTCGGGATGTCGATCGCGGCGTCGGAGCTGCCTGAGCTTTCCCGGCAGCGAACGCGACCGGCCGAGGAGTTGGCGGCTCAGGTCTCCAGCGCCCTCGAGCGCATCCATTTCCTCTTGATTCCGTCGACCATCGCGTTCGTCCTCCTGGGAGATCTGTTCATCGGCGGCATCTACCAGCGGGGAAGCTTCCTCGCCACGGACATACCCGTGGTCCACGCCGTATTGGCCGCGTATGCGCTGGGGCTTCTGGCGTCATCGGGCTCCCGGGTGCTCTCTACCGCGTTCTACGCGCTTCGCGATACTCGGACGCCCGCGCGGATGGCCTATCTGAGAGTGGCCGTGTCTCTGGCCATAGGGGTGTCCCTGATGTTCCCCCTCGACCGGTTCAGCTCCGGAGGCCTCCGCTTCGGGGCCGTGGGCCTGGCCCTGGGTGCCTCCATCGCCGCCTGGCTCGAGTACGTGATGCTCCGCGGTCGGCTCGTTCGAGCCCTCGGCTCCCACGGGCCCAGGTCCGACGTGCGGTCTCGCCTCCTCGCGGCGGGTGCTATCGCAGCGCTGGCCGCCGTGGCGGCCAAGTGGGCGTTGGGCTCCACCGTGCCCCGCCGGGACGGTCTACTCACGGGGCTGATGGCCGATTCCGCTCCCTGGCTCCTCCAGCCGGCTCTTGCGGTGGGAACGGCCCTGATATTCGGTGTAGTATACCTCGTCACGAGCGCTCGGCTCGGCGTTGGCGTCCCCCTGCGGCATCTGCTCCGGGGCGGCGCAAATACCCAGTGAATCCGCTTTTCTTCCTCGTCCGATGATTCAGGATCAACTCCGAGGGCTTCCGTCGCGTCCCGGCGTCTACCTCTTCAGGGACGCAGCGGGCGACATCCTCTACGTCGGCAAAGCGAAGTCCCTCAGACCACGCGTCAGGAGCTACTTCCGCGGCTCTGGCCAACCCTTGAAGACAGAGGAGCTGGTCCGGCACGTCCAGGGCGTCGAGACGATCGTCGTGGGGTCGGAGGCCGAGGCCCTCATCCTCGAGGCCAACCTCATCAAGGAGCACCGGCCCCGCTTCAACATCCAGCTCCGTGACGACAAGCGGTATCCGTATATCAAGGTGACGACAACGGAGCCCTTTCCGCGGGTCTTCGTGACGCGAACCCTGAACGACGACGGGTCGCGTTACTTCGGACCGTATACGTCGGTGGGATCCATGCGCGAGGCCCTGGAGATCATCAAGCGGCTCTACACGGTCCGTTCCTGCCGTTATGACCTCCCCCGGGAGGCGCCGGAGCGCCCCTGTCTGGACTACCACATCGGACGCTGCCTGGCTCCCTGTGTAGGCTACCAGGACCAGGCTTCGTACGGGGCGATGATCGACGAGATCCTGAAGGTGCTGGACGGAGAGACAGAGGAGGTGCGACAGCGCGTGGAGAAGCGGATGCGCGACGCCTCCGTGGAGCTGGATTTCGAGCGTGCCGCCCGCCTTCGGGATGTCCTCGCGGCCCTCGACGCCCTCGCCCGTCAGCAGAGGGTCGAGAAGCTGAGAGGCGGTGACTACGACGTGGTAGGCCTCGCCAGAGACGGAGAGCTGGCCGCCGCCGTGGTGATGCGCATTCGACGGGGCGTGCTCCTGGGCCGCGACACGCTGCGATTCTCGGACGTAGGCGAGGAGAGCGACGCCTCACTTCTCACGACCTTCGCTTCGCGACACTACCTGAGCCGGGGCACCGGCGGCGGTCGGAATCTCCCGAAGGAAGTTCTGGTCCCCACCGAATTCGAGGACATGGACCTCCTCGAGGAGATCCTCCTCGACGAGGCGGGGCGCAAGGTAGGCATCTACGTTCCCAAGAGGGGGGCGAAGAAGCGCCTCTCGGAGCTCGCAGGCGACAACGCTCGTCACGCCCTGGAGGATCGCCTGACGGCCACCGAGCGGGTGCAGGATCGGGCCGAGGAGGTGCTCTACGACCTCCGCGATCGCCTGGACCTGAAGGTCGTACCCCGCCTGATGGTGTGCTTCGACATCAGCCACACCCAGGGGACCGAGACCGTGGGGAGCGCCGCCGTGTTCGAGAACGCCGAGCCCAAGAAGGCCGAGTATCGGCACATGCGTATCAAGGGCGATTGGGGCAACGACGACTACCGGTCCATGGCCGAGGTGGTCAGTCGGTACTTCCACCGCCGGCTCGAAGAGGAGCGGCCGCTTCCGGATCTGGTTCTCATCGACGGAGGGAAGGGCCAACTGGGGGCCGCGCAGAACGCACTGACCGAGCTGGGCGTTACGGATGTCGCACTGGCGTCCCTGGCCAAGCGGGAAGAGCTCGTCTACCGCCCCGGGAGACGAGAGCCCTTCCGCCTCGGGCGGCGGAACAAGGCGTTACATGTTCTCCAGAGGATTCGGGATGAAGCTCACCGGTTCGCCGTGACCTACAATCGGAAGCTCCGGCGGAAGAGAACCGTGCGGAGTGATCTCTCTGAGATTCCCGGCATCGGTCCCGAGAGGCAGAAGCTCCTGCTCATGCGATTCGGGTCGGTTCGAGGGGTCAAGTCGGCCAGCGCCGAAGAAATCGCTAGGCTCCCGGGCTTCAGTGGGACCCTGGCGGCGCGAGTTCTCACCTACCTGGGACAATAGCCGGCAGCACTCAGGACCGGAGGTCGAGCCCTGTCGCGCGACAAAGCGACTCGTGTGATGAAACACGGCGAGAGTTTTGCAGTATATTTTATCGGGCGCCGTGATCGGCGGATTGCCGCCCCTTGGCGGTAGTTCTAAATTACGCGGTAGTCCTAAAGTACATGGTCTAGACACACTGGTCTTATAGGAGGGTTATCCGATGTACCTCCGTGCGGGGCTTTTCCTATTTGCTATCGCCGCCATACTGGCGCCTTCCCAAGCTTCGACCCAGGACAAGCCTCGTATGACGAGCGAAAACCTGATCGTCGGCCTCATGTTACAGCGGGCGGCCGATGAGGAGGACGAGGTGGCTGCCGCCGAGTTGTACCGAGAGGCCGTCGAGGCCAGCTACGACGCTATCGAGGCATACCCGCACAATGCCACGGGGTATCTGCACCTGGGCGCAGCCAGGTTGGGGTTGGGCGAGTATCTGGCCGCCGACAGCGCCTTCAACACGGCCGAGGCCATCTATCCCTTTTACATCGACGATGAAGATGGGACGGGCCCCTTCCGCGAGAACGCGTGGGCCGATGCCTATAACGAGGGCATCGCGGCGCAAAGGGCGGGGGACAACGAGAACGCCCTGACGCACCTCGCCAGGGCCAACCAGATCTTCGACGGGCGTCCGGAGGCGTATCTCAACCTCGGGGCCACCTACGCGAACACGGGCCAGCTGGACGCCAGCATCGAGGCCTGGAAGAGTGCGATCGAGGTCATCAACTCACCGGACTCCAAGCCAAGGAACGAACAAGAGCGGCTGCAGTGGGTCAGCCAGTACGGGCCCATGGCCCTCGAAAACCTGACCCAGGTCCTGTACCGGGCCGATCGAGCTGAGGAGGCCGTGGCCATCTACGAGAAGATCCTCGCGGACGATCCCGACAACGGCCCGGCACGGACCGGCCTTGCGATCGCCCTCGCACAGTCGGGCCAAGCGGAAGGTGCCTTGAGCATCTACGACGAGATCCTGGAGCGCGATGACGCCTCGGCGCGGGACTACTACACCGCCGGGGTGACGCTCTACACTGCCGAGGCTTACGACCGCGCCGCGACCGCGTTCGAGAAGGTGCTCGAGCGGGCACCCATGCACCGCGACGCCCTCCAGAACCTGGTGCAGGCCCTGGCGCTGGAGGAGAACTACGAAGCTCAGCTCCCCTACTCCGAGAAGCTCCTGGAGATGGACGGAAAGAACTACTTTGCCCATCAGGTGCACCTCAGGGCTCTCTCCCTGCTGGGGCGCACCGAGGACCTCGGCCCCATGGTGGCAGCGATGACGGCGCTCACGTTTCTCGTGGACAACCTCCAGCTCCAGCCGACGAGTAGGGGAGCCCGCGTCACGGGTTCCGTGACCAACAAGCTGCTCGAGGAAGGTGCCTCGGTTACTCTCCGTTTCCACTTCTACGACGACGGGGGGAATGAGCTCGGGACTCAGGACGTGTCCGTGCTCGTGCCGCCCGTGGACGGGGCTCAGCAGTTCCAGGGTTCCTTCAACGCCGAGACCGATGTGATGGGGTACAGCTACGAGGTCATCAGCTAGTGTCCCGTTGCCAAAGTGTCTCGGCCAGTCGAGGGCACGGTGCATCCGACCCTCTTGGTGGCTCGCGAACTTCGGCAACGGAACACTAGGAGTATCTGTCCGAGGAGACGGCCGACGAAGAAAGCGAAAGACCGGGCGTCCCAAGCGGGCGCCCGGTCTTTTTTCGCCCCTACGGCCCGTTTAGATTAACGCCCGTCGCGGGCGTAGCTCAGTTGGTAGAGCATCAGCTTCCCAAGCTGAGGGTCGCCGGTTCGAGTCCGGTCGCCCGCTTTCAGGAAACACCAAGCGCCGCAAGGCTTTCCGGCCCTGCGGCGCTTCTCTTTTCCGGTGTCCGTGTCAGCGTGGTAACGCTGGTGGTAACAAATCAGAGGGCTGCGGTGGCTGCTAGGAACCGCGCCAGCGCCCGGGGTACGTCCGCTCCCTCGAGACGGAGTTGGTCTGGAACGCGCGCTACGGCGTCCTTGATCATCGGCACCAGCGCTTTCTCACACCCTCGATCCTCCCACTCGTCGAGCTCGCCATGATCCGAGCGCTCTCCCCCGAGGTGTGACGCAAGTTGCGTCGCCTGATTCCACCAGTCCTCCTCCTCCTCTGTCCAGTTGCCTCGATATGGGTTCGGATCTACCAACTCTCCGTACTTGATGTCCTTCGCTGCCTTCCCGCCTCCACCGTGGGGAGAGCGCTCGTGAAAGAACTCCAAGAGGTTACGAACGTGTGTGGCATAGGTGGTCCTCATCGAATGCCAGATGATGGGGAGGTACTCGCACGAGGGGTTCTTCATCTCCACATGCAGTTCCAGGAATCGCGCCATCTCGTGGGCGGCGTGGCGCGCCCTCGTGCCGTCCTCCATCATGTCGCCTCCTGAAGAGCGCGAATCCGGTCCCCTAGCTTCTTCTCGTACTCCTGTACGAGGAACTCCACGACCTCCTTCCCGCCGACCTCCGCCCGGTCGTGGAGATGGCCATACCTGTCCTCGATCATGTTCAGTGACCGGTGGCCGAGCTCACGCGCCACCGTGTAGAGCGCCACGGGCCGACCCCGGTCCAGCGTCTGGATCCTGGCCGCCGTGTAGGTGTGCCGAAGCTGGTGTAGGCGCACGTCCCCATTATTGAAACCGGCCCGCGTGACGATGTGGTCGATGGGCGCTAAAGCCTTCCTTACGCGCACAGTCGGCCCGAAGTGGATCGTACTGCCCGCCGCCCTCGCCGTAGCAATGTCTTGCAATGGTGGAGATGGCAGTGGCAGGACGTTCCTGCAATCTTGTGACTGACTTCAGATGAATCGAGGGCAACGGTCGGTGGCACGATTCCTGAGCACCGCCAACCGCCGGCCAGAGAAGGTTGACATAGGCCTTCGGACCCGCTGGACCAACGTCACCTGGATCTCAGCCAGGAACCGCTCGGCACCTACAACGGCGGCCAGTTCAGGCTTGAGGACCTTGAGCGCGACATTGGCGCAAGCAGAACCCGGCCTGCAATGACGTTCTGAGCGTCTTCGGGATTTATTCGGTATCCTGGGTAGGCTGGAGCGTTCTCGTGGCTTAGGGGGCCGTTATCGGCTTGCTCGCCCCAGAGGAGGTTCATGCAACAATATTCTACAAGCTAGGTGATCCTGGGCAGAACACCGTCGATATGGAGGCTGACTTGCTGCCGACCTCTGTCGCCTGGCATACTCGGACGTAAGCGACCGTACCTCAACGGTGAAGCACGCGAGGTCGTAAAGCGTTCTTTCAGCCGTTCGGGATGTCGGCTGACTCGGTTCTCTGAATGGAGGGGCATCGATCATGTTCGTCGTGCAAGACACTTTCAAGACCAAGCCCGGAAAGGCCAACGCGCTCGTAGAGGTGTTTACCGCAGCGGCTCCACACCTCGCTGCCGATGGAGTCCACGCGCATCGAGTACTCGTCGATCACGTCGCGGACTACTGGACTGTGATCTTCGAGTCCACAGTCGAGGATCTCGACACGTACTTCGCGTTCACAGAGAACCAAGCAGCGCGCGAGGCCATGGCGGGGTATATGGACCTTGTCGTGAGCGGTAGTCGTCGCATCTACCGGATAGCGTACGAGGGTTGAGTCTCGCAGTGCTTGGACGTTCTGCCTAACACAACTTGAAAGCACGCCCCCTGTGGGTACCGTGGAGTTGCGAAACAACCATGGACCACAGCAGAGGGCGGCTCTCATGAAGCGGAACACCAAGTATGTGGGGCTCGACGTGCACCAGGCAATGACGGTGGCGACGGTTCGGAGCGAAGGGGGGCGTGTGATCGCGCGCAGCGTGGTGGAGACGAGCGACGAATCGATAAGGGAGTTCTTCAGCGCGATGGCTGGGTCGGTGCACGTGGTGTTCGAGGAGGGAACACAGGCGCAGTGGCTCTACGACCTACTGAGTCCTCGTGTAGACCGGGTGATCGTGTGCGACCGCAGAGGCGAGAAGCGATCGGGCAACAAGGGGGACCAGGTCAATGCCGACGAACTGTCGGAGCAGTTGCGGTGCGGCAGCCTGCGAGCGGTATACCACGGCGCACACGGCCGGGCCGATCTCAAGGAGCTGACTCGAGCCTATCGCAACCTCGTCGAGGACGGCACGCGCGTGATGCTGCGGCTCAAGGCACTCTTCCGTGCGCGGGCCATCCGAACCACGGGCGGCGGTGTCTACCAGCCGAAGGGGCGCGCCGCCTGGGTCGCACAGCTACCCGAGCACGGTGCTCGGCTACGTGCCGAGACCCTGTACGCTCAGCTCGATGTGCTTCGGACTCAGCGCAAGAAGACCAAGGCGGCCATGGTCGCTGAAGCGAAGCGCGATCCGGCCTTTGGGGTGCTCGAGACGATCCCCTACTGCGGGCCCGTGCGTATCGCGCTGTTGTTGGCAACCATTGGTACGCCTTGGCGCTTCCGCACGAAGCGCAACCTGTGGGCCTATGCCGGACTCGCCGTGGTCACCCGCTCGAGCGCCGACTACGAGTTGTTTGATGGGCGCCCTCGTCGTCGTCGTCGCCCGCCGCTCACGCGAGGGTTGAACCCCAACCACAATCGCGTACTCAAGAATGTCTTTAAGGGCGCCGCCAACGTAGCCATCGGACGTCGGGGCCCTCTACAAGATTTCTAACTCGCCGTGGTCACCCGCTCGAGCGCCGACTACGAGTTGTTTGATGGGCGCCCTCGTCGTCGTCGTCGCCCGCCGCTCACGCGAGGGTTGAACCCCAACCACAATCGCGTACTCAAGAATGTCTTTAAGGGCGCCGCCAACGTAGCCATCGGACGTCGGGGCCCTCTACAAGATTTCTAACTCGCCGTGGTCACCCGCTCGAGCGCCGACTACGAGTTGTTTGATGGGCGCCCTCGTCGTCGTCGTCGCCCGCCGCTCACGCGAGGGTTGAACCCCAACCACAATCGCGTACTCAAGAATGTCTTTAAGGGCGCCGCCAACGTAGCCATCGGACGTCGGGGCCCTCTACAAGATTTCTAACTCGCCGTGGTCACCCGCTCGAGCGCCGACTACGAGTTGTTTGATGGGCGCCCTCGTCGTCGTCGTCGCCCGCCGCTCACGCGAGGGTTGAACCCCAACCACAATCGCGTACTCAAGAATGTCTTTAAGGGCGCCGCCAACGTAGCCATCGGACGTCGGGGCCCTCTACAAGATTTCTATCACCGAATGATCGAGCGCGGGATGCGCGAGGAGCTCGCCCGTGTGACGCTGGCGCGTAAGCTCGCCGCGCTCACCCTTCGTCTACTCAAAACCGGAGAAGTCTTTGATCCGACCCAGCTGAGTCGACCCCAAATATAGAGGGGGTTCGTCGTCCCGGAGCGTAGGGTGCAGCGTATGACCCTCGATCCCTTGGAACGTCGAATCCCCGGACGACGGTGCGGGAGGCAGTCTCAACGCGAGACGTACGCCCGGCTCGCAGTCATGCCGAGGCACGAGTCTAACTCCAGGCCCTTCCGCAGAACCCGAAGAAGTGTCAGGCCGGCCCGAGGCTGAGTCTCAGATAGAACCATGGTTCGCGTCGTACGACCCAGGTCCACTCAATCAAGTCCGGACGGATCGATCATCCAAGCGAGGATCATCATGGCCCACACGAAGACTGACTCATCCAGCACACCGCTCTCTGACGATCCGGCTAATCCAACCAAGGGGCTGAGTGCCAAGCCCAACACGGCTTCGCATCCAGCCGGGGCGGAGCCCGCTCTTGACACTCTCTTTCATAGAACTTCTCGCGATTCTGCTGCACGACAAGAATGCCGACCGCAAGCGAAATGCGCGACCCTGGGCCGCGCGCACCGACCTCATTCCGCGGAGCCTTCGGACGCCGCGAAGAGACGCCACTCGCCGGGGATCCCCTTCAGTGCATGAGCTCCGCGGTCGACGAATCCAAGGCCGGAACCGGCAACGAGGTCCTTGACGGTCCTGGAGACGAGAACCTCGTTGGCCTCCGCACAGCCCGCGACGCGGGCTCCAAGGTGTACCGCGATTCCCAACACCTTGTCACCCACCACCTCGCATTCGCCGGTGTGCAGGCCCGCCCGAATCGCGATCCCCAGGTCAGCGACTGCGTCACGGATCGCACACGCACAGCGGATCCCCCGGGCCGGCCATCGCGCCCCGTGACGGACGGGCCGACCCAGGCTCCCCCCTCGCTCAGGACGCGCACCCACGCGCCCCCGATCGGGAGTCCAGACTGGTCGTCCACGACCGTTCCGCGGATGACGGGCTCGAGGGAAGCGTTCCCCGGTCCCACGACCTGGGAGGCCCAGAACGAACGCTCCTCCGCCGCAACCAGGAGGGAGGCCGCGTCCGCGGGAAGGAGAAAGCGGCCCTCCTGGAGCCCGCGCACGGTCTCGGAGACTCGTCTGAGGTAGGCGTCCCGTGTCGGGTAGCGTTCGAGAATCGCGGGGCGGGGATCCCCTGACGCCTCCCGGTCGGCCCGGGTGACCGGGAAGTCGAAGACCGACCCCATCCAGCGGGTGAGCATCCCGTCGGCTCCCCACGCCTCGGTGCGGAGGTTCCATCCCGTCCGGGTGTCGACCGGTACCGCGATGTCGGGAAGCCTGACTCCCGCCACGTCG
Source organism: Longimicrobiales bacterium (assembly GCA_965238005.1). GTDB lineage: Bacteria > Gemmatimonadota > Gemmatimonadetes > Longimicrobiales > Gaopeijiaceae > CBDCKN01. The sequence goes on from OZ250165.1 coordinate 1,621,740, forward strand.
TTGCCGTCCGAGTCCACCGCAGGCACGAGGGTCGTGTAGCGCTCTCCCACCCGGGGCGGCGCGTTGTCGGAGATGCCCGCGGTCCTCCAGCGGGGACCTGGGTCGAGGCGGATCGGCCGGTAGACCGCGGTCGGCATCCGTGATCCCGGGATGTCCGGGAAGGAGGCCCTGTAGACGTCCAACGTCACGAGCGTACCGTCGTCGATCCGGGGGTAGCGGTTCGGAGGCGGCTCGACCCCGTCGGCTACCCATTCGTCGAGGGCGGCGAAGAGTGCGCGGCTGACGGGCCCTCGGCTCAGACGGTTCAGGGGGTTGTCGTAGTGCCCACCCGTCATGGACGTGTGTGGGGCCCCGGTCACCATGTAGATGCGGACGCTGGGGTCCGGATCGATGTCCCGGGTCCCCTGGACGTCGGTGTGCAGGAGCGACGCGGCGCGGCTCCAATACTCGGTCGAGGTCTGGAGGAACATCACCTTCGGGACGTTACCCGCCGCTCGTGCCCGCTCGAACATGTCCCCCCGCTCGCCGGTCAGGGGGTCCTCCTGCGGGACCGAGGTGAAGGGAAAGAAATCGGACGGGTAGAGGTTCTCCTCGTGCTGGCTCCCGTGCCGGGTCGTCTGCCAGAAGCGGTAGTTGAAGAGCCCCTTGCCGCCGCCCGCGACCTCGACAAACACCCCGTCGAAGACCGGGCGGCCTTCGGTGTCCGTATTGAAGCCGTCCCAGATGAAGTGGTGCAGGTAGCGGCCCGACTGCGACACGCCGAAGCCGTAGGCCAGGCGGATCGCTCCGGCGAGCGGGTTGGGCTGCCCCATGTCGTCGGACTCGGCATACCGGAAGAAGGAGACCGGGTCGCGCACGTTCGCCATGCCCAGCCCTGTCACACGGGGGTTCTCCGCCATGTAGACGAGATCGTAGAGCCACCCGAGCCGGAATCCGTCGTGTACGTAGAGTTGGGACGCATCCGGGATGACCTGGCCGTTCTCGTGGCGCGCGAACCCCCACGCGTCCCTCGGAATCTCCGTCGGGGCGGCGCTCCGGTCGGGGCGCATGGTCAGGGTCGCGTTCCCGTTGTCCAGGGTCGCGGAGGGGTACGAAAGCGATGCGCCCCAGTCGAAGGGGATGCTGTAGAGGAGCTGGTCGGCGGACTCGCTGCTCTGGGTGACGAAGTTGTTGCGGTAGAGCTGGTAGCCTCCACTCTCCATCTCGACGTAGACCCTTCCTGTGAGGGTCGCGTCGTCGTCGCTCGCCACCGGCACGTCGGTCGTGAGTCGGCCGCCGCCGGGGAGCACGTCACCACTCCAGCCGGTCCACAGCACCGAGTAGCCACGCTCCATCAGGAAGCCGCTCCCCGCCCGATCGGGGTCGTTGCCGCCCGCACCGTTGAAGGTGCCGAGCGCGACCTTGCCACCCCGGTTGTTCACGTCGTAGAGGAGCCGGCCGCTCCCGCGGGACGGGTCCACAGGCTTGAGTAGGTAGAAGTCCGTGCGGACCTCCACACGGCCTCGCTGATTGACGGGTGCGCGATGAATGTCGGTGATGCGCTGGTTGGCAGGATCGTCGGGATCCACCTCCAGGTAGAGGCTGCCCACGAGCCGCTCGTATGGACCGACCTCGCCGAAGGACTGGCCGTCCGCGAACGGCTCCCGGCGGTCGATCTCGATCCGCGCGACCTGGGCGAGCCCCGTCGCCGGCAGGGCGGCCCAGACGAGCGTGATCGCGCAGAGGTGGGCTACGCGGGAGCCCTTCACCTCATCTCGCCCTCGTAACGGATGACCCTCGCTCGGATCGTCGAGTCCAGGAGGGGCCACTCTTGATCCAAGTATGCGTTGCCGCCCTCCACGATGTCGCCCTGCCTTCCCTGCCGCACCCCGCTCCCCGAGCTCTCGCCGTATCCCGAGTAGAGCTGGTCTACGACGTCCATCCCCTCGACCACCTGTCCGAAGATGGCAAACGGCTCCCCGTCGTTGCGCGTGTTGTCCCCGACGTTGATGTAGATCTGGGTCGTGCGGTTCTCGGGCACAGGCGCTTGGGCGAACGCGAACGAGCCCCGAACGTTGCTGCCGTACTTGGGATCGTCGGGGATCGGATGGGCCTGCCACACTGCGTTCACGGCGGGATCGCCGTGAAGACCCCATTGAACGATGTAGTTGGGGTTCACGCGATGAAACCGCGTGTCGTCGTAGTAGCCGAGACGGACCAGGTTGTAGAAGCGGTCCGCGCCGTGGGGCCCGTGTTCCCGCACCACCTCGGTGACGAAGTCCCCCTTCGACGTCTCGAAGCGGGCGTGCCAGACCGGGGGCGAAGGCCTCCTCCACTCGGAGTGGGATGCATCGAGCAGGACGCTTTGACGCTCCGCCGTTGGAACGGTGTCGGGGAAGGGCATGCCGAGTTCGATGACGTTCGCCTCAGCGGTCGACCCCGCAGGGTCCGCGCCGCTGGAACTGGCGGGCTCCGGGGACGTGCACGCGGCGAGAAGGAGCATCGCGGGAAGAACTCCCGCTACGATGTGTGGGGCGGCCCGTCGGTGCTCCACGGCGGTTTTCACCATTCACGGCTCCTGTTCGTGGCCAGGGGTCCGTCGGCCTGCATGTGACACCCCCTTCCGTGAACCAACACCTCCGGGGGCGCCCGCATACGTCATCGACAAACACCTTCATGATCGGTCTCCCAACTGGTATGCCATCCGCACCGGAATGTCCAGCATCCCCATGAGCGTGGTGCACTGCCGGCTGATTTACTCCTCGGTTGTGCCCATCTCAGCCGCAACCTCCTTGGCCGAGACCAGTTCGATATGTCGCGTGCATTCCCCCAGCGGGTGTACGGCCTGCCGTGAATCGCCATAGACCCAGACCGCGAGCCTTATCCCGGCCTGGCGTTCCCCCTTTTTCCTGACGCACGCAATCCCTTCCTGCTTGATGTCAGCCAGTCGCTTCGCCGCGATGCCTCTTACGCGGGTCAGTTGGTCAACGGACGCGAACGGTTTCACACGTCGCAATTCGATGATCTGTTTCGCTCGCACGGGACCGATGTGCTTGATCTCCTGGAGCTGCTCGAGGCCAGCCCGCTGTCGTGCCGCCGCCGAAATGGAAGATGGCGTTGCTCATCATCCTCGCCATCTACCCGCTGCTGCTCATCGTTCTTCCGCTCATGGGAACGGTCTTCGACATTCCGTACCTGAGTGTCCCCATCACGATCGGCTCCGAGTTCGTGGTGAGGACGTTCGTCACTGCGGTGATCCTGGTGACGCTCATGACGTGGGTCGCCATGCCCTTTCTCACCAGGCTGTTCCGGGGCTGGCTGTACCCGGCCCCCGGGGGTGAGTAGCAGCCCGACCTCGATCCCGGTAGCCTTGACCTAAATAAGGACTCTCCGCTCAACGATCACGTCTATACGAGAGCCTGCAATGGGTGCGCTATCGGTGGCGACTCGCTCGCATCTGGTGAACCGCATTCTTCTCGCTATTTTTCCCTCGGGCAAGTTCAGAACGGCTGCTCATCGTCCCACTCCCGGGCGGGAGCCGCGCTCGGGCCTCCTTGAGGGGGAATCCCATGGCCATATCGGACCACGTCGATCTCGAGCAGTTCATGGAGGGCCTGAAGAGGCGCAATCCCGGAGAGACAGAGTTCCAGCAGGCCGTCTACGAGGTGGCGAGCAATGTCTTCGACTACATCGCCGACAAGGAGATCTACCATGACGCGCAGATCCTGCGACGCATCGCCGAGCCGGACCGCGTGGTTAGCTTCCGCGTCTGCTGGGAGGACGACAGCGGGAACATCCGCGTGCAGCGCGGCTGGCGCGTGCAGAACAACAATGCGATCGGCCCCTACAAGGGAGGCCTCCGCTTTCACCCGAGCGTGAGCCAGAGCATCCTCAAGTTTCTGGCCTTCGAGCAGACCTTCAAGAACAGCCTCACCGGTCTGCCCATGGGCGGCGCCAAGGGCGGCGCGAACTTCAATCCAAGGGGCAAGTCCAATCGCGAGGTCATGCGCTTCTGCCAGAGCTTCATGAACGAGCTCTACCGGCATGTCGGCGAGGACACCGACGTGCCCGCCGGCGACATAGGCGTGGGAGCGCGCGAGATCGGCTACCTCTTCGGGCAGTACAAGCGACTGACGAACCGCTTCGTCGGGGTCCTCACCGGCAAGGGTATGGAGTACGGCGGGAGTCCGATTCGCACCGAGGCTACGGGCTACGGAACCGTGTACTTCATGGAGTCGATGCTCGGCAACGTGAAGGACTCGGTGGAGGGCAAGCGCTGCTTCGTGTCCGGCTCTGGCAACGTCGCGCAGTACGCCGTCGAGAAGATCAACCAGCTGGGCGGCAAGGCCGTCACGCTCTCCGACTCGAACGGCTTCATCTACGACTCGAACGGCATCGACGAGGAGAAGCTAGCCTGGGTGATGGACCTCAAGAACGTCCGTCGAGGCCGCCTGAGCGAGTACGCCAGGGAGTTCGGCTGCGAGCACCACGTGGGTCGGCCCTGGAACATCGAGGCGGATCTCGCCTTCCCTTGCGCCACGCAAAACGAGATCTCCACCGAGGAAGCGAACGTTCTCATCAAGAACGGGATCCGCGGCGTCTCCGAGGGCGCGAACATGCCGACCGAGCAGGACGGGATCCGTGCCTTCATCGAGGCGAGGATCCTCTTCGCTCCCAGCAAGGCCGCCAACGCCGGCGGCGTAGCCGTCTCCGGCCTCGAGATGAGTCAGAACTCCGCGCGCATCACGTGGAAGGAAGAGGAGCTCCAGAAGCTCCTGCGCGACATCATGACCGGCATCCACGACCGTTGCGCCGAGTACGGCCGGGCCCCCGGCGACGACTACATCGACTACGTGAAGGGCGCGAACATCGCGGCGTTCATCAAGGTCGCCGACGCCATGCTAGCCTACGGAGTCGTGTAAGAGCTAGCTTGGTCCGAAGAACGCCGCCGGAGCTCCTGGCAACCCACCTGACGGTCGTCACCCGCTGTTGTTGGCCCACATGATCGTGTGCGCCGTCTGTGCGCCGCGAGGCGGCGAAAGGCGGTAACACCAGTGGTAACAAAACCCACTGACGCTAGTGGGCGAACGAAAACCGAAATGTCAGTCTTTATGCGCGTGTGTGGCGCTGGCTGACGCCCGTTTCTAGCTTCCCAAGCTGAGGGTCGCCGGTTCGAGTCCGGTCGCCCGCTCTCTATAACTAAAAGCTCAGCAGCGAGTTACAGGTGCTGGGCTTTTTTATGAGTCGGGCCGGTTGCGACGCCAGTGACAATCGCAGTTCGGGCCCAGGGGCAAAGAGGGGGGTGGGGGGGCCTAGCGGTTGGCAGCCTCCAACGCCATCAGGTGCTCATTCTGACCACCACGGGTAGCAGGGAAGAGGAGTTCCTGTAGACCACCGTCCTGTTCACGCTAACTACGTGCTCGAGATCTCCAGGACCGTCCCCGCGGAGAGCGTAACGAGAAACCAGTTGGCGGCCGTGCTCTGTATCGACATCGTGCTCAAGGAGTAGAGGCTCTCCGGTTCCGGTTGGACCCCGTCGCTTCGTCACTGTAATGTGCCGCATGCATTCCACTCGCTCTCACCTCGCGCTGATCGTTCCGGCTTCGAACACGGTCATGGAGCCCGACTTCCACCGCACGGGGACCGACTTCCCCTGGACGGTGAGCACGTGGCGCATTTTCCTCGAGAGTGTCACGGAGGAGGCCGAGATCCGCATGCTGCAAGAGGAGCTTCCCAGGTGCCTCACGCAGATCGCAACCACGGCGCCGGACCTGGTGGTCTTCGGATGCACTTCCGCCGGCTCCCTGGGAGGGCTCGGACACGACCGGGAGATGATCGATGACATACATGCCCGTACGGGTGCGAGCGTCGTTACCGTGATCAGTGCGATGCTCGCCGAGTTGGAGGCGATCGGGCCCAGCCGGGTTGCCGTCTTCACCCCCTACCCCGATGAGCTGACGTCGAGCGTGACGCGCTGTGTGGCCGAGGGCGGGTACGAGATCGCATGCGCGAAGGGAATGCAGCTTCGCGACAATGGGGACATCGGTCGAGTGACTCCCCCCGAGATCACGAATTTCGTTCGGACGGGGATGGTGGGCGTTTCCGCGGACTGTGTCTTTCTTTCCTGCACGAACTGGCGTGGCATCGAAGCGATGGATGTCCTCCGAGGTGCACTCGGTGTGCCCGTACTCTCCAGCAACCAGGTCACCCTGGAGGCCAGTCGTCGCGAGGCCACCATGGCTCCCGCAGCGAGGTCTTGATGGGCTCGGAGCCCTCGGTGTAATGGGGCCAGGAGCGGCTTCGTCATGACCGTCTATCTGATCCTTTTGTCGGCAGCAGGCATCTGCGTCGTTCCGATGGCGCTCATGCTCCTGTTCGAACGCAAGGAGAAGCGGGAGCAGATCCGGGAGGATCGCTGATGGACCTCGGGCTTCTCTCGGCCTTCATCGCCTACTCCATCTTCATCCTGGGAGTCGGCGTATGGGGCTACCGCAAGAAGTCCTTCGAGTCCTACGCCGTGGCCGACCGCACGATGGGCTTGGGCCTGGCGACGAGCGCCTTTGTCGCGACCTTTCTCTCAGCTGTCACGATCATCGGAGTCTCGGGATACGCGTCGATCAACGGCTGGTCGGCGGCGGCCTTCACCTGCTACGGCTACGCGCTCGGTTGGATCCTCCTTCTCGTGGCCTCGGGCCGACTGCACCGGGCTCGCCTCACGACCGTGCCGGAGTTCCTGGGCCTGCGCTACGAGTCGACGGGGCTCAGGGCGTTCTCTGCGCTCACCATCATTGCCCTCTACTCCATCACCCTCGTCGTTCAACTCCTGGCCATCGGCATCACGATGAACACGCTGATCGGATTGGACACGTCGGTCTCTATCCTGACGGTGGGCGTCGTCTTCGTGAGCTATACGATGCTAGGTGGGCTCGCGTCGGTTCTTCGTACCGACATCGTCCAGGCGGCCCTTCTGGCCGGCGGTGTGCTCCTGGCGGCAGGCGTTGTCCTTTGGCGAACGGGCGGCGCGGTCGTCACGGCCCCCCCTGCCCACCTGGGAGGCTTCTTTGGCGGCAGCGTGAGCAACACCAGCGACTTCATCGGATGGATGCTCGTATGGGGCTTGGGCATCCCGACCCAGTCGTACTATCTACATCGTTTCTACGCGAGCCGGGACGTCCGCGTCGCGCGCGGTCAGATCGCGTTCGGGGCGATCCTCGTCATGGGGATTCTCCTCTCCGTGATACTGGTCGGGACCGGCGCCGGCATGCTGGTCCCCGCCGACGAGCTCGGGGATGGAGCCTTCCCATATCTGGTGAAGAACGTAATCGGGGGATGGGCCAGTCTCCCGATCCTGCTCGCGATCACCGCGGCGATCCACTCCACGACGGACGGCCTCCTACACATCGTCGGCCTCTACTTCGCGGTAGACGTCTATCAGCCGTTCAGGCCCGACACCGCCGGGGAGGTTCTTCTACGGGTGAGCCGTAAAGCCACCTTCATCTTCGGAGCAATAGCGACGGTAGTGGCCGCCTACGTTTCGGCCCATCCGGTCCCCCTGATCAGCTTGATCGCCAGCGTCGCATGGGGTGGAATGGCTTCGACGCTCTTCGCGCCGCTCTTTTTCGGTCTCTTCTGGCGTAGGGCGACTCGACAGGGCGCCCTGGCGAGCGCCGTCGCAGGGCTGACGTTCTCGATCGCCGCTTTGGCCCTCAAGCGCGCCGGACTGATGACCATTCACGAGATCTATCCGGGCGTGATCGCCTCGCTGACGCTCATCGTCGCGGTGTCCCTGGCCACGAGGGGCAACTCGGAGTCCACGCTCGCGCGATTCTTCCCGGAGTCGGCGCGGGCCTGAAGCTTCTCGCGGGGTGCGCGTACGGTCCTGCCAATCGCTGATGACAACGCGCCAGGGGAAACCGGAGAGGCCGCGCGCGAGAAACTCGTGTACCCGGTCGATGGTAGACATGGCCATCCGTTTTCTGATTCCCGGCGGAACATGTCAGATTGTAATCCGCGACGCACCCCTCCATCATCGCGTCCAGATGCTTAAGCCGTTAACGGCCCTCTAACCCACGAGGGCGCTCCGGCCCAACGACCTCGGCTCCCTTGCTCGACACGCGACCGCCTGTGAGCTAAACTGGGAGGAGGCTGCCGTGCAGGTGAAGGAATGATGAACATATCCGCCCGACAATTCGTCGTCACACTACTCCCGCTGATCGCCATCGCTGTTCCGAACGAAGCGCGTGCGCAGAGCTCCATGCCGTCGCACGGCTTCAAGGTGGGCAGACCGTTCCCCACTTTGTCGCTCCCGTCCCTCGATGACGGGCGGCCCGCGTCTATCGCCGACTTCCGCGGTCAGAAGGTCATCCTGCACATCTTTGCATCTTGGTGAGCAGGCTGTAGGCGACACGTGCCCGGGTGGCACAACGCGACCGAGAGCCTCCAGGACATCGGCAGCGTACAGATGGTCGGGATCATCCAGGAGCAGCACCCCGACCGGGCCCGCCTCTTCATGCAGTGGAAGCAGATGGGATGGCCCATCCTTGTCGACTCGTACGATCTGCTGGAGGCACCTCACGTGCCGATCTCCCTCGCTATCGACGAGAGCGGGGTGATCCGGAAGATCCTCCCAGCGATGCAGGAGGACGGCAGCATCACCGAGGACTTTCTAGAGGAGAGCTTTGGCTCCGCACGGGACGAGCCGTCGGCACCCACTCCTCCGCCGGACGTGGCTGCCCTCTATGCGCGAGCACAGTCCGAGGGCAGCGCGGAGGCGTGGAAGGCCTATGGCGACGCGATCGCTGTGTTGGGCGGGGCCGGCCGAGTGGACCAGGCTATTGACGCGTACGAGCGCGTGGTGAGCGAACAGCCTGAAGACGGCATGGCGCACTTCCGCCTGGGCGTCGCCTACCGTATGCGCTACGACTCGGACGGACGGCGCGACGGCGACTTCCAGAAGGCCGTCGACGAGTGGTCCGCCGCGCTCGAGATCGATCCCAACCAGTACATCTGGCGCAGACGCATCCAGCAGTACGGGCCCAGGCTCGACAAGCCCTACCCCTTCTACGACTGGGTCGTCACGGCCCGCGACGATATCCAGGCCTGGGGCGAAGAGCCTGCTCCACTCGCCGTTGAGCCTCGCGGCTCCGAGTTTGCAAGCCCAGAACGGGACTTCGTCGCCAGCCTGGACGCTCCCCCAGAGCCCGACCCTCTGGGTCGTGTGCTTCGCGACGAGGACCAGTTCATCGAAGTCGAGGCCGTCGCTGTCCCGGCCGGGATCGCTCCCGGCGTGGTCACCCGGCTGCACTTCTCGTTCCGACCGATCCAGCGCACGGAAGCACACTGGAACAACGAGGCCGAGGAGATGGTCCTCTGGCTCGATCCGCCCGAGGGATGGGAAGTCGAGACCAGGATGTACGGCTATCCGCTCCCTCCCGAGGTGGTGTCACTGGAGACTCGCGTGATCGAGGCTGAGATCCGTGCGCCCCAGGAGCTCGGCCGCGGCCCGATCACGATACCGGGATACGCCCTCTACTACGTCTGTGAGAACGTGAACGGGATCTGCATGTATAGGCGTCAGGATCTGGAGGTGGAGCTGCGGCCCAGGAGGTAGGCTGCTACCTCGAATCCTGTGCGCGCAGGCCACCTTATCATGTCATTACACTGAGCCTCGTCGCGCCAGGTGCATCCGGCTCCTGTGCCATCGTCCCCTCGTGAGAGGACGTCAAGCACAACCGCAAGGTGGCCCTCAAAGTCTTGAAGCCCGAATTCGCTGCGGTTGTCAAGGACTAAGATGACGACTGGAGGTTCAACGATGACAGGTCGCACAGGCGTACCCGGTGGGTTGGAGCTCGGCATGCTTGCGATGGTCCTCTGCGCCCCACATCCCGGTTCGAGCCAAGACGTGCAGCAAACCTCTTGCTCGGATATCAGTGTGTTGAGCTCGGTGGAAATCCTGCTCTCGTGTGCCACCACCGGGGACGAGCTCGCTCAATTCAGTCTCGGGCTGATGTACGAGTCCGGTTTGGGGGTGCCCGAAGACGATGTCGAAGCAGTTCGCTGGTACCGATTAGCGGCAGTGGAGCTGTCCCGTTTCAGTGGACGGGTGAACACTGAGGTTTATAGTCTGTCCCCCTCGCTGGGGAGAGGAAAGCTTCCCCCGCGCAGCGGGGGAGTAAAGGGCAACTTGGCCACGCAGGTTTCTCATGCTGCCGCTCCGTGGCGACGCTCGAAGTTGATGGGCGACAGCTGACCCAGTGCCGAGTGTCGCCTCCGGGGGTTGTAGAAGCCCTCGATGAAGTCGAACACGGCCATCTTCGCCTCGGCCTGGGTCCGGAAGCGCTGCCGGTCGAGTAGCTCGCACTCGAGCGTCGCGAAGAAGCTCTCGCACATCGCGTTGTCGTAGGCGTCGCCCACGGAGCCCATCGAGGGCCGCACACCGACATCGTTGCAGCGTAGGCCGAAGGCGATCGAGGTGTACTGGGTTCCCTGATCACTGTGATGGATGACGCATTCGGGCCGGCGCTGCCAGGTCGCCATGTTCAGCGCGTCCAGGACGAGCTCGGTGCGCAGGTGCGTAGCCATCGACCACCCGACCACCCGCCTGCTCCAGACGTCGAGCACAACCGCGAGGTACAAGAACCCCGCCCAGGTCGGGATGTAGGTGATGTCGGCCACCCACAACTGGTCTGGCCCGTCTGCGCTGAAGTCCCGCTCGATGAGATCCGGCGCGGGACGGGCGTCCTCGTTGCGCCTGGTCGTCTTCGGGCCGCGCCGCCTCCGGCTAGCTCCCACAATCTCGGCCTGCTTCATGAGCCGGCCCACCCGCTTCTCACCGACCCGCTCGCCAGCTTCCTTGAGGTCCGCGTAGATGCGGGGCCGGCCATAGACCCTTCGGTTCTCGCGCCAGACCGTCTCGATCCGCTCTGTGAGCTCCTCATCTCGCTTCGCCCGAGCCGAAGGCTCGCGATCCAACCAGGCGTAGTAGCCGCTGGGGGAGAGATCCAGCACACGGCACATCGCCCGCACAGGGAAGTCGGCCTGATTCGTCTTCATGAACTCGAACCCCGTTCCGGGATCGAGTTGCTCTCCCGAGCAAACCAGGCGGCGGCTTTTTTTAGAATCTCCTGCTCCATGCGCAGACGCTTGTTGTCACGCCGAAGCTGCCTGAGTTCCCCACGCTCCTCCGTCGTCAGCCCGTCACTGCGACGGCCTTCATCCAAGTCAGCTTGTTTGACCCAGTTCCGTATCGCCCCGTTTGAGGGCTCGAACTCCCGGGCCAGCTCCTCCACGGAGCGGCCCGACCTGACCAACTCGACCATCTGCCGCCGAAACTCCGGCGGGTACGGCGCATGTGTTCTTGGCATCGTGGACTCCTCCTGTCTCCCTCACTACTGAGGTGTCCACCAAAGCGGGTCAACTCCACTAGCTCAGCACACAGTGGATCAAGGTGGATTGAGGTGGAATGGCGACCGTCTACTGAGAGCCGGCGGCCGGCTCGGCTCAGAACTCCTCCAGCAGCTTCTTGGCCTTCTTGGGGTTGTCGCAGACGATGGCGATCTCGACGAGGTCGCCCGTGATCCCGGTGACGTAGAGCGCCTCGAGGTTGATCCCCGCATCGCCGAGTCGGTTCGTGACGACAGCGAGCTCGCCCGGGCTGTTCTCGAGTAGCACGGTGTGCACTTCGCTCTCCTGGAAACGGATGTTCGCTTCCTGGAATGCGCGGCGTGCTACTTCGATATCGTCGGGGATGATGCGCGCGATCGCGTGGCCGCCGACACTGACCACCGCGAGTGCCCTGATGTTGGCACCGCGTCGCGCGAGCGCCTGCGCCACCCGGGCGAGATCGCCGGGGTGATGCGTCAGTTGGATCGAGCAGTCCTTCATGGTCCTCTCCTGTGAAGACAGCGGAAGCCACACCCGTCATCCCTAGAGTTTGATTCTTCGGGTACATCCGAAGGTGTCTGTGACTTGGCTAATCATGCAAGATTCTCGAACCAGCATACCAACAAGAGCCTCAGGTGTATCCTCGCACTTCTCCACGATGTCATTCCGTGCGCGCGCCGGTGCATCCGTGGCCTCAAGGCATTCCTGGGACTGACATTCCCGGAGGAGTTCGTCCTGCTGATCTGGGGGAAGGTCACGGAGGGATGGCTACACCGTCGCTCATGACTAGCTCCTCTTTCTACACAGGGGAATCCAGTGGTAACGCCCGGTGTTCATTCAATGTCCACCGGATGGTCGTGAAGGAGGGCATCTCCTACGACCCTCATGAGCTGCTCAGCTCGGTGAAGGGTAAGATCGGCCCCACGGGGCCGGAGGACCTGGCGAACTTGTAGCGTCATGAGGCTGGCCATGGATCGGCGTGGCCGTCGCGTGCTGGTTCATGGACGCGGGGGTGATCTATCGCTTCGACGGGTTGAGGAGGGTAGACTTCGGGCAGCAGCGACCCTCATGCTCACACGATCACAAGGAGGGCATCCATGTGGGTAGGGCGACTCGTGGACCTCATCGAGGACCATGCGGATGAGTTGACCGAGCGGCTCGTACGTAGGATGCGTGAAGATCCGCGGACGACCGGTTACCGCCAATTCGATGATGAAGAGATGGGAGAACGGGCCCGCGAAGTTTACTCCCACCTCGGGCGATGGCTCGGAGAGACCTCCGAGAGTGCCGTCGAGGCCGAGTACTTTCGTCTCGGCAAGATCAGGTGTGCGGAGGGGATACCGCTCTCCGAGGTGGTCATGGCGCTCCTCTTGGTCCGTCGCAATCTGTGGCAGTTCGTCGAATCCCGGGGCGCCGACACCATCCTGGAGCTCCGACAGGAGCTCGACCTCGAGCTGCTCGTGGTCCGTTTCTTCGACCGAGCCATTTTCCACACGGTACGGGGGTATGAGTCCGGGGGCTGACGGCGCATCCTGATCTCGCGGCGGTCATCATGAATCGGCGATGATCATGAAGTGGTCGGTCGGGATCGCCCAGGGCGAAGAGGCCTCTCGGCCCGTTGGCCGGCTCAGCAATGCACGAACTCGTGCCCCTTCGGCATCAGCCGGAAGGGGATCTCGTCGCACATTCCCGTCAGTTTCGGTCGTAGCGTATCCAGGACTTCGCGGTCCGGAGCGAACACCAGCACGCTGCCCCCGCCTCCAGCCCCCATCGGGAATGCCTCGGCGCCGAGTGCGGCGGCGTGCTCGCCCAGCGCCTCGGCCCCGGCCATGTAGGGTGGCACGAGATCGACCCGCACCTGCCTGAATCCGCGAATGCTCTCGAGCACGCGCTCCCAATCACTCAGGCGCAGCCCCTCACGGTACTCGTAAGCGTATCCCGGGAGGTCCGTCAGTCGCGGGAAGGACTCCTCGTCGCGGAGCATGCCGCACCAGGTCTGGTTGACGGTGGAGCTGAACCGCGTCTTCCCGGTATGGAAGACCGCCATGCGTTCCTCCAAAGCTTGGTATTCGTCAGGCGGGACGAGCTCGTAACGCACGGACGTACCGAGGCCCTGGCGAGGCTGCCCCGGGATCCCCCACGGCAGCCAGACGTAGTCCACGACGCCACCCCAGACCACGTTGGACTGTTCCTGGGTGCCGGTGAGACTGGTGCCCAGATCCTGCTCAAGACGTGAGGCCAGAGCAACGATCTGGGGTCCATCCATGGGGTCGCCGGCCAGACGATTGGCCAGGAGGCACACCGCGGTCATGGCCGTTGCCGAGCCCCCGAGGCCCGCCGACAGGAGCCCCGGGCGCAGGCTATGGAGATGAAAGGCCACGCCACTCAAGCCGAAGGCATCGGCCGCTTTGACGAGCCAGTTCTGCTGCGTTGCCGCCACCTGCCCAGCCCGCGCCGCCACCTCCGTGCCATACTCGGACGAGCGGACTGCGATCATGCCGGTTTCGTAGGGGTGGGCCTCGACCCGCGACCCCGTGTCGATGGTCAGGCAGATGGTGCGGGGAAGCGCTGCGCTCCACGCTGCGGTGGGGTCGGAGTGCGGATCGTCAGGCCAGATGGGAGGTCGCCACAGCCCCTGCTGGAACTCACGCATGTCCAGAGTGGAGCCCGGTCCGTCGATGCGGTGGCGGGCGATGATCGTGGGGAGCTCACCCTTCTCCTGGGCGGCCTGCAGCCGGGCACGCAGGTCCAAGGGACTGAGGTTCCCTAGGGGAGCGAGGTGGGCTCGCTGGCCATCCAGCCCGTATTGCCACCCGGGGACTGCACGTACAGGAATCCCTCGAAAGTCCCCAGCACCGACACGCCCGTGCCGGCCTCCACAGCCTCCATCATCGGCGCGCCGTCACTGGGACCACTCACCAACGGGGAGGTCCGTGCCACGACCTGCCTCCGGAGAGGCTCACTCACGGCCTCGGTGAGGCGGGCGGCCACAAAACCGGCCTGTCCGTCCGGGAGGCGTACCCGATACCATGGCCCGGCAGCCGCCAGGACTCGCACGGGGGTGTGCTCCTCGAGCTCGACCACCACCGTGGCTCGACGGGTGGGCCCCCCTCTCAGCCGGATCCCTTCGTTGACCGTGCGGGTCCACGCGCCCAGATGGTCCAAGGGAGCGGAGGTCGCCACCAGGTCCTGGGAGGGCTTGTAGAGGAAGTAATACGGGTCCACCGGTCCCTCTCTCCGCCGGTACACCCCGAAGTGGAGGTGCGGCGGGGTGGTTCGGGCGTTGCCGGTGTTGCCCACGAACCCGAGGAGGGTGCCCTTGGTGACCCGCTCCCCAGACTGAACGACCTGGCTGTCGAGGTGAGCGTAGTAGATCGAGTTGGGCTCCACGGAGTCGCGGACCCAGACGGTTTTGCCGCCGATCGCGGTGTTCCGGACCCGACTGACCTGTCCGTCCGTGGCGGATAACACGGGCGTGCCCCTGGGAGCGAAGATGTCCACGCCGTGATGGCTGCGCCGTCCGGCGTCCCGGTCGGCACCAAAGCCGCTCAGAATGGCCCGGTTGTTGCGGCCCTCTACCGGGAAGGCCATGGATGCTTCGGCCCTCAGGACTATGCGGTAACGGCCCCCTCGGAGGAGCTCGGGTTGCAGGCGGACCACGTAGCTGGCGCCGCGGCTCGCCACGTACTCCACCATCCCCGGAACCGAGTCAGACGAGAGTACGGGCAGTGGAGCCCGCTCCGGGGTGCTCTGCATTCGGTAGACGTCCACGAACAGCCTGGTAGGCTCACCGCCGTTCAGCTCCACGTCGATGGAGAGCCGCTGACCCCGCCTGAGCTCCACCAGATAGCTTCTGGCATCCGGTGACTCGGGAAAGAGGAAGCCCTCCTCTTCGAAGGGAAGCCCGACCGTGGGGGGTTCGTCGAGAGCGCGGGCCGCCGCCTCCGACCACGCCGTGCCCAGGGCGGTCTCGGCCAGACCTACGGCGCGAAGGGACTCGAAATACGCTTCATGAGGCGTCAGATCGCGGAACTCGTTCCGGATCTGATCGACCTGTTCGCAGGCGGAAATGAAGAGTAGGGCGCCAAGGATCCCGCCGACACGACACGACCACACTCCGCCCCATCCTCTTCGATAGTGCTCAGTCCTCATGTGCCCAATCTACGCATTTTTGCCATTCGGGTTCCTGTCCTGCTCAACGATGTCTACCGCCCTGTACCATAATTGAACGGAATTGTTGAGATTTCTATGATGCTCGACATCCTTCCTGACCAGAGGGCCCCTTACATGGTACGAATCGCCGAGATCGAAGCCGGCAGCATTGCGGACGAACTCCACCTCGAGATCGGGACGCGCGTCGTCCGGATCAACGGGCAGCGAGTCCGCGACGGCATCGACCTGACCTTCCTCCTGGCGGAGAGCACTCTCGAGCTCGAGACCGTGAACCCGCACGGGGACGCGGTCTTCTACGAGGTCGAGCGTGAGCCGGGGGAGCCCGTCGGCATCATCCCGGCGCCCGACACGATTCGTGAATGTGCGAACAAGTGCGTGTTCTGCTTCATCGACGGGAATCCCAAGGATGTGCGTGACACACTCTGGCTCAGGGACGACGACTTCCGGCTCTCGTTTACGTACGGCAGCTACGTGACGCTCACGAACCTGGGTCCCAGGGGGATGGAGCGCCTGGTGGAGCAACGAATCAGCCCGCTCTACGTGAGCGTGCACGCCACGGAGCCCGAAGTACGTGAGCGTTTGCTGGTCAACGAACGGGCCGGCCTCATCATGGAGCAGCTCCGGTTTCTGCTCAAGGGCGGACTCGAGGTCCATATCCAGGTCGTGCTCTGTCCCGAGTGGAACGACCGTGAGCACTTGGACCGAACCATCGACGACCTCTACGCGCTGGGGGAGGGCGCTCGGTCATTGTCGGTCGTGCCAGTGGGGCTCACGAAGTACAATCTGGGCCGCCCCGTCCGGCTCCTGACACGGGAAGAGGCCTTGGCGGCCATCGGACAGGTGGATCGCATCCGGCAACGGGCCCTTGAGGAGCGGGGCCGAGGTTGGTGCTACGCCGCCGACGAGATGTACTTGATCGCCGGCGGCGATTTTCCCCCGGACGAATACTACGACGAGGCCTCCCTCACGGAGAACGGGGTGGGTGCCATGAATCGCTTCGTGCGCGAGTTCGAGAAGGGACTGCCCCACGCGCCGGCCCTTCCGGGGCGTACGCTTCGCATCGTGACCGGACTGTCGATGGAGGGGCTGTTCCGGGAGAGGGCGCCGCGCCTGGCTGAGGCCACCGGAGCCCAGGTGGACGTGATCGGCGTGGTGAACGATTTCTACGGTGACAGCGTGACGATAGCCGGACTCCTCAGCGGTCGGGACATCGTACAGGCCGTGGGCGACACACGGGAAGACGAGCTAATGCTCCTGCCGGCCGAGGCGCTCAACGCCGATGACCTGTTCGTCGACAGCCTGCCGCTGGGAGAGGTTCGAGCCGCCCTGGCACCGGCGGACGTCGTGACCGGGTACGACCTCCTCGAGTGCCTCGGAAGCCTCTCGGAAACGCACGCATGAGTCGGAAGCGCACGCATGCGTAGGACCTTGCCGGTGGTAGCCGTGGTGGGCAGGCCCAACGTGGGAAAGTCCACCTTTTTCAATCGCGTGATCGGCGGGCGCGTCGCCATCGTTGACGAGCGGCCCGGTGTCACCCGGGATCGGAATTTCAGCAAGGTCGACTGGGCCGGTCATCACTTCTACCTGGTCGATACCGGAGGCGTGATCGAGGGCAGTGACGAGCCCTTGGATCGGGCGATTCGAGAGCAGGCTTACGCCGCCGTGGCGGAGGCCGACGTCATACTCTTCCTCGTGGACGGCAAGGCCGGCGTCCATCCTCTGGACGAGCGCCTTGCGGAGATCCTCAGGAAGAGCGGCCCCCCCGTGCTGCTCGTCGTGAACAAGATGGACAACCTTCCCCGGGACCAGAGTCATCTGGACCTCTGGAGCCTGGGCATGGGCGAGCCAATTCCCGTGAGTGCCCTTTCGGGAAAAGGCTCGGGCGACCTCCTGGATGCCGTGGTGGCCAGTCTTCCCGAGCAGCAGGACGTGGAGGAGGAGGCTGGTGTGATCCGGGTAGCCGTGGTTGGAAAGCCGAACGTCGGGAAGTCGAGTTTTGTGAACCGGCTCTTCGGGGAAGATCGGGTGGTGGTGAGTGAGGTGCCCGGCACCACCAGGGATCCGGTGGATTCACTCCTCCAGTATCACGGCAAGAACCTCGTTTTCGTGGACACGGCGGGGCTCCGCCGACAATCCAAGATCAAGGACTCGCTGGAGTACTATTCGGTCCTGCGGACGGCCAAGGTCGTGCGCGAAGCCGACGTGTGTCTCGTTCTCGTCGACGCCACCGAGCCCATTCACGTGCAGGACCTCAAGGTGGCCGAGCAGGCCTGGGAGGCGGGCGCGGGCGTGATCCTCGTAGCCAACAAGTGGGATCTGGTCGAGAAGGATCACAAAACCGCCCCGCAGTTCGAGAAGGATCTGAAAGAGCGGGCACCTTTCCTTCGATGGATTCCGGCGCTGTTCACCTCCGCTCTATCCGGTCAACGGGTCAGGAAGTGCCTCGACGTGATCCTCGAGGTCCAGGAGGAGCGGCACCGGAGGATCGCCACCGCCGACGTCAACGAGGCCCTGGCGGGACTGCTGCGCCACCAGCCACCTCCACACAGCCGGGGCCGTCGGGTGAAGATCCGATACGGGACGCAGGTCTCGGTCGCGCCTCCCACCTTCATCTTCTTCGCCAATCTCCCAAAGGCTCTTCCCGAGCACTACATTCGCTACGTCCACAACAACCTCAGAGATCGTTGGGGGTTCGTGGGAAGTCCCATCCGAGTCCGCTTCAGGGAGAACTGACCCTCGTGAGTCCGTACGTCCTCCTCGCGCTGGCGTACGTCGCCGGTGCGACCCCCACGAGCCACGTCGTCGGGAAGGGCGTGTACGGGATCGACCTGCGGACCGAGGGAAGCGGGAACCTGGGAGGCACGAACGCATTCCGGGTGCTCGGCTGGAAGGCGGCGCTTCCGGTCATCGTGGTGGACATCTTGAAGGGCTGGTTCCCTGTGTGGTACTTCCCACAGATCCATGGTGACGCGCCATGGACGTGGGCTCTGGTGTATGGCGGCGCGGCCATCGTCGGGCACGTCTTCTCCTTTTGGGTGGGCTTCAAGGGAGGGAAGGGGATGGCCACCAGCGGCGGCGTATTCATTGCGGTGGCGCCCTTGGCGCTTCTCGCAGGTCTAGCGACCTGGCTGATAGCGGTGATCGGGACGCGCATCGCTTCCGTGGGCTCGCTGAGCGCAGCCCTGGTCGTGCCCGTGGTCGTCTACTTCACTCCGAACCAGGGTGGAGACATCACCTTTTGGTTCACAATAGGCCTGACCCTGTTCGTGATCTGGTCCCACCGCTCGAATATCGGGCGGCTCCTCAGGGGTGAGGAGCAAGCGTTGCGGACACGGGAATCGGGAGGCTCGGCTTGACACAGGTCGCCGTCGTAGGTGCCGGAAGTTGGGGCACGGCCCTGGCTGCACTTCTGGCCAAGAAAGGACACGAGGTGCGGTTGTGGGCGTACGAGCCGGAGGTCGCTGAGGAGATTAAAGGGCTGGGCGAGAACCGAACCTACCTACCCGGCGTCAAGCTCCCCTTGAACCTCGAGTGCACGACGGACATGGAGACGGCACTGGGTGACGCCGACGTCGTACTTTCGGTGAGCCCGTCCCAGTTCGTAGGCACCGTCATGGGCGAGGCGGCCGCCTACATGCGGGACGACGCCCTCGTGGTGAGCGCGTCGAAGGGGATCGAGACGTCCACGCTCCGACGAATGGACGAGGTCCTGTCGAGCGTCTTGGGTCCTGCCCAGATGGAGGGTTTCAGTGCTCTCTCCGGGCCGAGCTTCGCCGTCGAAGTGGCTCGAGAGGCGCCGACCGCCGTGGTGGTGGCCAGTAGCTCGGAGGAGGCGGCCCTCCAGGTACAGGACCTCTTCCAGACCGGGCATTTCCGTGTGTACACCGGGACCGACGTGGTTGGCGTGGAGCTGGGTGGAGCGCTCAAGAACGTCATCGCACTGGGGGCCGGGGTGACGGCGGGATTGGGCTTTGGACACAACACCCTGGCGGCCCTCATGACCCGAGGGCTGGCGGAGATTCGCAGGCTGGGAGTCGCCATGGGCGCTCAGGCGTCCACCTTCTCGGGCCTGGCCGGCATGGGAGACCTGGTCCTCACGTGCACGGGATCTTTGAGCAGGAACCGCACGGTCGGGTATCGCCTCGGTCAGGGCGAGGCCCTCGAGTCGATCCTCGGCGACATGACGGCGGTGGCCGAGGGGGTCAGGACGGCCCAGGCCGTGCATGATCTCGCCGAGCGTTACGGGGTAGAGATGCCCATCGCGGAAGAGGTTAACGGGATGCTGGTGTTAGGGACCGAGCCGAGGCAGGCTCTGCAGAACCTCATGGAGCGCGACCCGAAGCCCGAAGAGTGGTACTAGGGCCGGATGCATCGGTGCTCGAGCCGAGAGACCTTCATGTTCGCCGTGAGCGCCGAGTTGACCGCGAGACAATCGAGCGCAGCGAGATCAATGGCCGAGACACTTCTGGGACACCACACTAGCGACAGGGAAATGATGATGGATGAGCCCATCGCCAAGAAGGAGTACTACTCCATCGGTGAGGTCTGTGAGCTCACCGGCCTCAAACCTCACGTCCTTCGGTACTGGGAGACGCAGTTCGAGCTCCTGCACCCCACCAAGAACCGGGCCGGTAACCGGGTATTCCGTCCCAAGGAGATCGAGCTGGTGCTCCTGGTGAAGCACCTGCTCTACGAGAAGAAATTCACGATCGACGGGGCCCGGCAGAAGCTGCTCGACATGCGGCAGCGGGGCGAGATTATGGAGGGCAAGAAGGACGTGGTGGACCAGGAGTTCCTGGGCGGCATGAAGCAGGACCTGAATCACCTCAAGGAGGTTCTCACCGCCCCGCCGAGTCGGCTTCCGTCCTGATGCGGATCCTCTGCACCAACGACGATGGATTCCTGGCGCTGGGCATCCGCGTTTTGGCCTCGGCCGCCCGGAACTTCGGCGAGGTCACCATCGTGGCCCCCGATCGCGAGCAGAGTGCCACGAGTCACTCACTGACGCTTCATCACCCGCTCAGGGCCCGACGCTCCACGGACGGCGTCCTGGTCGTAGACGGGACGCCCACCGACTGCGTCATCCTAGCGGTGAGCGAGCTTCTGGAGGGTCGGCCGGACATGTGCCTCTCGGGTGTCAACCACGGCGCGAACATGGGCGAGGACGTGCTCTACTCCGGAACGGTGGCTGCCGCCATGGAGGCCACGGTCATCGGGATACCGGCCATTGCCATCTCGTATACCGGTGACTCCTTCGAAGATCTCGAGGCGTGGGAGCCGATTCTCGTTGAGCTTCTGAGAGGCATCGTCGGCCAGGATGAGCTTCCAAAGGACACGTTGTTCAACGTGAACCTTCCTGAGGTGGATCCAGGCGACGTAAGAGGCATCCGCGTGACGTCCCTGGGAAAGCGGCGATACAGCGACAGCCTCACCCGAGCCCTCGATCCGTCGGGCAACGAGTATTACTGGATCGGCGGTGGCGAGATCAGCTGGAGTGGAGACGTGGACTCGGACTTCAGGGCGGTCGATGAGGGGTATGTGTCCGTGACGCCCCTCCACCTCGACCTGACCAACTACCGGCTCCTCGAGGAGATTCGTGGGTGGCAGCTGACTCTCTAGACGATCGAAGCTTCGTCGGCTACCGGCGCAAGCTCATCGAGGAGATCCGGGAGCACGGCATCGACGACATGGAGATCCTCCACCTCTTCGACCAGGTGCCCCGCCACCTGTTCGTGCCCCAGGGCGTTTGGCCCAGAGCGTACGAGGACGCCCCGATCCCCATCGGGTACTCGCAGACGGCTTCCCAGCCGTCTCTTCAGGCCCTCTACCTCTCGATCTTGAAGCCCACCACCGACGAGACCGTGCTCGAGATCGGTACCGGAAGCGGGTATCTGACGGCCCTGTTGGCTATGACAGCGAACCGCGTGTACTCGGTGGAACGGGTACGGGAGCTCTCGGCGCGTGCCCGGGTGGCTCTGGACGAGCTACGTCTGAAAAACGTGGCCCTCATGGTGGGAGATGGGACGATCGGATGGAGGAAGTATGCTCCCTTCGACGTCATCGTGGTGTCCGCCGCGTCCCCATCGATTCCCAAGGCCTTCCTGGATCAACTGGGCGAGGGAGGCCGCATGCTCATCCCTGTGGGATCGAGGGAACACCAGGACCTCATCCTCGTTCGCCGAGAGGATGGAGAGATCCAGCAGGAGGTGATCCAGGGCGGGTGCACCTTCGTGCCGCTCCTCGGCCGATTCGCGTGGGCTTCGGAGCATCCGGAGGCCGGCGCTTGACCTCTCTTGTGGCCGAGGGGCGCAGGGGACCCATCCGCAGACTCTACGACTGGGTGCTCCGCTGGGCCGATACTCCTTACGGGCTACCCGCACTGGGTGCGCTTGCCCTGGCTGAGTCATCGGTCTTTCCCATCCCACCCGATCCGTTGCTCATGGCGCTCTGCCTGGGTGCTACGTCACGATCGCTCAGCTTCGCCGGGGTCGCCACGGCAACTTCCGTCATCGGAGGCATGATCGGGTACGGGATCGGCTCGCTGGTCTGGCTCGGAGTGTCGGAATTCTTCTTCACGTACGTTCCGGGTGTCACGCCCGAGGCGTTCGGCAGCGTCCAGAGCCTATACGAGCGGTGGGACTTCTGGGCCGTGTTCGCGGCCGGACTCACTCCGATCCCCTACAAGGTCTTCACCATTTCGGCCGGTGTGTTCGCCATCAACTTCCCGATCTTCGTGCTGGCCAGCGTTCTGGGCCGTGGACTCAGGTTCTTCCTCGTTGCCGGCCTGATCTACCGGTTTGGATCGTCCATAAACGCCTTTATCGACCGCTACTTCAGCCTTCTCACCTGGGCTTTCGGCTTTCTGGTGGTCTTGGGCTTCGTGATCGTAGAGTTCGTTCTCTGAGAAACACGTTTGTTTACAGGGTCGTGGGAGGCCTATATTGACTGTGAGGAGCAGCCCCCAGCTGCAAGGCCCCCAGTCGGTCGGAGAACTTCTATGAGCGACGAGGCAGGATCCGAGCGGGAGATGATCGAGGCGGAGTCGACCAATGAGGACGGTCGCCTGACCGACGACGTCGACATCCCGAAGGAAGCGTTCATCTCTCCGGACGAGCCCCTCGTTCGGGATGAGTTTCGAGATGCACTGATCTCTCCCGACGAGCCCATCGAACGAGCCGACGACGATAGTGGGGTCGTGGTGGGCATGGACGGATCGAGCGAGCATGAGTCGGTCCGCTTCTCCGGTGTGCATCTGGAGCCGGAGCAAATGGCCGCGGTCTTGGAGGACGTCGCGGCGGCGCTGAAGGAGCACGGAATCAACGGTCTTCGGCCAACGCCCGGCACACCCCACTTCGAGAGCGTGCTCAAGGCCTATATCGCCGGATACTATTCGACTGACTACTGATCGACTGGGGCGTCGTCATACCCCAGACGGAATCGACCCTCGCGGCCTGGTGGCCCCGGGGGTCGACGCGTCGGTGCCGTCGCGGGCCTTATGCAGCCAATGAGACCGATGATCGCGTCGGCGGCGCTGCTTGTGCTCGGGTTGGCGAGCCTTCTGAGCGCTCCTGCCGTCGGGCGCGCTCAGGAGGTGGTGCCGGACTGGCTGCTGAGCCTCCGTCTTCCGAACGCGGGCGCCAAGTCCGTCATGACTCCCACAGGATGGGGCGCGGCCTACGGCTCCTTCTTCGCCGGCGCAGGGGTCTCCGAGCGGAATCCCTATCTGCCCAGTTCGGATGGCGTGATGGCGCTGGGGGTCGGGGTCGGGGATCCTGTGCTCAATATCGGCCTCCAGCTTGGAGTTACGGTCTCCGACCTCAGTGAGTTTGACAACTATGCGTACTCGTTCAAGCTGCATCGCTACCTAGGGCAAGGGACCGCCATCGCAGTGGGTGGCGAGAGCCTACTTACCGGTGGTCCCCTCGTCGATGACTTGGGCGAGACGTTCTATCTGGTGGTGAGCCACGTCGTACAAGGGGTGGCATTGCCCCGCCCCGGTGTCGGCCGTCTCCACTTGAGCGCCGGCGTGGGGTCTGGACGCTTTGCCAATAGGAGCCCCCGGGACGTGTCGGAGGGGAAGGGTGACAACGGGACCTGGGTGTTCGGCAACGCGGCCGTGGAAGTGGCGAAGGACCTGAACCTCCTCGTGGAGTGGAGCGGGATCAACCTCCATGCGGGCGTGAGCAAGGCGTTTCAGGTCGGCGACGTGGCGATCTCGCTTTCGCTGGCCGCTGCGGACCTCACGGATTATTCGGGTGACGGTGCCCGCCTCCTGGGAGGTGGCGCCGTGGCGGTGGGGTTCTAGTGTTCCGTTGCCCACGGATGCACCGTGCCCTCGACGGGCCGCGACACTTCTGGGACACCACAATAGGGTGCGGGTGATGACGATCCGGGCGTGCGTGCTGTTGTTGGTGATCGGTGGGGCCGTGTTAATGGCGCCTGGCGGTGTGGCGGGGCAGGAGGTTGCCGGCGACGTAATGATGCCTCCACCCAGGGAGCTGGCTACTTCTACTCCTGCGGCGAGCGGGCTGGGCATGGGCAGAGGTACCGCTGGTCTCGAGACCATGGCGGCGTACCGGACGGCGGTTGAGAACGTGGTGGCCCAGGTGCGGGCCGGCACTGTGAGTGAGAGTGAGGTCCGGGAGCGGCTCGGGGATGTGATCGTGTCGCTGCTGATCAAGGCCGGGGTGATGTCGTTCGGGGGTGACCGAGCCTCATGGCCCACATTCTCAGCCCGCCGGAAGGCACCACGTTGCCTCACCTCCGGACGCAAGCCGTAGGGTCCTTGATCCTCGCCAACCTCATCCCGCTTTGCGGTGCGCTCTTCCTGGGCTGGAGCGTCGGGCGCTCATGCTCGTGCCCTACCTGCGGATGGGCGTCATGTTCGGCAGCATCGTCCTGGGTGCGCTCATCATGGCTTACTGCCTGCTCCCATCCGGCCGGATCTCGCTGATCGGGACCGTGGGCACCTTCTGGACCACTCCCGTCTGCCGCACCAGCCTCTCGATGTCGTCCAGCTCCATTGGCAGGAAGGCGGTGAAGTTCTCGACGCCGTCTTCGGTCACCACCACCGTGTCCTCATAGCGCAGGTACAGGTTCTCCTCCGGGACCCAGAGCTGGGGATCCACCGAGAAGACGAGTCCCGGCTCGAGGGGCGCGCCCCGGTACCTCCCCACATCGTGCACGGTCATCCCAACGGTGTGGGAGAAGACGCCGCCCCCGGTCCCCACCAGCCGCCGCGCCGCCTGCTCGTAGATGGGCTTCGAGAAGCGGGTGCGGGCGAACACTGCCTCCATCGCCTCCGCCGCTTCCTCCATGATCTGCTCGGGTGTGACGCTGGGGCGGATCCGCAAGAGCACCGCCTTGTGGTACTCGAGGACAAACTGGAGCAGCTCCCGCTGCCGCGAGTCGTACCGCCCGTTTACTGGCCAGACGCGGCCGACATCCGACACGTAGTAGCGGTAGTCGGGGGCGTAGTCCATCAGCACCAGATCCCCGTCCTTCAGCTGCTCCGTGTTCCGGAAATAGTGCGCCCGGTTGATGTTTTCGGTGCCGGAGGCCGTGATGGACCGGTATGCCTCCAGTCGCGCCCCGTCTAGAAGAAAGACGTAGCGCGCCGCCGCGTCCAACTGATACTCGTACACTCCAGGCTCCGTGCTGCGCATGGCCTCCATCAGGCTGAGGCCCGACAGCTGAGCGGCACGGCGCAGCAGCGCGATCTCCCGGGGACTCTTGATGGTGCGCATCTCGTCCAGGATGGGGTTAAGATCCCGGAGCTCGGCCCGCCGGTGACGCGCGTGGAGAAGGGCTACGAACCGGCGCTGGCGCGAGAGACCGACGTCCCAGAAGTCCATGGCGCGCGCCACCTCGGCGGCGATCAGCTCGCCTCGGCTCTGCTGGGCGCCCTCCGCCGGGCTGAACTCGGCGTAAATCACCGGGGCAGGGCCTCCTCGCCGACCCCCAGCCGGCTCTCCCAGCGGCCAGTTCTGGGCCCTCATCGCCTCCACCGGCTCCACTGCGTCCACCCCGATCAGACGCCGGATCAGATCCGCATCGTCCGCCGATAGCTCGAGACCCTCGTTCTGCGCCAGCCGCTCGTCCCGACGCGGCAGATAAAGCGTGGCCTTCCGCCTTCGCCCGTCCAGCAGAAGATACGCTCCCGGCATCTCTACCCCCGACAGGTAGTACATCGTGTTGTACTGCCGCGGGTAGATGAAGCCATCGGTCTTGGGCATCCCCTGCACCACCGCCACGCCGTCGCTGCCGATGGCGTCGAACAGCTTCGCCCACCGCGCCTGGAACTCTTCGGGCGGGAAGTCGCTCTGGTAGAACTGCGCGGGGGCGGGCTCGACCCACGCGGCAGTCAGGGCAAGGACGATCAGCATTCGCGCGACCATGGGATGCTCCTTTGGATGCCGGGCCGCTCACGCCGACGCCCAATGCGTCAGCTGAGCCTGTCAAAGAACGGGGCTACTCCTCCTCCATGAACGTCCGAGTCTCTGAGCTGCAAGCACTACCGGCTCGGCCTCACCTGCAAGGCGTTCCCCGACGGCATCCCCGAGAAGATCATCACCGGCCCAGCACGACATCACTGTCCGCCAGGAGGGAGATGTTCGAGGAAGTACCGCGCGATGAGTCGGCGTACGTGGGGGGTGGACCCGGGGCCTTCCCTCAGCCCATGGTTGCGATCGGGGTACACCATGTAGTCGAACGGCTTGCCGAGCTCGACCAGACGATTTACCAGATGCTCGACGTGCTGGAGATGGGTATTCGTCTCTCCCGAGCCGTGCATGATGAGTAGGCGCCCCTTCAACCCCTCGGCGAAATTAAGGGGGTCCGCCAGGCGGTAGCCCTCGGGATTATCCTCCCGGGTCCTCATGTACCGTTCCTGGAACCCTGCATTGTACAGATCGGGCCGCGGCTTCGGGGCGACCGCGACGCCCACGTGATACTGGTCCGGCTTGCGAAAGAGTGCGTTCAACGTGTTGGTCCCGCCCGCGCTCCAGCCCCAGATCCCCACCCGCGAGAGGTCGACGTACGGCCGCGTGCGCCCCAGCTCGCGCAGGCCGGCCGCCTGCTCTTCGGTCGACAGCGGCCCCATGCTGGGGAAGATAGCCCGGCGCCAGGCCGCACCCTTGAGCGCCGGCGTGCCCTGGTTGTCCCACGACACCACCAGATACCCCTCGTCGGCGATCGCCTGATGGAAGAGGTGATTGCGCTGCTGGGCATCCCAAGCGTTCTCCACCACGTTGTCCGCCGGCTCGGCGTAGATGAAGACGATCACAGGGTATTTCTTGCCCGCATCGAAGTCCCGGGGCTTGATCATCAGCGCGTCCATCACGATGCCGTTGCCGATGTCCAGCGTGAAGAACTCGGTCGGGTTTATGATCCACGCTTTCAACTTCTCGCGAAGCGCCGCATTGTCCTCCAGCACGCGCACGATGCGGTGGGAGGGGAGCTCGACGAGGTCGGTCACCGGCGGTGTGTCGAAGGTCGAATAGCTATGGAAGGCGTACCGACCGTCGGGCGACGGAACATACTGGTGGAACCCCGAGGCCGTCGCCGGCGTCACCCGTTCGGCCTTTCCGCTGCCGTCCAATGGGACGCGATAGAGATGGGACTCAGTGGCATTGTCGGGCGAGGCATGATAGTAGAACCAGCCTCCCGCCTCGTCGACCATGCCGGTGGGGTACTCGCGGCGGTAGATGGCGGGTTGGATATCGTGCGGCCCGGGCGTCAGCAGCGTCTGCGTCTTGCCGTCACGCGACAGGAGAAATGCGTGCCGCCAGCCGTCTCGCTCGCTGATCAGCAGGAACCTCTTGCCATCGCGTAGCGGCTCGAGCGTGAGACGCACCCACGCCGAGTCGCTTTCGTGGTACATCGGGGTGACCGCACTGGTCCGTACGTTCACGTAGAAAGCGCTGAACACGTCCCGTCCCCGAGATTGCTGCTCCAGCAGCAGCTCGTCGGAACTACCTGCCCAACTCGCGCTGAGGTAATACGTACCCGGTTTTCCCGGAACGGCGATCCACTGGGTCGGGCCGCCATCCGCGTTCACCACGCCCACCCGTGTCGTCGCGATTGGGGTGCCCACCTTGGCGTAACGGGTGTCTCTCACCACCGGATACGTTGCCTCAGTAAATTTGACGATCGGGAACCTCCCGACGCTCCGTTGGTCTCGCTGCGTGTAAGCGACCTTCTGCCCGTCAGGACTCCAGTAACCAGTATTCGTGACGCTATCCGGTAGCGCATCCCGCGTGAGCACCACGTGTCGCTCAGTGTCGAGATCGTACACGTACAGGTTGCCCCCCCTCACGTAGAGGAGGTGCCGCCCATCGGGGGAAAGACCCCCCGACAGATCCCCAGACCCGCTACACGACTCGGCGTCGGAGACGAGCTTCCGAAGGGTGTGTGCCCTGCGGTCCAGCAGCCAGCAATCGCCCCCAGTGCCACCCCCGGGCAGCGGGCGGGTGTTCGAACGAAAGAGCATGCGCCCTCCGTCGGCCGAGAGGGCATAATCTTCGATGGTGAGCGGCTGGGAGGTACCCGCCGGCACAAGATCCGAAGCCGACACGAGTGTGCTGCGCTCTCCCGTCGCGGCATCGTACTGCACTAGCTCTCTTGACCGGTCTGCGCCGAGCTCGAGGGCCAGGTAACCGGAGCCATCTGGGAGCCACCGCAAGTCAACCAAACGCCCCCGAGGCATGATCTGTTCGGCCTCGAGCTCATTCGTCGTATAAAGGGAATGGATCCGCGCTTCCAACGCCGCCGGCAGCTCCGCGCTACGCACGGCCTGCCGCGTGGCGGCGTCTGGCCCGCAACCAGCAACGACAGCACACAGCGCCAGCGTGGTCACGGTCACCGTGGACTTGTGGACATCGGTGGTCATCTCGCCTCCAGAGAAATTGGTCTCCTGGATATGCGCCCCGAAATCTGAACCGGTTTCGGGGCCGCTCCTCATAGTGACACGTCATCTGCGCATCCGCCACCCGGCCGAGCTCCAAGAGGTCCTGAGCCTCCAGTAGCAAGGAGCGATTCTCCACATTGAAGCGGGCCCGGAAGATCCAGGGATTGTCAAAGTACCGTGCGGAGAGGCCGCGAGGAACGCGCTACTCGACCAAGAGCGCGTAGGGGGGAGGATTCGTCTGCTCGAAGTTTGCGGCGTCCAGCGGCTAGTCGACCGTCAGCGCCGTCCTGGGATGGATCTGCGTTGCCCGCCGGGCCGGCGCGTAGGCTGCCGCTACCGTGATCGTCAGGAGAAGCAGCCCTACCGCAATGAGTGTGACCGAGTCCAGGCCCGGCGTGTCGTAGAGAAGCCCCTCGATGAACCGTTCTGTGGCCAACGCGCCAGCCAGCCCTATTCCCAGTCCCAGGACTCCGAGCTTCAGGCTCGATCGGATCACGGCCCAACGCACTAGTGTAACGTCTGCCCCCAGGGCTACTCGAATACCGATTTCGCGAGTGCGGCGTGCGACGCTGAACGCCATGACGCCGTAGATACCGACTGACGCCAACCCGAGCGCCAACCCCGAAAATACTGTCAGTACGAGCAGGCTCAGCCGCGGACGGGCGACAGCGTCACGCACTCTCTCATTCACCGGACGGAGTTCCGGAACCGCCAGGCCCGGCGCCATCCTGCGCATCTCCTCGCGGATCCCCTCGCGGATCATCGCTCCATCCGTCACTGCACGAATAACCACGTTCATCCTGGCCCACGGAGACCATGCATACGACAGGTAGATGGTTTCGCTGGACGAGTCCTGGAGGGTGACGTCTCGGACGTCTTCCACCACGCCGACAACGCGCATCCGAGTTCCCTCCACATTCCCCCAAACGATGCGCTTGCCGAGTGGGTCTCCGGCCGGCCACAACACTTCGGCCAGGGATCTGTTGACTATGGCGACGGGATCTTCCTCGGTGTCGAAATCGTCGAAGTGACGGCCGGCCAGCAGCGCCACGCCCATCGCATCGAACCATCCCGGTGTGACGGAACGCCAGCGGACCGGGTGGAAGTCGTCGAGTCCGTGAAGGTCAGGTCTGTCTTCGGCCACGAAGTTCGACGGGTCCGAGCCTGAGAACGGTTCTACCATGGAGGCTCCAGCTGCTCGCACCTCCGGCAATTCCTGAAGCCGGTCCATCAGTTCCGGGAGGAATCGGGCTCGTTCGTGCGCCGGGTAGCTCTCGCTCGGCATCATCAATTGACCCGTGATCACATGTGTTGGGTCGAAGCCCGGGTCCACATCCTGAAGGCGTAGGAAGCTGCGTGCCAGGAGGCTTGCTCCCGAAAGGAGAACGACGGCAAGTGCCACCTCAGTGACGACCAGCCCCCCCCGTACACGCATGTCGGTGGGCGATCCTGAACCGGTCCCTGACCGCAGGGCCAAGAACGAACTGCCCCTTGCATGGAGCATCGGGGCGAGTCCGAACACCAGACCGGCTACCATGGTCGCTGCAAGGGCGACGCCGAGAACGGTGGGGTCCAGGGTCGCTTCGTCCAGGCGGGGCAGGCCCGGGACCGCCGTAGCTCGGACGAGTGAGAGTGCCCATAAAGCCGACAACACGCCCAGCATGCCGCCTGCCAGGGACAACACCATGCTCTCGGTTACGAGTTGACCAAGGATCCTGCCACGCCCGGCACCGATGGCTCTCCGAATCGCCACTTCCCGACGTCTCGTCGTCGCCCTCGCGAGGAGGAGATTCGAGACGTTGAGGCAGGCGATGAGCAACAACGATCCGACTGCCCCCATCATCAACAGGGTGCCGCGCTCCACAGGAAGGCCCACGAGCCATTCGCGGAGCGGCTGGACCTCTGCGCTCCAACCCTCCTGGTCCTCCGGATACTCCGCGGACAAGCGGGCTGCGATGCCGGCGATCTCCGCTTGAGCGGCCAATGGGTCAATTTTGTTGGCCAGTCGTGCGACCACGTCGAGTTCGTGATTCGACCGAGAGCCGTCCAGCGTCGCGGAGTACGGCAGGAAGAGGTCCGACAGGTCCAGGAACGAGGGGGTGGAAATGATTCCCACGATCTCGCGTGGCTCGGTGTCCAGGATGAGCGTCTGACCGATGACAGAAGCGTCACGCCCGTACCGAGTCGCCCAGAAGGACTCGGAAATCAGCACCACGGCTGGGCGTTCTCCCGCACGGGCGTCGTCCGGACCGAAGTCCCGACCGGCGACGGGGGTCAACCCGAGTGTCGCCATAAACGCCGGTGTCGTGTGCCAGGTGAATACCCTCTCCGCCTCTCCCTCCCACAGCAGGACCATGTCACGTCCAGAGAGGCCGCCCATGGATTCGAACGACGACGACTGCTCCGTCCATTCCGCGTAGTCGGGATCGGAGACCTGGAATTCGTCTCCCTGAGGTGTGAGCTCCACGATCCGGACAAGCCGGTCGGGCTCGTGGAAAGGCAACGGTTGCAGGACCACGGCCTGCAGAATGCCGAACATGGTCGTGGCCGCACCGATACCCAGGGCCAGAGTAGTCACCGCGACGAAGGTGAAACCGCGGGCACGACGTAGCTGTCGGAGGGTGAAGTTGACGTCCTGCCTGACGTGATCGACAAAGGCGCGGAGGCCGTCGATCTGGGTGTTGCGACGCTTCTCCTGCCGAAGTCGGAGCGAGATCCCCGTGACGTCCCCGAACATCGACTCGGCCTGTCTTCGCGCCGCGTCGGGAGCGACGCCCTCCTCAATCAGGTCCCGGGTCCGTGCCTCGATGTGGAAGCGGACCTCTTCATGGACCTCGTCTCCAACGCTGCTTTCCCGTGAGCGGTCGTCCAACCGGAGAACTCTTCGAATTCCCTTCATACTGCCGACTCCCCCGAGGCAGGGCGCAACACTTTGGCCACCGCCTCCACGTACCGGTCCCAGGAGATCGTCTCATCAGCCAGTGCTTCCCAACCTCTGTCGGTAAGCTCGTAATACTTTGCCCGCCGATTGTTTTCGGAGAGCCCCCACGCCGACCCGATCCAGCCCTTGCTCTGGAGACGATGCAAGGCAGGGTACAGCGCGCCCTCCTCAACCTGCAGCACCTCCTCGGTGGCCGCTTTGATCGAACGTGTGATCTGGTATCCGTGCATGGGCTGTCTCACGAGCGTCTTCAAGATCAGCACGTCGAGAGTCCCTTGCAGGATATCGACACGGGTCATCACGGAGCCTCCCATAAGATGAATAGGGGAATCTCGATCGACTCCCATAAGATGTCAAGGGGACGGCCGTGGGGCGGGTCTCCAGCCTACCCCAGACTACCGAATAAAGCCCGAGTGTTTGCAGGCATCTGAGGGGCTTCTGCTTGCGCCTCCCGGCCCCCCAATAGGAGATTGACCTCGGTCTGATCCCGGAGTGCGCCCCTGTCCGATCCAGTTGCCCGCCTTAATGCGGCCCTGGAGGGCCGCTACCGCGTCGAGTGACAGGTCGATCACCATTCACCGGGAGGCCACCAGATGAAATACTTGGTTGAGGCTCACGCATCTATGGAGCGAGGCAACGCGCTCGACGCGGAGGGTGGACCAGGTCCAATCTTCGCCCACATCGCGGAACGTTTCAAGCCAGAGGCTATCTACGGGAACCCAATGCGACGACAGGCATTCCTCATCGTTGATCTGGACACCGCGGCCGACGTAGCTGAGCTCATGTATCTCTTCACGTGGGCGACGGGCAATGGGCCCACCTTCACACCGATCATGCCTGCTGAAGCGTTCGGACCAGCAATCGAGAGCGCGTTGAACGGGCCAGCTATCGGGAGACCGTGGTCGTGATTGAGCCCGCGGCGGCGCCCACGCAGGTTCCTTGGCCTTGAGCTTTGCCCAATGTCCGACCCGATCACCCGCCTTAATGCGGCCCTCGAAGGCCGCTACGCCATCGAGCGCGAGCTGGGCGAAGGCGGGATGGCTACGGTCTACCTGGCCGACGACCTGAAGCACGAGGGCCAGGTGGCTCGCAAGTCGTCGTACACCCTCTTCACACGTGTGACATTTTAGTGGGGTTCCGCGAAGTGCGTCGAATCGGGTGGGCGACATGCCTGATGGTGGCCGCTTGCAGCGGCGGTGACGCGACCTCCCCCGAGCTCCCTGCAGAGGGGCCGGTCGCATCCGTTCGCATGACGCTGGACACGATCACGATGGAGGTGGGCGTACTTCACGAGGGCCGGGCTACTCCGATCGATTCGCAAGGCGTCACCCTAGACGGTCGTGAGATCACGTGGTCGGTCGACCGCCCCGAGATCGCCACGGTAACGGCAGAGGGTACGGTGACTTCTCTGGCAGTCGGCTCGACGACGCTGACAGCCACCAGCGAAGGCATCTCCGGGACGGCGCAGATCGTCGTCGTGACCTCGGCCTCACAGCCACCCTCGGTATGCGCGTTGGTCGGGAGCGGGCCGGAGAGTTACTGGAAACCCCGCTTCGCCCAATCCTCGCTAGGCGCCCTCAAGGTCGTGATGCTCTTCGCGGACTTCTCCGACGCCCCGGCCTCCGAATCGACCTCCGATCTCTACGATCTGCTTGTACCGACGGCGCAGGCCTGGTTCTGGGAGGTCTCCACCGGGAATTTTTCGTTGTCGGTGGACCGTGTCGACCCATGGTTCCGAGCGCCGCAGCCCTCCGGGTCCTACGACTGGAGCACCTTCGGGGGTCATCACCTTTACATATCGCAGGTGATGGGACTCGCGGATTCGGCCGTCGATTTCAGCCTGTACGACGCGGTTTTCATCGTCGCCAGTCGTGGTGCAGACCAGGTGGGATCGTCCGCGTTCCGTGCCTTCCCTGGCGGTGGGGTCGTGTTGGACGGACATGAGATCCGTTCCGCCGTCACCTTCGGAGTGGGTATCCATAGCACGTCCTCCCCGGACTTCGGTGCGTTCGTCACCGTTCACGAGACCGGTCACATGCTCGGGCTGCCTGACCTCTACCTGTACGACGCCCCCAACTGGTTGGCGTCGCAGGCGGCGGTGGGCATGTGGGATCCAATGGCGTGGCTCGGTCTCGGCACCCATTTCGTCACTTGGCAAAAATGGAAGCTCCGCTGGCTCGATGATGACCGCATCGATTGCCTCGGACGTGCGAGCGTCGAGCGCACCGTCTTCCCTTTCGATGCCGCCAGTGGAACGCAGGCCCTCGTGCTCCCCACGAGCCTTGAAAGCGCAGTGGTGGTGGAAGTGCGAAGGGCTCGCGGATTCGACTCCCGTATCTGCGAGGAGGGCGTGCTCGTTTACTCCGTGTACGTGAACATTCCGAATGGCCGTTTCCCCATCAGAGTCCAGTCGGCTCGCCCTGACAGAGACCCCGTGCTAGTTCAGGGCGAGGCATGCGGTCCACTCTATGAAAGCTCGTTCGGCCTCGGGGACGAACGAATTTCACTGTTCACGGACGAGTCCTCGGGCGTCACGGTGGAGGTGATAGAAGATCTCGGAGACGGGTACCGGGTGCGCATCGATCGGAACTGACCGGCACTCCAGTGTTGGGGGGGCTGATTCGCTTGCAGCCCGACACGCCTTAGACGCATCTTGTCCACCATGTTCGATCCCATCGCTCGCCTGAACGCAGCCCTCGAAGGCCGCTACACCATCGAGCGTGAGCTAGGAGTCTGCGCCGCAGAACCCTGCGGCGGCTATCTTTGGTGGTAGCGAAGGCATTGGGAAGGCTTGCGGATCACCGAGGGGGGTGAATGGGAACGACATTTCGACCGTACGATCCGGAGCAGATGTTGTTGCTGCCTCCGGATCTTCGGGAGTGGGTGTCGGAGGGTCATTTGGCGCACCATGTGAGCGACCTGGTGGACGCGGTGGAGCTGAGCGCGTTCTACGGGCGGTACCGGGGGGACGGGCGGCGCAACTCGCCGTACGACCCTCGGATGATGGTCAAGGTGCTGATCTACGCGTATGCGACGGGCACCTTCTCGTCGCGGAAGATGGCGAGGAAGCT
Organism: Longimicrobiales bacterium; assembly: GCA_965238005.1. GTDB lineage: Bacteria > Gemmatimonadota > Gemmatimonadetes > Longimicrobiales > Gaopeijiaceae > CBDCKN01. The sequence goes on from OZ250165.1 coordinate 1,656,193, forward strand.
GGAGGAGGATGTCGCGTTTCGGATGCTGGCGGCGGAGAACTTCCCGAAGCACCGGACGCTGTGCGAGTTCCGCAAGCGCCATCTCGGGGATTTCCGGGCGGTGTTTGTGGAGGTGGTGATGCTCGCGCGGGCCTTGGGGCTGGCGGGGCTTGGCAGGGTGTCGGTGGACGGGACGAAGGTTCGGGCGAACGCGAACAAGCGCAAGGCGATGAGCTACGGCCGGATGGTGACCGGGGAGCCTCGGCTGGAGGCGGAGATCCGGGGGCTGTTGGAGAGGGCCGAGGCGGTGGACGAAGCGGAAGACGAGCGCTACGGCGAGGAAGCATGCGGAGACGAGGTGCCGGAGGAGCTCAAGCGGCGCGAGGACCGGCTGGCGGCGATCCGGGAGGCGAAGGCGCGCCTGGAAGCCGAGCAGAGAGCGGCGGACGACGCACGGGGCCGCAAGCCGGGGCAGACGCGCAACCCGAAGGGCGGCAGGCCCTACAAGCGGGAGTACGGAGAGCCGGACGAGGCGGCGCAGAGCAACTTCACGGACCCTGAGAGCCGGATCATGAAGACGAGTTCGGAGGGGTTCCAGCAGTGCTACAACGCACAGACGGTCGTGGAGGGGGAGAACCAGCTGGTGGTCGGGGCCGAGGTGACGGACAACGCGAGCGACCAGGGCCAGCTGGTGCCCATGGTCGACGCGGTGGCGCAAGCGTACGGCGAGACGCCGGCGCAGGTGCTGGCGGACACGGGCTATTGCAACGAGCGGGATCTCGAGGAACTGGAAGAGCGAGACATCGACGGGTATGTGGCGCTGGCCCGGGAGGGCAAGGCCGCCCCCACGGTTGACAAGGAGGAATATCCGGCGAAAGTCCGCATGGCGGAGAAGCTGGCGAGCGAAGATGGCCGCAGACGCTACGCACGGCGAAAGTCGCAGGCCGAGGCGCCCATCGGCTGGATCAAGGAAGTGATGGGCTTTCGACGATTCAGCTTCCGGGGCCTCGAGAAGGTCCGGGCCGAGTGGACCCTCGTGTGCCTGGCACTCAATGTGAAGCGGCTGCACACCCTTCAGGCGGCATGACTGCACGAGGGTTCACCCGCATCTGCCGGCGCGAGGGCTCTCGTAGCTCTCTTGCCCCCCCCAACGCATCCATTCCGCTCTCCCGATCCGTCGCAGACACAAGTCCTCAACCTCCCAATCACCCGGATCCGCCTCGCCGCGGACGGCTCGATGACCATTCGGCTCAGTCAGCTGTGCTTCTGCGGCGCAGACTCCTAGGCGAGGGCGGCATGGCTACGGTTTTCCTGGCCGATGACCTCATTGCGCTCTGAGATTGCTCGATCAAGGGGCACGAGCCGATTCCCGGACACCTGCGATCTGGAGACTATAGAAGCATTGTTGGTCGCAGGCGCCGATCTGAACGGGGCAATCTGCTTCCGACGCCCCTCAGGATCCGCTACATAGTATACGTAGCGCCAGGGTGTCTGCCGTAATCCCGGCGCTCGTTTTCCCGGCGAGCCTGGCAGCCCAGGAGATGGGTTCGCCGGGCAAGGAAACCCTTCCGTGAGGCTGCTCGAGCGTTACAGGTTTGGCCGTGCCCCAGTCAATGCCGGACCATAGTACAAGGAGTTGAACAACAGCATGAAAGTCCCATGAGTTTGAGCGCGGTTCTGGGGTCGAAAACCAAATAGAATGATCTTGCCCTGTCCATAATCGACTTCGACCAAAGCCGGCTTGTTGTGTAAGATTTGATCTCCGATAAGACGACCGCTCATGAAAGGGTTGCTGTTGGGATAACTTGCGACGACTCGCAGACCCGATAGGAGGGCGTTGGTATCTTCTGAATTCATCTCATCGGTGTCGAGGAGTTCAAAGACCGGACTTCCATAGGAGAGCACGTTGGCGGTTTCTCCCATTCCATATGCAATGGGATGCGCGTTGTCCACATCGACTTTGAGAATCGCGCTGGGTAAGAAGAACTCTGTGGAAGGATAGCTTCGAGACACATCCCGCAGCGGGACATTGAAATGGTCTATGGGTAGCAGGCTAGAAACGTTAAAGGTGACTAGAGTCCCCCCGTCTCGCACAAATTGGAGCAATGCGGCCAAGCCGTTTTCTCCGATTCCGCCGGCATATTGAGAGGGGACCGTTCCCTCCCGGTGACCACCGATAATGCGCTCAGAAGAAATATTCGGTAGAACGATGACATCGTATTTTTGATTGAGTCGTCCAGTGCGGATCTCTGCATCTTGAAGCGTCGTGTAGGGAAACTCCCAATTCTCGAAGATCCACCGGGTCCAGCCCTCGTCCATGTTGGCAACCCAAGGCTTATAGAGACCCAGCCGCAAAGGCCTCAGCTGCATGAGCCCACCGGGGGAGCGGCCGGACTGTATTTGAAGATTGAACTCTCCTGCTAAGGATTGGATCTTGCTGCCAATCCCGGTTCCGGAAGCAACGACCGTCCCTGCTGGGTATGTCGTCCCACCAGAAGTGAAGGATGTCACAGCCCACCCGACTTCGGCACCCTCCTCCAAAAGCCGGTTGACGGCCCGGTAACTATCCAGGACGTTGTGGTCGAGAAAATAGGTATTCCCGCTGTCAGAGACTCTCCCCGCCGGGGGCTCCGCCCGTTCGATCGGCGTCAATTGTGCCTCGAAAGGAGAGTCCACCCTGATGGCCTCGACACCCATCTGGTAAGGAAGTGTCCACCCCGTCAAATCAAAAGTCCCTTCCGGCGGACCCCCCGGGTACTGTCGCCGGTCTGGATAGATCTGCGGGCCAAGCATGTCGATCAAATAAGGTCGATAGGCTTGGGACGCCAAAGCGACGTAAGTCCCGGCCGGAAATTCCCTGTTCTGGGTCTGGAAGGGTTCCACTGCTTCGTGGAACTCGATTCCACCTGCAATTAGCGTGTTGACCATCTTGGCAACTGTGTTGGGGTCTTTCTGGGCCTCAGGGATAAGATAGGCATACGGAGCTTCGCTTTCCCCCTTCTCGATGGAGTTCCTGGCCATGCGGTACATGTTCAGTAAGTACTTGTCTTTGTGGATGGCCCCCGCCTCCAAGAAGCCAATCGCTGACCAGTAGCCATACTCAACGATGTCTCGCAGTCTCCACCATCCACCGGGCCAAGGGCTAGGGTAATTGATGGTCTGGGTGTTCCCTTGTTGTTTGCCCAGTCCACCTCGCCGGCCAAGGTCGGCTGCGTCTTGAAATATCGGTGTGGCCAAAGAAGCGCTCGCAGCTTCGAAAAGAACGGTGGAAACGTTGTGCCAGAGGGAGTTCGTGTGGATCGCCGACATCCGCCAGTGGTTCCAGGCGGCGTAATGTATGACGCCTATTTTTCCCTGCTCTTCCAACACTGTTCGCATGTAGGCGCCGGTCAGTTCGATCTCACGGGTGAGTAAGGGGTCCAGAGAGTGATGTCGCGGCTCGTATAGAGGTGAAAGAAACAAACGGGCATCCGAATTTCCCATTTGATGCATGTCCATGAAGAGCTGCGGGAACCACTCATGATAGAGGATGTCGTTGACATACCTTGTCTCGATTTGAGTGTGCATGAATGAATCGCGGTTGTTATCATGTCCGACGTAATGGTGGTATAGCCAGGGCATCGGCGCGTTCTCGTAGGGTGTTCCCAGATTCTCGCGATACCAATCGACGATCATGATATTGCCGTCTGGGTTCCAGCTGGGAACGAACAAGAAGATCACGTCGTCCAGGATGGCCTGGATCTCCGGAGATTCATCAGTTGCCAGGACGTAGCCCAGCTCCGGGGACATCTGAGTAGCTCCGAGTTCGGTGGCATGCATGCTTGCGGTGATCAGCGCAATGGTTTTGCCTTCTCCGGCCAACCGACCCGCCTCTTCTTCGGAGACACTGCCTTGGGCGAGTTTCTTGGCAATCTCCTTATACTTTTCTTTCTGGGATAGATTCTCCGGGGACGAGATGATGGCCAGCAGAAATGGATTGTCCAAAGTGGTCTTCCCTAACTCCACGACCTCGATGCGGTCACTTCCTTTCCCCAGAAGCTGGTAGTAGTCGACGATCTGGTCCCAACGAATCAATCTGGAATCAGCACCAGGTTGGTGCCCAAAGAATTCAACCGGTGTCGGGATATTCGCGACGTCGATCACCTGGCTACCGGCCGTCACGGGTAGGAGGAAAGCCAAGGTCAATACGTGAGTGAAAACTGATATTCTCTTTGATAATTTCTTCACTTGGGGCCCCCTCGATTTGACAGCGGTGCTATACGCAGATCCCATTCCTCATCTGGACCGGCCCAAAGTCACTGGAGCGGATAGGAAAATCAAGGGCCCTACGAGGCCGAAGCCGGAGCTAGAGGAGGAGGCCGGATCGGAAGATCGAGGTAGGAGGACGGGACCACAGCGGCCTCGAACACCTCCTGGTTGGGTTCCATGTGCACATCCTCATGTGCCTCTGACCCGTCCATACACGGGGTTAGAGCACACCAACGTGCACACCAACGTGCACACCAACGTGCACATTCTTCGGCGGGGGAGGCTTCGGTCTCCCCTGTCCTGCTTTTCCCCAGTGACGCAACAGACGAGTACCCAGTGCGCTGATGGCGCTTTGCGACCTCAGCGCGAGGCATGCTTCTGCTTGCGCCTACCGGCCCACTCTCGGATGTTGAACGCGGTCTGATCCCGGAGTGCGCCCGTGTCCGATCCAGTCACCGGTCTGAACGCTGCTTTGGAAGGCCGCTACGCCGGCTGAGGCCTACCGCTATCTGTAGACGTCCCGCCGGTGACCAGTCTTCACGACCAATCTTCACGACTGTAGCCCTTCCCTAGCAGCCCGCGGTACCTTCATCAGGGGCTGCCCAACCGAAAGACGAGGGAAACGATGAGAAGGCGATGGGAACGATCCGACTTCTTGCGCTCTGCCTGCTCCTGAGCGTCAGTGCTTGCGGCGACACCGTGGGGGAGGCCGCGCAGATTGATCTCGCCGCAGTGAGCGCGAACCTCCAGGGCAGAGCGCCCGACGTCTTCCGGGCCAGGTTCGAGACGAGCAAGGGAGACTTCGTGGTCGAGGTCACGCGTGCCTGGTCGCCTGCGGGGGCCGATCGCTTCTACAATCTCGTGAGTCACGGCTACCTCGACGGTGTGCGCTTCTTCCGGGTCATAGAGGGTTTCATGGCTCAGTTCGGCATCAACGGTGACCCGGCACTGGCGGCCCTCCTTCGGGAAGAGAACATTCAGGACGACCCCGTCGCCGAGAGCAACACGCGAGGCAAGATGACCTTCGCGAAGACGGGCCAACCCAACTCACGGTCGACACAGATTTTCATAAACTTGGTCCCCAACACGAACCTCGACGACCTCGGCTTTTCCCCCTTCGGTGAGATCGTCGAGGGCATGGAAGTCGTGGACCAGCTGTACTCCGGCTATGGAGAGGGGGCACCGCAGGGGACCGGGCCGAACCAAGGCCGCGTTCAGGCGGAAGGGAACGCGTACCTGAACGCCGAATTTCCCAACCTCGACTACGTGGAGCGGGCGTCGATCGAAGGCTAGCCACTTCGAACGAGGGGACGCATGCAGCGACTCATACGCCCCTACCGCGAACAGGGCCGCTGCGAGAGTGCTCGAAGAGGCGTGGATTACGTCGTGAGGTCTAGATGGAGAATTCCGTGGACAATGAACACGAAGGAGATGAGACATGCCTAGGGTAGTGGTCACCGCGCAGGTTGAAGAGCTGGTCAAGTGGGAAGAGGGCTTCCGGACTCACGGAGACCTGTTCAGGAGTCAGACTGTATCCGGACCTATTGGTATCGCGACGAATGAGGACAACGAAGTTGCTGTCTGCTTCGATGCGAGCGATTTGGACAGGTTCCTCCAGGGGATGGATTCTCCGGAGACAGCCGAGGCCATGGCCCTCGATGGTGTCAAGCGGGAAACGGTGAAGGTCTTTGTCTTGGACAAGGAGTTCGTAGTCTAGCTGGTGCCGGACCCATGACCGATCCTATCTCTCGCCTGAACGTAGCCCTCGAAGGCCGCTACGCCATCGAGCGTGAGTTGGGCGAAGGCGGGATGGCTACGGGGTCTACTTGGCCGACGACCTGAAGCACGAGCGCGAACAAGAGCGGAGTGAATGCCGATGCAGATGAGCGCCGTTTCTACCGGGATGACGGCAGTCATCGTGTTGGTAATGCTCTACCTGTTCTTCCGAGCGTTCTCAAGGCATAGGGTAGCGTTGAAGGCGAAGGCGACGTTCCCTTCGTAGAGGGCAGCGAAGAAACCGAAGAGTCAGGGCCATCTACGACCAGATCCAGTCAACACTCCGACGAATACGGCGACGAAGGTTCCGGCGGTGTAGGAGACGGACCGACTACCGATGCGACGGGCATGGGTGACGGCGATCACCAGTTCGACGAAGTTTACGACGAGACTGGCACACCGTATCCCTAAAATCCCAACACGACGCCGGGCCTCGAGGGCGCCGCGCAGAACGCGCCCAGCTGGGACGCCGCGAACGACGCCTACAACTACGCGCAGCAAAACCCCGACGATCCCTTCGCCCAGCAGCAGCTTTACAGTAGCCTGGGCGCGATGGGCAGCAGCGAGACCGGTGGCAGCATCATGGAGGTCCTCCACATCATCATGAAGGAGAGCATCAAGGAGGACAACGAGACCAAGCACATGAAGCTGCAAAAGCTCGACGAGTACAACAAGATCTCGAAGGCGTACGGTAACTCTTTGGACACTCTCTAGCAGATTTCCTCGGCGAAACTCGCGTTGAGGGAAAACAAAGATGAATCTGATGCGAAGGTGCGAGTGAACTACGATTTGTATGACACGTCCACCGTGGGCCCCGACGGTAGGCCGATCAAGACCGACACGATCACCAAGAACGTCTCACGCAACGGCTTGAGCACCGAGACGAAGCGGCTCGAAAACCGGATGGAAGAGCTGCGCAACGCTAAATAGAAGGTCACGAACGAGCTTCAACATCTGGATCAGATTGTGAATCAGACGATGCAAGGCATTGCGCGGATTTTGCGAGCTCTGGGTCAGATGCGGAGGCAAACTCAGCGAGACTAAAGACGGAGCGAGCCCGTTTAGCGCTGCGCTGCCGCACACCGCATGATGAGGCTTGGAACGCCCTGCCTAACCGCCCGCGTGAGGTGGTGGTATGGCCATCATCTATGAGAATCCGTCCAACGGCTACCGCGAGGTCTCCTCGGCTCCCTGGCTGTGGACGCTCGTGTTTGGCCCCTTCTATTTCGGTGTAAAGGGGTGGTTGCGTACAACCCCTTCCGCAAAAAACGGGTATAACAGCCACGAGAGCCCCACCCCGACCAACTGTCCCTTCAACAAGGCAAGGTGGCTCTGGCGCGGAGGCGCCTGCGCAACGCCACGGTTTGGGCGGCTTCAGTCTGCGGGCGGCGCGCCACCGCTGGTTTGCTTGCGACGTTGAAGCAGGTAGCTCGCGAAAGAACCCAGTCCGCTGAACTTGTATTGGCCATCGACGTATTTCTCGATCACATAGAACGCGAAGTAATAGAACCGCATGAATCCCCAGAGGGCGACGCCCAGAAGCAGCGCCACGCGGAAACTCGGGTTTTCCCAGAGGAGTATGGCGGAGGCGACCAGCCCGGTGAGAAGCATGAGAATGCCTTTGACAATAATCAGGCGGGAGTTGGAGATCTTTCATGGCGTTCATGGCGCGGGCGGGATTCGTCGAGGTTTGCCCTGAATGTCGCATTGAATGTCCGGGTTCACCAGTCGATTTGGACTCAGTGGGGCGGCGGATAGGAAAGTGAACCGCCCTCTGGGGCCAGGAAGCAAAGAAGCGAAAACAAAGATCTACCGCAAGCGACTGAGCGACAGCGATGACCAAGATGAGGAGCTTGGCAGGTTTCTCGAAAGGGTAGGCCACACGGCCACTGGACACACAATCAAGCTGTTCGATTCCTCAGTCGATCTTGCTGGCTGCGTCAAACAGGACGTGGCCGCGTGGCAGACACGAGTCATCCGCGACCGAAATCTTTCGGTTCGCCGACCCACCTTGCCCGGCGACGAGATGCGCCGGCGCCTGCTGATCTTGCTCGGCAAGGTACGAAAATTCTGGATAGAGGGCGTACTCGAGAGGTCCCTCCACAACACGGCCCTGATCGAGCTCGGGCGGGAAGAGTCATCCGACCTCGTGGACAATCCGTGGCACGGGGTGATGGAGCTTCCCGATCAAACGCGCCGCGGTATGCCTACGGCCACGAAGCTGCTGGACGTATTTGAAGAGGCTGGGCGCGCCCTACTCATTCTCGGTGACCCCGGCGCCGGAAAAACCACGACGCTGTTGCAGCTCGCACGTGCCCTGGCAACCCGAGCTGAGCGCGACGCTACCGAGCCCATTCCGGTGGTGTTCAACCTATCCTCTTGGGGCCTCTCCCGGCCGGCTTTGCGCGACTGGATGGTCGCAGAGACGAACCGCCAGTATCAGATCCCCAAAGGAGTGGCACGTCAATGGATCGACGGAAATCACATCCTGCCATTGCTCGATGGTCTCGACGAGGTGGAGGAGGGTGCCCGGGTCGAGTGCGTTGAGGCCGTCAACGCCTTTGCAGAAGACAGCGGACTCGCGGGCCTGATCGTGTGCAGCCGGCTAGACGAATACCAAGGGTTGCCTCTGCGCCTGACACTCAATGCAGCGGTTTGCCTTCAACCGCTCGCTCTCGTTCAAGCGGATCTCTATCTGCACCAGCTAGGCCCGGGGTCGGCGGGACTTCGCAGCCAGCTCGAAGCTGATCAGACGCTGCAAATTCTCAACGAGGGCATCCGGCTCTCGCTTCGGACCATGTCGTACTGCTTTCTAGCCACGATAGGACTGTTGAGCATCGTGGGCGCAGCCGTGGGGCTAGGTTTGGGCAACGGTCTGCTAGGTCTCGGGCTGGGAGCGGTGGGGGGACTGGTACTCGCTCTACCCGTAAGTCTCTGGTTTGGTGGCTTTGACGTCATTCAACATTACGCGCTTCGCCTGGAGCTTCTTCGCCGCAGGCACATGCCTCTCAGGTACGCACGCTTCCTCGATCACGCCTCTCGGATCGGAATCCTGCAGAAAGTGGGCAGCGGCTATTTGTTTAGCCAAGCGCGCCTGCGGCAGCACTTCGAAGCAATGACCCCGATCGCTGGATCGGGAGCTGCCCCCATCCGTCGCCAGCCTTCTTGACTATAATAGGGAGGCTCCCTCGCATAGTACCGGCCGCAGGGATTAGGCATGAAAAGGCCCTTTCCGAGTGCGGCACGCTGCTTGCGCGAGCCGATACACCCCACCAACCTCCCGTCGCGAGGCCGTGCCCAGGCCAAGGTGCCCGCTCGCTGTATCCGCATACAAGGATGGGATGAGCGATGCGTGGATGGGCGATTCACGGCTTCGGATCAATCCCATTGTAGCCCTGTACAGATGAGCAAGCCGATAACGGCCCTCTAAGCCACGAGGGTACTCCAGCCTACCCTGGATACCGAATAAAGCCCGAAGACGCTCGGAACACCTTTACGGGCGTCTGAACGGGTTCAGCTTGCGCCTCCCAGCCCCCTCATAGGACATTGACCACGGTCTGATCCCGGAGTGCGCCCGTATCTGATCGAGTTACCCGCCTCAATGCCGCCCTCTCGGATCGCTACACCATCGAGCGTGAGCTGGGCGAGGGTGGCATGGCGCAGGCCCACTTCCGTCGTGTCCTAGAAAGGGGAGATCTGCGAGATGGCTGATCAATGGCTGTTCAAGAGCGAAACTTATGATAACTGCAATTGCGCTGTGAATTGCGGTTGCCAGTTCAACTTGGCGAGCACCCACGGCTATTGTCAGTCGGCCTTCGTCGGTAACATCGTAGAAGGCCATTTCAACGATACGCCGCTCGCTGGGCTGAATTGGGCGGGGCTGTACAAGTGGCCTGGGGAAATCGCGGAGGGAAACGGAAAGCGCCAGATCGTTATCGACGAACGTGCGGATAAAGCCCAACGGGTTGCACTTGAAAAAATTATCTCGGGCGGCGCATGCGAACCATTGAGCAATCTTTTCTCCGTATTCGCGCACACATGCTCGGAATTTTGCGAGACATTGTTTCTTCCGATAGGTCTCGAAGCGAACTTGGAACTGAGAACCGCAAGGGTTGATATACCGGGCATCATGACGAGCAGCGGCGGACCGATAATCAACGAATTTAATGGCCAACCGTTCCACGTTGCGCTGGCACGCCCTAGTGGCAGTTTCGAGTTTACTTACGCAGAAATCGGACTAGGCACGACCTCGGTGACGGGTGATATGGAGATGGCGTTCGAAGATTCATGGGCGCATTATTGTGTTCACCACTTCAATCAGGATGGCTTGGTCCGCGAAAGATCAAGGCTCACAGCATGGCTTGACGCATGAGTCTGCGCTCCCGTGAAATGGTTCGATGAATCCGGCGAGCCCTACGCGATGTTTGAGAAGAGTGATCTACGGTGTACCGCCGACCCTGAGCATCACCCATAGCTTGAGCGCATGGGCATGTACTCGTGGGACCTCGGTCGCGAGCAGATTCGCGAGACGGTAGGCGTCGAGGGAGAAGCAACATCGAGTGATTCGTAAGTACGCCCCCAACGACCTCGCCGAGTTGTTGCAGGTTTGGCATGACGCTTCGCAGATCGCTCATCCGTTCTGGACTCGCGATTTGTTCGAGCAGGAACGGAGGGATATCACGCAAGAATTCCTCCCGATTGCGGAGACCTGGGTCTTTGAGAGGCAGGGGCATGTGGTCGGATTCGTTTCATTGTTGGGCGACGAGGTAGGGGGACTCTTTGTAGCTCCGACGTGCCACAGACAGGGGATTGCTCGTGCGCTGATGGACCATGCCAGAGCGTCCCGCGATCACCTCGAGCTTGACGTGTTTGAGGCCAACGAGATTGGCAGGGCATTTTACGATGCCTATGGCTTCGCACTCATCGAAAAGCGACGGGACGAAAAGACGGGGCTGCGGCTGCTCCGGTTACAGCTCGACTCGTGACAGGCGATTGCTGAACGGGCTCCTGCTTGCGCCTCCCGGACCGCTCTCGGATGTTGACCTCGGTCTGATCATTCCATTCGGAGCGGGTTACGATGTCCGATGCCATTTCGACCACTGAGGGCGTCCCGGCGGCGGCTCCCGGAGTTCCCTAGGTGCTATACATATCTCGAATCAAGCTCGTGGACATCAAGTGCTTCCCGGGCAAGACGGTGATTGATCGGCTTAGAGGGCAGATTGGTGAGCGGCCCCGAGGCCATAGCTGAATTCTACCGCGACGAGTTCAGTCGGAGCTTCGAGGGTTTATCGCTCCGCGACTTTGAGTTCGACTCGCCTCGGCCATTGAGCCCGCAGGTCGGGCTTGTGAACGGTGGATGGATCGTCGACGGCGTGGCTGTCGTGGCTTGGATTCACTACTCACCGCGGTTTTGCTCCGTTACACCCTTTGTTCGCCGGTGTTACTGGAAGACGCATGCCAGGAACTCCATTTTGTGTGCTCTCGAATTCTCAACGGGATTGCCGACCTCGAGCACGTGCGTTCGTTACGCCGGCGTAAGGTGAGGGGGTACCGCCGTTACCGCAGGTGGGAACGAATTTCGCAACGGAGGGATAAAGAAACGCACCAACCCGCAAGAGCACGGAGTCGAGAATGAGACACACTCGAAGAAAGTTTCTCGCGACCACCTTGACCGTTCTCGCCACCAGCGCGTTGTCGTGCGGCGGCGGCGGCGGCGACGAGGGCTCCGACGGCCTCACCCCACCGACCGATGTGGACTGCCTTTCCAACGGAGCTGGGGCGATGATTGGGGGGGCCGCCGGGGCGCACCGCCACCTGTTGTCGGTCCCCCCAGAAGACGTGCGGGCAGGCGTGGACAAGACCTACGTAGCCCAAAGCCCGAGCACCCACCCACACAGCGTGACGCTCACGGCCGACCACTTCGCCTCGCTCCAGGCCAATCAGTCCGTATCGGTCGGCGTCACCACCTGGACCAGCCCCACCTCCGGTAATCAACACAGTCACAACTTCGCAGTGATCAGCTGCTCCTGACGAGTGGAGCTAATCACCTTGCTGCGCGTGCCGGCGCCTGGTCCATGCCCGACGCCAGCGTCTCGGAGTCTCGTCGAAGAGCTGTGAAACGTTCCGCAGGTTTGTTCTCGACGAATGCCCGGCCATGGAGACGATGCAATGCATCTGTGAGGGCTCGAAACACTTCGGAGGAACGACGGGCGAGGGTGTTACCATGACGCGGGAACACGGTGGAGCATTCTCCTCCGGCTTCACCAAGGGCTTCGACATCTCGCGGCTGGAAGTCGAGAGAAGCGACGGGTCCACAGTGTTCTTTGACGTTCGAACTCGATACCGTCCTTCAGTTCTGGGAGGACTTCTTCGAGAAGTCCCTTGAGCCGCGAGGTGACCTGACCGTCTAGCGAGCCCCAGTAGCCGCACAACCTAACCGCAAATATCAGGGATTTCCCCACTAGCGCAGAATCACGGTGGGGGCGCATAGTGACGGGAAGAGCAGTAGGACCGACGACCTACTTGCGTGTCCACCAAAATTCGGCCTAGGGGGTCCGACATGGTAAGTCACACGGGCGTACCCGGTAGGGTAGCGCTCGGCACGCTTGGAATCGTCCTCTGCGCCCCGCATCCTGCTGCGAGCCAAGTGACGAGACCCTGCCGGGAGCTCTCCATGAACGCGCCACTTGACGCCGTAGTTGCTTGCGCCGAGAGCGGGGATGCTCAGGCGGCGTACATTATCGGGGCACCATCCCCAGAACCCCAAGGTTAGTGACCACATCCCGTCGCCGGCGACGGACTATCTGCAACAGGCTCAGGAGAGTATCCATGCGCCAGCCGGTGCGATCATGCTGTGTGGCAGTGCCGTAGACGCTATGCTGAAAGCTCACAACTACACCACGGGGTCGCTCTATTCCCGAATCGACAAGGCCAAGGAAGACGGCATCATAACGGAGGGCATGGCCAAGTGGTCGCATAGGGTCAGGCTTGACGCAAACAAGCCTCGCCACGCTGACAAGGACGCTCCACTACCAGATGAGAAGGACGCGAAACGATCCTTCGAATTCTCCATGGCCCTCGGTGAGATTCTGTTCGTGCTCCCAGCCCGGGTCACGAGCGGGATCGCCAGTGGTACCGGCGGTGAAGACGAATCCAACTAGGGGGACGAACTACTCCGCAGCCTCCCGCAACTCCCGCGCTAGTTCAAGCCCGCGCTCGCGTGCTATGGCGTGCAGTTGGTCGATGAGCGCACGCACCTCATCGTCCTCGAGGTCCTTAGTGCACGTAGCAAGTGGGCGCGTTTTGGGCACCAACACCCTCTGCTCACCGTCGTCCGTGAGGACCGTCACGCTACGCCAATAGGTGATGCCGGGGGGGGGGTATGTAGGCGAGGGCGTTCTTTTCCCGAAGGGAGTCACCACCATGGACGACACCAGCCAAGCCAAGCTCACCGCGGCCCTACGTACCATCATACCGGATGGGCCACAACGGACCCACGTGCAGGCCCGACCGGGTCATGTAGAGTACTCTGGGAGCCCCCTTTCGTACGAAGCCTACTACGGCACGCGGGACATCGAGGGCACGCCCGTACGTGAGGGCGACTTCCTAATCAAGGCACGGCTCTCGGGTGGGAAGTTCATCAACGATGGGCGGACAGCCATACACGGCACCTTCGAGCGCGTACCCCGAGGCTGCTTTCCTGTTATCGCCGAGCACGCCGATAGCGCTCTACGGTTCCTAGAGGGCACCTACGGCAGGGACGTGGCCGACCTAGCGACGTACCTGACCCACCGCATGGCGCTTCGTGGGTCCGACGCCACGTCCCAGATTCTGATAGTGCGCCCGTTTAGCGCCCCCGGTGAGCGAACCGATCCAGGCCAGCACCGACGACGCGGCGATCTTCGAGTTGATTACCGCGACGGGCGGGCGGATGCCGGAGGTGGGGGGCGATTCCGAATGGGCGCGTACGTCGTTGCTTGGGTCGGTGGCTTGCTATCTCCTTACGCTGAAAATGGCACTGTGCCGTGTGACTCCACTGACTCGTACTTCGGCGCGATACGTGCCGGCGGCCAACTCGAAGGCCCTGTATGAATTTGTGCCAGGAGTAACGTATTCAGTGGCCTGCTCTACTGTCCGCCCAGTTTGGAGGTCCATGATGACCAGTGTGACTGTTTCTCCTCCATAGCCGTAGACGTAGAGAATCGGAGCTTCTCCAGGGCCGAAGCTGTCCTTTGCGGGCGGTCGAGACTCGACCTCCACGTCCTGAAGCCGAGTGACGATGAGGCCGGACTCTGCGACTGCTTGTGAGCCACTTAGGCCACGCACTGAAAGTTCATAACGTCCCGTCGGGAGAGAACCTATCCGCGGCTCCATGGTCAAGGCGGCGAGTCGGTACGTTCCCGTGTAGCGCAGAGTGTAAGAGAACTCTGCCTTATCTCTCCGTGTCGTTCCCACGTCCCGTACCACTTCCTGACCGTCCGGGTCCTGTAGGATGAGTCCGGGGCTTACTGCCCTCGATGTCATGATAACATGTATGCGCCGACCTTCATCGCCGCTGAACTCCCAAAGATGATATGGGTTGGCTCCTCCAAGTAGGGGATCTGCCGACGTCAGGCGCGCCTCCAGCATGGAGTTGACCCGCTTTGGTGGACACCTCAGTAGTGAGGGAGACAGGAGGAGTCCACGATGCCAAGAACACATGCGCCGTACCCGCCGGAGTTTCGGCGGCAGATGGTCGAGTTGGTCAGGTCGGGCCGCTCCGTGGAGGAGCTGGCCCGGGAGTTCGAGCCCTCAAACGGGGCGATACGGAACTGGGTCAAACAAGCTGACTTGGATGAAGGCCGTCGCAGTGACGGGCTGACGACGGAGGAGCGTGGGGAACTCAGGCAGCTTCGGCGTGACAACAAGCGTCTGCGCATGGAGCAGGAGATTCTAAAAAAAGCCGCCGCCTGGTTTGCTCGGGAGAGCAACTCGATCCCGGAACGGGGTTCGAGTTCATGAAGACGAATCAGGCCGACTTCCCTGTGCGGGCGATGTGCCGTGTGCTGGATCTCTCCCCCAGCGGCTACTACGCCTGGTTGGATCGCGAGCCTTCGGCTCGGGCGAAGCGAGATGAGGAGCTCACAGAGCGGATCGAGACGGTCTGGCGCGAGAACCGAAGGGTCTATGGCCGGCCCCGCATCTACGCGGACCTCAAGGAAGCTGGCGAGCGGGTCGGTGAGAAGCGGGTGGGCCGGCTCATGAAGCAGGCCGAGATTGTGGGAGCTAGCCGGAGGCGGCGCGGCCCGAAGACGACCAGGCGCAACGAGGACGCCCGTCCCGCGCCGGATCTCATCGAGCGGGACTTCAGCGCAGACGGGCCAGACCAGTTGTGGGTGGCCGACATCACCTACATCCCGACCTGGGCGGGGTTCTTGTACCTCGCGGTTGTGCTCGACGTCTGGAGCAGGCGGGTGGTCGGGTGGTCGATGGCTACGCACCTGCGCACCGAGCTCGTCCTGGACGCGCTGAACATGGCGACCTGGCAGCGCCGGCCCGAATGCGTCATCCATCACAGTGATCAGGGAACCCAGTACACCTCGATCGCCTTCGGCCTACGCTGCAACGATGTCGGTGTGCGGCCCTCGATGGGCTCCGTGGGCGACGCCTACGACAACGCGATGTGCGAGAGCTTCTTCGCGACGCTCGAGTGCGAGCTACTCGACCGGCAGCGCTTCCGGACCCAGGCCGAGGCGAAGATGGCCGTGTTCGACTTCATCGAGGGCTTCTACAACCCCCGGAGGCGACACTCGGCACTGGGTCAGCTGTCGCCCATCAACTTCGAGCGTCGCCACGGAGCGGCAGCATGAGAAACCTGCGTGGCCAAGTTGCCCTTTACTCCCCCGCTGCGCGGGGGAAGCTTTCCTCTCCCCAGCGAGGGGGACAGACTATAAACCTCAGTGTTCACCCGTCCACTGAAACGGGACAGCTCCAGCAATAGCAGTGCACTCTCGCTCCTCGACGCACCGCATGTTCTCGAAATGCCGGACGAGTGAGGGTAAGGGGGTGATCAGCGGCTCGGGGACGACTCCGCATCCACCCACCAACATTGCGGCTGCTGTGATCCATAATAAGCGCGAGACGTAGGGGAACTCCATGAGGGGGTATTCCCTCCTGTGTCATGCCCCGCTCCCGCGAGCTCCACGGACATCAGGACTCCTGCAAGCGCACGTGGGACCGGAGGCGGTTGCTTTGTGCCCCCACCATTCTGGCATCTCAGGGGGAGGGGCACCAGTGGAGTTGAGGCACTCGCCCCTGAAATGACGGTAGAGTAATTTGTGGGCACACCTTTCGACCCGACTGAAACAGCGCATGGACGAAGGCTCTGCCACTGGCGACCTTTCAGCACCATGACGATATCAACCGGTAGACGTGTGTGCCCTATACGGTCCCTAAACGTGATTGGTGCCCTGAACGGGCTTAGGGTACAGAGTCGTAAAACATTTATAACATAGCAGTTATAAGGTTTGTCCCCGTAGCTCAGCTGGATAGAGCGACTGCCTCCTAAGCCCTGTCGGGCTTGGGGGGCTTTCGCATCTTTGGCGTACTTCTGCGGATTTCTTCACTATGACTGTGAACTGTTCAATGGCGTTTCACAGGGTTTCCGCATCCCAACATGCACACCAACATGCACACACCTGACTCGACTAGGGATCTGATCTCTCTCCTCATCCCCATCCTCAAATCCGCCCGATGCCCCCCAATTGGGTCCCATACGCACCCTTTAGATATTGATACCCCCTGCGAGGCTACATCGGCGACTGAAAAGAATGTTCAGCGGATAATGTTCGGGAATTGGTGAGGCGGGCATATCAGCCCCACCTGCCGAAGCCCCCCAAACGGGACTCCTATTCTATGGATGTTAGAAACTACCCTAGGCGAGGCTGGATGAGCGGTTGGGATTAATGTTCAGTGGATATTGTTTTGGAGATCCGGCAGAGGAATCAGGCTGAGAAGATTCATGCCGCTGAAGCATGAGGCCGTGAGTTCGACTCTGGTCGCTGTCAGCATCGGCAGCGGCGAGTACCGTTAGGTTTACGGTCATGGACTTGACACCTGATGAGCAACCCGTCGTCCGTCGTGCTGTGGTGGCGTACCACGAGGCGAAGAAGGGGCACAAGGGGCTGTTCAGAGGCACAACTGCCGACGAGATTCTCGAAGAATTGAAGCCGTCTGCCGTCCGTTGGGCTGAACTCGCCGCGTTTGTGATCGGAACGGCGGAAGGACCCAAACGAGGGAATCGATAACCGAGGACTTCGTGATGTCTGCTCTCAGCTCGTGCCTCGATTTCGCCCCTAATCTCGGTCGGCCCTGGGTAGGCGCTTTGGTCGTGCCACTGTTGTTGTCCGGTTGCTCTGGGGACACGAACGGTGAGGCCGGGGCGACCCAGTCACAGTTGCTGAGATCCATCCGATCGCAGACCTACGCGTACAAGACCGTCGATGGGCTCCAGATCAAGGCAGATGTCCATCGCTTTGACGACGATGTGGCTCGTCCGGTGGTCATATGGATTCACGGCGGTGCGCTGATCATGGGCAACCGTGGAGGGGTGTTTGGCGTCACCGAGATGATGCTGGAGGCCGGCTACGTGGTCGTGTCGATCGATTATCGTCTCGCGCCGGAGACGGGGCTCTCCTCCATCATCGAAGATCTAGAAGACGCGTTCGCTTGGGTGCGCACACAAGGGCGTGAGTTGTTCAATGCGGAAACGAGCAAGATCGCGGTAATGGGATCGTCGGCGGGTGGGTATCTGACACTCACAGCCGGATTCCGCACCGAGCCCCGACCAACGGTCTTGGTCTCGTTCTGGGGCTACGGCGATCTTGTCGGAGACTGGTATAGCCAACCGAGCGAATATCCCCGACACAATCAGAGAGCGATCTCGGCGGAGGAAGCCTATACGCAGGTCGGCGGACCGCCCATCTCGGACGCCCGTGATCGCGACGGGAATGGAGGGATCTTCTACAACTACACCCGCCAGAACGGGCTTTGGCCGAGAGAGGTGTCCGGATGGGACCCGCACACGGAGACTGAGAAATTCTACCCTTTCATGGCTGTAAGGAACGTGACGGGTGACTATCCACCGACGATGCTCGTTCACGGGACCGACGACACTGATGTGCCGTACGAACAATCGCTGATGATGGCCTCGGAGCTTGAAGAGCACGGTGTGTCCTACGAACTCGTCACGATTAGGGAAGCCGAGCACGGATTAGCAGGTGCGGACCCAGAACGCGTGGCCACTGTGTACGATGAGGCGTTGGCCTGGGTGAACCGATACATGCGTTAAAGAGACCCAATCAGCCGGTTCGTAGGCTGAGTTCGATCAACTGAAAGAGCGGGCTCCAACTGATGTCCGATCCCATCGTCCGCCTGAACACAGCCCTAGAAGGCCGCTACGCTATCGAGCGTGAGCTAGGAGTCTGCGCCGCAGAACCCTGCGGCGGCTATCTTTGGTGGTAGCGAAGGCATTGGGAAGGCTTGCGGATCACCGAGGGGGGTGAATGGGAACGACATTTCGACCGTACGATCCGGAGCAGATGTTGTTGCTGCCTCCGGATCTTCGGGAGTGGGTGTCGGAGGGTCATTTGGCGCACCATGTGAGCGACCTGGTGGACGCGGTGGAGCTGAGCGCGTTCTACGGGCGGTACCGGGGGGACGGGCGGCGCAACTCGCCGTACGACCCTCGGATGATGGTCAAGGTGCTGATCTACGCGTATGCGACGGGCACCTTCTCGTCGCGGAAGATGGCGAGGAAGCTGGAGGAGGATGTCGCGTTTCGGATGCTGGCGGCGGAGAACTTCCCGAAGCACCGGACGCTGTGCGAGTTCCGCAAGCGCCATCTCGGGGATTTCCGGGCGGTGTTTGTGGAGGTGGTGATGCTCGCGCGGGCCTTGGGGCTGGCGGGGCTTGGCAGGGTGTCGGTGGACGGGACGAAGGTTCGGGCGAACGCGAACAAGCGCAAGGCGATGAGCTACGGCCGGATGGTGACCGGGGAGCCTCGGCTGGAGGCGGAGATCCGGGGGCTGTTGGAGAGGGCCGAGGCGGTGGACGAAGCGGAAGACGAGCGCTACGGCGAGGAAGCATGCGGAGACGAGGTGCCGGAGGAGCTCAAGCGGCGCGAGGACCGGCTGGCGGCGATCCGGGAGGCGAAGGCGCGCCTGGAAGCCGAGCAGAGAGCGGCGGACGACGCACGGGGCCGCAAGCCGGGGCAGACGCGCAACCCGAAGGGCGGCAGGCCCTACAAGCGGGAGTACGGAGAGCCGGACGAGGCGGCGCAGAGCAACTTCACGGACCCTGAGAGCCGGATCATGAAGACGAGTTCGGAGGGGTTCCAGCAGTGCTACAACGCACAGACGGTCGTGGAGGGGGAGAACCAGCTGGTGGTCGGGGCCGAGGTGACGGACAACGCGAGCGACCAGGGCCAGCTGGTGCCCATGGTCGACGCGGTGGCGCAAGCGTACGGCGAGACGCCGGCGCAGGTGCTGGCGGACACGGGCTATTGCAACGAGCGGGATCTCGAGGAACTGGAAGAGCGAGACATCGACGGGTATGTGGCGCTGGCCCGGGAGGGCAAGGCCGCCCCCACGGTTGACAAGGAGGAATATCCGGCGAAAGTCCGCATGGCGGAGAAGCTGGCGAGCGAAGATGGCCGCAGACGCTACGCACGGCGAAAGTCGCAGGCCGAGGCGCCCATCGGCTGGATCAAGGAAGTGATGGGCTTTCGACGATTCAGCTTCCGGGGCCTCGAGAAGGTCCGGGCCGAGTGGACCCTCGTGTGCCTGGCACTCAATGTGAAGCGGCTGCACACCCTTCAGGCGGCATGACTGCACGAGGGTTCACCCGCATCTGCCGGCGCGAGGGCTCTCGTAGCTCTCTTGCCCCCCCAACGCATCCATTCCGCTCTCCCGATCCGTCGCAGACACAAGTCCTCAACCTCCCAATCACCCGGATCCGCCTCGCCGCGGACGGCTCGATGACCATTCGGCTCAGTCAGCTGTGCTTCTGCGGCGCAGAACCCTAGGTGAAGGCGGGATGGCTACGGTCTATCTGGCCGACGACCGACGCGATGAACGGAAAGTCGTGCTAAAGGTCCTCAAACGTGAGGAAAATCGGTGAGTACGGACGACGGCGGCGTTTGGGATCGTGCCCAGAAAGCCCTGGACGAGAGCTCGTCGCACATGGCCGAGCGGAGCGCCCTCAGGGTGCGACTCACGGCGTACATCGCTGAGCGGAGCGCCTGCGAGGCTAAGGGCACAGTCCCTCGCGGCGTTCGGAGACGGGGGGAGCGGCTCCTCGAGGAAGTCTCCGCTCTTGAGGAGCGCTTAGACCCGGTCGCCGATCGGATAGCAGAAGGAGACGCAGCCGTCCTCGTGGACGATGGAGCCACAAAAGCAACCGCCCCCACACGCCGCCTTGACACGGTGGGGGGAGAGGCTAAGCCTCCGCCTCCGCCACCTCCTTCGCCTCGAGTAACGCGTCCTCCGAGCCGAGGGTGTGGGGGTTGAGAAGGCGCTCGAAGTCCCGGCGAGGTCTGAGTAGCATCCACTCAGGAGGGCATATGTCGGGCAAAGCGATACGGGAGACACTTGGGTTCGTCGCAGTTCTCGCGGGACTGGTGCTCGTCAGGCTCTGCCCGAGTTGTCCTTAGAGATGATTCTGACTATCGCCTGGGGAGGTCCTGCCAATCCGACCGCTTGGGGGGCAAGCTCTGCAAATCCCTCAGTGCCCCGTGTGCGTCGGCCCAGCCGCTCTCAGCTAACTATTCGCAGTAAGACGCATCTTGGGGCTCAGGCGCAGGGAAATCGAAACTTCCGGTCACGGTTGCTCGCTCGCCCGAGCTGTTGCTCGCACTGAACTCGAAAGAACCCCGAACCGGGTCCATCGAGCCGCCCAACGTTCCCTCAGGCAGCGATACAAGAGTGAGAGTTCCCTCAACCTGCCTGTTGAAGTAATCGACGGTCGACCCCAGCTCTGCCCGTACCTCGAATTTGGTGCCAGTCTCGAACGGATTGACGTTCTCCAATGCGTATGTGCCTGCGTTTAGCGCACTCCCGATCGGGATCGTGAACGTGATGCCATTCTCACGGACGCCACGAGCGTCGGCAACAACCGAGTAACGGGGCAGCTTGACTACACGAGACTCATAGGCTGCGACGCAGAAGAACGTCCCTGGGCCGGATAGTGCTGCCTCCCGATCCCCACTCACGCTGGCCACGAATCCTTCTTGCTGATAGCTGCCACCAGCGCCTTGCAGAAGCGTCATCGCGCCAAGAGCCGTTACAGCGACTGTGAGCAATGGAACCGGACGCATGTTTATCTCCTTCTCAACGTGCTACGGACCCGGTCCCCAAGGATGCGTGGAACGCATCGTCGGGCCGCATCTCGCATGAGGGTTAGGCGCACCGCGCGGGGCGGGCTCGCATGGCAATGCCGGTGAAGCAACCAATCATCCGCTCATTGTGTTGTCAAACGACTTGGGCGCGGCGCTGGAGACGGTGGGCTTCGTGAGCGTGATCATCGTGTCGGGGATCTCCGCGCTGGGGCTGCCGTTCGTGCTGCTGTAGGCGCGTACACCGCAAGCGCAGCGCGTTAACGCCCCTCTAGGCCACGAGGACGCTCCAGCCTACCCAGGATACCCGAATAAAGCCCGAAGACGCTCAAAACGTGTTTGCAGGCGTCTAACAGGCTTCTCCTTGCGCCTACCGGCCCGCTCTCGGATGTTGACCTCGATCTGATCCCGGAGTGCCCGTGTCCGATCCAGTTGTCCGCCTTAATGCCGCCTTAGAAGGTCGCTACTCCATCGAGCGTGAGTTGGGCACTGGTGGCATGGCCACGGTCTACCTCGCCGCCGACCTCAAGCACGAACGCAAGGTGGCCCTCAAGGTCTTGAAGCCTGAATTGGCTGCAGTAGTCGGCGCCAAGCGGTTCCTCTCCGAGATCAAGGTCACCGCCAACCTGAATCATCCGCACATCCTGCCTCTCCACGATTCCGGGGAAGCAGACAGCTTCCTCTTCTATGTGATGCCCTACGTCGAGGGCGAGTCGCTCAGGGACCGCATCGACCGCGAGAAGCAGCTTCCGGTGGATGAGGCCGTTCGGATTGCCACAGCTGTGGCCAACGCACTCGACCACGCCCATCGCCACAACGTCATCCACCGGGACATCAAACCTGCCAACATCCTGCTCCAGGACGGCGAGCCAGTGGTCGCGGACTTCGGGATCGCGCTGGCTGTCGGAGCAGGAGGCGGCACCCGACTCACCAAGACGGGAGCCAGCGTCGGCACGCCGCACTACATGAGCCCGGAGCAAGCGACGGGTGATCAGCGGGTGGGCGCTTCCACCGACACCTACGCGCTGGGGTCCGTGCTGTACGAGATGCTGGTGGGAGAGCCTCCCTATCCGGGCACGACCGCCCAGGCGGTCCTCGGCAAGATCATCCAGAGCAAACCCGTCTCGGCTTCGGAACGGCGGCCATCGATTCCCGCGAACGTGGATGCGGCGATCCGTTGTGCGCTGGAGAAGCTCCCGGCGGATCGGTTCACTTCGGCGCAGGACTTCGTGAGGGCGCTGGGGGATGAGCACTTCCGGTACGGGGAAGAGGCAGCGGCAGGCGCAGGTGCCGCCTCGGGTCCGTGGAAGCGACTGAGCATTGGGCTCACGGGACTCGCGACACTGCTCGCGGTGACCGTGGTCGTACTCACTTCGAGACCGCCCGAGCGGCTGACGCCCGAGGTGGTGCGCTTCAGCGTGCCGGTGGGTCGGGACTCTGAAGTCTACTTGGGTGGATTCGACGCGTTTGTCGGGCCTCCCGCTTACACGTCACTGGCGTTCTCACCCGATGGGGACCTATTGGTCTATTCGGCCCGGGACGAGGACTCGTGGCAGCTGTACCAGCAGAGACTGGACCAGGAGAGTGCCGAGCCCATCGAAGGTACGGAGGGTGGCTTTGCCCCGTTCTTTTCGCCGGACGGTGCATGGATCTGTTTCTTCGACGGGTCGTCGTGGAAGCGAGTCTCACTGGCTGGCGGCAATGCGGAAACAATCGCCCCGGACATTGAGAGTCGGTTTCCTTATGGGGCGACATGGGGCGACGACGAGACGATCGTAGTTGCCGTTAGCGGTGCTAGCGATGCTCTGTACCAGGTAGCGGCTACCGGTGGGGAACTGGAGTTGCTGGCCGAGGCAGACCCGCTGCCGGGCGAGTTTTTCGTCTACTCCCAGCCTCACATGCTACCGGGCAGCGAGGCACTCCTGTTCCAGGTCATGCGATCTCGCGATCCGGAGCAAGCCGAGATCGTCGCGTTGGACCTCGCCACCGGAACGCAGAAGACGGTGCTGACCGACGCCATGGACCCGCGCTTTGTGGAGACGGGACATCTTCTCTTCATGCGCCAGGGCACGCTCATGGCCGTCGGGTTCGACCTCGAACGAGTCGAAGTACAAGGCCAGCCAGTGATCATGCTTGGGGGGGTCATGCACTCGCTGTTCATGCCGAATTCCAATTGGAATACGGGCGCCGCGCAGGTTGCCGTCTCGGCGTCCGGTCATCTCGCCTATGCGCTCGGTGGTGTCTATCCGGAGGTACCTAACATGGCCGTGCGCGTCACCAGTACCGGTGACACCATGCCTCTCGACATGGACAGACGTGAGTACGGCCGCTTTCGGGTTTCCCCCGAGGGCGACCGTCTCGCCTTTGCCGCCGGACCGGGACTGCATAAAGAGATCTGGGTGCACGATCTAATCCGAGGTGTGAGTCAGCGTCTGAACACCGGGGGCTTCGTCAATTTTTTAATGGAATGGAGCCCTGATGGCCGATCGATCGCTTTCAGCTCGGACCATGACCAGGCTCGAAGCAATCTGTATCGCCTCCCGGCGGACGGCAGCGGCGAGCCGGAGCGGTTGGCTCCTTCTGACCGAACTCAACAGATGTCATCGTGGTCTTCCGAGGGGGTCATCGCCTGGCTGGAGGCAGGCAACATCTGGCTGTTGCCGCCCGACGGTGCTCCGGCACCCTTCTTTACGTCGGAGGCAACTGAGAGGTACCCGACCTTTTCTCCCGACGGTCGGTGGCTTGCGTATACGTCGAACGAAAGCGGGCGGTTTGAAGTCTACGTGCGACCCTATCCAGGCCCGGAACCTGCGACGCTGATCTCCGGCGACGGCGGCTCGGATCCGGCTTGGTCGCCCGATGGTCGGCAGATCTACTACGCACAGCCTCCCGATCCGCCCTCCGTTTTGATGGCTGTCGACGTAGCCCCGGGGGATGAGTTTCAGGCGGGTCGCCCGGTGCCACTCATCGATGGCTGGACTTTCCTACGGACCCCCGTGCGGGGCTACGATGTCTTCGCCGACGGCTCGTTTGTCATCGCCGTGCAGGACGATGACAACAGCCAGACGGGCGGGGATGGACAGTCGATTGTCGCGAGGAGGCTCGAGCGGTTCGGGGCTACTGAGTTGCACGTCATCCTCAACTGGTTCGAGGAACTCAAGGCACGGGTGCCCAATTGACCCGCCCGGTCCCCTGGCTTCGCGTCATGGTGGAAGGCGCGGTGATCGGGGGCAAATTGGAGAACTAGCGGCCCTCGCATCAGCCCCATCCAGCCATCGCCCAACATCAGCATCACCCATAGCTTCAGAGCATGGGTATACCTCCTGGGGCAGCTTCGGGTTTAGCTCGGGCCGTTTCACTGCCGACCCTGCCCCGTCCCCCTGTCACATTCGGGGCTCCTCATTCGTTTCCATGGGCGATGAGAACTCCTAGCCGGGACTGAAGTAACGGAGTAACCAATGAGATCAGGTTGTGTCTTCGCGCTGGTGGCCGCGGTGGTAGTGGCGTGCGGTGACGGCCCGACCGGCCCTGAGATGGGAACCGTCGAAGTGGAGGTGACTGCGTCAGGGGAAAGCATCGACATAGGCGGACTGGTCGTCAGTCTGGACGATGGCGCCCAGATCAAGGACCTCGACGCCTCAGGCAGCGTCACCTTTGAGGTGGAGGCCGGCGATCACACCGTGGAGCTGACCGATATCGCCTCGAACTGCACGGTGGATGGCGACAACCCCGTCTCCGTGACGGTGACAGCGGAAGAGACCTCCACCGTGAGCTTCGCGCTTACCTGCGCGCCTATCCCTCCCCCAACCTAGGCAGGAGTTCGAGGTGGAGACGGATCAGCCAGGGGAGTGGCCGGTGCCGTTTTGTAGTGAGACGGTACGGCGGGTGGTGGTGGAGTAGCTTTCAGCTCTTTGGTTGTATCTCTATAAGGGAGATGATGACGACCATCTTCAACGTGCCGACGAATCCACCGAGCGAGCCGTCCATCCGGCACGATGCCGGTGAGCAGCTTAGGGACGCAAGCCCGGTGCGTCATCGCGCCTCCTGAACGAGAAGACGGCCACCTCCGAACGATGGGGGTGGCCGTCGCTCGAACTTCGATCCGTCTATTGCCTGGGATCGACCATCCTGCCCATGAAGAGGATCGTCCCGGAGAGGCGCTCACGAATAGCGAAGAGGAACGGGCGGTCGATGACGAACGTCGCCGGCGCGCTTCTCTCATTGACTACGACGGACGTGACGGCGGCCGCCTCGGTGCCTTCCTCGTTCACCTGGACAAACGTCTTGTGCTTCACCTCGCTGATGTAGAGATCACCCGCGGGGTTGATCTTGGTGAAATCGGCGGCTCCCGTGAAAGCAACGCCCATTCCCAGGGAAGTCAGCACGTCGTTCAGGCTGATCTCGTACTCGAACGAAAACTTCGGCATTACGACGAACGCCTCGGTCTCGTGAAGATTCGCGATCCACAAGGCCCACCGTTCGGCGTCGAGCGCCCCGACCACCGATTGGAGCGAGACGTCAGGGTGCGGCAACAGCACCGTCATCGTGAATGCGTCCCCGCCGTACGGCATCTCGACAACGGATACCAGATCGTCCCAGGCCGTGCGTACGTCGGCTTTCTCCTTGTGAGACATCGTGGACGTCGTGATTTCGGTACCGTCGAGCAGCGTGAACGGAGCGTCTCGTGTCAGGTCCTTGTCGAACTGATGCCTCCAATTGCCCTTGAAGTAGACCGCGTTGATCAGGAACATGACGGTCAGGGGATCAATCGGATCGTCGACGATCTCCTCGATCCGTCTATTCGTACCATCGCTCACCCACTGGTTCATGACGTCTGCGGCACCGGGCGCGCTGAAATCCAGAGCTTCCACCTGAGCGTCGAAGAAGGTGCGGTTGATATCGAGGAATGAGGGTTCAACGAAGAAGCCCTCCCGGTACCAGATGGAATTGGCCAACTGCCACTCGATCTGAGGGTCCAGATCGAACAGCAAGTCGATGAGATCCCGGTAGCCCTGATTGACGTCGTCCAAGTTCAGGCCCTGGAACTCGAGCGTCTGAGCCATGGCCTGCTGCGTCTCGCCGGCGGCGCCGTTGTAGGTCATCCCGAGCGCCATGCTGACGCTAAGCGGCGACACGAAGATGTTGGAGCCGGCAGCCTCCTGCGCATCGATCTCACGGAACAACTTCAATGCGAAAGCATTGTCCGCCTCGATCAGATTGAGCTCCGCCTGGCTCAAGCTTCGCGGCAACTCGGTGATGAGGGCCGGCAGTGAACCCGGTCCGGTGGGATCGCTAAAGCAACTGATGGCGATCAGTGTGATGAGGCCTACGAGCGGCAAACAAAGAACGGGTTTCATATGACCTTCCGACCGAAGGTAGTCTCCTAGTCTAGGAAGAAACGCTCGAGGGCCAGCATTTGTGACAAGACGCTTACGCAGCTCGTACCGGGAGCGGTAACAATGGAGCCACCGCATCGCCCGATCATCGCACCTAGCTTGAGGCGCTTGGGCATTTCATCCTGGGGCAGCTTCGGGTTTGGCTCAGTTCAGCCGCAGACTCGTACTCCTTGGCTCGCGGTCCGATGCGAACCCTTCGGTGACACCCGCACGCTCACGACACTGACGGGGCCGGTGAAGACGTTCCGGGCAGGCTTCTTCGTAAGCGACCGAGTATCGATCGAACCGAGGATCGACTTCGATTACATCAAGCCTGAGGGTGGGGATGCTTTCACCAACGTGGGCCTTTCGCTCGGTGGTCTCTTTCATTTCACTCCGGAGCGGGAGCGTTCTCAGACTCTCTCTCCTCATCCCCATCCTCAAATCCGCCCGATGACCCCCATTTAGGATCCATACGCACCCTTTAGATATTGATACCCCCTGCGAGGCTACATCGGCGACTGAAAAGAATGTTCAGCGGATAATGTTCGGGAATTGGTGAGGCGGGCATATCAGCCCCACCTGCCGATGACCCCCAAAAGGGACTCCTATTCTATGGATGTTAGAAACTACCCTAGGCGAGGCTGGATGAGTGGTTGGGATTAATGTTCAGTGGATATTGTTTGGAGCTGTCCCGTTTCAGTGGACGGGTGAACACTGAGGTTTATAGTCTGTCCCCCTCGCTGGGGAGAGGAAAGCTTCCCCCGCGCAGCGGGGGAGTAAAGGGCAACTTGGCCACGCAGGTTTCTCATGCTGCCGCTCCGTGGCGACGCTCGAAGTTGATGGGCGACAGCTGACCCAGTGCCGAGTGTCGCCTCCGGGGGTTGTAGAAGCCCTCGATGAAGTCGAACACGGCCATCTTCGCCTCGGCCTGGGTCCGGAAGCGCTGCCGGTCGAGTAGCTCGCACTCGAGCGTCGCGAAGAAGCTCTCGCACATCGCGTTGTCGTAGGCGTCGCCCACGGAGCCCATCGAGGGCCGCACACCGACATCGTTGCAGCGTAGGCCGAAGGCGATCGAGGTGTACTGGGTTCCCTGATCACTGTGATGGATGACGCATTCGGGCCGGCGCTGCCAGGTCGCCATGTTCAGCGCGTCCAGGACGAGCTCGGTGCGCAGGTGCGTAGCCATCGACCACCCGACCACCCGCCTGCTCCAGACGTCGAGCACAACCGCGAGGTACAAGAACCCCGCCCAGGTCGGGATGTAGGTGATGTCGGCCACCCACAACTGGTCTGGCCCGTCTGCGCTGAAGGGTCAAGTCCCGATTTGTGTGTAAAAGCGGAGGAAGCTCCTCGCCTTCGGCTAGGCTGCTTGGGCGACCTCCTGTTTCTGGAGGAGTGACAGGTCGAGGTAACGCCGGTCGCCCCAGACGTGTGTGGTCCTGAGTGCGACGGCCGTGATGAGCCTGAGGGCGCTGGCCCGGTCCGGGAAGGCGCCGGCGGCCTTGATCCTGCGTTTGATCTCGCCGTGCAGCCGCTCGAGGCTGTTGGTGGTACGCAGCCGGGGCCAGTGCGCCTCGGGGAACGCGTAGAACTGCGTCGCTGCCCCGAAGCCCCGCTCCAGGACCTCCACGGCCTCGGGCAGCTCCTTCTTCCAGCGTGCGCCGAACTCGCCCAGGAGCTTCTTCGCCTCGGCGAGTCCGGATGTCTGGAAGATCACCGAGACCTCACGCGCCACGCGCTTGCGTAGGCGGTGGGGGACCCTCGCCCCCACATTACGCTGCAGATGGACCGTACACCTCTGACGGCGTGCCTCGGGCAGGAAGCGGCGGACCGCAGCTGCCAGGCCTGCGTGCTCATCGGCGATCACGAGCTCGACACCGCCGAGGCCGCGGTCCTGGAGTTGCTCGAGGAGCTCCGACCAGCTCTGCTGCGACTCCTCAGCGCCCAGCGTGACGGCCAGGAGCCGTCGGTGACCCTCAGGGCCCACTGCATACGCCACGAGCGCACTCACGTTCTCGACTTTGCGGGCCCAGCGGGCGTCCAAGAACGTGGCGTCCAGGTACAGATAGGGGTGAGGCCCCTCGATCGGCGCACGGCGCAGCCCTTCCACGGCCTCGTCGAGCCGTTTTGCCACACGACTCACCGTCGAGCGCCCAACACGCTCGCCCATCAGCGCCTCGGTGACGTCGCCCATCTTGCGCTGTGACACGCCGCTCACATACGCCTCGACCATCATCTCGTCGAGCTCGGGGCTCCTGCGCTGGTAGCGGCCGATCACGTCGGCCGGCGAACCGTTGTCCCGGCTCCGGGGCATGGCGACCTCGATCTGCCCCAGGCTCGTCAGCAGCCGCCTCAGGTATGTGCCGTTCCTATGGTCCTTCCGGCTTCCCACCCGCTCGAAGCGGCGTGCACCTACCATGGCCTTCAGCTCCTCTTCCAGCACCATCTCGAGCGTCAGCCGGATCGCGCCTTGAAACAGCTCGCGCAAATCATCGCGTAGCTCGTCTTGCGTGGCCCGACCGATCTCCACAATCTCTTGCATCGGAAGCTCCTCTCCGGTTCCGAGCCTGCTCTGCAGACCCGGACTCCCGGGTTCATGTGACAGTGAACAACAACAGAGGAGCTTCCGTTTTTCTTTCCCTCCTGTCCAGCTTATCCGCTTTTACACAAATCTAGGGACACTACCCGCTGAAGTCCCGCTCGATGAGATCCGGCGCGGGACGGGCGTCCTCGTTGCGCCTGGTCGTCTTCGGGCCGCGCCGCCTCCGGCTAGCTCCCACAATCTCGGCCTGCTTCATGAGCCGGCCCACCCGCTTCTCACCGACCCGCTCGCCAGCTTCCTTGAGGTCCGCGTAGATGCGGGGCCGGCCATAGACCCTTCGGTTCTCGCGCCAGACCGTCTCGATCCGCTCTGTGAGCTCCTCATCTCGCTTCGCCCGAGCCGAAGGCTCGCGATCCAACCAGGCGTAGTAGCCGCTGGGGGAGAGATCCAGCACACGGCACATCGCCCGCACAGGGAAGTCGGCCTGATTCGTCTTCATGAACTCGAACCCCGTTCCGGGATCGAGTTGCTCTCCCGAGCAAACCAGGCGGCGGCTTTTTTTAGAATCTCCTGCTCCATGCGCAGACGCTTGTTGTCACGCCGAAGCTGCCTGAGTTCCCCACGCTCCTCCGTCGTCAGCCCGTCACTGCGACGGCCTTCATCCAAGTCAGCTTGTTTGACCCAGTTCCGTATCGCCCCGTTTGAGGGCTCGAACTCCCGGGCCAGCTCCTCCACGGAGCGGCCCGACCTGACCAACTCGACCATCTGCCGCCGAAACTCCGGCGGGTACGGCGCATGTGTTCTTGGCATCGTGGACTCCTCCTGTCTCCCTCACTACTGAGGTGTCCACCAAAGCGGGTCAACTCCAGTTTTGGAGATCCGGCAGAGGAATCAGGCTGAGAAGATTCATGCCGCTGAAGCATGAGGCCGTGAGTTCGACTCTAGTCGCTGTCAGCATCGGCAGCGGCGAGTACTCCTTCAGATCAGCAAGCCGATAACGGCCCTCTAAGCCACGAGAACGCTCTGGCCTACCTCGAAACCCGAAGAAGCCCGAAGACGCTTAGAACGTGTTTGCAAGCGTCTGACAGGGTTCTGCTTGCGCCTCCCGGCCCACTTTCAGATGTTGACCACGGCTGATCCCGGAGTGCGCCCGTGTCCGATCCAGTCGCCCGCCTGAACGCAGCCCTGGAGGGCCGCTACGCCATCGAGCGTGAGCTGGGCGAAGGCGGGATGGCGACGGTCTACGTGGCCGACGACCTGCTCCGTTGGGAGGCACGGTTGCATGGGCGCGGGCGTATGGCGTGTAGGACCACTCCTAGGAGGAAACTGAAGAGGACGGCTCACCCGCAAAGGAGTAGCCACCGAGCAGAATGATCTACAACTTCACCGATGGCGTTCGAAAGGTGTTGGCCACGGCCCGTGAAGAAGCCATCCGCCGCCAACGTGACTACATAGGCGGCTGATAGGGATGAACCCGAGGACGACGTGCACCGGGGGCGCACGGGATAGCCGACTGCCCTGTGGATTACTCGGAGAACATGAAGCTGACCGAGAAGCTGGGGAATCTGGTGTGTCCGATATGAGGGGGTCCGCTCTATCCCTGCGGTCTGAGGAATTCCTCAGCGAACGGCGGATAGTCCCTCAGCGACTCGAACCGGCGCCACGATACATACGGGTCGTGCCCTTTGGTGGGCCTATATCCAGTTTCACGCAATAGCTCCATCGCTCGCTCCCGCTCGCCTAGAGCCGCCTCAATCCAAGCGCGAACAACGAGGTTGTTCGACCAACCGGTTACGCCGACCGCCCTGTAGGCTTGGTCACGCTGGCCCTGGCTTGCCAACACATACGCCAGCTCCAATGCAGCGTTGTTATGCTCGCTGCTTGGAAAAGGAACGGCCTTCAGTACGTCTTCCAGGATTGCCTGGGACTCGTCCCAACGTCCGGCTTGACTGAGCAACGTCGCATATACGTAGGACTGGCCGGGATCCTGTCTCCAATCGGAGGTCCTGCCTTCAAACCATTCCAGGGTATTGTCCGCCAAGTTTGAGGCTGCCGCCGGATCTCCGTGGACGCGAAGCTCCTCGAAAGCCCTACGCGGGATCCCGTTCACAAAGAGGTTGGTGGGGGAACGTTGGATTTCCTCTGGAATACGGGCGGCCAGTTCCTCGATGCGCCCCAACGCAGCCAAGGTACGGAACTCAACCATTTTCGTCCTATATGATTCGGGGTGCAGCTGACGCATGCGGTCGAGGGCCTCGAGCTCCGCCTCGTAGTTGTCGATCTGGTGATAAGCCCGGGTCAGTCTAACCCAATAGCGAACCCGCTTGCGCAACCATCGGCCTTCAGGATCGGCCCGCGTCAAGAACTCGATTCCCTCTTCGGGGCGGTTGAGCTGGAGCGCAGCATATCCGGCCCACAAGAGGAACTGAGAACCGGGAGCGATTTCCACAAACCGACGCATGGCCTCCAGAGCGCCCTGTACATTACGGAGGCCCTTGTGATCACGGCGATAAAAGGCCAGCTGATAATCCAGGAATAGACGCTCCAGATGGGCCAGTTGAGCACGCCGCCCATTGAGCGCCTGGCGTATGGAATCTCCCGAGTATCCGTATCCGAAGGCGGCCCAAAGCAACGCCATCGGGAAGTCGGGATCCAGGGCCGCCGCCCGCAGGAAATACGGAACCGCCTCCCCCGTTTTCAGATTCGAGTGGAGCTCGATTCCCTCGACAAACTCCGCATACGCTTCGAGCGTCGGCGGTTGGCTGGCATTGCGCATCCACTTGGCCAGCCGGGGATCGGTGAGGGTGGCCAGGGCGGTCATCACCCTGTTGCGTAGGCGCTCGAGGGCGGCAAGGGGAGCATCGACCGGCCCGCGTACCGAATCGATGGTCGCCAGCTCCTCACCCGTGGCGGCGTTGGTCACGTGTGCGAGGAAGTGCAGACTATCGTCCCGCAACTCGTAGCTGCCCCACACCACCGTCCCCGTCCGATTGGCCCGAGCGAGGGCCTGCAGGTCGACATGCTCCAGCGAAAAACTCGTGCCTGCACCCACGGGCTCGAGCGACAGCAGCCGCGTGCCGAGGCTGACGACGTCTACGAAGTAGGTATTGGTGAGGCCCGCCGTGATCAGGTCCGTGGCCATGCGCCCCAAAGCATCGAACGAAGGATCACCGGTTTCATTCTGGAAGATGTCCACCAGGACGCGGGTGGGATCGAGCGCCGGCGCGTCGCCTCGGCCATTGCTCATGACGCTTGCACCGACCGCCGCGATGGCACCCAGCACCACGATCGCAGCGGCCGCACGCACACGAGTGCGCCAGGAAGCGCGTGGTTGGGTCGTGATACTCGCGAGCGCCGCGTCGACCGGTTGTTTCGTGAGCGGAGCACTCGGTAGCACGGCTGCGTTCGCCTCCTCCCTAGCCCGCACCGATTCGATCAGTGCCGTCGTCTCCGGCGCCGGTTCCGCCTCGTAATCCTCGTGTAGCCGCTAAAGCTTGGCGAACGCCTCGTATTCCCGGATCGCCCCGGCGCGATCACCCAGGCGGTCCAGAAGGTCGATGACACGGCGCAACACGCCCTCGTCGTCGGGAGAAAACGCCAGGGCTCGCCGGCCCCACTGCGTCGCCTGCGCCGTCCGTCCCTCGGCTAGGGCTTGCAGAGCGAGTGACCACGTGGCCTCCGCCGCCCGCTGCTCTAATCGCCGCCGCTCATCCTCCAACCAGCGCTCGAACTCGAGACACCCCGAGAGATGAAAGCCGTCCAACAGTGCGCCGCGATAGAGGGCTAGGAGTCTGCGCCGCAGAAGCACAGCTGACTGAGCCGAATGGTCATCGAGCCGTCCGCGGCGAGGCGGATCCGGGTGATTGGGAGGTTGAGGACTTGTGTCTGCGACGGATCGGGAGAGCGGAATGGATGCGTTGGGGGGGCAAGAGAGCTACGAGAGCCCTCGCGCCGGCAGATGCGGGTGAACCCTCGTGCAGTCATGCCGCCTGAAGGGTGTGCAGCCGCTTCACATTGAGTGCCAGGCACACGAGGGTCCACTCGGCCCGGACCTTCTCGAGGCCCCGGAAGCTGAATCGTCGAAAGCCCATCACTTCCTTGATCCAGCCGATGGGCGCCTCGGCCTGCGACTTTCGCCGTGCGTAGCGTCTGCGGCCATCTTCGCTCGCCAGCTTCTCCGCCATGCGGACTTTCGCCGGATATTCCTCCTTGTCAACCGTGGGGGCGGCCTTGCCCTCCCGGGCCAGCGCCACATACCCGTCGATGTCTCGCTCTTCCAGTTCCTCGAGATCCCGCTCGTTGCAATAGCCCGTGTCCGCCAGCACCTGCGCCGGCGTCTCGCCGTACGCTTGCGCCACCGCGTCGACCATGGGCACCAGCTGGCCCTGGTCGCTCGCGTTGTCCGTCACCTCGGCCCCGACCACCAGCTGGTTCTCCCCCTCCACGACCGTCTGTGCGTTGTAGCACTGCTGGAACCCCTCCGAACTCGTCTTCATGATCCGGCTCTCAGGGTCCGTGAAGTTGCTCTGCGCCGCCTCGTCCGGCTCTCCGTACTCCCGCTTGTAGGGCCTGCCGCCCTTCGGGTTGCGCGTCTGCCCCGGCTTGCGGCCCCGTGCGTCGTCCGCCGCTCTCTGCTCGGCTTCCAGGCGCGCCTTCGCCTCCCGGATCGCCGCCAGCCGGTCCTCGCGCCGCTTGAGCTCCTCCGGCACCTCGTCTCCGCATGCTTCCTCGCCGTAGCGCTCGTCTTCCGCTTCGTCCACCGCCTCGGCCCTCTCCAACAGCCCCCGGATCTCCGCCTCCAGCCGAGGCTCCCCGGTCACCATCCGGCCGTAGCTCATCGCCTTGCGCTTGTTCGCGTTCGCCCGAACCTTCGTCCCGTCCACCGACACCCTGCCAAGCCCCGCCAGCCCCAAGGCCCGCGCGAGCATCACCACCTCCACAAACACCGCCCGGAAATCCCCGAGATGGCGCTTGCGGAACTCGCACAGCGTCCGGTGCTTCGGGAAGTTCTCCGCCGCCAGCATCCGAAACGCGACATCCTCCTCCAGCTTCCTCGCCATCTTCCGCGACGAGAAGGTGCCCGTCGCATACGCGTAGATCAGCACCTTGACCATCATCCGAGGGTCGTACGGCGAGTTGCGCCGCCCGTCCCCCCGGTACCGCCCGTAGAACGCGCTCAGCTCCACCGCGTCCACCAGGTCGCTCACATGGTGCGCCAAATGACCCTCCGACACCCACTCCCGAAGATCCGGAGGCAGCAACAACATCTGCTCCGGATCGTACGGTCGAAATGTCGTTCCCATTCACCCCCCTCGGTGATCCGCAAGCCTTCCCAATGCCTTCGCTACCACCAAAGATAGCCGCCGCAGAAGCACAGCTGACTGAGCCGAATGGTCATCGAGCCGTCCGCGGCGAGGCGGATCCGGGTGATTGGGAGGTTGAGGACTTGTGTCTGCGACGGATCGGGAGAGCGGAATGGATGCGTTGGGGGGGGGCAAGAGAGCTACGAGAGCCCTCGCGCCGGCAGATGCGGGTGAACCCTCGTGCAGTCATGCCGCCTGAAGGGTGTGCAGCCGCTTCACATTGAGTGCCAGGCACACGAGGGTCCACTCGGCCCGGACCTTCTCGAGGCCCCGGAAGCTGAATCGTCGAAAGCCCATCACTTCCTTGATCCAGCCGATGGGCGCCTCGGCCTGCGACTTTCGCCGTGCGTAGCGTCTGCGGCCATCTTCGCTCGCCAGCTTCTCCGCCATGCGGACTTTCGCCGGATATTCCTCCTTGTCAACCGTGGGGGCGGCCTTGCCCTCCCGGGCCAGCGCCACATACCCGTCGATGTCTCGCTCTTCCAGTTCCTCGAGATCCCGCTCGTTGCAATAGCCCGTGTCCGCCAGCACCTGCGCCGGCGTCTCGCCGTACGCTTGCGCCACCGCGTCGACCATGGGCACCAGCTGGCCCTGGTCGCTCGCGTTGTCCGTCACCTCGGCCCCGACCACCAGCTGGTTCTCCCCCTCCACGACCGTCTGTGCGTTGTAGCACTGCTGGAACCCCTCCGAACTCGTCTTCATGATCCGGCTCTCAGGGTCCGTGAAGTTGCTCTGCGCCGCCTCGTCCGGCTCTCCGTACTCCCGCTTGTAGGGCCTGCCGCCCTTCGGGTTGCGCGTCTGCCCCGGCTTGCGGCCCCGTGCGTCGTCCGCCGCTCTCTGCTCGGCTTCCAGGCGCGCCTTCGCCTCCCGGATCGCCGCCAGCCGGTCCTCGCGCCGCTTGAGCTCCTCCGGCACCTCGTCTCCGCATGCTTCCTCGCCGTAGCGCTCGTCTTCCGCTTCGTCCACCGCCTCGGCCCTCTCCAACAGCCCCCGGATCTCCGCCTCCAGCCGAGGCTCCCCGGTCACCATCCGGCCGTAGCTCATCGCCTTGCGCTTGTTCGCGTTCGCCCGAACCTTCGTCCCGTCCACCGACACCCTGCCAAGCCCCGCCAGCCCCAAGGCCCGCGCGAGCATCACCACCTCCACAAACACCGCCCGGAAATCCCCGAGATGGCGCTTGCGGAACTCGCACAGCGTCCGGTGCTTCGGGAAGTTCTCCGCCGCCAGCATCCGAAACGCGACATCCTCCTCCAGCTTCCTCGCCATCTTCCGCGACGAGAAGGTGCCCGTCGCATACGCGTAGATCAGCACCTTGACCATCATCCGAGGGTCGTACGGCGAGTTGCGCCGCCCGTCCCCCCGGTACCGCCCGTAGAACGCGCTCAGCTCCACCGCGTCCACCAGGTCGCTCACATGGTGCGCCAAATGACCCTCCGACACCCACTCCCGAAGATCCGGAGGCAGCAACAACATCTGCTCCGGATCGTACGGTCGAAATGTCGTTCCCATTCACCCCCCTCGGTGATCCGCAAGCCTTCCCAATGCCTTCGCTACCACCAAAGATAGCCGCCGCAGGGTTCTGCGGCGCAGACTCCTAGCGCCTCTTCCTCTTTTCCGCCGTCCAGCAGCAGCTCGAACGCCACGGCGTCGCACCACACCATGGCTTCATCGAGCGCGATACGGTTGCCGCTGCCGGTCGCGAAGACGTCGTCCCCGAGATCACGTCGCAGCGATCGAAGGAGCTGGTTCAGGGCGTCGCGTGCGTGCCGCTCGTCCGACTCGGGCCAGAGGAGCGCGATCAGCGTATCACGCGAGTGTGGGCCGCTCGACTGCGAGATAGGTGAGGAGCGCGTTCCGCTTGACGTGTGCCAGCGCGATCGCCGAGTCAGAACCGGCATCCTTCCGGACCGCGAGTCCACCGAGCGTGAACAGTCGAATCATTCGTGGGCACCTCGAATCGGCTCGAGTGCGACACACGAGCCCGCGCACCTGAATAATGCGCTCCCGACAGTCTTTCCCCGTAGCCTACACCCTCGGTGGAAAGAATGCCCACTCGGGAAGCAACCACGCAAGTAACGCGGGGCGGACGGGAGGGCGAGAGATGGTCACGAATCACCGGAGAATCACCGGGGAATCAGTAGTCTCGTTCATATTGCCTTCCATGTCAGACGCGACCTCGGTCCAGATCGAGGTGCCTGGGCCCAATTCGATCACCGACCCGGGCACACCAAGGGTCGGAGGCGGCGAAACGGCCATCGTGGCTGAGCTCACCGACTTGTCGCGACACTCGAACGATGGAGGAACGCATGAAGTCTAATCTCACGAAGGTATCGGTCGCCCTCTTGTCCGCGGCGTTCCTGCTCAGCTGTCAGGAGCAGGGATCGGAGCCGGTGGGGCCGGATGGTCTGGAGATTCAGGCCATGAAGGGAGGCAACGGAAAGGGAGGCAAGGGAAAGGGAGGCGGCGGTGGCACTACAGCGGCCAGGTTGGACCTAGCAGGCGGCATGCAGGCCCACGGCCCTTCCCGTGGGCGTGAAGGACACCGACACGAGGCTCACCGTCAACAACGGCGACTTCACGCACGACATCCAGATGAAGTTCATGAAGCCGGACTCAGCAGACTATCAAGTCGGCGATTGCACAGTGATTGCGGGGGACAACGGGAGCCGTGGCCTCCCCCTCGATAAAGGGGTCTACGGTAATCTCCTGGATGAGCTCACAGCGCCGGTGGACGGCGGGTTCTTCACAATGGAGTTCCTCAAGAGGAACCTGGGCTTGCCTTCCGGCGATCACCTGCTTCTCGTCGAACGAGACGGCACATTCGAAAGCGGCACACATGGGAACACCCGGATCATGCTCGGCCCCACTGATGATGAGGTTGGGGTCGGGCCCGGCACCGTAACGGGCGGGCCCGACACGTTCGTGTTCACCGGCCCGGTCTGGGTGTGGGCACACGGAGTGGGCGGCGGCGGCGGCAAAAGGAGCGACCGCATAATAGCCTGTGGGGGGGCCGGCGACAACACGGTGACGGCGACCATCGACCGGTCTCCAGCTTAATCAAGAAGATCGGGTTTCCAAACCCCGACCAGAGCCTGGTCCGACCAGGCTCTGGTTGACAGAGGGGCGGTTGCTTCGTGGGGCGCCCCTTTTCATCCTGGCCTCGGGCGTAGTGCCCCGAGCGCCCCAGCGCCGTTCGGGGCTTTCCGCCGATAACTTCTTCGAGGAGTTGAAGGAGCGGGTGCCGAACTAGCGTATCAGTCCAGCCATCGCCCAACCTCAGCATCACCCATAGCTTGAGCGCATGGGCGTAGCTTCCTTCGGATTTGGCTCAGTTCAGCCGCAGACTCGCACCGCTCGCCTCACGATCCGCTGCGAGTATCCAGGCACGCTCATGCCACCCACCGAGTCCGATGCTCACCTTCGTGCAGTTGCATGGATTGGGCACGGAGCAGATCACCCTCCACGTGGATCGGCTCGATGAGGCGCTAATGGACGACGGCGCGTTAGAGGGACTCTATGTGCAGTCACGGAACGAGCGTAAGACCTCGCTAGCCTGGCGGAGGTGACTGTCAGCGGTCCATGACTTAAGCGAGCCGCCCAAGCATCGTTCGATCTAAGAATTCTTCAACGACCATGCGTTATCCATTCATTACGTTGGCCCTTGCAAATTGTCGGGGTTTTCAGTCTTGAGCCGGGACGCCAAGAACAACCCACGGTTGATGGCCATCGCTGACGGTCCGCTTTGCTCATCTCCTGAAGGTGTGTCCCGATTGTGTCCCGGAGGGCGGCGATGGCCAGAACACGGAGGTTAAGGTGAAGGAGATCAAGGACAAGCTCAGCCCGGAAGAGCAGGCACTAGCGACGGCAGCCAACACGCCCAACACAGGCCAAGGGATTGAGGCCCGCGTCGTGACGGACCTTTGGGTTTCCCACCGGCTGCGAGAGATGACCGACCAGATGATTCAATCGAATGAGAAGCTGGCCGGTGCCAATGATAAGCACACCGAGGCGCTGGTGAGGGCCACCAACTGGCTGGCGGTCCTGACTGGGCTTCTCGTGCTTGTGACGTTGGCCCAGTTCCTGCCCCTACTCCCCTGGCCATAATGGGGAAGTAACCGGTTTCATCTTGGGACCGGTTTTGGGTCGCCCGTCCCGTCGTTATCTTCCCCACATGACCATGTTCTCGGTATTCACGGCTGAGGGTTATAGCGGAGTGGTGAGTGTACCCCATGAGCACCCCAGGCAGGAAAAATGCCCGAAGAAACGGAGGTTCTGAAGACATCTAAAATCTTGCTAGACAACCACTTGTCCCCGTAGCTCAGCTGGATAGAGCGACTGCCTCCTAAGCAGTAGGTCACAGGTTCGAATCCTGTCGGGGACGCTTGTAAGAGAGTAAAGGACAAAGAGTTACGAGGTAGGGCGAGAATCCTCTGGTGAGAGGACTTCAGGTGCGTGCGCCGTGCGTGCGCGGCCGAGAGTGATTCGGGGTGACTCGTATGACTCACTGGGCCACTCTCCCCGCGGCGAATGGCACGCTCGTGGTCACGCAGCGATAGATCACGAGACGTCAGAAAACACCCTGGGGGACACATGCCCAACGAGAGTACGGAAGCTCTTATCGAGGCGGTAGGGGCACCTGCAGCGGCTCGGGTCCATGCGGACATGGCGGCCCTCGAACACATCCTCCCACTGGAGACCATCCGGCGCGAGTACCTGGAACCCATTCTCCGGTGAGAGGCAAGTCAAGGCAGAGCGGGCTGGGCGCACGGAGGTGAGCCGGTCGTGGAATGGGACCATCGATGCGGTCGGTCTTGAGGCGTCGTCGTCGTCGGTTGACCTCGATGGATGCGGAGTCGACGACGAGGTTGAAGCAGGCTGGCTGGGCCTCGAGGAAGCGATGGATCCAGAAGCCATCGCGGCCGGCCTCGTAGCACGAGATGAGAGGCGCGGAGTCGGGGAGGCGGAAGCGAATGCGAGCGAGAACGATCTCCCGGATCAGGGCGTCGAGGTCTCGGGCCGGAACGTTGTGGAGGCGGGGCTGCTGGCCGTGGCCGGTGGAGAAGGCCAGTTTCCAGGAGCGGGTGGAGAGTTCGAGCGCGAGATAGAGTGCGGGTGGCTCCGGCAGCGTGGGATCAGTGAAGCGGGTCGTCGCGGACATGATGCACCTGTTTCGGGCTTTATTCGGTATCCTGGGTAGGCTGGGGCGTTCTCGTGGTTTAGAGGGGCGCTAATGGCTTGCTGATCTGTAAGCGACTACAGCAGCACCATACGCCATCTCGCGCACCTCCCTTGGGTTGGTTAGTCTATCTCAGGTTCACTCGAAAGGAGCGTGAAACATGTCAATCAGAAGAAGTGCATCATCATGTCTCCGTCTGGCTGGCTTCCTGGCTTTCCTTGCAGTTCACGCCGTGGACGGTTCAGCGCAGGTCCCCGCTGAAACTCAGAATCGGTTGCGGGCGATCTTCGAACAGGGTGAGTTGAATGCCAAGTCCTTTAGCGCGACCTGGCTCCGAGATGGCTCGGGTTACGTCGTGCGTGAACCAGTTTCCGGATCGGGAGAACCGGCGCTTGTGCGCTATGACGCTGCAAGTGGCGATCGCACTGTGGTGGCTTCACCGTCACAGCTCAAACCTCAGGGGGCGGACACGCCACTCGAGGTCGTAGACCACGCATTCTCACCGGATGGTAGTTGGCTGTTGCTGCAGGCGTTCCGGGATGAGGCCGGAAACCGTGTCGTTGATTACTGGACGCTGGAGAGGTCATCGGGAGCGCTTCGAAGAGTGGTTGCCGGGGTGTCTTCCTCATCCAGCAACAGCATTGCCCCCGACGGGCAGCGTTTCCTCTATTCCGATAAGGGAAACCTGCACGTGTACGATCTGCGCCGTGACCAGACGATTGCTCTCACGAAGGACGGGGTCGTCGGCTCGGTTTCGAACGGTCGCTCGGTCTGGAGCCCAGATGGAAAGCGGATCGCTTATGTGCGGTCGGACAGGTCCGACGTCCGGTTGCGATCAATGCTTGTCCCGGGGGATCCAACGTATCCCGAGGTTAGAGAGGTCCGCTATGCCAGAATAGGCGGGACCATCGCGACACTTGGTGTCGGCGTCGTCGCTGCCGAGGGCGGCGAGACAAGCTGGCTCTCCATTCCTGCGCCGGCGGAGGGTTTCTATCTCGGACAGATCGGCTGGGCCGGAAATTCCGATGAGCTGCTGGTGGAGCAGTGGAGCAGATTCAGGGACAAGCGGGAGTTTCTCATTGCCGACGTCCGCACTGGTAAGATCACCAGTATGTACGAGGAATCCGATCCGGCCTGGGTCATCGCGAGCTACCGTAAGAATGCCGGACTGGAGTGGATCCGCGACCACCGCGCATTCATTGTAATGAGCGAAAAGGATGGCTGGCGGCATGCCTATGTCTACTCACGCAAGGGCGAGGAGCAAGCCCTGTTGACACCAGGCGCTAGCGATATCATCGAACGTAATATGGTGGACGAAGCAGGAGGTTGGTTTTACTACAACGCATCCCCTGACAACGCGACCCAGAAGTATCTCTATCGTGTGCGGCTGGACGGCAGCGGAGAGCCCGAACGGGTCACACCCATGAACCAGCCCGGTACGCATGACTACGTCTTCTCCCCCGACGCTAAGTGGGCGTTCCATACCTACTCCACCTTTGACACGCCTCCGGTCACCGAACTCGTGGAACTACCCGAGCACCGGGTTGTGCGTGTGCTTGAGGACAATCATGAGGTGCGCGCCAAAATGGAGTCCCTTGCCGCCCGGCCAGCCGAGTTTCTTCAGCTTGATATTGGCAACGACGTGGTGATGGACGCATGGATGCTCAAGCCCAAGGACTTCGACCCTTCGCGGAAGTATCCCGTCTTCATTTATGTGTACAGTGAGCCACACGCACAGACCGTGCTGGACCGCTGGGGGGGCAGCCGAAACGATTACCATCGCGTGATCGCCGACCTCGGTTATCTCGTCGTGAGCATGGACAGCCGTGGCACACCGGCGCCGAAGGGCGCTGCATGGAGGCGGGCAGTGTTCGGTAGCCTTGGCCCGATTTCTACCGAGGAGCAGGCATCGGCTCTGCAGGAGCTTGGCCGTACCCTGTCCTATGTAGACTTGTCCCGGGTCGGGATCTGGGGCTCGAGCGGTGGAGGTTCGAACACCCTCAATGCCATGTTCCGGAAGCCGGATGTCTATCACGTAGGGATCGCCAAAGCAGCCAAGCCGCAACCGCACCTCTACAATGCATCTTTCCAGGAGATCTACATGAATACCCCGGAGGTGAATCCGGATGGATACCGTGAGTCTGCCCCAATCAACTTTGCCGAAGGCCTCAAGGGCGACCTCCTGATCATCCATGGCACGGGAGAGACCAACACCCATGTCCAAATCATAGAGGGTCTGGTAGATCGCCTCATAGAACTGGGCAAGCAGTTTGATTACATGACCTACCCCAACCGTAACCATGGTATCCGGGTGGGTAAGGGCACATCGCTACACCTGCACAATCTTATGGCACGGTATCTGTTCACGCATCTGCCGGCCGGTCCCCGGTAGGTGTGGTTAGTGTCTGACCGATACTCGAGTGGGTGTGGTGGTTCAACTATCACCGCCTCCTAGGAAGGCGACTGTCGGTAGGTACTGTCGGTTACTGTCGGTTTACTGTCGATTCGAGGCGGCAGATGCCGACATTGGCTGAGGCGGATGACGGCATACCGTGCAGCCCGCCAACGGTTTATGCGGTCTAATGTCGGAATCCCGTACCCGCTTGAACTTGCCTCCTAAGCAGTAGGCCGCAGGTTCGAATCCTGCCGGGGACGCTTAGGTAAGTGAAGGCCCTGCTTGGACTTAGATTGTCTGAGCGAGGCTTCGTCGTAGGTGCTGACTCACCGTACTGTCGGTGGGCTGCTGATCAAGCGGGAGAAAGCCACCGGAAGCAAACTCTCTACTCTGCTCCCCCTCTCTTCCAAACGGGACCGACGCCGCAGGGCCGTTGAGGGGCCTTATTCTTTTATCCTTTCTATTGCTGGCATACCGGTTCCGGTTTGCTGGACAAGTCGGCGGCCTAATCAAGCCGCCTTCAGGGTGAGCTCCTGACGGACCTGGGCCGGGGTCCGATACCCATGCCGCTCTAGGAGCCACCCGCGGTTGTAGCGTTCGATAAACGCGTCGATCTCCTGTCTGGCCTCCTCGAGACTCTTGAAGTCGTGGAGGTACAAGCACTCCTCCTTCAGCGTCCGCATGAAGCGCTCTGCGACGC
The DNA here is from genome assembly GCA_965238005.1 of Longimicrobiales bacterium. Taxonomy (GTDB): domain Bacteria; phylum Gemmatimonadota; class Gemmatimonadetes; order Longimicrobiales; family Gaopeijiaceae; genus CBDCKN01. The sequence continues at coordinate 1,699,120 of OZ250165.1, forward strand.
CGTTGCACTCCGGCTCTCCCACGTACGAGGCCGTCGAGCGGATCCCGAGCCAGGCCAGCTCCCCCTGGAACTGATGCGCCGTGTACTGCGGTCCCCAGTCGTGCCGTAGGCCGAGCCCCAGAGCGATCTTGGGCGCGTAGTCGTCCATGTGGGTCCGTACGCCCTGGCGGATCGGCTCGAGCGCTGCCCACCGATCGCCCTTCTTCGCCACGTGCCAGCCCACCACGTCCGTGACGCAGTGATCCACCGCCACGAAAAACCAGCACCACCCATCCTCCTTCGTGTAGAACCGCGTCGCGTCCGTGCCCCACAGCTCGTTCGGCACGTCCGTCGTGATCCGGCCACTGTGGCTCCGGTCCCCATGCGGATGCTTCCCGCGTCGTACAGGGGCCAGCAGCCCATTCTCCCGCATCAGCCTGAGCACGCGGTTCTTGCCCACATGGATCCCCTTCGGCCTCAGGCGCGCCCTCACCTTTCGATGACCCTCGCCCAGGAAGTCGCTCTGCTTCAGCACCTGTCGGATCTCCTCTACCAACTCCTCGTCGCTCAGCTTCGTCTTCGGTCCTCGTTTCTTCGGCTCTGCCGGCCCCTCGCTCTCTTCTCGATCCCGGGCCGCATAGACCGTCGAGCGCCCCACCCGCCAGGCCTCGCAGATCATCGTCAGAGGGTAGGGCCGCCCGGTCCCCGGACTCACTCGCGTCCACGCTTCAAGAGCGTCCGTAGCTCGTCCCCGTACCCCCTTTTTTCCAGGAGCTCTCTCGCAAGCTCCAGTCGCATCGTCAACTCTCCCAGCTTCGCCTGGGTCCGGGTCAGCTCTCGTTCTCCAGGGTCCCGGCCCCGGCGCCTCAGCCCCTGCTGACCGGTCTCCAGAAACACCCGCCGCCATTCCTCCAACTCCGGTGGTGAGACCTGCACCTCGCGGCTGACCTCCACCAGATCCTCCCCCCGCAGCAGGCGCAGCACCACCTCCGTCTTATGCTGTGCGCTCCACCGCTCGGGTACCTTCTCACGACCTTCGGTCGCCTTCTTTTCCCTCGGCTTCTGGGCCATCACGTCCCTTTCTCTCTGGACCCGCTCTCTTTGCCAATCTACTGTCCAGAGAAACCGGGGGCGCTAAAAGAGGGTCTGTCGCGCTCTCCGACCTCAAGATCGAGGATAAAGTTGCCGGTGGAGTTGAAGGTCTTGGATCGGCTGATCGCCCAGTTGATGTGGGGCTTGGGTTTTCTGCGGTCGTCGAGCACACAGTAGACTCTCTGATCCGTAGCGACAAGCCAGGTGCGTTGCTTCCTAGTTTGGAAGAAGAGTAAGGTCGCCGCACCCTCCAACTGCTCCTCCCCGGATCGGAAGTTCTTGGAGTGAACCACATAGCCAGCGATATCCCCGGGATCCATGAAGTCGCGAAGTCCGAAGAGAGGTTCATTCCTCAACCTCCTCCGGAGTCGAAGTCTGTACAACCGCACTACTGCCTTCGAGAAGGTTGTTCAGGATCATCGGCCATCCGACCGCTACGGCGATGGCGGCCTGGATATTCGGCTGGAGGATCTGGGCCGCCGCACTAATGAGACCGACAATGCCTGCCGCGACTGCCCACCCTAGTAGGACCGCGTAGCGGTTCTTCTCCCCGTAGCTGATGTCGAGGAATGATCGTCCTTCCCGCACGGGAACTCACGCTTCAACCCACTCTCTCCAATGGCCTAGGCTTCTCGGGCAAACTCACTCTTGGGCATTGAGCGAGCGATCTCCACTCGGGCATCGTTGAAACAGGCGCCCCCACCGACCACGTTCAAATGGGTCGGGCAAAGCGCGGTTGAGGTCTTGCCGTTCATCGAGGACTTTCGCCACGCGCCTTTGGGCATCGACACCACCCCCTCCCGAACGCGTTCGTCGACCCGCGCATGGCAGATTACCTCACCCAGCTCGTTGAAGACCCGGACGGTCTCGCCGTCGACGATCCCCCGACGCTCGGCATCGGCCGGATGGACGGAAACCGCCAGCACCGGATAGTTGAACTCGCCCAGCGTGCTCGACACCATCTTGGTGCTCGCCGGACTGATGAGCGCGAGGGGATACCGTGCGTCCCTACCAGATTCGTAACGGTACGGATGCGGACCCAGCTCGGGCGGGGTGAGGTGGATCTTTCCGTCATGGGTTCGGGGCATGATGGTGCGGAGCTGGATCGCGCCGTCGGGAAAGTCGAGGACGTCCAGGCGCCCGGCTGACAAGGCCTCCACGTTCGCCGCACGGCCCTCCATGCTGACGCCGTCGGCGACCTTCCGCAGATGGGTCTCGCTGTCCCAGGCGAAAGGAGCGTCGTCCCAGCCCATGGCCCGCGCCAACAGGGCGAACACCTGGTCGTTGGGCTTCGCTTCCCCCATGGGGTCGATCACGGGACGAATGCCCCCCACCACGTAGTTGCCATAGCCGACCCGTATGTCCCGCTGCTCCAGAAACGTCGTTGCGGGCAGCAGGATGTCGGCGTAGCGCGCCGTATCGGTCATGACCTGCTCGAAGACGACCGTGAAGAGGTCCTCCCTGGCCAGTCCCCGAAGAACCGCATTCTGGTCGGGCACAGTGACCGCCGGGTTGCAGTTGTAGACGAAAAGACCCTTGACCGGCGGGTTCGGGTCGCCCGTGAGCACCTCTCCAAGCCGGGTCATGTTGATGACGCGGGTCTGCCAGTCGCTGTCTCCGTAGACGCGACTGGTGTCCAGCTTGACGGCCCCGCCGTTGCTCATGGTGTACCCGCCACCCAGGACACCGAACTTTCCCATGATCGCGGGCATGGCCAGGATGGCCGCCACCGCCTGACCACCGTTGCGATTACGCTCCAGGCCTCACCCACACCGGATGACCGCGGGACTCCCACCCGCATAGGCGCGCGCCAGCGTCTCGATGTCTTCGGCGGGGACCCCGCTCTCGCTGGCGGCGGCGTCCAACGTCCAGCGGTCCGCCTGTTCCAGGAGTAGCTCGATTCCATCCGCGTGCTCCGCCAGGAACGTCTCATCGAGCTCTCCCGCCTCGTGCCACAGCCGAATCATCGCAAGCGCCAAGGGCAGGTCAGCCCCCGGAAGAACCGGTAGGTGAAGGTCTATCTCGTTGTCGGAAAAGCGGTTCCAGGGGTCGACCACGGCGATGAAGGCACCGTTGCGCTTCGCCTCGCGAAGGTACGGCACTAGATGGATGTTGGAAGCCTTGGGGTTCGCCCCCCAAATGATGATCGTTCGGGCACTCGGATAGGCCTCGAACGAGACCCCTGGCATCTTGCCGTACATCCCGACCACCTGGGTGGTCGGGACCGCACAGATGGTCTTGCCCAGGCGGGACGCACCCAGCCGTGCGAAGTAAAGTCCGTCCAGGCCTCCATCGCTCAGGAGTCCGTTTGAGCCACCATAGTGATAGGGGAGGATGGCCTCGCCGCCCCATTCCCGTCTGATCCCCTCGAACCGTTTCGTGATCTCGCCGATCGCCTCGTCCCATGAGATGCGGACGTACTCGTCAGAGCCCTTGGCGCCCCCGCGGCGCATGGGGTGGAGCACGCGGTCGGGATGATAGGCTCGCTGACCGTATTGGCGGACCTTGTCACAGATGAATCCGTTGGTCACGCTGTCGTCGCGGCTGCCGGTAATCCTCTGCACCTTGCCCCCCTCTACGCTCACCTCGAGGGCACAGGTGTCCGGGCAGTCCATGATGCAGGTCGTGGCCAAGGTTTTCGGCACCATCGGTCTCCCCTAGTGGTACGCAGGCCTGACTGACGGGGTCACGTCGTTCATCCCCGGTATTCGGACGCCTCGACTCGAACGCCGAAAGTTAAGCCAAGCGTCTACTCCATGCGCCTATAGCGATAGAGTCGGTATCCATCCCGCTGCTCGAAGGCGTCGGGTTCGTAGCCTTGCGCAAGTATGGCGTCGAGGACCATCGCCATCCCCGCACCCATGAGATCCTGATCGCCGGCGAAGGTCATCCTGTCCGCGATCGCGAGCTCGAAAGAAGGACCTTCAAGTTTGGTCGCTACGACGTGGGCGTGAGCCGATTGGGCCGACTCAAAAATAGTCATCGTGCTCAGCTGCGAAAGAACATCAAGAGTTACTCTTTGGAGAGCCATACGTATCTCTACGTCGCAAATATACGTACGAGGCCGTGCTGCGGCATGTAGTTTTGCCACGAGGCGACAGCCGAGCAGCCCTTCTGCATGGCGGTCATGGCGTCGCCTCCAAAGAACTGTGGACGCTGTCGGTGGGTCTGGGGCGTAGAGCCTCGAGGTCGCTGCCTGCCGGCTCCTGGAAGGCCTGGAGCCCGAACTCCGGGAGGCTCGCGATGAGGTGGTCGAAGATGTCCGCCTGCAGTCCCTCGTAGTTTCCCCAGTCCGTGTCATTGGAGAAGCAGTAGATCTCCAGGGGCAGGCCCTGGGGCCCAGGCTGGAGCTGCCGCAGGAGGAGCGTCATCCCCTGGTGGATCTTGGGATGGCTGCCCAGATAGTGCCGCACGTACGCCCGGAACGTGCCCACGTTCGTGAGGCGTCGTTGGTCCGGAATGAGGTCATCGCCCGGCACTTCCCGGGCATTGGCGACCTCCAGCTCACTCCGCTTGGACTGCAGGTATTCGTGCAGGAACTCGAAGCAGGAGAGCCGGGCCACCTCCTCGTCCGACAGGAAATGGATGGAGTTCATGTCCAGGTGGATCGCGCGCTTGATGCGCCGGCCGCCGGACTCACTCATCCCCCGCCAGTTCTTGAACGACTCGGAGATGAACTTGTGGGTGGGGATCGTGGAGATGGTCTTGTCCCAGTTCTGGATCTTCACCGTATGCAGCGCGATGTCGATGACGTCGCCGTCGGCGTCGGCCTGGGGCATCTCGACCCAGTCCCCGATGCGGATCATGTCGTTGGACATGATCTGGACGCTGGCCACCAGCGAGAGGATCGTGTCCCGGAAGACCAGCATCAGGACCGCCGTGAGCGCTCCGAGACCCGACAGGAAGACCACCGGCGAGCGATCCCCCAGGATGGAGATCACCACGACGCCCGCGATCACATAAAGGAAGAGACTGATGACCTGGAGATAGCCCTTGATGGGGCGGTTCCCGGCCTCGGCGTAGGTCTCGGCGTAGATGTCGTTCAGGGCGTTCAGGAGGCCCCCGGCGGCCGTGGTGAGGGCCACCACCACCCATGCCAGGGACACCCGGCGCACCAGGATCGCGCCGGCGAGCATGAGTCCCTCCCGACTCGTGGACTGAAGGTCCACGGCCGGGGCGTCAACCAGGGCGTCAGGACCGACCCCCAGCGCCCATCCAATTCCAGCGTAGGTCACGAGCGCCGGCGCGATGTTGGCCAGCCGGTGGAAGACCCGTCGTTCGATGATGCGATCGTCCCATGTGGACCGGGTCCTGCTCGCCACCCGGTGGGCCAGCCCCAGGAATACGCGGCGGGCCACGACGTTGGCGGCCCACGCCAGGATGGTGAGTGAAAGGAGCCCGCCTACAGCCCGAAGCCAGTCGTTCGCGGCTATGCTCGACAGCAAGTCCTGCATGGTCTTTCCCTTTCAGGCTGTGCGGGGGCGGGCCTCATGCCGCAGCATTTTCGCCCAAGAAATAGTGTAAACCGCGCGCCCGCCTCAAGACAGGCACGGCAAGCTGTCATGCCAGGATTCGTGTAGTAAGTCTCCAATGGCTGCACCCTTTAGCGAGATGTCTTCGAGACCGCCCGAGCGGCTGACGCCCGAGGTGGTGCGCGAGGACTCGTGGCGGCTGTACCAGCAAAGACTGGACCAGGAGCGTGCCGCTCCAATCGAAGGTACGGAGGGTGGCTGGTTCCCGTTCTTTTCGCCGGACGGTGCCTGGATCGGTTTCGCGGTCGGAAGGTCGCTGAAGCGAGTCTCACTGGCTGACGGCGATGCGGAAACAATCGCCCCGGACATTGAGAGTGGGCTACGACGTCTTCGCTGACGGCTCGTTCGTCATCACCGTGCAGGATGATGACAACAGCCAGACGGGTGGGGATGGAGAGTCGATTGTCGCGAGGAGGCTCGAGCGGTTCGGGGCTACTGAGTTGCACGTCATCCTCAACTGGTTCGAGGAGTGGAAGGAGCGGGTGGGGAACTGAACCGTCAGATCTCGCTTGCTAGGAAGCTCGCCGAGTCGCTCTTCGAAGAAGCGTACGTATCTTTATCTCGTGAGTATACGTACGAGGCGCGGCTGCGGCATGTAGATGCATCAGCCTATCCGCCCCACGAGCTCGTCCACCGGAATCAGAATCTCGCCGGCCTCGGCCTTGAGCCGCTCGAACATGCGGCTCACCTCGTCCGCCGCATGCCGCGCTTTCTCGGGATCGGCTCCGGCGGCTAGATCGAGGGCGCTCTTGAGCCTGACCTCGAAGTCTTCCTTTGCCGCCTCGTTCCCGACCTGAGTGCTCAGAACGTCCCACTGCGTCGCAATGTCGGTCAGCTTGTACCCTGCCCGCACCTGTTGGCGCTTCCGCTCCTCCACCACGGTGTAGCGGGCCGCCCGGGGCAGGACAGCGAAGAGCATCTCCTCGAACTTATCCCCCAAGCCGTCCATGGCTCGTTCGACCCGGAGGATGAAGAACCCCACCAAAAACCCGAGGATGTTGGGTCGGATATAGGTGCCTTCCAGCCCACCGTCTGCGGTCACCTTGGACCACGCCCACCACACGACGAAGAGGTAGGCGAATGCCTGTGCCACGCGGTACGAGTGCTCACCCCAGTAGCCGCCCAGATCCCAGTCGTCGCCCTTCAAGCGAGCCGTGCCCATGATGAACAAGAGGACGCCGGCCAAGCACGTGAGATATGGGATCAAGTACGATTGGGCCGGTGCCGGCTGCGCTGAGGTCCCAGGGGTCGGGGAAGCGAAGAACTCGTCTCCATAGATCACCGACAGGGGGACGATGATGAGGATGACCGCCACGGAGACTCCGAACAGAAACCAGTTGCGTCGTAGGATCTTGGCCTGCTCGTTCTTCGCCTCTTCCTCTTCGGTCTCGTGCGTGGGGGTGCCTGTGGTCCTTGGATCTTCCACCGGATTGTCTGCTGCCATCTGAGGCTCCTATTTCTCGAAGGCTCTCACGTAGAGCTTGCCCTGTCTGCGCGTGATGCGGACCAGGTCCTTCTGCCTCTTGTAGAGCGGTCCGAGCGGGCCCGTGAATCGGGCCGAGCTACCGACTGCTCCCCACGCACCGGGAAAGTCCCGCCAGGGTTCCTTCACGATGAGACGCATGTCGGACTTCCAAGTGCGCCACTCGTAGGTGTACTTGCCCGGGTTGCCGACGCTGGGATGCGTGGGGTGGGCGTTCTTGTTGACGAAGACGATGCGATGTCCATTCTCGAACTGCTCGAGGCTGGTGAACCGAAGGACATTGCCCGTGTTGTGCTGGGCGAAGTAGACGTGGCTCGGAGGCTTCTTCTTCTTAAGGGCGTTGCTGCTCACGATGAACGAGAGATGCTCCCAGTCCCCCTGGTGCGTGTGGATGCCCCACCACTCGTTCAGCTCGTAGAAGAACCAGTAGAGAACCCGGTAGGAGTCGGCGGCCGGGTTGTATTGCGCGTCCAAGAAGACCGGCGCGGACACCTCGCTGCCCACGGGTGGTGGCCCGCTCGTGTCCTTGGGCAGTCTCTCGTCCCTCTGAAGAAAGAGCCCGGTCGGTGTCGTGCGGCCCGGCGTGGCGTGGATACTGCGACCGTCGAAAGGACGAATGTTGCGGCTCATCCAGGGCTGCAACGTCCACGGTCCGGGCAGACGGTCGAGAGATTCATCGCTGATCACGTCCCAATCGACCGCGAAGTAGGGGTCCGTCTCGTCCTTCGACTGGACCCACTCGTCACGGTCCCTGTTCCAGCCCCGGTCCTTCTTCAGATAGAGGGACTCACGAAAGCGCGACGCCTTTCTGAACTCCTCGGGATCGGACGGAAAGTGGACCTCACTGCGGTCGAACCGGACCAGCGGTGCATACCGTGTGGCCCAGTCGACGATATTTCCTTCGGTCACCCGGGACCGGGGAAGAGCCCCTGAAACGACTCTTGCACGTCGGGCTCCGCTAGTCGCTTGACCCCGCCTCCATCACGGACGCCGGGAAGATCTCCTTGAACGCCTTCATGAAGCGCCCCATGTCCTCCTCGTTGCCCACCGAAACGCGCAGGTGCTCCAGCATGGGCGGGAAGGGGCGGCCGACGAGGACGCCTTTCTTTCTGAACTCGTCCCGAACTGCCTGGACCGGGCGGCCGATGTGGACCATGAAGAAGTTCGTCTCCGACGGGATCACGCTGTGACCCATGGCTTCGAGTTGTGCCGCGGTCTTCTCTCGCAGCTCGCGATTGACCTTCCGGACCCAAGCCTCCCGCTCCCTGTCCTTGAGACACGCGACCGCACCCCATTCGGTGGCGACGCTTGTGCTGCCGGTCATGTAGGGGCGCATCCGGCGAAGCATCTCCGGTGACGCGATGGCGTATCCCAGGCGTACGCCGGCCATACCGTAGATCTTCGAGAACGTGCGCGTGATGATGACCGGGCGCCCCTCGAGAACGTGAGGGATGGAGGTGGCGTATTCCGGGTCCTCCACGAAGTGGTGATATGCCTCGTCGATGAGCACGGGCACGTCCTCCGGGATCCCGTCGAGCAATTCCTGAACCTCGGACTTGCTGACGGTGCGACCCGTGGGGTTGTTCGGGTTGCAGAGGTACACCAATCCCACATCCCGGTAGTTCGCCCTGGTGGCCTCGATGATCGAGGGAATGTGCTGACGGTAGTCGTCGAGCAGCGGCACCTTGATGATGTCCACCTTTAGACCACTGGCGTGGCGGTAGAATGAGTCATACGAAGGATCGACGCCTATCAACTTCTTGTCCGGCAACAAGAAGGTCAGGCCCGCGACCTTCAGCGCCTCCCCGGAACCCGCTGTGGTGAGGATGTTCTCCGGCTCTACGCCGTCGCGCTCGGCGATGGCCGCACTGAGGTCTTCCCCGGGATCGCCGTAGGTGTGGGCGTACTTGAAGGCACGCGTCATGGCCTCGATCACCGGCTCCGACGGGCCATACGGGTTCTCGTTGCTGCTGAGGCGAACGAACGAGTCGAAATCGAATTCTTGGGCATCGAGGGGAGGTGAGTTCCAATCCCCGAGTCCCTGGGCCCATAGGTCGGCGCCCGGCTTGATGCTGAGGTAGCCCAAGGCGGCGGCGGCTCCACCCACGAAACCACGGCGCGAAACTCTGTTCTTCATGATCATGAGGACCTCCGTTAGCCAACGTCCGCACAGTCCGGTGGGTGTCGGACGGAACACCCGACTTCGCAGTCTTGGCCACGGACCGGGAGTGCGCAAGCCTGCGGGGAGGAGGTGTGGGGTGAGCTGGCAGGGACTGAGGTGTGGGGTGAGCTGGCAGGGACGAGGCTCGAGGCGGTCCCCCAGGGCTATGTTTCTTTCTGGTTCGCTTGGGCCACGTTCGTACCGGGCACGGAGATCTGGGCAGGCTGAGCTGACCCACTCGCGTCCCCAGGACGCGCTTCTCGCACGCAACTTCCTGACGTCATATCTTTGGACCCCATGCGCACCGTGCTCTTCCTCGTGCTGGCCGCGTTCGGCGTCACCTACACGGTGCGATGGGTGCAGAGCGCCCGGGACAGAGATCACGCCGGGGCCGGAAGCCACGCGGGCGGGGGGGGCGGCGGCCTAACTTCGCCTCTCCTGGCCAGCATCGGCTTCGTCACCAACTTCTTCGACACGCTGGGCATCGGCTCGTTCGCGCCGACGACCTCCTGGTACAAGCTTCAGAAGCTGGTCCCCGACGAGCGCATTCCGGGGACCATGCACGTCGGTCATACCCTTCCTGTCATCGTGCAGGCGTTCATCTTCATCGCCATCATCGAAGTCGACATGGCCACGTTGACCACCCTCATCGGAGCCTCGGTGCTGGGGGCTTGGCTGGGAGCGGGCGTGGTGGCCCGCTGGCCCCGCCGACGTATTCAGATCGGTATGGGCATCGCCCTGTTGCTGGCGGGAGCGACCTTCGTCATGGCCAACCTGGGATTGGCGCCTGTGGGTGGCGAGTCCATCGGCCTGGCGGGCGTGGTCCTCGTCTTGGGCGTCGTCGGCAACTTCATCCTCGGTGCGCTCATGACCCTGGGCATCGGCATGTACGCCCCATCGATGATCATGATCAGCTTGCTCGGGATGAACCCGGTGGTGGCGTTCCCGATCATGATGGGATCATCGGCGTTTCTCATGCCGGTGGCGTCCGTCCGTTTCCTGAAGGCCAACGCCTACAAGCATCGCCCGGCCCTGGGTCTCGCTCTGGGTGGAGTGCCTGCGGTTCTCATCGCCGCCTTCATCGTGAGGTCGCTTCCGCTGACCACCATGCGTTGGCTGGTGGTGATCGTCGTGACGTACGCCGCGTTGGCCATGTTACGGTCCGCCTGGGTGGAGCGCCTGGTTCCGGTACCCGAGGCCACCTGAGGGACGGTGACGGAGCCCGGCGCAGTGACCGTATCGGTCACTCATCATCCCATCGACGACGCCCGCCCGCCGGCCCCTATCCACCTGACGGCCCGTGGCTGTGATCCCAACACACGCACGCACGTGATGGTGGGCATGGGCGGCGAAGCCGAAGTCAGCGTGGACTGGGAGCAAATGGAGTTTGTGGCGGAGCGGTTCGATCACCTCCTGACCTCGGAGGGCACGCTCTTCCTGGCGGCGGGCACCCTGTGCGCAGCCGTGGCGCTGGAAGCGCGGGCAGTCCGGCACGAGTCGGAAGAGCTGCTCGTTTGGCGGCTGGAGCGTCGAGGGCCCTACGTGCTGCTCCTCGGCGAGGTGGGCTGCTCTCTCTTCACCCCGGAGGGCCTCCACATAGACTCGGTTCCGGTGGACCCTCCGTACGAGATGCAGGACTCCGACGAAGGCATCGTGTTCGAGTCGCCGGTGGAGGGGACGCAGGTGCTCAGATACCCGAGGCCCTTGGGCGAGGCCGAATAGCACTGGCTCTCCTGTCGCACCGTGCCCTCGACTGGCCGAGACACTTTGGTAGCGGGACGCTAGCCCCTAACTTGGAGCTTTCGCGGCGAGTCGCGGGCTGTGGTTCGAGACAAGCGGAGGTGGTCCAGTGTCTGGAGGTGGTTCGGTGACATCTCGACCACGGCCCGGACGGCGTACAGAGGCCGATCTCCTGAGGGCTAGTGTTCCGTTTCGGATGCACCGCGCCCTCGACTGGCGGAGACACTTTGGCAACGGGACAATAGGGATGAAAATCGTATCGAAGTCGAAGCTCGCTCTCTACCTGGCGGGATTGCTGCTCCTTACGGCGTCCACGACGACGGCGCAGGTGACGGCCATTCGGGCGGGGCGTCTCGTCGACCCCGAAGCGGGTACGATCGCTGCCAATCAGATCATCCTGGTGGAGGGAGGGACCTTCCAGGCCATCGGTGCGGACGTGCCGATCCCCTCGGGCGCAGAGGTCATCGATCTGTCGGAGCTCACGGTTCTACCAGGCCTCGTGGACGCCCACAATCACTTGGCGCTGACCTATAAGGAAGAGCCCGAGAGCAACATCTACTACCTGACGTACGTCATGGAGAGCACAGCTCTCAGGGCCATCCAGGCGGCCTCGAACGGCATGCAGATGCTGTCGTCGGGCTTCACCATTGTCCGGGACATGGGCAACAGCGGGAACTACACCGACACCGCGCTTCGCATGGCCATCGAGCAGGGGTGGATTCCGGGACCCGTGATCATCAATTCGGGCATCATCATCGGCGGTATGGGTGGACAGTTCTCGCCCACGCCCGAAATGGCCATGGACAAGAACATCGTCTATCCCGAGTACCTCGACGCCGACACACGGGACGAGATCATCAAGGCGGTCCGCCAGAACGCCCTCTTCGGCGCCACCGTCATCAAGATCTGCGTGGACTGCCAGCCGTGGGGGTATTCGGTGGACGACATCCGGCTCTTCATCAGTGAGGCGGCGCAGATCGGGCTCAAAGTGGAGGGTCACGTGCAGTCGGAGCGGGGAGCGGCCCGGGCCATCGAAGCCGGCATCTGGTCCATCGCTCACGACTCGGGGCTGACCGACGAGCTGCACAAGCGCATGGCCGAGAAGGGGATCTTCCGTGCCGGCACCGAAACACCCATCACGCTGGTGGGCCACACGACGGAGCGGCGCTACGAGCGGACGCTGGCCGGGCTCAGGAATGCCTACGAGAACGGCGTGCCCCTCACCTACTCCACCGATGCGGACTACTACATTCCCGGGATGACCCGGGGCGAGGTGGCCATCGAGTTCATCCGGACGTGGCACGATGCCGGCATCCCCGACGTCGACATCCTCCGGGCCATGACCGTGAACGGCTACAAGGTCAGTGAGACCGAGAACGAGCGGGGCCCCATCAGGACCGGTCTGGTGGCGGACCTGATCGCGGTGTCGGGCAACCCCCTGGAAGACATCGACGCGCTACGTGACGTCCGGTTCGTGATGAAGGACGGCGTCGTGTTCAAGCAAAACGGGATCATGACGCCCGAGAAGTTCTTCCACGGCGGGCCCGTGAACGGCTGGAATATCCGGTAGACGCGAGTGTAGAGTCAATCGGAAGGCCGCGTGAGGGACCAACCATTGAGCCCTGAGTTCGAAGTCGCCGTTATTGGCGGTGGGCCGGCTGGCGCCGCTGCGGGACGACTCCTCGCTCAGTGGGGGCGAAAGTCCACAGTCTCGGATCTTCTGGCCCGTCACTTGGACCTGGATTCCGGTCGGGTCTTGCTCGACGGTCGCGATCTCCGGGATCTGCCCCTGGCTGACATCCGGCGACACGTGGTCACGGTGGATTAGCAGCCTTTCGTCTTCAACGCTTCCATCGCCGAGAACATCGGAGAAGGCGCCCGAGGCGAAGATCTACGCGATCAAGGTGTTCGGACGGACCCTGTCGACATCCACCGGCGTTCTGGTACAAGCCATCGACGATCGGTAGAGCAGGGGGCCCGAATCGTGAATCTGAGTCTTGGAACGGCCAGGCCCGAGCACGAGTCGGCGACAGACATCGTAGAGCTACTGGAGGGAGAGGGTGGCTTCCGGTAGACTTGAGGCCCACCACATGCACCTCAGCCATGACCTTTCAGACACCCCCATCTCCAGAGGAAGAGCCACCCCGCCAGCTGCCCGGTGTGCCGTGGGTTGCCCTCATCGTCGTCGGCGCCCTGCTCATCGCGGCGGTTCTGTTTGTGATGTCGAGCCTTCAGAGCCCCGAGCTCCAGTGGTATCCGGTCTCGGCCGTGGAGCCAAGGGAGGTGGGGGACAGCCTCGCAGGTCCCGCGGTCTATACGGTGGACGGTAGGGCAGACCGACTCACCTACTTCGATTTCTCGAGGGGATCCGTGATCCAGGACGATCCTGATCCTCTGGGATGGGACCTGGCGTTCCGTCGATTCACGGTTCTGGTCAACGGCGGCTCGGGCCTGAGCGGGCAGGGCGGCATTCGCGACCTGGGAGAGGTGTCGTTCGACTCGGTCACCAGCGTTCCTGCAGACGGGTATGCCGTCAATGACGCCATGCCGGAGTTGGGCAACCCGGCCATGGCCCAGTGGTACGATTACAGTTGGACGAGCCACGTTCTGAAGCCCAAGCGGAAGGTCTTCGCGGTGCGCACAGCCGACGGACGCTACGGCATCTTCGAGATTCTGAGCTACTACTGTCCGGGAGCTCAAGCAGGCTGCATCACCATCCGCTACGTGTACCAAGGGGCCGGCGGCACCAGCTTCGAACGTGGACTCTAGTAGCCGGTGGCTGCCGGATCTGAACCGCACTAGACTAGCCCCATGAGCACGGCACTGGACCTTGAGGCCGCCCGGAAGGCCGTGGCGGGATTCATCACCCGGACGCCTCTGCTGTGGGCCCCGGACCTCACGGCGCGGGCGGGATCGGACATATACCTGAAGCTCGAGAGCCTTCAGGTGACGGGCTCCTTCAAGATCCGTGGAGCGGCCAACCGCATGACGGCCCTGACCGAGGAGGAGCGCACTCGGGGGGTGGTTACCTGCTCGAGTGGAAATCACGGGAGAGCCGTGGCCCACGTGGCCGGCATGATGGCCATTCCGGCCACCATTTGCGTTCCGGACTGGGTAGATCCGGTGAAGCACAGGGCCATGGAGACCGCCGGTGCTCAGGTGTTTCTCGCAGGGAAGACGTACGACGAGGCCGAGGCACGGGCCTGGGAGCTCGAGAGCGAAGAAGGGTTCACCTTCGTGCACCCGTTCGACGATGAGTGGGTGATCGCCGGGCAGGGGACGGTGGGGCTCGAGATCCTCGAAGAAATGCCTGACCTGTCGGAGGTGCTCGTGCCTCTTGCGGGTGGTGGCCTGGCGGGCGGCATCGCTTATGCGGTAAAGGAGGCCCGTCCGCAAGCGATCATCACGGCCGTGTCCGCGGAGCGCGCGGCCGTCATGTTGGGGAGCCTCGAGGCCGGCCGGCCCATCGAGATGGAAGAGGAGGAGACCCTGGCGAGGGCTCTTTCAGGCGGGATCGGACTCCAGAACCGACACAGCTTCGAAACCGTCCGTGACTATGTCGATCGGCACGAGACGGTGTCGGAGGAGGCCATCGCGGGAGCCATGGGTTACGCCGTGCGAGAGCTCCACCTGGTCGTGGAGGGAGGGGGGGCGGTGGCACTGGCTGCTGTTCTGACGGGAGCATGGAAGCCCATGCGCCGCGGGGCGCCCGTGGCCATCGTGGTCAGTGGGGGGAACGTCTCTGCGGAACGGATCCGCGAAGTGGCGGAAGGTGCCGGCTAACGACCTTTCGCCAATCCCAAGCCTCGGGGATCCGCGCCCCCCTCGAAGCTGACGGGCCTGCCCCCGGAGTCGTACTCGATCATGAGGCCGTGGGCGTTTCCGATCCCGCCGACGATCCGGAGGGAATGTCCCATTGCCGCGAGGGCGTCCCGGGCACGAGCCAAGGACGCCCGTCCTTCTTACGGATGCGGCCGCTGGGGTTGAGGAAGCGTGACCGGCGGGAGGCGGCATCGTAGACCAGGATGGTCCCGTAGCCGCCCACGCCCGACATCATGGGCTCCACCACGTTGAGGGCGGCGGCCACGGCGACGACTGCCTCCTGGCACCCTATTTCGTTCGCACCACCCACACCTGAATGTCCGAGCCGAGCGCCTCACCGCCGCTCTGAACAGCGCACCTGATCGTTGACACAATGGTGCCAGCTGATGGTTAACAGATTGGGTTACGTCCTGTGTTACCGTGGGTGTCGCAAATGACGAAGAGTTCTTCGTCAAACCACCCGAGGGTAGTGGGTCCGAAGTAGACCTGCCACAGAGCGGGACCGATGGGTTCGAGCCCGATGAAGTCGTTGCCCAGAGCTGAGCTGACGTTGATCCAACGGGAGTGCCAGCGGATCCCTCCGTTCGTAGAAACCTTTCGGACCTCGAAGTGCTCGGGGTACTCGAGCGGAGGAAGGGTCTCAGGGTAGGCTTTAGAGGCAGATCGGTAGACGGAGTCGGGAGTCGCATCGTCGAGAGCCTCGTGCGGCCGGATGTGATTGAAGATGTGGAGGATGGAGTTGACCCGCTTTGGTGGACACCTCAGTAGTGAGGGAGACAGGAGGAGTCCACGATGCCAAGAACACATGCGCCGTACCCGCCGGAGTTTCGGCGGCAGATGGTCGAGTTGGTCAGGTCGGGCCGCTCCGTGGAGGAGCTGGCCCGGGAGTTCGAGCCCTCAAACGGGGCGATACGGAACTGGGTCAAACAAGCTGACTTGGATGAAGGCCGTCGCAGTGACGGGCTGACGACGGAGGAGCGTGGGGAACTCAGGCAGCTTCGGCGTGACAACAAGCGTCTGCGCATGGAGCAGGAGATTCTAAAAAAAGCCGCCGCCTGGTTTGCTCGGGAGAGCAACTCGATCCCGGAACGGGGTTCGAGTTCATGAAGACGAATCAGGCCGACTTCCCTGTGCGGGCGATGTGCCGTGTGCTGGATCTCTCCCCCAGCGGCTACTACGCCTGGTTGGATCGCGAGCCTTCGGCTCGGGCGAAGCGAGATGAGGAGCTCACAGAGCGGATCGAGACGGTCTGGCGCGAGAACCGAAGGGTCTATGGCCGGCCCCGCATCTACGCGGACCTCAAGGAAGCTGGCGAGCGGGTCGGTGAGAAGCGGGTGGGCCGGCTCATGAAGCAGGCCGAGATTGTGGGAGCTAGCCGGAGGCGGCGCGGCCCGAAGACGACCAGGCGCAACGAGGACGCCCGTCCCGCGCCGGATCTCATCGAGCGGGACTTCAGCGCAGACGGGCCAGACCAGTTGTGGGTGGCCGACATCACCTACATCCCGACCTGGGCGGGGTTCTTGTACCTCGCGGTTGTGCTCGACGTCTGGAGCAGGCGGGTGGTCGGGTGGTCGATGGCTACGCACCTGCGCACCGAGCTCGTCCTGGACGCGCTGAACATGGCGACCTGGCAGCGCCGGCCCGAATGCGTCATCCATCACAGTGATCAGGGAACCCAGTACACCTCGATCGCCTTCGGCCTACGCTGCAACGATGTCGGTGTGCGGCCCTCGATGGGCTCCGTGGGCGACGCCTACGACAACGCGATGTGCGAGAGCTTCTTCGCGACGCTCGAGTGCGAGCTACTCGACCGGCAGCGCTTCCGGACCCAGGCCGAGGCGAAGATGGCCGTGTTCGACTTCATCGAGGGCTTCTACAACCCCCGGAGGCGACACTCGGCACTGGGTCAGCTGTCGCCCATCAACTTCGAGCGTCGCCACGGAGCGGCAGCATGAGAAACCTGCGTGGCCAAGTTGCCCTTTACTCCCCCGCTGCGCGGGGGAAGCTTTCCTCTCCCCAGCGAGGGGGACAGACTATAAACCTCAGTGTTCACCCGTCCACTGAAACGGGACAGCTCCAACTGTCAGGAGCCCGGTGACCAGCGCCGTGTTGATCGCGTGGAGAGCCACGTTGAAGGCATGGAACGGGAAGGGACCACCGTCGCCCATGGTCCAGCTCACCGCGTAGCTCAGTGAGGTGATCGGCCTATAGGGTGAGCGACCCGGTGGGACGTGCCCCCGGTACGGTGAGGAGAGGATCTCCGCCGTATTGCCGATGCCGTGGACGGCAGTGTTCTCGACAATGTCGCCAACGTCGTCCAAGGCATGGCCGTTGCCCAGCGAGGGCAGATAGACGACGAGCGCCAGCAGGGTTGCAAGTCCGGCTGCACCGAGCGAGGACAGCCGGCCGAGGGGGCCAGCAGGGGGATTGGACTCTTCGCTCGAGTCAGGATAGCGCAGGTCAGGACTCCCAAGTTGGGGGTGGCTCTCCCCTCGGACGACTCAGCCTGTGGATGACTCGGCCTCCCCGGACTTGAACCCGATCTCGTAGTGACTGTCATCGCAGAACGGCTTGATCTTGGAAGCGCCGCATCGACAGAGGGCGACGCGGGCGTCTGTGGTGACGACCCGGCCCTCATGATCGACGATCTCCACTCCGCCCCGGACGTAGAGGGGGCCGTCTACGACGAGCGAGATGCCCGGGTCCGCAGGCGCCTCCTGGGGTCCTCCGTCCGTGCGCTCGAAGCTGAGGGCACCGGTGGGGCAAGTAGCGACTACGGCTGCGATCTCGTCAGGCGGGGCCGCCGTGGCGTCGATCCAGGGGCGCCGGTCGGGATCGAATACGGCTCGGAGGCCGTGAACACACTCCTCGGCGTGAATGCAGCGTCGCACATCGTACCGGACTACGATGCCTTCGCCTTCGTATTCCCTGATCTTGGCCATGGCAGTCTCCGAGAGAGTGTGGGCTCGTATGATGGATCACGCTGATACACCTAGGCAACTTCGGTAACCCGACCACGTCTGTCCGTGCGCCAGTGCCGGGCGGGCCCGCGGGAGGGAGCCGGCCAGTTGCGGCGGCTCGTCGCATCGGGTGCCCTGGGTCCTGGCGTTGCGCTCCCTTCCGTGCGCCGGCTCGCGGGCGACCTGGGCGTGAACCTGAACACGATCGCCCGAGCGTATCGACTGCTGGAGGGCGAGGGCTTTCTGGTCATCCGCGACCGTGCAGGTGTGACGGTTGCCGCTCCGGCGGACGAGCTCGAGCACTCCGTGCGCGCCGGGTTGCTGGATCAGATGCGGGCCACCCTCGCTCGGCTTCGCCAGGCGGGGATGGGAACCGAAGAGCTCCTCGGAAGCGTACGATACGAGGTCCAGGCCATGGACGGTGGATATACGGAGGTCCGTGATGACTAAAGCAGCCGTAGTAAATGCGTTCCTCACGGCACGGGTGCTCTTGGTGGGTGGGTTCCTTTTGGCGCTTCCACATATCACCCGCAAGGGACTGCTCTTCGGCGTGTGTACGTCGGCGAGGACCTTGCCGCGGGAGACGCCGCGCGCCGGCTCCGGCAGCGCTGGAATCGCGGTTGCGTGGCGGTGATGGTGATGTCACTCGCTATCGGCCTGGCGATCAGTTTCGCGGGTTGGCCGGTCACGGGTAACCTCACCGGTACGCCCAAGGTCTGGCACGGAACAGGTGGAGGGATAACTTGGGCGTGTGAGGGGACCGCCCCTTCCTTGCACGACAGTTCTACCGGCCGCATTCGCTTTCGCCGGGGTCACGGTCATCTTAAAGGACTAGGGTGACGACTGGAGGTTCAAAGATGACAGGTCGCACAGGCGTACCCGGTGGGTTGGAGCTCGGCATGCTTGCAATCGTCCTCTGCGCCCCACATCCCGGTTCGAGCCAAGACGTGCAGCAAACCTCTTGCTCGGATATCAGCGTGTTGAGATCGGTGGAAATCCTGGTCTCGTGTGCCACCACCGGGGACGAGCTCGCTCAGTTCCGCCTCGGGCTGATGTACGATCACGGTTTGGGGGTGCCCGAAGACGATGTTGAAGCAGTCCGCTGGTTTCGGCTAGCGGCAGAGCAAGGGCTTGCTGAGGCTCAACACAACCTCGGATTCCACTACGCAAACGGTGAGGGCGTTTCCGAAGACGATGTCGAAGCAGTTCGCTGGTACCGATTAGCGGCAGAGCAAGGCGACGCTAGGGCTCAAAACAACCTCGGATTCCAATACAGAAACGGTTATGGCGTCCCCGAAGACGACGCCGAGGCCATTCGCTGGTATCGATCAGCGGCAGAGCAGGGCGACGCTATGGCTCAATACAACCTCGGGAACATGCACGCCATCGGGGAGGGCGTTCCCGAAGACGACACCGAGGCAGTCCGCTGGCTTCGGCTAGCCGCAGAGCAAGGCCATGCTCGAGCTCAGTCGAATCTCGGGATCATGTACGCCGACGGTGAGGGCGTTCCCGAGGAGGCTGCCGAGGCAATCCGTTGGCTTCGGCTGGCTGCTGAGCAAGGGCTTGCTCGGGCTCAATACAACCTCGGGCTCATGTACGCCAACGGGGAGGGCGTTCCTGAGGATGATGCCGAGGCAGTTCGGTGGCTTCGGCTGGCCGGTGAGCAAGGCTATGCTAGGGCTCAATACAACCTCGGGAACATGTACGCCAACGGTGAGGGCGTTCCCGAGGATGATGCCGAGGCAGTCCGTTGGTATCGGCTGGCCGCTGAGCAAGGGCTTGCTCGGGCTCAATACAACCTCGGGCTCATGTACGCCAACGGGGAGGGTGTTCCCGAGGACCATGCTGAGGAAGTTCGGTGGCTTCTGTTGGCTGCTGAGCAAGGCTATGCTCGGGCTCAATTCAACCTCGGGAACATATACGCCAACGGTGCAAGTGTGCCCGAGGATGATGTTGAGGCAGTCCGTTGGCTTCGGCTGGCTGCTGAGCAAGGGCTTGCTCGGGCTCAATACAACCTTGGGAACATGTACGCCAACGGGGAGGGCGTTCCCGAGGACTATGTCCTCGCATATGAGTGGTACGACATCTCCGCGGCCCAAGGAAATGAGCTCGCGCAGAAGAACAAAGAGATAATCGTGCAGCGGATGACCCGCGAGCAGATCGCCGAGGCCCAGAGGCTTTCCCGCGAGTGGCTCGAACAGCATCGCTGAGTTTGGAATCTGCGTCCTAAATGGGTCGGGCGTACTGCCCGACCTCGTCGGAGCCGACCTCGGCCAGACGAAGCTAACTGAGTGCGAATCTCGGCGAGGCGAAACTGGGAAGTGGATCCGGGGACGTATAGATTGGACTTCTTCGTAGCGCACGATTAGGGGGTTGCCTTGTGGCTTCTCCCTTGACAGGGGGCTTCTGGCGATTAGCGTTGTTCTTTGGAGGATGGGTCACAAAACAGATGTGCGTAAAAGGACGCTGGTCGTGATACTCAACAGTTGTTGTTGCCGATGTTCTTGTCCGAGCCCGGTGGGGTGTCGGGGAGACGTCGTATAGGCATACACGCGACTGGATTCCCTGAAGCGCCACCGGAGACATTCGGTGGCTTTTTTGTGAGGATTATTTCCCAGATCAAAAAGGCCATCGGGTTTCGCCGCTGGCCTTTTTGTTCGAACCGGGTAGGACAGGCAGCGGAAGAACTGGAAAACTTAGGACGAGGTATTCGAAGGCGTGCGGTTCCATGAAGATCTGGAGGTTTTGGAGATGACTCCACGGACGGCCATGTGTTGTTGTTGTTGTTGCACGGTAACGCCTAGAGAGGGGCGCGTTCCGACGAGTCGTTGAGAAGAAACCAAGACTCAAGCGAACGCCGCGGCCCCTCGAGGGTCGCGGCTTTTTTTTGGGTCTCAACTCTGGAAGAAAGCATGTTGAAATTGAAATCGGAAGGCAGCAGATGACTGCGGCGACAGCGGGTATCGAAGACGTGAGATGGATCAACGAACGGCTCGAGGGAGCACATCCTTCGGACGCCATTCGCTGGGCCGTCGAGAACGTAACGCCCGGGCGGCTGATCGTGGCTTCTTCGTTCGGGTCCACGGGGATGGTGAATCTTCACCTGCTCGCGGAGATCGCGCCTCAGGTGCCCGTTGCATTCGTGGACACGCTGTACCACTTCCCTGAGACCCTGGAGCATGCCGAGCGGGTGAAGGCACACTATGGCCTCGATGTGCGCGTCTACCGGCCCGCCGCGTCACGTGCGGCGTTCCAGGCGAGGTACGGGGAGCGGTTGTGGGAACGTGACTTGGAACTCTTTCATCGACTCACGCGGGTCGAGCCCATGAAGCGGGCCCTCCGTGGCGTGGAGGGATGGATCACCGGGCGGCGCCGGGACCAGGCAGCCAGCCGTGCCGCTCTGGCCCACGTGGAGGTTGGGGATCGCATCAAGATCAACCCGCTGGCCTCTTGGCCGGCCGAAGAGGTTTGGTCCTTCATCCGCGCGAACGGGGTGCCGTACAACCCGCTCCACGACCTCGGCTACCAGAGCCTCGGCGACCAACCTCTGACAACGCCCGTTTCCGAGGAAGAGCACGAGCGGGCCGGTCGGTGGAGGGGGAGCCAACGTTTGGAATGCGGCATACACGCCCTGACGTAAAGCCTCATGCGGCACACGACTCAACGTCGCCGACCGGCGACCTGGATTCTCATAGCCGACCGGCGACCTGGATTCTCATTTGGGATGGGAGTTGAAAAGGAAAATCGATGAGCGCGAATAAGGTTGAGCCATCGGAGCCACGGCATTGGAAGGGAAGGCTCAAGTGGCCCGACTCGCGGTGACCGCACATCGGGGGAAGCATGGCCCGGCTAGCCTCAAGAGCCGGCCAGGAAAAGTACATCGTCGACGGGACGCGGGGCGAGTACTGGCTCCCCGAGGAGATCTGGAACGAAGTCTGGGGTGTCATTGACGCAATAGCGAGGAATCACCGCTGGACGACGGCCGTGAAACCCGCACAGCGGGCCGCCATCGAGAGGCTGAGAGAGGTCCTGCTACACGTCGAGCAGAGCGGACTCGATCTCGCCACGATCGATAACCAGCAGCTGATCCGAGAACACCCGGGATGGCAGCAGGCCCGCGCTGCGGCCCCCGTAGGCCTTTGATTTTCCTTCCCTATCCTCACCCGAGTATGGCGTCCACTCTGCTCGTGAAGCCCACGATTGGTTCCTGCGCATGATACGCGACCACGAGGAATTCGAGGTGGTGACGGATGAGCCTGGGGAGTGGCCGATGCCGTTTTGTGGTGAGACGGTCAGGAAAGTCACGAGTCTGTGACGCGAATGATCATGCAAGAATCTGGGTCGATAAGGGCGATTACTTGACATAATAGTGATTATAGGCACGTCAGGAAGCCGAGGAACATTATCACTACGAAGAGGGCGATTCAGGGACCGCTGTCCGCTACGAGCCAACCGCGAAACTCCATGTCTCTGTTATCAACCCATCAATCATCAGTACGGCCACGTACGACCCACGGGGGAGGCTGGGGAAGGCTACGGCAACGTTTGTGCCCGCCTGGATATGGCCAGTATCTGTACCGGCTACCCGGCCTGATAGCTGCTGTAGAATGTTCACGGTGTATATCTTACCGC
This sequence comes from Longimicrobiales bacterium, assembly GCA_965238005.1. GTDB lineage: Bacteria > Gemmatimonadota > Gemmatimonadetes > Longimicrobiales > Gaopeijiaceae > CBDCKN01. The sequence continues at coordinate 1,721,521 of OZ250165.1, forward strand.
CGTACCCGACGATCTTCACGGCCACCACCTGACCGGTGCCGAAGTTGTGCATTCGTGGTGCTGATAACTCCGCCCAACGAGCCCGGTCGGTCGTGAACATCGCCTTCGTCGCACAGCCGGTGACCAAGAATACACTCAGGAACACGACTTGCCATCCAGCATGCCCTTTCACGTCGCCTCGCTGCTCTTGGGTCGGAATCTCGTGCCGGAGTGGAAGAGCGTACCGATAGATGTAGAAGCGGCTTTCCCATCCTGCACTCTACGCTCCACGCCTCTGTCTCTTGTTGTGTGTCAAATTACGTTACCGACCCTAGGAGCCACAACAGGGCCACCCATCTCGAGGAGGTACCGCGATCAGGGCGGCTCCGTCAGACTGGGCGAACTCCACCATCCGCGCCTTGAACTCCGGCGGGTACCGTCCTCGGGTCCTTGGCATCGTGACACCTCCTGTACCTCAGTGTGGAAGTGTCCATCAAACCGGGCAAACTCCACTCCAGGCACCTCGCCGACGCGTGGCTGCGGAGGGTAGAAGGGATTGCCGAGCTTGAGCCTCAGAAGGGAAGCCTCTGGCATGCATACAGGCGCAAGTGGGCCACTGAGAGAAAGCACCTTCCCGATGTAGACGTAGCTGCGGCTGGCGGCTGGAAGGGCACTGAGAGCCTCAAGACCGCCTACCAACAAGCGGACGAGGCCACTATCTTGCGTGTCGTCCTTGAGGCGGCTGAGTTGAGGGAAGCGAAGTGAGAGCTTCCCCAACGTACACAGTAACGTACACACCCTCAGGTGAGGCCGGGTCTCCCAAGCCAGTCACATGGCTTCATTGTGGGAAGAAGGACCCTTACGGGGCGTGGCGCAGTCCGGTAGCGCGCCTGCTTTGGGAGCAGGAGGTCCCCGGTTCGAATCCGGGCGCCCCGACTGATGTAACTGGTTGCTAGTATCAGCGTTACAGGAAACTCCTCTACGAGATTCTCGAGAGGGGTCTCTATGTTTCTCTCTTCGGCTGACGCTAATGCCCCCCCATGCCACCGTGGGAGCCCAGGGGCCCCGACCTCGAGCGGATGCGGTCCAGGAACTCCTGCTGTCGAGCCTGGAGCTGGGCCAATCCGATGAGGGCGACCAGATCGCCCTCGTTCAAGCCGCTCACGACCTGAGTGTAGTCCCAGTCATTCCAGTCGGTCATCACCATGCGTGGCTCGATGGCTCCGTCCTCGCCCACCACGAACGCCACGGCGCGCCTCGCCCCCCGCATGGGCCCAGCCGCATTCGGGCCACCCCTGTGCCGCGCCGCCGCTGCGCCATCGCCGGACTGGTGAAACGCCCTACTCCGGCCCTCGCCGTCGCGTGAGTAGCCTCCCTCGTCCCCGTGATTCGCACCAGCCGGACGACCACCTTCGGGCCAGGCTCCAGAGCCGCCACCACGCTCGCGACCACCCGCCAACATGCTTTGCATGTCGATGGCATCGGCGTCGAGGCCGAGCACCATCGCTGCGGGAATCGCATCCTGCGGCATGACCACGGCGTTGTTCGGAATCAACAGTACGTCGGGGACCTCAGCGATCTCGATCCCAACCTCGGAGTTCATCCCGGGCCTGAGGAGCCGTGAGGCGTTGTCGAGTCGAACGATGACCGGGAACATGGTCACGTTCTGCTTGACAACGGCCTGGGGCTCAATCTTGTTCACGACTCCGACGAACGTTCGATCAGGATACGCGTCGACCTTCACCATGGCCGTCATGTTGTCCAGGATCTCGCCCAATTCCGACTCGTCCACCAACGAGCGCACCTGCATAACCTCCAAGTTGGCCATGACCAGGAGTGTGGTTCCGCTAGAGACGTTCTGGGAAGCGGACTGGATGACCTGGCCCTCCTCCACGTTCTTTTCGAGGATCGTACCGGCAATGGGTGCACCGATCGTCACGTCCTCGAGGCGGAGCTGAGCCAACTCCATGTTGGTCTGGGCCTTTATGAGCGTAGCCTGGGAATTAGCGAATTCTAGGTTCCTGCTCTCGTGCTCCTGGGCCGAGATCACACCGGAGGCCATCAGCTCCTCTGAGCGTTTCAACTGCGCCTTCGAGATGTCGAAGCGCGTCTGGGCCACCTCGAGATCGGCTTTCGCTTGATCGAATTCGTTTCGAACATCCCGGGGATCGATCTCGGCCAGAAGGTCTCCTGGCTCTACCTCATCGCCGACGGCGACGTAGAGACGAAGAATCTCACCCGACGCCTTGGACTTGACCTCGACCTTCCGGATGGGCTCCACGTTACCGGTGGCGTCCACCGTGATCATGAGATCTCCACGTACCACGGCCGCGGTCTGGACTCCCGGAGCCTCTCCAGCTTCACCGATTCCGCAAGCAGCCAGGACCGGAAGCAGAAGAGTCGCTCCCCAGAGTCCAATCATTCGAGTCGGAGTCATACTTCGACCCTCCTATCTCCGATCAAGACATCCCCCATGATCGTTCCATCCCCAATTATGACGGTAAGGGTAGCCAGAACAAAAGCCCTTTCACGGGTCGGGGGATAACTTGAGGGGGAGGACCAAGGCGGTCAACATAAAGCCTTACGCCAGCGTTTGGGGGTCAAGGGAAGACAGCTGGAGCCGTTGGAGGACTGGGATCGCGATCTCTGAGCCGGAGGGGGCCTGCTGGGGCAGGCGGTCTCTATGTTTGTCTCTATGTTGGGGACGAGATTGGTGGTGTTTGGAGGCTCGTCTGACCGATGAGAGGATGACTAGACTCCATCCTCTCGAATCGTGAGCTGGCGGTCTCTGGCGCGACAGGAGCTGAAGCCACCAAGACCAGGGGCCAATGCCATGATCCAGCTGAGACAGCTAGCCCGGTGGGTTCTCGGAACGGACGAGGCCATCAGGAGACCGGCAGCGGATCGGCTTGCCCCTCTTTGGGAGCGATAGAATCGGGTTGCCCCCCCCGGCCGCTCCCCCCGGCGGTCTGGCATCAAGTATCTGCGGGAATTCGTTAGGGTGCGTGCCCTAGGAGTCTGCGCCGCAGAAGCACAGCTGACTGAGCCGAATGGTCATCGAGCCGTCCGCGGCGAGGCGGATCCGGGTGATTGGGAGGTTGAGGACTTGTGTCTGCGACGGATCGGGAGAGCGGAATGGATGCGTTGGGGGGGGCAAGAGAGCTACGAGAGCCCTCGCGCCGGCAGATGCGGGTGAACCCTCGTGCAGTCATGCCGCCTGAAGGGTGTGCAGCCGCTTCACATTGAGTGCCAGGCACACGAGGGTCCACTCGGCCCGGACCTTCTCGAGGCCCCGGAAGCTGAATCGTCGAAAGCCCATCACTTCCTTGATCCAGCCGATGGGCGCCTCGGCCTGCGACTTTCGCCGTGCGTAGCGTCTGCGGCCATCTTCGCTCGCCAGCTTCTCCGCCATGCGGACTTTCGCCGGATATTCCTCCTTGTCAACCGTGGGGGCGGCCTTGCCCTCCCGGGCCAGCGCCACATACCCGTCGATGTCTCGCTCTTCCAGTTCCTCGAGATCCCGCTCGTTGCAATAGCCCGTGTCCGCCAGCACCTGCGCCGGCGTCTCGCCGTACGCTTGCGCCACCGCGTCGACCATGGGCACCAGCTGGCCCTGGTCGCTCGCGTTGTCCGTCACCTCGGCCCCGACCACCAGCTGGTTCTCCCCCTCCACGACCGTCTGTGCGTTGTAGCACTGCTGGAACCCCTCCGAACTCGTCTTCATGATCCGGCTCTCAGGGTCCGTGAAGTTGCTCTGCGCCGCCTCGTCCGGCTCTCCGTACTCCCGCTTGTAGGGCCTGCCGCCCTTCGGGTTGCGCGTCTGCCCCGGCTTGCGGCCCCGTGCGTCGTCCGCCGCTCTCTGCTCGGCTTCCAGGCGCGCCTTCGCCTCCCGGATCGCCGCCAGCCGGTCCTCGCGCCGCTTGAGCTCCTCCGGCACCTCGTCTCCGCATGCTTCCTCGCCGTAGCGCTCGTCTTCCGCTTCGTCCACCGCCTCGGCCCTCTCCAACAGCCCCCGGATCTCCGCCTCCAGCCGAGGCTCCCCGGTCACCATCCGGCCGTAGCTCATCGCCTTGCGCTTGTTCGCGTTCGCCCGAACCTTCGTCCCGTCCACCGACACCCTGCCAAGCCCCGCCAGCCCCAAGGCCCGCGCGAGCATCACCACCTCCACAAACACCGCCCGGAAATCCCCGAGATGGCGCTTGCGGAACTCGCACAGCGTCCGGTGCTTCGGGAAGTTCTCCGCCGCCAGCATCCGAAACGCGACATCCTCCTCCAGCTTCCTCGCCATCTTCCGCGACGAGAAGGTGCCCGTCGCATACGCGTAGATCAGCACCTTGACCATCATCCGAGGGTCGTACGGCGAGTTGCGCCGCCCGTCCCCCCGGTACCGCCCGTAGAACGCGCTCAGCTCCACCGCGTCCACCAGGTCGCTCACATGGTGCGCCAAATGACCCTCCGACACCCACTCCCGAAGATCCGGAGGCAGCAACAACATCTGCTCCGGATCGTACGGTCGAAATGTCGTTCCCATTCACCCCCCTCGGTGATCCGCAAGCCTTCCCAATGCCTTCGCTACCACCAAAGATAGCCGCCGCAGGGTTCTGCGGCGCAGACTCCTAGGGGAGAGATATGCCCTCGCCGCGTCAGCGAATCTTGAAGGCCGTGGTCTCGGAACCGCCTTCTCAGTTCGTGTCGGACCACCTTATAGAACGGATCCCATACCTGTTCTGGCGGCACGTCGGGTCCGGTCAGTACGATACCGTGCGTCTCTCCGAGGAAGCAGCCGAATACTTCCAGCGGCGGGACGTGGAGGTACAGCTGATGTCCACTCCCGAGGCGCTTACCGTGTGGAACGACGCGCCGAAGAAGAGCATCGGGCTCTTCCATGTGACATGCTGATGCCCGAGGACAGCGGCGCCGCGTGGGGAGTGACGCCGCCTCGGTAGGGCGTCAATTCAACCCGTCGAAAAGCTGCTCCATGCGCCTTCGCATCCGCTCATCCGGCAGCCGCCCGAGCCCGGCCCCCATGTTATCGGCCAGATGCTCGGGGTCCGAAGTCGCCGGGATGACCGCCGTCACAGCCGGATGGGCCAGGATGTACTTCAGGAAGAACTGCCCCCAACTGTTACAATCGAATTTGTCCGCCCACGCCGGGAGTTCGTGTCCCTGTACTACGCGGAATAGCCGGCCGACGTTATAGGGCTCGTTGACAAGGACCGCGAGTCCCTTGTCCTGCGCCAGCGGCAGCAGCCGCTCGGCGGCCTGCCGCTCCCCAATGGAGTAGTTGAGCTGCACGAAGTCCAAGGGCTCACTCCGCATCACCTGCTCCATTCGCTCGAACTGACGGGCGAATGATGTGGTGATGCCCACATACCGGGTGCGGCCCTCCTCTTTGGCCTTGCGGATCGTGGGCAAATGAATTTCCACCCCACGGAGATTGTGAACCTGGTTCAGATCGATGATGTCACGGCCCCAGGCGCGCATCGACGATTCCTGTTGTTGCATTCCGGCCTCGCGGCCGCCACGAGTCGAGACCTTGGTGGCGAAGAACAGCTCGTCCTGAATCCCCAGTTCCTGCACCAAAGCACCCGCCACTTTTTCTGAAGTGCCATAGGTGGGAGCCGTATCGAAGACCGTCCCACCGGCCTCCCGAAAGAGCCGGAGCACTTCCTTCAGGCGCGCGCGTTCGGCAGCCGACTCACCCACGTTAAACGTTCGTGCGCTGCCGAGGCCCACGGCTGGAACGACTTCGCCCGACGACGGGATCGTGCGGGTGAGGATCGCGGGTGATTGGGCGAAAGCTGGGAAGCGGTTCAGGAACAGGGCCGCGCCGGTCCCGGCGCTGACCTGCAGCATTTCTCGACGGGTGATTTTCATATTGATCGCTCCAAGTCGGCACGCATAACCCACGTCCTCCCGGGAGCATCCCACATGTAAGGGCAGCATCGGCGGGCGCGAGTCAACGTGCAGCCAAGTGTCTGGCCGCCGCAAGCAGGCTTATGGAGCGGATCTGGCGGGAGGAGGGGCTCAAAGTGCCCAGACGGCAACCGAGACGGGGCCGACTGTGGCTCAGCAGCACCAGCGGCCGCTCGCGCTGGGGCTGCCGGTTTTGTTGTAGCGGTCAATTCGCGACGCTTCGTTTGCGTCGCCCGGCGGGAGACCGTAGCGTGTCGTACTTGCCAGATGGAGCCGGGGACGCCCCCCAAGCTTCGTCGCACTTCATCGCCGTAGCAGCGTAACCGTAAGGAGACCCTGATGCCGGAATTCACGATCACTCGTCAGATCGCGGCTCCGGTGGAGAGAGTGTGGGAAGTGCTCGATGACTTCGGGGACATTCAGCGATGGAGCCCCGGCGTCACCAGCTCTGAACTGACATCCGACGGCCCGGTGAGCGAGGGGTCCACCCGACACTGCGACTTCGCACCACTCGGCGGCGTCAACGAGCGCATCGATAAGTACGAGCCGAATCGGCGCATGACGGTCAATCTCTATGAAACGTTCAAACTGCCGATCTCTGGTGCCATGGCCGACTTCAACATCGGCCCGCACGACGGGGGCACAGAGTTGACCATTCACTACAGCTACACGCCCAACCTATTAGGGCGTTTCTTGAAGGGTTTCACCGACAAGCAGATGCGGAAGGGGATCGGCGGCATGGCCAAGGGTCTCCAGCGAGAGAGTGAGCGCATCGCCGCCAGCTGAGGGCTTGCTTGAGCCTCGGTCCTCACCGGCGACTTCGCCCCCTCCTCGGGCGTGCAGGTGACAGTAGAGTACGCCGACTCCAGCGCGTGGAGGGCACAAGCGACGCACCGGGGGGTGCCCGAGAAGTGCACGATCGACGGGCGTGTGCCTACTCGACGCTGGCGCGTCAAGCCTGGAGGAGGGCTAGGGCTGGGCGCCGGAGTGGCCGAAGTGAGCGAGGCCCGCTGTCAGTGGACCTGGTCCCAGGCGCTGGCAGTCATTTTTACCGCGTGGCAGATCGTCTTGGCCTCACTCCCGTGACAATCGAGAAAGGATAGGCAAAACAAAAGCCCTTTCACGGGTCGGGATAACGTGAGGGGGAGGACCCGACCGGTCAACATGAGGTCTCACGCCCGGCGTTCGGGCGTCAAGCGGGCGCTGATTCGTAGGTCCCATCGAGCCATCGCCCAACCTCAGCATCACCCATAGCTTGAGCACATGGTCCTCTCCTCCTTTGGCAGCTTTGCATCACCCTCGCTGACTCGGAAGGGTCTGCCGGGGCAGGGGGGTCTCTATGTTTCTCTCTATGTTGGGCAATAACATACTTGACGCACCCAATTTTCGCCTTAACTTCGGGTGCGTCAAGTGCTAGATTATAGGAGTAAGCGAAAGGCCCGAAGCCGGGGTGCACTCCTGACTCCAGGCCCGCTCGCCGTGACCGCTCAGCGGTCGAAACGGAGCAACCTTGTTGTCATGTCAACGCTATGGCGGCATGTTGATCACCCCCTTCCTTCACCGGTTGTGGGGAGAAGGTGGAGCGCCCGGAAATCGAATCCGGCGGGCCTGGGTCTAAAGTCCGGCACCGGCGAACCTGCGCGCCCCCATCTTCTGGCCCCCGTGCTCGACCTCAACTACCGTCGGGTGCGGGGGTTATTCATTCTCGCCACCCAACATGTCCGTCATGCGGCTGAGAGCCTCAAACCACTTGGTTTGAACCTCCGGAGTCCATTCGGGATTGAACTCGGGGAGCTTCCCGAGGAGCTTGTCGGCCACGACCTGGATGATCGCAGGGTCGGGCGGGTGTTGTTCCTCACTCTCGCTGCGACCCTTGCCACCATGGCCGTTGGTCGAAGCTTGTCCGGTCTTGCTGCCATCCTCCCCGTTGTTGTTCTTCGCCCTCGGCTTCCGCGGCACCGAGGGGGGCGTGAAGTGGGGCGAATACGCAAGGCCCGCCGACTTGAGGGCGTGAAGATAGAACCGCACGGCCTTGCTGAGGGTCTCGCCCGTCACGTTGTATTCCCTGAATCGGGCAGAGAGTTGTTTGCCGGTTCCCGAAGTGAGATTGAGATCGCCGACGAGATCCGCGTAGGCATCCCCAATGACCTCGCCCAGTGTGTCCTTCCACTGGGGTGTCCCGTGAGCGCCTACAAGGGCCTCCATCACATCGGTGGTGCTATCACTCTCGGTCACAAGTCCGAGCCACCGGAATGTTGTTCGCAACTGGCTGCGGACAGGACCGGACAGTCCCTTCATGACGCTGGAGTCCATATCCGGAGGAATAGCTGTTTCTTTGAGTTTTCCAAGGAAGGAGTAGAAGGCATTCCACGAAACGTAGGCTGGTTTCTTGGTGCCGTTGTCGTTGTCTGCGGCCATTGTCGCTCACCTCTCATCTGGAACACAGGAGATATAAGATGATATCCACGGAGATTGGCGCAGTCAATACCGACGCGGTAATTCTGGTTTACGGATACGGCGGTCGGCCGACAAGAATGCAAGCGGTCGGCATTGAGGACGGGGTGCTGATTGTGCGAAGCCATGAAACAGGTACTACAACTGGCTTTCCGGGGAAGTACGTCTACGTGTTCGAGCAGGGCCTGTATGAGAGAATTACCGAAGCGCACCGGAAGGGACGCACAGAAATACTGAGCGCGTTATGGGCAGAGGCAGAACCATACAGTGCGTAACGCGCGTGTTTACGTAGCGTTTGGTGGGCTCTCAGTGACCCGATGCTTAGGCACCTTGAGTAGTTGCCGCATGGCCTTGGTTAGACGGGCCAACCCCGAACGGCCCTCAACGATCTGTTCGGGGCTTGGGTCCACGTCTGAGGTAGGGGGCGGACCTGTCTTCGTCTCGCTCTTCTTGTCCGTCATAGGTTGGCTCCGGTCAACTCGGCATAGGTCAGGCGCTTCCCGATGACGGAAGTGATCGCCCGTACGAAGCGGCCCCGGTCGTTGTCGCCCCGGTTGTTGAATCTGAACGCCTGTTCATCGAGGTAGCGGAAGACATGGAACGGTTCGATGCTCACGTAGGTCCCGTGGATCGCACGCTTCACCAAGGACCAGAAGTTCTCTATCCCGTTGGTGTGGACGCGGCCCCGAACGTACTCCATGGCGTGGTCAACGATGTCATGGATGTAGTCGGACTTGAGCCCGTAGTATCCCCAATGGCGGTCGGTGTAGAGATTGGCCCCAAGCTCGACGTTGTCGCGGACATGGCCCTGCATGGTGCGCTGAGTAACGTCCTTGAGGACGTGAGTGCGGACCAGGGAGTGCGGGGCGTTACGGGGCCGCTCCAACAGGCCCAAGACGGCGGTTTTGTCATGTCCGCCGGTTCCCTTGATGATCCGTTTACGGCGGGCGATGTGCATGTTCTTGGCTTTGCCGCCGATGTACGTCTCATCGGCTTCGACTTCTCCGTCCATCTTACCGAAGAAGCCGTCCTTGTCCTGCAAGGCGAGCCGGATACGGTGGAGCATGAACCAGGCGGTCTTTTGGGTCACGCCGAGATCGCGGGCCAATTCGTAGGAGCTGATCCCGTTCTTGCAGTTCACCAGCATCCACACGGCAGGCAGCCACAAGGACAACTTGATCGGGGAGTCCTCGAAGATCGTACCGACTTTGATCGAGAACTGCTTGCGGCAGTCCCGGCACTTCCAGACCCGGCGGGACTTGAGGAAATAGTGTTCTCCAACGCTCCCACACTTCGGGCAGGCTTGCTCCCCGGAGGGCCAGCGAAGGTTGGCGACGAAAGCCAGTGCAACGTCCTCGTCTGCGAAGTACTGGATGGCTTCAAGCAGAGTCTCGGGAGCATCGTGTTGAGTGTTCATAAGGTAGAATATACACCCAAATCATGGGTGTGTCAAGTATGTTATTGCCCTATGTTGGGATGCATCAAGATGGTGAAAACCAGGGACACACTTACCGCAGAATAGCGAAAATCTCCCCAGAAATACGCGAAATCAGCGAAAATGGGGGTCCTCGAGGTATGCTCTGGGAGCAGGAGGTCCCCGGTTCGAATCCGGGCGCCCCGACTTGTGTAACTAGTTGTCACGATTAGCGTTACAGGAGACCGCTCCAGGAGATTCTCGGAAGGGGTCTCTATGTTTCTCTACATGCTGAGCGGCGATTCGGCAGGAGATTCCGCTTGGAGGGGCTATCAGCAGAAGATCGGGCGATGGGCAATCCCCATACCTCTTGCATTGGGGAGGCTGAGTCTAAGCGAGAGAGGACCACCCGTACGCCTGGCTCCTGTCCCTCAGGACACCTCCTTGGAGCAGTCCATCGCCTCCGTAGCCGGCCCTGAATCGGACGCCGTCGGGTCTTCCACGAGTCCCATGAAGAGAATCGTGCCGGAGAATCGCTCCCGGATGGCGAAGACGAAGGGGCGGTCGGCGACGATCGCGGTGAACGAGACGGGCCCGACCCCCACGGCGGTTACTGCCGCAGCCCGCGTACCCTCCTCGTCCACCTCGATGAAGGTCTTCTGACGGACGAAGTCGATGCAGAACTGGCTCCCTACGGGGGACATCCCCGTGAAGTCGGCCCCGGGGTGGAACGCGATGTCCATCCCCATGTCCTTCAGTGGCTCGTTCAGGAGGGCGTCGTACGAGAGTGTCAGCTTCGGTATGGACAACAGGTCCAAACCACCGGGCGTGAGTGCTCCCAGGATCGATTCCCACTGCGTCTCGTCCAGGGCTGCCAGGAAGCTCCGGGCGTCGGCGGGGGGTTGAGGTACCACCACGACCATCGAGTAGGCACCACCGCCGTAGGGGAGCTCGACGACTGAGAAGTCCCCGGTCCTGACGAGGGGTAGCGTCTCGTCGACGAGAGACATCATCTCTACGCTCACCACCGAGCCATCGGCTCGCTTGAAATCCCCGGGCCGCGTCTTGTCCGGATCGAAGCGCGTCGTCCAGGCACCGTCGAAGTAGATGGCGTTGAGGAGGAGCATGACGAGTTGCGGGTTGAGCTGATCCAGAATCCGGCTGATCCGGCCGTTGGTCTTCTCGTTCACCCAGCCGTTGATCTCTCCAAGGGTCGAGGCGGCTCCGAAGTCCCTTGTCTCCACGCGGGCGTCGAACGCTGCGGTCACGGACTGGAAGAAGGAGTCGTGGAAAGGCACGTCCGCGTTCGCCCACACCGAGTTCGCGATCGTGAACTCCACCTGGGGATCCAACTCCACCAGCAGGTCGATGAGGCTACGGTAGGAGTCGTTGATCTCCTCCAGTGAGAGCCCACCGAAGCCGAGCGTCGACCGCATCGCCTCGAGGGTCTCGCCGGCGGCGCCGTTCATCGTCATCCCGAGTGCCATGGATGCGCTTAAGGGCGAGAGTACGATGTTCGGTCGATCGTCCCTCTCGACCACCTCCCGGGCCAACTCCAGCCCGAAGGCGTTGGATCTGGCGATCAGGGAGACCTCGGTGGTGGTCAGAGCTCGGGGCAACTCGAGGATGGGGTCGTCCTCGCCGGGCCCAGTGGAGTCGCTGCAGCCGCCTGCGTGGAGGAGGAAAACGACGACGAGGGCTTCAACGGGCCTACGGTGGAGGAACATGGGCTGCGTCTCGGCGAGGAAAGGCCGCGGAACGTCTCTAAAGGATAACGAAGCAGAGGGCCGCTCTGTGACAAGGAGCCGCCACCGGGGCATCTTCAATTTGGTGCGGCTGGGGCGACTCTACGACAGAGCCAGCCAGCATCAAAAGGAATCCCTCAGGCACCGGTGGCCGCACTCCAGGCCTCGCGGGAGCGGGCACGCAAGAGTATACGCCAGTGGATCGGCGGGGTGTATCAACAACTCGGTAGTTCAGTTTGTGCGCCGCTTGCTCGCAGCCAGCAAGGCACAGAACGACAGCGGGCATCAATCCTCGCACTCACCGCAGCATCTTGGGCAACACGCCATTCCCCATACCTCGTGCATTGGGCGGGCTGAGTCCACGTTGCTCTAGGTGGACGGGAGGTAATTGCTGACGTCGCGGTAGACATCTGGCTCGCGCGCTTCGCCCGCCGGTCGGCATCTTGGTCGCACGCATCACGGCCCAACTGATCGACGCTGTTGCCGACACATGCTGCACCAACGCCCCCCCGAGCCGTCAGCTCTTCTTGGAGGTCTTCACGTTCACGGCTGTGAAAACCCGCTCGACCTTCTTGCTCTTGCACTCCGGGCACTTCGGCTTCGCCGCCTCGTGCGCGGACAGGGACTCGATGACTGTGAAGTCGTGGTCGCACGCCTCGCAGTGGTATTCGTAGATCGGCACTGTGGGCTCTCCTCCCATCGAGGGCTGTGAGTCGGATCGACCCTCCTCGGGACATTTCGTCGCGCTAGTGCGTCCCCGTGGACGAGCCCCGACGGGCGTCCGAGTAATCACGTACATGATGTTCTCGTCGCGCCACGTGACGGTTTCCGGGTCCTCGTAACCGGCTTCCAAGTTGCGGGAGAATCGGTCCAGCGCGGCCTCAAACTCGAGGTCGCCGTACAGGCTGAAAGTGGAGTAGTGGCGTGTGCGCGCCAGATCGACCAGGCGATCGGGTCTTTCCGCGCGGTCGTACCGGAACATTTTGAGGTTTGTCAGCTCCATCCCTCTCGTCCTAGAAACAACGCTGGCTACGTGGTCAACCGTGTACAGTCGCGTTTCTTTTTCTGAGAACGACAGAAAATGGACACCCCAGACACTCCCAGCGTTCTGCGCGCGGGTCCGCGTGTACATGAACAGCCTGCCACCGGGTTTCAGGGTGCGGTGCGCGTTGGTGAAGAAGCCGAGAAGATTGAAGTGGTGACAGGCGTTGAAGCTAAAGATGCAATCCAGGCTGTCGGCATCGAATGGGAGGTCGTCGGCGTCCGCGTCGTGTGTCTCGAAATTCTCGAAGCCGAGGTCCGCGAGATAGGTGTCCAGTTCACCGAGCATCGCGGGGGTGACGTCTACGCAGTGCAGGAACAGCTTTTGTCCCAGAAGACGGAGCAGAACTTCGTCGTACCGGCCCGCACCGCATCCGACGTCAGCAGCGACGATGTCGAGCGTCGAACCCAGCTGATCGATGATAAACCGTATCGGTTCGAGATCGGTGGTCCTGGCGGCACGGTACTCGCGCGCAATCTGAGAGAAGTGCTCATGCACCTGGGTCATTCACGGCCTCCCCCGCTCCACGTCAGCAATCGCGCCTGACCACGGGTCCACCTTGCACTGACCGCATATCGGGATCGCGCGCAACGACCCCGGGGTCCGGCCAATGTTACGGAGGGTGAATCTTCCCCGGAGCGTTGCTGCATGGCTCGGGGTTGAGGTCGGAGTTCCCCCTAATCCCCGGTCATAAGGATCACTTCAGTCGGTAGCTGTCGGGCCTTTAGAGACGGGTCATCGTGTTGAGAATCCTGTACCCGAGCTGCACCTCCATCGGTTGCCCTTTCAGAGTGCGACTCCTCATGCCTTGGAGTTGCCCCGGCGATCTCAACCGGTCATCGCAAGGGAGGTTCTGGGGTGTCTCGGCCCGCTCAAGGAGGGTGCCGGACTCGTAACAGGACCTCTTAGGTCCTTGTCCCTGTGCCGGCTCCTCGACGCGGGGCCTGGTCGGCCTTCTTCACGTACGCGTTCTGGTCGTGCTTCAGTGCCCCCTCGGGCAGACTCCCAGAACGGTCCGAGCTCGCGCCGGACGCGGTTCACGTAGAAAGGCGGAATCTCGTCGGTCTCGCCCTCGAAGAAGTCTCTCACGTGGCGATCCTCCCCCAACATGCGGCGGATCGTCTTGTGATACTTGATGCGGCCGTAGCCCTCCGATCCGCTAGTGACGTGGCGCGGGAGGTCATATAGTAGAAGCGCCCACGTTCTATAGCGCGCCGCGGAGGGGACAGGAGGTGCCTCGTGGCTCGTGAGGAAGTATCGGAAGCGCGGTTGCTAGCGATCCTGAACGAGAAACTCGCGGAGAGCGACCGCTGTTAAGGACTGCACCTTCCCCGGTCCGATCCATCGGCTCAAGGAGCCGAACGAGGACGGCTGCAACTGGGACCAGCTCCCCATCCTGAGCTGCGAAGGCCGAAGCACCTACCGCTGTGCCGCGTGGGCGCTGCGGGTCGTTCAGGAAGCGAGCAAGCAGTACAACCTCGCCTGGACTGGGAGTACCGCTAGGTTACGGTCATGGACTTGACGCCTGATGAGCAACCCGTCGTCCGTCGTGCTGTGGCGGCCTACCTCGCAGCGAAGAAGAAGCACAAGGGCCAGTTCAGAGGCACTACCGCTTCCGAGATTCTCGAAGAATTGAAGCCGTCTCCCGTCCGCTGGGCTGAACTCGCCGCGTTCGTGATCCGAACGGCAGAAGGGCCCAAACGAAGGAATCGATAACGTCGCGTGCCAGCTCGCGTGCGGTCCACATCTTGATCGCGCAGTAGCATCGCGAGACGTTCTATGAAAGAGAGTGTCAAGAGCGGGCTCCGCCCCGGCTGGATGCGAAGCCGTGTTGGGCTTGGCACTCAGCCCCTTGGTTGGATTAGCCGGATCGTCATTGATCGTTATCGTCCGAGACAACCATCGTTCGAAGGAGGCCAAAGAGATGGCTAAGTACGCGACACTCTACAATTTCACGGACCAGGGCATCCGGGCCGTGAAGGAATCTCCGAGCCGGCTCAAGGCTGCGATTGAAGCTGCGGAGGGAGTCGGAGTGAGAATGCTCGGCGTTTACTACACCGCGGGCCCGTACGACCTGATCGTGATCTCCGAGGCCGAAGACGAGAAGGCCGCGACCGCATTCGCGCTGGCTACCGGTGCCCAGGGGAACGTGAGGAGCACCACTATGCGTGCCTGGAGCCCGGACGAGTTCGAGGAAATCGTAGCGTTGATGCCGTAGGGCGAGGCGCTGGCCCGGGTCACCGATGACCCGGCAGATCCCCCGGCCGCGCGTCGCTGAATGAGGTCGGAGGCGCCGCCTAGGAGGATGTGCCTGCAGAAGTGGTCCATGGCTCCTTCTGATCCTCAGGACTCTAGTGCTTGACTCTGAGTTAATAATGCCGATATAATCAGCATTATGACGAAAGCCACACTTGGTGAATTGGAGACGCTGGTACTCCTGGCCGTCGCACGGCGACCGGAAGACGCGTACGCCGTCACGGTGCGCGAGGAGATCCAGCACCGGGCAGGCCGCGAGATGACAAGGGGCACCGTGTACGTGACCCTGGATCGGCTGGTCAGGAAGGGGTTCCTGGAGTCGACCATGGGTGATCCGACCCCTCGGAGGGGAGGCAAGGCCAGGAAGTACTTCCTGGTCACGGTGGCGGGTCGCGCAATTCTCGGCGAGTCGCTGGGGGCGCTCCGCCAAATGGCCGACGGTGTCGACCTCGCGAGCGAGATGATCGGGCAGTCGTCGGCCGTGGGCCATTGAGCGCGTCGGCGAACGCGCTCACGCTCGCGAAGCTCAAGCGATCTTGCGGACGCGCGCTAACCCCCTAGAGCCCGCCCGATCTGCCCTCTCCCGCCGGCATGTTCTCCTCCAGGAACCAGAGGTAGAGGTCGTATAGGTGGTACCGGTCGGGGATGCCGTGGGGTCGGTTGGGATAAGGCATGATGGTGAAGCGCTTCTTCGCAGCGATGAGGGCGTTGCTGAGCGCTTCGGCATTCTGAAAGTGCACGTTGGGATCTCCGGTCCCGTGGATGATGAGTAGGTTCCCACGGAGGTTGTCCGCCACGTTGACGGGGGCCGTGGCCTCGTAGGCGTCTGGGTTGTCTTGGGGCAGGCCCAGGAAACGCTCTGTGAACGAGGCATGGTAGTACTTGTGGTGACTCAGACCCGCGCCCGGCATGGCCGTGGAATAGACGTCGGGGTGACGAAAGATGGCGTTCATGCTGACGTTGCCTCCACCGCTCCATCCGTAGATGCCGATGCGGGACGGGTCCATCCAGGGCCAGCGGGCCTCGAGGGCCCTCACCGCCGCCGCCTGGTCCTGGGCCGGGAGAACCCCATGCCGCAGGTAGATGATCTTGCGGAAGTCTCGCCCTCGGGGCGCAGGCGTCCCCCGATTGTCCACACTCATGACCACGTACCCCCGCTGGGTGAGGAGGTGGTGGAAGAGGTGTCGATCACCGCCCCAGCGGTCTAGGACCGTCTGTCCAGCGGGCATGCCATACACGTAAAACAGCACGGGGTAGCGTTTGCCCGGATCGAAGGTCGGAGGCTTCATGACCCAACCGTCCAGCTCCACCCCGTCGCCAATATCCACGCGAAAGAACTCAGTGGGGCCAATGTCGAGAGCCACGAGCTGCGCCCTGAGTGCGGCGTTGTCCACTCCTACGCGGACAGGGCGGTGGTCGGGGAGAGAAACGAGCCCCGTTACCGGCGGCTCATCGATCGTCGACGCCGTGTGCCAGGCCGAGCGGGCGCCGGGCGCGATGTCGTACCCGTTCGTCCCTTCAAAGTCCTCGGGGGTGACCCGCTCCACGGCTCCATCGCCGTCCAACCTGGCGCGATAGAGATAGCGCTGCACCGGGTCGTCCGGTGAGGCGATGAAGTAGACCCATCCCCCCGCCTCATCCACAGCCTCGACCGACAGGATGTCGAAGGCGCCGGGGGTGAGAAGAAGTGCGTTTCCACCGTCTCGGTCGATCCGGTAGACGTGCCGCCAGCCGTCCCGTTCGCTGACCCAGAGGAAGGCCTGCCCTCCGCCCACCCACTCGACGGGGTGGAGATCGAGCCAGGTCTCCTCTTTCTCCACCAGGGTCTCCAGAAGACCACCCCCCTCCGGGTCGGCCATGAAGAGACGGACGGTGTTCTGGGGCCGGTTGAGCTGCTGGACGAAGAGCTCGTTCGCGTTCGGGACCCACTCGAAGCCCCTCACGTAGCGCATGCGCGGATCGCCCGGGAGTTCGAGCCACGTGACGTCGCCGCCATCGGCGGCCACGATCCCGACCCGTGCCGCGGGGAGCGTCTCACCGGGTTTCACGTGGGGACGGCTTTGCACCGTCGAGTAGACGGAGTCGGTGTAGTTGATGATGTGGAACTGCCTTACGCCCTCGGCTTCGAACCGGAGGAAGGCGATGCGGGTCCCGTCCGGGCTCCACCGGAATCCCCCGGCATTCAACCCGACGTACACGCCCTCCGTCGTCCCGTTTAGGATGGTGGCCGACCCGTCGGTGGTGAGGCGAACAACCCGGCTGGTTGCCAGATCCTGAACGTAGAGGTCGTTTCTGACCACATAAGCGATCCGGTCCCCCCCGGGAGAGAGAGTGGCCCGCGAAAGCTCCTCGTCATGGCCGTCCTCCACCATCGCCAAACGGCCCGTTGGGCGGTGAAGCGTCCACCACTCGCCGGTAGCCGTCCGCAGCAGCCAGGTAGAGCCGTCCTCGGACCACGAGTAGGACTCGAGCCGCGGTGGCTCACCCCCTCCGGCCCGGACCAGCCGTTCGGCCGAAACGATAACCTCCTGCTCGACGCCAGAGGCCGCGTCGTACGCCACGACCGCATCCCCACCGTCCCGCTCCTCCACCCTCACATAGCCGCTGCCATCCGGCGACCATGCCCCGATGGCCTGCCGTTCGGGAGCGAACTCGCTGGCTTCGAAGATCCGCTCCAGCGTAAGGAGGGACGGGTCCGATAGCGCCTGAGGAGCCAGCGGGACGGGTGCCAAGGCGAGCAGTGCCAGGGCGGCCAGTCCGCCCCGGTGGGGATGATGTCTCGTCGTCATCGGACTCCTCCGGTTCTCCAATGGCGGGTTGCGTCTTCTCCCGCTCCACCAGCACGTGGTGCCGTTCTTGGAGGTTCCGGGCGACCGTCCCCCGGGTGCTGCCCCCAATCCGGCGACCGTCCCACACACATCAAAGGGATTATACCGACATGGGTACCCGTGATGAAAGCCACGTCGGCGCTGTAGACCGCGGTGAAGCTGAAATCTATCTCTGGGCACCGCACCCGGCCTCCCGGGCGACGTCGATGGCGATTCTCCGAGTGATCCCCTTCAGGCAGTACCGCCCGGTGGAGGTCCAGGCCTCCGTAGGGTTCGGCGATCTCCGGCCATGGTCAGCTGCCGTGACCAGGTGTCTCGGGCATCGGCTGCGGGTGAGAGGCTGGCAAGGACATCCCTGCGCTCTACCTACGCCAGAGCTATTTTCCCCCGACGCTCGGAAACTCGGCCCGCCACCTACGGATGCATCGGCCACCGGACCAACGAACGAGGGGAAACACCATGCTGGCTCGTCGACCACGGATCCTCGCAACCGGCACCGCGATTGTCGCCGCCCTCATGCTGACCACCCCCGTCCTGGCCCAACGGGGCGGCCAAGAGCAGAGCGATGGTGGCGACTCCGCACCAGACCTCGCCTCGACGGCGCGGAGCCTAGCCTGGCGCTCGATCGGCTCCGCGGTGATCAGCGGGCGCATCTCCGACCTCGCCATCCATCCGTGACGCTCGGTCTCAAGCACACGCCGATCTGGCGGTCGCTGGTGCGACGCGATCTGATCCCACCGACACCAGGCGCCAAGGATCACCGGTTGCAGCACAGGGTTTGGTCGTTTGGCGGCCGAGGAACTCGCCGCGAGGGGCGACCGCGTCTATGCGACCATGCGTGACCCAGAACGAAAGAACCGCGCGTCAGCAGACGCGCTCGGCTCGTCACATTCATCGAGGTCTTCGAGAAAAATGTGACACTTGATGCTCTACTGTGGCGTTGGATGTAATCCAGAGAAGCTTGTCCGGGCAGACAGCGGGAGGCTCGGCCTCAGGGGGATCGACTGACGGCCAAGAGTCTGCTCCCCCATTCATGAGTGGGGTCCTAGTCGCTGGAATGGGCAATCTGAACAGCGCACCTGATGGTTGACACAATGGTGCCAGTTGATGGTTAACAGATTGGGTTACGTCCTGTGTTGCCGTGGGTGTCGAAAATGACGAAGAGTTCTTCGTCAAACCATCCGAGGGTAGTGGGTCCGAAGTAGACCTGCCACAGAGCGGGACCAATGGGTTCGAGCCCGATGAAGTCGTTGCCCAGGGCCGAGACGCTCCAGAGCAAGGCCCTGCGCGGGATGTTCCACGCCTGGTTGGGGATCTGCCTGTATTTCACGCAACGATTGGAGGAATCCTACCGCACGTTACAGCAGGCCCTGGTCCTGGGCGAAGAGGCCGCCGACAAGCGCGTGATCGGCTACGCCCACACCTGGCTGGCCATGACCTGCTCCAACCTGGGCCGGTTGCGCGAAGGACTCGCGCTCGGGAAGCGGGCCCATGAGATCGCTCAGACCATGCCAGAAGACGACTACCTGCATTTCAAGTCCCTGGCCACGACCGGCATGAACTACTACTGCATGGGCGAGGTGACGCACACCCTGCAGGTGGGTCGGCAACTGGTGGAATACGGGGAGCGGCACGGGAACCCGCGCGGCCTCCTATTCGGCCACTGGATAATCGCCACCGGCCATTGCAACGCCGGGGATTTTCCAGGGGCGATAGCCGCCTCGAAGCAGGCCATCCAGGTCTCCAGAGACCCCTTCTATCTCCTGCTCGGCCAGGCCACTCATGGGATTAGCTGCACCTTGAACGGTCAGGTCGATCCCATGTTCGGGGAGGTGGTCAGCCGCCTCAGAAACCAGGGTCTCGAATTGTCCCTCAGTTGGGCGGGCGGATTCCACGGACTTGGACGGATCATCGAGGGACGGATGGGTGAGGGCATGAAGATGATCGAGGAGGCCTCCCGAAATAGCTTGGTAAGTGGAAACAGGTTTTTCCATCACGTAAACGAGATGCTCAAGGGCAACGTGTACCTGAAAATAGCGACCGGGGAACCCCCGCCACCGGCCTTGCTGCTGAAGAATCTGGGCTTTCTCCTCCGGCACCTGCCCTTCGCCGCCCGCCGGGCGGAGACCCTGCTCGGAGGGGCCGCCGAGTACTTTGCAGAGGTAGAGGCTCACGGTTTCCGCGCCCAGGCACTGTTGGGTTTAGGACTCTTGCACAAGGCCAAGAAGCGCAGGGGTAAGGCCAACGAATGCCTGGCCGAGGCCGAGGGCCTGTTCGAGCGCATGGGGGCCGAGGTGTTCCTCCGACAGACCCGGGAGACGTTGGCAGAGTTATCCCCGTGATTTGCTACGCGCTCAAGGCAGATCTTACTCCATCCCAGCAGGCTTTGGATGAGGCCTTTGAGTCGTTCCCTATCCCTCCCTCAGAGCCTCCATCGGCCGGATCCTCAAGCCTCTGAGAGTCGGCGCAAGGCAAGCGACCATGCCGACCAAGAGCATGAAACCGGCAAAGGTCGCGAGCATCACGGTCCAGTTCGCCCCACGGGCCGAGGCATCTCCGCCGGTCTCTCTGATCAGCCAGACGCCTAGGCCCACGCCGGCGACGATGCCTGCCACGAGTTGAAGGAACGCCCGCCTCGCAATCGCGGTCACGATGCTGCCGGGCCGAGCTCCCAAAGCCGTGCGGATTCCGATCTCTCGGGTCCGCTGAGACACGGTGAGGGACATGAGCGCGTAGAGTCCGGCGCCCGAGAGCACGATGGCGATCGCGGAGAGGAAGACGAGGAGGATGGTGCCGTATTGGGTTACCTGCCGAGCGCCGTTGGGGGCGTTGACCAACGCGGCGGGATACTGGATCATCGCCTCGGGGTCGACCTCACCCGTGATCTCCCGGAGCCGGGGCGTGAACGACAGCGGGTCTTCTCCCACGTGGACGGCCAGCCATATAGGATGGATCTCGCCGGGCGCCGCCGGATGGTACAGGCCCTCGTCGCGCTCCGGGTTGAGCTCGTTCATTCCGAGGTGACCCACGACGCCGATGATCTCGTACCACGGCCCGGGCTCTTCACCCTCGGGAGGCACGTACCTCACGCGCCGTCCGATGGGATTTCGGCCTCCCAGGACATGCTCCACGAACGCCGTGTTCACAATGACCGCCGTCCGGTCCTCGTCGATGGTGCCGATCAGGTCGGCCGTGGTAAAGCCCCGTCCGTCCAGGATCTTCTGTCCGAGACCCTCGAAGAAGCCTACGTCGACGCGGGCTCGCATGACGAGGTGACCCCTGAAGTCCTCACCCCCAACCTCGCCTTCGAGCTCGACGCGCCGTCCCCCGTGCTGCATCCCGGGTAAGTTGGTCCCCATGGCCACTCCGCGCACGCCCGGCTCGGCGTTGAGGCGCAGAGCCAGCGCCTCGTGGGTCGCGATCACCTGCGTACGGAAGTCGGCGACCGAGATGTCGTTCTCGACGGCGCTGTGATCGGTCCACGGGATCCGGAGCAGCGCCATCATGTACTCCTCCGGCTGGATCTCCATTTGAGCGGAAGTGCTCGACAAGAGGCTCCGGGACATGGTGCCACCCATGGTGAGGAAGCCGATGGCGAGCGCGACCTCTGACACGATCAGGAGCGTCGCCCCCTTCCCGAAGCGGATGCCCGATCCTCCCGTGGCCCGTTGGAGGTTCTGTTGCACTCGGCGTCCCGTCGCCTTGAGGGCCGGGAAGACCCCGGCGATCACGGCGCAGAAGACCGCTAGGGACATCGCGATCGCGACGGTCTTGGGTGTCACCCCGAAATCCATCCAGAAGGGGGCCTCGAGAAACACCCGACTAGTGAACTCACGGGCGAACCGATCGCCCAGAACGAGCCCGAGGCCGGCCGACACGACGGCGAGCAGCAGCGACTCGACGAACAGCTGAGAGACGATCCGGCCGCGACTCGCGCCCAACGCCGTGCGTACGGTGATCTCCGTGGACCGGGTCGCCGTCCGCGCCAGGATGAGGGTCCCCACGTTGCCACAGACGATGGCGAGAAGGGCCAGGATGACCAGCTGAATCAGGTACATCTCCGACATGTCGCTGGGGTCCAGCCCCACAGCCATTGCGGTGTAGCCCATGATCTGGGGGCGGAGCCGCTGATGCGTGTCCGGGAACTCGTTCGCCATGCGAAGGCCGATTGTCGACAGCTCGGCCTGGGCCTGTTCCACCGAGACGCCGTCGGCCAGCCGCCCGAACATCAGAATGTCGGGCCCCATGCCCCGCTCGTAGTCGGTGGGCTGGTCGCGAAGCGGCAGCCACAGGAGGTCGCTGAGCGGAAACTTGAAGCCCTCCGGCATGATCCCCACGACCTCGTGCGGCACCGGGCCTATGCGGATCGTGCTCCCCACCGCGTCCGGGTCTCCGGCGAGCCGCGACTGCCAGACGTCGTACCCGATCACGACCACGTCCGGTGCCCCGGGAATCTCGTCCGCGTCGAGCAATACGCGCCCCATGAGCGGGCGCACGCGGAGGATCTCGAACGCCGAAGCCGTGATCTCGGAGCCGCGGATCGGCGCCGCACGTCCGTCCTCCGAGATCACGTTGTACGGGTCGGAGCGGGCGGCGCCGATTGCCTCGAAGGTCGTCAGCTCCTCTCTCCAGATGAAGAAGTCGTGGAGAGCTCGGACCTCCGTGCGCCGCTCCGCCACGTTCCGGTTTCGGAGCCCGACGATGCGATCCCCCTCGTCGAAAGGAAGCGCGACCTGCAGCGCGTCGAAGACGTGGAAGGGAATCAGGCTGGCGGGAATCCCGATCGAGAGCGCGAAGACCGTCACCAGCGTGAGGCCGGGCTGCTTGAGGAGCATGCGGAGGCCGAGCTTCACATCGAGCCACGACGTCCCCACGCTTGGAAGGCGAATGCTCGTTCGCCACAGGTTGAGGGCGGATGCGAACACGTTCATGGCGTATCTCAGTCGGGCCCTGCCGATCGGGAGGCCGCGCTCGAGCTCATGCTCGAACGTAGCGTCCAACTCGGTCAGGATGAACGGGGCGTGCCGGCCCCGGATGAGGAGTGCGGCGATTCTGCGGAGCAGGCGAGGCGCGGACACGGCTTACTGCTCCGCCAACTCTGTGAGCTTCGGGATCAGGCCACCGGCCATCGCCTGGATCGTCGAGTACGTCGCCTGCAACGCCCGCGCGCCGGCGGACTCGAGCGTGTAGTACTTGCGGGGGCGGCCGACTCGGCCCTCGGTCGATTCCTCGACCGTGGCTGAGACGAACCCTCGCTCCTCGAGGCGGCCGAGCGCGGTGTAGATCGCTCCGGAGGAGACGACCTTACCGGTCCGCTCTTCGATCGTCTCGCGGATGGTCACGCCGTACGCGCGATCTCCGAGCTCGAGGACGGAGAAGAGGATGAGCTGTTCGAATTCGCCAAGGTAGGACATCGTGTCGTCTCGGTTCGGTAAGCCCTCAGGCGTCGTATACAGCATTATGCTACAGTGTGGTATAACTGTGCAAGGCGTGCGACTGGCCGATGGTCCTACCATCGAGGTCTACATGTTTTTCTGCATGTTGGCCGGGAATCAGTCTCGGATCCGGTTTGTGAACTTTTTCCGCGCTTGCGCATCTCGCCTCGCGACCCAAACTGTGCTCAGAAACAAAGTTTAGGAAACGGTATGGGCAGTCGAGAGTACTTGGGTAGGGGCTAGTCGCTTCCGAGGTGACAGATCCGTCGAGCGGGCGACGTGCCACGCACAACTACCGCGTCCTGCCCGCGGGTGACGATGCCCTGGCGCGATCTTGGGTCTTGCTTGAGCGCCTTTGGGCTGGGCTCGCGAGGGAGCCGGCATGAAACCGCCCGCCGTTGCACGCGCGCTGGTCCGGCTCATCTCGAACCCTGAGGACCGTGCCGCGCTGATCCAGTTGACCACGGGCCCCGTAGGGGGTTGCCTTGTGGCTTCTCCCTTGACAGGGGGCTTCTGGCGATTAGCGTTGTTCTTTGGAGGATGGGTCACAAAACAGATGTGCGTAAAAGGACGCTGGTCGTGATACTCAACAGTTGTTGTTGCCGATGTTCTTGTCCGAGCCCGGTGGGGTGTCGGGGAGACGTCGTATAGGCATACACGCGACTGGATTCCCTGAAGCGCCACCGGAGACATTCGGTGGCTTTTTTGTGAGGATTATTTCCCAGATCAAAAAGGCCATCGGGTTTCGCCGCTGGCCTTTTTGTTCGAACCGGGTAGGACAGGCAGCGGAAGAACTGGAAAACTTAGGACGAGGTATTCGAAGGCGTGCGGTTCCATGAAGATCTGGAGGTTTTGGAGATGACTCCACGGACGGCCATGTGTTGTTGTTGTTGTTGCACGGTAACGCCTAGAGAGGGGCGCGTTCCGACGAGTCGTTGAGAAGAAACCAAGACTCAAGCGAACGCCGCGGCCCCTCGAGGGTCGCGGCTTTTTTTTGGGTCTCAACTCTGGAAGAAAGCATGTTGAAATTGAAATCGGAAGGCAGCAGATGACTGCGGCGACAGCGGGTATCGAAGACGTGAGATGGATCAACGAACGGCTCGAGGGAGCACATCCTTCGGACGCCATTCGCTGGGCCGTCGAGAACGTAACGCCCGGGCGGCTGATCGTGGCTTCTTCGTTCGGGTCCACGGGGATGGTGAATCTTCACCTGCTCGCGGAGATCGCGCCTCAGGTGCCCGTTGCATTCGTGGACACGCTGTACCACTTCCCTGAGACCCTGGAGCATGCCGAGCGGGTGAAGGCACACTATGGCCTCGATGTGCGCGTCTACCGGCCCGCCGCGTCACGTGCGGCGTTCGAGGCGAGGTACGGGGAGCGGTTGTGGGAACGTGACTTGGAACTCTTTCATCGACTCACGCGGGTCGAGCCCATGAAGCGGGCCCTCCGTGGCGTGGAGGGATGGATCACCGGGCGGCGCCGGGACCAGGCAGCCAGCCGTGCCGCTCTGGCCCACGTGGAGGTTGGGGATCGCATCAAGATCAACCCGCTGGCCTCTTGGCCGGCCGAAGAGGTTTGGTCCTTCATCCGCGCGAACGGGGTGCCGTACAACCCGCTCCACGACCTCGGCTACCAG
Organism: Longimicrobiales bacterium; assembly: GCA_965238005.1. GTDB lineage: Bacteria > Gemmatimonadota > Gemmatimonadetes > Longimicrobiales > Gaopeijiaceae > CBDCKN01. Next base: position 1,746,226 of record OZ250165.1, read on the forward strand.
AGCCTCGGCGACCAACCTCTGACAACGCCCGTTTCCGAGGAAGAGCACGAGCGGGCCGGTCGGTGGAGGGGGAGCCAACGTTTGGAATGCGGCATACACGCCCTGACGTAAAGCTTCATGCGGCACACGCCCACCAAATGACAGGCGCATGCTTGTCGTTACGCAAGAGACAGCCAGCTCGGTAGGTTAGGGTGGGGAACACGGCCACGCCCTGTAGAGAAGGGCACGCCAGTGGTTGCTTGCTCCGGCTACCGGCACCGACCTACTGCGAGCCCCGCTGGCTAGAGCTCGCGACTTCAGATAACGCCGCGCTCCCACTCGGGCCCTCGGGTACGCTTCGCTGGTTGGGCGAGTAGGTAGCAGAGTAGGCTGCGGGCCTGGCGCTTTGGGGCACCGTGTCTCGCTCTTCACTCGACGCGCCGCCGGGCAAGTGTTCGCTCCTCGCGTGCGCGGCGTTATAGATTGACCACCCCCTTGTGAATGCTGGCAGGTGGCCATGACGACAATGACGGACATCGAGTGGGAGGAGTGCCTGCTGGAGCCGAGAGCGAGCCCCGAGCTCGAGCAGCGCTTCATACGCGAGGTCGGCCGTTCTGGTCGGACGCTCCGATTCCTCAAAGGCTGCAGTTGGCTCGGTGATGCCGTGATTCGGCTGTCGGTCGAGCTCCAAACCCGCGTGTTTCTGGAGCCGGACCTCGCGGACCAAGTGGGGCTCGTGGTGAGTCAGGACAACTCCTGCCGATACTGCTTCGGCGCCCAGCGCGCGTTTCTCCGCATTCTCGGCATGAAGGAGGCCCGCATCGCTCGCCTCGAGCAGGATCTCCTCACCGGTGACTTCACGCCTCAGGAGCGCGCGGCGATCGAGTTTGCAAGACGTGTTTCACGGTCCTCTCCCCTCGCGTCGCAAGTCGATCTCGAGGCGTTGCGAAGGGGAGGCTTCTCGGACGCCGAGGTCTCCGAGCTCGCAGGTCTGATCGGGCTGTACCTCTTCTTCAACAAGCTCTCCACGATGCTCGCGCTGGCGCCGGGACCCATAGAGCAGCTTCCCGATTCTTGGTGGGTGTGCATCACGCGACCGTTGATGGCCATCAAACTTCGTCGGATTCGGAAGACGGCACGGCGGGTCGACCTCAGGGCGGAGGAGAAGACCGGGCCGTTCTCCGCAGTCGTCGTCGGTCTGGACGGCCTGCCGATGGCTCGCCAGCTGAGAATCGTGCTCGACCGGATGTGGTCGTCCAACGCGATCACCCCCCGGGCCGTTCCTCTCGTCTTCGCGGTCATCGCACGCGCCCTTGGCTGCGCGGCTTCGGAGCGGGAGGCCACACGGCTACTCGTGGAGCGAGGGCTCACCGTGGAGGAGGTGCAAGAGATCCTGACCCACCTCGCATCCCCGGCTCTCGACGAGATCGAAGGCGAGATCGTCCCTCTCGCGCGCGAGACGGTCTGGTACCAGCCCGCACAGATTCAAAGGAGGTGTCGCGAGTTCCAAGCCCTCGTGACCCGCGAGCAGATGCTCGAGTTCCTCGGCGCGGCATCGCTCGCGAATGCGGTCTGCAGGCTCGGCGTCGTGAGCGACGCCTTCGAGTGACCTTCCTCTGGATCGCCCTGCTCGGCGCTTTGGCGTTAGGCCTCGGGGTCTTCGCCTGGCGCAGCGAGCGGGAGGCCCGGCGGCTGAGGGACAGGCTGGAACGCGCGGCCGTCGAGCTCGAGAACTTGCAGATGAGCTTCAGTCGGTTCGCTCCGGACGACGTGATCGAGAAGATCATCGCGGACGGCACGGCGGACATCGGAGAGAAGAAGGAGGTCACGGCCCTGTTTGCCGACCTCGTCGGATTCACGGCCATGAGCGAGAGCACGCCGCCGACGGTCCTCGTGAGAGTCCTCAACGGCTATTTCGAACGCATGAGCCAGGCGATCACCAGCCATCGCGGCTATGTGTCCACGTTCATCGGCGATGGCATCCTAGCCCTCTTCGGCGCGATGGTGCCGAATCCGTGGCAGGGCAACGATGCCGTCCACGCGGCGCTCGCCATGCGCCGCGCTCTCACGGCCTACAACGAGGAACTCGCTGCCGAGGGGCTTCCAGGGCTGACGCTGGGGATCGGGCTGCAGCGTGGCACAGGCGTCGCTGGGTTGGTCGGCAGCCGGCAGCTGAAAGAGTTCACCTTCGTAGGGGGCACGGTGAACGTGGCGGCGCGCGTGCAGGACCTGACGCGAGTCCACCCAGCGGACATCATCGTGACGCAGACGCTCCGGGATTCGCTCGATCCCCGTTTCCAGCTACGCGCGCTTCCGGACACGCTCGTGAAGGGAATCGAGAAGCCCATTGCCATCTACGCTGTCGATGGCTTCGATAAAGATGGGAGTGTGTCTCAAGCGAATCAAAGTCGCGCGAGCCCACGTCCCGCGTGACGGGCGGGAATCGCCGCGGGCTGTCCCCCCGTAGAGGGTTCGGTGGCCGAGTCGTTCCCGGTCATGCCCCCCGTGCCGGGTTCTGCTCCCGACAGGGCACGAGGTGTCCCTCGCGGCCGCCAGTTGATCCCAGAGGAGTCAGGTCGAGTGACATCGGTCCCGCCATGGATGACTCAAAATCCCCCGAGAATCAGCGCGGATGGAGTTTTCGCGGAGCACGCCGCTCAGGTAATGTCGTGGATGCTCGCGGGCTGCGGCCTCGTTCCCTCCGCAACTTCTCGGATGATCTGCGACAGGTCTCCGGAGACTGGGTCGTGAGGCACCAGCTCCAGCGCCCTGCTCACGAAGCTCTCGGCCTCGGCGAGGTCGCCGCCCAGAAGATGGGCCAAAGCCAGGTTCGCCATGAGTCCAGGGTCGTCGGGGCGGGCGTCTAGGGCGGCCTGGCAGCACTGGAGCGCGAGCTCCGTGTTCTCGGCCTCGAAGGCGGCAAGCCCGGTGTCCCGAGCCACGTCGGGTTGATCCGGGGCGAGTGCCATCGCCTTCTTGAACCAGAAGAGGGATTCCGCCTGGCTTTCCATCCGTTGGTGGATCTTCCCCAGCATCCACATGGACTGCCACCCCTTGGGGTTGATCTCCAACGCCCCCTGGAAGCGCTCGATCGCTTTCTGCAGCTTGCGCCGTGCGAACATCCCCGGCCTTCCGGAGGGGCCGCTCCCGTCGAGGAAGACTTCGCCCTCTATGAGGGACGAGCCCTCATCGAAGATCTCATCGTGCCGTGCCGCGTCGGCGGGCGAGATATCGTCCGACATGCTCGCTTCCTTTCTTCCAAGAGATCGCTGATCCGCATGACTCAAAGCTTCCCGGCTCGGGAGTGGACCGCAAGAAGTTTGGCCGACCGCGTACCGGTGGTCACCTGATCGCGAAGCCAATCTCCCTCAGCCACTCCTCCGGCAGGGACCCCGTACAGCGGCCCACGAGCGACTGGATTCGCTGGATCTCCGCCTCCGAGGGGCTCACCGCGCTACGGTTCGCTTTCTCAAGCCACTCGCCTACGGCCCGTCGCGCTGCGATGGCGACCGGCTCCTGTCCCTCAAGCACGCGTCCCACCCCTACACCGTCCCCACCTACCCTCGCTAGGCAGCGGTCGCCATGTGGTCTGGGACTCGGAGACACCTGGGTTCGGCCTTCGAGTATATCCGAGTGATCGCAAGGCCTTCGTCCTCTCGTACCGATTCCAGGGACGGAAGCGGCTGCTCACGCTCGGGACCTACGGTGTTCTCACCGTGCAGCAGGGTAGGGAGGCGGCCCGGAAGGCTCTCGGCCAGGTAGCTGCGGGCCATGACCCTCTCGAGGGTCGGAAGGACTCTCGGCGGCATCGGGTGACACTCAAGGAGCACGCCGAGGAGTGGTCTGAGGCGGAGGGTAGGGTGCGGCGGAGGTCCTGGTTTAGCGGGATGACGAGAGACGCCTGGACAAGCACATCCTACCAGCTTTGGGCTCGAAGGCGTTGGAATCCATCACCGAACGGGACTGCGAGCGACTCCACGCGAAGGTGACCGAGCGAGGTCCGGTAAAGGCGAACAGGACGCTCGAGCTCCTCCGCCTGGTCCTGAATGTGGCGATGAACGATGGGCTGATTGATAGGAACCCCGCCGCCCGATCTTGGCGTTCGAAGCGTGGAAATCGAGAGCGGAGCCGGACCCGCTACCTCAAGAAGGACGAGTTCCAGGCGTTCACCAAGGCGGTCGAAGAAGAACAGAACCCGTATGTGCGAGCCGTGGTCTGGCTCCTGCTGCTCACGGGCGCACGGTCACAGTCGGAGCTTCTACGACTACGGTGGGATGGCATCGATTGGGACGGTGGGCTGATCGCCCTCCACCGCTCGAAGACCGACGACGTACTCACTCTGCCGTTATCGGATGCAGCTCGCGAGATCCTCGCCTCGTTACCTCGCGAGGCATCGAATCCCTACGTGTTCCCAGGTAGGGCACCCGGGACACATCGGATGACGATCAGGAAGCCATTCGAGCGGATCCGTGAGAAGGCGGGGCTGACAGGCGATCGGTCTGTAACCCTGCATGACCTGAGGAGAACCGCCGGTTCGCTCATGGCCCAGGCTAGGGAGTCTGCGCCGCAGAAGCACAGCTGACTGAGCCGAATGGTCATCGAGCCGTCCGCGGCGAGGCGGATCCGGGTGATTGGGAGGTTGAGGACTTGTGTCTGCGACGGATCGGGAGAGCGGAATGGATGCGTTGGGGGGGGGCAAGAGAGCTACGAGAGCCCTCGCGCCGGCAGATGCGGGTGAACCCTCGTGCAGTCATGCCGCCTGAAGGGTGTGCAGCCGCTTCACATTGAGTGCCAGGCACACGAGGGTCCACTCGGCCCGGACCTTCTCGAGGCCCCGGAAGCTGAATCGTCGAAAGCCCATCACTTCCTTGATCCAGCCGATGGGCGCCTCGGCCTGCGACTTTCGCCGTGCGTAGCGTCTGCGGCCATCTTCGCTCGCCAGCTTCTCCGCCATGCGGACTTTCGCCGGATATTCCTCCTTGTCAACCGTGGGGGCGGCCTTGCCCTCCCGGGCCAGCGCCACATACCCGTCGATGTCTCGCTCTTCCAGTTCCTCGAGATCCCGCTCGTTGCAATAGCCCGTGTCCGCCAGCACCTGCGCCGGCGTCTCGCCGTACGCTTGCGCCACCGCGTCGACCATGGGCACCAGCTGGCCCTGGTCGCTCGCGTTGTCCGTCACCTCGGCCCCGACCACCAGCTGGTTCTCCCCCTCCACGACCGTCTGTGCGTTGTAGCACTGCTGGAACCCCTCCGAACTCGTCTTCATGATCCGGCTCTCAGGGTCCGTGAAGTTGCTCTGCGCCGCCTCGTCCGGCTCTCCGTACTCCCGCTTGTAGGGCCTGCCGCCCTTCGGGTTGCGCGTCTGCCCCGGCTTGCGGCCCCGTGCGTCGTCCGCCGCTCTCTGCTCGGCTTCCAGGCGCGCCTTCGCCTCCCGGATCGCCGCCAGCCGGTCCTCGCGCCGCTTGAGCTCCTCCGGCACCTCGTCTCCGCATGCTTCCTCGCCGTAGCGCTCGTCTTCCGCTTCGTCCACCGCCTCGGCCCTCTCCAACAGCCCCCGGATCTCCGCCTCCAGCCGAGGCTCCCCGGTCACCATCCGGCCGTAGCTCATCGCCTTGCGCTTGTTCGCGTTCGCCCGAACCTTCGTCCCGTCCACCGACACCCTGCCAAGCCCCGCCAGCCCCAAGGCCCGCGCGAGCATCACCACCTCCACAAACACCGCCCGGAAATCCCCGAGATGGCGCTTGCGGAACTCGCACAGCGTCCGGTGCTTCGGGAAGTTCTCCGCCGCCAGCATCCGAAACGCGACATCCTCCTCCAGCTTCCTCGCCATCTTCCGCGACGAGAAGGTGCCCGTCGCATACGCGTAGATCAGCACCTTGACCATCATCCGAGGGTCGTACGGCGAGTTGCGCCGCCCGTCCCCCCGGTACCGCCCGTAGAACGCGCTCAGCTCCACCGCGTCCACCAGGTCGCTCACATGGTGCGCCAAATGACCCTCCGACACCCACTCCCGAAGATCCGGAGGCAGCAACAACATCTGCTCCGGATCGTACGGTCGAAATGTCGTTCCCATTCACCCCCCTCGGTGATCCGCAAGCCTTCCCAATGCCTTCGCTACCACCAAAGATAGCCGCCGCAGGGTTCTGCGGCGCAGACTCCTAGGGTGCCCTTGTACCACATCAGGGCCGTCCTGGGGCACAAGAGCGAGGCTGTGACGCAGGTCTATGCGCGGCTGGGAGAGGACGACACCAAGGGAGCGGTGGACGTTCTCGGCTCGTCGGTTTCACGACTTCAGGAGGTGCCCGATTCTGTAGACACGGATGCCCTGGACTCGGAGGAGGCAGCGCTCCGGGCACGCCTCGCAGAGATTGAAAACACGCGTCAGGGGGCTACCGATGGGTAAGTCATCCAGGCCACCAAGCGAGCCACCGCCAGACCTGAGCGTAAGCGGCCTGGAGCCTGAGTGGATTGGTCCCCTGATCGGGGACGAGGAAGCCTACGATCGCTAGCTCTTCGTAGAGTTGGTGGATGAGATGGTGCCGAAACTGAAGGAGAGTTTGGTTGAGGATGTCCTGTCGAAAGCCGAGGAGCTAATCGGTGACGTCCCGATCGGTGACGTCTCAAGTCCGGCCGAGCGAGGGCCGATGGAGCGTTTCCAAATGCTGCCTGGTCTCGTCGCGAGTGGGGACGACTTCGAAGATCTAGAGGTCCTGAAGGTGCAGCCGGACAAGAGTGTGGACGTCCCGCCGAAGGCAAGGGAGGTCCTGAAGACTCTAAGGTCCTGAAGCTCCCAGAAGAAGACCCGAAGGATCTGAATCTCCCGGACGACCTGAACGACTTGAACGAAGAGGAGCTCCTGGAAGTCAGGCACTCCTAGGAGCCCCGGACGACCTGACCCGAGAGGCTGCCGAATTGGAGTTATCCGAAGCACTGGAGATCGCAGGGTTGTCAGAGGAGGGCGATGCCACGGCGTTCAAGGAAGCGTTCAGCGATTGGTGCAAACAGTGGCACCTAGACAACCGCTGGCAGCATGTCGCCGCCCTTCAAACCCTGGTCTCCATGACGCAGGGTTGGAAGTCGGAGGATCTCACCACTCTCGATTCTTGGACACTCCCGACAGAGAGGCTACGCCCGGCCCATCGCGAACTGAAGCTGACCCCCGTCCATCGCGAACTGCGGCTACCCCCCCTTGTTTGGATCCCGACGGAACAGGCTTGGGCCGCATTCCAGCGCGACGTCCGCAGCAGGGTCAAGGAGGAACTGGCAAGGTTCAAGAAGGAAGCAGAAGCTCAGTTTGAAGCAAGCCGGCTAGAGCGCATCAAGTCGAAGCGCAGCGACCCGAAGATGCGGGATGTGCTCCGCTTTCAGATTGAAGGAAAGACCAAGGAAGAGGCGGACGCCCATTTCGGAAGAGACGAATTGGAGCGTATCGAGTCAAAGCCAACCGCCCTGCCCGTACGTATCCTCATTCGCTTTCAGATTGATGGATGGAAAAAGGCTAGGATCATTGATGAGTTTTGGTCAGATGAGCTGTGCAAGCTGACGGGCAATAAGAGGGTTGTCGCCGGGGAAAACCTGGATCGCCGAGTCCGCCGATCAGATCACCTTGAGCATTGTTCTGAACGGAGCTGTGCCTCTGCCTCAGCTCCGATCAGGATGTCACCAACTTGGTCCGGAGGGTCTGTCCCGTCCCCCCTGTCACATTCGGGGCTCCTCATTCGTTTCCATACTCGATGAGAACTTCTAGCCAAGAATATGAAATACGGAGTACCCAATGAAATTGACAGAGTCCCTCCTTGTGGCGGTGGATATTGCCCTTGCGGTGATGGCTTTGGTGCTGGTGGGGTGCGGCGACGACCCGATCGGCCCTGAGATGGGAACCGTCGAGGTGGAGGTTACCATGTCAGGGGTAGCCTTCAACGAAGACGGATTCGTCGTCGATCTGGACGATGGCGCCCAGACCGAGGACGTCGACGTCTCAGGCAGCGTCACCTTGGAGGTGGAGGCGGGCGATCACACCGTGGAGCTGACGGATATCGCGGTGAACTGCATGGTGGATGTTGACAACCCCGTTCCCGTCACGGTGACGGCGGGAGAGACGTCCACCGCGAGCTTCGCGGTTACCTGCGTGTTGACGTAGCTCACTAAGGAGTTGCAGCAGAAGCGCCAAGGAAAATGGAGGGGGAAGGGAAAGGGCAAGCCGAAGGTCAAGAAGAAGGGCTAGGCGTCGTCTTCCTTCCGCCTCCTAGCTGCGAACCCGAGTACGGTTCAGTGGATCGGCACCATCTGGAGACGCTGCTCCTTAATCAGCTTCTGATCGCCGTTGAAAAAGCGGACGACCGCAACGGTCTCAATGCCTCTTTCGAGGGTGAGGTTAACGAGCGTCGGTTCAAGCTTGTACGCCGCACCAGTGATGCGGCCTTCCTTGAGCGAGATCAGGCCATCCAAGAAGCGCGCAATGGGAGGCCGGTGCTTTCGCTGGAGCCTCAGTCATACGGAAAGATTGGCGACAAACGAACAGCAGATATTCGCGTCAGAAACAAGGGTGGCGCGGCCGAAGTCTATGGAGTGATTGACTATTTTCGGTTGGAGCTCAAGCGTCATGGCCGTTTCATAACCTCACAACCCATCGTATGGGCGAAAAAACAACCCGATGCGCGTGATCCGAGGAAGATACTTCTAGAGTTGGAGCAGTATTGTGATTTCCGTATAGCCGAGATGGAACCTATGGATGGGGACACGTTCCTCTATGCCGCTGACCATTGGATCATGAGGGACGGTGCGCTGTGGAATGCTAGTCATCCGTCGAAGCTAAGCAACGGAGCGAGGGCGTTCCTGGTAAGGATCAGGATTGCATCGAATCCTGAACCCGTTGGTTCCACCCTGGCTCAATGGTTTGAAGTTTCACCGATTGTCGGGATAGAGCAGACTGATCCGCCGCAGTGGGTCGGGGAGATCGACGAAAAGAAGGCAGAACGCCTTCGAGATATGCGCGGTGTCTAGGAGGAGTGAGTCTCACTCCTCGGTTGCCTCCAGTAGCCCCACTACCTCCTCCACCGACCAAGAAGGTGCCACCTGGTGAGCTTCAGCACAGTTCACGGGTCAGCCCGAAGAACAGGCTCCCAAGTGGCGTCCCCTGCGGGACTGGATCGAGGGGCGATGAGAACGGTGGACGTCCCCCGCACCTTATGGACTAGGCCACCCACCCTCCGGCCCGTCGCCCGTGATGGTCAGCAGGAGCGCCGTGTCCTCGAGGGCCCGGATGTCCTGGGCGTGGCCCGGTCCGAAGAAGAGGACGTCCCCCTGGCCGATCTCGAACTCCTCGTCGCCCACACGGTAGTGGAGGCGCCCCTGGAGAGCCTGAAGGGTCATGGGCGAGGCGGCGTGATGGGTGCCCACCTCTACGCCCTCGGCGATCAGCGTGAGGGTTAGCCTGAGCGGCCCCGCCTTGACCAGGGTCCGGCCGACCCGGCCGCTCCGGACGTAGCGCTCGTCCCGGCGGAGCTCGGCGATCTGCTCATCCAGGTCGAAGGTGAGGTTCTCTCCGGTGAGAGCACGGGTGATGGACGACAGCGAGACCTCCGGGCCGGAGAAGCGATGAGGTGGTGGTATGAACGATAGCCTGCCGGCTCGCTGGGCGTCAAAACCCGGCCTCGATCCGAACCGACGACGCCCGCTTCGCGGGGCTCGGTGAAGCGTACGTATCTTTACATCGTGAGTATACGTACGGAGGTTTCCATGTCCAAGAGCGTCGAGCACCGGCACTGGGAGATCTTCACTCATGACTCCGGGAATCCCGACGAGCTCGAGCGGAGGGCCACGGGAGATAGAGACGACACAGCCGTTGACCGGGGCGGTGGCGATGGTCTTCTTCACGAGGCTACTTTAGACGCTCATGCCGCTGGCCTTCCGATCGGAGGGCGCCCCAGGAGGTTGAGCTATGCACGACGCCGAGTCTCCCGCGAACTTGTCCGGGGCACAGGATCTCGCCAGGGGCTTCAACGCCTTCGGCCTTCGCCTGTAATGGTGAGTTGACACGGTGACGGCCACGTGATCGGTCGGAAGCAGAGCCACCCAAGACTGGGCTCCCGACTCTTCGCTGGGACTTCTGGATGAGCTGGGCTACGCCAACCCTCTCCGCACCCGGGCCGAGCCCCACTCCGCCACGACGACCGTGCCCAGGATCACGAACAGAATGACGCTGACCCGTGACCAGGCGAGTGCATCGATCGAGGCCTGGAGCGCCATACCGATTCCGCCCGCACCAACGAGACCGAGGATCGTGGCTTCCCGGATGTTGATCTCCCACCGGTAGACGCTGACACCCGCCATGGTCGGCAGAATCTGTGGAACCAGGCCGAATGCGAGCGCCTGCGCCCGTCCGGCTCCCGTGGTCTCCATCGCGGTGACGGGGAGCTCGTGGGCTTCCTCGATCGATTCGTAGACGAGCTTGCCCACGAAGCCGACCGACCGGAACGCGATCGCCAGGATTCCGGCGAGCATGCCGGGACCGATGAGCACGACGAGCATGAGTGCCCAGATGATCGAGTTGACCGAGCGCGACGTGACCAGCATGAGGAGCGCGACCGGGCGTACGTAGAGCTGGGACGGCGTCGTGGGCCGCGCGGCCGCGAAGGCCAGGGGGACGGCGATGAGGACGCCGAGTGCCGTCCCGAGTGTAGCGATGTGGACGGTGTCGGCCAGGGGACGCGCGATCGCGATCGCGTAGCCGCTGTCCGGCGGGAACATCCGCATGCCCAGGTCGCGTAGCTGGATACCCGCGTCGAGAACGAAGCTCCACGTCGTCTGAGACGAGATGCTAGTCCATGCGGCAACGAGGCACGCGGTGACGCCCAGTGAGATCACGAACCGAACCCGACCTTCCGCTCGGGTGTGTCGGCGCCATGCCCGTCCGGCCTCAGTGTGCAGCACGGGCATCAGAGCAGCCTCCGTCGCAGCCGGCCCGAAATGACCTCCGCTGCGAAGACCATCGAGATGATCAGGATCAGGATGGCGGCCACTGATTCGAACTCATAGCGGCTGAACGCGGTCGTGAGCGTAGCCCCGATTCCACCGGCGCCGACCAGACCGATCACGGCGGACTCTCGAAAGTTGATATCGAGGCGGTACAGCGTCAGACCGAGAACGCGAGGCATGACCTGGGGCAGCACCGCGAACGCGACGCGGGACGGCCATGCCGCCCCAGCGGTGGTGAGCGCCTCGAGCGGGCCGGGCTCGATCTCCTCGACGGCTTCGGCCAGCAGCTTGCCCAGGAAACCGACAGTGGCCACAACGAGCGTAACGACGCCTGCGAACGGACCGAAACCGAACATTGCCACGAAGAGAATCGCGACGAGGATCTCGTGGAACGCACGAAATACCGCCAGTGCACCTCGGCACACCACGTAGACGGGTCCCGGGACGAGGTTGCGAGAGCCACCGAGACCGAAGGGGATGGAGATCACGAGCCCGGCGGCAGTGGCGAGGGCGGTCATCGACAGGCTCTCGAGCAGGCCGGTCCGGATATCGGGCCAGCGCGTGACGAAGTCGGGCCGCAGCCATCCGCCGAAGAAAAGCGCCGGCTCGTGCCATCCCCTCCATGATCCGGGCAAGATCGACCTCGATGGTCAGGACCGCTGCCAGCGTGTAGAGCGCGACCGACATCCACAGGAGCGTCCGAAGGGCCCGGCTCCGGATCCTCAGAGGCGGACGCCATTCCCGTGCCACGTCAGTCGCCAACGCCCGCATCCTCCGATCTCGCGCCGACGTGCGATTCCAGCGCTTCCTCACCGTAGACCTGCGTCAGGATCTCATCATCCAGCGCGGACGGGGGACCGTTGAATACGATCGCCCCCTCGTGCAGGCCGAGAATACGTGGGCAGAAGCGGCGGGCCAACGGCACGTCGTGGAGGTTGATGATCGCTGCGAGGTCGCTCTCGGCGCACACCTCGGTGATCAGGCTCATGATCCGCGCCGAAGCGGCCGGATCGAGACTCGCCGTCGGTTCGTCCACCAGGAGGACATCCGGATGCTGAATCAGGGCGCGACCGATGCCGACCCGCTGCTTCTGCCCGCCCGAGAGCTCGTCGCAGCGCCGATCTTCGAGGCCGTCGAGACCCATCCGTTCGAGGAGTCGGAAAGCCTCCTCGACGTCGTCCGGGTCGAAGCGTCGGCGAACGCTCCGCCAGAACCCGGTCCGGCCGAGCGTCCCGCAGAGGACGTTCTCCATGACGGTCAAGCGCCCGACGAGTGCGTGCTCCTGGAAAATCATACCCATTCGCAGACGTGCCTGACGAAGCTCGCCGAGGGCTAACCCCGTGAGGTTCACTCCGTCGAGGATGACCGCGCCCGCAGTGGGCTCCACGAGCCGGTGGACCGCTCTCAGAAGCGTGCTCTTACCGGCGCCCGACGCCCCGATGAGGCCGACGACCTCTTTCTGCTGGACCACCAGCGATACGCCGCGCAGCACCGGCTCCCCGGTTCCGTAACGGACCACGAGTTCCTGGATCGTGAGCACGGCCCCGTCCCCGCTCATCGACAACCCCAACTGGTGCCCACCGCCACGTCGATCGTACGGATGACTTCCCAATGTTCCTGATACGTGATCTCGATGAATCCGTCCTCTTCCTGGAACTCCGCCTCGAGGGCACTACCGGCCCACTCGAAACTGCGGAACGCCTGACGAACGAGTTCGGCGAGGTCCGGCTCCAGGCGATTCGAGACTCCGTAGGCCGTCGTAGGGAACGACTCCGAGCGGTAGAGGACGCGGAGATCGTCCCGGCTTCCCACGCCACGCGCGAGGACCTGGTCGATGACCTGGTTGGCGACAGCCGCCACCTCGTAGTCGCGCTGTAACACACCGAGTACCGAGTTGTCGTGTCTTCCCGAGAAGACCGGCCGGAAATCACGGCCCGCCACCAGTCCGAATTCCGACTCGAGAAGGACAGAGGGTGCCTTGAACCCGCTGTTCGAGGTGGGGGAGGTGAAGGTGAGCGTCCGTCCGCGCAGATCTTCGACCTCCTCGATCCCGCTGTCCCGATGGGTGAGGAGCTCCATTTCGTACCCGAAGCTGCCGTCCTCGCGCGCCATCATCGTCAGGGGCACGAAACCGGCGCAGTTCACCGCGAGTGGCACACTACCGGTGTTGAAGCCACCGATGTGCAGCCGGCCCGCTCGCATCGCCTCGATCTGAGCTGCGTTCGACTGGACGGGAAAGAACCGAACCTCCCTGGAGACGATCCCCTCGAGGTGGTCCAGGAAGCCCCGCCATACGTCCCTGAACTGAGCCGGGTCTTCGACGGGAGTGTAGGCGAAGATCAGGACGTCCGGGTTCAGCCGGAGCCGGACATCCGACGGCGGGTCGGCAACGAGGTCTCCATTCCGATCACAGTAACGAAGGTCGAGGTCGCCGTGCGTGCAGTCCTCGACGAGTGGACCCGCGCACGCGGAGAGAATCGCCGCGATCGAACAGCAGCCGGTCGCCCTCCGGTGATCGCCTCCTCGGGTGGGTCGAGCGGGTCTGCTCACGAGATCACGGACCACCCTGCGGCGGCGGCCTGGGAAAGAGGTCGGGGTTGTTCGTGATGATCCCGTCGACGAGCTGTGCACGTATCTCTCCGGAGGAATCTGTTCATCACCTGGCGATACCCTCTGCGGATGGGGAGGACGCGTCAGCGCTGGCGTTCGGTCGCGTCGAAGATGGGCGGTGCCCCGTCCCGGGGCTACCCGACCCGACCCGTCAACTCACGCAGCGCGCCCGTCTCGAGCGCGCCGACTTCTCGATGCTGTTCGAGCGGCACGCCCAGCGATGCGCACAAAAGGGCAGAGGCGACGTCTCCGTGTGTGCACAGGACGACGGTTGCGACGCGTTCGTCGAGGGTCAGCTCATCTACGCCGGGGCGCGCGCGCCTCAGCACCTCGACCACGCTCTCGACACCCCAGGTCTGATGAGTCGCATCGGGCCCACGGTGCACCGTCTGACATCACACTGAGGGGAGGTCCATCCTCGACCTTGTGAGCCGGGCGACCGGCCCGGCGAGATACTGCGCTAATCTCCCTCCAGGCCTTGCCGCTCGCTGTCGAGCTCACCATCAGCTTCCTCCGAGGGGAGCGACTTGCCGCACGAGGAGCAGTGGATCGCTGGGCTGCCCCACTCCTCGGACAGGATGTGCTGCGGGAGTCGTGTGGTGAGCCCACAGGCAGGGCAACTGATGTCCAGGGGCCGTAACGTACCACAATGCGCGCAGAATCGGTGATCCGACGGAAGCGCCTCACCACAGGCCAAACAGTGGACGGCCTCCGATCCCTCTGTAGCGAGTCGCTCCCGTTCGCGGGCGCGATCAATGGCTGCACGGAGGCGCTCCGTAGCATCTCGCACGAGGGCCACGAGTCCGGTGAGCGTCCGAGAGTGGTGTTCGGCCGCGCTCACGGCGCTGCGCAGATCCCCCTCCTCGGGTTCTCCCCCGCCGCTGGAGCGCTCCCGCTCGTGCCGTGCCTCGGACAGTCGGTTCAAGATCTGTTCGAGCTGGGCTCGCTCCGGACGTTCACCTCCCTCGTCCATGGTTGTTCGAGCCTCGTGCTCCACCGCCGATGCGTCGCCTAGAAGCTCCGCGATGGCGCTTCGCTCACGACGAAGCCGGTCGCTCGCCTCCTGCACAGCCGTTTCCAGGACCTTCACGACCCCTTTCAACGAATTCCCACGGCCCTCAAGCAGATTGGAGCACCGCGTGGCCGCCGCCTGAAGGTCGGCGAGTCGGTGTAGGCGTGCCTCATGCGGGAGTGTCTCCCACCCGCCGTCGGGCTTCACCGCCGCCTTTGCCTTGGCCAGGGCTTTCTCGTGCAGATCCAGGAGCCTCTCGACCGCCGCCCGCTCCGCTTCGAACCCTGCCGGGGCGTCGTCCAAATCGTGGCGGGAAACCAGGTGCGTTTGCTCTTGCTCTCGAATCAGTATCCGAAGCACGTCTAGAGATTCGGTGAGCTCGTCCTCCCGGGCCTCGCGCTCCCGCCGCCCGGCCTTCTCTTCACTGTGCGACTTCCGTATGGCTGCCCAGGGTTCGTACGTCACCGTGAGGAAGGCGATGGCCACGACTGTTACAGTGAGGAAGACGATGGGGCGCTGCTGGTCGAGGAACACCCCACTGAAGACGGTGGCCAGGGTCAGCACCGCGAGCGGCATTATGCGCGTCACCGTGAACCAAGCGTCGGTGATGCGGACCCCGTGGAGCGTGAGGAGCGGCAGGCTTACCACGGCGGCCGTGGTCAGGGCGACCGTAGGAGAGCCCTGGTACCCCAGGACGGCGAAGATGCCGAAGAACATCGAGTAATTGAGGGCCAGCAGCAGGAAGTGGCCCCAACGGAAGTCGTCCAGCCTTCCGGGAGCCTGGCCCTCGCTCAAATACCAGAAGCCGCCACCGAACACCAGCACTGCCAGTCCCGCGAGCTGTAGGACCAGAATGACCCTGCCCAACGGGCTCGTGCCTGCTGGAAGCTCCACGACGATGGACTTGTTCGTGATGAGGGCGTCGAAGCGCCAGCTCAGCAACGAGCCGTCTCGCTCAGCCGGCTGCAAGGCTCCGGGTGGCACGACGGCGCGAGGCGCGTTGCGGAGCCGGAGGTCTACCTGGACTGTGCCCGAGCGCCCTCGACCCACAACGTCGTAGACAAACGCGTCGCGTCCTTGGGCCGTATACGTCACGACGGCGGTCACCGTGGCCCCCGGCTCGACGGATCCGGTCCACTCGATGCCTTCGAGCCCGTAGCTGACCTGGGGGGGATCGCTCAGGTTGCCTTGCGCATCCAGAAACTGGAGGGATACCCCACGGGCCTCGTTGATGTCAGGCGGGAAGGGAAAGCTCAGGGTGATGGTGTCCACCACCGGATCCGCGTTCCTCACCACGAACGTCGCGCTGTAGTCGGCAACGTAACGAGTGAAAACGCGGAACCCATCGAGGACATGCGATGCCCGGAGGTCCAGCTCTATCGTGGACGACTCGATCACGGGCGGCAGCCCTCGCCCGCCGCCGGGACGTTCCCCTGCGACGGCGCTGGGAGGAGCTTGGCGGATGGGCTCGTCCGGCATATCGGCCATTTCGTCCTGTGTGCTCGCGAGCCGCGACAACATAGAGGGTATGGCCACCGCTGCGATAACCGAGATGATTACCACCACGATCAGCAGCTCTATGAGCGTGAAGCCGCCACCCAACCAGCCGTGGCTTCGTCGTAGACCTGCCACCAATGTTCTTCTGCAGTGACGGGCGGTTCGGCTTGCGTGCTTCATGGGCTGACATCCCCGGCAGGTGTGACTTGAGCATTCGCCGGACCCTCAAATTCCATACCGACTCAGTCTCCACGGCCCCGAATACCGCGAGCGACCTTGCCTACAGTGGTGTTGTGCACCGGAGATTCCCGGTGGGGGAGCTCGGGCTGCTGAGGCTTTCTGCCCGACCCCGTGCAGGTTGCGGGATTTTACCGGTCAGCGTAAGCCGTCTGGTGCAACCGACTTGTCAAACGGCCGATGAGTCGGCGTCTCCATCGTCCTGTTTTCGGGTCGTACCATCGACGAGGGGGATCGCTGAGTGGCTACGGTGTACTTGGCGGATGACGTCAGGCACGAGTGCAAGGTCGCGGTCCCATGAAGGAGCCGCGGAGTCTTTTGACTAACGAGACGGAGGTGAGCGCCATGCTCGAGACCACCACCCGTAGCCGCTTCTTCGGCGGCGCGGCCACGGCCACCCTGGGGCTCCTCATGCCCCGCCACGGCGCCGGGTCTGCGGCCCTGCCGGTGGCCCGCCAGGAGGCGGGCCCCGAGGCCAGGCTCCGTCGGCTCGGAATCGAACTCCCCCCGCCGCCGCAGCCCGTGGCGACGTACGTGACTGCGGTCGTCGTCGGGAACGTCCTGTACGTGGCAGGCCACACGCCGAGGCTTCCGGACGGCTCGGCGGCCTACCAAGGCAAGGTCGGGGAGGACTTCACCGTGGAGCAGGCGCGCGAGGCAGCCAGGACCGCGGGCCTCAACATCCTGTCCACGGTTCGCAGCACCCTTGGAAGCCTCGACCGCGTCGTGCGGCTCGTCCGCACCTTCGGCATGGTCAACGCCGCGCCGGGCTTCACGCAGCACCCACAGGTCATCAACGGGTTCAGCGATCTTATGGTCGAGGTCTTCGGACAAAGCGCGGGCAAGGGCACCCGCGCGGCGGTGGGCATGGGGTCGCTGCCGTCCGGGATGGCCGTTGAGATCGAGACGTTCTGGGAGGTTCGGGGGTAACGGCACTCAGAACGAGGAGGGGCGGCACGTCGCCGCCTCCCCGGCGGGGGTGGTCAACAAGTTGACATGGTGCGGCAGCTTATGCCCAAATCCGTTGTGAAGATTCCCTGATCGTAGCTGGCGTATAGATTTAGTCATGACCTTGGACACGAAGCGAGACGCAGCTGAATCCCGGCGAAACGCTCTGGCCGTGTTGAGCGGAACCGCGTGGCTCCAGCAAGCTCTGGAACTCAGTCAGTTCGTGGCCGAGTTCAGTTCTGCTGGGGCTGCCGCTCGCGCGACGGCGTCGCACAACCGAGGCAAAATCCGCGCTCCGGACTCCTCACCTGCCCGTGGGTCTGGAGACCGTTGAAGCTCGAGCAACTCTTGGGCCTGGTTGTCGGGTCCCTCAATGAGATCGGGATTCCGTATATGCTCACGGGCTCCCTAGCCAGCTCTTACCACGGAGCCCCTCGGGCCACCCAGGACGTTGGCCTCGTGGTTGAGGCCGAGGCTCCCGCTCTAATCCGGTTGACAGGCAAGCTCCAGGCCGAAGGTCTCTATGTCAGTGAGGCCGCGATTCGAGACGCCGTTGCATCTCGGGGCCTCTTCAACGCGATCGACTCGGCTTCGGGTTGAGCGTTGGGTGGGTGAGTTGGAGCTACGAGAGCAATGGGCCGCCGCTCGCGATCTGGCTCGCTCTGACATGGAACCTTCATGACACTTATCAGGCCTTCAGCTCACGGCGCGGGTAGACATGGGGGTGCTACATCGTGCAGGCCATCTCGCCGGGCGCCGAGGGTTCCACCTCAGCGAAGGTTGGCGTCAACGCATCACCGTAGTACAGCGCGCAACCCTCAGACGGACCAAGGGCCGCGTGCGTCGCCCATGCCGTCCAACCAGTCTGAGACGAATATAGGACGACCGTAACGCCCTGGGACTGGACGAAACTGAGATCCTCGAAGGAGGACGTATAGGCATATTGGTCCGCGTAGTAGATCTCCTCCTGTGACGCCAAGTTCTTCAGGTCCGACTTGATGGCCGCAACGTAAGCGCGCTCTCTGCCACAAGACCAGGGCGGCATCAGTGCGGCCGCAAGGATACACAGGCCGAAGGTCCAGAGCGCGGCACGGACAAGCCCCACTCGCCGGCCGAGGCACAGGGCCGCGATGGTGAGATCGAGGGCGCCAATCCCGAAGCCGAGCAGCGGCAGCCCCCAGATCAGGTGGACCGTAATCGCGCCCACCATGGTCACACCTGCGAGGGCCCGAAGGGAGTGCCATATCGGGCCGCGCGCGTCGGAGTACTGGTTACCTCTCATCCCTGGATTCTCCGTTTTGAACTGGCGTGATGCCGTCATCACTCAAGAACAGGAAAGGGGCCTTGAAGTGATCATTCCAATCAAGAATGCTCTCCTTGCGCTTGATCGGGGAGCGCGGGACCTTCTCCAGCCAGGCCGCCGACTACTCTTGGGAGCGTACCGTGCAAGAAGGCGAAGCGCCGGACCTGACTCATCACCTCGCCAAGGCAAGAGCGGGCGATTCCGAGTCGTCTGCGCTCGTGGGTGATGCCGTCTCCGCGGAACTCCAGCGCCTGGCGCACGCGCATAGGATCCGTTGGGGCGGGGACTACACGCTCGACACGTCCGCACTCGTCGGGGAGGCGTGGATGAAGCTCTTCCGGGGCTCACAGGGCGGCTGGAACGACCGGGCCCACTTCTACCGGGTGGCGGCACGCGCCATGCGCCAGGTTCTGGTCAACTACTCAGAGATGCGGAAGGCCCAGCGCCGTCACGCCCCGGGGGGCGAACACCAACTGGACGAGAACGTGCCGCTCGTCGAGCACGATGCCCTGGTGTTGGAGCTGCATGAACAACTCGAGCGCTTGGCCGAAGAGCACCCACGCCACGCTCAGGTCGCGGAGCTCCGCTACTTTGTCGGTCTCACGATCGAAGAGACCGCCGAGGTCTTGGACGTCTCACCCGTCACGGTACGCAGAGATTGGGCCTTCACGAAGGCCTGGCTCAAGGCGAAGCTGGACGAAATGGAGTCCCATGTCGGAGAGGACTGAGGACCCAGTTGAGCGCAGCGACGATCCGCTGACCGAGATCTTCCATGCGGCTCGGGACCTGCCCCCCCAGGAGCGACGGGCGTATATCGAGCAGGCATGTACCGACGATCCCGAGCTTCTGAAGGAATTGATTCCGCTGATCGAGGCGCTCGACACCGACCGGGGGCGGCCGGGCCTCGAGACGGGAGCAGTGTACTCCGCTGTCGCGGCCTCGATGACCGGGAGTGGGATGATCGGACGGAGGATCGACGACTTCGAGTTGACCGAACTGCTCGGGGTGGGTGGCATGGGCGCCGTATATCTCGGGGTTCGGGTGGATGGCGGCTTCGAACAACGCGCCGCCGTCAAGTTGCTCCCCATGGGGATGGACACTCCTATAGCCCGGTGGCGATTCCATGAAGAGCGCCGTCACCTCGCAGCACTGTCTCATCCTTCTATCGCCCAGATCTACGCAGGCGGCGTGACTGAGGATGGGACTCCCTATCTGATCATGGAGTTCGTAGACGGCCGGCCCCTCGACCGGTTCTGCGACGACCACCGGCTAACTGTCCGTCAGAGGCTGGAACTGTTCCTATCGGTCTGCGCAGCGGTCCAGCACGCCCATGAGCGCCTGGTCGTCCACCGTGATCTCAAGCCCTCCAACGTCCTCATCACCGCCGAGGGGCTACCCAAGCTTCTGGACTTCGGAATCGCCAGGGCGCTCGACGAGCACAAGCGCGCCCCCCCGGGCGAAGTGACTCGTCAAGGGCCGGCCTACACCATGTCGTACTCCAGCCCGGAGCAGATCTCCGGCGAGGAGCTCACTACCGCCGCGGACGTTTTTTCGCTCGGAGTGGTGCTGTTTGAGCTCCTCGCAGGGGAACGGCCCTTCGGTGCCGAGCTGGCGCGGGATCCCGAGGACGCCATGAGGAGGTTTACGCGGCTGCCCTCCACCGGCGACGAAACTGCGGACCGGCGCTCGATTCCGCTGAAGAACCTTCGCCGCACTCTCAGGAAGGATCTCTCCTGGATCGTAGGAAAGGCGCTTCGCAACAACCTGGACGAGAGATACCAGACGGTCGCGGCTCTGGCCCACGACATCCGTCAGTACCTCGAGCGTCGGCCGGTCGAGGCCGGGCCACCCAGCTTGGCCTACCGACTCGAGCGCCTCGTCGCTCGGAGACCAACCGAGGTGGCTCTGGGCATGCTGATCGTGTTCTTCGTTGGATTTTCGCTCGCCCAGACCCTGCAGGCTCGACTCGAGGGGCGGCGAGCCCGCGCGTTCAATGAGTTCCTCACGTCGACTGTTCTCGGGCTCGCTCCGTTTCAGGATGCATCGGCCGCGTTGACTCTCGGGGAGACAGTGGACTCCGCCGTGGCGATTCTCCGGCAGGCTCCCCTGCGCTCCGAAGGGGCGCAGGCAGATGCGCTCGGAGCCATGGGAGGCGCGTATCTGAGGCTTGGTCGCCCCTCGGATGCCCGGCTCCTACTCCAGGAAGCGGTGGCTCTCCGTAGCGGTTCTCGGTCCGACTCGACGCTGGCAGAGCTTCATCACTACCTGGGCCTCGCGCATTTGGAGCTCGCCTTCGCCGACTCCGCGGAGCACTACCTCCGAAGCGCGTTCGACGGCTACCCGCGTGGGCCCGAGAGTGCGGACCTCCGTGCGAGAGTCGCTAGGCTTCTCGACAGTCTCGCTGCGGGTTCGTAGCGCCCCTCCGACTTTACGGAGCGTCTGCGTCGTCTTCCGCGGTGCGTCGTCGGGCTCGGTGGGGATCACACTTTCCGTGGATCAGGAGCGACCATGCGAGTCCACGGCGAACGAACCACCAGGTCGGTGTACACGTTTCGATTCTCTGCCCCTCGTCGGACTGGTCGCCCGCGCGAGGTACTGGCGAAAGAACTGAGGACGGTCCCTCCCGAGACTCAGATGTTCGGGACGGATGGACACCCCCGAGGCGGTGACCACTGCCCTAGCCAGGCAGTTCTCCAACTCTCGGACGTTCCCTGGTCAGTCGTGACTGGTGAGGGCCGCCAGCGTGTCGTCGGCCAGGGTAGGAGGGTCGCGTTGGAGAGAATGGCTCACGCGCCGTACGAGATGCTCCGCCAGCGCCCGAATGTCGTCCGGTCGCTCGCGGAGGGGCGGGATATCGATATCGATCACCCTGATGCGGTAGTAGAGGTCGGTGCGGAACGCCCCGCTCTCCAGGAGTGCCTCCAGATCCCTATGCGTGGCGACGATCACCCCGCGCTTCGGTGCGTCTCGGGTGATCCGAGCCGACCGCATAGATCTCCTGCTCCTGGAGGACGCGCAGGAGGCGGCTCTGGAACTGATCGCTGGTCTCCCCGATCTCGTCCAGGAAGATGGTGCCCCGACCGGCCGAGACGAATCGCCCCGCACGGTCGCTCGAGGCACCGGTGAACGCGCCTTTCACGTGTCCGAAGAGCTCGGACTCGAGCAGGCCCTCTGGCGGGGCCGCACAGTTCACCGCCACAAATGGCTCGGCTGAGTCTGCGGAGTTGTGATGGATCGACCGGGCCACCAGCTCCTTTCCGGTCCCGCTCTCCCCCCGGATGAGCACGGTGACGCGGTTCCCCGCGGCCTGTCCCACGCGCTTGAAGACCTCGATCATCCCTGGCGTGTGCCCGATGATGTCGGTACCTGGGGGAGTCCCGTCCGCGACATCTATAGGTTCGGCGGGTACCTGCCGCCCCGAGCGTTGCTTCGGGATCTTTCCGACGACCTCACGCACCTGATGCAGGTCCAGTGGCTTGACCAGAAAATCCACGGCCCCATCCCGCATGGCGGTCGCCACCGTCGGAAGATCCTCATACGCCGACATGACGATCACGGCGATGTCGGGGCTCCGTTCCCGGAGGAGCCGCAGCAGCTCGAGCCCGTCCATACCCGGCATTCGCACATCGACGAGGGCGACGTCCGGGTCGACTTCAGCGATCACCTGGAGCGCCCCTTCCGCACTCGCGGCGGTGGTCACCGTCACGTTCGGTCCGTCCAGCGCATCGAAGAGGGAGCGCCGGATTCGCTCGTCGTCATCGACAATGAGAAAGGAAGAAGAGAACCTGATTGCGAGATTCGGCGACGACTACCGGGGCTACATGGAACGTACCCGCCGCTTCTTTCCGCAGCTGTGAGGAGGAGTGAGAGAGAGGGTGATCTGGCGGTCGCCCATCCTCAGGATCACCCATAACAACCCCCTGACCCTCTGTCAGGTATGGGCTGATTCACCTCACTTGACGCTTGGATGAAGTCACTCACGACGGAACCCGCCTTCACCGCCCGCGAAGCGATCTCGAGCCGCACCGTCCCCTGGCGCCAGGCGAAGAAGGCGACGTACAGGGTCTCATCCATCTTGGCGGTGTCGGTGGCGAAGAATCGTATTCTGCGAGAACCGGGCGATAGGTGCGATCGCTCACGGATGCCGAGGTGGCTGTCCGGTACCCGGTGCCACTCCAGCTGGCCGCAGAATCGTCTCTAAATTATGTATGCAGTGCAGGATCTCTGTCTTCCCCTAGGAGGCTAGGGCACCGTTGGACTTCTCCTCTGTGCTTCGCTGGAGTCGCGCATTTGCTTTCACGGTTCTCGTACCCGGCACCGTGACCGTGCTCTTGCCCTATTACATCCTTGACGGCAGCGCGTCACTCCAGCAGGTGCGGTGGGAACCGCTCGTGATCGCAGATGGGTTGGTGCTCTTAGTGGGCGTCGGGGTCTACGGTCGCTGTCTGTGGGAGTTCGTGCAGAAGGGCCAGGGTATTCCTGCGCCCATCGATCACCCCAAGGAACTGGTCGTCACCGGCCTGTATCGGTATGTGCGCAATCCGATGTATCTCGGGGTGTTTGCTATCCTCATCGGTGAAGTGCTCACCTTGGGGTCACGGGCGCTGTTCGTTTATGCGGCTGTCTGGCTTCTGGTAGTGCATATCGTCATCCTGGTGTACGAAGAGCCGAACCTCCGCGCTCGATTCGGTGAGAGTTACCAGCAGTACTGTGCGCACGTGCGGCGTTGGGTGCCCGGGCGGTCCTTCGAGGGCGGAACCAACCCATCCGCACAATGACATGGTATTTTGGACATGCATCTCCATACGTATACTTACGATACGAAGATTCGTACACCGATCGCCGACGCGGGCCACGCCAGATCCTGCACCCCTTTTTCGTGACTCTCCGGATAGCGTAAGTTCCTGGTTTGAAAGCCGGTCAGACCGCCGAGCGGGATTCGCTTGCCGCGGGAACAAGAGCATCGCGCCGCATGCACCTGTCCCCCCACGCTGATGTGCCAGAGATCCTCGCCCGTGGGGTCATCGACAGCGAAGAAGTAGCCGTCCCCGCTCCCCGAGAAGAGGAGCTCGCCTGAGGTCGTCAGGATGCGACAAACTCAGTTTCGGCCCGGAATGGAAGAGGTGCAATGACGTCTTCAGGACCTTGATGATCAAGAGTGAGGGGACCGCGATCCCAGCGCATGGGCGCTGCTACAACCTCACGGTCGGGAATATCTACGAGGAGAATCTGAGAACGATCTGGAATTCGCCCTGTGTTGGGGATGTCACGTGGCCCTCTGCAACCGGAGTCGATGCGCCACCCAGACAGCGATCGGCTTGGCCACGTCCGGGGAATTCGAGTCAGGAGAGAGAATGCGTGTATCGAACATGATCCAAGCCGTCGACACTCACGCGTGCGGTGAGCCCGGGCGTGTCATCGTCGGAGGTGTGCTGGACGTTCCTGGGGAGACCATGTTCGAGAAGATGGTCTACCTCCGGACCCAGGCCGACGACCTTCGCCTGCGGATGCTGAGGGAGCCCCGCGGTTACCCCGCCGCCAACTGTAATTTGATCCTGCCCCCGACCAGACCGGAGGCCGACGCCGGGTACGTGATCATGGAGCAGGTGGAATATCCGGGCATGTCGGGCACCAACACCATCGCCGTCACCACCGTCCTCATCGAGACCGGCATGGTCGACGTCGAGGAGCCGATGACGGAGCTCGTGCTCGAGGCTCCGGCCGGACTGATCGGGGTGCGCGCCGAGGTACACAAGGGGAAGGTCAAGGCAGTGACCTTCGAGAACGTGCCCGCGTTCGCCGTGCATCTCGACGCCCCCGTGGAAGTCCCCGAGCTCGGCACCGTAACGGTGGATGTGGCCTACGGCGGCATGTTCTACGTCATCGCCGATGCCGAGCCGCTGGGTCTCGCGTTGACCCCTGACGAGGCCGCCGATGCGGTGCGGGTGGGTGAGATGATCAAGGCCGCAACCCATGAGCAGCTCGACTGCATCCATCCGGACAACCCAGAGATCCGAGGGGTGACCATCGCCCAGCTCTCCGCCCCGCCGCTCGGCCCGGATGCAGACCGGAGGAACACGGTGATCGTCTCCACCGGGAAGCTCGACTGGGATCGCCCGTCGACCTGGAAGGGCGTTCTGGACCGCTCGCCGTGCGGCACAGGCACATGCGCCAAGATGGCCGCTCTGCACGCCAAGGGGGAGCTGCCGCTAGACCGGGATTTCCGGCATGAGGGCATTCTCGGCACGATCTTCACAGGCCGGCTCTTGAGGGAGACCAAGGTAGGAGAGTATCGAGCCGTGGTCCCGACACTGACCGGAACCGCGTGGATCACCGGCTTCGCACAGTACGTGGTCGATCCGGAGGACCCGTTTCCCAACGGCTTCACCGTGGGCGACATCTGGAGCTCCCAGGACGAGTGACGGGGGAGGGGGGCGACCGTGATCTACCTCGTCCTGGCCGATCTGGTCCTTCTCCTCCACTTCGCGTTCCTCGTCTTCGTCACAGTGGGCGTGGCACTCGTGTTTCGCTGGTCGAGGCTGGCTTGGATCCACGTCCCCTGTGTCTTCTGGGGCGCGTGGATCGAATTTCGGGGGTGGATCTGTCCCCTCACTCCCCTGGAGAATGGCCTCCGGAGGTTGGGTGGTGAGGCCCGATACCCAGGAGGCTTCATCGATCACTACCTGGGTCCGATCATCTACCCGTCCGGTCTGACCCATAGGACACAGTTGCTCCTCGGGATCGCTCTGGTCGTGTTCAACGTCGGGGCCTATGGGCTGATGGCCTGGCGCCGCCTGCGAGCCGCTGAGGGGGACCAGCTCGACCGGATCAGCCGAGAGTATTGACCAGGATGGCCCCTTGAGCGTGGCCGGCGCCCCAGCGCGCCACCGCCTCTGCGGTGCCGAAGAAGCGAATCGAGTAAATTTCTCAACTACGAGAAAAGCCCAGGGGGTAGTGTCCCTAGATTTGTGTAAAAGCGGATAAGCTGGACAGGAGGGAAAGAAAAACGGAAGCTCCTCTGTTGTTGTTCACTGTCACATGAACCCGGGAGTCCGGGTCTGCAGAGCAGGCTCGGAACCGGAGAGGAGCTTCCGATGCAAGAGATTGTGGAGATCGGTCGGGCCACGCAAGACGAGCTACGCGATGATTTGCGCGAGCTGTTTCAAGGCGCGATCCGGCTGACGCTCGAGATGGTGCTGGAAGAGGAGCTGAAGGCCATGGTAGGTGCACGCCGCTTCGAGCGGGTGGGAAGCCGGAAGGACCATAGGAACGGCACATACCTGAGGCGGCTGCTGACGAGCCTGGGGCAGATCGAGGTCGCCATGCCCCGGAGCCGGGACAACGGTTCGCCGGCCGACGTGATCGGCCGCTACCAGCGCAGGAGCCCCGAGCTCGACGAGATGATGGTCGAGGCGTATGTGAGCGGCGTGTCACAGCGCAAGATGGGCGACGTCACCGAGGCGCTGATGGGCGAGCGTGTTGGGCGCTCGACGGTGAGTCGTGTGGCAAAACGGCTCGACGAGGCCGTGGAAGGGCTGCGCCGTGCGCCGATCGAGGGGCCTCACCCCTATCTGTACCTGGACGCCACGTTCTTGGACGCCCGCTGGGCCCGCAAAGTCGAGAACGTGAGTGCGCTCGTGGCGTATGCAGTGGGCCCTGAGGGTCACCGACGGCTCCTGGCCGTCACGCTGGGCGCTGAGGAGTCGCAGCAGAGCTGGTCGGAGCTCCTCGAGCAACTCCAGGACCGCGGCCTCGGCGGTGTCGAGCTCGTGATCGCCGATGAGCACGCAGGCCTGGCAGCTGCGGTCCGCCGCTTCCTGCCCGAGGCACGCCGTCAGAGGTGTACGGTCCATCTGCAGCGTAATGTGGGGGCGAGGGTCCCCCACCGCCTACGCAAGCGCGTGGCGCGTGAGGTCTCGGTGATCTTCCAGACATCCGGACTCGCCGAGGCGAAGAAGCTCCTGGGCGAGTTCGGCGCACGCTGGAAGAAGGAGCTGCCCGAGGCCGTGGAGGTCCTGGAGCGGGGCTTCGGGGCAGCGACGCAGTTCTACGCGTTCCCCGAGGCGCACTGGCCCCGGCTGCGTACCACCAACAGCCTCGAGCGGCTGCACGGCGAGATCAAACGCAGGACCAAGGCCGCCGGCGCCTTCCCGGACCGGGCCAGCGCCCTCAGGCTCATCACGGCCGTCGCACTCAGGACCACACACGTCTGGGGCGACCGGCGTTACCTCGACCTGTCACTCCTCCAGAAACAGGAGGTCGCCCAAGCAGCCTAGCCGAAGGCGAGGAGCTTCCTCCGCTTTTACACACAAATCGGGACTTGACCGCCCAGGGATCACACTATCAAACGGCGGACCCCAGCCACACTCTCCCCACGCCATCCCCAGCCCGCCAGGCCGGAGCCCACGGCCCGATCATCTCCCCGACTTTATGACAACCGTTACCAAGGGATTGGATAGGTCATCCAACATGAACGCGCGGGGTGCGCTCAAGGTTCCCGCCGGTTTCTGAACGTCAGCCGCTTGGATGTCGAACCACCATCGCAAAGTCGTGACGTTGACGGCGATATGACGCCCCAAAAAGGCCCTCTCGTGGTACGGTGAGGATGGAGCGGACGGGAGCGGGGTCGGTGACGAAGGGGTAACGTGTTCCGCACCGATCGCTTTCCGGTGGCCCATAGAGCGCCGCTCTGTGCATCACTGCGTCAGATGGGTCCGAAACCGCGCGAGGGCCGGTCCGCCGACTCAGTCCCTTGCTCTTTCCCCATTTTGTCCCGGTATTTGTTGGACGGTCGTTCCCAGCAAAAAGAGAGGCTATGGACCAGTCCAGGGAGAATGCCGAAACGCAAGACACATCGGCGATGGGGGCCAGAACGTCGGTTCTTCGCTGGCCACCTCCAGGGCTGGAACGACTACAGGGCGACGTCTGGAACGTAGTTCGTAGCGGCACCCTTGCCGCACTGATCCTGGTCTTCCCGCTTCTTCTCTCCATCTCACTGAGGCAGGACTTCTGGAGTCTGGGCCCACTCGGCAGCGCCTGGTGGGTCATCCTCATCACTACCGGCGTGGGTATGGGTCTGTTTCTGGAGACGTTCGTCACGCTCATGCGCCTTCTCCGGCGTGCCAGCAAAGCCGTCGACAGGGGGTATCAATGGCGCATTGTGGCGCAGGTAGCCTGTGATGAACGTCGTGACACGGGTTTTCTCCTTCAGGGAGCCAGGTGGTACTCCGTCCTCGAGGAGGAGCAACAGAGCAGGGTAGCCGGACTGCGACTGATGGGCGCGGCCGTACAGGTGGCGTCCATCTTGTGGCTCGCGGCCGGCTTCGCGGTCTCGGTGCTCCTGGCGGCACAGGGGACCTTCACAGCGACCGGCGTAATCGTTTTCACTCTGGGCCCGGCCGCCGTATGCCTCCTCGTCGCCCTCCTGGCGAGGGCGGCCGAGGGGAACCTGGTTCGACGGGCCCGCAGGGAGTGGTTCAGCCAGCCGTGGGCGGAGCAGCTGGAGGTCAGCGAGGTGGAGGAATGGCAGAACCGTCTGGCGGGAGACCGTGGATCGAGCGCGCCGCACATTCCATCGACGCGCAATGCGAGGGTCCTCCGGCTGTCAGCCATGGGAGTGGGCGTTCTGGGCGTCTTGGCTTTGCTGCCTCCCTTCACCCTGGCCCCCACGTCGGCCCTCGGGCCTATCATGGCCTCGGGAGCGATCCCACGGTTCGCTCAGACGCAGGAGAGGGCTGCCAGAGCGGAGGCGTATCGCCCGTATCGAGTCTCTGAAGATCCTGCCATCGGCGCCGTGGAGGCGGGCCAGCTCCTTCAGACCCTCATGTATGTCGGTCGCGGGGAGGGTACCGTGCTGGGCGAGGTGCCACCGCCCAAGCGCTACTTCGAGCCCTGGTTCCCACTGCTCGACCGCACCGGGGGACCCACGGGCGTCGATCCGAGACGTTGGGGGAAGGACCTGCTGCCGCGAGCCCGCACCTTGTCGCCGGATGAAGTCGAGTTTCTGGCCGGTATCGCGTCGCATGAAGCGCACAGGGACTTCTCACGCCTCGCGTCTGCGCCTGAGCTCGACGTCATGGCTGGGCGCTGGAAGATTCCGTTCGAGGATGTGGGAATCGCCACCCTCCCGGTACCGCGTTTCAACCATCTCACCCAGGGAGCCCACGCCCATTTGGGGAAGGCCATTCACGAGCTCGCCCTCGGGGACGAATCTCGCGCCGACGCGACGATTCGGGAAGTACTCTCAGTGGGCTTTCTCATCGCCGGCGACGGACCCACGCTCATCGACAACCTGATCGGCTTCGCGCTGGTGAATCTGGGAGCAACAGCCCTCGAGACCTTCTACGAGACGACAGCGCGGTCCACGGACCTGGCGGCGTTGCGCCAGGCTCGTGACGCCGCCCTGCGGGCCGCCCACATGCTGACGCAAGAGCGATCCGAGACCCTGGAGAGCACGCTGGCCGAGCTTCCGGCGATCGCGGCGAGCCCCGTGGCCCTAAGGGGTCTCCGATGGGAGTTCTTCACCCTGACCAACACCATCGCGCCCTGCATCAACCTGAACCGGATCGTGTTCGGGCCCGACGCGGACTACGCCCGATGGGTGGAAGAGGTGAGACGGTCCCTCGTCAGGTGGCCCTCGGAGGAGGCTCTTTTCGACCTGGCCCTGGACGGATACTTCGGGGCTCCCTCGGATCCGGGCAGCTCCACCCTCCTCGGCCGGACGCTGGGCGTCGCCATGGGCGGATCGGACGCCCCCGGCAGCTGCTCGGCCGTCTTCCGACGACTCAGTACGGGCCGGTAGCTTCCCGTCGCTCGGCTTGATGGGAGGGACACTAAGGCCGCAGATTGACGTTGCGTACCAGCATGTCTTGGTGAGGGTCGTCCATGCTGGAGTCTGCCGGCAAAATCGGAACTCAGCTCGCCGTTCTCTTCGCGGTGGCGTGTGGGGGGTCATACGGGTCGACGGTCATGCAGGTAGCAGGCTCCTACGATGGGCAGTGGCTGGTGGAGGGAAGCGACATCTCGGGGATTCTGGACATCGCACAGACCGGCACCGAGCTGCTGGCCACTTTCAATGCCGTCAGCATCGGCCTCGCAGCACAGGGCTCGGGGACGATCGGCGATGATCGAATCGAGCTTACCTTGAGCTACAGTTTCCAGTGCCCCGGCACGGCGGTCATGAGGGGCCGCATCACGGCGGAGAACATGCGCTATACGGGCGACATCACTGCCTCCGACTGCACCGGCGAGGCGATCGGCACATTCTCCTTCGTCCCTCGTTAGAAGGCTGTTGAAGAGGTACAGTGGGCCGCGTTGCGGACCTACCACGGTCTGTTAGGTTCCACCAGGTTCGGGCCGGGAAAGGGCCGGCTCCAGCGCCCGTAGCTCAGCTGGATAGAGCAACGGACTTCTAATCCGTAGGTCGCAGGTTCGAGTCCTGCCGGGCGCGCTGACCTAACACATTATAGGACAATTAGTTAGCGGTTAGGGCTTGTGCAGTAGGCCCATAAACAGTAACGTCTAACAGTAACAAGGAGACGCTGCTGTGCCCAAGCTCTATACC
The DNA here is from genome assembly GCA_965238005.1 of Longimicrobiales bacterium. Taxonomy (GTDB): domain Bacteria; phylum Gemmatimonadota; class Gemmatimonadetes; order Longimicrobiales; family Gaopeijiaceae; genus CBDCKN01. The sequence goes on from OZ250165.1 coordinate 1,776,352, forward strand.
CGCAATCAGGGCGGAAATCTCCGCTATTATGCCGACCTCCGAGACATCGGTGGCGGCCAAGTGGCACTCAAGCCTCCTGGCGCGAGTCGCGCCACCACCGACGAGATCGAGGCCCACAAGCTCCTCGCCGCCAAGATCGAACATATCCAGGGCACGGTGCCAGCGACTGGCTCTGCTCGCCTCAAACCATTCGTGGATGAGTTCATTCGCCAGAATCCCGGCGAGGTGACGGAGCAGTGGATTCACGACACTGAGCTACGCCTGCTCAAGGCCGTCGCGTACTTCGGTGCGGATCGTGACCTGATCACCATCGAGCCCAAGCACATCCGTGAGTGGTTGAACAAGAAGCTCGCTCATCTCGCCAACGGCACCCAGCGTCATTATCTGCATGCGCTCTCAGGGCTCTACCGTTACGCCCAGGAGCTTGGAGTCGTGCCCGTGGGGTACAACCCTGTCGGCGGCCTCTATCGCAAGCCACCCATCGGTAAGAAGCGCCAGCGCACGGATGAGTTCTACGAGATCGATGAGGCTGCCGGATTCCTCGACGCTGCTCGACGGCTCGATCTACACCACCCGCTGATCGCCACCTACCTGCTCACAGGTGGACGCAGACGAGAGATCCTTGGGCTGCTGGTGGGCGATATCGACTTCGAGAACGAGCTGGCTCGCATCCAGCCCAACCGGTATCGCGGGCTCAAGCGAGTGTGGAGTGAGCGAGCCGTGCCGCTGTGGCCACAGCTTGAGGAGATTCTCGGGCTCTACCTGAAGGGGCTAGACCGATCAGGAGATGAGCTTCTATTCCCCAGCCGAACGGGGGAGATGATCACGGATCTTCGGAAGCCCATGGGCATCATTGCTGCTGAGGCAGGAATGCCTGAGCCACGACTCACCAAGTTCCGCCACACCTACGCCACGGCACGCCTGCAGACCACAGATGGCGGCAAGCAGATTGCGCTCTGGACTGTGGCCAAGGAACTGGGGCACAAGAATGTGTCGCGGGTGGAGGACACGTATGGCCACCCGAGCCACTACAGGCCACGAGGCGAAGTGGTGGAGTACTGGATCGATCAGGAGTAGAGCAGGGGACGACTGCGAAGTATGCGAAGTCTGATCCCCCTCCTCAAATCCCGAAGCTGTCCCAACCGTAGTTGAAGGTTCCTGATAGGGGAGAAAGAAAAGTGGTGGCTCCGGGGGTCCCGGGCCGATAGGCTCGGGTAGGCAAAAACCCCAACACGGAGCCACCACGATGAAGAGAACGTACGAGGTAAGGGATCGGGCGGACAAGCGCGCGATCAGGGAGTTCCTGAAGCGGGAGGGGCAGTTTCTGCTTCCGATGCTTGAGCTCGTGGAGCAGACGGAGGTCGCGATCGACGAAGTCATCCAGGTGATGGGACGAGCGACGATCGAAGCGGTGCTGGAGATGAGCGCCGAGGGTGTGGCAGGCGTGAAGCAGGCAGGTCGGTCACGAGCGGAAGACGACACGGTGTGGTATGGCCGGCAGGGTGGTGTGGTTTACCTGTCGGACCGGAAGGTGCGTGTGGAGCGGCCACGGCTCAGGCGCCGGGGCGCCGGGGAGGGTGGCGAGGTCGAGGTGCCGGCGTACGCAGCGATGCGGAGACCGGGCGCCGTGGCGGATCGGATGCTCGAGGTCCTGATGGCGGGGGTGAGCACGCGGAAGTACGGCCGTGTGATCGGTGAGATGGCCGACACGGTCGGGGTGAGCAAGTCGGCGGTGAGCCGTGAGACGGTCGAGGCCTCGGAGCGCGTGCTGAAGGAGCTGATGGAGCGCCGGCTGGATGCGTGGGACCTCCTGGTGATCTACCTGGACGGGATCCAGATGGGCTCGCACCCTTGCTGGTAGTGTCCCTAGATTTGGACTCAGACGGAAAGAAGCACGTGCTGGGCGTGAGGGAAGGAGCGAGTGAGAACGCCGAGGTGACCAGCGCGCTCCTAGAGGATCTGGTCGAGCGCGGCCTGGACCCGGGCAGGCGGCGGCTGTTCGTGATCGATGGCTCGAAAGCGCTCAGGAAGGCGATCGAGAAGGTGTTCGGCCAACGTCACCCCATCCAGCGCTGCCGCAACCACAAGCTCCGCAACGTGCTGGGTCATCTGCCGAAGGATCAGCATCCTCAGGTGAAGGCGGCGTTCCGGGCGGCGATGAAGCTGGACGCGAAGCAGGGCGAGCAGAAGCTCGAGCAGCTCGCCCGATGGCTCGAGCGCGACCACCCCTCGGCCTCGGCCAGCCTACGCGAAGGCCTCAGCGAGATGTTCACGATCAACCGGCTCGGCCTCCCGCCGCGGCTGAGGAAGTGCCTGGGCTCGACCAACCTGATCGACAGCACCCACTCGGGCGTAAGACAGAAGACCCGCAGGGTGACCAACTGGAAGAACGGAGCGATGGCCTTGCGCTGGGCCGCGGCCTCGTTCGTGGAGACCGAGAAGAGCTACCGGAGGATCATCGGCTACGACCAGCTCTGGATGCTCAGGGCCCACCTCGACGACCATGAACCGGTTGCCGAAATGAGAAAGGCAGGCTAACAAGGAGACTCTCCGGAGCCACCACCTTCAACTGTCAGCGGGACACCATCCAAATCCCGCCGATGCCCCCCAATTGAGCCTCATACGCACCCTTTAGATATTGATACCCTTGCGAGGCTACATGGACGACTGAAAAGAATGTTCAGCGGATAATGTTCGGGAATTGTAGAGGCGGGCATATCAGCCCCACCGGAGAGGTGACGTAGTGGAGTATCGAGTGGATCAAGAGTAGAGCGGGGGAGGAGTGCGAGAGTCACTCGTGGCCTTCGCAGTGGCCCGATGCCCCCCAATAGAGTCTCATATCCTATGGATGTTAGAAACTACCCTAGGAGTCTGCGCCGCAGAAGCACAGCTGACTGAGCCGAATGGTCATCGAGCCGTCCGCGGCGAGGCGGATCCGGGTGATTGGGAGGTTGAGGACTTGTGTCTGCGACGGATCGGGAGAGCGGAATGGATGCGTTGGGGGGGGCAAGAGAGCTACGAGAGCCCTCGCGCCGGCAGATGCGGGTGAACCCTCGTGCAGTCATGCCGCCTGAAGGGTGTGCAGCCGCTTCACATTGAGTGCCAGGCACACGAGGGTCCACTCGGCCCGGACCTTCTCGAGGCCCCGGAAGCTGAATCGTCGAAAGCCCATCACTTCCTTGATCCAGCCGATGGGCGCCTCGGCCTGCGACTTTCGCCGTGCGTAGCGTCTGCGGCCATCTTCGCTCGCCAGCTTCTCCGCCATGCGGACTTTCGCCGGATATTCCTCCTTGTCAACCGTGGGGGCGGCCTTGCCCTCCCGGGCCAGCGCCACATACCCGTCGATGTCTCGCTCTTCCAGTTCCTCGAGATCCCGCTCGTTGCAATAGCCCGTGTCCGCCAGCACCTGCGCCGGCGTCTCGCCGTACGCTTGCGCCACCGCGTCGACCATGGGCACCAGCTGGCCCTGGTCGCTCGCGTTGTCCGTCACCTCGGCCCCGACCACCAGCTGGTTCTCCCCCTCCACGACCGTCTGTGCGTTGTAGCACTGCTGGAACCCCTCCGAACTCGTCTTCATGATCCGGCTCTCAGGGTCCGTGAAGTTGCTCTGCGCCGCCTCGTCCGGCTCTCCGTACTCCCGCTTGTAGGGCCTGCCGCCCTTCGGGTTGCGCGTCTGCCCCGGCTTGCGGCCCCGTGCGTCGTCCGCCGCTCTCTGCTCGGCTTCCAGGCGCGCCTTCGCCTCCCGGATCGCCGCCAGCCGGTCCTCGCGCCGCTTGAGCTCCTCCGGCACCTCGTCTCCGCATGCTTCCTCGCCGTAGCGCTCGTCTTCCGCTTCGTCCACCGCCTCGGCCCTCTCCAACAGCCCCCGGATCTCCGCCTCCAGCCGAGGCTCCCCGGTCACCATCCGGCCGTAGCTCATCGCCTTGCGCTTGTTCGCGTTCGCCCGAACCTTCGTCCCGTCCACCGACACCCTGCCAAGCCCCGCCAGCCCCAAGGCCCGCGCGAGCATCACCACCTCCACAAACACCGCCCGGAAATCCCCGAGATGGCGCTTGCGGAACTCGCACAGCGTCCGGTGCTTCGGGAAGTTCTCCGCCGCCAGCATCCGAAACGCGACATCCTCCTCCAGCTTCCTCGCCATCTTCCGCGACGAGAAGGTGCCCGTCGCATACGCGTAGATCAGCACCTTGACCATCATCCGAGGGTCGTACGGCGAGTTGCGCCGCCCGTCCCCCCGGTACCGCCCGTAGAACGCGCTCAGCTCCACCGCGTCCACCAGGTCGCTCACATGGTGCGCCAAATGACCCTCCGACACCCACTCCCGAAGATCCGGAGGCAGCAACAACATCTGCTCCGGATCGTACGGTCGAAATGTCGTTCCCATTCACCCCCCTCGGTGATCCGCAAGCCTTCCCAATGCCTTCGCTACCACCAAAGATAGCCGCCGCAGGGTTCTGCGGCGCAGACTCCTAGGCGAGGCTGGATGAGTGGTTGGATTTAATGGTCCGTGATCATTCCCAAGGGGTGGTCATCGTCTAAGTGGGTTGCAGCCTCACACTCCTTGGACGCATGTTGCCCGGCGGTCCAGCATACTGGAGTTGACCCGCTTTGGTGGACACCTCAGTAGTGAGGGAGACAGGAGGAGTCCACGATGCCAAGAACACATGCGCCGTACCCGCCGGAGTTTCGGCGGCAGATGGTCGAGTTGGTCAGGTCGGGCCGCTCCGTGGAGGAGCTGGCCCGGGAGTTCGAGCCCTCAAACGGGGCGATACGGAACTGGGTCAAACAAGCTGACTTGGATGAAGGCCGTCGCAGTGACGGGCTGACGACGGAGGAGCGTGGGGAACTCAGGCAGCTTCGGCGTGACAACAAGCGTCTGCGCATGGAGCAGGAGATTCTAAAAAAAGCCGCCGCCTGGTTTGCTCGGGAGAGCAACTCGATCCCGGAACGGGGTTCGAGTTCATGAAGACGAATCAGGCCGACTTCCCTGTGCGGGCGATGTGCCGTGTGCTGGATCTCTCCCCCAGCGGCTACTACGCCTGGTTGGATCGCGAGCCTTCGGCTCGGGCGAAGCGAGATGAGGAGCTCACAGAGCGGATCGAGACGGTCTGGCGCGAGAACCGAAGGGTCTATGGCCGGCCCCGCATCTACGCGGACCTCAAGGAAGCTGGCGAGCGGGTCGGTGAGAAGCGGGTGGGCCGGCTCATGAAGCAGGCCGAGATTGTGGGAGCTAGCCGGAGGCGGCGCGGCCCGAAGACGACCAAGCGCAACGAGGACGCCCGTCCCGCGCCGGATCTCATCGAGCGGGACTTCAGCGCAGACGGGCCAGACCAGTTGTGGGTGGCCGACATCACCTACATCCCGACCTGGGCGGGGTTCTTGTACCTCGCGGTTGTGCTCGACGTCTGGAGCAGGCGGGTGGTCGGGTGGTCGATGGCTACGCACCTGCGCACCGAGCTCGTCCTGGACGCGCTGAACATGGCGACCTGGCAGCGCCGGCCCGAATGCGTCATCCATCACAGTGATCAGGGAACCCAGTACACCTCGATCGCCTTCGGCCTACGCTGCAACGATGTCGGTGTGCGGCCCTCGATGGGCTCCGTGGGTGACGCCTACGACAACGCGATGTGCGAGAGCTTCTTCGCGACGCTCGAGTGCGAGCTACTCGACCGGCAGCGCTTCCGGACCCAGGCCGAGGCGAAGATGGCCGTGTTCGACTTCATCGAGGGCTTCTACAACCCCCGGAGGCGACACTCGGCACTGGGTCAGCTGTCGCCCATCAACTTCGAGCGTCGCCACGGAGCGGCAGCATGAGAAACCTGCGTGGCCAAGTTGCCCTTTACTCCCCCGCTGCGCGGGGGAAGCTTTCCTCTCCCCAGCGAGGGGGACAGACTATAAACCTCAGTGTTCACCCGTCCACTGAAACGGGACAGCTCCATTCAGGCCCTGCCCTTGTACTGGCCGCAATCTCCACAGAAGTCATTCATTTAGACAGCTTCAGGATAGGTAGTATCTCCGACTGCATTTATTTACCTTCTTTAAATTTAGCAGCTTCCTCAGATCCACCGGTTGCGTCACCCTCGCTATAAGAATGTGCTCCAGCTCCTGCAAGCTTTCCGCCTTCTACGATCAGATACTCATCTCGTATCGGTTTATCATCAAACCAACATTCTAATATTTCCCTAACGCCTGCTGCATATCGAGCTTGAGCTGCGAGTGAAGTTCCAGATGTGTGTGGCGTCATTCCATGGTTTGGCATTGTTCTCCATGGATGGTCTTTTGGTGCCGGCTGCGGAAACCAAACATCTCCTGCATAACCAGCCAATTGACCAGTCTCAAGTGCTTTTGCGACTGCATTGCGGTCACAAATTTTTCCACGAGCCGTATTAACAAGATAAGCTCCATGCTTCATCTTACTAATCATCTCTTCATCAAAAAGATGTTCCGTCTCAGGATGAAGCGGACAGTTAATCGTAACAACGTCACAGACTTTAACCATCGACTCAACGCTATCATGAACAGTTAAGTCAAGTTCTCTTTCCACGTTCTCCGGAAGTCTGTGTCGATCGAAATAATGTAGATGTACATCGAAAGGTTTCATGCGTTTTAGCACTGCCAAACCAATCCGACCTGCTGCAACAGTACCTACATGCATTCCTTCAACATCATAAGATCTAGATACACAATCAGAAATATTCCATCCACCCTTGATAACCCAGTTGTATGATGGAATATAATTGCGAACGAGGCCCAAGATCATCATTACAACATGCTCGGACACACTGATACTGTTGCAATAAGTAACCTCAGTTACAGTAATATCGTTATCGATTGCTGCTTGTAGATCCACATGGTCTGAACCGACACCTGCCGTAATGGCCAGTCTTAACTTTGGCGACTTGGCAACTCTTTCTGCAGTTATATAGGCTGGCCAAAACGGCTGTGAAATAACAATGTCGGCATCAACAAGTTCTTTCTCTAACACAGAATCTGGGCCATCTTTATCATATGTAACAACAAATGTATGACCGAGATCTTCTACGAACTTTCGCAGACCTAGTTCACCGGAAACACATCCAAGAAGGTCTCCAGGATTGAAATCTATTGCGTTTGGTGATGGCATTGTTTGTCCATCAGGATAATTAGATAACTTGGGAATACCAGGACGGGCGTATTTTGGTGGATATCCATCTACAGGATCATCATATAAGACGCACACAATCTTTAGTTTTTCTTTGACCATTTTTTGCACCTGTTTATCTAGTTGTGCAGTAGGGATAGGAAAAACAAAGGCCCATTGCCGGATCGGGATAACGTGAGGGCCAGGACCAAGCTGGTCAAGAGGAGGTCTTGACGAGCGTGCTCACCGCGTCGGTGATCTTCGCGCTGGGGCTGCCGTTGGTGTTGCTCTAGACTCGCAGATCAGCAAGCCGATAACGGCCCTCTAAGCCACGAGGACGCTCCAGCCTACCCCGAATACCAATAAGGCCCGAAGACGCATAGACGGCGATTCTGGGCGTCAGACGAGGTCTTGCTTGCGCCTACCGGACCGCTTTCGGATGTTGACCTCGGTCTGATCCCGGAGTGCGCCCGTGTCCGATCCAGTCGCCCGCCTGAACGCCGCCCTAGAAGGCCGCTACGCCATCGAGCGTGAACTCGGTGAAGGCGGGATGGCCACGGTCTATCTCGCTGATGACCTCCGGCACGAACGCAAGGTCGCCCTGAAGGTTCTGAAGCCTGAATTGGCGGCTGTGGTCGGAGCCGAGCGTTTCCTCTCCGAGATCAAGACCACCGCAAACCTGCAGCACCCGAATATCCTGCCGCTTTTCGACTCGGGCGAGGCGGAGTCATTCCTGTTCTATGTCATGCCGTTTGTGGACGGCGAAACCCTCCGCGACCGGATCGACCGGGAGAAGCAGCTTCCGGTGGACGAGGCGGTCAGAGTCGCGACCGAGGTGGCAGGCAATGCGAGAACGTATTCCTGCAAGTGCAGGACGGCGTCGTGGATGCGTCCGTGTTTCTGAGCTACGGGTACGGTGAAGACCGAGTCTACAGAGGTGCAGCGTTCAGGACCTTGTGGCAGGCGCGACGAGACATGTTCAACCCCGATTTCGTAGCCGCCTTCGAGGCTGAGTACGAGCTCGCGCCGTAGCTCGACACCGCCGAGTGCTGGGTGAAGAGCCGTGAACGTTCAGTGACCTTTTGAATCCCATCAGCTCCGATTCATCACGATCCGCAAGGTCGCGGACACCGAAGACCCACTGCCGAAGTCGAACTGCTGGTTCGCGTTCGTCAGGATCAGCACACTACCGTTACGCACGGCGTCGAAGGCCACGCCCCCGAGCGTCAGCGTTGTTCCGGCCGAGTTCAATGAGCCGGAGTCGGAGCTGCTGCCGCCGAGCCCGTCGTTGAACAGGGTGCTCGCACTACCGCTCGCGTCGACGGTGAGTGTGAAGCTTGCACCGTCGCGCTGAATGACGTCGACGACGTTCTGAGAGTTCGCATTGTCTGTGAACTCGTAGACGGAAGCCACCCACGTGCCTTCCAAGTCCACGGCCTCGATACCAGTCCCGTTGTCACCGCACCCGACGGCTGCGAAGGTCAACGCGATAATCGGCGGCAGACGATTGAGCTTCATGTCAGACATCTCTGATCGGGAAAAAAGGTGATTGGTCCGACAAGGGAGCAAACCCCGTGCCGAGCCGTGAGATCCGCGACAGGTCTTCGTCCTCGCGCGCGTCAGGCCGTCCCGTGGACGGGCCCATCACTCTGAACAGTACCATTTTCCGGTCCTAGGAGTCTGCGCCGCAGAACCCTGCGGCGGCTATCTTTGGTGGTAGCGAAGGCATTGGGAAGGCTTGCGGATCACCGAGGGGGGTGAATGGGAACGACATTTCGACCGTACGATCCGGAGCAGATGTTGTTGCTGCCTCCGGATCTTCGGGAGTGGGTGTCGGAGGGTCATTTGGCGCACCATGTGAGCGACCTGGTGGACGCGGTGGAGCTGAGCGCGTTCTACGGGCGGTACCGGGGGGACGGGCGGCGCAACTCGCCGTACGACCCTCGGATGATGGTCAAGGTGCTGATCTACGCGTATGCGACGGGCACCTTCTCGTCGCGGAAGATGGCGAGGAAGCTGGAGGAGGATGTCGCGTTTCGGATGCTGGCGGCGGAGAACTTCCCGAAGCACCGGACGCTGTGCGAGTTCCGCAAGCGCCATCTCGGGGATTTCCGGGCGGTGTTTGTGGAGGTGGTGATGCTCGCGCGGGCCTTGGGGCTGGCGGGGCTTGGCAGGGTGTCGGTGGACGGGACGAAGGTTCGGGCGAACGCGAACAAGCGCAAGGCGATGAGCTACGGCCGGATGGTGACCGGGGAGCCTCGGCTGGAGGCGGAGATCCGGGGGCTGTTGGAGAGGGCCGAGGCGGTGGACGAAGCGGAAGACGAGCGCTACGGCGAGGAAGCATGCGGAGACGAGGTGCCGGAGGAGCTCAAGCGGCGCGAGGACCGGCTGGCGGCGATCCGGGAGGCGAAGGCGCGCCTGGAAGCCGAGCAGAGAGCGGCGGACGACGCACGGGGCCGCAAGCCGGGGCAGACGCGCAACCCGAAGGGCGGCAGGCCCTACAAGCGGGAGTACGGAGAGCCGGACGAGGCGGCGCAGAGCAACTTCACGGACCCTGAGAGCCGGATCATGAAGACGAGTTCGGAGGGGTTCCAGCAGTGCTACAACGCACAGACGGTCGTGGAGGGGGAGAACCAGCTGGTGGTCGGGGCCGAGGTGACGGACAACGCGAGCGACCAGGGCCAGCTGGTGCCCATGGTCGACGCGGTGGCGCAAGCGTACGGCGAGACGCCGGCGCAGGTGCTGGCGGACACGGGCTATTGCAACGAGCGGGATCTCGAGGAACTGGAAGAGCGAGACATCGACGGGTATGTGGCGCTGGCCCGGGAGGGCAAGGCCGCCCCCACGGTTGACAAGGAGGAATATCCGGCGAAAGTCCGCATGGCGGAGAAGCTGGCGAGCGAAGATGGCCGCAGACGCTACGCACGGCGAAAGTCGCAGGCCGAGGCGCCCATCGGCTGGATCAAGGAAGTGATGGGCTTTCGACGATTCAGCTTCCGGGGCCTCGAGAAGGTCCGGGCCGAGTGGACCCTCGTGTGCCTGGCACTCAATGTGAAGCGGCTGCACACCCTTCAGGCGGCATGACTGCACGAGGGTTCACCCGCATCTGCCGGCGCGAGGGCTCTCGTAGCTCTCTTGCCCCCCCCAACGCATCCATTCCGCTCTCCCGATCCGTCGCAGACACAAGTCCTCAACCTCCCAATCACCCGGATCCGCCTCGCCGCGGACGGCTCGATGACCATTCGGCTCAGTCAGCTGTGCTTCTGCGGCGCAGACTCCTAGGACTCCTTTACGACCTCGATCGAGCCTGTGATGGCAGCCTCGATCCCCGACTGGTCGGCAGGATCATTGGGATCGAGCGTACCGCCGCCGGACCCGACGAACCACTGGCTCAGGTCGAAGTCCAGAGACACGAGAGTGACGAGTATATCATCCTCCGTGACGCTGAGTGGCGTGGCGAACGCCAACTCCATATCGATGTCGAGCGGAGCCGTGAACTCGAAAGCTTCTGGCGTGCCATTCCGAACGACCTCGCCGGTGACCAAGACGCTGGCATCTGCCAACGAAGGCCAGAGGTCGATCAGGGCCTGCTCTTCGGGGTGGCCGATCTCAAGCTTGTCGATCGAGACTTCGAGTTCCTTGTAGATGCCGGACGGTACGTCCGTATCGAACGCCAACGTCGGCTCCCCTGCCAGATCCAAGGGGATGACCACGGACCTCTCGAAGATCCAGTCCACGGTCTGATCGAGCCCTGCGGTCTCCAGTTTGAGGCCACCCAGGACGAGGACGGCTTCACCGATCTCGATCGACGTAATGCCAGGTGCCAGCATCGGACCGCTTGCGGTGGCGGGTGCCGATGTTTGTGAGACCCGGACCTGGACTTGGAGCTGATGCTGGCCGGTTGGGCCAACAGAATCTGAGCATCCGCCGATGAGGGCGGACCCAAGCACGACGTAGGCTGACGGTCGGCGCAGTCTCATTGAGTTCTCGCGACTAAGGGATTGGCTTCGTTTCAAGCATATGGCGCAAGTCTCATGCCGGCCTCGGCTATCCTCCTCCGCGTCACCGACGTAGAGCATCAACCCTTCCGCTCGATGGGTTCGTCAGCGTGATCATCTGTCTGGGATCTTGCGAAGCGAAGGGAAGAAGAAATGTTCAGTCATAAGATGCATTTTTCCACTTCTTGCGCTGCTGAGCATGGGTGGCCCTCGAGCTCGTCAGCATGACGGGACCGGATGCCGCCCGAAAGTCTGCTAATCGCGTCTTCGACCTGGGTCGCGTCAGTCTCTTCCAGCCATCGCCCAACCTCAGCATCACCCATAGCTTGAGCATATGGGTATAGCTTCCTCAGTGGGGGTACGCATCCACCGGATGAAACGAGCTTTCACCGAGCGTTTCGTGGAGCGATGAGGCTGTGAACTTCGACGATATGGGACGCGTTTGGCGCGAAGAGGGAACTGGAGCGTTTCTGCGGGGGCGGATCGAGGATCTCTCGACCGTGCGCGAGCGGGCGACTGAGGTAGCCGCGAAGGTCCGGCGGCGCGCTCTGCGGGAAACGGTTGCCGCCATCGCCATGATCCCGTTCTTCATCTACGCCGCCATCACGGCTCCTCGACGACTGGAGATCCGTGTTAAAGCGGGAGGTCGACCCACACACGCGTGTAGTCGAAATACCGATTCTCCGTGTATGGATCTCCGGTTTTCTTGGGTTGATTCTCCTCGGGATGATGTTTCTCATCGGCATGCCCAGATGAGTTGTGGGGCCGCTTGCGGCCTGTGGGTGGCGAAAACCTCGTCTGCTGCGAAATTACTGGCCTTTCACGGTTCGCAGGTGGGAACGAATTTCGCAACGGAGGGATAAAGAAACGCCCAACCCGCAAGAGCACGGAGTCGAGAATGAGACACACTCGAAGAAAGTTTCTCGCGACCATCTTGACCGTTCTCGCCACCAGCGCGTTGTCGTGCGGCGGCGGCGGCGACGAGGGCTCCGACGGCCTCACCCCACCGACCGATGTGGACTGCCTTTCCAACGGAGCTACGGCGGACATTGGGGGATTTGGACCAACGAGCCACGCGCTGTCGGTCTCCCCAGAAGACGTGCGGGCAGGCGTGGCCAAGACCTACGAAGTCTTTAGCCCGAGCAACCACCCACACAACGTGACGCTCACGGCCGACCACTTCGCCTCGCTCCAGGCCAATCAGTCCGTAACGGTCCCCGTCAGCATCTTCCAGGGCCGATTTAGTGACCACACTCACAACGCAGTGGTCAGCTGCCTCTGACGAGTGGAGCTAATCACCTTGCTGCGCGTGCCAGCGCCTGGTCCATGCCCGACGCCAGCGTCTCGGAGTCTCGTCGAAGAGCTGTGAAGCGTTCCGCAGGTTTGTTCTCGACGAATGCCCGGCCATGGAGACGATGCAATGCATCTGTGAGGGCTCGAAACACTTCGGAGGAACGACGGGCGAGAGTGTTACCATGACGCGGGAACACGGTGGAGCCTTCTCCTCCGGCTTCACCAAGGGCTTCGACATCTCGCGGCTGGAAGTCGAGAGAAGCGACGGGTCCACAGTGTTCTTTGACGTCGAACTCGATACCGTCCTTCAGTTCTGGGAGGACTTCTTCGAGAAGTCCCTTGAGCCGCGAGGTGACCTGACCGTCTAGCGAGCCCCAGTAGCCGCACAACCTAACCGCACATATCAGGATTTTCCCACTAGCGCGGATATGCTGTGCGTGGCCGGCGGGTGAGGGTGGCGTAGCCCTCGGCTCGGAGGTTGCCATCTCAAGCTGCTCATGGGCATGGTGATCGGGTAGAGAAACGCGGAGACGTTAGGTGGAAGCTTCGAGGCGTCATGCCCGGAGTGCGCAGGTCGTCGCAGGCGTGTGAGGTGGAGGGGCCCTATTGGCTGTATCAGACTTCATAGTCCAGTTGTCTCAATGGACGGTGAGCTTAGGTGTAGGCGTAGGCGTAGGCGCTGTCGCGTGGCTTACGCGCTCGCTGTTCCGCCAGTTACTCGACAAAGATCTTGAGTCCTACAAGGCCGAGCTACAGCGATCCTCCATCGAGCACGCGACACGATTTCACCGGCTCCATGAGCGTCGTGTCGAAGCAATCGACGGACTCTATCGGGGCCTCGTTCGGGCGCAGAACGCCTTCATGAATTTGAGCGGCGGCATCATCGGCGATGGGGGGGATACGATGAGCGACTGGAGAAGGCAGGCGCAGCCGGGCAAGAGCTTCTCGAATTTTTCAGCGAGAACAGGCTCTACTTCGACGAGCCCATCGTTCAGGGATTTGGAGCCATCGACAGAGTTCTCCACGACGCTTGGTATACCTTCGCGTTAGAACGCCGGGATAAGTCCGATTATCCTATTCCTCAAGACGAGCGAGAGAGATACGTCAAGGTCTGGCGAGACGCTCGCGACGGTGTGAACAAGAGGGTCCCGGAGCTACTGGATCAACTGGAGACCGAGATGCGGCTGATTCTTGGAGCTTCAGCTCGACGGCTATTCCCCGACGGAGTCGAAGGTCCCCGGCATGTGTTGACTAGACCACCGGACGAGTAGGCTTCACGGTCCGAGCCTTCTAGAAATGGAGGGATTCGTGCTCAACTCTCAGGAAAAAAACCTTCTGTCGGAGATCGCCTCAGCAGGGGGCATCTCCTTCGTTGATTCGGACTGGGAGCTTCTCAATGGAATCGGACTCGTCCGAGCCATTCCCGAGACACGGAAGCAGGGTGGAACGAGATCAACCACGGCCTCGGGCGAGGCGTGGTCCAGCTATCAGCCAAAGGGTATGCCTTCGTTCCTGTCAATCGGATTGAGGAGCAATTCGGCAACACCCTTAGGGGTAATTATCCAGAAGCGAACGAGACGTTTCTACGGTTTGCGACGACGTATTGGACCCTTGAGTGCTGGGTCGCGGACAATGTCGAGAGTGACTTGGAGACCGAACCCATGGGCAAGGTCTGTTTGGCGGCTATTGAAGACAACCTGGGTTCGATTTTCTTTCCGACTCCTGGCCCGGTGAAGATTGACCCAGACCAGCGGGAAGATGCTCAGCGACGTTTGATGACCAAGTTTGACGCGCCTATCGATATCGAAGACTTCATGCGTGGCAATCCCATCCTCATTCGTGATCGCCAGCGTGAGGCTGGAGGCGGAGGCGGAGGCTGTGCAGTTGCACTCATGACACTTCCAGCAGCGCTCATTCAGTCGGGGCTAGGCAGATTTGGCGCGTAAGATTTCCATGAAAAAGGATCAGAGCAATGCATCTTACCCGAGAAGAGAATCCAGACGAGATCCGAAGGTTTGAGTACATCAAACCAGCACCTGTATTTGGCGCACCGCGATCAGTATTCGATAGCCTTCGCAGCAACCCCACCCATGGACGAGGCGGAGCTTGCGACCTGCACCCGCCACACTGACCGGGAAACGCCTCCGAAAGAGCCGGTACGGGAAGCCTGGATGCCGATTGGCCGACGGGGCGGCAAGAGCCGGAACGCGGCGATCGCAGCCCTGTTCCTCGCCATCCGGTTCGACTCTTCTCGACTGGCCCCTGGCGAGACGGCGATCGTCCCCCTTCTCGCCGCAGACCGGCGCCAGGCACGCCAGGTTCTTGGCTACCTCAAGGGGCTCTGTGAGCTGGAGGAGTTCGCCTCTTACGTCCAACAGGGTACTCAGGGAGCGCGTCGAGCTGCATAACGGGGTCAACATCGAGGTTCACACTGCGAGCTATCGCACCACGCGGGGCTATACCTGCATCGGCGTGGTGTGTGACGAGATCGCGTTCTGGCGAACCGACGACGGATCGGCGAATCCGGACGTTGAGGTTCTCCAGGCGCTCCGTCCCGGCATGGCCACCGTACCGGACGCTCTCCTTCTCGGTCTCTCGTCGCCCTACGCGGCGAGGGGCGAGCTTTACAACGCTGTCGAGCGGTCCTTCGGAAAGGAGGACCCGCGCGTGCTCGTGTGGAACGCGGCCACCGCTTCAATGAACCCCGAGGTGCCCGCTCACATCATCGAGCGCGCCTTCACGGAGGATCCGGTGTCAGCCGCCTCCGAGTATGTACAGGACGGCCGGGTCCAGTTCCGACGGGACGTCGAGGCGTTCCTGGACGCGGGGGCGGTCCGAGCCGTGACGGTGGAGGGGAGGCGCGAGATCCCGCCGCGAAACGGCGTGCGGTACACCGCCTTCGTGGACCCGAGCGGCGGGTCCCAAGACTCCTTCACTCTCGCAATCGCGCACCGCGAGGGGGAGCTGGCGGTGCTCGACGCGGTGCGTGAGGTGCGCCCTCCGTTTTCCCCGGACGAGGTGGTACGAGACTTCGCCGCGTTCCTTCGAGCGTACCGGATCTACACGGTGACGGGCGACCGCTACGCAGGCGAATGGCCCCGCGAGCGGTTCCGGAGACACGGGGTGAAGTACGAGCCCTCCACTCGCACGAAGTCGGATATCTATCGCGAGGCGGTGGCTCCGGTGAACGGTGGGACCGTTGCTCTCTTGGACCTCCCGGTGCTCCGCGCGCAGCTCCTCGGCCTGGAACGCCGGGTGGCACGGAGCGGAAGGGACTCCATCGACCACGCCCCCGGGGGACGCGACGACGTGGCGAACGCTGCAACGGGCGCGCTCACGCTTCTGACCGCTGCATGTGCTAACGGGGCTTACGTCATGACCCTCCACATCTAAGGACCGCGTGAAGGACGACAGACGATGAAGAGCAATGACAAAGAGGGAGGCGACATGATGGATGGGTCACCGATAGAAGCGGGCATTGAGCAGGCTCTCATGAGTCTGGAGAGAAAGGGCCTCGTGGAGCGAACCGGCGAAATACGAGACGGTCGTGAAGAATGGAGACTAACCCGGTTCGCCCAAGACCTCAGTGAGTTTAACCCGCAACTCGAAGCTCTGATCTGCCGCGATGGACCGTTCCTGAACTGAAGAGCACATGCGGAACCTCCCGACGCCCCTCAAGAGGAACCCCCTTTTTTCTGGATGTTAGAGATACCCCCTGCGCGGTCATGTTGCTGCTGAGAATTAATGATCAGTGGATAATGGTTTGGAGATCCGGCAGAGGAATCAGGCTGAGAAGATTCATGCCGCTGAAGCATGAGGCCGTGAGTTCGACTCTGGTCGCTGTCAGCATCGGCAGCGGCGAGTACCGTTAGGTTTACGGTCATGGACTTGACGCCTGATGAGCAACCTGTCGTCCGTCGTGCTGTGGCGGCATACCACGAGACGAAAAAGGGGCACGAGGGGCCATTCAGAGGCACGACTGCCGACGAGATTCTCGAAGAATTGAAGCCGTCTCCCGTCCGTTGGGTTGAACTCGCCGCGTTCGTGATCCGAACGGCAGAAGGACCCAAACGAAGGAATCGATACCGTCGTGCACGTCGCGTGCGGTTGGCATCTTGATCGCGCAGTAGAATCGCAAATCCGCTGGGATGCGAACCTAGTCGCGGCGTCTGGGCTCAAGGGAGCGGTAACGGGAACACACGCGTGAGGCACCATACTCCCGAGGATCGCGAGTTCTTCGTGGAGCGGTACGGCCGACCGATCTCAGATGCGGCGCGGAAGCTTGAGCGAGCGGTGTTCGGGCACGAGGTTGGACTAAACGGATTCACTACCGTCGCTCAGGCTCACCGTCTCTCCGATCTGCTTGAGTTGGGGTCCCAATCAACCTTGCTGGACGTCGGCGCGGGGCGTGGGTGGCCGGGCCTCTATATCGCGCGGTCAAGCCAGTGTCGAGTCGTGTTATCTGACATTCCGATCGAGGCTCTCCGGCAAGCTCCATACTACGCAGAACAACAAGGAGTCGCCGGGCTGGTGAGCGCCGTTTGCGCGGACGGCGTGGCTCTGCCCTTTGTCCCTGCCTCTTTCGACGCACTGGTCCATACGGACGTGCTGTGTTGAGCCCAAGACAAGCTCTCCGTGCTGAGAGCGTGTCGCGAAGTTACCAAGCCGGGCGGGCGAATTGGTGGGTATACGATTCACACGCCGAGCGGTCTCGATCGAGATGCAGCGAAACGTGCGTCGGAACTGGGACCGAGCGAGGTAGGTGCCGGTCAATCACCGGCCGATTTACTCCGAGCGGCCGGTCTTGTGGTGTACGTCGACGAGGACGTGACCGATGCATTCCACGAGAGTCTCGAAGCATTTCGAGCTGCAATGGATGAGCTGGAGGACGACTTGCGCCGCGAAGAGGGCGACGCCGTTTTCGAGGAGTGGCAGGAGAGGCGAACCAACATGGTTCAAGGGGTCTCGGAGGGGCTACTGCGGCGGTCACTTTTGGTAGCGGTTAAGGCATAGCTGCGTACTCGGGGCCGGTTCGCATTGTGACCACGATCTCCCGCAACATCCTACACGCCCACAAGCAGGTGTGGACGCTCTCGATCCTGGCGAGTGATACCGTGAATCGACGCTTCGAGGTACGCAGAGGCGGTGGAAGAGGACGGCGCGTTCATCGATTACTACTCAACGTTCGTCTTCTCATCAGTCCCATGTTTCCTACGTGCTTGCAAGGGTGGCAAGATCACGTCATGGTGGTGAAGGCGCTCACTCTTCGTTGACTTGCCTAGAGCTGGCGAGGAGTTCTGCGAGCGCAGGCTCGGCGAGGATCTTCGAGATATGGCGAGGCGTGCGGTATCCCGAGCTTGAGGCGTCCGATCCGGGCGGCCTCGCATATGCCGGGCTCGTGCGTCTCGTCTTGTTTGATGGAGTCGTAGCTGAGGCGTCTGGCTGAGCGGCTGCCATGCGCCGGATGGGGACACCATGGAAAAGGCTCCCGTGACCTACAGGGTGGTTGGCGCCAAGAAGCCCGAGGTGCCTTGAGAGAGAGACCTTAGAGACCCTTTCCGAGTCCGGCGCCCTGCTTGAGCGCGCAATCTCGGAGTGCTCGATCACGACTAGGAGGACTACGATGCTTCGCCCGCGCGCCCAACCCCCGCTGACCTCCATCCTGGCCCTGGCCTCGGTAGTGAGCCTCGCGTGCGGGGATTCGACCACGTCACCGCCAGAATCGCCCGTGGTAACCTCAGTGGTCGTGACCCCCGGCGCGCACACGTTCGTGGGTCGCACGGGCACGGTGGCGCTGAGTGCCCAGGTAACGGCTTCGGACGGAAGCACGGTCTCCGGTACGAGCGTCACCTGGACGTCGTCTGACCCCGGGGTGGCCACGGTAAGCCCATCCGGCACCGTCTCGGCGGTGGCGGCGGGGAGGGTGACCATCACGGCCACGGTCGAGGGGATTAGTGGAACCGCGGAGGTGACGGTCGGTCGACTCGTCACGACAGCCGGGGGCACGGTCGCGTCGGCGGATGGAGCCATCCAGCTGATCATTCCGCCCGGAGCCCTGGCGACGGACGCCTACATCACTCTGGACGAGCCGTCCAATCTGCCCGGAGATCCGGATGAAATCCCCGGGGCCGCGGTGGACATCGGCCCATCCACGCTCGCTCTACAAGGCGACGTCGAGCTCCTGGTAGGATACACGCCGCTCTCCATTCCCGTCGGTAAGTCGCCCCTTTCCCTCCGCGCCTTCCATCTGGAGGCTGGCGAATGGGTCAAGGTGGCGAAGAGCCTGGCTGAGATCGACGCAGGCCGTGTGCGCTCCACCGTGGCCCAACCGGGCGTATATGGCCTGCTGATCGACCGTCTCAGCAGCGACGCAACGTCCATGATGGCCAACTTCCTCACGGCCCGTGGAGCTACGGGGGCTCTGCTACCGCTGGCCAGGCACAAGCCCCGGGATCTGGATCTGGACGACCAGGCCCTGATCGACGCCCTGGCAGAGGAGTTGGGCACCGACCGGGTCGCCGTCGCGACCGTCGATCCTGCCGTGTACGACGCGACGCCCCCGGCAGTGGATCCGGCAGACCTGGAGATTCGAATCTTCGGAAGCGCCGACCTGTCCCCGGATGAGAGCGGGGCGGAGCAGGTGGCCGACCCGGACCCGCAGATCGCGGCGGGCGTGAAGGCGATCCTCGATCTCATGCGCAGTCTTGACGGATTCAACCTGCCCGAGGGCCAGCTTTCCGACATGGAGTTCGCCTGGCGCGACACGGAGTTCCACGAGGAGGGAGCCCAGTCTGGGGGCTTAATGGTGCCGGCCGATGCGGACGCCATTTCCTTCCCTCTCGGCCCGGCGAGTCAGTTCGGGTTGTTCACTGTGGATTTCAGTGTCGTCGTGATCTACGACGGTCACAGTCACACCGTATTCACGGAGGAGGACGCCCAGAACCTCAGGAACGGCGACATCCTCGACGCGGACGGGACCCTCAGCGGATCCGCCAAGACCGCGCTTCACGAGTTGATCCACATCACCCTCAAGATCCGGCTTCGGGAGAGCAAGGACGACGACGACGACCTGTTGGTGGCTGCGCTCGAGGCGGCCTTGGTTGCCAAGATCAACCTGGAGCTGGACCGGAAGGCCAACGGCGGCGTCGCCAGCCCGAACCGGGTCAGCGCTTACTCGAGCAGGCTCGAGACCGTCATTGAGCGGGGCGGCGCGGACTGCCTCCACTTGGTCGGCCTTCCCGACGCGGCCGGTATGCTGATCGTCACGATTCCCGAGTCAGTGGAGGCCGACGGAACATTCACCGTCAGCGTTACCGCCCAGGGCACTGACGGGCTGCCGCTGTCCGGCACAGACGTCTACATCAACCAGTCCCACTTCGACGGGGACAACAACCCCGTCTTCGGAGTTGAGGATCCCGACCGACCGGCGCCCGTGGTCGTGAAGACGGATCTGGGCGGGGATGCCAGCCTCGAGGTCCAGGCCACGTCCACCACCGGCAGGGTCAACATCCGTGTGCAGGTCGGGGGCAAGACGTTTACCGGCTCCGTGAACGTGACTCCCATGCAGACATACCGGATCAAGGCGGCGGCCGCTCCGCCGCTCACCACGTACACGCTGTCCCCTGGAATCCCAGTGGGAGCAAGCTTCTTCGCGTGGTCCGGGGCGAACTGCGGATCGGTGACCGGCTCCACAACGAGCACCATGGTCTGGGATCATGGCGGATCAGACTGTGCGCACGCGGGTGAAGCGCATCCCGACGCCACAATTTCGCTGCTTCTTACGGGGACGTTCCCAATCTCGGGGGGGTCGTTTGAGCTGCGCTGCGTGTACACCGGTGCGGCGTCCGGGGAAGGCCCGGAGTGCACCCGAATGTAGTGAGCCCATGTTCTTACGCAGCGGAGCCGGTGGGACTCGAACCCACAAGTCCGTTAGGACGCCGGTTTTCGAGACCGGTGAGGGCATGCCCTCTAGATCCGTCGAAGGCTCTGATGGCACTCCCACGCTGGCCGCCTTGGACTCGGATCTCCCTCACATGAGCAGGCGATTGCCACCGACAGTGGCGTCGAAAGCGGGCCTGAGCCCACCCGTCAAGAGAACGCACCAGAGCGGGTAGTAACGAGTAGACGATCTGGTAAAGGTCTTCGTTCCCCGTGGCATGCCAGGAACTCCATTTTCTGTGCTCTCGAATTCTCAACGGGATTGCCGACCTCGAGCACGTGCGTTCGTTACGCCGGCGTAAGGTGAGGGGGTACCGCCGTTACCGCAGGTGGGAACGAATTTCGCAACGGAGGGATAAAGAAACGCACCAACCCGCAACAGCACGGAGGTCGAGAATGAGACACACTCGAAGAAAGTTTCTCGCGACAACCTTGACCGTTCTCGCCACCAGCGCGTTGTCGTGCGGCGGCGGCGGCGACGACGAGGGCTCCGACGGCGTCACCCCACCGACCGATGTGGACTGCCTTTCCAACGGAGCTACGGCGGACATTGGGGGATTTGGACCAACGAGCCACGCGTTGAGGATCTCCCCAGAAGACGTGCGGGCAGGCGTGGACAAGACCTACGAAGTCTTTAGCCCGAGCACCCATGCACACAACGTGACGCTCACGGCCGACCACTTCGCCTCGCTCCAGGCCAATCAGTCCGTAACGGTCCCCGTCAGCATCTTCCAGGGCGCCTTTAGTGACCACACTCACAACGCAGTGGTCAGCTGCCTCTGACGAGTGGAGCTAATCACCTTGCTGCGCGTGCCAGCGCCTGGTCCATGCCCGACGCCAGCGTCTCGGAGTCTCGTCGAAGAGCTGTGAAGCGTTCCGCAGGTTTGTTCTCGACGAATGCCCGGCCATGGAGACGATGCAATGCATCTGTGAGGGCTCGAAACACTTCGGAGGAACGACGGGCGAGAGTGTTACCATGACGCGGGAACACGGTGGAGCCTTCTCCTCCGGCTTCACCAAGGGCTTCGACATCTCGCGGCTGGAAGTCGAGAGAAGCGACGGGTCCACAGTGTTCTTTGACGTTCGAACTCGATACCGTCCTTCAGTTCTGGGAGGACTTCTTCGAGAAGTCCCTTGAGCCGCGAGGTGACCTGACCGTCTAGCGAGCCCCAGTAGCCCCACCACCTAACCCGCACATATCAGGGATTTCCCCACTAGCGCTGACACCTGCTGCGTGGCATCGTGAGTCCTTGTACTGCTGCTGGAGGGAATGCTTGATGGCCAAGCTCCCACACTGGACCTCACCCGCTGCAACTGTCGTGATCGCCTCAACCGTTGAGGATGTCGCGGCCTTTTTCGATCGCTCACCCGTGACGGTGCGCGGCTGGATTCGCGGTGGGCGGTTGCGAGCGTACCGATTCCGGGGCAGGGAATACCGGATCACGGAGTCAGCCGTGGAGGAATTTCGGCAGCGGCAGCGAGGCGACGGCCAGCAGTAACAAGCATAGTAACAGCGCCCACCATCGCGGGTGATCGCCCACGAGCGTCACCCCCAGCATTCAAGCGGCTATGAGCGTTGGTGAGCGTCCATCCTAATTCTTCTAATCCGTAGGTCGCAGGTTCGAGTCCTGCCGGGCGCGCTTCTTCTTCGACATGCACGTCCGTACGTATACTCACGACGCAGAGATACGTACGCCTCTCCGAAAGAGCAACTCGGGGGCGACTCCCGCACCGTGAATCCGAGACAAAAGCCCCCGGTGTGGGCGGCCAGGAGGACCAGTGCTGCTGCGGCCCGCCGCGCTCAACGCCCTCTGGGCCAGGAGCATGGCCGGAACGAACGCCATGCCCGATCGTGTCCCTTCTACGGGGTCCGGCAAGTGCCGGTAGGCACGCCCTGAATGAACGTCGCGATGCTTGCCAATGCGATGTCCGGGCTGAGGGGATTCACCGACTGGAGGAAATCCGCCACGTCGGATGCGAGTGACACCATCCCCATTCCCCCGTTCAGCCCCTCGACGGATACGGTGCTGCTGCCCTCCTGGTGCAGATGGATGGATTCGGAGTCACCCACGGTGATCGTGTTCGAGCGGATGTTCGTACACAACGTGGTCAATTGGTCGCCGGTCACGTTGATCCCCGGGTCTATGGAGCTCAGATTGAGCGAGATGATCTCGGTCTCGACCGTCAAATCCAACTTGGAATTGTCGGACAGACTGGAGCCTAGTAACGCCTGCACGCCGAACGACCCACCATTGATGTTGTTCCCGGAGGTTCGTACGATCGCGTCCGCCCCACCATTGAAGAACATGTCGATCCCAGTCGAGAAGAGCGGGCCGCCGGAGATCGTGTTCCCGGTGATCGAGCCGCTCATCAGCCCAGAGCTGGTGCTCCGCAGGTCCACAGCGTTGAAAGAGTTGCCGGTGAACCCGTTCCCCATCACTTGGAACGTCAGGGTTCCGCCGCCAGAGTTGTCGAGGGAAATCCCATCGCCGTTGCTGGTGAACGAGTTGCCGCCCTGTACCGTCAGAGCGAGCGTGGACGAGGCGGTACTGAAGCCGCTGAGACCGAGTGAGTTGGTGTCGAACGTGGTCCCCGTGACCGTAGCGGTCACCGAGGCGTTGGTGCCGGTCTGGATGTCCACTCCGATCCCGCCCTTCGACGAGGAGTTGCTGAACGTGCTTCCCGTAATCGTCAGCGCCAGCGGCCCTACGTCGTTCTGAACGTTGACATTGTTCTGAGTCGACCCGTCCACGGTCGAGTTGGAGATGGTCGCAGACCCCACGTGATCGATCAGTTGGACCCCCGCATCCGCGAAGTTCCCGCTGTTGGTGACGTTGCTGTTCTGCAGCGTGAACGTCCCGCTGGTGCTGTTCAGGCTGATGCCGGCGGTCGTGGAGTTGTTGATGTCCAGGCTCGTGAACGTGAATGTGCCGCCGCCGCCGCTGATGTCGATGCCCCTGCCGGTCGTGTTCAGGATCGATCCACCCGAGCCCGCCGCACCGGTGCCGGTAACCGCGAAATCGCCGGATCCCGTGTTGTTCAGCACGATGCCGTTGGTGGCGCCGCTCACCGACACCGACTGGAACGTGAAGCCGCTCCCGCCGATATCCGTGTTCTGGATGTTGATTCCGATGCCGATCGTGGTGCTCACGGTGTTGGTGCCCGTGACGTTGACGGTGCCGCCGCCGGTGGCGGAGAAACCGGTGTTCGGGCCGGTACCCAGGGTGAGGTCTCCGCTGAAGTTGATCGTAGCGCCGGTGTTGTTGAGCAGGTTGATCCCGGCATTGACGGACACCGAGCACGTGTCGCACAGCTCGGTGATCGGGCCGCTGAAGGTCATCGTTCCGCCGGTGGTGTTCTGAACGAACACGACATCGCTCGAGCGGGTCGACGTAATCGACCCGGCGTAGGACATATTGGTGCTACCACCCGTGATGCGGATGGACGACCCAAGCGTGCTGGTAATACTCCCCCCACTCATGGTCAGATCGCCGGTCGTGCCATTCAGGCGGATCCCTACGGACGAGAAGCTGGAGGAAATGACCGACGCGAAAGTCATTTCCAGGTCCACCGCAAAGACGTCGATCGCCGAGCTTAACAAGGATTCCAACCTGCTGCTCGGGTCCGTGACCCGCACCGTGCCGGCACCCGAGATCGCGAGGGCGGGCACGTTTCCCGTGGTAATGTCCAGCGTGCCGAACGTAATCGTTCCCGTGGGGTTATCGATCGCAACTCCGCCAGTCGGGCCGCCGAGACGGGCGAGTACAGGATCCTGCACCGGCTGGAACACCGGCGCCCCTGCCGCAGCCATAGCTAACGCAGGCGGAGGCATCGTCACGTCCGCGAAGGTCACTGGCGCTGTACCGCCGATGATGTCCACTCCCGAGCCCGACGGGTTGTCGATGGTGACCGGCGTATTCACGGTGATGGCGCCGGCCGCGCTGAAGATGTCGATGCCCGATCCTCCCGCGTCGGTGATCGAGCCTCCGTTGAACGTCACCGTGCCGCCGGTGGTGCTCTGAATGACCAAGACCCGCTTGAAGGCGGCAACGTTCGAAATGCCACCCGCACTCACGTTGACGTCGACCGTCGGCGACCCACCATTCACCCGGAACGCGTCATCGGACCCGCCCGCGATCGCCAGGTCGGTGAACGTGAACGTGCCGCCTGAACTCTGGATGTTGACGCCAAAGGAGCCCGATCCCTGCACGTCCAAGCTGTTGAACGTGAATGTGCCCGCCGCGGTGATCAGAGAGATTCCGGCGCCGGCCGGATTCGAGAGGTTGACCTGATCCACCGTGCCACCGGAGATCCCCGATCCGGAGATTGCGGCTCCTAGTGGTGCGTCATCTGAACAGCCCTGACACCGTGTTGCCGCTGCCCAGCGTAACCGCGTCACCCAGCACGTTGACGTTGGTGATCTTGGGCGCCACACCGGCCGGCACGATCGTGCCGAGCCCCGCGATCGTGAGCCCTACACCCTCACCCAACAGCTTCTGGTTGTCGAGCAGCGTAATGCCGCTGTCGTAGTGCAGCGCCGTGCCATCGCCCGTGTGGAAGAAAATCGTATGGCCGGCTGCCGGACCCACGACCAAATCGAAGTCGACAATGCTCCCGAACGGATCCTCGGAGGCGCCAGTGCCGCTCCCGAGCCCCGCCCGGTTGTCCAGATACCACACCATATCAACGATGTCGATCGTAACGGTGGCCGTGGCTCCGCCCGCCACCGTGTACTGGAACGAGTCCGTGATGTTGTCATTGAGCGGCGGCGTGTACAGGAACTCACCGTCCGGCTCGATCGTCACCGTGCCACCCTCGTTTGTGCTGAACGGGCCCAGGCTCGTCACCGTGAGGCTTGGAGTATTCGTCGTCAGCGAGTGCGTCTTGACCGCCGCTATCTCAGGGGGCGGGGCGGGGAAGGGCGGGGCTGGCGCTCCGACGCCGAAGTCTCCGCCGATCAGCTGCGTGTTGCCCGCCGTCTTGAACGCGTGGTCCTCGGGGACGCTCACCACGGGCAGGGCGACGATGCTGGCGGTGCCTGAGTTGTTGCTCGGATCGTCCTCCTGGTGCTCCAGCACCGCAGCCGTGGCCGTGTTCGTGAGCGTCTCGCCGGCGTGGCCTTCCACGACGACCGCCGTCAACGTGAGGCGGATCAGGCTCCCCGGCTCCAGACTCTGAATCGTCCACTCGCCAGTGCTCGGATTGAAGCCCAGGTCGGCCGAGACGAAGTTGAGACCGTTGGGCAAGTGGTCGGTGACCACGATCTGGTCGGCACGGTCGGGCCCATGGTTGAGGACGGAGATCGTGAACACGACCTGGTCTGTCTCACGGACTTCGACCTGGTCGGCCTCCTTGGTGACCGCGATGTCGGCGACCCGTTGGCCCACGTCCACGAGTGCGGAAGCCTGGTTGTTCAACGGATCGTCATTCTGCTCGGTCAGCTGCGAAGCCGAGGCCACGTTCTCGAGCGTCTGACCCCCGGTCCCCTGACCTACGGTAGCGACGATGGTGAGCGTGGCGGCCTCCCCATTCGTGAGGGTCCCCACGTCCCAGGCACCAACCGGGGAATAGCTCCCGTGGGACGGCGTCACGGTCTCGAACAGCAAGCCGAGGGGCTGGGGGTCGAACACGGTGACGCCGGTAGCCGTGGCTGGACCGTTATTGACCACCGTGACCGTGAAGGTTACCTGGTCCCCCTCCAGCGCCGTCGGCTTGTCTACTACCTTGCTCACGGCGAGGTCGGCCGTCATGAGCATCACCGCGAAGTCCTCACTGGCAGCCGGATTGAGCCCCTGAGCAGTGGCGACGAGGCGGAACAGTCCACCTTCGGGAATCACCAGGCCCTCGAAGGTGGCAAGACCCTCAACGGCGTCGACCGTCGTGGTCCCGCTGAGCTCGGCCGCTTGCGGTGCGACGACGACGGCGGGAGCGGTGGCGGCGGCCGCAGCGACCAGGGCCGCAGCGCGATCCTCAAGCTCGAGAGTTACGGCACCCACGTAGCTTCCGACGCGATCGCCTCGGGCGTCCACCGCTTCGACGCTGGGAGCGGGATCGAGGGGCTCACCGACCTCTACCGAGCTCGGCTGGCTCACGAAGGCCAGGCCGATGGGTCGCGCCAGGACTACGACGCTCGTCTCGTCCGATTGGGCTCCCGCGGTCACGGAGATTCGAGCGGTCCCCGGAAGATGCGCCTGAAGGAAGCCGCCCTGGGTCACCGTGGCGATGGAGGGGTCCGCACTCTCCCACACCAGCGTCGGGGCGCCCGGCTTGCTCAGCTCGACGTGGGCCTGGAGCTGCAGCCCATCGCCTTCCGTCACCGGACCCGCCTCCACGAGGGTGACGGACGTCACGAAGTTGTTGGCCACTGGCCCCTGCACGACCTCGACCTGCTGGACGGCAACCTGACCGGTGAGACTGAACCCGGCAGTGATGCCGGAGTACTCCACCGTCTCGATTCCCTGAAAGACGCTGATGAGCTCGGTGACCAGATAGACCGGAGGGTCGTCGGGCGGAATCACGACCTCGCAGTCCACGACCCAGACTTCCAAGGTCGGATCTACATCTGTGACGCACACCGCGATGATGGAATCGTCCGACACCCGCTTCACCGTGATTCGAATGCGCGTGATGTCTGCGGTCTGCTCGGCTGTCGTCCCCTCGGGAAACACGGTACTCAGCGCTACGACCGCGCGGCCGGTGGAGGACTGGTCTACGGGAGACGACCCGTCGGTGCAAGAGTAGAACAGGAAGAGAGAGAGAGAGAGAGAGAAGCCCACAAAGGGCCAGGAGCCGTCGGTACACCATGAGACCGTCGCACGCTGGGGAAGCGGAGGCTCGCTTCCGATTGATGTGTCGCCACTCCTTGCAATCTCGCGTGCGCGGGGGCATCCGGCAAACGTTTTCGCCGCTCCGACACGGGACCTACGGCCACCTCTTGCGAGTAACCGGGTGAGGAATAGACTTGGAAGTCCTTGGCCGTCCCGTCGGATCCAACGACGCCGCGATCGAAGAGAAGGCGAAACACTGTTGCCAAGACCGAGTATTACAAAACATTACATAACCCCATGCGACCAAGACCCCAGACGCGGTCCAGATGAGACTCTTTTCACAGTGGTTTCGTAACGAATCGGCCACTTCCCGCGCGCGCTCCGACGAGCGGGAAAAGCTGTTGGCCGATCTCGAAGCGGAGGCAGCACGCGCTCCCCTGGGCTTCCAGGGAACCTCGCTCAACCGGGCCGGAGACTTGTGCCTCAAGGCCGGAGACCGGTCTCGGGCACTGCAGTACTACGGGCGGGCCATCGATGCCATGCTTGAAGACGGACACCGCGAGCCAGCCCGCGGGATGGCCAAGAAGATCATCCGGATCTACCCCGAGGCGGTGCGTACGCTTTGCACGCTGACCTGCCTGGGGTCACGCCACACCGCCATGGCCCTGGTTCATCTTCGAGAGTACTTGAAGGCCGCCAAGGCTGGGAGGCGCGCGGATCTGGCCAGAGAGCAGATCCTGGAGATGGCACGAACGGTAACCCAACGGGACTTCCTGAATGCCGCAGCGGAGGCGCTGGAGGGGCTGGAGGCCGAGGATGACGCTGCTCAGGTCCGCGATTGGGCGATGAGCGGCGGTGCGCCGGACGCCGTATCCGACCCCGACAAGCTGGCTACCCACTGCATGCAAGCGGCCGTTGGGTCCAACGCTGCCCGAAGGGCGGAGGGTGCCTCGGCCTAGTAGGTCCACCCGGCACCTCAGCTCCCGGCAGTTTCCTGGAAGAGCACCAACACGTGGTCCGGCTCGTCGTTCCAGTCCCGGATGAGCGAGGCGAACACACGACCCCGCCTGGCACCCCCCTCTTTGTCCCTCAGGGTTTGGGCCTCATCCAGCGGCTCGGCTGCGCCGGCGGCCAGTGCCCCCACGGAGGCGCGGGCCTTGGACTGGTCGTCGGCCTCCCAGAGCTCGGCATACTCCGTCTCGAGAAGGTCGTCCTTCTCGTATCCGGACGCCCGGCAGAAGGCCCCGTTCACGTCCAGGATCACACCGGAGAGATCCACCAGGAGCATGCCGATTCCACCGTGCTCGAAGATGGTCTGGAAGCGGGCCGCGTCCTCGTAGAACCCTCCAGCCCGCCACGCGTTGGAAACGTCCTCGACCGTTCCCTCGACGTAAACTACCTCTCCGTCCGGTCCACGCTGGATCCGGGCCGTATTGCGCACCCTGATCTGGCGACCGTCAACGCAACGGAGCTGCGTCTCGAAGCCTCGGACCATGTCGAACTGGTCTAGCCTGGACTTGAAGTGCTCCTGGTCGGCCGGATTCACGTAGAAGGTGGCGGAGTAGGTTTTCTCCAGAGTGGCCGGATCCGGATAGCCGAGAATCCGCACCAGCGCCGGGTTCGCATCGAGGAAGCGGCCTTCGGCCGTGCACCGAAACACTCCGATGGGTAGGTGATCGAACATGCCGCGATGGCGCTCTTCGCTCTCCCGGAGGGCCTTGAGCGTCTCCAGACGATCGAGAGCGTACCGGATGGACCGCTCCAGCTCCGCCGGGCCGATCTCCCCCTTCACCAGATAGTCCGCCGCTCCGGAGTGCATGGCCTCCATGTCCACGGTGTGGCTGCCGCGTCCCGTAAGCATGATGACAGGAGCCTGGAGCTGGCGTCGCCCGGCTTCCCTCAAGAGGTCGAGGCCCGTGCGGTCCTCCAGGAAGTAGTCCACGATGTAGATGTCGTAATCGTCCTGGATCAGGGCGTCGCGGCCTTCCTCGAACGTCGCCACCCAGTCCAACTCGATCTTGGGCCGCTGAATCTGCTCCAGCATGGCGCGCGTCACGACAAAGTCGCCTTGGTCGTCGTCGATCAGGAGCGCGCGGACGGTCTCTCGGTTCAAGAGCCCCTCTCTCTGCGGATGAAGTCGGGTGAGCGGATTCGGCGACGGGAGCTGAACTCACTTTCCATGATATGCCGGTGCCCTAGGAGTCTGCGCCGCAGAAGCACAGCTGACTGAGCCGAATGGTCATCGAGCCGTCCGCGGCGAGGCGGATCCGGGTGATTGGGAGGTTGAGGACTTGTGTCTGCGATGGATCGGGAGAGCGGAATGGATGCGTTGGGGGGGCAAGAGAGCTACGAGAGCCCTCGCGCCGGCAGATGCGGGTGAACCCTCGTGCAGTCATGCCGCCTGAAGGGTGTGCAGCCGCTTCACATTGAGTGCCAGGCACACGAGGGTCCACTCGGCCCGGACCTTCTCGAGGCCCCGGAAGCTGAATCGTCGAAAGCCCATCACTTCCTTGATCCAGCCGATGGGCGCCTCGGCCTGCGACTTTCGCCGTGCGTAGCGTCTGCGGCCATCTTCGCTCGCCAGCTTCTCCGCCATGCGGACTTTCGCCGGATATTCCTCCTTGTCAACCGTGGGGGCGGCCTTGCCCTCCCGGGCCAGCGCCACATACCCGTCGATGTCTCGCTCTTCCAGTTCCTCGAGATCCCGCTCGTTGCAATAGCCCGTGTCCGCCAGCACCTGCGCCGGCGTCTCGCCGTACGCTTGCGCCACCGCGTCGACCATGGGCACCAGCTGGCCCTGGTCGCTCGCGTTGTCCGTCACCTCGGCCCCGACCACCAGCTGGTTCTCCCCCTCCACAACCGTCTGTGCGTTGTAGCACTGCTGGAACCCCTCCGAACTCGTCTTCATGATCCGGCTCTCAGGGTCCGTGAAGTTGCTCTGCGCCGCCTCGTCCGGCTCTCCGTACTCCCGCTTGTAGGGCCTGCCGCCCTTCGGGTTGCGCGTCTGCCCCGGCTTGCGGCCCCGTGCGTCGTCCGCCGCTCTCTGCTCGGCTTCCAGGCGCGCCTTCGCCTCCCGGATCGCCGCCAGCCGGTCCTCGCGCCGCTTGAGCTCCTCCGGCACCTCGTCTCCGCATGCTTCCTCGCCGTAGCGCTCGTCTTCCGCTTCGTCCACCGCCTCGGCCCTCTCCAACAGCCCCCGGATCTCCGCCTCCAGCCGAGGCTCCCCGGTCACCATCCGGCCGTAGCTCATCGCCTTGCGCTTGTTCGCGTTCGCCCGAACCTTCGTCCCGTCCACCGACACCCTGCCAAGCCCCGCCAGCCCCAAGGCCCGCGCGAGCATCACCACCTCCACAAACACCGCCCGGAAATCCCCGAGATGGCGCTTGCGGAACTCGCACAGCGTCCGGTGCTTCGGGAAGTTCTCCGCCGCCAGCATCCGAAACGCGACATCCTCCTCCAGCTTCCTCGCCATCTTCCGCGACGAGAAGGTGCCCGTCGCATACGCGTAGATCAGCACCTTGACCATCATCCGAGGGTCGTACGGCGAGTTGCGCCGCCCGTCCCCCCGGTACCGCCCGTAGAACGCGCTCAGCTCCACCGCGTCCACCAGGTCGCTCACATGGTGCGCCAAATGACCCTCCGACACCCACTCCCGAAGATCCGGAGGCAGCAACAACATCTGCTCCGGATCGTACGGTCGAAATGTCGTTCCCATTCACCCCCCT
Organism: Longimicrobiales bacterium; assembly: GCA_965238005.1. Classification (GTDB taxonomy): domain Bacteria; phylum Gemmatimonadota; class Gemmatimonadetes; order Longimicrobiales; family Gaopeijiaceae; genus CBDCKN01. Next base: position 1,807,193 of record OZ250165.1, read on the forward strand.
CGGTGATCCGCAAGCCTTCCCAATGCCTTCGCTACCACCAAAGATAGCCGCCGCAGGGTTCTGCGGCGCAGACTCCTAGGTCTCGTCCAGCGGCTTCCTTCGAAGCGACTTTCGAGCAGAGCGCTGTCGCTTGGCCTGGAGGCGGCGTTCGTGGGCGCTTCGAGGAACTCGTGTGGGTATACGACGCTTCGGACGTCTTTGCGAGACCGCTAACTTTCTGCGAAGTGCTCGCAGTGCGGCCTTCCTGTTCTCATGCTGGCTTCGGAGGCTCCGGCTGGTCGCGACGGTGCCGCTCGGTATGTGGGTGAGGCGCACGCCGCTGTCCGTCACGTTCTGGTGCTGCCCGCCCTTGCCCCCGGACCTGAACGTGTCGACCCGGCACTGGTCGATGAGCTCGTCGTCCGATTCCGGAATCGGAACCAGGGGATCCGAACGGTGTTCAGCCATCAGCAGGTCCTTGGACGGCGCGCGCCCTGTTGCGATCTTTATCAGTATAGCGGTGACCGGAGCACGGACTGGCACGATCGCTCACGCTTTCTGACGCGAAACCTTAGATGATCTTCGAGCGAACCGACACCCCGGGAGCACGCTTCCTCTTGATGGGAGCGTGCTTCGTCGTTGTCGTGGCCGGACTGAGGCTGGGTGCCAACATGCTGCTCCCCTTCGCCCTGGCGCTCTTCCTCGCGGTCATGAGCATGCCCCTCATGTTCTGGCTCCAACTCCGTCGCGTCCCGGCGCCGCTGGCGGTTCTGCTGACGATGCTGGTCATCGGCGCGCTTTTCGGGGGAATCATCCTGCTTGGCACCCAGTCCGTGGCGGAACTCCAGACACAGCTTCCGGGCTATCAGGAGCGCCTGCGCATCCTGTACGCGTCGTGGGTGGCGGGACTGAGCGCTCGATTCGGCATCCCTTTGGACCAGTATCTCACGTTGAGCCTCATCGACCCCGGTGCCCTGATCGGACTCTTCGGTCAGGCAGCGACAAGGGTGGTCGGGTTCCTGGGGAACACCTTCCTGGTCCTTCTGGTCATGGCGTTCATCCTCGCCGAGGCGACGGTATTCCCGTTCAAGTTCAGGGCGATCCTGGGGCAGCAGGCCGGTAACGGGCGCCGCATGACCAAGGTGATCCGGGAAGTTCAGGAGTACCTCGGTATCAAGACGGCCGTGAGCCTCACTACGGGCCTACTCATCGGCCTGCTGGCTTGGCTCCTCGGGCTGGATTTCCCCATCCTGCTGGGCCTCATCGGGTTCGTGATGAACTACATCCCCACCGTGGGATCGATCCTGGCCGCCGTCCCTGCTCTCGTGCTGAGCCTCCTCCAGTTCGGATCCCTGGGCCACTTCCTTGTGGTGGCCGGAGCCTACGGGGTGATCAACATGGTGTTCGGCAACATCATCGAGCCGAACCTCATGGGCCGGCGGCTGGGTCTCTCCACCCTTGTGGTGATCCTCTCGCTGTTGTTCTGGGCCTGGTTGTGGGGACCCGTTGGGGCGCTTCTGGCCGTTCCTCTCACCATGGTGGTGAAGATCATGTTGGAGAACACGGAAGATCTCCGTTGGATAGCGATCCTCCTCGACAAGTCGCCACCGCAGGCCTTCGGAGCCATCGGTCCGCGCGGTCCGTCGAGTCCCGACAGCCCGGCGAGTCCGGGCGAGATGGGAGCAGCCTGATGCCCAGGGTCCCGTTCGAGACGCTCCCGGACGAGTCACGCCTCTGGGTCTTCGGTGTGGGCCGAGAGCTCGATGCGGCCGAAGAGGAGTCCTTCCTGGGCGCCGTGGACCGGTTTCTCGACACCTGGGCGGCGCACGGCATGCCACTCCGGTGTAGCCGGGACTGGCGCCATGGCCGATTCCTGCTCGTGGCGGTAGACGAGGCGTCCGAGCCCCCTTCGGGATGCTCCATCGACGCCATGGTCGGCGTGCTCAAGGACCAGGAGAGGGTTCTGGGCGTCCCCATCGTCGACAGCTCGCCCGTCTGGTTCCTGCACGATGACGAGGTTCGGCGATCGTCGCGGTCGGACTTCAGGCGACTGGTCGAAGAGGGCGCGATCGGCCCCGAGATCGTGGTGTTCGACAACACGGTCGCGCGTCTGACCGAAGAGCGAGCGGGCCGCTGGGAGCGACCGGCCCACGAAAGCTGGCACCGGAGGGTCTTCTTCCGGGACCTCGATTAGAGGGCCTGCAAAAAGCGCCCCGGCCAGTGTGCCGAGGCGCTCTCCAGATCCGATGTACCGCTGAGCGGCGCTAGGAGAATCGGGCTAAGCGATCCTTGTCACATTCTCGGCGGCGGGACCCTTGGGACCCTCTCCCATCTGGAATTCTACGCGGTCACCCTCGGAAAGGCTCTTGAAGCCTTCCCCCTGGATCACGGAGTAGTGTACGAAACAATCGCGATCACCCTCGTCCGGGGTTATGAATCCGAACCCCTTACTGTCGTTGAACCACTTAACGGTCCCGTGGGCCATGCACCAACTCCCTTTAATCGTTTGCCGGGCGACGCACCTTACGAGCGCCCCTTTTGTCCTATACTTGGGACGGCGCCACTCTACCGGGTTTCGATGTGTTGGTCAAGTTATCCAAGTGGGGAGATCATGACCTCCACCCCGGGCGGTGGCTTGCATCCGGTACTGGTGACGGAGAAAGCCGGCGGTCTCTCGCTCAGCCCAGAAGGATGGACTCCACGGCCCAGCCCCCTCGACGAACCCGACGTGCCCACCTCTATCGGTGACCACGAGCGTCAGGTGCGGGTTGGCTGCGATGATCGCCCGGGGGATCGCCGAGGAAGGGAGGAACGGGTCGTTGAGGGAGTGAAGGAGGAGGGTCGGGGTCTGAATCCTGGAAACGAACCGCCTCGAGCTGCATAGCTCATAGTAGTCCTCGGCTCCGGAGAAGCCGTGGAGGGGGGCGGTCACCGCGTCGTCGAATGCTCGGATTGTCGCCCTGTCACCCACGGCGCTCAAGTCGAGCAGGTTCTCCAGCAACGCCCTTTTTGCACGCACCTTTCTCATGAGAGAGCGGACGAAGTAGCGTGTATAGAAGCGAGCCATGACGCCCTGCGCGAGAGCCGTGGCACCTGTCGAGAGGTCGTAGGGAACGGAGATCGCGACGGCGGCCGAGATGGCAAGACTGCCGCCGTCGGTCTGCTCTCCGAGGAACTTGAGAAGGACATTTCCTCCTAGGGAAAAACCCACCGCCATGAGCGGTCGTTCGGGGAACCGGTCCCGGAGGAGCCGGACCACCAGGGCCACGTCCTCCGTTTCCCCGGAGTGGTAGAACCGGGGGGCCCGATTGATCTCTCCGGAGCAGCCCCGGAAGTTGAGACCCACGGCCCGCATGCCCCGGTCGGCCAGGGCCACGAACATCTGGACGACGTACCCCCTACGCGTGTGTCCCTCGAGGCCATGAAGCACGAGGACCACAGGCGCCGCAGGATCGGTCTCGGGCATCCAGGCCAGATCCAGGAAGTCGCCGTCCGGGGTGTCGATCCGCTCGGCCGTCACACCGAGCTGCGGCTTGGCGCGCAGCAGCTTCCCTGCAAGGGTTTGGGTATGGGCGCCGGGAAGCCACCACGGTGAGTGAAACGGCGTGGCGATCCAGGTCTCCTGCGTGGGCCGGTCCGTGCTCAAGGGGCTCCGTCGTCGGCCCGCGCCCATGGTGGATCGAGGTGGAGGATCCGGGCGTAGACGGGACAGTTGGGGTCGTGGGCACCCGGCAGGTAGCCGATGCTCGTCAGGAACTCGCCAGTGATCTCGCCGCCGGTGAAGCGGAAGGACTTCTTGAACAGGCGGACCCAATCGGCCTTCGGTCGGGGATGGTGGCTTTCCAACCACCGGGCGAATGAGGCGTGCGACTCACGGATCTCGAGGATACGTCCAGCGTTGTGGATGGCGGCATCGACCTTGAGACGATTGCGGATGATCCCGGGGTCGACCAGGAGTCGGCTGCGGTCGGCATCCCCGTAGCTGGCGACTCGGGCTAAGTCGAAGCCGTCGTATGCCCGCCGGAAGGTCTCTTTCTTCTTCAGGATCGTCAGCCACGAAAGCCCGGCTTGGTTCATCTCCAGGACGAGTCGCTCGAAGAGGAGGTGGTCGTCGGTGACGGGGAAACCGTACTCCTCGTCGTGGTACGGTCCGTGGAACGGATGGCCCTCGGCGGCGGCGCAGTAGCCCCGCAGCGCGGGTGTGGACTCGGTCATCTCGGGAATGTAACGGGGGTGATCCAGAAGTGGGACGCCGATCCCGTATCACACCATCGCAACCCAATGGCCGTTCGCGGCGTCACACTCATAAGGGACGGGACGGCCCGGGGCCCCACTCGGCCATGCTCGTCCAGGGATCCTGCGAAGAAGAAGGGGAGGAAGGGACGAATGTCGATGTCCAGTCATGACCAGGGCCCTCGGGGCCCTCAGCAAAAGGGCGAGGATCAGACCCACTCCGGGCCCGAGCGCAGAGGCATGCACCCGGAGGACGAGAAGCTCATCAGCAAGCCCGTGTCTCGTCAGGACGAGATGACGCGTGTGGCCATCGCCGGCTTCCTCGGGCTCTTCTTGGTCACCATGGCCCTCGCACAGTCTCGACACAGCCCGGAGCCCATTCCTGAGCCTCAGATCATGCCGGCCGTGGCCGAGCTGCCCCCTCCGCCTCCTCCGGAGATCGCGGAGATGCTGCCCCCTCCACCGCCCGCCGTGGCTCCCATGCCCTCCTCCGGCGACAACCGGCTGTACGGCCGGGTCGTGACCACGAGGGGCCGGGAATACGAGGCGTACATCCGCTGGGACAGGAATGAAGGCAGCTGGGCCGACCTCCTGGACGCGAACAAGAGGGTTTCGTCGAGGAGCTTCGAGCGTGCCATGCACGACGAGGAGAGGCGCGTAGGAGATGAGGAACGCCGGATGCGTGACGAGGCGCGACGGGACCGAGACGTGGAGCGACGGGACCGAGACGTGGAGCGTTACAGCCGGTTGGGGCGGGACCGTCATGACCGCCACATCGAGGTGCGCGGCGTCCGGATCTCTTGGAGGGACAACGACCTCTCCAGCAGCGTCTCGTCGGGAATTCGCTTCGGGCACATCCGCCGGATCGAGCCCCTGAACAGTCGCTCGGCCATTGTCTTCCTCAGGTCGGGCGAGGAGGTCCAACTCGACGGGAACGCCACCGACCTGGGATCGGGACTCCGTCGTCTGGTGGTGGTGGACGCGAACTATGGTGAAGTGGAGCTCCGCTGGCGCGACATTGACGTGGTCGAATTCATGGATGCGCCAACGGGAGACCTCGAGCAGGCCCGGGAGGAGAGCCTCTACGGAACCATGGTCACCAACTCCGGCATGGAGTTTACCGGGTACGTATCGTGGGACGTGGACGAGATCTTCCACTCGGACATCCTGGACGGTGAAGACCGGGGAATCGATCGGGAGATCCGTTTCGGGGATGTCTCGGTCATCGCGCGCAACAGCTCGGGGTCGGCACATGTGACCCTGCAGGATGGCGAAGAGCTCGTGCTCCGCGGCACCAACGACGTGGATTCCAGTAACAACGGGATCTCCATCTCGGATGTCGGGCTCGGACAGGTGAAGGTCGATTGGGACGAGTTCGAGGAGCTGCGCTTCCACGAGCCCGAGAGCCACATGGGCCGGGACGCGTTTGACGGAGGCCATCGCCTCTACGGCACGGTGACCACCCTCGACGGGGACGAGCTCACCGGCTACCTCCTTTGGGACAACGACGAGGCGTACAGTTGGGAGATGCTCAACGGAAAGGACGACGACGTGGAGTTCTACGTCGAGTTCGGTCAGATCCAGTCCGTGAGGCACAGGTCGCAAAGGGGTGCCACGGTCACGTTGTTGGACGGGCGGACCCTGCAGCTCTCCGACTCGAACGACGTGAACGACGGGAATCGAGGGATCGTCGTCACGAACGACGACGGCGACTCGACGCTGGTGAGCTGGGACGACTTCGAAGAGGTGCGCTTCCACAGCCGCTAGTGTTCCGTTGCCGAAGTTCGCGAGCCACCAAGAGGGCCGGGGCGCCGTGGGATCAAGGCGGGACGACGCGGCGTAGCGCAAGCGCCTGACAGCTGGCGTGAGAGGCTCTCCCGGAGCTCCCGGGAGGGCCTCTTCTGGTGGGGGAGGCCTCCGCGTACCCTTTCAGGGTCGCTGCATCCCGGCCAAGTTGACTCCTCGTCTGAGACTCTCCAGGGTCGTCTCGCCATGATACGCCACGCACGCCTCTCTTTCTTGATAACCGGATTGGTGGCCCTGACCCTCTGCGGCTGCTCCGGCGCCCGCTCCCCGCTCTTCACGGAGGAGGGGATCTCGTGGGACCTGGCCGAGCTCCGTTCGGCGACGCTCGAGGAGGTCCGCTACGACTACCGACTCCGAGTTCCACGGGAGCGCGAGTCGGCCCTGGAGGGGTCCGTGACCATCGAATTTTTATGGTCAGACGCCGAGCGTACCGACGTGATCCTCGACTTCAAGGACCCACTCGAGCGGGTGACAGCCGTTCGGGCCAATGGGGTCCCGGTGGATTGGGAGGCCGTCAACGATCACGTGGTGGTACCCGCCAGGGCTCTCGAAGCGGGTTCACGCAACCAGATCGAAGTCGACTTCGCGGCCGGGGACGAGGCCCTCAACCGCAACAACGCCTTTCTGTACACGCTCTTCGTACCCGATCGGGCTCATTTCTCGTTGCCGCTCTTCGATCAGCCGAACCTGAAGGGCCGGTTCACCCTCACACTCGACGTCCCGGAGGGGTGGGTGGCCGTGGCCAACGGGAGGGAGACGGCAAGGGAGGAGGCGGCGGGAGGGGAGGGGGGAGCGACCTACCGTTTCGCGGAGACCGAGCCTATCCCCACGTACCTCTTCGCCTTCGCGGTGGGCGACTTCCGTATCGAGACGGCCGAACGCGCCGGCCGCACGGTGAGGATGTTCCACAGGGAGACGGATGACGAGAAGGTGGCGCGGAATCGTGAGGCGATCTTCGACCTCCACGAGGTGGCGCTGGAGTGGCTGGAGGAGTACACGGGCATCCTGTACCCCTTCGGGAAGTTCGACTTCGTACTCATCCCGCCTTTCCAGTACGGCGGCATGGAGCACCCGGGCGGCATCTTCTACCGCCAGTCCAGCCTGATGCTGGACGAGTCCGCTACGCAGTCCCAGTTCCTGGGGCGGGCCAGCGTCATCGCCCATGAGACCGCTCACATGTGGTTCGGTGATCTGGTCACCATGAACTGGTTCGACGACGTCTGGACAAAAGAGGTGTTCGCCAACTTCATGGCGGCGAAGATCGTCCATCCGTCGTTCCCGGAGATCGATCACGACCTCCGTTTCTTCCTGGCCCATCACAACACGGCCTACGGCGTCGATCGCACCGACGGCGCCAACTCCATCCGCCAGCCCCTGGAAAACCTGAAGGGGGCCGGTAGCCTTTACGGGGCAATCATCTACCAGAAGGCTCCCATCGTCATGCGCCAGCTCGAGTTGCTCCTCGGGGAGGAGTCATTTCGTGACGGCATGCGCGAGTACCTGAGTGCGTTCAGCTACGGAAACGCGACATGGCCCGAGCTCATCGCCATTCTGGATCGCCGCTCCGAGGCCGACCTGGCGGCGTGGAGCCAGGTGTGGGTGGAGGAGCCCGGGCGCCCCGTGATCATCACGCAGATCCTGGACGACGGCGAGGGCGGCGTGGACCTGCTCAGGGTCTTCCAGGAAGACCCTCACGGGCGGAATCGCATCTGGCCTCAGCAACTCGAGGTGCTCCTGGCCTACGACGACGAGACCTTTCGGGTCCCCGTCGATCTCTCGGGCTCCGCGGCCCCACTGGACGACTGGATCGGTCGTCCACGCCCGAACTTCGTGCTCCCCAACGCCGCGGGGGTGGAGTATGGGCACTTCCATTTGGACTCGCTCAGCCTGCGGTATCTCATGGAGAACCTCCCCGAGGTGGAGGATCCCCTCATCAGAGGGATCGGGTGGGTGACGCTGTGGGATGCCGTCCTGGAGGGAGAGGTCGAGCCCACCGCATGGATGGACCTCCTTCTCAGGGGTCTCAGGACGGAGTCCGTGGAGCAGAACGTTCAACGCATCCTGGGATACGTGGGCACGGCTTTCTGGCGGCTCACAAGCGAGGGGGAACGACGGGAGTTAGCTCCGAGCCTGGAGCGCGTGCTGTGGGTGGGCATCGAATCCGCCTCGGCGCCCACACTTGGAGCGGCCTATTTCGGGGCCTGGAGACGCATCGTGATCTCCGATGACGGGGTAGAGCGCTTGAGGCGCATCTGGGACGAAGCCATGGAGGTTCCGGGCGTTCCGTTGTCGGAGCGGGACTTCACGAACCTCGCCGAGGCACTTGCCGTGCGCGACGTGCCCGATGTCGAGGAGATACTCACTCGGCAGGCCGAGCGCATCACGAACCCCGACCGGAGGGATCGCTTCGCCTTCATCCGCCCGGCTCTGTCCAGCGATCCGGCCGTGCGCGAGGCCTTCTTCGTACAGCTCGACGACCCGGCGAACCGCGAGCGCGAGCCGTGGGTTCGGTCGGGTCTTGCGGCCTTGCATCACCCGCTCCGTTCCGCCCACTCCCGCCGGTTCATCCTGCCGAGTCTGGCCCTCCTCGAAGAGATCCAGCGCACGGGAGACATCTTCTTCCCGAAAGGGTGGCTCGACTCCACCTTGGACGGGCACAGCTCGGCCGAGGCGGCTCTCATCGTCCGGACCTTCCTGGAAGGACTGGGTCCCGACTACCCGCCGCGGCTGCGGGGAAAGCTCCTTCAGTCCGCCGACATGCTGTTCCGAGCCGCCCGGATGTCGGGCTAGGCTTCTACAGCTTGGGCAGGGTCACACCGACCTGATCCTGGTACTTCCCGTTCCGATCGACGTAGGCCACGCTCGGCTCCTCATCGCCCTCGAAGAAGAGGAGCTGAGCGATGCCCTCTCCTCCGTAGATCTTCGCGGGGAGCGGCGTGGTGTTCGAGATCTCCAGGGTGAGATACCCACACCAGGTGGGCTCCAACGGGGTCACGTTCACGATAATGCCGCACCGTGCGTAGGTGCTCTTTCCCACGCACACCACCAGGACGTCCCGCGGAATCCGGAGGTATTCCTCGGTGCGTGCCAGCGCGAACGAGTTGGGCGGGATGATGCACTCTTTCTCGTTCACGTCCACGAAGGAGCGGTCGTCGAAATGCTTGGGATCGACGATCACGTTGTGAACGTTCGTGAAGACCTTGAACTCCGAGGCGACGCGGATGTCGTAGCCGTATGAGGAAAGCCCGAAGGAGATGTTGCCATCCTTTACCTGGTTGGCCTCGAAGGGCTCGATCATCCCGTGCTCCTCGGCCATCCTGCGGATCCAGTTGTCGCTCTTGATTGGCATGTCGGCGTGGCTCGGAGGGTTTCGAGTAAGACTCGGCTCTGACGCGAGAACAAGGCCTCGGAAAGTGGGAACGGACCCCTCTTCCCAGGGTACCGGGCGCTCAAAATACGACCGCTTGGGACAGTACTGCAAACGGGCTTCCAAGGGCCCCAGGCGCGGCTTGACACTTCTTCGAGCCTCGGAATACCTTTTGTCGTCCAACAAGTGAACGATTTCACAAGCCACCTCAAAAGGCTGCCATGTCGGGATCATACATCCCGCTGTTGATCCTCTTCGGCGTGTCGGTCATCAACGCGCTCGGAATGGGCATTGCCTCCCACGTTCTCAACCCCAGGCGACCCACTCCACACAAGGAGATGCCCTACGAGTCGGGTATGATTCCGCTTGGCGACACCCGGGTGCGTTTTTCCGTCAAGTTCTACCTCGTGGCCATCAGCTTCATCGTCTTCGATCTGGAGACCATTTTTCTCATTCCCTGGGCCGTGGAGATGCGGGAGCTCGGCTGGGGGGCATTCGTAGCGGTCAGCATGTTCGTGGCCGTACTGGCAGTGGGGCTTATCTACGAGTGGAAGAAGGGAGGACTCGAATGGGACTGAACGAGGGCGATATCAGGGGCACGCCGAGCGTGGCGGACGCCCAGGCGATGGGCCACACGGGTGGCCACAGGGGGGGGCTCATGGGTGCCGGTGGCCCTACGTTCCTCACCACAAAGGTCGACTTCGTCGTGAATTGGGCCCGCAGGAACTCCTTGTGGCCCATGCCCTTCGGAACGGCCTGTTGTGCCATCGAGATGATGGCTTCCGCCGCCTCCCACTTCGATCTGGCCCGCTTCGGCATGGAGCGAATGGCGTTCAGCCCGCGCCAGGCCGACGTTCTCATCTGCGCCGGCCGGGTTCCGTACAAGCTCGCACCCGTTCTCCGGCGGATCTACGACCAGATGATGCAGCCCAAGTGGGTCGTCTCAATGGGCGCCTGCGCCAGCTCGGGCGGCGTGTTCGACGTCTACTCGATGGTGCAGGGAATCGACACCGTCGTTCCCGTCGACGTCTACGTGCCCGGATGTCCTCCCCGTCCCGAGGGCCTCATCTACGGCCTCATGATGATCCAGGAGAAGATCCGAGGAGAAACTCTCGCGGAGCATCACAACCTGAGGGCGGAGGATCCTGATCGGGTCGGATTCCCAGAGGTGAGCGCCGAAGAAGTCACGGCCCTGTCCGGTCCGTTCGGAAACTCCACCCAGCAGGAGCGCCTCGCCGGCCTGGCCCAGACCAAGCGTCCGGACCGGTCCGAGGATCTGCTTCCGTAGGCGGGCTGGGCATGGCAGAAGACAACGGCCCCACGTTCGACGTGGTGGAGGAGGGGCCGGAGGCTTCCGATGGTCCCGTCGAGACTCTACGGGGCACGGCCGATCAGGCCCTGGAGCACCCCTCCGTCACCGCTTTGAAGGACCGCTTCGGCGAAGCCGTTCTTCACCACGAAGTGCAGGCGGGTGACCAGCACGTCGTTTTCATCGAGCCCACGCAAAACGCCGAGATTCTGGGCTGGCTGAAGGACGATGCGGACCACGATTACGATCTGCTCGTGGATGTCACCGCCGTCGACTACGGTGGAGGACGACCCATACAGGTGGTCTACCAGCTCTGGTCCGTGACTCATCGACGGGCCCTCAGGGTCAAGTGCGAGCTGGAGCTCGAGAGGCTGGCCATCGAGACGGTGACGTCGCTCTGGCACTCGGCCGATTGGCTCGAGCGAGAGGTCTACGACCTGTTCGGCGTGGACTTCACGGGACACCCCGACCTTCGACGGATCATGATGCCGCAGAACTATGCCGAGGGGCATCCCCTCCGGAAGGATTTCCCGCTCCGGGGGCGCTTCTCGCGGGCCGAGCAGACGAAGCGTGCCCTCTCCCAGGACTACCACGACTACTACACGGAGGAAATGCTGGAGATGGGCGGCGCCCCGGGCCTCCTTCCGCCGGAGCCGGACGAGCCGGACGCAGACGTGGAGGACGCTCCGTGATCCCCAACTCGTCCGTGGAGCCCATTATCGGCTCGGAGCACATGCTCATCAACATCGGGCCCCAGCACCCTGCGACGCATGGAGTGCTTCGCTTAATCTGCGAGCTCGACGGCGAGACGGTTCTCCGGATCATGCCCGACATCGGCTTCCTGCACTCGTCCTTCGAGAAGCTCGGTGAGTACCGGACCTGGAACCAGATCGTCCCCCTGACGGACCGGATAGACTACCTGGCGCCGCTCATCTACAACTGCGTCTATGTCATGGCCGTCGAGAAGCTCATGGGCCTCGAGGTCACGGAGCGCTGCAAGGTCGTACGGGTCATCTGTATGGAAATGGACCGGATCTTCAGCCACCTCCTGTGGCTCGGGACCATGGCTATCGACGTGGGGGCGTTCACCCCCTTCCTGTACGCCTTCCAGGAGCGGGAGCGCATCTACCAACTCCACGAGTCGTTCACGGGCGCGCGCATCACCACGTCGGCCACGCGGATCGGCGGCATGATGGCCGATCTCCCCGACGGCTGGACCGAGTCGCTCAAGGACTTTCTGGAGACGTTCCCGGACACCCTCGACGAAATCGACTCTCTGCTGACCACGAACGGGATTCACCTCGGGCGGACGCTCGACGTGGGGGTCATCTCGGGGAAGGACGCCGTCAACCACGGCTTCACCGGTCCCAACCTGAGGGCCTCGGGCGTGCCCTACGATCTCCGCAAGGACCAGCCGTACTATGACTACGAGACCTACGACTTCGAGGTGCCGATAGGCGAGAACGGCGACTGCTACGACCGCTACCTGGTCCGCATGGAGGAGATGCGCCAGACCGTTCGCATCCTGCACCAGGCCCTTGACCGGCTCCCCGACGGTCCCATCAACGTGGACGATCCCCGGGTGTCCCTGCCCAGCAAGACGGACTGCATGAGCGACATGGAGTCGATGATCCACCACTTCAAGCTGATCACCGAGGGCATCCCCGTGCCGGCGGGGGACTGCTACTTCGCGGTGGAGGGCTCCAAGGGTGAGCTAGGGATGTACGTGGTGAGCGACGGCGGCGAGAAGCCGGTCCGCTGGAGAATCCGACCCCCGTCCTTCGTCAACCTGTCGGTGATCTCCAAGCTGGCCGAGGGCCATCTGGTCTCCGACCTGATCATGATCAACGCCAGCCTGGACATCGTTCTGGGCGAAATCGATCGATGAGTGAGATTCCCTTCAGGAACCCCGGCTGGGCCGGAAACACCGGGGAGTACGACCTCACGGAAGAACAGGTCCGTGGGCTCGACTTCGTGGGTGTGCGCGCACTGGAGGGTGGCCATCCCGCGGGCGCCTCGAGCTATCCGTACATGCTCGAGGAGAAGGACCCGGACGCGCCTCTCTTCGAGGGTCCGTATCAAGAGCGCTTCGAGAAGATCCTGACGCGCTACCCGGACCAGCGAGCCGCGCTGATTCCGGCCTTGAATCTGGCCCAAGAGGTACGCGGTCACATCTCTCCCGAAACGATGGATCGGGTCGCCGAGCTGCTCGGCCTGTCGGCGGCCTATGTCCGGGGCGTGGCCACGTTCTATACCATGTACAACAAGCGGCCCGTGGGGCGGTACCTGATCCAGGTCTGTACCAACATCAGCTGCAACCTGTGTGGCGGCGAAGACGTCCTGGAGGCCTTCCTCAGGTACACCGACACCGAACTGGGCGCAACGTCCGCCGACGGGGCGTTCACGACCATCGAGGCGGAGTGCTTGGCGGGTTGCGGCTTTCCCACCTGCGTGCAGATCAACTCCAGGTACTTCGAGAACGTGACGCCCGGTGAAGTGCCTAAGATCCTCGAGCAACTGAAGAGCGATAACGGTGGCGCTCCCAACGCGGCTCGCCCCACTTCCTCAACAGGCCTCTAGGCATGGGCTACCCGTACAGTCATGACAAGGAAGTCCCGATCCTCTCCAAGTACTTCGGTGATCCGGAAGCCCGGACGCTGGAGGGCTGGAAGGCCAGGGGCGGATACCAGGCCCTGAAGAAGGCCCTGGACATGAGTCCCGAGGACGTCGTGGAGACCGTGAAAGACTCGGGACTCCGAGGCCGGGGAGGGGCAGGGTTCCCCACGGGTCTCAAGTGGAGCTTCATGCCCAAGGACAAGTCCAGGGCCCACTACCTGTTGTGCAACGCAGACGAGTCGGAGCCCGGGACCTTCAAGGATCGCGAGCTCATGCGCTGGGTGCCTCACCTGGTCATCGAGGGATGCGTCATCGGAGCCTACGCCATGGGCGCCGAGCACGTCTACATCTACTGCAGAGGCGAGTTCTTCGAAGCCAACCAGGTCCTCGCCCGTGCCGTCGAGGACGCGTACGAGGCCGGAATCCTCGGCGACGACGTCATGGGCTCGGGCCAGAAGATCGACCTGACCGTGTACGTCGGTGCAGGGGCCTACATTTGCGGAGAAGAAACGGGCCTCATGAACTCCCTGGAGGGACGTCGGGGGGAGCCGCGGGTGAAGCCACCCTTCCCGGCGGCTGTGGGCGTTTTCGGGATGCCCACCACCATCAACAACGTGGAGACCCTTTGCGCCATCCCCTCCATCGTCGAGAACGGCGGTGAGTGGTACAGACAGTGGGGCACGGAGGAGAGCTCCGGCACCAAGCTCTTCTGCGTGAGCGGCCACGTGAACCGACCGGGTAACTACGAGTTGCCTCTGGGATTCCCGTTGTACGAGCTCATCTACGACGTTTGCGGTGGAATCCCCGAGGGCCGGGCCCTTAAGGCGGTGATACCCGGTGGAAGCTCCGTCCCGCTCCTCTCGGCGGAGGAGTGCGAGACGTGCGAGCTCTCCTACGAGGGTGTGGTGGAGTCCGGCTCGATGCTCGGCTGTGCGTCGGTCATCGTGATGGACGAATCCACCGACATCGTCCACCAGGTCATGCGCATGGCGTCGTTCTACGCCCACGAATCCTGCGGCCAATGCACTCCCTGCCGCGAAGGCACCACCTGGGTCACCAAAATCCTCCGGCGCATCGAGGACGGCCGCGGCACCGAGGAGGACCTGGACACCCTCATCGAGCTCACGGACCAGATGACCGGCACGACCATCTGCGTGCTCTCGGACTCGGTGGCGGCTCCGGTCCAGTCCTCCATAGCGAAGTTCAAAGACGAGTATCTGGCGCTGATCCGCCGCGGGGAGAGAGTCGGGGTCGCGTAGTGTTCCCTTACGGATGCACCGTGCCCTCGACTGGCCGAGACACTTTGGTAACGGGACACTAAGGTCATGGCCGAGAACGGACGGAACATCGAGAACGTCGCGCTGACCATCGACGGACAGGAGGTGACCGTCCCCAAGGGGACCACGATCCTGCAGGCCGCACAGGGCGAGGGGACCGAGATCCCTCACTACTGCTATCATCCGGGGCTTTCGTCACCGGCCATGTGCCGCCTCTGCCTGGTGGAGGTAGAGGGCGCTCCCAAGCTGCTCCCCTCCTGCACCACGCAGGTCGCCCAGGACCAGGTCGTGCACACCGCGAGCGAACAGGCGCTGCGGATGCGGACCGGGGTGCTGGAGTTCTACCTGGTGAACCATCCCCTGGACTGCCCCATCTGTGACCAGTCCGGAGAATGTGAGCTCCAGGACTACGTCTTCGCGGAGGGGAGGGAGCATGGGCGGGGCCGCGAGCCCAAGCGCGTGTTCGGGCGCGACGACTTCGGTGGTGACGTCCTCTTCTACGGTGACCGCTGCGTCATGTGCACGCGCTGCGTCCGGTTCATGAACGAGATGGAGCAGAACCCGCTATTGGCCGTGGTCGAGCGCGGCAGCCGCTCGGTCATCGACACCTTTTTCGAATCCGGTCTGGAAGAGGCGGATTGGGCGGGCAACGTGGTGGACATCTGCCCGGTGGGAGCGCTCGTCTCCAAGGACTTCCTGCACAAGGCCCGGGCCTGGGATCTCGAGCACACGCCGTCCGTATGCCCCAACTGCAGCCAAGGGTGCAACATCGAGCTCCACACCCGGGACAACCTCGTCCATCGGATGACGCCACGGCACAACCCGGACGTGAACGGCCACTGGATCTGCGACTACGGCCGTGCTCGCTATGAGTGGCTCAATCGCGGCGATCGTCTCGAGGTGCCGGTGGTCCGGAGCTCGGGGCAAAGCACGGCCATGGGGTGGAAGGAGGCCCTGGCAGCCCTGAAGGACCGCCTGGAGGGCGGAAACGGGGGCGTGAAGGCCGTCGTGTCGCCGTTCTGGTCCAACGAGGACCTGGGGGCGGTAGCACGCCTGGTGGACTCCTTGGGCGGCGGAGAGGTCGTCTACCGGTCGCCCCGGAGCGATGAGGAGGTGGCCTTGGCCGGCTACGAGGGGCTCGCCCGTCGCAAGGACCTGGCTCCCAACGTTCGGGGGGCCGAACTCCTCGGCTTCACCCGCGTCGGCGACGACTCTGGGCAGGGCGGCCTGAACGACTTCGCGGGCCACACCGGAGTGATCCTGGTGCTGGGAGACTCCCTCGAAGACGCGCCGGAGGGATTCGGCGCCGAGGCGGAGGCCGTCGTCAACCTGGGAGCGTATACGTCGCCTCCTCTGGCCGCGGCAGACTTCGCCCTCCCCACAACCACATTCGCTGAGCAGGAAGGGACCTTCACGAGTCATGCGGGCCGGGTTCAACGGTTCTGGCCCGCGTTGGACGGCCCAGGGACGGCGAGACCGGCCTGGCTTGTTCTGGGGGCACTCGTAGGGGCCCTCGAGGGCCACGATGGGCCACGCAGGGCGGATCAAGCCTTCCAGCTCCTGTCGGCGCAGGTGCCGGCCTACGAAGGGATCGACTACGAGGACTTGAGCCTCCAGGGTGCCCAGACCAACGCAACCGTGTCGTTGGCGGGGGACTGACATGGACGTGCTCCAGCCCATTGCCGGCATCCCGCTCCTGGTGGCCTCCTCTCTCAAGATCGCCGTCATGTTCGGCGTGGTGATGCTTACCGTGGCGTACACGACGCTGGCCGAGCGACGCTTGTCGGCGTTCATCCAGGACCGCATGGGTCCCAACCGCGTGGGTCCCTTCGGGCTTCTCCAGCCCATCGCCGACGGCCTCAAGAACCTAGTGAAGGAAGAGACGCTCCCTGCCTCCTCGTCCAAGCTCTACTTCATGCTCGGGCCCATGCTTGCCATGGTCCCGGCGCTTGTGACGTTCGCCGTCGTGCCCTTCGCGGCGCCTCTGCCCACTCCCTGGGGAGTGGTGGACATGATCATCGCCGACGTCCCCATCGGCATCCTCTATATCCTCGCGTTGAGCTCGCTGGGGGTATACGGGATCGTCATCTCGGGCTGGGCGTCGAACAACAAGTACGCCTTCTTGGGCGCGCTGCGGGCCTCGGCCCAGATGGTGAGTTATGAAGTGCCCCTGGGGCTGAGCCTCCTCGTGGTCCTGATGCTCGCAGGGAACGTCACGCTCACCGAGATCGTCTGGAAGCAGCAGCAGCTGGACCTCTGGTACGTTCTGCCTCTCTCACTCGGGTTCATCCTCTTCGTGATCGCCGCCTTCGCCGAGACGAACCGGCTCCCGTTCGACATGCCGGAGGCCGAGTCCGAGCTCATCACGGGATTCCACACCGAGTACTCGGCCATGAAGTTCTCCATGTTCTTCATCGCCGAATATTCCCACATGTTGACGGCCTCAGCCCTCATGGCCACCCTCTTCTTCGGGGGGTGGGACCTCCCGGGGACCTGGGACGACGCCTTTTGGTACGGAGGCTCTCTGGTCAGCGGGTTCGGCGCGGACGGCGCACCCATCGCAGCGGTACCGGCCGTATGGAAGACGCTCCTCACCTTCGCGGCTTTCGCGGCTAAGACGGCGTTCTTTCTCCTGCTGTACATCTGGGTCCGCTGGACGTTGCCGCGTTTCCGTTACGACCAGGTCATGCAGCTGGGTTGGAAGGTCCTCCTCCCCACGGCCCTGGCCTACGTGATGGTCATGGCCGGGACCATGTTGATCCTCGATCAGGTGGGGGTGACGTATGGGTTCACCTACGGCCTCGCGCTGACGGCGGTGAGCACCGTATGCACGGTGGCCTTCGTCTTCCACCTCGATCGCGGTCGGATCATCGGGGGTGCTGCAGCCGGCAGGGTGAGGGCCCTCGAAGAGGCGCCGGCCTCAGGAGATTAGAATGTACAGCAGACCATCAACCGTAACTCGTTTCGGGGAAATGACATGGCTGTAACCGTAAAGGTCGTCCGTAGGCCCGATCCGGGACGCACGTCGTATCTGAGGGCCGCCCTCAAGGGCATGTCCGTGACGCTCCGTCACATGGTGAACCCGGACAACGTGACACAGCAGTACCCCGAGGAGCAGACTGAGCTGAGTCCAAGGTGGAGGGGCACACACCGCATGGAGGTCCACGCCGACGGGCGGCCCAAGTGCGTGGCGTGCGGGCTCTGTCCCACGGTTTGTCCCGCGAACTGCATCCGCCTCGTGGGTGGCGAGGACGACCAGGGGAACCGGTATCCCATCGTTTTCGAGATCGACGAGTTCCGCTGCATCTTCTGCGGAATGTGCCAGGAGGTATGCCCCGTAGAGGCCATCCACATGGGCCGTGACTTCGAGAACGCCGAGTACTCGCGGGACCGCTTCGTCTACGACCTGGACCGCCTCATGGAGGTGGACCACCCGCTAACCTTGTTGTGGGATCCCGAGGATCCGAAGAGTGAGTGATGGAGTTATGAGGTCGGCGCCATGCGAAAACGATAGACATGGCTGATCTGCTCTTCTACGTATTCGCCGCCGTAGCGGTCGGGGGCGCTTTCGGCGTGGTGATGGGGCGAAGCCCCATAGCGAGCCTGATGTTCATGGTGGCCAGCCTGGCGAGCATCGCCGGCATCTTCGTGCTGCTGGAGGCCCATTTCCTGGCGGCCATCCAGATCATGGTCTACGCCGGGGCCATCATGGTGCTCTTCCTCTTCGTCATCATGCTCCTGAACCTGGGCCACGACTATCAGCGTGACATCCGGGGCGGCATCGCCATGATCTTCGGCTTCGCCGTGGCGGGAGGCCTGGGCGGCCTGCTGGCGAGGCAGCTCGGCAGCGGATCCGGCGGGTTGGAGAGCGGCCTCGGGGCGGCCGACGCCATCGACGCGGCTCTGTTGGAGTACGGGGCGATAGGCTCCATCGCCCGGCCCCTCTTCACGGACTACGTGGTCCCCTTCGAGCTCACGGGAATCCTGCTCCTCGTGGCCATCGTAGGTGCCATCGTCCTGGCCAAGAAGGAGGTGTGATGGGGAGCGACATGCTCGCCGAGTCCCTGATCCTCTCGGCCCTGATTTTCGTCATCGGGACCATGGGCGTCATCGTGCGCCGCAACGTCATAATCATGTTCCTGTGCATCGAGCTTCAGCTCAACGCCGTGAACCTGACCTTCGTGGCCTTCTCCCGATACGTGGGAATCGAGGGCCAGCTCTTCGTCTTCTTCGTGATGACGGTGGCGGCGGCCGAGGCCGCCGTCGGGCTGGCCATCATCATCTCGATCTTCCGGCACTACGAGACGGCGAACGTGGACAACTTCAACCTGCTCAAGTGGTAGCGTCGTGACGAATCTCGGACTCTACCTGATTCAGGCGGTGGAGGGCGCGGAGGCCCACCGAGCCTGGGAGCCCGTCCTGCCCGGGCTCATCATCCTGCTGCCGCTCCTGGGCTTCCTGATCAACGGAGCCCTGGCGCTGTCTGCGGCGCGCATCTCCGCCGACGCCGTGCGAGCCGGCGGCGAGCACGACTTCCTTGGGCGTGGCCGTCCCAGGACCCACAGCTGGCCCACCTGGATCGGCCCCGGCGTGATGGGCCTGGCCTTCCTCCTCACGGTGGTAAACTTCGTGGGGATGGTGGGAGCCGAGATCCACGAGCCCGTCGTCCGCAGCTACTGGACCTGGATGGTCACGGGCAGCTTCGAGGTCGCCGCCGCCATCCAGCTCGACCAGCTCGCCATGGTCATGATGTTGGTCATCACCGGTGTCGGCTTCCTGATCCACGTGTTCAGCGTCGGGTACATGCAGGACGACCCGGGCTACCCCCGGTACTTCGCCTACCTGAATCTCTTCGTCTTTTTCATGCTGATCCTGGTCATGGGATCGAGCTATGCGGTCATGTTCGTGGGCTGGGAGGGCGTCGGGCTCTGTTCCTACCTGCTCATCGGCTACTGGTTCAGCGACGAGGAGAAGGCGTCGGCGGGGAAGAAGGCGTTCATCGTCAACCGGATCGGGGACCTGGGTTTCCTACTGGCCGTCTTCCTGTTGTTCGTGGCCTTCGGATCCATGGACTTCGTGGACGTTTTCGGAGGAGCCGAGGACGTCTTCGAGTACGGCGGACCGCTCGTCACCACCGTGACCCTCTTCTTCCTCGTGGCGGCCACCGGGAAGAGCGCGCAGATCCCGCTCTACATCTGGCTGCCCGACGCCATGTGGGGCCCGACGCCGGTCTCGGCCCTAATCCACGCCGCCACCATGGTGACGGCGGGCGTCTACCTGGTCGTGCGATCGTCGCTCCTTTTCGCTCTGGCGCCCCTCAGTAGCGCGGCGGTGGCCGGAATAGGCGTGCTCACGGCCCTCTTCGCAGCGACCATCGCGCTCAAGCAATACGACATCAAGCGGGTGCTGGCGTACTCCACCGTGTCCCAGCTCGGTTACATGTTCCTGGGAGTCGGGGTAGGGGCCTACACGGCCGGCGTGTTCCACCTCATGACCCACGCCTTCTTCAAGGCGCTCCTCTTCCTGGGCTCCGGCGCGGTGATCCACTCCATACACCACGCCCTGCACCACACCCACAAGGACTGGGACGCCCAGGACATGCGCAACATGGGTGGGCTCAGGCAATACATGCCCATCACGTGGGTCACCATGTGGCTCGCCACCCTGGCCATCGCCGGGATCTGGCCCTTTGCCGGGTTCTTCAGCAAGGACGAGATCATCTGGATGACCGGCGCTATGGCCGGGGCGGAGAACGCTCCCTACGGCGGCCTATATACGGTCTACTGGGTGATGGCGTTGGCGACGGCCATGCTCACCGCGTTCTACATGACGCGCCTCATGGTCATGACCTTCCACGGCACGAACAGGATCGGGTCGGAAGAGGCCCGGCATCTCCATGAGGCCCCGAAGACCATGTGGATCCCGCTGGCCATCCTGGCGGCATTGTCGGTGGTGGGCGGCTGGGTCAACGTGTCCGAGGACCTTCAAAGGTCGTTCCTGGGCGGCTTCGGCATCCTTCCCATGTCCGAATCGCTGCACCACTGGCTCGAGCCCGTGACGGAGGCCGCCCACCGCGTGCAGGAGACTCATCTGGGCGGGATCGCCCACTCGGCGCCCTTGGGAGGAGGCGAGGTGGCCTGGGGGCTCATCTCCACGGTGGGCGCCCTCATCGTCGTCATGGCCACGATCCGGCTGCTGACCCCCAAAGACGTCCCGGTCGCGACGGAAGATGCGGCGCCCACGGGCTTCGCTGGCATCCTCTACAACAAGTGGTACGTGGACGAGCTGTACGACCGCATCGTGGTCCACCCGATCCAGGCCCTGTCCCGCTTCTCGTGGCGTGTCATCGACACAGGCATCATCGACGGATTCGTCAATCTGGTCGGGAACGGGGCGCGAGCTCTGGGTTGGGTCGGTAGCCTCTTCCAGACCGGCCAAGTGAACACGTACGCATTCTTCTTTACAGTTGGGGTGCTAGTGATCCTCGGGATGGTAGCTTTCTAGTGGGTGGGACGCTGAAATCGGCCCCACCCACGCCTCGGCGCGGGTACCCGGGTGTCGCCTCTCGTCGGCGCGCCTGCGAAGTACCTTTCGGTACTCCTCGTTGCACCTCCTCGGGCTCCTACCCCTGCATCCGATTTGAGCGTCCCCTGGACATTGTGGTGACATGCTGAACGCTCTCGCCTACGACTCTTGGGCGCTGCATGCGCTCATCTGGCTGCCCCTGGTGGGGATGGTCCACGTGCTGTGGGCCCCTGAGGAGCGGGCCAAGCACCTGGCGCTCTGGTGGAGCGTGGCGGTCTTCGTCCTGAGCCTGGGACTCTGGTGGGCGTACGATCCGACGATGGGTGCCGGTGGATATCAGCTCACGAGCAGCCGGCCGTGGATCGGCCAGTGGGGTGTGAGCTACGCCCTGGGACTCGACGGCATCAGCTTGTTCATGGTGCTGCTGACGACGTTTACGACGCCGCTCGCCATCCTGGGGTCCTTCAACTACATCAAGAAGAACGAGAAGGCCTTCTACGCCCTGATGCTCCTCCTGGAGGTCGGGGTCGTGGGTGTCTTCGCCGCGGTGGATCTCTTCCTCTTCTACGTGTTCTTCGAGCTCACCCTGGTCCCCATGTACTTCATCGTGGGCATCTGGGGCGGCGAGCGCAGGGTCTATGCGGCGGTGAAGTTCTTCCTGTTCACCTCCTTTGGATCGCTTCTCATGCTGGTGGCGATCCTCTACCTGTACTTCCGGGCGAAGACGCTTATGGGCGTCACTTCGTTCGCGTTCCTGGACCTGCTGCAGGTTCCGCTGTCTCCCGCGGAG
Organism: Longimicrobiales bacterium; assembly: GCA_965238005.1. GTDB lineage: Bacteria > Gemmatimonadota > Gemmatimonadetes > Longimicrobiales > Gaopeijiaceae > CBDCKN01. The sequence goes on from OZ250165.1 coordinate 1,829,095, forward strand.
CAGTTCTGGCTCTTCTCGGCATTCGCGCTGGCCTTCGCCATCAAGGTGCCGCTCTTCCCGTTCCACACCTGGCTTCCCGATGCGCACGTCGAGGCTCCCACTCCGGGCTCGGTCGTGCTGGCCGCGGTCCTCCTGAAGATGGGAACCTACGGGTTCGTGCGGTTCCTGCTGCCCTTCTTCCCGGTGGCCTCCCAACACCCCACTGTGATCATGACGATGCTGACCCTGGGCGTGGTGGGAATCATCTACGCGGCCTGGGTGGCGGCGGTGCAGCCCGACGCCAAGAAGCTCGTGGCGTACACCTCCGTGGCCCACATGGGCTTCGTGGTCATCGGGGTCTTCGCCCTCAGCATCAACGGCCTCCAGGGTGGGATGCTCATCATGATCTCCCACGGGATCTCCACGGGCGCCCTGTTCCTCTTGCTCGGCATGCTCCATGAGCGCCGGCACACCCGGGCGATCGAGGACTTCGGCGGTCTGGGCCGCGTGGCGCCCTGGTTCGCCACGGCCTTCGTCATTACGGCGCTGGCCTCCATCGGCCTCCCGGGCACGAGCGGCTTCCCCGGCGAGTTCCTGGCGCTCCTGGGCACGTTCGAGAACCATCCCGTGATGGGAGTCCTAGCGGCTACGGGAGTGATCTTCGCAGCGTACTACATGCTGCCCATGGTCCAGCGCATCTTCTTCAACGCGCTCGACCAGGAGGAAAACAGGAAGGTCGAGGATCTGTCCCGGCGGGAGATCACCATTCTGGCCCCCATGATCGCCCTCATGATCTGGATCGGTGTGTATCCCACCCCCTTCCTGCTGCGCATGGAGCCCAGCGTGCAGGCGGTGCTGGAGCGCGTCGAGGCCGCGGCACCAGTGCAAGTCACCCAGACCGAAGCCCCCGATACGAAGACCGCCGATACGGCAGTCGACTAGAGAGGCCTCTAGATATATGCAGCTCGACTTCAGCAATCAGGCCCACTTTCTCATCGCCCTGGCCCCAGAGTTCGTTCTCTCCGTGTGGGGCATGGTGATCCTCATACTGGGCGTGAGCCGGCGGCAGCGTACCAATCCCGACGCGGCCACCGATCTGGGCTGGATGTCTCTTATCGGAGTGCTGGTGGCGGCCTCGGTGAACGGTTGGCTCTATGGAGTCTCGGAGGTGGGCACCGGCTCCATGATCGCCGTGGACCGGTTCGCGCTCTTCGCCAACTGGATCTTCCTCGCTGCTGTGGGACTCGGCATCCTCATCTCCCTGGCCTACGTCAAGCGGCAGGAGCTGCAGGCCGGAGAGTTCTACGGGCTCCTCATTTACTCGACCGTAGGTCTGATGGTCATGGCGGCGGCCCGGGACCTCATCGTGATATTCCTGGGCCTGGAGATCATGTCCATCGCCGTCTACGCCCTCACGGCCATGAACCGCCGCGATCGCAAGTCGGCGGAAGCGGGCCTGAAGTACTTCATGCTGGGCGCCTTCTCCACGGGGTTCTTCCTCTATGGGATCGCCCTCGTGTACGGGGCGGCGGGCAGCACGCATATCGGCCGTATTGCGGATGTGGTCGCGAGCGGCAGTGCCCATGGAGCCTTCCTGGACTTCGGAATCGCCCTCCTGGCGGTGGGCTTCGCTTTCAAGGTCTCGGCGGTCCCGTTTCACATGTGGACTCCGGACGTCTACGAGGGGGCTCCCACGCCCGTCACTGCATTCATGGCCGTGGCCGTGAAGGCGGGGGCGTTCGTGGCCTTCCTGAGGGTGTTCTCGGTCGCATTCGGGGGTGCCTACGAGAGCTGGTGGGCCATCCTTTGGTGGCTGGCGGTCATTACCATGATCGTCGCGAACCTCATCGCCCTCGTGCAGGTGAGCGTGAAGCGCATGCTGGCATACTCGGGAATCGCCCACGCCGGCTACCTCATGGTGGCGATGGTGGCGGCGAACGAGACGGCCGCGGCGGGTCTCCTCTTCTACCTGCTGGTCTACACCCTCATGAACATCGGTGCGTTCGGAGTGGTGGTCCTGGTGTCCCGCCAAAGCGAGGAGCGCCAGCAGATCGAGGACTACGCAGGCTTCGGTTGGCAGCAGCCGGTGCTCGGGGTCTTCCTCTCCGTCTTCCTCCTGTCCCTCGCGGGCTTCCCGGGTACGGGAGGGTTCATGGCGAAGATCTTCCTGCTCCAAGGGGCCATGGAGGCCGATCTGGTCTACCTGTCCGTCATCCTGGTACTGACGACGCTCGTCTCGTACTGGTATTACCTGCGGGTGGCGTGGTTCATGTGGATGCGGGAGGCCCCTGCCGCAGACACCCACGAGGGGATCTCGGTGCCCCTGGCGATGCGGCTCGCCCTGGTCGTCGGCGTGGTCCTGGTGCTCTACCTGGGTGTCTTCCCGGGGGGTACCGTCGAATTCGCCCGGTCGAGCGTGCAGGGGCTCTCGGCCGTCGGGCAGGGGCTCGTCGGCCTAGCGCCATAGAAGCTACGTGTCTATTTCCGATCACATCTTCCGGCAGTACGATATCCGGGGTCTCGTAGCCACAGAGCTCACGCCGGAGGTCTCCGAGGGCGTTGGCCGGGCGTATGGGACCATGGCCCGTGAGCGTCTTGGGAGCCCTCCACGAATCGCAGTGGGCTGCGACAACCGGCCCTCGTCCCCGGATCTGGTGGCCGGCTTGATCCGTGGCCTCACGGGCTCGGGAGCCGATGTGGTTGACGTGGGGACGGTGCCCACGCCCACGCTCTACTGGGCCGAGAGGACCTTCTCCACCGACGGCGGCATCCAGATCACCGGATCACATAATCCGCCGGAGTGGAACGGCATCAAGATGACGCTGCAGGGCGCCTCCGTGTACGGAGAGGCCATCCAGGACCTGAAGCGACGTATCGTGGGCGGAGAGGACGGGGCGGGGGAGGGGGGAGGCAGCGCCGAGCGGGTGGACATCCTCGATCGCTACATCGACGACCTGGCGGGGCGATTCGACCTCACCGGTCCCGTGAAGGTGGTTCTGGACTGCGGGAACGGCACAGGATCGCTCGTGGGCGTCGCTCTCTTGCAACAGATCGGGGCCCAGGTAGTGCCTCTCTACTGCGATTCCGACGGCACGTTTCCGAACCACCACCCGGACCCCACGGTGGACGAAAACCTGGTGGATCTCATCGACACCGTTCGGCGGGAGGGGGCGGACGTGGGGATCGGCTTCGACGGCGACGCCGATCGCATCGGCGCCGTGGATGAAAAGGGCCAGATCGTGCGCGGAGACATCCTCCTCCTCCTCCTGGGGCTCGACGTGCTTCACAAGCGGGGGCCGGCCCAGAAGCTCATCTTCGACGTGAAGTGCTCCCAGGTCCTTCCCGACGAGTTCGCCAAGGCCGGCGGCGAGCCCATCATGTGGAAAACCGGCCATTCGCTCATCAAGGAAAAGATGCGAGAGACCGGAGCGCTCGTCGCCGGGGAGTTGTCCGGTCACATCTGCCTCGCCGACGACTATCTGGGGTTCGACGATGCCCCCTACGTCGCCTGCCGTCTGGTGGACCTCATCGCACGCTCGGAACGTAGCCTCTCGGAGATGGTGTCGGATTTCCCGGTGTATGTTTCGACGCCCGAGCTCCGCATCGAGGTGACCGAAGAGTCTAAGTTCGGGCTCATGCGGGCGGCCCAGGAGCACTTCAAGAAGAGTCGCGAGGTGATAGACATAGACGGTGCACGCATCCTCTTCGACGACGGCTGGGGGCTCCTCCGGGCCTCCAACACTCAGCCCGTCATCGTCGCCCGGTACGAGGCTCGAACGGAGGAGGGCTTGCGCGTCATCAGGGAAGAGGTCGAATCGTGGCTGCGAACACAGAACCTGGAGGTCAGAAATGAAGGTCAGTAACCTCCGAGGCGGACGCCTCTTGCTGGCTTTCGTCGTCGCCGTCCTCGCGATGTTGCTTTTTGGCCGGATCGGCGCCAGCGCCTACGTCGAGATCCTCTGGTTCGAGGCCGTCGGTTTCTCGTCCGTCTTTTGGACGCGAATCCTATGGGAGTGGGGCACCCGCATCACGGGAGCCACGGTGGTGGCCATCGCCATCTTCGCCAACCTCCGGCTCGTGGCACGGACGTTGGGCGGCATTCGTATCAAGCGGCGGGTGGGCGATCTGGTGATCTCCGAGCAACTCCCCGAGGCCTACGTCTTCTGGGGAATCATCCTGATCTCGGCCCTCATGGGAGCGTGGTTCGGAGCGTCCATCCCCCGAGCCATCGGGCTCCAGTTCCTCTTCCTTCTCAAGGCTCCCGTCTGGGGGATGGTCGATCCCATCTTGGGCAAGGACCTGACGTTCTACGTCATCCTTCTTCCCGTCGTCGGGGCCGTAGTGACCTTCGGCATGGTCGTGGCGTTCCTCGTGTTCACCCTCGCGTCGGCGGGCTACGCCGCCACCGGCGTGCTCCAGTGGGGACGCGGGCGGATCGACATAGAGGGCCAACCTCGCACACACCTGACGATCATCGTCGCCTCGTTCTTCGTGCTCCTGGCCATCCGCTTCTGGCTCGGGCGATACTTCCTCCTGCTCGACGGGACCTCCGGCGTCCAGAGCATCTTCGGTTACGCGGACGCCGAAGCCCGCCTCCCGGCCATGCGCATCCTGACGCTGCTCTCCGTCTTCGCGGGCATCGGGACCATGTGGAGTGGCCTGAAGGGACGCATCCTCCCGGCCGCCGCCACCGTCGGGGCCCTGGTCGTCGGGGGGCTGGTGGTCGGCCAGGCCTACCCGTCCTTCGTCCAACGCTTCCGGGTGGAGCCCAACGAGCTCGAGCGCGAAACGTCGTTCATCGAGCACAACATCCGCTTCACACGGCTCGGCTTCGACCTCACGGAGCTAGACAGACGGGAGTTCGAGTATGAGCAAGAGGTCGACGTGGACTGGCAGGCAGCGACGGCGCAGTTCAGCGGACTGCCCGTGTGGAGCTCCCGAGCTCTGCTCACGACATTCCGAGAGCTCGAGGCACGGTTCCCCTACTACGACTTCTCGGGCGTGACCGTGGACCGCTACGAGAGCGCCAAGGGCCCGGTCCCCGTCGCCCTCGCGGTTCGCGAGATCCTGCCACGGGGCATTCAGGACCCCAACTGGCAGAACGTCCACCTCCGTAGCCTCTACATCCAGGGCATGGGTGCCGTGGCGACGGCGGCAGGGTCCCGGACACCCCAGGGCCGGCCTGTCATGTTCGTGTCCGGCATTCCTCCGGAATTCAGCGAGAGCGGGATTGCGCCCGAGGGCTTACGCCTCACGCGGCCGGAAGTCTACGTCGGGACCCGGAGACAGGGCTTTGCCATCGTGGATCCCGATCAGCGGACGGCGCCCGATGGGGGTCCCGCTCGACCCGGTATCGACTTCCCAAGGGGGATCGAGCTCAGCTCGCCCCTGAGAAAACTGGCGCTGGCATGGCAAGCCAGGGACGCCAACCTCCTGTTCACCTCCGAGGTGACCAACACCAGCCGGTTCCTGTTTCGGAGAGACGTCTTGAGTCGGGTGCTCAGGATCTCAGGGCCGCTCCTGCGCTACCCCGACGAACCCTATCCCGTCATCCACGATGGGCACATCGTCTGGATCCTCGAGGGATTCACCGGCACCCGCTGGTTCCCCCTCTCGTCCACCCACAACCTCGAGGCCGGTCGGCCGGTCCGGTACGCTCGAAACAGCGTGAAGGTTACGGTGGACGGGGTCACCGGCGAGGTGACCTTCTACGTGGTCGATGACGACGATCGGTTGCTTCAAGCCTACCGGCAGGGCTTCCCCACGCTCTTCAGGCCCATCGACGAAATGCCAGATGGCCTCCTCAGCCACATTCGCTACTCGCGGAGCATGCTGGACCTCCAGGCGCGAGTCCTCAACCGATACCATCAAGACAGCGCGCCGGTCTTCCACGGCCAGCAGGACGTCTGGGAGCTCCCGCAGGAGCTCGCTCAGGGCACCACGCCGGTGCCGTACCAGGCCGAGTACGGGATCTACCTTTTGCCCGGTGAGTCGAAGGCTGGCTTCCTCCTCACCACGGTGTTCGTGCCGCGTGGTCGGCAGAATCTGACGGCCATCCTGGTGGCCCGGAATGATCCGGATCGTTACGGGGAGCTCATACTCTTCGACGTCTCCGTTGAGGATCAGGCCCCGGGTCCCCGCCAGGTGGAGGCTCTCATCGAGCAGGATCCGGTCATCTCTCAGCAGTTCTCCCTCTGGCGAACGGGGGGCAGCCAGGTGTGGACGGGACACCTGCACCTGGTTCCCGTCGGTGAGACCCTTCTGTACATGGAGCCCGTCTTCCTGGCGGCCGAGGCGGATGCCATCCCCGAGCTCCGCCGTTTCGTGGTCAGCGACGGGCGGCGTGTGTCAATGGAGGAAACGCTGGAGCAGTCCATCCAGACCTTGGCGTCCATGTCCGGCGACACGCCACCCCTCACAGAGCCCATCCTGGTGGCCGCCGACCTGCCTTCAGTGGACAGGAGCCGGTGGCCGGCCGAAGCCCTCGCCCTACTGGAGGACGCCGAGGCTGCGCTTCGTGCGGGAGATTTCCAGGGATTCGGCATCGCCCTGGACAAGCTCAAGGCCCTTCTCCAGCGCATCTCCCGGGAGGGGGGCAATTAGCGTCGAATCCCGAAATCCTCGGCCATTGATCTCGCTCCGCTCGATCGTCTCGCGGTCCACTCCGTACTCATAAAAACTGCGATGGTCTCTCGGCTCGAGCACCGATGATCGGGATCCGACACTAGGACCCCGTTCCTTGATCGCTCCTTGCAGCCCAGGTAGCTTGAGGCCCTCGCAGGCTCCGTCTCACGGCGCGAGACGATGTCGTCTCCGGAGGTATTCCGATCGGTTGATTCGACTTCGAGCTCGACTCAGATGAATATTCACGAATATCAGGCGAAGGAGATCCTTCGCTCCAAGGGCATTCCAGTGCCGCCCGGGGAGGTGGCCACCACGCCCGACGAAGCCGTCCAGATCGCCGAGAAGTACGGTGGCATGGTGGTGGTGAAGGCGCAGGTCCACACCGGTGGGCGGGGTAAAGCCGGAGGCGTGAAGTTGGCCAAGACTCCCGACGAGGTGCGGGAGCACGCCGAGAACATTCTCGGCATGACCATCTCCAGCCTCACCGTGGAGAAGGTCTTGATCACCCCGGCGGAGGACATCGACACCGAGGCCTACGTGGGTGTTCTCATCGATCGCGGCTCGCAGGCCGCCACGTTCATGGTGTCCTCCGAGGGGGGAATCGACATCGAGGAAGTGGCGCACACCAATCCCGATGCCATCCGCAAGCTTACGGTGGATCCGCGCTATGGGCTCATGAACCACCAGGCTTTCTGGCTGGCCAACGCCCTCTACGACGATCCGGCACTGATCAAGCAGGCCTCCAAGATCATCCGGCAGCTCTACGACGCTTTCACGTCGAGTGGCGCATCGATGGTGGAGATCAATCCGCTGATCACCACCGCCGGCGAAGTTAAGGCCATCGACGCCAAGATGAGCATCGACGACAGCGAGCTCTTCAGGCAGCCCGAGATCGCGGAGTACCGGGATCTGTCGGCGGAGCCGTGGGCCGAGACCAAGGCTCGCGAGGCGAACCTCAGCTACGTGAAGCTCGACGGCAACGTGGGCTGCTGTGTGAACGGAGCCGGCTTGGCCATGGCCACCATGGACCTGGTGAAGTACCACGGCGGGGAGCCGGCGAACTTCCTGGACATCGGAGGATCGTCGAACCCCGAGAAGGTCGTGGCCGCCCTGCAGATCATCACCTCCGATTCCAACGTGGACGTGATCCTGTTCAACATCTTCGGAGGGATCACGCGCTGTGACGACGTGGCGAGGGGCATCGTAGAGGCCACCCGGAGCATCGACATCGAGCCCCCCATCGTGATCCGCCTCACGGGGACCAACGAGAAGGAAGGACTGGAGATTCTCGCCGAGGCGGGCTTTTCGGCGTTCACCTCCATGGACGACGTCGTCGAGCGGGCCGTGCAGATGGCCGCAGAAGCGTGACGCCGGCGACGATGGAATACGAGCCAATGAGACGATAGATGGCGATTCTTGTCGATGAAAAAACGAAACTGGTCGTCCAGGGCATCACGGGAAGGGACGGTTCCTTCCACACGGCCCAGATGATCGAGTACGGCACGCATGTCGTGGCCGGAGTTACGCCGGGGAAGGGGGGTCAGACATTCGAGGGCCCCAACGGAGTCTCCGTCCCCATCTTCAACTCCATGGATCGCGCCGTGGCGGAGACCGGGGCCAACGCCTCGATCGTCTACGTGCCGCCCGCCTTCGCGGCCGGAGCCATCGAGGAGGCGACCGACGCGGGCGTCGATCTGGTCGTGGCCATCACGGAGGGGATTCCGGTCCTGGACATGGCCCGGGCCCACGCCTTCGCCCGCGATCGGGGCACCCGACTCCTGGGGCCGAACTGCCCCGGTTTGATCTCGCCCGGAAAGGCAAAGGTCGGGATCATTCCGGATCAGATCGTGACTCCGGGTCCCGTAGGCGTGATCTCCCGGTCCGGCACTCTCACGTATGAGGCGGTCATGCAACTTACCAACGCCGGTATTGGACAGACGACCTGCGTCGGTATCGGAGGTGATCCGCTCATCGGCACTAACTTCGTGGACGCACTCGAGGCGTTCGCCGCTGATCCCGATACCCAAGCCATCGTGATGATCGGGGAGATCGGCGGCACCGACGAGCAGGAGGCGGCGACCTGGGTGAAGGAGAACCTGGAGATTCCGGTGGTAGGCTTCATCGCCGGCCAGACCGCTCCTCCGGGTCGACGCATGGGCCACGCCGGTGCGATCATCAGCGGCTCCGCAGGAGCGGCGGAGGAGAAGACGAAGGCCTTCGAAGACAACGGGATAAGCGTGGCGAAGCGCCCCGTGGACATCGTGGATCTGATCCGGGACGCCATCGGAGTAGAGGCGAGTGGCCTGTAACCGATGATCGATTGGTATTCGAGTTGAGTCCTCGACGGAGGACGACATGAAGTTCATAGACTTGCTCGGCCACGGTGGGATTCTGGTCCCACTGGACGCACCGGACCTCGAAGGCGCACTCGCGGTCGCTCTTGAGGCCGTAGAGGGTTTCACCCCCGAGAGGGCCGAACGGGTAGCCATCGACCTCGCCTCGGGATCCGCCGGCGAGGTGGCCCGCGTCCACGACCAGGTCGTTGTCGTTCTCGCCCAGGAGGACACGCTGGAGTCGGTGTCTGCTGTGCTCGGAATGTCGCCGGAACCCTTCCAGGTGAACGCTGCAAGGGATGACGGGCCGACTGCGGCGCGAGTTCTCGTGTTGCTGGTGACGCCGCGCCGGTTCGCCACCCTGAAGCATCAGATGTTGCCGGCGCTGGTCCGGTTCTTCCGTGAGGAAGAGAGGGCGGGGCCACTCTTGGCCGCACGGTCGGTCGATGCCGTAAAGAGCCTCAAGAGCCTCATGGAGATCGAGCTCCACGAACGCCTCTTGGTGGAGGATGTTCTCGCGCCCCTCCAGTACCGCGTCTATTCGCACACACCCTACACCGAAGTGGTGGACCTGATGGTGCGGCGAGGACTGAAGTCGGTGCCGGTCGTGGGAGAGGACTACGAGTTCCTCGGTATCATCACGACGGGCGACGCCATGAAGCACGTGGTCGCCAAAACCCAAACAGAAGAGGCTGGAGAGCCGCAGGACACAACGCCTCTGCAGGAGCCCACGGCCCGTGAGATCATGACCCGGAGCGTCATGTGCGTCTCGGAGGATCAGAGCCTCATGGAGGCGGCGTTCATCATGGTGAACAGGGACGTTGAAGAGCTCCCCGTCATACGGGAGGGTGAAATGGTCGGCTTCCTCACCCGAGGAGAAGTGCTGCGGCTGCTATTCGGGCCCGCAGAGAACTGAGACATCGTTACCCGGAGGAATGAAGTCATATGAGCTCTACGCTCGCGATCATCAAGCCGGATGCCGTAGGGTCCGGCTTCGCGGGAAAGATTCTGGCACACCTGGAGGATGCGGGGTTCACCGTGTGCGCGATCAAGATGACGCGCCTGGATCCCGACCAAGCGGGTGTGTTCTACGAGGTTCACAAGGGGCGACCCTTCTACGACTCGCTCGTGAGCTTCATGACGTCGGGTACGGTGATTCCCATGGTTCTTCAAGCCGACGATGCCGTCGCGAAGCTGCGGCAGATCATCGGCGCAACGGATCCGGCTGAAGCCGACGAAGGGACGGTCCGACGACTCTACGCGGAATCGAAGGAGAGGAACGCCATTCACGCGTCCGATTCCGACGAGAATGCCGCGGCCGAGATCGCTTTCTTCTTCTCGCGCCACGAGCGCCTCGAGCTTTAGTGTGGTGTCCCAGAAGTGTCTCGGCCATTGATCTCGCTGCGCTCGATCGTCTCGCGGTCAACTGGGCGCTCACGACGAGCATGAAGGTCGCTCGGCTCGAGCACCGATGCATCCGGCCCTGCGGCGTTCCTCCTTCTCGGACCACGGCCTTCGGCCGCGTTGCCCGCGTTGCTATTCCTCGTCGTCGCGCCTGACCCACGCATCCGGCGCGGGTACCCCGGATCCGGCGCCTCGGCACTCTCGGTGGCTCGCGAACTTCTGGGACACCACACCAGCTAGGGAACGTCCGCACAAGTCTTATGGACAGGGGCTTTTCCCGCGTTGACTCCCCTGTAGGGTTGGGGTAGGTTTTTTTCTATGCTCAGAGTCGACCTGGCTCACTTGAAGCGGGAGCGATCACTGCAAGTAGAGGGATTCCTCGAGCCGGATCAGCATTCCTTCGAGGGATGCGCCTTCGTGCTCGAGAAGCCCCTCCACGTGGTCCTGACGGCTATGTGGGCCGGCTCGGGTGAGGTCGTCCTGCGCGGTAGGTTCAAGGGCTCCGTTGCCCAAGCTTGCCGTCGCTGTCTCGAACCGGTCGAGCGGACGGTGGATGCCGAGATCACGATGATCTTCGCCCCGTCGGAGTTGTTGGAGGACGACGACCAGGAGACACGCCGTATCGAGCCGAGCCAACGTAAGGTCGACCTGGGACCGCATCTTCGTGATGAGTTGATCATGTCGGCGCCAATGTACGTGGAGTGCCGAGAGGATTGCAGAGGCTTGTGCGCCGGGTGCGGGATGAACCTGAACGAGGCTGATTGCCAGTGCTCGACGGAAGACATGGACCCGAGGTGGGATGCCCTGCGAGCACTCAAGAGCGAGCGAACATGACCGATGGCTGTTCCGAAGAAGAAGATCTCCAAGCAGCGCAAGCGCAAGCGCCGCACGCATTACAAGGCCGAGCCCGTGGTGACCAACACCTGCTCCCGTTGCGGGGATCCCAAGATCCCACACCGAGTGTGCCCGAGCTGCGGGTACTACGGGGGTGAGCAGGTGATCGAGCTGGACCTGGACTGACCTTCCGGCCACGGGATCAAGCGAGGTGCGGATTGCCCTGGACGCCATGGGCGCCGACCAGGCCCCGGCTATTGAGGTCGCCGGAGCGGTCAGTGCTCTCCAGGATCCCCAATCGGACGTCGAGATCCTCCTGGTGGGGGATCGCGCTGCCCTCGAGTCCGAGCTCGCGCTTCATCAGGACTTTCCAGAGAACCGGCTGAGCATCGTCCACGCCTCCGACCGGGTGTTGCCGGGCGAGCCTCCTTCCACCGTTCTTCGTCGCAAGCCGGAATCCTCCATCGCCATCGGCCTGGGCCTCCACCGGAAGGGAGAGGCCGACGCCTTCATCAGTGCCGGATCGACAGGCGCCGTCATGGCGGCCTCACTGTTCATCCTCCGCCCTCTCCAGGGCGTGGATCGACCGGCCATCGGAACCGTGGTCCCTACGGCCGACGGCCCACTCCTTCTTCTCGACGCCGGCGCCAACGTGGACTGCAAACCCCATCAACTCATCCAGTTCGCTCGCTTGGGGAAGGTCTACGCTCAGGATCTCATGGACATCGCAAGCCCGCGAGTGGGCCTTCTGAACATCGGGGAGGAGCCAAAGAAGGGTGACGAGCTCGCCGTGGCAACCTACCAGGGCCTCGTGGAGAGCGGCCTCAACTTCGTCGGCAACGTCGAAGGCCGGGGCATCGTCGAGGGCGCCTGCGACGTCCTGGTGTGTGACGGTTTCGTCGGCAACGTGCTTCTCAAGTTCTACGAGTCCGTCGCCAGCTTCATCGTGAGCCTTCTCACCAACGCCCTCGGCGAGATCCAGTCGAACCACGACCTGGACGCAGTGTTTCGTCTCCTCGATTATACCGAGACGGGTGGCGCACCTCTCCTCGGCGTGAACGGGATTCCCATCATCTGCCACGGAGGATCCCCACCCAAGGCCATCCGGAACGCCATCGGCGTGGCGGATAGGGCCGCACGGGCGTCGATGGTGTCCCACTTCGAGAAGGAGCTCAGGTTGCCGGTCGTTCAAGGCGGCACGGTATGAAGACGCCGAAGTCCCTGGTCGAGATCGTCTCTACGGGGCGCTACCTGCCGGACCGTGTGCTCACCAATCACGAGCTCGAAGGCATGGTGGACACCACCGACCAGTGGATCAGCGACCGCACGGGCATCAAGGAACGTCGTATCGCCTGCGCGCACACCACCGTTGCCGGCATGGGGGCCTCCGCCGCTCGCATTGCCATGGAGCGGGCGGAGGTCGAGGCGGGAGAGATCGACATCCTGATCGTCTCGACCACCACTCCCGACCGTCTGCTCCCGTCTACGGCGTGCGATATGCAGGCGCTGCTGGGAGCCGGCAACGCCGTGGCCCTCGACGTCTCGGCAGCCTGCTCCGGCTGGCTGTACGGGCTCACCATGGCCGAGGGATACCTGACGGCCGGTCGCGGAGAGATCGCCCTGGTCGTGGCCGCGGAGAAGATGAGCTCCATCACTGATTGGAAGGATCGCTCCACGTGTGTGCTCTTCGGAGACGGGGCCGGAGCCGGCGTGGTGCGGAGGTCCGACGGATCGAAAGGCATCCTGGGCACCCATCACGGCTCGGACGGCAATCTGGCCGAGCTGCTGTATCGGCCGGCGGGCGGAGCCGCCGTGCCCATGGACGAAGAAGTGCTCAGGAGAGGCGATCACCTCGTGCGCATGGCAGGGCGGGAGGTGTTCAAGAGCGCCGTCCGCTCCATGTCCGAGGCCGCGAACCTCGCGCTCAAGCAATCGGGTCTCACCGACGACGACGTGGACCTGATGGTCCCCCACCAGGCCAACATCCGCATCATCGAGGCCACGGCCCGTTACTCGGGCATTCCCATGAAGAAGGTCTTCGTGAACGTGGATCGCTACGGGAACATGAGCTCGGCGACCATTCCGGTAGCTCTGGACGAGGCCGTGGAAGAGGGTAGGTTGCGCCCGGGCATGAACGTCCTGACAGTCGCCTTCGGCGCCGGCCTCACGTGGGGGGCCATGGCCCTCCGCTGGTAGACGCCGAAGCGAACCTGAGAGCCGCTTCCGAGCCATGTCCTTAGCACTTCTTTTCCCCGGACAGGGGTCTCAGCACGTCGGAATGGGCCGAGAGCTGGCTGAGGCATACCCCCTAGCGGCTCAGACCTTCGAGGAGGCCGACGACGTCCTGAGATTCGGGATTTCGCGGCTGGCTTGGGAAGGCCCGGAGGACGAGCTCGTTCTCACGCAGAACGCCCAGCCCGCCATGCTCACGCACTCCACCGCCGTGTACCGCGTCATCTCCGATCGGATTGGTGACGTCGGAATGGCCGCAGGGCACTCCCTGGGCGAGTTCTCGGCTCACGTGGCTGCGGGGACTCTCGACTTCGCCGATGCCCTGAGGACCGTCCGGCTGAGAGGCGAGCTCATGTATTCGGCGGGACAGGATCGCATCGGCACCATGGCGGCCGTGCTGGGGCTGGACGACGACGTCCTGATATCGGTCTGCGTGCAGGCCAGCGCCGAGGCCGGGACCTGCGTACCGGCCAACTTCAACTCCCGGGGACAGGTCGTGATCAGCGGGGACGCGGCCGGGGTCGACCGAGCCATGGAGCTGGCCTTGGAGGAGGGCGCGAAGAGAGTCGTGAAGCTGAGCGTGTCGGGCGCCTTCCACTCGCCCCTCATGGCGCCCGCCGAGGACGGCCTCCGGGAGCACCTGGAAGAGACCGACTTCAGGGACCTGAACTACCCAGTGGTGGCAAACGTGACCGCGAAGCCCGTGACCTCCGGCGCCGCGGCACGCGACCTCCTCATCCGCCAGTTGACCTCTCCCGTGCGCTGGGCCGCATCGGTGGGGCAGATGGTGGAGTCGCGGGTAGATGAATTCCTCGAGCTCGGCCCGGGCTCGGTGCTCCGAGGACTGAATCGAAGAAACGCCAAGAGCATTCCCTGTAGCTCCCTCGGGGAGCCCGAGGATCTGGAAAACTGGGAAGGCTGAGAGACCGGACATGAACGAGTTGAGCGGACATATCACCCTGGTCACCGGCGGGTCCCGCGGGATCGGCCTGGCCGTCTCGCAGGAGCTAGCCCGTGCCGGGTGCAAGGTGGCGGTGATCGGCCGGAACGAAGAAGCGGCCAACGCAGCAGCGGCGGCCCTCGAAGGCGAGGACCACCGGGCCTACGGCTGCGACGTCAGCGATGGCGAAAGCGTCGCGTCCGTCGCGGACCAGGTTACGAAGGATTTGGGTCCTGTCGACATTCTGGTGAACAACGCGGGGATCGCCCGGGACAACCTCTTCATCCGCATGAAGGAGGACGAGTGGGACGACGTCCTCGCGGTGAACCTCAAGGGTGCCTTCAACATGACGAAGGCCTTGGCACGAGGCATGATGAGGCGGCGGAGTGGGGTGATCCTCAACGTCACATCCGTAGTCGGCCTAATCGGCAACGCCGGTCAGGCGAACTACGCCGCGTCCAAGGCCGGCCTCATCGGCTTCACCAAGAGCATCGCCAAGGAGCTGGCGTCCCGAGGGGTGCGGTGCAATGCCATCGCACCGGGTTTCATCACCACGGCCATGACCGCCGAGCTCCCCGAAGCGACCATCGAGGAACTCCATGCCAGGATCCCCCTGGGTCACCTGGGCGAGCCGTCCGACGTGGCCGGCCTCGTACGCTTTCTCGCCGGACCTGCTGCCCGCTACATTACCGGACAGGTCATTTCGGTGGACGGCGGGATGGTGATGTGAGGGAGGGCAGCTCTCAATATTTCAATGCTACTGATGGCAGGAAGTACTCACCCTTGCGGAGGTACCATGGCTGACAACACGGCATCGAAGGTCAAGGAGATCATCATCAACGAGCTGGGTGTCGATCCGGAAAAGGTCACAGGGGAGGCGTCGTTCGTGGACGACCTCGGAGCCGATTCCCTCGACACGGTAGAGCTAGTGATGGCCTTCGAGGAGGAGTTCACGATCGACATCCCCGACGAGGACGCGGAGCAGATGAGGACCGTGGGGGACGCCATCGCGTACATCGAGAAAAACGCTGAGTAGGCACCCCGCATAAACCTGCAGGACATTCGAGCATGACACCGTCCACCGGCGGTCGCAGAGTCGTCATCACCGGCCTAGGCGCGATCACTCCCGTAGGCAACGACGTCGCCTCGACCTGGGAGGCCCTGTTGGCCGGAAAGAGCGGTGGGGCCCTCATCACCTGCTTCGAGACCACCGACGAGTTTCCCACCCGGATCGCCTGTGAGGTAAAGGACTTCGACCCGTCTCACCTCTTGGATCCGAAGGAAGCTCGACGGTTCGACCGCTTCGCCCAGCTCGGCATATCGGCGGCCGACGAGGCCGTGACAGGGGCGGGGCTGGACGTGGAAGCGGCCGGCATCCAGCCCGAGCGGTTCGGCGTGATCTTCGGGAGCGGGATCGGTGGGATCTCGACTCTGGAGGCTCAGCACGATGTGTTGAATCAGAAGGGGCCGAAGAGGGTGAGTCCCTTCTTCATCCCGATGTTCATACCCGACATTGCCGCGGGCCTGATCTCCATCCGATGCGGGGCCAAGGGCCCGAACTACGCTACGGTGTCGGCCTGTGCCTCCAGCGCCCACGCCATCGGAGATGCCTTTAGGTTCATCGAGCGAGGCGACGCCGACGTGATGATCGCCGGGGGAGCCGAGGCCACCATCACTCCTCTGGCCGTGTCGGGATTCGCCAACATGAAGGCCTTGTCCAGGCGGAATGACGACCCGGAAGGCGCTTCGCGTCCCTTCGACGCCGGACGCGACGGTTTCGTGATCGGCGAGGGAGCCGGCTGCGTGGTGCTCGAGGCTCTGGAGATCGCAGTGGCGAGGGGCGCACCCATCGTGGCCGAGATTGTCGGCTACGGCGTGTCCGCCGATGCCTACCACATTACCATGCCCGCTCCCGAGGGCGCGGGTGCGCAGTACGCCATGCGTATGGCTCTGGAGGACGGTGGCGTGGCGGCGGCGGATGTGGACTATATCAACGCTCACGGAACCTCGACCCAGGCCAATGACCGGAACGAGACGGCGGCCATCAAAAAAGTCCTGGGTGACGCCGCCTACTCGATCGTGGTGAGCTCGACAAAGTCCATGACGGGGCACCTTCTCGGAGCTGCGGGAGGAGTGGAGGCCGTGATCTCCGCCCTCGTGTGCCAAAAGGGACTGATCCCCCCGACCATCAACTACTCCGAGCCGGATCCGGACTGCGACCTCGACTACGCCCAGCACGGGGTCGTGGAACGTGACGTCTCGGTGGCCCTTACGAATTCCTTCGGATTTGGCGGACACAACGTCTGTCTGACCATCCGGGCCTGGAACGGGGAGTAAGCCGGCCCGGGGTTCGAAGATCCGATGGGAGGTACCATGAGGATCGGCTTCGGATACGACTCACATCGCTTCGACGAGGCCCGTCCGTTGGTGTTGGGTGGCGTCGAGATTCCGGATCACCCGGGCCTTGCCGGACACTCCGACGGGGACGCCGTGGCCCACGCCATCGTGGACGCTCTCCTCGGTGCGGTGGCAGCGGGTGATATCGGGCGGCACTTTCCCCCTGACGAGCCCGAGTGGAAGGATGCCGATTCCATGGAGCTGCTGGCCCGAGCCCTGGCGATTCTCGATGAGCGCGACTATCGGATCTCCAACGTGGACGTCACGGTCATCTGCGAGCGGCCCAAGATTGCGCCCCACTCCGACTCCATGCGACGGCGACTCGGGAACGTGCTCCGGCTTCCCACCGACGCCATCTCCATCAAGGGGAAGACCAACGAGGGCATGGGATGGATCGGCTCCGGGGAGGGTGTGGCCGTCCACGCGGTGGCGCTCCTCACAGCGGCTGGAGAGAGCGCCCTTCCCGGGGACCACAGGGGCCTCTGAGGCCTGTTGAGGAAGTGGACCAGATCCTAGGCCTCCTGGAGCAAACGTCCCCGTTCATCATCTACGCTCTGCTCGGGGTTGGAGCAGCCCTCGAGAACATCATCCCTCCCATTCCGGCGGACACGTTCGTTGTCCTTGGAGGGTTCCTGGCGGCTCGGGGGCAGGCCAGTGAAGGGGCCGTCTTCCTGGTCACCTGGACCTCGAACGTGCTGTCGGCGCTGGCAGTCTACGCGGCAGGATACCGCTACGGCTCCACGTTCTTTCGGACCCGCCTGGGCCACTACATACTGGATCCCGGGCAGCTGCAGACCGTCCGACGGTTCTATCGCCGCTGGGGCACTCTGGCCATCTTCTACACGCGATTCCTCCCTGGTCTGAGGGCAGTCGTGCCCGTCTTCGCGGGCGTGTCGCACCAGAACCCCCTACTGGTGGCCGTTCCCCTGCTTACGGCCTCCGCGATCTGGTATGGGGCCCTAGTGTGGGTGGGGGCCTTCGCCGGTCACAACCTGGAGTACATCCTGGCACTCCAGTCCCGGGTGAACATGACGCTGGCGGGCATCGCAGTAGTCCTCTTCGGGACCGTAGCGCTCTGGTGGCTCCGATCTCGAAGAAGACGCCGCGGCGAAGGGACCAAGGATCAGGCCGCGGCTTCGAGTGGTGGCTCGCGAACTTCGGAAACAGGCCTTTAACCTTGGATCCGGGCGGCGCCTTCCGAGTCGAGCAGTACCTGGACCACCTCAACTTCGAACGAGGCCTGTCTCCGCGAACGATAGACGCCTACCGCCGGGATCTTCTGCGATTCGTGGAGTTTGCCGGGGGAGAAGGGAGGAGTGAGCCGGAGAGTGTCACGTCGGCGGACGTTCGGGCCTACGTGCTCCACCTGAGTGGCTTGGGCCTGGCGCCTACCTCCGTGCGCCGGGCCCAGTCGGCCCTCCGAACCTACTTCGGCTTCCTGCTGGAAGAGGGCATATCGGATCAGGATCCCACCGAAGGGCTTGAGAGCCCGAAGGTGGGCCGGCCCCTACCCGACGTCCTCGGCTCCGAGGAGGTCCTGGGCCTTCTGGAGGCCCCTCGACTCAATTCTCCGGTTTACTGGCGAGATAAGGCCATCCTCGAGGTGCTCTACGCCACGGGGGTACGCGTATCAGAGCTCATCGGCCTGAAGCTCGCGAATCTCGATCTTGAGCTCGGCCTGTGTACCGTGTCGGGGAAGGGGGCCAAAGAGCGCATGGTGCCGCTGGGAGGGCCGGCCCGGGTGGCCTTGCGACGCTACCTGCGGGACGTGCGGCTCGAGCTGGACCGGGGAAGGAGCGGGGGCCACGTATTCCTCAATCGGAAGGGTCGGCCCCTTTCCCGCACGGCGATCTGGAATCTGGTTCGAGAAGCGGCCCGGGCCGCGGGTCTCAGCAAGAAGGTCTCACCACACACGCTTCGCCACACTTTCGCCACCCATCTCCTTGAAGGCGGTGCGGACCTTGTGGCCGTGCAGGAGCTATTGGGTCACGCCGACATCTCGACAACGCAGATCTATACCCACCTGGATCGAGAGTACCTACGGAGCGTTCACAAGAAATATCACCCCCGGTCCTGACGTGACGCCCGACCCTCGGCGGCGAAGAGGTCGGACTGGGTGCGAGCGTCGCCCAAGAGCCGAATCGCTTCGGCAAGAACCGGGTCGCGCTGAGACCGGATCTCCATGGAGCGGCCCATCCGCTCCATGCGCTCGGCGACGCGCACGGCCACGCGCCACTCCAGGTACTCACGGATCGTCGGATCCTCGATGTATTGCTCCTCGACCCCCTCTTCCGAGAGTGCGTCGAGAAAGGCCTCGAACTCCACCGGATCGACCCCGGGCTCCTCGCCGACGTCTCGGCGGGCGTCGGCCTGGGCGAAGGCGAACTCCTCGATCCGCAGGACTAGGGGTATCTGATCACGGGCGGCTTGAGAGATGAACTCGCGCTCGGCCAGCGTCAGGGTATCGTTGGCGATCTCCAGATCCGGGAAAATCCCTCCTCCGGCGATCAGCTCGCGGCCGGCCTTCGTCGTCACCACGGGGAACGTGTCCGGGTTCTCTGGAATGGGGCGTCCCTGCACGGTCCGGGGACGGTGGAGAGATCGACCCAGCGGCGTGAACCACTCTCCGGTCGTGAGGCGCAGATGCCGCTTCTCGGTGATCCGGAAGACGTTCTGGAAGACACCCTTGCCGAAAGTCCGCTCACCGATGACCAGAGCCCGATCGTGGTCCTGAAGCGCCCCGGCCACAATCTCGGCCGCTGAGGCGGAGAAGCGGTTGACGAGCACGATGACCGGCTTGCCGGGAATTCTCTCCGGCATACGGGCATCCCAAACCTCGTCCTGACTACGGCCCGTCTCCCCCGGAACACGGCTCTCTGCACTCGCGAGACGGGCGCCCCTCTCCAGGAACAGGTCGCCGATCATGAGCGACTCGTCGAGATAGCCCCCCGGGTTGCCCCTCAGGTCGAGAATTACGCCCCGAGCCGATCTGAACTTCACGAGGGCCGAATCGACCTCCTGGGAAGATCCGCGAGCTACCCGGTCGAGGCCGATGTAGCCCACGTTGGAGCCCACCAGACCCGACGCCACGGCCGAGACGTGAACGCTGTCACGGCGGATGGCAGGGGTCAGGGGTGCCATCAGGCCTTGCCGGGCGATGGTGAGCCTGACGGATGTGCCCACCTCACCGCGGATGGAGTCCGACGCCACCCCGGTAGTCCAGTCCTCGGTGCTCTGGCCGTTCACCCCGATGATGAGGTCCCCGACCTGCAGCCCCGAGCGTTCCGCCGGCGTACCCCGGAAGACCGCTGTGATCGTGATGGCCTCGTTGAGGTTGGTGATCTGCACGCCGATGCCGGCGTAGTTGCCAGAGTTGCTCTCCTGGAACTCGTCGAATTGCTCGGGCGTGAAGACCTGAGCGTAGGGATCGTCCAGCTCCCGGATCAGGCCGTCCACGGCCCTTTCCCACAGAGCCGAGTCTCCCATGGCCTGGAGGCCGTATTCCCGAATGGCCTGGAAAGCGCCCAGGAACGTCTGAGCCCCACTGGAGACGGTTCCTTGTCCGCCGTCTTGCCTCGACCGAGTGTTGCCCGAGGATTGGCCGGCTGCGGGCAAGGCTACGAGGACGGCCGACAGGAGGCCGATGAGGGTCTTGCGATTCATCAATTTTCTCTCAGTGGATGCGACGTTGGTCGGAGCCGCGTTTCTAACCCCGCGCCGTGGGCCCTCGTTCCCTCACGAAGATAGGCCTACGACTTAGGCGCCAGACTCCTTAACTTTTGCGATAACACCTTTTCCACGTCGACGTCCCGGGAGACGCCGCCAATGATACGACCGGACGGGCGAACCCATCTCAACGTGGGCCTGGCCCAGTTCAAGCCCAAGAAAGCCGCCGTGGAGGCCAATCTGGCGGGGATCCGTGAGATGGTAGGCAGCCACGCCGGAGCGGTCGATCTGCTTGTGTTCCCCGAAGCCGCCTTGAGCGGCTACTTCCTCGAAGGAGGGGTGGCCGAAGCCGCGCGGTCCGCCGCCGAGGTGGCCGGGGGCCTGGGTGAGCCGACTCCGGACGCGCCGGACTTGGTCCTCGGCTTCTACGAGAGGCACCTGAGAAGGCTCTACAACAGCGTAGGTTATTTCAGCCCGGGGGAGGCCGCTTACGAGCCCGTACACATCCATCGTAAGATGTTCATTCCCACGTACGGCGTCTTCGACGAGGCTCGCTTCGTGGAGCCCGGTGGTGATGTACGCGCCTTCGACACCAGGCTCGGACGCGTGGGTATGCTCATCTGTGAGGAGATGTGGCACTCGCTGCCGCCGACAATCCTCGCCTTGGGCGGCGCCGAGGTGATCATCGCCGTAAGCGCTTCGCCCGCCCGGGACTTCACGTCCAACAGTGAGGGTCTCCCACACAACCTCCGGCGGTGGGACGCCCTGGCACCGGCCGCCGCGCGAGAGCACGGGGTCTTCGTGGTGGTGAGCCAACTCGCGGGGTCAGAAGGCGGAAAGGTCTTTCCTGGAGGATCCTTGGCAGTGGGACCCGACGGCGAAGTCCTCGCCCGGGGACCTCTTTTCGAGGAGGGCGTCACGGTGGCGTCCCTGGACTCGGCGGCGATCGACAGGGCTAGGGTGAAGTCGCCTTTGCTGGCCGCCCTCGAGCAAGCACTGCCCCACCTCCAGAAAGCGCTGACTCGCTCCCAGGGACCCGAGGTCACCATCGGGGTGGCTGCGGAAGAGCCGGGTGAGGCGCCCGTCATGGAGTCGTCGGGCGTCACGGTCCACCCGACCGTCAGTCCTGACGACACCTCCGTCCTCGATCTCGACGTGGAATTGGTGGAGAGAGTGCTCCTCGAGTTCATCCGCGAGGAGGTGGTGCGCCACCGGGGATTCGAGAAAGTCGTCATCGGGCTCTCCGGAGGCGTGGATTCGAGCGTCTCCCTCTGTCTGGCCGTGCGCGCACTCGGTCCTGAGAACGTGGTGGGGTTCCGGATGCCCTACGCCACCTCGAGCGTCGAGAGCCTGGATCACGCGGCCCTCATGTTGGAGGCTTCCGGGGCGGAAGGTCGCACCATCGAGATCACAGGGGCGGTGAACGCGTACGTTCAGGAGTACGAGCCGGATCTCTCACCCCTCCGGAGGGGGAATCTGGCTGCGCGTCTCCGTTCGGTGATCCTATTCGACCAGTCGGCCAAGCTACGGGCGCTGCCCCTCGGCACGGGCAACAAGTCGGAGCGATTGCTGGGCTACTACACGTGGCACGCCGACGACTCCCCTCCCATCAACCCGCTGGGGGATCTCTTCAAGACCCAGGTATGGGCCCTCGCGCGCCATCTCGGCG
Organism: Longimicrobiales bacterium; assembly: GCA_965238005.1. GTDB lineage: Bacteria > Gemmatimonadota > Gemmatimonadetes > Longimicrobiales > Gaopeijiaceae > CBDCKN01. The sequence goes on from OZ250165.1 coordinate 1,851,173, forward strand.
TGCCCGACCTCATCGTGGACAAGCCGGCCTCCGCCGATCTGGTTCGGGGCGTCCATGACGAAGACGAGCTGGGCATCTCATACCACCGAGCAGACCCCATCCTGCACTGGCTTCTCAAGGGGTACCGCCCGGAAGAGCTCAAGGACTACGGATTCCTCGGAGAGGAGGTCGACCGAGTATGGCGGCTCCTCTCGTCGACGCATTGGAAGAGGGAGCTACCCACCGTGGCCATGCTCTCGTCCAGCGCCATCGGGGAATTCTATCTCCGCCCGGTGGACTACTAATGTTCCGTTGCCGAAGTTCCCGAGCCACCAAGAGGGTCAGATGCACCGTGCCCTCGACTGGCCGAGACACTTTGGCAGCGGGACACTACCAGTGCACTAGCCGACGCCGATCACCTTCCGCCGTATGCTCTCGAGGACTGGCAAGGGAGTGAGCTCGCCGTCGATGATGGAGGCCAGCTCCTCCTCTTCCAGCCAGTGGGCCTCCAACTCCGCCAGCTCGAGCTCGAGGAGCCGCTGTTCCACCGCCTCGTTAGCGGCGATCTCGAGCGCGATGGCGCCGGTCCTCTGCAGGTCACCCAGGCGGCGCCCTTGCTTGACCACGATGCGGGTCAGGTCGTGGGGGCTGCCGGCTTCCTGGATCAGTCGAGTCGCTGAGCGCACACGTCCCTCCGTGGCGCCGGAGTGGTGGTGATAGGCCAGGAGGCGCCGGGAGACGTGCTCGCCCTCCTTACCCTCTAGTCGCAGCCCACCCTCGCGCAGATCCCCGCACACAGGACACCGCTGGGTCACAGCCAGTGAATCACCCGGGTCTCTACCCGCCGTGAGGATCAGACGCCCCCGGTCCCGATAGGCCAGCGACCGGAACCGGTGTCCGCATCGGGCGCAGTCGTGTCGACCACGCCATGCGCTGCTCCCGAAACGAAGCCAGCGGGCGGCCTCGGCGACCCGGTCGGGTGCATTCTCCCACAGAAACCAGGCGCCCAGCCACCCTATTCCTCCGGTGGCCCACCCCCCGGCGATGGCCGCACCGGCCGCCGCAGTGCCCATGAACATTAGCTTCTTGTGCTTGGTGGCGCGCTCCGTGAGCTCCCGGCCGTACCGCCACCAGGCCTCCTCGGTGAGATTTGCCCTGCCCACACGGACCACGTCGAGGTGTCCGACGCGAAGAAGCGCCACGTTGTCCGTCTGAGAGAGAAGACGAGAGCGGTCGGTCACGACCTTCTCGAGCTCCTCGAGGGCCTCCCAGCGCTCTTCGATGGGTGCCAGGGACCAGCGCCTGCATGACCTGCAGACGGCCCATAGCCGGCCGCGCTCAGGGTCGTACGCCACCCGCATGGAGGTCGGAAAGTGTTCGAGCTCCTCGTTGGCGGAGAAGGGCGTGTGGCAGACCAGACAGTACGTGAACAGCGGAGAGCTCCGTCGGCCGAAAGTGGACCCGAGGCATATCCTAGAGGCCGGTTGAAGAAGTGGGGCGAGCCGCGTTAGGAGCGCCGACAAGCGCTAGCGCTTGTTACCGGCCAGATCCTAGGCGGAGCTCCGCAGTCATAGCCATAGGTACGGCAAGGAGTTCCAACAACGGAGATGACCCCGTGCCGCCCTAACCCGAAGGGCGAAGGGGGGTTGCGGGCCCATAGCGCGTCTCTCTTCCTCGCCGTAGCCATGCTACGCCTCGTCATCGTTCGTTCTTCGCCTTCGGCTCAGGTGTCGCGGGTCCGCGACGTTCTGTGGTCACCGCAAGACCGGGGTACCCGCGCCGAAGGCGTGGGTCGCGCGGCCGCACCCCACTTCTTCAACAGGCCTCTAGATACACCGATCACCGTGCCCGGGTTACGAGTAGGCGACCCGGTTTATTCCATTGCCAGGGGAGATAGAACGGTCCGAGGCAGGCGAAGGGGCTGGCCTTCGCGCGCCAGGATCCCCAACTTGGCCGGCACGGATCTTCTGCAGTGGACAGGCGTCCATGCTACTCGTGCTCGACAACTACGACTCCTTCACCTTCAATCTGGTCCAATACCTGGGCGAGCTTGGAGCGGACGTCGTTGTGATACGCAACGACGAGCGATCCGTCGCGGAGATCATGGAGCTATCGCCGTCTCGGGTCGTGATCTCCCCGGGTCCATGCACCCCGGCGGAGGCCGGCGTGAGCATCGAGCTGTTCCGTAGTCTGGGGCCGTCCACCCCCATGCTGGGGGTCTGCCTCGGTCACCAGGCCCTGGGCGAGGCGTTCGGCGGGGAGACCGTTCGGGCCGATCGGGTCATGCACGGCAAGACCGCACCGGTGTGGCACACCGGCGAGGGGATCTTCGTCGGCATCCCTTCTCCCTTCACCGTGGCCCGTTACCACTCACTCGTTACGGACGCGTCCGCCCTGCCCGAGGAGCTCGTGCCCGTGGCCTGGAGTGGGGCCGAGGGCGATTCTTCGGAGGTTCAGGCCATCCGGCACCGGGAGCACCCGTTGTGGGGCGTCCAGTTCCATCCCGAGTCGCTCTTCTCCGAGCACGGCAAGACGCTGCTGGCCAACTTCTTGGCGCTATAGAGGTCTCCCTTCAGGGCCTGTTTTGCCTCGCAGCCGTTGCCACCCCAGCCGGGCTCGGATAACTTCACTGGCGTGATATTTGCATCATCGGGCTTCGCCTCGTGTCCTGGAAGGGACCGTTGAGCGGCCGCGTACTCGGCATCGTCCCGGCGCGGCTAGCCTCTACCCGCCTCCCCAACAAGCCCCTTTATCCCCTCCTCGGCAGACCTCTCATCGAGTGGGTTTGGCGGCGTGTGGAGACGATGAAGGTGCTGGATCACGCCGTGGTGGCGACCGACAGTGAGGAGGTGGCCGACGTGTGCCACGCCTTGGGGGCCCCCGTCGAGATGACGTCGTCCGAGCATCCTTCCGGAACCGACCGCGTGGCAGAAGTAGTTCAGCGCACCGCGTTCGAGGAGTACGACGTCGTTGCGAACATACAGGGTGACGAGCCCCTCCTGAAGGAGCTCCACCTGGAGGCCGCCATCTCCCTCGTCCGGGACGAAGCATGGGAGATCGGAACGTGTGCCACGCCTCTCATGGACGAGGACGCCCGCAACGATCCGGCAGCCGTGAAGGTGGTCCGGGCGGCGGGCGGCAGGGCGCTCTACTTCTCGCGAGCTTCCATCCCTTACGTGCGCGACGGTAAGCCGGAGCCCGAGGACTTGGAGAGGGAGCCCTTTCTGCGGCACATCGGCATCTACGCGTACTCCCAGGATGCCCTGGCGCGCTGGGTCGCGCTGGCTCCCTCGCCCCTCGAACAGTTGGAGCACCTGGAGCAGTTGAGACCCCTGGAAGCGGGCATTCGCATCGGGGTGGCTATCGTGGGTCAAGCGGACTCGGGTGTAGACACGCCGGCGGATGCGGTCCGGATGGAAGAGAAGCTGGCCAGAATCGAGAGCCTCCATTCACGAAGCGAGCGATAATGGATCCTGACGTTCGGCAGACCAAGTACATCTTCGTGACCGGCGGTGTGGTCTCTTCCCTGGGGAAGGGCATCGCCGCCGCATCTCTTGGACGAATCCTGAAGGAGCGTGGTCTCAGAGTGACGCTCCTGAAGTTCGACCCGTACATCAACGTCGATCCGGGCACGATGTCCCCCTTCCAGCACGGAGAAGTCTACGTCACCGACGACGGCGCCGAGACGGATCTCGACCTCGGACACTACGAGCGTTTCATCGACGAGTTGCTATCGCAGGCCAACAACGTCACCACGGGCCGCATATACCAGGACGTCATCGCCAAGGAGCGCAAGGGCGAGTACCTGGGCTCCACCGTTCAGGTCATCCCTCATATCACCGATGAGATCAAGAGCCGTCTGCGGCTCCTCGCCGACGACCACGACGTGGTCATCTCGGAGATCGGCGGCACGGTCGGCGACATCGAGAGCCTGCCGTTCCTGGAGGCCATCCGGCAATTCCGCCAGGACGAAGGGCGCGAGAACGCCATCTTCATCCACCTGACCCTCATCCCGTACATCGCCGCCGTAGGTGAGCTCAAGACCAAGCCTACCCAGCACTCCGTCCGGGAGCTCATGCAGATTGGAATCCAGCCGGACATTCTCATCTGCCGCTCCGAGCACCCTTTGGACGAGAGCATCAAGAAGAAGATCGCCCTCTTCACGAATGTGCCGATCAGCGGCGTCATCGAGGCCAGGGACGTCAGCACGATCTACGAGGTGCCCGTGGAGCTGCGACGACAGGGGCTCGACGACGTGGTCCTCGACCTCTTCGGCATTCAGGCGCCGCCCACCGACCTTGAAGAATGGACCGGCATCGTGAAGCGGGTCACAAATCCGTCCGCGGGCACTGTCCGGATCGCGGTGGTGGGGAAGTACACCGAGCTCGTGGACGCGTACAAGTCCGTGCAGCAGGGACTCGTCCATGGGGGCATCGCCAATGATGTGAAGGTGGATGTCGAGTGGGTCTCAGCCGAGCGCTATGCCGCAGGGAACATGTACCATCTCATGGGCTTCGACGGGCTCCTTATTCCGGGTGGCTTCGGAGAGCGTGGCATCGAGGGGATGCTCATGGCCATTCGCTGGGCCCGCGACAACGACCTCCCATTCTTTGGGATCTGCCTCGGCCTGCAGTGTGCCATCATCGAGTTCGCCCGGAGCGTGTGCGGGCTCTCCGACGCCCATTCCGTCGAGTTTTCGGATACCGCAACCGATCCCGTTATCTGCCTCATGGACTCGCAGCTGAAGGTCATCGCCAAGGGGGGCACGATGCGGCTGGGGCAATATCCGGCGCGGCTCCGTCCCGAATCACGCGTCCTGGACATCTACGGAGCGAGCGAGATCAGCGAGCGACACCGCCACAGGTATGAGGTCAACAACGAATACCGTGAGCTTTTCGAGGAGCACGGCCTGATCATGTCGGGCACGTCCCCGGATGAACAACTCGTGGAGATGATCGAGCTGTCGGAGCATCCCTGGTTCGTCGCATGTCAGTTCCACCCGGAGTTGAAGAGCCGTCCCACCAGGCCGCATCCGCTGTTCGCCTCCTTCATCGAGGCCGCGGTCGCCCACCTGAACCAGCCGAGCTCGGCCCCCCAGACGGAAGCCGTGATGGCCGCCGGGGAATGATGCTCGACGCATTCACGCTCATCGCGGGCCCCTGCGTACTGGAGGACGACGAGCTCAATCTCGAGATCGGCCGCCAACTGGCTCTCCTTTCGTCTGTTCTGGGGCTGCCGGTCGTGTTCAAGGCATCGTTCGACAAAGCGAACCGGTCGCGACCGGACTCTGCGAGGGGACCGGGCCTGGACGAGGGACTCGACCTCCTCCATCGGGTCAAGGGCGAGACCGGGCTTCCGGTTCTCACGGACATCCACGAAGCGGGCCAGGCGGCAGCCGCAGCCCAGGTCGCCGATGTTCTACAGATCCCGGCGTTCCTCTGCCGCCAGACCGATCTGTTAACTGCCGCAGGCGCTACCGGGAAGGTCGTCAACGTGAAGAAGGGGCAGTGGATGTCCCCCGACGACATGCTTGGCGCCGTGGAGAAGGTGCAGCGCGCCGGGGCCTCTCAGGTGGCGATAACCGAGAGGGGGACCTTCTTCGGGTATGGGGACCTGGTCGTCGACATGCGCTCCTTCCAACGCACGCGTAACGCCTGTGGCGTTCCGGTCATCTTCGACGGGACCCACTCCGTACAGCGTCCCGGCCAGGCCGACGGATCCAGCGCGGGCGATCCGGAGTTCACGGCCCCACTCGTGCGAGCCGCTGTGGCGGCAGGCTGCGATGGGTTGTTTCTGGAAACTCATCCGAACCCCGGCCAGGCGCCCTCCGACAGCAGCAACATGCTTCATCTCGACGATCTGAAGGCACTCTTGGAGGAGGCCCTCGCTGTGCGCGCCTCCCTCGCCGGCGTAAGGCCTCCCGCTCCCTCGCCTACGGCCTGACTGTCCATGGAGGAGCGACGCGAAGGGATCGCCCCGGACGTGGCCCGGACCATCCGGCTGGTCGTGTTGGACGTGGATGGGGTACTCACCGACGGAGGGGTCTACATCGGGGCCGAGGCCGGTGGCGAAACGCTCGAGCTCAAGCGCTTCGATATCCAGGACGGCCTGGGCGTAAAGATGCTCGGCTGGGCCGGTATCGAGGTGGTCATCGTATCGGGACGGGTGTCCGAGGCCACTGCCCGCCGTGCCGAGGAGCTGGGGGTGACGGAGTGCCATCAGGACCCGGGCGCAGCCAAGCTGCCCGTGGTGCGAGCGCTGCTGGAGGAGCGCGGCGTAGGATGGGATGAGACGGCCATGGTGGGAGACGATCTCGCCGACCTGCCCGTGCTGGAGCGCGTCGGCCTTGCGGTAGCCGTGCCCAACGCCGTCCCCGAAGTGCACGCCGTGTCCCGATGGACTACCGCGGCGCCCGGCGGAGCCGGTGCGGTGCGGGAGTTCGCACGAGCCCTGCTGATGGCCAGAGGTGAATGGGAGGGACTGGTTCGGGAGTACTGTGACGCCCGCTCAGGATCCTGACGCCATGACCGGCCCCGAAGCGCAGATCGATTCGGATCGGGTTCTCCGGGAGGCCAGACGTGTCCTGGAGGTCGAGGCCAGGTCCGTCGAGTGCCTGGTGGACCGCGTGGGCGAGGACTTCGTGGAGGCCGTGGGCCTTCTCGCCCGCTGTACCGGCCGTGTCATCGTATCCGGCATCGGCAAGAGCGGCATCATCGGCCGTAAGATGGCGGCCACGTTCACCTCCACGGGAACACCGGCGAACTTTCTTCACCCGGTGGAGGGGCTCCACGGCGACCTCGGGATCGTGGGGCAGGACGACGTCGCCATCCTGGTCTCCAAGAGTGGGGAAACCTCGGAGCTGTCCCGGCTTGTGGATTATCTCCTCCGGGCTAGCGTCGCCATCATCGCGTTGACGGGTGAGCCGGAGTCTCCCCTTGCCGCTCTTTCCACCGTGGCGCTGGACTGTTCGGTGGACGAGGAAGCCTGCCCCATGGACTTGGCCCCCACGTCTTCCACCACCGCCACTCTGGCCATGGGAGACGCCCTGGCGGTGGTTCTACTCCAGCAGAAGGGCTTCAGGAAAGAGGACTTCGCGCTTCTCCATCCCGGTGGATCCTTGGGACGAAAGCTCACGTTGCGTGTAGAAGACGCGATGATCGTCGAGGGGTATCCTCATCTCCACAGCGAGGCCTTCATGCGGGACTGTATCGTGCCACTGGCCGAGCAGCGGGGGACGGTGCCCATCGTCGATGGTAGCGAGAAGGTCATCGGGGTCATCACCGCCGGCGACCTGACCCGTCTCATGGAGCACCGAGAGGACTTTCTGGACGTGCCTGTCACCGAGGTGATGACCACGTCTCCCAAGGTGGCCCGGGCGGACGAGCTCGGCTCGGCCGCAGTCCACCGGATGGAGTCTCACGGCATCATGGCGCTTCCCGTGGTGGATTCCGACCACCGCCTGAAGGCGATGGTTCACCTTCATGACCTCATGAAGGCAGGGGCCCTATGATCATGACACACAATAGTTTAACGATCCTAGTGCTCGCCTTGTCGTGGGGACTGGCCGCCTGCGAGAGCCCACGTCAGCAGGCGGTGGTAGACCCTGAGTTAGAGAGCATCCAGGCGGACTACATCATCTACGGAAACACGCACTACCTGACGCGCGAGGGGATTCGGGAAGCCCTGGTCGTGGCCGACACCGCCTACTTCTTCAATGACTCGACGGTGGTCCTGCTCAGGGGTAACGTGACGCTGACCACCTATCACGAGGACCTCGGGACCGAGAAAGCGGTGGTCAAGTCCGACCGAGGCCGCCTCGACACCGACGACAACTCCATGATCGCCCAGGGCAACGCGGTGCTCCTGATCGCAGACGGCGAACGGAGGATCGAGAGCTCGGAGCTCAACTATAGTCCTGAGCAGGACAAGATATGGAGCGACTCGGCCACCGTGATGTACGAGGGCCAGAGTATCGTGGAGGGAAGCGGTTTCGATGCGGACTTGAACTTCGACCAGGTGCGGGTGCGGAACGCCCGCACCCGCGGTGGCACCGTCCGCTTCTGATGCGGTGCCCACTCTCATTCCTTGGAGTCACACCGGTCCTGTTCCTGTTGGCGGTGACCAATCTCCCCGCTCAGAACAGAACCTGTGACCTCATCGACTCCCGCCTGGTCAGTTCCGTAACCGAGAGGGGAGGGCGGGTCAGTCATGTGTCCCTCCCACGCTTCCTCTGTACCGACGGTACCCGCATCGAAGCCGACAGCTCGGTGACCTTCGAGGCGAACTCCTTCACGCAGCTTTTCGACAACGTCCTCTTCCGCGACGGCACCCAGGAGCTCGAGGCCGAGCGGGCACAGTACTTCAGCCGAGCGGGACGTTTGCAGGCACAGGGCTCAGTGCGTCTCACGGACCTGGACGACGGCTCCACCATCACCGGGGAGAACCTGGTCATGCTCCAGGAGGGGGACGAGCGCCCAGAGGACGACGTGACGATCCGTGGGGGTCGGCCCCACGCTCGTTTCTTCTCGAAGGCGGTGCCGGTATCCGACAGCCTTCAGGCTGACGAGACTCAGCGGGACGGCGTCGAAGTAGGACCTCCGCTCCCGGATACAACCGCCGGACTTCCGCCCCCTGCCGACACGCTGGCCGGTCAGGACGAGCCTCCCGACACCGTGGAGGTCGAGCCTTCCGACACCGTGGAGGTCGAGCCTTCCGAGATCGAGCCGGCAGAAGTCGAGGCTATGGAGCCCGAGCCTCCACCAGGGCCTCCGACGCCCTTCGACGTCGATGCCGACCTGATCCGCCTGGTGGGAGACCGCCTCTTCCAAGCCCGGGGTCGGGTGGAGGTCCGGCGGGATTCGCTTCTCTCCTACGGGGACTCTATGGAGTACCAGCAGGATGTAGGTACCCTGACCCTCTTCCGGAATGCACGCCTCCTCTCTCCGGACGCGGAATCGGGGGACACGCTCGACGTGAGGGGCGACACCATCGACATGCGACTTCCGAGTAACCGCATCGACGAACTCGAGGCTCGTGGGCACGCGCAACTGGTCACGGACGCCGTAGACATGAAGGGCCCTATCCTCCGGATCTTTTTCGCTCAGGAAGAGCTGGACCGCATCGTATCGGTCATGGGCGCCCACGCGGAGGAGGTCGAAGAGGAGCCCCCGCCACAGCCGGCGGCCCAGGAGCTCGAGGATTCTCTCGAAGCTGAGATGGAGGACCCCTTCGCCCGACCCCAGGCCACGGCCGAGGACTTTTTTCTCACAGGTGACTCAATCGAGGTGAAGACCCCGGGCGGCGAGCTGGAGAGTGTCTTTGCGTCCGGACACGCCCACGGAGTCTCCAATGTCCGGGATTCCCTGAACGCCGAGGACGCGCCGGAGCTCATCCGGCACGACTGGATCGAGGGTCAGACCATTACGGCCACGTTCGTTACGAGCCAGAGCGATTCCACCATCCCGCCGGCTGTCACCGTGGAGGGGAACGAAAGTCGATACCGTCTCGACAAGCTGGTGGCACAGGGTGCCGCCCGGAGTTTCTATCGTTCCGCCCCCGACTCGACCTCGACGCCTGGGGGTGGCCAGGGCCCTCTCGAGCTCAACTACGTGCTGGGCGACGAGATCAGGCTGTTCATGAAGGACGGAGAAGTGGATCGCATGGAGGTGGACAACGCCACAGGTGCGTATTTTCAGCCCCAGCCCGGCTTCGTGACTCCTGCGGCGGATACGGTGCCTCCTCCGCCTCCGGATACCACGTCCACCCCGCGCGGGCAAGGCAACCCGCCACAGGAAAGCCGCACGAATGAGCGACTTCGATCCGGACCTCGCAACCGCTGAGGCGGCGGAACGGGATTCGGTGACCACCGTGCTCCCCGAATCACCGGCTCCCATGAGCCGTCTCTATGGTGAGGGGCTGACCAAGATCTATCGGAAGCGTCGGGTCGTGGACGACATCGCCATCTCCGTCACGCAGGGCGAGATCGTAGGGTTGTTGGGTCCGAACGGGGCGGGGAAGACCACCACGTTCTACATGCTCGTGGGACTCATCCCCTCCGACGGGGGGAAGGTCTACCTCGATGACCGGGAGCTCACCGACATTCCCATGTTCCGCCGGGCCCGGATGGGTGTGGGCTATCTGGCACAGGAGCCCTCGGTCTTCCGAAAGCTCACCGTCGAACAGAACGTGAAGGCGATCCTCGAGACCCTGAAGCTTCCCAAGGCTGAGGAGCAAGCCCGTCTGGAAGAGCTTCTGAGCGAGCTCGGACTGGGTCAGCTGCGTGACAACAGGGCCTATTCCCTCTCGGGCGGGGAGCGTCGGCGCCTGGAGATCACTCGCGCCCTCGTGCAGCGTCCCAAGTTCATGCTACTCGACGAGCCCTTTGCAGGCATCGATCCCATCGCGGTCCACGACATTCAGGACATCGTGGGCAGCCTGAAACAGCGGGGGATCGGGGTCATCATTTCCGATCACAACGTAGAACAAACCCTGGAGATCGTGGATCGGGCATACATTATGTATGAGGGCCGGATTCAGGTGAGGGGCACCGTCTCCGAGTTGGTCTGGAACGAAGAGGTGGCGGAGATCTACCTGGGACCGACTCTGACCCAGCGCATGCGTCACCGCTACGCCCGGCCCCCGGAGGCGGACAGCGGGGTGGTGGAGGAGCCCGAGACCGACGAGAAGGATTCGTAGCGAGCTGCACACGACTTCATGAGCGCATACAGCATCAAGCTCTTCCAGAGCCAGCAGCTCCGTCAGGAGATGAAGATCAACCCTCGCCTATATCAGGCGATGGAGTTGCTCTATATGCCCCTCCTGGACCTCCAGCAGCACCTCAAGGCGGAGCTGGAGGGGAATCCGTTCCTAGAGATGACCGAAGCCGACGAGGACGAGGTCGAGCTCCAGGAGGACGGCAAGGACGATCCACCCGACGACGAGATCGACTGGGAGGAGATTCTGCTGGACGGCTTCGACGCCGGGGGGCGCAGGGAGCAGTACGAGGCGAGAGAGTTCTTCCAGCGGGTGCCCGTGGAGACGGCGGATTTGAGGGATCACCTCCACGAGCAGCTTCGGATGCTCGACATCGCCGAGCGGGAGATGCGACTTGGCGAGGAGATCATCGGCAACGTGAATGACGTGGGCACGCTCACCTGCGATCTGGACGACGTCCTCCGGGGGGTGAATGGCTGGCTCAAAGACATGCGTCCCGCCGCTCAGGCCGAGATCGACGCCATCGATGACGAGGACGAGCGGGCCGCTGGGCAGACCGAGCTGGAGGAGCTTTTCCGACTCTATGAAATGGAGGAGGCCGAAGCGATGCTCGCCAGCGTGCAGGCCTTCGATCCTCCGGGCGTGGCGGCGAGGAATATTCGCGAGTCGATCCTCATCCAGCTCCGCATGCTTGGGAAGGGCGACACCCAGACGTACCGCGTGGTGGAGGATCACTTCGAGGACCTCATCAACCATCGATGGGTCGACGTCGCACGTGAGCTGGGGATCAAGCCCATCGAGGTCCAGGACGCGGCCGACGAGATATCCAAGCTCGACCCCAAACCCGGACTCAAGTACTCGGCCGACCCCGACCGCTACATCATCCCCGACCTCATCGTCGAGAAGATCGACGGTGAGTACATGGTCTTCGTCAACGACACGAGCCTTCCCCGGCTCCGCCTCTCCCAGTCCTACCGGGATGTCGCGAAGAACAAGAGCCAGTTCAAGGGCGAGAACAAGGAGTTCATCTCCCGGAAGCTGAACTCGGCAAGCTGGATGATCCAGGCAATCGAGCAGCGACGACAGACCATGTTGAAGGTGATGGGCTTCATCGTGGACCGGCAGCGGGACTTCTTCGAGTACGGCGTCCAGCACCTGAAGCCCCTCACGCTGCGTGAGATCGCGGACCACATCGAGATACATGAATCGACCGTCTCGAGGGTCACTAACGAGAAGTACGTTCAGACGCCCCGTGGAGTGCTTCACCTCAAGTTCTTCTTCTCCAGTGGACTCGCCACCACGAGTGGAGAGGACATCTCGGCCAGGGGCGTGAAGGACAAGATCCAAAAGCTCATCGACCGGGAGGCTCCGCGGAAGCCTCTCACCGACCAGAAGATCGTGGAGCTGCTCAAGAGCGACGGCCTGAAGATCGCCCGGCGGACTGTCGCGAAGTACCGTGATCAGCTGGGGATTTTGCCGGCCCGCATGCGGCGACGCGTCTGATGGAGCAGGCCGTCCAAGCAGGGGAGTCCGCCGGCCGGCTTTCGTCCGAAGCCCGCCGGGACTTCGCCGTGGTGATTCCAGCTTTCAACGAAGCCCCCATGGTGCCGGATCTCATCGCCGAGCTCAGGGCCACCTTCAAGCGCTTCGAGCTGGACGGCGAGATTCTGGTGGTGGACGACGGATCCACCGACGGAACCGGCGACCTGGTCGAGAAGGAGGCCGACGGGTGGGGACAGGTGCGGGTGCTTCGCCACCGAACCAACATGGGTAAGACCGAAGCGATGCTCACGGCGGCCCGGTCCTCCGATCGCACGTTCCTCGTGCTCTTCGACGCCGATCTCCAGCACTTCCCCGACGAGATTCCACGCTTCCTGGAGCGGCTCCACGACGGCTCCGACATCGTCACGGGTCGAAAGGTGGGCGCCTACGACAAGCGTGTTGTGTCGTCCCTCTACAACGCGCTGAGCCGGCGCATCTTCCGTGTCCCCGTAAGCGACCTCAACTCCATGAAAGCGTTCCGGCGGGAGATCCTGGAAGAGCTCCATCTGCGTCACGACTGGCATCGGTTCTTCGTGGTCCTGGCCCACGCCCGGGGCTACTCGGTGAGTGAGATCGACATCGAGCTCCACCCCAGGCGAGCCGGCGTCTCGAAGTATACGGGCTTCTTCCGGATCGTCGTGGGCGTGATGGATCTCCTGTCGGTCTGGTTCCTACTCCTTTTCTCTCGGAAGCCCCTCCTCCTCTTCGGATTCAGCGGCGCCGCCCTGATCGGTCTCGGCGCCGTCGTGGGCGGGGTAGCCTTCTACCTCCGCTTCGTCGAGGGCTTCGGCTTCCGTCCGCTCCTCTATTTCGTCATCCTGCTCGAGACCGTGGGCTTTCTCCTGGTCGGCTTCGGCCTGATCGCCGAGATGGTGGCACAGCTTCGGGAAGAGGTCGACTCGCTCAAGCGCGGGGCTCGTTGAGCGCGTCGTCCGTTCGACCTCCGCGAGTCCTCGCCGTGGTCGGGACACGGCCGGAAGCCATCAAGATGGCCCCGGTGGTGGGAGCCCTGGAGAGGAGCGATGGCGTGGAGACTCGTCTCGCCCTCACCGGGCAGCACAGTGACCTCCTCGACCAAGCCCTGGAGGCATTCGGCCTAGAGCCCGACTACGACCTGGGGATCATGCGGGAGGGCCAGACCCTCTACGACGTGGGCCGGGGCTGCCTGGAGGGCCTCAGGGAGGTCATCCAGGCCTACGGCCCGGACATGGTGCTGGTTCAGGGCGACACCGCCACGGTCTTCTTCGCCTCCCTGGTGGCCTTCTTCGAGAAGGTCCAGGTCGGTCACGTTGAGGCGGGTCTGCGCTCCCGGGACAAGTGGGCACCCTTTCCGGAGGAGGTGTTCCGGCGGCTCACCGATGTCATCACGGACCTCCACTTCGCCCCCACGCTTACGGCCGCCGAGAGCCTCCTGGCAGAGGGCGTGAGGCCCGAGCACCTTCACGTCACGGGCAACACGGTCGTGGACGCACTTCTGGAGGTTGCCGCCGTGGAGCGGGAGCCGGAAGACCCGACCCTGGCCTCCATCCTCGCGGACCAGGACCACCGCCTGGTGCTCCTGACCGCGCATCGCAGGGAGTCTTTCGGTCAGCCCCTCAGCGACGTCTTTGCAGCCGTGCGGCGGATCGCCGACGAGCACGGGGACGTCAATGTACTCTATCCCGTCCACCCCAACCCCAACGTCGTGGAGTCGGCCGAGGAGCTCCTGGGTGATCATCCACGCGTCCACCTGGTGGAACCCTTGCCGTACCTCGATCTGGTGACGGCACTGAGGCATGCTCACCTGATCCTAACGGATTCCGGCGGCATTCAAGAGGAAGCACCCACCTTCGGCACGCCCGTGCTCGTGCTACGAGAGGTCACGGAGAGACCCGAGGGTATCGAGGCCGGCGTGGCGCGACTCGTGGGCACAGACGGCGGGCGCATTGTGGCGGAGGCTGCGGAGATCCTCGCTCAGGGTACGCCCGCCTCGGACGCAAGAGCGGAAGGCCCCGAGCGCACCCCCAACCCCTACGGAGACGGGAGGGCAGGGGAGCGCATCGCCGACATCGTCATCTCGGCCCTGACCGGCTCCGCCCGCTCGACGTCGGATTGGGAGGGGCCATGAACGTGGCCATGCATTGCGTCTACTTCCCGCCGGAAGTAGGCGGACTGGAAAGCCACGTCTACTACCTCTGCCGCGGGCTGGTGGAACGAGGGTGTAGCGTCTCCATCGTCACTTCGCGGTCCCAGCAGGGACTCCCCGCCTACGAGGTCGTGGACGGCATCCAGGTCTGGCGAACCTGGCTGCCGGCGCGAACAACCATGGGCTGGTCCCTCCACGGCGCGAGCTCCACCCCGAAGCTGGGTCAGGTCGCCCTCCGAGCCGATATCGTCCACGCCCAGGCGTTTCAGTCGGTCCTTCCTGCCTTCGTGGCCAAGCGGGCCGCCAAGATCCCGCTGGTCTCGACCTGGCACACGTCTCACTTCCTCAAGCGGGCCGAGAGCCCCTTCTGGCGCCCCATCTTCCAGCGTCTGCTCCGATGGTCGGACTACAACCTGGCGGCCAGCGTGGAGATCGCGGATGTCGCCGAGAGCCTCGCCCCCGGCGTGAAGGTCGAGGCGCTGGCCAACGGCGTGGAGACAGACGTGTTCCGCAAGGTCTCGCCGACCCTCCCCGAAACAGGGCGCAGGCGCATCGTCGTGCCCCGGCGCCTGTTCCATAAGAACGGCGTGGAGTTTCTCGTGAAGGCCATGCCCCTCATCGTGGAGCAGGTGGACGCGGAGGCCGTCATCGTGGGCGACGGGCCCGAGCGGGGGAGCCTGGAGGGTCTAGCCGGAGAGCTCGGGATGACCGACCGTATCCGCTTTCTCGGTGCCCAGACGCACTCCGAGATGCCGGGGCTCCTGAGCTCCGCCGAGCTGGCGGTCTTCCCGTCCCTCATGGAAGCCACCTCGGTGGCGGCCCTCGAGTCCATGGCCTGTGAGCTCCCCGTGGCCGCCTCCGACGTGGGCGGCCTCCCCGAGCTCATCGACGGCGAGGTGGGAGGTCTCTTCGAGTCCGGCAACCCCACGGCCCTGGCCGAGACCGTGGTCTCGCTTCTCGGCCGGGACGACCTTTCGACGCTGGGGGCTCGGGCGAGAGCCCGGGTCGTGGAGAAGTGGAGCAACGCTCGCCTCGTGGACCGGCATCTGGAGGTGTACGGGAGCCTCATCGAGGGCAGACACGGTCCGGCATGAACTCGACGTCCGTGTGAGAGGAAAGTAGTGGGCAAGAACAGGCAACCTGGCAAGTCCCAATCGCCACCACCCGCCGCCCGGGGTTCCGGGGTCGGAGTGGACATACCAGCGTGGCTGCCTCCCGTCCTGTACGGGGCGGTTACCCTCTTTCTCTTTCGGGCGTTCGTCTTCTCCGACGACATGCTGTACGGATCCGACACCGCGAGTCTGGGCTACATGGCGCGGGAGTTCTACGCCAACGCCGTGAAGGGGGGCGGGGGATTCCCCCTCTGGAATCCCATCATCCTCGGCGGAACGCCGTTCATCGAGTCGCTAGCCGGAGGAGACTCCCTCTACCCGCCTAGCGCCATTCTCCTCTTCCTGTTGGATCCCCACCGGGCCCTGGGTTGGAAGCTGGTATGGCACGTATTCTTCGCGGGCATCTTCATGTACGGGTGGATCCGGTGCCTGGGCCTTTCGCGGGCCTCGGCGCTTCTGGCGGGGCTGGCGTACGGACTGGCCCCCTTCATGGTGTCCCTGGTCCACGGGGGACAGGACGGGAAGATCTTCGTCATGTCCCTCACGCCACTGATGTTCTGGGCCACCGAATCGTTTTTTCTTCGGTCCACCTTGACCCGGTTCGCGATTCTCGGCCTGGTCATCGCCGGCATAATCCTCACGACGCACTTTCAGACCGCCTACTTCCTCTTCGGGGGAGTGGGGGCGTACGCCCTCTTTCGAACCCTCCAGCTGTGGCGCCAGGGCAGCGCCGAGGGCAGGAACGTCGAGGGCGAGGGCGAGGACGCGGGTGTCGACCGCGACGGAGCCCACATCTCGCAGCGTGGCAGGGGCGGTGGGTGGGCCTTCGCCCGCTTCGGTGCCTTCCTCTTGGCGGCCGTGCTCGGTGCCGGCATCTCCGCAATCCAGCTTCTTCCGGCCGGCTCGTACGTGGTGGATCACTCGCGCCGGACCTCCACCACCACGCAGGCGGAGGGTCAGGAGGCCGTCGCCTACTCCAGCTCGTGGTCCCTCCACCCTGAAGAGATCGCGGGACTGGTGGTCCCGGAGTTCGTCGGGGTGTCGACGGCCGATGCCCCCTGGGGCCAGAACACCTATTGGGGACGGAACCCGTTCAAGGGGAATCACGAGTACGGAGGACTCGTGGTCCTCCTTCTGGCGGGTGTCTCCTTCTTTGGTGGCGCACGCAAGCCTCTGCGCTACTTCCTGGTCGGGCTCGGAAGCTTCGCCCTTCTCTACTGTCTGGGAAGCCATACGCCAGTGTGGCGGATCTTCTACGAGCTCGTCCCGGGCATACGGCTGTTCCGGGCACCCTCCCTCGCCATCTTCCTCTTCGGCTTCAGCGCTGCGACGCTCATGGGCTTCGGGGTGGAGCGCATGCTCGTGCTCTCGAGGGAGGGAAGCGAAGCCCAGTGGAGGCCGCCCGGTCGCTTCCTGTGGATCACGGCTGGAGTTCTGTTCCTCGGCCTTCTGTTGGCGGCCTCGGGCACGCTCACGAGCGCCTGGACCTCCGTCCTGTATCGGGACATTCCAACCCGATCCGTCCAGATCCTCAGCGATGCGGAGCTCTACATTCTCAGGGGCTTCATGGTGGCCGTCCTCCTCGCCACGGCGACGTCCGGCATCGCCTGGGGACTCCGAACCGCTCGACTGGCACCGGTGGGAGCCATCGTCGCTCTGGTGCTTCTGATCGCCGGAGACCTCATCCGGGTCGATACCGCCTTCATCCGGGCGACAGACTTCGAGGCCTTCCGCAGTGCGGATCCCAACATCGACATGCTTCTGGAACGGCAGCGCACCGAGGAGCCTTTCCGGGTCTTCTCCCTACAGGGCCTCAATGGCCAGGACGTGCGACCCGGGATGTTCGGCCTCGAGCTTGCGGGAGGGCATCACCCTAACGACCTGGCCCGGTACCGGGACGTCATCGGGATGGTGGGGAGCAGCCTTCCGGTGAACCTGGTCAGCTCCGCCAACGTTCTACGCATCTTGAACGTCCGATACATCCTGTGGCCAGATCAGCTGGGCACACCCGAAGGCCAGGGACTGCCTGCGGCCATCACGGACGACCTGGAGCGCATCAGCCAGATGACCATCGGCGGCCGTCCCTACGAATCGGTCTACCGCTTCACGGATCTCCCCCGAGCCCGGCTCGTGGGCGAAGCCGTGGTTATCGCCGATGACCAGGCCGCGCCCTTCATCCTAAGCGAGAGCTTCGACCCGGCCATGCAGGTAGTCCTCGACGCCCCCCCGCCCATCGAGCTTTCCGGTGAACCCATCGAGGGCTCCGTCGAGTGGCTCGAGCGCGGCAACAACCGCATGCGCCTCCGGGTGACTGCCGACCGTGCAGGGCTTCTGGTGCTAGCAGACAACTGGTTCCCCGCATGGAGGGCCCGGGTGGGCGACGATGACGCCCCCGTCCTAAGGGCGAATCACACGCTGAGGGCCGTACCGGTGCCGGCCGGCCAACACGAGGTCGAGCTCTTCTACGAGTCCCGGCAGCTCACGTGGAGCCTCCGGCTCACGATCCTGAGCCTGGTGCTGGTCTCCGTACTCCCTGGGGTGGATTGGATGCGGAGCCGCCGCCGCGGGGGAGACGAGCCCTTTGCAGAAGTTCACGAATGAAGAAGGCGGGGGCGCGGCTCCTCCAGATCGGCCTCACGGTCGTCGTCACCTGGTTCATCCTGGACCGTGTGGGTATCGACGTAGCCGCCCTCAGGAGTCTGGACCCGGGCGGGTGGAGGCCCAACCTCCTCATCCTGATCTCCTCGTGCATGGTGCTGCTCGCCGGCTACCTCGTCTCGGGGGCCATCTGGGGGCACATCGTTCGTGACCTGGGAGGCCCCACTCTGCCCGCCCTGACGTCGATGCGGCTCTTCATGGTGGCCAACCTCGGACGATACGTGCCGGGCAAGGTCTGGCAGATCGCGGGGCTGGCTTACCTGGCGAAGGGCGAGGGCGTCTCGGGAGGTGTGGCCACGGGGGCGGCAGTCCTGGGGCAGGGGGTGGCGCTCCTGGCCGCCTCCCTCCTGGGCCTCGGCACGCTGTTCGGGCCCACCGAAGTTTGGCGTCGATTCGGGTGGATGGGCCTCGTTGGCGGTGTCACCATCGCCGTGGTCATCATCGCCCTCGTCACCGTCCCTTCTCTCTTTCGGCTCGTCGTCGGCCTCTGGTGTCGGCTGACGCGCACGGTCCCCCCGGAGAACCCGCGGGACGAGAGGAACGTGGGTCTCCGCTGGCTCGCCCTGTACGTGATCAACTGGGGCATCTACACGACCGCGTTTTGGTTATTTTACCTCAGCTTCGGCGAATGGAAGACGTTCATGCAGGTCGGCCCCGCCTTTGCTGCGGCATATGTCGCGGGGTACCTTGCCGTGGTCGCGCCCGCCGGAGCGGGCATACGTGAGGGCTTTCTGGTCGTTCTGCTACAGCCGACCATGGGCGAGGAAGCAGCACTGGTCCTTGCGCTGCTGGCGCGCGTCTGGACCACCGCCGTGGAGCTCGTGCCGGCGGCCCTCTTCGCCGCGATACACACTCGATCGTCGAGCTCCGGACAGACCGCTACGTGACCGACCCGACCGCACGCTTCCTCGTGGTCATCCCCACGTTCAACGAGGCGGACAACCTGCCGCGGATCGTGCCTCTCGTTCTGAATCAGGACCCCAGGATCGACGTGCTGGTGGTGGACGACGACTCGCCCGACGGCACCGGGGACCTGGCGGACGATCTGGCCGACGAGCTGGATCGGGTGCACGTCCTGCACCGGTCGGGTAAACAGGGGCTGGGGCGGGCCTATCTGGAGGCCTTCCGCTGGGGCCTGGACCGCGACTATACCCTCTTCTTCGAGATGGACGCCGACTTCTCCCACGAGCCCGACGCTTTGCCCGAGTTCATCGAGAAGGCGAAAGAGTTTGACGTCGTCCTCGGCTCGCGCTACGTCGACGGGCGCGTCACGGTCATCAACTGGCCCATGAGCCGCCTGCTCATCAGCTATTTCGGCAGCCGGTACGCCCGCATCGTCACGGGCCTCCCCGTCCGTGACGCTACGGGCGGCTTCAACTGCTGGCGGCGCGAAGTCCTGGAGGCTCTGGACTTCCATCGGATCGAGTCCAACGGATACACCTTTCAGATCGAGCTCAAGCTCCGAGCGTGGCGCCGGGGATTCTCCATGATCGAGATACCGATCATCTTCGCCGAGCGCGATTCAGGGGAATCGAAGATGTCGAAGGAGATCGTTCGAGAGGCGATCTGGAAGGTCTGGCAGCTCCGCTTCCTGGACCTCTTCGGTCGGTTGTAGAAGGCTGTTGAGGAAGTACAGTGGGCCGCGCGACCCACGCCTTCCGGCGTGGGGGCCCCGCGCTTGCGCGCGTTCAGGCAAAGAGCGACGACGAGTCGTAGCCGAGCTACTGCGGGGAGGAGAGACGCAGGATTAACCGCGCGGGCACCGCGGCCGAAGGTTGTGGTCGCCCTGTGCCCAACACAATGTCGATATGAACTTACATGTTCGTGGGTTGCGGTGGCACGCCCCCGACCACGCGTCGCGCGGTGCCCCCGTTGTTGGAGCTCCTAACCGTAGCGACGGCTATGGCGTCGTCGCTCCGACCCACGCTGTCGCGCGGGTACCCCGGATCTGGGGCCGTGGCATCCCGGGTACCCGTGCGGTAGCACGGGTGGCGGCCCGCTGTACTTCCTCAACAGCCTTCTAGTGCCCATCCAGCACCTACTCTACCGCTGCCCTCGGTGCGGCCACGATCCGACGACGGCAACCGACGAGGGCGCCCAGTGCGACTCCTGTGGAACCTCGTTCGAGCAGGGAAGGGCCTCGGTCGTTCTCGTGCGCTCCGCCGACGGAGAGGTGGAAGAAGCCTCGGTCCGCGCTCTCATGGATGCCATCGACGGGCTGGGCGGGGCGTCGTCCAGGGCTTTGGACCACGGGGGTCGGCTGTCCTACGAGGCCCGCGTGGCCGTGGCCCACGGAGATCACCACCAGGTCGTGTGGTGGAAGGGAAGGGTCCTGGGCTTCTTCGAGCGGCTCACAAAGCGCCGAGAGGCGACCCTCCGGCTCGACGGCGAAGACCTGACCGTCACCTCGACGGGATGGGAGCCTCTCGTCTGGCCACTGGAGAGCATCCTGGCCATCCAAATCAGCTCCAAGGCCATTCAGCTCAACATCCGAGGTGTCGGGCTCTACCAGATGGAGTTTCTGAACGACTCCCCGAGGCGCTGGGAAGAGTTGCTGCAGGCGGCCATGCGCCGCTTTTACGCGAAGCTCGGCGAGGAAATAGTAGAGTTTCAACCCAGAATCGTGACGAGGCCTTCATCGTGACGATCCGCCGGCGCTCGACGGAGCGGCTTCCGTGATCGTCTACCGCGCCGCCCGCGCGATCGCGAAGGTCTACTTCAGGGCGATCACGAAGCTCCGGTTCGAGGGGACGGACAACCTGCCCAAGGAGGGGGAGTTCCTCCTGGTGACGAATCATCAGAGCAACCTCGACCCCTTACTCCTGCACACGTACTGCCCACGCCTCCTCTTCACCATGACTAAGAGCTCGGCGTTCCGGCACCGCGTCATGCGCTGGATCGAACCCCGGGTGGGGGCGTTCCCCACGCGTCGCTATCAGGTGGATCCCCAGGCCGTTCGCGTCGCCCTTCGCTATCTCGAGGAGGGCAAGGCCGTTGGCGTCTTTCCGGAAGGGGAGCGTTCTTGGGACGCCAAGTTGCGGAGGCTGCGCCCCGGCGCCGTGCGCCTCCTCCTCAAGGCGGGCGTTCCGGTCATTCCCTGCGGCATCGTGGGCACATACGAGGTATGGCCACGCTGGGGAAGCATGAACTGGCTCAGGATCGGCCCGGGGCGGCCTCCGATCACGATTCGGTACGGCGAGCCGCTGCACTTCGGCAAGCACGACCATCGGGCGAGTCGTGAGGCAGCTCTTCCGGAGGCGACCAGAAGGGTCGAGGAAGCCCTCCTAGCCCTCATGACACCATGAGCGAAGACCGGATCGGCCGGGAGTTCTACGACCGGACCGACCATTTCGAGGAGGGAACGGAGCACCTCAGGGATCTCGAGAGTCCGTTTCAGCGCTACCGCGTGGACAAGGTCCTCCAGATCTACGAACCGGGAAGGGAAGAGCGCGTTCTGGACCTCGGATGTGGATGGGGCACCTTCTGTTGGGCTCTGGCACACCGCCTGCGGGAGATGGTCGGCCTGGACTTCAGCCAGAGGAGAGGAGCATCAACCTCTGCGAATCCGGGCTCGCCGCCTCGGGTCTGAAGAACGTCACGTTCGTTTGCGCCGATGCTCGCGATACGGGCCTCGAGCCCGACAGCTTCCATCTCATCATCGCCGCCGACCTGATGGAGCACCTCTATCCCGACGACAGCCGGGCCGTGATCGCAGAAGCGCACAGGCTCCTGAAGAGGGCAGCGACTCGCATCCCCATGCTCCGGAGGCGCATGGCAGTCCTGGCTCGGAAGCCCTGATCGTCGCACTTTGACGCACTGGAGGTCCGGTGGTCCCGCGGCAAGGTGCCGCAACGGCTCCGGCTTCGATGCTCCCTGCACGGAGGCTCGGCATGGCTAGGGGTTGGTCCATTCTATCGGCGGTGCTCGTCCTTCTCTCCGTACCTGGCGGAACCGGAGCCCAGGAGAGCTTCGACCTCCTCATTCGCGGGGGTCGGGTCATTGACGGCACGGGCAACCCGTGGTTCTACGCCGACGTGGGGATTCGGGACGGGAGAATCGTGGCGGTGGGGCCCCTCACCAACGCGATGGCCACTCGTGTGCTCAACGCCGAAGGAAAGGTCGTGACGCCCGGCTTCATCGATCTCCACTCGCACGCGGGGGACGAGGGCAGGGGCCCCTTCGCCCGACGAAGCCTCTCCGATGACGACCCCAGGAACCGGGCCGCCCCCAACATGGTCGCTCAGGGTGCAACCACCTTGGTGGTGAATCAGGACGGACGGTCACCCTGGCCCCTGGCGCGACAAAGGGCCGACTACGAGTCCAAAGGGATCGGGCCCAACGCGATCATGCTGGTGGGCCACGGGGCCGTGCGAAGTCAGGTCATGGGGGACGACTACCGGCGAGCGGCGACGGCCGACGAGACGCGAGCCATGCGAGCCCTGGTCAGCCAGGGCATGGAAGAGGGCGCCTTCGGGATGAGTGGTGGGCACGAGTACGCACCCATGATCTGGTCCACCACCGACGAGATCGTCGAGCTGGTAAGCGCAGTGGGTCCCTACAATGGGGTCTACATAGTCCACGAGCGGAGCTCGGGCCCCGAGCCCATGTGGTGGTGGCCCAGCCAGGATGAGCCCGGAGCTCCGTCCATGCTGGACTCGGTCATCGAGACCATCGAGGTAGCGGAGCGAACGGGTGTCGCCTCGGTCCAGACCCACATCAAGGTCCGGGGGGCCCACTATTGGGGCTCTAGCGGAGCCCTCATCCAGCTCATCGGCCGAGCCCGAGAGCGCGGGGTCAACATCTGGGCGGACGCCTATTCGTACAACACCACCGGGAGCGACGGACAGACCGTGCTGATCCCGCCGTGGGTCCGGCAGATCGCAGAGCGGCGGGAGGCGGAGACTCCCGACTACTCCGCCACCCTGAGACGGCTCCTGGAGCAGCCGGACACGGCCGCGATGATTCGTGTGGACGTGGCCCACGAGATCCGACGCAGGGGGGATGCAGAGAACCTGCTCATTCTCGAGCATCCGCAGCCCGGCATGGTCGGACGCACGATCCGGGAGCTGGCCACCGAGCGGGGAGTAGACCCGGTACAGATGGGGATTCTCCTTCAGCTCGAGGGCGATCCCGCGCGACCCGGCGGGGCGCTGCTCCGGGGATTCTCCCTCTCAGAGGGCGATCTCGAGGCCTTCTACCGCCAGTCATGGGTGGCCACGGCCAGCGACGCGGGCATCACCATGCCGGGCGACGGCCCCACCCATCCCCGGTACTACGGCACGTTTCCCAGGAAAATCCGTAGGTTCGCGCTCGAGAAGGGGACCGTGAGCGTAGAGGGTGCCATTCGCTCCATGACGTCGCTTCCGGCGCAGATCCTTGGACTTCGGGACCGAGGGCTGATCCGTGAAGGGCAGTGGGCGGACGTGGTGATCCTGGATTTGGAGAACATCCGTGACATGGCCACACCACTCGAGCCGCACCAGTACGCCGAAGGGATCGATCACGTTCTGGTCAACGGCAATTTCGTCATCGAGAACGGCACCCACACCTGGAATCTGCCGGGGGTGGTCATCACGCCCGAAAGCCGGGGCCAACGCCCGGTGATGCAGGGTATGGGCGGGTGACGCCCGAAACGGAACCCACCAATGGAGGCCACCATGAGGCATAGAGAATTGGGCCGAGACTCCGTTTCGGTGCGGCTGATGACGAAGGGCCCGGTGATGTGGAGCTGTTTGGTGGCCCTGATGGTCGGGCTTGTTGCCACACCTACTTTCGCCCGAGCGCAGGGTCCAGCGGCGCCCGCCGTCGGGATCGCCTCCACCTCCGACGAATACCGCTGGGCCATCGAAGACGCCCGGGCCATCGTGCGGGAGGTCATGGCCGAGTCCGGCATTCCCGGAGTCTCCGTGGCGGTGGGATTCCACGGTAGGGTAGTGTGGTCGGAAGGCTTCGGCCTTGCCGACCTGGAGCATTCCGTCCCCGTCACGACCCTGACCAAGTTTCGGGTCGGGAGCGTGTCCAAGCCCATCACGGCGGCGGCTCTGGGCCTCCTCATGCAAGCGGGGAATCTCGATCTGGATGCTCTGGTCCAGAACTACGTCCCCGACTTCCCGGAGAAGCGCTGGCCCATCACCGTGCGCCAAGTCGCCGGACATATCGCCGGAATTCGCCACTACCGGGGGAACGAGAACCTGAGGGCTCGTCGCTATTCGAGTGTCAGCGAGGGGCTGGACATCTTCGAGGACGATCCGCTGCTTTTCGAGCCGGGCACCCAGTACTCCTACTCGAGCTACGGATGGAACCTCCTTAGTGCGGTGGTGGAGGGCGCTTCTGGACGGGATTTCTTGAGCTTGATGCGGGATAGCGTCTTCGAGCCTCTCGAGATGCGTCACTCCCTGGCCGGGTACACCGACAGCATCGTCAGCGATCGCACGAGCTTCTATGAGCGAAATGGGGAGGGGACGGTCCTGAACGCCCCGTACGTCGACAACAGCTACAAGTGGGCCGGGGGAGGCTTCCTCTCCACGCCGGAGGATCTGGTCCGCTTCGGTTCAGCCCATATCGAGCCTGGCTTCCTCCAGGCGGAAACCCTTGAGGTGTTGTTTAGGTCACAACGGGTAAGCAGAGGAGAAACAACCAGTTATGGGATTGGATGGCGGACGCGAACCGACGAACAGGGGCAGCACATCGTGTCCCACGGCGGAGGGTCGGTGGGTGGCACCACCATGCTGATCGTCAACCGAGACAGCGGCCTCGTCGTGGCGGCCGTGGGAAACCTCTCCGGCGGTCCCATCAGTGAAATGGCACGAAGGATCGCCGTTGTCTTCAGTCGCTGAGGCGCCGTTGAAACGACCAATCTCCGGTGAGAGAGCTATGGGCTCTGGAGGTGGCCAAGGCATGCCGAGGCGCGCGCGGTCTGGAGCCGCTCGGGTGGGGGCGTCGGCCGTCGTCGCCTCGCTCCTTCAGGCGTGTACACTGGTCGGGACCGCTCCCGCGGTTCCCAGCCCGGACGACGGCGTGAGCGTTCCTGTCTCCGGCGTGCCGGATGCAGTGCCCAGGGCCGAAGTGAAGACCCGGAGTGGCAATCCCGAGTCCTATGAGGTGGACGGGAAGGAGTACCACGTCCTCGACACCAGCAGGGGCTACAGACAGAGGGGTATCGCGTCGTGGTACGGACAGGCCTTCCACGGCCGGAGGACCTCTTCGGGCGAGTCCTACGACATGTACCAGATGACGGCAGCCCACAAGACACTGCCACTGCCCACATACGTACGGGTCACCAACCTGGAGAACGGTCGCACCGTCGTCCTGCGCGTGAACGACAGGGGGCCCTTCGTGGAGGGGCGGATCATCGACGTCTCGTACGTGGCCGCGCAGAGGCTCGGCATGGTCGGGAGCGGAACGGCTCAGGTCGAGGTGGCCGCGCTCGATCCACCCGCTCGGGATCCAGGTCTCTGAGAGAGCCCGGGGAAGGGTTCGGATCCGAGCATCTCGTAGGGCATCTCAGAAACGGGATCATGGGACTGAAGTCCTAACTTGTCCCGATGGGATGGCGTGGAGGGGATCGTTGGATTGAAGTAGTAACTTTACATAATATATATTATACGCACTTCGGTTTGGATCCCATCAACAGGGTTCGGATCCCATAAGAAGGCCGGATCCCGCAGCATTCCCGAGATCCAGCCCCTTCAACCCTGACAGAGATCCTTCCTCAGCCCAATCCTTCCGCCACCTCTCGCATTTCGGCGAGGCGGAGCTCGTAGATGCCTCGGCCCGGGTCATCGGCCTCGAAGGTGGCCAGGATCCGCTCGTACAGCTCTGCCGCCCCTTCGATGTCCTCCTGCCGATGCCGCGTCCGCGCCGCGCTGTCCAGGGCGTCCCGGATCTGGAAGTCGAGCTGGGCGCGATCAGCGACATCGAGGTAGAGCGCCTCTGCATCGGACCACCGCCCCTGGTCCTCGTAGGCCCGGGCCAGCAGAGAGTTGCCCTGGATCCCCAATGCGTCTCCGAGTCCCAGGTCGCCTCGCTCGAGCACGCTGATGCCGACGGCCGCGTCTCCGGCCTCGAGATGCAGCCGCCCGAGGAGAACGACGGCCTCACGTGCTTGCTCGGTGCCCTCGAAACTCTCCAGGAAGGTGCTGAGCTGTGCCTTGGCGTCCTCGAAGGCCGAGATCGAGATCGTCTGGTGGATCGACTCCAGCTGGTTCACGGCCTGAGTGACCAGCGAACGCTGGAAGTTCACGTAATACACGCCACCGGCCACGAGCAGGGCTACGACAACCCCGCTGAGCACCAGGAGCTGACGATTCTCGCTAGCCCACTGCGAGAAGTCCATGACTCCGGCGACAAAGGTGTCATCTCGCTGCTCGGGAGTGTGCGGCGTACGCCGTGACGAGGGGTGGTGGCGCTTCGACATCGTGACTATTCGACCTCGTTGTAAATTCCGCTAAAGGACTGGAAAACCTAGCGTTAGCGGAATTTGCGGTCAACGGGTCGAACGCTTCCGTGGCCGTCGTCGCGAGGCCTCCGACCCGGCCTTTCGCAGGGCACCGGGCTTGGCGATGATCAGCGCCCGGGGCCGCTGTCGGAGCACTCCCTCGTAGATCCAATCGTTGAGGGCGGTCGTGACCGTGGACCGGTGGGCTCCCGCCAGGTCCGCGAGCTCCTGATGGGTGAACCAGTGCTCCAAGCGGATCCGCCGTCCGTCGTCGTCCCCGAGCCGGTCCGCGAGATCGAGCAGAACATCGGCGATTCGGGCCTTTGAGGACGAGCCCGAGGAGCCCGCGATTCGCCGCGCCACCGCGAGATCACGGTCGTAGCTCGACAGGAATATCCCAAGGGTCTTGGGCGATCCCCGGAGAGCCTTGAACACGCCGACGCCACTGAGGGGGAGGACGACGCAGGCCGATCCCGCCACAGCCGTGTAGCGGCGCGGGACGTCCGTCGTAACGGACTCTTCACCGAATACCTCACCAGAGCCCGCGACGGCGACCGTGCGCTCGGTCTCCGTCCCCGTACGTGGAAGCGTCAGACGGACATGACCCTCCTGGACGAGGAAAACCACTTCAGCCTCTTCACCACGTCCGAAGATGGTCTGTCCCTTCCGGTACTCGACGGGTGTGGCCACCTTGATCAGCCTGTTCAGCTTTCGATCCCGCCGCGGAATCACCTTTAGTGGCATGCTTTCCTTTCTACAGGTGTTGCGCCCACCGGTGAGCCCGGAGGACCGGATGGAAGGCCAACGCGGTCCCGGCGAGGAGCACCGGAATCGAGACCAGAGCCGCCGCGCGAGCCCCCATGAGGTCCCCGAGGACGCCCGTCACAAGAACTCCCACCGATCCGGTGGCCCAGGCCAGCCCCATGACGATCCCCGAGCCGACTGCCGTACTCTCTCAGGAACGATCTCCTGGGCCATCACAACGATGGGTGGCAGGAGTGCCATATTGAGGAATCCAGAGCACGCAGCAAAGAGGAGAGCCGAAAGTGATCCCGCCGGAAGCCAAATTGCCAGCATGTGGACCGGCACGGCAAGGGCCGTGATACCTGCCAGAAGTCGCGCTCGGTCAACCCGATCCGTCAGCATGCCACCGGTGATGGTCCCCGCTCCCTGTGCGCCGAGATAGATGCTCAGCGTCACGGCGCCCATGGCCTCGGAGACCCCCGCGTCGGCAGCGACGATGGGCGCCATGGTGATGAACACGCGTTGTACGAAGGCTCCCAGTGCGCTGATGGCGAAGATCACGCCCAGAGGTCCCTTGAGGCCTCGTAGCACGTCCCTGGGGGAAGGTGGAGGAGCGGCATCGGCGTGGGGTCGATCCGGCGGAAGCACACGGGAGAGAAGCACCGCGGCGGCGAGGGCCGGCAGCATCGCGATCCACAGTCCCCTCATTCCCATGATCGACACCAGACCGACCGCCACCAGGGGACCGACGGCGAACCCCATGGCGCCCCCGAATGAAAAGAGAGAAAGCCGCAGTCCACTCCCCTTCCCCTCCGATACCCGGGCCGACATGGCTGCCGCCGGCGGGTGGAAGACCGCACTTCCCATGCCTCCGAGCGCGAGAAGAACCATCAGCAGGCCGAACGTCGGCGCGACGCCCATCAAGGATAGGAACACGCCGGAGATGAGTGGCCCGGCGATGATGAGCAGCTTGCGGCCATAGCGATCCGCCCAGTAGCCGACGAGGGGCTGGAGAAGCGAGGCGGCCAGGGACAGCGTCATGACGAGCGACGCAGCCATGGCGATGGAGAGCCCGAGGTTCTCCATGATCCTGGGAAGCAGCGGATGCAGGAAGGAGGCGTACGCGTCGTTCAGCGCGTGGGCGACGCCGACCGCCAAAGCCACACCTCCGGCCCCCCCTCCGAATGCTCGGATCCGGCGAGATTCTTCGACGCTGGTGACGTGCATCCCGGGAGCTTACAGGTCGAGGCTGATGCGCGCTACCGGCCCTGAAAACGTCCACGCGCCCACTCCGGAAGCCTGGCTGAGTCCTCGGTGCCGTCCTATGCTGAAGTCATCGGTCGGGCCAGCCTTCGACGCTCCCGGACCGCTCGGGCGCCCCTCACCCCATGGCCGAGGAGATCATGGATCGGACATTCGCCCTCATCGGATCGCTCCTGGCAATGGTGGCCGTGATCTTCGGAGCCTTCGGCGCGCATGCTCTGAGGGGGCGTCTGAGCCCGGAGGACCTGATCACGTTCGAGACCGGCGTTCGCTACCAGATGTACCACGCGCTGGCGCTCCTCGCCGTCGCCTGGGCCGCGTCACGGTGGCCGTCTGGAGCCACCACGGCCGCGGGGTGGCTCTTCGTCCTGGGCATCGTCGTCTTCTCCGGCAGCCTGTACGTCCTGGTTCTGACTGGACAGCGCTGGCTCGGTGCCGTCACGCCCCTGGGAGGGCTGGCCATGATCGGCGGCTGGGCGAGCCTCGCCTGGGCGATATTCCGTGGATGACTGAAGGGCTGATCAAGGCTGTGACTGATCCGGACCGGGCGATCGGCGAGGCCCGGCGCCTCCTCGAGTCGGCCGAGAGCACCCTCGTGCTCACGGGCGCCGGGGTAAGCGCCGAGTCGGGTGTCCCGACCTTCAGAGGACCCGACGGACTGTGGAAGAGCCACCGGCCCGAGCAACTCGCGACCCCCCAGGCGTTCCGGGCAGATCCCCGCCTCGTCTGGGAGTGGTACGGATGGCGCCGGGAGCGGGTGGCTGCGTGCCGCCCCAACGCGGCCCACGAAGCCCTGGCCCGCCTTACGCTACGGGACCCACGCTCCAGAATCGTGACCCAGAACGTCGACGGCCTGCACGAGCTGGCTCTCGAGGAGGTGGGGGCTCGGGACGGCGCAGATCCCACGTCACGAGGGGCGCTCCCGCTGGAGCTCCATGGCTCCCTCTTCCGGGTTCGCTGCGTAGCATGTCGGTTCCGCGTTGGACATCGGGGCCCGGTTGACGCCACCAGCGAGGATTCCCTTCCCCGCTGCCCCGAATGCGACAGCCTGCTCCGGCCGGACGTCGTCTGGTTCGGCGAGTCCCTGGAGCCGATGACGCTGGACGCCGCCGTCACCGCTGCCGAGTCCGCCGAGGTCTGCCTGGTGGTGGGCACGAGCGCCGTGGTCCACCCGGCCGCCTCGCTTCCCCTTCTCACCCGTCGGGCCGGGGGTGTCGTCGTGGAGGTCAATCCGGCGCCCACGCCTCTGTCTGGAGTGGCCCGGATGAGCTTCCGGGCACCGGCCGCCGACATCGTCCCCCGACTTCTCGCCCCCTGATCCGGATCGGCGAATCAAGCCGATCGGTGAGACGCCTTGACGCGGCTGGGAGCCTGTGGCGTACGTATAGGACGAACCGATCCGGGAACTGGGACACTTTATCCGGGTCTTTCTATTCGGTACGCAAGCTGGTCTCTCCAGGACGTGCGGCGTTCAGTTTATCATGTGCCGTGGGTCGAGCCTGTGACTCCCGGAATGGCACGGAAACCGCCGGAGGCTCACAGGCCATGCGTAAGCCAGATGTTCCTCTCCTCGTTCTCTCCCTGGCACTTGTCACGGCCTGTAGCGCCGGAGATGGTGGTGTGGCGGATGACCCAACCGGCCCCCCCCCCTCCCCCTCCCCCTCCCCCGCCGCAGCTTCTGTGCCCCGCGGGTGGTGAGCTCAGCCTGGCGGTGGGAGAACAGGTGATCGTCAGGGACCAGTCCACGTACTGCTTCAACTTCGCCCCGACCGGCTCGGTCACCGAGTACCTCCTCGGCGTGCAGTCGGTCGGCGAGGGTGGAGTCGTGGTGAGGAACATCACGGTCAGGGGCGAGCGGGTCATGGCGGCGGCCCTACAGGCCGCGGCCCAGGCCGCCCCTCCAGCCCGGTCCGACCCCGGCGGAGCACTCCAACTGTCGCCGGAGCTCCTCAGGCATCCCGGATTCCAGCTCCTGCGGGAACATCGGGAAGCCCACGGCGCCATGTTTGCACGCATGCTCCAGCCGGTGCGGGACCCATTCGTGCGCCAGGGTATTCGCTCCGTTGCGCAACGGGGTCCGGCACGCGCCATCGTCACGGGAGCCGAAGAGGTGGGTGACCAAGTGGAGTTGCGGGTACTTAAGGGGGGGGCCAGCGACTGCACGCAGAGCTCTAGCATAACGGTGTTGGCCGAGCTGAGGGTCAAGAACGAGAAGTCCATGTGGTTCGTGGACGTCGAGAATCCGGCCGGGGGGTTCACGGACGCGCAGCTCCAGGAGATGGCCGACCTCTTCGACAACAACATCTACGCCACCGAGACCGCCCACTTCGGTGTGGTCAGCGACAGGGACAATAACGGACGGATCGGCGTCGTCGTGACCAAGGAGATCAACGTCGACAACGATGACGGGCCTCAGGTCGTCGGCTTCGCGAACCCCTGCGACTTCTTCACCAGAGAGGAGACCGGTGCGCAGAACGACCTCCACACGAGCAACGAGGGCGAGTTCGTCTACGCCATTGCGCCCGATCCGGACGCAATCGTGGGGCGGGCGTGGGATACGGACCTCATGTTCGATTTCCTCCCGGTGGTCATCGCCCACGAGTTCGCCCACATCATCCAGTTCAGCTCCCGCTTCCCCCCAGAGCTAGAATCGTTTGAGTTCATGGCCCTGTTCATGGCGGAGGGTATGGCGACCCTCGGCGAGGAGATCGTGGGTCACTCCATCATCGGAAACGCTCCCGGCCAGAATCTCGACGTGGCAGTGGCTCTCGACCTCGACGACACCCAGATCTTTCCCTGGTACTCAAACCCGTGGCTCGACCTGGTCTTCTACTTCGGCTGGCCCGGTGGAGAAGTCGACGACGACACGCCACGAGTCGAGGGAGCGCCCCAGGAGTGCACCTGGACCGACGAAGGCGAGGACGATCCGTGCGGGAGTCGACCGCTGTGGTACGGCGTGACGTGGTCGTTCCTCCGCTGGGCCGCGGACCAGTTCGGCGAGGAGCTCGGGGGTGAGCCGGCACTGTACCAGACTCTCATCAACAACAACGTGGCGGGATTCGACAACCTGCGGGAGATCCTGGGCCAGTTTGGTCCCCTGGAGCACCTCCTGGCCCAGTGGGCCGCCGCGTTCTACATGGACGATCGTCCGGGACAGTCCGACCCGAGGCATGTGGTGGCGAGCTGGGACTACTATAGCGTGCTTCATAGGGCTCCGAGGCGCCTGAGGCCCCAGGCCTGGCTCGAGCCCGTTAGGAAGTCCTACGGCGACTTCACGGAGGAGATAAAGGTCCGGGATCCGTCCACCGCGTACTTCCTGGTGGGGGGATCGGTCGCTCCCCAGTACTCCCTGTTAGTCGAAAGGAGGGTACAGCCTACCCTGATCCTTTACACAATGGCCTACACTGATGGTTGACAGGTTCCTATCAACCAGGGTTCTGCAACTAGGAGAGCCCGATGCACTGGAACCGGTCGACCATGTACGAGCAAAGAGTACGCTTCATCCTCGAAGTGCAGCAACGGACATTCAGTTTCTGCGAGTCCTGTAGGCGTTACGGCATCAGCAGGACCGCGGGATACACGTGGTGGAAACGGTTTCTCGTGGGAGGATTTGAAGGGCTCCACGACCGATCGCACCGACCCCATCACTGCCCGCACGCTATAGCGGATCCGATCGTCGAACACATCGTGGATCTGCGTCAGCGCTACGGATGGGGATCACGCAAGATCCGCAAACTCACAGCCGAGAGGTTCGGCCGGGCCCCAGCTCGCAGGACGATCGACCGCATTTTCGAGCGTCACGACCTGATCACGAAGAAGCGCAGACGCTCCGGCAAACCGGGCCATCCCGGCAAGCCGCTCACTCCCATGGATGAGCCCAATGCGGTCTGGACCGTCGACTTCAAGGGCCAGTTCAAGATGCGCAACGGCCGCTACTGCTATCCCCTCACCATCCAGGACGGCTGCAGCCGATTCCTGCTCGAGTGCAGAGGGCTGTACTCCACGTCGATCGAGCTCGCAAAGCCTGTCTTCATCAGGACTTTCCGCGAGTTCGGCCTTCCCGCCGTCATCCGCTCCGACAACGGTACGCCCTTCGCTTCCATCGGCCTCGCTCGGCTCACACGTCTCAGCGCTTGGTGGATCCGTCTCGGCATCCGGCCTGAGACCATCGAGCCTGGAAAGCCGCAGCAGAACGGCCGACACGAGCGTATGCACCGAACCCTCAAGCGCGAAGCTACTCGCCCGCCGAAGGCCAACCTCAGCGCGCAGCAGCGCCACTTCAACGACTTCCTCCACATCTTCTGGAGCTGTCCCGTTTCAGTGGACGGGTGAACACTGAGGTTTATAGTCTGTCCCCCTCGCTGGGGAGAGGAAAGCTTCCCCCGCGCAGCGGGGGAGTAAAGGGCAACTTGGCCACGCAGGTTTCTCATGCTGCCGCTCCGTGGCGACGCTCGAAGTTGATGGGCGACAGCTGACCCAGTGCCGAGTGTCGCCTCCGGGGGTTGTAGAAGCCCTCGATGAAGTCGAACACGGCCATCTTCGCCTCGGCCTGGGTCCGGAAGCGCTGCCGGTCGAGTAGCTCGCACTCGAGCGTCGCGAAGAAGCTCTCGCACATCGCGTTGTCGTAGGCGTCGCCCACGGAGCCCATCGAGGGCCGCACACCGACATCGTTGCAGCGTAGGCCGAAGGCGATCGAGGTGTACTGGGTTCCCTGATCACTGTGATGGATGACGCATTCGGGCCGGCGCTGCCAGGTCGCCATGTTCAGCGCGTCCAGGACGAGCTCGGTGCGCAGGTGCGTAGCCATCGACCACCCGACCACCCGCCTGCTCCAGACGTCGAGCACAACCGCGAGGTACAAGAACCCCGCCCAGGTCGGGATGTAGGTGATGTCGGCCACCCACAACTGGTCTGGCCCGTCTGCGCTGAAGTCCCGCTCGATGAGATCCGGCGCGGGACGGGCGTCCTCGTTGCGCCTGGTCGTCTTCGGGCCGCGCCGCCTCCGGCTAGCTCCCACAATCTCGGCCTGCTTCATGAGCCGGCCCACCCGCTTCTCACCGACCCGCTCGCCAGCTTCCTTGAGGTCCGCGTAGATGCGGGGCCGGCCATAGACCCTTCGGTTCTCGCGCCAGACCGTCTCGATCCGCTCTGTGAGCTCCTCATCTCGCTTCGCCCGAGCCGAAGGCTCGCGATCCAACCAGGCGTAGTAGCCGCTGGGGGAGAGATCCAGCACACGGCACATCGCCCGCACAGGGAAGTCGGCCTGATTCGTCTTCATGAACTCGAACCCCGTTCCGGGATCGAGTTGCTCTCCCGAGCAAACCAGGCGGCGGCTTTTTTTAGAATCTCCTGCTCCATGCGCAGACGCTTGTTGTCACGCCGAAGCTGCCTGAGTTCCCCACGCTCCTCCGTCGTCAGCCCGTCACTGCGACGGCCTTCATCCAAGTCAGCTTGTTTGACCCAGTTCCGTATCGCCCCGTTTGAGGGCTCGAACTCCCGGGCCAGCTCCTCCACGGAGCGGCCCGACCTGACCAACTCGACCATCTGCCGCCGAAACTCCGGCGGGTACGGCGCATGTGTTCTTGGCATCGTGGACTCCTCCTGTCTCCCTCACTACTGAGGTGTCCACCAAAGCGGGTCAACTCCAAGTGCTGGGTGCCGCCCCTCTCTTGGCCCTCGTGGGCGGGGCGTTGTTCGCGGTCCACCCCGTGCACTCCGAAGCCATCGCAAACGGGGTGGGACGAGGCGACGCCCTCATGACGCTCTTCATCCTCCTAGGGGTCCTGGCATACCTCCGGCCCTGGCGAGCGGAGTGGATGCGTGTGGCTCTGGTGGCGGCCGCGTATGCACTCGCTTTAGGCTCCAAGGAGAACGGCGTGGTCCTGCCTGTGCTTCTCATCGCCGTCACGTTCCTCGCGCTGGGGTCGGCGGTGGGAGCTTCACCCACGCCGGACTCGGCGGTGGGAGCTTCACCCACGCCGGACTCGGCGGTGGGGGCTTCACCCGCCTCGAATTCGGGATCGGTCGGGTCCACCGACTCGCCGCCCCACCGTCCCCTGCTCTTCCAGTGGCCCCTCTTCCTGGCTCTGGCCACCGTCCTCGCGGGGTACCTCGCGGTTCGCCACCAGGTACTCGGCACGCTCATCCACCGGGACGCCGCCCCCTACATCGTCATTCTTCCGGCGTCGCTACGGATGACGACGGCGGTGGCTAACGTGATCGAGCTGGCCCGGCTGCTCCTCGTGCCCAACGACCTCGCCGCCGACTACGGACCCGACGTGATCGTGCCGGCAGCCATATCTTCGATGCGGTTCTGGGGCGGCCTGGCTGTGGTGGTTGGGTTGGTCGCCCTGGGGGCGCTGAGCCTCCGCCGCGGGAAGTGGATCGCCCTGGGGGTCGCATGGACCGTATTGGCCATCGCCGTGGTCGGGAACCTGGTCTTTCCGGTGGGCGTCTGGGTGGCCGAGCGCACACTCTATCTCCCCTCCGTCGGCGTGTCCTTCCTCGCTATCGGCGCCTGGCATCGGTTGGGACTCGGAGCGCCCAAACGCGTCCAGTCCACGTTCCTCACGGGTATGGCCGTGTTGGTTCTGCTCGGCGGAGCACGGACCTGGACCAGAAACGCGGCGTGGGCCAGCACCGAGGCCGTCTTTCTGACCCTCGCCGAGGAGCATCCCGAGTCGTACCGGGCCCAGTGGTGGATGGGTCAGACGCTGGTAGACGCCGGACAATTCGACCGAGGTCTCGAGTGGCTGCGTCAGGCCGGCGATCTGAACCCCAACGAGCTCAGGGTCCAGCTCGACTACGTCCGAGGGCTTCTCCTGGCGGGACGCTCGGAGCAGGCCCTATCGGTCGTGTCCGATCTTCCGCCCTTCGATCCGGCCCGCGACGTGTACCTGACTCAGAGCCACATCCAGCTGAACCAGCTCGACGAGGCGCAGGCCGCCGTTCGCGCGGGGTTGTCCCGTTTCCCGGCGGACTCGAGGCTGAGGCGTCAGGCCCAGGAGCTCGGAGTGGAGCCGGACGGAGATCCATAGGGCTACGTTCACTCGATGCGCAGCGCCTCCATGGGGATCCGTCCGGACGGCGCGCCGTGCAGGCACGTAGCCCGACAGGAGGGCCACCACCTCGGTCGATAGCCTGACATTATAGTATCACAACTTAGTATCGCTGCTGCATCAGAGCATGTGTCCCTCAACTCCTATGTGGAGGAGCGGCTCAAGGAGATTGTGGGCTAGGAGTCTGCGCCGCAGAAGCACAGCTGACTGAGCCGAATGGTCATCGAGCCGTCCGCGGCGAGGCGGATCCGGGTGATTGGGAGGTTGAGGACTTGTGTCTGCGACGGATCGGGAGAGCGGAATGGATGCGTTGGGGGGGCAAGAGAGCTACGAGAGCCCTCGCGCCGGCAGATGCGGGTGAACCCTCGTGCAGTCATGCCGCCTGAAGGGTGTGCAGCCGCTTCACATTGAGTGCCAGGCACACGAGGGTCCACTCGGCCCGGACCTTCTCGAGGCCCCGGAAGCTGAATCGTCGAAAGCCCATCACTTCCTTGATCCAGCCGATGGGCGCCTCGGCCTGCGACTTTCGCCGTGCGTAGCGTCTGCGGCCATCTTCGCTCGCCAGCTTCTCCGCCATGCGGACTTTCGCCGGATATTCCTCCTTGTCAACCGTGGGGGCGGCCTTACCCTCCCGGGCCAGCGCCACATACCCGTCGATGTCTCGCTCTTCCAGTTCCTCGAGATCCCGCTCGTTGCAATAGCCCGTGTCCGCCAGCACCTGCGCCGGCGTCTCGCCGTACGCTTGCGCCACCGCGTCGACCATGGGCACCAGCTGGCCCTGGTCGCTCGCGTTGTCCGTCACCTCGGCCCCGACCACCAGCTGGTTCTCCCCCTCCACGACCGTCTGTGCGTTGTAGCACTGCTGGAACCCCTCCGAACTCGTCTTCATGATCCGGCTCTCAGGGTCCGTGAAGTTGCTCTGCGCCGCCTCGTCCGGCTCTCCGTACTCCCGCTTGTAGGGCCTGCCGCCCTTCGGGTTGCGCGTCTGCCCCGGCTTGCGGCCCCGTGCGTCGTCCGCCGCTCTCTGCTCGGCTTCCAGGCGCGCCTTCGCCTCCCGGATCGCCGCCAGCCGGTCCTCGCGCCGCTTGAGCTCCTCCGGCACCTCGTCTCCGCATGCTTCCTCGCCGTAGCGCTCGTCTTCCGCTTCGTCCACCGCCTCGGCCCTCTCCAACAGCCCCCGGATCTCCGCCTCCAGCCGAGGCTCCCCGGTCACCATCCGGCCGTAGCTCATCGCCTTGCGCTTGTTCGCGTTCGCCCGAACCTTCGTCCCGTCCACCGACACCCTGCCAAGCCCCGCCAGCCCCAAGGCCCGCGCGAGCATCACCACCTCCACAAACACCGCCCGGAAATCCCCGAGATGGCGCTTGCGGAACTCGCACAGCGTCCGGTGCTTCGGGAAGTTCTCCGCCGCCAGCATCCGAAACGCGACATCCTCCTCCAGCTTCCTCGCCATCTTCCGCGACGAGAAGGTGCCCGTCGCATACGCGTAGATCAGCACCTTGACCATCATCCGAGGGTCGTACGGCGAGTTGCGCCGCCCGTCCCCCCGGTACCGCCCGTAGAACGCGCTCAGCTCCACCGCGTCCACCAGGTCGCTCACATGGTGCGCCAAATGACCCTCCGACACCCACTCCCGAAGATCCGGAGGCAGCAACAACATCTGCTCCGGATCGTACGGTCGAAATGTCGTTCCCATTCACCCCCCTCGGTGATCCGCAAGCCTTCCCAATGCCTTCGCTACCACCAAAGATAGCCGCCGCAGGGTTCTGCGGCGCAGACTCCTAGGTCTTTCTCGAAGCCCTCAGCGATACGGGTCGTCCGTGGCCAGGTAGCCCGTTACGTAGTCCCCGATCCCCTCTTCCAGCGACAGGAAGGGTTGGTCGTACCCGGCCGCACGCAGCCGACCCATTTCCGCCTGCGTGAAGTACTGGTAGCGGTCGCGGATCTCCGCGGGCGTGTCGACCCACTTCACCGCAGGCTCCCGGTCAAGAGCCGCGAACAGGCTCCCCACCACGTCCAGGAAGGTGCGAGCCTCGCCGGTACCCAGGTTGAACAGACCCGACGTCTCCGGGTGGTCCACGAGCCACAGCATTACCGAGACGCAGTCCCGCACGGATACGAAGTCCCTCAGCTGCCCGCCGTCCGGATAGTCCGGATCGTGGGACCGGAACAGGGTCACGGGTCCGCCGGCGGACGCCACCGGAAAGGCCTTGGCCACGATGCTCTGCATGGCCCCCTTATGGTACTCGTTGGGCCCATACACGTTGAAGAACTTCAGGCCCACCCACTGAGGCGGCGTCGGGGCTCCATCGGCTACCCATCGGGCCACCATTCGGTCGAAGAGATGCTTGCTCCAACCATACGGATTCATGGGCCGCAGCCGGGCGAGACCCTCCCTCGATCCGTCGTCGTCGAATCCTTCCGCTCCGTCCCCGTAGGTGGCCGCCGAAGAGGCATAGATGAACGGCACCTGCCGCTCCGCGCACCACCGCCACAGATCCCTCGACAGGTGGACGTTCGTGCTTAGGATCAGGTCGGCGTCGGTCTCTGTGGTGGAGGATATGGCACCCATGTGGAAGACGGCCCGCACCTCGGAGCCTCGCCCCTCGGAGCCTCGTCCCTCGAGAAAGGCGGGCAGATCCTCGGGTAGCACCACGTCCGCTAGCTCACGCTTGGCGATGTTGCGCCACTTGTCCTCGTCCCGAAGCCGGTCGCACACGACCACCCCCGTCTCCCCCCGCTCCTCGAGGCCGGCCACGAGATTCGATCCGATGAAGCCGGCGCCACCGGTAACGACGATCATCCGTCACTCCCTGGATCCGAGGTCCCACGTGCCGCGGAGCAGATGTCACAGCCGCACAAGCTCCGCAGGAGATCGTACGTGTAAAAACCCGTATCGTGGCCGTCACTCCAAGCGAACTGGAGGGCGTAATTCCCCACATAGTGGATGGCCGTAGGATACACACCCGGCTGGATCATGGCACTGGT
Organism: Longimicrobiales bacterium; assembly: GCA_965238005.1. Classification (GTDB taxonomy): domain Bacteria; phylum Gemmatimonadota; class Gemmatimonadetes; order Longimicrobiales; family Gaopeijiaceae; genus CBDCKN01. The sequence continues at coordinate 1,889,792 of OZ250165.1, forward strand.
TAGCATGCGTCGTCCCGAGAGCTCTTCGACGCACCCTGCGCAGGGACAGGAGAGCCGTAGATCATGAGGCAGATAGGTGGATTCGTGGCCATCCTTCCACGAGATACGCAAGGCCGAGCCGTCCTCTGTGGGCCCGATGTCGCGGGGCGTGGTCTCAGGCGTCGGCATCGGCACTGCCTATCATGAGCGCGAGGTGCTCGGCCACGGCCCGAAAGGCTCGGCCGCGATGACTCCGGGCATGCTTCTCTTCCGGGGAGATCTCGCCGAAGGTCCGGTCTAGCTCCGGATCGAGGAAGAGGGGGTCGTACCCGAAGCCACCTTGTCCTCTCGGGCTCATTGCGATCAATCCGGGAGCCTCGCCTCGAAGGGTCGTGACGTCTCCGCCGCCGAAGTCGAGGGCGGCCACGCACACGTAGCGAGCCGTTCGCTCCTCCAGGGGCCTGTCGCCCAGCAGTTCGAGAAGATACGCGTTGTTGGATCGATCTCGCTCTTTCCCCTCCAGCCCCCGCTCGGGCGCGAAGCGCTTGGAGCGAACCCCCGGTGCTCCGTCGAGGGCGTCCGCCTCTATCCCAGAGTCGTCCGCCACCGTCGACATCCCGCTGATCTCCTGGAAGTACTTCGCCTTGGATACGGCGTTGTCTTCGAAAGTATCGAAGGGTTCCAGATCCTCCTCCGCATCCCCATAGGCGACCCCGGCCTCGTCGAGGTCCATGACCCGCAAGCGCGGCACCACCGCGAGGATCTTCCTGATCTCCGCCATCTTGTGGGCGCTGCGCGTCGCCACCAACAACTCCATCAAGCGCTCTCCCGAGGGGTGCCGTTCGACACTAGCCAAGGGCCCCCTTTTGAGCCAGGACCAGGCGGCGGATGCCGTCGATGGCGAGATCCAGGAGGTCGTCGAGCTGCGCCCTGCTGAACGGGTCGCCCTCCGCTGTCCCCTGCACCTCCACCAGGCGACCCTCTCCCGTGCCCACGACGTTCAGGTCCACCTGGGCCGAGGAGTCCTCCGGGTAGTCGAGATCCAACAGGGGATCGCCGTCGACGATTCCGACGCTCACGGCCGCCACCATCTCCCGCATGGGATTCCGCTCGATGAGGCCTTCCTTCGTGAGTCCGTCCAGGGCCCTCCACAGCGCCACGGAAGCTCCTGTGATGGCCGCGGTCCGAGTGCCTCCGTCGGCCTGCAGAACGTCGCAATCGACGATGACGGTACGGGGGCCCAGAGCCTTCAGGTCCACCACCGACCGGAGGGAGCGGCCGATGAGTCGCTGGATCTCCTGCGTACGGCCACCCACCCGTGCCCGCTCCCGTTGGGATCGCGTGTGGGTCGACCGGGGGAGCATACCATACTCGGCCGTCACCCACCCGGCCTGACTCCGCTCCCGCCAGCGAGGCAGGCCCTCCTCGACGCTGGCGGCGCAAAGGACCCGGGTCTGCCCGGTGGAGATGAGGCAGGATCCCTCGGCGTACGGCACCGACCCCAGCACCATCTCCAGCGGTCTCAAGTCACCGGCCTGGCGGCCATCCACCCGGTGCGTCACCCGCCCTCCTTCAGGCGCTCCAGGAGCGCCGAGGTGGAATAATTCCCTACCAAGGGCACCACCATCACCGTCCCTCCCGCCCCTTCCACGGCCCGACGGCCTACGATGTCCTCGACTTCGTAGTCGCCTCCCTTGACCAGAACATCGGGAAGCAGCTGCTCGATGAGCTCCACAGGCGTGTCTTCGTCGAAGAGGGTCACCGCGTCCACGCTAGCCAGCGCCGCCAGCACCCGGGCCCGATCCCCTTCTGCCACCAGAGGGCGTCCGGACCCCTTGAGCCGGCGGACCGAGTAGTCCGTGTTCAATCCCACCACCAGTGCGTCGCCCAGGCGCCTGGCTTGCTCGAGGTACTCCACATGACCGCGGTGGAGGAGGTCGAAGCACCCGTTGGTGAACACGAGTCGCCCTTGCCGCGGCCGCCCGTGGCGGGTAAGGAGCTCCTCCCTGGAGAGGACCTTTTCCTCGAGCGGCTCCGTCACACCCTGCCCCTGCTCTCAAACTGGTCGAAGACCTCCTGCAGGATGGCCTCGGCTCCCTGTTGCCTGAGGAGGTCCGCCAAGCGGGTGCCGAGCTCATCCGGCTCGGCGGCCACTCCCGTGACGTCTCCCCGGACCACCCGCGTGCCATCGCAGCTGGCCACCAGCCCCCAGAGGCGGAGTCCGCCCTCGTACGGCATCCCCAGGGCCCCGATCGGCACCTGACATCCACCTCCGAGATTCCCCAACAACGCCCGCTCCGCCCTCACGGCCGACCGGGTCTGGGGGTCGTTCAACTCTTCCACCAGCGATCGGGTTTCCGTGTCGTCCGTACGGGTCACGATGGCCAACGCTCCCTGCCCCGGCGCCGGCAACCACGCCGTCCGCTCCAGCCACTCCAACGCCCGGTCCTCGAGACCGAGGCGGATCAGCCCTGCGGCCGCCAGGATCACGGCGTCGTAGTGCCCGTCGTCCACCTTGCTGATGCGCGTGTCCACGTTGCCCCGGATACTCCGCGGCTCGACGTCCTGACGAAAAGCCCTCAGCAGAGCAGCTCGACGCAGAGAGCTCGTGCCTACCACAGCCCCCTCCTTCAGGGAGGCCAGGGTGGTTCGCTCGTGTTTCGGTCCCACCAGCACATCCCGGGGATCGACCCGAGTCGGGGTCGCGGCGAGGCACAGGCCATCGGGCAGCTCGGTGAGGAGATCCTTCAGCGAGTGAACGGCGAGGTCCACTCTTCCATCCAGAAGAGCCTCGTCCAGCTCCTGGGTGAAGAGGCCCTTACCCCCGATCTCCGGGAGGGGCTTGTCGAGGCGTACGTCACCCGTGGTGCGGATGATCTCGAGCTCGACCTGCGTGGATCCGTCGGCCTCGAGCTCGGCCTTCGTCGTCCGGCTCTGCGAGAGAGCCAGGAGGGAGCCCCGCGTTCCCAGCCGGAGTAGGGACATCGGTCAGGTCAGAGGTAGAACAGCAGGTACACGCCCAGGAGCACAGCCACCCAGAGTATCATACTCCCTGTGGGCCAGGTTCGCGCCAGGATGCCCCTCGGGCCATGGCCACGAGCGGCTCCGGTGACGGCACTCCTCACCACGCCGACGACCGCGCCGCGGACCGCCGAATCCACGCGTGCGACGGCGGCGCCGATGCCCCGGACGAGTCGAGGAGCCAGCCACCGGTACGACCACTCCGCATCGATGTTCACCGACCTGAGCTCCGGCGGGTAGATCCCCGTCTTCATGAGCCAGAGCACGGCCAGGGCGCCGAAGAAGAGGAGCTGCATCTGGGTCAGCACATGGGTCGCGTCGTACGGATCGAACTCCGCGGCGAAGGGCAGCAGAGCATAGAGGAACCCCGGGAACGAGCCGATCCCGATGCACAGGACCGCCGCGATGAACATGGCCGCCAGCATGTTCTTGGGCGGCTCCTTGGCGCGAATCCCCGAGTCGTGACCGAAGAACGCGAAGTACGGGATCTTGATGCCCGCGTGCTCCAGAACGCCGGCGGAGGCGAAGAGGAGGAAGGGCCAGATCCACACGTGACCCTCTTCCAGCGCCGCAGCCATGATCATGGACTTGGTCACGAAGGCGCTGAGGAGCGGGAACGCCGAGATGGTCATGGCTCCGACGACGCACAGCGTCGCAGTAATGGGCATCGTCTTGTAGAGCCCACCGAGGTCGGAGCCGTTGATGCGGCCCGTCATCTGTAGGACGGCTCCCATGCTCATGAAGAGGAGGCCTTTGAAGAAGACGTCGGCGAAGGCGTGGGCCACGGCCCCGTTCAGAGCGAGCGCAGTGCCGAGCCCGACGCCGGTCACCATGAAGCCGATCTGGTTGATCATGCTGTAGCTCAGCACCCGGCGCAGATCGTTCTCGATGACGGCGTAGAAGATAGGGAAGCACGTCATGATCACGCCCACGTAGATCAGCATCTCCGTTCCGGCGAAGCTCTTGGCCAGGGCGAAGACCGCCACCTTGGTGGTGAACGCGCTCAAGAAGACCGTGCCCGTGGGGGTGCCCTCCGGATACGCGTCCGTGAGCCAGTTGTGCAGGAACGGGAACGCCGCCTTGATCCCGAAGGCGATGAGAATCAGCCATGCCGCCAGCGAGCCGTCGAGCCCGATGGGCCCGAACTCGATGGATCCCGTGCTGTGGGCACGCATGAGCGCTCCCGAGAGGAGCAGTACCCCCGAAAGCACGTGGATCACCAGGTACCGGAATCCTGAACGCAGCGAGCTCTCTGTGCCCCTGGCCCAGATGAGGAACACGGATGTGAACGCCAGCAGCTCCCAAAAAACGAACAGCGAGATGAGGTCCCCGGCGAACACGGCGCCCAGCGCGGCGCCGGCGTAGAGCATGGCCGATGTATGCTGGATGCCGGGGTGATCGCCCTCGTCGAGATGCAGGGCGTAGAGGTTCCCCAGGAAGGCGGCCAGGTGGAACAGCCACCCGAACATCATGCCCAGAGGGGTCACCACCACGGGGACCAGGGTGTAGCCCAGCAGCTCGATCTCGACGAACGAGCCTTCCTGGAGGCCCAGAAGGTTCAGGGCTCCCAGCACCGGGACGAGGAGCAGCACACCGCGGCGCACATCCCCCCTCGTGACCACAACGAGGAGGGCCCCGATCAGGAAGATCACGAAGGGAGGCATGTCAGCTCCCCCCCTCGTAGTAGTCCTCGGGGCGCATCAGCACACGCCGCATCTGCTTGGCGATGAGCACCAGAAGCCAGATGCCGACGAACCCGTAGAGCGGGTAGAAAGCGAGCAGGTTCTCCCAGTCGTGCACGTTGTGCCGGTGGATCACGAAGTCCAGCAGGACCAGGATGACACAGCACGCGTAGAAGACGTTGAACAGGAGCTTCACGTTCCGGGCATTGTCCCAGACGTGCTGCCGCTCGTCGGTCGTAGCGCCGTGGCCGTGTGAAGTGTGCTCGCTCACGGGGAAATCACCATCGTCATCAGTTCGTAGAGCGGACCGGGGTTCAGGAACAGACCCAGCGTGGCCAGCGCGGTGATCACTATGGCCACCAGCGACGACCAGGGCGCCTCGTGGATGCCCTCACCGCGGTGGGCGTCTTCCGGAGGGGCGCCGAAGAAGGCACGCACGGGAACCTCCAACAGGTAGACCAGGCTGAGGAGCGAGCTCACCATGAGCACCGCCAGCAGGCCCACCTGCCCCGCCTCCAGCGTACCAAGCCCCAGGAACCATTTGCTCCACGCTCCACCCGCCGGTGGAACGCCGACGATGCTCAGCGAGCCCACGAAGAACGCACCGAAGGTGATGGGCATGGTGCGGCCCAGCCCGCTCATGCGGCTGATGTCCGTCTCGTGGGCGGCTACCAGCACCGCCCCCGCCGCGAAGAAGAGCGTGATCTTGCCGAAGGCGTGCATGGCGATGTGCATGCCGCCACCGATGATCCCCCACTCGTTGGCCAAGAGAGCGCCGAGGACGATGTAGGAGAGCTGGCTGATGGTGGAGTAGGCCAGCCGGGCCTTGAGGTTGTCCTTAGTGAACGCCACCAGCGAGCCGAGGATGATGGTGGCCGCCGCCGCCCAGGCCAGCCACGTGGTGCTGGCCAGGACCCCCAGCAGGTCGATGCCGAAGACGTAGACCGCCACCTTCAAGATCGTGAACACCCCCGCCTTCACCACGGCCACAGCGTGCAGCAGCGCCGAGACCGGCGTGGGGGCCACCATGGCCGCGGGGAGCCAGCGGTGGAAGGGCATGACCGCCGCCTTCCCCACCCCGAAGACGAAGAGGACCAGGATCACGCTCAGCACCCCGTTGCCGGCCGTCCCGGCGAGGATGCCACCTTCGGTGAAGTCCACCGTGCCGGCCAGCTGCCACGTCCAGATGACAGCAAGGAGCTGGAGGCCTATCGAGGTCGAGAGCAAGATCCCCAGGTACACGCGGCCGGCGCGCTTGGCCTCTTCCGTGCCGTGGTGCGTGACCAACGGGAAGGTGCAGAGCGTCAGGACTTCATAGAAGGCGAAGAGCGTGAAGAGGTTGGCCGAGAAGGCCACTCCCATGGCACCCGCGATGGCGATGGCGAAGAAGGTGTAGAAGCGGGTCTGGTTCTCCTCGTGGTGCCCGCGCATGTACCCGATGGAATACAACGCCGTGACGATCCAGAGGAACGACGCCACCAGGGCGAAGAGAAGGCCCAGCGGCTCTACGCGGAGCGCCAGCTCGATTCCCGGCACCACCTCTACGAGTGCGAGCTCGGGGCGCAGCCCGCTCTTTACCGGGTCCAGCAAAGTGAGGACCAGGCCGAAGAGGGTCGCTGCCGTGATGAGGCCCGCCCCGTCTCTCACATTGGGCCACCTGCCGAGGGCGAGGATGAGTGCCGCTCCCACCAGGGGCAGGACGACGATCAGCCCGGACGTCATGGCCGGCGTCATGGCCGGCGTCATGGTCCGACCCCCAGGAGCGTCCGGGCGGCGGCTCCCGCCGCCTCGGTGGTGAAGGAGGCGTCGATGCCGAAGTAGAAGCTCACGGCGACCAGGACCCAGGTGGGTACCAGGAGGCCGAGGGGCGCCTCTCGGACCGGGTGATCGTCGTCACCCGGGAAGTCGTGGAAGTAGGCCGCCTCCACCACCCGCCAGATGTAGACCACAGCCATCAGGGACGTGATCAGGATCAGTGCCGCAACGGGCCACCAGCCTTGCTCCAGGGCTCCCGTGATCAGGTACCACTTGCTGATGAAGCCCACCGTGAGCGGCACACCGATCAGGCTGAGGCCTGCACCGACGAAGGCGGCCATGGTCCAGGGCATGCGCCTTCCGAGGCCCTGCATGGCCTCGATGTCCACGGAGCCGATTCGGTACATCACGCAGCCCAGCGCCATGAAGAGGGCGCCCTTCATCATGGCGTGGTTGAACAGGTGGAGGATTCCCGCCGTGAGCCCCGTCACCGAGGCCATGCTGATCCCCAGGATCGTGTACCCGATCTGGGCCACGCTGGAGTAGGCCATCATCCGCTTCACGTTTCGCTGGAAGATGGCCACCAGAGACATGCTGAAGATTGCGACGAGGGCCAGCGGTAGCAGCACGAGATCGAGCTGCATGACGTCGAAGGAGAAGACCGGCCCGAAGATCGTGAAGAAGAAGCGGAGCAGCATGTAGACCGCCACCTTGGTGGCGGTCGATGCGATGAAGGCCGTGACGGCGGACGGGGCGCACGTGTACGCGTTGGGGAGCCACAGGTGGAGCGGGAAGAGCGCCAGCTTCAGGCTGATCCCAACGGTCAGGAACCCGAACGCCACCGGGATCGTGCGGTTGGCCCCTACCTCGGGGATCCGGGCCGCGAGGTCCGCCATGTTCAGGGTACCGGTCATCACGTACATCATGCCGATGCCGATCACGATGAACGTGGCCCCCACCGAGCCCATGATCAGGTACTGGAATGACGCCGTCAGCGCCTTGCGATCCCGCCCCATGGCGATGAGGACGTACGCAGAGAGTGACGATACCTCGAGGAACACGAAGACGTTGAAGACGTCTCCCGTGACGGCAATTCCCAGGAGCCCCGTGAGGCAGAGGATGAACGCGGCATAGAACAGGGCGATGCGGGACCCCTCCAGCTCGCGCTCCACGCTCTGTTTCGCGAAGGGCGTCACGATGGCGCCGATGGCCGTTACGATCACCACCACGAAGGCGTTCAGCAGATCGATGCGGTATTCGATCCCGTACGGAGCTACCCACCCGCCCAGCGCGTAGCTGATGGTGCCTTCGGCCTGAACGCGGGCCAGAAGCTGCAGGGCGATCCAGAACGCGGTCCAGGTCGTGGCCAGGGCGATGGCCCAGGCGATCTTGGCGTTCCGCACGAGCGCACATACCGGGGCCGCCAGCAGGGGGATGACAACCTGCAGTACCGGGAGATGTTGCGTCACTCGGCAAGATCCTGGCTGTGGATCTCGTCTTCCTCGATGGTCCCATACGCCTCGTGTATGCGGACGATCAGGCTCAGGCCCACGGCGGTGGTGGCGATGCCCACGACGATGGCGGTGAGGATGAGGACGTGGGGAAGCGGATTGGAGTACACGACGTCACCCTCCGTGAGGATCGGCGCCGTCCCGCCCTCGATCTTGCCCATGCTGATGTAGAGGATGAAGACCGAAGTCTGGAAGATGTTAAGCCCCACGACCTTCTTGATGAGGTTCCCTCGGGAGATCAGGATGTAGAAGCCGACCATCATGAGGAAGATGAAGATCCAGTAGTTGACGAGGCCCAGCAGCCTCATGCGCGGAGCCCCCGGCGCCCCGCGAAGGAGTAGAAGACGGCGACCATGACTCCGAACACCGTCGTCAGGACGCCCAGCTCCACCAGAAGGATACCCCGGTGCTGGCCGTGCTCCGGCTCGTGGGCGAGTACGCCGTAGTCAAGGAATTCGCCACCGAGCAACACGGTGACCACTCCTACGCCGGCGTAGATCAGGACGCCAGCGGCGCCGCAGAACCACGCCACCGATAAGGGCAGGACCTCCCTGGCCATATCCACGCCGAAGATGAGGCTGTAGAGGATGAAGCCCGCGGCGAAGATGACGCCGGCCTGGAAACCACCGCCCGGCCCGTATTCGCCGTGGAACTGCACGTACAGGGCGAAGAGCAGGATGAAGGGGATGAGGATCTTGGCGCCGACCCGCAGGATGACCTTATCCTCCATGGTCACCTCGCTCGCTCGGGTCTTCCTCGCTCGGGTCTTCCTCGCTCGGGTCTTCCTCGCTCGGAGCTTTCTCGCTCGGAGCTTGCTCGCCCGGACCATCCGCCGAAGGCCCGCCAACCAAACGCTCCTCTTCCGACCATTCTCTTCTGCGTACCTGGGCCATGAGCAGGAGCACACCCACCATGGCGGTGAAGATCACCGTGGTCTCCCCCATGGTGTCGTAGCCCCGATAGCTGGCCAGGACCGACGTCACCACGTTGGGCACGCCGATCTCGTGGCCTGACTCCTCCAGGTAGTAGTCGGCCACGTGGTGGTGGACGGGATTCGCAGGGTCTCCGTACGGAGGCATATCCAGGGTGCCGTAGACGAGCGCGCCGCCCGTCACGAGCACGACGAACAGGGGCAGAAGAGCGGGTCTGGACGGGCCCTTCGAGGTGTGCCCCACCAGCGCCATGCATCCGAGCATGAGGACCGTGGAGATCCCTGCACCCACCGACGCCTCGGTGAAGGCCACGTCCACGGCGTCCATGACCGTGAAGAGGGCCGCCGACAGGAGGCTGAAGATGCCCGCCAGCATCGCCACGGCAAACAGGTTCCTGAGCTTCAAGAGCGCCAGCGCCGTCACCGCCAGCATGACCAGGAGGAAGACGTCGACCAGGACTTCTATGAGTCACCTCCTCCGAAGTCGATTCGGATCGGGACCACGTTGCCGTGGAGGGCGGCCCGGGAGAGGGCATAGGTGGCGATAGGACTCGTGAAGAGGAGGAACCCCCAGATCAGGAGGAGCCGCACGGCCACGAGGGTGATGCCCGCCTGGAACGACATGCCGATGAGCAAGAGGCCCGCTCCCATGGTGTCCGTCATCCCCGCCGCGTGGAGCCGCGTGTAGACGTCCGGCATGCGAATGACGCCGACCGCGCCCACCACGATGAAGAAGATACCCCCGAGGATGCAGACCCAGCTCAGGACGTCGGCCATCATTTCCATCACGCCTCGCCCCGCGAGACGGCGCTACTCGCCCCGCGTCCCAAATTGCCCACCTCGAAGAACTTCAGCACGGCGATGGTGCCGATGAAGTTGATGAGGGCGTAGACCAGGGCGAGGTCCAGGAACTCCGGGCGCCCCGCGAGAAAGCCCAGGACCGCGATGAGAAGCACCGTCTTCGTCCCAAACATGTTGAGGGCCATGACCCGGTCGTAGACCGTGGGCCCCAGGAGCGCCCGCGTCATGGCCAGCGTCATGCTTACCATCAGGCCCGCCGTCGCCACGACGAACATCAGGAAGCACCCTCCACCCAGGACACGCGCCGGTCCATCTCGTCTTCCTCGCGGCCGTCCACGTCGTGCCAGGTCAGGGCATGGATCTCGAGCTCGTCACCGTTCACCCCCGTCGTGATGGTTCCGGGTGTCAGGGTGATGGAGTTCGCATAGATCACGCGTCCCAGGTCGGTCTTCTGGGAGGCGTTGAAGACGACCGTGATCGGGCTGATGGGAAGGCTGGGGGTAAGGATGATCCGGGCCACGTTGAGATTGGCCACCCAGATCTCCTTGAGAAGCCAAGGAAAGTAACCGAGGAACCGTCCCGTAATGGAGAGGGGAACACCCTCGTGGTCCACCACGTCCATGCGGTGAGCGATGTAGACGACCAGCGCGCAGGAGCCGACGCCGAATCCCAGAACCAGAGGCGTGTAGTGCCCGGAAAGGAGAAGCCACAGGGCGAAGAGCGCCGCTCCCAAGCCCACAACTCTTGCCAATCCGACTCCTTCGCTCCGTGTTGGATGCCCCCCGGACAGAACCGTCCAGGCTGATTTCGGACGCCAAACCTACCAGTTTGACTGGGCGCCGTCCACGATGCTTTGAACGATTAGCTCGATGGCCTCCGCCCGACCCACCTCCTCGGTTTCGCTCTCCTCCAGGTACTGCCCTCGCGCGCTGAGGGCGAGGTCGTCCCACAGGATCACATTCTGGACCCGGTCGATCAGCTCGACCTCCACCCGGATGCTCACCTGGCGCTGGAGAACCTCCACCTGGTCTCTCTGCCGGCCGGGTCGGAACAGGGGGGTCGTCAAGTCGTACCGGATGATGCGGCCTTGGACGATCGCATCGGCGACCTCCTCACCGGCGTTCGTGATGCCTAGGGCTCGGGGCAGCTCGCGAAGCAGCTTGTCGTGGATCTCCTGAGTCAGCTCGAAGCGGTTGGTGTCGTTCTCGAATGGCAGGATGGCAACGGTCCGGATGTGGTCGGGGAAGCTCCCCGATCCGAAGCTGTAGTTGCACCCGGCCACGCATGCGACCAGGCACGACACGATCAGACCCCGGACGGGGCCTCTGATCAACTCCCTTATCGCTCCCTGGATCACGACACGGCCCCCACCGTTAGCGGTGGGGACTCCAGATGTCGGCTGGGTAAGACTCCACATGCTCAACGGACTCGACGGTTATCTTGAGCTCTCTGAACGAGGCCAGATTGCGGTAGGTGGCCCCGCGGGGCAACTCCCACTCCACCTCACGGTCCAGGGCGACCCGATGGAGGGCGCTCCCGTCATGAAAGAGCTCGACGCCGGTCAGCTTGCCGTCACGAAGCTCATACCAGAGCTCGTCGCCGTCGCCGAGCGCATATCGCAGCCGAAGGGCCTCATCTCGCTCCTCCGCTCCCAGGAGCGTCACGCCGTCACCCGGCCTGAACACTCCCAGAGACGCCCACAGAAGGGGCGGAGACGGGACGACCTGCAAGGAAGTTCCTTCGGGGGCCCGCAGATCGTCGTCGACCAACGCGACGGCCAGGACCGATTGCCCGTTTCCCAGGAATAGATCCATGCGCGCCCGGTCAGGCGGCTCGAGGCGGGCCACACCGTCGCCTCCGACCCAGAGGTTGGGCTCCCGGATGCTCCACTTGAAGAAGACGCGAGCGGCACGCGGGAACGGGTTGCTCTTCGTCGCCGCCGCTACGGCCTGCTGCGCGTCCACGGTCGGAGCGGGAAGCTCCGGCGGCGAGCCGCCACAGGTCGTCCCCACCATCGCAGCGACCGCCAATGAGAAGGCAAACCTGATCTTCAGGACTCCTATCGCCGTCATGAGGGCGCCGCCCCTGATCTCCGTGGTCTCGTTCACTGATCCGTGCGGGTCATCACGTCACGCGGGGGAGACCCCCGCCCCGATCGAGCGTTCCAAGTGCCCCCTGCAAACGTACTTCCCCAGGGTAATACACACAGTTTACTTTCCGATCCCCATGTCAGAGAAACCCATCCATCTCGCAAGCGACATTCACCTCGGGGTCGTCCCGCCGGAGACCGAAGACGCGTTCCAGGGTTGGCTCGAGCATACGGGCACGGCGGCGTCGCAGCTCATCCTCAACGGGGACCTCTTCGATTTCTGGTTCGAGTACCGTTCGGCGGTTCCCCGCGGCCACACCCGGGTGCTCGGTGCTCTCGCGAGGCTCGTGGACGGAGGGGTCCCGGTGACGCTCATGGGTGGCAATCACGACTGGTGGGGGGGATCCTTCCTGACCGACGAGATCGGGGTCACGTTCATGCGGGATCCCGTGCTGCTGGACCTTGCTGGCTTCCGCACGTTTCTAGCTCACGGCGACGGCCTCGGGCGTGGCGACCTGAGATATCGCGTTCTTCGCACGGTGTTGCGCAGCCGGATCACCCGATGGTCCTTCCGGTGGCTCCATCCCGACGTGGGGGCGGCCCTGGCCGACCGTGCCTCGAAGACCGAGCATCGGCTGACGGGACCTTCCGACAGGGAGCGCACCCGGGCCCTGGTGCTGCAGGAGTGGGGTCGACAAAAGCTCAAAGACGAGCCCGACCTGGACCTCGTGGTCCTCGGACACACCCACATTCCCACCCTCGAAGAGGTCGAGCCCCGCCGCTACTACGTGAACGCCGGAGACTGGGTCCACCACCGGAGCTACCTGGTGTTGCGCGAGGGGGAGCCGCCGATGCTCAGGGAGTGGCAGGGCTAGTGTGGTTCCCACACTAGCGGAACGGATCGAACGGCAGCGAGAACGCGAGCTCTACCCCCATGTTCGGTAGAGGCCGGATCGCGGCCTCAAGTGGCTCCGGGAAGTCGGCCAGGTGGGCCGCCACGAACGCATCGGCACCCCCCAGGAACAGAAAGAAGATCCCGACGGCCAGCCAGTCTTCCCTCTGCTGCGAGCGGATCTCCACCAGCTCCTCGGCGTCCTGTACCGCTTCATCCTCGTCGACGAGGTTGACGATCTCCACCGGGTCGACCGTGCCTTCGCTGATCACCCGCGCCTCGGCCCGTCTCAGGGCCACGATGTCCCTGGCGCTCCCCAGGGCCTTAGACGTCTTCAGGATCATCCAGAGGCTCATCGACTCTACGCCGAAGTAGAACGCTCCTCGATCGGGCGATCCCACCGTGGCTTGGCCCCAGCCAGGTATGAGCACGGAGCGCAGAAAGGCGCCGCCGGCGCTGTGTCGACGCGGTGCGCTCGCGGAGTCGGTCGCCGCAGCTTCCCCGGCCGGCGGATCGGCCACGGGATCCTGCGCCCGAGCGCAGGTCGGCGCCAGCGCGAGGCCCGTCGCCACGAGGCTCACGGTGAGGAGTGCAGTAGCCGCAACTCTGGTAGGGACCCTCAATCGCACCCCTTCTCGTGCCTGGTGGGAGTCGAACGCGCGAGGGGAGAATCTACCCTCGACGATACGGCGAACAAAACGCCACACCGATCTACTACACCCGAATGCAGTTCCACGTTGTGCTATCCGGGGGGAAAGTGGGGACGAGCTTTCGGGCCGAGGGCGTTGCCGCCCATGGGAAGCGTGAGCCGGCCGGTGTTGAGCGTGACCAGGGCGAGCTTCAACCCCGCGTCTTCTTTCCCCATCGCCTTCACATAGGTGCGTTGCGAGAGCGCCAAGCCGCCGTACTCCCGTGGGATCTTGATGCCGAACGCGCCGATCGCCTTCATGGCTTCCTGTTCGGTTACGCGCCGTTCTGGTATTGTTTTGAGCGCCTGCGCTGTTTTGGGCGCCGTCAGTGTGGTAGTCATGGCAATGATACCTTGAAGTGGCCGAGCGACACCTAGGATCAGGAGATCCTGCCAGAGAATCCGGCGACTTCTTTCTGTTGGCAGTGAGGGCGCCAAGGGCTCGATCTCTTACACTCCCGATTGCCGAGGATTGAGTGGCGGGCACGACAACGAGTGGCGCAGCGAGAGCTACGTCCGTGGACGATCCCGGCTTCGCGGCGCGGATCAGAGAGCGCGATGCCCAAGCGCTCGAGGAGGTCGTTCGCCGTTATCTCCCTCAAATCGTCCGCGCCGCCCGCGGTGCCGGCTTCGCCCCTCAACTGGCCGAGGACGTCGCGCAGGACACCTTCGTCACCTTCATCGAGACGGCGCCCCGATTTGAGGGCCGATCCCATGTCCGGACCTGGCTGTTCGGTATCCTGTACAAGAAGATTGCCGCAGCGCGGCGGAATTCGCGGCGCGACAATGAGATGGACGACATCGAGGAAGTCTTCGAGCAGCGGTTTGATGACGCCGGGAGCTGGACGCGGCCACCGCTCCCGGTGGACGCGGAGGTCTACGATGCCGAGGTGCGGAGGGGAATTGACGGCTGTCTGGACCGGGTTCCAACCAACCAGCGGATGGCCTTCGTCCTGCGTGAGATCGAGGGGATGGATACCCTAGAAATCTGTAAGATTCTGGAGGTCACGCGCACCAACCTAGGAGTCCTTCTGCATCGGGTCCGCAATCGCCTGCGGGAATGCCTGGAAGCCAAGGGTATCGAGCCATGATCAACATGCCGAACTGTAAAGAAGTTGCGCGCCTCTTTGCCAGCGAGGAGCTCGCCGACGCCGCATGGTTGAGCCGGGCTCTTGTCCGGTTCCACTTCCTCAGGTGCCGCGACTGCCGAGGCTACGCGGCTCAGCTTCGAGCCATCGGGGCTGCTGCGCGGGACCGGTGGGACTCGGGCGTGGCGGACAGAGCAAGCTTCGAGAAGCTTGAAAGCTCGATCCTGGAGCGATGCCTCGATGCATCGGATGCGAATATTGAGGACGGGCGCGGTCGCGAGCCCGAACCTCCCGCAACTCAGACCGATCCGCACTAAACGCACCACACACCGAAGCATCTGTAAGATCTTGGGGGTCACGCGCACTAACCCTGTGAGTGCTACTGGACACCAACGTGGCGTCGACAAGCCGCGGGCCAGTTAGCTGAGCCTTACAGGAAGGAGTTCGTGCGATGATTGCCTCTCATGCCACACTGAGTTTCTTTGCTGTCCTTGCCCTAGCGGGCTGCACCACTATGCGAGTACGGACGGACTACGACGCGGATGTGTCGTTCACGCAGTTGAGCACGTACGACTGGGGCGACCGGGAGGCGGACGCGAGCGCTGATCCGGCCGTGAATAGCCCATTGTTGGAACGGCATATCCAAGACGCCGTAGAGGGCGAACTCGGCAGGATGGGTTATCGCAAGGTGACGTCTGACACTCCTGACTTCCGGATCGTCTACCGCGTGACGGCAGAGGAGAAGTCGAGGATCGATGGATCCTCTGGCTATGGATCCTACGGCTACTACGGCTATGGAGGACCGTACGTGTACCCGCGGTCCTCTTATCGAGGGTCCTTTGGCCTTTCGCTTTATGGTGGCCGATACGTCAGGCCGTTCTATGGCTATCCGGGCGCCGGATACGGATACGGATACGGGGGTACGGGCCGCGTACGCGAATACCTGCGCGGAACCTTGGTTCTGGACATAATCGATGTCCGAACAGACGAAGTCGTCTTTCGGGGGTCGGCCACAAAATCGCTGCATCTTGATCCGGATCCGAAGAAGGTCCGGATGTATGTCAGCAAGGCGGTGGACAAGATCCTGAAGGACTTCCCGCCGGCAAGGTCATCGGGCCAGCTTGTCGCAGCAGGCTGATTAACGGCACAATCCTGGCATCGCGGCACAGTCTCGGTAGCAAGAAGGGGCTCCGGCCTGGTTCACACTGAACCGCCGGAGCCCCTAAGTCGTTGCCGCTCAGAAGAGGCCGACTTCGGCCCTCACCTCTACTACGTAATCTGACAGCTATTGCTACGTCATCTGACGTATGAAGGATGTTCCTCGCCCGTGACACCTTGTTCTCGAGCGTGTGTGTGCACGAGGTCGGCACACGGCGACACAGGGATACGCCGAGGGGAAACATCCCTAATACCTCGGAGGACATAATGAGGTGCTTCTCGATCACCGCTTTCGTTCTTGTTGTTCCCGTCCTGGCGGCTGACGTGTCGTCGGTCGGCGGCCAGGTGGCCCCTTCCCTCGGACAGGGAAGTCGGGTGCGCATCACCGCACCGTCCCTCGGACTGAATGAGGCCGTTGGGGCCGTTCAGGAGGCCACGGACGAAGCATTCGTCATCCAGTTCGAGTTTCCCCGTCGCGTGGGGCCGGTCGAGCGCTCCGAGATCGCGGCGATGGACGTCTCGATCCAGCGGCAACGTAAAGTCCTCAAGGGCTTGGGTGTCGGTCTGTTGTTGGGTGCGGCCAGCGGCGTGGTGATCGGGCTGGCGAGCGGTGACGATGAGGGTGGCTTGATCGCCTTCACGGCCGAGGAGAAGGCACTCATGGCTGGTGCGATGCTCGGTCTCACCGGCGGTGTGGTGGGCCTGATCGTCGGGTTGGTTCGGCGGCATGACGTCTGGTCCCCAGTATTGCCTGGGGACGTCGACCTGACGGTTCTGCCGCTTGTTCGCGAAGGTGGTGCCGGACTACACGTAGGCCTCGCCCTTCGATTCCAGTGACGTAGGGAGGCATCCCTCATGAGCACATCCTCGACTCGGCAACTCTACCGGCAGACCGTTCTGTTCGCGCTGCTCGCCGGCGCGCCCTCGTGCGTGGAAACGGTCCGGGTTCCGCTCGCGGTGCCGCTCCCGGCGGTCGGTGGAAGTCGGCCTGCGACCCCACAGGGTCTACAATTCATCGGCGAATTCGGTGACGGCTTGTGGGGGCAGGAGCAGGAGCGAGCGGAGATGGCAGGCGGGGGCGTCGGCTTCGCCATGCGGGACCGGTTCGAGTTCAGCGCCTCGGGCTACGGCTCCACGCGTACAGTCCAGGACTCATTCGGCAACGACCATAACGGTGCGAACGTCACGGGGGTTCGCGGCAAGGTGCGGCTCGGTGACCTCGTGGGAGGCCGGGCCTCCATCGGTGTCCACCTTGCACACATGAGCTCCCAACGAAAGCGTCCTGACGTCCAAGACGAGCGGCTGACTGCTTGGGACGTCGCACTTCCACTGACGTTCTACCCCGTCGGTGATCAGTTTATAGACCACCGATGGGGGGTGTACGCGGCCCCGCGGCTGGTCTTCCAGAGGCTGGAGGACAGGATGACGCTGACGACCTCGAGCGGAACGCTGGCCGCCGCCCTGCTGGGCGTGGTGGCCCGATGGCGACACGTCGCCGTGACGGGTGAGATGAATCTCGCCCATACGCCGAGCATGCGGTTCGGGAACACGACGTTCCAGGGTCGATGGATTCTACTCCCCATGGCCAGCGTGAGCGGGATCCTTCCAATAGGGGATTGAAGAGCAACCGCCCCTCCAGAAGTAGTCCGCTACGGCACAATCCTCACAACGCGGCACAGTCCCGGTAGCAAGCAGGGGCTCCGGCCCGGTTCACACTGAACCGCCGGAGCCCCTAAGTCGTTGCCGCTCAGGCAACCTCACATATGGCGGGAGCGTGTGGGAATCGAACCCACCAGCCCGGGGTTCAGCCGGGCGAGCTGGTTTTGAAGACCAGTGGAGCCACCAGACCCCATCCGCCCCCAGTCGTTGTACCGCAAGGGATTCCGGGTATCAGCATCCTCGCCGACCTCCGTACAAACCGTCCCCTTCCGCGTAACTTGTCGGCATTTCAAACTTCGGGCAACGCGATCCGGACCCAAGGCTGGGGCCGAGATGCCTCGAGAGTGAGACTGCTGGTGAAAATGACGCGCAGTATACGTACGAGGCCGTGCTGCGGCATGGAGAGACACACTGTACCCTAACCCACACCTCGGCTATGTTGCACGCCGCCGCATGAATCACAACGGGTCCTTATGGTCTCCACACGCTCCAGAGAACAGGCCACGCCCGCCACGACCGAGCCGGCCCCGATTCGGGGCGCCCGGAATCCCGGCACACCGTTCGAGCCGGAGTGGGTTCGGGAGGTCCGCGTCAACCGGAGCGCGGTGGAGCGACGGGCCGCCACCCTGGGCACCCGTCGCAGCGTGAAGAAGGAGTGGCAGGCGGCTTGGCTCCTCAAGGCGGTCTCGTGCATAGATCTCACCACGCTCGCCGGAGACGACACTCCCGGACGCGTGCGCAGGTTGTGCGCGAAAGCTCGCCAGCCGGTCCGACAGGATATTCTCGAGGGCCTCGGTGTCGGATCTCTCGGTCTTACCACCGGCGCGGTCTGTGTCTACCACACCATGGTCGAGACAGCCGTCCAGGCCTTGCAGGGATCCGGCATCCCCGTCGCTGCGGTGTCCACCGGCTTCCCGGCCGGGCTGAGCCCGTTCGCCCAGCGGGTCGCCGAGATCGGCGCTTCGGTGGCCGCGGGTGCAGCCGAGATCGACATCGTCATCACACGGGCCCACGTTCTCGCGGGCGACTGGGAGGCCCTCTACGACGAGGTGAGGACCTTCCGGGAAGCGTGCGGGCCGGCACACCTGAAGACGATCCTCGCGACAGGCGAGCTGGGCACGCTGCGGAACGTCTACCGGGCCAGCCTGGTGTGCATGATGGCGGGCGCCGACTTCGTGAAGACGTCCACAGGCAAGGAGCCGACCAACGCCACGCTCCCCGTGGGACTCACCATGGCGCGCTCCATCCGGGAGTACGGCGAGCGGACCGGTTATCAGGTCGGCTTCAAGCCCGCCGGTGGGATCCGGAAGGCAAAGGAGGCCCTCATCTGGCTGATCCTCATGAAGGAGGAGCTGGGCAACGCCTGGGTGGAACCGGACCTCTTCCGCTTCGGCGTCAGCTCGCTCCTGGGCGACATCGAGCGCCAGCTCGAGCATCATCTGACCGGACGGTACTCGGCGGCGCATCGACACCCCCTAGCATGATACTGGGGCCGTTCAACTGGGATGCAGGGGTAGGAGCTCAAGGAGCCCCGCCGAGGAGTACCAGACGGTACTTCGCAGGCGGGGCGACGCGGAGCGACACCCGGGTACCCGCGCCGCTATGGCGTGGGTGGCGCCCAGTTCAACGGCCCGACCATAGATGAGCAAGATCGCGGACATCTTCGAGACCATGGAGTACGGCCCCGCGCCGGAGAGCGTGGAGCTTGTGGAGGAGTGGCTCGATGGATACGGGCGCTCCTTCGATCACTTCATCGACGGGGCTTGGGTCGCCGGGGCCGACGAGGAGCGATTCGAGACGTTGAGTCCGGCCACCGGTGCGCGCCTCGCGACCATCAGCCAGGGAAGCAGCCAGGATGTCGATGGCGCTGTGCAGGCCGCGGCGAATGCGTTCCGCGCGTGGAGTGACCTGGATGGGCACGCCCGAGCCCGATACCTCTACGCCCTGGGTCGGGGCATCCAGAAGCGGGCCCGCCTCTTCGCCGTCCTGGAGAGCATGGACAACGGCAAGCCCATCCGGGAGTCGCGGGACCTGGATATCCCACTGGTGGCCCGCCACTTCTACCACCACGCTGGATGGGCCCAGCTTCGGGACGAGGCCCTACCTGGCTACGGCCCCGTGGGCGTGGTGGGCCAGATCATTCCGTGGAACTTCCCCTTGCTCATGCTTTCATGGAAGATCGCCCCGGCCCTGGCCATGGGAAACACGCTGGTCCTGAAGCCGGCCGAGTTCACGTCTCTGACGGCCCTACTCTTCGCCGAGCTCTGCCAGGATGTGGGCCTCCCACCGGGGGTGGTCAACGTCGTGACGGGCGACGGCGAGACCGGAGCGGCCCTGGTGGAGCATCCCGACGTGCACAAGATCGCCTTCACGGGATCCACCGAGGTGGGCCGGATCATCCGGGCTGCGACGGCGGGGAGCGGCAAGAAGATATCACTCGAGCTCGGTGGCAAGTCGCCCTTCGTCGTCTACGAGGACGCCGATCTCGACAGCGTCGTCGAGGGCGTGGTGGACGCCATCTGGTTCAACCAAGGCCAGGTGTGCTGCGCCGGCTCCCGCATCCTGGTCCAGGAAGGCATCGCAGAGACGCTCGAGCGCAAGCTCCGGGCCCGCATGGAAACCCTTCGCATGGGGGATCCGCTCGACAAGTCCGTGGACCTGGGTGCCATCGTCGCTCCTGTCCAACTGGAGAAGATCCGGGCCCTCGTCGAGCAGGGGAAGGCGGAGGGCGCTCGGATCTGGCAGCCGTCCTGGGCAACCCCCAGAGAGGGATGGTTCTATCCGCCTACCCTCTGCACCGACGTAAGCCCTTCGTCCACGATCGCGCGGGTCGAGATCTTCGGGCCCGTGGTCGTCATGATGAGCTTCCGCACGCCCAAGGAGTCGGTGGAGTTGGCCAACGACACGCGCTACGGGTTGGCGGCCAGCATCTGGACGGAGAGCGTGAACCTCGCCCTCGGCATCGCCCCCAAGCTCAAGGCCGGGACGATCTGGGTGAACTGTACCAACCTGTTCGACGCCGCCTCGGGCTTCGGCGGATACCGGGAGAGCGGATACGGGAGAGAGGGCGGCAAGGAGGGGCTCTGGGAGTACGTGACGCCGGTCGGCGGGAAGGATGGCCCGCGGGACCGGCCGTATGGTCCCAGGACCTCCGACCAGTCGGGACTATTGGATCCCGCGGAGGCGGGACCGTCGGCCTCGGCCGGCGGTGACCGTGGGAAGACCCCGGCCATTGATCGGACCACCAAGCTGTACGTGGGCGGCAAACAGGTCCGAGCCGACGGGGACTACAGCTTGCTGGTCCGTGGGAAGGACGGAACCATCATCGGCGAAGTGCCCCGGGGAAATCGAAAGGACATCCGCAATGCGGTCGAGGCGGCCCATAAGGGAGCCGGGCTGTGGACGCCCAGGACCTCGCACAACCGGGCCCAAGTCCTCTACTACCTGGCGGAGAATCTCTCGATTCGCCAGGACGAGTTCCGTGACCGCCTCCAGCGGATGACGGGAATCCGTAAGAAGGTCGCCCAGGCGGAGGTGGACCTCACGCTCCGACGGCTCTTCACCTACGCCGCCTGGGCTGACAAGTACGACGGCCTGGTGCACCACACGCCGTTCCGGAACGTCACGCTGGCCATGCCCGAGCCCATCGGCGTGGTGGCCGTCGTATGTCCCGACGAGGCACCGCTCCTGGCCTTCGTCTCCCTGGTGGCTCCCCTGCTGGCCATGGGGAACGCCGTCGTCGCCGTCCCCTCCGAGCGCTGGCCCCTCCTGGCAGCACACCTCTATCAGGTCCTTGAGACGTCGGATGTCCCCGGGGGCGCCCTGAACATCGTGACCGGGCTCCGGCAGGAGCTGGCCCCGGTCCTGGCCGCCCACGACGACGTGGACGGCATGTGGTTCATGGGTGACGCCTCGGGCAGCGAAGACGTCGAGCGGCTGTCCACAGGCAACATGAAGCGGACGTGGGTCAGCTACGGAATGCACCGGGACTGGTGGAGCGCCGAGCACGGCGAAGGCGAAGAGTTCCTGAGGCAGGCCACACAGATCAAGAACATCTGGGTCCCCTACGGGGAATAGCCCGGGGCGGTCTCGCACCGCCACAGTACGCCTTACCTGCGGTTGCGAAGCTCCGACTGCCTCAGGGTCTCCAGGATCAGGAGCTCCAGCCGGTCCCCCGAGTGCGCGAGAACCGGCACCCTGTCGTAGCGCAACCCACCCGGGATCTGCAGGCGTGCGCGCCGATCCCCAGGACGAAGAACAGAGGACCGTACATCGCGAAGCGCTTCATGGTGCGCCAAACCGAGAATCGGTGGGCAGGATTAATGGGATAAGAAGCTCGATGTGGTCGCCGGGATAGACCAGCTGCCGGACCGTGGTGAAGCCCCGCTCGCCCATCACCCGCACCCTCAGACTGAGGTCGTCCGACCTGGGCCACCGGACCGAGAACGTCTTACGCAACCTGCCGTTCACCACGCCCAGGCGCCGCTGGCCGGAGATGGACAGCATCCAGATCGTGGCCTGGTTGAAGTTCAGGTTGTCGACCTCGATGAAGATCATGCCTTTAGTCGTGCCCGTGAACGGGTCACCACGCCCGAACCCAGAGCACCCCGTGATCCCCACTAGGAGGATCAGGGCGGCAACTCTCACGTCCGGAAGCAGCCTTCTCATGTCCATCAGCTCATGTCCATCAGCGGGCCCTCTTGCTGCGTGATGATCTTCTCCGCTTCGATGGGCTCCATGTCAATCGAGCGTAGAAGCTCCTTCAGCCTCACCAGATCCTGTTGGACGATCAGCGTCAGCTGTTCGAGCTCCAGGTTCAGCTTTGCGGAGAGCATTTCGAAGATGCTTCCCCAGCCGGCCCAGGTCATGCCTCTGGAGCTGTCCCGTTTCAGTGGACGGGTGAACACTGAGGTTTATAGTCTGTCCCCCTCGCTGGGGAGAGGAAAGCTTCCCCCGCGCAGCGGGGGAGTAAAGGGCAACTTGGCCACGCAGGTTTCTCATGCTGCCGCTCCGTGGCGACGCTCGAAGTTGATGGGCGACAGCTGACCCAGTGCCGAGTGTCGCCTCCGGGGGTTGTAGAAGCCCTCGATGAAGTCGAACACGGCCATCTTCGCCTCGGCCTGGGTCCGGAAGCGCTGCCGGTCGAGTAGCTCGCACTCGAGCGTCGCGAAGAAGCTCTCGCACATCGCGTTGTCGTAGGCGTCGCCCACGGAGCCCATCGAGGGCCGCACACCGACATCGTTGCAGCGTAGGCCGAAGGCGATCGAGGTGTACTGGGTTCCCTGATCACTGTGATGGATGACGCATTCGGGCCGGCGCTGCCAGGTCGCCATGTTCAGCGCGTCCAGGACGAGCTCGGTGCGCAGGTGCGTAGCCATCGACCACCCGACCACCCGCCTGCTCCAGACGTCGAGCACAACCGCGAGGTACAAGAACCCCGCCCAGGTCGGGATGTAGGTGATGTCGGCCACCCACAACTGGTCTGGCCCGTCTGCGCTGAAGTCCCGCTCGATGAGATCCGGCGCGGGACGGGCGTCCTCGTTGCGCCTGGTCGTCTTCGGGCCGCGCCGCCTCCGGCTAGCTCCCACAATCTCGGCCTGCTTCATGAGCCGGCCCACCCGCTTCTCACCGACCCGCTCGCCAGCTTCCTTGAGGTCCGCGTAGATGCGGGGCCGGCCATAGACCCTTCGGTTCTCGCGCCAGACCGTCTCGATCCGCTCTGTGAGCTCCTCATCTCGCTTCGCCCGAGCCGAAGGCTCGCGATCCAACCAGGCGTAGTAGCCGCTGGGGGAGAGATCCAGCACACGGCACATCGCCCGCACAGGGAAGTCGGCCTGATTCGTCTTCATGAACTCGAACCCCGTTCCGGGATCGAGTTGCTCTCCCGAGCAAACCAGGCGGCGGCTTTTTTTAGAATCTCCTGCTCCATGCGCAGACGCTTGTTGTCACGCCGAAGCTGCCTGAGTTCCCCACGCTCCTCCGTCGTCAGCCCGTCACTGCGACGGCCTTCATCCAAGTCAGCTTGTTTGACCCAGTTCCGTATCGCCCCGTTTGAGGGCTCGAACTCCCGGGCCAGCTCCTCCACGGAGCGGCCCGACCTGACCAACTCGACCATCTGCCGCCGAAACTCCGGCGGGTACGGCGCATGTGTTCTTGGCATCGTGGACTCCTCCTGTCTCCCTCACTACTGAGGTGTCCACCAAAGCGGGTCAACTCCACTCAGCCCCTTCGGGCGATCACGTCGATCTCCACATCCACGGCCTTCGGGAGGCCCGCGGCCTGTACCGTCGCCCGGGCCGGCCGGTGATTACCGAAGTGCTCGGCGTACACGGCGTTCATCTCCGTAAACGTGCCCATGTCGGCCAGGTAGACGGTGGTCTTCACCACGTTGCTCAGGGAGCTGCCCGCCTCGCGGAGCACCGCAGCGAGGTTGCTCAAGACCTGTTGGGTCTGGGCGGCCACGTCCCCGTCGATCAACTCGCCCGTCGCGGGGTCGATGGGTATCTGTCCCGAAGCGAACACCCACTCGTCGACGACCACCGCCTGTGAGTACGGGCCTATGGCCTCGGGGGCGTCGGGGGTGTGGATCATCTTCAAGTCACTCATCGGATCATCGTCAAGTTATTCATCCGGTAACACCCCCTAACGAGTTGTCGTGAATATATTTAGACAGTTTCGTTCACCCGGCGAAGGTCTCCTCGGCGTGAGCGAGAATCTCGGACGGGATCACCGTCGCCACACCCGCCTTCGCCACCTCGAGGGCCGCCGCGTGGTTGGCCAAGATAGCGGATTCCAGCGCCGTCCCGCCTGCCGCCAGACACACGCCGAGAACCGCCGTCACCGTGTCCCCGGCCCCGGAAACGTCGTACACCGAGCGCGCCGAGGTCGGCAGGAGTACTGTCTCGGCTCCCTCCGAGTGAAGCGCCATGCCCTGCTCGCCCAAAGTGAGCAGAAGATGGTGGCACGCCAGGCGGTCCCGAACCGCCTCCATCCAGGTCGCGTCGTAGGGCCGCAGAGGTTCGCCCAGGGCGTCCTCCAGCTCCTTGGCGTTGGGCTTGAACACCGTGACGCCCGGATACTCGAAGAAGCGCTGGCGCTTCGGGTCCACGACGGATGGGATGTCCGACTCTGCGGCGGCAGTCACGACCGCCGTCACCACCGAAGGCACCAGGACGCCTTTGTTGTAGTCCTGTATCGCGACGGCCGAGCATGCGCTCGACAGCCTGCGGGCCGCCTCCGCCAGCCGGTCCGCCGTCTCCTCATCGATGTCGCCGACCTGCTCACGGTCCACCCGGACGACCTGCTGATGGCGGGCCATGACCCGCGTCTTCACGGTCGTGGGACGCTGCGGGGCCGCCACGAGCCCATCGAGGTCGACGCCCAGCTCCGCCAGCTCGCCTCTGAGCTCCCGGCCCGCCTCGTCGACGCCCACACAGCCCACTACGGCGCACCCGGCCCCCAGCGCCACCACGTTCGCGGCGACGTTGGCCGCGCCTCCCACAGCCGACGAGTCTTCCTCGACGTGCACCACCGGGACCGGGGCCTCGGGCGAGATGCGCGCCACCCGACCCGAGATGTACCGATCCAGCATCACGTCGCCCACCACCAGGACCCGGACGTCCCGGGCCATCTCCAGGAGCTCGGCTATGCGGTCAACGCCGAGTCGGTTCAAGTCGCCTGCTCCGCCGCCATCGGTTTGGCGGCGGCGCTGAACGGCTGCCGTCCCCGGGCCTCGAGGGGCCAGCGCTCCAGCGCTCCGTCGACCAGGACCAGTAGCTCGTCCTGAAGATTCACGGACACGCACACGTGGTTGGGGAGCACTCGAACCAGCTCTCCCACCTCGGGACGCCAGTCGCTCCTGTTGAGGTCGAGGACGCCGTGCTCCTCCGAGACTGCCTTGAGGACCACTTCGGGGTGGTCCAGGAGAACACCGAACCCCTCATCCCCTCCCCTGCCCTCCTTCGCCAGGGCTTTGGAGCCCGCGTCGATGACGGCCTGGCCCCGTATCGACGTGCTCACCACCGTGGCCAGGACCGTGTAGGCCATGTCCTCGGAATCGGCGACACCGATGGTGAGACCCTCTCGATCGAAGAAGATGGCCGTCCCGCTCCGGATCTCCGTGAGACCCGGCAGCTCGTGGCTGCGCCACAGGGTCGGCGTGGAGCCACCGCTCACCACCTCCGGTGACAGCCCCGCCCCCTCCAGAGCCTCGTAGAGCTCCCGGAGGTCGGAAGCCAGGACCTCGAGCTCGGCGTCCTGCCCATCCTGGGGTCCACGGATGTGGCCCGGGTAGAACATGAGCCCCACATACTCGACCCCCTCGAAGTCCCGAACCCGGCTTGCCAGACGGACGGCATCTTCTTTGGTCTCCAGGCCCACACGGTTCATGCCCAGGTCGACTTCCACCAGAATCCTGACGGATCGTCCCGCTCGCCGAGCCGCGGCGGCCACGGCCCTCAGGGCCGCCTCCGAGTCGAGCCCCACGGAGAGCCGCACACGCTCCGGTATGGCCATGACCCGATCCAGCTTCGAGTCCCCCATGACGGGATAGGCCAGAAGCAGGTCGTCGCACACCGTGGACATGACCTCCGCCTCCCGGGGCGTGGCCACCGTCAGGCCCTGTACTCCGGCCTCGACTTGGAGGCGGGCCAGACGGGTGCACTTGTGCGTCTTGATGTGGGGACACCACGAAATGTCGTGCTCACGGCAGTAGGCGACTACCCGCTCAAGATTGGCCCTGACCTTGGCGAGGTCGGCGACCCCGACCGGGGTCTCGACGGCTGCCAACGAGGAATGAACGGACATAGGCGTCGCCCGGAACCCCTCAGTGTCCCGTTGCCAAAGTGTCTCGGCCAGTCGAGGGCACGGTGCATCCGTGGGCTCGGCGTTGGGACTCCTTACGACCACGCTTCGCGCGGTGCCCGCTTGCGCTACGCCGCGTCGTCCCGCCTTGATCCCACGGCGCCCCGACCCTCTTGGTGGCTCGCGAACTTCGGCAACGGAACACTAGTGAAGGGCATCCTCCAGGGCGGCCAGGAACTCGGGGTCGTCCTCGATGATCGGGCCGAGCCGAGCGAACAGGATCATTCCCTCTGCGTCGATGAGGAATGAGGCCGGCAGCCCGATGGCGGCGAAGACGTCGGTGGAGACCATGTCCGGATCGAGAAGGATGTCGTAGGTGACGCCCTTGTCGGCCAGGAACTGCCCCACCGCGTCCAGGGAAGCCCTGGAGTCCACCGAGACTCCGACGATCTTGAGCCCCCGCTCCTGATGCTCCTCGTAGACCGACTCCAGGTAGGGTATCTCGAAGCGGCAGGGCCCACACCAGGTGGCCCACAGATTCACCAGGACCGGACTGCCTCGGAAATCGGCCAACGACACCGTCTTGCCGTCTTCCAGGGCTATGGCCTCGAAGTCCGGAGCCTGGTCGCCTACCCGGGGGGGACGAAGGTCCGCACCAGCACCGATACACGCCGTGACGAACAGGAGGAGGGCCAGCCGGGCGCCTCGATACAGTACGCTCATTCCAAAGCCTCGATTGTCCTTGCCATCCGTATGTTGCGGGCTTCGCCCGACTCGGTCCAGGCGAACACGATTCGGCCTCGCCCGTCTCGTATCATCCGAGGGAAGCCACTGTCACGCCCCGACGACGTAGCGGTCACCAGGCTCGCGGCTCCGGACCGGCCGTCGGGAAACACCCGGCGCACCCGTACCTCTCCGGACTCGGGAGTGCGCTCCAGCCAGGCGACGAGCGCCGACCCGTCTCCAAGAAGCACAACGTCCACCCGCCCCAAAGGGTTCCCGTCGTCGATCCTCATCGGAGCCCCGAACGTCGCGCCCGCGTCCGCCGAAAACGCCACCTGCACCTTCGGCTGGTCGTCGGCCGCGGTGAACCAGGCGACCGCCACGGCCTCGTCCCGGGCCGCGACGGCGGGACCGTTCACCGGACAGGCCGCAATGACCCACCCGTCCTGGTGCACGGGGACACCCGCCGTCCACTGGTCGCCCACCAGTCGGATCACGTAGATGTCCCGTACCTCCGAGTCCGACCGATCTCTGTAGACGACGACGGGCCCGGCCGAGGTGACGGCCCCGTCGGTCTGACAGCAGTCACAAATGCCTTCGTCCACGACGACCTCGGGTCCGGGCGTGCCGTCCGAGGCGACCTCCCGGTAGCGGAGCGTCATGGCGCCGCGGGAGCCTTCGCCCCCGGCCCCTCCGGCCGTTTCACGCCCGTCGAGCCAGACCATCCCCATGCCCCCGTCGGCAAGTGGAAACATGGAGACGAACCCGTGCTCCGTGGGGGTCCCGTCCTCGTGGGGAGTCCACGGCTCGGACCACGTCTGTCCCCCGTCGGAGGACCGTGCGACCCGAATCCCGTAGTCGTAGCCGCCCTCCGGCCCGCGGACCAGCCAGTGGGCGGCCAGCGCCCCCGCGCCCACGGGCCAGAGGGCCGCGAAGTCGGCCCAGTTCACGAACAACTTGGCGTCGTGCCTGGATCGAGCGACGGTGTGCGTGGCGGACCACCCTTCATCGCCCAAAGTCGCCGTCTTAACGAACCAGGCGTCGTTTTCGTCAGACTCTTGCCAGCTCAAGACGACCCTGTCCCCGTAGGTGGACAGCCCCGGCCACATGGTGCCCTCTCCGGGAGGCAGGTCCAGCACTTCGAGCTCACCGAGGCCGGGCACGGGGCGGTCACCCCACGTGCAGGACAGGAAGGCCAGAGGAAGCGCGAGCAGCCTGGAACGAAAGGATGACATGTGGTGTCCCGTAAGAGTTCCTATGCGGGGGAGTGCGTCATTCCGGGCAGGAATCTTGCACAGGAGGTGGAACGGAGTAAAGGGCCGACGCTGGAACCCGTCGACCCATCTGAGGCGTTCCCTTTCTGGAGGGCTCGCTTCGGACGACTGGGAGGGGACCCGGAGGATCGAGGTCGCGGGAGGCCGAAGTTGAGCTTTGGTTCGGTGAGGCAGTACTTTGCCGGTGGTTTAGGTTGGTCCGTCACAGATAAGAGGTGTTACATGAAGTTCCCCAACCGAGTTCGGGCCGTAGGGTCGATGACGCGCCTGGTAGCCGCCCTCGCGGTATGTTCGGCCGTCCTGACTCTTCCCCTTCCCGCGTCGGCCCAGTACTTCGGGCGGAACAAGGTCCAGTACGAGACCTTCGACTTCAAGGTCCTCAAGACGCCCCACTTCGACATCCACTTCTACCCGGAGGAGGGGGAGGCCGTCGAAGATGCGGCACGCATGAGCGAGCGCTGGTATGAGCGTTTGGCCCGCATGTTCCAGCACGAATTCGAGGAGCCCAAGCCCATCATCCTGTACGCGGACCATCCCGACTTCCAGCAGACCAATACGCTCAGAGGAGCCCTCAGCGAGGGATTGGGTGGCGTCACGGAGTCGCTGAAGAATCGCGTCATCATGCCCCTCACGGGGTCCTATTGGGACACGGACCACGTCCTCGGCCACGAGTTGGTCCATGCGTTCCAGTACAATGTGGCCCAGGGTCGCTCCGGGGCCGGAATCAGGGGCCTATCGCTCCTGCCCCTCTGGTTGATCGAGGGGATGGCCGAGTACCTCTCGGTAGGCCGTGAGGACCCGCTCACCGCCATGTGGCTGAGAGATGCCATCCGGCGGGAGGACCTCCCCACCATCAGGGAGATGACCACCGAGCGTCGCTTCTTCCCCTATCGGTTCGGTCAGGCTCTGTGGGCTTACATCGGGGGCACGTACGGCGACGAAAGGGTCGTGGACCTCTTCCGGCGGTCCCTGCGCGTGGGTTGGGAGCCGGCACTTGCTCAGGTTCTGGGCACGTCCTCGGACAGTCTGTCCGTGGAGTGGCGGGACGCGGTGGAGAACGAATACCTCCCGCTCATGGGTGGGCGGCAGGCGCCCGGTGAGTCCGGAGCGCTGCTCCTCGCCCCGTCCACGGGGGCGGGCAAGACGAACGTCTCGCCTGCGGTGAGTCCTGACGGGCGGTTCGTCGCCTTCCTCTCGGAGAAGGACCTCTTCAGCATCGATCTCTTCGTCGCCGACGCCCGCACGGGTGAGATCCAACGCAAGCTCGTGAGCGCCAACGCCGATCCCCACTTCGACGCCCTGCGGTTCATCGACTCCGCCGGGGACTGGTCCCCCGATGGGGAGAAGTTCGTGTTCGCGGTGTTCGCCCAGGGTGACAACGAGCTGGCCATAGTCGAGGTCAGCAGCGGCAACATCGAGCGGAAGATCGACCTGGACGAAGTCGGAGCCATCACCAGCCCCGCGTGGTCCCCGAACGGACAGTACATCGCCTTTTCGGGAATGCAGGGAGGCGTGAGCGATATCTACATCTGGGACATCGAGACCGGCGCCATGCGCCAGCTCACGAACGACAAGTTCGCCGACCTTCAGCCGACCTGGTCGCCCGACGGCACCACCATCGCCTTCGTCTCCGACCGAGGCAGCATCACGGATTTCGAGAACCTCGAGTACAGCAAGCCCCAGATCGCTTTCGCGAACTTCAGCACGGGCGAGGTCGAGGTGCTGGACATCTTCGGCAACGTGAAGCACATGAACCCGCAGTACGCCCCGGATGGCCGGAGCCTCTACTTCGTCTCGGATCAGGACGGCTTCAGCGACATCTACCAGTACGAGTTCGCCACCACGGACATCCGCCGCATCACACGTTTGTCCACTGCGGTGAGCGGGATCACTGGCATGTCGCCGACCTTCTCGGTGGCTCGCGAGGCGGGGACGATCCTCTTCACCGTCTTCGACGCCTTCGAGTTCCACGTGTACAGCCTGCAGGCGGGGGAAGCGAACGCCGGTGGCGAGATCGTCACGGCCTCTGCAGAGCGTCATCCCGGGCGGCTCCTGCCCCCGAGCCTGCCGACGCGGTCGAGCCGAATCGCGGGTTATCTGGCCGATGCCCGGACCGGCCTCCAGCCCACCGGCACCTACCTGGTCGAGAACGCCGTCAAGTACAACTCGTCCCTCCAACTTGACTACGTGGGACAGCCGGCGCTGGGCGTGGGCACGGACCGGTTCGGGAACTACGTGGGTGGTGGTGCCTCGGCGTTCTTCAGCGATATGCTCGGGAATCGGTCCCTGGGCGTCGCGATCCAGGCGAACGGCACCTTCAAGGACGTCGGTGGCCAGATCTACTATTTGAACCAGGAGAAGCGATTGAACTGGGGAGTCGCTGCCGGCAGGATCCCCTTCATCCAGGGCTTCCAGACGTTTGGGACGGACGAGAACGGCAACGATTACATCGGTCTCGTCCGTAACCGGATCTTCCTGTCCCAGACCAGCCTGCTCCTGGCCTATCCGTTCTCGACGACCCGGCGGGTCGAAGGCAACATCGGAATTCAGCGCTTGTCGTTCGACCTCGAGGAGGATCGATTCTTCCTCCGCGGGGGTGGGACCCGGGTGTCGCTGGAGGCGCGGGAGCCCATCAATATGGCCTCGGCATCGATCGCTCTCGTGGGCGACAACTCGCTCACCGGGTTCACGTCACCCGTAGGCGGCGGTCGCTTCCGCCTGGAAGTGGGCCAAACCCTGGGCACGCTCGACTACACCTCGTTGGTGGTAGACTTCCGGCGCTATCTGAGCCCGACCCGTAACCTCACGTTCGCGGCCCGCGGGCTGCACTTCGGACGCTACGGCAATAACCTCGATGGGAACCCGAGGACGGCGATCATTCAGCCGTACTTCCTGGGCTGGGAGACCTTCGTCCGTGGATACTCTTACGAGAGTATCGAGTTCGAGGAGTGTGAATCAACCTCCCTCGAGCCCGGCTCCGTGGCCAGCGACTGTCCCGGCTTCGACCGTCTCTTTGGACATCGGTTGGCAGTGGCCAACCTCGAGATGCGCGTGCCGGTGCTCGGGACCCCGCAGTTCGGGCTCCTGAACTTCCCGTACCTGCCCACCGAGTTCGTGCTCTTCGCCGATGCCGGACTGGCGTGGAACGACCTGGACGAGGTGGACTTCGACTTCGTGCGGTCCGGTGGAAGGCGTGTCCCGGTGTTCTCCGCCGGCGCGAGCGCCCGTTTCAACATCCTCGGGTTCCTGGTTCTGGAGGCTTACTACGCCGTTCCCTTCCAGCGGCCGGACAAGGGAGCGCACTGGGGCTTCCTGTTCTCACCCGGCTGGTAGTCCGCTGCCGGGCCAACCCTTGTGGCCACATGGAAAAGGGCCCGGGCTCCCGTGAGGAGCCCGGGGACGGTCATCCACTAGCGATTGGAAGGTCCCCGCCCTCGGGTCTATACCGTTGTTGTAGTCCATGCCGCAGCACGGCATCGTACGTATACTCACGATATACAGATACGTATACCTGTCGAAGAGCAACTCGGCCACCTTTCCCGGGAGGGAGGATCCTGGGCGTGGAGGAGGTTCGAAAGGGTCTGGGGGGGGTTCTAGAAGATCGACAGGTTGATGTAGCGCCCCGGATTGGCCCGTAGGTCGTCCACGAGAAGGCGCATACTCGCCACGGTCGCGTTCAGGCTCACGTAGAGCGAGTCGTTGACAGAAAGCTGTCCGAGCGTTCCCTCACCCCGCTCCATCCGGCGGAGGATCGTCTCCAGGGAGGCGGCTGCCCGGTCGAAGCGCGCCGACGTGGCGCTAAGGCTCCCCATGAGGGAGTCGGCCTGCGATACCGTGCTCGAGATGTCGTCCCTGAGCTCGGGGCCGGTGACATCGGCCAGTCCGTCGGCGGCCCGGTTCAAGGAGGCGATGAGATCCTCGAGCTCTTCGCTCTGGGAGCCCATGAGGTCGGCGAGCTCGTTCAAGATCGCCTGGAGATCCTGGGCGCTTCCGCCCACGGCGGCGATGGTGGAGTCCGAAAGGAGCGCGGTTATCTGGTCGAGAAAGGCCTCGCCCTTCTCACCCAACGATTCGGTGTCGTCCAGGAGCCCCTTCACCGCCGTCCCCGGGAGGTTCGCACCGGCCGAAATCTCGCCCGGCCCGTCCCCCGGCACGACCATCACGGTCCTAGGGGACATGAGTCCCGGGCTCACGATCTGGGTTCGCGATCCTTCGGGGATGCGCCACTGGCCCTCGATCTCGAGAACGACCAGGACGTCCTCTGTGTCCCGCGCCAAATTGAAGTCGTGGACCCGCCCGATATTCACACCTCGCATCTGGACGGGGTCTCCTTTGCGGAGCCCCATCACGTTCTCGACGCTGGTGGTGATCTTGTACCTGCCCCGGAAGGTAGCCGGATCCGTCAGGAGATAGAGCAGGTAGATCGTCGCGGCGAGGCCGACGAGCACGAACAATCCGACCCGGACGTCCCGCCGGCCAGCCTGTTGAGGGACGGCCTGCTCGATCTCCTGGTCCGTGGGGCTCTGGTCGTTCCGTATCTCCAATGGATGCTCCCGTATACCCGTTCTAGTGTCCCGTTAGGTGACTTCCAACACGTCCAGAGCCGCTATCGCGGCGGCTCGATCGCTAAACGCCTTCACCACCGGATCGTCACTCACCCTGAAGGCCTCGGGCGATCCGCAGAATCGAAGCCTCCCGCCCTCCAGCATTGCGACCCGATCGCACATCTCCAGGCCACTCTCCACGTCGTGCGTGACGAGGAGCGACGTCGTGTGCAGCTCGTCGGAGAGGCGCGTGATCAGCCTCTCGATGGCGGCGGTGTTTACGGGATCGAGCCCCGTAGTGGGCTCGTCCCACAGGAGAATCTCCGGACGGCCCGCGATGGCCCTGGCGATCCCCACTCGCTTCTTCATCCCCCCGGACAGCTCCGCCGGGAGCTTCCCCAGGACCTGACTCGGCTCGAGGTTCACGAGCTCGAGAGATTCCCAGACCCGGCGCTTCGCTTCAGCTCTGCTCATGCCTCGAAGGGCCTCCTCCGCAATCCCCATCTCGATATTCTCGAAGACGGTGAGCGAATCGAAGAGAGCGGAATATTGAAATACGTACCCCACCTTCTCCCGGATCCGCTCCAGTGACCGCCGATCGCCAAAGTAGACCGAGTCGCCGGCCACCCGCACATCGCCTTGGTCGGGCGTGATCAACGCCATCGTGGTCTTGAGGAGCACGCTCTTGCCGGTACCCGAGGGACCGAAGAGGGCGAACATCTCACCCCTCTGCACGGAGAGGCTGACGCCTGAGAGCACGGGAGCGTCGAAGGCCTTGAAGACGTTCATGTACTCGATGACCGGTCCGGATCCGTTGCCCTGAGTTGGCACCGTAACCCCCCTACTGTAGGAAGAGTGGAGGGAACATGGCGTCGATGATCAGGATGGTCAGAGTCATGAACACGACCGACTGAGTCGTGGTCCGCCCCACCCCCTCCGCGCCACCGGCTGTTCGCAAACCCATGTGGATCGCGATGATGGGGATCGCCGCCCCGAAGACGAACGCCTTCAGGAGTGAGTAGAACAGGTCGTAGGAGTGCCAGAAGAGGCGCGCCCCGTAGAAGAACGTCTCGGGACCCAGGCCGAGGGTGAACTGGGCGGAGATCATTCCGGTCAGGATTCCCACAACGTTGGCCATGGCCACGAGGGCCGGCATGGAGATCATGAGGGCTAGAACCCGTGGGGCCGCCAGAATCTCGACCGGATCCCGACCAACGGAGTAGAGGGCGTCGATCTGCTCGGAGACCTTCATGGTTCCCAGCTCCGCGGTGAAGCGCGCGCCCACCCTCCCAATCATGACGATGGCCGTGAGGACGGGCCCCATCTCGAGAATCACGCTCTCCACGACGACGGAGCCCATGACGTAGAGAGGCAGATTGCTCTGCATCTGATAGCCGCCCTGCTGGCTGGTCACGACTCCGATGAGCCCGGCGGCCACCAGGACGATCGGGACGCTCTGGATTCCGACGATGTAGATCTGCCTCAATATGTCCCTGCCCGACACGCGAAAGCGCGCGAAGGCCACGCCTATGTTCCACACGAGAAGACCCAGCTGTCCGGTGTGCTCGGCGACCAGTCTCGAGGTGCGGCCGAGTGCGGCAAGCATACGGGTCAGCGCCTCGGGTGGGCGGGCGACCAGAGAGGATTCACGGCTCACAGAGCTCCGAAATGTCAGGATGAGGGCAGTTGAACGCCAAGAAAGAGGCGCAAAAGGTTCGGGCTTTTTCGGGTGAAAATCAAGGAGTTGTGCCCCGGAGCGCTCGCCAGTGAACGAGACGGGGGTTGCCGTGCCGGACGCTCCCGATTTCAGGCCTGGAGAACAGCCGTCACGGCCTGAGCGACACCCGTGTCACCCATCAGGGTCTGGGATCCCACCGCTACCTGGTCACCTTCACCGGACCCGGAGGACACTCCTGGGGTGCATTCGGGCTCGTCAATCCGGCCCACGCCATGGGTCGGACGACGCACTACTTCGATCTGGCGGCCGACGCCTACACTCGGAGCGGTCCGAAGACCAGCTACAACGTGGGCGTCGTGACCGGCGGCACCTCGGTGAACTCGATTCCCTTCGAAGTAGCCATGCAGGTGGACATGCGCTCGGATAGCCAGGAGCGTCTCGTTGAGATCGACTCGCTCTTTCACCGTGCCATTCGGAGAGCGGTGACCGAGATGAACGCCAGTCGCCGCTCGGGCCCGGCTCTCGCGGTCGACATCGAGATGATCGGCGACCGACCCTCGCAAGAGGTGGCCGAAGACGATCCTCTCGTCCAGCGGGCCCTCGCCGCCACCGAGCTCCTGGGTCTGGAGCCGGCCCTTGGCCGATCGTCCACCGACTCGAACATCCCCATCTCGCTTGGTGTGCCCGCCGTGACCATCGGAGGAGGTGGGTCCGGCGGCGGCGGACACTCGCCAGGAGAGTGGTACGTGAACGAAAACGGTCCCCCCAAGAGATCTCAGACGACGCGCCGGCCGCCGCCCAGCATGCCGATACGCGGAGCTCCGACGCCCTTCGTCAGTTCCTTCGCGAAGCTCCCCACTCGCTGCTCCGGCGTAACGGAAGGGCCGGCACGGAGTCTCCCGGCGCCACGAGCCAATTCTCGAAGCGCTGATACCGCTGCAGATACTCGCCGCCGGGCACCTCACGCCAGACGATCGCCTCGCTCGGCAGCAGATAGATCAGCTCGTGACCCGGGAGCGGCGGCGCGAAGACGGCGCGGCCCCCGGCGTGCTCTACCGGATCCGGCGTCTGGAACAGCCACTCGACGGAGGTGAACGAGGTGTCCCGTGCAAGGGCGATGGTCCCCTTGATAGTGGGCTTGTTGTCCTTCTTCGGGCAGTAGGCCAGGGTCCATCCGTCGGGACCCTCGTGCTCCACGACGAAGCGATGCCGCTCCCCGAAGAGATCGTCGACGAAGTGGGGAGCGAAGTCGGCGTCCAGGGGCGGATACACCCAGGAGTCGTAGGGGCGGGCTCCGTCGGTGCGCCGAACCTTGAAGGCGTATCCGTCACGCTGGATGCGCCGGGTCCAGCTGAAGCGCAGGAGCGACGACGATCCGCGCTGGCTCAGGGCCAGAACAGGCAGGTCCAACGGCCCCAACTTGGAGAGGGGCACTACGGTGTCGGCCTCGGCCAGGTACGTCGCTACGCCAAGGGTGTCCATGATTCCGTGGTACCGCAGCCGGGCGAGCTGCCACAGATGCCTCGCCTTTTTGTCGTCCCGCCCCATCTCGCAGGTGGCTTCTTCCGTCGTCACCACGAGCCCCTCGAGAAGCAGAGGAGCCTCGTCGAGCCGGATGGCGTACTCGTCCACACCCTCCTCGACGATGACCTCCCGCGTCTTGAAGCCCAGGGCCCCCACCTGCAGGGTGACGGCCCGAAACGCGATGCTCTCGGAGAAAAAGAAACGCCCATCGGAGTCGGTGAGACGCGCCGCGATGCGTGCGTTCGCCGTCCAAACCTCGACGGCAACACCCTCCAGCAGTACCCCACCCCTCGCCGTGACGACGCCCGTTATCTGGGCCGACGCCCCATCGGCCCATACCCCGGGCAAAACCAGGGCGAGCGTCAGGATCTTTCCAATGTTCCTACTCACATGACTCTCCGGACCTGCGGCGGCCGATCCGCCCCTAGCAGCGGCTCGGCTCATCTATGTTCTATCGACCCACCAGCGGCAGGTTCCCCCGTCGCCGTCGCGTGCGACAGCGATGCGAATCAAGGGGGGGTCGTCTCAAGAACTCAGACGACCCCCCGTTGGTTTCCGTTAAGGCCATGTGGCCCGTTTGGGACCCAGTGTCCCGTTGCCAAAGTGTCTCGGTCAGTCGAGGGCATGGTGCATCCGCGGATCAGAGAATCGGCCCCTTCTGAGCCGAGCCGTAGAAGATTCCGTTGAAGAGAAGCGGGAACGCCGCATGGGACTGGGAACGGAACGTGATCCTGGGCGAGAAGAGGAAGAGCTTCCCGTCTCCGAGGGGCGCTTCGATCAAAGCCGTGCCGTTCTGCATGCGCTCCTGGCCCCACGCCCACCCGCTTCTCAGGGGCTGATCGGTATCGAACCAGCCGATGCGCTTAACCCCCTGTCGCTCCCACCCGGGCTCGAGTCGGAAGAGAGGGCTGTGGCTGATGAGAACGTCCAGGCGCTCACCGAGCCCGTGCGTCACCGGGCTGACGTGCTCGAGCTTGAGCGAGTGAACGGATCCGGGCGTGTAGTACTGCTCTTCCGCCAGCGGCTGGCCATTCTCGACCAAATGGTTGCTCATCGGGAGACCGGCGTAGTAGCCCAGCACCGAGGAGCTGCCGATGGCGATGACGGTCCCTCCGCCTCGTGCGAACTCCAGGATCTCAGGCACGGTCCTGTCGGCCGTGACAGACCCTAACCGGCCACGGAACTCCTCTGGAATCGTGCCCGGATCCGGCAGTTGGCGTCGCCGATCTCCACCACTCTGGGCCCCGTCGCTGGGAGCCGGAATCGCACCGTCCTCGAAGACCAGCACGTCGAACCGGTCGCTCAGATTCCCGTCGGTGAGCTCAGAGGGATAGACCACCTCGAACTCGAACCCGAAGTCCTCCAAGATCATGCGAGTCCACCCCGAGGGCATGGATCCCCCGTAGCGATCCCAGAGCCCGATCCGCGGGCGACGCAACCTGAGCGGCTCGCCCATGGGGGCGCTGACCGCCTGGAAGCTCACTCCTGTCTCGGCAGCCAACGTCATCAGCGCATTGTCGTCGACCTGGCTTTCCGGCACGTAGAAGGCCCCCTCGGCGAAGCCCGCTCCGTCGGGCACCTCGAGGAGCCAGTATACGTCTCTGCCCTGCGCAAGAAGGCGGTTCAGAACCAGGAAGGAGCCGTTGTGGCGATGATCGAACACGTAGCCGGCCGCTGAGGCCGCGGCCATCACCTGTCCCGGAGGTGTCTCAGCGAGCCCCTCGATCATCTCGAAGGGTCCGTCGAAGCCGTCCAGAATCCGGTCGAACTCGACGCCCATCTGATAGGCCAGCGTCCATCCCGCGTTGTCGTACGGAGGCGTGGGAGGTCCGCCCGGATAGGCGAAGTCGTTGGGATGCTGCTGGGGCTCAAACATGTCCATCACGTGTGGCCGGAAGGCCTGATCGGTCTTCGCCACATACGAGCCTCCGGCGTAGCGCCGACCGGCTACGGTGAAGTCCGCCGTGGCCCGGTGGACGTCCACCCCGTTCTTCAGAAGCGCGTTCACGAACTTGGTGGCGGTGGCGAAGTCCGCCTGGTCCCGTGGCACAATGAACCCCCGGGGATCCCGTCCTGCCCGGGGGCGAAGCATTCTCTGGAAGTCCTCGGCCGATCCGGCCTTCCCGGCACCGAGGCTCTCGGCTGCATCTTCAACCTCGAAGGGCAGCACCGTCCAGGTGTCCCGGCTGCCCCGCTCGATCGAGTTCATGCCCATGCGCCAGATGTTGTACAGCAGCTGGTCGCGATTCCTGGAGGCGTAGTCGAGGACCGCCCAGTTCGCCGTCTGCGAGTATTCGATCGACTGGCCGAAGTGCCAGACACCCGGTTCGACGGGCAGCGGAAGGTCGCCGCTCGCCAGCTGGCGCTCGGGCCTGAACGGAATCTCGACGGG
Source organism: Longimicrobiales bacterium (assembly GCA_965238005.1). Classification (GTDB taxonomy): domain Bacteria; phylum Gemmatimonadota; class Gemmatimonadetes; order Longimicrobiales; family Gaopeijiaceae; genus CBDCKN01. The sequence continues at coordinate 1,927,983 of OZ250165.1, forward strand.
CGTCGGGTTGCCGATGGTCTCCGTGAGGAGACCGATCATGTTCTTGAAGTAGGGCGTGGTGCGCAGTCCGCCGTTCCACCAGGTGGAGTAGCTCGCACCGGAACGCATGGTGGTGCCCCCCTTCCCCTCGCGAACGAACCGGCCATGCATGGCGGCGCCTACCCCGTCTAGGCTGGTGATGATGATGGGGTCCAGGTTGGGATTCGGGGGATCTCGGAACGGGGGCGCGAACATGACGGTGCCCGAAGGACCCGTTTGATGGTGGTTGTATACGATGTGGGGGTACCACTCCCGGTACATCACCCGGTTGATGTTGGTGGTCTCAGCCAGCGCCGACATGTAGAAGTCCCGGTTGTTGTCATGACCGGCGTACTTGTTGTACAGGACGGGGACGCCGCTCGTGCTCCGCTTCAGCGGATCGTCCACCCGCACGTACCAGTCGGACACGAGCTCCATACCGTCGGGGTTCACGTGTACCGCCAGCAAGATCACATCATCCAGGATCCGCAGCGTCTCCGGGTCCGACCGGCTCACCATCCGGTACACCATCTCCATGAGCTGCTGGGCTCCGAGAACCTCCGTGGCGTGGAGGCCACCGTCGATCCAGACCACGGCCTTGCCCTCCTGGGACAACGCCCGGGCCTCCTCCTCCGAGACCCCCTTCGCCTTCGCCAGGCGTCGTGAGATCTCACGGTAGCGGTCGAGGTTCAGACGATTCTCCGGCGACGTGATGATCGCCATGATCTGAGGCCTCCCCTCGGAGGTGAGGCCGATGTCGTGGACCGACATTCGATCCGACTCGCTGGCCAGCTTCTGCCAGTACTCGTAGAGCTGGGTGTAGTTGGGGAGCTGGTAGTCCGCTCCGATCTCATGCCCGAACTGCTGCTCGGGCGAGGTCACCGCCTCTTGGGCGGTGACGAGAGGCGCAAGGGCCGCGAAAAGGAGCGCGACAACTGGGACGGAAGCCTTCATGGGACGCATCGGGATCACCACGGATTATGGGCCAAGGGAAAAGTCACGGGCTCATCTTCATGCCGGGATCTTCACCCGTCAACCAGACGGGTCCCTGGGCATGGACGGGGATGGCGCTCCCCCACGAGGACGACAGGAGCGCCCAGTGTCTCGGAAACGGAAGACTAGCCGGTGAGCTCCGAGAGGGTCACCACTCGGCCCTGGGAGGCCCAACGACGGAGAGTCACCTCCTCGTCTTCGAGACCCAAGCCCCAGGTTGCATCTCGGACCGCCGTGACCCGGTATCCCCTGTCCTGCATGCCATCCACGGCCTGGGTGACGCAGACGTCCCGGGCGACACCGATGACCACGAGTTCCAGCTCCCCCTCCACTTCATCCTCGAGGTCAGCCAGGAAGGTTTCGGCGGCGGCGTTGCCCTCGAAGACGTCGAAGCGGTCCTTCTGGATGAAGACCGATCGCCCACTCCGGATCGCCTCCCGGGCGGTCTCGGCGGCCTCCGCCCCGGTGGCCCCCATGGGCAGGACCAGTGGATCGGTCGGCCGAACGACCCCTATGAGCTCGGCCCCGGCTCGTTCGTCCGGATCGTCGGACCGGCCCATGCAGTGAGGCGGATAGGTGCCCGCCTGCGGGTTTGGGGCGTGAGGATCGATCTCGGCGTCGTCGAGGGCGTGCCAATCCCCCGTATAGACGATGACGGTACAGCTCTCCCGCATCCACGCCACCGCATCCCGAAGGGCCGCGACGATGGAGGTGGCCCCAGGGTCGGAGGCGTCGCCCAGGTCGCGCACGTAGAGGCGGCCATCGGGCTCCATGAAATCCCTCTGGACGTCCACCACCCACCCGACCCAGGTGACCGTGCCGGAGCTCGAGGTCATGAGACGGTCTCCATCCGCGGGTTGGGGCGATGCCAGCGTCCTATCTTTGCCGAAGGGCGGCCCTCCACCAATACGACGTCGGCCGTGAAGTCGTAACTGCCTCGCACCAGCGCCGAGCCCACGCCGTAGGAATCCACGGGCACTCCCGCCTCCTTGAAACGACGGATCTTGTCCGCATCGAAGCCGCCGGATACCACGATCTTCACATGCCTGAACCCCTCCCGGTCGAGGGCGTCTCGCACCTTCTCCACCAATCTCGGATTGACCCCACGGGGATCGAAGTCGCCCATCTCCCCCTGAAGGGACTGGTCTACCATGTCGGCGGCCGTGTCGAGGCGGACCCCCCAGAGGCGCTCCCCCAGCGCCCGGGCCACGGCCAGGGAGGTCCCGACGGAGTCGTTCTCGAAGTCCACCAGCGAGATGATGTTCACGTCTTCCGAGATGTGGCGCACTAGGGCCTCGGTGGCCCTCACGGTGTCTCCACCGTAGGCGGCGATGAGCGCGTGGGGAATGGTCCCGTCACCCTCACTCCCCCACCAGGAGGCCTGCGCGTCGGTCGAGACCCCGATGGCACCGGCCACGTGGGCCGCCCAGCCATCTCCGGTCTGCACCATCCAATGGTCGTGTCGCGCGGGGAAGAACAGGACCGGCTGGGGCCAGGCGGCCTCGACGACCTCACGGGTGCTCGTCGCGATCTTGGTGCGACGGCCCAGAACCCCCACGTAGAGCGTCTCGAGATGGGCGAAGGCCGCGTACGGCCCGCGGATCAGCATGACCGTCTCCCACGGCTCCACCCGATCCCCGTCCCGCAAGGAGGATACCTCGAGGTCGGAGAAGGAATAGCCATCGGTCAAGCAGAGCTTGAGGATGGCGATGGCCTCGTCGGTACCGGCCACCCATGCCCGTTTCTTCTGGAAGACTTGCATCGTTACGACAGGGTCGTTCCCGTCGGCGATCAGCACGTCCCGTGCCCGGACGAAGTACTTGTCCGAGTAGTATCCCGCCCTCATCCTCTCCACGGGGAGCTGGAAGATCTCTGGATCGAGACGATCTCCGTCCCGAATGGGATCCGGAGGCCCCGCCGAGGCAGTGCTCACCAAACCTCCTCTCGCTGTTGCGTCGTGTAGAAGATGATCCGCTCCTTCACCGGCTCATCGGTCAAGCGACTCCAACAGGTGGCGTACAACTCCACCTGCCGCCGGTACGCCTCCTCGCGAGCCGGGAAGTCCGGATCCGTGCCCACATCCGTCTTGTAGTCGGCGATCGTCCAGCCGTCAGCCTCCCGGAACGCCAGATCGATGACGCCCTCCACGTACCGGGATGTCTCCACCTTTCCGGACCTCTCGGCGGTCTCCAACTCCGGGACCCTCGTCGAGAACGGAACTTCTACCAAGGTCCGCTCGGCAGCCCGTGCCCGCTCCCAGAGCGAAGACGTGCGCACGACTTCCACGAGCGCGACGAGCGAGGCGAGCTCCGTGGGCTCGCCCTCGGCGTCCAAGGGTCGCTCGTTCTCCAGGAGCAATCCGCGACAGACCCCCACCAGGGCTTCTTCCGACAGGTCGCCTGCCGCGGCCGCGAGAGCACCGTGCACCACCGTCCCCCAACTGAATCCCCGGGACCGCAGTTCCGGGGGCCGGTCCTCCGTGGGAGCCCCCGTGGGATCCCCCGCGGACACCTCGGCGATCTCCGGGCGCCCACTCTCGAGATTCAGAGCCAACTGTGCTTCCCCCTTCTCGGCCGTCTTCGCCACGGATGTCACGGACTGGAATAGGTATCCGGGCCGACCTTTCTTGTCACGTCTCACGTCTATGCCGACCGCGCGATCGCGAATCGCCCTCCCATCCTCCTCCAGAGTGGCTCGGGGGCGAAGCGGCTCGATGACCATATCGTCCAGGCGAGCCCCGTGCTCCTCCAACCACGGGTCCAGGAGGGACCACGGTGACTTCGCGATGTGCTCGTCTCTCCGGGCCACCACGAGCTCGTCCTCCGCCCGCGTGGCCGCCACGTACATGAGGCGTACCTCTTCGGCGTCATCGAAGCGCTCCTCCGCGGCCTGTCTCTCGAACCAGTCGGGAGGCATGGCGTGGATGTTCATACCCCACTTCTCGCGCGTCTGAACGACCAGGTATCCGGCGGCCCTCCCCTCGTCCAGCCTGGCGATGTGGTGATCGGGCTCCCGTCTGGTCTCCCCAACAGGGGCGGCAAGGACCACCACGGGGGCCTGGAGGCCCTTGGCCTTGTGGATGTTCATGACCCGCACGGCGTCGGAGCGTCCCGGTTGTAGTGGCGCCTCGGGCTCCTTGGCCTCGAGGGCGAGACGGACGGCCTCCAGTGCCCCGGCGATGGACGTGCTTCCCTCGAGGGTCGACGACCCCACCGCGTCCAGGACGTAGAGGAGCGCCCCTGAGCGGATCTGTCCGAGCGGGCCCGACGCTGCATGAGGGAGAAGACCGATCTCGTCCGTGATGCGAGCCAGAACCCCGTCGGCCGGTGCGCGGCGGGTCGCTTCCCACCATCGGTTCAGGCGTCGGAGGGTCTTGGTGACGTCCGTCTCCGGCTGTCCATGGAGGGATGTCAGCGTGAACCGGCCGCCCTTCACCCGGTGATCTAGAAGCTGCTCGAAGTCGAGACCGAAGAAGAGCCCCACCAACACGGCTGCCAGCTTCACGGGATCGCTGGGATCGGCCAGACACTCCAGGAGACGAACCAGCTCGGAGATCTCCTCCTCTTGCCCCACGGCGACGCCGGAGAGGGCCACGGGCAGGTCCCGTGCTTCGAGCTCTCGAGCATAGGGATCGAGGTCCTTTCGGTACCGGGTGAGGATCAGGAAGTCTCCAGGTGTGCGGTCGCCTCCTGGAGCGCATCGCCGGCCGATCCAGGTGGCGAGCTTCGCCGCATCCTCCGAGACCATGGCGTCCCGGGCTGCATTCTCGATCAGGTAGTGGAAGACGCCGTCGGGCTTGTCGGGCCGCTCCGATCGCTGTGGCAGAAGCGGGGCGAACGCCGCCTGATGAGCCGTCGCCACGGCTGGGAGGCCTGCCCCACCCTCGAAGACGCCGTTCACCAATGCCGCCACCGCCGGCACAGAGCGGAAGTTGGCCTCCAGTCCCAACACGCTGCCAAACGCCTTGAAGCGATCCTTGACCGCGTTGTACACCGTGATGTCGGCCCGCCGGAATCGGTAGATACTCTGCTTCGGGTCCCCCACCACGAACAGGGCCCCCGCTCGCGGCTCCAGCACCAACCAGCTCTCCGCAGTCCCACCGGCATCCCGCCCTCCTCCGTGCACTCCCTTCTCGCCTCCTCCAGGCTCGGTGGCTGCGTCCTCGAGCGGCTCCGCGGCCAGCAGCATGAGGATCTCGGCCTGTATGGGATCCGTGTCCTGGAACTCGTCCACGAGAACTCGACGATACCGGAGGCCGAATTGGCGGCGGGCCTCGACGCTGGACCGCAAGAGCTTCACCGTAAGCGTCAGGAGGTCTTGGAAGTTGAGCCGCCCCGTCCGTCGCCTCTCCGCCTCCCACGCCTGCGCCGCTCCGACGACCATTCGGATGGCGACGGCATACCGGTGCATGCGCCACTGTAACAGGAGCCGCTGACAGGGAGCTCCTTCCGCCACGAAGGCGGAGAACGCCGAAGCCAGCTCCTTGGCTCGGGCCTTGATGGCCGGATCGTCCGACCATCTGATCTGAGTCACCTTGTACGTCTTCCGACGAGCCACCCCGGAGAGGGCGTGGAGGAACTCCAAATCCGAGTCCCACCCGATGACGCGGAGGGAGTATCGGAGACCGTACACCTTCTTCTGCAGGTCGTCCCAGCTCTTCTCGGGCTCCGACCCGGGCATGATCTCCTCGGCCCGGTCCATCAGGCGCGTCAATTCCTCGCGCACGGCGGTGATCTCCGTCGGATCCGGCCGGGGCACGTCCTCGGCGGGGAACTCCACATCGGGGTGCTCGCAGACTTCGCTGAACAGACGCTCGAGCTGCCTCGGGTGCAGCCCGACCTCCGCGAGCTGGGCGAGAATCGGGTCGGCGTCGGCGGCGAGCCTTTCCAGGTGTGCCGCCCAGAACCCTGTCGCGAGTTTGTACGAAGTCTCTTCCGTCAGCTCTTGGAAGCCGGGGTCCAAGCCAGCCTCCAGCGGCCGCTCCCGAAGGAGCCGCGCACAGAACGCATGGATCGTCCCGATGAACAGTTGGTCAAGCGAAGAGAGAGCCTGGCTCAGCCTAGCGCCCTCGCCCGAGCCGGGTGCCTGGGCCGCCAACACCCGCTCGAGCTCCACCTGAAAGCGCTCACGAAGCTCGCCTGCGGCCTTGCGGGTGAAGGTCACTGCGGCGATCTCCGACGCTGTTGTGGTGCCCGACCGGATGAGCGCCACCATGCGGCGCAAGAGCGACGTCGTCTTGCCGGAGCCGGCGCCCGCCTCGACCAGGATGTTCGTATCCAGGTCCGAGTCGATGTCCGTCCTGGCGGCCTCGTCCGGAAGATGCCGCTTCGCCTCGTCAGGTAGCTGCCGCTCCGCCCCACTCACGTGCCGTCCTCCCAGCCCCTGATCCGGCGAAGCCCGGCGTACTCCTCCAGAACGAGCATGTTGCGCTCGCCCCACTCGGCCATGGGTGAGGTGAGATTCCAGCCGTCGCCAGAGACCCTGCACACAGACCTGAAGTCACAGACCTGACAGTCTTCTTTGTCGTTGGTAGGGAGCAGTCGTCCCGATGCCACCTGGTCCAGCATCACCCCCAGCAGCTCCAGGCCCGGACGCACCGACTCACGAGTGAACCTCCGTTCCTCGTTGCGCCCTGTCGCCGTCGGGAAGACGTACGCGATGTCGGCCACGTCCTCGCCCAACAGCCGCTCCGCGACTTCGGCGTAGATCACGTGCTGCATTCTCCGGCCCCCGTGAAAAACGGCCGATGCGGGCGTGAACCCGTACGGGGAGCCTGTCTTGTAGTCCAGGATGTGGAGTCCGTCCTCGTCGCGATCGACCCGGTCCACGGCGCCCTGAACCGAGATGGAGCCCCCGCCGACCGTGACTTCCACCGGAGGCGAGTCGTCCCTGCCGAACTTCATCTCCAGACGAATCCACGGAGCGCCTCGGTCCCGCACGAAGTCGGTGAAGGATCGGACATCCTCCGTCAGAAGCGTCAGCCCATGAGCGTATACGGCCTCGTTGGGGACCGGCACCGCGTTCCTGAGCCGCCGGGCCTCCTGCTCGAGTACCTCGATGGCCATGTCGTGGAACGCGGGCTCATCCGGCTCGAGACTCTCCTCGCGCGCCCGTGTGAGTGTTCGTTCGAAGACCCGATGGAGTAGCGCGCCCCGCTGCAGGTGATCCAACCAACGTTCCGGATCGAGAGCCGGGTCGTCGGGCGGCCGCAACCCGATGCCGTATCGAAGGAGGTACCGGAGCGGGCACGCACCCAAGGCCTCCAGTCGCGTGGCCGAGGCAACGATGAGGGGGTACGCACGTGGATCCATCAGCTCGGCACGGGGCGCCACCAGCCCGTGGTGAGCCGACGCCTGGTCCTTCACGCGCTGGCTCCTGGCCTCCATTCCACGACCCAATTCTGGGAAGGCCTTCTCCAACACTCCCCCGGCATTGAGGAAGCCGCCGTCACGGCCTAGGGTGTCGAGCCAGACGTCGGTGCCGTCCAGAGGCCCCGAGCGCGGGATCGCACAGACCGGCTCTCCCAGGGCCTTGTGGAAGTCGTCGAAGGTGGCCGCTGGCCTCCCCTTCCAGAGCCTGAACATGTCGAGGAGAACGGACGATGGTTGAACGACACGTGCTTCCGCCGAGTCCCAGGCAGTATAGCTCGCCGTCACCCGACCCCGGGTCCGGGCCAGAAGCGCCGCCAACTGAAAGCGCCTCTCCGCGAGGCGTGCCCCCGACGTGGGCAAGCCCGCGGCCAACTCTTTTCGATCGAGGTCCAGGAGGACCGGGTCCTGGGCGCCGGCTCCGGGAAAGCGGCCGGCGTCCAATCCGACCATGAACGTAGCCCTCCTCCCCGTATATCCCCCGTGGGAGAGGTCGGTGAGGTGGACGTGGCCGCCCGTGGACTTCCAGGGTGGAGACCCTTCGTCCCAGGCCGCTCGGACACGGATGTCGAGGTGGCTGCGTAGCGCGGCCATGGCCGCATCGAACGAGGTCTTGCGGGTGAGGGTATCGGCGATGCGGGAGAGGCGCCCGAGGAGATCCTCGCGACCGACCGCATTTGCGCCCTCCCCCTCGGGAACGAGCTGCAAGAAGGCCTGGACTCCCCTGGCGAGCTCCGCCGCAGAGACGCTTCCGCGCTCCAGCACCAGAGGTCTCGGCGTCCAGGGGGTGGCGTCCTCGAGAACCCCGAGGAGGGACTCCAGAGCCTTCAGCTCCCGCACGCGGTGCTCACCGCGCGCCTGGGCCTCTTCGGGAGACTCGTCCCTGAAGGGTTTCACCTTGTGCCCTGCGGCTTCCTCCACCGCGAGCTCCAGCGCCGCCCGTACCGCCGGGAGGTATCGGGAGCGCCCCCATCCGACGCGGAGCCGTCGGAGAAGTCGGGCCAGCGCGGCCGAGGACACGCCCTCGTACTCGGCCGGAGCCACGAGGTCGCCGGCCTCCAGGAGACCCCGAAGGACGTCGGCCGGAAAGCCGCTCTCGATCCACCGCAAATAGGCCTCCAGGGCCCGACCGGGTCGTGTCCGCCGGATCGCCAAACCAACCCCGAAGCTGCAAGGCACGCCCAATTGGTGGGAGAGGGCATCGAGGACGGCGCCGTACGTGCTCGGATCGGGGGTGACGATCTCGACGTCGTCCCAGCGGAAGCCGCTCACCATCGTGCGCCGCAGCACCTCCCGGAGCTCGTCCCGGACACTGGCTGCCGCAAACATCTCTACGTCGGGCACGTCATCACCCGCCGGCGCCCGATCCACGGCGTGGACGAAGGAGAACCGGCCCCTCGCCGGAACAGCCTTCCAGACCATCGCCGTCGGAGGAGGCATCCCGACGACCGGATCGGTGGCGAGGACCGTGGCCCCCCGCTGCTGCAAGGCATCGATGAACCGTCCGCCACCCCCCCTGGTGCCGAGACCGGGAAGAAGAAGGAAGATGGTGTCGTCCGGGCCGCTCGATCCGTCCTGGTTCAGAACCTCGGTAGCCCGGCGCAACACCTCGGCGGGGTCCGCGAGATGCCGCTCCGCCAAGGTCCTCTGGTAGGACGTCAGGAGCTCCCCAAGAAACGCCCTACGGGCGGGCCCTGAGGCGGGCCCTGAGGCGAGAGACTCGGGGGCCACACCCGACAGCCGAAGAGCCACAACCGCCCCCAGGATCGCCTCCCGGAATCCCACGCCATGCTCGAGAATACTCAGGTCCGGCCACTCACCCGTCGCGAACACGCCATCCATGGCCTGGTCCACGAGGGCCCTTTGACCGAATTCGTCCAGGATCGTCAGCCCCACGGCGGCAAGATCCGGCCCCGCGATCTGGGCGGCCAACCGCCCCGGGGTCGTGACCTCGAACCCCGCCCATCCTCCCTCGTGGAGCGCAAGCGCACGGAGCAGCTCACTTCCCTCGCCGAACGTCGTGGATATCAAGACCTTCCGGGAGAGCGGGTGGGCCTTGGCCACGCGGCCAAGCGAGTGGAGAAGCGTGAACCGGGGGCCGAGTCGATCAGCCACCGCTGCTAAGCGACGCGTCCTCAGGCCGGTCGAGGTCTTCCTTAACGACAAGGGACTGGGGGATCGAGATCGTGAAGACCGATCCCTCACCCAGCGTGCTCTGAACAGAGACCTCCATTCCCATGAGCTCGCACAGCGACCGCGATATGGCCAAGCCCAGGCCCGAACCGGAGTGCACCCGCGTAGTCCCACCGTCACCCTGCTCGAAAGCGTCGAAGATGGTGGACAAGCGCTCCGAGGGGATGCCCACGCCGGTATCTTCCACCCGTATCTCGCGCGGAATCGAATCGGGAGCGTCCAGGACGACGGTGATGGAGCCCTCTTTGGTGAACTTGACGGCATTGCCCACGAGTTTGATCAAGACTTGACGAAGCCGTGATTCATCCGCCCGGATGCGACGCGGCTCCGGCGGCATCTCGATCCGAACGGCCACATGTCCCTTCAGCGCCCAGTCCTCGAGCTGGTCCACTGTCTCCTGGATGAGCGAGGCCACGTCCAGCTCTTTGGTCTCGATCGCGATCCCCCCTTCTTCGATGCGGGCCAGATCCAGAAGGTCGTTGATGAGGTTGAGCAGGTGCAGCGCGTTGAGGCGTATGCGCTGGAGGTAGTTGAGATCGCGGGATTCGAGGCTCAAGTGCTTGTTCCTGAGCAGGACATTCGTGAATCCCATCACCGAGTGGAGTGGGGTCCGCAACTCGTGGCTCATGCGACCGAGGAATTCGCTCTTGGCCGCATTCGCCTCCTCGGCCCGGCGGCGGGCGGCATCGAGCTCCGCGGATTGCTCTTCCAGCCGAAGGATGAGGTCTTTGGCCGCGTGCGTTCTCTTCTGCTGGTGCCAGGGTCCCCCGGCCACTAGCACCAGGAAGACGTTCATGCTCGCCAGCACCATGAGCTTGGCGATCTCGGCACCCCACACCAGATCCTGCCCCTCCACCAGAGCCAGATACGCCAGTAGGCCCGCGTAGGCGATGGGCCCCAGGCCGGCCATCACCCGGGCCCGGATCCGGTTCAGCCACAGCTGATCCGCGGTGCGGAGCAGGAATATCGGCCAGAGCAGGCTCTGCGCTCCCCCACTGACATAGATGGCCCAGGTCCACGTCAGCAGATCGAGCACCAGGAAGATGTCACCCAGGTGGACAGCCGAGACGCGGGTGAAATACGCCCGTAGCAGCCCCCAGGAAACCAGGCAGTAGAGCTCCAGGCCGATGACCAGGGGCAGGTACGTAGCGAAGTCCAGTTCCCCGAAGACGATCAGGTTGTGGATCGCCACCACGAGGAGGAGAAGGTTGGACCCGATCAGGCGGAGGGCGGGGACCTGGACGACGTTGAAGCGGTAGAGCCCCGGCAGGTCCTCGCGGTCAGCCTCCTCCAGATCCAGGGCCCGCTCCACCTCCTCAACGAGGTGGACCTCGAAGGACGTGTCGTTCTTGGCATCCACACTCATGGATAGGTGGGCATTCCCTGGCGCGGAGTTGACTTCGGTTTTCCCGAGCGAATCGGGCCGGCTTGCCGGGTATCGGCGAAGAGTAGGGTGGCCCGGCATGGGGCGCCAGGCCCCACCCACGTCCCGTGGGTTGTGCCCCGTGGGCCCTTGTCACCAGACCTGAAGTCATCCGATACTATCGGTGTATGGCGACGCTGCTATGGGTCCTGGGGGTATCTCTCTCCGTCTCCTTCCTGTGTTCCATCTTGGAGGCCGTCCTCCTCTCCGTAACACACTCCTACGTTGAGGTCCTCCGGGAGCAGGGATCCAAAGCCGGAGACTATCTGAGCGCCATGCGAGAGAGGATCGACGAGCCCATCGCGGCGATTCTGACGCTCAACACCATAGCACACACGGCCGGCGCCGCGCTCGGGGGCTCGATCGCGGCCCGCGTCTTCGGTGAGATATGGATCGGGGTATTCACCGGGGTCCTGACCCTGGTCATCCTCCTCTTCTCCGAGATCGTGCCGAAGACGATCGGGGCTACTTTCTGGCAGAAACTCGCAAAGCCGTCCGCGCACGTCCTGCGCTGGATGATCATCCTCATGAAGCCGATCCTGGTGCCTCTCAACCTCTTCAGCCAGGTGCTCCGGGGCTCGCGCGGCCCCACGGTCAGCCGGGCCGAGCTGGAGGTCATGGCCCAGATCGGCTACGGCGAGGGCACCATCGACGAAGATGAGTGGAAGGTCGTGACCAACGTGATCCGCCTCGACGAGGTCACGGTCGGGGAGGTCATGACGCCTCGGACGGACATGGTGGCGGTGCCCCGGGACGCCACGGTGGAGGAGGCCATGGCGGTCATGCTGGACGAGGGGCACCTCCGCCTGCCCGTCTACGGGGAATCCCTGGACAAGATCGAGGGGCTGCTCGTGGCCCGAGACCTTTGGCGCGGTGACCGGGAGGCCCTGGAGGACATCTCGCGCATCCTCCGCCCCATCAGGTTCATCCCCACTACCAAGCTGGTGGAGGACCTGATCCCCGAGATGCGGACCAACAGGACGAAGATGGCCATCGTCGTGGACGAGTTCGGCGGAACGGCAGGTCTGGTGACCCTCGAGGATCTCATCGAGGAGATTATCGGAGAGATCCAGGACGAGCATGAGGCGGACGAGCCTCTGAGCTTCGAGCAGCTATCCGACGGCCACGTCCTTATCTGGGGTGGAGTACCGGTTCGGGAGGTGAACGACCATCTGGGCCTCGCCCTTTCAGAAGATCTCCACGACACCCTGGGGGGCTACGTCTTCGGAGCCTTGAACCGTGTCGGGCGCGAGGGGGACATAGTGGAGGTCGAGGGCGGGCGTCTCCGCATCTCGAAGATGCGAGGACGCCGGGTCGAATACGTCATTCTGGTCCCCAGCGTGCCCGAGGCCGAGTAGGCCGGCACCAGGGCCCCTCGCCGGCCACCAGGGCCCGCACGCCCACCGTCGAGGAATCCCGCTTCGGCTCAGTCGCCCACGCCCCGCTCCACGCCCTCCACGTGGATCGTCTGAGTCGGGTACGCAAACTCGATTCCCTCCTCGGCGAAGCGCTTGAAGATCTCGAGATTGATGGAGTGGTGTGTGGCTCCGTAGGTCGCGAAGTCCGGGACCTGCATGTGGTACACGATATCGATTGTTCAGCGCCGAGTCGCCGAAGGTCATGAAGAAGCACCGATCGAAGAGGGTGTTCTCCCGGCTTTCGATGATTTCCTGGATCAAGCCCGGAATCCGCTCGAGCTGCTCGGGAGTGGTGTCGTAGGTCACCCCCAGAGTGAAGGCACAGCGTCGCTTCTCCCGGCGCTGGAAGTTCTGGATCCGGCTCCCGAGCAGGTCCGAGTTCGAGAAGACGAGCTGCTCGCCGGTGAGCGACTTGAGCCGGGTGGTCTTGAGGCCGACGTGCTCTACCGTGCCGACCAGGGTACCGACTTGGATGGAGTCGCCCACCGCGAAGGGCTTGTCGAAGATGATGGAGAACGACGCGAAGAGATCGGACAGCGTGCCCTGAAGCGCCAACCCCAAGGCCAGGCCGCCGATGCCCAACGACGCCACGAGAGGACCGACGTCGATGCCCAGGTTGTCCAGGGCCAGCATGATGAAGGTCGCCCAGACCCCGAAGCGGATGAGAAAGCCCACCGAGTCCATGGCCGTGGTGATGGTCGGGTCGCCCTCGAACTTCCTCGCTGCCCAGCTCCCGAGGAGGTAGTTGACGACGCCGTTGGCCCAGAACGCTCCCTGGATGAGGAAGCCGACAACGAGGAGGCGCGTGAAGATCGAATCGATTTCGGGTGCAAGCTCGAGGGTGCGCGCCCCGGCGTAGACGGCGACCAGCGCCACGAACAGGCCCTTGGTCTTCTCCAGGAGCTCGGTGACGAGATCGTCGATGTCCGTCTCCGTCTGTGCAGCCAGGGCCTTCATCCGGCTCAACACGATGCGGAAAACGATCCGGACGGCGGCCCACACGACTGCCGCGACCACCAGCGCGATGATCCAATCGAGGGCCGTGTTGCCCAGGAACAACGACCTGCTCAGGAAATCCTGTATGACGTCTCCAGCGATGCGTGAAACCGAACACGGATTTGGGCGGATGCCCAGGAAAACTGTCGGTGATGAAGCGGGGGAGCAACCGTAACAGGGATGATCCCCACGCAAAGGTTGACACGCCCTGGAGGCTTATCTATCATCGCACGTGCCGCATATGATTTTACCGTCGGTAGAGGCCCCATGAGGGCCGTCGACCCTCGGTCGGAATTCTCCGACCAGGCCGTGGAGGAGGTGTCTCCTCCGGCCTGGTTTTCGCTTTTAGGTGAGCCGAGCCCCGTGCGTTCCACCCCCTTCCACACCCAGCACCTAGAGGAGTTGTGCCCATGAGCCTCGATTCCCTCGTGTATGACGTCGAAGCGTTTCGTGAAGAGATGGAGGACTACGTCGACGAGCTGGACTCCCGAGACGGGCTGTCGCTGAGCACGTCCGAGGACGTTCTCAACTACGTCGAGGAGTACGGAATCTCGTCGATCCGCATTTGGTTCACCGACATGATCGGATTCCTCAAGTCGTTCTCCATCACACCCAAGGAGCTCAAGGGAGCTTTCGACGAGGGGATGGGCTTCGACGGTTCGTCCATCGAGGGTTATCGGCGCATCCAGAAGAGCGACATGGTGGCGCTGCCCATCGCCTCCACGGCCCAGGCGCTCCCTTTCCGGCCCGGCGGCTCGCGCTCGATCCGCATGTTCGCCGAGATCCGAACTCCGGACGGGAGCCCGTATATTTCGGATCCCCGGGTCATTCTCTCGCAGACCCTCCAGCGTCTGAACGATCACGGCTTCTCGCACATGAACATCGGACCCGAGGCCGAGTTCTTCTACTTCAAGGACGAGACGGGTCCGACGCTGCTGGACAACGCAGGGTACTTCGACAACCATCCCGTGGACGTGGGAGACGACCTTCGAGAGGCCACGGTCTTCGCCCTGGAGGCCATGGGCGTGCCCGTCGAGTATCACCACTCAGAGGTCGGGCCGTCGCAGCACGAGATCGACATCCGCTATCAGGAGGCGTTGCGGATGGCCGACAACCTCCAGACCTACAAGTATCTGGTGAAGGAGGTCGCCCGGCGCTGCGGAGTGTTCGCCACGTTCATGCCCAAGCCCATCGCCGACGAGAACGGCAGCGGCATGCACGTGCACTTGTCGATCTTCAGGGATCAGTCCACCAACGCGTTCTACGACAAGAGCGACCCGCATCACCTGAGCGCCACGGCCAAGCACTTCATCGCCGGCGTCCTGGACCACGCCAGGGAGATCGCGCTCATCACGAACCAGATGCACAACTCGTACAAGCGCCTGGTGCCCGGCTACGAAGCTCCCGTCTACATCGCCTGGGCCGAGGCGAACCGGTCCGCCGCCGTGCGGATCCCGCTCTACAAGCCAGGTAAGGAAGTAGCCACCCGGATGGAGCTGCGCTTCCCGGATGCGACCTGTAACCCCTACCTGGCGTTCAGTGTCATGCTTTCCGCCGGGTTTGACGGGTTAGACAAAGAGATGGCGTGTCCGGAGCCCATGACGATGGACCTCTACAGCCTAACCACGGTCGAGCGGGAAGAGATGGATATCGCCGCCCTTCCCCACGACCTGTTCGAGGCCGTCCACGTGGCCGAACACAGCGAGTTTCTGAAGACCGCCCTCGGCGCCGATGTCCACAAGAAGCTGATGGAGACCAAGCTTGTCGAGGCCGACAAGTTCAGGCTGCACGTCTCGGAGATGGACCTCAGGGAGCACCTGAAGCTCTGATCAGACCGCCCTCGTGACGGAATCCTCGGCCGGCGCGGCCGGGTCCTCTGGGTGAGATGACGAGTCGCCAGCCGACACCGCAGTGGACCCATCCCTCCTCTCCTCCCGCCAGAACGAGATGGCGAGTAGGACGGCGCCGCACGAGATCGCCATGTCCGCGACGTTGAAGATCGGCCAGAGCATGACGCCGAGATCGATGGGTCCGATGAAGTCGACGACACCCCGATCCCACCGGAGCCGATCGTAGAGATTCCCCAAGGCTCCTGAGATGACCAGCGAGACGGAAACGAACCGAAGGCGATCCTGTGGACCCGCCTGCCTCAGCAGGACGAGAAGCAGAATCAGCGCCAGAATCGTAATGGGTATGAAGAACCAGCGGGGATCGTTGCCCAAGGAGAGTCCGAAGGCCGCACCCCGATTGAATGCGAGGGTCAGGGGGACGTAGCCGAAGAACAGCTCCATCCGTCGGCCACCGTCCAAGGCGGCAAGAGCCCAGTTTTTCGTGATCAGGTCCAGCACGATCACGATCGGGAAGATCCCGAGGAAAACGAGTAGTTTCTGTTTCACGAGCCTTCGATTGCAGTGGAAATCCCGGATTTGAGGCCCCCGAATCTCGCGGCGAGCCTCATCGCACGCCAGAGGGGTGCAACGCGGTCCTCGACGTGAGAGGCACGGGGTACATCTTTAACGGGAGGGACGCTCGACACGTCTAGGTATCAGAAGCGACCCTATCGGGAGTCGGCCATGAGCGCACTCGCACGAGCCTCGCTCTACATCGCAGTTCTTCTACTCCCTGGCCTGGCCAGGGCTCCGCTGGCGTACGCCCAGGAAGCCGAAGGCGCGGACCGGGCCCGGGCCGTCCATCTCCTGCAGAGAGCCACCTACGGGCCTCGACCGCAGGATATCGACGCGGTGCTCTCGGCCGGGATCACCGACTGGTTGGATCGGCAGCTCCACCCCGAGCGCATCGACGACTCGGAGCTCGAGCCTCTGCTGACCGGGGCTCCCGTGGCATCCATGAGCCTTGCCGAGCTCCTGAAGCAGTACCCTCCTGGTCGGGTGCTCCAGCCCCTTCGAGAGCTCGTCCAGGACGACTCGCTCTCCAGGGGTGAGCGGCGCAGGCTTCGTCGCGAACTGGGGGAGCACAGCCCGAGACGCATCCTCGCCGACCTGGCCACCGCCCGCCTCACGAGGGCCGTCCACTCGGAGCGACAGCTCCAGGAGATGATGACGGCGTTCTGGTTCGACCACTTCAACGTGTTCTGGGGCAAAGGCGCCACCCGTTGGCTGGTCCCCGATTACGAGCAACACGCCATTCGGCCCCACGTGCTCGGAAGGTTCGAGGACATGGTTCTGGCTACGGCCCAGCATCCCGCCATGCTCTTCTACCTCGACAACTTCCAGAGCGTCGCGCCCGACAGCTCGCTTCAGGCCCGGGAGAGGCGCGAAGTCATGGCCCGGCGCATGGGCAGGATGCCGGCGCGGGGCCGGGAGCGCATGAGGCAGCGTATGGAGGAGGAGCGGCGCCGGCCCCGGCCCGGCCTCAACGAGAACTACGCCCGTGAGCTCTTGGAGCTCCATACGCTCGGTGTGGACGGAGGCTATACCCAGGCGGACGTCATCGACGTCGCCCGCATCCTCACGGGCTGGACCTTCCTACAGGCCGGGAACCGTATGGACATGCGTCAGGCCCGGGCGTCCTACGAGGACGGGCGCCTCGTGCTGCCCGACCTCGACTATGGGGAGGCGTACCGTTTCCGGTTCCGCTCCGAGCTCCATGACAGCGGCGAGAAGACCGTCATGGGGCATGTCTTCGAGGCGGGCGGCGGCCAGGAGGAGGGTGTCGAGCTGATTCGCATGCTCGCCCGCCACCCATCCACGGCCCGGCACGTCGCGACCCAGCTGGTCACCCGCTTCGTGGCGGACGAGCCGCCCACCGCCCTGGTGGACCACCTCGCCGACGTCTTCCTGGACACCGACGGTGATCTGCGCGAGGTGACGAGGGCGCTGTTCACGGCCGACGAGTTCTACGATCCGTCTGTCGTGGCCAACCGCGTGAAGTCCCCGTTCCTTCTGGTGACCAGCACGCTGCGGATGACCCGCGGCCACATGCCCAATGCACGGGTCCTGGTGGAGCCACTTCGCTCCCTCGGTGAGGCGCCCTATCTGGCCGAGCCCCCCACTGGATACCCGGAGACGAGCGCCCAGTGGGCCTCGAGCGGAGCCATGCTGACCCGCATGAACTTCGCCACCTCCTACGTGACCGGCGAGCTGCGGGGGGTGGGGCCCGACGGCGATCGCCTCTTCGGAGAGATCCGCAAACGGGGCGGTGACGGTCTTCCCGGCCTCGTGGACGCACTTCTTCCGGGCACCGACTCGTCGGAGCTCATGGCCGTCATCCAGGAGGACCTCCAGGCGAATCCTCCTGAGGAGGAGAACCAGGGCGGTGTCCGAGCCCTGAGCTTGATCCTGGGCTCACCTGAATTCCAGAGGCACTGATGAACGGCATCGGGAGACGAGTCTTCGTCAAACAGGGCGCTCTGGCCCTCCTGGCTCTTGGGCTACCGCCCGACTTCCTGCTCCAGCCGTTGGTCGCTGGCACACTGGGCCTGGACCGCAAGAAGACGCTCATCTGCATCTTCCAGCGAGGGGCCGTAGACGGGCTGTCCATGGTGGTCCCCTTCGGAGAGCCCGGGTACTACGACTCCCGCCGCAGCATCGCGATCCAGGCTCCCGGATCGCGGGAGGGGAGCGCTCTCGATCTGGACGGCTTCTTCGGGCTGCACCCGGCCCTGAAGCCCCTCGAGGAGCTCTACGGCCGTAGCGAGATGGCCGTCGTCCACGCCGTGGGATCACCCCACCCGACCCGTTCCCACTTCGACGCCCAGGACTTCATGGAGACCGGGACGCCCGGCGTGAAGTCCACGAGCGACGGCTGGCTCAATCGTGTGCTGCAGGACACCGCGTGCGCCCAGTGCGAAGGCCGCACCCTCCAGAACCCCGCAGCCCACGCGGCGGACCACGCCGCCGGCCAGGTGGCCATGGCCACGGTCCCGTCCCTGAGGGGAGTCTCGCTGACCAGTGCCCTGCCCCGGGCGCTGCGGGGCGGTCATCCGGCCCTCGCCATTTCGAACCTGAGCGACTTCGGAGTGCGCCGTGACGATCAGGTGGGATCGGCCTTCCGGCGCCTCTATCGCACCGAGGGAGGAGACGCCGTCTCGGCCGCGGCCGAGGAGGCGTTCGAGGCGGTTCGCGTCTTGGAGACCATCGATCCCGGTCGCTACGAGCCGTCGGGTGGAGCCGAGTACCCGAACAGAGACTTCGGCCGGTCTCTCCGGCAGATCGCCCAGCTCGTGAAGGCCGACGTGGGCGTGGAGATCGCCTTCGCGGACCTCGGTGGATGGGATACGCACGTACGGCAGGGCGGCGTGCAGGGGCAGCTGGCCGGCCGCCTCGTGCAGCTGAGCCAGGGAATCCGGGCTCTGTACGACGACCTGGGCGATCGCATGGAGGACGTCGTGATCCTGACCATGTCCGAGTTCGGACGCACCGTGGCGGAGAACGGCTCGGGCGGGACGGATCACGGGCACGCTAACTGCATTCTGGCTCTCGGCGGATCCGTGAAAGGCGGTCGCATCCTAGGTGACTGGCCGGGTCTCGAGCGCGAGCAGCTCTACGAAGGTCGTGACCTGGCCGTCACCACGGACTTCCGGGACGTGTTCGCAGAAGTGGTCTCGGGTCACCTGGGTGCCGAGCACCTGGATCGGATCTTCCCCGGGTACGGCGGTGATCCCGCACGCTACCGCGGGGTGCTGGGGTAGACGCGTCTGGCGGTCCTACCGGGTCGAGCGCAGCTTATCCGGATGGAGGCGTCACATCCGGCCCAACAGGAGAGACCGCCATGTCGTCGCGCCCATGGAGCGTCGCCCCCGTCACAGTTCTGGCCCTGTGCGCCCTCGCTGTCGGTCCCGCTCCCGCATGGGGCCAGAGCTTGGAGCCGAGAGCCACAGAGCGTCCCTGGCCTCCTGTGGCGACCTTCTCGATCCTCGGCTACGACTCGGCCACCGGAGAGGTCGGCGTAGCGGTCCAATCGCGCGTCTTCTCGGTGGGCAACGGCGTGATCTGGGGAGAGGCTGGGGCAGGCGTCGTGGCGACGCAGGCCATCGTGGACGTGAGCTACGGTCCCCAGGCCCTGGAGCTACTGAGACAGGGCCTCTCCCCCGCCCAAGTCGTGGAGCGCGTCCTCGAGAACGATCCCGACCCACGACCGGACCGCTGGACCAAATGCTCATCGTCAAGGAGGACGGAGGCGTGTGGCTGAACAACGACGTGGTGCTCCGGCTCCACGTCGACGATCATGTCGAGCCGATCCAGGAGCTTCGGAGGCTCGTCGAGTTGGCGGCGGCCCGGCGGGAGCGGCGGCGGCGGTAGGCTGGGGGCTACCGCTCCTCGTCATCGTTCCGTGGATTGGCCGCGTCAACCAGCCCCTCCCGGTGCGCCGCCATCACTACATACTCAGCCACCGGACTCCTCGTACGTATACTCACGATATAAAGATACGTACACCTCTCGAAGAGCAACTCGGCGGCTAGGGTCCCGCCTGCCTGGGCTGCGCCATCTCGCGGATCCGCTGGGAGGGGTCGTCCTTGTGCTCGGACAGAATGGCCACCGCCCTGGGCGTGGCAATCTGGTAGAGGCCCACCGCGGCCACCGCGCGTACCTCCTCGTCCCAGTGGTAGCCCAGGAACCCCAGCTTCTTCTTGGACAGGATTCCCCAGTTCGAGAACGAGCACGTACAGGTCTGGAAAAGCGTCATCGTTCCGAACCAACCGCTCACCATGCACAGGCACGACAACCCGCGGGCGATCATCGCCCTCAAGGGTGGCACCCTGCGAGTCGTCAACGAAGCCGGGGAATCTCATGATATTGCGTGGGAGACCGGGAGTGCCTACTGGCTGGACGCCGACCCACCCGGAGAGCTTCACGGCGACGTGAACGAAGGTCCCGAGCCGGTCGAGGTGATCGTCGTCCAGCTGAAGGGAGTCGGAGGCGAAAACACCACAGGCGGCCGTTGATTGGATCGAACCGCGGCGAGAGAATTGCGAGGTTGAAGGCGAACGTGGGGAGTGCTTCGGCTTCTTCTCAGAGCTTGTCGTGCTCCTCCGGAAGGACGTCCGATGGGGGTGGTCCTTTGGAGTCATCATCCGGCCTAGCACCGTCCTCGGTGCCGCCGGTGCCGGGCGGGTCGCCGTGGTAGATGTAACCGGAGGGCGCACCGTCGCCCATGAGCCGGCCCGCAAGGGGCGGCACGATACTCCATGCCATCGCCACGCTGAGAACCCAGCCGGTGGACGTCCATCCCCAGAACGGGAAGAGGGCGCCTCCGACCAGGAGGATCAGCGTGACCCATCCGAAGTGGATGAAGGTCGAGTCCCGGCCTTCGAGCCACTGGCTTACGCCGTTCAGTATGATCGCCCCGACGAGCAGAACGACCAGCGCGCCAATCCAACTCAGAATCGCCATCTGACCCTCCCATCTTTGAGCCACCCGAGAGCCCTGGACGGATAGGAAATGCAACCGACGTACCGGGGCGGAACGGTAGGTCGGGGCGTGGCAGACGACAACGCTATACGTCCTCGGGCTTTGCCCGAATCCGCACGGGTTCGCCTCCCGCCGCTTTGGTGTTTTACTAGGTGCATGTGTGTGCGGGGTGTGTGAGCCGGTCCCGGTCCGTGATATCAGATTCGGGATACTTCATACCCATGCATATTCGGGAAGCTTGGGGGTCGGCGGTGAGATTTGCTCCGGCGACCTCCTGCTCCCAAAGCAGGAATCGCGAACTGGGTTCTCGTGAAAATGGCTTGAACATTGGACTTCCCTTCTCCGAACTCGGGACCTTAACGCAGATATCGCACGCGATTTTCACGGAGTTGCGGGTATTGTCAACTTGAGCCCGGCTCCCGCAGATTTGGTGATGACAACGACTGCAGCCAATTATAGTGGCTACCGGTTTCCTGCTGAGATCATCGGTCACAGCGCGACCACATTCTTTTCTTTGAAGTACTCTTTTCGTTTGAGGAGACCCCCAACGGCGAGAGCCCCTGAACCTTCGACGACTAGACGATGCTGCTCGAACAGAAAGCGGATAGAATCTTCGATCTCTGTTTCGGTGAACAAGCTGCCGAGTTGCGCAGCCTCTGAACAGGGGGACAAATCATCGTGAGTGGCACTGTGACGTTTGAGGAAGCGCCGCCGGCGGGCACAATCAACCTGGGCATCGGCCAGCCTTCAGCCGACCTGTTGCCTGTCGACCTGCTTCGCCAAGCCAGCGAGTCGTTTTTCAGTGAAGCACAGCCGTTCGAGCTGAACTACGGTGTCTTGCCAGGCGACGAGCGTTTTCTGGAATCGCTGGCGGGATATCTGAGCGAAGGATACGACGCCACCGTCAGTCCGGAGTCGCTGTTTGTTACCGCAGGCAACTCGCAGGCGTTGGATTTCGTATCGACGGTGTTTAGCAAATCGGGCGACACCGTGTTTGTTGAGGAGCCGAGCTACTTTCTGGCCTTTCAGATCTTTCGCGACCACGGATTGAATGTGGTTGGCGTCCCGATCGATGACAACGGCATGCAAATCGATGCGCTTGAGGCACTGCTGAATGAACACAACCCGGCTTTTGTATACATCATCCCCAGCTACCACAATCCGGGCGGACACTGCATGAGCACCGAGCGCCGTGCTCGCCTGATCGAACTCAGCCAACAGCATGGCTTTCTGATCGTCGCAGACGAGGTTTATCAGCTTCTTTACTACTATGACGAGCCGCCACCAGCATTGGGCACGATGATCGAGAGCGACACTATTCTGTCGCTCGGCTCATTCTCGAAAATTCTCGCCCCGGGGATGCGCCTTGGCTGGATACAGACCGGCCCCGGGTTGCGCAAGCGCCTCCTCGATAACGGCTTCATCAACAGTGGCGGCAGCATCAATCACTATTCCTCGCATATCGTCCGACACGCAATTGATCTCGGCCTGCAACGGGCACATGTTAGAGAGCTTAAACGCACTTATCGCAATCGCGTCGAGGCAATGCAGGACTCGCTGCAATCACAGTTCGGCGATCTGGCCACCTGGAAGCGACCTGACGGCGGCTACTTTTTCTGGCTGCGCTTTGACGATGACGTCGACACTGCGCCCTTTCGCGACAGGGCAAGGGAACTTCAGACAGGGTTTCAGCCCGGGTCCGTTTTTTCCAGCGACGGCAGGCTCAGCAACTTCCTGCGCCTGTCTTTTGCACATTACGACGAAGATGATATCCGCGATGGTATCGCACGAATGCGGTCAATGTTCGACTGAGCTAAAGGCAGTTCCTATCCATAGGGAACGACATGGATTTCACGGACAAGCGGGTTGTAGTTACGGGCAGCAGTCGGAGTAGCGGCTTTGCTATCGCAAAGGCCTTTCTCGACGCTGGCGCGCGTGTCGCTATCAACGGCAGAACAGAGCAATCCGTGAGCGCCGCCACCGAGAGACTGGGCGGTGGTGAGCGCCTGGTCGCGGCGCCCGGCGATATTGGAACCGTTCCCGGCTGCGAGTCAGTGGCAAAGACTGCAATCGACGCCCTCGGCGGCCTCGACATCCTGGTGAACAGCGCCGGTATCGGTGCTGGCAGACCCATAGAGGATTGCGACGAGGCGATGTGGGACGCTCACGTCGACGTCAATCTGAAGGGCACATTCTTCTGTTGCCGTGCGGCGTTACCTGCATTGCGCAAGTCGGCGCAATCTGCCAGACGCGAGACAACGGCTGCCAGCATGTCGATGAGTTATTTGCAAATGTTGTGGATCAGTGGATTTGATCAGGCAGCGTCTTCGCTAGCGATGAGGTGAACTCCGTCCACAAAGGCGACGCCCTGCATTCTGTCCGTTGGTGGACTTCTAGATATCAAACGCCAGTCCGAAGCTCAACAAGCCTCGCATACAGGCAGGCTTTATCGGCAGCCATCTCATGGGTGTAGAGGATTTTGGTGGGAGTCCCCGGTACGTCGCAATCGGTGAAACCGCCCATTCCCAGAGTGTATTGCTCACCCTCGATTGCGAGGATTTTGGTCTGAAGCGGTTCGGAGGCGATGGTCACCTTTTCTCCACACGGAGGGTCGTTCGGAGCGTCGGGAATTTCATCGTCCCCCGGTTTCTCTGGACAGTAGATTGGCAAAGAGAGCGGGTCCAGAGAGAAAGGGACGTGATGGCCCAGAAGCCGAGGGAAAAGAAGGCGACCGAAGGTCGTGAGAAGGTACCCGAGCGGTGGAGCGCACAGCATAAGACGGAGGTGGTGCTGCGCCTGCTGCGGGGGGAGGATCTGGTGGAGGTCAGCCGCGAGGTGCAGGTCTCACCACCGGAGTTGGAGGAATGGCGGCGGGTGTTTCTGGAGACCGGTCAGCAGGGGCTGAGGCGCCGGGGCCGGGACCCTGGAGAACGAGAGCTGACCCGGACCCAGGCGAAGCTGGGAGAGTTGACGATGCGACTGGAGCTTGCGAGAGAGCTCCTGGAAAAAAGGGGGTACGGGGACGAGCTACGGACGCTCTTGAAGCGTGGACGCGAGTGAGTCCGGGGACCGGGCGGCCCTACCCTCTGACGATGATCTGCGAGGCCTGGCGGGTGGGGCGCTCGACGGTCTATGCGGCCCGGGATCGAGAAGAGAGCGAGGGGCCGGCAGAGCCGAAGAAACGAGGACCGAAGACGAAGCTGAGCGACGAGGAGTTGGTAGAGGAGATCCGACAGGTGCTGAAGCAGAGCGACTTCCTGGGCGAGGGTCATCGAAAGGTGAGGGCGCGCCTGAGGCCGAAGGGGATCCATGTGGGCAAGAACCGCGTGCTCAGGCTGATGCGGGAGAATGGGCTGCTGGCCCCTGTACGACGCGGGAAGCATCCGCATGGGGACCGGAGCCACAGTGGCCGGATCACGACGGACGTGCCGAACGAGCTGTGGGGCACGGACGCGACGCGGTTCTACACGAAGGAGGATGGGTGGTGCTGGTTTTTCGTGGCGGTGGATCACTGCGTCACGGACGTGGTGGGCTGGCACGTGGCGAAGAAGGGCGATCGGTGGGCAGCGCTCGAGCCGATCCGCCAGGGCGTACGGACCCACATGGACGACTACGCGCCCAAGATCGCTCTGGGGCTCGGCCTACGGCACGACTGGGGACCGCAGTACACGGCGCATCAGTTCCAGGGGGAGCTGGCCTGGCTCGGGATCCGCTCGACGGCCTCGTACGTGGGAGAGCCGGAGTGCAACGGCGTCGCAGAGCGCTTCATGCGGACGCTGAAGGAGGAGTGCTTGTACCTCCACGACTTCAAGAGTCTCGAGGAGGCCAGACAGGAGATCGACGCGTTTATCGAACGCTACAACCGCGGGTGGCTCCTAGAGCGGCATGGGTATCGGACCCCGGCCCAGGTCCGTCAGGAGCTCACCCTGAAGGCGGCTTGATTAGGCCGCCGACTTGTCCAGCAAACCGGAACCGGTACAGTTTAGCGTCATTGACGGTTTCAACGAGGGTTATGGTGTACTGGAGCGCCGCATTAACGCTCCCGGAAAACGTAATAGTGAGCGGAACGTTCTCCATCGGGTTGTAATCGGCCAGGTCAACATTAGTGACGCTGTTATAGTGTGTGAATGTTCCCAGCTTGAACGATGTTCCATCGGTGGGCATGTTGGTGCCGTAGACTCCTTCAAAACCGAATCCGCTCTGGCCGGCAAAATCAAGACAAGGCGGAGGGTCATCGTTTACGTCCTGAGCCCCATAACGGATTTGGTTTTCGTCGT
Organism: Longimicrobiales bacterium; assembly: GCA_965238005.1. Taxonomy (GTDB): domain Bacteria; phylum Gemmatimonadota; class Gemmatimonadetes; order Longimicrobiales; family Gaopeijiaceae; genus CBDCKN01. Next base: position 1,953,039 of record OZ250165.1, read on the forward strand.
TTGTCGCCTGGTTCTGAATGCCCGGGTCGGTGTCGCTGATGGCGCTCGGGCTACCACCCGGCCCCGTCGCCCAGCGGTCACAGTTGGCGCCTTGTCCATCGGTTCCTTGGTCGGGGATTCCCCAGACGCCGTCAATGTCGACGGCGAGACGGTCTTGGGTGGCGGCCGATAGCAGGGGCGCCTCGGAATCGCCCTCGCTCGCCGTGGCCACGGCCGCCGACCACACCAGCGCCACGATCAACCACGTTCGTGACATGCGTCTTCTCCCTGGAAAAAGATGGCGAATCTCAATTTATGAGAGAGTATATGCACTTCTGAATCACGGCAACATTTGTATTTCTGCTGCGGGTACGATGCTAACCGGGCTAGCGCTACGCGAGCCGCCACCGCAAGAGCAAGCCCCCGGGGCGCCCGACTCGGGGGGCCTGACTTTTCTCCACCGATTCGGCTCTTCGCTGAACATGCATGGCGTCGTTGCCCCGAACGCAAAGCTTCGTGCCGCCGTCGTAGCGATCGGTCGGCCTGGAGTCGAGAGTCCGGAGGTTGTTGCGGGGGGCGAGATGAAGATTCTCGCGTTTCTCACCGACCCGCCTGTCGTTTCGAGAATCCTCCTGCACCTCGACCTGCACCATCTACCCCCGCCCCTCTCGCCCGCGCGAGGGCCGCCCCGAGGCGACTTCCTGCTGGATCAGACGTCGGGGTTCGATGCGCTGAGGCCGAGCCCGTTCCCGAGTTCGTGTTTGATCAGTCGCTACCCGAGAGGTTCGAGGACTGAGGCCGCGGACGGCGCAAGAACCCTGATTCGCCTCACGGCGTGACCGAATACGACCCGACACGCCCCGGGAAATTTCCGCCTATCCACGCATCTCGGTGGCCCATCCGAAGTATCGCGTCGATTTGAGCCATCACGAGGCGCTCAGGACCTCGGCGCGGGAACCACAGTCACGAGTCTTTCCTCTCCGGGATCTCACCGCCGGCCCACCCTACCTGGGATGTTGCACCTATAGCGCGATTGGAATACCTATCCCTAACGATCCGAAGTGAGATTGCCCGCTGGGCCAGGCCTGCCCGCCCTGTCCATGGAGATGGCCATGAATGCGATTCGCATTGTCACCCGAGTCGGCTTGAGGACGTGCTCCACTACGTTTATTGCCCTCCTTGTCCTGTTCGGATGCCGCGGCAACTCTAGTGACGTGGGCATGGGCGAAGTCGTCCTCGCCGAGTACCCCAGCGTGGATGCCAGCTTTCTCTCGGCCCTCGAGTGGCGGTTCGTGGGGCCGTACCGTGGAGGGCGTGTCGTTGCGGTGGCCGGAGTTCCCGACGACCCCCTCGTCTACTATTTCGGCGCTGCCCACGGCGGAGTGTGGAAGACCACCGATGCCGGAAGGTATTGGCGGAACGTGTCGGGCGGCTTCTTCAAGTTCCCTTCGGTGGGTGCCCTGGACGTGTCACCCTCCGATCCCGATGTCATTTTCGCGGGGACGGGTGAGGGGCTTCAACGACAATTCATCTCGCCCGGAGACGGGGTCTACAAATCCACCGACGGAGGAGACACGTGGACCAACGTGGGCCTTCGGGAGACCCGGCACATCGCCAAGCTCCGTATTCATCCAACCAATCCCGATATCGTGTACGTGGCGGCCATGGGGGACATGTTCGGCCCAAACCCGGATCGCGGCATCTATCGAACCACGGATGGAGGCGAGACGTGGGAACGCATCCTGTATAAGGGCGAGACTACCGGTGCGGTGGATCTGTCTATTGATCCCACGAACCCGAGGGTGATCATCGCATCCCTGAACCACCACGTGACGTACCCGTGGGACGAGGAGAGCGGCGGCCCCACCACCGGCCTTTTCAAGACCACAGATGGCGGGGACACCTGGACGGACATCACCCGCAACCCCGGTATGCCAGAGGGGCTGATCGGGAAGATCGGTATATCCATCTCACCGGCGCGCTCCAACCGGGTGTATGCGTTCATCGAGGCTGACGAAGGCGAAGGCGGGATCTATAGTTCCGATGACGGCGCGTCCACCTGGCAGAGGACGCATCAAGACCCCGGCGAGATGGAGATCCCCAATTCATACAACCACATCACCGCCGACCCCCAGGATCCCGACGTCGTCTATATCCAGCCCATCACCGGTTTACTGAAGTCCACGGACGCGGGCCGGACCTTCAAACGTGTACGCATGGAGAACTGGGACCCTCATGCGTTATGGATCGATCCAAACGACTCTCGCCGAATGATCGAAGGAGGGGACGGAGGGGCCTCGGTGACGTTGAACGGAGGTGAGTCCTGGTCGAGCCTCGAGAACCAGCCCACCGCAGACCTTCTCAGTCTGGCGGTGGACGACCAGGAGCCCTACTGGCTCTACGGCTCTCAGAACGACAACAGTCACATCGGGATTCCAAGTCGAACCGACGATCGGTCCATCGGATGGACGCACTACCTTCCCATTCCGGCCGGCGAGGGCGGGCAGACGGCGGTGAAGCCCGACGGCAGCGTGGTCTATGCAAATGATAGGTCCAGGATGGTCCGTTTTGACCGGGAAACCGGGCAGGCTCCGCACATCAGCGTTTGGCCCGAGTGGGTGTTCGGAACGCCCACCAAAGACGTGAAGTACCGTTTCTACTACTCGTTCCCAGTGCTCCTCTCGCCGCACGATCCTGGCGTTCTCTACACGGCGGCCCAGTTCGTCTTCCGATCCACTGACGAAGGCAGCTCCTGGGACCAGATCAGTTCCGACCTCACGCGGAACCGCCAGGACGTGATGGGCGAAATATCCGGAGGGCCCATTAGCTCCAATGCGTCCTCGCTCTTTCACGTGAGTCTCATCCGGAGCCTTGCCGAGTCTCCCCTCCAAGAGGGGGAGCTCTGGGTGGGCACCGACGACAGTACCGTTCAGGTTTCGCGAGATGGTGGCCGCAATTGGCGCGACGTCTCGCCGCCGGATCTTCCGGAGTGGACCACGATCACGGCCATCGACGTATCTCCCCACCGGCGGGGGACGGTCTACATCTCCGGAGAACGGCACAGAGTGAGCGATCGCACGCCGTATCTCTACAAGACCACGGACTACGGCAGCACGTGGCAGCGGATCACGAACGGGATTCGGGAAAACGACTACTCGTGGGTCATCCGTGAGGATCCGGTGCGGCCGGGTCTCCTCTACGCGGGAACAGAAACTGGCGCGTACGTCTCCTTCGACGCCGGGGACTCCTGGCAGTCCCTACAGCGCAACCTGCCGCCGGTGATCGTCATGCAGATGCTCGTGAAGGACGACGACCTGGTGGTGGCGACCCATGGGCGGGGCTTTTGGATCATGGATAACATCTCGTCCCTGCGTGGCATCACGCCCGAAGTCGCCTCGGCCCCGGTGCATCTGTTTGAAGTAGTCCCCGCTCTTCGTCAACTTCGGGGAGGGAGAGGGTCGACACAGACGGGACCTTCGGACGCAGCGAGGAACCCGCCGAGGGGGGTGATGATCGAATATTTCCTGGCCCAAGCATCCACCGGTGACGTGATGTTCACCATCACGGATGCGGGCGGCGAGATCATCCAGCAATTCTCCAGCGGGTCGCAGGAACGCCGTAGCTGTACCGTTTTCGGAGTAGCCCGCGGCGATCAGAAAGTCGACGTAGCGCTGGCACGCTGGGTGGAGCTCGGGGCCCAGATCGAGAGACCTGGCCTGGGCGTGCGCCTCGAACCAGTCGAGCTCGACGTCGAGGGCCGAGAGGCCCGCGATCAAGGCGCTCTGCCCCGGCCTGGGCGTCTTCGCGACCGTCAGGGACGCGAAGACGGCAAACCCTCTCACGAACAGGTAGTCCTGCACGAGCCAGCGGCTGAACGCATCCTCGGGCAGCGAGCCGTCGCCGACCGCGTTCAGGAACTCCGCGCGTGTACCGAGATCCCGCAAACCGGAACCGGTTTAACTGTTCATGATAGCGTTGAGTCGATGGTTAAGTGGAGCGGCCACGGCTCAGGCAACGAGGCCGAGGTGAGGGAGGCGAGGTCGAGGTGCCGGCGTACGAAGCGATGAGGAGGCCGGGGCGGCTGGCGGACCGGATGCTCGAGATCCTGATGGCTGGGGTCAGCACGCGGAAGTACGGCCGGGTGATCCCCGAGATGGCCGACACGGTGGGGGTGAGCAAGTCGGCGGTGAGCCGAGAGACGATCGAAGCCTCAGAGCGGGTGCTGAAGGAACTGATGGAACGGCGCCTGGACGCGTGGGACCTGCTGGTGATCCGGGGCATCGGAGAGAAGTTCGCGGCGAACCCTGTCGCCTGCAATCGCCGTCTAGGCGCCTTCGGGATTTATTCGGCATCCTGGGTAGGCCGGAGCGTCCTCGTGGCTTAGAGGGCCGTTATCGTCGCGTCCTTGTCTGGGCGAACGGCAAGCGTGCACATTGGCCTGGCAACGGCCATGGGTTCTTTGTCCCTCCAAGGACAGGAACGAGATGGATGGAAGTTCAGCAAGAAGGTCGGGTCGGTGAGCGCCGAGGACCTGATCGGCGCGGCGGCGGAGAGAGACGGATCGGCAAGGGACGCCGTATCTGGAACCGTCGCATCAATGAGGTTCCTGTAGAGGACGACCAGCGTGAGGCGGTTCGCCGTATAGGTTTCGGCCTCCATCCTGCCAGGTACCTGTCAGCCAGAGCGAACCTGGCACCCCCTCTAGGTAAAGCCGAAGCACGTCTCGGTGTGCCACGCGGCGCTCCCGCAGCCACCCTCCTTCCCAATCAGGACCAAAGCTTCATGGATTGACGTTGGAGGGTCCACGGCGAACCCTCCAACCCGGCTTCTTCAATCACTCAAAACTCACAGTTGGCACGTCTCGCACTTCTTCAGACGTGACTTCGAAATACTCTCGCGCCTCGGCGCCGGTCGCCTTGGCGGTCAGCACTTGCGGAAATCGCCGAATGAAACCGTTGTAGGTTCGCACAGCGTCATTGTAATCCTGCCGCGCCGTTGCAATTCTGTTTTCGGTGCCTTCCAACTGAACTTGCAACTCCATGAAGTTCTGGTTCGAACGCAGTTCCGGGTATGCCTCGGATATTACGAGCAGGCGTCCCAGCCCCTGCGTAAGAGACTGATTGGTTTCCGCCATCTGGCCCAGGTCTCCCGATTGGATTGCACCACCCAGGCGGGAACGAGCCTCGGCGATTGAAGTGAACACTTCCTCTTCTTGATCGGCGAAGCCCCGGACAGTTGCGACGAGATTGGGGATCAGATCAGAACGCCTCTGCAGTTGCACTTCTATCTGACTCTTGAATGCGTTGATCTCTTCGTCGTAGGTCTGAATGCGGTTGTAGCCGCAACCACTCAACGAGACGAGGGCCAATCCAATTACTACGCGCTTCATATAATGATCTCCTTGGTAGAAAACCCCATCGGTCGTCATGCCTGGTCTACGTAGTTGGTCAACTTCTGTATTTCATCCACGTAGCGTGCGGCAATAGGGTCGTCACTCCGGAGGGCTTTCACCTTGTCTCCCGCAATCTTGTCGACGACCCAACCAAAAGCTCCTACATCGAGGCCCGCGATACTCGCTGCCTGTTCAACAAGTCTTGCCGGCTTCGCCTCGGGCGTCTGACCTTCGAGACGCACCAGCGCCCTCATCAAAACGAAGAAAGTCGAAGCCGAGTCGATCAACAGTCGCGTCAAGGCTCTCCCGTTTGGGGCGAAAGCAGCGTGCTGAGCTCGCAGCTGTAGAAGTTTGCCCCGAACCTCCCGCTCCAATTCCTGGCGAAGGTCATCCCTGTTAATGACAATCCCCTCGAACGGATCGGTTCCCGCAACGAGTTTGTGTGCTTCCCTCATATCCTCGATTTCGATTGGGAAGACGTCGGTCGATCCTTCCCATTCCACTCGCTCGAAAATAAGCGGGGCCGCATTTCCTTTCTTGACCCATGCAGCAAGTGATTTCTCGATCGGTCCAATCGCTTCGGTTGACGCGTCCTCAACCATCACCATGATGTTCACTTCCTGGTGCGCGGGTGCGTAACCGCCACGTATTGCCGTACCGAATAACATCATCGACTTCAGGTTTTCGCCCAGGTCGGTGGCGATCTGCGCTGCGACTTTTTCTGCCTGCTGTATCTTGTCCGCCATTCTCTAAAAGCCCCCTGATGAGCCGCCACCACTGAAGCCACCTCCGCCTCCGAAACCGCCAAAACCGCCGCCGCCGAAGCCGCCACCGCCGAAGCCGCCACCGCCGTGGTAATGGCCTCCTCTTCCCCCGCTAAGCAACATGCCGAGCAGGAGCCACCGGCCCGATCCTCGTCCGCCGAATAGGAAGAACACGACAAGTAACAGCAGCCAGGAGTAGCTTACTCCTGTGCGCCCCGACGGCCGTCCTTGCGGGATCGGTCGAGCGGCCTGGCCCGTCAACGTCACACCGAATTCTTCGGCGTATTCTCGCGCGAGCAGCTGAACACCGACGGCGAGACCCTCGGCGTAGCTCCCTGATCTCGTCGCGGCTTCCCCAATGGCATCGCGAATCCGCAGGGTTTCAGCGTCCGTTATGAATCCTTCCGCGCCGCGCCCGGTGGATATTGCGAGATCGGCCGTGCCGTCCCCCGGCCGTTGACCCGGTACCAGCAGCAGAACCACTCCGGCATTGCTCGCCTGCGATCCCGCTCTCCGTTCTGCGCCCACGCCCCACTGGCGTCCGATGTCACGAGCGACATCGATCGACGCTCGACCTTCCAGGTCCCGCAGAGTCACCACGGCGATTTCACCGCCTGTTTTCTGTTGGACCTCGGTTATCAGGGTTGTCATCGCCCCTTCAAGGCGTGAATCAATCAAGCCAGCGAAGTCGTTGACGTAGCCCTGTGGGGCCGGTATCTGCAGCTGAACTGCTATGACCAGGACGTTGAGTAGCATCCGATAATTATAACCGTCCGTTGAACGCGCATCCTGCAATCCCGGCGTGATGTCGGAATGCAACACACCACCTGAGGCCACCAAGTCGACAATACCCTTGTCGAGTCGGCTGATGCGACACCTCAGTCCACGACTTGACTAACTGCCTAGCCATGCCTGCAGAAAGGCCTTGATCTGGTTCCCCCAAAGCATGCTCAGGAGTGCGACGGTGAGCAGAGCGGCCAGTAGGGAAACCAGGCCCACACGAGTCCAACGAAACGCGCCGTGTCCGGTCTGGCGTAGAAAGAGGGTGACCAGGTCGCGCCGTTCCTTGCGTACCCCTTCGGGCAAGTGGGGCGTGTGGCTGAAGAGGTAGCCGAGCCGTCGCGTCATGTACATGCGGAAATTCACCGCCCAGCCGCACGCCTCCAACAGAGCGCTCATGTCCCGCTTGCGAAGCTTGTTCCAACCCGAAAGTGCACTGAACAGGGCCACCACCAGCAGCAGGGTCACCAAGACAAGGGCGGCGTTCAGAGGGTTGATCGTGGAAAGTGTGTCGAGCAGGTAGACCAGCGAGGAACCGACGGCTGCGAAGGCAATGCCGCCGGCCAGCACCAGGTCGCGCATGCCAGAGCCGGAAGGGGGTGCCGCTCCCGCCGACGGCACCTGGGCAGGCTGCTGGAGCGACTCGCCTTTTTCCATCTTCGTTGTGATCTCGGTGGTGGCCTTTTCCAGGTACCCGGCCCGGGTGCCTGCAAAGGCTTCAAGCTTCTCGGATAATAGCTCTTTGGCTTTCACAAAAGGCGATTTGATGGCCTCCCACAGGCTGATGGGGTTCTCGACCATATCCACCACTCGTGCGTCCCACTCCTTGCCCTGGAGGTCATAGAAGATACCGCGCTTGCCGATTTCGATGGCCCCCTGGCCGCCACCCGTGAGGGCGGCGGCAATCTCGAAACTCCGGCGCTGCTCCTGGGAAACCAGTGATCTCGGCGTACACCAGGAACATTTTGCTGGCTTGGGCGATCTTCTTGTGCTCGGTGCGGTTTCGGACCTTCATTGTGAAGGCGAGTTCACGGCCGTCAATGATCAGGTTGCCCAATTCAAACAGGGCACGGCGCCTGGGGTCGTACAGCGCGGAGAAACTCACGAAGTTGTTGGCCAGTTCCAGGAGCCAGCGCTGGTACAGGGTGAGCTTCTCCAGGGCAGCCACTTGCTTCACCTCATCCTTCACCGCCAGATCCTCCAGCAGGAGCTGGAGAAGTTTTTTCTGAGCCGGACCATACAAATATTCTTTCAGCGTGGTCTCACTCAGCTCACCTACGCCATCCGATGGCTTCTCCGCCTGCCACGCACAGTAGGGCTCGAAGATGGCCTTGACCCGCTGCCAGCCGATCCGCGTGAGAGTTTCGTGGGAGTCCGGCTGGGCACGGGCAAGGACCCGGTTTTGTAATTCGTCCATCTGATCCTGGTAGTACGGATTGACGGGGCCCTCCAAATTCAGCACGCCTTCAGCATTTGGCGTTTGCAGTGGCGCTTGCGCGAGCTGTCTTTCCGTGGCCCGGAGGTCGGAGCCGTCCAGGTTCTCGAGAGCTTGTTCACTCAGGCAGAACCGTTCGGCGGTGCGGGCATCGAGCTTGACCAGGTCGCACTGCCAGAAGAACTGATCGATCTTGGCATCGAATTCAGAGGTGAGCTCCACGGCGGCCGCCGTGTCGTCGCCCCAGGGCAGAATCCCTGCCGCGCCGTCATCTTCGGCGAGTGCCTTCCAGGCCAGATACTTCCTCGCACCATCCAGGAATTGGCTCAGGTGACCTTCGTTGATGCCGTCTGCGCCACTTATATCCTTGGTACCGCCCACCTGCTCGAGTACGTCATTCGCCAACTGTGCGGCAGCCGGATCCGAAACGTGCTGGGGGGGGAGCACGCCGTCGCCGTTGGGGGAGGTCATCCCGTACGTATTTCGAAAGATGCGCACCTGTTCCAGGCCGATCTCGTCCAGGTTCTCCACCTGCAGTTGTGCCAGGATATGGATCGCGGCTTCCTTGAGCTGCCGGCCCTCCTCGTGGCTGGTATCCAGGTCCGCGAGCTGCAGGACGTCTGAGGAAGCCGCCATTCGGTCGCGGTTTGCCATCATACGTAAGATCCATGTCACTGCCGCCCGCAAATGCTCGGCACGGATGGTCCCGCTGCCGTCCTGATTCAAGTACTCGAGGAACGCAGGATCGCACTGTAGGCTCTCGATCTGCACGCTGGTAGCGGCCCAGCGAGCTGGATGGAGCTGGCGGATGAAGGCAAGATCCTCCGCGCTCTCGATGCGCAGTTGGTGGATCCCGCCGTATTTTTGGAAGACCATGGGCTTCATAACGCACATTCTACTCTGTCGCAGGGAATGTAAGCCAGCACGAGATCTGAACAGGTCAAAGTTATGGCTCAGGATAGGAAGTTGCTTTTCCCTTTCCTAAGTATCCCCTTCGTACTGGAGGCGTCCAGCCAGTGGGATGAGGGTACCGGTCCTGTGGCGAAGACCCAGGATCCGTGGTGGAACGGATGCGTGTTCTCGAGCCCGGTGCCTCCGACCGTGGCCCGGCGGACGTGCGCCACGGCGGTGGTGGCATGCGCCCGTTCGGCGACGCGAGAGAAGTGCTCTCCATAAAAGGCGGGCGAGGCCTGCTTCTCCACCTTGGGAGTGCCGTTCCGGTAGGTGGCGACGCCCCAGCCGTGGGCGTGCTCCCTTCCCGTGAGGTCTCCCTCCGCCTGAACGATGAGCGCGTTCTGAGCGTGTACCAGTGTGCACTCGACCTTGGTCTCTTCCGTCGCCCTGAACCCGTATAACCTGCACATGGATGTCGTCCTATCACTGAGCCACGAGGCATGCTCGAAGCGGCGTTCCGCGACGATCACGCCGTTGCGCTCAAGCCACCGGACCATCGGATACTCCGAGTTGAACGGCATGTTGACCGCCCGGTAGTGGCGTGTCTCGGATTCAGTAGCCTACAACGGCGCTTGCGACTGCCCGGGGCTGTGGCTCCAGGGCGTAGACGTTGCGCTCGTAGTCCCGGTTGTAGGGTGAGATGTTCAGGGTCTCGCCGTCCACGACCAGGGTGGCACTGCCACCGGGGTCGAAGCCCATGGCGGTGCGCATGCCTCGCGCCCGCAGGATCTCCGCCATTTCCACGTGTGTGGCGCCGACGGACTCGCGGATCCGGCCGTTGACGACCAGCACGGCGAGGTTTCCTTCGTCGTCGAGACCGATGGCGATCTTCGGCCCCCGCATGTCGAGGTAGTCGAGGCGTGCCGCCTGAGTCCGAATGGAATTCGACGTGGTCCAGCCCTCACCGTCCATGTCGATGCAGACCTCGCCGCCCGCGAGCAGCATCGGCCCGGCTTCGATGGCGCTGGCGACCCCGGACAGGCCGTTGAGTTCGAGCGTGAGCTCCCGACCCTCGGTCCATCCTACGGGCAACTCTCCCTTGGGAAACGAGAACACCAGACCCACCGGGAGCACGGGCACGGCCTCGCCGGGGTTGGTCGAACGCATCTCCATGATCCGAGTACCCACCAAGCGAACGATGGTCCGACCGTCGCCCGGAAATGACTCACCGGCGTAGAGAAGATCGTAGAAACAGGGCGCTGGGCCGGGGGATGTCGGGTTGCGGCTCTCGGCGGGGAATTCGACGACGGCGCGGCCGAACCGGGCGCTCAGGCCCGACGCACAGCTGACCCGGCGGATGCCGAGCGATCGGTCTTCCGACACGACGAACGCCGGCTTGTCGAAGAGTGCCGGGCTGAGCATACGGCCTTGGGACACGATGAGACCGAGGGGCGAGCCGACGTACGATTCCGGTAGGCCGAGCTTGCCCACCAACTCGGCATTCAGGATATAGCCACCGTTCCAGGCGATCCGTGCTCGGCGGCGGGGCGATCGGTTGAACTTGCGAACGAACTCGGGAACCGTCTGGCTTCCCGCCTTGGCCGACAGGATCGAATAGCGCAGTCGACTGTCGGCGGCGACCCGCGCGATCACTCCCGACCAGGGACAACCATCCTCGTACACACCGTTGAGGCCCTCGGATTCGACGGGCCCTCGCCTCGACCGTTCCGACCGGCTCAGTCGCGAGAACACGACTTCGACGGGGGAGCCGCAATCCTCAGCATCCTCTCGTAGCGCGGTCAGGACCGTGTCTCTGCCCATCCGCTTGCACAGCCGTCGAAAACGCCGGCTGCGAAGCGTGTCACTCAGGGACTTCGCAGTCTGCACCGGTGTCGGATAGGCCAGGGCGCAGCGGAGTCCGCCAGGAGCCCACTGCACGAAGCCAGTGCCGATCGGAATGCCGAGGATGTTGGCGGTCAGGGGATCGTCTGCCCGACCGACGTGGAAGCGCTCGAGCGCGACTCCGTCGGTGGTCATCGCTGCCTGGGCGCACAGGGCGATGACGAATCCCTTCCGCTGACGAATCTCAACAAGGCTCCGAAGTGCGGCCTCGCCGAGTTGCCTGAAGTCGATCCCTACGGAGAGCTGACTGCTCCCGACGACCCGGCAGATCCCCTTATCGTGTAGCAGCTGGAGTTCCTTGTTGGCACCGCTCTTCAAGTGTGCCTCGAGGGAGGCGGCGTCCAACCCGCCAGGGAGCGCTTCCTCGCGCTCGATGATGGTGATCGGGGTAAGACGGTCCAGGCGGCTCGGCGGGGTGGCAGAGAGGTTCTCGTGTATCCCAAGACCAAGACGAATCCGGGCTGTCTGGAGCACGAAGACCTCGAGCTCGTGCTCGGTGCGATCACCCAGGAAGAGCGCGAACGGCACGTTCTCGCTCAAGCGCGCCAGCATGGGCTTACGGTCATCGATCCTGAGCGGCCCCCCGCAGCACCGGGCGACCATCTGGTTCCAGTTGGCCAGCTGGTGTGCGATCTCTTCCGTCACCGGGGACGATTCCCACGGACCGAACATCTCGTGATCGAGCAGTACGATCACCGCGGTGAGCTCCTGTGGCGTCAATTCTCGGTACCGGTAATGCCAGCGATTGCGGTGCCGGTACGCTAGCGAATGATCGATGCGAATCGGCATCTCGCCGGCACGGATCAGAAACAAGCTGTCGACCCTGTTGAAGAACTCGACTTCATCCAAGGGGTCGAGGCACGTGACGCGGCTCCGACTGGCCACCAACCCGCGAGCGAAGGCGTAGGCCATGCCGCGATTACGCTGCTCCTCGACGCGGAAGTAGCTGGGGTCGATCAGCGACTTGAGCATCAACATGAAGCCCATGCGCCCAAAGCCAGGGAGATACTCGCGGCGCCTCGTCGCGAGCAGCCCGGCGAGACTTGGCCCCGGGGCACGGATCCGGTCGGCGAATCTGTCGAAGGCCGCGCCAGCCTTGGCGATCGCGGATTCGCTCGAACCCAGCTGGTGGTGCAACCGACGCAAGAAGCCTTCCAGATCACGGGCCAGCCCCTGCAAGCTGAATCTTCTCTGGATGACCCTGCGGTTGTGCCGGTTGACCTCCGAGAGTTTCTCCGGAGCGAGGAGGCACTCCCGCACCTCAGCAATTACCTCGGACTCGAGTCGCCACCCTTTGAACATGCGCACGTCCAGACGGTCCTCACGGGCCAGGTTCTCTCCGATGACAGCGGCGAAGACCTCCTCTGGTTCGTAGCGCCGCGTGAGGATCGGGACGCCGCACGCCGCTGACTCGATGATCGGCAGGCCACGACCCTCGGCCTCGCTCGGCAACACGACGAGCGTCGAGATGTTGTAGAGCACAGTTTAGCGCCCCCGGTTTCTCTGGACAGTAGATTGGCAAAGAGAGCGGGTCCAGAGAGAAAGGGACGTGATGGCCCAGAAGCCGAGGGAAAAGAAGGCGACCGAAGGTCGTGAGAAGGTACCCGAGCGGTGGAGCGCACAGCATAAGACGGAGGTGGTGCTGCGCCTGCTGCGGGGGGAGGATCTGGTGGAGGTCAGCCGCGAGGTGCAGGTCTCACCACCGGAGTTGGAGGAATGGCGGCGGGTGTTTCTGGAGACCGGTCAGCAGGGGCTGAGGCGCCGGGGCCGGGACCCTGGAGAACGAGAGCTGACCCGGACCCAGGCGAAGCTGGGAGAGTTGACGATGCGACTGGAGCTTGCGAGAGAGCTCCTGGAAAAAAGGGGGTACGGGGACGAGCTACGGACGCTCTTGAAGCGTGGACGCGAGTGAGTCCGGGGACCGGGCGGCCCTACCCTCTGACGATGATCTGCGAGGCCTGGCGGGTGGGGCGCTCGACGGTCTATGCGGCCCGGGATCGAGAAGAGAGCGAGGGGCCGGCAGAGCCGAAGAAACGAGGACCGAAGACGAAGCTGAGCGACGAGGAGTTGGTAGAGGAGATCCGACAGGTGCTGAAGCAGAGCGACTTCCTGGGCGAGGGTCATCGAAAGGTGAGGGCGCGCCTGAGGCCGAAGGGGATCCATGTGGGCAAGAACCGCGTGCTCAGGCTGATGCGGGAGAATGGGCTGCTGGCCCCTGTACGACGCGGGAAGCATCCGCATGGGGACCGGAGCCACAGTGGCCGGATCACGACGGACGTGCCGAACGAGCTGTGGGGCACGGACGCGACGCGGTTCTACACGAAGGAGGATGGGTGGTGCTGGTTTTCGTGGCGGTGGATCACTGCGTCACGGACGTGGTGGGCTGGCACGTGGCGAAGAAGGGCGATCGGTGGGCAGCGCTCGAGCCGATCCGCCAGGGCGTACGGACCCACATGGACGACTACGCGCCCAAGATCGCTCTGGGGCTCGGCCTACGGCACGACTGGGGACCGCAGTACACGGCGCATCAGTTCCAGGGGGAGCTGGCCTGGCTCGGGATCCGCTCGACGGCCTCGTACGTGGGAGAGCCGGAGTGCAACGGCGTCGCAGAGCGCTTCATGCGGACGCTGAAGGAGGAGTGCTTGTACCTCCACGACTTCAAGAGTCTCGAGGAGGCCAGACAGGAGATCGACGCGTTTATCGAACGCTACAACCGCGGGTGGCTCCTAGAGCGGCATGGGTATCGGACCCCGGCCCAGGTCCGTCAGGAGCTCACCCTGAAGGCGGCTTGATTAGGCCGCCGACTTGTCCAGCAAACCGGAACCGGTACTCCGGTATCTCGATCGGTCGGTCGTAGCGTTCTCGATACGAAGGGTGGTCGAATTCGCTGAACAGCAGTGCGAGGTAGATCCGGGACCGAATCGACTCGTCGACCTTCTGCACGAGCCGGGCGAAGTCGCGAACCAGCTTCTCGAGGTACTTGTCGTTGCCAGTAGCGACCGGACCGGAGATGAGCAGCGTGAGCTTCCGCGACTTGTCGGCCCGCAAGGCCGCGGCAAAATCGCTGTCGGCCAACAGGCTGGCGATCAGGGTGAAGTTGAACTCGATTCGTTTCCGCGCGAGGATCCGTGTCGGCTGCAACAGAACCATGTTGTTGCCGACGAAGTCGACTTGGGACTGATTCTTCGCGGCGATCAGGATCGGGCGGCGGGAGTCTGGCGCGAGCAGGCCCTTCTCGATAACGTCCGCGGCGGCGACAGCCTGCAGGCGCGTTCGAGTTCCCGTGAGAATCTCACACAACTGGTGCCACACCTCCTTCGTCTGGCCCCGATCCATGGGCGTGTAGCGATCCACGTCGATACCCGTGCAGATCTCACAGACGTTGGCCGGATTGAGTCCGAATCGTTCGCTGATAGAGTCCGCCTGTTTGGAGTTGATGCAGACTGTGAGCCAGCTTCGGGCATCCCAGGGGTACAGCACCTCGATCAGTGAAAACACCTCGCCCACGTGGACGTTGGTGAAGAAGTGATCTCGCGGTCCACGCGGGAGGCCCAGGACCTCGCGATCGATCTCGCTGTGCCCGCTCTCCCAGTAGAAGTCGTGGCAGTTGTTGATCACGGGGACGCGGAGGTGCTCGGAGATCAGAACCGTTGCCAGGGCGAGGGCGGGATTGCCCGGGTTGGAGTTCACGTTGACCAGGTAGAGCAGTTGGATGTCGTTCGCCTCGACAACTCGCCCCAGTCGCTCGCAGAGCTCGAGAACCGCTTCCCAGAACCTCCGGATCAGCTTGTTGTACAGGGGGCTGCCACGTTCGAGTCTGCGACCGAAGAAGCTGCGATACAGCGGCCAGCGGTCGAAACCGTCCATCGCATCGATCTGGTGCCACGGCGACTCGGGATCGATGATGCTCTCCGTCAGTTCGGCGAACTCGCCTGCGATGTAGTGGATTCTGGCGCCTCGTAGCAACGCGGCGAACGTACGCGCGTACTTGGCGACCTCCATCGTCACCCCATCGACTCCGTAGTTGAACGTCACGAACGCGACCCCTCGTGCGACACGACGCTTGAACTCCGCGAAGTCGCTCTCGACAGCGATGCCCGCCGGCCGATTCTCTCGCAAGCGGTCGATGAGCAGGCCGAGATCGAACCAGGTCTCGACATTCTCGGCGCGCAGGTCCGAGATCATCCGTTCGGTACGGGGGTGGGCCATCGTGTTTTGGAGGCTCGGAGCTGGCAGCCTACCCTGGGGGGTAACTCAGGCGGAGACTAGGGGGTAACTCAGACGGAGAAGAGAACCTCGAGCTTCCTGTGCAGTACTTTGTACGAGAAATACTTGCTGCCTAGTTCAAAGTTATGCTCCGTGATCTCGGTCTGCAAATTCTCATCGTGGAGTACTTCGCTGACCCGATCCACGGCTTCGTCCGTGAGTTCGTTGTCCTCGAGCACGACACACTCGAAGCCCTTGCTGCCAATGTCGGGCCAGAATACGGGCTTGTAGTTGTTGACAAAGATCGGGCGCTTCGCCAGCACCGCCTCGACGAAGGCGTTGCCGAATCCTTCGAAGGTGCTGAAGTAGGTGCAGGCGACGGCCTGAGCGTAGGCGTCGGACAGCGAGTAGCGCTTCTGGCCTGTCCGGGTGCGGCCACGGCTGCTGAGAATGCGGCGGTACGCGAATCGCACGCGTTTTCCAAGGCCCCGACTCTCGACGCGATCGACGAGTTTCTTGTAGTAGCCCTTGCGCGGGTCGTCTGCTGCGCTTCCGGTGATGACGAGCTTAATCTTCGGGTCTTCGAGTCGGCTGACGAGGTCGATCGCCACTTCGATTCCCTTGCGCTCGATGATCCGCGTGATCTGGAAGAGGGTGATGTCATCCCGATCGAGTCCGATCTGGCTGAGCAGATCCTTGTTGTAGTCATCCACCGATCCAAAGGGCTTCTCGAAGTCCATGACGTTCGGCACCACCACCGCGACGATTCCGAATCGCTCCTCGAGCTCGTGGCGGGCATCCGAGTTGATCACTGCGTGGCGGAGGTTGGGGATGGACTGCAGGGGAAACGTCTCTTTGATCAGCTTTCGGATCTCGGGGAAGGGCGAGTCGTAGCGATCGCCGCGCTCCCACGCGTAGTCGTGGTCGTGGGTCACGACGCGGACGTCCATGTTCTCCACGGCCATCCTGATCCCCAACCCCATGGAGAGGTGACACGGCAGGGCGGCGCAGTTCTCCAGGAGCAATACCTCGATCTTGTTGCGAATGACCCAGCCGAAGATCGCAGTAGAGATGCGGTGTGCGTTCTCGTCGATCGTCATCACGAGTTCATCGGGATCGTCCGGAGGAAAGAAGAAGGCGCGGTTCTGCTCCCACTCGCACTCGGGCGAGAAGAACGACAGGATCGGGAGGTGTGTCTGGCGTTCCGGAGCGACGATCTGACCCTTGAAGATGCCGGACAGGATGAAGATCTCATGGCCCATGCGCCGAAGGACCTGGATCCACTTCTCTGTCTCGAGCGCGACGCCGTCCACGTCGCCGATTCGTCCGATGATGATCCCGATGTTCATTCTGCTTGAAACCCCCTCAGTGGCACCCTGCCAACTGTCAGCCCTCGCACAGGAGAATTCGGAAGAACCGGCGTGAATCTGTACGTCTGAGACGCGATCCCCAGGATGCCCATATGGGCTCATCGCTCCTCGGCGTCAATACCTGCGGCTGGGTCGGTTATGGCCGGAAGATGTGCCTAACTTGCGCCAGGCCACAAGCATTGCCCGCTCCCATCTGCTTCTTTGGCCCGGCAGCATAGTGGGCATCGAGTTGAGAACTCTCGCTGGTACTGGCGATTCAGCCAGCCGGTGCCTCGCTGTCGAGGAGAAGTGGTCCTTCGTGCGGGGTGGCACCAATAGCGCACCGTTCGGTTCGGTGTTGGGGCTGTTGTAGCTGGCTCCGGGACACGAAGCGGACACAGCGATCCTCCCCAAAGGCCCACAACGCCAGCAGCGGGCGAGGCTTCTCAAGGGTCTCGACCTCTGCCCCCCCGGGGGATTGTGGCCCCCCCCCGAAGAAGAAAACTGTGGGAGGGGGCGCCACCGTCACATGTAGATCGTCTGGACGGAACCCGTGTTGCGGCGCATGTGCCCCATCGAGTGCGCGAGTCCGATCACTACAGCGTCGAGGCGATCTGGAGACCGCCCGAGCTGTCCGCGGATCAGGTCCTTCGAAAGAATCTGGATCTTGCCGGCGTGATTGAGCGCCCACTCGATCGCCAGCGCTTCTTCCTCGAGGAGGGGGTCCCGTGGGAGGGCGACCTTGCCCTCCTCGAGGAGCGTGCGGAGAATCCAGTGTGAGTGCGAGCGAGCGTTGGCGAACCTGGTCTCGTCCGCGGGCCTCGATGCTCCGTTGAAGCCGTGCGTGTTCCACCCTTTGGCCTTGAGCAGGTCGACGACTCCGCCCCCGAGTCCCGGTTCGTCCACGTAGATCATGGGACTCCGTCCCCTCGGGGCCGTCGCCCGCACGCGGTTAGCGTGCTCGATCGTGCGCTCGACGGTCTCGACGGTCGAGGCTCCCCTCCACGACACGAGCTCTTGGACGATGGGGCCACGGACGACGGCGAGCACGCTTTCGTCCGGTCCGTAGCGCGCGGGATCGAGGGCCAGGATCGGAGTGACCCAAGCGGCCGCGTCGGTGAGGGCTCCCGTCTCGTGGCGCTTGAACGCGGCCCGGAGCCAATCCCGGCGAATCAGGCCCTCGATCGAATCCTCGGGGAACTCGGCAAGCACGCGCGAGCGGTAGATCGAGGAGCCGACGCCGTACTCTTCCCGCATCGATTCGATCCACTCCCGAGAAACGGCGCCGGGGATCTCCTCGCAGCCGGAGATGACGTTGGGGTGCTCGGACGCGGCGATCCGGAGCCGCGCCCAATTCCCCGAGTGAGCGACACGGTAAAACGGGCCGGTGGGGCGCGTCGGGTTGCCGTACACGAACACACGGTTCTCCGGGCCCGTCGCGCACGCCTGGAGGGCCTCGTAGGCGTCCTCAGAGACGCCTTGGCCCTCTGTCACGCAGATGAGCAAGCGCGGATGGTGGAAGCCTGTCAGGCGGTCGGCGTTGTCAGAGGTGAAGGCGAGGACGCCGGCCTCGCCTTGCTCATCCACCCGGAGCTCCATCGAGTACAGCTCCCCGGGGAGTTCAGGGGCACGAGCGAACGCCCGACGCACCTCACGCATCAAGATCTGTTTGACCTGTCTTTCGGTCGGACCCGTGAGGATGACGAGGCCCCGGCGTGCGAAAACCCACCACAGAGCCATGCGGGCCGTTATCCAGTCCTTGCCGAGGCCGTTGGCAGTCACTACGACGGTGCGCGGGTTGTCTCGCACGAGCTCCGCCATCTCGTGCTGCTTGGCCCAAGGCGCACAGCGGAGAACGTCCTGGAAGAATCCGCCTGAATCGTCCTCGAACTTCAAGAAATCCGAGATGTCTCGGGCTCGGTCGTGACGGGCTATGACCTCGCCCACCTCGACCCCAAGGCGTTCGACGACGGCGGTAGAAGTCATGCCATCCCCAACCGGCCCGGCCGCTTCTGCGCCTCAGCCAACTCGGCCCGAAGCTCTTGGATCTGGCGCTCGAGGTCGCGTTTCTCTACCGCAGCCTTGAAAGCATTCACGAGGTAGCCAATCTCGTGGGCGGTCCTAGCGTCGATTCTCCCACACGCCACCCCGTGTATGGCCCATGAGCTCCACGTAACAGCGTCCTGGAGGGTACGGGGTGCCGTCGGCACATCGTCGGGGTCGGCGGTCTTCCTGTCCCGCTTGGCCACCGCCGACGCGACGCCCCCGGCCTGTGTCACCCGCAAACGCTCCTCTGCTCTCGACGTATCGTGCATGAGACACCGACCTCCGTCGCCGAGGTTGAGCGTGGATCTGCACGGCGCTCCGGCTTTCGTCAGGCCACCGGCGTCACCGCATGTAGGCTTATCAGTCATGATTGCCGCCCTGAGCCCACGGCTCGACCTGTGTGTTTCAGTGAAGTCCGCATAGGAGCGCCTCTCGCGCTCTTGGGGGCTTTTGGCGTGCACGGAGCTGGACGTCGGTGGAGGCGGCGGGAGGCGAAGCCGCGCGGACTTGGGCGAAGCCCGAGGACGCATCGCGGGGGCGAGCCGAGGAGCACGAGCGGTGTCGAAGACCCTCCCGCTGACCGACGAGACGATCGAGGATTCGCCGAAGGCGAACCGCAGATCACTCCCGCCGCCTCCACTCATGTCGCAGGATGGTATTGGAAGAGTGTCGCATAACTAAGCGGCTTTTCGATATCGGGGTAATTCCGGAAATGCTATTCCGACCCCGATCCGCACAGACATCGGCCCGTGGCGCGGGGAGCGCGGCGGGCCGATTGTTTTCTCATCGTTGACAATCAAGCGTGCGCTCAGATATTCGCAGTGCTCGAATGGGAAGAACGCATGCGTAGATGGGCGGAGGTGGGTGAGCGGGGGTGGACCCTCAAACCAGAGCGACGAAGGCATGGGGGTGTGCTCTCAGTCTGGCAGCGACTGATCGAATTCGAGGGCACCGCGCGAAGCGTGGTCGGGAATGGGTTCCGGTTCGGTGGGGTCGAACCCGCCGGTCTGATGGAACTCGAAGATGCCCGACCACGCTTCGCAAGAAAGATGCTGTTCTATGATTTGTAACTTCCAACACGAGGCATGCCAGTGACAACCGTACTCGAACTCGATGAGATCAAGCGTCTACTCGACGTCCCACAGCTGATCCAGGAAATCGAGATTGGATTTGTTCTCTATTCCGACGGCAAGGTGAACGTCCCGCCGGTTGGATTCTTGCACTTTGACGACCCTCCAGGCGACGTTCACATCAAGTACGGCTTCGTATCCGGTGGCGAATACTACGTCTTGAAGATGGCATCCGGATTCTACAACAACCCCGAGCTCGACCTGCCGGTCGCCGATGGCGTAATCTTGGTTTTCAGTCAGAAGACCGGAGAGCTCAAGCTGATTCTATTGGACAAATGCTGGCTCACCGATATGCGCACCGCTGCCGCGGGGGCGGTCGCAGCGAAGCACCTGGCGCCAAAAACTATCCATCACATCGGAATCGTCGGAACTGGCGTGCAGGCGAGGATGCAACTCGAAATGCTTCGCACTGTCGTCGACTGCGAGAGTTGCTTCATCTGGGGTAGGGATTCGACCAAAGTGCAAGGCATGCTCGACGATCTTCGAGCGAGCGAGAGCATTCAGGCTTGGGGATTGGATATCCAAGCGGCGGAGACACTAGATGACCTGGTTTCGCAGTGCAATCTCATCGTCACCGCGACCTCGGCCAAGAGTCCTTTGATCCGGGCCGATCAAGTGAGAAGGGGTACGCATATCACCGCGATGGGGTCCGACGATCTTGGCAAGCAGGAGCTCGAAGCCGAGCTCTTGGCGAAGGCGGATCTAGTGGTCGCGGACAGCATTTCACAATGTGGCCAATACGGCGAGTGCCTTCATGCGATTCAAGGAGGACTGATCGACGAAGGTTCCATTCTGGAATTGGGCCAGGTGATCAAGAACCCCGCGATTGGACGAACCAGCGAGGACCAGATCACGGTTGCGGATCTGACCGGCGTCGCGGTCCAAGACATTCAAATCGCCAAGATGGTCGACCGCGCTCGTCGGTAAGAACAGCACAAGCGAGGCGACACTCATGATTACTGAAGTTCAGCAGCAGCTTGATATACCCCAGTTGGTTCTGGAGGCCAGCAAGAGATGCAAGGACCACCTTTCGCCCACACCTCTCGAGTACTCCATGTATCTCAGCGAGCAGATCGATGGCGAAGTCTGGCTCAAGCTGGACTCGATGCAGCGAACCTCTTCATTCAAATTTCGTGGTGCGATCAATAAGATCCTCTCGCTCACGGAAGCAGAACTCGACCAGGGGGTGGTCTCGGCCTCGACAGGAAATTACGCCCTGGCGGTTGCCGAGGCCGTGAGAATCAGAGGACACCGCGCCACCATCTACGTGGCCGAGGACATGGATCCATCACGCCTGGAACTGTTGAGGTCCCATGGGCTGGATCTGGTGATACATGGCGCCCTTGCGTGGGATGCGGAGAAGGAGGCCCGGCGCGTTGCGGAAGAAGACGACAAGATCTACGTGTCGCCCTACAACGATCCCATCGTAGTCGGCGGACAGGGGACGTGCGGGTACGAGATCTCCAGGCAACTTCCCGATCTGGATGCGGGCTTCTTCGCTTGCGGAGCGGGGGGATTACTCACCGGATCGGCGGGCTGGCTGAAGTCCCACAACCCCGATGTAGAGGCCTTCGGAGTCTCACCGGAGAACTCTCCCGTGATGTACGAATCCATGCGAACCAACAAGATGGTCGAGATGGAGACTTACCCGACTCTGGCGGACACCTGCGCCGGCGGCGTGGATCTGGACAGCATCACTCTGGATCTTTGCCGACGATACGTGGATGAGATTCTGCTGCTCACCGAGACCGAGATCGAGGACTCCATCCGCACGCTGTTCGAGCAACATCGTCTGGTGGTGGAGGGTTCAGGGGCGCTGGCCGTCGGGGGTCTCCTCAAGCGAAAAGAGCAATTCAAGGGCAAGAAGGTCGTCGCAGTCGTCTGCGGACGGAACATCGATCTGGAGGTCTTCAAACGAATCATTCGGTAGGGAGGCTGTGGACGACGAGGCAGTGGTGCATGAATCCATTCCCAAAGCTTCCTCAGCCAACAAGTCCTTCCGATCTCGACTTGAAGTTCTTTGGCGGCGATTGGGCTAGCTGGACATGACGGTGAGATAGACAGACCGATATTCTCCTTATACTCTCCCGCTGCGAAGAGGGCTAAAGCGGTCCGAGCGGCTCGGGCGCGCCCCGTCCCTGCCATAATGGATAAAGGAGTATGATGGGAGGATGACGAAAGACGACTTAGCTCAAAAACGAACACAATGGGAATTTCTTATCCTCGGTTGCATGTTTATAGGCTACATGGGATTCATTCTCTCTAGGACAGCTCTCCCAGTTGCAAGCCCGGAAATGTTAAAAGATCCGACGCTCGGACTTGACGAAGCCAGCTACGGGGATATTGCAGCCTGGGGAATGGCGGGAATGATTACGGGAAAACTCCTTACCGGAGTGATCGCAGATTGGCTCGGTGGACGGAGAGTATTCTTAGTGGCTCTCTCTATCACAGCCCTGCTCACAGTTACCTTTAGCTGGGGCACCTCTGCTACCATCTTTGCCAGTATAAACTTCCTTTTGCTGTTCGCAATGGCAGCAAGCTGGCCCTCCATGGCAAGTATCATTTCGGTATGGTATCCCTCGACAAAATATGGAAGAGTGTGGGGAATGCTTTCAGTCAGTTCTCGTCTTGGTGCTTCCTTATCAATGATATTGTTGGGAACGCTGCTCACAGTGTTCTCCTGGCAAAATGTATTTCGTACTGCTGGAGTCGTGGGTCTTTCCGTAGTAGCATGTATCTCTTTCTATCTAAGAGCGAACCCAAAGGATGTTGGGCTTCCAGCTTTAGAGGATCAAGTCGCGCCAGAAGGTTCTGATAGACAAGATGAACCAAATACTGAACAGAAGGCACCTCACTTTCTAGACGACAAGAATCCAGCCGAAGCACTATGGGCTTTCGCAGGAAGCGGACGTTTCTGGCTAATATGCTCGAGTCTTATGTGTACGACCATATTAATGGACTTTATCCTTTTTCTGCCGCTTTATCTTACTTCTTTTGAAGGAGTATCGTCTGCTCAGGCCGGTTCTTGGGCCTCCGCATTTCCAATCGGATGTTTGGTTGCCTTGGTTGGGGCAGGATTCATGTATGACAGCGTCTCACGAAAGGGAAGAGTCGGTCTCTTGGGTGGACTATTGGGAGCTACCTGCGTTTGCGTTGCAGCACTGTGGAGTTTGAAGGGACTGCCGATGATTCCGGATTCTTTCAAATTTCCGCTTGCGATTATAATCCTGTTCTTTTACGGATTCACACTTGCTCCAGCATACTATCTGCCAGCGAGTGTCTTTTCTAATGAATTTGGTGGAAAACACTGCGCTCTCTTAGTAGGGCTGGTAGATGTTGCTGCCTACTCCGCTTCAATGCTATATCTCATTGCAGGGGGTAGAATGGTTATGAATTGGGGTTGGCAGAGTATGATTCAGTTATTCTTGGTGATAGCTGTATTGGCAACCCTGATTACAATCTGGTTCGCCTTCGAAGATTACAGACGTTTCGTACCAACCGTCGGGGAAGGTCAGCGTCTAAGTTTCGTTAGCACCTGAACGCGTCCAGGGGAGCCGATGCTTGGCTTCCCACCCCTCATTCGGACTTCCCGGTGGGAACCGACGCAAACTCAATGGCCAGCAGTCGAGCCACCATCAATCGGTAACGCGGCACCAGTAACGAAACGTGCCGCGAATGAAGCCAGATAGAGGACCGCCTGGCTGATCTCGGCTGGCGTTGCAATGCGCTTCAGCGGTGCATAGTCGATCATCCTCTGCTCTGCGGCGGCTGGGTCGTCTTTCTTGTCGATATGGTCGCGGCGGATCATGTCGGTATCGACATAACCCGGGCATACGCAATTGACCCGTACGTCCGGCGCTACTTCCAACGCCATGGCCCGGGTCATGTTTACGACCCCACCCTTTGAAGCGCAGTATACGGTGATCCCTGGCACCCCTATCAGCCCGGCATCCGAGGCGATGTTGACGATGTTGCCATCGGATTTGCGCAACGCAGGTAACGCCGCACGACAACAGAAGAATGTGCCTTTCAGATTGACGTCGACGTGAGCGTCCCACATCGCCTCGTCAGAATCTTCAATGGGTCTACCAGCACCGACACCGGCGCTGTTCACCAGGATGTCGAGGCCGCCGAAGGCGTCGATCGCAGTCTCTACCACTGACTCGCAGCCGGGAACCGTTCCAATATCGCCGGGCGCCGCGACCACGTGCTCACCACCGCCCAGTCTATCGATGGCGGCGCTCACGGATTGCTCTGTTCTGCCGTTGAGGGCGACACGAGCGCCAGCGTCGACAAAGGCTTCTGCAATGGCAAAACCGATACCCCGACTGCTGCCCGTCACCAGGACCCGCTTGTCCGTGAAGTCCATGTCGTTCCCTCCGCTTCTATTGAATGACTCACTTGAACACTTCGCCAGCGCAGATCAGCGAACAGGCGACGGCGCGACCCTGGGCGGCCCCGTCAGCACCCTTCCCACCGCGCGTGGACCGGAGCGGGCCGCGGACTGGGGGCACCAGCTCAAGATGTACAGGTCGTGAGCTTCGCTGCGCCCACGCCGAACTCTACCGCTGTGCGGTCTGGGCTCATCCGGGCGATGATGGCCATGATCAATGTGAGACCGACGAAGACTCCTTGCATCTCGACCAGATACCAGCGCCACTGGCTCAGCCCGTAGACAAGGAGGACCATAGCGATGCCAACGGCGGCTAGGACCAGCTTGTGCGTGGTCGTCATCGGAGGATGGTCTACCCCGGCCTCTCCATCTCCGCCACTGGAGATCGACACGCCTTCGGGCGCGCTCACGTCGGCCACCAGGCTCGCCGCCGGATCCCGCCCCACCTTCTTCGCATATGACCAGACGTGGTGAATGCCAATCGGCAGGAAGACGACCATGAGCGCCACGCGGTACCAGAGCCCCGATGCGGGTTGGAGTCCTGCGATGTCCTGGGCGATAAGAACGGTGAAGGGGTTGATGAGGGCAGCGCCGTAACCAACGCCGTACCCAACCATGATGATCCCCACAGCCGTGATCCTGTCGTATCCAAGGGCGAGAGCCAGGGTGATGAGGACGGGTACGAAGGGAAAATACTCTTCGCCGAATCCGATGGTGCTCGACCCAACAGCGAACAGGAGAGTTCCGCCGGCCACCAACCAGAAGGGTCGGTCCCCCCAGCGCCTGAGGAGGGCTCCCATACCGGCATCCACGGCCCCCGTGGCCCGAAGAACGGCGAATGCACCCCCTATGATGAAGACGAAGAAGATGATCTCGTGTGCTCCGCTGAAACCCTTGGGAATGGCTGTCAGGCTGGCCGCAGGCGACAACGCCGGAGCATCCGGGGTGAAGTGGAAGCTGCCGGGCACCACCTGGAGTCGTCCGGCGGCATTCTCCACCCGCTCGAACGACCCGGCGGGAAGCAGGTATGAGAAGACCTGGGCCAGGATCACCATCCCGAAGAGGAGAACCAGAGTGTGTGGGACCTTGAATCTGCCTTTCGTCACAATGGAATCTTTCTTCCCACACTTGCGGCCATCCTTTGACGGAACGGGCACGCAACCGTTCGCAGGGCGCTATGAACCGGAATGTCAGCCCTTCACGTATTTGTCGAACCAGGCGAGAAAGCGCTCGAGCAGGTCCTGGTGATAGATGGGCCGACGGATGCCGTGGTGTGCGTCGGGGTAGACCACGAGCAGGGTCTCGCGGCCCAACCGCTTCATCGCCTGGTACATCTGCTCGGAGTTGATGATCGGGACGTTCCAGTCCTTCTCCCCTCCTATCCAGAGCGTTGGCGTGGTGATGTTCTGGACCTTGTTGAAAGGCGAAACACTCTCCCAGACCTCGCGGCTCTCCCAGGGCAGGCCGAGCTCCGCCTCGTACCAGTCCTGGTAGACGTCGTGGCCGTAGTTGGTGATCCACAGCCCGTTGCCGGCCCCGGAGACGGCGCCCGCGAAGCGATCCGTGGAGGTGATCACGTAGTTCGTGAGGATGCCTCCGTACGACCAGCCGCCAATGCCGAGCCGTTCGGGGTCGGCGTAGCCCAGCTCCACGACGTGGTCGGTGGCGACGAGCACGTCCTCGGCGTCGTGGGTGCCCCAGGCGCCCCAGTTCGAGAGTGTGAAGTCGAGCCCCCTGCCTCCGGATCCTCGAACGTTCGGCATCACGACCACATAGCCGTTGGCCGCGAAGAGCTGCACCCGGAAGTTGAAACCATAGTCGTACTGCGCCTCCTGGCCGCCGTGAAGCCAGAGCAGGGTCGGGTAACGGAGATTCGGGTCGAAGGACGGCGGCTTGTAGACGAAGGCCTGGATCTGAGTTCCGTCAAGGGTGGGGAAGCGCTCCTCCTCCGCGTCCGCCAGCGCGATCGTCTTCAGCAGCTCCTGGTTGACGTGCGTGAGGCGGCGTAGCCCCGAGGAGGCGGAGGGCTCGGCATCGAGGACGAACAGCTCGGCCGGCAACCGGGGCTCGCTGACGAGGGCGACGACGGCGCCGTCGGGTGCCACCGTGGCCGCCTCCACCCGGCGTCGTCCGGCGATCGGCCGGCTCAGGCTGCCGCCGTCGACCGACACGGCGGCCAGATGGACCTGGCCCCAATCCTCGAGCAGGACGTAGACGCTGCCCCCGTCGGGCGCGAAATGCGGTTGGTAGACCTTCCGGTCGAGGGACTCCGTGAGAAGCACGGGCCCGTCCTCACCGACACGGATGAGCGCTAGTTTCGTCTGCAGGTAGCCCTGGGGGATCTCGGGCCGGGTCGTCGTGATGTAGGCGAGCCGCTCGCCGTCGGGGTGCCAGACTGGCCCGTCGTCAGACCCGGGGTTAGAGGTGACCCGGACCGGCTTCTGCCTGTCGTGGGGGATGTCGGGCTTCACCAGCCAGATGTCGCTGTTGTAGTTGGCGTCTGGCTCGTCGGTGCGGTTGCTGGTGAAGGCGATCAGGCTCCCATCCGGAGACCAGGCCGGACCGGAGTCCTCATAGTCCCCGGAGGTGATCTGCACGGTGGCCTTCGTCTCGACGTCAAAGACATAAAGATGGGCACGCAGACGATTCAGATAACCCACATAGTCTGCCTTGAACTGCAAGCGGTCGACCACCCAGGGCCCTGGGCCCTCCTCCTGGCTCTGATCGCGGATCAGGAGCACGAGTCGTTTCCCGTCGGGCGACCACTCGTAGCCCTCGACTCCCTGCTTGACACTGGTGAGCTGAACGCGCTCCCCGCCGCGTAGGTCCAGGGTGAAGACCTGCGAGCCCTGGTCCCCGCTGCTCGCCATGAAGGTCAGGTACTCGCCGTCCGGGCTCCACCTGGGCCGCCCGGCGGAGCTGCCCTTGGCCGTCATGGGGAGGGCCTCGCCACCGGCGGTCGGGACCATCCATAGCCGCGTTTCGGAGCGGTCATTCTCGAGGTCTTTGGAAGCGACCGTGTAAGCGACCCAGGCGCCGTCTGGGCTGATGCGCGGGCCGCCCACGCTCTTCAGGGCGAAGTAGTCATCGACCTGGAGATGACGGAGAGCGCCGGCATCCTGGGCCAAGGCCTGGGACCCCGCGTTCGCGTCTAGCAGCAGGAACGCGAGCAAAGTGAGCTTGATCAACGAACGCGCTCTCATGGCAACTGGCCTCTCTAGTTAGTGTGACGAGTCACGCCAGCACCTGCGGGGCCCTTGAATTGCCTATCCCTCCCTCAGGGGGACAGCAGAGGTTGAACCTCTTGCTCAATGACCTGGTTCAACCGGTTCCGTTGGACCTCGAAGCGTTCCGAGAGGTTCTCGAATACCGCGTACATCGATTCCGTGGGTCTGGCATCGGCCGCGCCGACAGCCCTTGAGAGCGAGCTCAGCTTTTCGGTCAACCCCGGGGGGCTCCACATCATGGGGTGAGCCTGGGACCCCATCCATATCGTGAGAATGCCCTCGATCTCCCTCAACTGCTTTAGGATCCCGTCGGCCTCGACCCTAGAATTCTCTGGTAGCTCAGCCTGACGCCCGTCAACCTGGGCTCGGACTTCTCTGATCCTGATCACGGCGTCGGCCACTTCCGAAAACCGATCCCGGAGGTCAACCATGAGCTCGAACTGGGCCCTGAGATCGGCGTCGCTGGCCTTTACTCTCGGGTCTTTCCGAATCTCGAAAGGCTGCTCGTAAGCCTGTCCGCCCACAGAGAGTCGGACGATGTATCGTCCGGGAGGCGCAGTCGGCGATGCGGGCGGTGAGTAATCGATGCTCAGGAAACCGTCCAATGCTCCAGGGGACGGGGGCATCTGGGTACCCGGATATCGCATGTCCCAGAAGAATCGGCTCATTCCTGCCCTGGTGGAGGGGCTACTTTAGCGCCCCCGGTTTCCAGGTGCTGCTGGCACTCTTCTACGGCGTCGAGGTGGCCTATACGGTCGCGTGGGGTCGTCTTGAGGCCCAGGGGCCGTACGCCGAGTTTATCGCCCGGTGGACCCATGAGGACTTCCAAGCCTACGTGCGTGTCTTGTCGAGGCTCGTGGACGAGCATCCCCATCCCCGTCAGCAAGCGATGTTCAACGAGGTGATGCGCCATGAGCGGGATTTTTGGCGCATGACTTGGGAAGGCTGAACCGATCATGGCGGCCGAACCGCTCCACAAGACGTTATGGCAGGGAAACCAGGCACTAGCCGAAGAATGTTTGGCCCATCCGTTCGTCCGCGGCTTGGGAGACGGTAGCTTGGATCCCGAGGTCTTCAAGCACTATCTGGCTCAGGACGCTTTCTTTCTGCAGGCCCTTTTCAGCGCCTACGCCCTGGGCGCCGTTCGAGCAGTGGAGAGACGGGAGGTCGTACAGAGGCTCCACGGGCTCATGCGCGGCGTACTGGATGAGCTGAAGCTCTCCACGAAGGCTACGCTAAGAGTCTTGCAATCGATTTGGGGAACGTCCGACCCCATCCGGCCACCCGCGCTTATACCGATTTCTTGCTTCGGACCGCGTGGACGGCCGAGGTCGGTGAGATTATGGCGGCGATGACCCCCTGCATGCGCCTCTATGCATACTTAGGACAGGAGTTGGCCCGAGAGGATCACTCCCAGAACCCCTATCGGGAGTGGATCGAGACCTACTCGAGCGAGGAGTTCGAGGCGCTGGCAGCCGAGCTCGAGTCGCTGCTCGACCAGCTAGCCGAGGGCACGCACACGGTCTCTCTGGCCTACCGTTACGCGATGCGCTGTGAGCTCGGCTTCTTCTCCGCCTCGCTTGACGAGGGGAGGTGAACGCTAACTCCATCGCATCGGTGAAATGTCTACGATGGCGCGGCAGCACTGCCCAAAGCTGCACCGTCAACCACCCCGCGTGTGCATCTCCCGGTGCGGATCTTTACGTAGAGCCTTGATCTGATAGAGAGGGCCTCGCACGCCCAGCGCCTTCCGATCTTCGGCCCCACGATCGGCACGATTTGTCCACCCGCGCACGATCAGCGACCTGATCTCGTCTTGGGAGGCCCCCTCTCGCAGAGGCCGCCGAAGGTCGATCCCGTGGGCTCCGTACAGGCACAGGAACCACATCCCATCGGCAGTGAGCCGGCTCCGGTCGCAGGCACGGCAGAATGGTTCGGTTGTCGAGGCGATGATGCCGAAGGTCGTCCCGTCGGGCAGCGCATAGCGGTTCGCCGGAGCCGAGCCATTGTCGCGAAGCGGCTCGATCGGTCCATGGTGCCTCGCCAGCCGGCTCAGTATCTCCCTACTCGAAACGACCAAGTCCATCGTCCACCGCATCGCGCCGCCCACGTCCATGTATTCGATGAACCGGACTTCTGCGCCCCTATCTCTAGCGAAGTCGATCAAGTCGGTGAGCTCGTCGTCGTTGTACCCGCGCATGACCACGGTATTGATCTTGAGGGGTTTCAACCCGCCCTCCGCGGCGGCATCGATCCCTTCGAGCACGTCGGGGAGACGGTTGCGGCGTGTGAGCTGCTCGAACCGCTGCGGCCGTAGCGTATCCAGGCTCACGCTGACCCGGTCCAGTCCCGCGCTCCGGAGCGACTCCGCCTGCTTCGCCAGCAACACACCATTGGTGGTCATGCTCAGGTCACGAACGTCCGGGTTTGCCGCTAGCCGCTCCACCACATCCACAACTTCGCGGCGGAGCAGCGGCTCGCCGCCTGTGAGCCGCACCTTGTCCACTCCAAGCTCGCTGAAGACATCGACGAGATCGCCGATCTCTTCGACGGTGAGGATGTCGTCGCGGGGCAACCAGACATACTCCTCCTCGGGCATACAGTACTGGCAACGCAGGTTGCATTTGTCGATCAGTGAGACCCGGAGGCTCTTAAGAGGCCGGCCGAACGTGTCCAGCACTGTGCGCCTTCTCCTCGGTCTCAGCTGCCTGGCGGCGAAACTTGAAATCAAACGCCGCCGTGCTTCGTGGACGGTGAATCTTCGAGATTGGGACCCGGGTTCAGCGCATGGAGTGCTTGCAGCACCCGGTCTAGAATATCCGACGGTTGCTCGCTTCCCATGTTCTCTTCGTCCGCGACTTGAAGTTGTAGCGCGTCGAATTTCCACCGACGCAAGACTTCGATCTTCTGTTCCCGAGTCAACTCGTCCCGTTTAAGCACATCCTCGGGACCAAGGAATACAAGCGCCGGGTTCAGCAGTGCTTTCCTGAGATCGATCCGCTGTTCGCTGTTTGCCACCTCGCAACGCTCCGATCTTATGGAAATTCGATTTTCTTACGTTATCTATTTCTCATACCCAGCACGAATTGGGAAAGTTATGGCACTCCTGGGGCGTTGTGGGTATTCTTCGGCGCTCCCCGCCCCGAACGCCTTCACCAGTCGTCCATGAACTTCGACCGTACAGAACAAGACCCGGGCGCCAGGCTCCTGTTCGTCCTGGCGTGCCCGGTCGTCGTAGTGTACGGGCTCGCGATCATCATCCCGGTCATCATGAACGTCGCCGCGGTCGGCCTGCTCATTCTGTTCGCGAGCCAGTCGGCGTCCGAGCCGGGAGGGGGCTGACGTGTCACGAGTACCGTTCGAAGTGCTGCCGGGCCATGGCCGCCTCTGGGTCTTT
This sequence comes from Longimicrobiales bacterium, assembly GCA_965238005.1. Lineage (GTDB taxonomy): Bacteria > Gemmatimonadota > Gemmatimonadetes > Longimicrobiales > Gaopeijiaceae > CBDCKN01. The sequence continues at coordinate 1,983,933 of OZ250165.1, forward strand.
CCGGCGAGCCGGACCCTGACGGACGTCGAGGCCCGAGCGTGCCTGGAGGCGGTCGACGAGTTTCTGGCGTCTTGGGCGGCACATGGCGTGCCCCTGAAATCGGGTCGGGAGCTGCGCGAAGGCCGCTTCTTGCTCGTGGGTGTGGACGTCGATGCGGAGGCGCCCTCAGGTTGTTCGATCGACGCGCTCGTGAATCGCCTGGAGGATTTCGGCGGAGAGATCGGCGTCACGCTGGTCGACCATGCGCCCGTCCGGTTCCGCGACGGGACCGAGATCCTGACTCTGTCGCGCGCCGAGTTCCGAGCTCTCGCGGCGGATGGAGGAATCGGACCCGACGCGCCCGTGTTCGACACGAGCCTGACGCGTGTGGAGCAAGCTCGGGCGGGCGCGCTCGAGCGGCCGGCAACCGAGACCTGGCACGGTCAGGCTTTCTTCAAGGACCTGAGCGCAGGCCCCTAGGTCACTGGAGCCCGGGGGCGAACACCATTGTGTCGGCCGCTGCCCGCAGATACGTCACCGTCCCCCGGCTTCCCGCACGCACAGGGACCCGCGACGTCCGGGTGGTAGGCATGGATGAGCTGCTCGGCGAAGAACGGCGATGCCCGTCGGACACGGTCATCCCTTGCGCCCGACAATGCCTCACAGACCTAGAGATGCACGGATCAGCGGGCTGATACGCTCGGGAGTCCAGGGCGGGGAGAAGGTGAGCTCGACCTCGCAGCTCTCCACACCCTCCACCCCCTCCACGGCAGCCTGCGCGTCCAAGACGAGCTGGTCGGCGACAGGACACATCGGCGAGGTCAGCGACATGACCACATGTACGTCCCCACCATCGACCTCGATGTCGTAGACGAGCCCGAGGACGACGAGGTCGAGATCCAGCTCAGGGTCCTTCACGCCCTTGAGGGCGTCGCGAACGGTCTTATCCGTTACTGCCATCGCCTTCCTCGACTGCCGTGATCCTACCCGAGTCGGAGCGACTCGAGCGTTGAAGATAACGATGCCGACCGGCTCAGGTCAGAGCGCCGAGTCCGTTCGTCAGCCCCGGCGGGGCGTCAAACCGTGAATGAGCTGCCGCACCCGCAGCCGCCGCTCGCCTTGGGATTCTGGAAAGTGAAGCCCTGACCCATCATGCTCGTCACGTAGTCGATCTCGACACCTTCCAAGTACTGCGCGCTGAACGGGTCCACGAACACCTTCACGCCGTTGACGTCGAGCACTTCGTCGTCCGCCTCGGGACCGTCCTCGACGTTCAAACCGTACTGAAAGCCGGAGCACCCACCGGGTAGCACCGCAACGCGGAGTCCAACGTCACCCTCGACGCCATACTCCTGTATGAAGTCCTGGACCTTCTCGGTCGCCGAACTCGTCATCGTGACCATGGCGCCGACATCCTCCTGATATCTCGATCTGCCTGCCGTGGAGCCTCTGGGTCCGTCCCCACAGCTCTGAATACCCACCCCGCGGGCGGGGTTTCTCGCGGGAAAAGCTACCCGAGGCGACAAACCGGGTCAACGCCGCGAATCCGACAGGATGAGGTTCGCCGCGCCCCTCAGATCGTCGGCGACCCACACCCCTTCGAGCAGCCATAGAGGCGCTTCTCGCCGATGCTGCTTGCGCTTCAGGACCAAACCGACCCGCGACTGGACCGGCACGAAGCGAATGTTTTCTTCCCCCCATGGTCTGGATTCGTTCGATCAGTACCTGCAAGACGTAGAGAAATACCCGCTCATTCAGGACCCGTTGGAGGAGCGTGAGCTCGCGCGACGGGCGCGCGCTGGGGACAAGGAGGCCGCCGAGCGGCTCGTGACCGCGAACCTCCGGTTCGTGATCTCCTTTGTGAGGAAGTACCAGGGCCGAGGTCTCGAGTTCAGCGAGCTCGTGTGCCTCGGCAACGAGGGGCTCCTCAAGGCAGTCGAGAAGTTCGATCCGGACAGGGGAGTGAAGTTCATCTCATACGCCGTGTGGTGGATCCGCCAGACTGTCCTCCAGGCGCTGGCCGCGCAGACCCGCCCGGTGCGCATCCCGCTGAATCAGAACTCGAACCTCGCGAAGGTCGCGCGCACCAACACACAGCTCACGCAGTCGCTCGGCCGCACGCCGACCGACGCCGAGATCGCCAGTGAGATGGAAGAGCCGGTGGGGACGATTCGGGCTCTTCGTCGTGTCGCGGCCGCAGAGCTCAGCCTGGACGCTCCCATCGGCCGGAGGGATGGGGACGGCGCGAGCTTCGGTGAGCGGTTCTCGGGGGCCGAGGCGTCGGATATCGAGGGAAACGTCGACGCGATCGCCTGCAGGGACTTCCTCGAGACGATGTTCGAGCAGTACCTGACGGAGCGCGAGCGGAAGATCCTCTCCCTGTACTACGGCCTCGACGACGGAGAGGAGAGGACCCTGGAAGTGATCGGATCGCTTCTCGGCGTCACACGCGAGCGCATCAGGCAGATCCGGGACCGAGCGTTCGAGAAGCTCCTCGAGAGCCCGCACGGCGAATCCCTCTCAGGATTCTGGAATGCCAACTGACGCAGCGCCAGCCAGGGCGGTGGCGCCCGCCAGTAACGTGCAAGAGAGTGCCGCCAGACACCCGAAGGCGAAGACGACTCGGCCGTCGGCCACGTAGACCGGTCCGCCATACCGCCCTCATCCAACTCACGCTCTACGCGGTAGCGGCCCTTCAGGGCTGCCACGGTTTCACCCACCGTCCCCTGGACGGTTGACGAGAAGTGCCTCTTCCATGAGCTTTACGGCGAATAGAGCAACATTGAGTAGGCTAGAAGCAGCGGTATCGATGCGGGGGCCTCCACAGGCTGCCCGCTTTTTTCGTGGCAAGTGCCGCGGCCCAGCGCGGGGGAGTTCCCGCGCGAGTCATGTAGTCGGAAGGTGCGGTTCATCCGGACTCCGACAATGACCACCAAAGGAGCAGGATGATGCGTACCAGAGGGACAGTGAAGTGGTTCAACGATCAGAAGGGCTTCGGCTTTATCACGCCCGAGGACAATAGCAAAGACTGCTTTGTCCACCATTCCGCCATTCAGGCCGAGGGCTTCAAGTCTCTGGCCGAAGGCGAGAGCGTCGAGTTCGACGTGGTAGAGGGTCAGAAGGGCCCCGCCGCGGAGAACGTCCAGAAGGTCTAAAGCCGTTCGGGTCGAGTGGCCCCCAGCAGGTAGCGGGCCGCCCTGAGCATCGGGGTGGCCCGCTTGTTTTGTCCCCTCACCGCTGCCCAGATACCTATGTGGTACCTGGAACGCGAAAACGGCCACCCAACCACAGAGTGACCGTTCGCCCGCCGAGTGCGGAGTCGCGTCGTGGGTGAGGCGCGGGCTGCCGGTTAGGCGAGGCCTGCTACATCCCCTACAGGTTCTGCTCGTGCCTGATGTCCTCGGCCAAGTAGACCGTGGCCATCCCGCCTTCACCCAGCTCGCGCTCGATGGCGTAGCGGCCTTCGAGGGCCGCCTTGAGGCGGGCGACGGTGTCGGACATGGCGGACAAGATGCGTCTGATGCGTACGCGGCAGCAAGCACCATATCCTACAACCTCAGCAGTAATCGAAGTCTTACGACGGCCGATTCAGATCTTGTCGGGCCCCGATGCGGAGGCGAGCTTTGGTCATGGCTTCACGAATCGATTTTTCCGAGCTGACTCCCGCCGAACGGCTCTCGCTAATCGACGATCTTTGGGAGAGCCTGTCCGACGAGGTGGCCCTCCCGATTTCGCCGTCACTCGGACGTGCACTGGATCGTCGGGTGGAAGAAGCGCAGCGAAGTCCTGAAGAAGGGCGGTCGTGGGAAACGATCCGTTCAGACCTCGAGGAGCCCAGCGGCTGAGTGCGACGGCTCGTCGTCCGGTCTCTTGCCGAGGCCGAGATTGAACAAGCCTACCTATGTGAAGCCGATCCTCTTTCTCAGGTTCTTAGGAAAAAAGATCGAAGCCGGATCGAGGATTACAGTTCAATCTGTGATCGAGCCACCAGATTGGTTTGTCCGTCTTACCCGTTGGTTTCCAACACAGTGGTTTAGCCTCGCCTGGCTGCCCAAGCGATATCGGGTCGGAGTCAGTGTGTTGGGCGGCTTGCTCTTTTGGCTGGTTGTCTATCTGGGTCAGTTGTTCAATCCATCCTACTCGTTCTTGGATCAACTCTCTCAATTGGGGGGCCAGGGAGCAGTTGCAGCCTGGATTTTCAATGCTGGAGTGATTACTGCGGGGGGACTAGCCATCGCGTATTGCTACTTATTGATGTTACAGGTGCGCACTCTCCCTTCTGCGGTTGGCCTGCTTTTTTTTCTCGTCGCATTCGTTTTCTTGATTCTGATCGGGTCTTTTACGTGGCCATCCACTATGCATCTTCTCTCCCTGATCCTTTTCCTGAGTTTTGCCCTGAGTGGTGGGGCGCTCATGGGCGTCGGATTGCGTCTGGAAAGGATACCCTCGTCGTGGCTGGGTGATTATCGGAATGTCGTTCTTGGGTGGGGCTGTCTCGCTTCTCCTCCCATGGCTCTCGGAAGGTCCGCTTGAGATCATTGGAATCAGTCTGATCATGGCGATTCTGCTTACGGTCAGAAATGATATCAGGCATCAGTCTGAAGAGGAGGAAGCAGGTTGACATCACGGCGAGAGCCATCCGGGTCGCGATTGCGAGGCGCCGAGCTCGGCGGCACTTTCGTCCTCCTCGATCCGACGAAGTCCCTCACGGAGAAGCGAAGAATGCAGAGATCGCCTGGAATTCCGGCGCTCGGCCTTGTCCTGCTCCTGTCCTCACGACCTTCCTGGGTTCGTGCGCGGGGGCTGACGACGGTGACACAACACGCGCGAGCGATCCCGGCGGTGAGGTTCCCACGTTTACGGTCGACCCGTCGTGGCCTCTCGAGATGCCAAACAAGTGGATCATGGGCGCCGTGACCGCGGTCTTCGTAGACGCGCAGGATCACGTTTGGGTCACTCATCTCCCCGAGACGCTCACGCCCGAGGAGATCTCGGCCGTCCAGGATCCGCCGCTCGGAACGTGCTGCGTGCCGGCTCCCGTCGTGATCGAGTTCGACGCCGAGGGCAGCGTGGTCCAGGGGTGGGGTGACCCTGCTACCCAGGACATCTCAGAGTTCCCGCGCAACGCGCACGGGCTGTTCATCGACCACAACGACTTCGTGTGGATCGGGACGTTTCGGCATCACCGCGTGATGAAGTTCACGCGTAGCGGAGAGCTGGTGATGCAGATAGGGGAATACGAGGTGAGCGGGGGCAGCAACGACGAGAGTCTTCTCGGGGGGCCGGCGGGGATCTGGGTCGATCCTTCGACGAACGAGGTCTTCATCGCGGACGGGTACAGGAATCGCCGCGTGATCGTGTTCGACGGCGAGACGGGGGCCTACCTACGTCACTGGGGTGCGTATGGGGAACGGCCCGACGACACGTACCGGTACGGCGATCGCGATCCGGCTGGCCCACCGCCGCGTCAGTTTTCCACCGTTCACGGCCTCGTGGGCTCGAAGGATGGACTCATCTATGTGGCCGCGATGAGGTTCGCGGTTTTCGCGGTGCTGGCCGAGTCTTTCGATGCCTCCGCCGAGTCCACCGCAGCATTGATCGCCCGGTCCTCTCGTTTGATCTTCTGCTCGCGGAGCCACGACTGAGCCCAGCCCATCTCGGTGCTGTTGGTCCAGTGCCCCATGTACACGTACCGGTCCACCGTGGCCTCGCCCAACTCATCCAACTCCTCGTAGAACTCTTCTCGTTCAGCCACAAGCACTCCGAAAAGTTGACCCCAACCTGCACACAAACCCGCACACTCGCTCTAGAAAGAGAACGGGGCACCGAGCGTAACCCGGTGCCCCGTCACAACTCGCGCGATTCTCTCGCGCAGTGGAGGCGGCGGGAGTCGAACCCGCGTCCGCGAATCGATCCTACAGAGCCTCTACGTGCGTAGCGTCACTCGAGAATTCGCATGGGGCGGTGAGCGAGCAACCGGCCCCCAAGCTAGCTACCTGATCGTCTCATCCCCCACCAGGACAGCACTGGCGTGGGACCAGCCCGACTCATCGACGTCTCGGAGACCCGCCTCGGGCGGGCAGATCAGGAGACGGGCTACGAACCGTAGTTACGCAGCCAATGCCAGATCATTGTTGGCAATTGTGATTCCCCCAGGTTTTAACGAGGTCCCAGGAACCTCGGCACGCAACTCCATGTTCACCAAACGCGTCGAAGCCGTGACGCCCCCGGTTTCCTGCGGCCTTTCGGCCGGTACTTCAGTATCGGTCACCCGATGACTACCCTTACCCCGGCCTGGAAGGCCAGGATCCCCCTCATGGCGCGTCAGGCGCCCCGCCGGACCATCGGCGGCCGGCCCTCAGGCCGCTTCGGCCCCTTCCAGGTGACGGTCCAGATAGCCCTGCAGCAGCATCTCGACCTGCTCGAGGGTCGTCACCTGGAAGAGCTCGGTCCGGAGAGATCGTCCGTCCGGAAGTCCCTTCGTATACCACCCGAGGTGCTTCCGGAAGTCGATGAGGGTGCGATCCGCATCGTGTCCGAACTCGATTCCGTTCCGGATGTGCTCCAGGCACACCCGGAAGCGCTCTTCCACACCGGGATCCGCCGGCACGGACCGGCCGTCCAACGCTGCCCGGGCCTGCTCAAAGATCCACGGATAGCCGTGGCCTCCCCGGGCAATCATGACGCCGGCGCAGTTTGTCGCGTCCTTCATGCGACGCGCGTCGGCCCCCACGTGGACGTCACCGTTTCCGACCACAGGAACGTCCAAGGCGTCCACGAGGGCTGCGATCTCATCCCAGCGGGCCTCCCCGGAGTACATGTCCGTCCTGGCGCGGGGGTGGAGCGTGACCATCCGCGATCCGGCGTCCTGGCACCGGAGGCCGATCCCTACGGGATCCCGCGACGGCTCGTCGTAGCCACTCCGGATCTTGGTCGTCACGGGCAGGTGCGTGTTCGCCGCCACGGCCTTGATGATGCGCTCGACCAGGTCCATGTCCCGGAGGCATCCCGAGCCCCCGTTCCGCTTCACGATCTTCTTCACCGGACACCCGAAGTTGATGTCGATGAAGTTCGGCCCGAACAGGTCCGTCACGAGGGCCGAGGCCTCCCCCATGGTCCTGGCGTCCGACCCGAAGATCTGGATGCCGACGGGCCGCTCGTCCTCGTCGAACCGCAGGTGATCCCGCGTCTGGCGGTTGCCCTGCATGATGCCGTCGGCGCTCACGAACTCGGTGGAGACGATATCCGCTCCGAAGCGGCGGCAAAGCCGCCTGAACGGCGACTCGCTCACGCCCGCCTGGGGCGCGAGGAAAAGCGGAGTCCGGTCGCTCGCGAGGAGCTCGAAGAGATCGTCGGCCATATGAGGAAAGGTATGATCCGCGTCGAAAAGGGTGAAGTGCAGCGCTTTACAGCCCCCACCATCCTGAGGAATATTGCAGGCTCATACCAGACGAACCAACATGCTCGCGAAGGATCGCTCCTTCGGAGGAATAGATATGAAGCTCAGGGAGCTGTTCACGGGCGACGTCGTCAATCTCAACCTCGCGGCGGAATCGAAGGACGAGACCCTCAAGCAGCTGGTCTCGCTCCTGCACCTGGATGAGAAGTCCGAAAGCATCCTCTACAAGACCCTGAAACGCCGGGAGAATCTCGGCTCCACCGGAATCGGCAGGGGGATCGCCATCCCGCACTGTCGCTCCCTCGTAGTGAGCCGCCTCCGCCTCGCATACGGGCGGAAGCTGGATGGCGTGGAGTTCAAGGCCATCGACGACCAGCCCGTCCACAACTTCTTCCTCATCGTCGCTCCACCCCTCGAGGTCTCCAACCTATACCTTCCTGTTCTCGGCAAGATCGCCCAGTTCGCCAAAGACGACGACGTCCCGAGGCTCTTGGAGGAGCTCGAGGAGCCGGAGGAGTTCCTCAGGCTGCTTGAAGAGCGGGCTCCCTAGGGGCCCCTTGAGTGCACCCGAGACAAAAAAACGCCCCTCAGGGACGTCGGCTTGAGACAGGTCCACTCCTAGCGGACGGATCCTATTTGGTGACGTACATCCTGATGACCGCTCGCTCCCCGTTCACGGTCAGCTGAACGAAGTAGATGCCCGACGCCACCTGCCGTCCCGCCTGATCGAGGCCGTCCCAGTAGGCCTCGTGACGACCTGGCACCGTGTATTCCAGATCGACCAGGGGCGTCTGACCGTTGGGGTGATTGAGGGCGGTAGGAATGGCCACAAACTGCTGCAGCACGTTGAAGATGCGCACGGATACAACGGCCGTTCTACCATCCTCGAATAGCCCCTCGTTGAGTTCGAATGGGATTTTCGTCTCAGGATTGAACGGATTGGGGTAGTTCTGGCCTAATGTGAATCCCCTCTCCGGTCTTTCGGCGGGCTGCGCAGTAAGGTCAGACGCAATGCCGAAAACCGCGAGAAGCAGGAAGACGCAATATGCGCGTCTCATGTGCACCTACCCATGCCGTAGCCGTTGGACTAATAGCCCTCCAGAGAGTCAGTGCCTGCAATCCTACACTTCTTGTCTCAACTATACCTCTCGGCGAAAACAGTTGCAAGCATATGTTTCCTCCGGGTTCATATAGGCCGGAAGCCACTCGTTGGTTCCCCTTCTACCTCCCCGCAGCGTCCGCCCCCCCCTGGGACACCACTTCCCGGCCGTCGCCCTTCCGAAGCGTCAGCCCCGTCCGGTCGAAGTAGCTCAGGATGGGAATCAGATGTTTCCGCGTAACCGGGAGCACATCCCGGAAGTCTGCTGGCCCCAACCCTTTAGCACCTGCCATTTCACTTTTTAACTTACGACCTGCCTCAGCGATCGCCCGTGCATCCGCAAAGATGTCGTCGTCCAGATTCACCAGGTGCCCCTCACGCTCCAGCAGCTTGAGCACAGGCCATAGGTCGCGGTTGTTCCTCGACGCATCCGGAAGCTCGTCCACCGTCGGCGGCGCCAGTCCCTCCTGCCGATACAGCTCCAGGAGCTCCTCTCGCAAGGCGACCTGTTGGGGGGTGAGCGACGGCTCATACCCCGGCCGGGAAACCAGGCCCTCCTGCACGCGGATCCGGCCCGAGGCGGCGGCCTCGTCCAGGAGAAGCTCGGCCAGACGGGCCTCGTCTCCCGTGGGCAGCGTCTGCCGAAGGAGCTCGACTGCGATGCCGGGTCTGAGGGGCTCTTCCCGATGAAAGGCGTCCACGGCCTCTTCCAGAAGCGTCCTCGCGGCTTCCACCGTGACGGAACCGTAGATCTCGCCGGCCGCCTCCCGGGCTCCGGATTCCAGCACGGTGGCCTTGGCCGATCCTACCGTGTCCGGTGCCAGTCCGGTGTGGATGGGGACCTCCTGCGCTGCCACCCCCCTCCAGGCAGCGAGGGCGAGGCGCGCGCCCAGCGACTCGGCGGCGTCCCCGTGGATGATCGTCCGGAGGGCGTCTCCCTCCCCGGCTCGAAGCTTCTTCCGCTTCGGTGCCACCGCCTCGGCGACGATCCCACCACCGATGGTCGTCACGGGCGAATATGACCGGATCACGAGGCGGTCGCGGGTGCGTGCCAGGAGCGGGTTCTCGAGCCTCAGCTGCACCCAGCCGGACTCGCCGGGGGGCACCTCCCCACCCTCCAGCGTGACAACCCGGGCCATGACCTCGCTGGTGCCGAGGTGGACCCGCACGCGCTGTCCATGCTTGACCGTCCATCCGGCTTCGGGAAGGACGGCGAGAGCCACCGTGAGCATCGAGGTCGGAGACCAACCGGCCTCCAACACGAGCACCTGGCCTCGCTTCACCGTTTCGAGGTCGATGGCCGCCCCGGTGATTGCGACGGCGGTGCGCTCGCCCGCCTCAGCCCGCTCCACCGGAGCTCCGTGCACCTGCAGACCCCGAATCCGCCCGCCAATGCCCGAGGGCTGGAGGATGACGCTGTCACCCATGGACAGGCTGCCACTCCACAGCGTCCCCGTCACCACTGTACCGGTGCCTCTCACCGTGAAGGCCCGGTCGATGGGGAGGCGGGCGATGTCCTCGCTCGAGCGCTCCCCCACCCGCTGGGCCACACCGGCCAATACCTCCACAAGCTCGTCCATGCCCTCTCCGGTCACCGTGGACGTTCTCACCACGGGAGCGCCGGCGAAGGGGGTCTCGGCCAATGCCTCGGAAACCTCTTCCTCCACGAGGGCGAGCCACTCGTCCTCCACGAGATCGGACTTGGTGAGCGCCACCACCATCTGATCGACGCCCAGCAGCCGAACGATGTCGAGATGCTCTCCTGTCTGTGGCATCATGCCCTCGTCGGCGGCCACGACCATGAGGACCAGATCCATCCCGGTGGCGCCGGCCAGCATATTACGGATGAACCCCTCGTGTCCCGGGACGTCCACGATGCCGAGGTGGAGTCCTTCCTTCGGTACGAGCTCGGCGAATCCCAGGTCTATGGTGATGCCCCGCGCCTTCTCTTCTTGGAGCCTGTCCGTATCCACGCCTGTAAGGGCCTTCACGAGCGCCGTCTTGCCGTGATCGATGTGGCCGGCCGTACCGAGAATGAGCCTCTTCTCCGTCATGGCTGGTTCCCGGTGGGCATGTCCAACTCGAGACGGGCTACCGATGACAGGAACCGGAAGGATTGGAGGGCCTTGGAGCCCGAGACGTGATACACCGTGAAGTCGTGGAGAAGCTGGAGATGGGCCTTCGGCTTCGTGATGGGCCCGTCGGTGGGACCCTGGAGCAGCGCCTCGAGCTGCTCCCGGGCCCCCGAACCGACCAACGGCCCGGCGATCTCCACCGCGCAGCTAGGGCAGCGCACTCCCCCGGCCCCGAAGTCGAATCGCCCCAGGTCGGTGTCCGTCAGAGGATTGCCGCAGTGGACGCACGGATCCAGTTGGGGTTGATAACCCAGCGCCGAGACCAGCATCCATCCTTCGTTCAACAGGGCAGCCACGACGTCGTCTCGCTCCACATCCTCGATGCGCTTCAGCCCTACAGTCAGACGCTCGAAGACCTCCGGACTCGCCTCCGATCCTGCGTGGATCAGCACCAGCTCCGCCAGAACCGAAGCCGCAGCGAAGCGCACGACGTCCCGTCCGAGGCCCCGCCCGCTCTCCCGCAGGGCGAACTCCTTGAAGGTTTGGAGGTCCCGCGTCGGTCTCACGTACAGGGTCAGATCGCCTCGGGAGAAGGTCTCGAGGCCGATCCCCCCCTGGGCACCTCCCCTCCGGACCCCCTTCGCCATGACCCCCACGAGCCCGAGATCCAGAGTGTACAGCCGGAGAATGCGGCTCGTCTCGCTGTAGTTGAACGAGCGGAGAAGGACGGCGGGCGTGGTCACGACGGACACGCTAGTGTTTCGTTGCCGAAGTTCGCGAGCCACCAAGAGGGTCGGGGCGCCGTGGGATCAAGGCGGCACGACGCTGCGTAGCGCAAGCGGGCACCGCGCGAAGCGTGGTCGTAAGGAGTCCCAACGCCGAGCCCGCGGATGCACCGTGCCCTCGACTGGCCGAGACACTTCGGAAACGGGACACTAGACCTCAGCTCCGGGCCCGAAGCCGGGCCATGAGCGCCGTCCGCTCCTCCGACATCCCCCGGCGCACTTCGGGGTCGGTCGCGGCGTCCAACGACTCGTCGAGGCGCGCCACCTGGAGGATCAACCCTTCCCGTCCGACGCCGGCCGCCGGCGCGGCCCCAGGAGCGGTTGCGGCTCCAGAAGCCGAGGCGGCCGAAGAAGCCGTGACCTGCCCCCGCGGCCGCAGATAGGCGAGTAAGCCGGCCCCGCCCAGCAGAGCCGCCAGGATGGCGGCGAAGATCCCCATGGAGGGCAGCCGTCTCCCCGACGACTCTTCCAGGGAGATCACCGCGTCACGGAGGCTGGTTCCGGAGTATCGTCGGTACGAGCTCTCGCCGTCCAACGAGACGACGTCGAGGGGCCGCAGGCCTGCCACGTCGAGCGAGGGGGCCGGCTCCTTCACCAGGAGCTCCAGCGTCTCGGTCGCCCCCGGGGCGGGAAACTCTGCCTCGATCTCGGGGAGCTCGTAGCGAATGAGGAGCATGCGCTCTCCCGGCGGCAGCGGAGCCCGCACCGAGACCCGGCCGCCCTCGAACGTCACCGCGTCCGGCGGGAGGTCTCCCTGACCGAGCTGTGCCGAAGTAGCGCCGGGCGGGAGGGGATAGCTCCAGACCACGCCGCCCTCGACCGCCACCAGGGTGCGCTCGCCCCCGTTCAGGATCTGGAAGAGGTCCGTGGCCCGCCATCCCTCGCCCCATCGCTCTAGAAAGAGGTTACGGACGCTCAACGGGAGAGGAAGACCCTCAGGCGGCGCCTCCTTGGAGCCGAAGACGTTGATCACGTAGAGGCTGTCGAGCTGCTCGGGATCGGAGACGGCCGACCCGAAGTAGAGGACGCCTTCGTAGCGGACCGACGCGAACAGGATCTCCGCCTGCGTGCTAGCGCTGGGCGGCTGGGGGATCACGAACTCGAAGCCCCCGTCTTGCGCGATGCTCACCGAGTCGACCTCCCCCGCGACCTCGGGTGACACACGATGCAGCACCACCATCCCCGAACCGACTCCGGCGCCCCCCAACATCACCCTGCCCTGGAGTCGCAGATCGTCCTGTTGTCCCATCGCCACGGACGCTCCCAGGGAGAGCCCGGAACAGGTGATCGTCAGGACGAGATGGAGAGTGCGAATGGGAGACGAACTCTGGATGTTGCCTCGGGAACTGCGGATCGTCAGGGGGTGAAGCGGCCAAAGTCCTCCGGGGCCAGCTTGCGCAGGTACTCCTTGAGCTCCTCTGCCGCCAACTCCCGGTCCGGCTCCAGCCCGGGATCTGTCGCATCGAGCTCTATGACCGAATGATCCTCGGAGACCTCGATGGACGTCCGCTCGAGGAGCTCTTCGTGTGCGAAGATCTGGGCCTCCATACGGAGGGCCACTGCGATGGAGTCGGACGGGCGCGCATCGATGGAGATGACCTCGCCGTTCCGTCGGATGATCATCTCGGCGAAGTACGTGTTCTCCTCGACACGACTGATGATGACCTTCTGGAGGGCGCCGCCCAGGCCACCGAGCACGGACACAAGGAGGTCGTGGGTCAGCGGACGGGAGAACTTCATCTGGGCGAGCTCCATGGCGATGGCGCTCGCCTCACCCGGCCCGATCCAGATCGGGAGCACCCGCTCGCCGTCGCTCTCCTGAAGGATCACGACCGGTGCGCTGGACGCACGGTCCAACCCGAGACTCTGTACGCAGACCTGAACCAGCACTGGCGCTCGCCTTGGTCGAGGACTCGGAAACCCATCCGCTTGCATGTAGGAATACTCCGAAGCCTCTCAGGGGTTCTCTTCCGGGTCCTCGGCTACATTGCGGGCTCAGAGACCGACCGCCGTTCGGATGTCTCCGACCCGGTCCGACCTCTCCCACGTGAAGAGTTCGACCGTCCGGCCGTCCTCGAGGATCTTGCTCTCCGGAGTGCGGCCGAAGTGCCCGTAGGCCGCCGTCGGAAGGAAGATGGGATCGCGGAGACCCAGCTGCTCGATGATGGCCTGCGGCCGAAAGTCGAAGACCTCATTGAGGGCCGAGGCCACCTGATCGTCCGGACACTTGCCCGTACCGAAGGTGTCGACCTGGATTGAGACAGGCTGGGCGACACCGATGGCGTACGCCAGCTGAATCTCACAACGAGACGCGACCCCGGCGTCCACGAGATTCCGGGCCGCCCAGCGAGCCGCATACGCCGCAGAGCGGTCGACCTTGGTGGCGTCCTTCCCGCTGAACGCCCCACCGCCGTGCGCTCCCATCCCTCCGTACGTGTCGACGATGATCTTGCGTCCCGTGAGACCTGCATCGCCGTGGGGACCGCCAATGACGAACTGCCCGGTAGGGTTGATGTGGAAGGTGCACGTATCGGGATCCAGGAGGTCGGACGGGATCACCGGCAAGATCACCTCGCGGATGATCCCCTCTCGAATCGTGTCGTTGTCTACGTCGGGCGCATGTTGCGTGCTCACCACTACCGTCTCGACGGACACCGGACGGCTATCCTCGTAGGCCACGCTCACCTGGCACTTTCCGTCGGGGCGCACCCACGGCAACGTGCCGCAGCGTCGGACTTCCGCCAGCCGATGGGTCAGGGCATGGGCAAATCGGATTGGCGCCGGCATGCGCTCCGGGGTCTCGTCCGTGGCATACCCGAACATCATCCCCTGGTCCCCAGCCCCACCCGTGTCCACGCCCATGGCGATGTGCGGAGACTGGCGATCGATGGTGGTGAGGACCGCGCAGTGGCGTCCGTCGATGCCGTAGCTGGAGTCGTCGTATCCGATGTCGACGATGGTCTGCCGAATCACGTCGGGGAGATCGACGATGGAGGTGGTCGTGATCTCACCGGCGACGATGGCCATGCCGGTGGTCACGAGAGTTTCACACGCCACCCGCGACATGGGATCGTCACGAAGCATGGTGTCCAGAACGGCGTCTGATATCTGGTCTGCAATCTTGTCCGGATGTCCTTCGGTCACTGACTCGGACGTAAAGAGAAAACGGCTCACTGGCGCCCCTGAATTTCGTTGTCCACCGGAACGGAGGGATGGCCTGCCTTTGGGCCCGCCGAAGCTATTCCTTCACTCCGGAAGCGACAAGTTCCACCGCCCTGAGAACGCTGCGAGATCGACGGAGCCGCCGATCCCCTCGACGAGACACTCCACCACCTCCCGGCTCGTGGGAGCGTTCACCGCCTGCTTCATAGCTTTGCGCGCGTCCTCGATGCGGAAGCTGCGAAGCATCTTCTTGACCTCGGGCAGCGACGGCCACGCCACGGAGAGCGTGGTGATGTCCAACCCCAGGAGGAGAAAAGCCCCCAGGGGATTGGCGGCCATCTCACCGCACACGCTCACCTCGATCCCCGCACTCTTCCCCACCCGGGACACCTGGGCCAGCTGTCTCACGACGGCCGGGTGGAAGGGATTGAAGAGCTTGGCCAACCGTGCGCTGTTCCGGTCCACGGCGAGCGTGTACTGCGTGAGGTCGTTGGTTCCGATAGAGAAGAAGTCGCTGTGTCTGGCCAGCTCCACGGCCTCCAACGCCGCGGCCGGGGTCTCCACCAGGATTCCGAGCTTATAGCCCGAGTTGAACGGGATGCCCTGTCGGCGCAGACGGTCCTCCTCCTCCTCGACCAGACTACGCACCTGACGAATCTCGTCCACGTCGTTCACGAGAGGAATCATGATCCGGATGTCGCCGTGAGCGGAGGCGCGCAGGATGGCCCGGAGCTGGGTCCGGAAGAGCTCGGGCTCGTCGAGGCAAACTCGAATGGCTCGCCATCCAAGGAACGGGTTCTCCTCGGCCGGCATGTGCAGGAACATGGGGAACTTGTCCCCACCGAGGTCGAAGGTCCGGACCGTGACCACCTGCTTGGGAAACGTCTCCGCGACCCGGCGATATGCCTCGTATTGGTCGTCTTCGTCGGGCATCTGGTCGCGTCCCACCACCAGGAACTCGGTCCGGAATAGGCCGACCCCCTGTGCGCCGTGGTCCCTTGCCCGCTCGGCCTCACCGGGCAGATCGAGGTTCGCCCGCAGAGCGACCGGCTGTTCGTCGGCGGTCACCGACTCGAGCTGGGCGATGACCTCGATCTCCGTCTCCCACGCCTGGATCTGCGCCTGGCGGATCTTGAAGACTTCCCGGTCGTGGGAGTCCGGATCCAGGACGACCCGCCCGATGCGCCCGTCCACGATGGCCTCCTGCCCGGCATCGGCCTGACGCGACACGACGCCCAGCCCGCAGACCGTTGGAATTCCCAGCGATCGGGCGAGCATGACCCAGTGGGCGGTTCGCGTGCCCAGATCGGCGGCGATCCCCAGAACGAGGTCGGGGTCCATCTGGACCGTGAGGCTCGGAGACAGATTCCGGGCAACGACGATGGCGCCCTCTAGGCCGGACACGTCCGCGGGATCCGATAGGCCCAGGAGCTCGTGCAACAGCCGGACCTGCAAGTCCTGGAGGTCGTTGATGCGGTCCAGGACCATGGGATGGGCGGTTCGGCTCCACATCGCCTGGAGCTCGAGCATCCGCCAGTCGAGGGCCCTCGCCGCCGAAAGGCGGTTTTCACGGATGTACAGCGCCGCCCCCTCGATGAGCGTGTCGTCCTCCAGCATGAGGAGCTGGGGCTCGAAGATCCGCGCCTCCACGCTCCCCAGACGCCCTTCCGTCGACTCCTCCAGCTCGCGGAGCCTTCCCTTGGCCCACTCGACCACCGCGTGGAGCTTGTCGACCTCACCCTCGACGGCATCGGGCTCCACGGACCGGTGGGGGACGTCCGGCACCCCCCACGTAAGGATGTGGACACGGCCCGCCCCGATCCCTTCCGAGGCACCTATGCCGTCAAAGACCTTCGACACCGTACATCTCCTCGAAGCCTCGGGAAATCAAATCAGCCAGGGCCTCCAACGCCTCCTCCGCGTCGTTGCCATCTGCTCGAATCACCAGTTGCGACCCCCTCTCGGCGGCCAACATGAGAACGCCCATGATGCTCTTGGCGTTTACCTCGAGGCCGTCCTTCTCCAGCCAGATGTCACACCCGAAGGACCCCGCCAGTTGCACGAACTCGGCAGCCGGACGCGCGTGGAACCCCAGGAGGTTCACGACCTGGACCGTGCGCTCGAGTCGCCGGTCGGTCATACGGCCCCCATGGCTGTGACCATTGCGATCGCCAGCACCAAGACAAGCATCGCGACTCGGAGCACTCTTCGACCGAACCGGACCCCGATCAGGAAGCCCGCTATGCCCCCGAGTGACCAGAGCCATCCCGTTCCTGCCATCGCCAACCGGCTCGCCAGCAGACCCCCGACCAGGATCCCCAGGAGCAGGCTACCGGCGCTGAAGATCCGCTCCGCGATCAGGGACAGACCGGCCACCCTGAGTCGGGCGGCCACGTCTCGACCCTCCTCGAGTCCAATCTTGAATCCCCACCAGCGGATCGCCAGATGGCCCGCGTTGTAGAGTCCCAGGAAAAGAAGCACCGGAACCCACGGTGGTGCACCTGCCCAGGCAACCGCCAGGGCGAGCAGCAGCGTTGCCGGGCGCCACGCACCCCAGATCAAGGTATCACCCAATCCCCCCAGCGACCCCTGGATGGCCTCCTTGAATCGGTGGATGGTCTGGGGATCCACCTTCTCCGACTCCATGCGCGCCACTGCCCCCAACGCGATCCCGGACAGATAGGGGTGGGCGTTGAAGAACTTCAAGTGCCGACGGGTCGCGCCCGCCAGCTCCTCTCCGGTGAGCCCACATCGTCGCAGGAAAGGGACGAGGGCGAAGGCGAACCCCGAGCCGATCATGGACCGGTAGTTCCACGAGCCCTGGATCGCGAAGGATCGCACAAAGCTCCCCATCCAGCCGGCCGGCCACTTCGCGGTCGTGCTCACGCGAGATAGGCCCCAACGATGCCGGCCACCACGCCCACCATGAACATCACGCGCCGGGACCGCCATCCTCCGAAGCCCTTCAGGAGCGCCCCGAGATGGATGGACGCGCCGACCAGAACGATTCCCACCGTCGGTCCGTACCCGAGAGTCCACCAGGAACCGAGAGCTCCAGCCAGCCAGGTCCCGGCCAAGGCGGCAATTGCCGTGACCGCAGCTCCACGGAAGAAGTCCAGCGCCATCACGGCCAGGTGTGCCGCATCGAGGTGGCCGGGCGTGGCGGCGCCGGCCTCGACTCGGCCGATCAACGCGGCACTCACGTGCCGCTGCACACCGATGGTCATCCCTCCAAGGTTCGACGTCACAAGGCCGACGACAGTGCCCAGGACGATGCCGGGAGCTCCCCCCGCCGACGCGGCGACCGCAACGGCCGCAACGGCCGCCGGGCCCGCTTCGGGCACCTGTGATCCTCCCGCGGGCATGCCGCCGATGTGGAAGAGCTCGAGAATCGCGCCCATCTCCAGGCCCAGTACGGGATCGCCGAGAAGCCAGCCCGTGAGGGCTCCCCCCACGAGGGGCCGGGATACCATGAACTGACCCAGCGAGGTCGCGTCGAGGGCGAGCACACCCCCGAGGGCCGAGAGGAGCACCGTCACGACGTCAACCCAGCAAAGACGTCAAGTCGACGGCCCGGCTGCTCGGCAGGTCGCGAGCGGACACCACAGCCCCCGCGTCTTCCAAGGCCTTCAGGTCCGCCTCGTCCTCGGAGCCGAGAAAGACGTAGGGCAACCGCTCGGTGCGGCCCGGCGCATGATGGACCCCTCCCACGTTCACTTCCCGTCCTCGGAGGGCTCCTCCAGCCGCCAGGCCCGTCATCGCCGAGACCGAGCGGGTCAAGACGACAGCATGCCGGGGGTCGGACTCGAGGTCCTCGAGACGAGCTGCGGCCTCGGCCACGGAGAGGAACTCGGCGGTGGCCGTTTCCGGGAGGCCCAGGCGATACAGATCCTGCTCCCACTCACTGGTGGCCAGCTCGTCGTCGACCACCATGTAGTGCTCCGGCCGCAGCTCGGGCCCCCACCCCATGACCACCTGGCCATGGATGAGACGCTCGTCGATACGGTAGAGCACGACGGGCATGCTACTGGTGTGCCGGGACGCTCTTTACGCTGTCCCTGCCCTTCTCGAGGAGGCGGGGGACCAACTCGTCCAGGGGGAGATTTCGATGGAACACGAAGTCGAGGAGCATGGGCAGGTTCATCCCGAAGACGACGGCCCGGCGGTCGTTGTCCCGGCAGGTGAGCTGAGCCGTCAGCGCGCAGCTCCCGGTGCACAGGTCGGTGAACACGACGGCCGGAACGTCGCCCACCAGCTCGTCGACCTGCTCCGCCAGGCCCTGAGGATCACATCCTTCGTTGCTGAGCGCCACCAGAGCGCCCTCTTGCAGACCGGCGATCTTGCTCACCGCGTCCACAATGCCATCAGCCATTTTGCCGTGGCTGAGCAGCACACCTCGGACCTGGGGATCCTCACTCATAATCCTGCTCGAGGTACTCCCGGACGGGACGCATGGCGTCCTGGAGCCGGTTGTTGAAGGCGGCAGCGGAATCCACTCCCAAGTACTTGAGGAGGTGGTTCATCGCCACCACTTCCGAGATGACCGTGATGTTCTTCCCCGGATTCAGGGGAATCGTGACCTTGGGCACGCGAACCCCCAGGATCTCCATCTCCTCCGCGTCCAGCCCGGTGCGGCTGTACACGGTCTGCTCGTCCCACGTCTCGAGTTGGACCACGACCTCGATCCGCTTTTGCTGGCGTGTCGCCCGAATGCCGAACAGGCTCTTGATGTCGATAATGCCGAGCCCGCGGATCTCCATATGGTGGCCCTGGAGCTCGTGGCCCTCGCCGAGGAGCACGTCGGGTCCCCGCCTCGACACGATGATGAGATCGTCGGCCACCAGCCGGTGCCCGCGCTCCACCAGGTCGAGCACGCACTCGCTCTTGCCCACGCCGCTGCTGCCGACGAAGAGGAGTCCCACGCCGTACACGTCCGCCAACGAGCCGTGGAGATGAGTGCGCGGGGCGAGGACGGCGTCGAGGTACGGCTTGATCCGCCAGTAGAACTCCTTGGTGCTCAGGCTCGAGCGGAGAACCGGAATCCCGTGCTCCGTCGCCACGTCGAGGAATCCCTCCGAGACCGTGAGCCCCTTGGTCACGAATGCGGCCGGAATGTCAAACCGGAAGACGCGCCCGACCCGCTCGCGCACCTCGTCATCGGCCAGGGACTCGAGGTAGGAGATCTCGGTTTCGCCAAAGACCTGCATGCGGCCCTCGGCGAAACGCCGGGTAAACCCGGACAGGGCGATCCCCGGACTCGAGACGTCCGAGTCCGTGACCTCACGGTCGAGGGAGACGCCGGGGGTCAGCACCTCCAGATGAAGGGATTCCCCCCTATCCTCGAGGAGCCTCTCAACCGTAAGGCTGACTTTCGCCTCCGAGAGGTCGACTGAATCCTTGGTCAAATCCAGCCTACTCCTCGACGAGAGAGTCTGAGAGCTTCGGAGCCTGGTGATTCGTGTTCTGCTGATGACGCCGTCGGAGCTGACGGGTCAGGCGCTCCATCATCTGATGGAGAGCCGAACGAAAATCGCGCGCCTCGCCCGACGCGACCACTGGGTCACCTCGATCGACGTGGATGATGCCCTCGACCATTTTCGAGCGCTTTCCTTCATCGAACACGACCTCGGCTGCAGAGACCCGAGATTCATATTTGGTGAGCTTCATCAAGACTTCTTCTGTGCGCTCGCGCAGCGCATCCGGAAGGTCGGTGTGACGTGACGTGATTCGAATCTCCATGCCACCTCCCTAAGGTGCATCGTCCTGCGGGTCGAAGCGACCGCAGGGCATTCGGCCGACCGGATAAGGTACCCAGGGCCTCATTCCTCAGCTACCCGAGCTTCGAGGAATTGCTCCATGACGCGGACAGACGCATCCCAGCTGAATCCCTCCGCAAACTCCCTGCCTCTCTCGCCCATCCGAGATCGAAGCTCCTCGCTTTCCAGGAGCTCTGCGATCCGGTCCGCCAGACGGCCTACGTCTCCGTGGGGAACCAGGTACCCGGTCCGCCCGTCGACCACCGAATCGCTCAGTCCGGGCGAGTCGCTGGCCACTGTGGGCGTCCCACAGGCCGCGGCCTCCAGGTTCGCGATGCCCCACCCTTCCTTGGGTGAGGTCAGGACGTGGACCCAGCTCTGCCTGAGCAGCTCCACCTTCTTGGTCTCGGACACGAATCCGAGGAACTCGACCCGATCTTCCAGAGCCAAGGTGGCCCGGAGCGCCTCGAGCCGGTCCCTGTGGTCCCCCTGCCCGGCGACGAGAAGTCGGCACGGCACGCTGCGCTCCACAAGGGTCGCCACCGCCTCCATGACGAGGTCGACCCGCTTGTAGCGCTTCAGGCGCCCCAGGTACAGGAGTGTGGGCTCCTCGAAGCGATCCTCGGGATGGCCCGGTGTCAGCGTCTCCAGGTCGACCCCGTTCGGGATGATCTCCATGAGATCCCTATGCAGCCCCCGCCGCACCAGATCCTGGGCCGTGCTCTGCGAGACCACCGCCGTAGGGACGTCGCTGAAGACCCGTGGTATGGGCATCTCCAGCAGCCAGGTGGCCGCGGCAACAGGAAGCGACGCCTCGCGGAAGGCAGTGGTCCCGAAGAGGTGGTGCACCACGAGGACGACGGGGGCGTCGACCCACCACGGAGAGAAAAAGGGCACCTTGTTCAGGTCCTCGACCACCACGTCGAACTCCCGGTCCCGCAGATTACGCCTGTAATACGCCGGCGCCGCGAGGGCGAGCGTGTGGCGGCCTCCGGTCCGGTGAACCTCGATCCCGGCGATATTGGTCGTGGTCGCGGCTCCCGGCCACGCGGAGCAGAGGAGTGTGACGGAATGTCCCCTCTCCACCAGCCTTCTGAAGATCTCCAGAAGGTGGACTTCCGCGCCGCCCGCCTGGGGATTCTCAGGATCGAGCCAGTTGAGAACGAGAACGTTCACGAGCCGAGGCCCCGAGTCAGCCGGCGGTTCGCTTGTACAGGGCGTCGAGCACGCCGTTGACGAACCGCGGGGAGTCGGCACCGCCGTACCCCTCCGCCAGCCTCACCGCCTCCTGGATCGAAACCTTGGGTGGGACGTCGTCGAAGTGGGTGATCTCCACAGCGGCGATCCGGAGCACGGCTCGATCGAGGAAGGAGAGCCGGTCGATGCGCCAGTTGTCCAGAGCCTCACTGAGCACCGCGTCGACTTCGGGTCCATGTTCGTCCAGCGCGGTCAGCAACCGCCGGATGTAGGGCAGACGAGTCGGCGCAATCCGGCGGGTAGCGACCGTGTCCTCCAACGTCTGGGCCAGTGTGCCGCTCTTGTCGCCGACCTCCCAACGGTAGTGGATCTGTAGCGCCCAGGCCCGAGCACGGGTCCTGTCGATTCGCCGGGGCGCGTCGTGGGTGACGGCCCGGCTCACTACTCCTCCAACCCGGCGTACAGGGCCACCATGTGAAGAGCGCTCAGGGCGACCTCACGTCCCTTGTCGTCCTCGTCCCTGGAGGCCCGTGCCCAGGCCTGCTCGTGCGTGTCCGTCGTGAGCACTCCGAAGAGGAGCGGCACGTCCAGGGTCCGCGCCACGGCTCCGAGCCCCTGGCTGGCCTCACCGGCCACGAAGTCGAAGTGGGCCGTCTCGCCCCGTATGACGCATCCCAGGGCGATGATGGCGTCGTGCCGGCCCAGGGAGGCCACCTTTCGGGCGGTTTGGGGGAGCTCCCAGGCGCCGGGCACCCAGTAGACGTCCACGTCGTCGGGGAGCACACCGATTTCGCTGAGGCCGGCCCGGCAGCCCTCCACCAGCTCCGTGCTGACGTCTCCGTTGAACCGGGCGGCGATTACGGCAATCCGCCGCCCCTCCGCCGGAGGCGGCTCGGGAAGGTGACTCCCGGATTCGGTGCTCCGCATGCTAGTTATCGGTCACTAAAGGATCCGCATCACAGCAGGTGCCCCAGCTTGGAGCGCTTGGTGTCCAGGTACTCCTGGTTGTGCTCGCCGGGATTCACGTAGAGCGGCTCTCGGCCCGTGATCTCCAGGTTGTACCCCTCCAGCCCGACGATCTTGCGGGGGTTGTTGGTCAGCAGGCGGATCTTGTTGAGGCCCAGGTCCAAGAGGATCTGTGCGCCGATACCGTAATCTCGAAGGTCCGGCTTGAAGCCCAGCGCCCGGTTGGCCTCCACCGTGTCGTGGCCCTGATCCTGTAGCTCATACGCCCGGATCTTGTTGTGGAGGCCGATCCCCCTCCCTTCCTGCTTGAGGTAGACGATGGCGCCGCGGCCGACCTCGGAGATCTGCCGCATGGCGGCCTCCAGCTGCTGGCCGCAGTCACACCGGACCGATCCGAACACGTCGCCCGTGAGGCACTCCGAGTGCATACGCACCAGGATGTCGTCCTTCCCCTCGATGTCGCCCTTCACCAGGGCGACGTGCTCCCGATCGTCGATGGGGCTCTGGTAAGCGATGATACGGAAGTCACCGAATTCGGTGGGCAGCTCCGCCTCCGCGACCCTCGTGACCAGGCGCTCCTTGGCCAGGCGATACGAGACGAGCTGGGCCACCGTGATGAACCTGAGGCCGTGCTCCTGTGCGTAGAGCTCGAGCTGGGGCCGACGGGCCATGGTCCCGTCTGGGTTGAGGATCTCGCAGATGACTCCCACAGGCGGAAGGCCCGCCATCCTGGCGAGATCGACGGCGGCTTCGGTCTGGCCGACCCGACGGAGGACGCCCCCGGGGCGGGCCTTCAGAGGGAATATATGGCCCGGACGTCTCAGGTCTCCGGGACGCGCGTTCGGATCCACCAGGACCTGGATGGTCTTGGCCCGATCATGGGCGCTGATGCCGGTGGTCACCCCGAAGCGCTGGTGAGCGTCCACGGAGATCGTGAAGGCGGTCGCCTGGGGATCGCTGTTCTCGTCGGTCATGAGGGGGAGGCCCAGCTCCTCCGCCCGCGGCGGAGTGAGGGCCACGCAGATCAGGCCCCGCCCGAACTGCGTCATGAAATTCACCGTCTGGGGCGAAATCAGGGATGCCGCGCAAACCAGGTCTCCCTCGTTTTCGCGGTCCTCGTCGTCGGCGACGATGATGAGCTTGCCCTGTCGGATGTCCTCCAGGGCCGCTTCGACGCGATCGAACGGCATCCCAGGCACTCCTCCTTCACGTTGAAACCGCTGGCGACCGATCCGCTATCCATCCAGAGAAAGCGGCGCGCCAGCACACAGGAAGTATAGTGCTACTCGGCGTGTGGGAGCATCCTGCGCACGTATTTTCCGATCATGTCACCCTCGACGTTTACCGGGTCGCCGAGATCGAGTCCACCGAGGTTGGTGTGCTCCCAGGTGAACGAAATGACGCCCACTTGGCAGACGTGACCGTCGAGAAGAGCGTTCACGGTAAGGCTCACGCCGTTGATGGCGATGGATCCGTGGAGGATCGTCTGGGCCGCGACCTCGGGCGGAACACGGAAGTCGAGCAGCCGGTACTCCCCTTCCTCGGAGACGCCGACCAGCTCCCCCACGCCGTCCACGTGACCCTGTACCAGGTGCCCATCCAAACGCCCACCCATGGCGAGTGATCGCTCGAGATTGACCGCGTTGCCCTCCCGGTAGCTCCCCGACACGGTACGGGACAGGGTCGTACCGATGCTGTGGGCCGTGAACCCGTCCTCCAAAACGGAGACCGCCGTGTGGCAGGCCCCATCCAGGGAGATGGAAGCGCCGGGAGCCAGATCGTCGAGGATCGCCCTCGCCTCGATGCGGATCTCCCGGGCACCGTCAAGCTCCCGGATGGATCGGACCACACCGACTTCTTCGACGATCCCGCTGAACATCATGCCTCTCGATCGTACGTGAGAAGGACGTCCGCTCCCAGGCGACGCGGCTCGCCCACAACCCGCCAGCCCGGCCCATCGGGTGTGCCCGTCGCATCCGGGAATGCCGGGACACCCTGATCTCCGAACGATACGGGTGCTTCGAAAAGGTAAAGCCGCTGCACGAGTCCTTCACGTATCAAAGCGCTTGCCAGCTTCCCTCCGCCCTCACAGAGAATCGAAGTGAGCCCCAGCTCCCAGCACGAGACCAGGGCTCGCTCCAGGTGGACGCGCCCACCGTCTTCGGGGACGACTTCCACCCGGGCCCCCGCCCCTTCCAGCTCCCGAATCCGATCCGGCGGAGCCGACGGCGTGACCAGAATCAGGACCGGCGCCTCAGTGACGGTCCGCAGGAGCTGGGCCTCGGGCGAGATCCGACATCTGGAGTCTACGACGACACGGGTGGGTGTCACTCGCGGCTCGACCCCGTGACGAACGGTGAGGAGGGGGTCGTCCACGCAGGCGGTCTCCGCACCGACCAGGATGGCGTCGAACCCACTCCTGAGGTGATGCACCTCCCGGTTCGCCTCCGCTCCCGTCAGGGCGGTCCGTTCGCCGATTCCGCCGGCGATCCGTCCATCTCGGCTCACGGCCAGCTTCACGGCGAGATAGGTCCGGCCGCGATCCGTCGTGTGGAAGAACGCCGGATCCACGTCGCGGCCCAGGGCAGGATCGGACGAGGGGCCCGAGACCTCCACGCCGACGTTGGACAGGCGGCGACGGCCCCCGGCCGCCTCTGCACCCGGGTCGGCGGCGCCGAACACCACACGGCTCACTCCGGCGTCCAAGAGGGCGTCGGTACAGGGCGGCGTCTTTCCGTAGTGGTTACACGGCTCTAGGGTCACGTAGGCGGTGGCGTCCCGTGCGCCCTCCCCCGCCACCCTCAGTGCGTTCACCTCGGCGTGAGGCCCTCCGAACTCTTCATGCCAGCCCTCACCGACGATCACCCCATCCTTGACCAGAACGCACCCGACCATGGGGTTCGGGCGCACACGACCCCAGCCCCTCCTCGCCAGTGTGGCAGCTCGGGCCAGCCACTCCCGCTCCGGATCGACGGGAGACGCGCTCGGTTCGGCGGCGTCCGTCATCGGGTCGCGTCCTTCATCGAGTCGGGCCGGTCGTCAGATGGTGAGCCTGAACGCCAGGTTCACGAATGTGGTGATGCTGCCCGGGTCGTACTCGCCCTGGTAGCCGGTCAGATCATCGAATCCGCCAGCCCAGCCCGCCTCCAGAGAAAGCTGGAAGATGAGGCGCGTCAGCGACGCCCCCACGTAGTACACCGTACGGCGTGTAGTCAGGTCCTGGGCCACGACGATCCCTTGCCCTCCGGGTACTCCCGGATCGGCCACCCGAACGCCGAAGTCACCCTTCTGCCAGTCGAACCCGGCCCCCACCAGAAAAGCGAGGGCGACCAGGTCCTTGCCGATGGTCACCCGCACCGACGTGGCGGCGATGTCCGTGTCCAACTGAGCGCCGGTCTCCGTCACCCCACCCCAGCTCAGATCTTCACCGAAGTGCTGCACGAGCGAGACGGTAACCCCCGGCATGGTGAACGACTCACGGAGCAGGCCCAACCGGCCGCCGACCGAGATCGACCCCTCGTTCTCGGTGAAGCCGTCGTCCTCCGGAAGGAACAAGAGGTTCAACGATGCCAGCACATCCAGAGAGAGGAAACCTCCCACAGTGGGCAGGACCGAGAACCCGTCCAGGACGCCCGCCGCCACGGTGGCCTTCATGCCATACGCCACCACGGTCGTCTTGCCCGGCCGGGCTGCCCCGTCCCCCAGGATGTCGGGGATGTCGAACACGGCCACCTTGAGGCGTGCTGCCACGCTGACGCGGGGGGTCCGTCCTAACCGTCGCCCCAGCGTGCTGGACGTTCCCCCGAGCTCGACCCCCATGGCGTCGGCGACGGAGATCCCCCCTCGGATGGCTTGCGCGGCCAGAATGGTGCTCTGGCACGGTGCCACCAGCGCTGCGGACCCGGCGGCGGCGCACGATGCCACGATCCCACTAAGGTTCTGGGCGGCGGCCGGTACGCTCGAGCCCAACAGGCCCGCAGCCAACCCGAGGAGCCACCGACCCGAGGTCCGCTTCACGCCCACCGTACGCCCTCCCCCTCCTCCACCTCGCCCATGACCCACGGTGACCATCCTCCCGCTCGCAGGGTGGAGAGCACGCCGTCGGCATCCCCCGGCGAGGTCACGACGATCATGCCGACTCCCATGTTGAACACCCGGAGCATCTCGTCCCGCTCGACCTTGCCGGCCTCTTGCAGGACCCGGAACACGTCGGGTGCCTCCCAGGAAGAGAGATCCACTCGGGCGCCGAGCTCCGTGCCCAGGACGCGCGGGACGTTGCCGGGGATCCCCCCACCCGTGATGTGGGCCAGGCCCCGTATCGTGCCGGTCTCCAGGATGGGCCACAGGGGAGCCAGGTAGCTCCGGTGGACGTCCAGCAGCACCTCGCCGACGCTCCGCTCCGACCCGGGGAATCTGTCGTCCACTGTGAGGCCCATGGCGTCGAAGATGACCTTTCGGGCCAGCGTGTACCCGTTGGTGTGGAGGCCCGAGGACTCCAGTCCGATGAGGACGTCGCCCGCCCGCACCCGGGATCCGTCGAGGATCCTGTCCCGCCCCACGATCCCCACGATGAAGCCCGCCAGGTCGTACTCGTCGGCGGCGTAGAAGTCGGGCATCTGGGCCGTCTCGCCCCCCAGCAGTGCACACCCGTTCTCCTTGCACGCCTGGGCCACCCCGGCGACCACGTCGGAGACCACCACCTCGTCCATAGCCCCCGAGGCGAGATAGTCCAGGAAGAAGAGGGGCCGGGCGCCCTGGACCAGGACGTCGTTCACGCAGTGGTTGACCAGGTCCTGCCCCACGGTGTCGTGGCGACCGGCCAGGAAGGCCACCTTCAGCTTGGTCCCCACCCCGTCGGCGCTGGAGACCAGGACCGGGCTCTCCACGTCCCCGGGCACCGAGTACAGGCCACCGAACAGTCCCAGCTCGGAGAGGGTGTTCTCGTCACGAGTGGACGCCACAAGGGACTTGAGTCGCTCCTTGGCCCGCTCGGCG
Source organism: Longimicrobiales bacterium (assembly GCA_965238005.1). Lineage (GTDB taxonomy): Bacteria > Gemmatimonadota > Gemmatimonadetes > Longimicrobiales > Gaopeijiaceae > CBDCKN01. Next base: position 2,011,346 of record OZ250165.1, read on the forward strand.
GCGTCGAGGTCGACCCCCGCCGTGCGGTAGTCCAATCCGGTGCTCTCAGACATGAGGCTCAGCCAGCTGATGCTCGAATGCCGTCATTTCCTTGAATTCCAGGATCCGTCTCAGGATCTCCCCGTTCTGGAGCGTCTGGAGGCGCTCGACGCTGAAGCTCTCGACGGCGAAGGAGCCCATGGCCGACCCGTACACCATTGCCCGCCGATAGGCGTCCGCCGTGAGGGATCGGATGGACGCCAGGTATCCCAGGAAGCCCCCGGCGAAAGCGTCACCGGCTCCCGTGGGATCGAAGACGACCTCCAAGGGAAAGCCCGGCACGAAGAACACCCACTCGGGCCCGTAAAGGATGGCCCCGTGCTCTCCCTTCTTCACCACTACGAGCTCAGGGCCCCTTTCCTGGATCCAGCGGGCGGCACGGAGAAGGTTGTGGTCGTCGGCGAGCTCCCGGGCCTCGGCGTCGTTCACCATGAGGATGTCGACGCGCTTCAGGAGCTCGAGCAGCGCCCCGCGGCTCCCCTCGATCCAGTAGTTCATCGTGTCGCAGGCGACGACCTCGGGCGAGCGGACCTGATCGAGAACGTCGAGCTGTAGCACCGGATCGATGTTGCCCAGGAAAACGAACCGGGAATCCTTGAACTCATCCGGGATGCGCGGCTTGAACTCCGCGAACACGCCGAGGCGTGTTTCCAGAGTGTCCCTGGAGTTGAGGTCGTAGGAGTATCGTCCCGCCCAGAAGAAGCTCTCACCCGGAGCACGCTCGATGCCCGCCAGGTCCACGTCCCGCTCGACGAGAAAATCCAACTTCTCCAGGGGATAGTCCTCGCCCACCACACCCACGACTCGAACCGGACAAAACAGGCTGGCTGCCGAGCTGAAGAAGACCGCCGAACCCCCGAGTACACGCTTGGCGGTGCCGAAGGGCGTCTCGACGGAGTCGAGAGCCACGCTTCCTACCACGAGAATCGACATCAGCCCTCGGAGCTCGAGGTGGCATCCTCCTCCCGAACCATGCGCTCGGGCGCGAGGATGCCGAGGATCGACAGCCCATTCCGTAGCACGATCTGAATCGCGCGAGCCAGGGCGAGGCGGGCTCTCCGCAGATCCGGATCGTCGACCAGTACGGCCAGCTCCGGACTGCGGCTCGGATTCCCTGCATGATACCAAGAATTGACGGCTCCCGCCGTCTGCTCCAGGTAGTCACAGATGAGGTGCGGGGCCCGGAGCTGCGCGGCACGCCGCACCAGCTCGGGGAACTGGCCGAGCTGCTTGATGAGCTCACGCTCGGCTGCGGTTTCCAGAACCGAGAGGTCGACGCCCTCGGCCACGACGGTGTCGCGCTCGACGCCCGCCTTCCTGAAGATGCTGCACATGCGGGCGTGGGCGTACTGGACCTTGCAGACGGGGTTCTTGTCCGACTGGTCCAGGGCCAGGTTCAGGTCGAACACCAGATGCCCGTCGGGCTTCCGCATCTGGAAGAAGTACCGGGTCACGTCCACGCCCACCTGTGTCATGAGATCCCGCAGCGTTGTGTAGGAGCCTGAGCGCTTCGAGAACTTCACCTCCTGGCCGTCCCGCTCCACCCGGACCATCTGGTGCAAGACGTACTCGGGGTACCCCGTGGGCAAGCCGAGGGCCTGCACGCCCGCGTGCACCCGTGCCACCGTCCCGTGGTGGTCCGCCCCCTGGACGTTTATGACGTGGTGGAAGCCGCGCTCCCACTTGTCCATGTGGTACGCCACGTCGGGCAGGAAGTAGGTGGGTGACCCGTCGCTCTTGATCATCACCCGGTCCTTCTGATCTCCGAAGTCCGTGGTCCGGAGCCAGACCGCGTCGTCCCGATCGTAAACGTGGCCCGTCTTCCGGAGCGCCTTGACCGTGGACTCCACGCGTTCGTCCTCGTAGAGGGACGACTCGAGGAAATACACGTCGAAGTGGATGCGGAAGTCAGCCAGGTCCCTGTCCTGCTCCCCCCGGAGGACCCGAACGGCGGCGCCCCGCATGAGGGCCAGGGTCTCGGCGCCGTCGTCCCCCCGGAAACGGTCGCCGTGCTCTCTGGCGAGCTCCTCGGCGATCTCGGCGACGTAGTCACCCTGATATCCGCCCTCGGGGATCTCGGCGTCCTCGCCGAAGTGTTGCTGGTAACGAGCCCAAACGCTCTCGGCGAGACGGTCGATCTGGACGCCGGCGTCGTTGTAGTAGTACTCGCGCCCAACCGACCAGCCGGTCCACTCGAGGAGTCCCGCGATGGCGTCTCCCAAAGCGCCCTGGCGCCCATGGCCCAGATGGAGAGGGCCCGTGGGGTTTGCCGAGACGAACTCCACCATGAACGGCCGACCCTCACCGTCGTCGGAACGCCCATACCTGTCGTCCTTCGCAAGAATCTCCATCAACCCCGCCGCCACCTGCTCAGCGCTCAGCCTGAAGTTCAGGAACCCCGGTCCGGCGACCTCGACGGCCTGGATGCCGGCCGTGCCTACCTCAATACGGGACGCGATCTCCTCGGCGATGGCGCGGGGCGGCTTGCGCAGGGTCGAGGCGAGGGTAAGCGCCACGTTGGTGGCGAGATCACCGTGGCTCGGGTCCTTGGGCTGCTCCAGGCGCACGGCCGCGTCGCTCACCCCCATCTCCTCGAGAACGTCCTCGAGTGCTTTTCGGATGGCTTCCTGGGACATGTCGTCTGATCTACCCCACTTCTTCAACAGGCCTCTAGTCCCGTTACCAAAGTGTCTCGGCCAGTCAGTCGTCGGAGGATGAGGACGTGGCGGACCCTGAGGACGGGGAGGACTCCTTGGAGGAGGAGCGGGAGGCGGAAGGCACCTTCGAAGGCGAGGAAGAATCATCCTTGGACGCGCCGGATCCCTTGTCGCTCGAAGCAGTGCTCTCCTTCTCCGAGGAGGCGGCTTTCTTGTAGGCGTCACTCCGGTGGTCGGTGATATAGAACCCCTCACCCTTGAAGATCAGACCCGCCCCGCCCGAGAGAAGGCGCTCGGATACTTCGCCACACTCGGGGCACTCGGCGGAGGGCTCCTCGGACATGCTCTGGAAAAGCTCGAACTCATGCCCTGTGGGGCACCGGTATTCGTACGTCGGCATCAGCAGGTCTTAATCTGGTTTCGCGATCGATGCGCGGTCGTTGCGCTATCACACAACAGCCGCCAAAAGTAACGGGTTGGCGGGGTGTGACCAGTGCCGAGGCGGCCGCAGCCCTACTTCTTCAACAGGCCTCTAGGGGTCGTGCGTGCCCCACTCCTCCCGGAGGATGTCGCTGACCTCTCCCAACGTGACGGAAGCCTTCACCGCGTCGATAATGGGAGGCATCAGGTTGTCGCCCCCGCGGGCCGCGGATCGGATCCCCTCCCGGGCCTGTGAGGCACGTTCGGAATCGCGGTTGCTCTTCAGCTCGGCGAGTCGCGCCTTCTGCGCGGCCTCGAGAGCCGAGAAGTCGGGGCTGGCGATCTCCGGGGGCCGAGCCTCATCCCGGTAGGCGTTCACACCCACCACCAGCCGCTCCTGGGCCTCCACCGCCATCTGATGGGCGTAGGCGGAGCTGTGGATCTCGTTCTGCATGAACCCCACGGCCTTGGCCGCCCCGCCGAGCTCCGCGATCTGATCGATATAACCCCTGGCCGTGGCCTCGATCTGATCGGTGAGGGCTTCCACGTAGTGACTCCCGCCCAGGGGATCTGCCGTGCGCGTGACCCCCGACTCGTGCGCCACGATCTGCTGGGTGCGAAGGGCGATCTTCGCCGCCTCTTCCGTGGGAAGGGCCAGCGCCTCGTCGAAGCCGTTGGTGTGGAGCGACTGGGTCCCGCCCAGGACCGCCGCCAAGGCTTGGATCGCCACCCGAACCACGTTGTTCATCGGCTGCTGGGCTGTTAGGGTGGAGCCGGCCGTCTGCGTGTGGAAGCGGAGCCGGCACGACTTGTCGGAGGCGTCGTAGCGCTCCCTCATCAGCCCAGCCCACAGGCGGCGGGCCGCCCTGAACTTGGCGACCTCTTCCAGCAGGTCGTTGTGGGCCGCGAAGAAGAACGAGAGTCGGGGAGCGAAGTCCTCCAGGGGAATGCCCGCCGCGAGCGCCCGCTCCACGTACTCGAGGCCGCTGGCCAGGGTGAAGGCGACCTCCTGTGGGGCCGTCGAGCCGGCCTCCCGGATATGGTAGCCGGAGATGGACATGGAATTCCAGCGCGGCACTTCCTTCGTGCAGAACGCCATCACGTCCGACACCAGGCGCAGGCTGGGATCCACCGGGTAGATGTACGTGCCCCGTGCCACGTATTCCTTGAGCACGTCGTTCTGTACGGTCCCGGCCAGGGCGTTCCGAGTGACGCCCTTCTCGTCGCCAACGGCGATGTAGAGGGCTAGGAGGATCGCCGCCGTGGAGTTGATGGTCATGGAGGTGGACACCTGGTCCAGAGAGATGCCGTCGAAGAGCACCCGCATGTCCTCGATGGAGTCTATGGCCACTCCCACACGGCCGACTTCGCCCTCCGCCATCCAGTGGTCCGAGTCATAACCCATCTGCGTCGGCAAATCGAAGGCCACCGACAGCCCCGTGGTCCCCTGCTCCAGGAGGTAGTGATAGCGGCGGTTCGCCTCCTGGGCTGTGCCGAACCCGGCGTACTGACGCATGGTCCACAGGCGGCCACGGTACATGTCGGGATAGACGCCCCTCGTGAAGGGAAACTCCCCGGGCCGTCCGATCTCAGAGGCCTCGCCACCGGCCCCTCCATCGGCCTCGCCCCATTTACCCTCGTAAAGGGCGTCCACCTCGATCCCGCTGTCCGTATGGAAGCGGGCGTTGTCTGCGTCCCTGTTCACGGGGTCTCCTCGCTGTCTCCCGCCCCGGGCGGAAGCATCTCCATGAGGATCTGATCCTTCTCCACGGCCTGTCCAGGGGTGACGTGGATGGCTCCGACCCGGGCCCGGGCCTCCGCCGAGAGCTCATTCTCCATCTTCATGGCTTCCACGATCAGCAGGCCAGTGCCCGCCTCGACCAGCTCACCCTCTTCGACCTTCACCTCGACCACGAGGCCGGGCATGGGAGCCCGCACCACTTGCGGACCGACCGGACCGGCTAGGGCGGCCGACATCTCGCGCATGGTCTTCGTGCGCTCGTCCAATACATCCACCCGCTCGTGACGGCCCCGAAGGTGGAGATCCCATTCCCCCTTCCCCAAGGAGCAGGCCACGATGCGATGGGACTCACCGCCAATCAGGAAGGAGTGCACATCGGTACCGGCCACTTGCAAAGCGGAGATCTCCACGGGCTCCCCGTCAACGCGAACTCCGTCTTCTTCGATCTCGACTTCGAATGTCGCGTCTCGGATGCTGACGTAGTACCGCATGGAACCTAGTTGGGGATCTGCGGGACCGCTCGACGCTCCAGCACGGCGGCGGTTTCCACGTGGGAGGTTTGGGGAAAGAGATCGAACGCGCGGATCTGGGAGACGTCATAGGGGGGGCGGAGCCGTGCCAGATCCCGGGCGAGCGTCGCCGGGTCGCAGCTCACGTAGATCACGCGCGGCGGACCGTCGGTGCGGAGCGTATCCGTCACGCGGGCGTCCACTCCCGCTCTCGGCGGATTGAGGATCACCACGTCCGCCGGGAGCACCTCCGACAGACGCTCTTCTACGCTACCGGCGAGAACCGTGAAGCCCTCGGGCGCGTTTCTTGCAGCCGTCTTGGCGGCGCGGGGGTCCTGCTCGATCCCAACGGCCCGCCCCCCGGCCTGGGCGATACGCCGCCCGTAGACCCCCACGCCGCAATAGGCATCCACGACGCCGGTCTCTGGGCCTACCCGTGCCGCGTCGAGGACCCACCGGTGAAGGTGATCTGCGGCGTTCTCGTTGGCCTGGAGGAAGGCCGTAGGACTCGTGCGGATCACCTCGCCCAGGCGCGTCTCGTGCACCACGGCCTGGCCGGCGAGGAGGCGCTGGGTTCCCTTCGGGCCGAGGCTCCAGACGGCCACGAGGCCCTCGACTTCCTTGATGAGAAGATCCGCGCGACCCGGACCCCTGCCTCCCTCCACCACCAGAATGAGCCCTTCATCCACGGTGCGCAGCGTCAGGCGTAGGCGCCGCCCGGCAGGAAGCCTCCGGGCGGCCTCGCCCCACGTGGCCCGCAGCTGTCGCCACGCGGTGGCGATGGTGGGATCCGGCAGGATACATCCGTCCTCCACGTCGACGATGCGCCCTGGGTTGGTCAAGTGGTGGAAGCCCGCAACCACCCGCTGTCCGGGGAGTCGGAGCAGGGTGAAAGTGAGTCGAGAGCGATAGGCCCGTGGAACCGGGCTCGCCTCCGCGGGCGGGACGGTGACCTCCAGCCCACCGATTCGCTCCAAGGCGTCCCGCACGAAGCGGGTCTTCCAGACGAGCTGATCCTCGTAGGGGATGTGCTGCAGCGTGCAGCCGCCGCACTCGGCGTAGTACGGGCAGGCCGGCTTTACTCTGTGCGGAGCGGCCTGCAAAACGTCCACCAGGCGCCCCCGAGCCCAGCGTCGCTTCTGGCGTGTGATCCGCACGCTGACCTCGTCACCCGGAGCCGTGCGGGGCACGAAGACCACCCGACCATCGGGCAGATCCCCCACCCCCGCTCCATCAGAGCCCAGGGCCCGGATATGCACGGAGGCCACGTAGAGTTCGCCCTCAGCGCCCGGCTCGACGCCCGCCGTCAGCTCGTCCACGGCCACCCGGAGGCTCGCCACGGTGAGAGTCCCACCCCGTCCCACCCGTCGATCCGGGAGAACCCCCGGTTCTGGCGGGCCTGGTGCTCGAGCACGGCAGCCGCCACCGCCGAGACCCGGAGACCGTCGTGGTTGGTCTCCAGCAGCTCCGGATGGTCCTCGAGATACAACGTGCTCAGCCGGCCTCTCCTGAAGTCCTCTTCGTCCATCACGCCGCGGTGGAACGACGCACTGGTCTCGATGCCGGCGACCACGAGCTCGTCGAGAGCCCGGCCCATCCGGTCGATGGCCGCCTCCCGGGTGCTGGCGTGAACGATGAGCTTGGCCAGAAGCGGGTCGTAGTAGAGCCCGCCCTCGAAGCCTTCCCGGATACCGCCGTCCCAGCGGATACCGGGGCCGTCCGGCAGGTCTAGCCGGTCCACCCGGCCCGTGGACGGAAGGAAGCCGTGCTGGGGATCCTCGCTCGTGATCCGGCACTCGATGGCGTGCCCGACGAACGACACGTCGTCCTGCCCGAAGTCGAGCTCTTCCCCCCCTGCGATGCGGATCTGCCACTGAACGAGGTCGATCCCAGTCACGAGCTCCGTCACCGGATGCTCCACCTGCAGTCGCGTGTTCATCTCAAGGAAGTAGAACTGTCCTTCGCTGTAGAGGAACTCGACGGTACCAGCGCCCCGGTAGTCCACAGATCTGGCCGCCTGCACGGCAGCCTCGCCCATGGACGCCCGCTCGTCGGGGGTCAGAAGCGCCGAAGGCGCCTCCTCGATGAGCTTCTGGTGACGCCGTTGAATAGAGCATTCCCGCTCGCCGAGATGGATCACCTGCCCCGAGGTGTCCCCGAGGATCTGAATCTCGATGTGGCGCGGGCGGGCGAGGTACTTCTCCAGGTAGATGGAGCCGTCCCCGAAGGCGGCCTGGGCCTCCCGCGAAGCCGCCTCCAGGGCGTCGCGGACAGACTCCGGAGCGTCCACGATCCGCATCCCCTTTCCACCGCCCCCGGCGGCGGCCTTGAGGAGCAGCGGGAATCCGAGCTCTTGGGCCGCGCTTGCTGCCTGGTCGGCGTCGGACACAGGGTCGATCCCACCCGGAACGATGGGGACGCCGGCGGCCTGCATCCTACGACGGGCCTCGGTCTTGTCGCCCATGGCCGCGATGGTCTCCGGACGCGGACCGATGAAGACGAGGCCCGCCTCCTCCACCTGAGATGCGAAGGACGCCCGCTCGGCAAGGAATCCGTAGCCGGGATGGATCGCCCCCGCCCCGACATCCCGGGCCACCTCCACGATCCGATCCCCGCGCAGGTAGCTGTCCACCGACGGAGCCGGTCCTACCGAATAGGCCTCGTCGGCCGCCATCACGTGTGGAGCGAGCCTATCCGCCTCCGAGTAAATGGCCACCGAACGAAGACCCATCTCCCGGCAGGCCCGGATGATCCGGACGGCGATCTCGCCGCGATTGGCCACGAGGACGGTGTCGAACATGAAGTGGGACTTCGTCTTGTCGAGGAGGTCGCAAGGCCCCGAAAGGCCTCAGGGACAACAGCACGAGAAGTTTGGCGGCGGATGTCGGGAGTGTAAACCCTTGTCCTCTCCGGAAAAACCCGTGGCCGGCCGGGGCGGCCCTACGGGTGGCGGCCTCTGAGCAGAACCCTAGTGTCCCGTTACCAAAGTGTCTCGGCCAGTCGAGGGCACGGTGCATCCGTGGAAACGGAACCCTAATACGGGATCAGGGAGCCCTCGATGACTTCTTCGGCGCCCTTCCGGATGATAGTCATACGGATGGGCTCGTCTTCCTCGTACGAGTTGATGAGACGGCGAACACGATCGATGGTGTCCACCTCACGGTCTCCGACCGCGAGAATGACGTCGCCGGGCATGAGGCCCAGAGCCGAGTCGTCATCCACGTCGATGACCAGAACGCCGCTCTCGGCGCCGGAGTACTCACCCAGCCGCGGGTTGAGCTCGCGGAACTCGACCCCCGCGGCACACCCTCGCGTGTCACTCCCCCAGGAGCCCCTGGACCCTGGGCAGTCGCCGCCAAACCCGTACGACACGGAGAAGCCGCGACCAGCACCGAGACGTCCGGAAAGGCCTTCATCCATGTCGAAGGTCCAAATCCTGCCCTCGGGGCCGAAAGCCCTCACCCGCGGGAAATCGAACTCCTCGGCCTCGATCTCGACCGTCCGGGACTCGCCGTCTCTCAGGTATCGGATCTCGACGGTTTGGCCCGGCTCCATCTCCCGCGCCAACGCCAGGACCCGTTGAGCCGGGAGGGATTCGTCGCGATCGAGCTCGTCCTCCATTTCGGCGTTGGCCAGCGGCTCGGTCAGCACCTGCCCGTCGAAGGCCGTGATGATGTCCCCATCGCGCAGGCCGGCGTCCTCCGCCGGTGATCGGTGCATGACGTCCGTGATCAGGGCGCCCTGATCGTCGTATCGCCGAGACTGCCGGGCATCGAGGTAGAGTCCAAGGCGAGCCCTGGAAGCACTCTGCACGAACATGTTCGGCATTTCGACGACCCGGCGGTGCCTCCGCTCCCGATCTCTGTCCTGTGCCTCGGTGCCCGTGGGCAGTGCCGTGATGGCCAGTGCGAGCGCGGTCAGCCACCGCAGTGTGTTGTCCAGCTTCACCGTCCTTACCTCCCCTTTGGTCCTCGCGTCCGGGCCACTCGCCCGAAGTCACCCCTGTGATGCGGGCGATAGGCGGGAGCGTTGCCTAGTGTCCCGTTACCAAAGTGTCTCGGCCAGTCGAGGGCACGGTGCATCCGTGGGCTCGGCGTTGGGACTCCTTGCGACCACGCTTCGCGCGGTGCCCGCTTGCGCTACGCCGCGTCGTCCCGCCTTGATCCCACGGCGCCCCGACCCTCTTGGTGGCTCGCGAACTTCGGCAACGGAACACTAGAGGGGAACGTTCCCGTGCTTCTTGCGCGGGTTCTCGTCACGCTTGTTACGGAGCATGTCGAGAGAACTGATGAGGCGGGGCCGGGTGTCGCGGGGGTCGATGACGTCGTCGATGTACCCACGGGCCGCCGCGATGTAGGGGTGGGCAAACTGCTCGCGGTACTCCTTGATGCGCGCATCCGTTACGCCCTCGGGGTCATCGGACTCGGCGATCTCCTTCCGGAACAAAATCTCCACGGCACCTTTGGGCCCCATGACCGCGATCTCGGCGGTGGGCCAGGCGAGGTTCACGTCTCCCCGGATGTGCTTCGAGTTCATGACGTCGTAGGCGCCGCCATACGCCTTGCGTGTAATGACCGTGAGCTTGGGGACGGTAGCCTCGGAGAAGGCGTAGAGGAGCTTGGCCCCGTGGCGGATGATGCCGCCGTGCTCCTGGCCCACTCCCGGGAGGAATCCCGGCACGTCTTCGAAGACGATGAGCGGGATGTTGAAGGCGTCACAGAATCGGACGAAGCGGGCGCCCTTCACCGACGAGTCGATGTCCAGAACCCCGGCCAACACCGCCGGCTGATTCGCGATCACGCCGACGGCGTGTCCCCCCAGGCGTGCGAAACCGACGGTGAGGTTTTTCGCGAAGGATGCGTGGACCTCATAGAACTCACCGTCGTCAACGACACGGATTATGACATCATGTATGTCATAGGGCTTATTCGGGTTATCAGGAACGATCTCACGTAATTTCTCGTCCCGACGATCGTGTGGATCGGAAGTATCCCGATCAGGGGACGACTCGGTGTTGTTCTGCGGGAGGAAGCCCATCAGGTCCCGGACGGCCGCCAGACACTCCGGCTCCGAGTCGTGCACGAAATGAGCCACTCCCGACGTGGAGCCGTGCACGTCCGCACCGCCCAGGTCCTCCATGTCCACATCCTCATGGGTGACCGTCTTCACCACGTTGGGTCCGGTCACGAACATGTAGCTGACGCCCCGGACCATGTACACGAAGTCCGTGATGGCCGGCGAGTAGACCGCGCCTCCGGCGCAGGGGCCCAGAATCACGCTGATCTGCGGGATCACACCGGAAGCGAGCGTATTTCTCAGGAAGATGTCGGCGTAGCCTCCCAGCGACACCACACCCTCCTGGATGCGAGCGCCTCCCGAGTCGTTCAGCCCGATGAGCGGCGCTCCATTCTTTAGGGCCAGGTCCTGGAGCTTCACGATTTTCTCGGCATGGGACTCGGACAGGGAGCCCCCGAACACGGTGAAATCCTGGGAGAAGACGTATACGAGGCGCCCGTGAATCGTCCCGTAGCCCGTGACCACGCCGTCGCCGAGGATTTTTTTGTCGGCGAGGCCGAAGTCAGTGGAACGGTGCGTGACGAAGCGATCCAGCTCGACGAAGGAGCCCTCGTCCAGGAGCAGATCGAGCCTCTGCCGGGCGGTGAGCTTGCCTCGCTCCTGCTGGGTGGCGAGGCGGGCCTCTCCCCCGCCGAGCTGTGCGACACGCTCGAGCTCCCGCAGGCGCTCGAGCTCTTCCTCCATCGACATCCGTCGTTCTCCTCTAGAAGGCTATTGAAGAAGTACAGCAGGTCGCCACCCGTGCTACCGCACGGGTACCCGGGATGCCACGGCCCCAGATCCGGGGTACCCGCGCGACAGCGTGGGTCGGAGCGACGACGCCATAGCCGTCGCTACGGTTAGGAGCTCCAACAACGGGGGCACCACGCGAAGCGTGGTCGGGGCCGTGCCACCGCAACCCACGAACACGTAAGTTCATAGCAACTATTCCGTTGGGCACACTGTACTTCTTCAATAGCCTTCCCGGGCCACGGACGAGCTACCGGTGGGTCACGTTAGCGCCCCGGCAGGGCTGATGGCGAGAAGCTGGGACAGCGAAACCCCACGATGCGATCCGGAGCACCCTCGGGTATGGAGTCGGTCTCGGGATCGGGAAGCGGTGGCAGGAGAATCGGCTCGGCTCTCGCCCCGACCGGCATAGTCTGTACTCGCCGGTCTTGGAGGCAGATGACGAAGTGCTCCCGAACGACGCGCCCTTCCTCGATGGAGTAGACGCCCGCGGCCCCGGGAAAGCCCGAGATGTTCTCCAGATTGGCCAGAAGCTGTGAGGGCGTGCTCGCCCCCATGCGGATCCCCTCGAGCAGCAAAGCCGCCGCATCGTAACCCAGGGCAGGAACCGTGCTGGGCAGCGTACGCTGGTGATAGGCCTCGTACGCGTCCACGAAGCGGCGGTGGCCCTCGGACTCACCGTCGGGCGGCTGGGGAGACGCCGCCACGACCCCGTTCGTGTGCCGGGTATCGACCCTGGAAAGCATGTCCTCTTCGGTCCATCCCGCCGTGCCGAGGACCCTGATTTCGAGGGAATCGAGTCCGTAGAACGTCACCTGGGGGGCCATGAGCTCCACGTCTCGCGCGGGAAGCGGCAGCACCAGAGCGTCCGGACGGAGGGAGTCCACCTCCTGGAGCTGCTCCCCGAAGAAGGTGGCACCCGACGGATATGCGAGCTGGCGAAGAACCGAGCCGCCCATCGACTCGAACGCCTCCACGAAAGAGCGAGCCTCGAACGTGGCGTCGCGGCTCTCCGGGTACATGACCACGGCGGTCTCTAGAGCGCTCTCCACGGCGTAGCGGGCCAGGGCCTGCGAGGCTCCCGGATCATCACCGGCGAGAGAGTAGACTCCTGCCGCGCCTTCCGGAACGATGGGTGCCGTGGGAGAGATGACGGCCAGGGGACTCTGCCGCTGGCGTGCCACTTCCGAGAGCGCCCCGTCTTGCAGGGGTCCGATGAGTCCGAGGGCATTCGCGGAGTCGAGGGCGGCCAACAGCCTGGGGGCGTTGCCGATGACCCCGCCGTTGTCCTGGATGACCAGCTCGGCCGCCGTCCGATTTCGTTCGGCCTGTCCGAACCGCTCGAGGGCGATCCGGATCCCCTCCTGAATCAGGTCGGCGAACTCCCTCAGTCGAGGAGAGCCGCTCGTCGGGAGAATCGCTCCGATGACCGGAGTGGTGAAGAACTCACTCATGTCACCCGAGAGAACCCCTTCGGCAATGCGCCGAGCCCGGCCGGTCGCTCCCGATTCCAGGGCTCGTCGCGCTGAGCTCTGGGCATCGTCCCCCGCCCCCACGGCGTACCGCTTCAAAGCCAGTTCGGCCAGGATGGGCGAAACGTGTGGCCCACCGGATTCCGCCAGGCTTGCGAGGTCACCCTCGGTGAGCTCCCCCACGCGCTGGGAAATGCGTTCCTGGACGACGGCATCGTCGTTCCCCGTCGGCGTCGTCAACCAGGCTTCCACGGCCTCTACGGTCCGCCCCAGCGCCTCCAGAACGTCCCCCTCCAAAATCGCCACGGCCGCTCGGCGATGGTCGCCATCCGGCAGGTACGTGCGGAATCGCCGGACGGCCGCCAGGGCCTCATCGGCCTTACCGATCGCTTTGGATGCCTGAGCGCGAATCCAGAGCGCTCGAGAGCTTCGCCGTGCCGTCGGGTAGGAGGCTTCGACCTGGAGTGACACCTCCTTCGCCCGGGCGAAGTCCGCCGCATCCAGAGCGGCCTGGGCTTCGGCGAGGAGACGATCGGACTCGGCCTGTCCCCCCGAATCGACCGATCCCGCCTGGAGCGCAGGATCTGTGGGTCCCGACTCCGTGTCGACGGCCGCCCCCACCGTGGTGCACGCGAGGGCGAAGATGCTGAGGCAAACGAGAAGCCCAGACATTAAGGGCGTCCGGGCTTTCACACTGAGGCTATCCATGGGACGGCTCTGCCTCAAGCCTCTTCTTTAGTCTCTTCCCCAGCCTCGTCTACAGATTCCTCTACCTCTTCGGCGGAGTCGCCCACATCGTCGGCGGAAGCCGTCGGCGCCTCCACTTCGGCGGCGGCCTCTTCGACGTCGGCCTCACCCTCCGGCTCGTCTGCGGCTTCCGCGGCGGCCTCTTCGGGCTCGTCCTCGGGCTCCGCCTCGGCTTCCGGCGCATTCTCAGCATCTGCGGCAGCCTCTTCGACGTCGGCCTCACCCTCCGGCTCGTCTGCGGCTTCCGCGGCGGCCTCTTCGGGCTCGTCCTCGGGCTCCGCCTCGGCTTCCGGCGCATTCTCAGCATCTGCGGCAGCCTCTTCGACGTCGGCCTCACCCTCCGGCTCGTCTGCGGCTTCCGCGGCGGCCTCTTCGGGCTCGTCCTCGGGCTCCGCCTCGGCTTCCGGCGCATTCTCAGCATCTGCGGCAGCCTCTTCGACGTCGGCCTCACCCTCCGGCTCGTCTGCGGCTTCCGCGGCGGCCTCTTCGGGCTCGTCCTCGGGCTCCGCCTCGGCTTCCGGCGCATTCTCAGCATCTGCGGCAGCCTCTTCGACGTCGGCCTCACCCTCCGGCTCGTCTGCGGCTTCCGCGGCGGCCTCTTCGGGCTCGTCCTCGGGCTCCGCCTCGGCTTCCGGCGCATTCTCAGCATCTGCGGCAGCCTCTTCGACGTCGGCCTCACCCTCCGGCTCGTCTGCGGCTTCCGCGGCGGCCTCTTCGGGCTCGTCCTCGGGCTCCGCCTCGGCTTCCGGCGCATTCTCAGCATCTGCGGCAGCCTCTTCGACGTCGGCCTCACCCTCCGGCTCGTCTGCGGCTTCCGCGGCGGCCTCTTCGGGCTCGTCCTCGGGCTCCGCCTCGGCTTCCGGCGCATTCTCAGCATCTGCGGCAGCCTCTTCGACGTCGGCCTCACCCTCCGGCTCGTCTGCGGCTTCCGCGGCGGCCTCTTCGGGCTCGTCCTCGGGCTCCGCCTCGGCTTCCGGCGCATTCTCAGCATCTGCGGCAGCCTCTTCGACGTCGGCCTCACCCTCCGGCTCGTCTGCGGCTTCCGCGGCGGCCTCTTCGGGCTCGTCCTCGGGCTCCGCCTCGGCTTCCGGCGCATCTGAGGCTTCCGCGACGGCCTCTTCCACGTGGGCATCACCTTCGGGCTCATCTGCAGCCTCGACGGCTGACTCGTCCCCTTCTTCGGCCGCGGCGGCGTCCGCCTCAGGGGCGCCCTCCCCGTCTGCCTCGGCCTCGGGCTCCTCCTCGGGCTCCGGCAGATCAATCCGCTCGGGCACCTCAATGACCTCGAGCACGATACGGCGATTGCCGGCGTCGGACTCAATGACCTTTAGCTTCAGGGCTTCACCGCGCCTGAAGTACTCACCGAGCACCGCGCCTTCATCCACCCCCGTGTGTGACGTGGGCGAGAAGCCTTCTATGTCGTCGCCCAGATCCACGACGACGCCCTTCTCCTGCACACGAGCCACCGCTCCCTCGGGCTCCACGCCCGCGGAGAAGCGCTCGGAGATGCCGGGCCAGGGATCGTCCTGGAGCTGCTTGATCCCCAGCGAGATCCGCTTCGCCTCGGCATCGACGTCGAGTACCAGCACCTGCACCTCGTCGCCCTTCTGAACGATCTCGGAGGGGTGCTCCACCCGCTTGGTCCAGCTCATGTCGGAGACGTGCACCAGGCCGTCGATTCCGGGTTCGATCTCGACGAAGGCCCCGAAGGACGTGAGGTTCCGAACGGTACCGGCCAGATGCGTGCCGGTGGGGTACTTCACCGGGAGCCCCAGCCACGGATCTTCCTCGATCTGCTTCATGCCGAGGGAGATTTTTTCGTCCTGAGGATCGACCTTCAACACCACCGCCTCGATCTCGTCTCCGATGTTCACGAGCTTCGAGGGGTGTCGGATGTTGCGGGTCCACGACATCTCGGAGATGTGGACCAGTCCCTCGACCCCCTTCTGGAGCTCGATGAACGCGCCGTAGTTCGTGATCGAGACGACCTTTCCGCGGACACGGGCACCCACCGGGTACTTTATGTCGATGTCGGTCCAGGGATAAGGCAGGAGCTGCTTCAGCCCCAGGGAGATGCGCTCGCGGTCCCAATCGATATCCAGAACCTTCACGTCGATCATCGACCCGATGTCCACCACCTCGCCTGGGTGACCAACTCGGCCCCACGACATGTCGGTGATGTGCAGGAGTCCGTCGAGCCCACCCAGATCGATGAACGCACCGAAGTCGGTGACGTTCTTGACCGCGCCCTCGCGGACCTGCCCAACGAGGAGCTCCTTGACCAGCGTCTCGCGCTTTCTCTCGCGCTCTCCCTCGAGGATCACCCGACGCGACACGACGATATTCCGCCGGCGCTTGTTGAGCTTGATGATCTTGAACTCGAAGGTCTGTCCCAGGAGATCTTCGATGTTCGGCACCCTCCGAAGAGCGATCTGCGAGCCGGGCAAGAACGCGTCGACACCCATGATGTCGACGGTGACGCCACCCTTGATCTTGCGGGTCAGCACACCCTCGACGGGCTCGTCCGCCTCGTGGGCCTCGCGGATTCTTTCCCACACCCGCAGGAAGTCGGCCTTCTTCTTGGAGAGCACGACGATGCCGTCCTCGTCCTCAAGGCTCTCGAGAAGAACCTCGACCTCCTGGCCTGGCTCGATGGCGTGGCGGTCCTTGAACTCGTCCAGGGCCACGGCCCCTTCACTCTTGAAGCCGAATTCCAGGATGACCATGCTGTCGGTCACCCGCAGGACCTTCGCGTTGACGATCTCTCCCTCGCGGAAGTCGCCGATAGCGTCAGCGTGCTGCGAGAGCAGGGCCTCGAAATCCGCAGCGGAGACGTCGAGCTTCTCCTCCCCGTAGGGATCGGCGACGAGCTCCGGAGAGATTCCTTCAGCGGCTGCCACCACCGCGATGGCGTGGTCGGTAGCTCCACCATTCGCCTCGGACGCAGCTACCTCGGCGGCTGCCTCGGGGCCGGCACCGTCGATGGGCGCTTCTTCAGAGCCAGCCTCTGTTGTGTTGTCGGGAGCTTCCGCGGAGGCGGCTTCGAGGAGTTCGGAGGAGGGGGTTTCTGGGTTCTGGGTTTCTTGGTTAGCCATGGTTCATTCACCGACCCGATCTGCCGGTGCCTGATCTCGCCGGACCCGCCTGCAGCGCCTCGGCCCGGGTTGAGGTGGTCGGAAAAGGGATAGGAGACCCCGGCGCTTGGGGCCTAGCGAGGTGAAGCTACCGGGGCCTCACAAGGCAGTCAAGTCCTTCACCCGCTTCAAGATGAGTGATACCTGCTCCTCGAACGAGAGGGCCGTCGTGTCCACCTCGAATGCGTCTTCTGGCCGGCGCAGTGGAGCGAGCTCACGGTCGCTGTCCGTCCGGTCTCTATCCTCGATTCTCTCGGCTTCAGCTTCGATCTCGTCAGTGTTCGGGTCCACTCCGAAATCCTGAAGCAATCGACGGCGCGCCCTCGCCTCGAGCCCTGCCACCAGAAACACCTTCAGGTCCGCGTCGGGGAAGACGACGGTGCCCATGTCCCGGCCGTCCGCCACGAGATTTCCGTGCACGCCCAGCGCACGCTGGGTACCGAGCAGCCACTGACGGACTGCGGGCAGGCTTGCAACGACCGGAACGTACTTGGTCACTTCAGCCGTGCGCAGCTCGGAAGAAAGCGCCTTGCCGTGACGGTGGATGTCCACTCGAGCGTCACCGGGCCCGGCCTGAACGCCAAGGTCATCGAGATCCGTGGAGGTGAGCGCAGGCCACTCCTCAGGGGGCATCCTCTCCTCCAGCAGCGCGAACGTCAGCGCCCGATAGAGCCCTCCGGAATCGAGATGGCGAAATCCCAGGCGCCGGGCCAACTCCCGGGCCGTGGTAGTCTTTCCCGAGCCCGCCGGGCCGTCGAGGGTGACGACCAGTCCGCCGCGGGGAGGGTCCGGAGGCCCATTCATGGCGGTCCACCCGTCCCGGCCTCTCCCCCCGGCCTCGAGGAGAGCCGCTCCAGCATCTTCCAGAATCCAGGGAAGCTGACGTCGACGACGGATGTGTTCTCCACCTCGATGCGGTTGCCCGGGAGGGCTCCCAAAACCCCGAACGCCATGGCGATGCGGTGATCGTGGTGGCTGAGGACGCGTCCCTCCAAGGGCAGGTCCTTACCCACGATCTCGAGGCCGTCCTCGAGCTCCTCGGCCTCGACCCCCACGGCCCGGAGGTTCTCCACGAGGGCCCGGATCCGATCGGACTCCTTGACCCTGAGCTCGGAGGCGCCCGTGATGCGGGTGGCCCCCGAAGCCCGGGCGGCCGCCACTGCCAGGATCGGGAACTCGTCGACCATGGCGGGCACTTCTCGTTCCGTCACCTCCGCCGCCTGGAGCGTCGAGGGCGACACCCGGAGCTCTCCGACCGGCTCCCCGGCTCCACCCGACTCGGCCCCTCCTCCGTCACCGGCTTCCACCACTTCGATACTGGCCCCCATGCGCGCCAGCACCGAGAGGAGTCCCGTTCTGGTGGGGTTCAGGCCCACATGCCCGATGGCCAGGCCACCTTCCACACCACCGAGAAGCGCCAGCACCACGAAGAACGCGGCCGACGAGAAGTCCCCCGGTACTTCCAGATCCAGGGGGTCGATGGTAGATGGGGTGTCCCGGAGCTCCACGCGCCAGCGGCCGCCACTCTCGTGGGATATGACAGAGGCTCCCACCATGCTCAACATGCGCTCCGTATGGTCCCGTGAGCGGCGCGGCTCGGAGACGAGCACGAACGCCTCGCCCACAAGGCCGGCCAGGAGCAGGGCGCTCTTCACCTGAGCGCTGGCCACCGGCGAATCGTAGTCCAACGCCTGGAGCGTAGAGCCGACTACCTCGAGAGGAAGCCGATCCGGCTCTCCTAACTCCCGGAACGTGGCACCCATGTGGGAGAGTGGACGGGTCACCCGACCCATGGGTCGGCTGCGGAGAGACTCGTCGCCGGTCACCCTGGTTGTGAAGGGCTGCCCGGCCAGCACGCCCAGCATGAGGCGAGCTCCGGTCCCGCTGTTCTTGAAGTCGAGGATGCGGTCCGGCTCCCGAAAGCCGTGCCGGCCCAAACCCTGCACCCGAATCTCGGACCCCTCCTCCGGCAGTGGCGGAAAGTCCATGCCCAATGCCCGCAGGACCGACGCTGTCGCCTGGGGGTCCTCCCCCGGCAGAACTCCCCGCAACCGGCTCTCGCCCGTGGCGAGAGAAGCGAGGATCAGGGCACGCTGGGAAATGGATTTGTCGCCCGGAACCCTGATCCTCATCACCCGTCGCACCTCCACGTCCGGATTTGGTCCATCATGACTCCGACGCCCTCCACATCCCCTACCCCAAGAGCTGCACGTATGGCGTCGAGCTCCTTCTCCAGAGTCTCCAGTGCCGGCACGTCCTGGCTGGCCGACACCGTCATAAGATCGCGCCACATTTCGGACGAACTCATGGCCAGCCGTGTCATGTCCAAACCGCCGGGACCGAGATCGGCGACCTCGAGCCCCTGAGCGGCCATGACCCTGGCGAGGGCTGTCGCCACAAGCTGGGGGAGGTGGCTCGCCCAGACCATGAGCCGGTCATGCTCGGCAGCCTCGACCGGGCGGGTCCGAGCGCCCAGCGAGCGCCAGAAGGCGTCGATGCGCTCCACGTGGTCCTCCTCTGCGTCTCCGCGAACCAACCACACGGTGTGGTCGACGAACAGGTCCTCGACCGCGGCGCAAAACCCGGATCCGGTTCCTCCCACCATGGGGTGGGCACCTACGTACGAGGCCGCGAACCCCTGCTCCCGCGCCTGGCGGAGGAGCGGCTCCTTGAGACTCACCACGTCGGTGACCGCGGCCTCGCCCCACCACCCCGCATGCGTCGCCATGAGCTCGAGAGTAACACCCAGGGGCGTGGCGTAGACCACAACGTCCTGGTCGCGGACGGCGTCCCCGGGTGTCTCGGCCGCGGCGTCGAGGATGCCGGCATCGAGCACCTCTCGGGCGTCCTCCGAGTCCCTGGTGAACGCCGTGACCCGAGGGGCCGGCTCGAGCCTCCTCAGTGCCCGGGCAACCGATCCTCCCATGAGGCCCAGGCCCACGATCCCCACGTGCTCCCGCGGGTCGGCCGAGCCCATGGCTAGCCCATACCCTCGCCGGTAGCCGCACCCTCGTTGGCGAGGGAGTCCTCGGCGTCTCCGCGGTCCATTCCGGCCTCCCCCTCCCCCTCGGCGTCGTCGCTGTGCGGGATCTCCACCACGAGGCCGTCTCGGGCTACCACGGCCTCCGGGTAGACCTCCCGAGCCTCTTGCTCCAAGGGTGCTGGGTCGTCGGCATAACGAGCGGAGACGTGCGTGAGGCAGAGGCGCGCAACGCCAGCCTTGAGGGCCACTGCGGCAGCGCCCCGCGCGGTGCTGTGGTATGTCTGGTGGGCCCTGTCCGCCTCTTCGTCACCGAAGGTCGCCTCGTGGATGAGCAGAGCGGCCCCGGTTGCCATCTCCATGATGGTATCCGCCGGGCGGGTATCTCCCGTGTACACGACCACTCGACCAGGCCGAGGAGTGCCCACCACCTCGGCGGCCTCGATCATCCGGCCGTCCACCTCCACGGCTTCGCCGCTGTGTAACTTGCCGAAAAGGGGGCCTTCCGGAATGCCCAGAGCCTGGGCGCGCTCCACGTCGAAGCGTCCCAGCCGCTCGTGCTCCACCAGTGCATAGCCCAGCGCCTGCGTCCCGTGGTTCACGCGTAACGCCACCACATCGTATTCCTCTTGGGACACGCGCGCGCCCACCTCGAGCTCCTGGATGGTGAGGGGGAACGAAACGCCATCCACACCCAACTCCACGGCATTCTGGAGCGTGGCGCGGGACCCCGGCGGCCCGTAGATGTGCAGTGGCTCGGTCCGGCCCTGGAGCGCCATGGTCCGCAACAGGCCGGTGATCCCCAGAAAGTGATCCGCGTGGAGATGCGTGATGAAGATTTCGCCCAGTGCGAAGCCCGTCGCGTACCGCATCATCTGACGCTGGGTGCCCTCGCCGCAGTCGAACAGGAAGACATCTCCCTCACGCTGGACAGCGATGGAGCTCACGTTGCGTCGAACCGTCGGACGGGAGGCCGCGGTTCCCAGAAAGGTGACTCGGATCATCTCTGTTAGAGGCCTGTCGAAGAAGTCGGGCGAGCCGAGTTAGGAGCGCCACGGAGGTACGGAGGCCGCAGAGAAGGTAGCGCCCGGTCGGGCGCGTCAGAAGAGTCGGATCTGGAAGCGGAGGGTTCGTCCCGGCTGCGGCAATCCGCACTGATCGAAGATGGCTCTGTCCGTAACGTTCGCCAAGGAGACCAGCGCGTCGACCTTGGAGAATGTCCTGCGCCCTTCCAGCAGGAAAAGACGTCTGACCTGGAGGTCCAGCCTGTGCGTCTCGTCGAGGCGGTCGAAGTCGCCGCTGTCGACGTTCACACAGAACTGTCGCCCGAGGTATCGGTACTCCCCGGAGACGGTCGTGGCGGCCACCACCGGGAGCCCCAGGCTCAGCCGGGCAGCGAGGTTGGGCTCATACTCGGGCCGTGTGCGATCGTCGCCGCCTCCCCCGAATTGCCATGCCTGCTGGAGGGTTACGTCGCCAGCGTACTCGAGGCTGCTCAGGGCCCCTGTGGCAACGATCTCGAGGCCTGTGCTCCGGATGCGGTCCCGGTTCACTCGTTGGCGCTTGGGTCCCTCAGGCGTCTCCACGCCGATCCGGACGATGCCGTCGGAGAGGATCTGATGGAACCCCACGATCTGCAAGTCGAGCCCGGGAAGGTCCCAGGTCAATCCCATCTCCGCACCGGCGAGGATCTCGGGCTTCAGGTCCGGATTGGGCCGGAAGCGGCCCAGGGCGTCGGAGTACAGCTCCCGGAGCGAGGGGAAGCGCGCGCGACGGCTGACTCCTCCGTGAAGGAGCAATCTGTTGCCCGCCGTGAGCGACGAGAAGCCGAGGCGGGCACCCCAGTTCCACAGGCGGCCCAACGGGGGCTTGTCCGCCGACTCGGGGGTGTCCGCTCCGTCGACGGCCAGGCCCACGTTGAGCCGTGTGGCGCCCAGGCTCTCCCACCCGGGCAGATCGTCGAACCGCCATTCCGCCTCGGTTCCCAGGCTCCACAAGCGCTGGCGGAATTCCCTCTCGCCCTCGCCGGTCACCCGTTCAGTGTGTGACACGTCGCCATACGTCAACGCCGCGCGCACGTCCGCCCGGTGGCTGATGGTGTGATCCCCGAGAATACGCAACGTAAGGGTCCGGTCGTCTCCCTCCTCCTCACCGATCACCGTCTCGTACTCGGCGGTGCCGAACTGCTGGATCCGGAAAGAGCCCACGTCGATCCCGAGGCTTGCCTCCAGGTCACCCTCGCCCCAGCTCGTCTCACGGATACCGGTGCCGCCGGAGAACGCAGCCACGAATCGCGACTGGTCCGGATATCGCCAGAGTCTCGGCTCGGACTCGTGCGTCTCGGGGGGAACCCCGCGATCCACGTCGAAGCCGGAGACCGTCAGCGAGGTCCAGGCGCCGCTATTCCCCTGGTAGCGCGTGGAGACGAACCCGTCGACGTGCCTGGAGTCACTGTTGAGTCGCAGGTCTCCGTCCCGGGTGAGCAGCGCCCTCTCCCCGGGCTCCATGGAGTCCGAGTCTGGTAGGGTGATTCCGGACCGGTCCCTGAATCCAGCCCCAGCCTGGAGGAGCCACTGGCCGTCTCCGGACTCGATGAGCCGGGCCCCGGTGGCTCCGACCGTCAGCCCTCCCGTCTCGTCAACCGCCACGCTGAAGGTCGCAGGCGCGGGCTGCTCCATTCGCAGGTTTCCCCGCGCCACATCCACCTCCACGACGCCGGCGAGGACGTTCGGCCCGTGGAGGACCGACGAAAGCCCGCGCAGAAGGTTCACGGAGCGGGCCGCGGTCAGGGGGATGATCGAGAGATCGGTGCGATGATCCCAGCCCAGCGTCAGGGGAACGCCATCCACCAGAACCGCGATTTGCCGATCGGTGGCGCCACGCAGGCTGGGCTGAGCCTCGCCCCGGGAATTCACCCGAATCCGAACGAGAGGCATCTCCCGTAGCGCCTGCTCCAGCGTGGGAATCGGAACCGCGCCGAGGGAATCGAGGCGCAGCTCCACCGCGCCGACTCCTCCGGTAGCCGTGAGCTTCTGCCGGGCCAGCACCCGGATCTCGGTCATGCGGAAGCTCTGCGGATACCCACCGAGCGTGTCCGACTGGATGGAGTCGGGAATCTGTGCGGCAGAAAAGCTCGGCAGCCCCAGGATCGCCACGTAAAGCCCGGAAAGGGTTCCGATGGTCGATCTACGCATTTCGCCTACGGATGATGGCCTGCCTCCGTAATCGGTGTCTCAAGTGGACTCCGGGGGCCCTCTAACCAGGGCGACGCCCTCGGGACGGGCGAGGATGGCTCTTCGAGGCGGTGATAGTCCGGTTGTCGCCTTTTGTTCCGGGAAACCGAGGCCCCTCCGTTCAAAGTGTTGGACAGCCTCCACCGGGGAGCATATTCTGGTCTCTGGAAGGCTGTTGGGCATCTGCAACGCGACCCACTGTACTTCCTCAACAGCCGTCGAGCTCAGCCCCTTTCTCGGTGAGGTTAACGATGTCAACGCGACGCGAGTTCTTGGCCACAATGTCCGTACCAGCCGCCGTCGCCACCCGCGGATTCCCGGGCACTCCTACGATATTCCGGCCCTCGGCCCCCGAGATCCTGGAGTCGCTGTCCCACTACTCGGGCACCCCCAGAGAAGTGGCCCGGAACGAGGACTATTGGTCCGAGGTGGCTCAAGCGTTCACGGTGGACCGCAGCCTGATCAACTTCAACAACGGGGGTGTGAGCCCCTCGCCCGCGTTCGTCCAGGAGGCCATGAAGCGTCACCTGGACTTCTCGAACCTGGCTCCGTCCTACACCATGTGGGACATCCTGGAGCCGAGGCAGGAGACGGTTCGCAAGAGGATGGCCCGTGAGTGGGGCGTGGAGGCCGAGGAGATCGCCATCACCAGAAACTCCTCGGAGAGCCTGCAGATCTGTCAGTTGGGGTACGACCTGAAACGGGGCGACGAGGTTCTGACCTCCACCCAGGACTACGGGCGCATGATCACGACCTTCAAGCAGCGCGAGCGGCGCGAAGGGATCGTGCTGAAGCAGTTCGACCTCCCGGTCCCGGCTGAGGACCCATCAGAGGTGGTGCGGCTGTTCGAGGAGGGAATCACCGAGAACACGCGCCTGATCCTCATGTGTCACATGATCAATCTCACGGGCCAGATCCTGCCCGTGAAGGACGTGGTCGCCATGGCCCGACGCCATGACATCACCGTCATCGTCGACGGCGCCCACGCCCTGGCACACTTCGACTTCAAGATCTCGGACCTGGAGTGCGACAACTACTCCGCGAGTCTCCACAAGTGGCTGTTCGCGCCGCACGGCACGGGCCTTCTGTACGTTCGCCGGGAGGTCATTCCCGACATCTGGCCCCTCATGGCGGCCCGCGAGCGCATGGACGGCGACATCCGCAAGTTCGAGGAGATCGGCACGCACCCGGCGGCAAACCACCTCGCGATCGCCGAGGCCCTCACCTTCCATCAGGGAATCGGGTCGAAGCGGAAGACCGAGCGACTGGTCTACCTGAGGGATCGGTGGGCGAGGCGGCTCCTTGAGCACGACCGGATTCGCGTACACACCAGCCTCGAGCCCGGCTTCGCGTGTGGCATCGGAAACGTGCAGATCGAAGGGGAGGACACGGTCGAGCTGAAGAACTGGTTGTGGAACGAACAGCGGATCCTCACGGTTTCCATAAATCATGCACAGTTCCAGGGCCTGCGGATCTCACCGAGTGTCTACTCGACGCTGGAGGAGGTGGACCGCTTCATCGAGGCCATGGAATACGTCATGAAGAAGGGACTCCCGGCCTGAGCGGCGTCGGAGGGCAACCCCGTAGTGCCCCGAGTCCTGATCCCGTAGAGATGCGCCTCTGAGCGTGCTCTCATCCGTGCTTTTCGCCCTGGTCCAGGCGGGAGCCACCTGGGTCGCAGGACCTCCCCTTCCCGAGCCGATGGCGAACAACGCCGTCGCCGGAGTCATGACTGCCGGGGGGCCTGCCGTGCTCTCATTCCTCGGCCTCGACCGAACCCGTGCATGGAGTGGGGTGGGATACACCGGGTCCGGGTGCCCGCGGAGGGTCTGGCCGATGGAATGAGGAAAATCAGAGGCGAGGATTGATCATCATGAAGCGGCGGCACCGACGGCTTCCCGACCGGCGTTCACTGCTCTTCGATGCGCCGCGGTGGGCCACGGTGCTCCTCGCAGCGATCCTGTTGGCGGTGGGTCAGTCCGAGCTCAGTGCCCAATCGAGCTGGGACGAGAGCATCGAGGCCTTCTCAGCCGCCCTCGCCCGGGACGTCGAGACGGACGGGATCGGGAGTATTACGGCCGCCGTCTTCGTGGGCGACGAGGTGACCTGGTCCCGGAGCTTTGGCGTCACCGACCGGAATACGCGCCGGCCCGCCGGCCCGAGGAGCATCTATCGGACGGGATCGATCTCCAAGTCCGTCACGGCCGTGCTCATGATGCTATTGGTCCAGGACGGAGTCCTGGCGTTGGATGATCTTGTTGCCGGAGTTCTGCCCGAGGTGGAGGAGCTGACGGATGCCAAGCCCGGACAAGCCCCTCTGACCTTCCGTCATCTGGCCAGTCATACCGGAGGCCTGATTCGGGAGCCGGAGGTGGAGGGCGCAGCCTCCGGACCCATAAGAGGTTGGGAATCAAAGATCCTCGAGTCGACTCCGGCGACCCGGTATCAGACCGCGCCCGGCGAGGCGTACTCGTACTCGAACATCGGTTACGGCATCCTCGGCCTCGCTTTGTCGCGGGCCGCGAGACGGCCGTTCATGGAGCTCGTGGAGGAGCGCATCTTCGAGCCCCTCGGGATGTCCTCGTCCACCTTCGTGGTGGGCAGCTCCCTTCGGCGTCGCCTGGCGGCCGGCTACCTGAACCGGAACGGCGAGATCGATGCGGATTTCCCGGCTCGGGAGCACGCCGGCCGGGGGTACAAGGTCCCCAACGGGGGCGTGTACTCCACGGTGGGCGATCTGGCTCGCTTCGCCGCCGGCGTGACCGGAGCCCTGGAGCTGCTCAACCAGGATACGCGGGCCGCCATGCTCTCGATCCAGACCCCTGAGAGCGAGGTCCAGGGATACGGGCTGGGCTTCAGCATTCGCCGAGACGGCGACGGGACCTGGTGGGCCAGCCACGGAGGCTCGGTGGCCGGGTACAACGCGCATCTGCTGTTCCAGCCGGAATCCCAGCTCGGCGTGGTGCTCCTGAGGAACTACAACCGGGGCGAGACGAACCTGGGTCAGGCGGCCCTGGACTTGGCCCGCAACCTCCACTCGGGCCTATAGCGCTATCCCGGAAAGTCGAGCCCGAAGTCCAGGACCGGCGCCGAGTGGGTGATCCATCCACTCGAGATGTAGTCGACGCCGGTTTCCGCGATGTCCCGGACGGTGTCGACGGTCACGTGCCCCGATGCCTCCAGCCGCGCCCGACCATCGACCTTCTCGACGGCTTCTCGGAGCACGGATGGAGCCATGTTATCCAGCAGGATCACCGCCGCTCCGCCCGCAAGGGCTTCATCGAGCTGGGCGAGGGTGTCGACCTCTATCTCGATGGGCGTGAGAGGACCGGCCGATGCCTGGGCGGCCGCCAGGGCCTCAGCTACTCCACCAGCCACCGCGATGTGGTTGTCCTTGATCAGGATCGCCCCATCGAGCCCGAGTCGATGATTCACACCGCCACCGGCGCGCACCGCGTATTTCTCTAGCGCTCGTAGCCCGGGCGTGGTCTTCCGGGTGCAGCAGATCCTCGCCCTCGTGCTCTCGACGGCCTGGACCAGCCCCCTCGTGGCCGTGGCGACCCCCGACAGGTGGCCCAGAAAGTTCAAGGCCGTGCGCTCCGCGGTCAAGATCGACCGGGATGCGCCTTCCACCACGGCCACCACGTCCCCTCGTCCCACGGTGGACCCGTCGCTCGCACAAAAGCGGACCGTGAGCCCCGAGTCGACGAGTGTGAAAGCCAGGGTCGCCGCCTGGGCGCCCGCCAAAACCCCCGTGTCCCTCGCGACGATCTCTGCCTTCATCAGGGCCTTGGGGGCGACCACGGAGCGTGTGGTGACGTCCCCGGCCAGACCGAGGTCTTCCTCGAGGGCGTGGCGTACGGTGGCCTCGACCAGGATCTCAGGGAGCGATGAAATGTCGCGCTCGGCCTCTGACTCGGCCTGAGAGGACATGGAGGTCAGGCCGGCACGCTCACTGCCGAATCGACGGTCTCCCGGTCCTCGACCACCACTTCGGGAGGCACGCCACCCGAGAAGCCTCTTCCCGTCGTCTGGAGATCGACCATGCGCTGCACCGACTTCCGTGCACGGATCGCCATCTCTTCCGGGATGGTGACCTCGTAGCGCATCAGCTGGAGGCTCTCGAGGATGTTCTGCAGGGTGATCTGCTTCATGTGGGGGCAGAGATTGCAGGGCTGAATGAACTCCACATCCGGCGTCTCCGCCGCCACGTTGTCGCTCATGGAGCACTCGGTGACCATCATGACCCGAGGGGGTCGGCGCTCCTTCACGTAGCGGATCATTCCCGCCGTGGACCCCGCGTAGTCCACCTCAGCGATCAGGTCCGGCGAGCACTCGGGATGGGCAAGTACCACGAGGTCGGGTGTGTTCTCGCGGTACTGCCGGATCTCCTCGGCCGTGAAGCGCTCGTGGACCTCACAGCGTCCCTGCCACGCGATCACCTCGACGTCGGTCTGAGCCGCCACGTTCTTGGTGAGATACTCGTCAGGCAGGAGGATCACCCGATCCACGCCCAGAGATTCGACGATCTCGACCGCGTTCGATGAGGTGCAGCAGATGTCCGCTTCCGCCTTCACGTCGGCCGACGTGTTCACGTAGGTCACGACCGGCACGCCCGGATACTTCTCCTTGAGAAGCCGCACGTCCTGACCCGTCACCGATGCCGCCAGCGAGCACCCGGCTTCGAGGCTGGGGATCAGCACCGTCTTGTCGGGCGACAGAAGCTTCGAGGTCTCCGCCATGAAGTGGACGCCGGCTTGGACGATGATCTCCGCGTCCGTGTCCCGCGCCTGAATGGAGAGCTGCAGCGAGTCCCCGACGAAGTCGGCCACGCAGTGATAGATATCCGGTGTCTGGTAGTTATGAGCCAGAATGACGGCGTTCTCGGCCTTCTTGAGCTCGTTGATGGCGTGAATGTGCGGCGCCACCACTGGCCACTCGACGGGTGGAATGAACTCCTTCACCCGCTCCAGGAGAGGAGTTGTCGCACGTGCGACCTCGGGCGTGTATTCGAGCATCTGTCTCTACGTGGCAGAGCGGTCCGATCGTTCGAATCCCACCGACCGTTCTGGCTGTGAATCGAGTCCCTGCAACCCTCGAGGGTTTTGCAGCGAACAGTAGATGTAGGTCGTACAAAATACCCGTGTACAGGGTCCGTGCTCAAGAGTACGTAAGTATCGGGGTTCCCAGACCTCTTCACTCGTTCGCGGGTGGCGCCGCCCCGCCACCGTTACCTCCGTCGCCGGCGATGCTGATCTCGTAGGAGCCCTCGTAGCGGACAAACAGGCGTCGAAAGAAGTCGACCGCCTCTCCTGGGGGCAAGGTGAGGGCTTCTTCCACGTCGCTGTTCCAAGGGAACCGCTTCTTTCTATCGGGTCGGTTCAGGTAACCGGTCTCGTACGCTTCTCCGGGTGTCAGCCCCGGCGCGTCCGTCCGGTCCGCATCCACCAGGAAGGCGTTGTTGTACTCGAGATGCACCAGTGAGTACCCGTGCCGATCCGCCAACTCGCCCAGCGTGACGATGCTCTGACCATAGAAATGACTCTGGTCCCACCTGTGCTCGGGATGGAAACCGACCGAGAACGCCAAGGGCGGCGGGATCTTCTCGTTGATCTCGGCAACGACGATGGTGGGGCGAAAGCGCTCCAGCAGGCTCGCCAGAACGTGATGGTCGTAGGAGTCGATATCCAGGCTCAACACCCCGAAGTCTCGCGGGACTCCATGGCCCTCCAGGAGGGCGGCCACATTGAGGGGCGTCACACGAGCGCCTGACACCGAGACCCATTCCTGGCCGGCGAAATTCGCGGCCAGGACGGCGAGAGTGGGGGGATCACACTCGAAGAAGACGCCGCGCCAGCCTCCCAGGGCCAGTCTGGCGGTGTTCGAGTCCTTTGCCCCGTCCCCGGCCCCGACGTCCACGAAGTAGGGCTCGATCTCAAGGCCCCGGATCAGATCCTGGATGACCGCCTCCTCGCCCTGCCGGGACAATCCGGTCCGGCCGAGGCCACTCGGCCTTCTGTGCAGGCGAAGACCGAGGGGTGCGAGGAGCCTGTTGATCAGTGAGCCGAGGGTCATGGATCCTTTTCTCGCCTCACGCACGCCGAGGGCAGATTTCCGGGTGTCGTCCAGACGCTCAAAGCCACAGGGCCTAGGAGTGTCCCTGCACGCCCTGAGGTCGATAGGGCGCCTCGAGCCGCTCGATCTCTGCCGACTCCAGCTGCAGCCCGACAGCCCGCACGGCCGCATCAAGGTGGGAGAGCTTCGTCGCGCCCACGATGGGAGCGGCGACGGCAGGCTTCGAGAGGAGCCAGGCGAGGGATACCTCGGCCGCGGATACCCCCCGCTCCTCGGCCACCGATCGTACCGCCGTCACGATATCCCAGCCCGAAGGGTCTTTGTAGAGGTCCTGGGCATACGTATCGGCCGCGGCACGGGGCGTCGACTGGCGGTCGTCCAAGGAGGTCCGCGTCCCCGCCAGAATCCCCCGGGCCAGGGGGGACCACGGGATCACGCCGATCCCCTCCGCCTCACAAAGCGGAATCATCTCCCGCTCCTCTTCGCGGTAGATCAGGTTGTAGTGGTTCTGCATCGAGACGAAGCGGGCCCATCCATTCCTCTCTGAGACGCCGAGAGCCCGGGCGAGCTGCCACGCCCACCCGGAGCTGGCGCCGATGTAGCGCACCTTTCCCGACTGGACCAGGTGGTCGAGGGCCGCCAATGTCTCCTCGATGGGCGTCTCCGGGTCGAAACGGTGGATCTGGTACAGGTCGATGGCCTCCACTCCCAGCCGTCCCAGGCTCGCCTCACACGCCTCGACGATGTGCTTGCGCGACAGCCCCCCGAGATTCGGGCCCCCTCCCATGGGGAAGAAGACCTTCGTCGCGATCACGAGCTCGCCCCGGGTGCCGTACTCTCGAAGTGCCCTCCCCGTCACCTCCTCACTCACTCCCAACGAGTACATGTCGGCGGTGTCGAAGTAGTTGATCCCTGACTCGATGGCCCGTCGGAAGAACGGCCGGGCCTCGTCCTCGTCGAGAACCCACGGGCGCCACTCCGAGGTGCCGTAGCTCATGCACCCAAGGCAGAGGCGGGAGACCTCGAGGCCGGTGGAGCCAAGTGTAGTGTATTCCAGGTCGGTGTCGCTCCAGGCGCCTGCTGAAGGCCGAACTCAGTCCTCCGCCGTCTCCATTACGGCAATACTCAGGCCCTCGGCTACAAGGACCTGCTTTAGTGCCCACGCCCACGTAAATCCCGCACGCCGCAGGGGGATCAGACCCAAAGCGAACCCGAAGACAAATCCGAGAAGTACAGCCAGCATGAGAGTCGCGAGGGATGATAGTCCCAGTGCGACCCCGATGACAACTCCCACGACCTCTCCAAGGCCGCAGCCCACCAGGCAATGTGCGGTCGCACTCGTGGCTAGTCTCACCCGCCCTTGGACGGGATCCGGGCGTGCTGCTGCGCGGTTTCACCACTCCGGCCAGATCGTGCGACAAGAGACTGTCGGAGCGACGGACTGCGCGACATGTTGGATCCGAAGGAGGTGAGCGGTGGTCCGTGAGCCGGAGCCGGGTGTGGGGATTTGAGAAGTCTCACTTGCGAGCAGGCAGACTATGAAGAAGAACTGGAAACTCCGGGGAAGCGGATTCAAGCACACCCTACCAGCCGTGTTGCCGTAGTATGCCGTCTGGGTCTTGGTGGTGGTGCTGACGGCGCCGGTCATCACCGTCGCCATGATGCTAGGCGATGTTGTGCCGGAATCGTCGCACAATGACATCTGGTTCTTCCTTCTTACCCGAGTGCCCGTAGTCGCGTTGGCGGCCGTGGGGCTCGCGATCTTCACGACCAACCGAGTGGCGGGGCCGTTGATACACCTGAGACGGGCCTTCGAGGCTGTCGAGCGCGGCAACATGGATCGCCGTCTACGATTCCGACGGAGCGATAAGCACTTACGGGAACTCGAGGCGGCCTTTAACGAGATGATGTTGGCGCTGCGCGAGCGGACCGATTCCCCCAGAGGCCTGGAAGCTGAGGAGTGACCATCGGCGAACATCCACGTCATCCTCGATAACTACGCCACGCACAAACATCCCAAGGTGCAACAGTGGCTCCACCGTCATCGGCGCGTCCATTTCCATTTCACGCCCACCTCCGCGTCCTGGCTCAATCTTGTCGAACGGCTCTTCAGCGAACTCACCGAGCGACAACTGCGGCGCCTCGCCGTCACCAGTGTCGACGAGTTGACCCAAGCCATCACCGACTACATCGAGTGTCGCAACGAAAACCCCAAACCATTCAGCCCCCCGATACCGAAAGCAACCCGAAGACGCTCAGAGCGCGTGTTAGGGCTGTTATCTGCCCTTCTACTTGCGCCTACCGGCCCGTTCTCGGATGTTGACCGGGTCTGATCCTAGGCGCTGCTCGACGGGGAGGGTTCCGTGAAGAAGAAGGCTGTCTCCCACACGGAGGACGTGACCATGCGTAAAGCAGTTCATCTGGGGATGCTCTTCCTGGCCTATGGTACGCCACCACGCGCGCAGGAGGCGGTCCCAATCCGGATCGATGATCGGGTGCGTTTCCGGACGACCCAAGGAATCGATCACGAGGGCTGGGTGCGCGGCCTGACTGCCGGAGCCATCGAAGCGGCGTCCGAGCTGTCGCTGTTACCAAATCTCCCTGCCGTCCGGGGGCCTCATCCCCAGGGCCAGGGAGGGGGTGCACCAACACAGCAGTTGGCACCGCAACTGGAAGCAAGTCAATGAGACGTTCCGTGTTGCCGCGTGTTGCGGCTGTAGTGTTTGCGCTAGGACTGTTCTCCTGTGGAGATGGAGAGGACACAACAGAGCCTGAGATTTTGGAGGTGGCGAGCGTGGAGGTAAGCCCGTCGAGCGACACGATAATGGTGGGCCAGACGGTACAGCTGCTCGCGATTGTGAAGGGTGCGGCGGGCGGCATTCTGACCCGAACGATCACCTGGTCATCAAGCGACGGCTCGGTAGCTACAGTGAGCGGGACAGGTCTGGTCACGGGCGTGGGGGTGGGCAGTGCGACGATCACGGCAACGAGCGAGGGGGAGTCTGGGACGGCGTCGGTGATGGTCGTCATAACTGCCGCGCGGTAGGCGTCTGGGTCACACGCTGCGCCCGCCGGTCGGCATCTTGGACTGCGCAGCATCTATAAGGCGAAGAAAGTCAACAGGGCGAAGCCCTCCCTTACCCGTCCGCCCCGAAACGGGTTGGAGAGTCGATGTGGGAAGTGGTCTGCTCTGGTAACTGATGGAATCTGGACATTCTTGGTGTAATCGCGTGCTCAGCGTACAAGCCCCACCACCTACCCATAACACCCCTCGCCTTCGACTCGGCCACTGTTCGGGTGTTCGGTACCGTTTGGGGGGTAAGGGGAAAACGCAGAGAGTTGCCCAATATAGCGATGAGCCCCAACTCTTTTTTGCATGTCCTCCGACGAATCCTACCTGCCTGACTTCTTTACTTCTGATCAGCTGGAGTGGTATCGCAGCCTGAGCGAGCGATTATCCTCTGTGGAATGGGCCTATCGGCTCCGATTCCCGATCCTCTCCAGGGATGAGATCAAGCTGATCCGCGACGTACTCGCCAAGAGTTCGCATCCCACTCGACGCCCGAAGATCGCACGCGCCCTGCTTCGTTCTCGCCTCGCGCGCTCCGGCATCTCAATCTCCGACAACCGCCTCCGCGAGAAGATCAAGGCGGCCTCCTAGGCTAGTTTTTCGCACGAAGCTCGGGCCCGAAGATCGCGTGAAAAACACGCGAACATGACCTGAGTTCTACCGCAAGCCATCTCTCCTGGAATGAGCGTACCTCCTCCCGTATGCGAGGCCATGACCGGTGGGCATCCGCCCCGGCCCAAGCCGCGCAACTACAAAAGGAGGAACGATTATGGACGAGCAGCAGAAGTTGATTCAACAGACTCATCAGGCAGAAGCAGCAGGTGATTGGGAATTCGCAAATCGGCTTTGGGCCGAGGCGTTTGAGCGATACCCACATGATCGAACGTTCATGGAAGCCCACGGCGACTACTTTGTCCGCCTAGTGAAGTGGGCTGAGGAATTCCGTATCAATGCGACAGCGGAGGCGGACGCAGTTGGCCCACCTCGCGTGGATCCACTACTCCATCCCGCCTACGAGCTTCGACGTGACATCGCTATGGCGCGTTTCACGGAACAACACATTGCCGATATGGACTCGGGCGAAGTCCGGGATCAAATCGTGATGGTCCTGGCAGACAAGGAGGGGATCGAGTTCGTCGAGAATCCAGGACCGATCATTCAGACAGATGATGGGCCGCTAGTAGTAAACGTACGGTACGATTCGCCGCCGTCGCTGGAGGACGAGTGGCCCAGGCGAGATTTGGAGCGCTTTCATCCGGCGACCATCGTCGCGGTGTTACTGGAAGACGCATGCCAGGAACTCCATTTTGTGTGCTCTCGAATTCTCAACGGGATTGCCGACCTCGAGCACGTGCGTTCGTTACGCCGGCGTAAGGTGAGGGGGTACCGCCGTTACCGCAGGTGGGAACGAATTTCGCAACGGAGGGATAAAGAAACGCACCAACCCGCAAGAGCACGGAGTCGAGAATGAGACACACTCGAAGAAAGTTTCTCGCGACCACCTTGACCGTTCTCGTCACCAGCGCGTTGTCGTGCGGCGGCGGCGGCGACGGCGACGAGGCCCCCGACGGCCTCACCCCACCGACCGATGTGGACTGCCTTTCCAACGGAGCTACGGCGGACGTTGCGGGGGCCGGGGGGGACGCCGGCGGAGCGCACCGCCACGCGTTGTCGGTCTCCCAAGAAGACGTGCGGGCAGGCGTGGAGAAGACCTACGAAGTCAGCAGCCCGGGCAACCACGCACACAGCGTGACGCTCACGGCCGACCACTTCGCCTCGCTCCAGGCCAATCAGTCCGTAACGGTCGGCGTCAGCACCTGGACCGCCGCCGACGGTCGTTCCCACACTCACATCGCAGCGGTCAGCTGCTCCTGACGAGTGGAGCTAATCACCTTGCTGCGCGTGCCAGCGCCTGGTCCATGCCCGACGCCAGCGTCTCGGAGTCTCGTCGAAGAGCTGTGAAACGTTCCGCAGGTTTGTTCTCGACGAATGCCCGGCCATGGAGACGATGCAATGCATCTGTGAGGGCTCGAAACACTTCGGAGGAACGACGGGCGAGGGTGTTACCATGACGCGGGAACGCAAGTAGGTCGTCGGTCCTACTGCTCTTCCCGTCACTATGCGCCCCCACGGTGATTCTTGGGGAAATCCCGATATTTGCGGTTAGGTTGTGCGGCTACTGGGGCTCGCGAGGCTGCACGACGTGGAGGGGCGGACGGTGGTACCGCTACGCCAGGCGACTGAGGCATGAGGGCACCTTTTCGTGCCCCGCGTGGGCACAATTTAGGCACAATCGGGCCGCAGAGGCCGAGTCTAGCGATGTGGAAAAGCGACGAGAAGCCAAGTGCCGGGGGTGGGACTCGAACCCACATGGGATTGCTCCCAGGGGATTTTAAGTCCCCTGCGTCTACCATTTCGCCACCCCGGCGATGTCAGGAATCCTAACGCTTCCTGCTGTTTTCCACATTGGCTAGGGCGGACGCCCTCCCTGTGTTCCGACCTCTCCCTCTCAACGCCCGTAGCCTTCGGGTAGTCCCTGTGGAAATCGAGAGTATCTCAGCAGGTCTCCGCTGACTGGACGGACCTCGGCCCAACTGCTCCCGATCACGTCCAGAGAAAAGAGCCCTCCGATGACGCCCCAACTCAACGTCGTTCCGAGGAACACTACCCCACATGATCGCACGTTTATTACGTCGTCGTAGCTGGAGCAAGCCGCAGCCATCCCGATGCCGGTCACAGCTGCACCGATCCCGATCCACGTCCACACCTTTTTCGCTCCGAACCCGTGTCGCCGCACCTGTATCTCGCCCAGGCCGTCAAACGAGATGTTCCTGGTCCGTCCATTCGACAACAGCCACATCGACCGATCGTCGACAGCAAGCAACTCCCCCTCTACACGGTTGCCCGCACGGTAATCGAACCGGATCACGCGTCCTTTCGTCAACTCGACGAGCCTGGAGTCCAACGGAGGACCTAGCCCGGAGTCCGAGGCCGGGACCGCCTGAGCCGACAGCGGCTGCACGATCCATAGGGTCAGAACGGTCGCTCTTACGAGAATCGCCGAACGCATCATCGTTACCTCCTGAACCGGCTGGACCAGAAACTTTCCTCCATGTCGGCTTCGATCGCCTTGTAGGCGGGGGCCAGCTTCCGCAACGCCGCCGCGGGCCAAAAGAGCATCGTCGCAACCATCAACGGGTCTTCCTCGGCGATCCACTCCGACCGGTTCCACTCGTAGTAGTATCCTTGGCTCTCCAAAAAGAGCTCGTATGCCGGTGCGTCCGCCGGCATCTCGAAGGTCATTCGCAACTCGTCGCCCATGGCCGTGACCAGATATCGATCGGGGTCTCGCAGCAGATCGATTTGACTCTCCGCGACCCCGGGGTCCGAGGAGAACGACGGTGGAACGGCGATGGCCTCGGCAGGCCGCCCAAGCCGCGCCAGTCTCACTGCATCCACTCGCCAGTTCCCCTGTACCATCCTGAGTCGAACACGGATCGGCCCCGAGCCTGTGGCCTCGAAGGGGAAAGCGATCTCGTCGCCGGCAATCGGACCAGCCTCATCGAAGGTGCCGATCGAGCGCCACGGTCCAGCCCCTTCGGCCACGTCGATCACGATTCCACCGAGCATGCCCATCAGGCCTGACACGCTCTCCAGCAACTCGGGGTTCCCCCTCTCGACCTCGGCGAGCATCTCGCCTAGGCGCGTTCCGGCAAACGCCAGCCCTTGGTAGAACAGAAACGTCGAGAGAAGCGTGTTTCGCCCGGCGAGAACGATCGCCAGCTCGCCCTCGATGGCCGGGAGCACCACGACCATCTCCTCCCACGTTCCGAGGTCTTTGGGATCGGCCTCGCTCCAACGCTCGATGCCGTCGACGCTCCGAACCGCCTCCAGACACGGTCCAGCAGCCGACTCGCACGCCACCGGCTCCAAGATCTCCGTCCCGATTTCAAAGCCGCCCTCCGAGCCATGGAACACGGATTCCGTCGGCCCCACGGGAACAGCCAGAACGCGCAGTGAGCGCACGGCGTGGGTCTCGGGCGCTTCGTTTCGCATCGTGACCGACACGATCTCGCCCGCCGTAGCCCTTCGGCGCTAAACCAGCGCGTCCAGGTCTACGGCCTCGAGGGCACGAGCGAAGCTGGAGGAGAATCCTTCGGCCGCAGGGACAGCGGTCTCTCCGTCCACGTAGAAGGTCGGGCAAGATCCGAAGCAAGACTTTGGATCGGCCGCACAGATCAGCGTGAGTCCGCCGGTGACGGCACTCCATGTGCTGAGTCCCACCTTGCCCAGGACCCCGACTTGCTCCGAATCGTTCGCCTCGAGGAGCGCGATCTCACCTGATGGAATCCGGAATTCCTGCCGCGGCGAGGTCTGAACCCGATCCGTATCGAAGCGCCACCCTTGCCCAACGACCGTATCGGAGGTAACGGCGTTCCAGCTTTGGAGCAGGACCAGATCGCCCGAAATCAGGTGGACCTTGAGGACATCGGCGCTTGACGTCGAGATCGTGCCATCCACGGAATGCAGAGTGGGATCCCATGTATTGAAGCCGCACGAGAACGATAGGAGCAGGACCACGGCCAGCGTCGGCACCATCCCCCACCGGGGGACTGAGCCCAGGCACCTCACACGCACATCCAGGTTGGCAATCCTAAGGATAGGCATCATGGAAGGGGCATGGCGTCCGCCATTTGATCTCCCTTCATGACGGTATGAGTGTCTACGGCGAAGATGCGTCAATCGGGGTTCCGATCTGATACGTCATATTACTTGGTAATTATGCACTTGACACAATCTTGTGTGGGTGTTACTATTCATGTATGGACTTCGTAACGCCTTTCCTGCCAGCGGTTTCAGCCACTCGGTCGAGCTCTTTTTTCAGCCGTTTGCCAAACACCTTCTCAGCTAGCTTCACGTCATCCATATCTACCTTCGTAAGCTTCTGCTTTTTCTTAGGAGTCTGATTCATGGACATCGTCTCCCTACTGGATCGTTTCGCTAACGAGGACACCTGCCGGAAGCACCTGGAGGCTCTGCGTTGGCCCAGTGGTGTCGCGTGCACCCGGTGCGGCGATATGGACGTGAGCCCGATCAAAGGCAGGGGCCAGTGGCACTGCATCGGATGCGGCTACCACTTCAGCGTGAAGTCCGGCACGATCATGCACGACTCGCACCTGCCGCTCCGGAAGTGGTTCGCCGCAATCTACCTGCTCTGCCAGTCCAAGAAAGGCATGAGCGCCCACCAGTTGCACCGGACAATCGGCGTGGCCTACAGGACGGCCTGGTACCTCTGCCACCGCATCCGCGAGGCGATGGGCAACGACCCGTTCACCGGCCCTACGCTCTTCGGCATCGTCGAAGTTGACGAGACCTTGGTGGGCGGAAAGACCAGGGGCAAGGGTCCCGCCTACAAGGGCAACAAGACCTGGGTGGCCGGGGCCATCCAACGCGGCGGTCAGGTACGCCTTGAGCGCATCCCCAACATCCGGAAGCACACCCTTCATGACTTCATCGCCCGCACCGTCAGAGACGAGGCCGAGGCAATCTACACCGATGAACTCAAGTCCTACCTCGGGATCGCTGACGACGACACCCGCCATGAGACCGTCAGGCACTCCGAAGAGGAATGGGTCCTGGGCGACGTCCACACCAACGGCATTGAAGGCGTCTGGAGCCTCTTCAAGCGCTCTATCGTAGGATCGTTCCACAAGATCAGCGCCAAGCACATGGACCGCTATTTGGAAGAACTGGAATGGCGCTATAACAACCGCGACAACCCCAACATCTTCCGCGACACCCTCCGGCGCATCGTGAACACCGACCCGCTCACCTACCGCGAGCTGGTGGCCTAGGTGGCCGCCCCCAATTGGAAGCCTAAGACGATTTGGCGACCGGGGCATGGAGTACCTGAAAGCCAAGCTCCAACTCACTTAGTTCACGGAACCCGCAAGAGTTTCCCACAGCTTTTTCATCCAGTTCTTGATCCGCACAGGCCGCCGGGCTCTCGTGAGGGTGACTGTAGGCTCTAGAATAGAAACCGACCATTCGGCCGAACCGGCGTCGGCGGACAAGGGAGGCAGGGTTATAGCCCTGGCAGCCGCGAGCCTCTTTGTCTCTGCCATCGATTGAATCACCGGAAACCAGTTGCGCAACACATCTACGTCCATTTGGGGGCACGGGACATCAAGTGATCCTAGCTTGTGCATTATCACCAGAATTTCCGCCCTAGTCTTACCGGTGAAATCTAGGCTCCCACCGTCCCAGGATGCAGTATCGCCCTCCATGAATGAAGCGTGAGCAGCTTTGATTTCAGTGGTCAAATCGTGAAATCGATTTGCTGACCTAAGGCGGCGTATCCATGGCCAGTTGATGATAGCTAGCAAGCCGGTGAACAACGTGAACAGCGCCGCGTAATCTGACCCCACCAAATTCACCGGCACGGTAAGCCCCACTGGCCAGAGCCATCTAGAGAGCGCCCACACGTCGCCGCAGAGAAAAGCCAGGTTCCAGTAGATCTTTGTTCTTTTCCATAGCATCCCCCCATGCTACGGCCCGCCGGCGATTGCGTCAAGTGCAGAATCACCTATTACTTTTAGCGATAGCTGTCAGACCACGTAGCGAGTTGCTCTTCGGCGAGTCGTACGTATCTTTATGTCGTGAGTATACGTACGGGTCCTCCTCACCCTCGAGGACCGGTCCCGCCGTCCCCGAGCACCTCAGCGGGCTGCGAGTCTGGCGCTGGACTGCACGCATGCAGGGCCAACGTCCAGACTACCCATCGGGAAGCTCCACAACCCATGCCCGCTAGGGCTTCCTACGAGCGAGCCAGTAATCCACGGACATGCGATCCTCCGAGGCCGGCATGGTCAACACAAAGAGCAGGAGCGCCGTCCGGGGAATGACGTGGGTATGAAACTCGTACAACGGGTCCGCGAGCAGGTGGCCAAATGTTACGAGAATCAAAACGCCCCCGAGCGCGAGGAGCGCTGGACGAGTCCATAGTCCGACCAGGAGCAAAGCGCCTGCAACGAATTCCACGAATGGAACGACAGCCCCTACCGCCCACAGAGACCACGTCGGCAGAAAGGTGTCCGCATAGGGCCCAACGAACCAGCGGCGAGCATGACCAACGGGGCCAAGCGTGAACAACTTCCACAGCCCGGCCATGAAGAAGATCAGGCCGAGAATGGCTCGAGCGATGAGGATTGCCCAGCTGCGGCTGTGGATCTGACTGAGGTTCATCTGAACGGTGGATCCCGTATGGGGATTTGTGCCGCACCCTAACGACTAGCGATTGACCTGCGCCCGCTTCGCGGTGCTCGGTCGTCTCTGGTCAGGGCCACGACAAGTCGCCATTCTATTGAGCAACCGACAACGAG
Source organism: Longimicrobiales bacterium (assembly GCA_965238005.1). Taxonomy (GTDB): domain Bacteria; phylum Gemmatimonadota; class Gemmatimonadetes; order Longimicrobiales; family Gaopeijiaceae; genus CBDCKN01. The sequence continues at coordinate 2,050,610 of OZ250165.1, forward strand.
GGCAATCGAAGACATCACACCCGCCGCCCGGACCTCTTCCATAGATGAACCCCGAGCGCTTTTCCAAGCTCACCTCGGCACTGCGGCGGCGCCAGCCTGACCTTACGGTGCTCATGGAGCGGGTCCATAAGAGCCACAACCTTTCGGCCATCCTACGCAACTGCGATGCCGTGGGCGTACTGGAGGCCCACGCGGTGCCACCGACGGAGGGGTTGGACCTCCACGGACACACGTCCGCAGGTACGTCTAAGTGGGTCAAAGTGGTCCGGCACGCCACCACCCGAGACGCCGTGGAGACCTTGAAGGGCCTAGGATTCCACGTACTGGCGGCCCACCCCGGACCCGAGGCTACGGACTTCCGCGACGTCGACTACACCCGGCCCACGGCCATCATGATGGGTGCGGAGCTCCTGGGACTCAGCGAGGAGGGGCTCGCTCTCGCCGACGAACACGTCGTGATCCCCATGGTGGGGATGGCCCACTCCTTCAACGTCTCGGTGGCCACGGCGATCCTGCTCTTCGAGGCCTTCCGCCAGAGGCAGGCTGCCGGCATGTACGACGCCTCTCGCCTCCACGAGACCGAGTTCGAGCGGATCCTCTTCGAGTGGGCCTATCCACGGGTGGCCCGGCACTACCGGGAGCGAGGAACGCCCTACCCGCCCTTGAGTGCCGACGGCGGATTCGGGGCGACTTCCCTGCCCAGCTGATACCGCAGCGACTCCTCCAGCCCGGGATATACGAACTCGAAGCCGGTCTCCTCGGCCACGGCCGGTCGCGCCCGGGCACTCGAGAGCAACATTTCGGTGCCCATCTCCCCGAAGAGAGCCTTCACCGCCAGGCTGGGGACGGGCACGAGGGTCGGCCGGTGGAGCACCCTGCCCAAGGTGCTGGTGAATGTCGAGTTCGGCACGGGATAGGGTGTGGTGGCGTTCACGGGCCCCCGTATCGTGTCGGTGCGCATCACGTGGAGGATCAAGCTCAGCATGTCATCGTGATCGATCCAGCTCATGTACTGCCGGCCGCTTCCCAGCCGACCCCCGATCCCCACCTTGAAGGGGAGGAGCATGGTGCCCAATGCGCCTCCAGCCGGCGTCAGGACCAGGCCGGTACGGAGGTTCACAACCCGAATGGCCATTCTGGCGGCCGGTCGCGTTGCCTCTTCCCAGGCTTTACAGAGCTCCGCGAGAAACCCCTTCCCGGGCTTGGAGCTCTCCGTGAGCACCTGATTGCCCCTGTCGCCGTAGTACCCCACGGCCGAGGAGGCCACGAGCACCCGGGGAGGCCGTCTCAGCTGGGCGAGGGTGCGGGCCAGCCACTCCGTCGCCTTCACACGGCTCTGCCAGATGCGCTTCTTCTTATCGTCGGTCCATCGAAGGCCCAGCAGAGGCTCCCCGGCCAGGTGCACGACCGCGTCCAGTCCCTCGAGCTTGCTCATGTCCTCGGGCTCACCACTCGGATTCCAGAGCGCGTCGTCGGGGCCGAGCGCCCCTGCATCCCGTCGCAGCCGGACGACCCGGTGTCCCCCTGTGGTGAGCATGGCGCACAGGGCATGGCCGATGAGGCCGGTAGAGCCGGTCACGCCGACCTTCAGGGTCCGGTCCTCCCGGTAGCGGTCGATGCGGTCGAGATCGTTGGCCAGCCTCTGGTGCCGGAACGTGAAGAGGCGCTCGAGCTCGTGCTCCACGGTGGATCCTCCGAGCAGCTGCCCGGCCACGCCCATGGGGAGCTCCCAGTCCACGTGATCCTCCACCAGACACCCGCCCGTCTCCGTTGGCTCGAATCGGTGCGTATGGACCCATCGCGTGAACGGACCGCGAGTCTGCTCATCCCGGAACGACACGCCCTTCTCGAAGTCGGTGTGCCGCACCTCCCACTTGACATCGGTGGGCCCGCGTCGAACCCGGAAGAGGATCCGGCCGCCGTCGGCCGGTGTACCTGAGCGCTTCAGGATCTCGACGCTCTCCCAGGGGGGAATGAGGCGCTCGAGGGCCCCTGGGCGCATATGCCAGGCGAAGACCTTGTCGAGAGGGTGATTCAACCGGGTCCGCAGAACGAACTCAGGCAATCCAGCCTTGCCTCTCACCCGTCGGTCGATCCGCCATCCGCTTCGGTCGACGCCATTGGGAAGAGGGTGGTCAGGAAGCTGAGCAGCCGATCGGCGAACCCATCCCCCTTCAGAACCACCCCCGAAACCTTGTCGGACAGGAGCTCCATTTCCGCATCGGAGAGGTTCTTGCCCGTGATGACGATCACCGGAAGACCCGTGTGGTACGGATTCTCCCGGAGCCGATCGAGGAAGGTGAGACCGTGCATGCCCGGCATGGACAGGTCCAGGAGGATGGCCCCGGGCGTTTCCCTCGCCACCTCCTCCAAGGCTTCCTGTCCGGAGATTACGCAATGGACGTCCAAGCCCTCCGGCTTCAGCAGGGCCGTGATGAGCCTGTGGACCTCGGGATCGTCGTCGACGACGAGAACGCGATGTTCTGCTCGATGCACGAGGTTGCGCCACAGCACGCGAAGCAGGTGCGTCCGATCGACCGGCTTGTTGAGAAGGTCGATGGCCCCCAAGAGGCGGCCTCGCCCCTCGCTGGCGACGATGCTGACAACGACCACGGGGATATCCTTCACTTCGGCGTCGGCCTTCAGGCGTCGGAGCACTTCCCAGCCGTCCATCTCCGGCATCTGCAGGTCGAGTGTGATGAGGTCGGGCCGGTGCTCCCGCGCCATAGCCATTCCCTCCGCCCCCGACGCGGCCTCCAGGACCTCACACCCGAACTCGCCCAGGTAGTGCTGCATCAGGACCCGGGAGTCCACCTCGTCGTCTATGACCAGGACCTTGAAGTGCTGGATCTCGCCCTGGGGCCGCACGGGTGCCCCCGCGTCAGGCACGGGCGTACCTCCGTCGCCTTCCGGAGCCCCGACCTCGGCCGGCGCACCATCCCCGGTGGATTCGGCACCCTCCTCGGACGGTTCGGCGCCCTCCTCTGCCTCCACATCGCGCTCTGGCTGTTGGACACTCTCGAGCCCACCCGTGAACTCGATCGCGAAGGTGGTTCCCTTCCCCACCTCGCTCTCCACCGTGAGGTCATAACCCATGAGCAGGCACATGGATCGCGAAATCGTCAAACCCAGCCCAGTGCCGCCGAACTGGCGGGCGGTGCCGGCCTCGGCTTGCTGGAAGGCCTCGAAGATCGCCCCCAGCCGTTCGGGTGGGATCCCGATCCCGCTGTCCTGGATCTCGACAGTGGCCGGCGTGCTCGTGCCCTCTTCGATGGTCGCCCGAACAACGATCTCACCGGTCTCGGTGAACTTGAGGGCGTTCCCCAGCAGGTTCACGATAACCTGCTTCAGCTTGGCCGAATCGGCGTCAAAGTCGTCGATCACGTCCGGGACTTCGACTCGCACTTCGACCTTTCCCTGCTTCTGCCTGATCTGCCCATCCACCAAGGCTACGGCCTCGTTGACCAGGGTACGCAGGGAGAGGGTATGAACATCCAGCTCCAACCGCCCGGATTCGATCTTCGCCAGGTCGAGGATCTCGTTGATGAGCACGAGCAGGTGCTTGCCGTTGACCTGGATCCTCTCCAGGAACCCCAGGTCGGATTTCTCCAGGTTCTGCTTCTTGTTCTTAAGGAGGATGTTGGCGAAGCCGATGACAGAGTTGAGCGGCGTACGCAGCTCATGGCTCATGTTGGCGAGCAATTGGCTCTTGGCCGTGTTGGCAGCCTCGGCCTCCTCCTTGGCCGTGACGAGATCTTCCTCGGCTCGCCTCCTCCTAGTGATGTCCTTGCCGAACACCACGACGCCCGACGATCCCTGCTGGTCCTGGATGGGGCTGAAGAAGAGCTCGAAGTGCCGCAGCTCGCCGCCCACCTCATCGGCTCGCACGCGGGACATCCGCTTTCCAATGAGGACGAGGCCGTAGATCTCCCGGTACCAGGCGGCCTGGTCCTCGGGATAGAGATCTTCGGGGGCGTCGTCGACCTGGGGCTCCAAGCCCGTGCGAGCCTCCACCTCCAGAGCGAAAGCGGAGTTGAAGGTGATGAGACGGTGTTGGCTGTCGACCGACCAGATGACGTCACCGGTGTTCTCCACCAGGGCGTTCAAGTTCGCCTGCGAAGCGGCGAGATCCCGCTCCGCCATCATGGTTTCGGTCACGTCTCGAATGATGGACCGGATGGCCACGACCTTCCCGTTGTCGCGACTTGGGGTGGCGCTGATGGCGCAGATGACCGGGTCGCCCGTCCGGGTGCGGAACTCGGAGATGTAGCGCTCGAGGGAGCCACCATCGCGCAGGGACTGGAAGACCTCCTCCAGACCAGTCCGGTCCAGGGGCTCCAGCACGTCGAAGACGTTCTTCCCTTCGACCTCGCTGTCCTCGTAGCCGAAGGCGGCCTGCCACGCCCGATTTACGTAGACGAGGGCGCCCTCCGCATCCGTGATGTGGATCAGGTCGTTGGCGTTATCAAGAAAGTCCCGGAGTCGGTGTTCGGCCTCGGTCCTGTCCTTCACCTCGCGAGCCATGGCCAGGTTGGTGTCGCGCACGGCTAGCAGGGCATCGGTCTCGGACCGAAACGTCACGAAGACGCTCACCATAAGGCCCGCAAGCACGCATACGTGGGCGCTGATCTTCAGGACATGAGCCGCGTCCGCCACGCCGTCGAACTCGCTGGTGGCCAGCGACATGTACATGGCGTGAACGAACACGCTGATCATGAGCGACATCAGCAGCCAGTGCTCGAAGGGCTCCGTCCGCCACTGGCCTCGTCGCAGATACCCAACCCACGCGGCGAAGAAGAAGAGCGCAGGAAGGAACTCCGCGGGACGTATCACCACGAGGTCCGGGTAATAGGCGCGAGCGAGGGGAACGAAAGACAGGACGCCGCTCGCCTCCCGAGGGAAGCCCAGCGCCGAGAAGATGATGAACACCGTGACGGCCAGGGCCGCCCCCATCATGAACACCCAACGCTCGTTGATGCGGTCCTCCTGGAACCCCTCCTCCTTCGACCACAGGAAGACCGTGGCGAAGAGGAACAGGGAGAGGAAGAGCCGTGACGCCGTCCACGACCACGCCACGCCGTCGGCCGTCTGGAGACCCGTGGCGCCTCCACCCACCAGGACGGATGTCATGACGGCGTGATATCCGTTCAGGACCCCCGCGCCGAGGAAGCCCGTCCCGATGAAGAGGAAGGTGTCTTGCTTCTTGCTGTAGTACCGGACCAACGAGAGGCTACCGACGACCAACGCCAACGTGGTGCTTACGAACTCCCAGATGACGTGCCGGCCCTGGTCGTCGGCGAACGGGAAGCGCCTGAAGAGATTGGCTCCCATGAAGAGGACCGCCACCAGAATCCAGTAGACGGTCGTCCGCTCCCGGGTACGATCGTCGTTCGCCTTGAGGTACTGCAGGGAGTCGATGTCGGAGGACGATTCTTCGGCCTCCGTTTCCGGCAGGCTGGGGTCCAGGGCTGCGGGTGGGACCTCCATGTCCGTGACCTCAGGTGCGTCCGCCGCCGGCCCGGCTCGGTTCACGGCGTTCCGGTCAACAGTCGCTCAATGGCCCCCATGAGCAAGTCCTCGTCGATGATCGGCTTGGTCAGGTAGTCGTTGAACCCCATTTCCAGGTACTTCTCCCGATCGCCCGACATGGCGTGGGCCGTGAGTGCGATGACGGGGAGGTCGACGAACTCGTCTTGAGAGCGGATCCACTCCAGGACCTCGGTGCCATCCATTCCGGGAAGGGAGATGTCCAGGAGCACCAGATCGGGCACGTTCCCGGGCAGGCCCTCGACGGCCTCGGCGCCCGTCTCGTACTCCGAGATCTCGTACTCGTCCTCGAGAAGCGCTTCCACCAACAGCCGGTTGTCCGGATTGTCCTCCACCACCGCGATCTTGGGCTTCATTCGGCTGATCCTTGCCAGATGCTTTCCAGTGCCGTCAATGCCTCGGCAAAGGCCTCCTCCAAATCGGGGAGAAGCTCACGGGTACGTTGGGCCTCACCGGCCGACGCCGCGATCTCGATCTCGTTGGCGATCCGTTGCACATGCTCCGCTCCGAGGTTCGCCGCGCTGGACTTGAGCGAGTGAGCCCCTCGCTCGGGCTGGTCCAAGCCGCCATCCTCCAGCACAGTCCGGATCTGATCCATACGGGTAGGACCGCTCTCGAGGAACAACCGAATCATCTCGTTGACGAGCTTCGGCCCTCCCCAACCCTCGAGGCGTTCGAGGATGTCGAGATTGATGATCGTCGATTCGATAGGCATCGTTTTCCAGTCTAGCGTTTAGGGCACGACAATTCCAGGATTTGCATCGCTCGGTGCCTCGTCATGACTCTACGATCACGCCGGTCTTTCCGGATGCGATTCGGAGGCACACCGGTCAATCAGCCGCCACGCTCTCCGCCGACTCTCTGAGGAACCGGATGGCCTCGGCGATCCCGCCCGGGTGTCGATACACCGCCGATCCGGCCACCAGCACGGTGGCGCCCGCACCCGCCGCGGCTCCTGCCGTGTGGCGGTCCACGCCCCCATCCACCTCGAGCTCGGCGCCCTCCACCCCGTTCTCGTCGAGCATCCGCCGGAGCTGTGCGATCTTGTCCGTGCTCGAGCGGATGTACGACTGTCCACCGAAGCCCGGATTGACCGACATGACGAGCACAAGGTCCACGTAGGGCACGATCTCCGTCAGGGTCTCCACGGGTGTGGCCGGGTTCAGACTCACCCCGGGACGGACGTCCAGCTCACGGATCTGCTCCAGCGTGCGGTGAAGGTGCCTGCAGGCTTCCAGGTGCACTGTCAGAAAATCCGCGCCGGCGTCGGCGAACGCCTCGAGATACCGTTCCGGCTGCTCGATCATGAGGTGCACGTCCACCGGAAGATCCGTGGCCGCCCGCACCGCCGCCGTGACCACCGGCCCGATAGTGATGTTCGGTACGAAGTGACCGTCCATGACGTCGACGTGGATCCAGTCCGCCCCCGCCTCGGCGGCTTCCGCTACCTGCTCGGCCAGACGACCGAAGTCGGACGACAGGATGGAAGGCGCGATCTTGACGCTCATGGTGATCCCCCCTCGGCGTAGAGGTGCCGCACGCCGTCCTGCGCGCCTACCACCACCTCCGTGGCCATGCCCAGGAAGAGCCCGGACTCGACGATTCCTGCCCTGGAGGCCAGGGCGGCGTCCAGCGCCTCGGGATCATCGATGCCGTCGGGGAAGTGACAGTCGATGATGTAGTTCCCGTTGTCCGTGGTGAAAGGCTGCCGATCGGAACGTTTGCGGATGACCGGTCGGGCGCCCTGCGACTGCAGGAACTTCTCGTGGACCTCCCATCCGAACTGGATGACCTCGACCGGCACTGGAGATCTCTGGCCGAGCCTGTCCACCACCTTCGCGTCGTCCACGATGATGGCGAGCCGCGAAGAGGCTTGGGCGACCATCTTCTCCCGCAGGAGCGCACCGCCCAGGCCCTTGATGAGGTTCATGTGCGGGTCCACCTCATCCGCGCCGTCTACGGTCAGGTCCAGGAAGGGGTGCTCGGCCAACGACGTCAGGGGGATCCCCAGCTCTCTGGCCTCCCGGGCCGTCCAGAGAGACGTCGGCACGCCCAACACGTTCCGGAGCCCGCCACGGTTTAGCCGTTCGGCGAGAAAGAGGAGGAAGTGAGCTACGGTCGAGCCAGTGCCCAGACCGACACGCATACCGGCCTCGACTAGTCCCGCCGCCTCCAGGCCGGCGGCTCGCTTCAGGGTTTCAGCGTCGGCCAAGCCCGATTCCCGAGCAAGCAGGCGTGTGGATCGCTCAGGCCCCGAATTCCTTCATCATGCCCTGAACCCGCTCGCTGATAGCCAGCGCCTCGTCGAAGGGCCTCTGCCACATGTTTCGGCCGAAGATGAGCCCCGTGGCACCCGCTTCCATGGCGGTGCGGGCTTTGTTCATCAGGTCGTCGTCGCCGAGCTTGCTCCCCCCGGAGAAGAGCACCAGGGCGCGACCGGCAGACACGACCACGCGCCTGGCGCCTTCGCCGTAGTCGTAGTCGATCTCTGCATAGTCCTTGGGCTGATCCCCATCCTTGGGGCCGTGCTTGGGAATGTTCAGCTTGACGATGTCCGCTCCCAGCTCCAATGCCACCCGGGCGGCATAGTCCACCGCGTAAAGGCTGTCCCGTCCGCCCTTCCCCTCGATGGCCGATCCGCGCGGATAGGACCAGACCACGAGCGGCATGTTGTACTTGTCGCAGTCCTCGCGGACCATCTGGAGCTGTTGGATGTCCTCATCCTGCCGAGGCGAGCCCACGTAGAGCGTGTATCCGACGGCGTCGGCTCCCAACGCCACCGCGTCTTCCACGCTGCCCGTCATCGTCGAGAGGGCATCGGCATCCGAGGGGATTGCCGTCTTCCCGTTGATCTTGAGGAGGAGCGGTACCTCACCGGCGTACTTGGACATGTACTTCCGGGCGAGGCCGTAATGGCACGCCACGGCGTTGAAGTTTCCCTCCAGGGCGAGACGCCACTGGAAGTCCGGATCCTGTGACGGAGGGTTCGGGAAGAAGTCGATGGGTCCATGCTCGAGGCCCTGATCGATGGGCAGAATGCGGAGCGTCCCGTTCTTGAGCCCTCGGCCATAGAGGAGGCGGCGGAGACGCACGCGCTTGCCGAGCGGCAGATCGAGCTCATCCAGGACGGGCCGGCCAACAGTGCCGGTCACCGGGGTCTCGGGAGCCGCGGTGGCAGTGGACATGGACTATCCTCCAAGAGTCGAGAAACCAGGGTCTCGTGGGCGATTTTCGTGGGGAAATCTATCGGTCCCAGTGGGCCGAGACCAGCCCGCTCCTTGACTCAACTCGGGCGTCTGGGCAGCTTACACTCCATGATTCGTCAGCGCGCATATCAGGCATATTATTTTTTCTATCGGCCCCCCACGGGAGCAGGCGGCTGACGCGCGCACACTGACCACGGAACGCGCTCCGCCCCGAGGCTCCCGACTCAGTCGGGGGCTTTTTTGTTGGGTGGCACGGACACGACATGAGAAAGAACCATGATCATCATCACGCGCCATGACGTGACGGACGACGAGCTCGACCACATACGTGAGCGAGTGGAGGCCCTAGGGCTCCGCACCCATCTGTCACGGGGCGAGCACCGGACCGTGATCGGGTGCATCGGCGACGAAGAGCGGCTGGCCCACGCGCCCCTGCTCTCGATCCCGGGCGTAGAGGCGGTTCACGCCGTCATGAAGCCCTACAAGCTGGCGAGCCGGCAATTCAGTGCTGGGCCCACGCAGGTGTCTCTGGGAGACGGCTCTGTCGGAGGCGAGGCGCTCATGGTGATCGCCGGCCCCTGCTCGGTCGAAGGGATGGAGATGCTCTCCGAGACCGCCAAGCGGGTGAAGGCCGCGGGGGCCGTGGGCTTGAGAGGCGGAGCCTTCAAGCCCAGGAGCTCGCCCTACTCCTTCGACGGCCTTGGTGAAGAGGGCCTCAAGATGCTGGCCGAGGTCCGGGCGGCCACCGGGCTTCCCGTGGTCACCGAGGTCATGGATACCCGGCTGGTAGAGCTGGTGGCGGCCTATGCCGACGTGCTCCAAATCGGCGCCCGCAACATGCAGAATTTCTCGCTGCTCACTGAGGTGGGGCGGCTCCGCCGTCCCATCCTCCTCAAGCGAGGCATGTCTGCCAAGATCAAGGACTTGCTCTTGGCCGCCGAGTACGTCATGAAGCAGGGCAACATGAGCGTGATCCTGTGCGAGCGGGGGATCCGGACCTTCGAGGACGCGACCCGGAACACCTTCGATCTGGCCGCCATCCCGGTCCTCAAGAAGGAGACGCACCTCCCGGTGATCGCCGATCCGAGCCACGCGGGCGGAAGGCGGGATCTGGTGGCCCCCCTGTCCTATGCAGCCATCGCCGCCGGAGCGGACGGTCTCCTCATCGAGGTCCACCCTGATCCGGAGATGGCCGTGTCGGACGGAGAGCAGTCCCTGAGGTTCGGGGAGTTCGACTCGCTCATGGAGGGACTGGAGCCCTTCGCGGCGGCGGTGGGAAGGAGCCTAGGGAGGGTGCCCGCGGAGGCCTAGGAGCTGAGCTTGCCGGCCGCCGCTTCGATCTGCGCCTGGACCGCGGCCCGCGCCGTGCCGCCAGACGCGCTCCTAGCCTCCACGGAGCGATCCCACGAGAAGACGTCCAGCACGTCCGATCGGAAGGACGGGTGTGCCGCCCGGAAATCGTCCAGCTCGAGACCGTCCAACACCACTCCCCGCTCCTCCGCAATGCGCACGACGTTGGCGACGGCCTCGTGGGCCTTCCGGAACGGAACGCCGGCCCTCACCAGGTAGTCGGCGAGGTCAGTGGCGAGAAGCTGCGTATCCAACGCCGCCTCAATGCGAGCGGGTTGGAACTCCGCCGTGCGCACCGCGCCTGCCACGGCCGGTAGCACCACCGCCAGCGTGTCCACCGAGTCGAAGAGCGTCTCCTTGTCCTCCTGCAGGTCACGGTTGTAGCCCGTGGGCAGGCCCTTCAAGACCGTGAGGAGCGACATGAGGTTGCCTATGAGGCGCCCCGCCTTGCCACGGACCAGCTCGGCCACGTCGGGGTTCCTCTTCTGGGGCATGAGGCTGGAGCCGGTACTGAACCCGTCGGACAGGCGCACGAACCCGAACTCTTTGGATCCGAACAGCACCAGATCCTCGGCCAGACGCGACAGATGAACGCCGATGCGAGCCGCGGCGAAGGAGAGCTCCACCGCCCAGTCGCGGTCACTCACCGCGTCGATGCTGTTTTCGGAGACGCGATCGAACCCCAGCTCCTCCCGGATGAGCTCCCGATCGATGGGGAACGGACATCCGGCGATGGCACCGGAGCCCAGCGGTAGGACGCCCGCGTGTGCACCGGCGGCCTCCAAGAGCTCTCCGTCACGCTCCAGCGGCCAGAAGTGGGAGAGCGCCCAGTGCGCCGCCCGGACGGGCTGACCCTGCTGGAGGTGTGTGTAGCCCGGAAGAATGATGTCCAAGGAGTCCCGGGCCCAGTCCAGCAACGCACCCTGAACACCGCGGAGCCCGGCACGGAGAGCATCCACCACCTCCATGCCCCAGATCCGGAAGTCCGTCGCCACCTGGTCGTTTCGGGATCGCCCGGTATGGAGCTTCCCGGCCACGTCTCCCACCTCCTCGTGCAGGAGTCGCTCGACCAGCGAGTGGATGTCCTCGTCGTGCTCGCCGGAGTGGTCCCTGTTCGTGAGGCGCCTCGCCACCCGGTCCAACCCTTCGATCAGCGTTTCTCCCTCCGCCTCGCTGAGCACGCCCGCCCGCTCGAGGGCGCGGACCCAGGCACAGCTCCCTCGCACGTCCTGGGGCCACAGCCGGATATCTACATCGAGGCTGCGGTTCAGCGGAACCATCTCCGGAGACATGGAGCCCTCGATCCGCCCGCTCCACAGCGGAGCCTCCGGTGGCCCTTCGGCGGTGGTCCCCGTGGGAATCACCCCACCGGAGTCTTCGGCACCACCGCCTTGGGGATCTCGTTCACGGCCGCTTGCGACTCGCGCCGGCCGGCGTCCCGCTCGGCAGCTACCCGGGCAGGAAGCCCGAAGAGCTTGATGAACCCATCTGCGTCGGCGTGGTCGTACGTGTCGTCCTCGCCGAAGGAGGCGAGACCGGCGTCATAGAGCGACTGGGAGCTCCAGCGTGAAGCCACGCCGGCGGAGCCCTTGTAGAGCTTCAGACGAACCACGCCCGTGACCCGCCTCATGAGAACATCCATGAAGGCGTCGATGGCTTCGCGCTCCGGCGTCCACCACCAACCCTCGTAAACGAGATCGGCGTACCGCGCCGCCAGCTGGTCCTTGTAGGCCAGGGCGCGCCGATCCAGCGTGAGCTGCTCGAGCTCCTGGAGGGCGGTGTGGAGGAGAGTGCCTCCGGGCGTCTCGTAGATGCCCCGCGACTTCATGCCGACCAACCGGTCCTCAACGAGGTCGATGCGTCCGACACCGTGCCGGGAACCGATCTGATTGAGAGTCTCCAGGAGGCTCACAGAATCCATGGCCTCACCGTTGACCGACACCGGCAGTCCCTCTTCGAAAGCGAGCTCCACATACTCCGGCGTACTCGGCGCCAGCTCGGGGGACAGCGTCCAGAGATAGATAGACTCATCGGGCTCGAAGGACGGGTCCTCGAGGGGACCGCCCTCGTGGGAGACGTGCCAGAGGTTCTCGTCCCGGGAGTAGAGCTTGCCGTCGAGACCGTCCAAGGGAATCTGGCGTACTCGAGCGTACTCGAACGCCTCCTCCCGGGAGTGGAGATCCCACTCGCGCCACGGGGCGATCACCCTGAGGTCCGGCGCGAGCGCCGTGAAGGTGAGCTCGAAGCGAACCTGGTCGTTCCCCTTGCCGGTGCATCCGTGGGCCAGGGCGTCTGCCCCGACCTCGCGAGCGATCTCCACCATACGCCGACCGATGATCGGCCGCGCCATGGAAGTCCCGAGAAGGTACTTGCGGCCGTACACCGCCCCGGAGCGGAGCGTAGGCCAGACGAAGCCCTCGACGAAGCTCTGCCGCAGATCCTCTCCGTAGAACTCCGAGGCCCCCGTAGCCTTGGCCTTTTCCTCCAGTCCGTCGAGACCACCCTGTTGGCCGACATTGGCCGCCACACAGATCACCTCCGCGCCGTAGTTCTCTCGGAGCCACGGCACGATGACGGAGGTGTCCAACCCTCCCGAGTATCCCAGGACGACTTTGAGAGCCATGAGACGCTTTCTTCGTCTTCTTCGTCGCTTGCGGACAAAAAACGCGGGCCGGGAGCGGAACCAGCCACTTCCCGCCAAAGTGCGCTGGTGACGGCGGACCGTCTTAACACCACTCCCGTACCCGGTCGTTTTTACAAATATCCGACAAGGTCGAATATTTATGCCCCAAGCATAGGGAAGTAATGGGACGGTGTCAAGTCTTGCAAACTTAACAAGAACCTAATGCCAAACAAGGATCTCGTGTGTCGGGGAGGGGCCTCTTCAGCCTCCTCACCCCGGATCCCCACCCGCAATTTCTATCAGTCGGTCACGGATGGTAGGCATATGTTTCCGGTCCCTGAGGACCACGATAATGGTGTCCTCGCCGGCCACGGTGCCGATCACCTCGGGCCAGTCCTCCCAGTCGATGGCCGTGGCCACGGCGGCGGCACCCGACAACAAGGTGCGGATGACGACGAGGTTCTCCGTCCCCTCGGCCGAGAGGAAGAGGATGGGCAGCAGGGTGCCGAGTGGGGGCTTGTGCTCCCACGCCTCCGGCAGCCGGTAGTACGACACGCCCTGGGCCCCCCGGACCTTGACGAGGCGGAGCTCCCGGATGTCCCGGGAGAGTGTGGCCTGCGTTACCTGGATCCCTTCCTTTCCCAGAAGCTCCCGCAGGGCCTCATGACTGGTGACCCGGTTGGACTTCACCAGGTCCAAGATGACGGCCTGCCGCTCTTGCTTGCTACTCACTGCTCGACACCGTTCCCACGGCTTGCTCCACCATGTCCCGGACCTTATCGGGCTCGAAGCCGACGCTCCTCGCCATCTCCTCCCCTCCCTTGAAGAGGATCAACGTCGGGACTCCTCGTATGCCGAGGCGTTGGACGATGTCCTGGGCGCGATCCGTATCCACCTTGGCAACCAGCATCTCGCCCGTGTGCGCACCGGCGATCTCGTCCACCAGGGGGGCCACCATCTTGCACGGCCCACACCAATCCGCGTAGAAATCGACGAGGACGGGCGCGGTCGAGCCCAGAACCGTACGGTCGAAGTCCTCTGCGGTCACCTTCACGGGCCGGTCCAGAAGCATGGGCTTTCCGCAGTCGCCACATGCCGGCCGGTCCCCTGCCCTGCTCAGATCCAACGCGTTCAGCTTCAGGCAGAACGGACAGCGCACCGTCACCCGGTTGTCCTTCCGATCCTCATTCACGCACTACCTCACTCACACACTACCTCCTGCCGGGTTCGGCGATCGGTACCCCAAAAGGGGGTCGTCCAGTTCCTCCCGACAATGCCAAAGCGGGGCTCGGAGACGCTTCCCCGAGCCCCACCTGAAGCCGCCACCGACCGATGTCTACCGACCGCGGCCGAGTTCCTAGAACAGGTCGTACTTGATCTGGGCCATCACAAACTGTCCGATCTCGGGCACGCCGACGAAGCTCCGGTACGCCTCATCGAAGAGGTTCGAGACGGTCACTTGAAGCGTGGCCCGCGTGTTCGGGATCTTGTATCCCGCCGTGACGTCCACCAGGGTGTACCCGTCCACGCACTCCTCCTCGAAGAGGAGGGTGTTCGCGGGACGACCGGTCTCACAGGTGATGCCCGTGAAGCCGGCCGACTCCGCCGGGAATCCGGCGTTTGCCCGAACACGGACTTCGGCGTTGAAGCCGGCCCGGGCGTTCCGGTACGCCAGCGAGAGCGAGCCCTTGAGCGCGGGCGCATTGAGAGCGATGGGAGCGATGCCGTTTTCGATCTCGGTGAGGTCGAAGTAGTCGTCGCTCACCCAGGATCCCGTGGCGGCCAGGGTCCACTCGTCGTTCAGGAAGGCCTTCACCGCGAAGTCGGCGCCGTACATGTCCAAGTCGCCGGCGTTCACGTAGGTGAACAGCAGGTTCGCCGCGCTGGCGTTGACCCCGTCGGACGAGACCACGCCCAGGGGGACATCTTCCAGGCCTTGCTCGCCACCCGCTCCGTCACCGCCGTTGGCCAGCAGAGCAGCTTGGTCTTCAGCCAGGCCCTGGGCTATGGGCTGTGGGAGACCCGTCTGCGCCATGATGGCCCCGGTCAGTCGGGGCACCAGGAATTCGATCATGGAGGCACCGTCGAGGAGGAAAAGCGGCGTCCTGACGACCAAGGGCGAGACGAAGTCCTTCCTCTTGGAGTACCAGACGTCCGCCGCGATGAGGACCTTGTTGTTGACGAGGCCCTGATACCCCACCTCGAAGGTCGTCGACTTGCTCTCCTTGAGCTTCCCGACGTTGCGCACCGACCCGCTGGTGAGAGGTGCCACGGCACCGGTGCTCAGATCCAGGAAGTTGATATCGATGTCGGTGCTGGAGGGGCTCAGGCTTCCAAGGAAGGCCGCGGTGGCGCCGTCGATGGATCCCTGAGCGGCGAGAAAGCCGACACCGAGCTGCCAGAGCGTGGCCGCGTCGACGGGAAGGAGCTGTCCCGGACCGCCCGGGTTGAAGGGCGAGCGCATCCCGACGAGGCTTCCGTCGGGATTCACGAACGTGAAGCCCTGGCTGGTGCCCTGGAGCCGCACCCGATAACCCAGGGGGGACAACGCACCTGCCCCGCCAGCGGAGATGTCCAGGAACATGTTGAGCGTGCTGGGCTCGGAGAAGGCCCGGTTGTAGGTGAAGCGGATGCTGTGGTTATCCTTCGGCTCGAAGACGAGGGCCGCCCGGGGCGAGAAGACGTTCTTCTCGAGCTCGGAGTGCGTGTCGATCCGGCCGGCCAGCACCAGGTCCAGCTTCTCCGAGAGCTCGGTCTTGGACTGAACGTAGACCCCGAACTGAGTGAGGTTGTCGTCGTCTTCGTACCGGCCGTTGATCGTCCCTTCGGTCCGCGGGTTCGTGGAGAAGTAGTCGACCCCGTAGGTGAAGTCGTACTTGCCGTCGGAGAGATCTCGGCCGTGCTGGATCTGCCCCACGAAGAGCCGGGATTTGTCGACCAGGGGCGCGCCGTCACGCAGCAGGAAGCTGTTGCCGGCATCGCTGGTGTTGAGGTACACCTGGGCGAAGAGCCGGTCCACGTTCATGCGCGTCTGGAAGTACTGGTACTTCCAGTCCTTGGTCTGCCCCCCGCCCCCCCCAGTGAGCTCGATCCCCGACGAGTTGGTGAGCCCGTAGTTGAGGCTCAACCGGCCGTCGTCGACGAAAGCCCAGTCGGCCCTGGCGTCCACGGATTGGCGCTGGAAGTCGAAGTCCCGATTCCCGACGTTGCCGAGCGCGGCGTCCGCCTCGGCCTGGGTCAGGCCGCGAGCCAGGCGCTCCGCGATGAACGCGGTGGGATCCTCAAAAGCGGCCGCTCGATTCGCCTGCTCCTCCGGATCCACGAAGCGCCACTCGTCCCCCGCCACCGCCTGCCCGGAGATCTTGAAGGCGAAGTTGTCGGAGAGCTTGTGGACGGTTCGGAACGAGCCCTGGAACACCTTCTTTCCCTGTCCGGCGGCCAGCGTGACGGTGGTCCCCTGACTGGTGAGGGGCGACTTGGTAATCATGTGGAGGACGCCGTTTGCCGTCTGGGGGCCGTACAGCGCCGAGCCGGGCCCCAGAACCACCTCGATCCGCTCCAGGTCTTCACTGATGGACGGGACGAAGTGGATGAGGTTGACCTGGATCGAAGGAAGGCCGGCGAGCCGGTTGTCGGTAAGGACGTGTAGGGCCCCGGAGAAGATGTTGTTGAAGCCCCGAATCACGACGTTGGTGGCCTGCGTTCCGTGCGAGATGACGTCCACGCCCGGCACCGCCTTCATGTGATCCACGAGAGTCACCGCCGGCCGCTCCGCGATCTCGGTTTCGCTGACCACGTGGGTCGTGGCGGGCGCGTCCGTGTTCTTCTCTTCCCCCCGAGATGCCGACACGACGATTGCGTTGAGCTCCAGGGCCTGGGACGTCATGGTCACGTCGAGCGTGGTGGTGGAGCCGGCTCGGATGGAAATGCCGTCCTGGCGGTAATCGCGGTACCCGAGGCTCGAGATGATGATCGCATACGTGCCGGCCGGTGCGGAGAGGGTGAACCGCCCGGCGTCGTTGGTGAGCGTCAGGGGGGCCCCGCCGCCCAGGACCTCGACTCCGGCATTGACCAGGGGCATGCCCGTCTCCGCGTCGGTGATGGTTCCGGAGAGCGCTCCGGTCTGGGCGGCCGCAGGGCTCATCCCAGCCAGAAGGAGCCCCAGCGAAACGGCCCACATCGTAGGCTTCAGGCGCATGAAACGACCTCTCGATCAATGGTGAGGGGACGTCTGGGATCGTGCCTGACCCCAAGCAGTCCTTGCCGTGAGGCCCCGTCAAGGCGCCCGGCGCCGCCTCACGGGCGAGCGGGACAGACCAGCACCGGGTTGCGAGGCCAAGGTACACCAGGGACAATAGGTGAGCAACGTTCGTTTACGCCGTTCTTCAGGCTTCTCTTGACAGTCCTCCATGACCTCGATTCCCCACATCGATCACCTGAACGCGGCTCGAGCGCGAATCTCCGCCGCGGTGCATCGGACACCCACGGTTTCCAGCCGCACGCTCTCGGAGCTTGTCGGCCGCCCCGTGCTCCTGAAGTGCGAGAACCTGCAGAAAACGGGCTCATTCAAGGTGCGGGGGGCCCTGAACCGCATCCTGGACCTCGACGAGCCCAGCAGGGAGCGCGGTGTGGTGACCATCTCGGCCGGCAACCACGCACAGGCCGTGGCCTGGGCCGCAGCCCGGACCGGCGTCTCCGCTACCGTGGTCATGAACGCCCACGCCTCGCCGACCAAGGCTCGGGCCACGGAGGAGTACGGTGCGGAGGTGATTCTCCAGGGGACCGTCTTCGAGGCCTTCGACCTGGCTCTGGAAGTGGCCGAGGACCGGGGGCTCACCTTTCTCCACGCCTTTGACGACCCGCTGATCGTGGCCGGGGCCGGAACACTCGGCCTCGAGGTCATGGAGGATGTGCCGGACGCCGCCACGGTGGTGGTGCCCATCGGTGGCGGTGGCCTCATCTCCGGCGTTGCGCTGGCCGTCGCGAGTCTCAGCCCAACAGTCCGAGTCTTCGGAGTCGAGCCCAACGGGGCATGCGCCATGCGGCAAAGCCTGGACAAGGGCGAGGCCGTCACCCTGGACAGCGTGAACACCGTGGCCGATGGCCTGGGTGCGCCGATGGCCGGTGAGCTCAACTACGAGATCGTCCGACGCCACGTGGAGGACGTCATCCTGGTGAGCGACGACGAGATCAAGGAGGCGATGGCGTTCATCCTCGCCCGCACGAAGCTCCTGGCCGAGCCGGCGGGGGCTGCCGGGGTGGCGGCCCTCCTGGCCGGAAAGATCCCGTTGGCCGAGGGGCCCGTGGTGGCCGTGCTCAGCGGCGGCAACGTGGACCTGGAGCGTCTGCCGGACCTTCTGGCCGACGCCGCCCCCGAGCACTGACCGTGTGCCGGCTTACCGCTTATCTGGGAGCTCCCCTGGAGGCCGACGCGCTGGTCTTCGGTGGAAGCCACTCGCTCTACGAGCAGAGCTACATGCCGCAGGAGCTAATACACGGGAGCGTCAACGCCGACGGATACGGAGTCGTCTGGTATCGCGATCACAAGCCGGTACGCGTTGTAGGGTCCCGGCCCATCTGGCAGGACGGAGAGCTGCGGGGTGTCCTCGAGTCCAGTACGTCCCCGATGATCCTCGCCGCGGTCAGGAACGCCACGCCGGGGATCCCGGTGGACGACAGCGGCAACTTGCCCCTAACCCATGGGCGCTGGAGCTTCATCCTGAACGGCTTCGTGGAGGACTTCCGAGCGAGCTACATGCGCACCCTTCGGTCCGGCCTTCCCGACGACCTATACGGGGAGCTCAGGGGCTCGTCGGACAGCGAGACTCTCTTTCTGCTCGCGGTCTCAGCCCTCAGGGACGGCGTCTCGCTCGCGGGGGCACTGGAGCACGTGCGGACCGTAGTGGTGGAAGTCCTCCGGATCGATCACCAGACCCAGCTGACCATGGTCCTGGCCGACGGGGAGGGCCTTGCCGCCCTCCGGACCGCCTCGGTCGAGGACACGAACTCGCTGTACCTCGCATCCGGTCACCCCATGGCGCCCGGCGGCACCCTCCTGGCCTCCGAGCGCCTGGACGACGACGGGTCATGGAATCCGGTGGATACAGACCAGGTCATGCAACTCGTTCTGTGATAGTAAGTTGACACCAGCGACCGAACAAAGTACTGAATGCGTGGGTAGCCCTGGGATCCGGGACGCGGGCCGGCCATCGACCGACTCGTAGTGCGCCCGGACATAGGTACGGTTACGCCCCGAGCGAGGATCACACGGGGGATCCCAGCACCATCGAGTAGAGGCCACCCTCGTCGTCACACCACCGGTCCACCCGGAGGCCGGCCTCACCGAACAACCCGTCCACGGTGGGGCGATCGTACTTGCAGCTCAGCTCCGTGCGAATTGACTCTCCCTCGGCGATCCGGACGGGCTCCTCGCCGGGGATTCTCACTTCCTGCGGGCTCAGAGCGACAAGGTGCATCTCGATGCGCCCAAACTCGTCCAAGTAGAACGCCTCGTGCCGGAAAGCCGAGAGGTCGAAGTCCGTCCCTACTTCCCTGTTGAGATTCGCGAGGATGTTGAGGTTGAACTGAGCGGTCACGCCCTGGGCGTCGTTGTAGGCCGCCTCGAGCAGCTCGACGCTCTTGTCGCGTCCTGGTCGTTGGTCGGCGCCCAGCAGGAAGAGATCCGCCTCCTTCATGGATGATCGCACGTTCCTGAGGAGGTCCGCGTCGGCTCCGGGCTCGAAATTTCCCAGGGTGCTGCCCAGAAGCACGAACAGCACCGGAGACGGCAGGTCTTCGGTGAAGTCAAGCGGGGTGGTGATGTCCTTCACCTGGGGGTGGATGTCCAGCGAGGGGTAGTCCTCCCTCAGCGCGCTCGCGGTCGCGCGGAGAAACTCCCCCGCGACGTCAACGGGCGCATAGGCCCGTGCGCGTCCGGCGTCCACCATGGCGGATAGGAGGATCCGTGTTTTTTGAGCGCTTCCGGCGCCCAGCTCCACGAGGGAGGCCGGAGCCATGTCGGTGACCCAGGCTGCCACCTCATCATGGAGTAGGCGCCGCTCCGACCGCGTCAGGTAGTACTCGGGAAGCTCGGTGATCGCCTCGAAAAGCTCCGAGCCCCGGGTATCATAGAAGTACTTGGACGGAAGCTGCTTCTGAGGCTGGGCCAGGCCCCACTGCGCGTCCTCCAACATGCGGGCACGAGCGCCCTCCACGGTCCCGATCACCAACGTGCCCTCAGCCGTCCCGGGCGCACCGGAGCCCACTGAAGATCTGGCGGCGGATGGGATAGTCCCAGTTTCTGAACGTGCCCCGGATGGCCCCTGCCCGGGTGGCCCACGCGCCACCGCGCAGAACTTTGTATTCGTCCCCAAAGAACACCTCCGAGTACTCGGGATAGGGGAAGGTCTGGTATCCAGGGTACGCCCGGAAGTCGGAGGACGTCCACTCCCAGACGTCGCCGATCATGCCGTAGCAGCCTATGGGTGACACGTTGCGCGGGTAGCTCCCTATAGGTGCGGTCTGGAACGAGAGCGCGTCGATGTTCGCCAGTTCGGGGGTTGGAGGCTCCTCACCCCACGGATAGGAACGCTTCGACCCGGTGTCCGGATCCCAGGTAGCGGCCGCCTCCCACTCGAGCTCGGTGGGTAGCCGCTTCCCGGCAAACCGGCCATACGCCTCCGCCTCGTGGAAGCACACATGGCAGACGGGCCGCCGGGGATCGAGGGGCCGCACGCGATCCATGACCAGTACCGTCCATCCCTCCCCTTCTCGCCGCCAGTGCTTCGGAGCCGCCACCCCGGACTTCTGGAGCCAAGCCCATCCCTGGTCCGACCAGTGATCCCGATCCTGGTAGCCGCCCGCCGCCACGAAGCGGCCGTACGCTTCCTCGTTCACCGGAGCAGCGTCGACGAGAAACGGAGCCAAGTCGACCTCATGCCGGGGTCTCTCGTTGTCGTAGGCCGTGCTCCGATCGTCGGTGCCGATCTCAATCCGTCCACCCGGAAAGCGAACCATCACGTCGTTGCCGAACGGGTGAGCGGCGGGGGGCACCGGCACCGGCCACCGCTTCGGAGGCCGGTACGGGTCGCCACGCTTGAGCTGAAGCGTTTGGAGGATCGTCTCGTTGTGCTGATACTCGTGCTGGAGCACCATGCGGAAGACGAACCCATCCCGGATCAGAGGATCATCCCCCTCGAGGTCCAGCGCCGGGAGCCGGTCGACCACGGTGCGGCGGGTCCGGTCCAGGAACTCCCGGCATTCGACAGTTCCTGGCAGTGGTACAGCGGATCGCACACTCCGGGGATTCTCGAACGGATCGTACATGCCACGAAGCCCCTCCGACCCGTCGGGGCCGCCGTCGACGCTTTCCACCAGCCAGAGCTGCTCGAAGTGGCCGATGTGCCCGAGGTCCCAGACGATGGGGCTCATGAGCGGATCATGTTGGACGAGCCGGTCCTCGTCGGACACAGTGCTCACCAGCAGGAGGGTGCGACTCCGAGCTTCCGTGAGGAGGTCGACGATCTCATCCGTCCGGAGGTGCCGACCAACGTGAAGATCCATCCGTTCTGTTCCCCTGTTCGCCCCTCACGCGTGCGCTCGCGGAGCCACAACCTAACCCGGGCCGTGTGTGGTGCGAACCCCGACGGGCCGAGCGCTGCGTTTCGCGGCCCAGGCTCCGACCTCACTCCCACCCCTGCGGATTCGGTCTTTCCTAGCTATCGTTGGGAATGCTCGACGATGCCCTACCCGACGACGCCCCGGCCCTGTGCGCGGAGGGCGTTGGCAAGCGATACGGCACGGTGCCCGTACTCGACGGTGTCTCCCTCAGCGTGGCCAAGGGTGAGGTCGTGGCCCTGGTGGGCGAGAGCGGCGCCGGGAAGACAACGCTGCTCCGCCTGTTCAACCGGATGGTCTCCGCCGACTCCGGCCAGGTCTTGGTCGGGGGCCGGGAGATCGGGATGCTCAACGCGGTCCGGCTGCGCCGGTCCATCGGGTACGTGCAGCAGGAGGGCGGCTTGATCCCCCACTGGACGATTCTTCGAAACGTCGCTCTGGTCCCCTGGCTCCGGACCATGGGCTCGCCCCATGACCTGGCCCTCAAGGCCCTCCGGTTGGTCGGGTTGCCGCCCGAGGAGTTCGCCAAGCGGCACCCACGCCAGCTCTCCGGCGGCCAGCGCCAGCGCGTGGCGCTGGCCCGTGCCCTGGCGGCCGAGCCGGAGATCATTCTACTGGACGAGCCCTTCCGGGCTCTGGATGCCATCACCCGGGGGGAGCTGGTGGAGGCGGTCCAGGAGCTCCTCCATGAGATCGGCGTCACGGTGCTCATGGTCACGCACGACATCCGAAGCGCCCTCCACATGGCAGACCGGGTCGCGGTGCTCCGGGGCGGACGGCTCGAGCAGGTGGCGGAGCCACAAGTCATACGTACGGCCCCCGCCACCAAATACGTACGGCACCTGCTGGAACGCGCCGGCGCCGGAGGGATCGAGTGAGCCGCCGTACCGCGCCCCTGTTCCCCCTTCTCGCTCTCTGCCTGGTCTCGGGCGGGGTCCCGGCGAGATCGTCGGCCCAGCGTCCTCCAGTGATCGTGGCGTCTAAGCCCTTCGGGGAGTCGTTCCTCCTGGCAGAGATGTTCGCCCAGCTCCTTGAGAGCCGGGGCATCGCCGTGGAGCGTCGCCTGGGCCTCGGCGCCACCCAGATCGCCTTCCAGGCGCTCCGTAGCGGCGCCATCGACGTCTACCCGGAGTACACGGGCACGGGGCTCGTAGCCGTCTTGAACCAGACGCCCGAGGGCACGCCCGAGCAGGTCTTCCGATCGGTCTCGAGGGCTTTCCGAGAACGCTGGGGGATTCGCTGGTTGCCTCCCCTGGGCTTCGAGAACAAGTACGCGATCGCCGTGCGACCCAGCTCCGCAGAGAGTGATAGCCTACGAACGCTTTCGGATCTGGCGGAGGTGGCCTCCCGGTACGTGGGAGGGTTCTCGCCGGACTTCATCGGACGAGCGGATGGACTGCCGGGCCTGGAGGATGCGTACGGCCTCCGCATGCGCGACGTCCGCTCGCTCCTTCAGGCGGTGAAGTACGAGGCGCTTGCCCGGGGAGAGGTCGACGTCATCGACGGGTACTCCACCGACGGCCTCATCGACCGGTTCGACCTGGTGGTGCTCACCGACGATCTGGAGTTCTTCCCTCCCTACCAGGCAGCCCCCGTGGTGGGCCGGAATCTCTGGCAGGGCCGGCCCGACGCCATACGCGCCCTCACGGAGCTCGCCGGGACGCTGGACGAGGAGCTCATGCGCGGGCTGAACCGTCGTGTAGAAGTCGACGGCGAAGAGCTGGGTGCGGTCGCTCGGGACGCTCTGACCGAGATCGGGCTCGTGGGCGGTCCGGCCGTGCGGCTCATCGCAGACGCGAGGGAGGATCAGATCTCTCTTGGCGTCTACCTCTGGGAGAACCGGAGCCGGACGTTGGCGCTCACGGCCCGGCATCTCCTTCTCGTGATCGTGTCCCTCCTGGCGGCATGCCTGGTGGCGATTCCCCTGGGTTTGATCCTGGACAAGACCCAGCGCCGGGCAGAGGTGGTGATCCGCGGTGTCGGGCTTTTCCAGACGATCCCGAGCATCGCTCTCCTGGCGTTCATGATTCCGATGCTGGGTATCGGGGTGGTTCCGGCACTCGTGGCTCTCTTCCTCTACTCCCTGTTCCCCATCCTTCGGAACACGTACACGGGGATCAGGGATGCGGACCCTGCCGCTGTCGACTCGGCCCGCTCCCTGGGGATGACGAACAATCAGATCCTGCGCTACATCCGCTTTCCGCTGGCCGTGCCGGTGATCATGGCCGGGGTCCGCACGGCCGCGGTCATCACCGTGGGCACGGCGACGCTGGCCGCCTTCATCGGTGCCGGGGGCCTGGGCGACCCCATCGTGGCCGGGCTCGCCCTGAGTGACACGCAGATGATCCTCTCGGGGGCCTTACCCGCAGCCGTCCTGGCGTTTCTCGTGGACGCGGGGTTGGGCGTGCTGGAGCGAGTGGTCACGCCGGCCGGCCTCACCGTCAAGAGCACCTAGTGTTCCGTTTCCGAAGTTCGCGAACCACCAAGAGGGTCGGATGCACCGTGCCCTCGACTGGCCGAGACACTGTAGTAACGAGACACTAACAGCCTGTAAGCGATGAACGATTACAGGCCCCCAGCCTGTCGATGACCCACTCCACGGCTCCGAACGGGGCGAGCCCCGGGGTGCGACCGGAGAAGGGCTGGGTGAGGCGAGGCCAGCAGGTTCTGGGGCTCGGCATACTCCTCTTCGCCTTCGCCCCCATCTACCGGATCATGGACACCTCCGCCGAGGCGCCCCACCGGCAGGTGAGCGTCGAGGTGGCCGAGTTGAACCTCCAGCTGGCGTGGTGGGGCACCATCGTGACGATCCTGCTCGTCTGTATTCTGGCTCTGCTGTTCCCGCCCAGCCTGCCACGTGTGCTGGGCGGGCGCCTCCTCGAGTGGATCGAACGGCCATCCAGCGGAGCGTTCGCTCTTGCGCTGGGAGCGTTGTCGGGCGCGATCGCGGTGTTCACCGGACGCGTCCTCTACCAGGGCCTCTTCACGAACGTCGACGAGATCGCATCGACGCTTCAGGCGCGGTACCTCGCCCAGGGGATGCTGGCGGGCCCGATCTCCGAGGCGCCTGATGCCTGGCTGATCCCCAATACCCTGATGGTGGCTGAGGGCTGGGTGTCGCACTTCCCGCCGACGCACCTCTTCGCCATGGCGGCCCTGACGCGGCTGGGCGCCCCCATGCTCCTAGGGCCCCTTTTCACCGCAGTGCTCACCGGCCTCGTGGCACTGTCCCTTCCGCGCCTCCTCCCCGATCAACGCGGGCTCGCCCGTGTGGCGGCCCTGGCCGTGGCCCTGAGCCCTTTCCTGCTCTTCCTGGGGGGCGGCTCCATGAGCCACGTGTCGGCCGGGGCCTTCGGTGCGGCGGCGCTCTATGCCGCGCTTCGGGCACGGGACGGCAGCTCGTGGTGGGCGCTGGGAGCGGGGGCTGCGGTGGGGCTCATGGTCTCGGACCGGCCCATGGTCGGCCTTGTGCTGGGAAGCGTGTTCACCCTCGGGATCTGGGTGCCGTCCGCCATCCGCTCTGCCGCCCCGTCGGCGGCCTGGATGACACCGCGCGTGGGACTGACCCTGCTCGGCGGCGCCCCCTTCGCCGCGATGCTCGGCTGGTACAACGCCCGTCTCTTCGGGAGTCCCCTTACGCTCGGGTACCTGGCAGGGTTCGGGGACCATCACCGCCTGGGCTTCCACATGGACCCGTGGGGCTACCCGTACACCCTGGAGGAGGCCCTGGGCTTCACGTCGTCGGACGTACTGAGCATGGGCATTCAACTTCTGGAGACTCCCTTCCCCGTCACCGCGTTCATCGTCGTCTACCTCCTGACCGCCACGAGCCTTCCCAGGGGGATGGGGGTCCTCCTGGCATGGGCTCTACTGCCGGTCCTGGCCAACGGGTACTACTGGTTTCATGACGTGCGCATGCTGTTCGAGGCTGCTCCGGCCTGGATCGCCATGGGCGTGTTGGCGGCCCTCGCTCTGGCGGGCGGCCCGGGGCAAGATGTGGGGCAGGATGCGGACATTCCGAGCACGGCGTACCGCCCCGAGAGGGACGATCACGCCGAGCCGGCGCAGGAGCAGGCTCCCGACAGCCGCATCACGGCGAACCGGTGGGCCCGGGACCTGGCCACGTGGGCCATTGTCCTGGGTGTCCTCGGGTCCGTGGTCTGGGGCGTTCCAACCCGATGGGAAAGCTACGGATGGAGCCAGGAGACCCTGGAGCGCATCACGGCGCCCGAGCCCCCCACCGAGTCGGCTGCCATCGTCTTCGTTCACACGTCGTGGAACGAGCGCCTGAGCGCCACCCTCCAGGGCGCCGGAGGTGTGCGTCAGGACACCGTCATCACGGCGCTGAGGAGAAACACGAACTGTCAGCTGCACCTCTACGCCCTGGGCCGCGAGGCGATCGCTCGAGGATCTCGAGATGTGACGTTGCCCGGAGTGGATTTGGACCAGATCCCCGGCACCCCCCCGGACATCCAACGACCCCCCGCTCCCACCGGCGCTACCCTGCGGATCCGCCCGAACGAGGTCTTCCCGGACTCCTGCATCCAACAACTCCGCGCCGATCGCTTCGGGGCCGTGGCCCTCGCCCCTCTGGTCTGGCAAGGAGACCTCCCGGGAATCGAAGGAGGTCTGCCCCTGTTCGTGCGGGATCTCGGTCCCGAGAAGAACCGGCGGATCCTCGCCTTGTATCCGGATCGGGCCGCCTTCGTCTTCGTGCCCAAGGCCCCAGACCAGGCCCCCGAGCTCGTCTCCTATGCCGAGGCGATGGCGATCCTTTGGGGGCCCGCGTGACCGACCTTTCCTCCCATCTCACGCTTGACGAGCACGGCATCTGGCGCGCACGCGACACAGAGGAGCTCTCCTATCCCAACACCGGGCACGCGACGTGCTTTCAGTTCGAGGATGACTCCTTTTGGTTTCGACATCGCAACGCCTGTCTGGTGGCGTTGGTCAAACGATTTCAGCCCGAGGGGGCGATCGTCGATGTGGGGGGAGGCAATGGAGTCGTCGCAAAGGCACTGATCAACGCTGGCTTCGATTGTATTCTGCTCGAGCCGGGACCCGCCGGGGCGCTGAATGCCAAGACCCATCGTGGGATCCCCGAGGTCATTTGTTCGACGGTCCGAGGTGCCCGTTTTGAACCCGAGTCCGTGGCTGCGGTGGGCCTCTTCGACGTGCTCGAGCACCTGGAAGACGATGCTGGGATGGTGGCCGACTTGGCGCGTGTGCTGAAAGCTGACGGGCTCTTCTTCGGTACCGTACCAGCATACCAATGGCTGTGGTCCCAGGCGGATGAGTTTGCTCAACACCATCGGCGGTACACTCGAGAGTCTCTACATAGCCTGCTTGGTAGGGATTACCACGTCCTGTATTCAAGCTACTTCTTTCGAGCTCTGACCCTTCCGATCTATTTGCTGCGCGCTCTACCGTTCAGGCTGGGCCTCACCAAGAAGGCAGGTCTCATGACTGTGGAGACTGAACACGGCACCGATCAAGGGGTGGCTGCAGGTATCATCTCACGCGTGCTCGCCGGCGAGCTCGGGCGCTTGGAGCGTGGCCTCAGCCTGAGCTGGGGAGCGAGCCTGCTGTTCGCTGCGCGCAAGAAGTCGTGACGCTGCATCTACCGAGTGATCCCGCGGTTCCATACGTCGCTATTCCCAAACGGCGAGGCCCATCCCTGTAGCGCCATAACCGTTGCCGTTATAGAACATGAAGCGCGCGCCTTCGTGCTCGACGACATGGGGATACGCCACGGCCTCCGAGTCCCATTCGCCCGCGGACGGCTCGATGCCTGCACCGCCGTCGTCCTGCGTCCAGTGCATGCCGTCCTCCGAGAGCCCGTATCCGATTCGGTACTGTTCTCCCCGATACGCGTACCACAGGTGATACCCGGCGTCGTCCTTGAGTACGCACGGCTTTGCGACCGCAAAGACCCCCGGGAGGACCGGCTTGAGGCAAGTAACATCGTCGCGTGTCCAGCGGATCCCGTCCGTCGATGTCGCGTACTTCAATACATGCTCGAATTCCATGGCATGAGGATTAGCGCCCCAACAAACGTGCGAGCCGTACCACATTTTCCAATCGCCGCCGTCGTTCATCACCCACGGATAGGAAAGCGAAAAGGGATCGGCATCGTTGTGCCCCAGAGTCGGCGCGCGCGAAACCTTCGTAAACGTGAGGCCGCCGTCGTCACTGATCGCCGCGCCTAGTTCGCAACGCCACGGCACCGTTACGCATAGGTTCCAGCCCAGATAATACAGGTACAGCCCTTTCTCGCCTTCTGCGATACACCCGAGCGACGTGCCGCTGTCGTCGAAGAGACCCACCTCGCCCGGGCCGATGACCGCCTTGGACGAGATTTTGAGAATATCTTGCGGCGCGTTCACGTCGATTACGACGTATCCAACACTCGACCGATTCGCCTCGCCTCGACAGCTGAAATACACCCGGAACAAACTGTCCCCGATGGGAAGCGCGAAAGGATTGGAGGCATGAGAAACCATCCAATCGTACTCGTGGTCCGGCGAGAAAATACGGCCGAGCTTTCTCCACTTCATTCGACAGTCCTACCCTTGTCCCGCCCGATACAGCCGCTCGTGGGGAGGCCGGTAGTACTCGTCGAGACTAGTGACGACTCGAGTGTACCAGCCGAGTAGCTGCTGGGTTCGCGGAAGCAACGCTTCGATGGAATCGTCACCCAGCATTCGCACATAATCGATTTGTTGCTTGAAGAACGAGCGCGTGAACTGGTGATTGATGCTCAACCGATCCTTGCCGGATCTGTTTTGACCGGAGGCATGGTATAACGTCGAGTCGAACACGATCATCGACCCGGCGGGGCATTCGGCGGGGATCGCATTTGAGTTCAAATACTCGTCCGACGGTACCGTTTCGCGTTGATGTGTATTCGGAACAACGAGCGTCCCGCCGTTCTCTTCGTGAAAGTCCACTAGCGGAATGAAGACGTTTATCGAGGCCATGTACCCATTCAGAACTCTACGGAAATCCATGTGGAA
This sequence comes from Longimicrobiales bacterium, assembly GCA_965238005.1. Classification (GTDB taxonomy): domain Bacteria; phylum Gemmatimonadota; class Gemmatimonadetes; order Longimicrobiales; family Gaopeijiaceae; genus CBDCKN01. The sequence goes on from OZ250165.1 coordinate 2,078,968, forward strand.
ATTGTTCTGAAAGACCTGAGGGGTCTCGCCGGGCCGAAATGATGGCAAGATGAACCCGTTCTGCAGGTGCATGATCGAAGTGTTCGAAACAGTGCCGTCGACGATCGCAAGAACGTCCGGTATTTCCAAGAATCTCAGGAACCACTCGTCATAGCGTATCATCCCTCGAAGCACACCCAACTCACCCGCGGCTTCGAGGCGATCTTGGCCGATGTCGGCCACGATCGCCTCTTGGACTGCGTACATTCGATCGCACGTTTCTTGGACGATCGCGTCGTCGACAACGTTCGTGACAATTGAAAAGCCTTGGACTCGAACTGCCTCCAGTGCGAGCGAGAGCCAATCAGGGTTCTTCTTCGAATCGAGTAAGTTCAAAACTGCCTTCTCCTCATGAGAATATTCGGTGCGCCCGGATGCCTGAGTCGCGTGGCCGCCCGTTTGAGTCGATGGATTCTACGTCGAGCGTCACATGTTCAGCTCGGAGCTCTTGCGCCCCGCTTTCTCCGTCTTGGGAGCGATGTAGACGTCTTCCTCTTGGGTGTCCTTCATGATGATCGCACCCGCCCCGATGACGGTGGAGGGAGCGATGGTGATGTGATCCCTGATGGTGGCGTTCACGCCCAGGAAGCAACTGTCGCCGATCACGGTACCACCCGAGATTACCACGTGCGACGTGATGAAGCAGTGGTCCCCGATGACGGCGTGATGGCCGATGTGGTTACCGCTCCACACCACCACGTTGTTGCCAATCTTCACGAACGGCTGGATCACGTTGTTCTCGAAGACGAAGGTGTTCTCCCCCACGTCCAGGTCGCTCCAGGTGGTGGCCTTGGAGCAGACATACGAGATCAGCTCGTAGCCGCGCTCCTTGCACAACCGACAGACATCGGCACGGGCGCGGTTGACCCCGCTGAAGCCAATGGCCACCAACATGGCGAACTCATCGGGCGGGTAGAGGTCTTCCAGGGTCTCGAAGGCCACCACCGGGCGCCCGCCCAGCTCGGCAGCCTCTATGTAGTCCTCGTTCACCGTAAAGGCGACGACCTCATGGGGACTGTCCTCCGTCAGGTAGACGTCCGCCACCTGTGCGAAGTCGCCGGTGCCGAATATGACGACCTTCTTGCTCATTCCAGATTCTTTCTCACCAAGATGGTGAACTCGTAAAGTCCATAGTCGTGCAGCAGGGCGACCTGCCCCGAATACGTTCGCTTGCAGTGATCGAAGAGCCAGCTCGGGTCGGCGTAGAATAAATCATCACGCATATGCTCCGGATCGGAGTAGCTCGTGAGCGCGTTGAAGGCGAAGCCTTTCAGCGAGAGCATATGGAGCTCGTCCAGCGTCTCGAGAACGTACCCCTTCCACTCGGCCTCCGAGGTCTCGAGTTTGACATTGAGCACACCGCTGGCGACGACGTAGTCGGAGGGCCTCAGCTCGGCCTCGTTCGTGGTGAACTCCCATGGATCCCCCGGGTTGAGCCGCCTCGCCCGTAGGATCATCTCTTCCGACACGTCGTATCCCATGTACCGAAACGGCTGACCTCGCTGGGTGAGCACGTCGATCATCGCCCCGTACCCGCACCCGTAGTCCAGAAGAGAGTACTCCGTCGTCCCGAACGGCACGATCCCAAGGAGCTGATCGAAGCGCGTCTCTTGCGACTCGGTCGAGTTCCAGTCGACGCCGTGGGCCGTCTCACCGTGTTGGCGGACCTTCTCACTGTAGTAGTCGGCAACTCGCTCGCGAATCGAGGCGTCTACCATCGGCAGTGTCCCGTTGCCGAAGTAAGCGAGCCACCAAGAGGGTCGGGGCGCCGTGGGTTCAAGATCCGTCCCTCTCCCCGCCAACCTCCTCCAGGCGATCGTAGGACTGCCGGATAATCGTGTATGGCCGATCCTTGGTCTCGACGAAAACCTTCGAGAGGTACATGCCGATGACGCCGAGAAACGAGAAGGTGAGCCCACCGAGGAACCAGATGGATATGATCAGCGACGGCCAGCCGAGCCCGAAGTCGATGAAGAACAACTTGGCCAAAAGAGTGATTAGTGCCGCGGACACGGAGACCGCCGTCACGATCATACCGAGGTAGAAGACGAGAACCAGGGGTACGTTGCTGAACGCGGTGATCGACGTCACGGCGAAGTTGAGTTTCATCCGAAGGCTGTACGTGGACGAACCCTTGTGGCCCTTGTCCACGGGCACCGAGACCTGTTCGTAGCCCGTGATGGCCCACAGCCCAGCCAGGAACACCTCGTGGTCCCGATGCTCGATCAGGCTCTCCACGTACCGGCGCGTCATCAAGCGCGCGGACACCTGGTTCGCCGGCACCGGATAGCTGGTGAGCAGCCGGAAGATGGCGTAGTGTACGGCCCCGCTGACACGCTCGAACCACCTCCCCTTCCGTTTTCGCTGGACGCCGTAGACCACGTCGGCTCCCGTCTCCTGCATCCGCTCGTAAAACGGGCCGAGCCAGCTCGGATCTTCCTCAAGATCGCTGTCCAGTGAGAAGACAAGGTCACCCCGGGCGTGCGCGAGTCCGGTGAGGATCGCCTTGTGCTGACCGAAGTTGCGAGAGAGGTCGATGACCCGGACGCGCCGGTCCCTCTCGTAGAGCTCCAGCGCGATGTCCAGCGATTCGTCAGGAGAGCCGTCGTTGACCAGGACGATCTCGAAATCATCCGTGATTCCCTGGGCCGCCGCGCAGCAACGATCGTAGAAGTCCGGCAGGTACGGTGCGCTTCGGTAGAGCGTGGTGACGATGGAGAGCTTCATCGACTTGACCCACTCAGCATGTGATCGGGCGCCCCCGTTCCGGTGTGGAAGATGAGATCGAGGATCGTGACCCGGTGAGCGAACGGCGGATAGAGCTGATCGTACTCGGGATACCCGTCGTATTCCATCCAGATGACGTCGACTCCGGCCTCCTCGAAGAGCGATTCGTCCAGATATGCCCGTGCCGAAGGCCCAGAAAGGTACTCGGTCGCGCCGGCGCCCCCGCAGAGGTCTATCAGGCGCTCCGACTTTTGGCCCGTCACCCCGTAGTCCATGGACCACGTGATCTTGGTGTCGATTCCGAGGATGCCGCAAATGGCGGTCAGGAATCGCTGGTTGATCTGGCTCAGATGCTCGTCCGATGCGTCTTGATAGACTTCCTCGATCCGCGCGGCGAACTGGGAAAAGCACGGGGCCTTCGAGTAGGCATGATAAAGGCTCTTCCAGTGCTTCTCACGCCAAGAGGGGTCGCTGATGCGCGTATCCTTGACGGCCTGACCGTACTTGCCTTTCGTCACGACCGGAACGGTGAGCCACTTGAGCCCGTCCGCGGTCTTGATGCGGTTCCGATTTCGCCAATCCCGGCGGGTGAACTGCGCATCGTCGAAGAGCACGAACTCGTCGACGCTCCCGATGAGGTCGAAGTATCCCTTCCACGGGATGTAGTTGGACTGTACGACGGCGATGCGCTTGGGCGCCGGGCGCACCTTGGCGCCGGCCGCCGGGGTCTCGGCCCCCGAGGCGTCAGCCACAGCGGTACTCCCTGACCGTGCGGATGACGACCTCTTGATTCGCCTCATCCAGTCCCGTAAAGAAAGGAAGCCGCACGAGACGAATGCTCACATCCTCGGCCACGGGGCAGTCGCCCGGCCGGGAACCCAGACTCTCTCCCATGGGCGACAGGTTAAGCGGCACATAGTGGAAGACCGAACTGACGCCGTTTTCCTCGAGAAAGGCGATGAACCGGCTCCGATGCTCGGCAGTCGGGAGCAGCAAATAGTACATGTGGAAGGTCTGCTCGACATGTTTGGGCACGACCGGCAGTTGTACGCCCTCTGCGTCCGCCCAGTCCGCCAGTCCTCCGTGGTACCGTTGCCAGAGCTCCTTCCGCTTCTGTTGAATGAGAGCTCTCGCCTCGAGCTGGCAGAGGAGGAAGGCGGACAGGAGATCGGAGGGCTGATAGCTCGAGCCCAGGTCGACCCAGGTGTACTTGTCCACCAGACCCTCCAGGAACTGCGCGCGATTCGTACCCTTGTTCCGGATGACCTTCGCCCTGTCCAGCAGGTCGGCATCGTTCAGGAGGAGTGCCCCGCCCTTCCCACACGTCAGGTTTTTTGTCTCGTGGAAGCTCTGCGTGGCCATGACCCCGAACGTCCCCAGCGGCTTTCCTTTGTAGCTCCCCAAAAGACCGTGGGCGTTGTCTTCGATGATGGAGAGTCCGGCCTCGTCGGCGACGGTCTGGATCGCATCCATCTCGCAACCCACGCCCGCGTAGTGGACCACTACGACCGCCCGCGTTCGTGGGGTGATCTTGGATTCAAGCAAGCGCTCGTCGAGGTTGAGGGTATCGGACCGGACGTCGACGAAGACGGGCCTGGCTCCTCTGAGCGCGAACGCGTTGGCCGTGCTGACGAAGGTGAAGGAGGGCATGACGACCTCGTCCCCTTCTTCGAGGTCCAGCAGTAGGGCGGCCATCTCCAGAGCGTGGGTGCACGAGGACGTGAGCAGAGCCGCCTCGGCTCCGGTCATGTCTACGAGGAGCTCCTCGCACTGGTCTGTGAAAGGCCCACCCTCCGAGATCACAAGGCCCTCTACGGCCTCTCGCATCCGCCCGAACTCGGTCCCCACCAGGTAGGGCCGATTGAAGGGGATCCTCCCGTCGACGCGGATGTCCTCGGGTCCGGAGACCTCAGGTCCGTTCGTGCGCATACCGGACAATCTGCATCTCCGCTTCGAATTTGGGCCAGGATTATCACGTACCGTCCGTCCCGGAACTCCCGAACCACCTCGGCCGACAGCCCCGCAGTCATCTCGGCGAAGCGGATCAGGCCGAGGATCTTCTCCCCACCGAGCCATGGGTAGTTGAAGAGAGCATAGACACATGGCGGCATCGGCTCTCCCCTGATGAGCTCGGCAAGGGACTCCACCGAGAAGTTGTGCCCGTTGGAGAGGGGACCGCTGGAGTATCCGAGTCCCGGATATTCCAGGAGATAGTGCTCGTAGTGTCCATAGTAGACCGGCACCTCCGCCGGGAGCTCCCCCAGGGCCCGGATGGCGGCCACCTCGAGGGCCTGGAGGCGACGATAGGCATTGGAGCGCTCCGTGAGCGGAGGGTCGTTCCCGGGGCCTTCCGTGTCGATGTCCAGGGGATAGAGAGCGCCGCTCGTGTTCAGAGCGAAGAAGGCCGAGAGGAGCACGAAGCAGACCGCCGCGGGCGATGTGAGGCGACGGCCCAGGAGTCGTTTCACACCGTAGCCCACCCAGAGCAGGAGAAACGGCAGGATGATTACGTAGTAGCGGGGGAGCACCACGGTGTACCTGGTCGCCACCGGAAGGGCCACCATGAAGAGCAGCATGAAGAAGACGATGAGCACCCCGCTGTAACCCAGAACGAGGAGCTCCTGATGCTCCTGGGTCCGGGCCGGCGGGTCCAGGGGCTCGCTGCGGAGTGCTCCAAAGATCGGAATGGCGCACACGATGGCCGTCACGAAAAAAGCGGCGATGAAGACCAGCAGATCGGGAACGTTGAGGAGGAAGCGAGCCAGGTACTGTCCGATTCCCCCGAAGACGGCATCGAAGGACGGCAGGAATGCGAAGTCCTCGGATCTACTGACCGCGATTCGGCCCAGGAGGGCGACGGCAGCCGTCCACAGCACCGGGAATACGACGATCTGCGCCACGCGTCTCGCCTTGTCGGACAGGCCGTGCCGCTCAACTAGTGTCGCTAGAGCGAGGGTGGCCGGGACGATGATCCCGGTCTGCTTCGTCGCATAGGCCAGCGTGGCCCAGAGCACCGCCGGCCAGAACCTCCGCTCCGTCCAGGCGAGAAGGGCCAGGACCGTGAAGAGGAAGAGAGGCATCTCCATGTAGAGGTAGCCGACTTGGGTCGAAAAGATCGGATGGAGCAGCACGCTCACGCACAGAAGCACCGTTGCGACGCTGCCGAAAACGGGCCGGGCGAGGCGGAACAGCGTCAAGAGGGCCAGGGCCGCAACGGCGAAGTGGAGTAGGTGGAGAATCAGGAAGGCCCTGGTGCCCCCTCCGGAGGTCCACAGGACCACGGCCGTGGCAAGGGTGACCAGCGACGTGCTGGCGACGTTGGGTCCCCCCTCTTCGTAGCCCGGCATCCCCAACAGCTCGAGCAGATCGAAGCCGTTCTCGGCCAAGGTGAGGGCAGGCGGGAACAGCCCCATGGCGGTGTCCCACACCGGCGGCTGGAGCAGCGTGTCCCACTTCAGGACGAGGATAAGCAGAAACACGAGAGAAAACCGAGCCCAGGCGCTTTGGCCGAGGAAGTGAGTGACGGACGTCAGCCGTGGCATGCGCGCTCGGGTGCGGATTCAGAGGTTGGATCCATGGTCAATAATTCACGCACGACTGATCGAGCACCAGCGTGCTCGGGCCTCGACGGGCTCACTGTAGCGCGGACGAGCCTCACGATCCGTCCCCGGCTCGGCCGAAGCCACCGTCCGGGTAGACGCAGGACCTAGTGCCCTATAACCGATGATCGATCGGTATTCGAGCGGCGCTGCATCCTCCGAATCGAGGCGATGCCGAAGACCGGACCCAGCACCAGGATCGGGAACGCCCATGGCCAGCCCAGGGAATCGGTGAGGAGCGGCACCCCCTGAATGGTCACCATGGTCAGGAGGAAGCCGACCGAGGTCTGGAGCGTGAGGGCCGTACCCACTGCTTCCTGGGGCGCCACCTCCGTGACGAGCGCGCTGAATTGGGCCGAGTCGGCCACCACGAAGAAACCCCAGACCAGGACCACGGGGACGAGGAGCCAGTAGCTCTGACCGAAGAGGAAGCCCACGACGAGACAGCACACACCGCTCACCCCCATGGAGAAGTTCACGAGCCGCTCCCGGCCGATCCTGTCGGCGGCCATACCACCCCACACGCACCCGAGGCCGCCGGCAGCGATGGCACCGAAGCCAACCAGGTCTACCACGGCCGGGGAAGGCGAAACTCCGAGACCTGCTCCTCGGGCAGCCGCGCTGGCCGCCAGGAAGGCCGGCACCCAGGTCCACATGGCGTACAACTCCCACATATGGCCCAGGTATCCGCCGGTCGCGAGTCGCGTCGGCCGGTCCCGAACCACCTTGGCTACGAGGGACCAAGAGAAGGGCGCGCGTCGGAACGGGTAGGGTCCCTCCCGGTACGCCGCAGCCACCAGCAGGCCTCCCACCGCCCCTCCTGCCGACGCGCCTAGGACCACCACGGAAAGCGGTGCGCTCCCCATGAGCTTCAGCAGATACGGCGTGGCCTTCCCCACCGTGAGGGCACCCACCACCGTCCCGATGGCCATGCCCCGGGCGCTCTGGAACCAGGTGGCGATCATCTTCATGGCCGGTGGATAGACGCCTGCCAGGAAGAAGCCCGTGAAGAACCGGAAAACCAGGGCGATCGCATAGCCGGGCGCGACCACCAACGCGGCGTTGGCCAGGGCGGCCAGGAGAGCCGACAAGGCGAAGTACCAGCGGGATGAGACGACATCCGCCAGGTTCAACACGGCGGCCGCCGCCGTTCCGGCAACGAACCCGAGCTGCACGAGCGTGGTGAGCCAACCGACCTGGCTGGAGCTCAGTCCCCAGCGCTCCTGCAGCACTGGGGAAACGGCACTGGCCGTGAACCAGGCGGACATCCCCAGGAGCACAGCCACCGAGACCAGGGCCAGCATGCCCCAGCGGCGCCCATCGGTATCGCCCGTCAGCGCCACACCACCGTTTGGACCACGAACCAGAGATTTGCCGGCCGCTCGGCCAGGCGCCTCATGTACCAGGGGAACCAGGCGGATCCGTAGGCGATCAGCGCCTCCACCTTGTAGCCCTCGCCGGCTAGCCGCTCCTGCTCCGAAGGGTTGATTCCGTAGAGCATCTGGAACTCCACCTCACCCCGGGGAATCCCCCGGGCCGCCGCTTCCTGCTGGATCTTCTCGACGAGAGTCCTGTCGTGAGTGGCGAAGGCCGCACGAACGCCACCGTTCGCCACCACGTCGAGGAGACGGCGCGAAAGCTCGAGGTAGTTCTTGTCCACGTCCCTCTTCCTGGGGAACGCGACGTCGGCCGGCTCGGCATAGGCGCCCTTCACCAGGCGGATGGCCGGCTGGAGAGGCAGGAGCTCTTCCAGGTCCTCGGCAGTGCGGTAGAGATAGGCCTGGAGGCAGAGGCCCGTGTTCTCGTAGCGGGCCCGGGCGCCTTTGTAGATGTCCAGAGTGACGTCCACATAACGGCTCGCCTCGATGTCGATCCACACGAAGCGGTTCAGCTCTTCGGCCAGCGAAAGGATGGCCTCCAGGTTGGCGGCCGCAAAATCGCGACCCAGGTCGACGCCGAGCTGGGTGAGCTTCAACGAGATCTCCACGTCCAAGTCACGGCGGTCGAGCTCATTGAGCACTTCCTGGTAGTGCTCCACCACCTCCAGCGCCTCCCGAGGCTCGGCGATGTTCTCACCCAGGAACGTGAACAGCGTGCTCATGCGCGACTTCTGGAGGCGGAGGGCCTCCGTCATCGCGGCCTCCGGGGTTTCCCCCGGCATGAATCGTCGAACCGCACGCTGCACGAAGCGGAACCGGGGGAGACGCTCGGCCAGGAAGCGGTTCTTGGAGCCCCACAGCAGCAGTCCGCGTAGCACGGTCAGCGTTGCTCCATATGGTCAGCGCTGTTCCATGCGGATCCTGAGGAGATCGGCCTCGGGGAAGGGTGAGTATCCGGCCTCTTGAAGGCGCTGGCTATAGGCCGAAACCGCGCCGTCGAAGATGGCGTTCACCTCGTCGATGATGCCCTGGAGCGCCTCTTCCGCCTGTGCGAGCATGAGGCGCTCGTTGGCCGTCGGTGCATCAGGCGAGCTCCCCAGAAAGCGGAGGGGTCGCCGCACCGCGTTGGACGTCAGCCTGCTTCGTCCGCATATGCCCTGGCACGGCGGGCCCGCGAAGAGGCGCTCTCGCATCTCCTCGAGGGATTCCTCGAGCTCCGCACCCTCCTCCCGGAGATCCTCTCCCCCATCTCGCCCGCGAAGAGACTCCTGCACGGTCTCGGCGATCCGGATCGCACGCTCCAGGCGTTCCTGAGCGTCGCTGAGGGCGGTGGTCATGGTCTGGGCGCGCTCCACGGCCTGGAGCTTGGCGATCCGCCGCGTCAGGGAGATGTCCTCACGGCTATCCTCCAGCACGGTGACTTCTCCCGTCGACACCGAATCACCCAACGTAACACGTACCGTATACATACCCCCCAGCACCTCCGAACCCTCCTCGTCAGGCTCGCTCTCACCGCTGCGGCGCAGGTTCCAGACGACCCGATTGACCCCCAACTCGGCGGATCCGCTCAGCGTCCGTATCGAGCTTCCGTCTACGTCGAGAATGTCGATGGTGGCTTCCTTGCCGCCTTCCACTCCCACCCAGTAGTTGATGAGGGCCCCGTAGGGGCGCATCGCGCCGAGCATCATGGCGTGCCCAACCGAGCGATAGCCGATGGTTTCCGCCGTGGCGTGCTTCTGGGCGGGCGCCATGGGGAGCACCCTCAGCACGTCACCGGCCAGGCCCAGGTCCCGGGCGGCTTCCCGAAGCGGCCGGATGTCGTCGATGACGTAGGCTCCCCGGCCGTGCGTTCCCACAACCAGATCGTGATCCCGGGGATGGATGCGCAGATCGCGCACCGGAGCCGGCGGGACGCCATGATTCCAATGGATCCAGGAATCACCCCCGTCGAGGCTCACGCGAAGCCCGAACTCGGTGCCCAAGAACAGCAGATTGGGCTCTTCCGTATCCTCACGTATCACATGAATAAAGCCGTCTATTCCATTGGTGTTCAACGTATTCCAGCTCTGCCCAAGGTCTTCGGTCTTGTAGACATACGGTTCCCAGTTCCCCCGGCGGTGATCCTCCAGAACCACGTACGCCGTCTGCGGATCATGGTGTGAGGGCTCGACGTGGGGGACCCACGTCCCTCTCGGAACGCCGCGGATGCGGACGCCCGTGTTCCTCCACGTCCCCCCGTCGTCTTCGGTGACCTGCACGTTGCCGTCGTCGGTGGACGCCCAGATGAGCCCCGGCTGAAGCGGACTCGGCGAGATCGACAGGATCGTGGTGTGGTTCTCCGCTCCGGTAGCATCGAGGGTGAGCCCGCCGCTCTGGTGCTGCCGCTGCTTCTCGGCGTCATTCGTGGTCAGGTCCGGAGAGATGATTTCCCAGCTGTTGCCATGGTCCCTTGTCCGATGGACGAACTGGCTGCCGAGGTACAGGACGCTGGGGTCATGGGGATCGACGTTGAGCGCCGCATTCCAGTTGAAGCGCAGGTAATCGCCTTGGGGATGGACGGGCTGGATCTCCACGCGCCGACCGGTTTCCTTGTCGAAACGTATCAGGTTTCCCCGTTGCGACATGGAATAGCCGTAGCGCGAGTCCGTCGGATCGTTGAACACGGCGAAGCCGTCTCCGCTGCCCACCCGGCGCCAGTGGGCGTTCATGATGCCACGGTTCTCCCACACGGTGCTCGGGCCGTACCAGCTCCCATTGTCCTGCAGCCCCCCGTACACGTTGAAGGGCGCTTCGTTATCGAGGCTGATGTGGTAGAACTGAGCCAGCGTGAGGTTCTCCACAAAGCGCCAGCGCTTCCCGCGATCGTAGGTGAAGGCGATCCCGCCATCGTTCCCGATGATCATGTGGCGACCGTTTTCGGGGTCGATCCAGAGCTCGTGTACGTCGCCGTGGATCGTGGAGCTCGGCACCACGGTTTCGAAGTTGCGTCCCTGGTCCTCACTGACCTGGATGCTCCCGTGTAGGGAGTAGATGCGATTCTCGTTCTGGGGATCCACCCGGAGATCAGCGTAATAGAAGGGCCGGGGAACGACGCCGGAGTGATCGTTGATGGTCTCCCAGCTCCGGCCTCCGTCCTCGGAGCGGATCAGCTCGCTCTTCTCGGCCTCCACAAGGGCGTAGACGACGTCGGGATTGGAGGGCGCGACGGCGAGTCCGATGCGGCCCAGGTTGCCCGGCGGTAGCCCGTCGTCTTCGGTGTAGCGGACCCAGGAGTCGCCTCCGTCATACGTAACGTATAGGCCGCTGCCGGGGCCTCCCGACTCGAAGAACCACGGCCAGCGCCTGAATTCCCACATCGCCGCAAAAAGCTTGTTGGGGTTGCTGGGGTCCATGATCAGGTCCCCGGCACCCGTGCGCTCGTTCACGTACAGGATCCGGTCCCATGTCCGCCCGCCGTCCCTGGTGCGGAAGATTCCCCGGACTTCTCCATCGCTCCAGGCCGGACCCATGGCCGCAACGTACGCCACCGCGGGATCTGTGGGGTGAGTGATGATCCGGTGGATCCGCTCAGAGCCCTCGAGGCCCACGTTGGTCCACGTGTCGCCGCCGTCGAGACTGCGGAACACACCGTTCCCGACTCCGGCGGAGTTACGTGGATTCCCCTCCCCCGTGCCCACCCAGACGACGTCGGGCGTCGCTTGCGAGACCGCCACGGCTCCGATTCCCAGAACAGGCTGGTCGTCGAAGATAGGCACCCACTCGATGCCGCCATCGACGGAGCGCCACACCCCCCCGGTTGCGGAACCCACGTAGATGATGTTGAGGTCGGAAATCACTACGTCTACGTCCGCCACCCGCCCGCTCATGCCTGCCGGTCCGATGGAGCGACCTCGGATCTGAGCGAAGTGCTCCGTGGTGTACTGTGCCGCCGACGGAGAGGTGCCGAGAAACAACGCCCAGGCCGCAAGGACCGTTCCCAGGAGGTTATGGGTCTGTCGAGTCATTCGATTCATTTCTACTCCGTCGCTTGTTGAAGCATGACATGTCGGCGCAGCGCACATCGCAGCACACAGCGGCAAGGGCCGACCGCCCTCGGCTTCTGATGATGGGCAGCTCGCCCCATCCTATCCGATCGGCCCCATGGACGGGAAAACGTCCAGATTGGCCGCCTCGACCTGGTTACGGAAGCGGGTCACGTCCAGCAACAGGAAATCGTTGATCCGCTCCGTCAGGATGTCCAGCGCCGCCTCCATCCGGATCAGGTCGACGCGCTGGCCTTCCGTCGGCGCATCGTACGAGGACGACAGGCCGGACACACCTGAGCGATGCTGGTCGACGCCCTCGAAGTCGGCAACCTCCTCTAGACGTCGCTGAAGGCGTTGCCCGGAGGTTACCAGCTCCGCACCGACGGACCGGGCGTCGGACTCCAGGAGCATGAGAACCCGGTCGACGCCCTCCCTGACGCTGTTCGTGGCCCGCTGCAGCTCGGTCACGCGGACGTTGAGCTCCTGCGCTCTCTTCAGGGCCTGGTATTTTGTGATCCGGTCGGTCATCTCGATTTCGACCCTGGGATCGGGGAGAACGTCGAGGGTCTGCCGACTTTCGGCGCGCCCCCTGGTGATCCGCACCGTGTACGCACCAGGCAACACCTGGGGTGCCTGGGGCGCTCCCCCGGAGCCCACACCCCCGCCCCCCGTAGGCTGGAAGTCGAGGAGCACCTCGGGGAGGTCCTCCCGGAGATCCCAGGAAACCCGGTTGAGGCCCGGGCTTCGGGTGCCCTGCAGGGTCCGGACCACGTGATCCTCGAAGTCGAGGACCTCGATCGTCACAGGCCCGTCGTCGTTGTCCTCGCCCAACCAATAGGAAAAGAGGGCTCCCGGCTCGCGAGCACGGCCCTGGTACATGGCATCGGCCAGGAAGTGGTAGCCATCCGCTTCTGCCGTGGTATGCACGTACGCCACGGGCGGCTCGAAGAAGAAGAGGGCCACGTCGGCGGCGCCGGGGTTGGTCGCGAGCTCCCTCAGCGGCCGGATGTCATCGAGGACGTAGATGGCCCTTCCGTGCGTTCCGATGACCAGATCGTGATCCCTGGGGTGGATCACCAGAGATCGCACCGGAACCGACGGCAACCCGTGGGTCCATTTGAACCAGTCGTCTCCCCCGCTCAGGGTGACGTACAGCCCGAACTCGGTGCCGGCGAAGAGAAGCTGTTCGGCCCGTGGATCCTGCTCCAGCGTATGAACGTAGCCGTCGATGTCGTCTTCGTCGGCGATGCGATCCCAGTCGTCTCCGTAGTCGTCCGTCCGGTAGATGTAGGGCTCCCAGTCGCCCCGGCGGTGATCGTCGAAGACGGCGAAAGCGCCCCCCGCCCGGAACTTGGACGCCTCGATGTGGGCCACCCAGCTATTGTCCGGGACCCCGCCGATCCCGTCGGTGACGTCGCTCCACTGGCCCCCAGCGGAAGACGTGACCTGCACCTTCCCGTCGTCCGTGCCCACCCAGACCACATCCTGCGACAGGGCGCTGGGGGCGATGGTCAGGATGGTCGTGTGGTTCTCCGCACCGGTGGCGTCCTTCGTCAGCCCCCCGCTCTCCTCCTGCTTTTGCTTGTCCGGGTCGTTCGTGGTGAGGTCGGCGCTGATGATCTGCCAGGTGCCACCCCGATCCACGCTCTTGTGGACGAATTGGCTCCCGTAATAGATGCCCCCGGGGATGTACGGATCGGCCGCGATGGCCGCGTTCCAGTTGAAGCGCAGCCGGGTGGAGTCGGGCGCCCAGGGACGGATGCGCTTGCGCTCGCCGGTGCGGACGTCGAAGCGTATCAGGTCGCCGCCCTGAGACATGGCATAGCCATAGCTCGGATCCTCGGTGTCCACCAGGGTGCCGAAGCCGTTGCCAAATGCCACTTTCTTCCAGTGGTAGTTCCGGATCCCGCCGCTCTCCCAAACGTCCGAAGGCCCCTCCCAAGACCCGTTGTCCTGCATGCCTCCGTACACGTTGTACGGCACATCCATGTCCACCGAGACGTGGTAGAGCTGACCCACCGGCAGATTGTCGATCATCCGCCAGCTCGCGCCGCCGTCCCGCGACACGTAGACGCCTCCGTCGGTGCCGGCATAGAGGTGCTGCGGATCCCGAGGGTCGATCCACAGGGCGTGGAAGTCGGGGTGGACCCCCTGCCCCATGTTCTCGAAGGTCCGGCCGCCGTCATCACTCCTCTCGAGACGGGAGTGGAGCTGGTAGAGCCGAAGCTCGTTTTCCGGGTCGACGAAGATGTCGCTGTAGTAGAACGGCCGCGGACTGACCCCTGTGCCGCTCCTCACGGTCCTCCAGCTCCGCCCACCGTCCGACGAGCGGAGTAGCGCGCTTTCACGTGCTTCCACGAGGGCGTATACGATGCGCGGATCGGTGGGGTACACCGCCAGACCGATCCGGCCCAGCTCTCCCCCGGGAAGACCGTCCGCCTCGTCTGCCCGCCGCCAGCTCGCCCCTCCGTCGACGGTGACGTAGAGTCCGCTACCCGGGCCTCCCGACTCGAAGAACCAAGGGGAGCGCCGGAAGGACCACATGCCCACGATGAGCTTGTCGGGGTTCGTGGGATCCATAACCATGTCGGAGACGCCTGTCCGCTCGTCGACATAGAGGATCCGTTCCCAGCTCCGCCCGCCGTCCACCGTCTTGAAGACTCCCCGCTCCTGTCCGTCGCTCCACGAGGGCCCCATGGCTCCCACGTAGGCGATGTCGGCGTCGGTGGGGTGTAACAGGATCCGGTGGATCCGCTCCGACCTGTCGAGGCCCAAGAGCGTCCAGGTATCGCCGCCGTCGATGGACTTGTAGACCCCGCCCCCCACGCCTGCGCTGTTGCGAGGGTTGCCCTCTCCGGTTCCGACCCAGACGACGTCGGGGTTGGACTGGTCGACGACTACGGCACCGATACCCAGGACACGCTGGTCGTCGAAGACGGCCTTCCAGGTCTGGCCTCCGTTCGTCGACTTCCAGACACCGCCTGTGGCCGCTCCCACGTAGACGACGTCGGGATCGGTCGCCAGGGCATCGATCGCGGCGATGCGACCACTCATGCCCGCAGGACCGATGCTTCGGGCCTGCATGGCGGCCAGCTGGTGCTCCCTCACCTGGCCCTGCAGTGACGGCACGCCCAGGAGCAAGGGGAGGAGCAGGTGCAGTCCGGCCAAGAATCTTCCCGTCATGCAGTAGCTTCCCAAGTCGGTCAGCGGGACACGGACCGGAAGAATCTCCTCGCCAGGGCACCGACTCGCAACCCCGACCGGAGTGGTTCTTGAATCGGCGGCCGGCGCCGTCGGGAACCGAATGGTGCCGAGGACCTGGAGATATGCACATATTAGAGGCCAGACCTGCTGAGCCCCCGATACCCTAGCCCCGGAAGCGATCCTTTGCTGATGACAGCACCCGATGACGGGGTCCCGAAGGGCGTACCCACGCAAGCACTGTACATATCGCTCGGCGCCCTCGTGGTGCCGGCCGGAGCCGCGCTTCTGGTACCCGACGTCCTGGGGGAGCAGGGCGTCCTCATCTGGCTCTTGGCCCTTACCCCGGCCTTCCTCCTGGCCTACTACAAGGGCTGGAGGGGTGCGGCCCTGGCGCTCGCGGCCGGGATGGCGACGCTGTCCATCACCCAGGTCGTCGCCCTACTCATGGGGCTGACCATTCCCTACGGCCTCTTCGGGGTGGTGGTGGCGTACATCGTCATCACCCTCTGCATCGGTTGGTTGGCGGAGGTTCTCCTACGCGACAAGAAGCGAATGGAGGGGATGGCGTTCGAAGACGGCTTGACCCACCTCCCGAACCGGCGCCACGCCCGCGTGTTCCTGGAGAACGAGTTCGCCGCCGCTCAGCGTGGACGCCTCTTGTGCGTGGTCCTGTTCGACCTGGACAACTTCAAGGGGTACAACGACCGCTATGGCCACCCCGCGGGCGACGAAGCGCTGAAGGTCTTCGCCGATATCCTCGCCAAGACCACCCGTCGCATGAACCTCTCGGCCCGCTTCGGGGGGGAGGAGTTTCTCTCGATCCTAGCGGGGTCCGACCTGGACGGAGCCGTGGCGTTCGCCGAGCGTGTTCGGGCTACGCTCACAGCCCAAGAGCTGGGCAGTGGCCCTCTCACCGTGTGCGCCGGCGTGGCGCTGCACCATCTCAGCATGGGCACACCCGACGAGCTGTTGGCGGCCGCCGATCACGCGCTCTATCGAGCCAAACGTGAGGGGCGCAACACCGTGCGCCTCTTCGGCACGACCCTCCTCGATCCGGTCTCCGGTGAGGCCCCGATGCTCGAAGCGGAACGAGTGGAGCCAGTCGACAGCGGAGAGTACCCTCGGGCCCCGGAAGAAATGGGGAAGAGCCGGCCACCCATCATGCTCCTCCCCCAACAGATCACGGTGTTCGGCTCGGGGCGAAAGGTCCTCCTCGTGGAGGACGAGGACCCGGTCAGAGCCCTGATCTCCACATACCTCAACGGTGAGGGCTTCTCGGTCACCGAGGTCACGGACGTGACGTCGGCACTCAGCAATCTCGGCACCGAGTTCGACGTGATCGTGACCTCCCAGCTCCTCACCGAGGGGAGCAGCACCCAGCTCGTGACGGCGGTCAAGTCACGCTGGCCGGCGACGCAGGTCCTCGTCATGACGACTTCGAGCGAGGCGCACGCCGCCGCAGAGGCCCTTGCTTCGGGAGCCGACCGGCACATGGTGAAGCCCTTCGGCATGCCCGAGCTACGGGTTCAGCTCGTCGACTGCCTGGCGCGGCGGGATCGGTTCGTGGCGGACCGTGCCGAGCAGCGGTCTGCGGCGGCTGGACAGGGGAAAGACGACGTCCGGAGCCACGTCGAGGAGGGGGCGCTGGCTCTGGTCCGGGCGGCGGAGGCGAAAGACCCCTCGACGGTCGGCCATGGGGAGACGGTCGGCGCCATGGCCCTCGAGCTCGCCAAGGCCTTGGACCCGGAGGGTGCGATGCTGGACCCGCAGGCGGTGCGGCTGGGCGGTTGGGTGCACGACATCGGAAAGATCTCCTTGTCCGAGGCACTCCTGAACAAGGAGGACCCACTCGACGAGGGTGAGTGGGCAGACATGCGCACCCACACGACCGTAGGGCGGCAGCTCCTGGCTCCTCTCCTCCGGGACGCCACCGTGGACGCGGCCGTTACCTGGCATCACGAGAGATGGGATGGCGGCGGCTATCCCGACGGGCTCGCCGGCGACGCCATTCCACTCGCCGCGCGAATCATTGCCATCGCCGACGCCCTCGCCGCCATGACAAGCTCTCGGGCCTTCAGGGATGCCTTCTCCTTCGATGCCGCCGTGGAGAAGGTCCGGGCGTGCTTCGGCACTCGCTACGACCCCGGTCTGAAAGATGTCTTCGAGGGCGCGCTCCCAGGACTGCGGAAGGTGAAGGCGCGCTCCGAGTCGGCGGACGACGCCTAGTGTCCCGTTACCAAAGTGTCTCGGCCAGTCGAGGGCACAGTGCATCCGTGGGCTCGGCCCTCTTGGTGGCTCGCGAACTTCGGAAACGGACACTAGGGCCACTAAAAGCCCAGCACGAACCCGAGATCGACGACCAGGTAGCGCTCCCGGAGCACTCCCCGGGAGGCCAGGTCCAGGTCGACCCTTCCGTAACGCACTCCCGGACTCAGTCCGAACCGGTCGGCCACCGGAATCAGGATGCCGGCTCCGGCCTCGAATCCCCAACGGCGATCCGATTCCTCGCGCACCGTTACAGCCGTCGCCCCCGTCGATCCGGCCGTTCCCAGATCGGCCTCCAGCAGGGCCGCGATGGTTCCCAGGCGGAGCCATGGCACCACGCCGGACGTTCGCAGGTTGATGCGCAGGCCGATGTCCCACGACGTCGAGACCAGGTCCGTCTCGGCACTGCATCCCGCCTCCGGACACTTGAAGCGATGCTCACTGAAGCCCACCAGGTAGGCGAGATGGCCGCGGGTCAACGCGAAGTGGACACCGAAGCTGGCGTCTGTGGAAGCCTCGCCTTCCCAACCCTCGAGGCCGGCGAATTCCGCCACGGGGATCGAGGCCCCTCCGTTCACCTCCATCTGCACCACGGAGAGCTGGGCATGTGACGCCGCGGGAGCGAGACCCCCTGCTACCGAGAGAACCCCCCACGCGATCAGTGGTGGGCCACGCGTTCGAGTTGAACTCGGGTTTCGTTCGCTCATCGAAGGATGGCTTGTCTGGAAGTGATCCACCCTCGAAGACTAGGCGGTCACCCCGCCAGCCGCCACGCCTCCCGGGTCGCCTCGCATATCGCCGTCTCGAGTGTCGGACGCGTCCATCTGTTGCCCCCCGACGGGTCGCTGAGATACCCTTGGCCTTCCTCACAACGGACCCAGTGTGGTGTTGCAGAAGTTCGCGAGCCACCGAGAGTGCCGAGGCGCCGGATCCGGGGTACCCGCGCCGGATGCGTGGGTCAGGCGCGACGACGAGGAATAGCAACGCGGGCACCGCGGCCGAAGGCCGTGGTCCGAGGAGGAGGAACGCCGCAGGGCCGGATGCATCGGTGCTCGAGCCGAGCGACCTTCATGCTCGTCGTGAGCGCCCAGTTGACCGCGAGACGATCGAGCGCAGCGAGATCAATGGCCGAGACACTTCTGCAACACCACACTAGATCGCGAGCCCATATGACCCCACTGCGTACGGCACGGAGAACCCACGGCTTCACGGAGTCAGTCATCCGGGAGATGACTCGTGTAGCGCATGAGCACGACGCCATCAATCTCGCGCAGGGCTTTCCCGACTTCCCGGCCCCCCAAAGGCTGAAGGACGCTGCGTGCGAGGCAATCCAGGCCGACGTGAACCAATACGCCATCACGTGGGGATCGCCTCGCATGCGCGACGCCCTCGTGGCCAAATACGAGCGCTGGTACGGGATGGCCGTGGACGGCGAGCGGGAGATCACCGTCACGTGCGGTGCCACGGAGGCCATGGCCAACATCATGCTCGCGGTCATCGACCCAGGGGACGAGGTGATCGTGCTGGAGCCCTTCTACGAGAACTACGGCCCCGATGCCATCCTCTCGGAGGCAAGGCCGGTCTTTCTTCCTCTAGAGCCCCCCGACTTCCGGCTGGATCCTGATCGCCTGGCATCCCTTGTGACGGATCGCACCCGAGCCATCGTGATCAACACGCCCAACAATCCGACAGGCCGGGTCCTCGATCGAAGCGAGCTCGAAGCGCTCGCCGACATCTGCCGCAAGCACGATCTGCTGGCCATCACCGACGAGATCTACGAGCACATCTATTACGAGGGCGAGCACATCCCCATGGCCACCCTCGACGGGATGCGCGACCGGACCATCACGGTGAGCGGCCTCTCGAAGACCTTCAGCATCACGGGCTGGCGCATCGGTACCATCATCGCTCCGCCGGACCTCACCGACGCCATCCGGAAGGTCCACGACTTCCTTACCGTGGGCGCGCCGGCTCCCTTACAGGAGGCCTGCGCCGTGGGCATGGAGGAGCTGGGAGGGACCTATTACGAGACGATGATCGATGACTATCGGGTAAGACGCGAGGCCTTGTACCGGGGCCTGGCCGAGGCGGGCTTCCGGTGCGAGAAGCCTCAGGGTGCGTACTACATGCTGGCGGACTTCTCGGCTCTCAGCGACGAGCCCGACGACGTCTTCTCGCGACGGCTGACGAGAGACGCAGGCGTGGCACCGGTCCCGGGCTCGAGCTTCTACTCGGACCCCGAGCTGGGTCGCTCTCTGGTCCGCTTCGCCTTCTGCAAGAGAGCGGAGACCCTGGAGGTAGCAGGCGAGCGGCTGCGGACCTTCGCCCGGGGCGGGGGCTGAGGGCTTCCCTACGAGTCGGTAGTGACCTCCGGATCACCGGCGGCCGGCCGGCCCGGCCCATCTTCATAGGTGGGCTCGACGGGCGCCCCGATGGGGAGAGCCTCATCCTCCTGGTGCACCACGGCGATCTGACCCTCCCACTGGCGCATCATGCGAACGAAGGACTGGGCCAGGTCGTAGTCGAACTCGGTTCCAGAGCCCTCGTCCAGAAGGCCTAGCACCCGCTCCGTTTCCCACGCACCTCGATACGGGCGATCCGTCCGCAATGCGTCGAAGACGTCGCAAACGTGCACCAGGTTGCTGGCCTGATGACAGGCCCGGGGGAAGCGCAACGAGGGATATCCGCCCCCGTCGATCTTGATGTGGTGCTCGTACGCCACGACGGCCGCCAGATCCAGTTGCTCTTGGGTCTCGATGATGATCCGCGCACCGGCGATGGTATGGTTGTTCATCACGGTGCGCTCTTCGTCTGTGAGCTTCCCGGGCTTGTTGAGGATGTCCTCGGGTATGGTGACCTTGCCGAGATCGTGCATGAGGCCGCTGATGCCGAACGCCCTGATCTCCTGAGGCCCCAAACCGATGAACTCGGCCAACGCCATGGCCAACACGGAGACGTTCATGGCGTGGGTGGTGGTGTACTGATCGAATCGCTTCAGCTTGAGCAGCGGCACGAGGAACTGTTGATCGCCGTGCATGGCGACGGTGAGTGAGCGAACGATGGCCTCGGCCTCGAGTAGATGCAGGCCACCGTCCTTCTTGAGCTCGCCGTGGAGCCAATCCACCGCCTCCACCTCTTCCCTGAGCGTGTAGGTTACCTGGCTACCTGCACTGCGCTCTTCTCCATCCTCCAGCCTCCGTCCCTGGCCCTTGATCCCCACGATCCCGTATTGGATGACGGTAGGCCGCGTCTGTCGGGCCTCGGCCGAGCTGACGAAGACGCCGGTGAGGCGAGCCTGGACGTCGTAGAGGAAGACCTCCAGATCGTCCCGGGTCACCGGACCGGTGAACTCCAGCCTCTGGATTCCGACGGCACCCAGTCGAGCGCCCCAGCCCCACCGCTTGAGGGCGTGAAGGGGCCGGCCCTGGAATACGACTTCGTTGCCCACGAAGGTGAAGTCGGGAGTGGGAACCTCCTCCTGCAGCCTGAGTATGGCCTCGAGAGCCCCGTCGATGGCCCGTTCGCGAGCCGGATGGCCCTCCTCGTAGAGGGTCATCGTCGACACGGTCTGGGCCAGATTCGTGAGGAACTCGGGGGCGCTCGAGCTCAAGATGTGTCTCCGGCCGCTTTGATCTCTGGATCCTTCGAACGTCTCACCACCTTGAGGACTTTGGCGACTCGGGCTTCGTCAGGCCAGAACCGCGCGAGAGTCCCAAGAGCGGCCAGAACCTCCATGGACTTGGGCGCCAGGAGCGGCCTGCCGAAGATCGTCTTTCCGTGCACCGTCATGGTCAGGAGGGTCTCGAGCACGAGTGGTGACTTCGACTGACCCGCCGCGCGGATCCCGAAGGAGCGGATCTCAGGGCTTCGCTCCCCCAGTACGACGCGGTTGACGAGGATGGGCACGACCGCCTCCGGCAGGGACTCCCCGAGCTCGAGCAACGCCATGCGGACGACGAACTCGTCGTCGTCTGCCAGGGCATTGGCGAGGGTCTTCTGGCGGAGTCCGCTCTTGATGGCCAGCGGAAACGCCTCGCGCCTCACCCTCCGGTCGGGGTGGCTCAGAAACTCGGTGACATCGAAGTCCTCGTGCGTCTCGTCGAGCGTCTGAACCAGCAGGAGCATATTCCGGATCACCCACCATTGGGGGTCCGCGAGGCGGCGGAGCACCCCGTCCCAAACCTGTGAGCCGAGCTCCCGCAGGGCATCGAGGACGATCTGACTCCGCTCTCGCGAGTCCGAGTCGGCCAAGGCGTCCAGGAGTGGCTCGATGGCCACCGCCCCCATCCACGTGACGATGGCTCTCAGCGATGCGACTTCGACCTCGGCGGCGCAGAGAAGCCGCCGGAGCTGACGCGGATTGGCCAGATGCTCTTTGATTCGCACCGCCGCCTGACTGTCCGAGGCTTCGTTTACCCCATCGATGAGGAACCGCGCCCGTCCCTCCTCCAGGAGATCGGCGATGGCCTTCTCCACTATGGGACCGAAGGCGCCCACCTCGAGGGCCATCTCCACGATCCTCTCCGCTCCAGTGACGACACGTTCGTCACTCTCGTCCTCGAAGTCACCGGCCATGACCGGAGCGGCCCTAGACATCTCGTCCAGAACGAGGGTGTAGTCGTCCGGGTTCGGATCGGTGAGCTGCCACTCGGCCATGAGCTCGTCGACGTTCTCCTGGAGCGCGTCGTCGGCACCCGCCTTGATGGAGCCGTCGCCTCCCTCGGAGTGTACGGCCAACTTCGTCAGGAGCCTCGTCATGGAGTGGGAGATGCTCTGCTGGGAGGTGGAGGCCGCCGACTGGATGATCTTCATCACGGCGTCGGCGGCCAGTCCCTGACTGGCGTCGAGCACGAAGCGTCTTCTCTGGCTGAAGTCACCGCCCATGTCGAGGAACCGCTCGAGGGTCGAGTCATCCAGATCCTGGATGAGGTCCGAGACGTTCTCGCGAATCTGTCGATCCTCACCTTCGCCGCCCTTGAGCTCCTCCGCCAACTGGAGCAGGTGTCCCACGATCACCTGATCGTACGCCTCCTCCTTCCGGTGCCGCTGGATGGATGCCGCGATGGCCTGGGGCGTGGGCGCTTCGTCTGCGTAGTCTGCGTCGTCGCCGGCCATGGCAGAGCGAGCGAGGCCGAACCAGAGCTCCGTGGCCCGGTCCACGGAGACGCCCTCCATACCCACGCCGGAGTCTTTGATCTCGAGTCGGTCGTAGCCGAGGGGATAGAGATGGATGTGGTCCCAATCGGGAATCTCGTCCCTGGGCAGCAGTCCGATGGGATCCGCATCGCGCTCCGCGTCGGTGGCCAGGGTACTGCAGGCTTCTTCGACTTCGGAGACCGTAGCTTCCCTGTCCAAGGAGAGGGCCCCGAGCTGATGACCGTGGAGCCGCCTCGCCAGATCGCTGAGGATCGGGTGGCTGGCGTCCGTAGCGATGCCCTCAATGACGAGCTGGCCGGACGCGACCCCGATGGCCAAAGATTCGCGGTCGTCAACGAGTCTCTGCAGGAGATCCACGACCTCCTCGGCGGACGGCTCCAGGGACGGATGCCCCGGGGGGTACATGTTGAATCGGTGAACGGTGATGGACAGCTGAACCAGAAACTCGGTGAGCTCCCCAGCCATGACCCCCTGCTCGATGTCTGAGCTGGTCTCTGAGCTGGTATCTGAGCTGGTCTCTGAGATGGTATCTGAGCTGGTCTCTGGACTGGTATCTGAGCTGGTCTCTGGACTGGTCTCTGAGCTGTCTGTCACGGTCCGGATCCGCTCTCCCGATCCTCTTCGTACGCTCTCGTCAGCCCCTCTATGCCTGCACACACCCGCGCCGACGGAGACGTCGAGTGAGTTGGGGGGGATCAGCGACCAACATATATTCCTGCGTCCAAATACTCACCTTTTGAGCGTCGACGGCAACGTGCAGGAACAAAGCACACGAGGCACTGCGCGTGGATCGTACGTCCCGGCGCGGATCACGCTCTTCGGATTCGATCCCGTCGACGCCACGGCTCGCATTGAGCCCCGGAGCGTCCGCTGGCGACTCAGGCGTACTCTGACGGCCGTCGGGATCGCGCTCCCGGTGGGGCCGCTTCTGGCCCCGGTGCCGCCCCACGCACCCTGGGCCCTGGGCGCCCTCGGCGTGGGTGCGATCGTGGCACGCCGGAAGTGGCTGGAGCTCCATAGCCTCCAGGCCGTCGAGGGTATCTGCCCCCGTTGCAGAAGCGACGTGTCCCTGCCCCGGGCCACACGCCTTCGACACCCCCACCCGTTGTCGTGCGAGTCGTGCAACCACGAGCTGGCGCTGGAAGTGGATCCGGCGGCCCGCCCCGGCGTCAACCCGCCACGTCCCGGAGAGCCGCCAGAGGAGGTCTGAGAAGGACTCCCCGGCTCCCGGCGAGGCCCACCCCCAGAGTAACAGCGGTGATCACGAGCCACACACCTCCGATCCGCAGGGGGTCGAAGACGAACGGCACGGTGAAGACCTGGACCACGACCAACCACCCGGCGGCCACAGCCAAGAGAAGCCCCGCCAGCGTGGCCAGAGACCCGATGGCCACGTACTCCACCATGAGAATCCGCAGGATGACCCCCTTCTGCGCGCCCAGGGTCTTGAGGACAGCGCTTTCCCGCATACGCTGGTAGCGCGAAGTGGCCAATGACCCCATGAGGACGAGGACGCCGGCAATGGTGCTGAAGATGCCGAGGAAGCGTACCGCCTGGTTCGCCCGGGCCAGGATGGCGTCGATGGCCTGCTGGAGCCGCGAAAGGTCCAACACCGATACGTTGGCGTGTATACCGACCAGGTCCCGTTGGAACTCGGCTCGCTCCCGCTCTCCTTCGACGCGGGCCATGATAACGGCGGTCTGCGGAGCCTCCTCTATCACTCCGGGCTCGAAGACCACGAAGAAGTTCGTCTCGAATCGAGTCCAGTCGACGGTGCGTAGGCTCACCACCCGCGTCTCGAGCGGCACACCCGCGAAGTCCCACGTGATCCGGTCTCCGATGGAGACCCGCAGGCTCTCGGCCAGGTCGGCCTCCAGCGAGACGCGAGGCAAACCGTCTTCGGCGGGAGGTGCGTCCCACCAGTCCCCCTCCACGAGCTCCTCCGAGCCCGCGAGCTCCGCCCGATAGGTGTGCCGGAATTCCCGCCGAAGGGCCCACCCCTCGGGACGCTCTTCCCCGGAGGCATCGAGGAGCTCCTCCCGGGTCCGCCCGTTGATCCCGATGAGCCTCGAGGGTACCAGGGGAGTCACGTCCGGCGAGCCGGTGGCGCGTGACGCCACGAAGGCCTCGACGTCGGGACGCTGATCCGACTGCACGTCGAAGAGGAGGAGGTTCGGTCGTCCTTCTCCCACCTCCAGGGTGAACTCCTGGGTCAGGCTGCCCTCCACCAGGCCGATGGTGCCGATGACGAACGCGCCGAAGCCGAGGGCCAGCGTCACCGAGACCGTCTGGTTTTGCGGCCGGAACAGGTTGCTCACGCCCTGGCGGATCGGGTACGACATCCCCTGCGGGAAGAAGCGCTTGGTTGCGGCGATGAGGACCCGGGCCGAACCCCAGAGGACGAGGGCCACGACTCCGAGGCCAGCGGAGAACGCCAGTCCCTGTACGCGGGAAGGAGCCTCCACCACCGTAAGCCCCAGAATCGTGGCCACCAGAAGGGCGAACGCTCCCACCTTCCAGAGATCGGTCCGCCCCGCCGGCTCGAAGTCGTGCCTGAGAGCGAGGAGCGGCGGGACACCCCTTACCTCGAGAAGCGGTGCCAAAGCGAACATGAGGGCGACCCAGACTCCCAGGAAGATTCCCGCGAGGGCCGCCAACCACGAGACGTCCGTCGTCACTCCCACGGGCAGAACCCCCGAGAGAGCCATAGGCAGCACCCGCTGGATGCCGATCCCCAGCACGACACCCACCAGGGAGCCCATGAAGGCGAGCACCGCCGCCTGGAGCAGGTATGCGGCGAAGAGGCTCTCCTGGCGAGCCCCCAGACAGCGGAGAACCGCCACCGTCACCACCTTCTCACGGACGTAGACGTAGATGGCACTGGCCACTCCGATGCCGCCGAGGAAGAGGGCCGCCAGGCCGATGAGCCCCAGGTAGCGCGCCAGATCGTCCAGGGCCGAGCTCATCTCTTGTGCGCGATAAGCGGCCGGCGTGTGCCGCAGCCGATGCCGCTGGAACAGCTCCCGTTGGCTGTTCCAGAGCTGGTCCCGGTCCTCCCGCTCCGGCATGAGGAAGTTCGCGTGATAGCGGGCGATGGAGCCGAAGGTCAGCAGCCCCGTCTCCTCCAGGCGGTCCCGGGCGATGTAGACCCTGGGTCCGATGGCCGTCTGAAAGCCCAGTTCCGTGGGAAGTCCGCTGACGGTTCCCCGGAGGACGAACCGGGCCAGTCCGATGGCCAGCGTATCACCGGGCCGGGCATCCAACTGGACCAGGACGGCCGGATCGGCCACCGCCCATGGCCCGTCATGGATCTGCGCCCAGGCCCCGGACGGCTCGGATGCCACGTCACCGTAGAACGGGAAGCCCGGATCCACGGCGCGGATCTGGAAGAGCCGCACGCCCTCGCTCCGGGTATCGAGCACCATGGAGGCCAGCGTCGTCGTCCGAGCAATCTGTCTCCCCTCCCCCGCCATGGAGTCCAGAACCGCCTCGAACTCCTCGGGAAAGGCCCGGCTCGACGAGAGGCGCACGTCGGCTCCCAGGAGTACACGGGCCTGATCATCGAGGGAGCGCTCCACGTCGGCTCGGAACGAGTGGATCGCCACGAGTGCCGCCACCCCCAGGGCGATGGAGCCCATGAAGACGGAGAGGCGACGGTAGCTGGCTCTGCCCTCTCGCCAGGCCATACGAACCGCGAACGACCTGATCATCCGGACGAGCCGCTCGCGTCGGACACGATACGGCCGTCGGCGAGCGAGACAGTGCGGTGGGCCCGTGACGCGAGGTCCAGGTCGTGGGTGACCAGGATCAGCGTGGTCTGGGACTCGTGGTTCAGCTCCTCGAGGAGCTCGACCACGTGAAGGCCGGTCTTGCGGTCGAGATTTCCGGTGGGCTCGTCGGCGAACAGGATGCGCGGCTCGTTGGCGAAGGCCCGGGCCAGAGCGACCCGCTGCTGCTCACCCCCCGAAAGCTGGGCCGGATAGTGTTCTGTCCGGTCGCCGAGCCCTACGCGAGTCAACAGCTCACGACTCCGCTCCCGGATGGACCGCCCATTGCGGCCCTGGTCGCCCCCGAGGAGCTCAAGAGGCACCATCACGTTTTCCATGGCCGTGAGCGCAGGGAGCAGGTGGAACATCTGGAATACGAAGCCCACGTTCTCGGCGCGAAACCTGGCGCGACCATCTTCGGTAAGACTGAAGAGATCTTCACCGGCAACGGTTACCTTACCTTCGGTGGGCTGATCGAGCCCGGCCAGGAGCCCGAGGAGCGTGGTCTTCCCGCTTCCGGACGGTCCGGTGATGGCCACGAAGCTCTCCGGTTCCACATCGAGATCAACACGGTCCAACACGCGAAGGGGTCGCCCTCCGCTCATGTATTCTTTCGACAGACCCACAGCTCGGATCATGGCTGCCGTCGCTCTTGTGGCACTGTGGCTCCCCTCGGCCGGGTGCGGCCCAGGTGCCGACTCGGACGTGGTACGCTCCGGGCGGCAGGAAGGTTCAACGTCGGAGGGCCTGGGCACTTCAGCGGCGGCCGTCGCGCCGGCCGACACCGGCGCTCCGGGACGGGTCGTCTTCCTGGGAACGAGCCTGACCGCCGGGTATGGGCTCGGTGATCACACGGTCCGCTTCACGGACCGGATCCGGGCAAAGATCGACTCCGCGGGTCTCCCATTCGAGATCGTGAACGCCGGCGTCAGCGGTGACACCAGCGCCGGTGGGCTCCGGCGGATCAGCTGGTTGCTACGGGCCCCTGTAAGCGTGCTCGTGATCGAGCTCGGAGCCAACGACGGGATTCGCGGGCTGTCCATCGAGGCCATGCGCGGGAATCTCCAGGCGGTCATGGACAGCGCGCGGACGCGCTATCCCGACGTTCGGTTCGTGGTGGCCGGGATGGAGGCTCCCCCCAACCTGGGCCCGCGGTACGGGTCGGAGTTCCGGTCCGTGTTCACCGAGCTGGCCCGGGAGAACGACGCCGTGTTGATCCCCTTCCTCCTGGACGGCGTGGCGGGTGAGCCCGAGCTCAACCAGGTGGACGGCATCCACCCGACGGTCGAGGGACACCGCCGGGTGTCCGAGACGGTCTGGGGTTTTCTGGAACCGGTGCTTCGAGAGGTCGCGACGAGCGGGGCGGCTCAGCCATGATGGGGCGCCTCGCCAAGATCTTCGGCCTCATCGCCGGGCTCCTGCTTGCCTTCTTGGCCGTGGGCTTCTTGCTGCCGGGCACCTGGTCGACGGAAGTGTCCATCGAGGTCCCGGCCCCCCCGGAAACGGTCTTTCCCCTCCTGGTCGACCTGGGCCGCTGGGACGAGTGGACCCAATGGGGCGACGTCGTGTCCACGCTCAGCGATCCGTCCTTCGGTCCGGGGGCGGTGCGCAGCTGGGACGATGACCAGTACGGATCCGGCTTTGTGACCATCACGGTGAGTCGCCCGGTCGAGCTGGTTCGCTATCGAGTCAGGATCGGTGAGGGAGTCGAGGTCATCGGAGAGCTGGAGCTCGAGGCATCGACGGGTGGAAGTCTCGTCACCTGGCGTGAAGAGGGTGATTTCGGACGCAACCCGCTGATGGGGTACGTTGCGAGGAGCATGTCCGACTCCCAAGGAAGGCAGCTCTCCGAGAGTCTGGGCAGGCTGAAGGAAGCGGTCGCTATTCGCTAGTGGCTCGCGAACTTCGGAAACGGAACCCTAGATTTTCTGGCTGGCCAGGGCCACAAGCCCTTCGTTCGTGCGGGTTCTCCGCATGACCCCCAACAACTCGGTCATGGCGTCCGCCGGTGACACGTCGGACAGTTGTCGACGCATGGCTCGAGAGACGGACAGGCTATCCGGATCGAGGAGCAGCTCCTCTTTCCGGGTCGCCGACCCGATCAGATCGATGGCCGGATAGATTCTCTTGTCGGCCAGCTCACGGCTCAGCAGCAGCTCGCTGTTCCCCGTGCCCTTGAACTCCTCGAAGATGACCTGATCCATCCGGGATCCCGTATCGACCAGGGCGGTGGCCACGATGGTGAGCGATCCTCCCCCCTGCCTCGGGTCGATCTTTCTTGCGCTGCCGATGAACCGCTTCGGCTTCTCCAGCGAGTTGGCGTCGAGACCGCCCGACAGGGTGCGGCCGCTTCCTTCTTCGACCGTGTTGTAGGCCCGGGCGAGTCGCGTGATGGAGTCCAGAATGATCACCACGTCCTGTCCTCCCTCCACCATGCGGCGGGCCCGCTCGAGGGTCATCTCGGCGACCTGGCAGTGGCGCTCGGCCGGCCGATCGAAGCTCGACGCGATCACCTCGCCGAAGCCGCACATCTCCATGTCGGTGATCTCCTCGGGCCGCTCGTCGGCCAGGAGGATCATGAGGCGGCACTCCGGATGGTTCGTCACGATCCCTTCGGCCACCGCCTGTAGGACCGTGGTCTTACCGGCCTTAGACGGAGAGACGATCATGGCTCGCTGCCCCTTGCCGAAAGGGCAGAACAGGTCGATGACCCGGTTCGTGTAGTCGGGCTCTCCACCCACCATCCGGTCACAGGACAGGACGAGCTGCTCGTTGGGGTGCACAGCGCTCAGCCGGTTGAAGTCGGGGCGCCGCTTGGCGTCCTCGGGAGGGCCACCATTGACCAAGGCCAGATGCGTGAGCGGTGGACTCTTTCCGTTCTTGGGACGCCGCCCCACGACGCCGTTGAGCTCGTCTCCCGTGCGCAGGCCGAATTTGTGAATGACCTTTGCGCCGACGTAGATGTCTTCCTTGCTGGCCGTATAACCGGCGTCACGGCGACGGATGAAACCGGAGCCGCTGCCCAGGACATCCAAGACACCGAGGGGCTCACTCGGCTCACGCCGCTCATGCTGATCGCGTTGACCCTGATGCTCTTGTCGATCCTGCCGCTCAGGACGATCCTGTTGCCCAGGGCGATCTTCCTGCGCAGGGCGATCCTGTTCCTCGGGCTCCAGCTGATCTTGCCGAGCCTCGGAGTCGAGCCGATCGATGGGTGTGTTACCGTCCACTGTTCTGGTTTTCCTTGATATGGGCTCACGCAGTCGCGAGCCGAACTGCACTTCTCGAGGAACGAGCGAAAACGAATCTCATCGCTTCTGCCTACACGTTCCCGCCGTCCCGATGGCGAAGCAAGCTACCGAGATATTCAGGCTCGAAAGGGTTCCGCGCCCTGGCGGTGTCGGGGCGCTCCGTCCAACTTGCCAGTCCGTGTTCGCTACGAAGGCGCACGGGCGATTCCGATGGTCTAAACCACCAGGGACGGTATGTCCGAGATTGGAACGACTCGAGTTCGGCCTGAAGAATCGGAAATCTGCGTTCCAGGCACCCGAATGGGTGGATTCTAATCTTCCTCGTTTCCTGCTCCATGGCAAGGGACGCGGTGACATTCACAGAGGCCGGGTCATGTTGTCGGTCCGTCACGAACGTCGTGATTTCCTCAAATCGCTAGCGGCGCCGGCTCTGCCGGGCCTGCCGTCGCGCGGCTCCAACGCCTCGAAGAGGCCTTCGGGGCCGAGCTCGATACCGTCGCTCACCGGCCTCGTTCTTCCCTGGCCTGGGAGGCGCTCAGGGACCGGTACATGCTCGGCCCGGACGTCGTCTATCTGAATCACGCCTCTATCGGGACCATCATGTGGGTCACGTGGGGACAACGCCGCTGGGCGGGGAGCGGACGGATGTTCGAGGACTACGGCACCAGAAACCTCCCGGAGGTCCTGGCCATGGGAGACGCTCTCGACTTCCAGGGCACCCTCGGTACCGACGACAAGGTCGCTCGTTACCGGGAGATCAGAGCCAGCCTCAGGGCTTGGGTGGACGCCGACCCGTCCCTTTCATGGCGGTCTTCCGAGAGCTGGGAGCTCGGAGCCTCGCTCATCGGAATCGGCTTCGAGACGCCCCAGGCCAACACGGTTTCGGTCGGCATGTATGAAGAGCGGGGGATCGTCCTTCGTCCATTTCAGACCCAGGGCCTCAACGCCCTGCGAATCTCCCCCAACACCATCACGTCGGCGGCGGAGATCGAGTCCCTCTTCGCGGCCCTCGACGCCCGGTACTGAGCTGACCATAGGTCGCTCAGCCTGTCCTACACCGGGTTTCCACTTGTCCTCCGCCGGGGACATCCGGCGCCGGCCTTTGCGGCGCTACCGGCCGGACCTAGTTTATATACAGGGATTTCAGGGGATCTCGTCCGTGGCACGGCCCGTGCACGGTATGGAAACGAGATCTTCCAAGGAGGCACAC
Organism: Longimicrobiales bacterium; assembly: GCA_965238005.1. Lineage (GTDB taxonomy): Bacteria > Gemmatimonadota > Gemmatimonadetes > Longimicrobiales > Gaopeijiaceae > CBDCKN01. The sequence goes on from OZ250165.1 coordinate 2,109,591, forward strand.
GTGCGCAGGCTGATCGGAACGGCTCTGACACTCGGCTTCGCCCTCGTTTGGCGTCCCGACGCGGCCGCTGGACAGTATTCCTGGAGCAATTTCTCCTTCTCGCTAGGCGTCGGCACCCACGGTGTGGGCTTGGGAGTGGGGCTGTCCTATTCGAGCGTGGGTTCCTGGTACGATATCGAGTACCACGATCCGTGCTGGGACTACACCTACTACGACTGGTACTCCTTCTACGCACTGTCCATCTAGGTTCCAGGAAGTCCCATAAGACAAGTGAAGTTGTTGTAGGGGATATACTTATGTTATATTGCCATCTCAGGAAGGCCGCTATATTCCAAGACCTAAAGGGTGATCCACGGGGTGATCGCAAAAGGGTGACCAGATGGGCAGACACGCCAAGAAACTCACTGCCGCCTTCGTGCGGAGCGTCCGGGAACCGGGGCTGTATTGGGACGAGCACGGCCTCGTGCTACGGGTCAAGCCGTCTGGCTACAAGCAGTGGATCCAGCGGCTGTTCATTCACGGCAAGCGCAGGGAGTTGGGGCTCGGTTCGGTCCGCCTCGTGACGCTGGCCGAGGCGCGGGACACGGCGCTGGCCAACCGCAAGGTGGCCCGCGCGGGCGGCGATCCGAGGACGAAGCGGCACAGTTCAGTGCCGACGTTCGAGCGGGCGGCGGCCAAGGTCTTCGCCATGCACCGTCCGACCTGGACCGACAGGCACGCGGGCCAGTGGATGGCGACGCTGCGCACCTATGCGTTTCCCGGGATCGGGGGGAAGCGGGTGGACCGGATCGCGTCCGCCGACGTCATGGGGGTGCTGCTTCCGGTCTGGAACGGGAAGCACCAGACGGCCAAGCGGGTCCGTCAGCGGATTTCGACGGTGATGCGGTGGGCGATCGCGCAGGGCTACCGCGTGGACAACCCCGCGGGCGATGCGATCGGCGCCGCGCTGCCGAGGCCTCCGCGCGTCCAGAAGCACTACAAGGCGCTGCCCTACGGGGAAGTGGCCGGGGCGATTGACGCGATCCAGCGATCCGAGGCAAGGGTGACGGTGAAGCTGGGCTTCGAGTTTCTGGTGCTGACGGCCTGCCGGTCGGGCGAGGTGCGTGGGGCTCGCTGGGAGGAGGTCGACCTGGAGGGCGGAGTGTGGACGATCCCGGCGGAGCGGATGAAGAGCCGGCGGGAGCACCGGGTGCCGCTGTCGGCGCGGGCGAGGGAGATCCTGGCCGAGGCGAAGGCGCACGCGCCTCGTTCGGAGTGGGTGTTCCCGTCCGCGAGGCGGCTGGTGCTGCCGAGTTTCGAGTTCGCGGGCCTGCTCAAGGCGCTCGGGATCGCGGCCGTGCCGCACGGCTTCCGCTCCAGCTTCCGGGACTGGACGGCGGAGCGCACCGACGCGCCGCACGCGGTCATGGAGGCGGCGCTGGCGCACGCGGTCCGCAACAGGGTGGAGGCCGCCTACGCCCGCTCGGACCTGTTCGAGCGCCGCCGCGTCCTGATGGAGCAGTGGGCGGGCTACCTGGCTGGCGAGCGTCGACACGCGTAGGCCGGTGCCCAGCCGCCGAGGGGCGATCCGTTGAGGCCCGATCCGAGGCCGATCCACGGCTGGCTCATGACCCCTTAAGGGTCAAGAGCCAGCATACCCTTTGTACCCACAAAGGGGCTGGCGAGGGGCTCCGCCCCTTCGATCCCGAAGGACGCCCGCGCTCCGCTGCGGGGTGCGTGCTCGCCCAGCGTGCGAGCCGTGTCCGGTCGCGCCCGATGGAGCCTGGTCAGGCGGCTCCGCTCGCGCTCAATGGCGCGTGCAGGCGCGGTCCACGTTCGCCTCCGCGCCATCGTCGGTCGCCGCGACCTCGCAGGCGGCGTGCGGGCGACCGCCATGACGGTGAGGCGGTCTGCGGGGAGCGCACCGGCGACGCGGTTCGCGACGGCGGCACCCACCGCTCGCTGCCCCGGCAGCGGCGCGGGAAGTTGGGGGTTCAAGGGGGGCGCAGCGTCCCCTTGGCCAGCCCCTTTGTGGGTACAAAGGGTAGGCTGGCTTACGCTCCTTAAGGGGCGTGAGCCAGCGCTTCCACCCGCGGCCAGCGACGCGGTCGTGGCGGGCGGGCTACGGCTTGCCGACGGCCTCCAAGGGCTCCCCCGTGACGGACGAGCCGTGGCCTCGGTCCACCCGGCGGAGGAGGTGCCTCAAGGGTCCGAAGACCGGCACATCGCGGGGCGGAACCTCGACCGGCTCTCCGATCTTGAGGTTGCGGCCCGTGCGGGCCTTGCGGTGCCGCAGCTTGAAGGTGCCGAAGCCCCGGAGCTCGATGTGGTCGCCGCGCGCCAGCGCGTCTTTCACAGCGTCGAGGAAGGCGTCGACCACCAGCCCGCAGTCCCTCTTGGTGGCTCGCGGTCCGGCCGCATCGGCGGCCTGTTCAACGAGGTCGGCTTTGGTCATCCTCTTCTCCTCGCCGGAAGTGTGGCCTTGTTCGGCGTCCATCGAACCCCCAGACTTCCCCCCGGAAACCATTGTCTGTGGGGACCCCGCTGAGTCGGATTGCCCGCTCAATGCGAATCTGCATCAACTGTAAAGAGGTATAAGATGCGCCCACTGACCGTTGTACTGACCGCCCTGCTCATCTTGGCTGTCGGCTGCGAGGGGCCTGTGGGGCCAGCGGGGCCGCAGGGTCTTCCAGGGGCTGATGGAACCGATGGAGCTACGGGCCCCGAGGGGCCACAAGGCCCACAAGGCGAGACCCTGGACTGGTCGGACGTCATCACGGAATCGCGCGTGGACGAAGCCGTGTACCGCGTGGTGGGCACTGGATTCGCAGCACACTACTCGGATGCGATCTGGACGAATGCCCACGTTATTGAGAGGCTGCAAGAGAGCCTTGCTTTTCTGGAGGAGCTGGGCGCGATGAACCCGGAGCCCGTTGTCGTGCGATCAGGCACCGTCGTGGGTGAAAGCGGAACCTTCGAGATCTCCGAGACCCTCGACGACAGTTGGTTCCATCCCGACTACGATAGTGAAACGCTCACGTCCTCGGACATAGGACTCTTGTACATCGACGGGGAAATGCCTGTTGGGCTGAACCTCCTGCCCCGGGAGATGGTCAACGACATCAGCATCGGACAGCCCGTAGGCACGTTGGGCTTCCCCGGATCGCTGGAGTTCACGGGTATTGATGATGAGGTGGTCAGTGGCATAGTTACCCCCACATTCAAGGACGGAGCGGTCAGTGCGCTCCGGGCGGTCGATTCGGGAGGGTCCCAATTCGTGGAGGTTCAGTACAACTTCGATACCACAGGAGGAACGAGCGGCAGTCCGGTCTTCGATCACGACGGTTGGGTCATCGCCGTGAACTATGCGAGTATTGTCGCCCCTGTGGTGGGTGGGGATGGTGACATTGTACGTGTCCCGGTTGGAAGCCTGGATTTCGGCATCCGTGTGGATGAGATCTGGGAAGCCATCGACATACGGGCGGCCGGTTGTCAGTGTCGGCGAGCGTCGACCGAACAACCTTCCGGGCGTTTCGGGCGGCGGGAGGCCGATCAATCCGAACCGTCGGCGATGTTCCCGCGACAGGTCTATCCGGCCGACCTCTACCAGCCATTCCCTGACAGCTGGGAACGGTGAACGGTGAGACGGCGCGTCCATGACTGACCCGGGGCACTCCTAGCGCTCCGCGAGGCTTCCCCGGCCGGTTCCCTGCGGTCCTGCTTGTAAGGAGGGGGCAGCGCGGATCAGGGCGCGCTCCCTCCAGGGGTGCACCCAATCGCGTCTGCCCACCCCACCCCTTACCCGGCCTATTGGGGATACGGCTGGGGGTACGGCCACTGGGGTGGGGGCATCCACCTGAGCTTCGGAAGTCTCTACCCGTACAACTGGTTCGACTATGGGTATGGGAGCAGCTACTACGGCCCCTACTACAGAGGTCGCGTCCTGCCGACCTACGTGGGTGTTCGGCCAAGGGTCGTGCCCGGACGGTACGCACGCGGCGGGTCGGCCCTCTATGGCTCGGGGCTGGGCTACAAGGAGTCGCCACGGGCTACTCCGGCTAGACGGGTGGCCGACAATCGGGCGGTGACCCCGGCGCCCAGCGCGAGGACCGCAGCGCGGCGTGCAGTGACCACTACCGCCGCCCGCACGCCCCAGCGGAGGGCGACGGCCGGTCGGGTGCAGGCACCGACGACTCGTGCCTCCGCGACCCGGGCTGCCGGGGCTCAGAGAACGGCGCCCAGGGCTCGTCCCCCGGACGCCCTGCAAGGGCGGACCAACACGCGCTCGAGCGCAGCGTCGCGCGCTCGTGCGCCCAGCCGTGCGCGCTCGGGCTCCACGGATACGCGGACGCGGACGCCCACGGCTCGTTCGGCACCTTCCAGAGCCGCTACGCCTTGGGCCCGTACCGCGCCCTCCAGGCGGCGCTCGGGTGCTAGCCGTCCGTCGCCGACCACGCGCTCGAACCTGCAGCGCTCGAGACCGTCGGCGCGCACGGCCCCGCCTGCCCGCTCCGCGCCGGCGACGCGGGCCGCACCTTCACGGGGTAGCACGCGGTCCGTGACTCCTCGCCGCGCTCCGAGCCGGGCTCGGTTGGCTCCCCGGATCGCTCCGAGCCGTGCAAGGAGCGCACCCCCGAGCTCGGCCCGGCGAGCGCCGTCCCGTCTGGCACCGAGTCGGAGTGTGGCGCCCAGTCGGCGTCCGCCGACCCGGTCGGCGGCACCGAGCCGGAGCTCTGGCAGGCGCTCTGCCCCCCGGGCGGCGCCCTCTCGCTCGTCGTCCGCCCGTAGCGCTCCCGCAAGGAGCGGCTCCTCGGGCCGGTCCCGAAGCGCGGTGCGGCGTCCCAGGGGCGGCTGATCTACGGCCCGACCACGACTCCCTCTTTGATCACGGACCGGCACGGGTTCGTGCCTATCCAGTAGGCCAGCTCTCGCGGGTGGCTCACGTCCCAAAGAGCCAGATCTGCACGCTTTCCCGGCTCCAAGGTGCCGATGTCTGCCCCCAGGTCCAAAGCCAATGCAGCATTCCTCGTCACACCCGCCAGGGCCTCCTCCGGAGTCAGCCGGTAGAGAGTGCAGCCCATGTTGAGGATGGTGAGGAGTGAGAGGATGGGAGACGAGCCGGGGTTGGCGTCGGTCGCCAGGGCCATGGGCACGCCGTGCTCCCTGAGCGAGCTCACCGGAGGCGTGCGGGTCTCACTCAGATAGTAGAACGCCCCGGGAAGCAACACGGCCACGGTCTCCGCTCCGGCCATCGCCCGGACGCCATCCTCGGACGCGTACTCGAGGTGATCGGCCGAGAGGGCCGAGAAGCGGGCTGCCAGGGCCGCGCCCCCCGTATCCGACAGCTGGTCAGCGTGGAGCCTGATCGGAAGCCCCAGGTCGCTGGCCGCCTGGAAGAACGAGGCGCACTCGTCGGGTGTGAATGCGATCCCCTCGCAGAAGGCATCGACCATGTCCACCAGACCGTCCTCCACGGCCGACGGCAGCAGCTCCCCCACCACGAGAGCCACGAAGTCGTCGCGCCGTCCGTCGAACTCGGGAGGGAGGGCGTGGAGAGCGAGAAGCGTCGTTCTGACGGTGAGCGGGAGTCTCTCACCGACGCTTCGTGCCGTCTGCAGCATGCGTAGCTCGGTGGCGACATCCATACCGTAGCCGGACTTGATCTCGAGGGTGGTGACACCCTGGCGAAGCAGCTCGCCGGCCCTCGCCACGGCTCCGGCTTCCAGCTCCTCGGACGTGGCCTCCCGGGTCGCCCGCACGGTGGAGCGGATGCCCCCCCCGGCGCTGGCGATCTCGACATAGGTGGCGCCCTGCAGGCGAGCCTCGAACTCGTCGGCCCTGTCCCCTCCGAAAACGAGATGGGTATGGCAGTCGATGAGCCCGGGGGTCAGCCAGGCGCCCCCGGCATCGTGTACCTCGGTTTCGGGGCCCATACCACTCGCGGGTAGCTGCGACCTCGGCCCCACCCACTCGATCTTCCCGCTGGTCGCGGCCACGGCACCGTCAGGCACCTCTCCGTAGGCGGCGCCGCCGCTCCGCATGGTGGCGACCTGGCTATTCAGCCAAACGCTGTCGAATGCCAAAGAGAGTCCTATCCGTTGGTGATTCCTGGCCGCCCTAGCGCCGCCTCCACGCACTTCTCCACCACCCGCGCAGCTTCGTCGGCTTCCTGCAGAATGCCATCCAGCTTGCCTCGAACGTCCTTGTCGAACGCTTCGTCCGAGATGTTCGGGAGGTTGATGCGCACGTTGTAGATCGCGGCCTTGAGGCCCGCATGGGCCATGAGCGCCCCCGATCCCACGTCGCTGATCATCTCGGGCGTGGCCATGGCCGCCATCTCCTCACAGAGCTTCATGGCCTCCAGGCATCCCTCGGCTGTCCCGAGCGGAACGAGCGTGGCCGTTTTGTAGCCCTCCTGGATGGCGGCGGAACGAAGAGTCCGCTCTTCTTCGGTGTCCGGTGGCATGCGCATGCCCGTGAGGACGGAGTCGAAGGCCTGTGTGTCCTCGTCCACCATTCTGACGAGGAGGTCCTTTACGGCTTGAGCCCTTTCCGCGATGGAGCACAGCTGCTCGTAGCGATCGTCGAACTCGCCCTTCCCCACCGACAGGTTCACCACCATCGAGACCAGCGCCCCACCGAGAGCGCCGGCCAGAGCGGCTACCGATCCCCCGCCCGGGGCGGGTGTCTCCCGCGAAACCTCGTCGATGAAGTCGAACGTGGGACGCAGGACCAAGGGCCCCTCCACGGTGGGCGCCGCCAAGACCTTCTCCCGAACGTCGAAGGGCGCGACGTCTCTCAACCCCATGGACTGGATGGCCGTCTCCAGAAGATCAGCGACCGGAACGCCCGTGGACTTCATGGCCCGTCTGCGATAGAAGACTCCGGCCTGCCGCAAGGCTTCGAAGGGGATGAGGCCGATCAGCTCGGAGCCAGTGATGACCACACCCCTCTTGCGCGCCTCTTCCCGAGCCGCCTCCAGCACCTCATGAGGAGGGCTCACCTTGAAGTTCGTGAAGTTGATGCTGATCTGAGCCCGGTTGTACTCTTCGATCACCCAGCCGATGGCCTTTACGTCCGTAAACAGGCCGTCGTCGAAGACGGGGCCGGACGGGGCCTCGGGATCGATGTCCAGGGCCTGGTAGCGCGCCCGAAGATCCCCCCCGTGAACGTCCCGGTAGTGGGTCTCCAGCTCCCCGAAGCTCCCGCCCACGAAGTCGCAGGGACCGCAGGGGTAGGTACCATCCTCGGGGAAGCGCACGACCTCGCCCTTGTAGTAGAACGGATCAGTGTTGCCCACCCGCTTCCACCGCCCCCGTTCCCGGAGCGCGTAGGCAATGTCGTTGGCGTAGCGCCGGTCGGTGGAGCTCAGGTTGATGTTGTACGCGATCAGGAATTCCCGGGCGCCCACACAGGTGGCTCCCGCCCCCGGATTGAGGACCTGTGGCCCGAAGTCCGGATGCCAGTCCGGATCCTTGAGCTTCTCGGCCATACTCTCGTACTCGCCGGACCGCACCTGTGCGAGGTTTTCCCGCTCCGGACGGGTAGCCGCCTGCTCGTAGAGGAAGACCGGAATGTCAAGCTCCTCGCCGATGCGCTTTCCGACACGTTGAGCCATGGCGACGCACTCTTCCATGGTCACACCGGACACCGGCACGAAGGGCACGACGTCGGTGGCCCCCATCCTGGGATGCTCTCCCTGGTGCTCCCGCATGTCGATGAGCTGGGCAGCCCTGGCCACGCACTGGAAGGCGGCGTCTTCGACTGCATCGGGGGCACCGACGAAGGTGACCACGGTTCTGTTGGTATTGGCCCCCGGATCCACGTCGAGAAGGCGGACGCCGGCGACGGCCTCGATGGCGTTGGTGATCTCCTTCAGGACGGCGGGGTTCCTTCCTTCGGAGAAGTTGGGGACACACTCGACGATCGGTTGAGACATGAGTTGTCAGCTCTCCCGCATTGGAATAAGAAGCCCCTCTCGCTCGGCGGTCTCCACCGCCTTCTGGTAGCCCGCATCGGCGTGTCGTACGACGCCGATACCGGGATCGTTGGTGAGTACCCGACGGATCCGCTCAGACATCTCGGCCGAGCCGTCGGCCACCAGGACCTGGCCGGCATGGAGTGAGTTGCCGATGCCGACGCCGCCGCCGTGATGGAACGACACCCAGCTCGCTCCCGACGCCGTGTTCAGGAGGGCGTTCAGAATGGGCCAGTCGGCAACCGCGTCGCTTCCGTCGAGCATGGCCTCGGTCTCGCGGTAGGGCGAAGCCACCGACCCGGTATCCAGATGGTCGCGCCCGATGACGATAGGAGCCGAGACCTCGTCGCTGGCCACGAGCTCGTTCATGGCCACTCCGAAGCGGGCCCGCTCTCCCTGTCCCAACCAGCAGATCCTGGCCGGCAGCCCTTGGAAGTGGACTTTCTCCCGCGCCATGCCGATCCAGCGCACCAGATGCTCGTCGTCGGGGAACATCTCCAGCACCAGATCGTCGGTCCGGTGGATGTCGGTCGGGTCACCCGAGAGCGCCACCCATCGGAAGGGCCCCTTCCCCTCGCAGAACAGAGGACGCACGTAGGCGGGCACGAACCCGGGGAACGCGAAGGCGTCTTCGAAGCCGGCGTCCAGGGCCTGGGTCCGGAGGTTGTTTCCATAGTCGGTCGTATGGGCGCCTGCCCGCATGAGGTTCACCATGGCCTCACAGTGGATGCGCATGGACTCCATGGATCGCCGGATGTACTCGTCGGGATCGGAAGCCCGCAGGGACGCGGCGGCTTCCAGGGACAAGCCTGCCGGAACGTAGCCGTGCAGCGGGTCGTGAGCCGACGTCTGGTCGGTGAGCAGGTCGGGGACGACCCCACGGCGGGAGATCTCCGGGATCACTTCCGCACAGTTGCCCACCAGGCCCACGCTGAGCGCCTCACCCCGGTCGGCGGCCCCCCGAGTCCACTCGAGCGCCTCGTCGAGATCGTCGGTCATTCGGTCGCAGTACCCGGTGTCCAGCCGCCGCTGGATCCGTGCCGGGTCCACCTCCACGACCAGAATGGCGCCATTATTCATGGTAGCAGCCAGCGGCTGAGCGCCACCCATGCCCCCCATCCCGCCGGTCAGGACCCAGCGGCCCTTGAGGCTGGAGCCGAAGTGCTTCCGAGCCATGGCCCCGAAGGTCTCGTACGTGCCCTGCAAGATGCCCTGGGTCCCGATGTAGATCCACGAACCGGCCGTCATCTGGCCATACATCATGAGCCCCTTCCGCTCCAGCTCGTTGAAGTGGTCCCAGTCGGCCCAACGGCCCACGAGGTTGGAGTTGGCGATGAGGACGCGGGGGGCATCGGTGTGGGTGGTGAAGACTCCGACCGGCTTGCCGGACTGGACGAGGAGCGTCTCGTCGTCCTCAAGTGCGCGTAGGGAAGCCACGATGCGGTCGAACGCCTCCCAGCTTCGGGCGGCCTTGCCGGTTCCACCGTGGACGACCAGGTCGTTGGGTCGCTCGGCGACCTCCGGATCCAGGTTGTTCATCAGCATCCGGAGGGCGGCCTCCTGGGTCCACCCCTTGCAGGAAAGCTCGTTGCCGCGGGGCGCGCGGATCGTTCGCGGCCCGACTGTGGTGCTCAAAGCTCTATCTCCTTCACTCGACAAGGCTCGCCAGTGTACCGTCACGTATCAGGTCTCTCACAGCCTCGAAGTCGCCTGACAGAGAGCGGTCGCCGTCGAGGCGCGCGACATGCTCACGGATCAAAGCGTGTGCCCTTTCTACTCCGTCCCCCGCCTTCAAGGGCCGGTGGTATTCGATCGCCTCGGCCGCCGCCACCAGCTCGATGGCCAGGACGTACTCCAGACAGTCCACGATCCGTCGTGCTTTGCGGGCCGCGGCCAATCCCATCGAAACGTGGTCCTCCTGGCTAGCGCTGGTGGGCACCGAGTCCACACTGGCGGGATGAGAGAGCACTCGCATCTCGGCCAGCAGATCCACGGCCGTCACCTGGGCGATCATGAACCCGGACTGGAGGCCCGGCTCCCGTGCCAGGAAAGCCGGTAGACCCGAGAGATCCGGGTTGAGAAGCCGCTCGGTTCGTCGCTCACTGATGGCCGCCAGGTCCGTCACAGCCATGCACAGGAGATCGAGAGCCTGGGAGACGATCTGCGCATGGAAGTTACCGGCGCTCACCACGGCCCGGGCCTCGGGGAAAACCAACGGGTTGTCGGTGGCGCTGTTGGCCTCGGTGGTCAGAATCTCCCGCACGTAGCCGAGGGAGCTCCGGGCGGCCCCATGGACCTGCGGCATGCAGCGCAGGCAGTAGGCGTCCTGAACCCGGGGATCACCGTGCCGATGCGACTCGCGGATCTCCGAGTCGGCAAGCAGCGCCCGGAGGCGGCGGGCCGACTCGATCTGGCCCGGATGGGGCCGGGCCTCCTGCACCTCGGCTCGAAACGCCTCGGGAGTCCCCTTCAGCCCCTCGAGGCTCATGCAGCCGGCGACTTCAGCCACGTTCAGGGCCCGCTGCGCCGTGAGCAGGGCCAGAATCCCGAGGCCCGTGGTGGCCTGGGTCCCGTTGATGAGGGCCAGGCCCTCCTTTTCGCACAGCTCGACGGCGTCGAGGCCGAGCTCGGCCAGCACCTCTCCGGTGTCCCGAATCCGGTCCCGGTACTCGACCTTGCCCTCTCCGATCAGGGCCAGGGCGATGTGGGCCAGGGGTGCCAGATCCCCGCTGGCGCCCACCGATCCGAACCGTGGCACCACGGGGTGGACGGCCCGGTTCAGAAGCTCCAACAGCAGGTCGATGACCTCCTCGCGGCAACCCGAGTTGCCGCGGGCAAGGGCGTTGGCCCTGAGGATGATGATTGCACGCACCTCTTCGGTGGCCATCGTCTCGCCCACCCCGGACGAGTGGCTACGCACCAGATTCCGCTGGAGCTGCCCCTGCTGATCGGGTGAGATGACGACCTCGGCCAGACGCCCGAATCCAGTCGTAACCCCGTAGATGCGCTCTCCGCTCTCGAGGAGCTCCTCGACGAAGTCCCGGGCTTGGCGCACCCGGGATCGGGCCGCCTCCGCCAGGGATACCGGCACCCGCCCGACAGCTGCTTCCTCCACGGTCTCCAATGGGAGGCCGTGGCCCGTGAGCTCGATCATCGCACTCCTCGCACACTCGCGGGCCTCCGGACCATCCCTCCCCGGCGCAGCGGGGCGGGTCCCCACCTCCGGATCATTCGCTGGCCCTTCGCTGCTCTTCGAATTCGGCCCTGGTGAGGGTGTAGTCTTCTTCCCGCCAATTGGCCTCCAGTTCGACGCCCAGTCCGTCGGCCAGGCGGTTGACGTAGTTGTAGTAGCAGACCACCTGACAGATATCGAGAATGGCGGCTTCGTCGAATCCCACCTCGCGGAGGCGTTCGACATCCCCTTCGCCCACCTTCCACGGCGTCAGGGTCAACTTCATCGCGTAGTCGAGCATCGCCCGGTCCTCGACTTCCAGATCGGCCTCCCGATGGTCGCGAGCGAGAGCCCTCGACAGCTCGGGGTCTTTCGTGAGCCTACGGAGTCCCGCTCCGTGATGGTTGATTCAGTAGAAGCACTCGTTCACCGCCGAGACCGTCACGGCGATCATCTCCCGCTGCGCCCGGCTCAGCGGCGACGGTCCCCGCATGAGGTTGTCATAGAGCCGTACGTGGTGCTCCATGGAGGGCGGATTCAGGGAGTGGATCCGGATGATATTGTCTACGTTCATCTCCGGGCCACCGTATCGCCGATACAGCTCGGCGAGGGAGCCCTGCGCCTCTTCGTACGGCACGTAGGGGATGTGCGCCAATGCTCGGTGCCTTGCTCTAGAGGCCTGTTGAAGAAGTGGGGCGAGCCGCGTTAGGAGCGCCGACAAGCGCTAGGGCGCTTGTTACCGGCCAGATCCTAGGCGGTGCCCCGAAGGCATAGCAATAGCTACGTCGAGGGGCGCCAACAACGGAGATGGCCCCGTGCCGCCCTAACCCGAAGGGCGAAGGGGGGTTGCGGGCCCATAGCGCGTCTCTCTTCCTCGCCGTAGCCATGCTACGCCTCGTCATCGTTCGTTCTTCGCCTTCGGCTCAGGTGTCGCGGGTCCGCGACGTTCTCTGGTCACCGCAAGACCGGGGTACCCGCGCCGAAGGCGTGGGTCGCGCGGCCGCACCCCACTTCTTCAACAGGCCTCGAGCGTCTGCTCGTGATCTGGTGTTCCGTTACCAAAGTCTCGGCAACGGAACACTCGAAGTGCGGAAACATGCCCCGGTCATCGCGGAGGGGCAATGAAACCCCGGCGCATGACCTACACGCAGCGAACGTCCTTGCTTTTCGGCGGATCCGGGGGGCAGATTTACGCGGCACTGACCAGGATCGCCCCGCCCGTCCCCCTGCTCCCACGAGATCTTGAACGTATACGACGTCTCGCCCATCGAACTGGATGAGGATCTGCGACAGCTGAGGCTCCGCCTGGGCTCCGCCGCACTGTTCATCCTCGCCGTCATGCTCGTGGGGATCGTCGGATATCGCGTCATCGACCCGGGCGTCGGCTGGGTGGATGCCTTCTACATGACGGCCATCACCCTCACCACGGTGGGGTTCGGTGAGATCGTGGACATGACGGCCCGTCCCGGCGGGCGGATCTTCACGGTCTTGCTCATTCTCGTGGGGATGGGCGGCGTGCTCTATCTTGTCACAACCGCGACGGCCCTCATTGTCGAGGGACAGATCGGGCACGTCTTCAGGAGACGGAAGTTGGAGAAGACCATCGGCAACATGTCGGGGCACTTGATCGTGTGCGGCGCAGGAGGTACGGCTGCCTACACAACCAGAGAGCTCCTGTCGGTCCGGAGACAGGTCGTGCTGATCTGCGAGAAGCGCGACCAGGTCGACTACCTGCGAGGCGAGATCGGAGACACCCCGCTCATCGTCGGTGATCCCGCTTCAGACGAAGTGCTGCTCGCGGCCGGAGTGGAGAGGGCCGCGGGGATCGTGGCGTGCACCGACAACGACAAGGAAAACGTCGTGATCACCCTGAGCGCCCGCCAGCTGAACCCGACGATCCGCATCGTCTCGCGCATCACCGACATCCACTCCGAGGACAAGATCCGACGGGTTGGAGCGGACGCGGTGGTATCGCCCACCTACATCGGAGGCCTGCGCCTGGCTTCGGAGCTCATTCGGCCCACGGTGGTGAACTTGCTGGACGTCATGCTCCGTGATCGTGACGCCAACCTGCGCATCGACGAGATCACGATTCCGGAGTCGTCTCCGGCTGCGGGCAAGCGGGTTCGTGAGCTGGGGCTCGACAAGATGTCCAATGCACTGCTCATGGCCGTGCGGAGCCCCTCGGGCCAATGGCACTACAACCCGGGCGAGGACCAGGAGGTGACCGCCGGGACCGTGCTCATCTTCCTCGGGTCGCCAGAGGACATGAGGGGTCTGTGCGATCAGCTTGGCGGTGTGGTCGTCTCCAAGCCCGCGGCGGCAGGAGCGTAGCGTGGAGGAATCCGGCCATCACGTAATCGAAATCGTCGGCGCCACCGTCGGTCTCCTGCTCGTCGCGGCCGGCGTGATGGCGATCTCGAAGCGCCTCAAAGTCCCGTTCACGGTGGCGCTGGTGGTCACGGGGATCGCTTTGGCCCAGCTCGCCCACTTCGGTGGGGCGGTTCTCGAGCCCATCGCCAACCTGCGGATCGCCCCGGAGATCGCGTTTTTCGTCTTCTTGCCCACGCTGATCTTCGAATCGGCCTTCAACCTCGAGGCGCGGGCGCTCCGTGAGAACCTCACGGCGGTCCTGACCCTAGCCGTTCCCGGCCTCCTCATCTCCACCGGTCTCATCGCGGCCATCGTGGTGGCGGCCACGCCATTCGGCTGGCTCGAGGCGCTACTCCTGGGGTCGATCCTGAGCGCCACCGATCCCGTGTCGGTGATCTCGCTCTTCCGCCAGCTCGGGGCACCCAAGAGGCTCACGATCCTCGTGGAGGGCGAAAGCCTCTTCAACGACGCCACGGCCATCGTGCTATCGAGAATTCTGACGGGCATCCTGCTCGCCGGCGTGATCACCAAGGAGGCCGTGGTCTTCGGGGGCGTCCAGTTCCTGTTCGTGTTCTTCGGTGGCCTGATGGTCGGGTGGGCAGCCGCTCTCCTGGTGGGGATGATCCTGGGCCGCGTGGAAGCAGACACCTTCATCGAGGTGACGCTCACCACCGTCTTGGCCTACGTGTCCTTCCTCCTGGCGGAGGAGGTGCTCCACCTGAGCGGGGTGATGGCGACCGTCATGGCCGGCATGCTCATCGGAGGATGGGGGAAGGCCAAGATCTCGCCGTCCGTGGTGGGCTACCTGGAGCGCTTCTGGGAATACATGGCCATGGTGGCCAACGCCCTCATCTTCCTCATGGTCGGCCTCGCCGTCGACCTGGGGGCTCTGGCGAATAGCGCCCCGCTCCTGATCGTCGTCGTCCTGGCCATGCTCGTCTCCAGGTCGATCGTGATCTTCGGGCTGGTCCCGGGTATCGGCCGCCTCCCGGGCTCGGACCCCATCGATCGCGGTTATCAAACCGTCATGTTCTGGGGCGGCCTGCGTGGCGCCGTGGCCCTGGCCATCGCGCTGAGCCTTCCGGATCTGGGGAGAGAGGTGCCGGGCTTCGGAGACCTGAATGAGGTCATCGTGGCGCTGGTTATGGGAGCCGTGCTCTTCACGCTCCTCGCCCAGGGGCTCACCGTCGAAGCCCTCGTCCGCAGGTTCGGGCTGCACGTCCCGCCGCTGTCGGACCGCGTCGCCAGGATCGAGGGCCTGCTCTCCGCGAAGCAGCGGACCCTGGAGCAGATCCCGGACCTCAAGACGGGAGGGCTGTTCCCTCCCCGCATCACAGAGGGGGTCCGCTCCCGCTGTGAGGCGGGCATCGAGGAGATGAAGTCGGACCTGGACGAGCTCCGCCGGGAGGAACTCGACGTCGAGCAGGAGCGCAAGCTCCTCTACCTGCGCTCCTTCGGCGAAGAGAATACGATCTACTACTCGATGTTCTCCCGCGGACATCTCACGGAGCGGACCTACCGCAACCTCGCCCACTCCATCGAGCTGCAGACCGAGGGGATCCGCCACCAGGGACGCCTTCCCGAGTACACGCTCCACCCACCCACGGGTGAGACGATCGAGAACGTGGTCTACCGCTTCATGGACCACATCCCGGGCCTGGGGGCTTGGGCAGAGAGCATGAGGGCGGAGCGCACCGCCCGCGACTACGAGATCGCATGGGCCCGGTCACGCGGCAGCCTCCAGGTGCTGGAAGAACTGGAGGCCCTCGGTGAGGCCGAGTCGGCCCGGCCCGAGATCGTGGATGACATTCGGGCCTCGTACGAGTACTGGCGAGAAAACGCCCGTGGTCGACTCGATCAAAACGCCGAGCAGTTTCCGGAGTTCGTGCACTCCACCCAGGAGCGCCTGGCGGAGCGCATGGTGCTCCACGCCGAGCGAGAGGCCATCGAGGCGAAGGCTCACGCCGGGATCATCCCCGAGGGTGTGGCCGAGGTCATGCTGGAGGAGATGGCCGTAGAGCTGCGCGAACTCCGGGCGAGCAAGGCCGGGAAGCTGGCCGTGGATCCGGAGGAGCTCCTGAAGAAGGTCCCCTTCTTCAGGGACACGCCGGAAGAGGAGTTCGCCATCGTGGCGTCGAAGCTGAGGCGCAGGACCGCGCCGGCGGGCGAAGTCATCGTCAAGCAGGGGGCGTCGGGTTCGTCCCTCTATCTGGTGGCTCGGGGTGTCATCCGGGTATCCCGGCAGGACGGTGGCGTCACCAGGGACATGGCGACGCTGATGGCGGGCGACTTCTTTGGGGAGATGGCCCTTCTGCACGGCACTCCACGAACCGCAACATGCCGCGCCGTGACCCCGTGTGCTCTTTACGAGCTGCGACGGGATCACATGGACGCGGTTAGGGAGGCGTGTCCTCGCATCCAGCAGACGTTGGAGGAGGCCGACGAGCGTCGGCGCGCGGAGCTGAGGACGCCAAGCGACCCGGGGGAGTCGGACTCCGAGCACTGAGAGAACCACTTGCGACGAGGGTGACCACCACGGATATTGCCCCGCTGATGACATGCCAGAATTTGCTGGACAGAACGCACAGACCCTGCCCATCTTTAATACAGGAACGGTTTCGTGGCCTGGCGAAGGCCGTGGGTTCGTCGTCCCCCCAAGACAGGAACGAGATGGATGGAAGTTCAGCAAGAGCGTCGGAAAACTAAACGCCGAGGACCCGACCAGCGCAGCAGCGAACAGAGACGCATCGGCAAGGGGCGCCGCATCTGGAACCGTCGCATCGACGAGATTCCTGTTGAGGGCGACCAGCGTAAGGCCCTCCGCCGTATGGGCTCCGCCCGGCGCAACGGCGCGCTGCGCCGTTCGCACGCACGCCGAGACGGCGAACGGCGAATCGCGTAACGGCTCCGCTCGAAGCGCTTTTCGAAAGGCCTCCCGGTTAGCTCCCCGGGGGGCCTTCTCGTATCCGGGAACCGCGGGTCGGCCTTCCCCGTTAGGCCCCTCCCGGGATCAGGGTGTCCTCGGGATCAGAACCTTGCCGTCGAGATCGTCCGGCGTCGGGATTCCCGCCAGGGCAGCCAGAGTGGGCGCCACATCCACGGTGGCAACCGGCCTGTCGGACCAGCCGGCCTCGACGCCGGCCCCATAGAAGATCAGCGGCACCCATCGGTCGAAGTAGTACGGGGAGCGATGACTGGAGCCGACGCGGCGTGTCAGCCAGGCGGGAGAGACCAACGAGTGCGGCTCCCACTGGATGTAGGCACCGAATCGGGCGAGCTCGTTCACGGGGCGGTCCCGCACATGGGAGTTGGCGAAGAACCGGGCGAACGAGTCGGCTGGCTGATCCACCTCGAGCTCACTGAGGGTGAACACCCGGCGAATCTCCGGAAGCGGCTCGAGCGCTTCCGCGATCCGTGCAGAGACATCGCCGGAATTCCCTGAAGCACCCAGCGCTTGCTGGGCGATCCGCAGGACCTCGCGGACGTCCGCGACGCCGAGGCGGGTCACCGGCTCGTCGAGGAGCTCGGGAATGTCGGACGCGCCATGGTCGCCGGAGAGGGCCATGACCCAACCGCCCTCCCCCACCTCCTCGTCCAGGAAGCTCATGAGCTCGTCGAGTATCCCGTCGAGCCGAATCAGGTTGTCCAGCTGCTCCCGGCTGCGCGGGCCATAGGCGTGACCCACAGCGTCGGCCTGCGAGAACGACAGGGCCAGAAAGTCCACCTCACGGCGCTGGCCAAGGCGGCGCTCATCGATGGCCTCCATGGCCATATGGAGGACGGCCTTGTCGGGCAGGGGTGTCCCGTAGCGCCAACTGTTCAGACCCCGTTCATCCGCCCTCCTCACCTCCCCTCGGGCGATGTGCGGAAAGAAGCTGTGGCCGGCGGCACCCTCGAATTCCGAGGTGTCGGGTCGTGAGAGATGGAGGAACTCTTCGGGAATCCGGCTTTCCCAGATCGTGTCCGAGTAGATCTCGGGGAGGACCCTTTCGTTGAAGCGCACGACCCACCTCGGATAACGGTCCGCGTAGAACTTCGAGGTGGCGAACTTTCCGAACTCCTGGAGAAGCCAGTAGACCTCCGCTTTCGTCTTGCCGGCCAGGTTGATGGCCGACACGGCCTTCCGCGAGATCGACACGATGCGAGCATCATCGTCGACCTCTTCGATCCAGTCGGCTAGTCCCCCACGGCCCAGGTTGGCCGAAGATCGCCCCCCGTAGCCGTTGTACCCGAGGATCGGCGCTAGGGAATCCCCCACCGAGAAGACAGGATCCAGCGTGCCGTTGTCGATCGCATACCACTCGTTCGCAACGACACCGTGACGCGACGGGTGAACGCCCGTCGCCAGGGTCGCGTGACCCGGCGCGGTGGAGGTCACCGCATGGTCATGAGTCGCCCGTGTGAACCGGAATCCCTCGTCGAGAAGCTTCCGTAGTCCGCCGCTGAACGCTTCCGAGTACCTCGGGAGCAGGTCGCCACGGAGCTGATCCACGACCACCAGGACCACCAGCTTGGGGGTCGCCTGGGGCTCCAGGGAGGGTTCGGCTCCTCGATGCGCGGCTCCCGTGGCGCCCCCCATGACGAGGGCAACCACCAACGCGAACGACGCTACGTATCTCTTGGACCCCGTTATTCTCACGAACCCTCCGGACAGGTACCGCTATGGCAACTCATTTCCCGACGCCCCACCCAATACCCTGTGAACCCATCAGTCATACCGGGGTTAGACTTCCTGGATCCACATACCTGGAAACGACCCACGCTTCTTCCGCATGAGCCCGGGCGCCGGGACGGGCCCGTCCGATGATGCTCCATGACCGAAGACAACGACCGATCCCTTCCCAGCCCCGGCCGGGATTTCATCCGCGCCATCATCGCCGAAGACGTGGAGTCGGGCAGGCACGGAGGCAAGGTGGTTACCCGCTTCCCTCCGGAGCCCAACGGGTTCCTGCACATCGGACACGCCAAGTCGATCTGCCTCAACTTCGGCGCCGCCGCCGAGCACGGGGGCATCACGCATCTTCGCTTCGACGACACGAACCCCGAGACCGAGGACGAGCTGTACGTTCGCTCCATCCAGGACGATGTCCACTGGTTGGGGTTCGACTGGGGTGAGCACCTCTACTTCGCGTCGGATTACTTCGAGCGCCTCTACGAATACGCGAGGGAGCTGATTCGGGCGGGTCAGGCGTATGTGGACAGCTCGAGCGAAGAAGAAATCCGGGAGCATCGGGGCACCGTGAGTGAGTCGGGAAGGGAGACCCCCTTCAGAGATCGATCGGTAGAGGAGAACCTGGATCTCTTCGAGCGCGTGCGTGCGGGAGAGTTCGAGGGCGGCGAGCACGTGCTCCGGGCCCGAATCGACATGGCATCGAACAACATGCTCATGCGTGATCCTGTCCTCTACCGAATCCGGCACGCGGACCATTATCGCACCGGTGACGACTGGTGCATCTATCCCCTCTACGATTTCACGCACTGTCTCTCCGATTCGATCGAGGGCGTCACCCACTCGGTATGCACCCTGGAGTTCGAGAACAACCGGGAGCTCTACGACTGGGTTCTGGACAACGTGGACGTGCCCCGTCCCCAGCCCAGGCAGTACGAGTTCGCGCGGTTGAACCTGGAGTACACGGTGCTGAGCAAGCGGAAACTCCTCCGGCTGGTCAACGATGGACACGTGACGGGGTGGGACGATCCGCGGATGCCTACCCTCGCCGGAATGCGCCGGAGGGGGGTGCCCCCCAAGGCTCTTCGCACCTTCTGCGACATGATCGGGGTGGCGAAGACCGAGAACCGGGTGGACATCGGGAAGCTCGAGTACGCCATTCGAGGCGAGCTCAACCACGAGGCACCTCGGGTCATGTGCGTACTGCGCCCCCTCAAGGTCGTCATCGTGAACTACCCGGAGGGGGAGGTCGAGGAGCTGGACGCCCCGTATTTCCCAAAGGACGTGGGCAAAGAAGGATCCCGCACGATTCCCTTCACTCGGGAGCTGTACATCGAGGAGAGCGACTTCGAGGAGGATCCGCCGACGGGATTCAAGCGATTGATTCCGGGCGAGGAAGTGCGCCTGCGCTACGGCTTCGTAGTCCGTTGCGTCGATTTCGTGAAGGACGCCGCCGGGAACGTCGTGGAGGTTCACTGCAAATACGATCCCGAGACCCGAGGCGGTACCACGCCTGACGCCCGCAAGGTGAAGGGGACGATCCACTGGGTCTCGGCCACACAGTCGCTGCCCGTGGAGGTGCGGCTCTACGACCGCCTCTTCGTGAACCCCGACCCCGACGATGTGGACGAGGGCGAGGACTTCACGGTGAACCTCAATCCCGACTCACTTGTCGTGCTCACCGAGAGCCGGATCGAGCCCAGTGTGGCCGCAGACCCTCCGGAACGCGCGTACCAGTTCGAGCGGACGGGCTACTTCGTGGGTGACCGGGTGGACTCGAAGCCGGAGAGGCTGGTCTTCAATCGCACCGTAACCCTCCGTGACAGTTGGGCGAAGGCCCGGGAAGCGTCGGCGATGGGCGCGGGGACGGAAGCTGAAACACGTACGGAATCCCGAGCCGAGTCCGGGCAGCCCCAGCGGACGGAGCCGTCGCCGGCACCCCCACCCCGGCCCGCACGCCCTGAGGACCCCGAGGCCGAAGCGGTCTACTACAAGCTGGTAGCGGAATCAGGCCTGTCCGAGGCCGAGGCGTCCGTCGTGGCGCAGGACGCCGAGCTCCTGACCCTCTTCCGGACGGCGTCCGAGCACACCGGTGACTCCGTGGCTCTGGCCAAGTGGGTCGTCAACGAGGTGCCGCGCGTTCGGGAAGGTCGCCCGGTGGCCGACCTACCCTTCGGCGGGGCCGAGTTGGGCCGGCTGGTGGAGCTCGTCTCGAGCGGCGCCGTCTCCGGCCGAGCCGCCAAGGAGGTCCTGGCCGTCATCGCCACCGAGGGCGGTGATCCCGACTCGGTGATCGAAGAGAGGGGTCTGGCCCAGGTGAGCGACGCCTCGGCGCTGGAGCCGGTGGTTGCGGGCGTGGTGGAGCGGAATCCAGACAAGGTCGAGGCGTACCGGAACGGCAAAACCGGCCTCCTCGGGTTCTTCGTCGGGCAGGTGATGAGCGAGACGAAGGGCGCCGCCGACCCGGCGCTCACACAGCGCTTGCTGCGCGACACACTGGACAGGAGCTGAGCGGCGCGCGGGCTTCGACTCTAGAGGCTGTTGAAGAAGTACAGTTCATACCAATTATTGTGTTGGGCACAGTTCGGTAGGCGGTCCTTAAGAGCTGTGAGACACCTCCAGGCCTTCTTCTCCCGTCCCGTACACGTAGTCCTCCAGGGCGCCGTGAATTCGACTTATCGTCTCGGCTGATGGTGGCGCGCTGAGCCGCGACACGACGATGCACACCGCCAAGTTCGCGGCCAAGGACCAGATGGCGCCGTGCACACCGAGTGGATGGGGCACGATTACCAGGGTCCAGTAGAGCGCGACCAGTCCGGCTCCGATGCCTGCCAGCACCCCCACCCTGCTGAATGGTCGACGAGTCGGGTAGCACACCCCCAGCGTCCCCGGCAGGAGCTGGAGCGCTCCCGCCCCTGACAGCGTCACCAGGGTCACGAGGAAGCCGAACGTATTCACGGAAAGCACGTAGCCTACCACCAGGAGCCCCAGCACAATCCCCCGCCCCACCCAGACGTAATGGCCCGCGTCACGGTCCGGAGCGATGTAGCGCTGGTAGACGTCTCGGGTCAGGACCGTCATGTTCGCGTGGAGTATGGAGTCCAGCGTGGACATGGCAGCCGCCGTGGCCCCGGCCAGGATCAGCCCGGTGAGCCACGCCGGGGCGTAGCGGACCAGCAGCTCGGGGAAGATGCGGTCCGGAATGGCCAGATCCGGCAGGATGATGGCCCCGCCCAGACCCACCAGGGCGGCCGGCATGTACATGGTCATGAGGAAGAGGGGTGTGGTGGCGCCCAACCACTTGATGACTCGCCCCGAGGTCGCCGTGTAGTAGCGGATAAACATGTGGGGCTGGAGGACGATCCCGAAAGACAGGGCGACCGTCATGCCCACCCACATGCCCGGGGTGAAGAAGCCCTCGGGGCCAGGGAGCCTCAGAAGATCCGGACGCTCCTCCGCCACCCTGCGCCAAAGGGCCAGCGGACCACCGAACAGCCTCTCGGCCAGCACGAGAGCGCCGACCCACACGGCCACGTACATCCACACGCCCTGGACCACGTCCGTCCAGTATACGGCCCGCAGCCCTCCGGCCATGAGGTATCCACCTGCGACGACGAGGAGAATGAGGGTCCCCATCTCGAAGGAGATCCGGTCGCCGGACGCCACGGAGATAATGTATCCCAGGCCCTGAGCCTGGACCTGGATGTACAACACGGTAAAAAGGACCGAGACGACCGCCACGACCACACGGACGGCTTCGCTCTCATAGAAGTCGGCCAGCATGTCGGCGGGGGTGATGTAGCGGAAGCGCTTTCCCAACACCCAGATGCGGACGCCCAGCGTGTAGGTGATAGCCCCCATCAGGACCGTCCACGTCCCGGCCTCCCAGAAGCCGATCCCGTGCGTGTAGAAGAAGCCGCCGGAGCCCAGGAAGGCGAACGCGGAGTGAATGCTGGCCACCACCGTGAGGTACAGGACCACGAACCCGGCTTGTCGGCCGTAGAGGAGAAAGTCCTCCAGGTCCACGGACAGGGCACGGTTCGCCAGGAATCCCAGGACGATGGTGACGAGGATGTAGGTGAAGATGAGGCCCGTTGCGACGACCCAGCTCTCCACGGATCAGACCTTCTTCCGGAGCGTCCAGAGCAGAACGCCGATGAGCGCGAAATAGATGACGCCGAGGTACACGTAGAGGAAGGGCAGGCCGAGTACCGACGTGCCTTCGAAGTACCCGTCTACCCAGAAGACGATGGGCGGCTGGGCCAGCGCCATGAGAGCCAGGAACGCGGTGACGCTGACCCACCCCGCCGAGGACCGGGGAACGTAATGGCTCGGGAAGCTCATGACCTATCCTAGAAGAAGGCGACGTAGAGGGCCACGGCCAGAGCGGCACCCACTGCCGTGTTGGTGAGGTTGAGGAGCTCGTTGTCGGATCCCCTTCGCCCTCCCAGGACGGCACCGATGAAGGACTCTACCGTGGACCCGAAGAAGGCACCGAGGACCGCCGTCATCGCACCCGCGATCGTGACCAGGCCGACCGAGGAGGCGAGCATCGCCATGGCCAGCGCGGCCACAGCACCAGCCGCAGTCCCTTCGAGCGAAACGGCACCGGCCGTACCGGCCGGAACAGAATGAAGCGTCGTGATGAGGTGGTGTCGTCTCCCGTAGGCCTTACCGACCTCGGAGGCAGTGGTGTCGAAGATGGCCGTGGCGAAGGCCGCCACCATGGCCAGTGTGAAGAGCTCCGGGAAGAGCGTGGCCACCGCCAAGAAGCCGAAGGCCACGCCGGCGCCTGTGTTGGCGAAAGCGCTCCCCGCCCCTCTCCGTCCCTCCCTCTCCTGGGCGATGCCGAGGGCAGCCTTGCGTGAGTGGCCCAAGCGGGTCACGCCCACGCCTCCGACCACGAGCAGGATCAGCAGGGCGAAGCCCGGCCAGCCAGCGAACGCGTACAGAAGGGTGCCCACGACCGTGCCCGCGAAGGCTCCGTCCTGGTCCACCGACCGAGTGGCGTACGCCAGCACCGCGAACGGCGCCGTGACGATAAGCCCCCATATCAGACCGAGCGCCAGCACTGGGATTCTCTCCACCACCTGGGACGGATCGACCAGCGTGGCCGCCAGGAGTACCGCACCCCCCACCACCGGCACCAACACGTTGTCGTCTACGCTGGTCTCCATCGACTCTGCAAATGCGGCCGCTACTGCCGCCGCCACGCAGCCGAACAGCAGAAACGTCAAGCCCCCGGCCTCCATGAGCCGGCCCGGGAAGAACGACGCACCGACCCAGGTCACTTCGACCTCGGGCCACACGGCGGTAGCGCCCCGGGCACGCTGCGTCCAGCGGATCAGGAAAGCGCAGGCGGCCGCCCCGAACAGCACGAAGGCGCCGAGGCCAGACCACGTCTTCCTCTCGTTCCACGGAAACCGTGGACCGCCGACCGCCAGGCCTGAGAGGGTGGCCATGCCGTCCCCCACAGCCATGAGCGCCCAGATGCCTGCCGCCAGCTCGAGCCGTGACTGAAAGACGACGAACACGCCCAGCAGGACGGCGGGGTAGATCACGATGCCCGCCGAGAAGCCTCTTTCCCGCTCATCGGGCCGTAACAGCCTCCTCCCCGTCAGGCGGTGCAAGAAGAAGAGATTCAGCACCAGAGCGGCCACCGCCATCAAGACAGCCTGCCATGGTGTCAGCCAGCGCAGAAGGAGGGCGAAGCCCCCCATGGAGATGTGCACGACCTTCCGGGGAAGCTCCGAGCGGAGCGTCATGGCATCCAGCCTGGGCGGGTGGCTTCTCGGCCCACCTGTGTGGTCGGGACGGACGGCGGAGTGCGGCACGGGCTCAGCCGAACATTCGCTTGAAGACCGAGCGGACATGACCTTCGTACCGCTTCACCACCAGCACGGATGCCGGTGAATAGCGGGCCACCTTCTCGGGAATCTCACCGAAGAGGACTTGCCGGAAGAACGGCTCCCGCGCCGCGCCCAGGACCACGAGATCGAAGTCCTTGCTGGCCCGCGCAATCCCGCCGGCGATGGTCTTTGCTTCGATGAGGAATCGGTCGACCTGGACCTGCGGTCCCATTCGGGACAGGGTCTTGTCGATCCACCGCTCGGCCTCGGCCCGGTCCGCGGGCGACGCGTCCGGATCCACGATGTGGCACGCCGTTACCGTCATGTGGAAGGCAGGAGCGAGGACGTTCAGGAGCTCGGCGACCAAAAGAGCATGGGCTCCTCCCGCGGTCGGGAAGAGACAGCGGTTGGGCAACTGGGGGTCGGCTATCTTGAGGAGGGCCAGGTCACAGGGGGCGTTGCGGATCACCTGGTCGGCCACCTCCCCGAAGATCCGGTCGCCTGTGTCCGTGTACCCCTTCCAGCCCATGACCAGCATATCGGCGCCGCTTCGGCGGGCGCCCGCCAAGATGCCGTCATGGGCGTGGTGGGCCACGATCACGTCGGTCTCCAACTCCACACCTCGGAACGCGGCGTGCTCCAGACCGTTCTTGAGCAGGGCTTCCCTGTGATGAGCGAATCGGAGCCCCTCATGAATGGGAAGCTGGCGGGGCACCTGGACCACCGAGATGGCGGTCGTCTTGAGACCGCGTGCCTCGGCGATGGGTTGAGCGTAGTCCAGGAGGACGTGCACGTGGTCGGGGTTGTGGAGCGGTACCACGACGGTTTCGTGGACCGCCGGCTCAGCCGGTCGACGTGGCTCGAGGATCTGCGGACGGACCTCCGCTGCCTGCCTGGCGAAGTACGCGTAGTAGAGCACCAGCCCGGCGAGGATCCACCCACCAGTCACGTACCAGGCCAACGGCTGGAACCTGAACTGGTAGACGGCCAGATACACGTTCAGGACAATCCCGAGGACGGGTACGACCGGGTACAGCGGGACCTTGTAGCGCCGCGGTAGGTCTGGCGCCTTCCTTCGCAGCGTGATCACCGAGAGGTTCACCATGGCGAAGGTGAGGAGGAAGATGAGGCTCGCAGCCGAGCCCACCGCCTCGATCGGCAGCGTCAGCGCCATGGCCAGCAGGATCACCCCGGTGACGATGATGGCGATGTGGGGGGTGCGACGCTCCGGATGGATCGTGGCCATGGAGACGGGCAGCAGACGGTCCCGCCCCATGGAGAACGCGACCCGTGACGAGGCCATGACCGTGGCGTTCAAGGCCGACATCGTGGAGAGCAGGCCGCCGAAGACGATGACGGCCACGCCGAACGCCGGCATGAAGCCCTCGGCCGCGCGTACGATGGCCGTCTCCCCGTAGTCTCCCAGAAAGCGCCACGAGGGCCGGCCGTCGGGAGGCCGCACGGCCGCAAGCGACACGAAGAGGATCAGGAGATACATGATCATCGTGATGCCGAGGGAGATGAAGGTCGCCCTCGGGATGTTCTTCTCCGGCTCCTTGATCTCCTCGGCCACCGTGGCGATGAGGTCGTATCCCTCGAAGGCGATGAACGTGAGGCCCATGGCGACGATCACGCCGCCCATCCCCTGCGGGAAGAAGGGGTTGAAGCTGGCGGCCGCCTGCCCCGGCTCCTCGAAGACCCGCCGGAGCCCGTAAACGATGAAGACGCCGAGCACGAGGAGCTTGGTGACCGTGAGGAAGTTCTCGGCCTTCCCCGTTACTTCCGCCCCCCGGACGTTCAGTCGGATGAAGAGGACGCCCACGACAAGAGTGACAAGCAGAATCGCGCCATGCTCGCCCACGACTCCGAATGCACCTCCTGCGAGGCTGGGTATGTACTTGAGGAAGAACTCCCAGAAGTAGCCGGCGAAGCCAAGGGCGTAGAGGCTGCACGCAACGGTGTAAGCGAACCACAGCATCCAGCCCGCCGTGAATCCCACCACCCCTGGGAAGGCACGGCGCACGTAGGCGTATCCACCTCCGGCCTCCGGAATGGCCGTGGCGAGCTCGGCGTAGGCGAAGGCCGTGAGCAGGGTCACCGCGCCATTCAGCGCGAAGGCGAGGATGGAGGCAGGCCCTGACTCGCCCGCGGCGATTCCGGTAAGGACGAAGATGCCGGCGCCGATCATGGCGCCGACCCCGATCATGGTGGCATCGAAGAGCCCGAGGTCTCGGGCGAAGGCGGGCGCGCCGGGTGTGGAGCCTTCGGCGTTCGAGCTCACGCCAAGGCGGGTTCCGCTGAGTTCGCTCTGTAGGGCATGGGCCTCCTTACGAATCCTCTTCCGTGTTCAGGCTCCCATGGTCGGGGGGGCGCTCCAAGCTAGTGGCTCGTTCAGGATTTGCCACCATCGTAGGCCGAATCCCAGGTCTTCTCGGAGGCCGCGAAGTCACACTTGCTCCGGGTGAGTCGATGAGGGACTATTGACCTCTCAATCCGCCCTGCGCGAGGGGCCACGATGCGTGCAGGACGCATTCGGGCACACCGAGGAATCCCTCCACATCTTCGAAACGTAAGGAAGGGACCTCCTCATCCAGCGCACTTGATGATCAACGCGACCGTCATGGCGAGCTTTGCGTACCATGCGGCCATGCGGGACGAGAGGATTCCTCGGAAGCCCTGACGAGATACGCTCTGTCCTGCTGATGGTCCTCGCGGTCGCCGGCACGCCCTCGTACGTATACTCACGGTATAAAGATACGTATACTTCTTGGTTCCTCCGCTGCCGACCCGCTTGCCTGCACTGCGGTGCTCGGGCTTGGCGAGTCGACATTGGGAGTTGAAGCGCTGCACTGTGCAGGCGGGGTCAGCTACGGGAGGGCCTCCGCCCCAGGGAGGACGTCGCGAAGCCGGCGCTAAGTTCCCTCAGGGTAGCCGAGAATCGCCGCCACTCACGGACTCGCTGCGTTTCAGGGCTCTAGGCATACCTGCGGCTTGAACTTGTGGCGGGGCAGAGGATCTAGATCATATACGCCCGATTCGTCTGCATCGAGAGAGCGAGGGCGAGTGTTGGTTCGAGCCTACCCATCCGGCGGACCATCAGCAACTGCATTCGCGACGGCCTCGAGAAGCTCATCGCGGTCGATAGGCTTTTCGAACGAGGCGACGGCACCCATGGCCTCGGCCCGAGCAAGTAGTTCCGGCCACTTCCCAGAGACGGCGATTATCGCCGCCTCCGGATACAAACCCAGTAGCCCCTCGATCAGTTCGAGCCCATCGACGTTGGGCATGTGAAGGGTCCGCGACGACGACGTCAATGTCCTTCTGAAGGTAGGTCTCGAAGGCTTGCTCGCCATCCCAAGCGAAGTAGGTCTCGTGACCCGATCCCTCGAAGATCGCACGCAGGAGGAGGGCATCCCCAGATTCATCTTCGACGATCAGTATTCGAGCCACGATGGAACCTCCCCTGCCATTCTCGCGGTTGCCGGCTTCACCCATCGGCTCCGCGCACCCTCTGGGCATGATCGAGCCGAATCTCGAGCTCCTTGTCGGTGAGGCTGTCTAGCTCGGCTAGGCGGTGCAGCAGCGCGGTACGCCGGTCGCCGCCACGAATGAAGACGACCTCCATCCCTAGCCCACGAATCAGCACCCAGACCTTGCCGTCCCTCGGATCCGTCCAGTTCCGCGTGCGGTCCATGCCTTCATCTCTTGGCCTCGTCGAGGAGGCCCTGCAGCTCTGCGTCGGAGCGATCCTCGAGTCCGACCTCGAAGTCCACCTCGATGCTGTAGTGCTCGCCCTCTTCGGCCGCGAACAACCAGCACGTCCCGATCTCCTCGATCGAACCAGAGCATCCAGTAACTGCCGTCGCGGCGATCGAACCACCCGCGCATCGGAGTTACCGTTTCGTCAGATGCTTCAGGCATCAGCCGAACGCCCGACGCGTCGGAGGCCCATGCTCATGGTGCACGATCACCACGCTGGGCTCGAATGCCTCAGCAAGGTGGAAGGCACCGCTGACCGCTTCCTCCTTGGACCGATATCGAAGTGCGTCCACAGCCGTGTCCCATCGACGAACTGCCCAGTAGTCGCCGACCTGACGGACATGGAAGATGGAACGCTTAGCCATCGGTCCCGCGGCTTCGAGAATGTCACTAGGCTGGAAGTCGTCTGGCCCTGCCCTCGCTCGCCAGCCTCACCGCCCCTATTTGTTGTACTTGGGCTTGGACCTCTTGATGCTGCGCGCCTCCGCTTCCCGCGCGTCAGCGATCGAGCTTTTTGGGGTGATCTCAACCGTTTTGGCACCCGGAATCGCGTCGGGTCCTCCGGGCAGATGTTCCATGAGCCGCTCTGCGACACGTCCTTTCTTCGCCACCCCGGTGTATGTGTTGGTCCCAGATCGGTTGCGGATCTTGTAGACGACCGGTTTGTCCTGGGCCAGTGATTCGATGCCCGCCTTACTAAACCGGGCCTTCTTTTTTCCCGCCATGATGTACCTCCGAGGTAATAGTCATGATCGTCCCTCCTACCCCCTGGCCCGATCCAGCAGCGCTTCGAGCTCGTTGTCGGTCACGTCGGCAAGCGGCGTATCCGATCGCACCTCCGCCGTGAACTGCTTGCCATCCGCCGCGAACGCCAGCACTCCGCGCCGCTCACCCCGTTCGAGCCAGAGCAGCCAGTGCTTGCCGTCCCTCGGGTCGGTCCAGTCGCGGTGGGTCATACCTCGGCCCCGACCACGGTTGCGAGTTCCGGCTTCAGAACCTTCGGCGCGACCTTCCGCTCGTGCTTGATGTCTTCAGCCAGGTAGACCGTAGCCATGCCGCCCTCACCTAGGAGTCTGCGCCGCAGAAGCACAGCTGACTGAGCCGAATGGTCATCGAGCCGTCCGCGGCGAGGCGGATCCGGGTGATTGGGAGGTTGAGGACTTGTGTCTGCGACGGATCGGGAGAGCGGAATGGATGCGTTGGGGGGGGCAAGAGAGCTACGAGAGCCCTCGCGCCGGCAGATGCGGGTGAACCCTCGTGCAGTCATGCCGCCTGAAGGGTGTGCAGCCGCTTCACATTGAGTGCCAGGCACACGAGGGTCCACTCGGCCCGGACCTTCTCGAGGCCCCGGAAGCTGAATCGTCGAAAGCCCATCACTTCCTTGATCCAGCCGATGGGCGCCTCGGCCTGCGACTTTCGCCGTGCGTAGCGTCTGCGGCCATCTTCGCTCGCCAGCTTCTCCGCCATGCGGACTTTCGCCGGATATTCCTCCTTGTCAACCGTGGGGGCGGCCTTGCCCTCCCGGGCCAGCGCCACATACCCGTCGATGTCTCGCTCTTCCAGTTCCTCGAGATCCCGCTCGTTGCAATAGCCCGTGTCCGCCAGCACCTGCGCCGGCGTCTCGCCGTACGCTTGCGCCACCGCGTCGACCATGGGCACCAGCTGGCCCTGGTCGCTCGCGTTGTCCGTCACCTCGGCCCCGACCACCAGCTGGTTCTCCCCCTCCACGACCGTCTGTGCGTTGTAGCACTGCTGGAACCCCTCCGAACTCGTCTTCATGATCCGGCTCTCAGGGTCCGTGAAGTTGCTCTGCGCCGCCTCGTCCGGCTCTCCGTACTCCCGCTTGTAGGGCCTGCCGCCCTTCGGGTTGCGCGTCTGCCCCGGCTTGCGGCCCCGTGCGTCGTCCGCCGCTCTCTGCTCGGCTTCCAGGCGCGCCTTCGCCTCCCGGATCGCCGCCAGCCGGTCCTCGCGCCGCTTGAGCTCCTCCGGCACCTCGTCTCCGCATGCTTCCTCGCCGTAGCGCTCGTCTTCCGCTTCGTCCACCGCCTCGGCCCTCTCCAACAGCCCCCGGATCTCCGCCTCCAGCCGAGGCTCCCCGGTCACCATCCGGCCGTAGCTCATCGCCTTGCGCTTGTTCGCGTTCGCCCGAACCTTCGTCCCGTCCACCGACACCCTGCCAAGCCCCGCCAGCCCCAAGGCCCGCGCGAGCATCACCACCTCCACAAACACCGCCCGGAAATCCCCGAGATGGCGCTTGCGGAACTCGCACAGCGTCCGGTGCTTCGGGAAGTTCTCCGCCGCCAGCATCCGAAACGCGACATCCTCCTCCAGCTTCCTCGCCATCTTCCGCGACGAGAAGGTGCCCGTCGCATACGCGTAGATCAGCACCTTGACCATCATCCGAGGGTCGTACGGCGAGTTGCGCCGCCCGTCCCCCCGGTACCGCCCGTAGAACGCGCTCAGCTCCACCGCGTCCACCAGGTCGCTCACATGGTGCGCCAAATGACCCTCCGACACCCACTCCCGAAGATCCGGAGGCAGCAACAACATCTGCTCCGGATCGTACGGTCGAAATGTCGTTCCCATTCACCCCCCTCGGTGATCCGCAAGCCTTCCCAATGCCTTCGCTACCACCAAAGATAGCCGCCGCAGGGTTCTGCGGCGCAGACTCCTAGCCCAGCTCCAGAACCGTGACTTCCAGGTTCGTGTAGATGCAGATCTCCCCAGCGATCTCCAGGGCCCTGCGCACCGTTTCAGCCGCCGATAGCTCGGAGTGAGCCATCAGCGCCCGCGCCGCGGCCAGGGCGTACGAGCCTCCCGACCCGATGGCCAAAAGTCCGTCGTCGGGCTCGATGACCTCTCCCTCCCCACTCACCAGGAAGAGGTGGCTCGAGTCTGCCACGAGGAGAAGCGCGTCTAGCCTCCGAAGGTAGCGATCCATCCGCCAATCCTTGGCGAGCTCCACTACCGCCCTCGTCAGGTTGGCCGGAAAGCGCTCCAGCTTCTCCTCGAGCTTCTCAAAGAGTGTGAAAGCATCGGCAACGGCGCCGGCAAACCCCACCAGGACCTGGCCTTCTCGCAGGGCCCTCACCTTTTCGGCCGTGTTCTTCACGACCGAATCGCCCATCGTGACCTGGCCGTCACCACCGAGGGCGACCTTGCCGTCCCGGCGCACGGCCAGGATGGTCGTTGCGTGAATCGCGGGCCGGTCCGTACGACTCTTCATCTATCTCCTTCGGTTCGTCCTTCCCACCTAGAACGCGAGCGAGCTCCCCTCCGGCGAGCGCCCGCAGGGGCCCCGAGGCGGCTCGTCACCCCTTCCGGGCGGGCCTCTACGATACACCAACCGGGAGGGAGGACCAAGGCGCCAAGGGAGCGACCGAGGCGCTACGAAGGGTTCCCGGGGAGCTCAGGATCGCGGGTGGGCGTCGCGATACACCTGGCGGAGCCGCTCCTTGGAGGTGTGGGTGTATATCTGGGTCGTGGACAGAGACACGTGCCCAAGGAGCTCCTTGACGGCCATGAGATCCGCTCCGGCATCCATGAGGTGGGTAGCGAAGCTGTGACGGAGCGAGTGCACGCTCAAGCCCTCTCCAGCCGCGGCATCCTGCAGGAACTCCCTTACCACCTTCTGGACGGACCGCTGAGAGAGCCTCTGGCCCCGCGGGTTGAGGAGGAGAGCCCCCTCATCGGACGACCCGGATCGCCGGAGAACCTCCTTGCGTCGTGGCAAATACCGGCCCAGGGCCTTACCCGCTGCACCCGTGAGGGGGACGATGCGCTCCTTTCGTCCTTTGCCCAAGACCTTCAGCTGGCTCCGTGCGAGGTCGAGATCCGAGACGTCCAGGCCATGGATCTCGGCCAACCTGAGGCCGCTGCCGTAGAGGAGCTCGAGGATGACCAGGTTCCTCGTGCCACGGGGCGTATTCTCGGCGGCCCGGTTCTCCGCCACCGCGAAGACGGCCCTCAGATCGGCTTCGCTCGCGTGTCCAGGAAGTGGCTTCTCGAGCTTCGGCGAGCGAAGGGCCCGCGTGGGATCCGCCGGAAGCCGCTCTCCGACATTGAGGAAGCGATAGAACGTCCGGACGGCCGAGAGCTTTCTGGCCACCGTGCGCCGTCCCAGCCCCCTCCGCCCACACCATCCCATGAATCCGCGCAGATCGAGGCGTTCGATGCCCGACCAGTGCCAGCCCGTGCCACCCAGATGCTCGTCCAGAAACGTGGCGAGGTCTTTGAGGTCCTTCTGGTAGGACACCACTGTGCGGGACGACAGCCGGCGCTCGTGCTCGAGGTGGCGGAGGAAGCGAGCGACGTCGGCGTCCATCGTGGGTGCCGCGCCTAGCGGGTCACCCGATGGAGACCCCGGCCACCCCAGCCGATCGGCCGACGATGCCGTTGGCCCCCATCCATTCCGCCAAGACGGAGGCGGCACGCTCGGCGAGCAACTCCCGCTTCTTCTTCTTGTCCTTCACCCGCCTGTCCAGCGGATCCACCAGACCCCAGTTGGAGTTCATGGGCTGGAAGCGGGAGGGCCGGCTCTCCCTCAGGTATCGGTACAGGCCCCCCAGCATGGTCGTGGGCGGGGGAACGACCGGCTCCTCACCCGAGAGCAGCCTCGCCAGGTTGATGCCCGCCAGGATCCCGCTGGCCGCCGATTCCGTATACCCCTCGACTCCCGTGAGCTGCCCGGCGAAGATCAGATCCGGTCGGTCCTTCAGCGAGCCGTACGACGTGAGACAGCCGGGGAAGTTGAGGTAGGAGTTGCGGTGGATGGATCCCCAGCGCAGGAACTCGCACTCGGCGAGCCCGGGGATGAGCTGGAAGACCCTGCGCTGCTCTCCGATCCGTAGCCGGGTCTGGAAGCCCACCAGGTTCCACATCTGTCCCGCCCGGTCCTCGCGTCGCAACTGGACCACGGCGTAGGGGCGCTCCCCGGTACGGGGATCGGTGAGCCCGATGGGCTTCATGGGTCCGAAGCGAGGGGTGTCCTCGCCCCGGGACGCCATCACCTCGATGGGCAGGCAGCCCTCGAAGTAGGGGACCGCATCCCAGTCGTGCCCCTCGTGCACATCCCCTTCGATGAGAGCCTGCAGGAACTCCAGATACTCCTCTTTCGACATAGGACAGTTGAGGTAGTCGCTGTCCTCCTCGAAGCGGCCCCCCTCGAAGACCACACTCTCGTCCAGGGAGTCACGATGGACAATGGGTGCGATGGCGTCATAGAAGGCGAGCCCTTCGTCCCCGAGGACCTCCCGGATGGAGTCGCCCAGGGCGTCGGAGGTCAGGGGGCCGGTAGCGACCACGGCGGGCCCTTCGGGCAGCGTGGTGCACTCCTCCCGTACGACCTCGATGTCGGGGTGTGAGGTGACGGCCCGGGTCATGGCCTGCGCAAAGAGAACCCGATCCACGGCCAGAGCCGAGCCGGCCGGGACGCTGGTCCCGTCCGCCGATTCGAGGAGCACCGAACCCAAGGCGCGCATCTCCCTCTTGAGCTGCCCGTGGGCGTTCGCCGGGCTCTCGCTCTTGAACGAGTTCGTGCAGACCAGCTCACCGAGGTGATCGCTCCGGTGCGCCTCGGTCTTCCGGACCGGCCTCATCTCGCACAGGGTTACGGCATGCCCCCGGCTCGCCAGCTGTAGGGCGGCCTCACAGCCCGCAAGGCCACCTCCCACGACGACGACTGGTTCTCTCACAGCTCCGATCCGCTCAAACGGCTTTAGGCGAGCTATTTCTTGTGACGGCCGCGTCCGCGGCCGCCGGTCTTCTTCCTGGTGGCCGCCTGAGCGAGAAGTTCGACGGCCTCATCCATGGTCAGATCCTCTGGCTCCGTGCCCTTCCCGAGGCTCGCATTGACCTTTCCGTCGGTCACGTACGGGCCATAACGACCGGAAAGGACCTGCAGGTCGGCGCCTGACTCGGGATGTGCGCCGAGCTCACTGAGCACGGACCGGCCGGCCTTCTTCTGGTCGAGGAGCCGGACGGCCTCCTCGATTCCTACCGTAAACAGCTGGTCCTCACTGGTCAGGCTCGCGAAGGTCTTTCCTCGGCGCACGAAGGGTCCGTATCGGCCGAGGCCGGCCACCACCTCCTCACCCGTGTCGGGGTCGACGCCCACGGGCCGTGGCAGTGACAGCAGGCGAAGGGCTTCACCGAGGTCCACGTCCTCGATCTTCTTGTCCTTGGGAAGGCTCGCACGCTTCGGTTTCTGGCCGTCTTCGCCCTCGCCCAGCTGAACGTACGGCCCGTAGGGACCCACCTTCGCGTATACGGCCAGACCCGTCGCCTCGTCGTTGCCCAGCACGAGCTCCTCAGCGGACCCGTCCAACGGACGGGTGCCCTTGCAGTCCGGAAATCCCGAGCATCCGAGGAAGCGGCCGAAGCGGTTCCAGCGAACCTGCATGGTGCGCCCGCACACTTCGCACGTCTCTCCCTCCGCTGCGAGGATCTCCTTGATGATCCCCTCGGAGCGAGCCTCACCGTGCTCGAGCTGGTCCTGGAAGGGCGGGTAGAACTCCCCGAGCAGGGCCTGCCACTGGAGCTCCCCTTCCTCGACCCGGTCCAGCTCGTTCTCCATCCGGCTCGTGAAGTCCACGTCGAAGATGTTGGGAAACACCCGGACGAGGAGCTTCGACACGGTGTCGCCGAGCGGTGTGGGGTAGAATCGCCGGTCCTCCAGATCCACGTATCCGCGATCCTGGATGGTGGAGATGATCTGCGCGTACGTGGAGGGGCGCCCGATTCCCAACTTCTCCAGCTCACGTACGAGGGAGGCCTCGCTGAACCGCGGCGCAGGCTGGGTGAAGTGCTGCCTGGGATCGATGCCGTCGAGGGAGGCCCGATCACCTACGTTCAGGTCCGGCAGCGGCTCCAGGTCGTCCAGCCGGCGATGCTCCCCGGCCTCGGTGGCCTCGAGGTAGAGGCGGGTGAAGCCCTGGAACTTCACGATGGATCCTGTAGCCCGGAAGAGATACCCGCGCCCACTGGCTCCCGTCAGGGGGAAATCCACCGTCGTCGTGTCGTGGACGGCGGGCGACATCTGGCTTGCGACAAAGCGAAGCCAGACGAGCTCGTATAGGCGAGCCGCATCGCCCTCCAGAAAGGGGCGTATCTCGTCGGGATGCAGCTCCACGTCGGTGGGCCGGATCGCCTCGTGGGCCTCCTGCGCCCCTTTCTGCTGCTTGCCTGCCCATAGCCTGGGCGTTGCAGGCACGTACTCATCACCGAACTCGCCGGTAACCCACCTGCGGGCCTGATTTACCGCCCCTCCCGACACCCTGGTGGAGTCCGTCCTCATGTACGTGATGAGCCCCACGGCGCCCCGGCCACCCAGCTCTATGCCCTCGTACAGCCGCTGGGCGTTGGTCATCGTGCGTCGCGCGGAGAAGCCGAGCCTCTTGGCCGCCTCCTGCTGAAGCGTCGACGTGATGAACGGCGGGGCCGGGTTCTTCCGCCGCTCTCTTCGCTTGACGTCGCCCACGCGGAAGTCGAGGCTCCGAACCTCTTCGGCGACCGCCGTGGCCGACTCCTCGTCGCCCAGCGTGAAGGCCTTGCCGTCGATCTTGTTGAGCTTTGCCTCGAAGGGCTTGTCGTCCTTGTGGAGCCGGGCCGTGATCGACCAGTACTCGTCGGACTCGAAGCCCTGGATCTCGTCCTCGCGCTCGCAGATCAGCCTCAGCGCGACGGTCTGGACCCGCCCCGCCGAGAGCCCTGGGCGGATCGGCTTCCACAGGAAGGGGCTCACCTGATAGCCCACCAGGCGATCCAGAATCCGGCGAGCCTGCTGGGCCTCCACCTTCTGCATGTCCAGGTGCTCCGGACTCTCCAGAGCCCGCTGGACGGCTCCTTTGGTGATCTCCCGGAAGGTGACGCGCTGGAATCGGTCCTCGTGGCCCTCGAACCCGAGCTGCTGCGCCACGTGGTAGGCGATGGCCTCGCCCTCCCGATCAGGGTCGGTGGCAAGTATGATGCTCTCCGCGTTCTTGGCCTTGCCCTTGAGCTCCTGTAGGACCTTGCCCTTACCTCGGATCGTGACGTACTTCGGCTTGAAGCCGCCCTCCACGTCCACGCCCAGCTCTTTTTTGGGCAGGTCACGCACATGACCCACCGAGGCGGCCACGTCGTAGTCGCTGCCAAGGAAACGGCCGATCGTCCTCGCCTTTGCGGGCGACTCGACGATGACCAGGTTTTTTCCTTTGCTTCGCGTCGTCATCTATCCTTGGTCGGCTTCACCGCGAACGATCTTCATGATTTTCGTGGCCAATGTGGCCGGGTCATCCTTATCCGAGTCGAGGACGATCCGTGCTCGCCTGTAGGAGCCCTCACGCTGCTCCAGGAGCTCGACAGCGCGGCCCAGCGGGTCCTGGACCGCCAGGAGCGGCCGAACCGCACCCTCGCTGGATGCGCGTCGAACCGCAACCCCCGGCGACACTCGCAACCACACGCTGAGCGTGCCCCGCGGTACCGCTTCCCAGCTTCCCTGCTGGGCGGGCCAGCCGCCTCCGGTGGCCAAAACCGCGCGTTCCAGAACGAGCAGCTCTCCTGCCACGTCCGCCTCGAGCCGGCGGAAGTGCTCCTCGCCCTCTCGGTCGAAGATCTCGGAGACGGCGACTCCGGCCCGGTCCTCTATGACGGAGTCGAAGTCGTGGAATTCCCACTCCAGTAGCGCCGCCAATTCCCGTCCCACGCTGGTCTTCCCGCTGGCCATGAACCCGACCAGCAGAACACGGCGGAGAGCCTCACCGGCCACCGTACCCGCGCTCGCTCAGGTACGCGACATAGGAATCGAAGTTCCGGCGGATCTCGCTCATGGCGTCTCCGCCGAACTTCTCCAGGAACGCGTCGGCAAGGACGAGCGCCACCATGGCCTCGCCCACCACCGCCGCGGCCGGCACCGCGCACACGTCACTTCTCTCCACGGCCGCATCCGCGGCGGACCCGTCACGCATATCCACGCTGGGCAAGCGTTTCCTCAGCGTCGAGATGGGCTTCATCGCCGCCCGGACGACCAGCGGCTCCCCTGTCGTGACGCCCCCCTCCAGACCCCCGGCCCGATTCGATGCGCGACCGATGCCGCCGGCCCGGTGGGCGTCCTCGTCCGTGACGATGGGGTCGTGCACCTGTGAACCCGGGCGCCGAGCTTCCTTGAAGCCCGCCCCGATCTCCACACCCTTGATGGCCTGGATGGATATGACCGCGCCCGCCAAGCGTCCGTCGAGCTTGGCGTCGTAGGAGACGTAGCTGCCGAGGCCGGCCGGAAGGCCCTGAGCGACGATCTCGAAGATGCCTCCCAGCGTGTCGCCATCCTCTTTCGCCTGGTCGATGGCTCCCATCATCTTCTCCGTAGCCTCGTCATCCAGCGTTCGGAGTGGCGAAGAGTCCACGGCTGCGTTCAGATCTTCCGGTAGCTCGGACGGAGTCTCGGCCTCCACGGAGCCGATGGAGGTGACGTGACTCCCGATCCTCACGCCGAACTGCGCCAACAGCGTCTTGCACACCGCACCGCACGCCACCCTGGCAGCCGTCTCGCGAGCGCTGGCTCGCTCGAGGATGTCCCGCGTGTCTCGACGGTCGTACTTGAGAAGGCCCACCAGATCGGCGTGTCCCGGTCTCGGCAGATACAGGGACCGCAGTGCCTTGGGATTACCTTCGGGATCGGGAGGTAGGGGAGACATGGCCTCCTGCCAGTTCTCCCAGTCCCGGTTCCAGATGACCATGGAAATGGGGGATCCGAGAGTCTCCCCCAGACGCACCCCGGAAAGGAGCTCGGCTCGATCCGACTCGATCTGCATGCGACGTCCGCGGCCGTACCCTCCCTGGCGTCGCTTGAGCTCGGGGTCCACATCCCGCTCCATCTCCAGGGAGAGTCCCGCGGGAATCCCCTCCAGGATGGTGGTGAGCCCACGGCCGTGGGACTCTCCTGCCGTACGGAATGACACACGTCTCATCTTAACCCCACTCCCTCATCAAGCTTCTATTGGCTCCCAACAGGTCCCAGAATCCGGGACACGGACCGGAATGGCGCGTGCAACGATAAAGGGAAACCCCGGTGGGCGTCTACCCACCGGGGCTCCTACTCCAGGGAAAGGATCCGCCTAGTGTTCCGTTTCCGAAGTTCGCGAGCCACCAAGAGGGTCGGGGCGCCGTGGGATCAAGGCGGGACGACGCGGCGTAGCGCAAGCGGGCACCGCGCGAAGCGTGGTCGCAAGGAGTCCCAACGCCGAGCCCACGGATGCACCGTGCCCTCGACTGGCCGAGACACTTTGGTAACGGGACACTAGTTCCTGGACGGATGGTCCCTCAGTAGATCACTCTTGCGGACATCCACCACCACCACACCACCAGCGTCAGTGATTCCCACCAGCTTCACCACGACGCACGAATCCTCGGTGGGCCCGCCACTGGCGGGATGGGGGATGTTGAAGTCTCCGCCCGCATAGACTTCGACCGCACTACCGATGGTGTTGCCCGCCTGATCGGTGACAGTCGTCATGGCACACGTGAAGCTCGCGTTGTCCTGCGGGAAGGGCAGCACGGCCCGGAGCGGTCCGGACGGCACGTCCTTGAGAAAGATCCGGCCGGAGCGGAAGAAGTGGAACGTGTCGATGATGTCGATGGACCGATCACCGGTTCCTACGAATGCCAAGTGGGTATCAGGGCGATACACTCCGCCGGTGTTCTGCAGGGACTTGGCGTTCGCGTGCAGCGGGTGCAATACCGCACCGGCGCCACCGAGCGGCAGGTCGCCGACACCTTGCAATCGAAGATCCGTGGTGAAGAAGTACGCGTTCTGGCCCCGCGCTACGCCCAGCGTTCCATCGTAGTTGAGCCCTATGCCGCGTACCGTTTCACTGGCATTCACCATGAGGTCGTCGACCTCGATGGTGGTGCTGATGGCATCCTGCGCCGCCTCGTACATGATGATCCGTCCGACCGGGTCCGTGGACCCTTCTCCAAAGACGACCCAGCCGCCATCGCCCGACGCCGAAACGAAGGTGG
Source organism: Longimicrobiales bacterium (assembly GCA_965238005.1). Classification (GTDB taxonomy): domain Bacteria; phylum Gemmatimonadota; class Gemmatimonadetes; order Longimicrobiales; family Gaopeijiaceae; genus CBDCKN01. The sequence continues at coordinate 2,148,365 of OZ250165.1, forward strand.
TGTCGTGGAAGCCGAGGTTCGGAACGCTCCACTTCCCCGCCCGGGAGATGGCGTCCGACCCGAGGCCCTGGACCTGGGTCGTTGCCAGCGCCGCCGTTCCGTCGAGGCCGACGATGAGCGTGCTCAGGTCACCGGGGGTGTGATCTTGCACCTGCACGGAGTCGTCACCGGCTCCTTGCACCGCGAAAACGAGATCCGAGTGGGCGACGCCCGTGAAGTCCGCATTCTCCTCCATGGCGGCGTGCTGGACGAAGATCTTGATCTCGACGTCACCACCTCCCGCCGGGACGGCAGCCTTGCGGATCGTGCCGAAGTCGCCGAGCAGCGTCGTCTTCGTCGAGTAGAGGACCCTACCTGTGGAGTCCACCGCGATGAACTGTGGGCGGTCACTGAATCCCGGCGGCTCTGCAGTCGGAACGGGGGAAACGTTGTACCGAATGAAGAGGGCGTCGTCGAGTATGGTCTCGACGTTGAAGAGGACTACGTCGGGGGTCAGGAGGCGGGTCAACGGATCCTCGATTGGCACGTCACTTCCGTCGGTAGCGCCGAGCCGGACCATGGAGACGTTGGTGCCGCCCGAATTGGCCACCAGGAGAGTGTCTCTCCCCCGGTTGAGCGTGAGCCCCCAAGGCTCCGACCCCACGGCCGCCGCCACCTCGAACGTCTCGTCCTGGAGTCGGAAGATCTCGATCCGATCCCGGTCGATGTTCGACAGGTAGAGTTTGCGACGGGTCGTGTCCACGACGGCGTCCATGATCTGACCGCCGGTGGGGAGCTGAACGGTACGGCCCGCGACGATGACGGTCGTACGCCGGTCTCCCGGATTGTTCTGCGAAACCGTCGCGCCACCCAGGGTTCCGCACGCCAGCGTAACCAGTGAGTCCGGTCCCACGGACGTAGAGCAGTTGCCCTGCTGGTCCCTGACGAAAGCCGTCACCTCGAAGACGAGGGTGTCGGGCAGCGCCAGGGAGTCGGCGTTGAAGACCTGGATGTTGAACGTCTGGGTCGTATTCCCGACGCGGGGTGTAGCGAACGTGACGCTCTCGGTCTGGATCAGCGTGTCACCGCGCGTGGCCGAGATGGCGAGGGCCGTGTACCCCATCTGCGTGACGCCGTCCCCGAGGACGTCGTCGCGCGCCTTCACTTCCACCGTGAGGCCGTCCTGTAGCTCCAGTCGGTCCGCGGAAGTCAGCGTCAGCTGTGCGCCGGCTCGGATCGTGTCGCCCGAGCCACCGATGATGATCTCCACCTCGAACGGACCGTCATTGCCCGGGACACCCAGCGTGTTCAAGGCCCTCCCCTGCACGGTGATCGTCCCCGTGATTCCGGGCGGAATGAACACCACCGTATCGAGCACGGCGAGCGTATCAACCGGGCTAACAGGCTGACTGATGGTCGCCTGGACCGCCCCCCTCACGAAGAGCTCCACCAGCCGGATCCCGAGCGGATCCGACGCCCGCACGGTCAGGGGCAGATTGGCCCCGGCCGGCACCACCTCCACCAGATCCTCGAGATCGACCTGGGGACCGCCCAACGTGAGCGGGAGGGTATCGGCGGCGGAGTTCCCCAAGGTATCGACGGCCGTGACGATGATGTTCGTCTCCTCCTTGATCGTGTCGGAGGTGGCGATCAGCCAGCGGCTGACGATCGTATCCTTTGCGGGGTTGAGCAGCTGTACGACCTTCGTCTCGAAGCGTGGAACGACCTCGTCCGTGCCCAAATTCACGTCTCCGCGGAAGGAGAGGCCCTCGAACTGGAGGATCGCGAGGCCCGCATCGTCGGTAGCCTGCACGATGACCAGAACCGAGTCGCCCAGGGGCGCCGCGGCGGAGTCTCCGGGGGTCTGGATGATCACCGTCGGGGCGCCACAGTCCACTTGCTGCGTGAGGGACGGACCCACGAATAGGTTCTGTCCGTCACAAGCCAACATCACAAGGCCGGCAGCGAGCCCTCCGAGCAGGCCCTTCAGACTTCTCTTATTCGTTCGTAGACGAAGCATCAGACGTCTCCCTCGCACCACGGGATCAGTTGAAATCCCCGCGGACGATGTGCGGCGTCACCAATATCATGAGGTCCCGCTGGATTTGAGATTCCGTGGTCACGCGGAACAGGCGACCGATGAGGGGAAGGTCCATGAGGAGCGGGATGCCCGAGCGGACCTCCGCGAGCTCGGTCACGGTGAGTCCCCCGATCACCACCGTCTCGCCGTCTCGGACGAGGACCCTCGTGTCGGCGTTCTGGGTCCGGAAGATCAAGCCGATCTCGGACTCCGCCACGTCGGCGGCCGAGCGCTCGGCATGGATGGTCAGAAGGATGTGATCGTCCCCCGTGATGTGGGGAGTGGCCTCCAGGATGATCCCCGTCTCCTCGAACTGGACGGTGGCCGTGGGGAAGCCACCGTCCGCGGCTCCACCGGCGGCCGCGTCGATGACCCGGATGGGGGTCCGCTCACCGACCTGGAGGCGCGCCTGCTGATTGTCTGCCACCGTCACGGACGGCGCCGCCTGGATGTCGGAGAGGTTCGAGGACTCGAGGGCCTCGATGAAGTTGAGCAGCGTATGGCGCCCGATCACCAGCGAGGTGAGCAACCGCAAGCTCGGACTCGCGATCCGTGCACTGGCGTTGCCGAGGGCCGCAATCGAGTTGCCGCCCAGCGTGAAGACATTCGTGCCGATGTCCACCTGTTCGCTCTCGCCGTCCCGATCGAGGTCGGCCTCACCCGGGGCGATCACGTTGAGCTGGTTCCCCCGCGAATCCTTGAGCTCGTACGTCACTCCCAGCTCGGCCAGCTGGGTCCGGTTCACGAAGATGATCTTGGCCGAGATCATGACCTGGGGTATGGGCACGTCCAGACTCACGATCAAGCCACTGATGGCATCATGAACCCGACGGATGTCTGTGACGATCACCGTGTTGGTGGCCGGGGCCTCGGCCACCTGGCCACGCTCCGTGATGAGCAGGCCGATGGCCAGGGCCATCTCCGAAGAGGTTCCGTAGCTGATCCGGTATGGGACGGTCTCCAAGGGCTCGATGGCCTCCCGCGTGTTCATGTTCTCGATCCCGTCAACCCGGATGATGCCGTTGTCGTCCTCGATGGCGATGAGCCCTCGCGATTGGAGGATCACCTCCAACGCGTCGTCCCAGGCCTGGTCCCGAATGTCCGCCGTGACCGCTCCGACCACGGCACTCCCCGCCACGATGGACTTGCCGGAGAACTCAGAGAAGGTGAAGAGCACGTCATCGATGGGCGTGTTGTCGAACGAGATGGAGATCCGTCGGGAGACCTCCTGCACCATCGGCAGCTCCTCCACCACGACCGGAGCCTGGTTGACGATCATGGCGGGAGACGAGAAGAGCTCCAGCGTCTCCCACGGGTCGAAGGATCCACTGTTATTCTCCAGCGAGATCCGCACCGCGCCGTCGGAAGCCTCCACCACGTAACCGGTGGTGTGCTCCAGCTCCACCACCACGCGGACGATGTCTTCGGCGTATTGGCTGGTGCGAACGGCCACCACGCCACCACGGTTTATGCCCAGGAAGTCTTCCTGGGGAAGGGCGTGCTTGGCATTCATGATATCCAGCACAATCCGCGACGGGCCCTCCATGCTGAACGCCCGGTAGGACACCGCACCCTCCACCGACACCAGGACCTCGGTGCGGTTCAGGTTCGGAACGATGCTCAAGGCGGTGACAGGATCACCGGCCGTCAAGAGCACACCAGCCAGTACAGCCAGAATGGAACTCATTCAGGGCCTCCTTGGCCCGCGGTGCGGTTCGGCAATGCGATGGTTCGTGTTTCGGTGACTCCGAACTGCTCCACCGCCACCACCACGTGGTGACGTTGGATCTCCCGGATCGTCGTGTTCCCCACGGTCTCCCCGACTCGAAGGCGATAGGTCACCCCGGTCACCTCGACCGAGGTCTCGGTCTCCGAGACCGTGGTTCTCGTCCCCTCGCCGAAGATCACCAGACTGTTCTCTTCATCGGGCGCGTACAGAATCCCGAGAAGAACGAGACGCTCGAAGCGAGGCCCCCCACCCTCGGCGGACAGGAGAGGCGCAAAGGGGTTCCGACGTGCGTATTGGGGATAGGTGAAGACCTCCCGCTCGAACGAGAGCTCCGTCGTGTCCTGTGACGCGGGCGGCGGGTTCTGCGCCCAGACGGGGCAGGGCATCACCGCGGCGAGCACGGCAACGAGGATGACTCGCAGAAGGAGCCTACCGATCATGGGCCTCCTCCCTCACGGTCCGCTACCACATAGGTCTGGATGCGGAAGGTGACCTGAACGGGTGATGTGTAATCGCTGGCCCCTCTCGCGTCGGCAAACTGCTCGAGCTGCAAGTCGATCGGAGTGATGATGCGCGGAAGCGAGGCGATTCGCGTGAGGAATCGGCCCACGTCGTGGTATTCGCCCAAGACCCGGATCTCGAAGGTCTCCTTCGTATAGAAGGCGCCGGGCTCGCTCGCCTCGGGCCGCATGAGGTCCAGATCGATCCCCACTTCCCGGGATACACGCGTCATCTCCGCGAGAAGAGCCGCGACCTCTTCGGACTCGGGGATGAGCTGCTCGAGCTGTAGGATGTGACGCTCGTAGACGGCCATGCGCTCCTCGAGGTCGCGTGCTCCGCTGATGGCCAGGGTCTGGGCCACCCGATTCTGGGTTTCGAGGTTCTCTAGACGGTCCTGCTGAGCGACCAGAGCCTCCTTGGCTCCGCTGTACCACATGCTGTTGGCGAAGTACAGACCCACAAGGCAGAAAACGATCCCCGCGAGGGCGTTCTTCTGTTTCGAATCGTCAGGAATCAGAGCCATGTCGTCCCCTACCGGCTACCGGCCAAGGGATCAGGTCCGAAGAGCGGGACCGTCTCCAGAAGCTCTTTCGGTGGAACCTCGTATGCCGCGTCCAACTGGAAGACGTAGACGAGCTCACCGGTGGGCTCGAGCACCTGTTCGGTCTGCACCAGGTTCACGCTCCTGATGAAGGGAGACGCCTCGAGGGCTTCCCAGAACGAAGTCAAAGCGAAGTTGTTGCCGGCCTTCCCGTGTACCTGGAACTCGATGACGTCTCCGGCGGTCACCTGGAGGATCTGCGTGAGCCACGTGTAGTCCGGCAGGGCCCTCGCCACCTCGTCCAGTACGTGGGGCCAGACATAGCGTCCTTCATCGATTTCCTGGATGATGTCCACCTTCTGGCCGATGGAGTCCCGCCGGGCGGTCAGCTGTTCGTTTCGCTGAATCAGGTCGGCGTAATTGGCCGAATCCTGAACCGCGTCAGCCAACGCCACCTGGACGTCCTCCTGAGCCGACGACAAACCGAGGTACCCCCATCCGAGCAGGCCGAGCGTACCCACCGCGGATACGATGGCCCCGATGATGTAGGGATCCGCCGGGATGGCCGGGATGCTTGGTAGGGAAAACCCACCACCACCCCTCTTGGCGGCGCGCCTCTTCCCTCCTGGAAGGAGATTGACCTCGATCAAGGGTCGTTCCTCGTCCTCGTTAGGTCGACCGCAGAGCCAGGCCCAGTGGAAGGAGCAGCATCGGCGCCGCCTCCTCCAACAGGACGGTCTCCGAGGCCGCCGGCTGGACCGGCACCTGTTCGAACGGGTTCACCACATCGGCTTCCAGATTCATGCGCCTGCTCAATGAATCAGTCATGCCAGGGATCCGCGCCCCGCCACCACTGAGGTAGATGCGTCCCAGGCCGCCGCCGTCCTGCCGGGTCAACAGGAACGCCGACGCCCGCTCGATCCCGACTGCGACCTCATCGGCGCTTGATTCCACCAGCGCATACAGATCCGCCAGTTCCTCCCTGCCCTGGACGACGTCCTCGGCCTGCTCGGCCGTGAGGCCCTTCTCTCTCTGAAGGTCCTCCCGGACCCGTCTCGAGCCGAAGGGGATGTCCCGCGTCAGGATGGGGTTGCCGTCTTCCAGGACGTTTACGTTGGTCGTCTCGTGGCCGACGTTCACGAGCGCCACGATGCCCTCCATGGCCTCCGGATAGTTGTGCTCGAAGGCGTTGTGAAGCGCGAAAGCATCCACGTCGATGACGACGGGAGACAGCCCGGCGTCCAGGAGGAGGCTCACCTTGTTGTCGACGAGCTCGCGCTTGGCAGCCACCAAGAGGACCTCCATGTGAAGGCCCTCATCGAACGGATTCAGGATCTGGAAGTCCAACTCCACGCTCTTGATGTCGAACGGGACGTGCTGCTCGGCCTCCCAGCGAATGACCTCCCTGGCATCGGATTCCTTCATCCGATCCATCTCGATCTTCTTGATGATCACGTCGTGGCCCCCCACCGCCGTGATCACTTCCTTGGTCTTGAGGCCAATTTCCTGGAAAAGACCGCGGACGGTATCGGCTACTAGGCCCGGGTCCATGATCTCGCCTTCCACGATGGCGTCGGCCACGAGCGGACGCATGGCTGAGCGGTACCCCTGATGGGTAACAGTTACACACCCCTGATGGGTGACAGTTCTTGTCAGGTAAGCTGCTGTTTTTTTTGTTACCTCCACCGGTGGAGTCAGAAGCTTCCGCTGCGCCGGAGCGCAGGGGAGTAGAAGCGAGCGGAGTTCCACGAAGGTAGCGGTTCGCGTCGACGTCTGAGGGGCTGGGCAGTTCACGCGGCCTCAGCGTCGTGGATTACGGGACGAGGAGCCATCGTGATCGAGGATGGCAGCTTTTCGGACGTGAAGCCAACCGAGGGCGACGGGACCGAAGTAGACAGCCCAGACATCGTCGGCGACCTCCTCGAGGCCAATGTATTCGCCGCCGAGCAGATGAGAGACGTTGGCCCAGGCGGAGTGCCATCGGATGCCGCCGTTGATGGAGACCTTACGGGTCTCGAAGTGGGCGGGGTAGTCGGGGGTCAAGAGCTTGCTGGGGAAGGGACGGGTTGAGGGCTCGTAGACGGAGGCGGGCGGCCTCTGGCCGTGGGCCTCGTGGGGCCGGATCTCGTTGAAATCAATGCGGAAGGCATTGAAGCGTTTCTGCTGAGCGGATCGGTTTCCGGCGGGCGGGATGGTGGCCTCAGCCTTGAGGTCTTTGTGCATGCGTTCGTGGCGGCCGTTCTGCTGGGGAGATGCGGGCTCGATGAGATCGGGCAGGATGCCGAGCTTGATCCACCAGACGGAGAGCCTGGAGAGGCGCCCTAAGGCTATGGAGGCAAAGGGAGTACCGTTGTCGGTACGGATGCGGTCGGGGATCCCGAACTCGTGGAAGAGGCGGGTGAAAACACGTCTGGAACCGGCGTAGGTGGTCCCTGAGAGGCCCTGACAAGCGAGCAGGTAGCGGCTGAAGCCATCCTGGACGGTGAGCGGGTAGCAGTAGACGCCGTCGAGGGTCTTGAACTGCCCCTTGAAGTCGGCGGACCAGATGGAGTTGGGCGCATCGAAGGGCGCGGTGGGTCGACCGGGATGAGAGGATTTACGTCGGCGCCGCAGCTTGTTGACCAGGCCCTCGCGCAGGAAGTGTCTGTGCAGGACCTGGGGCGCGGGTAGCGACCAGTCGGGGTGCACCTCGAGGAGGCGGCCTAGGATCTTGGCAGCTCCCCACCGGGGTCGACGACGGCGGAGCTCGAAGGCAGCCTCGAGGATGTGGGGCTCAGTAGCGTGGGGACAGCAATGGGGCCGATGGGAGCGGTCGAGCAGCCCGTCGGGTCCTTGGGTCTCGTATCGTTCGAGCCACTTGTAGCCCGTCTTGCGGCTGATGTTGTAGCGTCGGCAGAGTTCGGAGTGGGAGAAGAGGCTCGCGGTGGCCTCGAGGATGAATCGCTTGCGTTCGTTCATGGGATCGGTCTCCAACCATGGCATGGGCAGCTCCAAGAGCGTGTCGAAGGAGCGCCACGTTACGGGTCGAGACTGTCACCCATCAGGGGTGAGAAAAGCGTTACCTATCAGTGGTGAGCGTAGGCTGTACCCCCTGAACTTCTAACCCGCGGTTGCCGGCCGACCGACCGGGTAGGGTCCCCGGCGGGAGGTGGGGCGGGTCAGATCTTCTTGAGAATCCAGCTCAGCACTACCCGAGCGATCCTCCGGAGGATGGTCAGCATGCCGTCGTCCGGCTCCGATAAGGTTCTCGTGCGCACAGTTGGACCACCCGAGTGGGCAAAAAGTTGCTCTCGGGCGGTCAACTCGTGGCGTCATCACCCGGCACGCAATCCATGGCGGCGTTCCGTTCCACGACCACCGTGTACGCACCTTTCTCGTCGACTCGAATCTCGATGTCGCCGTGAACGTTGGTACAGTAGGTCTCGCTATCGGCCCGCGCCAAGAGAACGTCCAACGCCCGAATCCTGGGGTGACTCTTCCCGTTGGCACTGATGATCTGCAGCCTGGGGCTAGAGTGGCTCAGCCAACTCGACGTGCCCGACGAGCCGCTGTCGAACACCGCGTCGTTGGCGCCGTGATGACCCACCTTCAGGGCGACGACTCCCTGGGTCAGGTCGGCGAATTGGTTCCGCCAACGCAGGTTGGCTTCGACCTCTCCGTCTCCGGCGAAGAACATCGTGAACCCAGCCCTGGTCAGAGCGGTGCCGAGAGAGCCGTCGTTCAGCTCGCTGCCGCCTGCATCCGGGTCCGCCAGGCCGGCGGTCCGCGGCGGAATGATCCGCAGGTTGGAGGCGCCCGAGAACCCCAGGGCGATGTCGACTATCTCGGACGGGACCGTCACCTGGCCGGCTCGGGACGCCGCCAGCGAGAGCAGCTCGTTGTAGCGCGAGAAGCTCCTGACCTGGCCGTTGTTATAGAACGTACGGACGTGGGCCTCCCTGAGGATGTCCGGCATGCCGTCGAAGTGATCGGTGTGGGCGTGCGTCAGGAGCAATGCCTCGAGCGTGTCGACTCCCAGCGCGGCCAGCCTCTCCTGAACGAAGTCCAGGTCGGTGCCGCCCACCCCGCCGGGTCCGGCGTCGATCATCATGTGCCGCTGTCCAGCGGCCGTGGAGTCGGACAGGAGAATGGCGTCCCCGCCTCCACCCGCACTGTTGTCGCCGAGGTCGAAAACCCGGATGACGAGGACGCTTCCTCCGGCGAGTCGGATCTCGAAGCTCACCACCGACTGGGAGGTCGATACTCCGTTCTGGGCAACCACCCGTAGGACGTAGCTCCCTGGGTCGGATACGGTGCTCCCCGAAAAGAAGGAGATCCCGTTCAGGGTCGCCGCATAGGTCCCCACGCTCACCGAGATAGTGATCGAAACCGGCCCCTCGACAACGGCCCCGTCCGACACCCCCTGAACGGTGATCACAGGCGCCTGCGGTTCCGGTGCGGTGCCGTCGCTCCCGCCGCACCCGGCGGCTAACGCCGCGGCCATCATCAAGGCGACGTGGCCCTGCGATGTCGAGTTGGGAGTGCGTGCGAACATGACCGATGGAGGTGCTCGTCTCGCGCCGGAGGTCCCCCCGCGCACGAAAGAGGAAGGTAGGACCGGGGCCGGAGTGCGCCTAGACGTAACAGCTTCGCAACCCCGGTTGCTCTTCCACCGACCCCGCCCCACATTGGGATTCCGTCTCTCGTCCAACCTCCGAGTACCTTAGGAGCGCCGCATGAGACCTCCCTTCTCGCGGACTCTGTTCCTCGGCGCCCTTCTCGCCGTCACCGGCTGCGATCAGGAGATGATCAGCCTCGACAGCGGGACCACCTCCAGCCTCACGGTTCGGGCATACGTGGACGCCAACGGCAACGGTACCTACGACGCAGGCACGGACGAGGGGGTGGCGTCGGCCACCATCACGGCCGCCGGCCCAGGCGGCGCCACCACCGCCACCACCGGCGCGGACGGCGTGGCCACTTTCCCGGCACTGACGCCCGGAGGCTACGAGCTCTCCATCGCGGGAGCGGCTCCCACGGGCACTGTTCTGGCGACCGCAACGACGCCGGTGGTGGCGGCGCCCTTCCGTGGCGTCGCTCTGACCGCCGAGTTCCGGTACTCCTTGCTCGCGGGCAGCATTTCGGGACGGCTGTACCGCGACGACAACGAGAGCGGAGAGTACGAGGCCGAGGCGGATCTGCCGGCGGCGGGCATCGAGTTGATGCTCTTCGAGGGAGCCGTCGCCCCCGAGGCCCCTCCTGAGAGCGCCGCCCAAGGCGTCGCCATCCGTACGACGACCACCGATGCAGACGGTACATTCTCGTTCGATATCCTTCGTCCGGGGACGTACACGCTGCAGGTCAATCCTCTCGAGACGATGGATATCGTCGGGGGCGCGACTCAGGTCGTGACGGTCGGTGCGGGGGTCGAGGTCTCCTTGGGCGTCGTGTTCGAAGGGACACTGCTGATCTCGGTGGCCGACGCGCGGAATGCGCCGGAGGGCCAGACGGTGACCATCCAGGGCATCGTGACCTGGCACCCCACCTTCGACAATCGGACCTACTTCCTCCAGGACGAGACCGGAGGCCTCTCCACCTTCGACTTCAACCGCCCGGACATAGAGATCGGCGACCGTATCCAGATCACGGGTACGCGAGGCGCGTTCCGCGGTGAGGTACAGGTGTCACCGATCCTGACCCTCGAAAACCTGGGCATCGCCGGCGAGCCGGACCCGAGGCAGGTCACGGGCATGGAGACCAACGACGGCACGGTGGCCGGGCAGCTCGTCACCATCGACGCTACGGTGCAGAGCGTGGAGGTGCAAAGCTTCGGGACCCAGAGGATCATCCTCCGAGACGGCACCGGCACCGACTTCCCCGTCCGCGCCGACAACCGGACCGGCGTGACCGAAGACCTGTGGACGGTGGGCGAGGTCTTCGGCGTCACGGGAGTCGTCGGAACGGACGACCGTGACGACCTGGCGCACCGCATCGAGGTGCGCAGCCCTGCGGATCTGGCCGAGGGAGGCTCGGTGGTACCCATCGCCGACGCCAGGGCCATGGTCGGCGAGACGGTGGTCGTCCAGGGCGTCATCACGTGGCAGAATCAGTGGGACGACCGGATCTTCTTCTTCCAGGACGCCACCGGCGGGCTCAGCTCCTTCTTCTCCGGAGCGCCCACCTTGCAGCGTGGCGACATCGTTCGGATCCAGGGGGGTATCAGCGCCTTCCGGGGTGAGACTCAGATCTCGCCCAGCAGCCTTCAGGTTCTGGGTAACGTGGCCGTTCCCGCTCCGCGAGGCGTCACCGCCGCGCAGATCAACGCGGGTACGGCGCAGGGTGAGCTGGTGACCATCACCGGCATCCTCCAGACGGTCGAAGAGGTGTCGTTCGGAAGCCAGAACGTCACCATTCGAGATGGAGCGGGCACCGACTTCAGCGTGTTCGTCGACAACCGCACAGGGGTGAGCACCGCCGACTGGCCGGCGGTGGGCTCGACCGTGCGGGTGACGGGCGTGCTGGGAACCGACGATCGCAATGACCCGGCGCCGCGCATCGAGCTCCGAGACATCAACGACCTTGTGGTAGGGACGGCCGGACAGCTTTCCATCGCGGAGGCCCGGGCCATGGACGGCGCCACGGTCATTCTGGAAGGGGTGGTGACCTGGCAGACCGAGTGGGACGGGCGAATCTACTTCTTCCAGGACGCCACCGCAGGGATCAGCACCTTCCACAGCGGCGCGCCCGACCTCAACGAGGGAGACCGTGTTCGGGTCACGGGCGAGGTGTCGACCTTCAGGGGCGAGACCCAGATCGGCTCCATCACCGACCTCACCGTCCTTGGCAACGAAGCCGTTCCGACACCGCGCCCCGTGACCGGAGAGCAGATCAACCACGGCCTTTTCCAGGGCGAGCTGGTGGTCGCCAGCGGTACGCTCTTGACCGTGACGGAGCTGAGTTTCGGCACCCAGAGCGTCGCCGTCCAGGACACAGGCGGCACGTCGTTCGTCGTCTACGTGGACAACCGGACCGGCATGAGCGCCGCCGACTGGCCGGCGTTGGGCAGCATGGTCAGGGTCATGGGCGTGCTGGGAACCGACGACCGCAACGAACCGGCGCGACTCGAGACGAGACGCCCCGGCGACGTCACCACCATACCGGCGACGAACTAGTCATGATACGCGCATCAGGAGTGTCCCCAGTGGACGGAAGAACCAACACTCGCCGCTTCGCCGCCGGCGCCATGCTGTTGGCGTTGACGCTGGTCATCGCGTGCGACGACGAGCTGGCCCCACCTCTGGCCGTGGTGGGAAGCGGATCCCTTGAAGGCTTCATTTTCTTCGACGCCTCGGAGGACGGGGTCTTCGACGCCGCCGACGGCGATTATGGGATCTCGGCGTTGAACGTCGCCGTACAGGAGCGGGGAACCGGCCAGACCTTTTCCGGCGGGTCGACTTCGACCGGAACCGACGGGCGCTTCCGCCTCGACGGGTTGCCCGGCGGAACCCACGACCTGCTCATCGACACGCTCACCGTCCCGGAGGGCGTAAACATATGCCAGAACCCAGTCCCGGTGACAATCAACCTGGACGAGACGCGCTTCGCCGAGGTTCGGGGTCGGCCGGGATGCCTCATCACCATCGCGGCAGCCAAGGAGCTGGCTGCGGGCACGTTCGCCATCGTGAAGGGTGTCGTCACCGCCGCGCCAGGGCAGATCGAGTCCAGCTGGACCTACATCCAGGACGCCAGCGCTGGCGCGAAGATCTTCTCGGGCGCCCTCGACGGCCAGGGACTCGAAGTGGGCGACCAGATCGAGATCGGTGGAACCGTGGGCGACAACGCAGGAGACTTCGAGTTCACCAGTCCGGTGTTGCGAGGCGTCGTGCCCGACGTGGGCGCACCCTCACCCATGTTGGTGACGACAGCCGCCATCGCTGCGTCCGGCTCCGACTTCACCGACCCGGTCCAGGGCGCCCTGATTCGGGTCGCGGCCGCGGAGTTCACGGGCATCTTCACATCGATCGGCAACCTGCAGAACGGACCCATCGACGACGGCAGCGGTGGCACGGTCATCCGGATCGAAGACGGGGTGGCCGATCGGAATTCGCTCAACGACCTCATGACCGTCGGGGTTTGCTACGACATCGTCGGGGTCGGCGGCACCTTCCTCGGAACGGGAGAGATCTTCCCACGGACGCTGGCCGACATCGAGGAGGTCGCATGCAACTGACCAGAAAGGGCCTCCGGCCCACAGCGCGCAGCCGGTCTGAACCCGCACACGGACTGACGGCAACCATGCGCAAGACCAGCACTTTGATCCGCTTCCTCGGCCCCCTCGCCATGGTGGTTGCCGGCACGGCTCCCGTCGCGGCGCAGAACTCCACCACCACCGGCCAGATCCGTGGCGGCATCGTGAACGAAGGTGGCCAGCCCGTGGCATTGGTGGTCGTGACGGCGCGCAACACCGAGACCGGCCTCACCCGGACGGCGCTCTCCAACGCAGACGGTCGGTACACCGCCCGGCTCTTGCCTTCGGGTACCTACGAAGTGCAGACCGAGATGATCGGGTTCGGCCAGGCCACGCAGACGGTTCGAGTGGCCATAGGAACCTCGAGCCTGGCCAACTTCGGGCTCACCAGCCAGGCCATCGAGATCGAGGGGATCACGGTATCGGCGGACCGTCCCCCCATCGACGTGAGCGACGGCGGCGTCATCCAATACGTGGGCCAGCTGGAGATCCAGGAGCTCCCGGTCCTGGGGCGTGACTTCACGGACTTCATCAACCTGTCGGGCCTCGTCGCGCCCGACCCGGGAGTGACCACTGGCGGGCAGTTCTCCATCGCCGGCATGCGCTCCTCCCAGACCAGCATCCAGATCGACGGCGTGGACGCCAACAACTCGTTCTTCGGTGAGAACCGGGGTGGGTCCCGGATCCCCTTCGTCTTCTCCCTGGAATCCCTCAAGGAATTCCAGATCATCACCAACGGCTTCGACGTGGAGCACGGCCGCTTCGGAGGCGGGATCATCAACGTGATCACGCAGGGTGGAACCAACCAGTTCAAGGGGAGCGCCTACGCCAACATCCGAGACGACGCCCTGACGGGGAGTCCGTTCATCCAGGACGACACCAACCCGGAGATCACCACGGAGTACGAGGTCCAGCAGTTCGCCGGCTCCATCAGTGGGCCGATCAAGAGGGACAAGGCGTTCTTCTTTCTGTCGGTGGACGGTCAGCGACGCCGCGAGCCGCAGCTACCGCTGACCCAGGAGCGCTTCGGGCCCGGTGGGTCGGCCGAGGACCCGGTGGTGTTCAATGAGATTTCGGAGTACTTCGACATCCTGTCGAGCCAGTACGGCGTCTCCGATCCGGCCGCAGTATATCAGCCCTTCTCGACCACGGAGGACGCGATCACGATCTTCGGTCGGATCGACTGGAACCTGAACGACGATCACCGGCTGTCGGTGCGGCACAACTACTCGACGTTCACCAACGACAACGAATGGAACGGGAACTTCGACTTCGCCTACGGGATCTCCCGGGCCGAGAAGCTCGAGGACGAGTCCCATTCGTTCGTGAGCGAGCTCCAATCCGTGCTCGGAGACAACACCTTCAACGTGCTGCGGGCGCAGTACGCGAAGGAAACTCGGCCCCGTCAGGCCAACGACCTGCGGCCGGCCCTGCAGGTGAGCCTCTCGAACAACCAGCGGATCGAATACGGAGGCTCCTTCGCGGCATTCAACAACCGGTTCGAGGAGACCAAGTTCCAGGTCGTGGACAACTTCACCCACGTCCTGGGCGACCACACGTTCAAGGTGGGGGGCAACTTCCTCTATACGCAGTACCTCAATCAATCCCTCCGTTGCGAAATTCGTTCCCACCTGCGAACCGTGAAAGGCCAGTAATTTCGCAGCAGACGAGGTTTTCGCCACCCACAGGCCGCAAGCGGCCCCACAACTCATCTGGGCATGCCGATGAGAAACATCATCCCGAGGAGAATCAACCCAAGAAAACCGGAGATCCATACACGGAGAATCGGTATTTCGACTATACGCGTGTGTGGGTCGACCTCCCGCTTTAACACGGATCTCCAGTCGTCGATTTTCATCCCGTGTTCCGCGAGGTAAGCCAGGATACGCAGGCCGCACAGACAGCCGAGACCGACAAGAAACCACCCGATCAGCTCTCGCATGGGTCGGCCTCCATCGACAGCCGTGGATCGAAGTAGGAGCGAACCGTGAGGCGAGGATTGGATGGGCGCTGGATCGGTGAATCTAAACTGCTGAAACCGCCATCGATGTCCCACGAGTACATGCCCATGCGCTCAAGCTATGGGTGATGCTGAGGTTGGGCGATGGCTGGATGGGAGTGATGCGAGGCCGCTAGGTCTCCAGTTTGCCGACGATCACGACGCCTTCCACGAAGACGCGCAGCCAGGGAATCTGGTGGGTCAATTGGCACCCGTGGTCTTCTCCCCCGCCTCATGAAGCAAGTCCGCGAGAGCGTGTCGAAACGAGTGGCATCTGCGACACGTCCCTCCCTAGCCCTAGGGCTTCAGATGCTCCTGCAAATAGCGGCGAATGGCGTCGAATGCGTAGGTCTGACTTGTTCGATCAGATGACGACGTGCCCCGGAACTGGTGGCCCACGCCGGGCAGCACAAGTAGGTCGAAGGGTTTGCCTGCACGGATCAGCGCGTCCACCATCCTCATCGTTCCGGAGACGGGCGCGTCGACGTCGCTGGTGCCGTGGAGGAGAAACAGCTTACCCTTTAAATTCGCCGCGAAATTGAGATTGGAGGCGTAGTCGAATGCCTCCTTACTACCCGTCAAGACATCGTTCCAAAGTTCCGGGTTATCCTCCGGGTTGTAGGGTGCACCTCCTGCACCTGCCACACCGACGTGGTACACATCCGGCGCAAGTAGCATAGCGCGGATGGCAAAATAGGCGCCAAACGAGTGGCCCTGTATCCCGACCCGGCTCAGGTCCATGTAGGGCCTCGTTTCAGCCAACTGCTGGAGTGCCGCGACATGGTCAGGGATCTCGTTTCGACCCAGGTTTCCGTAAACGACCTCTTGGAACTCCCTTCCACGCTCGGGGGTTCCGCGAGCGTCCACGATCAAGTGGATAAACCCCAGCTGCCCCCGTGCCAGGCTTAGACTATTGGGGAAAAAAGAGTGCGGTACGAAAGCAAGTGCCGGGCTGCCATAGATGCGGTCAATGACTGGGTATTTCTTCTTCGGGTCAAAATCGTATGGCTTATAGAGCACGCCGTAGAGATCGGTTTCCCCATCGGCGGCTTTGACGACGAACTCCTCCGGCGGGCTCCACTTGAGTTCTGTAATCAGAGCGTCGATGTTGGCTCTTGAGACCGTCTGCAGCAATGTGCCATCCGCCCGTTTCAACTCCACCGCCGGTGGCCGGTCGACATCGGAGTGGGTATCCAAGAAGAATTCCTTCGACGGCGCAAACTGGATGTCGTGTTGACCGGTGGCTTCGGTCAGTCGCGTCAGCCGGTTCCCTTCTAGATCCACTCTGTAGAGGTGGGTGTCGTAGGGCCGCTGCAGGTCGCCGTGAGCGGTGAAGTACACCCAGCCAGCCTTCTCGTCCACCGCCACAACTTGCACCACAGGGAAGAGCCCTTCTGTCAACCGCCGGATCAGATTGCCGTCCAAGTCATACAGGTAGAGGTGATACCAACCATCCCGTTCTGACCTCCAGATGAAGCGTGCTCCGTCTTCGAGGGGCGTAAAAAGTCGCTCCCATTGCAGCCAGAACCCCCACGTTGTTCGGCTTTCGGTGAGAATAATCCGTGTCGAGCCCGTCGAGGGATTTGCGGCCATGAGGTCCAACTTCGTGGTCCTGCCGTCAAACCTGAGGAAAAGCAGCTCGGAGCCGTCCGGTCGCCACCCCAGGACGTCGAACGGCTGATCCGGCTCCGTGCCAGTGTCGACGCGGACAAGTTTTTGCGTGAGAATATCCACGACGAAGAATTCGCTCGGGGGGTAGGGGTCACTGTCGGAGAGTGACCAGTGTACCTCCACCCTCGGCTTTAGATAGTCGACAATGGGGTATTTGGGGGCGTTGCGGTAATCCCCTCTCCTCACCACTAACTTCTGGCTGTCCGGTGACCACAAGGCCCAGCCTTCCCAGTAGCGACCCCACCCGTAGTCTCGGATGCCATCGGTAGTGAGCTGCACGGCGCGGTCGTCGTCGGTGGAACGCAGCCAGAGGTTGTAGTCTCTTACGCTGGCGAACCAGCGGTCGTCGGGAGAGAGGATCTCCATGATGTCAATGCTGGGCACGCCTTACGTGGACCAGGAATAGGTCCCAATTAGCTGTGGGACGAGGCGCCTTCTCTCCCCCTCGGATACGCTAGGGACTCGGCTTATCTGGTAGGTGTCGAGCCGGAGAATAAACTCCTCGTCCTCGACGGTGAACCTGACGGCTTCCTGGCCCTCGATAAACGTGAGGTCCTCAAACGGCAGGGCTTCGTATGGTGGCTCATGCCCCAGCACGGCGGCGAGCGCTTGGCGGAGACGCTCAGCGTCAAACAGAGGTGTCTTGGTGTTGGCTCTTGGATCGACCTTCCAGATTATGGTGTTGTCGGGCGCCCCCTCGGCATACCAGAAGCTGCTGCCGTCGGCCATCCAGTGGGGATCGACCGAGCCGCCTTTGACGTAGGAAGCGAACTCCAGGTACCGGTAGTACATCGCCTCCCGGTCGGACTTGGGCGTCTCTTGAGCGCGAACCAGAGGTGCCGTGATCGCGTGGGCGAGAAGTAGAATGACAACCGTTGCTCGTATTGGCGTAATCATGGTGCACCACCTTCGTGCGGGTGTTTCTCCGAAGTGGACGCCTGCGGCTCAGCTTCGCGCTCGATGGCGTAACGGCCTTCGAGGGCGGCGTTCAAGCGCACAACTGGATCGGACACGGGCTGCACTCCGGGATCAGACCGCGTTCAACATCCGAGAGCGAGCCGGTAGGCGCAAGCAGAAGCCCTGTCAGACGCCTGCAAACACGTTCTGAGCGTGTTCGGGGTTTATTCGGTATCCTGGGTAGGCTGGAGCGTCCTCGTGGCCTAGAGGGCCGTTAACGGCCCCGTCCCATCACCGCCTCATCCAGCTCCTCCACCCTCACGTGGATCTGCTCCGTCCCCATCCCGTGCAGCTGCACGAAGCTCAGGATCGGACGCGGGGGTCACTCGCCGAGGTTGTCCACCTGATCGTCCACCGTTCGCTGGAGGATCCTCACATACTTGGCGATATCCTCAGGCTTACGACAGTAGGCTAAGACGCCCAGCTTCGAGGCCAAGTCGGCATCGAGGTTCTGAAACGCGGAGAAGACGACTACAGGGACCTCCTTCAGCACCTCCTGGCCTCGGAGCCACTCGAGGAACTGGTATCCCGACATCTGAGGCAGACTCAGATCGACGAGCAACAGATCCGGAACGCCATCTCGCGACAGGTGATCCAGATGCTCAATGGCGGCTTCACCGGCGTCAAACACCCGAACCTCGGTGCCCGGTCCCCCGACTTCGGCCACCGCCTTCTCCATCAAGAGGGCATCACCCGCGTTGTCCTCGACGATCAATACCAGCATTGTTCCCTCCGCTAAGAGTCTGCGATCTTGTATGCTCCACGGTTTGGGCTTACGGGTGGCCGGCCTCACCCATCATCATCATCCGCTGGCAACTGCATTCGCGACGGCCTCGAGGAGCTCTTCGGGGTCGACCGGTTTGCTGAACGCGGCGAGGACGCCCAGGGCCTGGGCCTGAGCAAGGAGTTCCGTCCCCTTCCCAGAGACGGCGATGATCGCCGCCTCCGGATACAGCGCCAGCAGAGACTCGATCAACTCCAGCCCATCGACGTTGGGCATGTGAAGATCGGTGACGACGACGTCGATGTCCTGCTTTCGGTACGTGCTCAAAGCCTTCTCGCCATCACTGGCGAAGTAGGTCTCGTGACCTGTTCCCTCGAAGATGGAATACAAGAGGAGGTGATCCGCAAAGTCGTCTTCGACGATCAGTACTCGTGCCACGGTGTAACCTCCGCTCCGTTCGGTCCGTGGCCAGCTTCAGCCATCTACTCGATTACCCACGTGTACTTATCGCCGGAGGTCCACTTCGGCGTACCTAGCATGTCCAGAAGCGTTAGGCCGAGTTCGCTATCCGAAGTAACTACGGTGACCCCCACCTCGAAGGGGGTGCCTCCCCAATTGTCGAAGTCCAGAACGTAGTTCTTCTTCGTGAACTCGAACCCGCCGGGAAGGTAGGCGGCGAGCCCAGGTGGGATGACACCCGAGGCTACCTCAGAGGGCCAGTCGTTTTCCTCGTTCTGATACGCGTATGCGGCGACCCGAACGACCTCCATGTCGCCTAGGGCCGACGCCGCCCGGGCCTTCACGATGACTTGGGAGATCCTGGGTTGAGCGATGGCCGCCAGGATGCTGACGATCAGGACCACGACGGTCAGCTCCACCAGGGAGAACCCTCTGCGATCGCTCGTCATGATGTCCGCCCTCCGGAAACCATCTCCTTGGCGTTGGCCAGGAGGTCTTCCACGGGCTGGGTGGATACGTACTCGACCGTCACGCCCCCGACCTCACCATGGAGCCGGAACGTGGAGCCGACGAGTGGGAAGTAGCTCACCCCCTCCGCTACGTCGCCGGTGTCCTCGAGCGTGGCCGGCAGCCGCCCGTGGTCAGTCATGTACTGCTGAATACGAGTGAACTGCAAGTACATCTCGATCCTGAGGCCTGCTTCTTGAAGCGCTACCGGCACTTCCGGAGGGGGGACCGGTTGAAGGACCTCCGGTGGGAAAACCCAGAGCCAAAAAGATATGATCGCCAGAATGGGAGCTACCACAGGATGCATCCTACGGTGGGATCGGCGCGTGGGCGCGTCCGCCTGACGCTGAGCATGGTGCGCAACATCCTCCAAGACCTCCTTCAGGGTGTCCCGGTACTCGTCGCTGCCCTTTCCCTCGCCGTTCTCCACTCGTCCGCCCTTCACTGGTGTTCCTCGGCAGGAGAAGTACCTGCTCCTGATTCTATCGCTGGCTCCAGATCAGGAGCAAGTGAATCCCTGCCCTTCTCGCGGTTGGGGGCTTCAGGTATCCTCTTCCACGCCTTCCTTGCGTTCTCTAAGCCGCTTCAGATACTTGGGCTCGCCGAACGGGTGAGGTGGGAGTATCGGAAGATCGTCGCCGAACACCACCTCACCCTCCAATGGGCCAGGCTTTTCACCACCGCTTTCGACCAGGGCCGCCACCAGGGCCGGAAGTACCTGGCACGCGAACGCGGCCTTCGCTTTGATCTCTCGGACGAACTACTCCCGTCTCCCGACCAGATCTTGTCGGTTGGCTGAGTACCAAATATTGCCCTCTTGGACATCCCTCAGCTGTGCTTGAAAGTCGGCAAGTGCCTTAACAGTCTTCACGTCGAATATGTGGACCTCTGCCACAAGAGCAGTCAGCGCCGGATGACGGAGGTCGTCGTATGCGCTCGGTCCCTTCTCCACAATCTCCCGCAGGATGCCGTCCAGCCATCGGAGTTCCGCCAATGCCGCGGTCGAAAGGAGCTGACGTCGGGCCGTCGACTCAATCTTCACCCCGACTCGGGAGAGAATGAATCCCAGTCCGGCACCTAACAGCAGAATGAGGATGTCGCGAAACTCAATAAGGAGTTCAACCATCAGGTCCTCGAGCGGTTGCCGGCTTCAGACATCCGGGGCACCATAGTCACGGGCACCGTCAGGCGCTCACGTCCACGAGCGCCTCGCCCAGGACGTCGGGGCGGGGCTCCACGCCGAGGCCCGGCGACTCGGACGCTCTCATGCGGCCGTCCTGGCGCTGGGGCGCACCGTCTGCCGTGCTCACCGTGACGTAGCTGTTGAAGTCCGTGGCGGTGAACAAGAACTCCGGTAAGGTGCTGTGGGCCAGATGGGCGATGGCGGCCGTCGTGACGTCGCCACCCCAGGAGTCCTCCAGGGTCATGGCGATCCCCATGGACGTGCACAGGTCCCTGGCCTGCCTGGCCTTCGTGAGGCCACCGAACTTGCTGATCTTGATGTTGACCACGTCCATGGCCAGGTCGGCATGACCCCGCAGGAGGGCTTCCATCCCGTCGATGCTCTCGTCCAGCACGAAGGGGTGGTCGGTACGCCGCCTGATGGAGAGACACTCCTCGTAGCTCAGGCAGGGCTGCTCAATGTAGACATCCACGTCACGGACGCCCCGCACCACCCTGGCGGCGGCGTGGGGCAGCCAGCCGGTGTTGGCGTCGGCGATGAGGACGTCGCCCCGCTCGAGCACTGCGGCGACGGCCCGGATCCGCTCGATGTCCTCCTCGGGGTCCGCGCCGACCTTCAGCTGGAATCTGCGGTACCCCTCGTCCCGGTACCCGGCCACGCGACCCGCCATGGCCTCGGGGCTCTCCTGGGAGATGGCCCTGTAGAGCACGAAGTCCTCTCCGTAGCGGCCACCCAGGAGCACGCACGCGGGCTGTCCCGCGACCTTCCCCAGGATGTCCCAGCACGCCATGTCCACGGGTGACTTCACGTAGGGATGGCCCTTCAGGGCCGCATCCATGGAGTGATTCAGCTTCCCGAGTTCCGTGGGATCCATGCCCATGAGGTGGGGCCCCAACTCCTTCAGCCCGGCCCGCACTCCGCCGGCGTAGGCCGGGAGGTAGAAGGCGCCCAGAGGGCACACCTCGCCCCACCCCACCAGGCCCTCGTCGGTCTCCAGCCTGACGATCGTGCTGTCGAACACGGAGACGGACTTGCCCCCGGACCAGTTGTAGCTGCCCTCGTGGAGGGGCAGGTCGACCCGATAGGCGGAGAGCCGGGTGATCTTCATCGCATCAGAGGTCCGGGGCTCTCGGCTCATCGATGGTCTGGAGCGCTTCGCCAACCGTCTCCCTCCACCCCTCAAGACGGGCCTCTAGAGGCGGTGTCACGAGGGCTGAGAAGAGCTCTGCCGCCGCCCCACCTACAAGAGGAATGCTGGATAGCCCGGCACGCGTCACCGCGTGTGCATGATCACCACCCGAGGTCTCTGGCGGCGTCAGTTCCTCATCGGTTCGTTCTTGGTCCGGCAACATGACCTCCATCGCCCAGCACACAGCCGCCTTGAGCCATCCTGGTGCCGCGTTTCTTCCAAGTAGCGTGCGACCGGGCGCCCGGCGAGGCGTCACACTTCCGCCACCGGGAGGGGGGCGGCTGGTGACTTGCTAAAGTTGCTACCTTCCACCTGCTGCTGATTCTACTGCTGGCTCTGGACTAGGAGCAAGCGAATCCCCTGCCTGGTGAACGCGCCGTGACGACCTCGCCGGCGGCCCGATGAGAACGATCATTCGGGCAGCGTGATTGTCGGAGCCTGCTCGCCCCTGGCGTAGCGCGTCACGTCAATGGCGTCGATGATCAGCGAGAGGGTGTTCATCAGCATCACCGCTACCAGCCAGGCCCGAAAGCCACCGTCCGCCGGCGCGTCCGCGTAGCGCATCCACAGCCATGGCACCAACGGCACCAGAATATGTGGCCCAACCCCAGCAGGCGCATGAATCCTTTGGCCTTGAAGATGGCCTCCATCACGATGATCGCCCCAAACAAAGCAGCCACCACGAGCTTGCCCTCCAGCGAGCCGAAGTAATACAGCCCGCCGGCCAGATTGACGAGGATGAGCACGGCCAGCCAGGCCATCCAGGGCTTGGGCATGTGCAGCATGGTCCGCATCATAGACCTCTCCCAAGCTGTCGCGAGCATCGCTTTCATGGCGGTGTCTCCTGTGAAACGCGTTTCGGGAGTGACTTGACCTAAGACCGGGCGACTCGCGCCACAGGGTGCCCAGGCTCTTCACGGAGTCCGGGGTCTTTTTTTGTCCAAATCTTGTCCAAAACGGTGACCGCGCAGTGCTGATCGACGAGGTCAACCACGAACTCGACGAAGCTCAAATCAGAAGCCCGCCTCTCATGCGCTTCCTGGCGGGCTCCCGTGGAGGGATCGGCGGATGTAATGCCCATGACCCCGGTAATCATCGGGCCGATCTCATCGAACCGCTTTTCCATGAATGCCAGGACAATCCGCGATAGGACGCGAGCTGGGTACCAATCTCTTTCTCGCCTGTTGTATTTCCGTCGATCCTCCTCCGCTGGATGCTCTTCGTGACTTTTGGGGCTCATTTCTGCAACATCTCCGATAGAACGGGACTTGAATTGCTCAGGTGATGTGCTCTCGGTGTAGTGGCCGTGGCAACGGTCGAAGAGGTACAGAGTGAATTACAACCACGGACAAAAGAGCGATCACGAGCATCGTTAGTAGGGCTTGCCAGCGTTTCATTATCTGCCCCTCGTTTCCTTGTACTGCTTCCACGCATAAGCCCACGCGCCTATGAGCAGGATTCCGACAACGGCCAAGGTCATTTGTCCTCTGGGTGGAGAGCACGACGGGCACAGCAACTCTTGGCGCAGCCTTGTCCTTCAGAGAAACCGCAGGCGTTGCAGATTAACCACCCGTCTCCCCTGCCAACCCTGCGCCATCGTGTCTCAAGTAATGCAGTTGTCAGCCTCGCGTTCTCGGCCTCGAGCCTCGTGCGACTTGCTTCGCCGCAACCAATGCAGACAGGTTGCGCTGAGTCCCGGCGGTGGCTGTAGACGACCACCTGCCAGATGTTGTACTCAGAGGTTAGTGCGCCTGATCTCGAAAACCTTACAGATCACTGCCGCACCGTCTCACTCCAGAACGGCATCGGCAACTCCCGAGGCTCATCCGTCTCCACTTCGAACTCGTCATGAGCGTGCATCATTTTGAGGAACCAATCGTGCGCTTCACGGGCGGTGTGGATGCCATAGGATGGGGAGAGCCTGAATGACACACATGTGGGCTCCATGCTGCTATCGGGATACTCGCAGCGGACTGTCAGGCGAGGGGTGCGAGTCTGCGGCTGAACTGAGCCGAAGCCGGATGCACTCATGCACGAAAGCTATGCCTGACGATGAGGTCGGGGGATGGCTGGATGGGACTACTGCGAGGCCGCTAGTTATCCAGTTTGCCGACGATCACCACGCTAATGTGGTAACCGCACGCGACGTGCACGACGATATCGATTCCTTCGTTTGGGTCCTTCTGCCGTTCCGATCACAAACGCGGCGAGTTCACCCCAACGGACGGGAGACGGCTTCAATTCTTCGAGAATCTCGTCGGCAGTCGGGCCTCTGAACAGCCCCTTGTGCCCCTTCTTCGTCTCGTGGTATGCCGCCACAGCACGACGGACGACAGGTTGCTCATCGGGCGTCAAGTCCATGACCGTAAATCTAACGGTACTCCCCCCTGCCGATGCTGACAGCGACCAGAGTCGAACTCACGGCCTCATGTTTCAGCAGCATGAAGAGTGCGAGTCTGCGGTTGAATCGAGCCAAACCCGAAGGATGCTATGCCCCATGCGCTCAAGCTATGGGTGATGCTGAGGTTGGGCGATGGCTAGATGGCACTGATGTGAGGCCGCTAGAAGATATGAAAGGGCTGGCCCAGCCTGATACTCCTGGCGGTGGTCGTGCTCGTCGCGAAGGATCTCGATCGGGATTGCCCTCGGGGAACGAGCTCGGAGCCTACGGTTCTACTCTGCGTCCATTCGCGGCCACTCTCCCTCGGTGCGCCCGTCCTCACGAATCCCTCTCTGCCAACTTACGTGAGACACGGAACGCCTAAAGAATTAGAGTAGGGCGAAGGCAGAGAAACCGAGGATGCTGAGAGACCGAGAGAGAATGAAAGAGAATGGAATAGCCCCACTAACATGGCAGGGTAAGCGAAGCGCGGCAGCCGTCCCGGACCCGGAGGTCGTGGATAAGCCGCTCCGCCGCCGGTTCGCTCCGTCGTACAAGCTGCGGATCGTCGAAGAGGCGGACCGGTGCACGGAGTCCGGAGAGATCGGCCGACTTCTACGGCGCGAAGGCTTGTACTCGTCGCACCTGACGACATGGCGCAAGGCGGCGCATAGCGGGTCCCTGAAAGCGCTGTCGAAGAAACGAGGCCGTAAGCGCGAACGGAATCCTCTGGAGGAGAAGGTGCGCAAGTTGGAGCGCGAGAACACTCGCCTCGAGAAGGAGCTCCAGAAGGCGCACCTGATCATCGACGTCCAGGGAAAAGTTGCAGGGCTGCTGGGATTGAGCCTCGAGGACGGAACGCACTCATGAAGGCGACCCAGGAGCTGGCCAAGCATGTAGGGGTGAAGCCCGCGTGTACTGCGCTCAGGGTCTCCCGAGCCACGTTCTACCGTCGTCGGAGTCCAACGACCGGGCATCAGCAGCCCCGCCCGACCCCCGCCCGGGCCTTGAGCGAGAAGGAACGAGACAGGGTGTTCGACACGCTGTGTTCGGACCGGTTCGTGGACCGCGCCCCGGCCGAGGTCGTGGCGACGCTGCTCGACGAGGACGTTCTACCTGAGCAGCGAGCGTACGATGTATCGCGTTCTGGACTCGCGTGAGGCGGTTCAGGAGCGCCGAGCGCAGCGGAGTCATCCCGAATACAAGAAACCCGAGCTGATGGCGACGGGCCCGAACCAGGTCTGGTCCTGGGATATCACCCGGCTGCTGGGGCCGAAGAAGTGGAGCTACTTCTACCTCTACGTCATCCTGGACATCTTCAGCCGCTACGTGCCGGGATGGATGGTGGCGGATCGGGAGAACTCCGCCCTGGCCGGCCGGCTGATCCAGCAGAGTTGCCTGAAGCATGGCGTCCAGCCCCAGGTCCTGACCCTGCACTCCGATCGAGGGGCTCCGATGACGAGCCAATGCACGGCTCAGCTACTCGCCGATCTCGGCGTGACCCGCTCGTTGAGCCGACCCCAGGTCTCGGATGACAATCCGTTCTCCGAGACTCAGTTCAAGACCTTGAAGTACCATCCCTCCTTTCCCGGGCGGTTCGGGGATCAGAATCAGGCCAAGACCTTCTGTCGCTCGTTCTTCCCTTGGTACAATACCGAGCACCGCCATGGCGGCATCTCGATGCTGACGCCCGAACAGGTCCACTTCGGTCTCGCCGATCAGGTCATCGCCCGCAGGAAGGCAGTGCTCCGCGAGGCATGGGCCGCTCATCCTGACCGCTTCGTCTCCGGTGAGCCGAAGCCTAAACCACTCCCGGAGGCCGTCTGGATCAATCCTCCAAGCCCCACCCTCACTACACAGGAGATTGCTCTCTAATTGTTTCCCCCAAGTGTCTCATCGGGGTTGACAGGCTCCGAATCGCAGCTGCTATCTGTGCTGGCAACTCGTCCAGTGAGTCGAAGGTCCGTTTGTGTTGATCCACATGGGATAGGTGGTCGATGAACCACTTGGCCTCTCCTCCACCGTCCTCGTCGAGCTGCCAACTGATGCTCTGGATCTCGCCGCTCATGGGGGCCTCCGGGAGATGTGCAGACTGGAAGACTGGAGGTTACGGAGGCCCGGCACTCGCCCGCAAGGAGAGGATGCGGTTAGCGAGAATGGACCCTCTTCTCGGCGCTGTCTGGGGGCACCTAACAGTTGTGAGCGGGACCGAACAACGAAGAGAGCTCGTTCGGGCCGTGCCAGATGCGGCGGGCGAAGTACCCCCTGCCCTTTCTCGCAGTGGCCGGCTTCAGGCATCTCCTCCCAGCTCTCTCTGCGCCTTATCCAACAGCAACTCGAGCTCCTCGTCGGTGAGGTCGTCTAGCTCGGCTTGGCGGTCCAGCAGCACGGTACGCCGTTCGGGGCCACGAGTGAAGAAGAGAAGGGACGTGCCAGGGTCCACTCCGAGTCCACACCGCAACCACCACAGCTTCCCGTCCCTTGGGTCCGTCCAGTGTCTAGTGCGTGCCATGCGCCACTCCCCTGCCCTTCGGGCGGTGGCCGGCTTCAGGCACCTACCCGAAGCTCTTCCGCTCGACGATTCCGTTCTCGTGGTGAGTAACGACGACACATGGGCGCCCAGAGGCACTCGCGATCTCGTAGGCTCGACTGATCGCGTCCTTCTTCGAACGCTCCTGAAAGACCTCGCCG
Organism: Longimicrobiales bacterium; assembly: GCA_965238005.1. GTDB lineage: Bacteria > Gemmatimonadota > Gemmatimonadetes > Longimicrobiales > Gaopeijiaceae > CBDCKN01. Next base: position 2,175,182 of record OZ250165.1, read on the forward strand.
ACGCCTTCGCGGGTCATGACCCACTGCCAGCCAATCTGACGAATATGGTATGTGATCCGGTGTGCCACTCAAGCCTCAAAACTCACCTTAGGGAGGTGGCCTGATTCTAGCTACCAGCTGGGTGAATCCTCTTCGACCGATCGAGCAGCGCCTCGAGCTCCTCGTCGGTGAGGTCGTCTAGCTCGGCTTGGTGCTCGAGCAACACGGTACGCAGTTCGGCGCGACGAGCGAAGAGGAGAAGGGCCGAGGCCGGGTCCACCCCAAGCCTACGCCTCAGCAGCCAGAGCTTTCCATCCCTACGATCGGTCCAACTCCTCGTGCGTGCCATGCCTTCACCTCCGAGCCTCATCAAGGAGCCACTCTAGCTCTGCGTCGGAGCGATCCTCGAGTCCGTCCTCGAAGTCCACCTCGATGCTGTAGCGCTCGCCGTCCTCGCCCGCAAACACCAGCACGTCCCGATCTCCTCGATCGAACCAGAGCATCCAGTAACTGCCGTCGCGGCGATCGAACCACCCGCGCATCGGAGTTACCGTTTCGTCGGACGCTTCAGGCATCAGCCGAATTCCCGACGCGTCGGAGGCCCATGCTCATGGTGCACGATAACCACGCCGGGCTTGAATGCCTCAGCAAGGTGGAAGGCACCGCTGACCGCTTCCTCCTCGGACACATATCGAAGTGCGTCCACAGCCGTGTCCCATTGACGAACTGCCCAGTAGTCGCCGATCTGACGGACATAGAAGATGGAACGCTCAGCCATCGGTCTCGCGGCTTCGAGAATGTCACTAGGCTGGAAGTCGTCTAGGCCCTGCTCTCGCTCGCCAGCCTCACCGCCCCTACTTGTTGTAGCGGGGATTCTTGCCCCCGTGGCTTCGCCGGTAGGACGCGAGTCGCTCCTTTTCCCACCTCTCAGCCGCCATCTGCGTCGTTCGATTCCCGATAAGCCACATGCGCGAGAACCGCTTCCCCTCCGCTCGGTCCTCTTCACGACGGTCCGGGTCGTTCGTGATGCCGATGTACACAACCCGATTCTGGTCTCTCAGCTCGTACTTGTATGTGTCTCGGATGCTTCCCATCATCTTCTCCTGGCTAGTTAACCCCCTTCGGGCGGTTGCCGGGTTCAGGCATCTTAAGGCTGTCTTGCCTCATCCAAGTACTTCTGGAGATCTTCGTCCTCCATGTCCGCGAGGCCGCCGCATATGAGCCCGGGCACCCGGGTGGTGTGATCGACCTCGCCTCTGAACGTTAGGATCGTGCCACTTCATCTTGCTAATCCTCTTCCCCTGCTGAAACGATGGGTCAACCTTGTGCCAGTTGGTTTTGCTCCTCTGGCTCCGCTCCTCATCGCCGAATCGCTCGGAGCTGTTGGACTTCCGGCTCCCGGCTCCACCTGCTCCCACTCGCCCTGCTCGCTCTCGAGCTGCCATTCCTCGGGTATCTTCCCGATGACGCGGAACGAGCACGGCGCGAAGCCTCGAAGCCTCGCGAACGCCTGCTCGCGAACCGAGACGACGCTCGCCCCCGACGCCAGCGTCCCATAGCGGTCGAAGCGGCGGAGCACCCACAAGCGACCGTCGCTCTCGATTGCGTACTTGCCTGGCCCTCGCCGGAAAACAGCCCCCACCCGCGCCCGTTGGTCCTCACTCAAGCACCTCTGCAACGCGGCACGCTCTAACTCCTTTGACCCATAGCGGAACCAATCATCGAGTAGCGAATCGAACCCACCGAGCCCCCGCACGCCGAGGCGCCTGGCTAAGGCGTCGTCAATGGTGTTCTTGGCAGACCGCATGTCCTTGAATCGGCCCCCACGCCGAAGTTCCCGTTCAGCCACTGCGTAGACCGCGCCGATCCGCAGCCGATGTATGGGGATATGTTCCCTGGACTTCTCCCGCGCCCGTTGGGCCTCGGTCACGACCGATAGAACGTCGGTTATCCGATCGCCGCTGCCCCTCTTACGCTTCGTCCGGCAATAGCCATGACTTGACTCACCAAGATCAAGTTGCTCCGCGACCTTGCGCTCGTGCTTCAGGTCGTCGGCCAGGTAGACCGTGGCCATGCCGCCTTCACCCAGCTCACGCTCTACGCGGTAGCGGCCCTGAAGAGCGACGTTCAGGCGGACGATGGGGTCGGACATCGGGTTAGCTCGGCGAGATCAGAGCCAGCACCATGCTAGTCGCTGCCGCGCTGCTACGCCCGCCAATCCACGAAGACCTGATTGGGAGGCGGCGGCTCCTGCGAAGCATCCATCCCGTGAGTACCGATGAGGATCGTCTCGGCGAACCAACGGTCGAATGGCTCGTCCGAGTTTAGATACTTCGATACGACACCATTTGGGTCATCTCCTTCCAGGCAAACGACCACGTAGTCTCCTTCGGGTGTTTGCTGGAGGCTTACGACCTCACGGGTCAGACCCATGCGCCGATGTGACTCCTCGAAGTCAGCCCTGCGAGGGCCAGTCATCTCTGCTGCGGCCTGCTTCCAGGCCCCGGTCGTTCCAGGCAAGAGAGGTACGGCGAAGGTTGTGGCAGGCATGTGAAGCTCCTCTTGGTTGCTTGACGAGACGATGTCCTCGGCATCGGAGGATCAGACCGTGGTCAACATGCGAGAGCGTGCCGGTAGGCGCAAGCAGAACCCTGTCAGAAGCCCAGAATCGCCGTCTATGCGTCTTCGGGGTTTATTCGGTAGCCTGGGTAGGGTGGAGCGTCCTCGTGGCTTAGAGAGCCGTTATCGGCTTGCTGATCCGTACGCGGCTACAGCAGCACCAACGGCAGCCCCAGACGTGGAGATCCCCGACACGATGATCACGCTCACGAACCCCATCGAGCGGAAAGCCCCGAGCGTCCCAGCGGCGTTCGGGGCTGGTTACGTCTCGGAGCGTTAGACAGCTCCGGGCGTGATTGGCTAGGACGCCGAAGAATTACGGACGGCCTGGTCTCGTATTCAGAATCCGAATGTCCCCAGCCACCACCGGGCGTGTTCCGAAAAAGGCCGGACCGCTCGTTGCCACAGTTGGTTTAGCCGTACAGAACGCTGCTGCGTCGGCCAATCCGAAATCTGCCACGCTCCTGAGGAAGCTAATCCCATCGGGGTTAGGCCTTCCCGCCCTCCCGAGGTCAGCCACGCGGAAGCCTGCGTCCGCGGTTACGTTGGGGCCGGGACCGGGCGTGAACTGCTCGATCGTGCCACCGATCCATGCCTGATTTCCGTCGATGATGAAGCAGGTCACAATTCCCTGCACGCTACGGTCACTGGTTTGGTTGTGGCCTGCAAAGGCTCCGCTGACCACGTTACCCAGCTCTAGGGCGCTGAACCCGAAGCTCCGTAGGCCGCTCTCTGCGGTCCTGAATTGACCGCTTCCGGTCGCGGAACTCCTAAGTGCACCCTTCGAGAAATTGGGAAGCGGGGCGTCCACTTCGGGCTTGGATGGGGATTCACACGCGATCATTGCCAACGACAGCACAACCTATGGATCGTCCCAGAGCGCGAATGGGCCAGGGGCATAGTGGAAGTTTGTTCATCGTCGCCACCTCCGAATCAGGAAACGCCACTCATTGCCGATCTTTTGTCGGCCACTCGGTGGTCTCGTCGTCGAGCAGGCGTCCTACGGGGGGGGGGCGTCAGTCAAGCGGCGGAGGCATCGGCCACCGATAGGACATCAGATTAGAGCAGCGTGTGCAGGTTCCGCAAGAGTGGCGGTGGGCAAGCCGCCGCCGGCAGGGAGAGCGGCTGGTGGTCTCTCAGACCTAGATGCGGAAGGTGGGCGCTCGCAAGTGGACGATGCCCCCGTAGCGCTCGTAGTAGCGGGCCATCGCCCGGATCTTTTCGGCGGTCGGCTCGCCACGGACTGCTGAGTCCCTTGATGCGTCGGTGCGCTGACCTTGCCGTGGCGGCGTCCAGTTTGTCATTCCGTCCAACAGCATCATGCCCACGCTCACCTCCAGGAAAGAGAAACGGCCACCAGAAGATGGGGTGGCCGCTCGTGTATGGGGATGGCGGAATGGGACGGTTCTAGTCGAGGCTCTCGGTCAAGCCATCCAAGAGCGAACCGGCTTCGACAAGGCCGACGCTAGTTAGCGCCGATCTGGTAGCGTTCCGGAAGGCAGACCTCTCGTGAAGGAGGTTGAAGGTTGTTCCGGGTGCGACCCGAGCTTCGATCCAAGACTTCATGTCGGCCTCACCGTTGAGTCCCCCTGGCGAGGAGAGATATCCTACCACTACGTAAGGGGCCTCCGTAGGTCCGGCCATGATCCGCTCAAGGCGCGACACCAATGCGTCGGCATCCCGCCTTCCTGTTACGGAGGCGAGGTTCACCCCCTCTACCACGACGACGCCCTGGGGGCCAATTGCTCCACGATTCACTGCCTCCTGATGCTGCTGAAAGGCGATAAGTCGGGTTCGCTTGATCAGTTTGCGATCCAAGGCCTTCCCTAGAGCGCGGGAGATGTACCCTCCGATCCTGGAGCTCGCCGCCGCGGTATGCGGCTGCGCAACCGCCTCAAATAGGAGGGGGAACTCCTCGTCCGGGTCTTCCATACGTTGCATAGCAGAGGGTCGGTCGAATCTCACACCTGTGGACAAGAGCTCATGGACCGCGAGCCAAAACCCCCCCTGCCAAGGCTCGTGGGATGTTTCAGCGTAGGGGACCCTACCGGCTTTCGCCCAGTTGCGAAGATCACGCTCGGCTAGCCTGGCCAGAGCGAGTCGTCTATGTGGGATCTTGCGCCCAGCCTCCCCCGGATCGAGGAGCCGGATATCGAACCATTCTCGCGACGCATCCCAAGCGACCACACCCACAGGCTTGGTCGGTTCCGTCGGCGGACCGGTCAGGAGCCGGATCGTCGAAAATCCGTAGTCAATTTCGCTGAGGCTCATATATCAATCTAGGGAAAACAAGTCGAGCCCGCCGTGTTCTTCCACAATCCGGCACTTCTCAAGCCATCCATTTAGGTCCACAAGAGTATCGAGCCCGCTGGTACGGGCATCCAAGAAACGCTGAACCTCTTCAACGTGCACACCCCCCCGTTCTATCCACTCTGCCGGGACGTCGTTGACCGCTCCACGAACCTGGTCGGTGCAAGCGATCATACCCTGGACCATCTGCTCGACAGCGAGAGAGCCCGCCTCGATCGCGACTTGTTCTGCCTGAGGAAGAAGCACTGCCATAAGGTCTCCGATCCGCCGATCCAGGCACCCCGGGTCACGGAGACACTGGTGAGAGTGGAATGCCTCGCTATGGTCAATCGGAACGACGGTGAGCCCCCTTGTCTTTTCCCGGGCTTGGAGCAGAACGTTTCCGTCCGTCAGGCGGTCCCGATTCCCGATAATCGCATCAGCCAGAAACACCCTGAAGAGTTCCGTAGCATTCGCAAGTTCGTCTAGACGGATGGAGTCGGGGTTCGGGCCGTGGGCGTCATCAAGAAAAACCGTCCCCCAGTGGCGACCAGGTAGCACCGGAGGATCGAACCCATATTGAGCGGATGCGCCTTCGGCGAGTTCCTGGTTCAAGTGCACGATCACCCCGGGCGCCAGGGCGAAGTCCAAGATTTGGAGGACCCGGTGGGCCGTCGCCTCGGCGAAGCACATTGCCGCCGACTCGGGTCCACGTTGCAGCTTGGTTCGGACGATCACGTCCTGTTCTATATCGTGGCCGGTGCAAAGTAGATCGACCGGTGACCACTTCCCAGGTATGCAACCTTCCGAGAAAGCCCGAATAGCGTGCATCTCTATGAACGGCAGAAGACCACCCCTTTCAGCCCAGCCTCTCCATCACCGCCTCATCCCAGCTCCTCCACCCGTACGTGGATGGGGCGTTAACGGCTCGCAGCTCATTGCGCCTCACGGGCGTCCTGCACCACAGTTTCGTCGCCAGCCATCTCCGCCCTGGTCGAATCGGTCGCGGGATCACCTCCGGGTAGTGTGGTCTCCTCCGCGGGTTCGTTCGGGTTCTTCACGAGGACCTTCCACTCCGGGTCCATGAACAGTACGTGGACTCCGCGATTTTGCATTGCTGTCACCTCATCCAGCGTGGTCTCGAGGCCCAGCCCCCTGAGCCAGGCCAGAACGTCCGCCGGATGGATGAAATTTAGGACTGGCGTGGAGCCCGGAATCCATTGTGGGAAGATGCCTTCGTTTGACGGCATCTCAACGTCGTCCTTGTACCGTTCCTGAACCTCGCCCCTGTAGGCATCGAGAATCCTCATCTCTTCGGGCGGGAACTTGTGGCCAATAGCTGTTTCGTACAGCGAACCACACAGCCCAGATGTGTGGACGGTTTGCGGGGCGATGAGTCGAAGAATCACTTCGACGTGGGCAACCAGCGACTCTCCCCAAGGGCCAAGCTCTCTGGAGGACGTAGTCGCTAGATAGAGCTCTCCGAGTATCTGGTCGTAAAAACCGCTAAGGGGCTTGTCTCGCCAAGTGACGGCAAGTGTTCTCAGGCGTCGGTCTAGGTCGCTGGCGACCGCATCGATGACCGTCTTCGTATTGGTTGTTGGAGACCACCCCTTGTGGTCCCCAACACGGCCCTCCGGTCCAAGCAAGAGCCACGAAGCATCCACATCGAAGGCGCGGGACACCGCGGCGGTGAACTCACTGGGGATCTTTGTGGTTTCGCCTGACAGGTAGTTGATCACGGTAGGTTGGGATACTTCATACCCCTGCCTTCGCACCGCGTCAGCAAATTTCTCGAAGCTCAACCCGCCCAGCTTCTCCTCCCGAAGCACAGCCAAACGCTCAGAAAGTGTAGCCATAACAAAGATCCATTGTATTCGTAATCACGATTCGTTAAAATTTATGTGTCTTGCACAATAATTGTAGTGCCAACTCAAGATTAATGCCAATCCAGAATACCAAGAACCTTAAGCCCGCCGCAAGAAACACTGTCGCCCTTGCTGCCCAGGTCCCCGAGGAATATGCCGCCGAATTCGAGGTGATCCAGCGACAGCGGGGCGACCAGTTCATGTCGGACACTGTCCGGGTCGCTCTCGAGGAGTTCCGCCGAAGACATTGGCGTGGGCACCTCGCAGAAACGGGGGTCGCCTGACATGCCCGACGAAATCGTTTCTCTGCAATCGCTCGTTCTCCATCGAGAGGCCGGTTTGGGACCGCCGGATCTTTGTCCGGAAGCCGTTCGATGATCTCAAGCGCAACGACGACGGCGAGCGGGTTGTGGTTCACGTCGAGTACGCGACAGATGCACGGGCAATGCATCGCGTGGGGGTGCGCCTCCAGAAGGGGAGTTGTGCGCCATGGTGCCGGAGGATGTCATGAGCGAAGACGAGGCCCACGAACTCTGGGACCATCTACGAGAGAGGGGCGAGTGGTTCAGGGCTACGCCGGAACTGAGGGCATGGGCGGATGCACTGAATGACATGTGGGTGACAAGCGACATTGAGAGGGCGACAGATGAGTGACGAACTGACGCGAGATGAGGCTACGTTGGAGCTCGCCGAGATATGGGAGGAGCAAGCGGCTGGCCTCGAGAAGTTCGACGCTAAAGACCGAGCGGCCAAGACGCTGCGGATGTGTGCCGAGGACGTGAGGAAGACGACCGAGGAGCACGCACAGGAATGGGTGCCGCACGCGACGATCCGGCAACGCACCGGCTGGTCGGACATCACTCTCAGGAAGTCGTACCTACGCCTTGAGGAAGTCGGACAGGCACGCAAGCGAGCGGGGCGCTGGGAGGTGCTACGCGGGGCCGCGATGTCGATTGAGGTGAAGCACGGCCACGAACCGCTCGAGGGGTTGGACATCCCCGAGATGGCCCGCACGCTGGCAGCGTCATAGCGTCATGTCTCCCTGGTCACATTCCGCGGGGCGTCGCGCCACTAGGACCGAGCCATCCAGCAAGGTCCGAGTCTACGAGCGCACCGACGTGGGCGGCATCTTCATGGCACGCTCATGGGCTCTGACGCCTTCTGGGCGCCCCGAGGAGACCCGCCTACCCGATGGGGTGGACAGAGAGAGCGCAAAGCTCCTAGCGGACCTAACGGCGGCGGAGCGGCGCAAGGATGTGTTGGCCGGCAGGACTAAGCTCGGCACCGCCAAGCCCATCACGCTCGACGCTCTCATTCAGAGGTACCACCGGAGCGCGGTAGCGAAGGGCTGGTCCGACTCACACCGAGGCGACAAGGACAGGGGACGCAAGTATTGGGTTGGTGCTTTGCGTACCGACATGAACGTGCTGGAGCTCACACGCGAAAAGGTGGTGGCTCCGATACTCAGGGCGATGGACAACGGCATGAGCCCGCGGGTGGCCAAGAAGCGCCTGAGCTACATACGGGCCGCAGTGCTTTGGGGGCGTGATGAGTCCCGGCTCTACGACACCAACCCATTACAGGGTCTCAAGATTCAAAAGGTGGCACAGTACGAGCCGAACACCGAAGGGCTCATCTACTCCGTGATCGACGCCTCTTCCCTGCTCCAGCCGCATGATGACGTAGACTGGCGAGCCACGCTGGCCGCTAACATCGCATACGACACGGGCCGGCGCATCACGGCGATCCTCGCCCTAACGACCGAGGATGTGAAGGCCGACAGTGAGCGCATCTTCCTGCACTTCAGGAAAGAGTTCGACAAGGCCAACAAGGACGCTCACGTACCGATTAGCCGACCTACCGGCCTGTTACTCGCCGACGCCCTCGAGCAGGACGTGGTGAAAGAGTTCGGGTGGCTGTTCCCCGAGGGTCGCCTCGACTATAACGACCCGCGTGACAAGCCTTGGTCGAAAGACTCAGCTATAGACGCCCTCACCGACGCCGAGGGCATCCACGGCATTGGGCACGTGACCGGCAGGGCCTACCACGGACTCAAGCGGACACACGTCACCACGAGCATGGAGCTCTCACACGGTGACACCGAATTGGTCGGTGACCTGACCGGCAACCTGTCGGCAGAGCTCCTTAGAAAGGTCTACCGCTTCGGCAACAGGGGCACGATGGCAAGGCATGTAGACGCCATTAGGGGCGTCCTGGAAGCTGGCAAATAGCGCATGAATCGACACGTGAATATGCACGCGGAATCTGACAGAAACAAAGGACCCCAAAAACCTAGTATTTTCGGGGGTCCTCAGATTGGCCCGGATGGATTCGAACCATCACCGCCGGTGCCAAAGACCGGTGTCCTGCCATTAGACGACGGGCCATAAAGGAAAGCGCGCTGTCCCTGCCGGACGGACCCTCGGGCACGAAGCAGGTGACACAATCCTACCCGAGGGCCGTCCTCGGTTCAACCCGTGACGCCCGGGGATCTACGACGCGAAGGTGGGACTCGGCTGGGTCGCAAGCGTGTGTGTGACCACGAATCGGACGTCGGTCCAGGCGGCTGACAGCGACTCCCGCGCCGACTCCGCAGACGCCTGCTCGTCGAACAGTGCAAAGAGCGCCCCACCGCTTCCCGCAAGCCGGGCCGTGAGGGCGCCCTGACCGTCCATCGCTTCCCTCATCGCGCCCAGCCGTGGATGGCGAGCAAAGACCGAGGCCTCGAAATCGTTCACGGAAATCTCGGCGAGACGCTCGGATCGCTCGAACGCGGCCGGGTCGTGAACGGACGGCGTGACCCCAGCTCGGGCGCCGAGCTCCCCATAGGCGTCGGCCGTGGACACCTTCACTGATGACAGAGCCATCAGTACCGTGACGTCGTCGTGCCCGGGGATACTCAGGAGCCGCTCGCCTCGCCCCCAGGCCAATGCCCTCCCGGCCCCGGAGGTGAAGAACGGAACGTCCGACCCCAGGTTCGCCGCAAACCGCAGTAGCTCCGACTGAGGCACCGGGCTGCCGAGGAGTACATTCAGCGCCCGTAGCGTCGCCCCCGCATCCGACGATCCACCGCCCAGCCCGGCGCCCGCCGGGATGTTCTTCGTCAGGCGAATCCGAACACCCACATCCGCCGAGGTGGCCTCGAGGAATCTCCGCGCCGCCCGGTAGGCAAGGTTCTGCTCCTCCGGTCCAACGTCGGGCCCGACCACCTCCACCGACACACCGTCGCCCGTACGCTCCAGGCGTAGCTCGTCGCAGAAGTCGACGGCGGCGAAGAGCGTCTCGATCTGATGATATCCGGAAGTCTCCTGAGCGAGGACCCGAAGGAGGAGGTTGATCTTGGCCGGGGCACGCACGTGCACAACGTCGTGATCAGGCACGGTCGGAGGGCCGGCCTCCACCATCCCGGTGCCCGCTCTCATCAACAACATCCGCTTCCCCGGTGAGGGGTGCCTCGGCTTCCATTGCGTGCTGAAGGGCCGCACTTCCGCGTACGTTCGACACGGAAAAGCCCATGCGCCACGCATAGTAGAAGCCGATGATCGTGACCGGGAAGAAGCCGCCCAGATGATATCCGAAGGCGAAGGCCAGCGTGGCGGGTGCTGCCACGCCGTAGACACCGTTCAAAGCCAGGTCGGCTCCGAGCTGGAAGGTGCCGAAGAAGCCGGGGGCCGCTGGGATGGCCACCGCGAAGCCCACCAAGGCCATCGTAAAGACGGCTGCGTCGAACCCGAGATCGATCCCGAACGCTTTCATACCGAGCCAAAAGGACCAACCGTGCCACAGCCAGAAACCGAAGCTCCACACGATGGCCTCGCTGAGCAGCCTCGGAGACCGTAGGACCTTGAGAGCATGAAGGAAGGACTCCAGGGCCCCCACCAGCCTCTGGCCCAAGGGATCGGGCAGCCGGCCGCACAACCTTTCGGCCAATCGAATGAGAGGCTCCGGAGAGATCAGGAGTGCGATGAGCCCCAGCAGGAAAACCGCCAGCATAACGAACGTGGTCTTGAGAACCGCCCCGACGGCCCCGGTCAGGAGATCCTCCGCGCCGGGAAAAGACGGAAGAGCCATCGGTACGAGGAGCAGGGTCACCAGGACGATGGAATCCAGGAAGCGCTCCACGACCAGGCTCCCGAAGGCTCCCGAGACCGTTACCGGCTCGGCCCGGCTCAGTGCGAAGGGCCTGGCCAGCTCCCCGAGCCTCGCCGGAAAGACGTTGTTGACGGCGAAGCCGATACAGATGGCGGCGAATCGGGACCGGAGCCTCGTGTCGGGGCTCACCGGTTGGAGGAGCACGTTCCAGCGGAGCGCGCGTATGAAGTAACCGGCCATTCCCACCAGAATCGAGGCCAGGAAGTACCACGGATTGGCCCGGGAGATCTGTTCTACAATCTGCCCGGGATCCTCTCCACGCAGTACCCACCAGATGAAGAACGCGCTGACGCCGACTCCGACGACGGCTCTCCAGCTCGGCCTCAAGTGCCGGTCACTCCACCCCTGGCGGCCCGGATGAGCTCACCCATCTCACGGACCGCCCGTTCCATACCGACGAGAACCGCTCGGGAGACGATGGAGTGTCCGATGTTCAGCTCCTCAATGGATTTGATGGCTGCGACGGGCGTCACGTTCTTGTAGGTGAGCCCGTGCCCTGCGTGAACGTCCAGGCCGATGCTCTTGGCGAGCCCGGCGGCATCTGCCAGGCGGGTGAGTTGGGCGTCGCCTTCTGCCTCCGACCACGTGTTGGCGTACTCACCAGTGTGCAGCTCGATGGCATCGACACCGAGGTCGGCGCAGATGCGGACGAGCTCCTCGTCGGGATCAATGAACAGAGAAGCGCGGATCCCTGCATCGGCGAGCCGCGCCAGAGCCACACCGGTGGAGGCACGCACCCCGTCGTCCTGGAGCGCCAGCCCCCCCTCCGTCGTCACCTCCTCGCGCTTCTCGGGGACGAGCGTAGCCTGCATAGGCCGGAGCTCGCACGCGATGTCGAGGACATCGGTGGCGGCAGCGATCTCGAGATTCACCCCTGTGCGCACGGTCTCCATGAGAAGTCGGACGTCCCTCTCGTTGACGTGGCGCCGATCCTCACGCAGGTGCACAGTGATCCCATGGGCACCCGCCAGCTCGACCAACACGGCGGCACGAACCGGATCGGGTTCGTCAGTGCGACGGGCCTCTCGCACGGTCGCCACATGATCGATGTTGACGTAGAACCTCATTGTTCGACCTCGAATAGCTTCCTGATCGATTGCATGGCTTCCTCATCGAGGTCCTGCGACGCCAGGAGCTCGAGCAGCTCGCGGCCGAGGACCTTGTATACCTCCCTTGATCACGGGTCGAGACTCCTCAGGTGAAGGCTCAACGTCTCCACTTCCCCTCGGGTCACGGGTCCGACCAGGGCCCGCTCCAGGCCCATCTCCTCGATGTTGTCGATGGTTCCGCGCGCCAACGCCAACAGCGCGCCGATGGCCTCTTCCCCCGAGACACCGGCGGAGCCGAGAAGGCGAAATGCCGACGCGAGCATAGCAGCAAGATAATTCGATCCCAGCACGGCTGCCGCGTGCACCGTCGGACGGTGTCGGGTGGGTACCGAAAGCGATCTACAGCGCAGAGCACGCAGCAGCTGTTGGGCCACCTGCAGGGCCTGGGGCTCTCCTGCAATCGACACAGACGATCGCGGAAGTCGATCGGCTCCGGTCACTGGGTGGGCCACGGTCTGAAGCGGATAGAACGAGCCCACCTGGTACCCCACGGCATTGAGAGGGCTCAGGGCCTCGGTGCTCAGGGCGCCGGACATGTGGAACGCAGCGCAGTGATCGGGCGCCTCTCCCTGTGCGGCCAGAGCCCGAGCCAGCTCCGGGACGTCGTCGTCCGGAACCGCGAGGAAGACCCCGGTCGTCCCTGGAGAGGGCCGCTCCAATCCATATACATAGCGGGCTACGCCCTGGTTGAAGAGCGGATGCGACGGCGGCTCCTGACGTCGTCCTTGGTACTCGAGGCTTTCCACGCCATCGGCCTGCCAGAGGGCGTGGCCGAGCGCGAGTCCGAGTCTTCCCGGGCCCACGATCACCAGACGGTCACTCATGCGCCTGGGCCGTGCTCCCGGACCAACTCCACGCCCTGAATCCGAAGAAGCCGACCTGACAGAGCCGGAGTGACCCTGATCTCGAGCTCGAGGCTCGTCCCGTTCTGGGACTGCTCCAGCACCTCACCCTCCCTGTAGAGAAGTGCCAGCGTCTCCCCATCGTGAGCCGGGACCTGTACGGACAGATGCTGGAGTCCGCTGCGCATACGAGCCTTCAGGACCGACGTGAGTCCCTCCAGGGTCTGGGGGTCAAAAACGGACAGGAAAACCGCCGGTGTCGGCTCCAGGGCACGAATTCGCCTTCCGAGGGCATCCTCTTCGCCGTGGGTCAGGCGATCGATCTTGTTGAAGGCCAACACCTGCGGCCGATCGGCGAGGTCGAGGGTGTCCAAGGCGTCCTCGACGACCTGCTTCTGTTCCTCCCAGTCCGGATGGGACGCGTCGATGACGTGAACGAGGAGATTCGCCTCCCGGGCTTCCTCCAGCGTCGAGCGGAAGGAAGCCACGAGATGGTGCGGAAGCTTTCTGATGAAGCCCACGGTGTCGGTGACGAGCACCTCGAACCCGTCGCCGAGAGGCACGGATCGGGTCGCGGAGTCCAGTGTGGCGAACAGCCGGTCCTCCACGAAGAGCTCCGACCCCGACAGCGCACAGAGGAGCGAGGACTTGCCGGCATTGGTATAGCCCACGAGAGCAACCCGAAAGCTCCCGTCACGGGAACGGCGCTGGATCTCCCGGGCGCGCGCGACCCCCTCCAGCTTCTTACTTAGATCGGCGATTCTCCGACCGATCAAGCGACGGTCGGACTCGAGCTGGGTTTCACCCGGCCCCCGGAGGCCCATGCCACCACGGATTCTCGAGAGGTGGGTCCACATCCGCTTGAGGCGTGGCAGCAGATACTGAAGCTGGGCCAGCTCGACCTGCATCTTGGCCTCGCTGGTGCGAGCCCGGGTCGCGAAGATATCGAGAATGAGCTCGGAGCGATCCATCACCCGGACGCCGACGCCGTCCTCGATGGCCTTGCCCTGGGCAGGCGTCAACTCTTCGTCGAAGATTACGAGGTCGGCCACCTCCGCCTTCACACGCTCGCGAAGCTCGTCGACCTTTCCCTGGCCGATGTAGAAACGGGGATGGGGGGCGTCGATCCACTGTCGCACGACGCCCACTACTTTCCCCCCGGCCGTGTCGGTGAGGCGTGTGAGCTCCTCGAGGTGCTCCTGAGCGACCCGCTCGTCGAGGGTCTTGAGCGGAGCTCCCACCAAGACGGCCCGGTCGACGGGCGTCTGGTTATCTATCAACTGGGTGGGGATGATGACTCCTAGATATCCTAATCTCGCGGGCGAGCCTCTTCCTTGCGGGCGTTCCAGCGGTCGAGCCGATCCTTGATACTCTCCTCGAAGCCCGCTGATCCCGGCTGGTAGAAGTTCTGTCCCGCCACCTCGTCGGGAAGGTACTCCTGTGGCGCTATCCCCTCCGGCTCATCGGGGTCGTAACGATACCCCTTGCCATACCCCAGTTCCTTCATGAGGTCCGTGGGAGCATTGCGTATGTGGAGCGGAACAGGCGCCGACGGCGTCTCCTGCGCGCTCCGCAGAGCAGCCTTCCACGCTACGTACATGCGGTTCGACTTGGGGGCGGACGCCAGGTAGACGGCGGCTTCGGCGAGAGCCAGCTCCCCCTCGGGAGGACCCAGGAAGTGGAAGGCGTCCCTGGCGGCGATGGCCACTCCGAGGGCTCCGGGGTCGGCCAGCCCGACGTCCTCGCTGGCCATGCGGACGAGGCGGCGGGCGATGTAGAGAGGATCCTCTCCGCCCTCGATCATGCGGGCGAGCCAGTAGAGGGCGCCGTCGGGATCTCCGCCCCGCACGGCCTTGTGGAGGGCCGAGATCAGGTTGTAGTGCTCCTCCCCCGACTTGTCGTAAAGGGCAAACCGATGCCGTACGGCCTCCTGGGCCCTCGATACGTCCACGGTGCCTTGGGCCCCTGCCAGCTTGGCGGCCGTCTCCAAGATGCCCAGTCCCCTCCGGGCGTCTCCGTCGGCAGCCCGAGCCATGGCCTCGAGGGCGTCTGAGTCCACTTCGAGCTCCAGGTGGCCCAGCCCTCGCTCCTCGTCCTCCAGCGCCGAGCGAAGGATGTCCGCTACATTTTCGGGAGAGAGCGGTTTCAGGGTGAACACCGGGGCCCGGGAGAGGAGAGGTCGCACGACCTCGAAGCTCGGATTCTCGGTCGTGGCCCCGATCAGAACGACGGTGCCATTCTCCACGTGAGGAAGAAAAGCGTCCTGCTGCGCCTTGTTGAATCGGTGGATCTCGTCGCAGAAGAGGATCGTGCTTCGGTTCGTGGCCCTCCGCCGCTCCTTCGCCTCCTTGATGACCTCCCGCACCCTCGCCACGCCCTCGGTGACAGCCGAGAAAGCCACGAACGCGGCGTCCGTCCTGTCGGCTACCAGTCGGGCCAGCGTCGTCTTTCCGCTGCCCGGCGGTCCCCAGAGGATCATGCTCCCGGGATCGCCCTGCTCGATCATGGATCGCAGGGCCTTTCCGTGCCCGAGGACGTGTTCCTGACCTCGAAACTCCTCCAGCCTTCGGGGGCGCATGCGGGCCGCGAGGGGAGCGCCGGTGGAGGCCTCGGGAACGGCATTTCCCGCCGCCGCATCCGCCGGCGGCTCGCTCTCGGGAAACAGACTGAGATCACTCATAGCCTTCGTGATCCGCGTCAAACGGCTCCGACATTTCCAAAAGAAAACCACCCTTCCGCACGAGCGCCTCGAGCTGGGCCCGGGTGTTCGTCTCCGGATGCTCCAGCACGTGCTCCAGCAAAAGCTCGAGGATCTCCCGAAATCTGGGGCCCGGGCTGAGCCCCATGACCTGGAGATGCTCTCCGTTCAAGGCCAGATCCGAGACGGCGAGAGGCGGCTTCGCTCTCAGAACGGATCGGATGGCCTCGATGCACCCGACCGCGGCGTCTGCCGGCGAGGGACCAGAAACGCCGACCGGATCGACCCCCGCGCGCGCCTCAGCCAACCAGATCCGTGCCAGGTCCGGGAAGAGCGCAGGGCCGGTCCGGTTGAGCCAGCGCCGGATATCGGCCGATTCGTCGGACGGGATCCCCAAGGTCCTGTTGGCCACCAGGGTCGAGACTCGCCTGGTGTCCGCGTTGGAGAACCTGAGCCGGCCCATGAGCCGTTCTACCGTCCCGCTCACCCCCCGGACGTCACCCGAGCGGTCGCGGGCTATTGGCGAGAGGAGGGTCGCCAGACGAACCAGCGGCCGGCCGCGTCGCGCGGCGTCACAGGCCATGAGGGCACCGTCCAGGGAGGATGGACCCGAGGTGGCGGTCGCCTCGGCGAGCTCCGGATACAGCTTCGCCAGGGCCCCGGAGCGAGCGTAGAGATGGAGAGCGATCGACGGGCTGTCGGTCTGGGACAGCAGCTTCATGAGCTCTTCCTGGATCCGTTCGGCCGACAGCACGTGCAGCTGCGGTACCGCATCGCAAAGAGCCTGCCAGGTCTCTTTCTCTATGGTGAAGCCGAACTGGCCCGAGAAGCGGAGAGCCCTCAGCACGCGGAGAAAGTCCTCGCCGAAGCGGTCTGCAGGAGCGCCCACTGTGCGGAGGACACGCGCCTCCATGTCGGCGAGCCCCTCACAAGGATCCCGGAGCTCCCCCCGGAGTGGGTGCCAGGCGATGGCGTTGAAGGTGAAGTCCCGCCGGGCCAGATCCTCTTCGATGTCGTCGGCGAACTCCACCACGGCCCGGCGCCCGAACGTCTCTACGTCCCGGCGGAAGGTCGTGACCTCGTAAAGCGTTCCTCCTCGGGCGAGAACGCCTACCGTGCCGTGCTCGATTCCGATGGGCACGGTCCGGGAGAAGGCGGCCATGATCTCCTCCGGCGTCGCCCTGGTCGCCATGTCCCAGTCCCCTGCGGCGTGCCCGAGGAGGATGTTGCGGATGGCGCCTCCCACCACCCAGGTCTCGAACCCGGCGTCCTCCAGCGTGGTGGTGATCCAGCGCACGTCCTCCGGAGCGGCGAGGGTGAAGTCCACTACCCCACCAGCACCGCTCCCCCGTTGACGTTGAGAATCTCGCCGGTGATATGGCGCGCCAGGGGTGAGCAGAGGAAGACGATGGGTCCGGCGATGTTTTCGGCGGTGGTGATTCTGCCCAGAGGGATTGTGGCCGCGATCCGGGCCCTGTCGTCGGCCTCCACGACCGCGTGGATCATCTCCGTGTCGATCCAGCCGAGGGCCACGCCGTTGACCGTTACACCCCTGGGGGCCAATTCGACACAGAGCCCCTTGACCAGTGAGATGACGGCTCCCTTCGACGCAGCATAGTCTCCGTGGTAGGCCTCGCCCCGCTGGCCCGCCGTGGAGCTCACCAGAACGATCGCTCCACCCGGTCGGAGACGTCGGGCCGCCTCTCGCGACGTATAGAAGATCGAGTCCAGGTTGCACGACAGCGTCTTGCGCCACTGGCTCTCGTCCATGTCCGCCAGCGCGACATCTTCCGGGGGCCATATCCCGGCATTCCCTATGAAGAAGTCGAGACCGTCGAACTCCCGGTCTGCCCGCTCGAAGAGCCGGCCCGCGTCTTCCGATCGCGAGAGGTCCCCTGCCTCCGCCCACGCCTTCACCCCCAGGCCACGCAGCTCCTCCACCACGCCTGCGGCGTCCTGCTCACGGGTACGGTAGCCGATGCCGACGTCGACGCCGGCTTCGGCCAAGAGTCGGGCCGTGGCGCGCCCCACACCCCGGGAGCCACCGGTTACCACTGCGGTCCGCCCCTTCAGATCGATGAGTGACACGTGGTTCACCTCGGAGCAGACATGAGGGAAAGCCCGACTCCCGGCCGGGTCACCGGGATCCCTGGGAGAAGATGCGGTCAACCCGATCACACACCGCGTGTCCGATGGCCAGGTGGAGCTCCTGAGCTCTGGCCGTGCTCTCGGTAGGTACGATGACCGCCACGTCCACAGCGTCCTTCAGGCGGCCGCCCCCCTTCGCGAGCAGCGCCACGGTACGGAGGCCGGAGGTTCGGGCGGCTTCGACGGCTCGGACGAGGTTCTCGGACTCACCACTAGTAGAGTGGACGAGGAGGAGGTCGCCTTCCCGACCCAGCGCCTCCACCTGGCGCGCGAAGACATCCTCGAAGCCGAAGTCGTTCGCAGCAGCCGTCAGAACGGAGCTGTCAGTGGTGAGCGCCAGCGCCCGCAGGGCGCCCCTCTCCCGACGAAACCGGATCACGTACTCCGCGGCCAGGTGCTGTGCGTCGGCGGCCGATCCGCCGTTCCCGCAAAATAGCAACGTCCCATCGGCCTCCAGGGTCTCCCGAACGATGGAGGACACTATGTCGATGTCACCGGCCAGGTCGCGCGCACACGTTGCCGCGAGCTCCGCCAGCTCGAGCAGTTCTCCCGATCCCTGCGCTTTGTCCGACAAGGGGCTCACCCTTTGAATATGCTCTTGAACCGATTCCAGAACCGACTCTGAATCACCAACGGCGGGACGGGTAGGGGCGCCTCACCTAGGAACACCCGCCCCGGGCTGCTCACCGTGAGAAGCCGAAGCTGCTCACCGCCATCGCGCTCCCGGAAGAAGGACTCGGATTCTCTAAGGTGGATGCCGAGATGGCGCCGGGCGTGGAAGTCGCTCGCAAGGTAGTCCACCCAACCCAGTGCGAGGAGCTTGCACGCCACGTCCCTGGCCTCTCTCCCGTAGCGGCCGGCGAAGGATCCGTGATTCACCTGCAAGTAGGCTCCGGACCTTCGCCAGGCGCCAGCGAGCTCGACATCGTGCTCGATTCCCTGGTATCGCTCCGGGTGCGCGAGGATCGGTCGGTACCCATCGGCGCAGATCCGCTGGATGACGTGCTCGGTGCGAGGAGGAATCTGGAGTCGCGGCCATTCCACCAGAACGAAGGGCGTTCCAGCCAGCCGGAGCCGGGGATCCGAGAGGTCCGGATCCGGGACGTCGAGCATGATCTCGTATCCGCGCTCGAACTCCAGCTCGGGGAAGCGATCCGCCACCGCGCGAGACACCTCCTCCCATGCATCGTCGACCTGTCCCAGCCGTTCGGCGAGCTTCGCGGGGTCGTGTGTGATGCTCGCATTCAGGTGAGGGGTGGTGAGGATCCGGCCGATTCCGGCACTTGCCATCCGCTCCACCGCCTCCAAGGCCTCGTCCAGGGTGCGCGCACCATCGTCCACACCGGGCACGAGATGACTGTGGAGGTCGGCCGCGGTCCCCGACTCACCGAACGTCATGTCAGCGGCCTGTGGGAGGGGTGGAGCGGGCCGCGTCCGATGGAGTCGGTCGAGAAGGCCGGCGAGCACGGCCTCCGTATCTTCCTCACCGGCCGCAGCTTCGCACGCGTAGGTGAGGAGAGCGTCGGCAGCCAGCAAGTGGAACGCCCCCTCCCGGTTTCGCCCCAGCTGTTTGAGCAGCTCGTCCACGTGGTGCCCTGCAGCATCGCCCAGCGCTTCGCTCACCGACCTACCCTCCGAGGGCCCGACCTCGAGCCGGCGGCGCAGCTCCTTTGGCGCCGGGGGCTCCCGATCGGCCAGCCATGCCATCAGGTCGTCCATCAGGCCAGGTCGTCCATCAAGCCCCAGCGTCCCGTCCTAGGTCTTTCACGATCTTCCATCCGCCCTGGAGCGCCTCGTTCAGTCTCTCCGGGTCTTCCACGCCGGCCTGGGCCATGTGCGGCCGTCCCCCACCCCGGCCCCCGACGAAGGCGGCGACCTTCCGGACGATGGCGTCGGCTCGAACGCCCCTGCTGATGAGGTCGTCAGTCGCAAAAGCAAACAGGGTGTGCTTGCCCCCCGGGAGGTCCGCGGCCACGACGGCCACTCCGCTTCCGGCATTGGTCAGGAACGTGTCCCCCCACCTTCGGACGTCATCGGCATCCCGGGCCTTGAGTCGCACCGCCTTGTACGTGGCGGTGGACTCGTCAACCAAAAAGGTCTCCTTCACCACCACGGTCTCACCCGCGCCCCCGGCGCTCCTCAGCTCGTCGAGGAGCGTCCCGAGCTCCCGCTTTTCGTCGACGAGCTGCCGGGCTCGCGTGGCGACGTTGGTAGCGGAGCCTCCCAAGATCACCGCCACTTCGTCGAGTCGCTCGAGCTGCTCCTCGAGATGAGCGAAGGCGCCTGGACCCGTGACGGCTTCGATGCGCCTCACGCCCGCACCGATCCCGCTTTCGCTCGTGATCTTGAAGAGCCCGATCTCTCCGGTGTGACGGACGTGGGTTCCACCACACAGCTCCATGCTGACGCCTGGAATCTCCACGACCCGGACGACGTCGGCGTACTTCTCCCCGAAGAGCGCCATGGCTCCGTCAGCCACCGCTTCCTCGTAGGGACGATCATCTGTGGTCACGGCATGATCGGTCCAGATTCCCTCGTTCACGATCTTCTCGACCAGGCCTCGCTCCTCATCCGTCAGGGGAGCCGTATGCGCGAAGTCGAAGCGGAGTCGGTCGGGTGCCACCAGCGATCCTCGCTGGACCACGTGCGTGCCCAGGACTCCGCGCAGGGCGGCGTGGAGAAGATGGGTAGCAGTATGGTTGCGCTCCGTATCACGCCGGGACGACACGTCGACCCGGGCACGGACCCGTAAAGCCCCCTCCACATCGTCGGGAAGAGCGCCGTCGGACAGCTCGCCGACGACCACCACCCGGCCCCCAACCCGGACGGCGTCTCGGATCTGGAGGGACCATCCCTCTCCCTCCACCGTTCCCGTGTCGGATACCTGTCCCCCACCCTCGGAATAGAACGGGTTGTCGGCCAGTTGAAGGGCCACGCCATCCTCCGATATCCTGATAGCCAGGACCTCGGTCTCCACGCCCAGCTCCTCGTATCCCACTATGCGCTGCTCCCCGTCGCTCGAAAGGCTTCGCCAGCCCTCCGAAAGTCCGGCTTGGGCACCGCTGACCACGTAACTCCCTGGGCTTGCATCAAGTACATACTGGGCCCGGTCCGCCCGACTTCTCTTCCGCTGCTCCTCGAGGGCCGCTTCGAAAGCCTCGACGTCCACGGAGTAGCCACGCTCCTCCGCCATGAGCTGGGTGAGGTCCAGGGGGAAGCCGAATGTGTCGTAGAGCTTGAAGGCGTCGGAGCCTGAGACGACGGAATCCGCTCCCGCCCCGGCTCCACCCCGGGGAGCCACCTGGTCGAAGCGGTCCATGCCACCCTCGATGGTAGCCAGGAATCGCTCCTCTTCGGCCAGTGTGGTGCTCAGGAGATGGTCGCGCCGCCCCTCGAGCTCCGGATACACGTCACGCATGCTGTCGATCACCGCTTCCACCACGGAGACCAGGGTCGGATCCCGATGGCCGAGGAGCCAGGCGTGACGTGCCGCGCGGCGGAGAATCCGGCGAAGCACGTACCCTCGCCCCTCGTTGGACGGGAATACGCCGTCGGCGAGCAAGAACGCCACCGCCCGCGCGTGATCGGCCAGCACACGGTAGGACACCCCCTCGTCCCCTTCGGGCTCGTATCGCCGTCCCATGGCGTCGGCCACGGCTTCCAGGATGGGCGCGAAGGCGTCGATGTGGTAGTTGGAGTCGACGTCCTGGAGTACCGTGGCGAGCCTCTCCAATCCGGCGCCGGTATCGATTGAGGGAGCCGGCAGCGGGTTCAGCGTCCCGTCCTCGTCCCGGTCGTACTCCATGAAGACGAGGTTCCACAGCTCGATGAGCACCCCCTGCTCCTCCAGCTCCTCGAACTCCTCCTGGGTCAGCTCCCCGCGAAGCTCCTCCGGTCTCAGGTCGTAGTGGAGCTCGGAGCACGGACCGCAGGGGCCGGTGTCGGCCATCTGCCAGAAGTTGTCCTTGTCCCCGAGCCGGAAGATCCGTCCCGCGGGCACGCCAGCGACCTCCTGCCAGAGCTCGTACGCTGCGTCATCCGAGTGATGGATCGAGATGAACAGCCGGTCCGCGTCCAGTCCTAGGTCTTCGGTCAGGAACTCCCACGCGTATGCGATGGCGTCTCGCTTGAAGTAGTCCCCGAACGAGAAGTTTCCCAGCATCTCGAAGAAGGTGTGGTGGCGGGTTGTCTTCCCCACTTCCTCCAGATCGTTGTGCTTCCCTCCGGCCCTCACGCACTTCTGCGACGTAACCGCCCGCTTGAACGGAAGCTCGCCGATGCCCAGGAGCATACTCTTGAACTGAACCATTCCGGCATTGGTGAACAGCAACGTCGGGTCGTCGGCCGGCACGAGGGGCGAGCTCGGTCGAACCTCGTGTCCCCGAGCACGGAAGAATTCGAGGAACCTCGAGCGGATTTCGGCTGTGGTCATGGTGACGATGTGTTGGCGTCCATGGGCGCCAATTATAACGACTTGACGGGCCTGGCCCAACAAGGTCCGGAGCCCGGAAACGGGTCTTCGAGGAGCCCGCAGATCAACGAAAAAGCCCGGTCGCTCGACCGGGCTTCAGGAGACTTTCGGGGAGTGCTCTCCAGGTGTCAGTCTTCGCCGTTCGCCGTCGCCTCCTTGAGTGGCTCGGCTCCCTCGGCATCACCTGCCACTCCCAACGCTTCGCGAACACGGGCGTCCACCTCCCCAAGCACGTCGGGATTCTCCGTGAGGAACTCCCTAGTGTTCTCCTTCCCCTGACCCAGTCGCAGGTCCCCGTACGAATACCAGGACCCCGACTTCTCGATGATTCCCTCTTCGACGCCAATGTCGATGAGAAGACTCTCGTGGCTGATGCCGACGTCGTAGAGGATGTCGAATTCGGCTTGCCTGAAGGGGGGGGCGCACTTGTTCTTCACCACCTTCACGCGCGTCCGGTTGCCCACGATGTCCGTGCCGTCCTTGATGGCGCCGATGCGCCGGATGTCCATGCGAAGGGACGAGTAGAACTTGAGGGCACGGCCTCCCGACGTCGTCTCCGGGTTCCCGAACATCACACCGATCTTCTCCCGAATCTGGTTCGTGAAGACCACGGCGGTCTGGGATCGAGCGACCGCACCGGTCAGCTTGCGCAACGCCTGGCTCATGAGTCGGGCCTGGAGCCCCACGTGGGAGTCGCCCATCTCCCCTTCGATCTCGGCCCTCGGGACAAGGGCCGCCACGGAGTCCACCACGACCACGTCGACGGCACTGCTGCGAATCAGGACCTCGGTGATCTCGAGCGCCTGCTCACCGGTGTCGGGCTGGGATACGAGCAGGTTGTCCACGTCCACTCCGAGCTTCTTGGAGTACGTCACGTCCAGAGCGTGCTCGGCGTCCACGAAGGCGGCGATCCCACCGGCCACCTGCGCGTTGGCGATGATGTGCAGACAGAGGGTCGTCTTTCCGCTCGATTCGGGGCCGTAGATCTCGGTGATCCGTCCTCTCGGGATACCGCCAATCCCGATGGCGGCATCCAGATTGATGGCCCCGGTGCTGATGACGTCGATCTCGACCTTTATCCCGTCGTCCCCCATCCACATGATGGAGCCCTTCCCGTAGGAACGCTCGATCTGGGTGATGGCCGTGGAGAGGGCCTTCTTCTTCTTGTCGCTCAACTTCTGGTCGCTCAACTCATGCGTGACTTCTGCGGTCGACATTCCATCCTCGCGGAAAAGCGGTGGGGTCGGAGGCTATTCTACAACACCCGAAGATAAAGCGAAAGTCCTTTGACGTCCTGGAGGCGACCCGTACAAAATAAAGCGAGCCTGCGGGCTCGGGAATGTCGCTCCGCGACGTTCGCGCGTCGGCCCGTGAGGTGTCAGGTTGGGAACCGTACTACGGGCCGGCGGGTTGATGCACCGAACCGGCCGGTTCTGGAGCGAAGCCGTTCGGACGGCCTCACGGGTGACGCATGACCGTACAGGAATACGATCTCATCGCAGTGGGTGGCGGAACCGCCGGCCTCGTCTCCGCTGCAGGAGCCGCCTATCTGGGTGTTCGCCCCGCCCTCGTCGAGCGGGCCGCCCTGGGGGGAGACTGCCTGTGGACCGGATGCGTGCCGTCCAAAGCCCTCCTGGCGTCGGCACGGCTGGCCCACGCAATGCGCAACGCCGAGTCCCTGGGGCCCACAGGGGTCGCCCCAACGCAGGTGTTCTGCAGCGTCATGGAGCGCATGCGCCAGGCGAGGGCGAGGGTCGCTCACCACGACGACCCCGAGCGTTTTCGCAAGATGGGAGTCCACGTGCACTTCGGCACCGCCCGGTTCATCGGAGCCGACACCCTGGACGTAGAGGGCGTCGGCACCCTCAAGTCGAAGCGCATCATCGTGGCGACAGGTGCGCGACCGGCTATCCCCCCGATCCCGGGTCTCGAGGAGGCAGGCTACCAGACGCACGAGACGATCTTCGATCTCGACCGCCATCCCCCGAGAGTGGGAATCCTCGGAGGCGGCGCCATCGGGCTCGAGTTCTCGCAGGTGTTCAGCCGTCTGGGTTCCGAGGTCGTCGTACTCGAGATGCTCGATCGCATACTTCCGAGCGAGGACCCCGACGTAGCCGAGGCCCTACTCGGGATCCTGAGACGTGAAGGCATAGACATAGAGCTCGGCTCGCGCGTTGTCGCCGTTCAGGTCGAGGACGCCAGAAAGGTGATCCTCACGGAGGACGGGCGCCGCTTCCCCGTCGACGAGATCCTCGTGGCCACCGGAAGACAGCCCATCACCCAAGGACTCGATCTGGAACGTGGCGGGATCGAGCGGGACGGCACGGCGGTTCTTGTCGACTCCACGCTGCGAACCACGAACCGCGGAGTCTGGGCCGCCGGTGACGTCACCGGAGGACTCCAGTTTACCCATGTGGCCGACTACATGGCGAAGAAGGCTCTCCGGAACGCGCTCCTCCCCCTGAGCGCCCATGTCGACTACAGTCGGGTCCCGTGGGTCACCTACACGGATCCGGAGGTCGCTCACGTGGGCCTCAGCGGCGACGAGGCTTCCGCCCGGGGAGCCAAGACGTTCACGTACGAGTTCGACGACCTGGACCGGGCGATCACGGATGCCCAGACACTCGGCTTCGTGAAGATCTCGGCGGACTCTAAAGGCCGCATCCTGGGAGCGACCATTCTGGGTCACGGTGCGGGCGAGCTTCTCCAGCCCATCGTTCTGGCAATGACCCACGGACTGCCACTCTCGAAGATCGCGGACACGATCTTTCCGTATCCCACGATGGCGGAGGGGGTCAAGGGAGCCGCCAACGCATATCAGCGGACCCGTCTCGAGGGTCCTGCCGGACGTGTCTTGAAGAAGGTGGTCTCATGGCTGAACTGAGCGGCCACGCCAACAGGGGAGGGCGCGCATACGTGAAGCTTGCGCTCTTCGCTCTCGTCATCCTCAGCGGATTCCTGCTGGCCCGCTTCACCCCTCTTGGCGCCCTCCTCACCCAGGAAGGGATCGGCCTAACCATCGGAGAGCTGAGGGGCTCGGTGTGGGCACCCGTTCTCTTCATCTCGTTATACGCCGGGGCCACCGCCATGGCGATCCCCGGCACCATTCTGACGTTGGCGGGAGGAGCCCTTTTCGGGTTCTTCTGGGGGACGGTGTTCAACACCATCGCCGCGAACATCGGGGCCAGCATGGCCTTCTTCGTGGCGCGCTTCCTGGGTCGTGAGGGTGTGGAGAGACTCGGCGGGCGACGGCTCGAGAAGCTGGACGAGGCCACCAGAGAGCATGGGTTCCAGGGCCTCTTTCTGCTGCGCCTGGTTCCCCTGGTGCCCTTCAACGCCCTGAACTTCGGGTCCGGACTCACCGCCCTTCGCTGGCGCACGTACGCCCTGGCCACCGTCATCGGAATCTTCCCCGGTACGGTCGTGTATACGATGTTCGCGGACGCCCTGCTCCAGGGCTCACAGGAGGCCTCGCGCGAGGCCCTGATCCGAGTTCTGATATCGGGTGCTCTGTTGGTGTTCCTCAGCTTCCTGCCGAAGATCATGAAACGACTCAACGTTAAGATCCCTGGCCTCTCGCCAGTCCTCCTCGCTCTGATCCTGATCCCGGACGGTCTGTCGGGCCAGAGGAGCGGCGCTCTACCGGACCACTCCGTATTCACCATGGTCCTCGAGCACACGGTACAGAAGTCACTGGTCGACTACGCAGCGCTCAAGGCCAACCGTCACGGCCTGGACGCCTATCTCCAGTCGATGGCCGAAACGGACCCGGAAGTCCTGGCCGCGGCCTCCCATTCGTCCCGCCTGGCTTTCTGGATCAACGCCTACAACGCCTGCATGCTGCGGCAGGTCGTCGATCATTATCCGATACAGAAGAACACAGGCCTTCTGGACCGCGCCACGAACGCGATCCTGAGCCGGCCCGAGAACTCGGTGTGGCAGATCCCCGACGTGTTCAAGCGCGAGCACTGCACGATCGCTGGCGAGCTTCGCTCCCAGGACCAGATCGAGCACGAGATCATCCGGCCCATGGGCGACCCCAGGATTCACTTCGCCGTGAACTGTGCAGCCATGAGCTGCCCGCCGCTCCAGACCTGGGCGCATACGGCTGATGAGCTCGACGAGCAGCTCGACCGGATCGTACGCACCTTCATGGCCAATCCGGTCCACTTCGAGCTCGAGACCGGAGAGCGTTCCGTGCTCCGGCTGAACAAGGTTCTCGACTGGTACGGCGACGACTTCGGGGGGATCGAAGGTCTCCGTGAGTTCTTCGCGTCCTACCTCGGAGGGGACGAAGGCGGCACCAGGCTCGGCCACGACACCAGGATCGAGTTCTTCGAGTACGATTGGACTCTGAACGACGTTCGTCGCTGACGGGGCACCGGTGAGGAGCGGAGGACCCCCCTCTCCAGACCGCCTGGGAGTGGTGGTCCCCACGCTCAACGAGGCCGAGCACCTCCCTTCCCTCCTGGCCGACCTGTCGGAGATGACCATCCCGCCTACAGTGGTCGTGGCCGACGGTGGATCGACGGACGCAACCCGTGAGCTGGCACGGGCCGGCGGCGCCACGGTCATCGTGGCCAGAAGAGGAAGGGCGCATCAGATGAACGCGGGAGCCCGCCTCCTCCGAACCCCCTGGATCCTGTTCCTCCACGCCGACTCGCGGCTTCCCCCCGAGGCCCGGGATTGTCTGGCCCAGCGATTGGCCAACACTTCCGACACGAGGCCCGGGTACTTTCGCTTCTCTCTCGACGGGAGGGGCTGGTTCTGGCGATTCATCGAGCTCGGGCAGTCCCTGAGGGAGCGCATCACTCGCCTGGCCTACGGTGATCAGGGCCTGCTGGTGCGCCGGATCGACCTGGAGGCCGTCGGGGGCTTTCCGCCGATCCCCATCATGGAGGACGTGGCGATCCTGCGTGCGCTCCGCGCCAGGGGAGCCCTACAACTCCTTCCGGCCCCTCTTCCCACCAGCCCCCGCCGCTTCGAGGAGGAGGGTCGATGGCGTGCCTGGCTCCGCAACGTCAGGGCGTTGGGCATGACCCTCGCAGGAGCGGCCCCCGAGAAGCTCGCCCCTCTCCATCCCAGGCGGAGGGCCGCGGCGCCCGCCGGCCGGCTGGCCCTCGTCTTCGTGAAGGCCCCGAGACCTGGAAAGGTCAAGACGCGGCTGGCGGTGGGGATCGGCGCGCAGGCCGCCGTCGACCTGTACGCCACCATGGCCTCAGACGCCGTGGAGCGTCTCCGGTCCCCGGCGTACGATCTGCTGGTGTGCTACGACCCGCCCACCGCGGCCGCAGAGGTCCAGGCTTGGCTGGGGGACGACACCACGCTCATGCCCCAGGCAGAGGGAGATCTGGGGCATCGCATGTGGTGTGCGCTGCGAGACGGCCTGGAGGTGGCGAGCCAGGCGTGCGTCGTGGGAACCGACGTGCCCGACCTGGATGCCGGCCTGGTGGAAGAATCGTTCGACGCGCTGTCGCGGGCCGACGTAGTGATCGGGCCCGCCGCCGACGGAGGGTACTACCTCATGGCTCTCCAGCGTCCCATCCCGGAGTTGTTCGAGGACATCCCCTGGAGCACTCCCGAGGTGCTTGACCGCACCCTGGAGGCGGCCCGCAGCCTGGGACTCAGGGTGTGTACGCTGAAGACGCTGAGGGACGTGGACACGGCTGCCGACCTTTAGCCTCAACCCTCGAAGGCCTGCCACACCCCAGGCCGCACGGGCACATAGACGATCTCCCAAGGCTCGCGCACATTCCGCATCACGAAGAGGGGTACGCCCATGTGCTCCGATACCTGTCGGATGGCGTCGCAGCCGAGCCGCACCGGGCCCGGCGAAGGGTCGAAGTCACGCCCGTCGAAGGGGATCGACTCCTCCGCCTCGAACCAGGACCGGCCCTCGGCATAGGTGCCGGCGAAGTCCACGGCGGGCCTCAGCTCCTCCAGGGGAACCCTCGACGGGCCAACCAGGGTGGCGCCGCCCTTGGTGATGAGCACGTCCACCGACTCGCCGGTCGCCAGACAGATCCTAGTGGGCGTGCCCGTGGGAAGCGGCGGCCTCACCACCACCGTATCCGGTGGCGGTGCAGGCAGGACGACGACCTCTCCAACGGGACGGTCACGGAGCGTGGCCTTGCAGAGGCGGGCACCGCAGAGGGCCACCGACACCTTCAGGCCGAACTTCGAGCTCCGGTAGACCGACGCGTCCGTGGAGTAGTTCACGCCCAGGACGTGCGCTCCCACGACGACGCCGTCCAGATCCAGCTGGCCTCCCAGATTCCAGTCGAACCCGTTGTACTCGCTCATGAGGGTGACGATCTTGCTGTGGCCCACTTGGAGGTGCCAGGCGGCACCGGCGAACCAGCCCTCGCTGTCCGAGAACTCGTACCAGTCCAGGCCGTCTCCCTCTTTGAAGAGTCCGTTGCCCCACCCGGCGCTCAACGTGAAGTCGTGCTTCGGGAGGAATCCCGAGGCGAATCCCGGAAGATCCGCACCAGCCACGGCGTAGAAGGAGAACTCGGTGCCGATGCTCGACGTTCCGATCCGGTCGCGAATCCGACGATCGGCCCTGCCAAGGCGAGTCGGAGCGTACTCGACCCCGTCGCCGAAGTCGGGGCTGTTCAGGTAGCGACCACCCACCGCCAGGCCCAGTCCGTGGACCTGGGGATTGAGGAGCGAAAGGCGTCCAAAGGCGCCCCAAAGGGCGCCACCTCCCTCCGTTCCCTCCAGAGATTGGACCGTGGCCCCCACCTCGAGAAGGTCGAACAGCCCCAGAGCGAGCGCCAGATCTCCGTTCCAGCCACCCTCGAAGGGCTCGGTGCCGTGATCCCACCCTCTCCATCGGTAGAGAAGTCGACGTCGTTGCTGGTCCAAAACCCTGAGTAGGTGCCTGTGAGCGCCATATGGGGGAGGACGCTGGCTACCGGGATGTCCAGCAATCCGGAGCCGTGCCGCAACGTGCCGGAGATTTTCGTGGACTGTCCTGACGCCGCGAAGGCGATGGTCAGGACAAATACGATCGTGTGAAGCACGACCGCGCGGGTCCTCTTGAGCGTAGTCTTCATGACGGCGGCCTCCCTTTTTCGTCCAGCCTCCCGGCTCGTTAGAGGGCGTCTGAACGAGCCCCACCCTACTCACCCTGCCAGATGTGTGCCAGAACCCCATCTCCGGCGCACCGCACCCGACGAGTGGGAGTCCTCATCAGCCACCTGCGGCGCTTGCATTGGGGCGATGGCGGCCTAGGTTCGACCCCCTGGATTACCACCTCATCATAGCGGCACGAGAACGATCATGAGCCGACCGGTCGCCAACAACGAGCTCACGCTGACCCGCAAAGACTTCGAGCGGGCCCGCGAAATCGTCGCGCCCCACGTGTACCACACACCCATGCTCACGTCCCGTTCCCTGAGTGAGGTTACGGGCTTCGACATCCGGCTGAAGGCGGAGCTGTTCCAGCGGGGCGGCGCCTACAAGGTGCGGGGTCCCATGAACAAGATCGCGCACCTGTCGGACGAGGAGCGGGCTCGCGGGGTCATCTGTTCATCCGCGGGCAACCACTCGCAGGGGGTCGCCATCGCGGCCCGGCAGTACGGGGTGAAGGCGATCGTGGTGATGGCCGAAAACGCCACGCCGTCGAAGATCGCCGCCACCGAGGGTTACGGCGCAGAGGTGGTGCTGCACGGTGGGATCTGGGACGAGGCCAACGAGAAGGCGTTGGAGCTGGTCGAGGAGCGGGGGCTTACCTATATCCATCCGTTCGACGATCCGGATCTCATCGCCGGTCAGGGAACGGTCGGGCTCGAGATCATGGATGACTTCCCGGAAGCTGAAGTCGTCGTGGTACCCATTGGTGGCGGGGGGTTGATATCCGGGATCTCCATGGCGGTCAAGAGCATCGATCCCGACATCCGGGTTATCGGTGTCGAGTCCTCCGGCGCGCCGGCAATGAAGCGAAGCGTCGAGGCCGGTCACCGCATCACGCTGGACGAGGTGGATTGCGTGATCGACGGGTTACGGGTGAAGCGGGTAGGGGAGTACACGCGCTCGGTCGTCTCGCGTTTCGTGGATGAAATCGTGACGCTGCCCGACGAACAGATCTTCGATGCCATTCTGTGGCTGATGGCGCGAGCCAAACTAGTAACCGAAGGTGCGGCGGCGGCGCCGGTGGGGGCGCTGTTGCAGAGGCTGGTCGAGGCGCTACCGAACACCAGGGTCGTGGCCGTCCTGAGTGGTGGAAACCTCGACGTGGAGCAGTTGCGCGGGCTGAGTTGGAACTGAACGCTGAGCAGCCGGGTGGTGTGCGCCCGCGCGAGATCTTCGGCAGTCGGGCCGGTTTCGTCATGGCGGCGGTCGGCAGTGCGGTCGGGCTCGGGAACATGTGGCGCTTTCCGTACCGGACAGCCGAGGGTGGTGGTGCGGCGTTCGTGCTGCTGTATCTGGCGATGACGCTCATCATCGGGGTTCCGATGATGGTAGCGGAGTTCGGGGTCGGACGTCGGGCACGACTTTCGTCGGTGGGTGCGTTGCGTGCGATCGGGGGCGTGGCGTGGGTGCCACTCGGCTACCTCTTTGTGCTCACCTCACTGTTGATTATCGCGTACCTGTCGGTCATCACCGGGTGGACGATTCGCTACGCCCTGGACGGATTGGTCGCCGGCTATTCCGCCACACCCGGGGCCCGATACGACGAGGTCTCGACCGGACCGACCGCAGTGCTCTTTCACGTCCTCATCATGGTGGTGACCACGGGCATCGTTTGGCTGGGAGTCAAAAAGGGCATCGAACGCACCAGCCTGATCCTGATGCCGATCCTGTTCTTGATTCTGATTTCCCTCGCCGTATGGGCGGCGACCCTGGACGGAGCCGCGCCGGGGTACGCCTTCTACCTCACGCCCTCGGTGAGCTCACTGATGGATCCGATCGTCATCCAGGGAGCGGCCAGCCAGGCGTTCTTCTCGCTGAGCGTCGGCATGGGCATCATGCTGACGTACGGTTCCTACCTTTCGGGGAGTGAGAGCCTCTGTCGAGAAGCGGTGATCGTCTCGATGGCGGATTTCTCGGTCGCGTTCATTGCGGGGCTGGTGGTGTTCCCGGTGATCTTCGCGTTGGGGTTATCGAGTGAGGTAACGGAGAGCACGATGGGTACGCTCTTCATATCGCTGCCCAGTGCCTTCAGGGAGATGGGGGCCATCGGGAGAGTAGTGGGGGTGGCGTTTTTTGTGGCGCTGGCCGTGGCGTCGATCACGTCGACCGTTTCACTCCTCGAGGTGGTGGCCGCGGTCGGGATTGACGAGTTCGAGTTCACTCGACGGACTGCGACGCTGCTGGCGGGAGTGCTTGCGACGGGGATCGGCATATTCGCCGCCGTGTCGGGTGACGTTTTGGGAGTGCTCGATAAGGTCGCCGGCGAGTTCTTCGTGGTCGTCGGTGTGTTGGGAATGTCGCTGTTGTTTGGATGGCGAATGACGGAGCCCGCCCGCCAAGTCTCCGCCGGTGCTTCCCCGGCGACCGCTCGCTTCGTCCCGGCCCTAATATTCCTGATCCGCTACGTCATCCCGCCGGTTCTTGCCGTTCTGGCCTGGGTGGCACTCCGCGACATGGTGACTACCCTCGCGGGGTGAGGTCTGTCAGCCACGTAGAACGCAGCATTAGGAAACGGGACACTATCCGTTTCCGAGCCGCTCCTCGACACGGCGGAGCCGACGGCCTATGGCGACGAGCCAGCCGAAAACGAGGACCCACGCAACGGTGTAAGCGATGAAGACGTGCCAGTAGGGCCGGCCCATGGTCTGTTGGCCCAGGGCGCCGGCCTCCTGGGCCAGGAGCGTCAGTGGGCTCGCATATAGCGCCAGAAGCAGCAGCCCGATCACGGTGACGAGTCGGATATATCGTTTGAGGTCGTTCATGAGACTTCCACTCCGTGGGCAGGGGCCGGGACAGCCTCTCGTCGGGCCAGCTCGCGCTCCAAGCGCTCCACTCCATAGCGCGCCAGGAAAAGTGAGAAGAAGAGGAGGGTGAAGGCCAGGAGTCCGACCATGAGCGTCCAAAACATGGCGGAGTCCAGGTTCGGACCGTCGGGCCGCAAGACCACCGCCTCGGGGTGAAGGGACCGCAGCCAACTCACGCTGATGTGGATGAAGGGGATGTCCAGCACGCCGATGATGCCGATCACGGCCGCCAGACGCTTCCCCTGCTCCGGGTTGGGTGTGCTCTTCCGCACCAGAAAGTACCCGAGGTAGATGAACCACAGCAGGAGCGCCAGCGTGAGTCTGGGCTCCCAGGTCCACCAGGCACCCCAGGCGACCCTGCCCCACAGAGGACCGGTCAGAAGGCCTATGGTGGCGAACAGCATCCCTCCCTCGGCCGCGGCCACGGCGGCCATGTCCAGCCGTTCGTCCCCGAGCCACAGGTACACCGCGCTGCATAGGGCGACCATCCCGAACGCGAGGAAGGTGATCCACCACGCAGGCACGTGGATGTAGAAGATCCGCTGGATGATGCCCATGCTGGACTCGGTGGGCACCCAGAAAAACACCATCCAGTGCAAGACCACCGCCGCCGCGATCCCGAGCGTGCCGAGACCGACGACTCCCCACCGGACTCGTTTGAGGTTCATTGGGCCCCCCTCATTCTTCGATCACGAAACGAAACAACCATGCTCCCGCGATCAAGAACACGAGAGAGAACGCAGCCAACATCCGTATGTTTCCGCTCACCTCGGCGATGGGCCGCCCCGCGAACAAGCGGCTCGTGGCCGTGGTCCCGTAGATGACCAACGGCACCACCAGAGGAAAGACGAGGACGGGAAGCAAGCTCTCTCCCATGGTGCTCCTCGTCGCCATGGCGCTGAAGAGTGTGGTGAGCGCCACGAAGCCCAATACCCCCAAGCCGACCACCCCGGCCAGGACCATGGGGTTCCCGGTGAACGTCAGGTTGAAGAAGGCGCCGAAGACGATGAACACGAGCCCGACGATGATCGCGAGCAGGATGAAGTTCGCCAGGACCTTGCCCAGATAGAGGGCGTCCAGCCGAATGGGGCTCTGGAGGAGCCCCGCCAGGGCACCGTCTTCCTGCTCCAGCTGGAAGGTCCGCCCCAGGCCCAACATCCCCCCGAAGAGGATGGTCATCCATATCAGTCCGGCCGCGATGGCTTGAGGCCGGACCTGAGACGTATCGATGGCATAGTTGAAGAGGACGCCCACGAGCACGGCGAAAGCGCCCATGGCCGCCAGCCGCTCGTGGGTTCGCATCTCGATCATCAAATCCTTGCGGGCGATGGTCCAAACTAGGCGAAGGTAGTCAATCATCCCGCAGCCTCGACAGTGGCCCGATAGAACCGTTCGAAGCCGTCGGCGTCCCAGCTCCCCCGATCCTCGACGGCCACGAACCGGCCACGGAACTGGATGGCCACCCGGTCTGCGATCTCGAGACCCTGTCCGAGGTTGTGGGTGACGAGGACGACGGTGCGTCGTCCATTCTTCAGCAAGGCGAGCTGATCGCGGAGGACCGCAGCAGCGTGGGCGTCGAGTCCCGTGTACGGCTCGTCCAGTAGGACGACCTCCGGGTCGTGCAGGAGCGCCCGCGCCAACGCGACTCGTTGCTTGAAGCCCCGGGAGAGATCTCGAACGGGCGTCGACGCGCGCTCGGTCAACCCAGCCCTGGCAAGTCGCTCCGGAATACGGTCGTGAAGATCCTTCAGGCCGAAGAGACGTCCGAAGAAGTGTAGGTTCTCCTCGGCCGAGAGCCGACCGTAGAGCAGGCTCTGATGAGAGACCACGCCCACCCGGCCACGCCACTCGCGCTCGGCGATGTCTGCGGGCTCACCCGCCACCCGCACGCGACCTGCCGTCGGCCTCAGCGTACCGGCGAGCATACGGAGCAGGGTGGTCTTTCCGGCTCCGTTGGGGCCGAAGACCGCAAGAAGCTCACCCGGGGCGAGCCGGAAGCTGACGCCGTCGACGGCCCGAAGGCCCCCGAAGGTGCGGACGAGTCCCTCGGCCTCCAGGCCAAAGCTCAAGGCCCTAGCCCGCGGTGGGGGTTTTGGGAGCCGCGGCCGCCAGGGGGCGACCACAACCCGCACAGAACCGGCTCCCTTCCACGTTCACGTGTCCGCACTCAGGGCACGTGCGCCCCTCGGCGAGACCGCGACGTGCTCGGGAGACCTCCTCCTCCAGCGGGTCCACCTCGGAAAGAGCCGGATCGGCCTTCCCCTCCTCCATGGCCGCCAGGGCCTCTCGGGACATCTCCGCCTTGAGCGCCCGGTAGTCGTCTGCATCGAGCTTCCCCGACCGGTAGTCGTACTCCGCGTCACGGAGGCCCTTCAGGGCGACGCGCTTCCTGGCTTCGACCTCGGTGGGCTCCTCGTCCGACCGTTGGAACGACGCCCACTCGCCTCGCAGGATGGGGATCAGCAGGAAAAGGATGACGCCAACGGTGAGCAGCGCCGCTCCGACGATGAGACCCACACTATGCCCCGACTGGGACGGCCGGCGCTCGCTCCTCCGAAGAGCGCCGCGGCGCAGGACTCACGGAGCCTTTGGAGGGCCACATGGCGATGAGGCTGCCCAGGGTGAGGATCAGTCCTCCATACCAGATCCAACCCACCAGGATGTTGACCTGCACCTCGAAGGTCGCCCTCTGGGCCGCGGCGTCGTTCTCGAACGCCCCACCCAGGTCCTCCACCCGCGCAAGGATCACGTAGAGATCCTCGAGGAAGGTCGACCGGATGCCCACCTCGGTCACCGGAGCCTGCCAGGTGACGTAGAGGCGCTTTTCCGTCGTGAGGGATCCCACGGGCACACCGTTCTTCTCGACCGTCATGAGTGCCACAGCCTGGCGGAGCATGTTCTGGCCCCGCGGCGACGAGAGTCCTTGATAGGTCAGCGTGTACTCGTGACCGAAAGCGGACTCGATGGTCACCGACTCACCCGGATCGAGTGTCTGCGTGACCTCCCGGTCGAAGGCCGCGCCGGCGAAGGCCGTGAAGATCAACACCACTCCCACATGCACGATATACCCACCCCAGCGGCGCCGATTCCGGAGGACCAGATGGACGAAGGCCGGTAGCAGGCCTTCCCCCTCGATGTAGGCTCGGGCCCGGGTGCCCTTCACGAACTCCACGACGATGATCGTCAACACGAAGGCGGACAGGCCGAAGGTCAGGAGCGCCATCCACTGCCTCGCACCTCGCAGGTAGAGGCCGGCGACGACCACGATTCCGACCACCACGGGCCAGACGAAGTTCTTCGTGAGGTTGCGGCGCGATGCCTTTCGCCAGGCGATGACCGGGCCGATGCCCGTCAGGGCCAACAGAGCGATCCCGATGGGCAGGTTCACGCGGTTGAAGAACGGCGGACCCACCGTGATCGCCTGTCCCGTGAGCCCCTCACTGATCAGGGGAAGGAGGGTGCCCCACATGATGGCGAAGGCGATCCCGAGGAATATCAGGTTGTTGAAGAGAAACGCCGCTTCCCGGGAGAGGAACGACTGGATCTGGTTCTCGCTCTTCAGGTCCGGATAGCGCCACGCGATCAACAGGACACAGATCCCGGTCACCACCCCGAGGAAGGTCAGGAAGATGAAGGCGATGGTCGTGTTCTCCGCGAACGTGTGCACAGATTCGATGAGACCCGAGCGGGTGAGGAACGTCGCGAAGATCGTGAGCAGGAACGTGAGGCTCACGAGGCCCATGTTCCACACCTTAAGCATCCCTCGATTCTCTTGAATCTGGATGGAGTGGAGGAAGGCGGTTGCGGTGAGCAACGGAAGCAGTGACGCGTTCTCCACCGGGTCCCAGAACCAGAATCCTCCCCACCCAAGCTCCTCGTATGCCCAGCGCATGCCGAAGATGACGCCGTTCGCGAGGAAGAACCACGACAGCAGGATCCAACGCCGAGTGATGACGATCCACCGGGTGTCGAGCTTGCCGCTCAGAAGCGCGGCGATGGCGAACGCGAACGGCACCGTGAACGCCGTGAATCCCAAGTACAGGGTGGGTGGATGGATGGTCATCCAGTAGTTCTGCAGCTGGGGATTCAGCCCCCGTCCATCCGCAGGTGTGAACGCCAGCCGCTCGAACGGATTCACGTCGGCGAACAACAGGACCACCAGGAAGAAGCTCGATACGGAGAGAAGGACCCCCACCACGTACGGCATGAACTCCCGGTTCTTGTGGCGGTTCGTGAAGACGGCGATGGAGGAGAAGAGCGAGAGGAGAACGGCCCAGAATACCAGTGATCCCCTCTGCCCCGCCCACAGTCCGGACACCTTGAAGAAGGTGTCGAGCTCGCGGTTGGAGTAGTTGGCGACGTACCAGTACTCGAAGCTGTCGGTCAGGAAGGCGGCAATGATCCCGGCCGAGACCAGCACCAGGAGGAAGAAGACCGCGTAGACGCTACGCTCTGCGCTGAGGACCAGGTCGCCGCGCTGTTTTCGCCCGCCTACGAACCCGAGGACCGCTCCCCAGATTGCGACCGGAAGGGCGATCCAGAGGGCGAACTCCCCGAGGATCGTCACCCGGTGAGTTCCTCGGGTGTCGCCTCGTAACGGCTACCGCACTTGGTCAGAACCAGGGTGGCTTCGAAGACACCATCCTCCCGGAAACGCCCCTCCACGACCGCGTCGACCTGCTCGTGATCGTTGAAAGTATCGGGCAGCATGTCCGCGTACTCGACGGGGAAGCTGACCGTCTCGTCTTGCAGGTCTACGACCCGGAAGCGATGCGGGCTCCCCTCTCGTGCCCGCTCCCAGGAGCCTGGCACGATGCGGCCACTCACCTTGACACCCACCTGGTGGAAGGTGGGGTCGTCTTTCACTCGAGCCAGAAGCTCCATGGGCGTGAGGTAGTACAACATCGTCTGGCTCACACCCGTCCAGATGAGATAGGTGACCACCATGGCCACGCCCGCCAAACCCAAGAAGAATCTGCTGTTGTTTTTCACCTCAGGCCCCTTTGAGTGGGGTCGGCGGACTACCTCTACGGCTCCGCCAAATATAGGGCCCTCGTAAGGGCCGGCAAAGCTCCCACAACCCCAAGAACCCGCACTTTCGGGGCCCTTCCTACACCCATATAGAACTACCCACTACACAGAGGTTCCCTCCCCCCCCGGGGCGTTCTCTACAAGCTTCCCCGGCACGGGGGCCTCACTCGATGGCGCAAGCCCGGCCACGCAGCGTCCAGGCGGTGTCAGCCGGGGGCTCTCCGGCCCTCCGCCGCCTGTGCGAGAGCCCAGTCGGCAGCTTCCTCGGGATCGGTCGGGTGGTGCAGGCCCAGCCCTTGGGCCGGCGGTGCCCCCAGGATCGCCACGGGAATCCCCATCTTCCGCGCCAGAGCGATCTCGGAGAGCGTTCCCCAGGAGCCACCCACCGCAACCACCGCCTCCGCCGCTCGGACGACCAGAGCGTTCCGGGCCTCCCCCATCCCCGTGGCCAGCGGCAAGGCGATCCAGGGGTTCGCCCGGGAGTCGTCGCGGCCGGGAAGGAGGCCCACTGTGGTTCCTCCCCCCTCCACACAGCCTCGGGCTGCCGCTTCCATGACGCCACCGAGGCCACCACAGATGACCACGGCGCCGGCCTCCGCCAGTCGGGCCCCGAGCCTCCGGGCCCGCACGAGGTCCGCGTCGTCGGCGTTCCCGGTCCCGATGACGGCGATCCGCAGTGGCCGCAGTGGCCGTTCCGCCGCCGCTCCTCCCTCGGAGGTCACGAAGCGCCGCCGGAATCGCTCGCCCACGTCTTGACTGCCCGGACCGCCCGAGCCCAACCGTCGAGCAGATCGCCTCGCTCGGAGTCCAGCATGTTGGGATCGAACCGCTCGCCCTCGCCCTGGGAAACCAGAAACTCGTCGGCGGTGGACCAGACCCCCGTGGCCAGCCCGGCCAGGCCAGCCGCC
This sequence comes from Longimicrobiales bacterium, assembly GCA_965238005.1. Lineage (GTDB taxonomy): Bacteria > Gemmatimonadota > Gemmatimonadetes > Longimicrobiales > Gaopeijiaceae > CBDCKN01. Next base: position 2,213,240 of record OZ250165.1, read on the forward strand.
CCGAGGGCGGTGGTCTCGACCATGGCCGGTCTCCGCACCGGGACGCCCAGGACACCCGCCTGGAAGCCCATGAGCCAGTCGTTGTTGGCGGCCCCGCCGTCCACGCGGAGCTCTGTCATCCGGACGGAACAGTCGGCCTCCATGGCGCCGATCACCTCTCGGGTCCCGTACGCCATGGCCTCCAACGCCGCCCGCACGAGGTGTTCTTTGGAGGTTCCCCGGGTGAGCCCGAACACGGCTCCTCGGGCTTCCGGCACCCAGTGGGGCGCGCCGAGGCCCACGAAAGCCGGTACGAAGTATACGTCGTCGTTGCCCTCGAGGTCGGACGCCATCCGCTCCGACTCGGCCGCGTGCTCGAGAACCCCCAGTCCGTCCCGGAGCCATTGCACCGCTGCTCCCGCGATGAACACCGACCCTTCCAGTGCGAATGCGAGGCCGCCACGGGCATCGCACGCCGCGGTGGTCAGCAGTCCATGGGAGGACGGAACGATGTCCGTTCCAGTGTGCATGAGCAGAAAGGCCCCCGTGCCGTAAGTGTTCTTGGCCAGCCCCGCCGACCAGCATCCCTGCCCGAAGAGCGCCGCCTGCTGGTCCCCGACGACGCCGGCAACGGGCGCCTCGATCCCCAGGGCCTCCCCACGACCCACTCCGAAGTCGCCACTGCTCGATCGTACCTCGGGGAGCAGGGACTCCGGCACGCCCAGGAGATCGAGAAGCCACGGGTCCCAAGACGCCTGGGACAGGTTGTAGAGGAGCGTTCGGGAAGCGTTCGTAGGGTCCGTGGCATGCACGTCGCCCTGGGTCAGACGAGCGATCAGCCACGTGTCGATGGTGCCCGCCGCCAGATCGCCCGCTTCCGCTCGAGCCAGCAGCTCGGGCCGCTCGCGGAGGAGCCACATGAGCTTGGTTCCCGAAAAGTAGGGATCCAGGACGAGGCCCGTTCGCCCCCTCACCTCCTCCTCGTGGCCCCCTTCCTTCAGCTCGGCGCACAGGTCGGCGGTTCTCCGGTCCTGCCACACGATGGCCCGGCATTCGGGCTCCAGGGTCTCCCGGTCCCACAGGACCACGGTCTCCCGCTGATTCGTGATTCCGATCCCCAGGACGTCCGCCTCCGTAGCGGACTCGAGGGCCTCCCGCGCCACGTCTCGAGTGACCTTCCAGATCTCTCCCGCATCGTGCTCCACCCAGCCGGGCCGCGGGAAGTGCTGGGTGAACTCGGAGTAGGCCCGTCCCAGCACTCGACCGTCATGGGAGATGACCAGACAGGTCGAGCCGGTCGTCCCCTGATCGATGGCGAGGATGGAAGCGGTCTTGCTCATGGGTCGGCCGTGTGGAGAGAACCGAAAGAGTACTCCCAACCGCACTCCTCCAAGAGGCTCATGAGGAGGGAGATCGGGAGACCGACCACGGTATAGTAGTCGCCCCGGATTTCACTCACCAGCGCGGCGCCCAGTCCTTGAATCCCGTACGCCCCAGCCTTGTCGAGAGGCTCACCGGTATCGACGTAGGCGCGGGCTACCTCGGGCCGGAACGAACGAAACAGCACCTCCGTAGTGGCCACTCCGCTCAGCACTTCTCCGGACGGGAGCGCCAGTGCCAGGCCGCTGGCCACGGTGTGGGAGCGCCCGGCGAGACGGAGGAGCATATCTTCGGCATCCTCCGGGCCGGTGGGCTTTCCCAGGATCTCGTCGTCCAGCACGACGACGGTGTCTCCGCCCAAGACAGCCGCTTCGGGTCGCACCCGGGTCACCGCCAGAGCCTTCTCACGCGCCAGGCGCTCCACGTGCTCCTCGGGCGTCTCATCCGGCAGCACCTCCTCCAGAAGGTGTGCGGGCTCGACGGTGAAGGTCAGGCCGAGCATGCGAAGGTACTCCTTGCGCCGGGGTGAGGCCGACGCCAGGACCAGAGGAGGAGGAGGACCGCTCATCCCTCGAGACCGCTCATCTCTCGAGGACGAGCGTGACTGGCCCGTCGTTCACAAGGGACACGTCCATCATGGCGCCGAACTCGCCGGTCGCCACGCGTCCGGGCAGCCGGGCTTCCAGGATCTCGACGAATCTCTCGTAAAGCGGAATCGCGATCTCCGGCGGCGCCGCGTGGACGAAGCTGGGACGACGTGCCTTCCTGGTGTCGCCGTAGAGGGTGAACTGGCTCACCACCAGAAGGGAGCCACCCACGTCTTCCAGGTCGCGGTTCATCTTGCCCTCGTGGTCGTTGAACACCCGGAGCCCGACCACCTTGTCGGCCATCCACTGCACTACTTCCGTCGAGTCACCCTCGGTGAATCCGACCAGGAGGAGATGCCCGATACCGATCTCGCCCACGACCCTTCCGTCCACAACCACCTGGGCTTCGCCCACCCGCTGCAACACCACTCTCATGGGCGTGCGGTCACCTTTGGGGTCGACGCCATTCTCGAGGATGTCACCGGTGCCTCAGAGCGTCCACAGTCACAACCTGGGCCGGGAGTCACTCCACCGTGACGGACTTCGCCAGGTTCCGCGGCTGATCGACGTCGCAGTCGCGTTGGATGGCCGCGTGATAGGCCAGAAGCTGGAGGGGGATCGTGGTGAGCACGGGCAATAGGGACGGGACGGTCTGCGGGACCTGGATGAGGTGATCCACCTTGCCGATCAGCTCCGGAGCCTCGTCGCTCACAACCGCGATGATCCGGCCGTTCCGCGCGCTCACCTCTTCGATGTTCGAGACCACCTTGCCGTACACCGCGTCTCTGGGAGCCAGGACCACCACCGGCATGTTCTCGTCGATGAGTGCGATGGGCCCGTGCTTCATCTCCGCCGCCGGATAGCCCTCGGCGTGGATGTAGCTCACCTCCTTGAGCTTGAGCGCCCCCTCCAGGGCCGCGGGGAATTGGTACCCCCGTCCCAGGTAGAGGAAGTTCTGGGCATGGGAGTAATCCGCCGCCAACTCCCTGATGAGGGGCTCCAGCTCCAGAGTCTCGGTCACCTGCTCCGGCAACCGCTGAAGGGCGGTCACCATCTCCCGACCCTGTACATTGGAGAGGTTCCGCCGGCGACCCAGGTAGAGCGTGAACAGCGCCAGGGCCACGATCTGGCTGGTGAACGCCTTGGTGGAGGCGACCCCGATCTCCGGGCCGGCGTGAAGGTAGATGCCGAAGTCGGTCTCACGGGCGATGGTGGAGCCGACCACGTTCACGATCCCCATGGTGGGCGCGCCCCTGCCCCGCGCCTCCCTGAGCGCGGCCAGCGTGTCGGCGGTCTCGCCGGACTGGCTGATGGCCAGGACGAGCGTCCCGGGCTCGATGACCGGGCTCCGGTAGCGGAACTCGGAAGCGTACTCCACCTCCACAGGGACCCCGGCCAGCTCCTCCAGCATGTACTCGCCGATGAGGGCCGCATGCCAGCTCGTTCCGCAAGCCGTGATCACGATGCGTTTGACCCGAGAGATTTCCTCGTCCGTGAGCGTGATCCCGCCCAGCCGCGCGTCTCCCTCCTCTTCGAGGAGGCGGCCCCGCATGACGTCGCACACGCTCGTGGGCTGCTCGTAGATCTCCTTCAGCATGAAGTGATCGTACCCACCCTTTTCGACGGCTTCCAGATCCCATTCGACGCGGTGGATGGAGCGTCGGACCTCACCGAGCTCAAGGTGGAAGACGCGGTATCCGTCGCTCGTCAGCACGGCACAGTCACCGTCATCCAGATAGACGACATCCTTGGTGTGTTGGATCACCGCCGACGCGTCGGAGCCCGCCAGGTTCTCGCCGTTCTTGCCGATGCCCACGAGAAGGGGACTGCCGTTCCGCGCGACCACGATCTTTCCCGGATCCCGACTGCTGATGACCGCGATTCCGTAGGCCCCCTCGACCTGATGGAGGGCGGCCACGACGGCGTCCTCCAGGGTCGGGTTCTCACGAAACGCCTCACCGATGAGATGCACCACGGCCTCGGAGTCGGTGTCGGTCTCGAACTCGTACCCCAGGTCGGTGAGCTTCCGGCGCAGGAGGTCTGCGTTCTCGACGATCCCGTTATGGACCATGGCGATGTCGCCAGCATGGCTCCAGTGGGGATGGGCGTTTTGTCGGTTGGGGGGGCCGTGGGTGGCCCAACGGGTGTGGGCGATGCCACAGGTTCCCGGCGGCATCTCAACCTCCAGGATACGCTCGAGCTCCCTGAGCTTCCCGGCCCGCTTCACCGTGCGCAGGCACCCGTCGGCTCCCAGGACCGCAAGGCCCGCCGAATCGTACCCGCGATACTCGAGGCGGCGCAGGCCCTCCACGAGGATCGGCCCCGCTTCCTTGGAGCCCACGTATCCGACGATTCCGCACATGTCCGGCTTCCTTAGCAGCCTGCTGGAGATATGGAACGGACCACTAGATCACTCCCTCGAGAACTCGTGCCGCACGCTCGATCAGCTCCTCCGCGCTACTGCGGTCTGGCGCCTCCGCGATGAGTCGCACCACCGGCTCGGTTCCCGACGGCCGAACGTGCAGCCATGATCGGCGTCCGGACCAGTTCAGCCGAAGGCCGTCGGATCGGTCGGCCCCGTCGCCGTCCAGATCCTCCTCCAGGGCACCATATGCGTCGGCAAGAGACTCCCGGGGGAAGCTGACCTTCCTCTTGATGATGGCGTACGAGGGCCACCGGCCGGCAGCCTCCGAGAGTGAGGAGCCTTCGTCTACCAGATGTTGCAAGATAAGTGCCGCGGCCACGGCCGCATCCCGGGTGTGGTGAAGCTCGGGGAGAATGACGCCCCCATTGCCTTCCCCCCCTACGACGGCTCCCTCGGCCTGTATGCGGCGAACCACGTTGATCTCGCCCACGGGAGCCCGAACGACGGTGCTCTGGTGGGCGCCCGCGACGTCGTCCACGGCCTGGCTGGTGGAGAGGTTCGTGACGACGGTTCCGGGTGTTCGGCGCAGGACGGCGGCTGCGGCAAGGGCCAGGGTCAGATCTTCACCCAGCGCCTCTCCCCTCTCGTTCACGAGTGAGAGCCGGTCTACATCCGGATCCACGGCCATGCCGAGATCCGCGCTCTCACTGCGAACGAGGTCGCCCAACTCCTCGAGGTTTTCCGCCGTGGGCTCCGGATCTCTCGGAAAATGGCCATCCATCTCGGCGTTGATCGCCACGACCCGACAGCCGAGAGCCTCGAGCAGAGGGGGCATGAGCGTCGCTCCCGCGCCGCGGACGCCGTCGAGCGCCACCGTGAGGTTCCGGCTGCGGATGGCGTCCACGTCGAGCTGTGGCAGCGCCAAGACGGCTCGGAGATGACGCTCGGAAGCGCCGCCGTCTTCTCGCAGCGCACCGAGCTCGTCCCATTTCGCCCTGGGAATCTCCTCCCCCAGAGCGAAGTCGAGGAACGCCCCCATGGTCTCCGCGTCGAGGAAGGTGCCCTCTGGGGCGGCGAACTTCAGCGCGTTCCACTCGGCGGGGTTGTGGCTGGCCGTGACCTCGATGCCTCCGGCGGCGTCCCCCTTCCCGACCTCCAGCATGAGCGTCGGCGTTGCCACGATTCCGAGGTCCACCACGTCACAGCCCACTGAGACCAGGCCCGAAGCCGCCGCACTGGCCAGCATGCCTCCGGACGTCCGAGTGTCACGCCCGATGAGGACCGCGCCCTCGTCACCCGACCTGTCGAGGAATGCTCCAAACGCGGCGGCGAGGGCGCAGGCGAGGTCCGGCGTCAACGGATCGCCGACCCGCCCGCGAAACCCGGAGACGCTCACCACCAGCCCATCTGGAATCGTCAGGGGCATGAGCCACCTAGCGTAGATGCCGAAGACGTAGAGCCTGGCCTAGCGACGGCGAATCACCCTCTCCAGACCTTTCGGTGGGAAGGACCGCCCGGCGACCAGGCAAATCGTACCGCACTTAGACTATCGAGATTTCCATGAGGACCGTCAACGATGGGTGGTGGCACAGCCGACATGGGGTCGGGTACATTCCGGCCATTCTCGGGTGCCCCTCGCGCCGGCTCCAGTTCGGCCTCGCATGGGACGCCCGACATCGGCTCATCTGAGAGCACCGATCACGAGGAGTGAATGACGAGGACGTCGTGGGACGGAGCCCGCTTCGGGACGCTCGCCGTCCATGCCGGACAGGAGCCCGAGCCCGAAACCGGAGCCATCATGCCTCCGATCTTTCAGACTTCGACGTACGTCCAGCCCGATGTCGCCGAGCCCAAGAAGGGGTACGACTACGCCCGGGTCAAGAACCCCACCCGGGAGGCCCTCGAAGGAAACGTGGCCGCTCTGGAGGGGGGGAAGCACGGCGTAGCGTTCGCCAGTGGACTCGCCGCCATCGAGGCCGTGGTCAAGCGCCTGTCGGCCGGGGATCACATCGTCAGCGAGGAGAACACCTACGGGGGAGTGACGCGCATGTTCACCCGCGTCCTCGAGAAGCTGGGTCTGGAGTTCTCCTTCGTGGACACCCGTGACCCCAACCGCATACAGGAGGCCATGGGGCCGAACACCCGGCTCGTGCACGTGGAGACGCCCACCAACCCGCTCATGCGCATCTGCGACATCCAGGTCGCAGCCGACATCGCCCATGACGGCGGTGCGCTCCTCATGGTGGACAACACCTTCGCATCGCCTTTCAACCAGCGTCCCCTCGAGCTGGGTGCCGACGTCACGGTTCACTCGTCCACGAAGTACCTGAACGGCCACTCGGACATCATCGGTGGGATCCTGGTGGTGAACGACGACGAGCTCGCGGAGGAGATCCACTTTGTAAGGAAATCGTCGGGCGCCGTCCCCGGGCCCATGGATGCCTGGCTGTGCCTCAGGGGCACGAAGACGCTCCACGTCCGCATGGCACGGCACAACGAGAACGGGTTGGCGGTGGCGCGCCACCTCGAGGAACACCCCGCGGTGAGCCGTGTCATCTACCCGGGTCTGGACTCCCATCCACAAAACGAGCTCGCCCGCCGGCAGATGTCGGGCTTCACGGGGATGGTAGCCCTGGACCTGGGCGATCCCGATCAAGCCCGGGCACTGGCCACTCGAACTCGAGTGTTCCAGCTCGCCGAGAGCCTCGGGGGCGTGGAGTCCCTCGTGAGCATTCCGGCGCTGCAGACTCACGCCTCGGTGCCGAGGGATCTCCGGGAAGCCATGGGAGTGACGGAAGGGCTGGTACGGCTCTCGGTGGGCATCGAAGATCTGGAGGATCTGCTGGAAGATCTTGATCAGGCGCTGGCCTGAAACTTCTCCCGGGGAAGCCGCGTACAGCCGACAAGAGTGCGGCAGCCCCGGCCGTAGCCGCCAGGACACAAGGAGATAGACAGCCATGGCTGATGAGAACGACCAAGACAACGGGAACGGCGAGAACGGCAGCGACGAGCAGGACGCACGTGCGCGGCGCATCCTGACCGACATCGCGCCCCGAGCCTGGGAGCACCCGGCGGACCGGGCGGCCTTGGCGGCCCTCCGGAAGATCCCCGTCTTCGACGACATACTCCGGAAGCTGTTCGGGTTCTTCGGGGAGAAGCCCATTCGCCTGGCGTTCCTGGCGAACTCGGTACGGATCTCCGACCGGCAGTTCCCGAGGGTCAAGCTCCTGTACGAGGACGTTCTCCAGACCCTGGACGCCCCCGATGACTATCCCCTCTTCGTCTCCCAAACGCCCATCGTGAACGCCGGCGCGTACGGGATGGACGAGCCTTTCATCATCCTGAACTCCGGGACCGTCAAGCTCCTGGACGACGAGCAGCTGTCGTACGTCATGGGCCACGAGCTGGGCCACATCATGAGCGACCACGTCCTCTACCGGACGATGACGGTGCTCCTGATCCAGCTCGCCGGGATGGGCTTCCCCATCGTCGGTCTGGCCGCACGGGCCATCCTAGTGGCGCTCCTGGAGTGGTCGCGGAAGAGCGAGCTCTCCAGTGACCGGGCCGGTCTCCTGTCCGTACAGAACCCCCAGGGAGTGATGAACACCATGCTCAAGATGGCGGGCGGCGGTGATGATGACGAGATGAATCTCGACGAGTTCATCATCCAGGCCGAGGAGTACCGGGAGTCGGGCGACGTGGCCGACCAGGTGTTCAAGGTGCTGAACCTGATGGGCCAGAGCCATCCCTTCTACGTGCTGCGCGTCGCCGAGATTCGCTCGTGGATCGAAGAGGGCGAGTACGACCGCATCCTCCGGGGCGAGTACCAGCATCGCGGTGAGCCGGACCCGGCCTACAACGAGGATCTCCGGGATGCCGCCCAGGCGTATGCGCAGGGCGCCAAGGATCTCTTCGGTCAGGTGGCGGGGGCCGCCAAACGCATGGCCGACGACATCATGGGAGCGGCCAAGCGGTAACGGATCACCACAGGCGAAGATCCCCCCGGGGACCTTCCGGAACGGGCGATCGGAGCACAGGTTGCCCGTTCTCCATTTCGCAGTAGACTAGCCTCCCATGCGCATCCTAATCGTTGGCAACGGGGGTCGGGAGCACACCCTGGCCTGGAAGCTCCACCGGGACGCACCCGGCGCGACCCTCTTCGTCACACAGCCCAACGGGGGCATGGCCGGCTCGGTCGAGACCCTGGAGATCACTGCCGGAGAAGTGGAGGCCCTGGCGGGCTGGGCGCAGGCTCAGCGGATCGACCTGACCGTCATCGGACCGGAGGCACCGTTGGCCGCCGGTCTCGCGGATCGCCTCCATCGCAATGGCGTGCCGGTGTTCGGGCCGACCAAGGCCGCAGCCCGCATCGAGTCGAGCAAGGCATACGCCAAGGAGCTCATGGAGCGGGCCGGCGTCCCCACGGCGGGCTTCGCTGCGTTCAGTGACCCGGGAGAGGCCGCGGACTACGTGAGGGAAGGAGGCGCCCCCGTGGTCGTGAAGGCCTCCGGCTTGGCCGCGGGAAAGGGTGCCGTCGTCTGCGAGACCGTCGACGACGCCCTCGAGACCCTCGAGCGCATGATGACGGACCGGGTCTTCGGCGAGGCGGGCCGGGAGGTGGTCGTCGAGGAGTTCATGTACGGGGAGGAGCTCTCGGTTTTCGCCCTGGCCGACGGTCGGGACGCCCTGCTGATGCTTCCGTCCCAAGACCACAAGCGGGTCGGCGAGGGGGACACGGGACCCAACACGGGGGGCATGGGTGCGTACGCCCCGGTGTCCCTGTCGACCCCCGAGCTCCTGTCCGACGTCCTGGACCGCATCATCCGGCCGACCCTGGCAGCCCTGGCGGAAGACGACTCCGAGTTCCGGGGACTGCTCTACGCCGGCCTCATGCTCACCGAAGGGGGCCCCCGCGTCGTGGAGTTCAACTGCCGCTTCGGAGACCCCGAGGCCCAGGTGGTGCTGCCGCTCCTCGAGTCTTCGCTCCTGGATCCCATGTTGGAGGTGGCCCGGGGAGGACGGCTGGGTGGTGCCGCCTTGGAGTGGAGCGGTGGGGCGGCCCTCACCACGGTCGTGGCCTCAGAGGGATATCCCGGCGACTACGGGAAGGGCCGATCCATCGAGATACCGGACCGACTGAATTCGGATCCCGACGTCCTTCTCTTCCACGCGGGCACCAGGCTGGGCTCGGACGGCCTCGAGACCTCCGGGGGACGGGTGATCGCCGCCACCGGCCTAGGCTCGACCCTCAGCCAGGCCGCCGCCAAGAGCCGGAAAGCGGCCGCGGCCATCGAGTTCGAGGGGAAGCAGTTCCGCACGGACATCGGGTGGAGGGAGTTCGCCCGATCCGAGCGAGAACGACCCTAGGCTCCCGGACGTCCATCTCATGCCGGAGCTCCCAGAGGTCGAGACCATCGTCCGCGGACTGCGGCCGAACCTTGTGGACCGTTCGGTCCGTCGCGTCCGCGTCCTGCGACCCGATGTCCTGCGCCAGCCTCCACGGAGCTTTTCTGCCGGACTGAGAGGAAGGATCGTGAAGTCCGTCTCGCGCCGCGGGAAGAACATCTTGGTCGGGTTCACGGGAGACGCCGTTCTCGTCGTGAACCTGGGCATGACAGGCCGCCTTCTCCTGGCCGGTCCCACCGCCCAGGCGACCCATCCGGCGGTTCGCTTCACACTGGACGAGGGACCGGCCCTCGTCTTCGACGACGTGCGCCGCTTCGGAGTCTTGGAGGTGCTTACGGCCGTCGACTGGGGCCGCCGATCTGGAGACCTTGGGCCCGAGCCCCTTTCGGCCACCTATACTGCAGCTCGGCTCTACGCCGACCTCTGCCGATCGTCTTCACCAGTCCGATCGTGGCTGTTGGACCAGCGTCGAGTAGCGGGGGTAGGGAATATCTACGCCAACGAGGCTCTACACCTGGCCGGTATTCATCCACGGCGTCCCGCCAGGTCCGTGAGCGAGACCGAGGCCCGAGCCCTCCATCGCGCCATACGGAGGGTCCTACGCCAAGCGATTCGGAATCGCGGTACCACGCTTCGAGACTATACGGACGCCTCGGGCGCGCCCGGCGAAAATGCCGTGGCGCTGCGGGTCTACGCCCGGTCCGGTGAGCCGTGCCTTCGCTGCTCTTCAGGGATTTGTCGATTGGTCTTCGGGAATCGCTCAGCCTTTTTCTGCCCGAGCTGTCAGCCGGAGACGGCGGGGCGCCGCGCGTGAGACGGTCCTGGTGGCGTAGCCCACCGTCGAGCCGGAGCTCGGCCCTGGGCGGCGCTCTCCACGGCCAGCCCGTGTCCCTCTGGTGGGTCCCGGCGCTCGTCTCCATGCTGGCGGGAGGCGTCACCTGGGGCGCGGACGAGACCCACGCTCAGATGGCGACCGGCGTCAACCTCCCCGTCGTCGAGCACGAGCTCGCCAACGGCATGCGCTTCCTGGTGCTGCCCCGCCGGGGGGCTCCCACGACCTCCTTCGTCGTGCAGTACCGCGTAGGAGGCGTGAACGAGGTCCCCGGCACGACCGGCATCGTCCATCTCCTGGAGCATCTCCTGTTCAAGGGCACCAGCACGCTGGGTACCCACGACGTGGAGGCGGAGCACGCCCTTTTCACCCGCATGGACGCCATTCAGGACTCCATTCACGCGATGGAGGCCGAAGGCGCCGCTCCTGCTGCGATCACACCCCTGCGCCAGCGGATCGACAGGCTCGAGTACGAGGCCGGGGTCTACGTGCTGCCGAACGAGTTCGACCGGGTTCTCTCGAGGAACGGCGCCCGAGGACTCAACGCCAGCACCGACGCCGAGTCCACGACCTACTTCGTGGAGCTGCCGTCGAACCGGGTGGAGCTCTGGTTCTTGCTGGAGTCGGACCGCATGAGGGATCCGATCTTCCGCGAGTTCTACACGGAGCGCGACGTGGTGGCCGAAGAGCGGCGGCTCCGGGTCGAGACCCAGCCCGGCGGCCTCCTTTACGAGATTCACATGGCCGAGTCCTTCACGGTGCATCCCTACGGTCAGCCAGTGGTGGGCTTCATGTCGGACATCCAGCGACTCGATCGCAGACGCGTGCGGGAGTATTACGAGCGTTACTATGGGCCGAACAACGCGGTCGTGGCCATCGTGGGGGACGTGGACCCGCTCCAGATGGTCGAGTGGGCCGAGCTGTATTTCGGAGACCTCCAGGCGGGGGATCCACCCCCTCCGGTCCTCGTCCGCGAGCCGGAACAAGAGGGCGAGCGGAGAGTGGAAGTCGTCTTCGACGCGGAGCCACAGGTGCGAATCGGGTGGCACGTGCCGGAGGAGCAACACCCTGGCGTGGCCGCCCTGTCGGTGCTGTCGACGTTGCTGACGGGCGGGCGGACCTCTCGCCTGTACCAGCGACTCGTCGTCCGCGACCGCCTGGCGACTCTAGTCACCTCGGTCATGGGCCCTGGGGCTCGCTTTCCCCGGCTGTTCACGGTTCACGCCACCACCCGCTTTCCACACACGACGAGTGAGATCGAAGAGGCCGTTTACGCGGAGCTCGATTCCCTGCGACATACGCCCCCCTCGGAATCGGAGCTCCAGCGCATCCGAAACCAGATCGAGGTGGGGCAGGTCCGACGCCTCGTGTCTCACCTCGGTCTGGCGTTCCAGCTGGCCGGATCCACATCCTCCCATGGGGATTGGCGGACCACGTTCCGCTTCAGGCAGCGCCTCGCAGAGGTACGGCCCGAGGATGTCAGCCGGGCAGTGGAGACCTACTTCACCCCCGAGAATCGAACCGTGGTATCCCTGGTTCGGGCCGACTCGGTGTCGGGACGATGACATCGTGCGGATCCCGGATCCTCTACGGCGTCGCAGCCACATGGGCGGCCCTCATGGTGGTCACGCATCCCCATGAGCTACCGGCCCAGGAGCCCAAGCGGCCGAACATCGAGGAGCTGGAGTTCGCCGAGCTGGAGTTCGTGCCGCCGGAGGCTCTGCAGTACACGCTGGAGTCCGGAGTCGACGTCTTCTTCCTGGAGGACCACGCCCTACCCCTCGTGTCCGTCTACGCCCGCTTCAAGGGCGGTTCGGGGCACTTCGCTCGGGACGAGCTCGGGGCCGCCACTGCGGTGCCCATCCTTCTCAGGTCGGGAGGCACCACCGACCTGTCGCCGGACTCCGTGGACAAGCTTCTGGAGTTCTACGCCGCGGAGACGGCCTTTGGGGGCGGCGGCGGAACGTCGTTCGGCAGCGTCAACATGCTCACGCGGCATCTCGACGACGTGCTCGCCATCTGGGGAGAGCTCCTGAAGAACCCGGCCTTCGACCCCGCACCTGTGGAGGTATGGCGCGGCCAGCAGCTCGAAGACGTCAGGCGCAAACAGGACACGCCCGGCCGCCTGGCCATCTCGAAGTTCAATCGCCTGCTCTTCGGAGACCACCCCGTGGGGTGGGAGTTGGGAGCGGAGGACCTGGAGCCGGAAGACCTCACGACGGAGGCGCTGAAATCCGTCCACCGGAGGATCTACTGCCTCGACAACCTCACGCTGGGAGTCACCGGAGACGTTACGTGGGAGGAGATGCGGCCGAAGCTGGAGGCGAGGCTCGCCGGCTGGTCGTCCTGCAGCGCTCCGCTGAGCGAGCCCTCTCCATCGAACACGGTTGTCGAGCCCGGCGTCTACCTCGTACCCAGGGAGCTCGAGCAGAGTACGGTCGTAATCGGACGGCCCAGCGGCGTCCGGCTCGCCGACGACCCGGAGTACTTCTCGTCGAGAATCGGAAACTCCATCCTGGGCGCGTCGGGTCTCACGAGCCGTCTCGTGACGCGGGTCCGCACCAAGGAAGGTCTCGCATACTCGACCGCCTCGGTCTGGACCGCCCCGATGAGCTCGGTGGGGATCGTCGGCGCCATCACGCAGACGAAGAGCGAATCGACCGTGGCAGCTATCCACCTGATCCTCGACGTCCTCCGGGAGATGTCCACGGATCCGCCGGACGACACCGAGGTAAAGGACGCCATCGACCGCATCGTGAACGGGTTCGTCTTTAACTTCCAGAGCTCGGGGCAGATCGTCTCCCGGCAGATGCTGTATGTCACTCAAGGCCTCCCCTTGGATTGGCTCGCGCGGTACTTGGACGGGATCCAGGGTGTGACGGCCGAGGGAGTCGAGACCGTGTTCCGGAAGCACCTCCCACCCCACGAAATGGATGAGATGGTGATCCTGGTGGTCGGCGATCCCGACGGGTTCGACGCCGGGCTGGACGAGCTCGGGACCATCCGGATCGGCGATCTCGAGGAGGGCGTCTCGGGTGACGGCGACGCCTCGAGAGAGGGATCAGAGACGGACGCCGACGTGGATGGCGGCGATCCCGCCGGTCAGGAACCTCCACTCCACATCCCCGAACCCGGACTCGCGGAGTAGGGCGGCGAGCTCATCGGGCCCAGGAAACTCCTTCACGGACTCGGGGAGATACGTGTAGGCCCATGGGTGACCCGAGACCACACGCCCCACCACCGGTAGAATCCTGCAAAAGTAGAAGTGGTACAGGCCACGCAGGAGCGGGTTCGGTGGGTCGGTGAACTCCAAGATCACGAGGCGGGCGCCCGGGCGCAGGACCCGGGCCAGATCACCGAAGCCGACCCGCAGGTCCGAGAGGTTTCGGACACCGAAGCCGACGGTCCCACCGTCGAAGGAGGCATCCGGGAAGGGTAGTCGGAGCGAGTCGCCGCACACAGGCTGCACCGAGTAACCGAGCTTGCCACGACCCTCTACAAGCATGGGGAACGCGAAGTCGGTCGCGACGACGGCACCACGGAAGCCCGGCTGACGGGCCAGCTCGAGGCTCAGATCGAAAGTCCCGGCGCAGGCATCCAGGAACCGTCCGTCCGAGTGACCCTCCCAACCGAGGAGCTCTACGGCCTGCCGCCTCCAACGTCGATCGATGTTGAGGCTGAGGACATGGTTCAGGAGATCGTAGCGCGGTGCGATCTCGGAGAAGAGAGTCCGGACCTGGTTTGCTCTGCCCGCGCCGCGAGACGGCCTGGCTTCGGGGATTGTCGCCATCTAATCGGCGTTTTTATTAGTTTTTTTTGACCCAACGGACAGAATAGGCGGGTCGGTACGAGTTGGTCAGCCGCGTACCCGGGAAACATCCGAAGTTTCCCAACCGTAACACGGCTGCGAACTCACGGGGCGCCGTCGTCTCACCGGACCCACGCTTTTCGGAGCCTCATTACTTGGATTTCCCGGCCCAGACCGACAAAGATCTAGCGGCCCTGGCGGCCGACGGGCGGGAGGAGGCCTACGGCGAGCTGCTCAAGCGCTACGAACGGCCGATCTTCTCGCTCATCTATCGGATGGTCCGTGACCGATCTCTGGCCGAGGATCTGGCCCAGGAGGCGTTCATACGGGCGTTCAACGCCATCTCCTCGTACGATCCGCGCTACAAGTTCAGCAGCTGGATCTTCAAGATCGCCAACAACCACACCATCGATCACCTGCGAAAGCGGAAGCTCGATACCGTCTCCATCCACGGCTCTCCACACGCCCGCACGGCGCGTGAGGAGGAGCAGACCAGCCTCGTTGTGGAAGCCACCGACGAGAACCCGCACGAATACGTGGAGCATCGCGAGCTCGGCCACCAGATCGAGCAGGCCATCGGGGAGCTCCGGCCGGAATATCGGACCGCCATCCTGCTCCGGCACGTGGAGGGGTACGCTTACGACGAAATTGCCAAAATCATGGAGCTACCGCTGGGTACCGTGAAGACGTACTTACACCGCGCCCGCAGCGAGCTGAAGGTCCTCTTCGCACACCTCGCCTCATGAGGGCTTTTTCATGAAACTTTCGGGAAGTGCACCCCGTAGGGTCGATTAGGAAAAACGACAGGAGTCGATGAAGTGGCAAAGAAGGACGGAGACATGCATCTGACCGCCGAGCGGATTCAGGCGTTTCTGGACGACGCTCTCCCGGAAGGGGAGAGGGTCCAAGTCGAGGAGCATGCTACGTTCTGTGCGCGCTGTCAGGCCGAGCTGGACGCCTGGCAGCTTCTATATTCCGAGTTGAGCAAGCTGCCGGAGCTGGAGCCCTCTGAAGGCTTTGCGCGCCGTGTGTTGGCCGAGCTGGACGTCTCGCCAGTACCGAAGCTGGATGTATTGACGGGACCCGAGGCCTCGGAGGCCCGCAAGTTCGGGTGGCTGCGTCGTCGAACGGCGGGGCTTGTGGAGCACCTCAGCCCCGAGCGCCTGCAAGACTACGTGGAAGGCATCCTTCCCCGGCCGCAGATGGCCAGGGTCGAGGCCCATCTCGACGGATGTGGCGCCTGCAGCAGCGAGGCGGCCGCCTGGAGAGAGTTGGTCCAAGGGATCAAGACCCTGCCCGAGCTGGCTCCGTCCGCAGGGTTCGCGCGGCGGGTCATGGCGCAAGTCCGTATCGGGCGCCTGGTCCGTGAGCCAGTGGCCATCTCGACCCACAGCCGCGTCCTGGCATGGGCCGGACGCCTGTTCCCACGTACCCAGAAGGCCTGGGCGGTCATCTCCGGTGTGGCGGTCACGCCGGCCACCGTCATGGCCCTCCTGGTCTACGCGGTCTTCTCGAACCCGGCAGTCACACCGGCATACCTGGCGTCCTTCCTCTGGTGGAAGGTCAGCGGTGGAGTCTCCGCCATCGCCGGTGTCCTGGCGGATACGTTGTTTGAAAGCGCCATCATTTTCCAAGCCTATTCAGCCCTGGAGGCCTTAGCCGGTGCGCCTGCGCTGGCGGCCATGGTCGCCGTGTCTCTCGCCGCGGCGACGAGCCTGTCTGGATGGGTCCTGTATCGGACCCTAGGCCCCACCCAGACGGTGGATGGTCAGTATGCCAGAGCATCGATTTAGCCTCAACCGGCCTCTCGTGCCGGTCCTTCTCGTCGCGTTCCTGCCCGTCGCGGTGACGGGACAGGTGCGTGAGGTCGTGTCCAACCAGCTCGCGATCTCGCAGCGCGAGGCGGGCCTGGTCCTCGAGTTCGTCGACGACGGCGTGCTGGAGATCTCGCTGCGCGACGGGGTAGTGATGGTGGACGACGAGGTCGTGGGAGGCTTCGACCGGGGCGACGCCCTGGACACGGCTTGGCGACTGCTCCTCGGCGAGATCGTCAACCTCTCGGACGGGCCCCTGGGCCAGGTTCTGCAGGAATGGGCTCCGCCTTCGTCCCTCTCGGGAGATGCCATGGAGGCGGCCCGGCTCCTGGACGAGTCCCTGGAGCAGGCGTTGCGTCCGCTGGAGACGAGTGCACAGGCCGACCCGGAAGCGGAGATCGATCTCAACATTTCGGCGGACCTGGGATTCGGTCTCCGGGCGCTCCTCAGCCGCACGGAGATCCTGGGTGAGCTCGGACGGGCCATCGATGTGCTGACCTCCGCCATCTACGTCGGAGAGGATGTGGTGGTCGCCGAGGACGAGACCATCGAGGGGACCATCGTCGTCGTAGACGGCGATCTCACGGTGGACGGAACCATCCAGGATGACGTCGTCATCGTCGAGGGCTCCATCACGGTCAACGACGGAGGGGATGTCCACGGCAACATCCGGCTGGTGGATTCGCGCTACTTCGGGGTCGACGAGTCGTACCTCGGGGGACGGGTGATCCGCGTCGACTCCGAGGACACAGACAGCGGGCCGTCGGTGGACTTGGAGGATCTCGAGGACCGGATCCGAGACGAGATACGGAGCGAGCTCCGTAGCGAGTTCCGGAATAGCGGGAGGAGCCTCTCACCCTTCCGCGCGGTGGGACGGGGGATCGCCGACGTCATCGGCGACCTGATCTCCTTCCTCATCGTCTCCCTCATCGCCCTGAGCGTGGTCTACTTCGCCAAGGACAACCTCGAGGTGGTGGCCGACACCGCCCGGCGGAACCCCATGCGCGCAGGGCTGGTGGGGATAGCTGGTGCCTTCCTGGTCCTTCCGACCTGGCTGCTGGGCTGTGTGGCTCTGGTAGTCTCGGTCGTGGGCATCATCGCCCTGCCCTTCTGGCTGATCCTCTTCCCCGTCGCGGTGGCTCTGGGAGCCGGGCTGGGGTACCTGGCCGCGGCCAGAAACATCGGTGAATGGGTGGCCGCCAAGGACATAAATGGTCTGGAGTGGCTGCAGCCCACCAACACCCTCTATGCGGTGGTCACCGGCGTGGGCGCGATTCTGGCCTTCTCCGTGGCCGCCAGCGTGCTGGACATCGTGCCGTTCTTCGGCTTCTTCAGTGGGCTGCTGGCCGCACTGGGATCCATGCTCGCCATTGCGGCATTGCTCGTCGGATTCGGTGCAGTGCTACTGACGCGAGGTGGTCGCCAGGCCGAGTTCTACGACGGTGGTGACCCTTTCGACGACGAGCCGGCCTGGGAGCAAGACGGGTTCTCTGACGATGTGATCGAGGCCGAAGAGGTCGACGAAGAGCCCGAGGCTGAGGTGGACAGTGAGGACCTGGCAGAGGCCACTGCCGACGTGGCCGAGGAAGACTCAGACGAGGTGGGGGAGAACCGGGATGCGGACGATGAATAGACAAGTGACGAGACTTCCGCTGGCCCTGCTGCTGATCGGGGTCGGTGCAGAGCGTGCGTACGGCCAGGACTGGCGCACCGTCACCATGTCACGACAGATCGAGGACGGGCAGCCCGTGGACGTGGAGGTGCGGTACGGAGCCGGCCAACTCAGCGTTGGTCCGGCCGAGACCGGGATCCTCTACCGGATGCAGCTCCGATACGATGAAAAGGTCTTCGAGCCGGTGGCCGAGCGTCGTGGCTCCACCCTCCGCCTCGGCACCGAGAGCATCGGACGGAGCTTCAGGATCGGTAGGAACCGAACGGGTGGCGAGATGGAGCTCGAGCTGGCTCGGGACATTGCCATGGACCTGAGCATGGAGTTCGGAGCCGTGAAGGCGGACATCGATCTGGGCGGTCTGCGTCTCACGGGACTGGACATCGAGACCGGCGCCTCTCAGACACAGCTGGTGGTGTCAGAGCCCAATCAGGAGACCATGGACGAGGCGAGCCTCGAGGTGGGCGCCGCCGAGTTCACGGCCCGTCAGTTGGGCAACCTGAACGCAAGCCGCATCGAGGTCGACGCCGGCCTCGGTGACATCGATCTCGACTTCACCGGCGAGTGGCAGAGAGACGCACGAGTCTCCGTGGACATGGGACTCGGCGCCCTGACTCTGCGCTTCCCGAATGGACTCGGGGTGAGGCTCGTGAAAGACACCTTCCTGACGTCCCTGGATTCTGAGGGGCTCGTCAAGCGCGGCGATGCGTATTATTCGTTGGACTACGACGAGGCGGACTATCAGGTCACGGTAGACGTCGACGCCGCGTTCGGTAGCATCCGTGTCCTCTGGGTGCGCTGATTAGGATTAGGAGACAGAGATGATCGGTACACTGCTGACCTTCTTCGCCGTCGGACTGGTCACCCTGGTCGTCGCCGGGATCGCGCTGTCGATCTTGGGGACGGTCCTGTCGCTGGGGCTCGGCCTCGCCGCCTTCCTGCTCTTCAAGGTGGCGCCCATCCTTCTCGTCGGGTGGGTGGTGCTCAAGGTCATCGACAAGCGGAGGGGTGGCAGCCTCTCGGCCGCCGACCGTCGCTGGCTGGAAGGCGAGTAGCGAGCCTGCGAGGACTTTAGTGAGAGTATCCAGGGTGGGCCGAGCGCTGCTACGCCCGCACGGTGGCCGTCAGCGCCTCTAGCACGACTTTGGCGATCCCCTTGAGGGCCTGCCCTGCAGCCGAATCGGGAGCGGAAACCACCGTCGGGATGCCCTCGTCCCCGGCCGCCCGAACCGTCGGATCCAGGGGGACCCGGCCCAGGACGGGTAGATTCATCTCTTCGGCCAGGCGCTCGCCCCCCCCGCTCCCGAAGACGTCGATCTCCTCTCCGCAGTGGGGGCATACGAGTGCAACCATGTTCTCGACGATCCCTAGAATGCGCGTGTTCACGCGCTCGAACATCTTTATGCCCCTTCGGACGTCACCGGTGGACACGTCCTGTGGCGTGCTCACCATCACCACACCGGCGATGTCGATGGACTGGACCAGCGACAGCTGAGCGTCACCGGTTCCCGGCGGCATGTCCACGACCATCACGTCCAAAGCCCCCCAGCTCACCTGCTCGAGGAACTGCTTGAGTATCCCGGAGACGAGGGGGCCCCGCATGATGGCTGGTTGTTCCTTCTCCAGCAGGAATCCGAGGCTCATGAGGCGCACACCGTGGGCCTCCAGAGGCTCGATCATCTCCTGACCCTTGCCTCCGGTCACCGCCGGACGGCGGTCCTCACCGAACATGAGGGGGATGTTGGGCCCGTAGATATCCGCGTCCAGAAGTCCGACGGACCGTCCCGCGGCGGCCAGGGCCGCCGCCAGGTTCGTCGCCACCATGGACTTGCCCACACCACCCTTGCCCGAGCTCACCGCGACGACGTGGGCCACCTCGGAGAGGATCCCGGGCTTGGGCGTCGGCGCGGGTACCGACCCCGGCTGGAGGCCGCCGGAAGGTGGTCCCCCTCTTGGGGCCTGACCCGTGGTCTGAGGCAGTTTGACGTTGATCTTCACACTGCCGACGCTCTTCACGGCCTCCACCGCCCCCCTCGCCTCGCGAACAAGATCCCCGGGATCGTCACCTTGGAGGACGAAGGAAAAGCGCACGTCGCCACCGTCCGCCACCTCCAAGGACTGGACGTGTCCACTCTCTATGATGTCACGGCCGGTGGTGGGATGGCGTACGGCGGCCAAGGCCTGGAGCACGGTCATCCGGAGGTCGTCGTCGCCCATTTTCGCTCCCGAACGGTACACAGGGCATGCCCGCTCATGGCCATGAGCGGTCTCACGACCCCAAAAAAAGGGGCGCCCCCGGGGTCTCCGGGACGCCGGCACGGGGTCTTGGCCAATGCTGGTCCTGCCCGTTTCTTCGCTTTAGACTGCCTGGACCTCGGTCACACCCGGGACGCTGCTCTTGAGGCGACGCTCGATCCCCTCTTTCAGAGTCATCAGGGAGATGGGACAGGCCTCGCAGGCCCCCAAGAGACGCAACTCCACAACACCATCCACCTCGTCGAAGCCCAGGAACTCCAGATCCCCGCCATCCGCCCATAGTGCCGGACGGATCGACTCCAGGACTTCCTCGATTCTTGCTTCCGTCGTCTTCGGCATGCGATTGCGTCCCGTGCCACGCTGCCTCGAACCGAGAAAACCTACGAATATTTCATTGCATGAGTCAACATGACCGTTGTTATATTCCAACGAGGTTGCGTTAACAGGGTTGAAAACGGAGATTCACAAACATATGTTTTCATCGTTTGCCGGGTCCAGAGGCAGACCCTGGGGACAACTGCGACGAGGCTGAATGCACGAAGACACGACGTCCCTTGCCCCCCTCGAGTCTGAGCTGTCGGGCGCCTCGCCCCACATCTCGGACTACTGGCACGTCATCACCCGTCGCCTGTGGCTCGTGCTCCTCATTTTCGGAGTGACGACCGCTTCGGCCATCTGGGCGGCATCCAACCAGCGGACGATCTACGAGACAAGGGCCACCCTCCAGATCAACGATCCGCTCGAGGTGACCCGACAGCTCACGGTCCCCAGGGCGGTGGCGCACATGAGGATCTTCGTGGATCCCATCGAGTCGGAGATTCAGGTGCTGGCCTCGGCCCAAGTGGCCCGCAGCGTGGTGCAGCACGTGGGTCTGCGGCTGCGTCCCGAGAATCCGAATCTCGCACGCTCCCATCTCTTCGTGGACGCCTGGATCGACCCGGAGGCGCCAGACGGTGTCCTTGATCTCGTCTACGACGTGGACGGCACCGAGGCGCAGATCTTCGACGGTACCGGGATCCTCGTCGCGGCCGGCCCCGTGGGCACGGAGCTCGACGGCGGTTGGCTTAGGCTGAGGACGCAGCTTCCACCCGGAGAAGCTCGCCGGTACCGCCTGGTGATCCATCCGGTATCGGCAGTCCAAGGTGAGGTTCAGGGACGACTCACGGCGAAAACCCTGGAATCGACGAACATCATCCAGGTGAGCTACCGGAGTCCCGATCCCATCCTGGCACCGAAGATCTTGAACGGGGCCACGGTTGCCCTACAGAGCTTCGGAGAGGCTCGAGTCCGGCAGCAGGCTGAGCGCGATCTCGCGTTCATCGAGCAGCGTCTCGACAGCGCCCTGTCTCAGCTCCAGGGCTCGTCCCAGGCGATTCGGCGCTTCAAGGAGAGCGCCTCGTTCACCAGCCTGACCATCCAGGAGCAGCAGCTCCTGAATCGCTACCAGCGCACCGACGACCGAATGCAGGAGTTGGTCGCCCAGCTGGACGCCCTCCACGGGCTCACGGTGAGCTTGGAGACGACCGGCGTCGGGGGCGTTGACCTCGTAGCCTTCATGGCGGTGCTGCCCGCCGGAGTGAATCCGCAGATCCGCGGCCTCGCCGACGAAGTGCAGGGCCGCAATAACCTGGTCCAGACGCTTCTGACCGAGGAGCGGAAGACTGAGGATGATCCACAGGTGAGGGCGGTTCGGGCCCAGCTCCAGGCAAAGGAGGCCGAGCTCAGAACCGCAGTCGATGAGAACCTGGGCGTCCTCGACACCCAGATCGCGGACCAGCAGGCCCAGCTCAACCAGATTCGGGCCGACCAGGCGAACTTCCCCGAGCTCGAGAACCGGCTCGAAGAGCTGAACATCCAGCTGGGACTCGACCAGGAGACCGTGCGCTTTCTCAAGTCACAGCAGTACCAAGGGGAGATCACCGCCGCGGGTGCGTCGGCCTATGTCGCCGTCGTCGACTCGGCCGACAGCGTGAGCCCAGTGACGACTGGCGGACGGACCAATCTTCTCCTCGGCGCGCTCCTGGGGCTGATCCTCGGGGTTGGGGCGGCGTTCTTCCTCGAGTATCTCGACCGTACGGTCCGCACCAGCGCGGACGTCGAGACACTCCTCAGTATTCCGGTCTTCGGCATCATACCGCGGCTCCGGAAGCTCAGGCCCGAGTCGGAAGAGGACGACGGCCGCGGCGCCCTTCCCCTCATGGTGGCGCTGGATCCTCTCGATCCGGCCGCCGAGGCGTATCGCAACCTGCGCATGAACCTGATGTTCATGAGCACCGACGACGAGCCCATCCGGACCCTGCTCTTCTCGAGCCCAGGCCCCAACGAAGGCAAGTCCACAACTGCGATCAACTTCGCCGTCATGCTGGCGCAACAGGGGCAGCGGGTGCTGCTCATCGACGCGGACCTGCGTCGCCCCACCCTACACCGGGCCCTGGACGTGCTCCGGGAGCCGGGGCTCACCAACCTACTGGTGGGAGACGCGGAGCTGCGCGAGGCTGTTCGGCCCAACGTCCTCCCGAACCTGGATCTACTACCCAGCGGGCCCTTCCCGCCCAACCCATCCGAGCTCCTCAACTCCAAGACCATGCAGCGTCTTCTGGAGGAGTTCGAAGGGAAGTACAGCCACCTCATCCTGGATACGCCACCCATCCTCGCCGTCACCGACTCGGCGATTCTGGGCGCCCACACCGATGGTGTCGTTCTCGTGCTGCGGTCTGGAGAGACTGAGCAACGGGCAGCCGAGCGGGCCGTGGATCAGCTCCGGAGGATCGGCGTGAGGGTCTTCGGGGCGGTGCTGAACGAGGTGTCCTCCGCCACCGTGGAGGAGAGCTACTATATGCAGTACCACTACAGCTACCATCCACGCCAGGATGGTGGATTTAAGAAGCTGACCAAGGGGCTACAGAAGGCGAAGATCTGGTAGAAGCTCCCTGCTTCAACCCCCCAATCCGACTTTTCCGAGCCGCGGCCCTTGGGGTCGTCGTCACCTATCAATCGTCCCGCGGACCCTCTCCTGGTGCGCTTGCGGCGGAGGCCCCCACACCCGAGATTGCCCAAGCCAGGGGGAATTTCAGGCTGGGTCGCCCAGCCGTACGACGGGTGAGCAGCGAACGTTCCCCGTCCCTTTTTTGGGATGCCGAGCAGCCCCCCAGCGGCAAGAGCTGACTTCCAAAGACAACTATCCGCCTCGAGAGTCGACTTCAATGAACGGCACATACAGCGTTCCCCACCCAAAAAACGAGCCTGTCCGAGACTACGCGCCCGGGACATCGGAGCGCGATTCCATCAAGGCCAGATTAGCCACTATGGCTGCCGACCAGATCGAGATTCCGCTGATCATCGGGTGCCAGGAGATCCGTACCGGACGGACTACCGACGCGGTCATGCCTCACCGGCATTCCCACGTCCTTGCCACCTGCCACCGCAGTGGGACAGACGAGATCAAACAGGCGATCCAAGCCTCCACCGACGCCCACCGGGAGTGGTCCGCCATGCGTTGGGAGGACCGCGCTTCGATCTTCCTGACGGCGGCCGAGCTCCTGGCCACCACGTGGCGGGACACGGTGAACGCAGCCACCATGCTGGACCAGAGCAAGACCGTGCATCAGGCCGAGATCGACGCAGCTTGTGAGCTCATCGACTTCCTTCGCTTCAACGTCCACTTCGCCCAGACGATCTACGAGGGACAGGCCTTCTCTAGCGAGGGCCTGTGGAACCGCACCGAGTACCGCCCGCTCGAGGGCTTCGTGTACGCGGTCACCCCGTTCAACTTCACGGCCATAGGCGGCAACCTGTCGTCCTCCCCTGCCATCATGGGCAACACGGTTCTGTGGAAGCCCTCGAGCGCCGCGCTCCTGGGGAGCTACTACGTCATGCGGCTCTTCGAGGCGGCGGGGCTCCCCCCGGGAGTCATCAACTTCCTGCCCGGGCCTCCGGCCGAGACCACCGAGCTCGTGTTGAGCAGTCCCGACTTTGCCGGCGTTCACTTCACCGGCTCCACGGGCGTGTTCCAGGGGCTTTGGAAGACGGCGGGCGAGCGCATCGGCAGCTACCGGTCCTACCCACGCCTCGTCGGGGAGACCGGAGGGAAGGACTACATCGTGGCCCATCCCAGCGCCGACGTGGACGCACTGAGAACCGCCATCGTGCGAGGTTGCTTCGAGTACCAGGGCCAGAAGTGCAGCGCAGCGTCGCGTGTCTACGTGCCGGAGAGTCTCTGGCATCAACTGAAGGATCCCCTCGTCGATGAGACCAACGCCATCACCATGGGCGATCCCACCGACTTCCGGAACTTCATGGGGGCGGTGATCCACGCGTCGGCCTTCGAGAAGATCACCGGCTACATCGATCGCGCGGCGGCCAGCTCCGACGCCGACATCATCGCCGGTGGGGAATACGACGACTCCGAGGGCTATTTCATCCGGCCCACCATCATCCAGTCCCACAAGCCGGACTACGAGTCCATGTGTGACGAGATCTTCGGACCGGTGGTCACGGTGTACGCGTACCCGGACGCCGGGTGGACCGAAATGCTCGCACTCGTGGAGTCCACCTCCCCCTACGCCCTCACGGGGGCGGTCTTCAGCCGGGATCGGGTCGCCCTGAGGGAGGCCCGCGAGGCCCTTCGGTTCACGGCGGGCAACTTCTACATCAACGACAAGCCTACGGGGGCGGTGGTGGGCCAGCAGCCCTTCGGCGGAGGCCGGGCGAGCGGGACGAACGACAAGGCCGGCTCGGCGCTGAACTTGCTGCGCTGGGTCTCGGCTCAGAGCATCAAGGAGACATTCGTGCCGCCGACGGATTATCGCTATCCGTTCATGGACGCGGAGTAGGAACGGCGCGGACGGTCAACAGGAGGAGACCCCTGGGAGAGTCCTCAGGGGGTTCGGATTCCGCGCTTCAGCTGCTCAGGCTGCCGAGGAGCGTGCTGAGGGCGTGATACCCTCCCCCCCCTGAAGCCTCGAAAACCACTCGCCTCAGGACCAGGTCGTCGAGGGCCTCACGGTGGTTCGCTCCGGGAAACACCTCCTCCACCTCAGCGGCTCCGATGCGGCGGCGGGTCTCCAGGACGCACCAGGCGTGGTCTTGGTCCTGGGTCGGGCTTCCGAGGAGCTCGAACTGGCCGCCACTCACCTCCGCGACGGCCAGCAGGGACTGCCGCTGGAGAACGGCTTCGATGGGCTCTCGGTGGATCTGGCTGACGCCCCTGAACACGAACAGGGCGTCCCCCGGTCTGTCCTCTTCGAGAAAGTGGAGGATGAGCTTGGCCACGACCTCGTCGGCACACGAGAAATCGATGACCGGGACCTCCGAAAGATCGATGAGGGACAGGGAGGTCCGGCTGCTCTCTGCCAGCTGAGCCTCGATGGCCATCCGCACGGCCCGGCCGGTGGGCCTTGTGACGAGGTGCGAGTAGAGCGAGGCGATGGAGCGCTGCAGGAGCACGCCCACGTCGATGGCGATGGGATCGACCCCCAACTCATGCCTCATCGGCGACTCGCTCCGGGAGGATGATGTTGATCTGCGTCCCTGGGAAGTCGGGCAGCCCCTCTTCCATGGGTGGTGAGTCGAACCAATCGGGAACGTCCGCGATACGCGCGGTGCCGCTCCGGATGGAGATGAGGCCGTCCCAGCGCCGGACCTGCTTCCGGATCTGCTGAATCCCCTGTCCTCTGCCCGAGTCGGGAAAACGTGTGAGGCCATGTATGAATGCGGCTTCCAGAGCCGTGGCATCACCCCAACGGTCGGCGAAGCGAGCCGCATGCTCGTCGGCGAGAGAGCCTCGGAAGCCCCTCCCCAGATCGGATACGGAGATGATGACCACCTGGCGACCCAACCTCCTGGACCAGTTGTACGACTGGGCCGCCACCCACCCGGCAGCCTCAGCGTGCTCGATGATGTTCTGGCATATCTCGCTCAGGATCACACTGAACTGGACCACGCTCGTCGGTGGATAGCCCAGAGTCTTGGACAGGATGGCACCAGCGCGCTTTTGCACCCGATCCACCACCTCGTGGACGTCGCCGTTGGTGGTGATGGGTGTGATCTCGAGCAGAACGTCGGACTCTCCCATCGATCCCTGGTGGGGAGTCGGGCCGGTGGCGAACACCCCCTCCGCCGCCTGGAAGAACCCCATGCGACCCATGTAGCTCTTCACGTCTCCGACGTCGGCCAGCTCCAGGTGGGGAGTCTCTCCGCTCCGGTCGCGTGCAACGGAGCCGGCAGCCAACAGGTTCACCATCCCGTTGGGGCCGACCCACCGAAGGTGCCGTCCGTCGAAGAGGACCTTCTCGTGCCCCGCCTCACTGACTTCGGCGAGGAGGGCGTCATAGCTGTGAAAGTCGAGGGAGCCTGGGAGGTCGATGACCTTCATGCGTCCCCCTGTGCGGATAGTCGGCCTCTCAGATGCCGGTGCAAGCCGCTGGCGCCTCGGTGTTCCACGTTCCTGGATGCCATGCGGTTCGCGTGGATCATGGCCGTATGACGTTCATCTCCTCCCAGCAGTCGGGCAAAGAAAGTAGCTCCCCAAACGTCTCCGCAGCCAGTGGGGTCACCTTGCAGCTCTCCTATCTGCGAGAGGGCGCGACCGCTGTGCGCGGGGCCGGGCGCGGCGACCCGATGACGCGTCTCGGGCCAGCGCGCGGGGTCACTATCGAACCCAGCTCCCGCCACGTAGCCCGCCCCTGTCGGGCCCAGTGTGACGGCGATGAGCTTGAGCTCGGGGCCGACGATCTGGGACGCCATCTCCCAGGGATCGCCCATGGCCCGTCCCAACAACTCGAACTCCTCTTCGTTCATCTGAACGGCGTCGAAACAGCGGAGCCAGGCACCCCAGGAGGGGAGCTCCTGGGGGATCCTTATCCCGCTCCGCACCACGCTCAGGAAGAGAGAGTGGAGATCGGCATAGGTTGGCCCTGGAAATGCGCTTCTCAGAGCCCGGGCCGTATCCAGCTCCATCTCGAAGCCGGAGATGAAGTTGATGTAGAGGGCGTCGCAGGTCCCCACTAGCGGACCCAGCTCGGCCCACAACCAAGGGGGCACGCCACCGGTCAACCGCTCGCTGCGGCGCTCGTTCCCGGAGTAGATCAACTCGACCCGGTTGCTGGGCTCCGGCACGATGCGGATCCCCGTCTCCACATCCATACGGGGGAGGTCGCGAAGGAACCTCCACGCCTCTTCGGAGAGGTCGGATCCGATTTTGACGATGGGCACCAGCTCCCATTCGGGTGGAAGAGCCGCTTCCAAGGCGGATAGGGCGTAGGCTATCCCTCCCCACTCCTCCACGGGCTCGCTCCGGCCGTCCCGATGCCGAATCGTGTCCCACACGAGGGTCCCCACCACGCCGAGGCGCTTGGGGCCCTTCTCACACGCCTGCATCAGCCTCTTCGAGCTCGGCAATACCGATTCGCGCTCGCACCTCACCGTTCGCTCGTATGCGATCCCGGATCGCTCGGTTGCCGGCCACCACCTCCGGACTGCGATACGGCCTCGGATGCCACAGGTGGAGGCAGGGTGCCCGATGGCGGATCTGCCGTCCTGGGACTCCCAGGTTCATCAAGCGCTCTCCGAGGGCCCGGTCCAGACCGCCGTAGCCCATATCCATGTCGAAGCCGTTCACCGCCACGACGGCACTCTTCCAGGTGGAGGCGTTGTGTCCGTTCCAGGTGGGGCGAGTCGGCGTGACCCGGTCGAGGAGGGACCCCAGCTTCGGCGACCGTGTCAGGCGAAGGCGGCGACGCCCTCCCCGCCACCCCCTGGCCGTCAGCCACGAGCCTTTGAACACGCTCCCTGATCTCACGTCTTCGAGGGTCATGGCCTCGGAGAGCTCCCAGGGGAGCTTCACGTATCCCCCTGAGAGGAAGGTGGATGGACGTGCTTCGTGGACGTGCACCGCCACGAAGTCCTCTCTCGGGATGCCATCGCCATCGGAGAATATCAGGTAATCGCCGGTGGCAGCCATAACGGCACGGTTGAGGATCTCGGTCTTTCGGAATCCCCGATCCTCATGCCAAACGCGGCGAACCGTGAGCGCGGCTTCTTCGCGGAGGCGGTCGATGACGCGGCCCGTCTCCGGACCCGATCCGTCGTCGGCCACGATGATCTCGAAATCACTGAACGTCTGGTGGGCGTAGCCCCAGAGCACGAGCTCCAAAGCCCGGGGCTGCTCGTACGTGGTGAGTATGACCGAGGGACCTACGCCGCGCTCAGCCTGCGAGGGCCCCGGCGCGGAAGCCTCTCCGTCGGCGCTCATGAATCACCGAGTCGGAGGACCGCCAGGAAGGCCTCCTGCGGAATCTCGACGGCCCCGACCTGCTTCATCCGCTTCTTTCCGGTCTTCTGCCTCTCCAGGAGCTTCCGCTTCCGCGTGATGTCACCGCCATAACACTTCGCGGTCACGTTCTTGCGAAGGGCTTTCACGTTTGTGCGCGCCACGATCTGGGACCCGATGGCAGCCTGAAGGGCCACCTCGAACTGCTGACGTGGGATCAGCTTCTTGAGCCGTCGCACCAGATCACGGCCGTAGTCGAAAGCCTTCTCCTGATGAATGATCACAGAGAACGCGTCCACGGGGTCGCCGTTCACCATAATGTCGAGCTTGACCAGATCGTCGGCCCGGAACTCCAGGAACTCGTAGTCGAGAGCCGCATAGCCGCGAGTCCCACCCTTGAGCTTGTCGTAGAAGTCCAGAACGATCTCGGCCAGAGGCAGCTCGAAGTCCATCTCCACGCGCTGGGTGTCGAGGTATTGCATCTCCTTGGAGATCCCCCGGCGGTCGTGGCAGAGCTTCTGAACGTTGCCGATGTACTCGGCGGGGCAGACGATGCGAGCCCTCACGATGGGCTCCGAGATGCTGTCGATGCGGCCGTGCTCTGGAAGCGCCGTAGGATTCTCCAGGATCACCTCGGTGCCGTCGGAAAGGCTCACGTGGTATTCCACGTTGGGCACGGTGGTGATGAGGTCCACGCCGAACTCACGATCCAGACGCTCCTGGACGATCTCCATGTGGAGGACCCCGAGGAACCCGCAACGGTAGCCGAAGCCCAGTGCGGCAGACGTTTCGGCGACGTAGTGCAGGCTGGCGTCGTTGAGCTGGAGGCGAGCCAAGGCGTCACGGAGGTTCTCGTAATCGTGTGCATCGGTGGGGTAGAGGCCGGCGAAGACCATTGAGCGTACGTCCTTGTAGCCCTCAAGGAGTTCCTCGGCCGTATTGTGCGCGTCCAGGATCGTGTCTCCGACACGGGTGTGCGCTACAACCTTGACGGCCGCGATGACGTACCCCACCTCGCCCGGCGTCAGCTCGAGTTGTGGCACTCGCCCCAGGCGCATGAAGCCCACCTCCGTGACTTCATAACGCTGGTCGACGGCTCCGAAGGTGATGGACATCCCGGGCTTTACTACGCCGTCAACGATCCTCACGTTGGGGACGGCTCCCTGATACTGGTCGTACCACGAGTCGAAGATCAGAGCCCGAAGAGGCGCTTTGGCATCCCCCACGGGAGGCGGCACCTGATGGACTACCGCCTCCAGCACCGACTTGATGCCGATCCCCTCCTTGGCGCTGGCCAGGAGGATGGTCTCGGGCTCGACGCCCAGGAGGTCGGCGAGCTCCGCCTGCCGTCGCTCCGGCTCGGCCCCTGGCAGGTCGATCTTGTTGATGACCGGGATGACCTCGAGATCGGCGTCCAGAGCCAAGAACAGGTTGGAGAGGGTCTGAGCCTGGACGCCCTGCGTGGCGTCGACCACGAGGATAGCGCCTTCGCAGGCAGCGAGGGACCGCGAGACCTCGTACGTGAAATCCACATGTCCCGGTGTGTCGATGAGGTTCAGAACGTACTCGCCACCGTCCTCCGCACCGTACACCATCCGGACCGCGTGGAGCTTTATGGTGATGCCTCGCTCCCGCTCCAGCTCGTTGGTGTCCAGGACCTGCTCCCGCATCTCGCGCTCATCGAGCGTGCGGGTCTCCTCGAGCAACCGATCGGCCAGGGTCGACTTGCCGTGATCGATGTGTGCGATGATGCAAAAGTTACGGATGTGGTTGAGGTCCACTGGGGAGGCGATTCCACCTAGAGGGTCCGACTTGGGCTGAACGCATGAAGATAATCGGGCCGAATGGACGAAAGAAGACGGGCCGACGGCCTGTGCCGCCGGCCTCGTGCCGCCCCACGATCCCTAGTGGTCCTCCTCTAGTCCACCCGGCTCCCTAGCCCCCCGGTCTGCGCGACCGTGGCGGCCGTCGCGAGCTACCGGATGAGGCTCCGCTCGAACGCCGGGGTGGCGGGCTCTTCAGCGCCGGCTGAGACCGGGTCGGGCTGCTGCCGGTAGTAGCCGAACCACGCGATGGGGGCGGCGGCCTCCGAACCGCGGGAGGCGACCGAGGCGCCGACCTGGAGGGTGGCCTGCGAATCGCTGGAGGCGACGACCTGCCCCGAGTCGCGGAGCCCTGAGGCCGAGGCGGGTTGGCCCGTGGGGGCGTCACCCGGCTCGAAGAGCCGGATCGGCGGGAGTCCTCCCGCGGCGCCGGAGTCACGCGCGCCCCGTTCGAGGGGCGAGAAGCGGCGGGCGGGCGCCTCTCCAGCACCGGCCGCTTCGCATCCGGAGCCGTCGCCGGTGTGGCTCGACGGGACCCAGGGCTGCCCTCCCGCCCGTCGGCCGCGCCCTGCCGGGTCGCCGGGGCCCGGACTCGAGCGTCGCGGTCACCGGACGACGGCTCCCGAGTACCGGCGGTAGTGGGACGTCGGGCGTCCGGGGCCGCCGTCACGCCGCGCGGGATCGCTCGGCCGCGCTGTCTGTCGCGGGCCGCCGAGCCGTCATCACGACCTTCGGCCGGAACGGGCCGGACAATGGGCGTTCCCGGCTCACCACGTGCCCGCTCCTTGAACCCGAAGCGCGGCCCCCCTGGGATGCTCCTGCCCACCAACACGACCCTATCTCCCCGATAGCGCCGGGACGGGTAGAAATAGGGATCGTCGTAGACGATGACCCTGAAGTTGGTGCAGGTGTAGTGGTACGGATCCCAGAGGTTGTACGGCTTGAAGCCGTGACAGTCGTAGCACAGGAATCGGGGATACGCGTGCGCCGCGCCTACATTGTAGGAGACGAAGTCGAGGCCGTACGCAGCGTACTCCCAGTCGGAAACGAGCCGTGCGACATAGTCGTCCATGGCCACGAAGGGGTCCCGGTAGACCCGGTTCCCCACGAGTGAGCGATCCCACCCACCTTGGTAGTAGGAGTAACGGAAATCCGAAAAATCGAACGGCCTGGGAGATGTCACAATGAAGAAGTACCCTACGCCCGGGCGGTCATCCACGTGCCAGTACGGCGAGTGGGGGAAGAGCAGCCGGTAGTCTCGGCCTGCCCGGGCGTAGTGGTTCTCGCTGGCCGAGCGGGGGTAAAGCAGCTGCACGGTACCGTCCGTGTCGACCTGGAGGATGGCCACGTACGCGCTCACGCTCGACCGGTAGTAGACGCGGACCCGGTCACCCCTCTGCAGGACCGGATCGATCCCGCGGTCCAGCCAGATCCGGGCCT
Organism: Longimicrobiales bacterium; assembly: GCA_965238005.1. Classification (GTDB taxonomy): domain Bacteria; phylum Gemmatimonadota; class Gemmatimonadetes; order Longimicrobiales; family Gaopeijiaceae; genus CBDCKN01. The sequence goes on from OZ250165.1 coordinate 2,244,868, forward strand.
CGGGCGCGGGCTCCTGATGTCGGAATGCCGCGAGACGCGCCAGGTCCCACGGCTCGGGCCCGCCGGTGAGCGCCGAGAGTACGGTGACGGCTCCTGTGATCCACATATGCTCCTCCTTGAGCATGCATCCTCCACCTCCGGAGCTGGCAGGACTCGTGCCAGCGCTCGATCCGGTAACTGCGGGGAGAATCGCGCGGGTAGGGCCGCGGATCGTCCGAAAAAGTGGACGGCGACCGGGAAAGGCCTGGACACTCTCACCTGCTTCGTTCTGGGGCTCTCGCGACTGCCGGGAACCCCATGAGCTCTCACGACAACCCATTGCCTTTCTCGGGTGACCCGCTAGTGTCGTGTTACCAAAGTGTCTCGGCCAGTCGAGGGCACGGTGCATCCGTGGGCTCGGCGTTGGGACTCCTTGCGACCACGCTTCGCGCGGTGCCCGCTTGCGCCACGCCGCGTCGTCCCGCCTTGATCCCACAACGCCCCGACCCTCTTGGTGGCTCGCGAAATTCGGAAACGGGAACGCTAGTGTGGCGCCATGACTGACATCACCTCCCAGGCGTCGAGCCGGCTGCGCTCGCGACCCGACCTCATGGATCCCCAAACACTCTCACAACTGGGGGGAGTGGAGCTCATCGCGCGTCAGGTCGTCGAGGGCTTCATCATGGGACTGCACCGCTCCCCGCACCGCGGATTCTCGGCCGAGTTCGCGGAGCTGAGGGCGTATCAGCCCGGCGACGACCTGCGCCACATCGACTGGCGGATGTTTGGGCGCTCCGATCGTTACTACGTTAAGCAGTTCGAGGAGGAGACCAACCTCCGGGCGTACATCTTGGTGGACGTAAGCACCTCAATGGGTTGGAGCTCGAACCCGGACAGCCTTCCGACCAAGCTGTGGTACGCCAAGCACCTGGCCGCCTCCCTCTCGCTCATCCTGCTTCGACAGGGAGATGCTGTGGGATTGGCCGCGTTCCACGATCAGGTCGTGGCACGCGTGGCGCCGCGGGGAGGGCAGCGCTATTGGCACGAGATCCTTCGACGGCTGGCGCCCCTCAAGGCGCAGGGGCGCACGTCGGCCCACCCGGCCCTCCGGGATATCGCCGTCCGCCTTCGGCGAGCCGGATTGGTGGTGCTCCTCTCGGATCTGCTGGTCGACCCTGAGACCACGCGCACCGCTCTGCGCTTCTTGAGGCACCAGGGACACGAGGTGCTCGTCTTCCATCTCATCGACCCCGGCGAGCGTGAGCTACCTGCAGCGGGTGACACGCGCTTCTACGATCCCGAGACCGCTGAGGAGCTGAGCGTGAACGTGGCCGACGTACGCTCGGCCTATCGGAACGCGGTACGGGACGCTCTGGCCGAGTGGGACCGGGGACTCCGGCCACACGGCATCGACTACGTGGTCGTCGGAACCGAGACACCCCTCTCCAGAGCCCTCCGCTTCTATCTGCGAAAGCGAGAGCATCTGGGCTGATGGGATTCCTCTCACCGCTCTTCCTCCTGGCCGGACTGGCGGTGGCCGTACCCCTGATACTGCACCTCTTCCACCGTCACGACGCTCGCCGCGTGGCGTTTCCGGCCCTTCGCTACCTACTGCGGACCGAGAAGGAGCATGCCCGAACCATCCGGCTGCGCCAGCTGCTGCTCCTCCTGCTCCGGATGGCTGCCATCCTCTTGCTGGTTGGGGCCGGTACCCGACCTTTCCTTCGAGGTGGAGGTGGGGTGCATGATCCCACCGCTGCGGTCATCGTTCTCGACAACTCCATGAGCTCGGGCCTGATTCGGGGAGGCAATCGGGTTCTCGACCTCCTGAAGGCGGTGGCCCTCAGGAGCGTCGACGGCGCCAGCGACGAAGACCGCGTCTGGCTCATCCGGGCCGGCCAGGCGTGGGACGTGGCCATCACGGGCACACGGGCGGAGCTGCGGAAAGCCGTTCTCGCGACCGAAGTCACCGACGCGGCCGGAGATCTCCTCCCGGCTCTCGAAAGGGCGGTCGTGCTGGTCTCCGGCGCGGATCTGCCTGCGAGCGAGATCCATCTGATCTCCGACATGCAGGCCTCGGCGTTCGCAGGTGCACCCACGACTGGGGCGCTCCAAGACATCCCCGTCGTCGTCTTCAACGCACGTGCCCCGATCCCGTGGAACGGTCACCTCGACAGCTTGCTGATCGGAGGGGGTCTGCCGCCCCTGGCCAACCAGCGCACTCGACTCTCCGTCCGTGTGTCCGGCACGGCCGACGGCGGCGGCGTGCCCCTCCGCCTGGTGATCGGGAACCGCATCCGTGGCGCCGCCACCGCCCGTGCCGGGGGGTCGACGATCCTCCCCCTCGGGCCCTTCACCATCGGTCGTGTGAGCGGTTACGTGGAGAGTGATCCCGACGACCTGCGGGGCGACGACCGACGCTACTTCACCTTCCGAGTGCGGCGGCCACCTACCGTGGCCACCGCTGGGGCATCCTCGTTTTTCCTCTCCGAGGCGTTCCCGGTCCTCACGGACGCGGGGCGGATTCGGTTGACTCCGCCGCGGGATGCGGAGGTGCTCGTCAGCGTGGCCGGATCCGGGGTGAGGGAAGCGACCGGAGCCGGGCGCGCCACGGTGGTCGTGCCGCCGGGGGATGCCACACTCCTCCCGGGCCTCAACAGAGCCCTCGCCGCAGCGGGGATTCCATGGCGATACGAGCTCACCGAAGGGCGGGGGGAGGCCGCCGTCACACGATGGACGGGCCCCGTGGACCTGAGCGAAGTCCGAATCCGGTCCCACTACCTGCTCACTCCCAACGACGGCGGACTGGAGGCGGGCGTTCTCGCGCGCCTGTCGTCGGGGGAGCCCTGGCTGGTGGAGGGCACGACCCCCAGGGGTCCGTATCTCCTGATGGCCTCGGACCTGGAGCAGGAATCCACCAATCTGGCGGTAACCGCAGCCATGGTCCCGCTCCTGGAGTGGATGGTGGCCCGCTGGGGAAGTACCGACGCTGGATCGGCAGGCATCATGGCGGGTGGAGCCATACCCACACCGCCGGGAGCCACGGCGATCCGGGACCCACAGGGAGCCCTGCACCCCGTGGACGGAGCGCAGCCTTTCCGCGCCACCCGATGGACGGGACTGTACGAGGTCCTTCAGAGTGACTCCATCGTGAACGTGGTGGCCGTCAATGCGCCCCTGTCGGAGTCGGTCCTGACACCCATCGAGCCCGACGACCTGGAGGCTCTCGTTCCCGGACCCATGACCGTGGTGGCGGACAGTGCTCGATGGACCCGGTCTCTCTTCTCCACGGGTCAGGGGCCTGAGATCTGGCGATGGCTGTTGGCCGCCGCCGTGCTGGTCCTTCTTGCCGAAAGCCTCGTGGCCGCCTCCGGACTTGCCGCAACCGGTCGACCCTCGGCTCCCGCCACCCACACGGCTCAGGATCCGACACCCGCCTGATCGTGTCCGCCAGTCCCCACCCCATCGTTCAGGCGATAAGCACGTGCCCCGGCTTCGAGCGGTTGTGCCGTCAGCTGCCGGGCCGCGGGCAGCGTCGCGTTCTCGGTGGCGCCGTCGGCTCTGCATCCACGGCCGTGGTGGCAGCCCTCCACGAGCGCTTCGCGACCAGGGTGCTGGTGGTCGTCACACCGTCGCCACAATCGGCCACCGATGCGGAGGCGGACCTGGAGGTCCTGCTCGGTCGAGAGGAGTCCTTCCTGTTTCCCCAGAGGGAGGCCCTCCCCTACGAGTCGAGCGAGCCACATCTGGAGATCGGAGGGCTCCGGGTCGAAGCCGTTGAGGCCCTTCTGGGGGGTCGGGCACGGCTGCTGGTGACGACCTTGCGCGCGTTGCAGGAGCGGGCCCCGATCCCGGCAGGTTTGGCAGAGCTCCGGATCACTCTGCGAACGGGGGGGGAGCCGGGTTTCCAACGCCTGATACAAGACCTCGACAAGCGGGGCTTCGAGCGGGTTCCCCTGGTGGAGGAAGTGGGGCAGTACGCGGTGCGTGGTGGCCTCTTCGACATCTTCTCGTTCGGGACTCCCGAGCCGTTCCGCGTGGAGTTCTGGGGCGACGAGATCGTGTCGCTTCGCTTCTTCGACATTTTGGACCAGCGCTCGAAGGGGTCGACGGACGAGGTCCATATGCTTCCGGTGGACTTCCACAGGGAGCGAGACAACGGGGCCGTGGTCTCCCGGTCACTTCTGGAGCTTCTCCCCGCGGACGTGCTCCTACTCCGGTTCGGAGACGAGGATTGGTCGGCCGAGCTCACCCGCACCTGGGGCCATGTGTGTCGGCTCCACGACGAGCTCGAGGCAGAGGGAAAGGCGCCCGACGGGCCCGAGACCCTCTTCGTCGACCCTCAGGAGGCCGAGGAGCGACTCTCGAGTCACGCCCGGGTCGACGTCTCGCCCGAGTCGAACGACGCCCTCCAGCTGGCGTGCACATCGCCGCCCGTCATCGACCGCGACATGTCCCGGCTGGGAGCGGAACTTCGGGCGGCCTCCGGCATGGGGCAGAAGAGCCTCGTCCTGTGCGATAACCGCGGCCAGTGCGACCGGCTCGAAGAGATCCTCGGTGGCCCCGAGAAGATCCCTCCCGGAGCCCATGTCGTAGTGGGCTCTCTCGCCGCTGGCTTCGTCCTCGAGTGCGCTGAGCCTCCGCTTCGGGTCTTTACGGACCACGAGATCTTCCGGCGCTCCAGGAGAGTGCGCAGGGGTCGGCGCTTCCGAGGGGCCGTGGCGCTGGAAAGTCTCTCGCAGCTGTCCCGGGGAGACCATGTGGTGCACATGGAGCACGGAGTCGGAGTCTTCAGGGGGCTGGAGCGAGTCGACATCGCAGGCGAAGAGCTCGAGTCCATGGCCATCGAGTACGCCGGGGGGGAGGTCCTCCGCTTGCCCGTATCCCGCTTGGATCTCGTAGAGCGGTGGGTCGGCGAGTCGGAGACGGCCAAGCCCCCCGCCCTGCACCGAATCGGCGGCAAGCGCTGGAAGACCCTGAAGCGCCGAACCAGCCAAGCCATCGAGAAGATGACGGTAGAGCTGCTCGAGCTCTACGCGAGGCGCTCGACGATCCAGGGGTTCGCCTACTCCCCTGATACCCTCTGGCAAAAGGAGATGGAGTCCTCGTTCCTCTACGAGGACACTCCGGACCAGCGGCTCGCGACGGAGGACGTGAAGCGCGATATGGAGTCTTCGGGGCCGATGGATCGACTGATCTGCGGAGACGTGGGATACGGCAAGACCGAGGTCGCCATCCGGGCGGCCTTCAAGGCGGTCCAAGACGGCAAGCAGGTGGCGCTTCTGGCCCCCACCACTGTTCTCGTCGAGCAGCACCGCCACACGTTCGAAGAGCGCCTGGCCGACTACCCAGTGAAAATCGGCGCCCTGAGCCGCTTCCGGACGCCGAAGGAGCAGAAGCTGCTGCTCCAGAGGTTGAAGACCGGCGAAGTGGACATCGTCATCGGGACCCACCGCCTCCTTTCCAAGGACGTGGAGCTGGCACGGCTCGGCCTGCTCATCGTGGACGAGGAGCAAAGGTTCGGTGTCCGACACAAGGAGCGCCTCAAGCAGCTCCGGGCCTCCGTGGACGTGCTGACGCTCACGGCGACCCCCATCCCCCGGACGCTGTACCTGTCCCTCACGGGGATTCGCGACCTCTCACTCATACGAACGCCGCCCCGGGACCGCGTTCCGATCATCACCCACGTGGTTCCATGGTCCGATCAGATCATCGCCGAGTCCCTTCAGCGGGAGTTGGACCGGGGGGGGCAGGCGTTCTTCCTGCACAACCTGGTGGCGACCATTCACGGGGCCGCGGGCCGCGTGCGAGATCTGGCCCCGGAAGCCCGGGTGGACGTGGCCCACGGGCAGATGAAGTCGCGGGAGCTGGACCGGGTCATGCGTGACTTCGTCGACGGCGAGATCGACGTGCTCGTGTGCTCGTCCATCATCGAGAATGGGCTCGACGTACCGAACGCGAATACGCTCATCGTAAACCGGGCCGACCACTTCGGACTGTCCCAACTGTACCAGATCCGAGGGCGGGTGGGGCGCTCTGACCGCCGGGCCTATTGCTACCTGATCGTGCCGGACCACCTCAACGACGAAGCCGAGCGCCGCCTTTGGGTGCTGGAGCACTACACCGAGCTGGGGAGCGGCTACTCGGTAGCGCTACGCGACATGGAGCTCAGAGGCGCGGGAAACCTCCTGGGGGGCGATCAGTCCGGGTTCGCCCACGCCATCGGCATAGACGCCTACATGCGTCTTTTGGAGCAGACTGTGAAGCGGGTCAAGGAAGGCGAGGAGGAGCCCGAGTATCCGCACCCGGAAATCACCATGACGGGATCGGCGTACTTACCCGACGAGTACGTGCCGGACTCGGGGCAGAAGCTGCACCTCTACCGTCGCCTGTCGAAGCTCACCCGCATTGCGGAAGTGGACGCCCTCGGCGAAGAGTTGGAAGACCGATTCGGGGCTCTTCCAGAGGAGGTACAGCGCCTCCTCGACGGAGCCGGGTTGAGGATCCTCGGGCGCAAGCTGGGGATCGAGCGTATCCTCCTTCGAGAGGGAGAGGCGAGGGTGAACTTCCGCTCCACCGCCATGCCCCGTCTCGCCGTGTTGGAGGGTCCACTCCGCGACCACCAGGTCGATGTCGAGGTCCGGAGAATGGCCCCTCTCTCCCTGGCCCTTCATCAAGCCGGGCCCGATACGCTAGTTTCGACGCTGATCCTCGCTCTTTCGACTTTATTAAATACTCGAAGTGACACATCCTAACCATATACCATATAGTGATTTAAGGATGATAGCGATGTTTTTGACCGAACCCCTCCACCGGGTGGGACGTGCCGTCCGCGCGACGGCTCTGGGATTGGGCGCAATCCTCATGGCGTGTGATGCGGGGTCCGACCGGATCGTGGCGACCGCCGGCGACCGCGAGCTCTCGGTCGACCAATTGGTGGACCTCCTGGCCCGCCAGAACACGGTTGCCAGTCAGCCGCAGGTCGTGGATGCGCTCGCCAACTTCTGGGTCGACTACATCCTCCTGGCCATGGCGGCCCAGGAGGACTCTCTCTTCAGCGATCTGGATCTGAGCCCTCTCCTGGAGCCTCAGTTCCAGCAGGAGATCATCGACAACTACCTCGGATCGGTCGTCGCGCCGGACACCGCCCTCTCAGAGGACGAGCTCAGGGAGCTGTGGGACGCGGATCCGCCCGAGGATTCCGTTCGGGCACGGCACATCCTGTTGACCTTTCCGGACTCGGCCACCCAGGCTCAGATCGACAGCGTCGTAAACCTTGCGATCGAGCTCAAGAACCGGGCCACGGCGGGGGAGTCCTTCGAGGCGCTGGCGCGCCGATACTCCGAGGATCCAGGCAGCGAGCCGCTCGGCGGAGATCTCGGTTACTTCGGCCCCGGCGCCATGGTACAGCCTTTCGAGGAGGCGACGTACGCCCTCGAAGTCGGGGCCGTGAGTGATCCCGTACAGAGCTCGGTCGGGCTGCACGTGATCCAGCTCGTCGACCGTAAACCGACAACCTTCGAAAGTGGTGCAGCCTCCTTCCGAGATGTCGTGGTCGCTCAGCGCGTTCGTGAGGCCGAGTCGACCTTCCTCTCCGCCTTGGACGAGGAAGCTGGCATCGAGGTCACGCCGGAGGCTGTGACAGTCCTGAGAGAGCTCGCGGCCAGACCACGGGACGCCCTGAGTGGACGGGCCGCCGGTCGGACGATGGTCGACTATCGAGGCGGAGCCTATGCGGCAGGCGATCTCCTCGACTTACTGCAGACCAGGCCTCCGGACTTCGCAGCCCAGGTGCTGGGCTCGCCGGACGAGAACCTGAGTGCGCTTCTCCGGCGGCTGGGTCAGGGACGAGTGCTGCTCGCCAGGGCGGAGGATGCCAGCGTCACCCTATCTGAGGAACGCCAGGACACGTTGTATCGCATGACGCGTGAACGGGTGATCCAGGCATCCGATGCCCTCGGGATCCGTCAGATAACGGTGCTGGAGAACGAGACGCCCGATGAGGCGCTTGATCGCACGGTGCTTCAGGTCATGCGGGAGCTCGTGGCCGGCACACGCGACGCCATCTCCCTCAGCGTCGTCACCGTGGCACTCCGGAGAGAGACGGACTGGTCGATTTCGGGTCGCTCGATCGCGGCCACGGTCGCGCGGATCGATGAGTTTATTGGATCCACGGAAGGCACCCAGCCTCAGGCGGTGCCCACCGTGCCGGGCGGGGCCCCGCAGGACACGATCGGGAATTGACGGGGACTCGTCGCTGGCTTCCGGAACATGACTTTTCCAAGAGGTTTAGATAACGGATGACATACGGTCCGACGAGACCAGAAACCGTAATCCGATCCTGTGGTCGGGCCATTGGCGCCGTGCTGCTTATCGGGGTGGCCCTGGCGAGCACGGTCAGGCCGGGCTTCGGCCAGAACCCCCCGGGCCTCACCGACGTAGTCGAGCAGGTCGCCGCAGTGGTGGGCGACTCCGTGATCCTGATGACGGAGATCGATTCCTACCTTCTTCGGTTGGCATCGCAGGGTTGGACACGCCCGGAGACCACGGCCGAACTCATGGCCTTCAAAGCCGACGTGCTCGATCTCCTCATCAACGAACAGCTGGTGATCCAGGATGCAGGGCGGGACAGCACCCTCGCGGTCAGTGAAGAGGAGCTGGAAGGCCGACTCCAGCTGGAGATCGACGGCCAGGTCCGTCAGTTCGGCACCCTCGCGCGGCTACAAGAGGCTCTCGCGGCGCAGAACATGACGATGTCCGTCTTCCGGGACCAACGCAGAGACGCCATCAAGCGTCAGCTGCTGCAGGAGCGCTACATGGCGAAGAAGGGGCGGAGTACCACGGAGATCTACGTCTCCGAGGCGGAGCTCAGAGCCTACTTCGAGGAGAACCGGGAGCAGATGCCCCAGCTCCCTCCCACCGTCCGCTTCATGAATCTCCAGCTAAGGCCCGAACCGTCCGACTCCGCCAAGGCAGCGGCGGCCGCGGAGGCGGAGAGCATTCTGCTGATGATCAGAGACGGCACCGCCGACGACTTCGGAGAGCTGGCGAGGCAGTACTCGGCCGGACCGTCGGCTGGGGACGGGGGAGAGCTCGGCTGGATCCGCCGTGACGGCAGCCTCGTCGAGGAGTTTGAAGAGGCCGCGTTCCTGCTGGCGCCCGGGATGGTGAGCGACCCGGTGGAGACCGACTTCGGGTACCACCTGATCTTGGTCGATCGGGTGCGTGGCGGAGAGCGACGGGTGCGGCATATCCTCATCGAGCCGGAGATCACGGAGGCGGATATCACCGCCAACCTGGAACGTGCCATCGAGGTCCGGAATCGGCTCCTCGCCGGAGAGGAGATGGCGGATCTGTCCGACGAGCCCGTGGACACGCTGGATCTGACCATCGCGGAGGCGAACCAGATCTCTGGCCCCTACGCTCGCGCCCTCCAGAACGCGGGGCCAGGCGACATCCTGGGCCCCCTTCGCTTCGAAGACCCCCGATCCGAGAACACGCTCGGGATCGTGAGGGTGATGGAAAGCAAGGGCGGCAGGACGCTCCAGTTCGAGGACGTCCGGGATCAGATCGAAGCCCGCCTAAAGTCCGAGCTCCTCAGAAAGAAAGTGGTCGATGGCTTGAGGAACCGCGTATTCATCGACGTCCGCCTCGTCGGAGCGCGCTGACGCACTGTATCTGCCATGTCGGTGATCCGTCTAGCGGTCACGCTCGGTGACCCAAGGGGCATCGGGCCCGAGATCGTAGCGAAGGCCATCCGGAGCCTTCAGGACCGACATGCCGCTTCCCCGGTCGTTCTGGTCGGCCCGCAAGGCTTCGACCCCGGACTTGGCCCCTACGAGTCGGTGGGTCCATTCGACGGGTCGGAGGCGTCGGCGGGCGCGGTGGCTGCCCTCGCCATAGAGCGTGCGGTGACCCTGGCCGGGGAAGGGTCGGTCTCGGCCATCGTCACGGGTCCCATTCACAAACCGGCGCTACGGGCGGCCGGCTATTCCGACCCAGGCCATACCGAGATGCTCCAGCGGCTCACCGGCGCCCCCGAGGTAGGGATGCTCATGGCGGCCGAGGAGACGAAGGGCGGTGGCCCCCTCCGCGTGCTCCTGGCCACGACCCACGTCGCGCTGAGAAGAGTGTCCGATCTCGTCAGCCACCGGGTGCTGGTAGCTCAAACGTCTCTCTTGAGCGAAGCACTCAAGACCGACTGGGGAATCAAGGAGCCCCGGATCGGGCTGTGCGCTCTCAACCCCCACGCGTCGGACGGAGGCCTTTTCGGGGACGAAGAGGCAGTAGTGTTCTTCCCAGCCGTGGAGGAGCTCCGGGAGGCGGGGGTGGACGTCCGGGGCCCTCTTCCAGCGGATACGGTCTTCGGCCGCGCCCTCAGGGGGGAGTTCGACGCCGTGGTGGCGCCCTACCATGACGTGGGGATGGCCGCGTTCAAGACCGTCGCGTTCGGGCGGGGTGTAAACGTCACCCTGGGACTGCCCTTCGTACGAACGTCTCCCGACCACGGCACGGCCTTCGACCTAGTGGGAACCGCCCGTGCCGACCCGTCTTCCATGGAAGAGGCGATCCGCTTGGCCGCATGCATCGTGCAGAGCCGTTTTGACACGCTGGCCGTTCGAGCTTAGCTTTCCCTTTCGGGCACTCGTTGCTCCCGGAAGTGCATGGTAAGCACCAACTTACGGGGTCGCGACAACCGCGTGATCAAGCTCATTCAAGTCACGAAAGAGTACGCCCGGCCAGAGCCGGCCCTCAAAGACATCTCCTTCCACCTGCCCAAGGGACAGTTCGCCTTCCTCACGGGCCATTCGGGCTCGGGCAAATCCACCACGCTGCGGCTCGTCCACATGGTGGAGCGACCTACCCGGGGAGAGGTCCGGGTATGCGGATTCTCGTCGCAGCGCACCTCCCACCGCGAAATGTGGAAGCTTCGCCGCCGTGTCGGCTACGTCTTCCAGGACTTCCGGCTGCTTCTGGACCGCACCGCGATGGAGAACGTGGCCTTCGCCCTCGCGGTGACGGGTGCTTCCAGGAAACAGATCCGGCCCCGTGCGCAGCGGCTGCTCGCGCAGGTGGGGTTGGCCCCGAAGGCCGGCTCCGCGATTCACGAGCTGTCCGGTGGAGAGCAGCAGCGGGTGGCCATCGCCCGTGCGCTCGCCAGTGAGCCCCTCCTCCTCCTGGCCGACGAGCCCACGGGCAACCTCGACGACCGCGCCACGCACGGCATGATGGAGCTATTCTGGGAGGTCAATGCCATGGGGATGGCTGTGCTGATGGCCACACACGACCTGGAGCTGGTCCGCCGGTATCCGTCGGCGCGTGTCCTCGAGCTCGACCAGGGCCGGATGGTCTACGACTCGGACGAGAAGCAAGCGGTATCCGGGAGCGCGGACTGACGTGTTGTATTCCCTACGCGAAGCCGTCATGGCCTTCCGGCGAGCCCCGCTTCTGACGAGCCTCTCGGCCGCCATGGTGGGTCTGGCACTCTTCGTGGTTGGATTGTTCGCGTTGGCGACTCACAACCTGAAGCTCGCCCTTGACATCCTGGAGGAACGGGTGGAGATCGTGGCGTACCTCCGGGACGACGCGAGCACCGACGAGATCGCCAACATGGAGAGGGCCATCTCGGCCTTGCCCGAGGTCCTCGCTATCGAGTTCGTCACGAAGGACGAGGCGCTCGCAAAGGCACGCCGGGAGCTCCCCGAATTCCGCGAAGTGATGACGGACCTGGAGGTGAACCCTCTCCCGGCTTCGTTGGAGATACAGCTCCGAACGGGCAGCCGGACGCCGGCCACCGTCAAGCGACTGGCCCAGCAGGCGAGGCTGTATCCCTTCGTGGAGGAGGTCCAGTACGGTCAGGAGTGGGTGGAAAAGCTCTTCACGCTCCGGCGCGTGGGCGGTGTCACCGCCACTGTGCTGGGTTCTGCCTTCGCCGTGGTGGCCGCCCTCATCATAGCAACGGCGGTCCGGATCGCCATCTTCGCCAGGCGTGAGGAGATCAAGGTGATGCAACTCGTGGGCGCCCGGAACGGCTTCATCCGACGTCCCTTCCTCATCGAGGGCGGGATCACGGGGGCCTTGGGCGGAGCCCTGGCGATCGGACTCACGTACGCGACCTTCAGAGCGGTCTTCCACTATCTCTTTTCCATAGCCTGGATCCCCGTGGAGTGGGCCGGCGCGGGGCTTTTGATCGGAGTCGTCTTCGGCGTCATCGCCAGCAGCTTCGCCGTGAGCAAGCACCTGAGGGAAGTCTGACCGTGTCCTCGCTTCGGTCCGTGGGTATCCCCGCTCTACTGGCGGCGGCTCTCTTTGGGCCGTCGAATCTCGCCGGCCAGGCTGGAGACATCCGCAGAGAGATCCTCGAGAGCCAGCGCCGGCTCGAGGAGGTCCGGGCCGAGCGGGAACTCCTTCGGCAGGAGATGTCCAACCTGGATGGTCGGGTCCGCGACGCGTCCGGCGAGCTCGCCAACATCGAGCGACAGATCAGTGTCTCCCGGTCGGCCTTGGGCGAAGTCGACTTTCAGGTGAACGCCGTCGCCGACGAGATCGAGAGCACGTCCCGGGACCTCGTGGTCACCAGGGAACGGCTGCAGACCGGTGCCGCTGTGCTCAACCGCCGGCTCCGGGACATCTACAAGCGGGGCCCCCTCCATGAGGTGCGCGTCATGCTTGGAGCCGCATCCTTCTCGGACATGCTCACCCGGTATCGGTACCTGCGCCTTGTCGCCTCGTACGATCGCACCCTGCTGGAGAGGGTTCAGGAGCTCGAGTCCGAGCTGGTCGTGGAGAACGACGATCTCCAGAGCCACATGTCCGACCTCGGCCGTCTGAGGCAGGCCAAGCAGCGAGAGGTCGTCTCGCTCCGCTCGGTGGAGGAGCGGTACAGGCGGGCGCTGGAGAACTACCGAGCCGAGGAACGGCGGGCGGGAAGCCGTCTCGAGGAGCTGGACAGTGACGAGATTCGTCTTACGCGGCTGGTCACCGACCTGGAGGCCCGGCGCATCGAACTTGAGAGCCGGACGGCCCGCGGAGGCGCCCCGTTCGTCTCCTCCGAAGACGCGGGCTCGCTGGACTGGCCGGTGGACGGCGAGCTGATCTATCGCTTCGGTCGAGAGCAGAGGCCGAACGGGATCGTCCTCAGATGGAACGGCATCGGGATCCAGGCCTCCACCGGTACGCCGGTGCGGGCCGTCCGGTCCGGTACGGTCGTGCTGGCCGGGCCCTTCGAGGGGTACGGACCCACCGTCGTCCTGAGTCACGGTGAGGGCTTCTACACGCTCTACCTCTACCTCGAGGACATCGGAGTAATCCAGGGGCGGCGGGTCGATGCGGGTCAGGTCGTAGGGACGGTCGGCGGGTCCGATACCTCGGAAGGTCCACACGTCGAGTTCCAGGTCAGGGCGCCGGTGGACGGAGGGACCCCCCAGGCCAGGGATCCGCTCCAGTGGCTTCGGCCCCGAGGAAGGTGAGCCTCCACCCCCTGGTCGGGCATGACGCTGTCCGCTCCTCGCTCGCCCTCGCCTGGCAGCGGGGCTCTCTTTCCGTCAGCCTGCTCATCCATGGGCCCAGAGGCGTCGGGAAGCAGCGACTGGCCCTGTGGCTGGGCCAGCTTCTCCTGTGCACGGATCCCACGCCGGACGGTCCCTGTGCCGAGTGTAAGGCGTGCCGGCTGTCCGTATCCTTGGAGCATCCGGATCTCCACTGGTACTTCCCGCTCCCGAAGCCGCAACGGGTCCGGCCGGACAAGCTCGGGGACGCCATGGAAGAGGCCCGCCACCAGGCCATGGCCGACCGCCGAGAGAACACGCTCAGACCGGCCGTGACAGCCGAGGAGCCAACGGGCCTCTACCTTGCTGTGGCCCAGCACCTGCGCTCGCAGGCCCAGAAGCGGCCGGCCATGGGTCCCAGGCAGGTCTTCGTCATCGGCGAAGCGGAGACCCTCGTGCCCCAGGAGTCTAGCCCGGCCGCAGCCAACGCGCTGCTGAAGCTCCTCGAGGAGCCACCCGCCAGCACGCTCCTCATCCTGACCTCCAGCGAGCCGGGTCGCCTCCTGGCCACGATCCGGTCCAGGACCATGCCGCTTCACCTGCCCGGACTCCCGGACCATGAGGTTGAGGCGTTTCTCGTCGAGGTGGCCGGAGCGGACCCGGAGAGCGCGGGCCGAGCGGCGCTCCTGGGGAGAGGTTCCATAGGCCGCGCCCTGGGGTTTCTCCCCGCCGGTAACGACCCGGGGCCACTGGAAAAGCTCCGACAGAAGGCCTTTCGTCTTTTGAAGGTGGCTTCCGCCCCGGACGCCGGTTCCATCTACCGGCAGTCCCTCGAATTCCAGCCCGTCCGTGGTCGCGGCCTGATACCGCTCCTCGATCTGTTGGAGGAGGCCCTCAGGGACCTGTCCGCCACGGCCGCGGGAGCTCCCGAGAAGGTCATCAGCCGCGATACTGCAGAGTTCCTGGAACGGATCCGGACCGAGCGGGATATCCACCCTGGCGCGGTCGCCGACGCCTTCGAGAGGTTGCAGGAAGCCAAGGAGCTGGCGGCGGGGAACGTCAACCCCCAACTCGTAGTTGCGGGGCTCTTGACCGGGATCCGAGAGGCATTGAATGGCAGCATCTGATCAGGACGACACTCCGGGTAACGGAGGTCTGACCCATCTGGACCCCAGGGGGCACGCCCGCATGGTGGACGTCTCGGAAAAGAACGTCTCCCAGCGCATCGCCGTGGCCGAAGGCCGTATTCGCATGTCGCCCAAGACCCTGGCTGCCATCGAGGCAGGCGACGTGAAGAAGGGCGACGTGCTCCAGGTGGCCCGCTTGGCCGCCATCTCGGCCGGAAAGCGCACCGGAGATCTCATTCCACTCTGCCACGTGCTTCCGGGAGCCTCCTTCAGCATTGACGTGGCGACGGATCCGGCCCTCCCGGGAATCGTCGTACGCGCCGAGGTGAAGGTCGCCGGGCAGACCGGAGTGGAGATGGAAAGCCTCACCGCTGTGACCGTGGGCCTGCTTACGGTGTACGACATGGGCAAGTCCCTGGATCGCGGCATGGTGATCGAGGGAGTCCGCCTCCTCCTGAAGGAGGGCGGGAAGTCCGGTCGGTGGTCCGCCGACGTTTAGACACCAGAAGGCAACTCTATTCACTCTTGGAGAAGCGTCCGTGAGATACTCATTCCCGCTTCTTTTCGTGGTCCTCGGGGTCGGCGCCTGCGCCGGCGGCGCCCCCATGCAGCCCGCGGCGCCTCCAGCCCAACCGGAAGCCACGCGCCCCGGAGCCGACTACACGGGCTCCACTAACCGGGCGGCAGCAACCATCAGGGCAGACGAGATTCTCGAGCACATCGAGTTCCTCGCCAGCGACGCGTTGGGGGGTCGCGACACTCCGAGCCCTGGCCTCGAGGCTGCGGCCGAATACCTGGCCGCGGAGTTCGAAAGCGCCGGCCTCGAGCCCGCCGGCGACGACGGCACGTTCCTTCAGCGTTTCCCTTACACTCGCACCGCCATGGTCCCCGAGCGTAGGCGTCTAGGATACGAGAGTGCCTCCGGAGCGGAGGAACTCGAGTTCGGACGAGACTACTACGTGATTCCCGGACAGCAAATCGCCGACGACACGGAGGCCGTCTTCGGCGGCCGGGCCGGGCAGCCGGCCGCCGACGTCGTACAGGTGGCCCGGGGCAAGGTCCTCCTCTTCGCTACCGACGGGAATCCGGTGGTGGGCACGGGCGAGGCACTCATGAGCGCGTTCCAGGCTGCCGCGCAGGGAGGAGCCTCCGCGGTGGTCCTCCTTCTGGACGACACCAACACTCCCGACAGCATTCTCGACCTGGCCAGCGGGATCCAGGGCGCCGGATTGGCCACCCCACTTCCTGTCGTCGGCCTGTCCCCCGAGAGGTCCCGTGAGCTATTCGCGGCTGCCGGCCTGGACCTGCCGTCCCTGCGCGAGTCCCCTCCGGAGAGCGCCATCACCCTGGAAGGCGTCACCATGACGGTGGCGGCACCCTTCGAGATATCGGAGCACACTCCCCCCAACGTAATAGCCATTTTCAGGGGAAGTGACCCCGTCCTCCGGAACGAGTACATCGTCTACAGCGCCCATTTCGACCACGTGGGCATCGGGCTGACCGACGAAGCCGGGGACTCCATCTACAACGGCGCCGACGACGACGCGTCCGGCACCTCGGTGCTCCTTGAGACCGCGGCCGCGTTCGCGGCCATGGATGTGCTCCCGGCACGCTCCGTGATCTTCCTTGCCGTGAGTGGAGAGGAGAAGGGGCTCCTCGGATCGAAGTACTTCTCCGAGAATCCCACGGTGCCCATCGACGACATCATCATGAACATCAACATGGACATGGTGGGCAGAAACCATCCCGACACAATCATCGCTGTGGGCCGACAGTACACCAATCTCGGCGCCCTTACGGACCGTATCCTCCAGGAGCACCCCGAGCTCGGGTTCACGGTCATCGAGGATCCGAAGCCCGAAGAACAGGCCTTCTTCCGGAGCGATCACCTCCACTTCGTCAACAAGGACATCCCGGCGATTTTCTTCACCACGTGGGACCACGAGGACTACCACAAGCCCTCCGACGAAGCACATCTCATCGACTCGGAGAAGACGGCGCGCGTCGCGAAGATGGTGTTCTACCTGGGCGCCCGCATCGCCGGTGGGGACGAGGATCCGGAGTGGACGGAGGACGGCCTGGCCGAGGTCCAAAGGATCATCGCCAAGAGCGGGAACTGACCGGGAACCCGACCCCGAAAGGCCACCGCCCAGTCAACTCGCCGGAGGAGAGGCTCCTAGGAGCCTCTTCTGAGCTCGCCGGCCCTGGGAGCCCGTGGGACGACGACCCACTGCCCGATCTGGAGGCGCCGGGGCTCGATTCCAGGATTGGCGGCCTGCAGAAGGTCGACCCTCACCCCGTAGCGGAGCGCGATGTGGCTGAATGTCTCGCCGCTCCGCACCTGTGCTCCAGGAAGCTGACGCGCTGCTCCGGAGGGATGAGGGCGTAATTTCTCTCGAACACGGAGCCTCGACCCCCCGCCACCCGGATGATCCTCTCCCAGTCCGGCGGTGTGAATCCGCGCACAAGCTGTGGATTAAGGGCTTCGATGGACTCCTGACGACTGTCGGCCGCCTCGGCGATTACGTCCACCGAGGTGGCGTCCGGAACGATCACCTCCTCGAAGCGCAGAGGGGTCGTGGAAGGAAGCTCGAATCCGTACCGCTCGGGGGAGCCCGCGAGCGTGGAAGCCGCGAGTAGCTTCGGGATGAAGTCGCGCGCCTCGGGCGGAAGCAACTCGTACAGGACCAGGAACAGGCGCTGCCCGCCAGCAGCCCCAGATTTCCCGCAGCCAGAGCGATCCGGAGCACTCCCTTCCCATTCATCAGTCGAGCACTTGGTCTACCGCGCCCAATAGTCGATCCACGATCTCGTCGGTGGCCGCCGACCCCATGAGCCCGATCCTCCAAAGCTTCCCCTCACCAGGCCCCAGGCCGCCGCCAACCTCGATGCCATGCTCCTCCAACAGCCTGAGACGGAGCGGCCCTTCTTCCCTTCCGTCGGGGAGCTCCACGGATGTGAGCTGCGGGAGGCGGTGGCCCTCCTCGGCGAAGCAGCGGAATCCCCGCTCCTGCAGCTCTTCCTGAAGCCGCTCGCCGACGCGCTTGTGGCGGGCGAAGCGGGCCTCGAGCCCCTCCTCCTCGATGGCCACCAGACCTTCGTGCAGGCTATAGATGAGGTTGATGGGCGCGGTGTGGTGGTAGCGCCGCGCCGCTCCCAGATATCCGGCGATGAGCGTTACGTCGAGATACCAGCTCTGTGACTCGTACTCGCGGGTGCCCACACGCTCCATGGCCTTCTCGGAGAAGGTAATGGGAGCGAGCCCGGGCGGAACGCCGATGCACTTCTGTGTTCCCGAGTAGCAGACGTCGATCTTCCGGGCGTCGACCTCCACGGGAATACCGGCCAAAGACGTCACGGCATCCACGACGAAGAGCGTCTCGGTATCCGTGAGGGCCTCTCCGACCTCTTCCAGCGGCTGCCACACACCCGTGGACGTCTCAGCGTGGACCAGGGCGAGCAAACGAGCACCAGGGTGCTGTGCGTGTGCCTCCAGGAGGGCGTCTGCGGGTATGGTCCGTCCCCATTCCGCCTCCACCGGGACCACGAGGGCTCCCATACGCCGGGCCATCTCCGCCAGGCGGGTGCCGAAGACGCCATTCACTCCGATGATGGCCGTATCGCCCGGCTCCAGAACGTTGCACAGGGCGGCCTCCATGCCTGCCGATCCGGTGGCTGAGACGGGGAAGGTCATCTCCCTTCCCGTCCCGAAGACCAGCCGGAGCTTGTCCTTGACCTCATCCAACAGTTGAAGGAAGCCGGGATCGAGATGGCCCACGGTGGGATGGGCCATGGCGGCCAGAACCCGCTCCGAGACCGGAGAGGGCCCTGGACCCAGCAGGAGCCGGGCCGGTATGTCGTGTACTCGCATGGTAGGTGCGCTGGCTTTTACATGTGGTAGTTCGGGGCTTCCCGAGTGATGGTGACATCGTGGGGGTGGGATTCCCGGAGCCCGCCGGGCGTCACGCGCACGAACGTGGCCCTCTCCCTCAGCTCCTGGAGGCTCGCCGCCCCACAATAGCCCATTCCGCTCTGGAGTCCCCCCACGAGCTGGAAGACCGTGTCGGACATAGGGCCCTTGTAAGGCACGCGGGCCTCGATGCCCTCGGGAACCAGCTTCTGCCCCTCCGTCTCCGGATCCTGGAAATAGCGGTCCGCCGATCCCTCCTGCATCGCGGAAAGCGAGCCCATGCCTCGGACGGTCTTGAAGCGACGGCCCTCCATGAGGAAGCTCTCGCCCGGCGATTCCTCGGTCCCGGCGAACATGGACCCCATCATCACCGACTCGGCTCCTGCAGCCAGCGCCTTGACCATGTCACCGGAGTAGCGGATGCCGCCGTCGGCGATGATCGGAATCTCACCCTGAACGCCCTCGACGGCGTCCATGATGGCGGTGAGCTGCGGCAGCCCCACCCCGGTGACTACCCGAGTCGTACAGATCGATCCCGGGCCGACTCCGACCTTGATGGCGTCGGCGCCCCTTTCCAGAAGAGCGGCGGCTCCCTCGGTTGTCCCGACATTGCCCGCCACGATCTGTGCGTGGGGGAACCTCTCCCGGGTACGAGCCACAGCCTGGAGCACGCTCTCCGAATGGCCATGGGCAGTATCGACCACCAGCACGTCGACACCGGCCGACACGAGCTCCGTCGCTCGGTCCAGGTCCCTGTGGGATGCGCCGATGGCTGCCCCGACGCGGAGACGCCCGTGCTCGTCCTTGCAGGCGTCCGGGAACAGCCGCCGCTTGAAGATGTCCTTCACGGTGATCAACCCCTTGAGGACCCCATCAGCGTCGACCACCGGGAGCTTCTCGATGCGATGCTCGTGAAGGACCCGCTCCGCGTCCTCGAGGGTCGTGCCTTCGGGAGCCGTCACCAGCCCATCCATCGTCATGACCTCACGGATGGTGCGACCCAGGTCGGTCTCGAACTGCAGGTCGCGGTTGGTGACGATCCCGATCAGGCGACCCCCGTCCTCGACGATCGGCACTCCCGAGATGGAGAAGCGAGCCATGAGCCCGCAGGCGTCGCGCAGCGTCTTCTCTGGGGGCAGCGTGATGGGATCCAGGATCATGCCGCTCTCGGAGCGCTTGACACGGTCGACCTCCTCGGCCTGGAGGGCGATGGATAGGTTCTTGTGGATGACCCCGAGCCCCCCCTGCCGAGCGATGGCGATGGCCATGGCCGATTCCGTCACGGTATCCATGGCAGCCGTGAGGAGTGGTATGCGGAGCTCGATCTTCGTGGTCAGTGAAGACCTGACCAAGGTGTCCTTCGGATGCACGGTCGAGTGCCCAGGCACCAGGAGCACGTCATCGAACGTCAGGGATTCCTTGAGTATCACCGCCATGAGGCCATTCCGATCACCCATAAACGAGACGCCCGCCCACCCAGAATCTCCAGCTGAGACCCTCGGCGAACAGGCGCGTTATTGGTCACCATGGAAGATCTTACCTGAAGGCGTCTCGGGGTGTCAACCCTCCTCTTTCGGAGGGTCGCCGGACTCTCCACCTTCGTCGTTTTTTGCTTCATCGAGGCTCGGGACGTCGGGCGGGGAGGACTCTCCGAGGGACGGCGTCAACTCCTCCATGAGCTGCTTGCCGGCCGATGACACGCTGGAGAGGACACGGTCGGCAGCGGAGATGAGCTGAAAGGCCTCCCGTAGCGTCGCGGGACTCATGGCCTTCTTCCGGAGCTTGTCCTCCATGGCCTCCGCGAATCTCTGGAGACCAGACGCTTCCTGGGCGATGTCGGTGGCGTATTTGCTCTCGAGGAACTCGATGTAGTCGAGGACCTGATAGACCTGCTCCTCTGGCAGGCTCTCGATCTTTCGCATGAGGCGCTGCCGGAGTACGTCGTGCATGACCGTTATTCCCGAGTTGGTTGCAGGTCCCGGTGAAAAAGGGTTTCGAGCAAGTTAACACAGGCCCCGGGGAGGAAGCGACGGCTTTGCAGGGCCGAGGGAAGCCAATATCGTGCACCTTCGTTCCGGAACTCCCTCATCCCTACGGGGCTAGAGGCCGGCATGGTTTTTCTCCCCAACCGCAAAGTCGATATCGATGCCCACGCGAGTCGTCTCTACGACGCCTGGCTCGGATCCATCGAGGAGCGCCTAGAAGACCCCTCCTGCGATCGCTACGAGCTGTGCCGGACGGTCCTGACGGAGATCCATTATCCGGATCTGGCCGGGGTCGATCCCGAGACCCTTCCCCCTTCGACTCTAGTCCTTCTGGCGCAGATGGACGCCCGGAGCGTCACCCTGGAGCCCGAGTACTACGCCGAGACCGACCTGGAGCGCTACGCTCGGGTGAAGCCCCTCATCTGGCTCTGGGAGGGGTTCGACAGGAGCGCCCTGGGCGAGAACGTCTACCTGGGGGTCAAGTTCCGGAGGATCCTCGCGCAGCGCATCTTCCGGAGCTGCGGGAGGAACTTCAAGGCCTTTCACCACGTGAAGCTCTCCTTCGGTTACAACCTCGAAGTGGGAGACGGCGTCGTGGTACACCGCCACGTGCTCCTGGACGACCGGGGCGGAATCCGGCTCGGGAATGGCGCCTCCGTCTCGGACTTCGCCAACATCTACAGCCACTCCCACGACGTGGTGGAGGGCAGGGACATCACCACTCCCGTCACCGTCATCGGGGATGGCGTCCGGATCACCTACCACGCCACCGTGATGTCGGGCGTCCATCTCGCCGACGGCACCATGCTCGGGTCGTTCGGGATGGCCACCCGGGACACGGACCCCCACACCATCTACGCGGGGATCCCGGCGAAGAAGATCAAGGACAAGCCGGTTCGCGAGCGGCCGCCACCCACGCCCGATCCCCTTGCCGACGATCCGGACGAGTAGGCAATCCCCCGCGGAGGTCGCGAGGCCAGCCGGGGATGACCTCGGAACGGGTACCGGCGACTCCGGATTCTGACGAGTCCCCTGAAGGCTTACCCCTCTTCGGCCTCGTACTGCTTCTGCAGCCGCTCCACAACCGCGGGATCGGCCAACGTCGTGGTGTCGCCCAGAGCATGGCCTTCTGCCACGTCCTTCAGCAGACGTCGCATGATCTTGCCCGATCTGGTCTTGGGCAGGTCCGCGGTGAAGACGATGATCTCGGGACGGGCGATGGCGCCGATCTTCTCGACTACGTGGCCCTTCAGCTCGCCTTCGAGCTCGTCGCTGCCGTTGAGGCCCTGCCTGAGCGTCACGAAGGCGGCGATGGCCTGACCCTTCACGTCGTGCGACTTGCCGACGACAGCCGCTTCGACCACAGCCTCGTGGTCGACGAGCGCGCTCTCCACCTCCATCGTCCCGATTCGATGGCCGGCCACGTTGAGCACGTCGTCCACGCGGCCCAGAATCCAGAGGTACCCGTCGTCGTCGAGCTTGGCGCCGTCGCCGGGGAAGTAGATCCCGTCCCACTTGGACCAGTACGTCGCGCGGTACCGCTCCTCGTCACCGTAGATGGTGCGCAGCATGGCTGGCCATGGCTCCGTGATGGCGAGGAAGCCGGCCTTCACCTCGTTGCCGTCATCGTCGAGAAGGGTGACCGAGATGCCGGGGAAGGGCTCGGTGGCGCTGCCCGGGCGGGTCTCGGTCACAGCGGGGAGGGGTGTAATCATGATGGCCCCCGTCTCGGTCTGCCACCACGTGTCGACGATGGGGCACCGCTCGCCTCCGATCACCTCGCGATACCACATCCAGGCTTCGGGGTTGATGGGCTCCCCCACAGTCCCCAGGAGCCTAAGCTTGGACAGGTCGTGCTTTGCCGGCCACTCGTCACCCCACTTCATGAAGGCGCGGATCGCCGTGGGTGCCGTGTAGAAGACCGTGACTCCGTACTTGGCACACAGCTCCCAGAATCGGTCGTTCTCCGGCCAGTTGGGGGCCCCTTCGTACATGAGGGCCGTAGCGCCGTTCGCCAGCGGCCCGTACACGATGTAGCTGTGCCCCGTGACCCAGCCCACGTCGGCCGTGCACCAGTAGACGTCGTCCTCCCTGAGATCGAAGACGCACTTGGTCGTGGCGTACACCTGCGTGAGGTAGCCACCCGTGGTGTGGACCACACCCTTCGGCTTGCCGGTGGTCCCCGAGGTATACAGGATGTAGAGCAGGTCCTCCGCATCCATGACCTCGGGCGGACAGTTGGCGCCGGCATCGGCGACCAGCTCGTGATACCAGTGGTCCCGGCCCTCTTCCATATGCGCGTCGACCTCGGCGGTGAGTTCTGCGCCACGGGCCACGACCACCACGCTCTCAATGGTCGGGCACGACTCGACGGCCTTGTCGGAGTTGACCTTGAGGGGCACGATGCCACCTCGTCGGTAGCCTCCGTCGGCGGTGATGAGCACCTTCGCCTCGGCGTCGTTGATCCGGTCTGCCAGGGACTCCGGGCTGAAGCCGCCGAAGACCACCGAATGGGGGGCTCCGATCCGCGAGCACGCCAGCATGGCGATGGCCGCCTCCGGGATCATGGGCAGGTAGATGGCCACCCGATCGCCCTTCCCAACCCCCAGGCCCTTCAGAGCGTTGGCGAACTGGCACACCTCCCTGTGCAGGCTCCAGTAGGTGTAGACCCGGGTGTCGCCGGGCTCTCCCTCCCAGATCAGGGCCGCCTTGTTACGACGGGGGCCGTCCAGGTGGCGGTCCAGACAGTTATGGGAGACGTTGAGCTTTCCGCCCACGAACCACTTCGCGTGGGGCGGATCCCATTCGAGAACCGTGTGCCACTTCTCGAACCAATCCAGCTCCTCCGCCCAAGACTCCCAGAACGCCAGACGATCGTCGGCGGCCTGATCGTAGGGCCGTCGATGCTCCACGACCGCCCCTTCCTTGAAGTGCTCGGGTGGGGGAAAGCGACGTTCTTCCGTCAGGAGTACATCGAGAATTCCGCCTTCGGCACTCATTCAGCTACCTCCAAGCGCAGGGACGATTCGATCGCGTGTTGGATCCGGGGCGTCGGGGAAAAGGTCCGACCGGCGTCGGAGCGTGAGATTAGGGGCGTGTTGTAGAGTCGGGCAAGCGTTCCGCGGACGTCTTCGGCTAACCACCGCCGTCGTGAAGCAACCTGAATTCCTCCTGAGCCATGGCCCGCTCGAACGCCGCCACGGCGGCGGACGCCAGAGCCGAGACGGCATTCGCCCCGGCCCTCATCGCCTTGGCGGGAATTCGGAGCTTGAGGCGAACCTCACTCTCTGCCTCGTCGGGATCCTGGTCCGGTCCGTTCAGGCGCAGGCGAACGGTGAGGGGGGTCCGATACCCTTCGGGCATGCACTCCTCGGTCATGCGAGCGAGAGAGGTCAGGAGTTCCTTCATGGGCCCGAGGCTGGCCAGCTCCGGGCCTTCCACGACCAGCGCCAGATTGCCCTTCAGACCCTTCGATGTCTCGTCCAGGAACACATCGATGCTCACGAAATCGGGGGCTCGCTCGTTGTGGAAGAAGAGGTAGGCGCTTCTTGAGGTCTCCCCTTCCCACCGTCCCTCGAACTGGTGACTCGTCGTCTTCTGTAGACCCGACAGTTCCCAGCCTGCCCCCGATACCCCGTCCTGAACGGCTTCGATGAGCGGCTCCAGGGTCAGAAGTGGCTCACTCGTCGTCGTCATGGATCAACACCGAGGCTCAAGGGTATGGCGGCAACATGTCCAGAGCATCCAAGTCCAGCGACCAGATCCTCCGTGAGGCACTCGAGGCGCGGGGGCATCGCTTCACCGATCAGCGCGCGGCGGTCTATCGGCTTCTCGCTCATACCACCGTTCACCCCACGGCGGACGAAGTGTTTCTCGGCGTGAGGGACGAGGTGCCCGGAATCTCGCTGGCCACCGTGTACAAGAGCCTCGAGACTCTCGTGTCGTGCGGTCTCGCCAGCAAGCTCAGTCACGCCGACGGGTCGGCTCGCTACGACGGGAGGACCGATCCTCACCACCATGCCAGGTGTCTCGCCTGTGGATCCGTGTCCGACGTCCCGGGCCAGCTCCGTGACTCCGAGCTCTCCCACGTCCGGTCGGAGGCCAATGGCTTCCAAGTCACCGGATATCAGCTGGAGCTCACGGGATACTGCCCGGAGTGCGCTGGGAAGATAGATGGCGAGGCGGCCGCCGCCGTCGGTTGAAGACACTACCCTGGGCGCGCTCGCTCGGCTTCCAGCCCTCAGGGGTGAGATTCTCCTGGACGATCTTTCCCTCGCCCCCTACGGCACCGCATCCGGACCCGTAAGCATCTCGCCGATCGCTTGCGCTCGACCGCTGGACGAAGACGACCTCTCCAATCTCCTGTCCTGGGCGCTCCACGAAGGGGAGTCGCTGATCCCCCGGGGGGCGGGCACCGGAATGCCCGGTGGCAACGTGGGCTCGGGTATCGCGCTGGACCTCAGCGCACATTTCACTGGCATGGGTCCCCCTCAGACCGAGGACCTGAGCATCAAGGTCGGCGCGGGCGTCGTGGCTGCCGACGTCGAGGAAGCTGCCCGGGCCGTCGGTCTCTTCTTGCCGCCTCTCCCGTCGAGCGCACCGCGATGCACCGTCGGCGGAATGGTGGCGAACAACGCCGCAGGAGCACGAACCTACAAGTATGGAGCGATCCGCGACTGGGTTCGCGAGCTCGACGTGGTGATGGGCGATGGATCGCAGCATCGGCTCACCCGGGGACGTCCCGGGCCGGACGTGTTCGAGACCGTACACCGATCCCTTCGCGAGGAGTTGGGACCCGTGACGGACCTCTGGCCGTGCGTGCGCAAGAACTCCAGCGGATATGCCCTGGATCGCTTCCTGCCCGATGGAGATCCCGTCGAGCTTGTCGTGGGAAGCGAGGGGACGCTGGCTGTGGTCACCTCCATTACTCTCGACCTGGCCCCCGTCCCGGAGGCCACGGCGCTGGTCCTGGTATCGGTCCGGAGCGTCGACGACATCCCCTTCGTGCTCGACACGGTCGCGGGCATCGACGCGTCCGTCTGCGAGTTCTTCGGTCGTCGCTTTCTGGAGATCACGTCCATGTCCGCCCATCCATTGGTCGGACCGTCGGTGGAGGGCGCCGGAGCGGCTTTTCTCATTGAGCTCGACGGAACCGCCGCCGAAATAACCGGGGGCGTGGAGGCGTTGCGACGACTCGGACGCGAGCTAGGTTCTCGTTCCATCACCGCCGTGGAAGCAGCCGATAGGGAGGCCCTGTGGGACATACGATATGCCGCCAGTCCCTTGACCGCCGCCTGCGCCGATCGAGGACTCGTGTCGACGCAGATCATCGAGGACTCGGTCGTTCCGATTGGAAGCCTCGGCCGATACCTCACGGGGCTCGATGGTATTCTCGAAAGGTGGGAGACGGATGCCGTGGTCTTCGGTCATGCAGGTGACGCCAACGTCCACGTGAACCCCCTCTTGGACGTCACCCACTCGGCCTGGGGTGAGCGAGCGCGAGGGATTCTGGAGGATACCGCCGACCTCGTGGCCGACCTCGGCGGGACGCTGGCCGGTGAACACGGAGACGGGCGCATTCGGGCACCGCTTCTCGAGCGGATCTGGGGGCCCTCCCTGACTCGAGCCTTTCGTGGGATCAAGGACTCTCTCGATCCTACAGGCATTCTCAATCCCGGTGTGATCCTGCCCCTTCCCGGCCAGGACCCACTGGAGGGGTTGTGGCCCCGGTACGGCGGGGCGTCGTGACGAGCCCTCGTGCCTTGCTGCTGGGCCTCGGCGCCCTGCTGATCGCGTCCGCGCTCTGGAGGCCTGGCGCATCGGTGGGCGCCGACTCCATGACGTCGTCAGACCAACAGAGCACCCCGGAGGAGAGCACTCCACCCCCACGGCCGCTCGGCCCCGAGGTCGAGGCGCTCCGCCGCGACCTGTCCGGATTCCTGGACGGCACGCGGCTACGATCAGCGGAGTGGAGCGTTCTCGTCGTCTCGCTCGATCGGGGCGATACGCTCTTTGCCCGGAACGAGAGCCTCCTCGTCACCCCGGCTTCCAACATAAAGGTGGTGACGACGGCCGCCGCGCTCCACTTCCTGGGCCCCTCCTTCACGTACCAGACCTTCCTCCTCGGCGACGGCCCCGTGGAAGAAGGGCACCTCCGGGGTGATCTGATCCTGTATGGAACCGGAGACCCGGGGATCTCGGATCGGTTCTTCCGTACACGCACTCGTGTGTTCGAGAACCTGGCGGAGCAGCTGGCCGCCGAGGGCATCACCCACATCGACGGAGCCATCGTGGGTGACGCAACATATTTTTCGGGGCCAGACCTTGCGCCCGAGTGGGATCCGAGGGATCTCAACGAGAGGTTCGCGGCGCCGGCCTCCGCTCTCTCGTTCAACGAGAATATCGTCACGCTGCGGATCACTCCCGCAACCCGCCTGGGAGGCGTGCCCACAATCGAGACAATCCCGCCCGGATTCCCCCTGGAAATGAACAACACCGCTGAGACGGTCGCGGGGCGACCGCGGCCGAGACTGTGGCTCGATCGGCCGACGCCGACGTCCCTTATTCGGGTCGACGGCGAGATCACCCAGGGCGGCCCGGACATCTGGCGGCGTCTCACCGTTCCGGATCCCGCCCTGTTCGCTGCCCGAGCGCTGCGCGAGGTGTTGGAATCCCGGGGCTTCATCGTGGGCGACGGTTCCACAGCCGTTCACCGAGCCGCCCGATCCCGGATCACCGGCCGGGAGGCTTGGGCCCCGAGGCTCATGGGAGACGCAGAGCCGCGCATTCTGGCCCGCCATTCCTCACCGGAGATGATCGAGTATCTGAACGTGGTCAACCACGACAGCCACAACCTCTTCGCCGAGACCATCTTCAAGACCATGGGCAAGGTCGTGATGGGTCAGGGATCCTTCGAGGGAGGCGCACGAGCGGTCCGGGCCTTCACGGCTGGTGAAGTCGGGCTGGACGATCGCGACATCGTCGCGGTGGACGGCTCGGGGCTCTCGGACAGCAACCGGGCGACGGCAGGCGGATTGGTAGGGGTCCTGCGGTACGTAGCCGCGACGCCTCACTGGGATGCGTTCGTTTCCACGCTTCCCGAAGCGGGCCGTTCGCTGCGCCGGATGTACCGGACCCGGGCGGCCCGAAATCTCCGGGCCAAGACGGGGACGATTGACGGAGTCTCGGCCCTTACGGGAGTAGTCTCGGCACGGAACGGTGAAAGGCTGCTCTTCAGCATCCTCTCCAACGACGTCCCATCGACGAGCGCCGCCAAACGGGTGGAGGATCGGATCGGGGCCAGGCTCGCCGACTTTCGGAGAGCCGCACCCGACCTGCCAGGCTCCTAGAAGCCTAGCCTAGTCTAGGAGCCTGCCCGAGTAATGGGGCGAGCCGCGAGAGGAGGACTGGAGGCGCGTCCCATCGCCGAGCGCAGTCGCCTGCGCAGCTCGACCTCCGATATGGTGGCCAGCGCTCGTTCAGCCGTGCCGAGGCTGTTCCAGCGCACGTCCAGGAGGTTCACGCCTTCATCGTCAGTCCCACCCCTGGGGTGGAGGTGGAGGTAGTAGCGACCCTTGTAGTCCGTACCCGACTCCGATCGTACGGTGGCCACCCAGGTGCGTCGGTCTTCGTCCAGGAAATCCGTCATGAGATTCGCTTGGCGTTGATCATTTGGGCACCCACAAGCGCCGGCCGAAATCAGGCCACTGATGCTCGCGACGCAGCCGAGATCTCAAACCCGCAATCGCGGAAAAAGTGCCTGAGCACGAATGACAACCCCCCCCTCGCGGCCACCATCGTGGGCGTGGCGCCGGTATAGCTCTTCAGGGCCCTGCGGAACGCCGCCCCGGATGAATACTCCAGCTGCCGGCTGACGCTCTGCCCCGTCCGCCCGGGATCCCCCAGCCAGTGACCCGCATGGAGGAGCCGCGACCACACCAGGAGGCGTCCGATGGCCGGCAAACCGGCCCTCTTCAGGCCTACGCTCAAGAAGGGTCGAGAGAGACCCATGAGGTCGGAGAACTCCTCGGCCGACCAGCACTTGTGGACTTGGTCCAGTACGAGCCTCAGAGCCTTCGTTTCACGCGGTGGAAGCTCGGGGCTCACCTCACGAAGCACCCGAGACGTCACGCCTCTCTCTCGCGCCTTGTCGACGCTTCGCAACAATCGCCAGGCCTGATCTTCACTGCCCAGCAGAACCAGGCTCCGGAAACCGAGGCGTCCCACCTCGAAGAGAGTTCGCGGATCCTCCTTGGCAGTGGCCAGAAGAACGAATCCCACGCTCGGAAAGTCCCGCCGCAACCTCAAAAGCCGCTCCAGCCCGCCCGGACCCCATCCCATGGACGTCAGATCGACCAGGCATACGCTCACCGGCCGCTCCCGAAGGGACAGCGCAAGCCAGCCGAGCGTCCTGGACTCAGCGACGTCGTGTACGGCCGAGAGAGCATCTCGGAGGCTGGACTGGACCCGTGGATCCCTGGTGAACGTACTTGCGAGCGCCATGACCTTCGGAAAAGATATACCCGTGGCCGGAAATGATTGCGGCATCTAAGGATGCCGCATCCACCTTTATCAAGTTATATGGTGCAGTCGCGCCTCACCAGCCCCACTTTCGGAGGACATCGGTCTCATGAGGAAGCGCTTCGCATCTTATTCGCCGTCGCCACCTTCTCGTTCGCATTGGGTGCCTGCTCGTCCCCCGCCGGCCTGGACTGCACCACCGGAGATAGCTTCTGCCAGTCGGGCAGCAATGGTCACAATCCGGGCAGCAACGGTCACAACCCGGGCAGCGGCGGCTAAGTAACCAGCTCGCCCTCCGTCGACAACTGGCCCCGCATAGCGTTCAGCTCGCTGCGGACTCCGTCGATGCCCTCGAGGGTCGCGGGTTCGGTGGGTGCACTCGCACCCTCTGCTGCGAATTCTCCGGCGCTTAGGGCTTCGAGGGCAGCCTCCGCCTGGAAGGAGATCTGGTTGTTGCCGTGCTCCTCGGAGTACGTCTTCGCTTCCGTGAGTCAGCGTTCAGCCAACTCCATGTCCCCCAGGAGGCCATAGGCCTTACCGCGATAGAGAAGTAGCTCGGAGACCATGAAGGGCGACCCGCTTCGCCAGGCCGTCTCGTCGACGGCCTCGAGTCGAGCCTCGAACTGTTTTCGACGGCCCAGAAGAGCCTCGATGTAGGCCAGGGCGTCCAGCGCGTAGACCCGATAACGGAAGTCCTGCGTACAGTGTGCCACTACCGTGTAGGCGTCTTCCGCAGCCGCGAGCTCACCCACCTCGACAAAGGCCCAGGCCAGGTCAGAGAGGGCCTGCAGCTGGTCCCGCTCCGAAGGATAAAGGCGAACCGCCTCCCAACCGTGCCGGATCGCCTTCCCGGGGCGACCGGACAGCTTCTCGTCGGTCATGAGGTCGTGGTGACTCAATCCCTGCACGTAGCGGTCGCCATCCGCCTCTCCCCACTCCAGGGTCTGTCGATGCAGCTCGAGGGCTCGCGGCAGGTTCCCCTTCTCCCGGAGGGCGTTCCCCAGCCCCAGAGTCGCCATAGCCGACAGCCGGCCGTCGTCGAGCGCCCCACCCAGGTCCTGGGCCACCCCGTACCACTGCTCGCTCTCGTCCCATGCGCCGAGCCGGCGATGGGCTCTGCCGAGGAAGCGGGCGGCGGATCCGGCGATGGCTCCCGATCCACAGGTCACCGCTACCAGGTAGGCCAGGTTGAAGACCTCCCGAGCCCCGTGCAGGTGCCCGAGCATGTCCACGCGGTCCGTCAGCTCCAGGAGAGAGCGTCCCAGCTCTACCCCGTCGCCGGAGCCGAGGGCTTCCAAGACCGCGCTCCAGCTCGCTCGCTCGGGATCGCCCCGGTCCACCGCGTCGAGCTCGCGCCCAACTCCCTCGACCTGCTGACACAGGGCCTCGGGATCCAAGATGAGCTCCTCGTCCAGTGCGGACCGTACCGCACGGGCAACGAGGAAGCGCGCGGCGATCCGGCGATTCGTCTCGGCGTCGGCCTCTCGCCCCTCCAGGTCCTTGAGGATCGCCCATCCGGAAAAGGTCTCCCCCGCCTCGGGACCGGCGCCCTTCCGCGGGCGCCTCGAACCGGCCGCTTTGCGGTCCAGATCCTGATGAAGAACCACGGCCGCCGCCTCACCAGCGAGGAACATGAGCTCGTCCGTGACCTCCACCGCGAGCCGCGCTCGGGGCGTCAGAGAGTCGACTATGAGGAACCAAGCCCTGGTTCCGTCGCTGCCCATGGCGACGCAGCAGGAGCTGCGGACGCCCGAGATCGGGATCTCACCGGAGCGCTCGGTGTCCGGCAGGTCGAGGAGGCCTGGCACACCCTTGCCCCACACGACGCGACACGCCTGCATCGCGAAGTCTCGCCGGGGGGGATTCCCCACGAGGTCCAGCAGGCAGTGAACGTGAACCAAGCCGGGCCCGTATTCATCGACCCAAACGACGGCGGCCCGATCGGCCCCGACCAGCTCCTGCGCCGAGGTGAGATACCCCAGGAGGCATGAGCGCGCCGGGTCCCCCCGGTAGAGCGCGGCGGTCTGCTCGGACCGTTTCGCCCGCCCGCTCCGGTAATCTGCGAGGCGTGGAACGTTCGAAGTAGACATCTATGCCGGACCAAATAGCTTGTCGGGGGGATCCTTTAAAACTAGGTATCGGGAGCGGGAAAAACAACGGTGACCTCTATCCCCAATCACACCTCGTCTATGGCCGCAACCGCCGAAAACGGAGGGTCAGGCGCCCCGCCAGCCCCGGGTTCGCAGGCCGAAAGGCCCGTACTGCGGGTCGACATCCTCCTTGTTGTATTATGTGTCATCTGGGGAGTGAACTTCTCCGTCATTAAGGTGGCGCTGGTCGAGATCGAGCCCCTCGCGTTCAATGCCCTCAGGTTCCCCCTCGCCGCCGTAACGCTCTTCGTGCTGTTGAGATGGCGGGGTCCTATCCCCCTTCCCCAACGGGGCCACCGGGCTCGCGTTGTCCTTCTAGGTCTTCTGGGCAACCTCGTGTATCAGTTTCTGTTCATCTTCGGGATCGACGGGACTCTGGTCGGAAACGCGAGCCTCGTCCTCGCAACAACGCCGATCTGGACCCTGGTCCTCTCCACCGCGCTCGGCCAGGAGCAGCATGCGGTGGCCGTCTGGGTGGGCGTGCTGGCGACCCTGGGAGGCATGGTGCTCGTCGTCGCCGGAGGCAGCAACGCCGTAAGCTTCGCGGACGGTCTCCCCAGGGGCGATCTGCTCCTGGTTGCCGCTGCCGTCACATGGTCCGTCTACACCGTCGGAGCTCAGGATCTGACCCGCCGGTACGGAGCGCTCGCCGTTACATCCTGGACCCTGTGGATCGGCACCGTGGGCCTTGTAGCCGCCGGCGCCGCCTCCGTCGCTGAGATGGACCTTCGCGCGGTCTCTCCCATGGCATGGGTCGGGGTCGCCTACGCCGGTATCCTCGCTATCGCCATCGCGTATCTGCTGTGGAACCACGGGTTGCAGCACATCGGCAGTGCGCGGACTGCGGCGTTCTCGAATCTCGTTCCGGTCGTCGCGCTCATCACCGCGGCCCTGTGGCTCGGCGAAGAGCCCTCCGTTCTCCAGATGGCAGGCGCAATAACCATCATCGGAGGGGTGTGGCTGGCCCGTGTGGCCAGGACCAGAGAGGGATCGTCCGCCTAACCCTTCGAGCCCGACTCCAGCCTCGGGTGATGCCGGACCTCGGGGAACTCGTACACGATGATCCCCTGGTTGGTCACATCCGAACGGACCCTGAGCCCGTCGTCCATGGACTCCAGCACGCTCTCGGCCACGGCCAAGGAGAGGTT
The DNA here is from genome assembly GCA_965238005.1 of Longimicrobiales bacterium. Classification (GTDB taxonomy): domain Bacteria; phylum Gemmatimonadota; class Gemmatimonadetes; order Longimicrobiales; family Gaopeijiaceae; genus CBDCKN01. The sequence continues at coordinate 2,277,174 of OZ250165.1, forward strand.
GAGCGAGGCGGCCACCTCGGTCACGGTGAGGGTCCCGCCTTTTTCCGTGGCCAGGAGCAGCACGCGGCGCTGCAGCCGCGTCATGAGGGCCCTTCGACGATCCTGGCGGGCCTTGAGCCCCCACCAGATGGTAGCGGTGCCCCCCGCTCCCATGACGCTGCCCACCGCCACGGCGGCGAGATCGAACTCGACGAAGCCCACGGAGATTATGAGCGCAGCCGCGAGGACAATAGCCACACCGAAGACTCTCCGGCCGATCCCACGTCTGGGAAGCGGCTCGTCGGCCTCGAAATGCGGACCGACTGCGACCGAGCCCGCCAACGCCGGCGCACGGGCCGCTCCGGGACCCAGCACTGCCGCGTTCTCCCAGCCCAGGCCGCACTGGGGACAGATCCTGTGTTTACGGCGGGCCAGCCAGTATGCCAGCCCCCCCAGACCGTACGTGAACAGCGAAACACCGATGAGGAGACCCATGTGTCCGGGCCGCTTGAAATACTCGATTCCGTTCCCCACGTATGCGCACCGCGGGCAGCTCCGCACTCCCAACCCCACCGGACGCGCGACGGAGCGCAATGAAACCGCCACCCCACAAGTGGGACAAGCGGTTTCGTGCTCTCTCAGATGCTCACCACAGGTAGAACAGCGCATTTATCCTCGACGAAGGAGTCTCCTCAACGTAGACACTCGACACTACGTGTTCGTTCCGGAGAAGATTCAGCCTTTCCGCGGGCCACCGAGCAGCTAGAACAGCCTCACGAGTTTGAGTCGCAAACCGGCCTGCAGGGGAGCCGGCCCCCCCTCTGGGCCCGCCAGGTTCAAGGCCAATCCTCCTTCCCCACTTCCCAGCAAGAAGTATGCACCTGAGGACGACCAGAGCCGTCCCTCGGCAAAGAAATCCCCGACCGTGATGACCGTGGGCCTCAACGAGAAGGACCCGACGCCTTCCGAGAGGGTCTCCACCAGATCGATACCCGGGAACTGCAGGGCCGCCCTCACCGGGATCTGGCTGTTCCCAGAGAGCTGCCCCTCCACCGCGATCGCCGCGCTCCAGTCCGAGAACAGAGCCTCCCAGTCCCGGCCCGTCACCGCCTCCACGTTATCGATTCCGGTCCGCGTGGTCTGGGTCAGCGACGCCAGGACGGCATCGCTGCCCGCCTGGTCCCTCAGGTAGCGAACGAACAGCCAGCCCGCGCCACGCTCTTCGAGCGTCCCCTGGCCGATGACGACGATCAGGCTCACGTCGGCCGGATCCGCAAGGAATCGATTCGCTCGTCGCCAATTGCCCTTCTGAAAGTCTTCGGCATCGAGGCTCCCTCGCCTACGCAACTCCTCTCCGACGAGGTCCTCGCTCATCTGGGCAAGCCCCTCGGAGAGCCAGAGCACGTCGGCACGCTGCCCGCCTCGCTGAATGATCCGCTCGTTGTGGTGGATCATGTGCTGGAGCTCGTGGGCGAGAATGGCCGGCACGGTGGCTCGGATGAGGTTCAGGCTTTGGACGTTGCCGTACCGCCCCGTGGGGTCGGGAATCATCACGTAGAAGATCTCGGCCGCATTGCTGTCTTCGGCCTCGGTGAAGAGATCCAGGCCGAAGAAGAATCCGCCCACGAAGTCGCTGGAGCCCGGTGGGGTCAGTCGATTGACGGTGGGGGTGAAGAGGATGATGACCTTCTCGTTTCCGTCCACGTCGGAGAGTTGTCCGAAGGCTCTCACGTCCACGGTGTAGATCGGATCGTCGAAGACGCTGCCGAAGCGCTCCAGGTCGGCTGGTGCCAGGCTGCCGAGGGCTGCGACGTCCACATACAGGAGGGCTCGCTCCGACACCCCGCGAACCTCCGCCGTGACCTGATCGAACTCGCCGTCGGCCCCCACCACCTTGAAGTCCCTACGGTCCCCCACCTCGGGCGCTCGCGCTGCCGGTGAGAGAGCGGGCCGCGCCAAGGATGCTCGCTGCTTGCCGAGGAGCTCCTCCTCCAGGGCCCGCAGGAACACCTTCCACTCCTCCCGAATCGCCCGGTCATGAGGCTCGGAAGCGGTCAGCCCTCCACTCGAAGGAGACACCAGGCGGGCTGCCGGTGTTTGCGACGACCGCCGCAGGCCTGTGAGCGCGTAGTCGAATCGGGCCGCACCGATGGAGCTCGCAGACTGGGCAACGGCCAGCCAGTTCCCCACCGCCAGGCGGAGGCACGAAGGGCCGTCTCCGATGACGACGGTCGTATCGGCCCCGAAGTCCGGATCGAGCGCCGCACCGGAAGCCCGAATACCCAGGGAAAGCGCTCTGCTCGCTTCGTCTCCCAAACGCACCGACACGTCCACCGTCGTGCTGGGCAGACATGGCGGCACCTCTACGGAGAGCCGGGTCGGCCCTGCGGCCATGACGGATCCGCGAATCCCCGAGAAGAGTACCACGTTATGAGATGCGATCGCGCTGAAGTTGTCTCCGTCCAGCGTGATGAGGTCTCCGGCATCCGCGGTGACTGTAGACAGCCCCGTGAGCTGTGGGGGAAGCACGGCCCATGCCTCGAACTCCACGAACCGCTCGGGTTGGTCTCGAAGCCGAGCCTGTATCAGGTAGCGGCCCAGGCCGTTGCCCAAGCGGAGGCGTGCCGTCGCCAGCCCGGTGGAGTCGCTCTGGCTGGTCCCGGGGTCCAACTGCGCGCCGGAGCCTTCTACGACCGACCACTCCACCACGACGCCCTCCACGGGCCGTCCATCGCCGATCCGCAGAGCCGACACGGTCAGGGGATCTATGAGGAACTGACCGGAGGGTCCGAATTGGCCGCTCCCCGACACGGCCACCAGGTCGACTTCCGGTGTGGGCGGCTCGGTAGGACCGTCCTCGGAGCAGGTCGTGATGCCCAGTGAAGCGAGGAGGGTGACTCCGACGAGGAGCCTGCGCGAAAACGGGTCCATCACCGCGGGATGGTCGACAAAGCCAGCAACTCGAGGATCGGGCTCCCGGTCAGGGTCGCGGATCCGGTTCTGACTCGTCCGATGACGCGAATACGCTCCAGAGGGCTTAGGCCCTCGGCCTCCTGGAGCCGCTCCGGCGGAATCGCCACATAAACGAATACGCCTTCTCCACGCCCAATCCTGGTGAGGAGGAACGGCTCTCCCTCGTAGAAGTCCGTTCGGATCTTCTCAGCCCGTTCTAGAGAGATGAATTGGAGATCCCACTGGAGCACCCGGCCGCGGTACTCGAGGGGTGCGGCAGCGACGTCTTCGGTGCTCACGTCCGTGAGGACAGCGGTCTCGCCCTCCACGGCCGCGCCCTCCGGAAGCCACGTCCACCCGTCTAACCTGACCCTCGCCCAGTTTCCCTCTCTCGCGAGGATCCTCAAGTTCGCCCCGGGCACGGCCGTGGCCAACGTGTCTCCGTCGGGAGTGCTGAGGATGGTCGCCTCGGTCTCCCCACTGCTGGTCCACTGCTCGGCGAGAATGACCTCCGCCCCCCGAGGGGCATCGCCCGGCGCCGGGCCTTCGAGTTCCACGGACTGGCTCCAGATCCACGCACTTCGGCGCACCCTGACCCATCCGGGCACCCTCTCCACCTCTTGCAGGAGGGTCCCTTCCTCCAATCGACCGATGACATCCCCCGACGGAGTAACCCTGATGTTCTCACCGCCCGAGGCCGACACCACAAGGTCGGAGTCGACGCGGCTGACCACCTGAAGCGATCGGGTCCAGACCCACCCCATCAGCTCGAACTGGAGCCAATCGTCGGCGAGGTCCAGAACCGCAAGGGCCGCACCGGGGCGGAGTTGGCCCAACAGCGTCCCGTTCGGCTGGGCGCGAAAATTCTCGTCTGCCGTCACGGTTCCGCTCTGTCCGACGAGACCCTGATTGAAAAGCACCGCAAGACAGGCGCCGAGGAAGACCGTAGTGGCCCGCAATCGCTGAAAATCCTCGCTCATCTTCCTGAAACGATCCTCGACAGACGGTGTTGAAAGGGTGATCTTCCGGCCCTCTGGACGACGGCAGACGTCACTTGGACGAATGTGTTCCAACCAGTGACGGTCGTCAAATACCCCTAAACCAAACGTCGAACCAGCTTTCATGCCACACCCGAGAACAATCTACTTCCTACTCCTAGGAGCGTTTCTGCTCGATTCCGGCCCGGCCACCGCCCAGGACATTCCGTCGTCCTACCGCTTCGTCGAGAACTCCCAGGAGGGAGGCCTCTTCATCGGAACTGCGAGCCTCAATGCAGGTCAGCTCGGCCTGGGGCCGAAGTCGGCGAACGTCTTCGGAGGCCGCTACTCCGTCATGTTCGGCGGTGCTTTCGCCTTCGAGGGCGACGCTACCGTCTTCAAGGGCGAGCGGGACGTGATCGACATCCGCCGGAGCGAGGATGATCGGGTTCTCGGGCAATCCACCATCGACCTCGTCGCCATCGACGCCCGCTTCAGGCTCAACCTGACGGGCCACCGAATCTGGCGGGGCTTGCAGCCCTTCATCGCCTTCGGGGGTGGGATGGCCTGGGGTAGCGATCTGGAGCGCACCCTGGAGGATGAAGTCGACATGCCGCTCCTGGACCGGTACGATTTCGGAAGAAAGTTCTTTGCGACTCTTTCGGGAGGCACGAACCTCCACCTCTCATCTCGCTTCATGCTGCGGCTGGATGGCGTAATGAATCTCTTGAAGATCAGCACGCCGACGGGATGGCTCACCACCGATGCCGATCTGGGAGCGATTCCAGAGGACGAATGGGTATCGGCGCGAAACCTCTCCATCGGAGCCAGTTGGCGCTTCTGAGGTGACAGACTTCGAGTTCAGGGCTGCCGATTGGCTCTCAGTCGGGGAGGCTTTGCAGCGAATCCTGGCTGCGGTCTCACCCCTCGACGTGGAAAGGGTGCCACTGCGAGGCGCTCTTGGGCGCGCTCTGGCGTCGGACATCACCGCCCCTACCCAGCAACCGCCGTGGGAGAGCAGCGCCATGGACGGCTACGCCGTCCGCGGTGAGGACGTGGCCGGTGCCAACCCTGACGGACCCGTCGAGCTCACCGTAGTAGGTGCGGTGCTTCCGGCCACGCGCTTCGACGGGAAGGTGGCTCCGGGCCAGGCCGTGCGGATCATGACAGGCGGATCCGTACCCGCCGGTGCGGATACCATCATTCGCGTGGAGGACACCGATCGCGAGCAAGGGGAGCCGGGTCGGATCGTCATCCACTCGGACCGTGATCGGGGACGACATGTGCGGCCAGCCGCGGAGGATTGGGGTCGGGGTGACGTTGCACTGAGGGCGGGCACGGGCATTGGTCCGGGTCAGATCGGTGTTCTCGCCAGTGCCCACGTCGCGAACGTACCCGTGCACCGAAAGCCGGTCGTGGCCATCCTCGCCAGCGGCGACGAGCTTCAGGACGTTGAGATCGCGCCTCCCGGCCCCGACCGAATCCCTGAGAGCAACAGTCATGTCGTCGCCTCTGCCGTCCACCTGGCCGGCGGTACACCATTGCGACTGGGGATCGCCAAGGACGACCCTGACGACATTCGCGCGCACCTCGAAAAGGCCGGAGAGGCGGATGTTCTGGTGACGCTCGGCGGAGCGTCGATGGGAGAGGGGGACCTCTTCAAGAGGGTTCTCGACGACGCAGGCTTTCGGTTGGACTTCTGGCGGGTGAAGATCCGGCCGGGGACCCCGACGAGCTTCGGCCACCTGCCCCGGGAGGGCGGTCCGGACCAGGCCATCTTCGGCCTACCCGGGAACCCGGCTTCGACCTTCGTGACCTTCGAGATCCTGGTGCGTCCGTTCCTTCTGGCGTTGGCCGGATACACACGCGTTCATAGGACCGTGATAACGGCTCGCGCCGGTGATGACCTTCGCGCTCCCAAAGCAATCACCGCCTTCCTGCGAGTGACACTGAGTCACACGGCGAACGTCACGGAAGCGTCCCTCACGGGCCCTCAGGGCTCCGGCCTGGTCAGTAGTCTGGCGACTGCGGACGGGCTGGCGGTGGTCCCGGAAGGGGTCCAAACCGTCGCCGAGGGCTCGCCCGTCGACGTCATCCTCCTCGATGACACACCCGGGCTCTCCACCGGAACCCCCTGGCTCGGGCCGGCCCGGCCGTGAGATCGCGGGTCGCCGCCCGAGCGTCCGCACTCCTCTGCCTGGTCGGTGCGGCCGCCTGCAGCGTCTCGCGTTGGCCGGTTGAGGGACCCCTCGGGGCACCCTTCGGCGTACGCTGGGACGGCGCTCTCCCCGATCTCCATCGAGGCGTGGACATCCTGGTGCCGACCGGGACGCCGGTGGCTGCGATGTCCGACGGAAGGGTCCGCTTCGCCGGAACCATGGAGGCCTTCGGTGTCGTGGTCTGGCTCGACCACGGCGACGACGTCCTGACCGTCTACGCCCACCTCTCCGAGCTTCGGGTCGAGACCGGGGGGCAGTTGGCCAAAGGCGAGATCATCGGGCTGAGCGGAAGCTCAGGAAACGCCACCGGACCACATCTCCACTTCGAGATTTGGCGACGCGGGCTGCAGATCGACCCCGTGAGCATGCTGGGCGGCCCTCCAGGGCCGTGACACGACGCCTCTCGGTGACCTATCCTTCTGCCAGCAGGGCCTCGATCTCCTGAGTGAGTCGCGGCAACACCTCGAAGGCGTCGCCCACGATGCCGTAATCGGCAACCCCGAAGATCGGGGCATCGGCGTCCTTGTTCACCGCCACGATGGTCTGAGACGTCCTCATCCCGGCGAGGTGCTGAATGGCCCCCGATATGCCGACGGCGAAGTAGAGCATGGGAGCCACGGTCTTTCCTGTCTGGCCCAACTGCTCCGAGTGGGGCCTCCAACCCGCATCCACAACCGCTCGGGACGCGCCCAAGGCGGTCCCGGGACCGAGAGCGTCGCGAAGGTCCTCCAAGAGCGACCAATGCTCCGGATCCTTCATGCCGCGACCCCCGGAGACGATGATGCTCGCCTCGGACACGTCCACCGATCCAGCCTCGGCGGTCTCGAACCCCACCCTGCGCATGCCAACATCCGCCGGGATGGTCGGGCTCAAGGCTTCTACCGCGCCGGCCGCCCTGATCTCCTCGGCACCGAACGAGTTGGGTCGAAGCGACATGACGGCCGGAGAGGCCTGGAATCTGACCCGGGCCAGGGCCTTTCCTGCGTAAATGGGCCGAGCTGCAACGAGCTCGCCCCCGTCCACTTCCAGGCGTGTGATGTCCGACGCCAGGGGAGTGTCTAGCAATGCCGCCACACGGGGCGCCAGATCCTTGCCCTGAGCCGTGGCTGGAAAGAGGATCGCGTCGTAATCGCCAGATCGGGCGACCTCGGCTACGACCGGCGCGTAGGTCGCAGGGGAGTACTCGGCCAACGCATCGTCTTCGGCTACTCGAATGCTCGCGGCCCCGTAGACTCCAAGTCCATCCGCCGCATCTCCCACACCCGGGCCCCCAAGGACCAGGGCATGTGCCGAGCCACCCAGCTCGGCCGCCGTGCCCGCGGCCGCGGACAGCACTTCATGGGCCGCCGCCCTCACCTGGCCGGCCCTCTGTTCTGCAAAGGCGAGAATGTCGCCCATTCTAATCTCCGATGTTTGTCAGTCTGAGAGTCCGGTTGGTCTCGCCTAGAAGCTGTTGAAGAAGTACGGCGCAGCCTTTTAGTGTGGTGTCCCAGAAGTGTCTCGGCCATTGATCTCGCTGCGCTCGATCCTCTCGCGGTCAACTCGGCGCTCACGACGTGCATGAAGGTCGCTCGGCTCGCGAACTTCTGGGACACCACACTAGAGCACGTTGGCCTCTTCCCGAAGGAGCCGAACCAGTTCGGGCACAGCGTCGGCGCCTTCACCCACGATGCGACCCTCGGCCCGGGCCGGGGGATACTCCAAGCGCTCCACGGTGAGGCGGCTTTCCGCCACCAGGGCTTCTTTCTGCTCCAGAGGCTTCTTCTTCGCCGCCATGATCCCCTTCAGAGAGGCATAGCGCAGCTCGAACCCACTCTTCGTGATGGATATCACCGCCGGAAGCTCTAGCTCGACCACCTCGATTCCGCCCTCCACCTCCCGGTGACACCGCACCGCCCCGTCGGCCAGCGCGAAGCTCGTCACGTTGGAGGCACAGGGACGGCCGAGGAGAATCGCGACCATGGGACCCACCTGCTGCTGGTCGTCGTCGACCGCCTTCACCCCGAAGAGAATGCGCGGGGCATCCCGCCCCTCGAGCTCGGCAGTCAGGGCCTTCGCCGTGGCCAGCCCGTCCATGGTGACGGTCCCCGTGAGGAGGACCGCGGCATCGGCGCCCACGGCCAGACCGGCCCGCAGCGTCTCCTGAGCACTGTCGTCGCCGAGGGTCAGCAGGGTGACTTCGCCTTCATCCCGCTCCTCCTTCGTGCGAAGAGCCGCCTCGAGAGCGAACTCGTCGTACGGGCTCATGACGTACTTCACGCCGCCGGGATCGATGTCCTTCTCGCCATCGGCGAGGCGGACTCGTGTCTCGGTGTCCGGGACGCGCTTTATGCACACGATGATATTCAAGCTAGTCTACTCCGATTCGTTGCCGTTCAACGATTTGGCTCGCTAAACTTACTTTCCCGAAATAGGCGTCCTCCGCGCCGGCTTCGAGACACCGACGCATTGCCCAGGACGTAGAAGCGGAGCGGCCATTCTTTTGCTCGGCTGATCCCGATTCGTGGCGATACGCCAATGGAGGAGGGCGCCACCGGCCATCCCGCCAGGAGCCTCAGAGGCGGAGCTGAGAGGTCGTGTCCGTCTAGTGCTCCTGTCACGCCGAGCGCCTGACTGACCCGCCCCGGACCGGACCCCAGATCCCGCGATCGGCCTCGCCGGTCGGACATGACATCCAACCCATCCACGGGGTCCACGGCCCGGATGAGGACTGCGCACGGGTCGTCCTCACCTCCGGCGACCACGTTCAGACACCAGTGGATCCCGTAGCTGAGATACACGTAGGCCAGGCCGGGCGGGCCGAACATGGTGGCGTTGCGGCGGGTCCGGCCGATCCTGGCTGCCGCGTGAGAGGCCGGATCGGATCGGCCGAGGTACGCCTCGACCTCGACGATGACTCCCTCCGCCCTCCGCCCATCCACGGCAGAGACCAACCGGGTACCGAGGAGATCGGGGGCCACCTCCTGGGCGGGGCGGGCGAAAAAGCCCTCGTCCAGGGCCTCCGGAGACGGTGGGCCCGCCCACCACCCCGGGGGCGTCACGCTCACCGACCCACTCCTCATCCAATCTTTCCGTCAGCTCTTCTCTTGGTCGGACCCGGGAGACTGTCGCCTGGAGCCTCGGCGAGTCCTCCTCGCCCCCCCGCGACCGCGCGGCACGGCCCTGGAGGAGGACGGCTCTTCGCCCAGCCGGCCTCTTTCGCTCCTGGGGTCGCTCTGCCTCTCTGCGGGGCGGTGCTCTCCCGAGGGCTGACGCCCTTCCTTGGGCTCGCGTTCCTCCCGCTGCTGGCGCTCCGACCTGGGCTGGAGCCCTGTCTTGGGCCAGCGCCCCCCTTTCGGACCACGCTCGTCAGGCTGGTCGGCCTCGGGATTGGGCGTCGAGGCGGATGCCTCCTCTCGCCGCCGAGTCCCCTCGGTCCGGCGCGAGTAGTCCGTCCGCCACTCCGCCAAGACCTGCTCGGCGCGCCGTGGTACGACCTCGCTTACACGATACGGCGCATTCTGGAAGACCTCGAAGAGAGCTTTACCGAACGCCTCCACGAGAGCCTCCGCCGTCTTCTTGCCCACGCCCTTGTAGGAGTTCGTGAGGTAGCTGATCATGGCCTCGCTTCCGGCGGGCAGACCCAAGCCGCCCACCTGGACCGCATCCTCCTCAGAGGCTCTTGAACGTCCCTTCGTGCTCTGGCCGACCACCTGCCCCTCGAAGAGGACAGGATCGCCCGAATCGCGCCGCCGCCCCGACCCCCCTCTGGGCCCCAGGCGACCCGAAGATCCCTGGTCGGTTGTGCCGTGAGGTTCAGCCGAACTCCGAGCCTCCGCGGTGCCCGGAGAGTCGATAGCCTCCTCGGACCCCTCCTCTTGCCCCGGGTCGGAGCCGGCGTCGTCCTCCGTGAGGGAGACTTGGTAGTTGCCGGTGTGGGTCCTGTCGAGATAGACCACCCCATGCTCCTCGGCCTGCTGGAGAAACCGGCTGAACTTCCCGAAGCCGAGCTCGGCCTCGTCGAAGCTCGAGTCACGCTCGAGCATCTTTCGCTTGACGTCGGAATCCCGGACCGATTCCCTGCCCCTTTCCTTGAGGGCGCGGAGGCACACCAGCATCAGCTCGTAGGCGCTACGGAGCGGATCGGCGCCGTCCTCGTCCAAAGACCCCGACCGCTCTTCGATCTCCTCCGACCGCTCGGGCCTCCCCGAGCGTGGCTTCTCGGATCTCACCCTCCGGGAAGAGGTGGAACCCCTGCCCTTGCGGTCGCGATCGCCGTTATCCGACGCCGCGCTCCCCCCCTTGCGGGCGACCTTCACCTCGTATTGACCGTTCTCCAGCTTGTGGAGCTTGACGATGCCGCGGGATGACGCCTCGGCCAAGAACTTGGAGAACTTACTGAACCCGTAGCTCCCCTCGTCAAAGTTGCCGTCGATCTCGATCATCACCTGCTTGAGGCGATCCGACCGCATGATGTCATTCCGCTTGGTCATGCGGGTCAGGGCATCTGCCACCAGCTCCCACGGATCCGTGGGCTTGCCGACGCTGTCCGTGGTCTGCCGCAGGCCGGTGAGGCTCGTGTACGAGTAGTACTCGTCACAGTTCTGCACGAGGATGTCGGAGCTGGACTCCTGGATCCCTACGCCGATGACGTACTTCCCGTACTCCTTGAGCTTGAGAACCAGGCTCGAGAAGTCGGAGTCGCCGGTCAGGAGGATGAAGGTCCCGATCTCGGGGCGAATGAAGACCAGCTCCACTCCGTCGATGGCCATCCGGATGTCGGTGGCGTTCTTCTTCGAGCTCCCGTAGGCGGGGGCGAAGATGAGGTCGACGGAAGCTTCGGAGAGTGGGACGATGTACTGTGGGTAGCGACGCCAGTCGGCATAGGCCCGCTGAACGGTGACCTTACCCCGAATGATGTCCGACTGGAGGAGGCTCTTCAGCTCCTTGGAAAGGTCACTTCGCATCCCCATCGTGACGTTGTCGAAGTCGATGAGGAGGGCCGCGTTGGGGGCATCGGCCAATGCCTTGCTGGGCCCCTCCACACGAGGGGCCTGGGAATACGGTTTCATTGATTCCTTCTCGCGATTTGAGTATGCCGGCTGCACTCGCGAGACCTCCCCACCCGTGCCAGGTCATCGTGCCTCGATGGGCAGTCGAATCTGGTAGGGGAAGGGGGGGCCAGGTATCAGAGTGCCCGGCAGTCCTTCATGTCCTGTAGCGCTCGTGCGTCGCCCGAACCCTGCGTGAGAGCTCCACTCGTCGGACCTGTCCAGTGCCCGTCAACGGAAACTCGTCCACAAAGTGGACGAGGTCGGGAACCTTGTAGTCCGCGAGCGTGACCGCACACCAGTCGATGATCTCCTGACCGGTGACGATGGCACCCTCGTCGGGAACGACGCACGCGCAGATGGCCTCTCCCAGAACATCATCTGAGACCCCGGCCACCACGGCCTCACGTACCGCCGGGTGTGAGTGAAGTCGATCCTCAACTTCCCGGGGGTAAACGTTGTAACCACCGCGGATTATAACCTCTTTCTGCCGCCCGACCAAATGGACGAACCCGTCCTCGTCGATAATACCGAGGTCGCCGGTCAGGAAGAACCCGTCGGGGTCGAGAGAGTTGGATGTCTCCCTGGGCTGCCTGTAGTAGCCGTGCATGACGCCGGGTCCGCGCACTCCGATCTCGCCGACGCTCTCCACGGGAAGCTCTCCGCCGTCCGGATCGAGGATCTTCACCTTGGTGCCCTCGATGGGGCGTCCGACCGTGAAGAGACGCTTCGACGGCGGGTCTTCCTGCCGGGTGATGCAGACCGTCGAGGAGGCCTCGGTGAGGGAGTAGGCGATGAGCAGATCCGGACAGAGATGCTCCGTCACAGCCCGAACGAGGTCGTCCGAGACGGGTGCTCCCGCCACCAGACCCACCCTGAGCGAGGAGAGGTCGCGGGGTTGCGACTTCTGCTCGTGGAGCTCGGTCACGAAGAGTGTGGGCACACCATGATGGACGGTGGCCCTGTGACGCTCGATATGGTCCAGGGTGCCCGCGCCCTCGAAGTCATCCTGGAGGACCAGCGCCGACCCGGAGACGAGGGACCCCAAGATCCCCGGGCCAAGGCCGAATACGTGGAAGACCGCCGTGACCCCTACCACTCGGTCGCTCGAGCTCAAGCCCAGCACCTTGGCCGTGCTTTCAGCCACGCCCAGGACGTTGGCGTGCGTCAGCTCGACGCCCTTGGGCTTGCCGGTGGTCCCCGACGTATACACGATGGCGAACAGGTCCTCGCTCGGGTCCACGGACTGGGCCGAGTAGTCCCGACCGCGCCCCGCCGACAGAAGATCCTCGAACTGGAAGATCCGATCGTCGTACCAGAGATCCTCCTCGCCCACCGTGATCATGTACTGAAGATCCGGGAGCTGTACCAAGAGGTCTTCGAAGAGCTCAAGGAAGTCGACACCCTCCAGCGTCTCGGCCGTAATGGCCGCCACCGTCTCGGAGTGTCTCAGGGTGTACTGGAGGTCTGGGCCGGTGAGCCGTGGATTCAGCGGCACCAGAACGGCTCCGAGCTTGGCCACGGCGAACATGGAGACGACGAACTCCGGCCAGGGGGGCATGACGACTGCGACGCGGTCCCCGGCCTCGATTCCGAGTCCGGCGAGAGAAGCGGCCAGGGCCTCAGCCCTGCTCTCCATCTGGCCGAACGTGACCTCGTCGTCCTCCAGGACCAAGAACACCTCCTCGGGATCCGACGTCGCCCTTGCCGAAAGGACGGCAGCCACGCCCTGGCCCGTGACGCGCCCCAGCTCCATTTCAGCTCCCTCTGAGAGTTCCACGACTTAGAGGCCTGTGGAAGGAGTACAGCGGGTCGCGTTAGGAGCGCCGAGGGTCCAGCGCGTAGGCGGCGCGACGACGCGATGCTGAAGTATCGGGGAGGAGCGCCAACACCCGGGGCACCGCGCGGAGCGTGGTCGGGCCCTCGCCGCCCTAACCCGAAGGGCACAGGGGGGCTGCGGTCTCATAGGTCGTCTCTCCTCCTCGCCGTAGCCCTGCTACGACTCGTCGTCGTTCCTACTCTGAGCCTCGCAAGACCGGGGCACCCGCGCCGAAGGCGTGGGTCGCGCGACCCACTGCACTCCTGCCACAGGCCTCTCATCCTTCGCATCACCCTTTCGTAGCCATCGAATTCAACAGATCTAGCACCAGGTTCTCGTCTACCGGCTGACTCCAGGAGTCGTCGGTGCGGTGTACCATACCGATTCGAGAGAGGAGCACAAACCTCGGTCGGCCGAGCCGAGCTTTCTTGTCGAGCCCAAGATATGTCATGATCTCCCTCGGCGCGGCCCCGCCCGGCAATACGAGATCTATCTCGAGGATCCCCGCGATCCGGCCGAGACGCTCCGCGACGCCGCGCTCGGTCACTCCCAGCCGCTCCCCCAGGCGGGCCTCCAGAGACATACCCACGGCCACTGCCGTCCCGTGAGGGACGCCGTATGCAGAGGCGCCTTCGATGGCGTGACCCAGGGTGTGGCCGAAGTTGAGGACCTCACGCCGGCCTGACTCCCGCTCGTCCGCCGAGACCACCTCGGCCTTGAGCTCCACCGAGCGGGCGACGGCCCACTCCACAGGCCCGACCTCGCCGTCCAGCAGCGCAGGCATGTCCCGCTCCAGTTCGTCCAGATAAAGGCCGTCCATGATGGCGCCGTGCTTCACGGCCTCGACCAGTCCCTGAGCGCGCTCCTCGCGCGGCAGCGTCTGGATCACCTCCGGATCCGCCACCACGAGGTTCGGCGCGTGGAAGGCCCCTACCAGATTCTTGCCTTCCTCGACGTCCACCCCCGTCTTGCCGCCGACGGAGGCGTCGATCATGGCTACCAAACTGGTTGGCACCTGAACCACAGGAACTCCGCGCATGTAGGTTGCAGCCACGAAACCGGCCAGGTCCCCCACCACACCTCCACCGAGCGCGACCACGCACGAATCCCGGGCGAAGCCTCCTTTGAGCAGGCCGTCGGTGAGGTCCGCCCACTGTGTTCTGGTCTTGTGCCGCTCTCCGGCCGGGAACGAGAACAGCTCGACCCCGAGGCCCGCTCCCCGCATGGTTTCGAGCACGGCGTGCCCGTAGAGCTCAGCAACGGTCGAGTCGGAGATCACGGCGTAGCGATGTGCCGGCGCGTGCTCCCGGAGCAGATCCGGCAGCGAGGCAAGCAAGCCACTCCCCACCAGCACCCGGTATTCGAAAGCGTGTCCTCCACGGCGTACCGAGGTCGAGACCACGTTGGAAGGGGTCACGGAGATCAGGACCCCGCCGGGCTCTCCAGAGACGCCTCCACTCCCGGGGCACCCCCGATCACAAGACGGGCTCCCGGCCGGCCGGCCACATCCATGGCGCCCAAGGAGGCCTCCACAGGGAACCCGCTCAGGTGCGGCCACAGGGCATCGATGAACCCGTCGCGCTGGCTCTCGCTGTCCCAGACGCTGACCCACACCAGCGCTCGGGTCCCATCCCCATTCTCCAGTAGGAGATAACGATCCCCGTCCCAGCCTTCCGCCGAGGCCCGAGAGCCCGTGTGCATCTCCAGCAGGATTCCGGTCTCGAGCTCACCCAAGCTGTCGTCGTAAAGCCGGCTCCACCCGGCCGGCGTCGTCACGTCCACAGTCACGGGCGAGTCCCGCCCGTCACCGAGGAACTTCTCGGGATGGAGGATCTGCTCGGTGGACACGGGAAGTTGTGGGCCGAAGGGTGGGGGGCGTCCCGGCCCGTGCTTCCACAGAGCTTCCACGAAGGCGGCTCCGCCAAGATACGGGAAGAGCAGGGACTCCTGGAGCACCAGAGGTGCCTCGGCCAAAGCCGGTGACTGAGTCCGCGCCGCCTCGAGAGCGGGACGCACCAGCTCGGTGAAGTTCGTGATCTTCGTCAGGTCCAACGAGCCTCCCTGCGGCGCCATGAGGAACTCGAACATGACCAGGGTGGCGTGTCCTTCGATGGCCGCCTGTGCCGCCACCTGGCGGTCGTTGCCCAGATCCGGATCGGTGATGGCATCCAAATCGATGCTCTGATCCTGGATCGCATGGACGAGCTCGTGGACGAGAAGCGACTCCAGAGCCTCCTCGGGCTGATCGTCGAGGACGAAGAGCGTGGTGGAGTCCGGATCGTAGAAGCCGGCGACTTGTTCCAGATAGAGCCCCTTCAAGACCGCCCGTAGGTTCATATCCCGGGGCACCAGACCGAAGAGTCCATAGGACTCGGTGAGAAGCTCGGCCTCGGAGTCCGGGAGCTCCTCGTCGAGCTTGAACTCCAGGTAACGCTCCAGCTCGCCACGCGTGCGGCGCTCCAACCGCACGGGCCCCCGCAGCTCCAGGCCGGAGCGGTTCGCCAGATCGGGTAGGAGCGCGGCGGCAGCCCGGGCCAACAACGGGTCTGACGACGTCACGAGGGCGGCCGCTTGGTCCGTCTGGGCCGGGGAGCACGCCACGCACGTGGCGAGTGGGATCGCCAGAAAAGAGATCACCCTTGCCCCTATCTGCACCTGTCGCAAACGGAGGTCACCCCCCCGCGGGAGCCCGGCCATACCGGTCCTCCAAGCGGACGACGTCGCTGAGATGGGGGGTGGAGGCCTCGAGCACATCACAGTCCGTGACGGCGATCATGCGATGGATGGTGCCTGCCCGTACGTGATAGCTCTCGCCGGCCTTCAGATCTATGTCCTCGAGCTCATCGGGTGACGCGCCCGCTTCGAATCTCATCTCGCCAGAAAGCAGGTGTATGGTCTCGTCCTTTTGCTCATGGTACTGCAGAGAAAGAGCCTCACCAGCCCGGATATGGAGGATCTTGCCCACGTACTCTTCTGTCTCGGCCCAGATGAGCTCATGGCCCCAGGGCTTTTCCACGCGTGTTGGGGTTCGTTTCAAGGTCGGGATCAGTCGGCTTCGGCCTGAAGAAGATGCAGCGTTTGGAGCTCGGCTTCCAGGTCGGCGAGCATGCGCTCCACCACCGCCGCCAGATCGGCGTCCAGCGGCTCCGTCGGTTGCCACGCCCCATCTGTGGTGGTGCGCGCCTGATACTCCGACCGGAGGCTGAAGCGGAAGGGGGTGGACGTCCCTCCTCTACCGGCCGCCCCCCTGCGACCCTGGATGGTGATCCGGTAGCGGGTGTCAGTGTACCCGGCCGAGCGCCCTTCCGGCGTGGGATCCCGTGACTCCCACTCGAACTCGTAGGTCACCGTCCGGAGCTGCTCCTCCTGGCGACTCAGCGTATGGCCGTAGCGGCCGACGACCACGGCATCCATGGCTGCCCTGAAGCGGTCTGCGTCAACACGCCCCAGATCTCGCGTACCAAGCACGCCCTGCGGCTGTGGCGCGGCGCTCTCCCTGGGCCCGCCCGCTCCACCACCTCCACCACACGCCAGAGCAGGGCCGGAAATCAGGATAGCGAATGCGAGAGTGGTCCGCTTCATGTGCGTCTCTGGTGTGAAGGACGAGCCGTCGGTGTCTACACCGGCCGGTGACGAATGTCACTACACCCGGTTCATGGCATGAAAGCTGCAATCACGTGGGAGCTCCCGCGATGGTAGGGACCCTGGTGGTCGCTGACCGGTACTTCGAGATTGTCCGAGAGCGTCCCCGTGTCGGCGCTCCGGCTGGGGCCCGAGCCACAGCACGAGGCCCGAACCGCAGCGCGGGGTCCGAGCCGCACATGAACCGACGGAGAACGAATCTGTGATCAAGAAGCCATGGCATCCTCGGCTGTTGCTTCTCACCGTCTTTCTCTTGGTCGGGGTGGGGTCCGGGTTGGCGTGGGGATCTTGGCAGAACCTCTGCTCCGACTGTCCTTCGGTCGCCCAGATCCGCACCTTCGAGCCCGAACAGACCAGCAAGCTTTACAGCCACGACGGCAGGCTCCTCGCGGAGATCGGCATCGAGCGTCGCACGCCCGTGTCCATCAACGCACTCCCGGACTACGTGCGGCACGCGTTCGTAGCGGTGGAGGACAAGCGCTTCTACGACCACCACGGCGTGGACATCCGCGGAGTTGCCAGGGCGGTGGTGGGTGTGCTGACCGGGCGTAATCTGGGAGGGGGCAGCACCATCACACAGCAGCTCGCCCGGAACATGTTCGAGAGCCAGATCGGGTTCGAGCGACGCATCGTACGGAAGCTGAAGGAGCTCCAGGTGGCGTTCGCCCTCGAGCGATCGTACACGAAAGACCAGATCCTCGAAGCCTACGTCAACGAGATCAACTACGGTCACGGCTGGTGGGGCATCCAGACCGCTGCCCGGAACTATTTCGCCAAGAACGCGTCGGATCTGAATCCTGCGGAGACGGCACTCCTGGCGGCCATCCCCAACCTGCCCGCCTACTACAGCCCCCTTCTCCGCCCCGAGAACGCGCGGCGGCGCCGTGACCTGGTGCTACGGCGCATGGTGGAGCAGGGCTTCCTCCCGCCCGAGGATCTGGAGCGGTACACGGCCGCCGCCATCCCGACCGAACGGGCCGTGGCGGGTGGAAGCATCGCCCCGTACTTCGAGGAGTGGGTCCGCCAGATTCTGGACGACCGCTTCGGGAGCAAGCTCTACACGGCGGGCTTGAGGATCTACACCACCCTGGACGTCCGCATGCAGCGGGCCGCCGAGGTCTCCATGAGAGAGGGATGGGCGCGCATCGAGGCCCGACCCGGCTTCGAGCACTTGACGTACGAGGCCTACCAGGACTCCGTCGCCGCAGGAGTCGACGTCTCCGAGCTTCTCTACGTGCAGGGGGTCTTCGTGGCGCTCGATCCGTGGACTGGCTCCGTCCGGGCCATGATCGGTGGACGGGACTTCCAGGTGTCGAAGTTCAACCGGGCGACCCAGGCGCTCCGGCAGGCCGGCTCCGGGTTCAAGCCGTTCGTCTACACCGCCGCCGTGGCCGCTCGCATTCCCCCGACGTTCGTGGTGCTGGACGCGCCGGTGGTGACCATGCAGGTCGACGGCACCGAGTGGAGGCCGGCCAACTTCTCCAACCGGTTCGAAGGGCCCATGACCATCCACACGGGCCTCATGAAGTCGCAGAACATCATTGCCATCAAGCTGGCCCAGGAGGTGGGGCTCGAGAGCGTTGCGCAGACGGCCCGGCGGATGGGGATCAGGAGTGAGATCGAGCGCTACCCGTCCACCGCCATCGGGGCGGCCGAGGTGATCCCCCTGGAGATGGCCGAGGCGTACTCCACCTTCGCGAACCACGGCACCAAGGTGCGTCCCTTCCCCATCCTGAGGGTAGAGGACGCCCAGGGCCGCATCATCTGGGACCCAGAGCCCGAGCGGACACAGGTCCTGGATCCTCTGGTGGCCCGGATCATGATCTCCATGCTGCAAAGCGTGGTGGACGGGGGTACCGCGAACATCGCCATCCGTATCGTGGCTGGGCTCAATCGGGAAGTGGTGGCCGCGGGAAAGACCGGCACGACCAACGACGGCACCGACGTGTGGTTCAACGGGGTCACGCCGAACCTCATGGCCACCGTGTGGTTCGGGTTGGACCTGCCCCGGGAGATCCGACCTTCCGCCACCGGTGGAGGCGACGCCGCCCCCGTGTGGGGGAGCTTCATGCGTCGCGTCTACTACGGGGATCCGGAGACCCTCGACGAGGAGATGCGCGAGCCGGTCCTGCCCATCCCCGAGCCGTGGCCGATCCCGGAGGGCCTCGTCACCCGGCTAATCGACAAGACCACCGGAAAGCTGGCGTCTCAGTGGTGCCCCCAGGAGGACCAGATCCTGGAGCTCTTCCTGCCGGGAACGGAGCCTACCGAGTACTGCGATCGTGACGACTCCCGCCTCTTCCGGATCCCCGCCGACATCGGCGAGAGGGGGAACTGAGCTCCGGTTCTGGCGCCGTGGGGGACGGCCGCTTCTGACCCCCGACGTCGAGCGGCTCCCTAGGAGCCGAGCACCTCTACGCCGTCCCGGGTGACGCGGTGCGAGATCAGGGGTAGAGCCGGCAGATCTGCCTCCAAGCCGACCCGAACCGCCTCCCTCAACGCACGGACCGCCACCTCCGCCGAGGCCTCGTCCGTGGCGTGCACCTCGCCCAACAAATCACCGGAAGCCAGGTGATCGCCCGGGTGAGCCGACACCACGAACCCGACGCCGGGATCGATGGTGTCTCCTATCTCCCGGCGACCCCCACCCATCTCCACCACCGCATGGCCGAGGGGCCGGGGAGACACTTCCTGGACGACCCCGTCCGTCTCAGCGCGGACCTCCACCTGCACCAGTGCACGCGGCAGGCGGTCGGGGGCCTCGATGATCGACGCGTCTCCCCCCTGGGCATCGACGAGTCGACCGAACCGCTCCAAGGCCACTCCCGATGCCAGGGTCTCGCGGCAGCGGTCCTCGGCTTCTGCCGCGTCGGACGCCGCCCCACCCAGCACGAGCATCTCACCGGTCAATGCCACCACGACGTCCCTGAGATCGGAAGGCCCTTCGCCTCCGAGGCACTCGACCGCCTCGCCTACCTCCAAGGCGTTTCCGATGGCCCGTCCCAGGGGACGGTCCATGGCCGTAACGAGGGCCACGGTGGGGGTGCCCCACCTACTCCCGATGTCCACCATGGTCCGCGCCAGTGCCAGTGTGTCCTCCAGATCCGGGAGAAAGGCCCCGGAGCCCGCCTTAACGTCGAGAACGAGCCCGTCCAACCCCTCCGCGAGCTTCTTGCTCATGATGCTGGCGGAGATCAAGGGGATGGCCGGAACGGACCCGGTGACGTTGCGCAGCTCGTAGAGGCGCTTGTCCAGAGGCGCGATCTCGGCGGTCTGGCCGATCATGGCGCACCCAACGCTTTCGAGGATATCCCCGAACTCGGAGAGGCTCACATCGGTGCGAAAGCCGGGGATGGCCTCGAGCTTGTCGAGGGTGCCGCCGGAATGCCCCAGGCCGCGGCCCGACATCATTGGGACGAAAAGGCCGAGCTCCGCGGCCAGAGGGGCGAGGACCAGAGAGACTTTGTCACCCACGCCACCCGTGGAGTGCTTGTCCACCTTCGAACCGGGGAGGTGGTTCAGCTCCAGCACGTCGCCAGAATGGAGCATGACCTCGACGAGGCACTCGAGCTCCCCGGGAGAGAGCCCCTGGAAGAGAACCGCCATGAGGAAGGCGGACATCTGATAGTGGGGTAGCTCGTCCTCGAGGTATGCCCTCAGAAAGGCCTCGAGATCCTCAGGATCGAGCCCGTGGCCGTCCCGTTTCTCCTCGATTAGGCGGGAGGGAATCAACGAGGTTCCGTCCTCATCACTTCGTTATCAAGCGCTTGCGGGCCCCACGGACCGCATCGTCTACCCTCGCCTTCACATCCTCCGCGAAATCGTCCAGCTGATCCGTAGCGGAGTCCTTCAGCCCTCCTGCCACCCGACGGATCTTTCGACGGGTCCGGTTTCCGGCATCCGGGGCCGTGAGCAGGGCGATGCCCGCTCCGACGATAGCCCCTAGAAGGAAGCCGGATACGAAGTTCATGGCATTCACATCCTGGTCGTATTCCATCGTCGACTCCCGGAAGCCTGTTGAAGAAGTGGGGCGAGCCACGCCACGTGCAACACATGCCCGGCCGTCGTCTCCGACGCCGGCGCACCCCGCTTCGAGTTGTCGTCTTCGTCACCCGGACCGGCCGGAAAGGGCCACTCCGGGTGTATATTGAGCACCGGTCGTATGTACTAATGTATCCGAACCTTTTGTAAGGGGGATATGCGCGCCCTGGGAATCGATTTCGGCGAGCGGCGGGTCGGTGTCGCGGTTAGCGACCCGACCGGCGTAATCGCCCAACCACTCCCCACCCTCCGACGGAGGGCGGGCAAGCGCATGCCCCTTCGAGCCCTCGAAGAGCTCGCTGAGGAGTATGGGGTCCAGGTCATCGTGGTGGGACTTCCCTTGGCCCTTTCGGGAGACGACACGGACTGGACGCGCACGGTGCGGGACGTCGCCGGCAAGCTGGAAGAGCGGTCGGGGCTGCCAGTCCAGCTCGTGGATGAGCGCTTCACCTCCGCCCGGGCCGAGCGGGCGGTCCGGAGCCTCGGTCTCCCCAAGAGCAAGAGAGAGGAGAAAGACCGGGTGGATGCGGCTGCCGCCGTGCTGATCCTTCAGAGCTGGCTGGACACACAGAGAGGCTCATGAGACCCGCCCGGCTCCGGAGGCCCACGCTGCTCCTCGCTCAAGCCCTCGTGGCGTGCCTCGCCTACGTCGCCTGCAGTTCGGGTGAGCCGGGCGAACCGGTGAGGGTCACTGTTCCGCCGGGCGTGACCTTCGAGACCGTCCTGGACACGCTGGTGGAGCGTGGAGTCGTGATCGGGCCCCGTCGATTCCGACTCTACGCTCGACTGAAAGGCGCCGATCGCCAGATCCGAGCAGGGGACTACGACCTGGTCCCGGGCGGGGCTTGGAGCGAGATCCTCGAGTTCCTCACGACGGGTCGGGTCAGCACTGAGGAAATCACGATCCCCGAAGGCTTTACGCTCGCCGCCATGGTCGATCGGATCGCCGAAGTCACGGAAGAGCATCCGGACAGCGTCCGGGCGGGTCTGTCGGATCCCTTGGCCCACGAGCGCTGGAACGTCCCGGGTCCCGGCCTCGAAGGGTACCTTTTCCCCGATACCTACCGCTTCGCCAGGGGCGTCGGCCTCGACGTGGTCGTGGAGGCCATGATCGACCAATACCGCTCGATGTGGACACCCCAGCGGGTGGCGCGACTCGACGAGCTCGAGATGAGCGAAGCGGAGGTCGTTACCCTGGCCTCCATCATCCAGGCCGAAGTGCGGCAGGTTTGGGAGATGCCCACCATCTCGGCCGTGTACCACAATCGGCTCCGCCTGGGGTACCTCCTCCAGGCGGATCCGACCGTCCTGTATGCTCTGGGTGGCCGTCGCGAACGACTGTTGTTCGCGGCCATCGACTCCGTAGCCGACAGTCCCTACAACACCTACACTCGAAGGGGTCTTCCCCCGGGACCCATCGGGGCGCCGGGCGACGCCGCGCTGCAAGCCGCTCTCTATCCCTCGGACGAGCCCTACCTCTACTTCGTAGCGCGCCCGGATGGTAGCCACCTCTTCACCAACAGCCTCGAGGAGCACAATCGGGCACGTGGGGTCGCCCGCAGGGAGTGGGACGAGTCGAACCGCCCCTAAGGGGCCTGTGGAAGGAGTACGGTCACCGGTGGATCACTCCCAGCTCGGCAGACGGCTTCGCCTCGTGGTGATCACGGATGAGAGCCTGGCCGAGCCCCTCGGACTCGAGCACGTGCTCAGCCAGGCCCTGGAGGCGGGGGCGCCAGCTATCCAGCTGAGGGCCAAGGACGCCACCCCCCGAGAGGTCACGGCCATGGCTCGGAGACTCCTTCCCATGATGCGCTCCGCAGGCGCCCTCTTCTTCGTGAACGACCGGCTGGACGTCGCCCTCACTACCGGCGCCGACGGAGTCCATCTCGGGCCCGACGACCCGCCGGTCAAAGAAGTCCGGTCCGCCGTCCCCAGGGACTTCATCGTGGGATACTCCACCGACGATCCCGAAGAAGCCGCAAGAGCCGAGGCGGACGGCGCCGACTACCTCGGCTCCGGCACGGTCTATCCGACGACCAACAAGTCCGACCCCGGAGAGGTGATCGGCCTGTCGGGGCTCCAGCGTGTCGTTGAGGCCGTGTCGATCCCGGTGGTGGGAATCGGAGGCATCACCCCGGAGCGAGCGGCCGACGTGGCCGGAGTCGGGGCCCGAGGTGTCGCGGTCATCGGGGCGGTCATGAGCGCCCCGGATCCGGGGGAGGCCGTGCGGGGGCTCCTGAGGCCGTTCGGATCCGACGCGTAGCCTCCCGTCTACATCCCTCCCGCCTCCAGTAGATTCGCCACCTCTTCCTGGGTGACGAAGAAGTCTCCCAGTGCGGCTCCACCGTCGGGAGTGTGCCAGTCGGAGCCACCCGTCATCAGCAGGGCCGAAGCCTGGGCGGCTCGCTCGAGCTCGAGGATGTGATTGGGTCGCGATCGGGGCCGGTAGACCTCCAGGCCGCGGAGCCCCTCCTGTACAAACTCGGGAAGGCGTCGGGGCAGGAGGTCGGCGTGGGGATGGGCCCAGACGGGGATGCCCCCAGCGTCCAGGATGATCTGGATGGCTTCGCCCGGAGTCGACAGCCGGGTCGGGACGTGAGCCGGATGGCCATCACCGATCAGGCGGGTGAACGCATCCGGCGTCGAGGACGCGTATCCCCCAGCCACCAGTGCCCGGGCCAGGTGAGGCCGACCGATGGCCGAGCGCTCGGGACCCGCCTCCTCGAGGACGTCCTGGTACCCGATCAGGAGCCCCTGGCGCCGGAGCCGATCCACCATCTGGAGCATCCTGCGCTCGCGCCCCTCCACCGCCCTACGCTGGTGGGCCTTGAGAGACGGCGCATCCGGATCCACGAAGTAGCCCAAGATGTGGTATTCCTCGTCCTCGAAGGTGCTGCTGACCTCCACCCCCGGGACGACATGGACGCCCTGTCCGGCAGCCGCCTCCAGGGCCCGCGGAAGCCCCGCCACGGTGTCGTGATCCGTGATGGATATGACATCGAGACCGGCTTCGCCGGCGAGGGTCACCACCTCACCGGGATTACACGCCCCGTCGGAGGCCGACGTGTGTACGTGGAGGTCCAGCCTCATCCGTCCGTGTCTCTCATCGGCACCGTCGTCAGGCTCCGCCCCCCATCGCCTCGAGAATGGCACCCACATCGACCCTGGCACCGGAGGGCAGCTCTTCCGGGGCCTCCGATCCCGCGTACTCCGTCAGTATCGTGAGCTCTGAGCCCTCCACCTTCAGAACGCCCCCAGCCACGAAGAAGCTCTCGCTCCCGCCCTCGGGCAGATCGATGGACAGCTCCCCCGACCCGAGAAGGGCGATCATCGGAGCATGCCCGGGGAGTATCCCCACCTTGCCGTCCCAGGCCGGTGCGACCACCGAGGCAGCCAGGCCCTCGAACAGGAGCGCCTCCGGGGAGACCACTCGAACGTTCAAGCCGGCCATCAGTTGGCCAGCTCCTCACCGGCGGCGATGACCTCGTCGATGCTGCCCTTCATGTAGAATGCCTGCTCCGGCAGGTGGTCCAGCTCACCCGCAGCCACCCTCTCGAACGACTCGATGGTGTCGTCCAGGCGCGTGTAGTTGCCGGGGATGCCCGTGAACGTCTCTGCCACATGGAACGGCTGCGAGAGGAAGCGCTCGATTCTACGGGCCCGGCTCACCAGCACTTTGTCCTCTTCGGTGAGCTCGTCCATTCCGAGAATCGCGATGATGTCCTGCAGGTCTTTGTAGCGCTGCAGGATCCGCTGCACCTCACCAGCGACCGCGTAGTGGCGCTCGCCGAGGAACTGCGGATCTAGGATCCTCGAGGTCGAGTCCAAGGGATCCACGGCCGGATAGATCCCCTTCTCCGAGATGGCACGAGACAGCACCGTGGTGGCATCCAGGTGGGCGAACGCCGTGGCCGGAGCCGGGTCCGTCAGGTCGTCGGCGGGGACATAGATGGCCTGCACCGACGTGATGGATCCGTCTCGCGTCGAGGTGATGCGCTCCTGTAGCTCACCCATCTCCGTGCCCAGCGTGGGCTGGTATCCCACCGCGGAGGGCATACGCCCGAGCAGCGCAGACACCTCGGAGCCCGCCTGGGTGAACCGGAAGATGTTGTCGATGAAGAGCAGAACGTCCTGCTTCTCCACGTCGCGGAAGTACTCGGCGATGGTCAGCCCGCTGAGGCCCACCCTGAGGCGGGCGCCCGGAGGCTCGTTCATCTGGCCGTAGCAGAGGGCGGTGGACTCGATGACGCCCGACTCCTTCATCTCGAGCCAGAGGTCGTTCCCCTCGCGCGTGCGCTCACCCACACCGCAGAACACGGAGCGTCCACCGTGCTCCATGGCGATGTTGTTGATGAGCTCCATGATGATGACGGTCTTGCCGACCCCGGCGCCGCCGAACAGGCCGGTCTTGCCACCCTTCACGTAAGGGGCGAGGAGGTCGATGACCTTGATGCCGGTCTCGAAGATCTCCGTCTTGGGCTCCAGCTGGTCGAAGAGCGGTGGCTCCCGGTGGATGGGCCAGCGCTCCACTTCGCCGCCGTCACTGAGGACGACAGGGCCCTGCTCGTCCACCGGCTCTCCGAGCACGTTCAGGATACGACCGAGAGCGGCTTCTCCGACGGGCACCGAGATGGCTTGCCCGGTGTCCACCACGTCCATGCCACGGGTCACCCCGTCGGTCGACGTCATGGAGACCGTCCGGACCATGCCTCGGCCGATATGCTGCTGGACTTCCGCGACGAGGTTGATCTCCTGCCCGTCCTGCGACGACTTCACGGACAGGGCGTTGTAGATATCGGGCAGCTTCTCGGGGTCGAACTCCACGTCCAGCACTGGCCCGATGACCTGGATGACCTTCCCGATATTCATTTCTGACATAGTTGCTAATCCCCTGTCGGCGTGGCGCACGCGCCTCTACTCGAGGGCGGCCGCACCGCCGACGATCTCGGCGATCTCCTGAGTGATCTGGGCCTGGCGGGCCCGGTTGTATGTGCGTGTCAGGTACTCGAGCACGTCACCCGCATTGTCGGTCGCGCTCTTCATGGCGCTTCGCCGGGCACCCTGCTCCGCGGCGGCGTTCTCCACCAACGCCCGGTAGGTGGCATTGCGGAGGTACGCTGGCAGCAGCCGCTCGAGGAGGATCTCGGCCTTCGGACTGAGGAGGTAGTTGTCCAGCGAGGCCGCCCCCCCGTCGGCAGGTCGAATCGGCAGCAGCTCCACCACCCTGGGCGGCGTCGACAGGGCGGACCGGAACTCGGAGCCCACCACGTGGACCGCATCGACGCGACCCGCCGCGAAGTCCTCCCGAAGTCCAGCGATGACCGATTCGGCATCGTCCATGGACGGGCTGTCTCCGATATCGACGTTGCTCGACGCGATCGCACGACCTCGGAAGCGGAAGTAGGCGATGCCCTTCTTGCCTACGATGTGGAAGTCGGTCTCGACGCCTTCGCTCTCGAGCCGCTCCAGGAGGAGTCGTGCCTCTTTGACCAGGTTGGCGTTGAAGCCACCCGCCAGCCCCCGGTTCGCGGTGAGCAGGAGTACCGCCGCCCGCCGGACGCGCTCGGGGCTGCGGAGAAGCGGGAAGCGGTCGGAGAGCTCCGGTGCGTACAGACTGCGGACGATTTGCGCCAGTGAGTCGGCGTAGGGCCGGGCCGCCCGGACCCGGTCCGTGGCCTTCTTGAGCTTAGAGGTGGCCACCAGCTCCATGGTTCGGGTGATCT
Organism: Longimicrobiales bacterium; assembly: GCA_965238005.1. GTDB lineage: Bacteria > Gemmatimonadota > Gemmatimonadetes > Longimicrobiales > Gaopeijiaceae > CBDCKN01. The sequence continues at coordinate 2,303,556 of OZ250165.1, forward strand.
GCCGGGTGTTCTCGACCGACTTGATCCGTCGCTTGACATCACGCGCGCCCGCCATCGGCTAGTTCCCGTCGCCTCTGGTGTGCCGGCTCAGGCCGACGCCCCTGCTGTGGCCGTGTCGGCGGTCGGCTCTTCTGCCTCCATCTCGGCCGCGAACACCTCGTTGTACTCCGCGATGGCGGCCACCAGCTTCTCGGTGATCTCGTCTGTGAGCTGGCCCCCCTGTCTGATTCTGGACAGGATGTCGCCCTCGTGCGTGCTGAGGAATTCGTGGAAGCCCCGCTCCCACCGCCTCAGGTGGCGGACCTGGATGTCGTCCACGTGCCCTTGGGTGACGGCGAAGATGGCGCACACCTGGTTCTCCACCGGCATCGGCTGGTACTGCCCCTGCTTCAGGATCTCCACGGTGCGCTCACCGCGGGCCAGCTGGCGCTGCGTAGCGGCGTCGAGGTCGGAGCCGAACTGCGCGAAGGCCTCGAGCTCCTTGTACTGGGCCAGGTCGAGACGGAGACGTCCAGCCACCTTCTTCATCGCCTTGATCTGGGCGGCGCCCCCGACTCGTGATACGGAGATCCCCACGTTCACCGCGGGCCGAACTCCCGAGAAGAACAGATCCGGCTCGAGATAGATCTGGCCGTCGGTGATGGAGATCACATTCGTGGGGATGTAGGCCGACACGTCGCCGGCCTGCGTCTCGATGATGGGGAGAGCCGTGAGCGACCCGCCACCATGCTCGTCGGAGAGCTTGGCTGCCCTCTCCAGGAGCCGGGAGTGCAGGTAGAAGACGTCTCCAGGAAACGCCTCGCGCCCCGGGGGCCGGCGGAGGACCAGCGACAGCTGCCGGTAGGCCGTGGCCTGCTTGGAGAGGTCGTCGAAGACGACCAGGGTGTGCTTTCCCTGCCACATGAAGTGCTCGGCGATGGCGCAAGCCGAGTAGGGGGCGATGTACTGCAAGGGAGCCGGATCGGACGCGTTGGCCAACACGACCACCGTGTAGTCCATGGCCTCGTGCTCCCGGAGCGTCTCCACGACGCCGGCCACCTTTCCCGCCCGCAGCCCGATGGCGCAGTACACGCAGATGACGTCGGTGTCCTTCTGGTTGATGATCGTGTCGAGGGCGATGGCCGTCTTCCCGGTACTCCGGTCGCCGATGATGAGCTCGCGCTGGCCCCGCCCGATGGGAATCATGGAATCGATGGCCTTGAGACCCGTCTGAAGGGGCTCGTTCACCGGCCGGCGCATGACGATGCCCGGGGCCACGACGTCGATATGGCGGCGGTCCTCGATGGGGTCGACGGGTCCCTTGCCGTCCACGGGGCTGCCGAGGGGGTCCACGACCCGCCCGACGTATCCTTCACCGACGGGGATGTCCAACACCCGGCCAGTCCGGCGGACCTGATCGCCCTCGTGTAGCCGCGTCCAGTCTCCCATGATGACGGCGCCGATGTTGTCCTCTTCGAGGTTGAGCGCCAAGGCCGTCACGGCCTCGCCGGTGTCGGCGACGGTGATCTCCAGCATCTCGCTGGCCATCGCCTTCGTCAGGCCGTAGATGCGCGCGATGCCGTCCTTCACCTCGAGGACTTCGCCCACCTCTTCGGCCCGGAGCCGCTCACCGTAGTTCTCGATCTCAGAAAGGAGGACGCCCTTGATCTCGCTGGCGCGGAGTCCCGAATCGTTAGCCATTGCCTAGTCCTGTGATTCCATCACGAAAGCCGGCTCGAGCCGACCCGATCTCTAGCGTCATGCCTCCCCTACCTTGGGGAGGTCGGTCGTAAGCAACTTCCGGCGCAATCCGTCCAGCCTGCGCCGCAGGGATCCATCGTAAATCGTGTCGCCCGCTCGAACGACGACGCCGCCCAGGATGCTCGGCTTCACCCGCACCTGGGGGATCGCCCGGCGGCCGATGAGGGCCGTCAGCCCCTCCTGGAGCTCGGCCATGGACGCTTCGTCCATGCTGCGAGCCAACGTGACCTCTACCCGAACGCGGCCCAGACGCTGATCCACGAGGGTGTGATACTCCTTCGCGATCTCCCTCACAAGACGCTGTCGCCTCTTGTCGAGCGTGACGAACAGGAAGTTGATCAGAGTCGCCGGCAGGGTATCCGTGAAGACGCTCCGGATGACCTCTTTCTTCTGACTCGCCGCGATCCGCGGTGTCTCCAGGAAGATCCGGAAGCTCGGGTTCTCGTCGATGAGGCGCGCGACGACTTCGATGCCGTCCCCGAATGCCTCCAGCCCCTCGTGCCGCTCCGCTACCTCGAGGAGGGTCTCGGCGTAGTTTCGGGCGACCGTTTCCTCTCTCACGCCTGGGCCCCCTCGCCCTGTTCGCTGAGGTCATCGATGTAGCCCATCACCAGCTCACGGTCCTTGGCCTCATCGAGGCTCTCGCCCATGAGCTTGGCGGCCGCGGCCAGCGCCAGGTCGACCGACTCCTTCCGGATCGCCTCGAGGGCCGCGTCCTTCTCACGCTCGATGGACTCGTGGGCGCGCTCGATGAGGGCCTGGCCCTCCACCCTGGCCTTCTCTTCGATGTCCTGCCGGACCTTGTCACCAGCTTCCCTGCTCTCGGCGATCAGCTGCTGCGCCTGGCGACGTGCGTCGGCCATCTGCTGCCTGTGCTCCGCCAGGAGCTTGGCAGCCTCTTCCCTCTCGTTGGCAGCCCGGTCCAACGTGTCCTGAATGCCGCTCTCACGCGCCTCGACGGCGGCGAGGACCGGCCCCCACGCGAACTTCCAAAGAATGCCGAGCAGTATGAGAAAGACGAGCGTTGTCCAGACCGACAGGCCCAGGTTTAGGTCGAACATCCCGCCCCCACCCTCTTGCGCCATCGCGGGCACGGGAAGAATCAGCGCGTACGACCCGAGGACCGCGAGCATGCATCTAGTCATCGATTTATCATCATAAACGCGAGGCCGATACCGAAGAGCGCCACACCCTCGATGAGCGCCGCGAAGATGATCGCCGCCGTCTGGATCTGAGCCGTCACTTCCGGCTGACGGGCGATCCCCGACGCCGCGGCGGCACCGATGGGGCCGATTCCGAGTCCCGCACCGAGCACGGCACCGCCGATGGCCAATCCGGCACCGATGAGGCCGATGCCGCCATTCCCAGCGGCTTCCTGAACAGTGGTAAGCAAGAAGTGCATCTTTCGTCCTTTGTCCTGGTGACTAATGAGCGTGACGTATGAGCCCGATGAAGACGGAGGTGAGCATCACGAAGATGTAGGCCTGCAAGAAGGCGATGAACAACTCGAGAATCATGAGAATGCTGGCCATGGTGACCGAAGTGACGCCCATGAGGTAGCTCTGGAACACGAAGATCATGCCCATGATGGCAAGGATCAGCGTGTGACCCGCCGTCATGTTGGCGAGGAGACGCACCGCCAGCGCGAACGGCTTGGCCAGCTTACCCAGGAACTCAACCACCGTCAGGATGACCAGCAATCCCGGCTTCATGAGCGTTGGAACGCCCGCGGGCAGAAAGAAGATCGTCTTGGCGTACCCGACGGGCCCGAGAACCCTGAATCCCGAAACCTCGATTACGATGAAGCTGACGACGGCCAGCGCGGCGGTCACGGACAGGTTCGCCGTGGGAGTGATCCCCAGCGGCGTGAGCCCGATCAGGTTCATCCCGAGAATGAAGAAGAACAGCGTGAGGATGTACGAGGTGTAGGCATCGGCACCATGCCCGATGTTCGCCCGCACCACCTCGTCCCGGAAGTAGATGATCATGGCCTCCATGGCGTTGGCGAATCCGCTGGGCGCCTTTTCTACGCCCTTCGACCGGATGGCCCTGGCCACGGGGATGAAGATCATAGGAAGCAGAAGCGCAACGAGCAGCATCACCACGAGCTGACGGGTCGGCGACATGTCGATGGCGACGGATCCCAGCTGGATGGGCTCCACGCTCAGCAACTCGAGGCTCCAGTGCCCACCGGCGAACTCGATGTCCTTGGCGTCGCCGATGTGGTGCGAGATGAAGTCGGGCAGCCCCTCCATGGAAAGACCATTGGCGGCCTCTGGGCCATGGCCTGCCTCTTGAGCTGCCTCCCCGGCGTGCTCATGCAGAGCTCCGAATAGACTCATGTCGTCGTCCGTGCGTCCTCACTGTCGGCCCTGAGAAAGGCCGGTTCCATCAACAACAAGACGAAGAAGAACCCCACCAACGACAGCAGAAGCGCTGCCGGCTCCACCGACTCGAGCCTCGAGGACGCCAACCCCACCGCCACGACCACCGCCACCCGGAGCGCAATCCCTGCCCCCCACCACGCCATGAAGCGGGTCGGCTCCCCTCGCGCGCGAAGGAGTAACGCGAATGCCATGACTTGGACAGGGTAAGCAATCAGCGCCGCCAGGAGAATCCCTGTTCTCCCCGCGTCATCCAGAAACACCGAGAGGGCCGCGGCTCCCAAGCCCACCACCAGAAGCGCGGTCAAGGCGTAGCGGTTAAGGGCATTCAATCCGTCTCGCGCTCCTCGCGGTCCTGCTCCTGTCGTGGCCGTATCACCAGCTGGACATAGAGACTGTAGAAACCGGCTGCACCCCCCAAGAGCATCCCGAAGAGCGTGAACAACGACTGGGACCCGACTCGCTCCCCGATCTCGGATCCGACCCATCCGAAGAGCGCTACCGACGCGGCTATGGCCATCCCGTGCCCAAAAAAACGGGAGGAGGCGCGGACCACATCTGTCCCTCGATTTCCGCTCGGATTTCCTGACCCTGGCATTGGCTGGAACTCCGGTCGGTAGCCCAAAGCCAGCCAAATTTAGAAGCTTGTGAAAAATTTCGCAAGCGCCACTTTCCCCCTGTTCAAAGGGGATTCCGGCGGATCCACGACGCTTGACGGGGGACGGCACCGAAGTCAACTTCGCGGCGTGACAAGCAGGCTCGAATCGGCCCGACGTTGACGTCGAACGCCCCCCCAAGAGATCCAAACCGGACCTCTGGCGGCAGGTGGCGGGTACGCTGCGTAGCCGGCCACACCAGGCCACGCCCGCCGCGCGGCCAGAACCTTTCAGCAGGGCGCGGAAGCGATCTGATGACGTCAACGACGAAAACGGTTGTCCGAGATCGGGACCTGGAGCTCCTTGAGCGCGTCGCTCGGGTCGCCGAAGAGATCAGACGCGAGATCGAAAAGCAGATCGTCGGCCAACATGAGGTGGTGGAGGGCTTGCTCACCGCCCTTCTGGCCAACGGGCACGTGCTCCTGGTGGGTGTTCCGGGCCTGGCGAAGACTCTGCTGATCTCGACTCTGGCCGAGGCTCTGGACCTGGACTTCAGCCGCATTCAGTTCACCCCGGACCTGATGCCCACCGACATCACCGGAACCGAGGTCATCGAGGAAGATCGCTCTACGGGACGCAGGGTGTTTCGCTTCGTTCGAGGGCCCATCTTCGCCAACGTGGTTCTAGCAGACGAGATCAACAGGACCCCGCCGAAGACCCAGGCCGCTTTGCTCCAGGCCATGCAGGAGCGGGAGGTGACCGCCGCCGGGCAGACGTATGATCTGGAGGCACCGTTCTTCGTGCTGGCTACCCAGAACCCCATCGAGCAGGAGGGCACCTACCCCCTGCCCGAGGCGCAGCTCGACCGCTTCATGCTCGAACTTCCCATCGGGTATCCGTCCAGGGACGAAGAGGAGGAGATCGCCATGCGGACGACGGGTGAGGAGGATCCTCAGATCCGGCCCGTAGTGTCCTCGAAGGAGCTCATCAAACTCCAACAGCTGGTGCGCAGGGTCCCGGCGTCTCCCTCACTCGTCTCGTTTGCGGTGCACCTCGCACGTTCTACCCGACCCGGCCTGAAAGAAACGTCGGCGGTATCGGAGCGATATGTGAGCTGGGGCGCCGGCCCTCGGGCTTCCCAGTACCTTGTCCTCGGCGCGAAGGCCCGCGCGGCCTTCCGGGGCGATCCCATTCCGTCGTACGAGGATGTTATCGCAGTCGCGCCCGCCGTCCTGGCACACCGCATCGTGCTCAACTTCGAAGCCGAAGCGGATGGACGGGTGACCCGTGACGTGATTGCAGAGCTTCTGCAGGAAACGGTTGCATGGACGTAGGTCCGAGTAACAAGGCGGGCGATCGGCCGCCGACTACCCGGGGTATCACATGATTTGGCTGCTGTTGGCCGCAGCGGTCGTCTCGATCCTGCTCTCTGCGGCACTTGTCGCAGCGGAGGCAGCCGCTTTCGCCATCGGCTCCTCGCGGCTACGGACGTTGGAGGAAGAAGGATTCCAGGGGGCTGAAGCCCTGGCTGATCTGAGAGCCCGGCCTGAAGCGGTGCGGGCCTCCCTGCTCATCCCGACCACCATGCTCAACGCCGCCGCCGTCGGCGTCTCCGTCATTCTGGGCACGCTGCTCGGGGGGACCACCGGTGGTGTGCTCGGACTTGTCATCGGCGGCGGAGCCGTCTTGGTCATGGGGCAGAGCATCCCTCGGCTCCTGGCTACCATCCGGCCCCTCCGCATGGCCCTCGGCGCCGCTCCCCTCCTCATGTTCGTCGAGAGGACCGTGGGAGCGGCCACGGCCCCCTTCGGGCGCCTCACCGGCTTCCTGGTGCCACGGAACGGAGACGAGGGGTCGACCCAGGAGGAGCGGGCCGTCCGTGAGATCACGGAGCTGGGACAGGAGGAAGGGTTGGTGGGGGTGGAAGAGCACCTTCTCGTGGAGAGAGCCTTCCGCCTGGACGAGTTGACGGCGTGGGACGTCATGACTCCCAGGGTCGACATCTTCGCCTGGAGGGACTCCCTTACCCTCGAGGAGATCATGAGCGAGCTCGAGACGGTCCCGTATTCCCGGGTGCCGGTCTACCAGGAGACGACCGATGACATCTCGGGCATCCTGTACGTTCGTGAGGCCTACGAGAACTACGTGGCCGGCCGCACCTCCATGATCCTTGCCCATCTGTCCCGGGAGCCACTCTTCGTGCCGGGCTCCCTGCCGCTGACGCAGCTGCTCCGGCAGTTCCAGGCGCGTCGGATCCACATGGGGATCGTCGCCGACGAGTTCGGTGGAACCGATGGGCTGGCGACCCTGGAAGACATCATTGAGGAGCTGGTGGGCGAGATCGTCGACGAGACCGACGTGGACGAGGTGGCGCTGATCCGCTTGTCCCGCACCGAGGTGGAAGCGCCGGGCGGCATGGACGTCCGGGAGATCAACCACGCGTTCACCGTGGCCCTCCCCCAGCTCGAGCATCGCTCCCTCAACGGATTCATCCTCGAAGAGCTGGGCTACGTACCCGAGGCCGAAGAGACGCTCGACTGTGCCGGGGTACGGATCGAGATCCTGGAAGCCTCGGACACGCAGGTGATCCGTGCCCGCCTGACCAAGCTCTCGGCGACGGGCAGAGACGAGAACACTTAGTGTCCCGTTTCCAAAGTGTCTCGGCCAGTCGAGGGCACGGTGCATCCGTGGGCTCGGCGTTGGGACTCCTTGCGACCACGCTTCGCGCGGTGCCCGCGTGCACTACGCCGCGTCGTCCCGCCTTGATCCCACGGCGCCCCGGCCCTCTTGGTGGCTCGCGAACTTCGGAAACGGAACACTAGCCGTCTCGATGGCCATCATCCTGCCCTTCAACGGGAAGCGGCCTCGCATCGCCGATACCGCTTTCATCGCCCCCAACGCCGTCCTCGTGGGAGACGTGACCGTCGGCGAAAAGGCCAGCATCTGGTTCGGCGCGGTGCTTCGTGCAGACGACCCCGAGAACGGGATCATCGTCGGGGCGGGCACCAGCGTGCAGGACAACTGCGTGGTCCACGTCGGCGGCTGGGCGCCCACCCGCATCGGCGAACAGGTGACCGTGGGGCACGGAGCCAAGTTCGAGAGTTGCGAGATCGGCGATCGGACCGTGGTGGGCATGAATGCCGTCGTCCTCCAGAAGGCTCGCATCGGCATCGAGTGCGTGATCGGCGCCAACGCCGTCGTCCTAGAGGGAACCGAGATCCCCGACCGCACCCTGGTGGCGGGAGTCCCGGGAGTCGTCAAACGGACTCTCGACGACTCCGCCGGCTGGATCGCACGAGGGGGGCGCCATTACATCGAGCTGTCCAGAGCCTACCTGGACCAGAGGATGGGAGAGGCCGCCGCCCCCTGTTGCGAGCGGTGTGGAGGCCCCGTGCTCGAGCGTCACTGCAAGATCGTCTGCCTGGCTTGCGGCCATCAGCGGGACTGCTCGGACCCGTAGCCCGCGCGAGCCCTTACGGCGCAGGCATATGGAGGATGGATGTGACGTACCACCCGATGATGGCCTCTCCCCATCCGTAGGTCACCGCAGCACCCGCCGCCAGGAAGATCCCGAACGGCACGAGCTTGCCGGTCTTGAATGAGATGGGTCCGAAGATCACGGAGCCCAGGAGCGCCCCCAGAAAGATGGTCAGGAGCACCCCGGGCATCCCCAGAAAGGCCCCGACCATCGACATCATCTTTACGTCCCCACCCCCCATGGCGTCCTTCTTGAACATCCACTTCCCGACTACCGCGACGCCCCTCAGCAGGGCGAAACCCAGCACGGCTCCGAGCAGAGCCTGAAGCGGGGTCAGCCCGCTCGGGAGGAACGAGAGAACACCCCCCAGAACCAGGCCGCCCAGTGAGAACTGATCCGGGATGATGTAGAAGCGGGCGTCACTCAGGGAGATCCCGAAGAGAATGGTCAGGAAGACCGCCCCGCGGAACGCTTCCCCCGAGAGTCCTCCATAAGTGAAAACGCCGGCCCACACCAGGCCAGTCGCGAGCTCCACCAGCGGATACTGGAGTGAGATCCGCTCCTTACAGGCCCGACAGCGTCCCCTGAGGAAGAAGTAACTCAGGACCGGCAGGTTGTCGTACCAGCGGATGTCGGCGCCGCACGAGGGGCAGTGCGAGCCAGGGAAGACCACCGACTCGTCCTGCGGCCAGCGGAGGGTGCACACGTTCAAGAACGATCCGATCGTGAGCCCGAAGGCCCCGGCTGCCACAGAAACCATCCAGGCCTCGATCAAGGGGTGTCACTCCCGTGCGTTGTGAGGACGTAAAGAAGGATCGAGCCCGCCACTCCAGCGTTCAAGGAGTCCACGCCCGCCGCCATGGAGATCGCGACTTTGTGAGCCGCGGAGGCCACGATCTCCGGTCGGAGCCCAGCCCCCTCGTTTCCCACCGCCAGCGCCCAGGGCAGACTCGGCTCTACCTCGCTAACATCGCGTCCGCTGGGATCCGCGGCCAGAACATCCACGCTCTGACTCACCAGCCAGGGACCGACCTCGGCCCACGGGGCCCGCACGATGTCCACGTGAAAGCTGGCCCCGGCGGAGGCTCTTACGGCCTTGGCGTTCCAGGGATCCACCGATCCGTCCAGGGCCATAACCGACGAAGCTCCGAATGCCCTGGCCGCTCGGATGAGCGTTCCGAGGTTCCCGGGATCCTGGATTCCGTCGAGGAGCAGAATTCGTCCACCGGCCAGCGGAGCAAGGTGCAAGAGTCGCCGTTTCGGCTCCTCACAGACGAGAAGGACTCCTTGCGGATGCTCGGTGTCCGCCATGCGATCCAAGTCGCCATCGTCCATCTCGTCCACGGGCACTCCCCGATTCGAGATGTCGGCCGCGAGGGCCCTACCGGCCTCAGTGCCGAGTAGCCGCGGAGACCGCACCGCGAATCGGGCCTGCACGTCCGCGGCGAACGCCTCCCGCACGCAGCGCACCCCCTCCACCAACACGAGCCCCTCCGGGGGCCGGCCCTTGCGGGTCTTCAGGCGCTCGATGAGCAATATCTTGTTCTTGCTCGGCATGGGCTCCCTCTCGGTGGCTCGCAAACTTCGGAAACGGAACACTAGTGTGGTGTCCCAGAAGTGTCTCGGCCATTGATCTCGCTGCGCTCGATCGTCTCGCGGTCGACTCGGCGCCCACGGCGAGCATGAAGGTCGCTCGGCTCGAGCACCGATGCATCCGGCCCTGCGGTGTTCCTCCTCCTCGGACCACGGCCTTCGGCCGCGGTGCCCGCGTTGCTATTCCTCGTCGTCGCGCCTGACCCACGCCTAACGGCGCGGGTACCCCGGATCCGGCGCCTCGGCACTCTCGGTGGCTCGCGAACTTCTGGGACACCACACTAGATTGGCCTCGGACCGGTATCAGACACCGAAGGCCGACCCTCGCATCCTTCGACTCAATGGATAACCCACCTCCAGTGGCCCTCACAATCGCCGGAAGCGACAGCGGAGGCGGTGCGGGAATACAAGCAGATCTCAAGACCTTTCATGCGTTCGGCGTCTTCGGGTGCAGCGCCGTCACCGCGGTGACGGCTCAGAACACTCTCGGCGTGGACGCCGTGCACGCCATCCCCGAGGGGGTGGTCCGGGCCCAGATCGACGCCGTGGTCAGCGACCTCGCACCGGTAGCCGTGAAGACCGGCATGCTCGCCACCGCCGGACTGGTCCACGCGGTGTCCGAGGCAATCCGAGACCATCGCCTCGACAACTACGTCCTCGATCCGGTGATGGTCTCCACCACCGGCCACCGGCTCCTCGACGAGGACGCGGTTGATGCCATCCGAGGGGAGTTGATCCCGCTGGCCGCCGTGGTCACACCCAACGTCCACGAGGCCCGGATCCTGACCGAGCGACCCCTGGAGGGGCCTGATGACCTGGAGACCGCAGGTCGGGAGCTCCTCCGGATGGGTGCTCGGGCGGCCCTCATAAAGGGCGGGCACCTGCGGGGGGATAACGCCGTGGACCTGCTGCTGACGAGCGAAGGTCACCGCGTTTGGTCTCGCCCCCGTCTCGACGTGGGAGCCGGTCACGGCACCGGTTGCACTCTGTCGGCGGCCCTCGCCGCGGGCCTGGCACTGGGGCGATCATTGGTCGACGCCACCGACGCTGCGGTGGACTTCGTAGCCCGTGCCCTCGCGTCGGCACCGGGCCTGGGAGCCGGGCAGGGTCCCATCAACCACTTCGTACCAGCGTTCCCGGAAGACTGAGTCGGATCAGTCCAGCGCCCGCAGGACGCCCCTCACGATGGCAGCGAGACGATCGGTCGTCCTCCCGCCCATCTCCAACACCTCGGCGTGGGTGAGGGCTTCGTCCCCCCCGGACACTCCGGCTGCGGGATTCGTGATGACCGAGAAGCCCAGGACCCGTAGACCCAGCGCCCGTGCGGTGATCACCTCGGGGACGGTGGACATCCCGACCATGTCAGCGCCCAGAGAGGCAAGCATGCGTACTTCAGCCGGCGTCTCGTAGCTGGGTCCCAGCATCCCGGCATACGTCCCGCGAGCAAGAGGGATGCCGAGCTCGAGTGCTGCCTCGAGGGCCAGCTCCTGCAGTGTGGCGTCGTAGGGCCGGCTCATGTCCGGAAAGCGTCCCTCGCCATCACGGACCGGACCCGCCAAGGGACTCCTGTGCATGAAGTTGATGTGGTCGTCCAGGAGAACCAGGCTTCCCGACGTCAGGCTGGGGTGGACTCCTCCGGCGGCGTTGGTGACGACCATCATGCCGATGCCCAGCGAGGCGGCGATACGTATGGGAGCCACCACCACGTCCATCGCGTGACCCTCGTAGGAGTGGAAGCGCCCGACCTGCGCCAGTATACGCTTCCCCTCGAGGCGGCCGCAGACGTACCGGCCCGCGTGCCCGGCTACACCGGTGGCGGGATAACCCGGTACCTCGCTGAACTCCATGGTCACCGGGTCCTCGATGACATCCCCGAGGCCGGCGAGCCCGGAGCCAAGTACCACGAGGACCTCTGGCTCCCCGTCGATGCGTGCCCGGAGCGCCTCAGCCGCCTGGGGGACGCTCAAGGGTCTGGGTTCGGTGGCCGTGCTCAAATCAGCATCCCCGCCACCGTAGCCGTCATGAACGCGGCTATGGTGCCGCCGATCATGGCGCGGAGCCCGATTCGGGCGAGATCGTCCTTGCGGGACGGGGCGATCCCTCCGATCCCCCCGATCTGGATGGCGATGGACGAGAAGTTGGCGAACCCGGACAGCGCGTACGTGGCGATGATGATCGATCTCGGCTGGAGGTTGGGTCCCTGTGCCAGCGTGGACGCCAGCTGAAGGTAGGCAAAGAACTCGTTCAGAGCTGTCTTCATGCCGAGGAGAGCCCCCACCTCGGCCGCGTCCACCCAGGCTACGCCCATGAGCCAAGCGATGGGTGAAAGCAACCACCCGAGGATGGCCTGGAGGGACAGACTCTCCACCCCCACCAGGCCACCGAGCAACCCGAGAATGCCGTCGATCATGAACACGAGGGCGACGAAGGCCAGCAGCATGGCCCCTACGTTGAGGGCCAGGTGGAGCCCTTCGGATGCACCGCGGGCGGCGGCGCCGATGACGTTCGGGTCCGGACGTTTCACCTTTAGCTTGAGAGTCCCCGACGTCTCGGGCTCTTCCGTCTCCGGATACATGAGCTTCGCCACCACGAGGGCCGCCGGCGCAGACATGACGGATGCCGCCATGAGATGCCCCGCGATGTCAGGGAAGAAGGCGACCAGCATCCCCACATAGGCGGCCAGAACTCCCCCCGCCACCGTCGCGAACCCACCGGTCATCACCGCCATGATCTCCGAGCGGGTCATCCGGTCGATGAAGGGCTTGATGAGAAGGGGCGCCTCGGTCTGGCCCACGAAGATGTTCCCCGCCGCAGACAGCGTCTCGGCTCCCGACGTGCGCATGGTCCGCTGCATGACCCACGCGAAGCCCTTCACCACCACCTGCATGATCCCGAGGTGGTAGAGCACGGTCATGAGAGATGAAAAGAAGATGATGGTGGGAAGAACGTTGAAGGCGAAGAGCGCCCCGGTGTTGGCCACCTGTCCCTGGGCCGGCTGGAACACCCCCTGCCCCGCCGGGCCGGCTGGACCCTGACCGACGGGCACGTTGTCCCAGACCAGATTCCCGAAGATGAAGCTGGCGCCGTCCACGGTGAAGCCGAGGAGGGCCATCACCACCCGATTGAGGCCATCGAAGACGAGCCCCCCCGCAGGAGTCTTGAGGATGAAGACCGCGAAGAGCAGCTGGAGCGCCAAGCCCCAGATCACCACCCTCCAGTGAACGGTCTTACGGTCGGTGCTGAGCAGCCAGGCGATGAGCCCGAGAACGAGCAATCCCAGCAGAGACCTGGCCCGGTCCACCAGTGGAGTGTCCAGGTCACGGCCGATGGGCGAGATCTGAAGCGGGGCGGTGACCGCGGTTTCAGGGGCGGAGACGGGTACGACGGCGGCACGTGCGGCACCCGCCGCCTCATTGGGATCGATGTCCGAATTGCCGGCCATCGTGGCCCCGGTCAAGAGGAGCATGGCCGCAGCAGTCCATAAGAAGAGGATGCCCCCGGAGGGCCGCTTCATCGCCTCGGCTCCTGTTCGTCTTGTGAGTTGCGCCACCACATGGCCGTCAAGCGGCCCCAACGGTAACGATCTAGTGTTCCGTTGCCAAAGTTCGCGAGCCACAAAGAGGGCCGGGGCGCCGTGGGGTCAAGGCGGGACGACGCGGCGTAGCGCAAGCTACGGTAAGGAGTCCCAACGCCGAGCCCACGGATGCACCGTGCCCTCGACTGGCCGAGACACTTTGGTAACAGGACACTAGTGTTCCGTTGCCAAAGTTCGCGAGCCACAAAGAGGGCCGGGGCGCCGTGGGGTCAAGGCGGGACGACGCGGCGTAGCCAGCCGGGTGGGTCAGAACCAACCTCGGTAAGGGATCTCGTGGACGTCCAGCTTGACGCGCTTCCGCTTCGCCTCCACGAGCCGCCGGCTGCGGAACAGCGGGATGAGGATGACCCCCGCTACGAACCCGGCGATATGGGCCCAGAAGGCGACGCCCCCACTCGCCCCGGGTGGCTGCAGCAGGGTGGAGAGGACCTGAAACCCGAACCACAGGCCCAGCATGATGAATGCCGGCAGCTCGATCACCCGCACGAAGATTATGAACCAGAACGCCGTGGCGACCCGGGCTCTGGGATAGAGGACCATGTAGGCGCCCATGATGCCGCTCACGGCCCCCGAGCCGCCCACCGTGGGAATGGGTGAGCTCGGGTCGGAGGCGACATGACCCAGGCCGGCCACGGCTCCGATGAGGAGGTAGAAGATCAGGAACCGGAGGTGGCCCATGGAGTCCTCCACGTTGTTCCCGAAGATCCACAGGAACCACATGTTGCCGAGGATGTGCATCCAACCGCCGTGCAGGAACACGGACGTCAGCAGCGCGTGCCAGGTGAGACCGCCCAGGCGGCAGACCACGTCGGGGCCCAGACGCACCCCGGCGCCCGGTGCAGCCTGTCCGGTGATCTCCGCCGGGATCATCCCCAACGCGCAGATCGAGGCGTCGAGGGATCCCGGAGACAACCCCGCTCCCTGCACGTAGACCCAGACGAAGACCGTGGCAGCGATGAGACCCAGGGTGAAGATCGGGAAGATCTCCGTGGGGTTGTCGTCGTAGATGGGAAACACGGGCTCCTCCGCAATATGCCATTTTGGCAGGATACTACCGGAAAGGCGCCAGTTTGGCGGCTTTTTGAGCCCCGCACTGGGCATGATCATTGCACATGCCGTGCCAGGAGAATACACAACGGACCCCAATTGGGGCCCATCACATACTCGTCAGGCGCGTAAAGGAGCAGACATGGGAAAGGTAATCGGCATCGACCTGGGGACCACCAACTCGGTAGTCGCCGTCATGGAGGGGGGCGAGCCCGTCGTCATCCCCAACTCGGAGGGTGGACGCACCACGCCGTCCGTGGTGGCCTTCACGAAGGATGGTGAGCGTCTCGTAGGTCAGGTGGCGCGCCGACAGGCCATCACCAATCCGGAGAACACCATCTTCTCCATCAAGCGGTTCATGGGCCGCAAGGGCTCCGAGGTGACCGAAGAGCAGAAGCTGGTCCCCTATGCCGTCGAGACCGACTCCAAGGGCCGCGTTCAGGTGAAGGTCCCCAACGCAGACAAGACGTTCACACCCCCCGAGATCTCGGCCATGATCCTGCAGAAGATGAGGCAGACCGCCGAGGATTACCTGGGGACGAAGGTCGAGCAGGCCGTGATCACGGTGCCGGCCTACTTCAATGACGCCCAGCGGCAGGCCACGAAGGACGCCGGGAAGATCGCCGGCCTAGATGTACTTCGCATCATCAACGAGCCCACCGCCGCCGCTCTGGCGTACGGGCTGGACAAGAAGGCCGACGAAAAGATCGCCGTGTTCGATCTCGGAGGTGGGACGTACGACATCTCCGTCCTCGAGTTGGGGGACGGCGTCTTCGAGGTGAAGTCCACCAACGGTGACACCCACCTGGGTGGTGACGACTTCGACCAGAAGATCATCAACTGGCTCGTTGCCGAGTTCAAAAAGGACCACGGGATCGACCTCTCCCAGGACGCCATGGCTCTCCAGCGCCTCAAGGAGGCGTCCGAGAAGGCCAAGATGGAGCTGTCCTCGACGCAACAGACCGACATCAACCTCCCGTTCATCACAGCCACACAGGAGGGCCCCAAGCACCTGAACTACGCGCTGACCCGGGCCAAGCTCGAGCAGCTCGTGGACGATCTCGTCGAGCGCACCATCCCGCCCATGAAGACGGCTCTCGAGGATGCAGGGCTCGACCCGTCGGAGATCGACGAGGTCATCCTGGTGGGTGGCTCCACCCGGATCCCTAAGATCCAGGAAATCGTCACCGAGTTCTTCGGGAAGGACCCCCACAAGGGCGTAAACCCCGACGAGGTCGTGGGCGTGGGAGCCTCCATCCAGGGAGGCGTTCTGGCCGGCGACGTGACGGACGTGCTGCTACTGGACGTGACGCCGCTGTCACTGGGGATCGAGACGCTCGGCGACGTCATGACCGCGCTGATCAGCCGGAACACGACCATCCCTACTGAGAAGGCCGAGATCTTCTCCACGGCGGAGGACAATCAGACCACCGTGGAGATCCACGTGCTCCAGGGCGAGCGCAAGATGGCCGTCGACAACAAGACCATCGGGAAGTTCCAGCTCACCGGCATTCCGCCGGCTCCTCGGGGCATGCCGCAGGTGGAGGTCACCTTCGACATCGACGCGAACGGAATCCTCCACGTCTCGGCCAAGGACAACGCCACGGGCAAGGAGCAGAAGATCCGCATCGAAGCGTCCAGCGGACTCAGCGACACTGAAATCGACAAGATGGTGAAGGACGCTGAGACGCACGCGGACGAAGACGAGGAGCGGCGAGAGAAGGTCGAGGCCCGCAACCAGCTCGACTCCCTGGTCTACCAGGTGGAGAAGGACTCCGAGGAGTGGGGTGATCAGGTCTCCGAGGGCACGAAGGAGCGCCTCGATCAGGCCGTGGAGGCCGGCAAGGAAGCCCTCAAGGGCGACGACGCAGCGAAGTTCAACTCGGCGCGGGACGAGCTGATGCAGGCCTTCAGCGCCGCCGGGCAGGAGATGTACCAGTCCCAGGCCGCCGAAGCCGAGCCTGCCGATGAAGGCGAGGGCGACGCGACCGAGGCCGATGCCGCCGAGAGCACCGAGGAGGAGGAAGAGGTCGTCGAGGCCGACTACGAGATCGTCGACGAAGGATAGCGGTCGCCGACCGGCTTCGCGTCCGAGACAAGTGTAGAAGGGCGCCGGGTGCACTAGGCGGATCGTCGTGTCCGTCTCCAGGGTAGTACGAGCCGGCGTGTCGGTAGGCGTCACGCAATCGATATCGGAAGTGAGGAATTACCTGACATGTATGATCCTCTTCGTGCAAAGATGAAGATCGTTTTCTACGCGGCGGTGGCCTCCCTGTTCGGGCTGGGCATCGCCTCTGCACTCGGGTGGACGGGCGTGACGCACTCGATGCCGGTCATCGATACCCAGTCACAGATCCCGGTGGAAGCCGTCCAGCCCGCCATGGATCTCAGCGACGCATTCGTCAGCGTCGCCGAGACGGTGACTCCTGCGGTGGTGCGGATCGAGGCGCGGAGACAGGTCCAGCTCTCCCAACAGCCGCCCAGCCGACTGTTCCGGAACTTCCCTGAGCAGGATCAGCGGGATCGGCCCGACCAAGTGTCGGGTGGAAGCGGGTTCATCGTCTCGAACGACGGATACATCCTCACCAACAACCACGTCGTCGCCGACGCGAGCACCCTGACCGTGTTCCTCCAGGACAGACGGTCCTTCCCGGCCACGCTGGTGGGGCGGGATCCGTTCACGGACGTGGCGGTCATCAAGATCAACGCGGACGGCCTCACCAAGTTGAGCCTCGGAAGCTCCGACGAGCTCCGTGTGGGCGAGTGGATCGTGGCCATCGGCAATCCGGGGTTCGGCGGCACGAGCCGTCCCCTGGACTACACGGTGACGGTAGGCATCGTCAGCGCTCTCGGCCGGCCTCTGCAGCTGCTTCAGCGCGAGCTTGCACAGGATGAGGAGACGGCCGGCAATCAGGGATTCGCCATCGAGGACTTCATCCAGACGGACGCCGTGATCAACCCGGGTAATTCGGGCGGCCCGATGGTAAACCTCCGGGGTCAGGTGGTAGGCATCAACTCGGCCATCGCTAGCAGGACGGGGTATTATCAAGGTTACGGCTTCGCCATCCCCATCGACCTGGCCTATCGGGTCATGGAGGATCTGGTCGAGTACGGGCAAGTGCGCAGGGCCTTGCTGGGCATAGGCATGAGGGGCGTCGACGCCATCTCGGCCGAGAGCTACGGCCTGCTCACCGTCTCCGGGGTGGAGGTGACCACGATCACCGGAGGTGGTCCGGCTGAGGAGTACGGGCTCAAGCTCTACGACGTCATCGTGGCCATCGACGATCAACCTATCGGCCGGGTCGGCCAGCTGCAGCAGAGCATCGCACGCAAGCATCCGGGCGATTGGATCGGCGTGACGGTCTATCGCGACCGTCGTCGTTTGACGATCAACGTGCGCCTCGGTGAGGCTCCTTTGAGCAGCGAGCCTGCCACCATTGCCGCCGCACCGGTGCGTGACGAAGGGCAGATGGACGACAAGCTCGGCCTGCGCATCGAGAATATGACGCGCGAGCACGCTTCGGACTATGGCTTCCGCGAGGTCGACGGTGCGGTCATTACCGACGCCCAGGTGAACGGCCCCGCCTTTCGGAGGGGGTTGAGGGAAGGCTACAAAGTGCTGGAGATCAACCGGCGGCCGCTCGGCAGTGCCGCAGACGTAAGGCGTATCATGGACGACGTGGACCGCGGGGACATCGTCACTGTCCGTGTGGTGACTGCCAACGGTCAGCAGCAGGTGATCCACGTGCGCATTCCCGACTAGCGCCGACTGTAACGGACTCGGATGAGAGAGGCGCGTCGCCCCCGG
This sequence comes from Longimicrobiales bacterium, assembly GCA_965238005.1. Classification (GTDB taxonomy): domain Bacteria; phylum Gemmatimonadota; class Gemmatimonadetes; order Longimicrobiales; family Gaopeijiaceae; genus CBDCKN01. Next base: position 2,321,797 of record OZ250165.1, read on the forward strand.
GTGGCGCGCCCTTCCTTTGCCCAAGAGGCTTATCTGTTGATGGCGTTTTCGGGCTCGGTTATCTTTTTCTAATCCAGCATAATGCCCGATGTTCGGCGAGATTACTGGCGAAAGTGGCGGAACTGGTAGACGCGCAGGATTTAGGATCCTGTGGCTTTAATGCCGTGGGGGTTCGAGTCCCCCCTTTCGCATTGAGCTTTCGGAATCGATGCCGATTCTTTCGTGAGGGATTGAGCATAGATGGCTATTGACGGAACACAGCTTCGGATCTCAGTGGAGGAGGGCGAACGCTGGCGCCGTACGATGAGCGTTACCGTGCCGGCGGGCGTGGTTCAGTCCGAGCGGCGCCGTATCACGGGACAGCTCGCGTCACGTCTCAAGCTTCCGGGCTTCCGCAAGGGACGGGTCCCGGCTGACGTGGTGGAAAAGCGTTACGGAGCCGCCTTGAATCGGGAGGCGCTCGACAAGCTCATCGGGGCGGCATACCGGGAGGCGCTCAGCCAGAACGAGCTGAGCCCCATCTCCGAAGGGGAGGTCGGCAACGTCAAGTACGAACCGGAGCAGGACCTGACCTTCTCCATCTCGTTCGACGTCAGACCCGAGATCGAGATCCCCCGGCCGGGTGGCTTCAAGATCGAGCGCCCCGGCGTCGACGATCTGGACGAGAAGCTGCAGCAGGTCCTGGAGCGCCTCCGGGAACAGAACGGGACGTGGAGGGCCTTGGACGGCGGCAGGTCTGAGGACGGCAACCTGGTCAGCGTGGAGATCGAACGACTCGAGGACGGAGCCGAGGGAGTGACGCAACCCTACGAGTTCGTGCTCGGCCGAGGGGACGCCATCCCCGACATCGAGGAAGCCATCAAATCGCTGGAGACCGGAACCGGCGGTGAGTTCGTGGTCCGCTTTCCCGACGATTTCCCGAACGAAGAGCGGCGAGGCGGAGAAGAGCATCTCCGCATCCACTTGAGCTCGATTCAGACTCTGGAGCTTCCGGAGCTGAATGAGGAGTTCGCTCGCAGCCTGGGTGACTTCGAGGGGCTGGAGGATCTCTCGGGGAAGGTCCGATCGGATCTGCAGAGGGAAGCGGAGGATCAGGCGGAGGGCGTCGTCCGGGGCAAGCTTCTGGACTCCATCCTCCAGGCGAATCCCTTCACTGTGCCGGTGTCCATGGTGGACCGTTATGTGGAGTCGCTTCTCGGGAGCCCGGAGGGAGTGCCTCCGGAGAAGTGGCAGGAGGCGAAAGAGCAGACAACGCCCCAAGCCGAGCGGGCGGTCAAGCGGATCCTGGTGATCGACAAGGTGTCGGAGAGCCAGGGACTCCAGGCGACCGAGGAGGAGATCGACTCCCGCGTCGAGGAGATCGCCGACAAGAGTGGCGAGAGCCCGGCCAAGGTCTACGCCAATCTGCAGAAAAGCGAGAGATTAGAGGCACTGGAGAGAGAGATCACCGAACGAAAGGTCTTCGAATTTCTCAAAGAGCAGTCGGAGATCGTAGAGAACTGACCCGACGAGAACGGAGCAACTTGAGCCAATGCCGATCTATCCACCGTACGTCATCGAGCGAACGAGTCGCGGCGAGCGGAGCTATGACATCTTCAGCCGCCTCCTCATGGACCGCATCATCTTTCTGGGCACGCCCATCGACGACAACGTGGCCAACATCATCGTCGCCCAGCTCTTGTTCCTCGACGCCGAGGATCCGGAGCGCGACGTCTATCTCTACGTGAACTCGCCCGGGGGCGGGGTCTACGCAGGATTGGCCATCTACGACACGATCCAGCACATGCGCGCGCCGGTTTCCACGTTCGCCGTGGGCATCGCCGCCTCGATGGGCGCAGTGCTCGTGGCCGCCGGCGAAAAGGGTAAGCGGGGCGCTCTGCCCAATGCCCGGATCATGATCCACCAGCCTTCCGGCGGATCCCAGGGTACGGCAGCCGACATCGAGATCGCTGCCAAGGAGATCGTCTACACGAGACAGCGGCTCAACGAGATCCTGTCCAAACACACTGGGCAGCCCCTCGAGCGCATCCAGGACGATGTCGATCGAGATCGCTTCATGAGCCCGGAAGAGGCAGTGGAGTACGGCCTGATCGACCGGATTCTCGAGGGCCCCTTGTCGAACGGCTCGAAGCCGAAAGACTCGCACGAAAAGGTTGACGGGTCCGACGAGGACGACGAAGAGTAGAACAGCGGAAGACTATCGAGGACGCACGAAATGTCCAGTGACAAACACCTGCGCTGCAGCTTCTGCGGAAAGTCCAAGGAGAGCGCCAAGAAGTTCATCTCCGGACCGTCCGTCTACATCTGCAACGAGTGCATCTCGCTCTGCAACGAGATCCTCGCGGAGGAAGATGAGCGAGAAGCTGCAGAATCCGTAGTACCCAGTCCGACGCCGCAGGAGATCAAGGAAGTCCTTGACCAGTACGTGATCGGCCAGGAGCTCGCCAAGCGTACCCTTGCCGTCGCCGTCTACAACCACTACAAGCGGGTCAACAACCAGGGTGTCCTCGACGAAGTCGAGATCGACAAGGCGAACATCCTCCTCCTCGGGCCGACGGGAGTCGGAAAGACCCTCCTCGCCCAGACCCTCGCCCGGATCCTCGCCGTCCCCTTCACCATCGCCGATGCCACGACCCTCACCGAAGCCGGATACGTGGGCGAGGACGTGGAGAACATCCTCGTGCGGCTGCTGCAGGCCGCCGATTTCAACGTGGCCGAGTGCGAGCGGGGGATCGTCTACATCGACGAGATGGACAAGATCGCCCGCAAGTCGGAGAATCCGTCCATTACCCGGGACGTCTCGGGTGAGGGTGTGCAGCAAGCGCTCCTCAAGATCCTGGAGGGCACGATCGCCTCCGTGCCGCCTCAGGGGGGTCGGAAGCATCCGCAGCAGGAGTACATCCAGCTCGACACGCGGAATATCCTCTTCATCTGCGGGGGTGCCTTCGACGGCCTGGAGCAGATCGTGGAGGGCCGGCTCGGGAAGAGACGCATCGGGTTCGGAGAGAAGACCTCCGAGGAGCAGCGGGACGAGCTTCTCCGCTTTGTGGAGCCCGAGGACCTCCAGCGGTTCGGGCTCATCCCCGAGCTCGTGGGGCGTCTTCCGGTGACGGTGCACCTCAACGACCTGGACCTGGACGCCCTCGTGAGAATCCTCTCGGAGCCCAAGAACGCCCTGGTCAAGCAGTACAGCAAGATGTTCGAGCTGGAGGGCATCGGGCTGACGTTCGACAAGGATGCGCTGCACAGGATCGCCGAGAAGACCCTGGATCGGGGAACCGGTGCGCGCGGCCTGCGCTCGGTCATCGAGGACTTCATGCGCGACCTCATGTTCGAGGTCCCGTCCCGTACGGACATCCGCGAGGTGGTGGTCACCTCGGACTGCGTCGATCAGGAGGTTCCACCCCTTCTCGTGCTCCACCCCGAGGAGCGGAAGAAGGAAGCCTGACCGGTACGACGCGCCTTCCGAGCAGCCCTTCCCCACATCTGTTTCCCGGAGTAGGATAGCGCGCGTCCGCGGCGACGCCGAAACGGCGGTCTGTCCGACCGAACTGACGCAGCTCCCAGGAGCCGAATGGCCACGCTGATCCGGGTCGATCAGACATACGAGATCCCAGACCAACTTCCCGTGGTGGCCCTCCGGGATCTGGTCTTCTTCCCGTACATGGTCCTGCCTATCCTCATCGGCCGTCCGCATTCGCTGGCCGCCCTCGAGGCTGCCGAAGAGGGCGACGGCTACATTTTGCTATTGGCCCAGAAGGATGTTCAGGTGGAGGACCCGAGGCGGAACGACATCCGTCGCGTCGGCACCGTCGCCCGGATCCTCCAGGTGTCGAGGATTCCCGACGGGAATGCGCGCGTGGTCCTAGAGGGTCTCGGTCGGGGTCGGGTTCGCCGCTTTCTGCCATCCGACTCGGGCTTCAGGGCGTCCGTCGAGCCCTTCGTCCCCGAGGAGGCGGCCACCTCTCCGGAGTCCAACGAGGATGAAGCCCTTGCTCGGGGCGTAGTACGGCTCTTCAACGAGTACGTGCGGCTCAGCGACCGGATGCCGGACGAGCTTTTGGCGTCGATTTCGCTGGACGGGGACCGGCTGCGCCTGGCGCATCTGATCTCAGGACACCTCCTCGTCCTCCCCAACGAGAAGCAGGAGCTCCTGGAGGCGCCCGCCGTCCCGGCCTACTTCGGGCTCCTCAGGGAGATCCTGGTCCGCGAGCTGGAGATCCTCCGCATCGAGGAGAAGCTGGATGCCCAGATCCGCATGCAGATGGATTCGGATCGCCGGCAGCTGTACCTGCAGGAGCAGCTGAAGGCCATCCACCAGGAGCTGGGCTCCGATCCCAGCGAGGAGTGGTCCGACCTCGCCGCCAAGTTTGTGTCGATGACGCTACCCCAGCACGCGCGCGAGCGCGCCGAGCGGGAGCTTGGCCGACTGGAGAAGCTGAATCCGGTGACTCCCGAAGCGGCCGTGATCCGGACGTATCTCGACTGGATCCTAGGGCTTCCGTGGACGGAGCGACGGGAAGACAATCTTGACGTCGAGCACGCGGCAGAGGTTCTGGATGAGGCCCACTACGGCCTCGATGAGGTCAAGGAGCGCATCCTCGATCACATCGCCGTGCTCTCCTTGGTCAGTGAGCTGAAGGGGCCCATCCTGTGCCTGGTGGGCCCTCCCGGCGTCGGCAAGACCTCGCTGGGGCTCAGCGTCGCCGATGCCTTGGGGCGGGAGTTCGTGAGGGTGAGCCTGGGTGGTGTCCGCGACGAGGCCGAGATTCGGGGACACCGGCGTACCTACGTGGGGGCCCTGCCCGGAAGGGTGCTCCAGGGGATGCGACGCAGTGGAACGGTCAATCCGGTCTTTCTCCTGGACGAGGTGGACAAGCTCGCCCGCGACTTCCACGGCGATCCCGGAGCCGCCCTTCTGGAGGTCCTGGACCCGGAGCAGAACAAGTCGTTCACGGATCACTACCTCGAGTTGGAATACGACCTCTCCGACGTGTTCTTCGTGACGACGGCCAACACCCTGGCCGGAATCCCGGACCCGCTCCGCGACCGCATGGAGATCATCCGCCTGCCAGGCTATCTGGACACGGAGAAGCTGGCCATCAGTCTCCGCTTCCTCTGGCCCCAGCAGGCCCGACGTCACGGCCTGGACCCCGGAGAAGTGGCCCTCACCGAGGCGGCCGCCAAAGGGATCATTCGCCAGTACACTCGCGAGGCGGGCGTGCGGGAGCTGGATCGTCTCATCTCCCGTATCGCCCGGAAGGTCGCCCGCAAGCAGGCGGAGCGGGACAAGGCTGCACAGGGGTCCCTGGCGGGCCCCCTGGCCGTGGGCACCGATGATCTGAAGGGGCTCCTGGGACCGCCCCGGTATCTGGGTCGCAGCAAGGAGGAGGAGGAGGAGGAGGAGGGCCAGCGCTGCGGCATGGCCAACGGCCTGGCCTGGACCGAAGCCGGGGGTGAGGTGCTGGACGTGGAGGTGGCCGTCGTCCCCGGAACCGGCCAGGTCCAGCTCACCGGAACCCTGGGCGACGTCATGAAGGAGTCCGCCTTCGCTGCCGTCACCTACGCCCGCTCGAGGGCGAGCCGGCTCGGGCTCGACCCCCAGTTCCACAAGGACGTGGACATCCACATCCACATTCCCGAAGGGGCGACGCCGAAAGACGGGCCGTCGGCAGGCATCACCATCGCTACCGCGCTGATCTCCGCCCTCACGGGCACTCCCTCTCGTGGCGACATCGCCATGACCGGAGAGATCACGCTGCGAGGACGGATCCTCGCCGTGGGAGGCATCAAGGAGAAGGTCGTTGCCGCCCTGCGTGAGGGCCTGCACAAGGTCATCCTGCCGACCGCCAACGTAGCCGAGCTCGAGCTCCTCGCGGAGGAGATCGTGCAAGGCCTCGAGTTCGTCGCCGTGAGCACGATGGACGAGGTCCTCACGGAGGCCCTGTCCGCGCTGCCCCAGACGCGCAGGAGCGTTCTGGAGGGCGGCGCGAACCTGGGCACCCAGCTTTCCCAGTAGCATGAAGGTCAGGACGGTGGAGTTCGCCGGGAGCGTGTACGTGCCCGGTGAGCCCGCCCCCGGGGATCTCCCACAGGTCGCCTTCTCGGGGCGGTCGAACGTCGGGAAGTCGTCACTGATCAACGTCCTCCTGCGGCGAACGCGAAAGAAGCTGGCCCGGGTCTCGGCCGCACCGGGGAAGACCCAATCCCTGAACTTCTACCGGGTCAACGATCACTTCTTCCTCGTCGATCTCCCGGGATTCGGATACGCGAAGGTCTCGGCGAAAGCCCGGGATTCGTGGAAGGCCCTGATCGAGCAATACCTCGAAGGGGAACGGATGCTCCGAGGCATCGTACACCTAGTAGACGCGCGTCACGACCCCACAGTCACGGATGGGCAGATGGTCGCTTTTCTAGCCGCACAGCAGCTGCCGACGTTGGTGGTTCTGACCAAGATGGACAAGCTGAAGAAGACACAGCGCGAGCGTGCCGTCGCGACGGCCAGGGATCATCTGGGCCTGGATGAAGAGCAGCTGCTCGCGTTCTCTTCCAAGACGGGTGAGGGACGCGAGGAGCTCCTTGCGGCCCTGGAGAGCCTGGTGGGCCCGGAGGAGTTGGACGCATGAGGACCCGACTCCCCACTTACGCTCTGATGCTGACCCTGGCGGCTGTCACAGCCTGTGGTGGAGTGGGCACTGCGGCGAGCCCTGGGCAGCCTGCCGGCCCCGCGAGCGAGCGGGTCCTGGTGCCCGCGGGCTACGGGACGATGATTCAGGACGAGTTCACCCTCACGCTCGAGAGCGGGGCGTTGCGCGTGAAGGTGACTCCCCTGGCGGAGTCCGTGATCCGTCTTGCCGCTCCCGACACCTACGAGAGACTGGCGGGGCTAGCCCGGTCGAGCCGCCCGGCCCTCCCGTCCCAGGCCGGCGCCGAACCCTCCCTCTTCCTCGTCTCGTTCTTCACCCGCGACCCGACGGTGCGCTACGAGCCGGAGAGCCTGCACATTGTGAACGGCGGGCTCCGCTACCGGCCCGAGACCATCCGCGCCATCACTCCCGGATGGGGCGAGCAGCGCCTCCGGCAAGAAGAAATCCAGATGGCGGTCTATGCCTTCGACCCGGCCATCAATCTGGAGATCACGTTGACGGTGGAGTACGAGGGTGCCAGGGACAGTTCCTGGGAGGGCATCTTGACCCGGCTCGAGCTGGAGCGGGCGCGCGTCCGCGGCCGCACCGGAGGTCCCCTCTTCTAGGACACACTGCTATAAGAAGGACTCCTAGTCCTCGTCGAGCCCGAATTTCTTGATCTTGCGGTATAGCGTGCGCTCGCCGATGGCGAGTAGCTGTGCCGCCTTACGCCGGTTTCCTCGCACCTCGTCCAGTGCCGCGGTGATGGCTTCGCGCTCCAGGTCCTCCATGGTCATCCCCGAGCGGTAGACGACCGCACCGGCCTGCTCCACTTCCACGGGCAAGACCCCGTACGACACCTCGGTGGGCCGGGACGGCTCTACGTCCTCCTCCACTACCCACGTGTCGCCAACGGCCGCCTCCCGGGGCCTCACCCCGATCTCCACCTTCTCGGTGCCCACCGGGTAAGCATCGATAGCCGACGGAATGGCTGCACTTCTGTCCCGATAGACGTCGAACTCCTGCCTCAGGTCGTCCACGTCCATACGAAGATCCACGAGGGTCCGGAAAATGAACTCCAGCTCGGGTCGGAGCCCCGGACCGGTGACGGCCTCGCCGGGCTGGCCGCTTTCCGACCTGACCGGGACCAGCGCGCCCACGCCCTTCTCCAGGCCCTGAACTTCCTTCGGGATGTCTTGGGGCAGCACCTCACGACCCGGAGCCAGAACCACCATGCTCTCGACGAGGTTGTGTAGCTCCCGAATGTTGCCGGGCCAATGGTGCTCCTGGAGGATCTTCATGGCCTCCGGCGAGATCCCCTCGAACGTCCGGTCGTGGCGGGCGCTCGCGTCTTCGATGAAAGCCTCCACCAGTAGGGGGATATCCTCCCGGCGGTGGCGGAGCGGCGGGAGCTCGATGTGGAGCACGTTCAACCGGTAGAAGAGGTCCTTCCTGAACTGGCCCACGGCCACCAACTGCTTCAGATCCTGGTTCGTGGCGGCGACGATGCGGACGTCGACTCGGATCACGGCTTCCCCACCGACACGATGGAACTCCCGCTGTTCGAGCACGCGAAGGAGCTTGGTCTGGGTGGCCCGGGACATCTCGCCGATCTCGTCCAGGAAGATCGTGCCCCGGTCTGCGAGCTCGAAAAGACCCCGCCTGGAGTCGATGGCGCCGGTGAACGCGCCCTTCTCGTGCCCGAAGAGCTCGCTCTCCAACAGCGTCTCGGACAGGGCAGCCACGTTCACGGCGATGAAGGGCCGGTGCCTTCTGGGGGAGAGGTGATGAATGCCTCGGGCGACGAGCTCCTTCCCCGTACCCGACTCGCCCGTGACGAGGACGGTGGAGGTCACGGGAGCGAACTGGACCACTCGCTCCAACGCCTCCTTGATGGCGTCCGTCTCGCCCACGATGCCCGCCATGGCCTGCAGACGGCGGCGCTCGATCAGCGAGCGGGCAACGAACACCACCTCGTCGGGACGGGTGCCCGGGGTGAAGACCTCGGAGTACTCGACCGAAAGGCGGGGCACCGCCTCAGAATCGTCTGCGATGGCGAAGGCGGGTGCTTGGGAGGCGACACGGGCCTGGTTACGCAGGTCATGGGCCGACGGCGAGTCCGCCTGGGCAGTGATCACCAAGAGCTGGATGGGCATGTCGCCGCTCACGTCTTCACCGGCGGTGACGAGCTCCACCGTATATCCGGCGCCCCGGAGGGCCGTCCGAAGTGCCCCGGCCCGTTCCAGGTCGTGGGTGGAGACGAGTACCCTGCCTTCGGTATCGACGCTCATGCTTGGCTCGCCGATCGAGGATGTTGCGCCGTCTCGCCCCGGAGGAGGTCCAACACGTGCGGCAGGAGCTCCTCCAGGACTTCGAGCCCGTCCCGGACACCCCCCGGACTCCCAGGGAGGTTGGCTACGAAGGTCGTGCCCCGCGAGCCCGCGAGCCCCCGGGAAAGCACCGCGCTAGGAGTTTCGGGGAGACCCTTACGCCGCATGGCCTCCGCCAGGCCCGGCGCCTCTTTGTCGAGGACGCTCCGGGTCGCCTCCGGAGTCACGTCCCGGGGCGAGAATCCGGTGCCGCCGGTTGTCAGCACCACATCCACCTCTCCCGAGTCCGCCCATCCCACCAGCCGGGGGACGATCTCTTGGGTCTCGTCGGGGACGACGACCCGCTCCGCCAGCTCGTAGCCGAGGCGGGCGCACCACTCGGCGATGACGTCGCCGCTCCGGTCTTCCCGCTCGCCCCGGAAGCAGCCGTCGCTCACCGTCAGGATCGCCACCCGCATGCCGATTCTCCCGCTCAGCTCAGCTACGGACCGAGCCCTCCGTATAGAAAGGGGGACGCTGCACGACACCGGGGATCACTTTGTCTCTCACCCGGACTCCGAGAGGCGTGTCCGGCGCGGACAGCTCGCCGGTGACGTAGCCCATGGCGATGCCGTAACCCAATGTGGGGCCCACGGTGCCACTGGTGACCGTTCCCACGTCGTTCTCCTCGTGCACGATGGGATATCCCGGGCGCGGAAAGCCCCGTTCCGTGAGCCGGATCCCCACTAGATGGCGGGGCACGCCGTCCTTCTTCTGCCGAACCAGCACGTCGCGGCCCACGAAATCTTCTTTGTCGAGCTTCACGAGCCAGCCCAGGCAAGCCTCCAGTGGCGTGTGCTCCGTATCGAGGTCGTTACCGTACAGGGCGAATCCCACCTCGAGGCGGAGGGAGTCGCGAGCGCCGAGTCCGGCCGGTTGCGGCCCCGCACCTTGCCCGTCTTCCAGGAGCCTTCGCCACAGTACAGCGGCATCGTCGGATGCGACGTAGAGCTCGAAGCCGTCTTCACCCGTGTAGCCGGTGCGGCTGATGATGACCGGGAAGCCCGCCACCGAGCCCTCGGTGAACCGGTAGTACCCGACTTCATCCAGGTCCGCGTCCGTCAGGGGGGCGAGGACCTCCTGGGCCCGAGGGCCCTGGAGCGCGAGAAGGGCGGTTTCCTCGGATCGGTCCTCGAGCTCCACCTCCAGGTCGGCCGCGTGGTGGGTGAGCCAATCCCAGTCCTCGTCTCGGCGCGACGCGTTCACCACCAGCATGTACCGATCTGCCATGCGGTAGACGAGGAAGTCGTCGAGAATGCCGCCACTCTCGAGACACAGGGCCGCGTACTGGCACTGGCCCACCGCCAGGCGTGACGCGTCGTTGACGCTGACTTTTTGGATCAGATCCAGGGCCTGGGGACCCCACACCACGAACTCCCCCATATGCGAGGCGTCGAAGAGCCCGGCCGTCGTGCGCACGGCCTCGTGCTCGGCCGTAATGCCGGCCGGATACTGGACGGGCATCTCGTACCCGGCGAAGGGGACCATTTTGCCGCCCAGCGCGATGTGCTCGGCGTGGAGGGGAGTCCGCTTCAAGATGTCGTCCATGTTCTCTCGGTATCGAAGTTCGAGGATCGATCGTCGGGGGGCCCGGAGGGCCCCCCGGAGTGCCTCATGAGTCGGAAAACCAAGGTATCACAGGGGATGTCCCGGGGGTAGGGCGTTCGGCCATTCTGGCAGGGTGAGCGCAAAAAAGCCGTGAAAAACGTGGGCAATCCGGTGGTGGCGGAACCGAAGTCGAGCGGTACTCCTAGAGGATGTACCGCCTCAGGTCCGCGTCGTCGACGATGGCACTCAGGTTCTCCGTCACGAATTGGCGGTCCACAACCAGCTCCCGGTCGCCTCCCTCTTCGGGAAGGTCGAAGAGGACCGTCTCCAGAAGCGTCGTAAGAACGGTCTGCAGCCGCCGGGCCCCGATGTTCTCCATCTGATCGTTCAGCACGGCGGCGATCCTGGCTATCTCCTCCACACCGTCCGTCGTGAACTCCAACGTAGCGCCTTCGGTCTCGACCAGCGCCCGGTACTGGTGAACGAGGGCGTTCTTTGGCTCTTGGAGGATGCGGACGAACTCGGCCTCGCCGAGGCTCTTGAGCTCGACACGGATGGGAAAGCGGCCCTGGAGCTCCGGAATGAGATCGCTGGGCTTCGCGACGTGAAAGGCGCCGGCCGCGATAAAGAGGACATGATCGGTGCGCACCAGCCCGTACTTCGTATGGACGGTGGAGCCCTCGACGATGGGGAGGATGTCCCGCTGCACGCCTTCCCTGCTCACGTCGGGCCCGGCACCGCCGCGCTCTCCCGCGATCTTGTCGATCTCGTCGAGGAAGACGATCCCCATGTCCTCGGCCCGGATCAGCGCCTCATTGATGACCTCGTCCATGTCGATCAGGCGATCGAGCTCGTCCTGGACGAGAATCCTACGTGCCTCGGCGACGGAGACCGTCCGATTCTTCTTCCGCTTGGGCAGCATGTCCTGGAGGATCTCGGTGAAGCCGTGGTCCATCCCCTCCATGCCACCGCCCATGGGGACGACCATCCCTTCCAGCGAGGGCGTCTGCGACACCTCGATCTCCACCTCACGCTCCTCGAGCTTTCCGTCCTGGAGCAGCCCGCGGAGCTTGTCCCTGGTGCGCTCACGCCGTGACTCCCCGGAAACCTGCTCGTCGGCGCTGTCCCGGGCCTCGACACCCTCGGGGCCCACGACGAAGACGTGAGGCCGTCCTTCCTCTCCGTCGCCCGTTGGCGTGCTCTCCACCCGAGGCTTCGCCACCCGCGGAGGCGGGAGGAGGAGGTCCAGGAGCTTCTCCTCGGCACGAGCGTCCGCCATCTCCTGCACCTCGTCCTCACGCTCCGCCCGGACCATGTTCACCGCCACGTCCACAAGGTCCCGGATCATGGACTCCACGTCCCTTCCCACGTAGCCGACTTCGGTGTACTTCGATGCCTCGACCTTCACGAAGGGTGCTCCGGCCAGACGGGCCAGGCGCCGGGCGATCTCGGTCTTCCCGACGCCCGTCGGGCCGATGAGGATCAGGTTGTTGGGAACGATCTCCTCTCTGAGCTCGTCCTCCACGCGCTGGCGACGCCACCGATTCCGTAGCGCGATGGCCACTGCCTTCTTGGCGTCGTCCTGCCCTATGATGTACTTGTCGAGCTCACCCGCGATCTGACGTGGCGTCAGCTCGTCCAGCCAGGCGTCTTCCGGCACCTCGGGCGCGACGTCGTGAGTCTCGTCCACAGCCACCGGGAGGTTCGCTTCGGTCGTGTTTTCCACTTTGGAGGCCTCAGAAGGCTGTTGAAGAAGTTCGCGAGCCGCCAAGAGGGTCGGGGCGCCGTGGGATCAAGGCGGGACGACGCGGCGTAGCGCAAGCGGGCACCGCGCGAAGCGTGGTCGCAAGGAGTCCCAACGCCGAGCCCGCGGATGCACCGTGCCCTCGACTGGCCGAGACACTTTGGTAACGGGACACTAGGAGTCTGCGCCGCAGAAGCACAGCTGACTGAGCCGAATGGTCATCGAGCCGTCCGCGGCGAGGCGGATCCGGGTGATTGGGAGGTTGAGGACTTGTGTCTGCGACGGATCGGGAGAGCGGAATGGATGCGTTGGGGGGGCAAGAGAGCTACGAGAGCCCTCGCGCCGGCAGATGCGGGTGAACCCTCGTGCAGTCATGCCGCCTGAAGGGTGTGCAGCCGCTTCACATTGAGTGCCAGGCACACGAGGGTCCACTCGGCCCGGACCTTCTCGAGGCCCCGGAAGCTGAATCGTCGAAAGCCCATCACTTCCTTGATCCAGCCGATGGGCGCCTCGGCCTGCGACTTTCGCCGTGCGTAGCGTCTGCGGCCATCTTCGCTCGCCAGCTTCTCCGCCATGCGGACTTTCGCCGGATATTCCTCCTTGTCAACCGTGGGGGCGGCCTTGCCCTCCCGGGCCAGCGCCACATACCCGTCGATGTCTCGCTCTTCCAGTTCCTCGAGATCCCGCTCGTTGCAATAGCCCGTGTCCGCCAGCACCTGCGCCGGCGTCTCGCCGTACGCTTGCGCCACCGCGTCGACCATGGGCACCAGCTGGCCCTGGTCGCTCGCGTTGTCCGTCACCTCGGCCCCGACCACCAGCTGGTTCTCCCCCTCCACGACCGTCTGTGCGTTGTAGCACTGCTGGAACCCCTCCGAACTCGTCTTCATGATCCGGCTCTCAGGGTCCGTGAAGTTGCTCTGCGCCGCCTCGTCCGGCTCTCCGTACTCCCGCTTGTAGGGCCTGCCGCCCTTCGGGTTGCGCGTCTGCCCCGGCTTGCGGCCCCGTGCGTCGTCCGCCGCTCTCTGCTCGGCTTCCAGGCGCGCCTTCGCCTCCCGGATCGCCGCCAGCCGGTCCTCGCGCCGCTTGAGCTCCTCCGGCACCTCGTCTCCGCATGCTTCCTCGCCGTAGCGCTCGTCTTCCGCTTCGTCCACCGCCTCGGCCCTCTCCAACAGCCCCCGGATCTCCGCCTCCAGCCGAGGCTCCCCGGTCACCATCCGGCCGTAGCTCATCGCCTTGCGCTTGTTCGCGTTCGCCCGAACCTTCGTCCCGTCCACCGACACCCTGCCAAGCCCCGCCAGCCCCAAGGCCCGCGCGAGCATCACCACCTCCACAAACACCGCCCGGAAATCCCCGAGATGGCGCTTGCGGAACTCGCACAGCGTCCGGTGCTTCGGGAAGTTCTCCGCCGCCAGCATCCGAAACGCGACATCCTCCTCCAGCTTCCTCGCCATCTTCCGCGACGAGAAGGTGCCCGTCGCATACGCGTAGATCAGCACCTTGACCATCATCCGAGGGTCGTACGGCGAGTTGCGCCGCCCGTCCCCCCGGTACCGCCCGTAGAACGCGCTCAGCTCCACCGCGTCCACCAGGTCGCTCACATGGTGCGCCAAATGACCCTCCGACACCCACTCCCGAAGATCCGGAGGCAGCAACAACATCTGCTCCGGATCGTACGGTCGAAATGTCGTTCCCATTCACCCCCCTCGGTGATCCGCAAGCCTTCCCAATGCCTTCGCTACCACCAAAGATAGCCGCCGCAGGGTTCTGCGGCGCAGACTCCTAGCTGACGCTCGATGGCGTAGCGGCCCTCTAGGAGTCTGCGCCGCAGAAGCACAGCTGACTGAGCCGAATGGTCATCGAGCCGTCCGCGGCGAGGCGGATCCGGGTGATTGGGAGGTTGAGGACTTGTGTCTGCGACGGATCGGGAGAGCGGAATGGATGCGTTGGGGGGGGCAAGAGAGCTACGAGAGCCCTCGCGCCGGCAGATGCGGGTGAACCCTCGTGCAGTCATGCCGCCTGAAGGGTGTGCAGCCGCTTCACATTGAGTGCCAGGCACACGAGGGTCCACTCGGCCCGGACCTTCTCGAGGCCCCGGAAGCTGAATCGTCGAAAGCCCATCACTTCCTTGATCCAGCCGATGGGCGCCTCGGCCTGCGACTTTCGCCGTGCGTAGCGTCTGCGGCCATCTTCGCTCGCCAGCTTCTCCGCCATGCGGACTTTCGCCGGATATTCCTCCTTGTCAACCGTGGGGGCGGCCTTGCCCTCCCGGGCCAGCGCCACATACCCGTCGATGTCTCGCTCTTCCAGTTCCTCGAGATCCCGCTCGTTGCAATAGCCCGTGTCCGCCAGCACCTGCGCCGGCGTCTCGCCGTACGCTTGCGCCACCGCGTCGACCATGGGCACCAGCTGGCCCTGGTCGCTCGCGTTGTCCGTCACCTCGGCCCCGACCACCAGCTGGTTCTCCCCCTCCACGACCGTCTGTGCGTTGTAGCACTGCTGGAACCCCTCCGAACTCGTCTTCATGATCCGGCTCTCAGGGTCCGTGAAGTTGCTCTGCGCCGCCTCGTCCGGCTCTCCGTACTCCCGCTTGTAGGGCCTGCCGCCCTTCGGGTTGCGCGTCTGCCCCGGCTTGCGGCCCCGTGCGTCGTCCGCCGCTCTCTGCTCGGCTTCCAGGCGCGCCTTCGCCTCCCGGATCGCCGCCAGCCGGTCCTCGCGCCGCTTGAGCTCCTCCGGCACCTCGTCTCCGCATGCTTCCTCGCCGTAGCGCTCGTCTTCCGCTTCGTCCACCGCCTCGGCCCTCTCCAACAGCCCCCGGATCTCCGCCTCCAGCCGAGGCTCCCCGGTCACCATCCGGCCGTAGCTCATCGCCTTGCGCTTGTTCGCGTTCGCCCGAACCTTCGTCCCGTCCACCGACACCCTGCCAAGCCCCGCCAGCCCCAAGGCCCGCGCGAGCATCACCACCTCCACAAACACCGCCCGGAAATCCCCGAGATGGCGCTTGCGGAACTCGCACAGCGTCCGGTGCTTCGGGAAGTTCTCCGCCGCCAGCATCCGAAACGCGACATCCTCCTCCAGCTTCCTCGCCATCTTCCGCGACGAGAAGGTGCCCGTCGCATACGCGTAGATCAGCACCTTGACCATCATCCGAGGGTCGTACGGCGAGTTGCGCCGCCCGTCCCCCCGGTACCGCCCGTAGAACGCGCTCAGCTCCACCGCGTCCACCAGGTCGCTCACATGGTGCGCCAAATGACCCTCCGACACCCACTCCCGAAGATCCGGAGGCAGCAACAACATCTGCTCCGGATCGTACGGTCGAAATGTCGTTCCCATTCACCCCCCTCGGTGATCCGCAAGCCTTCCCAATGCCTTCGCTACCACCAAAGATAGCCGCCGCAGGGTTCTGCGGCGCAGACTCCTAGGGTTGCGTTCAGGCGGGTGATGGGATTGGTCATGCGATGCAAGATGCGCTCAGCAGACTCAGGCCGCTAGCAAACCAGCTCTATTGGGCGGCCAGTAGGTAGGCCAACGTCCGACCCAGAGGCGTCGTTACCTTGCAGCGTGTCTGAGCCCCAGACATGTTCCACAGACGCCCCACTCCGTAGTCCTCCCCAAAAGAGCGGAGAGATTTGGAATGATCGGGATTGGCGAGCTGGTGCTGCTCATCTTGGCCTTCCTCTTCGCTGGTGGGGCTATCTCCCGGTTGGCCAGGTGGGCGTTCTTCCGACGGGCCTCTGGTGCGAAGCAAGTTCTGTGGGTGCTAGCCGATTGGATCAAGAAGCGGAGCGAAGCCCACGCTTTGGACTCGGCGGACATGGATACGCCGTCCGTGTCTGCGAAGAACACCGATACCCCACCTTCCCGTACTGAGGCCAGAGGAAACGAAGAACCACCCTGAGCGGGCCGGGAGGCGCAAGCAGAGCCCTGTCAGACGCCTGTATTTGCGTGTGATGCGTCTTCGGTGTCTGTTCGGTATCCAGGGTAGGCTGGAACGTTCTCAGCGCTTAGAGGGCCGTTATCGGCTTCGCCCATCTCGAGGAGTGCTATGTCCAGAACCGAGACCGTGTTGCACTTCAAAGTTGATGCTGGGAAGCTCCCGCGGTTGCCGCCCCGGACCACCTGGCCACCACCCCTCCCGCCAAGGTACAATCACACTTCGATAGCGCGGGCAGGCCCGTGCGCTCAGACAAGCGAAAGGGGCGCGGAGCGATGGTACGCAATGCCTGAGGTCGACCTCTACGGCCCGATCAAGCGGTTCCTGGAAGCCCAGGGCTACACGGTAAAGGGCGAGATTGGGCCATGCGACGTCGTGGCGGTGCGAGGGGACGAAGGCCCGGTGGTAGTCGAGTTGAAAGAGCGCCTGAACCTTGCGCTTGTCCTTCAAGCTGTCGACCGGCTCTCGGTATCTGATGCTGTCTACATAGCGTTCCGCATCGGAAAGGGCCACAGCGCCTCATGGCGTTCCCGGAGGAAGCAAGTGACGAGCCTCCTTAGACGCCTCGGCCTGGGCCTTCTCACCGTCTCCGCGCGGGGAAACGTCGTGCCGGTCTTAGATCCCGCCCCTTACCGACCCAAGTCAAACGCTGGACGCCGCAAGCGCTTGCTCAGGGAGTTCGCCGAGCGAGTCGGGGATCCGGAGGCTGGGGGCTCCGCCTCCCGTCAACGGCTCACTGCATATCGTCAGGACGCGCTCCGGTGCGCACGAGAATTGGCCGCTGAGGGCGTCCTCAAGGTCAGCGTTATCCGCGAGCGTGCCGAAGTGCCGCGGGCCGGACCCATTCTGCGAGACAATTACTACGGCTGGTTCGATCGCGTGAAGACTGGCCACTACGATCTCTCACCGAAGGGACGACGAGACCTCGCCCAATGGTCGGAGGCGCTCAAGAGCCTGGCGCCTAGACCTGAGGTTGGTCCCCCGCACCGTGGCGCCCTCAAATAGTAGTCGCCTTGCAGCTCGGGAGCGGGAGCTTCCTAACGATTCAGCGTTTCTGCTGCGGGCTACGATGCTAACCGCGATAGCGCTACGCAAGCTGATGCCGCCAGCAGGCAACTGCGTGTTAGACGGTTCTACGGGTACAGCCTACCCTGATCCTTTACACAATGGCCTACACTGATGGTTGACAGGTTCCTATCAACCAGGGTTCTGCAACTAGGAGAGATGGGTGGTGCTGGTTTTTCGTGGCGGTGGATCACTGCGTCACGGACGTGGTGGGCTGGCACGTGGCGAAGAAGGGCGATCGGTGGGCAGCGCTCGAGCCGATCCGCCAGGGCGTACGGACCCACATGGACGACTACGCGCCCAAGATCGCTCTGGGGCTCGGCCTACGGCACGACTGGGGACCGCAGTACACGGCGCATCAGTTCCAGGGGGAGCTGGCCTGGCTCGGGATCCGCTCGACGGCCTCGTACGTGGGAGAGCCGGAGTGCAACGGCGTCGCAGAGCGCTTCATGCGGACGCTGAAGGAGGAGTGCTTGTACCTCCACGACTTCAAGAGTCTCGAGGAGGCCAGACAGGAGATCGACGCGTTTATCGAACGCTACAACCGCGGGTGGCTCCTAGAGCGGCATGGGTATCGGACCCCGGCCCAGGTCCGTCAGGAGCTCACCCTGAAGGCGGCTTGATTAGGCCGCCGACTTGTCCAGCAAACCGGAACCGGTACAGCCGCTTCCTGCCCGAGGCACGCCGTCAGAGGTGTACGGTCCATCTGCAGCGTAATGTGGGGGCGAGGGTCCCCCACCGCCTACGCAAGCGCGTGGCGCGTGAGGTCTCGGTGATCTTCCAGACATCCGGACTCGCCGAGGCGAAGAAGCTCCTGGGCGAGTTCGGCGCACGCTGGAAGAAGGAGCTGCCCGAGGCCGTGGAGGTCCTGGAGCGGGGCTTCGGGGCAGCGACGCAGTTCTACGCGTTCCCCGAGGCGCACTGGCCCCGGCTGCGTACCACCAACAGCCTCGAGCGGCTGCACGGCGAGATCAAACGCAGGATCAAGGCCGCCGGCGCCTTCCCGGACCGGGCCAGCGCCCTCAGGCTCATCACGGCCGTCGCACTCAGGACCACACACGTCTGGGGCGACCGGCGTTACCTCGACCTCTCACTCCTCCAGAAACAGGAGGTCGCCCAAGCAGCCTAGCCGAAGGCGAGGAGCTTCCTCCGCTTTTACACACAAATCGGGACTTGACCCTCGGCATTCTCCACGAGCTTGGTGATGACCCAGTCCTGGCTCAACTCAGTCCGCTCGGACCGTTCTGCGAGGGCGATCTCAACCTGGGCAGCGATGTTAGCATTTCTTAACAGCCGGTGAGCTGCCACCTCAGCCCCGTTGGGGCTGTATCCAGCCCTGATAGCAGCCTGTGTACCGTTGAGGTCGATCGGATACTCCTCGGCGAAACGGCGCTGCTTCTCAGTCAACCCACGCCTCTTCACAGGAGCACCCCTTCTACTTGCGATTCAGCGTAAGTCGATGGGTGTCCGAGCTCGATTCCTTCTATCTCGGCGGCCAATCGACAGACTTGTTCGATGGCTTCGTGTGACTCTTGCCCATCGAGCATGTGCAGATGCTTCCAGATGGAGCGGAGTAGAGCCTCGTCCGCGAAGAACAGAGGCAAGTCAGCGATGACGCATTCGAGCGACTGGAGTTGACCCGCTTTGGTGGACACCTCAGTAGTGAGGGAGACAGGAGGAGTCCACGATGCCAAGAACACATGCGCCGTACCCGCCGGAGTTTCGGCGGCAGATGGTCGAGTTGGTCAGGTCGGGCCGCTCCGTGGAGGAGCTGGCCCGGGAGTTCGAGCCCTCAAACGGGGCGATACGGAACTGGGTCAAACAAGCTGACTTGGATGAAGGCCGTCGCAGTGACGGGCTGACGACGGAGGAGCGTGGGGAACTCAGGCAGCTTCGGCGTGACAACAAGCGTCTGCGCATGGAGCAGGAGATTCTAAAAAAAGCCGCCGCCTGGTTTGCTCGGGAGAGCAACTCGATCCCGGAACGGGGTTCGAGTTCATGAAGACGAATCAGGCCGACTTCCCTGTGCGGGCGATGTGCCGTGTGCTGGATCTCTCCCCCAGCGGCTACTACGCCTGGTTGGATCGCGAGCCTTCGGCTCGGGCGAAGCGAGATGAGGAGCTCACAGAGCGGATCGAGACGGTCTGGCGCGAGAACCGAAGGGTCTATGGCCGGCCCCGCATCTACGCGGACCTCAAGGAAGCTGGCGAGCGGGTCGGTGAGAAGCGGGTGGGCCGGCTCATGAAGCAGGCCGAGATTGTGGGAGCTAGCCGGAGGCGGCGCGGCCCGAAGACGACCAGGCGCAACGAGGACGCCCGTCCCGCGCCGGATCTCATCGAGCGGGACTTCAGCGCAGACGGGCCAGACCAGTTGTGGGTGGCCGACATCACCTACATCCCGACCTGGGCGGGGTTCTTGTACCTCGCGGTTGTGCTCGACGTCTGGAGCAGGCGGGTGGTCGGGTGGTCGATGGCTACGCACCTGCGCACCGAGCTCGTCCTGGACGCGCTGAACATGGCGACCTGGCAGCGCCGGCCCGAATGCGTCATCCATCACAGTGATCAGGGAACCCAGTACACCTCGATCGCCTTCGGCCTACGCTGCAACGATGTCGGTGTGCGGCCCTCGATGGGCTCCGTGGGCGACGCCTACGACAACGCGATGTGCGAGAGCTTCTTCGCGACGCTCGAGTGCGAGCTACTCGACCGGCAGCGCTTCCGGACCCAGGCCGAGGCGAAGATGGCCGTGTTCGACTTCATCGAGGGCTTCTACAACCCCCGGAGGCGACACTCGGCACTGGGTCAGCTGTCGCCCATCAACTTCGAGCGTCGCCACGGAGCGGCAGCATGAGAAACCTGCGTGGCCAAGTTGCCCTTTACTCCCCCGCTGCGCGGGGGAAGCTTTCCTCTCCCCAGCGAGGGGGACAGACTATAAACCTCAGTGTTCACCCGTCCACTGAAACGGGACAGCTCCAGACCTTCCGATGCGCTTCGCCGATTCCCGTATGGCTGGGTGGACCTGATCTGGTGAGCCATTCATGCGCGGTGTGGCGAGTGCGAGCATGAACACCGCTTTCCACCCACCACTGCTCCCGTCCGTAGCCTCCGCGAGAACTCGAAGAAAACAAAATTCCTCGAAACTGATGACCCCGTCTTCCAATGCTTCGTCGAGGTCCACACATATTTCGTCAATACGCTCAGCGACGCTCATGCTACTGTTCCTTCTCTGGCGATCCAGTCCTTCAGCCATTCACTGGCGTGGATGAGCAAGGGTTCATCTGCACCACCCCGACGTATGGTCTCTTCTTCAACGAGTTCCGCTGCCTCATCACAGAGCGTCGTGATCGCGAAGTACGAGTCTGGGCCGTCAAGCAGTGGTGCGTGTTTCCGCAGTGCTTGGATCACGTCGGGTTGGGTAGCGAGTGTCTTCGGTAGCTCCTTGAAGTTCTCGGCCAACCCAGCATCCAAGGGTGGCATCAGCGGGATCGTTCCCAGTCTTTTCTCCGATTCTGCAACCCACTTTGCTATGTGGTCTTCGCTTCGCCTGCACATGGCCATTACGAGCAGCCAAACGAGTGTGATCAGCCGGTCTTCATCTCTCCAGTCGGTATCCAAGGCGACGGCCTTCAGGAAGTCGCACTGCTCTTCGACGAGTAACCCTATCTCCTCGTAGCGTCGGAGGAGTCCGGTCCAGTCGTCGATGTGGCCTGCGATGGTCATGCGGCTGCCTTCCTCCCGCTGGGCCATTCGTGGAGCTCATCTGGATCAGCCTGTCGAATTTGTAGAGTCTGGTAACTCATCCAGATCGGGAGCGAGCCTGTTGGGCCGTGCCGATTCTTCCCCAGGATCAGGTACGTCATCGCGCCCTTGCCGTCTGGGGATCTCTGGTAGCGCGAATGATCGAACATGAGGACTTGGTCGGAATCCGACTCCAAGGGCATCCCGCCGTGAAGTCCCTGAACCGTGGGGCTCTCCTGGTAGTTCTTTGATGTCTCCCTATTGAACTGGCTCAAGCCAACCGTGATAACGCGGTGCTCCCTGGCGAACCCACGTATCGAACGTGAGATGAGGGCGACTTCCTCGGGTCCAGTCTTGCCGGCGCTGCCCATCAACTGCATGTAGTCGATGATGAACAACGAGCAGCCCATCGACTTCCATTCGCCCATGACGGCGAGCACGTCGGCCACGTCGTGGAAGGCCTGATCGTTCACCGCGAATGGTTCGTCGGCATACGAAAGCATCTTCTCGACCGCCGCCTCGGCTTTGGATGGGTCGTAACTCGCCCCGCGCTCGAGGAAGGGCACATGCGTCCCGGTTCGGATGGCGAGGTTACGGATCGCGAGTTGCTTGTGGGTCATCTCCAGGCTGACGTAGCCGACTGCGACACCGTGAGCTGCGGCATGGGCGCCGAGGTTGATGGCGAGAATCGACTTTCCATGACCAGGGTTGCCCGCCAGGGTGATGTGCCAACCCATCGCGATCCCGTCCCCGCCTCCGTCGTCCCTGGACATCACGTTCCACTGGGGAAGGAATGTCGGAGCGTAGTCGAATCCCGGTCGGAGTTCCTTCGCCTGGTGGGCCAGCAGGAGGTCGAGATACGGCTTCCGGTTGACATCGAACGACTCGTAGAACTCGCTCACACCATGCTCCGAGTTGTGTCAGCCATAGACGACGTGTCGCGCCGTCCGCCACCGTTCACGCCAGCCAGGTACCACCGCTCGCGGCGCTCCGCGTTCTTGAAGAGCGACTCGGGCAGCTGATAGGTGCGGACACTCATGTGGTGGTCGGAGGCGAGCACGGCCCGACAGATGGAGCGGAAGCGGGCCAACGGGTCCAGGTCGTCTTTCAATTGCTCGCGGTAGAGCGTGGCCAGAAGTTTCTTTCGGCTGTCGGTGAGCTTCGGGTGAGGTGGCTTGCCACCGAGTTCGTCCAACCACACCTGCCAGAGGTCGGCAATCGGTGGAGCCGATTTCGACGTATCTAGTTCTTTAGGCAGTTCTATAGACAGTTCATGTCCAGCACCTGGACGGTCAGAGTCCACCTGCTGGACGGTCACCGTCTCTCTCCTGGACGGTCCACCTCCTGGACGGTCCAGGGTCTGGACGGTATAGCGGGTGGGGTTGGGCGGGTCCGGCTCCCTAGTAATGAAGCCCAAGACGGCGAGCTCACGGAGAGCCTGAATGACGGTCGAGCGAGCAAATCCAGTAGCCGTCGAGATAGTCTTGTGCGACGGCCAGGCGACGCCCCCGTTGGCGTGGACGATTAGCACGGTGAGCACCGCACGTTGGGGCGACGTAAGCTCATCGAGGAAACCAGCATCGGATGGTTTCCACAACATGCGGAACGCATCCAGTGGGGTCTCTGCTCGGTCATTCTTGTCCTTCTTTGCCATCGTGCTCCCTCACGAGCTGTGTATGTGCGCCGGGCTCGATGGTGAGGCATCGAGGGGCCGAAGCCCACCGGCCCAATGGACCGGCCCCGGGTGTATTCAGTCCTTCACAAGCTCTAGGTCAGGTGTCATCACGCGGCGTCTCCCCTGACCACCCCGAACGCACGTCGCTCCGAATCCGAGGTGGTCATCGGTAGCTCATGAACGCTCTCCTCATTCTCTCTGAGCCAGGTCCGGATCTCGCCGGCCACGAACACGAGCGAGCCCTCCAGCAGTCGGTGCGGCAATCGGTCCTCTGGTGCACAATTCCCCGTGTGTCGGTAGACCCAGCTCTTTGATCGACCTAGCGCCTCGCATAGCTCCGTCACACCGAGCCGCGTCTCCGCTGGCATAGTCCAGAGCCGTTCGCGCCAATCGATGGCCAGCGCCGGAGCTCGTTCTGGCGTGTGATCCTCGACGGACCCTTCTTCATCGTCGTCGGCCAGCCAGGTCCGGATGCTCGATACGGTGAACGTCAGAGACGCGTCTTCCGGCAATACGTCGATAGCGGCCCGGAGGCGATCCTCGATTCTCATTGCGCGGCCCCACCACCTGGAGGCTTCTTATCCCGATCGAGCTCCAGGATCGGACGACCCTCGTCACGTCGCCTGATTCGCTCGCAGACCTCGAGTGTTCGCCGCCAACCACGAGCCAGGCGTCGCGCCTCGACTCCATTATCGGCCTCTGCGGTTTCTCGCGGACCAATGTTCACGCCCGCTCTCCGGCTTGAGCCGTGAGCACGGACGCCTCAACTAGTCTCTGCTGGGCCGCTGCCACCGTGGCGTTGCGAATGAACGCTGAAACGGAGCCACCTGACAGCAAGGAGGCGGCCCTCACCCTACGGGCCTGTTCCGGCGTGTACCTAGATGGCAAGACCTCGGAGTGCTGGTAGTTCGCAGACATTGCTCTCACTGTGTTCGGTTTACGTCCTGAGTGTTCGACGCCCGGTATACACGATAACCGCCTTGACCGATTGCCGGAAGCCCTGTATTATATTCAGACACCACAGCGGATTGGCCCACAAATGAGATTTGAGGAGCTATGACCTTCGGCGAGCGATTACGACGCGAATTGGAAAAACGGAAGATGAGCGTCAAACGGTTCCAGGAGACGCTGCACGAGAAGAAGGTCCGCGGGTCGGCCTATTCGAGCGTGTGGAGTTGGCTCAATGACGACAAGAATCCGCCTCTTGAGTTCATCCGCGCAGCCGCCAAACTCCTTGGGGTACGGGAGCAATGGCTCGAAACTGGTGATGGCCCCCGCACAGAACTCGAGGCGAAGACTATTGAGGCCGCAGCCCCAGAGGAAGACACATTTAGAGCAGCTTTTCAGGCCCTGGGTCGAGCCGAGAAGCGAATGCGAGCCCCATTCCGTATCAGCGATCTGAACATGCTTAACCACGGGATCTGGGTCCAGCTTGCGATTCGCCTTCTCGAGCAAGGGCCAGATCGTCAATTCGAGGACCACAACGAAGACCAAATGCTCCACGCCCTCGAGCCGTTTGCGTGGTTACTCGCGCTCCCGTGGATAGCGGTGCGACACATGAATCGAGTGGACCCGACCGCCGATCCCATGCCGCAGGACATTGTCAACACCTACTTCATGGGGATGTACCAGGCGCTCAATGTGGCGATGCCGCAGCCTGGGGAGGGCGACACCGAAGCTTCGATCAGGTTTCTTCATTTCTTCAAAGACGCCCTCACTGAAAGTCTCTGGGCAGAACAGAAGAGGGCGGACGAAGGTGGGGGCGACGACGCATGATCCAACCGAGCGGTCGCCGCACCTTCGTCCTGTCCCGCAGCGTCGAGTACTTCGGAACGAAAGCCCATGGAACCCCCGAAGGAGGAGAGGTAGATGTTCTCGTTTAGCCCATCCTTAGCGTGCGTGGATGTGGTGGTGGTGCCGACCCGTTTGCGACCGCTGGATCAGGACAAGGTACGAGCCCTCGCGGAATCCATCGACGCCATTGGCCTACAACATCCCATCTCGGTCTACTACGACGACGACAACGTTGTCCTAGTCGCTGGGCGTCATCGCTTGGCTGCTGCCCAAAGCCTCGAGTGGGACGATATCCCGGCCATCTTCCTCCAACTCGACGACATCGACCGTCGGTTGTGGGAGATCGACGAGAACCTGCAGCGCGCCAACCTCACGCCCGCCCAGGAAGCCGACCACCTGAAGCGGCGGGCTGAGTTGTGGGGGGCACGAGAGGTTTCGGCCCAAATTGGTTCGAAACCCCACGGGGGTAGGCCCGCTGGCTTCGCATCAGAGACAGCCGCCTCCACGGGCAAAAGCAAGACGACCATTAACCGCGCCAAACGCCGAGCCGAGAAGATCGCACCAGACGTACTCGGAGCCGTCCAGGGCACAGAACTCGACAAGGGTGTGGAGTTGGACGCGCTGGCCAAGATGGAACCCGAGGAACAGCGTAAGGCGGTGGCCGCAGTAGAGGCAGGCGATACGGACACGGTACGCGAGAAGCCTACCAAGGCGGAGCGGGAGCGCATACAGACCTTCGAGCAGAGCATCGGGGGGATTTGCGGCTTTGGGAGGGGTGTCATAAGGCTGTACATACCCTATCTCACAGACGAAGAACGCCAACGCCTGGATTCTGAATTGCACGCTGCGGTACGTGGCATCCACGCCCTACGGAAACGCATAAGGAAGGGTGAGGGGGGCTCGCTCGACAGACGAGCGGGGGGACGCTCTGGATGGTGACACGGCCCTTCAGATCGCCCGGCAGTTTTGGGAGGTGCGTGGGATTCTGAACGGACTTTTCGGATCAAGGCCGGAGATCGAGCCGAGCGAAGACGAACTCATGCTGGAGGCTGGATCACCTCGAAGAGAACCCGTCCGACACTTGGGAAGAGGCGGTTGCGGCAGTCATGGAAGATACCGAGACAGAAGAATAGAGGAGAGCAATCATGGCACGCAGAAAGAACTATCCGGGCTCGATCCGCGATCGCGGCGATTACTTCCAGGTCCGGCTTTGCGTCACAAGAGCCGAGGGGGAATCTAAGCGTTACACGTTCCGGGTGGACACCATTGATATGGCGGAGGCGGAGGCGTTCGCGAGAACGAGTACGACGAGCTCCTCAAGGGTCCCGCCGAGGCCAAGGTCGATGGTGAGCGCCCTGACGACCCTCGGGGGGAGCCGTTCTCATCGCTCCTGCGGCAATTCGAGGCGACTGAGCTACCCCAGCGGGCCGTCAACACGCAGAAGACGTACACGGTGTCTATGGATGCGCTGAGGCGCTTCTTCGTAGTCGAGAACGGGGACCCTGAAGTGCAGTCCATCGGCCGGGGGCAGATCCAAGCGTTCCTACATTGGCGGCGTCACCACAAGCCGGACGGCATCGAGAGGAAGACACCTGTCTCGGGTCGCACGCTCGAGAAGGATCGGGCGATGGCGCACAACCTCTTCGCGTTCGCCGAAAGCCTCGAACTCGTGGGCGTGAACCCGGTCGCCAAGGTGAAGCCTCCGAAGTACGACAAGCGCGAGTACATCATCCTCAAGGACGATGAGTACGAGAGCCTACTCACCGCCACCGAGGCCAACCCGTTCCTCCGGCTGTACGTCCTCGTGCTGGGTGAGACCGGGATGCGGTGTGAGTCCGAGGCGCTGTGGCTCCGCTGGGTCGATCTCGACCTCGAGGCTGGATTCGCCTGGATCGCATCGGGCCGCGAGCACCGGACGAAGAGCGGGAAAGGTCGGTGGGTGCCGATCACCCCGCGCCTCCGGCAGGCACTCGGTGAGCACTCCGCCAGCTACCGTCTCCAGACCTACGCCGGCCAGCGGTCGCCGTGGGTCTTCCATCACCCCTACCGTCGTCGTCGGGCAGAGGCTGGGCAACGCATCGGATCACTGCGCCGAGCCTTCGACAACGCCGTGACACGGGCCAAGCTGCCCGCGGGCTTCAACCCAGCATGACCTCCGCCACCGGCGCCTCACCACATGGCTGGCAGAGGGCAAGAGCGCGGTCCTGGTGAGGGAGGCGATGGGCCACGCCGATCTCAGGACCACGATGGGCTATACGCATCTGGCTCGGGAGCACCTCCGTGCACTCGTGGAGGTGGCGGACGGGTGCTCCGCTCCCGCCGAGCGGTTGCAGGGTTTGGTCTCGTAAACCCGAGCCCAACCAGACGAAAAGAAGGGCTCCGGCAACGCGCTGGAGCCCTTCTTTGGGTAATTATGCACTTGACACAATCCTGTGTGGGTGTTACTATTCATGTATGGACTTCGTAACGCCTTTCCTGCCAGCGGTTTCAGCCACTCGGTCGAGCTCTTTTTTCAGCCGTTTGCCAAACACCTTCTCAGCTAGCTTCACGTCATCCATATCTACCTTCGTAAGCTTCTGCTTTTTCTTAGGAGTCTGATTCATGGACATCGTCTCCCTACTGGATCGTTTCGCTAACGAGGACACCTGCCGGAAGCACCTGGAGGCTCTGCGTTGGCCCAGTGGTGTCGCGTGCACCCGGTGCGGCGATATGGACGTGAGCCCGATCAAAGGCAGGGGCCAGTGGCACTGCATCGGATGCGGCTACCACTTCAGCGTGAAGTCCGGCACGATCATGCACGACTCGCACCTGCCGCTCCGGAAGTGGTTCGCCGCAATCTACCTGCTCTGCCAGTCCAAGAAAGGCATGAGCGCCCACCAGTTGCACCGGACAATCGGCGTGGCCTACAGGACGGCCTGGTACCTCTGCCACCGCATCCGCGAGGCGATGGGCAACGACCCGTTCACCGGCCCTACGCTCTTCGGCATCGTCGAAGTTGACGAGACCTTGGTGGGCGGAAAGACCAGGGGCAAGGGTCCCGCCTACAAGGGCAACAAGACCTGGGTGGCCGGGGCCATCCAACGCGGCGGTCAGGTACGCCTTGAGCGCATCCCCAACATCCGGAAGCACACCCTTCATGACTTCATCGCCCGCACCGTCAGAGACGAGGCCGAGGCAATCTACACCGATGAACTCAAGTCCTACCTCGGGATCGCTGACGACGACACCCGCCATGAGACCGTCAGGCACTCCGAAGAGGAATGGGTCCTGGGCGACGTCCACACCAACGGCATTGAAGGCGTCTGGAGCCTCTTCAAGCGCTCTATCGTAGGATCGTTCCACAAGATCAGCGCCAAGCACATGGACCGCTATTTGGAAGAACTGGAATGGCGCTATAACAACCGCGACAACCCCAACATCTTCCGCGACACCCTCCGGCGCATCGTGAACACCGACCCGCTCACCTACCGCGAGCTGGTGGCCTAGGTGGCCGCCCCCAATTGGAAGCCTAAGACGATTTGGCGACCGGGGCATGGAGTACCTGAAAGCCAAGCTCCAACTCACTTAGTTCACGGAACCCGCAAGAGTTTCCCACAGCTTTTTCATCCAGTTCTTGATCCGCACAGGCCGCCGGGCTCTCGTGAGGGTGACTGTAGGCTCTAGAATAGAAACCGACCATTCGGCCGAACCGGCGTCGGCGGACAAGGGAGGCAGGGTTATAGCCCTGGCAGCCGCGAGCCTCTTTGTCTCTGCCATCGATTGAATCACCGGAAACCAGTTGCGCAACACATCTACGTCCATTTGGGGGCACGGGACATCAAGTGATCCTAGCTTGTGCATTATCACCAGAATTTCCGCCCTAGTCTTACCGGTGAAATCTAGGCTCCCACCGTCCCAGGATGCAGTATCGCCCTCCATGAATGAAGCGTGAGCAGCTTTGATTTCAGTGGTCAAATCGTGAAATCGATTTGCTGACCTAAGGCGGCGTATCCATGGCCAGTTGATGATAGCTAGCAAGCCGGTGAACAACGTGAACAGCGCCGCGTAATCTGACCCCACCAAATTCACCGGCACGGTAAGCCCCACTGGCCAGAGCCATCTAGAGAGCGCCCACACGTCGCCGCAGAGAAAAGCCAGGTTCCAGTAGATCTTTGTTCTTTTCCATAGCATCCCCCCATGCTACGGCCCGCCGGCGATTGCGTCAAGTGCAGAATCACCCTTCTTTGTGGCCACGGCCACATTTCGGCCGATGTGTAAAACCGCCGAAACCCTAGAGGCGCCGCCCGGATTCGAACCGGGGAATAAAGGCTTTGCAGGCCTCTGCCTTACCGCTTGGCTACGGCGCCTGAAGCGAAAAGGGACCGAACGTCCGGTGGACGGCGAGCCCCTTTTCCGAGAGCGGGAAACCGGACTCGAACCGGCGACCCCCACCTTGGCAAGGTGGTGCTCTACCAACTGAGCTATTCCCGCATGGAAAAAGGCGCTTTGGGCTACCCGCGCACGCGGAAATCGTTTCCAAAGCACCCCCCTTATTTGCGCGCTGGAAGCTAGACAGGGCCTCAAAAAGTGTCAAGTTCCCAGTAGACAATTTCCCCATTATGTTACCAGCCGTGTCCGGGCCCCCGGGGCCGTTCAGCGACAGAAGTTCCACTACATCGAGGAGCGCTTGCGCCGCATGAGGGTGACTGTCGTACGCGGCCCACCAGAAAGCTCGGACGGGGTCGGAAGAGGATGATCTTCGGTGCTCTCTGCCTCCCGATATTCTTGGCGCTCCACATGGTCCTTTCTCCGGCCCTCGGCTCCGCTCTTGTCGCAGCGCAGGAAGTCTCCGGACCCCTCATCCCACCCGGTCGCCTCCGCATCGAGGTCAGTACGCTCTACCTCTACGCCGACACGAGGTTCGGGGAGCGGACGGAGGGCGGGAACCTCATCCAAGAAGAGGAGCCGATCGGCTTCGACTTCTCGGACACGGCGGTGGGCACGAGGCTACTTCCCGGACTGGAAGCCCTCGAGCGAAACCTCGAGACGGCAACAGGCGGGCCTGTCGCGCCGCTGGTGCTCGGATCGACCAGGGCAGTGGTGACGCGGGACGCCGTGTGGCTTCCAATCCGTGTGGATGTCGGGGTGTTCGACTGGCTCAGCGTCGGCGGCATGGTCCCCTTCTCCCGCCGGCGGGCGGAGGTGGCCTGGACATTCCGCGGAGACGGAGCCAACGTGGGGCTCACACCCTCCCTCAGCGATCCGAGCGCCGTGGGAGACTTCCTGGGTGGCCTCGCTGTCGCCGAGGCGGCCGTCACGGCTCTCGCCGATGACCTGTGCTCGGCGGACCCGGCTGCATCGGGCTGCATCGTTGCCTCTTCGCTTCTCGCGGAGGGCCAGAAGTTTCGGCGGGCGCTCCTCGGCGCTTTTGCGTCCCAGGGCGTCTTCCCCCTGGACGGTACCGCCACGGGCGATGCCCTTCAGTCCCGAGTCCAGGCCCTCACGGACGCTCATCAGGCGCTGGGCGTCTCCTTTCCGGCCCGCGTCCCCCTGGCGACGCAACTCCTCACCGAGGATGAGTACGGAAGGCTTGTGACGGACCCGGGATACGGGGTGGTTGGCGCGCCGTTCGCCTCGTGGCGCAGTATGTGGGAGATGGGCGACGTGGAGCTTTACGCCAACGTGCGGCTCTGGGGCTCTCCGCCGGGCGGCGAGACAGACGAGCCGCCTTCGGGCCCCAGCTACCAGGTCGGCGCGGGAGCCCTCGTTCGCCTTGGCACGGGGCAGACCGACTCCCCCGACAACTTCGTGGACACGGGGAGCGGCGACGGCCAGCAGGACCTGGAGGTGAGCTTGTTCGGTGGTTTGAACGGGGGCCGGCTGGGACTCTGGGGAGAGGTCCGGTACGGACTGGCCGCCTCGACCTTCGTGCAGCGCCGCATCGCCGCCCCGGACCGGATCTTCGCGCCCCTCTCGGCGACCCAGGCCGTCCGCTGGACCCCCGGCAACTACTTTCACCTCCGCCTGACCCCGCGCTTCCAACTCACCGAGGAGATGGCCGTCGCCTTCGACGTCCGAACCTTCTCCAAGGGAGCAGACACTTACGAATCCCTCGTCGCCGACGAAGCTGTGCCCTCGCCCCTGGATGTCGCGCTCCTCGAGCTCGAGACCGAACAGAGCATGCTCGAGGTCGGAATCGGCGTCGTCTACTCCACGTTACGGAGTGGTCGAGGTCGCCCCATGGAGGCCCGATTCCTGTTTCGCAGGGGCGTGTCGGGTAGCGGAGGGCTCACGCCCAAGACGGAGCGCATCGAGTTCGGACTGCGGCTCTTCAGGGGCATTTGGAACTAGTGTGGTGTCCCAGAAGTTCGCGAGCCACCGAGAGTGCCAAGGCGCCGGATCCGGGGTACTCGCGCCGTTAGGCGTGGGTCAGGCGCGACGACGAGGAATAGCAACGCGGGCAACGCGGCCGAAGGCCGTGGTCCGAGAAGGAGGAACGCCGCAGGGCCGGATGCATCGGTGCTCGAGCCGAGCGACCTTCATGCTCATCGTGAGCGCCGAGTTGACCGCGAGACGATCGAGCGCAGCGAGATCAATGGCCGAGACACTTCTGGGACACCATACTAGAGGGTCTCCAACAGCTCGCGCGCATGGTCCCGCGACGTCTCCGACTCGGGATCGCCTCCGAGCATCCTGGCGATCTCCCGGACCCGCGCCTCTCCCTTCAGCTCATCGACGCTGGTGGCCGCGAGGCCGTCTCCCTCAGTCTTTTCGACGAGAAGGTGGCTGCGAGCTCGGGACGCCAGTTGAGGCAGGTGAGTGATGACGAATACCTGATGGTAACGGGCGACTTCCTGGAGCTTAGCTGCCACGAGGGTGGCCACCTGACCGCCGATCCCCGCGTCAATCTCGTCGAAGATCAGGGTGGGAACCTGATCGACCCGGGCCAGGATGGCCTTGAGGGCCAGCATGACCCTGGAGAGCTCCCCGCCGCTGGCCACCCGGCCGAGGGGCATGGGAGGAAAGCCAGCGTTGACCGACACCAGGAACTCCACCCGCTCGGCGCCGCGGTTTCCCACAGTGGGCAAAGCCTCGAGAAGCACCTGGAACGTGGCTCCGGGAAGACCCAGATCAGGCAGGAGTGCCTCCACCTCCGTCTCGAGTCGACGTGCGGCCTCCTGCCGTTTGCCCGTCAGCCTTTCGGCGGCATCGGTCAGTGCGGTGCGAGTCTCATCGACGTCCCGTTGGAGCGCCTCTTCGTCCCAGCCCGAACCCTCTAGCTCGTCCAGCTCGGCGCTCAGGCGACCGCCGGTCTCCACGACGTCGGTGAGCCCCGGACCGTACTTGCGCTTGAGGCGGAGAATCAGGTCAAGGCGCTCTCGCACCTCCTCGAGCCGGCCGGGGTCATGCCGGACGTTCCCGGCGTAATCCCCCAGCTCACGGCCCACGTCGGCCAGGGCGTGATACGCCTCCTTGAGGGCGTCGTGGGCGCCCTCCAGCGACGGGTCCCACTCCTTCAGACGTGACAGTGAGCCGAGCAATTGCGAGAGACGATCGGTGACAGCCCCGTCCCCGCCGTAGAGCTCGGCGTGGATCGAGGTCGCCTCCCGGAGCAGCTCCTCGGAGTGCTCGAGGCGACGCCCTTCGTCCTCCAGGGCCGCGTCCTCTCCGACCTCCACCCGGCCTTTCTCGATCTCCGCAAGCTGGAATCGCAGGAAGTCCGCCCGGCTTTCCAGCTCACGGCGTCGTTCTCGAAGCTCCGAGAGCCGCGTCTCGAGGCCGGTGAGCGTCTCGAATGCTTCGACCACGTCGGCCGCATCACCTTCGGCGTCACCGAAGGCGTCCAGGATGTTCCGCTGCGCCTCCCGCCTCAGCAGGGTTTGGTGCTCATGTTGGCCGTGGAGATCGACCAGGACCCTACCGAGCTCGCCCACGACCCGTGCCGTGGTGGGGGAGCCGTTCATCCAGGCTCGATTCCTCCCCTCGGCCGCGACCTCCCTCCGCAGGATCAGCAGACCGTCCTCGGCCTCCTGACCGAGCTCGGCCAGGCGGGAGAGAAGCTCGAGCCGCTCCGATACGTCGAAGACGGCCTCGACCCGGGCCCGCTCCGCCCCGACCCGCACGGAGTCGCTCGACGCACGCTCACCCAACAGGAGCGAGAGCGCACCGACGATGATGGACTTGCCTGCCCCGGTCTCGCCCGAGAGAACGCTCAAGCCGGGGCCCAGCTCAAGGGAGAGGTCGTCGATGACGGCATAGTCGCGGACGCGGAGCTCGATCAGCATGGAGGGAAATCTACCAGGGCCCCATGAGCCCCCTCAATGGGAGTTGGGGTCGCGGAGCCGGGAGCCGCCTCGGAGTGAAAAGTGCGGTTGCGCCGACGCTGGCACCGCCCGTCAGCCCGACGGCCGGGCGGCCCAGTTGAGCTTGCCCTGCAGGGTCCCGAAGAAGTTCTGGTCCGAGAAGCGGACCAGGGGGATCTCAACCTCGGAGCGAGTGATGCGGACCTCGGCGCCCACGCCGAAGTCGTGGGCCAGCTGCCCGTCGGCCGTCAGAACCAAGTCGTCGGTGCCCTCGAGAGGGCTCACCGCCAGGACCTGGCTTCCGGGAATGACCAGGGGACGCACCGCCAGGGTGTGTGGACAGACCGGGGTGACGATGAGGCAGTCCACCGACGGCACCACGATGGGACCACCTGCTGACAGGGAGTAAGCCGTGGATCCGGTGGGCGTCGAGACGATGAGCCCATCCCCGGAGAAGCTGCCCACCTCCTGCCAGTCCTCTCCCTCCTTCACGCGCAGGTCCAGGCGCGAGACCCGGGCAACCCCACCCTTATGGATCACGAAGTCGTTCCATGCCAACAGGAGATCGCCCTCCGACCCGTCGGTGTGGATCACCCGCGCTTCCACCATGAACCGCCGGTCCAGGACGTAGTCGCCCTCGAGGACACGGCCCAAGCGGTCCTCCATCTCGAGATGAGGAAGCCCCGTGAGGAAGCCGAGGTGGCCAACGTTGATTCCCAGAACGGGGATCTCCCGTCCCGCGGCCATGCGCCCCGCCCTCAGGAGCGTACCGTCCCCCCCGAAGGCGATGAGGAAATCGACCGACTCGTCGTCGAGATCCAACCGTTTGGCCCCCTCGGGCGCGTCGGCGAGGAGGTGCTCCTCGAAGCAAACGCTGAGGTCGTGATCGTCCGCGAACCGGGCGAGACGCTGAACACAGCTCGGTAAGTCCTCATGTGCAGAGCGCCCGAGTACGCCGATGCGCCGGAGCTCGTTCCCGGGATCGGCCCGGGAGACCTCGTCCGTCACGCAGTCTCCGCAGCGGATGAAACGGCGTCGCCGAGCATGCGCCTCGCCTCGGTGACGATCCCTTCGACGTCGAGCCCCACCTCGCGGAGCAGCGCGTCGCGCGTTCCGTGCTCGACGAACCGATCCGGAAGCCCGAGGCATCGCACCTGCACATCGTGTCCCGGCTCCAGATTGTCGATCTCGCGGGTCATGCACGCCCCGAAGCCGTTGAGGACAGCTCCCTCCTCGATGGTCAGCACCTTCCCGTGTCCCTCGACGACCTCCTGGAGGACCTCCCTATCGTGGGGCTTCAGGAAACGGCAATTCACCACCGTGGCCTGGACTCCCCGGGCGGCCAGCGCCTGGGCCGCCTCGAGAGCTTCGAGGACCATGGTACCCGTGGCGAGGAAGGCGATGTCGGACCCACGGCGCAGCACCTCCCACGTGCCGTAATCGACCTCCGGGATCTCGCTGACATGCGGCACCTCCGCCGGTACGGCATCTCTCGGCCAACGCACGGAGAACGGCCCATCCTCGTGCTCGATCCCGAGACGCACGAGGGCCAGCATCTCCGCCCCGTCCTTCGGGGCCGTCACCGTCATGCCGGGGGTCAGCATCATGTATGGGATGTCGAAGGCCCCGTGATGAGTCGGGCCATCGGGTCCCGCGATCCCTGCACGGTCCATGCAGAACACCACCGGCAGATCCTGAAGCGCGACGTCGTGGATGATGCTGTCGAACGCCCGCTGCAGGAAGGTCGAGTAAATGCACACGACGGGGCGGATCCCCTTCTGCGTGGCCATCCCTGCTGCCGCGGTGACGCCGTGGGCCTCGGCGATTCCGACGTCGAAGTACCGATCCGGGAACGCCTCCCCGAAGATGTCGGTGCTGGTGCCGTCCGGCATCCCGGCCGTAATGGCCACGATCCGCTCATCGACTTCGCCGAGCTCCTTGAGGCCTCGACCGAAGACTTTCTGGTAGCGCGGAAGTCCGCCGCCCTTCTTCTTGGCCTCGCCGGAGATCTTGTCGAATGGTGAAGCCGCGTGCCACTTGTACGCGTTCTCCTCGGCGAGCGCGAATCCCTTCCCCTTTTGGGTGATGACGTGGACGAGAATCGGGCCGTCGAGACGACGCACCGCGGAGAGGGTGTCGACGAGGGAGTCGAGGTCGTGGCCGTCCACGGGCCCGATGTAGCGGAAGCCCAGCTCCTCGAAGAGCATGCCCGGTAGGAAGAGCCCCTTCACGCTCCCCTCCGCCCGACCGGCGACACGTATCAGAGCGCCCTCGGCACCGCCGGGTCCCTTGGAGAGCAGCTCCTTCACCTCGTCGCGGATCCGGTTGTAGACCGGATGCGTGATCACGCCCGTGAGGTATTTGTTCATCGCCCCCACGTTGGGAGCGATGGAGTGATCGTTGTCGTTGAGAACGACGATGAGATCGCGATCCGTGTGTCCGGCGTTGTTGAGTGCCTCGTACGCCAGGCCGCATCCCATGGCCCCATCGCCGATGACGGCGACCACACTGAAGTCGTCCCCGTTCAGGTCACGCGCGATGGCCGTGCCAAGGGCCGCCGAGATCGAGGTGGCGGCGTGTCCCGCGCCGAAGTGGTCGTACTCCGACTCGTCGCGTCGGAGGAAGGGCGCCAACCCGTCCTTCTGCCGGATGGTCGGCAACTGCTCGTTCCTGCCGGTCAGGATCTTGT
The DNA here is from genome assembly GCA_965238005.1 of Longimicrobiales bacterium. Classification (GTDB taxonomy): domain Bacteria; phylum Gemmatimonadota; class Gemmatimonadetes; order Longimicrobiales; family Gaopeijiaceae; genus CBDCKN01. The sequence goes on from OZ250165.1 coordinate 2,357,257, forward strand.
GGATATAGCCCTGATGGCCGGTGTCCCAGATCAGCTTGTCGCGAGGCGTATCGAAGGCGTAGTGGAGGGCGACGGTGAGCTCGGCGACGCCGAGGCTCCCGCCGAAGTGACCCCCGATCTTCGAGATCACGTCGATATGCCGATCTCGGGCCTCGGTGACCAGTTCGTGCAGCTGGTCTCTCGCCAGCCGACGGATATCCCCGGGGTCCTGAATTCGGTCGAGAAGGGTCACGGATTCAGCTCCTGAAGGTTACTCTCCCACAACACCGCACTACCGCTTCCGTTCCACGACGTAGCGGGCGAGGGCGGCGAGCTCGGGAGCCTCGATCGCTGCCGCACGGAGGGCCTCGAGGGCCTCTTCGGCGAGAGCCCGAGCCCGTCGGAGAGCTTCCTCGATACCGTGGAGGGAAACGTAGGTGCTCTTGTCGAGCAGCCCGTCACTCGGATTCTTCCCCAGGTCGGCGGCGGAAGAGGTCTCGTCCAGGATGTCGTCGGTGACCTGGAACGCGAGCCCAACGGCCCGCCCGTAGCCGCGAAGTCCGGCGAGCGTCGGGTCGGGCGCACCCGCGGCCAGCCCTCCGATCACGAGTGAGGCCGTCAAGAGCGCTCCGGTCTTCATCCGGTGAAGGTCGTCCAGCTCGGCCGATTCCAAGGCACGCCCTTCCGCCAGAAGATCCAGGTACTGACCCCCCACCATGCCACCGCCTCCCGCCGCACGGTTGAGCTCCCGAACGACGGCTTTGGCCGTGTCCTCGTCACATCCCAGGGCCCGGGCGGCCCGAAGCGCTTGAAGCGACGCGGCCGGGATGAGAGCTAGCCCAGCCCGAACCGTCGCCTCCTCTCCATAGAGCGTGTGGGACGTGGGCCGGCCCCTCCGCAGTGCGGCGTCGTCCATGCACGGGAGGTCGTCATGCATGAGCGAGTAAGCGTGAATGAGCTCGAGGGAGACGCCGAGGTCATGAGCCATCGGCCCCCCGTTCCCTCCGCACGTGCTGTAGGCCACCGTGCAGAGAATGGGTCTGAGGCGCTTTCCCCCCGTCATCACAGCGTGCCGAACAGGCTCGGCGAGGCTCGTGGGGAGATGGCCCGAGAAGTACCGCAGAGAGCGCTCGAGGGCCTTCTCCACCTCTTCCCTCTCCCGGAGGAGGAACGCCTCGAGGTCGAGGGACGGGTCGTCCGTCACTCCGACTCGTCCTCCAGGGGCCGTGTGACCTGTTCGTCGGGGGGACCCAAAAGCTCGTCGACCTTGAGCTCGGCGTTTCTGAGGATGTCCTCGGCGCTCCGCACGTGCTCCACGCCTTCTTCGAAGAGGGCCAGGGCTCCTTCCAGCTCCAGGTCGTCTGCCTCCAGGGACCGCACGATCTCCTCGAGGCGTCGCAGACGCTCCTCCAAGGAGGGAGCGGCATCCGTGGTTTGATCGGGCAAATGGTCTGCCGGCGTCACGATGGATGTCTCCTTGCTGCGGGCCTATCCGTCTCTACCGATCCGATCACTGCGATGATCCAGCACCTGCCCCGTCTCGCCCCAGCGCCTCACAGGGCACCGACCCGTCCGAAACCCGAAGCGAGAAACGCAAACCGGGCTTCAGCTCGGCGGCAGTACGCAGGACCTGGCCGGCATCGTCCTGAGGCAGCGCATATCCCCGACCCAGCGTGGCCAAGGGCGACAGGACATCCATCTTGCCGGCTGCCTCCGACAGACGTGCCACCTTGAGCGAGACCAACTTCCGTACCGCCGTCTCCATCCGATCACCAGCCCGGCCGAGGGCTTCCCTTCGAGGCCGGGCCAAAGCTGACGCCGAGCGTCGCAGCTGACCCAGCCGGACGATTAGCGTCTCACGGCGCCTGAGGGCCGTCCCACGCAAGGCTCGACTCATTCGCTCTCTGGTCGATGCAAGAACTTCGCCTAACCCCTCTCCGTCCTGGACCGCAGTCTCCGCTCCAGCCGACGGGGTGGGCGCGCGGTGGTCCGCCACCAGGTCCGCCACCGTGACGTCGATCTCGTGACCCACCGCCGAGATCACAGGCACCGGACAGTGGGCGATGGCCCGGGCCACCTCCTCCTCGTTGAAGGCCCAGAGGTCCTCCAGGGAGCCGCCCCCTCGACCGACGATCAGCACGTCCACGAGCCCGCTTTCCCCTAGGGCCTCGATGGCCCTGGCCACCTCCGCACCCGCACCCTCGCCCTGGACGCGTGTCCCCCGGACGACGACCCGGGTCCAGGGAGCTCGACGCCGAATGACGGTGACGATGTCGTGGAGGGCCGCCCCGCTCAGAGACGTCACGACACCCACGGCCCTCGGGAACCGTGGCAGCGGCCTCTTACGTTCGGAAGCCAGGAGCCCTTCGGCATCGAGCTTCGCCCGAACACGCTCGAAGGCGAGGCGCCAAAGACCCTCCTCACCTTCGGCCTCGAGGCGACGTACGATGAGCTGATACTCGCCCTTGGCCTCGTACAGCGACAAGCCACCGAAGGCCCGGACGTTCATGCCCTGCTCGGGGTCGGTGGGGAGGGTGGCCGCTTCCGTCCGGAACATGGCGCAGCGAAGCTGCGCCCGATCGTCCTTCAGGGTGAAGTAACAGTGTCCGGACCGAGCCCGGTTCCAATTGGCCACCTCACCGGAGACCCAGAGGCTCTCGATGGTGTCTTCCAGTAGGAGGCGTACTGCCCGGTTGACCCGAGTGACGCTCCAGACGCGCGGGCTCGTCATGTGATCACGGTCCCCTTAGGAGGCCGTCGAAGCCCTCGAGAGGCTGGCGCTCGTCGACCGAGCCGCAGCGTCCACCGTGTTGGAGAGCAGCATCGCGATCGTCATCGGCCCCACACCCCCGGGCACAGGGCTGATGGCCGACGCCACCTCCTTCACCTCGTCGAACGCTACGTCACCGATAAGGCGGTACCCACGCTCTCGGGTGTCGTCGTCGACCCGGTTGACGCCCACGTCGATGACCACGGCCCCCGGCTTCACCATGTCACCCCGAATGAATTCGGGGAGCCCGATCGCCGCGATGAGGATATCGGCTTCCCGAGTGACGGCGCCCAGGTCGGCGGTGCGGCTGTGAGCTACCGTCACTGTGGCATTGCCTCCGGAGGCCTTCCGCAGAAGGAGCGACGCCATGGGACGCCCGACGATGTTGGACCGTCCCACGACCACCGCGTGTTTACCCGCCGGATCATTCCCGCTGCGCATGAGCATCTCGATCACGCCCCGGGGGGTGCACGGTGTGAGCACATCCAGATCACCAGTGGCCAGCCGGCCGACGTTCACGGGATGGAACCCGTCCACGTCCTTCTCCGGATCGATGGCCAAGAGGATTTTGGCTTCGTCGATCTGGTCGGGCAGCGGAAGCTGCACCAGGACTCCATGGATGTCGGGGTCGGTGTTCAGCCCGGCCACAATCCCCAGTAGCTCGTCTTCGGTGACCTCCACCGGGAGGGTGATCTGACGCGAGTAGATACCCACCTCTATGGCGGCCTTGTTCTTCATGCCGACGTAAACGTGACTGGCCGGATCGTCGCCGACCAGCACCACGGCCAACCCGGGCGTGAGCCCCGACACCTTCAGCTCCGCCACGCGCTCCTTGAGCTCCGCTCTGATGGACGCGGCTATCTCCTTGCCCGATATGATCTCAGCGGACATTCGCTCTCCTCTATGTGCTCCTGGGTCGCCCCCACGGGGCGGCGCCTAGTGGGCGCGGTGCATCCGTGGAATGGAACACTAGCGTGCAAAATCGATGGCCCGGGTCTCGCGGATCACGACCACCTTGATCTGACCCGGGTACTGCAGCTCGCCTTCGATGCGCCGCGCCACCGCTTCGGAGATCTGAGCCATTTCGTTGTCCGTGACCTTCTCCGGCTCGACCATGACACGTATCTCGCGGCCTGCCTGAATGGCGAAGCAGCGCTCGACGCCGGGATGCTCCATGGCCAGCTCCTCCAGCCTCTCCAGCCGCTTGACGTACCCCTCGAACATCTCGCGTCGGGCACCCGGGCGGGATCCGGAGATGGCGTCGCCCGCCGTCACGAGGAACGTCTCGGCGAAGAAGTGGGGCTCCTCATCGTGATGCGCCCTGATGGCGTTCAGCACGATCTCCGACTCGTTGTGCTTTTTGCAGAGGCGATATCCGAGCTCCACGTGGGTACCTTCCTGCTCGTGCGTCAGACCCTTCCCCACGTCGTGGAGCACGCCCGCCCGCTTCGTGGCTTGCACGTCCAGCCCCATCTCCGCCGCCATGTTCCCAGCCAGGAGCGCCACCTCCTTGGCGTGCTGAAGCTGGTTCTGGCCATACGAGGTCCTAAACTTCAGCCGGCCGAGGACCTTTACAATCTCGGAGTGGACGTTGTGGATTCCGAGCTCGTAGAGCACCTCCTCGGCCGCTTCGACCATGGATTGCTCCACCTCTTTCCGGCTCTTCTCCACCATCTCCTCGATGCGGCCCGGGTGGATTCGTCCATCTTCGATGAGCCGCTGTAGCGCGATCCGCGCCACCTCTCGCCGCACCGGGTCGAACCCTGAGAGAACCACGGCCTCAGGGGTGTCGTCGATGATGACGTCGATGCCGGTGGCTTGCTCGAACGAGCGGATGTTGCGTCCTTCTCGCCCGATGATGCGGCCCTTCATCTCGTCGGAGGGGAGCTGTACGACGGAGACCGTCATCTCCGCGGTCTGGTCCGCCGCCATTCGCTGTATGGCGAGGCCCAGGATCTTCTTGGATTCGCGGTCGGCGTTGCGTTGCGCCTCTTCCTTGATCTCGCGGAGGTCGTTGGCGGCGTCGGCCCTTGCTTCGTCCTTCAGGTCTTCGATCAGTTCCTGCTTGGCCTCGGCCGCTGAAGTCCCCACCAGCGCTTCGAGCTTCTTGCGAACCTCGGCCCGGGCGCGATCCACCTCCTGGGCCTGCACGGTGAGCTCCCGTTCCTGCTGGTCCAGCCCCTTGCTGCGCTGCGCCTGGGCCGACTCCTTTTCGTTCAAGGTGTCGAAGCGGCGGTCCAGCGCATCCGCGCGCTCGGCCAGGCGCTGCTCCGCCCGCTCGTCCTCCTCCCTGTGCCGCTGCTCCTCTTTCTCCCACGACTCCCGGAGCCGGAAGACCTCTTCCTTTCCTTCGAGGACCTTGGACGTACGGAGGTTGTCCGCCTCTTCCTGAGCGCGAGCCAGGATCCTGGATGCTTCATCCTCGGCGGCGGCCTGTGCCTTCCTCTGACGCGATTGCTCGATCAGGCCGCGTCCGACATATCCCGCGGCTCCAAAGAACAACGCCGCGCCCGCCGCCAGTCCGATAACCAGCGGATCCATTTGTTTTATTGCTCCGAAAATCAGACGCCAGCAGAGAGGCGTCTGCATGGTTGGCGTTAGCTAACAGGCAAACAATAGAATTTGGGCTCGGCGAAACGCAAGGTCGCCGAAGGTCCCGCTCCATGCGGCCCGGCAGTGGGAGGGGGTGCCTAGATCGAAGCGCCCGCTACTCGTGGGCGATGGCAGCTTCCAGCCGTTCGGCGAGTTCCTCCATCCTCGACACCAGATCGATGCCGCTTCGCTCGAGATCGTCCTTCGCCTGAAAGAGCTCGTCGGTGATGGAGAGGGCGGCGAGGATGGCGGCCTTGTGTCCTTCCAGGAGGCCGACCTGTTTCTTGATGTCATGTATCCGCTGATCTACATGCCGGGCACAGCGTTTGGTATAATCCGCCTGGGCACTGGAGCGGATGGTATGCTCTTCGCCGGCGATCCTGACCGTTACCGATTCCTTTTCTGCACTCACCTTTGCTCCTCCAGGAATTTGATTCTTGCCAGAAGACGCTCGACTCCCTCTCTGCCCTGGTTCAGCCGGGTTCGGAGGTCGCGATTCTCCTCCTCCAGGATGTGGAGCCGGTCGATCATCTCACGAGGGCCTCTTTCTCCGGACGTCACACCACGAAGCAGCCCCTCCAGCTCCTCGCCCTGAGCCTCCATACGAGCGACTTCCTGGCGGAGCCGGCCGACCTCTCCGACGGCCAGGGACACGACTTCCTCCAGCCGCTCAATTGCCTGGGCCGGCGTGACGTTCGAATTTTCAGAGGCGTTGTTCGACACCGAGATCCTCCAGAAGTCTTTTTGCGACCTTCCCGACCACCCGATCCACCTCCTTGTCGGTCAATGTCCGATCCCACGCCTGGAGGCGGAGACGGAACGCGAGCGAGCGCTCGCCCTCTCCCACCCCCTCGCCCCGGTACACGTCGAAGATGGTGATCGCGTCGAGGAGTTCGCCACCCGATCCGCGTATGCACTCGAGGACGGACTCTGCCGAGACGTGCTGGGGGACAAGTAGGGCCAGATCACGATCCACCCCCGGAAACTGCGGGAGAGGCCGGAATAGGGGCGCGCGATCCAGCTCGGGCTCGGCGGGCAAGAGGAGCTCCATGGCCCACACCGGCCCCGCCCACGTGGGAGCGTCGATTCGGTCCGTGCGGACCTGGCCGGCCGAACCGACGGTCCTGCCGTCCACCGCCGAGATGATCACCGTAGTGGAAGGCACGAACAGGTCACCGGTAACGGGTCCGCCGTCCCAAGCCTCGCCCGGCCCTTCGCCGCGGGCCTCGGCGGGGTCGGCCCTCGGGCTCACCGAACCCCCACCCCAACCGGACTCGGCCAACGTCTCCTCCACGAGCCCCTTCAACGTCCAGAAGTCTACCGCGTCTACTTCCTCGGACCAATGAGCCGGTCGCTGGCGACCCGTGATGGTCAGCGCCACGTGAAGATCCTCGCGAGGTGGATCGCCCGAATCACACGCGCTGAAGACCGTCCCGATCTCGAACAGCCGGACGTCCCGAGCGCCACGGGCGAAGTTGTACTCGACGCACCGCAAAAGGGCCGGGAGAAGCGCGCTCCGCAGGTGGCTCTCCTCTTGGGAGATGGGGTTGCTGATCTCCACGTCTCCTTCGGATTCAGGGGCGAAGGCCGGATTCGTAGCTTCCAAGAGCCCGGTGCCGGCGAGCGCATGCCTCAGTTCGTCCTCGAGCTGGAAGAGTGGATGGTCCGGTACGGTGGTCGGCCGGGCGGGGCCCAGCTCGTCGGGGAAGCTGTCGTACCCGTGAGTGCGAGCGATCTCCTCGATGAGGTCCACCTCACGGGTCACGTCGTAGCTTCGGTACCCCGGCACGGTCACGTCGAGCTCCCCCTCGCCGCCGGCCTCCACACTGAAGCCCAGTGGCTTCAGCAGGCCCTCGATCTCCTCCGCTCCGAGCGGGACGCCCAGCACCTGCTCGACCCGGGCCAGCCGGAGCGTCAGCGAAAAGGGCTCCCAAGGCCGTGGCAGAACTTCCATGATCGGCCCATCGATCTCGCCACCCGCCGTAGCAAGGATGACCTCCAGGACCCGCTTCACTGCTGGGACGTGTCCTTCCGGATCGACTCCCCTCTCGAATCGGTAGCTGGCGTCCGTGGAGATGCCCAGAGCCCGCCGGGTCCTCCGGATGGACTTCGGCTCGAAGAGAGCGCACTCGAGCAGGATCTCCGAGGTCTCCTCTGTCACCGCCGAGTGAAGCCCACCCATGATGCCACCGATGTCGTGGGGCACTGAGGCGTCACAGATCATGAGCATCTCGGACTCGAACTCGTGCTCCAGGCCGTCCAGGGTCTCCATCGTCTCCCCGTCCTTCGCCTTCCGCACGACCAGCCGCGACCCCTCGAGCTTTCCGAGGTCGTAGGCGTGCATGGGGTTGCCCATCTCAAGCATCACATAGTTCGTGGCATCGACCACGTTATTGATGGGCTGCTGTCCCACGGCCCGCAGTCGCCGGGCGAGCCAATCCGGAGAGGGGGCCACTTGCACGCCGCGGATGATCACACCGAGGAATCGGTAACAGAGCTCAGGCTCGTCGATGCGGATGCCGACCCCGGCGTGCGTCACCTCCAGCTCGCCCGTCTTGACCTCGAGATCAAGATCCGGGGCGCCAGGGATGGCTGGCAGCACGATGCCGTCGACTCCACCCGGCGCCACTTCCCTGGCCACTCCCACTTGGGATAGTAAGTCGCCCCGGTTGGGCGTCACCTCAACATCCAAGCGCACGTCGTCGAGGGCCAGAGCCTCGGTGAGGGGCTGGCCCAGCGAGACCTCGCCGGTCAGATGCATGATGCCCGCCTGGTCCCGTCCCAGGCCCAACTCCTTCTCGGAGCAGAGCATCCCGTTGGAGTACTCGCCCCGGATCTTGGCCCGCTCGAGCTTGAAGTCGCCCGGCAGGGTCACGCCTACGCCCGCGAAGGGATAGAATCCGCCCTCGTGGATGACCGGAGCACCGCAGACCACCTGGAGCGTCTCCTCGCCGTTATTCACCTCGCAGAGGGAGAGCCGGTCGGCGTTTGGGTGCTGACGCACGGACTCCACCCGGGCCACGACGACCTCCTCCAGCCCGGCGCCCAGGAACGCGGTGCCCTCTACCGGCGCTCCGCGGGTGGCGAGATGCTCCACCACCTCCTCGACGCCCATCTCCAGGCCCGGTACCATGGCCTCGAGCCAGGCGAACGAGATGTTCATCGAGCCCCTCCGTGCGCGAACTGGGAGAGAAAGCGGACGTCGTTCTCGAAAAACAGCCGGAGATCGGGCACGCCATACTTCAGGAGTGCGATCCGGGCCGGCCCCATGCCAAAGGCGAACCCCGTGTAGCGCTCCGCGTCGTAGCCGACGTTCTCGAGGACGTTGGGGTCCACCATGCCGGCGCCCATGATCTCGATCCAATCGGACTCGACCCTGGTGCCGTCCTTCATGATGAGTTGACGCTTCACGTCCACCTCTGCGCTGGGCTCGGTGAAGGGGAAGAAGGAAGGACGGAAGCGGACCTTCGTACCCGGACCCCAAAATCGGAGCGCGAATTCGGCCAACGTCGCCTTGAAGTCCACGAAGGTGATCCCTTCGTCCACCACCAGCCCCTCGATCTGTGCGAAGGCGGGTGTGTGGGTGGCGTCGTACGTGTCCCTCCGGTAGACCACTCCCGGGGCCAGAATCCGGATGGGGGGTGGATAGTGCTCCATGACCCGAACCTGGACGGGAGAGGTGTGGCTGCGGAGGAGCACCGAATCCTTCAGGTAAAGCGTGTCCTGCTCGTCGGCCGCCGGATGATCGAGGGGCGTGTTCAGCGCTAAGAAGTTGTACCACTCCGTGTCGGCCTCGGGCCCTCGGGCGCGCACGAAACCCAATCCACGGAAGATCTGCCAGATCTCGTTCACAACCTGGTTGACCGGATGGATCCCGCCCTTCCAACGAGCGCGGCCCGGCAGGGTGAGATCCTCGGCGAGACCGGTGGGGGCGACCTCCCCGGCCAACTCACCCGCCCGCTCCTCCAGAGCCTCCTGGAGAGCCTCCTTCACCCGGTTCGCGTCGGCGCCCACCGCGGGACGTTCCGACACGTCCAGAGCACCCAACCCGCGCAGAAGCGAGGAGATGCGACCCTCTTTGCGGCCCAAGTACGCGATGCGCAACGCTTCCAGCGTATCTGCGTCGGTGGCCGCCTTTATGGCGGCCAGAGCCTCGGTCTCGAGAGCCTTGAGGGTATCGACGAGAGAGTTAGAATCGCTCATATATGAACGTGTTCACCTCGGTTGAGGGCAACAACTTACGCTGGTCATACCCATAGCCGTCAATAGCAAGGGGCCCCGCGACTGAATCGTCGCGAAGCCCCTGGCATACCGTGGTCGTACGGGGAGGCTACCCAGCTTCGAGCCCCTCTTTGGCACGGTCCGCCAAGGCACCAAAGGCCTCCGGACTGCGCACGGCGAGATCCGCCAGCGCTTTGCGGTCCAGGTCGATCCCGGCGCGCTTGAGTCCGTTCATGAACCGAGAGTACGAGAGCTCATTCTCACGGGCGGCGGCGTTGATCCGGGTGATCCAGAGGCGCCTGAAGTTGCGCTTCTTCTTCTTCCGGTCCCGGTACGCGTGCTCCCAGCCCTTCTCTACGGCGTCCTTGGCGGTGCGGTACAGGTTCTTTCGGCCGCCGAAGTACCCTTTGGCCGCCTTGAAAATCTTCTTCTTCCGTTTGTTACGAGCGGGAGATGAAGTCGCTCTTGGCATCGAAGCCTCTCCTTTCGCCTACGACCCTGGAAGGAGTCGCCCCATGCGCTTCTCGTCGGCCTTGCTCACCAAGGTGGCAGAACGGAGACGGCGCTTCCTCTTCTTTGACTTCTTGGTGAGGATGTGGCTCTTGTTCGCCCGCATCCGCCGGATCTTACCCGATCCGGTTCGGCGGAGGCGCTTTGCCGCACCTCGGTTGGTCTTCATCTTCGGCATCTCATCTACTCACTTGAGGGGTGCCAGAACCATGGACATGATCCGCCCCTCGAAACTCGGCTCGGATTCGACCTTTCCCACGTCCTCGAGGTCCTCGGTGACCCGAATGAGAACATCGCGCCCCAACTCGGGGTGCGTCACCTGCCGTCCCCGAAACATCATCGTCAGCTTGACCTTGTTCCCTTCGCTCAGGAACCGCCGAGCATGACGGACTTTGAAGTCGTAGTCGTGATCCTCGATCCCCGGGCGAAACTTCACCTCTTTGACCTGAACGTGGTGCTGTTTTTTCTTCGCCTCCCGGGCCGCCCGCTGTGCCTCGTACTTGTATTTCCCGTAGTCCATCAGCTTGACTACTGGAGGTCGAGCCTCCGGAGCGACTTCCACCAGATCCAGGCCCCTGTCCTGGGCTAGGTCCCGCGCATCCTCGATGGAAACAATCCCGACTTGCCCTCCCAATTCGTCGATCAACCGGACCGGACTGATCCGGATCTGATCGTTCACACGGACTTTTTGCTCGGTGATCTTCCTCTCCTTCATTAGGTTCGGCGGAGCCCAGGCCTCGAAACCCCAGCTCATCCACAACAAAAAAGCCCGGAATTCTCCGGGCCACAAGGGTCACGAAGCACCGGGGGCATGCCTCTCCGGTCGCCCGTTCTCCTCGACCCGGCGGTATCCACGTCGTCCGTGAAACCGAAAGGTGGAGCCGCTCGCGCGCGACTCACTTCCGTTTTGTCCGTGTCCCGGGCTTCAGGACCCGAGAAAGATCACGGAGATCCCCGGGCCCGTCAAGGTGGCGGGCACCCCCGGGAACGGGAAGCGTCGGTGAGGCTGGCAGGGATCACATCCAAAGCGTACCGTAGCGGTTACTAGGCAATGTCACATCCCCAAGAGGCAGGTGATGAGGGTCCCCAGCCGCAAGCTGATCGCGGTGGGCAAATACCTCCTCAAGCAGAAGCTGAAGAGGAACGAGCGGTACCCTCTAGTTCTCATGCTGGAGCCCCTTTCCCGGTGCAGTCTAGCGTGTCAGGGGTGTGGGAAGATCGACTACCCCGACGAGATCCCGCGCCTCGTGATCCATGTCGTCGCCACCCTTGGCTGATCCCTCCCCGTCCCGCGAGGGGCCGGGCGCCGACAGGAGGGATGACCGGCTCCAAGACGACATGTTGCGGGAGGTCTCGCGGACCTTCGCCCTGACCATCCCCGTGCTTCCCGAAGAGCTGCGGAGGGTGGTGGGTAACGCCTACCTGCTCTGCCGCATCGTGGACACGGTGGAGGACGAGCCCACCCTGGACGGTAGCCAAAAGGCTCGATTCTCGGGTGAGTTCGTGCGAGTCCTGCGGGGAGAGCTCGACCCGCAGAGATTCGCGGAGAAGCTGGCCCCGCTCCTGTCGGACGCCACCCTTCCCGCAGCCCGTAAGCTCATCCGTCAGACGCCCTACGTCCTCTCGATCAACCGATCGCTCGACGGTAGGCAGCGAGCGGCCATCGAGCGATGCGTAGGTGTCATGGCCGACGGCGTGGTGGAGTTCCAGACCGGCGACGGGCCTCCGGGGCTTCCCGACCAGGAGGCGATGGACAGATACTGCTATCACGTGGCCGGAGTCGTCGGTGAGTTGCTCACGGAGTTGTTCTGCCTGCACCTCCCGATTCTGGAGTCCCAACGGGACGAGATGATGGCCCTGGGTCGCTCCTTCGGTCAGGGCCTCCAGATGACCAACATCCTGAAAGACGTCTGGGACGACCTGGAACGGGGAGCATGCTGGCTGCCACGGAGTGTCTTCGACGAGGCCGGGGTCGACTTGAGCGAGCTGCAGCGCGGACAGCGCAGAGCCGAGTTCGAACGTGGTCTGAGTGAGCTCATCGGCATCACCCATGGCCACTTGGCAAACGCACTCGACTATACGATCCGGATCCCCGCGTCGGAGGCCGGCATTCGCATCTTCTGCCTCTGGACCCTGGGGATGGCCATCCTCACGTTACGGAAGATCCACTGCAATCGCGGATACACCTCGGGATCCCAGGTGAAGATCGGCCGGCGCTCGGTCCGAGCCATGGCCGTGCTGAGCCGCGTCTTGGCCAGGTGCGAACCGGTCGTGCGTACTCTCTTCGGCATTGCCGGACTGGGGATCCCCAGGACCGTCATCAAGGCCGATGCGCCAGTCTGAAGTCGGCGGGATCCGGGGGGACGTGCGTCTTCGCCTGGAGAGCGCGTCCGTTTCGGCAGAGCCGGTCCCCAACCGGCGGGACTCCGGGCGCTCAGAGCTGGACGCAGCCATTCGCCGCGGTGCGGAGGCGCTGATCAGGGCCCAGCAGGACGACGGTCACTGGTGCTATCCCCTGGAGGCCGACTGCACGATTCCGGCCGAGTACGTCACGAGCGACGTGAGCGCCCGCTGCGCCTTGCTCCTGGGAACGGTGGCAAGGGGCCCCGAGCTGGACCGCGCGCTCGCACGCTGCGTCGAGTTCCTGCGGGGAGAGCATGAAGAGGACGGCAGCGAGGGGAGCCCCGAGAGAGCGGGAGAGCCCGGCGGTTACGAAGATCCCCGGAGTGATGGAAACGAGGACTCCATCCACGGGGGAACCACCATGATCGCCGCAGTGCGGGAGCTGGCCATCGCCGTGGAGTCGTTCCTGGAAGGGGACCGCTACGAGATCCCATGGAGCGAGGTGATCCTTGGGGGGGGGACGCGGAGGGCGGGCGAAAGCGTGTTCACGTCTCCATCGTCCCGGAGCTGGATCACGGACGGATTCTTCCGGCTGGCGGGACCATGGTGACGATTCGCGAGGTCGCCGCCGAGGTCGAATCCGATGGAATGCAGTGGGTGCACGTGCGCACCACGGGCCAGACCCCCTCGAGCACGAAGAGCTCGAGGGGGTCAGCCGATCCGCCGTCGTGACGGGCCTCTTCACCATGGTCATGGTCTGCCTGACGTTGCTGGTAGGCTTGGGATCCCAACCACGTCGCTGGGATTCTTCGCGTTTCTCCCCACCGCCTAGGCAGGGGTGGCCGAGCTGGGTCTCATATCGGGGACCAGCATGTTCATCGGGTTGATCATGGCGCTGACCCTTCTGCCGACCCTCATGGAGGCCCTGCCGGTACGGTCGCCGAGAGCATTGGAGCAGCCACCCGTCTGGAAGGCTCTCGCCGAGCCCTTCGTCGCCCTTCCCTACCGCCACCGGGGCCTGGTACGGCTGAGCTCCGCGACGCTCGGGATCGCCGCCCTTCTCCTGCTGACGCAAGGCGTGCTTCGACTCCAACCCGAACAACCTGCGGGACCCCTCGAGCGAGCCGGTCTCCACGTTCGAGGACCTGCTGAGCAATTCAGGATCGTCTCCCTGGACCCTGAGCGTCCTGGAGAGCGCTGGCACCGGACCGGGTGGCGCCGCGGCCCGCCTGGCAGAGCTGTCCGCGGTTTCTGGGACACGGACGCTGGAGGATCTGGTGCCCTCCGATCAGGAAGCCAAACTGGCGATCCTGGGTGACATCCGGGATCTCTTCCACGTGTGTCCTGAGCCGGGAGCCCGGATGTCCCTGGAAGACGCTCCGACCCAAATCCAGGCGCAGAACTTCTTCGAAGAGTTGAAGGCGCGGGTGGGAAACTAGGAGTCCGACAGCGGCCTAGGGAGGTCGGTCGGTCCCCTCGCTCCCTGCTGGCCGGGGCTCCGCGGGAGGTCGGGCGATCCCCTCGCTCCCTGCTGTCCAGGGCTCCGCCGCCCCACCCTGCCACCGCCTTTAGCCCCTCCCAGACGGTCGCTCGGGGGCCGCCCGACCTCCTAGCCCAGAGTCCTGCTCATCACCTCGCCCACCAGCTGGGTGATGAACTGGGCCCGGTCGATGATGTCCTGCTTCTTGCCGGCCCCCCGCTTCCGTACGGCCACGGTGCCGGCTTCGGCCTCCCGTTCGCCGATGACGGCCATGTAGGGGATCTTGTGCACTTCGGCGTCGCGGATGCGGTAGCTGAGCGTCTCCCGGCCCACGACCTTCCCACGGATCCCCGCAGCGTCGAGTTGGCCGGCGAACTCGTCGGCCGAGTCGACCCACTGCTCCGAGATGGGCAGGACCCGCACCTGCTCGGGGGCCAGCCACAGGGGGAACGCCCCGGCGTAGTGCTCGATGAGGCCGCCTACGAAGCGCTCCATGGAGCCCACCAGCACCCGGTGCAGCATGACGGGACGATGGCGCTCGTTGTCCTCGCCCACGTACTCCAGCTCGAAGCGCTCAGGCAGGTTGAAGTCGAGCTGGACTGTGGGGCCTTGCCACTCGCGGCCGATGGCGTCGATGAGCTTGAAGTCGAGCTTGGGTCCGTAGAAGGCGCCTCCCCCGATGTCGTATTCGAAGGGCACACCACGAGCTTCGAGGGTGTCGGCCAGGGTCTTCACCGCCGAATCCCACTCCTTGTCGGTGCCCAGCGCCTTTTCCTCGGGCTTGGTGGCCAGGGCGATGGTGTACGGATAGCCGAAGGCGGAAAGCATCTCGTCTACCAGATCCAAGAGCCGCTCGACTTCGCCGGTGACCTGCTCGGGCGTGCAGAAGATGTGGGCATCGTCCTGGGTGAAGCCCCGGACCCTGAGCATGCCGTGGAGCACGCCACTCCGCTCATAGCGGTACACGGTGCCGAACTCGGCCATCCGGATGGGCAGGTCCCGGTAGGACCGCTGGTCGGCCTCGTAGATGGCGATGTGGCCCGGGCAATTCATGGGCTTGGGACGGTACGCGTTGCCCTCCACGTCGATGGCCCCGAACATCCCTTCCTTGAAGTTCTCCAGGTGGCCCGAGATCTCGAACAGCTTCTCGCTCATGATGTGGGGCGTGTACACCAGGTCGTATCCGTGCCGGACTACGAGCTCCCGTTCAAAGGTCTCGATCTCGGTGCGGATCACGGACCCCTTCGGGTGCCACAGGATGAGGCCCGGACCCACCCGGGCGTCGGTGGAGAAGAGATCCAGCTCCCGGCCCAGGACCCGGTGATCCCGTTTCTTGGCCTCCTCCAGGCGCTCGAGATGGTCGCTCAGGTCCGACTTCTTGAAGAAGGCGGTACCGTAGATGCGCTGAAGCATCTGGCGGCTCTCGTCCCCCCGCCAGTACGCCCCCGCCCCGGAGAGGAGCTTGAAGTGCTTGAGTCGGCCGGTGGACGGCACATGGGGCCCGCGGCAGAGATCGAGGAACGGCCCGTCCCGATAGACCGTGATGACCTCGTCCTCGCTGAACTCCTCCAGGCGCTCCAGCTTCAGCGGATCGTCGGCGAAGAGCTCTCGGGCCTCCTCAACGGTCACGACACGGCGCTCGAAGGCGTAGTCGGCGTCCACTACTTCGGCCATCTTGGCCTCGAACGTCTCCAGATCCTCCGGAGTGAAGGGCTTCTCCACGTCAAAGTCGTAGTAGAAGCCGTCGTCGATGGCCGGCCCGAACCCGATCCCCGCACCCGGGCGCAGCTCGCGCACGGCCGTAGCCAGCACGTGGGCGGCGGAGTGCCGCAGCAGGGCAAGGGCGTCAGTGTCTCGATCCGTGATGATCCTCAGGCTGGCATCGGCTTCGATGGTATGGAAGACGTCGACCGTGTGGCCGTCCACCTCACCCGCCAGGGCCGCCTTGGCCAATCCGGGGCCGATAGCCGCCGCAACATCCGCGACGCTGGATCGCTCGGGCACCTCCAGGACCGTCCCGTCCGGGAGGGTCACCTTGATATCCGCCATGTTCGTTCAGTTCCGTCGTTTCACTTGCCACCTGGAGTGGCAAAAAAAGTAGTGGAGTCGGGAGAAAAAGCCACCAACCTGAAAAGACGACGGCCCGGCCACCATAGGGTAACCGGGCCGCCGCGAAGGATGGGGGCACCGACTCCCGACCTCCCGAAGGGATGCTCGTGAGCCGGTGCCCGTCTTTACGACACTATGGTGTCTCGAAGACGCTAGTACATCCCTCCCATGCCGCCGCCGCCGGGCATGCCGGGCACGGCGGCCTCTTCCTGGGGCTTCTCGACGACCACAGCCTCGGTCGTGAGCAGCAGACCCGCGATGGACGCGGCGTTCTGGAGCGCGGAGCGCACCACCTTGGTGGGATCGATGACGCCGGCCTCCACCAGGTCCTCGTAGACCTCGGTCTCGGCGTTGTAGCCATACGCGCCCTCACCCTCCCGGACCTTGGCAACGACGATGGAGCCTTCGGCTCCGGCGTTGGACGCGATCTGGCGAATCGGAGCCTCCAGGGCCCGACTCAGAATGTCGACACCGACCTGCTCATCGTGACCCTCGATCGCGAAGTCCGCCAGCGCCTGCTGAGCCCGGATCAGGGCCACGCCACCGCCGGCAACGATCCCCTCTTCCACGGCTGCGCGGGTCGCGTGGAGGGCGTCCTCGACGAGTGCCTTCCTCTCCTTCATCTCGGTCTCGGTGGCCGCGCCGACGTTGATCACGGCGACTCCCCCGGAGAGCTTGGCCAGCCGCTCCTGAAGCTTCTCACTATCGTAGTCCGAGGTGGACTTGTCGATGGCGACTTTGATCTCCTCGATGCGACCCTTGATCTTGTCCTTCTCACCGGCGCCGTCGACGAGCGTGGTGTCGTCCTTGTCGATGACCACACGCTTGGCCGACCCGAGGTCGCTCACCACCGTATTCTCGAGCTTGAAGCCCACCTCCTCGGAGATGACCTGGCCACCCACCAAGACGGCGATGTCCTGAAGCATGGCCTTGCGCCGATCGCCGAACCCGGGGGCCTTCACGGCGCACACCTTCAGCGTGCCGCGGAGCTTGTTCACGACCAGCGTCGCGAGCGCCTCACCCTCGATGTCCTCGGCGAGGATCACGAGGGGCTTACCCATCTGGGCGACCTTCTCGAGGATGGGCAGAAGATCCTTCATGGAAGAAATCTTCTTGTCGTGCACGAGAATCATGGGATCCTCGAGAACGGCCTCCATCCTCTCCGGATCGGTCACGAAGTAGGGCGAGAGGTAGCCACGATCGAACTGCATGCCCTCGACGGTCTCCAGAGTCGTGTCGAGGCCGCGGGCCTCCTCGACCGTGATGACACCGTCCTTGCCGACCTTCTCCATGGCGTCGGCGATAAGGTCGCCGATCTCGGCGTTGCTGTTGGCCGAGATCGCGCCGACCTGGGCGATCTCGGTCTTGCCCTTGGTCTCCGTGGAGAAGCTCTCAAGCAGCTCAACGACCCGGTGGACGGCCAGGTCGATGCCGCGGCGGATCCCCATGGGGTTCGTGCCGGCGGTGACGTTCTTCAGGCCCTCGCCGAAGATGGCCTGGGCGAGGATCGTGGCGGTCGTGGTGCCATCACCGGCCACGTCGGAGGTCTTCGTGGCGACTTCCTTGACCATCTGGGCGCCCATGTTCTCCACGGGGTCTTCCAGCTCCACTTCCTTGGCCACGGACACGCCGTCCTTGGTGACCGTAGGGGAGCCGAACTTACGGTCGATAACGACATTCCGGCCCTTGGGACCCAGCGTGACCCTCACGGCCTGGGTCAACTTGTCGACACCTGCCTTCAGGCGTGTACGCGCGTCGACGTCAAAACCGATCTCTTTAGCAGCCATTGTTTACTTACTCCTGTGTGTCTCTATAGAAAGTCGCCGAATCCGCGCCGATTTCACCGCTCTACCCCATGACCGCCAGGATGTCGGATTCGCGTAGAATGAGGAACTCTTCCCCGTCGATCGTCACGTCGGTACCGCTGTACTTGCCGTAGAGGACGGTCTGCCCGACCTCAACGTCGGGCTCCACCCGCACGCCCTCGTCCGACAGCTTACCGGGTCCCACCGCCACGATCTTGCCCTGCTGTGGCTTCTCCTTTGCGGTGTCCGGAATGTAGAGGCCCCCACGCATCTGCTCGTCTTCCTCGAGGGGCGTCACCACCACACGGTCCGCAAGGGGCTTGATCTTGGTCGCAGCCTTGGTCGCAGTCTTCGTCGCCATCCGAAATGCCTCCTGCTAACTGGTTGGGTCACTTGAAGTTCGGTGTTTTGTTAGCACTCATATCGAACGAGTGCTAATCAGCCCGATAATGTATTATCCCCGGGTGTCCTGTCAACTGGACAATCGCGGGAACTCCCAGGTCTTGCGGGTCGTCTACACCTCGGATCGGCAGCCTCTCTCAGCCCCGAATGGTCCGCCCGGCCAGGGCGAGCCCGTAGAGAGTCAGGAAGGGCTCGATGTGGTCCACCGTTTCGGCGTGTGGCCCCACCACCTCGGCGTAGCCTCCGGTGGCCACGACATAAACGTCGGGGCGTGCCCACTCACGTCGGATGCGCCTCACGATGCCGTCCACGGCGTCCACTGCCGAGTAGAACACACCGCTACGGATGCATTCCTCGGTCCGGCGCCCAATCACTCGTTCGGGAGGACCCAGCTCGACGTTGGGCAGCTTGGCAGTCTTCTTCCCCAGCCACTCGAGTCCCGCCTGGATGCCCTGGGAAATGACGCCGCCGAGGAAGACGCCGTCAGCGGTGATGCAGTCGAAGGTGGTAGCCGTCCCCAGGTCCACAGCTATGGTGTCGCGTCCGTACATCTCTTTTGCGGCCAACGTGTTGACGATCCGGTCGGCGCCGACCGTCAGCGGCTCGTCCACGTCGAGTTCGATCGGGAGAGGGCTCCGTGCGGTCACAACCACTGGGGGCCCGCTCCCGATCCGCGTCAGGGTGTCGGTGATGATGCCCCTGGCCGATGGGACGACGGATCCCAGAACCGCCAGATCCAAGTCCTCAGGCGCGAATCCGCGGCTGGCGAGAAGTGTGCGGAGAAGGAGCTCGTACTCGTCTACAGTGCGCGGTACGGTCGTGCTCACACGCCAGTGGGCCGCCAACTCTAAGCCCTCAGGCTGCACGAGCCCCAGCACCGTCTCGCTGTTTCCCACGTCGATGACCAGTTCCATCTCATTCTCTCCGCGTTAGTATATATCGAGTTCAGCGATACTGACCCCCCCGCCTCGAACCGCGTACCGGATCCCCTCCGCCTCGATCAGCAGGGCCCCGTCATCCGCCACCCCGATGGCCTGCCCCACCTGCCCCGCGTCTGTACGGACCGTACGCCCTGCCAAAGCATCCCTGTGCTGAAACTCTACGCGCAAGCCCTCATCGAGTCCGTCGGGGAGGGGCTCGACCAGATTGCGTGCCGCGCCGAGCAGTCCCCCGGCCAACTCGGCTCTCGACACTCCTGAGCACCCGGCTAGTTCCAGGGAGGTCGCCTGATCCCTCAAAGCGGAGGGAAAATCCTCTTCGCGCTGGCAGATGTTGAGACCCACGCCCACCACTACTGCGGCCGGGCCCACGCCTTCACACAGGATGCCTCCCACCTTGCGGCCACTCACGAGAACATCGTTCGGCCACTTGATCTCAGGATGGAGCTCAGGGCACAGGGCCTCGATGGCCCGGGCGGTGGCAAGTCCCACGAGAATCGGCGTCAGGGCCGGAGCGCCCCCCGCTGGGGGTCGCAGCAGAAAGGAGATCCACAGGCCCAACCCCGTCGGTGATTCCCAGCGTTTTCCAGACCGGCCGCGCCCAGTCGTCTGGGTCTCGGCGGTCACCACGGTGAAGGCGGCCGCCCCCTCCACCGCCAACTCTCGGACCCGGTCGTTCGTGGAGGGAAGCGTGCCGTAGGCCTCCAAAACCGGCACGTTCCAGAGGCGCTCCCACACCGCCACCGGCTTGCCCTCCCAGTCGTAGAGACGGTCCACCGAGGATCAACCCACCGAGACGAGATAGACCAGGAACGCCGCTCCCAGTGCCCAACAGTAGATGCCGAACCGGTGGAACGTCCGTCGCGCCAGAAAGGCCACGAACGCCCGGATCGCCAGGACACCGGTCACCGCAGCCGTCACCGACGCCAGGATCAGGGCAACGCCTGTGAGGCTCGGTCCCGGATCGGTCGATCCCCAGAGCTGGAGGACCGCGGCTCCGGCGATCGCCGGAATGGCCATCAAGAACGAGAATGCCGCAGCCTCCTCGGCCTCAACGCCCATCCACAGCGCTGCAACCACGGTCGCTCCCGATCGCGAGATACCCGGCACCACTGCGAACGCCTGGGTCAGACCGATCACGCCTGCCGCCAATAAGCCCAGGCCCGGCCAACTCTCTCGCCGGAGCGCCCTGCGCGTGGTCCAGAGCAGGGCGCCCGTGACGAAAAAAGCCACCGCGGGAACGAAGGGGCTCTCGAAGAGCGCCTCTACCGAATCCCTGAAGAACGCTCCCACGACCACGACGGGAGCGGTGGCGAGGGCCAGGAAGCCGACGTAGCGCAAGGCGTGGGATTGACCCCTGATGGCGCCGCGGACGAGACCTCGGATGCGGTCGTGGTAGACCACAACGATGGAGACGAGAGTCGCTGCGTGCACCGCCACCTCGAATTGCACCCCCGGGATCTCAAGGCCCAGCAGGGTCTGGCCCACCACCAGATGGCCCGAGCTGGAGACCGGCAGGAACTCCGTAGCCCCCTGGAGGAATCCGAGAAAGACCGCCTCCCAGAAACTCACCCGTACGACTCGAAGGTCTGCGGGTGGGACTTTATCGCCTGCTCGTAGGACGCCTCGTACGCCGGTACCACCAGCTCGGCCGAGAAGCGCTCCACCGCGACGGTCCGACCCGCCTCACCGAAGGCCATCTGCCGATCCGGGTCGCTCAGGATCTCCAGGGCCCCTTCGGACATTCCATCCACGTCTCCCACGGAGTAGAGGTATCCCGCCTCCCCGTGCGGAACCAGCTCCGGCACGCCCCCCACCGACGACGCCACGACCGGCACCCCGGAGGCCATCGCCTCCAAGGCTGCCAGGCCGAAGGACTCGGACCCACTGGGAAGTAGGAAGAGATCGGCGCACGGGAGCAGCTCCTCCACGGAGTCGTGCTTCCCCAGAAAGACCACACGGTCGCCCACGCCCAGGGCCCGGGCCCTCTCCAGGGCTCGCGGCCTGTCCGGTCCGTCGCCTACCATGATCAAGCGGGACGGCACTTTCGCGGCCACTCGCCCGAAGATCTCCACCACGTCCCCCACGCGCTTCACGGGTCGGAAGTTGGAGACATGCATGACGATCTTTTCCCCCTCCTCTGCCAGCGTCGACCGGTAGCAGGGCTCCTTCGCCGGATCATAGACCTCGGGGTCGATGAAGTTCGGGATTACTTCGATCCGCTCAGCGGGTACGTTGAAATCACGAACCGTTTCGTCCCGCAGGTACTCGGAGACCGCAGTGATCCCGGTAGAGCGCAGGATGGAGAAGCGCGTGATCGGTTGGAAGGACGGATGGAGTCCCACCAACGTGATGTCCGTGCCGTGGAGTGTGGTCACCACCGGCACGCCCCCGTCCCCAAGCATCTCCTGGGCGATCCACGCCGAGGTAGCGTGGGGGATGGCGTAGTGAACGTGAAGCAGGTCGAGGTCGTGGGTCTGAGCCGCGTCGTGGAGCGCAACCGCCAGCGCCAGCGTGTAGGGAGGGTGCTCAAAGAGCGGGTAGTGCTCCATCTCCACTTCGTGGAAGAAGATCCGCTCGTGAAAGTGCCCCAGGCGGAACGGCTGTGCGTACGAGACGAAGTGCACTTCGTGCCCTCGCTTCGCGAGCTGTATGCCCAGAGCCGTCGCCACGGCGCCTGAGCCCCCGTACGTGGGGTAGCATGTGATCCCGATCTTCATTCTCTCACCGCCCCCTCATCCCTGTGCCACCGGTGCGAGCGTCCACGCCTCCACCACCTGTGCGGCCTGGTTCGCCACAGGCTGGAGCGCGTCTATACGAACCATACCGTCGGGCACCTGATGCCTGAACCACGTGAGCTGCCTGCGGGCGTACTTCCGGGTCACCGATCGCATCCGATCGAGGGCTTCTTCGAGGCTCGTCTCCCCGGTCAGGTACGCGGCGATCTCCCGGTAGCCGGTCCCCGTCATGCCCGGATCGTCGGGCCCGTACCCCTGCTCCAGCAGCCGCTCCACCTCCGCGACCAACCCCTCTTCCGCCATCCGGGTTACCCTGGCGTCGATCCGTCGGTCCAGTTCCTCCCGGGGCATCTCCAAGACCACGATCACCCCCTGCAGCGGCTCCTGGTCTGGCGCTCCCTGCTCATGCCACCAGCTCAGCGGACGTCCGGTGAGGAGCGCCACCTCCAGGGTCCTCCCAAGGCGGTGGGGCCCTCCCTCGGCGGCGATGGCCGCGCGGCCGGGGTCGATCTCCGCTACCCAACGCTCCAGCTCCTCCCTGGGGAAGGTCGTGAGATATCGGCGTAACGCCTCGAGACGATCCTCTTCCATTTCGGGCTGGCGGAACATGGGATCTGTGAGAGCACGGAGGAAGAATCCCGTGCCGCCCACCACCAGGGGCACGCGCCCCCGAGCACGGATCTCGGAGATCCACGCGCGCGCGTCCCGGCCGAACTGGCCCGCGCTGTAGGTCTCGTTGGGATCTATCCTGTCGAGACCGTGATGGGGCACCCGCTCCCAGAGCTCCTGGCTCGCCTTGTCGGTCCCGATGTCCATGCCCCGGTAGACCTGACGGGAGTCCATGCACACGATCTCCGCGTCGAGGGTGCGGGCCACCTCCATGGAGAGGGCAGTCTTCCCGGATGTGGTGGGTCCAGTGATCGCCAGAAAGTCCATTAGAGGCCTGTTGAAGAAGTGGGGCGAGCCGCGTTAGGAGCGCCGACAAGCGCTAGCGCGCTTGTTACCGGCCAGATCCTAGGCGGTGCCCCGAAGGCATAGCAATAGCTACGTCGAGGGGCGCCAACAACGGAGATGGCCCCGTGCCGCCCTAACCCGAAGGGCGAAGGGGGGTTGCGGGCCCATAGCGCGTCTCTCTTCCTCGCCGTAGCCATGCTACGCCTCGTCATCGTTCGTTCTTCGCCTTCGGCTCAGGTGTCGCGGGTCCGCGACGTTCTCTGGTCACCGCAAGACCGGGGTACCCGCGCCGAAGGCGTGGGTCGCGCGGCCGCACCCCACTCCTTCAACAGGCCTCTACCGTCCGAACTTTCGCTCCAGCTCGTCCTTCCCGAGTCGCACGATGGTGGGACGACCGTGCACGTCGTGGTATGGAAGCTCGGTGGCGAAGAGCTGATCGAAGAGCTCCTGCATCTCGCGCTCGCTCAGCTTCTGACCGGCCTTGATGGCCCCCTTGCACGCGAACATCATGGCGATCTTCTCGTGCTGGTTTTTGGCCGCCCGAGTGAGGTCCGAGCCCTGGACTAGCTCCTCCATCATCTCACGGAAACAGCGTTGCGGGTCGAAGTACGGATGAGGATCGGGGACGGCATGCACAATGATGGTGTTCCCGCCGAAGCCCTCGACCTCGAAGCCCACGCGGTTGAGCATGCCGGTAAGGGCCTCGGCCTCCTGGAACTCGGCCTTGGAGAGCCGGACGGTGAGGGGGAAGAGCAGTCGCTGGCCGGTCTGTCCTTCCTCCGCGAAGGCATCCATGAGGCGCTCGAAGAGGATCCGCTCGTGGGCCGAGTGTTGATCGATGATGATGAGGCCCTCGCGGGTCTCCGCCAGCACGTATGTGTTGAGGACTTGCCAGAGACGCGGGCACTCCTCCACGAAGGGGGCCGGACTGATCTGTGCCGCTCCGGCCTGGCCCTCCCCGCCTGCCAAGCCCTCCCCCATCTCATCGGCCGACAGGAAGAGGGCCGTCTGGCTCTCCTCGTCCCGTGGGTCGCGGGACCGCCGCGAGGTCGGACCGGGCTCGTGGACGGACATTCGGGGCGGAGCTAGCTGGGTGTCGAGGGTTGCCGCGCTCGCCTCGGCGGTGAGGCACCCCCGGACGGCGTCCTCCACAAACGACTCCACAGCGGCGGCCGATCGGAACCGCACTTCCGCCTTGGCCGGGTGGACGTTCATGTCCACACTCCCGGGTGGCATCTGCAGGTAGAGGAAGACCCACGGCCGCACCTTCTCGGAGATGGTGGTGCGGTACCCCCGATCCACGGCAGCCATGAGGGGGCGGCTCCGGAAGGGGCGCCCGTTCACGAACAGGTTCGCCCGACGAAGCCCACTCTTGGCAGCATCGGGCCGCTGCACCAGACCACGCAGCGACATGCCGTCGGCCTCGGCGGCCAGCTCGACGAGGGTGCTCGCCAGTTCCCTGCCCCAAATGGCGCTCACGCGGGCCGTGAGATCCTTGGCCGGTGGCAGGTCCAGGAGCACACGCCCATCCGATGTAAGCGTGAAGCCCACCGACGCGTTGGCCAACGCCAAGACTGTGACCGCCTCGCTCACGGCTCGGGTTTCGACGGCCACCACCTTCAAGAACTTCGAGCGGGCTGGAGCGTTGAAGAACAGGTTTCCGACCTCGACCGTGGTCCCCCGGCGCCTGGGAGCGTCATCGACGCCGCTCATGGTCCCGCCCTTCACCCGGATGCGGGTCCCCACCTCATCGTCTCCGTCCTTTGTGTCCAGTGTCATGCGGGACACGGCAGCAATGGACGGCAGGGCCTCGCCCCGGAAGCCGAAAGTCACGACCGACTGGAGATCGACGGCAGTGCGGATCTTGCTGGTAGCGTGGCGGTCCAGGCAGAGCAGGGCGTCCTCGCGGGTCATGCCAACGCCATCGTCGGTTACGCGGATGCGGCGCTTGCCCCCCCGCTCCAGAACGATATCGATGCGGGTCCCGCGGGCGTCCAGGGCGTTCTCGACGAGCTCCTTCACCACAGACGCGGGCCGCTCCACCACCTCCCCGGCAGCGATCTGATTGGCTACGACGTCCGGAAGAACCTCTATGGTGCGCGGCATTTCGATCCCGTCATGACTCCAGGGCGTAGAAGCGGGTGGCGTTGGCGGTCGTGGACTCGGCCATCGCCTCGACGCTTTCGCCCCGAATGCCCGCCATCACCTCGATCACCTGGGTGACGAAGGCAGGCTCGTTGCGCTTGCCCCGGTGCGGGATGGGGGCCAGGTACGGCGAGTCCGTCTCGGCCAGAATGCGATCACCGGGAACCACTCTCACAGCCTCGTGGCCGTCGAACTTGGCAAAGGAGACGATCCCTGAAAAGGACACATGACATCCGACTTCGAGCGCGGCTTCCAGGAGCCGCATGCTCCCCGTGAAGCAGTGCAGAACCATACCTGTCGAAGGAGGGGCGTTTCGGATCACGGCGATGGTGTCGTCTTCCGCTTCGCGGCTATGGATCACCAGCGGCAGACCCAGCTCGCAGGCCAGCCCGAGCTGGTTCTCGAACCATCTCCGCTGGAGCTCCCGAGGCGAGTGATCGTAGAAGTAGTCCAAACCGGTTTCACCGATGGCTACAACTTCGGGCCGGCTGGTGGCCAGCTCCCGGATCCCCTCCAGGTCGTGGTCTCGCGCCTGCGATACCTCGTGAGGGTGAACTCCGGCGGTGGACCACATGCCGTCGTGCGCGGCAGCCAGCTCTGCTCCGATGTGGGCGTCTTCGAGATGCGAGGCGATGGTGACGATGCGGGTCACACCGGCCTGGCGGGCCCTAGTGACGACGGCCGCCCGATCGTCGTCGAAGCGGCCGTCCGTCAGATGGCAGTGGCTGTCGAACACAGGACACTACCTACACGGTCGCCGTAGCCCTGCTCTTCTTCCGGTCGCGACGGGCCGACCCGTCGCCGAAGCGCTTCTGGATCTCCAGGAGTGCCGGTGCCGCCACGAAGATGGACGAGTACGTCCCGATGACGACCCCCAGTATAAGCACCAGCGTGAAATCACGGATCACCGCGCCACCCGCGAAGAGGAGAGCCAGCAATACGGCCAAAGTCGTCCCGGAGGTGAGCACCGTGCGCGGAAGCGTCTCGTTGATGGAACGATCGACCAGAGCCACTGGATCCTCACGGCGTCCGCCCTTGGCGTTCAGGTTCTCGCGGATCCGATCGAACACCACGATGGTGTCGTTGAGCGAGTACCCCACGATGGTGAGGATCGCGGCCACGGTGGCCAGGGCGATCTCGATCCGGAACAACGCTAGGAAACCCAAAGCGACCAGGATGTCGTGGATCGTTGCGATGACCGCAGCAAGTCCGAAACGCAGCTCGAACCGGACGGCCAGATAAATGAGCGTCAGGACGAAGGAGAACAGAATGGCCAACACCGCCTTCTGCTGGAGCTCCCCACCGATCTTGGGCCCCACAGTCTCGGTTCTGACCACGTCGAACATGTTACCCCCGAAGGCTGCAAGGAGCTGGTCTTCGACCTGCGCCCGCACCACGTCCACCTCCTCCTCACCCAGGGCGGCCCGGATCACGAACTCGTTGTCCTCGCCAAACCGGGTGATAGGAGGCGCCTGAGAGCCCCCGAGAGCCGCCCGAAGCTGGGCCGCCGTGGCAGGCTCATGGAAGCGGACCTGGATGAGAGATCCGCCGGTGAAGTCGACGCCGTAGTTCTGCCAGCTGCCTATGGCGAAGATGTTGAAGAACATCCCGACGACCCCTGTGAGGATCACCGCCGCCGACACGATGTAGGCCCTACGGCGCCACTCGATGAATGAATAGCTCGCCTGGTCGAACAGTCTCATGGATTCCGTCTCAGATGCTGATCGGGTCGGAAGCCTTCTTCCCCGACAGGTATATGAGGAAGAGGGTTCTGGTCACGTAAAGGGCCGAGAAAAACGACGCCACGATGCCGATGGACAGCGTCACAGCGAAGCCCCGCACGGGCCCCGTACCGAACTGGAAGAGGATGAGCGCCGTGATGAGCGTCGTCAGGTTCGCGTCGACGATGGCCGACAGCGCATGTCCGAAGCCCTCGTCCACCGCCGTGCGCGTCGCCCGGCCGAGGATAAGTTCCTCACGGATCCGCTCGAAGATCAGGACGTTGGCGTCCACCGCCATTCCCACAGAAAGAATCAGGCCTGCAATCCCCGGAAGGGTCAGCGTGGCGCCGAGCGCCGCAAGGAGGCCCAGCACCAGCATGGCGTAGACACCCAGAGCCATCACGGCGAAGACGCCTGCCACTTTGTAGTACAGGATCATGACCATCACGACCCCCATCATGCCGATGATACCGGCGATCTTGCCCCGGTCGATCGAGTCCTGCCCCAGAGAAGGCCCCACGGTCCGCTCCTCCATGATCCGCAGCTTGGCAGGGAGGGCGCCGGCCCGGAGCACGAGCGCCAGGTCCGCCGCCTCGGCGATGTCGGCGTTACCCATCTCGATGACTCCGCTGGCACCGATGCGATCACGCACCACCGGAGCACTCACGATCTCGTCGTCCAGCACGATGGCGATGAGGTCGCCCACGTGCTGCGTGGTGAACTGCGAGAACCGCCTTCCCCCGGCCCGGTCGAGCTGGAAGCTGACCTGAGCCTGGTTGAACTGGGGATCCCGCTGGGCTACAGCCGTTTCGAGCTGCTCGCCCGTCATGAAGGCGTCATCCTCCGTCACATAGAGGCGCCGGTAGGTGCGGGTTCCGACCCCGACGGGATCCGTCTCCCAGTGCAGCGATATGTTCCGGGGCAGAGCGATCTGAACCTCGGGCAGCGCGAGGAAACTCTGGGCCGTCTCCACGTCCTCGAGGGCGACCAGGTACGTGCCTTCCAAATCGCCCGAGGCAAGGAGAGCCGTGAACGGCCTCAAGCTCACCGACTGGTCCTCCTCTTCGGCGGCCTGCTCTCCTTCGGCGCTGGCACTGTCCGCCTGGGTCGAATCGGCGTTGGGGCTCGCGAAGATCAGATCCTGCAGGTCCCGTGAGGGGCCCTCCGTATCGCGCCCCATCTCGCGGAGCGCGTCCACTCCGAGGGCGGCGACGATCTGCCGGTCGATCCGACTGAGGGCGGGTTCGAGCTCCGTCACGGGAAGCACGAGCTTGAACTCGAGGAACGCCGACTGCTGGATCAGATTCTTGGCTCGGTTCTCGTCCGCGATGCCCGGCAGCTCGACGATGATCCGCTCGAAGCCGACCTTCTGAATGAGCGGCTCCTCCACCCCGAATTCGTCGATGCGGGTGCGCAGAATGCGTTCGGCTCGATCGATGGCGTCGGAGCGGGCATCGGCCGTCATGGTGCCCTCGGGATCGTCCACCTCGAGAACCAGGTGCATGCCTCCCTGAAGGTCGAGCCCCAGCTTGATCTTGTCGGTGACGAGGTAGTAGACGCTCAGGCCGACCAACGCCAAAACGACTATGAGCCGGCCTCGTACGGATTTGAACATCTGGGCGGTCAGTCGTTGAATTGTGGCGATTTCAAAGCCTAGTAAGTTCGTAGGCTCGGGGCACGCCTGTCAATCTACCGACCGACCGCTCACAGGATCCCCTCGGGGGGCCGAAGCCGGGCGGTCCTCGGCCGGAAATGACGGCTCCGCCCCCGCTCAGAAGTAGAGGAAGGCCTGGACTTTGAACGACATCTCGGAGTCGCCCTCCTGGGGCAAATAGATGTCGAGATTCGTCCCGATCTTGTTCCGGCCGGAGACGAACAGCGACAGCCCCGGGGTGATGAGCCAGGCTGAGTCGTCTGCGGTGTCCGTGTCCGGATCTCCCCAGCTGATCCGGGTCAGCGGCTCGAGGGCCGCCCACCGGTCCGAGTCGACGGGAATGTAGTACGTGAGGACCGCCTGACCCGTCAGGAAACGCGCCGGATCTCCCGACGCGTCGAGCTCCTTCCAGTTGTCGCCCCCGACCATGGCCGCCTGGAGGTGCAACCCCTCGTACCAGCCACCCCATTCCAGATCGGCGCCGAAAGCCGTTCCGTACTCGGTATTGCCATCCGTGTCCGGGTAGTCGTGGAGACCGACGAAGGCGCCGATCTCCAGATCGTCGGCGACCTCGAGCGCGGCGCGGCCCGAATACGACTTGCTGCCGTTTTCGTCCTTCACGTTCACGCCCGTACCATTGGTCATGGTGGCCATGTAGGAGAAGCGTCTGCCTGATCCCGCGATCCGGAGCCCCGTGTCACGTTCCGAGTACTCGAGCTGCTGCGTGAAACGGCTGAACGTGCAGACGCCGCCAATGCCCGTACAGTCGCCTGCTCCCGGAACGCGCCCATCCCGCTCGATGATGGAGAGCTGCGTGCTGCTGCTCAGCTCGAAGACCTCCGAGGCTCGCTTGAGCTGTCCGACGGAGACCGCAAAGCCCGGATGGAACTTGAGGCTGACGTAGGCATCCTGGAGCGCCACCTCGCCTCCGGCGAAGTCCGGGAGCAGGCGCGCCTCGAAGAAGTCCGTGATCTCGATCCCGAAGAACACACGCGCTCGCCGAAGAAAGGAGTCGAAGGAAGTGGCGTCCGTAGCGGAAGATGTGGTCGACTGGACATGAAGGCGCCCCCCGATGGTGATCTTCGCGTTCCGGGCCTGGATCTCCGTCTGGCTCAAGGCTGGCAAGGGGGTCGAAAGGGCGGCTAAGGACGAGGCTACCATAATGTGCCTGACAGTGCCTTTCATGTGCCTCGTCTCTCGGATGGTCCACTCGGCGACGCCCCAGAACGTAGGGGCGCAGACAACGCGAACAACCCCGCTACACCGCTAGCCGGACGTGTGTCACCGGGATGACTACGGGGGTGTGATGGATCGGTGTCCTGTGGGGGGAGAACAGCGAGCTACATCACGGCACGTCTTAGGACGGCCCGGACCCGGGCTATGAAGCGCTGCGCGTCGACGGACTTCTCGAGATAGTCGTCGGCACCGGCCTCCAGGAGCTCCTGCTCCACGCTCTCGTTTCCGAAGGCGGTGCTCACGAGAACGGGAATGGCTGCCGTGTCCTTGGAGCCTCGAATGCGGTCGAGAACCTTGCGGCCGTCCAGGCCGGGCATGCTCAGGTCCAGGATGACGAGGTTGTAGTCGGGATCGAGCTTGAGCATGTCCAGAGCCTCGAAGCCGTCCTTGGCCATGGATACCACGTATCCCTCGGTGTCCAGAATGGCGTGGTACATGAGCCGGGCCTCTTCGTCGTCGTCCACCACCAGAACCCGGACCGGACCCTTGTCCTCCTCAATTTCGTCCTCGGGAGTTTGGCTGCCCATGGCCCGCTCTACCTCCACCAGCGTCGTCTTCCCCTGGGTGACCCAGTCCAGGGCCACCTGGTGCAGCGGCCGCATCCCGCCCTGTGCGGCGATCCGGTGGAGCGTCTGCCACCCCTTGCGGGCTTCCACGGCCGCCTGGAAACGGGGTCCGACCACCAAGACCTCGTTCACCGGGATCCTCCCACTGTAGCCCGTGAAGCCACAGTCCGCGCAGCCCACGGCCCGAACCATGGGCTCGATCTCGTTCAGCTCCGTGAGACGCTGCTCCTCCGGAGTGAGCTTGCCCCTCACGGGCTCGGCACAGGCGCCGCACACCCTGCGAAGGAGGCGCTGGGCGATGGTGCCCCGAAGCGTCGACGAGATCGTGCTGTAAGGCACTCCCATGTCGGCCATCCGGGCGACCGCGCTCACGGCGTCGTTGGCGTGGACGGTCGCCAGGACGAGGTGACCCGTCATGGCGGCATGGATCGCCGTCTCGGCCGTCTCGTGATCCCGGATCTCACCCACCAGCCGGATCTCACCCACCAGGATGATGTCGGGGTCCTGCCGGGGAATCGCCCGCAGGGCACGACTGAACGTCACGCCCTGTTTCGTCTCCACCTGGGTCTGCGTGATTTGCGGAAGCTCGTACTCGATGGGATCCTCGACGGTCATGATGTTGACCTTCCCGTCGGCCAGCTCGCGAAGCGCCCCGTAGAGAGTCGTCGTTTTGCCGGATCCCGTAGGCCCGGTAACGAGGACGATGCCCTCCCGCAGGCTGATAAGCTGCCGCAGCCGGTCCAGCTCATAGGTCGGAAGGCTGAGGTCCTCGAGGGTTGGTGAGGCGTTGGAGTCCAGCACCCGGATCACGCACTTCTCGGAGACACCGGCAGGAATCGTGGAGATCCGCAGGTCGTACGCCAGGTTGTGGATGCGCACCCGGGCCTTGCCGTCTTGCGGGCGAAGCCGATCGGCGATGTCGAGCTTCGAAAGGATCTTCACTCGCGAGATCACCCGGTTCATGGCCGACATGGGGAGGTCCATGTGCTTTCTGAGCACCCCGTCGACCCTGAACCGGATCGCGCCCACCTTCCGGCCGGGCTCGATGTGGATGTCCGACGCGCCCTGCACGATGGCGTCCCGGATGACGAGGTTGGTGAGCTTCACGACCGGGGTGGCCGCCGCATCCTCGGAGCTGATGGACTCGGGGCCCATCTCCTCGACCAGCTTGACCGCGTCGTCGTCGATATCGTCGGCTTCGAGCGTGTCGAGAAGGCTCTCGATCGCCTGCTCGGGGGAGAAGCGGGCATCCAGCGCCTCCTGGATGGCGATGGGTGCGGCGACCTGGAAGATGGTGGTCCGGCCGGTGCTGAAGCTCAGGGCCCGCTCGGCCTCCACATCGGTGGGATCACAGGTCGCCACCAGCAAGTGCCGATCCGTCTCGTAGAGCGGGTAGATGTAATGCTTGCGAGCCATGGGCTCCGGCACCAGGAGAACCGCATTCGGATCACGGGCGGAGAAGTCCACTACCTCGAGGCGGAAGTACTCGGCGACGAGAATGCAGAGTCGCTCGTCGTCGATTTTGTAGGTGCGACTCACGACGGACCATGCGTCCATGGCGGGCGCATCCGGGGGGAGATCCGGACGTTCACCCTCGAGCCCAGCACGCTCCGCGATCCGCGCCAGCCAGTGAATGGCCGTCGTGCCCATCGCCACCGCCGGAACAGCCCCTCCATCGGTGTCGGCGTAGGCGACCTCGCCCTCCACGTCCTCGGACTCGGCCTCGGAGGCCTCATCGGCCACGTGATCGGCATCGGAGACCTCACCTGCTTCGGAGACCTCGCCGGTGTCCAAGGCGTCGTGCTCGTCGGCAGTCACCTGAGCGGCTCCGCGGGCCTCGGCGAGATCCCCGGCGCCCGGTTGGTCGGACTGGGGCTGATCGTCCGCCATGTCCTCGTCTCCGAGCTCCAGCACGGGCTCGGGAATGTCGACAGGGTCGGTCGTCATCTCGTCCATGATCAGGACACCATCACCCTTCTCTTGCCTTGCTTCTCGGCGTACATAGCTGCGTCGGCCTTGGCGAGGAGATCATCGAGGCTCGTGACGTCCTCACCCACGTACCGCGTGGTGCCGACGCTCACCGAGAGCTGGAACTGCTCCTTTGTGTGCTCGTTGAGCTCGTCCAGCTCCTCCCGGAGTCGCTCGACGAGCTGTGCGGCATCTTCACCCGACGCTTCCATGGCCAGGACGGCGAACTCGTCCCCGCCCATGCGGGCGACGATGTCCGAGCGTCGGAAGGTCCCCCGAAGTGTGTCCGCCACAGAGCGCAGAGCGCGGTCGCCGACGTGATGCCCCAGGGTGTCGTTGATCGTCTTGAAGCGGTCGATGTCCAGATATATGAGCGACACGCCCCTGGAAGTCCGGCGGGCCAGCTTCAGGTACTGCTCGCCCAGGTCGTTGAACCCGCGTCTGTTGTACAGGCTGGTCAGGTCGTCGATGAGGGACAGGCTCCGTAGAGCCGAGAGGAGCCTGTGTCGCTCGATGGCGTAGCGGACGGAGCGCACGAGAACGTTCGGCTCGGCCTCCCGCATGGCCATGCAGTCCTGCGCTCCACCCTGGACCGTCCGAACCGCCAGCTCCTCGTCGTCGTCCTGGGTGAGGACGATGATCGGTATGTGGGGAGCGAAGGCGTACATGCGCTCGAAGCTCGAGAGCCCCTGACTGTCGGGGAGCTCGGGATCGAGGATCACGGCATCGATACCGCCCTCCGAAAGGAGCTCGAGAGCCCCGGACATCTCGCCGGCCCATTCGACCTCCATAGACGGTCCCGACGCGCTCTCGAACGCCTCCTTGAGGGGATCGAGATGCGACGGCCCGGCCTCCACGAGAAGAACCTTCGTGGGTCGGTGTCCACCATCGTTCATCGCTGGGCCAGTCTCCGAGTCACGCGAGCCTCCGCAGAATCTAGACCTTGGCGATTCCCGGGAGAATCGACCAAGTGGTTCCGCGCGAACGGGTTCGACGGTGGCAACGCCGACCGCCAGTTCCCCTTAGTCAAGTTAAATGGACGCTCATGGCCCCGCAAAGACCTCATTGCATTGGCCCCCGGCGCGAGCGCGGAGCTCCTAAGACGAAGAGACGGCCCGCCGGGTTCCCCCGGGGACCGTCCCTCGGTACACCAGTGTTCCGTTTTCGAAGTTCGCCAGCCACCAGGAGGGTCGGGGTCCTCGGGCCCGCACTCCTTCCTTCTCTCGGGAAGGGGTCAGCCGCCCCTCAGCATCTCCTCGAAGAAGTCGATGACGTGGTCGTCATCCGACTGAGACAACCGAACACGGCGCTTCGCCTGACCTTCGAGTGCCTGGACGTGCGCGTCAGCTCCATGAGGATCGGAATCGATTCGACGTCGGACCTCTGGGAGATGGCGAACACCGCGGCCTCCCGTACTTCGGCCTCTGGGTCGCCATCGTCGGAGTCGTACTCAGGCTCTCTTCCCCCGGCGTCGGCAACTTCCTGACCCAACCAGAAGACCGCCTGCTCTCGGACGTCTTCGTCCAGGTAGCGATCTCGTGCGATGTCGACCAGCGCAGGCCACACGACCACGTCGCGGGCTATCATGGCCGGCAGGAGAGCGTCTTCCGCGACTCCCCGCCGCGGACTGCTCCGCGCCAAGCCTAGAAGGAACGAGGCCGCCTCTTCAGCGGATCGGAGCCCAAGATCGGTCTCGGCATGCGCCCCGGGGTCTGGAGGCTCCAGGTTCAGGCTGCGGATGGCGCCGTCCCGCACCTCCATCGTCACCTGGGCCTCTCCGTCGGCACAGCCGTCCCTCCATCCCCTGCGGACATTGCCGTGCTGCCACCTCTCGTCGACCCGGATGCCGTTGTCGCAGACTTCGACGTCGTCGTCGATTGGGAAGCGGAAAACGACCTCACCGCTTCGCACCGCCTTCACGGCCCGCTCCAGGCTCTGAGCATACGATCCGGATCCTGGCTCCGCCTGAGCCAGTCCCGCGGCCAGGAGTATCGCCACTGCCCGTCTCATCGGACCACCCGCGGACGGATGAGCTCCAGCAGGAAGTTCGCGACCCTTGGGTCGTCACTCTGCCCGAGCCAGAAAAGTGCGCTCTTCTGAAGGTCCGTATCCTCCTCGCCCAGGGCGATCTCTATGAGCTCCTCCACCGCTTCCTCCTCGTGCGAGCTCTGGGAGAGTGCGAAGATGATCTGGTCCTTCATCTCATGGTCGGCGACGTCTACGTACAAGTCGACCAGACGAATCGGCTCGACGCCGGCCTGGCCGAGCCAGAAGATCGCGTTCTCGCGGATGTCGTCGGGAACGCTCTGGTCGCCGGCGTAGTCCCTGAGCATCTCCGTGGAGCGAGGACTGTCGTGCTGTGAGATGGCGAAGACGGCCTTCTCCTGGATCTCCGGGTCGTCGCTGTCCTCCAGGATCGACACCAGGGCGTCCAGGGCACGCTCGTCCTCCACCTGGGAAAGCCAGAAGACGGCCGACTCCCGGACGTCGTCGTCCAGTCTGTTGGCCCGGGCGATATCGTCGAGCTCGGGCCACACGGTCACGCCATCGGCGATGACGGCCGGCATGATGGCGTCCTCGGCCAGCGGCGCCGCGGCCGCGGTCGCCAGAGCCGTCCAGAGCGGCGATGGTTTGGCTCTCCAGGTCCACCGCGATCGCCCGGGTCTCCGATGCCAGCTGGAGCAGCACCCACGGGCAGGGGCCAGCGACAGCCCCTCCTTTGGCACGTTCAACCATACGTTTCCCCTGATGAACGTCAAAGGGTTCATGCCGCACCAGGGCCTCCTTCTCATCGCCGCGCTCCTTCCCGAGGAGTGGAAAGTCCGGTTGGTGGACGAGAGCACCTTTCTGATCGACCGGGAGGGACAGGTGGCCGAGAGCTTCCTCCACGACGCCTCGCCCGACGAGATCAGCGCCCTTCTGGAGGTCGTGGCCGGTTAGGTAAGCGCCAGGGACGCCACAGCCTCGGAAGATCCCAGGTCCAGCGGGATGGTGAGGCGCGCCCGGGCGCCCTTGCCATTCGGGCGGTTCTCGAGCGTCAGCGTTCCGCCGTGCCCTTCCGCTATCTGGCGGCAGAGGGCGAGGCCGATCCCACTCCCCCCCGGCTTTGTGGTGTAGAAGGGAACGAAGAGGTTGCCCGTATCGCCCGGAAGCCCCGGTCCCTCGTCCTCAACCAGGACGTGGAGGTGATTCACCACCAACGTCCACGAGAAGCTCACCCGGCCGTCGGTCTCGAGAGCTGCGTCCACAGCGTTCCGGACCAGGTTGATGAGAAGCTGCTCCAGTTGATCGGCGTCGGCCTGGATCGTGACCTCCGGTCCCGGCTTGACCCCCACGTCCATGCGCGTCTCGACGGCCACGATGCGGCGCACCAGGGCCTCCACCTCCACCGGAGCGAGTTGGGGCTCCGGAAGCCTGGCAAGCTGCGCGTACGAGGCCATGAAGCGGCCGAGGGATTCCGCCCGACCCGAGATGACCTGCAGGCCACTGCCCACGTCCTCCTCGATCTCGGGAGGGAGCGCGTTCCGTTGCGTCAGGCTCTGGAGGCTTCCGGCGATGGACTTGATGGGCGCCAGCGAGTTGTTGATCTCGTGGCTCAGGACCCGGATGATCCGCTTCCAGGCCTGGCGCTCCTCTTCTCGTAGGGCCCGCCTCAGGTCCGAGAGCACGATGAGGCGCAGGGGCTGTCCTTCCTGACGTACGACCGTGCGACGTAGCTCCCAGCGGCCCGTGCCACCGGGATGGTTGAGCTCCAGGGTGCGGGGCGCCACACCGTGGAGGGTTTCGCTGAGGCGAAGCTCAGCAGCAGACGTACCGATTACGCGCTCGCTCGACTGGCCCAGGAGCTTCTCGCCCGCGCGGTTGAGCAGTCGCAGGGTCTCCTCCTCGTCGAAAGCGAACACGGCGAGGTCCACCTCCTCCAAGACCTTCCGCAGGAGCGCCGTCGCCTCGACGGCTCCGAGTCGTTGCTCCCTCAAGACCTCCTCGAGGGCGTTCGCCTCCAGGTACGTGATGGCCAGGGGACCCTTGGTACCGGCCCCTCGGACCCGAATGGAGAAGTCCCCCTCCCGGAGTGCCGCCAACATGTTGGAGAGGGTCTGAAGCGGACGGACGACACGTTCCCGCACCGCATAGGTGAATCCGAACCAGCTCCCGAAAAGGACCACCGAGAGGGTCCACTGGAGACGGGCGGAGTAGGGCCCCAGCCACAGGAAACCGAGGGCGAGGGCCATGCCCGGCAGGCCCGCCATGAGAACCAGGAGCACGATACGGTGGTCGTGGCGGACCAGCTCCCACCACCGTCTCATACGCTCCTCCTAGAGGCCTGTTTGAGGGGCGCCAGCACACTCAACCCGGTTCATTCCGGCTCGCCGCCGAGGTCGAAGCGCTGCAGTCGTCGATAGAGGGCGCTGCGACTCAGTCCGAGATCCTCGGCCGCCTTGGACACGTTGCCGTCGTTTCGGCTCATGGCCCGCTCGATGAGGAGCCGCTCCGCCTCGTCCAGGGTGAGATCATCCATCTTGGGCCCGCCTCCGCTGCGGGGCTGGAGCCATAGGTCCTCCGCGCGGATGCGGTCGCCCTGGGCCATCAGGATGGCCCGCTCGACCGCGTGCTCCAACTCCCGGACGTTGCCCGGCCACGGATGGCTCATGAGAGCCTGCATGGCGTCGTCGGCGAAACCCTCTACCTGGCGTCCATATCGGGAGCGTTGCCGCTCCAGGAAGTGGAGGGCCAGACTGGAGATGTCCTCTCTGCGCTCCCGCAGGGGCGGAAGCTGAATCTCCACAGTATTCAGCCGATAGAGCAGATCCTCCCGGAAGTGACCCGCGGCCACCACCTCGGCGAGATTGGCGTTGGTGGCCGAGAGAAGCCGAACATCCACTTGGCGGATCTTCGACGACCCCACCCGCTGGATCTCACCGGTCTCCAAGACCCGGAGGAGCTTGGCTTGCTGCTGCAGCGAGATGTTGGAGATTTCGTCCAGGAAAATCGTGCCTTGATGGGCGAGCTCGAAACACCCGATCCGGTCGGTCTTTGCGTCCGTAAAGGCCCCCTTCACATGGCCGAAGAGCTCGCTCTCGAACACCCCCTCGGAAAATCCGCCCGCGTTGACGGCAACGAGGGTGTTCTTGGAACGCTCGGACACCATGTGGAGCCAGCGCGCCACGACCTCTTTTCCGGTCCCGTGCTCGCCGGTGATGAGGACGTTGGCCTCTGATGGCCCCACTCGCTCCATGATGCGGAGCACCGGCTCCATGACCTTGGAGTGGGCAATGAAGTCGGGCGTGTCCTTGCCCCGGAGAAGCCGATTCTGGTCCTCCAGGAGCTGACCGCGGCGTAGAGCCCTCCCGAGCTCGATCTGGGTCCTGAGGGTCTTCACCAGCCGCTCGTTGTCCCACGGCTTCTCGACGTAGTCCCTGGCCCCTCGCCGCATGGCGTCCACCGCCCCGTCCACGCTGCTCCAGGCCGTCATCACCAGAACCGGAAGATTCGCATCGAGGCTGCGGAGCTGTGTGAGGAGGTCCATTCCCTCCTCACCGGACGTGGTGTCACGGGTGTAGTTCAGATCAATCAGGACGGCGTCGAAATCGGTCTTCTCGACGCTGGAGAGGATCCGCGACGGTGAGCTCGCCGTGACGATCTCGAAGCCCTCGCCCTTCAGGAGGATGCGGAGGGCCTCGAGGACGTCCGCCTGGTCGTCGGCGACCAGAACGCACGGGGTGTCCGATGCGCCCATTCAGCTAGTGCCCTATTCGTCCACGATCCAGCCGTCCTTCAGCTGGATGATGCGCTGCCCGTAGGCGGCATAGTCCTTGTTGTGGGTGACCTGGATGATCGTGGTCCCCTCACGGTTGAGCTGGGCCAGGAGATCCATGATCATGCGGCCCTGGCTGGAGTGGAGGCTGCCCGTGGGCTCGTCGGCCAGGATCACCTTCGGGTCAGCGATGACGGCCCGGGCCACGGCGACGAGCTGCTGCTGACCGCCAGAGAGCTGGCTCGGATAGAGGTCCTTCTTCCCCACGATCTGGAACCGATCCAACGAGTCCGCCACGATGGACTGACGCTCCCTGCGCTTCACGTTCCGGTAGGAGAGCGGGATCTCGAGGTTCTCGTAGACCGTGAGATCGTCGAGCAGGTGATACTGCTGGAAAACGAAGCCGATGTAGCGCTTGTTCAGGTCGATGCGGGCCCGTGGGCGCATGGCGTGCACCGGCTCGTCGTCGAGCCAGTACTCCCCACGCCAGTCGCCGTCGAGCATCCCGAGAATGGAAAGCAGCGTCGACTTTCCGGCTCCCGAGGGACCCATGATGGTCACGAAATCGCCCGCCCCGATCTCCAGATCGATCCGTCGCAGGACGAACATCTCGCCCGCCCCGGTCTTGTACGACTTCTCGATTCCCCTCGTCTTTATCAGTGCCACGGTCCCAGGAGTTGAGTGATTGACTCGATGGCGGGCGTTGGAGACAGGCTTCCCTCAGGCAACGATCGTGCCTCCCAAGCTCCCCTCCTCAGGAGTGGGTGTCCCAAAATCGAACACTTAGGGGAGCCCGTCAACGTCCCCGTCTTTATACGGCGCGTGGGTCGATCAGGATTCAGCTGGCAAACGAAAAAGGGCGGCCCTCGGGCCGCCCTTCGCCAACACCCGCATGTTGGATCCTAAATGTTGTCCGCTAGACGTCGAAGCCGCTCTCCTCGAGCTCATGCGCATGCTCGGCCCGCTTCGCGTCCTCCTCGTCGACGACCTGGCCGTCGAAGAGGTGCACCGAGCGCTGCGCCACCGTGGCGTAACGCGGATCGTGCGTCACCATGCAGATCGTGGCCCCTTCGTCGTGGAGCTCACGCATCAGGTCCATGACCGCGTTGCCGTTCTTCGAGTCGAGGTTACCGGTCGGCTCGTCCGCCAGCAGGATGAGGGGCTTGCCCACGATGGCCCGGGCCACGGCCACCCGCTGCT
The DNA here is from genome assembly GCA_965238005.1 of Longimicrobiales bacterium. Classification (GTDB taxonomy): domain Bacteria; phylum Gemmatimonadota; class Gemmatimonadetes; order Longimicrobiales; family Gaopeijiaceae; genus CBDCKN01. The sequence goes on from OZ250165.1 coordinate 2,396,343, forward strand.
GCTGACCGCCCGAAAGCTGGCTGGGATAGTGGTTCGTCCGGTGGGCCATCCCCACCCGCTCCAACGACGCATGGACGCGCTCCTTGCGCTCGCTGCCGGCCATGCCGCGATAGGTGAGCGGGAGCTCGACGTTCTCGTAGGCCGTCAGGTCGCCGATCAGGTTGAATGCCTGGAAGATGAACCCGATAGCCTGGTTGCGGATCTTGGCCCGCTGTGAAGCCGTGAGGTTCGCCGCCGGCTCGCCGTCGAGATGGTACTCACCGCCCGTGGGCGAATCCAGGAGCCCGAGGATCGACAGCAATGTGGTCTTCCCGCAGCCCGAAGGGCCCGCGATGGAGACGAACTCGCCCGCCGCGATGTTCAGATGAATGTCCGACAGAGCGTGGGTCTCCACCTCTTCCGTGTAGAACACCTTGCTCAACCCCTGAAGGTCGATCAGGGCCGCCTCGTTGGTCCTTTCGCCACCGTTCTCCATCATCCCTCCGTTCCTGTGAGCCCTTTATGCTGCGTTGAATGTCTTTCCCGGTGGGCCTTACGAATGCTCCCCGGAGCCCGCTTCACGTCTACTACCTCAAGCGAACCCGATCGAACCCGTCCCACTGGGACATGTCTGAAAGGATCACGATATCGCCGGGTTGGAGTCCTTCCTTCACTTCGATCTCGTTGACCGAGCTGGCCCCGAGCATGACGTTGACGCGCTCGGCGTACCGGCCATCCTCCACCAACATGAACATCCCGACCCTCTGGTTGGCCTGGCCGTAAGCCGGCCTCCCCACGTAGGTCACGTCGTCCAGTCGCTGGATCACCACGTTGCCGTCCACGCTCAGATCCGGTCGGGCGCTCCGCGGCAGCTCAGGCGGCAGAGCCACGTCGATCGTCACCGTACCGTTCTGGACGGAGGGGTCGATGCGGACCACACGACCCACGATGGTGTCGTTCCGGGTGTCGATGTACGCTACCTGGCCGGCCGCGATGTCCTGCGCCTGCGTCTGGGGGATGCGGATCTCCGCCTTCAGGCGCCCCGGCTGCACCACGCGGGCCAGTGTACCACCGGACTGGACCCACTGGCCCTCGTCCAGCGGCAGTTCCGCGAGGACGCCGGAGACACCAGCCGTCACCTGGAAAGACGCGACCCGGTCCCGGTTGAACTCCACGATGTCGGACAGCCGGTTGATCTGGATCTGTTGGGCGTCCAACTGGTCGTCGACGGAAGCCTCGAGCACGGCCAACCGCTGCTCCTCGAGCTCGGTGCGCTCCTCGAGCTCCGTCACCGCATCGCGGGTCCTGGCCAGCTCCGTGCGGGCCACGAGCTGCGCGTTGGTGTCGTAGAGGCGCTGGTTCGTGGCGTGATCCCGCTGGGCGTTCTGATAGAGTGTGCGCATCTGGACCACCAGTCCGGCCTGCGTGAGGCGCTGCGTCTGCAATGTCGCCCGAAGTTGGATCAGACCCGCTTCGGCGGTGGAGAGCTGCTGCTGAGCCTGGAGCAGCTGCACCTCGACGTCCGGATTGCTCATCCGGATGATCACCGTGTTCGCGTCGATCTCCGTGCCAGGCAAAATCATGATCTGCTCGACCCGGCCGGCCGTGAGCGCCGTGATCCACCGCATCCGCTCAGGCACCAGCGTGCCCGGGCCGCGAACCTGCCTGACCATGGTCCCGTGCTCGACCGTGTCCATCCAGACGGTGGCGGCGTCCACTCTGGGGGCCGCCGGCTGGAGGTTCCTGAGCACGCTGGTGATCGAGATGACGGCGATGGCCGCAACCGACCACTGGATCACCCTCTTTCTGGTTTTCGGTTTGGGATCGCGGGGGATGTCCACGATTTCCTCTCTAATGGTTCGACGCCGACTCAGCCGCAGCCGCTAGACGTAATGGTCGTTATCCGGTCTATGCCTCGGGGCGGAGCCTCCGCCCCACTGCGTTCTCCAGGTTCGCCAGCTCGATATGGAACGTGTACAGCGCGTCGAGATATGCCCGCTCCGCGTCGGCCATCGTGCGCTCCGCGTCGAGCAGCACCAGGAAGTTGTCCGCCCCCAGGCTGTAGCGGGCCCGGGCGAGCTCCAACTGCTCTCCGGCCACCACACGGTTCCGCTCCTCGACCTGTACCACGTTGTAGGCCGTCGCCAGCGCGTCGTGGGCCGACGTGACCGCTGTCCTGAGACGGAGCTCCTCGGCGCGACGGAAGTGGACGGCGTCCTCGTAAGCGTTGGCAGCCTGCGACACCTGCCGCTCCCGGCTGAAGCCCGTGAAGACCGGAATGCTAATGTTCAGCCGTGCCCGGAAAGGCTGATTATGGAAGTTGAACGGGAAGACCTCGTTGGACGCGAGAATCGCGTCGCGACCGGCATCCGTGAGGACGAAGGATGAGCAGTCCTGGGGGAGTCCCGTCAAGGGTATGCTCAAGCCCGAGGAGATCCTGTTGAACATCTCGCAGTCCGCAATGTTCCCCAGGGCTCCGCGCTCCGCGCCGTTCACCAGGAACTGGCCGTTCTGGATCTGCTGCGTGAAGCCGGACCACTCTCCCTGGAGCGTCACGCTCGGGAAGTAGGAGCTTCTGGCCTGGCGGAGATTCGCTTTGCGGGCGCCCTCGCTGGCCACGAAGGCCTTGAGCTGTGGATGTGACTCCAGTGCCTGGGAAATCAGCGCCGTATTGGCCCACGTCGGCTCGAACACGCGGAACTCGCTCACGAGCTCTACTCGATCCTCTATGTTCAATCCGACGGTCTCCAGGAGGCGAAACGTCTCCACCCGAAGCGCCGACTCGAATTGGAGCAGCGCCACCGAGTCGCGGCCCATATGTACCTGGGCCTGTTTGGCGTCGGTGACGATGGCGGCCTGGGCGTCCACGCGGGCCTGGGCGATCTCGAGGTTCTCGATGGATCGCTCCACCTGTCGCCGGGCGACTTCCACCTGATCTCGGGCACGCAGGGCCGTCATGTACTGGAGCGTCACCAGAGACTCCATGGTGAACTCCGCTGCGACGGTACGGGCGTGGGTCGCACTACGATCCGCCTTGGCGCTGCTGACCCCGAAGAGTCTGTTTCCGTCAAGCGCGTACGACGCCTGGAGCTGATAGAACGAGGTGTAGAGGGCGCCCTGGTCGACGCCCCCGGTGTTGATCGTCCCGATCCGCGATACGCCGGGAGCCCGATAGGACATGTTTCCGAAGACCGTCACCGTAGGGACCAACAGATTCGTGACCGCTTCCCTCATGGCCCAGTCCGACGCAGCTTCATCGTTCTGGGTGGCCAAGAAGGTCGGGTTGTTATCCCGGGCGAGATCGATGGCGACCTGGAGGGTCAGTCGTACCGTTTCCTGCCCGAGCGCCATCGCCGCCGTGGCCATCAGGGCCGCCGCAGTCATGGTCAGGGCTCGCCTCACATGGTTCATATCGAGATCCAGGACTCGCGTCACGTCCTACCTCCACAGTGCCGCTTGGTGTTGAAAAAGGGGAAAGGGATTCGACCGGAGCCAGCTAACTTCGCCAACCGCCACTACCGCACCGTGCACCGCACCCTCCGATCGAGTCCCACAGTCCGCATTCATCCACTTCTTAGGAAATCTTCGTGCCAGAGTCTGGAATTTCACTTAACCTATTTCATATCAATGGTTTACATGCGCGACACGCCCTTCCGGTATCCCGTTCGATCTGCTCGCCTGCGGGACCCCCCTTCCCATTAGCGAACACATATGAAAACGAGCTCACCTGCCGGGAGGACCGTTCCGATCCGGTCAGTGTGCACGAGGCGCATGGTAGGTGTGGAGCCGTTCGGGCTGCAGCGCTACGGGGTTACGAGTGGCGCCCGCCAGCTCCCTCTTCTGCGCCCGAAGCCGTCACCATGGATGCGACGGCTTCACGTGGACCCGTGGGGATCACTGGCACACGCGTCCAGCGGAGGAGGCGTAGGGAGAGGCATCCCTACCGCACTCCGGCCAGTGCTCCCTGTGTAGGCGCGTAGCGGCTCACGGGGAGGTGTGGGCTGGTCGGCCGCTACTGCGGCCGATCTTGCTGGTTGATGTACTGCTGCATTACCAAGGCGGTGCTCCACCACAGGAGAGGAGGCAGGATGAGAAGCCGGGGTTCCCCCGGTACAAATCGCCGAGTCACTTCACTGGGTGGGGATACAAGAAGCACGGGGATGGCTGGCGCTTCACGCTTGATACCGATCACCGGCACCGGATCCGAAACGGCACGCTCCGGATCAGTGGGATCGGGGAGATGCGCCCCCCGCGGCAGGATGCGTACCTATGGTCTTCCGAAGACCTGCCTGATCGTCCAGGAGCACGGACGATGGTATGCGTCGATCACTCCTGTGCTTCCCCGGGCGGGAGACGACCGGCCAGGCCGCAGGCATTGACTGGGGAGTCTCGACCTTCGCCACGGTGGCCACGGCCGAGGGTGGTGTAGCCCAGATCCAGAACCCCAGACTGCTCCGGTCCGCAGAGAGGCTCTGGCCCAGGCGCAGCTCGAGCTCGACGATGGGAGCATGGTCCTCGAAGGTCCGGGAATCGGCCGGGGCGGCGTCCCCATCATCAACCGCATCACCTGGTCGGTTGTGAACAGGGACCCGGATCATGTCCGGCAGCTCTGGCAGACCTCCACCGACGACGGTAAGAGCTGGTCCGTGGCCTTCGACCGACACTACCACCGCGGGGGGAGAACTAGTGTGGTGTCCCAGAAGTTCGCGAGCCACCGAGAGTGCCGAGGCGCCGGATTCGGGGCACCCGCGCCGTTAGGCGTGGATCAGGCGCGACGACGAGGAGTAGCAACGCGGGCACCGCGGCCGAAGGCCGTGGTCCGAGGAGGAGGAACACCGCAGGGCCGGATGCATCGGTGCTCGAGCCGAGCGACCTTCATGCTTGCCGTGAGCGCCGAGTCGACCGCGAGACGATCGAGCGCAGCGAGATCAATGGCCGAGACACTTCTGGGACACCACACTGGGAGCCTGCTCCGGCGCCTCGCACTTCCCGAGGCCTCAGCCGGCACGATCACGGCCGGCCGGAAGTGGCCCGCTTCATGCACATCTGTTTCTGCGACTTCAATGCCAGCCTATCTTGCCGCGGCCCCGACCAGATGAAGACAACCGAGAGAGACCGGAGAACGATGGCAGACACCCAGCCCTTCAGCGAGCTCGAGCGCAGGCTGGGCTCGGAGCGGCTCGAGGTGGACGCCCCCCTGGCACCTCTCACCACGTTCAGGATCGGAGGGACGGCGGACCGGCTGTTTCGTGCTCGTACCGCCGACGAGCTCGTCGAATCGGTCCTGGCTGTGCGGGAGTTGGGGATTCCGCACTTTCTGCTGGGTAAGGGCGCCAACGTTCTGGTGGGCGACGGTGGATTCCGCGGCGTCGTGATCCGCTGTGAGGTACGGGCTGTGGACTTCCTCGAGTCGGATCTGGTGAGGGCCGGCTCCGGAGTCGACACCTACCCGGATCTCATCGAGGCCACCGTCAGTCGAGGACTGGCCGGTCTCCATCACTTCGTTGGCATCCCGAGCACGGTGGGAGGGGCCATGTGGCAGAACCTGCACTTCCTCTCCCCCGCCCCGGAGCGAGAGCGCACGATCTTCATCGAAGAGATGGTCGAGGCTGCCGAGATCCTCACCGAAGAGGGCGAGCGGCGCACGGTGGATCGGGACTACTTCGATTTCGGATACGACTACAGCATTCTGCACGAACGGGACGACGTGGTCCTGTCTGTGGACCTTCGCCTTGCGCGAGCACCCGAAGCGGAGCTTCGCCGGGTCATGAGCGAAAATCTCGAGTGGCGCAAGGACCGGCATCCGGACCTCCGGGTCCACGCCAGCGCCGGGTCGATCTTCCAGAAGATCGAAGGGATCGGGGCGGGACGGCTCATCGACGAGTGCGGCCTGAAGGGGCGAGTACACGGGCGCGCTCAGATCTTCTCCCGGCACGCCAACATCATCGTGAACCTGGGGGGAGCCACGGCAGCAGACGTACGGGCCCTCATCGACCTGGCCCAGGAGACCGTGGCCCGGGAACAGGGACATGACCTGGTTCCGGAGATCACCTTCGTCGGGGAGTTCTGAGGGTAGGCTACCCGGCGAGCTCCCGCAGGAGATCTCCGCCCAGGTCGTGGCCGCCGGGATGCGTCAGCGTGCGGAATGGGACCTCCATGTCCGCCAGCCTGGCCTCTTGCCGCTGGTGAGCAGCCTCCGAGACGTAGGGATCCGACAGGCCACGAACCAGCACCAGATCGGTGCCGGCCAGGCGGGCGGGGCCCCGCTCCCCGTCGAGGTCGTCGGGCGGGTAGGCGCCCCAACAGACTAGCAGCCGTACGGGCATCTCTCCCGCGACCACCCACCGGCAGGCCGTGTGGACCCCCTGGGAGAAGCCCAGGACGATGAGGCTCTCGGGCGGACCACCCATTTTCTCCTCCACCTCTCCGACGACCGCATCGAGATACCCTATGTAGTCGCGGATCTCACTCAGCCGGTCCTCTCTGGTCATCCACGTGGCGCCGATGGTATCGTCGGGACCGTGTTGGCGTGTGCCGTCGTCCAGGTAGAAGCGCGACAGGCCTTCGGGCGCCACGATGAGGCGAGAGCCTTCATCCAGGCCCCGGAAGTCGCGTAGGAAGCGCCGGGCGAGCTGTCGGTATCCATGGCAGACGAGCCACAGCTGGCGCGTGTCAGGGCCGGCGGTGCCCAGGGTGAAGTAGCGGGCCGTCCTGGAAACCTGGATGTGGTGCTCGTCCACGTGTCGCCTCAGATCCCGAACCACAGGTAGACGGTGTACCTCAAGAAGCCGACGTGGGAGAGCAGGAAGAGCGCGAGAACGCCCCGCCGCCACCGGCTTCGGTCCACCTTGAAGTTCTTGAAGATGAGACCGATAGGCAGGAGCAGGATCCACCCGACGTAGGGCAGGAAGTGAGTCGCCAACGTCGGGAAGGTGTCCAGGAATACGGACGGCTGCCCCGACGACAGCCCGAGGCCTCGGAGTAGTGTCCGCAGCCCCAGGGGAAAGAGCACGCAGTACTCCGGAATGACAAAGAGGGCGTTCACGAAGAAGAGCATGCCCTCGCGGGTTTCGATCCAGGGCTCAGACGGATTCTCGCCGGGTGCCTGCTGCGTGGCGTCCGTCATTCTCCGTACCGGAAAGGACTGACGCCGTCCTGGAGGAGCGGTAGCGTCCGATCACGCTCCGAGAGAACGGGATCGTTGAGCGGCCACGGGATCCCCACCGAAGGATCGTCCCAGGCGATGCCGCCGTCGAGGTCCGCGTCGAACTCGGCAGATACCTTGTAAACCAGGTCCGCCGCCTCGCTTAGGCAGAGATATCCGTGGGCGAACCCGCGAGGGATGTAGAGGATCTCTCCCTCTTCTCCGGAAAGCACGCCTCCCACCCAGCCACCGAAGGTGGGCGATCCGACCCTCAGATCCACGGCCACATCGAAGACCTCGCCATGGACGACGCGGACGAGCTTGGCCTGGGCCCGCGGTGGCGCCTGGAAGTGCAGACCACGCAACACGCCACGGGTGGACCGGGCGTGGTTGTCCTGGACGAAGATGTCCGGCACCCCGCCTTCCTCGAAAGCTGATGCACGGTACGTCTCCGAAAAGAAGCCCCGCTGATCGTCGTACCGGGCCGGTGTGATCCGGATCACGTCCGGTATCTCGAGTCGCTCAAAACGAAAAGACATGGAACCGTGTGCGGCTTTCGGTCGTCCTATTTGTGTGGAGACCCCGTCAGTCCGACGGCTGCCCGCCGAGTCGCGCCGAAAGGTGTCAGCGCGTCTCCGGCCCGGCAACCGTCCCACTGTCAGGAGAACTCCTTTGCTCGACCGCGAGGTGGCGCTATGCTGAATACCACGGAAAGAACCGCTCGAAAGTGACGGTAATGAGCCCAAAATCAGCCGCCACGGCTACCCTCCTCGCGGGACTGCTCATGACGCCCGGCTTCGGCCGGGCGCAGGAGTCGGACTCGCTCGTGCAGGGGCAGACGCCCGGCGACGCGGTGGATCCCGTCCGACAGCCGGGAGCAAACCCCTTCTCGGGCTTCGAGACGCACTTTCTCGCCAACGGGCTCAAGGTTTGGTTCAAGCGTCTGTCCGACGCCCCCAACGTCTCCGTCAGCCTTGCGGTCCCGTTCGGCTCGCACTGGGATCCTCGGGGAAAGGAAGGCCTGGCCCACTTCACGGAGCACATGCTCTTCTCGGACCACGAGGGTCGATCCGAGCAGGAGGTGAAGGACGCCATCGAGGGACTCGGAGGACGGCGCAACGGCTTCACCACGGCGGACCACACCTGGTACTACGCCACCATCGACAAGCGACACGGGCTCTTCGCCATCGAGTGGCTCTCCCGTATCGTCTCGCCCCACGCCATGGATCCGGAGGTGGTGGAGCGAAACCGGCAGCCCATCGCCCTCGAGACGAACGCCAGGCCCCGTGAGATCTTCGAGCACGTTTGGTCGTTTATCAACCCATCGGTGCTCATGCCACCCGACTTCTGGCAAAAAGAGTATGGGATGAACACGCGCGGCCTTCGGCCAATGGACCGATGGGCCACCCTGCACGCCATCACGCCGGAGGACCTGCGCGGGTTCTACGACACGTACTACGTGCCGGCGGCCATGACCCTCACGATCGTGGGTGACCTGGATCGTGACGAAGCGCTGGCAACGGCTGAGAGCACTTTCGGAACTCTCCCGAGACGCTCTGTTCCTCCCCGCGAGATCGCCATTCAGGATCCGAACAGGATGAGGGCCACCTACGCCTGGGGCTTTCCCTCCAACGTGCGGTACACGGCGCGCTACAAGCTCTACCACCCCAGCGCCGAGGACGAGCTCATGATCCTCTTCACACGGGATCTGCTCAATCGGCGCCTCAACCAACGCCTGCGCTATGGTGAGCAGAAGGCGGTCTACGGCCTCCAGGTTGCGTCCTCCAAGAGGGGCCCCGCCGGGTTCCTCCAGGTGAGAGGCTCTATCGACGAAGATGAATACGACTTCGCTCTCGGTGTCATCGAGGAGGAGATCGAAGCACTCCGGACCGGCACCCTGGACCCCATCGCCTTCGAGGCGGACCGGACGGCCGTCATCGAACGCCTCCGTAGCGGAAATCAGACGTCGGCGACCCTGAACTTCTGGGTGCACCGCAACTTCTACGACCCGGACACGTTCACGGACTTCCCGGACGTCCTCGGGTTCTACGAGGGCGTGACTCAGGAAGAGATTGCCTCGTTCGCGGCGCGAAACCTGGTGCCCGAACGGCAGGTCCTGTCCGTCCTGCACATCCATCCGGTCACCCAGGGGATCATGGTGGCGGCTCTTCTGATCCTAGTGTGGGTGGCCGTTCGGATCGTCGGATGGGGTCTCACGAGCCCGGTCACGATGAGCGACATCCGGTATGTGGCACGATTCCGAATGCCGATCGTTTTCAGGGTCGTGGCGGTCCTGGCCATCGGGGGTGTGGGCCTCGTCCTGGCCCGACTCACCTTCTTCGGCCTCCAGTGGATCACGCTCACCTACGTGGCGACGGTGGACGATTACGCGATCCAAACGGCGAGCTATGCCCTCATGCTAGTCGCGGTCTTGGCGCTGTTCCTGGTCTATCTATCTCGCTTTCCCAGGAAGCTCCTGATCTTCCCGGATCACCTGCGAGTCAAGTCGCTGGCGTATCGCTCCCGGGTCTTCAAGCCCGAGGATCTCGAGGAGATCTCGCTGCGACGCTTCCACAAGGTCTGGCTCAGCAGGGACCTCTTCCGCTGCTTCCCTATGTCGATGGGGTTGATCCGGCCCGGTATCTACCTGCGGCCCATGAAGGGGCGGGCATACTTCTTCCGCACACGGGACAGCAAGGAGCTCATCGAGGTCCTGGGAGCCTGGCGAGGCGAGCCCATCACGAAGGCGACCCCCGAGCCACGTGACGAGGCGACGCGCGAGCCACGTGACGAGGCGACGCGCGAGGATTCCGCCGGGACCTCTTCAAAGGCGGGCGTCGTACCGCAGTCGACAAAGTCCCCGGCGCCTGTGGCGCCGGATCCGTCACTCGTCGAAGAGAGCCACGACGACATCGACTTCGACAGCATCGGGCTCACGGACGAGGAGATGGAAGAGCTTCTCGGCGAGACCAAGCGAGACGACGGCTCTACTTGCGGAGGCGACTGATCGGAGGGCTAGCCGTACCCCATTGCTCGGACGGACCCCTAGACCCCGACCTCCACGCCTTCTTCGAGGTGCAGCCTCCTGAGATCCCGTCCGAAGCGAACCCGCACACGCATCAGTAGGAACACCGAGACGGCTGCCAGGCCTGCAGCCATCCCCCACCAGAGCCCCAAGGGGCCGAAACCCGCGCGGAAGCCGAAGTAGAGGCTGATGGGCAGTCCGATGAGCCAGAAGCCGACCAGGTTCACCACCATGGGCGCCAGCGTGTCACCGACTCCCCGCAGCACGCCCGAGGCCACCGCTTGCAGCCCGTCGAAGACCTGGAAGATCCCAGCCACGGGAATGAGCGCAGCCGCCAGGCTCACCACCACCATGTCCGGGCTGTAGATCCGCGCCAGCACTCCGGGAACACTCAGGAACGTGACGCCGAAAAATGTCATCATGCCACCGACGAAGAGGAGGCCCGCACCTGCCGAGCGCCTAGCCTGCGCCGGATCCCCCGCCCCTACGGCCTGCCCCACAAGGACCGCGCACGCCTGCGTGACCCCCACGGCGGCCATGAAGGTGAAGCTCGCCAGGTTGATAGCCACCTGGTGGCTCGCCATGGGAATGGTCCCCAGCCACCCCATGGAGATCCCGATGACGCCGAACACACCGAACTCGAGAAAGAACTGGACACCGATGGGCGCGCCGAGACGGAACATCCGGAGCAGGGGCCCCGCCGCCATCGCCTGGGGCCGCAACGGCCACAGATACGGTCGCAGGACAGGCCAGGCCACCACCAGAAGAGCCATGACCATGACCCACCTGCTGAGCGTCGTGGCCCATCCGGATCCCACCGCGCCCATGGCCGGAAAACCCAGGTTGCCGAAGATCAGCACCCAGTTGAAGAAGACGTTGGCCAGGTTGGCCACGAGGATGACCACGACGATGGGAGCCACCCGGCCCATGGCCTGGAGGCTCTGCCTCAGAACGATGAAACCGTAGAACGGCAACACGCCCGGGATCGAGACCAGGGCGTACTCGGCCGCCACCGGAATCACGTCCGGAGGCTGGCGCAACAAGGTCAAGAAAGGCAGGCCAGGAGTCAGCAGAAGCGAAGAGAAGAGGGCGAGGAGGGCGGCCATGACGAATCCACGCTGGATACCACGGGCGATTCCCGCTCGGTCGTCGGCTCCAAAGGCTTGGGAGACCACGGGATCCAGCGCGAAGAGCGTGCCGAGCCCGAAGCTCGCCGTCAGGAAGAAGTACAGGTTGCCTAGAGCTACGGCCGCCAGGTCGCGGGCCGATAGGTGCCCCACCATGACGGTGTCCACCGCACCCATGAGCATGACGCCCACCTGGACGGCCGCCACGGGCATGGCCAGTCGGATCAGAGCGGTGAAGTCGCCCTTCACGGGGACCATTTGGCGAACGACGCGCATGAGCACGGGGAATCGAGGTGGCACCGGATACGCAAAGGACCGCGCCGGGCCCGGAGGGTCCGACGCGGTCCGAGAAGGATAACGCTTTCGAGGCGAGCGGTCCGGCGCCCGGGCTCAGGCTCCCTCGATGGTGGGTGTCACTACGAGACTGAGGGCACCGCCACCCACCAGAGCCGAAGTGGTCCCAAGCACGAGCGACTGGCCATTCGATGGAGATGTCGGAGACGCCGTTGGCGTTTACCGGAGGGACGAGGGCGGGATGGAGATCGCTACTTCCCGGCGGCGTCAGTGTGGCCGGACACCCGGGCCCGCTCTTCCCGACGGGCGCGATCCCGTCTGATCTCGAGCAGGAGTCGTTGCTCCTCTTCCAGTTCGCCTCGCCGCGGCGCCCGCACCCGCTCGGCCTGGGGAGCCACGAACGTGGAAACGAGAGTGATGGGGAATCCCAGCCAGAACGCGGCGAGGCGCTTGAAGCCCCGCTCGCCGTTCCGCACGTAAGAGCAGTACGCGAAGTTGGCCGCCACCCAGACGAACGCCCCCAAAAGTCCACTGAACATCTCACGCTCCCCACATCCAGGGCTCGTACACTTCCTCGCTCGGGCCGAGGGAGGCACTACATCGCTCTCAATTACTACGCATCTCCAGCGTCATTTCGTCTGTCCTGTGGAGTTGTCCCCGCCTTCGAGCGTACACCGCTGGACCTCGTACGGTCGGGCTCCCGTGACGGGAGTCGACACAAGGTCCTATCTTGGCAGGCCCGATCGCGGTCGGCCCTGGCCGCAGGCGACGAATCTGCTCCGCAAGGAGGCGAATGCAATCTTGGACGTCCATGCTTCCGACCTTCGAGGTCGACCGATGAGGGGGTCCCGCTAATGGTTCGCACCGCCGAGTCACCCGGAGCGCACCTGCACCGACTCTGGAATCGCCTCTCCGCCCTCCCTGGCGGACGACGGATCTTCAGTTGGACCCTGCGCCTCATGGTCCCATACAGCGGGTACATCGGTCCACGTGTCGAGGCCCTGGAGCCCGGTTACGCTCGCATATCGCTCAGGGATCGGCGCCGGGTCCGAAACCATCTTCGGTCCGTGCACGCCGTCGCTCTGGTCAACCTGGGGGAGCTCACCACCGGGCTGGCCATGGTCACGGGACTGCCGTCCACCATCCGGGGCATCGTGAAAGGGCTCTCCACCGACTACCTCAAGAAGGCACGAGGTCGGCTAGTCGCCGAATGCCGCTGCGATCCGCCCCACGTCGACGAGCCCACCGACTACACCGTGACCGCCGAAATTCGGGATGAAGACGGGGACATGGTGGCCAAGGTATCGGTCAACTGGCTCCTGGGGCCGGTCAAGTGACGGAAGACACGTCCGTTCCCGAGGTCACGACACGGCTCACCCAGGACGCCGGAGTGCGTGTCCCCATCATCTGCGGCGCCATGTACCCCTGCTCCAACCCGGAGCTCGTTGCCGCGGCGTCCGAGTCGGGGGGCCTGGGCGTCCTCCAGCCCATCTCCCTCACGTACGTGCACGGCTACGACTTCAGGGAGGGCATCCGCAAGATCCGATCTCTCACCGATCGTCCCATCGGCATGAACGCCCTCATCGAGCAGTCGTCGAAGACCTACCGGCGGCGGATGGAGGAGTGGCTCGACCTTGCCCTGGAAGAGGGCGTTCGCTTCTTCGTGACCTCGCTGGGCAAACCGGATTGGGTCGTCCGCACTGTTGAGCCCCATGGCGGCAAGGTCTACCACGACGTCACCGAGAGGAAGTGGGCCCAGAAAGGGATCGACTGCGGGGTCCACGGGCTCATCGGCGTGAACAGCCGTGCGGGAGGCCACGCGGGCGACCTCGACACGAGGGCCCTCCTCGACGACGTGGGAGATCTGGGACTGCCCGTGGTGTGCGCGGGCGGGATCGGCACGGAGCAAGAGTTCGTGGATGCTCTCGAGCTCGGCTACGCCGGTATCCAGATGGGCACCCGCTTCATCGCCGCCGACGAGTGCTCCGCCAGCGACGAGTACAAACAGGCCATCGTGGACGCAGCCGAGGAGGACATCGTTCACAGCGAGCGCCTCACCGGAGTGCCTGTGGCCCTGATCGACACCCCCTTCGTCCGCCGGATGGGCCTCAAGGCCGGGCCCCTCGCCCGCTGGATGCTGAGAGGCCGCCGGACCAAGCACTGGATGCGCACCATCTACGCCCTGCGTTCCCTCTGGCAGCTGCGACGGTCCTTGCACGCCACCAGTGGACGCGGCGACTACTGGCAGGCAGGGCGGAGCGTGGCCGGCGTGCGGAGCGTAGAGCCGGTCGGCTCCATCGTGCGGAGATTCGCCCTCGCCGCCCATTCGGCTGCCCTGCCCGGCCCGGGCGACTGAACGTTCGACGAATTCGACTTCCCAACCGGGAGATTACAGATGCCTCGAAGCCTTCTCTGCCTCACCGCCCTCGTCCTGCTCCTGCCGGGGGTCTCGACCGCCCAGGAAGCGCGGCGACGCTGGGAGAGGATGGCGCAGATCCGCCGGGACAAGTTTGACCTGGTCCTGCCGGAAGCCATGCGCGAGAACCAGATCGACATGTGGATCACAGTCATGAGGGAGGGTCACCTCGATCCCCTCTACGAGGATCTCGGCCGGGGCTACGTGGGCTCTGTGGCTTACTACGTCTTCACGCACCGGGGGGGTGACCGGATCGAGAGGGTGGCCCTGGGCGTGGGCGGATATCTCCTGGAGCAGAACGGCGCCTATGACCTGGTCACGGGGAGCTACGACCTCCGCGAGTTCGTCCAGGAGCGGGATCCACACCGCATCGGCGTGAACATGTCCGACGCCATCGGCGCGGCGGACGGCCTGTCTCACACGTCGTACCAGGCCCTGGTGGAAACCCTCGGCGAGCCGCACGCGTCGCGCCTTGTTTCGGCCGAGAAGCTCGTCTCCGACTTCCGGTCGCGCCGCGTTGCGTCGGAGCTGGTGGCCTTCGGAGAAGCCGGCGAGATATCGAGAGAGATCGCCGAGCGCGCCTTCTCGAACGAGGTCATCACGCCGGGGGTCACGACTCTGGAGGACGTGGCCTGGTGGATGATGGACCGGCTCCTAGAGCGCGGTCTGGGCTCGTCCTTCGACATGCCGTCCGTGTACATCACGGGACCCACCGGAATCGAGGCCACGTCCAGCGACCGCATCATCCAGCGGGGAGACCTGATGATGGTCGACTGGGGCGTCGGCTACCTCAACTTCTACACCGACATGAAGCGCACCGCCTACGTACTTCGCGAAGGCGAGACCGAGGCGCCCGCCGGATTCCAGAACGCATTCGACCGGGCCGTTGAGGCCCGGGAGGTCATCAAGAGCACCATCCGGCCAGGCCTGACCGCCGCTGACAACTTCGAGTTCATCAAGGAGGCTCTGTCCGGGGCCGGATTCGGCGTGATGGAGACGTTCAATCAGCCGTCGGACTCGGATCTGACGGACCTCATCACCGGGAATCACTCGGTGGGCAATCTCGGGCACGGCGTCGGCCCGTCCATCGCCTGGTTCAACCCGGTAAGCATGACGTACGAAGTGAGACCGAGCAACCTGTTCTCCATCGAGCTGTTCGCCTACACGAGCGCCCCCGAGTGGGGCGGCGCCAAGGTGCGGATCCCCCTGGAGGACGACGCGGTGGTCACCGCGCGAGGCGTCGAGTGGCTATACCCGGTGAACGAAAGAATCCTGCTCATCAAGTGAGGAACGACATGAGGGATACCATGAAGAAAATCTGGATCGGATCGACCGTCACGGCGGCGCTGCTCGCCCTCTCTGCTCTGACCCTCCAGCCGGGCGAGGGCTTAGCCCAGGACGGCTTGAAGATACACATCTCCGCTGATATGGAGGGAGTCGTGGGTGCGGTGACCAGCGCCCAGCTCGGGCCCACCGGCTTCGAGTACCAGCGCTTCCGCGAGTTCATGACGAACGAGGTGAATGCGGCGATCGCCGCCGCCCGGGCCGGCGGCGCCACGGAGATCGTGGTGGCGGACTCTCACGGGAACGGCCAGAATCTCCTCATGGACCGGCTGCCCAGCGACATCACGCTGGTCCGCTCGTGGCCGCGGCGGCTGGGGATGATGCAGGGCATCGACGAGACCTTCGACGCCGCCATCTTCCTCGGCTACCACTCGAGCACCACCAACCCGCGCGGCGTCCGGGCGCACACCATGTCCAGCGCTAACCTGGCGGCGGTGAAGCTCAACGGGATCGAGATGCCCGAGGCCGGCATCAACGCGGCCATCGCAGGACACTTCGGTGTGCCCATCGTCATGATCTCGGGGGACGACGCCATCGTCGAAGAGGCTCAAGGGCTCATCGGTGACATCGAGGGCGCTGTCGTGAAGTGGAGCTATGGCTTCCACTCCGCCCGGACCCTCATGCCGGAAGCGGCCTACACCCTTATCGGCGAGAGGGTCACCCAGGGTCTTCAGCGCCTCGACGGGTTCGAGCCGTATCGCCTGGAGGGTCCCATCGAGGTCGAGATCACCTTCAAGAGCCACATGCCGGCCGAGGTGCTGAGCTACCTGCCAACCGTGGAGCGCCTGAACGCCCACACGGTCGGGTTCGTGGGGCAGGACATGGTGGAGGTGGCCACGTTCCTCCAGTTCATGTCCCATTACAACATCTCGCTGACGCCGTAGGGAACCTCGACTCGCCACGAACCCCCTCGACCACCAGGAGCCGCCTACCAGAGGTGGTGGGCTCCTAGTGTTCCGTTTCCGAAGTTCGCGAGCCACCAAGAGGGTCGGGGCGCCGTGGGATCAAGGCGGGACGACGCGGCGTAGCGTTAGCGGGCACCGCGCGAAGCGTGGTCGCAAGGAGTCCCAACGCCGAGCCCATGGATGCACCGTGCCCTCGACTGGCCGAGACACTTTGGTTTGACCGGACAAGTAACGGGGCCCCAGGTACTCGCGTACGAACTGATCGTGGCCACGAGCTTCTTCGGCGGTTCCGAGCTAATGGGTGGTCCCCGCCACCATCCAGGTGACGTTGTCGGCGACGGCCAGGAGGTCCGTGACGTCGTGACCCGTTACGACGACGGCGCTTCCCTGCCCGGCTAGTTTAGCCGATCACCCGCCGGGCCTCAGCGTTCCTCCGGGAGATCCTCCTGGAGATTCACGTGGGCCTCCGCTTCCCCAGGTGGATCTGCCGCCACGTCGGTCAACATCCCGGAGTTGGCGAGGACCCCCCGGGCACGCTGCTCGTCTTCCACCCGGACCACCAGTCGGGCCGGATTCACGAAAGCCAAGCCGACGTCCATTCCGCCCGCGTCGTCGATGAGGAGGGCTGTGGGAATCCCGGCGCCCTCCAGGTAGCCGCGTGCGAGCTCCGCCTCGTGGCGGTAGTGGAAGCGGGCCACCACCGTGGTGGGAATGCGGGCCCGGCTCACTGGATCAACCCCGCGTTCTCGATCAATGCCGTCCTCACCATTCCCAGCCTCTCCTCTAACCCGGAAAAAGAGACCGATCGATGGCAGGCACCAGCCGGACGGCGTTCTCGTAGTAGATCTTCCTGAGCACCTCGTCGGGAAGGTCGAGGCCGTACATCTGCCAGAAGGCGTGATACCGCCGGTAGTAGTCGAAGTATTCGTCGGCCGTTTCGAAGACCCGGAAATAGGTGTAGAACTCCTCCTGGTTGTAGGAGTCCTTCCCCATCAGCACGCGGTCCTGGTACTTGTCGAGCCACTTGGCGGCGAAGCGGGGCTGTCTTCCCAGCTCGTAGATCACGGCTCCCAGCCCGACGTTCATGTTGGGGAGCTCGTCGAAGAGCTCTCCCAGACGGCCCAGGTCGTGACCGAGCCAGCCCATGTGCGCGGCGATAAAGGTGGTGTTCGGGTGCCGCCGGAAGAGGTTGTGCTGCTCTCCGATGATCTGCTCGAACGGCGCGCTCTTCCCTGGAGGCTGAATCCGACCCGGGCGAAGCTTGAGCTCCAGCCAGCGCTCGTTGAAGCGATCGAAGGGCTGCCAGAACTCGGCGGGATCGGCGGAGTGGATCAGCACCGTAATCCCGAGCTCACCGGCCTTGTCCCAGACCGGCGCCAAGCGTGGATCGTCCACGGGGATCCTCTGCCCGTCGGTATCGAGGGCCGAGAACCCCAGGTTCTTGAAGATCTTGAGTCCCGCGGCCCCGTTGCGAACGTCCTCCTCGAGCTGGGCCGCCGCTCGCTGGCCCCAACCGGGCTCTCCCACACCCTGGAAGTTCAGGTTGGCGAAGAACACGAAGCGGCCGGCATGGCCGCGTGTCATGTTTTCCAGGCCCGACACCAAGGCGTCCCCACTCCCGCCCGAGAGGTTTACCATGACCGCCATGTTGAGCTCGTCCATCTCGCCCACGAGCCGGTTCACGTCGGCGGCCGACATGCGTGTGGCTCTTTGATGACCGTGGATGTCGACGAACGGGAAACGGGCTCGTGTCAGGGGGTGCTCGGAGACGACGAGGGTCTTTCGGGGGGTGTACTCCTCGACGGTCATCTCTTGAGCCCGCACTTGGGAAAGCTCCCAGAGCACAGGCATTGAGGAGAGGGCAAGGGCAACACCCGCCAGAAAGGACGTGTTGAGACGCATTCGTCACGCTCCACCATCAGACTTCGTAAATGGTCGGCCCCGCCCGTCGCAGCCGCCCTTGTGTTCCATTTCCACACTGGGACCCCGGACATACCCCGACGGTTTCTTCGCGAGCCCTGTTGAGATCCGCCGGCGACTCCCGGCCCTGCCATGACGAGGAGCGGCCGATCCCGATACCCCCACACCTGAGCTCAGGGGAGGGCCATATCACCATCCCACACAAGGTGGTGGATCCCGTTCCCCCCCGAGCGCTTCACCGCGTACATGGCCTCATCGGCGACGCGCAAGGCGTCGCGGCTCGTCTCCACCGACACCTCGAACGTCACGACCCCGATGCTGAACGTCACTGGCCATCCGCCCTTCTTCATGGACTCGACCAGGTTATCCTGGAGCTTTTGCAGGACGGACCCCGCCGATCCCACGGTCGTTTCCGGGAGGAGGGCGGCGAACTCGTCTCCCCCGAGACGGCCGAGGACGTCTGTCTGCCGCGTGCTGGATCGCAGCGTATCCGCGACCCTGCTCAGCAGCTCGTCCCCGGCGTCGTGCCCCTCCAGGTCGTTGACCGCCTTGAAGTGATCCAGGTCGATGTAGGCCAGGGTGAAGGCTCGTCCGTACCTGGAAGACCGGGCCAGCTCGGCGTCGAGCCTTGCGATGAAGGATCCGCGGTTCATCAGCTTCGTGAGCGTGTCCGTCGCGGCGAAGCTGGCCTCCTCCTTCAGGCGTGTGGTGAGGGTAGCGGTGAGCCCCCCCACCAGCAGTAGCATGAGGGCCACGGACGCGACGTTCCAGAGGATCGGCCCTGGATCAACCGCTCCATCGGCGAGAAGCGGCACACCAGTGAGGGTGAGGGCGGCCAGCACGGCAAGGGCGTAGGCGACGCCCGGACGGGCCAGCCATGCTACCAGGGCGACAGGTCCCGCATACAAAGGAAGAAGCGAGAGCGTCGGGCCCAAGAGCAGGTCCAAGACGGCAATGACGACGAGGAGCCCAACGCCTGCCTGCCCGACCCTTCGTTGTGGCCACCCCTCGAGGGACTCCCGGACTCGACTCCTCAGATCCTCGGGGGGGCCTAGAGGTTGTCTCTCAACCACTGGTTCTCACGATGATGTTCTGCAAGATCCTACTGAGGTTGGACGTTCGTCAGCCCGGCCATCTCTCGGGCCAGAAGGTGGACCTCCGTGAGCTTCCACTGAGCCCGGATGCAAAGTACAGCAAGCAGGATCAGTGCCAACGTCGCGGCCAACCCTCCGGCGCCCAGCTCGCCCGCCGTTTGGACCAGCTGTTGGCCCCGCGTCACGATGAGGTAGCCCCCGAAGAGATAGGGGACGAAGCTCCCCACGGAGATCAGGTCGGCCCAAGGGCTCCTCTTGTCCATCACCCGCTGCACGGCCTCGGTGCCATACGCCAGCATGGAGCCGGCCGACACCAGGGCCCCGACGAAGACGAGGAGATAGTCGGCGCTGCCGAGGCCGAACCTCATGCTCTGGATCAGCCCGTAGGCGGCGAGCACCGCCAGGGGAGGAAGCGCCCGTCCGATCCTGGCGACCGTTAGACGCTCAACGGCCGCAGCGACTTCGGAGCCGGCCGAGCTCATCTCTGATGCAGGATTGTCCATCCCGAATGATGATCCGTCGCACAAGCGGGCGCCAGAGAAGCTTCTTGGGTGAGGGAGCATGCACATCCCGTCAGGGAACGGATCGGCCATCCCGGGGGTCTTGGAGCGGGAGGGTTCGACGACGCCAACGCGTGTCGTCATAGCGTTGAGGATGGGTGGTAGAATCGTGGGCCCCTTAAGGACTCACGTTGGTTGGGGGAATCTTTGCTCACACGCTGCGTCTTCTGTCACGCGCCCTTCCCCGACAACGGGGTCTTCGGGCGCCTGCCTCCCGGGCGCCGCCTGGCGTTCGATCCCGGACGAGGCCGTCTCTGGGTCGTCTGTGAAGGCTGTTACCGCTGGAACCTCTGCCCCATCGAAAAGCGATGGGAAGCCCTCCACCAGCTCGAGCGGATGGTTCGCGACAAGTCGCGACTGGTCGCCGAGACGGACAACATCGTCCTGCTGTCGGCTGATGAGCTGTTCCTGATCCGGGTGGGCAAGGCCGGATTGGCCGAGCAGGCCTGGTGGAGATACGGCCGGGAGCTGAACGCGCGTCGCACCCGCTTCCAGAGCACCCGCTCCCAGATCACCGCCTACACGTTCGGGGCCATGGCATACCTCTCGGACATGGTGGGGCTGGGAGACGAGGACCTGAATATCGGCTGGGATGACGCTCCTGCCGTGGACATCCTCCGCTGGCGCCGGTTCGGCTGGGCGGCCTGGCACGGCAGCATCGACTGCCCCTACTGCAACAGCTCCCTGAAGGCCCTCCGCTACGACCTCTCCTGGTGGGTCTACCCGAATATCGATCCGGAGTCGGGAAACACGACGGTCGGGGTGCCTTGCCCCCGGTGCGACCCGTGGACGCCCGAGAAGGTTTATGCCATCGGCGGCCCCGAGGCGCAGAATGTACTCCGTCGTGTGCTGGCGTACCAGCACATCGCGGGCGCGGGAGAGGCCACCATCAAGGACGCGGCTCACATCATCGAGAGCGAGGGGTCCCCCGAGGCCTTCGAGATGCGGGTCAACAGGGAGAGGAAGTCGCTGTGGGGAATGGGCAAGACTAAATCCATCGCCCTGGAGATCGCGCTCAACGACAGTGTGGAGAGACGCATGATGGAGCTCGAGCTAAAGGCGCTCGAGTTCATGTGGAAGCGCGAGGAGGAGCTGGCTCGAATCATCGACGAGGAGCTGACCCCGGAGGACGTCCGCGACCGGCACATGCAACGCCTTCCGGTGACCGTCGTGGCCAAGGGGCGCACCTCCGAGGAGGTGGGCACACTTCTCAAGGGCTCCGGAGGCGACGCGACGCGGGACTGACCAGGGCCGAGCTCGCCGGCCAAGGGGGAACGGACTGATCATTCAGCGCGCTACGGATCGGTCGGTGATCCGTCGAGCAGACCCTCCAACGGCAGCTCCTCTGCCCCGTTCTCCGTGCAGATGGCGTAGTTGCTCTCACGAGCCCCGTACATGGCCACGCCGGCGTACTCCCCCTTCTTGTTGAGGATGAAGAAGCGCACGTCGAAGGCCGGTAGGCCGCGGATGTTCAAGAGCCGCTCTTCGACCGTGTTCTCCTGGATGCGCCTCAGAGCCACCATGCCTGCGTCCTTGGGTCCCATCCCCCTCCTCATGCTCTCCACGATCAGGAAGGACGCCAAATTGAACAGGTTGGCCTCACCGCGTCCTGTGGATCCGGCGGCCCCGACGTTGCCGTCCACGTAGAGCCCGGCGCCGAGGATGGGTGAGTCGCCGACCCGCCCCGGAATCTTCCACGAAAGGCCCGACGTCGTCGTGACCCCACAGATCTCGCCCTGGGGTGAGATCCCGTTCGAGTTGGTGGTACCCCAGAAGCTGTCCTGGGAGATGAGTCCCTCACAGACCATCTGCAGCCCGGCCTCGTAGAAGGCGCGAGAGCGGGCCCTCTCTTCCTCCGGCGACCAGCCGGGTCCGTCGGACCGGGTTCCGCCCTCGGACTCGGATCCTCCCGCGGCCCCACCTCCACCTCCGGCCCCTCCACCGCGTGAGCGCCGCTGGGTGGGGTCCAGGAAGTGCGACGGATCGACACGGCGCTTCCAGTTCAGCCACAGGGACCGGGACTTCTCAGTATTCAAGTCGTCCTCCACGGTAAACCCGATCTGCCGTGCGAACTGCCGCGCTCCGTGCCCTGCCAGGAGGTGGTGATCCGTCAGCTCCATCACCGCCTTGGCCACCATGGACGGGGTACGGACGCCCTCCAGCGCTGCCACGCCGCCGGCCCATTTCTTGGGCCCATGCATGCAGCAGGAGTCCAACTGCACCACGCCGTCGGCGTTCGGGAGCCCCCCGTATCCGATGCGGGACTCCTCGGGGTCGAGCTCCGGGATGTTGACCCCGGCGATGAGCGCGTCCAGCACGTCCTCACCTCGGGTGATCCCATCGAAGGCCCTCTCGACGCTGCTCTGCGGGCCACCATTCCGGTATCGGATGCCGCTGACGTCGGAGACGACCACGGGACGGATGAGCTGGGGTATGTGGACGAACGGGGCCTCGACCCCAGATTGGGGCTGGCTCGTCTCTTGGGCGGCAGCCGGTGCGGCCGCGCCGGCCGCTATCCCGAGGGTCGCCGTCTGGACGAACTGACGACGGTTCATGCGCTCAGACATCCTGGTGCTCTCCATCTGCCTGTGGTGTAGGGCTCGAGAGTCGGCGTGCCCGCTCCCAGACCGCGTCGAACATCGGCTCCGTGAGCTTTCCGGTAAAGGTGTTTTGCTGGCTCGGATGGTACGAGCCCAGCACCGTGGTGTCACCGAGGCTCACCTCCACGCCGTGAGTGAACCTGGGCCGGGGACGCGGGACGGGCAGGCCGCGAGCCCCGAGGAGGCGTAGCACCTGGTTGAAGGCGAATCCGCCCAGGGTCACGATCACCCTTGCGGCGCCGAGGACGTCCAGCTCCCGCTCCAGAAAGGGGCGACAGGAGTCACGCTCGTCCGGCGTCGGGCGGTTGTCCGGCGGCGCGCAGCGTACGGCGGCGGTGATGTACGCCCCCGACAGGGTTAGGCCGTCGTCGGCCGTGCGACCCTCGGGTTGGCTGGCGAAGCCGGCCCGGTGGAGAGCCCGATACAGCCAATCTCCCGAGCGGTCCCCGGTGAACATCCGACCCGTTCGATTGGCGCCGTGTGCCCCCGGTGCCAGCCCCACGATGAGGACTCCGGCCTCGGGATCGCCGAAGGACGGCACGGGGCGGCCCCAATACTCCTCATCCGCGTAGGCTGCCCGCTTGTCTCTGGCCACCTCATGGCACCACCGGATGAGACGGGGGCACCGGGTGCACGCGACAACCTCTGCGTTGAGCGCTTCGAGGCGGGCACTGTTCTCCCGCTCGGTCACGCCCTGCTGGGGGTCAGGGGATCGAAAGTCATCAGGCCATCCGCTCCCACATCCCCGGCGACGTCAGTGACCGTGTCCCTCTTCGGCATCCCCTCGGAAGGAGAACAATGCTTCATTGATGCTCTCGGGTCTCGAGCTCGTCTTGTCTGTCCGCAAACTAGCACAAGCCCCTTGTGCTCGCTTGGTGCCGCCGAGCAGCTTGGGTTGTCGTACGAAACAGCGGGGTGGGGTAAATGCATGGCTCACTTCGCAGGCGTGTCGAGCAAGGTGCTGGGAGATGCCACCATCTCGTTCCTGGCGGACGGGGGAGGCCGCACCAAGCCCACCGCCTCCTTCCCCGCCTCCGACGACGAGGGATGGGGGCGACACCGGGATGCCCTGAGCGACTCGGGCGAGCTCGTGACCAGCATCGGCGGTTTTCTCATCGAGCTCCCCGAGGGATGGGAGGACGGTGCCCGACGCTGGAGACCCTTCTAGGCCACGGCCCTACGGTCAGGCTTCACGCCCCCAGGGCCGGATGAAGTCTTCCGGATCGATCCCCAATCCATCCGCGATCCGCGTGATGTAGTTGAAGTAGGCCACGACCTGGGTGGCGTCGTGGATGGCCACGTCGTCGAAGCCGAGGGATCGAAGGTGATCCAGATGCGCAGGCGTGACGGTCCCCTGCTCGTGTGTCAGCCGGACGGCGTGTGCGCAGAGCGCCCGGTCGACCTCGGAGAGCGGCGCGCTGGCCCAGTCCCTGGCCACGGCGTGCACGAAGGCATCGGCCTCCTCGTCGGTGTCGAACATGTCCTGGACCTCTTCCCGGAGGTCGTGCGCGTGCGCAAGCGTTCAGTAGTGACAGTCAAGCTCCGCCGAGACCACGGTGGCGAGCATCTCCCGTTGGACACGCGACAGCGGTGACGGTCCCTTCATGACCGCCTGGTAGAGCTCCATGCTGGCGTCCAAGGTCGGCGGGTTGGGGCTCATTATGCGAATGATGTTCCACACACGTCCTGCCCGCTTCACCGCCGCATCGTACTGCCGCTTCAGGATTCCGGTGGCTTCGGAAAGGGGAGTCAGGTGAATCCACGCCATCTCTGTCGCTCAGCTAGAAGGGAAACCGTCGGACGCCAGGACGGCCTCCGCCTGGTTCAGGTGCCGCTTATCGTGCTCCACGAGAAGTCGAAGGGCGTCGCCGAGGCGGAAACGGATGAGCCCGCTGACGGGGGATCGTACTTTCGCTCGTCGGAGATCCACCCCCCGGCATCGTTCCACCACCGATTTCATATGCGCCTGCTGCTCGATGAAGCGCTCCACGATCCCCGGTTCCACGTCGCCGCCGGCACCGGGTGCGGAAGGCTTGAACACGCTCGGAGCCTTGAACTTACGGGCCGAACCGGGACCCATCGCCGCGATGAATCGGGCGGCTACAGGGCCTCCTCGAAACCCCGCATCAGGGGTGGCCTTCTCGATCGCGCCGGCGAAGAGTCGGTCGATGCGCCCGATATAGAGACGGTTCGTGGTCACGAGATGCTCCAGGCACTCGCCGACGCTCCACGAGGCCGGAGCGGGTCGCCAGCCCAGCTGCTCGGTTGACAGGGAGGCGAATCGGGCTCTCGCCCGCTTCCCCAACGCATCGGAGTCCGCGGAGAGGCCCACGAGGTACTCCGAGGCCGAACCCCACTTGGGCATTTGTTCAGAGCCCCCTAGGTACCCAAGCGGCGTGTCTCTGGCCCGCGGCCACTCAGCACCGCCGCCTGATATCGATAGAAGCCGTAGAGGAGGACCGAGCCTGACAGCACCACGTTGATCAGGGACATCTGGTCGAACGGTCCCTCCAGCGGTTCCCCGCTCAAGATCGCTTCCGGCATGTTCCAGATCGGCAAGAGGATGGAGAGCATCAGCAGGAGAAGGTTCGTGGCACTCTCCCCTATTCCAACCCAAGGGGCGGCCGCCGGGCGGGCGTACGTGAGGGCGCCGCACAGCATCGCTCCGCCATAATACAAGAAGCGGAGATTCGAGTCCTCCAGAGCCGCCACTCGAAACGGCATGTCGAAGGCTACGTCGGCAAGGACGAAGGCCGGAGTGGCGAGGAGATAGGCGGCGATGAAGCCCCCGTGGCCGCCGGCCTCTTCAGCACCGAGGGCGCTCCCATGGAGTCGAGGCTCACCCGTCGCTCGTCCCGCTCGGAAGCCCGTGGCCGCTCAAGCGAGACCCATCAGCATGGTAAGGGTTTCCAGGTCGGGCACCTTCAGGTCTGGCTCGGCTGTGGCCGCTGCGGTGGCGCCGGAGCCCGCCTTGCCCGCCCGACGATTCACCCACACGCACGACAGTCCCAGCTCACGTGCGGGACCGATGTCGTGATAGAGGCTCTGAGCCACGTGCAGGATCCCGTCCGGGCCGTGGCCCAGTCGCTCGAAAGCCGCCGAGAAGTTCTCGAGCGACAGCTTGTAGGAGCCGACCTGCTGGGCCGTCACCACCTCGTCGAACTCGACGGGCAGCCTCTGAGCGCTGTGCGCGAAGAGGTCGTCGTCGATATTCGAGATCACGGCCAGACGGTAACGACTCTTGAGCGTCTGGAGGGCGTCCACGGTGTCCTCGAAGAGAGGCCACTCGCTGATCGACTCTGCCAGAGACTCGCGCTCCTCCACAGACGGCTTGAAGCCCAGGGCCTCTCCGAAATCGTCGACCACTTCCGCCAGAATCTCTCGATATGGGCGGTACTCCTCCGCCTCCACCGCAGACTCAATCCTGCCGAAGATCGTCAGCACCTCCTCGTCTTCCACGGTCAGGCCGTGACTGACGAGGATGGGCTGCAAGGCCGAGATGATACCCGACTCCCAGTCGATGAGAGTCCCGTAGCAGTCGAAGGTGAGGCTGTCGAAGGCGTCGAAGTTCATGGACGGTCGGCGTTTCGGGGAGCGTTCACCGATTCCGCCGCCGGGCCACGGCCGCGCCGATCATCGGACCGATGAGGCCGCCCACGGTGGCCCCGATGACCGTCATCACCGCAATGGGATTCAGATGCTGAAGAAACGGGCCGCCATTGGCCAGAGATCGGTAGATACTGAGAGCGGCGAACAGACCGCCGCCCCATGCCACCCCGAGGATCGTCCAGCGCAGCGTGGACTTTGACATCGGACCCTCTCCGGACCCCGTGGCGTGACCGTTCATTCCTCGGCAGCCTCCGGCGGATGCCAGTCCAAGACCCCATTGAGGATGCGCACCGCATGCTCGGGCACGCCATCCAGCTCTACCTCCAGACCGCCGTCCTGAGCCTCGTCCATCAGCTCCCTCAACACCAAGGCTCCCGTGAAGTCGATGCGGCCAAGTCCTCCCAAGTGCAGGATCAGCCTGGTGGCCTCGCGAGCCTGGGCCACCTGCTCCGCAGCCATCTGCTCCAGGTATGCTGCCGACCCGAACCACAGCACGCCCTTCGGCTTCAGATGCACCCCCCGGGCATCGGTCCAGGACTCGACACCGGGCTTTAGCTCCCGCCAGATATGAACCGCCACCGCCGCCAGGATGCCCAGGACCACTGCCTGCTCGATGTGCGGCGCCAGCCACAGGGTGAGCACGAACGTGATCCACCCGACGGCCGCCTGCGGGCGTGACATGCTCCAGAGGGAGGCGAGGGGCAGCAGACGAATGAGGGGAGCCACCGCCGCGATGACGATGGCGCTCAAGATCGCCCTCGGCAGCGGCGCGAGAATCTGCGCGAAGGGTAGGAAGACGAGAACCGCGAGTCCGGTGGCTGCGCCGCTCCAGCGCGTGTGGGCTCCGGAGAGATAGTTCAGGCTGCTTCGGGAAAAGGACCCCCCGACGGGGAACCCGCCGAAGAGGCCGGCCGCCACGTTGGCGGCCCCCTGGCTAACAAACTCCCTGTCCGGACTCCAGGGCATGCGTTCCTTCGTGGCGTAGACCCGGGCGATGGACGCCGCCTCGGCAAAGCCTACCAAGGCAATCACGAATCCGGGGAGAACGAGGACCGGTAGGCTCCTCCACGGGAGGTCGAGACTTAGGGATGGCAGGCCCACCCGGATATCCCCTACTCGGGGACCTGTATACCCGGTCACGACGGAGAACGCCAAACCCACGACCGTGGCGATGAGGACTCCGGGCATCAAAGGATGAACGCGATGTCCCAGGAGAATCACGGCCACGGTCGCCGCCGAGAGGACGACTGCGGCGGCCTCCCAGGAACCCGGATGGGCAAGCGTCCAGAACGCCCGCTGAAGCACTCCGTCACTAGGGGCCAGGACGCCGGCTGCCCCGGGAAGCTGCGAGCTGATGATCAGGATCGACGCCCCCGAGGTGAAGCCGTCGAGCATGGGCCTGGACATCATGTAGGAGATCCACCCGCCCTTGAAAGCGCCAACCATGACGCGGGCGATCCCCACTACCAGGGCCAGAAGCGCCGCCAGGCGTACGTACTCGGCCGAGCCCGGCCCGGCCAGAGGGATGAGGGCACCCAACGTGAGTAGAGCCGTCACCGCCACGGGACCGGTCTGGAGGTAGGGCGACGAAGCGAAGAACCCCGCGGCAATGGGCGCCACCGCGGCCGCGAAGAGCCCGTGCCGACTGGGAAGGCCGGCCAGCTCCGCGTATGCCATGGCCTGGGGAATCAGCACCAGGGCCACGCCCACGCCCGACACGAAGTCCCTCGCGGAAGGCCTCGGGACAGCCGTCACGCCGGCACCCCCACCGCCCATACTGGCGCGTCGCTCTTGAGGCCCGATCGCGTCTGGGTCTCCATGTCACTCCGGTTCGGGTGCAGACGGCTTTCGGCGGCGGATCATAAGCCTACGTCAGGCCCGCGAACAGGTGGGATCGCACCGGCACAGACGGATCGGCCGGCACCCCGATCGGAGTGGTTCTCGAAAGGCGCCACCCAGGGCCGATCAGAAGCGATTGTTCACCACGTTGTTGAAGATGGAGCCGAACTGATAGCTGAACCCTGCCCGGATATCGATGTCGAAGGAGCTGGGTCGCTCGAGTCTTCGGAGGAGGATCTCCTCGTCGGTGAGTCCCTCGGCGGCGAGGAAGATCTGATCACGGATCCGCTCTGCCCCGCCCCCGACGTTGAACCGCAGACCCCGAAACAGTCTCACGCTGAGATTCCCGTCGAGCTCCATGCTGTTCTGGGAGAAGTCGTCGAGGAAGGAGGACGCTTCCAGGCTCAGGCGGGAATCGCCCCACTCCTGGCGTTGGCGGAGTGAAACCTCGAAGCGATGACCCGGACGGGTCTCCGTGGTCTTACCGAAGATGGTCTCCTCTTCCCAGTCGAAGTACTGGATACCCGCCCGGTAGACGAAGATCAACGACCGCCGAGGCGCCTCTTCGTACGGCCACACGCTGTATTCGATGCCGGGCTCCACATCGATCCCGATGTCTTGATTCGAGCGGGTGGAGGAGCTGGCACGAGATCCGATCCCTACCGACCAGTGCTCAGCCAGGGAGTAGACGAGCTGCTGGGTCACGTTCCAGTCGGCACGGGTGTCGACGAAGGTCGAGCTGTCGTTGAGCTCGAACTTATCCCGCCTGAAACTACCGTTCCCGCGGAAGCTGAACTTCCACGTCGTGGTGGTGCGGCTGGCCGAGAAGTTACCCCTGATCCTTCCCGAGTTTTCGGACGATTCGGCGCTGTAGTTGCCGCTCATCCCCG
This sequence comes from Longimicrobiales bacterium, assembly GCA_965238005.1. Classification (GTDB taxonomy): domain Bacteria; phylum Gemmatimonadota; class Gemmatimonadetes; order Longimicrobiales; family Gaopeijiaceae; genus CBDCKN01. The sequence continues at coordinate 2,425,089 of OZ250165.1, forward strand.
CGTTGAAGACCCAGAAGTCCCAGGGATCCTCCACCTCGTCTCCAGTCACTAGCCGGTCCGTGAGATCTCGCGCCTCGTCCGTGCGCCGCACCCGCAGTCCCTCGCCCGCTCCGGCCAGAACGGAGTAACGGGCCAGCCCCACGGCCATCACCTGGGAGATGCCACGTCGTACCTCCTCCGACGTGTCGGTACCGAGGGACATGTAGGTGAGCCGATCTTCCTGTCCCGCCAGCTCCTCGAGCCCGACGAAGTCCAACCCATGCTCGTTTCCACCGCTGGCGTTGCGCTGGCTGGTCATGATCAGGTGGACCTGGGCCAAGGTCCGGTCCCGGACCCAATTCACCCAGTCGATCTCGGTCCGGTAGTAGCGGAAGTCGCAGTTACGGCCCGAACAGTCGAAGAAGACGCGGAGGGCCGCCGATGTCCGAATCCCAGGAGGAGCGTCGGGCTCCTGGGCCCAACCGGGCGAAGGCTGGAGGGCGATGATGAGGAGCGCAGTGAGGTTGAGAGCGATACCGCACAGGAGCCTCGACGCCGCACTCCTCGGGCGGGTCGGGTGTCCCACTTTCTTGTGGCTCATCCCGCTCCCAATCTATCCCTCAACCCTGAGGGTCGAAGCCTGAGCGTCGAAGCTCGGGTCTGACGACACCGTTCGGGTGCTCATGCGAACATCCCGTGATTACCCAATGGACACAGTCACGGCCCAAACCGTTGAGGAGACGCCTCCGGCGGGCGCCCACATCCCAACCCGCGGCACCCCCCCTACTCGGGCTGGGGCGTGAGTCCACCCGTGGGTCCCAGCGGATCGGAAAGCCTTTGGGAACGCACCGTCGCCGGCTGAGGCTCCGTGACGGGTCCGCCCGGGCTGACTGCCCATTCTACGTCGACGGCATCCTCGACGACCTCGGACGCCTCTTCTACCTCGACTTCTTCTGGGTGCGTGTAATGCCGCTTGAAGAAGTCGGTGAGGTCGTCGACGATGGAGTAGAGCACGGGCACCAGAATCAGCGTGAGGAACGTGGCGAACAGAATCCCCACGATGACCGCGATGGCCATGGGGCCCCACCAGGCGGCTTGCTCACCGCCCCAGTAGAGCTCCGGCTCGAGGCTCGTGTAGAGCCCGAAGAAATCGAAGTTGAGCCCGATGGCCAGGGGGATCAGGCCTAAAGCCGTGGTGACGGCGGTCAGGACCACCGGCCGGAACCGCACATGACCACCCCGGACCAGCGCTTCGCGCCGGTCCATGCCGTCCCTGGTACGCAGAACGTCGATGTAGTCGATGAGGATGATGGCGTTGTTCACCACGATCCCGGCCAACGAGATGATCCCCACTCCAGTCATGATGATGCCGAACGGCATCCGGAAGATCATGAGCCCTAGGAAGACGCCGGCAGTCGACATGAAGACCGATGTGAGGATGATCACCGGCTTGACCACCGAGTTGAACTGGGTCACCAGGATCAGCCCGATGAGCATCACCGCTCCCAAGAACGCACTCTTGAGGAATGCGGCGGCCTCGTCCTGATCCTGTGACTGGCCGGTGTATTGCACCCGGTAGCCCACGGGCAGCTCGTTGGCGTCAAAGTCGGCCAAAACTTGCTGCACCTCGGCCAGGACTGCGTTGCTGTTCAGGCCGCCTCTCACGTCGGAGCTGATGGGGGCCATGCGCGTCTGGTCCTTCCGACGGATGCTGCCGTAGCCGTCTGCTACCTCCCACTTCGCCACCGACAGAAGGGGGATCTGTGTGCCCTCGTTCATGACCGTCAGGTCACGCAAAGCCTCGAGCTCGCCGCGGTATTCCTCGGCCAGGCGGACCACGATGTCGTACTCGTCGTTGCCCGTACGGTACTTCGCCGCCTCGATTCCCTGGATCGCTCCACGGATGGCAATCCCCACGTCACGGCTCGAGACGCCGTAGAGGGCGGCCTTTTCACGGTCCACCGAGACGGAGAGCTCGGGTCGGGCCTCGTCCAGGTCACTCTCCAAGCCCACCAGCTTGGCGTAGACCGGATCGTCTTCCAGGATCGCCAGGACCCTGTCGGACAGCTCCTTGAGGGTTCCGGCGTCTTCTCCAATGATCTCGATATTCACCGGGGCGCCCTGGGACGGACCCTCATCCATCTGGTCGACGGTGATGTCGGCTCCGGCGATGTCCGTCCCCAAGGACGCCTGCATGGCGCTCAGAAGGTCGAAGGCGTCGTACTCCTGGTCTGCGAACTCCACCATGCTGACCGTCACGCGACCGGCGTCGGGACCCGAAGCTCCTCCTCCCATGACAGCCGCTCCGCCCGAGCCGCCCACGGTGGCCACCATGGATTTGGCGTCGGAGATGCCCGGTACGGTCAGGATCTCGGATTCCAGCCGCCTGGCGATGGCGTCGGTGGCCTCGGCGCGACTCCCCGCCGGGAGATCGATGTCCACCAGGATCTCCTTCGGCGGTATGTCCTCTGGGAAGTACTCCACCCCGGCGTTGAAGCGGCCGAAGAGCATGAGCGTCACCACCAGGCCCACCCCCGAACCGAGGAGCACCAAGGCCCTGTGGTCCAGGGCCCAACCCAGCCGCCCCTCGTAGGTCCTGATTACACGGGGCAACAAGGAGTGCTGGAACCGGCTCGCTACTCCGACGATGAGATAGTGGTTCAGGGCCCAGAGGAGCGCCACCGTGGCAGCGAGCAGGACGGCCGTGAGCACGTTGTTCGCCGCGAAGATCAGCAAGAGCATCGCGGCCCCACCGATGAACGTCCAGCGCGCGGCAGGCCTGAAGCGCGGCGCGGGATCGTCCTCGAGGCGCAGGAACATGGCACACAGGGTCGGAATGATCACGAGCGCCACGAACAGCGAGCTCGACAGCGCGATGATCAGGGTCAAGGGCATGAACTTCATGAACTCGCCCACCTGTCCCGGCCAGAACAGGAGCGGTGCGAAGGCCGCCAGGGTGGTTAGTGTCGCCGCGATGACGGGCATGGCCACCTCCCCCGTGGCCTTCTTGGCTGCCACCCGGCGGTCCCAGCCTTCCTCCACATATCGGTAGATGTTCTCAACGACGACGATGGCGTTGTCCACCAGCATGCCCAGCGCCAGGATCAACGAGAACAGGACCACCATGTTCAGCGTCGTGCCCGTCAGCTGAAGAATGACGAACGAGAGCAGCATCGAGGTCGGGATCGAGATGGCCACGAAGAGCGAGGTGCCGGCTCCGAGGAAGAAGAGCAGCACCACGATGATGAGGATGAGGCCCGAGATGATGTTGTTCTCGAGGCTGCCCACCATGTCCGCGATCTGTATCGACTGATCGGAAGTGATCTTCACGACGGTCGTGGGAGGCAGCTCCGGCTCCATCTCGCGGATGACTTCCTTCACGAGCTCGGACGTCTCGATGATATTCCGGCCCGAGCGCTTCACCACGTCCAGGGTCACCACCGGTGACTGGTCCAGGCGCGCATAGCTGTCACGCTCCTTGAAGCCGAACTCCACGTCGGCGATGTCGCGGACGTAGATGGGCCGGTCCGCCTTCATCGCCACCACAATGTCCTCGATGACCGCCGGATCGTCGAACTCGCCATCCACTCGGACCAGGTACTTGAAGGTGCCCACATCGATGGAGCCACCGGGAATGTTGACGTTCTCATCACGGATGGCGTCGATGAGATCCATGATCTCCAGCCCGTAGAACTGGAGGCGGTCGAGATGGACGTCCACCTTCACCTCTCTCTCCAGTCCGCCCCGCACGTCCGCCCGGAGGACCGACGGAATCTGCTCCAGCCGGTCCTGAAGCTCCTCCGCGATCTCTTTGAGCCGGACGACGCCGTACTTCCCGGAGAGGTTCACCTGCATGACCGGGAACTGGGAGAAGTCGAATTCCATGATCGATGGGTCCTCGGCTTCCGCCGGCAGGTCCGGCTTGGCCAGGTCCACCTTCTCGCGGACCTTCTGGAGCGCCTCTTCCAGGTTCACCGTGGACTCGAACTCGGCGACGATGCTGGAGTAGCCCTCCACCGACGTCGAAGTGAGCTCCTTGATGTCGGAGATGGTGGACAGCTCGTCCTCTAGAGGCCGCGTGATCAGGCTCTCGATATCTGCCGGAGACACTCCGCGGTAGATCGTGTTCACGGCGATCAGGGGGATCTCGATTTCAGGGAACGACTCCCTCGGAATCGTCCGGTACGCGAGCGACCCGCCTATCATGATGAACGCGAAGAGCACCAGCACGCTGGTCTGGTGGTCCACGGCCGCGCTCGTCGCCCGGAACTCCTTGAATCGGGCCAGGAATCCGGCGTCCTGCCGCTCGTCCAGGTCGCCGTCCTTATGTCCGTCCGTAGGCTTGATCATGTCTCTCAGGTCCTCACCTCGTCCCGACCACGTTCACGCGGTCCCCAGCCGACACCTGCTGCTGGCCCACCACGATGAGCCGATCCCCAGACTCCAAGCCGCTCTCGATCACCACGCCGTTCTGCTGGCTGGGACCGACCTCGACGCTCCTGGAGACCACCACGCTCTCCTCGCCGGTGCCCTCCACCACGAAGGCCACATATCCGTCCTCGACCCGCACCAGGGCTTCCTGGGGAATCACCAGAGCGTCGGCCAAGGTCCTACGGACCACGGAGACGTTCGCCACCATCTCCGGCTTGATCACTCCGTCCGGATTGGCCGTCTCGAGCTCGATGAGGAAGGTACGATTCCTCGGATTGACCGTGGCGCCCACGTAGCTGATGGTGCCTTCGATCGAGATCTCAAGGACGTCGAAGAAGACCGTCGCCGAAGCACCCACCACAACGTCCGCGGCGTATCGCTCCGGCACGCCCGCGGCCACCTTGATCGGGTCGAGTGAGACCACGCGTGCCACGTCCGTTCCGGCGTTCACCATGGTCCCTACCTCGACCATGCGCGTTTCGAGCACACCGGAGATCGGTGCTCGGATCACCGTATGCCCCAGACGGGTTTCCAGCATCGACAGGCGAGCCGCCGTCTGCGCCGCGTTGTACTTCGCCTCCAGATACGCCAGCTCGGAGCCTACCTGATCCTCCTCATAGAGGCGCTTGCGGCGCTCCCAGGTCTCGCTCCCCAGGGCCGCCTGGGCCGTGGCCTCTTGCACCTGGCTCTTGAGGATGTCGTCGTCTATCTGAAAGAGCTGCTGGCCCGCCTTCACGGCGCTGCCCTTGTCCACAAGAATGTGGCGGATGACCCCCGACTCCTGTGCCGAGATCGTCACGTCCTGATCGGCCAGGACCATGCCCGTAAGGCGAATGAGCTCCACGAACTCCTGTCTCTCGACGGTGGTCGTCTCCACGTTGATGACCCGGGCCGTCCCCTCGACGAGCACCCCGTCGTTCCCGCCGGCTACGGCATCGGCATCACCACCGCACGAAGCTGCCCCGGCGAGGAGCGCCACCGACAGGCCTCCTCTGAGCCGAGCTTGTATCGTCATCGCTTGTCGAGCCTCCCTCATCACTGAACGCGGTCCAGGACGCGATCCGAGTCCACCATGGGAACGTATCCCACGGCCTGATCCAGGTTCGCCTGTGCCACGAGAAAGTCGTAAACAGCCTGCGCGTAGTTGAACTCGCTCTGACGGAGGGCCACCTCGGAATCGGTCAACTCCAGCTGGCTCCCGAGGCCCTCTCTGTATTGCGCGCTCGCGATCTCGAATCCTCGCTGGGCCTGCTTCACTGCCAGGCGCTGGGCATCCGCACGCTCCCGAGCCTCCCCCACCTGATCCCAAAGGGTCTTCACCTCACTCTCGGCCCTGGAACGCGCGAGACGGTTCTGCGCCTGAACCTGACGGTGTGCCGCCCGCTTCTGGTCGATGCGGGCGTCCTTCGAGAAGCCGCTGAAGATGGGCCAGGTCACGCGGACGCCGACCTGGCGAGAGTAGGCCCTCTGCATGGAAGACTCGCCGAAGAAGTCGGGGCTACCGTTTTCCTGGGCCATGATAGCGTAGGTTCCGAAGAGGACGATCTCGGGCAGATATTGTACCTGCTCCAGCCTCACCTCCGCATGACGGAGCTGCTCCATGAGGTCGAAGCTGCGGAGGTCCGAGCGCTGGCTCTGGGCCATCGTCAGCAAGCGCTGCGGACCGGCTCCTTCCTCGCCCATCCATGAGGAGAACTCGAGGATCTGGCGATTCGCAGCCGAATTCGCGGCCGGGTCGTCCAGGTCGATATCCGCCAGCGCGCCTGCCACCCGTACGTCGTCCTCGTTCTCGAGACCGAGCTCGATGCCCACTTCCCTTCTGGACTCGGATACGAAGTTCTGCGCCCGAAGCAGGTTGGGCTCCAGGTTGGCCAGCTCCACCTCGAGGCGGAGGACGTCGTAGTCGGCCGCCAATCCCGCCTCGTTGAGCGCCCGGGTCTCCCGGAGCGACTGCCTGACCCGCTCCACCGAGTTCTCCACGAGGCGCGCCTGCTCCTGTGCCAGCAGGAGGGTGTAGTACGCGATCCGAACACGGGTGACCACGGCCTGCGTGCGGCCCCGCACATTTTCGCGCTCGAAGTTCTCGAAGCGGCTGGCCGCCCCGACCCCGACGAACACGCCCGGCTTGAAGAGTGGCTGCTCGACGTCGATGCTGGTCGTCCAGATGTTGTCGGATCCGAAGCGGACCGGAATCAGCTCGGACGGATCAGCCTCCGGATCGAAGATCACCGCCGGGAGGAAATTCGAAGCCACGCTCACGTTTCGTAGGTAGCCCGCAGAAGCGTCCACCTTGGGGTAAATGAGCGACCAGGCCTCGGACACCTGCTCTTCCGCCAATTCGAGCCCCATACGAGCGTCTCGAAGATCCTCGCTCTGTTCGAGAGCGGTCGCCACTGCCTGCTCCAGGGTGAGCACCCGCTCTTGGGCCGCCAATCCCCTCCCCATCAAGAAACCCGCAAGGGCCAAGGCCCCCAAACCACGCATCTTCATAGCTCTATGATCTCTGTTCAGCGTTCCGTGATCACCGACGCTCTCGCCGACTGCTGAGAGCGCCTGGCACAGGCCTCAGGCCGGCGTCGACGCCGCTTCCGTCCCCTGTCCCGGCGCCGGAGTCTCCGGAGCTTCCTCGTCCTCCCCGTCCCTCGGTCCCTCTGCCGCGAGGGAAGCCCGCACGTCCTCACCCATGGCCGCCGCGAACTCGGGCTCGGCCACTCCTTCCATGAGCCGCCAGCTCGACTCCAGGAACAGCCGGCGGAACTCGTCCTCGCTGATCCTGAGCAGTCCACGCTGATAGATGGACACGAGCCCGTGGGCGTGTGCCCAGATGGTTCGTGCTACGGTTTCGGGCGAACCGGACTTCAACATCCCGGACTCCATGCCCTCGCGAACCCTGTCCACCATGAACTGACCGGTGGCACACGCCTGGTCCGTGGCGTCGTGGGGCAGGGCTCCGTGGCCCATGAGCTCGTGAGCCGTATGCAGGAGCTGGTAGTACCGGGGATGCTCGAGGGCGTATGCCAGGTACCAGCGCCCGGTCAGGCTGAAGCGCTCCATGGGAGTGCGACCCTCCAAGGCCCGATATAGGTACTGGGCGAACACCTTGAAGGCCTCTCCCACCACGTCCACCAGCACCATCTCCTTGCTCTCGTAGTGCCGGTAGAGCGCAGGCGCCGTGACTCCCAATCGCTTGGCGAGCTTCCGCATGGACAATCCCTCCAGCCCGCCGATGATGAGGAGGTCGCACGCCTCCGACAGAATCTGATCTCTTTGTGTAGACATGGTTAACAGTGTAAACAAGACGAAAAGTTAAGTCAACTGCCTATTGTGCCAAAAGGTGCATATGGTTCTGTGAATGCTGTTCAGGACGGTGGGCCATGGGATGGTGGTGGCTTGAACTGCTGAATCACCGAGAGTGGGGCTCCACCACAGGAGACGAGGCAGTAGGATCGGCTCTAGAGGACAGGTTCGTAGTAGACCTGCCCGAGAATCCCCCGGAAGCTGGTGCCGAGCAACGCGGGCAACGCGGCCGAAGGCCGTGGTCCGAGGAGGAGGAACGCCGCAGGGCCGGATGCGTCGGTGCTCGAGCCGAGCGACCTTCATGCTCGTCGTGAGCGCCGAGTTGACCGCGAGACGATCGAGCGCAGCGAGATCAATGGCCGAGACACTTCTGGGACACCACACTAGGGGTGACTTCGCTTGGCGACCCGCCCATCGATCGTGACGAAGGCCACCCACGGCCACGAACCGCTCAGTCGCCCGGTGCACTCCGCAGCGACGCCACGATGAGGTCGCGGTTCAGACGGGCGATGTACTTGACGCTGATCCCCTTGGGGCACGCAACCTCGCAGGCACCGTGATTCGTGCAGTTGCCGAATCCTTCCGCGTCGTGCACCCCCACCATGCCCAGCGCCCGGGAGTCGCGCTCCGGCTGCCCCTGAGGCAGTAGCCCCAGATGGGAGATCTTGGCGGCCGCAAACAGCATGGCCGAGGCGTTCGGACAAGCCGCCACACACGCCCCGCAGCCGATACATGTGGCCGCGTCCATGGCGTCGTCCGCCTTGTCCTTCTCGACGGGGAGGGCGTTCGCGTCGGGAGCGCTGCCTGCCCGAATCGAGACGTAGCCGCCCGCCTCGATGATACGGTCGAAGGGCGACCGATCCACGACCAGGTCCTTGAGAATGGGGAACGCCGTGGCGCGCCACGGCTCGATCCAGATCTCGTCGCCGTCCCGGAATGTCCGCATGTGGAGCTCACACGTGGTGGTCATCGTCTTGGGGCCGTGGGGCACTCCGTTGATCATCATGCCGCAGGCGCCGCAGATCCCTTCCCTGCAGTCGTGCTCAAAGGCGATGGGCTCGGCGCCGTCCTTGATGAGTCGTTCGTTCACCTCGTCGAGCATCTCCAGGAAGGACATGTCCGGGCTGACGTCCCTCGGGTGGTGTGTCTCGAAGGCGCCTGCCTGGTCGGGGCCCGCCTGCCGCCAGACGTGGAGCGTGAGGTCCATTACTTGTAGCTCCTCTGCGACAGCGGAACGTGCTCGAACTCCAGGGCCTCCGAGTGACGGACGGGCTCATTCCCCTTCCCCCTGTACTCCCAGACGGCAACGTGGGTGAAGTTCTCGTCGTCCCGCCGGGCTTCGCCCTCGGCGGTTGTGTGCTCCGAGCGATAGTGGGCCCCGCACGACTCGTCCCTCTTGAGGGCGTCGTGACACATGGTCTCGGCGAACTCCAGAAAGTCGGCCACCCGTCCGGCCTTCTCCAGCGACTGGTTCAGCGTCTGGGCGCTACCGGGCACGCGAACGTCCCGCCAAAAGCGCTCTCGAATCTCGGGGATCCCGTCGAGAGCCTCCCGTAGACCCTGTGCGTTCCGCTCCATACCGCAGCGGTTCCATATGAGGTGACCCAACTCCTGATGGAACTCGTCCACGGTCCTAGAGCCGTCCACGTCCAAGAGCCTGCGCGCCGTCTCCTGCACCTCTCTCTCGACGCTTCGGAACTCGACGGCGTCCGTGCTCAGGTCGTGGTCGTGCGTCATCCGGGCCAGGTAGTTCCCGATGGTCATGGGCAAGATGAAGTACCCGTCGGCGAGGCCCTGCATGAGGGCGCTGGCGCCCAGGCGGTTGGCTCCGTGGTCCGAGAAGTTGGCCTCTCCGATGACGAACAGACCCGGTACCGTGCTCTGGAGATCGTAGTCGACCCACAGGCCGCCCATGGTATAGTGCGGCGCCGGGTAGATCCGCATGGGCACGCGGTACGGGTCCTCACCCGTGATGTTCTCGTACATCTCGAAGAGGTTGCCGTAGCGCTCGGCGATGGTATCCTGCCCGAGACGCTCGATGGAGTCTGAGAAATCGAGGAAGACCCCGTTGCTCCGGGGTCCCGCCCCGTGGCCCATGTCCACCATCTCCTTGGCGCGCCGCGAAGCCACGTCCCGGGGGACCAGGTTCCCGAAGCTGGGATAGATGCGCTCCAGGTAGTAGTCCCGCTCGTCTTCGGGGATGTCTAGGGGCGCTCGGTTGTCACCCTGGCTCTGCGACACCCAAATGCGGCCGTCGTTTCTGAGCGACTCGCTCATGAGGGTGAGCTTGGACTGATACTCCCCGGCGGGCGGAATGCACGTGGGGTGGATCTGCGTGAAGCAGGGGTTGGCGAAGCCCGCGCCGCGCTTGTGAGCTCTCCAGGTCGCCGTGACGTTGCACGCCTTGGCGTTGGTGGAAAGGTAGAAGACGTTCGAGTACCCGCCGGTGGCCAGGACCACCGCATCTCCCATGTGGGATTCCACCTTCCCGCTCACCAGGTCGCGCGTGACGATCCCCCGGGCCTCGCCCTCCACGACCACCACGTCGAGCATCTCGTGGCGGGTGTGCATCTGCACCATTCCGCTCTTCACGGCCCGCTGTAGAGCCTGGTAGGCGCCCAGAAGAAGCTGCTGTCCTGTCTGCCCGCGGGCGTAGAACGTACGGGATACCTGGGCTCCACCGAAGGAGCGATTGGCTAGTAATCCCCCGTACTCCCTTGCGAAGGGCACGCCCTGGGCCACCGCCTGGTCGATGATGTTCTCGCTCACCTGAGCGAGCCGATAGACGTTGGCCTCCCGAGAACGGAAGTCCCCACCCTTCACCGTGTCGTAGAAGAGGCGGTACGTGCTGTCCCCGTCGTTCTGGTAGTTCTTCGACGCGTTGATCCCGCCTTGCGCCGCGATGGAGTGGGCCCGCCGTGCCGAGTCGTGATACGTAAAGACCTTCACCATGTAGCCGAGCTCGGCCATTGTGGCGGCCGCCGCCGCACCGGCAAGCCCCGTACCCACCATGATGACGTCGTATTTCCGCTTGTTGGCCGGGTTTACCAGCTTCATGTCGAAGCGGTGCTTGTTCCACTTCTGATCGATGGGGCCGGCCGGGATTCCTGGATTCAGTTCCATGCCCTACCGACTCCCTAGCGAAGGACTCCCATCAGGGCCGCGAAGGGCACCGACAGGAATCCTCCCACGATGACAAAGGTGAGCACGGCGGCGAACGGGCGACGCAGGTGGTCGTAACGAGGATGGCTCGCGCCCAGGGTCTGGAAGATGCTCCACAAGCCATGGTACAGGTGAAGCCCGAGAGCCAGGGTTGCCACGGTATAGGCGCCCACCACCAGCGGGCTCTGGAACCCGATGACGAGGTTGTGATACACGGCGCCGTGCGCGAAGTCCGGATGGACCGATCCGACGGTCATATGAAGCAGATGGTAGATGATGTAGAGAAGGATGATGACCCCACCCCAGCGCATCGTCCTCGACGCGTAGCTGAAGGAGATGGACTCCTCCTTGGCGTAACGTGTCGTCCTGGCCGCCCGGCTCTGAAGGTAGAGCTGCGTCGCCGACACGATGTGCATGCCGATGAGCGCCAGCATGAGGAGCCGGATACCCCAGAGGCCGAAGCCCTCCGGAAGGACGGGCTCGCCCATGGTCCGCAGAAACTCTGCGTACTCGTCGATGTGGTAGATGCCGGCTTCGTTGGTGCCCAGGAAGGCCTTCAGGTTCCCGGTCATGTGGCCGAAGAGGTAGCCCACCATGACGAGACCGGATACCGCCATGGTGGTCTTCTTGCCCACCGATGAACCGTATAAAGTAAATATTCGACGCATGGTGTCTCCCACCGATCAGCGCCGGCGGTGCTGTGGGTCCGGCCGACGAGACGGGGCGGCAGCCCCGGACCGACCCCCAGCGTCAGCCGGCGAGAGCCTCCATCGTGCTCCGGACGGCATCGACGCTGCTCGCCAGATCCGCGGCCTCGGCCTCGGTGATCTCCACTTCGACGATCTCCAGCAGGCCGCCCTCGCCCAGCTTGCACGGAACGCCCAGGAAAATGCCGTCGTGGCCGAACTCGCCCTGGAGATACGCCGCGCACGGGAGGATACGTCGCTTGTTCTTCACGATGGCCTCGGCCATCTGAACGGCTGCCGCCGACGGAGCATAGTAGGCGCTTCCGGTCTTCAGGTGGCCAACGATCTCCGCTCCTCCCTTGCGAGTACGCTCGATGAGGGCATCGATGCGATCTCGGTCCAGAAAGTGTGTCAGCGGGATCCCCGAGATGTTGGTGGTGGAGACCAGCGGCACCATCGTGTCGCCGTGCCCCCCGAGCACCAGAGCCTGGATGTCTTCGACGCTCACGTCGAGCTCTATGGCGATGAAGGAGCGATAGCGGGCCGTGTCCAGGACGCCGGCCATGCCGATCACCCTCTCCCTGGGGAAACCCGTGGTCTGCATCGCCACGTACGACATGACGTCGAGGGGGTTCGACACCATGATGATGATGGAGTCGGGCGCCACCCTGGCGATCTCCTGCGACACCGACTCTACGATGCCGGCGTTCGTCCTGAGGAGGTCGTCTCGGCTCATGCCCGGCTTGCGAGCGATTCCGGCCGTGACAATGAAGAGTTCCGACCCTGCGGCCGCCTCGTAGTCGTTGGAACCGATGATCTGCGAGTCGAAGCCTTCGACGGGTGCGCTCTCCCACTGATCGAGCCCCTTTCCCTGAGGGATTCCCTCGACGATGTCGATGAGAACGACTTCGCGGGCGAGCTCTTTTTCTGCCAGTCGCTGGGCACAGGTCGCTCCGACGTGACCCGCACCCACGACCGTGATCTTGTGGACGCTCATCAGCCCCCGGTCTGGGAGAGGGCCACGAGACCTCCCGACCCTTCGTCACTTCCCTGGATCAGGTAATGCCGCTCAGGCTTGATGCGGAGCGTTTCTTCGATGAGCGGAACCAGGTCGGACCCCTGGCGAAGCGGGTCTCGCAGGTTGGTCTGGAGAGAACCGAAGAGACACGGGCGGAGCTGGCCATCGGCGGTCAGGCGCATGCGGTTGCAGCGGTCGCAGAAATTGTGACTCATGGGAGTGATGACTCCGACCGTGCCACGCCCGTCTGGGAAGCGAAAATACGTGGCCGGGCCGTTCCCTCGAGGACCCTCCACCGGCTCCAGCTCCCCCAGCTTCCGGATCCTGGCAAGGGCATCCTGGCAGGACACGAAGTTGTCCGCGCTCAGTTCCAGGTTGGACCCCGTGGGCATGAGCTCGATGAAGCGCACGTGCCAGGGTCTGTGCCTCGTGATGAGGGCGAACGACTCGATTTCGTCGTCATTCTGGCCACCGATGAGCACGACATTGATCTTGAGCGGCTCGAAGCCGAGGTTCTCGGCGGCTTCCAGCCCGGCCATGATGCGGCCGAAAGAGTTTGGTCGCCGGGCGATGGCGTCCACCCGATCGGCCCTCAGCGAGTCCAACGAGATGTTGACCCGATTCACGCCGGCATCACGGAGCAGCTCCCCCTGGTCGGCCAGAAGCACCGCATTGGTGGAGAGCGAGATGTCTTCGATCTCTGGGATCTCGGACACCATGCGAATCAGCCTGTGGAGGTCCTTTCGGACCAGCGGCTCTCCCCCGGTGATGCGAACCCGCTTGAGGCCCATCCCGGCCATGACCCGGACGATGTGCGCGATCTCCTCGTAGCTGAGAAGGCTCTCGCGCTTGAGCCAGTCGAGTCCCTCCATTGGCATACAGTATACGCACCTGAGATTGCACTTGTCGGTGACGGAGATACGGAGGTACTCCACTCGGCGGCCGAACTGATCGATCATGGCCGATCAACCTCCCGGAGCCGGGCGACAGGAGTCGTCCCGGCCACCCACTCCTCCATGCCGTCGCCATAGAGCTCCTTCTTCCAGACGGGAAGGCGCTTCTTGATCTCCTCGATGATGAATCGGGAGCTCTCGTAGGCCTCGGCACGGTGGGGGCTCGAGACCGCTATGGCCACGCTGACATCACCCACCACCAGGTCACCGATACGGTGTACCACGGCGATGCGATCGGTTCCCAGCACACTCGCGGCCTCGTCCGCGATCTCGGTGAGAATTCCGGCGGCCATCTCCTTGTACGCGTCGTAGCGGACGCCCCCCACCGAGCGGCCCTCACTGTGATCGCGTACGACACCGACGAACAGGAGACCGGCTCCATCCTCGTCCGCTCCCACCCGAGCCAGGACTTCGGCCGGATCGATGGGGGCCCCGACAACCGCGACGAACGTCACGTCAGCCCCCCGCCACTGGAGGGATCAGCGCCACCTCGTCACCTTCACTGAGGAGTGCGGCCGGGTCCGCGTAGCTCTGATTCACGGCTACGGCTGGGTCGCTGGGCAGAACCGTGAACGCCCCTCCACGGGAGCGGAGCGCCGACACCAAATCCGATACCGTCGCCCCCTCTGGGAGATCGAGAAGAAGCTCCCCGGTGCCGAGGAGCTCTCGATAGGATGCGAAGAACAGGGTGCGGATTTCCACGGATTTGGGGGCGCCCAGGAGCTAGTAACAGTCTCGGGAGAGTAGAGGAACCCCACCGCTCCGGTCAACGTTCCAGTGGGAAGCCTCCCGGTGGCCCGAGCCCCGCACCCGGCCCTCGGCCCGGTGGGGGACCCATGCCACGACCTCCGCCCGCGCGAATGCTCTGAATCCTCTGATTCAGCTGTTCGCGCATGACGACAAAGTGCAGAAGCTGACGAGCGCTCAGAACTCCCACCAGCGCCTCCTGCTCTTCCCGGAAGAGCCGCACCTCTTCCTCGCGCAGCCGGATCATCTCCTGGAGAGCCTCGCTGGCCTGTTCTTCGGTGAGCTCGCCCTCCGTCCCGAGACGCATCAACTGTCTCCGGGTGCCCTGCTCGTCCTGCACGAACTCCAATCGCTGCTCGCGGAAGCCCGCCAACACCTCCTGGAATCTCTGTTGCTGCTCGTCGGTGAGCCCGAGCCGCTGCCGAACCATGGCGTCGAAGCGGCCCCGGATCATCTGCTCCATCTGAGCGCGCCGGGCACCTCCCGGACGCTGTTGCGGCGGGCCCCTTCGCTGGGCGGCGACACCCTCGACGCCCATCATTACGAGCAGGGCCATCAAGAAGCCGATCGAGCTCTTCATCCTCCGAGCTCCTCCAACAAGAGAGCCAGATCCTCCTCGGACAGTTCTTCCAGCATCGAAGCACCGGCCACGAAGGCGTCGTCACTAGCCCAACCCATCAAGAACGACTCCTGTGCGAGCTGGCTCGTCTCAGGCAGAGTCTGGGCGCGCTGCCAGACGAGCGCCGTCCCCAAAGCGAGAACCACCGTTGCGGCAGCCGGGAGTCGCCAGCCCAACAACCACCGCGTACGCACTCTGTCGCGGGCCACCGCTTCCTTGATCTCGGCAGCCAAGCCGGCAGGCGGCGCAGGTGTGGTCGTTCGGATCTGCCGGAGCAGCGCGACTTCGTCACTGCACTCCGCACAAGCGGATACATGCACTTCGATCCGGGAGAGCTCCTCGTCGAGGAGCTCTCCCCGGACCAGCCCCGGTAGCAGGTCCTTTGTGTCTGCGCACGTGCTGTCCTTCATGGCTCCAACATCTCCCTAAGGCGGCGGATCCCGTGATGGTAGTTCACTCGAGCCGAACCCTCTGAAGAACCGATGATCTCACCGATCTCCCTAAAGCTCAAGCCATCGTCGATTCTCAGCGTCACCGAGAGCCTCTGTTTGTTGGGGAGCTCGTCCACGGCTTCCCGGACGCGAGCCGCCTCGGAACGGAGAGCAACCTCCGTCGACGGGTCGTTTCCGGGGGCCGCGATGGCGCCCACATCCCCGAGTCCCCGCTCCTTCCGCCTGCCGACCTTGCGGAGAAGCCCACGGGCCTCGTTGCCCGCGATGGCCAGGAGCCACGTCCTGAAGGCGGCGTCTCCCCGGAACCGGTCCAGGGCTTTGAACGCCTTGATAAAACAGTCCTGGCTCGCATCCTCTGCAAGATCCTCGTCTCCAATGATTACCAAGCACGTCCGAAAGACCACGCCGTGATTCCGATCCACCAGCAGGTCCATCGCCCGACTGTCGCCAGCCTGTGCACGGCGAACCAGCTCCTCGTCGGAAGGTGGCTCGGTGCGTCGGTCCTCGGCCATCATGAATCAGATGCTCGTCGTCACCGAAGCGTTAAGTCCGTTGGGACGACGGAAGGCGAACGGGCCCAGACGACGCTGGATTGGGCTCGAGGCAAGACGAACCGGATACGCGACGGGCAGCGGTGCTACTCTACCGGCTGCCCGTCGAGCTGACTGACGCGCGTCCGAAGGTGCTTTGAGGGCTTGAACACCGGAACGCTCCTGGACGGCACCTCCACACCTTCGCCAGTCCGTGGGTTCCGGGCCATCCGGCTCTTCCGCTTTCGCACCTTGAAGGTTCCGAACCCACGGATCTCGATGTTCTCTCCGTTGGCCAATGCCCGCTTTACGGCGTTGAGGAATCCATCGACAATCAGGGCGCAGTCCTTCTTGGTGATCCCGGGACCGATGGCTTCCGCGACCTGTTCGACGAGGTCCGCCTTGGTCATCCATTCCTCCGCAATGCGAAAAGTCCGAGCGATGGCAGGGCTGCCACGGTAACGCTCTCGAACCTGGAACGTCAAGTGCCCCTTGGACCTACGGGCGCCGGGCCTCCATGAGTGCGATGAACTGATCGAAAAGGTACCGACTGTCGTGGGGTCCCGGAGCAGCTTCAGGGTGATACTGGACCGCAAACACGGGCCGTTCCCGGTGGACCACGCCCTCCGCGGTTCCGTCATAGAGATTGACGTGCGTAAGCCGGAGCTCCGGAGCTCCGGGAATCTCGTCCCCTTCTCCCAGGGTCACCGCGAATCCATGGTTCTGGGACGTGATCTCCACGGTATTCTGGTCGAGATTGCGGACCGGGTGGTTTCCCCCGTGATGACCGAAGGGGAGCTTGTAAGTCCTGGCACCGAAGGCCCGTGCGATGAGCTGGTGGCCAAGGCAGATTCCGAAGACGGGGGTGTCGTTTTCGGAAAGCCGGAGGATGGCGGCCTCGGCCTTCTCGACAGCTGAAGGATCCCCCGGTCCGTTGGAGACGAACATCCCGTCGGGGTGCTCGGCGAGAATGTCCTCCACCGACGTATCCGCGGGAATGACCGTCACACGGCAGCCCCCCTCGGCCAGAAGCCGCGGCGAGTGAGCCTTGACGCCGAAGTCGTAGGCGAGAACGTGGAAGCGCTCCTCGCCCACGGCCTCGACCACGTAGGGGTCGTCCGTGGATACGCCACAGGCCAGATCGAGACCTTCCATGCGTGGATGCGCAAGCACGCTCTCCAGCAGGGCCTCCTCGTCCGTCTCCGCCGGCGCGATGGCACCGCGCATGGCTCCCTCGGATCGGATATGGCGGGTCAGTGCCCTGGTGTCGACCTCTGCGATTCCAACAACGCCGTGGGCCGTCAGATATTCCTCCAGCGAAGCCGTCGCCCGCCACGAAGAGTGCTGCGGGGGAAGCTCACGAACCACAAACCCGGTGACCTGTGGGCTATCCGACTCCCGGTCTTGGTCGTTCACTCCGTAGTTGCCGATCAGCGGATACGTCATGACGACGTGCTGACCAGAATACGACGGATCCGTGAGGATCTCCTGGTAGCCTGTCATGGAGGTGTTGAAGACCACCTCCCCCAGTGAGGGGCCCGGGGCGCCGACGCGAAAACCGTCGAAGCGCCGGCCGTCCTCGAGGAGCAGGTACACGGGTTCGCGTGGATGAGTGCGAGCCACCAGCTAAAGGCCTCAAGTCCGAGTTAGATGTGTTGCCGTCAGTAGCCTCCGACCGCCGGCGGAATCTAGAACCGGAGCAAACCGAGTCAAGCTTACGCGCCACCCGTTCCGCGGCCCCTTTCGGCACCCTACCTTTCTCGCGATCCGCCGGAGGGCGAGCGCCGGCACCCATCCAGCAGGCAGACAATTGACCCAGGAGAAGAAGAGCCAAAATGACGGAGCCGCCCGAGATCGCCATCTACGCCGACGAGTCGTGCCTCGGCAACCAGTTCAGGACCCGTGCCAACCCTGGAGGCGCCGGAGGTCTCGTCGAGTACTGGACAAGTGATGAGTGGGTGCGCCGGGACTACTGGGTCTCCGAGCCGGACACGACCAACAACCGCATGGCCCTTCGAAGCACGATCGAGGGCCTGACTCTGCTACGGAAGCGCCGGTGCAGGGTCCACTTCGTCTCGGACAGCCAGTACATCGTGAAGGGGATGAAGGAGTGGCTGAAGGGGTGGAAGGCCCGGGGGTGGAGACGGAAGGGCGGTGAGATCGGCAACCTGGACCTCTGGAAGGAGCTAGATCGAATCGCCTCAGGGCACGAAGTCCGGTGGAGCTGGATTCGCGGCCACGGCGGCCACGCGCAGAACGAGTACGCCAACCACCTGGCCACCCGAGCCGCCAAAGAGGGCACGGCGTCTGGGGGGCTCGTCGAGAGCGGATACCAGGTCTGGTTGGAAGAGCAGCGCGACAAGCAAGGTCGCTATCTCGATCATTTAGAGAACGCCCCGCCCGAATGATCAATCGGTGCACGGAACCGGCTACGAGGCCTGCAAAAGCAAAACCCTGCCAAAAAAAAGGAGCCCCCGGCGCGGCAAGCCGCTTCGAGGGCTCCTATTTCGTTGGTAGAAGCTTCGTCTCGCTTGGAGTCCTACCCACCTTCCGGCTCGCCTTACGGCTCGCCTTCTGTCGGGCAGCTGACTCAGCTTCCCTTGTCCCGTTGTCGCGCGGTCAGCAACTTCGGGTCCTCCGAGCTCCGGAGGGTTCA
Source organism: Longimicrobiales bacterium (assembly GCA_965238005.1). Taxonomy (GTDB): domain Bacteria; phylum Gemmatimonadota; class Gemmatimonadetes; order Longimicrobiales; family Gaopeijiaceae; genus CBDCKN01. The sequence continues at coordinate 2,443,619 of OZ250165.1, forward strand.
GCGGAGACCAACGACTCCTCCGCCGGCTCACCGAGGTCCAATCCTCGACTCGCTTCCACCGCTACGACGTCCCGTCCGGTGAATCACGTTTCGCGATCCGCATGAAGGGATGACCAACGCCATCGAATCAGCGTGCCACACCGGAAACGCACCTACAGTATGGGCGGGCTCCTCCCTCGCGTCAAGCTTCTAGAGCGTCGTCCGCGGCAAAACATATATTATCCCCCAACCAATTGTCAATCATAGTGTTACGCGATCGTGGAGATCGGTTTCGACCCCTCCGACGGAGGCCCGTAAACAGATTGGTTTTTCTCGCTCACACAGGGAAAGACGGGCGAGATCCGCGTTTGGGGTTCCGAAACAATAAGCCCCTTGAACGACCTCAGACCGCCTCTGAGGTAGGCTCATTTGTTGGCCCGCCAACACCAATATCGCGCTCAAACGCACTTGCGAAGGACTCGCGGACGACGGGGATGACCTCTGCGACTCCGATGGGCCGGGCGAGCTCTCTGGAGAGCGACGTCACCGAGCGGTCCGCGATGCCACACGGAACGATCGTCTGGTAGTAGGAGAGGTCGCTGTCGACGTTCAGCGCGAAGCCGTGGGAGGTGATCCAACCGCTGGACACACGGACGCCGATGGCCGCGATCTTTCGATCCTCCACCCAAACGCCCGTCAACCCCGGTACCGTTTCCCCCCGGACCCCCAGCTCCTCCAAGGCGGCGATGAGCATAGTCTCGAGGTCTCTCAAATAGCCGAGCAGATCCTGGCGATCGGGCTTGAGGTCCAGGATGGGGTAGCCCACGAGTTGGCCCGGACCGTGGTAGGTAACGTCACCTCCCCGCCCCGCTTCGAAGAGCTCGAGGCCGAGCTGAGTTCTGCGTGCGTCGTCGGCCAGCACGTGCTCGAGATTCGATCCTGTGCCGAGGGTGATGACGTGGGGATGCTCCAGGAGGAGGAGCTGGTCCGGTACCTCACCGGCACGCCGACGCGCTACCAGATCCTCCTGGAGCTCCAGGGCCTCCCCGTACGGGACGAGGCCAAGGCTCTGTACCTCCAGCTCTGCCGAGTCACTCGAATACGGAGGGTCCGACACCGGATGTTAGTGTCCTGCTTCCAAAGTGGCGCGGCCAGTCGAGGGCACGGTGCATCCGACCCTCTTGGTGGCTCCCGAACTTCGGAAACGGGACACTATGCGTCCTCGGGGAAGTCCTCCAGGAGCGCTTTGAGTCCCGAGAGGAATCTCGCGGCGTCGGCGCCATCCACGATCCGGTGATCGTACCCGAGGGAGAAGAGCGACCGCTTCCGGATAGCGATGGCGTCCGTGCCCGTGGCCGGATCCTCCACCACCACAGTCCGCTTCTCGATGGCACCCGTGCCCAGGATCGCTGCGGTACCCTTCGGGATGACAGGCATCCCGACCAGAGTGCCGAGGACACCCGGGTTCGTGATGGAGAACGTGGCGCCCTGAATCTCCGACGGGTTGAGCCGCCTGGAGCGCGCCCGCTCGGCAAGGTCAATGATCTTCTTGCCGATGCCAACCAGGCTCAGATCGTCGGCGTCGTGGATCACTGGGACGATGAGCCCGGGATCGAGATCCACCGCCATACCGATGTTCACGTTGCCGCGGTGGATGATGCTGTTCCCTGACACCGTTCCGTTGACGTTCGGGAAGCTGCGCAGCAGGCGCGAGCACGCCCACGCCACGAAGGCCGTGTAGCTGACCCTGGCCCCCTGCTCCGCCCACTTGGCCTTGTTCGCAGCCCGGATCCGGTCCACGCGCGAGAAGTCGATCTCGATGAACGAGTGCACATGGGGTGCCACCCGCTTCGCCAGAACCATGTGCTTCGCCGTGAGCCGACGGATCTTGTCCATGGGCTCCACCTGGTCGCCCTCGCGGACCGGGAACTCGGGGTGCTGCACCTCCCCGTAGAAGGCGGTCCAGAGGTCGGACGGAGCTGCTGCCGCCGCCGGTTGCGCGGCGGGTGCCGGAGCGGCCGGCTGCGCGACGGCCGGAGCTGGTTCGGTGGACGGAGCGACCGTAGGCTGCGCCGCAGCTCCGCCGCCCTCAATGAAGCTCAGGATGTCCTGCTTGGTGACCCGGCCGGCGTGGCCCGTGCCCGGCACGTCACGGATGGCGATTCCGTGCTCCTCGGCGATGCGCCTGACCACCGGAGTGGACTTCGTCCGCAAGCGGTCCTCCGCCAACTGGGGGGCCCCGTCTTCGGACGGAGCCGGAGCACTCGGAGGAGGTGCGGGCTCAGCATCCGGCGCCGGTGTTTGCTCATCGGCAATGGGTGGTACCGCTGGAGCCGTTTCGGCCATCTCGGCTGGTTCGGCTACGGCCGGAGCACCACCCTCCGTGTCGATGAACGCTACGATCGTGCCCACCTCGACCGTCTCCCCCTCCTGGATCCTGACCTCCACCAGGGTCCCCGACTGCGGGGAGGGGATCTCGGCGTCCACCTTGTCGGTGGAGATCTCCAGGATCGGCTCGTCTCGCTCGACCTTGTCCCCGACCTGCTTCAGCCACTTCGATACCGTGCCCTCGGCGATGGACTCACCCATCTGGGGCATGGGAACCTCGATGCGGGCCACTCTGTTCTCTCCGATCTGTCGGTGCTCGAATCCGAATCGGCGACCCCAGAGTACCCGGAGGCTCGGTGGGCGGTCCCACGGTCGCCGTCCTGTCCTAGGAGCCCGTCCGGGTAATGGGGAGAGCCGCGTTAGGAGGCGCCACGAGGCCAGCCCCTAGGCGGCTCCCCGAAGGCATAGCCATAGCTACGTCGAGGGGCGCCAGCAACAGGGGGCACCGCCGCGAAGCGGTGGTCGGCCCCGTGCCGCCCTAGTCGGCCCCGTGCCGCCCTAACCGGGCACCGACAGGGCACCAGCCCTGTTGGTCGGGCACAGGGGGGTTACGCGGTTGATCGGGTGTCTCTCCTCGTCGTATGCCGGCGAGATGAAGTCCATGAACTGCATCTCCACCACCGGTCGAAGCCCCATGTGCGCCGCCCCGGCCGCCGCCCCCGTGAAGCCGCCCTCGACGATGGGGGTATCGATGACGCGCTTTTCCCCGAAATAGTCCAGGAAGCCCCGCGTGACCTTGAACGCGCCACCGTAGACTCCAATGTCCTCCCCGATGAGGAAGACCGTGTCATCGGCGACCATCTCCTCGAAGAGACCCTCGCTGACGGCCTCGAGGAAAGTCACGGTCTCACTGCGTTCGGTCTTCGTTACGTGCTCCGGCTTGACCGTGGTCACGACCGTGTCCGACTCGCGCTTCGCCGTCATGCTAGTGTTCCGTTTCCGAAGTTCGCGAGCCACCAAAAGGGTCAGGGCGCCGTGGGATCAAGGCGGGACGACACGGCGTAGCGCAAGCGGGCACCGCGCGAAGCGTGGTCGTAAGGAGTTCCAACGCCGAGGCCACGGATGCACCGTGCCCCTCGACTGGCCGAGACACTTTGGCAACGGGACACTGGCATCGCCGCTCCGGCCTCCTGGCCCAAGGAACGATAGACGGTCAGTCGTTGCCTTCGTCGTTGCCGGTCGGGTTGTTGGCTTCACCAGTCTCGGTCGCCCCTTGTCCACCCTGATCGAGGGTGGGAAGGATCGGCTGCGCCGCAGGAGCCGTGGGCTGAGCGTCCGGACGAAGAATCGACTCGGGCAGCTGCGCTCGGGACGACATGATGGACAGCACCAACGCCAACGCCATGAAGACGGATCCGGTGGTCCACGTGGCTCTGGTCAAGACGGTCGTGGCCTGCCGGCCACCCAGGATTCCGTCCGTGGCGGCGGCACCACCACCCATTGCCGCCAGACCGCCGCCCTTCCCCGACTGGAGGAGGACCACGACGCCGAGGAGAATCCCGTCGAGTACCAGGAGCGCAAGCAGTAAACCGAACATGATCGTCTGGCTGAGAGGGTGCGAAACAGCAGATAAACCTCGCCGAGAAGCCCCCATGTGTCAACCCGGAAACCCTTGTAGTCAGCCGGCTTCAGCGATTACGGCGAAGGACTTGGCATCGAGGCTGGCACCCCCCACCAAGACCCCATCCACATCCGAGGCGGCCAGCAGCTCAGCCACGTTGGAGGGCTTCACGCTGCCCCCATAGAGGATCGGCACTTCGGCGGCTCGATCCGCCCCCAGCGTCTCGACCATACGCTCCCGGAGAGTCCCGTGAGCGGCTGCGGCATCGGCCGAGGTCGCGGTCTCACCCGTACCGATGGCCCATACGGGCTCATAGGCCAGGAGGAAGCGTGGCGCACCCTCGGGGAGACCTTCCAGAGCTGCATCCAGCTGGCGGACAATCACCTCGTCGACACGACCCGCCTGGCGCTCTTCCAGTGTCTCTCCGACGCACACCACTGGAATGAGCCCCTCCCCGAGCGCCGCGGAGACCTTCTGCCGAACCTCGTCGTCCGTCTCGCCGAAAACGTGTCTGCGCTCGGAGTGACCCACGAGAGCGTACTGAGCCCCGGCGGACAGGGCCATACCGGCCGAGTGCTCTCCCGTGTAGGCTCCCTTGGGCTCCCAGTGGATGTTCTGGATCCCCAGGGCCACCTCCGGACGGCCTGTGCGGGCTTCGACGGCGGCCAGCAGCGATATGGCAGGGGGGAAGATCACAATCGTTGGCTCTGGGTTCGAGAGCTCGGGCGAGAACTGGTAGAAGAATTCCCGCGTGGCGGAGGGGCCGTGATGCATCTTCCAATTGCCTGCGATTAGAGTTGGTCTCACTGGTCTTCCCCTTGGTGTCCTGTATTCTTGTGGTGCCCCGGATCCCTTAGATGTGCTCGATCGGAAGTTGTCATCGCAGCCCATCAGCCCGACCGATCGGACAGCGCCTCGAGTCCCGGCAGCTCGGCGCCGGACAGGAAGTGGAGAGCCGCACCTCCCCCCGTGGATACATACGTCATCCGCGAAGCGACACCGGCGGCTTCGGCCGCCGCGGCCAAGTCGCCCCCACCGAGCACCACCGTGGCCCCGTCGGCGGCGGCCTGGGCGGCCACCTCGGCCATGGCGATCGTCCCGACCCCGAACTCCGGCACCTCGAACATTCCCATGGGGCCGTTCCAGACCACCGTCCCGGCGGCGGCCACCTCCTCGGCGAAGAGCCGGGTCGACGCCGGGCCGATGTCGCCGATCCGCTCCTCCGGCCTCACTTCCGTGCGAGGGACCTCTCGCGTCACGGCCCCGTCAGTAAGCTCCAGGGCAGTCACGACGTCCACCGGAAGCAGGATCTTGTCGCCGGCCCCGGCCATCAGATCGCGAGCAACCTCGATCCGGTCTGGCTCCACTAGGGACTGGCCCACCTCGAGGCCAAGAGTCAGGAAGAACGTGTTGGTCATTGCCCCACCGATGAGCAGCCGATCCACGGCCGGAAGAAGCGCCTCGATGACCTCGATCTTCCCTGAGATCTTCGCCCCACCGATGACCGCCACGAAGGGATGTTCGGGCTCGACGAGGGCGTCACCCAGGAAGCGGAGCTCGTTCTCCATGAGGTAGCCCGCCACGGCCTCGCCTCCGGCGTCCCGAACGGCGTCTGCGATGCCCGTGGTCGACGCATGGGCCCTGTGGGCGCTTCCGAAGGCATCGTTGACAAACAGGGTGGCACCGTGCCGAAGCTCCTCAGCCCACGCTCGTTCGTTGGATGTCTCTCCCTCGTAGAAGCGCGTGTTCTCCAGGAGTAGGACGCCTCCCTCCTCCAAGGCCTCCACTGCTTCACGGGCTTCGGGACCCGTAGTCGCGGGACAGAAGTGGACCGGACTCGCGAGCAGTACTTCCAGCCGCTTGGCGACTCCGCGAAGGGACAGGGCCGCATCGGGCCGCCCCTTCGGACGCCCCAGGTGTGAGAGAAGAACGACCCTCGCCCGGCCCTGGACGAGGTGGTGGAGAGTGGGAAGCGTCCGGTCTAGGCGCGTCTGGTCGGTGACCTGGCCGTCGTCGTCCAGAGGCACATTGTAGTCGACTCGGACGACCACGACGCGGTCCGCGAGCGATTCAAGAGGAAGGTCTTGGAGGGTCTTCTTGGCCATTAGCGTTGGAACATACAGAAGCCCGCCCGAACCGCTACCGGACGGTCAGGCTCCGACGTGCCCGTATGGGCTCCCACGCACGCGGGAGGGTGGCAACGATTTCCAGCGTGTAATCACCGGCGGCCACTTCGGTCAGCTCCACGGCAACGTATTCGGTTACCCCAACCGTCGTCTCTCCCCCACACCTCCGGGTCGTCCGGAACTCGTGCACTCCGGAGGGACATACGTAAAGCCGGACCGCGGAAGGTCACGTGCGAGCCCGCGCCGTAATCCCAGAAGACGGTCCTTAGCTCACTGCCCTCGCCCATGGCTCGCACGGAAACGGGAGGGCCGTAGCGGAGCAACACCTCGACCGCATCGGTGTCCAGGTCTCCGAATCGGAGGTTTGCGTAAGTGGCCCTTGCGAGGTGCTCCGCTTCGCGCTCGTTCACCTCTGTGGTGAGGATCGGATCGCGCGTGCCCCAGAACGCGTCGAGCGCGACTCGGAATTAAGCCACTGCCGCAAAACACTTTGTTCCCCGTCGACCCTCAGTGGGTTCCCCCTCCACCTTCGTCTACCACGACCCTTGCTGCGGCCTGTTCCTGACTGGAGCTGCTCGCACTCAACTCCAGGACCGCCTCACAATGCCCGCAATTCAAACGCCGAGCCGAACCCACATCCAGGAAGGCACCATCGCGGTGCCCGCAGACGGGGCACGTGTACGAAAACCACGGCTCCGAGGTGCCAGCCCCCTTGGCCCCCTGTCGATCCCGTGACCCGCGCAGAGATTCGGGGTCCATCGGTTATCCCTCCACAGAAGCCGGAAGACGCTCACCCACGTAACGCACGAGGTCCACGACGCGCTCCGAATAGCCCCACTCGTTGTCGTACCAGGACAGGACCTTCACCATGCGTCCCTCGATGACGCTCGTGCTGGGACCATCTACGATGGAGCTGTGCGGATTCCCCGTAAAGTCAATCGAGACCAGGGGCTCGTCGCTGATGGCGAGAATCCCCGCCAGGGGTCCGGCGGCCGCCGCACGGAAAGCCCCGTTTATGGCCTCGGCAGTCGTCTCGGTTCCCAGCTCGGCCACGAGATCGACGATAGAGACGTCGGGCGTGGGTACGCGCAGGGCCATCCCATCCAACTTGCCTTCTACCTCCGGGATGACCAGGGACGTGGCCTTGGCCGCCCCGGTCGTCGTGGGAATCATCGACATGGCCGCCGCCCGCGCCCGTCGCTTGTCCGAGTGGGGCACATCGAGAAGCGCCTGATCGTTGGTGTACGCGTGTACCGTGGTCATGAGCCCTCGCTCGAAGCCGAACGAGTCCAGGAGAACCTTCACCACGGGAGCCAGACAGTTGGTCGTACAGCTCGCGTTGGAGATGACGTCATGCGCCTCGGGATCGTAGGTCTCATGGTTCACGCCCAGCACCACCGTGACGTCTTCATTCTTCGCCGGGGCGCTGATGATGACCTTCTTGGCCCCGGCTTCGAGGTGTTTGGCCGCCTGATCCCGGCTCCGGAAGAGGCCCGTGGATTCCACGACCACGTCCACTCCCAACTCTCCCCACGGTAGCTTCGCCGGATCCCGCTCAGAGAACACCTTGAGCTCATCGCCGTCCACCGTGAGCCCTTCCGCACTGATGGCCACGTCGCCAGGGTAGATACCGTGGACCGAATCGTACTTGAGGAGGTGGGCCAGCATGTCGTTGTCCGTAAGATCGTTCACGGCGACGAACTCGATGTCCGAGGCTCCCGACTTCTTCGCCGCCCGGAGTACGTTCCTACCGATCCGGCCGAATCCGTTGATGGCTACGCGGATGGGCATCCACTCGCCTCCCGTTCGTATCTGCTGGTGTTAGACATAGGGACAGGCCCGTGCAAAGGTCGATAGAAAGACCTCTGCGGCGCCTGCCTGAACGAGCCCTCGGGCCGCCGCCGACGCGGTGGAGCCGGTGGTCAAGACGTCATCCACGAGCAGCACCCGGGCGCCTGAAAGCACGACCACGGCGTCGTCCCTGACCGCAAAGGCCTTCTTGACGTTAGCCCGGCGCTGAGCCGGGTGCAACCCGACCTGAGTGGGGCCTCCATGGCGCCTTTCGAGGGCCTCCTGAAGTGGCCGGCCCACCTCTTCGGAAACCGCCGAAGCGAGGAGGTGGGCCTGGTTGTAACCCCTCGATCGCATCCGTCGCCTGGTCGTCGGGACTGGGACCACGAGATAAGGGCCCGAGGCCAGGGGAGGAGGTATCGCGCACCGAGCCATCCGGGGGCCCATGAAGCCCGCCAGCTCGGCCCAACCACCGTACTTGAGTCCATGGACCAGATCGTCCGCCGGGGGTCTGAGCACCACCGCCGAGCGCGCGCCCGTCAGCTCCGCACCCCAACCGCCGCACTCCAGGCACACCGGCCCCAGCACGGCCCGCGAGCCGAGGGGATAGCCGCACCGGTCGCAGCGGGGCCAAGGCGGCTCCCGAAGCCTGGTCCGGCAGCGTCCGCACACCAGCTCCGAGGTGCGCTCCAGAGGAAGGTGGTCTCCACAGCCCAGGCAGGCCGCGGGCAGAAAGAAGTCGAGCAGTTCACGAGCGAGACTCCCGTGGCTCATGGCGGTGGGTGGCTCGTCCTGGCAGCGGCCAGCGCACGCCTCATGGCGCCCACGGGGCCGGGTTCTCCCCACCACCTCTCGAAGGCCACCGCTCCCTGTTGCACGAGCATCTCCCCCCCGTCCACGGCTCGAAGCCCGAGGCTCTCGGCCGATTCCACGAACGAAGTGGTGTCCGAACCATACACCAGATCGATGACGGCACCCGCCCTCGCCAGACGGCCCAGGTCGACTGGGAGCTTATCGCCGGGAGCAAGGCCCAGCCGCGTCGCGTTCACGACCAGGTCGAAGATGCCGTCGTGCATGGCTCGCGGAGCCTCGGCCACCCGCACCCTCTCTCCGCCGATCCGTCTTGCAACCGTCCGTGCCCGCTCCGTCGTGCGATTCAGGAGGAGCACATCCTCGACGCCATCGTCCAGGAGTGCCACGAGGGCCGCCCGGGCCGCGCCGCCCGCCCCGAGGAGCAACACACGGAATCCCTCGGGAGATCTTCCGAGGAAGTGCTGGAGCGCCCGGCGAAAGCCTTCGACATCGGTGTTGTCGCCGCAGACCTTTCCGTCTCTGCCCCAGAAGGTGTTGCAGGCCCCCGTACGCCTTACCGCCTCGGACCGCTCATCAAGGAACGAGGCGGCCTTCTCCTTGTGTGGCAGGGTGATGTTCCCCCCTCCCCCCGCGCGCCCGAGGCCGTGCATGAAGCCCACCAAATCGGGTGCCTCGCACCGGAGGGCCACGTACACGCCATCCACCCCGGCCTCGCGGAATGCGGCGTTCTGGATCACCGGGGAGAGTGAGTGATCTACCGGATCCCCCAGGAGTGCCAGCACCCGCGTTCTCGAAGTGACCGATGTCATGGGTCGTTTCCCGCTATCGATTTCCCGACATCCTCTGACTCCTCCGCAACCTCCAAGTCCCTGGAGTCGCGGTGGAGCCTTGCCACGGCGGCTTCCACCAACTCCTCCAGGATGCGGAAGCTGTCCCGATAGGCCTCGATGTCGCCAGCGAAGGGATCGGGAACCCCCCAGCCCCGGCCGCTCTCCTGACCCTCGGCGAAGGCCGACAGCATGGCCGCCTTGCCATGGCCGCCAAGCGCCTCCACCGCCGCCAACTGGTAGGCGCCCATGGTGAGGACGACGTCCGCCCACTCGACCAGCTCCTCGCTCAGAGGGCTGCTTCGGTGACCTTCGAGATCGAGTCCCTGTTCTGCCGCGGCCTGGACTGCTCCCTCGCTGGCGGTACTCCCTGGGAAGGCGGAGACCCCCGCCGACCGGGTCTCGGCGTCGTCCCACGCGAGGCGCTCGAGCATACGTTCGGCGATGGCACGGGCCATGGGACTCCGGCAGGTGTTTCCCGTGCACACGAACAAGAGACGGAGGCGGGCCCGTTCACTCACTGGACCTGGCCTCGATAACTGGACTGGCCTCGATCTCGGGGAGCACGCAACGAACTCGACCCAGAGGTATGGTGCCCTGCCGCACCACAACAGCCGCGGCTCCGGAGCAGTCGACGATGGTGGAAGGTGGCGAGGGAGGGAGGGTCCCTCCATCGAGGACCCAGAGCTCCTCGCCCACGCCGAGGGCCCGCGCCAACTCCATGGCGCGATGCGCATCCAGCGCCGGTGGCTCGCCCGGCTCGTTGGCACTCGTGGATACGAGCGGCCCATCGAGCCCTTCGACCAGAGCCTTCACGAGGGGGTGAGGGCTCATCCGAACCGCTACGGCCCCCGATGCGCCACGGACCCCGGGGGGAAAGTGGGCTTCGGGATCAGAGAGGATCAGGGTGACGGAGCCCGGCCAGAATACGTCTGCGAGCTGAGCCGCCGCCTCCGTCCAGATCAGTTCGTCCACGGTCTCCTTGCGCGGAATCAGAATCAGCATGGGCTTCCCGGATTCCCGGCCCTTAAGGGCGGCAAGCCTCGCGACGACATCGTCACTCGGGATTCCCCCGAACCCATAGACGGTCTCGGTGGGATATGCCAGGAGTCCCCCACCTCTGAGGTGCTCGAGGATGGGCGCGACGTCCAGGTCGTCCACGGGAATCGACCGAAGGTCCAGGAGCCGTGGCCCGCTCACGGCGCCCGTCGGGCCAGGACCGACTCCGCCACTTCCAGATCTTCCTGGCGCGTGATCTTCAGGTTCGTGGGCGACGATTCCACCATGACCACCCTGCCCCCACTCTTCTCGACCAGTGCCGCGTCGTCGGTGGCCGGCCAATCCTCGGCTACCGCCCGCCGATAAGCCTCGAGGATCTGTGCTCCCGGAAAGGCCTGGGGGGTCTGCGCGTGCCAGAGGCTCGAGCGCTCGGGAGTCCCGGTGACGCTCCCGAATTCATCGACCCGTTTTATGGTGTCCACGGCCGAGAAGCCGGCAACGGCCCCCGCGCCGCCCGCGGCCACTTCGATACATCGGGCGATAACCTCGGGCGATACCAGGGGGCGGGCCCCATCATGCACCACGACGACGTCGAGGTCTGGAGGCAGCGCCTGAAGTCCCGCCCACACCGAGTCGCGGCGGGTCTCGCCCCCCTCGACGACCCGGATGCGATCGTCCCGGTCGGTCAGCCAGGAGGGGGGTTGCTCCACGTGTTCGGCGGGGAGCGTCACGACGACGACCCGCACGCCCGGGTGAGCAAGAAACGGCTGGACGGCTCGAAGAAGGATGGGCTCGCCGGCTAGGCTGAGAAACTGCTTGCGCTCCCCGCCCATGCGCCGAGCCATCCCGGCTGCGGGCACCACGATCCCGACGCTGGGGGCCTGCCCCGCCTCCGCACCGTCAGCCGAGGGTCCGCTCACAGACCGTCGTGCCCGCCTGCCCCCGGGTCGGCCTCGTCCCGCTGCTCGCTGGTCACTGAATCGAAGCGCGTGTACGCTTTGTGGAAGTACAGGTTCACTACGCCGGTAGGGCCGTTACGCTGCTTTGCGACCATCAGCTCGGACTTCCCCTCCAGAGAGTTTCCGTCCTTGTCCACGGGGCCAAAGTAGTACTCGGGCCGGTACAGAAACATGACCAGATCGGCATCCTGCTCGATCGACCCACTGTCACGCAGGTCCGACAGTTGAGGCCGCCGATCCGTCCGCTGCTCCGGAGCCCGGTTGAGTTGGCTAACGGCGATGACGGGAACGTTGAGCTCCCGGGCCAGGGCCTTCAGGCCCCGGGAGATCTCGCTGACCTCCTGGACCCGGTTCTCCCACCTCGTGTTGCCCGACATGAGCTGCATGTAGTCGATGATCAACAGGCCGAGATCCGTATCGGACTTCAGCCGTCGGGCCTTGGCCCGCATCTCCAGGATCGTGCTTCCCGGCGAGTCGTCGATCCAAAGCGGAGCGGTGTTGAGGTGCCCAGCCGCCGCCGCGAGACGCTGGTATTCGTCCGGGCTCAGCTTGCCACGACGGAGCCTTTGGGCATCCACGCGACCCTCGGCACACAGGAAGCGCTGGACTAGCTGCTCCTTCGACATCTCCAGGGAGAAGATGGCCACCGTCGTGTTGTGCTCGATGGCCGCGGTCTGCGCCACGTTCAGGACCCAGGAGGTCTTTCCCATCGAGGGCCGGGCGGCCACCACGATCAGGTCACCCTTCTGCAAGCCCGTTGTCATGCGGTCCAGGTCTCTCAAGCCGGTGGCCACGCCCGTGATTCCCCCGGCGGACTCCTGCAGCCGCTCGATGTGCTCGAAGGTCGGCCACAGGATCTCCTTGATCCACACGAAGCCCTCCCGGGCGTGGCTCTCGGCTACCCGGAAGACCCGCTGCTCCGCCTGGTCCAGCACCTCCTCCACGTCCCGCTCACCCTGGTCGTAGACGTCCCGGATGATGTCCGACGCGGCGCCGATGAGCCGCCTTAGGAGCGCCTTGTCCCGGACGATGCGCGCGTGGTACTCGATGTTGGCCGCCGTCGGCACGGCATCCAACAGCTCCGCCAGATAGGTGGCGCCACCGGCCGATTCGAGCTCGTTCGTCTTCTTGAGCTCTTCGTTGAGCGTGATCACGTCGACCACGTCGCCGCGCTCGAAGAGGCGGGCCATGGACCGGAACAGGCGCCGGTTGGCCTCCCGGTAGAACATGGAGTCGTCGACGACCTCGATGGCCCTGGCGACAGCATCGTTGTCGATGAGCATTCCACCCAGAACCGAGACCTCCGCCTCGAGAGAGTACGGTGGCTGGCGGTCGTACTCGGGCGCCGCCGCAGGGATCGATGCAGTCTCCATCAGCTTCCGTCCATTACCTGTCGAAGGAGCTGGAGATCGTCCCATGTGGAGCGGGTCCAGCCCGGGTTTCGTAGCAGCGCCGCCGGGTGGTAGGTCACCACCAGGGGGACGCCTTGGTAGCTATACACAGAGCCTCGCAGCTTCCCGAGGGGTCGATCGGTCGCCGTCAGGAGCTGAGCGGCGAAGGTGCCTACGGCCAGAATAACCTCCGGCGCAACCAGCGCAATCTGCCCCTTCAAATACGGCGCACAGAGGTTGATTTCATCCGCCATGGGATCGCGATTCCCAGGCGGACGACACTTGAGCACGTTGCAGATGTAGACGGACTCCTGCCGCGACAGATCCACCGACGCCAGGATAAGATCGAGGAGCTTCCCCGCCTGGCCGACGAACGGAAGACCGGTGCGATCCTCGTTGGCGCCGGGGGCCTCTCCCACGACCATGAGGCGCGCGTTGGGATTCCCGTCGGAGAAGACCACGTTCGTTCTCGTGTGGGCCAGCCGACAGAGCTGGCACACCTCGGCGGTGGCCTTGAGTCCTTCGTAGTCCAAGGCGCCCAGGTCGCGCGGCTGCGCAGCGGCGCCGTCGTCCGGTTCCCCTGCACCCGCCGGCGGTGAGGCGACGCTCTCCCCCGTCGACCGGGCCATCGCGAGCGCTCCTGCGGTGGTCGCCAGGACCTGCTTCCTGGAGAGCTCATCCAGGAAGAGTTCCGGCATGCCGAGCTCCTTCTTCTGCCCTAGGAAGCGCACGACTCGTTCGATCTCCCGGGGGCTACGGCTCACGGGCGGCTCTCCAGGAGGCTCGTGACCCGGTCCAGGATGATCTCGGCCACCTCGTCCTTGCTCAGGAGAGGCAGCTCCTCGTTGGGCTTCCCCGGGGTGAGCAGGGTCACTCGATTCGTGTCCACCTCAAACCCGGCACCCTCCTCGGTCGCGTCGTTGGCCACGAGCAGGTCGAAGTCCTTCGTCTCGAGCTTCTTCTGGCCGTTCTCCAACAGGGATCGGGTCTCGAGGGCGAAGCCCACCACGATGGACCCCGTCTTGCGACGCCCCCGGGTTCCCCCGGCAACGTCGGGATTCTCGGTAAGGCTCAGGGCCAGCTCGGGCCCCACGCCGGCCCGCTTGAGCTTCCCCTCCGATGGATCCGCCGGGCGGAAGTCCGCCACGGCCGACGCGAAGATGGACACGTCCGCTTCGGGCAGGCCCTCCGACACCTCGTCGAACATCTCCTGGGCCGTCTCCACCCGAAGGACCTCGACCCCGTGCGGGTCTTGGAGAGCCACCGGCCCGGACACAACCCTGACCTCGGCCCCCCGCCTCCACGCAGCCGCCGCCAGGGCAAAGCCCATGCGGCCTGATGAACGATTCCCAAGGTAGCGCACCGGATCGATGGCCTCTCGGGTCGGACCCGCCGTCACCAGAACGCGCTTCCCCTCGAGGGGCGAGGGCGTGACCAGGGCACGGCCCACCTCTTCGATGATCTCGGCGGGCTCGAGCATTCTCCCAGGCCCCTCCCCCTCGCCGTAGGCCAAGGGGCCCACGGCCGGTCCGGCGATGCGATAGGACGAGGACTCTCGCAGATGGGCGATGTTGGCCTGGGTCTGGGGATGCGCGAACATGCGATCGTTCATGGATGGACAGAGGACCACTGGGGCACGGGTTGCCAGAAGCGTGGTCGTGAGGAGGTCGTTGGCGCGTCCCTGGGCGGCCCGTGCCAGGAAGTCGGCCGTGGCCGGCGCCACGCACACCACGTCGGCCTCCCGCCCGAGTCTGATATGGAGCGCCGCGCCCTCGGCGGAGAAGAGCTCGGTGAGGGCCGGGCGGCCGGTCACACCCTCGAAGGAGAGGGGTTGGATGAACTGCCGGGCGCCGCGCGTGAGAACGGCATCCACGGTGGCACCGAGACGCGTGAGGTCACGGGCGAGCTGGACGGCCTTGTAGGCCGCGATGCCCCCTGTGACTCCAAGAACGACCCGGCGTCCCTCCCAAGGACGCCGCGGACCCAATACGCTTCCAGGCAAGGCCCCTCGCTTCTGGCAGACGCCGGGCCGGTGGGGGCTATTCCTCCCGCTTCCGACGCCCTACCAGGCGGAATTCGATCTGTCCGGAGGTGAGTGCCTCCAGCGACTTGGTGGTGAGCTTCTTCTCCTCACCGAGCGGGAGCGTCTCCCTCGGCAACGCGTTGAGCTCCCGAGCGTACTTCGCTGCCACGAGCACGCCGAGATACTTGCTCTGGGTGTGCTTGGCAGACTCGTCGGGTGTGAATACGCGCATCAGCGAACTCCTGGGCGACGCCCTCTTACGTTGTTTTCCGGTAAGGACTTAAGGTACTCCAGCTCGGGGCGGAGGTGAAGCCCGCCTCGAGGATCTCGTCGATTCGCCCTTGAAGTTGGCGAATCGTGCCGGATAAGTCGATGGCCCGAGAGGCCGGAGATCCCTCGCCGGCGGCGATGGCTCTCACCTCGCCGACGGCCTGATCCAGATCCTCGTTGACTACCACGTAGTCGAAATCCAGAGCCCGCTCCAGCTCTCCTCGGGCGTTTCGAAGCCTCCGCTTCACGCGCTCGTCGTCCTCCGTTCCCCTCCCTCTGAGGCGCTCCACGAGGGTATCGGCGGAGGGCGGAAGAACGAAGACGAGGATCGCGTCCGGGACACGGGTCCGCAGCTGCATGGCACCCTGGACGTCGATGTCCATGACAAGGTGCTGTCCCCGTTCCAACGCCGCGTGGAGGTTCCTTCCCGGGGTGCCGTACATGTGCCCATGCACCTCGGCCCACTCCAGCAGCTCCCCGGCGTCCAGCATCACCTGGAAGTCCGACTCTTCTACGAAGTGATAGTGTACGCCGTCCGCCTCGTGCTCCCGGGCCGGGCGCGTCGTGGCTGAGACCGAGAACACGAAGTCGTCCCATCCTCGGACGAGGGCCTTGGCAATGGACGTCTTCCCCGCCCCGCTGGGGGCGGCCAGAACCACCGCTGGGGCTTCGCGGCCGCCCGAGCTCACTCCACGTTCTCCAGCTGCTCGCGGAGGCGCTCGATCTCTTCCTTGAGGGAGACCGCCGCCTGACCGATCTCCGAGTCGTTGGCCTTGGACCCGACGGTGTTGGCCTCCCGGTGCATCTCCTGGATCACGAACCCCAGGCGCTTGCCCACGGGCTCGGGAGGATCGGTCGCCAGGGTCTCACGGAAGAGCTCAACGTGAGAGCGGAAGCGAACGAGCTCCTCGTTGATGTCCCACTTCTCGGCCAGGTACGCGATCTCGCGGGCCAGCCTGTCCTCGTCCACTGGATGGCCTTCCATGAGCTCGGCCACCGCCCCCCGAAGGCGATCCCGCTCTTCGACCAGGCGCTCCGGCGCCCGTCGCTCCATGAGGCCGAGGTGGGTCTCGATGGCATCCAGTCGCTCCTTCAGATCCGCCTGTAGTCTGGCTCCCTCGGTCTCCCGCATGCCGACCACGGCCCCGGCGGCCGCCTCAGTGAGCTCCTTGATCACGGCCGTGTCCACGTCGGCAGACCCGCTCGCCGGGTCAGGGGCCCTGAAGATCTCCCCGAAGCGGGCCACGTGGGACAGCTCCACCGGCCCCTCGAGATCCAGCTCGCTCCTGAGGGTCTCCAAGAGCTCCCGGTAACGCGTGGCCTTGTCCAGATCGAGCTCCGGAAGGGCCTGGTCTCCGCTCGTGAGGCCGCGGTCCACCGTGAGGGTGTAGGTCACGTGCCCCCGTCCGATGAAGAGGCGCAGCCAGGACTGGATCTCGGTCTCGAGCCGGTCGAAGCCCGGCGGCGTCCGCAGGCTGGCGTTGAAGAACCGATGGTTGACGGTCCTGATCTCGACACGGACGAGGCCAGCGTCGGTGGCCTCCTCAGCCTCGCCGAAGCCGGTCATGCTTCGAATCATCTCAGAAAGTCCCTCGTGAATCGCAGAATGTAAGGAGGCGGTCCATCCAATTCCTCACGGTTCATCTAATTATTCATGGTCCAGCGAACCCCGTACAGTGTGCGAAAGCGGGGCTGCTGGCGACCGGGAAAGTCGAAGTTGTCGTCCTTCCCCGCGACGTTCTCCCAGCGAATGAAGATGTTCAAATTGACGATCCGCACCTGGATCAGCGTGAACCAGTCCTGGTAGAAAGGCACCCGTAGCAGAGGCGGTCCGGCCGGCTCGCCGTCGGGATCCGGCTCCGGGTCTCCCCCAGAGTCTACGGGATCGGCTACCGGCGGATCGGGATCGATGATGGGCAGAAGCATGGGATCGCGACCGGCCACTCCAATCGTCCCCCAGACCTCCAGGTTCCTCGACTCCTTGAAGACCCCGTGGTAGGTGATGGCTCCGTCCCAGGTGCGCTTGGGGAGGTAGGCCTGCTCTTCGTCCCACGACTGGAAGGCCGCTTCCACCCTGAACCCCGACATGGGGAGGGGCAGGCTGACGGATACCTCGTAGCCGGTGCGCTTTCCGCCCTGCAACGCCACCGCGTCCCGATCCAGGAGAAGCCCCAGGGGGCGTAGTGAGTCCGCTTCCACCGAGAGCCACGCTCCCGACAAAGCCAGACTCCTCCAGGTGAAGGTGGCTCCAGCACGTATTCCGGTCCGTTCCGTGAAGCGCGCCACGGGCCTCTCCAGGGGCTGGATGCTGTCCTGTGGCTCCGGTTCGGGATCCGGGGGTGGGGCCTCGGGATCCTCCGGATCCTGTGGCTCCGGCTCGAGGGATCGAAGGTACTCCTCGAACTCCGGAACGAAGGGTGCACCGCTTTTGCCGTCCTCGTAGGAGGCGAAGAGGGACAGTCCCAGCAGCGGTGCCGTGACGGCACGGGCTCTCCAGGAAGAAGCGCTCTCATCGGACCAGCGCTCCAGCCGCAGTGATCCGTCGACCGAGAGCGACTGTGGCTGGGACCCGCCCACCGCCAGCTCATAGGTGCTGGTCGGCAAGCCCTCGCCGGAAAGAAACCGGGCGGCGGCATTCCCCCAGGCTCGTCCCCTCTCGTAGCCGGCCCGAAGCCCGAGCTGGGAGCGCCTGGCGTCGATGCCGCCGTACACGGGGTCGTCCACGTCGCCCGTCAGGGACGAGGCACCCCAGTAGGCTTCACCGATCAAGTCGTTCGTGAAGCGCCACCTTCCCCTCAGGTTCCAGTCGTTCCGGGTGAGGTTGCTGGGAAAGTCCTCCACGTCGGTCTTCGTGGCGAAGCGTCGGAGCTCCGCCGAGAGTCCGCCCCGATTGCTTCGGGCCACGGCGTACCTGAGCCCGATTCCGCTGAGGGAGCCGGCGGCGTCGAGACCCGGCCCCCGAGTCTCCACCCGATCCAGCGTGAACGTGAGGGCGCCGCCCAGCGAGTTGGGGTGGGCCAAGACGCCGCGGAGGACGTTCGTGCTCAGATCGCCCGTTCCCACGTCCACCATGCTCACGGGCTCCGGCTCGGTGGGCTCCCGGGTTCGGATCTCGATGCGTAGCTCTCCGGGATGCCGCTCCACCCGCACCTCGTCGAGTCCTGCCAGGCCGATGCGCGACAGATCCGCCGCCCCCCCATCCAGGGGGACCCACTCGAAGCCGTCCCAAAGGACCCGGACGCGCCCTCCCGCGGCGCCGAATGCCATGGCGGCCAGGGGCGTCCCGTAGTCTCCCCCCTTCAGGGCGATCACTCCCGGAACTTGACTGACCAGCTCGGCGAGCGTGAGCGCCCGATTGGACGCCAGTGCGGATCGATCCCAGCTCCACACCGCCACTTCCCAGGAGGGCGCTACGCCGGACCGGAACTGCGGAAACGTATCCACGGCGCTGGACAGGGAGTCGACCACGGCCGCCAGCGAGTCCAGAACCTGCTGGAGCGAATCCGACACCACCGGCAGACTGTCCGGTACCTGCAGACTGTCCGGTGCCTGCAGCGTGTCCGGCACCTGGGCGCTCGCGATCCCGGGCATCAGGACGCCCGCGAGGGCGAGCCCCGTGGCGAAGCACCCAACGCGCAACGCCCCGGCCGTGCGGGCCCGGGGCGCGTAAGAGCGGCGGAAGGCCAGTCTCACGCGGCCCGGCTTCGAACCCACTGAACCAGGAGCCTCGTGGGGAATCCGGCGGCGCCTTTGCGCTGATACGGGAGCTTCCCTTCGCCGTATGCGGTGCCCGCGATGTCCAGATGGGCCCAGCTAAAGTCGCCCACGAACTCCCTGAGGAAGCAAGCCGCCGTGATGCTGCCGCCAGGACGCCCGCCGACGTTCACGATGTCGGCCACCTTGCTGTCGATCTGCCGACGATAGTCGTCCCACAGGGGGAGCGGCCAGCAGCGCTCTCCCGCCAGATCGCCGGCATCCCTGAGCTCGTCCACGAGATCACTGTCCGTGCCCAGGACGGCGGCAGCGTGATGCCCCAGAGCGATGACGACGGAGCCTGTCAGCGTCGCACAATCGACGATGGCGGCGGGCCCCAGGCTCTGGGCGTACGAGAGGGCGTCGGCCAGGATCAGACGACCCTCGGCGTCGGTGTTTACGACTTCGATGGTCTTCCCCTCCCGTGATCCGATGATGTCTCCAGGCTTGAGGGCACTCCCGTTGAGGAGGTTCTCGGAAGACGGCACGATCCCTACCACGTTCAGTGAGACCTTCAGCTCGGCCACGGCCTGCATGGCGCCGATGACCGCCGCCCCACCAGACATGTCGAAGATCATGTCCTCCATGCCCTTCGCCGGCTTGATGGAGATTCCCCCGGCATCGAAGGTCAGGCCCTTTCCCACCAGGACCAGGGGTGGATCCCCCTCTCCTCCTCCGTCATGGCGGAGGACGATGAGCCTGGGCTCCTGGTCCGAGCCCTTCGCCACCGCGAGGAGAGCGTGCATGTTCTCGGCCCGGAGCTCGTCGGGCCCCATCACGGTGATGTCGAGACCCCGCTCTCCGGCCATTCTCGACGCCTCGTCGCCGAGGTGGGTCGGCGTCGCGACGTTGCCGGGTCGCGACTGGAGCGTCCGCGCGAAGTTGGCCGCCCGGCCGATGATGTGGCCGACCTCGGCGCCCCGCCCCGCCTCTTCGAGGTCCGATGAATCGGTCATGACCGTGAAGTCGGACACCTCAGGCGGATCATCGCCGTCGGAGGCACTCTTCATCTCCGTGAAGCGCCAGGCCGCCAACACCGCACCCTCGGCCGCCGCCTGCCCGGCATGCTCGGCTCCGGTCTGCTCCATGCCACCCAAGTACACGCCGACTCTCACGACGCCGCTGGACTCGGCCGCCCTCACGGTGTGCCCGGCCCAGCGCCGGACCGCCTCGGAATCCAGCTCCGAGGCCTTCCCCGCCCCGAGCAGGAGGAGTCGACGTGGCCCGCCGTCTCCACTCAGATATGCGACGACGAACTCGCCCAGCTTCCCCTTGAGATCCTCGGACAAGTAGGAGCCCGAAGCCACGTCCGCTAGATCCGCCGGAAGCGCCGGGTCTGCACCCTCTTCGGTCTCGAAGACCGGAACGGCCAGGAGTGGTATGTCGAAGCCGGCTGCACCGGCCGAGGAGACGTGATGAACGTTCATGTCGTCTTTCGCTCTACATGCGCTCGATGACCGCCTGGCCGAACTCGGAGGTCTTCACCGTGGTGGCCCCCTCCATCTGGCGCTCGAGGTCGTATGTGACGGTCTTGGCGTCGATGGCGCCTCCCATGCCACGGTTCACCGCCTCGGCTGCTTCGTTCCAGCCCAGATGCTCGAGCATCATCACGGCTGAGAGGATCAGCGAACCGGGGTTCACCTTGTCCAAGTTGGTGTACTTGGGGGCCGTTCCGTGAGTCGCCTCGAAGAGCGCCACCTCGTCGCCGACGTTGGCCCCGGGCGCCATGCCGAGACCGCCGACCTGTGCGGCGCACGCATCGGAGAGATAGTCGCCGTTGAGATTCGGGGTCACGATGACGTCGTACTCGTCCGGTCGTAGAAGCACCTGCTGGAACATGGCATCGGCGATACGATCGTTGACGAGCAGCTTGCCGGCGGGATCGGCGCCGTCCCAGACTTCCGACTCGGCGATCGTGGCATCCGCAAACTCTTCCTGAGCCACCTCGTATCCCCAGTCCCTGAAGGCCCCTTCGGTGAACTTCATGATGTTCCCCTTGTGGACCAGCGTCACGGCCCTGCGGTTCCGATCGAGGGCGTATCGGATGGCGGCGGCCACGTGTCTTTTCGTCCCAAAGGGGCTGATCGGCTTGATCCCGATGCCACTCTCCTCGCGGATGGACGAGCCCATCTCGTCGACCAGGAACGCCCGTACACGCCGTGCCTCGGCGCTGCCGGAAGCCCATTCGATTCCGGCGTAGACGTCCTCCGTGCTCTCACGGTAGATGACCACGTCGAGCCTCTCGGGCTCCTTCATCGGTGAGGGCACTCCTTCGATCCACCGGACCGGTCGGATGCAGGAGTAGAGGTCGAGAACCTGTCGAAGGGTAACGCTCAGCGAGCGGATGCCTCCACCCACGGGTGTGGTCAAGGGTCCTTTGATCCCAACTTTGAACTCCCGGAGAGCCTCGAAGGTCTCCTCCGGCAGCCACTCGCCGGTCTTCTCGCTTGCCTTCTCGCCCGAGTAGATCTCCATCCACGCGATCCGGCGCTCGCCGCCGTACACCTTCGCAACGGAGGCATCGACGACGGCCTGGGTGGCACGCCAGATGTCGGGACCGATCCCGTCTCCCTCGATGAACGGGATGATCGGTTGGGCCGGTACGACCGGCTTGCCACGCTCTATCGTGATCCGCTCGCCATCCGCCGGTACGGTGGCGTAGCTGTATTCGGTCACGGAACGCTCCGCTGCGGTGTCGTGGACTGTGGAATCGGGCAGGCCCGGCCTGGAAAAGAGGGCCCTGGTGGAACCCTAAAGATACCTGGGTAGCTAAGAGGGCGCCAATCGACCGCCCCCCCCCGGATATTCCTGCGCGCCGTCCTGCGCGCCGTCACTTGCCTGGTTGGTCCCCAGGGTCGATCTTCCAAAGGCTAGTTGAGATTCGTTCTCAACTAGTCGAGAATCGAAGGATGATCCCTTGGAATCGTGATTCAACGTCGTCGCAGGGAGGGTTGTGCATGAAGCGGTTGCACGTATCGGGCCTCTGTACCGTCATGGGAGTGGCCCTCTTGGCCGCCTGCTCCGGAGACGGACAGGCGGAGGGTGCCTCGGAGGATGCCGGCGTCGTCAACGTCTACAGCCATCGGCACTACGACACCGACCAAGAGCTTTTCCGCCGGTTCACCGAGCTGACCGGCATACAGGTCAACGTTCAGACGGCGTCCGCCGACGAGCTGATCACGCGCCTCGAGACCGAGGGTGCAAGCACGCGGGCCGACCTGCTGATCACGGTGGATGCCGGTCGTCTGCAGCGGGCCAAGAAGCGAAACCTGCTGCGCAGCGCCTCCTCCGAGGTACTGCAGTCGAACGTACCCGCGCATCTGAGGGATCCGGAGGGCTACTGGTACGGACTCACGCAGAGGGCCCGCGTCATCGCCTACTCGCTGGATCGAGTGTCCGCCGACGAGCTGTCGACGTATGAGGATCTGGCCGACCCCAAGTGGCGAGGCCGCATTCTCGTGCGCAGCTCCGAGAACATCTACAACCAGTCGCTCCTGGCATCCATGATCGCCGTTCACGGCGAGGACGCGGCGGACGAATGGGCGCGCGGCGTGGTGCTGAACATGGCCCGGGCCCCCCAGGGCGGGGACCGCGATCAGGTCAAGGACTTGGCGGCCGGGGTCGGCGATGTGGCCATCACGAATACGTACTACGTCGGGCTGCTTCTCAACGGGGACGATGAGAGTGATCGCGAGCTGGCTCAGAAGGTGGGAATCTTCTTTCCCAATCAGGACGATCGGGGCGCTCACGTGAACGTGAGTGGGGCGGGAGTGACGGCACACTCGCCCAATCCGGAAAACGCCCTGAGGCTCCTGGAATTCCTCACCGACTCGGAAGCGCAGACCGGATACGCGGAGGCGAACTTCGAGTACCCGGTAAAACCGGGCATCGCATGGGCGGAGACGCTTCAGGAGTGGGGCGAGTTCCGGCCCGACACGCTCAACCTATCCGTTCTCGGGGAGCTCAACGCCCGCGCCGTGATCATCTTCGACCGGGCCGGGTGGCGATAAGGGCTGCTTAGGGGCTGGTCATGGCCACGGCCATTCGTTCGAGGGCCCGGAGCGCATGGAGCGCCCTCCGGGCTTTCTGGCGTCAATCGCGTAGCGAGTTCCGAGGCGGGCTCACCCCCTGGAGCGTGTCGGCGCTGGTGGTGGTGGCTCTCACGACCCTCCCCCTGCTGGTGATCACCGTGGGGGTCTTCGGGCCCCGTACCGAGATCTGGCAGCACTTGGCCAGTACCGTTCTCCCGGTGTACGTGGGAAACTCGGCGTTGCTCATGGTGGGGGTGGGCGTGTTGGCTCTTTTCCTCGGGCTGGCGCCGGCCTGGCTCGTGTCGGCCTACGAGTTCCCCGGACGGCGCACCTTCGAGTGGAGCCTGGTCCTGCCGTTGGCCATCCCCACCTACATCATCGCCTACACCTACGCCGGCGTCTTCGAGTACGGGAGCGCCATGTCGGGCGTGCTGAGTGCTCTCTGGCCCGGGGCCGAGACGTGGCGGGTCCGATCGGCGATCATGTCCCGCGGAGGTGTCACCGTCATGATGGCCCTGGTGCTCTACCCGTACGTGTACGTCATCGCCCGGGCCTCCTTCCTCCGACAGTCGGGCGCCGTGCTGGAGACCGCGCGCAGTCTGGGGCGGGGACCGTGGAACACGTTCTTCCGGGTGGCCCTTCCCATGTCACGTCCAGCGGTCGTAGGCGGGTTGACGCTGGTGCTCATGGAGGTGCTCAACGAGTACGGAGCCGTGAAGTACTTCGGTGTGCCCACGTTCACGACGGGGATCTTCCGGGCCTGGTTCCCGTTGAACGACCCCACGTCAGCCATGCGCCTTTCGGGTATCCTGCTCCTTTTCGTCTTCTCGCTCATCGTCTTCGAGCGGGCACAGAGAGGCCGGGCCCGTTTCGATGATGGCGCAAGGGGGTACCGACCCAGCGAGAGGCAGAGGCTGGGAAGGCGGGGGCGATGGCTCTCGTTTGCCGCATGCCTCCTACCGTTGACGCTGGGCTTCCTGGTTCCGGTCCTCCAGCTCCTGGAGTGGGCGACCCGGGCCGGGTTCGGAGCGCTGGACGCACGCTTTGTGGAGCTCACGCTCCACAGCTTTACACTGGCCCTCACCGCCGCGCTTCTGGCGGTCCTTGCGGCCCTGCTCATCGCGTACGCCGTACGGCTGAGCCCCACCCCCTTCCTCCGCCTCGCCTCGAAGGTGGCGGTCCTGGGCTATTCGATTCCGGGAGCCGTCATCGCAGTGGGCGTCTTCATCCCGTTCGTGTGGGTGGACCGACACGTGGACGCGTTCATGAGAGCGTCCTTCGGCCTCCCCACGGGGCTCCTGCTGAGCGGAACACTGGTGGCTCTCGTCGTCGCGTACGTGGTGCGCTTCCTGGCCGTGGCGCTCAACCCCCTCGAGTCGGGCTTCAAGCGCCTGTGCGGCAATCTCGACGAGAGCTCGAGATCGCTGGGAGTTCCGCCGCTCAACACGCTCTGGAGGGTGGACCTGCCTTTGCTCAAGGGCACCCTTCTGAGCGCCGCCCTTCTGGTCTTCGTGGACGTGCTCAAGGAGCTGCCCCTCACCCTGATTCTCCGCCCGTTCAACTTCGACACCCTGGCCACCCGGGCCTTCCAACTCGCCACCGACGAGCAGCTGACCCAGTCGGCCGTGCCCGCGCTGCTCATCGTCACCGTGGGTCTGGTGCCCGTGATCGTGCTGAACAAGCTTATCGGGAGGGGCGGCCCCGGGGACGGCGGAGGCGGTTCGAGCGGCAAGTAGCGCAGGATCCCCACGAAATCAATCCAACCACATCGAGGTCCGCTTGCCCTTCTTTACTCTTCGACGTATCTTGACTTTCGGTTTTTATTCGGTATCCGTTCAAGGCCTTTTTGTCCATGTCCGAGCCCCGTTCGCGTGTGTACAGTGGTCCTACCCACCCAGCCGTTCGAGGGTGGGAGACCAGGGGCGCCACCACCACCCAGCGACGAGGAAGCCGCCAAGCACTCTGCGCCTGGCTGCCCACCTTCGAGCTTCGACTGGAGCTGGTCCGGAGCCCGGAGCTGGACGCTACGTCCGTAGCCCTTCTCTCCCCCGGCGAGAACACCCGGAGAACGGTCTGGCAGGTCTCCGAGCGGGCCTCCATCGCCGGCGTACGCCCTGGGCAACTCATCTCTCAGGCCGTCGCCCTCTGCCCTTCCCTCACCCTCCTGGAGCCCGATCCGGCCCACTACGACGCTGCCCAGGAGGAGCTCCTGGAGACCCTGTCGGGCCTGAGCCCCATCGTGGAGCCTGCCGGCCGCGGAAGGGTCTTC
Source organism: Longimicrobiales bacterium (assembly GCA_965238005.1). Classification (GTDB taxonomy): domain Bacteria; phylum Gemmatimonadota; class Gemmatimonadetes; order Longimicrobiales; family Gaopeijiaceae; genus CBDCKN01. The sequence continues at coordinate 2,468,799 of OZ250165.1, forward strand.
GTGGGAATGGACGGGCTCGGACGGCTCTACGGCTCACCACCGCGCCAGGTAGACAGAGTTCTCGGAGCGCTCCTCACGATCTTCCCCCGTCCACTGGTGGCCGCCATGAGAATGGGGTGGGCCTCGGGGAAGTTCGGAGCCTGGGTGGCCGCGGCCGGAGCGGGCCCCGGACGACCCGTGATCGTGGAAGGAGAGGAGCTCCTCTCCTTCCTGGGCCCCTGCCCCGTCTCCGTGCTTCCGGTCGATACGGTCATGGTCGAGCGGCTCGAGCGGCTCGGCATCGACACCCTGGGCGATCTGATCCGTCTCCCGACCCCAGCCTTGATCGGTCAGTTCGGATCCGACGGGCAAAGGGCTCGGGCCTGGGCCACGGGCGAGCGGATCGATTCCGTCCAGCCGTACCATCGACCTCGACCGATCCGATCTTCACTCGACTTCCACACTCCCGTGGGGCAGGTGGAAACGCTCCACGGGGCACTGGACCGGCTCCTGGAACGAGCGTTGGCGCGTCCGGAGCGTCAGGGCAGGAGCATACAGGGTGTGGGTCTGGCCGCTCGCCTGGAGGGTGAGGGCTCGTGGGCCCTGAAGACGGTCCTTCGGGAGCCCACGGCGCATCGCGAGCGAATCGCCTTCGTCCTTCGCGCCCGGATGGCCCTGTCACCTCCCCCTCGGGCCGTGGAAGCCCTGACCGTGGAGTTCTTCCAGTTCGGCCCTGCCACGTCTCAGAACGACCTCTTCGACCGGGGGGAGTCCAGTGGCAGAGAAGAGTGCGGGCGGGAGCTGTCCGAGGGCACCGTCCCCTCCGCCCTCAGGGAGGCCGTTCAGGAATTGAAGCTGAAGCTCGGCCACTCACCACTCTATCGCGTCGTAGAGGTGGACCCCTGGTCCCGGATCCCCGAGCGGAGACATGCGCTGCTGAATTTCGAGCCGTGATTTAACATTTGATCAAGGACACGGCGATAGAGATGACCGAGATCCCACTCAAGCTCACCATCCTGCTGGTGGTCGCGGCAGCCGGCTGCTCGGACGGAAGCAGTAGCCAGGGATCGTCGAACCGGACACCGCCAGCGGACCCGTCAACGGACGCATCATCATCTCCGAGCTCCTGGGTGGAGAGTGCGGGACTTCGTCCCGGATCATCAGCTACGCCCCCGACGAGACCGATCCCCTGGTCCTGGTCGCTTCCGGTTCGAACATCATGTCACAAGATCGTCTTTGGCCGCGGGGGACCCGAGCAACCGCGGTCCATGTGGGTGATAGACCTCGCCACCAGAGACGAGTCGGAGATTCTTACCGGCGTGCAGTGGGCCGTTGCCATAAGGCCGGGGGCCTGTATACGTATCATTCTTGAACTTTTATACGTATACGCTAGGCGAGCGCATGGTAATGACCGGACTGGTCACGGGCAGCGGGGAATCTCCTCGGCCTCGGCGAGCTGGGCGGCAGTCAGGGAGCCCCGATAGGGGGCCAGACCGGAGCGCCACACACCCTGTGCGTCCTCCGCCAACGCTGGTGCAACGCTGGTGGGCCGTTTCCTCCACAGGAGGCCCTGAGCGTCGGCTGATTCGGAGGCCTTCCGCCGTGTCGTGGCTACGGATTTTCGGTCCCGGGTCCTCCGGTCGCGCCCCGTGCCGTCGAACTTCGGTGTGGCGATTCTTCGTCGTCGCAAGTGCCCCGCCGAACGCGTAAATTACGTAATACCAGCTACATGACAGACGGCCGTATCCGTCGGAAGGCCGGACGATGCCAGGTTCCGATGTAGTCACGGTCGAGTTCGAGTTCACCCCCGAAGACTGGGTCAGGGCCAACGCCACGCACTCGTGGAACTCGGAGTTGACGAAGAAGGCGCTCAAACAGATGCAGGTGCTTTTCGCCATGATCGTCGGGCTCATGGCCCTGCTCATGCTCCTTGGCGGATCGGCAGTGGGTGCCATCGCCATGTTGCTCGCCGGCACGGTCTTGGTGGGTGTGCTCAAGCCTCTCGTCCGCATCTCCCAGCGGCGCCAGATCAAGAAGGTCGCCGACCTCGGCCTCATCAACGGCATCTTCGGACCGCATCGCGTGGAGCTGCGGGACGAAGGCATCTTGGATTCCACCACCGGATACGAATTCCTCGTGAGATGGAGCGCCATCGAGGACATCAAGGAGTCGGACGGCTCCTTCCTCATCTACTCGGGCGCCAACTCCTTCCTGACCATCCCATCCTCGGCGTTCCCCGACGCCGAGACGCTGCGAGCGTTCGGCGATCGCTTCTTCGAGCGTCTCAGCCAAACAGAGACGCCGGCGTTGCCCGATGAGGGAGAGCGCGGGGACTAGCGGACACCGGCCGTCCCGTCGGTTGGCCCTCCATCAGACGGGGTGACGTCAAGGAGCGGACATCCCATTCCTGAATTGCATCGCCCATCCTTTCGGTTTATATTCGGTTTCCGTGGAAACCCCATAGACCGAAATGTGATGAGCCCTCCGACCCCGTCATCCAACGGCGCCAACAACAGCCGGCCCAGCAGGCTTCAACGGCAAAGGCTTCGCCCGTTGAAGTCCCCCTCCCCCGTCCAGGTCCGGACCGACGCCGACGGGTTGCCCACCGAGCTGCACCGATGTGGGAAGCGGTTTCGGGTGGCGGCGGTACGCGAGCGCTGGAGGATCGACGATGAGTGGTGGCGGAATCCCATCTCAAGGGAGTACTTCGCCCTGGTTCTGGAGGACGGGCGCCCCATCATCCTCTTCCGGGACCTCGTCGCCGGGGGATGGTACGGACAGTGAAGATCCTCCGGATCCACCTCGCCCCCCGTAGCAGAAACAGGGTGCTGGTGCACCTCGAGGACCTGGACCCGCTGGAGATCGCCCTGGACGTCATGGACCGGTCCGGGGTTCACGTGGGCTCCGAGCTCGAGCCCGCGGATCTCGCCCACCTGCGGGAAGACGACACGAAATGGCGCGTTCGTCAGGTCGCCCTCCACCTCCTCTCCTCTCGCCCCCGTGGGGAGCAGGAGCTCCGCACCCGTCTCCGGGCGAAGAGCTTCCCCCCTGCCCTGGTGGAGTGGTGCATCCACCTCCTCAGAGAGCAGGGGCTCCTGGACGATCATGCCTTCGCTTCGGCATACGTGCGAAGCCGCATTCGCCTCCGCCCGCGGGGGCGCTTTCGTCTGAGCCAAGAATTGCGACAGAAGGGGGTGGCTGTCGAAGTCGTCGAGAAAGCGATCGAGGACGCCTTCCTCGATGAAGCAACGTCGGAGCACAAGCTGGCCAGGGAGGCCGCTCAGAGGTGGGTGCAGCGCCAGAGCCGGACGGTGGCCAAGGCGCTCGCGGCGCATGACCGTTCCCCGGAGCGTGAGCGGGGCCGACGACGTCTGCACGCTTTCCTGAACCGCCGGGGCTTCGCACCCGACGCCATTCGCGCCGCTCTAACGGCCGCGTTGGAGAGGGCCGCCGATCTCTGTGCGCCCTAGTTCTAGCTGGCCCGGGCGTCCGAGTCCTCGTCGCGCATCTCCTTCAGCGCGTCGTGGATTCCCTGGGTCAGGTCTCGCTCCTGGCGTAGCGCAACGAGGAGCCGCTCGGCCTCCTTGGCCTCGTAAGTGAGCTGTCCGGAAGTCACGATGACCTGGTCCACGACCGCCTTCTGACTGCCCAGTGATTCCAGTCCCGCCCGGATATCCATGAGCAGACCGTCGGCACGGGCGAGACGCCCCTCGGCGTTCTCGATCTGCCGTTGCCGCTCGTCGATGCTCGCAAGCACCTCGGTCATCTCCTCCGCCTTGGCCCGCACCACCTCAAGGTTCTCGCTCGCGGTTTGCACCTCGTCGGTCGCCGCGGAGATGGCCCGCACATCCTCCAGGGTGCGCTCCGCCCGGGCGAAGAGGTCCTGGACCTCTTCGCGAACCTGATCGATGCTCCCCTGCCTTGCCGCCAGCGTCTCGATGGAGCGGCCGAGCTCCTGCTCGACCTTGTCGAGGTCGGCGAGCTTCTCCTCGAACTGGGTGATGCGCTTCTCCGCGAAGCGCAGGCTGCCGGCCCGCGCCTCGAGGCGCTCGGCTCGCATGCCGACCTTCTCGGACTGCTCCTCCGCAGCGACCAAGTGCTCGGTAACGGAGCGGAGCTGATCCTCCAGTGCCTGGAGGTCCGTGGCCGTCTCCTGGCGCAAGGTGGCCACTCGATCGAGATGCTCGGTGGCCTTGTCCAGAGCCTGCTGGCGTTGGGCGATATCGGCGGCGACCCGATCCACTCGCTCCGACAGCGACGTGATGTACTCCGAGCGCTCCACTGCCGCGTCCACTCCCTCGCCCAGCTCCGCCATGTGGTCTTCGGCCTTGCGTACGGCGGCGGTCACGTCTTCGATGACGGCCCGTACCTTGTCGGCCGCCTCGGCCTGCGCGGACACCGCCTCGAAGCGACGATCGGCGTCGGCGAGGCTGACCAGCAGATTGCTCGTGCGCTCGTCGAGCTGAGTCCCGGTCTCCCTCAGCTCCGACATGCGATTGTCGAGCTCCGTCAGCGACGGCTCGCGCGCTTCCAGATGTGAGGCGGCCGCCAAGACCCGGTCGGCGTTCTGCCGCATGTGGTCGAGGTTGGCGGTCAGGTCGTCGAGCTGCGTGATCCGCGGGCGGAGCTCGCGGATGGACTCCTGCGTGGTGGCTAGCCACGCGCCGGTCTCGAGTTGTCCGGCCTGCATCCGCTCGATCTCCGCGCGGGTGGCCCGCAGACGCTCCATGGCGTTGACGACCTCCTCTCGCGATCCCCTGAGGGTGGTGAGATCACGAATGGCGTCCTGGACCTCGGACTGTCGAGCCTCGATCCGCTCGAGGCGGTTGGCCGCCTCGACGGCCGACGCCTCAGCTCTCGACATCCCGTCCCGCATCCCGGTGACCAGCTCCACCTGCTCACTGAGTTGATCGAGCTGAGACGACAACGACGTCGAGCGAGCAGACAGGTGGTCACCGCTGCGGGTGGCCTCACTGACCCGCTGGCTCGCGTCGTCGAGGGCACGGAAGCGATTCTCGAACTCCGTCACTCCCGTGCGCAGATCCACGATCCGCTGATCGATGGCCCCCAGGCTGGCCCGCCCGAGCTCGAAGCTCTGCGTGCTGCGCCGTACCTCCTCCCGCAGCCCGGCCAGCGTCGACCGCAACTCCTCGTCTTCCCTCCGGATATTCGCCTGTCCGGCCCGGAGCTCGGTAAATTGCTCGGTCACCTTGGCGTTCAGGGCGCGGAGCGCCTCGACGCTCGTGTTGACCTTCTTCACCTCCTTGACCTGCGCCCGGGCTTCCTTGAGCTTCGACTCCAGCTCCCAGTGGAGGTCCGTGAGGGCCCGTGCCTGTGCCTCCGTTCGATCGATGGCCTCTCGCTGGCGCTCCAGAGCGGCAGTCTTCTGGCTCACGTGATCGGACAGTCCACGCAACGCGTTCAACTGCCGCTCGGTGCGACCCGCCAGCTCCTCGGCCTTGGTGAGGTCCTGCATCGTGTTCTCGACCGAGGCCACACGACTGGTTGCGTATTCCACGCCCTGATCCACGGCGTCCATCCTGGTCCGGATCTCTTTGTACCGGGAAAGGAGGGCTTCCTGCGAGCTCCGGGTGTCCGCCTGATCCTCCCGGATGCGAGCGACATCCTGGCTGTAGTCGAGGAACTGGGCTCTCGCCTCTTCCACCTGTGTGCGGAGCTTCGAGAGGGCCCCCTTCGGTCCGGAGAGCTCGGCGATCTCCTGCCTGGCCACGGACACCGACTGTACCCCCTCGCGGAGATCGGAGACGTTCGAGTCCAGATCCTTGACCTCCTTGGAGGCCGACTGGATCGCGTCGAGGGCCTTCCGCTGATTCTCGGCCACCGCGTCGGCCTGCTGGGCGATGGCCGCCATCTGTGCCTCAAGCTGGCCAAGATCGAGTGTGCGGCCCTCGATGCGGCTGAGCTCCTCCTTGAGCTTCCCGAGATCATCCCGAACCGCAGAGAGGTCTCCCTTGGGGCCGAGCAGCTCCGCCATGGCCGTCCTGGCGTCGGCCACGGCGTCCACCTGAGCGTGTAGGGAGGTCACCTGGCCCTCGAGCTTGTCGGCCGAGCTCGTGCTCCGCTCCAGCGACCCGGAGAGCTCATTCTGGGATTCGGCGATCTCTTCGATCCGCCTCTCGACGACGTCGAGCTGAGCGAAGGACTCCCTCAGTCCGGTCCCGCGATCCTGCATCTGCTGGATCTCCTCGCGGATCACGTTCACCCTCTTGAGCAGGGTGGCGACGGTACCGGAGGGCCCGAGCAGGTCCGCCATGGCCGTCCTGGCATCGGCCACCGCCTCCACCTGAGCGTGCAGGGTGGTCACCTGGCCCTCGAGCTTGTCGGCCGAGCTCGAGCTTCGCTCCAGGGATCCGGCGAGCTCATCCTGAGATGCGGAGACCCCTTTGATCCGCCTCTCGACGACGTCAAGCTGAGCGACGGTCTCCTTCAGTCCGGTCCCGCGATCCTGCATCTCCCGAAGCTCCTCACGAAGAACGCTCACCTGCGTGAGCAGGGTGGCGACGGTACCGGAGGGCCCGAGCAGGTCCGCCATGGCCGTCCTGGCATCGGCCACGGCGTCCACCTGCGAATGTAGGGAGGTCACCTGGCCCTCGAGCTTGTCGGCCGAGCTCGAGCTTCGCTCCAGGGATCCGGCGAGCTCATCCTGAGATGCGGAGACCCCTTTGATCCGCCTCTCGACGACGTCAAGCTGAGCGACGGTCTCCTTCAGTCCGGTCCCGCGATCCTGCATCTCCCGAAGCTCCTCACGAAGAACGCTCACCTGCGTGAGCAGGGTGGCGACGGTACCGGAGGGGCCGAGCAGCTCCGCCATGGCCGTCCTGGCGTCGGCCACGGCGTCCACCTGCGAATGTAGGGAGGTCACCTGGCCCTCGAGCTTGTCGGCCGAGCTCGTGCTCCGTTCCAGCGACCCGGCGAGCTCATTCTGGGATTCGGCGATCTCTTCGATCCGCCTCTCGACGATGTCGAGCTGAGCGAAGGACTCCTTCAGTCCGGTCCCGCGATCCTGCATCTGCTGAAGCTCCTCGCGGAGCACGTTCACCCTCTTGAGCAGTGTGGCGACCGTACCGTAGGGCCCGGCCATCTCCGTGATGTCGCCCGTGGCCGTGCCGACCTCGTCTACCATGGACCGGATGTCCCGGACCTGCATGTTCAGATCGCTGACCCTCCGAGACGCGTCGTCCAACGTGGTGGTGGCTTTGCTCTGCGACTCCGTGAGCTCCTTCGCCCGCTGCTCGACCGAGTCGACCTGGGCCGAGATGTCGGTGAACGAGTCGACCCGCGTCTGGAGCTCGGTGACCTGCTGGCTCATGGCCTCCGTGCTGGCCTGGACGGCGGCCAATGGGCCAGAGGCGTCGTGGAGGATCTGTTGCGCCTCCTCCGACCGCTTCACGAGGTCCCGGAGCGCTTTCCGGTCCCTCTTGGCCTGGGCGAATATCTTTTGGAGCTCTTCGGGGAGCTCTGTGATCTCACCGCTGCCACCGAAGAACGACTTGATCCAGGAAGCCATGATTCCTCTCGATCGGGGTTTCCGAGAAAATGTCACCCGGTCCCGGAAAATACCATGTGGCCTCCCTTCCCGGCGAGCGTGCTGGAGTGAAGGCTAGCATCCACTCCAATTGCTGGACTCCATGGCTGTGGCGCAAGTGGATCAGGTCTTGGCGCATCTTTTTCAACCCGATGCGGTAATAGGCCTGGGCATTTCCTCTGGCGACACGGGCGTGATCGGGGGGACCAGGAGGGGAGACAGTGGAAGCACTCGTATACGAATTCGGCGCCTGGCTCGAGTCCATCGGAGTGTGGGCGTACTTCCTGGCGCCACTGGCCATGGCCCTCGTCGCCATCCTTCCCATCCCCGCCGAATTCCCGGCGGTCCTGAACGGAATGATGTTCGGCCCCGTGCTCGGGACCGTCTTCACCTGGGGTGGAGCCTTGGCCGGCGCTCAGGTCAGCTTCGAGCTGGCACGGAAGCTCGGACGGCCTCTCGCGGAGCGATTCGTCCCCGAGAAGTCCCTGGAGAAAGCCGATCAGATCGTCCTCAATGCCGACTGGTGGGGCTTGCTTCTTCCGCGATTCATCCCGCTCATCGCGTTCACCGCCCTCAACTGGGGCGCCGGACTCACGCCGGTGCCGCGTGGCCGGTTCTTCTGGACGACGGCCGTTGGCATCTTTCCCGGTGCGCTTGTGCTCACCGCATCGGGAGCCGGTCTTCCCTTCCTCCTCGAGCGCTTCCCGGTCACGACTTGGGCGATCGCCGGGTTGATCACGGCATACGGGGGGTACCGTCTCTACCGGAGAAACACGCCGCGCCGATCCCAGGCCCCGAAGGTCGGCTCCACGACCGCATCGGCCGGCTAGGAGCCGCCCCACCCTATTCCCGGACGGGCTCCTAGTCTAGGGAGGGATCGGCCAGACAGAGCCCACATAGCGGGGGCCCGGTAACCGGAGTCGTCTACCCGTCTCCGCTGAGGGACGTCCAACCTCTGGCGTAGAGGCCCACGGGCCGAGCCAGGTATCCGGGGTACCCCTCGGCCGCTTCCCCGGCGCTGCGGGCATCCAGCTCCACGACGGCCAGCGGATCCGTCCCCTCGTAAAGGACCTCACCGTCGGGAGCCACGGCCAGCGAAGGCCCACCGATGTCCACGTCGAACTCCGGCCGGGGCCGGTTCACGGAGAGCAGGTACGCATCCGCCATGACCGCGTTGGCCCGGAGCACCAGCCGCCAGCGCTCGTACGTCGCATTGGGGGTCGCGCGGGGCACCAGGAGCACCTCCGCCCCCTGGCTCCGGAGCAGCTGCGACCCCTGAGGGCGGTTGATGTCGGAGCAGATCTGAACCCCGACGGTGATCCCGGGTCCAGGCATGGCCCGGGGCGGCTCCGTGCCCGGCACGTAGTGCGACGTTTCCCAGTAGCCCTCCTCCTCCGGCAGATGGACCTTCCGGTACCGGCCCAGCTCCCGCCCCCGGGCGTCGAACAGGATGGCGGTGTTGTGCCGCTGGCCGGTCTCCGGGTCGAGCACAATCGCTCCGCCGAGCAGTGCGATGCCCGCATCGCGGGCCGCCTCCGCCAGGATGCTCTGCCGCGGACCCCCCGGGGGCTCGGCGTCCTCCGTCTGAGCTTGCTTGGTGGCGGGCGACCAGGGGTTGAGCGGGAGCTCCGGAAGGACGGCCAGGCGGGCACCCAGTGCACGAGCCTCACCCAGGCGCTCTCGCAGTCGGGCGCGGTCCTCATCCGTGTGAAAGACGTCCGTCACCAGCGCTATGACCACTAGGTCATCCACCCACACTCTCCAGATTCTCAGATGGCTCACCGAAAGAGGGGCGGCCCGAGGGCCGCCCCTCTGGCTCGACGCGCTGCGCAGACCGTGCTACCAGGCTATGCCGTAGTCGTCACCGTGGTGGCTAGAGCCTCCCCAGAAGGTCCCGTGCTCCCAGTCGAAGAAGATGGCGTTGATGGGTCCGGAAGTCCTCTCCGAGAACGTCAGGCTGTACCCCATGCGCCTCAGGTCGGCCTGCACCCAGGGCGGCGTGGCCTGCTGAACCAGCATGCGACCGGGGCTACTCTCGTGGTCGCCGAACGAGCCGCGCATCTGGAAGCTGTTGATGTTGGCCGCTTCGGCCGCCTGCTGCACGTTCATGTCGAACTCGACGATGTTCAGGAAGAACTGGAGCAGGTTCTGGTCCTGGCCGTCTCCACCCTGGACCGCGAACGACATGAAGGGCTTGCCGTCCTTCACGGCCAGGCTGGGCGTGAGCGTGGCTCGGGGCCTCTTGCCGGGCTCCACGACGTTGTAGGGGTTGTCCTCCTCGTTGACGATGAAGCTCTGCATGCGCTGGCTCAGGCCTACCCCGGTCTGGCCGGCGACCACGGCCGGGATCCACCCGCCGCTGGGCGTGATCGAGACCACCCAGCCCTCCTCGTCGGCGGCCTGGATCGACGTGGTGCCCAGGTAGAAGTCGTCCTCGAAGTCCGCCATGGCCTGGGATCCGGCCGCCTCGGTCACGGTGCGGCCCTTCTCGTTCCACTGCTCCAGGTACCGCAAGAACGGGTTGGTCCCGCCCTGGAAGGGATAGGGGTCGCCGGGGCCCAGGTTCGGGTCGTTCTTCTCCCAGTCGACCTGGCCGGCCCTCTGCTTGGCATAGTCCTTGGAGAGCAGTCCCTCGAGGGGTTCCTCCGGCGGGTAGTAGGGATCGCCATAGTAGAAGTCGCGATCCGCGAAGGCCAGGTTCATGGTCTGGTACAGGGCGTGGATGTAGCGGCTACTGTTATAGCCCATGGCCTTGAGGTCGAAGTTCTCGAGGATGTTCAACGCCTGCAGCAGGACGGGTCCCTGCACCCAGGTCGTCAGCTTGTAGACGTCGATGCCCTTGTAGCTCGTCTTCACCGGCTCCTCGAGGTAAACCTGCCAGTTGGCCAGATCCTCCATGGTGATGAGCCCCCCCTGTTCCTGGGTGCCCCTCACGAGCTCCTGGGCGATATCCCCCTTGTAGAAGCGATCGTACGCGGCGTAGATGGCCTCCCTGCGGCCCTTGCCCTGGGCCAGCGCATCGCGCTCGGCCTCGACCAGTTTTTCGAGCGTGCGCTTGAGGTCGGGCTGGCGGAAGATCTCACCCTCCCTGGGCGCCGGGTTCTCGGCGTCGTCGGGGTGCGTCAGGTAGACCGCACGGGAGTAGGGCCACTCGCGGATGCGGTCGATCTGGCCGTGGATGCCTCGCACGGCGCCGGCCTCGATGGCGTAGCCGTCGGCCATCTGGATGGCCGGCTCGAGCACCTCGGCCAGGCTCAGCGTGCCGAACTCGGCCAGCATGGTCATCAGCCCGCCCGGCGTGCCCGGAGTCACCGCCGCCAAGGGCCCGTACTGGGGCGGAAAGTCCATCCCCTTCTCACGGAAGAAGTCCACCGTGGCGCCCGTCGGCGCGACGCCCAGCGCGTTGACGCCGATGACCTTGCCGGTGTTCGGGTTGTATATGAGTGCCTGGGTCTCTCCGCCCCAGCTCAGAACGTCCCACATGGTAGCGGTGGCGGCGAGCATGGCGCTGGCGGCGTCCACCGCGTTTCCGCCCTTCTGGAAGATCATGGCGCCGGCGGTGGCCCCGAGGGGCTTGCCGGTGATGGCCACCCAGTGCGTGCCGTGCAGGACCGGCTTCTGCGTCCGCTGCGCCTCCAGGACCCAAGGGCTCAGCGCGAAGATCAGCATGAGTGCGAGGCTCAGCCGAAGCAGGACCCTCGTTCGTGCCCTCATCGTTCCTCCTAGGCTTCGTACGATTGACGACCGTGGTTGCGTAGCGATCAAGGTACTTGGAGAGGTTCGACCACGCACCAGATGCGGTTTCCCGGGTGCTCGCCCCGCTCAGAAGAAGTGGGTCAACGACAGGTATAGCACGGTGGGCGTGGGCCCGAACTCGGAGCCGATGCTAGTGTCCAGCGCGAACGCGTCGTCCCCCACGCCGATGAAAAAGCCCCCACGCAGGCTCGAGTTGGAGCCGAAGCCCCACGTTCCGCCGCCCGACAGGAGGACGCTGCCATCCGAAAGGCTGGTGAGGGCCAGAAGGTCCGCAGCCCACAGCGGATGGATCTGGTACGAGGCCTGGGTGGCCAGGGCGTCGCGTGCCAGCAACTGAAGCTCGCCCCGTTGGAACGCAGAGGAGAGAGTCGTCTGGAAGAGCTCGTCGGAATCCGCGGCACCGAAGCCGTCCCGCTGATACTCGACGATCAAGTACAGATCCCGACGGTACACAGCCACCCGCCGGTCGACCCCCACCGTGCCCCTGAGCACGGCTCCGACCCCCCCGTCCCGGACCGAGACCTCGGTGCGAACGGCCCACCCGGCCAACTCCCCCACGGCGCTCACCGCCCCCGCCGCGTCGTCGAACAGCACGCCACCCCATGCCGCGACATCCCATCCCCGCCAGTTGGTCTTGCCCCGCACGAGGGCCGTCAGCTGGTCTCCACCCGGCGACGACGTGGGGCGTACCACCAGCTCCACCTCGCTGAAGGCTCCCGGATAGGCACGAACCCGGACGCCGTCGATGCCGACCCGATACTCACGGAACGGATCGGCCGGGTCGAACGGCGCGAAGGGATCGGCAGGTGTGAGGATCAGGGTGCTTGCCCACGAAACGACCTGTCTCCCCACAGAGAGCTCAACCGACTCACCCACGGGGAGAGTGAGGGCCAGACGATCCACACGATGTCGCCACAAGACCTGGTCGCTCGCCTCCGCCGTCCAGTCGAGCTCCAGCCAGTTGACCCCGGCGCTCGGGACCACAGCAACCGCCCCGGTGCCGAGCACATCTTCACCGCTGACCTGGAGGGTGTGCCCGTACGCGAAGTCCAGGCCGAAGGGCCCCACGGAGGGAGCCCACATGACACGGAAGCGTTGGAAATCGGTGAGTCCCGAATCGCTTACCGGGCTTTCGCCCGAGCGGCTGAAGAGGTTCAGGTAGTAGGCGGAGAGGTCGGGCACTTGAGCGTCGAGCACGGCCGCACCGAACGCCAGGTACAGGACCGATACGATCAGTCCCCGTCGCAGTCCCCGCCGGGGCTCTGCTCCCCTCACCTGTCAAGCGATCCTTTACTGCCTCTCGTCCGATGTGACCTGCCCGTCGACGAGGCGCACGCGGCGGCGCGCCCGCTCCATCACGCGGGGGTCGTGGGTCGAGAAGAGGAACGTGGTGCGGTGCTCCCGGTTCAGCCGCTCCATGACGTCCAGAAGCGCGTCGCTGGTATGGGAGTCGAGATTGGCCGTGGGCTCGTCCGCGAGGACGAGTGTGGGCTCGCCTACCACGGCCCGGGCGACCGCTACCCGCTGTTGCTGGCCACCGGAGAGCTTTCCGGGCTTTCGGTCCTCCAAGCCCTCGAGGCCGATCTCCTGGAAGAGCTCCCCCACTCGCCGGTGGCGCTCCTCGGTGGGCACTCCCCTCAGCAGGAGCGAGAACTCCGCATTCTCCAGAGCCGACAGCACGGGGAGCAGGTTGAAGGCCTGGAAGACGAAGCCGATGCTCTCGAGCCGGAGCCGGGCCAGCTCCTTGTCGGAGAACTCGGTGATCTCCTGCTCGCCTACCCAGATCCGCCCTCGGGTGGGGCGGGTCAGCCCTCCGAGCAGGTTGAGAAGGGTCGTCTTCCCGGACCCGGAAGGGCCGGCCATGGCCATGAAGTCTCCTTCGTGGATCTCCAGGGTGACACCACGGACCGCTTCCACTTCCTCGGGCTCCTGGGGATAGACCTTCCAGAGATCCTCGGTGCGCACGGCTACCTCGGTGGCCAAGGACGGGTTCTCGTTCGTCATTCGAATTTCAGGGCCTCCGCCACGTCGATCCTGGTGGCCTGGATGGCGGGATAGATGGATGCGGTGATTCCCACTACGGCGATGGACACGACGCTCTGGAGGACCTGAACGGCCCGAAACTCGGGAACGATGACCGGATCCATGACGATGCCCGAGAAGGTGAAGTCGTTGTCCATGAGGAAGGAGAAGTCCAAACCGTCGCGGAAGAAGATCCACGTCAGCGCGAAGCCGGCGATCATGCCCACCACGCCGGCCAGCGCCGTGAGGAGAACTCCCTCGAGGAAGATGACGACTCCCGTCTCTTTCGGCGTGAGGCCGAGAGCCTGGAGCACGCCGAACTCACGCCTCCGATAGAGGACCGACATGAGGATGGTGTTGAGCACGGCAAGGGCGACGATGGCGAACAGAATCGAGTGGAAGACGAAGTCGCCGTAGTCGTCGATGCGCACGGCGCTATGGAGCTGCGGGTACGCTTCGGTCCAGCTCACGACCCGGATCCCGTCACCGTCCAGGCCCTCCTCCAGAGCTTGGATGGCATCGGGCACGACCCGGCTCCCCGGAAGGATGGCCCCCACCGTGGTGACGGCCCCCTCGGCGTCCAGCCAGGCACGGGCCGTGGTGATGGGAATGTGAACCAGGCCCTCGTCCACCTCCGGGAGACCGCTCCTGAAAACGCCCACCACACGGACGAGCTGCCCTTCGATCTCACCGTCCGTCGACTGGGCCGTTAGGACGAAGCGCGAGCCGAGCCTGAGGCCGAGGCGCTCGGCCAACCCGGTGCCCACGTAAGCGGCCAGGCGGTCATCGACCTCGAGGTATCGTCCCTCCACGACCTGCTCCGCCACGTGCGAGAAGTCGGACTCCGCCGCCGGATCCACGCCCTCGATCCCCACGGGCACGGCGGACGTCGTGGAGCTGGCGAGGCCGTTCGTCGAGAGCCGGATCGTGGTGGCCAGGGGGGCCATGGTAGCCGTCAGGTCGCCGAGAGCCGCGAGCGCGGCCTCGGCCTCGAGCCCCTCGAGTCGGTCGTCGAGGCTTCCGCTCTCCAAGTGGTCCGGAGCCTGAAGAAGAACGTGCCCGGCGCCCATGCGCACGCCGGCGTTGATCCAGTCCTCGTGTCCACCGTCGGCCAGTGATCGCGAGAACATGAGGAGTGCCAGGCCCAGGGCCATGGCCGAGGCCGTGAGGAGGCTCCTCCGGGTCTCCCGCCAAACACCTCGCCCGGCGAGGCGCATCAGGATCAGCGTGCGCCTCATGTGTCCGCCAGTGCGTCGGCCGGTGGGATCTTCACCGCCCGATACGCAGGGTAGAACGCCGCCAGGATCGAGGTCACCAGGAGGCCGACGGCACTGTACAGGGGACCTTCAAGGGTATACTCCGCCCTGAGAACGGGTCGGACGACGGCCCCCGCCATCGTGAAGTCTCCGAACATGCGCGAGAGGTCCGGCGGATAGTTGTGAAGCCAATACAGCACGGGCAGTGAGATGGCGACCCCGACGGCGAGGGCCAGAGTGCCGAGGATGAGCCCCTCGTAGACCACGGTTCGCGCCACGCTCATGGGCTGTGTGCCCAAGGCCCGTACCACCGCGAACTCGCGACGCCGCTCGTACGTACTGAGGAGCATGGTGTTGGCCACCCCGAACATGGCCATCACGAAGACGATCCCCACGATGATGGCGTTCACGGCCTTGGCGAGATTGGCGTACTCCGCCAACTCCGCCCGGAAGATCGTCCAGGGCCGAGGGGCGATCGGATACCCAAGGTCCTGGGCTGACAGGGCGGACGCCAGGGAATCCCCCACGGCCACGGCGCTCCAGGGATCGTCCAGTGAAGCGGCGATCTCGTGTACGCGATTGGGCGGCATCGCCATCAGATCCTGAAGAGCTCCGATGGGAAGCACCGCCAGGGACCCGTCCAGCGCCGGCATCCCGGTGTCGAAGACTCCGCTGATCCTATACAGATCGTTGCCCAGGGAGCCGTCGGTGGCCGGCACCACGAGGACGACCTCATCGCCGGGCCCGACATCGAGGATCGCGGCCATCTCGCTCCCGACCAGGATCTCCCGCTCTCCGGCTCTGGGCGGGCGCCCCTCCAGCGGCATAGCGAGAAGACGGGTGACCCGGGGTTCCCGCTCGGGGTCCACACCCACCAGGACTCCGGCCACCGTCTCCCGCCCGGAGCTCACGAGGCCGCCCCCGTAGACGCGAGGCGCCGCGGCCGTCACTCCAGGAAGCGCCATCGTGGCGCGCACCAGCCCCTCGACGTCGATCCCGTCTCGACCACCGAGGGTCGAGTACATGCTTCGCTCGGGGTAGTAGTCTGGGGCGTGCACCTGGAGCTGCCCCGAGACCAGATTGGTCCCCGTCTCGATCATCTCGGCAATCATGCCGTGCCAGGTTCCGATCATGGTCACGGACGCGAGATACCCGAAGGCGAGGGCCGAGGCGGTGATGAGCGTGCGCTTCCAATTGCGCCAGAGGTTCCGCCACGCCAGGCGCCACCACACCCACCGATCTCCCATCTAGTGTCCCGTCCCAGAAGTTCGCTGGCATTCGGGCGCCGATGCATCCATCCTAGCGGCGTTGCTCCTCCTCGGACCACGGCCTTCGGCCGCGGTGCCCGCGCTGCTATTCCTCGTCGTCGCGCCTTGCCAGGACGGCGCCTCGGCACCCTCGGTTCGGACCGAACTTCTGGGACGGGACACCAGCTACCTTTGGCGACGGAGGTTGCGTAGCGAGAAGAACTCCTCGTCCACGCCGATGTCGAACTCCAGCTCATGGTACTGGATAACCGTGACCTCGCCGGGATCGTCCGCCGGCTCCACGGTCATGACGGTGGGAACCAACCGGCCGCCCATCACCAGGTGACCGCTGAAGGTCATGGTGCGGATCAGCTCATCGGACTCGTCGTAATATCGAGCCCAGGTGGGCATCAGGTCGTCCCGTCGCACCTGGTAGCGAATCTTGCCCCAGACCACGGGAGCCTCGGGGCGAGGGAGCAGGAGAAACTCCCAGACGTCCATGCCGTCCCTGGCCCCCTCGAACTCGATCTCGATCTCGTAGTCGTCGGCGAGCGTGCTCTCCTTCACGAGGTCATCGTTGGTGAAGTGCGAGCCCATCCACGAGCCCATCATCATGGACGACGGCACCTTGATGGTGCGGTCCACCCTGGGCAGGTAGTTCCAGACCTCCTGCCCCGCCTTCAGGGTGGCTATGCCGGCCTCCTTGGCCGGTGTCTCCACCCGGACGAGCGCGTATTCGGTCCCCAGGGACCAGGCGCGGAGCGTGAGGGAGCGCTCCCAGTGCTCGGTCCGGATGTCCATGGTAAAGCGAGCCTCGCTGGACTCGCCTCTGAGCAGGCGGTCCACCTGATCGATGATCTCCCGGGCCGACTGAGCCCGGGCCGCCTGAGCCTGAGCCGCCTGAACTCGGGCCGGAAAAGGTGTCAGAACGCAAAGAAAAGCGGCCAACAGTGTCGCGACTGCGGGCCAGGGCCGAAAGGAAGTCATGGTCCGTCAGGGGGTGGGCCCTCGAACGTGTAGCACCACGCCTCACCCTCGAGGACCGTCTCCCCATCCTTTCGCCGCACCGTGACGGCCAAGTTGGTCACCGGCTTCGTCTCGTGGACGCTCAGGACCACCGCCTCGGCGGTTATGGTATCACCGATGAAGACGGGGGCGGTGAACTTCCACTCCTGGCTCATGAACACAGTGCCGGGACCCGGCATGTCCATGGCGACGAGGGCATGCAACAGGCCCGTCGTCAGGCCCCCCTGCACCACCAACTTGCCGAACGGCGTGGCGGCCACGAACTCCTCGTCGAAGTGGAGGGGGTTGTGGTCCCCGCTCAGAGCGGCGAACTGGGCTACGTGTGTGGATGTGAGCGTGATACTGCGAGAAGCTCGGTCGCCAACGCGCACGTTCATGGGCTTGGTCCGGTCGCGGTTTCCAGGTGCCTCGAAAGCTAGTCGAGTGCCCCGTTCCAGGGCAGTTAGCCACCAATATCGGATAAGGCACGCTCTTGAACTCGGCCATGAATGGGGGCATCCTGGAGACACAACCGCCTGACCTCCCTTGGATCGAACCGAGTGGAATAACCGTCATGAGGCTCAAGACCAGCCCGGCCATCGAGGAAGCCCTGATCGCGATCGGCTTGCTAGGCGCCGCGATCTACCTGTATTACGTCATAGCGTTCTGGGGCATGGCCGATCGCTTTCAACCAGGCGTGTTCAGAGACTACGTCACGGGGGCGGGGATGCAGGTGGAGATGTTCGTGGTGTGGGTCGGCTTCGGGGTCGCCGTCGCGGCCACCAACGCGTGGCTGGAATCCCCGCGCCTTCGTGAGCGTCCCTTCGGGCAGATCATTCTGATCAGAAGTGGGGTTTATCTGGCGGCGTTCTTTGTCGTCAGCGGTGCCATTCACGTGATCCTGGGACTCTTCGTCCTCTCGGAGGCGGACCACATGGCGTTGATGGCCACTCTCAGCGGTCGGTTCGTCGTGTCGGCCTCGAGCTCGCTCGTTCTGAGCGTCGTCGGAGTCAACTTCCTCCTCGAGGTCCGCCGCAAGGTTGGTCCCGGCAACCTGATCGCTCTTCTCACGGGGCGTTATCACCGACCGAAAGATGAGGAGAGGTTGTTCCTGTTCCTGGATCTCAAGGACTCGACCGCGATCGCGGAGTCGTTGGGGCACAATGCGTACAGCCAGTTCCTGCGGTCCTGCTTTCAGGATCTCACGGCATTTGTGCTCCGGTACGGAGCCCAGATCTATCAGTACGTGGGAGACGAGGTGGTCCTCACGTGGGCGAGCACTAAGCCGCACTCGAAAGAGAGCTGCCTCCAGACGTTCTTCGCCTTCCAAAACGAGCTCGAGCGGAAGAGCCACTGGTACCTCTCCAAGTTCGGCCTCGCACCGGAGTTCCGGGCTGGGGTGGATATGGGGACCGTCACTGTTGCAGAGGTCGGAGACGTAAAGCGGGAGATCGCCTACCACGGCGACCCCCTCAACACGGCCGCCCGGCTTCTGGAGCTCTGCAAGCAGTTCGGTCGCAGCATTCTGATCACCGGAGAGGTCGAAAAGGCGATATCGCGATCTCCGGACTTTCTCACGGAATGGCAGGGGGAACTCACTCTCAGGGGGAAGTCGGAGGACGTCGCCGTCTACGGAGTCTCCCTGCAGGTGGCGCCGAGCGCGTAGCAGGGATCGTCCCGACGGGCGCGCCGTGGGAGCCCTCGGTCAGCCCACCTCGCGCCTCACCTAATCGTTGCACAACAGCTACTTTCGGTTTACATGCGGTTCCTTGCCCCAAACAAAAACCGAAAGTCGTGTCCATACCTCCCTATATCGAGCTCCACTGTCACTCCGGCTTCTCCTTCCTGGACGGGGCCTCCCATCCCGAGGAGCTGGTCTTTCGGGCCCTGGAGCTGGGCTATCCGGCCCTGGCCCTCACCGATCACAACGGACTGTACGGCTCCATGGAGTTCGCGCAGACAGCCCGGGCCGAGGGGCTCCAGCCCATCACGGGTGCCGAGGTCACCGTGGCCCTGGACATCCCGGGGATCCCCCAAGGCCTGGACGGACTCGACGCGGCGGACCCGGACGGTGATCCGCTGATCCGTGGCTGTCACATGACCCTCCTGGCCGAGACCCCGGCCGGGTATGCCAACCTGTGCCGGCTCCTGAGCGAGGCGCATCTGGAGAGTGAGCGCGGCCGCCCCACCCTTCCCCTCTCCTCCCTCTTCGCCCGCACGGAGGGCCTCATCGCCCTCACCGGGTGCCGGCAAGGTCCCCTCCTGGTCGCCCTGGAAGACAGCGTGGCCACCGCGGAGCTCCTGGCCCGGCGCCTTCAGGGCGCTTTCGGATTTGGGCGGCTCTTCGTGGAGCTCCAGGACAACCAGGAAAAGGGGGACGACTACCGGAACCGGAGCCTTGGCCGCCTGGCCGATCGTCTCGGGATTCCCGTGGTGGCCACCGGCAACGTCCACTACCACCGCCTCGAGCGGCATCGGCTGCAGGACGTCTTCGTGTCGATCCGGAACCGGACCACCCTGAACGGATCTCACGCGCAGAGGCGCTCCAACGCGCGCTTCTACCTGGCCTCCCCGGAAGAGATGGCGAGCCGCTTCCAGGGCCGCCCCGACGCCCTGTCCCACACCCTGGACATCGCCGCGCGGTGCGCCACCTTCGACCTCACCAAGGATCTCGGCTACACCTTCCCCGACTTCCAGGGGAGCGACCGGGAAGGAGCCCTGGAGACCCTGGCGGCCGTCTGTCTGGCGAAGCTGGACGAGCGCTATGGCGGCTCGAAGTTGGAAGACGAAGCACGGGAGCGGCTCCATCAGGAGCTCAGGCTCGTGGATCTACACTGCCTGGCCGGTTTCTTCCTCGTCTACCGCGACATCATGGAGCTGGCCCGCGAGGTGGCCGGCGAGATCCGGGGAACCGCGCCGCGTGCTCACGCAGGACTGCCGCCGGGACGGGGTCGAGGATCGTCGGTTTCATCCATCATCTGCTATCTCATCGGCCTGTCCCACGTGGATCCGGTGCAGACGAACCTCTTCCTTGGGCGCTTCCTGAACGAAGCGATGCGGAGCGTCCCCGACATCGACCTCGACTTCCCACGGGACATCCGGGAAGAGCTGATCCTGCGGGTCTACCAGCGCTACGGGAACGAGCACGCCGGCCTCGTGTGCGCCTTCCCCACGTACCGGATCCGCTCCACGCTCCGGGAGATCGGCAAAGCCTTGGATCTACCCATGGGCGACCTGGAGAAGCTCTCGAAGCTGGCGGAGCGTCGCTCGGGCGGAGGCCTCATGGACGAGCTCCAGCGCTTGCCGGAATTCCGCGAAAAGGCCGAGTCGCCCTCGTGGAAGGCGCTCTGTGAGCTGGCCGACGACATCAAGGGCCTTCCCCGCCACATCTCCCAGCACGTGGGAGGAATGATCATCTCTAGCAGACCTCTCGTGGAGATCGTCCCCCTGGAGCCGGCGGCGTGGGAAGGTCGGGTTCTCTGCCAGTGGGACAAGGACTCCTGCGACGACGCGGGATTCATTAAGATCGACTTCCTGGCCCTGGGCATGCTCTCGCTGGTGGAAGAGGCGGTGGACCTCATCGCGGAGCGCCACGGCCAGGCTCCGGACCTGTCCCGCATCGACTTCGCCGACCAGGCGGTCTACGATCGCATCTGCTCGGGCGACACCATCGGCATGTTCCAGGTGGAGAGCCGGGCCCAGATACAGATGCTTCGGCGCGTCCAGCCCCGGAATCTGAAGGATCTGGCGGTCCAGGTGGCCATCGTCCGGCCCGGCCCCATCGTCGGAGGCGCGGTCAACCCGTACGTGCGACGCAGGGAGCTCCTGCGCGAAGACCCCGACTTCCGGGTGCCGTACGACCATCCTCTACTGGAGGAGGCCCTGGGTGAGACGCTGGGCGTCATCATCTTCCAGGATCAGGTCCTCAAGGTCTGCCAGGCCCTGGCGGGGTTTTCCGACGGCCAGGCGGAGAGCCTGCGGCGCTCCATGAGCCGTAAGCGCTCCAAGGAGGCCATGGACTCGCACTGGGACGCCTTCCGGGACGGGACACGGGCACGAGGAGTCGACGAGGTCACGGCCCAGAAGGTCTTCCAGCAGGTGACGGCCTTCAGCGAGTTCGGCTTTCCCAAGTCGCACGCGGCGGCGTTCGGCCTCCTGGCCTATCAGTCGGCGTGGCTCCGCTACTATTACGGCCCCGAGTTCTACGTGGGCCTCTTCAACAACCAGCCCATGGGCTTCTACTCCCTGGACACCCTGGGCCGGGACGCACGGCGCCACGGTATCGGAATCCGTCTTCCGGACGTGAATCGAAGCCGGGTGAAGTGCACGGCCGAAGACGACGATCTGAGGGTCGGCCTGGGGTTCGTCCGGGGCTGGGGCACCGACATCGCCGAGCGTGTCGTGGAGGAGCGGGAGCGGAACGGGCCTTTCCTGTCGCTCTCTGACTTCCTCCGACGGACGCCGGCGACCCTGAAGAGGCCCGCGGTGGAGAACCTGATCTGGGTGGGAGGCTTCGAGAGCTTCGGCCTCACGCGGAGGGAGCTCCTATGGCAGGCCGGCCTCTGGCTCGGTCCCGAGGACGATGCTGAGCGGAGCGGTGGACGGGACGACCACCCCCAGGCCGAGCTCGGCCTGGATGATCCGTACGCACGCATCGCGTTTTCCGACCTCGAGGACACGGAGCGGATGGTGGCGGAGTACCGCATGCTCCGCTTCTCCACAAAGCTCCATCCCCTGGCCCTGCTCCGGGGCGAGCTTCCTTCCGAGACCGTCACCGGCGATCGATTCCCAGACCTTCCGAACCACTCCACCGTGACGGTGGCGGGCATCGTGGTGGCACGCCAAAGGCCCTCAACGGCAAACGGCTATGTCTTTGTCCTGATGGAAGATGAGTGCGTCCCTATAAACGTGATTGTGAAGCCCAAAGTTTACGACGAATGCCGCACGACGGTGCGGATGGAGCCCTTCTTGGTGGTTCGGGGGCGCCTGCAGAAGGACGGGCTGACCATGAACGTGATCGCGTTCGACGTGAAGGCGGTACGAGTGCGTGAGACCGCCCAGCCCGAGGAGCTCCACCCTACCCTTCCCGGAGTGCTGGAGTGGTGGGCCGAGCCGGAGCGCGGAGTCCGGACTCCTTTCCGGTATCTGACGGCGCTGAGACAGTCCCCCCCAGGGGTGAAAAACTTCGGATGACGAAGGATCCTAAGGGTCGCCCCTCCACGTGTTGTTCGTGCGGTCCACGTCGGGGAAGAACATCCCGGGGTCGATGTCCACCCGGACCACAGCCCCATCGACTCCGGTATCACGATCTCGAAGTCCGTCTCCCCGCTGAGGTGGCACCACCGGGCCCAGGATGGGACGCTCGATCTTCACGGTGGCCTGGGTCTCGATGACCTGAGCGCCAGCGGAGGTGGGTCCGGCCAAGCCGGTGAGGATGACCTATACACAAATCCGTCCACGTCTCACGCTGATCGATCCGCCCTTTCGAGGTACAACCTCATGCCGTCCCAGTCGCCGGCCGCGGTGAACGCGTCGAAATACCCGTCGATCTCGTCTCTCGGCCGGAACTCGGCGAGCTCCTCCCGCACCTCCGACTCGAAGACCGCCCGGTCGCTGTCGTCACCGGTGGCCATCGCCTCCTTCACCCGCTCCTGGAGCGCAAGCAGCCGCTGCCGCATCTGTCGCACGCGACCGGCGAAATCCTCATGCAAGCCGAAGTGCGCCAGGCCGCTGAGGTCGGGCCCGATGGGCTCGATCTCGTCCAGGGTCTCGAGCCACGCAGGCACGCTCAGGCCGGGTGGGGGCGTCGGTGGATGCGTCGGTGCGCCGGGGGCGAGAATGACGCCCAGTGCGTCACCCGCCAGGAAGATTCCGTCCCGCTCGGCCAGGTACGACACATGATGTCCGATATGACCTGGAGTCGGGAACACACGCACTCCTGGGACCGGGAGCCGAGTGGACGGCTCCCAGGCACGGATGCGCTCCTTGGGCACAGGAAGCACCTCGCCCCAGAGGCGGTCATGGTGGTCCCCGAAGCTCCGTCGGGTGCTGGACACTAGCCGCTCAGGATCCACCATGTGCGGCGCACCATCGACGTGGACGTGGACGACGAGTTGAGGATAGCGCTCGACCAGGTGTCCGGTGCCACCGGCGTGGTCCAGGTGCACGTGCGTGAGCAGCAGATGACGGACGTCCGCCATCCCCAGGCCCTGCTCTTCGAGACCTGCTTCGAGTCCCTGGATGGACGTGCTGGGACCCGGATCCACTACGGCCGGCTCGGTCCCGTCGATCCAGTACGACGAGATCACCCCGGGCTGACCGAGGTGCACGAGGTCAATGGGGACGACCGACATGCTTCCCTCTCTATCGCCGACCGTCGGAGTCCATCGGACTACCGATCTTCGATGGGTACGAAGTCCCTCCTGCTATTCCCCGTGAAGATCTGCCTGGGACGGGAGATGCGCTGTTCCTCGTCCTCCAACATCTCCTCCCACTGGGCGAGCCATCCAACGGTCCGCGGTATGGCGAAGAGCACGGGAAACATCTCCACCGGAAATCCCAGCGCCTGGTAGATGAGCCCGGAGTAGAAGTCGACGTTGGGATACAGGTTCCGGGATACGAAGTAGTCGTCCTCCAGGGCGATCCTCTCGAGCTCGAGGGCGATGTCCAGGAGGGGATTCCGTCCCGTGATCTCGAACACCTCGTCCGCGGTCCGCTTGATGATGCTGGCCCGCGGATCATAGGCCTTGTACACGCGGTGCCCGAAGCCCATAAGGCGCTCTTCCTTGTTCTTCACGCCTTCCATGAAGGCGGGGATGTTGTCCATGGAGCGGATCCGCCCCAGCATCCTCAAAACCGCCTCGTTCGCTCCACCGTGAAGCGGCCCGAAAAGGGCGCCCATGGCACCGGCAAGGGCCGAGTAGGGATCCGCCTCGGCGCTGCCGATGACGCGCATCGTAGTCGCAGAGCAGTTCTGCTCGTGGTCCGCATGCAGGATGAAGAGCACGTCCAGGGCCCGCTCCAGGACCGGGTTGGGCTTGTACTCCCGCACGCCGATGCGGAAGAGCATGTTCAGGAAGTTCGCCGTGTAGGACAACTCGTTCTCGGGATAGACGGCGGGCAGCCCCCGGTGATGCCGGTAGGCGAGCCCCGCCAGGGTCGGCATCTTGGCCACCAGACGCTGGATCTGAAGCCACCGGTGTTCCGGATCCCGGATGTTCCTGCCGGCGGGGTAGAAGGTGTTTAGCGCCGCCACGCCGCTGATGACCATGCTCATGGCGTGCGCGTCGTAGCGGAAGCCGTTCATCACCGTGCGGAAGTTCTCGTGCACGTACGTGTGGGTCGTGATGCTCTCCGTGAAGTCGTCCAGCTCAGACTTGGTGGGGAGCTCACCTCTCAGGATGAGGTAGCCCACCTCCAGGAAGGTGCTCCGCTCGGCGAGCTGCTCGATGGGATATCCACGGTACTCCAGGATTCCCTTCCCACCGTCGATGAACGTGATCGAGCTTCGGGTTGAGGCAGTGTTCGAAAAGGCGGGATCGTACGACATCATGCCGAAGTCGTCGTCGTTGACCTTGATTTGGCGGAGATCCATGGCCCTGATGACATCACCCTCGTGAATATCGATCTCGTACTCACGATCCGTGCGGTTGTCCCGGATCGTCAGTGTGTTCTTTCCATCACTCTCGTTGTCGCCCATTTCGTCTCCGATGCCGGCCAAAACTTCCCGATCGAGCCCGGAAATGCCCTTGATTCTTGGATTCCTGAGAGTGTCCCCATAAGGGGGGACAACATTTAAAGTTAAGGAATTATGCACTGCCGATGAAGGTGCTCTTTCGCGCGATTCTGCGCGGAACTCAGGTGCGGCGTACCACGAGAGTGTCGACGGGGACCGCCCGATCCGGATAGGCGAAGGTTGGGTTGAGCTCGACCTCCATGATGGAGGGATCTTGCTGGACCTAGCGGGCCACGGACCGCGCCAATTCCGACACCGCCTCCAAGCTCGCCGGGGGCCTCCCTCGGTCGCCCGAGAGCACGGGCGCGATCCGAAGCTCCAACAGCATCTCGGCGACCTCGTCGGAGTGAGGCGGAAGGACGCGGCGCGACACGTCCTCGAGAGCCTCTGTCCGGGTGCCCCCCGCCCCGACCGTGAGCACACAGTGTACCGGTCGTGAAGGGCGGGTCGGCGCTGATAGGCTGGCTGTTCTAGCCACATCGAGATCATTCCCACGGTCCACCTCCTGGAAACGAGAAACGACCACTCCCGCAAGATGGGGTGGTGGTGGTGGGGCGAGCCGCCGTGAATGGCTCTACGGGAATCGACAAGACAGTCGCCCCTATTCTAAGCTTCTTCGTCCTGCTGCTCTGTGCGTGTGGCCGCGGGCAGCGCTGTTAAAACATCACCACTGGGGAGAAGGTCGTCGCGCACACCGAACGCAAGATCGTCCTCTTCCACTGGGCCCAGCCACATCATCCGCTCCTCGAGCCAACCAGCCAAATGCCTCTCAAAGCGGTCCATTAGGTCCTTCAGCGAGAGGCCGAAGCCAGCGTCGACGACCTGAAGCACAAAGAACACGGCCAGAACGACCGGAACGAGGTACTGCACCCAGGCAGCGGAGAACTGTGGGAAGTTCCACGGGAACATCAGTACGACCCCGGCAATCAACAGGAGGAGGAAACCGAAACGGGGCACGTACATCAGGTAGTGCGCGATGTCTCGGGCGGTGAGGGCTGTTCGTTCGCGTTGGATCTGGGCTCGCAAGGCTCCGCGCCTGTCGCGACGTCTGATCTCCTCCCAAGCGCGGCGAGATCCCCCTCCAGTCGACCCCGTCGCTCTGTCTCGTCTGCGAGCGCGAGTTCGAGATCCGCGCGTACATTGGCCTCTGCTCGGCGAAGCACCTCGCGGATGGTCCCCTCAGTGAACGCGTGGGGCTCTCCCAGCGTCAGATCCATCACCGCTCCTTACCGGCCTGTTTCTCTTCGACGAGGTGTTGAAGAGCACGGCCCGGGAGAGCGGCTAGAGAGCGATCGGAGTGGCCGGGCGGGTCGTATGCCCTGCATCCCAGTCCCCGGCTGGAAGAGATCTCCACATCGGGACGTCTCGTTCTCCTCACCCACATGAAGTCTTATCTTCATAGTGCGGGCCCGCCATGGCCGGGGGCGACAGGCGGTACGTCCATCTACTATCGGACTGTAGGGATGCACGATCTGATCTTCTACGACGGCGACTGCGGGTTCTGCGACTTCTATATGCGCGTGCTGGCTCAGCGGGACCGCCAAGGGCTTCTCTTCCGATTCGCTCCGCTGGGAGGAAGCGCGTACCAGGAAGCGTTCACTCCTGCCGATCAGGCCGCCTTGCCCGAGTCCATCGTGGTGTTGATGCCCGACGGTTCGACGCTAGTGCGGTCCAGAGCGATAGCCCACCTGTCCCGCCGGCTCGATGGCTACTGGAACCTCGCCTATTGGGCCATCACGCTCACACCGCGCCTGATCGCGGATCCCGTGTACGACCTGATCGCGGCGGTGCGCAAGTTCCTGCCCCAGCGACGCACCTGCGCCCTCCTTCCGTCGGAGGTACAGGCGAGGTTCTTGGACTGACCGACTTCAACAGACGGGACCTTCGGGTCGTCAGTTCAAATCTTCGGCTAGAGGGCGCGCGCTGCTGTCGTCCGGCGGCGAGAGTGGCACGATCAGAGGAAGTACCCAGTCCGCCGGCGCCGTATACCGTTCCACTGCTGCAAGGTCGACGCGGGGGTCGATCAGCCTCTGCTGGGCGCGACCGTTCAGAGAGGCCTGCGCGTTGGCGTACACCTCGACCTCTTCCATGCCCTGCTCTCGATATTGATCGCGGAGCCAGTGCGCGAACTGCAGAATCATGTGGGGCTTTTGAACCATCTTGGCGTACTGCCGGGGTCCAAGGTACGGCCTCGGGTTGATCGTGGCCTCGACTCCGGAAACGGGGTCTTTGACGATGTACGTTACTGTGCCCCTCTTCGTACGAAGCATCATGTGCCACGAGAACATTCCGCCTTCTTCCGTCCAGTGCACGGTCCCCGGGTAGACGAGATGCCGAAAGGGGAAAAGCAGCTGGAACGAGAAGTACGCTATCAGCCCTCCGGCGAGCAGCCGTTGACGGGATCTGAACGAAGTGGGCTGACGAACGGCGTCTAGCCCTCCGGAATGCTTCCGCCTGCCCGGCTTTGAGCCGGCCTTCAGTCGCGAGGAAACGAACCTCACCAGGGCTCGGGGCCAGTCCGGATCCAAGAAGAGAGTCGTTGCCGCAATCATGAACCACGGGAAGATCCCGATGGCGAACATCTGGGAGTTCATCAGGTTGAACGAGACGGCGATCAGCAGGCCGAGCCACCGAGTCTTCCGCCACAAGAGCAGCGGGACGACCGCCAGTTCGACCGCAAGACCGGCATAACTAAGGAAGAGCGCCACCCACCGTTCTCCAGCGTATAGCCTCAGGCCGGGCACGGCCCGCAATGGCCTCGACATCGCCAGCGGATAACCCTGCAGCCAATCCGGGGTCAGCTTGGCAATGCCTCCATAGAAGTAAACCAGCCCGATCTGCAATCGGAGCGTCCAGAGAGCCCATTGGCCTATCTGGGGTCCGGGCTCCGAAAGGAATGGCCACGCGGGAAACCGGGCCTTCAGATAAGCATCGAGCGAGAGTTGCCGATGCGCCGGGATCAGGACCATCAGTCCGGAGATGAGCACGACCAGGTAGATGTGATTGAGGTAGTTGCTCTGGTCGAGCAGGAGGACATATCCGATCGTGAGAAACATGCCCAGCGCGGCGAGGCGGTAACACAGCCCGAGCGCGACCATCACCGCCAACACCCCGATCAGGATGAAGTGGAGCTCCATCAGGGTCTGGCTTGGCCACGGCCGTACCCAGGAAAAGCCCGGGAACGTGAAGTACAGGTTCAGCCCCGTGTACATCAGCCGGATCCAATCATTCAGCCAGTACCGGAAGACCTCCCAGAGCAGGATCGAGCCGAATGCGATGCGGAAGAACGTCACGGAGCTCGCGTCCAGCGGCGTGTACATCCATCGCAACAGCCGCTGAGTGCGGTCGGAATTCGCTGGTTGATCCACCATCGCTAGCTGGTGCAGTCGGAGTAGATCGGTCGAACGGCTGCCGGACGGGGTGCCGAGGTCATTCGGCAATGTAGCAGGCCGGTACTCGCAGGCGGAAGTCCGTCTACGCGCGCGGAATTACCGTCTACCGGTCGGGTCGGCCGTGGACGTCCCTTCCTTCAGACGGCACCTTCCGCCTCGTCTTGCTCGCCGACCATAAGGCGAGGACGGTCACCGCCAGAAGCGAGAGCCTCAATGGCCAACGCGGGAAACCCAGTTCTCGCCAGATCACCGACATCTGTTCCGCTTCCTTCTGTCCCGTCGCACAGTATCTTGTCGTGGTCCCGTCACCACGTTCACGTGATCGAGGGCAGACCACCGGAGACGGGTCCATCCGTCCGCCGTCCGCATAAATCGTTGTGGTACAACCAGTGCCGGGAGGGGGACTCGAACCCCCAAGGGCCGAAGCCCGCCGGATTTTGAGTCCGGTGCGTCTACCAATTCCACCATCCCGGCAAGTGCTTATTCTATCAGCCTAAAGTGCCTCCCCCGACTGTCTGTTTCGTGCCTTCGGTAACAATCCCGGTAACGTATGGGTAACGCATTAGTCCAGTGCATCTAGGCGGTGACGTGCGCGCACAGATGTGCCGGAACATGATTCGCGATTCTCCTGCGCGGTCGCGATGCCGACCCGGCGCGGTGCCGTAAGCTGCCGCGGCGCCGGCGCGAGCCAGACGTGCCAGCGGGTGTCCTCCCGACCTGTTCCAAGGGGCACCGGCCCGGATCGCGCTAGGCACCGGTCGTGACCCCCTTCACGAGCGGAATCACCTCCTCGGCGAACCGCTCCATCTCTTCATGTTGGGGCGAGAACTGAAGGAGAAGCAGGTCAAGACCGGCCGTCTCGAACTCCATGATCCGTTCGGCCACCTGCTCCGGTGTGCCCACGAGTCCGCTTTGAAGCCCTCGGTTCGATACCGAGTAGTCCTCCAGGCTCACTCGGCGCTCGAGCTCGGTGTTGCCGATCCAGTCCTGATAGTTGGCGTATCCCTTGGCGCTCTGACGAACATCCGTGATTCTGCTCACCTCCTGGCGAGCTTCGTCCTCGCTGGCTCGTACGACGACGAAGCCCGCGGCACCGAACGCCATCGGCGGTAGTCCCAGGCGATCACGACGGGCTCGCATGTCGGTCACCTTGTCTGCGATCACGTGCGGAGGATCACCGTGCGTCAGCCAGGCGTCACACTTCTCCGAGATCAGAGCCTTCCCCGCTGGAGACTCGCCGCCCGCGTACAACGTGGGGCGCGGCCGCTGGACCGGCTTCGGCTCGAGGATCGCCTCTTCGACCGAATAGAACTCGCCCGAGAACGAGAACACCGGCTCCGTCCACATGCCGTCCACTACCGGCAGCCACTCTCTTGTGCACTCATACCGCCTGTCGTGCTCGTCGAATCGGACGCCGTACTTGCGTGCCTCGGTTGCCCACCAGGACGACACGACGTTGAGGGACAGCCGTCCGCCGCTGATCCGGTCGATGTTGGCCGCCTGTTTGGCCAGGAGGGCCGGCGCGTGAAAGGTCGGCCGCACGGCGACCATGATCTCGAGTCGCTCCGTCACCGCGGCCAGAGCCGCCGCAGTGCTCCACGCATCGAGGGACGGGGCGTCCATGCCCTTGATGTCATTGAGGTTGAGCTCTGCTACCAGCGTGAGATCGAAGCCGATCTCTTCGCTGCGGCAGGCGAGGCGACTGGTGTAGTCCCAAGTCGCCTCCATGCCTTCGTCATCGACGTTACGGAGCCACCCCCCGAAAACCGGCAGCCAGTAGCCGAACCTCATCGCACACCGCCCGCTAGTGTGGACACAAGCCCGGCCTCCTGTTCGAGCCAGTCGGCCAGCTTCGCGAACGCGTCGAACCCGACGACCCTCGGCGCGTCGGCGACGAAGTTCGAGAGCGCGTTGATATCGTAGTAGTAGAGCTGGCCGTCCCGGTCATCGATCATGTACTCGACGCCCCCGATCTCGATTCCGGAGGCCGTCATGATCCGCTCGACCTGCGAGACGATCTCGACGGGAGGCTCGTAGCCCTCCACCCGGAGGCTGTTTTCAGCGGCATCGGCCGAACAGGCGGAGCGCTCCAACTGGGTTCCATCCATGTCCAGGCTGACGTCGGCGGGGCAGAGATTGAAGTCAGTACCGTCCGTGTAGATACGAATCGCGTAAAGGAACCGGCCGTCCAGTATCTCGACGCGGACGATGCGCCCGCCCTCGGCCGGAATGTGCTCCTGTACCAGGGCCGTGCGGTCGATCCCCAGATCCAGCTCGTCCACCGCGCTCTGGAGCTCTGCCAGCGTCTCGAAGCGGCGAACGCCGGCTCCGCTCCCGCCGATATTGGGCTTGACCACTATGGGGAAGCGGAGCCCACGAGCCGCGCCAGGCGCACCGGCGGCGTCGTGGATCACTTTCGCCCTCGGATAGGTCAGGTCCAGGCGCTCGAGCACCGAGAGCTGATAGGCCTTGGAGATCTCCGTCTGCCATGCCTGCCATCCGTTGATGACGCGTACGCCCGATTGATGCAGGTGGGCCAGGTAATGCGATGTGTAGAGAATCGCGCTGCCCGCGTCCCTCAGGTACGCGGATGGGCTCATCCGGTTGAACACCAGGGAGTATGGTACCTCGGTGTCGCCCGGGTCGTAGCTCAGCGTGGCGGCGTCCAGCTTGACAAACGGTATCCCGCGTCGGTCCAGCTCTTCGAAGAGCGGCCTGAACCAGTAGGGATGCTCGAAGTAGATCGCGAGGGATCGTTCGTCAGCGATGGGCATGATGGGTACCTCCCGTCCCGGTTTGGAGCCTCGCTGCGCTGCTCGTGCCCGCGGCGAATGCAATCGCCTCGAGGGCGCTCCGTTCGACACGCTCGACGAGGGCCGGGTCCGCCCGTTCGTTCGTCATTCGACCGACAGGCAACAAAAAACCCGGCCCCTCTCCGCGGAGAGAAGCCGGGTAATACAATGACAGTTTAAGGGTTCGCAGGCCAGGGTATGACTGGACGGGAGGAGAACCGGAATATATCCGCTGCGGCTAGAACTTCGCCGCGAACGTCAGCTCCGTCAGTCGCTGGTGTCGGAAACCAACGCTTGGACTCTCACCGTTGGTGTATTTGAGAGACACGCCAGCCCGCCTCCCGGCAGCCGTTCGCACGAACCACACGTTCGCGTTCACCTTCACGAGCCCGTGACCGGGGGTTAGCCGATCAGGATCGGCACGGTCTATCAAGTCGTAGACGTAGGAGTACTCGACGTTCAGTTCGAGCCGTTCTGACAACTGCGAAGGCAGCGGAAGCAGCTCCGCCCGCACCCGAGTGACTGCCCGGACGACGGAGCCTTCCAGAGAATCGACCGCCGCGCTCAGCACGCCCTCGTGCTCGAGACCGATGTACGGGCTGTAGGTGAACTGCATCGCCGTGCCGAAGCGCGTCGGGACATTCGGGAGAAACAGAGTTCGGAGAACGCCGCCCCGGCCGCGCGCTACCGGCGTGAAGAGCAGGTTCGTCTGCATCGCCTTGGTGGAGCGAACGAAGTCGTTCTTGTAGTTGGCGCGCAAAACCAGGACAGCACTCCACGGTTGCTCTTCCGCCTCCGCATCCTGAGTCTGCCAGTCCATCGCCAGCCCCAGCATAAAGACATTCTGCCGCTTCTTGATGTTCGTGTGCCGTCGGTATTCGACCTACGGGCCGATATCGACCTTCCGGCCCAAACTCCCGAAACCGAGGTCGACCCGCATGGCTGCCCGGATGCTGTACGAAGGGGTGGTATCACCTGGTAGGAGGACGCTAAACGACGCCGGCCGAGATCGTCCCAGCTTGCCCGAGAACGATTCCCGGAAGCTGAGACGCTCCCAGATCTTCTTCCCCTTTTAGCGCCCACGGTTTCTCTGGACAGTAGATTGGCAAAGAGAGCGGGTCCAGAGAGAAAGGGACGTGATGGCCCAGAAGCCGAGGGAAAAGAAGGCGACCGAAGGTCGTGAGAAGGTACCCGAGCGGTGGAGCGCACAGCATAAGACGGAGGTGGTGCTGCGCCTGCTGCGGGGGGAGGATCTGGTGGAGGTCAGCCGCGAGGTGCAGGTCTCACCACCGGAGTTGGAGGAATGGCGGCGGGTGTTTCTGGAGACCGGTCAGCAGGGGCTGAGGCGCCGGGGCCGGGACCCTGGAGAACGAGAGCTGACCCGGACCCAGGCGAAGCTGGGAGAGTTGACGATGCGACTGGAGCTTGCGAGAGAGCTCCTGGAAAAAAGGGGGTACGGGGACGAGCTACGGACGCTCTTGAAGCGTGGACGCGAGTGAGTCCGGGGACCGGGCGGCCCTACCCTCTGACGATGATCTGCGAGGCCTGGCGGGTGGGGCGCTCGACGGTCTATGCGGCCCGGGATCGAGAAGAGAGCGAGGGGCCGGCAGAGCCGAAGAAACGAGGACCGAAGACGAAGCTGAGCGACGAGGAGTTGGTAGAGGAGATCCGACAGGTGCTGAAGCAGAGCGACTTCCTGGGCGAGGGTCATCGAAAGGTGAGGGCGCGCCTGAGGCCGAAGGGGATCCATGTGGGCAAGAACCGCGTGCTCAGGCTGATGCGGGAGAATGGGCTGCTGGCCCCTGTACGACGCGGGAAGCATCCGCATGGGGACCGGAGCCACAGTGGCCGGATCACGACGGACGTGCCGAACGAGCTGTGGGGCACGGACGCGACGCGGTTCTACACGAAGGAGGATGGGTGGTGCTGGTTTTCGTGGCGGTGGATCACTGCGTCACGGACGTGGTGGGCTGGCACGTGGCGAAGAAGGGCGATCGGTGGGCAGCGCTCGAGCCGATCCGCCAGGGCGTACGGACCCACATGGACGACTACGCGCCCAAGATCGCTCTGGGGCTCGGCCTACGGCACGACTGGGGACCGCAGTACACGGCGCATCAGTTCCAGGGGGAGCTGGCCTGGCTCGGGATCCGCTCGACGGCCTCGTACGTGGGAGAGCCGGAGTGCAACGGCGTCGCAGAGCGCTTCATGCGGACGCTGAAGGAGGAGTGCTTGTACCTCCACGACTTCAAGAGTCTCGAGGAGGCCAGACAGGAGATCGACGCGTTTATCGAACGCTACAACCGCGGGTGGCTCCTAGAGCGGCATGGGTATCGGACCCCGGCCCAGGTCCGTCAGGAGCTCACCCTGAAGGCGGCTTGATTAGGCCGCCGACTTGTCCAGCAAACCGGAACCGGTACACCCTGGCCCAGGGCTTCTGTGCTGGAGCACAGTACTAGGGCCAAGACGATGAGTAGCGTCGGTCTCGCCATGGGTCGGGTCAGCTATCGGACTATATCGGACTCGATGCGCACACGCCAGTCAATTTCCAGCTCTTCACAAACCTGAAGTTAACGCCGCGCTAGCCAAAACTAGCCAAAACCGTAAGGCTTCCGCGGCGTCCCTCCTGCCGAAGGCACGACGTAGAGTTGCTGATTGGGAGTGGAAGGGGGGTCGGGCTGAGGTCTTTGGAAGACGACGGCGGAACGACCTGGGACGCCGTGACCGACGGACAGATCAACAGCGCCTCGGTCGGCGCCGTCAGGTATGCGAGGCCAAACCTGGCGCCGCTCCGCCAGCTCAACGAGCAGGTGGCCAACTCGTGGATGTAGAGGAGATCGGACGGGCAGCCGCCGCCGTCCGGGCGCGTTTCGCCCGAGACCTCCTAAGATCGCACGCCGCCTTACCGGGTCCGGACCATGATGATCCCGCCCGGGTGCCCCGACCCGTACCGCATCTCTGCCTCAGATCGATCGAGGAACTGCATCTGCTGGACCGTGGAGGCGATGATCTGCCGCAGGATTTCGGGGCCGTTTCCGTAGTGCAACTCGTCCACGTAGACCTGGGGAACGCTCGCTCTCGCATTACCGATGTCGATCGTTCCGCGGGCCTGGAGCCAGAGCGGCCGTAAAATCCGCACCAACTCGTACGCTTCAGTAACATTGTCCACCGTCCTGATCTCCTCGAAGGTGATCAGGCTCCGCCTCCCGCCGGCTCCCCCACCACCCACACCGCCGCTGGCGCAGGCGGTGAGGCCGGTGTTCAGAGCCAGGGCCAGGATGAGATATCGCATGATGTTCCGTGGTGCCCTTTCCCGAGAGGCGGTGGAGGCGAACGTCCCGGACGCCCGCCCAGAAGAGCCACCGCCCCTCAGCGTCGAAGCCGGATGCTCGCCCATCACCACTGATTGTCCAGGACGTTGGTGACCTTGGTATTCCCCGGGCCCGGAGTGGCACTGAAGCCGGTGCTCTGCACGATGAACGAGCGAACCTCGCCTGCGCCGAGTGAGACTGTCCCCGTCCACAGCATGGTCCCGTCGTCACGCCACATCGTCAGCGTATAACTTCCCGGCGGAGGATTGACGAAGGCGCTGGTGTCGCGGTAGTCTACCGGATCGGTG
The DNA here is from genome assembly GCA_965238005.1 of Longimicrobiales bacterium. GTDB lineage: Bacteria > Gemmatimonadota > Gemmatimonadetes > Longimicrobiales > Gaopeijiaceae > CBDCKN01. The sequence goes on from OZ250165.1 coordinate 2,503,145, forward strand.
TCATCGTCCGCGGTGAACGTTTGCGCCCCCACGAAAGTCGCGGAGATCCCGGCTCCCCCTCCGTCCGCACTCGCAAAGGGCGCGGCGTTGATCATCTTTACGCGGGCCATACCGGAAACCGGCTCGAACTGGTCGTCGGGAAACCACTCAAACGGGAAAGAACCAGCTGGCGTCCGGCCCGTGGGCGGCGCAATACCCGCGACTATTATCGTGTGGGGTATGGGCGTGACGTATAGCGTCACCGTATACGGCGCAAATTCGTTTTGATAGAGTGAGTTGGTAGTGCCGGTTATTCGCGAAAGGAAGGTGTGGACGGCTTCCTCCACCGCCGAGTAGCCCGCCGATGATGCCCTGCCTGCGGGGAAGCCGGCTGTACCGGTCGTCATGGAGTTGGGCGCTATGGTGGCCGCGCCGGGCACCGAGGTCGACTCGTCGACCAGAAAATCAATCGACACCGGGACAGCCGTTGCGGCGTCCGCTCCTTGATAAGCGGAGTTGACGACGCGGATCCGTGATGAATGGCCCTCATCCTCCGGCGTAATGTCCTGGTTGCATGCGACGGTGGTGAAGCTGGCCAATAGCGCAACCAGCGAAGAGGTGCGCCAAGCAAACGTCAATCTGAACATGTCAAGCCTCCCTGTATTTATAGGTCCCGGGTGAGCGCCTCAAGAGGACGACACCGAGTGCGACATCATATGAGGGCAACGCGAATCGAACATTGCGTCCTTACGTATCTGGCGATGGTCGCGAGCGCGCTGGTTTACCAAACCAAGTAGCGCTCGCGACCAACGCGCAGTCCTATAAGAACTTGCAGTCCTATAAGAACTTGCAGTCCTATAAGAACTTATAGATCCGCTTTACTTCTTACTTCAAGCGGATGCGGGTACCAATGGTCGACACCCGCCCCATGACCGGCCTACTGGTCAATGCCCGGGCCTCGTCGGGCGTTCGGTTGTTGAACACGTTCGAGACCTGGAGATACAACTTGACCGTCGGCGAGATCTCACGCTGGACGTTGAGCTCGGCCGCAAAGTATGAGTCAAGTAATATCCACTGCGGGACCTCCGGCGGGTTCGGCTCCAGGGGCAGCCTTTGGGAGTTCTGACGGACGGCCTCCAGACCCCTAAATCCCCTCGTCCTGCGATCCCCAATCCACGATCCACTCAAGATCACGTCCGTCCCACCCTCCCTATAGGTAATTGATGCTCCCCCAAACTTCTCAGGCACGTCCGGGATTCGATCACCCTCTTCGAATCCCGAAAATTGGGCGATGTCCTGCCTGAGTCCGAGGTCCGTCAGGCGGCTCCGCATCCACGAGTACGTTATGTTGAAGTCAAACGGACCGGTGCCCGTGCGGAGTTGAAATTCCAATCCCTTGTTGTTCATCTCGGCGAAGTTCGCGGCCTGTTGGCGGAACAAGGGGGGCCCCGTGCCGGAGAGTGGCAGGACGCTGTCGACGAGGACCCGAGCAACCCAATCCTCGACCGTCTGGTCATAGAACGTGACCGTGAACAAATTCCGCCCCTGATAGATTTCAAATCCGACCTCCGGGCCATGCTGTGAGCCGGGCTTGAGATCGTCGGGTGGAAATCTGCACCACGTTAGAGGTCCATACTCCTCAATTACGTCTGGGTTGCAAGGGCTCCCAAAACCGTCATTCCGCTTCGGCTGAAGGACGGATTTCGCCCAGGCGCCCCGAAGCTTCGCTTGCGCTGAGCCGATGTCTGTCACATAGCTGAGGCCGAAACGCGGATTCCATATGGCGTCGTTCTGGGACTCGAAGTTCCGGTTTTGATCGAGCCGAATCCCCGCTGTGAGGAAGAGCTGGTCCGCGATCTCCAATACCTCCTGGGCGAAGGTCCCGTAGTGGTTCTGGTTCGTTCGCAGCGCGAGGACGGTAAAGGTTCTAGGGCGGTCAGGGCTACGAGCAGACCAAAGACCCTCTTTTTCGTTATGCCCGAAGACTTGGGAGGCGGTGGAGAGGTAATGCCACCACTCGGCGCCGATCGTGAACACCGAACGCACGTTGTCATTGAGTGCTCGGTCAATCGTGGTGTTGTAGGCGACGGTCGTACGCGTATACGGATCGCTCCAATATGAGAATCCGGTGTCGTTAACCCTTCTGAAACGGCGATTTTTAGGCGCGTTTAAGTCCTCTGCATGATCGCGACCGAGCGTCAGCTTGTGCGACCACCACGACGTGGGGGCGTACGTAAAATTGAAGCCTATTGTATTGCCGGACTGTTCGTAGTCACCCCGGACTGTAGGCACCAGGCCCGTGCCGTTGCCCACATCAAATTCGCCGGTAAGGCGTCTTGAATTGAAATACTGGGCCTGGCCACGGCTTGACAGGCGCTGGAACCCTCTCACGTTGAGGTCCGCGGTAAACGGCCCCTCGTGGAGGCGCACACTGGCAGCGCCGCTGTTCACGTCCTGGAAATACTTTCTGAACCAGGCACCCTCGTGCGTACGCGACACGGTCCCACCATACGATAGGCGTCCGTCACTCGATGACCCCTGGACCCCGAACGAGACGTCGTACCGCGGAGCGACGGTGCTGTTATACGGGCCCTCAATTATACCAGTTGAGGCCTGCAGGTTCATTTTTACCAGGTCCGCTCCTGGCGCACCGCGCTTGGTATAGATCTGGATGATACCGCTCGCGGCATTTGCCCCGTATATGGTGGACGCCTGCGGTCCGGGAATGATCTCCACCCGCTCGATCGATTGGGGGTCGACATTGTTGAGCCAAGCGACAAACATGGTACCAACCATCTCAATGCCATCGATGTACGTCGTGACCCCCTGCTGCCCCCACCCGGTGCTTACATCTCCTCGCATGTATACCTCGGCTTGGCCGTACCAGTTAGCTGCGGTATTCAGTGCGATGGCTCCAGGGACCTCACCCCGAAGCAACTGACCGAGCTGCGTAATCGATCTCTCTTCGATCATCTGGGCGTCGATCAGCGTCACGGTGGTGGGAACCGCCTTCTGCGTTGATATCACTCCCGTCGCGCTCACCACGATCTCATCCAGAAAAAGGGCCGACACTTCCAACTCAAAGTCGACAACCGCGGCGCCGCTGCTAACCGTCACGGATCTCCGCGCGTCGACATACCCGAGCCGCTCCACTACCACCGTGTACGTCCCCGCAGGAACGTTAGTGATGGTATAGCGACCGTAGTTGTCCGCGTTCCCGTCGTAGGAGGTCCCTTCTAGGAACGCTCTGGCCGCGCCCAGGAATTCTCCCGTCGAGGCGTCCGTGATTTGGCCCGTGACCGAGCCGGCTCCCTGGGCGTGGGCCACCGGCACCAGGGGTGGAAACACGAACGCGAAGAGCAAGGCGGCGAGGCCCACTTTTCGGACGATGGTCTTCATACTCATGATCTCCTCCAAAGTTGATTGGCACACGTCTTCACGGACTACGTTTCGTGGCCCGTGATGTGTCTCTCCCTCCGTTCCTACCTCGGTTCCTAAGCATCACCCTCCCAAGAGTAAAAGGAATGACATGTTGAAGGGGACGGCCCCCTCCGAAAGGTTGATTACTTATACGATGGTTGACCCAATCCGTCAAGAGGGGCGAATGGAAGGTGCGTATCATCGAGGTCACCTCCCGCCGGGCGGGAGATGCTCGAGCCAATACCGTGACATGAGCCGGAAGAGATGCGGCCGGGTCTCTTCTCCTTCCCTCATCCCATGATTGCGGTTGGGGTACAATACGTACTCGAACGGCTTGCCTAGCTCGATGAGCCGATTCACCAGATGCTCGATGATCTGAATATGGGTGTTGGTCTCGCCCGAGCCGGTCACGATGAGGAGGCGCCCCTTCAACCCTTCGGCATAGTAGAGCGGAGCGGCGACGCGGTACCCCTCGGGATTCTCCTCGGGCGTCCGCATGAAGATCTCCTGGTACCACGCGTTGTACAGATCTGCTTGTGGCTTCGGCACGACGGCGATGCCGACGTGATACTGATCCGGCTTTCTGAAGAGCGCGTTCAAGGTGTTCGTGCCGCCGCCGCTCCACCCCCAGATCCCCACGCGTGACAAATCGACGTAAGAGCGCGTGCGGCCCAGCTCGCGAAGTCCGTCCGCCTGTTCTTCCGTCGACAGCGGACCCAAGCTTCCGAAGACCGCCCGGCGCCATGCCGCACCCTTGGGCGCGGGCGTTCCCCGATTGTCTATCGAGACCACGAGGTACCCTTCGTCGGCGAGGGAACGGTGGTAGAGGCTGTGGCCCTGCTGACCTCTTCCCCAGTCATCCAGGACTGTCTGCCCCGCAGGCTCTCCGTAGACGAAGACGACCACGGGGTATTTCTTGCCCGCATCGAAGTCCCGGGGCTTGATCATCAGCGCGTCCATCACGACACCGTTCCCGATGTCCAGCGTGAAGAACTCGGTCGGGCCGGCGATCCACGCTTTCAACTTCTCACGAAGCGCGGCGTTGTCCTCCAGCACGCGCACGGTGCGGTGCGCCGGCAGCTCGATCAGCTCGAACACCGGCGGCGTGTCGAAGGTCGAGTATGTATGGACGGCAAAGCGGGCGTCGGGTGAGAAATCGTAGCTGTGCGTTCCGGGCTGATCTTCCGGCGTCACCCGCTCAGCGTCTCCAGTCGCATCCAGGCGCACGCGATAGAGATACCTCTGGGCGCCGTCGTCGGGTGACGCATGGTAATAGAGCCAGCCGCCCTCCTCGTCGATCGTTCCCTTCCCGCGCGTCACGATGTCGTGCGCACCGCGAGTGAGCAGCGTCTCCTTCCTGCCGTCGCGCGAGATGAGATACGCATGCCGCCAGCCATCCTTCTCGCTCACCAGCACGAACGCCTGCCCGTCGCCCAACCAGTCGATGCCGCCGTTCGTCTGGTCGCTGCTGTCCACCCAAGCCGAGTCGGCTTCTTGGTAGGCACTACTGACCCTGCCGGTTCGAACGTTGGCGAACAGCACATTGCGCCGATCGCGCGCTCGGGATAGCTGCTCCACGACGAGCTCCTCCGAGTTCGCCGCCCAATCGAGACCTCTGAGGTAGAACGTTCCCGGCTGGCCTGGAAGAGCCATCCAACGGGTCGGGCCGCCGTCGGCGCTCACCACACCCAGGCGCAGTTTCGCGATCGGAGTTCCCACCTTCGGAAAGCGCAAATACTCTGCAACCGGATACAGGCTCTCCGTATAGTTGATGCGCGGGAACATCCCGACCTCGCGCGAGTCCACCTGAATGTAGGCGATCTGCTCGCTGTCAGGGCTCCAGCGCACACCGCCTCCAGGCCCCCAGTCGCTGACGCCATTGCCCAACGATCCGGGCATCCCGTCGTGCGTGAGTCTGGTATTCCGGCCACTCGACACGTCATGGACGTACAGATTGTGCCCATGGATGTAGAGGACACGCCGGCCATCGGGAGAAAGCGCATCCCCCACCCGGCAGGACGCGACTCCGGACAGGACCATCCGCAATTCTGTGGACTCCAGATCGAGCAACCAACAATCGCTGACCGGGCCGCCGTCTGGCAGCTCACGCGTGTTCGCTTGGAGAAGTAGGCGCCGCCCATTCGGCGAGAGCCCGAAATCTTCGATGACGAGGGGCCCGGATGTGCCGGATGGGACTAGCTGCGACGAGGACCGGATCACCTCGCGTGTGCCGCTGGCGGCATCATAGCGCACGAGCTCCTGCGCCCCGTCGGAGGTGGGCTCGAGCACGAGAAGGCCGGATCCATCCGGAAGCCAAAGCGCCGATGGACGTTTGGCCTGCATCTCGTTCGTCTCATAGATCGCACGGATCCGTGCATCCAGCTCCGCAGGCAGCTCGGGAGAAGGAACGATCGCCGGTGATCCGCCGCCGCACGCGAGGAGAAGAGAGCAGCACGACAGCACGAACGCGGTCAGCGTGGTCCTGCGGGGACATGGGGACATCGCTAGGCACCTCCCTCACGACAGATGGGCAGCAAAGCTTTCGGCGGCCAGCGACCCGGCCGCGCCGTCGCTGTCAGAATAGCTCGAGGTATGTAACGGCCGCTTTGCGGCCGCATGCTTTCAGATTTCCAGGAGGGCCCACTCCTTTGTCAGGTTCGGCACGCTTCCCTGAACCCAGCCCTTCTCCGTTCCTACCACCACGAGATCCGAGGGGTTGTAACCGTAGCCGCCCTCGGGATTGAAGAGGCCAGGCTCCATGGAGAAGGTCATGTTCTCTTCGAGTAAGGTGGTCTCGCCCAGTGAGATGAACGGCTCCTGATGGCCCTCCATGCCCTCGCCGTGCGCCACACGCTGATACAGGTACTTCTGCATTCCGTTCTCGACCTGATATTCGTGGATCGCCTTCGCGACGTCCTGGCAGGGTGTGCCGGCCTTGGACAGCTCGATCTGCATACGCGAGCCTTCGGCCATGACCTCCCATACTTTCTCCCAATCCGGATTCCAGGGCGCGATGTGATAAGGGCAATAGAGCTCCCCGCCAACGCCTCCGAGCCTCACGCCACCGGAGACTTGAAGAGAGTCTCCTTTCCTGACCGGGTTGTGATGAAACTGGTTGGGATGTGGGTAGGCCGTGCCGATACCGGTCCGGCAGCCGATACGGACACTGATCCCCACCGCGGTGTGGGGGTGGCCGTCGCGTTTGATGTCTCTCATGACCAAATCGGTCCCATACTCCGTCGCCGCCATCCCGATCTTGAAATCGGTGAGGTCGGTACCGTGTTCGAGGATGTAGTCGCGGGTCCAGGCATGGATCTGGCTGAAATAGTTGTAGGCCCTTTGTGAGAGCACGAGCTCCTCGGGTGTCTTGACCCGGCGCATCTTGATGCAGATGTCGCCCACGTCCTCGAAGGCCGCCCTGGGAAGAACCTCGGTCATGCGCTTCAAGCGCCCGACCGAGGGCGAGGCGCTGAGGCCGATCTTCTTGTCCCCGAAGCCTCGCCCTGCAATTCCCTTGAGCGCCCACTCGACGAGGTCCACGGGCGGCCCCGTGGCCACTTTGCCCTGGTCGGGGTAGCCGTCCGCTGACGGCGGGTAGTCGAAGTAGTAGTCCGCCCCGTCAGACCACCAGCTTCGTACGATCTCCATGTCGAGGCCCGGGTGAAACCAATAGACCGCGAGCTCGTTCGTGGGAATGAAGCAGGAAAAGGGCCGCTCCGTCGTCGAGTGGAAGAGCCCGGTAAAGTAGATGATGTTCCAGCGATCGGTGATCCAGATTCCGTCGAGGCCTCGCTCGCCAAGCTTCTCTTGAAGACGTTGCACGGTTGCCTGATGCCATTCGAGCGGTAGGCGGTCGACGGTCGCCGGCTCCAGGTGCTCGGGACGGCTGACGAGCATGGCCGCCGACCCGGCCCCGCCCGCCGATTGGCCGCCGGGCGCACAAGAAGCACCGACGGCCGCGCTCAGGCTCATCGCGCCCGATTGTTTGAAGAACTCTCTCCGTGTGGTCATGATGCACTCCTCACTATAATTTGCGTTAGATATAAGCTCTCCACCTTCTCTACCGCAACAGGCATCCGTGCGGTCTTCGCCGCTGTTCGCCGCGCTCGCCCAAGACCTCCATCACCCGCGAGTCCGGAGGCCCGGTCTGCGCGTCATTCGCGCTCGAGTTCTCGAACCGGCGCCAAGTCAGCGACGAAGATGCTTCGGCCGTGTGTTCCGATGGCGATCTCCCCGTCCCGCCGATGGACCTCCAAATCGTGCACCGGCGTTGTGGGGAGGTTCGCGCAGAGCGAGTGCCACGTTCCGCCGCTGTCGAGTGAGACGTACACCCCCAGATCCGTACCCACGTACAGGATGTCCGCGTAGCGCGGGTCCTCACCGATCACGTTGACCGACTCCGCGGGCAGATTCGCCGCGATCGATGTCCAGCTCTCGCCGAAATCCCTCGATACATAGAGGTACGTTCCAAAGTCGTCCTCCCGATACCCGGTCTGTGCCACGTATACCGTGCCGATCTCATGATCGGACGCGACCACACGGCTCACCCATTTCCTTGGAAGTCCATCGCTGACCTTAGACCAGGTGGCTCCATCGTCCCGGGTGAGCCACACGCTTCCCCCCTCCGTCCCCACATAGATCAGTCCCTGCCGAAACCGGGACTCAGAGATCATCGTGATGGTACCGAACGGCACGGCGGCGCGCTGGCCTCCGGCCGGATCCGAAAGGTCCGGACTGATAGGGTGCCAATCCGCGCTGCGATTGGTCGATTTCAGCAGACGGTCCGCGCCGACGTACAGCGTTCGTGGATTGTGGTGCGAGATCACGAACGGAGTATACCATCCGAAGCGCCACGGTGGCTGTCCCTCGGGGGCGCGTGGGCGGATGCTCTCCGAGTCCGGCCCGTTGCTGAGCACGGAGTCGCCCGTGATGACCATGCGCCGCATGTTGCCGTGCTGGTGCTCGTAGTAGACGAGCGTGCTGTCGGTGGGATCCACGTAAGTGTCGTAGGAGTCTCCTCCCGTCCACCGATCCAGGTAGACATTCTCCCACGGGTCGTCCGTCGCGTCCTCAAGGGCCACGTTACTCGGGCCGTACAGGGCCGCGTTGTCCTGGGTGCCGCCGTAGATCCGGTAGGGCACGGCCATATCCATGGAGATGGAGTAAAACTCCGCCGCAGGGATGTTGTTGATGTGCAGCCAGCTCTCGCCGCGGTCGTAGGACTGAAAGAGCCCTCCGTCGTTGCCCAACAACACCCGATCCGGATTCAGCGGATCGATCCAAATTTCGTGATGATCCAGATGCATCACGAGCCCACGGGTGTCGTGCATCCGGATGATCTTCTCACCAACGCGCTGGTACGTTCGGCCGCCATCGGTCGAATGGAACGCGCGATTCCCCAAAATGAAGAGGTCGTCCTCGTTTTCAGGAGACACGCGAACGTCCATGAATTTCCACCCATAGACGGTGAACACCGAGTAGAGGTCCTCCTCGTTGGCCCTGCGCCACGTCTCGCCCTTGTCGTCGGAGCGGTACACCTCTCCGCCCACAATCTCGCGGCGGCGCTGCTCAGAGTCCTGCTCGCCGGTGTATTCGGCCCAGTTGTCGACAAACGCGTAGACGACGTTCGGATTACCGGGAGCCACGTCCAAGCCGATGCGGCCGAGAGGGCCTGAGGGCAGACCGACGGTGAGCTCGCTCCAGCTGTGGCCGCCGTCGGTAGTCCGGTAGATGCCGCTCTCCTCACCGCTCTCGGCGGGCGTGCCGCTCACCGCCTGCCAGAGCGCCGCATAGAGAACGCGCGGGTCAGACGGATCCATGACCAGGTCAACCGCCCCCGTTCGCTCGCTCACGTACAGCACCTTCTCCCAGCTCTCGCCGCCGTCATTCGTTCGGAACACACCCCGATCTTCGTTTCGGGACCAGAAATGGCCGAGGGCCGCCACGTAGACCACATCGGGATCGCGGGGATGAATCAGGACCTTGCCGATGTGATGCGTATCATGAAGGCCCATGTTGCGCCATGTACTCCCCGCGTCGGTCGACTTGAAGACGCCCGTGCCCGCAAAGGAGTAACCGCTATGCCGCGGTTGTGTCTCTCCCGTCCCAACCCACACGACATTCGGATTCGAGGTCGAGACCGCGACGTCGCCGATGGTGAACGTGGACTGCTTCTCGAAAATGGCACGCCATGTAAGCCCGTTGTTCTCGGTCTTCCAGAGATTGCCTGAACCCACGCCGACGTAAATGGTCCCGTGATTTCCCCGAGGCACGGCGATCGCCTCGACTCTGGCTCCCGCCTGCTTGGGTCCCACGACCCGCCACTGGAAATCCTTGAACGGCGACTCGCGCTCGAGGCGGACATGTTGCTCCCAGGACGTCTTGCGCGTCGCCGGGTCGGTGGCCTGGGCGGCCACATCGGATACGGCGATGATTCCAGGAATGCCCGGCAGGCTTACAATCCATGCGATAAGGGCTGAACGCCACGCTTTGCGGTTTCCGTAGACATGGCCTCCAATGCCGCGAGACCTACAGGATTTGTGCTCGGTCATGTGTGAATCCGGCGTCGAAAGACGGAGAATAGGTCTGAATCCCAAGCGGGGCGCCACTCACCAACGCGCATTCCCTACCGCTTCCCTTTGTTCGGCCACACCTCGTCCATCGTGTCTCCCTCCCACATCACGCCGGCCTTCATCACGTAGCGAATCGAGTTGGTGTTCCTGAGGTCCACCAGCGGATTCCGATCGAGGACCATTAGGTCCGCGATCTTTCCGGGCTCCAGCGAGCCGAGGTCGTCCTTCATCCCCATGGCCTCCGCGCCGGTGAGGGTCGCGCTCCGGAGCGCCTCGAACGGAGTTAATCCGCCGCTCGCCATCGCCCAGACCTCCCAGTGGGAGCCGAGCCCCTGCACCTGACCGTGCGAGCCCATCCCGACCTTCCCGCCGGCACGCACTAGGTCGCGAACAACCTCGGACCGCCACGTGGGGAGCTCGTGCGGCATCAGCCACTGGTTGTGACCCTGCACCTCCCTGTCGAGGAAGACGTGAGGAATGAAGCGCCGCAACTTCTCATCGTCATGTGGACTGGTCGTAGTCACGAAATAGGATTCGAATCCGCCGGAAACCAGCGTCGGGACGTAGAAGGCGCCGGTCCGGGCGAACAGCTCGATCACGTCCTTCTTCGCCGGTGCTGCCGCGTAGACGTGCTCGAGGCTCGTCGCGCCGTCCATCAACGGCCGGATTTCGCGCCGCGGGCCACGCGCCGGATCCTCCACCACCTGGAGCCCCTCCTCGCGGCTCGCCTGGATGATCCATTGCACCTGGTCGCGCCTCGGCACCGTGTGGTCCTTGATGGAGGTGGCGCCGAGCGCCTTCTGGTTCCGCACGAGGCGGCGCGCCTCCTCGAGGTCGTTCGGCACTCCGCAGCAGTGGTTCTTCACGTGCATGAAGATGTCCCCAGTCCCGTGCATCCGTGGGCCGAGGGCGGTCCCGGCCTCCACCAGCTCGGCCATTCCGAAGAGCGTCTGGCTGCGGATGGAGGGGTCTCTCCACGTCGTGACGCCATAGGCGAGGTTGGCCATCAGGAAGGGGTTCCGCTGGAGGTAGAGGTGCCCCTGCGCCTGTGACCCGCTACAGCAGATGAGGTGGGCGTGGAGATCGATGAATCCCGGGATGATCGTCTTGCCGGAGAGGTCCATCGTGGTAGCGCTCACCGGCGCCTCGACCTGCCCCGCCGGTCCTACGGCGGCGATGCGCCCGTTCGAGACGAGAATGTCGCCGCTCTCAAGGACCTCGTCGCCTTTCATGGTGATCAGGCGGGCGTTTCTGAGCAGCAGGTGGCCCTCCCCCTGGACGCGGGGGAGCTCGAACGAAACGTCCGTGACCTGGGGCGCTACCCTCTCGCCGCTGGACGCGGAGGCGAGGTCCACCTGGTACACCTTCGGGCCCCAGCTCCACAGCAGCCTCTTCCCGCCGTCCATCCAGTACAGGTAATCGCCCTGTGGGCCGAGTAGATAGACCGGGAACGCGCCGCCACCCGACTGGACGAGGGTCGGGTCCTTGCCGGGGGGCGGGAGCGCCGCCAGGTAGACGTTTTGCCTCTCCGTATAGAGGACCCACCTACCGTCGGGTGAGGGCATCAGCTCGTCGGCGAACTCGAAGTGGGCGATGCACTGGCGGTCGGCCCCGTCGAGAGTCACGGAGCAGACCCGGACGGCGAGAGGCATGTAGCCGGAAGCTGGAGCGCCTGGCGCAGCGTAGGGGACCGTGTAGTAGATCCGCTCGCCGCTTTCGTCGAACGTCGCCCGTTGGGGCGGCTTCCGCCAGTTCCCTCTCGCCGTCACCGAGGTGATGATGTGGAGCTCACCGCCACTCTCCGCGTCCAGCCAGTGGAAATGGTAGTCCTGCTCCGTGTAGCCGTCGGCCTCCATCCGCTGCTCGGAGACGACCAGCTTCTTCCCGTCGAGCGACCAGGAGATGTTCTGGTAACGCCCGGGGCGCACGCCGAGCGACGTTCCCGGTCCTCCGGCCGCCGGGGCTCTCATGAGCCGCCCGCCAATCGAGTCGTCCCAATCGACGTACGCGACCCATTGCCCATCGGGGGACACCGCGGGCGCGTACTGGAGGCCGGGGCCGTTGGCGAAGGGGGTCGCCCGCCGTGACTTGGTATCGTATCGGTAGAGCTTTCCGGCAGCGCCCAAGATCAGCTCGTTCGCCCCGAGCGCCTGGACCCAGTGCAGCACCTTCGGGCTGAAGGGACCGTCGGAGAGCGTGTGCTTGGGGTTCAACGTCTCGGTGACGGTTAGCTCGACGTCGGCCGTGAACGGGATCACCGTCATGGCGCCCGAGGCCAGGTCGACCCGCCGGAACTTGCCGTCGGCGGTGAAGACGATCGCCCGCTCGTCGGGCGTGAAGGCGTAGCCGGGAAGGTCATCGAGGTCTCCGGACCCGGAGCGCCTTGTGTAGTCGAGGCCGCTGTACAGGATGCGGTCGCGGCCGCTGTCGAGGTCCCGCAGGATGAGGCGCGGCACCGCGTCGATGGTCGTCGCGAAGGAGAGGAGGCGACCGCTCGGGCTGATCGCGGGCCGGCTTACATCGGCGTACCCGGAGACGACCGTCGTCTTCTCGCCGGTGCGCCGGTCGAGCCGCTCGATGCGATTGTCGAGAGTGTAATAGAGCCAGCGCCCATCCGCCGAAGCCACCAGGCCCGCAGCGCCGTCCTCTGCGACGGGCGTGCCGGACCCGCCCTGGTGGTGCATCATCACGTATTCCCCCAGCCGGCTGAAGGGGAGCTCCTCGCGCGCTGTGAAAATGAACTGCCCGCTCGGATCCCATGAGGGCGACCCGTACTGATAGCCGCCCCCACTTGAGGGCGCCCCGTACCGATAGTTGCCATCCTTGGTGATCATGGTCGGCGTGCCACCCTCCACGGGAATGACCCAGAGCTGATCCGAGCCGGATGGATCGGAGGCGAACAGCACGCGCCTGCCGTCGGGAGAGAACCGCGGGGTCGCGTCCCAGCGCGTGCCGCTGGTGAACCGCGTGGCCTTCCCGCCGGCGATCGGCAGCGTGTAGAGGTCGCCCAGCAGGTCGAAGATCAGCGTCCGCCCGTCGGGCGACACATCCACCGACATCCAGGTCCCCTCGTCCACCGTGTATTTGAGGTCGAGCGCCGGCCCGTGGATCTCTTCGACTGACCAGGGCTTCGCGGGCGCCTGCGCGCTCGCCGGTCCTGGGAGAAGAAGCAGGCCCAGGAGCAACGCCACTGAGGGTATGATAGCGGTCACTTGAACCTCCGTGATCGAGGAGAGAGGGAGGATGAGAATTCCAAACGCCGTTTTTGCGTGGGCGTGCAGTGTAGAACGGGGAGGGTGGACCGTCAAGAAGGCGCAGGCTGCCCGGATGCGACGCTTGATCTCTCCGTGCAGCCGCTCGAGTCCGTCGGTCGTCCTTGGCTGCAGATGCTCCTTTTTGTGCGCTGGGCGAGTTCACAATACGTTCAGTGTCGTAGCGCCAGTGACCGGGTCGCCGACCGCTGATTTGCAGAGTCGTTAGCAGCCCGAGAAGAACCGTCACCCGCTGAAGGAGCCGAATGATGAAACTTACATACTCTAAAGTTTTCTTGTTCGTTGGAATCGGGATGATCTCTTTTACGTCTCGCGTATGGGCGCAAGATGCAGGCGTCGAGATTAGGGTAGACCGAAAGATCCCGATGCGTGATGGGGTGCAATTGTCGGCGATCATCTGGAAACCCGCCAACCAGCAAGAACCCCTACCGGTTGTACTTGTCAAGACGCCTTATATCGCCGATGGAGACCATCACCTGGCCCTCAAATTTGTTGACAATGGATACGTCTACGTCAGCGTAGACCGTCGGGGGCGAGGGAATTCAGAGGGTGAATTCAATCCCTTAGAAGACAGTGGACTAGATGGCTATGATGTGATTGCCTGGTTGGCAAAACAGCCTTGGAGCAATGGACAGATTGCGATGCGCGGGGGATCGTACCGGGGTATGGTGCAGTGGAAAATTATGGCCGAGCATCCCCAGCAACTAATCTCGACAGTTCCGACTGCCCCCGTATATCCAGGGCATACCTTTCCTAAGACCAAAAACATCTTCATGAGTTATATGGCTGCCTGGTTGGCTTTTACCAACACACGCACAGGCAACACCGAATTATTTGGGGCAAGACAATATTGGTCTGAGAAATACCAAGAAATGTATACGGAGCATCTTCCTTTCCGTAAGCTCGATAGCCTTACGGCAACCAATTCCCGCATCTTTCACCGGTGGTTGGACCATCCCAGTCATGATGCGTACTGGCAGAGCCTAACTCCCTCAGCTGAAGACTATGCCGGCATCAACATGCCTATCTTGACCATCACCGGCCATTTTGACGCAGATCAACCGGGGGCCATGCGTTATTACCGAGAGCATATGCAGTATGCCTCGTCCGAAGCTCGTGACCAACATTACCTTCTCATGGGACCTTGGAGCCATGGAGGGACACGCAATCCTGAAAAAGAGTTGGGCGGGTTTACCTTTGGGGATAATAGTGTCTTAGATATGGATCAACTTCAGATCGATTGGTTTGATTGGGTGCTGAAAAGGGGCGAAAAACCTGAGATCCTGAAGGATAGAGTCAATTTCTATGTGATGGGCGATCAACAGTGGCGGCATGTGAATACGCTGGGGGAGATGCACAACGATACACGCACGTTCTATCTAACATCGGAAAACAGTGGCGCGAACGATGTATTTCACTCCGGTACCCTAAGTGAAAGTATTCCACCCGAGCAAAATCCCGACGCCTTCGTCTACGACCCCTTAGATACATCTGCCGTCGTATCGACACCGCAGGGTTTCTCGAATCGGTCTTATCTAAGTCAGACCGTTGCGTTTGATGAGAATGTGCTTGTTTACCACAGTTCACCGTTAGCGGTAGAAACAACGCTTTCAGGAGTTATCAAGTTCACAGCCTATCTCTCGATGGATGTACCTGACACCGATTTGCTGGCTAGCTTATACGCTATCCTGCCCGACGGGATGAGCTACTACCTGGGCAACGATATGGTTCGGGCACGGTACCGTAAGAGTTTGTCACAAGCCGAGTTGGTCGCATCTGATCAGACAGAGGAGTACATTTTTGATGGATTCTACCTCACGGTGCGCACGCTGCCTAAGGGTACCCGTTTACGGCTAATTCTTGGCTCTGTGAATTCAGCTAACTGGCAGAAAAACTACAACTCAGGTGGCGAGATCAGCGAGGAAACGGCAAAGGATGCCCGTACAGCAACGATCAAGGTTCATATGGGGGGGACTCATGCCAGTTTTTTAGAATTGCCCATCTTGCGTTCACAGAAAGAACCGGAGCATGCTACAGAAACACTTGGTAATCAAAGATAGAAGAACTGCAATCTTGGCATGAGTTGCCAGAGACACGTCCGTTGGGGTCGCTAAACCGAGCGTATGCAGCCGACCCCAAACTCAGTCCCTGCCCGACTAGACACAGCCCGCCGGAATGGCCCGTCCCGGACCCGGGGTCGGGTCCGTCGGCATCCCTTGACCATCCAACGCATCCGCTCGTCGCGTCCTTATTCACCGGCCATCTTTATCGGGAAGGAGAGCGTCTCGCTGTCGCCCAACGTCTCCTGGGGGCGACGGGGTTCCACGAGAAGCGCCCACCCCTGTTCTCTTGACGAGCACCGCACGCCATTGCGCCCGCCCATCTCTCGACAACGGGCAACGCCGGATGACCAGAGGGACCCAATAACCCTTTGCAACTTTCTACTGGAGACGAATTCATGATCTATCGCAGAGTAGCGGATGTTCCATTCTGTTCTAAGTTGCTTTTCGCGGTGCTACTCATGATGCCGCACGGCCTGCGGGCGCAGAATGCGGAGATAGACTTGCCCACGGGCTGGGAGGGTGATGCGCCGGTGCTCTCTTCGCTCGTCAATTTTGCTCGCAGTGAGAGCAATCTGCGAGTAGCCGTGAAGCGCTATGTGGAAGACAAGGCGTCCATCGAACGGCGTTATGAAGTGCTCTACTCACCCGCCCGCAACCAGCGCCTGAACACCTTCCACCGGGCTTGGCTGCAGCGCCTCGAGGAACTTGACTTCGATGCCCTGAATCACGAAGGCCAGATCGATTACATCGCGCTTCGCAACCGCGTCGAATATGACCTTGAGACACTGCATCTTGCCGAACGACAAGCGAAGGAGATGGTGCCGCTGCTCCCATTCGGAGATCAGCTCCGCTTGTTGCAGGAAGATCGGCACGACCGGAAACGGGTCGATCCGCAGACAGCAGCCACGACACTGGACGAGGTCACGCAGCAGGTGACCGGTCTGACGCGCGCGCTTGTTGCGGAGGCGCGGGAAGCAGGAGGTTTGGTAACGCGAAGCGGCATTTCGCCCGTAATCGCCTGGCGGGCCGCCAGACAGATCGAGCATCTTCGCACCGTGCTGGCGGATTGGAACACGTTTTACGATGGCTATGACCCGATCTATTCCTGGTGGGTACGTGAACCCTATGGCCGGGTGGACGCCGCCTTGCAGGATTACGTCGGCGCCATCGACGAACATCTAGTAGATATCAAACCGGGCGGAAAAGCACCCATCATCGGTGACCCGGTCCTGGCCGACGGCCTGCGCGTCGAGCTGGACGTACAGATG
The DNA here is from genome assembly GCA_965238005.1 of Longimicrobiales bacterium. Taxonomy (GTDB): domain Bacteria; phylum Gemmatimonadota; class Gemmatimonadetes; order Longimicrobiales; family Gaopeijiaceae; genus CBDCKN01. Next base: position 2,519,719 of record OZ250165.1, read on the forward strand.
ATCCCGTACACTCCGGAGGAACTGATCGCCATCGGCCAACGGGAGTTTGATTGGATCGAAAACCAGTTCAGGATCGTATCCCGGGAGATGGGCTATGGCGACGACTGGAAAGCCGCGCTTGAGTATGCCAAGAGCCTCGCACCGCCGCCCGGTGAGAAGCCGTGGCTCATCTTCGAAATTCAAGAATACTCGGAAGACTTCGTCGCGAAGCTCGATATGATCACCTTGCCGCCGCTCACGCGGGAGGTCTGGCGTCTCGCAATGCAGACGCCGGAGAGGCAGATCATCAATCCGTTCTTCAGTGGGGGTGAGGTCACGCGGGTCTCCTATCCGACGGACGGGATGGCCCATCAGGACAAGCTGATGAGTATGCGCGGCAACTCGCCGCACCTCAACTTTGGCAGCGTGCAGCATGAGCTCGTTCCCGGTCATTACATGCAGGGGTTCCTGACCCGTCGTTTCAATCCACATCGAGGTGAGCTTCTGCGCACTCCGTTTTGGGGCGAAGGCTGGGCGCAGTATTGGGAGTTTCAGCTCTTGCCGCGGGATTTTCCGCGCAACAACCCGGACAAGGTCGGCATGCTGTTTTGGCGATTGCATCGCGCTTCGCGAATCATCTTTTCGCTCAACTATCAGCTCGGCAACTGGACCCCAAAACAGGCGGTCGATTTTCTTGTGGAACGGGGCGGGCACGAGCGCGCGAATGCGGAGGCAGAGGTACGCCGCAGCGCCATGGCTTCGCCGCTTTACCAGGCGGGCTATATGATTGGCGCGCTCCAGTTTCGCTCACTCTACCAGGAACTGGTCGAGTCCGGCCGGATGAGCGCGACGCAATTTCATGACGCCATCATGTTGGGCGGTCGTTTGCCCGTCGAACTGGTACGCGCTCGGCTAACCAATCAACCACTCACCCGAAACTACAGGAGTCAGTGGCGTTTCGACAGCCTACCCTAAGCCAAATTACCCTAAGCCAACTAATGTGAGAATGCGCCAAAAAGAGCTTGCCGCCGCTGGCTTCGCCACACCAGCCCTCCTCCGACCGCACCCCGACTCGGGTCCGCCGAGTCCCTAAAGTCGAGCGGCCCGCTGAGTGGAGAGAACAATGAAATTCGAAGGAATTATCCCACCGGTCACAACACCGTTTGGAAAGGACGGTTCGGTGGACGCAGCTCGCCTCTTCCCGCCTAGACCGACCAAACGCCGACGTCTCTGGGTCGCTGTGACTCTGGCGACAGCCGTGGCGTTCTTCGAACCTGGGGCCACCGCGTCCGCGGAAACTCGTCCGCCCGTCGTGGCACCCCTCTCCACCGGCCAACAGGCAGGCTCGGCTCTGGAACGCACTCTCCGGGAATGGGAGGTCAAGAAGGAGAAGATGGAGCTTCACCTCCGGCCCGCCATGCGCCGTCACGGCATCGGCATGTGGATCCTCATGAGCCGGGAGTTTCACCCGGATCCAGTTCTCGATCTGTTCGGCGGCCACGGCATCTCGGGCTGGTACGGGCATCGCAACGCCTACATCTTCCGCGATCCGGGCGGCGACCGCCCTCTGGAGAGCGTGATTCTCGGCACTCACCAGAGTGAGCACATGCATCGCTTCTTCGAGCGCATCGAGAGCTACGGGGAAGAGGGACTGGCACCGCACTTGCGTGAATACGTGCAGCAAGCGGATCCGGGGCGCATCGCCATCAACCGGTCAAGGACGGTAGCGATGGCCGACGGCATCACTGCCGCGTTGCTTGCGTACCTCGAGGAGGCTGTCGGCCCGGAGTATTCATCGCGGCTCGTGTCGTCAGAACCGCTGGTGATCGACTATGTGAGCCGCCGCACGCCTGCGGAGCTGGCAATCGAGACCGAGGCGAGCTGGCGCACATGGAACATCCTTCGCCGGGCTTTCTCCAATGAGGTCATCACACCGGGTCGCACCCGTCTGATGGAGGTCTGGGGATGGATCGTCGACGAATGGAAATCCCAGCACCTGGATTTCAACTTCGCGCCCGGCCTGACTATCTACCGGCGTGGCGAGCCCGAGGGCATCGACGACTCCGCCGATCCAGTCATCGAGCCGGGGGACCTGCTTCACGTCGACTTCGGCGTTCGGCTGATGGGCCTGGTCACCGACCAGCAGCACCTCGCCTACGTGCTGCGCCCGGGCGAAACGGAGCCGCCCGCGGGCTTGCAAGACGTCTTCCAGCAGTCGGTACGGGTGGCGGAGATCTATGCGGAGGAGCTGAAGCCGGGCCGGGCGGGTCACGAAGTCAAGGACATCGCCGAGCGCCGTGCCCGCCAGGAAGGGATCGATGCCTTGCTCTACGGGCACACGCAAGGCAACTGGGTGCACGGCGTGGGGGCCCGCACCGTGTTTGACTGGCCAGAGCGTTACGGCATCTTTCCGCGGGAGCCGGTGCGAATCGGAGAGTTCTGGTCGATCGAGTTCCGGGTGAGGGCGCCGGTGCCGGAATGGGATGGTCAGGTCGTGCCCATTCCCCGAGAGGAGGACGCCTGGATCGATTCCGATGGCACGGCCCGCTTCCTGACGGGCCCACAAACAGAGCTCTGGATCGTTCGCAGCGGTGGTTGAGACGGTCGTGCGACAGAATCCACAAACCGAAACAGGAGGTCCGAGATGGGATACACGAGTAGAGCCAACAAGCTGACACGATGCCTTCTTGTGTCGGTTTCACTGCTGGCCGTGTGTGCAGTGCTGTTCTCGAGCGAAGAGGCAACCGCGCAGACTGGAGATTTCGGCAACCTGGCAGATGGGCCTTACGACAGGCTGGTCATCCTCAATGCCATGGTCCTTCCGGGCCATGGGGGTCCGCCGGTGGGCCCGTACGACATCGTCATCGAGGGGAATCGGATCACCGACATGACCATATTCGATCCGGTGACGGTTGGGCGCCGGGGCGATGCGACGCGTGCCACCGGTGATCGCGTCATCGATGCCGAAGGCATGTACGTGATGCCGGGCATGATCGATCTGCATATGCATCTGCGACAGTTGCCGATGGAGCTCGAGTATGTGTACTACCTCAAACTGGCTCATGGCGCGACGACGATGGTTGTGGCTCCAGACCGGGGTCTCGAGCAGGCTATCGAGGAGGCGCAACGGAGCGCCGACAACGACATACTAGCCCCAAGAATGTTTCCCATCTTCGGTTGGGGTGCCGGCACCGACTACGACCGTGAATTTCTCGAGAATCCAGCGAACGCTCAGACGGTGGCGACGGAAATGGTCGCCGCCGGGGCGCACGTGGTCACTGTCGGCCCGCTCGGCTGGAATCCGGAGCTACTGGGCGCGGTCTGCAAGGCCGTTTATGACGCTGGAGGCATCACGACATATCACATTCCCCCCAGCACGACCCCCGTCACCAACGCGGTCGATGCCGCCCGATTGGGCGTAACGATGATCGAGCACCATTATGCCTATGCCGAATCCTCACTGGACCGGACGGTGCAGGATTACCCGAGAGACTACAGCTACAACGACGAGGACGCCCGCTTCCGCCATGCCGGAAAGGTATGGACAGAGGCCAACAAAGACCGACTCCTGAACGAGGTCGCAGATGCTCTCGTGGAATCCGGCGTACACATGCTCCCCACACGCGTCACTTATGAGGCCAATCGCGACTGGCTCCGAAAGATCAGCCGCCCTTGGCACGAGAAGTACACCCATCAGGCCCTGATCGACTGGAGCGTGCCAAACCCTAACCTGCACGCCGTCTTTCATTATGACTGGACCTCCGACGACGAGTACTACTGGTACTATGCGTTCGATCTGTGGGGAGACTTGATCTTCGAGTTCAACAAACGCGGTGGCCACGTCTCCTATGGCACAGATGACAACTACACATGGGGCACCCCTGGCTTTTCAAATATCCGTGAGCTGCAGCTGCTCAGAGAAACCGGTATGCATACGCTGGAAGTACTCCGCGCGGCGACCCACTACAGTGCCCAGACCCTGCGCCAGGACAGACTCGGCCTGGTACGTCCCGGCTATATTGCTGATCTGCTCATCGTGGACGGCAGTCCCGTTTATAACCTGCGGTTCCTGTATTCGTTCGGTGCGCTGACCCTGGATGAGAACGGCCAGATGTATCGCACGAAGGGAATCGTACATACCATCAAAGATGGAATCGTTATCAATAACGACAAGTTGATGGAAGAGGTCGCCCGAATGGTCAAGGAATCAAAAAAGGGTGTCGACCCGGTCAATGCCGTGAATGAGCCGTTTATTGTCAGGTAAGGTCGCTCGAAAGAGGACGTCTCAACACGGTCGTCGCGCTGGGTCGTGACCAGGACGAGGGGTCGGCTGCGCCACCACCTGCGTGCCCTTCCAAGCCGGCCTCCTCCCCTGACCGCCGCCGGCGTCCCACCCCAGACTGGGCTCGGATTGAGCTCCGGTTGCCTTCGACAATCCTCGCTCGTCTCGGCGGTCGGCATCGCTCAGTGGTTTACATCTTGGCGCCTCGGCTCGATCAGTCTTCGGGTTTCGATGCCACGGAGCCGGAGCCGACGCCCGACCACGCTTCGCGCGGTGCCCTCGAGTTCGATCAGCCGCTGCCCGACTGAGACACAGCCCGACGGACCCGCCGTCGCGGACCCGGGGGTTCCAAACGCAACCCCATCGTGGAGGGTGGGCGGTAGGCTGGCTGAATTGCGTGCCGCTAAATTGGCTAGCACGCATATGAACGGCTCTTCCGGTCCTCCTGCCCAAATCGGGCTAGGATTTCAGCGGCCTCCGGGTTTAGGGGTACAAAGACCTGAATGCGCCGCCGTCTGCGGTGGAGAACGGCGAGGCCTGCCCGATGTCATCCCAGACCTCGAGCTGTTCGCGAAAGCGCATGAAGTAGGCGACGAAGTCACCACCATACTGGAACGAGTACATAATGTCCGCGAAAGCACTGGTATGGGGGAGCCCAAACGCATGGCCTAGCTCATGAACACAGGTCAGATAAACGACCGTATCCCTGAAGAGCGGATCCAGCCTCGCCCTTCGCGCGATGTCCGGCCTAAGACCGTCGGTATCTGGGCGCACGAACACGTCGGCGGCGAGCCGCCCCTCCACTAGTCGTCCTCGCATCTCACCGTATAGACCCGCGCCCCCGGGCACCCAATAGACGCGAATGGTCGCGGACGCTTCAGGGCCCGGCACCATGTCCACGGGGGGATCGGCCTGCCTGCCCCACGCCCCTAGCGCCCATTCGGCCAGGGTCCGGTCTCCCTCCTTGAACCCCGATTCGGCCGAGCCTTCCGCAATGAAGTACGTGATGGACTCTGAAGAGTCCAACCGCCAGACGTCCTGCTGGGAGTAGGCCGCGACCGGGGCGTTGAGGGTCCCGGCCGCGATCGTGAGCGCCCCAACCCAGAGAATGCGCAGTCTCGCCATAACACCCGAACGTCCGTTACTATGCCTTCCACTGCAAGGTCTTCCGGGCGGAACGAACCAGGATCGCAGTCGATAAGAAAAAGGTAAAGCAGAAGCTAAGCCGCCGCGCCGAATCACGGCAAACGGTTGTTTGTAAATCACTCATGTGGCAGTGCCAATCTTGGCACGGACCTTGTCATAGAAACGGACGTCGGACGGAGGAGACGAAGTCCGACCGGAAAACGGCGAATGTGATGATGATGGGGGGACAGTTGAGGAGCCTGGGTGGATGATGTGGGGATGATGTGAATTGGCTCGACGCCGTAAAAAGCTCGGCAGGGATCGCCCCCCTGCCGAGCTTTTTTTTGCACCCCTCCGAAGGATGGGGTAGTCTCCCACCACCACCCATGCCCTCATTCCCATAGACTCCACTCCGACGCCGCGCGTGAGCCCCGCCCTCGTCGCGCCCGACACCGGGCCCCCGGAGTCGACTCCCTCCCCGACTCTCGTCGTGCTGGCAGCCGGCCTGTCCACCCGGTATGGGGCCGTGAAGCCACTCGCGTCCGTCGGCCCGCAAGGAGAAGCCCTCATCGACTACGCCCTCTACGATGCCGCCTGCTCGGGATACGGTGACGCGATCCTGGTGGTGCGCCGGGAGATCGAGGCCGAGGTGTCACTGCATGTCGAGAAGCTCACCGGGGGCTCCTGGCCCTGCCGCTTCGTTTGCCAGCGCATGGACGACCTCCCCGACGGTGTTGCATTCGCTGGAGGCCGTGCGAAGCCCTGGGGAACCGGCCACGCGGTTTGGACCGCACGGTATGCCGTCCGGGGATCCTTCGCCGTGGTGAACGCAGACGACCTCTACGGGCGGGCCGCCCTACAGGCGCTGGCAGAGCATCTGCTTGTCGGGGGTGCCCGGGAGAACCGAGGACCGCAAGACTATGTGGCCATCACGTATCGGCTGGCCGACACCCTCTCCGACACCGCTCGGGTCTCGAGGGCCATCCTCAAGGTCGACGCCGACCATCTGGTCCGGGAGATCCGTGAGGTGCTTCGGGTCCACCGTACATCGGCGGGGATCGTCGGTGAGACCCCCGACGGCGTGGTGCTGTCCTTCTCCGGCGATGAGCCGTCCTCCATGGGCATCTGGGGCTTCAAGCCCACCCTGTTTCCGCTTCTCGAGGACCGCCTCCGCTCCTTCCTCGGACGGCCCGGCGCCGATGACTCCGCGGAGTTCTACCTGAGCGACACGCTGAACGGGCTCATCGCTTCTGGAGACGCCCGGATCCGTGCGGTGGAGTCCGGTGCATCGGGATTCGGCGTGACGTTTCCCGACGATCGGTCGGAGGTTCGAGCCCGCATCGATAGGCTCGTTGCCGAGGGTGCTTATCCGGCGGATCTTCGGAGCACATTTCGAGCGTTGACGAACCCGGGTGGACCTTCAGGAACGTAGCCCTGATGCAGCTTTCGATACTGGACTGGTGGGTCCTGGCCCTCTACGGTGTGACAGCCCTCTCCGTGGGGCTGGCGTTCGCCCGCCGAGCCGGACGCGGCACCGAAGAATACTTCCTCGCCGGCCGGTCCATGCCGTGGTGGCTTCTCGGGACCTCCATGGTGGCCACGACATTCTCGACAGACACGCCCAACCTCGTCACCGACCTCGTGCGCACGGGGGGAGTCAGCCAGAACTGGATCTGGTGGGCCTTCCTGATCACCGGGATGTGCACGGTGTTTTTCTACGCCAAGCTGTGGCGGCGCTCGGGCGTCCTCACCGACATCGGGTTCTACGAGCTCCGCTATGCCGGGCGGCCCGCCGCCTTCCTCCGGGGGTTCCGCGCCATCTACCTGGGCGTGTTCTTCAACGTCATGATCATGGCCACGGTGACCCTGGCGGCCATCAAGATCGGCAGTGTGCTCCTGGGGGCGGACAAGTACACGGTAGTGCTGATCGCCGGGACGGCGACGGTCCTCTACTCGGCCACTTCCGGGCTTTGGGGGGTCCTGGTCACGGACCTGCTGCTCTTCTCGATCTCCATGATCGGCGCCGTGGCTGCGGCGTTCTACGCGCTACGACTCCCCGAGGTGGGTGGGCTCTCCGGCCTCATTTCCAACCCGGCCGTCGCCGGCAAGCTGTCCTTCCTCCCGGACTTCTCGGATCCCTCCACCGCAGCAGCAGTCTTCATCGTGCCCATCGCCGTTCAGTGGTGGAGTACCTGGTACCCCGGTGCGGAGCCCGGTGGCGGGGGTTATTCCGCCCAACGCATGCTCGCGGCCAAAGACGAGAAGCACGCCATGCAGGCCACGCTCTGGTTCAACCTGGCCCATTACGCCCTGAGACCGTGGCCCTGGATCCTGGTGGCCCTGGCTTCGCTCATCGTCTACCCGACCCTCGGCGACCTTCAGGCGGCCTTCCCAAACGTGGATCCGTCGGTCATCCGAAATGACCTCGCCTATCCCGCCATGCTGGTCTTCTTGCCTCACGGGCTCCTGGGTCTTGTGGTGGCCTCGCTGGCCGCCGCCTACATGTCCACGATAAGCACCCACCTCAACTGGGGGGCGTCGTACATCGTAGACGACGTATACCGCCGCTTCGTGGCCCCGGACCGTGAGGAGAAGGACTACGTTCGCGTGGCGAGGCTCTCCACCGTCGGACTGATCATCCTCTCGTCCTTCGTAGCGCTGCAGCTAGAGAACGCCATGCAGGCCTTCCAGATCCTCCTGCAGATCGGAGCCGGAACAGGCCTCGTGTTCCTCCTCCGTTGGTTCTGGTGGCGGGTGAACACCTGGAGTGAGATCTCCGCCATGGTGATTTCGTTCCTGGTCGCGCTCTACTTCGCGTTCGTGCACACGCGACTGGGGTTCGAGGCCTGGAACCCTTCGACTACCCTGGTAGTGGGCGTGGCGATCACCACGGTCGGGTGGCTGGCCGTTACGTTCATGACGCCCCCGGTTGAAGCCGAGACCCTGCGCGCCTTCCACCGGAGCATCCGTCCCCTTGGCCGGGGCTGGGACGCCGTCGTTGGAGATGGCGCATCCGCTGACGAAGCCCCATCTGGGGCGGAGGGAGAGCTCACCGCCGGTCTCCTCTCGTGGTTCCTGGGGTGCACCATGGTGTACGGCGCCTTGTTCGGAACCGGCTTCCTGCTCTACGGGCAGCTTGTGGCGGGAGCCTTGGGGCTGATCGTTGCGACCGTCGCGGGCTGGGGAGTCTTCAGGATCCTCCCGCGGGTGGGCTTCCTCACGTAGCCTATCCGAAGGTAGTCCCATCGAGAGGTAGGTCGAGTAGCCCGGGCGGTTGCCCGCCCGGGCCCTCTCAGATCCGAGCAAGGAGATTTCCACCACTCGGCTCCTCCGTTGAGGAGTCTCACGGAGCCCTGACCCAGACTTGTACACGTTGCCGAACATCGGCGAGATGATCGACCCCTGCGCGGAACCCTCGCCCGGCTTGCTGAACTCTTCGCCGTCGAGGACGCCCACGTGAAGACATTTGCCGAGCAGCCGCAGGAGCGGCGTGTCGGCCACCCGGATCTGGAGCAGCTCCAACAGCTTCTTGCGGTCGATGCTGTCGAAGAAACGCCTGGATGTCGGCCTCCAGGACCACCGCGATCCCTTCCCAGGACACCATCCGGTTGATGGCTCGAAGCGCGTCGTGCGCACTGCGATCTGGCCGGAACCCGTATGAGCATTCCAGGAAGTCCTGTTCGTAGACTGCCTCCAGGACCTCATGCAGCGCGCCCTGCACAATCTTGTCCTCCAGATTGGAGATACCGATCGGCCGCGTCTTACCGTTCCCCTTCGGGATGTACACACGTCGGATCGGCTGATGTCGGTACCGCATCGATCTCAGCCGCTCGTGCAGCCCCCGGCGGTTCCCCTCCAGATGCCGCCCGTACTCCTCCTTCGTGATGCCCTCGACCCCGACCGCCGCGTTCTTGCGGATCCGGCCGTAGGCCCGTCGTAGGCCCGTCCCAGCGCCGCCTCGTCCACGAGGTGCGCCAACGAGTTGAATCTGGCGTCCGGGTCTCGCCTCGCTCTCTCCGCTACCTTCAGGAGTCCCGGGGACATGGGGGACCCTTGGTCTGTGCTCAAGGCCATGTTTCCCTCCTGAAGTTCTGCCTCAACACGGGCCGCCTTTGCTCGGCTGGGTCCGGGTGCCATCATCCGTTCCCCAGCGTCTTCGCTCCTAAGCGGCCCTCCGACTCCCCTGCCGCATTGGCACGCCTCCGGTTTGCCCTCGGTCGTGCCTTACCGGTTGAGCAAGCGTCGCTTCTGTGCCTGGTGGCGTCGCCGCCACGGGGCCGGCCACCGGACCGCTTGCCGCCGACGGCGCGTCGGAGAGGGTCACCGGTTCTCCGTTGCCCGGATCCTCCAACCGGACGGTCAGGGGCCTCCCAGGTTACTGGGCCGTCCTCTTTGAGCGTGCCGCCCGCCACCCACCCCGCCGGGTCTCCTCGTCGGCTGGCCTTTAGCGCCTTCGGGAGTACTGCTTTCCAGGATGGGAAACCCTTGAGCACCCGGGATTAAGCTGTTTCGGGGCTGACACACGCGGCCCACCCACTCGCCTGACTACGCATCAACCGCCTCCTCACGAAGACGGCTGCAAGCCTGGCTACCGGTCTGCCGGCTACGCTTTGACCGGGTGGGGCTCGCACCCACAGGACGACTCATCCGAGTTTCGGTCTACATCCTGACCTCCTCCCAGACCAGCAGGGCCTGGTCGCTTCTCCCATCCAGCCATGGACGGATTCTGAGCCTCATGATCGTCGAGATCCGGGACTCCCTGTAGAACGCACCTGACGACGCCTGGCATTCGGTCTGCCCGGCGACCTCGACCCCGGGACACTTCCGGCGTCCCCCACCCCCTCCGCGGCCCGCCCACAAGCCAGCCAGGGCCTCGAGAAACCCCCTCTTATCTTTCAAGCAAGCACGCCGAACACTCCTGGCATCCCAAACCACCGCCGCATGCTAACCCGTTCCAAGGAGCTTCCCATGGTCCGCCCCGCTGTCGCTGCCGTCACTCCCAGCGATTCCGGCCCCACGCTCGCCGTCGTGCCTTCCTGCGACTCCGGCCCCACGCTCGCCGTCGTAGCCGGCGCGTCAACCCAGAACCTCGAGCGCCTGGGCGACGAGATCGCCGAGCTGGCCGCACACCTGGATGCGGCCACCTACCGCCTCCTGGCGCTAATCCGTGAGTTCGACGCGAAAGAGGGGTGGCGCTCGGGATTCCGGACGTGCGCCCACTGGCTCAGCTGGCGTACCGGGATCGACATGGGAGCTGCCCGCGAGAAGGTGAGGGTGGCCCGGGCCTTGGAGCATCTACCCCTGCTGAGCGAAGAGATGCGGCTTGGAGAGCTCTCCTACTCGAAGGCCCGAGCTCTCACGCGCGTCGCCACGGCGGATAACGAAGAGGAGTTGATGGGCTTCGCCCAGCACGCAACGGCATCGCATGTGGAAACACTCGTGAGGACGTGGCGCCGTGTGGACCGCTTGGAGGAGCAATGCCAGGAGCGGGAGCGGCATCGGTCGCGCTTCCTCACTGTCCGTCCCGATGTGGACGGCATGTACGTTGTCCGGGGACGGCTGGATCCCGAGGTCGGTGCGCTGTTGACGAAGGCCCTCGAAGCTGCGGGGGATGAACTCTACCGCAGGGCTGCGGAGGATGAAGTCTACCGGAGGGCTGCGGAGGATGACCCCGTGGGCGATCCCCAGATCACCGGGGATGGGGTGGCCGCGGACACGGTGGAAGGGTCCGTGGCAGCGGAGGTCCGATCTGAGGTTCGATCTGAGGTCCGATCTGAGGAGACCACGCCGGGGCAGCGGCGGGCGGACGCGATCGGCCTTCTCGCCGAGTGTGCGCTGCAGGGCGGATTGGTGGAGGCGGGCGGGGGGCGTGCCGCCGGCGAGTGCGGCGACGGCAAGCGCAGCGACGGACGGGCTGCAGCCACGGTGAGCCGGGCAGACCGTTTTCAGGTGGTTCTTCACGTGGATGCCGAGGCGCTCGCCGATTCCGAGACCCTCGTGGACGGCTCCGTGGACGGCTCCGTGGCGTATGAATCCGAGCTGGAGGACGGCGTTCGCGTTTCCGCGGAGACGTCGAGGCGTCTGGCATGCGACGCGAGCCGTGTCGTCATGACTCACGGCACCGATGGATCGGTGCTCGATGTCGGAAGGAAGACGCGAACGGTGCCACCCGCCATTCGGAGGGCGCTCGACCACAGGGACAGGGGATGCCGTTTCCCAGGCTGTGGACTCAGGTTCTGCGACGCCCATCACATCGAACACTGGGCCGACGGTGGAGAGACCAGGCTGGACGGCCTCGTGCTTTTGTGCCGTCTACATCACCGGGCGGTGCACGAGGAGGGATTCGGGGTGGCCTTCACGGACGACGGCCGGATCCACTTCCGTTGGCCTGACGGGCGGGCATTCCCCGACGCTCCCCAGGCGCCGCGGCTGACAGGGGATCCGGTCACGGCTCTCGAAAGGAAGCACGAGAGGATGGAGCTCGGTATCGATCCCGGGACACCGACTAGCCTGTGGCAAGGTGAGTCCTTCGACCTGGGCCTGGCGATCCAGATGTTCCGAAATGCGTGAGGGCTCGGGGGCCGGGAGCGTCCTGGACTCTCCTAAGCCCCCACCCTCTCCACCGTGGCTCCCCCCGAGGGGGCCGCCCTGAAGACCGCTTCCTCTGCCGATGTGTCTCTCCTCAGCCTGTAGCAACCAACTGCGAGGGCTTCCAGAGCCGCCGACTCCGCGGCCTCCGTACACAGGATCAGTGCCGCACCCCCGAGTCCCGCTCCGGTGAGACGTGCCCCTGCCGCGCCCGCCTCCCGAGCGAGCCGATTCCGATCTAAGCAAGGGGACCACGTCCGTTACTCCGATCCAGGATGAAGCTCATGGACAGCCCCCACCCGACCCGGCGAGTCCTGGCCGCTGTTCTGCTTTCGTTGGTGATGGCGAGCTCCGCCGCCGCACAGCACGGATGACATCGGATTCCACCTGATCAACCCCTCGCTCCCGCTGACCGAGCCACCCCGTGAGCGAACCGAGGTGGAGGTCAGCCCCGACCGTGTTGTCACAGTGGTCGGGGTTTGCGAGTTGACGCCCGAGTTCCAGATCACGGTGACCTCGAGGATGGCCAGCTACACGCCCAGGCGACCGGCCAGGGTAAGGCTCCCATCTTCCCCGCGTAGGAGGACGAATTCTTCTACAAGGTCATCGATGCCCAGGTGAGCTTCGTTCGGAATACCGCTGGAGAAGTGATGGAGCTGATCTCCACAAGAACAGGCGTGACACACCCGGCAAGAAGCTGCGCTGAGGCTACCCGGGAGACACCTACGCGTCGTTGCCGGCCGTGCCCGGCGGGCGCCCGGCGGGCGGGCGGGCGTGCCCGGCGGGGCGGTGCACCGGCGTGGGAAGACCGCCCCTAACGAACCCTCAAGACCATGAGAACGGGCCGGTGATCCGACGCCAGGCGCTCGTCGATCACACGGTACTCCAGGAGCTCGAATCGATCTTCGGGGCGGTAGCCGATGAAGTCGATCTCCCGCTCAGGTCGATCCGCCGGAAAGGTCAGGGCAGGTCGGGCCTTGTTCGGCATCGTCCAGTGGTGATCGATGACGTCCATCACCCGGTCACCCAGTCGCGAATTGAAGTCGCCCGCCAGAATGACCGGCGTGGGCTCGTGCTCGAAGATGTCGACGATCTCCCGGGCCTGTCTGAAGCGCTGCTCCTCCGTCCGATAGAGGTGGACGCCCGCGACGATAACCTCCCCTGCCCCCCCCGGCAGGCGGATCCTGGCGGCCAGCGTGCTCCGGGGCTCCGTGCCGCGTGGCAATTCGTGGTTCACGGACACCACGATAGGTGACCGTGACAGGATGGCCATTCCGTATTCCCCACCCTGGTACTCCATGAACGCGCCGAAAGCGTGGTCCATCCCGGTCAGATCGCCCAGACGCGCCGCCTGGTCCACCCGACCCGTGCGGCTCACGTCCCAGTCGACCTCCTGAAGGGCTACGATATCGGGGCGAGCGGCGCGGATGACGGCGGCCACCCGCTCCAGGTCCAGCTCCCGGTCCATACCCTCGCCGTGCCGGATGTTGTAGGCCAGGACCCGCACGGTGGGTCGTTGCCCGGCCTCCTCCAGCATCTCCTGGATGGCCGCGCAGCCCGTCAGCCCCAGCCCCAGCCCCAGCCCCAGCGCCAGCGCCCACGAGGCCCTCCTCTTCCCGCCGCCCTTGCCGCGGGGGCCCCAGCCGCCAGGGGTCAGCCGCCGACTCTTCTTCGCTCTGATCACTCCCATGCTCCATCGTCCAGGGCCCGCCCGAGGGCCTCCAGTCCGCCACCGAGCATGTCGCTCAGGCCGCCGATGGCCACCCTGAAGTGGGCGGGGCACTGGAAGAAGGACCCGGGCACGACAACCCGTATCGTACTGCTCCGCCAGCCTCTGAGCGAAGATCTCGGTGTCCTCGACGCCGCGGATCCGGGGAAAGCCCACGGCACCGCCCACCGGAGGAGCCCACTCGAGCACATCGCGGCCCTCGATGAAGTCCGTGAGCAGCCGAAAGTTGGGTTCGAGGATGGAGCGGGCCCGCGTCGACGCTCCTCCCCGACCCACCAACCGAAGCGTGTACTCCGCGAAGGTGATGCCCACTGCCGCGATGGCCCCGCTCTCGATCATGAGCAGGAGCGCCCATCCGTACAGGAACCCCGCCAGGGGGTGATAGGCGTCACGCAGGTAGGCGTAATGACCGCCGGCCGTCGGAAGGAGTGACCCGGAGCTCGGCGAAGGTGAACGCACCGGCGAGGGCGATTCCGCCCCCGGCGATCCAGGCAGCCATGACCAGCCACCCGGAGTCCAGCCGCTGGGCCACGATGTAAGGGTTGATGAAGATGCCGGCGCCGATGATACCACCCACCACCACCATCGTGGCGTCGAACGTCCCGAGCTCCCGGCGGAAGCTCATCGTGATACCCTCGCAAAGGTGACACTGCTCGACGAGAAGGCGCCGAGAACGCTGAGGGTTGAAGCTCGCATGGCGACAAACTACTGTGAGCAAACGGACTCCGCGAAGTAGTCGGCGTACGTACGTTCAAGACGATACATACGTATGTTGAAGACGAATATGTACGTACGTTGGAGAGACTCCCCTCACCCCGTGGGAGAGAGTGCGAGGGCCGCGTGGGGTTAGGTACGGGGTGTTTTCCGCGCTGAGCCTTTGGTATTCTTTCACATCCGCTTCCCCCGACGGACCACGACCAACGCGCACCAGAGAACGCCGCGCACCAGAGAGCACATAAAGGCCGTCATGAGCAGCGACCCCTTCGGCGCACTGACCAGCATCGATCTGAGGGAAGGGCTCACGTCCTTCTACCGGCTCGGTAGATTGGAGGAGACCGGCCTCGGAGACCTGGGCCGCCTCCCCTTCTCCATCCGCATCCTCCTGGAGAACGCCCTGCGCCATGCCGGCAGCAGGTACGTGGGTGAGGAGCACGTGCAGGCGGTAGCCGAGTGGAGCCCGACGAACGCGGGTGCCGACGTGCCGTTCATGCCCACACGGGTGGTGCTCCAGGACTTCACCGGCGTCCCCGCAGTGGTCGATCTTGCCGCCATGCGGGACCGGCTCAAGGCCATGAACGGCGATCCGAACCGCATCAACCCGGTGGTCCCGGCCGACCTCGTCATCGACCACTCGGTCCAGGTCGACTACTTCGGGACCCCCGAGGCCTATCGGCAGAACGTGGAGAAGGAGTTCGAACGGAACCGGGAGCGGTACGCCCTCCTACGGTGGGCTCAGCACTCTTTCGAGGACTTCCGGGTCGTGCCGCCGGGAACGGGGATCGTGCACCAGGTGAACCTCGAGTACCTGGCGTCCGTGGTGCATCGACGGGAGGAGGGCGGCGCGTGGGTGGCCTATCCCGACACGCTCGTGGGCACCGACTCGCATACGACCATGATCAACGGGCTGGGGGTCGTGGGTTGGGGCGTGGGCGGTATCGAGGCGGAGGCCGTACTCACGGGTCAACCCTACTACATGCTGCTGCCCGAGGTGGTGGGCGTGAAGTTCACCGGTGAGCTGCCCGAGGGAGCCACGGCCACGGATCTCGTGCTCCACGTGGTGGAGATGCTACGGGCCCACGGCGTGGTGGGTCGCTTCGTCGAGTACTTCGGCCCCGGTCTCTCCAAGCTGACCCTTCCGGACCGCGCGACCCTGGCCAACATGTCCCCCGAATACGGTGCGACCATCGGCTTCTTCCCCGTCGATGCCGAGACCCTGTCCTACCTGACAGGATCGGGACGAAGCGAGGAGCTGGTGGAGAGGGTCGAGCGGATCAGCAAGGAGCAGGGGCTCTTCCGCACCGATCAGACACCGGATGCGGAGTACACCGACGTTCTCCACATGGACCTCTCCACGGTGGAGCCCAGCGTGGCCGGGCCGAAGCGTCCCCAGGACCGGATCGGGTTGGGCGACCTTCCCGCGGCGTTCGCCCGGGATCTCCCGACCCTCGTGCCCTCTGGGTTCCCACTAAACGGGAACGGCAAGCGGACGGTCCCCGTGGAGGTGGACGGAGAGGCGTGCGAGATCGGAGACGGCAGCATCGTCATCGCCGCCATCACCAGCTGTACCAACACATCGAACCCGACGGTCATGGTGGGGGCGGGCCTCATGGCCAAGAAGGCCGTGGAGCTGGGTCTCGAGGTGAAGCCGTGGGTGAAGCCTAGCATGGCTCCGGGATCGAAGGTGGTCAGCGACTACCTGGATGCCGCCGGCCTCAGCGACTATCTGAACCAGCTGGGGTTCGACGTGGTGGGATACGGATGCACGACGTGCATCGGAAACTCGGGGCCCCTGGCCGGGTCCATTGGCGAAGAGGTCACGAAGCAGGGCTTGGTCGTGACGTCGATCCTCTCCGGCAATCGGAACTTCGAGGCGCGCATCCACCCCCAGGTGCGGGCGAACTACCTGTCCTCTCCCATCCTGGTCGTCGCGTACGCCCTGGCAGGACGGATCGACATCGACTGGGCGACGGAGCCCGTAGGCCACGACCGCGACGGCCAGCCCGTCTATCTCAAGGACCTGTGGCCCAGCTCGGGGGTCATCGGCGAGACCGTGCGGTCCTGCCTCCGGCCCGAGATGTTCGAGAGCCGGTACGCCGAGGTATTCGAGGGCAACGACCTGTGGCAGGCGCTCCCCCTCCCCACCGACGAGGACAACCTCTACGACTGGGAGGCCGATTCCACGTACATCCGGAATCCTCCCTTCTTCCAGGGCATGTCGCTGGAGGTCCCGGACCTGGCCGACGTCCACGGAGCCCGGGTCCTGGGCATCGTCGGTCATACGACGACCACGGACCACATATCCCCTGCGGGTGCGATCCCCAAGGATCAGCCCGCCGGAGCCTACCTGCAGGAGCGGGGGGTGAAGCCCTGGCAGTTCAACACCTTCGGCTCCCGGCGCGGGAACCACGAGGTGATGATGCGGGGCACCTTCGGCAACGTGCGCATCCGGAACCTCATGCTCGAAGATCGCGAGGGCGGCTACACCGTCCACATCCCCAGCGGTGAGGAGACATCCATCTTCGAAGCCTCGATGCGCTATCAGGCCGAGGGCACGCCTCTGGTGGTCCTGGCCGGGCGGGAATACGGGACGGGCAGCTCACGTGACTGGGCGGCGAAGGGTACCGCCTTGCTGGGCGTCCGAGCGGTCATCGCCGAGAGCTACGAGCGCATCCACCGGAGCAACCTGGTGGGCATGGGCGTCCTACCCCTGCAGTTCGAAGAGGGCGACAGCGCCCGATCCCTGGGTCTGACGGGCCGTGAGACGTACGACATCACGGGTGTGGCCGACGGACTGGAGCCCCACGCACGCTTGAGCGTGGTGGCCACGGCCGAGGACGGCACCGAGACGGCTTTCCAGGTGATCGCGCGCCTCGATTCGGACGTGGATGTGGAGTACTACCAGAACGGCGGAATCCTGCACACCGTGCTGCGGAGGATGGGCTCAGGGGAGATGTAGCGCTCCAGCGCGGCCTCAGCCCGGAGGCTCGTGATCCGAGTCCCGTAGGGACACAGGCGGGCCCAGGACCTCGGCCAGGATCACGGCCTGCCGGATGCTCTCACGACCTCCGTGTGTCAAGGTCCGGCGTACACTTCGCCCTTTCCGGGGCTTTCGAGAAACCCGACCCGGGTCTTCATCCGGGCCCGGCTCGCCTACGGCCTCGGCCGGCTCCGCCATCCCCCGCGAAATAGCCCGCTCGGGCACAGGCGGGGCGGAACGAGTGACCGCTCTTTCTTCGGTGCGGGCAAGCCGGTCGTCGTCCCAGATGAGAGGCTCGGCTCCCGCGCCGGGCGCCGTCGGGTACGCCGGGTCCTCCTCCGAGGCCCACTCCACGTGACGGTGATCCTCCACGTGCTGATGCTCGGGCCTCAGAGAGGTCTCCTCAGGCTCGGGCGCCCTCGCAGGCGCGGTGCGCTCGAACCCGGACGGAGTCCCACGGGGAGCGGGATCACCGTACGCCGGACGACCCTCGGCCCCGGGAACCCGCCTGGGGGGTAACGGCCTCGAAGCCGAGGGAGGGCCTCCCCTGGCCAGGGCGGCGATCTCCTCCCAGAGCTCGTCGGGGACCATCCCCTCGGACGTCTGCCCTCTGGACTCCCGCTCGGCCTTCATCGACTGGTGCTCACCTACGTCCAGAGCGCCCTCCCCTCGCCCAACCGTGCCGCGGCGCTGGGCCTCCTGGCGCTTCTTCCGGGCCGCACTGTCCATCATCGCGATGATGATGAAGAACGCGATGACCAAAATCTGGATCAGGCCTTCGTCCATGAGAGCGTCCTCGAGAGAGTCTGGAGAGCCGCGCTAGGCCAACGGCTCGCTGTCCTCGTCGTCCCCGCCGGCAATGGCTTTCCGCATGGAGGTGTCGGACTGGATGTTGTCGTAGCGCACATAGTCCATGACGCCCATGTGGCCCTGGCGGAAGGCGTCCGCCAAAGCCAGGGGCACCTGCGCCTCGGCCTTCACCAGATCCGCCCGCATCTCCTGGACCTTGGCCTTCATCTCCTGCTCGAGGGCCACGGCCATGGCCCGCCGCTCCTCAGCCCGGGCCTGGGCGACCCTCTTGTCGGCGTCGGCCTGATGGGTTTGGAGGTCGGCCCCGATGTTCTTGCCGACGTCCACGTCGGCGATGTCGATGGAGAGGATCTCGAAGGCGGTTCCCGAGTCGAGTCCCTTGGCCAGCACCGTCTTGGAGATGTCGTCCGGGTTCTCGAGAACTTCCTTGTGGGAGTCGGCGGAGCCGATGGACGACACGATGCCCTCACCCACGCGAGCGAGGATGGTGTCCTCGCCGGCGCCACCCACCAGCCGGTTGATGTTGGCCCGAACGGTGACCCGGGCCTGGGCGATGAGCTGGATGCCGTCCTTGGCCATGGCCGCCACCTTGGGCGTGTTGATCACCTTGGGGTTCACCGAGACCTGCACGGCCTCGAAGACGTCCCGGCCGGCGAGGTCGATGGCGGCGGCCTGCTGGAACCCCATCTCGATGTTCGCCTTGTCGGCGCTGATGAGGGCCCGGACGACGCGATCGACCTGCCCTCCCGCCAGGTAGTGGGCCTCCAGGTCGTCGACGTTGAGCGGAATACCCGCCTTGGTCGCCCAGATCAGGGGGCGCACGACCGCCGGAGGGCTCACCTTGCGAAGGCGCATCCCCACCAGGTAGCCGATGCTCAGCCTCACGCCGGCCGAGATCGCCTCGATCCACAGGCGCACGGGCACGGCCCAGGCGACGATGGAGATGAAAATGACCGCCCCGAAGAGGACGAACAGGCTGAAGATGTCGAGCTGCTGCATCGAACGATCCTTTCAGTGAACCCGGGCGGCCGGCGGGTCGCGCCCCGCCGGCCGCCTCAGGGTCGTGTCCTTGCGTTATTCTTCCTCGGCGGCCACGGGTCGGACCTGATCGGCCACGGGTCGGACGACGTGACGGTATCCCTCCGCGGCCACGATGCGCACCGGCGTCCCCTGCTCGATCCACTCCGACTCCGAGACGACATCGATGCGCTCATCGTCGAACAGTCCGACCCCCGAGGGCCTCAGATCCGTAATGGCGACACCCTCCCGATCGACGAGCTCAGGACGCGTCTCGGCCGACTCGTACCCGATGGCCTTGTCCGTCCGGGTACCGAGGAAGATCCCCGTGCGGTATAGCCGCGTGCCCTTGGGAAGGTACCGAAGGAGCGCCCAGGCTGTGACCAGAAGGAGCAGCAGGGTCGTGCTGAGCACCCCCCCTGCCCTGCTGAAGTCCTCCACGGTGGGCAGGCTGCCCAGGAGGCTCATATAGATCCCCGCCCCCATACCGACGATGCCCAGCAGCCCGAAGAACCCGAAGCCCGGGATGAGCATGACCTCGGCGGCCAGGAACAGCACGCCGGCGCCGAAGACCAGAAGGTCCTCCCAGCCGGCCAATCCCAGAATCAGGTGAGATCCGAAGAACAGCGACAGCGACAGGAGTCCAGCGGCTCCCGCGAGTCCCACGGTCGGCGTCTTGATCTCGATGATGAGCCCCAGGAAGCCCAGCGACAGAAGGAAGGGAGCCACCACCGGATGCGAGAAGAAGCGGACGAGGCGCTCGGCCCAGTTGACCTCCAGGTCCTGCACTGCAGCACCGGAGAGCTCCAGATCGTCCAATAGGGTGTTGAAGTCTTCCGTCTCCCGGGCGTATCCCAGCCCTACGGCCTCTTCGGTGGTGAGGGTGAGGAGCTTTCCGGCTTCCACCACGTCGGGGATGGCCAGGGATTCGTCCACCATGGCCTCCGCCACCGCTGGGTCCAGACCTCGGGCTTCGGCCAGGGCGCGCATCTCACTCCGCATGGCGGAGACGATCTTCTCGGAGGCCTTTTTTCCCGCCCCGTCCACCGGGGTGACGGCCCCCATCACGGAGCCGGGCCTCATGTAGATGCCCTGAGTAGCCAGAGAGATCAGAGCTCCCGCCGAGAAGGCGCGACGATTCACGAAAGCGTAGACCGGAACCTGCGCGTCGGCGATGGCATCCGCGATGCGCTCCGCCGCGTCCACCCGACCACCGGGCGTGTCGATGTCCAACACGATGGCTCGGGCGCCGGCTGCCTCGGCCTCTCGGATGGCGCGCTCGATGAAGGGCGCGAGCCCGAGCTCGATGATCCCGCTCACGGGCACCCGGAAGACGGCGCCCCCCGCCTGGCCGAGGGCCATCGAGGGGAAGCCCAGCACCCCCCCGAGCACCACGGCCGCAATGGTGCGGATTATCCGCGACATGTCTCTTCTCCCCCGGAGCTTTGCGCTTCCCCCGGAGCTATGGGCTCTGACGGACACACTTAACGTACGACGGGAAGCCTGCTCTCACAAAGCAGAGCCAACCCCCCCCCCCGAGTACTGAGGAGGCGGGCTCGTCGACCACGGCGGCTACCGCTAGTCGGGCGGCTCTACCCCCAGGAGGAGGCAAGCGTAGTATGACCCGCGGATCGCCCGGGCGTAATCACCGTCGTGGATCGCTTCTCGAGCCACGTCGATGAGCCGCTCTGCCCGCCCCTGCATCTGCTCCGAGTACGGGTCATCGGCGGAAATCCTTCTCATCCCCCCCTCGGCAGATGCCAGCAGCTGAGCGGCCACGTGGGGTGGAGTCACTTCCAGGAGATAGTCGGAGGCCCGGAGGGCCGCAGCGAGAGACGATGCACCTTCGCGCTCCTCCGCCAGGATCCATGCCCTCGTCAACATCTCACGAGCCGAATCCAGACTGCGACTCAGCCGCTCCGGCATACCGATGGCGGAGAGTTGGTCGACCCGGGCCAGGGTCGAATCCATGTCGACCAGGAGCTTCTGCAAGGCGCCTTCGCGGAGGCGTCCGAAGAGACCCGGCACCGCGTCGTCGTAAACCAGGGCGCGTAGCGCCCTTCCCTCCCGCGCTGGTAACTCCCAGGAGTCCTCCCACCGCGTAACCGGTACCTCGTCGAGAATGCCTCCGGATTCGACCCATACGTCCGTGAGGCGGGGCACGGCCCCGCCGAAGTCGAGAGCGGCACGGGTCTCCCGCGCCATGAGGGCCGCCATGGGATCGGACACCGCGTCGGCGCACGCCCCGGCCACAATCATCGCCACCAGAAGAAAGGGTAGCGTTCGGGTACGAGAGGGAATGGAGTCGACTGTCATTGTTCCAAGCTATCCAAGACCGGTCATCCGAATCAATTCTCGGAGCGGCGTCATATCCTCTCGGGCGGCTCGTCACCCGTCCGCCACACCGGGATCGGGATCCGGTTGACCCTCCTCAAAGCCCTGGGTAGCTACTCGTTCGAACGCTCGTCCGAACTGGATGTTTCCCCAGATATACCTTCGACACGGTCAATCCGGCCACGGATGAGTCGATGGCATCCGTGGCCGAGGGCGCGGAAGCCGACATCGAGCGGGCCGCAGCGGTTCGGGGCGCCACCACGGGCACCTTCGTCACGGCCACCGTCTTCGCGGATGTGGACGCCGACATGCAGATCGCCCAGGAGGAGATCTTCGGCCGCGACCTCGGGTATCCGGCCGTCCTCGACAAGTGTACCCACACCAAAAGCGTCTGGGTTGCGCTGGATCGGTGAGCGGAATGAAGGCGGCATGGATCATTGATGCCGTGCGCACCCCGATCGGCAGGCACGGGGGCGCGCTGGCCGGCGTCCGGCCCGACGATCTCGCGGCGCACGCCATCCGTGCGCTCGTGGGCCGGACGGGTGTGGACCCGGCGGAAGTGGACGACGTCCTCATGGGGTGCATCAACCAGGCGGGCGAGGACAACCGCAACGTCGCGCGCATGGCGCTCCTCCTGGCCGGACTCCCCGTCAGCGTGCCGGGGGTCACGGTCAATCGACTGTGCGGCTCGGGCCTGCAGGCAGTGAACTCGGCCTTTCAGGCCATCCAGGCGGGTGAAGGAGAGATCTTCGTCGCCGGTGGTGTGGAGAGCATGAGCCGCTCGCCCTTCGTGATGCTCAAGCCCGAGCGCGCGTACGCCAGAGGGCATCCCCAGACCGCCGACACGGTTCTGGGGTGGCGCTTCACGAACCCGGCCCTGCCCAGCCACTGGACCATCGGCCTCGGCGAGACCGCGGAGGTGGTGGCCGAGGAGTTCGGCATCGGCCGAGACGAGCAGGACGCCTTCGCCGCCGAAAGTCAGAGGCGGGCGGGAGAGGCCACGGAGGCGGGCCGCTTTGCCGCCGAGATCGCTCCGGTGGAGCTTCCCCAGCGGAAGGGTGACCCCCTGGTCGTCGACGGGGACGAGCACCCCCGACCCGGCACCACCGTCGAGGATCTTGCTCGGCTGCATCCGGTGTTCAAGTAGGACGTGGGGGCCGGCGACCTCGACCTGGTCGAGCTCAACGAGGCCTTCGCCGCCCAGGCGCTTCCCTGTGTGAAGGAGCTCGATCTGGATCCGGCAAGGGTGCACGTGAACGGGGGGGCCATCGCCCTCGGGCATCCCGTGGGTTGCTCTGGAGCCCACATCCTTACAACCCTTGTGCATGAGATGTCGAGACGCGAGGCCGCAACGGGAATGGCCACGATGTGCATCGGTGTCGGCCAGGGACGATCCGGACATCAAGGTGGCCATCATCCACGGACAGGGTGACAAAGCCTTCACCGCCGGAGCGGACGTCTCCGAATTCGCGTCACGGACGGCGGCGGAGCAGCGCGAGCTCTACCAGCACCCACGGGTGTACGACGTGGCGGCGGCCTTCGCCAAACCCTTGATCGCCGCGATCCACGGATTCTGCGTCGGCGGCGGGTGCGAGCTGGCACTGGCCTGCGACGTCCGGGTGGCCGACCGGACCACCCGGTTCAGTCAGGCCGAGATCCGCCTTGGCCTAATTCCCGGGGCGGGCGGAACCCAGCGCCTCGCCCGGCTGGTGGGAGCGGGTCAGGCAATGCGCATCGCCCTCACCGGCGACTTCATCGACGCCGAGGAGGCGTTCCGCATCGGGCTGGTGGAGTTCCTGGTCGACGACGGCCAGCACGTGGAGAAAGCCCGCGAGCTGGGCAGCCGCATGGCACGCTGGAGCCCCGTGGCCCTGCGCCTGGTCAAGCAGTCCGTAAAGGCCGCCCTCGAGACCCCCCTCTCCGCCGGGCTGGAATTGGAGCGGGAGCTCTTCCTGTCGGCCTTCGCCAGTGAGGACGGACGCGAGGGCGTGCAGGCATTCGTGGAGAAGCGGAAGCCCGAGTTCAAGGGCCGATGAAGCCGCGGGCGGTCCGTACGGCCGTGGTCGCCTTCCTGATCGTGGACGGCGTCCTCGGCATGTGGCCCGGCCTGGTGCCCTTCAATAGTATCCGCCCGCTCGTCCTGGGCCTTCCGTTCGTCATGGCCTGGCTGACTCTTCTGCTCATCCTGGTCGGGGTGGCCCTCCTGGTGATGGAGCTGGCCGAGCGACGGGCCGGCGACAGGTAGGCCCTCATGGAGCGCTGGCAGGTCGTTTCCTCCGTCATCGGCATCTATCTGCTGATCACCCTGATCATCGGGCTCAGGGCCGGTCGCAGGAGCACCAAGAGCGTCCAGGGGTTCGTAGCCGGGGACCGGAGCTTCGGGCTCCTGGTCTTCTACTTCGTCACCGGCGCGAGCGTCTATTCCGCCTTCGCATTCCTGGGTGGGCCCGGATGGGCATACGGAAGAGGCGCCGCGGCGTTCTACATCCTCTCCTACGGCGCTCTGGGGATGGCACCCTGGTACTGGGTGGGACCGAAGGTGGCGGGTCTCGGTCGACGGTTCGGCTTCGTCACACAGGCCCAGCTCATCGTGGGGCGCTTTCCGTCCCGGGGACTGTCGGTCCTGATCGCGTCCCTCACCCTCATAGCCTTCGTGCCCTACATCACGCTCCAGATGCGCGGCGCCGGGATCGTCATCGAGGCGGTGACGGAGGGGCACGTGCCGCTGGCCCTGGGGGCGGCTCTGGCCTACGCCATCGTCATCATCTACGTGCTGGGAAGCGGGATGATGGCCGTGGGGTGGACCAACACCTTCCAGGGTGTGTTCATGCTGATCATCGCCTGGACCCTGGGACTCTACCTGCCCTTCCACCTCTACGGGGGTGTGGGCGCCATGTTCGAACGCATCGCCGCGGAGCGGCCGGAGCTCCTCACCGTGCCGGGCCTAACGGCCGGAGGTGAAGCCTGGACCTGGGGCGGATATTCGACGGCCATTCTCGTGAGCGTCATCGGCCTCCAGATGTGGCCTCACCTGTTCATGAAGGCGTTCACGGCCCGGGACGATGACATCAT
Source organism: Longimicrobiales bacterium (assembly GCA_965238005.1). Lineage (GTDB taxonomy): Bacteria > Gemmatimonadota > Gemmatimonadetes > Longimicrobiales > Gaopeijiaceae > CBDCKN01. Next base: position 2,544,352 of record OZ250165.1, read on the forward strand.
CCGGAAGACGGCCATCCTCTTCCCCACCTTCCAGCTCTTCCTGGTTCCCGTCTTCCTCATCGGCTTCGCCGGCGTGCTCTTTCCCGAGCGTCCCCCCACCGACGACTTCATCCTGCCGTTCATGGTGCTGAGAACCGACCTACCCGCCCTCGTGGTGGGGCTGTTCTGCGCCGGGGCGCTGTCCGCATCCATGAGCACGGGAGACGCGCTCCTGCACGGAGCGGCGTCGGTGGCGGTGGAGGACGGGGTGCGCCCGTTCGTACCCCTGACCGATGCGCAGCAGCGACTCCTCATGCGCGTCTTGATCGTTGCGGTGGGCGCGGTGGCATACGTTTTCGCACTCGACGACCAGGGCTCTCTGGTCGGGCTACTCCTGGGCTCGTACGGCATCATCTGCCAGCTGGCCCCCACCGTGCTTGCCGCCCTCTACTGGCGGCGGGCCACTACGACCGGGGCCCTGCTGGGGCTCCTGGCGGGGTCGGCCACGGCCGTATTCTTCTTCGTGAACGGGTCCCTGAGACCTCTGGACCTGCACGAGGGGATCCTGGGATTGTTGGTCCACGTGCCCACGCTGATTCTTGTGAGTCTGGCCACCGCGCCGCAGGATGGAGAGCACACTTTCGAGTTCGTCGAAGGCCCACCCCTGGAGTCATCCTCATGAGCGACGACACGTCACATGGAGACGGCGATCCGGCGCCCCATGCCGAGCTGGACGAGCTGCGGGACCGCATCATGGAGCTGGACGACGAGATCATCCGGTTTATCGGCGAGCGCCGCACGCTCGCCGTGGAGATCGGTCGTGTGAAGCAGGAGCTGGGTCTTCCGGTACTGGATCCTGCCCGCGAAGCTCGGGTCGTGCGCCGCGTCGCGGAGAGGGCTCGGAAGCTGGGCGTGGATCCGGAGCTCGCCCGGGACGTGATCTGGCGGATCATCTCGGCCGCCCGCCAAGCCCAGAGTGGAGAGCCTTAGCCCACGAGCCTCACTAGCCCGCAGGCGTCAGTCGTCGGCGCGGCGGACACGGCGATCGGTCATCCCCAGGGTCGCCACTACCTGATTGGCGGCGCCGACGGGGACCCGGAGGGGATACGCCGCGCCCGGAGGCGTCACGCCCCGGATGAGCTGAGGGTTCAGCTCGTACATGCGCTCCGCCGACACACTCACAGACTCCGCGACATGCCGGAGTCCCGTTCCCCCCGGCGTCCAGACGATATCGTAGACATACGGCTCCGCGCGGGTGACCTCGAAGCCGTACTTCGAAGCGTGGCGGGCCAGATAGGTGGCCGCCAGGAGCTTCGGCACGTATTGGGCCGTCTCGGGTGGTAGGTGGTCCACGATCTCCCAGTACAGGCTCTCGTCCCCGACCCGCCCACCGGCATGCCGGTTGAGCGTGCGGGACACACGGGTCGGACCCGCGTTGTATGCCGCAGCCGCCAGGTACCAGGAGCCGTAGCGCTGGTGCAGCTCGTTCAGGTAGTCCAGCGCCGCGTCGGTGGCCCGCACCGGGTCGCGTCGCTCGTCCACGTACGAGTCGATCCGGAGCCCGTACGCCCGGGCCGTGGGGCTCATGAACTGCCAGACTCCTAGCGCGGAAACGTAGGATCGAGCACTCGGAACGAACCCGGACTCGATCATGGCCACGTAGATCAGCTCCTCGGGCATGCCTCGCTCGCGGAGCTTGGCCGTGATCATGTCCGAGTAGAGACCCTCCCTCGAGAGAAGCTCCTCGAAGGCCGACCTCTCCTCGGTGACGAACCGCCGCGTCCAGAACTCGACGCGCTCGTTCACCTGCAGCGGCAACTGGGCCGATGCCAGCTCCCGCTCCATGTCGGCCAGTACGACTGGAACGACTTCGTCGCTTAACCAGCCGGAGTCGGTGGGCGGGTCATCGCCGTCGGTCACTGCCCAGCCGGCCGCTAGGAACGCCAGCGACAAGGCCAGCGCCACACCACGGACGACTCGCCGCGGCCATCTATCGTATTTCTTCATGGAGTACATGTACCCTCCCTATTTCTTCCCTCGCACCCCTTACGGAGCGATGCCCAAGAAAGATCCACTCCCGCCCATCCGAACCGGGTAATCGTCAGAAAAGATCCGAATTCTTTGTCTTTCGATGCGGGTGTCGGGCATAAAGGAAGTCCGCTCCGCAGGCAGCCCCTGCGGAGCGGACTCGATAATTTTCTGCTCGGGACTACTCGCCGGGGTAGACCGAAACCGCCTTACGTCGACGGTAAGTCTCGAACGTCACCACACCATCAGCAGTGGCGAACAAAGTGTCGTCTCTTCCGCGAGAAACGTTACGGCCCGGGTGGAAACGCGTCCCACGCTGGCGAACGATGATGCTGCCAGCGCTGACCCATTGTCCGCCGAATCGCTTTACGCCGAGCCGCTTCGAATTGCTGTCGCGGCCGTTCCGGCTCGAGCCTACGCCCTTCTTATGTGCCATGAGATGTCCCTCGGAGAATCGCCCCGGGTGTCGGTTCGCTAAAGCTCGATGTCGGCGATCCGAATCTCGGTGAACTTCTGCCGATGTCCCTGCTTCCTGCGGTAGCCTTTCCTGCGTTTCCGCTTGAATACGATGATCTTCTTGTCCCTGCCGTGACGGAGCACCTCGGCGGTCACCTTGGCGCCACCTACGGTGGGCTGACCAACGGATACCGCATCGCCGTCCGAGGTTAGCAGAACCTCGTCGAAGGAGATGGTGCTTCCCTCCTCCGCCTCCAGGGAAGGAATCCGGAGCTTTACGCCCGGTTCCGCCCGGAACTGCTTACCACCCGTCTGAAAAACCGCGTACATGCTGTACCTCGATGGCGGTGCGAACTCGTCCAATACAGCCTAAAAAGCTCATGGAAGTCCGGAGTCGGGTCAAGACGTGGCGACACTCATGCGGCGGCGTATCGGGCCGTCACGTCCGTTTCTGCAGCGCCCGAGAGAATCCGGAACTCATCCTCCCTGAGCAGCGGATCATCCCTCATGTCCAGTGACAGCTTGGTATAGCGTCCCAGTCTCGGCAGGAAGTCCGGCTCGTCCTCGAGGATTCGCAGGGTCACTTCGGGATGCATCCGGATCAGGATCTCCCGCTCCTCGCCCTTGGCGGAAACTCTCCTGAGACTCCTCTCGATCTGGCGGACCACGGTTGCCGGAGTGTAGACGCGGCCCCCGCCGTCGCAGTGATCACAGGTCTTGGTGAGGGAGTTGAAGAGAGACGGACGGACCCGCTGCCGTGTCATCTCCACCAATCCCAATCCCGAGACCTCGAAGGCCTTGGTGCGGGCACGATCGCGCCCCAGGTGAGTCCTCAGCTCATGAAGGACACGATCGCGATTCTGCTGGGACTCCATGTCGATGAAGTCGCACACGATGATGCCCCCTATGTCCCGCAGCCGCAGCTGACGGGCGATCTCTTTCGCGGCATCCAGGTTGGTCTTGAGGATAGTGCTCTCGGCGTCCTTCTTCCCCTTGTAGCGCCCCGTATTGACGTCGATGGACACGAGCGCCTCGGTGGGCTCGATGATGATGTAGCCGCCGGAGGGCATGATCACCTTCTTCTCGAACGCCGCCTGGATCTCTTCTTCGATCCCGTGCTTGTCGAAGAGCGAGACCGAGTCCGAATAGAGCCGGACACGGCCCTTCAGGTCGGGCGCCACGCTCTTCACGTATTGGAGGATCTCGTTGTAGATCACTTTGTCGTCCACGGTGATCGACTCGAAGCGATTGCTGAAGAGGTCTCGAATCACCCCGCTGATGAGCTTCGCCTCACGGTGCAGGAGCGCCGGAGCCTTGGCACCTTCCCTCTTCTTGAGGATCTTCTTCCAGTTCGCGCTGAGGCGCTTGAACTCCTTCCTGAAGGTGTCCTCGTTGAGCTCCTCGCTCACGGTTCGGACGATGATGCCCCCGCTGTTCTTGGGCAGGATGCCCTTGGCGAGCTTGCGCAGCCGCGAGCGCTCGTCCCGATCCTCGATCTTCCGGCTGACGCCCACGTGGGACGAGCCGGGCATGTAGACGAGGAATCGACCCGGCAGCGAGACCTCGGCGGTCAGGCGAGGTCCCTTGTTACTGATGGGCTCCTTGGTGACCTGCACGATCACCTGCTGGCCCTTCTTAATGAGGTCCTGAATGGGAGGATACTTCTTCGGGCGGCGCCGTCTTCCTCCTCCACCGTCCTCCTCGTCGTCGTCACCCGTGTCGAGGTCGGCGACGTGGAGGAATCCCGCCTTGTCCGTTCCGATATCGACGAAAGCGGCCTGAATGCCGGGCAGAATCGACTCGACCTTGCCCAGATAGATGTCTCCGAGCAGACGCCCTTGATCGGGCCGGTCGAACATCAACTCGACCAACTGCTCGTCTTCCATGAGCGCTACCCACGATTCGTGGGCTGTGGCGCTCACGAGGATTTCTCTCCTCAATGTATTTTTCTCCTTGGTCGGCTACTCGTGGCCAATCCCGCCGGTGCGCCCAGGCTACCCCGGCCTCGTCCCTTCCCTCGTTGCGGGGAGGAGCGAAGCCGGCCGCAGCTCAGGCCCGCGTGGCGCGCGCGACGTGCGCGCGCGCGATTGGCGAGCCAGCGGCCCGAGTGAGCTTCCCTGTTATGCCAGCGCCGATCCGCCGAACGTCTCCTTGACGAGCTGTCGACCGATCACCAAACGCTGGATCTCGTTAGTTCCCTCACCGATCTCGCAAACCTTGGCGTCGCGCATCATGCGCTCCACCGGGTAGTCGGCGGTGTAACCCGCCCCACCCATGATCTGGACCGCCTTGTGCGTGGCTCGCATGGCAAGCTCGGAACAGAAGAGCTTGGCCATCGAGGCCTCCTTCGTGAATGGCTGGTCGTGATCCTTGAGCCAGGCTGCGTGGTACGTGAGGTGCTTCCCTGCTTGAATGTCCGTGGCGATATCCGCCAACTCAAACTGAATGTTCTGGAAATCCCAGATCTTTTTTCCAAACTGTTCGCGCTCGTTCGCATACCGGAGCGCCGTTTCGAACGCCCCTTCGGCCAATCCCAGAGAGAGGGCCGCGAGGCCGATCCGGCCGGCGTCGAGGGTCTTCATGAAGTTGATGAAGCCCTCTCCCTCCTCACCGAGACGATCCTCTTCAGGGACGAGCGCATCTTCTATGAGCAGCTCCCGCGTGTCGGAAGCTCTCCACCCCATCTTGTCCTCTTTCTTGCCCGCCCGCACCCCCTCGAGGAACGGAAGGTCGTCGTCGTGCCCGAAGCCGAGGGACCGGGCCCGCTCCAGATCCACCGTCGGCTTGCACACGATGAAGCTCGAGATCCCGTGAGATCCCTGATCGGGTTGGGTCACCGCCGTGACCGTAAAGATCTCTCCCACACCCGCATGTGTGATGAAGATCTTCGATCCGCTTACGCGGTACCCGCCGTTCTCCCGGACGGCCCTCGCGGTGGTTCCCCCTGCATCGGATCCCGCTCCCGGCTCCGTGAGGCCGAAGCCCCCGAGGACTTTACCGCTCGCCAGAGGGCGAACATACCGCTCCCGCTGCGCATCCGTTCCGAATGCCAGGATCGGAGACGTGCCCAACGTGGTGTGGGCGGACACGGTGATGGCGTGGCTCGCGTCGACCTTGGCGAGCTCCTCGACCACGAGAATGTAACTCAAGTAGTCGCGTCCCATACCCCCGAGCTCCCGGGGGACGGGCACTCCCAGGAGCCCCATGTCCCCCATCGCCTTGACCGTCTCCCAGGGGAACTCGTTCGACTCGTCGGCATCCCTCGCGATGGGTGCGATGGCCTCGCGGGCGAACGCCCGTACCTCTTTCACGAGGCAGTCGTGCTCTTCCGACAGATATCTATGCATACGGTTTTTCTTTGACGAAGATTCGTCGCGACCCCCGCCGGCTCTGCGCATCGCAGAGGTCACAGCCCCCACAGGCCGGTGTCCCGTCCCCGAAGTACTCGAGGAGCACCGCTCGCCTGCACCGGCCGGCGTCGGCGTACGCCCGGACCCTTCGAAGGCCGTCCAGCGCAGCTTCCCGTAGCCGGCGAGGACCGGACCAGTCGGGATCCGAAGACCGAACTCCCACGTCCAGGAGCTCACACTCACGGCTTCGTTCCGACGACGATCTCGGGTCTGTGTTACCCGAAAGGGGCCAATCCGAGCCCCACGGTCCAGATCCCCCGTAGATTCGGACCGATCCGAGCCGTTCGAGAGCTTCCAGGGTGCCCATAAACTCCTCACCCGTGCAGCGGGCGTCCCGGGCCGCACGATCGACGTCCAACAGCCCCCGCGCGCCGGCTCCCACGGCCCTGTGGAGGGCCCTGGGAGCCCTCTTGAGCACCCGCACAGAAGGCCGCGAGCGGTCGATAAACGCCTCGTGCAGCCGGTGGTCGTGGCGGCCGTGAAGCGCCACGCAGCGCGCCGGCGCCCCATCCCGTCCGGCCCGGCCCGCCTCCTGGTAGTAGGACTCCAACGTGCCCGGCAGCTGGTAGTGGAGAACGAGGCGGACGTCGCTCTTGTCCACGCCCATGCCGAAGGCGTTCGTGGCGACGACCACACGGGTCCTCCCTGAGAGGAAATCGTCCTGCACACGGCTCCGTGGCCCGGGTTCCAGACCCGCGTGATATGCCGTCGCCACGACTCCGAGGCGGGCGAGATCGGCGCGGATAACCTCCACGACGCGGCGAGTCCCCGCATATACGACAACGGCGCCCTTCTCCTCACGCACCATCCGCCGGATGACCCGGACCTTGGAGCCGTGATCGTCCGCTCGCTTGACGTGCCAGGCCAGGTTGGGGCGGTCGAAGGAGCCCACGACAGGAACCGGGTCCACCAGGCCGAGAACTGCGATGATATCTTCCCGTACCTTGGGGGTGGCCGTGGCGGTCAGCGCCATGAACGGGGCCCGGAGCCTTTCCCGGAGCAGGCCGATGCGACGGTAGGACGGCCGGAAGTCGTGGCCCCACTCGCTGATACAGTGCGCTTCGTCCACGGCCACGAGCGACACCCTGGTCGTTCGCAACGCCTCGACGAAGCCCGGGGTCTCGAGGCGCTCCGGCGCCGCGAAGAGGAGCTTCACACTCCCGCCCACGGCCTCTCGCAGCACTGTCCGGCGCTCGCCGCCGGACAGTCCACTGGTGAGGAACGCGGCTGGAATCCTGGCCGCGACGGCCCGCTTCGTCTGATCCTCCATGAGGGAGATCAGGGGGCTCAGCACCAGCGTGAGGCCCGGCAGGGCGAGGGCGGGCACCTGATAGCAGAGGCTCTTGCCCCCTCCCGTGGGAAGAACCCCCAGGGCGTCCCGGCCCGACATCCCGGCTGCCACCAGGCGCTCTTGACCCGGGCGGAAGGACGAGAAGCCGAAGTGCTGTTCGAGGAGCCGATGGGCCAGAGCCAGATCCGGACACATGCGGGACCGTCGCCCGAGCGAGTGGGCACCTCAATGACGGTTCAGGCCCCCAGATCCTCCTCCTCTTCCGTCGGGTCTCGGTCCGGCGTGTAGCTCACCGCAATGCCAACGAGGAGCACGACCAGAGCCACCGTCACCAGCCAGGCGGCCTCCAGGAAGATGCCGCCCAAGCCGAGCACCGCGCCGATCCCGAAAAGCCGAATCCGCCACTCGAGAAGCCGTGCCATCAGTGGCCCAGAAACCGTCGGACGCCCTCCCGACAGGCCTCGGTCCGGCGAGCGATGGCGTTCACCTCCGAGCCCTTCGTGATGGCCTCTTCGAAGCCGGCCTCGTCCAGCTCGTAGAGCAGGCCCTTGGAGAGCTCCAACGCCGACGCCGGCTTCTGGGCGAGCGCCTCGAGGAACCGGGATGCGCCGGCCTCGAAATCGGCGGCCCCGAAGACTCGGTTGACCAGCCCGATCTGCCCTGCCCTCTCGGCCGAGATCCGCTCGCCCGTGGTCAAGAGCTCGAAGGCAACGGATTCCGTGACCTTGCGCCGCAAGATCGCCATGACCATGGCCGGGACGAAGCCGAGATTGACCTCCGGATAGCCGAACTCCGCGTCGTCGCTGGCCAGAACCAGGTCGCACGCGGTGGCCAGCCCGCAGCCGCCTGCCAAGGCCCGTCCGTGGACCACGGCGACGATGGGCTTGGGATGACGCCGCATCTGGATGAAGAGATTGCCGAGGGTCATGGCGTCGGCCACGCTCGCCTCGTGGCCCAGGTCGAGGGTCCGCTCCAGCTCTGCCAGGTCCGCCCCTGCACAGAAGTCCTCCCCCGCGCCCCGGATGGCGATGACGCGGACCGCGTCGTCGTCCGATGCACCGTGGAGTGCCTCCGCCAGCGCAGACATGAGCTCACCGTTCAAGGCGTTCCGCTTCTCCGCACGGTTGAGCGTCAACCGGCAGATCCCGTCCGAGACGTGCACCTCCAAGATCGAGGACGTCATGAGGGCTTCTCGCCTTCGGCGGCGGGGGCTCGTCCCCGACCTCGTACGGCCTCCGCGACCTCGGCGGGCACGTCGACCTCCAAGCGGAGCAGCGCCGTGCTGAAGACCTTCCCCTGAGCGTCGTTCATGAGAGACATGGTGCCTCCCCCGTCGAGGGCGTTGTGCAGCAGGAAGTTGAGGGCGCCGAGGTTGGGCAGCTCGAAGCGCTCCACTGGGCCGAGCACCATCTCGCCGAAATGCTCCTTCACGCGCTCCACCGTCACAACCTCCTTGAGGAGCTCGTAGTGGCTCGGATCGTAGGCGATCACGCCCACGTTGGCCGTGTCGCCCTTGTCACCGGAGCGGGCATGCGCAAGGTCGACGAGCTGGATCCGCGAGGGCCTAGACATCAAAGACCTCCACCGTCAGATGAGGCTCCACCGCTTCCTTCTCGATCAGGGCCGGCCAATACGCCATGATCTCCTGAACACGAGGTCTGCCCCCGGCGAAACCCGTCACCGAGGGAGGCCCCGTCAGGACCAGAGGCGCGATCTCCCGCGTGAAGCGCTCCACCGCCGCCCGGTCCCTCCCTCGCACTCCCACGCGAAGCTGCAGCTCGGGCAGATCCGCAGGCGGCGGCCCGGCCAGAGCGCCGTGTGTCGAGTCCCAGCCCACCAGCTCCGTGCGCACCTCCAGAACGAGGCCGAGGCGTTCCAGACGCTCCCGGAGCACCCGGTCGGCCGCCCGGGCCTTGGCGGCCGCGTCGGGCCAGGCGTACGTCAGGGTGCCCACGGCCTTGAAGCCGTCGGAATAAGCGATGGACACCTTCATGAACTCCGTGGCCTCTCGGCCCCGGACTCCTTTGATCCGGACCCGGTCCTCGCCCTCGTCCTCGAGCTCGATGGTGGTGAAGTCGGCGACGACGTCCGGAGTGATGTACGTCCGGGGATCTCCCATCTCGTAGACGATCTGCTCGGTGACCGTGCCCCGGGTGACCCGACCGCCCGATCCGTCGTTCTTGGTCACCACGAAAGTGCCGTCGGCGTTGGCCTCGATGATGGGAAAGCCGACTTCGGCCAGGTTCGGGACGGACCACCAGTCGATGAGGCAATTCCCGCCGGTACATTGAGCGCCGCATTCGTTGATGTGCCCCGCCACCACTCCGGAGGCCAAGCGGTCCCAGTCGTCCAGGGCCCACCCGAACTCGTGGATCATGGGTCCGTATTTAAGGGCCGTGTCGGTGGAGCGGCCCGTCACCACCACATCGGCTCCTAGACCGAGAGCCTGCAGGATGGGTCGGGCGCCCATGTAGACGTTGGCGCTCTGCACCCGATCACGGATGGCTCAGAGGGGCTCGTCCGTCTCCATGTTGCGGAGCTGATGGCCGTCGGCGAGGAACCCGTCGAGCCGGTCCATGAGGTCGTCGCCCACGACCATGCCCACGGTGGCCTTCCCTCCGACTCCGGCCTCCCGTCCCGCCTCGACCAGGGCCTCCGCACACCCGCGAGGATTCACGCCACCGGCGTTGGTGATCACCGTGATCTCTCGCTCCACGCACGTCGGGAAGATCCGGCGCATCAGGGGCACGAAGTCCCGGGCGTACCCGGCCGACGGGTCCCGGGCGCGTTGCTTCTGCAAGATGGACATGGTGACCTCGGCCAGGTAGTCCATCATGAGGTAGTCGATGGGGCCGCCCTCCACCTGGCGCACGGGCGCCTCGGGATCGTCGCCCCAGAAGCCCTGTCCCGAGGCGATGCGTACGAGGTCCCCCTCAGCCATGGTCCGGCCCCGCAGCCCCCTCGAGGTTTGAGGTGGGGGGCCCCGCGTCCAAGTGGAAGGGTCCCAAATGGGGGCCCGGGTTGTTGAGGGCGGCCCTCAGGAGATGGATCAACGCCGGCCGGAGCTCCTCGGGCAGCACGATCTCATCGACGAAGCCCCGGGCCGCCGCGAAGCGGGCGTCGAGCTGCCGGTCGTAGTCCGCGCGAACCTCGTCCATGCGGGTGCTGAGGTCTTCGTCGGGCACCTCCCCCTTGGCCTTGAGTTCCTCGAGCTGCCGACTGAAGAGCGCCATCACGGCGCTGTCTCCCTCCATCACGCCCATGCGGCCGGTCGGGAGAGACAGGATGAAGTCCGGATCGAATCCCTGCCCGGCCATGGCGTATTAGCCCGCGCCCGATGCGTGGTTCAGGGTGAGTACGAGCTTGGGCACGGTGGCAGTGGCCATGGCCTCCACGAAGCGGGCCCCGGCGCGGATGATCCCCGAGTGCTCGGCCTCGGGTCCGACCATGAAGCCCGACACGTCCTGGACGAACAGAATTGGCGTCCGTTGGCGGTTCATGGTCTCGATGAAATACGCCACCTTCTCGGCACTCTCCGTATAGATGATCCCCCCGAAGCGGGGCGGGCCGGGCCGATCGTCCTGGATCACGGTCCGCGCGTTGGCGATGACGCCCAAGGGCATCCCTCCGATGAACCCCATCCCGCAGATCATCTCGGCGGCATGGTCGGGCTGGAACTCGTCGAGCGCCTCCCCGTCGAGAATGCACGCCAGCACGGCACGCATGTCGTAGGGCTGACGGTGGTCCGCCGGGAGGAGATCATAGAGGTCCACAGGGTCACGAGCAGGGGGTGAGCCTCCTCCTCCTCCTCCTCCTCCTCCTCCTCCTCCTCCTCCTCCTCCTCCTGCTTCTGCTCCTGCTCCCGCTCCCCGAGTGGGAATACGTGTGGACGGGTCCCCGGGCAGCTCGTAGATCAGCCTCCGGAGCTTGGTCAAACAAGTCTGGTCGTCCGGCATCATGTAGTGGGCGACGCCGCTCACCTCGGTATGCACCCGGGCGCCGCCCAGCTCCTCCGAATCCACCGTCTGCCCCGTCGCCCCTTTCACGAGGTTCGGCCCCCCGAGGCCCATGAAGCTCGTCCCCTCCACCATGAGGATGACGTCGGAGAGGGCGGGCAGGTATGCGCCGCCTGCGATACACGGTCCCATGACCGCTGCGAGCTGGGGAATCCCCAGATAGCGGCGCATGATGGAGTTGTAGTAGAAGATGCGAGCGGCCCCGTACTGCCCCGGAAACACGCCGCTCTGGTACGGCAGATTCACTCCAGCGGAGTCCACGAGATACACGATGGGGATGCGGCAACGCATGGCGATCTCCTGGGCCCGGAGCATCTTTGTGATGGTCTCGGGCCACCAGGATCCCGCCTTGACGGTGGCGTCGTTTGCCACGACCACGACCTCACGCCCTTCGACAACGCCCACCCCCGTCACCACGCCTGCTCCGGGAGCCTGGCCGTCGTACTGGTCATAGGCCACGAGCATGCCGACCTCGACCCAGGTGCTCCCGGAGTCCAGCAGCCGCCCCACCCGCTCGCGGGCCGTCAGCTTGCCCTGGTCGTGCTGGCGTTGGATCCGTTTGGGGCCACCCCCTTGGAGGAGCGCCGAACGAAGCTCCGTGAGCTCTTCCGCCAGCGTGGCGAGGCGACCCTGGCCCAGGGTGGTCCGAGAATCCTCGGTCGTCGCGTCCCCGGGTTGGGTCACGTCAGACCCTTTCCTCGCGTGTAGTGAACCAATCACGGACGTACGCCACGGCGTCGGCGGTGGACGTGCCGGGGCCGAAAAGCTTCCCCACGCCCTGCCCCGAGAGCGCGTGCATGTCCCCCTCGGAGATGATTCCGCCCCCGGTGAGGAGCATGTGGTCCGCGCCCTCTTCCCTGAGCAGCTCCAGGACCCTCGGAAAGAGCGTCATGTGGGCCCCCGACAGGACTGACAAGGCTACCACATCCACGTCCTCCTGGACGGCGGCATTTACGATCATCTCGGGCGTCTGATGGAGACCCGTGTAGATGACCTCGAAACCGGCGTCCCTGAAGGACGCGGCGATGACCTTGGCCCCGCGGTCGTGGCCATCCAACCCAGGCTTGGCCACCAGCACTCGAATCTGTCGATCCTCCGACGACATGGGATTCTCCGTTTGGAATGCTCCAGGCGCGATCCCGTCTGGTCGCGCAAAGCGCTTCAAATCTATCGGTTTGAGAGGGGTCGTCACATGTCGCTGGACAAACAGGGCATTCATGCATAACATCGGCCAGATTCAGGCCGTCGGACGGCAGTCCGGCCGCAGTGGGATTCAATCGCTCCAGTCTGGAGGAGATGATCGATGGCGCGGATTCGTGTCACGCTGAAGTGGATCAAGATTCTCGACAAGCTCGAACCGTTCTTCAAGGAGACGGGAGAGTTCCGGTTCCGTTCGCATGTCTCGAGTGAGAACAGTGGCGGTCTCTCGGAGGAGACCCGCTTCCCCGAGGAGGGTCACTACTCCCTCTCGGACAAGCCAGGCTGGAATTTCGTCACTCTGAACAAGGTGCTGTTCGAGGGCGATGTGGAGGACCACCTGGTCGTCGATCTGTTCGGCGAAGAGATCGACGTCCTCTCCGCCAACGACGAGCTCGATCGGTACCGCAGGGAGTTCAAGGGACCGGTCGACGACTGGGCAGGACTCTACGAGCCTGCGGACGAGGGATCGTCGGATCCGGAAGCCATGTCCAACTGGCGCATCAGCTACATCATAGAGAGACTCTGAGTCCCTAAAAGAAGACGGGCTCCTTGTAGCTTCCGAAGACCACCTCCATGGCATGCCGGATCTCGTACAACGTGCAGTCGGCCCGTGCACAGTCGAGGATCGCCGGCACCACGTTGCCACCGTCGCGACACACAGCTTCGAGGGTCTGTAAGGTCTCCTGCACGCGGTCGTCGTCCCTGAGGGCTCGAAGCTCGGCCATGCGCCGACGCTGACGCTCCTCCACGGACGCATCGATCTTGAGGGTATCGATCTCGATGTCCTCCGAGCCCTCGGTGAACTCGTTCACGCCCACCACCAGCCGCCGGGACGACTCCACTTCGTTCTGCTGGCGTAGGGCCGAGTGCGCGATCTCGGATTGGAAGAAGCCCGTCTCGATGCCCGGAACGACCCCGCCCAGCTCGTCGATCTGCCGGAAGAGGTCGAGGGCCTCGGCCTCGAGCCGGTCCGTAAGGGATTCCACGTAATAGGAGCCCGCCAGCGGATCGATGGTGTTGGGCACGCCGCTCTCGTAGGCGAGGATCTGCTGTGTACGAAGCGCGATCCGGACGGTCTTCTCCGTGGGGAGCGCCAGGGTCTCGTCCATGGAGTTGGTGTGCAGCGATTGGGTTCCACCCAGCACGGCGGCCATGGCCTGGTACGCAACGCGCACGATGTTGTTCTCGGGCTGCTGCGCCATGAGGCTGACCCCGGCAGTCTGTGCGTGGGTACGGAGCCTCCACGCGTCCGGATTCGTGGCGCCGTATGTGTCGCGCATGGCCCGAGCCCAGATCCGTCGCGCCGCCCGGAACTTCGCGATCTCCTCGAAGAAGTCGTTGTGGACGTCGAAGAAGAACGAGAGCCGTGGAGCGAAGCGGTTCACGTCCAGGCCCCGCTCTATTCCCCTCTCCACGTACTCGAAGCCGTTCCTCAGCGTGAACGCCAGCTCCTGGGCGGCCGTGGCACCGGCCTCCCGAATGTGGTAGCCGGAGATGGAGATCGGGTTGTACTTGGGCGCGTGCTCCGCGCACCACTCGAACATGTCGACGATGCAGCGCAGCGCAGGCTCCGGCGGGAAGATCCAGGCGTGCTGCGCCTGGTACTCCTTGAGGATGTCGTTCTGGACGGTACCTCGGAGCTTATCCGGCGAGATGCCTTGCCGCTCGGCCGCCGCCACGTAGAAGCAGTAGAGGATGACGGCCGGCCCGTTGATGGTCATGGAGACCGAGACCTGGTCGAGGGGGATGCCCTCGAAGAGCGTCTCCATGTCGTGCGGGGATGAGATGGCCACCCCGCAGACACCTACCTCCCCCAGAGAGCGCGGGTGGTCGCTGTCGTAGCCCATCAGGGTGGGAAAGTCGAAGGCCACGGACAGGCCCGTGGTGCCGTGGTTCAGAAGGTACCTGTACCGCTCGTTCGTCTCCTCGGACGTGGCGAAGCCCGCGAATTGACGCATGGTCCAGAGGCGCGTGCGGTACATGGTGGAGTAGGGACCACGAGTGAACGGGAACCGGCCGGGAACCCCCAGGGCATCCTCGTAGCTCTCAGCCCCTGCCCGGTCGGCCGGCGTATAGAGCGGCTTTACGTCCATACCGGAAAGAGTCGTGAAGAGCCCGTCCCGCGTGGGCGTCGCCTCGAACTCCTCCTCCCACGCCTTCAGCTGCTCCCGCAGCCTGTCGATCTCGGCCTTCTGTGCGGCCACCTGCTCCATCAGGTCGCCGGGAGAAGTCATATCCCGTTCAAGAGTGGACATGGTCGAAGTCTACCCATCTTCAGTGGAAATGTCCCGGCTCAGCAGATCGCTCAGGATGGACGAAGAGACTGAGTAGGGAGTCGCTTCACCGTGCTGGATCCGGTCCAGACCTTCCTCCAGGAGAGCAGCCGTGCTCTCGCTCCCCCACAAGATTCCGCGGAGCTCCCGGTCGGCCACCTCTCGAACCCTGACGGCCACCCTGGCTCTGCGCCGCGCCCCGAGCTCCCCTGACTCGCTCACAAACGTCCCGTGCTCGTCGATGGCGGCCAGAAGCTCTGGAACCCCCTCACCCGTCTGGGCCACGGTCTTGAGAACCGGGATCTCCCAGGCAGGCCCCTCCTCTACTTCCGGATCGGGGGTGACCTGCTTTTTCTTGCCCAGACGCGACAGATCGACGCCGTGGTGGGCGGGCACGTCACTTAGGGCCTTCCCCGCCCTCAGGTGCAGCGCCACCCGCAGATCCTTGAGCAGGCGGTCCGCTCCGGGGCGGTCGGCCTTGTTCACCACGAAGATGTCGGCGATCTCCATGAGCCCCGCCTTCATGGCCTGGATGCCGTCGCCTGACTCCGGCACGAGAACGACCACGACCGTGTCCGTCGCCCCCGTGATCTCAAGCTCGGTCTGACCCACACCCACCGTCTCGACCATTATACGGCCGAACCCGAACGCATCCATGAGGTCGATGACCTCCTTGGTGGTGGTGGCAAGCCCTCCCAAGGAGCCACGGGTCGCCATGGAGCGGATGAAGATCCCCTTGTCGGTCGACAAGTCATTCATGCGGATCCGATCACCCAAGAGCGCGCCTCCCGAGTACCGGGACGTGGGGTCCACCGCCACGATGCCCACCTCGTCACCCTGGGAGCGGCACAGGGTCGCGAGGTCGGCGATGAGGCTGGACTTCCCTGCACCCGGCGGGCCGGTCATCCCCAGGCGGCGTGCCTGGGGGCCCTGATCGAGTGCGCGGTGCAGAAAGCCCTGAAAGGACGGGCGCTCGCCCTCGATCACCGAAATGGCCCTCGCCAGGGCCACGCGCTTTCCTGCTCGGAACCGATCGAGCAGCGATTCGAGCTCGTCGGGGAGCGGCTTCAGGAGCTCTTCGGTCACCGGTCGCGCTCACCAGGACGGATGCGCCGGGCGTGACGCAGGGGATTCTCGAGAAGGTGCGTCGGGATGAAGAACACCAGCACGAACATGAGTAGGGCCAAGGCGAGTCCCGCCACAAGTAGCCACACGCTCTGCACCGAGATGTAGAGGATCGACGAGATGACGGCCGTGGCGGTGGCGAAGATACTGAGGCTGATGCGACGGGCCTGGAGGTGGAGGAAGCGCTCCTGGCCCTGAATGTCTCGGGGATGCACGCGGACCCGGAGCTCCTCACGCTCGGCCCGAGTCAGAAGGTCCATCATCGTGCGGAGGGCCGTCTGAGCCTCGCCGAGCAGGTCCCTGGCGACGGCGACCGGCTGGCGGGCCGCCGTCTTCACGATCTCGCCCCGCAGGCCTCGGACCACCCGTTTCAGCACGCCGAGGCCGTCGAAATTCCGGTCGTAACGGATCCCGAGCCCCTCCAGGAGGGCCGAGGTCCTGAAGAAGTAGACGAGCTCCTGGGGAAGCATGATAGGCCACGTGTAGAACGTGTCGAAGATCTCGTGGACGATCTCCTCGATGCGGTCCCGGTTCGAGATCCGCGCCCGGGCCATGATGGCGAGGATCTCCGTGGCCGCCTCCCGGATCTCGCCCCTGGAAACCTCGGGACTGATCATGCCGAGCCGGTACATGCCGTTGATCATCCCGTCCAGGTCGTCTCTCTCAACCGCCAACGCGAGATCGAGGATGTACTCGCGGGTCCAGCGAGGCACATCCAGGACCATTCCCCAGTCGAGGACGACGATGGTCCCGTCCTCCTGCACCAGGAGATTGCCCGGATGGGGATCCGCGTGGAGGAATCCATCCACCATCATCATCCGGAGGTAGAGGCCGGTGAGACTCTCCATCAGCTCCGTGAACCGGAGACGGCCCGACGCGAAGAAGTCGTCCAGCTGATCGATCTTCGTCCCGGCGCAGCGCTCCATTACCAGGACCCGGCGTCGAGTGTAGTCAGGCAGTACTTCGGGGGCCCTGACCTTGGGATCGTCCCCGAAGTGCCGCCGGAAGCGCTCGATGTTGTCGGCCTCGTGGTGGAAGTCCATCTCCTCCCGAACGCGGTGCGAGAATTCCCGAACCACGTTCGTCAGAGCCTGGATGTGATGGTTGGGGAAGAGGATGTTGAGCCAGTACAGGAGAGTGAACCCGATGTCGAGATCCAGGGCCACCAGCTCTTCCACTCCGGGCCGCAGGACCTTTACCACCACATCGCGACCCGCCACGACGGCACCGTGGACCTGGCCGAGGCTCGCCGCCGCCATGGGCTCTCGCTCGAACTCGTCGAAGACTTCGTCCACCGAGCGCCCGAGATCCTCCTCGAGGAGAGCGATGATCTGGTCCGGCGGGTCCGGCGGCGCCTGATCCTGGAGCATCCCGATGGCGGTCAGGTACGGCTCGGGAAAGATGTCGGCCCTGGCCGACAGCAGTTGCGCGAGCTTGATGAAGGTGGGGCCGAGACCCGCCACCCGGGCCACCAGCTTGTGCGCCCTCCGCCGATGATGGCGCTCGCTGCGCCGGGCGGGGCGCCCCAGAATGATCCACCGCTTCCGGTCTCGCAGGAAAGCCACCACAAAAGGCGAAAGCCCTGTGAGAACCCGAATCCCCCTGAAGAGGCGCTTCACAACTAGAGCATCACGGTCGCGAGCCCGAGGAGCAGCAGGAAGCCCGTCATGTCCGTGAGGGCCGTGAGGAAGACCGTCGATGCCACGGCTGCATCCTGTCCTCTGCGGTCAAGGAATGTCGGAATGAAGGAGCCGGCGAACCCGGCCATGGCGATGTTTCCCCACATGGCGAGCAGCACCACGAGCCCGAGCCGGGGGTCGGCGCCCGTGACATCGGCAAGGGCCGCGGCGCCAGCGGCCACGACCGCACCGATGATCCCACCGTTCAGCAGCGCCACCCGGAGCTCCTTGCCGACCACATGGTCGCGGCTCTCCAGGGGGCCGCCCGACGTGGCCAGCCGGCGGATCGTCACGGCCAGCGCCTGCTGGCCGGCATTACCGCCGAGACCGGCTACTACCGGCATCGCCACGGCGAGGAGGGTGGCGGCGGCGATCTGGTCCCGGAAGAGCCAGACCACGGCGGCAGCGAAGCTGGCCGTCAAGGTGTTCAGGAGAAGCCAGGGAAGCCGGGTTCGGACCGCGTCCCGCGAGCTCCCGCGCAGCTCCTCGTCGTCGGACACGCCGGAAAAGAGGAGCAGGTCCTCGGTGGTCTCCGCTTCGAGAACGTCGATGACGTCGTCGAAGGTCACCCGACCCAGAAGGATCCCGTCCTCCGAGACCACGGGGATGGACACGAGGTTGTAGCGGCTGATCAGGTGCCCCACGTCCTCCTGGTCCGCATGGGGAGTCACCGAAGCGACGACGGGCTCCACCAGGTTCTCGACGGGCTCGTTCGTTTCCGCGAGGATCAGATCGTCCAGGGGGACGGTGCCCAGCAGCCGGGACTCGCCGTCGACGACGAACACGGTGTAGAAGTGCTCCACCTCGCGGCCCTGCACCCGCACCGCCCCGATGGCCTCCCCCGCGCTGACAGTGCCCAACACCGAGACCAGGGCCGTGGTCATGATGCCGCCGGCGGTCTCCTCGTGGTATTGGAGAAGGTCCCGGATCTCTCCGGCCTCGTCGGCCGGAAGCTCCGCCAGGATGCGGTTCTGGTCCTCAGGCTCCAGCTCTCCGATGAGGTCAGCCGCATCGTCGTCGGGGAGCTCGTGGAGGAGCTCCGCACCCTCGGTGGGCTCCAGAGCAGCCAGGAGCTCCGCCCGGGTATCCCCCTCCTCCATCTCGGCCAGGGCCTCGGATGCGAGCTCCGCCGGAAGGGCGCGCACCAGGGCCAGGCGCGTCTCCTCGTCCACCGACTCCACTACATCGGCGATATCCGAAGGATGGAGCTCGGCCAAAAACGCCTCCAAGGCCCCCACGTCGCCCCGGTCGACGAGGGTAGCCATGCGCTCCCAGAGATCGAGAGAATCCTGAGTCTGGCTGGTGCTCATGCCCCGGAGAGTGGGGAGCTCAAGACGCTTCGTCCAGTAGCTCCCGTAGAAGTCGCTCCTGGAGCCGAAACATCTCGCTTTCGAAGCGAGCGTCGGTCTCGGGATGACCGTGTCCTAAGACATGGAGCGTGCCGTGGATCGCCAGGCGCACGAGCTCCTCGATCAGGGGAACGGCCATCTCACCGGCCTGACGCACCGCCTGCTCGTGCCCGACGTAGATGTCTCCGAGCAGGGACTCGCCCTCTTCGTGGAGCACGAAAGCGATGACGTCGGTGGGCCGGTCCAGCCCCAGGTAGGTGCGATTGAGCTCACGGATAGCCTGGTCGTCGAGGAGGGCAAGTGAGATCTCACCGTCGGTGACGCCGGCGTCACGCAAGACCAAGTCCACGGCGGAGCGAAGCATATCCTCGGACACGCCCTCCGCGGCACCGAGCGAGACCTGAACCTCCAATCGGCTCAGACCCCTTCGTCGGCCGGACTGCTCGGGGCGTCCGTCAGATGCTGCGTGGTCGGGTAGTCGATGCGGTGGTGGTAGATGCCACTCAGGACCTGCACGAACGTGTCCTTGAGCAGGGTGATCTCGCGCAACGTCAGAGGAGCCTCATCGAGCTGCCCGTCCTGCTGCTTGCCCTCGACGATGCCGTCCACCAGGCTTCGCACGCGCTCAGGCGTGGGCTCCTGAAGCACCTGGGTGGCCGATTCGATGGAGTCCGCCATCATGGCGATGGCCGTCTCCTTCGACTGAGGCTTGGGGCCCGGATACCGAAAATCGGCCTCGTTCACGTTCTCTTCGCCGAACTCCTCCGTCGCCCGTTCGTGGAAGAAGGCGATGAGCTGAGAGCCGTGATGTTCGGTGATGAAGTGCTGCACGATGTCGGGCAGCTTCTCCTCTCGGGCCAGCCTGAGGCCCTCGGTGACGTGCTCCCGCACGATGGAAGCCGAAGTGTCGGGTTTCAGCTTGTCGTGGGGGTTCCTGCCCTCGGGCTGGTTCTCCACGAAGTAGTGGGGCTTCAACACCTTGCCTACATCGTGGTAGTAGAGGCCTACCCGGCAGAGAAGCCCGTGGGCCCCGATGGAGTTGGCGGCCATCTCGCCGAGATTCGCCACGTTGATCGTGTGGGCGTAGCTCCCGGGCGCCTCCAGGGACAGACGCCGCAGGAGCGAGCGGTTCGGGTCCGCCCACTCCAGGAGCGTCTGGTCCGTGGTGATCCCGGTGAACCACTCGAAGACGGGCACGAAGCCCATGGCGATGATCGCGCTCAGGGCCGCATTCGCCCCGGCCCACCCCAGCGAGGCGGCGACCGGCCCAGCCGAGCGCTCATCCAGAAGAGCCAGGGCCAGAAGGGTCACGGCATAGGCCCCCGTGATGATGGCCACGAACACCCAGGTCTGCGCCCTGCGCCGGACGACGCGCACGCTCATGGCGGCCGCGGCCCCACCCACCATGGCGGGAAATAGCACATCCGTGCCCCCGAATGGGGGCTGCGCCACGGTCAGCACGGCCAAGACGAGCCCCAGGACCAGAGCGATCCTGGAGTCCCAGAGGACCGCCACGGTCAAGGTGACGAACGCCACCGGCAACGCCTCGGGAGGGAGGCCGTTCCCCGCGACGAGCCGCGCGAGAGCGAAGTACGTGACCACCAGTCCGGCCTGCAGGATGATCCAGCGGAGGGAGGCGTAGATCACAGGGCGGATGAAGTAGACGAGCACACCGAACACCGAGAGGATCGTCAGGTTCAGGAGGAAGGCACCGAAGATCACTCCGAAGCGAAGCCCCGGCTCCTCCAGCTGCTGGCGCCGCCGCAACTCCGCCTCGTACGCGTTCAGGCGCGCCAGGTCCTCTCGGGTGATGGGCTCGTTGGCCCTCACGATGGCCTCCTGCAGCACCACGTTCCCCTTGGTCGTGGGGACCGCCTGCCGGGCCTGTTCGCGGTCGTCGGCGGTGGTCGAGGGGTCGAAGTTCAGCGAATAGACCGTGTGGCGGATCATGATGAGCCGGAGGAGCTCACTGAGCTCAGGGCTGGGCGTCATGAGCTGACTGACGACCCGGTCCTGGAACTCACGGCCGGCGAGAACGCCATCGCTCGATAACGAGCGCCTGCTCTCCACGTCGGGATCCTGGATCAGGACCCGCTCCGCCGTGAGCTGCTGAGCCTGACTGGCTTCCATGACTCCCTGGGCGGCGTACTGCCGGGCCCCGGAGACGGCCGTGGTACGCAGGAGCCCGCGTGTCTCGTCGTCCATGAGCAGCGTGGCCTGTTCCAACCTCGCGACCACGGAAGACCCCAGCAGGAAACGGCGCAGCGTATCCGGATCACCTGCTGAAGCGATAGTGTCGAGCTGATCGAAGAATCGGCCCAGCCGGACCTCCATCGTATCGCCGGCTTCCGGCCGGAAGTCGAAGGTGGGCGGAACACCGGCCGCCGCATCCGCCCGTTCGCGCTGCAGCTCGGCGACAGTTTTGGGGACGGCGAAGGCCACCTCCGCGATCACGGGCTCCGTCAGGACCATGCCTACCGAGTAGCGGCCCAAAGTGGACCGTCCCATGGGAGGAAAGAGCGCGGTTATGATGGCCGCGACGCCCACGATGAGCAGCAGCCGCGATCCATGATACAGCGCCCCGTCCGGCCAGGCGGGCCTGGGTTCTTCCGAAGCTCCGTGGGAGATCGGGACCTGGCCTCCGCGACCGCTTCGGGTCAAGAATCCCCCTCGGAGTCCGATCTGGCGTACGCCCGGATGATGTCCTTCACCAGCCGGTGCCGGATCACGTCCATGTCGTCCAGATAGATGAACCGGATGCCGTCGATCCCACTCAAGAGAGCCTCGATCTGGAGCAGCCCGGAATCTTCCCGACGGGCCAGGTCGATCTGGGTCTTGTCACCCGTGATGACCACCTGGGAGTTCAGCCCCAGACGAGTCAGAAACATCTTCATCTGAGCCGTCGTCGAGTTCTGGGCCTCGTCGAGAATCACGAAGGCGTCGGAGAGCGTCCGGCCCCGCATATAGGCCAGTGGGGCGATCTCGATGGTCATGTCCTCGAGGGCCCGCCGCACCCGATCGCTGGGCATCATGTCCTCGAGGGCGTCGTAGAGAGGCCGCAAATATGGGTCGACCTTTTCCTGCATGTCGCCGGGCAGGAAGCCGAGGCTCTCCCCCGCCTCGACGGCGGGCCGCGCGAGGACGATGCGCTTGACCCGCTTCTTATAGAGGGCGTCCACGGCCGCGGCCACGGCGAGGTAGGTCTTCCCGGTCCCTGCAGGGCCGATACCGATGACGATATCGTTGTCCAGGATGGAGCGGAGGTATTTCAGCTGCCCGTCCGACTTGGGACGGATGACCTTGCGCGTGCCAGGCAGCGCGATGCCGACGTCGTCGTCCGGATGCACCACACCCTCGCCACCGCGGGCGGCGAAGCCCTCGGCGAAGCGGGCGATATCGTTGGCGTTGAACGGGGCCCGAAGGCGCGAGAGCTCGATGAGGTGTTGTACGACGGGGACCGCCTGCTCCACCGCCACGAGCTCGCCCGAGAGGATGACACGATCGTCCCGCATGACCAGTCGAATGCCGAATAGCTTCGACACTTCCTGCAGGTTGGCGTCGTTCACGCCGGTGAACAGGAGAGGGTCTACCCCCTCCGCGTCCAGCCGGTGCTCGACTACGGTGCTCTGCCCTGACGTCATTCGGTGTTGCCCTCCGCTTCGACGGATCGCCCGGGCGGCCCTTCACTCATCTGAAGCCCCAGATCGGTCAGATCCGCGTCCGTCAACGGGGTGGGAGCGCCCTCAAAGAGCGCACGTGCCGCCGTGGTCTTGGGAAACGCGATCACGTCCCTGATACTGTTCGCGCCGACGAAGTGGGCGACGATCCGATCCATCCCGAAGGCCACTCCACCGTGCGGTGGGGCGCCGGAAGCGAGGGCTCCCAACAGAAACCCGAACTTACGGTCGATCTCTTCGTCCTCCAGGCCCAGAATCCTCAGAATCCGACGTTGGATGTCCGGATCGTGGTTTCGGATGCTCCCCGAACCGAACTCCACTCCGTTGTACACCAGATCGTACGCCAGACCTCGTGCCGACATCGGCTCCGAATCGAGGAGCTCGACGTCCTCCGGATGCGGCATGACGAACGGATGATGACTCGCTGCGGGCTCGCCCTCCGGTCCCGGCTCGAAGATCGGGAAGTCCACGACCCAGAGCCACGCGTGCTCCCGCTCCTTCTCGATGCCGAGAGCCTCGATGGCAGCCGCCCTTGTAGCGGACAGGGCAGACGACGTCACACCGTCGTCTCCGGCGGCCACCAGCACAAGATCGCCGGGCGCCATTCCCAGCGACTGGAAGGCGGCCTCGTCCATGAACCGGGACAAGGGGCCCGAGCCCCCGTCCTCGCCCAGCTTGGCCCAGAGGAGGCCCGGTGCACCTGCGGCCTTGGCGTGCGACTCGACGGCCTCCACCTGCTTCCTGGACAGACGCGCCCCTCCCTCCAGGAGCAGCCCGCGGATGCGCCCCCCGCCTTCCACGGCGGCATTGAGTATGGCCGAGTCACCTCCGCTGAGGAGGTCAGTGCAGTCCTGGATCTCTAGGGAGTAGCGGAGATCCGGCCGGTCCGTACCGAAGCGCTCGAGCGCGTCCTGATAGGTCATCCGCGGGAAGGGCGTGTCCGCCTCCACACCGGGTGCCTCGGCCGCCAGCGCGGTCATCAGTCCCTCCATCCACCCAAGGATGTCGTCGGGCTCCACGAAGGATGCCTCGACGTCGATCTGGGTGAACTCAGGTTGGCGGTCCGCCCTGGGATCTTCGTCACGGAAGCAGCGGGCGATCTGGAAGTAGCGATCGAACCCGGCGGCCATGCAGATCTGCTTATAAATCTGGGGGCTCTGTGGAAGGGCGTAGAACTCTCCCTGGTGCACCCGGCTGGGTACCAGATAGTCCCGGGCCCCCTCTGGCGTCGGCTTGGTGAGGATGGGGGTCTCCACCTCTACGAAGCCCAGAGCGTCCATATGGTTCCGGCACGCCAGTATCAGGCGATGCCTGAGCCGGATGTTGCTCTGGAGCTCGTCGCGGCGAAGATCGAGGACCCGGTGCCTCAGGCGGAGCTCCTCCGAGGGCAACTCGTCCTCTGGCGCCCGGTACACGGGAATCGCAGGGACGTCGGCGTCGGTGAGTCGGCGAAGAGCCGTGGCCCTGATCTCCACGTCTCCCGTGTCGATCTGGGGATTTCGCGCTTTGACCGGCCGGGCGACCACGGGACCCACCACCGCCACCACGTCCTCCGCACCGAGCTGATGGGCCAGCTCCAGGGATGACGCCTCCGTCCAATCGGGTCCGAAAGAGACCTGGATGAGTCCGCTGTGATCACGGAGATCCAGGAAGACCAATCCGCCCAGGTCCCGGCGGCGATGGACCCAGCCCGCCAGCTTCAGCTCGGCACCCTCATCGTCGGCGCGAATTCCACCGACCATGCGGGAACGGAGCGCGGTTCGCTCGATATCGATGTCCGTCATAACTGCGTCGTCGACGATGCTCTTGTTCCTTCGTCAGGCGCCCCCCCGCTCCCGCGGGAGCAGAGCCCGAATCTGGTAAAGAGGCCGTAGCCGGCCAGCACTCCAACAGCGTTCGCCAAGCCATCCAGTAAGTCCACCTCCCTGCCCGGTACGAACGTCTGGTACCATTCGTTCAGCGCGCCGTATCCCACGCCCACGAGCATCACGAGGACGACCGGCACTTGCGACGCTGTCCTCATCCGTCCCCATGCCAGGGACAGGCCGAGAATCAGGTAGGCGCCCCCGTGGGCCAGCTTGTCCGCTCCGGAGTGCAGGGTGATGCCTGGGGAGTCCCACGCACTCAACAAAAAGAGGACCGCCGCCCAAAGGGCGGCAGGCCCCCAACCAATGATCTTCTCGATCACGGATTGTTCGGCGATTGGAACAGCGCCCTGTCCTCCTCTCATTAGAAGGTTGTAAGCCTTCTCGTATTGGAATCGAAAGAAGTCTAACCCGGGCACCTGGGCGATACAAGAAAATCTCGAGGCCTCTAGTC
This sequence comes from Longimicrobiales bacterium, assembly GCA_965238005.1. GTDB lineage: Bacteria > Gemmatimonadota > Gemmatimonadetes > Longimicrobiales > Gaopeijiaceae > CBDCKN01. Next base: position 2,569,154 of record OZ250165.1, read on the forward strand.
CCGCGGCCCGTCCCGTTATCTTCTCCTTTAATGCGGCGGAGCCACGGCCCCGTGCACGTCGCACGGCGTGCCATCCGACAAAGACCATGCGCACTGACAAGACCGACCTACTCGGCCTCACTCCCCAAGATCTCGAGGTGGTCCTCGAGGCCCATTTCGGCTCCCGCGGCCAGCCGGGGTACCGAGTGGAGCAGGTGAGGCACTGGATCTTCGAGGAGTGCGTCGAGAGCATCGAGGGCATGACCAATTTGCCGGCGGAGGAGCGTACCGCCCTCGCGTCGACGTTCGTCCTGGGCGAGGCCGTGGCGGAAACCATCTCCCACTCCACCGACGGTACGGTCAAACACCTCTGGAAGCTCGCAGACGGGGAGCTCGTGGAATCGGTTCTGATCCCCGCCACCGATCGGCTGACCCTCTGCATCTCGTCGCAGGCCGGCTGCGCAATGGGGTGCACCTTCTGTGCCACCGGGTGGGCCGGATTCCGGCGCCAGCTGACCGCCGGTGAGATCGTCTCCCAGTACAGGGCGTCTCGCAGGTGGGCCCTGGAGAACGACTACGGCCGGATATCGAACGTCGTCTACATGGGGATGGGCGAGCCCATGAGCAACAGGAAGGCCCTCCACCCCTCCTTGACGATCCTCAACCAGGGGTACGGCCTGGGCGCCCGCCGCATCACGGTGTCCACCGTCGGGGTCGTGCCCAGGATCCTCGAGCTCGCCGAGCGGGAAGAGCAGTTTCGCCTGGCCGTCTCCCTCCACTCTCCGGAGTCGGAGTCACGCCGGGAGCTCATCCCGCTGGAGAGGCGGTACCCTCTGCCGGAGCTGATCGGGGCACTCCGCCGCTTCGAGGAAGGCGGAGGGCGCCGGATCACCTTCGAATACGCCATGATTCGAGGGGTGAACGACGCCCCGGCCCTCGCTCCGAAGCTCGCCGAGCTCGCGTCTTCCCTCGATGCCTTCGTGAACCTCATCCCCTTCAACCCCATCCCCTACCAGGATTGGAAGGCGAGCACCGGCCAGCGGATCGAGGAGTTCCGGTCGGTTCTCGAGGAGCGGGGGGTGTCCGTAGCCGTTCGGGTGCCGAGGGGGCGCGACATCGACGCTGCGTGTGGGCAACTGCGTGCAAGCGCCCTGGAAGGCTGTTGAGGAAGTCCACCTCAACGAATGCGGGAGAGGAGTCGGCTCCCCCGGACCTCTCGAATCCAGGGAAAGGGTCTCAATGAGCCTTTGTTGTACGAGAAGTAGATGAACGAAGCCCGCCCCTCGAGACGCCACCCCTCCAGGAGGCCCCAGTACCGCGAGTCGAGGCTGGTGTCGCGATTGTCCCCCAGCATCAAGTAGCGATCCCCTGGAATCACCAGCGGGCCCCAGTTGTCGCGGGTCGGGCGATATGTGGGGCGGTCCACGGTGTCCACGAGGTACTGTGCCTGCCAGGCCATCCACGGATGGGGGAGGTCGCCCTCGGGGTCCACGTGCTTCACGTAGGGCTCGTCCTGCGCCTCGCCGTTGATCGTCAGCTCGCCCTCACGCATCTCGACCGTATCACCCGGCATGCCGATGAGCCGCTTGACGAGCTTGAGATCGGGCTCGTGCGGTGGATCGAAGACGATGACGTCACCCCTCCGCACTGCCGAGTATCCGGGAATGTGCAGCCGGGTCCCCGGAATCCGTGCACCGATGGCCGCCCGATTCGCAAGGAGGAAGTCGCCGACCAGCAGGGCGCCCTCCATGGATCCCGAGGTGATGACGAAGGTCTGGAGAAGAAAGGTCCTGATCAGGATGAAGAGCACAAAGGCAATGAGCAGCGACTTGCTCCACTCGACGACAGCGTTCTCCTTCGCGTCGCCCTTGTCCGACTTGGCGGGATCGGGGCTTTCGCCTCCTGAACGTGTCCTGCTGTCGCTCTTGCGCCGACTCTTCTTGGCCATACTAGCCCGGATCAGCCCCTCGATCAGCGGAGATGCTTGCGAAGGTCCCACCACGGGACCTCGTCGCCGGGAGCGTCCTCGCTCTCAGGTATCTCCGGTGTCCAGTCCCTGCCAAGCAATACGGTCACGTCGAGATAAAGGTTCGAATCCGGCTCGCTCAGAATCGATGTCGCACCCAGCACCTCACCCACCGCCCGAGCCGCTTCGAACCGGCCGGATCGGTCCAGCACCATCGTGGAGTCCTGGCCGAAGGCCTCGGCGTTTCCGAAATAGACCACATCGAAGCCCTGATCCCGGAGGCGATCGGTGGCCAGGCGGGCCATCCCGGCCTCGCCACCCGCGTTGAGGACCTCCACACGAACGCGTCCCATCGTGTTCGTCGTCGGATTCCGTGGTGGGGCCACGGACCGCTCCTGCTCGGGGAGCGGCTTCCACTGGGATATGGCCGAACCGATGAAGACCCCCGTCGCAAGGACGACGCCCAGGAGCATCAGACCTCGGACGCGCTCGCCCATGCCTGCCCTTTCGCCATGACGTTCCAGAACCCCATCGTTTCAGGTTGAACTGGTCTTTCTCGGTCCAGGAGATGCCGGATGCGCAGCCTGAGGATCGCCAGAACGACGGCCTCCAGATCCTCCGGCATGCGTCTCCTCATCTCCCGACGCCACTTCGGACGGAACCTTCTGCCTGGCTCCAGGAAGTCTGCGGCGTAGAGCGCCCTGCCCAGGTCCTCGAACTGGGGACTGCCCAGGGTGTGGAATGCCACAGCCGTCAGGAGGGGCTCGTCCGTCACCCCTCCCTCGCGAAGCCTTGCCGCCGCAGCTGGTCCATGGAGAACGGCGTCGGGCAGATCGGCCAGGGGCCCGGTCACCACCCGACGGAGCTCCTTGGGCTTCGCGTCTCGCATCATGTCATGAAGATAACCCAGAGCCGTCCAGCGCTGGATATCACGGCGCGACTCACCGCGAGCCTTGCTCCACTTCTTCAGGAGCTTGGCCACCTGGGCCATGTGCTCCCGCCGCTTCGTTCCGGCGACGGCCCACTTCGGCAGCTCTCCATCAGCCGCCGCCACTACCCAGGGGTGGAGCTTCGAGCCTCCGCTCATAACGCCGCGCGGGCTTGATACGGAACGCATTCGCAGGACACGAAAAGTATGCGCTCATCCTGGATCGGGAGGCTCGTCCGAAGGCTGTCGGCGGCAACCTAGTGGCGCGTCCGGAAATCGGCTAGGCCCTCTCCCAATACCTGCTATCTTCACGCCATGACCATGCGATGGGACCCGGTCCTCACGGCCGCGGTGGCGCGGGAGTTGGGTGACGCGCTCTCCGGTGAGCGGCTCAAGGCGATCTTCGTCGACCGCGGCGCCGGCACTCTCCACGCGTATTTTCGGCAGACCACCCTTCTCGCGGATCTCAACCCGTCACGAGTCGGCCTCGAGATCCTGGCCGCAGCCGAGCCTCCCGACGGAGCCAGGACTTTTCCGTGCCGCCTCTCCACAGTGGAGTCGCTCGCCGATGAGCGTATCCTCGTGCTCGCTCTGCCGAGGGTGCGGGGGCGCGGAGGGGACGTCAGGATCGTTCTGGAGCTGGTGCCGAACCGGGGGAACGCCACAGTCGTGGAGGGTGACGCGTGGACCGTCAGACACGTTCTGACCAACCGGCGCGGGGCCCGGGCGCCCCAGGTTGGGCGGACCTACCCCATGCCCGACCCGACCCGCCGGGGATTGGAAAGACCCCTGAGCTTCGACGAGTGGCTCGATCTGCTGGGGCCCGAAGAGCCGGAGGCGCGCCGGGCTGTGCTCCTCCGCAACGTGGCGCTCACGTCCCCAATTAACGCTCCAGCCCTGCTCGGGAAGACCGTGGCAGACGGCGACGGCGCTGACGAGGCCAAGCTCGCGTCGGGTCACGAGCTCTGGATGCGCCTTCGGGAGATCGCGCTCGGTCCGTCCTCGCCCGTGGTCGGTGGCGAGGCACACGTGACGGAATGTCCATGGGGACCGCAGCCTTACCCCGTCTGCCTCCCCGGATACCCATGCCGGGTATCGCCGTCCCTGTTGGACGCGATTCGTGAAGTCAGAAGCACTGCGGGCACCACACCTGGCCTGATCCCGTCCGGGCTGACCGGGGCGCTGGAGGACGCCCTCTCCCTCGCGCGCAAACGGACCCGCAAGCTCCGGCGAGAGCTCGAGAGCACGCCCGAGCCCGAACTGCTCAGGGTGAAGGGCGACCTGATCCTTGCCCATCTCCAACGGGTGCCAAAGGGAGCCTCCGAGGTGGCGCTCCCCGGCTTCGACGGCGAGGAGGTGCCGATCATCCTGGATCCGGCCCTCCCCCCGCAGAAGAACGCGGCCCGGTACTACGACCGGGCCGGGCGGGCCCGGCGGGCGAGAGGGCAGCTTCCCGACCTGATCCGAGAGGGAGAGGAGAGGGAGGCGACGTTGGCGGAGCTGGAGTTGACCCGCTTTGGTGGACACCTCAGTAGTGAGGGAGACAGGAGGAGTCCACGATGCCAAGAACACATGCGCCGTACCCGCCGGAGTTTCGGCGGCAGATGGTCGAGTTGGTCAGGTCGGGCCGCTCCGTGGAGGAGCTGGCCCGGGAGTTCGAGCCCTCAAACGGGGCGATACGGAACTGGGTCAAACAAGCTGACTTGGATGAAGGCCGTCGCAGTGACGGGCTGACGACGGAGGAGCGTGGGGAACTCAGGCAGCTTCGGCGTGACAACAAGCGTCTGCGCATGGAGCAGGAGATTCTAAAAAAAGCCGCCGCCTGGTTTGCTCGGGAGAGCAACTCGATCCCGGAACGGGGTTCGAGTTCATGAAGACGAATCAGGCCGACTTCCCTGTGCGGGCGATGTGCCGTGTGCTGGATCTCTCCCCCAGCGGCTACTACGCCTGGTTGGATCGCGAGCCTTCGGCTCGGGCGAAGCGAGATGAGGAGCTCACAGAGCGGATCGAGACGGTCTGGCGCGAGAACCGAAGGGTCTATGGCCGGCCCCGCATCTACGCGGACCTCAAGGAAGCTGGCGAGCGGGTCGGTGAGAAGCGGGTGGGCCGGCTCATGAAGCAGGCCGAGATTGTGGGAGCTAGCCGGAGGCGGCGCGGCCCGAAGACGACCAGGCGCAACGAGGACGCCCGTCCCGCGCCGGATCTCATCGAGCGGGACTTCAGCGCAGACGGGCCAGACCAGTTGTGGGTGGCCGACATCACCTACATCCCGACCTGGGCGGGGTTCTTGTACCTCGCGGTTGTGCTCGACGTCTGGAGCAGGCGGGTGGTCGGGTGGTCGATGGCTACGCACCTGCGCACCGAGCTCGTCCTGGACGCGCTGAACATGGCGACCTGGCAGCGCCGGCCCGAATGCGTCATCCATCACAGTGATCAGGGAACCCAGTACACCTCGATCGCCTTCGGCCTACGCTGCAACGATGTCGGTGTGCGGCCCTCGATGGGCTCCGTGGGCGACGCCTACGACAACGCGATGTGCGAGAGCTTCTTCGCGACGCTCGAGTGCGAGCTACTCGACCGGCAGCGCTTCCGGACCCAGGCCGAGGCGAAGATGGCCGTGTTCGACTTCATCGAGGGCTTCTACAACCCCCGGAGGCGACACTCGGCACTGGGTCAGCTGTCGCCCATCAACTTCGAGCGTCGCCACGGAGCGGCAGCATGAGAAACCTGCGTGGCCAAGTTGCCCTTTACTCCCCCGCTGCGCGGGGGAAGCTTTCCTCTCCCCAGCGAGGGGGACAGACTATAAACCTCAGTGTTCACCCGTCCACTGAAACGGGACAGCTCCAAGCTCATGGATCGAGTGGAGGCCAGAGAGGCTACCGCAGAAGAGATCCGTAACGTCCTGCTGGAGAGAGAGCTACGGGCTCGGACACCCCAGGGAGGGGCCGTCCCCGCCCTTCCCTACCGCGTCTACCGGACGTCGGGAGGGTTGGAAGTCCGAGTCGGACGGGGATCGGCCTCCAACGACGATCTGACCTTCAGGCACTCCAGGCCCGACGACATCTGGCTCCACGCCCGCGACTCGGCCGGAGCTCACGTCATTCTGAGATGGGACGGAAAAGGCGCGCCGCCTGCCCGTGATCTTCACGCGGCGGCGGTGCCGGCGGCGGTGAATTCGAAGGCCAGGACCTCGGGGAGCGTGCCGGTGGATTGGACGCACTGGAAGCACGTCCGAAAGCCCAGGAAGTCTCCGCCGGGGACGGTGGTCCCGGACCGCGTGAAGACCCTCTTCGTGGAGCCCGACCTGACACTTCCCGACCGGCTCAGGGAAGGGTAGCCTCGTCAACCGGCTCGGGCAGGGGCTTCTCAGGGCGGCTCAGAGAGTGGCTTCGGAGCCTGCGTCCATGGCCCTGCGAAGCGACGCCAGGAAGGTGCTGGCCTCGGCGGGGCCCCCCCGGTCCAGCGCTTTGATCAGGGCGCTCCCCACCACGACGCCGTCTGCCACACCGGCCACCAGCGCCGCCTGCTCTGGCGTGGAGATACCGAAGCCCACGGCCACGGGCAGGTCCACCTCACGCCGGAGGCTTCGAACCTCGGCGGCCAGGCCCTCGCTCAAGGTCTCTCGGGCGCCCGTCACTCCGGTCCGGGAGATGTAGTAGAGGAACCCCTGGCCGCTCTCGGCCACCACGGGAATGCGGTCGGGCTCGGTGGTGGGGGCGATGAGCCGGATCAGGTCCAGCGGCGAGTCGAGAATGGCCTCTTCCACCACGGGATCGGCACCCGTGGGCACGTCCGTGAGAAGGATCCCCTGTGCCCCCGCCTCCACCGCATCCTCGAGGAAGGACTCCAGGCCGTACTGGAGTAGCGGGTTCACGTAGCTGAAGAGCACGATGGGCGCGTCGGAGACGCCCCGGAATGCAGTGAGGACCTCGAGGGCACCCGCCACGGTCATGCCCCCCTCGAGAGCCTTGTGAGTGGACTCCTGGATGGTGGGCCCATCTGCCAGGGGGTCGCTGAAGGGGATTCCCAGCTCCAAAATGTCCCCGCCGGCCTCGGCGATGGCCGAGAGCACTTCCACACTGGCTTCCGACGAGGGGAAGCCGCACGTCACGTACGGCACCAGAGCGCTACGCCCTTCGCCCTGCCGCTCCGCGAACCGCTGTGAGACCCCCACCCCTCCCGGGCTCAACGACCTCGCCCCGGAGTCTGACGATCACATGATATAGTCGCTGACACGGATCCCGTACTTCTGGGCATTGGTGGTCTTGATGATGACACGGCCATCGAGCGAGAGATCCACCTGCAGGGGCTCGGTAAGCGGAACGCCCATCTCGTCGGAGATGATCTTGACCATGGGCTGGTGGAGGTGGGCGACGTCGGGGTTGGTCTTGGAGACGACCGCCAGCTCCAAGGTGTCGAGGATGACGAGGGTGCCCACCGGATAAACCCCGGTGGCGTTGATGAACGTCTTTACGATCAGCTGATCGAAGCCGCGACGGGGGTTGTCCCGCATCTCCTTGAGGACCTCGTCAGGCGGCCAGGGCTCATACTGGTAGCTCCGCACCGACGTCCCCGCGTCGAACCCATCGGCCACGGCCACGATGCGCGAGAAGAGGCCCGGGTTCCGAGGGCGTGTATTCTCGGGGTACCCGCTCAGGTCGATCTTCATGTGATGCTCGTAGGCCATGAGCATCTGGCGGTACGGCACGTCGGCGAAGCCGTGCATCTCGAAGAGGAGGATGAGCCCCTCCGTGGGATGCTCCTTCATAGCCTCCCACTCTTCGTCGGTGAGCCCGCCGGCTTTGTTGATGACCTCCCTGTCGATGCTCATCTTGCCGATGTCGTGAAAGAGCGCGCCGAGGCCGAGCTCGTAGAGCTGGATCTTGGTGAGGCCCAGCCGCTGCCCGATGACCACGCTGAATATGCAGACGTTCACCGAGTGGGTGAACGTGTACTCGTCGAAGCCACGCAGGGTCGTCATGGTCACCATGGACGACTCATTGTCCAGCACCTGATCCACGATTCCCTGCACCGCCTTCTTGACCTTCCGGACGTTCACGGCCTTGCCGAGACGCATGTCGGTGAGCACGTCCTTGGCGACCTTGATCGACTGGGCATAGGTCCCCTTGGCAGCCGCCATAGCGTCTCGCTCAATCAGCTCCGGCGCCCGGGCCTCCGATTCGGGTTGGACCTGGATGTGCTCCACGGGCGTGTGTGAAAGGCGCTCGACGAACGCCTGGAAGGGCTCTGCTTCCCTGGGATCCCGGAGGAGGACGGAGATGAAGGGTGCCCACTCGGACCGCTCCACGTTGGCGTCGATGGCAACCTGGCCGATCCCATGCCCGGTCAGGGCCGATGAGAGGCTCCCGAAGGTGGAGAAGTTCGAGAGGTCGAGGCGGAGCCTCGTCTCGTTCATGAAGAAGAAGTCACCCACCAGTTGGAGCTCGAGTCCGCCCTCGTGCTTGAAGAACTCGATCATCTGCCCGTGGAGGTGGTCGATGGCCTTCTGGACCTGCTGGTTCTGCAACGGATAGAGCTTCAGGGATCGGAGGGCCACGTAGAACGCCGTGAGGAGCCGACTTCCGAGCTCCTGGACGACTCCGGCATCGTCGAGCGGGCTCACTCGGGCTCCCCCGCCCCCTGGATGGCCTTGCGCACGGCGGTACGGACCACGGCGTCCCTGTCGTTCTCCGCGGTCGCGAGAGCCTTCTGGGCCTTGGGCATACGGATCTTGCCCAACGCCCGGGCCGCGGACGCCCGGATCTCCGGGGGCTCCTTGCGGGTGAGAAGGCCCTTCTTGTTCAGGAGCTTGTCGAGGACGTCGACGGCCCCGGCCCCGCCGAGCATGCCGTAGCTCTCGAAGACGGCGATCTTCTCGGTGAGGTCGGCCTGTCGAATCTCCTTGCCCGTGACCACCGCCTTTAAGGCCGGGGCGGCGTTCGTGTACTGCATCCCTGCCAGCGCCCGAGCAGCCCCGACCCGGACGTCAGGATCCGAGTCCGTGAGTGCGTTGATCAGTCCCGGAGCCGCGCCGCTGGCACCGAGCGTCCGGGCCGCCTCTACGCTGGCGAGCCGCGCGGCGCCGTCGGGATGGCTCATGAGCCTCACCAGCTTGGGAGCGGCGTCCGACAGGCCCATCTGGCCCACCAGGCGCGCGGCCGCAGCTGCGATCACGGCGTTCTCGTCGTCCAGGAGCGCGACCAACGCCTCGCGGTTCTCGTCGGCGATGCCGCGCACGGCCCGGCGCAGCATCTCCTGGAGCCCCTGCTCCTCCACTTTCTCGGAAGCGTGGAGGAGGATCGGCAAGGCGCCGGAACGGAGGAACTTGAGGAGCCGGTCCAGAACCTCCACGGGGATGTCGATGGTGCCGTCCTGAAGGGCGCGAACGAGCTCCTCGATGGTCTCGGGTGAAGAGAGATCGTCCATGAGGGCGTCGCACTCCTGCTGCCGCAGCTGGTCCAGCCCCCCCGGCCTGGCCCGAGTGGCGGACAGCTGCTCCAGGATGTCGGCGGCAGCGGCCACCGCGCCACGACTCAGGAAGTTCGGCAGCAGGTCCCGGAAGATCTTCAGGATCCCCGACTGGCGCTCCGCCTGCTCCGGGTCCTCCAACCTGTCGAAGAGGGCGGCGAGGACGTCCCCTCGGAGGTCCCTCGACATCTCGGCTTCGAGCTCGTTCTTGAGCAGCTCCTTCTCCCCGGAATCCAGAGCGTATAGGGTGGGCATGAAGTCGTCCCGCCCGAGCTTCGGCGGCGGTGTCTCTTTCTTGGGAGCCTCCCCGGTCTCGGCCGAGGCACTCTCCTCTGACTCTACCTCCTCCTGGAGCACACCCGCCAGCTCGGGGCGATCTTCCTCGGGGCGCGCCTCGGGGACCTCGACGCCGTCCGTGAGCTGGTCCACGTAATAGTACTTGAAGAAGTCCAGATCCTCTTCCCAGAGGATGGTGAGGAGGTCGTCGCCCTCGGTGGCTTTCAACGTCTTGGCCCTCTTGAGAAGGCTCAGAAGACGCTCGAGCTCCTGCCCCTCGATGCCCGGGAGGAACGTCACATCCCGGACGCCGTCCTTGTAGAAGAGGAAGGAGAGGGAATCGGAGCGGGAATCGCTGCGGTAGACCTCCTCGCCGGCCAGCGCGAAACGGTCTTCCTCAACCGAGACGTTGAGACCCTCGATCTCCTGCCAGAGGCCCTCGAACGCCTCCCGTAGGGTCGTTACGAAGCGCTTGTAAACCGGGTTGTTTTCGTCGTAGAGCTGATAGGCCCGCAGCGCCTTGCCGAGAGTGATGAACAACTCCCGGACCTGGTCGAGGGGGAGTTCCTCGACGTCTGACCACTCGGCAGAGCCGCCGTCGCCCTGATCGGAAATATCGACGGGGGTATCGGTCAATGGTCTCTCGCTCTATCGGCCCGCTGTTTCGGTCTGCGCAATGCTCCCTCGCCCCTCGGTTCGAGCCACGTGGGCAACGTCTTTGTCCCCTCTGCCGCTCAGGCATACCAAAAGCGAGCCGCGCTCCTTGTACGCCGGCGCGATGTCCAGCACGTGAGCGACGGCGTGCGCGCTCTCCAGAGCCGGGATGATCCCCTCGAGCTCTGACAGCCGGTGAAACGCCGAGAGGGCCTCGTCATCTGTCACCGACGTGTAGTGGGCCCGGCCGGACTCCTTAAGGTGGGAGTGCTCCGGGCCTACTCCCGGATAGTCCAGACCCGCCGAGATCGAGTGTGCCGGCGCCACTTGGCCGTCGCTGTCCTGAAGAAGATAACTCATGGCCCCGTGGAGGACACCAGGTTTTCCTGCCGCCAACGTGGCCGAGTGGCGGCCCGAGTCGAGGCCCTCCCCCGCCGCCTCGACACCGATCAGCTCGACGTCGTCGTCCCTAAAAGCGTGGAAGATCCCCATGGCGTTGGACCCGCCACCCACGCACGCCACTACGGCTACGGGGAGGTCTCCCGTCCGATCGAGCATCTGCTCTCGGGCCTCCTCGCCGATGACGGCCTGGAAGCCGCGCACGATGCGGGGAAAGGGCGCAGGCCCCACCACGGAGCCGATGATGTAGTGGGTCTGCTCGACGTTGGTCACCCAGTCGCGGATCGCTTCGTTCGTGGCGTCCTTGAGGGTGCGCGTCCCTGAGGCCACCCGACGCACCTCGGCGCCAAGGAGCTCCATTCTGTAGACGTTCAGCGCCTGCCGTGCGACGTCCACCTCTCCCATGTACACCACACACTCGAGATCGAAGAGCGCACACGCCGTCGCGGTGGCGACGCCGTGCTGGCCCGCTCCGGTCTCGGCGATGATGCGGCGCTTGCCCATGCGGCGAGCCAGGAGAGCTTGACCGATGGTGTTGTTGATCTTGTGAGCGCCCGTGTGGTTGAGGTCCTCCCTCTTGAAGTAGATGGGCCCCGCCCCCACGTCCTCTTCGAGCCGCCGAGCACGGTACAGAGGCGACGGACGACCCACATAGTCACGAAGCAGAGCGCTCAGCTCACCGCGGAAGGTGGAGTCGGCCGCCGCCGCCTCGTAGGCCGCCTCCAGCTCGTCCAGAGCCGAAATGAGGGTCTCGGGGACATATCGCCCACCAAAGGCCCCGAAGCGATCCCCTTCCGTCCGTATGCTCATCGCTGCCCCGTATCCGGGATGGGAGCGTCCGTCATCCGGGCGTTCCTCACGAACGCCCGGATCAGGTCATGATCCTTGCGTCGAGGCGAGAGCTCAACGCCCGAGCTGACGTCGACCACGTCCGGAGAGAGGACCCGCACCGCCTGCTCGACATTGTCGGGAGTGAGGCCTCCGGCCGCGATCAGCCTGACCCCCGGCGGGAAGGCACCCCTCACGGAGGAGAAGTCCTCCCAGGTGAAGGAGACGCCACCACCACCGGGACGCTCAGGGTGCCAGGCGTCCAGGAGCACGCCGTCCACGGAGGTCCCGAACTCATTCAGGGCTCGGATCACGTCGTCGGGCTCTCGCACTCTCACGGCCTTCCAGATCGCCCAATCGCCCCGGCTGCGCAACTCCTGGACGAACGCCGGGCTCTCCTCCCCGTGAAGCTGGATCACCGAAGCGCCCACCAGTTCTGCGATACGCTGGGCCTCATCGACGGACTCGTCCACCAGCACCGCGACCACGGGCGTATCGACGGCGAGCCCGATGTCCACAGCCTGGTCGGGCATGAGGCTTCTGCCGAAGCCCTGTGAGAGGATCATGCCGAGATAGCTCGCTCCCAACTCCTCGGCGGCGCGGGCGTCCTCCACGGAGCAGAGCCCACAGATCTTGACCCGCACGTCACCCATGGCCCCGGCCCCTCCGCACCTCTCCCGCAAGGGCCGAGACGCCCGCGCCCGGATCGCTCTGGCGCAGAAGCGACTCCCCGACCAACACGGCATCGACGCCCTTGTCCCCCAGCAAGCGTACGTCTTCCCGGGTGCGGATGCCGCTTTCCGAGACCAGGACCACGTCCGGGGGAATCCGGTCCAGGAGGCCGAGCGTCACCTCCAGCCGGGTCTCGAAGGTCCTGAGATTCCGGTTGTTCACCCCGATCAGTCGAGCGCCGGCCGCCACACCTCGATCCACTTCCTCGCCGTCGTGCGCCTCGACCAGGACCGTCATTCCCAGCTCCTCAGCCAACTGGCGCAAAGAGCGCATTCGGGCGTCGTCCAGGATCCGCACGATGAGCAAAATCGCATCCGCTCCCGCGGCCCGAGCCTCGTAGATCTGGGACTCGTCGATGAGGAAGTCCTTCCGAAGCACGGGAAGGCCCACGAGTCCTCCAGCAACGCTCAGGTCCTCGAGGGAGCCTCCGAAGTAGTCCCGATCCGTCAGGACGCTGAGGGCCGCAGCTCCGCCCGCTTCGTAGGTCGAAGCCAGCTGCAGGGGGTCCAGATCGGGACGGATGGGTCCGGCCCCAGGCGATCGCCTCTTGATCTCCGCGATCACCGCGACGGATTCGCCGCCACTCAGGGCACCGAGGAAGTCCCGGGCGGGCTCGGCGCTCTCAGCGGCCGCTCGGAGCTCCGCCACGCGATCTCTGAGCCCCTCCACCTCGTGCCGCTTGGTCTCCACGATCCGCCCGAGGATGTCCGTCGCAGGGCTCATCGTCGTGCCCACGGGCGCACCACACCCCATGATCCCTGAACAACCTTGCGTTTCGGGCAACGTTCGGGTATCGTGTGTTCGGGTCCTATTCGGGTTCCATCGATACGGAGGCGGACACGATGCCCCTGACGAAGCGACAAAAGGAGATCCTCGTTCATATTGAGAGTTTCATCGACGAGCACGGATACGCCCCCAGCTTCGAGGAGATCGCCGCCGCCTTCGGGTACTCCTCCCTCGCCACGGTGCATGAGCACCTCAGCAATCTGGAGCGCAAGGGCTACATCCGGAAGGCCTACAACGAGAGCCGGTCCATCGAGCTGGTGGGGCACGCGTCCTTGTCCGGCTCGGTGGAACTACCTCTCTTCGGAGCGGTGGCGGCCGGGCTTCCCATCGAGGCCATCGAGCAACAAGAGACCTTGGCCGTCCCGCCGGACATGGTGCGGGCCGGCAGTGAGAACTTCGTGCTCCGGGTCGAAGGCGAATCCATGATCGATGAGCAGATCCGTGACGGCGACTACATCGTCGTCAACTCGCAGGACACGGCCGACGACGGGCAGATGGTCGTGGCGCTCGTGGGCGGTGACTCGGCGACAGTCAAGAAGCTCTATCGCGAGAGCGACGGCCGCATTCGGCTGCAGCCGGCCAACCCTACCATGCCACCCATCTTGGAGCATCCCGACAACGTCCAGATTCAGGGCGTCGTCGTGGGCGTCATCCGCAAGTACTAGTGTTCTTTGGTAACGGGACCCTAGGAGTCTGCGCCGCAGAAGCACAGCTGACTGAGCCGAATGGTCATCGAGCCGTCCGCGGCGAGGCGGATCCGGGTGATTGGGAGGTTGAGGACTTGTGTCTGCGACGGATCGGGAGAGCGGAATGGATGCGTTGGGGGGGGCAAGAGAGCTACGAGAGCCCTCGCGCCGGCAGATGCGGGTGAACCCTCGTGCAGTCATGCCGCCTGAAGGGTGTGCAGCCGCTTCACATTGAGTGCCAGGCACACGAGGGTCCACTCGGCCCGGACCTTCTCGAGGCCCCGGAAGCTGAATCGTCGAAAGCCCATCACTTCCTTGATCCAGCCGATGGGCGCCTCGGCCTGCGACTTTCGCCGTGCGTAGCGTCTGCGGCCATCTTCGCTCGCCAGCTTCTCCGCCATGCGGACTTTCGCCGGATATTCCTCCTTGTCAACCGTGGGGGCGGCCTTGCCCTCCCGGGCCAGCGCCACATACCCGTCGATGTCTCGCTCTTCCAGTTCCTCGAGATCCCGCTCGTTGCAATAGCCCGTGTCCGCCAGCACCTGCGCCGGCGTCTCGCCGTACGCTTGCGCCACCGCGTCGACCATGGGCACCAGCTGGCCCTGGTCGCTCGCGTTGTCCGTCACCTCGGCCCCGACCACCAGCTGGTTCTCCCCCTCCACGACCGTCTGTGCGTTGTAGCACTGCTGGAACCCCTCCGAACTCGTCTTCATGATCCGGCTCTCAGGGTCCGTGAAGTTGCTCTGCGCCGCCTCGTCCGGCTCTCCGTACTCCCGCTTGTAGGGCCTGCCGCCCTTCGGGTTGCGCGTCTGCCCCGGCTTGCGGCCCCGTGCGTCGTCCGCCGCTCTCTGCTCGGCTTCCAGGCGCGCCTTCGCCTCCCGGATCGCCGCCAGCCGGTCCTCGCGCCGCTTGAGCTCCTCCGGCACCTCGTCTCCGCATGCTTCCTCGCCGTAGCGCTCGTCTTCCGCTTCGTCCACCGCCTCGGCCCTCTCCAACAGCCCCCGGATCTCCGCCTCCAGCCGAGGCTCCCCGGTCACCATCCGGCCGTAGCTCATCGCCTTGCGCTTGTTCGCGTTCGCCCGAACCTTCGTCCCGTCCACCGACACCCTGCCAAGCCCCGCCAGCCCCAAGGCCCGCGCGAGCATCACCACCTCCACAAACACCGCCCGGAAATCCCCGAGATGGCGCTTGCGGAACTCGCACAGCGTCCGGTGCTTCGGGAAGTTCTCCGCCGCCAGCATCCGAAACGCGACATCCTCCTCCAGCTTCCTCGCCATCTTCCGCGACGAGAAGGTGCCCGTCGCATACGCGTAGATCAGCACCTTGACCATCATCCGAGGGTCGTACGGCGAGTTGCGCCGCCCGTCCCCCCGGTACCGCCCGTAGAACGCGCTCAGCTCCACCGCGTCCACCAGGTCGCTCACATGGTGCGCCAAATGACCCTCCGACACCCACTCCCGAAGATCCGGAGGCAGCAACAACATCTGCTCCGGATCGTACGGTCGAAATGTCGTTCCCATTCACCCCCCTCGGTGATCCGCAAGCCTTCCCAATGCCTTCGCTACCACCAAAGATAGCCGCCGCAGGGTTCTGCGGCGCAGACTCCTAGGGCGCACGCGTAGCCGCTCGTAGCAAGTCCAGGGCTTCCAGAGCCCTGCCGTTGTCGAGGGCCTCCGTGGCCGCGTCGATGCTCTCCTCCAGCGTGTCGGCAGCACCCGACACGTAAATAGCCGCCCCCGCGTTCAGCAGCACGGCCGACCTGGCGCCTCCCTGCTCGTCTCCCTGAAGCACCGCCATTATGACCTGGGCGTTCTCCTCGGGCTCGCCTCCCGCCAACTCTTCGGCCGAGCAGAGCTCCATGCCGAAGTCCTCGGGTCTCACCGTACGCTCGCTCACCGACCCGTCCACCAGCTCGGCCACCCGCGTTGGGCCCATGGGACTGAGCTCGTCCAGCCCGGGCTCTCCGTGCACCACCAGCGCGCGGGTATGGCCCAGCTCCCGGAGCGACTCTACCACGAGCGTTACCAGGGACGGATCCGCCACGCCCACCAGCTGTCTGCCGACCCGGGCGGGGTTCGTGAGGGGTCCCAGGATGTTCATCACGGTGGGAAAGCCGAGCTCCCTGCGGACCGGCCCCACGTGCCGCATGGCCGGGTGGAGGAGAGGGGCGAACATGAAGACCAGCCCGACCTCCTTCAGGACCAGGGCCATTTCTTCGGGGGTCAGCTCGATGCGTACCCCTAACGCCTCGAGAACGTCGGCACTTCCGCTCCGGGACGTGAAGGAGCGATTCCCGTGCTTCGCGACGCGAGCCCCTGCCCCGCAGGCCACGAGAGCGGCGGCTGTGGAGATGTTGAAGGTGGTGACGGCCCCACCCCCCGTTCCGCAAGTGTCTATGAGCTGGTCCGTCGCTTCCGAGGCCACCTCAACCATGGCCTTGCGGAGGGCTCGCACGCCACCTGCCACCTCCACCGGGATCACGCCCTTCACTCGAAGCGCGGTGAGAATCGAGGACATCTGCACCGCAGAGGCGCTTCCCTCCATGAAGACGTCGAACGAGAACTCGGCCTCGGCGGCGGTGAGGTGCTCCCCTCCGGCGAGCTTGTAAAGGACGTCTCGGAGGTCTGAAGGCGGTGACGATCGAGGGGAGCTCTGGCTCATTCGAGATGGCGTTCCGTGGACGAAATCCCGTGCCGGAGGGCACGATTTCCCCGGCAGAATACAGCTACAATTCAACCTTCCGGGCATCGCTTGACAACAGTTGCGGCCTTTCTACCTTCCGGGCGTGGAATCCGTGAGGGTGAATCGCCTCAAGCTGATCCTGCAATATGACGGCTCAGCCTTCTTCGGCTGGCAGATACAGCGTGAGGAGCGAACCGTTCAAGGGGAGCTCGAAGCGGCTCTGAAGCGTCTTACAGGTGCCCGGCGCCCGGTGGAGGGATCGGGCAGAACGGATCGGGGAGTCCACGCGACCGGTCAAGTGGCAGCCGTGTCCCTCCCCGAGCCCTGGGGACCGTCCAAGCTCAAGAAAGCGCTGAACGCGGTGCTGCCCAACGACATCCGGATCGACACCGTCGAGCCGGCGGCCCCCGATTTCAGCCCGCGCTACGATGCCGTCGCCCGCACGTATCTCTATCGCCTCGGCGTCTCGGAGGAGAGCCGGTCTCCGTTCCACCGTCCGTGGTGCTGGGCCCTGGCGACCGACGTGGACGCCATCCTTTTGAGTGAGGCCGCCGACCTCCTTCCCGGAGAGCACTCGTTCAGGGCCTTCGCCAAGTCCGGGCAACCCGAGCGTGGTGAGCTCTGCACGGTCCGGGAGTCACAGTGGGAGCCCTGGGAGGATCTCGGGTTCTCGTTTCGGATAACCGCCAACCGCTATCTTCACCGTATGGTCCGCTACCTCGTCGGGACGATGGTGGACATCGCGCGCGGACGGCGCCCGCCGGACGACCTGGGCCGTCTGCTGGCCAATTCGGACGACGACCTGGCGACGTCTCCGCCGGCGCCTCCCGAAGGCCTTTTTCTACATCATGTGGCGTATCCGGATGTGGCGTATCCGGCGGAGCCCGCTGCTACGACCGGGGACGCCACCACGACAACGCCCTAACCGACCAGAACATGAGAATCTTTCTCGATACCGCCGACCCCGAAGAGATCCGCCGAGCCAACGCCGCAGGCCTCATCGACGGCGTGACCACCAACCCGTCCCTTATGGCCAAGGTAGGAGGAGACCGCGAGCCGGCGGATCTCTTCCTGGAGATCTGTCAGACCGTGGACGGGCCGGTGAGCGCCGAGGTCGTGGCGCTGGACGCCGAGGGCATGGTGGATCAGGGCACACGTCTCGCCAAGATCCACGACAACATCGTCGTCAAGGTCCCTCTCACGGAGGCGGGGCTCGTCGCGTGCCGTACGCTCAAGAGTGAAGACATCGGAGTGAACGTGACGCTCTGCTTCTCGCCGACCCAGGCGCTGCTGGCGGCGAAGGCGGGAGCCACGTTCATCTCTCCCTTCGTCGGCCGCGTCGATGACATCGCGGGCGACGGGATGGAGCTCCTGGGGCAGATCCGCCAGATCTACGACAACTACGAGATCGAGACTCAGATCCTGGCCGCGTCCATCCGGCATCCCCAGCACATGGTGCAAGCCCTGATGATCGGCGCCGACTGCGCCACGTTGCCAGCGAAGGTGCTGTATCAACTGTTGAAGCATCCGTTGACCGACCGCGGCCTGGACGCGTTCCTGGCGGACTGGAAGAAGTTGGGAAGGGATCTCTAGTGAGGTGCCCGTCAGCCCTCGCAACAGTGGCCTCCGCCCTCGTGGCGCTGTCCACGACGGCCTGTAGCGCGGAGGAAACTCCCAACTCCACCGTCGTTGCGGAGGCGGCATCGGCAGCCGCTCTGCGGGTGCCAGCCACCTCAGCGCCTATCGCTTCGTCCCCGCAGCTGCCGGCCGCCGAGCGCTCCGGACAGCTGGACGAATCGCGGAGCACGGCCATCGTCGAAGCCGCCACCGAGGTGGCGCCGGCCGTGGTGAGCGTGAATGTCCTCCGGACCGAGCAGGTACGCACCCGCTCGTTCTTCGACCCGTTTTCCATGCCCCGCGCGCGCCGCAGCCGTGGCTTGGGATCGGGCTTCATAATCAGTGACGACGGCGTGATCCTCACCAACGATCACGTGATTCAGGGCGCGGAGCGCATCATGGTCACCCTCCCCGACGGCCGCGACTTCGAGGCCGAGCTGGTGGGGACGGATCAGCTCACCGACGTGGCCGTTCTCCGGATCCGGGGCGACCGGCTCCCGGTGGCCCGCCTGGGCACGTCGGAGGGGCTGCTCATCGGCGAGTGGGCCCTGGCCATCGGGAACCCCTTCGGGAATCTCTTCTCCAACTCGGTGCCCAGCGTCACGGCCGGAGTCATCAGCGCCACCGGAAGGCACATCATCCCGGATTCCGACGACCGCGTCGTCTATCTGGGGATGATCCAAACCGACGCCTCCATAAATCCCGGAAATTCGGGCGGACCACTGGTCAACTCCGCCGGTGAGGTCATCGGTGTCAACAGCTCCATCTTCTCCCGGAGTGGGGGAAGCGAGGGTCTAGGTTTCGCCATTCCCATCGATCGGGCCATCCGCGTGGCCGACGACCTCATACGCACAGGTGAGCCGACACGGGCGTGGCTCGGCTTCGAGGTGGACGCCGGCGCCGAGGACATCTGGGGCCGGACGCAAGGGATCGTGGTGGCCAGCGTGTCACCCGACTCACCGGCCGCACGCGCCAGCATCTCGGGGGGCGACCGCATCGTCTCCGTGGACGGGCAGCCGCTCCATACGCCTCTGGACTTCGAATCCGTGCTCCTGGACCTCAGGGCCGGAGAGTCCATCGAGCTGGGTGTCGAGGGGCGAGCAAGCGCGGTGACCCTGGTATCTGAGGAGGTTCCCTCGGTCTCGGCGGACCGGGTCACCGCCCTGGAGCAGATGCAGCTCGTCACCGTGACCCCGCAGATCCGCGCCGAGAGGAACCTCAGATACGAGAGCGGAGCGCTCATCCTGTCCATCGAGCCACAGCTGGAGAGTCGCATCGGCTTCCGGGCGGGCGACGTGATCCTCCAGATCAACCGCGAGGGCGTCACCTCTGCCGAGCAGGCCGCGAGCATATTCCGGCGGGCATCGGGCAACATGCCCGTATACATCGAGCGCAACGGCGGAGTCATCGTGAGGCAGCTCTCCTTCCGGCGGTCCCGTGGCTGATTCCTCAGCCGATCGCTATAGCCATCCGCTCGGAGAGCGCTACGCTTCCCGCGAGATGCAGGCCATCTTCACTCCGGCCAAACGCTACGGAACCTGGCGGCGCCTGTGGCTGGCCCTGGCAAAGGCGCAACAGGAGCTCGGCCTCTCCGTCACGTCGGAGGCCCTGGACCAGATGCAGCAAGGGCTCGACGACCTGGATCTCGAGAAGGCCGCGGAGTACGAGCGCCGCTTCCGCCACGACGTCATGGCGCACGTGCACCTCTTCGGCGACGTGGCGCCCGCGGCAAAGGGCGTCATTCACCTCGGGGCCACCAGCGCCTTCGTCGGAGACAACACGGACCTGATCCTCCACCGGGAGGCCCTCACCCTGATCCGGGACCGGCTGGTGCGCTGCGTGGCGCGTCTCGCCGACTTCGCTGCCACGCACAAGGATCTGCCCACGCTGGGCTACACCCACTTCCAACCTGCCCAGCCGACCACGGTGGGCAAGCGGGCCACCCTCTGGCTACAGGATTTCATCCTCGACATCGAAGAGGTGGAGTTCCGCTTGAAGACCCTGCGCTTCCGGGGGGTGAAGGGCACCACCGGGACCCAGGCGTCCTTCCTGGAGCTCTTCGCGGGAGACACCTCAAAGGTCGACGCGCTCGACCATGCCATTGCCCACCGAATGGGCTTCGCGGAGCGCTTCGGCGTGACGGGTCAAACCTACCCCCGAAAAGTCGATGCTCAGATCCTGGGCTCCCTGGCCAACGTGGCGGCCTCCGCGTCCAAGATGGGGCACGACCTGCGGCTCCTGGCCAACCTCCGAGAGGTGGAGGAGCCCTGCGAGGAGGAGCAGATCGGCTCGTCGGCCATGCCGTACAAGCGGAACCCCATGCGGGCCGAGCGCATCTGCGCCATGGCGCGCCACGTCATCGTCTTGGCCCAGGATCCGCAGTTCACGGCGGCGACCCAGTGGCTGGAGCGCACGCTGGACGACTCGGCCAACCGGCGGCTCTCGATCCCGGACTCGTTCCTCGCGCTGGACGGCATTCTGGTGCTGGTGGAGAACGTCTCGTCGGGACTCGTCGTGAACTCCGGGGTGATCCGTCGCAACCTGGAGGAGCATCTCCCCTTCATGGCGACCGAGGCCATCCTCATGCACGCTTCGGCCGCGGGAGGAGACCGCCAGGTGCTCCATGAGAGTATCCGACGGCACTCCCTCGAGGCCGCCCGTCGCATGAAAGAGGAGGGCGCGGAGGCCGATCTGTTGGAGCGTATCGCGGGTGACGACGCGTTCGGGATGACCTTGTCCGATCTCCGAGAGATCTCCGAGCCCGCCCGCTTCGTGGGGCGGGCTCCAGAGCAGGTGGACCGCTTCTTGGCCGAGTGGGTACAGCCGGCCTTGGAACGCCTTGAAGCCGGCGCCAACGAGCGCCTGGGAGAACCCGATGTCCGGGTCTGACGCCATGGCTGTGGCAGAGTCACAGCTACGCCTGCCCCTCGTCCACCAGGGCAAGGTCCGCGACGTATACGACGCCGGACACGACCTCCTCTTGATGGTGGCGAGCGATCGCGTGAGCGCCTTCGACGTGATCCTCCCCCAGCCGATTCCCCGCAAGGGAGAGGTGCTCACGCAGCTCACGGCCTGGTGGCTGGACTCCCTCCGTGACCAGATCGACCACCATCTCATCAGCCTCGACCCCGACGAGATCGTGGACCGGGTCCCAGCCCTCGGCGACTCGAGAGAGGCGTGGGCCGCTCGCAGCATGTTGGTGCACCGAACCGAGCCCGTCCTGGTGGAGTGCGTGGTGCGGGGCTACATCTCGGGCTCGGCGTGGAAGGAGTACCGTACATCCGGTACCCTGGCCGGGGAGCCGCTTCCTGAGGGCCTGGTGGAGAGCGGCCGCCTGGAGCAGCCAATCTTCTCGCCGGCGACGAAGGCACAGACCGGCCACGACGAGAACATCCCCTTCTCGGGTGTGGTCGAGCGGCTGGGAGACGAGGTCGCAAACCGGCTGCGGGAGCTGTCCTTCGCGATCTACGGGCACGGCGTGACGTTGGCCGAGGAGAGGGGGATCATCCTGGCGGACACCAAGTTCGAGTTCGGGTATCATCGGGACGGCCGGCTCCTCCTCATCGACGAGGTGCTCACGCCGGACTCCTCCCGCTTCTGGCCGGCGGACCGCTACCTGCCGGGGCAGAGCCAGCGATCCCTGGACAAGCAGCCCGTACGCGACTTTCTGGACGGACTCGACTGGGACAAGTCGCCACCGCCGCCCGACTTGCCGGATCACGTCGTCGATGCCACTTCAACGAGGTACTTGGAGATTTTCCGGTGTCTGACCGGAACAGAGCTCAATGCCTTCGAGCCCCCTCGCTTCGGCTGACTGCCGGAGGACCGAAAGGACCCCATGAGGTTCGCGCGGGAAGGCTATCCGTTCATGCTGGCAGGGTCGATGCTGGCCGCGCTGACTTGGGCCGCCGTTCCCATCTGGGACGCCTGGGTGGCCGTCCCTGCCGGAATGCTCACGGTGCTCGCCGGATTCGTCTTCTACTTCTTCCGGGACCCGGAACGCCTGGTCCCCGCAGGCGGGGGCGTCGTTCTCGCCCCCGGCGACGGAAAGATCATCGACATCCGGGAGGTGGACGAGCCGTCCTTCTTCGAGGGCCGATGCCGGCGTATCACCATCTTCCTCAGCGTCTTTGACGTCCACGTTCAGCGGGCCCCGCTTTCGGGCAGAGTCACACACCGCGACTATCGTCCCGGGAAGTACGCCGTGGCGTGGCACCCCAAGGCGAGCGAGGCCAACGAGCAGTCGTCCCTGGGGCTGAGCACTCAGTGGGGACACGTCCTGGTGAGGCAGATCGCGGGGCTGATCGCACGTCGCATCGTTACCTATCCGAAGAAGGGTGAGGTGGTGCAGCGCGGCGACCGCATCGGGCTCATCAGGTTCGGCTCCAGGGTGGATCTGTTCATCCCCATCGACTGGCCTCTGTCCTGCGCCATGGGCGACAAGGTCGTGGGTGGGGCCACGGTCTTTGCCCATGTGAAGGACCAGGCCAGCACACACAGGGCCCAGGCCGGCACACAGGAGGCAAAGGCATGATCGACCGTCCGAGGGCCAGCACGAGGCTCCAGAGGGGAATCATCATCCTCCCGTCGGCCTTCACCATGGCCAACCTGTTCTTCGGGTTCTACGCCATCGTGGCGGCCACCCGTGGTGACTTCGAGTGGGCCGGTTGGTTCATCGTGTGGGCTGCCGTGACGGACTTGCTGGACGGGCGCATCGCGCGCTTCACCAGGACCGGATCGGCCTTCGGAGGGGAGCTGGACTCCCTGGTGGACGCCATCTCCTTCGGTGTGGCGCCGGCCTTCATCATGTACACGCTCTACTTCTCGGACGGGAACTGGAGCTGGGTGCTCCCCCTCGTGTACGTGATGGCCGTGGTCGTCCGCCTGGCCCGCTTCAACGTCGAGCAGGGCGGAGAGGCAAAGGCGCACTTCCATGGCCTCCCCTCTCCGACGCCGGGCATGATCCTGGCGACGTTCTATCCGTTCAGCCAGACCCCGTTCTTCCAGACCTACCTGGCGAGCATGCCCTGGCCGCGGATCATGGGAATCCTGCTCATTGTCCTGGGCGCCCTGATGCTCAGCAACATCCCGTACGCCCTCGTTCCGAAGATCGGCCTCCGGACGAGGAAAGGGATTCTGAACTCGCTGTGGCTCTTCGGAAATGTTCTCGTCGCCATCGCCTTCCCGGCCTACTACTTCTTCCCCATGCTCCTCGGCTACACGATGTGGGGACTCATGGGGTCGGTGATCCATGGGCTTCTGGAGCGTCTCCCCGAGCGGGACCCGCTCCTGGACGTGCTAGACGAGGCGGGCGCAGAGGTACGGGCCCTGGACTACGGAGAGCTGGCTCCGAAGCGTTACCAGCAGAGTCCCACACACGTGCAACCCCCTGACACGGAGAGCGAAGCGTGACGCGTTTTCGCTTGGAGATTCGAGTGGTTCCTCGCCCTGGGCTGCTGGACCCGGAAGGGAAAGCCATACAGCACGCCCTGCATTCGCTGGACTATGAAGGCGTACAGGACGTGCGCGTCGGGAAGATCCTCTACCTGGACGTGGAAGCTTCCTCGGAAGAGGACGCCCGCGAACGTGGGGAAGCCATGTGCCAGCGGCTCCTGGCCAACCCCGTGACCGAGGACTTCGAGATCGAGGTGCGGGAGGCGCCCACGGCGGAGATACCGGCATGAAGGTCGCCATCGTCACCTTCCCGGGCTCCAACTGCGATTACGACCTCTACAAGTGCATACAGCTGGTCGGTGGAAGCCCCCAGTTTGTGTGGCATCGGGAGGTAGAGCTGGGCGACGTGGATGCCGTCATGCTCCCTGGGGGCTTCTCCTACGGGGATTACCTACGAGCCGGAGCCATCGCCACCATGCGCCCCGTGATGGACGCCGTTAAGGCCTTCGCCGCATCCGGCGGTCCGGTGCTGGGGATCTGCAACGGGTTCCAGATGCTGTGCGAGGCCGGGCTCCTCCCGGGCGCCCTGCTCCGCAACAGCTCACTGTTGTTCGCGAGCCAGGACATCCTGCTCCGGGTGGAGAGTGATGCCACAATCTTCACGCGGGACTACCCTATCGGGCAGATCCTGCGGATGCCCATCGCCCACGCCGAGGGGAACTACCACGCCGACGAGGAGACCCTGGACCGGCTCGAAGGAGAAGGCCGCGTCCTCTTCCGGTATGTGGACGCCTCCGGCGAGACGACAACCGATGCGAATCCCAACGGATCGGCCCGCAGCATCGCCGGCATCCTCAACGAAGAGAGCAACGTCATGGGGATGATGCCCCATCCCGAAAGAGCCGTGGAGGAGATCCTGGGCTCCGTGGACGGGCTCGGCCTCTTCGAGGCGCTCCTGGCGCACCTCTCGCCGGTAGGCACGTCACCGGTAGGCACGGCGTGAGCTCAACCCACCCCCCAACCCATACCGAACGGACCCAGCCGAAACTTGAGCGACAGATCGGAGCATAACGGCACCCCTCCGGGGTCGATCTCCGCACGCCGCGACGGGGATCCGACCATCACACCCGAGCTCGTCGAAGACCACGGACTCTCCCCCTCGGAGTACGAACGCATCCTGAAGATCCTGGGACGAGAGCCCACCTTCACCGAGCTGGGCGTGTTCAGCGCCATGTGGTCGGAGCACTGCGGGTACAAGAGCTCCAAGCGGCTCCTGCGTCTCCTCCCCACGGAGGCCCCGTGGGTGATCCAGGGCCCCGGCGAGAACGCCGGCGTCATCGACGTGGGCGACGGATTGGCTCTGGCCTTCAAGATCGAGTCCCACAACCATCCGTCCGCCGTCGAGCCCTACCAGGGCGCGGCCACCGGGGTCGGCGGCATCCTGAGGGACGTCTTCACCATGGGAGCCCGGCCCATCGCCATCCTGGACTCGCTGCACTTCGGCAATCTCGACAGCGGACGGGTCCGGTACCTCTTCTCCGGCGTCGTGAAGGGGATCGGGGACTACGGCAACTGTGTCGGGATCCCGAACATCGGTGGAGAGGTCTTCTTCGACGAGGGCTACGAGGGCAATCCCATCGTGAACGCCATGTGCCTCGGGCTCATGAAGACTGAAGACCTCATCAAGGGCGAGGCCGAGGGCGTGGGTAACCCGCTCATGACCGTCGGGGCGAGGACGGGCCGTGACGGGATCCATGGAGCGACGTTCGCCTCGGAGGAGCTCAGCGAAGACTCCCAGGCCAGTCGCCCACAGGTCCAGGTGGGCGACCCCTTTACCGAGAAGCTGCTCCTGGAAGCGAGCCTGGAGCTCATCCAGAGCGGCCACATCACCGGCATCCAGGACATGGGGGCCGCGGGCATCACGTCGAGCGCCTCGGAGATGGCCGGCCGCTCGGGGAACGGTGTGGAGATCGACATGGACCGCGTGCCCGTGCGGGAGCCGGGCATGACGCCCTACGAGATCCTCCTCTCTGAGTCGCAGGAGCGCATGCTGGTCGTGGCCAAGGCCGGGCAGGAAGGCGCCGTGAGGGAGATCCTGAACAAGTGGGAGCTCGAGGCCGAGGAGATCGGAAGGGTCACCGACGACGGGCTCTTCCGCGTGATGGAGGGAGGCCGGGTCGTGGCCGAGATTCCTTCCCTCCCCCTGACGGAGGGGTGCCCCACCTACGAGCGGGAGGGCATCGAGTCCGAAGAGGTGAAGGAACTCCGCTGCATGGACCTGTCGCGCTTCGCCGACGCCGATTCGGACCAGACGGAGGCGTTCCTGAAGCTCATGTCGTCGCCCAACATCGCGTCGAAGCGCTGGGTGTACCGCCAGTACGACACGACGGTCCGGACGGGCACCGCCATCCGACCTGGCGCAGACGCCGGTGTGGTGCGCCTGCGGGGCACGCGGAAGGCCGTCGCGGCCACGACGGATTGCAATGGACGCTACGTCTACCTGAATCCTCGTGTGGGTGCCATGGCGGCCGTGGCCGAGGCGGCACGGAACCTGGTGTGCGTCGGTGCGCTGCCCACGGCGGTGACCAACAACCTGAACTTCGGCAGCCCTCTGAAGCCTCACATCTACCACCAGTTCCGCGAAGCGGTGCTGGGCATGGCCGAGGCCTGCAAGCTCTTCGAGACTCCCGTGACGGGGGGCAACGTCTCCTTCTACAACGAGACCGACGGTGTCGCCATCTACCCGACCCCGGTCATCGGCATGGTCGGCATCGTGGAGGATGTCGCCCACCTCACGCGTCCCGCATTCGAAGAGGAAGGCGACGCCATCATCCTCTTGGGTGACAACACTGAGGAGCTGGGCGCGTCGGAGTATCTCTACGTCATGGAGAAGCTGGTGGCCGGCGAGCCGCCGTCGGTGGACCTCCTGGCGGAGCGCCGGCTCCAGCACGCCGTGCTGGCCATGATCCAGAAGGATCTCCTGCGCTCGGCTCACGACCTGTCCGAGGGCGGGCTTGCCTGCGCCCTGGCCGAGAGCTCCCTCGGACGGGGCGGCTCGCCCATGGGCGTCCACGTCACCCTCCACGACTCCCTCTCCCCCCTGCCCCTCCTGTTCGGAGAGGCGCAGGGTCGGATCATGGTGTCGTGCGACGCCCGCTCGGTGGACGACGCCCTGCGTCTTGCGAAGAAGCACCGAGTGCCCTGCCGGCAGATCGGACAGGTGGTGGTGGCGGACGAGGGCTTCCGGGTGGAGGGCAGGAGCGTGACGTTGGAGGTCGACGTGGAGACCCTCTCGGCACTATTCTTCGGTGCGATCCCTCGTTTGATGGATGGAGCTAGCCCGACGTGACCGCGAAGCCACTCCCCGTCGTGGGTAGGCCTGTCGACATGGTAGCATCTCACCTCGACGAGAGGCCCCGTGAGGAGTGCGGGGTGGTGGGCATCAGCGGGATCGAAGGCGCCGCGGAGCTGGCGTTCCTGGCGCTCTATGCGCTCCAGCACCGGGGTCAGGAGTCCGCGGGCATCTGTGCCATCTCCGACGGAGAGGCCCGTGTCTACAAGGACGTGGGGCTCGTGGGCGACGTGTTCGACGCCGAGTCCCTCATCAAGCTTCCCGGTCGTACGGCGATCGGACACGTGCGTTACTCCACCGCCGGAGGCAGCAGGGCGCTGAACGCCCAGCCTATCGTGGTTCGGTACGCCGAGGGCGATCTGGGCGTCTCCCACAACGGCAACCTGACCAACGCCCACGACCTGAAAAGCCGGCTCGTCAGCGAGGGCGCCATCTTTCAGACCACGTCGGACTCCGAAGTCATCGTCCATCTAATAGCGCGCTCCCGACACGACAACGTCGACGCCCAGGTCGACGACGCCCTCAGCCATCTGGAAGGTGCCTTCTCCCTGGCCATCACCGTGGGGGACACCCTGTATGCCATTCGGGACCCCCGGGGTTACCGCCCACTGGTCCTGGGCAAGCTCGACGGTGGGCACGTGGTCGTCAGTGAGACGTGCGCCCTAGACATTCTCGGAGCCGAATACGTCAGGGACGTGGATCCGGGAGAGGTGCTCAAGATCGAGGGCGAGTCGGTTCGGAGCCTCCGCAGCCTTTCGCCGGCCCAGGAGAAGGCTCCGTGCATCTTCGAACTCGTCTACTTCGCCCGACCCGACTCGCGTCTGTGGACGATCTCCGTGGACCGCGCCCGCCGGGGCTTCGGGCGGGAACTGGCCGCCGAGCACCCGGTGGATGCCGACGCGGTCATCGCCGTGCCGGACAGCGCGAACTCGGCGGCCCTGGGCTATAGCGAGGCCAGTGGAATCCCGTACGAGCTGGGGCTCCTCCGCAACCACTACGTGGGTCGCACGTTCATCAAGCCCTCCCAGGCGGACCGCGATTTCGGTGCACGCATGAAGTACAACCCTGTCCGCGAGGTGCTCGAGGGCCGGCGGGTCGTCGTGGTGGATGACTCCCTGGTCCGGGGCACGACCAGCAAGAGCCTGGTGAAGTTCATCCGCCAGGCCGGTGCCGCGGAGGTCCACCTCCGCATCGGCAGCCCTCCCGTGCGCTTCCCTTGCTTCTACGGGATCGACATGCCGAGCCACGAGGAGCTCATCGGCTCGCAGTTGAGCCCGAGCGAGATCGCCGAGACGCTGGGAGCGGATTCCCTGGGTTATCTGTCGCTGGAGGGAATGCTGTCGGTCGTGGCCGAGCACGGATCGTTCTGCGACGCCTGCTTCTCCGGCAACTACGCAGCGCCGCTGGTGGATGTGGACAAGGGATACGTACCCGGCAACCACCCCATCAACTGCTAGCGCCGGTGAAGGTCACCCGGGAGCTCCTGGAACGGCTTCCCAAGACAGAGCTCCACGTTCACCTGGACGGGAGCCTCCGTCCCGAGACCCTCATCGAGCTCGGTGAGCTGTCTGGGAAGGACCTACCCAGCACCGGTCCCGCAGAGCTGGCCGAGCACATGCTCGCCGAGGACACCCGGAATCTCGAGGAGTACCTGGCCAAATTCGAAACCACGCTGTCGGTCCTGCAGCACGCCGACGCCCTGGAGCGGGTGGCCTTCGAGCTGGCGGAGGACAACGCCCGTGAGAACGTCCGCTACCTCGAGGTCCGCTACTCGCCCATCCTCCACACCCGGGAAGGCCTACCCCTCACGGAAGCCGTGAAGGCCCCCCTCCGGGGCCTGAAGCGGGCCGAGGAGCAGTACGGCATCAGGACCGGCCTGATCATCTGTGGGATCCGTGACATGGAAGCACATACATCCCGGGACCTGGCGGATCTCACGGTGGCCTTCAAGGGCCAGGGCGTCGTGGCCTTCGACCTGGCGGGAGCCGAGTACAACTATCCGGCCAAGAAGCACAGGGACGCCTTCTTCACGGTCATCAACCGGAACATGGCCACCACCATCCACGCCGGAGAGGCCTACGGCCCCGAGTCCATCCACCAGGCCCTGCACTACTGTCGGGCCAACCGCATCGGCCACGGGACTCGGCTCTACGAAGATCCCGACCTCATGCAGTTCGTGATCGACTTCCGCGTGCCCCTGGAGATCTGCCTGACCTCCAATGTGCAGACCGGGGCCGTGGCCTCGTACGCCGAGCACCCCGTGCGCCGGTACTTCGATGCCGGTGTGGTGGTGACGCTCAACACCGACAACCGACTCATGTCGGGCACCACCGTCACCGACGAGTACTGGAAAGCCCATGAACACCTGGGCTTCACATGGGAAGAGCTCAGGCAGGTGGCCCGCATGGGGTTCGAGTCGGCGTTCCTGCATCGGGGGGAGAAGCAGGAGCTGATCACCGGCGTGGAAGAGGAGATCGCGGGGATCGAAGGGGGGTAGGGGAGGTGGGGGGGCGGTAGGGCTGGAGGCGGTGGGGGGGCAAGTCCTAGGCGAGACGAAGGCGCCGTCCCTTCGGTTTGGGGATCGGACGATCGAACTCCTTCGCGGTGGCCAACCACAGATCGATCGCTTCCTGCCAGTTGCCAAGGGCCGCACCCGGAGAATCGCCGTGGGCCGTGCAGCCCAAGAAGCCGCCCCGGTTAGCACCTCCCCCGGGGCGGCTTCTTCTATCCAGTCCAGATGACACTCGCCAGCGAGCAGCCCCTGGCTGCAAAAAACCCCCGCCCGGCCGAAGCCGGGCGGGGGCGTGACTGCTACATCAGGAAGTTGCTATTAGGTACCAGCAACCACCGTGATGTTGGTTCTGTACTGCGTGATCAGCGCGGCACCCGCACTGTTCACACCGATCGCGGCGATGTTGACCACCGTCGGACCGGCACCCAACGCCGCGAGGGCCGGATGGCTCCCGTCGAGCAAGAAGGTGTGGTTGTAGTGACGCAGCGTCGGAGCTACGACGCCGTCGTCCGTGAACGTCGCTCCCGAGCCCAACGTCGTCCCGAGGAGCGTCCATACTTCGGCCGCGGCTGAGTACGGAAACGCGTCGGCGTCGGTGACGACGTACCAGAAGATGGTCCCACTGGAGAACGAGTTCGGCATCGTCCCGGTCGGGCCCGTTGCCTCGGCGTTCACCGTAACCGTCTTCACGTTAGCCGCGGCGCAAGCTGCGGCTCCCGTACCGTTACACAGCGTTACCGCTACCGCAGCAGGCGGATAAGCCGTTCCCGGCGTCCACGGCGCCGGGAGAACCCGGAAGCCGGTGAGCACTGCCGTCTGAGCGATGTACTCCGTCACGCCTACAACGGTACCGGCTTGGAAGTTGTTCGCGCCGACCGACGAGTTGCCGGCGGCGTCGAACGTCGTTGCCGTCACGTTGGTGGCCAGAGCCGAGGTGGCCGCGGCCGGAGGTGCGAAACCAGCGGTCGTGATCTCGACCTGAGCGACGAGGTTCACCGCCTGGGCCGCAGACTGAGTCAATGTGCGAGCGCCGTCAAAGCGAACGCCGTCACCGAGCTGTACCGGATTGGTGAACGGAATGAAGCTCCCGAGTCCGCCGAAATCGAATGCGAACGCCGTCGTCCAGAGGTCGATGAGGTCCGCCACCGCGGCGCTGAAGGTCGCAGCGGCGCCACCCGCCAGCGTCGGCGGAATGGCTACGTTGGACGTGGTCGGAACCGTCTGGTCGATCAGCCAGTTCCGAACGATCTCGGCAACGATGTTCCCCGCCTGGTCCATAAGGGCTCCGCCCATCGCGTAATACGCGTCAGGCGCGGTTGCGAAGTCGGGGACACACGGCGCCGCGTTCATTGTCGCCAGAACGGCTGGCGCAGCACCACAAGCCGCGATGGCGGCCGGGATGTTGACGACACCACCGGCCGTCGTCGAGGCACCGAGAATGAACGTACCCGCGTTCGTGGTCGCCGGAACCTGCGTCATCCAGGCCTGCACCGGGAAGGCCGAGAAGCCCGCCCGATCTTCCACTCCGCCCAGGCTGAAGCCCGAAACGTGCGCGGCGCCACCAGCGGCGCCGGCAGGAATGATCGTCTGGTCGGTGATCGTCGCCGGAGAAGCGGCGGCGACCACGGCCGTCGGCAGGTTGTCCTCCACACCGACCGTCGTCAGCGCGTTGGAGCCGGCGCCAGCCAGGGAGGTGTTGCTCCGGTTGCCCAAGGCATCCGCGAGCCCGACCCAGAGCTGGTTGTCGGTGTTGAGCAGGCTCGTGGCGATAGCGCCGGCCGCGGCTGCACTGGCCGTGGCCTGAACCGTCGCGGCCGCAAGCGTCGCCGCACCGATGTGGAAGGTGGTCACGATGCCGCCCACGCCGAGGAAGAAGCCACCGCCTGGGATGTCCTGGTCAGCCGTCGTCGTAAGACCACTAGCGAACGTGTAGGCCGAGTTGATCCAGTTGTTCGCGCAGCAAAGCACCGTCGCAGCCGCAACGGCCTGATCGGTCAGAGTGAAGACACCCGTCACGATCGGAGCAACGTTGTCCGTCAACAAGGGCATTGGGGCCGCTATAATAGCCGGTACGCCGCCAATGAAGGCCAAGGGCGCTGCGGCCGTCCCGAGCGCGAAGGCCGTACCGTTCGTATAGGCGGCCCCCGTGACGGCGAGAACGTCGGGAACGAGCCCGTTTGACGAGTGGCCAATCAGCGAGGACGTGCCGGCCGCAGACGGAAACGTCACAGCATACGGAGCGGCGGTGGCTGTAAGCGCGCCGCCAGCCGCCGGTCCGTTCCCGTTGTTGTCCGTGTAGGTGAGGGTGAGTGTACCCAGCGTTAGGCCGGAGTAGAGTACCGGTGTGATGGTGGCCGTCAGAGCACCACCCCACCAGAGCTGACTCAACGCGCTCACCGCCGTGCCGCCCGCAGCGGTCAACGCGCCCAGAAGGACGTCGGGGTTCGCGAACGTCAGGTTCACACTGTTGGAGGCCGTGGCCGTGGCGCCGTCACTGGTATTCACCTGAGCAGAGATGACGTGGTTACCACTACCGAAGGTCGGAGTGCCGTTGCCCGGGGCGCAGGGTATCCCGGGAACAGCTCCGCAGAATGCGGTGCCGATCTGGACCGTCGCGTTGCGTTCCGCACTGTCAGGTCCGTCCTCGGCTGGAGCACCCGTGGTGAAGGTCTGCGTGCCCACAACGACGCCGTCCAGAAGCACGGAGGCCGAGGTGAGCGACGACGTGCCCTCGTTGATGACGAGGTTCACGTCGATGGCACCGACGACCGCGGTCGGAATGACCGTCACACCGGCCGTACCGCTGACCGTGATCGTCGAGATCGTGACCGTAGCGGCCGTAGTGACTTCCTCGACCGTGCCGACGAAGGTCACGTTGGCGCTCTGGCCCACGGCCACCGTCACGTCACGCGAGGTCACGGCGATGGTAGCGGTGCCGAAGTCCGAGATCGTCACGGTGTAGTCGCCGGCCCGCAGACCGGTGAACTCGAAGTCACCGTTCGTGTCCGAGCTGCCAGCGGAGGACTCACCGGCCAGCGTACCGGTACCGGCGACGTTCACCGTCGCCACGATCCCGGTGTTTCCGGCGGTGATGCTACCCCGGATGCTCGACGTGCGGATGTAGTTACCGCCGAAGTCCGCGATGACCGTCTGGCCACTCGTGGAGATGCTCACGACCGCCGAGGTCGAGGCGAAGGCCACGTCAGCGGGTTAACCGCTGATCTGCACTGCGTGCGTCCCCGCGGGGACGTTAGCGAACGAATAGGTACCGCCCGCGACAGTCGTCGTCGACTGCGAGGCAGCGCCCACCAGGCTGACGGTCACGCCGGCAAGCCCAGTGCCCTCGACGGAAACCGTACCGCTGACGGTTCCGACGATGACCACCGGGGGAGGCGTTACGCCACCGTCGTCATCGTCGCCACACGCGGTCAACGGAATGACCGCGAGTAGCGCGATGGCTGCGAAGCGAAGCAACTTCATTGAACTCTCCAGTGTGGAGGTGTAGTTCGCCCGTCCGTTGAGGACTGAGCACAAGAATCCGGAGTGGCGGGGGTGCAAGGATGGTGCCACGGCCGAGTCCGGAGATCGTCCAGTGTTTATAAGGGTTTTCCACCCTCCGAACAACGTCCGAATGGCCTCAGAAACCCGAGAACCCTCAGATTTCTGAGGCCTCGGCCAAAAAGCGCTCCGCCATGGCCACGATGTCACTGGATCCCAGGTACAACGGGGTTCTCTGGTGCAGCGTCTCGGGAGTGAGGTCCAGGATGCGATTCCGGCCGTCCGAAGCCCTTCCGCCGGCCTGCTCACAGATCATCCCCATGG
The DNA here is from genome assembly GCA_965238005.1 of Longimicrobiales bacterium. Lineage (GTDB taxonomy): Bacteria > Gemmatimonadota > Gemmatimonadetes > Longimicrobiales > Gaopeijiaceae > CBDCKN01. Next base: position 2,602,235 of record OZ250165.1, read on the forward strand.
GCGCCGCTTCGTACAGGAGCCGCAGCTTCCCCTGCGGGCTCTTGGTGTCGGCCGGGTACATGAAGATTCCACCCTTGAGGAGCGTGCGGTGAAAGTCGGCAACCAACGAACCGATGTACCGGGAGCTGAAGGAGGCCGAGCTTTCCCCGTCTAGGCCCTTCAGGTGCTGCATGAGGCGTTGCTGCCCCTTGGACCAGCGTGGATAGTACGCCTCGTTGATGGAGTACGTCGGGCTGGGCGGGACCGGGATCATGATGTTCCGGTGGCTCAGGAGGAACTCGCCGATGGACGGGTCCAGGGTGAAGCCGTGAACTCCGTTGCCGCTGGTGTAGACGAGCATGGTGGACGAGCCGTATAGGACGTATCCCGCGGCGAGCTGCTGGCAACCGGCCTGAAGACAGTCCTGGAGAGTCCCGTCCTCGCCTCCTGAGATCTTCCTGTGGATCGAGAAGATGGTGCCGATGGAGACGTTGACGTCGATGTTCGACGAGCCGTCCAGCGGATCGAAGATCAGGACATAGTCGCCCTTGGGAAACTCGGCGGGGATGGGGAGGATGTCCTCGGACTCTTCGGAGACCATGCAGCAGAGCGTCCCCGCATGGCCCATGGCCGTGTAGATCACGTCCTGGGCGTAGAGATCGAGCTTCTGGACGCGCTCCCCCTGGACGTTGGTCGTGCCCGTGCCACCGAGAATGTCCACGATGCCGGCCTTGTTCACCTCTCTCGAGATGATCTTCGCCGCCAGCGTGAGCGAGTGGAGGATGTTGCTGAAGGCTCCGGTAGCCTTTGGATGGCTCCGTTCCTCTTCGACGATGTGTCGCTCGAGTGTGACGACGCTGTTTCCCGGCATGGCCTCACGGATCGAAGTCGGATCTGGACACGGCGTGAGGCCAAGATAACCGGGGCCTCGGTCTGGTCAACGACCGATGAGATGGTGTCCCGCTGACAGTTGAAGGTGGTGGCTCCGGAGAGTCTCCTTGTTAGCCTGCCTTTCTCATTTCGGCAACCGGTTCATGGTCGTCGAGGTGGGCCCTGAGCATCCAGAGCTGCTCGTAGCCGATGATCCTCCGGTAGCTCTTCTCGGTCTCCACGAACGAGGCCGCAGCCCAGCGCAAGGCCATCGCTCCGTTCTTCCAGTTGGTCACCCTGCGGGTCTTCTGTCTTACGCCCGAGTGGGTGCTGTCGATCAGGTTGGTCGAGCCCAGGCACTTCCTCAGCCGCGGCGGGAGGCCGAGCCGGTTGATCGTGAACATCTCGCTGAGGCCTTCGCGTAGGCTGGCCGAGGCCGAGGGGTGGTCGCGCTCGAGCCATCGGGCGAGCTGCTCGAGCTTCTGCTCGCCCTGCTTCGCGTCCAGCTTCATCGCCGCCCGGAACGCCGCCTTCACCTGAGGATGCTGATCCTTCGGCAGATGACCCAGCACGTTGCGGAGCTTGTGGTTGCGGCAGCGCTGGATGGGGTGACGTTGGCCGAACACCTTCTCGATCGCCTTCCTGAGCGCTTTCGAGCCATCGATCACGAACAGCCGCCGCCTGCCCGGGTCCAGGCCGCGCTCGACCAGATCCTCTAGGAGCGCGCTGGTCACCTCGGCGTTCTCACTCGCTCCTTCCCTCACGCCCAGCACGTGCTTCTTTCCGTCTGAGTCCACGCCTACCGCAGCAAGCACGTGGTGCGAGCCCATCTGGATCCCGTCCAGGTAGATCACCAGGAGGTCCCACGCATCCAGCCGGCGCTCCATCAGCTCCTTCAGCACGCGCTCCGAGGCCTCGACCGTCTCACGGCTCACCGCCGACTTGCTCACCCCGACCGTGTCGGCCATCTCACCGATCACACGGCCGTACTTCCGCGTGCTCACCCCCGCCATCAGGACCTCGAGCATCCGATCCGCCACGGCGCCCGGTCTCCGCATCGCTGCGTACGCCGGCACCTCGACCTCGCCACCCTCCCCGGCGCCCCGGCGCCTGAGCCGTGGCCGCTCCACACGCACCTTCCGGTCCGACAGGTAAACCACACCACCCTGCCGGCCATACCACACCGTGTCGTCTTCCGCTCGTGACCGACCTGCCTGCTTCACGCCTGCCACACCCTCGGCGCTCATCTCCAGCACCGCTTCGATCGTCGCTCGTCCCATCACCTGGATGACTTCGTCGATCGCGACCTCCGTCTGCTCCACGAGCTCAAGCATCGGAAGCAGAAACTGCCCCTCCCGCTTCAGGAACTCCCTGATCGCGCGCTTGTCCGCCCGATCCCTTACCTCGTACGTTCTCTTCATCGTGGTGGCTCCGTGTTGGGGTTTTTGCCTACCCGAGCCTATCGGCCCGGGACCCCCGGAGCCACCACTTTTCTTTCTCCCCTATCAGGAACCTTCAACTACGGTTGGGACAGCTTCACCGATGAGGGCTTGGGGCTGAGCCGGACTTTTTCCAGAAGGCCCGCCCACTCTATTCCGTCACGGCGGGCGGCGGCTGGGTCGGGTGGTGCCTTGGACGGGGTGGCCTCCTGGGCAGGTATCGCCGCCCGAGCCCTCACGCATTTCGGAACATCTGGATCGCCAGGCCCAGGTCGAAGGACTCACCTTGCCACAGGCTAGTCGGTGTCCCGGGATCGATACCGAGCTCCATTCTCTCGTGCTCCCTTTCGAGAGCCCTGACCGGTTCCTCTGTCAGCCGCGGCGCCTGGGGAGCGTCGGGGAATGCCCGCCCGTCAGGCCAACGAAAGTGGACCCGGCCGTCGTCCGTGAAGGCCACCCCGAATCCCTCCTCATGCACCGCCCGGTGATGTAGACGGCACAGAAGAACGAGGTTGTCTAACCTGGTTTCTCCACCATCGGCCCAGTGTTCGATGTGATGGGCGTCGCAGAACCTGAGTCCACAGCCTGGGAAACGGCATCCCCTGTCCCTGTGGTCGAGCGCCCTCCGAATGGCGGGTGGCACCGTTCGCGTCTTCCTTCCGACATCGAGCACCGATCCATCGGTGCCGTGAGTCATGACGACACGGCTCGCGTCGCATGCCAGACGCCTCGACGTCTCCGCGGAAACGCGAACGCCGTCCTCCAGCTCGGATTCATACGCCACGGAGCCGTCCACGGAGCCGTCCACGAGGGTCTCGGAATCGGCGAGCGCCTCGGCATCCACGTGAAGAACCACCTGAAAACGGTCTGCCCGGCTCACCGTGGCTGCAGCCCGTCCGTCGCTGCGCTTGCCGTCGCCGCACTCGCCGGCGGCACGCCCCCCGCCCGCCTCCACCAATCCGCCCTGCAGCGCACACTCGGCGAGAAGGCCGATCGCGTCCGCCCGCCGCTGCCCCGGCGTGGTCTCCTCAGATCGGACCTCAGATCGAACCTCCGCTGCCACGGACCCTTCCACCGTGTCCGCGGCCACCCCATCCCCGGTGATCTGGGGATCGCCCACGGGGTCATCCTCCGCAGCCCTCCGGTAGACTTCATCCTCCGCAGCCCTGCGGTAGAGTTCATCCCCCGCAGCTTCGAGGGCCTTCGTCAACAGCGCACCGACCTCGGGATCCAGCCGTCCCCGGACAACGTACATGCCGTCCACATCGGGACGGACAGTGAGGAAGCGCGACCGATGCCGCTCCCGCTCCTGGCATTGCTCCTCCAAGCGGTCCACACGGCGCCACGTCCTCACGAGTGTTTCCACATGCGATGCCGTTGCGTGCTGGGCGAAGCCCATCAACTCCTCTTCGTTATCCGCCGTGGCGACGCGCGTGAGAGCTCGGGCCTTCGAGTAGGAGAGCTCTCCAAGCCGCATCTCTTCGCTCAGCAGGGGTAGATGCTCCAAGGCCCGGGCCACCCTCACCTTCTCGCGGGCAGCTCCCATGTCGATCCCGGTACGCCAGCTGAGCCAGTGGGCGCACGTCCGGAATCCCGAGCGCCACCCCTCTTTCGCGTCGAACTCACGGATTAGCGCCAGGAGGCGGTAGGTGGCCGCATCCAGGTGTGCGGCCAGCTCGGCGATCTCGTCGCCCAGGCGCTCGAGGTTCTGGGTTGACGCGCCGGCTACGACGGCGAGCGTGGGGCCGGAGTCGCAGGAAGGCACGACGGCGAGCGTGGGGCCGGAATCGCTGGGAGTGACGGCAGCGACAGCGGGGCGGACCATGGGAAGCTCCTTGGAACGGGTTAGCATGCGGCGGTGGTTTGGGATGCCAGGAGTGTTCGGCGTGCTTGCTTGAAAGATAAGAGGGGGTTTCTCGAGGCCCTGGCTGGCTTGTGGGCGGGCCGCGGAGGGGGTGGGGGACGCCGGAAGTGTCCCGGGGTCGAGGTCGCCGGGCAGACCGAATGCCAGGCGTCGTCAGGTGCGTTCTACAGGGAGTCCCGGATCTCGACGATCATGAGGCTCAGAATCCGTCCATGGCTGGATGAGACTACCTTGGATGGGACTACCTCTGGATTGTTGATCATCACGGGATGGCTCAGAAGGACGCGCGTCGAACCGATGGCTCCCGGCATGGAAGCCAGTAGGGCAGCACCCTGGCGGCCCCATTCCGTGGGGCCGAGCTCACGACTCGCTCCGCCTTACCACTGTGTATCAACCTCGTAGAGCCCTCCCCTCCGGGCTCGGACCCGAATGTGCCCTCTCTCGTCCGTCCGCAACACCCGGACGCCCGCGTCCACGAGGCGCTCCACTACCGTGGCGTGTGGATGCCCGTACCGGTTCCGAGCACCTACCGAGATCACCGCCAGCTCCGGCGATGCTCGGGACAGCAGCTGGGGAACCGTGGAAGTGATGGACCCGTGATGACCCACCTTGAGCACCTCCAGGGCGCCCGGAAGATCCGGCAGTAGCGCCTCCTCAACCTCCGTGGGCGCGTCCCCGGTGAGAAGCGCCTCGAAGGCCCCGTAGCGCACTAGGACCACCACGGACTGGGCGTTGGAGTCGCTCTTGCCACTAGGGGCAGTGGTGGGACCGTCGGGGTAGAGAACCTCGAGCCGGGCGCCGTCCAGCTCCAGAACGAAGCCCCGGCGAGCCTCGATCCACGGAATCCGGTTGGCCGTGGCCACCTCGAGGACGTCGACGTAGGCGTCCTTCCCTGCCGGCTGGGCCGGATCCATGATGAAGCGCGGATCGAACGCTTCTGCGATGACCTCAGCGCCACCGATGTGATCCAGGTCCGGATGGGTGAGGACGAGCGCTTCCAGGCGATCCACTCCGCGACCACGGAGGTAGGGAAGCACGACCCGGGCGCCCGCATCCCAGGAACGCCCCCTCGGGCCGGTATCCACGAGCACCCAACGACCCGCGGGGGAGCGGATGGCCACTGCGTCGCCTTGCCCTACGTTCAGGAAGACGATCTCGAGCGTTCCATGGCCCAGGCTCTTCTCCACCAGAGGCGCGGCACCCGCCCCCACCGCCATGACCAGGATCACCACGACGCGCCTTACCCAGGGTCTCAGTCGCCCCGAAGTCGCTCGCACCCACGCCGCACCGAGGACTCCTCCAGCTACGCAACCGACGAGAGTCGCATCTCCCACCCACACGGAGGCGCCGGGGAGAGATCCCATGGTTCCGGCGAGACCTTCGAGCCCCCGGAGCAGGACGTCCGTGCCGCCTGCCAGGAAGGCAGCCAGCGGCGGAAACGCACGATGGACGCTGAGGGTGGCCAGGAGACCCGGGATGGCCGCAGCGACCAGGGGGGTGGCCAGCAGGGTCGTGACGATGCCAACGACCGACACCCTCCCGAAGTGCCAGGCGACGAAGGGCAGCGTGAAGAGCGTCGCCGCCACCCCGGCCGCCACGCCATTCCGGAGAGACCTCGGCGCCCGGCGAAGCCACCCCACCCCCAGAGCCCTGCGCAGTGGAGGCGCGGCCGTCACGAGCCCGAGCGCGCCGGCGAACGAAAGCTGGAAGCCCGGCCGGCCAAGGGCGAAGGGATCCTGAAGTACGAGGATCAGGAGAGCGCTGGCGATCGCCCCGAGGGCACCGGCGGGTCGGGCCCGCAGCCGGGACACCGAGATGAGCGTGAGGATCAGGGCGGCCCGCGAGCCCGCGTCGGGAAATCCGATGAAGGCCACGTACAGCCACGTCACCAGCGTCGCCACAGCCGGCGCTGGCCTGGGCGGGACGCCCACGCCCCGAACCAGCAGGCTCACCACTACTGCCACCACACCCACATGGAAGCCGGAGATCGCCAACAGGTGCGAAATCCCGGCCACAGCGAACGACTCACGGACCTCGGGGTCCAGTCCCTCTTTTCGGGCGAGGATGAGGGCCGAAGCTACCGGCCAGGTGTCGGGAAAGAGCTGTCGGATCCAGGTCTCGACCCGGCCGCGGAGGCGGGCACGGGCACGAGCTGCACGAAAGCCGAGGGGCTCCACGCTGGCCCGCACGTCATCGAGAACGAGCATCCCGGCGAATTGAGGCCTGTGGGCCTCCTGACGCGGAGAACGCTGCCAGCGGGCCGTGGCCGTGACGGGCTGCCCCGCCCCCGGCGCCCCCGGCTGCGTCGAGTTCGGTGGCCGCCACAGGACGCGCACCTCTCCGTGGCACCCGAGCCCGTCCACGAGGTGAAAGGGACGAGATCCCGGCCCGGGCACCGTCTCGAACCACCCCGACACCACACCCCGGGCGCCTTCGGGCAGGTGGAGTCGACAGTCACCCTCGGCCGTTTGGCGCCGGGCGTGGGTCAGGGCGGCTCCGGCCAGGACCGCTACGGCCACTGCCAAGTGGATCCGGCCCGCCCGCCGTGAAGACCCCGCGCACGCCGGGCGAAGGAATGGCAGAACGAGTAAGGCGAGGGGAGTGAGGGAAGGGACGTGGGAGAGGGGGGAGGCGAAGACCGTGACGGCGGCGCATCCGGCGATGAAGGCCAGGGCGAGCAGTGCCACGGGGGGCGGCCGGGGTCTCATGGAGGGCCGCGGAGCCGCCGGAAAGCATCCGGATTCAGGCTAGAACACCTCCTCCTCCTCTTCCCCCACAGGGGGCTTGGCAAAGAGCTCCTGCTGGGTGCGATCGATGAGGGCACGTTCCTCCCGGTCTTCCGTCTTCAGTCGCTCGCGCAGGATCGCCCGCACCTTCAGGTCGCTCTGCACGCCGGCGATCAGCATGACCACCATTCCGGTGAACAGGCCACCGATTGCCACCATGGTCACGGGCACCCGGTTCAGAACGACGATCCCCAGATCCACCGTGACGCGCTGACCACCGATCAACGCGGTGAAGACCATGGCAACGACCAGCACCGCCAAAACACCCAGGGGCCCGGCGATGCGACTCATGGGCGACGTGGTCCGCCGGGATGCCTCACGGGCGTGAGAGCCACCTCCCAGCTCATGAGCGAGCGACGAGGACAGAAACGTCCCGCAGGCTGCCGACGAACGTCGCACCGGTGGTAGCGGTCAGGGAGACCGTCTGATAGGTGCCTATGAGCTCGGTCGAGCCCTGGAAGGCCACCACCTTGTTCCGCCCGGTGCGGCCGAGGATCTGCCCCGGCTTCCGCGCGGTCTTCTCCACCAGGACTTCTTCGACCCGCCCCACTTCACCCCGGTTGATCTCACCCTGGATCTCGCGATGGACCTCGATGAGTCGCTCGAGGCGTCCCTGAGCCTCGTCATCGGCAATGAAGTCTTCGGCCGGGAGTCGCGTGGCGGGAGTCCCCTCACGCGGCGAATAGCGATACATGTAGGCGTCGTCAAACCGCACTTCGCGTAAGACGTCCAAAGTGTCCTCGAACTCCTCACGCGACTCACCAGGGAAGGCCACGATGACGTCCGTAGAGAGGGCGATGTCGGGCATGGCCCGTCGGGCTAGCTCCACCTTCTCCAGGAATCTCTCCACCGTGTAGCGACGCAGCATTCGCTTAAGCACGCGGTCGTTCCCCGACTGGAGGGGTAGATGCAGCTGCTCGCAGATGGCGGGCTCCTCGGCCATCACCCCCAGGAGCTCCGGAGTCACGTCGTTGGGGTGGGGCGATGTAAAGCGCACCCGCCGAAGACCGGGGATCCGAGCCACGGACCGGAGCAGGTCGGTGAACGACGTTCCCCCCGATCGATACGAGTTCACGGTCTGTCCCAGAAGCGTCACCTCGGTCAGGCCCGAGGCAGCGATCTCTTCGATCTCCTTGAGGACCGCTTCGGGTCGACGGTTCTTTTCCGGGCCCCGAACGTAGGGCACGATGCAGAACGTGCACCGGTGATCGCAGCCTCTCTGGATCGGTACCCAGGCAGAGATCCGGGACTTCCGGCGTTGCGACAGGCCCTCGTAGCTCTCGTCCAGGTTCAGGTCCAGGACGGCAAGCTGGGGCCCCCGTTTCTTGCTCGATCGGGAAGGCCTGGCCCGGCGCCCCTCTTCCAGGGCCTCGAGTCGCTCGGGGAGGGATCGATACCCGTCGGGGCCCATGACGAGATCGACGAAGGGGGCCTGCTTCAGGAGGACGTCACCCATCCGCTGGGCCATGCACCCCGTGACGCCGATGATGACCTCGGGCCGCTCCCGCTTCAGCCCGTAGAGCTGCCCCACCCTACCCAACACCCGCTTCTCCGCGTGCTCGCGGATCGCACAGGTGTTGACCAGAATGACGTCGGCCTCCTCGGGTGAGGAAGCGATCTCATACCCGTGATCGGCCAGAATCCCCTCCATCAGCTCGCCGTCGCTGATGTTCATCTGGCAGCCGTACGTCTCGACGTAGGCCCGCTTCCTGGGTCTCGAGATCATGTTGAACTCAGTTGAGGATGCAGTGACAAGTCCATGTCGGAGGGAGCCGACGGATCGAGCTCAATATACAGGTCTTGGCCCAGCCCCCGTAGCCGACCCTTGTGCAGTCGTCCCAGATGCGACGTTCCCACCCCTCCGGCACCCACACGTAGGTAGTCACCCGTGAGGGCCAAACGGCCCTGGGCCTCCAGCGTCACCTCGGCGCTCTCGCCGGAGCGGGAGCTCCGGTATCGCCGGCCTTTCTCCTGGGCTAGCGTCCTTATCTCTCGGCTCCGCTCCCCGGCGACGCGCTGGGGCACGGGGTCCGGGAGCCTTGCGGCCTCGGTGCCGTCCTTGGGTGAGAAGGGGAAGACGTGGAGGTAGGTGTACGGGAGCTCCTCGACCAGTCTCATCGTGGCTTCGTGATCATCTCCTGTCTCGCCCGGAAAACCGGTAATCACGTCTCCGCCGAGGCCGAAGCGCGAGAGTCTCGCCGCGATCTCGAGGGTCCGGGCCCGGTAGGTCTCCCTGGTATGCCAGCGCCTCATGCGGTGGAGCACGGGATCGGCCCCACTCTGGAGGGGCATATGGAGGTGAGGGGCCACCCGGCCTCCCGAGGTGGCCATCAGCTCCGGGAGGAGCTCGTCGACCTCCGTGGCTTCGATACTGCCGAGGCGAAAGCGGACGTCCGGCACCTGGTCCAGAAGGCCGGCCAGCAGCTCGGAGAGGGTGAGTGGCTCGTCCAAGTCACGCCCGTAGTGGCCGATATGGATGCCGGTAAGAACCAGCTCCGGATGATGCCCGGCGAGGACCGAGGCCTCGCGAATCACCACCTCGGGCGGTCGCGAGCGGCTCGTGCCCCTGGCCAATCGCGTGGCGCAGAAGGAGCAGCGTCGGTCGCAACCGTCCTGAATCTTCAACCAACCCCTCGTGGCCCCTTCCCTGCGCGTCAGGATGGACGCGCCCACAGGCTCGAGGTCCAACCGATCCAGGCTTCGCTGCATGCCCAGCTGGACCAGCCCGCCGTGGATGTCCACCACGGCCCGGGCCAACTCCACGGGATCGTGGCCCGCCACGACGGCCTCGACCTCGCTCATGGCCTCGTACTCGGCCGCCCTGAGCGCGGCGGAGCACCCCGCTACGATCACTCGAGCCTCGGGTCTCTCCCTCCGGAGCCGGCGGATGAAGCGGCGAGCCTCGGCGTCGGCGGCGTTGGTCACCGTGCAGGTGTTCACCACGCATACCTCGGCGGGGGAGTCTCGATCGACCGTTCGGGCGCCACGGGCTTCCAGCTCCTGCCGCATGCGCTCCGTGTCGTACTGGTTGGCCTTGCAGCCGAAGGTGTGATAGAGGACCCGCACGTCGCCTGCCGCGTCAGCGGCCTCCGACCCGGACCGTGAAGGTGAGTCGGCGGAACTTCTCGTCCAGGTCACCAGCGCTACGGCTTCCTATCTCCACGGCGGCATCCACGGTGGCCAGGGGGACTCCGAGGGCCTGGGCCATGACGATGGAGAACCCGCCCGAGATGGTGCTCTCCGCCGCGCGCTCTCCCCTGAACAGGAACGGCAACTCGGTGTGTCGATAGCCCAGGCGGAGCGGCAGCTCGCCGGCCCAGAAGTTCCCGGCCCGCCACTGGAGGCCTGCCCCAAGGGTGGTGACCCTTCCGACGGCGAGCGCATCGATCTCGGGACTGCCCAGGTCCGCCCAATTCGCGGTGGAAAGACCTGCCGTCAGCGAAAGCGTGGGGCTCAAGATGGTGGTGGCCGCCACCCGGATCTCCAGGGGAGCCGCAACCTCGATCGTCCCACCCTCGGTTATCCCGGCCGGCTCTCCGCTGATGGTCCCCGACCAGCCGAGAGACGCACCCAGCTGCACCACATCCATGGGATCCCAGGATGCGTTCACAGAAGCGACGGGACCCGAGTACGTCCACCTTCCCTCGTCGTTGTAGGGGGCGATCCGGGTTACCACCTCGAGGCTGTCCAGCTCCTCGTCGAACGACCGGTTAAAGGTCCGGTCGACATGGCCGCGGTAGAAGCCGGCGGAGGCACCGACGGCAAAAGTCGTCGAAAGGCGCCGGGCGAAGCCGACTCGAAGCGCGGACACGCCGCCATCGGAGCGGAACGTGTCCGTGATGGGAAACGACTCTCCCGACACGTCGACGGTGCCCTGGGTCACGGCGGTCCAGCGCTGCTCGAAGACGCTTCCGGCCGTCACCGTCAAGACGCTGTGAATACCCAGGGGGTACGCGAACCCCAGAATCGGGAAGCGAGTCCCCCCGAAGTCGCCCTCTTCGGATCCCAGGGTGTAGTCGCCCCATGTGGGTTGGACCGTAAACGTCACCGTGGGAGCAAGCAGATCGAGGGAAGCCGTGGGCTCGCCGGGAAGGACCGACGTCGTCCCGGCTGCCGGGCCTACCCCACCCAGGGCGCGCTGCACCGCGTCCAGAGGCTCGGCTCGAATGCCGAGCCCTCCGGTCGCCAGGATGGATTGGCCCGCACCCACACCGGGCAGGCCCGCCATCAAGCAGAACAGGATCCAGGCACGCCTCATGGGAGCCTCACCCTTCCAGCCACGGTCAGGAGCAGTCGTAGTACGGGGGCCCTGGGGCTGCCCGGCCCATGGAAGGATGCGAACCCGAGTGCAGGCGGCTCGATGATGCTGAGGAAGACGACGGTGTTCGATGTGTTGGCCAGCGTGGCGGAGTCGCCGAGCATGAGGTCGGCTATGAGCCCCGTCGCAGGAAAGGCGATCTGGGTATTCGCCGCGTGGGTGAACAGCTCGGGTTGGACTTCCTTGCCCAAGGCCCCGGACAGCTGTGTACCGAGAGGAGACTTGGGAAGGAGCTCCGGGCTGACCACCGGGCGGAGATCGACGTGCAGGCTGTCGAAGAGCTCGTATGCCGGATCGATCTCCCGGGTGGTCAACACCAGCTCAGCCAGATTCACCTGTGCGTTGGCCTCGCGGAGGTCGAAGGGGCACCCTACGATGGCGCACACCTCAGGAGGGCCGTCGAGCACGCGCGGAAGGTTGAGGCTTATGACGGACCGCCAGGACGGAGCCCCTCCGACCCTCAGACCCTCGGTGGGTGGCCCCGGAAGCGGGTCGTAGATGAAGCTGCTCTCACCGCCAACGGCGGTCTCCTCCACCAGGCTGTCCGGAGGCATGCTGGGCTGCACGATCAGCCTGAGGAGGGCAGACTCCACGACGATGCGCCGGCCCGGATCCTCTAGAGCTATGAGCACGCCTCGTGAGGCATCGGAGGTATCCGCCCACTCGGCGATCTGCGCCGAGTCCACCGCGATGCTCACAGAGTCGTTGAAGGCGATCGTGGCGCCTTCGGCCCGGTCGCGCTGACGGTCGAAGGTGCCGGACCCGATGGGTACCGTGAACCCCCCACCGGGCTGCAGCCACTCCGTACGCTCCGCCACCGTATCGACCGCCACCTCCCAGTTCACGGTGCGCACGTCCCAGCGCTGCTGGAGGGCGGATGCGCTGATATCGGCCGGTCCGAGCGCCACGCCCTGTACGGTGTCGAAGAACAGGACGAGCCGTCCGCCGATCAGGGAGAACTCCTTGTCGTACGTAGCGACGTCGGTAGCCGCGTCGAAGAGGCGCACGGAATCGGGGTAGCTGCCGAAACGAATCAGGACCCTGGAATTCAGCCCCTGGAAGTCCCTTGCGAGAATACCGCGGCCCATGGTCGCCGGGGTTCCGTAGCCTCCGAGCACCTGTACGCCGTCGCTGAACTCCTCGAACGGCAGCAGCACCTCTACGGTCCGAGGGTTCAGGTCCTCGACCAAGTCCTCGAGGGAGGCAGTCGGGTTCTTTTCCGTACATCCCGCGAGGACCGCAGCAAGAAGGGCCCCGTATGTCGCCAAGTTTCGCTTCAAATCGACTTCTTCGGATTCTGATCCGCTTCCAGGTGGAACCGCTCCGGGAGAAGAGCATCCAGGCTCCATTCCCGGCACACACCACTCGACTCCGACACCACCGGAAGACTCGGGGAAAACTCGCCGAGTACCTGCCGGCAGGCACCGCACGGAGCGCGTGGATCGCCCTGCTCGACGCTCAAGGCCAGCCGCCGAAACTCCTGATGGCCCGCTGCCACGGCAGCCGCCACCGCCGATAACTCCGCACAGATGGTCAGTCCGAGCGAAGCGTTCTCGACGTTGCACCCGACGAAGACGGTACCGTCCGCCGCCTCCAGCGCCGCGCCGACCCGAAATCCCGAATACGGCGCGTAGGCACTTTCCCGGACCCGGGCAGCGGCCTCCAGCAGCCTATCGGTCACCGCCGGCCCCTGTCCAAATCCTGGGAAGCCGACTCGTGAGTCCCGTGAGGATCTCATAGCTGATGGTGCCCGCCTGTGCCGCTACTTCGTCCACCGTGATCCGTCCCTCTCCATCCGTTCCGATCAACGTAGCCGTATCACCCACCACTACGCCGTCGACGCCCGAGATGTCTACCACCGTCATGTCCATCGAGATCCGCCCGACGATCGGCAAGCGCCGCCCGCGAAGGAGCGCGCTTCCTCGATTCCCGAGGATTCGCGGGAGACCGTCGCCGTACCCGATCCCCAGAGTCGCCCATCGCTCACTCCCACGGGCCCGGTACGTGGCCCCGTAACCCAGCGTAGTACCCTCGGGCACCTCCCGGATGAGGGTCACCGGTGCCCGGAGCTGCACCACCTCGTCGGGAGGTGCCACACCCGCTCCCACGGCTCCGCCATAGAGGAAGATCCCCGGCCGTACCGCATCCGCCGCCAGAGACGGGTATCGTAGGGCTGCCGCCCCGTTGCAGGCGTGAATCAGTCCAACCCCACCGCCGGCTGGCCTACCGCGAGCCAACCCGTCCAGAGCCTCACGAAAGCGCCGCCACTGCTCCGAGGTGGAGTCGTCACCCGCCACGTCGGCCGAGTGGAAGTGCGTGTAGCAGCCCTCCCAGACCAGCGGATCGCTCAGGCGCTCCGCCAATGCCGGACCCCACTCCCCGATCCGCTGCCAATCGAACCCGGAGCGCCCCATCCCCGTGTCGATCTCCACGTGGAAGCGGGCCTCTCGCCCCAACCGCTCCGCGGACGCGGCGAGTCGATCGACCGCGTCCACCTCCGAGAGGGTCGGCGTGAGCGCCTCGACCACCGCGAGATCATAGGCCTCTGGTGGGAGAGGGCTGACGATCACGACCGGCTTCACCACTCCCCCGGCCCGGAGGCGTGCGCCCTCTTCCGCGGTCGCTACGCCGTAGCCCCAGGGACCTTCGGGCTCCAAGGCCTGCACCACGGCCTCCATTCCGAGACCGTACGCATCGGCCTTCACCATCGGGATGATGGCCGAGGCGGCTCCGACGGATTCCCGGATCCGGCGGAAGTTCCTGCGAAGAGCCCCGCCTCGGACCTCGACCCACGACCTGCCAGGCGCATCTACGGCGGCCTGCTCGTCCGTTGACATAGACGTTGAAAAAAGCGAAAAGATAAGCCTTGATCAAGGTCGGTTCCCCCCGAACACGAGCGACCATCCGATATGAGCGGCGACGCCGAGACACTACCCCCGCGCGACTTCGGGCCAGGAACGCTGGATCGCGCCCTGGAGCTGATCCGGTTCCTTCGAGAGCACTGCCCGTGGGATCGCGACCAGACCCCGGAAAGCCTGGTTCCGCACCTCCTGGAAGAGAGCCATGAGGTGGTGGACGCCATCCGGGGTGGGCGGGACGAGGATCTCGAGGGTGAGCTCGGAGATCTGCTGCTCAACCTGGCGTTCCAGATCGTTCTCGGAGAAGAGCGCGAGGCGTTCACATCGGGCTCCGTCTCGAGGCGGCTCGAGGAGAAGATGAAGCGGCGCCACCCTCACCTCTTCGGCCTGGGGGAGAGAGTCGACTGGGAAGTGCTCAAGGCTCGAGAGCGCGAGGACGGCGCATCGCTCCTGACCGGCCTCCCGGAGGCCCTGGACCCCCTGCACCGGGCCCACCGGATCCAGGACCGCGTCAGCGGCATAGGCTTCGACTGGCCTGACGCCTCGGGGGCATGGGAGAAGGTCAGCGAGGAGCTCGCGGAGGTAAAGGACACCCTGACGGGAGAGGATCCGGTCCACCTCGAGGAGGAGCTAGGAGATCTGCTCTTCGCCATGGTGAACCTGGTGCGCCTCACCGGAGGTCACTCGGCCACGTCACTGGAGCGCGCGAACCGGAAGTTCACACGCCGATTCGAACGCTTGGAGGGGGTGGCCGCGGAGCGGAACGTGGTCCTGGGGGAGGCGACCCTCGAAGAGCTGGATGCCATCTGGGACGAGATCAAGGCCGAGACGGAGGGGTGATCCGAGGCTTTTACGTGTGGCTGCGGGTGTGCCAGCCCATTACTTTTCCGTCATGCGTATCCGACTCCCGACGCTTGGCGCGCTTGCTCTCCTCACTCACGCGACGTCGGCTGGTCTCGTTCTCGCCACGGCACCGGCCTCGTTGACGGCCCAGTGGGTCGAGCCGCCAGGAACGGGGTGGGCCTCTTTCGCGCTCTACCACCAAGACACCCGCGAGGCATACAACTTCGAGGGTATCGCGGGCACGTTCCCGGGAGACGGGCACGCGGTTGCGACCTCGTCTTTTCTGACCCTCGCTCTCGGACTGATCGAGGGCATCGACGGGTGGGCTCAGTTCTCCTTCCAGCGGCTTCGTTTCGACGACCTCTTGGGCATGAGGACATCCACCGGCGTGGGTGACGTTCGCCTCTATGCGCGCGCGAGCCCGCTGCGGATCTTCGGTGTGACCACGCCCGTGGCAATCCGCGCGGGTGTGAAGCTACCAGTGGGCGAACTTCGACGTGGGCTCAGACATGATCCCTCTCGGAGATGGTCAGCGCGACTGGGAGCTCATTCTCGAGCTTGGGCACTCCTTCTATCCGAATCCGACGTATGTGATGGGCTGGATCGGATATCGCTGGAGAGACGAGGCGACGGAGGACGACCGTGCCTTCGGAGACGAGCGGTTCTTCTATACGGCCGTCGGCGGGGAAGTGGGCCCGATCGGATACAAGGTGGGCTTCGAGGGATGGTACGGGAAAACGCCTGTCTTCGGTGGCTTCGAAACGCCGGGCGCCAAGCGGGAGATGCTCCGGCTGAGTCCTTCTCTGCTGATCCCGGCCGGTCCCGGGCAAATCGAGATCGGGGCCCGTGTACCGCTCGATGGGAAGAACTTGCCTGCTGGAAGCGACGTCGTGGTGGGGTACTTCACCCGACTCGGCTTCTAGTGTCGGGTTCACTAGTCTGGAGGCAAGGCCGGCTCGTCAACTGATGTACGTCAGCAGCTCCGGGTCATAGAGGTCCGATACGTAGCTCTGGTATCCGTTGAAGAGCTGCGTTCGTATTCGCGCGGAGGGCCCCAGGGGAGTCTCGAACTCCTGCGACCAACGCGGGTGTGCGACATCGGGATTCACGTTGGAGTAGAAGCCGTACTCGTGAGGTACCAGGACATTCCAGAATGTCGGCGGCGGCTCCCTGGTGAACTCGATCCGGACGATGGACTTGGCGCTCTTGAAGCCGTATTTTCAGGGAAGGGCCAGGCGCCAGGGTGCTCCGTGCTGCTTGGGTAAGGGCTCACCGAACACGCCCGTCACGACGAACGCGAGCTCGTTCCTGGCTTCGTCCAACCGGAGCGCTTCGAAGTACGGCCAGGGATAAAACGGCTGAATGCGCTGGCCCACCGCCTCGTCGGGGCGGTCGAACGACACGAAGCGAACATACTCGGCGGAGGAGAGCGGCTTGAGCTTGTCGATGAGCTTGGCCAGCGGGTAGCCTGTCCAGGGTACGACCATCGACCAGCGCTCGACGCATCGGAGCCTGTACACACGTTCTTCGAGCCCGAACTCTCTCTCGAAGTCAGAGATGTCGTAGACCCCGACTCCCTCGGCCTCACCGACGACCTCTACGCTCCAAGGCCACACTTTGAACGGTCCGACGTAGGGCCAGACCGAGTTCGTGCTGCCCACCGAGCCGATAAACTCGTAGAAGTTGTTGTAGACCGCCGCCTGTACGCGATCGGTCTGGCCGGGTCCCGGAACGTCGAAGGTCGAGTTCCGGACCGCCGGGTAGAGATTTGCGGTAGGCGACGGGCAAATCGATTGAAGTGGGTGGAGCATGGTGGAGTCGTCGCACCCCGCCTGCGCGTCCGGGACCTCAGGGATCTCGTCCACCAGCTCCGAAGGCGTGAACTCGGATCCGCACGCCCCCAGACCCAGGGCCGCCATCCCCAGTCCAGAGCTCTTGAGGAACGCTCGGCGGTTGAGATACACCGATTCCGGTGTCGCCTCGCGGTCGGGGATTCGCCATTCCGGCGGAATGATGACGTTGGCCATGGATCCTCTCAAACCAACCCGTCGAAGGCCTGCCGGAGTGTCCGGCCTAGCCCGCGACATCCAAAGCTAGTGTCCCGTTACTCCTTGCGACCACGCTTCGCGTGGTGCCCACCTGGGTTACACGCGTCGTCCCGCCTTGATCCCACAGCGCCCCGGCCCTCTTGAGGCGCTCGCGAACTTTGGCAACGGAACAGGGAGCTCGCCGAGTTGCTCTTCGAGACGTGTACGTATCTTTATATCGTGAATATACGTACGAGGCCGTGGTGCCGTGCTAATATCCCCCACGCGTCACGGCAACAACCGATTCATGAGCCGCGGGAACGGAATGAGCTCACGGATGTGATGGCGTCCTGTGATCCACGCGACGGTGCGCTCCAGACCCAGCCCGAATCCCGAGTGGACGAACGTGCCGTAGCGGCGGAGATCCAGGTACCAGGAATAGGCCTCCTCGGGCAGCTTCTCTTCACGAATCCGTCCCAAGAGCCGGTCCAGATCATCCTCGCGCTGGCTCCCCCCGATGAGCTCCCCGTATCCCCGTACCAGCAGGTCGTTACAGAGCACTGTCCTGGGGTCGTCCGGATTCTCCTTCATGTAGAAGGCCTTGACCGTTTTGGGATAGTCGTGAACGAAGACGGGCTGATCGAATTGCTCGGTCAGGAGCATCTCCTCGGGCGCACCCAGGTCGCTCCCCCATTCGATCTCGCTGTCCTTCTCCTGCAGAAGCGCCACTGCATCGGTGTAGGAGATGCGGGCGAAGGGAGACGAAACCGCCTCCAGCTCGCTCGTATCCCGCTCCAGGACCTCGAGCTCCGTCCCGCACCGCTCCAGTGCCCGCTCCACGATGTAGCAGACGAAGTCCTCCTGGAGGGTCATGTTGTCGTTCGAGTCCGCGAAGGCCACTTCCGGCTCGATCATCCAGAACTCCGTCAGGTGTCTGCGGGTCTTGGACTTCTCGGCCCGGAACGTAGGGCCGAAGCAGTAGACCTTCCGGAAGGCGGGACAGGCGGCCTCCACATAGAGCTGGCCGGTCTGCGCCAGATAGGCAGACTCCCCGAAGTAGTCGATCTCGAACAGGGTGCCGGCAGACTCCCCGATTGACCCGGTGAGGATCGGCGTGTCGATCCGGACGAAGTCCCGCTCGTAGAAGAAGTCGTGGATGGCCTGCTCCACCTCGTGTCGGACCCGGAGGCCGGCCCGCTGGAGGCTCGACCTAAGCCACAGGTGACGATAGTCCAGAAGAAACTCGACCCCGTGCTCCTTGGGCTGAATCGGGTATTCTTCCGACGGCCCGAGAAGCTCGAGGCCGGTCACGCCGATCTCGAAGCCGCCCGGGGCCCGTGCCTCCTCCCGGACCTCGCCTGTGAGCGCCACCGAGGACTCCTGGGTGATCGACTCGTGGAGCGCCCATGCCTCCTTGGGCAGCTCGTTCTTGAGCAGCACCCCCTGCACCAGCCCCGTCCCGTCCCGCAACACGAGGAAGCCCACCTTACCGTGGCTTCGGGTGGTGTCCGCCCATCCCAGTACCGTGACCTTCTGCCCGACGTGCTCGCGTAGCGAGCGGACCTCCGTAATCGCCTCGTGACTCATCTTTTTCGAATATCCAAGGGTGAGCGAGCGCCGGTGTGGAGAACGGGACTGAGTGTTCCGTTGCCGAAGTGTCTGCGGAAACGGAACACTAGCGGGCTCAGCCGACCGAGAAAAGCTTGAGGCGCTCCGCGTAGCGGTGATCCATGAGGCCGCGGATACGAGACACGCCCTCGCCCTCCAGCTCCGGGTCGGTTTCCACCAGAGCCCGAGCTCGTGTCTGTGCCTCCACGAGCAGCCCCTCGTCCCTCGACAGGTCGGCGAATCGAAGGATGGCGTCGCGACCGTGCTGCTGAGGTCCGAAGAGATCTCCCTGCCCCCGGATGCGCAGGTCCGCCTGGGCCACCGCGAAGCCATCGGACGTGTCCCTCAAGACCTTCAAGCGCTCCGCCGCCAGCTCGCCGGGCTCGGCGATGAGGATGCAATGGCTCTTCGACGGCCCGCGGCCGACCCGGCCGCGGAGCTGGTGGAGCTGCGACAGCCCGAAGCGCTCGGCGTGCTCGATGACCATCACGCTGGCGTTGGGGACGTCGATGCCCACTTCGATCACCGTGGTCGCCACAAGGATGTCCAGGTCACCGGCGAGGAACGCCCGCATCACCCGATCCTTCTCGTCACTGGGAAGCTGACCGTGAATCAAGGCGACCCGCCGCTCCGGGAAGACCTTGCTGGCGAGACGCTCGTGCTCCTCCGTCGCCGAGCGCAGATCCACCTTGTCCGACTCGTCCACCAGCGGATAGACCACGTACGCCTGCCGGCCCGCCTCGAGCTCGGACTCGAGGAACCGGTAGACATCGTCCCGCTTGCTCGGGTAGCGGAGGAGCGTCTCCACCGGCTTCCGATCCGGTGGGAGCTCGCTGAGAATCGACAGATCCAGATCCCCATAAAGGGCCATGGCCAGAGACCGAGGGATGGGCGTGGCAGACATGATGAGTGCGTCGGGCCGTACCTCACGCTCACCGAGGACCATGCGCTGGCGGACTCCGAACCGGTGTTGCTCATCCACGACCATCAGGCCCAGATCGGAGAACTCCACCCCCTCCTGTATCAGCGCATGGGTGCCCACAATCAGACGCGCGCTCCCGTCCTTCAGGGCCGTCATGGTCTCTCTTCGCTCGGCGGCGCCCAACCGCCCGGTGAGCAGGTGGATCTGGAGATCCAGCGGCTCCACGAGCGTACCCAGCTTCCTGGCGTGCTGCTCCGCCAGGAGCTCCGTGGGAGCCATCAGCACCGCCTGAAATCCCCCTTCCACGGCCAGGAGCATGGCGAAGAGTGCAACGATGGTCTTCCCCGACCCCACGTCGCCCTGAAGCATGCGGTTCATGCGACGGCTGGACCCCATGTCGGCGTAGATCTCCCTGAGGACCCGAGCCTGGGCGTCCGTCAGGCTGAACGACAGCGATTCATGCAGGGAGCGGATGAGCTCGTTCGTGCGCTCGAACACGATCCCGGGCACCTGAACCGATTCCCTGTACCGGACCTGGGCCTGGACCAGCTGCAGAAAGAACAGCTCGTCGAACGCCAGACGGCGACGGGCCGCCTCTACACTGCCCATGGACGCCGGACGGTGAAGCACGTCCAGTGCCTCCCCGAGTCCCGGCAGGCGGAGCCCGCTCTGCTCCGACGCGGTCAGGTACTCCTCCTCGGGCACTTCTCCAAGGAGTGCGTCCAGGTTATTCTCGAAAAGCCCCCTGAGGACCCACTGTGGCACTTCCTCGCTCGCGGGGTACGTCACGAAGACGTGTCCGTGGTCACCCACGATGGGAGATTCGTCCGACGCCCGGGCCAGCACGGTGAACTCCCTGGGTCGGAGCTGCCGCCCGTGGAAGAACCTCACCGGGCCGGTCACGAGGAGGAGGTCCCCCTCCCGGAGCTTCCGCTCCAACCACGGCTGCCCGGGCCAGGCGCACGTGATCATCCCCGAGTCGTCCTGGACGACGGCCTGGAAGATCCGGAGCCCCTTCCGGGTGGGGATCACGCCCTTGGAGCGAACACGACCGACCGCCGTGACGTCCGCTCCCACAGCCAGGTCGGCGATGGGCTGAACCGTGGAGGCGTCGTCGTAGCGGCGAGGCACGTGATACAGGAGGTCCCGGGCCGTGGCGATCCCCATGCGTCCTAGGGCCCCGGCACGCACCGGGCCGACACCCTTCAGAAACTGGACTGGGCGGTCCAGCTTGAAGAAGCTCACTCCTCGAACACCCCTTCGATGAAGTCGTTCGGGTCGAACGCCGCCAGGTCGTCGATCCCCTCACCCAGGCCCACCAGCTTGACCGGCAGCCCGAACTCCTGCTGAAGGCCGACGACGATGCCCCCCCGGGCGGTGCTGTCCAGCTTGGCGAGGATGATACCCGAGAGGTCCACGATTTCCCGGAAGGCCCGAACCTGAGAGATGGCGTTCTGGCCCACGGTGGCGTCCAGAACGATGAGGGACTCGTGGGGCGCCCCCTCACAGCGACGCCTGATGACCCGATCCACCTTCCCCAGCTCCTCCATGAGGCCCCGCTGAGTGTGGAGACGCCCCGCCGTGTCCACCAGGACCACATCGATCCCTCTCGCCTCGGCGGCATCGATGGCGTCGAAGGCCACGGCGGCCGGGTCGCCGCCCTGCTGGCCTGCGACGAAGTCGGCTCCGACGCGCTCCGACCACTGGCGGAGCTGCTCTACCGCCCCCGCCCGGAAGGTGTCGGCGGCGGCCACGAGCACGCTCTTGCCCTCTTTCCTGATCCAGTGGGCGAGCTTCGCTACGCACGTGGTCTTGCCGACCCCGTTGACACCGACCACAAGGTATACCGTGGGGCCTTCTTCGGCCGCGTGGAGGTACGACCCGGTGGCCGGTTCCAGGATCCGGGACATCTCGTCCTTGAGGGCCGCCCGAAGCTCCTTGCCTCCTCTGACCTTCCCTCTCCGGGCCAAGCCGTCGACGTGATCCACGAGGCGCATGGTGGCGTCGACTCCGAAGTCGGAAGCGAGAAGGCGTTCCTCCAAGGACTCCACCGATTCATGGTCCACACCCCCCACGGCCACCCGGAGGTCGGTCAGCGCGAGGTCCACCGCCCTCCGCCAAAGTCCCGTCCTACGCTCTTTCTTCCGTTTGAACAGTCGGGCCATACGGCGCTAGCGAAGCCCCCAGCGCCGGCGGCCGATCCACTCCGCCGACAAGAGGACGATGATCAGGAGGTAGGGGAACGGGTGCGTGCGGATCGGGCGTCCGGGCCGCCGATCGCCCAGCGGGGTCCTCTCGCCACCGGTGCGGGGCCCCGAGGTGAGCTCTGCAGGCTGCCTGAGCAGCTCGAGGCTGTGTCGCTCGGATTCCACGCGACCGCGCCCGATGGGGTCACCCTCACCCACGCGTGTGGCCCGGTAGGCGTACTCCGCCGCAGGTAGCCCCCGGGTGCGTGCCTCTCCGACGCCGTCCACGACCACCGTGGTGTCCATGACCACCGAGTCCCCGGCGGAGATCGTCAGTACGATGGAATCGCCGGTCATGCCCGGCGCCCGCCACGTCGGCTCCTCCCAGACGCTCCAGACCCGGGTGGCGGGACGGATCTCGGCACGTTCCTCGACGGGGGTGGAGGCCAGAAGCCATCCGACGACGCCTGCCCACAGCCGCCGGTAGACCTGCCGATCAGAGCCCTCACGGAACGCCCATCGCCAGAATCCCGATGCGAGCACCACGGCCTGGCGCCGCCCCTGATCCTCCCTGAGCACAAGGGCCGCCTCCGCGGGTCCAGTCCCCTGGAGCTGCAACTGCAACGGACTGGTCCCAGACTCGGGCCGCACCCTCGGGAGGACGTTGCCGAGTGGGGGCAGTCCCGTCAGATCCGCCCCGGCCAGACTGGCGGCCAAAGGAGACGGCGGGAGGTCCGGCACGGGATACCACTCTCCGGGCAGGGGAGGCCCGACCCGCACGCCGGCGGCCATGGCTCCTCCGGGATCGGCGGGGAACAACAGCACACGGGGACTCCCGGCCATGGCCTCCGTCACCCACCGAGGCTGATTCCTACCGACTCCGTGAAGGACGAGGAAGTCGGCACCCGAGGCGGCCCTGCGCACGTCGGCCTCACCCGACGACCCACCGGCATCCGCCCCGGCACCCAACTGCAGATAGCGGCCGTCACCCATGGCGAGGAAACCGCGGGTATCGAGGCCCGTCACCTGGGAGAGCACGGGCAGCAGGAAGCGCGGCTCCCAATCGGGCCGGAGCGAGACCAGGACCAGACCGCCCTCCTCGGGATCGACCTCGACGAAGGCCGCCTTGGTGTCGTCCCCGGCGAAGTCGTCCCCCTCCAGCTCCACCGACAGCCGGTACCGTATCCAACCCGACGAACGAGGAACCGGGAGGCGAATCGAAGTCGTGGCCAGGCGTCCGAAGCCGGCGGGCAGGACTCCCAACGAAGCGGCGAGACGACCCTCTTCGAAGATCTGCAGACGGATCGTATCGGCAGGCCCGGCTTCTTCTGAAAAGACCGCCACCTGGGCCACCAGGGTGTCCCCGGACTCGGCTCTCCTCGGCAGCTCGAACCGGGCTATGCCGGCATTTCGGATCCCCTCCTCCCCGCTCTCGCTCCGGAGATCCAGGGACAGACGCTGCGCCGTCAGGTTCGCCTCGACAGGATCATCCAGCCGCAGATCCGAGAGTATCGTCACCCCCTCGGCACCGGACTCCGCCACGCGGGCCAGGGCGGGTGCCAGTCGGGAAGTTCCCTCGGTCGGCAGGAGAGTCTCGAGGGAATCCGCCGGGACGATCCTCGGGGTGCCTCCGAACACTAGGATCTGTGCCCCCTCGGCGGCGAGCTGCTGGGCCCTCGCCAATGCTACGGTCCAGGCAGCCTCGCCCCCGTCCGCGCCCGCCTCCATGCTGGCCGAACCATCGAGGAGCACCCAGCGGTCAGCCCCCGCGAAGGCTCCGGCTCGGCTGCCGGGCAGACGTGGATCCCAGAGGAGCAGGAGAACCATGACGAGGACGAGCCCCCGGGCGACCCCCAGCACATCGCGGCCTGGAATCGGGAGCTCCCGCCGATAGTAGATCCACGCGGCGAACGCAGCGGCAGCAGCAGCCAGGGCTCCGAAAACGAGCCAGGAAAAGGTCACCGCGCTCCCGGACCCGACTGGACGCCATCCCCGACTTTCACGGCGAGATCGACGTCCCACGGAAGCGGTAGGCGGTCCAGGAGAGCCAGGTGCTCACTGCTCTGGACCTCCCAGACTTCCCACTGGTCCGTCGGAACCGGATCGCCAGCCGGAAGGTCCACCGCCAGGGGATCCTTGGGATTGCCGTGGCTGCGCATCTCGTAGTGGAGGTGGGGGCCCGTGGCCAGGCCGGTCGTGCCGACGTACCCGATGACATCCTCCTGCTTGATCGGGCTACCCACCCTGATCCCCGGGGCAAACCGGGTCATGTGGCCGTAGCGCGTGGTCCAGCCGTTCGAATGCTGGAGCTCGATCATGTTCCCCAACGCGCTGTCGTTGCCGCGCCGGGTGACCATGCCGTTGCCCGTCGCACGGACCGGTGTGCCGGTGCTCGCCGCGAAGTCCACCCCCCGGTGGGCGCGCCATGTCTTGAGAATGGGATGGAACCGGCTGCTGGTGAAGCCGCTCGAGATGCGGTAGCGCAGCGCGATGGGGCTCTTGAGGAAGGCCCGGCGCACCGAGTTGCCCTCGGGGTCGTAGTAGGTCCCGCTCCCGTCGCGGTTGGGGTCGAACCAGAGCGCCTGGAGGCTGCGCCCGCGATTCACCAGCTCAGCGGACAGGACGTGCCCGGTGCGCATGGTGCCGTCGGGCCGGACCTCGCGCTCGAAGGCGAAGCGGTAGAAGTCACCCGATCGGATCTGACGCAGAAAGTCGACCTGCCACTGGAAGACCTTCTCCAGCTCTAGGATGAGCTCTGCCCGATCGTTGAGATCCACGCCGTCGAGGTCCTCGTTCCCGTAGACCGACTCCCACAGCGACGAGCGGATCTCTCCCGCCACCCAGACGGTGTCGGTAAGGACCGGCGTCCTTATGAGCTCGGAGTTCCATCCCACGGCCGTGGGAGCTAAACGAATCGTCTGGTCTGCATTGATCTTGATGTCGACGGCCCGAAGCACGGGAGAGTCGCCCTGAAGCCACCGGAACGCCACCTCGGTCCCGGGGCGCATCCGGCGGGGGCTGGCCTGCTCCCGTAGGGCAAGGATCAGCCCGGACTGGGCATTGGCGTCCAGGACCCCCGAAAGGAGGTCGCCGAGGGTCTGATCCTGGGCGAGGGAGCGAACCTCCACCCGCTCGGCCGGAGCGGCGTAGATGGGCTCCACAAGGGCCACCGTGAGCACCTCTTCGCCTCTGAAGAGGGCGAAGGCGGCCACGAGGGCCAAGAGCCCCACAAGGCCGACGAATTGCCGTACAATTGAGCCCGAACGCACCAGTTGCCGCCCTTCGTCTATGTGCTGCGGCCCTGGGGCCGCTACTCAGTCCATCTGCCGACGGATGAAGGTCGGGATGTCCAACTCACCGATCTGCTCTCGCGTCACGACCCGCTCCGGAAGCCGGGGAAGCGGCACGACCCCAGCCGGGCTGCCGCCGACGGCGACCGCCCGTAGCGGCTGCTCAACCTGACGTTGGGGCTGCGGCTGTACCGCGGTGTGCGTGCCGAAGTCCGGGCGGATCACATCGTCGAAGCCGGTCGCGATGACGGTGACCCTGATCTTCCCTTCCAATGCTGGGTCGTGCACCGCACCGAAGATGATCTCCGACTCTTCGCCGACCTCTTCTTGAATAATAGTCGATATCCGGTGGACCTCGTCAATGGCGAGATCCATGCCCCCGGTGATGTTGATCAACACCCCCTGGGCACCGTTGATGGACACATTGTCCAGCAACGGAGAGGAGACGGCTTCCTGGGCCGCTTCCTGCGCCCGATTCTCGCCCTCGCCGAATCCGGACCCCATGAGGGCTGGTCCGCGGCACGCCATGATGGTGCGCACGTCCGCGAAGTCCACGTTCACCTCTCCAGAGACCCGTATGAGGTCACTGATGCCCTGGGTGGCGTGAAGGAGGACCTCGTCGGCCCTCTTCAGCGCGTCGCGGAACGAGGTCCCCTTGGGCACGACCGACATGAGGCGATCGTTGGGGACGACGATCATCGTGTCGACGCTCCGGCGAAGCTCGGCGAGCCCCTGATCCGCCTGACGCTCCCGCTTCTTTCCCTCGAAGGAGAACGGCTTCGTCACGATCCCTATGGTGAGCGCGCCCATCTCCCGGGCGATCTCCCCGATGATGGGAGCGGCGCCCGTCCCCGTACCGCCGCCCATACCGGCCGTGATGAAGACCAGGTCGGCCCCTTCCAGGACCTTGCGAACCTCGTCAGCACTCTCGGCGATGGCCTGACGGCCGATCTCCGGGCGGGCACCGGCGCCCAATCCCCGCGTCAGCTTCTTGCCCAACTGCATCGTGACCTGGGCACGGGAGCTCTTCAGGGCTTGGGCATCGGTGTTCGCCGAGATGAACTCCACGCCCTCCAAGTCCTCGTCGACCATCCGGTTGACGGCGTTGCCGCCTGCCCCCCCAACCCCCACCACCTTCATTCGGGCGTTCTGGATCGGGGTGTCTTCGAATTCGAAAATCATCATCAGTTGACTCCCGTGCGGGGGTTGATTGAAGTCGTTCACGTTCCTAGAAGAATTCCCTTAGCCACGAACCGACCTTCGAAACGAGGCCGGACGTGAGCGTCGACGCACCCTCTCCCGTCTGCTCGAAGCGATCGGCTCCGTAGAGGACGAGGCCGGCCGCGGTCGCGAACTTCGGACGGCCCACGGAGTCCGCCAGCCCACCGAGGCCCTCGCCCGGGGCACCGCACCGGACCGGAGCCGCGAACACCTGCCGCGCCAGCTCCGCGATCCCGTACAGTGCCGAGGCGCCGCCGGTGAGCACGATTCCGGCGCCCAGCTTGTTCAGCAGGTCCTGTCGCTCGAGCTCGCTCTGGACCAGTCCGAACATCTCGTCCAGGCGCTGCTCCATCACGTGGGCGATGAGCTCTCGAGCCACGTGCCGCTTCTGGCCGGGGCTCGGTCCAGGCAGCTCCACGGTCTCCTGGGGATCCACCATCTGCGCGAAGGCGACCCCGAAGCGCTCCATGGCCTTCTTGGCCTCGGCGAAGGGGATCGAGAGCCCCCTTACCAGGTCGTTCGTTACGGTGATCCCACCCGCGGGAAGAACGGCCACATGGCGGATCTCCCCGTTGTAGTACGCGGCCAGATCGGTGGTGCAGGCGCCCATCTCGACCATGGCCACGCCCACTTCCTTTTCGTCCTCGGTCAGCACCGCCTGGGCCGCAGCCAGAGGCTCCAGAACCAGCTCCTGGACCCGATAGCCAGCCCTCTGCACGGACTTTCTGATGTTCTCGGCGGCGGAGGCCGAGCCGGTCACCAGGTAGACCTCGGCCTCCAGACGGGTGCCCACCATGCCGATGGGATCCTTGATACCGCGCTGGTGATCGACGATGTAGTCCTGGGGGATGGCGTGGAGGAGCTCCCGGTCCGGCGGATGGGCCACGGCCCGAGCCACCTCATGGACGCGCTGCAGGTCGAAGCGCGAGACCTCGTCTTCGGAGACTGCGACGACTCCTGGAGACGTCATGGCTCTGATGTGCTCACCGCTGATGCCGACGTAGACCCGATCCACGCTCACCCCGGCCATGAGCTCGGCCTCTTCGAGGGCGGCCTTGACGGACTCCGTGGTCTCGTCGATGTGCGTGACGACCTGCCGCATGCCCGTGCTCTTGGCCTGCCCCACCCCGAGTATCTTCAGCTCGCGCCTGAGGAACGGATCCTCGTGGACTTCCGCGATGACCGCGCGGGTCTTCGTCGTCCCGAGGTCCACACCGGCGATGAGGATCGAGTGCATCTAGCGTTCCGTTGTCGAAGTTCGCGAGCCACCAAGAGGGTCGTAGGAGACCACGACCTGGTCCGCGTATCGGAGATCTACGATGGCCGCCCGCTGGTCCGGCCGGCGTCGGTCGGCGTCTTCGAGAACCGTGAGTCCGTCCCGCAACCGTCGATGAGATAGGGGCGGACGGAACCTGACGCGCACGCCTCCTTCCACGATGGCCGTTGCATATCCCTTGTCGTCCAGCGCGATCTCGGACACGGCGGCCATGAAGGAGGGGTCGTCGGCCGTCAGGCGCTCTACCTCCATGGCCAGAATCCGCAGCTGTGGCGTAGAGAGGCGCGTCATGCCCTGGTCTGCACGGAGCAGCGGCAGATCCATCCGATGCTCGCCCGGATCCAAAGGCAGGACCTGGCCATCACGGTCCACTGGCTCCAGGAGGGCGTTGGCGACCAAGGCGACGGGAACCCTCTCCTCCACCGTGACGACCAGAGTCGCCGGGAGGTCCCGGGTGACCTTGGCGCGACGGATGAGGGGGTGTCGCTCCAGGCGACGCTCCCATGAGTCCGTAGCATCGAAGACACTTGCGTAGGACGGTATGGATGCCGCCTCCAGGACCTCGTCCTCTTCGACGATCCGAGCCCCGACCACACGGAACTCCGTCGCCCGGAAGTACTCCAGCTCGGCGAGTGCGTCCGCAAGCCACGCGGCCGCCAGCGCCACGCCACCGGCAACGCAGAGCCAAAGCCCGACGCGGAGGAGCCTACGCATGATCCACCGCCTTCAAGAGCCCGAGAACCCGGGCGGCAACCTGCTCGACTGAGCCGGCTCCCATGGTCAGCAGGAGATCACCCGGCGCGAGATCCGAGGCCACCGCCTGGGCCAGAGTGTCCAACTCCGCGTGATAACGCACACCGCCCCCGGCCCGCTCGACGGCGGCCGACACCAGCTCGCCTGTGACGCCCGGGATCGGTGCCTCCCGAGCCGGGAAGATATCCGTGACCCAGACGACGTCCGCGCCTGCCAGCGCCCGTCCGAAGTCGTCCGCGAAGTCGCGCGTCCGGCTGAAGAGGTGCGGCTGGAAGACGGCCACCAGCCTGCGACCGGGGTGGGCCTCCCGGGCCGCCTCGAGGGTGGCCGAGATCTCCGACGGGTGGTGCGCGTAGTCGTCCACCACCAGGATATCACTCTCCCAGCCCACGGTCTCGAAGCGGCGATCCACGCCCTGGTATGCCGCCAGCCCCCTCCGGATATCGTCCCAGTCCGCCCCGAAGCAGCGGGCCGCGCCGGCCGCGCCCAGGGCGTTCCGCAGATTGTGGACGCCGGGCGCTGCAAGGTCGAAGGTCCCCCGATCGGTACCGTCTTCCACGATCCGGAACTCCATACCAGTGGAGCGCGCCCTTACGTCCACGGCCCGAAGCTGCGACCCGGCGGCGGTCCCGTAGGTGTAGCCCCGGCCGTTCAACCGAGCCAGGAGCCGGCTCGCGCCGTGGTCGTCTCCGCAGATGATGCCGCGGCCGTCGTCCGGGAGAGCCTCGAGGAACTCACGGAAGGCTCCCATGACGCCCTCCATCCCACCGTACGTGTCGAGGTGATCGGCCTCGACGTTGGTCACCACGGCCACCGTGGGCTCCAGCTCGAGGAAGGACCGGTCGTACTCGTCGGCCTCGACCACGTACAGATCGCCGCCGGAGCGCAGGTTGCCGTCCCAACCGGGAACCCGGCCACCCACGAGGCCCGTGGGATCCAGTCCAGCCTCCGTGAGGATCTCCGTAGCCATGGCGGTGGTGGACGTCTTCCCGTGGGTACCTGCAATGGCGAGCACCCTGCCGCCGTTTACCCACAGCCCGAGGGCCTCGGCCCTCTTCAAGACCGGTATGCCGCGGCCGTGGGCCTGTTGGATCTCGGGGTGGTCGGCAGGCACGGCCGCGCTTACCACGAGGGCCCCGGCCCCCTCCAGGTGCTCGGGCTCATGGCCCTCGTGGATCGTCACGTCCATGGCTCGCAGGCGGTCGGTGCTGGGCCCGGGCCGGAGGTCGCAGCCCGAGACGCGGCCCCCACTCCGGGCAACGAGCTCCGCCAGAGCGCACATGCCGGCGCCACCGACGCCCATGAAGTGGACTTGTCCCTCACGGGCCAGCTGGCGCAGATCATCTCCGCTCAGGGGATCGGGCGCTCGGTAGCGGGCCATCATGCCGTGACCTCCCGACGAGGTCCGGGGAGGAGGCGGATCATGTCGGCGACGATGGCCGTAGCGGCCTCGGGATGGCTCCGTACTCGGGCCGCATGGCTCATGCGTTCCAGTCGCTCCTCGTCCCCCGCCAGCTCCTCGACCGCTCGCCACAACGCCTCCGGCGTGAGATCCGCCTGACGCAGGTGGACTGCCGCCCCCGACTCCTGCAGGGCCTGGGCGTTCAGCTCCTGGTGGTTGGCGGCGGCGGTGGGAAGAGGCACCAGAATGGCCGGTACGCCCCATGCCAGGAGCTCGGCCGTGGTCATGGCCCCCGCCCGGCTCACGCACAGATCGGTGACGCTCAGCGCCGAGGGCATGTCCTCGATGTAGGGCACGGCCCGGACCCGGGCTGAATGGCCCACGGCATCCAGCGCCTGGTCGACGCCAGCGTGATGTCCGGTGCCGGTAGCCCATAGGAGCTGCCAGCCGTCGAGGGGAGACCGGGTCCCGCCGGTCATCTGGCGCACGGCGCCCTGGACCAGGTCGTTCAGAGCAACAGATCCTTGGCTGCCCCCCACCACGAGGAGGACCTTCAGCTCCGGGTCGAGGCCCAGGCGCTCGCACACGTCCCACCGCTCGGGCCGTCGCTCCGGGAGGGGTCGGATGGGGCATCCGGACACGTGGGCGGCGTCCTGAGCCCCCGAGGGCAAATGCGCCACAGCCTCCGGGAACGCCAGGTGCACCTGGGCAGCCCATCTCGACAGGAAGCGTGTGGTTGCGCCCGGCCGAGCGTTCTGCTCCTGGAGGACCAAGGGGATGCCGGCCATAGCCGCGGCCATCCCCGCCGGCACGCCGGCGTATCCGCCCGTCACCACGACGAGCTCCGGCTCGAGGCGACGAAGCAGGCTGACGGCGACGACGAGAGACCGAGCCAACGCCCACGGTACCCCGAGGTTGGACAGCAACTCACCCCGATGGAGACCACGGACCGGGAGGAGATGGTGCTCCAACCCCCGCTCCGGGAGCACCCGAGCCTCCAGGCCCCTTCGGGCGCCGAGGAAGAACGGCTGAGTGCCCGGCCGCTGCCGCACGAGCTCGTCGGCCAGGGCCAGCGCCGGATAGAGGTGCCCACCCGTGCCCCCGCCTGCGAAAACGGCGACGGAGCGCTCATGCACGGGCCCTCCTTCCGGCGGGTAGGGGCCGCTCACAGGCTCGGGAGATGCTCATCAGGATCCCCACAGCCGCCAGGGTGACCAGAAGGTTCGATCGGCCGTACGAGACCAGAGGCAGGGCCAAGCCGGTGGGTGGGACCAGACTCAGTCCCACCGACATGTGGAGGATCGCCTGCATGGCGATCATGCTGGTGATGCCCGTGGCGAGAAGCTGGCCGAAGAGGTCCGAAGCCCTTGCCGCGACGCGGAAACCCACCAGAACCAGAAGCATGTACAGGACCACGGTGACCGTCACCCCGACCAAGCCCCACTCCTCGCCGATCATGGCGAAGATGAAGTCGTTGTGGGCCTCGGGGAGGAAGCCGAGCTTCTGACGTCCCTGTCCGAATCCCACGCCGGCGATTCCTCCGGACCCCAGGGCCAGGAGCGACTGGTGCACCTGGAAGCCGGCGCCGGCCGGGTCCGCCGAAGGATCGAGGAAGGTCATGATCCGCTCGACCCGAAACGATACGGCGAGCTGCCTCCAAAGCAGCGGTGCCGCGAGCAGAGCGAAGAAAGCGAAGTGGGCCACCCGTGCCCCGGCGGCGTACACCACCACACACCCTAGGAGCCCGATCAGCAACGCTGTCGAGAGATCAGGCTCGAGGGCGATGGGCAGCATGATGGCACCCCAGACCGCGAGGAAGGGGACCAGGCCTCGCTTGAGGCTCCGGAAGTGCTCCTGCTTGCGCACCGCCATCGAGGCAGTCCAAACGATGACCGCCACCTTGGCGAGTTCGGAGGGCTGGATGGTCACACCGACACGGAGCCAACGACGGGCTCCGTTGATCTCGGGAGCGATGGCTTCCGTACCGGGAAGCACGAGGACGAAAAGCAGAAGCCAGACCGCGGCGATCATGGGCCACGCCAGGCGTTGCCAGAGATCGTGGGGGAGCCAGGCACAGAGGCCCAGGACGCTCAGGCCCGTGGCGGCGCCCATGGCCTGCCGCAGCACGTAGTAGTAGTCAGGCAAGGTCTGACGCTGGGCGAGGAACGCGCTCGCCGAGTACAGCGTGACCAGGCCCAGCGACAGGAGGACGACCGTGAGGATCATGAGGGCGGCGGCCTCCCACCCCCTCCCCAGGCTCGTGATGGGCAGGGCGAGGGGCCCGGACGGAGCGACGTCGACGGCGCGGGCCATCAGCCGGTCTCCTCGGTCGCAAGGGCCCGAGCCAACTCGGCGAACCGCTCACCACGCTCCTCGTAGCTCTCGAACATGTCGAAGCTCGAACAGGCCGGAGAGAGGAGCACAACGTCGCCCGGCCTCGCCGCGCCGGCGGCGGTCTGGACCACGGCGTCGAAGCCGACGCCGATCAGCTCGACCTGCACACGCTCCGCGAGGGCCTGCTGGATCCGGGGACCGGCTTCGCCATACGCGAAGACGCGGGCGTCGGCGTCCACGAGAGCCGACACGAGGGGAGAGAAGTCCTCGTCCTTGTCCTTGCCACCCAACAGGACGATGAGCGGACCCTCCAAGCTGGTGATCGCCCTCCGGGCCGCGGCCACGTTGGTGGCCTTGGAATCGTTGACCCACCGGATCCCCTTCCCTTCCGCCACCTGTTCCGTCCGGTGGGGTAGGGGTCGGGCGGTGGCCAAGCCGCGCTGAATGGCCGCCGTGGACGCCCGGGCCAGGCTGGCGACGGTAGCCGCCGCCAAGGCGTTCTCCACATTGTGGGCACCCAGCAGTCCGAAGCGAGCGACCGGGATCAGGGTCTCCCTCTCACCGGGCACCATTTCCAGAGTGAGGTCATCCCCATCGAGATAGGCCCCATGAACGCCGGTCTTCTCGGTGCTGAAGTGGTAGCGCTCCCCGGGGGCGCCGGCGGCCAGGTCGAGAACGGCCGGGTCGTCGTCGTTGAGGACCCACCGGCTGTCGTCATCGGCGTTCCGGAAGAGGTTGACCTTGTCCGCGTAGTACTCCTCCACGGACGCGTACCGGTCCAGGTGGTCCGGAGCCAGATTGGTCACCACGCCGATGTCGGGGCGGAGTCGATCGATGCCCGCGAGCTGGAACGAGCTCATCTCCACCACGTACCACGCCGGGCCACGGTCGCGAAGCGCCAGCTCCGAGGCCGCAGGTCCGAACGCCTGGCCGATGTTGCCGCCCAGGGCCACGTCCTGCCCATCACTCTCGAGCAGGTGCGCCACCAAAGCCGCAGTCGTGGTCTTGCCGTTCGTTCCAGTCACGACGATCAGTGGACCATCGAAGAACCGAAAGGCGAATTCAGGCTCAGAGATCCATCGTACGCCCCGCTCAGTGAGCTCTCTGAGCACCGGAGCATCCGGGGGGATTCCAGGACTGACCACCACGGTCTCTGCCATGGCGATTCGATCCATGGGGTGCTCCCCGAGATCGACCTCGACCCCGAGTGCTCGGAGCTCGTCTGCACGAGCATGAGCTGCGGCGTCGCTGCGCAAATCCGAGACATGGACACTACCTCCTCGTTCGAGGGCCAAACGGGCCGCCGCCCTCCCGGACGCGGCCAAACCGACCACGGCGATCCGCTCGCCGTCCAAGCTTCCAACGCTTCCGTTCCTCACCGAATCTTGAGGGCGCTGAACGCCACCATCGCGGACAGGATTCCCATGATCCAAAACCGGACGACCACCTTGCTCTCGGGCCAACCCAACTGTTCGAAGTGGTGGTGTAGCGGAGCCATCTTGAAGAGCCGCTTCCCCGTCCCGTACTTGCGGGCCGTGTGCCGGAAGTAGCCGACCTGGAGCATCACCGAGAGAACTTCCACCACGAATACCGCGCCCACGATGACGAGGAGGAACTCGGTCTTGAGCAGAATCGCCATGGCGCCGATGACCCCCCCCAGGGCCAGCGAGCCCGTATCGCCCATGAAGACCTCGGCGGGGTGGCCATTGAACCACAGAAAGCCCAGGCATCCCCCCGTGAGACCAAGGGCCAGGATGGTGAGCTCCCCCGCCCCGGGGAGGTAGAACAGCCCCAGGTACTCCGAGCTGTCGACTCGGCCCAGGAGGTAGGCGAAGATCCCGAAGGTGGCCGCGGCGATGGCGGTGAGGCCTGCCGCGAGGCCGTCGAGGCCGTCGGTGATGTTCACCGCGTTGGAGCTCCCCGAGATGACGAAGGCCACGAAGGGCACGTAGGCCCACGGAGCGAAAAGGAGCGAGAGATCCGAGAAGAACGGCAGCATCGTCCGGTTCGGATCCACCGGGGAGATCGGATGCAACAGCAGAAACAGTCCCAGGCTGAGCCCGAAGGCCCACTGGCCCGTCATCTTGTAGCGGGCCACGAGGCCCGCGGTGCGCCCCTGGACGACCTTGAGGTAGTCGTCCATGAAGCCGATGGCACCCATGGCCAGCAGCGTCAGGAGCGCCAGCATCGTGTACCAGTTCGTCAGCTCCGCCCAGAGCAGCGTGGACACGGCCGTGGACGCGAGGATCAACACGCCGCCCATGGTAGGCGTGCCGGCCTTCTCCAGGTGGGTCGCCGGCCCCTCGCTTCGAACGACCTGGCCGACCCGGAGCCGTGTGAGCGCCCGAATGGTCATGGGCCCCAGCACGAACGCGAGCATCAGGGACGTGACCAGGGCGCCCGCCGCCCTGAACGTGATGAAGCGAAAGAGGTTGAAGACGATGTGGACGTCTGCCAGGCCGGGAAGCAGATGATAGAGCATCAGGCCTCCACCCCGCCGGGCACCGCTGCGGCTCCCCCGAAGTCCCTCTCGAACTCCGGGATCACCCGCTCCAGAGCGAACCCCCGCGAAGCCTTGATCA
This sequence comes from Longimicrobiales bacterium, assembly GCA_965238005.1. Lineage (GTDB taxonomy): Bacteria > Gemmatimonadota > Gemmatimonadetes > Longimicrobiales > Gaopeijiaceae > CBDCKN01. The sequence goes on from OZ250165.1 coordinate 2,636,793, forward strand.
GAACCACTTCGTCACCGCCGAGACGACCCCTGAGCGCCCGGTACGCTTCCAGTGGATCGGCGATCGCGATGGGCTCGGGTCCGGTTGTGCCGGCGGCCATCCGATCCACGGCACGGGCGAAATCGCCGGTGGCCACGACGAGATCGAGCCCTATCGTCCCGGCCTCTGCAAGGAGAGCCGCGTGCAGCTCGTCGCTCCGGCTCCCGAGCTCCAGCATGCTCCCCAGGAACGCCACCTTGGGGCGCCCGGGCTGGATGGCCACGAGCAGATCCAAAGCGGCCCGCGTGCTCTGTGGATTCGCGTTGTAGCAGTCCAGCAGCAGGGTCAGCCCATCCAGGTGCCGGACCTCGCCCCGCATTGAGCTCACTTTCAGGGAGCTGACGCCCCGGACCGCCTCGGCTGCCGGCACGTCCAGCATGTCCGCCACGGTCAGGGCGAGAAGGGCGTTCGTCACCGAATGGCGACCGGGCACCCGCAGCCGCACGGGCTCGCCGTGCCACAGGAAGCTCCAGTTGCCCTGGTCGTCCATGGTCGCGTCATCCGGCTGGAGCTGGGCGTCGGCCCCCTCGCTCCATCCGGCCACCCTGACCCGCGGGCGGATCCGCCGCGCTTCCTCGGGCAGGATCGGTGGCTCGTCACCCACCACCGCCCTCCCGTCCTCCTGGAGCCCGCGGAGCAGGTCGAGCTTCTCCATGAGCACGCCCTCAAGAGACTCCAGCTTCTCGATGTGCGTTTCCGAGACGGTGGTGACGACGCCGATCTCGGGTCCCGCGATCTCGGTGAGGGTGCGGATCTCTCCTGGCTCGTTGGTGCCCATCTCCAGGACCACCACCTCGGCGTCGTCGGGCGCGTCGAGCAGCGTGAGTGGCAAGCCCACCCGGTTATTGAGGTTCCCACGGGTGGCGTGGAGCCTACGCGACCCCTCGAGGGCGGCCCGCGTGAGGTCCTTGGTGCCCGTCTTTCCCGACGACCCGGTGATGCCGACAACGGCGGCCCTCAGGTGAGTGCGACGGTAGCCGGCCAGCCGGCCCAGCGCATCAACGGTGTCGTCCACCGGATAGAGTCGGGGGTTGTCTCCCACCTCGAGGTCCCGAGACACGACCGCACCGCGTGCGCCTCGCTTCAGGGCCGCGATCACGTAGTCGTGACCGTCGAAGTTGTCGCCCTCCAGGGCGACGAAGAGGTCTCCCTCGCGAGCCGTGCGGCTATCCGTGGAGACTCCTCCGAAGCGAAGGGCGCCGTCTGCGTCGGAGGTGAGGCCCTGGGCGGCGCCGTCGACGGATGCCAGGCCCAATGCGGCTCTGACGTGACCATCCGTCCACGCGAAGCCCCCCGTCATGCCGCACCTCCGAGCTCGGCCAGGCTCTCCTGAACGATTCGACGCTCATCGAAGGGGCTACTCTCGGTGCCGATGACCTGGTAGCTCTCGTGGCCTTTGCCGGCGAGAAGGACCAGGTCTCCGGCGCGCGCCGCAGCAAGAGCCATTCTGATGGCCTCGGGGCGGTCCGCGTGGCGCTCATAGCGGGAACCCGCCATTCCGGCGACGACGTCGTCGATGATAGACTCGGGGTCTTCAGTCCTCGGATTGTCGGACGTCACTACGGCCAGATCGGCGCCCTGGGCTACCGCAGCACCCATCTTCGGCCGCTTGCCCCGATCTCGATCGCCGCCGGCCCCGAAGACCACGATGAGCCGTCCGGACGTCAGGGGCCTGAGGGTGGCCAGAACGCTGCGCAGCGCCTCGGCCGTGTGAGCGAAGTCGATGAGGATGGAGAACGGGTCGCGGACTACGATCTCGAGGCGGCCCGGCACCTGCGGGACGGTTTGGAGTCGTGCGGCGATCGCCTCCACTCCCATCCCCGCCGCCGTCCCCGCCCCCGCGGCGGCCAACGAGTTCTCGACGTTGAAGCGCCCGAGAAGCGGGAGGTTCACCTCGGCGCCCTCGTCGGCCAGAGCGATGCGGAACCGCGTCCCATGTGGCTCGGGCGCGAGGGCCTCGGCCCTCAGGTCCGCGGGGGAATCCACGCCGTAGGTCAACGTGCGACGCCCCTCCAAGGGCAGCGACCGCCAATGGTCCGCGTCGGCGTTGACGACCGTCAGCCCGTCCTCCTTCACCAGATCCAGAAGGAGGGACTTGGCGCCCAGATAGCTCGCCATGTCCGGGTGATAGTCCAGGTGATCCTGGGAGAGGTTGGTGAACACGGCAGCGTCGAAGCGCATTCCGGCGAGCCTCTTCTGCTCCAGGGCATGGGATGACGCCTCGACGGCAACGGAGTCGACACCCTCTTCCACCAGCCCACCGAGCCATTGGGACAGCTGAACCGGTCCCGGGGTGGTGAGCCCCTCTGTGCCGGCCCGGACGGCACCGTCGGCCTCTACCAACCCGAGTGTTCCGATGGCGACGGCCGGTCCGGAGTCCTCCAGGAGATGTCGCGTGATTAGCGCCGTTGTGGTCTTCCCGTTCGTTCCGGTGATCCCGACCGTGAACAGATCTTGCCAGGGGGATCCGAGGATCGTGTCGGCGGCCAGGGCGGCAGCGCGCCGTCCATCCGACACCTGCAGCTGGGGGATCCCGGCCTCCGGCACGTGGCGCTCGACCACCGCGGCTACAGCTCCGGCCCGGGCGGCAGGAGCGACGAAGTCGTGGGCGTCCCACTCGGATCCGCGCCATGCGAGGAACAGGTCCCCAGCCTTCACGGACCGTGAGTCTTGGGTAACTCCCGAAACGGCCACGTCCTCCTGACCGTGGAGCTCGTCTACGAGGCCCGCAGTCCGGAGCACTCTCGCTACCGAGGCGAGGGAGGTAGTAGCGTTAGCCATCCCCCCTCCGTCCCGTCGATGCGAGGCGCACCGTATCTCCGGGTTCCAGTCGGGACCCGGCCTCGGGAAGCGTGAGCGTCACCGGACCCGAGCCCTCCCAGCGGACACGCAGTCCCAACTCGTGCATCCGCCGGGCCGCGGCTCGGGCCGGCAACCCCGTGACGTCCGGCATGGTGACGCCGCCAGAGCCGTCAGGCATGTCGGGCCCTCGATCCGCCGCATGCCCCACTTCTGAGTCGAAGCGCACGAGCCGCGCCGGATCCGCGGCGGCCGGGAGTGACGTGAAGCGAGACGCCGTCGAGGATCCGCTCGACGGAGCCGTTTCCGGACGAGTCCTGGACGCGCCCGGGAGGGCCTGAGCCCGTGCGACGAGAGCCAGCGCGTTGCGGTCCAGCGGTGTCTGTTGGGCCGCCAGGATGGACTCCAGCGTCGCACGCGTGACAGGAGCGGCCGTGGCTCCTCCGTAGTACGCACCGCTGGGTCGATCCAGCTTGACCAGCACCACGAGCTGTGGATCCTCGGCGGGGAAGAACCCGGCGAACGACGAGAAGTATTCCCCCGACTGGTAGCCGCCATCCGACCACGCCCGGCTAGTGCCGCTCTTCCCGGCCACCGCGAACGTGCTGAGCCTGGCGCGCGTTCCCGTGCCGTCCTCCACGACGTTCACGAGGACGTCCGCGACCTGCCGGGCCACCGATGGCGACACGACCTGCCGCACCATCCGTGGCTGAAACCGATCGACGGTCCGGCCCTGGGCGTCGCGGACCTCCTTCACGAGCCGGGGCTGCATGAGGCGGCCGCCGTTGGCCAGGGCACCGTACGCCATGGCCATCTGGAGGGGCGTGACCGACACCTCGTAACCGATGGCGAGGGAGACGGGGGACTGGCGGCTCCACCGCTCAGGGCGCCGGAGAGTGCCCTTGCCCTCGCTCGGCAGCCCGACTCCCGTGGGCGCCCCGAGCCCGAAGTCCCTCAGAGTCTGGTACTGGATGGCCGGAGTCATGACCTGGGCGGTCTTCGCCACGCCGACGTTGGAAGAGATCTCGAGCGCATGGGCGAGGGTCATCACACCGCCCTCGGGGTGGACGTCGCTCACCGTTCGACCTTCCACGGTCCAGTGACCGGTCCCCGTATCGACGCTGTCCTCGAGAGTGACGAGTCCGTACTCCAGGAGACCGGCGACCGTGAAGGGCTTGAGGGTCGAACCGGGCTCGTACGGAGTGTTGATGGCGGACAGCGCGCTGGTGGACCCGTCCCGTATGGAGACCATGGCCAGGATGTCCCCGGTGCGTGGGTCGGTGATCACCAGGTCGCCGCCCCGGGCTTCCGTCTCCTTAACCGCCTCCACGAGGGCCTGGCGGCCGATCTCCTGCAGATCCACGTCGAGGGTGAGGACGACCTGGCCGCCCTCTTCAGGCTCCTTGACCAGAACGCTCTCGCCGGGAATGGGATGGCCCTGAGGATCACGCGCCAGGACGGCCCTACCCTCGCTGCCCCTGAGGGACTCGTCGAAGGCCTGCTCCACCCCCCCGTACGCCTCGCCGTCCCGAACCACGCCCAGGAGCCCGCGCGCCAATCCTCCGCGGGGGTAGAAGCGACGGTACTTACGTTCCAGGTACAGGCCGCGAACGTTCGTCAGGGCCTCACGCACCGAGGGAGGATAGGAATTCGGCAGGACCCGCCACGGCCTCGACGAGGTCGTGGCATCTCGCACTAGGTCCCCGCTGAGCCCCAACGTCTCGGTCAGGAGCCGTGTGACGGCCTCCACGTCCCGAATCTCCCGCGGCGCCACGCTCACCCTGAAGGTCTCCCGGCTCATGGCGAGCTCGACCCCTGAGCGGTCGAGGACGGACCCTCGCGGGGCCGCCACCTCGACGCTGGTCCGGTGCTGCTGCTCGGCCTGCTGCCTCCAGATCGCTCCCTGGGCAACCTGGATCTGCGAGGCCCGACCGACGACAACACCCCCTGAGAGGAGCCAAACGGTGAGAAGAACGCGTCGCCGGAACGTCACCTTGGAGCCGGCCTGCTTGCGCCGCCGCCTCATGGGGCTCCTCCGGTGAGCAGGACCATCTCCGACGCGTCGGGCTGGTGCATGCCGAGGCGCTCCACTGCCACGGTCGAGATCCGCGTCCTGCTCTCGAGATGCTGGATCCGGCGCTCCAGCTCCGTCTGCTCTGCCGTTGCGAGAGACAGCTCGCGTCGCACCTCGTCCAGGGCCGCCAGGCCCTCGAAGGCCCTGCTCTGGCGCCACGTCACCAAGCTCAGGGAGGCCAGCAGGCCGGCGAATCCGAGGCCCAGGAGGCTGGGCACGCCCCAACTGCGCTGTCGCCACCTCACGATCTCCTCCAGGCCCTAAGGCGGGCGCTGCGGGCTCGTGGATTACGGACCACCTCGATCTCGCTCGGACCGAGCGGGGCGCGCGTCAACGTGCTTCCGAGGGGCTCACCACGGCACGTGCAGACCGGGAAACCCGGAGGGCACACACACGAGCGGCTCCACTCCCGAAACGCGTTCTTCACCAGCCGATCCTCCAGCGAGTGATACGAGATCACCACGAGGGTAGCCCCAGGGCTCAGTGCCTCCCGGATTCTCGTAAGGCCGTGCTCCAGGGCCTCCAGCTCTCTGTTCACAGCTATTCTCAATGCCTGGAAGAGCCTTGCCTTCTCCTTCGCCTTGGGCGTGCGGCCCAGCGCTCTGGAGTAGGCTGCCACGAGGTCGTCGCTGGTCCGGAAGGGCGCGTCGACCCTGCGGCCCACCACCTCCCGCGCCAGCCGGCGTGCCCGGGGCTCTTCTCCGTACTCATGGAAGATTCGGGCCAGATCGCCCTCGCTGGCCTCGTTCAGGATCTGGGCCGCAGTCGGGACCTCCTCTTCCCCGCCCGCCATGCGCATGTCGAGGTCGACGTCCCGACGGAAGGCGAATCCCCTTTCGTCGGCATCGAGCTGGTGGGAGCTCACACCCAGGTCCAGGAGCGCCCCGGCCAGCGGCTCGACCGGCGACGCCTCGTCGAGCGCTTCATCGAAGCGCGCCTGCAGGAATCGGACTCGTCCGCCGAACTGGGCCAGAGCGGCCTCTGCCGCAGCCAGCGCTTCGGGGTCACGATCCACGGCGATGACCCGGCACTCTGCGCACATCTCGAGCAGCAGACGGGAATGCCCACCTCCGCCCACAGTTCCGTCCAGGTAGAGGCCGGACCCGGACGGCTCCATCAACTCCATCACCTCGGTGGCCATGACCGGCTCGTGATATCGCACTCGATGCTCCGCCCGTTCGGTTACCGTCTCAGCGGCTCGCATGATGAGAGCCACGGGTCACCCGAAGATCTGGTTGGAGAACTTCTCGAACTCTCCGGTCCCGGTCCGGACCGCCTCATCGAAGCGCGCCGGATTCCAGAGCTCCACGCGGTCGATGTTACCGACGAGCAAGACCCGTTCCTCCAGGCTCGCCGCCTCCTGCAACCACGCCGGGACGAGGATGCGTCCTTGCTTGTCCGGGGTGACCTCCACAGCGCTCGCCGCGATGGCGAGTACGTCTCCCCAGGCCTCCGGCTGGTTCCGGCGGAACGTGAGCAGGCGCTCCTGGGTCTGGGCCCAGGCGCGCTGGGGAAAGAGCGTGAGAGCAGGCGGTTTCCACTGGAGCAGCACGAAGCGGTCGCCCTTGGCCTCCCGGCGAAACGCCGAGGGCAAGCTGACCCGCCCCTTCTGGTCCAGTTGGTACACGTATCTGCCCAGAAAACTCGTCACACGTGTCACTCTGTGGGTAAGTGTGGTGAAAAGTGGTAAGCACTGGACCCATAATACGACCGGGCTTAGAGGACAGTCAAGCCTTTTTGTGAGAGATAGTTTTCGGTTTTTCTTTGGGGTCCGGATTCAGATGGGAACCCTGCAAGAGACCACTGCTCAGATACTTAGGGCTCTGGACCTCGTCCCGGCTGGGAGGCGTATTCAGGAAGTTTCGGGAGACGTTTTCCGGTAAACTCCGCCCTCCCCACTCCTCCCCACCACTCGACGTGTTCCCCTGGGGGTGGAAGGGCGGCAGCCAGGACGGTGGGATTCCCTGGAAGACACAGGCAGGCCGGACGTATGGCCACCAAAGAAAAAGTGCCGCAGGGAGCGATCCCCACGGCGCTTTTTCGCGCGACTCTGAGCGGTGAACCCTACCGGCCCCGCTTGATGATCGCCTCTTGGATTTCGATGTACGTGCCCGCCGCATCGATGAACTGCAGATAGTTGATCGACGACGTCCGGTCGGCGTAGCCCTTGGATCGTCGGAAGAGCGTCAGCGCCTGCTGGAATATGGGCAGGGACCGGTTGGCCGTCTCCAGCGTCTCCTGTGATCCGACCGCCATCGCCCGGTAGTAGAGGCTGTAAGCGTGCCAGAAGTCGAACTGCTCACGGGTCTGAGTTGTGACCTCGAACTCCTTGGCCTTGCGGATCAGCTCGATGAAGCGAGCGTAATTCTTCTGGGTAGGCTGGATGTTGGTCGAGTAGGCGTGGCTGAAGATCATGTTCGCCGCCCCATCCGCAGCAGAGCCATGCGTAACCGCACGATGCAGCACCGGCACCGCGTCATCGATGCGCCCGAGATCGATCAGCCAGTTCCCCATCCGCAGGTGCAGGTTCGGCCAGTCCGGGTCGATGCCCTCGATGGTGGAGAGGGCCTCTACGGCCTCGTCGATCTCACCGTTCTCCTTCAGGGCCTCCGCATAGATGGCCCAGAGCGTCGCCTCTTCGGCGTGCGACTCCAGCGCACGGCTGGAGAACTCGGCCGACGCCGCAGCGTCGCCCAGTTGGAGGTGGGCCGCGGCCACATTGCGTAGCTGGGTGACCAGGATCTCCTCACCCTTGGCCTCGAAGACCTTTTCGTACGCCCCGATGGCCTTGCGGTAGAGGTCGGCCACCTCCTGGGTCATGCCGTCTCCACCGTCGATCTGTGCTTTCTTGCGGACCTGCTCGGCGCCGGCGAAGGCGAAGTTCCCGACCTGCTCGTAGTAGTCGATGTTCTCCGGGTCGACCGCGATGCCCTCGTCGATGAGCTCCATGCCTCCGAGGGGGTCACCCTCCTGGGCCAGGTCATAGGCGACCTTCATGCGCACCGAGGCGTTGGTCGGGTCGAGCTCCAGGTATTGGCGATAGTAGGCGCGAGCCGACCGCTCGTCGCCGAGGTTGATGGCCAGAAAGCCACCCAGGAGAAGCGCGTTCTCATGGAAGGGATCCTGCTCCAACAGACGCTTGATTTCTTCCAGCGACTCCTCGAAGCGATCCGTCTGGCGAAGCACGTCGGCACGAGTATAGCGAACCGAGTTCGCGCTGGGGTTCAGCTCGAGCGCCCGATCGCAGTTCTCGAGAGAGTTGTCCCACTGCTGGCTCTGGGCGTAGTCGCCGCAGAACACAGCGACGCGAGTCTGCTCGACGAACAGCTTGAACCGATCGACGATCTGTGCCGCCGCCTGTTCTTCCTGCTTGTCGGCTGACGTAACGGCGTCGACGACGAACTCCTCTCCGGTGCTGGTATCCACGAACTTGATGTTCTGGATATTCCACCGTTGCTTGGTCCCGGTGTACTCAGCACACAGCACGACCTCGTAGTTGGTCTGCTGCGCGAGCTGACGGGCCCGGATGCAGTTGAGGTCTTCCATCTTCATGTCGAACCGCTTGAGGGCGTCCTTGATCTCCTTCTCGCTCACGGCGGCGTGCGTATTCAGATCGCTGATCTGGTCCCTGAGCTTGTCGGCCAGCTTCTCACCGAAGCCTTTGTTCTCCCCGTTCATGGGGTGGACGTCGGGAATGAGAACCCGAAAGCGGCCGCTCACGGTCTGCTGGGCCTCAACGGCCGTGCTACCCGTCACAGGCAACGCGAATAGCACGGCTGCGATAACACCCAGACGGCGACGTCCGGTCATCATCCTCACTCCTGGATGGAGCCCTGAAAACGTTGGCTCCTGCGGTCCCACCTGGGGCACCTCAGGAGCTTTGGCGAACTGATGGCCTCTTCATGGCTGTTGGTCTGGCATACAACATATACGGGGCGCAGACAAGGTCAACTGCCTTCTTCACATCCCTTCGTTTGTTTCATACCGCCGCAAGGCCCATTTTGTTACAATGCATGATTCCACGGTAGTGAGTGAATACTTCTGAGCCGGCGGGGTGCCCGACCCGCGCAGCTCCCCATCCTCGTCGACTCTCCCCAACCCCGACGCGCGGACTGTCCTCGGGAAAGGGGCCGTCCCACCCTTCGATCGCCGAGCGAATGGCGACTTCCCCTCGAGGCGGCCCCGGTGAGGGAGCTCGCCGTGAAGGCGTGGCGTCGTACGACTGGATCTCAGTGGCGCATTGGGCTTAGTCTTCGAGAGGGGGCGAGGCCATCTCCACCGTTCGTCAGGAGCCACGTGTTGAATCCGCACCAATCATCGGCCTGCCTCGTGACTTCCGCCGGCCTCTGCACCATGGTCTTGCTCCCCGTAGTCGTGGCCAGCGCTTGCGTCGCCGGAGGAGGTCCGCCCTCGGCGGTCGTGGTCGCACCGGAGTCCGTGTGGCAGCGTCTGAACCGGCCGCGGCCCCAGCCCCTGGCCGACGCCCCCCGGATATCCGTGGCCGAACTGGTCCTTCTTGGAAGCGCTTGGCCCGGCGAGTCTGCGGTGTCGCCGTCCATCGGGCTTCAAGAGCTGGTGGCCGCGGGGCTGATTCGCCGCCGGGACGTACAGTTCGTGGAGCGGAGACGCTTCGCGGCCGCCGTGGAGCGAGAAGCCCAGGGCCTGCCCCGACTGCGGAACTCGCCGCCCACCGGAGTCTCCCTCGGGGCCGAGCTCCAGCTCGCGGGAAGCTGGATCCCCACCGGCGATTCGGCCACGCTGGACCTGAGGTTGGTCGATGTAGAGACCAGCGCGGTGGTGGCGGGTTGGAGGACCACGACCCCACAGGGGATCGATCCAACGAGTGTGGCCCGGACCATCGTCGGGTCCACGGTCTCCGCCCTTCGGGGCCTGGGCCGTGTAACGGTGTGGAGTGATCCACTGGTGAGCGACGCCGTCGATCCCGCTCCTACCACCTTCACCCCCTCCGGAGTGCCGGCGGAAGCCGTGGCCGCATTCTTCCGGGGCGTCGAAGCCGAAGACCGGTTCGACTGGGAGGAAGCACGCCGTGCCTACCAGGAGGCCACGGAAATCGCGGCCCCCGCTTTCTTCGAGCCCGATGTGGCTTTGGCCCGGGCGGCCCGACTGCGGGCCGGAGGGACGCTGGGCGCCAGCGACGATTGAGGGTGGCCGGGAAGCTCTCGTGGCCACGCCCGAACCCAGACGGTACCTTCCTCGACCGGAAGTCTCACCGAAGCCGTTGGAGTCGATGCCGAACGGAGACCTCCTTCACGTCCTGCTGGTCGAGGACAATCCCGGTGAGCGGTGGTTGTTCTCTGAGATCCTCCGCTCCCGCGGGCACGTCGTCACGGCATGCGAGGACGGGGAGGCGGCGTGGGATGCGTTCCAGGAACAGTTCGCTCATCTGTTGCTGCTGGACCTCGTCCTCCCCGGCATCGACGGGCTGGAGCTCACCCGGCGCATACGCGAGAGCCCGGGAGGAGACCAACCGGTCATCCTCGTGGTGACGGGAAAGAATGAGCCCGACGTCCTCGAGTCGGTACTGGAGGCCGGTGCCAACGATTACGTGGCCAAGCCCGTGGACATCGCCCTGCTCAACATCCGCCTGGCCGTGGCGGAGCGCGAGGTCCAGACGCAGGCGGAGCGGAAGGCGACCCAGGCTGAGCTGCACGCCACGACCAGCGAGCTGAGCACCCTCTTCGAGAACCTGGACGAGGTCTTCTTCTCGGTGGACGTCCCCGAGGATCGCCTCATTCAGGTGTCACCGGCCGCTCAGGCGGTCCTCGGCGTCAAGCCCGAAGAGCTCTTGGAGAACCCGGACCTGTGGCACGAGGTCCTCTATCCTGCCGTACTCACGAACGCGGACTCGATCCTCGTCCAGGTGGATCCGGGCGACTCCTTCGCGCACAGCTACCAAACACAGACGTCCACGGGAGAGGATCGTTGGGTCGAGGCCACCCTCAAGCCCCACCTTGGGAAGGACGGATGCCTCGGCCGCATCGACGGCATCATATCGGACGTGACGGACCGGCATCAGGCCCAGGAAGAGCTGGCCGCACAGAATGAGGAGCTCACCACCCTGTACCGTATCTCCGAGCTCTCTCTCGCGGCCGAGAGCCTCGGAGAGGCCTTGGACGACATTCTCGAGGAGGTGAGCCGGGTCACCCGCTTCCCCATCGTCGCGATCGAGCGCTACGACGCGGAGCGGGACGTCATGGTCTTCACCGCCGCCAAGGGGCTCACGCTGCCGGAGGATGGGGAGCCACTCGTGATCCCCGTGTACAAGACCCTTTCCGGCGTCGCCGTTCAGAAGCGTCAGCCGGTGGTGGAGCGGGATGCCCGTTTCAAGAAGCGTCATGCGGCGGATGTCTTTCACGACCTCGGCGTGCAGACGTACATGGCTTTTCCCATGGTGATCGGCGGCGACGTGGTCGGCACTTTGACGCTGGCCCACACTGAGGCCGTGGAGCCGGATCGGTGGGTCATGCGTCTGGCGACCAGCCTGGCGCACACCATTGCGGGGCTCATGGAGCGGGTGGGTGCGGCCCAAACGCTCAGAGAGAGTGAGACGGAGTTCCGAACCCTCGCCGGACAGCTGCAGCAGGCCAACGACCAGCTCGAAGCCTTTGCGTACTCGATCTCCCACGATCTGCGCACACCCCTCCGCACCATGACCGGCTTCGCCCACGCCCTTATGGACACCCTGGGCGAGGGCGCGAACAGAGACGCGAAGCACTTCGCCGAGAGGATCATCGTGTCGGGCGCCTGGGCCGAGGACCTGATCTCCGACCTCCTGGACTACAGCCGCCTGAGCTTCGAAGCGCTGGAGCTTCAGCCCATCGACCTGAAGGAGGTCATCAGCACCGTCATGGAGCAGGTGGGACCGGCGCTGAAGGAGGTCGAAACGGAGATCACCATAGACGGAGACCTTCCCACGGTCATGGCCCAGAAGACCATCCTCGCGCAGATCCTGGCCAACCTGGTGACCAACGCGGCCAAGTTCGTGCCCGAGGAGCGCTCCCCCGAAATCGTCATCCGATGCGATGAGCGGGAGGAGCGCGTGCGAGTCTGGGTGGAAGACAACGGGATCGGTGTTCCCGAGGGTCAGGAGGACCGGATCTTCGGCGTCTTCGAGCGGCTCGACCAAGCCTCCGACCGGCCCGGTACCGGAATCGGACTGGCCATCGTCCGCCGGGGCATGGAGCGTATCGGCGGGGAGACAGGAGTCGAGCGACGGGCCGTGGGGAGCGCCTTCTGGGTCGACATTCCCAAGGAGCTCAAGCGGGGCTGGCGGCCCTGGGTCCGACACCGGGACCGAGCCGACACCGAGTCATGATGTGCAAGCGGCCCCAGCCGGGGGCCGTCTCCCGGTAAGATCTGGCCGGGGGATCCCGAGCGCGCTTGCCCGGGGCGTACGTGGATCCGAAGTTTCGCGTATCCTTCGAGTCTACTACACACGGGAGAGTGCATGTTCGAAGGCCCCTTCGAGCTTGATCCGACGCTTTCAGAAGCGCCCTACGACACCGGACCCGGTGACCCCGCGCCAGCTGGGAAGCTTGAGATCATCGGCCACCGAGGCTACGCGGCAGTGGCACCCGAGAACACCCTAGCCTCCCTCGAAGCCGCGCTGGCGGCCGGCGTCCGGGCAGTTGAGTTCGACTTGCACGTAGCGTCGTGCGGGACCCCCGTTCTGTTCCACGACGTGAACCTCGGCCGCACTACGAACGGCGTGGGACCGGTGCGACGCCGGACCCTGGGACAGCTCCAGGCCCTGGACGCCGGCAAGTGGTTCTCGGCCGCATTCGCCGGAGAGAAGGTCCCCTCCCTGACGGAGGCTCTCGACGCGCTCAATGGTCGGGTCGATCGCATCTACCCGGAGGTGAAGGGGTTCCGAGAGCTGGAGGATCTGGACCGCATGGTCCGCCTGGTTCGTGAGGCCGACCTCGTAGATAGGACAACCTTCATCGGCATGGACTGGAACATCCTGGACCGCATTCGTGGTCAGGAGCCGGGCTTGGGCATCGGCTTCATCGTCGAGACCGCCGATCGGTTCGATGAAGCCTTGGAGCGTGCCAAGAAGGACTCGAAGGCCATTCTCGACCTGAGTCACAGCCTCGCCCTCGAGGACCCGTCCATGGTCGAGCGGACGCGAGAGGCGGGGATCGATGTGGCCGTATGGACCGTCAACGATCCCGACGAGGCGACACGCCTCGGGGAGGTCGGGGTCACACGTTTCACCACCGACCACGTCGAGCGGCTCCTCCAATGGGGTCGGCTTCTGAACCGCGACGCGTGATGTCTTCGTCCCCCTTCGCGGGCTCTGCGGGTCGTTGGGAGGCCCTGGGAAAACTGGGCAGGCAGCGTCTCGACCTCCTGATCATCGGCGGCGGCATCACAGGGTGCGGGGTCGCTCGTGACGCGGCTCTCCGGGGCTGGACCGTCGGCCTCGTGGAGAAGGAGGACTTCGGGTTCGGCACGTCCAGCCGCTCGTCGAAGATCGTGCACGGTGGACTCCGGTACCTGGAGTACGGGCACTTCCTCCTTGTGAGGGAGGCGGCTCAGGAACGGGAGATTCTGCGCACTATCGCCCCTCACCTCGTGCATCCCCTGGCATTCATGTACCCGGTCTTCGAAGGTGAGAGCCTCATGAAGATTCGAGCCGGGCTGACCGTCTTCGATTACCTGGCCAGCACCGACGGAAAGGACAAACACACGAACCTCTCTCCCGAAGAGGTCCGCGAGCAGCTCCCGGGACTCCGCGAGCGGCTCAAGGGAGGGGTCCGTTACCTCGAGTACATCACCGACGACGCCCGTCTCACCCTGGAGAACGCCCAGTCTGCGGCTCAGTATGGAGCGCTGGTGGTCAACCACGCCCGGGCCGGCGAGCTGAGGATGGAAAAGGGTCGAGTGGTCGGGTGCCAGGTGACCGACACTCTCGAGGGGACTGTGGTGGACGTGACAGCACGCGTCACGGTGAATGCCACCGGGGCCTGGTGCGGGGAAGTTCTGGCCGAGGGGGCGATAGCGACGGAGCACCCTCTCATCCCCAGCAAGGGCATCCACATTCTGCTGCGGGCCGAACGGCTCCCCATAACCGGGGCGACGTTCCTGCGGGCCACCAACGGCAAGCGCGGACTCGCCATGCGACGGCTTGACTACGTGTACGTGGGCACGACGGACACCGAGTACGATGGGCCACTGGACCGGCCTCGTGCCACCAGGGCCGACGTCGACGAGGTACTCGAGATGGTCCAGGACTGTTTTCCCGCTCAGAATCTCAGCCATGAGGACGTGCTGGCGACATGGGCCGGGGTGCGGCCTCTCATCCGCGAGGGGGGAAGAAGCACGCGGGATACCTCCCGCGAGGATGCAGTGTGGCACTCGCCTCCGGGCTTGATCAGCATCGCGGGCGGAAAGCTCACCACGTACCGGCAGATGGCGCAGAGGGTCCTCGCAATTGCCGATGCCGAGCTGGGCCCGGCTCCGGGCCTTCCGGAACGCACGACCACAGTGCCGCTCCCGGGGGCGGACGTGGGGCCCGACGGGATGGACGAGTTCCGGGCGGATCGGAGCCGGAGTCTTTTGGAGATGGGCGTCGCGCCGGCGATCGTCGATCGCCTCTGCTGGCTCTACGGGAGGCAGTTGGACGACTTCATCGCCCTCGCCGCCGAAGACCCGTCCTGGCTCGAGCCGCTCCATCCCGACGTATCAGCTCTCAGAGCCGAAGTCCGGAACGCAGTGACCCACGAGATGGCCCGGACGCTCACGGACTTCATGGACCGGCGAGCGGCCCTCCTCCTCTTCAGCGACAACTTCGGCCTCGCGGCAGCCGAAGCCGCAGCCGACATCATGGCCGAGGCGTTGGGGTGGCATGCGGACCGCAAGACGCAGGAGCTCAAGGATTACCACGCCCTGGCCGTCGAGCACGGCTTCCCCTCCGACTGAGCTGCGGGAGCACGACCCGGGCGGCCCGACCTCGTCCTGCGTCGCTCGCGCGTCTTCCACGCCCCGTCTCGTTGAACTCCGGCCCCCGATCCGCTACCATCGATGAGAGTTGAAAACGATTCTCAACCTCATTTGCAACATGTCGATCATTGATCTGGATAAGGTAGAAAAGCGCTATTGGCCCGGGCCCGTCGAGGCTCTGGTCAATGTGTCGATGGACGTTCGGCAGGGCGAGATCCTCACGCTCCTGGGCCCGAGCGGGTGCGGCAAGACCACCACGCTCCGGCTCATCGCCGGCTTCGAGGCGCCTGACGAGGGTGAGATTAGGATTCTGGATAGGTCCGTAGCAGGCGACGGAGACTGGGTGCCGCCGGAGGATCGCGGCGTCGGGATGGTCTTTCAGGATTACGCCCTCTTCCCCCACCTCACCGTGGGCGAGAACGTCATGTTCGGGCTCCACGCCCGGCAGGCGTCCGACCGGCCTCGCCGCGCCCGGGAAGTGCTCGACCTTCTGGACCTGTCCCATCACTTCGACCGCTACCCACACGAGCTCTCTGGCGGGCAGCAGCAGCGAGTGGCTCTGGCGAGAGCCATCGCCCCGGAGCCTGTCGTCGTCCTCATGGACGAGCCCTTCAGCAATCTGGACGCCCACCTGCGGGACAACGTGCGGGACGAGGTGGTGGGGAGCCTTCGGTCGGCCGGCGTTACGTGCGTGCTGGTGAGCCACGACCAGCGCGACGCCCTGGCCATCTCGGATCGGGTAGCGGTCATGAACCAGGGGAGGATTGAGCAGATCGGGACGCCACAGGAGATCTACAAGCACCCGGAGTCCATCTTCGTGGCGACCTTCGTGGGCCGGACAAACCTCCTGCAGGGCCTGATCCAGGGCGTCGACGGGTGCGTGCTCACCGACTTCGGATCCTTCTGCCGTGTGGACCGATCCGGCCTGCCGGACGGTGCGCCGGTCATGGTGGCCGTGAGGCCCGAGGGTTTCGAGCCTTCCGAGCACGGAATGCTCCGGGGCGCGATCACCTCCACGACGTATACGGGGAGCAACGTCGAGGCCCAGGTGGAGATTCCCACGAACGCCGGAGGCCACCGGACGCTCACGGTGCACTTGCCCACTAACCAGTCCTACTCGACCGGTGACACCATCCGCCTGGCCCTCGACCCGGACTATGCCTCCGTGGTGCGCAATTCGTGCGAGGCCTTGGGCTTCAGTCGGGTTCCGGCGCCATCACCGCCGCCGGCCTGATTCTCAGGTCGATCCCCAGAGGATCGTCAGGCAGTCCTGGTCTCTCGATGAAGAGGTAGCACGAAGGAGAACGTGCTCCCCTCTCCCACCTCGGTGTCCACCTGGACCTGGGCGCCATGGGCCGCCAGGATCCCCTCAACGATAGCGAGGCCCAGACCGGCACCGCCCCCTCCGGAACGGTGGCCCTTCCAGAAACGGTCGAAGAGGTGCTCGCGCATCTCGGGCTCGATACCGGGGCCCGTATCCTTCACGGCCACGAGAACACCTCCCTCGGCGCCAGAAGCGGAGACCGTGACCTTCCCCCCGTCGGGCGTGAACCTCAGAGCGTTCACGATGAGGTTCGACATCACTTGAAGGATGCGATCGCGATCCGCCTCCACCCGCGGTAGCTCTGGATCGATCTCCCCGCACAGGCGGACGGCCTCCTCATCGGCTCGCGAGCGGGCCGACGCCACGGCTTCCTCGAGCATCTCGATCGTCTCTACCGGCTTCTGCCAAACAGAGAGCCGTCCGGCCTCGATCTGCGCCACATCCAAGAGGTCCTGGATCATGCGGTTGATCCGGTCCGCGGCTCTCTGGATGATGTCGAGGTGCTCACTCCGCTGCTCCGACGGAAGCGGCACGTCGGCGAGGAGCTCGGCAGCGGCCGCAATCGTTCCCACGGGATTCCTGAGGTCGTGCGAAACCACGGCCAGCACCTCGTCCCGGGCTCGGACGGCTTCACGCAGCGCCTGCTCGGCTTCGCGAATCTCAGTCATGTCGGTCATCGTCAACACGACCCCTCGGACCTCCAGCCCGTCCGTCATAGGGCTGACGCTGAGTTGCACGGGGAAGGACGACCCGTCCTTGCGCCAGATGACGTCATCCAGGACGCGGACAGTTTCGCCCGTCGCCAGAGATGTCCGGACGGGGCATTCCTCTTCGGGGTGAGGGGTCCCGTCGGGCCGCGTGTGGTGGATCAGCGAGTGGATCGGCCGACCCCGCAGCTCCCTCGGCGTGTATCCCAGCAGCTCGGTGCCGGCCTCGTTCAGGAAGGTACAGTGGCCATCCAGGTCGAGGCCTACGAGCACATCGCCCGTCCCTCTCAGGACCGCACGGAGCTCTCGACGAGCCGCCACCGTCTCCTGGCGTCGTCGGGTCTCGTTCCGAACCAGCTCCTGCAGCCGAAAGCCCACGATCCCCATGGCCGCCGCCCCCACGATGGCCAGGGCGATGGTGCCGATGGTGACCCAGACTTGAATGAGGGTCTGCCGATCCAATCTGATAGCCGTCGATGCGGCGTCACGGATCAGACGGTCCTCGAATGCCCGCGTCTCCGCGCGGACGGCCTCGTAACGGGCCCGATCGTCGTCCAGTCTCTCTCCGAAGTCCTGTGGACGGATGCCGATTGCCCCACCCTCCATGAGAGGCGCGTGAAGCACTTGCCATTCGCTGATGCGCATCTCGAGCTGACTGAGCTCACGGAGGTAGGAGAACGACGAGGGCATCTCTCCGATCACCTGCTGCAGCTCGTCCAGCCGCGCGGTCTCCCTTTCGAGATCTTCCCGATAGAGGCTCAGGTACGTCGAATCACCCGTGGCCACATATTGCTCCACGCGCATCATCTGATTGGAGTGGGAGAGGGCGATCTCGGGGATCAAGGGCCGGGCCTCGGTGAAAATGTCGATGTCCCGTCTGAGATCGGCCTGCTGGCGCTCGAGGAACCACGGAATCAAGGCCAGGGAGAGCAGGGCAGCGAAGGACACTCCCAGAAAGAGGATCCATCCTGACCGCGCTACCCGCGGCTCGCTGCTAGAGGCCATCGATGCCTTTCCTCACGGAGCCGGGCCCTCTCCGTCAATCGCGAGGGCGCACGAAACCTGCTCGCGACCCTAGTGTCCCGTTACCAAAGTGTCTCGGCCAGTCGAGGGCACGGTGCATCCGTGTACGGAACCCTAGACGAGTGCACGAACCTACGCCGCTTGCACAAAGTGAGCACCTGTTATGTGAGTGGTAGACACCCCGGAGTGTTCCACGGGACGGATCTGGTCGTCGGCCACCCTCAGAGAAGAGCATCCTCGACCAGGTCCGCCAGCCGCTCCGAGAGATCCAGCGCGTTCAGGTCCAGCACGGGGATCGGCACTTGGAGGTCGACGGCGTCGGTGACCAACGCCAGATAGAGCCCCGCCCCATTCCCGTCGATGCGGTAGATCGGCTCAGGGTGGGCGTCGGGGCGGTGGACCTCGATCTTCGGGATGGCGGCCTTCTTGTACCCCTCCACCACGACGATCTCGGCGTCGGAGACGAAGCGGTCCACGACCTCCTCCAGGGTGGGCTCCCCGCCGGGACCCCACTCCCCCATCACCACCAAGTCCTCGGGTCCGACGAGAACGACACGGCGGGCCCGGCCCTCGTGTCGAAGCCGCCACGAGTCGGTCCCGGGCTTGTCGATGTCGAAGCCGTGGCCGTGCTTGATCACCATGACCCTCCGCCCTCGTCGCTGCAGGGCCGCCACGAGGCCCACGGCCACAGACGTCTTGCCGCTGTCCTTGAGCCCGATGACGCTAACAATGGGCGGGCGGGCCTCCCCCTCCCCCGGATTCGTCGTCATCGCCCGCTCCGGATCGCTGCGGCAAGCAGCTCGGCAGCTCGGGCCCCGTCGTCCTCGGTGTTGACGTTCCAGAAGGCGATCTCCGGGTCCACGACGGTGGCGACCTCGACCAGACTCACCTGCACGGCCTCGATGGCCGCCAGGAGCCCGTGCAACGAGCGGTCATCGGAGTGGAGCCGCTCTCGGATCTCGGGGAGACAAGCGGCCCTGTAGAGCGCGCAAAGGGGTTGGAGTCCATCGGGCCCCACGGGGGCCACCGCGGCCGCCGCGCCCCCAGAATCGATCACGAGACGGATCAGGTCCGCGCTCACGAGGGGCATGTCGCACCCCAGCAGGAAGACCCCATCCTCGCCACGCTCCCGCGCCCACTCCAGGGCGGTCCAAAGACCACCGAGGGGTCCCAGGCCCGGCTCCAGGTCTGGGCGAGTCGGAACCCGCAGCGCGGCCTCGATCTCCTCGTCCGGCGCAACGATCCCCACCGGAAGGTGCGCAGAGCGGAGGGCTTCCACACTCCGGCCCGCCAGGGGGACCCCACCGATGTCGGCGAGGGCCTTGGAACGACCGAACCGGCGGCTCGCCCCCCCGGCCAGGACCACGCCGAAGATGCGGTCCTTCGGCTCGCTCACCCCGCAACGCGCTCCGAACCGGCGTAGACGTTGAACCCCTCTGCCCGCGTGAAGCCCAGGAGGCTCATGTTGAAGGTGCGCGCGAGGTCCACCGCAAGGCTTGAGGGGGCGCCGACCGCTGCCACGACGGGAATGCCCGCCGCCACCGCCTTCTGCATGATCTCGAAGGAGGAGCGACCCGACACCGCGAGGATGGTCCTTCCCAGCGGCAGCTCTCCGGCGAGGAAGGCCTCACCGATGACCTTGTCGACTGCGTTGTGGCGGCCCACGTCTTCCTTGAGGGAAACGAGCTCCCCGGTCTCGTCGAACCGGCCCGCCGCGTGAATGCCCCCGGTACGGTCGAAGAGTCCCTGTCCGGCCCGGAGGATCTCGGGCAGCCCGCTGAGAATCCGTGCGTCCACCCTCAGTCCCTCATCGGGCAAGGGCTCGCAGCCCCTCACCTCCACCGCCTCCAGAGACGCCTTGCCGCACACACCACAGCTCGACGTCATGTAGAAGTTCCTGGAGAGCGCTTCGGGGTCGAAGGGTGTCTCAGGGCGCAGCTTGACCTGGACGATGTTGTACGTCTGGGGTTCGTCCCCCTGGCAGTAGCTGATCTCCGCGATCTGGTCGCGATGCCGTATGATTCCCTCGCCCGACAGGAAGCCGGCGGCCAGCTCGAAGTCGTCCCCGGGGGTGCGCATCGTAACCGAGACGGCAGACGTCTGTCGCGTCCCGTTGCGCGTGTATTCCACGCGGATCTCCAGGGGCTCTTCGACCGTGACCACATCTTTGCGATCGAGGAGGCGGCCATCCACCAGCCGGGAGATGCGAACGTGCGAAAGGCCCTTCCCTGGCGAGATCACTTGGTCAGATGCCGGAGGCCTCGCGCGGGCCCACCGATTCCCGCGATGGCCTGGGCAACCGCCACCATGGCCACACCCCCCGCCGCCTGCGAGGTCGCGCTCTCGTCGGCCTCTACCTCCTCGTAGACCGCCACGTCGAGCATGGCGGCACCGAGCATCCGGTCCATCATAGTGCGTTCAGGCATGGTCAGCTCCGTCCCGTGGCATTCCGCTGCCACAGAAGATAGGTCAGGAACCGCCCAAAGCGGAGGGAACGAACGCCACGATCCGCAGCGGTCCGCCGCTTCCACCGACGATCTTCATGGGCAAGGCGACCACGAACGCCCCCGACTCGGGGACCGCGCCCAGGTTGGCCACGTTCTCGAAGCCGGGAGTGTTGGACGAATAGAGGATCAGGTGCGTCTCGAAGCCGGTGGACTGGCCATAGTCGATGCTGGGCGTGTCGATGCCCACCGCTGCGACGTCACGCTGCTCGATGATCCAACGCGCCGCGTCCGGGTGGATCCCGGGAAAGTGGAGCTCGGGGACCGCGTCGGGGCCCGTGCGCTCGGTGCCCAGGTAACTCAGCCGGTCGGGCCAGCGATCTCCCCAGCCCGTGCGGAAGAGAAGGATGGACCCGTCGGGGATCCGTCCGTGCTCGGCCTCCCATGCCTCCATATCGCCGGCGGAGATCAGGTAGTCCGGCGTGGCCTGGGCGGACACGTCCACGACGACGGCCGGAGCGATCAGTCGGTCCAGAGGAATCTCGTCCGCCGTCATGCCACCACGGAAGAAGTGGAAGGGCGCATCCAGATGGGTTCCGCCGTGCTCGGCGGTCGAGACGTTGTAGGCACTGTAAAAGTAACCGGCGTCGGTCTCGCCATAGGCCACTTCATCCAGTCGAAATCCGTCGGCCGTCGGCCAGTAGATGGTCTCCTCCGAGTAGGCGTAGCTGAGGTCGACCCAGCGACCACCCGACCCGTCGAAGACGGCGGAAAAGTTCGGCTGCCCGGTGGGTGCCTGACAACCCATGAGCGCCATCAAGGCCCCGACGCACACCAGTGATCCACGCATGACGATCTCCTCTCTGCTGGGTCGGCCACGGGTCTCTTCACGGAAGCGGTCCTTGTGACGGGGATCGGTGCCCTGGCCCCGTCGAATCCGGTCTCGATCTCCAGAATCCGCCCGAAGCTTCTGATGGTCCGTCCGACCCCGCAACGCTGGTGGGAGTAGTGGCACTACCACTCGGGGCGGCCTGGTTGGCGAGCTACGTTCCGGCGAAGCGGACCTCACGGATCGACCCCATCCTCGCTATGAAGGCGGAGTAATACGGCGAGATGGTCAGTCTTCCAGCAAGGGCCTCTTGGCGTCCTTCGCTCCGAGAGCGACTCCGGTCCCAACACCGGCTCCCACCGCGATGGCGGTCCCCACACCCACGAGCGGAAGTACAGCCACCAACGGAGAAGCGACGATGGTCGCGGCCACCCCAGCGGCCAAAGCGAGTCCCGGCTTCTCCACGATGCTCGTGAAACGCAGACGACGACCGACGAACTTCCGACTCTTCACGTGTCCGAAGACGCCCGCCGCAGTCGCCAAGCCTAAGCTGATCAGCCCGAACATCATCAAGTCCTAACCCAAGAGTTCTCTTGGCCGAGATCACCGACCCACATCCTTCATACCCCTACGGACCCCCGCGAGGATCCGTTTCGATGGGCCCGAAGGGAGCCAAGTGGGCGGTATCGGATTGACCTGCGCCCGCTTCGCGGTG
The DNA here is from genome assembly GCA_965238005.1 of Longimicrobiales bacterium. Taxonomy (GTDB): domain Bacteria; phylum Gemmatimonadota; class Gemmatimonadetes; order Longimicrobiales; family Gaopeijiaceae; genus CBDCKN01. The sequence continues at coordinate 2,658,713 of OZ250165.1, forward strand.
CTCGGTCGTCTCGGCGACTCTCACCCTGATCTCCGAGACCCTCCCGGCGCCTCGGCTCGAACCGGACCACACAGGCCGTTTCACACACCATGCCAAGTGGGCGGTGGCAGATTCGAACTGCCGACCTCCTGGGTGTAAAGAATGCTCTGGACCGGTGGCGGCGCAAGCCAGAAACGGCGTAATCCCTTGTACTACCTCACCGAGTGGGTTCAACAACAACCGAATCCAACCGCTTGGGAGACGAATAATCACCGTTCTTAACCGGTTTCTGAGATGCAAACGGGATGCAAAGGCTAGGAGCAAGCGCGAGGCCCTACTCCACCATCACCAGCTTGACCGTCTCACTACAAAACGGCATCGGCAACTGCCCAGGCTCATCCGTCACCACCTCGAACTCCTCATGCTCCCGCATCATGCGCAGGAACCAATCGTAGGCTTCGCGAGCAGAGTGGATGCCATAGGATGGGGAGATTCTGAACGTCACCTGAGTTGGCTCCATGGAGCCGCCAGGATACTCGCAGGATCTGGACATCCACGTCATCCTCGATAACTACGCCACGCACAAACATCCCAAGGTGCAACAGTGGCTCCACCGTCATCGGCGAGTCCATTTCCATTTCACGCCCACCTCCGCGTCCTGGCTCAATCTTGTCGAACGGCTCTTCAGCGAACTCACCGAGCGACAACTGCGGCGCCTCGCCGTCACCAGTGTCGACGAGTTGATCCAAGCCATCACCGACTACATCGAGTGTCGCAACGAAAACCCCAAACCATTCACCTGGACAGCCACCGTCCGTCAGATTCTCAAGAAGCTGAACAAAGCCAATGAGACTTTGGCGACACTACACTAGATGGAACGCCTACTCCAACTGATCCACGGGATACTCCCCCGCAGTCTGTGGCAGGTGCTTGGGATCTATCTTTCCTGAATTCGAGTTTTGGCTATCGGGTGCCGATTGGTACTGCTCCCGAGGTGACTCGTTCTCACGGTATACGTTGTTTGGCCCATATGATGGGGCACCGCTCCTCTCGCTTTCGGGACACACTCGATGTCCGACGCCACCTCTCGCCTAAACGCCGCCCTAGAAGGCCGCTACGCCATCGAGCGTGAGCTGGGCGAGGAGATGAAGCAGGAATGAATCGCCGTATACTGCCGCTCCTTATGGGCTCGCTTCTTCTCCTGCTGGGCTGGGGGTGTAACGACGACCCTACCGGCCCAACCGATCCGTTCTGTAGCAGCCAGCCAGCCTCGGCCATCGTGACGTTCGAGGACGCCAACTTGGAGGCACAGGTTCGGGCTGCACTCTCGGTCGGTGCTCAGGAGGATCTCACCTGCGGCCTGGTATCTGGGGTGGGGGTCCTACGTAACAACATCCTAGGAGTCTGCGCCGCAGAACCCTGCGGCGGCTATCTTTGGTGGTAGCGAAGGCATTGGGAAGGCTTGCGGATCACCGAGGGGGGTGAATGGGAACGACATTTCGACCGTACGATCCGGAGCAGATGTTGTTGCTGCCTCCGGATCTTCGGGAGTGGGTGTCGGAGGGTCATTTGGCGCACCATGTGAGCGACCTGGTGGACGCGGTGGAGCTGAGCGCGTTCTACGGGCGGTACCGGGGGGACGGGCGGCGCAACTCGCCGTACGACCCTCGGATGATGGTCAAGGTGCTGATCTACGCGTATGCGACGGGCACCTTCTCGTCGCGGAAGATGGCGAGGAAGCTGGAGGAGGATGTCGCGTTTCGGATGCTGGCGGCGGAGAACTTCCCGAAGCACCGGACGCTGTGCGAGTTCCGCAAGCGCCATCTCGGGGATTTCCGGGCGGTGTTTGTGGAGGTGGTGATGCTCGCGCGGGCCTTGGGGCTGGCGGGGCTTGGCAGGGTGTCGGTGGACGGGACGAAGGTTCGGGCGAACGCGAACAAGCGCAAGGCGATGAGCTACGGCCGGATGGTGACCGGGGAGCCTCGGCTGGAGGCGGAGATCCGGGGGCTGTTGGAGAGGGCCGAGGCGGTGGACGAAGCGGAAGACGAGCGCTACGGCGAGGAAGCATGCGGAGACGAGGTGCCGGAGGAGCTCAAGCGGCGCGAGGACCGGCTGGCGGCGATCCGGGAGGCGAAGGCGCGCCTGGAAGCCGAGCAGAGAGCGGCGGACGACGCACGGGGCCGCAAGCCGGGGCAGACGCGCAACCCGAAGGGCGGCAGGCCCTACAAGCGGGAGTACGGAGAGCCGGACGAGGCGGCGCAGAGCAACTTCACGGACCCTGAGAGCCGGATCATGAAGACGAGTTCGGAGGGGTTCCAGCAGTGCTACAACGCACAGACGGTCGTGGAGGGGGAGAACCAGCTGGTGGTCGGGGCCGAGGTGACGGACAACGCGAGCGACCAGGGCCAGCTGGTGCCCATGGTCGACGCGGTGGCGCAAGCGTACGGCGAGATGCCGGCGCAGGTGCTGGCGGACACAGGCTATTGCAACGAGCGGGATCTCGAGGAACTGGAAGAGCGAGACATCGACGGGTATGTGGCGCTGGCCCGGGAGGGCAAGGCCGCCCCCACGGTTGACAAGGAGGAATATCCGGCGAAAGTCCGCATGGCGGAGAAGCTGGCGAGCGAAGATGGCCGCAGACGCTACGCACGGCGAAAGTCGCAGGCCGAGGCGCCCATCGGCTGGATCAAGGAAGTGATGGGCTTTCGACGATTCAGCTTCCGGGGCCTCGAGAAGGTCCGGGCCGAGTGGACCCTCGTGTGCCTGGCACTCAATGTGAAGCGGCTGCACACCCTTCAGGCGGCATGACTGCACGAGGGTTCACCCGCATCTGCCGGCGCGAGGGCTCTCGTAGCTCTCTTGCCCCCCCAACGCATCCATTCCGCTCTCCCGATCCGTCGCAGACACAAGTCCTCAACCTCCCAATCACCCGGATCCGCCTCGCCGCGGACGGCTCGATGACCATTCGGCTCAGTCAGCTGTGCTTCTGCGGCGCAGACTCCTAGCGCCCGGAATCAGGAGCTTGGCAGGCATCGAGCACCTCACCAGCCTCGTCGAACTCAGCATCGGCTTCAGCTCGATTACGGACATCAGCCCATTGAGCGGACTGACAAGCCTAAGGGTCCTCCGCCTCGGTTTCAACTCGATCACGGACATCAGCCCGCTGAGCGGGCTAACGCGCCTGACTGGTCTTTTCCTCCGAGGCAACTCAATCACCGACATCAGCCCGCTGAGCGGGCTCACGAGCCTGACGGACCTCAGCCTCCGTGACAACTCGATCAGCGACATTAGTGCGCTGAGCGGGCTCACGCGTCTGACGACCCTGCGGCTCGACAACAACTCCGACCTCAGCGACATCCAGCCCCTGCTGGACAACACAGGGCTTGGAGCGGGCGACGAGGTCAACCTCGTTGGCACGGGCGTGAGTTGTACAGACGTGGCTGCCCTGGAAGCCAAGGGAGTGAGCGTGACGTCCGACTGCCGTGACGACGCGCTCGTCACGATGAACCGAGCCCGCTCGTTACGTATTCGAGTGAGACATTATGAGACCTACGGAAAGACAGGACGGGTCAGGGGTGCGTACGATAGGTGTGTGGTGGGTCAGCGTTGCGAGGGCTTCGCTCGATTGCCTTACGCCGTCGTTACGGGAGGCTATGATGAGACCAATCGCCATCATATTGATGTGTGCTTTTTGTGCCGCCGAATCCAAGGCGCAGGTTGCTGTTGAGTTGTCTTACGGCGCTGATCGCAACGTTGAATCTGCGCAGTCAGAACGCGATGGCTGGTTGAACGGAACCGTGGAGTGGATGTTTCCCTCCGGGCTAGGGGTCGGGATCGGGACGGATCACCAATTCGAGGGCGCCGCGTTAAGCACCAGCGATCATCTCGGCTGGGCCATCTATTTGTCCACAAGCTACGAGTATCCTACGCGCATAGTGGCTCCATTTGTTCGGGGCGGGGTCGGGCTTGGTCGGGCGCCCTGCGAGGGCGACGTTTGTAGGAGTGGTGCGCATTTGCGTGGCTCGGCGGGAGTCAGGATACGCATCGTCGAGGCACTGCGCGTCTCAGGCGAGCTTGGAATCAGTCGGGTGAGCCGACCGTTCGGCGGTGCTGGCGTATCATTTCGATTCTAGAGCAACTCGCCCACGACCCTCCCATGAGCCGCCGGGGCGGTACGAGTGGCGGAGGCGATCTCACGCTCGAACTTGCCGCAGGAACCGAGGTGGCCGCGATTGTGCCGGAAGAGCCCGCCTCGTGGCATATGGCCGGTGTGGTCACAGCCGATCTGACTGCTGCGCGTAATGCCGGTGCAGAACTGGACTACGTTCAGCTCTACCGGACAAATAGTGACCATCAGAGATTTGAGGAGAAGATTGCCCGAATCAGCAGCCCCGTCCTGATCGTGCAGGGTGATCGTCCGTCTAGGCTCACCCGTTTCAACGCTGAGGTGCTAATCCCTGAACTCCGGGCCGCAGGTAAGTCCCTGGAGGTGATAACGTATCCGGGCGAGCCTCATTCCTTTGCCTTCTACAGTATTCCTTCGCGAACACCCCGACCGGCCGTAGCCCTCAAAGCGTTCCAAGACATCGACGCCTTTATCCGGCGATATGTCGAGACGCAGCCGGAGCCGATTGCGCCGAGTCTCGTACAACACGTCCCCGTGGGGTCTGAATAGTGGCGTTCAGTTGGTTCACGGCGGAGATCGAGCCCGCAACTCCTTCGTGAGCGATTTAAGCCACGAGGACGCTCCACCGACTCGGGGACGACCGGTCGAAGGCCTGATCGTCCATCACGACCAGGACAGCGTCTTCACGAGCTACGCATGGACGGCCCAGTTGCTCCTGGCCGACGATGTTCGGATCTCCTACGCCCTTCGCGGGGCGCGCGACAACCCGGAGATCGAGAGCTTCCACGGGCGCTTCAAAGAAGAGAATCGCTCGCTCTTCCTCGACGCCGAAGATCTCAGCGAACTCCAGGCCGTGGTCGCTCGGCGCATCCGCTATTACAATCGTGAGCGAAGACACTCGAGCCTGGGCAACCGTTCTCCGCTGGCTTTCCTCTCCCTCGGCGGAGGGGTGGAGGATTCACAAAGCTAGGGGGTCAACTCTGTCCAACTTTCGGGGCGCACTTCCGAGACGTTAGGGAGCACCAGACTCACGACGACGGGGGAGCTATACCGATGAGACCGACTCGACAAGACTTTTTTCCGATCGTTGTTGCGAGCTGTGCCATCGCCTTCCTCGGTGCGTGTCAGACCGCGCCGCCGGAAGACCAGATGGAACCACACCTGACTGGTGGGACGGATGTAGAGCGTGGTCGGTACTTGGCCATCATCGCCGGCTGTAATGACTGTCATACGGACGGCTATCTCCAAACGGATGGCGATGTCCCGGAGGAGCAGTGGCTCCTCGGGTCACCAGTCGGATGGCGTGGGCCGTGGGGAACGACGTACCCACCCAATCTCCGTCTTACGGTCCTGACCGAAGATCAATGGGTCGCGCAAGTACACACGCGAACAGCGTTGCCGCCAATGCCGTGGATGAACCTAAACCAACTGGCCGAATCCGATGCGCGTGCGCTGTTCCGGTACATCGTCTCGCTTGGACCCGGAGGGGAAGTGATGCCTACCGCGCTTCCCCCGGACGTGGAGCCGACCACTCCCTACTTATCGCTGATGCCCGTCGTCCCTTGAGCGTGGGGCGCTGGCCGTGCTCGTCGTGTACGCCGGTGCTGCCATCCTTGCGTGGCAGTTGGCGCGCCCTGAATCTCGCGCAGCCGCATAACACTTACCTGGACCCCGAAACAAGGACGACACCTGCTGGCTCGTGCCGGCGCCGCGGCACATCTTCCACATGGCCAGAACGCGTCTCTAGCACCAAGGAGGTAGTGCTATGAAGCTCTCATGGAAAAGGCTGGCAATCGCAGCCGGCATCGGGTGGGGAGGCTCTGTTCTGCTGGTTGGCATCCTCAACCTCATCTGGCCGTCCTATGGAGTCGCGTTTCTCGATCTTGTGCGGTCGATCTATCCTGGCTACACGGACGCAGGTGGGTTCGGCGGGGTGATCGTAGGCACGCTCTACGCCCTAGTGGACGGCGCGATCGGAGGTGCGATACTTGCGTGGCTCTACAATGTGGCTCGTCCATCCGGCGTGGACGCGTCCATGGACCCACTTCCGGCGACGCCACCCACGGGTCCCAGGGACTTGGACGCGGTGTAGCCTATCGAGATAGGGCGGTGAGGCTGGCGAGCGAAGGCAGGGCCTAGGCGACTTCCAGCCTAGGGACATTCTCGAAGCCGCGAGACCGATGGCTAAGCGTTCCATCCTCCATGTCCGTCAGATCGGCGACTGCTGGGCAGTTCGTCGATGGGACACGGCTGTGGACGCGCTTCGATAATGTGTCCGAGGAGGAAGCGGTCAGCGGTGCCTTCCAACTTGCTGAGGAATTCGAGCCGAGCGTGGTGATCGTGCACCATGAGCATGGGCCTCCGATGCGTCGGGAATTCGGCTGATGATGGGCTCTACGTGAGAGGTGCCACCGAGTGAAGCGATCTCTGGGCCCTCGCCTGCAATCATGATTCCGGTGGAGACCAGATACGCCGTCAACGCTGGGTCTTCGATTGCCTACCAGGTGGTCGGGGAGGGCTCACAGGATCTCGTCATGATCCCCGCTTTCGTGTCCAACTTGGAGGTCCAGTGGGAGATTCCCCCGATACGGCGTTTTCTCGAGCGGCTGGCTTCTTTTTCTCGACTGATCATCATGGACAAGCGGGGAACCGGACTCTCGGACCGAGTCCCGGTGGACCAGTTGCCCTCCCTTGAGGAGCGAGTCTCTGATGTTGTGGCGGTGATGGATGCGGCCGGCGTAGATCGCGCCACGCTGTTCGGCGTCGCGGAAGGTGGGGCGATGGGCGTCCTGCTCGCGGCAGACCATCCAAAGCGAGTTAACGGGCTCGTGCTATTCGGCTCCTATGCGAAGAAGGAGCGTGCAGCCGGTCAGCTAGACCAACTGTCGGCTTTCGTGAAGCGGATTGAAGAGAACTGGGGGACCGGTAGCGTCTTTGCGGAGCGGAGCCAGAGCGTGGCGGATGACCCGGTTATGAAGAGCCTCCTTGCCAGATACGAGCGACACGCTGCGAGCCCACAGGCTGCCGCCGCCATTGTGCGCATGGGAGCGACCATCGACGTGACAGCGGCCCTCGGATCCGTAAACGCGCCCACCCTGGTACTCCACCGCCGCGGCGACCCAAACATCAAGATCTCGGGCGCCCGAGCATTGGCTGACGGTATCGGGGATGCACGCCTGATCGAGCTACCTGGCGTGGATCACATGCCATTCTTCGGTGACACTGATCAGTTGCTGTGTGAGCTCGAAGAGTTTGTCACCGGCACCAGACCGGAGCCGGAGCCAGACCGGCTTCTAGCCACCGTCTTGTTTATTGACATAGCAGGTTCCACGGAGATAGTGGGCCAGATCGGTGACCACCGGTGGCGGGACCTGCTAAGCTCATTCTTCGCGACAACAAGGTCGAGCCTGAGTCATCACGCTGGTACCGAAGTCGATACAGCGGGCGATGGGTTGTTCGCGACCTTCAGAAGTCCCACGCAGGCGATACGGTGCGCCTGCGATATTCGGGACTCTGTGGGAGAGCTCGGCATCTCGATCCGTGCTGGGGTTCATGCCGGGGAGGTCGAGCGCCAGGGTCAGAAGATAGCCGGTCTAGCGGTTCATATCGGTGCGCGTGTTGCCGCTGCGGCCACCGCCGGTGAAGTTTGGGTCTCCCGGACCGTCCGTGATCTCGTGACCGGCTCAAGCATCGCGCTTGGGGATCGAGGACTTCACCAGCTCAAAGGGGTGTCGGAGTCCTGGCGACTATACGTTGTAGAGGACTAGGATCGGCCGAAGTAGACGGCCCAGACATTGTCGGTGATCGCGAAGTGGGGGATCAGACCCCGCCCACCTGACGAGTAACCAGGAAGGGACTCCCCATGAGAACGGTGCGTAATCGAGTAGATGGCTGAAGCTCGCCACGGACCGAACGGAGGGGAGGTTGCGATAAATGCCTGAAGCTGGCAACCGCGAGAAGGGCGGAGCTGTCAGGCGATTCGCCGTTCGCGGATTCGGCGCGTGTGCGAATGGCGCACTGCACCACCGCGACGGAGGAAGCCCATACGGCGGACCGCCTCACGCTGGTCGTCCTCTACAGGAACCTCATCTATGCGACGGCTCCAGAAACGGCGTTCCTTTCTGATCCGTCTCTCTCCTCGGCTGCGCTTGTCCGGTCCTCGGCGGTCTTTGATCCGACGCTCTTGCTGATCTTCCATCCATCTTGCTGGTTCCATCCATCTCGTTCCTGTTTTTTGGGGAGACGACAAACCCATGGCCGTGGTCAGGCCACGAAACCGTTCCTGCTGCTACCTAGCGTTTGGTCAGGATTCAATCTACGCGCCGACTCAGGCCGATGCCACGAGCCGGCAACCGCCAGAAGAGCAGCGGATTCGCTTGCCCCTAGTCCGGAGCGGGCGGTAGAATCAACACCAGTTAGAACGCAGGGAACCGCCAACCGCCCTCGGCCAAGTGAGACTTACCGTTGAAGAACACCGGGAGGCGATCAAGAGGTACGGCCACATCGAGCCGGCTCGCGGTTGGAAAACCATATTGTGCTCCTTGAGGTGCCCCGGCACTGCGCGCACCTGCTCGCGAATGAAGGGCCACGGGGGACCCCATGTCGCTCACGGCTTGCTCAAGAAGGTCGTAGCTGTATGGGATTCGGGCACTGGGGCTCAAGCGTCCGGGGAGGCGGTGAGACACGCTTCAGAAGCCAGGGCACGAAGCGGTCTCCGGCGTAGGAGACTAGCCGGTCTCCGGACTAAGAGACCAGTCGGGATCCTCGAGGCTCTCTGGGGCCGTGTCGTCCGCATTATGTCTTCCGTGGAGGAGATCGCCCTCCTCATCCTGTTCCTTGCATTTATAGGGTTCGCCATCCATTGGCTTCTACCGATTTCGGGATAGGCTGAACTCACTGTCCGGCGATCTGTCCGCCTCGCCCGGGGACGGAGCAGATCCACCGGCGGGTGGAGGAGCTGGATGAAGCGCTGATGGGTGAAGCCCCCAACCGCGAGAAGGACCCGCGGCCGATCCTCAGCTTCGTTCAGCTCCACGGGACGGGGACCGAGCAGATACATCGGCGGGTGGAGTCGCTGGACGAGATCATGGAGAGGCTGGTAAATCATGGGTGAAGAAAGCCCGGGACCGCAGTCTTAGGCGCCCGAGGTCCCGCCTTGACCACCTGGTCGATCCGGGTGCACTATACCCCCCTCGCCGCCGAAAATGACGCGGCGCGCCCCAATCCCCCGGGAGTCTCAGATGCGCCACTTCGCCTTGAATATGTCGCTCATGGTCGCGCTCGTTCCCGTAGCCGCCTGCGCCCAGGACATGAGTCCGGAGGAGATGATCCGCAGCGCCGTGTCAGCTGGCCCCGCCTCCATCTCGGATGAGGCGGCCGTGTTGGACTGGAACATGAACGAGGTCCGCGCGGGCACCAACGGATGGACCTGCCTGCCCGACCGTCCGGATACGGAGGGCAATGATCCGTGGTGCGTGAACGAGCCCTGGCTCAACTTCCTCAGCGCGTATGTGAGTCAGACCGAGCCCACCTACTCCGAGATCGGGATGGCCTACATGCTGGTCGGCGATACCCCGGTCAGCAACAGTGACCCGTACGCGACGGAACCCACCACGGAGGATGACTGGGTGACCGATCTCGGTGCGCATATGATGATGCTGATTCCGGGGCGATCCTACCTGGAGGGCATCTCGACCGATCATCGCAACGGCGGCCCGTGGGTGATGTGGCCCGACACCCCGTACGCGCATTTGATGATCCCGGTGGCCTCCCGGTAACCCCTTTTTCCGAATCACTGGCCGGTGACCCGCTGCTTCCGGCCAGTAGCGTTCACTCACCCTGGGCCCCGCGACTTTCGTCGGCGACGCCAGCCTCGGCCGGACCGAGGTATACGCGCGGCCGTTCCGAGTGTGGGCAGGGCCACGATCGAGGGCGGCAAGCACTGAGGGACGACCAGGACGAGACTCGGTTGGTGGTCCGTGGGGTGACGACATCCGCGCGGTCAAGACCGAGGCTTTCCTCCACTATGACCAAGTAGTTGCCGTGGATGAGCATGGTGACGCATACCACCCTGGGCCTCACCTGATCGTCGATTTCGAGGGTCGAGATGACCCATTCAAGCGCGGTCGTAGGTCCCTACTTCTTCCGGGGGGCACGCGAGAGGCAGTAGACCTCTATGAGCCGCATTCGTTCTTCCCAAAGGTTCTTCCCGAAGTAAGCCAGGAAGAGCTCAATGCGGCGGTGGAAGAGCAGTCAAAGAGAGGGCAAGAGTAGGACTCTGCCAGTCGCCGCGAACTCAGACGGAAGACGGGTACCATCCGGGAGAATCAAACTAGACCGCATCCTCCATGTCGGTCGTGGCGATGGGTTCCTCTTTGGCCATCGTTTCTCCTACCTTCCTGCGCTCTTCCACCACATCGTCCCTGAATAGAAGGTCCATCAACCGCCAATAGGGAGTCACAGCCACGATGCCAGCGTGCTCCACACCCTTACCCTTACCCGTGATCCTCCGTAGGTGACCCCAATCCACCCCGAGTATCTTCTGGCCCCCACCGATCACGTTGTCCTTATGGGTCATCACAGGCGACCCGCTGGGTCCAGAACGCGACCGCATCTCTACAAGGATCGTTTCGCTAAACGCGTCCATGTCTTCGTTCCACACGGGGTCCTTCGGGATCATCGATATATTCCCGAACCGGACGGTCGGCGTATTAGACTCTTTCCCTGGGTGCCCGAACAACCGACCGAACATGAAGACCGGATCTCCGATTCCGTAGTGGCCGTCCTGCCATGTCTCATCGATCCCCCCCAGATGTAGCGATTGCAGTTTGAGGGTCCTAAACGGAAGCCGGAGTACGCAAAAAGCCAGGTCATCTTGAAGCCCCTCGCCGTACGGAAGCGGGTAATGCCACGGGTGGATGTCACCGAGGGAGAAGGCCCGGAATCCGCCGTCCACGTGGTTGATCCTCGCCGTACTTGATCCCCCATCGACCACATGCTTCGCCGTCACCGCGTAGGCGACTTGATCCATACCGTCTCTGCCCTCAATGGGCACGGCCAGAGCGAAAGCCGTCTCTCCGCCGTGGCGTGAATCCGTCTCAGCCGCCTCCTCTGACTTGTAGAGATAGAAACAGCATTCAAGGATTTCTGGGTCAATCGACGGCACGCTTCGCCTCCACACCCACGACAGTGTCCCGCATTCAGTAATGCTCGCAAGGCGATAGTATGGGTGGCGCCGGCCAGCGCCAACAAGGGGAGAATCATTCCCACTCGGTGGCGCCAAACCCGACCCACCTGAGAGCGGTGCCGGGTGGCGCCAACCCGTTTAGCGTCCATTACAGCAACCGACACCTAGTGCCTCCCACTCCGGGCCGTCATTTTGCTACATGCGCCGTGTGTTCTGGTTATTCGTGATTCTGGTCGGGTACTACTTGTTCGTTAGCTGATCCGCCCGTGCATTTGTCCCCCGGGGTCGGGTCCGTCTTCACTGCCCGTGAGACCCTGGCCTCCACCTCATCGGCGGTCAGACTCCCGTGCTCATCGAGATCCCTTGCTACATCCATCGTGGCGTGGAAGAGGCGCTCGGGCTCGATGAGCGCCAGGCTAAGCACTTCCCCCACGGAGGCATTCGGTGGAGGGCCGAAACGGACAAAACTGGACGCTATACCGTGACGCCGATCCGACTGGACGTTCGCGAGGCGATGGATGCCTACCTGCGGCAAAATCCGACGGGTGGGGGACGTGCCGCTGTTCCCAGCCCCGAAGGATGACAGCAAGGCCATCCGCCGAGACCTTGCCGCCCGGTGGCTCCTCAAGGCCGAGCAACTCGCCGAACTCCCCGAGTTGGCTGGCGGGCAGTTCCACCCGTATCGCCGGCTGTGGGCTACTGAACGGAAGAATCTACCAGTTCAGGACGTGGCGGCTGCCGGTGGATGGAAAAGCATGGAGACGGTGCAGCGGCTCTACCAGCAGGCGGACGGGGCAACCACACTGGCGGCGGTGGAGGCCGGAGAGTGACGCAGGACCTCCTTTTCTTGTGTCCCCGTGGGATGCAAACGGGATGCAATTGAGAAAAGAGGCGGAAAACGGAACAGCACGAAAAGCTCCATAAGCCGCCTGTTTACTAGGTTCCTGGCAAGTGGGCGGTGGCAGATTCGAACTGCCGACCTCCTGGGTGTAAAGCCGGATGGATGAACCACGGTTTTCGCAATTCTCAAGGGGGAATAAGGGAATCGTTCACTATTCCCGAGTACGATTTTCGGACCATACACGGGGTTAGAGTACGCTAACGTGCACACCAACGTGCACACTTTTCAGATGGGGAGGGGCTTCGGCCTCTCCCCTTCGCATTTGGCCGGGCTCGAATTCCGGACTGGTCGGCAATCGTAGCGCGAAGACCATCGGTGACGTGACGTTGGAGCAGACCGTGGCGGTGGAAGTAACGGAGCACGCGGTGTCGTCTGAAAGCTCAGATCTCTTGTGCTCTAGGTTCGAAGCCGCGCTCACCACCCCCCTCTTTCACCCCTCCATACCGGAGGAATAGCACGGGCACCACCACCATGTTCAGGGCCAGTGACGTGAGGAGTCCGCCCAGCACCACAACCGCCATCGGACTCTGGATCTCGTTTCCTGGCTCCCCTCCGGACAGCGCCAGAGGCAGGAGGGCCAGTCCTGCGCAGAGGGCCGTCATCATGATCGGGCTCAAGCGTTCCATGGAGCCCTGGACCACGGCCTGGCGAAGCGGCACACGCTCCTTGAGGAGGTGGTTGTAGTGGCTCACCATAAGAATCCCATTCCGGATGGCGATTCCAAAGAGGGTGATGAAGCCTACCAGCGTCGCGACATTGAGCACGCCGCCGGTGAGCCACACGGCGAGTATCCCCCCCACCAGGGCCAATGGCAGATTCACCATGACGAGGAGAGCCTGCCGTATGGAGGCGAACTCGACGAAGAGGAGCAGGAAGATGGCAGCCAGGGAGAGCAGGCTCATGAGCCCAATGGTGCGGGTGGCGTCACCCGCGGCTTCGAACTGACCACCGTACTCGATATAGTAGCCCGAGGGCAGATCGACCTCCGCCTCCACTCGCTCCCGAATGTCCTCCACCACGCTCCCCACGTCCCGGCCCGCAACGTTCGACTGGACCACAATCTTCCGCTGAACGTTCTCACGGGAGATGGCGTTGGGGCCCATGTCAAAACGAACGTCGGCCAGCGTCGTCAATGTGACGAACGAGCCAACAGGTGTGTTGAGCCGCGCGTCGCGCACGGCCTCGAGGCTCCCTCTGTACTCCGGGGCGAAGCGGACCACGAGATCGAACGCCCGCCGCTCCTCTAAGACCTGAGAGACCGCCTCTCCGGCAAACGCAACGTCAACCGCCTCGGCCAGGTGCTCGGGCGTAACGCCGAAGCGCGCCATGGCAAGTCGCTTCATCTCCACACGGATCTGGGGGACGTCTGCCTGTTGCTCCATGGCGACGTCCACCGTGCCCTCGACTCCCTCAGCCACGGACTCGATCTGCCTTGCCAGCCGTCGAAGCTCATACAGGTCGGGGCCAAAGATCTTCACGGCGATGCTGGCCCGCGTCCCCGACAGCATGTGGTCAATCCGGTGGCCGATGGGCTGGCCGATCGTGATCTGGGTTCCTGGTACGGCAGCCAGGCCTGCGCGGAGCTCTTCCAGGATCGCGTCGTATTCATAGTCGGCCAGGTCGAGGCGCGCGTCGATCTCGGCGGCGTTGACCCCCTGCGCGTGCTCGTTGAGTTCGGCTCTGCCCGTTCGGCGAGCCGTCTCCACCACTGCGGGATGGGCAAGGAGGATCCGCTCGATCCTCCGGCCGAAGGCGTCGGATTCGTCAAGAGATGTGCCCGGGATTGTGAGGGCGCTGATCACAAGCGAGCGCTCCTGGAATTCCGGTAGAAAGGAGCGACCCAGGAACGGAACGACCGCCAATGACGCCACCGCGAGCGCAGCGGCACCCGTCATTACTAGCCCTGGATGTCGGAGGACAGGATCTAGCGTCGCCGCGTAGGCTCGCTTCAGCGTTTGCACGGTCCAGGTCTCCTCCTCCTTCTCGACGGCCTTCGAGCGCGTCAAGAGATAAGCGGAGAGAGCCGGCGTCACGGTGAGCGCCACCACCAGAGACGCGAGGATCGAGACCATGTAGGCCAGTCCAAGGGGCCGCAGCATGCGACCCTCGATCCCCGAAAGGAAGAGGATCGGCACGAACACCACGATGATAATCAGCGTGGCGATGACGATGCTGGTCAGGATCTCCTTCGACGCTTCGAAAACCACGGTGTTGACCGGTCTGCGCCCCTCTTGAGGCATGTGGTGGTTTTCTCTCAGGCGCCGGAAGACATTCTCGACCACGATGACCGCATCGTCCACGAGTGCCCCGATGGCGATGGCCATACCGCCCAGGGTCATGGTGTTGATGGTGATATCCAGCATCTTCAGCGCAAACACCGTGGTGATCAGCGAGAGTGGGATGGCCACCACCGAGATGAACGTGGTTCGGAAGCTCCAGAGGAACAGGAAGAGGATGAGGATAACCAGGATCGATCCGTCACGGAGCGCCTCCATGACGTTATCCACCGCTGTCTCTATGAAGCTGGCCTGCCGGAAAATGCCGCGGTTGATCTCCATTCCGGGCGGGAGGCTCTGCTCGATGTCGGCCAGCTCCTGATCGATTCTCTCCGTGAGCTCCAGCGTGTTCGTGTTGGGTTGCTTTTGAATCGTGAGGATGACGGCCCGGCTGGCGTTGGCGGATCCGTCACCCAGGCGGGTGGCAGGCCCAATCCTCACCTCAGCCACGTCGCCAACGGTGACGGGCGTGCCCTCCCGTACGGCTAGCACGGTCTGCGCGATGTCGTCGAGGTGCTGAACACGCCCGGTCGCACGGATGAGGTATTCCTGTCCCCGGTCCATGAACACGCCACCGGATGCGTTCACATTGGACCCCTCAGCCGCCCGCAGTACGTCTTCGAGCGTCACATCGAAGGCCTCCAGCCGGACAGGGTCGACCAGAACCTGGTACTGCTTCACCTCGCCCCCCAGGGGGACTACCTGCGCCACTCCCGGAACCGCCAGAAGACGTCGGCGGATCGTCCAGTCGGCCACGGAACGCATGTCCATAGGGGATACGGACGCGTCCCCTGTCACCGCGATGAGCATGATCTCGCCCATGATGGACGAGATCGGGGCCAGTGTGGGGTTTCCCACCCCGCCTGGGAGCCCCGATGCGACAAGCTGAAGCTTTTCGTTCACGATCTGACGGGCCCGGAAAATGTCGGTACCCCAGTCGAATTCCACCCAGACAATGCTGATCCCCTGTGAAGTGGCGGAGCGGACCCGGCGCACTCCGGTAGCGCCGTTCACCGCCGTCTCGACCGGGAAGGTGACGAGGGTCTCCACCTCCTCGGGCGCCATCCCGTGGGCTTCCGTCAGAACCGTTACCGTGGGGGCCGTAAGATCCGGGAAAACGTCCACCGGCATACGGATAGCAATAATGGTTCCGGCCACCAGAAGGAGGCCGGCCGCGACCAACACCAGGAAGCGATTGTCGATGGACCAACCGATCATACGGTCTAGCATCGTCGTCCCCCCTTAGTGGGCGTGGCCGCCGGCGAAGTCACCGCCAGACAGTGAAGCGAGCCGGACCTGATAGGCGCCTACGGTCACAACCATCTCCCCGAGGCTGAGCCCTGCTAGCACTTGCGTTCGAATGCCGTCGCGTTCGCCGAGCGTGAGGCTCCGGCGTGCGAAGGTCTCGCCGCCAGTCTGCACGTATGCCACCGGGGTCCCATTGTCATCCAGGATGACCTCGTTCGGAACGGCGATGCCCCTCACCGTGCCGCCGATCGGGACGGTCGCCCGGGCCAGCTGGCCGAAGGTGAAGAGCCCCCCAGCCTCTTCCACCTCGAACACCACGGGTACGGTCCGCGTCTGACGGTTCATGACCGCTCCCACCGACAGGAGTCGGGACGTGTGGAAGACGTCGTCTGAGTCCTCCGTTGTGAAGGTGGCTCCGGTAGCGTTGGCGACTTTCGTTGCCGTCGTGGCAGACATCTGGACCCGGAGCCACGCCGTTGCGGGATTCACGATCGTAAAGAGCGGCTCCCCAGCCTCTACACGCCCCCCAGGCAGGAAGCTTCGATTGGCTATCACCCCAGAGATGGGGGCCCGGAGACTCAGTCGGTAGACGCCATCCGTAACCCCACCTATGGCGTCCAGTTCGGCCCGAGCGATCTCCAAGTCGTGACGGGACTCCTCAAGGCGCTTGCCGGCGATGGCCCCGGCCGCGAAAAGCCGTTCGCTCCGCTCCACCTCGCGTTGCAGCCGTTCTACTTGCCCGCGCGACTGGGCAAACCCGCCGCCCTGAGCGGTGGGAGCGAGGACGACGAGAATCTGTCCCTCACGAACCCTCTCACCCACCGATGGCGCGTCACGGTTCTCATCGGCAGGTGCGATCCCGTCCACTAGCGCGCTCACCCCGACGAGCGCACCATCGGGCGGGACGATCTCAGCGGGACCCGTGACGGTCCGCTGGACCTCGTGCTCATCCAGCGGGTGAACTGCAAAGGGGATCACCCACTGCTGTTCCTTCAAGAAGGAGATCCCACCCTCGTCCTCCACCGCCTCGGCCATGAGGGCCTCCTCGACACTGGAGTAGACGCGGACCTGCGCGAGGATATGCTGGCTGTTCACCTGCGGGCTGGTGAGCACCAGCTCCACGCGGTAGAGACCGGGCTGCCGCACTACCGGATCCACGAGGAAGATCCCGTCCCGAGTCGGGGCATCCACTTGGAACGTCTCGGCCGTGGCCTGGTCATTTACGAAGTTGACCGTCAGAGTCCCTGAGCGAATGGGCTTGAAGTCCTCCATATCGGTGAGGTGGATAGCCCAATTGCCCGTCTGTTCCCCGGCAACCACGTGGGGATACTCGAGGAAGAGCTCAGTGGAGTCATTCCACTGAGTCACCACGACCGCACCGATCTCTGGCTCGAGCTCGCCCTCCGCGTCGCCGCATGCGCTAGCCAGCAGGATCGTCGCGGCCATCAGCGTCTTGAACTCGGCTTGAACTCTCTTGGCGATCATCGTCCGTTCTCCATCGAAGTCGTCCCTGGTCCAGCGGGAGTGTCGAAGCCGCCCACCGCCCGTTCGAGGTCATAGTAGGCAGTCCACAGGTCGGCTTTGAGCCGTGCCTGGGCCGTGTGCGCGTCCCAAAGCGCCTCGGCGGCGTCCAGGAGCTGCACCAGATCCATCTCCCCGGCGTCGTATGCCACTTGGGCGATCTGAAGGAGATCCGGGTCCTCATCCAAGAGGTTCTCCCCCAGGAGCTCGCTACGGCCACGGAGGCTCCGATAAGACTCGATCGCCCCGCGCACATCGTTCTCCACTTGCCGCGAAGTCAGTGCAAGACGCTCCTCGGCAAACCGGACCTGTGCTTCGGTGGCCTCTACGGCTCCAGCACTCCGGTCGAACAAGGAGAGGGGGATGGACAGGCCCAGGAAGAGGCCACGGAAACCGTCGGATTGCCGTTTGGAACCGCCGGTGGCTGTGATGTCGGGAATGCGTTCTGCTCGAGCGAGGCGGACCCCCGCCCGAGCGGCCTCCACCTCCGCACGCGCTGCCGCGACCTCCTGTCGCCGAGAAATCGCACCCTCCAAGACGCGGTCCAGAGTCGGCTCGGGGGGTGAGACGCCGAGTGGGTCGCTGGGGGGCACCTCCGCAGCCTCTGCCTCGGGAAGAACCAGGAGGGCCAGGGCTCTTCGAGAGGCCGAAACGGCCAATCGGGCGTCGGCGAGCCGGCTCTCGTAGCGTGTGCGTTCCACGATGAGGCGCCGGAGCTCGTAGAGGGAGATGTCCCCCTCCGATTCTCGCACCGCCGCACTCCGAGCACCCTGCCGGAAGACTTCGGCGACTCGCTCCGTTACAGCCAGGCGGTCCTCTGCCATGGCCGCCTCCACAAAGGCTTGTTTCACCGAAAAACCGAGGCGTGCACTGTCGGCCCGCATGCGTGCCTCGGCGGCCCCTAGAACCCCGTTCGCTGCCGCAGCCCGGGCGCTGCGCTCGCCCGGCAGTTCGAAGCGTTGGCTGACGGTGACATACGTCTCAGAGTAGTCTTGGCCATCCCGGGAAAGCGGCTCATGTGTGACGGATGCCGTTGGGTTTGGGAAGGCATTCGCCTGCCGTGCGAGGCCCGCCGCCTCCGCTCGTCGGGAGCGTGCGAGGCGGAGCTCCAGGTTGTTCGCGGCGAAAAGCCGAAGGGCTTCCTCTAGACTTACTCGCCTCGTGGGTTCTTGGGCCGCTGCGGTGGTGGTCAAGAAACCGAGGGTGGCCACCAGCAAGAGGATCTTGGTCGTATGGTTCACGAGCATGACTCCGGGTTTCGTATGCCGATTCGGCACCGCTGCAGTGGGATGGGCGCCGAAGCGTCTGTGTTCTAGGGAACTACGGCTTGGGGTCCGGGCGCCGGAGGGCGCTCGGTATTTAGGGCCTGTTAACACTATCTGAGGGCTTCGACGATGAGCGCGAAGTGAATGAAGGCCGTAAACATCACGTCGAGCTTATCGAAGCGGGAGAAGATTCTCCTAAAACCTTTGAGTCGCCGAAACAACCGCTCTATTTCGTTGCGGCGGCGATACATGACTCGGTCGTATTGCCACGGGCTAACACGCTTCTGTTTGGGTGGCACGACGGGGGTAAACCCCAGCTCCAACACCAATTGCCGTGTTTCCTGCCCCTCGTACGCCCGGTCCATGATCATGCACACCGTGGGGTGTACCGGCCTCAACGTACGTAGCAGTTCCCGTCCTTCCGGCGCGTCGTGCTTGTGGCCTGGCGATAGCGAGAAGGTTATCGCGGTTCGAGCATCTGCGGCAACCATATGAATTTTGGTGGTCCAGCCTCCACGCGACTTACCGATGGCCTGCGGGCCGTTTTTTTTAGCGCGCCCGTGCCATCAGGATGCACCTTGACGATGGTACTGTCGATCGACAGCGCTTCGATCTTGATCCGGATGATTTGCTGGTCTTGCAAGGCCGCAAAGACACGATCCAGCACACCTGCCCTGGCCCAGCGATTCATTCGGGTGTAGATCGTATGCCAGTTACCGAAGCGCGGAGGCAACCCGCGCCATTTGCAGCCGTGTTCGGCCACATACAGGATCGCGTTAAGCACTTCGAGATTGGAGAGGCTCACATTGCCGCGCTGACGCGGAAAGCAAGCCTCTATCTGACGATATTGGGACTCTGTGATTTTCATAGCCCCAATATACTACAAATTGCTCCGTAGTGTTAACAGGCCCTAGATGGAGAGGGGGGGTGCGCGTGGGGAGGTGGAAGGGGGAGCGCGCTCGTGTGGAAGGTCGCCTTGGGGGGGCGGGTCCGCGGCCGCGACCAACACCGGACGATCGGCGATCCTCGTCGTTCCGGCGGGCATGGCATGTTGAACAGCGACCGTGGGGATTTGGTCCGTCTGCTCCGTCAGTATGACCCCGTGCCCGTGGTGGTCGGGGACGACAAGTTCGATGACGTCATCTCCAGGCACCCCGTGACTGTGGGACGGAAGGCCAGTACCCAGTGCTCCGAGGATTAGGAGCAGGATGCAGGACAACAACCTGAAGGATGATGATCGTCGCATGGGTGGGATCATGGGCGGCAGGCAGGGTTGAGTCAACCCGGGACTCCTCGGGGATGCGATGCCGAGCCCGGAGCCAGGCTGGGGGAACCGTTCGCCAACCTTACTGAAACTTCTGCGGGCTTTTCATCGGGCTAGGAACAGCGACTAAGCCCTTCTCCTGCTCTATGAACAGGCGGTCAGCAGCGGGTTAGGCCCCTATCCAGGCCAACCCCACGGCATCGTGCGCATGTTGGTGTGCATGTTCGGCTTCGTAAAACGCCAAGTGCGATCACGGCTCCCTGTTATGGGAGTCCCGTTTCCTCGTGGGATGGAGTGATACTGACGTTGACTTGTCTCGTCCTACGGCATTCCCTTTCGGTCGTGGGTCATTCAGACCGATTGGAGTTCTCCCGCTGTGTCCGTCTAAGTCCCAGAGAGTCCGTATTCTATGGGGTTTCGGAGACTACCCACTCCGTGGGTTTCCGGCTAAGTCCGGCTAGTTCCGTCCTGTCGGGTAACACTTCGGGTAACACCCCCCACTTCAGGTGGGGGAGGCTTCGGTCTCCCCCGTCCCCGCTTCCTTCAGTGATTCGAACCGGCGACCCCCTGAACCCCATTACACATAGGTTATACGCCAAATCACGGGAGATGCCCGGTTTCCTTCGCGTTTCGGAGAAAATTTCCTGGAGTCGGAATCGCCGTTTCCGGGCATCCAAATACGTCAAGTATTGGAGCGCGCCTTCGGGAGGATCTCGAATCGGGAATCGCTCCCCCTGGGACTTTCCCTTCGAGAGGTGGGACCGATTGCAGCGACGGCGGCCGCGGCCGCGGAGAGGATGAGCTCGTAGCCGGGGATGAAGCGACGGATCGTCTCGTCACAGGCGTCGATGTCGACACGCAGATGTTGTCGGGCGCTGTAGGGCATGACGTGAGACTTCAGCGGGCGGTGGGGCTCCTCAACCCCGGTCCAGCACATCGTGGACTCCGTCTTCGCCGTCTACGAGGGCTCCAGCCGGAGCGTCACCGCATAGTCGCCAGCGGGGATAGTGGAATCTGAAGTCGGGCTCGGCGTGACTTCCAATAGGGTCACCACCACGCCGTTCCACTCCCCCGACTGTGGCTCGAGGCTAGTGTTCAGCTGGAGCGCGTGCGTCGGCCCCGTGCCCGCGCCGATGCCCACCTGCACGCTGGCATTTCCCTCCCACACACACACGACGTCCGTGGCGCACCGGGAGTCCTCCAGTACGGCTTCGAAGCTGATCCGGATCAACGTCCCTGCCACGAAACGGTCCTCCCCGTGCTGGAGCGTGACCTCGATGGGGCCGTTGACCAACGCTCTCTCGAGATTCACCTCAGGCCCGGTGTTCGATCCACAGCCGGACAGGGCGGCCACCGCCGCCACGCAGAGCATCTTCCTCACCACCATCCTCCTCATCGTTGATACTGGTCTTCGTTCAGACGTTCATACGCTGAATGAACGAACCAATACCGCCGAATGTGACACCCTCGAATATAAAATATGCCTCGTGCCGCAGGGCTACGAGGTCGCGTGGTGCGGCCCTACACCCGTTGGGACGTCCCGACCTTCCGTTATTCCGCCGTTCGAAGGTGACTGAAACCCGAATCTTCCCCGAGCATCTGCTCGTCGAGCCACCGGTCGAGGATGCTCTTTCGAAAGCGCCATTCCTTTCCAAGTTTGGTGGCCGGAATGCGCTTTTCCTGGGCCCACTTATAGATCGTTTGGGGCGTCAGACGCAGGTACTCGGCGACCTCTTCGAGAGTGAGGATGTCGTGGCTGGCATGTGCGGCGTTCCGGCGGCTGTCGGTCATACGATCATTGCAGCGTGTCGGAAGTGTCGGCGGGCTGAAGGAGCTCCTCGATGCGGAGCTGCCCCACGCTATCCGGGCTCACCTCTCTTGGTCGGTCCTCCCCTTGAAACAACTGGTTCACGGAATAGACGATAGCTGCGTAGAAGTTCCCCTCGTAGTCTCGGAACAGGGTGAAGGGCTGGCCGCGGTCCCCGAGGAAGGGGCGCAGATTCCACGCCATCTGGATGCCGACGAAGGCAAAGAGCACAGCCCATGCCCGCATGATTGTAATTGCCTTCTTGGGATACACGCCTCGTTTCTCACAGACGAGCGTGAGGCCCTCGTGCAAGGCGTACATACCCAGGAGGCCAGCTGTGAGCACAATGAGAACGTGCAGCAGTTCCAGGAAGTAGTAGTTCGCGCCAGTGATCATGAAGAACGCGGTGATGGGGATGAAGGCCGCGAGCAGGATCGCTGTCAGTGCGAGCGCGCCGAGTACGAACACCAGTAGCTGGAGGAGGCGCAAGCGCGAACCAACCAGGATTTGAACAACGAAAAACGCGGGAAAGCAAACTGCGAAGGTCGCAAGTAAGAGGAGCGGGAGCTTGAGAGCGGCGGACAGAGCTTGAAGGCTGCCTGAGTAGACGCCGGCTACCGCCCCGTAGAAAGCCGCCAGTCCAACCAGTGTCGCCAGTGCATAGCGGAGCTTGCCCGTCAGATCCGTTCCTTCGACGACCTCGCTAAAGAACCGCTCTCGGTCGCTCAGTAGCGAGAAAAGGAAACCCTGATAGCCGGCTTGGACGGGCTGGGATTCAGACGGTCCGGAGGGTGGTGTCATCATGGGTACCTCGCGGAGCAGGACCCGTAGGTTTGTCAGTGTTTGATAGTGTTTACATAGCTATCCTACGCTTTATTAGTGTTTGATGCAATTTGTCAAAACGACCACACGGGGAGTTCCGAACCCACTCGGCTCCCCCGCACCCTCCATCGCCTTCTCACCGGCCCCTACGGCACCCTCCCCCTCCCGATCGTGTTCGTGTCCGTCCCAAACCAGATGGTCCGTGTAGCCTCGTGGAAGGGATAGGCCATTCCCAAAGGCCTTTGGCCGAGTTCAGCATCCTCCTCGGGCGAGCCGAGGCACCTCAAGGACATCCCCTTGCGAGGCCGTGCCCAGTTCAAGGTGCACGCTCGCCGTTCGCCCATGCAAGGACGAGCCGACAACGCCCCTCTAAGCCACGAGTACGCTCCGGCCTACCTCCTCCCAGATACCGAATAAAACCTGAAGACGCGCAGAACGCGCTCTCAGGCGTTCTGCTTGCGCCTACTGGACCACTCTCGGATGTTCACCACGGTCTGATCCTCCGATGCTGGGGAACGCTCGATGTCCGATCCCATCGTCCGCCTGAACACAGCCCTAGAAGGCCGCTACGCCATCGAGCGTGAGCTTGGTGAAGGTGGGATGGCTACGGTCTATCTGGCCGACGACCTACGCGATGAACGGAAAGCCGTGCTAAAGGTCCTCAAACGTGAGGAAAATCGGTGAGTACGGACGACGGCGGCGTTTGGGATCGTGCCCAGAAAGCCCTGGACGAGAGCTCGTCGCACATGGCCGAGCGGAGCGCCCTCAGGGTGCGACTCACGGCGTACATCGCTGAGCGGAGCGCCTGCGAGGCTAAGGGCACAGTCCCTCGCGGCGTTCGGAGACGGGGGGAGCGGCTCCTCGAGGAAGTCTCCGCTCTTGAGGAGCGCTTAGACCCGGTCGCCGATCGGATAGCAGAAGGAGACGCAGCCGTCCTCGTGGACGATGGAGCCACAAAAGCAACCGCCCCCACACGCCGCCTTGACACGGTGGGGGGAGAGGCTAAGCCTCCGCCTCCGCCACCTCCTTCGCCTCGAGTAACGCGTCCTCCGAGCCGAGGGTGTGGGGGTTGAGAAGGCGCTCGAAGTCCCGGCGAGGTCTGAGTAGCATCCACTCAGGAGGGCATCTATGTCGGGCAAGGCGATACGGAAGCACGAACTGCGGAAGGCGGCTCGTGAGCACGTTGACCACGAAATGGCTCGATTCCTTGACTTGCATGTCGAGATCAATCGGGGATCGCACCAAGGGATCGTGCTCGGTGCAATTCTCACGGCGTACGCTTCTCACGCTCGCAACCTGCTCGAGTTCTTTAAAGAACGCACGCCCACGAGACCCGCGCTTCATCCGGGAACGGCCTACTTCAGTCTCTACCTCCCTTCGGGTGTCTTGAACCGGTTTGCGGGGCTGTACAACGGGCCAGAGGAGCACGTTTGGTCTCGCGCTACACAGCAGGTGGCGCACTTGAGCGGCTTCCGCGCTGGGGCCGATCTAAGACGAAAGCGCTGGCGAAGGCTCAAGGAGTGGGGCAGCCGCTATCACCGAGACGCCATCCTCCCGAAGATCAGAACGGCCCTGGACGAAGTGCGGGGTGCGGCCACAACCTTCCCGAGCACCTTCGCTGCCTTCAGACGATGGGAAGCGGCAGGAAAGCCTTAGCTTGGTCATCGCGTGCTTTTCGCGCTGGGGCTGCCATTGGTGTGGCTGTAGCGAGCCGTCCGAGGCCGAACCCGTTAACGGCGTTCTAAGCCACGCGAGCGTTCCAGCCTACCCAGGATACCGAATAAACCCCGAAGACGCTCAGAACGCGAATACAGGCGTCTGACAGGGTTCTGCTTGCGCCTACTGGACCGCTCTCGGATGTTGAGTACACTCTGATCCCGGAGTGCCCATGTCCGATCCCATTGAACGCCTCAATACCGCTCTAGGGGGCCGCTACGCCATCGAGCGAGAGTTGGGTGAGGGCGGCATGGCCACGGTCTATCTCGCCGAGGACCTCAAGCTTCACCGCAAGGTCGCCTTGAAGGTCCTACGACCGGAACTGGCCGCGGCACTCGGCCCCGAGCGTTTCCTCCGCGAGATCGAGATTGCCGCCAAGCTGCATCACCCACATATCCTTGCGCTCCACGACTCGGGCGAGGCCGATGGCTTTCTCTACTACGTGATGCCTTACGTCGAGGGCGAATCACTCCGCGATCGCCTGAATCGGGAGAAACAACTTCCCGTCGAGGACGCCCTGCAGATCGCTCGGGAAGTGGCGGACGCGCTCGGCTCCGCCCATCGCCACGACGTCATCCACCGCGACATCAAGCCGGAGAACATCCTGCACGGCGTCGTCCACCGCGACATCAAGCCGGGCAACATCCTGTTGAGCGAGCAGGGAAAGCCACTCGACACCGGAGGGGAACATCATGCGGTATCTCATCCTGGCCCTGGCTCTGAACACCGGCCTCACCGCCTGCGCCAGCGGCGGTGCGGGGAGTGGGGGAGCCGGCGGGGCGCGGAACCTGATCACCTTCGAGGAGATCAGGCGGGTGGACAATCTTCGTGATGCGTACGAGATGGTGCAGATTTTACGGCCGCTCTGGCTCCGGGCCCGCGGAACGGTCAGGCCGACAGATCCGAACGCGAGCCTGCCCAGGGTCTACGTGGACGAACTGTGGTTCGGACTGGGGCTCGAACACCTGCGGAGGATCATCTCCACCACGGTCCATCAGATGCAGTTCCTCGATCGATCTGAGGCAGAGATGCGGTACGGGTCGGGGCACCCGGGCGGGATCATCATGGTCCTGACCCGGTAAGGCGGCGTGCGCGCATGGGCCTAAAGCTTTTCGCAGTCGGCGCTGTGGTCGCTGCCATATTTCCGGCACCGTCACTAGCGGGCCAAGGCAATTGGCGTGGAGACTGCTGGCCATTGGCTACATCATGGCGTTCGCAGGGTGGATCGCGTTTGCTGTTCCGAATCTCTGGTCGCAGGCCCTTCCTCGTTGGAACCGATTGCCGCTGTTGATCGGGCTGATCCCAGTGGCGGGGGCGGTTTTCATTTACCTAAGCGACTGGGTTCTAGCCATCGGGGCCGGCCTCTTCGGCGTGGCATGGCTCCTACTGGGCTACGCCGTCTGGTCCGCCGAAGGTGTCCCTGCCGGAGGGACCACGGAGACGCCCCAGGCTTGAACACGCCATTGTCGCCGAAGTTCAGGACATCGTCGTCCAGAACTGCTGAGTGCTGTCAGGACCTCAGTTTGAGATGTCCTCGAACAAGCTGATCCGCTTCGAGGACCGGGCTTTGCGCCACTGGAATGGCATTCCCCTCATTATCGTACTGCTGCTAACTGGATGGATGATCGAGTCTCCCAGATGGATGCCATTGCTGCTCATGACGTTGTTCGGTGTGGGTTGGGTGATGCTCGGCTATGAACTCTGGCGCGTTACCCGATTGGATCACGGTAAAGCCACGATAATCCGATCAGGCTGGGCCAGCCCGTTCATATCTTCTGGGGGCCACGCATCAGTCCGATCCAGCCATCGCCCAACCTCAGCATCACCCATAGCTTGAGCGCATGGGCATGGTGAGGCTGTCGCGGTAGGCATCCGGCTCGCGTACTTCGCTTGCGGTCGGCATCTTGGACGCGCAGTAGAGTCGCAGAGACGTTAGACCGTCGGGAGGATAGCCATGGCCGAAACTAAAGAAGTCACGAAGCCGCGGGACTACCGCCGGCGGCGGTTGCCGCTGCTTCTCTGTTGGCCACTTTGCTCGTTTTTGATCACCGGATGCCGTGCATCGGAAGAACAGCAGACGCTCAGTGATGGCCCACGTTACCTAAATGGAACGAGCCTTGTGCGTCCAATTGACTATCGCGAGTGGCCATTCGTTGGTTCGGCTCTCGGCTTGACGTATGAAGCCGAAACAGCTTCGTCAGATGCGCCGCCCATTTTCACGAACGTTTTCGTGAATCCCTCTTCGCACCGCGGCTTCATGGAGACGGGGGTGTGGCCGAGCGGCACCGTGTTCGTTCTAGAATTCAGGCGCTCTCAGACTGACGCAGCCCCAAATAATAAGGGAGGGCGATTTCAAGGCGATTTGTTGGGCTTGGAGGCCGAGGTAAAGGATTCCCGATTTTCGGACGGATGGGCGTTCTTCAACTTCGGAAGGGGCACAGATCTAACAGAGGTTGCGGCCCCGCTGTCAGGTGCTGCTGCGGCTCCGTGTGTACAGTGTCACACGAAGGAAACGGCCGTGGAACGCACGTTTGTACAGTTCTATCCCACGCTGCTACAAGTGGCTCGCCACAAAGGCACGCTGAAACCGGGGTTCTGAAACGGGAGCCTGTATGAGCGGTACCCCTCAAACAACTCGTAGTCGGCGCTCGAGCGGGTGACCACGGCGAGTCCGGCATAGGCCCACAGGTTGCGCTTCGTGCGGAAGCGCCAAGGCGTACCAATGGTTGCCAACAACAGCGCGATACGCACGGGCCCGCAGTAGGGGATCGTCTCGAGCACCCCAAAGGCCGGATCGCGCTTCGCTTCAGCGACCATGGCCGCCTTGGTCTTCTTGCGCTGAGTCCGAAGCACATCGAGCTGAGCGTACAGGGTCTCGGCACGTAGCCGAGCACCGTGCTCGGGTAGCTGTGCGACCCAGGCGGCGCGCCCCTTCGGCTGGTAGACACCGCCGCCCGTGGTTCGGATGGCCCGCGCACGGAAGAGTGCCTTGAGCCGCAGCATCACGCGCGTGCCGTCCTCGACGAGGTTGCGATAGGCTCGAGTCAGCTCCTTGAGATCGGCCCGGCCGTGTGCGCCGTGGTATACCGCTCGCAGGCTGCCGCACCGCAACTGCTCCGACAGTTCGTCGGCATCGACCTGGTCCCCCTTGTTGCCCGATCGCTTCTCGCCTCTGCGGTCGCACACGATCACCCGGTCTACACGAGGACTCAGTAGGTCGTAGAGCCACTGCGCCTGTGTTCCCTCCTCGAACACCACGTGCACCGACCCAGCCATCGCGCTGAAGAACTCCCTTATCGATTCGTCGCTCGTCTCCACCACGCTGCGCGCGATCACACGCCCCCCTTCGCTCCGAACCGTCGCCACCGTCATTGCCTGGTGCACGTCGAGCCCCACATACTTGGTGTTCCGCTTCATGAGAGCCGCCCTCTGCTGTGGTCCATGGTTGTTTCGCAACTCCACGGTACCCACAGGGGGCGTGCTTTCAAGTTGTGTTAGAGCGCAGCTGGCCGGCACAGGTGAGTGAGGCTGATGCCAATGCTCGCCACGTGCAGTGGCTCGCTTAAGAGCGGTTCAAGATGATGCGGAGTGTGGCCGCAACGGAAGAACCGCTCCCGAAGTCGAACTGGCTGGCCGGGTTCGTGAGCGTCAGAACGTTTCCGTTCCGAGACGCATCGAACGGGGCGCCTGCGAGCGTGAGCGTGGTTCCGGACGAGTTCAGGGTCCCGGAGTCCGAACTGCTGCCACCAACACCGTCGTCGAACAGAGTGCTCGCACTTCCGGCGGCATCCACGGTAAGCGTAAAGCTCGCGCCGTCGCGCTGGATGATGTCGGCGACATTCTGAGAGTTCGCGTTATCTGTGAACTCATAGACGGAGGCGGTCCAGGTTCCCTCTAGATCAACCGCTTCTAGGCCAGTACCGTCGTCACCGCAGCCGACGGTGACAACGGCCAAGGCAAGAATGGGCAGTAGACGATGGAGCTTCATTACCTGAGTCCTTTTCGGGGGATGGAAGGCGAGTTGAAGTAGGGGCGCTGCAAGGGGAGTGCCAGCCTGAAGACCCTGCACAGGTCCTACAGGGCGTGGTGTCTAGCTGGTCGGCGGGGTGGACCCTTGTGGAACAACATTGCCGCCCTCAGCAACCTCTTTGCCCCCCCCGCCCGCCGTGCTGCCGCTGGTGCTGCGTTAGTCGCGAACAGATCAGCAAGCCGATAACGGCCCTCTAAGCCACGAGCACGCTCCAGCCGGACCCAAATACCGAATACACCCCGAAGACGCTCCAGAACGCGAATACAGGCGCCTGACACGGTTCTGCTTGCGCCTACCGGCCCGCCCATAGGATCTTGCTCAAGTGTGATCTGCCGTAGCCGAGGACATCCAGATGTCCGATCCAGTTGACCGCCTGAACGCAGCCCTAGAAGGCCGCTACATCATCGAGCGTGAATCGGGCGAAGGCGGGATGGCCAGAAACCTTCTTCGAGGGAGCCGCGGTCGATCCCCTCGAGCTGGTGCAACAGCCTTGAAATCGGCCACGAAAGCGGACGTTATGGTCAAGAACAACAAGAGTACGCCAGCCACGTCACCCGAGGCGGGAATCTCCATCATCGGCATGGGGATGATGCTGAAGGGAGAATGCGAGACGGACGGCGCTCTCAGGATCGAAGGGACCGTCAACGGGGACGTTCACGCAGGCAAGGCCGTGGTGATCGGCAAGGAAGGGCTCGTGGACGGCAACATCTACACTCAGGACGCGGTCATCGCCGGTCGGGTGCTCGGCTCTGTTCACGCGTCACGTCTCGAGCTGCAATCCACGGGTTACATCGAGGGGGAGGTCGTAGCGCTGCGCATGCAGCTTGCTGAGGGTGCCACACTCACGGGTCAGGTGTCGGTAGGTGAGTCCCAAGCTCCGTCCCGCGGGAAGGCTGCCACTCGTGGGGAGGGTGCCGTAATCCACGGTCAGGTGTCGGTAGCGGACTCTCAGGCCGCGTCTGGCGGGCAGGCTTCCGCTCGTAAGAAGGGGGCCCCCGAGGGCACGCCGGAGGATGGTAGGAGAGAGCATGTAGGCGCGTTCATCGCGTCGGCGTCAACGGCGATCAGGAAGGCACTGGCGTCCCCCGGGTGGCCGAAGCCCCGGGCGTTGCCCGCGACGTCACCCGGGATGAACCCGGACGAGCAACCCACACTGCCTCCGGCCCAAGGCGAAGGCCGCCCGAGCCAGATGCCGCAGCAGCCCCCGACGACGCGGCCGACATAGTCTTTCCACAACCGTGGAAACGCCCGTTATGCTGTTGTGGTGTATTGGGTTCAGAGGAGAGCACGCCGTTAACGGCCCTCTAGGCCACGAGGGCGTTCCAGCCTACCCCAGGATACCGAAGACGCTCAGAACGTGTTTGCGAGCGACTGACAGGCTTCTCCTTGCGCCCACCGGACCACTCTCGGATGTTGACCTCGGTCTGATCCTCTTCGTGCCGAGGACTTCGTGAAATCGAGCTCGCATTCCCCCGGACGTGGAGCCGACCACTCCCTACCTATCGCTGATGCTTGTCGTCGCCGGAGGGTGATTCCGCGTAGGAAGACGGTTCTATGGAGCGAAAACTCGCGGCGATTCTGAGTGCGGACGTCCAGGGCTACAGCCGTCTCATGGGGGACGACGAGGTGGCCACGATCCGCACTCTCACGGCCTATAGAGAGGTGATGTCGGCTCTGATTCAGCAACGCCAGGGCCGGGTGGTGGATTCGCCGGGAGACAACCTACTCGCGGAGTTCGCCAGTGCCGTCGACGCGGTCGAGGGAGCGGTCGAGATCCAGCGTGAGCTCGGGACCAGGAACGCGGAGCTCCCCTCCCGTCGCCGGATGGAGTTCCGTATGGGGATCAACGTGGGCGACGTCCTGGTGGAGGAAGAGCGCATATACGGTGATGGCGTCAACATCGCTGCTCGTCTCGAGAGTCTGGCGGCTGGCGGGGGGATCTGCATCTCGGGGACCGTCTACGACCAGGTCAAGAACAAGCTGTCCCTGGGCTTCGCGTATCAGGGTGAGCAGGCGGTGAAGAACATCGCAGACCCGATTCGCGTGTACACCGTCGGGCCGGACACCCTCGAGTCGCGTACGATCGAGTCGGACACAGCGGTGGAGAGGCCCTCCATCGCGGTTCTGCCGTTCGTCAACATGAGCCCCGACCCCGAGAACGAGTACTTCTGCGACGGGATCTCGGAAGAGATCATCAACTCGCTTGCGCAGCTTCCCGAGCTCAAGGTCGCGGGTCGGACATCGGCATTTTCGTTCAAGGGGACGGATCTGGGAGTGCCGGAGATCGGGACCAAGCTGAAGGTCGCCACGGTCCTGGAGGGGAGCGTGCGCAAAATGGGGGACCAGCTCCGGATTACAGCGCAGCTCATCGACGTCGAGAGCGGATACCATCTCTGGTCCGAGCAGTTCGACCGACAACTCGACGACATCTTCGCGATTCAGAACGAGATCGCGACGAACATCGCCGAGCGGTTGGAGGTGACGATCGGAAGTGGGGCGCGAGGGCCGAGGCTGCAAACCGACAACGTCGAGGCCTACGAGCTCTATCTGAAAGGCCGTGTCCTGCTGTATCAACGCGGAATGGCGATGTTCCGGGCGCGGGAATGTTTTGAGGAGGCGCTTGCCCTGGATCCGCAGTACGCGTTGGCCCACGCCGGTCTGGCCGACAGTTACTCGATCCTCGGCTACCACGGATTCATCGCGCCCCCCGAAGCATGGCCGCCTGCCCGTCAGGCCGCCGAGCAGGCCGTCGCGCTAGCGCCCGAGCTCGCGGAGGCGCACAATGCGCTCGCAATCGTTGCCTTCGCCCGGGATTGGGACTGGGTGACGGCGGGCCGTGAGTTTAGGCGCTCCCTCGAGCTTAATCCGGGCTACGTGCAGGCCCGAGTTTGGCACGCCGTGGCTTGCCTGCAGGGGACGAGGGGGGACCATGACGCTGCAATCGCAGAGGCGCGAGTGGCGGTGGACATCGACCCTCTATCCGCCTACACCCACACAATGCTCGCGTATGTCTTGACGCAAGCCGGCCGAGCAGAAGAGGCGGTTGAGGAAGCCCGAAGAGGGGTGGAATCCGATCCGGATTCGTACTGGGGCCAGTTTGTGCTGGCGACCGCGTACCACTGCGCCGCCCGCCTTTCGGAGGCGGAAGGCGCGTATCAACGGGCGTTGTCCGCATCGGGACGTAATCCTTTGGCCCTGGCGAACCTGGGCAGGCTCTATGCGGAGTGGGAGAAGCCAGCGGACGCGGCGGCGGTTGACGCCGAGCTCATGGCCCGATCCCGACAGAAATACGTGCAACCCATCACTGTCGCGCTAGCCGCGGCGTGTGCCGGCAGGGCCGAAGAGGCCCTCGCGCTACTCCAACGGGCCTGCGAAGAACGCGATCCCTGGCTAGCATGGGGTGCGCTCACTTCGCCATGGTTCGAGCCCTTGCGGGCATTCCCGGAATACGAGGAGATACTGACGCGAATGAAGCTGCCAGTAACTGGCAGCGATTCGTAATGGCTGAAGAGACCTGAGCTGAAGACTAGGCCCATGACCGACCCCATCACCCGTCTGAACGCCGCCCTGGAAGGCCGCTACGCCATCGAGCGTGAGCTGGGCGAGGGCGGAAGGGTGCGTACCATCTATGATCAGAGCTTGACCCGATGGGGCCTCCCGGTCCCGCCGCCGCAGTAGACGCCCCGCAGGACGCCCGCCCCAACGACGAACCCGGAGCAGTGTTGAGCCGTGCGCCGGAGGTACGTCATGAAGCGCTTCCCCTTGCTCCTGTGGACAGTCCTGATGCTTGCCGGGTGTCAGGACCTTGCACAGCAAGCGATGGGTCCGCCCGAGAACCCCGGTCCGCCCGAGAACCCCGGTCCGCCTGAAGACCCCGGTCCGCCTCCGTTCCTGGACCCTCCCAAGATCGCCTTTGTCAGCAGCCGAGACGGGAATATCGAGATCTACACGATGAGCGCAGACGGATCGGGCCAGGTCCGCCTCACCAATAATAGCGCACAAGACCGCCTCCCCCGTTGGTCGCCGGACGGGACGAAGATCGCCTTTCAAAGCAACCGAGACGGAAACAGCGAGGTCTACGTAATTAACGCAGACGGATCAGGCCTGGCGAACCTCACTAGCCACGCGTCGCGTGATGACACCCCGCAATGGTCACCGGACGGGACGAAGATCGTCTTTGTCACCAATCGCGACGGGAACGATGAGGTCTACGTAATGAACGCCGACGGATCCGGGAAGACGAACCTCACTAACGATTCCGCCACCGATGCCCCCACGTTCGTCCGCGCCTGGTCACCGGACGGGTCGAGAATCCTTTTTAGGAGCCAGCGCGACGCGAGTCGTGGCCTTTACGTGATGAACCAAGACGGCTCGGGCGTGACTCGTCTCACGAGCATCACGGCCTTGAACGGCAGCTGGTCACCGGACGGGACGAAGATCGTATTCGACAGCAGCGGTGACATATGGGTGATGAACGCCGACGGGTCGGGCCAAACCAACCTGACCAATGACCCAGGCAGAGGAGATTCCTTTCCCCATTGGTCGCCCGACGGGACGAAGATCACTTGGGATGCGGAGGGTGAGGTCTACATAATCAGCCCCGACGGAATGGGCCAGGCGAATCTCACGAACAACGCGGCCTACGATTTTCCCCAATTCTTCCTGCCGGACGGGGCGAAGATCGTCTTTGGCACGACTCGGGACGGAAACGATGATCTCTACGTGATGAACGCCGACGGATCGGGGCCGCAACAGCTTACGAATAGCCCCGCGCTCGACGACGAGGCAGATCTGTGGCCAAAACCGTAAGGCGGGCCTCCCCACATGCGCTGCGTGTTTACCAAGGCCAACCCGCGCTACTGACGGCGTCTAGTTTGCGGTACGGCTGACGAGAGGACAGAGGAGAATCCTGGGGGGGATAGGTATCCCAAACAGTGCTAGGTCACGCGGTCTACGATCACCGGTCGAGGGCGCTCCACGATGGCACTCCGTTTCCCCTCCCTATGTGCGAAGCCCCTTACAAACATCAGGAGTGGGAAGCTCCCTCAGAGATCCCGACTGGGCTAGCAACACACGCAGAAAGTGGAACATGGGTTAGGGAGGACACACCTATGCTACTCCACACCTTTGAGTACATCGTCCGAAATGCGCTTCTGAAGTGGTGGGCATCCCTTACGACGGATGGTGGCCAGAATCTCTCAGATTAAGCTGCCCCCACGCACGTCGGACTTCCCCACGCTCCCTCAATATCAGGCAGCAAGTAGTAGCCCCCGCTCGTTACTGGTTCAGTTTGGGCGGGAGTCAAGCCAGGGGCAATTCGAGCACGCCTTCTAGCAAGCGATTAGTGTTGTCGCGGTAGGCGACGTGAACACCAGCGAGCCGCGCCCCGGTTGCCGTAGTCGCAATGGACGAGCAAGCCGTTAACGCGGCTTCAAGGTCGGGGCAGATGGCTGTTCGTCGTTCGCATTCTTCGATCTGTTCCCGGCGCAGTAGACAGGGCCTTTGGTGAAGGCGTGAGCGTGATCATCGCGGCGGGGGGCACAGTGGGAGCCACGGCCACAAGTAGGTTTGACACCCCGCTATAGCATGAAAACTATAAAGTGTTGTGAATCATATAGTTAGCGTCACTCATATGGATATCGTTCCCTCTTTATATCCCTTTTTCAGGCCGGGATTCCAATAGAACCTAGCGGACCTTCGCGGACAGGTTGTCGGGGTGTGCCAACGAGCGGTGGCGGTCGCATCAACCGGCACCGCGACGTGCCTCATCCGCCTCCGACCTGGTCTGGAACGCGTCGGGCCAGCGGCCATGGGCATCGATGACCTCGTCGATCTCGGCCATGATGCGGATGGTCTCATTCAGGGCGACGACGATCTTCTGGTAGTGGGCAACGTCCTCGTCCGAGAGCGTGCGGCCTTTCCGGTCCTTGAGCCACTTGTGGCAGACCTGGTAGCCGCCGATCTGGAAATCCCAGACCTCCTCGGGCACGCCCTGAAAGCCGATGGTGCCGGGCCTGGTCGCACGCTGGCCCTCGCGGGCGTTGGTCTTGCCGGCGTCGAGCCAGACGGTGCCGTCCGACCAGCCGACGCGGCCGACTTCAGGGTTCTTGGGGCCGGTGTAGGTGGTGATGAACTCGTCGAGCTCTAGGGACTCGAGCACGTGTAGGACCAGCAGGTCATGACCAGCCTCCGCCAGCTTTCGGAAGAGGTCGACACTTTCGGGCAGCGGCACGCGGGGGAAGTCGAGCTTGAGCTGGGCCTCGTAGCGCTCGCGGTAGCCGGGGCTGTGGAACACCGAGTAGATCCAGGCCAGCACGTCCTCGGGGCCGAAGGTCTTCCGGAGATCGCCGCGGCCATCGCTGACGAAGCGCAGTTCGGTGGCGGTTGCAATCTGCTCGACGAACCCCATGTCCAGATTCGGCGTGCGACCGTCCTTGCCCTTGGCCCAGCGGCTGAACAGCGAACCGTCGGCCTTGCCGACTCCGGGATAGAGGTATAAGGGAAAGAGCGAGTTGATGTCGTAGGCCGAGCAGGTCTTGTGCGCGATGATGTTGGACGTCGCTAGTGCGCCCCACTCGTCTTTTGTCTGCCTCGTCGTAATAAGGCCGACATTCTCTCCCGCGAGCATGTGCCCCATGACCTCCACTACAGGCCAGCCAATGAAGCCCCGGCTTCGCCCAGTGTAGTAAATGAAACGCCTATCGAATGGCCGGTAAAGGATGGGCGTGATGCAACGCCTTGAGGGACCGCTATCGCGGACATCCTTCTGAGCCCAATCGAACTGCCAATCACGTACATCGGGAGGCAGACTGAAATGCGTTCGCGCTTCCTGTTGGGACAGACGAGCAAAGGTTGTTACTGTGTTCCAGACGGTGTCAGGGTCGAAGCGTATGGATAGTGCATCACGCTTTGTTATCACTCCTGTGCCGCCTATCTGAAATATCTCTCGAACTGACGTCCATTCTTCGTAGTTATCTCCACGGCTTGCGAATGGCTTGAACAAGTAGAAGCGAGCACGTGGTGCAATTCTTTCCCAAGCAGTTTCTGATGCCGTATTGGCAATGAGACAGTCGTACTTGTGTGCCCTCGCTCCCCAGCAGTTCGCATGGCGCACACGGGGGTAAGAAACCTCGTGAGCCCCGGGAGACGTTTTGACGAACAGACCGATTGCGACGCCCTGTTCGATGTCGAAGACGTTCTCGTCCTTGTGACCGTCGGGGGTCACCTCTTTCTTCTTTACGTTCCCGTGTAGGTCCAGCAGGAACAAATGGTCGAAAGACGCTAGCAATGCCCATCGCATGCCACGGAACGTCGGATTGTCGATATAGCTGTGATTCGTGATGAAGCCGTGGATTCCCATGCCGGACAGTTCCAACAACCAATTAGAGAGCCGCGTGAATTGGACGTAGAGGTCGTTCAACCACTTCGAGTTGCGCTCGTTCAGTGACTCGCCGTCCACCTCGAAGTAGCTCAAAGTCTTGCAGCCCATCCGGATCTCCCGACCGCGCATGAGCGCAGCGATCCAGTCACCGCCGCGCCCGGCCTCGGCGAGGTACGGCGGATTCCCGATCACCACCGTGAACCGCCGCTTCCGCTTGATCTCGCTGACCGCATTGGCCTCGTGCGCCAGCGCGGGCAGGAAGTCGAGCATGAGCTGCTCGTCCGCCGCCGGCTCCAGCGCATTCGTGAGGTACACCCGTGCCCGCTCGTCGCTTTCGAAGCGGTAGCCGGTCTCGTAGAGCTTGAGCCCGATCTTGACGTGCGCGATGGCGTACGGGGCCATCAGCAGCTCGTACCCGTGCAGGCGCGGCAGCAGGTGCTTCGGGACGTACTCGTTCCAGAGTGTCCGAATCTTCTTCTCGCCGTGGCCCTGCGACTTCCACTTCACAGCCATCGTGTTGTGGATGAGATCGATGACCTCGACGAGGAAGGTGCCGATGCCGGTGGCCGGGTCGAGGATCTGAACGAAGGTCTGGGTGGGCGAGGTGCCTTCCGGGATCTTCAGATCCTCGTGGCGCTTGGCCATCTCGCCCCAGGCGGTGGTGTCGGCGAGGCCGTCGGTGAGAGCGAATTCGCTCCGCAAGAGCTCGTCCACCGAGCGCACGATGTAGGAGACCACCGGGCGTGGCGTGTAGAAGACGCCGCGGCTCACCTTTTGCTTCTTGTCGTAGGCGGCGAGGAAGTGCTCGTAGAAGTGGATGACCGGGTCTTCCTGGGGGTTCCGGTCGCCGAAGTCGCGGACGACGGCCTCCATGTTGGCCCGGTCGAGGAGTTCGACCACCTCGGAGACGCCCAGCTCGTCGAAGTCGATGCCCGGGCCGCCGGCCCTGCCGCGGCGTCCGCCCACGCGCAGGAAGGTCTCCATCAGCTCCCGGAGGAACGGGTTAGTCCGCATGTGGGCGGCGAAGTCGTCGGCGGTGCGCCGCGCGGGGTCGGTGATGCGGGCCGAGAGCAGGCCGTATGCGATGGTCTGGGCGTACATGTCGGCGAAGCCGGCCTCGTCCAGGTCGTGGACGAGCGCAGTCCGGAACGCCTTCATGAGCTTGGTGAGCGGCCCGGACTCGGTCTCGATCGCAAGCACCGTCCGGATGCGGTCGCGGATCGCGCGGGCCAGCTCGGCCAGGCGCTCGGAGAGCTGCTTCGAGGTGCTGACGACCTCGCGGTGGCGCAGTGTGAAGGCAGCGCGCCAGCGGTCGCGCCAGGCGTCGGAGTCGCCCTCGTCATCGGGCCAGGTGAGGTGGTCGGTCAGCTCGCGGGCGACGGCGTCGAGGTGGAGCGGCGTGTCGAGGTTGTCCCAGCCGAGCACCTTGAGGGTCGGCAGGTCGTGGCCGTCCTGGGGCTTCGAGAAATGGGCGAAGGCGATGCGGCGCTCCTCGCCCTCGCCGTAGTTGGAGACGAAGAGCAGGTCGTCCGCGGCCCAAGCCTGGCGCTCGGACTTGTTGGCCGAGGCGCGCTTCTTGAGCGCCACCTGGCCGAGGATGCGGCGCAGCGCCACCACGGGCAGGCGCTTCGGCTCGAACTTGACGAAGAAGATGCCCCAGGGCTGGCCCGGCACGAGCGGGCGCAGGCGCTTGATCTCCTGGATCTTGGCCGCGCTCTTCGCGTCGATCCCTAGCTCCTTCGGGGTGTACTCGAAGGTCAGCTCATCGAAGTCGTCCGAGTCGATCGGCCAGCCGAGCTCATCGCGCAAGTAGGCGACGAGCTGGTCGAAGCGGCGGATGCGGGCGAGGCGTTCGCGGTGGTCGGTTGCCATCGGTTCAGCCCTCGTTCAACTCCATCCAGCAGCGCAGCTGCGGCTTGACACCGACCGGGGCATCCACGCGCTTCAGGTAGCTGTTCTTGATGTGCTTCTCGATCCGCTTGCGGATGTCGAGGAGCGTCTTCTCCTCCGTGGTGCAGCGCTGGGGAGTCTCGGGCTTCGAGCGGATGCTCGCAACGATCTCGCCCGGCTCCTCGAGGATGGTCTCGCGGTCGAGGTTGTAGAGGTACCAGCGGGTGGTGCCGGCCTCCTCGGTGAACGCGTTCTTCTCCTTGTCGAGGGCGGGGAGCGCGTAGCAGAAGAAGACACCGCGCACGCCCTTCGCCGGGCGCTTGCGGCCACTGAAGATCGCGCCGGGGAAGCGAGCGAGCCGCGCCTCCAGCTCCGGGTCGCTCTGGAGCAGCGCCTGGTACTCGAGGTGCATGTCCTCGACGGCCGTGCGCGTGCCCTCGTACGCGTGGTGGAACTCCTTCAGCGCCGCGTAGTCGTCCTCGGGGGTGAGAAGCTTCCGGCCCTCGATGCCGAGGGTCTTGGAGATCAGGAGCGTCTTCTGCGTGACCTTCGTGTAGAGCGAGAGGATCTCGTTCAGCTCCTCGGGCGGGAGAAAGTTCCAGAACCAGACCTTGTCGCGCGAGGCGGCCGCCTCGGGATGGTCGGCGACGAGCCGCTTCTCGATTGCGGGATTCATGCGCCGGTCCACCCGGCCGATGCGCTGCATGAGGCGCACCGGGTTCCAGTGGATGTCGTAGTTGATCATCCGCGAGGCGTCCTGAAGGTTGAGACCCTCGGAGAGGACATCCGTGGAGATCAGGACGCGGATCTCTTCGCGGCCCTGCTCGGCGAGCTCCGGGGATGAGAGGCCGTTGTAGTAGGGCGCGAAGCCCTGGA
This sequence comes from Longimicrobiales bacterium, assembly GCA_965238005.1. Classification (GTDB taxonomy): domain Bacteria; phylum Gemmatimonadota; class Gemmatimonadetes; order Longimicrobiales; family Gaopeijiaceae; genus CBDCKN01. The sequence goes on from OZ250165.1 coordinate 2,697,001, forward strand.
TGACGTCTGAACGGTTCTTCTTCGTGGCACTGTCCACCTGCTCGACACCCTCGATACCGGCCTCGTCCAGGTGACGCTTGAGGTAGCGGGCCGTGTCGGCGAACTCGGTGAAGACCAGGATCTTCTGGTCGGCCAGGGCCTTTGACTTGAGCAGGCGGATGAGCTTCTGCAGCTTGTCGTCGTGCTTTGGCTCGAACTTCCGGGCCTCGTCCAAGAACTGCACGATCTGGTCGAGGTCGAGGAATGTCTCGGGCATCATCTCCTCTACGTCGTACCCGGCCCGGTCCAAGCGCTCGGCCGCGTCGAGCATTTCCTGGGGGACGACGTCTTCGTCGTCCGCCTCCCTACCTTCTTCGCCCCAGAGCTCGAGGTGGCGCTGGACGGCGTAGCCCAGGACCTCGGCGTTCTGCGCCTTCCAGCGCTCGAGGCGCTTCTTCTCGGCGGCGCTCTCGCTGTGAACCTCAAGGAAGGCGAGCAGTTTTTGGAGGAGGCGGTCGCAGGAGAGCTCGAAGGCGGCGACGGAGCTCTCGAAGCGCTTGAGGAAGTTGGTCCGGATGAGGCCGACCACTTGTCTCTGGCGGTTCTCGTCGAACGGGTCGATGTCCTTGTCCGGCCCCCTGTACCAATGCAGGGGGTAGTACATCGGGAGCGTGAAGAGCGGGCTCCGCTTCGCGAAGGCCTTCTCGATCAGGTCGAGCATCCGCCCGTAGGTCTTGCGGATCGAGTACGCCGCTACCTGAGGGTCCCTCCGCTCGGGAAAGGCTGCTGCTTTGCCGTACTCCCGAATCTGGCTCTCGCGGGCGTATGCGCGGCTCCGCTGGACGACGAGCTGGCGGAAGAATGCGTCGGAGAAGAGGATCCCCTGGGCTTCGGTCATGTGCTCCGCGGCATCCGCCTCGTCCTGCCCCACACGGCTGCGGAGCGTCTTTTCCATCTGGTTGAAGTGCGCCCGGAGGTTGTTCACGCCGATCGTGCGCGCGAAGTAGGCCTCGTCGCGACGCGTGAAGAGCTCGGTCATGTGGCGGAAGTCGCTCAGGCGGTTGTTGATGGGGGTGGCCGTCAGCATGAACAGGGTCTTGGGGCGTTCCGTGTTGTCGAGCAGCTCTAACAGGCGGTAGTAGCGCGACGGTTCGATTCCCCTGTCGGGGTCACGCCGCCGGCCCGGATTGCGGAAGTGGTGCGCCTCGTCGATGACCACGATGTCGGCGAGTTCCGCAATGCGCTGGAATCGCTCCGGGAAGTCCCCCTTTCGTCCGAGGTCGGTGTGGCTGAAGACGGCCAGGTTGCTGAAGTCCGCGCCACCGCCGACGCCGCCGATGTGCGGAAGCCACCGACGCAGGTGGGGCTCCCATACCCCCTCCTTGGCCGCCTTCGGTGCGAACAGCGCGACACGTTTGCCCTCGTGAAGGATGAGCCGCTCGATTAGCATCAGACCGACGAAGGTCTTGCCAAGACCCACGCCGTCACAGAGGAACGCGCCGCGGTGCTGCCGGGCGATCTTCATGAGCGCCCAATACGCCTCCTTCTGATAGCGATCGAGGTGCGGGAACATGCGCGACCGTGTCTCGTCCCACTCGGTCGCGGTCAACTCATGCCCCCGGAGGAACTGCTGCAGGGCCTTCGCATAGACGTCGAACGGCGAATACAAGTGCGTATGGCGCGAGATCGTCTCGATGACGGCCTCGGTGACCCCGCTCGCTTCGTTCCAGTGCATCTCGAACCACTCCTGGAGCTGCGCGACCTCGCGCGCGCTCTGGATCTGGACGTTCAGCTCGACGTTCTTCGTGAGACCCGGCCGCGTGAAGTTGCTGGAGCCCACCAGCGCCTGGGCACCCACGACCTCGAGCTTTGCGTGGGTGATGTAGGCCTTGGCGTGGAATTTGTGCTTGTCGTAGACACGGCATTCGATCTGCCCGGAACGGAGCGCGTCGAGGATCGCAGGGACCCCGTGCAGGAAGGGGTTCGGCTCCTTGTCCTCCTCAATGCTTTCATCGAGCCTGTCGAGCGCTTGCGCCCGGACCGCTTCGAGAATGGCCTTCCGAGTCCGATGGGTGGTCTCCGCTCCCATCAGGATCCGGATCTTGTCGAGCCCCTGCCATCTGCCGTCAAGGGTGAGCAGGGCGCCGATCTCGAAGTATCCGGTCGCGATGTCGAACGCCTTCGCGATGCTGGACCACTCCTCCAAGTACCGGAGCCCGGTCCAGCCGGAGACACTGTTGTCGACGATGAAGAGCTCGCGGCCCTTGGAGTCAACGGTCATGACGCTCCCTGCTCGGCCGGTGAACGCACTTCGACAATCCGCGTATGCCCGCAGCGTCCTTCTCGCCCCTCAGCCAACACGCCGGCACGTTCGGGATCTTGCCGGGATCGAAAACCATGGCCACATCCCGAATCCTGATCAGTCGGTCCTCCAACGGGCTAAGAGTCTCTCTGCGCCTTGGGCGCCATAAAGGTAGAGCCCTGTGGCAAGATAGTCAGGTTCCCGGATGCCTCAGGGTGGCGGTACGTGAACAGCCTAGTAGCGACCGCAACTGGGCCGGGTCGCGATTGAGGCTCTTTTTAGGCTCTTCGGGAGGCGATGGAGGCGCCGTTGGCGGAGGCCGATCCGCATCCGGGACTACGCTGGAACACCTGGGACATCGCCGTTTCGCCCGTTGTTGACACGGCCTAAACCGGGCTCCTCAATGTACGGGTATGGAGATGTTGACGGCGCAGGTTTCCAAGCGTCGGCGGACGAGTTTGCCGGTCGCACGGGAGGCACGTAAGCCAGCCCACGCAATGTCAAACATTGCGATCTGGCGAGGGGATGCTGCGCCCCCCTTCGAACCCCCAGCGTTCCGCGCCGCTGCCGGAGCAGCGGGCGGGTGGGGTGCGCCGCCCCCCGAACCCCGTCACCGGTGCGTCCGTGGCTGAGCGCCGGACCGTCACGGTCGCCGCCCGCGTGACGCCGGCGGAGCACGCCGCGTGGCAGGACAAGGCGGCGGCGGCAGGCGTGTCGCCGTCCGCGTTGCTGCGGCAGGCGATGTCGCGGACGCGAACGTGGACCGCGCCAGCGCTGGCCGTCGAGCGCGAGCGAACCCGCCAGCTCGCGCGCATCGGCAGCGGACTGTCGGTGGTCTGAATCACGGCAGGAAGTCACGTAAGTCAACCAGGACTGCACGATCTGCCATTCTTGCCGTTGGACGATGCCTGATTCCACGGGACTGAAATAGCGGGGAAACCGCATCAAGTGGCGGGAATCCGGGTCGTCCCGTTGTCAGCCGCTCGTCTTCAGTTCCTAACCGCTTGGTGTTTCCGTCTTGTTCGCGCAGCGCCCGCGCCGCCTCCCCGCCCTGCGCGCGTTCGCTTCGGCAGTACCGATGTCCTCCACACCCTGCGCGCCCGCCGCTCGCCTCGCCGTTCCGTCCGGTACCGGCCTCATCGCCCGGGTGAAGCTCGCCGGGTCGCTCGCGCCTTCAATCGCGGCGGGCGCCGAGGTCGGATCGAGTTGACACGGATCGCGGTTCGGCTCGGCTCTGGCTTCGGTTCGCCCGAGCCGGGGCCGGCCGGGCGATCCAGCGCGCGCTCCGCCCCCCGCCAATTTGACGGTTGCGGTAGGGCGGGTCGCGTCGGTAGCATTGTTTACGGGCGGGCGCAGGAGGCTCGCCCTTCGAGGAATTCCGGCGCCGTCGCGCGGGACGGCATCGGGTCCCGAGTCGGTCTACTTTGAGAAGTGCGTGGGCATGAGCCGTCATCGAGTGCTGGTCTTCGCGGCGGCCTCGCTGACGGCCTCGCTGTAGGCCTATGCGTGCGGCGGGGACGGCGCGACGGAGCCTCCTCCCCCCGAGCCGCCCCGGGCGACCACGGTGACGGTCACGCCCGCGACCGCAGAGCTCGGGGCCGTGGGCGCGACCGTGCAGCTCACGGCCGAAGTGCGCGACCAGAACGGGCAGGTGATGTCCGGCGCCACCGTCACCTGGTCGAGCAGCAGCGCCGCCGTGGCGACGGTGGACGGATCGAGTCTCGTGACGGCGGTGGCCAACGGGACGGCAACGATCACGGCTACGGCGGGCGGGGTGTCGGGGAGTGCGGCCGTCACCGTGGCCCAGGAGATCAGCACGGTGGCGGTCACGCCCGCGGCCGACACCCTGGTGGCGGGCGACACGCTGCGCCTGGCCGCGGAGGCGACGGACGCGAACGGCCATGCGGTGGCGGGCGCCGAGTTCACGTGGGCGTCGAGCGACACGCTGGTCGCCGCGGTGGACGATGCGGGCCTCGTGACCGGGATCGGGGCGGGCGAGGCGGAGGTGACGGCCACCGCGGCGGGGGTGGCGGGCGGGGCCGCCCTGGCGGTCGCGGCTCCGGCGCCGACGACCATCGCGGTCGCCCCCGACACGGTGGCCCTGACGGCCCTCGGACAGACCGCGCAGCTCGCCGCGGAGGTGCGCGACCAGGCCGGGCGTATGATGGCCGGCGTCCCGGTTGCCTGGTCGAGCGCCGACACGACCGTCGCGGCGGTCGACTCGGCCGGGGTGGTGACGGCGGCGGGGAGTGGCGCGACGACGATCACCGCGGCGGCGGGAGAGGCCTCCGGCGACGCGTGGGTGACGGTGATGCAGTCGGCGGGTTCGGTCGTCGTGTCGCCGCCGGCGGACACGATCGCGCCCGGTGACACGCTCCGGCTGATCGCGGAGGCGTTCGACGCGAACGGGCATCCGGTCGAGGAAACCGAGTTCTCTTGGGCGTCGAGCGACACGCTGGTGGCAGCGGTGGATGATGCAGGGCTGGTGCGGGGCGTCGCCGAGGGTAGGGCCACGATCACTGCGATGGCGGGCGAAGCCCAGGGGACCTCGGAGATCACCGTCGAGAACCCCGGACCCCGAGTGGGCTTCACCGCCGCAGTGGCGTACGCGCTGGAGGGCGAGGCCGTGGTTCTCGAGGTCGTAGTGGACGAGCCGCCCGAATCCCCCATCGCGGTCAGATACACGACAGGTACCGACGACGACCCTGGGACCGCTGACGCGGAGACGGGCGATTACGGCGACGACAATGGCGGCTCCGTGCGGATCGCGCCAGGAACCACAGGTGCGGCCGTTGTGATCCGCATCCACGACGATGATGACGCCGAACCGGCGCGCGAGATCTTCACGGTCACGCTCAACACGCCCGATCACGAGGCAGGATATGTCTTGGGCCCGGTCTTCTCAGCCGTGGTTGTGATCGAGGAGGGCGTTTGCGATCGTACGCCCAACATCCGGGACGAGGTTCTGGCGGCCGTTGGACTAGACAAATGCTCACAGCCCGACACTGATGACCTGGCCAGCATTCGGAGGCTGGATCTGAAGAGATCCTCAATCACGGTCGAAGTGCGTTCTATACGGGGGGGCTTCCTAGCTATAGCAGAGTCCAGGCGAACCGCTGCGCTCGTCCGGTCGTAAAGTGACGCGTTCCGCAAGACGGCTGGTGGCCGGCACCGGAGAGGCTGACGATACATTATGCTTAGGATGACTCGTGGCGATGATACCGGTAAACCGGCATCCTGCCTGACAGACGGGGATTGAGATGAACGACACGGTTGAAATCGAATACCGAGATAAGCTCGGAGAGGAGTTCGGAGCCATATTCCACCGTCTGCGGATCCACTGGGCGTTTTCCGTAATGAGATCCAAGGAGTTCGAAGCGTTGTTCAGCGACGCGGCGACCGTTGAACTCCTAAGCGCAATTGGTGGTGGCGGGTTCATTCGGGATATCCAGAATATACTCTGGGACGACTTGATACTGCGCATCACAAGGTTGACAGATCCGATTCAAACAGCACGGAAGGACAACCTTACGGTTCGAAAGCTGCCGGAGTTCTGTGAGAATGGGTTGCGTAGCGAAGTGGAGGATCTCGTCAAGTCTGCGGGCCAACGCACCGCGTTCGCACGCGACTGGAGAAATCAACATATTAGCCACACAGATCTAACCCGCGCGATCGACCCCGACGTTGAGCCTCTGGCTCCTGCCAGTCTGCAACAAATAAACGCGGCATTGAACGCGATACATGCCGTTCTGGACCGGATCAGCTCATGCCTCTTGAATGAGAACATACGCAACGATATCGCTTACAGGCCAAGAGCCAGTGCATTCGTAGCATATTCAAGACAGCTTGTTGAAGCTGTCAAGTACATCGACTCGCTCATAGATTCTAGCGGGACGGCACACATCACCGATGTGGATGTCGCCGGCGACTTTCTCCGGAGACTTGGATGCGAACCCACAGCGGATCAGGTAAGACAGATAATTGAGTTGCGGGATGCCGGTCGTAGGTTCAAGGCGGTTCCGTCTCAGGGAAGGCGGTCTAACCGACGAGGGACGCTGTATTCGCGTCATAGGCATACCGGGTGATCGTTCCCTTCCTGATCTTCTCGACGGCATCGTCGATTGTGCCGAGAGGCACCAGGAACCATTCGCGGGGCACGACTGGGTTTCCTAAGCGATCCTTAATCTCGACCTCGAGGCGGGCGGAGGAAAAGACGCGGTGGATCAGGTGTTCGAGCTTGCCGCGGTCGATGTTGTAGAGCTTGTAGGTGGCGACGACCTCGACGTCGGCCATGAGGAAGGTTGGTTGCAGCCTTGCGCCCGCGATGCGCTCCTCAACGCTGCCACTGGTGACGCCGATCTTGTGGATCAGGTCGCGGTGTTCTGAAACGAACGGCAGATCAGACTTGCTCCGGAGCACGTAGATCGTGCCGCTCGCCTCGTCGCCGTCTGTGGTGTGGCCGGCAAAGAGTGGCCCGGCCGTCGGCTCGGTGATCCGCCGACCCGCCTCGTCCTTGTGGAGCGCCCGCTGAAGCGACCGGCGGAGCATGTTGTTCTCGGTGCCGTTGTCGAAGATCACGCGGAGGCGTGCATCCTTGTCGCCGTACTCCTGAGTGAAGATCTCTCCCATCTCGGCGACGTAGGCTTTCTGGCCACCCACGATGAAAAACCGGCCGGGCTCGATCTCCAACTTCCGCTCGAAGGGTCGTGTCTGGCGGATGCCCGCGTCGAGTTCCCTCTGGAGCTGCTCGAAAAGCGGCCGGAAGCGCTCGAAATCCTCACACCTCGCCCGGCTCGCGATCTCCTCTGCCTCCCGCTTCTCGGCGCTCGAGCGCACATGGTGCAGCTCGGTGATGTCCGCCGCCGTGGCATCGACACCGAGCTCGGCGAGGAGCGCGTCGTCGTCTATCGCGTCCGGGCGGGGCGGGGCGGCTACTGCGCTACTGCTCAGGAGTGCCTGCCGGTCCATCGGTGCCAGGAGTGTCCGGCACTCTTCCTGCTCGCGGATGCGGTCCAGCCGCACGGCATAGAGCCGTTCGAAGACGTCGCGGTCCTCGCCCCGCTCGGGGACGCGGCCGTGCGTATCGACGAAGCGCTGGATCTCCTCGAAGCCCGCAACGATCGACTCCTCGCGAGGCGGGAGGTGGGAAGCCTTCTCGGGCACGACATCGACACCGAGCTCGGCGAGGAGCACGTCATCGTCCTCGGTGAATGTCTTAGTCATCGGCCGCTGCCGCCTTCATGCGAACCAGAACGGCGATGCCTTCGGCCATGCGCCGCTCCCACGGGTCCGCCGCCGTGAGAGACGGGATCCGACCGCGCTCCTGCTTGAACCTGAGGGCTCGCCTCGCGAGATCCCGGGCCTCGTCCGGTGTGATCTGGACCTTTTTCGCCGTGATCACGGCGGCCACCTGCCTGAGGCTCTCCTCATTCATCGTCTTTGCAAGGATCGCGTAGGCTTCGCTAAACGGATTGATGCGGTCGATCAGGTCGATATCGAGATCCCGCACATCCATCACGAACCGCCGCACGCCGTCGATCAGGGCCGTGTTCCCGCCCTTCTCCTTCCCGTCACCCTCCTCCTCACCGCCGCCGTCGCCCGCCAGGGCGATCTCTTTCGCCTTCTGCGTCAGGTTCAGCGCGGCGACCGCATGCTCGCGAACGGCCTCCTGATCCCCCTCATCGAGGTCCGGGTACTTTTCCTTGATGATCTTCCCCATCCGCACCTGGGTCAGCTCCTCGGGCACGAGCTCCTCATCGAAAAGCCCGCGTTCGACGGCGACCTTGTCCTGCATGAAGGCGGAGATCACCTCGTTCAGGTCCTCCCGGCAGATGCGCGTGGCCGCTTCGCTCTTCGGCTCCGCCAGCCCCTTGATCTCGACGGTGACCTCACCGGTCTTTTCGTTGACCCCCACATTGCACTGCTCGGGGTCGTAGCCCTCCTCGCCGTAGTCGAGCCCTTCCACCGGCCCGCTCGACTCAGTCTTCGACGTGAAGTTGAAGCGCGGAGCGAGCACCTGCTCCATGAGGAGGCTCGCAGCGATGGCCTTGAGCGTATCGTTCACGGCTTCGGTGACGGCCTCCTCGGAGGCATCCGGCTCCGCGATGAGATTCGTGAAGCGGCTCCGGGCCTTCCCCGGGGCGTCGCGCGTGGCGCGGCCGATGATCTGCACGATCTCCGTCAGGCTCGACCGGTAGCCGACAGTCAGCGCGTGATCGCACCAGACCCAGTCGAAGCCCTCCTTCGCCATCCCGAGGGCGATGATGATGTCCACGTGGTCCCGGTTGTCCTTCTGCGCGGGATCCCTGAGCGCGGCCGCGACCCGGTCCCTCCGGACCGGGTTGTCGTCGACGAGATCGGCGATCCGGAGCACACGCCCGTCGGAGGTCTTCACCATCTGGAAGCCGGTCTCGGGGTCCGCCCCCTTCCACTCGCCCAGCTCCTCGAGGATGTGCTCGACCTCCCGGATCTTGTCCTTCGTGCTCTCCCGCGAATTCACGCTCGGGATGTGGACGATCGTCTTCTCGCCCGGGTCGAGGACCTTCAGGATGTCGTCCGCGTAGCTCCCCGTGTAGAAGAAGTAGCCGATGTCGAGCCGCTTCAGGTGTTCGTAGCCGTTCAGCTGCTCGTAGTAGGTGTAGGTAACGGTCTCGAACCGCGCCTCGTCCTCGGGCACCAGCACGGGCTCGGCATCGCCACGGAAGTAGGATCCCGTCATCGCCACGATGTGGGCCTTGTCGCGTGCCATGAACTGGCTGACGTGCACGCCGAGCCTGTTGTCCGGATTGGCGGAGGCGTGATGGAACTCGTCCACCGCGACGAGCCGGTCGTCGAAGGCCCCCACCCCGCACTGGTCCACGGCAAATCTGAAGGTCGCGTGCGTGCAGACGAGTACCCGGTCGTTGCTACCCAAGAACGCCTTCAGCGCTTTGACCTTGCCGCCGTCCGTGCCGGGCGCGCCGCAAAGGTTCCACTTCGGCCGGACGGTCCAGTCGGCCCAGAAGCCGAAGCGGCTGAGCGGCACGTCCGCGAAGCTCGCGCCGATGGTTTTCTCGGGGACGACGATGACCGCCTGGCGCACGCCCTGGTTCACGAGCTTGTCGAGCGCGATGAACATGAGCGCCCGGCTCTTCCCCGAGGCCGGCGGCGATTTGATCAGAAGATACTGCTCCCCGCGCTTCTCCCAGGCCCGCTCCTGCATCGGGCGCATCCCGAGCTCATTGGACCGGATGGTGCGTCCCGTCCGCGCGTAGCTTACGGAGACGGACGGGATGCTCTTGGCGTTGGTCAATGGAACAGCTCCGCGTGAGTGCCGGCCCGAGCAAAGTAAACCGAACCGCTGGGGCCGTCCGTGTCGTCGATGCGATAGATCAGAAGGAAGTCGCCACCGACGTGGCATTCCCGGTAGTGCGCCCATGAGCCTTTGAGCGCGTGATCCCTCCGTTCGGGACCGAGCGGGGCCTCGTTGGCAATGAGAAGGAGCATGACCGCCTTCAGCCGATTCATATCGTATCGGCCGGAACGCGAAAGCCGCTCCCAGTCCTTGAGGAATTGCCGGGCGTAGTCGACCCGGCGCGGGAGGTTGGCCCGTTTACTGGCCGCTGGCTTCTTCAAGCTCCGCAAACATCTCGTCCGCGTTGGCGAATCGCGCGGTGCGCGTCTTCACCATCTCGTCGATCTCGGCCATGGCCCTACGGGTTTGCGCGTTCGGTACCTTGAGTTCGAGCGGGAATGCCTGATCGACGGCGATGCGGTGGAAGAGCAGCCGCACGGCCTCCGAGGCCGTCAGGCCCATCGCCGCCAGCGCTTCCGTCGCCTTCTGCTTCATCTCGGTGTCCATCCGGACATGGAGCATTGAGCTTTGTGTCCTCATCCGTGCCTCCTGTATCGCAATTGCGATATAGCATGTCATGTCGGGGCGGCCCAGTCAACCCGATGCGATCAAGCAACCGTCTTTCTGCCTGCCATCTTCGTGTACAGCTCGAACAACTTCTCCAGCCGTTCCGTATCGTTTCGGAAGCGTCGGCCGATGTAGATGCGCTCGAGCACTTCGTCGTTGCGGTCATGGGCGGCGCGGAGATTCTCCGGCATGCGGTCAGAAGCGTAGAGATCGGCGATCGTCGCGGGGAAGTGCGCCTCTTGCGCCAACAGGATGTGCTCGGCGCATGCCGTCAGGTCCGCCCTGTTTTTCTCGGTAAGCGTCGGCACGGGAAACGTGTTCCAACCCAAGGTGTTTGAATACTAGAAATCCGTCCGCAACCGAACACAAACCGTGCCGATCCAAACCCAATGGAGCCGTGACGCGACCAGCGCCATGTTCCAGAGCGGAGCATCGAAGAGGCCGTAGCACTTGTTCGATATGATGACTCCAGGCGGTAACAGGCCACATGGCAGGTAATCACGATTCTCTGAAGTAATTCCCGGAACGACGATCGTACTTTCGATTCCGATATTCATCTCGCGAAACTGGTGCGCTCGACTAGCCATCTGGTTGGCACCCTTGTCCCTGCTCTCGAGCCGCATGGCACGCACGGCCTCCACGCGGCTTCGGATCGACGGAATCGCAAGCGCTTCTTCCAGGTGTTCGTCCTCAATCCACAGGCAGTAACGTGAGAGCCCGCGAATGAACTCGGCCGAACCGTAGATGCGCCGGATGAATCGGGCCTTCTGTTCGGGGGTCAGTCCCAAGCTCTCTACTTCATCGCGGGTGAGGAGCAGGTTCCCGCCATCAACAGCCTTGTTGCCAAAGCTCATGTCAGTCAACCCGGACGATGGCGTGGAAGCCTTGTTTACGATCACGTTCGGCCCTGCCACCAAGTACACATTGATACTCTTGGCCTCTCTCCGGATCGTCTCCCCATCTTTGCCGACGGAGTAGAGCCTTCGAACGGGCCCCGCGTCGTTCGACATTCCTACGATTGCGACGGTTACGCCTGCGTTGTGGCTGGCCAGGTTCGTCCACTTGAAGCTGGTGTGAGCGAAGGCGATCTCCTGGCCCGTGGCAAAGACCGCGGGCCAGAGGATCGCCGCCTGCTGTCCCTGATTGAGCGAATTCGTGGTCACCAAGGCCGACGCCGCACGGGTCGTCTCCATGTAGCCGGCCGCCTTCATGAACCACCCGGCCACATAGTCGAGCAACCGCCACTGCTTCACCCTGCCCTTGAAGACCTGCTCGAGGTCTGCCTTCTGTGCCGACGACTGCCACGTACTCCCGAGGTACGGGGGATTCCCGCAGATGTACGTCTCCCCGCCCTCGTTCTCGAAGTCGATCTCGGGTTGATCCAGTGGCGTGTGGAACAGGTCATCGCCAACGTGCTTCACTCCGGTCCCCGTGGGTGGGCAGATGCCGCTCCAATCCAGCCGCAGGGCGTTCGCACAGGTGATCCAGTTCTCCTTGTCGAGCGGCAGGACCACGGCCACTGCCTCCTTCTGCCCGAGATAGAGCACGTTGCACTGATACTCGGCGATGATGAGTGCTAGGCGTGCGATCTCGGCCGAGAAGTCCCTGAGCTCGATCCCGCGAAAGTTGGTCAGCGGAATGTCGGAACGGCGCCCGCTCTCCCGCCGGCGCCTGTTGATCTCCGCCTCGATCTCCCGCATCTCCTTGTAGGCGATGACAAGGAAGTTGCCCGAACCGCACGCCGGGTCGAACACCCGGATCCGAGCCATGCGGTTGCGCAGATTCAGGAGCTTGCGGTTGTTGTCACCGGCCTCCTGGAGCTGCTCGCGCAGATCATTGAAGAACAGCGGGTTGAGGACCTTAAGGATGTTCGGCACGCTCGTGTAGTGCATGCCCAGGTCGCCGCGTTCCTGCTCATCCGCGACCGCCTGGATCATCGATCCGAAGATGTCCGGGTTGATCTTTTTCCAGTCGAGACTGCCGATGTGAAGAAGTAGGATCGCGCGATCCGGCTGAAACGCGGTACCTCCGTCGAGTCCGAGAACAGTCCACCGTTGACGTATGGGAACACTGCGGCCCAGCGGGAGAGGTTTGCCGTCTCGCGTTTCTCCATACTGGTGTTCATGGCACGGAAGATCTCGTCGATTACCTCATGGGTGTTCGAACCATCGGGGGTGCTCATCTGCTCGATCGTGCCGGTGAACGGGGCCTGGTCGGGGAAGATATTGGTGTCCTCCGCGAAGAAGCAGAAAATGAGCCGCGCCATGAAACGGTTCATGTCATGCTGCCGGTCGGTGGCGCCCCAGTCGGCGTTGTCCTTCAGCAACTCGACATAGAGCCGGTTCAGCCGCCCAGTGGCCTTGATGTCGAAGGCGCTCTCGCGGATCTGCGTGACGGTCGTGATCCCGGCGAGCGGCAGGAAGAAACCGAAATGCTCGTGAAAGTCGGGATATTCGCAGACGACGATGTCGCCGCTCTCCACATCCTCGGCGTGGAACTCTCGCCCGTCGGTCGACAGGACGAACTTCGCCTTGGCCCGGGTGGTCTCTGGACTCGCCTTCAGGGCGGCCAGCGCAGCCGCGGCCTCGCCCTCCGGGGCGACCTTGATATGGATGTTGTTCCGCTGGAGGACCCCACCGATATCGGACCGATTCGTAGTGCCGGCGCGGAGCCGCTTGATGGTTGTCCGCTTGTTTCCGAACGCTTCCAGGAAGGTGAAGGGAAACTCGCCCGGATCGAACAGCTCCCCGGCGAGGTCGGAGACAGCCTCTTCAATCTCGACGGCATTCATCGGTCATTCTAGATTCGCCTCGACCATCGTGGACCCCATCCGACAACCGCAAGATAACACGGGCGAAAGACTGCCACCGAGAATCCTCCGCGACCCGCGATCCGCGTTGCGACCGCGCCCCTCTGCCCGGCGATTTCGATGCAATCGTCACGGTCGACCTCGCGCACGATCTCTGCCGCCCAGCCGTGCAAGCGGAAGGGTTTCAGCACCGTCCGCTCCACCTCCCACCGAAGAAGGTCCAGACGCGGGTTCGCAGAGATCACTCGGCCCCTCCATGTCGGCAACTCTCCCTCGGGCTCCGGCAGGAGCCGGAAGAACGAGGACGCATCCCCCGGATGGACGCGCAGCGTCCCGCCGGCCGATTCGAGCATGTGGACGATCGCCGACCTCCGCGGGCCAGACCGACCTCTGCCTCCCGCAGTGCAGTGATGATCTGCTCCGGAGTGTGTCGCTTCCTTCCCATCCTGACCTCCTCGCTGAAAAGCTTTAGACCAGGTCGATCCTAACATTGCACCTGGTCTCGTTTCAGGGGGTCAGGTCACCCGGCGCGTGCAAGCCCTTCCTGGACGAACGGGCCGGCCCGCCCGCGGACCCATTCGGCAAGGCGGGGACGGATCGCCTTTGTCCAGCGCCTCTCCTGACTGCGCGTGAGCGGCAGCGGCTCGTCGCCGGCACCGGCAACCAGATCCGGTGCGAAGCCGCGGATGTCGTAGGTGATGTCGATGTCTTCCGAGAACCGCCGGATCGCGCGCCACACCTTGGACAAGGAGGTGCCGCCCTTGAACACCAACTGATAGCCGAACGGGGCGTCGAACAGGACGCCGAGGGTTGCGACCACCCAGATGTCTTTCTCGAGCACGAACGCCGGGTGCGGGCATTCGGCTTGAGCGGCACGCAAGGCATGACGGCGCTCTTCGGACGCCAGGCGCTGAAACAGTGCTTCAGCCATGCGCCAGACGCGTGCTCAGCGGCTCCGCCATCCACACCGACTCTCGAAGCCCTTGATCCGTTGCCGCGGCAGGCACGGCATCCCGCTCGGCGACCGCCCCGCGCCCCGGCATGTGAAACCTGTCACTTCCGTGTGGGCGACGCCAAGTCGGCCGTGCCCGGGCCGACCTTCCGGTCGAGCCCTAAGACCCTTGACGGGAACCTCTGGCGAGCGCTGCGGAGGGTGTGTCTGCCATGCCACTGGCGGAGCCATCCAACAGCTCGCGTACCGGACTGGCTATCTCTAGACACTACAGGCATTTAGGATATTTCCTAAGAGTTGACTTCCTTGCATGCGGGTCTTCACCGTTGTGGCCATGGAGACGCTGGAGCAGCAGTTCAACTCGCGGGTGAGGGTGTTCCTCGGAGGCACGGGCCTGAGTTCGACGGCGTTCGGCATGAAGGCGCTGGGCGACCCGAACCTGATGCGCCAGATCGACGGCGGACGCTCGCTGTCGCTGAGAACGGCGGACCGGGTTCTGGCGTTCATGGCGGACTACGACCTGGACTCGGGCGGCCCTCGGACTCCGCCCCGAGGCCACCGGCGCCGGAAGCCTTCGTCACGGGCGAGGAGAACGAGGAGGAGCAGAGCGATGAGTGAACAACCGATCGAACAGAGAACGAACCCGCCGACCCGCTTCCTGCGGCGGCCGGAGGTGACGGCCCGCACGGGCCTGTCGCGGAGCACGATCTAGGTGCGGCTGGCCGAGGGGCGCTTCCCCCGGCCGGTCTCGCTGGGCTCGCGCGCCGTGGGCTGGATCGAGGCGGAGCTGGACGAGTGGATCCGCGAACGGATCGCGGAAAGCCGGGACACGGAGAGTGCCGCCCACTGACCCTTAAGGAGATAACGAACAGACGATGAGAAACGTTGTTGAGGACGGTGACGGCCGACTTCGATCTCGTCCACCTCAGGGACGGACAGGAGATCCGGCGCGAGCGCTGGTCGCTCATGCTGCGGTTCGAGTTCCTCTACCGCATCCCCCCGAGCTCGTCGTCTACAACCCCATGGGCATCCTCATCACCTACCTCCAGGTCGACCGGGCGCTCGTGACCGGGGACGGGCGATGATCGCCCATTTGCGTGGCCGCGAACAGGCGCTCGAGCCCTTCGGCTGGAAGGAACGCAAGGCCGAGTGGATCGCGCTCGCCTGCCTCCACAGCGGCGCCTTCACCCGCGCCCAGGCGACGCGGTTCCTGGACACGCATCACGAACGGGCGCGCCGCCTCGTCCACGCGCTGATCGCGCATGGCCTGGTAGCGGAGGAGACCGTGCCCCGCGTCCGGGGGATCGGCCGCGTGTGCCGGATCCACGCCGACTCCGTTATAACTTATTATGGATAATATACTTAAGACTACTTAACCCACTCTGCTCCCCTTATTACACCCCTCTTTCTGAACGGGAATCCAGTGGACCGTAACGGAGGTTCCCGGAGGAGGCGAAGGAGAAAACCTTGCGGGAGGGCAGTTTGTCGATGGCCCCTGTCCTCTCTGATTGCGAACGATTCAGATGGTTATCGTCTCAGATCACTACGCGTTGCCACGGCTCGCGGCGATCTGTTCTCGGATCCACGCATCCACCTCGGACTCGATCCAGCCGACGGCGCGCGCGCCTAGCCGGATCGGTTGGGGAAAGCTCCCGTCGGCCACCCGCACGTAGATCGTGCTCCGCGCCAGCCCGGTGCGGGCCTGCACTCGAGGTAACCGCAGGACGCGCGCGGGCGCGTCCATGCCCTGTTCCATTGCTCTGGTCATCGGTCTGCCTCCGTTCTGTTCGGGGAAAAATTCCGGGGCGCGTTGCCCCGGGAGGGAACAGGGGCCACTTGGGCCCGGCTGCAGGCTCGATGGACACCGGGACCTGACAGGCCACCGCCAGCCTCGGGGATCGGCCAGGACGGAGCTGACGCACCAGGTTGAGATAGCCCACCGCCTGTGCAGGCCGAACGTCGACGGCGTCACGCCCGTGCGCTCGAGGGATGCATCCACTCGCGATTCGAAGTGCCTCGTCAGCGTCTCCATGGCAGTTGGGGTCGAGACCGGGCATGTGAGGACCCGCTCATGCACTGCGGCGCGTGGCCGAGCGCGACCGGATGCCGCCCCGGAGGGTGGTGCTAAGTGAGTCGAAGGCCAGCCGACGGATCGCGGCGAAGGGCTGCACCGTGCGGTGCATTGACATCGATGCCGGCAGGGCGGCCAGTGCGGGCGGCCGCGACTAGAAGCTGACGCCACAGGGGAGCCATGAGATGTTTCGACCGCAGGATCGAACCGGGCCTGCGGCCGGCCGCGCGACAAAGCCGCCCTGGCCCACCGCATGCGGGACGGCCATCGCCCGGAGTACGACCCTCGCAAGGACACCCGGATCCGCCGGGGACACTACTCGTCCGCCGGCGCCTACCAGCCCACTGTGAGTCGGCCCACCAGGCTGTGGTCGGCGTCTCCCCGGCCCAGGCTCTCGCGGCGCTGGGCGTCGAGGCCGAACTGGAAGCTCATGGCGCCACCCTGCACGACAGCCAGGCTGTAGCCCAGCCGGTAGTCGCGCCCGTACTCGGAAGTCGTGACGCCGAACCTCGGGGTCCCCACCAGCCGACTCCCGACCGGCAGCGCATAGCCGAGCTCGGCGTCGATGCGGTCGCCCGATCCCGGGCCTGCCGCCCCGAGCCCCTCCATCGTATCGCGGCCCCAGAGCGCGTCGGCACCGCTCATCGCCTGACCGCCCCAGGACGGCGCCACCCGCGCCGTCAGCCCCAGCGGCGTCTGTGGCGTCGGGTCGTAGCTGAACGACACCGACACGCCCCGTTCCCTGAACCCTTCGTCCTGATGCACGAGCAGCGTCCGCACCCGCACGTCGACCGACAGCCCGGTCAGCGGGTCCGATGCGATCAGGCTCGCGGCGACGTCCGCGCCCGCGCCCGTCTCCGCGTCCCCGCCATCACGCCTGAGCCCGACCTCGAGGCTCGGCCGCAGCACGATTCCATGCCCGAACACGTAGCCCCTCGAGGCCTCGAGCGCTGTCCGCACACGCGTCACCACCGCTTCGGTCCCAGCCAGGCGGCCTGCCGGACCGTCCACGGCCTCGCTGCCCGTGCCGACCCACAGCGCGTCCGCCTTGAACGCAAGCCCGAACCCGCCGACACCGGCATCCACCAGATCGCCCCTCACGCCCCCGGCGAGCATCGACATCGAGAGCCCGCCCTTGAGCGACGTCGGGGACGTCAGAGGCGTCGAGAGCGCCAGTGTCTCGCCCGGTGTCAGGCTCAGCGAGCCCCTCCCGTATCCGGTCACGCCCCAGAGCGTGACCCGCTCAGTCAGCTGGTAGCCCACCCAGGGGTGGAGCCCCGTCACCGACGAGGCCACCTGGCCGATATCGGTCCCCTGGTAGCCGCCCAGGCCCCGCCGGTGCGAGAGCATCAGCCCGGCCATCAGCGGCCCCTTCGCGTAGTCGGCCCCGAACATCGTCGTCCTGACCCCGCCGTCGAGCGACAGCTCACCGTCCCGGCCGCCGAACCGCGACTCCATCCCGCGGCTCCAGAGCGACACGCTCGCGCCCCCGCCCGTCTCGCGGTTCAACACGAACCCCGAGCCCATCAGCAGGTCGCCGCCTCCCAGACCCCTCCGCAAGAGTTCCGCGCCGCTCAGATCGGACTGGACACCCGTCGTATCCCGGGCACCCGCAACTGCGGTGGACTGAAGCCGGCTCAGGAAGTTCCGGCCCATATCGCGCTCCATCCCACGCCTGAGCTCACGGCCCGCGAACCGGCCCCGGAAGCCCGAAGCTCTGGACGCCTCCAGCCGCGCCTCCACCTGCTCCATCACGTGCAGCGCCGTCGCCCGCCCGAACCGGGCCAACAACGCCCGCGGCAGCGGATCGGTGTTCTCGATCGTTCCGGTCGCCTCGGCGTCCGCGACGGCCGCCCCCGAGGGACTGCTCAAGGTCAGCGTCAACGTCTCCTCGCCCTCGTTGTGCGAATCGTCGAGGACCGTGACCGAGACGGTCTTCACCGTGTCCCCGGCCGCGAACGTCAGCGTGCCTCTCGTGGCCGTGTAGTCCATGCCCGCCTGTGCGCTGCCGTCCGCCGTGGCGTAGTCGACCGTGACCGTCTCCGACGCCGGGCGGCTCAAGCTCACCACGAAGTCGAGCGTTGCGCCCGGAGCCTCGTGGACCTCGGCATTGGCGACCGAGAGCGAGGCGGGACCATAGACCGTCAGGCGAAGGTCGCCGGTCAGCAGCTGTCCGCCGGCGGTGCAGACGGCGTGCGCCTCGGAGCACGAACTCGCGGTGCGCACGGCGATGCGCACGTCTTCGTTCGCGTCGGGGGTAATGGTGATGGCCCAGCCCTGGTTCTCGCCCTTGGTGAGCCGCTTGGCCCGCGTCACGGTGCCGCCGGTGACGTCGAGCAGGTGGTCGCGCACCGTGCGGTAGCTGAGTCCCGCGGGGTTCTGGTTCTTGCCGAGCTGGAGGTGGAAGGTGAAGGCGCTGCCGTCGTGCTCGCTCGGTGTGCGGTCGAAGTAGGCGAGGAATGGCGTCACGCTCGTGCGCACCGTCGCGGAGAGCGTGCTCGTGAGCCTTCGCCCGTCGACGGTGCAGAGCGCCCCGTCGGCCGCGCAGTCGGTGGTGGCGGGCAGCGCGACGGTGACATCGCCTTGACCGTCGGGCGTCACCGTGACGGCCCACTTGGCCGTCTCGCCGGCGACGAGCACCGCGGCGGTCACCGAGCCGCCGGTGACGTCGAACGCGCCGCGGACGGCTGCCGCGTCCGCAGTGACCGCTTCGCTGAACGCCACGCGGAACGAGAAGGCGCTGCCGTCGTGGGTCTCGGGCATGCCCTCGAACGCCGCCGTGAGCGGGTCCTGCACCGGGATCACCGGGCTGCCCGCCCGCGCCGCGCCGACGTGCGACCGATCCGCCGCCACGCCCGTCGCGCCGTCGATCGCCCCGCCGTTGAGCACCAGCGTATTCGGCGGCACGATCACCGAGGACACGGTCCCATCCGCTGCGGCCACCGGGTAGCGGAACACCAGGGACCTCGTCTCGGACCCCCGGGCATACGCCGCCGCCCGCGGCGCGGTCCCGTTCAACTGCAGCCCGATCGAGGGCGTGCCGCCGCCCGTCTTCACCGTCACCGCCTCGCTGAACGTCAGCGTCACCTCCACCGCCTCGCCCGGCGTCCACGCGCCATCGGCGCCGGGATCCGACACCACCGGAGCCCCCGCAATCGTCGCCGGCGCGTCCTCCGCCGTCGCCTCCGCCGTCGCCGTCGCCGGCACCACCTGCACCCGCACCTCCGGCGCACTGAACTTGCCCGACGCCCGGTGCTCGATCCGCACAGGGCCGAGCGTCGCGTCCCCGGCCGCCACCACCGTCACCTCCCGCGACCGGAACCAATTCGCGGGAACGAACGTCAGACGCTCCGGCGTCACGCGGACCCCGGCCGACTCGGACGGCGGCGTCGGGCGCACCGTCGAACCCAGGCTGGTCGTCCCCACGACCCACACCCCCGGGCGCATGAGGCGCACCCGGTACGAGGTCGTCCCCCCCTGCTCGACCGTGACCGAGGGGGGCGACACCTCCACCCGGTACCGCGTGCCCGGGTTGCCCTGGGTCAGCAGCCGCGTGAGCGCCGGCAGTTTTTCGAGCTCCGCCAGCGGGACGCTCTGCAGCCGGTTGTTCCGCAGGTCCAGCCACTCCAGCGACGTCAGCCCGTCGAAGACCCCCGATCCCAGCGAGCTCAAGCGGTTGTCGCTCAGCACCAGCTCGGTGAGCCCCCGCAACGGATCGAACACGCCCGGGGAGAGCGAGGCGAGCTGGCCGCGTTCAAGGTTCAGGGACCTAAGCGACGTCAGCCCGTCGAACACCCCAGCGGGCAGCGACGTCAGCGGCTGATCGAAGAAACTCAGCCGCCGCACCCCCGTCAACCCCGCAAAATCCCCGCGCCGCAAACTCGTGACCGGCCCGTCGTCGTCCTGGAACTCCAGGTACGTCGCCCGCGCCAGCCAGTCCGCCGTCACCCCCGAACACGTCCCCGTATACCCCGGGCTCACGGCAAGCGTGAGCACTCTCAGGATCTCGTTCCTCACCGCCGCCGTGCGCCCGCAAATGCCCGTCCCGACACTCGCCACGCCCACCGTCACGATCACCGTGGCCGTCGCCGTCGCCTCCCCGTCGCTCACCGTGTAGGTGAACCGGGCCGTGCCCGTAAAGCCACTGCTCGGCGTATACACCACCCGGGTGTTGTCCGCGTTCGGCGCCGCGGTGCCGGAGGTGGGGGGCGTCACCGCCGCCACCGTCAGGGCATCGTCCTCGGCGTCGCGGTCGTTGGACAGCACATCGATCGTCACCGCCTCGCCCGCCCCGGTCGCCACGTTGTCGTTCGCCGCCACCGGCGCGGTATTCACCGTCGTCGGGCCGGTGACGACCGACCGGCTGCCGTCCACCTTGTGCCCCGCGTGATTCGTCGCGTCTATGCTGTGTGTGAGCACCGCGTCCCGCCCGCCCAACCCCTGGATCGTGCTGCCGCCGGTGAGCTCCACCGCGGGCGAAAAACCGGTATAGACGCCGTCGTCATCCATGTCGGTCGCCTGCACCACGTACACGAACGACAGCGTGGCCGTGCCCGAGCCGCCGTCGTAGTCCGCAAACTCACGATCCGGCGGGGCCAGCGGAATCCCCAACTCGAACCGCGGCATGCCGCTCACCACCACCACCTGGTCGAACTCCACCTCGAAGCGGATCTCTTCGTCCACCCCGTAGGTGTCGTCTTCCAGCACCGGCGTCGAGACCACCCGGAGCGCGGTGATCTGCGGCTGCGTGTTGACCTTGTGCGCATCCTGCCGGCCCCGCCCGCCGTAGGCGTCCACCACCGCCGCAACGTCGTCCGCCGTGATCGATCCCATGTTCAGCTCCAGGGCGCCGTCGGTCGCGCCGTCACGCAGGAACACCCCGTCGTCGTCCTGGTCTTCCGTTTCCACCGTGTAGCGGAACACCAGCGTGGTCGTGCCCGACCCCGAGATGTAGCCCGCCTTCCTGGCGCCCCGCGGGTCGATGCCGATCTGGTGGCTCGGCGTGCCGTCCGTCGTGTCCACCGTCACCGCCTCGCTGAACACCACCGACACCTCGATGGTGTCGCCGGTCACGTAGCCGGTCACGACGGGCGGCGTGGACGTCAACGCCACCGACGTCACCGTCGCCGCGCCGGTGTTCGTGGCGCCATCGACCTTGTGGTTCGGCTTATCTCCTCGGCCGACGGTGAGGGCGAGGTTGGCCGCGGTTTCCGTGTCCTTGGCCACGATCACGCCGTTCGAGCCCAGGGTGATCGCGCTGTTCGGGGTCACGTCGCTGTCGTTGACGAGGAAGATGCCGTTATCGTCCATGTCGCCGAACTGCACCGTGTAGGCGAACACCAGCACGGTCGTGCCCGTGCCGGAGGCGTAGGCCGCGTCGGTGCTTACCGCTTCCCCGGCATTCCCCATCGAGAACGTCAGCGACGGGGTGCCCCTCACGTCCACCGCCGCGCTGAAGGTCACGGAGATCTCGATCGTCTCGTCCGTGTCGTAGGTGTTCGCCGCGACGGGGGTCGAGGTCACCGCGAGGCCCGTGATCGTCGGTGCGCCGGTGTTCGTGGCGCCATCGACCTTGTGGTTCGGCTTATCTCCTCGGCCGACGGTGAGGGCGAGGTTGGCCGCGGTTTCCGTGTCCTTGGCCACGATCACGCCGTTCGAGCCCAGGGTGATCGCGCTGTTCGGGGTCACGTCGCTGTCGTTGACGAGGAAGATGCCGTTATCGTCCATGTCGCCGAACTGCACCGTGTAGGCGAACACCAGCACGGTCGTGCCCGTGCCGGAGGCGTAGGCCGCGTCGGTGCTTACCGCTTCCCCGGCATTCCCCATCGAGAACGTCAGCGACGGGGTGCCCCTCACGTCCACCGCCGCGCTGAAGGTCACGGAGATCTCGATCGTCTCGTCCGTGTCGTAGGTGTTCGCCGCGACGGGGGTCGAGGTCACCGCGAGGCCCGTGATCGTCGGCGCGGCAACGCCGGTAGTGTTGGTGACCGCCTGGTCGGTGAAGGTCGCCACCTCGTTGCCGTTCGCATCGACCAGCGTGTTGTTGCTGCCCGAGGCGGGCTTGGTGTAGCTCACCTTGACATCGGTGTCCGTGCTCACCACCGCCGCGGCCAGGGTCAGGGTCACCGTGGCGCCGCTGATGGACGGCGTGTCGCTCAGGGTGACCTCTGCCTCGGTGCCCGCATCCGGGGTCTTCTTCACCGTGAAGGGGGTGTTCACCAGGGAGGTGGCGGCGGCGAGGTCCTTATCGAAGGTGATGACCAGCGACGTGCCGTCGACCGTGGCCGAGCTGACGATGGGGGCGACGGTGTTGTTGGTCACCTCCTCGTCGGTGAATGTGGGCGCATCGTTGCCCGCGGCGTCCTGAACCACCCCGGTCTGGTCCCCGGCGGCATCGGTGTAGCTCAGCGTCACCGTCTGCCCGGCGGTCACCGCCGTCGCCGGGGTCAGCGTCACCGTGCGGCCCGAGACGGCGGCGAAGCTGCCGGTCCTCAGCGTCGCCGCCACATTGTCGACCTTGAGGGCATACCGGTCGATCGCAAGGTTGACCGAGCCCGCCCCGAAAAGGTCCTCGTCGTAGGTGAGGACGATGGTCGCGCCGTCCGTGGAGGTCGCGGCGCTCTCGAGGGCCGGATAGGCGAAGTTGACCCGGTGGTCGGCATCCCTGTCCACCCTGGTGTGGCTCAGAACGGCGGGGGTGTTGTCCGATACGGCCACGATCGTGCCGCCGTTGAGCTCGAGGGTGTTGCCGTCAATCCTGATGCCGGCGGCGGCGGACTCGTCGCTCGCGACCACCGTGTAGCGGAAGACCAGCGCCGTCGTGCCCGAGCCGCTGTCGTAGTCGGCCCACCGATTCCCTGAGTTCGAGACCGTCAGAGAAAGTTGAATCCGCGGCGTGCCGTTCGTGGTGTCCACCGTCATCGCCGTGCCGAACGTCACCGTCACCTCGATAGAGTCGTCCGTTACGTAGTTGTCGTCGCTGCCGGGATCGGAGGTGATCTCCACGCCGGTGACCGCGGTCGCGACTAGGACGTTGTTGGTGACGGAATTGTTGCTGGAGAACGCATTGCCATTGCCGACGGCGTCCCTGACCGTGTTTAAGCTCAAGCTTACGGTGACCGTCTGACCATGCCCCAGGGCGGTCCTGAGAGTCAGCACGACGGTCGCACCGCTGACAGTCGCTCCGGAGACGCTGGACTGCCTGTTGTTCACTAAAATCTGTGAGTGGTCGACGCTGCTGAGGGTCTCGCTGAAGGTGGCGGTGATGGTCGTGCCGTCCGTCGAGGTTTCGGCGCTGACGAAGGTCGGCCGCACGCCGTCCACCTTGTGGTCGGCATCGGCCGCCACCGCGGCATGGGTCAGGACGGCGTCCGTGGTCCCCGCCTTGATCGTGCCGCCGTTCAGGGCCAGCTGGTTCGCCGCGATCGCGATGCCGTCGGTGTCCGCATCGTTCGCCGCCACCGTGTAGGCGAACACCAGTTGCGTCGCCGTCGAGTCCGTGGCGCTGTAGTCGGCGGTCTTGTCCGTCCCGCCGACGTCCAGGGTGAGCTGCGGGGTGCCGGTCACCGTCACGTCCGCGCTGAAGGTCACCGTCGCCTGGATCGCGTCGCCGATGGCGTAGGTGGCGTCGTCGCCGTCACGGTCGTCATCGTTGGGATCGGAGGTGATCTCCACCGAGGTGACCGTCGGGGCCGTGGTGGTGTCGGCCTTCTCGGTGCCCTTGACGACGATGACCAGACTGCCGGTAGTCTCCCTGCCGCCCCACGACTGCGTTTCCAAGCCCCTCTGAATCCGACCGTCTCCGATGCTCCAGCCGGTCTCGCCCGTCTGGCCATTGCCGCTGGCTCGCCTAAGGCCTGTCCGACTCGATATTCCCTCGCCTACGGAGATCCAGTAGGTCGTGGTGGCATCGAGGGTGGTGTTGGCCGGCGCGGTAAAAGTGTTGAGGTGGTGGTCAAGGTGGCCGGGTTGGTGAGGGTCGCCACCAAGTCACCCGGCTGGTTGCTGGCGTTGTTCTCCCGGATCGTCACGGATGTCGAGGTGCCTGCGGGGACGCTACTTATACTGACCTGAACCTCCGAAAGCGTGAAGCCCGTGTTGCCGGTGGTGTTGGCGCCGGTGGTGAAGTCCTGGGCCTGAAAGTTACCGTTCGAGCTAGGCGACACGGTCTCGCCGGTGTTGCTGACGAAGGTGGTCTGCGCCTCGACCGGCGCCACGCCGGCAAGGAGGGTCAGGACGACAAGGAGGGGAACGAAGGCGAGCCCGGCCGCGGCGCGGCGCCGGCCGCGCGCGGGACCCGCCTTGAGGGCAGGGCGTCGCGTGTCCTGAGCAGGTGCGGGTCCGCCCGCGAGGGACGCGGGCGAGTCAGGCGCCCGGCCTGACCGGGTTGCGCTCAGCCGAGGCCTGACGCGCCCCGGTGAAACCGTGCGTGCGGGTAGGCTTAGGTCAGAGGTGGCTCTTGGCTCTTATAATGGTGGATCACTTCGCCTCCCGATTTGTCAACCCCTAATTCGATGTATTCTACTCCGTGTTCCGAGGGCCGAGCAAGTGGTAACCCCACTCAGCCTGGAACGAGCGGTGACTCCAAGCTCCCTCTCGGACCTACGCTGGGAGTGCTCGTCGAAGCTATGGACGGCCGAATCGGATTCTGGCCTCATCGAAGCCTACGACCGGGTTCACCGCAATGGGTCTGGTCCGGGAGCAAGTTGCCCTTGGACTCTTTCCCAGGGGGGAGAGACGAGCTGACGACGAAGCGGCGAGGGGCTATTCCACTGCGGCACCACCCGGCAAACGGTGCGCCTCTCCGGGGCGCACTTCCGGTGACCTGCCTGCCTGTCATGCCACGACTGGGATGTGCAAGACACGTCGGGGGTCGATACACAGATTGCCCCGGCAGCGATTCACACGGGCGCGGCTCTTCATGCGATTGTAGCTAATGCAGTTACGCCTTGTGCTGGCCGGTCGGCGCGGCAAACCGGGCAGCACCGAGGTTGACGGGAGGCGACCCCCCGATCTGACGATCCGGTACGGGGGTTCGGGGGGCATCCCCCGCCCGCGAACTCCGCCGGAGCGCGGGCCTCCTGGGGGATCGAAGGGGGAGCGTGGAGCATCCCCTCGCCAGATCGCAATGGTAGAGTCGAGGGCTGGCGCGCCGACGGTAGGGTCCGGTGGCTATTCCGTCGCTTTCGCTCCGGGCCTCAGACCGGCTCCCATAGTCACGTTTCCAGTCCCCGCTCATCGGTAGGGTCGGGAGCTGGCGCGCCGACGGTAGGGTCCGGTGGCTGTCCCATCGCTTTCGCTCTGGCCCTCAGTCCGGCTCCCGTGACCACGTTTCCAGCTCCCGCCTCGTCAAACGCAGCATGCGGTTTTCCCGCACTACGCTTTCCTGTTGCCTTCATCCCATGGGTTATGGGGCCTACTGAGCCGGGAGCGCTTTCGGCGACAGATAGCGAACCCGGTACTGTGAGAACAATCCGAGCCGCTCATATAGCCATCGCCTACTCCACCTCTTCCAGCCAAATCCCCGACGTCCGCGCTGTTGCATCAGATGTCGCCGTATCTTCTTCTCGACCCAATCCTTGACCTGACCGAAACATCTGCTCGCATGCCCTACGCAAAAATAGTTCACCCATCCACGCAGGATCGGGTTGATCAGGTCCACGACCTGCTCCACCGGTTGCGAGCGATAACGTCGGAACACTTCCTTGAGTCGGCGCAGGAGTTTGGTGCGTGCCTTCATTGTCGGCACACACCTCACCCCCCACTTGCCCCGCCGCGTTTTCGCACGGCGGATCTCAAACCCCAGAAAACGGAAACTCTCGCCATTGGCAAGATCAACAGCGACACTGCAACTAGGAGCGTCCTACATAACCCACTGCGGTAGCTATAGTTAGATAATCTTACCAGACACATATGGATTGTATTGGAATCTGTGTGTAGCAGACGGTTGGTCAGCTCGGAGAGGAGCCGGGAAGCCTCGGCGGGCCCCAGCAGGTAGGTCGGCGCACTCGCTTGACGGCGGCGGCGCCACCGTAAGGGGGGGTGGATGCCCCATCTGACGGTACGCGAGGCAGTCGAATAGTTGAAGGTCAGGGAGCGATTCATCGTCTGCTCGCCAAGGCAGACATTCCCGGCATTCAAGGTCGGCTACTTCGGGGATTCGGAAACGGTGAGATCGACCGATTGGACGGACTCGCACCGTAGTGAAGAAGCTCCGCCCGAAGCTCGGCGACGACGCGGCCAGACCGGGCCTACGTCTTCAACGAGCGCGGGGTCGGCTACCGGATGGCGAGGCCGGACGGGGCGTACCGGACGGGGCGTACCGGACGGGGCGTACTCCGTCACTGGCGGTCCGGGGGCCCGCACAGCCCGCCTCGCGGATCTGCGTCACCCCCGGGCCCTGGCGGCGCCCCGCCCCGGACTGCCACGCGGCGCAGGCGCCGAGACAGCTCGAGGGAATATCCGCCGAGATCGCTCTGGGATCCGTACCGCCGGCTTCCCCCACCAAATCCTTCACCAGATACGCGTAGCGCGCCCGGGACGCAGACCTGTGACGTTCCCCGGACAGGTTGCTGGGTTCAGTCCCAGTCGCCTTCGGCGTCCCTCTTGAGCGCGCGGGCGAGCTCGGGATCGCCCTCACCGCGGCGGACCGAGCGCTCGACGAGGTCGACGCGGCGCCCGAGGTCGGCGAGTCCGGCAGCGCGCGCGACGCCGTAGATGGCGGCCGCAACGGCTGCAAGCCCCAGCGCCACGTGGAAAGCGATCGCAAGGCCGTGGTCCGCGAGAATCACGGGCCAGAACGACGCGAGATACTGGAGGCGGGACCCGGCGAGGAGGAAGGCGGAGCCGACAAGTGCTGCGCTGAGCCCTACGCTGATTCTCCAGGGTTGCATGGCGGTGTGCTAGAGCTCGAGCGTGGCCGGGTCCCGCTCGGCGGGACCTCGTATGGAGCTGCGGTCGCCGTCTTGGCCCAGTGCTTGAAGCACCCGTGCGCGGCCAGCGGCTCCGTTGGCATGGACGACGAACCCGGCGTTGGCCTTGGCTCGGATGGAGGGGGCCCGGTAGTTACCCGAAGCGACCTCAATGTTGACACGTCCGGTCCGCCCGTCGGCGTCGACGCACTCGATCTGGGCGTCCGGATAGAGCACGCGGCCCCGGGCATCTATGGGTAGGCCGAGTTCGTGGGCGGCGCGGTGCCGCTCGGCGTCGGCGGCCCGCCGGCCGTCTCTCGCCCGCGCGGACTCGCTCTTGCGTGCTACGGCGCTCTTGAGCTCGCCGTCGAGCCGGACGCGCCGGATGGCGGCGCCCTGCGTGAGCAGGCGTTGGTGCTCCAGCCGGCAAGCGCGATAAATGGCAGTGTCGTGTGCGGCTTCGGCGGGCCGGGTACGTGCGAACCCGATCTCCTGACCGGGATCCAGCCCTCGCGCGGAGGCCAGCTCGCGTGCGGCGGCGCCGCCGCTCCGTGTGAGGGTCAGGACCTTGAACGGCCTTCCCTTTGGTCCCTTGGCCGTGGACTCCTTGACGAGCCCTTCGCGGATCCAGGCGTTCACGGCCCGCCGCGTGGTGTAGGGATGCCCGCCGAAGTGAGCCTCGGCGAGATCGCGGTACGAGACGGCGCCGTAGATGCCGATGTCGGCGAGCGCCCCACGGCACCGTTCTCTGAAGGAGGTGGACCCGCGGTCCCGGCTCGCGTCGTATTCTCGGCGATGGCCGTCCCGCATGCGGTAGCTAGGAGTCTGCGCCGCAGAACCCTGCGGCGGCTATCTTTGGTGGTAGCGAAGGCATTGGGAAGGCTTGCGGATCACCGAGGGGGGTGAATGGGAACGACATTTCGACCGTACGATCCGGAGCAGATGTTGTTGCTGCCTCCGGATCTTCGGGAGTGGGTGTCGGAGGGTCATTTGGCGCACCATGTGAGCGACCTGGTGGACGCGGTGGAGCTGAGCGCGTTCTACGGGCGGTACCGGGGGGACGGGCGGCGCAACTCGCCGTACGACCCTCGGATGATGGTCAAGGTGCTGATCTACGCGTATGCGACGGGCACCTTCTCGTCGCGGAAGATGGCGAGGAAGCTGGAGGAGGATGTCGCGTTTCGGATGCTGGCGGCGGAGAACTTCCCGAAGCACCGGACGCTGTGCGAGTTCCGCAAGCGCCATCTCGGGGATTTCCGGGCGGTGTTTGTGGAGGTGGTGATGCTCGCGCGGGCCTTGGGGCTGGCGGGGCTTGGCAGGGTGTCGGTGGACGGGACGAAGGTTCGGGCGAACGCGAACAAGCGCAAGGCGATGAGCTACGGCCGGATGGTGACCGGGGAGCCTCGGCTGGAGGCGGAGATCCGGGGGCTGTTGGAGAGGGCCGAGGCGGTGGACGAAGCGGAAGACGAGCGCTACGGCGAGGAAGCATGCGGAGACGAGGTGCCGGAGGAGCTCAAGCGGCGCGAGGACCGGCTGGCGGCGATCCGGGAGGCGAAGGCGCGCCTGGAAGCCGAGCAGAGAGCGGCGGACGACGCACGGGGCCGCAAGCCGGGGCAGACGCGCAACCCGAAGGGCGGCAGGCCCTACAAGCGGGAGTACGGAGAGCCGGACGAGGCGGCGCAGAGCAACTTCACGGACCCTGAGAGCCGGATCATGAAGACGAGTTCGGAGGGGTTCCAGCAGTGCTACAACGCACAGACGGTCGTGGAGGGGGAGAACCAGCTGGTGGTCGGGGCCGAGGTGACGGACAACGCGAGCGACCAGGGCCAGCTGGTGCCCATGGTCGACGCGGTGGCGCAAGCGTACGGCGAGACGCCGGCGCAGGTGCTGGCGGACACGGGCTATTGCAACGAGCGGGATCTCGAGGAACTGGAAGAGCGAGACATCGACGGGTATGTGGCGCTGGCCCGGGAGGGCAAGGCCGCCCCCACGGTTGACAAGGAGGAATATCCGGCGAAAGTCCGCATGGCGGAGAAGCTGGCGAGCGAAGATGGCCGCAGACGCTACGCACGGCGAAAGTCGCAGGCCGAGGCGCCCATCGGCTGGATCAAGGAAGTGATGGGCTTTCGACGATTCAGCTACCGGGGCCTCGAGAAGGTCCGGGCCGAGTGGACCCTCGTGTGCCTGGCACTCAATGTGAAGCGGCTGCACACCCTTCAGGCGGCATGACTGCACGAGGGTTCACCCGCATCTGCCGGCGCGAGGGCTCTCGTAGCTCTCTTGCCCCCCCAACGCATCCATTCCGCTCTCCCGATCCGTCGCAGACACAAGTCCTCAACCTCCCAATCACCCGGATCCGCCTCGCCGCGGACGGCTCGATGACCATTCGGCTCAGTCAGCTGTGCTTCTGCGGCGCAGACTCCTAGCGCGGTTTTGCGGCGCGGCGGGCCGCGGGTCCGATCCGATCGTGCGGTCGAGCATCTGTCGACTCCTTCTTTGGCGTCAGCGGCCCGGACCGAAGTTCCGTTTGGGGAGCGGCAGCGGGAGCTCCGGCCTTGCGGCGTGCTGCGGGTCGGGAGCCCGAGTGGCGGCCACCGGAGTGGGCTCCCGCTCGGCCTGGCGCTCGCGGCTCCGGGCCAGCACGAAGTCGGAGATCTTCTGTGCGTCGGCCGCGGCGCGGCGGATCTCCCTTGGGTCTTCCTCGAGGGCAGTGACCCACCCCTCGACGTAGGCGGCCCCTCGGCTCGGGTCATGGCCGACGCCCACGCGCTCGCCGGTCATCATTGCGCTGATCTCCGCGCGGAGCTCCTCCTTCGCATAGGCCGGTGAGCCGAACCCTTCGCCGATCCCTTGGGTGAGCGTGGCGCGGTTCATCCGCTCGGGATGGCCCGTGCTGTGCCCCAGCTCGTGCAGCGCGGTCTGGTAGTAGTGGTTCGCCGAGGGGAACTGTCCCCTCTCCGGAAGCACGATCTCGTCGCGGTTCAGGTTGTAGAACGCCCGGTCGCCGGCCATGTGACGGACGGGGACCCCGCTGTCCTCGAGGACGCGTTCGGCCTGCTGGTGGACCTTCCAGAGCGGCTCGGCAGCGGGCGCGGGCCGCGCGGGCAACCCGTCGGCCTGCTCGGCGTTGAAGACGGTGTACTGCCGGACGACGGGCGCGCGCATCCGCTCGTATCGGTAGACGCGCTTGCCTTCGTTGTCCGTGACGGGCCGTCCGCGCTCGTCGTTGACGGCGATCTTCCGGTGGTCCTGGAAGGAGAGGATGCGGGTGCCCTGCTCGCCCTTCCGCACCTGTCCGCCCCGGGCTTGGATCTGGCGGTAGGTTCCCCAGCGCACGTCGCCGTAGCCGCGCTCCTGCTGGACGGCGGCAAGGTGCAGGCTGTTCCCTCCCGAGTAGGAGCGTCCGGTATCGACGTTCGCGGGAAGCACGCGCTCGCCCGGCCCCCAGGGCTTCTGCCAGGGCGCCGTGCCCTGGCGGATCTGCTCGATGACCCGGTCGGCGAACTGGCGGTGGTATTCGTCGTGTTTCATCGGTCTTCCTCCTCCCGGCCGTGCGGATCCTCCGAGGCGTCCCGGATCTCGTCTTCGGTGCCCACGTCCTCGGGGAAGAGGCCGTACTCTTCTGCCAATGAGGCCGGGACCTGGAGGGTCTCGCCCCCGTCCCGTCCGAGCTCGCGGTCGAAGTCGTCGAGCGTCTCGACGCGGACGATCTTCTCGTCGCTTTCCATGTCCTCACTCCTTTTCTGTTTGTTCTTCATCGTCCTTCCTCCAGACGGGTTCGGTGAGCCAGCGGTTGGCGGCCGCCTCGTAGCCCTTCACACGGAGCGCTTCCTCGACGAACCTCCGGCCCCCTCGCCGGGTCATGTGGACAACGAGCGAGATGCCGTCGACGACGCCCCTGCAGGTCACCTCCCAGGGGAGCGCGCCTCCGGCCTGCATGGCGCAACTCGCCAGGCGCGAGAGCGCGGAGCGGGCGTTGTTGGCGTGCACGGTGGTGAGCGAGCAGCTATCAACGATGTGCTTTAATCGTCGTAACTATATGATATATAGTTAGTTACAGATGAAGTAGTTTTTGGTACGACTCGTTTCTATCGTATGTGATCCCGTATAAGCGGCGGGCGATTACACGGGAGCGTACGGTACGTTCGCGGAACCCGTGACGGGTTCTGCCTTCGGCGTCGCGCGGGGCTGAGGAAGACCCGGCAGGTGACGACGTGGCGATCCCGAAAACTGGAATCTCGTCGCGACGGCGGGGGCGTTCGGGCACATGCTGGCGACGCGCGATGAGGCAGTCCCGAAGCGGGCCGGACGGTATGCGTTCGGGTCAGGGGATTATGAGGCCCTTGCGGGCAAGGTGTTTTCACAGGTCTCGCGGAGAGCGGGAAGACTCGCCAGAGGCCGAGAAGCCCTCAAGATGGGTCAGAGAAAGGGAGGGGAGGGTCCCAGGCTCCTGAGGGTCCTCCCTCCAGCTAGTGCGCTTCGGATCGCCCGCCGAACTCGATCTATAGCCTGAACTTCGATTTGTGGATGTGGAACCATTCGCTAACCGCGTCGATGGCTACGCCCACCTGATCTCGCAACGTGCCAGCGCCGTCGCGAAGAGCCGCATCTGCAGCTTCCTTCGTTGCTACCACCTTCTCTACGGCAGCAGCGCGCGTGTCGTCCCCGATCGCCTGCCAGATGCGCTCACCCGAATTCCACGCGTACAAGCTTCCACCCACTCCTGCGAAACCCACCAGCACCGGAGTGCCCACAGTGACACCCAGCGCGCTCGCCGTGGCAACTACGCCGACTGTCGAACCGACGACAGCCGTGGCAATACTGACCGACCGCGCGAAATCAAGCACCGCAGTCCAAGCGCCTTTCGCCCGTTTACCACGTGCAGCGTCTCCACAGAAGCTGAGACGGGCAATTCCACCAGGGCGCCGATTGCGCCGCCCCTCGCGAGGCTGGCCAGAATTGGGCGACGTGCAGCTCCCAAGCCCATGCGGGCGTTGTGCGTGTGCATCCGCAGCTTGTCCGGGAACCCCATGTCTCTGGGACCACGTCCTTGGTTCCATTTCGGAGGCTCAAAGACCACGTTACCGGCGCTGGCCGCCAATTCGGGATGGCGATTCACTGATCGTATATGACTCACGTCATGGACGTCGAGAAAGCCCAGTACCGCCTTCCCACCTGCCACCCGAACACCGCCGGGAATCTTCCTATAGAGATCCTCCGCAGTTACCCGGCCGACATTTGCTCTCCAATTGACCGTCGATGCCCGCTGATTCAGCCTCGTGTGAACTTTGGGCAGGTCACTCAATCTCGCGGGAATGAGTTCGGCCCAGATTTTCTCCACCCACGGAGTCATGACTGAAGCTGCTTGCGACTGCAAACCGACATTAGCGTGAGCTGACAGAGGTCCAGCAACTGCTAGGGTGACCAGAATGATGGTCACAAAGACCCTCATGGCTCTCCTCATGCGGGAAGCGGACGACTGCCGGAGTGCGTCATCGGTACGCAACGGCCCGAGCACGGCAGACTGACCCCGTCATCCTAAACGTAAGTCCGGACGGCCACCTGCGTCCATGTCCGTTGCGCTCCCTCAGCGGCTTTCAGAGCGGCGATCACAGGTGGCCCCGAAGGCCCCACGGGGCCGTGACCCGGGGAGTTCGTCTGTTTCACGACCGCGGCAGGGCCGAGAGGAGCCCTCAGTGGCCGTCAGAGCCGACTTCTCGGCGCCGGATGACCCACAGGGGACCCGGGGATCCACTGCGGACGGTCCTCTCACACATTGCGGAGCGCTATCGGTACGGTTTCTTATTGAGGCTGCGCCGCTGATAATCGTCAGCCTGCGTGCAAGCCATATTGCCAAGGGGTTACCCGATAGATGAGTCTCGCTCAGGCAGTGGTGCAAGCAAGCCGCGCATTCGACCACGTCGCCCGCCGGACATGGTGCGTCAAACCGGCTGTGCCGATTCTTTTTTTCGGCGACCTCGACGCGTATCGAGCTTCGCCGCTACACGTGCTGACGGTCGGACTGAATCCCTCGCGGCATGAGTTTCCGGCTGACCAGCCGTTCCTGCGCTTTCCGCTCGCAGAAGGCGGCCTTGGCGGGGAGCCATCCCGGTACCTCGAAGCAATGTCCGCCTATTTTCGAATCGCCCCCTACGACGGGTGGTTCAGCGCCTTCGAGCCGCTGCTCAACGGCATGAAGGCGAGCTACTACCACGGCGGCGCATCGACGGCGCTCCACACCGACATCTGCTCACCCGTCGCGACGAACTCGACGTGGAACGACCTCGACAAAGCTGATCGTGAAGCACTCGAGTCCGATGGCGGCCCGCTCTGGCACATGCTTCTGGAGGAGCTAGAGCCACAAATCGTGGCTCTGTCGGTGGCGAAGGCTCACCTCGAGGGCATCAAGTTCACGCCCTTGACCAGTTGGGAGGTCATCCACGCCTTCGAGCGGACAGGCAGCGGCGCCCTTCGGTCCCGACCGTACGAGGTCCACGCACGGTGGTACGACGTAGGCGGTGAACGGTCGCTGTTCATCTTCGGCAGAGCAGCTCAGAAGCCCTTTGGGCTGCTGGCCAACACCCACAAGCGCAAGGCAGGCGCGGTGGTACTGAAGGCATATCAGGATGGCCGATAAGCGTTGCTTCGTTCAGTTCCCGCACCCGGGGGGCGAGCACCGACCCGACCGTAGCGGAAGTAAGCCGTGGCACACCCGGGCAAGCAGCCATGCGCGGAAGTTCATGCAGTTCCCTGGCGAGTGGATTGCGTCGGACGACAGCCCGCACCGCGGCGAATTGTGGGCGTGGGGCGAGTGGGAGCCCGAGTCGCGCCTCATTCGTGAGCTCGACCAGTCCCGTGGCAACCGGGACTATCCGCGTTACCTCTGGCAGCCGTACTACGTCCTGAGGGACAACTACCGGGGACTGCACAATACCGACCCGTTCATCTTCGGCGAACGCTTCCTCTATTCGAACTGCCGTCAAGGGGCCCACAGCCCCGGCTTGATGCGCCTCGGTGAGGGGTCCGTGATCGCCTTCGGCAGCGGTAAGCAGGGAGTCGGGGGCGAGTGGAGATGGTGGCTCGATACCGTGTTCGTGGTCGCGAATTCCGATCTCTATCCGGTATCCGAGGCAGACCGGGTGCTGAAGGACTGGACGTCTGACGTGTTCGGCATCGTGACCGGCGGACCGCTCGCCGACAACCACGAAGGCGGGTGCGCAGCGGACGTGCGGCTCAGGCTCTATCGGGGCGCGACGCCGGACGATCCGGTGGACGGAATGTTCAGCTTCTTCCCCGCGCAGCCCGCCGGTGACGGGACGGGCTTTCCGCGACCGGGCATCGACCTGCCAAGCGAGTACTTCAACCCCGCCTGCTATATAGCTCCCAAGGGGGTCAGCCGCGAGCACTGCCGCGATCAGCTACACTCGATCTGGATGGCCCTCGTCGCGCAGGTGCGGCAAGCCGGGCTCGTGCTCGGCACATACGCGGAAGTGCCACCACAACGGGCACACACGGGTGCTTCTAACGATCTGAACACCGACGGAAACCGTTCTCTGGGAACGACCGCTCAGGTCCCGCTCAGGGCACCGAGATGCGGCAGATGTGCACAGCCATGATCAGCTCCTCCTCACAGCCTCTGCCACGTATGGGCAGGTGGAGGACTTGATGATCCAGGCTTCCGAGCGTCGGGCGACGAGTTCGTTTAATGTACGAGAGCCAGCATACCCCTTGGGGCCACGCTTCGCGGGTCCCGGGCAGGGGCTGGCGAGGGGTAGCTCCGCCCCCCTTCGAACCCCCGAGGCCCGCGCTCCTGCGGAGTGCTTTGCCCCCCTCCCCCTTGCCGGTGCGCTGATGGCTGAGCGCCGCACGTCACCGCCGCCGCCCGCGTATCGCCAGCTGAGCTCACCGACTGGCGGGCCACGGCAACGGTCGCTGGCGTGCCTCTCTCGGAGCTGATGCGGCAAGCCATGGCACGCGCACGGACGTGGGCCGCCCCGACATCGGCGGAGCGAGTGATATTGAACCCACGCTACCATTGGGAGGCATGCCGATGACGGGCACCGTGGTCGGATACGACCCTGGTGGCAACCGCAAGCATGGACTTGCGTGGGCGACGGTTGAAGACGGGAATATCGTCAACGTGACTACGAAGACCCTCTGCAACGTTGAGGAGGTGGTTGCATTGATTTTCGATATCGAAACACCCCTTGGGCTCGGTATCGACACCCTCACCTGCTGGGGCACTGGTCGCAGTGGCTGGCGTCCGGCGGATCGCTGGCTTCGACGGCGCTATCCCGACGTGCAGAACAGCGTCCAAGCGCCAAACTCCCTTTACGGGGCCATGAGCGTCAGCGGAATGGCATTGCTGGTCGCCGTGCGACAGGCCTTCCCCGACATCTTCGTTACCGAAACCCACCCCAAGGTGCTGTACCACGCGCAGTGCAACGAACGCTACGACTACAACGGCCCGAACACATCCGTCATGAACAAGCACCTGAGTCGATTGCTCGCCGTCGATGTCGCACTTCAGAACGAGCACGAGTGGGACTCTGCCATCTCGATTCTCGCGGCCGTCCGTGGACTTCATGGGTTATGGCAGCGTGACCTGCACGCTCTGCCGACCGATTCCGACGAACGTTTGGTGCAGCCGTGCGGCAGGACGGCCTACATGTGGCCCGAATAGAATGTCGGGCCGGTCATCCGGCTCCCAACCCCACTAGCCGGCCCTCGGACTCGCGAGGCTTTTGGAGCGGATCGCTCGCGAACTCCGCCGGAGCGCGCGCCTCCAGGGGATCGAAGGGGCGGAGCCCTCGCCAGCCCCAATGTACCCACATTGGGTAGGCTGGCTTAAGCACCTTAGTCTCCGCCTGAGGTGCCGCGACGGTGGGCTGCAACCTATGGCTTGCGACTGTCGCCGGTGAGGTACGCAGCCCAAAGCTCCATCAGGACGCGCCTGCGCTCGAACAGGT
This sequence comes from Longimicrobiales bacterium, assembly GCA_965238005.1. GTDB lineage: Bacteria > Gemmatimonadota > Gemmatimonadetes > Longimicrobiales > Gaopeijiaceae > CBDCKN01. The sequence goes on from OZ250165.1 coordinate 2,732,893, forward strand.
CGGAACGAGCGTAGGCGGCCTCCGCCTTGTTGCGGACCACGTGCGCCAAGGCCGCCTCCATGACCGCATGGGGGGTGTCCGTGCATTCGGCCGCCCAGTCCCTGAAGCTGGACCGGAAGCCGTGCGGCACGGCCGCGATGCCCAGTCCTCGAAGCAGCCTGGGGAGGTTGGTGTCGGAAAACACGCGGCCCTCCGGCGACGGGAACACCAGACCGCCACCACCGCCGAGCGTCCGCGCCTCCTCGAGGATCACCATGGCGCGCCCGGACAGCGGCACCCTGTGGGGGCGCTGGGCCTTCATGCGCTCACCGGGGATGGTCCACTCGGCCGTCTCGAGATTGATGTCATCCCAGCTTGCCAAGCGAACCTCACTGGAGCGGCACGCCGTCAGCACCAGGAACTCGAAGGCGAGCCTTGTCGTGAGGGTCGACGCCGAAGTCCGGGCCGCCTCGATCGCGCCCGCGACCTCCGCGTGAGGCAACGCGCGCATGTGCCGGACTACGACGCGCTGTCGGCCGAGCGCTTGACCGAGCACATCGCCAGCGGGGTTGTCCGGCCGAAGCTCCATCGCCACCGCCCACTTCATCACCGCCCCGATGCGCTGGCGCACCCGCCGGGCGGTCACCTGCTTGTCGTGCCAGATCGGTGTCAGAACCGCCAGAACGTCGGCTGTCGTTATCTCGCCGACCGGTCGATTGCCCAGCTGTGGGAACGCATAGACGCGCAGGCTGGTGACCCAGTCCTTCGCATGCTTGGCGGTACGCCAGCCCGGCCGCAGCTGTTCCAGAACACGGGCGGCCGCCTCGGCGAACGTGGGCATGTCCCGGATCTTGTGCCGCTCGGTACGCGGATCGCCGCCCGAGCGCGCGATCTTGCGGTTCATGAATGCCTTCTCGCGCGCCTCGGCCAGCGATACCAGCTGGTAGCCCCCGAGCCCCATCGTGCGGGGTCGGCCCTGGATCCGTAGACGCTGCTCCCATCGGCGCGCGCCGGATCGGTCCACGCGCAGATAGAGGCCGTTCCCGTCACAGTAGTATCCGGGCTTGGCACTGCGCACGAAGGCCGCGCTGAGTGCGTTGTGCGGGCGTCTCCCTCGGTGTTTGGGCAAATCCATTTCCTATATCCCGTATAAAGTATCGTATGACATGTACGGGAACATAGCGGACATACAGCGACTCTGTAACCCGGAGTGTAGTTATATAACTAACTGCTATACTGAGAGTTATATAACCTTACCGGACACATATGGATTGTATTGGAATTTATGTACTGGAGATGAGCGATCCGCCGTGGCCAGTGTTCAGCGCTTGGAGGAGATCGGCGGCCTCGCCGCCCCTGACCTCTCCGACGACGATGTGGTCGGGCCGGTGGCGGAGCGCGTGCCGGACCAGGTCGCGGATCGACACGGGCGCGTCGGAGCCGACGGCTCCGGCCTCGAAGCGCAGGCAGTTCGCGCGCTCGATCCTGAGCTCGAGCGTGTCCTCGATGGCGACGATCCTCTCCTCCTCGGGGAGCAGCTCGATCAGTGCGTTGAGGAGTGTGGTCTTGCCCGAGCCGGTGCCTCCGGAGACCAGGATGTTGCGCCGCGAAGTGAGAGTGTCGCGGGCGGCGCGGAACACCGTCTCTGGCAAGGCGCCCTGGCCAACGAGGTCTTCGGCCGAGAACGCGCGGCCCCCGAACCGGCGGATGGTCATAGCCACGTGGGGGCTTGCGGGCGGCGTGCATATGGCGACCCGGGAGCCGTCCTCGAGCCGCGCGTCTAGGACGGGCCGTGTGGCCGGATCGAGCCCGAGCGGCCTGGCGATGTGGATGGCCGCCCGGTAGAGTGCCGCGGCGGTGAGCGCCGGTGCCTCGATGGGCTCGAGCTCTCCGCCGCGCTCGACCCAGACGTTGCCGGGGCCGTTGATCATCAGCTCGGAGACCTCCGGATCCTCGAGCACGGCCTCGAGGCCGGGCAGAAACGGCTTCAGATGCCCGATCCCGCTCGCGCGCTTCATAGCCGGCCCTCCTCGCGGAGCCGCCAGTAGCCCGTGCTCCTCGGCAGGTAGTGGGGCTGCAGGTAGACCCGCCGGGCCGGAAGGGACTTCGTGCCGTCGTAGGGCAGGCAGATCGCCTGATAGTTGGCGAGGAGCGTGAAGTCCCTCGGCGTGAACACCGGCTCCCGTGCCTGCCGGAACGACTTGCTCGCGCCGATCGTGCCCCGTCCGCCTCCGGCGCGTCCCGATAGCAGCGAGAACTCCGGCCTGCCCGTCGTCTCGGTGAACGTGTAGGACGGCTGCGTCTTCATGACGCTGCCGCACATCTCCGATGCGATCCGGGCCGAGGACTCGTCGCTCAAGGACAGGAAGATCCGGGTGCGGAGCGTCTGGACCAGGGTGCGCCACGCGTCCGTGCCCGACAGCACGGAGCGGAGCGAGGAGATCGACTGCGTCGCGACGATCGGGATGCAGCGGCACTGCCGCGTCAAGGCGAACGCCTTCTCGTCGCCAGCGGGGTCGTCCTGGCCCACGGTCGCGAACGCTTGGTACTCGTCGCAGATGAACACGGCGGGCCGGAGGTAGCGGCCGGGCCGGCGGGCGGCCTCGGCGGGCCGCCGGAGCAGCGCCTGCATCCAGGCGTTCTTGAGCAGCACGCCGATGGCGCGTCCGAGCGCCGGGTTCGCGCCGGCGGGCATGTTGAGGGCCAGGACCCTGCCCCCTTCGATCAGCTCGGCGAGCGGCGGCAGGCGGCGGCGAAGGCCCGGCATGGGCCGGACGGCCGCCGCATCCTCGTCCGGTGTCTCCTTATATAGATGTGTGGGCGCATCCGGATCCGGAGGCGGCGGACAGAACACGCTCGCGACCTGCGGCTGGTCGAAGAGCGAGAGGAAGACGGAGATGCCCTCGACGATCGAGGTGCGGAGCTTGGCATCGAGCGCCATCCAATCGTTCAGGTACCAGCGCTCGATCGCCTCGACCTGGTCCTTGAGTTCGCTGCCTGCGCCGCTCTCGCCTTTCTCGGTCTCGAACGGGATCTCGAACTCGGCGAGCCGATCCCGGAGGACCGGGTCGAGCCGGCACGTCACCGTGTCCTCACCGGAGGTATATATCCAGACCCAGTCATTCAGCGCTTCCGGATGGCCGATCATGTCGTCGTGGGAGATGACGACGCGCGCCGGGCACGCCTCAGCCACCAGGTCCTTGGCCTCGCGGATTCTCTCGGCGAATAGTTCCGCGTCGATCGTGCAGCGGTAGATGTCCTGCAGCGTGACCCAGCCCCCCGGCAGGAGCCGGTGCAACCTATCTAAAAGGCTCGTAAGTCGTTGTGGGTATTACCTAATCGGTTTGCGCGTGTCTAACAGTGCCCCCAGAGTTGCCCCATAATCGCACCCGCATCCAGCGCTCGCCATCAGCGTCCATTGCGATCCAGCATAGCGGAGCCATCGTCTCGGCCCCGCGGGTGCCAGCTGGCCGGCGCGGCCGCCCCGCAGGGCAGCCTAGTAAGATCATGCTATATCATCCGAGGCAGCCCTACGGACTGCCTCGGACAGCTAAATAACTCATTTTATACAAACGAGTTATATATTTAGCGACGGTGCTCTGCCCCCCATTATTTCCACCGGGACGAAACGGATTTCCTCGGCCCTTCGTGGCCGTGAACGGACGCGTCAGTCCGAATGCCACGCGGCCACGCGCCCAAGGCCGAGCGGCTGAGCGTGGGGTCGGTGATGCTCCGATCCGTACCGCCTGTGCCCAACCGACCCGGCGTCACGCCGCCCAACCAGTGGGTAGCATCTCCGCCTGTTCGAGTACCGCCCGCATCGCCATCAATCACGATCCGGTCGTTGAGTTCGAAGTTACCCCCGCCGACGGGCAGATGGGTCCCATGTAGCATTCGCCGCACGCGGGTGCCCGCCTTGCGTGACACCACGTGCGTCCGATCTGCCATGTTGGCCAGTCAAGCTCTCCGGGCCAATCCGGGTTGAGTTCGCGAGCGCGCAGCTGGAGCCCAATCTTCTGTTTCTCCGTGGTCGACCGTAGCTGGCTGTGTTCGAACCCTGGGAGAAGGTCCAGTCGCTTCCACACGCGTAGGACGTGAGTATCGACGGGAATGTCGGGCCTGGGCGTCGGGAGCTCGATGCCGAAGTCGCGGATCAGGATGTTCGCCGCCATGCTGGCAATCTTCGGACCCACACCGTCAAACTCCAGGAACCGTCTGGCGACTGCAACACCGCTGCTTCCGTTGGCCCAGATTCGTGCGGCGTCCCCGCCGTACCTGTCGCCGATAAGTCGGATGGCTGCGGGAAGTAATCGCTCCATGTCGGTGGCCAGCCGGTGGCCGGATGACGCGAGTACGGAGGACCAGACACTCCCCCGAAGCCCCGCTAGGGTCTCGAACTCGAAGTCCCCCGCGGCCTTACAAATCGCGTGTGGAAGGCTCCATGCGATATCGGCTTGCGTTTGACGGTCGGCGATGCACGCCAGCACGAACGCGTGCGGATAATGCTCAAGGTCGTTCACGAGGTCGCGCGCGGCGGGCTCGACGGTGATGCCGGAGACGCCACGCTCCTGCTCGAGCGAATCCTCACCGAACCGCTTCAAACATGAGACGATGCGGTTTATCTCTGCCAGATAGAATCCCCCCTCATGGCCCTAGTTGCCTCAACTTGGAACCAAGCAACTGGACCCGTCTGTCTTCACAGCGGTCGCTCTCGCCGAGGCGGAGAATCCCGAGCGCGTGGAGCTTGCAGGTGGCCGACCCGCAGACCGGGCCGACGAAACCGGCCAAGACCTCTGAGCTAAGCCGACTGCTGAGAATCAACGTACGGCCACGGGCCTTCGCATCAAAGCCGAACTCCCTTCGTGGACTACGACGGCCCCCATCCCTCGGCCCGGTCCTCTCCGTGCAACTTCCCGGCGGTGTTCAGCCGCAGCGCGGCGCTGGCACACAAAGGTCCGCAACCAGATCGAGGCAGCGTATCGGCGCACGGACCTGTTCGAGCGCCGACGGCGACTCATGGACGATTGGGCCGCGTACCTCGCCGGTGGAAGCCGCAAGCCATAGGTTGCAGCCCGCCGTCACGGCACCACAGGCGCAGGCTAAGGTGCGTAAGCCAGCCCACGCAATGTTAAACATTGCGAGCTGGCGAGGGGGGTGCTCCGCCCCCCCTTCGACCCCCCGAGGACCCGCGCTTCGGCGGATTTCGTGGGCGGGGGACTCCCCCCGGCCACGGGCCATACTCTCGCTCTGGCCCATGCTCGGACCGCAAGACGCCGTGGACCGTGGATGTAAGCGTTCGGCGGGGCCATGAGGATGGCGCCGGACTTGGCCCACAACGGGGCTCCCTGACGGGGCGCGCGAGGTCATCGAAGCAACCCTCGCGCATGTGGCCCAGAACAGAGTGGAGGCGGCCTACCGGTGCTCGGAGCTGCTCCAGCGCCGACGCAAGCTGATGGACGACTGGGCTGCCTGTTGATGCTGCCTATTTTTCACGATTGAACTGTGCCAAGCATCACCGAGACGATGGGAGGCGTTTGCCCAACTTCCAGATGCCCCTAAGGTGCATCATGTCAACCATTGGATTATACTCGCGGCCAAGGTTCTCTACAAAGAGCTTTGCTTTTCTCTCATCGAACCTGTCGAAATCGTCAGCATCAGCGAGGAATTCTGATATATACCGAACCGCGTGACTTGCCCTTTCGAGCATGACGATAAATCGGTTAGCGTACATTGGGTGAACGACTTCGTTCATCATATGTATACCGAGGCGCCGCAAATCGAATTTTTGGAGAACTTCGTATATCGCATCAGTGGCATCGGAGATGTCATTGACTGATTGTGGACCGATTCCGGAGCCTTCTAGAGACTGCTTCTCGTCAGCATGAGCGATGGTCTTGTTTCTGGCGACACGAGCAGATTTCGTGGCTTCCTTTGCCTTTTTCAAGGCATTCTCGATATCCACACGTAGCTCATCATCGTCATCACAAAACTCCAACAACCGTTCCACACTGACATTTGTCTTGGATCCTGTCTTAGGAGGGTCCGTCAGTCGCGATAACCGCAGAATCAAGTCATCCCAGAGCCTTGGCCAAATGTAGAGGTGAAATAAATCGCCGCCAAAAGGGTCAATCGTTTGTCGTGCATCTAGCTCGCTGAACAAGTCCTTGTAGCTGTCGAGCGACCATTTCAGAGTAGTCCAATCCTCCCACAGCTTCTCGTGTATCTCAGCAGCCTTCCCTTCAAGCATGATCGTCGTTCCGTTCGCCCGAGCCCCGCTGATCGTCTGCCTCTACTGCCCGCGGTGCGCCAGCTTGGGCGACGCCAAGGCCAGCAAGCGCCCCGATGACGTTCTGGTGCGGATCGTGCCGGAAGCGGTTCAGCGTTCGCACGGATTCGGTCTTGGAGCAGACGCGGCTGCCCCTGCGTAAGTGGGTGATCGCCATCTACCTTTACACGACCAACCTTAAGGGCGTGTCGAGCATGAACCTCCACCGCGACCTGGACATCACCCAGAAGTACGCGTGGTTCATGCTTCACCGCATCCGCAAGGCGTGGGGCGGCCAGTCGGCCAGCTTCTCCGGGCCGGTCGAGGTTGACGAAACCTACATCGGCGGGAAAGAGAAGAACAAGCACTCATCGAAGCGGCTTCGGGCTGGCCGTGGCGCGGTCGGGAAAACGGCGGTCGTCGGAGTCAAGGACCGCGAGACCAACAAGGTCGCGGTCGGCTTGCCATATCCGTTGCGGTAGCCCTCGGCCGAGTCCACCGTACTCCTGCGCTCTGACCTCTCCCGGCCTAACAACTCCGTGACTTCCTCCTCCATGATCTGTTGGATGAACTCCTGCGCCTTCTCCCTAACCATCCCCTCGAGCGTCTCCCACATCGGCCTGCTGGACGCACCCTGGGGTCCCGCGATATCCTCTCTCATGAGGCGACGTTCCTTTCCCCGGGCTGTCACCCGGGCTCGCTGGTTTAAATCTCAGCGCAAAGGTGCGTCGCCTCTCTTTTTACACACCCTTTGATCCTAGCTCGGAGCTGGAGGGGTTGGAGTGAGCGACGCGTCGAACATGGACGCCCCCTCAGGCTCTGACATAGTCCTTCAGGCCAAGGCCCTACCCCACCGGTCACCACGAGAGCAGGCCCAGGCCCTAGTCGCCCTAATCCCCTACGTCGGCGGTGCAGTATCGGCGTACTGGGCGGGTAAGGACCTTGAGAGAGTCGTGGAGCGTATCGAGCAGTTCGTGGGGGAGACCAGTGCTCGCATACGGCGCCTGGAAGCCCATGACAATCTCGATAAGGGCTTTCTTGAGACCGAGGAAGCGGCCGAATTTGTTATTGAGGTGACGAATACGGTCACCTTGGAGCGCGACTCCGAGAAACGGAATCTCTACGCGACCATCCTCGCAAATACCGCTCGACGGGATATCAACCGTTCGTTTTACCCGACGGCCCTGAAGCTGCTCGACGCGCTGGCACCCATTCATATAGAACTCTTGCGCGAACTCTTGCGGCGGAGAGAGAAGCATGAGAAAGGTGGGGGAGAGCATCATACCAGCACGAGGGAACTAGCGATCAAACTCCACCTTCAGGATCTGGAACAACTACGGTTGGCCGGACTGTCGGATGAAATTCCCCACGTCTTTTCCGAGAAGCCGGATGGTGTCCGTGGCTGGGACGCAGCGTTGGGAGCGGCCGACAACATCGGTGGCCCAGGCGCCGAAGCCTTGAAAGACAAGTTTCGACAGTGGGACGATGACATCTTGGCGCACCTCCAATACATGGGGAAAGAGGGGTTGGTAGAACAGGTGTCCGAGAGACGAAGCAGCATCACCCAGCTGAGTGTCCGACTGTTGGAGTGGCTATCGGAACCCGAGGGCTGACCCACCAACCGTCCCCGCTCAAGACTCTTTGCCCTCGTCTGTCTCGGGAGCGGCTGGGGCCATCTCCATAATCCTCTTTCCGATGGCCTTGAGCGACTCATCGGTCAACGACGGCCCTGTGCCAAGTGTCGACGTGCTCGTGTCCGCTGCGCCCACCAGGGAGTTAGGGGCTTGGTCGGGGAGCGGTCCTCTCCACGCGATGTACTCACGACCCTTTGGCGTCACCTCAATCAGGCCATCCCCCATCAGGACCAAGTGGTGCCCTGCCAGCGCAGCGAGTATCGCGTTTCGCTCATTCGCACTGGGAATGAAGGCGTGAAGATCGGAGTCGAGGAGTCGCAGGGCGATTGGACCGGCGGAAGAAGCTATGTGGTCCAGAACCAGTTGAGTCGCACGGACCAAGTAGCGATTTAGGTAGCGGTACTCCCACAGGTATGTCGCTGCCCGCTCTGACCGAATTGCTTCCCTCAGTCGATCGGCCTCTGCCCCACTGACGTCGGGTGGTAGCTCGACGTCGCCTTCTGGTACCTCGGGGGCGTCCTTGGTATCAGTTGGTGGGGCCTGTCGAGGAAGGGCGATCTCGCCCCCTCCTGGGAAACGGATCCTCGCAATCCGCCCGATTAGGGAACGCACCTCTTTCTTGAACAGAACGAGCACAACCGTGCCGAGCAGGCCCACAAGAGGCGGCCAGCTTAGAAGGACCTCGAGATACGCGAGGACGATCTGGTGCACTTCCATCTGCCCTACCTCCTCCGTTGGGTGCCTGGCGAGAAAGATCGTCTGATGCGAGGGGCTGGACCAGCGTCGTCCATCCCGTGGGTCGTAGAACGAATTAACTAGACACGCTCCACCACGTCGGCGATCGAGGTTGGGTCAATAGGTGTGTAAACGTATCAGGCGGCATTCTTCCGCTGTTGTGTTGAGACGGGCTTTCCGTCTTCGAACTTCCTTCCTTCAAACACGTCCTTGAGGAGGTGAGGAGCGCTCGATCTGAGCGCGGGTCATGAGCCGTTCACGGTTATCCAGCGTCAACCGGGCGTTTGCGGCAGCGAAGCCACTCGGGTCGGTCGGAGGATCATGCCATCCATCTCACTGGGGGTCTTGTGGGAAAGTCTTACAAAATGTAAGATAGGATCATGGACGAGATTCCGAAGTTGTCGAAGAAGGAGGCGGTCATCCTCCACCTCCTTGTGAACCAGGGCAGCATGTATGGCCTGGAGATGATCCGTGTGAGCGACGAATTGAAGCGCGGCACTGTCTATGTGACTCTGGGCCGGATGGCGGAAAAGGGCTACGTCGAGTCCAACCTGGAGGACGCACCGGAGGGCGGAGTCGCTCGGAGAGTCTATCAGGCCACCGGACACGGCAAGCGCGTCCTTAGCTTTTGGGAGCGAATGCGGTCGCTCGCCCCCTCCTTGAGCACGGCATGAACGGCTTCCACGACACCTCCGGGCTCCTTCGTCAGATAGAGGCTCTGAGGACCGCGATGGAGAGCATTCGTCGAACGCAGAAAGCGCTGGAATGCTCTCCCGTGCTGGAAGGAGTCCGAAGAGCGCAGGAGGCGCTGGACAACTCCCAGCTGTCCGAGAGCATTCGCCGGACGCAGAAGGCGCTCGACTGTTCTCCCATGCTGGAAGGAATCCGAAGAGCGCAGGAGGCCTTGGACAACTCCCAGCTGTTCGAGAGCATTCGCCGGACGCAGAAGGCGCTCGACTGCTCTCCGATGCTGGAAGGAATCCGAAGAACGCAGGAGGCCCTTGGCAATTCAAGCCTGGCCCTTCATAGAGTCATCCGCCAGATGGCGAAGGCAAACGCTCTGGACTTCCGCGTTGGACATACCGGGACCCGCCTGGCTGCTCACGTAACTGAGGCTAAAGTGACGAGAGAAAAGGCGCAGGGGCGCGATCTGCGTGGTCGGCGACTAAGAAAAGCCGGGCAAACCGCTACGAACTGGCTCGTGCGGTTGGCGAGTCGCCGAAAAGTCCAACGGCCGGTTGGTTCCTCGCTGCGCGGCGTCGCCGAGTTCGTTTTCTCCAAGAAGTCTTGCGAGCAAATCTACGACCCGCTAATCAATGACTTGCGGTTTGAGTATTTCGAGGCCTTGGCTTCGAACCGCAGGTGGAAGGCACGGTGGGTGCACGCGCGGGGATACGGTAGCTTCTTGACAGCTGTGTTAGCCCACGCTGCTGCGTCGGGCGGTCATCTTGTTGTTCGGGTATGGCGAATCTTCTAGGCGGCCGGATAGAGGTAGGAGTACGGTAATCGCCTGAAACCCGGCCTCACCGAAGTGAGGGTCTACTCGGCTGGTTGCCGCCCGCGGACCGAGGACCAGTGGTTTTCTTTGGCCCTGCACGGTGAGCGTAGCGCGCCGGGACGGTGGAGGTCGCCCACACCACGACCTTCTGCCGATCAGCTACAGGTGCGCGGTGCCGACGCGGACGATTCGCCCAATTCCTTCACAATGTCCCCCGAAACAGCATCTCGTTCAGCCGCGCCTGCCACTCGTCCTCATCCACGACCTCGAAGCGCAGCACCTTGCTTCGCATCGCGGGCGCGAACTCGGCCCAATCGGCCTTGCGGGCGTGCTCGCTGCAGATGTCGAAGACGGACCGCTTGTATTCGGTATCCTCAGACGCCTTCAGGTGAACACCCTTGGTTTCGACCACGAACACCTGGTGGAAGCCGTCGTCCGCCCCGGGCTCGTCGCTCTGCAGTGTCACGATGAAGTCGGCGTAGATCCGGCGCGGCTTCCATCCCTGCACGTAATAGTCCTTGCGGGCGCGGTTGCGGTACCAGAAGAACAGCCGCGCCTGCTGGTCCAGGTAGGTCGCGACCTTGTTCTCGAACTGGTTGAGATCGTCCTCCGTGGTAACGTCGAAGAGGTTGCGCTGGTAGGGACTGCCGTCCTCTCGGTTCGCCTGCTTCGCCTTCGGGCCCTCGATCTTCTCGGGCAGGCGACCGAATTCAAGATCCTCTGCGACGACCAGAAAACGCATCCTTCCCGACTCTAGGAGGGCACGGAAGACCTCGCGCGACAGGCGGTCGCGCTCCATCTCGACCTGTCGGCGCAGCTCTTCAAGGACGAACACATGATTGGCCGCCACCCGCTTGGTTGGGTAACGCTTGAGCAGGACCTCGAAGGTGCGTCGGGCGAGATCGCGGCCCCACCACGGGTTGGGAACCAGGTCCAGGAGGTGGCTGGCCGCGAAAAAGTAGTCCACGGGATCGCCGCCGTTACCCGAGTCGGCGGCGGGGGGGGCTTCGACGTTTCCGGGATCACCGCCGTTCGGGACGCCCGGCTCCACAACACGTTCCTCGGTCAGGTTCGCCCGGAGCAGGTCATCTCCCCCTCGCCCCTCGTCCAGCGTCAGATCGTCCAGCGCGGAGAGGTCGATGTCGTCCCAAGGCAACCGCGAAAGGATGTCCGCCTCGTAATGGACCAGACGCCAGCCGTCCACATCCCGGATCATGAACGCGGGAAAGACGAGATCACGCGCCGCCGCTCTATACGGCGTGCGCTGCCGGGTCGCCAGCTTCTCCGTTGGGCGCGTCGGGCCGCCATCGGATACCACCCTCCCTTCGAGGCCCTGCAACCCCTCCAACCCGAACCCCTTCCTGACCTCTTTCAGCAGTTCGTTTCCCCGGCGGCTGAAGCAGAAGACGTAGCTCTCGTCAAGCAGGGGCACTCCCGTCTTGCACGCGTAGGGCTGCCGCAGGATCCGGCCCACCAACTGGGTGATCCCCGTTTTCGACATCGGGTTGGTGAGGATAGTGAGGACGTAGGCGAACGGGCAGTCCCAGCCCTCCTGCAACGCTTGTTTGGTGATGATGAAGCGGATCGGACAGTCGCGGGACATCAGGCCACCAACGTCGTCCACCTCCTTGAGTTCGTCCTTCACGCTAGTCTTGACCGCAATGTGCTCCGGAGCGATTCCCGGGTGCTGGAGCAGGTACTCGCGCACATCATCGGTGTGCACGTACCCGGGCTTCCTCTGCTCCTTGCCGGTCCGCTCCACCTGGATTACGCAGATGGGACGGATGTAGGTCCCGGACTCGGCTTCACGAAGCCGCGCCTCGGCCTCGAGAGTTTCGCGGTGTTCGACCGACTCCAGCAGCGTGCCGCGCCAGTCACCGCTCGCCTTGTTACGGATGTGCAGGTCGAGCTTGATCATCTCCTCAGCGTTGAGTTCCCGGCCCAGGATCTCGACGAGCACGTTGGCAGCGTTGGCCGGAGTGGCCGAAAGCTCGACGATCATGCAGGGGTTGAACCCTTCGAGCGTTGCCTTCGCGTTGACGCTGTAGGCCTTGTGTCCCTCGTCGAGGATAATCAGCGGTCGCAGCAGCCGCACGGTGTTCCCGAGGGATGTCTTGATGTAGCGGCCCCAGAACCCCGTCGTTTGCTCGAAGGTGTCCAGATTGGGGTGTTCCTCAAGCAGTTTGGCGTGCGCGGCGGGATCGTCGTCCGGGGGGAAGAACCTGTCGAAGCCGCCGCTGTCGCGGAACATCCGGAGCGTATCCTTCGTCCGCCGGTTAGCCGACGGGAGCATGAGCAGGAGGATGCATAGGTTCTCGGCGACATCGCGCGGGCCGAACGCCATAGTCTTCTCGAAGATGCGCGTGCGCTGACCCGAAGAAAGGTCGAGCTGCTGCCGGTACGGGTGGTCGCGGTCCTTGAGCGCCCTGAGCGTCTGGTTGTAGATCTGCGTCGTGGGCACGATCCACAGCACCAGGCCGCGCCGGCTCTGCCGGAATTGCGCGTTGACGAGATCGATCACCCGCGTCGCGAGCAGCGTCTTGCCGCCGCCGGTCGGGATCTTGAGGCAGAAGGCGGGAAGCTGCTCGCCGAGTCCGTTGCGGCGGGGGTGGTAGGGCCGCCCGGCCACGGTCTTGCCCCAAGCCCGCTGCACCCAGTCGAACCGCCATTCGGAGTCCTGGCTTCGCGCCGCCGCGTCCTTCTCCCGCCACACCGCAAGCTGTTCGAGGAAGCTGCGGACCGTCGCCAGCGTCTGCTTCTGGTATTCCTTCAGGATCATTGTTCCAGCCTATCGATCGCTTCGTAGATCTGGAAGGGGAGCTGCTGGAAGTCGATCCGGTACTTGTGAAGGAACTCGCGATCGAGGTACTTGGTGGGCGCGAAGACGAGCTTCCTTCTCGATCCGGAGGGCAGGGTGCGGGCCATTGGCAACGAAAGCGCGAGATTCTTGAGCTTGTCGACATCGGGCTCGTAGAAGAGGAAGACATCGTGGGACGCGGTGCGCCCGACGAATCCGGTGTCAAAGTTGGTCTCGGTCGGGTCGAACTCCTGTCCGGTCGCCGTGAAGAAGATGTAGGAGGCCAGTTTCTCCCACGACGGCAGGTGGGAGCCGTCGAGGAGCGACTCCTGGCGCATGGGGCGCCCAAGCTCGAAGTAGCTGAAGGTGCCGCCGAGGCCGGCCTTGAGGGCATCGTCCCTGGCGCTCGGAACCCCTTGAATGACGCGCCGAACGCGCTCGGCGGTGATGGTGTTGGCGTAGTCCTCGCACTCGACGAGGATGAAGCGCCGGTTGCCGCCGTCTTCCCGGTTTTGGGCGAGAACGGCGTGGGCCGTGGTGCCCGAACCGGCGAAGGAATCTAGGATGATCGAGTCGGGGTCGGTGGACAGGAGTACCATCCGCTGGATGAGCTCGAAGGGCTTGGTGGTGAAGCCGGGCAGCTCTTCCGGGAAGAGCTGTAGCAGCGTCTTCTTCGCACCCTGTGTGTGGTTGACTTCCTTGTAAGTCCAGATTGTCTCCGGGACCAATCCCGGCTGCACCTCGGACAGAAACCGTTTGATGGCGGGAACCTGGTTCTCGTCGCTACCCCAGAAGATCTGGTTGTCCTTGTCCAGTTCCCGGAAGCTGTCCTCCGAGACGGACCAGAATCGTCCAGCCGGGGGGCCATCGATGACCCGCCCCCCCGGACACCTAATCGCGTAGGTGCCCTTGCTATAGGGATTGCGTGCAGAAAGATCGCTGGACTTCCAAGATCCGCGTGGATCGTCATCCGGGTTCCCATAGCGTGCGTCGGCCTCCTTCGTCCGCGGAAGCAAGTTTCTCTTGAACAACTCCCTTCGTTTCGCGTACACGACCACGAAGTCGTGGTTTTCTGAGAAGTACTTCGCGCTGCTCTTCGGAGAGTACACTTTCTCCCAAATGATGGTCGCCACAAAGTTCTCCTCCCCGAACACCTCGTCCATCAGACAGCGCAGATGGTGCACCTCGTTGTCGTCGATGGACACGAAGATCGCCCCGTCCTCCCGGAGCAGTTCGCGGAGCAGCTTCAAGCGCGGCATCAACATGCAGCACCACTTGTCGTGCCGGGTCAGGTCATCGCGGTCCACCACCCGGCCCAGCCAGTCCCGCATGAGGGGCGAATTCACGTTGTCGTTGTACGCCCAGCCCTCGTTGCCCGTGTTGTAGGGCGGATCGATGTAGACGCACTTTACCTTTCCGTGATAGGTCGGCAGCAGAGACTTCAGCGCGGCCAAGTTGTCGCCGTGGACGATCAGGTTGTCGTGGAGGCTCGCCTTCTCGCTCAGCCCGTTCTCTCGCGCCGGCAGCAGCTCGTGGAAGGGTACGGCCAGGTGATGGTTCTCTACGAATACCTTCCCCTTGAAGTGGAGCCGTGGCAAGGAGCCCTCCTTTGGCGCGTCCAGAGTGTCTCAAGCGCTCCGCCCGCTAGCATCGGACGGATGTTCACCCCCCAAAACTAATGCCTCATGCCCCGGCCGCGCAGGTCACGCGGCGGTCGTCCGCAGCCGATCCCGTGCCCGTTCCGCCTGCCTCTAGGCCCGGTCGCGTTCGATCCCCCGGCGTCATCTCTGTTGAACCCTGCGGGGGCGTTTGCCGTGCCGCTGGCGGCGGTGTCCAACAGCCCCTGTACCGTACTGAACGTCTCTGAACGCCACAGGCATTTAGGAGGTTTTCTACGGGTTGACTTCCTTGCAAACGGCTCCTCACCGTTAGGGGCATGGAGACGCGGAAGCAGCAGTTCAACTCGGCGGCGAGCGATGCGATCGTCCACCTCCAGGGACGCGAACAGGCGCTCGCGCCATTCGGCTGGACGGGAGAAAAGGCCGGGTGGATCGCGTTCGTCTGCCTCCACAGCGGCGCGTTCACCCGCGCCCAGTGCGCGCGGTTCCTTGAAGCGCACCCCGAACAGGTGCGGCGCGTCGTCCACGCCCTGATCGCGCAGGGCCTGGCCGCCGAGGAGACCGTGCCCGACGTCCGCGGGATCGGCCGCGTGTGCCGGATCCATGCACGGAGCCTCTATCGCGCGCTCGGAGCCGAGCACATCCGCCACCGCCGCGACGCCTCTCCAGAGGTGCTCATGCGGCGCCTGCTCTCGCTCGACTACGTCATCGATCATCCCGGCCTGCCGTGGCTTGCCACCGAAGCCGAGAAGGTCGCCGCGTTCGAGGCCCTCGACATCGACCGGGGGCTGCTGCCCGTCAGGGTGTACCGGGGAGCCGCCAGCACCGCGCGGCGCTACTTCCCGGTCAAGCTGCCGGTCGCGCTGGACGCCGAGCGCGCCGTCTTCGTCTACGCCGATCCCGGCCACGATACCGCGACCGCGCTCCGCTCCTGGGGCGTGGCGCACCGCCAACTCTGGTACGCGCTCCGGAGACAAGGCAGGTCAGTTGAGGTCGTCGTCGCCGCGCGCACGCATCGGGAGATGGAGCGGGCGCGGCAGGTCATGCGAGGCTGGGCCAGGCCTTCCGGCCACGCCGAACCCGCCCCCGAGGTCCGTGAGGAACTCGACCGGATCGAGCGGGCCATTCTCGAGGGCGCGGTCCAGATCCTCGAAGAGTTCGGCGGCCTCCAGGCCGCCATGAAGCGCAGCGTCGCGCTCACGAAACAGGCACGGCGACAGGCCGTCCACGGATCGATCCGCCGGGGCAGCACATGGCGGACCGCGCGCCTCGCCGGGGCTCGCTACCGATGAGCGGGGCGCGACTTACGGCCGGACTGGAGTGCGCAAACGACGTGGGGGTGCGATTCACACTTTGGCCCTCCGGCGATTCACAGGGGCCTTCCCGCGTATCCACTGGCGGGGCCGTGTCTTGCGCATCCGTGGCCCGGACGGCCGGCGCCGCGCGGGCCGCACCGGCCGTGGCGGGAGCGACCCCCCCTTCGGGATGCCTGGTACGGCATCGGGGAGGGTTGACATGTGCACGCACCTGCCACCCCTCCCCGGCGGGGTCGCTCCCGGCCAGATATCCCTCCGGGAAGGGTTTTCAACGCCGCTGCCAGGCGGCGGATCACCCAGTTCGCCGACCGTCCAGCCGGTGTGTCGGCGCTACCGCGAAGGACCCGGGCGGGGAGCTGGGGACAGGGCCGACCGTGGGAGGCACGGCTCCAGCTACCGGGAACGGCGGGCCGTGAGTTGGTGTTCCGGGATCCCCGGCGACGTTGGTATTTCGGAAAGCCCCGGTTCCGTGAGTCGCCTCGATCTCTTCCCCGGCTCTGAGCCGGTCCAGATAGTCGGCCCAGGCCTGCATCATCACGCGGCGCTCGGGCAGGAACGCCGTCCGGTTGTAGGCCCGGCCGTTGGGGTCCCTGACCCGGTGGGCCAGCTGGTGCTCGATGAAGTCGGGCCGGAAGCCCAGCACCTCGTCCAAGATGGTGCGCGCCATCGCCCGGAAGCCATGCGGCGTCATCCGTTCCGGAGGGATGTCCAAGGCCCGGAACGCCCCCCAAAAGGTGGTGTTGCTCATCGTCCGGTCGCGTTGCCGATAGCGCGCATTCGGGAACACGTAGCGGTGGTGCCCCGTCACGGGATGCAACTCGCGAAGGATCTCGACCGCCTGACGCGCCAGTGGGACCACATGCGGCGTGTCGGTCTTGGTCGCCGTGTAGCGCCACTCGGCTCCATCGAGGTCGATGTCGGCCCATTCGGCCTTGCGCAACTCGCCGGGCCGCACGAAGAGCAGCGGCACCAGACGCAGCGCGCACCGCACCGGCAGCGTGCCCGGGTAGCCGTCCAGGAGCCGGAGAAGCGGGCCGACCTCCTTCGGGTCGGTGATCGCCGGGAAGTGCTTCCGCTTCACCGGAGGGAAGGCTCCGCGCAGGTCCCCCGACACGTCCCGCTCCGCTCGGCCCGTTGCCACCGCATAGCGCAGCACCCGCCCACAGACCTGAAGCGTGCGATGCGCCGTGTCCAGGGTGCCGCGGGCTTCGATGCGGCGCAGCGCGGCCAGCAGCTCCGGTGCCGTGAGCTCCGCGACCGGCTTCTCTCCGATCCACGGGAAGACATCCTTACCCAGATCGCGCTCGAGTCGCCGAGCGTAGCTCGCGCACCAGTTCGGCGAGTGCTTGGCGAGCCATTCAGCGGCCACGGCCTCGAAGCTGTTCCTGGCCCATTGCCGCTTCGACTGCTTCTGCGCCTTCCGGTAGGCGCTCGGGTCGATGTCCCGGGCCAGCAGCTTGCGGGAATCGTCGCGCCGCTCGCGGGCGAGCTTCAGCGAGACCTCGGGATAGATGCCCATCGAGATGCGCTTCTCCTTCTCGGCGAAACGGTACTTGAAGCGCCAGGCCTTGGTGCCGCGCGGGGCGATCTCGAGGTACAGGCCGCGGCTGTCGTAGAGCTTGCGCGGCTTGTCGCGGGGCTTGGCCTTTCGGATGGCGGTGTCGGTCAGCGGCATGTTGGGGCACCGGTTGAGGTTTCAGGAATATGCCCCAAAACATGCCCCAGAAAAGTCGTGGCTGTCAAGGGGTGGCACTGGATGTTCCGGAGTATGAGAAATCTCCCAACTCATTATATATCACTGTTTATGTGTACACTAAGGAGCATTACTGCACGTCAATGGATGCGCCGGTGCAGTTCGACGATCCAGCGCACGAGATTCGTATAGGCTTGCTGCCAGAACGGTTCGCGGCTCTTGCCGAAGAGCTGGTTGATCAGGGAGGCGACGCTGTAGGCGAGCGAGTAGGTATCGAGGAGGGGATCGTCGAGCGGGTTCCACTGCCAGGCGCCGTCGAGCCCGATCTCCACGTAGTCGTCCCCGCGCCCGGCGTCCCCGAGGATCCGGCGCACCGCGTGGCAGAAGTCGCCCTTGACCTCGAGCACCAAGGCGCTGGCCCGGCGTGCGGGCCGGTCGGCCTGCCACGAGAGGAGCTGCTGGGCGAACGGATACATGCAGGCCGAGGTCTTGCCGGAGCCGACGGCGCCGACGATCAGGATGCCGGTGTAGAGCCCCGTCTCGGGAACGACGAGCCAGGAGGGCCGCTCGCTCTCGCGCGGGACGACGGGATGGTGGAGCTCGCCGATCACCAGCGATGGTGTCTCGTCCTCGGGCGAGGCGGGCCAGGGTGGCAACGTGCCCCGGCGCCCTCCTCCCGCTCGTGGCTGGAGCCAGACTCTCCAGACCGAGAGGCCGAGGCTGCCGAAGAGCACCACGGCGACGGCGGGCGCCACGTAGTACCAGACGCGGATCACCGTGTGGAAGCCCGGATCGTGGTAGGCGATGAGGTCGAGCACGGGATTACCGCCGCTGGCGGGAAACGGCGCCCAGAAGGCGTGGGCGATCGCGGCCGCGGCGGCGGCGCCAGCCAGGATCAGCGCGGGCCGCCTCATCGCTGTGACAACCTTCCCGTAGGGCTGCATGGTAGGATATTACCATTATGTCCAGCCAAGGCCCGTAACGCACATAACTGACGTGTTTATATTGACCTATAACGATACATGAGGATATGTCCTGTCCCATGCCGCTCCGCTCCATCCCCTTGCATCCACCATATGATGGTGGATATATTGGCGGGTATGGCACTCCCCAACCGACCTCCGCAACGCAAGCCGCGCGGCCAACATCCCCACAACGCGCTCACGCCCGCCTTCGTCCGCAACGTGAGCCAGGCCGGACGATATTGCGACGGCCAGGGCCTCTATCTCGATGTCCGGCCCACGGGTAGCCGGGGCTGGGTGCAGCGCCTCACGATCCGGGGCCGCCGAACCGAGCTCGGGCTCGGCGGATTCCCCCTCGTCTCGCTGAAGGAAGCGCGCGAGAAGGCGTTCGCGAACCGGAAGCTGGCCCGCGACGGTGGTGACCTCCTGGCCGAGAAGCGGCGGGCCGAGTCGATGCCCACCTTCGCGGAGGCGGCGCGGCAGGTCTGGAACCAGCTGCGGCCGGGCTGGCGCTCCCCTCAGCATGCGCAGCTCTGGCTGAAGAGCCTGGAGCGCTACGCCATCCCCCGCATCGGGGAGATGCCGATATCGGAGGTGACGAGCGCCGACGTGATCGGGATTCTCGCTCCGATCTGGCACGACATGCCGCCCACCGCCCGGAAGTTGCGCCAGCGCATCCGCGCGGTCATGGAGTGGGCCGTGGCGATGGATCTCAGGCCCGACAACCCATGCGACCGGATCGGTCCTGTCCTCGGAGCGCAGGGGGGGCTTGTTCGGCACATGCGGGCGTTGCCGCACCGCGACGTGGCGTCCGCGATCGAGACGGTGCGGGCGTCGAACGCGCGGCCGGTCGTCAAGCTGGCCTTCGAGTTGCTGGTGCTGACGGCCGTACGCTCCGGCGAGGTCCGGGGGGCGGTGTGGCCGGAGATCGACCGGGACGCAGGCGTGTGGACCATCCCGGCGCTGCGCACGAAGGGGAACCGCGAGCACCGGGTCCCGCTATGCCGCCGTGCGTTGGAGATCCTCGAGGAAGCGCGGATGCTCGGTCGCGGCGGCCCGCTCGTGTTTCCGGGGGCGCGCGGAAAGCCATTCGCGAGCACGGCGCTGTCGGAACTGCTCGGGGAGTTGAAGGTCGCGGCCGTGCCGCACGGCTTTCGGTCGAGCTTTCGCTACTGGGCGGCCGAAGAGACGGACCACCCTCGCGAGGTGGCCGAGGCGGCGCTGGCGCACAAGGTCCGCAACCAGATCGAGGCGGCGTACCGGCGTTCGGACCTGTTCGAGCGCCGACGCCGACTCATGGACGATTGGGCCGCGTATCTGTCCGGCGAGCGTCGAGATCCGGAGGCCGGACCGGTTCGCTGAGGCGCTGGCTCATGACCGGTTACCTGTCATGAGCCAGCATACCCTTTGTACCCACAAAGGGGCTGGCGAGGGGGGCGCTCCGCCCCCCCTTCGATCCCCCTGAGGCCCGCGCTCCGGCAGAGTTCACGGGCAGGGAGCGAGCCCCCCCGAACCCCCCTGCCAGTGCGCTGATAGCTGATTGCCGCATCGCCACCGCTTCCTTCCCGGCCTCGAGAAGCTTCATGTTCTCGCGGTTGTAATTCGTGACCTTGAACCGCACGCTGCCGACGCCAGCTAGCATCAGACCAGCTTTGAGCAGGAAGTCCTGGGAGAATCTGAAACCGTCCCCGATGCGGTTAATGTTGCCAACGGTTCCGTGAATCGCCTCGCGGGCGTCCAAGTTCTCCCACTGCGCCGTGGCCATGCTCATGAGCATGTCGGAATAGCTCAGCGTCGTTCCGCCACTGTTCGTGCGGATGAAGATGTCCAGAACTTTGTCGAGATCCTGGCTCTCCTCCTCGTAGTATACGATGACCGGCTCCGTGTGTACGACCTTGTGGAGCCCAGCAAGAACCCTGAGCGGACCACGTCTATTGGCAAGTTCCCTGTCGAGGAGAAAGTCGTGTAGATCCACAGTGTCCCGGGCGTCGAGGATCTCGCCGACTTGGTACCAGTAGTGGGTCTCATCCCGGTGTCTAGCGTCCTTTTCCCTCAGGAAACGGAAGTCGTACCGCATGCCTGCCTCATTCTCGTCCGCCTCGGCGAGGATGTTGAGGTACAGATGCCGCGTGGGAAACGCGTCCTGGCTTCTCCACCACAGGCGCGGCAGCTTGTAGGCGTAGCTCCCACGCAGGCCGATGTTCAACGCGGTGAGTCGCTGCTGGCCGTCGAGCACCGCCGTGATCTCGTCCCGGCTGACCGCACCGAGGGACCCACAGTGAGGATTGTCCCTCTGATGGTAGCGGAGCATGAAGTCGTAGAACTTGTACTGTTCGATGCTTCCGCGCCTGACGATCCAGAACAGGAACGAGCCTATCGGGTAACCCCGCATGAGGCTGTCGAAAAGACGTTCGATCTGGTTGGGCTGCCAGACGAACTGCCGCTGGATCGCGGGCAGGACGTACTCTCGCCGTTCGATGGCTCCGAGTGCCTTGCTAGTCGTGATTGGGGTCTGAAACGCCATGCCTGCATAGCTTCCTGGCGAGCGTGTTCGGTGACGCGACAGTCACCAAGGGGAGAGCACGGCGGAAGTTGCCAGTGTTCGATGGAGAGCTGACTGGTGCTTGGAACTCCGCCGTGAGAGTTTCCATGCCAATTATACTACTGATACGAGTTCCTATTTGGTCAACGACAGGAAGTAGGTCTGGCCTGTGTGTACAGAAGAACTGATATAGGAATTGTCTTCTCCGCCGAGCAGTGCTACTAACAATCGGCAGACGAAAGCACTCATCTCAAATGTAATGTCCACGCCAGTGCCGGCCCCGTACACGTCGAAACCAAGCGGTTCGTCCCCGAATAGAGCTTCGTGTAGTGCGTTGTTGCGAAGAGCTGATACCACCGTACCGCTTGCGCTAGTGGCCTGGGCCCACGATGGATTTGTTACGCCGAATTCACGGCACATCCACCCGATTCGTTCGTAGTGCTTGTGTCTGTCCTTCGGACGTCGTAGGGATTTGGCTAGGGCGTAACAGGCGTCTATCGCTGTATAGAGATAGATAAACCTTTCAAATTGCAGCGCTTGTGAGTATCGGCCCAAGAACAGTGCATGAATTGCTGCCTTGAGTCGTTGCGCATTGCGCGGCTGTCTGCGGTTCGTCCTCCAGAAACGCTCGGTCAGCTCGATTGCCCGCACACGGTTCTTATCACCAGACAGATCGAAGTCTATGAGTTTGCGTAGCTCAATAGGAGTGGCGTCTAGGAATCCTCTCTCAGTTGTCGTCAGCCGCATGCCGAGAAAGAAAGACAAAGTCCAAATGTGAAAGTCGAGATGATCTTCGCCCGTGGCCTTTGCGTGTTCTAACACATGGGTCTTTGGCAAGCCAAACACGCGGGCACCGTATCGGTGAGATGGCACATATAGCCAGCCGTTCTCGATCCCGTCGTAGGAAGCAACCTCTTTGACAGCCTTGTCGAAATCGGGGAGGGATCGAACCTTGATCGGGCCTGCGTCGACTTCGAGAGGCTCTGGATAGAACCCGAACTCCATCTCGATCTTACTCACGAGCTATCACCCTGTAGTCTCTCTCGCAGTCCAGTCCCAATTCTCTGTACGAGAATTCGACTTGATCAATACCGTCTTCCGGGTAGCTCTCAGCGGACCCTGGGCCGGGGTCCGGCGCCTGCGGTGCTCCCAGGAGCCAGCCACCGCCAGCCGCGTGGAGTGCCGCCCAAGGGTCCCTCTTCTTGACGACATCATGCCCACGACCTCGGCGCCCATGTGATCGAGCCACTGTACGACCGTCGCGGCGGCCTTGCCGCTGTCCTAGACGGCTCCGGGTCCGTCCTTCAGCGCCGGACCGTAAAGGCAGCCGGTCCCGTTGGGCCTGAGATCGAGGGGATTCGAGTCGAAAGATGCGGCGCGAATACTCCGTCCGAAATGAGACGGGGTGCTGCGCCTTCTGGGCCGACGCACCACCCCGCCGATGCCGTTTGAGATCAGAGCCTATTCCCGGAATTGCACCGGTGCAAGGTAGGCCGGGCCTTCTTGGGAGCTTGGCCCCGGATGGTTGGCGAATCGTTGCTGCCCAGATGCCGAAGCGCCTCTGCGTCCGAAGCTCGTCCGCTTACTACCCAGCAACCGACCTGGCCACCGCCGCTTTACGTGGCATCAAACGTCCTGCCCGACGGGGCCTCCCTGATCTGGCGACCAGCCAAAAACACCTTTGAGGCTATGGCCTCCAAGCTGATCACCCCCTCCATAGTCAGAGGTTCAAAGACACGCTCACACATCAAGTGTGCGCGTAGTACTCCAGTACCCACTCACCGGTATCCGGGTCCTGCTCCATCATGTACTTGAGCTCACGCTTGCTTCGGGTGTTGGGATCGACGCTCCAATGCTTGAGGGTCCCGTCCCGGAGCTCTAGGAAGCGCTCTGCACATTCACCTTTGTTGAGGCCGCGGACTTCACCATTGGTCCCGCCCATGCTGATCCCTTCCAGTAGCTGCCGCGAAGCGTCGGGCTGTAGGCCGGACGCGATCTGCTCCGGTTGTTGGCCGGGTGTAATTCTGCGCGTGACATTTGACTGCTACACCCAGCGGCTTGCCGTCCTGTAGAGCCAACCCTGCCAGCACGTTGATGATCCGCTGCTCTCTCAAATCGGCGGTCGATGGCCTTCCCGCTAGGGATCATTGGATCGGGAGCGACCCCAGGGGGCGGGGCCAGCGTGTGAAAACACACCTGGCCCCACGCCCGTACCAGGCCCTCGGCCTGGGGGGTCGCTCCCGTACCGGTCGGTGCTGCCCGGTTCGCCGCGCCGACCGACCAGCACCAGGCGTAACTGCATTAGCTACAATCGCATGAAGAGCCACGCCCGTGTGAATCGCTACCGGGGTAATCTGTGCATCGACCCCCCGGGTCGTTTTCACATCCCGGTCCAGGCATGACACGCAGGCAGGTCATCGGAAATGCGCCCCGGAGAGTCGCACCGTTTGCCAGGTGGTGCCGCAGTGGGATAGCTCCTGGCTTCTTCGTCATCAGTTGGTCTCTCCCCTTGGAAAAGAGTCCAAGGCCAACTTGCTCTTGAACCAGACCATCGCGGTGAACCCGGTCGTAGGCTTCGA
This sequence comes from Longimicrobiales bacterium, assembly GCA_965238005.1. GTDB lineage: Bacteria > Gemmatimonadota > Gemmatimonadetes > Longimicrobiales > Gaopeijiaceae > CBDCKN01. Next base: position 2,756,512 of record OZ250165.1, read on the forward strand.
TGAGGCCAGAATCCGATTCAGACGTCCACAGCTTCGACGAGCGCCCCCGCTGGTCCAAGAGGGAGCTCGGGGTCGACGCTCGCATGGCGCCCGAATTCCGTCCGCTTGACACCCGTACGCCGAACAAACTCGTCGCCCGACGCTTGGGAACCTGCGCCGTCAAATCTCCATACCCATACATTGAGGAGCCCGCTTCGGGCAGTGTCAACAACGGGCAAAGACGCCATGTCCCTAGAGTTCCAGCGACGTATTCGAGGCGGACCCGCCTCCGCCAGCGGATGCTCGAACTCCTCCCGAAGGACCGCTTGAACCAGCGGTGGCCTCGATCGCGATCGGTCTATCTGGAGCAGTCCATCCATCGCAGCACGCTCCGGATCTTAGCCGAGCATGACCGCGAAGCCCTGGCAACGGAACTGGCTGGCCCCCGAGGGTTGTCTACGATCCCGGCTGCTCCTCGGGCATGTTCGTCCATTGCAGACCGGGAATCTGTCGCGAACGAACTTGGACATAGGTGTGTAATCGTCATCGGTCGGCCAATGACGTTGGAAATCGTCGAGGTTATTCTGGCGGTCGGCTGGGTTCTACTCTCACGACAGACAACACTTGCCGAGGGGGCTGGCCAAGTGGTAACGTATCAGTTACCCGATGTCGATGATTGAGATCAGGGAATACATCGACACCGAAGGCCGTAGCCCGTACGCCAGATGGTTCAATCGGCTTGACGCCGAAGCTGCAGCCAAGGTGGCGACGGCGCTGGTCCGGATGGAGCAAGGCAACCTCTCCAACGCTAAGGCCGTGGGCGCCGGTGTCTTCGAACACCGGATAGACTTCGGCCCCGGCTACCGGGTCTATTTCGGCAAGGGCGCCGAGACCCGGATCATCCTCTTGGGTGGTGGGACCAAGAAGAGACAGCAACAGGATATCGAGACTGCCCACGACCTCTGGCAAGAATACAGGCGGCGCAAGCGACGGGAGACTTGAGAACCATGTCCCTGACACGAAACTTCAAGGAAACGATTCAGGCGCGTATCGAGCGCGATCCTGCCTTCCGCGAGGAACTGCTCAAAGAGGGGGTGGAATGCTTGCTCGCCGGCGACGTGGACACCGGCAAGGCGGTACTGAGGGACTACATCAACGCCACCATCGGCTTTCAGGAGCTTGGTGCGTTGACCGCGAAGTCTCCGAAGAGCCTGATGCGTATGTTCGGCCCCAACGGCAACCCCCAGGCCCGGAACCTGTTTGAGATCATCGGTTACCTCCAGAAACGCGAGGGACTTCACCTGAGGATCCGCGCCGTTCGATAGGCACCGAGTTCGTGTAAACAGAGAGGATTGGGAGAAGGACACACAGGCAGTACCAAGCTCGCCTCACCGCACCGGGAAAGCGACCGAATCCCCATGAACGAAGCGACCGCGCGGATCAAGCTCAACAAACTTCTCGAAGCCGCCGGCTGGCATTTCTTCGCCGACGGAGACTCGCCTGCCAATATCTGCCTCGAACCAAATGTCACGATCAGAACGTCCGATCTCGACGCCCTGGGCAACGACTTCGAGAAGACATCCAAGGGCTACATCGACTTCCTGCTCCTCGACACCAAGGGATTTCCCTACATCGTCCTGGAAGCCAAGTCGGAGGACAAGAACCCGCTCGCCGGCAAGGAGCAGGCCCGCAAATACGCCCGCTCGCAGAATTGCCGCTTCGTCATCCTGTCGAACGGCAACCTGCACTACTTCTGGGATCTGGAGCGAGGCAACCCTTCGATCATCACTGCGTTTCCGACGCCCGACTCGGTATCCGACTACCGGAAGGTCACGCCCAACCCGCAACGCCTGATCGAGGAACAGGTCGGCGACGACTATATCGTTCTTACTCACCGGCCGAATTATGCTTCTGAAGCGGCGTGGAAGAATGAAGCCGAGCGGCCAGGATTCGTCCAAGCTAGTAAATTGCGCTTTCTGCGAGCCTATCAGATCAAAGCGATCCATGCGTTACAGCGGGCGGTACAGGACGGAGACGATCGCTTCTTGTTCGAGATGGCGACAGGCACCGGAAAGACACTCACGGCCGCGGCCGTCATCAAGCTGTTCCTGCGCTCGGGCAATGCCAGCCGAGTGCTTTTCCTGGTCGACCGGCTGGAATTGGAAGATCAGGCGCATAAGGTCTTCATCGCGTTGCTTTCGGCGGACTTTCAGACGGTTGTCTATAAGGAGAACCGCAACGACTGGCATCGTGCCGAGATCGTCGTCACTACCGTTCAATCCCTGCTGTTCAACAACAAGTATCAGCGGCTCTTCTCTCCCACGGACTTCGATCTTGTCATTTCCGACGAAGCACACCGCTCAATCGGCGGGAACGCCCGCGCAGTGTTCGACTTCTTCGTGGGCTACAAGCTCGGGTTGACCGCGACGCCCCGTGACTATTTGAAGGGCACTGGCAAGACGCTCACCGCGACGCGTGACCCGCGTGAAGCCGAGAGGCGCCTCCTGCTCGACACCTACCGAACCTTTGGCTGCGAGAGTGGGCAACCCACCTTCCGCTACTCGCTGCTCGATGGCGTGAAAGACGGATTTCTGATCAACCCGACAGTGGTCGACGCGCGTACGGAGGTGACCACCCAGCTCCTATCCGAAGAGGGGTTTGTCGTTTCATTCATCGACGAAACGGGTGAAGACCAAGAGGAAGCCTACAAGCGACGCGAGTTTGAAAGGCGCTTTTACTCTGAGGCTACCAACCAGCTTTTCTGCAAGACCTTCCTTGAGAACGCGCTACGTGACCCGATCAGCGGGGAAATCGGAAAGTCCATCGTCTTTGCTGTCAGCCAGCGCCACGCGGCCAAGCTCGCGCAGGTCTTCAACCAGATCGCTGATCGGATGTTTCCCGGCAAGTACCGCTCCGACTTCGCCGTGCAGGTGACCTCGCAGATCGCAGATGCCCAGAAATTCACCGTCAACTTCGCCAACAACAACCTGCTGGGCTCAGCCAACTTCCGGCCCGGCTACCGGACCAGCAAGGCTCGTGTCTGCGTCACGGTGGGCATGATGACCACCGGGTATGACTGCACCGACATCCTGAATCTTGGCCTGTTCCGCCCCATCTTCTCGCCCACCGATTTCGTCCAGATCAAGGGGCGCGGCACCCGCAGGCACGACTTCCGGGACGAGCTTCTCGGTGACAGCCTCAAGGACAGCGTCACCGATGCGCAGAAGACCGCGTTCAAGCTCTTCGATTTCTTCGGCAACTGCGAGTATTTCGAGACCGAGTTCAACTACGACGAGGTGCTGAAGCTACCCCGGCCCCAAGCGAGTAGCGGCGGGGAGGACATCGGACCGACTGAGTTCGCGGGCTCTTACGAACACCTCGGGGCCGACATCATCGCCTCCGTACGCGAAGAGACCATCGACTACGAAGGGATGAAGATCGACCGGATGCTCTTCGAGAAGTTCGAGGACACCGTGCGCAGAGATGAGACCATCGCCGATGCAGTGATGGCCGGCCAGTGGGATCGCGTCATCGATTACGTCAACCGAGAGGTCTTCGACAAACCGGAGGAGTACTACACCCTCAAGAAGCTGCGCCAAGCCACGTATGTGAACCGCCGCATTACCTTGCGTGAGATTCTGGAAAAGATATTCGGCCTCATTCCCGATTTCAAATCCAAGGATGAGCTATTGGAAGAGGAATTCGCGAAGTTCGTGGTGGATTACAAACCCGACGAGGCCGCCGCCATCCCGGCCATCAAGAGCTACTTCAAAGCCTATGCCACCAGCGACCAGGTGCGCCATATTGTCGATAGCAAGCGTTTCGCAGACCTTGCCACCAACCCGTCCTTTTCCACCGGCGATTTCCGCGCCGTACCGTACAAGTACCGCAACCTCATTCCGGAATACATCAAGGACTACGTTTCCTTGAACCAATTTGCCGCGTAGAGCTTATTCATGCTGGATTCTGACACCAAGCGCCGCATCGACACTGCCCGCGATATCCTGGTCGGCAAGGTGCCGGACCCCAAGAGCCAGGTTGAGCAGATTACGATCGCGCTGATCTACAAGTTCATGGACGACATGGACGCCGAAAGCGAGGAATTCGGAGGGAAGCGCAGTTTCTTTGCCGGCGAGTTCGCACGCTACGGGTGGACCCAGCTGATGCGCGCCGGCCTCGGCGGCCATGAGACCTTGAATCTCTACGCAGAGGCTATCACCAAGATGCCGGAGAACCCCGGCATTCCAACGTTGTTTCGCGACATCTTCAATAACGCCTACCTGCCTTATCGCGATCCTGAGACCCTTCGCGCCTTTCTAAAGGTCATCGACGAGTTCACTTACGATCACTCCGAGCGCCTGGGTGACGCCTTTGAGTATCTGCTCTCGGTCCTCGGCTCGCAGGGGGATGCCGGGCAGTTCCGTACACCGCGCCATATCATCGATTTCATTGTTGCCATCATCGATCCGAAGAAAGGCGAAACGGTGCTGGACCCCGCGTGCGGCACCGCCGGATTCCTGATTTCATCCTACAAGCACATCCTTGCGGCCAACACTGATCCGCAAGGCGGCAGCACGCTGACGCCGGATGACAAGGGCCGGCTAGCGGCGGACTTCAAGGGCTACGACATCTCGCCCGATATGGTGCGCCTGTCGCTCGTGAACCTGTACCTGCACGGCTTTGCCGACCCGCATATCTTCGAATACGACACGCTCACCAGCGAGGAGCGTTGGAACGAGTACGCCGATGTGATTCTCGCCAATCCTCCGTTTATGTCGCCAAAAGGCGGCATACGGCCCCACAACCGCTTCTCAGTGCAGTCCAAGCGGAGCGAGGTGCTGTTCGTGGATTACATGGCCGAGCACCTGATGCCTTCCGGACGTGCAGGCATCATCGTCCCCGAGGGAATCATCTTCCAGAGCCAGAACGCCTACAAACAGCTTCGCAAGATGCTGGTAGAGGAATACCTAGTCGCCGTTGTTTCCCTGCCGGCAGGCGTTTTCAACCCTTATTCCGGCGTCAAAACCTCGATTCTCATCCTCGACAAGTCGCTGTCGAAGAAGACGGACCGCGTCGGCTTCTTTAAGGTCGAGAACGACGGGTTCGATCTAGGCGCTCAGCGGCGAGAGATTGACAAGGACGACTTGCCGCAGGTGCAGGCCGAGATTGGCGAATATCTACGGCAGCTGCGGGCAGAGGAACTGGTGGACGGCTTTGAGGCGACGCTGGGGCTGGTCGTCGAGAAGGGGAAGATCGCGGCGAATGGGGAATACAACCTGAATGGAGAAAGATATCGGGAGAGTGGTACCCGCACATCGCAGTTCTCCCTTGTGTCATTAAGTGAAGTTGTAGATATCCTAGACAACCGAAGAAAACCGATAACCAAACATGATAGAAAGCCGGGCCCATACCCGTACTATGGAGCAACGGGAGTGCTTGACCATGTTGAAGGCTACCTTTTCGACGAGCCGCTGGTACTAGTAGGTGAGGATGGAGCGAAGTGGGAATCGGGAGAACAGAGTGCGTTTCCTGTCGAGGGTAAAGTCTGGGTCAACAATCACGCACACGTTCTGAGACCCAGGCGCGACAGATTGCTTGATCGGTTCCTGATCGAGGTTCTCAATGAGGCGGACCTTACCCCATACGTCACCGGAGTCACTGTTCCCAAGCTCAACCAAGGGAAGCTCAAGAGCATCCAAATCCCACTCCCGCCGCTGGAGGTGCAGAAAGAGATCGTCGCTGAGATCGAGGGCTATCAGAAGGTCATTGATGGCGCACGCGCCATCGTCGACAACTATAGGCCGCAGATCACCGCAGACCCCAATTGGCCGATGGTGCCGATTGGTGACATTTGCGATCTTGTCAATGGACGGGCTTTCAAACCACGAGATTGGGAAGACGTTGATAGTGGAGGCCTTCCAATTGTCAGAATTCAAAACCTCAACACTCCCGATAGTAGGTTCAATTACTACACTGGAGAAGTAAGGAACCGGTTCATAATCAACGAAGGACAACTTCTTTTCTCGTGGTCCGGTTCGCGGGGAACTTCATTCGGTGCACACATTTGGAACGGTGGGAAGGCTGTACTCAACCAACATATTTTCAAGGTCGTCTACGATAACGAACGGGCAATTAAGCTGTACTTGTTTCACGCGCTCAACAAGGCAGTCACGCAGATAGAGGATAACCTTCATGGTGGAGTGGGCCTCGTTCACATCACGAAAGGAAACTTGGAGAAAATTCAAATCTCCCTCCCACCCCTGGAGATGCAGAAGGAAATCGTCGCTGAAATCAAAGTGGAGCAGGCATTGGTCAATGCCAACCACGAGTTGATTGGCCGCCTTGAGAAAAAGATCCAGGACACCCTTGCCCGCACCTGGAGCGAGGACGAATCGGCCCCGGCAAAGGCGTGAGCAATGGAAGAAGCGGCCGAACTGAGCGACTACCTCCCGCTCTCCTTCACTAGCCCGAGGGAGCAAGAGTACATTGCCTTTCTGTGGGATGCCTTCGAGACCAACTACACCCACAGCAAGTACCAGTTCGCCTTTCTCGCTTATCACATGCTTACCATGAGCTTCGTCTACTTCAACATCTGGCAGATCAAGATGACGGAGCCCAAGAACTTCGCGATGAGCCTCATCGGCTTCGGTAGGGACGTGGAGAAGAACCTGATGGAAGCTACTTCACCCTTCGTTTTCAGCAGCGTCAACGAACGCACTATACTGCGGATTCTCAAGCTGATTGACTGCGACAACGGCCAGATCAGCACCTATGCCAGGCTGGTGAACGAGCGCAACCAAATCGCCCACTCAAACGGTAACATCTTCTGTAGAACTCAGACCTCGTTAGACACCAAGATCACCGAATATATGCGCGTGATTCAAGAAATTCATACTCATTCGAAACCCATAATTGAACGCTGTTATCGCAAGTTCTTACTCTCCAGCTACGACCCCGATGAGCGTGAGTACCCCATCGCGTCCGACCAGATTCACGAAGTCCTTATTCATGGAAACTACATGTCTCAAATGGACATTGAGTTTTGTCTAGAACACGATCTCTCTGACCTTTATAGACGTGGTGAAGCCGCCCAGATTGAGATTCTTCACAATTGCCTACAAACCGCATACGGGATGGAGAATGAACCCGTATGACACTCTTCATTATATTGCTATTTGCCAAATATGCCATGCTAGTATAGCTGAAAAGATCCGGATTCTTCCCCGAAAGCTCGGCATGCTCGTGGTGAGTCCCTTGGCGGGAAGCTACGCGTGGCGAGGCAGTGGACGTTCGCGTCGTGCGAAGCGTGACGAGGAGCTGCACGGCACCTACAGGGTGCCTCGAAGTCTATGCGGAGGTGGTGGCCAGTGGCTGCCGGTAGGTCGCAAACGGGTGGCTCGTCTGATGCGCGAGGTGGGCTTGGTCTGGGTGAGCCGGTGCCGGACCGGGTCGAACGCCAGTTCCAGGCCGACGAGCCGGACCGGATCTGGCTGACCGACACTACCTGCGTGCCAACCTGGACCGGGTTCGTGTACCTGGGGTGACCGATTACGGGAGGGGCTCGCTACGGCTGACGCCGGGAGGCGCGACGGCGTTGCAGAGCGATCTGTCGATGGCGATGGCAGCGGCTGGAACGCGCGGCACCCTGCTCGGCTCCGGGAGCGCGGGCGGGTTCGGCCCTGGCATTGAAGGCGGATGCGCTCTCGGTGGGCACGGCTACGAAGGGAGTGGATGGCCCCACGGGCCGTCTTGTCGGCGCGGATGCAGCGTTTTCCAGAGTTCGGAGTGGGTTCGCATCCGGTAGCTGTTGCCGCGGATGTCACGATGTGGCAGTGGTGAAGCAGTCGGTCGATCAAGGCGGCGGCCATGATGTCGTTGCCGAATAAAACCCGAAACTCTATTGTTGAGAGCATTGGTACCGTTTGGCCGAAGGGACTCCCCATGCCTGATCGCAGCGCAATTGAGTGGACGGACGCCACTTGGAACCCAAGCACCGGGTGCACCCGGGTCTCAGCGGGTTGCGATCACTGTTACGCTGCCCGGATGTCCGTGCGGCTTACGGCTACCTACCGGTCGCGCCTCCCCGTTGTGAACGACGCCGAAAACCGCCGTGATCCCTTCGCGGTGCGGCTCTGGCCGGAGCGTCTCTCGATTCCGGGATCCTGGAGAGCACCGCGGCATGTCTTCGTCAACTCGATGTCCGATCTGTTCCACAGGGACATACCAAAGACGTTCATCAGGAAGTGCTTTGAGGTCATGCTGGAGGTGGACCGGCATGTCTACCAGATCCTGACGAAGCGTCCCGCGAGGGCGGCCAAGTTTGTAGCCCGGAACGCGGACCTGCTTCCAGAGGGGTTGCCGGAGCACATTTGGATCGGGACCTCGATTGAGGACCAGTCGGCGGACTACCGCGTGCGTCATCTAATGGATGTGACGGCAAAGATCCGTTTCCTCAGTTGCGAACCACTGATCGCGCCGCTCGACCTCGGCGCTTTCATGAGCGGCCCGTCTGATCTCCACTGGATCATCGTCGGCGGCGAAAGTGGACCGGGTGCCAGGCCCATCAACCCAGAGTGGGTTCGCCTCCTCCGGGATCAGTGTGTGGTTGCCGGCATCCCGTTCTTCTTCAAGCAGTGGGGGGGGACCACTCCGAAGGCTGGCGGGCGCGAGCTCGACGGTGGGACGTGGGACCAGTATCCCCGCAGCGATGCTCTGGCGGTTCCGTAGGGCTCTGTCCCTCCTCACAACAGGCTTCCAGCACTGTTGCCGAAATCGAAACTCTGGAAGCGCGAGCGGCACACCGAGGGCAAGCACCTCGTTCTGAGGTCGTACCTTCAGGCGTGGCTGCCAATCATTGGCAGATGGAACAAGCGAATTCTCTTCATCGATGGCTTTGCAGGCCCGGGGGAATACGAGGGGGGTGAGGAGGGCTCGCCGCTCGTGGCGATGCGGTCCCTCGTTGAGCACGCGTCCAGCCATGCGATCAACGCGCAGGTGGTCTTCTTCTTCATCGAGAAGGATCGAAGTAGGGCCGAACACCTCAGGAAGCAGGTCGGAGGATGGCGTTCTAGATTGCCGGAGAGGGCTGAAGCACATGTGATCGAGGGCGAGTTCGATCGTTCGATGACGGAGCTCTTGAACGAGTTCGACGAGCAGCGGAGGGCTATGGCCCCAGCCGCCTTCGTGATGATCGATCCGTTCGGAGTGAAAGGCACACCGATGGAGGTGATTCGCCGCATACTAGGTAATCCCAAGTGTGAGGTGTACGTCACGTTCATGTGGGAGCACATCAACCGTTTCTTGCGTGAGCGCGAATTTGAGCCTCATCTGACCGACCTTTTCGGTACTGAGGAGTGGAAGGCTGCGTCTGTGTATGAACTCGAGCCCGACCGGCGTCGGATCTTCTTGTACGGGTTATACGAACGACAGCTTCGAGCCGCGGGCGCCAAACAGGTCGTGCACTTCGACCTATACAAGAAAGATCGCCATGTCTATTCGATCTTCTTCGGCACAGGGCATCATAGAGGATCTGATCGCATGAAGGAGGCGATATGGAGGGTTGCGCCCTTCGGCGATTTCGCCTTCCGGGGTCATGACCAGCTGATGCTGGGGGTCGCCCCAGACGATACGCCCCTCCGCGAGGGGCTACTGCGACAGTTCGGCGGCACGGGGTGGGTGTCGATCGAAGAAGTCTTGGAGTTCGTTGCTTCGGATGCTACCGACTTTCACACCGGACAGGTCAGGAAGCTAGCCCTCAAACCCATGGAGAAGGACGGGCTGGTCGAAGTTGACAAGTCGACTAGGAAACAGCGATGGGCCTACCCAAAGGGGTGCAAGCTCCGGTTCGGCAGTCCAGCTTCGGGCACGTTGCAGACTTAGGTTTGTGCGACCTTCGCTCGGACTCTCCGAAGTGCCCGAGCGAACCGCGCGCGGATAGGAATGGCGACGCGGGCGGTGCTCGAACAAGCGGAGGTGCTACCCGCTGGCTGGGCGGCGTGACACCGGGTCGGTTAGGCACGGGCGGTACGGATCGGAGCATCGCCGATCCCACGTTCAGCCGCTCGACCTTGGGCGCGTGGACGCGTGACAATCCGGGCCGACGCGTCCGTTCACGGCCACGGAGGGCCGAGGAAATCCGTTTCGTCCCGGTGGATATAATGGGGGGCAGAGCACCGTCTCTAAATACATAACTCGTTTATGGCAAACGCTTTGCGTCCCTACCCGAGGCAGTCCGTAGGGATCCATGGCTGGGAGCGACCCCCCGGCGGAGGGTGGCATGGGCGTGCACATGCCAGCCCTCCCCGATGCCGATCGAGGCATCCCGAAAGGGGGGGTCGCTCCCTTCTTCGGCCGGGAGCTCCGGAGCGGCGTCGCCGCTCCGGCGGCTGTGCCGCAACTGCAAGACAGCCAGGCACATAAGGGAGCGCTGGCGCGCACATGAAAATGGCGTTTCGGTGCACATGCACCCCGTTGTCTGATGTGCACTCGCCGATCAGCACCGACGCTCGCCGATCCGCGTTCAAAATCCGCCTCCAGGGAGCCGTCTCGAGCGCCATGTCGCGAAGCCGTGGATCATCGTTCCTGGAGTCGAGGATCGGTGGAGGTCGTTCAGCTCGACGATCCGCTTGAGGCAGGCCTGCAGGTCGCCATACTCTTTGAGCACCCGGTCATCCTTCTTGCGGATGGCCTGCTCGATTCGGGCGATCTCGCGGCGGGCCGCACTGTCGGGTTCCGGAACAGCGGAGGGGCCGGATGCTGTAGATGTGTTGGTCCAGTTCTCGAGGATCGTCAGGGCCCGCTGCAGCTCCCTCACGGTGCGGACGACGGCCACGACCTCGATGGATCGGCCGCGCTCCCGCAGCGCTTCCCAGAGGCCGCGATGTGCCACGGCCCAGGAGCGTAGCGCCGTCGTGGTATCGTGTCCGGGATCGACGTAGACGAACACGGCGCGCTCGGCTTCGAGCGCGACCGGCAGCTTGACTGGGAAGTAACGCCGCGTGTTCCCGGCGGCTCCCCGGTAGAGCCGCGAGGGCAGGAGCCGGCGCTCGATGCCGAGCGCCTCGAACGCGCCGACCTTCTCGGACTCGGTGGGGAGCCACGGCAAGCCGGTGTGCTCGAGCACGTAGTCGAGCGAGAGCAGGCGCCGCAGGAGCACTTCATCGGAAGCGATCCGGCGGTGGCGGATGTCCTCGGCCCCGAGCGCGCGGTAGATCCCGCGCCCGCAGATCCGGCAGACTTTCCGGCCTTCCAGTGTCTCGTCGGCCGCCAGCCTTCGCTCCGACATGGCCCGGACGAACCGAAGAGCCTGCCAGCGATCGATCCGTAGATAGGCGGAGAGCTGGGCGCGGGTGAACACGCCGCTGTGGAGACAGGCCAGCGCGATCCATTCGGCCTGGCGTCCCGTCCAACCGAATGGCTCGAGCGCCCTCTCTCGCCCGGCGAGATGGGCGATCATCGCGGGGCTTCCGTGACCAGGGCCCGGTCGGCCTGCAGGTAGGTGATGAGGATGCCCATCGGGTTGTAGACGACGAGCTCGGAGGGGATGACGGTGAGGAACGTGAACCGGAGCGTGATCGACCACCGTTCCCTCAGGGTCTCCTGCCCCTGCCTGAGGTGCACCAGATCGAAGTCGGCGGTCGCGCCGTGCGGCGCCTCCGGTGCGGGGTGGATGCGGAGCACGACCTGCTCGACCTGGTGCTCGGTGTCGGAGGTGCCGGCCGCCATGGCGGCGACCTCGGCGCCGTCGCGCGTGAACGCGGCGTTCGCCAGCTCGGTCGAGAGGAACCGGAGGCTCCGCGTCCAGTGCTCCTCGACCGTGGCCTGGCGCCTGGAGTAGAAGTCGGCGATAAACCGGTTCAGGAAGAACTTTGCCGATGACGTTCCAAGATAGCCCGTAACGACCCGTAGTGACCCTATAACCTCTGAAACTACAGCGTTTTGCGTTACATAGGCTGAGTCGATTCGTCTATTGCCGTGCCGGGACACCTATTGTATTCTCTCTTGTATAGTGTACTATCAAGTGATCCACAGCACGGGAGAATACGATGACACGGCGACCGGCAACCCTTACTGCCGCCTTCGTTCGGACGGTGAGCAAGCCCGGCGTTTACGGCGACGGACGCGGCTCGCGCGGCCTGAGCTTGCGCGTTCACCGGATGAAGAGCGGCCGGCTATCGCGCACATGGAGGCAACGGTTGCGCGTCGCGGGGCGGCTGACGACGACCGGGCTCGGCCGGTATCCCGAAGTCTCGTTGGCGGAAGCCCGGCGCAAGGCCATTGAGAACGCGCGGGCCATCGGCCAGGGTGTGGACCCGCGCGGCGGCGGCGTCCCGACGTTTCGCGAAGCCGCCGAAGAGACGATCCGGCTACACGCCGAATCGTGGAAAGCCGGCTCGCCGCTCCCCCGGGAATGGCGCTCGACGTTCAGGCTGTACGCCACGCCGATCCGGGACAAGCCGGTGGACCGGATCACGTCGGGCGACGTGCTGGCGTGTCTCCGGCCGGTATGGAACGTGAAGCCAGCCGCCGCGCGGAAAGCCCGGAACCGGCTCCGCGTGGCATTTCGCTGGTGCGTCGGACAAGGCTACATCTCGACGAATCCCGTGGACCGCGCAGTGGCCGCGCTCCCGAAGGTCAACGGCAACGGCACGACGCACCATCGCGCGCTCCCGCACGGTGAGGTTCCGGACGCGCTCCGGCGCATTCGGTCGGCCAACGCCCCGGAATCCGCGCGGCTCGCCGTCGAGCTGATCGTCTTGACGGCGGCGCGCTCCGGCGAAGCGCGCGCCGCGACGTGGGATGAAATCGACACGGCGGCGAAGGTTTGGACGATCCCGCCGGCGAGAATGAAAGCCGGCCGGGAGCATCGCGTGCCGCTGTCCAGCGGCGCGCTCGACGTGCTGCGGGGCGCCAGCGAGCTTGCCGGCGATTCGCCGTTCGTCTTCCCGATGCGGGCCGGCCGCGCGCTGTCCTCGAAATCCACTTACCGGGTGCTCCAGCTGGCCGGTGTCACCGGGACGACGCTGCACGGTTTCCGAACGTCGATTCGTGTCTGGATGGCCGAAACCGGCGTGGACCGCGAGACGGCGGAAGCCGTGTTGGCTCACGTCGTGCGCGGCACCGAGGGCGCGTACATGAGATCGGACCTGCTGGCGCGCCGGTGCGAAGTCATGCAGGCATGGAGCGACTATGTCGCATAGTACGCGGAAGGATGGACCAGGGTGGCGCTCAACGTAGACGACGTGTTCATGGGACTTCGACCCCGAACGGCCGTCGGTCGAGTTGCCGGTATCGCCGAGCAAGATTGAAGCCGATGAGCGGGTCCGCGCCCGGTCCAATGATCCTGCTGGAAGGCCGCTTGCTTGGCCCATCGAGACACGCTCGCCCGAATCTCCTATAATCAGTGCGACAAGTCTGAGAGGACAGTACGTTCCGGGCCTTGGACATCCCTCCGGAACGGATGACGCCGCATGGCTTCCGAGCGATGGCGCGCACCATTCTGGACGAGGTGCTGGGCTTCCGGCCCGACTTCATCGAGCACCAGCTGGCCCAGCGGGCGATCTGGTTGAGGTTGTTGCCGATGCGCGCGATCTGCCGAGTGCGCTCGCGCTCGATGGCCCGTGCCGGCGCGGTCCACGTTCGCGTCCGCGCCATCGCCTGCCGGAGCAACTCGGACGGCGACACGCCAGCGGCCGCCGCCTTGTCCTGCCAGGCGGCATGCTCCGCTGGCGTGACGCGGGCGGCGACCGTGACGGTGCGGCGCTCAGACACGGGCGCACCGGCGACGGGGTTCGGGTGGCGGCGCCTCCGGCCCGCCGACTGCCTCGGCAGCGGCGCGGAAGGCTGGGGGTTCTAAGGGGGGCGCAGCGTCCCCTTGCCAGGCCGCAGTGTTAAACACTGCGTGGGCTGGCTTACGTCCCTTACGTGCCTCCCGTGCGACCGGCAAACTCGTCCGCCGACGCTTGGAAACCTGCGCCGTCAACATCTCCATACCCGTACATTGAGGAGCCCGGTTTAGGCCGTGTCAACGACGGGCAGAGTGGCGATGTCCCTAGAGTTCCAGCCACGTACTAGAGGCGGACCCGGCTCCGCCAGCGGACGCTTGAGCTGCTCCCGGAGCACCGGAGGAAGAACCTCCTTCGCGGTCGGCCGAAGTGCGTTCTATTCAGGGCGATGGCAGGGTGAGCGCCAGAGTTATGATACCCGGCTGTCGTGCCAGCACTCGGTCACGTCCGCGCCTCCTACGTACCGTCACAACCTCGCGATTCCGCGGCACGCGGCACTACCCCGACGTGCGCTGGGGCACCTACCGCCAGATCCAAGCCCGGGGCGGCCAAGTCAGAAAAGGCGAACAGGGCACCCGCATCCTCTCCTTCCAGGACCACCGGCGGATCGCCGTCAACGACGAGCGCGGCCGGCCCGTCACGGACAACGAAGGCAAGCGCGTCTACCGCTACGAGCGGATGCACGCGCCTGTCGTCCGGCAGTACACCGTCTTCAACGCCGGGCAGGCCGACGGGCTGCCGGCCCGGCCCGCGCCCGCTGCCGAGCCGCTCTGGAAGGTGCACCAGCAGGCCGAGCAGGTCCTCGAGGACGGAGGGGTGCCCGTCCGTCACGTGGCGGGGGACCGGGCGTTCTACAACCTGAACCGCGACGAGATCGTGCTCCCCGAGCGTGGACAGTTCCCCTCCGCGAACCACTACTACCAGACGGCGCTGCACGAGCTGGGGCACAGCACCGGCCACCCGGAGCGCATGAACCGCGCAACGCTCGTCCAGGGGATCGAGGGCGGGTTCGGGTCGCCGGCCTATGCGAAGGAGGAGCTCCGCGCGGAGATCAGTGCCATGATGACGGGCGAGCGCGTGGGCGTCGGCCATGACCCGAGCCGGGGCGCCGCGTACGTCGAGGGCTGGATCCAGGCGCTCGAGGAGGACCCCCGCGAGATCCGCCGCGCCGCCGCCGACGCGCAGAAGATCTCCGACTTCGTGCTCGCCCGAACCCGCGAGCGTGAGCCCGAGCGCGAGCCGGCTCCCGTGGCCGCCACCCGCGCTCCCTCCCGAGAGCCCGCCCTCCGGCCGGAGCGTCCGCTGCCGCTCCCGACCCGGAGCTTCGGCCCGCGCCGCTGACGTCGAGGACGGAGCCCTAGGAGATGTTCGACCGCACGATCGGATCGGACCCGCGTCCCGCCGCGCCGCAAAGCCCCGCTACCTACCGCATGCGGGACGGCCATCGCCGAGAATACGACGCGAGCCGGGACCGCGGGTCCACCTCCTTCCGCGAACGGTGCCGTGGGGCGCTCGCCGACATCGGCATCTACGGCGCCGTCTCCGTCCGCGATCTCGCCGAGGCCCGCTTCGGCGGCCATCCCTACACCACGCGGCGGGCCGTGAACGCCTGGACCCGCGAAGGGCTCGCCAACGAGTCCACGGCCAAGGGACCAAAGGGAAGGCCGTTCAAGGTACTGACGCTCACGCGCAAGGGAGCGGCCGCCATCCGCGACCTGGACGCCGGGCACGGCCTGGACCCCGGACAGCACATAAGGTCCGCCGCTCGTCTCCTCCAACACGCCCAGCTCGCGCACGACACGGCCATCTACCGGGCCTGCGGCCGCGAACGCCAACGCTTGCTCGAGCGGGGCGCCGCCATCCGGCGCGTACGGCTCGACGGCGAGCTCAAGAGCGCTGTCGCGCGCCGGAGCGAGTCCGCGCGTGCGAGAGACGGTCGCCGGGCCGCGGACGCCGAGCGGCACCGCGCCGCCCGGGAGCTGGAGCTCCCCATCGACGCCCGGGGCCGCGTGCTCTACCCCGATGCGCAGATCGAGTACACCGACGCCGAGGGGCGCACCGGACGCGTCAACATCGAGGTCGCATCGGGCAACTACCGGGCTCGCTCCATACGTGCCAAGGTGGCCGCCGGGTTCCGGATGCACGCAAACGGGCCGGCCGGAGCGCGGGTGCTTAGGGCGCTCGGCTGCGAGGATCATGGCTCCTCCCTACGGGGCCCGGCCGAGCGGGACCCGGCCGCGATCGAGCTCTAGCACACCCCCATGCAACCCTGGCGTATCAGCGTAGGCCTCAGCGCCGCACTTGTCGGCTCGGGCGTCCTCCTCACCGGGTCGCGCCTCGAGTATCTCGCGCCGTTCTGGCCTGTGATCCTGGCGGACCACGGCGTTCCAATTGCCTTGCACCTGGCATTGGCGCTGGCCGCCGTCTTGGCCGCCCTCTACGCCGTCGCCCGAGCCGCAGGGCTCGCCGACTTGGGACGCCGCGTCGATCTCGTCGAGCGCTCCGTCCGGCGAGGCGAGGGCGATCCGGAGCTCGCCCGTGCGCTCAAGAGCGACGCCGAGGGCGACTGGGACTGAACACAGACACTTGTGGGGGCTGGACGCGTCCCGGGAAGACTCACTCCCGATGTGGACCGTCTCAGCAGCGTTGCTGCCCGTCTGCACGGATGTCGCACGAGGACCTCCGCATGCCGCCCCCCTGGGTCGCGACAGCAAATCGATCCGGGTCGCGTGGCGGCGATGCTTGGCCTCACGCCGATGGAGAGCCGGGTCGCGGCGTTGCGGGCCGAAGGCAAGACCGTCGGCGAGATCGCCTCGGCGACGGGCCGTCGCGTAAACACCATCCGTACGCACGCGCGCCACATCTTCAGGAAGCTCGGAATCACCCGGCAAGTGGACCTTGTGCGGCTCGTGCCGTCGACGGCGGGCGCGCCCCGCACTCGGCGTTGAAAGCGACAGGAGCGCTCTGGCGGCTCGGCGCTCGACTCTCCATAATCAATGAGCTGACGGTGGCCTCGGCGCCCTGGATGCGCGCGGATATGTAGAGACCGTGCTGGGCTAGGGTCTAATTCGTTCGAGCCGTGGCGGACAGCATCACGGGGCGCCTGCAAAGCATGATCGGGAGATTTGCAGCAAATGTCGAAAAAGGACTTGACATCCAACGCCCGTTTTGATACGGCTATTATAAGCCGAGCCGAGCCGAGCCGAGCCGAGCCGAGCCGAGCCGAGCCGAGCCGAGCCGAGCCGAGCCGAGCCGAGCCGAGCCGAGCCGAGCCGAGCCGAGCCGAGCCGAGCCGAGCCGAGCCGAGCCGAGCCGAGCTTATTGCCTAAGCTCAACCCGACCGCCTGAGCCCTCCGCCGCGCCTGCCGGGGCGCGGCCATCCGGCGCCCCCGGTCCGTCCGACCGAACCCGACACGCCCCTTCCGCCTCGCGGCCCGCGCGCGCGTTCCTCGCCGTCTGCCTCCTCGCCGCCGCGGCTCTGCTCGGGAGCCCCGGCACCGCGCAAGCGCAGACCGAGCTCAGGAGTGGGTGGTCCGCCAGGCCGGAGGGCGACCGCGCGACAGAAAGCTCGCAGCAGTACGCGGCACCCCGCCTGCCGTGGGCGGAACTCCCGGCATGGATCCGGGGAGCCAGAGCGAGGCAAAAGCCCCTCGAGTAACCCAAGCCACCGCCCGCCGCATGGAGAACGCGACACCGAAGCGAAGCGGAGCGCCGCGCCGAGGCAGAAGAAACCAACCACGAGCGGCGCATCCACTGGCGCCGGCCGTGGAAGCAAGCACAAGTACGACGGAGGAAAGAGCATGGAAACCGGAAAGACCCAACTCCGCGGGAGAGGCCGCGGGGAACGCACAGCCGACGGCACGAGCGGATCGATCAGGGAGCTGAAATCAACGGCGACACGAGGGGCAGGCTGGAAGCAGAGGCTGGTCACGACAATCGCGACGATCACCGCGCTGGCCGGAGTGGCCGGACCGGCGGCGGCACAGGTCCTGGTGACCAACCTCGGGGAAACCAGCCTGGGTACGACAACAGAATTCAGGCTGAGCGTGAACGACTTCGCTCAGCCGTTCACGACGGGACCGAACGCGACCGGGTACCGGCTCGAAGCAGTTTCCCTGGAGTACACGACAGGGAGAGTTCGCAAGTACGACCTGGTGTACGTCAGCGTGTACGGAGACCACCCCACGGAGTTCTACCGGCCGAGCGACACCAATCAGGTGGCGCACCTGACAACGCATCTACTGGAACAAGAAGGTCCTGTCGCAGGGGTGAACAAGTACAGGGTGAGAAGCAGACGGTTCGGGGGCACGCCGGTAACGTCAGTGCACCTCGAGCCGAACACACAGTATTGGGTGGAGATCTTCGCAGGGGAGGACGCGACGACAGCACAACTCGCAGTCACGGCGTCAGGTGACGAGAGTGGAGCGACAGGGTGGACGATCGGGAGCTATGTACTCACCAAACCGGAAGGAACCTCGGACACTAACTACAGCGTGCTGACCGAGACTTTGAAGCTGAAGGTCGAGGGCTACGCCAACCCCGAGGTACTGCTGTCGATCAGCGACGCCACGGCGACCGAGGGCGTCGACGAGACGATGGACTTCGTCGTCTCGCTGAGCAGGAGCTGGAGCAGGACCATAACCGTCGACTACATCACGCTCTCCACCACCGCATCGGCAACACCCGGGGTGGACTACGAAGACATAAACGGAACCCTGACGTTCCGGCCCGGCGAGACCAGCAAGATCATCTCGGTCCCGATCATCAACGACACCGTGGAAGACAGCGGCGAGACATTCAACGTATTGCTGTACGACGCGAAGGGCGCCGATCTCGACGCCGATCTGGGAACAGGACTCGGCACCATCCTCAACACGGAGATCCTGACCGGCAGCTTCGAGAACGTGCCAGCCGAGCACGACGGCAGCACGCCGTTCACCTTCGACGCCGTCTTCAACAGCGACATCGGAATCAGCTACGCGACGCTGCGCGACCACTCGTTCACGGTGACGAACGGCAAAGTGACCGGCGCCCGCCGCAGCAACGGGCGGAACGACAGCTGGGAGATCACCGTCACGCCGTGGGGCAACGACGCCGTCACGGTCACGCTCCCGGGCAACCGCGATTGCGGAACGACGGCCGCCATCTGCACCAAGGAGGACCACCCGGTACAGCTGAGCAACAGTCCATCGGCGACGGTCGCCGGGCTCCCGGGTCCCGAGGCCGCCGCCGACGATGACGCCGCCGACGACACGGACGACGCCGACGACACGGCGCCGGCGCCGCTGACGGCGAGCTTCGAGGACGTGCCGTCGGAGCACGACGGGTCGACAGTGTTCACCTTCCGGCTGCGTTTCAGCGAGGATCCGGCGGTGAGCTACGAGGTGCTCCGGGATCGCGCGTTCACGGTGTCGGGCGGCACCGTGAAGAAGGCACGCCGGGTGGACGGCCGCAACGACCTGCGGGAGATCCATGTGCAGCCAGAGACCACCGGCGAGATCCGCATCGACCTGCCGGCGACGACCGACTGCGACGCGGTCGACGCGATCTGCACCGAGGACGGCAGGCCCCTGTCGCATTCGCTGTCGGAGACCATTGCCAGTCCGGTGGGGATATCGGTCGCAGACGCGCGGGTGGACGAAAACGGCGGGGCGCCGCTGGCCTTCGCGGTCACCTTGAGCCGCGCGGCTGCCGGGCAGGTGACGGTGGACTACCAGACGGTGAACGGTACGGCGTCGGCGGGGACGGACTACACGGCCACGAACGGTACGCTGACGTTCGAGGCGGGCGAGTCGTCGCAGACGGTCGAGGTCTCGGTGCTCGACGATTCGCACGACGAGGGCGAGGAGACGATGACGCTCCGGCTCTCGAATCCGTCGGAGGGCCGGCTGGCCGACGCGGAAGCGACGGGGACGATCGAGAACACCGATCCGCTGCCGCGCGCGCTCCTGGCGCGGTTCGGGCGGGCGACGGCGCTCCACGTGATGGAACAGGTCGAGGAGCGTCTGGAGGCGTCCAGAGCTTCGGGCTTCCGGGGCCGGTTCGCGGGGCGTGAGCTCAGGCGTGGGATGGAGCGCGATATGGGCCGGAACTTCCTGAGCCGGCTTCAGTCCACGGCGGTTCAGGGCGCTCGGGATACGATGGGTGTCCAGTCCGATCTGAGCGGCTCCGAGCTACTGCGGACGGGTCTCGGGGGCGGGGACGTGCTGATGGGCTCGGGGTTCGTGTTGAACCGCGAGACGGGCGGAGGCGCGAGCGTCTCGCTCTGGAGCCGCGGGATGGAGTCGCGGTTCAGCGGCCGGGACGGCG
Source organism: Longimicrobiales bacterium (assembly GCA_965238005.1). GTDB lineage: Bacteria > Gemmatimonadota > Gemmatimonadetes > Longimicrobiales > Gaopeijiaceae > CBDCKN01. Next base: position 2,776,584 of record OZ250165.1, read on the forward strand.
AGCTGTCGCTCGACGGCGGGGTCCGCACGACGATGTTCGGCGCCGACTACGCGAAGGGGCCGCTGATGGCGGGGCTGATGCTCTCGCACCGGCGGGGCCTGGGCGGCTACCAGGGAGCCGATATCGGCCAGGTGGCCTCGTCGGTCACGGGGCTCCACCCCTGGGTGGGTTACCAGCTGACTGAGCGGGTCACGCTCTGGGGCGTGACCGGATACGGGAGGGGCTCGCTGAGCTTGACGCCGGGCGAGGCAGTGTCTCTACCAACGTCTCTCGCGGCTCCCGTTGCTCTCGAGGGCGGGCTCTCGATGTCGATGCTGGCCGGGGGCGTGAGGGGCGATCTGGTGGACTCCGGTGCGGGCGGGTTCGGGCTCGCGTTCAAGGCGGACGCGCTGTGGGTCGGCACGGGCAGCGAGGCCGTGGACGGTCCGGCAGGCCGACTGGCTGGGACCGAAGCGGTGGTGACGCGTGTGCGGACAGCGCTCGAGGCCTCGAGGGGCTACGTCTTCGGACACGGCATCGCGCTCCGGCCGAGCTTCGAGGTCGGGCTCAGGCGCGACGGCGGGGACGCCGAGACGGGCGTGGGCGCCGACATCGCCGCGAGCCTGATCGCATCGGACCCGCTGACCGGACTGTCGGTCGACGTGCGGGTGCGGACGCTGCTCGTGCATCAGGACGAAGGGTTCAGGGAACGGGGCGTGTCGGTGTCGTTCAGCTACGACCCGACGCCACAGACGCCGCTGGGCTTCACGGCGCGGGTCGCGCCCTCGTGGGGCGGTCAGGCGATGAGCGGTGCCGACGCGCTCTGGGGCCGCGATACGATGGAGGGGCTCGGCGCGGCAGGCCCGGGATCGGGCGACCGCATCGACGCCGAGCTCGGCTATGCGCTGCCGGTCGGGAGTCGGCTGGTGGGGACCCCGAGGTTCGGCGTCACGACTTCCGAGTACGGGCGCGGCTACCGGCTGGGCTACAGCCTGGCTGTCGTGCAGGGTGGCGCCATGAGCTTCCAGTTCGGCCTCGACGCCCAGCGCCGCGAGAGCCTGGGCCGGGGAGACGCCGACCACAGCCTGGTGGGCCGACTCACAGTGGGCTGGTAGGCGCCAGCGGGCAGGTGGTAGTGTCCCCGGCGCGCCGGGTGTCCTTGCGAGCGTCGTCCTCCGGGCGATGGCCGTCCCGCATGCGGTGGGCCAGCGCGGCTTTGTCGCGCGGCCGGCCGCAGGCCCGGTTCGATCCTGCGGTCGACACATCTCATGGCTCCCCTGTGGTGTCAGCTTCTAGTCGCGGCCGCCCGCACTGGCCGCCCTGCCGGCATCGATGTCAATGCACCGCACGGTGCAGCCCTTCGCCGCGATCCGTCGGCCGGCCCTCGACTCGCTGGAAGCACCCTCCGAGGCGGCATCCGGTCGCGCTCGGCCACGCGCCGCAGTGCATGAGCGGGTCCTCACATGCCGGGTCTCGACCCCAACTGCCATGGAGACGCTGACGAGGCACTTCGAATCGCGAGTGGGTGCATCCCTCGAGCGCACGGGCCTGAAGCCGTCGACGTTCGGCCTGCAGGCGGTGGGCGATCTCAACCCGGTGCGTCAGCTCCGTCCTGGCCGATCCCCGAGACTGGCGATGGCCTGCCAGGTCCCCGTGTTCATCGAAGCCTGCCGCCGGGCCCATGTGGCCCCTGTTCCCTCCCCCGGGGCAACGCGCCCCGGAATTCTTCACCGAACAGAACGGAGGCAGACCGATGACCAGAGCAATGGAACAGAGCATGGACGCGCCCGCGCGCGTCCTGAGGTTACCTCGAGTGCAGGCCCGCACCGGGCTGGCGCGGAGCACGATCTACGTGCGGGTGGCCGACGGGAGCTTTCCCCAACCGATCCGGCTAGGCGCGCGCGCCGTCGGCTGGATCGAGTCCGAAGTGGATGCGTGGATCCGAGAACAGATCGCGGCGAGCCGTGGCCGCGAGGAGTAATCTGAGACGATAATCATCTCACAGTTCACCATAAGAGAGGGCAGGGGCCATCGACAAACTGCCCTCCGGCAAGCTTCGCTCCTTCGCCGTTTCGCCTACAGCCTGCGTCGACCAAGTGCCTATGCCGATCAGGGTGACACGGCGCTCAGCGAGGTTGGTTCGCTATCGTTTTTCCCCTAACTCGCCCTTCTGGGCGGACACTCCGTCGCTTGTAGGCCCCGATTGTACAGAGATGGTAATGACCTGACACTCGGCCCTCGCCGGAGCTGCGTCTAGGCTGCCTTCTTGTTGGAGTCCTCCTTGCTGGCCTTTGCGGGCGACGAGAATACAATCTTCGGATCGCCTCATCGTCATCCGCGTGGTCTCGCTCAGCCCCGCGCGACGCCCGCGACGCCCAAGGGAGCACCCGTCACGGGTTCCGCGAACGTACCGTAAGCTCCCGTGTAATCGCCCGCCAATTATACGGGATCACATACGATAGAAACGAGTCGGACCAGAAACTACTGCATCCATAACTAACTACAGATCATATACTTATGACGACATAGGGACAGGATAGGGAGCTGATCAACCGTCCGGGCACGATCTGGGACGGCGCGACGGGGAGCGGCATGAACTGGCGGCTCGCGCTTTCGGAGCTCGAGGCGGAGCGCTCCCACCTGCGCCTCGACGGCGAGCCCGTGATCCTGTACTCGCTTCTGTCCCCGCCAGGGCAGGCCTACGCGAACCTGCTCCGGGAGCTCTACTGCCTGGACGCGGTGATGACGGTCTCGCTCGAGTGGCGGCCCTGGGCGGTGGAAGCGGCGAGGCGCCGGATCCGTGGTGCGCAGCGGCACTACTTCGCGCGCCGCTACTCGATGATGGCGCACGTGCAGGAGACGGAGGGCACGGCCGCCGCGATGGTCGACTCGGCCGCGGCCACGGAGTCGGACCGTCTGGGCGAGGCGCTGGTCGAGCTGGAAGCGGACGGAGTGAGCTACGGCGAGGCCACGCTGACCGTGGCGCTCCACGGCGAGCTTGGGAGCATCGAACGCGTGGACGGCGACCTGCGTCGGCTGTTCGCCGCCCACGACGCGAAAGTGATCCGGGAGGGCTACGGCCAGCTGCCGGCCTGGTTCTCGCGGCTGCCGGCCCAACCGCGTGGGCGGCAGGTGCGGAAGGTGTTCGTCTCGGCCGGAGTGGCGGCGTGCCTGGCGCCGCTGTTCGGGCCGCCCAAGGGCCGGGCTAAGAGCAAACACCTTGGCCGCGAGGCGCTCGCGGTCTTGGAGACCCCGTGGCGCACGGCGTACCACTACGACCTGTTCGCCGGCGACGTGGGCCACACGCTGATGCTCGGCGCGACCGGCTCGGGCAAGAGCTTCACGCTGAACTTCCTCCTGGTCGAAGCTCTCAGGTACGACCCACGCGTCCTGATCCTGGACCTGGGCGGCTCGTACCGCTGGCTGACCCGGTTCCTCGGGGGCCGCTACCTGGAGCTGTCGCCCGGCGAGGCGGAGCCCACGCTCCGGCTGCAGCCGTTCGCGCTGCCGGCGGGCACGCGGACGTTCCAGTTCCTGACGGGCTGGGTGCTCCGGCTACTGAAGCTCGGCGGTTGGGAGGCGAGCGGGGCGGATACGAGCGAGATCCGGGCCCGGATCGAGGACCTCTACGCGTTCGAGCCGGAGCGGCGGACGCTGAGCGTCTTGGCAAGCTCGCTTCCGTCCGCGACGTGGCCGGCCTGGAGCCGCTGGACCCAAGGCGGCGCCTGGGGCGCGTACTTCGATAACCCGGCCGTCGGAGCGCCGGATCTCGAGTTCGCCGACTGGCAGGTGATCGATCTCGCCGGCGCGGTCGAGCATCCGGATCTCTGCGACGCGGCGCTCTCCTACCTGCTCGAGCGGATGCGCTTGGAGGTGGAGGACCCGTCCGAGGCGGCGCGGCTGAAGCTGATGGTCGTGGACGAAGCCTGGCGCTACCTGCAGGACCCGGCCGTACTGAGCTACCTGGCCGAGGCGGCGAAGACGTGGCGTCAGTTATAGACGACGTTCTTACATCGTCGTAACTCTATGACATATAGTTAGTTATGGGTGTCTTAGTTTCTGGTCCGACTCGTTTATATCGTATGTGATCCCGTATATTATTAGGGGGATTACACGGGACCATGCGGTGCGTTCACGGACCCCGTGACGGGTTCTTCCTTGGGCGTCGCGGGCGTCGCGGGGGGGGTTGAGAAAGACCCGGCAGATGACGGCGTGGCGATCCCGAAGATCGAATTTTCGTCGCCACGTCGCGGGCGTTCGGGTACGTACTGGGCCATCCGCGAGGGCGATTCGCTCACCTCGGCTCACGGCAACGTGCCGACCGCGACGAAGGTGGCCGCCCGAAGCGCCCGGCGCTCGCCTACCGTACGGTGAGGGTGGCTACGGCCGACACCTCGTCTGCGTCCGAACGGGCGACCACGGTGAAGGTGTACGTGCCCGGCGCGACCGTAGGTTGCTCCGGAGCTGGACCGGTCATGTCTCCGCCGCACCCCGACTGCATGCTCAGGACCACGAAGATCAGTAGCGCGGGGACCCGGACCCGTCGTCTGCGGGGCTGGCTCTCCCGGGCGGCGAGCACGAGGCCCAAAGCGGCCATCGCGGCCAGCATGAGCCACACGCTTCCGGCCGGGCCGCGACCGCCCGGGGCCTCCGGAGCGAACAACACCTCGGCCAATCGGGAAGCGGTCGTGACCGTGAGGGCAGACGTCACGGGCGCATCGCCCGCGACCAGCGAGGCCGGTGAGAACGCACACGACGCGTTCGGCGGCAGCTCCTCGCACGCGAGCCGCAGCACCGCGCCCGGCGAGGCCGCGCCCGGCTCCAGGGTGATCGTGTAGAACGCCGTCTCGCCGACCCGGACAGCGCGATCGCCCGGATCTATGCGCAGGGGTGGAGACGTCGTAGCGCTGACGACCGCCGACCACTCGCCCGTCCCGGCATCGTTGACGGCCCGCACCCGGTAGTGGCGGGTCGTGCCTCCGTCGAGCCCGGTGTCACCGTACTCGGTCCCCGTGCCGCCGTGGGCCGGGTCCACCCCCGTCCAGCCCGTCTCGCCGTCAGCCGACCACTCGACTTCGTAGCCGGTCACCTCGCCCTCCGGCGCCGTCCACGACACGTCGATCCTCGAGGCGCCCGATGCCGTGGCCGAGACGTTCTCCGGTGCATCCGGCACTGTCGTAGCGCTGACGACCGCCGACCACTCGCCCGTCCCGGCATCGTTGACGGCCCGCACCCGGTAGTGGCGGGTCGTGCCTCCGTCGAGCCCGGTGTCACCGTACTCGGTCCCCGTGCCGCCGTGGGCCGGGTCCACCCCCGTCCAGCCCGTCTCGCCGTCAGCCGACCACTCGACTTCGTAGCCGGTCACCTCGCCCTCCGGCGCCGTCCACGACACGTCGATCCTCGAGGCGCCCGATGCCGTGGCCGAGACGTTCTCCGGTGCATCCGGCACTGTCGTAGCGCTGACGACCGCCGACCACTCGCCCGTCCCGGCATCGTTGACGGCCCGCACCCGGTAGTGGCGGGTCGTGCCTCCGTCGAGCCCGGTGTCACCGTACTCGGTCCCCGTGCCGCCGTGGGCCGGGTCCACCCCCGTCCAGCCCGTCTCGCCGTCCGCCGACCACTCGACTTCGTAGCCGGTCACCTCGCCCTCCGGCGCCGTCCACGACACGTCGATCCTCGAGGCGCCCGATGCCGTGGCCGAGACGTTCTCCGGTGCATCCGGCACTGTCGTAGCGCTGACGACCGCCGACCACTCGCCCGTCCCGGCATCGTTGACGGCCCGCACCCGGTAGTGGCGGGTCGTGCCTCCGTCGAGCCCGGTGTCGCCGTACTCGGTCCCCGTGCCGCCGTGGGCCGGGTCCACCCCCGTCCAGCCCGTCTCGCCGTCCGCCGACCACTCGACTTCGTAGCCGGTCACCTCGCCCTCCGGCGCCGTCCACGACACGTCGATCCGCGAGGTGCCCGATGCCGTGGCCGAGACGTTCTCCGGTGCATCCGGCACTGTCGTCGCGCTAACGACCGCCGACCACTCGCCCGGCCCGGCATCGTTGACGGCTCGCACCCGGTAGTGGCGGGTCGTGCCTCCGTCGAGCCCGGTGTCGCCGTACCCGGTCTCCGTCCCGCCGTGGGCCGGGTCCACTCCCGTCCAGCCCGTCTCGCCGTCCGGCGACCACTCGACTTCGTAGCCGGTCACGGCACCCTCCGCGCCGCCGTCGCTCGACGGTGCGTCCCAACTCAGTACAACCTCGCCGTCCCCGGCCACCGCCATCAGGTTCCCGACCGCGCCCGGCACGGACACTACCGGTCCGCCTCCTCCACCACCTCCGCCAGCCGACACAGTGACCGACACGGCACCTGAGCAGTTGTTCGTCGTGTCGGATTCCCCGGGTACCTCGTCCACGCACGCGCCGTAGTAGTACGTGTCAGCCTTCGATGGCGCCGTCAGACGAATCGTTGCCGCGTAGCCCTGGTTAACGAGAAGCGCTCGAACCGCGTCCGTCCCTTCCTCCTTGTCGGATGCCGTGATCGTCGCATCCGTCGAGCGTAGGTACCGTACCGTGGTAGCCGCCGACTGTGACTGCGCATCGCCATCGTTGGTCACCGTCGCAATAAACCAAAACGTCTCGCCCGTCTCCACGCTGGTTTTGCTCACGTTCGGCCCCGGCACAACCAAATCCGGTGCAGACTGCGCGGCAACGCCCACCGGTAGCGCCAGCAGCATCGCAGCAGTCAGGATTGTCCGTTTGATGCTTCCTCTCGTCGTCATCGGATGGCCCTCGACGGAACTTTCCGAGTCCAGGTTCTCGTAGTGGGGTCCTCGTTTTCTTGTCTTCTCGACCGTCAGCGAGAATGAACTCCCCCTCCTGGTGAGTCAACTGCTACCGAAAGACCGGCCACTCTTGGAGCCGGATGGCTCAGGAGGCTGTGGCGGGCGCGCGTCACGGGGGGCCTCCGTGTCGAGAGTACTCGGTCGAGCAGGCTAGAGGAACCCCTTCGGCCAAGCCTGCTCGCCGCCGCTGGGAACCCGCTGCAAGGCACGGGAGACGGTCGTCGAGGGGGAAGCGTTGCTGGTCCGTTCCCTCCACCGCGTTCGAGCCGAGCCCGCTCTCGTGGTGCTCCGGTGAGCCCACGAGAGCCTTCACCGGCAGCTCAGAGGGGACGCACCCGCCGGGGGGTGCGTTTCCGACCGCCGTCGCGCCACCTTGGACGGACACCAAGGTGCTTAAGCCAGCCCACGCAATGTCAAACATTGCGGTCTGGCCAAGGGGACGCTGCGCCCCCCTTGAACCCCCAACTTCCCGGGCTGCTGCCGGGGCAGCGAGCGGTGGGTGCCGCCATCGCGAACCGCGTCGCCGGTGCGATCACCGCGCACCGCCTCAGCGTCACCGGCGCAGCTCGCGCCCACGCTCGGCGGAGCACGCCGCCTATCGGCACGAGGCCGCGGCGGCAGGCGGTGACGCGGTCGCCGACGTGGACCGCGCTGGGTCCTTGAGGCGCGAGCGGAGCCGCCTGGTCAGGCTCCATCGGGCGCGACCGGACACGGCTCGCACGCTGGGCGAGCACGCACGCCGCAGCGGAGCGCGGGCGTCCTTCGGGATCGAAGGGGCGGAGCCCCTCGCCAGCCCCTTTGTGGGTACAAAGGGTAGGCTGGCTTAGGACCCTTAAGGGGTCATGAGCCAGCCGTGGATCGGCCTCGGATCGGGCCTCAACGGCTCGCGCCTCAGCGGCTGGGACCGGCCTCCGGGTCTCGACGCTCGGTGGCCAGATACCCGGCCCACTCGGCCATCAGGACGCGCCTGCGCTCGAACAGGTCGGAACGCGCGTAGGCTGCCTCCACCTTGTTGCGGACCACGTGCGCCAACGCCGCCTCCATGACCGCATGGGGGGTGTCCGTGCATTCGGCCGCCCAGTCCCTGAAGCTCGACCTGAAGCCGTGCGGCACGGCCGCGATGCCGAGTCGTCGAAGCAGCGTGGGGAGTGTGCCGCCGGAAAACACGCGGCCCTCCGGCGACGGGAAGACCAGACCGCCGCCGCCGAGCGGCCGCGCCTCGCTCAGGATCTCCATGGCGCGCCCGGAAAGCGGCACCCTGTGGGGGCGCTGGGCCTTCATGCGTTCACCGGGAACCGTCCACTCTCGAGCCTCCAGATCGATTTCATCCCAGTGCGCCGAGCGAACCTCTCCCGAGCGGGCCGCCGTCAGCACCATGAACTCGAAGGCGAGTTTCGTGGCCGGGTACGCGTTCGACTTCCGCACCGTTTCCATCGCGCCCGCGACCTTCGAGTGAGGCAACGCGCGCATGTGCTGGATTACGACGTGCTGTCGGCCGAGTGCTTGATCGAGCACATCGCTGGCGGGGTTGTCCGGCCGAAGCCCCATCGCCACCGCCCACTTCATCACCGCCCCGATGCGCTGGCGCACCAGCCGGGCGGTCGCGTGCTTGTCGTGCCAGATCGGTGTCAGAACCGCCAGCACGTCGGCTGTCGTTATCTCGCCGACCGGTTGATGGCCGAGCTGCGGGAACGCATAGACGCGCAGGCTGGTGACCCAGGCCTTCGCATGCTTGGCGCTGCGCCAGCCCGGCCGCTGCTGTTCCAGAACACGGGCGGCCGCCTCGGCGAACGTGGGCATGTCCCGGACCTTGTGCCGCTCGGTACGCGGATCGCCGCCCGAGCGCGCGATCTTGCGGTTCATGAATGCCTTCTCTCGCGCCTCGGCCAGCGATACCAGCCGGTAGCCCCCGAGCCCGAGCGTGCGGTTTCGATCGTGGATCCGCAGACGCTGCTCCCATCGGCGCGCGCCTGATCGGTCCACGCGCAGATAGAGGCCATTCCCGTCGCAATAGTATCCGGGCTTGGCACTGCGCACGAAGGCCGCGCTGAGTGCGTTGTGCGGGTGTCTCCCTCGGTGTTTGGGCAAATCCATTTCCTATATCCCGTATAGAATATCGTATGTCATGTACGGGAATATCGTGGACTTGCAGAGACAGCGCAACTGGGAGTGACCTATATAACCTACTGTGGTATCTGTAGTTAGATAGTCTTATGAGACACAGATGGATTGTATTGGAATCTATGTGCAGGAGACGTGGCGGAAGAAGAACGCCGCGCTGATCATGGCCACGCAGTCCGCGGTGGACGTGACGGCCACGCCGGGCGCTGCGGCGCTCCTCGAGTCGATCCCGACCAAGCTGTTCCTCGCGAACCCGGAGCTCCCCGACGCGGTCGGCGCGCTGTTCCGGCTGAGCGAGTCGGAACTCGCGCAGGTCCGGGGCCTGATCCCCAAACGCGAGCTCTATCTGCGCCGCCCCGACGGGGCGGCGGTGCTCCGGCTCGAGGTCGATCCGGAGAGCTACTGGCTCTACACCTCGTCCGCATTGGACGCCGAGGAGCGCGCCCGGGCCGTCGAGCGTCACGGGCTCGCCCGGGCCCTCGAGGTGCTCGCGAGCCGAGACGATCCCACCCCCACCCCCAACGCAAGGAGCTGATACGCCATGCGACCACCAATGACACCCATCGTTCTAACCGCCCTTCTCTTGGCTGCCCTCCCCGCCGGGGCTACCGCCCAGCAGGAGGACGACCAAGCGTTCCTCCGGGTGCCGGTCCCGGAGGAGGGGGAGGATCGGATCCATCGGCTCCGCACCCAGGTCCGTCACACGACGGTGATCGTGCTCCCCGCCGATGAGAACATCCTGGATTTCGTGGTCGGCGACTCGGAGTACTGGCACCTGACCGGCGCGGCGAACGTCGCGTTCCTGAAGCCTCTGCGGCCGGACGCGGCGACGAATATCGCGCTCGTATGCGAGTCGGGGCGGATCTACTCGTTCCTGGTGGCCGAGCACAGCGACGGGCCGCCTCATCTAGTCGTTCGCGTCGAGTCCGGAGCAGAGGCGGCGCGGCTCTCCGGAGGCACGGGCCGTCCCGCGTTCGTCGCACGGAGCGAGGTCGCGGCCTATCAGCAGATGGCCGCCGAGGCGGCCGAGGCGGCTCGCAGCGCCCGGGAAGCAGCCGAGGCCGGCATCCTGGAGGCCCGGTCGCAGGCTGAGTCGGCGATCGAGGAGTTCCGTGCCGGCTATCCGGAGCGCCTCGCCTTCGAGTACCGGCTCGACGGGGACGCGGCCGACCGGCCGTTCCTGGTCGAAGCGATGTGGCACGACGGGCAGTTCACCTACCTCCGGTCCCACGCCCAGGAGTCGCCGGCCCTCTATGAGCTCCGGGACGGCGAGCCGGCGCTCGTGGCTTACGATCTGACGGATGAGGGCCTCTACATCGCCCGCCACGTACTGGGAGACGGGTGGCTGCAGATCGGCGACAAGCGGGCCGCTTGGCGGTTCACGCCCAGGGACGGGCTCCGATGAGCCGCTGGAAGCAGTGGGTCCGGCCCCCGGAAGGCGCGCTGCCCGGGGGCATCGTGACGAAGGCGGGCGTGGTGTTGATCGCCGTGCTCGTCGGCGGACTCCTCTTCTCGTGGGCGATGACGGGTCCCCAGGAAGCCGACACTCTCGTAGCCCTGCCCGAGGCGCAGGCGGTCGACGACGGGATGGGGAGGTCGCTCCAAGACCGCATTCGGCAAGAGGCCGAGCGGCAGACTCTGGAGGCCGCCGCCCGGGCGCGCGCCGAGCTCGAGCGCCGGCAGGCTGCGGCCGCCGAAGAGATGGCTCGGCTCCAGACCGAGTCGGAGACGCCGAACACCGCAGCCTTGATCCCAGGCGTGAGCGCGGCCGAGTCGGAGCTTAGGGAGGCGCTTCGGCTGGAGGAGCTGGAGCGGAGGGCCCGCTCGCTCCGCGCCCTGCCGGTGGCCCACACGTACAGGACTCCGGACGCCGCGACCCGGCCGTCCGAACCCGACGGAGGTGCGGCCGACGCGGATGTGGCCCTCCTCGAGAACACGGTCCGAGCGGCTCTCGCCTCCTTCGAGCAGTCGCTCGGGGCGCTCGAGGGCGAGCTAGAAGCCGAAGAGCGGCTGCTCGCGGCTCTGGGGGCGACTGCACCCGCTCCCAACCCGGGAGCTGCCGCACCGCCAAGCTCTCCTCGCCCCCCCGGCACGGCTGAGCCCGGCCGGAGCGTCCGGCCTGCCGACCTGCCGGGTTGGGAGCGGATCTACGAGGGCTCGTTCCTCGAAGGGGTGCTGGTCACTCAGCTCACGGGCGATTTCCCGGGACCGGTGCTCGCCATGGTTTCGGTCCCGTTCTATTCGGCCGACCGCCAGCGGATCCTGATCCCGCGCGGCGCGCGTGTCGTCGGCACGGCCCGGGCCGTTCAGGACCCGGACCAGAGCCGGCTCGCCGTCGCGTTTCACCGGTTGCTGCTCCCCGACGGCAGCTGGATCGACCTCGAGTTCACCGGCCTCAACCAAGCGGGCGAGGGGGCCCTTCAGGACGAGGTCGATCGCCACTACTTCAGCACGTTCGCTGCGGCCGGAGCCGTGGGCGTCGTGAGCGGACTCGCCCTGGCCGGCGGTTCGCCGTTCGGTCTCAGGGCGGGCGTCGGCCAGGGACTCGGCCAGAGCGCGACCTCGGTTCTCGACCGGTTCCTGAACCGGCTACCCACGATCACGATCCGCGCGGGCCATCGCCTGCGCATCTGGTTCACCTCCGATGTCCTGGTCCCCAGGGCCGGGACACGGCAATGACAAACAAGGAGCTCATCATGCGTCACCGCAGCCTCACCACCGTCCTCCTCGTCTCCATCCTGATGCTCGCGAGCGCTGGGCCGGCCAACGCCCTCTTCGACATCGGCGGCGTGATCCAGCGAGCCCAGATGATCGTGAACCAGGCGACCCAGATCGCTAACCAGATCCGCCAGATGCGGACGATGACCCGCCAGCTCACCGAGCTCGAGGAGCAGCTCGACTACATGAAGGACGTCGCGCGGGGCGAGGTGGACGCGCTGATCGAACCGTTCGCCGAGCTGTCGGCCGGATCCATCGGCCTCGTCGGCGACGGCCTCGACTGGGGCTCCGACTTCACCGGCGCAGCCGGCGAGCTGGTCGAAGCGGTGCGTGGCATGGGGAGCGGCAGCTCGTTCACCGACGTCTGGCGGAGCGCCCAAGGGGTGGCCGACCAGGTGAGCGAGGCGGACATCTTGGGGCTCTACCGTAACCGCCCGGCTGAGGTGTCGTCGCGCGCGGTTGAGGACTACCGCCAGGCTCGTGAGGCCGCCGACCGCCAGCGCGTGCTCGACTACGCGATGATGGACGCCGCGGCCTCGCTCGCCTCGACCGTCGAGAGCGCGCAGGGCTCGTTCGACGACCTGACCGCGAACGGCAATCTGTCCAACACGGCACTCCAGCAGGCGCAGGTGGCTGCCGCGCTGACGCAGGGCCGGATCAACGCCGCCGTGGCGCAGGTGCTCGCCTATCAGGCGGTCGAGCAGGCGAACCGGATGCAGCAGGCCGAGATCGACCGGCTCGAGCGGCTCGCCGAGTGGAGGGACGCGCGGCTCCGTACGAACGCGATGGCCGATGCGATGCGGGCGGCCGCGTTCCAGAACCGCGACCGGCTCCGGGAAGGGCTCCTCTTCAAGATCCCTTCGTTCTACATGGGCGGCCAAGTTTAGGCCCCGGGAGCGACTGTCATGCAACTCCTGCCACCGCAGTCGATCGATCCGAACGTCCCGGCCCAGATCCCGGCGGATCAACTCCAGGACTTCAAGGGGTTCCTGGACATCGTGCTCGATACCGTGGCCGGCGGCGCCGCGCCCGACGTGCTGACGCTCGGCCACCAGCTGTGGGGCGGTCTCGCGGCGGTGGTCGTCGCGTGGAGCGGGCTCAAGATCGCGTACAGCGGCACGCTCGAACCGTGGGCGCTCGTGCGTGTCGTGCTCGGGATCGCGATCCCCCGGACGCTGCTCCATTACTACAGCGTCCCGATCCCGGGCGTGGGCTTCACGTTTCCGGCCATGGTGGCGGCCGGAGGGATCTGGCTCCAGAACCTGTTCATCTCCGATGTCGTGTCGGTTGGCTACACGGAGATGACCGCGCTGGTCCAGGCGTTCGCCGCACGGCTCGGAGCGGCATGGTCCGGCGGGAGCCTGATGACCCTCATGACCGAGGGCGTGAGCGTGTTCTTCTCGTCCCTCGTCGCGCTGATGATGGGCGCGCCGCTCGTGCTCGGCCTGGTCGCGCTCTTCTGCCTGACCTACGCGCAGGTGATCTGGGCGCAGGTGGCGCTCGCGATCGTGATCCTCTTGGGCCCCGTGTTCATCCCCTGGCTGCTGTTCGAGCCGCTCGCGTTCCTGTTCTGGGGATGGTTCCGCACGCTCATGGTCTACACGCTCTACGGCGTCGTGGCCGGAGCCATCCTCCGCGTGTTCATGGGCGTGGGCATGGGCTACGTCACGACCTATACCGGCGCCTTGATGGGCACCGGCTCCTCCGACCCGGCCGAGCTAGGGCTCTGGGTCGTCGTCCTGCTCCCGCTCGTCGTCTCCGGCCTGATGGCCGGCATGAAGGTGGGCGAGCTCGCCGCGATGCTCGTCTCCGGCTCCGGGTCCGTCGGATCGGGGATGATGGCGGTCATGGCCCGCGGCGGCGGACGCCTCAGCGCTGCCGCGAACCCGGCCCGCCCCCCAATCCCCGGAGGCTGAAGGAGATGTCCATGAACCGAGAACACGATGCCGGCCGCGAGTACGCGGAAATCTGGGGCGAGACCGTCGAGGCCAACCGGAAGCTCCGGACGCTGGCGACCATCCTCGCCACCGCGTGCCTCGCGCTCGGCGTGCTCCTGCTCCGGGTCGCGACCGTCGAGCCGCCCCGGCCGATCGTCGTGCGGGTCGACGAGGTCGGCCGCGCCGAGGCCGTGGCCTACGAGGCCGCAACGGCGCAGGCGGATCCGCTCGATCCCACGACCAAGTAGTTCCTGAACCGGCGAGTTATTCAGTAACCCATTGCTACGCTTGCGGTTAGCCGGTCACAGATACGCTGTGGATCACTTCGGGTATACAAAACGAACGGGCGACCGCGGAAGGGATCGGTCACACCCGACGGAAGGCTGGGCGCCTACCTGGCCGGAGCGACGCAAGAACCAGAGACCAAGACTCCCCGAGGGAATGCTGCCGAGCCCCGATGAGAAGCTTGGCCGGTCATCGGGGGCGCTGGTAATGGCCGACCGGATTCGCAGGTTACGGAAGTCGGCTACCGGGCTCACGGGACGATCGTGTGTCTTGGTGATGCCTGCCGGGATCATGATTCTCTCGGTTCACCGCTGGCGATTGTCAGTGAGTGCCGTTCGACAAGGCGGGCGCCGACCTGCTGTTCGGCTTCGGCTGTGAGCTCCTCAATCGGATGACCGAGCTCGGCCGACCAGTGTCGTATCGCATCGACAGGAGAGAATCCTGTCGGTTGGCATCGTGCGGGCCAGTGACGATTCGTGGAACAACGCCGGTCGCTCCCATGACGCGACGGACATCGTTGCAGGATATTCCGTCTGTCACATCTCGAAGATCGTGTTCCCATCGCTGTCTCGACGGACAACCAACGTTCCAAGGTCATGTGTGACCCTGCACACCGGACAGGTCGTCGTCGACGCCTGTTCCAAGTAGTCGGCGCCAAAATCATCGAGCGCCAAGTTAATCGACGCGCGATACCAGTCCTTATAGACGTGTCCGCAGTCCGGACAGGTGATCGTGATCTCTTCTGGTGGCGTCGACATGATATTGCCTGAGTTAGTCTCTGAGGATCGTCGTAACGGTTCGGTGATGCCGTGGCGGGGGGGTTGGATCTACCGGAGCCCATCGCGCCCCTCGGCCAGCGCTGCGTCCGCGCAAACATCCCCGTCGCCTATCGCCATGCGCGCGACGATAGCCCACATCGAATCGCGTTGCCAGATCTCTACCCGAACTCAGCCCGACACCGACGAACACTCCTCCCCCCGCCCGGCGACTCCGCCGGAGAGCGGGCCTCCGGGGATCCGGGGCGTGGCTCGGTTACCGAACTGTCCCGGATCGAACGCACTTCAACCGACCGCGATCGAGGCTCTACTCAGCGCGATCTCGAAGACCTCGGGAAGGTAGCTTTCCACCAGTGTCCCGCCCACCTGCATCCTCACGTCGCGGTAAACGCCCCGAATTAAATCCACGCGGTCGTGTGTGGCGACGGGCCGCGAGGGGTTCTTTTCCTTCGGGATTCTGAGCCCCCGGATCGGGACGGTCAGGCGGTACGTTTGGCCGGATGGGACCACAATCGTCAATTCTGCTGCTTGGCGCCTACCTGGGGGAGTCCTCGTAGGTAACAAGAGTGGCGGCGCTGCTCAGCTTTTGAGCGATGTTCATCCGGAGGGCTTTGCTTTCTCGTCCGGGATCCATGGGCCAACCGATGAGATTTCCATGGCGCTCGAAGGGGTGATCGTCCCGTACAAACTCAAGCCCAGCGGGGGGGAGGACCGCCGGAGAAAACGTGGCGTGTCCACGTGCATCTTGACCCCGCAACTCCGAGACGGTCTGAGAGAGTCCTAAGACCCCCGGTAAGGCGAGCCCTGTGACCTCTGCGACCGAAGTCTGGCCGTGGTCATTGGGGATGAACGCTCGCCACTTCGCGATTCCTTTCTGAGCAGCGATATCGTCCTTGTGGAACAGAAAGCGGGCGAGTTGCTCCTTATCCTGCTCCGTCAATCGAGCTACGCTTCCTCATAGAGGCGCCTTAAGAAGTCGCCGATGCCAATAGGGAACCGCTCGCTGACTGGCTCCGTACCGAAGAACGAGCTCCCATCAAGGAGACCCGAGTAAGCGACTTGGACATCATTACCAAAACTGACGGCGAACATCCGTCCTCGGTTGACGATCCAGTCGAACGCGATCTCCCCCTCCAGGTCCGCTGATACATGGGGGGTTGGGAATGCGCTTGGAAGCAATTCAAGGAATGTACGAGCGTGCACATAGGCGGTAACGGAAACGGGCGGAGCATCCTGACCATCCCAGCCTAGTTCGCGGCCGACGCGGAAGACCTCGATGAGCTTGTGGCGAGCAACTAAATGCCGCTCTTCCCTGATACTGCTGAGCGCACCGACCAGCTGCTTGTGACCTCGGCGGGCATCACGGCTGACTGCAGCGGCGTGAGGAGTCGCCCCGCCAGTCGTTGTGTCTGCTCGCCGAACGATGAGTGTCATTCAAACATCTCCGCAGTTCGCTCCGTGATGCTCTCGAAGAATATGAGGTTCTTGAACCCGCGCAGTTCCTCAAATGTTTCCCACAATGGTTCGGTCGTCGCATCCCGAACGCCCTCCGAGAAGGCGTCAATGTCCAAGATAATACCGAGTCGGTCGGGATCGATGTCGTCTACCAGAGTATGGCCAACGTGCGCCGACAACTGCTTTTCTGCCTCAAAGAGTGTGACCCGGCTCAACAAGCTCGACAATACCTGGGGAAGGGCCTCAGGGACCCGAGGCAAGCCGGTGAAGTAGTCGTCAATATCCAGAATCGGGTGCGAAAGCCGGATGTGGTTGATGTACCGCACCGCAATCCGCGTCACGGTTTCTGGTGCGACGACATCCGCATAGACCTGCCATAGGGTCTGCGCCTCGGCAGCAGCCTCCTCCCACGTCGTGTACGGAGCCAATCGACTGAAGCTAATGCCGTCAACCTTGAATTGGATGACCTTTAGGTCGTCTTCAGAGGATGCTCGAAATCCTCGGACCCCGTGGAGCACGGCCGCGGCCGTCGGCTCCTCGTCGCCTGAAAGGCTTATGCTGCCCTCGAAGACGCGGAGCGGCGTGGGCTCTTTGTATCCCTCAAGCACTTCGACCATTTCCTTAAGGGTCGGCTCAAGATGATCTCCCGTGAGAGGTGGTATGCGAAGCTCAAGCACGGCCTCACGGATTGGAGCGTTAGCTAAATGTCGTTGTCGGGCCATTCAGTGGTGGGGTTAGGGGAGAAGGAGGTTAGGATCTCACCACACATCCATTATTGCAACTGTACCCCCCAAAACGGGGGGTCCAACCTCCCACTCTACTGGCAGGAGAAGCGCTTAGTGGTCGGCTCTAGCCCGATGAACACGGTGTCGCCGGAAGCCCTGAGACCTAATCGTCGCCTCCATCCGCTCCCTCCAGCCTTCCCCCAAGAATGTTGCTGGAGTTGCCCCAATTGAGTGGACACCCGATCTCTTGAGAGAGAAAGGAGTCCACAGTGCCAAGAACGAGACCACCGTACGCGCCGGAGTTCCGGCGTCAAATAGTTGAAATGGTACGAGCGGGGCGGACGCCGGAAGAGCTGAGCCGAGAGGTCAAGCAGTTGAAGGTCGAGCGGGAGATCTTAAAAAAAGCCGCAGCCTGGTTCGCGCGGGAGACCGACTCGGTGCCACCGAAGCATTCGAGTTCGTGAGCATGCATCAGGCGATGTATCCGGTGCGGACGATGTGCCGAGTGCTGGGTGTCTCCTCCAGCGGCTACTACGCATGGCGAGCCCGTCCGCAGTCGGCCACAGCACGGGCCAACGAACTGCTGCTCGATCGGATCCGAGAGATCCATGCGATCTCCTACGAAACGTACGGCTCGCCGCGGATCCACGCGGAGCTCCAGGACGAGGGAGAGAGTGTGGGTCTGAACCGTGTCTCACGGCTGATGCGGCGTGGGGGTCCTGGTGGGTGTGACGAGACGACGGAAGTGGCGGACGACGAAGCGCGACAAGGATGCCCGATGTCGGCCACCCAGAGCTGGTCCGGTCCCTCGGCCGCGAAGTCACGCTGCACCAGATCCGGCGCCGGCCGTGGAGTAATCCGGCACCCGTATATCCAGCCCCAAGAGCGTGCCGATGGAGCCCATAAGTCCCTGCGTTTGCCGCAACGCAAGCCGATACGTCGTGCGCAGCGTCAGGCATGTCTCGATCGCCAAATCCGAGTATCTCCACTGGCCACCCCGTGACGTGCGGCGCGGCGCGCTCCACACACTTTGCGCCTCCTCACTGACCCAGATCGTCAGATCACCCCGCTGGCGCAGGCTCTCATTATATTCCGCCCAGTTGATCACCCGATACTGCGCCTTATCAAACTTGTGCCGTCGGGATGCGTTGAACTTATGTGGCATCTAAGTTATCCCCAGTGTTGAAAAACACCATGATTAGACATCCTTCGGGATGATCCATGCAACAAGGTCCCGTCAGGTAGACATCAATTTGGAGCTCAAGCGCCTGCGGACCAACCGTGATGTGGCGCGGGCCAGACTGTGAATCGAGAAGACCGTATGAGTATGAAGAAGATCATTCTCAACGACCCAGAAACCCGCTCGGCCGATGTTGTAGCCGAGAATCTTGAACATCTGAAAGTGCTGTTTCCCGAAGCGTTCACCGAAGGGAAAGTCGACTTCGAAGTGCTCCGGCAACTTCTGGGCGACGTGGTCGAGAAGCGCGAGGAGAAGTACGGCCTCAACTGGCATGGCAAGCGGCAGGCCCGGCAGCTCGCGCTGACACCCAGTGCTGGAACACTGCGGCCATGCCCGGAAGACAGCGTGGATTGGGACACCACCCAGAACCTCATGATCGAGGGCGACAACCTCGAAGTCCTCAAGCTCCTCCAGAAGTCCTACGCTGGGAAGGTCAAGCTCATCTACATCGACCCGCCCTACAACACCGGCAAGGACTTCGTCTATCCCGACAACTTCCAGGACAACATCAAAAACTACCTCGAACTCACCGGCCAGACCGGCGAGGGTGGCAAGAAACTCTCCTCCAACACCGAAGCCTCCGGCCGCTTCCATACCGACTGGCTGAACATGATGTATCCGCGTCTGAAGCTCGCGCGAAACATGCTAAGAGACGATGGAGTCCTCTTCGTCAGCATTGACGAGCGAGAAGTCGCCAACCTGCGAGCGGTCCTCGACGAGCTCTTTGGGGCGGAAAACGGTGTGTGCGAATTCGTGTGGCAGGCCAAGAAGGGAGGGGGTAGTGACAACCGTGGCGTTGTGTCGGAGCACGAGTACGTACTTTGCTATTGCCGGAACATTGATGCGGAGCCTCTCGGGCAGCTCACAATCGATGCGGAGCCGCTGGATCAGACGGACGCCAATGGACCCTATCGCCGTGGCCGCGAATTGAACAAGTGGGGTGCGAATTCTCTACGCAAGGACCGCCCTACGATGTTTTTTCCGATTCCTGGATTGAACGGCGTCGATGTGTTCCCTATCAGGAATGACGGCAAGGAGGGATGCTGGCGCTGGGGCAAGAAGAAGATCCTCCAAGCTGTGGCGGATGGCAACGTGGAGTTTGTTGCCAGAGAGAATGAGACCTATATCGCGTATGAGAAAATTAGATCCTCGGATGCCCGCAGGAAGCCATTTCGAACGTTGCTCACTGATTCTGGGCAAACGGCCGATGGCACAAAGGTGATCAAAGATCTCTTCGATGGCGAACGGGTCTTCGACTTCTCGAAGCCACTAGACTTGGTATCGGCATTGTTGACTATTGGAATGCCGCTATCAGATGACGATGACATAGACGCTGCACCGCTTGTGATGGACTTCTTCGCCGGGTCTGGGACCTCTGGTCACTCGGCGATGCTGCGTTCTGCCGCTGACGGTGACTCCTCCTGCCGATTCGTTCTTGTTCAGCTACCCGAGACACTGGACACCGACGATAAGGACCAGAACGTTGCTGCAAAATACTGCGACACTATCGGCAGGCCCCGCACGATCGCCGAACTGACCAAAGAGCGCCTGCGCCTGGCCGGGAAGAAGATTCGGGAGGAAAACCCAATGTTCGCGGGTGACCTCGGCTTCCGCGTGTTCAAACTTGCCAGCAGCAACATCCGGGCGTGGGAGCCGGACGGCGAGAAGCTTGCCGAAACCCTCGAAGCCTCTATTGAGCACCTCAAGACCGACCGCACGGAGCAGGACATCCTCTTCGAGCTGCTCCTCAAGCTCGGCCTCGATCTCACCGTGCCCATCGTTCAGCGCACCATTGCCGGTAAGGCCATCCACAGCATCGGCGGCGGCGTTCTCCTCGTCTGCCTTGCCGACTCCATCACGCAGGTTGAGGCCGAGCCCCTGGCTCTTGGCGTAGTCGCGTGGCACAAAGAGCAAGCCCCAGCTGGCGAGAGCACCGTGGTCTTCCGCGACAGCGCGTTCGCCGATGACGTGGCCAAGACCAACCTAGCGGCCATTCTCTACCAACACGGCCTCGAAAAGGTCAGCAGCCTGTAAGCGAAAGCCATGAAACTTCACTTAGAGCCCAACCTCGATTACCAGCTTCAGGCCATCGAGGCCGTCTGTGGCCTTTTCCACGGACAGGAAACCTGCCGAACCGAATTCACCGTCACCCAAGACACTGCCACTGGGCAAATGTCGCTGCTCGAAAACGACCTTGGGATCGGCAATCGGCTGACTCTTCTCGACGAAGAACTCCTCGCTAATCTGCACGCCATCCAACTCCGCCACGGCCTTGCCCCATCAGTCTCGCTCGCGTCCGGGGATTTCACCGTCGAGATGGAGACCGGTACCGGCAAGACCTATGTATATCTGCGGACCGTCTTTGAGTTGAACAAGCGTTACGGCTTCACCAAGTTCGTCATCGTCGTGCCCTCGGTGGCGATCAAGGAAGGCGTCTATCACACCATCGATACCGCGGCGGAGCACCTCAAGGGGCTCTACGCGGGCGCGCCCTTCGACTTCTTCATCTACGACTCGGCGAAGCTAGGCCAGGTGCGCAACTTTGCGACCAGCCCGCAGATTCAGATCATGGTGATGACGGTGGGCTCGATCAACAAGTTCGGCGACGAGCAGCAGGCGCAGACGGAGGAAGCGGACGAGGCCGCCCGACGTGAGAAATCGAAGAACGTGATGTATCGCCCCAGCGAAAAGACGGGCGGGGAGAAGCCTATCGATCTGATCCGGGCGACGCGCCCCCTCCTCATCGTGGACGAGCCGCAGAGCGTGGAAGGCGGGCTCAACGGCAAGGGCAAGAAGGCCATGGAGCGGATGAATCCGCTGTGCAACCTGCGCTATTCCGCGACGCCGAAAGGGGCGCACCACATGGTGTTCAAGCTCGATGCGGTGGATGCCTACGAGCGGAAACTGGTGAAGCAGATTGAGGTAGCGGCAGCATCCGTGGAGGGCGGGCACAACAAGGCGTATGTGCGGTTCATCGCGCCGGTATCCCGTGGCAAGAGCGTCGTGGGCGCCAGGGTGGAGCTGGACATCGCCAAGGCACACGGCGTGGACCGACAGACGGTCACCGTGGCACCGCTCGACAAGCTCGAAGAAGTGACCAAGCGGGAGATTTACCGGGACCACATCATCGGGCAGGACATCCGGGATGCCAAGGACGACAAGTTCATGGAACTCCGCTATCCCGGCGGCGAGGAATACCTCCGTCCCGGCCAAGCCTACGGCGACGTGGACGCGCTGGCTGTGCAGCGCCAGATGATCCACCGCACCATCAAGGAGCACCTGGACAAGGAGAAGCGTCTCCGCCCGCAGGGCATCAAGGTGCTCAGCCTGTTTTTTATCGATGCCGTCGGGAAATACCGGCAGTACGACGCCGACGGCAACTCGGTGAAGGGCGACTACGCCCGCATCTTCGAGGAGGAATACCGTCGGCTCGCCAAGCATCCCGACTACCAGACCCTCTTCAAGGAAGTGGACCTGACCACCGCCGCCGAGGACGTGCACAGCGGCTATTTCTCCATCGATAAGAAAAAGGTCGGCACCAAGACGGTGGAGGTGTTCAAGGACACCAAGGGGACCACCCAGGCCGACGATGACACCTATGGCCTTATCATGCGGGACAAGGAGAAGCTGCTGAGCTTCGAAACCCCGCTGAAGTTCATCTTTTCCCACTCCGCCCTACGCGAAGGCTGGGACAACCCGAATGTCTTTCAAATCTGCGCATTGCGCGAGATGAGTTCAGAGCAGCAGCGACGCCAGACCATCGGACGCGGCCTGCGTCTCTGCGTCAATCAGAACGGCGAACGCCTGCGCGGCTTCGAGATCAACACGCTGACTGTGATTGCGACCGAGAGCTACGAACAGTTCGCCGAGAAACTCCAGAAGGAGATCGAAGAAGAAACGGGTATTCGCTTCGGCATCGTGGAGGCGCACCAATTCGCCGGGGTCACCGCCTCTGGAGCCGATGGCCAGCCTGCGCCGCTGGGCTTCAAGCAGTCGAAGGTGCTGTGGGAGCATTTGAAAACTGCGGGTCTCGTGAACGCCCAAGGCAAGGTGCAGGACGCGCTGCGGCAACAACTGAAGGACGGCACGCTGACCCTGCCAGAGCCGTTCGTTGCCCAACTCCCGCAGGTGAAAGAGATCCTCCGCAAACTGGCAGGACGCTTGGAGATCAAGAACGCCGACGAGCGCAAGCAGGTGAAGACCCGTCAGGCCGTCTTGCAGGGCGAGGACTTCAAGGCGCTGTGGGAGCGCATCAAGTACAAGACCACGTACCGCGTCCAGTTCGACAACGAGGCCTTGCTCGCGACCTGTATCCAGGCGATCAAAGTCCCGAACTTCGCTATCACCAAGACGCGCCTGCAATGGCGCAAGGCCGATCTCGCCATCGGGCGCTCCGGGGTAGACGCGAAGGCGACTGTTACCTCTGCCCCAGTGACGCTCGATGAGGGCGACATCGAGTTGCCCGACATCCTGACAGATCTCCAGGACAAGACCCAGCTCACGCGGCGTAGCATTCACCGCATCCTCGTGGACAGCGGCCGGCTCGATGACTTCAAACGCAACCCGCAGCAGTTCATCGATCTCGCGGCAGAGGTCATCAACCGTTCGAAGCGTCTCGCGCTCGTGGACGGCATTAAGTACCAGCGCATCGGCGTCGAGGATTACTACGCCCAGCAACTGTTCGAGACTGAAGAGCTAGTCGGCTACCTCAAATCCATGATCGACGCCAATAAATCGGTTCACGAGCAGGTGATCTACCAGTCCGGCACCGAACGCACCTTTGCCGAGCAGCTGGAGATGAACGAAGCCATCAAGGTGTATGCCAAGCTCCCCGGTTGGTTCCGGGTGCCCACGCCCCTCGGCCCCTACAACCCCGACTGGGCCGTGCTGGTGGAAAAAGACGGAGCCGAGCGCCTTTACTTCGTGGTCGAAACGAAGAGCGGACTCTTCACGGATGATCTGCGTGACAAAGAGGAAGCGAAAATCGAGTGCGGAAGAGCGCACTTCAAAGCTCTGGCGGTGCGCGAGAGGCCGGCGAGATACACCGTCGCGCGCACGGTGGATGACGTGTTGTCTTCGACGTGAGCGGGAACGGGGAAAATGCGACCGAACGGCGAGTCACTCATCGGTTCTGCCACCGATCTCTCCAACTTCCTCAGTTGCCGCCACCTCACGGCGCTGGAGATGCCAGTGGCGCGCGGCAAGCGGCAGCGGCCGCACAGGCACGACCCGCTTCTTGACTCAGATTCGCCGATCATATGGCGACCCGGATCGCGGACCAGAGTGCCTGATGGTGAAGTGCGCGAACCGTAGGATATCGACGTGCCAGACACTGGAAATGTCGTAGCCATCTACCTCGCGCCCACGGCGGGAGGCCGTATAGTCTCGGTGGACGCCGCTCGTGCGGTTTACGGCCAGGGCCTCAAGGGCGACCGCTACGCTACCGCCGAAGGTACGTTCTCGCGACCGGGAGCCGCGGGACGCGAGGTCACGCTCATCGAGACCGAGGCGCTTGAAGCGCTCGAGCGCGAGTACGACGTCGCTCTCGGTCAGGGAGACAGTCGCCGGAACGTCGTCACGCGAGAGATCGCGCTCAATCATCTCGTCGGGCGCGTGTTCATGATCGGCGAGGTGACGCTGCGCGGAGTGAGGCTCTGCGAGCCCTGCGGACATCTCGAGAAGCTGACGCGGAAGGGAACGCGAGGCGGCTGCTGGCGTCGTGGAGAGGAAGATGGACGAGCTCGACGCCGGCACGCTCCTGTTTCTTGAGGGAGCGACATCGGTCGTGTTCGACAACGGAACGACAAGGCGGGAATTATTTCGGGAGTCCTCTGCCCTTGCGAGGATCGTCGAGCTGAAGGACCTGCTCCGGTCCGCGCGGCCCGGAACGGCGATCGACGGGTTCACGACATGGCGTTCGAGCCGGCTTCCAGTGGGCGGATCTTGACCCCCGGACGGCGGGCGTCGGTGGCGTGCCGCGCGTGCACATCGACATCGGGGTGCTTGTGCACGGCATCGCCATTCCGATGTGCGCGCCGCCGATTCCGCATGTCGCTGGCGGCGTTGCGGTTGCACCACGGCCGCCGGACCGGCGATGCCGTTCCGGAGGGTGCGGCCGTGGCGGGAGCGACCCCCCTCTTTCGATGCCTGGTACGGCATCGGGGAGGGTTGGATGTGCACGCCCATCCACCCTCCGTCGGGAGGTCGCTCCCATCCAGCAATCCCGTGCGGGAAGGCCATCGGTCACTTGGGACGGGCGCGTCCCGGACTTGGCGGCTTGGGCTGTGGCCCGAGCCATCGGGGGTACCCCGGCTTTGCTCGGTGATGCCCGGTTGCCAGACGGCCGGCCGGTCGGCGAACGGGTGACCCGCCGCCTCGAAGCGGCGCTCAAACCGCCTTCCCGCGTAGGGATTGCTGGATCGGGAGCGACCCCAAGGGACGGGGGCAGGTGCGCAAACACACCTGCGTCCGAGCCCGCACCAGGCCCTTGGACTGGGGGGTCGCTCCCCTCCACGTCGGTGCTGCCCAGTGCGGCACAGGCGGCCGGGTGGCAGCGACCGCAACTCCAAGCGCCCGCACGGGATAGGTGAATCCGGCGTCTGCGCATCTTCACGGGTGCATTGTGTGCATCGACCCCCAACGTCTCATGCACGCTCCAGTACGGCACAAGGCGTGGGCTTCTCATCGGAAGCGTGCCCCCGCGAGCCGAACCGTCCGCCAGGTGTCGGTGCGTTGCATCAGCCCCCGCCCTGCCTGCCTGCGCGCCCGCTTCGTCAGCGCGACGCTGCGCTTCATCGCGGCCTGCAAGCCTCCGTACTCCATCAGGACCGGGACATCCCCCTTGATGATGGCCTGGTCGATAAGGTCGATCTCGCGGCCGATCCCGTGGTCGAATTCGGAGGGGCGGGGATCCCGCGCCCAGTTGGCGAGCACGGTCTCCGCCCGGCTGTCCTCCTCCGGTGTCCGGACGACGACCACGACCTCGATCCCGCAGCCGCGATCCCAGAGCGCCTTCCAGAGTTCGCGGTGCGCCGCGCCCCAGGAGCGGAGTGCCGTCGCTGTCTCGTGGCCCGGATCGAGGTAGACGAAAACGGCGCGCCGGGCGTCCAGCGCGACCGGCAGCCGGAGCGGGAAGTAGCGCCGGAGGTTCCCGGCCGCTCCCCGGTAGACCCGTTGGGGCAGGAGCGGGCGCTCGATGCCGAGCGCCTCGAAGGCGGCCACCTTCTCCGGCTCGGTCGCGAGCCAAGGCAGGCGGGAATGATCAAGCACATAGTCGAGCGAGAGCAGGCGCCGCATCAGCACTTCCGTGGAGGTGATCCGGCGGCGGCGGCGGTTCCCGACGCCGAGCGCCCGGTAGATCCGGCGCGCGTGGATTCGGCACACTCGACCGATGCCGTCGATGCCGGGCGGATCCTCTTCGACGGCCACGCCCTGCGCGACGAGGGCGCGGACGGCGCGGCGCACCTTTTCGTGGTGGCAACCCAGAAAGCTCGTCCACTGAGCCCGAGTGAACACGCCGCCATGGAGACGGGCGAAGGCGATCCACTCGGCCTGACGGCCCGCCCAGCCAAATCCCTCGAGTGCCCGTTCGCGTCCCCGCAGGTGGACGATGGCTCCGCTCGCCGCCGAGTTGAACTGCTGCTTCAGCGTCTCCATGCCCCTAACGGTGAGGAGCCGTTTGCAAGGAAGTCAACCCGTAGGAAACCTCCTAAATGCCTGTGGCGTTCAGAGACGTTCAGTACGGTACAGGGGCTGTTGGACACCGCCGCCAGCGGCTTGCCAAACGCCCCGTCGGCCTTCGCCGAAGGCTCCGTCAATGGGTGCGGATCTCGACCGGACGTCGGCCTGCGCACGAACGATGCTGGGAATCTTCGAACCGGAGTGCCGTGTTCCGGGTCTGCGGCAGTCCGCAGCCGCGTTACTGCGGCAGATAGCTTGGGCGGGCCTATCTGGACGGGTCACAGCCGAAGCCCTCCCCCGCTGCTTCGGCGGCGTCCGCCGGGCTGGCTCGGAGCACCTTACGGTGCAAGAGCCAGCCTACCCTTTGGGGCCACGCTTCGCGGGTCCCCGGCAGGGGCTGGCAAGGGACTCCGCCCCTTCGATCCCCCCTTGAGGCCCGCACTCGGGCGGAGGTCACGGGCGGCTGGCTCGCCCGTTCTTGTGTCCTAGCGGCGCGCCAAGGCCGCGGCAGCCGAGGTCGAGCACGAGCGCACCCGGCAGGTCGCGCGCATCGGCAACAACCTGAACCAGCTCGCGCGCTGGGCGAACACGCACGCCTCGGCGGTCGAGGCCGTCGCGGTGATCGCTAACCTCGTGTCGTTCGAGCGTTCGCTGCTCGCTGCCATGGCCCGCTTCGACGGAGATGGCGGCGATGCACATTAAGTGCCTCCGGCGCGGTAGGGGCTCGGCCCGGGCGGCGGTCGACTATCTCGTCGGCGAGCGGGACGCCGAGGGGCACAGGCGCGAGGGCGTCGAAGTCCTGCGCGGGAACCCGGACATGGTGGCCACCGTCGCCGACTCGCTGGAGTTCGAGCGCAAGTACACGTCGGTCGTGATCGCGTGGGCGCCGGACGACCAGCCAACCGACGCGCAGATCGGAGCCGTCCTCGACGAGTTCGAGCAGACGGCGTGGGCGGGATTGGAGCCGGACCGCTACGCGTGGACAGCCGTCCTGCACCGCGAGCGCGGGGGCGGCGTCCACGTGCACGTCCTCGCCGCGCAGTGCGACCTGGAGACGGGGCGCAGCCTGAACATCGCGCCGCCCGGCTGGCAGAGGACCTTCGACCCGCTACGCGACGCCTTCAACCACGAGCACGGCTGGAGCCGCCCGGACGACCCGGCGCGGGCCAGGGCGCAGCAGCCGGGCCACCTGGCCTACATCGAGGCGTCGAAGCTGCGGGCCGGGCTGGAACACGAAGCCGACCCGCGCGGATTGATCCGCGACTACCTGGTGCAGCGCGTCGAGCACGGCGCGGTCCGAAGCCGCGCCGACGTCGTCTCCGCCCTGGAGGCAGTCGGCCTTGAAGTGCCGCGCCAGGGCAAGAACTACGTCACCGCCCGCGATCCGGACAGCGGAAAGCGGTGGCGGCTGAAGGGAGCGCTGTATGAGCATGACTTCCAACCCGAACGACTTGACTTCCCGGCTGGGCCGCCAGCTGGAGGCCGACCGCCGGCAGATCGAGGAGACGGCCACGCGCGAGCTCGAGCGGCTCGGCGAGAGCTTGAGCGCCGCCGCAAGCGGCGCGCTGCGTTCCATCGAGGCCGATACGGCGGCGGCGACCTCACGGGTGAGCGTCCTGCTGAGGCGCGCGTGGCTCCGGTCCCTGGTGATCGGCCTGAGCCTTTTTCTCGGTATCAGCGGCGGCAGCTGGGCGACGATGCACTGGTTGTCGACGAGCATCGAACGCCGGATCGAGACCTTGGCGACGGTGAACGTGCAAATAGAGCAGGCGCGGGAGACCCTGGCCGAGATCGAGGAGACGACCTGGGGCGTGACGCTGCGGGAGATCGGCGGGGAGCAGTTCGTGGTGCTGCCGACTGGCACGCTGGACTACCCGCCTTGGACCGTGGGCGGGCGGCCTGCGGTGAAGCTGTCGAGAGAGTGAAGGAGCTATATGACCGAGCTAGAACGGCAGTTGACGAAGGCCTTGGAGAGGTTGTCCGCGCAGTACGAGATGGAACAGCAGCGGCACTCAGAGCAGGTCGAAGCCTTGGAGCAGCGGGTCGAGCAGCAAGCCGCGCAGAGCGAAACCTTGCGGCAGCAGGTCGCACAGCTGACCGGGCAAGTGACGCACTTGGCCCGGGACTACAGGACGCTCGCCGCGACGTTGCGCGGGCGCTGGAGCTGATGCGCCAGCGGAGCCGAGAGCGCGATCATGGTCCGAGCCGCTAGTGGTTCTCGGCAGCGAATCGGTTCCGCCATTGGCGTAGCGCTTGGCCGGGGTGGGCTACGGAAGCGATCCCCTCGACACGTCCGTCGCATCGACCTCCCGGGTCCCTTACAGACTCTCGTACGGGGGTTGTGGGTTGGCTTTTCATCGAACTCCGCCCGGACAAGCCGCATAGTCTGCCAAGTGGCGCCGCAGCGGACCAGCCCCTTGCCTCTTCGTCATCAGCTTGTCCCTCCCCTCTCCTGGGAAAAAGTCCGATGAGCTGTCAGGCGCCGGATGAGTCCCGGCCGACCCGTTTGACGATGAGGTCGTCCTCGGTGCGGACCGCTTAGTGACAGCCAACGTGCCGACGGCGGCTGGCGCGGCTGACGAGATTCGAACAGCCATCGACGATGGCAGGCCCTATGGATTCGCCCAGGACCTGGCATTTCTAGAATGGGACATCGTCATCCTCTTCATCATCCTCTGGAGCTGAGTAGGAAAGGTCTCTAAACCTATCCAACCATTCGTCCAATTCCTTATTCATCCCTCGGTAGCGTCGGGAGATAAATGCGATTGGTTGATGCATCTCTTTCAGATAGTCTAGAGTGTGTTGATAGCCTGCCTCCTTCTTGACCTGACTATCATGCACTTCGACGTAACTACTAAGCAGATCTTGGATTACCGATTGGGGTAGAGTTTGACGTATCGCAGGTTGTGACGCGAGTCTTCTGTTAAGCTGAAGAATCTCCTCCAACAATTCTCTGTCCGACCGGATCGGCTCGTCCGGCTCGCCTGCCTCACCGAGGATCTGATTGATCTTTGTTTCAAGATCTGGCCACCATTTTCCGAACACCGTGTCGAGCGTCTTAGACGGCAGTTTGTTATCGCCGCTTCCGTTGTTGATGACACCGAGCAGCCGGTGCATATCACTCTTCTCAAATTCCGTCGTTTGAAACTGTTTTAACGGACCCGCAAGATCGGTGTTGTTGATTCCGAACAAGACCGGGCAAACATGAGATTTGTCCAAGCTCTTAGACAGGGCGCCAGCCTCGAACAGAATCCAATCACTGTGAATGTTTTCCCGTGTTATGCAAAGGATGCCGATCTGCGATTTTGCGAGTTCTGTCGAAATATCGGTCGACCAACGTGTTCCTTTCTCTAGATCTGACGGAGTGAAGTACGGCCTAACGAGTTGAAGCACGCCCGGAATCCAATCTCGCAGAGCTTCGCCAACCTTCTTGCTGTACTGCCCCGACCAGCTGATAAACACTTTCATGATTTTTCCTCTAAATTCCGGATACCCTCTGGGAACTCTGCTCTTGCCAGTGGCCTGTGTATCCGTTTCTCACACAGGTCTGAACCGACTGCACTAGCTACAATCGCATGAAGAGCCACGCCCGTGTGAATCGCTACCGGGGTAATCTGTGTAAAAGACCCGCGACGTGTGTTGCACATCGTAGTCCCGGCGCGGCGCGGCGGGTTCTAATCGGACCCGCGCTCCGGCGGAGTGCGCGGGCGGTGAGCTACCGCCCTTCCTCCGGCGCGTCCTGATACCTGATAGCCCACCGGCACCGCCGCCATCAAGGCGGCTCCCTAGCGCACATGGTCCGGCACAAGACCGAGGCGGCGCACCGACGGCGCCAGCAGCTGCCCACTGCCCCGCTCTCTGAATCTCTACCGAGAGGTGCAGTCGCTAAGTGTGACGTTGAAGTCCGCGAGAGTACTCCCGATGCTTGTCGTGGTAGATGTAGCGCATCGTGACGCCTCTGTCGAGAAGTTCGGCCAGGGTGCAGGCGGTGCGCATGACCTCTGGCTTCCAGTCAGCGAGTACGGCACGGCGGAAAGTGGCGATGTCAAGCTCCGCGACCGAGACGTTCACAAGCCGGTAGTTGTAGGCCAGCACGTCGCCGAAGCCGTAGACGTTCATCATCTCCGTGTCGCGGTTCAGCTGATAGGGCGTGCTCTTGTTGATCTCGTTCGCAACTGTGGTCACCACTTCCGACGTAATTGGCACGCGGGAAAAGAAGGTCTGTTCGCCTACCACGTTACCTACCACGCGGCCGATGACACCGCCTACAGAGGAGAAGGCCAGGATGAGCAGGAGAGCGAAGACTCCACCAGCGATGGAGAGGCTCTTCCGCATCAGCTACCTTCCATCCGCTGCCGTGACCTCGTCTGCCGTGGAGCGGAGCGCCGCAGCAATCTGCATCCGGGCGATCCTCTCCTCAACGTCGAGGAGGTGTCGTTGGTTCTCCACCGTTGCACTCCAGGGGCACGAGGGAGGTGAGACCCAACCAAGGTGCTCGAAGCGGGTCAGGTCGATGAGTCGGCCAAAGCGGTATTTCGCGTCTTTTGCGCTCGACGTCTGCATGCGACTCCCCTGGCTGGTGGCAACTCAAATCTTGGCCAATTGGCCGACCGGCGCAAACCGGATTACACCCACGCAGAGCCCGCCGCCACACCTTCTAGGCTTGGGTCGTGAGGCGGACCAGGGTGGGGGAGGTTGCCTGGGAGCGACCCCCCATCTCGGCATGCCTCGATCGGCATCGGGGAGGATGGCGATGGGCATCCCCATCGTCCCCTCCGCCGCGGGGTCGCTCCCAGCCAGCAGTCCCTCCGGGAAGGGGGTTCGGGGGGCTCGCCCCCCGCCCGCGCACTCCGCCGGAGCGCGGGTCCTCAGGGGGGTCGAAGGGGGGGCGGAGCCACCCCTCGCCAGATGCCCAATGTTTTACATTGGGTAGGCTGGCTTAAGCACCTTAGTCTCCGCCCAAGGTGCCGCGACGGTGGGCTGCAACCTATGGCTTGCGACTGTCGCCGGTGAGGTACGCAGCCCACTGCTCCATCAGGACGCGCCTGCGCTCGAACAGGTCCGAACGCGCATAGGCAGCTTCCACCTTGTTGCGAACCGCATGCGCCAACGCGGCCTCGGCGACCTCACGCGGTGCGTTGGAACACTCGCCGCACCAGTCCCTGAAGCTCGAACGAAAGCCGTGCGGCACGGCCGCGATACCCAGGTCTCGAAGCAGCGTGGGGAGTCTGCTGCCGGGAAATGCGCGGCCCTCCGGCGACGGGAAAACGAGACCGCTGCCGCCGCCGAGCGTCCGCGCCTCGCTCAGTATCTCCATGGCGCGCCCGGACAGCGGCACCCTGTGGGGGCGATGGGCTTTCGTGCGTTCGGCGGGAACCGTCCACTCCCGAGCCTCCAGGTCGATTTCATCCCAGTGCGCCAAGCGAACCTCTCCCGAGCGGGCCGCCGTCAACACCAGGAACTCGAAGGCGAGTTTCGTGGTCGGGTAAGCGTGCGACCTCCGCACCGTTTCCATCGCGCCCGCGACCTTCGAGTGAGGCAACGCGCGCATGTGCCGGACTACGGCTTGCTGTCGGCCGAGCGCTTGACCGAGCACGTCGCTGGCGGGGTTGTCCGGCCGAAGCCCCATCGCCACCGCCCACTTCATCACCGCCCCGATGCGCTGGCGCACCCGCCGGGCAGTCACCTGCTTGTCGTGCCAGATCGGTGTCAGCACCGCCAGAACGTCGGCTGTCGTTATCTCGCCAACCGGTCGATGGCCGAGCTGTGGGAACGCATAGACGCGCAGGCTGGAGACCCAGTCCTTCGCATGCCTGGGGCTGCGCCAGCCCGGCCGCAGCTGTTCCAGAACACGGGCGGCCGCCTCGGCGAACGTGGGCATGTCCCGGACCTTGTGCCGCTCGGTACGCGGATCGCCGCCCGAGCGCGCGATCTTGCGGTTCATGAATGCCTTCTCGCGCGCCTCGGCCAGCGATACCAGCTGGTAGCCCCCGAGCCCCAGCGTGCGGTTTCGACCCTGGATCCGTAGACGCTGCTCCCATCGGCGCGCGCCCGATCGGTCCACGCGCAGATAGAGGCCGTTCCCATCGCAGTAGTATCCGGGCTTCGCACTGCGCACGAAGGCCGCGCTGAGTGCGTTATGCGGGCGCCTGCCTCGATGTTTGGGTAAATCCATTTCCTAGGCCCCGTATAAAGTATCGTATGTTATGTACGGGAACATAGCGGACGTACAGGGACCCTGCAACCCGGAGTGTACTCCATAACTAACTGCAATCATGATAGTTAGAGAATCATACTGGACACTCATGGAGTGTATCGGAATCCATGCGCAGCAGACGGTTGATCAGCTCGGAGAGAAGCCGCGAGGCTTCGGCGGGCTCGAGCATCTCGATCGGCGTGTGCTCCTCCACGAGCGCACGGCCCGCGTCCACCGTCGAGCGAAAGCGGGCGGCGGCCGCCTCGATCTCGGAACCGAGGTAGGTCGGCGCGCCCCCTCGGCGGCGCTTCCACCACTGCATGAGCCGGGAGGCGCTTCCTGTTCTGGGCCCGTCTGCGACCGTGCGTAGACGGGGATCGTGCGACCAGACCAGATAGGCTTCGAGCTGCTGGACGCGGCCCGACAGAAACGCACTCCGCTTCCGCTGCGACACCGCTACGATGCCGGAGCCCTCGTCGTCCGCGGCCTCGGGCACACTCGGCCGACGGAGCAGATAGAAGTAGAGGCGCGTGTCGGCGTCCAAACCCGAGAGCAACCGCTGCCAGCGGCCCAGCACGCGGTCGATCTGTTCGGGCGAACGCCCATCCACCACCGCGGGCTCCAGCCGCCCGGCCGCGATCAGCTCGCCCGAGCGGGTCAGGCAGGTACGGCCGTCCTCGAGCCAGCCCCAGTAGGGCAGCTCCTCGGCCAACGAGCCGGCCGCCTCGTGGTCCCGGAGCTCCGCGGAGATCCTCACCGCCCGCTCCGGATCACGAGATACCAGGGCTCATCGGACCACTTGCCCGGATCGAAGCGGGCCGGGTAGCGGGTCCCGGCGCGGAGCACGCCAAGCATGTCCGGGTCTTTGCGGCCGGCGAGCCACCCGGCCCCATAGCCGACCGCGAACACCACGCCGCCCGTCACCAGCGAAGCCGTCGCGTTCCACATCGCGAGCCCGAGCGTGGCGACGAGCAGAAACCCCCTACGCTCCACACCCAGGATCGTGAGCGGACGGTTCAGCGCCGGATAGCCGGCCCAGCGCCTCAGACCCCTCATCAGAAGAGCCACGCCAGGAAGTTGGCCGCGCCCATCGCCATCCCGAGACCGAAGATGATCCCGGCCAGCGTCCGCTTGCTACCGCCCTCGCCGAACGCGAACATCAGCCCGCCCACCACGATCGCGATCAGCGACAGCCCCCGCGCGATCGGACCCGTGAACTGCGCCTGCAGCTCGTTCACCGCCTCAACCCACGGGCTCGTCCCCTGCGCCCACAGCAGCCCGGGGGACAGCAACCACAGCGTGAGCGTGGCCCAGGCCGCCGCTCGTACCGTCCTTATGAAAGGTTGCATCGTCTTCTCCTTGGTCTCTCGCTGGGATGCGCCGCTCACTCGGCCTCGCCGCGGCTCAACGCGATCTGTTTGCGGATCCACTCGTCCACCTCCTCCTCGATCCAGCCGACAGCGCGCGCGCCCAGCTGGACGGGTCTGGGGAAGGACCCCTCGGCCAGCCGCACGTAGATCGTGCTCCGCCCGAGCCCCGTGCGAGCTTGCACGGCCGGGAGCCGCACGATGCGGATCGGCACCTCCATTTCCTGCACCATGGTTCTCGTCATCTCTCTGCCTCTCCGTTCTCTCGGGGATGAATCCCGGAGCCGGTCGCTCCGGGAGGAAACAGGGTCCACACCGGCCTCGTCGAAGCCTTCCATGAACGCCAGGAGCTGATCGGCCGTCGCGAGCGTCGGGGAGCGGCCAAGGCGTAGCTCACGCACCAGGTTCGGATCGCCAACCGCCTGGCGGCCAAGCGTCGCCGGACCCACTCCCGTGCGCTCGAGGAACGCATCCACTCGCGCCATGAAAAGCCCCTTCAGCGTCTCCATGCGGGTAACGCTGAAGGCGCTTAGGCAACAATGTCAATCCGTAGGAAATGACCGACGTTCTTAGTGGATCTATTGGAATTGAAGTAGAACAGCGGCCTCTCCGGCCGCTCCGCCAGCGGGGCTTGGAGCGGGTGTGGGAGAGCCGCTCGAGGCTGTCGAGAACGTAAAACGGGGTGGGTCGAGACGCAGCCTATCCGGGGCGATCTATTCGCTGTGGCAAACCCAGGTGCTCAATCCTCCTGAGTCCGATTCATGCCGATCACGGATTCTCAGGCATGTCGCACACGGACAGACACCCAGCCGACTACAACTGGGCAAGGCCCAGCGACGGATTCGGCCTCAGCAGGTGGTTCTACACGAAGCGACGGCCAGCCGGGGGGTTCCGCCGCCGGCTATAGCGGAGTGCCTGAGCCCGAGGGTCGGGACGGGCCGTAGGGGTGCGGGAACAAGGCGAGCGTGGATGCCGCTGTGCCCCGGATGGCAAGACTGCCGCGGAGCGGCAGCGTCTTCAGTCGTTCGTCGAATCACGTGACTCAGCCTGGCTGTACTCCTGTGTCGTCGGGAGAGCTTGACCGGTGGGTGATGGCTCTTCAACGGACGGTACCCATACAGGCAGCACCCGTTTGCCTTCCAACAGCTCGCGCACACCGGTTCGAATAGCAACCTGGTCCGTCTCTGTTTCGCCGAACCCGCGAGGAAAGTACGCGTTGCGACGAAGGTGTGTCCGATCGAAGTCATAGCCAACGCCTACCGCGATATTGTAAAGTAGGTCAATAAAAAGATCGAGAGTCTTTTCGTGCCAAACTTCACTTGGCATGTTTGCAGAATTTAGGATGTCCAGGTATGCCTTCCACGCAGACCGTACCCGCTTGGACTTCGCATCCACTCCGCTGAACTCGACATCGATCATGTTCAGAGCGTTCACATGATCTGGGGCGAGCCGGGAAGCCCGTGTCATCATGAGGGTGCGGAAGAGCGTCAGGCGACGCTGCCGCTTTTCTCGACGAGTCTCCAGAAAGACGGAGACTTGGATTGCGATCAGGGGCGCCAATAGGACCGCGTCGACCATCAGTACGTCAGTCAGGGACATGCTGGTCTCCTAGGGATCCGTGTCGACAATCACCTTAACCCTGGATTGACTAGGTCTGCACCGGCCCGGGTGATGGACCGTTCTTGTTAGGCTCCGCGCAGGGGTCACCCGAAAGCCATTTCCGACTCATCGAGCATGTTGGAGAAAGTGGCTCATCGGTCTATCCCCATGTCGGGCGCCAATAGATATAGCCCAGTTTACCCTCACCCCCCTGCTCTTGGGCAGCGATGGCCAAACCATACGACGCCTGAAGGCCAGTGACGAACTCCCTCTGTCCGCGGTAACTCGGATAGCGTACGTGGCGCCCTTACGCCCAGACCGGCAAGAGTAGTCTGTGCATGGGTCGATCCTTTCGGAGTGCTTGCCCCCCCACAACAGTGCTGTCACAACGCCAGAAGCACTGGTTGTCTTGGCCAACGGTCTCGTCCCAAACAACCTCGCCGGGCAAAAGATGAGTTTCCTCGATGAATGCCAGTCCAGTTTGCCGACCGCCACGGTACCCAAGGTCACGGTCGGCCCGGAGCGCCTCAACTCC
The DNA here is from genome assembly GCA_965238005.1 of Longimicrobiales bacterium. Lineage (GTDB taxonomy): Bacteria > Gemmatimonadota > Gemmatimonadetes > Longimicrobiales > Gaopeijiaceae > CBDCKN01. Next base: position 2,812,026 of record OZ250165.1, read on the forward strand.
TTTGGCAAGTGCGCCGCCTCGAGGACTGGGTAGCCATTCCCCTACGGGGTCAGCAGGCGTTCCCACAACAACTTGAATACAATTATCGAAGTGAAGCGTCTCATAAGTTCTCTTGATTACTTGCCATAATTGTCAATTTCGGCCATTTCATCCGGCTATTTAAATGTAATCGTGCGTTCCTCTAGATCAGCGATAACAGTCCCTCCTCGATGTTTACACACTTCCCTGAATACTCGAAATCCCTCCAGTATCGCGACCTCCCACTGCCAAAGTGGGCGACTCTCCACTTCATACCCTTTCACAAGTTTCTGAATGGCCTTCAACAGTGAGTAGTCGAGGGCGTTGATATTCCGAAAATGATGGTTCTGGAGGCCGTGGTTAAAGATCCATGTAGAGATGCCTTCTTCAATCAGGCTGGCACGTGCACCATCTTCATTCTCATCGATCTCTGGGCGGCTCTTCCGTTTGGCTTTGAACAGGCGCCGCACAACTGGGGACCAGCCAAGAATCGCTGCATATGCGAGATGAAACACGTCGTGAAAGCGGTAATTATCTGGCGTAGAACGGTTGTCCGTTAATGGGTCTCCGATAGCGATTCCATTGCACTTCTGGATAACGTACTTCTTTCCTAACACATCTTTTTCTTTGAATACAATCTCAATCCGACGTGGCAGACGCTCATCTTCGTCAAAGTCGTCGTCATACAGTGCTTGCCATTTCTGTTCCCTCGGCCATCGACTTTGAGTTTTGTTCATATTGGAGCGTGCCGCCGCGTCGAGGCTTACATCAGCAGCGTCAGCAGTCGCAACGAGGGCGAGCAAGATATCGGATAGGTCGGCTAAGAGTGCATCTTGATTCGTATCGAATCTCCCATTGCTGAAGTTATCAATTACCTGGCCAACATTTGCCGCAAGGGCCATGAGACGCCTCTCGACGACTTCTGTCGAGTGAGGTCCTTCAAAATCATCTTTTCTCGTTTGGATATCAATGAACGTTGAAGCGGCCTCTTGTCCCCTATAGTCCCAATCCGATAGACCGGCAGGTAGGCGCGTGGCAATTTCGGAAAAAGGAAGGCCTGCGCGAAGCGCTGCATTTGCGAAGTACCAAAGCACATCGCCCAACTCCTCGATGACCGAATCCCGGTATGCAACGTACGACTCCTTGTCCCGTTGTTTCTTCTTCAACTGGCTGAGTAAGCTGCCAGTTTCACCAAAAAGACCAAAAAGAACGAACCCTAATCCTGATAATCCTGGGCGGTCGTTCTTGTCAGTTAGTGTCGTTGCGTGCTGGTACTCGTCTAGTCCCAGTGGTGACGATGCCATGAATTCGTACCTCTCGTGCCAGAGTATTGGGGCTCGTTGTGTCTTTGTTCAGAATTCGGTAGGATGGGCCAATCTTACACTGAGGCAGGGATCAGCGCAGGGATTCTGGGCATGACCCACTGACTTCAAGGGTCGGTTCGTTCCGAGAGCACACGCGGGAGCTGCTAGGTTGACCCACCAGGACCGACCATGCATCTGGCTTCGTCTTCGAGAAACTGTTCACGTACTCGGAGCCGGAGATCGCCCACAGATGCGGCGCTGAACGCGAATCAGACCTGCTCTCCGAGTCCACTCGCAATCCGGGAGTTGATCCCCCACTTGGGCGGGTACCAGGGTCGTGGCAGCTCGCCTGTCTCTCGGAACGACTGCTTGATACGAGTTCTCCCAGACACTCCGGGGAAGTCGGGATGTGCAACTCTGGCGTACTTGCCCACTTCACAGAAGAGGTTTTGACAGTCTATATACTGGAGTGGTCTGCCCCATAGATCCTTGAACGTGATTCCGAATCCTTCGAACTCCTCATCTTGCCGATCCACCATGAGCTTTATCACGTCGACTTCGTTCAATCCTCCGAGGTCGTGAAAACATTTGTGGATGCCGTCGATAGCGCCGGGGCCCGGCACAACGAACTCAGACTCGGAGAAATCAACAATGGGTCCATAGTTCAGGTCGGTCACGAACTGATATGCTAGGAAGTCTCCAATAGATGGAAACGAGCGAATCAGCATGAACGCGTCCTGCATCCGTTGGCATTCTTGGAGTCGGTCCGGCACGTCTGCAGCCATCATCTGCTCCAGCAATCGAAGGTGGTTGCGGTGCTTTCGTCGAGATCCGAACAAACTGGGTGAGGGAACGATGTAGGCAGCGGAGTAGAGTTTGTCTCCGCGTCGAAAGGCTCCGTCTAGGACTCGGTCGTACTCCCCGAAGCTGTATGTCGACCAAGAGACTTCTCCAAACTCACTTTCGAGCCTCTGCCAAGTGTGAATTCGATTAAAGAGCTTGAAGAGGATCGTTCGAAAAAAAAGTTCGATGGGCGTTTGGAGTGGCTGGTGGATGACACGCCGAATCAAAAACTGACTCGTCCGATCTGAAGCACGATACGCGTTCGTGAACTTGAACTTCTGAAGAATAGGATCCTCCGTCCATGGTGCAGGATGACCCTGGACGCGACGGAAGAAGATCTCCTGTCGAGCAGCCGCTAGGCGCCAGTAGCTCTCGTATACAGGTGTCGGGATTGCCGGTCGCAGGCGCACAAAGACCTCGGGTGCGACTTGCGAAGGGGCCTTTCGGGACGAAATCGCTAGCCGCAGCTGCGCGTCGCCCGCTGGCTTCTCACGGCCCAACGGTTGCGGTCAGATCCAAGGCCGCTCTCACCTTTTCCTTTGCCTGCTTTAACGTTCCTTCGTTAACGATCCGTATGACGTTCAGTTCTCCCTCTGCTAGCCGTCCGTAGGCGAGAGACAGCTTCCTGAATTGATCTCGGTCGTGCTCCTCCCGAAAAGGCTGCCGACGCTCGACCAGAAAGATTGGAGTGGGGCTGAGTGCACCCCATGTGCTCTTCTCCAATTCCAACAGGGCCGTCATCTGCGACTCAGCAACACCGTTAGCCACGCCATAGACCCAGGCCGACCACCAATACCGATCCAAGAGCACGGTTTTGCCAGATCGAATGGCTGGCTTGATACGCTTGTCGATCGCATCAATGTGTGCCGCAACGTGGAGCATCTGGAGTGCAAATGGCTCAATGTCGTAACTACCGTGATGAAGGTCATAGACCCAGCGACCCAGTGAACCGGGATCGTTACCCGGGAAGGCCAGGCCGACGACCGGAAGGTTCGCCTCCTTCAGAAGATCCAGGCAAAATGAATGCAGCGTCGACTTGCCGACCCCGTCGGGTCCCTCCAAGACGATCAATCTTCCGGGCCGTGAGCCTCCGCCGTCCGGGCTCATTCCTTGCGGAGCTCGCTGGCCAACCCAGCAAGCTCACCCTTCGAAAATCTATTCGAAAGGCCCGCGACTGAGGAGACGCAGGTAATCCGAGTCAGGTTTCGATCGAAGGCGTCGGCAACGAACTCTCCCAGCCTCGCGAGCCCAAGATAGTTTCCGTAGCCACGATCGAAGATGTCCTGTTTCGCATAGAAGCCAGTCACCGCAAAACCGTTATGAGCCTCTGGCACGAAGCAAACCTGGTGCATGCACGGGAATCCGAGAAAGGGAGTCGGGAGGTGGTCTGTAGAGGGATCGAAGAAGGAAGCTACGAAGGCACTTCGGCGTTTCACGTTCCGGTTCCAGGTCGCGATGATTCTCTCAAGTTGGTTGATCTCCTTAACTCCGAACGAGATGAGGCGCAGAAAGTATGTGCCACGACGATTTGCAGGAATCTTGCAGATTCTCTTCTCGTAGACTTTACGATACCTCTCATAGAGAGCGGCACGCGACGTGCCGCGTCGCCACATGCTGCTAGGGAAGATCGTCGAAGCCGTCGTCCCCACCCTCCAGACGCCCGGCTGAGCACAGAGGAGCGCGTCAACAGCACTGCGGACGTGGAGATCCTCAGGAGGGAGACCAGAGAAGCCAGAAACGGTAATCACCAGAGGACTGATCTCGCGATGATCGTAAGTTGCCAAGAACGCATGGGTCCACGCCCCGCTCAAAGTGTCGGATTCGATCAACATCGCAGGCCGCCGTGAAGTCTTAGTCGGGAAGAAAACGAAAGCGCGCGCGTCCCTGATACTTGGCACGAGCTACCCGAACGAAGGCAGCCTTCCCGGACTGGAAAAGCACCCTCCCCCTACCGGGAGTAGTCGCCTCGCTCAGCAGAAATCTGCTTGTGCTTAGCCGGCACTCCAAGACATCACCCTCAATGGATGTACACGGGGGCAAAGCAACGACTGATCCGGTCTGAAGATCGATGGCTCGATCCGACCAATCCGAACTTACTATGGTGACGGCGCCCTTGATATCGGATTTCAAGAGATCCGTGCAGAGGTCGATAGGACGTAGCTTCTTCAGGACGTCATACCGCGCGCGCGGGAGAAATCCCAGAGAAAGTGCCATTTGGTTCACGAGAGTCGAGTAGCCGACGCCAAGCCACTGGGCTACTTGGAGGATCTCAACAGGAGACGCTACGCCGGGCTCCCAGCCGCGCTCCCTGAACCCTCTAGACACTGCCGTCATCGGCATCATGAGGAAAGCGGCAAACATATTGGCAAGCCACTCTGCTTCAGTTGCCTGGTCAGTGGGGTCCTCAGCGATAAACGCATCCAATCTCGAACCGTGACCGAAGACGTGGTGTCCTAGCTCGTGCGCGCAGGAAAAGGCTTGACGTCCTGGCGGCCTGTCGGATGGTAGCAGGATCGTCGGGGTCTCTCCCGAATAATACATACCCTCCAACGATCCCAGGGGAACGAACAAGACTTCGAGGCCCGCTGCTTCGGCTAGGTCAATCACATCCAACGCTTCCCAAGGCTGCTTACCGTGCTTCTGGCGAGTTTCCAGGGCTGCACGAGCAGCCTCTAAACTAAGAGTGCGCTTTAACTTAGACACCGGCTTGACGAGCCCCCTGGATCGCCTTGATGATTTGGATCAAGGCATCTAGATCTTCCCGGCTCATCTTCTGGAGTTCGCGCGCAGCCACAACTGCCTCAAGCCGAAGGTCGTCGTCGTCTTCGGCCGTCAGCCAGCCCGTCGAGACACCATAGAGATCCGCAAAGCAGGCCAGCTCATCTGCACGCACTCTTCGGCGGCCAGCCTCTATTTCCGAGATTGTCGGGCGATGAAGCTTCATCAATCTCGCCGCCTGAGCCTGAGATAGCCCGGCCAGCTTGCGGGCCTTCTGGAGCCTTTCGGCAAGACCTGCCACTCTGCTAACCTCATCAGACATTCTCAGCTCCCCCAAATCCAGGTGTCTGAGCAATCCGTTCGGCCACCTCCGCCACGGTCAGGACGGTCCCTGGCTCGTCCTCAGGGATGAGGACTCCCTTCACTTCAAACTTCAACTTTTCTGAGACCAAGACCTCTAGCTCGAGGCACTTGAGGCTATCGAACTCGTCCAGGTCAAGGGGCTTCGAATGCTCGGTGAGCTCTGGAGCGGGCAGACCCGAGCTAATCTGTATCTCACACAGAGTTTCGATCAGGACCCTCACAACTCCACTATGCTCCATGCGATCTCTCTCCTTCCAAGACGATGGGTAAGATTATCTTACCATGACATAAGATACAGCATCCGGCCAGATGCGAAACAGGGATCTTTCTGCCGGCACGTCGGCCCCGGTCTGAAACCAGTCGCACGTTTGCCGGGCGAGCAAAAAGCAGAAGTGCAGGAAGAGGGACGCGACGAGGAAGGCAAGCTCTGGAGATGCCTCCAGTTCAGGATGGACCGGCGCCCTTGGTGGGCTACCGACACTTGTCTCAAGGATTCCGGTGCATAATCAGTCAACGCTGAGACCATGGCGGACGGGAGCGACCCCAGGCCAAACCAATACCACGCCCCAGATGGGTGCCTCTTCTGCCGCAGATCGCCCGTCCTCTACCGCCTTGAGAGCGATCCGATACGGGGTGGCCCTACCTTCCGGGGTTGGGACAAGAGAAGCGCGAGAATACCGGCTATCACTAGCGCAGCTTGCATCATCTCCGGGACCTCCCAAACGGAGACACGAACCCCCCGCGGGGGGTTCGGAGCGTTTCCCTCCGGGCGCTATCTACCCGCAGGGGAAGCGACATACGGCCCCCTGGCCAGGATCGGTAGGATTTCAAATCGCCGGACCATCATCGGGCCGTAGCCATCATCGCCGTCCAGGTCGGGCCGGTCGATCAGCCCAACCGTCAAAGCCAGGCAAACAGCCTCGGGATCTCGAGCCAGCGCCCGCTCACCACCGCGCCCCACACTCCGGCCGTCAGCTCTTCGCGGTCCAGCTGGTCAATTCTCATTCCCCGGTCACGTAGGCCGCCCAGTCACCCATGAGCCGGCGGCGGCGCTCGAACAGGTCCGTACGCCGATAGGCCGCCTCGGCAGAGTACCGGTGGCGTGATTCACGGCAAGATATCGTCTAAAGTCAACCAGGACTGCACGATCTGCGTTTCTTGCCGTTCGACCATACCTGAGTCCACCGCACTAGAATGGCGGGGAAATCGCATCAAATCGCGGGAACCCCGGTCGGCTCGAACTGCTAACGGTACCTGCCGGAATAGACGGTCGCCGGCGACCGGATAGGCCGCCAAGGCAAGAACGGTTGGCGATCTCTTCGCTCGGTAGCTCCGGCCGTTCCACAAATGAGCGATTCCCAAACGCCCCACCGCAAAAAGCACGTGGAGTACCGCCGCCAAGCGGGAAGGCGAGATGCCAACGGTCTCCAGTTGGGGTCCAGCCGCGCCTCGGTCAAGTGGAAGTTGGGCAGCGACGACCAACGCCATGGCCACACGGACCTGAAGGCGTGTCCTGAGCTCTACCTATTCTCCTTCGGCTACGACCCAGACAAGAGATAGCACCTGCGATTGACGCGGAATCGCCAGTGTGCTCTCAAAGAGTTCAACGGGCTGGCGTTGCTCGATCTCAAGGCACGCGTAGAACGACCTCCGCAACGCAAGCCGCGCGGCCGGCATCCCAACAACGCGCTCACGCCGGTCTTCGTCCGCAACGTGAGCCGGGCCGGGCGCTATTGTGACGGCCAGGGCCTCTATCTCGATGTCCGGCCCACGGGGAGCCGGGGCTGGATCCAGCGCCTCACGATCCGGGGCCGCCGAACCGAACTCGGGCTCGGCGGATTCCCTCTGGTCTCGCTGAAGGAGGCGCGCGCGAAGGCGTTCGCGAACCGGAAGCTGGCCCGCGACGGTGGCGACCTCCTAGCCGAGAAGCGGCGGGCCGAGTCGATGCCCACCTTCGCGGAGGCGACACGGCAGGTCTGGACGCAGTTGCGGCCGGGCTGGCGCTCCGCGCAGCATGCGCAGCTATGGATGAGCAGCCTGAAGCGCTTCGCCTTCCCCCGCATCGGCGGGATGCCGATTTCGGAGGTGACGAGCGCCGACGTGATCGGGATTCTGGCCCCGATCTGGCACGACAAGGCAACCACCGCCCGGAAGCTGCGCCAGCGCATCCGCGCGGTCATGGAGTGGGCGGTGGCGATGGACCTTCGGCCCGACAACCCGTGCGATCGGATCGCCCCGGTGCTCGGAGCCCACCGGAATGTTGTGCGTCACATGCGGGCGTTGCCTCACGGCGAGGTGGCGTCCGCGATCGAGAAGGTGCGGGGGTCCAACTCGGGGCCGGTCGTGAAGCTGGCCTTCGAGCTGCTGGTGCTGACGGCGACGCGCTCCGGCGAGGTCCGTGGGGCGGTGTGGACGGAGATCGACCGGGACGAGGGCGTGTGGACCATCCCGGCCGAGCGCACGAAGGGGAGCCGCGAGCACCGCCTCCCGCTCAGCGGTCGAGCGCTGGAGATTCTCGAGGAGGCGCGCGCGCTCGGTCGCGGCAGCCCGCTCGTGTTTCCGAGCGTGCGCGGCAAGCCGCTCGGGAATACGTCGTTGTGGGACCTGCTCAGGGGGCTGAAGATCGCGGCTGTGCCGCACGGCTTCCGGTCGTCGTTCCGGGACTGGGCGGCCGAGGAAACCGATCATCCACCCGAGGTGGCGGAGGCGGCGCTGGCGCACAAGGTCCGCAACCGGGTCGAGGCCGCGTACCGTCGCACGGATCTGTTCGAGCGGCGGCGTCGGCTGATGAACGATTGGGCCGCGTATCTGGCCGGCGAGCGTCGAGACCCGGAGGCCGGTCCCAGCCGCTGAGGCGCGAGCCGTTGAGGCCCGATCCGAGGCCGATCCACGGCTGGCTCTTGACCCTTAAGGGTCAAGAGCCAGCATACCCTTTGTACCCACAAAGGGGCTGGCGAGGGGGGCGCTCCGCTCCCCCTTCGATCCCCCCGAGGCCCGCGCTCCGGCGGAGCTCGCGGGTAGGGGGCGAGCCCCCCTTCCCCCCTGCCGGTGCGCTGCCCGCATCAGCGCTCGGTGGCCTTCCCGCCAAGGGATCCATGGAACGGGAGTATCCATGTCAAGAGGGTACCGTCAGGAGCGGGGCCGGGGAGACAGGGCGGGACGGTACCGGTGAACGCGGGATGCGGTCGCTGAGTCAGGCGAGAGCTCGCGGATGGAGCTGTTCGACCTGGCTCGCCGGTTGGGTGCATGGCGCTCATGCGTGGTGTCCAGGCGCGTACGCCGTCCAGATGCGATCCTGCTGCACGAGGGCGTTGGCGAGGACGAGGAGCTTCCGCATCACCGCCGTAAGGGCAACCTTCGGCGGTTTCCCCTTGGCCACGAGAGCCGCGTACTTCCGCTTGAAGTCGGGATTGTACCGGATCGCGACTAACGCGGGCATGTAGAGCAATCGGCGCACCGGGTGCCTGCCACCCTGGATGAAGCTGCGTCCCTTCCAGGAGCCGGACTCCCGGGTCACTGGGGCGAGTCCGGCGAGGCTGGCGGCACGGGACCCGGTGAGAGTGCCCAGTTCAGGCATATGGACGATCAGTCCTGCGGCGGTGATGTCCGAGATGCCGGGGATGGAGGTCAGGATCTCGGACTGGCGCTCCAGAGCCTCCTCTGCCCGGAGCCGATTGCGGATCTCGGCGTCGATGCGCTTCAACTGGCGCTCGATCTGCTTCAGCCGTTGCTTGTTGAGCTGCTTGGCCACGGAGGTGCGCAAGTGCTTGCCGCGGTTGGTGATGGCGACCCGATCCCCGACCAGCGCATCGCGGACCAGCTGGAGTTCGGCAAGGTCGCGCTGCCCTTCGGACTTCGCTTGAGTCGGGCGGAGATCCTCGATGGCCGCCGCCATGGCGGCCAGCATCCGGGCGTCCACGGCATCGGTCTTGGCGCGCCGGCCGAGCGAGCGGGCGAAGGAGCGGACCTGGTAGGGGTTGATCGCGTAGAGGGGGAGCTTGGCCTTCAGGAGGGCATCCTCGAAGTCGCGGTGGAAGGGTCCGGTGGGTTCGTAGGCGATCCGGTCGACCTCGGAGCCGATCCAGGCGATCAGCTTCCGGAAGCCCGTCGGGTCATTCGAGAACCGGGATGCTCTCCCCTCGGATACGGCGAAGACGTCGAGCCAGTCCTTGGAGATGTCGATCCCGATGGTGCGAAGGATGCTCATCTTCCCTTCTCCTGTGCTTGTCATGCGAGCCTCGATGCTCATGTATCCATTCAGGACGTAGGGAAGGACGGTGGCGACCATACTCCCGTGCGGCCCCTCACGGCCCAGCGACCCGCGGTCCGACCACCGTCCCTGTTCGGCGCCCGCTCCGGCTCGCTACGCTCGCCTCCTCGGGTGCCGAACAGCCCGGGCCTTCCCCGTGACCCGGACCTGCAGATCAAACAGACATACCTAAGAATGCAATAGACAAGCGACCCCAGGGGGCGGAGGCGGGCGCGTGAAAACGCGCACGGCTCCGCGCCCGTACCGGATCGTCAGATCGGGGGGTCGCTCCCGTCCCGGTCGGCGCGCCCTGATGCGCCCCCGCCGACCGGGCAAAACCTGGCGTAAACGCAACAACCGCAAAGAGATCGCGAGCTACGCCCCTGTGAATCGCGACCGGGGTAATCTGTGTATCGACCCCCGACGTGTCTTGCACATCGCAGTCCTGGCGTGGCGCGTCGGCTTCTCATCGGAATCGGGCCCGCCTATGCGAAGGAGGAGACGTTACGCCGGGCACGCCACCTGCCGAAGCATATCGGTGGTGTCCTCCAGGTCGAAGGTGGCCGTGACGGCCCCCCTGTTTGTCGTGACCTCAAGCTCTAGGGATTGGAAGCGGGCGAGCAGCCCGAGGAACCTGAGCCTCTCGGCCTCCAGGTGGAACGTGAGCCACGAGAGACCGTTGTTCCACCGGACGCGCTCCTGCGCTCCGTCGTCGAAGCGGTAGAGGACGGCGCCGCTGGTGAACTGCTCGCCGTCGTTGCCCTCGATGTAGAGATCCAGGCTGTCCATATAGCTTCCCGACAACGCGCGGAAGCACGCGTACTCCCAGACCAGGCGGTGCTCGGTGTCGTAGAGGCTCGCGGCCATAGCGGCCGGGCGCGAGCGGAGGGGATCGGTCTCTGCCGACTCCTCCATCTCCCACTGAGCCGAGACGGGAGTGACGTAGAGTAGAGCGAGCACGGCCCCGAGGGTCGCCTTGTTGACCAGCATCTTCCCGCCTCCTGGATGCCGTGGACGTCGCGCCCGGACATGGTGCCGGGATGTACGCCCTGATCTCGACATTCGCTCCTCTCCCCCTTATCAATAGGGCATTACATAGGAAACTAGACATTTCTGGGCTTGTGCTTCCGCTTCGTCGGGTCTGGCGGTTTCGCGTTAGCGAAGATCTGCCGTGCTATTTCCTCAGGAGTGGCGTCGAGTTTCACACCGAATGTGGACGGCCTCTTGGGCGCTCGGGCCTGGGCTCTTTCATGGTTTAATCGTCGCCACAGGTAACGGTGATCTCCATGGGCGTGAAGATGCCGACGGTGAGGAATGATACAATCTGGTTCAGAAACGAGAGTTGGGTTTCGACACTTGCCACTCCCGCGTCATCACACTCGTCCATGGCGTTTATAGGATTCGGCGGTACTAGGCCATAAATGAAACCCTTTGCCCAAGGCTGTTGTACCTGTCTCGCTCCCGGCTCAATGCCGGTGTTGACCGTGGCGTGGTAACAGCCACTCAGGCCGATCACTGCTAGTCCGACTGCAAACATCCTTACTCTACACATCAGTCTCCCTCTCTCCTTCCCGTAGTAGCTGTGCGGCCCGAAGGTGCCGGGCCTTTTGCGAACCTCGGATATGTGGATAGCCCGCCTATTCGCGCCGAGGAGCTGTTCGCAGGGGGAGGGCATCCTAGGTCCGTTGCATGGTCAGGCGCAAGGAGATAGCTTTACCCATCCAAAAAACCAGGGCCAGATCATCCATCTCCGGCCTCGTCCCAACTGAGCTAGCACGAGCGCAGGCTTATTCGCCTAGTCTTGAGGGCATGGACTAGCAACAGGTCAGCTGCTTCTCGGCGGTGCTGATCTGGTCCTACTCGTTCGTACGAAATCCCACAGATACGCCGAGTCCCACTGTCCAGAAATTCGTCTCGCTCTGTTGGGGATCCAGGACGACGTTTCCGTCGGGCTGGTCCTGGATATCTCCCTTGCGAAGGTAGCGTGCCTCGCCGTTCCCGTGGTATCGAGTGAACAGGTCGAACGAGACGGACGCCCTCTCGCCCGTCCAGACCCTGAGCTGTGCACCCGGCCCCACCGTCCACGCGAATGTGACATCGTCGAAGTTGGTCGATGACGCAAAGGGATCCCCGAAGTCGTTTTCTCCCTCAACAGATGAGGTCGTAGCAAAGTAGGCGAGCCCGATCGATGCGTTGGCGTACAGCCGCACCGCGCCGGAGCCGACCCCAACCTCCGGTCCGATGCCGAGAAGCAAGATGTTGTTCTCGGTGGTCAGATCTCCGGTAACCCGGCAAGGCTGGGTGATACAGATACGGATCGTTTCATTCCCATAGTTGATGAACCCGAGATCGAGCCGGAGGCTGAGGGTCTCGTTGTCATCCAAGGGGAGACGCCCGTGCGCACCCAGGCCAAAGCCGAAGTCGACGTTCTCGTCGAACTCCCCCACCGGTCCTGCGAAGAGAAGATGGCCACCGACGGATAAAGGGAACGTGTCGGGACCCTGCGCCTCCAGGGACGGCGGCCCGAAGGCAGCGACGAGTATGAGCAGCAGATACGGGCGCATGGCAGACCGGAGAGTAAGAGGGGAACACAGAAGACAGGGATTGGAAAGATATTCTCATATGGTGTGAAGCTGCACGCTTAGATTTACCGCGTCGAGAGGAGAGGGCCCCGCAGAGGGCTTGTTCCCCTCGGTACGCCCCCCGTTCAGTCACGCGGTAATGGCGCTATGGACCACCTTGGCTGAGCGGAATCGCGGACCTGCGCACGCGGACGTTGTCAAGTCCCCTCGCGCGCAGGTAGTGCGTAAGGTCCCGCTCCTTGGGAGCGGCACCCGGACCGGGGCCGATGACAATGCAGGAAATCGAAAGCTGTTCTCCGATTCCTCAGGGCCCAGCGTGATGCCCAGGAGCCGGCGGTGGCCGTCCGGGCCCACGGCGTGCTCACGTTCTCGACCTTTCGGGCCCAGCGGGCATCGAGGAACGTCGCGTGTACAGGTAGGGGTGGGCCCCCTCGATGGGTGCACTCCGCAGCGTTTGCACGCCCTCGTACGCTGCGGAGACGCGATGTAGGGCACGAGGGCGCCGTTCCTCGCGAAACACGCTACTGGACTTCAAATCCTGACGCAGCTCGTCTTGCGTGGCGCGTGTCCTTCTGACCCGCGAAGTACACGCTCAGCCTAACCTCCGCCTCCTCGCCGAAGCCGGATCTTTGGTGCTCGCGAGGTACCCGAAGTACGTCCTGACGACGTTCCGCGGCTGCGGCGCGGCTGTCTTCGAGCGCCGATGCCAAGACGCCAAGGAGCAAGCATCGGCCCGGCAACCGCCCCGATTCCGCTGGCGACAACGTTCACCAGTTTCTCGAGCGCGGGCACCTTGACCGTGACGTTTACGTCAACTAATTCGCCATTTCCTCTTCTACGAGGTTTCCCCGTGTTCGTGACCTTGCATCGGGACAGGGTATACTGATCGCCAGCTGAGCTCAAGGAGTTGCGAACTGCGCGACCACGATGCCAGGAGGAGCAAGGCGACCGCCGAGCCCTTGAAGAAACTCCCGCTACCCCGGAGGCGTGAAGACGGGGGAGCCGGACATCTTGACTACTACGGTGAGTGAGGAGAGACGGAATGGCGGAGCGTCATCTGTGCAGGACCTGTTGGGCCTGGCACATGTGGTCCAGAAAAGGGTCGAGGCGGCCTACAGGCGCACGGACCTGTTCGAGCGCCGGCGTCGGCTCATGGACGATTGGGCCGTGTACCTAGCCCGCGAGCGTCGAGAATCGGAGGCCGATCCGGTCCGCTGAGGCGCTGGCTCTTGACCCCTTAAGGGTCAAGAGCCAGCCTACCTATGTGGACGCCCCCCTGGTTGGCAAGCCTGACGTCGTACCGAAGTCGCTGGCAGTCAGGTCAGGTACGGTACGGTCGTATGTGCGGCCTCTTGGTGCGGCACTTCTGGCCGCGGGCCCGTATGGTGTTCGTGAGATCGGATCCAAATCGCAATGGCGGGCTCGGTGGCCCATCGTAGGCTACTGGTTTTTCCGACCCCGTCTTGTCGACCGTTTGCCCCTACCTTGTCCGCCGTCCTGCCTGCCCTCTCCAGTTGGGACCTTCCCAGCTCATGCCCATTCGGGTGATCGAGCCGTCAGCCCCGATGATCTCATCTCTCGCCTCCTCCGGGTTCCGGGTCTGGCCAACGCCTCTTCGCTACACGGATCCGACTCGCAACCCTACGCCGCGGCAGAAACGGCCTTCGTCACTCCCCGTGCCCTGTAGTTCTCCCCCCTCACCGTCACGGCCCAGATGATGCGCTCCATCCTGTTGGCCAGAGCCACCGCAACCACCTTCCTCGGCTTCTCGTCCAGCATCCGCCGAAGCCAGGGATCAGTGACTGGACCCCGCCGGATGGCACTCGAGATGACTGCCGTCGCCCCCAGGTACAGGAGCCTCCGGATGTCGCGCTGTCCCATCTTCGTGATCCGCCCCAGCCGCTGGCGGCCACCCGCCGAGGATTCACGAGGCGTGAGCCCGACCCATGCCGCGAAGTCGCGTCCATTGCGGAAGCTCTCCATCGGCGGAGCAAAGGTGTGGACCGCCATCGCCGTGCGCTCTCCCACCCCCGGGATCGTCATCAGGCGCCCGAGCGCCTCATCTTCCCTCGCAATGCGACGGATCTCCCGGTCCATCTCATGGATCTCCCCATCCAGCTCGTGGATCCGCTCGATGAGGAGGCGTATGGCGGGAGGCCCCATCGCCGGGAAATGCTCCTCACACCTGGCGAACGCCTCCTCCAGTCTCCCGATGTTGTCGGTCCCACGCGGAGCGACGAGGCCGAACTCCGCGAGGTGACCCCGCAGCGCGTTGATCGTCTGGGTCCGCTGGCGCACGAGGAGCGCCCGGCTCCGGAACACCACCGAGCACGCCTGCGCTTCCTCGGTCTTCACGGCCACGAACCGCATCGTCGGCCGCTGGGCCGCCTCGACGATCGCCCCCGCGTCGTTCGCGTCGTTCTTCTGCCTCTTGACGTACGGCTTCACGTACACCGGGGAATCAAACGGACCACATGGCCGAGTTCCTGGATCTGCCGCCCCCAATAGTGGGCGCTACCGCACACCTCTAACACGACCCGACAGGCGGGCTGCCTGGCGAGGAACCCGAGCAGCTTCGAGCGCGTGAGCTTCCTGCGCAGCACAGGCTCACCGCCCGCAGTGGCTCCGTGCAGTTGGAAGTACCTCTTCGAGATGTCTATACCGATGATGCTGACCACCTTGTCCATGGATCCCCCCTCTCGTGTCCCGAACGCGCCCGGTGTGGGGGGCGTCCACTCCATCGCAATGTGATACATTGGAGCCTGGCGAGGGGGCGCTCCGCCCCCCCTTCGATCCCCCGGAGGCCCGAGCTCCGGCGGAGTTCGCGGGCGGGGGGCTCGGCCCCCGAACCCCCTTGCCGGTGCGCTGATGGCTGATCGCCCTGCAGCAATCGTCACCGCCACCATCGAGGCGGCCCCTGGTGCATGTGGTCCAGAACGGGGTCGAGGCAAGCCTATCGGCGCACGGACCTTCTTCGAGCGCTGGCGTCGGCTGATGAACGACTGGGCGGCCTACGTTAGTGGGGAGCCGCCTCGTTGACGGTCTTTCGACTTGGCACTCTGCGCGGCTTGCCGGACGGGTCTTGAGCGTGGTGCTGAGGGACCCTCGAACCCGACCGCCTCGACTTCCGCACCCCGAACGAGTGCCTATGACTCACACCGCGCCTAAGCCGTGTTGCACTTCAAAGTTGATCCCTAGTGGCACCCCCCTCGAACGCGATTCGCCAACGCTCCTGAGGATCGTCAAAGTGCACGTCGGTGGCAGAAAAGGCCGTTGGATCAAGCGGCCCACCGGTCCACTCAATCGAGTCTCTGTGCTCCGGATGTCCGGGGTCAGCTAGGGCAGCCAGCAAATTCGCGTAACCGTGGGACCCGCCGCTGTCCTCGGGAGGACAGGCCCCGGCGCCTCCGACACATTCGGGGCCAGTCCTCGGGCCGCCGGCCTGCTCAAAGCCTTCAAAGATCACCGCGTGGTCCCAGTTGTCGCCGAAGTCGTAGGTGTAGTGCATCGGCGGTAGGTCGCCCGCCGTAAAGTCGAGCGGAAACTCCATCCATCCAGCGGCGACTGAGAGATCATTGGGCACGTCCGAATCTGGGATTCCGAGCAGCATTGCGGTGCCCGAACCGGGATCGAGGACACGGAATCTATGGAGGTGGCAGTCGAGCCATCCCATCGCGTCCTGGATCGCGACGTGGAGATCCCAGAAGGAATAGGTCGCGGGAACCTGGATTCGTCGCCAAACGAGCGGGTTGGTCCCGGCCAGGACCACGAGGTATTGGAGCATCAGACCCGGAGGAACCGGCCCGCCCCTAGGTTGATCCTGCGTCGACATCATCACCCTGCTTGGAGCTTAATTAGGTGCAATCTAACCGTTTGAGTTCAGCGGACGCCGGAGGTGGTCCGCTGCAACGAAGGGTTAGCCGACACTCCGGTTCAGCCTACCCTAATCCTTTACACAATGGCCTACACTGATGGTTGACAGGTTCCTATCAACCAAGGGTTCTAAACCTAGGAGAGCCCGATGCAATGGAACCAGTCGACTATGTACGAACAGAGAGTACGCTTCATCCTCGAAGTACAGCAAGGCACGTTCAGTTACGGAGCTAGGATCAAAGGGTGTGTAAAAGAGAGGCGACGTACCTTTCCGCTGACCATTAACCAGCGAGTCCCGAGTTGAGGCCCGGGGGAAAGGAACGTCGCCTCATGAGGAAGGATATCGCGGGACCCGAGACCGAGTCCACCATGCCGCTGTGGGAGGGCCTGGAGGGAGTGGTCCGTGAGAAGGCCCAGGAGTTCATCCAAGAGATCTTGGAGGAGGAAGTCACCGAACTCCTGGGTCGGCCCAAGTCGGAGCGGAAGGCAGCCGTGGATGCGGCGCCTGGCTACCGCAACGGGTACGGCAAGGCGCGGCGGCTGTCGATGAGTTCGGGCACGATCACGGTGCGACGCCCCCGGGTACGGGGTCTGGAGGAACGCTTCGAGAGTCGGGTGTTGCCGCTGTTCGCGAGACGGACGAAGGAGGTAGGTGAGTTGATACCGGAGCTGTACCTACACGGGTTGGCCGAGGGGGATTTCGAGCTGGCACTCAGGGGCCTACTCGGTGAGGGGGCGCCGCTGTCGAAGGCTTCGATCCGCAGGCTCAGGGCCGTGTGGTCGAGTGAGTTCGAGACGTGGGCGAAGCGGTCCTTGGCGGACCGTGAGGTCGTCTACGTATGGGCGGACGGGATCTACGTGAAGGCGGGCCTGGAGCGAGACAAAGCGGCGCTGCTGGTGGTGATGGGAGCCATGCGCGACGGGACGAAAGAGGTTCTGGCCGTCACATCAGGCTACCGGGAGTCAACGGACTCGTGGGCGGAGGTCTTTCGGGGTCTCAAGGCTCGAGGCCTCGCAGCGCCGAAGCTACTGATGGCCGACGGTAACGCAGCGATCTGGGGCGCGGCGAGGACGGTGTGGCCTGAGGCCGGCGAGCAGCGGTGCTGGAATCACAAGATGAGGAACGTCCTGGATCGGCTGCCGCAGCGCGAGCAGTCAGAGGCCAAGGAACTGCTGCGCACAGTCGTCTACGCCTCGACACGGGCCGCGGCGCTCAAAGCTCGTCAGGCGTTCGGCAAGCGTTATGGGCCGTGGTACCCGAAAGCTGTGACGGTGCTCGAGGATGACTGGGACCGCATGGTCACGTACTACGACTTCCCCGAAGCCCACTGGAAGCATCTACGGACGACGAATGTGGTGGAAAGCCCGTTCGCTTCGGTACGGATCCGCACGTCGGCAGCAAAACGATTTAAGCGCGTCGACAGTGCTACCGCCCTCATCTGGAAGCTCCTGACGGTGGCGGAGAAACGCTTCAGAAGGCTTGACGCTCCAAACCTGCTCAAGGACGTGTTTGAAGAAAGGAAGTTCAGGGACGGTAAGCCCGTCTCAGCTCATCAGCGCAAAGCAGCCGCCTGAAACGTTTACACACCTATTGACCCGACCTCCGTTGGCAGTCAAGCATTCACTGGAGCATCTCGCTGAAATCGCAGCAAGCCACCCTGGTTCCAAGGAGATGATCAGCGACTGGAGTTGACCCGCTTTGGTGGACACCTCAGTAGTGAGGGAGACAGGAGGAGTCCACGATGCCAAGAACACATGCGCCGTACCCGCCGGAGTTTCGGCGGCAGATGGTCGAGTTGGTCAGGTCGGGCCGCTCCGTGGAGGAGCTGGCCCGGGAGTTCGAGCCCTCAAACGGGGCGATACGGAACTGGGTCAAACAAGCTGACTTGGATGAAGGCCGTCGCAGTGACGGGCTGACGACGGAGGAGCGTGGGGAACTCAGGCAGCTTCGGCGTGACAACAAGCGTCTGCGCATGGAGCAGGAGATTCTAAAAAAAGCCGCCGCCTGGTTTGCTCGGGAGAGCAACTCGATCCCGGAACGGGGTTCGAGTTCATGAAGACGAATCAGGCCGACTTCCCTGTGCGGGCGATGTGCCGTGTGCTGGATCTCTCCCCCAGCGGCTACTACGCCTGGTTGGATCGCGAGCCTTCGGCTCGGGCGAAGCGAGATGAGGAGCTCACAGAGCGGATCGAGACGGTCTGGCGCGAGAACCGAAGGGTCTATGGCCGGCCCCGCATCTACGCGGACCTCAAGGAAGCTGGCGAGCGGGTCGGTGAGAAGCGGGTGGGCCGGCTCATGAAGCAGGCCGAGATTGTGGGAGCTAGCCGGAGGCGGCGCGGCCCGAAGACGACCAGGCGCAACGAGGACGCCCGTCCCGCGCCGGATCTCATCGAGCGGGACTTCAGCGCAGACGGGCCAGACCAGTTGTGGGTGGCCGACATCACCTACATCCCGACCTGGGCGGGGTTCTTGTACCTCGCGGTTGTGCTCGACGTCTGGAGCAGGCGGGTGGTCGGGTGGTCGATGGCTACGCACCTGCGCACCGAGCTCGTCCTGGACGCGCTGAACATGGCGACCTGGCAGCGCCGGCCCGAATGCGTCATCCATCACAGTGATCAGGGAACCCAGTACACCTCGATCGCCTTCGGCCTACGCTGCAACGATGTCGGTGTGCGGCCCTCGATGGGCTCCGTGGGCGACGCCTACGACAACGCGATGTGCGAGAGCTTCTTCGCGACGCTCGAGTGCGAGCTACTCGACCGGCAGCGCTTCCGGACCCAGGCCGAGGCGAAGATGGCCGTGTTCGACTTCATCGAGGGCTTCTACAACCCCCGGAGGCGACACTCGGCACTGGGTCAGCTGTCGCCCATCAACTTCGAGCGTCGCCACGGAGCGGCAGCATGAGAAACCTGCGTGGCCAAGTTGCCCTTTACTCCCCCGCTGCGCGGGGGAAGCTTTCCTCTCCCCAGCGAGGGGGACAGACTATAAACCTCAGTGTTCACCCGTCCACTGAAACGGGACAGCTCCACTGTGACCAGGTTGCACCGGGCTTAGTGCCGGGTGAGGATTGAAACGAGGGCACGGTCCACGTTGTTGGCGTCATCGAAAGTGTTGCACCGGGCTTAGTGCCGGGTGAGGATTGAAACGGCGGCGAGGTGGGCGGCAAGACGGCGCTCTACGAGGTTGCACCGGGCTTAGTGCCGGGTGAGGATTGAAACGAATCATAGTCGCTGAGCGCCTGCGCGACTGACAGGTGTTGCACCGGGCTTAGTGCCGGGTGAGGATTGAAACGGGTCGATGCCCATCCGTTTGCACAGTGCCTCTGACAGTGTTGCACCGGGCTTAGTGCCGGGTGAGGAGTGAAACACGGACAACGGCGAGACGCCGGACGACGGGCGCCTGGTTGCACCCGGCTTATTAGTGCCGGGTGAGGATTGAAACGCGGTAGACAACTTCACCGAGGCGCGTGCGACGGGCGAAGGTGGTTGCACCCGGCTTAGTGCCGGGTGAGGATTGAAACGTTGTCGGATATCTTGGAGACTGGCGACCACCTGCGGCTCCACCCGGCTTAGTGCCGGGTGAGCACTGCGCGGGTGAGCGCTTCGATCATGGACGTTCCGATGAGAAGCCGACGGGCCACGCCAGGACTACGACGTGCAAGACACGTCAGGGGTCGATGCACAAACTTCTCGGGTTGCGATTCACACGGGCATGGCTTGCTAACCCCTTGTGGCCGCTTGCAGTTGCGCACGTCGCTGCCCGGCCGTCGGTGCCAAACGGGGCGGCAGCGACGCGGAGGGGAGCGACCCCCCAGGCCGAGGGCCTGGAGATGGCGCGGGCCATGCGCGTTTTCACGCGCCTGCCCCCGCCCCCTCGGGGTCGCTCCCGAGCCATCAATCCCTTGGCGGGAAGGCCATCGAGCGCCGCCGGAGCGCGCAGTCGGGGGCTCCGCCCCCTTCCCCCGGCGCGTCCCGATGCCCGATCGCCGCAGCGGCACCGTCGCCCCCTGAACGTCCGCCGGACCCCGCTTTCCCACAAGCCGAGGAGGCACGGTCCGAGGGGGGAACCCGAGCACGAGGGACCAAGCGAGGGATCCCCACGGTGCTCGAGTCGAGCGAGGATTCAGGCTGCGAGTGGCGCAAGAGACCGTCTTGCTCCGAGGTCGGCGGCCCGCCTATGGTTGAGGGTGCTCAGAGAACCGGGGGTGGCACAGCCTGCCCCACGAAGCTCGCGGTCCACGTCAGCGCGTGAAGATCAACGCCGGGGGCAAGAAAGCTGCCGGAATCCACTTTCGCTGTGCCCTCGGACTGTCCAGCAAGGTAGGACCACCCCACCCGGACTCCTCGACATGAGACCACTCTACGTTGCCTGCGTCGCGGCGATCGTATTGGCCGCTTGTGACGATGAGACTGCCCCGACTTCCATTTTGGAACCCGGCGATAGCGCCGTGAAAATTGGATTCCTGGTTTCGGGCGACCGGATCACCTATCCGAACGGAGCCAGGATTGCGGTGGACGAGGTCAACGAGCGCGGAGGGTTGCTGGGTCGCTCCGTCGAACTGGTCATCCAGATGGACCTGCAGGAGGAGGAGGCGGCGGTCCAGGCCGCAGAGACCATGATTCTCGCCGATGAGGTCGTTGCCCTCATTGGCCCCAACCGCTCGTCGCACGCCATCGAGGTAGGGGCCGTGGCCCAGAGTCATGGTGTGCCGATGGTTACGACGGCGGCCACCAACCCAGCCGTGACCGAAGCCGGCGACCTTGTCTTCATGGCCGCGTTCACCGACCAGTTTCAAGGGCGAGTCATGGCGCAATTCGCCTCGGAGACCCTCGGGGTGACCGCAGCCGCTGTCCTGACGCAGCAGGGAGAAGTCTATAGCGAGGGGATCGGTGAATTCTTCATCGACCATTTCGGTGGCCTTGGAGGGACGATCGTCGCCGACGAGTCCTACGAGGGCGGTGCGACGGAGTTTACCTCGCAATTGGCGCGCATCGCGGCGGCTACTCCTGGGGCCATGTTTCTCCCGGGTCTGCCGGCGGAAGTGGCGCTCGTGACCACGCAGGCGCGCGCCCTACCGCTGCAAGACGGTGCCGGGGAACCGACGCTCTTTCTCGGGGCGGATGCGTGGGACAATCCGACGCTGCTGGACAATGAAGAAGCCGCCATCGATGGCAGCTTCTTCAGCAGCCACTTTTCGCCGGACACGAGCGAGCCAAGCGCACGCGCATTCGTCGACACGTATCAGGGTCTGTACGGGACTGTCCCCACCGGCGGCGATGCGGTGAGCTACGATGCGGTCCGGTTGCTCTTGGAAGCCGCAGAGCGAGCGGGCAGCCTCGACGCAGACGCCGTGCGCCAGGAACTGCTAGCTACCGAAGGATACGCCGGGGCAACCCACATCGCCCATTACAATGAACAGCGCCATCCGACAAAAAGCGCGGTCATCATGACCATCGAGAACGGCGTCAAGAGGTTCCTTCAGCATGTGGATCCGTAAGGAGGCGTGCCGGCACTAAGCGCGGGATCTGAGGGATCCGGAGCCGCTCGCCCGCAGGCATGCCGCCCAGAGCCCGGGTCGGAGGCGGTCTGAGTACGGGTTATGGACCCCCAAGGGGACCCTCCCCGCGGACGAGGGACCGCGGGCGGGGGCGAAGAAACGACGCCCATCCTTGATCTTCGGGGCAGTCTCATCGTCACAAGCGGCCAAGACGATCGCCAGCGCACTGCCCGGAGGGCTTCCGCATTCAGGCCCGGACCGTCGATCTCGATCAGGCCCGGCGCCGGGATCGTGTCTTGGCCATGCGGTCGGAGGCTGTCGCGCTCATGCCCCACGTTGCCGCAGCAGCGCCAGCGCGTAGACCACTCCGATGACCGGAACCACCGCGAAGGCCAGCGCCAGTCCCGACTCGCCCAGCACGCGTCCCGCAGCAATCAGCTGCGCAAGGACCAGGTCGGCTATCACGTTCGCCGTCAGGAGTGCCGCCAGGGCAAGGATCGTCGTCGTGGCGAGGCGGGGCCGCAACACTAGCACGAGCACGCCCACGGCGCCAAGCGGATGCAGGAGGACGACCAGCAGCCGTTGCCAGACATCTCCACCGTCCGCGAATGCACCCGCCATGGCCGTGAAGCCGACGAATACCGCGTGCATCACCGCGAGCACCCTCACCGCCATCCGGAAGCCGATCATGGAAGACACCCCGGCAGGGTATGGGCCCAGGCCCACATGGCACAAGCGGGGGTCGCCGGGGCGGTCCGCGTCCGCGTGTGCGCCATGGCCTGCCGCAGCCGCGCCGACAGAGCGACACGCCAGCGGCTGCGGCCCGTCAGGTGGCGAGCGCGGCCGGTGGCGGTGACGGCCCGGCGATCGGGCATCGGGGGAAGGGGGGGCGAGCCCCCGCCCGCGAGCTTCGCCGGAGCGCGGGCCTCGGGGGGATCGAAGGGGGAGCGGAGCGCCCCCCTCGCCAGCCCCTTTGTGGGTACAAGGGGTATGCTGGCTCTTGACCCCTAACGGTCATGAGCCAGCGCCTCAGCGGATCGGTCCGGCCTCCGCGTCTCGACGCTCTCTGGCTAGGTAGGCAGCCCAGTCGTTAATCAGTCGGCGTCGGCGCTCGAACAGGTCCGAGCGCCGGTACGCCGCCTCGATCTGGTTGCGGACCTTGTGCGCCAGCGCCGCCTCCGCCACCTCGCGAGGGTGGTCCGTCTCTTCGGCCGCCCAGTCGCGAAAGCTCGACCGGAAGCCGTGCGGCACGGCCGCGATCTTCAACTCCCCGAGCAGTTCCGACAGCGCCGTGCTCGCGAATGGCTTCCCGCGCACGCCCGGAAACACGAGCGGGCTGCCGCGACCGAGCATCCGCGTCTCCTCGAGGATCTCCAACGCACGGCGGCATAGCGGGACCCGGTGCTCGCGGTTCCCCTTCGTGCGCAGCGCCGGGATGGTCCACACGCCTGCGTCCCGGTCGATCTCCGTCCAGACCGCCCCCCGGACCTCGCCGGAGCGTACCGCCGTCAGCACCAGCAACTCGAAGGCCAGCTTGACCACTGGCCGCGCGTTCGACGCCCGCACCGTCTCGATCGCGGACGCCACCTCACCGTGCGGCAACGCCGGCATGTGCCGGACAAGCCCCCCCTGCGCTCCGAGCACCGGACCGATCCGGTCGCACGGGTTGTCGGGCCTGAGATCCATCGCCACGGCCCACTCCATGACCGCGCGGATGCGCTGGCGCAATTTCCGGGCGGTGGGCGGCATGTCGTGCCAGATCGGAGCGAGAATCCCGATCACGTCGGCGCTCGTCACTTCCGCAATCGGCATCTCACCGATGCGGGGGATCGCGTAGCGCTCCAGGCTCTTCAGCCAGAGCTGCGCATGCTGAGGGGAGCGCCAGCCCGGCCGCAGTTGGTTCCAGACCTGCCCCGCCGCCTCCGCGAAGGTGGGCATCGACTCGGCCCGCCGCTTCTCGGCCAGGAGGTCGCCACCGTCGCGGGCCAGCTTCCGGTTCGCGAACGCCTTCTCGCGCGCTTCCTTCAGCGAGACGAGGGGGAATCCTCCGAGCCCAAGCTCGGTTCGGCGGCCCCGGATCGTGAGGCGCTGCACCCAGCCCCGGCTACCCGTGGGCCGGACATCGAGATAGAGCCCCTGGCCGTCGCAATAGCGTCCGGCCTGGCTCACGTTGCGGACGAAGGCGGGCGTGAGCGCGTTGTGGGGATGCTGGCCGCGCGGCTTGCGTTGCGGAGGTCGGTTGGGGAGTGTCATACCCGCCAATATATCCACCATCATATAGTGGATGCAAGGGTGTGTAACGCGTCGGTACGGGACAGGGAATACCTTCATGTCTCGTGGTAAGTCAATATAAACAAGTCAGTTATGTGCGTTACGGGCCTTGGCTGGACATAATGGTAATATCCTACCATGCAGCCCTCCGGGAAGGGTGTCGGACCGATGAGGCCCTGGACGCTCCTCATCATCGGGGTGGCCCTGACGGCGGCCACGGTCCGCGCGTTCCTGGCGCCGTTTCCGGGCATCGGCGGGAACCCCGTGCTGGACCTGATCGCCTACCACGACCCGGGCCTGCACACGGTGATCCACGTCTGGTACTACGCGGCGCCAGCCGTCGCCTTGCTGCTCGCCGGCAGCGTCTGCCTCTCGGTCTCGAGGGTCTGGCTCGAGCCGCGTACCCGGCGCGGCGCTCGCGGGAAGCTGCCCGCCTGGCCCACCTCGGCCGGCGACGAGGCGCCCTCGCTCGTCGTCGGCGAACTGCACCATCCGACCGTGCCGCGCGAGAGCGAGCGGCCGTCGTGGCTCGTCGTCCCCGAGAAGGGGCTCTACACCGGCATCCTCATCGTAGGGGCCGTCGGCACCGGCAAGACCACCGCCTGCATGTACCCGTTCGCCCAACAACTGCTCTCCTGGCGGGCCGACGAGCCGGGCCGCAGGGCGGGCGCGCTCGTGCTCGAAGTCAAGGGGGATTTCTGCCACCAGGTCCGCCGCATCCTGGGCGACGCCGGGCGCGGGGACGACTACCTCGAGATCGGACTCGACGGCTCGTGGCAGTGGAACCCGCTCGACGATCCCCTGCTCGACTCCTATTCGCTCGCCTACGGCGTCGCGTCCCTCATCAACCAGCTCTTCGGCAAGAGCCGGGAAACTCCTCAGCAAGCTCGGCCTGAGCGGCGACGGCGGCTCCTGGCTGCGCGGACCGGCCGACCGCGACCCGGCCGCGGTCGAACTCTGACGACCCGGAGGACTTTAGCCCATGCAACCTTGGAAGATCAGCGCGGGACTCACCGCCGCGATAGCCGGGACCGCCTTCCTCCTCGGCGGCGCCCACCTCGAATACCTCGCACCGTTCTGGCCGGTCATCCTCGCCGAATACGGTGTCTTGCTCTCCCTACACCTCGCACTCGCGCTCACAACCGTCGCGGCCGCCATCTACGCCGTCGCGCGCGCCACGGGGCTCGCCGACCTCGGGCGCCGCGTCGATCTCGCCGAGCGCTCCGTTCGGCGCGGCGAGGGGGACCCGGCCCTCACCGAAGCGCTCCGCAGGGACGCCGAGGGGGACTGGGAGTGAACGCGCATGAGTGAGAGAACATCCGTCAAGGCCCTGCCCGCCAACTGGCGCAGGCACGCCAAGGCGCTCCGACGCTACGGGGGCGAGACTCCGGCCACCGCGCTCGAAAGCTGCGCCGCCGAACTCGAAGCCACGCTCGTCGAGCGGGACGAGACCACCTTCTCGCTCGTCGAGGCGGCCACGGAGAGCGGCTACTCCGCCGACCACCTCGGCCGCCTGGCCCGCGACGGCAGGATCCCCAACGCCGGACGCCCCGGCGCGCCCAGGATCGCCCGCGGAGACCTGCCCCGGAAGGCTCACGCGCCAACGGAGCCGCGACTGGCGGAGCAGCCCCGCCGACGCGACGTTTCAAACGTGCAGATCGTGCAGTCCATCATCGAAAAAGGAATCGAATGATGGCACGCACGAAACGAGTCCGGCGCAGCTATGGCGCCGGCGAATGGGGCCGGAACCGGGTACGGGTCTTTCCCGATCCCAAGACCGGCTTGTACCAGATCGAGTGGCGCGAGGACGGGCGCAGGCTCACCCGGTCGCTGAAACACCGCGACTGGAGGCGGGCGAAGCGGCAGGCGGACGAGGTCGCCGCGGGCTTCGCCGGGCCGGAGCTGAACGGCAAGAAAAACGCCGAGCCCGAGCCGCTCACCCTGGAGACGCTTTTTGACATCTACGGTGAGGAGGTGACGCCCACCAAGGGCAGGCATTCGCGGCAGCACGACAGGGCCGCGATGAGGATGTTCCTGGGTTGCTTCGGCAGGGACCGAAAGCCAGTAACGCTCTCACAGCGGGACTGGGACCGGTTCATCCGGGAGCGTAGGGCGGGCAGGGTCGGGCCGAGCGGGAAGCCCGTGTCCGATCGAATGATTGAATACGACCTGAAGTTCCTGCTCGCGATCCTCAATTGGGCCGCGAAGTCGAGGGACGAGGAGGGAAGGCTCCTCCTCGAGTCGAACCCGCTGAGGGGCTTGAAAACGCCCAGGGAGAAGAATCCGAAACGAGTGGTCCTCATCCAGGCGGAGTACGAGGCTTTGCTCCAAGTGTCTCGCGCCTTGGATTGGCGGTTCCGCGTGGCGCTGGTGATCGCGCACGAGACGGGACACCGCATCGGTGCCATCCGCCAGCTCCGGTGGTCGGACATCGACATGGAGGGCAAGACCATCCGATGGTGTGGCGAGCACGAGAAGACCGGTTACGAGCACCGGACGCCCGTGACGGCCGAGGTGCTCGCCGTCTTGGACGAAGTGCGGAGACAAAACCCCGGGACCGGGGACGTTCCTCTGCTTCCCGCGCCGAAGGACCCCTCCGTGTGTGTGGGCCGCTGGCTCACCCGTGGCTGGTGGAACAAGGCTGTGGCGCGCGCCGGGTTGCAACCCAAGCGTGGGCGGGGCTGGCACTCACTGAGGCGGAAGTTCGCTTCGGACCTCATGAATCAGCCGCTCAAGGTGCTCTGCGAACTCGGCGGCTGGAAGACGGCCCAGACGGTGCTGCAGTGCTACCAGAGGGCCGACGAGGGGCAGCTCAGGAAGGCCCTTGGGCACCGGCGGAGGGCCGTTTTTCCCGCCAATTAGCGGGAATCAATTAGCTGGAACTCCACCTCGAAATCCCGTAAGTTCAATAGGGGCCTGTAGCTCAGGTGGTTAGAGCGCACGCCTGATAAGCGTGAGGTCGGTAGTTCGAGTCTACCCAGGCCCACTTTTTAAGTACTAGCCCCGTAAGACCTTAGGGCTTGGCCGGCGGCTCGCCGTAAGGGCGCGGTGACATTCATGGTGGACAACCTGGCCATTGGGTTGTTCCCGGTACTGGTTACACTGCTGGGCTCGTACGTGAACTTTTTACAGGCAAACCCGGCGATGTTTGGAGTGGTGGCGGGAATCTACTGGGCGCCGTGTACCGGTTCCGGTTTGCTGGACAAGTCGGCGGCCTAATCAAGCCGCCTTCAGGGTGAGCTCCTGACGGACCTGGGCCGGGGTCCGATACCCATGCCGCTCTAGGAGCCACCCGCGGTTGTAGCGTTCGATAAACGCGTCGATCTCCTGTCTGGCCTCCTCGAGACTCTTGAAGTCGTGGAGGTACAAGCACTCCTCCTTCAGCGTCCGCATGAAGCGCTCTGCGACGCCGTTGCACTCCGGCTCTCCCACGTACGAGGCCGTCGAGCGGATCCCGAGCCAGGCCAGCTCCCCCTGGAACTGATGCGCCGTGTACTGCGGTCCCCAGTCGTGCCGTAGGCCGAGCCCCAGAGCGATCTTGGGCGCGTAGTCGTCCATGTGGGTCCGTACGCCCTGGCGGATCGGCTCGAGCGCTGCCCACCGATCGCCCTTCTTCGCCACGTGCCAGCCCACCACGTCCGTGACGCAGTGATCCACCGCCACGAAAAACCAGCACCACCCAGCCGCTGCTTCGGAAGATCACGGTTCCGCGGTTTGCGTCTTAAAGGCAGACGGAGAAAGGCGCAGCGGCTACTGTAGTGACACCCATATGGAGCCCTCGGACAGGCGAACCGGAAAGATCGACAGAGGTCGTTGGTTCTTGCTCACATCTCCTGCCTCTTCATGGCCTAGCGCCGTGCCATCCGCCGCCAACGCTCCGGTCCACACCCGTATCTCACCCGTCTCCAGATCGAAACAGCTCTCGTGCCAGCGGCAAGTGATGGAGTCGTCATCTCCCACCTCGCTATCGTTCAGCGGAGGCATCAGGTGGGGGCAAGCATTGTTGATTGCATGAAGACTGTCCGCCGTACGTATGAGGAGGAGATCGAACTCCTCGAGTTCGACGACCTTACGCGTGCCGATGGGCAATTCGGCCTCGCTGAGGACGCGCACCCAGTCCAGGCCTGCATATCTGTGCCTCGTCTCGTCTGGTTCTTCGACCTCGTCCGACAGGGCCGCCGCGGCCGATGGAGCCAGTCCCGAGATCTCGTATAGGCTCCAGCGCCCACTCGCCCCGGGCAGCTTTACCCGCACGAAGTCCTCGATCGTCACGCTTTCCTTCACCTCTTTGTACAGATCTTCGGAAACGAGCAAGCGGGTGTCGGCGGATTTGTTGGCGGCCTCGATTCGGCTGGCGACGTTGATGGTCTCACCGACCCCAGTGAGCTTCTCCGTCTTGGCGGATCCGACGGTACCGATCACGGCCGGGCCGTAATGCATACCGATCCCGACGTCGAAGCTTTGGCTGTACATCGCCTCCAGGTAGGGCTTGAGGCGATCTACCACATGGAGGATCTCCATCGCGGCCATCACACCTCGCAAGGGCGCGTGGGCGTCGTCCTCGATACCGAAGAGAGCCAGGACGCCATCCCCGTAGAAGTCGACGATATAGCCGCCGTTGCGCTCGATGACATCGCCTACCTGGAAGAAGTAGCGATTCAGGATGAAGATGACGTCGTATGCAGACAGGGTTTCGGTCAGGGCCGTGAAACCACGTATGTCACAAAACAGAACGGCGACGTTCTTGACTGCGCCGCAACGCCCCAAGCGCTTCCGCGATAACTGGCTGGTGATCTCTAGATCCGTCTCGTCGAGCACTAGGCGTCGGAGCTTCACGTCGCCGACTACCTTGGTCTGGCAAGCCAAGCGTACCTCCGGCCCGAACCCGAGTCGATCTGCGAGGGAGCGTTCCCGATCCGAGCGTGCGACACAGTTCTCTAGTCCCTCCAGGATCCAGACACGGCAAGTGGAGCATCTGGCGTGGCCGCCGCACGCGTGTGCGTGTGCAAGGTTCGCCCGAAGTGTCGCTTCCAGAATCGTGTCGCCGTCCCTGGCATCGATTCCCTTCCGGTCGGGAAGGCATGTGATTTTTGGCATCGGCTAGTGACCCATAACAGCTGAACGTTAAGCGACGTTGATCGGTCGCGAGGGTCATCATACTGCCATTTGAAAGGATGAACGAATCATTAGCTCGTCCTTTCAGCGAGCCCGATCACGCCTGCGGCGGGAACATCACGGTGATCAGCCGGGCCTAAGGCAGCTAGGTTCCTTCAGGGTCCTAACGACCCACCGCGTGCGCTTCCGGTTCAAGAGAGTGACTAGGAAGCTCAGTAACATCGCACGTGGCGACATGGAGGATCGAGTTGATCGATGCCTAACAGGGCGGGTTCGCTCGGCGTGACGAGAAACCTGTAACACAACCTGTATCATCGCCCACCAGCGCTCATGAGCGCCCACGAGCGCAGAATAGGCCAAATCCTCCGATTTCCAGCGCCCACGAGCGCCCACGAGCGCTCGACTCATATCTGATAAGCGTGAGGTCGGAAGTTCAAGTCTTCCCAGGCCCACTGTTCCAAGAGTAAGCCCCGGCACCAGTTACGGTGTCGGGGCTGTCTTGTTGGAATTGTCCACGTGTCCGAAACGTGTCCTGGATTCAGCTTGCGTTGACTGCGGCCAAGACCCCTGCGGGGTCTGCATGTTGATACGACAGCCGCAAAGCCTGTGTGTCTTTCCAGCCACCGGCCGCCGCTACGTCCGCGTCCGGCAGGCTCTTCCGCTCGGTCGCCCAAAGGCGTCTGTAGGGATGAAAAACCCCACCCACGAGCTTGGGGAGTCCGGCGAGTTTCTCGGCTTTGAGCACCCACTTGGCGACGGTGTCACGTCGAATCGGCCTGGAGTCGTCCCTCGGGGCTGGGAATAGTGGTGCGTTTCCCATTCGTGGGCGTTTGCGGCGGTCGCATGGGCATACCCTGCTGGGGCAGCTTCGGGTTTGGCGCAGTTCAGCCGAAGCAATCAACCCGCACTCCTCGCCTCCCTTCGCATCTCACACCAAGCTGACGCTGCGTCGATCGGGGTCCGAGTGTCCTTCGTGGTGGCTCTTTCGGACATGACGTACCTCCATACCGAGCCTCACACCCCCACGGCCGCGATCGGGATCCGCACCTCGGTCCGCTCCCAGGACAGCACCATGTGGGCGCCGCCTTCGGCGGTCTCAAACGCGATCGTGAACTGATCTACATCCTCCGCGAGGGAGCCCGAGGGAATTTCGACAACGAGCACGTCGTCGGCTTCGTCGTAGCTCGGGGTGACCTGGCGGGTCTCGGCATCGAACCGGCCGGTTCCGTCCATCCCGAGCTGCGTGTTGAAGCGCACTGTCCAGCTCGATGCCCCGGGAACGGTGAAGACTGAATAGGTGCCGGCTTCTAGCCGCTCCCCAGCGATCAGCACGGGCCGCGTCACGGTGATTTCGGTCGCTTCGTTGGCGCCGGTCCTCCAGAGCTCTCCGAGCGGCACCAAATACGTGCCCCCGTCCGCTGGGTTACCGAATACATCCCGCCCGCGCACGTAGGGCCGGCCGTACGTCACCTTGACATACGTATCGCCGACGAAGGTCTTGGCGATCCCGACGGGGGAGGGGCGCCGGGAGCGGTGGAGATCCTGTGCGGCGCCGCTCTCGGCGGAAAGCACGACGGCGGTCAGCGCGAGCAGGACCAGCAGCGCGCCGGCAGGGAATCGGTACGTCATGGTGCGTCTCCAGCGTAGGTGGAAGAGAACAGACAGCGGAACACCAAGCCGCGGCTGCGTGAAGTCCGCCGATCGAACCGGAAAGTGAACTCCTCTGGCCTCCTCCACGAACATGCCCGCGAGCCGGAAGCCATGGACCGCATCCGCTGCGCCAATTCTACGGTCGTCCGGCTGGTGTGGGAAGATGGCCGAGTGAGCACCCATTGTGCGCCGGGATAAACCGGCATGGAGAAGCGGATGAAAGAGCCGTACACCGAAGAGCTAGCGACTCACGGTGGCCCCGAGTCATGCGTGGGTGTCAGCGAGGGCATCGGCGAAGCGTTGACAGGGGCTCGTGTAGGCGAGGTATCGAGCCGCGAAATCATTCCTTCGGGACGCCGACAGGGTAATGGGCTTGATACCGGGCTGCCTACTGTGCAACACGGCCACCGAACTCGGAGCTAGCGATCCCGAAATCGCCCGCCGCGTGGAAGACTATTTTCAGAGGCTCGAGCAGGCCTTTATCTCTTGCCTGACGCGGGCGAAGAAGCTCGATGAGATCCAAGGCAGCCCCGCCGAGCTCCGCGCACGTGCGCTTATGACGCGATCTAGTATCCAAGGGATATTAGTGGCGCTCCGACTCTCCAAAAACGAGCGGCAGGCTCGACGCACACTGGCAGCGGTCGAGTCCTATTGCCTCGATTAATGTGCCAACGCTCGTCATGGCCGGCGACCACGACCTTATTTTCGATGAGCACCCCAGCTTCGGCCGAGGTACCTCGTCACTTCGCTGCCTTGGCAGCTGCCTTCACCATCTCGCTCAACGTTGGATGGGCGTGGACGGACTTCCCGATGCGCTCGATGCGGCCGTGGTCGTGCATGGCCGCCACGACCTCGTGGAGCAGCTCGTCCCCGTGAAGGGCCAGGATATGAAATCCGAGGATTTCGCCATCGGCTTGATTGACCACGGCCTTGAGCCGGCCACGGGGATCCCCGATCGCAAGGGACCTGGCGCCCTGGACTGGGACGCTCCCCACCGCCACGTCGTAGCCCTGCTCGCTGGCCTCGGTCTCCGTCAGACCTACGGCGGAGAGGGCCGGATCGCTGAAGATGACGCGTGGCACCACCCGATAGTCAACGCTGCGCCCTGTCCCCTTTACCGCATTGCGAGCGGCGATGGTCAGTGTACCGGTTCCGGTTTGCTGGACAAGTCGGCGGCCTAATCAAGCCGCCTTCAGGGTGAGCTCCTGACGGACCTGGGCCGGGGTCCGATACCCATGCCGCTCTAGGAGCCATTGACACACCCCGAGCAAATGAGGATGAGGACGAAGCGGGACTGAGCTAGGCGCATGACGACTCTCCTCCAGCGTGCCAACGGGCTGGCATCCGCCTAAGATGCACTTTTGCGCTCAAGTCGCGCCAGTGGGGAAATCCCTGATATTTACGGGTTTGGTGGTGCGAATGCTAGAAGGCTCCGAACATCCAGAGAATGGATTCCTTCGATTGGGGGGCATCGGGACACTATACCCACCGGGCCAACTCGATCACGCCACACGAAATCCTAGCACCTGCATTTCCCGCTGGCTGAGAGGTCAAGTCGTCCTCATCAACATGCAGGATGAAACCCTTGCCAATTATCGAGTTGGCACCATCAAAGGTCAATATGATGTCTACGAATTCAGCCTTTGCACCGTCATGGGCGTCGGCCCTCACCTGCTTGACCGTCTCACTCGCAAACGGCACCGGCCACTCCCCCGCCTCATCCGTCTCCACCTCGGACTCCTCATGCTCCTGCATCATGCTCAAAAACCAATCGTGGGCCTCACGGGCAGAGTGGATGCCGTAGCGAGAGTGACGACAACCGCAGCCAATTCAGGTTTCAAGACCTTGAGCGCGACCTTCCGCTCGTGCTTCAGGTCATCGGCCAGGAAGACCGTGGCCATGCCGCCTTCACCGAGCTCACGCTCGATGGCGTAGCGGCCTTCGAGGGCGGTGTTCAGGCGGACAACTGGATCGGACACGGGCGCACTCCGGGATCAGACCGAGGTCAACATCCGAGAGCAGAGTTGATCCTGAGTGGCATGATCACTAGTGGATCTGAACATCATTAACGTACCGCCCCTCGCTAAAATCAGTGAAGTAGCGCTCAACTAGGGGATGTTGAATGGGGAGGCCACTGTGATCTGGTTCGAGGTTTCGTTCGGCTACATACGTTTGATGTTGGGCTCTGTGTGGCAATACGTGATACCAAGGATGGTGCTTGGGTGGCCTCGAACGGGCTACGGCTTCGTACCATGCCTCGGTTCCTCGAAACTGCGTATCGACATCAACGATCACACCTCGGTAATCGAACAGTTTGTGTTGCACCACGTCACCAACTGAAAAGCGTGCACTCGGCATCCTTATCATTGATTCATGGCCGATCCCAATAAGCGACCGCTAACGTCTCTGCGATTCTGATCTTATAAGGCGAAGGGCTGGCCTCACTCGGGCTGGGCGTTACGCTGGGCTTACTCAAGGTCCTGCGGCACCCGAACCCAAGGAGGCCAGCCATGTTTGTCGCAGGAATCGACGCTCACGCAACGTATTGAGTGATAGCCATCGTAGGCAACACAGGTCAGCTCGATCAACATGCAAACCGTGAGTGAAGTGATCGAGCTCGACAGGCACGTCGTGGGTCGGGGCTACGCCCTACCCGTTTCTCGCCGCATCACATCCATCAGGATGTCGTGGATGATGCCCGTGGCCACCTCCACGAGCAGAACGTCCAGCCCCACCTCGACGAGCTCGTATTCCTCAGGCACGGTCACTTTGGACCATAGCTCTTCGGGGGCGACCTTCTTGGCGATGCCCGGAGGGAGGGGCTTCCCCTTCGCCAGCCTCTTCCGAATCCCGGGAGGGAGCGCGTCCAACTCAGGCTGCGGATTGGCCATGTAGTACTCGCGGATCTGCTCACGGACGCCAATCGTCAGCGTGAACTCCGCCGTGATCTCCGCGGTGACCTTCGCCTCTTCCTTTGCCTTCTTGCCTCGGCGCTGGCCTTCAGCGTCCTGGGTGGAGAGCAGGAGGAAGGGAAAACCAGAGCTAGGAGTCTGCGCCGCAGAAGCACAGCTGACTGAGCCGAATGGTCATCGAGCCGTCCGCGGCGAGGCGGATCCGGGTGATTGGGAGGTTGAGGACTTGTGTCTGCGACGGATCGGGAGAGCGGAATGGATGCGTTGGGGGGGGCAAGAGAGCTACGAGAGCCCTCGCGCCGGCAGATGCGGGTGAACCCTCGTGCAGTCATGCCGCCTGAAGGGTGTGCAGCCGCTTCACATTGAGTGCCAGGCACACGAGGGTCCACTCGGCCCGGACCTTCTCGAGGCCCCGGAAGCTGAATCGTCGAAAGCCCATCACTTCCTTGATCCAGCCGATGGGCGCCTCGGCCTGCGACTTTCGCCGTGCGTAGCGTCTGCGGCCATCTTCGCTCGCCAGCTTCTCCGCCATGCGGACTTTCGCCGGATATTCCTCCTTGTCAACCGTGGGGGCGGCCTTGCCCTCCCGGGCCAGCGCCACATACCCGTCGATGTCTCGCTCTTCCAGTTCCTCGAGATCCCGCTCGTTGCAATAGCCCGTGTCCGCCAGCACCTGCGCCGGCGTCTCGCCGTACGCTTGCGCCACCGCGTCGACCATGGGCACCAGCTGGCCCTGGTCGCTCGCGTTGTCCGTCACCTCGGCCCCGACCACCAGCTGGTTCTCCCCCTCCACGACCGTCTGTGCGTTGTAGCACTGCTGGAACCCCTCCGAACTCGTCTTCATGATCCGGCTCTCAGGGTCCGTGAAGTTGCTCTGCGCCGCCTCGTCCGGCTCTCCGTACTCCCGCTTGTAGGGCCTGCCGCCCTTCGGGTTGCGCGTCTGCCCCGGCTTGCGGCCCCGTGCGTCGTCCGCCGCTCTCTGCTCGGCTTCCAGGCGCGCCTTCGCCTCCCGGATCGCCGCCAGCCGGTCCTCGCGCCGCTTGAGCTCCTCCGGCACCTCGTCTCCGCATGCTTCCTCGCCGTAGCGCTCGTCTTCCGCTTCGTCCACCGCCTCGGCCCTCTCCAACAGCCCCCGGATCTCCGCCTCCAGCCGAGGCTCCCCGGTCACCATCCGGCCGTAGCTCATCGCCTTGCGCTTGTTCGCGTTCGCCCGAACCTTCGTCCCGTCCACCGACACCCTGCCAAGCCCCGCCAGCCCCAAGGCCCGCGCGAGCATCACCACCTCCACAAACACCGCCCGGAAATCCCCGAGATGGCGCTTGCGGAACTCGCACAGCGTCCGGTGCTTCGGGAAGTTCTCCGCCGCCAGCATCCGAAACGCGACATCCTCCTCCAGCTTCCTCGCCATCTTCCGCGACGAGAAGGTGCCCGTCGCATACGCGT
The DNA here is from genome assembly GCA_965238005.1 of Longimicrobiales bacterium. Lineage (GTDB taxonomy): Bacteria > Gemmatimonadota > Gemmatimonadetes > Longimicrobiales > Gaopeijiaceae > CBDCKN01. The sequence continues at coordinate 2,846,865 of OZ250165.1, forward strand.
AGATCAGCACCTTGACCATCATCCGAGGGTCGTACGGCGAGTTGCGCCGCCCGTCCCCCCGGTACCGCCCGTAGAACGCGCTCAGCTCCACCGCGTCCACCAGGTCGCTCACATGGTGCGCCAAATGACCCTCCGACACCCACTCCCGAAGATCCGGAGGCAGCAACAACATCTGCTCCGGATCGTACGGTCGAAATGTCGTTCCCATTCACCCCCCTCGGTGATCCGCAAGCCTTCCCAATGCCTTCGCTACCACCAAAGATAGCCGCCGCAGGGTTCTGCGGCGCAGACTCCTAGCCCAATGGCATGGCGTTGGAGTGTCGCGCGCATAATCTGCAAGCCTATCTCGGGGAACAGACCACCCAAGGAACGGTGGAAGCACTACTTCAAAGGTAGTTTCGGTATCGGAGGACCTCCATTGAAATCTCAGAGGGGGACCTGCTGCATTTCTGCTGCGCCTTCCGTTGTTGATCGCCTAGAAGCGCGCGAGCCTGATGCCTAGGGATAGGCATCATAGTGGCCTGGCGTCCGCTACGGGTCGAATCCCTGCGGTGTCGCCGCGACCATCGTGTTCCGATCCGGCGGGACGACCTCGAGAAGGTGCTCTACGAAGTAGTCCCACCGCTTCCTCTCCCCGTATTCACCGCCCGGGGTGTGTCCGGCCCCCGGCAGGAAGAGCAAGTCGTAGTCCTTGTTGGCGTCGATCAGAGCGTCGACCACCTGGAACGTGGAGGTCGGCGGGACGTTGGTGTCGAGCTCTCCCACGACCAAGAGCACCTTGCCTTGGAGACGCCAGGCGTTGTCCACGTTGGAGGACTCGGCGTATTCAGGCCCCACCGGCCACCCCATCCACTGCTCGTTCCAGGAGATCTTGTCCATCCGGTTGTCGTGGCACCCCGCGGATGAGACGGCCACGTGGTAGAACTCCGGATGGAAGAGCAGAGCGCCGAGCGAGTTTTGGCCGCCCGCCGAGTGCCCGTAGATTCCCACGCTGGACGTGTCATACCACGGATACTGTGCCGCCACCGCCTCGTGCCAGCGGATACGGTCCGGGAAGCCCGCGTCCTTGATGTTCTTCCAAGCGACGTCGTGGAAGGCCTTCGAGCGGTTGGCGGTGCCCATCCCGTCGATCTGCACCACGATAAAGCCCAGCTCCGAGAGGCTCATCATCGTGTTGAAGGCGCTGAAGCTCTTGGGCACGAAGCTGCTGTGCGGCCCTGCGTAGATGTACTCGATGACCGGGTAACGGCGATCAGGGTCGAAGTTGGTCGGGCGGACGATGATCCCCCAGATGTCCGTCACCCCGTCGCGTCCCTTCGCGACGAAGGGCTCCGGAGCCTTCCAGCCGGCCTGCTCCAAGGCCACGATATCAGCCCGCTCCAACTCCATGACGACGGACCGATCACGGGCCCGCCGCAGCTGGGAGACGGGCGCTTGATCGACTCGCGACCAGGTGTCGACGTAGAACTCCTTGTCCTCGGACCAGACGACGGAGTGATTCACGTCGGACTCCGTGTACGCAATCAGCCCCGTGCCGTCGAAGTTCACGCGGTAGGAGTGGATGAAGTACGGGTCCTGGTCGGGATTCATACCGCTCGCCTGGAAGTAGATCTGTCGCGCATCCTCGTCGACGTCGTCCACTTCGCGGACGACCCACTCGCCCCGGGTCACCTGATTCTTCACGGCGCCGGTCAGCCCGTCGTAGAGATAGAGGTGCTTCCAACCGTCACGCTCGGAAGCCCAGACGATCTCGGCCCCGTTTTCCGTGTAGGTGCGGTCGAGCGTCGAGTAGTAGCTGAAGAAGGTCTCCTCCCGCTCGTCCACCAGCGCGCGTGCCTTCCCGGTCTCGCCGTCGACTTCCACGATCTTGAAGGCTTGGTGGCCCCTCTGGTTGTACTCGAAGTAGAACCCGCGGCTGTCGTCCCACCATTGGGGGTCGCTCTGGCTGTACGCGTTGGGGAATATGCTGCGATCCACCACGACCTGCCGGCCTGTCTCGACATTGAACAGGGCGGGCTGCTCGATCTGCAGGCGGTCCCCAGGCTTCAGGTAGACGCGGTTGGAGTACTTGGGCTGCACCTGATCCTCCGGCGACGACTCCACGTAGTGCACGAGCCGCTGGTAACCGGGCGTGACCCGGTACACCGCCACCTTCTTGGAGTCGGGGGACCAGACCATTGAACTTGGCTCGTAGTAGTCGCCCTCGGAGCCGTCGGTGCTGATCAACGTCGGCTCATCGGAGCCGACCTCGCGAATGGCCACGTTGTAGTTGTCGATCAGGGCCTCCCAGCGACCGTCGGGCGAAACCAGAGGGCCTCCATCTGCCACCGTGGCAGGCCCCCCGAATCGACCGCTACCCCTCCGGCCACGTCGGCCTAGTGCCTCACCTACACTCTCGCACTGATAGCCCGTCAGGTCACACTGCCAGCGCAGGCCCTCGGCGTCGAACTGGATGCCAGCCTCTCCGTCCACGAAGTCGAACTGACCGAAGGGCAGCGTGACGTCGGTGTAGCTCTCTCCCGTCGCCTCCGAAAGCGATGCGGCAAGGCGAGCGTGGTCGAACGCCGGGCCACGTTCGAGCGTCTCGGCGTCCACCAGCAGGAACCTGCTCCCGTCCTGGACGGTCCTCCGATAGGTGAACCTATGCGTGTCATCGAGCCAAGAGAACCCGGTTGCCTGACCGATTACGAGACCTTCGAAAAGCTCGCGCAGCCCCGATGCCCGCACGTAGTCGGCGGGCGTGCCCTGTGCCGTGGCTGGTGCAGGGACGAGGAGTAGGGTGGCAGCCAACAGTGAGCAGGCGGTGACACCACGGGGGAATGACATCTTGCCTCCTGGCTAACAGCGGTCGCGCATGATTGAGGCGCGGGCGACGGGATCAGACCGTGGTCAACATCCGAGAGCGGGCCGGTAGGCGCAAGCAGACCCCCGTGAGACGCTTGTAATCGCGTTCTGAGCGTCTTCGGGGTTTATTCGGCATCCTGGAGGCGGGCTGGAGCGTCCTCGTGGCTTAGAAGGCCCTTCACGCCACGAAGTCAGTCACCTAGGAGTCTGCGCCGCAGAAGCACAGCTGACTGAGCCGAATGGTCATCGAGCCGTCCGCGGCGAGGCGGATCCGGGTGATTGGGAGGTTGAGGACTTGTGTCTGCGACGGATCGGGAGAGCGGAATGGATGCGTTGGGGGGGGCAAGAGAGCTACGAGAGCCCTCGCGCCGGCAGATGCGGGTGAACCCTCGTGCAGTCATGCCGCCTGAAGGGTGTGCAGCCGCTTCACATTGAGTGCCAGGCACACGAGGGTCCACTCGGCCCGGACCTTCTCGAGGCCCCGGAAGCTGAATCGTCGAAAGCCCATCACTTCCTTGATCCAGCCGATGGGCGCCTCGGCCTGCGACTTTCGCCGTGCGTAGCGTCTGCGGCCATCTTCGCTCGCCAGCTTCTCCGCCATGCGGACTTTCGCCGGATATTCCTCCTTGTCAACCGTGGGGGCGGCCTTGCCCTCCCGGGCCAGCGCCACATACCCGTCGATGTCTCGCTCTTCCAGTTCCTCGAGATCCCGCTCGTTGCAATAGCCCGTGTCCGCCAGCACCTGCGCCGGCGTCTCGCCGTACGCTTGCGCCACCGCGTCGACCATGGGCACCAGCTGGCCCTGGTCGCTCGCGTTGTCCGTCACCTCGGCCCCGACCACCAGCTGGTTCTCCCCCTCCACGACCGTCTGTGCGTTGTAGCACTGCTGGAACCCCTCCGAACTCGTCTTCATGATCCGGCTCTCAGGGTCCGTGAAGTTGCTCTGCGCCGCCTCGTCCGGCTCTCCGTACTCCCGCTTGTAGGGCCTGCCGCCCTTCGGGTTGCGCGTCTGCCCCGGCTTGCGGCCCCGTGCGTCGTCCGCCGCTCTCTGCTCGGCTTCCAGGCGCGCCTTCGCCTCCCGGATCGCCGCCAGCCGGTCCTCGCGCCGCTTGAGCTCCTCCGGCACCTCGTCTCCGCATGCTTCCTCGCCGTAGCGCTCGTCTTCCGCTTCGTCCACCGCCTCGGCCCTCTCCAACAGCCCCCGGATCTCCGCCTCCAGCCGAGGCTCCCCGGTCACCATCCGGCCGTAGCTCATCGCCTTGCGCTTGTTCGCGTTCGCCCGAACCTTCGTCCCGTCCACCGACACCCTGCCAAGCCCCGCCAGCCCCAAGGCCCGCGCGAGCATCACCACCTCCACAAACACCGCCCGGAAATCCCCGAGATGGCGCTTGCGGAACTCGCACAGCGTCCGGTGCTTCGGGAAGTTCTCCGCCGCCAGCATCCGAAACGCGACATCCTCCTCCAGCTTCCTCGCCATCTTCCGCGACGAGAAGGTGCCCGTCGCATACGCGTAGATCAGCACCTTGACCATCATCCGAGGGTCGTACGGCGAGTTGCGCCGCCCGTCCCCCCGGTACCGCCCGTAGAACGCGCTCAGCTCCACCGCGTCCACCAGGTCGCTCACATGGTGCGCCAAATGACCCTCCGACACCCACTCCCGAAGATCCGGAGGCAGCAACAACATCTGCTCCGGATCGTACGGTCGAAATGTCGTTCCCATTCACCCCCCTCGGTGATCCGCAAGCCTTCCCAATGCCTTCGCTACCACCAAAGATAGCCGCCGCAGGGTTCTGCGGCGCAGACTCCTAGCCCGTATTTAATGGTGGCCCTACCTCTTCGATGATGTGGGCGAGTTGCTCTGGTTGTTCAGATGTGGTCATATGACCGCCAGGCAACATGCGAATATCTAGGCCATGGTCACCCAAACGTTCTCTGGCTTTGACGACCTGATTTGGCTCAAAAATATCGCCTTCGCTGCCCACGATGTGGAACGACACCGACTCCTGCAACGCGAGATACAGGCGGCGTAGATCCCACCGCTCCCCGTAATTAGAACGGTGCTCCGCAACAAACCCTGCGGCCTTGCTGACGAAGGGGAACCCGTTGCGACGACTAATCGCCTCATAGATTTCGTTGAACTCCATGGACGATAACCCGTACGATCTGCGCAGGATGGTCGTGCCAATCATGCTAAGTTCGTCCTTCAATCCTTTGCACTCTTTATGAAACTGACCATTAGATTGGCGACCTCCCGGGGATGGTCATCCCAAGGATGATGCCCGGCTTGGTTGAAGAAGTGGAGTTGTGCCTGGTCGACTGACTCGCTGATCAGCTCGAAGAGTTCCAGCCCCAAGCGGTGCGGCCGTGAACCTCCGCTGGGATCATTGAATCCCCAGATCATCAGAGTCGGTGTTTTCAAGCGACCAGTCTCGATGGCTGCCAGCGTTTCATCCTTGACCTCATACATCCACCAACCGGTGCCTGAATTGTTCGCAAGGGCCGGTCTGGCCTGCACCTTTTCCGGATTGAGCTCAATGAAACGTTTCCTGAGTGCGTCGAATCTCTCTGCGACCTCCCTCCGCTTTTCCCAGTTTAATTGCAGCTCAGCCAAAGCCTCGTCATACTCGTCGATGTCGAAATTCTTATGAAAACCCATGCTGCTCCTGGAGCGTTGGGCCTGACGACGTGATTCCAATCTCTCCGCAGTGATAGGGAACCCGACAAAACTAGGGAGGTTGGGTGCGCTGGGCGGGGGATCGCCAGGGGCCAGAGTGTTGGTGTCGAAGATGGTGAGGGTCTTGACCAGTTCAGGATGATCTATGGCAATGCGAGCTACCGGTAGAGTTCCTCTGGACTGACCGACCAGATGGATCTGATCGATACCCAGCGTCTCCATAAACTTGTGCAGATGCTTGACCGTGGCCTGCATCGTATACTCCTCATCGCTGGCAGGTTTGTCGGTTAGGCCCATGCCGAGTTTGTCGATGGCAAAGACATTGAAATGAGCGGCCAAGTGAGTAAAGACCGGCATCCACCCAAGGGCGTTTGACGTCGCACCGTAATGGCCACCATGGACCAGCAACATGGCTTCGCCGCTTCCGGCTTCAAAGTAGCGGGTCCGGATGCCGTCAACATCCACAAACTTGGACTCGCCCCATGACTGCTCCACTGTTGAGCAGGATGTCGTCGATAGCAGCAAGAGCAAAGTGCCAATGCCATTTGCAGGAGAGAGCCTCATGTTCGCCTCCTTGGATCCGAGTTGAGGACTATGGAATCGTTCGACCGAATAGATGCGGAGCCGGTCTCCCAGAGCTCGTCTATCAGGTCAAATAGACGCGGCGGAGCGGTCGCGATGACGAGTTCGCACACGGCATCTGCCGCACCCTCCTCTCCCAATTGCTCGCTGAGCCTATCCCACAAGACCTCATACGAAGTCTTGGGCTGAGCCGCCGCGCTCAGCTGTTGTGCAGGACGACCAGCGGAGTCGTATCAAGATCACTTCGGTGTCGCTGAGTCAAAGCTCCACCCATGACAATGGCATTACCGACAGTGACGGCTTTACCGCCTGGCTGTACACAGTTCCTACCCACCCACCGAATCGTAGGGTTCGACCCTAGGTCATAGACCTTCCTGTCGAGGAAGACCTCCCGCCTGAAACATGGGACCCTAATGGGGGCCATCGGCGGGATTTGAGGATGGGGAGGAGGAGACTGGCACCACCTCACCTCTTGGGCGATAGCCTGGATCAGCACCGCCAGATCCCTAGCCGAGTAAGGTGTGTGCAAGAAACTGTGCAAGAACGGATGTAGAAAGGGTGCGAAACCCCTGCTTCGAGCTCGTGCCGCCCTAGCGCCCTCCCTCCGAAATCACCTCCGACTCCCCACCCGCGTTCTTCACGTGCTCGTCGAACCAGCTGATGAAGCGCGCCCACATGTCGAGCTTGTTCTCGATGGCCCGCGGCGTGTGTGACTCGTACGGATAGACGTAGAGGACCGCAGGCTTTCCGAGTGTGGTAAGTGCTTGGATGAAGCGTTCGGACTGAATGGGGAAGGTACCGGTGTTGTTGTCATCCCCGCCGTGGTACATGAGGAGCGGCGTGTTCATCTGGTCGGCCTTGAAGAACGGGGACATCTCGATGTAGGTCTGGGGCGCCTCCCAGATGCTCCGCCTCTCGGATTGGAATCCGGCCGGTGTGAGCGACCGGTTGTAGGCGCCATCCCCGGCGATCCCCGCCTTGAAGTAGGGGCTGTTGGCTAGGATGTTCGCCGTCGCGAAGGCGCCGTAGCTGTGCCCCCCGTGGCCGATGCGATCGATGTCGATCACACCCAGCCCGTCCACGGCCCGGATGGACGCGTACATGGCGTTCACCAGGTTCGAGATGTAGGTGTCGTTGTAGTTCTCGCCGATGATGGGGATGTCCGGATAGACCAGCGCGTACCCCTGAGTGAGCCAGATGTCGGACCAGCGCAGCCAGCTCATGTGCGTGAAGGCGTTTCGATTGCGCGCCCGCACGGCGGCGTTTTCATAACCCTCCGGCTCCTCGTACTCCCTGGGATACGTCCAGAAGATGGCCGGCACCTTCTGTCCCTCCTCGTAGTCCACCGGGAGCGACACCCGCCCCTGCACCTCGAGCCCGTCCCGTCTCACGAAGTCGAAGTCGATGCGGCGGGCGGCCGTCACCGCGGGGAATGGATCGACGTTATTGGTGAGGTTCTCCATGGAGCCGTCCGCACTCCACAGATAGCTGTCGGGAAAGTCCGTCATGGACTCCCGGCCTACGACGATGCTCGTGAGATCGGCGTCGAGGGGGACCAGCGGCTGCTCGAACGAGTCCCGCGCGCCCTCGAACACTCGCGTGGTGGAGCCGTCGGACACGCTCAGGCGGTCCACGAAGGGCTGCGGACGAAAGTCGGCCTTGAAGCCGTCGCCTCTGAGGTAGGCCGAGCGAGAATCGGAGGACGTGAGCGCATAAAAGATACCGTTCCCGGTACGGGACGCCCACAGGTCGCCGGGCTGCTCCGTGGGATCGTCGGTGTCGAGGAAGTCCACCAGCATGCGTCGCGCCTTAGCGCTCCCGCCGAGATCCCAATACGCCAGCCCCGACTGCTCGTCCTTCGAGACCTCGGCGAACACGCCCGCTCCGTCTCGCGTGTACGTCACTGCGCTCACGGGATCTTCGCTCTCGGCGACCACCCGAGCCTGCTCCATGTCGAAGGGCGGAGCCAGCAGAATGATCCGGTCCGGCCTCGGCACGTCGCCATCCCCCTCAGCCCGCTGCAGGTAGGTGATCCCCGCTCCGTCAGGACGCCACGCGAACCCTCGCGGCTCTGCGCTACCGTTCGAGCCGGGGCGACTTCTCCCTTCCTGGAGTGGCCGCTCGTCCAGGGTCGCCACCTCAGTACCCTGCCGGTCCATGACCGAAGTCACTCGCGGAAAGCCCCGGTAGGCCGTTCGGAAGGAGAAGGGACGCTCGATAGCGGTCGTCAGCAGATGCCGCCCGTCCGGGCTCAGTGAGATCGACTCGAACATGGCCGGCTCACCGAGCAGGCGCGGAGCCCTTCCCTCCGCCAGCTCCGCGACCTGGCTCCGCGTATAGTGCTCGAAGAGCGTCTCGTCATGGTCGTCCCTAAGGAGGTTCGGGTAGGTGGGCGTCGGAGTGGGCTCGGCACGAGTGCGGCGCACCACCGGGCCGCTGGGCACCGGATTGCGCGGTGGCTCGGGGCCCCGGTCCCCTGGCACGAGGAGCGTTATCACCGTCCCTTCGGGAGTCCACTGCAGCATGTTGGACGGTTGGCTCCCCTGCCCGCGTGCGCTCGTCCCGACGGTGGCGAGGACACGGGCGTCGCTGAGGCTCCGAGCACGGCCGGTCGCAGGGTTCGCGGTCCACACCTCGGTGCCGTCCGTGAGGTGGGCGAGGAAGGCCATCTGCGCGCCATCCGGTGACCACGTCAGATCGCTCACGAAGCTGCCCTCGGGCAGATCGACGTCCACGAAGCGCCTCCCGCTGAGCGAGTAGAAGCGCAGCCCGTAGATCCCGTAGGTGTCCAGGTGCCACAGCCGATCCGTCTGCGGCCGAATCTCGAGCTCGGCCAACCGATAGGTCTCTCTCGACATGATCTCCAGGGTAGAGAGCTCCGTCACCAGCGGCACGACGAAGTGGTCCCCGTCCGGGCTCATGTAGCTCAGGGTCGCGTAGTTCTTGTTCGTTCTGAACAGCTCCCGGATCGACGCCGAAGGGAGGACGTAGTGATCGGCATCGGGATTGGCCGCCGGGGCGTCCTGAGCCGAGACCGTAGAGGGCGCAACTGGTGCGACCGCGAGCGACCCGCCGATCAGAAGGGCGTACAGTAGGAACTGAGGTCGGAGACCTGGCATCTGCGACACGTTTACCTCCCGGGATGGACCATCGGGTGAAGGGGCTCACCTTAGGGCGGGCGACTTTAGGGCGCCATGGCAGGACGGCGGCCGATCGAATGACAGGCCGGCGGGGAGGACCCCGAACCGTCTCTGGAAGTCATCCAGGCCCTGCTGCGCTGAGCGTCCGACTCGACACCTCGTGGACCCGGTCCACCAGAAAGGCCACCGCGTCGGGATCCGTCGTCCGCTCGATCCCGTGACCCAGATTGAACACATGGCCCGGGGCGGAGCCCGCCTCCGCGAGAACCCGGTCGATCTGACGTCCCAGCTCGTCGCGGGGGGCGAACAGAGCCGCCGGATCCAGATTCCCCTGCACAGCCAGGTCCGGGCCAAGGATCTCCCGGGCCCGGGAGAGCGGTAGTCTCCAGTCGATCCCCACGACGTCAGACCCGCAATCACGAGCCGTATCCAATAGGGTAGCCCCCTGGTTCGGGAAATAGATGAGCGGAACGTCGAGCGACTGGAGGGACTCCATCACCCGCTGAACCGCCGGGAAGGCGAAGGTCCGGTACGCCTCCGGGCCCAGCAGGCCCGCCCAGGAATCGAAGAGCATGAGGGCCTTCGCGCCCGCACGAGCCTGGGCCTCCATGTAGCCGATCATGGTGTCCGCCAGCCTCTCCAACAGCTTCCGGGAGGCCTCCGGCTCGGCGAACAGGAAGCCCTTGGCCTCGGCGAAGGTCTTGGACCCCCGTCCCTGAACCAGGTAGCAGAAGAGCGTGAAGGGAGCTCCGGCGAACCCGATGAGGGGCGCCGAGTCGGGAAGCTCCCGACTCAAGATGCGCACCGTCTCGAGAATGAAGGGCACGCTCTCCTCCGGATCCGGGACCCGGAGCGCCTCCACCTGTGCCAGGCTCCGGACAGGGTTCTCAAGGACGGGCCCCGGAGCGAAGTCCAGCGAGACCCCCATCCCTTCCACGGGCGTCATGATGTCGCTGAAGAGGATGGCCGCGTCCATACCGAAGCGCCGGATGGGCTGGAGCGTCACCTCGGCCGCCAGATCCGGGGTCTTGGTGAGGGTCAGGAAGTCCATATCGGCCCGGATCTTCCGGTACTCCGGCAGGTAGCGTCCGGCCTGCCGCATGATCCAGACCGGCGTGTGCTCCACCGGCTCACGACGGCAGGCGGCCAGGAAGGGGGATGTCGCCGTCGAACCTGCCCCCGTCTCGGGGGTTACGGCCACCGAGGCATCGCTCACGTCACTCCCCTCCCTTCAAGGCCCGGGCGGCGTCCTTGGCGAAGTAGGTGAGGATGAGGTCGGCGCCGGCCCGCTTGAGCCCCACAAGACTCTCCATCACGATGCGATCTTCGTCCACCCATCCCTTCTCGGCCGCCGCCTTGATGATGGAATACTCACCCGACACCTGATATGCGGCCGTGGGCATGCCGAACGCCTCTTTCACCCGGAAGATCACGTCCATGTAGGGCCCGGCGGGCTTCACCATGACGATGTCGGCACCCTCGTCGATGTCCAGCTCGACCTCGCGAAGCGCCTCGTCGCCGTTGGGCGGATCCATCTGATACGAGCGCCGGTCCCCGAAGGACGGGGCCGAGTGGGCCGCATCACGGAAGGGACCGTAGTACGCCGATGCATACTTGGCGGCGTACGAGACTATGACCACGTCGGGAAGCTCGGCCACGTCGAGGGCGGTGCGGATGGCGCCCACACGGCCGTCCATCATGTCGCTGGGGGCCACCGCGTCGGCGCCGGCCTGGGCGTAGGCGACCGCGGCCCGGGCCAGGAGCGGGAGCGAGGAGTCGTTGTCCACCTCCCCCGCTTCGGTGAGCACGCCGCAGTGGCCGTGGTCGGTATACTCGCAGAGGCAGACGTCGGCCCACACCAGCAGGTCGGGCACGGCGTCCTTGATGGCTCGGATCGCCCGGGGAACGATCCCCTCGGGATCGTATCCGGCAGAGCCCTGCGCATCCTTGTGCTCGTCGTCGGGAACGCCGAAGAGGATGACCGCGGGAATGCCCAGCTCGTGGACCTCCCTAGCCTCCTCCACGACGAGATCGACGGAGAGCTGAAAGACCCCGGGCATGCTCGCCACGGCGTTCTTTACGCCCTCTCCCTCCACGACGAAGAGGGGATAGACGAGATCGTCCACAGACAGTGAGGTCTCCCTCACCGCTCGCCGCCAGGTCTCATTCTGGCGAAGCCGGCGCAGGCGGCGCCTCGGAAAGCTCATTCCCCTGCCTCTTATTGCGACTCCAGCACGACCGTGATCTCGGCCGCGAAGAGCATCGTTCGGTCGTGGTCTCGCGCCGCCCACTTCCGGAGGGTCGCGACGCTGGGCTCTACACGCCCCTCGAAAGATACTTCACCATTGGTCACGAGGCGGATAGGCCGGCCGAGATCGAATGCGTCGGGCGAGATCAGCAGTGTGAATCGCGGGACGTGGTAAGCCTCGATGGTGACCGTGTTCCCTTCTCGGAGGGCATCCACCAGTCCGCTGGCCCCGTCGTAAGTGAGGGCCGCCAACTGACCCCGCTCCTCGTCGCCGGCGATGTGCCCAACCTCGTCGATGACCACCCAGTGGGCCCTGTTGTACCGGTCGGCCTGCTCGGTGGCCCAGATGACGCGCTCGGGAAGTGGATCTCTGGGGTGGAGCTCCATGAAGTCCTCGATGTTCTCCAGCTCCTCCGGCCACCAGCTGGTGTTGTGCCCCCCGGGCTTCGGCTTGAACACGAAATCGACGCCCAGCCTCTCGAAATCCTCGAGGAACGGCTCCATGTAGCGGACGGGGTAGAGCCGGTCCGTCTCCCCGTTCACGATGAAGAGCGGCTTGTTCACCAGGTTCGCCAGATGCATCATCCCGTCGGCTCCCACCCGAGAGTTCAGGAGCACGCCCGGATAGCCGATGAACGGCAGGAAGCCGGCCCACGGTGTCGTGTCCCGGAAGCTCAGGAAGTACACGCCCGTGCCTCCGTCGGAGATACCCGTGGCGAAGACGCGGTTCTCGTCCACGTTGTACGTTTGCTTCAGCTTCGTGAGGATGCCGTTCAGGTTCTCCACCTGGCTCGCATGCCACCACAGCGACTCGCGCGTCGAGAGCGGGATGACCGCGATGTGATCCTCGCTCGTGACGCGCTCGGTGTTGCGCCACCAACCGCCCCCGGGCCCCGGATCGGGCCGGCCTACGCCCCCGTGCAGGTACACGCTCACCGGATAGCGACGAGCGGGATCGTAGCTCTCGGGGACGAGAAGGAGATACCGGTGCAGGAGCCCGTCCCGGTTGTTGCGGGTGAGCTCGATGCGCCCCGTGGGGACGTCACTCTCATACTGGGGTCCGTGTCGCAGCTCTTCGTACACCCGGTCGAAGAGTTTTTCCGACGATTGGGCAGCCAGCCGCAGCGGCATCAGCGCCGACAACCCCCCGCCCGACAGCGCCACAGCCAGCGGGATCAACGCCAGACGAAATCCCCTCATATCCCTCCCCCTCCGCTCGGCTCTGGAGTTCTGTTGATCTTCTTCAACAGGCCTCTGGATCGGATCACACTCAATTCGGATCACACTCAATGCAGAAGGCCGGGCCGACATCGGCCCGGCCTTCCTGAAATAGCTTCCCACGATAATCGCGAGCCTACATCCCCCCTTGGAGTGCGAGGTTCTTGATCCGCATGTCCAGGTTGTGGTTCAAGCGGACGCCCCACACCCCGTCGGTGTAGATCTCAGCCGTCTTCTCACGATGGACCTCCTTGCCGTTCATCTTGAAGATGACGTCCTCGGCTCCGACCTCGACTGACATGTCGTTGGTGGCGTGGCTCGAATCGTCACTCTGATGGATTGACGCGTTCGGCGTCCACGGAGCCAGCTCGAAGGTCTCGCTCCCGGTCCTGGTCTTGATGATGTAGTTGCCGTCACCGCGCACCAGGAAGTACGTGTACACCTGGTTCAGGCCCTGCAGATCGTCACCACCGATGATCAACCCGATGCCGTGAGCGTGGCCCTTGGAGCTGAGCTGCTCGAAGGTGCCCGACACCGTGTACGCCCCATGGGCCGTGTTCTCGGGCCGATAGAGAACGATGGCGGGACCGACGCTGACGTCGAGTACGCCGCCCTCATCCGTGAACCGGACGTTGTCGAAGCTCTGACCTCTGTCGGTCCGACCCATCCAACCCTCGGCCAACTCACCGCCGCCCTCGACCTCCCGGTCGGCGTCCATCGGCTTCTGCGCTGCCAGAGGCACGGCAAGCAGGAGCGTCACCAGAGCGACAAGACTCGATCGCATCGTTTCTACCTCCGTCGATACATGACCCTCAGGTGAAGAACCGGCTTCTACTATTGGGATAGTTCATTTGATCCCGTGGCGCCGTCCAAAGTGCCGGAGCCGAGCGAGGGGCGCCAGTCCCGCGGAGTGGAGGGCCCTCAGCGGTTCCATTCGGCCTTGGGTACTTCCACCCGATCTCCGCCCTGAGCTCAGGCGGCGACCAGCGCGCCCTTGAGGGCCCGGAGCATGTCCTCCTTCGTTCCCTCCCCGTCTCCGCGATAGCTCGCCACCGCCGCACTCACGGTGGTTCCGGTCTTGCTGGTGTAGTCGGAGATGGCATCGCGGATACGGTCGGCGAAGATCAAGCCGCCCTGGACGTTGCACAGGGTCAGAAGACAGATGAACAGATCCTCCCCATAGCGAGCGGCCAGATCGCTCGATCTCGTGACCTCGCGGATGGCCAACCCCAGCTCGGTTATCTGCTGCTTCGGGTCGGGCTGTTCCTCGGCCCAAGACCCCTCGTCGATCCCGAAGAGAACCAAAGTCATATGCATACCACGGTGTGCGATCGGAAAGAGGAAGTCGAAGAGGATCTCGAAGTGCCACTCGCTGGAGAGGCCCGTCGCTTGATCCCTCAGTCGGTCGGAGTCGCGCACTTCCCTACTCGCCTCCCGGGGGCCCGTCGGGGTGGGTGCTGCAGTCCGGCGGCATCCGCACCGTGTAGCTGACCAAGACGACCTTCCAGCCCTCCGGGGTCTTGGCGAGCTGGAAGGCGTCGGTGCCACAGTGGCTGAACTCCAGGCCACGGTAGAAGTCGTAGGGCGCCCACAGCGTCGCCACCGGTCCGTCGATCCGGACCTCGGGATCCCACATGCGCTCGTACATGGGGCTCGTCACATCCGCCAGGCGAGTCGCGAACTGCTCCCGGGTGGTCCGCTGTGTGGTATCGAATCCGACGGCCGTGAGCAAGCCCTCCGGGATCATCGAGTCCCGGAAAGCTTCAGGATCGAGAGCCTCCATGGCGTCGAACATGGCCTGGACGGCCTCGATCACCCCACGCTCCTCGTCGTCCTGGGCCTCGACGCCCGACGCCACGCCCAGAAGGGAGGCCGAAAGGGCGATGAGGACGAGGGACCGCCATAGCGCCCGCGGTAGGCCGGGCCGACCCACTGGGAGGAGGGTATCGCCTCGCATCATCAGTTGATTCCTACGCGCCCCTTCACCTCGTCGAGGAGCGTGCGTGAGTCGTAGCCCACCCCGTCCTTGAATACGGTAACTGTGTTCCGGATGATGGACGGGTCACCCGTGAAGTCCCCCCGCAGGAGCACCATGTCGGCGATCTTGCCCACCTCGATGCTGCCGAGCTCGTCATCCACGCCCAGGATCTTAGCGCCATTCAGGCTGGCGATTCGGATGGCCTGGGAGAAGGTGAACTCGGCCTCGACCAGGAGCTCGACACCCCGCTGGTCCCCATATCCGGGTAACGCTCCACCCCGGCCCGTGGGGTCCACGCCGGCGGCTAGGAGCCCACCCATCTCGACGAACCGCACTTCGTACGCCATGGCGTTCCTCAGGAGGTCGACGGTGAGCCGCGGATTGGGGTCGTTGTCGATGCGCTCACGGTCGGCCAGATAGGCCGCACGGACGTCCGGCGACATGGCCTCCAGCGCCCTGGGGTCCTTGGTGGGACGGTTCGGGTACGAGAGCTCGTAGACCGGAAGCGTCGATGTCATGGCCACACCGGCGTCGATCATCTTCGTGAACGTGGCCTCCACCTCGGGGCCCCTCACGTCGACGTTGAGGGCCACCATGCTGTTGTTCGGCGGGCACCGGTCGGGCTCCTTGTCCGGGTTGAAGTCCGAGTTGGTGGAGAGCCCGTGCTCGATATTGTCGATTCCCAGCTCAACGGCCTCGCTGTGGCTGATCGAGCAGATATGGCCGGTCACCTTCATTCCCCGCTTGTGGGCCTCGTCGATGACAGCCGCCATCTCGGCCCGGCGGATGTTCGTGTAGGCTTTCAGCCACGTGGCACCCTCCTCACCCCAGTAGGCCACGAAGCGGCGTGCCTGCTCGGGCGAGTTGAGGAGGGTCATCTGAGTGTTGCCCTCACCTCCCGTGATGTAGGGCGCCGTGATGTGAATCCGGGGGCCCGGAATGCGCCCGTTGTCGATCTCCGCCTTTAGATTGATCTCGGCGTAGGGCGCCCGGCTTCCCGTGGTCCGGACCGTGGTCACGCCGCCTCCCAGGTAGAGGCGGGGCCCCGTGAACGTCATCTGCGCACTTCGTCCACCGGCCGCCATATAGAACATGTGATCGTGGAGGCCGAAGAGGCCGGGGATGAGCGTGTGGCCCGAGTAGGTGAGGACGTCCGCGTCCTGGGGGATGTCCACGTTCGTCCCGATCTGGGTGATGCGTCCCTCTTCGACGACCACCGAGACTCCACGCTGTGGCGGTCCCCCCGTCCCGTCCACGAGCGTGAGGTTCCGGAGAACGAATGCGGGGGCGGATACGGTCACGTAGCGGTCCCGCACCTGGCTCGATAGCTCGGTGGCGAGCTGTGCAGCCACCGACATCGGGAGAGCCACGGCGAGGCCTGCGAAGAGGAAAAGCATGCGTCTCATCGTACTACTCCTTCGAAGCGCCCCCACGCCGGGGGTGTCCAATGAATCGTGGAGGCCCTCATCATACCGGCCTCGGCGTGCTCCACAACATGACGGCGCATCGGATCCGCGCGTCAGTTGATTCCGACCCGGCCCTTCACTTCCTCGAGGAGGGTGCGCGAGTCGTACCCGACGCCGTCCTTGAAGACCAGGACCGTGTTCCTGATGACGGACGGATCGCCGGACAGGTCTCCGCGAAGGAGCACCATGTCGGCGATCTTCCCCACCTCGATGCTCCCCAGGTCCTCGTCCACGCCTAGGATCTTCGCACCATTCAGGCTCGCGATCTGGATGGCCTGGGCGAAGCTGAACTCGGCTTCCGTCAGGAGCTCGATGCCGCGCTGGTCGCCATAGCCCGGCAGGGCTCCTCCGTTGCCCGTCGGATCCACTCCGGCCGCCAACAAGCCGCCCATCTCCACGAATCGGACCTCGTACGCCATGGCGTTCTTGAACATCTCGAGCGTGAGGAACGGGTTGGGAGCGCCGTCGATTCTGTCGCGTTCGGCCAGGTAAGCTTCACGCACCCCGTGCGACATGGCCTCCAGCGAACGCGCATCTTTGATGGGTCGGTTCGGGACGAAGAGCTCCCAGTAGGGAAGCGTCGACGTCATGGCTACACTCTGGTCGATCATCTTCCGGAACGTGGCCTCCACCTCGGGGCCCCGCACGTCGACCCGGCCCGCCACCGCCTCGTTGCCCATGGGGCACCGGTCTTTCACCTTGGCCGGATTGTAGTCGGTGTTGGTGAGGAGGCCGTGCTCGACGTTGTCGATGCCGAGGTCGGCGGCCTCGGTGAAGGAGAGGGAGCAGAGGTGTCCCGTGACCTTCATGCCGGCCCGGTGCGCTTCGTCGACGGCGGCAATGAACTCGGAACGCCCGATGTTCGTGTACGCCTTGATCCAGGTGGCGCCTTCTTCGCCCCAGTAGGCAACGAACCGGCGGGCCTGCTCGGGAGAGTGCAGGAGGGTCATGTCCGGGAACTCGGGGTCGGTCCGCCCGCTCGTGATGTACGGCGCCGTGATGTGCATACGGGGACCCGGCATCCGTCCCTCGTCGATCTCCGCCTTGATGTTGATCTCGGCGTATGGGGCGACGCTCCCGGTGGTCCGGATCGTCGTCACGCCCCCACCCAGGTAGAGTCGCGGGCCAGAGAAGGCGAGGGGAGCCACGCGGCCGCCCGCTGCCGTGTAGAACATGTGATCGTGGAGGCCGACCAGGCCGGGGATGAGCGTGTGACCCGAGTACGTGAGGATGTCCGCATCCTGGGGAATATCGACGTTCGTGCCCACCTGGGTTATGCGGCCATCTTCGACTACCACCGACACGCCCCGCTGCGGCTCCGCCCCCGTTCCGTCTACCAGGGTGACGTTCCGGAGGACAAAGGCGGGCGCCGAAACGACCACGTAACGGTTTCGGACCTGACTCGTGAGCTCCGTGGCCAGCTGGCCCGCGGCGAATGCGGGGGACGCCATCGCGACGCCCGCGAGGAGGAGGATGGTGCGGCTCATGGTGCTACTCCTTCGAAGCGCCCCCACGCCGGGGGTGTCCAATGAATCGTGAAGGCCCTCATCATACCGGCTTCGGCGTGCTCCGCAACATGACGGCGCATTCGCTCAGACCCGTCACCCAACCGCCCCACGGCCCCCCTCAAGGCACCGACGAGGACCGCTTATCCGCACCCTACCCGCCCACCTCGCCCTCACGGCTCACCGGAGTGATCTGGTGGAGGCGGCGCGGCTCGAGCTGGAAGGTCACATGCTCGATGCCGCGCTCCCCCATCCGCTCCCGGATCTCGTCCAGCACTCCCTGGTGGTGAGCGGGGTCCTGGAGGACGGCGTGCCCGCTCAGCGCCACGAACCCGCTCGTGAGGGTCCAGACGTGCAGGTCATGCACGTCGTCCAGGTGCGGGATGGCGTTCAGCTCCTTGAGGACCGCCGTCATGTCCACGTGCCGGGGCGCCATCTCCAGGAGGACCTCGGTGGCCTCCCTCACGAGCCGCCAGGCCCCAAAGAGGATCAGCCCTGCGATGACCACCGACACCAGCGGATCGGCGGGACTCCACCCCGTGAGGAGGATGATGGCACCGGCACCGATGGCTCCCACGGACCCGAGAAGGTCACCGAGGACGTGCAGGTACGCTCCGCGAACGTTGAGATTGTCGCCGGCGTGCTCTTTCAGGAGGCTGGCGCCCACCAGGTTCACCACGAGGCCGAGGACGGCTACGGCCATCATCAGGGGCCCGTCCACCTCTTGAGGCGCCCGCAGTCGCTCCCAAGCCTCCCAGGCGATCCACACGCTGACCCCCAGGAGGACCGCTCCGTTGACCAGGGCCGCCAGGATCTCCAGGCGGACGTAGCCGAACGTGCGCTCCGGACTCGGCGGACGCATCGCCAGGCGCATGGCCATGAGCGACAAGGCCAGCGCCAGCACGTCGGTGAGCATGTGGCCGGCGTCGGCCAGGAGGGCCAGGGAGTTCGCCAGCACGCCGCCGACCACCTCTGCCACCATGAACGCGCCGGTGATGAGGAGCACGATCCACAGGCGGCTCGCTTGAGAGCGCCGATCCAGGCCGCCGTTCCCGACGTC
This sequence comes from Longimicrobiales bacterium, assembly GCA_965238005.1. Taxonomy (GTDB): domain Bacteria; phylum Gemmatimonadota; class Gemmatimonadetes; order Longimicrobiales; family Gaopeijiaceae; genus CBDCKN01. The sequence goes on from OZ250165.1 coordinate 2,865,580, forward strand.
GTGCCTGTGGGCGCCGAAGGCGTGACGGTACGAGGATCCGTGAACGTGACGCATCGTCTAGTGTTCCGTTTCCGAAGTTCGCGAGCCACCAAGAGGGTCGGCGCGCCGTGGGATCAAGGCGGGATGACGCGGCGTAGCGCAAGCGGGCACCGCGCGTAGCGTGGTCGCAAGGAGTCCCAACGCCGAGCCCACGGATGCACCGTGCCCTCGACTGGCCGAGACACTTTGGTAACGGGACACTAGCTCGCCACCGCCGCTACGGGTGACTGCTCTGGAAGAGCGGAGGGCGGGCCCATGCCCAGGAGCGCCCGCTTCAGGAGAATGGGGCCGCCCAGGATGTTGCCGATTATGAACCCTGCGGCCACACCGGTGAGCAGGAGCTCCACCTGAAGCCGCGCGGCCACCACCACGACCAGATAGGCGAAGAGGAACGTTGCCACGGGCGGCCGGTGGCGGTCCTTGTCGTCGCCCAGGGAAATGGAGAACACCCAGCCAAGGACGGCCCCGACCAAGAGCGCCCCGGTGGCGGCGAAGGCCACGAACGTGATCCCGAAGAGCAGGAGCAGCGTCAGGGAGAGACCGATGATTCTCACGAAGAACGGTTATTGGCGAACGGTCGACGAATGGACGTGCGCGGGGGGCTTGCGCGTGAACTCGGCTCGCCCTCTCGTGTCGGTCAACTTACATCGGAGCCCACGAGAGTGCAGCCATCACCACCGAGTCACGACGCATGACGCCCTTCACTCGACGCGTCTACGCGGTCGTGGCGGCCATCCCACCAGGCCGCATTCTCTCGTATGGCGACGTCGCGGCCATGGCCGGTCGACCTCGGGCTCCCAGGGCCGTGGGCGGAGCGCTGTCGGCTCTCCCCGACGACCAGGACGTCCCGTGGTGGCGGGTCGTGAGCAGCACCGGGAGGATCTCGACGTCTTCTATCCACCATATCGCCCAGGTCCAACGCGCTCTCCTGAAAGATGAGGGGGTGGTCTTCAGCGCCGGTGGACGGATCGACTGGGACCGGTTCGGGTGGTCCGCGGAGGATGACGTGGTCGACAAGATTCTGGAGGAGGTCGACTCTTGAACCAGCTCGCCACCGCCCTCGGCCTGATCCTGGGCCTCCTCGTCGGACTCGTTGCCGCCGCCACCGACATCGGAGTCCTGGACCGGTTCGCGGAGGGCGTCGCCCCTCTGGGCACCCTGTTCATCAACGCGATTCGGATGGTGGTGATCCCCCTGGTGGTCACCACGATCTTCGTGGGCGTGGCCCGGCTCGGGAATCCGAAGACGGTGGGCAAGCTGGGTGGCTCGGCTCTGGGCTTCTTCTGGGGCACCACGGTCCCCGCCATCGTCATCGGCGTGGTCTTCATGAAGATCACGCTGGGGATCTGGCCGGCTACGGTCCAGGTCGCCGCAACAGGAGAGGCGCCCCCCGAGATTCCCGGCCTCCTCGACTTCTTCCTGCGACTGATTCCAGCCAACCCGTTCGCTGCCGCGTCCGACGGCGCCCTGCTCCCGCTCATCGTCTTCACCCTCCTCGTGGCCGCGGCCGCAGGGGCCCTCGCCGAGGACCCGCGCCGGCGCTTGATCACCCTGGCCGAGGACATCAGCGCGATGTTCGTGAAACTCATCGACTGGATCTTGTGGACGGCCCCCGTCGGTGTGTTCGGGCTCACGGCGCCGGTCATGGCTCGCATGGGCCTGGGACTCCTGGCGAGCCTGGCCGTATTCGTGGCCACAGTCGTCGTGGGCCTCTTCGTTTTCATCGCCCTCTTCTACCTGCCGCTGGTGCGCTTCCTGGGTAGGAGGGGAGTGGGCGAGTTCATCCGGGGCGTCGTCGGGACGTATACCATCGGCTTCTCGACCACGAGCTCGGTCGCGTCCCTCCCGGTCATGTTCGAGGACGCCGACAACCTCGACGTCTCGCCTCCCGTCGCGTCGCTGGTGCTCTCCCTGGGCGCGGCCATCAACCGCGCCGGCAGCGCGCTGTTCCAGGCAGCCGCCGTGGTCTTCTTGGCCGCCCTCTCCGGTGTTTCGCTTTCCGCCACCGCCATCGTCAGCGCCGGGATCGTGGGCTTCCTGGTGGCCATGTCCGTGGCCCCCGTCCCCTCGGCGAGCATCGTGACCCTGGCGCCCATCCTCGAGGCGGCGGGCGTGCCCCTGACCGGAATCGGGATCCTCCTGGGGATCGACCGCATCCCGGACATGTTCAGGAGCGCCACGAACACCACGGGTCACGTGGCGTGCGCCGTGGTGGTGGAGGAGCTCGTGGGCGGCGAGGTGACGGCTGCGGATCAGGCCGCGGCGGATCGCATCACGGGGGGTGGTACTCTGGTGTCGACGGGGGAGCCGGGGGAGCCGGGGGAGCCGGGGGAGCCGGCCTAGGAGCCTGTCCTAGTGAAGGGGGTGCGGCCTCCTAGACCATCAGTCCGGATTTCAGCAACGCCGTCGGCGTCCGTGCCGGAATGGGAGACCGCTGGTAATCACGGGTGTTCCGGGTGGCAATCAGAGAGGCTTGCCTTGCGGAAAAGCCTGTGTGCACCCGTCACTCCCTTCACATCAGCAGCAAGGGTTCTCGACCCCGACCCCTGCCACCGGCTATTGTGGCAAGACGTCAATCGTATGTTCCATGTCCGTGGCGCGTGAGACTCTCTATGCAAGTGGATCGAACCATCCTGTTCGCTGACATATGTGGCAGCACTCGGCTGATTGAGGCCCTTGGAGACGATCGAGGTTGGCAGGTCATAGGGGGTGTCCTGGAGGAGCTCGAGCAAGTAACGGCGGACCTTCGGGGAACGGTGATCAAGACCATCGGGGACGAGATACTGGCGGCCTTCGAGTCACCCTTCGACGCTATCGCTGCCGCCGTCGATATGCAGCGGGCAGTGCAGGAGCGTACGGCGCCCCACGGTCATCCGATCGAGATCCAGATCGGAATACACGCGGGTCCGGTGCTGTTCGAAGCCGGGGACGTTTTCGGGGACGTGGTCAACGTCGCCGCACGCGTGACAACGATCTCCGCGGCCGGGCAGGTGCTCACGACGTTGCACACGCTGGAGCAGACACACGGTACGGACATCCCCTGTCGGAGCCTTGGTGAGCACGGCGTGAGGGGGCGAGAAGAGCGGCTGCACCTCTACGAGGTTCTTTGGCGGGAGGAAACCGCGCAACTGACCACGGTTGCCCCCAAGATAGACAAGGACTGGGTGGATCGGGTCGAGCTACGCGTCGGAGACCAGGTCCAGTTGATGTCGAGCGGGTCGGTCGAGTCCCTGTCTCTGGGTCGCGGGACCCGGAACGCCCTCGTCGTTCCGGACACGGGGGCGTCTCGTGCCCACGCCATGATCACGGCACGTAGTGGCCGGTTCTACCTGGCCGACCAGAGCACGAACGGCACATACGTGCTGCCCGACGGTGGGACCGAGATCTTCATTCACCGCGACGAGGTCCTCCTCCAGGGCACCGGTACTATTCGCCTGGGTGGTGCCTTCTCGGAGACCGGGCCTGTCGACATCGAATACAAGATTATCTAGTGGTGAATCCGGCCACGCCCAATGAAGGCGTCGCCACCAGTATGGCTACCGGTTTCTCTACCGAGGATCATTGGCCGATCCTGCGGCGCCCCATGCCCCGGTCGCCATGCGAAACCGATCTATCGCCGCCGCCGAGGCCATGTCGGTTCATGCCCCGAGTCCCGGTAGTCCGACGAGTCACCTAAGCGCTCGTCCTCCAATTCCCGCAGCTCCCACAGGTGTGAACGCAACTCGTGGTTGGGCGGTCTGGTGAACCCGGCCATGGCCGGTGAAGACTGTGCAACCCGTGAAGGTACGGGCTGGAACCAGTCCACGCCGTTCCCCATCTTGCCGTTCGAGTTGGAGCCCCAGCAGTAACCCGTGCCGTTCGACGCCACGCCGCACGTGTGAGCAGATCCAGCGTCCACACTGCGGAACGTGATGCCGCCGGAGACCCGCAGCGGCACGCTGCTGTTGAACCAGCCGGCGTCGCCCAACTTGCCAAAGGAGTTGGAGCCCCAGCAGTAGGCGGCGCCACCGGGGGTGACGCCACACGTGTGGCTCGACCCTGCGCTCACGGAGGCGAAGGTGAGGCCCCCGGAGACCCGTAGGGGAACGCGGCTTTCGGTCGTACCTTCGGCGCCCAGCCGGCCGTCGCCGTTGTGACCCCAGCAGTAGGCGGCGCCACCGGCGATGACGCCACACGTGTGGCTCGACCCGGCGCTCACGGAGGCGAAGCCGAGGCCTCCGGAGACGAGCACCGGAACACCGCTGCTCTCGGAAGTGGATCCGTCGCCCAGCTGGCCGTCGCCGTTCCACCCCCAGCAGTAGGCGGCCGCACCGAAGGTGACGCCACACGTGTGGTCCGACCAGGCGCTCACGGAGGCGAACGCGAGGCCCCCGGAAACGGGCATCGGAACAGCGCTGCTCTCGGACGTGGATCCGTCGCCCAGCTGGCCGTCGCCGTTCCATCCCCAGCAGTAGGCGGCGCCACCGGTGGTGACGCCACAAGTATGGAACAATCCGGCGCTCACGGAGGCGAACGCGAGGCCGCCGGAGACCCGCACCGGAACGTTGCTCTCGGAAGTGGATCCGTCGCCCAACTGACCGTCGCTGTTCCACCCCCAGCAGTAGGCGGCGCCACCGCTGGTGACGCCACAAGTGTGGAACGATCCGGTGCTCACGGAGGCGAACGCGAGGCCGCCGGAGACCGGCACCGGAAGCAGGCTTTCCACAAACGATGCGTCGCCCAGCTGGCCGTCGCCGTTAAACCCCCAGCAGTACCCGTCACGACCGGTCGAAAGGCCGCACGAGTGAAAGTTTCCGGCGCTGACGACTCTGGCCGCCGGAAGGCCGAGCACAACTTGGGGTGTATTCCAGCGGGCCTGGCTGCCGCCTCCTAATTGCCCGTACCCCACGAAGCCCCAACAGTACCTGTCAGCCCCCGTCGTGACGCCACAGGCGTGGCTCGATCCTGCGCTCACGGAGGCGAACATGAGGCCGCCGGAGATCGGCACAGGAACGCTGCTGTCGAACGTGGATCCGTCGCCCAGCCGGCCGTTGGCGTTACTCCCCCAGCAGGAGGCAGCCCCACCAGTGGTGACGGCGCAGGTATGACTCGACCCCGCACTAACAGAAGCGAACCTGAGGCCGCCGGAGACCCGACCCAGACCGCTGCTGGCGAACGAAGCGAACGTGAGGCCGCCGGAGACAAGCACCGGAACACTGCTGTCGGTGGTGGATCCATCACCTATCAGCAGCTTGCCAACAGGGCCGCCGCCGCCATCTACAGTCGTGTGCGCAAGCTGACGTCCGGATCGGGCTTCCCCACCGCTCAGCAGGTGTTAGCCTTGTCGGAAGACGATCTGCGTGGAGCCGGGCTCTCGCGCAGCAAGACACGAGCCATTAAGGACCTGGCCGCAAAAACCGTGAACGGCGACCTCGGGTTAAGGAGCATCGGTCGCCACGGGGACGAAGAGGTCATCCGACGACTTACCACCGTCTGGGGAGTCGGGGAGTGGACGGCACACATGTTTCTCATCTTCAAGCTCGGGAGGCCCGACGTCATGCCTGCCGGTGACCTGGGGGTCCAGGAGGGCCTCAGGATTCTTGACGGGCTGGACAAGCGTCCGGAGCCGGAGTACCTCCTGGCCCGGGCGGAGGTGTGGCGGCCACTCCGAAGCGTCGCCGCATGGTTCCTTTGGCGCCTCACGGACAAGCGATGATCCGACGTGCAGCGATGATCCGACGTGCCTTGATACCGGTCGCAGCGGTGCTCGCCACGGGCTCGCTCGGCACGCCTCGGCCTGCCGCGACCCAGATCCTGGCCCCCATCGGGGGCGCGCTGGCAGGGGCCGGGGCGGGCGCGTGGCTCAGCGTAGCCTACATCACCGTGCAGGCGCGGAAGGGCAACTACCTCGACTCGGGGGAAGAGGCCGTCCGCATGGCTGCCATTCCCCTCTTCACTGGACTCGCGGCCGGACTCGCCCTGGGCGTGTTCGCCGAGGATCGGATGAATCAGGCGCTACTCTGGGGCGCGGTGGGGTGGGCCTCGGGGATCGGGGTCGGCGCCCTCATCGGGCACCAGGTTTGGGACGATCCGCAGCGGAGATGGGCGGGAGGGGTCATCGGAGGCGCCGTGGGGTTGATAGTGGGTGGCGTGGCCGGCCTCGTCTCCTCCCAGGGCGACGGGGAGGACAGTCAGCAGCCTGACGGCCTTCCTCTTTTGATCAGGTTCCGATTCTGAGGATGCCCGGCGCAGCTCCGCGTGCCCCTGTTCGAGGGCAACTCATGCCGGCGATCCGGGGGCCGCAGCAAAGCCGGAGCCTGGCGCACCGAGTCTGCTCGCTCCTGACGCCGCTCGTGGCCGCAGGTGCTTGCGCCTACGCCCCGGCACCCCTTCCCGGCGCCCCACCCATGGCCGACCCTGGGCCCGACAGCGTGGACGCAGTCGTCTTCCTGGTCGGTGACGCCGGGGAGGCAGACGGGGTCGGCAGTCCCGTCCTGCAGAAGGTCGCCAACGAAGTGGAGAGTTGGTCCGAGTCTCTGGCGCGTGACTCGGCGGTGGCCGTCGTCTTTCTGGGAGACAACGTCTACCCCAACGGATACCACTATCCCTCCGAAGGCGACTACCCTCGGGACTCGGTGCGCCTCGGAAACGAAATCGCCACCGTGTCCGGCCCACAGGCTCGCGCGCACCTAACACCCGGGATCTTCATCGCCGGCAACCATGACTGGGCAAACACTTCAGGGCCCGTAGCCCTGGCCCGCCTCCGCAACCTGGAAACGAGGCTCGAGCGGGAGCGATCCGCCGGGACGCTGGTGGAGCTCATGCCCGGAGCCGGACTAGGGGGACCGGAGTACGTCGACCTGGGCCAGAACGTGCGGATCGTGTTCCTCGACACGCAGTGGTGGCTGGCCGAGGGCCAAGACGAGGATCGGATTCTCGAAGCCTACCAGCGTCTCGCCGAAGTCATGGCGGACTCCGACGATCGTGACGTGATCGTCGCCGCTCACCACCCCATAGTGACAGGCGGTGAGCACGGAGGCGCCGTGGGCTTCTGGTCCACCGTCGGCGTCCGTTGGCTCCTCAGCCGCACCGGCGCAATCAGACAGGACCTTACCTCCCTCCCGTACCAGGGCATGATCCGCGGATTTCGGGAGGCGTTCTCCCGTGGTGGCGCTCCGCTGGTCTACGCTTCGGGCCACGACCACAACCTCCAGGTCATCGCCGCAGTCGAAACTGGTGACCCCGAGTTCACCCTGGTGAGCGGGTCCGGCAGCAAGTTATCGACGCCTCTGAGGGGTGTCCCCGGGATGCATTTCGGAGTGGCCGCCCCGGGCTACATGCGCGTCGTCTTCCACCGGGACGGCGTTGTCGACGTGTTCGTGATCTCCGGCCCCCGAAGCTTCATGGCATGCCCCGAGGACGCGACGCCAGAGCACGACTGTCTCACCCTCTGGCCCACGGCCTTCCGCGTCGTGTACTCCCAGCGCCTGAAGCCGGCTCCTTGAAACCCCGGGCCCTGGAGGCCCGTAGTATAAGCAGGCCGTCCGACCACGTGGGTTCGGACGGGACAGTCATCCATCGAGGAGGATCCTGATGGCCAAGAGTAGTCGAGGACGTGCGCCACGGGACAAGAAGCCCTCGCTCAAGCTTCCCGAGTGGCCCTGCACGCCCAAGCCGCCGCGCACACCCCCACCTCCGCGGCCCACGGATCCCGTGGGCGCGACGCCGGGCCCCGACTTCAAGAAGGTGATCAGGAAGCTACGGAAGAAGCGCTAGAGGCCTGTTGAAGGAGTACGGCGGGTCGGGTTAGGAGCGCCGAACTAGACGGTCCGCAGTGCCAAGACCTCTCCGAGCCTCCGGACCACTACGTCCACCTCGTGATCCTTCAGCATGGCGGTGCCGACTTCCAGCTGGCCGTCGGAAAGGACCAAGTAGGGGGTCCTGATCGAAGGCTCCCCGTCCTCCAGCGCCTTCTGCGCCTCCTCCACCGATAGCGGGATCAGCGACTCGTCCTGGCAATCGTCTTGCTTTCGACGACGAACGAGAGGCCGTGCCAGCCATACTGCATGTATGGGAGGAGTGCCCATTCGCTGTTCTCCGAGAACATCTGCAGCCCTTGTGACAACCGAATTCCGCATAATCACCGCCTATGCCGTTGAACGAGAGGGCTCTGAAGGCATTGTAGAAGAACTCGCGACGGCAGAGGCGTTCCCTTACCCGGACGCGGGACCGGAAGCTGAAGGGTCGTTTGATCACATATGACTTCAGCTTTTCAACAATCCCGGGCATATTGCCAGTGCTCCTCCTGAACAGGGCTGACTACAGCTATCACCGCCCGTGGACTCTTGCGAGTCCCCCGATTTTCGATCGACATCCCGCTGAATCCGGACCTCCCAGGGGCATCCGGAGGCCATGCTAGTGGGTGCCACGGGAGCCGTCAACCGATGGAACGAAGGAGGCGCTCCCCCATGTTGACCACCTTGGTCCTGCCCCTCACGTTATCCCGATCCGGCAATGGACTTCTTTCTCCTGTCCCCGTTGGAGAATCGGAAATGGGAATCGAGCTCGAGTTGTCAGCCATGCTCTTCATGTTGACGCCTTGAGTCCCCGTACTCAAAACACAAGACCTTAATTGAAGGGTCCGCCCAGAACGAGTCGGAAGGTCGAAGCGCCACGTCCGACGCGATAGCTCATGCCGATCCTGGGTATCTCGAGCCCCAGGACCTTCCAGGGAGTAATCGTTCCGAACATGACGCCGAACTCAAATTGCACGTCGACCGAGCGCTGCTTGCCGTAGAAGCGAATGAGCTCCGGACTCACGAAGTAAGGTAGTTCATGGCGAACAGCCCGCCGTCCACACCCGCAGCGGCGAAGGGCTTTAGCTGCCATTCTCAGCAACGGGAAGCTACGGCGTTGAACACCAACCCCCAGCCGGGCCAACGGAGCTGTACGCGATCGTCGGAGCCACCGCGGTGGATGGTGTGGGTCTCCTATGCCAACGCGTTGATCGAGGCCCACCTCGATGAGTTCAGCGAGTTCGCCGACTCACTCTATGCGCCGGTTGAGCAGATGATGCGGCGTCAGGCCTACGGGTCATGGGAATCGATGCTGTACGAATCGCTGGTCCGAGCAGCCGTGGCGCGGTATCGGCTGAGCCACGGTGGTGAAGCGGAGGCGGCAGCGGAGATCGAGGAGCAGGTTGAAGCTGGGTTCGTGTGGACTGGGGAGCTTTGTGAGCTTCTGGGGGAATACGAGAGGGACCGGGAGGCCTATCCGTCGATGGCGGAGTTTATGGACCGGGTCGTGGGGTTCTTTCGGGAGTTTGCGGGGGGGCGTTGACGGGCTCAAGTTGACAACGCCCGCGCACCGCGATCCGAGGCATGGTCGACCGAAAGGCCTCTATTGTCAGACATACGCGTACCGTGGATCGTCCTCAAGTTCGGGGGAACGAGCGTCTCGACGCCCGAGAACTGGGGTGCGATCGCCGATGTCGTGAGCGAGCGAGTCGTCGAGGGCTTCCGACCGCTCATCGTTCAATCGGCTCTGGAGGGTGTGACCCTCCAGTTGGAACGGCTCGTAGAGGCGGCGAGCATGGGCGACGCGGACCTGTCCGTCGAGAGCATCGCACAGGCACACGCGGAACTGCTCGATGCAAGAGGTGTGCACCAGCCCGACCTGCTTGCGAGAGACGTCGACGAGCTGACAACCCTGCTCGAAACGATCTCGACGGCCCGAGAGGCGAGCCCCGCCAACAAGGCGCGAGCCCTCGCCATTGGCGAGTACATGGCGACCCGCGTCGGGGCCGCCCTACTCGCCGCGTCGGGCGTGGAGGCCGTTTGGGTAGACGCCAGGGACCTCTTGGTCTCCGGGCCCTCAACCCGAGGAGATTGGGGTCACTACCTCTCAGCGGAGTGTGGCGCTGACGCTGACCCGGTGCTGGACCGCAAGCTCGCCAGCCTTGGGGATGTCATTATCACGCAGGGTTTCGTTGCTCGGGACGAAGAGGGCAACACGGTGGTCCTCGGAAAGGGCGGATCGGACACCTCCGCCGCCTACCTCGCAGGACGGCTGGAGGCCGAGCGCGTCGAGATTTGGACCGACGTGCCCGGCATGTTCACCGCCGATCCCCACGTCGTGCGCGCGGCGCGTCTACTTCGCCGCCTCGACCACGGAGAGGCTCAGGAGATCGCTACGACCGGCGCGAGCATCCTTCACCCTCGCTGTATCCCAGCGTTGAGAGATCGAGGCATTCCGATCCACATTCGGAGCACGCTTTTCCCCGACCACCCAGGCACAATCATCTCGCGTTGGCCAGACAGCGGAGTCCCACAGCTCAAGGCGATCTCGGTCCGGCGAGGGGTATGTCTCGTATCGATGGAAACCTTGGGCATGTGGCGGCAGGTCGGCTTCCTGGCCGACGTGTTCGACTGTTTTCGTAGACGGGGCATCTCGGTGGACATGGTGTCGACGTCCGAGACGAACGTCACCGTTTCGCTCGACGCCGACGCCATCGAACTCGACTCGGACAGCTTGTCTGCCCTACTGGAAGATCTGGGCGCCCATTGTCGGGCTCGTCTGATCCACTCCTGCGCCGCTATCAGCCTTGTCGGGCGAGGCGTACGAGCGCTCCTGCACCGTCTCAGCCCGGTATTCGAGGCGTTCGAGGAGCACCCGGTGCACATGGTCAGTCAGGCAGCCAGCGACCTGAACCTCACGTTCGTCGTGGACGAGGATCGAGCCGAGAAGCTGACCCGTGATCTTCATGCCCTCCTGGTTTCCGAAGCCTCCGACCCGGAAGTATTCGGGCCCACGTGGGAGGAGTTGGCGTCTCCTGAACCGCACCCCCACACACACGCTTGGTGGATCGACAAGGCACCACGTCTCGAAGAGATCGCTCGCCGGCACCGTTCGGCGTTCGTGTACGACCTCGAGACGATTCGGGATCGCGCGCGGCGCGTGCGAGCCGTCACGGGCATCGACCAGGTCTTCTACGCGATGAAGGCGAACTTCCACGAGGGGATCCTCGCGGCAATCGAAGAAGAAGGCTTGGGCTTCGAGTGCGTCTCTCTACCCGAAGTGCATGCGGTACTCGATCGCTTCCCCGACATCGAGCGGCAGCGGGTGTTGTTCACTCCCAACTTCGCACCCAAGGAAGAGTATCTCGCCGCCCTGGAGTTGGACGTCTGGCTGACGCTCGACAGCCTGTATCCGCTCCGGCACTGGCCCGAACTGTTCGAAGGTCGTGATCTTCTCGTCCGGTTGGATCCGGGTGTCGGGAAGGGACATCACCACAACGTGCGGACGGCCGGCGGCCACTCGAAGTTCGGAGTGCCGCTCTTCGAGTTGGAGGAGTTGGGAAAGCTGTCGGGCACAGTTGGCGCGCGGATCGTCGGCCTTCATGCCCACTCGGGAAGCGGCGTGTCGTCCGCGGATCATTGGGTCGAGGTCGGAGAGATCCTCGGCGCCGCCGCGGATCGGTTGCCCCACGTACGCATCATGGACCTGGGCGGGGGCCTCGCCGTTCCGAGCCGCCCGGGGGAGTCCGAAATCGATCTCGTGCGTCTGGCGGAGGGCTTGGAGGGACTGAGGAAGAAACACACCCGGATCGAGATCTGGCTAGAGCCCGGACGCTACCTCGTGGCGGAGGCCGGAGTACTCGTCAGTCTGGTCACCCAGACCAAGGGCAAAGGGCGGCACCGATACGTAGGAATCTCCACAGGCATGAACTCGCTGATCCGACCAGCCCTTTACGGGGCCCATCACGAGATCACCAACCTATCGCGCCTAAACGCCCACCCTGAGGAAGTCGTCACGGTCGTCGGGCCCATATGTGAGTCCGGGGACCGGCTCGGCGTCGACCGCCTGCTCCCCCGCACGAGCGAAGGCGACGTTCTCCTGATCACGAACGCGGGTGCCTACGGGCGGGTGATGAGCTCGTCCTACAACCTACGGTCCCCCGCGACCGAGGTCGTGCTCTAGAAGCAAGGCGACGCGTGGTCGCTCTAGCAAGTAACCTGTTATCACTGCGGGCCGGATGGAAGCCGACCACCGGGTCTTTCTCTCGCTGGAATGCGTATGTAGGGCCACCGGCGGCCCGGATCGTCGAGAGGAGTGGGAACGAGCGTCTCGACGTCAGGAAGGGCAGACGGATGGGGCGGGGCCATGGATGGAGGCGCCGTCGCCGCAGTGCAGTGGCAACCTGAACTGACCGAGGCGGACGATCCCACTCAGCAGAGGTCTTCGACGGCTGCTTCAGCTCATCGAAGAAGTTCGTCACCAAGACCACCTGGTTCGCTCCCCGTCCGATCCCGCGTTGGGGGCTCCTCGAGGTATCCGGGCTTCCGAGTTCCTCAAGGATCTAAAAGCGGATGTGGACGCCTGGTATTACCGCTCCACATGGGACGCGGGAGATACCCGGTCGGCCAGTTCGGACGTGGGGAAGCCCTCCACGGAGCGTCATCCCCCGTCGCCAACCGTGAACGTGACGGTCTCCAGCACGCTGCCGTCCTCATCGCGGATCTCGACCCGCCACTCACCCGTCCAATCCTCGGGGATGTTCTTGTTACTCCACGAGCGCCACGGCGAGCCACCTATCGCCGGCAGCGTCAGAGTCCTCTCGTGGGGCCCATGGATCCATACGTGCGAGAGAGTCTTGCCCTCTGCGCCGGACACCCGGGTCCAGCACCAGAGGCTGCCCACGTCCGCGGCGAAGGCCGAGCCGCTGTCGACCGGTATTCGGTCGACGACATCCGTGGCGATCTGGACCTCGACCGTGATCTCGGCGTCCTGAGCCAACGCCACTTCGACAGTGCTCGCCAGCAGGCAGGCTGAGATCAGTGCATACGCAATCGGCTCCATGGTTGTCTCCCGCAATGGGTCGTCCTTCGTCCGGCCACCTCAGTCGGCTACTCGAAGATATACGCCACCGCCTCGGCCGCCTGCTCCAGCGTCTCCACAGTGAGCGTGGCAAGCGCGTCCAGCTCCTTGAGCGCGTGGATCAGCTCGCCGTCCCTCACCGGAATCAGCGGAAGCCCGGAGGCCACGGCCGCGCCTGCATCGGTGGCGGTGTTCCACTGGCGGTACTTCGGGCCGAAGTAGGCCACCACCAGGTCCGCCCTGCGGAACAGGATGCGCGTCCGCAGTGTGTTGACGCGGGCTCCCATCAGGTCACGGTAGCGGGGCCCCGGCTGCTCCCCGAGGATGTCCTCGCCGACGGCGTCCGAACGGTCGTGCTCGACGTTGGGGCCCACCAGACTCGCGCTTACCCCCGCCGCTTCGAGCGCGGCCCCGAAACGGTCGCGCCAGTCGCTGTGGATCTCGCCGGCGGTGTAGATCGTGATGGTGTCCATTCGCCTCTCGTCGGTGTCTTGCGCCGATTCATCAATCGGCCTGTTTGGCCGAGACCCACCGGACCATCCCCCATTTCACGGCCACACCGCCGATGACGACGAAAAGCACGATGAGGTAGCTGGAGAACGGTGCGGGCTCCCGGAGATGAAGAAAAGTTCAGGATGACAGCGCCATTTTCAAGCCCGTCTCGCCGTTCGATCCCTCCCATACGTGGAACGCGACCGGTACGAACTGTCCGGGCCGGAGCTGAACCTCCCCGGTTCCGTCCTCGGTCCGGAGCGGCCTGCGGAGCGCGCGCGCGCTGCGTCGGACGGTCCGATGGCGTGAGGATCGACTGGAGAATCTGCTGGCTTCGAGCCACGCCCGCGAGGACTTCGTGGTGACGCGGGCCGCCGGCAGCGCTGCTGGCTCAAGCCGCGCCACCAGCGCGTTCATCGTTCAGATGGCAGGCGGACAGCCGTGCATCCGCGATCGGCTCGAGCGCCGGCGCCTCGCGCCCACAGCGCTCCATGGCGTAGGGACAGCGCGGATGAAAGTGGCATCCCGGAGGAGGCGCCAGAGGCGATGGTATCTCGCCCTTCACCGGCTCGAAGCGTCGCCGCCGTGCGCTGAGCCGCGGTACCTCGTTCAACAGCGCCTGGGTGTAGGGGTGGTTGGGAGCAGCGAACAGCTCTTCCGTGGGCGCGACCTCTATCACGCGACCGAGATACATGATCACCACCCGGTCGGACAGGTGCTCCACCACGCCCAGATCGTGGCTGATAAAGAGGTAGGTGAGGCCCAGCTCCTCCCGCAGCTTCATGAGCAGATTCAGCACCTGCGCCTGGATGGAAACGTCGAGGGCCGCCACCGCCTCGTCGCACACCAGGAACTCGGGCTCCACGGCAAGCGCCCGGGCGACGCAGATGCGCTGGCGCTGCCCGCCGGAGAACTGGTGCGGATAGCGCCGCCTGTAGATGGGGTCGAGGCCGACGCGGGTCATCACCTCGTCGAGCCGGTCCTCGACCTCGTCCTTGCGCCAGATCCGGTGCACCAGGGGCGCCTCGGCGATGATGTCGCGCACGCGCATGCGCGGGTTGAGGGACGCGAACGGATCCTGGAAGATCATCTGGACGTTGAGCATATAGGTCCTGAGTTCGGCGGGCGCCATCTCCGCCACCGCCTTTCCGCGGTAGAGGAGGCGGCCCTCGGTGGCCGTCAGAATGCCGGCGACCACGCGCCCCAGGGTCGACTTGCCGCAACCCGACTCGCCGACGAGGCCCACCACCTCGCCCGGGCGCACCGCCAGGTCCACGCCGTCCACGGCATGCACCGTCTCCTCCCGTATCCCCGCGCCCAGGCGCGCCGCCAGCTTCGCCGCGACATCCAGCCGGCGCACGAAGCGCTTGGAGACCCTCTCGAGCTCGATCAGCGGTGCCGCGGGCGCGCTCATGCCTCGACGGACTCCAGGTGCGGGTGAAAGCAGGCGGCCAGACGGCCCGGCGCGTGCGCGATCATGTCAGGCACGAGATTGCAGGCGTCAGAGGCGCGGGGGCAGCGCGCGCGAAACGCGCAGCCTACGGGCAAGCTCCGAAGCGACGGCGCCATGCCGGGGATCTGTTGAAGACGCCGGCCGCGTGTGTTGTTGCTGGGCACCGAGCCGATGAGGCCCACCGTATAGGGGTGGAGCGGCCTGTCCAGGACGTCGTCCACCCCGCCCTGCTCGACGATCCTGCCCGCGTACATGACGCAGACGTTGTCGGCGAGCCCGGCAATCACCGAGAGGTCGTGGGTGATCCAGATGAGAGCGGTGCCGTGCTCCCGGCACAGCTTCTGCACCTCGAACAGGATCTGCGCCTGTATCGTCACGTCAAGAGCCGTCGTGGGCTCGTCGGCGATGATCAGATCCGGGCGATGCAGCATGGCGATGGCGATGGCGACGCGCTGGCGCATGCCGCCGGAGAACTGGTGCGGATAGGCCTTGAGACGCTCGTCCGGCGAGGCGATCCCCACCATGGACAGTGCCTCGCGGCAGCGTTCGCGGGCCGTCTCACGGCCGACGGCCGTGTGCGCCAGGACCGCCTCCATCATCTGCGTATCGATCCTGAGGACGGGGTTGAGGGTCATCATCGGGTCCTGGAAGATCATCGCGATCCGGGCGCCGCGCAGGCCGCGCAGGCACTCCTCGGGCGCCGCGACCAAGTCATCGCCGTGGAACAGAATGCGGCCCTCGACGATGCGGCCCGGCGAGTCCACGAGGCCGAGGATGGAGAAGCCTGTCACCGACTTTCCCGAGCCGGACTCCCCCACGAGGCCCAGGATCTCTCCTCGATCCACGGAAAAGTTCACCCCATCCACCGCGCGCACGACGCCGTCGCGGGTGAAGAAGTGCGTTCTGAGGTCGTGGACCTCGAGTGTGGGCGCGCCACCGCTCACGCCTTGAGCCTCGGGTTCAGCATATTGCGGAGCTGGTCGCCCACCAGGTTGATGCTGACGATGGTGATGACCAGCGCGATGCCGGGGAAGAAGCAGATCCAGCAGCGGCCCGGCAGCACGTACTCGAAGCCGTTGCGAATGAACATGCCCAGCTCGGTTCGGTCTGCGGGACGCCGAGGCCGAGGATCGCCGCCAGCGTGAGCGCCACCAGGATCGCGGGGAAGCTCAACTGGAGGTCGACCAGGCGCATGGGCAGACTCTGCAGGTGGCCCCGGAAATAAGCGGCGGTGAGCCATCTACGGCAACATGCTAGCCGGCGACGACATCGCCGAAAACGTCAACTTCGTCGTGCCGTACCGCCGCACGTCAACATTGACACGATAGAAGTCATGCCGACGGAGCATCGCACTGCCGGCTTACGGTACGGCTCACCAGAGACGTAACGCGGCGCGCGTCTCATCGCACGCAGATCGGCAAAGAGACGTGCGACGCCGCAGCCGCCGACCGCAGGATCCGGAGTCGGGGCGGCCGGCCGTCGGGGATGCGCGAGAAATGGTCTCGGTCGGCGGCCGCGATCGCGACGCGGATGCGGTGTCCGCGCGCAAATAGGTAAGAGGTCGGAAAGAGCTCGAACGCGAGCATCTCGGGCTCGTCTGGCGTCATAAGGCGCGCATCGGCGTGCGTGAACGTGTGCGTCGGTCCGGTCGCCGGGATCGTCGGCGGATTAGGGCCAGGCTGGCGGTGGAGCGCGCGGAATACACCTTCCGTCACATAGCGGCAACGGCCGGCGGGATCAACATCCGCTAGATAGACGAAGAGCGCGGCGTCGAGCTCGGACGCGGTGAGATGCAGGTGCGCGGTAGGATGGCCGGTGACCTCCGTTGGCGCGTCGAGCGGCGCGCCGGTGTAGGTCAGCATACGCGCGTCGCGGCCGTGCCAGTCGTCGTAATAGGTCTCGACGAGGGCCCCATGCAGGCGGTCGTAGCGGGTGTGGGCGCCGGTGCCGCACCCATAGTCGGCGAGATAGGTGTCTGCCGCGTCCGCGGAGGTCGGTGGCTGAAGCGATAGGCCGCCGGCTTCGGCAAAATAGAACGGCGTCTGATGAGCCTGCGGAGGTGGCCACGTGTCTGCGGCGCGCCAGCATTCGGCCGCCATCGTGTAGTAGTGCACTGGCGATTCGGCGGCGAGGCCCGCGTCGCTGGCTTTCAGGTGTAGGTCGAAAAAGCGCACGTATTCGCCCATTAGGTTGAAGCGTGGCGTCTGTTCCGACCGCCACGGGCTGACATTGGTGCGGGCGGCGTGGTCCCAGGGGCCGATCAGGAGCCTCGTTGCCGGGTTCTCGAGCCACAGGAAGCGCTGGACGGCGCCCGTCGCGAAGCCGCCGCCGTCCAGCCAGCCGGAGACGCAGTAGTATGCGGTCTGCGCGTCGACGGCGCGGCTGGCGTAGCCGTAGGGGCTGATGGCGGCG
The DNA here is from genome assembly GCA_965238005.1 of Longimicrobiales bacterium. Taxonomy (GTDB): domain Bacteria; phylum Gemmatimonadota; class Gemmatimonadetes; order Longimicrobiales; family Gaopeijiaceae; genus CBDCKN01. The sequence continues at coordinate 2,882,831 of OZ250165.1, forward strand.
CTGGTATAGTCCGGGTTGTCGCTCAGCCCGGCATCACGGAAACGTAACTGTTGCGTGAAATCGGCGAAGTTGTAGTTGGCAGCATGCTCGGCCAACGCCGCGGCCAAGGCCGTACCGTCGGGGTCGTCGTCGACCGGTGCTGGGCCGTCATGATCGGCGCCGTCGAAAAGGTGGAACTGCTCCATCAGCGCGCGGTCGTCGAGGTCGAGGGCGCGGCTCATCGTGTCGTAGCTGACGAGCAGGTTGGTCATCAGCACGCCACCCGGATAGTGGTGGTTCGACCACGTGTCCCACACGGCAAAGCACGGGATCACTGCCTTGACGGCCGGATGACCCGTTGACGCGAGGAAGTCGGCGGCAGCGCCGGAGTAGGAGATCCCGACGGACCCGATGCGCCCGTCGCACCAGGACTGCGCGACGATCCAGTCGGCGATGTTGTAATAGTCCAGCCGCTCGCGCGGGGAGCGGAATCCGTCGCGTGTGCCGAACGAGGCGCCGCAGCCACGAATGTCCACGACGACAAACGCGTAGCCGCGCGGCACGAAGGCATCGCGGAACCGCGCCGTACTGGGGCTGGGCTCGGTCTCGGGCGCATGGCCGGGCCGTAGGCGGAGGCGCCGGTAGTAGGGCGTGAACAGCACGATAGCGGGCAGCGGTCCGTCCGCACCCTGCGGCAGATGCACGTCGACGGCGAGTCGCGTTCCGTCGCGCACCGGCACATAGCGCGACCACCGCCGCACGCCGGCGTACGGCGGTGGATGAGCGGCGAGATATTCGTCGGGCGTGACGAGCCACGCCTCGGCGCCTTCACCCTGTCTGATCGAGCCGGCCACGAGTGTCACGCGTCCAGCTGGTTCTTGTGGAACGCACCGCCGGCATGGCGGAGGGTGGTGAAGCCGCGGTCGAGGATGGCGCGCATGGTAGCGACCGCGCCCGCCACCATCAGCGTCAGCGGCACCTCAGCCAGCTTCCGCACTTGAGCTCGGACGCTCGACGACAAGGCCGTTGCGGAACACGATTGGCACCGCCATTTAGGAATCCCCCGGCGTTTTGCTACCGTTCTATGCGGTGATCCGTCGTGTTTGGCCAGCCGCCGCCGGCGCCAAAGCGAAAGAGTAGTATACTGTATCCAGTTGATTGTCAAAAACCGCTTGGCCGGTTGTGTAGCCTTGTCGGCGATTGACTCGTCCTCCAAACCTCCCAAAGATGGACAGCGAGAATGCAACCATGAGGAGAATGCAACAATGATTAGGTCCAGCGTCGCGATCGCCGACAAGCATCCGAGGCTGAAGGCCCCCGCGGGCGCCTGCGATACGCATATGCATTTCTATGACGCCAAGTACCCGAGTGCACCGAATGCCATAATCACGCCGCCAGACGCCCGGATCGCCGACTACCGCAAGGTTCAGGAGCGCTTGGGCCTGCAAAGGGTCGTCGTAGTTCAGCCGTCTACCTACGGCCTCGACAACGCCTGCCAACTCGAGGCCATGAAGGGCTTCGGCGCCGACGCCCGAGGAGTCATGGTTGCCAACCGCAGCACCTCGGACGCAGAACTCGACCGGCTCACCAGACTAGGTGTCCGCGGTGTCTTCTTTCTCATGCTGCAGCACGGCGCGCTGCAGTGGGACATCCTGGAGGAGATGGCGGCGCGGGTGCATACCTTCGGCTGGCATGTCCAGCTTCAGATGAATGGCCGCGCTTTCCCCGAGCGCCTGGCCATGCTCAAACGCCTGCCGGGCACCCTGGTCATCGACCACGTGGGACGGTTCATGGGGCCGGTGACGATCGATCATCCCAGCTTCAAAGCCCTTCGCGAGCTGATCGATGGGGGGCGGTGTTGGGTCAAGCTGTCGGCGGCCTATGCATTTTCGGAGGAAGGACCGCCGAGATATAGCGATACTGCGGCGCTAGCCAGAGTTCTTGTCCAATCCGCGCCCGAACGTATGCTGTGGGGCAGCAACTGGCCGCACCCCAACGTAGAGTTCCCGCCCGACGATGCGGATCTGTTGGATCTACTTCTCGACTGGGTGGAAGGCGACACAATCCGGGACCGCATCCTCGCCTACAATCCTGCCGAACTCTACGGCTTTTGATTCCCCCATCTCGCGGCGTTCAGTGCAAGCGTGGGATCTTCTTCCTCTTCAACGAAGCGGACGGAAAGGATCGAATTCCCAAGTTCGAGTTATGACATTGGCACCGCAAGGGCATTTCCTTTCCACCCTAAATGCACGTAATTCGGAGATTATGCGCGCTCGAAACCCTTGAATGCTGTTCCCTGCGCGCCCCGGCAACGTTCACAGTGCCGATGACTGGGAAAACGTGCTGAAGCCAGTTGTCGTTCGCTACAAGGGGCGGAAGATGCGATCCAATTCCGGGCGACGCGCATTGCCTCAGCGCGGTCTCGGAGGGGAAATGACGGGAGAGGTGTTTCCGAGGCGGAGATGATCGCCGAAATTGAGAAAAGAAGGCGGTTCGGGCCGCCAAGCTCTCCGCAGGGTCCGCAAGAAACGTCATGCCTGAATCCCTTGTGGGATTGGGTGCGACACAGATCGGTTTGGTGTCATCTGGGAAATGTTGGGGATAAAGCGAAGGAGTGCGTACGGTGACGACGATACGACGGTTGGCCATGACCACCCTAACCAATGGTATGGAACTGGCCCTGCACATTAACGAAATTGCGGGTACACAGGGCGATGGGCCGACTCTGGGCATCTCGGCGGCCATCCACGGCGACGAGCCGACCGGTACCCACATGGTCCTGGAACTCGCCCGCCGCTATGGCGGCGGCGACTTTCGCGGTCGGCTGATGCTTCTGCCGGTGGCCAATCCTCTGGCCTTCGAGGCAAACAGGCGCAACACGCCGCTCGATGCGGAGAACATGAACCGGATCTTCCCGGGCGATGTTGGCGGCCGGATCACCGAGCAGCTGGCAGCGCTGATCACCGCCGAGTTCCTGGATAGGATCGACGTCTATGTCGATATTCACACGGCCGCCCAGCCGACCGTCGACTACGTCTTCATCTTCAACGCCGAGGACCTGTCGCGCAGCTTCGGGTCCCGCGTCCTCTACCGTCCCCAAGCGGGCCGTTCCGGCGCTGTCTACGAGGGTGTATCCACATCGGTGACCCTGGCCCGCGGCGTGCCGTCGGTGACGGTCGAGCTGGGCGGCGGCCTGATCGACCAGAGCCCGTACGTCGCGCGCGGAGTCCCTGGCATCGAGAACATCATGCGCACCCTTGGCATGCTAGACGGCGAGCCCACGCGGCGGCCGGAACAGATCGTCGTTCGCGGCATGGCCATGGTGCGCCCCAAGGCCGGCGGGTTCCTGTATACGGAGGCGCCGCCGCTCGGCAAGGAGATCGCCGGCGGGGCGATCCTCGGCCGGGTGGTCAGCCCGTATACATTCGAGGAGCTGGAGGTGATCCCGAACCCCGTCGACCAGGGGATCATGATCCTCTCGCATCTGACCACCGACCTGGTGCAACCGGGCGAGGACGGTTACATGGTCGGCGACCTGGCGGGGTGCGAGCGCTCGGGCGGGGTCTAGGTGTCGTTGCCATGAGGGTTGTTCATCCGAGGGCTGGGTGTGAGGCTGTTGACGTGAACATCCTGTGGCACGAGGAAATTTCGCCATGATCGTTACCGACCTTTCAGGCAAGACGGCCATCGTCACCGGCGGCGCCTCCGGCATGGGGCTCGCGGCGGCGGGGCTTCTGCACGAGGCGGGGGTGAGTGTGGCCGTTAATTTCCTCCCCGACGATCCGCGGGGGCCGGAGGCGGTGGCCCGCCTCGGCGACGACACCATCGCCGCGCCGGGCGACGTGGCGGACCCCGAGGACGCCGGGAGCATGATCGGGACGGCGATCGCCGGCCTCGGGCGGCTCGACATCCTGATCAACAACGCCGGCACCCCGGCGACCGACGCGCCGATCCCGTTTGCCGATTTCGACGCCCTGACCGAGGCCCAATGGCAGGCGATTCTTTCGACCAAGCTGATTGGCGCGTTCCGCTGCGTCCGTGCCGCCGCCCCGGCGCTGACAGAGGCCGGCGGCTGCGTCGTCAACACCGCCTCCATATCGGGGTTCGGCGGCACCGCCAGCAGCCTCGCCTATGCGGCGAGCAAAGCGGCATTGATCAACCTGACCCGCAATCTCGCCAAGGCCCTGGCGCCCGGCGTGCGAGTTAACGCTGTGGCGCCCGGCCTGACCCGGACCCCATGGACCGACCCTTGGCCCGAGGAACGCAAGCGCGGCCCGCTGGCCTCCACCATGCTGGGGCGCATGGTGGAGGCGGAGGAGATCGCCCATGCCATGATGTTCCTGTGCACCAACCGGGCGGTAACCGGGCAGACGGTGGTGGTCGACTGCGGGCTCATGTTCTGATGCCGGCGCTGGCCGCGGCGGCTCAGGAGATCAGCAGCTTCCCCAAGGCGCGGATATCGGGAACCGCCTGCACAGACCACGCCTTGTGCATGAGCTCGACCGCAGGCGCCGCGCCGGCGACGGGTGCCCGATCGAGGGGCGTGTCGCGCTTCGAGGCCCTGATCCGCGGATGTCTCCTACGGGCCTAGTGCATCAGTCGTGGGTTCAGCACGTCGCGCAACTGATCACCCACCAGGTTGATGGATACGATGGCGATGAGGAGCGCGAACCCCGGGAACAGACTGATCCAGTAACGGCCGCTGAGCATGTAATCGAATCCGTTGGCGATGAGGAGGCCCAGGGATGGCTCCGTCGGAGGAACGCCGAGGCCGAGGAAGGACAGTGTGGCTTCGAGCGTGATGGAATGGGCAATCTGAACGGTTGCGACGACGATCAGCGGCGGCGCGCAGTTGGGCAGCAAGTGGCGGAAGACGATACGCCACTGCCCAAGGGCGAGACATGCTGCCGCATCCATGTATTCCCGGCTTCGCTCGACCAGCGCGCTGGCGCGCACCGTCCGGCAGTAATATGCCCATTGGACCGTCACGAGGGCGATGATCACCTTATCCACGCCCTGTCCCAGGAGCGCGAGTAAAATGAGGGCCACCAGAATAGTGGGGAAGCTCAACTGCGAATCGACGATCCGCATGATGACCATGTCCACCTTGCCGCCGAAGTAGGCCGCAGAAAGCCCGGCGGTCACGCCCACGCCGAGCGCGAGGAAGCCGCTCATTCCGCCGACGAAAAGGCTTGTCCGCAGTCCGTAGAATATGGCGCTCAGCATGTCGCGCCCCTGGCCGTCCGTGCCCAGCCAGTAGGTCATGCCGCTGTAGGCCTTGGAGCCGGGCGGGAGTCGATTGTTCAAGATATCGAGCTTCGCCAGGTCGTAAGGGTCCGTCGGAGATATCCAGGGCGCGAAGAGCGCGATGAACAGTAGCGCGAGAAACACAAAGAAACCCACCAACGCGAGCTTGCTTTCAGAGTAATCCGCCAGGAAGCGGCGAAACGGACTCTCGCTGGTCAGCGGGACTGAGGTGCCGGTCGAAGGCGTTGGCGATATTGCGCTCATGCCTGTACCCTCGCGAGCCTGACCCGGGGATCCAAAAATACATACAGGATGTCGACGACAAGGTTGATGAAGATAAACATGAGGACCGTGATCATGAGGTAGGCCACGATAATCGGTCGATCGAGAAGCTGGATGGAATCGATGATCAGCTTGCCCATGCCCGGCCAGGCGAAGATTGTCTCTGTTACGACCGCGAAAGCGATCACCGAGCCGAACTCGAGACCGAGAATCGTTACCACCGGAATCAAGATGTTCTTGAGCACGTGGGTGAAAAGCACCCGTCTCTCCCGGAGACCCTTGGCGCGCGCGAATTTTATGTAATCCATGGGCAGTGTCTCCCGCATGCCGGCCCGGGTCACGCGGACGACCAGCGACAGCTGGAAAAGAGCCAGATTGATCGCCGGCAGGATCAGGTGGGACAGGCCATCAAGCGTCAAGAAGCTGACCCGAACGCCGAACAGTGGAACGGTGTCGCCCCTGCCTGTCGACGGCAGCCACCCCAACTCGACAGAGAACAACATGATCAGGATGATCCCCACCCAGAAGCTCGGCATACTGAAGCCGAGGATGGAGCCAGCCATGATCGTCCGTGCCGAAAAGGCGTCGGGCTTCAGACCCGCCCACATTCCCAAAGGAACGCCAAACGTGACTGCTATCAGCATGGCGAACAGGGCCAACTCCAAGGTGGCCGGCATCCTTTGCACGATGAGGTCCATCGCGGAGACACCGAACACGAAGGACTTCCCCATGTTCCCGCCAATGGCGTTCTTTAGAAAGATGATATACTGCTCCCATATGGGATGATCGAGACCGAGGGCCTTGACGGCCGCCTCGTAGCACGCTTGGCCACAGTCCGGCGATACGAGAATGTCCACCGGATTTCCAATGACGTTGACGCCGAAAAACACGATCAACGTCATGACGAAGACCACCAAGACGCTTTGCGATAAGCGGCCGATGATAAAGACCGTCAATTCCTTGTTCCCTCCCTTCATGCCACGCGCGGCGCGCTGGCCTCCAATGGCCGGCTGCCGCCTGCGGAAACTGGTTTCCTGTTCGACTTATGACATCCCGGAGCTCTTCCCCATTATCTGTTGCGGTCGGGGAGGCCGTGTCAATCCCCGTCCTTGACATGATTGGGCTCACGGTTGCCGCGTTGCAGGCGCTGGATTCCAGGCCGCGCACGATCGGTATCCTGGCGTCTCCGGGGGTCCGCCTCGCCGGCTTGGTCGAGGCGAAGTGCCGGGCGGCCAATCTCGCGATCGTCTACCCGGAGGGCGCCGACTACAGCGTCGTTCTCGACGTCTTTTGCGCCGCCAAGGCAGGAGGCGTCAGGTGTCGGTAGCACCTAATAGTTGTCCGTTTTTGTAGCACATCATTTGTCCGCTCCGGTTGGTTGGGTTGATCGGACTGCGCCGATTTTTGACAATATACGGGATACAATATACGATCCTCCGAATTACGATCCCTCAAATTCGCTTTTCGCATGAGGGTCATTCTTAGCAATCCAACGGGAGGCAAATCGATGAAACGAGTCGCGATCCTTGCGGTCGTGGCGCTAACGACAACGGGATTGGCGTGGGACGAAGAACTGAAAATTGGCATCGGAACGGAGCCCACGTCCATCGACCCGAACTTTTTCAATTTTCCGCAGAACCATGCGACCGCCGATCACTGGTCCGAGCCCCTGGTGATGTTAGACAACACCCAGCAGCCGACGCCAGCCCTTGCGGTCTCGTGGCGCACCCTGCCCGGCGACGACACGGTCTGGGAGTTCAAGCTGCGCGAGGGCGTTAAGTTTACGGACGGCACGCCGTTCACCGCCGATGATGTCCTTTTCACCCAGAAGTACGCGGTTTCTGTGAACGCCGCGGCGCCCCCCGGCGCCTATTGGAAAAACAAGACGATCACAAAGATCGACGACCACACCATCCACGTCACAACGGGAGCGCTGTCCCCGCTGATGGTGAGGGAGATGGCGATGGTCCACATCGTCTCCGAAAAGACCGGTGAGGGCAAAACGACCGCGGATTACAACACCGGCACGGCGACCATCGGCACCGGTCCCTATAAGTTCGTTGAATGGGTCCAGGGCGAGCGGATCGTATTCGAGGCCAATCCCGACTACTGGGGTGAGAAACCCGAGTGGAGCAAGGTGATATTCCGGCCGATCTCGTCCGACGTGTCGCGGGTGGCGGCGCTGCTCTCGGGCTCGGTGGACATCATCGACTACGTGCCAACAGCCGACATTGCCCACCTGAGGAACAACCCCGAGGTGGCGCTCACTGAGGTCTCTTCCAACCGGGTGATTTTCTTTGTGCCGGACATTGGACGGGAGGTTACGCCCTTCGCCACGGCCAACGACGGCACCCCGATACCGAACCCCTTCCGCGACCTGCGGGTGCGCCAGGCGTTCTCGCTTGCCATCGACCGCACCGCAATCGCCGAGCGGGTGATGGAAGGAGCGGCCATTCCGGCGGGGCAAATGTCCCCGCCCTTCATCGTCGGGCACAATCCCAATCTCAAGCCCGACCCCATTGCTGTCGATGAAGCGAAGCGGCTGCTTAAGGAGGCGGGCTATCCCGAAGGCTTCCGTCTCACGATCCATGGCCCTAACGACCGTTATGTCAACGACGAGAAGGTAGTGGCGACGGTGGCACAGATGTTGGCCAGGGTGGGCATCAAAACCGAAGTCCAGACGCAGCCGAAGGCCACGTACTTCTCGCGGGCGAAAAGCGGTGGCCCCGACAAATCGCCGGAATTCTCCTACTTCATGATGGGTTCCGGCTCCGTCCTCGGTGATGGCGGCGAGCAGCTCTATGTCAGCCACTTCACTGTTGGAATCCGGCCTGACATGGGATGGCTCAACTATGGGCAGTACTCCAATCCGGAGGTGGACTCACGCCTGATCGAAGCGGCCGAGACCACGGAGCCCAAGGAGCGGGAGCGGCTGATCCAAGAGGCCAACGAGATCATCATGATGGACTACAGCATGATTCCGCTGCACTACCAGAAGAATGTCTGGGCACACCGTGCGGACCTGATCTACGCCGGCGACACCAACGAGAAGACCAAAGCCATGTGGGTTTCGAAGAAGTAGTCACGCATCAAGGTCTGTCTCTACCGCAGGACGCCGATCGTGTTATCCGACTGTCTCGCCGCCGGTCCACGCGACAGGCCGAGTCTACGCGTCCTTGTGCAAAGCAAGCAGCATCAGTCGAGTCGAGGGGGCGCGGCACAGCGCCCCTTCCTTCATCAGTCGGCGCGGCATTGTCAGACCAATGAGGGCTGCCCTGCGATCCCGGTGCTTGGTGGCGAAGACTTCGAGCACCTCGCCTTCATGATCCACCGCCCGCCAGAGGTAATGTGTCTCGCCATTGATCTTCACGAACACGTCGTCCAGATGCCAGCGCCATTGGGGCCACAGCTTCAACCGCGATCCTCACGCCATCCGCCGCGCGCTTAGAAGTGCCTACGATCCTTGAAAAACGCGTCGGGTGGGGGTACTGTCAACGGTAAATCGACTCGGGCGCGATCACCTGGCCGAGGCCCCCGTTGGGAGAGAGGTAAAAAGTAACAAGCCGCCTGAGCTATGACCTAAGTTCGCGGTGGCGTTTCGTGGCTCAACGCGTGCCAAGACATAATAAGCACGAGTGTGGATTCTCCCTCATCGAGTTGATGATAGTAACCGTCATCGTCGCGATTGTCGCGGGGATCGCGGGCATCCAACTGCGGAGGGTGCAGGTCAAGGCACACCTCGCATCGGTTGTTGCGGATGGAAGGATCCTTTACCACGGGCTCGAAGAGTTCTACACGGTTAATTACGGGTACCCCAACTCGAGTTCGAATCCAGCGTTCAACTTGGTAACCTTCGAGCCGCTGCGATCCACGATCGGCTACCAGGGAAGCATCAACTCCCGGCTCCTGAACGGGCAGGCCGACGCCTACGACTCTCCCGACGATCAGGGCCCCAACAAGGAGTGGTGGTTGCAGATGACGCTGCTGATCGACCCGAGCTTTCAGGTGGTGATCGCGGTGTCGGACAACGTCGCACTCAACCCCGGGACCTGGATGGACGGTGTGTATACGTTCGAGAACGGGGTGCTGATCGCAGGACCCAGGGTACCGTGAGGCCCGGATCGACGTACCCTGCTCGCGTCCTCGTGGCTTAGAGGGCCGCAATGGCTCGTCCTTGCACGGGCCTACGCGAGCCTAAACCTTGGCCTGGGCACGGCGCCACGTTCTCGGCGGATAATTTTCTACCAACTCATCTCCGCCATGCGGTGATGGGTCACCAGACCGGCACGGGTGAGTGCTCGTTGAGCGCCCAGATTTTGTCGTCCGGTTGAGCTAAAACCGGCCCCAAGATCAGCGCCGCCGTGGCGCGGGCGGTACGATGGGTGGCACGCGGCCTGGCCAGAGGTTCCGGTCCATGAGCTCGGAATAGAGGGACGGTAGCTCAGTCTCCAGAAGCCGGTTCAACTCCTGGACGGTCTCTGTCGCGTCCTCGAACAGCCAATCGATCTGCCGGAGCTGATCGGGCCGCGGTGGGCCGGATGGCCAACGTTCGAGGTAGCCTTTGAGCCCCTGCCAGCCCGTGACGGCACTCATCACTTGCCGAACATCCCCCTGGAGGTCCGAGAGCCTTTCGGCCAACTCCTCTACGCGGCTCTGGATCTCTTCGCTGGCGGCCTCGCCTCCACGGCCAGCCTCGTCGGCAAGTTGCTTCTTGAGCCCCTCGATCTGGTCGGAGAGGGGGTTCACTACCTTCTGGGCGGCATCCAGGGTCTTCAGGATCTCATGAAGGTCCAGCTGGGCAGCCTGGCGTGCCTGCCGATCCGCGTCCGAAACGTGGATCGAGGGATCTGCTTCCACCGTTATCTGGCCCGTGAGCCGGGCTAGGCCGGCAGCACTCTCATCCCTGTTCACCGCTGCGCCTCGCGGGACATTGACTGCCACCCGGTAGCTTCCAGGCAGGACGTTGGGACCTCGGGGCCCGGGATCACCGGCGTAAAGAAACGCTCCAGGCTCGTAGGCTGGCTCCATGCGGAGGTCCCAGAACACCCGATTCAGCCCCCGCTCGCCCGGCCCCTCCAGGGTGCGGATCACCTTCCCCCCGGCGTCGCTGATGACAACCTCCACGTCACCTTGGGATGACTCACCGAGGTAGTAGGTGATGCCAGCTCCGTACTCCGGGTTGGGCGCCAGGAACTGGCCGTTGCCGAACCAAACCTCGGGGTCGTAGGTGTGGAGGAGCCGGGCCGTCGGGACGGGCAGGAGGTGCTCCCGGGCCGCCAACACCTCAGACGTCAGGGCCTCCAGGGGTCCGATATCGTCCAGGATCCAGATACCCCGCCCATGGGTCCCCACGATCAGGTCGTTGTCCCGAGGGTGGATGATCAGATCATCCACAGGGACCGAAGGCATGTTGCCGTTCAGAGAGGCCCACGTGGCTCCCCCGTCAATGGACACATGCACCCCCTTCTCGTGCCCCACGAAGAGGAGCCGGGGGTTCCTCGGATGCTCCTGAATGATGTTGACCGACGTCTCCTCCGGCAGACCCCGGGCCAGCGCCCGCCACCTCTGGCCGTAGTCCTCGCTCACGTAGACGTAGGGCCGGTAGTCGTCGTTGTAGTGCCCGTCGAAGGTGGCGTACACCCGGCCTTGGGCATGGTGGGAGGCCACCACCCTGCTCACAAAGGTTGTGGGGGGGAGGTCGGGGATCCGATCGGTGACGTTCGTCCAGTCGGCCCCGCCGTCCCGGGTGACGTGCACCTGCCCGTCGTCGCTCCCCGCGTAAAGAACATCCGGATTCAGGGGCGACTCGCCGATCGTCGTGAGGGCGGGGTAGGACGCGCTCCCGGTGACCCTGCGGCCCATCATCTCCAGCGTATCCCGGTCCACCCCCATGGTCAGGTCCGCACTGATCACCTCCCAGTGCCGCCCCCGATCGCTTGACCGGAAGACCACCTGCGCTCCGAAGTAGATGGTCGCCGGATCGTGGCTCGACATGACCACCGGCGAGTTCCAGCCCCAGCGGTGGTTTTCCGCCGGAGCCGGGTTGATCGCCTGGCGCTCCCCGGTGGTGAGATGTAAGCGGTTGAGCCGCCCACCCTGGGACTCACTGAAAACAATGGTGTGGTCGTTGGGGTCGATCAGTGTGTAGAAGCCGTCACCCGGCCCGACCTTGGAGACATCGTGATTGGAGATGCCATCTTCGCTGCGGGTGGCGCTGGGCAGGCACCAGGAGCCGTAGTCCTGGCTGCCTCCGCAGACCCGGTACGGATCCCGCATGTCCACACCGATCGCGTAGAACTGGCCGATGGCCAGGTTGTCCTTGAACAACCAGCTCTCGCCCCGGTCCCAGGAGATCGATACCCCAGCGTCGCCGACGAGAATCATATGGTTGGAGTCGTCTGGATCGATCCAGAGGTCGTGGTGGTCAGGGTGGACTCCCATCGCCTCCGGGGCATCGTCGCGGAAGGTCTTGCCACCATCGTCCGAGACGTGAACTCGGGTGCCGAGCAGGTAGACACGGTCAGGGTCGTTGGGGTCGACGCGGATCTGGCTGTAGTACGAGGGTCTGGGGTTGAGCGTGTTGACGTGTTCCCAGCTGTCGCCCCGGTCGGTGCTCCGGAAGATGCCCCCCGTCTGCGCAACGCTTTGAGAGGGTCCAGAGAAGACGGCGAAGCCCCGCTGGGGGCCCGCCTCTACCACTGCGTAGATGATCCGCCCGTCTCGCCGGAAGATGTCCAGGCCGATCCGCCCCTTGTCCCCCTCCGGGAGTCCTCCCGTCAGCTCGGTCCAGCTCTCTCCCCCGTCGTGCGTCCGGTAGAGGCCGCTCCCGGGGCCACTACCGCTGAACCCCCACGCCCGCCGCCGCCGCTGGTACATGGCCGCGAAGACCGTCTCCGGGTCGTGGGGATCCATGGCCAGGTCGATCGCCCCGGTGTGCTCATCCACGTAGAGCACCCTCTCCCACGTCTCCCCCCCATCGTTGCTCTTGAAGACTCCCCGCTCCGGGTTCGAACCCCATAGATGCCCCACCCCCGCCACGTACACGACATCCGGGTTCGTCGGATGGATCACGATCCGGCCTACGTGCCGCGTCTCCTTCAGCCCCATGTGGCTCCAGCTCCGGCCGCCGTCCACCGACTTGTAGACGCCCTCGCCCCAAGAGGAGCTCTGCCGGTTGTTCGCCTCGCCCGTGCCTACCCACACCAGGTTCGGGTTCGAGGGGGCCACCGCCACATGGCCGATCCCGATCATCCCCTCCACGGAATCGAAGACCGGATCCCAGGTGGTGCCCTGGTTCGTGGATTTGAAGAGCCCTCCGATAGCAGTGCCCAGGTAGATGACGTCCGGGGCACCCGGCACCTTGGCGACTTCAATATCAGCGATTCGCCCCCCCATGGTTGCCGGACCCACGCTGCGCCACTTCAGGCCCGACAGGGCACCGCCAGCCGCCGCATCGTCCATGCTCTGTCCAGCCACTTCGGCGAGGTCTGGACCGCTGGGTATCCCAACGAGAAGCAGAATAAGGGTGAGGCAAGAACTCCCGGTACGCATGAGTACTCCTCCCTGCTTTCCTACCTTAACAACAACGCCCCCACTATCCGCCCTTCACTTCCCTGTGGCCACGCTCCGCGGATGCTCCATCAGCCAGTGCACCAACCAGGTCCGAAGCCGCTCCAGACGATCGACCAGAAGCCACGACTCACCGGCACGCGCTCCAGTCCGGGCGGCAATATACGTTCTCCGTCCGCGTGCTGGTAGGCGTTCCTCAAGGATTTCTGCGTGGGACGCCAACGATCAGTCTTGCGTGAAGGCCGCGCACATCGTACATAGGCCAACCCCCCCCCCCCGGGGAATACGACTTAAACCGAGGGGCCTCTATGTCGCGCAGATGCCCATTCCTCGTGGGGTTGGCTCCACGACGCTGCGGTCGTGTCGATCTCTGCTCTCGGCCTCCAATGCGTTCTTCACCCGCGGTGACCGCGACCGGGAAGGGTCTATGAAACGCTCCATCGACTTTGTGTGGCTCGGCGCCGCCTTGTTGGTCGGCTCCGCAGCGCAGGCCCAGCAAAACCCAGTGCAGCCCCCAAGTCCCCTGCTCAGCTCTCACGACGTGTTCGAGTTCACGATCGAGGCGCCGTTCAAGAAAGTGTTCAGGGAACGGAGTCAGGAGTCGGAGCAGTTCCCTGCGGTTCTGACCTATCAGGACGGTAGTGAGCAGGTATCCCTCAATCTCAAAGTCAACACCCGGGGGCGGTTCAGGCTCCTGAAACGGACCTGCAACTTTCCACCCATCCAGCTGGATCTCCAGAAGGATTCGGTTGCCGGGACGATCTTTGCGGGGCAGAACAAGCTCAAAGTCGTGACTCACTGCCAGAGCGGCCGGGATCAGTACGAGCAATACGTCCTTCAAGAATACCTTGTCTATCGCGCTTTCAACCTCTTCAGCGATATGAGCTTCCGTGTGCGGCTTGCGCACATCACGTACATCGACAACGAAGAGGACAAGGACCCGCTGACGAAATACGCGTTCCTCATCGAGCACAAAGACAATCTGGCCGCCCGGACCGGCTGGCAGATCTTGGGTGTTCCTCAAGTGCAGCCCAAATATTTCGATCAGGACAATCTCAACCTAGTGGCGGTCTTTCAATTCTTGATCGGCAACACCGACGTTTCCCTGTTCCAGGCGGCAGCGGGAGAGACCGAGTGTTGCCACAACGCCAAGGCCCTCGGCTCGATGGCGGGCCCCGTGTTCTCGGTTCCATATGATTTCGACATGTCGGGCATCATCAACACCCGCTATTCCGCGGTAGATGAACAGTTGGGAATTCGGAATGTAAAGCAGCGCTTGTTTCGCGGTCGCTGCGTACCGCCGGACCAGATGGCACGCACGCTACAGGTGTTCAAGGAACGGAAAGATGCGGTGTACGCACTCTACATGGAGCAACCACAGCTCGACGAGAAGGTGCGGGAAAAGACAATTGACTACCTCGACGATTTCTACGAGATCATCAACGATGACAGGAAGGTTCAGCGAGAAATTGTCGGGGACTGTCGTTCCATCTAGCTCATATGCAAGGAGTAGGTCTTCCCAGTTCCTCTTCGGATGCGTATACGTATCTTTATATCGTGAGTATACGTACGGGCCCGAATACCGATCGCCGAAGTACTTGGACAGGTCCCTGAACTAGCCGCTTGCCCGGGCCAAACTCTTCAGGACCTCGTCGAAGAGGAAGAGGTCAGTCAGGAGCGCGCGGAAGTGAACCGATGCGTTCAGATTGTCGACGAGCTGCGAGCTGATGGCGGACTGCGCCATCACGAGTCGAACGGCCGACCGGGTATCTCCCGCGTCCCGCTCGACGACCTTCCCCATGTCTCGATAGGCATCCGCGGGCTCCAGCCCGGCCACGACGTCACCCATCCCCTCCATGAGGGCGCCGAGGGCCTCGTCGGTGCGGTTAAAGTACTCGCGCAGCTCACCCCCGGAAGCGCTGCCGCCGTCGCCCGACAACCCCTGAGCCGCGTACGCGAGGAAGAACTCGTAGCTCTCCTCGATCGTGTCGATGTGCTTTCTGAGCTCGTCGGCCGTCACGTCAGGAGGACGCTCCCGCATCGAACGTCATGCTCTCGTCAACCGCCGCCGTCTCGCCCGCCGCCGTCTCGGACGCCGCCACCTCGCCCACCGACCCATGGGCAGCCACCGCCGACACTAGCTCCGGCTCTTCGGCCCCCGCGATGACCCACCGCTCGGGATCGTGGTGCCCCAAGTACTCGCTCCGAGAAATCCATCCGAAGATCATGGATTTCGTGATCCACCACTTGTCCGGCCTTATCGCGAAGTAGATGTGCGTGATGGTCAGGCCGATCAGCACGACTCCTCCGAGGCCATGCAGCACGTAGACCACACCCCATGAGCTGTCGGCGAGCATGTACGGGTTCGCCGTCCAGAAGGGTGTCTCCAGTCGCAGCATCATCAGCACCCCGGTGGCTATGGCCACCAGGCCCGCCACCGCCGCAGCGTGGTGGAAGAGCTTGTGGTCGATGGGGTACTTGCCTGTCTTGGGCGCCTCCTCCCCACCGCGCCCCAGCATGTGGTTGACCTCCGCTATCCCCGCCTTGATGTCCGCCTTGTCGATCCACATCGCCCACAGGTCCTGCCAGAAGGTGGCGCGGATGATGTGATAGACGATCATGGCGGTGAGAATCACGCCTGCCACCCAGTGGATCGTCACCCAGACGAACTGGATGCCGAGGACCGGGAAGAAGGCAGTCACCAGAAGCACGAGCATCACCAGCGCCATGAGCCAGTGGAAGACCCGCTCCGTCATGGCATGCCGGAGGATCCGGCTGGGAAGGCCCGAGCTCGCGTCATCCGACGGCACCGCGCCCGCCGGCGCCAGGAAGCGCGCCCATACGGCGTGCAGCACCACGAAGCCGGCTCCGGCGATTATGGCAGCCCACATGAGGTCCCACGACACTCCGATCAGGACCTCCTGGTTCCACGGATTGACCGCTCGCCGCCACAGTTCCATGGCTAACTCCCCGCCCCGCGGACGGCCCTGCGGACCAGATTCCGCATCATCGGGACCTTGAAGTCGTTGTGTCTCAGGGGCTGGGCCTTCGCAATGGCGAGCTCACCGGCCCGAATCCCGAGATCGTCCGACGGCGTCTGGCCCTGAATCAGCGATTCCGCCGACGCCAGCCGGACTGGATAGGGAGCGACTCCGTTCACGGACAGGCGCGCTTTCCCGATCACGCCGCCATTCATACGCATGGCCGAGGCCACGGCCACGAGAGCGAAGTCCCACGCCTTGCGGTCCTCCAACTTCTCGTAATAGAACCGGGCCCCCGCCCACCGGGCAGGCAGCCGTATCGCGGTCAACAGCTCGCCGGGCTTCAGAACCGTCATGCGCTCGATGTCGACGCTGGGCCGCATGAAGTAGTCCTCGGCATCGACGACGCGCTCTCCCCTGGGACCCTGGATCACGAACTGGGCATCCAGAGCGATGAGAGCGGGAGCCGTATCCGAAGGGTTCACCGCAACGCAACGACTCGAGCCCATGATGCAGTGCTCGCGGTTCATGGCCGTGGGCGCCGACGCGTAGCACGTGTTGCCGCCGGCCCGGTAGCAAGGCCACCCACCCCGGTAGTACCAGCAGCGCGTGTCCTGTGAGAGGTTGCCACCCAGCGTGCCACGGTTCCGGATCTGCGGCGTGGCGACGCCAGCCGCGGCGTCCGTGAGGACACTGTAGCTCGACATCAGCTCCGGGTGGGTCGCCACATTCGTGATCGTGGTCATGGCCCCGATCTCGAGCCCGTCGCCCGTGGAGCGAACGCCCCGCAGCTCGTCCAGGTTCACGAGATCGACGACCGCGGCGGGTCGCTTGATGCGGTCCTTGAACCAGTCGAAGCTGTCCAAACCGCCGGACAACACCCAACCATCCTCACCGTACCGATCCAACAGGTCGATGGCATCGTCGACGCTCGTCGGCTGGAAGAGCTCGAACGCCGGGATCATGTCTCTGATGACCGCCATGATTCGCTTCTCCCTTTAGACGTGAAGGTCGAGGGGGCCGTACGCCGGCGGACGGCCCTCTATCTCGGCAAGGATGACATCCGCGGTCAGTGGCGTTCGACACAAGCATTTGCCGCCTAGTGCGTCGGCGATGGCCGACGTGAGGGCCGCAGAGCCCGCTCCTACGGGCGGCTCTCCGATCCCCTTGGCGCCGACCGGCGTCTGCGGATCGGGGATCTCCACAGCGGCCCACTCCATGTCGATGGGCACGTCGAGCATCCCTGGCGGCCGGGCCGTATAGAGGCGGTTCGCGAAAGACACGCCCCAGACCGGGTCGAAGACCCACTTTTGGCTTCTGGCGATGCCCATGCCCTGGATGGAACCGCCGAGGATCTGGCCTCCGAGGCTCCGGGGATGGAGCACGGTGCCGCAGTCGGCCACGGCGGTGTACTTCACGATGTCCACCTGGCCGGTCTCGACGTCCAACTCCACCTCGGCGAAGCCCACGACCCAGGACTGGACTCCACCCTCGCGGGGGTAGTTGTCCTTGGCCACGGCCACCAGACCCTGGCCGGCCAGCCCCGCAGCGGCGGCCTTCGTCATGTCGTTGAGATCGTCGGCGACCTCCTCGCCGCTGTACCGCCCACCCAGCTCCATGGCGCGGGTTGCGGCCCTCGCGAAGCTCATTCCCGTGGACGGGCTCGAGCGACGGAAGACCCGGCCGTCGGCGGTATCGTAGTCTCCGGGTGACCCGCCCAGATCACGGGCGGCGATCTCCTGGAGCAGGCGCTTGGCCGCCGTCCCCACAGCGTGGTTCGCCCTGGTATGGGCGAACGTGGTTTGGCTGCCGGCCTGCACGGAGCTCCACGGCACGTGGCGGCTCGTGTCGCCCCACACGACTTCGACGTCGTCCCAGGCGACGCCCAGCACGTCGGCGGCCGCCCGGGCCGTATCGGCGAGAGAGTGGGTCCCCAGGTTCCCGATTCCCTGGTGGATGTACACCTTGCCGTCGGCGCGAATGACCAACAGCCCGTCGAAGCCCGAGCTGCCGGCGGTATACGGGCTCACTCCGACCCCGATGCCCGTGACCTTGGAACCGTTTCGCTGCCCGCTCCTCGCCATCCTCTCGTCCCAGCCGAACAGCTCGGCGCCCTTGTCGATGGCTTCGCGGACGAAGACGCTCGTAAGGCCGGTCTGGCGCGCACCGAAGAGCACATCGCCACCGGGCGCGTTAACTCGCCTGAGCTGCAGGCGATCCATCCCGAGCTCACGGGCCGCCTTGTCCATGAGCGGCTCGAGCATCCCGATGATCTGAGCTCCTCCGGGGCCCCGCTGAGCCGCCTTGGGCGGCGTGTTGGTGTACACCGCGACCCCACGATGCCGCTGGTTGAGCGGCGTGTACGTCAGAGAGGCGGTCGATCCCGCGGACATGTTGTCGCCGGAGCGGCCGTACGGCCCGCCGTCCCCGAGAATGTACATGTCCAGCGCCGTGATCCGGCCATCGGCGCGGAAGCCGATCTTGACCTGCGCCTGGAAGCCCGGGCGGGCTCGGCCGATGTAGTTCTCTTCGTAGCGATTGATCCGCATCATTACGGGGCGGTTGATCTTACGCGACAAGAGCGCCGGGATCAGCATGTGGACGCTGCCCGAGATCTTGCTCCCGAAGCCGCCTCCGCAGAACTCGCCGACCAGTACCACGTCCTCGAGGTCCATGTCGAGCATACCGGCCACCGCCGCTCTCGTCCTCGCCACGCTCTGCGTGGAGGTGTGCATGTAGAGCTTGCCGTTCTGCCAGTACGCCATGGTGGTGCGGGGCTCCATGGGGTGATGCGTCAGCGACTGGTGGACGATGGTCTCGTCGATGATCAGGTCGGCCTCTGCAAAGCCCGCCTCCACGTCTCCGACGCTCCACTCGGCGCCAGGCTCACCCATGGGGAGAGTCCCCTCGGGGGCGTTGGCGAAGTCCTCCTCGGTCCACTTGATGGTGGCGATGTCCCGCCCGACCATCGTGTTGCCGTCGAGACGGGCGCTGGGTCCGTCCGGCCTGAGACTGTCCAGCGGGTTCAACACGAACGGCAAGGGCTCGAAGTCGACCTTGATCGCCTCGACGGCGTCCGCGGCCGTCGTCTCGTCCACCGCCGCCAGGGCGAGGACCGGCTCCCCCTCGTAGTGCGGCTCCATGGTGAGACACGCCTCTCCGGGAGCGTCGACGGCCGGTATGTCGTCGGCCGTGAGGATGCCCACGACCCCATCCATGGCGAGTGCCGCGCTGGCGTCGATGCGCCGGACGCGGCAATGGGGCATGGGGCTCACCAGGAGCTTGGCGAACAACATGCCGTCGACCCTGAAGTCCTCCGCATACTTGGCCCGACCCGTGATCTTCGCGTAGAGATCGGGAGGGGCGATGTCCTGTCCTACCAGTTTCTCGGCCATGATGCCCCCCTAAGCCCGCTGCCGGGCATACTCGGCAGCCCGCATGGCGGAAGTCAGGATCTTGTCGTAGTCGGCGCAGCGGCAGAGGTTGCCCGAGAGCGCGTGCGCCGCCTCTTCACGTGTGGGGTTCGGATTGGCCTCGACCATGGCCACCATGCTCATGATGAAGCCGGGTGCGCAGAAGGCGCACTGGAAACCACCCTCGTCCAGAACTGCCTGCTGGACCGGGTGGAGCGTGCCGTCGGGGCTCTCCAGCCCCTCGATGGTCGTGATCTCCTGCCCGCGGACGGTGTGCGTCAGGACCGAGCATGAGTAGCTCGGCACGCCGTCGATCAGCACCGTGCAAGCTCCGCATTCGGCTCGATCGCACCCGAACTTGGTGCCCGTGAGCCCGAGCTTGTAGCGGAGGGTCAGGGCCAACGTCTCCTGCTTCAGCACGTCTACGCGACGCTGCTGACCGTTCACGTTGAGCGTCACCAGCCTCTCCACCGAACCCTGAACCGGCAGGGCACCCAAGAGCGGTCTCGACCCCCTGAACAAATAGCCCGCCGAAGAGGTCGTCGCCCCCGCGGCGATGACCCCCATGATGAACGTCCTTCTGGAGACCGTGCGCTCCGGAGTGCCGATGATCTCGACGTCGCTCATGGAGCCTACCCCCCTTACGTGAATACAAAGGAAGAAGAACTGGCGGCCCTCCGCCCGCCAAGGGAACAAGATACAGGGGAAGCCCGCTGCGGGCGAGGACAGATCGGGGTCTTACGCGACCTCACGTCTGAACCGCAGAGTCGCCAGGGTCAGGAGGGTGAGCCCCAGGAGCAGGAGCGCCACGAACTGCGGCCAAAGGACATCGATACCGATCCCCTTGAGGAAGATGGCCCGCACGATCTCGAGGTAGTGCCGGATCGGGTTCAAGATCGTGATGTCCTGGAAGATCTCGGGCATGCTGGACACGGGGAACATGAACCCGGACAGAAGCAGGGCGGGCATGAACACCAGGAACGTGCCCATGAAGGCCTCTTGCTGCGTCTTGGAGACCGTGGAGATGAGCAGACCCATCCCCAGGCCCGCCACCACATATAGGACGCTGGCCACAAACAGGAGGAGGAGGCTGCCCCGAAGAGGCACGCCGAACCAGAGGACCGCCACCGTCGTCACCAGGACCAGATCTCCCATCCCGATGATCCCGCAGGGCAGTGTCTTTCCGATGATGAGCTCGCCGGCCGTGAGTGGACTGACCTTGAGCTGTTCCAGCGTTCCGATCTCCCGCTCCCGCACCACGGCCAACGAGGTGAGGAGGAGGCAGACGAGCATGATGAGGGTCCCAACCACCGCGGGAACGTTGTAGTTGCGGCTGGCCAGCTCGGGGTTGTACCAGGCCCTTTCGCGCAGATCCACGGGAAGTCTGACCCCCGTCATCGCCCGCTCCACTGCGCGCCCCTCGATGATGCGGGTGATGTAGCCCTGGGCCACAGCAGCAGTGTTGGAATTGGTGCCGTCGAGGAGCACCTGAACTTGCGCGCCACCACCCCCCAGCCGCCCTTGGGCGTACCCCCGTGGGATCTCCACCCCGACGATCGCCTCCCCACGGTCCAGGGCCCTGACCAGGTCCCTGGGCGTTTGCGATCGACCCGTAACCTCGAAGTATCCGGAGGCCGTCAGGGCCGACACTAACTCCCGCGACTCACGCGTGTTGTCCTGATCCACCACAAAGGTCGGCGTGTCGGCGAGATCGGTGGAAACGGCGTATCCGAACGCCACGAGCTGGATGATAGGAGCCACGAAGATCACCCGTGCCATCCTTGGGTCTCGGAAGATCTGCAGGAACTCCTTGGCCAGAAGGCCGAACACCCGCTCGAGTCCACCGGTCACCCGGTTCACTGGATCTCCTTCTTGAACGCCCGGGTCGCACCGAAGATGCCCAGGACCGCGAAGGCGATCATGAGCAGGCCCTCGGTGGCCAACACCTCGACGCCCACACCCTTCAGGAACAGTCCCCGGGTCACCACAAGGAAGTAGCGGGCGGGAATCAGGTAGGTGATCGCCTGCAGGGCCGGAGGCATGACCTCGATGGCGAACATAAATCCGGAAAGCAGAAATGCCGGGAGAAACGTGAGGATCATCGCCATCTGGGTGGCCAGAAGCTGTGAGCGCGCCACCGCCGAGATGAACATCCCCATTCCCAGGGCTCCCAAGATGAACGCGAGCGAAAAGATCATCAGGAGGCCGGCGCTGCCCCGGAAGGGAACGTCGAAGAGAAACACACCGATGACGCTCACCAGGGCCACGTCGATGATCCCGATGGCCACGTAGGGAAGCAGCTTGCCCAGAACCACCTCGAGCCGATGGACCGGGGTGGACACGAGCTGCTCCATCGTACCCCGCTCCCACTCCCGGGCGATGGTGAGAGAGGTGAGCATGGCGGCGATGATCATCATGATGACCGCCACGAGCCCCGGGACGATCATGTTCTTGCTCAGGAGCTCCTCGTTGTACCAGACCCGGGTCTGTGCGCGGATCATCGGGGGGAGCTCGGCTCCCTGCAGCAGGACATCGGTGGAGAATGAACGGACGATGGCCTGGGCATATCCCAACGCGATGGTCGCCGTATTGGCGTCGCTGCCGTCGACGAGGATCTGGAGCTTGGCGGACCGCCCCCCGTCGAGATCCCGGGCGAAGTCACGCGGTAGCACGATGGCCACGAGGGCCTCGCCCCGGTCCAGTACCTCCTCCACCTGCCCGTGGCGCGTCAGCCGCCGCACCACCGTGAAGTAGCCCGACGCCTCGAAGGCATCGAGCAGCTCCCGGCTCCGACTGGATCCGTCCAGGTCCAGTACGGCCGTACGAATGTCCTCGACGTCCCACGTTATGGCGTACCCGAAGATGACGACGAGGAGGGCCGGCAGGAGGAAGGCGAGCAAGAGGCTCCTGGGGTCGCGACGCAGGTGAAGAACCTCTTTCCGCGCCATGGCCATGAACCGCGTTCGGCTGAGCATGCTCACCCGCTCCTCGCCCCACCCTCGTCCCGGATGCGCGCCACGAACACGTCCTCGAGAGACGGCTTGATATGCTTCACGGACGTCACAGCGATGTCCGCCCGGGCCAGATGGGACCGGATGCGTTTGTCGGCGCCATCTCCCGTGTCCGTGGTCACGTGGAGAGAGCGGCCGTACATGGCTGCATCCACGATCCCCGAGGCACCGTCCAACGCCTGTACGGCCCGGGGCGGATGCTCGGCCCAGACCTCGAAGAGGGGCAGTTCCATGCCGGCCCGGAGCCCCGCCGCCGTGTCCAGGGCGATGAGGCGTCCCCGATTCATCAGAGCGAGCCGGTGGCAGTACTCGGCCTCTTCCATGTAGTGGGTCGTGACGAAGACCGTAGTCCCGCCATCCGCCAGCCCATAGATCAGGTCCCAGAACGCTCTACGTGAAATCGGGTCCACCCCGGATGTGGGCTCGTCCAGGAAGAGGATCGGTGGCTCATGGAGGACGGAGCAACCCAGGGCGAGCCTCTGCTTCCAACCCAGGGGCAGCTCCCCGGTCATGCGGTCCCGGTGCTCGCCGAGCCCCGCCATCTCCACGACCCAGTCCGCCCTCTCCCGCCGGCGGTTCCGGGGAACCCCGTAGAGCCGTGAGAAGAAGCGGATGTTCTCTTCGACGGTCAGATCGGCGTAGAGGGAGAACAGCTGGGACATGTAGCCGATGCGGAGCTTGATGGCGCCGCGCTCTGTCTCCACGTCCAGTCCCGCCACGCGGCCCTCCCCCGAGGTGGGAGGGATCAGCCCGGTGAGCATCTTGATGGTGGTGGTCTTGCCTGCCCCGTTGGGTCCCAGAAAGCCGAAGATCTCCCCCGAGCGCACCTGAAACGACACCCGGTCGACGGCGACGAAGTCACCGAAGTGACGGGTAAGATCGCGGGCGATGACCGCGTGCTCCGGGTCAGTCGGTCTCATGGCCTCCGTCTCGGCCGGCCCCGACCCGGTCCATGAACACGTCCTCCATCGACGGCTCGTCGATGGACTCCACCACTACGTCCGAGAATCCCTGCGATTCGAGAGCGGCTCGGACCACGCCCGAGCCGGCCACTGCGTCCCCCACCACTACATGCAGCCGATCACCGAAGACGGATGCGCTGGTGACGAGCGGGGTCGCTCTCAGGACGTCCCGGGCCGCCCTCGACCGATCCCCGACACGGACGGAGAGCAGCCGACCAGCCAGCCCCTCTCGGAGAGCGTCGGGAGTATCCACGGAGAGGCTTGTGCCCGCCTGGAGGAAGGTCAGCCGGTCGAATCGCTCGGCCTCGTCCATGTAGGCCGTGCTCACCACGACTGTCACACCCTCGTCCACCATCTCGTGGATGATCAGCCAGAGATCCCGACGGGATATGGGGTCCACGCCGAAGGTCGGCTCGTCCAGGAGCAGGAGGCTCGGGCGATGGATCAGGGCGCACGAGAGGCCGAGCTTCTGCTTCATCCCTCCGGAGAGCGCCTCCGCCCGGCGATCCATGAAGGGGGCGAGGCCCGAGAACTCGTAGAGTCGTGCGAGCCTCTCGGGCCGTTGGTCCCGGGGCACGCCGAAGAGGTCGGCGTAGAAGTCGAGGTTCTCGCTCACCGTGAGGTCGTGGTAGAGGCCGAAGCGCTGAGACATGTAGGCGATCCGTCCCTTGGCCGCTTCCGGATCGGCACGCATGTCCGTACCGAACACCCAGGCATGCCCACTCGAGGGAGGTAGGACGCCGGCGAGCATCCTCAGCGTCGTCGTCTTGCCGGCGCCGTCGGGGCCCACGAGGCCAAAGAGCTCGCCGGCGGCAACCTCGAGGGACAGGCCATCCACGGCCACCAGCGGCCCGAACGCTCGGGTCAGGCCCTCGGTCCGAACCGCCCAGGTCACCCCCCCTCGGACACTCACGGAACCGCACCGCCCTCGTCCAGGCGCACGTCCGCGGGCATGCCCGGCTTGAGCTCGAAGCCCGGGTCGCCCACCACCTGGACTCTCACTGCATAGACGAGCTTCACTCGCTCTTCGGGCGTCTGGACGTTCTTGGGCGTGAACTCGGCCTCCGAAGCGATGAAGGTCACGCGCCCGTCATAGGTGCGGTCGGGATAGCTGTCGGAGGTGATGGTGGCCCGCTGTCCCAGCGCGACCCTACCGATCCGGTCCTCCCGCACGTAGATCCGCACCCAGCGGTCGTCCGGGTTCATTAGCGTTAGGACGGGAGCGCCCGGCGGGGCCGTCTCACCCGGCTCCCGGTGCCTCACGGTCACCACGCCGTCGAACGGGGCCGTGATCGTCGCGAAGGACAGCACGGCGTCAACGACCTGGATCCCGGCCTCGGCCGCCGCCACCTGTGCGGCCTGGGCCTCGACTCTCTCCGGGCGGGGTCCGGCCTCCAGGAGTCGCAGCGCTTCACGACGCTCGTCGGCCTGGATCCGAGAGAGGCTCAGGGCGAACTCGCTCTTCTCCAGGGCCTCCTTGCTCACGGCCCCGCCGTCATGCAGAAGCCGGGCCCGCTCCAAATCGCGCTCGGCGTCGCCCACCTGCGTCTCGGCCGCCCGGAGGCCGGCACGCCCCTGGGCGATCTCCTCCTGCCGGAACCCACTCCGGAGCTCCGCCAATCCGGCTCGCGCCGCCGCGAGCTGAGCCACCAGCTGAGCACGGCGCGCGTTGATCTCGGAACGGTCGAGGCTCGCCAGCGCCTGGCCGGCCGTGACGCGGTCACCCTCCCGCGGGCCGATATCCTCGATCCGGCCTGCCGCCTGGAAGGCGAGCTGGCCCTCGGTGGCCTCCACCGTCCCGGAAGCCGTGAGCTCGTCCCCGACCTCGTCGTCCCGCAGGAATCCGAACCACAGGATGGCACCGGCGACTGCCAACACGACCACCGCCAGAACACGTCGAGGGGGTCGACGTCCGCTCATGATGCACCTCCGAGATTCTCTTCGAGCCAGCCCTCGTCGAGCTCGCCCACCGCCTTGGCGAGTTGGATCCGCGCCAGCACCGCCCCGTGCTCCACTTCACTGAGCGTGGCTCGCAGGGAGAGAAGGGTAGCCTCGGCCTGTAGATAGTCCGCCTGCACGCCGGTGCCGGTGTCGAGACGCAGCCGCTCGATCCGAGCCACTTCCGCGGAGCGGTCAACGGCCGTGTGAAGACTCGCCGCACGGGCCTCGGCTTCTTCTAGCGTCGCCAGCGCCCGGTCGACGCTCGCCGCCGCTCCGAGCTCGGCGAGACGTAGGTTCTCGTGTGAGGCCTCGCGGAGGGCCTCGGCGCGGGAAACACCGTGCCACAGGCTGCCACCGGTGAAGACGGGCACCGAGATGGCGAGGCCCACGTTCCACTCGGCGGTGAAGTGTCCGTCGAGGCTACCCTGGTCCACATAGGCCGCCTGAAGGCCCACGCTGGGCCTGCGGGCGCCCCGGGCGACGCCCACCGCGGCCTCGGCGGATGTGAGATCGTCCCTGGCGCGCTGGACGCCTGGGTTGGCGGCCAGGGATGTCGAGAACAGCCGAGTCCGATCGACGACGCTTCCTGCCTGGAGGGTGACCTCCTGCAACGCACGCTCGCTGAGGGAGCCGTCGGACAGGCCCATGAGCCGACCCAGGTCGCCCTCGGCCACTCGGCGCATAGTGACCGTCCGGACCCGGTCCGCGCGGGCGTCAGCCAGGGCCGCCTCGGCCCGAAGGACCTCCACCCGCGGAGCCCGCCCGACGGCCAGAAGATCCTGGACCCGCTCGAGCTCCGACTGCAGGGCGGCGATGCGCTGGTCGTGGGCGTCCAGCTGATCCCGAGCCAAGAGTATGGCGAGATAGCTTGCGGCGACCTGGCCGATGAGCTCCTGCCGGGCCGATCGAAGATCCCACTGGGCGCCCCTCGCCTGCGACTCCGACGCCGAGATACGGGCTCCCCTCGCACCGCCGTCGTAGACCGTGTAGCCGACCATGGCTCCGGCCTGGAAGAGCGTCTCGTCAAAGGGAGGGACGAGGGAAGGCTCGAAGCCATGAATGGGCGTGACGACCATGGGCTCGTCGAACTGCGTGGCGGTAGCGCGCATGCTCAGAGACGGGAAGCGCTCTCCCACGCTCACTCTGTGGGCCTCCTCGGCAGCTCTCTGGCGAGCGACTCCGCCCAGCAGGAAGGGGTGGGTGTCCAACGTCATCGCCACAGCCCGGGAGAGAGTCAGCGTGGCGTCGGAGGATGTACGGTCCGCTGCCTGGGCGGCCACGCTCTGCGCCGGCCCAACTATCCACGACATGGCGACGCTTGCCACGCCTGCCAGAACGTTCCGGAGCCTCGGCGAGTCGGCGCCCACCGCCCGCCACAGCCAAGCACTCGAATTCATGATACCTCCTTGACGCTGAGCGCCCGTCCCACGAACTGCACTGCATGCTCCTCCGCCTGGCCCGCAGGCACACCGCCGGCGAAGCTGCCCGCCCGAGACAACAGCTGGCCCACCAAAGTCAGGTGGACGGGGAGGGCAATGATCCCGATAACCGTAGGGAGCATGTCCGACTCGAGGATGCTCCCGTCCTTCTGTCCCTCGCGAAGAAGGGTCGAGAGCGTTCCGATGACGTGCTGCATGGTCTCTTGGACCGGCTTGATAGGCTCGACTCCCGAGGTCACCTGCTGGAGCATGAAGTGAGGCATGTCCGGGTTCTCGCTCAGGTGGGCGAAGAAGGCCCGGACGACACCGTCGATCCTCTGAAGGGGCGTTCCCGGAACGGAGGCAGCCTCGGTGACTCGGCCTCTGAGGGGAGCGAGAGCGCTGTCCACCACGGCCTCGTACAGGCCTTCCTTACTTCCGAAGTGATACGTCACCGCCCCCAGGTTGGCGCGAGCCTCTCGTGTGATGGCCCGAACGGAGGCCCCCTCGTATCCCTGGCGCGAGAAGATCCGTCGTCCGGCCGTCCGCAGCCGGGTGGTCGTGTCGGTGTTCCGGGATGACTTGCCCATGTCGATCCTTAGACTAATTCAAACGTTCGTATTAATATACGCAATGAGGAGTGTTTATCAAGGAAAATATCCCCAAATGTCTCTCTTGATCGGATCAATGGTCAAACGGATGGTCAAACGATCGTATGAGTCGGCCCTGGGCCGGTAGTGGCGGAGTGCCAAAGCAGGATCGATTAATCCGGCACCACGGGACGCTTGGGTTAGCGACTCCGTCTCCCCCTGAATCCTTTCGCCGGGGCCCGCGCGTATTAGAATTACCAGGGCGATCGCAACCTTCGGAACACGAGCGACGTCAAACAGTACGTAGAGAAGTTGTTGGTTGGGTCCCGTTCGGGTGTGGATGCCATGCTGTCTTGGTTACCGGCTGCGATTTTGGCTGTCGTCCTCGGAGGTTTCGGCCTCCGGAGAGCCTGGGTGGGGCGTAAGCAGAGGTTGATCGCCGCCCGACGTGTGGTGGAGCGCCCAAACTCCTTCTACGCGTCCAAGGGCGTCCAGGATCAAGAGGACGAAGAGTGGTGGCGCCGCATCAGGCTCGAACGTCTCCATGAGGTGAACCGGGAGTACGTCGAGCGGCTCCTCGGCCAGATCGACGGTGCCGGCGTCGACACCCTCACTCGGGAAGAGCGCGCCTTCATGGAGCGCATGGCCAATCTGGAAGCACCTCCCCGTGGAGCCGTACGCCCCGAGCCCGACCCCTGGCCCTCTCCGGCCTGAGGCCTCTCTCTCCGCGAGCTCGAGCGACCCTCGAGCCCCGAGCAGACGGGCTTCCGGCCTCTATACCCGGATAGCACGGCCGCACGAACGCGGGTACCTTTCCCGCCGTGAGCCAGCCACAGCCGGACCGACGCCCGCGCCTCAGCAAGGTGCAAGCCCTCGACCTCCTCGGGTCCCACTTCGGACTCGTGGGCGACGTCGCGTCCCTACCGAGCGAGCGCGATCAGAACTTCCGTGTAGTGTCCGATCGAGGGGACCGGTTCGTTCTGAAGATCGCCCACCCCGACGTGCCCACGGCTCTTCTGGAGCTCCAAGCCGACGCCTTGGCGTTCCTGGCCGAGCGGGACATCGGCGTCGATCTCCCCAGGATCGTACCGACCACGACCGGGGATAGCGGCTTTGCCGCCCCTGGCGACGACGGAGCCACGCACTGGGTGCGACTCCTCACCTACGTCGAGGGTGAGATCATGGGGACCGTCCGGCCCAGGACGCCTTCCCTCCTGGAGTCTTTCGGCGAAGCGATGGGCCGCCTAGACGCAGCGCTCTCCGAATTCGACCACCCGGCCGCGGTCCGCCCGGACTTCCAGTGGGATCTGACCCGCGCCCACCAGGTCATGGACGCCAACCTCTCCCATATCCGAAAAAAGGAGCGGGGAGCCCGGGTCGAGGCGGTCGGACGCGAATTCGAGACCGTCGTAGTGCCGCTCCTACCCGAGGTGCCGAGGAGCGTCATCCACAACGACGCCAACGACTACAACGTTCTCGTCGGTCCTCCCACACCGGAGGGACGGACGGTCGTCGGACTCGTGGACTTCGGGGACGCTCTCGAGAGCGCGACCGTGTGTGACTTGGCCATAGGCGCCGCCTACGCCCTCTTCGGGGCGTCCGACCCTATGGCCGCCATGATCTCGGTGGTGCGCGGGTACCATCGCGTTCGTCCCCTCACCGAGACGGAGCTGGAGATTCTCTTCACCCTCGTCCGGGCGCGGCTGGGCGTGAGCGTCAGCATCTCCGCCTCCCGGGGTGGAGAGGATTCGGATGACTCGTACCTGACGATCAGCGAGGCTCCGGCATGGGATGCGCTGACCGATCTGGCCGCTGTCCATCCGCGCCTCGCCCGGAACCTCCTCAGAGACGCGTGTGAGTTCGAGCCGTGCCCGAGTCACCACCAGATCACGGGCTGGATCGAATGGCACCGGCAGGAGGTGGGCCCTGTGGTCAGCGAGAGCCTGGACGATGCCCTGGTCTTCGACCTCAGCGCAGCCAGTCCCGAGATCGACAACCTGGACCGGGTCCTCGACGCCACCGCGTTCAACACGCACCTCCTGCGGCGCCTCGATGAGGAGGGCGCCACGGTGGGCATCGGCCGATACGCCGAGCCCCGTGTGTGCTACGCCTCGGACAACTACGTGCAGGCCGCTGGGGAATTCCCGGAGCGTCGCACCGTGCACACCGCCATCGACATCTTCCTCCCCGCAGGGAGCCCGGTCCTGGCCCCCCTCGACGGCCACGTTCACAGTGTTCGGAACAACTCGGAGCGACTGGACTACGGGCCCACGATCATCCTCGAGCACGCCCCCAACGACCTCCCGACCTTCTACACACTGTACGGGCATCTGGATCAGAAGTCGCCGGAGGGCCTGAAGGTGGGGATGCCCGTGGAGCGCGGTCAGCAGATCGCCCAGCTCGGTGACTTTCCCGAGAACGGGGACTGGCCGCCGCATCTCCACTTCCAGCTGATCACCGACCTCCTGGACATGGAGGGCACCTTCCCGGGGGTCGCGCTTCCCAGCCAGCGGAACGTGTGGCTGAGCATCTCCCCCGACCCGGGCCTCATGCTGGACCTGCCCGAGGGCTCCACTTTCGCTCCCGAGTTGCCGCTCGACCAGATCAGAGACCTCCGCCGGGAGCATCTGGGGCCGTCCCTCCGCCTCTCGTACAGAGAGCCGCTCCACATCGTCCGAGGGTGGAAGCAGCACCTCATCGACGCGAATGGGCAGGCCTATCTGGACGGGGTGAACAACGTCTGTCACGTGGGCCACTGCCATCCCCGAGTCGTGGAGGCCGCCCGAAAGCAGATGGGGGTCCTGAACACGAACACCCGCTACCTCCACGAGACCATCGGCCGCTACTGCGAGCGTCTCACCGCCACCCTGCCCGATCCGCTCTCAGTGTGCTTCCTCGTGAACTCGGGGAGCGAGGCGAACGAGCTGGCGTTCCGGCTCGCCCATGCCCACACCCAACGCGACGACTTCATCGTGGTGGAGGGCGCCTACCATGGGAACACGGGAGCCACCATTGCAGCCAGCCCCTACAAGTTCGACGGACCGGGGGGTGAGGGTGCCGCCCCGCACATCCATACCGTGGCCATGCCCGACGACTACCGGGGGCTTTTCCGGCGGTCGGACCCGGATCGCGGCCAGCGGTTCGCGGATCTGCTCCTGGAGGCCACGGCGGAAGCGCAGCGGCGATCGTTCGGCCCCGCCGCGTTCATCTGCGAGAGCCTGCTGAGTTGCGGAGGACAGATCGAGCTCCCCCCGGGCTACCTCGATGCGGCATACGCCCTGGTGCGCGAGGACGGCGGCGTGTGCATCTGCGACGAGGTCCAGGTGGGTTTCGGCCGCGTGGGAAGCCACTTCTGGGGCTTCGAGACTCAAGGCGTCGTGCCCGACATCGTGACCATGGGCAAGCCCATGGGGAACGGGCATCCACTCGGCGCCGTCGTCACCACGCCCGAGATCGCCGAGAGCTTCGCCAACGGAATGGAGTACTTTAACACCTTCGGCGGCAATCCGGTATCGTGCGCGGTCGGCCTGGCGGTCCTGGACGTCATCGAGGACGAGGGTCTCCAGGAGCACGCCCTCCGCGTCGGCAGCCGCATGCGCGACGGGCTCGTCTCACTGATGGGGCGACACCCGGCGGTGGGAGACGTGCGCGGCCTGGGCCTGTTTCTCGGGATCGAGATCGTCTCCGATCATGCGAGCCGCGAGCCCCACCCCGGAGTCGCCGAGTACGTCGTCGAGAGGATGAAGGGCCACGGGATCCTACTGAGCACCGACGGGCCCGACTACAACATCATCAAGATCAAGCCACCCCTCGTGTTCGATCAGAACGACGCCGACCGCCTCGTCGAGGTGATGGACCGCGTGCTTTCGGACGACTACGTAACCCGGAATTGCGGAGGGTGACGCGAGAGCGGGCAGTACCCTGGCTCCTCGTCGGTCTCTACTGGTTTGTCCTGGCCACGCTGGCGGGGGAGATCAAGCTCGACCACCTCACCTACGGTGGTGCCGTGCTCCTCCTGGCTCACCTCGGGCCCCGTGGGCGACAGGTGCTGCTCTTCCTCCTCCCCTTCATCCTGACGGGCGTCATCTACGACAGCCAACGATACTGGGGTCCCCACGTACGGGGCGCGCCCCACATCGCCGAGCCCTACCTCTTGGAAAGAAGCCTTTTCGGTGTCTCGTCGCCCAACGGGCCCCTGACGCTCAACGAGTGGTTCGGACTGCATCTCCACCCCGTCCTCGACCTCATCGCGGGCGGCGCCTACCTGACGTTCATTGGGATCTTCATGGTGGTGGCCTTCCTACTGACCAGACGGATCCACAGGGGCGGCGTGGCAGCCGGAGCCGGGGACATCGGCGATGCCTGGAGCCCGGAGCGTCGTTTCTGGACGGCTCAGACCCTGGTGTGGTGCTTCCTCGTGGTCAATGTCGTGGGGTACGCCACCTGGTATCTCTATCCGGCCGCACCACCGTGGTACATCGAGGCATACGGCCTCGAGACGGTTCTTCTCGACGTGCCGGGGAGCCCGGCGCGAACTGCCCGCTTCGACAACCTCCTGGGGACGAGCTTTTTCGCCGGGATGTACGGGTACGAGTCGAACCCGTTCGGGGCGATGCCATCGCTCCACATATCGTACCCCACACTCTCCGTCTTCTTCGCCTTCAGGCTCGGAGCGCTCCGGGCCCTCACGGTGGCATTCCTCGCCGTCATGTGCTTCGCGGCCGTCTATCTGAACCACCACTACGTGATCGACGTGGTGCTGGGTGCGCTCTACGGGTTGGTGGCGGGGGTGATGACGGTGGCAGGCGCCGAGTGGGCGATCACTTCTTCTTCTTTTCGTCCTTCAAAATGACCGAGAGGAGCATGGATATGATGGAGATCACTACGCTGCCCACCACCGCCGGCCAGATCCCCCTAACCGCGAAGTTGTCAACGAGCTTGGCGGTGAGGAGCAGCATGGCGCCGTTAATCACCAGATAGAAGAGGCCCAGGGTGAAGAAGAGGAACGGCAGCGAGAAGAAGAAGACGATGGGCTTCACCAGGGCGTTCACCAGCCCGAACACGAAGGCCACCAGAAGCACATCCAGGTACCCCCCCGTCAGGTCGATGCCGTTGACGAAGTAGGCCGCCCCGGTCAGGGCGAAGGCGTTGATGATGAGGCGAATCGCGAAGTTTCTCACCCGTCGTCCCCCGAGGTCGGTCCAAGAGGATCATCTGGTCCCGCACGATCGCCAGTTCGGCCCGATCCTCTGCCGGGCAAGATACTTACTCCGGCACGACTTGCGGGTCCCGGTCGCTCAGGAAGTAGCGGGCCACGTCGGTGACATCGATGACGACCGATATACCATCCACGACGAGAGCGACGAGGATCCAGTTTCGGAACAGGCCGCTGGACGTCGATGGGGGTCGCGATCCCTCAACGTCGCGCGCGACACAAGCGATGGTATCTTAGCCCACCATGAACGCGCACACACACATGGACGGTTCCCCGGGACCGCCTGTCACGATCCGCTGGACCGACGACGACGCGGGCCTGGTCATTCTCGATCAGACCGAGCTTCCCGGCTCGGAGGTCTACCGGGAGCTCCGAACGCTTCACGAAGTGCACGAAGCCATCACGAGCTTGCGCGTGCGTGGCGCTCCACTGGTCGGCATCACGGCAGCGATGGGCGTGGCTGCGCTGGCCAGCGCGCGGATCGCCGAGGCGGGAGGGAGGGCCGGCGACACCTCGGGCCATCACGCCCCGTCTCTTTCGGCCGAGGAGGTGACGGAGTGGTGCCGCCATCTCGCCCAGGCCCGTCCCACCGCGGTGAACCTCGGCTGGGCCCTTGAGCGCATGACCTCGACAGCGCTGGGAGCCCCGTGGGACGACCCGGCCGAGCTGGCCCGTGCCCTGCGTGAAGAGGCCGGCCGGATCCTGGACGAGGACCGGGTCATGTGCCGGCAGATCGGGGAGCACGCACTAGCGCTGGTCGACGACGGGGCGTCCGTCCTCACCCACTGCAACGCCGGTGCCCTGGCCACCGGGGGGATCGGCACGGCCCTGGCGCCCCTATACCTGGCCCACCAGGTGGGTCGCTCGGTCCGGGTGTTCTCCACCGAGACGCGTCCGCTCCTGCAAGGGAGCAGGCTGACCGCGTGGGAGCTGGGCCGGGCCGGAATCGACGTGACGGTCATCACGGACAACATGGCGGGGGCGCTCTTCGGTGAGCTCCGCCCTGACATCGTATTCGTGGGAGCCGACCGGATCGCCGCCAACGGCGACGTGGCCAACAAAGTCGGGACGTACGCCCTGGCGGTCCTGGCCCGTCACCACGGGGTCCCCTTCTACGTGCTGGCGCCGACGTCCACAGTGGATCTCGGGACCTCGGCCGGCGCCGACATCCCCATCGAGTTCCGGGGAGCGGAGGAGGTCGCCAGGGGATTCGGGTCACTCACCGCCCCATCCGACGCCCAGGTGTGGAACCCGGCGTTCGACATCACGCCGGCGAGCCTCGTCTCCGGCATTGTGACGGAGCGCGGGATCCACACCCACCCGCTCGGCGAGGCGCTTGCGGAGGCCATCCGAGAGGCCGACGAAGAACGTGGTAGGCGCCCCCTGACCAGCGAGGGGCCGGCGTCGTGACGGACGACATGGCGTGATCGAAACCCTGTCCACCGATTGACGCCGGCCCGACCCGCTCCGTGCTACCGCCTCACTCGTACCGAAGCGCCGTCATGGGATCGACGCTCGTGGCACGCCGTGCCGGGATCCAGCTCGCCAGGAAACCGATGGAGAGGATCACTCCGAGTACGGTGGCGAAGACCGACACGTCGCGGGGATCCACCTGGAACATGATGATCGTGATCGCTTCCGAGACTCCCCAAGCAAGGGCCATCCCGATGGCGAGACCGATCGCCATCTGCGCGGCACCCTGTTTGAGGAGCAACTTCGGTGTTTCGCACGTCGGCGGCCATGCCCATGGGTGGGCCCGCCGAGAAGAACGGCAGCATGACCCGGAGGCAGCCGGCACCCAGAGCGACCCGGACGTCCGCCTCCTTGGTCCTGAGTGCGGCCCGCGCCAGGAGAAGATTCGCGACGTTGGCGCACGCCACGAGCAATAGCCCGGGCCCCGCGAGGGCCCGGGCTGCGCTCAACGCTTCGCGTAGACGGCTGTTCTCCCGCTGGCGTCGAACGCCATCACGTCGTAGGGCTGGGCCGGCTGACCGGGGACCTCCATACCGGGGCTTCCGACGACCATGCCCGGAACGGACAGGCCTGCGATATTCGGCTTCTCGTCCAGCATCTTCTGGACGAGATCCGCAGGCACGTGACCCTCGACCACGTAGCCGCCCACCAGAGCCGTGTGGCACGACCCGAGATTGGCCGAGATGCCGTGCTCCGCCTTGATGGCCTGCAGGTCGGTCACGTCATGGACTCCGAGCTCGAAGCCGGCGGCCCGCATGTGGTCCACCCAAGCGCCGCAGCAATCGCAGGACGGGTTCTTGTAAACGGTGACGACGCCGGCCTTGGCCGCTGAAGGGATATACCACGACGAAAGCCCGGCGATCAGCAGCGCGAAAACGCCACCCCCGGCCAGTGCCGCGATCCTCTTATTCATCATGTGATCTGTCCTCACCAGAAGGAATCTGGTGCGAATGTCCCTAGTGGACATGGAGATAACGGTCGAATTCTAGCGAGGTGCTCGGACATTACCAATAGCGGGCTCGGTGGATCTCGCCACCGCCGTCGAGGTCGTGGAGGCGGCCGGACATTTGCCTTAACCGTGACCGGGTGCTCAAATTCCGCCCGAGAGGAGCGACTTTTTCGCGGCCGATACGAATACATGGCTGACCAAGAGCGTCAAACTCAAATCCACGCCGAGCTGGCCCCCGACTTCCAGATCGTACGTCTTCTGGGAGAGGGTTCCGTGGCTCACGTGTACCTCGCCAGAGAAGAGGACCTCAGGCGCATGGTGGCCCTCAAGGTCATGAAGGCCGAGCTCGCGGGAGACGAGACCGCACGGAAGCGCTTCGAGAGGGAAGCTCGGTCCGCAGCCAAGATCAACCACAAAAACGTAGCCGCGGTGTACCGCGTGGGTACCCTGGACGACGAGACGCCGTTCATCATCATGGAGTACATCGAGGGACGGAATCTCGCGGACGCCCTGCAGGCGGAGGGTGTGATGGGGATCGAGCAGGCGTGCCACGTCCTGAGCCAGGTGGCCTCCGCATTGGCGGCGGCGCACGAGTGTGGCATCGTCCATCGTGACGGTAAACCCGCCAACGTGGTTCGGGAGCGAGACTCCGACCGCGTCGTCCTTACCGACTTCGGGATCGCCGGCATCCTCGAGACGGGAGCGGACAGCGTCACCCGGCTTACGCACCAGGGGCAGCTCCTGGGGGATCCGCGCTACATGAGCCCGGAGCAGCTATTGGGTGATCCCCTCACCGACGAGTCGGACGTGTACAGCCTTGGGATCCTCGCATATGAGGTCCTCACGCTCCAGCACGCCTACGGGGCCACGTCGAAGGTGCAGATCGCAACGGCCCATCTGGAGAAGGAGCCGATCCCGCTGCTGGAGCTGCGTCCCGACGCCGACCCGCATCTGGGGGAGCTCCTTGCTCGCTGTCTGGCAAAGAACCCCACGCACCGACCCCGGGCATCGCATGTGGCGAAGGCGTTAGAGCACATCGTGGAGGAGCCCCATGCGGAGCCGCCGAGGGCAGAGCCTGGACCGTCCGGCGGTGAGAGGCTGCCCGCCGCCTTCCAGAGCCTGCCCTCCCTCCAGAGCTTCCTGGGCGAGCTTCGGCGCAGGCACGTCTACCACGTGGCCGTGTTCTACGTCCTTGTGGCGGGGACCATCCTGACCGCGGCGGATCTGATGCTCGAGGCGCTTCCCGTCCCCGAGATCACCGAGAAGGTCCTGGTCGCCCTGACCCTCGGCGGCTTCCCCATTGCGCTCGTGATCTCCTGGATGTTCGACATCACCAGCAAGGGCGTCCGGCGGACCGAGTCCGTGCTGCCCAGGGGTGCCCGTGCAAAGATGCTGGCCTTGCAGCTCATCTCCTTGAGCGCCGCGCTGACCCTCGCCGCCCTGATCGGCTGGTGGGTGCTGGGCGAGTAGCGACCGACTGCGATCCGGAGCCGAAACGACAACCCAGCGGAAAATCTCATGAAGCGGGAAATCTCATGAATAAGTCACTCGCGATCACTGGAATGTCCTGTGAACACTGCGTGAGCCATGTCAAGTCGGCCCTGGAGGGGATGGAAGGCGTGACCCGAGCAGAGGTGTCGTTGGAAAAAGGTCAGGCCGACGTTACCCTTTCGGCGGACGTACCGGACGCTGACCTCGTGGCAGCGGTCGAGACCGCGGGCTATCAGGCCGAGGCCCGCTAGTGTTCCGTTGCCGAAGTTCGCGAGCCACCAAGAGGGCCGGAGCGCCGTGGGATCAAGGCGGGGCGGGACACTAGGTCGGAATGACAGCGCTCACTCGGACCCTCGAGCTACGGACGGAGGGCGACGATCACATTCTGGACCTGACCGCCGACCTTCAAGCGTTAGTCCGCGACAGCGGGATCACCACGGGACAGCTCACGGCGATGGTTGTCGGCTCCACGGCCGCCCTGACCACCGTGGAGTACGAGCCAGGAATGGTGGGCCACGACATCGCTGCGGCGCTGGAGCGCATCGCCCCACGGGACGGCCGTTACGAGCACGAGAAGATGTGGCACGACGACAACGGTCACAGCCACGTGCGGGCGAGCCTCATCGGGCCCTCCCTGGCCCTTCCCATCGTCCAGAGCTCCCTGCCCCTCGGCACCTGGCAACAGGTGGTCCTGGTGGACCTTGACACACGGCCCAGGCATCGGCAGATCGTGGTCAACCTCGTCGGGGAGTGAGCACCGCTTGAGGTCCGCCCGCAAGATCGGGCTGAGCGCGGCTCTCCTCGCAGTCGGCCTGTACGTCGGTGCAAAGCCCGTGGGGCCCATCCCCGCTCTCGGTCCCTTCCTCGACCCCGTAGGGGGCGTCTGGGCCAGCGCCCGGGGCACCACTCTGCCCGCTGCGGTCACGCATACCGTGCCGGGCCTCTCCGGAGAGGTCCGGATCGTCTACGACGACAGGCGGGTTCCCCACATCTTCGCCGAGACCGTGGAGGACGTGGTCCGCGGCCTTGGATACGCGGTGGCCCGCGATCGCCTCTTTCAGCTGGAGCTCCAGACGCGAGCCACCGCCGGCACGTTGACGGAGCTCGTGGGTGAGACCGCGCTGCCGACGGATCGGCAATCCAGGCGGCTGGCTCTCGCCTGGTCGGCGGAGAGGGACTACTCGAGAATGGAGCCCGGGTCGGACCTGACCACCTATCTCGAGGCCTACTCCGACGGCGTCAATGCGTGGATGCGTGAGATGTCCCCGTCGGAGGTCCCACTGGAGTATCACATGCTCGGCCGTACGCCCATGTCCTGGCAACCGCAGTATTCCCTGTACGTGCTCAAACGCATGGGCTGGACTCTGGCGATGATCAATACCGAGCGCCGAAAGAACGCCGCGGCGGCGCTGGTGGGTCGGGAGGCGGCCGACGGGCTCTTCCCGGTGAACGCGCCGATCCAGGAGCCGATCCAGCCGCACGGATTGCGGCAAGCCCGTTTCGACCCGGTGACACTGCCACCGCCGGGCGAGCCGGCTCCCGGCATGATCGTTCAGCTGGAGGCCCTCCAGGCGTTCCTGGGTCCCATGGACGACGCCGGAGCCGGCTCGGGTGAGACGGTTCTGGGCTCCAACAACTGGGCCATCGGTCCCTCCCGGTCGGCCGAGGGACACGCCATTCTCGCCGGCGATCCCCACCTCGATCTCACCTTGCCCAGCATCTGGTACGAGGCTCATCTCGTGGTTCAGGGAGAGCTGGACGTCTACGGCGTGACCATCCCCGGCACCCCCACCATCACCATCGGCTTCAACCGCGACGTGGCCTGGAGCTTCACAAATACCGGGTCCGACGTGATGGATCTCTACCGCGAGACGGTCGACGACGCCGATCGTCCCGGGAGTTATCGGCTGGACGGCGGGTGGCGCCCGTTCGAGCGGCGCATCGAGACCTATCGGGCGAAGGACGGGTCCGTGCTCGCGGTCGACACGATCCTGCACACGCACCGGGGTCCCGTGAGCCGCGCCTCCGGTGAGTACGTCTCCCTGCGCTGGACTGTGCTGGAGGACCAGGGCGAGCTTATGTCGCTCCTCGGCGTCAACCGCGCCGGCTCAGTGGAGGAGTGGCTGTCGGCCATGGAGGCCTGGGTTGCACCGACCCAGAACGGCCTGGTGGCCGACCGACAGGGGAACATCGCCATCCGGTCCTCGGGTCGATACCCTATGCGACCGGCCGGTGCCCGCGGAGACTGGGTGTTTGACGGCTCGACTTCGAGCAACGATTGGCAAGGCTGGTATGCGTTGTCGAGCTACCCGGGCTCCGTGAACCCGGCCCAGGGCTACCTCGCCTCGAACAACCAGCAGCCGGTTGACCCGAGCTACGACGACAGGTACCTGGGAGCCGACTGGCCGTCGCCATGGCGAGCCATGCGGATCAACCAACTGCTCCGTGCCGACTCCGTCTTCACAGCGGCGGATCTGGCCCGATTCCAGACCGACCCCGGGAGCCCCCGAGCGGATGTGTTCGTGGAGGCGTTCCTCCAGGCGGCGGGACGGAGCTCAGAGACGCCGGCATCCACCGATGGAAGCGGCGGGAGCTCTGACGAGGGCGGCTCCCCGGCCGCGGAAGCCGCGCGGCTCCTGGCCGAGTGGGATCGGCGCTACACCAAGGACAACACCCGTGCCGCCTTGTTCGAGCTGGCCATGAACGAGCTGGCGCGCCGAACCTGGGACGAGCTCACGGAGACTAGCGGCCGACGGGTCGCGACTCCGAGAACCGCCATCCTCGCCACCC
The DNA here is from genome assembly GCA_965238005.1 of Longimicrobiales bacterium. GTDB lineage: Bacteria > Gemmatimonadota > Gemmatimonadetes > Longimicrobiales > Gaopeijiaceae > CBDCKN01. Next base: position 2,922,142 of record OZ250165.1, read on the forward strand.
TCCTTGCGGACCCGGCAAGCGCTTGGTGGGACGATCGCTCCACCCCGAACGTCGTCGAGTCACGAGACGACATGCTCTCAGCCTCGCTGGCGGCCGCCCTCACCGCAGCCCGGGATGTATACGGTCCCGAGTCGGAGGACGGCTGGCTGTGGAGCCGGGTGGGCAGGGCCAACGTCGTCCACTTCCTCGGGATTTCGGCTTTCTCGGCCCTGGATCTCCCGATTCGCGGAGGGCCCGAGACATTGAATCCCAACTCGGGCAACGGTAGGGACGGTGCCAGCTGGCGCATGGTCGTGGAGCTCGGCGACGAGGTCGAGGCGCGAGGTACCTACCCGGGGGGACAGTCCGGACATCCCCTGAGCCCCGACTACAGGGACCGGCTCGACGACTGGGTCGAAGGGGAGCTCCAGCCGCTCCGGTTCCCCGAGAGCGCCGAGGAGCTCGCGGAGCTCTCACGATCCCAGGCGACCCTTCGACCGGGGACCGGACGATGACCATCTTGCTCCTGACAAGCGCGATGGCGCTTGGCACGGCCCTTCTCGGGTGGTGGGCGATCCCCCTGTTGGGGCTGATCTACGGGGCTTGGCGGGGAGCAGAGAGGGGCACGGCCGTGGCAGCGGCCAGCGCGCTCTTGGGATGGAGCGTCCTCATGGCATGGAATTGGATGGAGGGCCCTGTGGCGGAGCTTTCGGGATCCCTCGGTGCCGTCATGGGATTACCGGGCTGGTCGCTACTCCTGGCGACTGCGCTGTTCCCGGCCGTCCTGGCCGGGACCGCAGCTGTGGTGGGCGCCGCCATCCGGCGACGCGGCTAACCTCGGGTTGGTCGCCGGAATGATCGACAACCACGACTTTCACGAAGCCGCTGCCGACATCCAGCCCTACCGACTCTTTGCTGCGTCCGAAGAAGCCCATTCAGCCCTCATCTCGTGGGGCGCGGGAACATATATTTACCTGAAACCTAAATCAGGTTACCACTAGAATCCAAGCATTGTCAGGAGATTTTTTGTGCAGTGCATTTCAAAAGATTGGTAAACATTTGATGTAGACACCCGTCTACCGGCGGGCATGAACGGGCATGAGAAGCCACCTCATCCTCCGCCCTCGACTCCGCACGGTGACACCCTAGCTTCCGGAGGTCGCCGAAAGATCGACCCAGCTCCGGGAGGCCAGAGGCCGAACCCGGGTGAGGCTCGAGTTGTTGATGATGGCCCGGCTCACGGCGCACGTGGAGTTCGTGACGACGGATCCGCCCACTAGGGCCTGGGCGTCGAAGCTGGCGTTGCTGGCCATGACCCCACCGTAGACCCGGTTCCCTGAGCCCTGGGTCCCTATACTCCCTTGGACGATGATGATGCCGTAGAAGACGAAGTTACCCCGCAGCTCGAGGTCTCCTTCCACGAGCAAGATTCCCTGGCCCACGCCTCCGGACTGGATCCGACCGTTACCGTTGACGTGGATGATTGGGTACCAGTCGAAGCAGGCCGCTCCGGGGTTCAGGGGATTGCCCCAGTTGCTGGGGAACGCCTGGCCCGTATTGCAAGCACCGGCGGTCGTGCTGTCGGGAGCCGTGTTGTTGATGTTTCCGCCAGCGAGGCTGATGTCCGCCATGGCGGTGAGGTCATCCCACGTCAGGTCGCCAAATTTGCTGAAGGTCGAGTCGGAGATGGAGGTGTCCTCCTCCACGGCCGGATCTCCCGTGATGACCGCTCCACCCTGGGTACCGACCTGGCTGGCGTTGTCCGTGAGGACGCCCGGCTTGTTTTCCAGTGCGCCCGGGCAGACGCCTCCCCAACCCCCGGGAACCTCGTCCTCGCCGTGCACCTCGGCCGTGCCTCGGAGCGTCGTCGGTCCCCGTGTGGTCAGCGCCGCGGGGGGCTCGATGTCGGCCGCGGCTAGGCGCACGGTGACGCCCACTCGCCGCGACGCCCCCGAGAGCATGGCGCCGCCCCTGGTGACCGGCCGTCGGCGTCCACGAAGTACAGGTTGTCGGTCATCTTGGTGACACGGGCGGTGACACGCCCCACACCCAGGTAGTCTCGCGTAACGGTGGTGTCACCCCAGTCCGGCAGCGCTCCGAAGAGAGCGGAGTCCCAGTTGGCCATGAGGTCCACCAGGCCCTGCTCGGTCAGATAGAAGGCCAGGCCGGTGTGCTCGCTCGCCGCTCCGATGCGCCCCTCTTGGCGCGCCATGAAGAACCCGCCGGTCATGATGAGGCCCACGACCACAAGGGCGAAGACCGCCACGGGAAGGGCGAAGCCGCGCTGTTCTTTCTCTTCCATCTCAGCCTACCTCGATTGGCCCGATCCTGGCCGTTCGCTAATTCCGTAGATAGATCGCAGTTGTGAGGGAGTCCGCTACGGGAACTCCCCGCTTGTCCACGACCCTCGATCTCGACCGAAGCGTCACCTCGATCTGTGAGACTGCCGTGGGGTTCGTTGTGACGTTCCCGAGGGAGTCCAAGTAGATGAACGAGACTCCATTCGGGGAGAGTGGCCCCACCAGTTGCGCCGTCGTCGTGCCGGACCGGCGGGCCAGATAGTAGTCCTCGCCCAGCGTGTATAATCCATACGTGTAGACCGTGAACCCTCGGACCGGGGCACCTACCCGCACCGTGTCGTTCGCCAGCGCCGAGACCAACGCGGGAACTGCGAGCGACTGTGCAGTATCTGCTCCTGAGCACGTCTGGGTCGTGTCGACGCTGCTCACAACACCGGAGAGGATCGTGTCGTCGCTCGAGACGTCCGGATCGTTGTCGGCCAACACCACGATGGAGTCTCCGCTCTCGAAAAAGCCACCGATCCTCTTCACCCGGATGGGGCTTCCGGCCGCGTTCACGCCGCACACCAGGCCGAAGGCCCGCATGGCCCGGACCTCGATCCGATCCGAGCCCATGGTCAGGATATCGCCTTCGGAGCGGCTAATCTCCCTGAGCTCCGAGAACAGGATGGCGATCCCCGCACGCACGGTCTGCTGGCCCTGAATCTGCGCCGTCTGGACCGTGTAGGCTCTCTGACTCGAGAGCATGATCTCGTACGTGGAGCCGACCACGACGGCGCCGAGCACGGCGACGATGATGAGCTCCACGAGTGTGAATCCGCGCCTGTCACCCTTCTTCATGGTCTGAGCACCCTAAAGAGCAACGTGTCCGCGACGGCATTGGATAGCATGGGGATCGACTGACCCTCGGATATGGAGGCCAGACCCGGACCCACCGTAACGATGCGGACGGCCTTGGTCTGCGCCGTAGTGGCGGTCACCGACCAGGAAACCACCATGGGGCCGATGTTGTCTCCTCCGGCGCCGATCGAGTCGTACGGGGTCGAGCGGATACGCTCCATCACACTCTGGATGGCAACGGCCCGAGCCGTCGTGACCTCGGACAGAGTCAGCTGGCGGGTAACGAAGAGAGTCGTGGTGGCCAACCCCAGCACGCCGAAGGCGAGGACGAAGATGGCCATGACCAGTTCGACGAGCGAAAAGCCCGCCTTGGCGCGGGTCTCCACTGCATCTGGTGCGCACATCAGTTGGCCACCATCTGCCCAAGCGTGAGAACGCGTACCGATGCGGTGTCCGACGTGAGCAGGAAGGTCACGGTCACGGGAGAAGAGAAGTTGTTGCATCCCGTGTCGGCGAAGCCGCGAGGATTCATGCACAGTTGCAGGTTCGAGTCGGTCGACGTCCGGATGTCCACGTTGAACTCCTCATCGAAGTGCAGGACCTCGAGGACCTCGCCACCCGTGCTCAGCCACACGCTGTCACCGCCCGCATCGACGTTCAGCCGTACTGTCCGTCCATACTCCACGGCCTGTGCCCGGGCGCGAGCGTGCATGGACATGAAGGTCTGCCGTGCCCCCTTTACCGCGAAGCGCCCGGAGACCCCGCTGAAGCTCGTGATGACGATGCTGGTGAGAATCGAGCCTATCATGAGTACGATCACGAGCTCGATTACTGAAAAGCCTGACCTTCCATGGTTCATATCTATTCGTTGACTAAGGCGATTGGCGGCCTCGGTGGACTGTCCGCGAGATCCGTGCCGCGTAGAAATGTCAACAACCACAGGCCTCTTGCCCTCGGGTAGCCCTATTCTCGGGCAAACTCTTACCGGACACCGGAAAAAAGTATCCCGTCGAAACGCCCGACCGGGGGGGCAAAACGAGAGGGTGTTGCCACCTGCCGCGGCCACCTCGGGTGGGATCCGTACGCACGGCTCGGCGCCGGCGGGAACCGGCCAGACCTTGGGCAGTTGCTGAACGACGGATACGTCCGCAGCGACCTCAGGACCACTACGAAGATCTTCGGCGCGAAGAAGCCCGGCGGTTAGTGTTCCGTTGCCGAAGTTCGCGAGCCACCAAGAGGGTCGGCGCGCCGTGCCCTCGACTGGCCGAGACACTTTGGCAACGGGACACTACCCTGGGTCCTCGAGCCAAGCCCCTTCCGGGAGAGGGATCAGGCTATGCAGTGACTCCGCGGCCTCCAGAGCAGCAAGGGCCGCGCAGGCCGAGCCCACGATCTCGCAGCCGCCACTCAGCGTCACCGACCCTCTCACACGAAGCAGTCCGCTGATCTCGGCGCCGCTCTGGACCAACAGATCCCCGGCCACGATGACCACCCCGAAGTAGCGGGCACCGGCAGACAGGGTCGCATCTCCGGCGACCAGAAGCACACCCTGACCGCCCCCCCCCTTCGATCACGAGCGAACCCTCCGACGCCACCACAGGCCGATACGACGCGCAGGGGTCGAGCGGGTTCAGTGGCGCTCCCCAGTTCGCAGTTGAGGCGCGATCGCAGTCACCCGGAAAGCTTCGGGGTGAAGGAGACACAAGCCCGCCCACCCGCAGGTCGGCCCCGGCCATGAGAGCCTCATGGTCGAGGAGCCCGAGGGAGGGCAACTGTGCCTGTCCGCTCCGCTCGCTCGGCCCCGGATCGGGCTGGGGGAGATCCTCCACGAGCTCGGCCCATGGCGCTACGCCTCCGGCGAAGAGCGTGTCGAGGCCCGGGCGGTATCCGGCACATCGATCCTCGGACCACGGAGGCGGAGCTCGAAGTACGCGTGCCACATCGATACGGCTTCCGCCGGTGAGGGTAACGGTCCCTCCGCTCTCGACGATCCCGAGGGAGGCCCCGACCCTGGCATTCGGGCTCATCCCCCAGTAGAGGCGCGTGGCCCTGTGAGCCCCGGGAAGCCGCTCCAACACCCCTTCGGAACGCAGCAGCACGAGCTCCGGCGAGAGCCGCAGAGCTCTCGTCACGAATCGGGCCCGGGGCGGGATGCGCCCCTCCCCCGTCGGAGCCCACTCGCCGGCGGGAAGAGACCGGACGGCAGAGATCCCTCGCGAAGCGATGTCCACGCCTCCCTCCGCAGCCAGGCGCCGGGCCAACGCGGCCCAGCGAGCACGGGAGACCGAGAGCTCGGATCGAGAGAGGACAAGCAGGCCGTGACCCGTAGCCGTCACGGCCATGAGGAGGAGGAGCACCACAATCAGCACGTAGCCCCTCTTGTGGCCCGCGTCGCTCACTCTCCCTCGCCGGGTGGGGTCACTTCCCTGGACCAGAGCGGTATCCACGTCAACCATATACCACCACCCCACGGCGCCCGATCGCTGACCAGCCGCAGGAGGACCCGTTCGCGGCTGCCCTCCATGCCGGAAGCGCCCCGGAAGACTTCGGGAGTTAGAGGCTGCCTGCCTCCCCTCCCTCTCCTGTAGCGGAGGGCTCCTCCTGCGACATGGTAGCTCCCGTGCTCGAAGACGCGCAGCAGAGGACCCGAGATGGGCGGATCGACCGCCCACACCTCCGCATCCGAGTCCAGACCGTCGGAGCACGCTGGCTCCCTTGTCCTGGCTCGGTCGACCAGGTCGGCGGGCCGCCACCCTCCTTTGGTGAGCACCAGCACCGAGTCCTTGACCGGGTTCGGCCTTCGCTCACCGCGGTAGGCCACCACGACCGTCCCCGGGCGGGCGGCGACCGACGCACACGAGAGTCCCCAGCCCCGGAACACCCGCAATGGGAGACTGTCGCCCGCCGGGTCCAGCCAATCTCTTCCGGCTACCCCTCGTCTGAGGTCTCTCCCAAGCACCGTCGCCGCCACGCGCCGCGCCGACAGCACATCCATTTCGTGCATGAGTCGGACGGCCACGAGCCTCTGGCGGGAGAGGATGCGCCAGCCCAGCCCGACCAGGGCCAACCCCAGGAGGAGAGACACCAGGGCCTCGGCCACCACGATCCCCCGGCGGTCAGGGAGCAGAGGCACCCCCGACCGGGAAGCCCAGCGTCAGGCTCAGATCCCGGTGGCCTTCGAAGGTGACCGTGACCATTCCCGACCCTCCGCGCGACCAGCGTAGCTCCCCCTCGTCCATGACACGGCTCCCGGCTCCGCTCCACCCAGCCCGCACCAGAGAGTCCGCCAGCCCTTCCACGGCCTGGGAAACCGACTCGAGCGTGAGGGCGACCTGAAGCGTTCGCTGGGCCTGCAGAGTCATCCCGACCGCACCCAGCAAGCCCACCTCCAAAACGACGAGAGCGATCAACACCTCGACCAGGCTGAAGCCAGGGCCACGGACCTCACGCATGGATTTCGCGGGCTCGACCTCGGCGCTCGGTCCTGGACCTCTGAGCCATCCCCGGGATCGATGTGTCATTCCCGTCGGATTCGTCCGTAGGCCGAGACGACAAGACGGGCTACGGCCGCGCCTCGGCGAAACGTTATCGAGCGAGCGGCCATCTGCCCAAGCCCCACCCCGTCGAAGCGGAACTCCACACTGGGACGCCCACCCGAGATCACCAGCTCCACCCCGTGGCGCCCCCACAGGTCGACGTGCTCCCGGATCACCCGGCCCGCGGTTATCCAGGCCGCGGGCGGCTGGTGTTCAACGACCACCATCGCTCCTCCGTGGACGAGTGCCTGACCCCGGGCCCGCACGATGAGACCCACGAGCTCCTCGCGAGCCACCACAACGGAGAGGCGGTCGTCCACGCTCCGAGCGGCCGGCAGCAGAAGGCTCACCCCGACGGCGACGAGACCGAGGGCACAGACGAGCTCGAGGATCGAGAAGCCGCGGCACATGGGTATACCATGGCACCGTGGCTCGGGCGTTGGGATGCTCCGGCGGGCCTGGCGGCCTCGGGCCCCTAGCTAGCTAGGGGCCTGTCCGACTAGTGGGGCGAGCCACGTCACTACGCGAGGCCGTAGTCCTGGATCTTGTAACGCAGCGCCCGGGGCGAGAGCTCGAGGAGCGCCGCCGCCTTCGAGCGATTGCCGCCTGTTCGTTCGAGGGCGCGCTTGATGAGCTGCGCCTCGAGCTCGGCGCATCGGCGCTTCACCGAGAGATCATCTGAAGCGTAGCCGGGCTCAATGACGACGTCCGCAGCACGGAGACGACCAGAAAGGCTGTCCTCGTCGAGCGTGTCGCCTTCGGCGAGCACGACTGCCTGCTCCAGCACGTTCTCCAACTCGCGGATATTCCCGGGCCAAGGATATGCCAGAAGCGCCTTCATCGCCCCGGGCGTTACGGACCCCACCTTGAGGTTCAAGCGCTCCCGGAGGCGCCCGAGGAGGTGATGGGTGAGGTCGGGAATCGCCTCCGTTCGCTCCCGCAGGGGGGGCAAGTGGATCGGGATCACGGCAAGCCGATAGTACAGGTCCTGGCGAAAATCTCCGGCGTGGACGGCGGACTCCAGGTCCCGGTTGGTCGCGGCCACGATCCGCACGCTCACGATCGTGGTTTCCGTGCCTCCCAACCGCCTGACCTCTCCGTCCTGAAGGACACGCAGGAGCTTCACCTGCAGCGACGTGGGAAGCTCCCCCACTTCGTCCAGGAACAGGGTGCCGCTTTCCGCGGCCTCGAAGAGGCCGGCCTTGTCACTGTCGGCTCCGGTGAAGGCGCCACGCACGTAACCGAAGAACTCGGACTCGAGGAGTGTCTCGGGGATCGCGCCACAATTCACGGGGACGAAGGGCCGGTCGGCCCGATCGCTCTCACGGTGGATGTGGCGCGCCATGAGCTCCTTCCCGGTCCCCGACTCACCGGTCAACAGCACCGAGGACTGATGCCGTGCCACCTTTCCTGCCACCTCGAGCGCCCGAATCATGCCGGGGGATCGAGCGATGATGTCGCCGATGCGGCGCTCCGCCCGGACCTCGGCCCTGAGTCGTCCCACCTCAGCCCGAAGACGCTCTCGCTCCTCAGCCTTTCGGATCGTGAGAAGGACCTCGTCAGCGCCGAACGGCTTGGGGATGTAGTCGTAGGCCCCCGCGACCATGGCCTTCACGGCCAGATCGACGCTGCCGTACGCGGTCATCATGATGACGAGCGCACCGCCTTCCTCCTGCTGATACCGCTCGAGGAACTCGAGCCCGTCCATCTGAGGCATGCGTACGTCGCACAGGATCAGATCGGGCTCTTCGTTCTTGGCGACGGCGAGCCCGTCGGCACCGTTCGAGGCCACCACTACGCCGTGTCCGCCCTCGTCCAAGATCAGCGAGAGTGAACGCCGGAGTCCCTGATCGTCATCGATGACGAGGATCTTCACTCAACCTCCTGAATGTCCGCTGAATCGGAGTATTCGCTGCCCCCCAAAGTTACGCCAGCCGCGGGGGCCTCCGGAAGCCGAACCACGAAGCGGGCTCCCTCACCGGGCCTGTTCTCAACCTCGATCCTCCCACCCATCCCCGCCACCAGGCGCGCCGAGATGAAAAGACCGAGGCCGGTGCCTTTGCCCGGCTCCTTGGTAGTGTAGAACGGGTCGAAGACGTTGGCCACGTCCGACTCGGGGAGTCCTGGTCCATTGTCCGACACGGCGATCACCACCACCCGCCGGGCGGTCTCCAGTGTCCCCAGCGCCTCCCCTTCCGAGTCCAGAGCCACCCTCCGCCGGTGCATGTAGTTGATGCCAGGGGGATCACCCTCACGGCGGCGGGGAAAGTGGGCCGCGGGGCCGTCTTCCGTCCACACCGCCACCTCGATGGCCGGATCGTCGTGCCCTTCCAGCGCATCCAGTGAGTTCAGGAGAAGATTCACGAGCACCTGTTCCAGATCCTGATGTGCGATGAGCACCGGCGGGCACTTCTTATCGAGGCTCCAGCGGTCTTCGACCTTGGCGAGGTGGCCCTGATTCGTCAGGAGCTCCCTCACACTGTCCACGATCTCTATTACCTTGATCGGGGCGACCTCGTCCGGCTTGGGTCGAGCGAAGTCCAGAAGCCCTCTCACGATTCCGTCGATGCGCTGGGCCTCCGACCGGATGGACAGGACAAGCTCCGGATCCTCGCCCGCGGCCTCGAGCCGTCGGACGGCCACATCCACGTACACGAAGATCGCCGCCAGCGGGTTTCCCACCTCATGGGCGATTCCGGCCGCGAGCGTCCCCACGGACGCGAGCCGCGCGGCCTGAATCACCTCGTTCCTCGCGTCCACGAGTTGGCGGTTGGTGTCGTCGAGCGACTCTACGTTGTCGGCCAGGGCCCGCTGGTCGGCGATGAGCCGGTCGGCCATGACGTTCACACCCTCTGCGATGCCCCTGAGCTCGAGCCCGCTGGGAAGCTCGAGTCGATGCCGGTAGTCCCCGTCCGTTATCCGCTTGACCCCCAGAACCAACGCCTGGACGGGCTCTAGGAGTCCCTTCTTGAGCATCCAACCGCCGAATGTGAGAAGGATCAAGAGGTCGACGACCACGATGACGAAGATGAAGACGGTGGCTTCGCCGGGGGACCGCATGAGAGGCAGCACCACACTGAGGGAGACACCCAACAGCAGGGTAACGCCCCCGAAGAGAATCCCCAGGGAGGCGAGCAGCTCGCGGCGGAGGGGTGTAGGGGAACCCATGGGCGTCGGGCCGGTGCAGAACGTGAGAGGCGCCGAAGACGGATGCTCCGGCGCTTTCAATGGACGCGGCTAAAGTGTGGAACAGCTGGACTCGCTGCAACAGCGAGAATCGCGCTATGGCGTACAACCCACGACGCCGACCGCGGTGGCAGGAGTTCCGTTCGCCGGCGTTGCGTTCCCGTGGTAGACACCGCACTGACCGCTCACTAGGCCGGAATGGACGGCCGTGGCGGCCCAGCCACCGCCGGAGGCTTCGTTGATGGAGAGTGTTAGGCCCTTGCTGGTCACGACCCCGAGAGCCGTGGGAGAGTTGCTGAAGGAATAGTTGCTGTTGTGGTAGATCTCTTGCTGAGTCGCCAGGTTCTTGAGGTCCGCCTTCATGGTGGCCAAGAAGGCCTTTTCACGCGTCGCCGAGAACTTGGGAATGGCGATGGTGGCCAGGATCCCGATGATCACGACGACGATGAGGAGCTCGATCAGCGTGAAGCCTCTCGTCCGCATTGTCCGTCTCCTGTCGTCTGTGTGATCAGGGCTCGACCGACAGAGAGCGTGGCCCGGGAAACGCCCGAACCACGCTCTCTCTGGGCGCAAAGCTGCGTCCTAAGGTTAGCGGCCGGAGTTAATCCGTGCAGGCCATCTCACCTTGGCTAGCCGGTGTTGCGGTACCCACGGTGGGTGCCGAACCGCCGTCGCCGTAGTAGATCGCGCAGCCCTCGGTCCCGGCGAGCGCAGCGTGCACTGCGGAGGCCGACCAACCATTGGTCGCAGCGGCCATCACGACCGTGACACCGTCGGATGAGACGAAGCCGAGAGACAACACAGTGGTCGTGTACTCGTACGTGTCGGAGTAGTAGATCTCCTGCTGACTGGCCAGGTTCTTCAGGTCGGACTTCATGGCCGCGAAGTAAGCCTTCTCACGCGTCGCCGAGAACTTCGGAATGGCGATGGCCGCCAGGATTCCGATGATCACGACCACGATGAGGAGCTCGATGAGGGTGAAACCCTTGTTGTCCCGCATCTCAGACTCTCCTGCTGATGGGTGGCACTAGCTATGGACGTTCAGAGGATGCTCTCTAAGTGCAAACCCGGGTCCAAAACGGGGGCACGACACATATTTGCATACCAGACAAGGTTTTACAAGCCTTTTCTTTCCCTCGCTTGACCGGCCTGATCGGCCTCCGATTCAGGGATTCTGCAAACCAGTTGCATTTTCAGTGTCCGTCAGAGTCGCCCGAATACTGTCAATTTGGCTGATACTGACGGGGTTCACAGTCTTGGCCCGGGCGGTGTCCAGGGCCGTGAGGGCCCGGGCCGTATCGCCTGAGTACGCGTACGCCTGGCCCAGCCAGAGCCACTGCTGCCATTGATGGCCCTCGCCGGCTTCGATGGTCATGAGGCGGGCCGTCACCGACTCGTCCCATCGGCCCTCGGCGGCCAGGGACTGGGCGAGGAGGTGGTTGGACACCGCGTCACTGCCACCGTAGGCGGTCGATGCGGCTCCAGCCGCCTCGATGGCGGCCTCGAAGTCCCCCTCGCGATGATAGATGACAGCCAAAGCCTGGGGGGCAGGACCCATCTCGGGGAAGTCCGACCAGGCCCGCTCGAACAGGGCCTTCGCCGCCTCAGTCTTTCCGCTGATCTGGAGTTTCCGCCCCACTTCCACCAGAAGGGGGTAGCTCCCGTCCAGCAGGCTGATGGCGATACGGTACGCCTTGAACGAAGCGCTACGGTCGATGGGGTACTGGACGTCCCCCAAGAGCCACTGGGCCCGCCCGGCCTCCGGGTGCTCCCTGAGCAGAGTGTCGAACACGCTGACGTTGTTCCTCCACGTGGCGTTCCGGACGAAGGTCCGCACCGACATGAGGGACAGTATGACTACCAAGGCACCCACCGCGAAGCGCCGACGCCCGTCGTGGAGCTCGAGCCCCATCCATGCCAACGCCGCTACGAACCCCACCGACGGCAGATAGAACGTCCGCTCCGCCAGCAGCACCCCGGACAGGAACAGGACGTTGGAGATGGGGGACAGGGTGATGACCACCCACATGACCCCGAACGACAAGACACGACTGACACGTACGTCCGGACCCATCTCGCCGCGCCCCCAAAGCCGGAGCGCCAAGCCCAGCGTCGTCAGCACCAGAGCGACCCCCAGAAGGCCGCTGGCGCTCCACCCCAGGGCGATGGGGATCACGGCCGGTGAATAGTCGACGCTCAGGTCCAGGGGGAAGAACATGAGGCGGAAGTAGTGGGGCCAGGTCGAAGCCACGGTCCAGATCCGGGGAACCGACTCGGCCAGCAGATCTGCGCCGAGAGGGGCCAGGGGATCGGCAATGCTGCCCAAAACGGCCTGACGGCCGGCCAGGACGGCCCCGGCCACGACCACCAGGCTTCCGTAGATCGCCCACCGGCGACGCAGATAGGCGAGGGCACTCCCAACGCTCGAGTTCTCGCGCGCGCCGTCCAGCAGGAACAGCACCCCGGGCAACGTGACCGCGCTCTCCTTGGTCAGAAATGCCATCGCGAAGAGCACCACGATGGCTGCGCCCGGCAGGAAGCCGAGGTCGTCCCTCCGGCGCGTGAAGATGAGGCACGCGCCCAGATAGAGCACCGAAGAGAGCACCTCGGCCAACCCCACCACATTGGCCACCGCCTCGACGTGTACCGGATGGACGGCAAACAAGAGCCCCGCCGCGAACGCGAGAGCCAGCGGAGCGAGCTCGGCGAGTAGGAGCACTACCAGAGCCGTGACGGTTCCGTGGAGCAGCACGTTCAACGCATGGAACGCCGCAGGGTTTTCACCCCAAAGTGCCCACTGGAGACCGAAGAGCCCGGTGGTTGCGGGTCGCCACAATCCCAGATCCCGTCCGAACTCGCCCGGCCAGTAGGGCGAGACCATGGCCTCTGGGAGCGTGCTCAGATCCTGGACCAGCTCGCTGTCGATGATGATGAGCCGATCGTCGTAGGCGAAGTCGTTCAGGACGCTGTTCGCCGAGAGGAGTACGGCGGCGGCCGCCGAGAGGAACGCGGCCGATCGAACGGAGCGGAAGGGGGAGCGCCACACCTGCATCAGCGGGGGTCCCCTACGGGCGACGCCGGCTCCCGAGGCGGATCGGCCGCGCCGGCCTCCAGGCTGTGAGCCCGCTCCGCCGCCGCCGCGGCCTCCTCCGTGCGGCCCGCCAGCTCCATGAGCTGCGCCATGCGCCTCCACGCCTCCACAGTGGGCGGAGCCGCCCCGAACGCTGCCCAGCGCGCTCGGACGGCCGCCTCGAAATCACCCTTGGCCACGTAGCTCTCGGAGACGAGGGTCCACAGATCCCGGTTCGATCCGACCACGGCCAGGCCCTGGAGGGCGATCCCGTGGCCCTCCCGGCCCAGACCCTGGAGGAGCTTGTGCTCCGAGAGGACCTGCCAGGCCACCGGCTGGGTGGGAAGCAGATCGATGGCGCGGGTGAGCAGCTGCTCGGCGTCCCCCCATCGGTCGTGGCGCCCATGGAAGCGCGCCGCCTCGATGAGGAGGTTGTACTCACCGGGGACGAGCTCCACCGCCACCTCGTAGTGGCGCGACGCCTCCTCGACTTCTCCGACCTCGTCCAGACCACGGGCTCTCGTTCGTATGGCCAGGAAGGACTCGGGGTGCTCTTCGGTGAGCGTGCTCAACATGGCGTAGGTGCTCATCCACGAAGGGTTCCTCAGGACCGTGCGTCCCATGAAGGCGGTGCCGACCACGCTCACGGCGATCAGCAACATGCGAAGCGACCGTGGCCTCTCCCGGGCCGTCCACCTCACCACGCCAGCCACCATGAAGGCGAATCCCACGGAGGGGAGGTACAGTGTCCGCTCCGCCAGGAGGATCCCGGTAGGGACGAGGAGGTTGGTGACGGGAAGGATGGTCACCGCGAACCAGCACAGCCCCAACGTGACGAGCGGCTCCCTCGACCACAGCCACACGGCCGTGGCCACCCCGCCCGTGATCATGACGATCCCCAGCACGACGTCCGGTCCCCAGCTCCTTGCCGGGAAGAGGACAGCCGGCCCGTAGTCTGCAGCGAGATCGAGGGGAAAGAAGAGGAGCCTGAAGTAGTGTGGCCAGACGGACAGGGACGTGAGGATTCTTTCCCCGGGCGAGAGGCCTGTCAGGTACGCCGCAGGATACTCTCCGGCGATGGATCCGAGCACCAGCGACCTGGAGCCCAGGAACGCCGCAAGCAGTGCTCCGGTCAGCAGGAAGATGGGGACGTCTGACAGCACGCGCGTAAGGGGGGGACCCTCGTCATCCTCCCGCAACACGGCGAGGAGTACGAGAACGGCGGGCAGGGTGGCTGCCATCTCCTTCGAGCCGAGGCCCAACGCGAAGGGGACCCCCACGGCAAGGAGCCGGCCGATCCGGGCGAGAGGCGACGCGTTTTCGTTGTGTGTGAACACCAGGCACGCCCCGATCACGAAGAGGGCGGCGTAGAGCTCGGCCCGGCCCACCACGTTGGCCACGGCCTCCGTGTGGACGGGGTGGAGCGCGAACAACATTCCACCGACGAGAGCGGGAAGAGGCGCCGACAGCACCAGGAGGAGAAGAAAGACCAGGACCGAGACCGCGGCGTGGGCCGCCACGTTGACCGCATGGAAGCCCGCCGGGTGACCATTCCAGAGCGTCCACTCGGTCGCGTAGCTGGCCGAGGTGACCGGCCGGTAGAGCCCGATTCCGTCCACTATGTCGGGCCAATAGGGGGAGGTCAGGGCGTCTCTGACCCGCCCCTCCGTGATAACCGTATTGCCGCGGATGACCGTGTTGTCATCGTATGCGAAGCCGTTGGACAGCGAGTTTCCGTAGGCGGCCACAGCCGCGATGAGAACCAGGATCGCCGCCCTCTTCGGCGGGATGCTTCCGGTCCGGTTCACGGAGACGCGGAACCCCTCTCAGCCCTGATCGGGGGCCCGGGACTCATGCCCAGCGGGTGCATCATTTCGGCCGGTGAGGGCATCGGCCTCGGCGGCCGAGGAGGTGTCTTGACGGGCTCCCGGTACCAGCGCCGGGCGCCTCGCTTCCGTCAGGGCCCTGCCCTCCCAGGGTTGGACCTTGGGCGGCTGCCAGGACTCCACTCCGGGTCTCAGGAGATTGGAGCGCAGGATGTAGTAGAGGGCGGCCACGCCGTCCTTCCAGTTGATCTTCTTCCCCTCGGCGTACGACCGGCCGTCATAGCTGATGGGCATCTCGTGGATCCTCGCCTGGGCCTGGGCGAGACGGGCCGTCACCTCGGGCTCGAATCCGAAGCGGTTGGCACTCAGGGGCAGGCGCTTCAGCAGATCCGCGTGCACGACCTTGTAGCACGTCTCCATGTCCGTGAGGTTGAGGTCGGTGAACATGTTGCTGAGCAGGGTCAGGAAGCGATTCCCCATCATGTGCCAGAAGAAGAGCACCCGATGGGGTCCGCCCAGGAAGCGTGAGCCGTACACGGCGTCGGCCTTCCCTGCCAGGATCGGCTCCATGAGCAAGGGGAGCTCATGAGGGTCGTACTCCAGGTCCGCGTCCTGGATTGCGATGATGTCGCCCGTGGCCCGCTCGAATCCGGCCCTCAACGCCGCGCCCTTCCCCTGGTTCACCTCCTGGAATACCAGGATGTCGATGAGACCCGCTGCCTTCAGCTCCTGGAGTAGATCGCGGGTACCGTCGGTGGATCCGTCGTCGACCACGATGACTTCGAGCTCCAGGCGCACCTCGCGAACACGCCGAAGCAGCTTCTCTACCGTGTTGATCTCGTTGTACGCGGGAATGACGACCGAAAGCTTCACGCGTTCCCAGGCGAGGTCATCGTGCCTCTTCTGGTCGATCTCGCGGAATCGGAGCATGCTCATGCCGATTGAGTCCTTGGTGGTTGCGTGCCCCTGCGAGGCACCAGGGTGCGTGTGCGACGGGCCGCCTTCAGGTGGCGGCCCTCCGACGTCAGACGTCGATTCCGTATCGGTTCAGCTTGCGATACAGGGTCGAGGGGTCGATGCCCAGGACTTCCGCCGCTCTCGTCTTGTTGCCGCCCTCGGCCACCAGCACCCAGTGGATGTAGGCCCGCTCGATGACCTCCATGGACGGATTGGGGGGCAATTGATCACTCACCAGGGGTGGAGCGTGCTCCATCCGAACCCGCTCCGGCAGGTGAGAGGGCCCAATGGGTGCGCCCGCAGCCACCACGGCCGCCCGCTCCAGCGCGTTCTCCAGCTCCCGGACGTTTCCCGGCCAGTCGTATGCGCACAAGACCTCCAAGGCATCCTCCCCCAAGCTCTTGTCCCCGTCTTCGCCCACCAACCTACCCAGGAAGTGGTGGGCGAGGAGAGGAATGTCTTCTCGCCGCTCACGCAGCGGAGGGAGGTGAAGGGCGATGACGTTCAGCCGGTAGTAGAGGTCACTCCGGAACGTCCCTCTACGGATCTCCTCGTTGAGATCCCGGTTCGTTGCTGCCATGATCCTGACGTCGATGGAGACCGCCTCCGTAGATCCCACCGGGATGACCTCGCGCTCCTGGAGGGCGCGCAGCAGCCTCACCTGGGTCGCCGGGGACATCTCGCCGATCTCGTCCAGGAAGAGGGTGCCGCCGGCGGCGGCCTCCAAGAGCCCCATCTTGTCCTTCACGGCCCCTGTGAACGAACCTTTGGTGTGCCCGAAGAGCTCGCTCTCCAGGAGACCCTCGGGAAGGGCTCCACAGTTCAGCGAGAAAAAGGACGCGTCCGCCCTCTCGCTCAGACTGTGCATGTAGCGGGCGATCACCTCCTTGCCCGAGCCACTCTCACCGCTGATGAGGACGGTGGACTGGGTCGGCGCCACGGTCTCTCCGAGCTTCAGCACCTCCACGAACGTACGGCTCTTCCCGATCGGCCTGCTGCTGGGCGCCGTCGACCGCCTTCGGATCTCCTTCTTGAGGGCCTTGTTCTCGACACGCAGCTGTCTGGACTCTGCGGCACGCCGACAGATGGCAAGTAGCTCGTCGTTGGCGAACGGCTTCTGCAGGTAGTAGTAGGCCCCCTCGTTTACGGCTCGGACGGCGGATTGGAGGGACGCCTGAGCCGTCATCAGGATGACCGCCATCTCCGGATCGACCTCGTGGGCCTTGGCCATGACCTCTAGGCCCGAGGTCCCGGGCATGCGAATGTCGGTGAGCACGATATCGGGCGTCTGCTCGGGCAGAGCCTCCAGGGCCTCACGCCCGCTCAGGGACGACACCACGTCGTAGCCCTCGCCGCTGAAGAGAATGCGCAGCGTGTCGAGGATGCCGGTCTCGTCGTCGACCAGCAGAATCTTGGTGGCCCTGCTCATGATACTGCACTCTCCATCGGCACGGCCGCGGTATGCGCGCCCGGCAGGTAGACGGAAAAGTGGGCTCCTCCATCCGGCGCATCCTCTACGAAGAGCGCCCCGTCGTGTGCCTTCACCGCCCGATGGACCACTGCCAACCCCAACCCGCTCCCCCCATCCCGGGTGGTGAAGAACGGATCGAAGATCCGTCCCAGATCCTCGGCTCGAATCCCCGGCCCCGAATCCTGGACACTAAGGCGCACAGGGCTCACGACGCTGGTGCCGTGGGGCTCGCCCGGACCCGAGTAATCCTGCAGTGAGACCCGAACGCGGCCGTCCGGGCCGCTGAACTGGACCGCATTCAGGATGAGATTGAAGACCAACCGGTGGAGGAGATCCGAGTCCCCCGGGAGAATCAGGGGCCCGTCGACCCCCTCGCTCTCGATGACTCCCCCGGCCTCGGCGTCCGGATGCTGCTTGACCAGCACGATGGCATCTCGAACCACACGTGCGAAGTCCACGCCCGCCTCGGCGTTGATCTGCATTCCCGAGAACTCGAGGAACTCGCTGAGCAACCGGCTCAGACGATCCGACTCGGAGAGCACCAACCGTTGGAGCAGCGACCGGTCATCACCGGCGAGAGAGGTGTTGTCCAGCTGCTCCACGGCGCTGCGGATCGACGCTAGCGGGTTCTTGATCTCGTGCGCCAGAGAAGCGCTGAGCTCCGCCACGGCTTCCAGGCGCTCGTGTTGGCGGTTCAGGAGCTCGACCCGCTCGAGGTCGGTGATGTCCTGAAAGATGGCAGTCACCGACGGCTCCTCCCCTTCCCCACCTTCGAGGACGGTGGTGCTGATCCCCAGAGTGATCTCCCCACCTGCCCTTTGCTTCGCCAGCGTCTTGACCCGGAACACCGGCCTGCGCCGCTCCACCGTGCTTCGCAGGGCCAGAGCGAGTCCCGGTGCCACTTCGTCGACGGCGTCCAGGATGGAAGATCCCTCCCACTGTACCAGCCGCAAACCCAGAAGCTTCTCGGCGGCTGGGTTCAGGTAGGCCAGGCGCCCTCCCTCGACGATGGTGAGAACACCCGTGGAAATGTTGGCGAGGATATCTCCCTTGTCGAGACGAAGGCGGGCGAGCTCCGTCTGTACCGCACCCAGAGCAAGGCCGGTCCGACGGACCCGGTCACCCAGCCAGCCCGTGATGAGCGCCACACCGGCGAAGAGGCCGATCTGAAGGCTGACGGCTCCCGAGAGCGGGACGCCCGGATGACCCCAGACCAGATCGGCGAAGTAGACGATGGCCGCCAGCGCCCCTATGAGCACACCTCCCGGAAGGGGGAGGAGGAGCGCCCCCTCGGTGATCACGAGAATATAGAGGGGCGCGAACACGACTTCCTCACTCAACGTGGTGATGTGGATGATCGTGGTCACGAGAGCCACGTCGAGGACGACGTGCGCGTAGAGGAAGTTGTGGCCGACCTGACGTCCACGGAAATGGGTGTGCCAGGCGGAGCCGAGCGTCACGGCCAAGGCGGTGAGGAACATCAGAGTCGCGATACGGCTCGCCTCGGGGGGCGCGGACTCCCACGCCACGAGGATCCCCACCAAGATACCAGCGGCGAGGGTCATGCGACCCACGTACAGCCACCGGAGAAGCTCGCTTATTCCGAACTCCGCTCGGGGCGATGCTTCCTGTGTCAGGCTGGCCTCCAGTCCGAGGAATCGCCCCACTGAGGAGTCGCGGAGCCGCTATCCCACGGTACCACCGGCTATCGCAGAGTGCAATGCTCCGGATTTGGCATTTTGCGAGAAAGCCTTCTTCCGGTGGACGCTATGATTGGAGCCCTCTGATCGCGGGGCTCGGGCTGGAAGGTGTCGACGCGTTCAGACCTCACATCCAAAGGATCGACGGTGGGGGCGCATAGTTGAGCCCAGACCGTATATTGCCCGCTATGAACGATCTCGCGACGCTGCTGGCCGTGGCACGAGGCGATCGACCCGCGGACATTCGGCTCACGAATGCGCGCGTCGTGAACGTGCTGACGGAAGAGGTGGAAGAGACGGACATAACCCTCGCGGGCCCCTGGATCGCGGGGGTCGGCCCCGGATACGAGGCCGAAGAAACTCTGGACCTGGCCGGGCAGTTCATGCTCCCCGGCTTCATCGATGCGCACGTTCATATCGAGTCGAGCCTCGCGACTCCCCCCGAGTTCGCCCAGGCCGTCGTCCCCCGGGGTACGACCACCGTGGTCTCCGATCCCCACGAGATCGCTAACGTGCACGGGCTGGAGGGCATCCTGTACATGCTCGCGGCCAGCGAAGGGCTGCCCCTCACCACCTTCGTGATGGCCAGCTCGTGCGTGCCGGCGACCCATATGGGCACGGCGGGAGCGGTTCTGGACGCGGATGACCTCGCCTCTCTGGATCACCCTCGGGTGCTGGGCCTGGCCGAGCTAATGAACTTCCCCGGCGCCATTCACGGAACCCCGGACGTCCTGGCGAAGCTGGCGGCCTTCAGCGGGCGCGTGGTGGATGGACACGCCCCCGGAGTCAGCGGCAAGGCACTGAACGCCTACGTGGCCTCGGGCCCCCGGTCCGACCACGAGTGCACGACCGCCGAAGAGGCGCTCGAGAAACTGCGTCGCGGTCTATGGGTGTTCTTTCGCGAGGCGACCAATGCCAGGAACCTGTTGGCGCTTCTCCCCGCTCTGTCACCGCGTTCGCGCCGACGGATCGCCCTGTGTACCGATGATCGCCAGCCTGCCGACCTCTTGGACGAGGGAGGCATCGACGGAATGCTCAGGACCCTCATCGCCGAGGGGGTCGATCCCATCGAGGCCATCGGCCTGGCCACACTGAACCCCGCCGAGTACTTCGGACTCCACGACCGGGGCGCCATAGCTCCGGGACGCCGGGCAGACCTGGTCATCGTCTCGTCGCTTTTCGACCTGCAGGCGCGCTCCGTGTTCTCTGGTGGGAAGCTGGTAGCGGGGGACGGGAGGGCCCTGTGGTCGCCGGCGGCCTCCCCTTCCCCACCGACGCCCGCCATGGCCGTGAGGGACGACGCCATCGACTTCTCCATCCCACGGCAAGCCGGACGGGCGAGGGTCATCAGGGCCATCCCAGATCAGATCGTGACCGGCACGGAGATCGTGGCACCCTCCACCGAGGGGGGCGAGGTGGTCACGGACACCGACCGGGATCTACTCAAGATCGCAGTGGTGGAACGTCACAGCGGAAGCGGACGTGTGGGCCTGGGCCTCGTCACGGGAATCGGCCTTCACAAGGGCGCGATCGCCGGAACGGTGGCCCACGACCATCACAACATCATCGTGATCGGCGTGGATGACGGATCCATGCGAAGCGCGGTCCGGGCGGTGGCGGACCTCGAGGGCGGTCTGGCCGTCACGGAGGGTGATGAGGTCCTGGCGGTGCTGCCCTTGCCGGTGGGCGGACTCATGTCCGAGGCGCCCATCGAAGAGATCAGGGCTTCCCTGGACAAGGTCGTGGAGTCGGCCCGGGCCCTCGGATCGCCCCTGCACGACCCGTTCATGGCCATGTCCTTCCTGGGCCTCGAAGTGATCCCGACTTTGAAGATCACCGATCTTGGGCTGGTGGACGTTGAAGCCTTCGAACCGGTGGATCTCTGGGTCGACTAGTGTTCCGTTTCCGAAGTTCGCGAGCCACCAAGAGGGTCGGGGCGCCGTGGGATCAAGGCGGGACGACGCGGCGTAGCGCACGCGGGCACCGCGCGAAGCGTGGTCGTAAGGAGTCCCAACGCCGAGCCCACGGATGCACCGCGCCCTCGACTGGCCGAGACACTTTGGTAACGGGACGCTAAGTGCGCCCGGAACGCCGCCTACGGCCGCTCGAGGATCTTGACCTCTCCCAGTAGCGTGTAGGCCGAGCCCCACAGTCTCCCCACCGGCCTCAACGCCTCGGTGTCCACGAAGGCCGAGCCCTCGATGGTCGGAAGCGTCGGGTCCAGTCGAACGGCCGTGACCTCGCCGATGACCAGGCTTCCCGTGCCGTCGAGGTCCACCTCCTTGAAGAGCCGGCACTCGAGAACGGCTGGGCAGTTCGCCACGTACGGCGCCTCCACGGACTCCGCCTCCGCCACCGCCAAGCCGGCGAAGGCGAACTCGTCCTGATCGGAAGGCAGGCTCGCCGCGGTCTGGTTCATGTCCGCCAGCTGCCCCTCGGTGACGACGTTCACGCAGAATGCACCCCGGTGGCGGATGTTCCGGAGCGAGTCCTTGGCGACACCGCGACGTGTGCCGATGGACAGGCTGACCAGCATGGGCGACGCGGAGATGGCAGCGAAGAAGCTGAAGGGAGCCACGTTGAGTGTCGCGTCTTCTCCGCGAGTGGAAACCCATCCGATGGGTCGGGGGACCACGAGGGAGGTGAGGAGTTGGTACCGCTCGACACCATCTATGGCCGCGGTGGAGATGACCCTATGCCGGATCTCCTCCGACGGGTCGTGGGTCAACCCATCACCTCGACGGGACGGTCAGCACCTGACCGGCGAAGATTCGGCTTCCTTGGATCCCGTTTGTGGACCGCAGTCGGGAGACCGTGGTGTCGTGTCGCCGGGCGATAGTCCAGAGCGAGTCCCCGTTCCGGACCGTATACCGCATCGGGCTGGCTATCTGATCCCCCGAGCGCCCACGAGAGACGAGGTTCGCCACGTATTCGCCGTACTGGCGTGGAAAGACCGCCACATGATAGTGGGACGGGGCGCGCTCCTGGGTAGCCTCCAACACACCGGCCTTCTCCAGGTATAGGAGGGTGCTCTCGAGCCACCGGCGACACGTCGAGCCTCGACTCCTCCTCAAGTCGACGGCCATCCCGGTGGGGTGGACGGAGAGATTGGAGGCGTTCCTCGGCTGGCGAGTCATGGGCCTGGTCAGACTCGTGACGACGAGCTGCTCCCTGCAGGCGCGGCGGTACTGATTGCCCAGCCGCTGGATGAAGGTGGCCACTTCCGGCCGAGCATACGGGAAGGAGACTTCATGAAGGGCGTAATCCCGGTTCGGCGGAACCCGGACCAGATATCCGGCGTCGGCGAACCGTCGCACCTGTGCGGACGTTGTGAGGAAGGTGAAATCGTGGTCCTGAGCCCTCCGGTGGGTGCGATTCACCGAGGCCTCGGAGCCACGAAGGCTCTGGCCTTGAGCCTGACCCACGCCGAGTGAGAAGAGCGCGGCGAGCGCGATCAATGGGCTCAGTCGTCGCAACGTTCGTTGCCTTTTCGACTCTCGAGAACCGTTCAAGCCACCTCCCCATCATGCCTCTCCATGTGTAAACATATGTAGTCGTCCACACAAGTCTCTCATGCTTCGGTTGACCGATTAGACGCCTGAGAGGGTCCGTTAGTTGCAGTGGTCGATCATGTGGCTCGAACGACGCCGTCACCCCCCGCTGGCTTCATCGAAGTTCGAGGCGACCACGTCCCAATTGACGACGCTCCACCAGGCGGTCAGATAGTCCGGCCTCCGGTTCTGGTAGTTCAGGTAGTAAGCGTGCTCCCAGACGTCTACGCCCAGGATGGGAGTGGAGCCCAGAGAGAGCGGGTTGTCCTGGTTGGCCGTGGCCATCACCTGGAGCCCTTCCGTGGGCCCGACAACCAGCCAGCCCCAGCCCGACCCGAACTGTCCTCCCGCCGTCTTCTGGAAGGTCGCCTTGAAGTCGTCGAAGGATCCGAAGGCCAAGTCGATGGCCTCGGCAAGGGCTCCCGAAGGGGCGCCGGCCCCGCCCGGGGTCATGACCTGCCAAAAGAGGGTGTGGTTCACGAATCCGCCACCGTTGTTGCGAACCGCAGTACGGATAGCCTCAGGGACGGCGGAGAGATCGCCCACCAGCTCCTGACCGGAGAGGTGGTGCAAGTCCGGATGGTTCTCCAGCGCGCCGTTCACATTGTTGGTGTAGCCCTGGTGGTGCTTCCCATGGTGGATCTCCATGGTCCGGGCGTCGATGTGGGGCTCCAGGGCAGCATGATCGTACCCCAGGTCCGGAAGCTGAAACGGGTAAGCCATCGGTTCCTCCTGTGCTCGGCGTGTTGCTCGAGGCCGCGATCCCCTATGCTACGGAGTGGGTGGCAGGCCAACTCGAAGGCCGGATTGTACCCCCCTCGGATCACTCTTCGCAAATGTGTCGGTGGCGCCTAACTTCCATCGGACCACTGCACTCGGCCCCATCGCAAGCGACCCCATGGACCCAGACGGAGCCGGAACCCCTAGGCGGATTCTCCTCGTCGACTGTGACGCCTTCTACGTCCAGGTCGCCCGCCTCGAGGACCCGGAGGGGGCCGGCAAGGCGGAGCTCCTACTCGTGGGTGGATCCGCCACCGGGCGAGGAGTCGTCACCTCCGCCTCGTATGGGGCTCGGCAGTTCGGAGTGCGGTCGGCCATGCCAACCGCCCAGGCCCTGCGTCTCTGTCCGGACGCCACGGTCGTGGGCGTGCCGAGGGGCGCATGCAGCCGGAAGAGCCGTGAGATCAGAAGGCTCCTGGAGGACCTCGCGCCCGTGGTGCAGGCGGCCTCCATCGACGAATTCTATCTCGACCTCACGGGCACCCACCGCCTCTTCGGAGAGACGCTGGAGGCCACGGCCAGCCGCATCCGCTCGAGTGTTCTCGAGAACACGAGCGTCTCCGTCTCCATCGGAGGAAGCACCCGCAAGATGGTGGCGAAGCTCGCGTCCGGAATCGCCAAGCCCGGCGGGGTTCACCTCGTCCCTCCCGGAGAAGAAGCCGCCTTCATGCGCCGGTTGGACTTGGCGGACATCCCCGGCGTCGGCCCCTCTCTGGTGGAGTCCCTGAAGCAGCGTGGGCTCGTTCGGATCGAAGACGCGCTGGGAATCGAACTCGAGTGGCTCCAGAAATGGTTCGGCGAGCACCGTGGCCGATGGCTGTACCGTCGCATGCGTGGGTTGGATTCGGCCCGCGTGGACCCTCGCGAGCCACGAAAGTCCATCAGCTCGGAGCGCACCTTCTTCAGTGACCTGGAGTCGGACGAGGAGCTCGAGGGTGCCCTCATGAGGCTCTCGGTATCCGTGGGCAGGACCCTGCGCAGGTCCGGACTGCGCGCCCGAACCATCACGGTGAAGCTCCGGGACAGTGACTTCACCACGCGGTCGCGGGGCCGCACGGTGCCAGAAGCGGTGGAGACGGACGCGGCCGTGTTCTTCGTGGCTTGCGAGCTTCTGAGGGAGCTCCGTCATCGCCGCCGGACAAGAGCGCGCCTGTTGGGGGTGGGGCTGACGAACTTCGTGCCGGGTACTGATCCCGCGCAGCTGGGACTGTTCGAAGTTGAGCGAGGCCTCGAGGGAGAGCGTGAACGCGCCCTCGGACAAGCCGTGGACGGACTGAGGGACCGCTTCGGAGAGGGCGCGGTCGTGCCGGGCAGGATGATCCACAAGTGATGGGCAACGCTCTCTCGATAACGGCTCAGGGCGGGCTCAAGCCTCCACACTACTCTCCGGTCTTCAGCCAGGGCTGCCTCTCGAAGTAGCTGTCGGTAAGCTCCTTCACCTTTCCTGAGAGCAGGACCAGGGCGATGAGGTTCGGCAGGATGACGATGCCGAGGGCGATATCGCCGATCCACCAGACCAGATTCAGGGAGATGATCGCCCCCAGGAAGTGCATGATCAGGTAGACGACCTTGTAGGGGCGGATCGCCCCTTCACCCCACAGGTAGTTGGCACACCGGTCTCCGTAGTAGCTCCACGAGATGGCGGTGGAGATCCCGAACAGGAAGACCGAGAGGATCACGATGTAGTGACCCCAGTCGCCCAGTGGAGACAACCCCTTCCGGAACGCGTACATGGTGAGGGGCGCGCCACTCTCGATCGCCATGCCGTACAGCGACGTGTGGCTGGTGCCTGACCCGTCCACGGCCTCCCCCCGCACGGGGAGCACCGAGCCCGAGAAGCGCTGCGTCATGGCCTCGTCGGTAAAGAGCTCGTCCACAGCCACCTCGTGCCAGGCCACCAAGGTCGCGCTTCCCGGTGCGTGTCGGCCGTTCTGGATTTGGATCTCGGCCGGAGCATCCACGGACTCGTACCCGGTCTGGACGTCTCCCGACACCCAGCTGAGATCGCCGCCGGCGAGCGTGATCTCTGTGGGGATACGCTCGCTGTACACGCCCGTTATCACGATGACGAGGGCCGTCATGGTGACGATGACGATGGTGTCGATGAAGGGCTCCAGCAGGGCCACGACGCCCTCGGAGACGGGCTCCTCGGTCTTGGCGGCGGCGTGGGCGATGGGCGCCGATCCCTCTCCTGCCTCGTTGGAGAAGAGGCCCCTGTTCACGCCCCACATCATCGTGACGAGGATGGCGCCGATCCCGGTGCCGGCCACGCCGGCCGACGGATTGAACGCCTCACTGAAGATCGTCGCGAAGGCCGGAGCGACCTCGCCGAGGTTCAGCAGAATGATGGTCAGGGCACCGAGCACGTAGACCGCCGCCATGAAGGGCGCCAGGATGCCGGTGATGCGGCCGATCCGTGCGATCCCCCCCAGGATTACCGCAGCGACGATCGTGACGGTGACGGCGCCCGTAATCCACTGAGCCGTCCCGAAGGCGGTGCCGACAGTGTCGGCCACGGTATTCGCCTGAATGGCGTTGCCGGTCAGGAACGCGGTGAAGCCCAAAGCGGTGGCGAAGAAGACGCCCATCCACTTCCAGCCCGGACCCAAGCCCCTCTCGATGTAGTACATGGGCCCTCCGGAGACGGTACCGATCACCTTGTCCGCTCCTTCGTGCACCGAACGGTAGTGCTGGGCCAGTGTCACCTCCGTGAACTTCGTCGCCATCCCCAGGGCGGCCGTCAGCCACATCCAGAAGAGCGCTCCCGGGCCGCCCCAGTGAATGGCCAGCGCCACTCCGGCGATGTTGCCGATGCCCACCGTGGCCGACAGGGCCGTGGTCAGGGCCTGGAAGTGCGAGACGTCACCGGGATCGTCGGGATCGTCGTATCGGCCAGTGGCGACCGCCACACCGTGCCCGAAGCGGCGGAGCTGAATCAACCCGAGGCGGAGCGTCAGGAAGCCGCCGACTCCGATGAGGGCCAGGACCACGATCGGGATGTCGCCATCCTCGGTCGGGATGCCCCACTCCCAGACGAAGGCCCGCACGACGGTGACGAGGTTCTCGAAGCGATCCACTTGCGCTCCCCTTTGAAAGTGAAAGCGAGGAAGATTGTGGGTGGGCTAGCTCAGGGCAAGGCGGACCGGAGCCGCAGCGGTCATTCCGGAAGCATCTTTCCGAGGGGACGTCCACCCAGAAGGTGGAGGTGCAGGTGGTACACCTCCTGACCGCCGTGGGCCTTACAGTTCATGATGAGCCGGTACCCCTCCTCGTCGATGCCGTCCTCCTCCGCCAGCCGGGAGGCCACCCGGATCATGCGCCCCAGAGCCGGCTCGTCCGCCTCGGTCACGTCGGCGAGAGTCGGGACCGGCTTGTTCGGGACGATCAATATGTGGGTTGGCGCCTGCGGCTCGATGTCTCGGAATGCCGTGACGAGCTTGTCCCGGTAGACCACGTCGGCCGGAATCTCTCCGCGAACGATCTGCCCGAAGATCGTGTCTGTCATCCATGCTCCTCCCTGAGATAAGACTCCGCAGTCTGATGAAATGAAGGCACGGAGCGCGCTGCAGAAGAAATGCTAATCGGGATCGGCTGGGGGACGCCAGGACGGGCGGGGGGGAAACGGAATCGCCGGCCCCGATCGAGGGACCGGCGATTTCCGCACGGCACGTTGCACGACGTGTCGGGGTCGACCGTAGGGTTAGCCGACCGCGTTGATCATGTCGAAGATGGGCAGGTACATGGCGACGATCATGCCACCGACGACCACGCCCAGAACAACGATCATGATGGGCTCCATGGCGGCGAGCAGCGCCTCGACCGCGGCGTCGACCTCGTCGTCGTAGAAGTCGGCGATCTTCGTGAGCATGGTGTCCAGGCCTCCGGTCTGCTCACCCACGTTGATCATCTGAACCACCATGGGCGGGAACACGCCGGACTCCTTGAGCGGCCCGGCGATGGTCTCACCTCCCGCGATGGACGCTCGTGAGCTCATCACGGCGTCGTGGATGACCCGGTTGCCCGCAGTCTTGGCCGTGATCTCGAGCCCCTCGAGGATCGAGACACCGGAGGACACCAGCGTGCCCAGAGTCCGGGTGAAGCGGGCCACGGCGGCTTTCCGCTGTAGATCCCCCAGGATGGGCAGCGCCAACATCAGCTTGTCGATGAAGAGCCTGCCACCGTCGGTGGAGTAGGCCTGCCTGATCGCGAAGACCGACGCCACGATCCCAATGAGCACGGCCCACCAGAACGCCTGGAGGAACTGCGACATGCCGATGACGATCCGGGTGGGTAGCGGCAGCGGGATCCCGGCGGACTCGAACATCGTCTGGAACGTCGGGATCACGAAGATGAGGAGGATGACGATGGCCATGCCCGCCACCGAGAAGATGACGGCCGGGTAGATCATGGCTCCCTTGATCTTCCGGACCAGCGCGTCGTTCTTCTCGAGGAAGGTGGCCAGCCTGAGCAGAATCGTGTCCAGGATACCACCGGCCTCTCCGGCAGCCACCATGTTCACGAAGAGTTCGCTGAACACCTTGGGGTGCCTTCCCAAGGCGTCGGCCAGCGTGTGCCCCGACTCGACGTCGTAGAGCACCTCCCCCAGCACTTTGGCCAGAGCCTGGTTTTCGGTCTGCTCTCCGAGGATGTCCAGACTCTGGACGAGAGGCAGCCCCGAGTTGATCATCGTCGCGAACTGGCGCGTGAAGATGACGATATCTCGGGTCGTGATGCCGGTCCCAAACTGAATCTGGAACTGCTTCGGCTTCTCCCGGACCGCGACGGGGATCAGCTTCTGCCTATGCAAGAAGGCTAGAACTTCGTCCTTGGTAGGAAGCTCGATCTCGCCTTGCTTGATGTCTCCGCCGGCGGCAGGCCGGGCACTCCAATTGAAGGTCGGCATTCTTGTCTACCTACTGGTGGGTCTCATTAAGCTGGCACGGGTTGACCCACGGCGCGCAGCAACTCGTTCTGGTCTCCAGATCGCTTCAGTGCTTCTTCAAGAGTAATGGTGCCCTGCATATAAAGCACCTGCAAGGAATCGTTCATCGTCTGCATCCCATGCTTCTTACCGGCCTGCATGAGAGAATAGATTTGGTGGATCTTCTCGTCGCGGATCACCGCACGAATGGCCGCGGTACACATCATGACCTCAGCGGCGCACACCCGACCTCTTCCCTTGGCCTTCGGGAGCAGCGTCTGTGTGATCACGCCCTCCAGGACGAACGCGAGCTGCGCCCTGACCTGGGCCTGCTGATGGGCCGGGAACGCGTCGATGATCCGGTTGATGGACTCGGCCGCCGAATTGGTGTGGAGCGTGGCGAGCACGAGGTGACCGGTCTCCGCGATCGTCAGCGCCGCGCCGATGGTCTCCAGATCGCGCATCTCGCCGATGAGGATGGTGTCGGGGTCCTGCCGCAGGGCGTACTTGAGGGCCGCGCTGAAGCTCTTGGTGTCCGCGCCCACCTCCCGCTGGTTCACCATGCACTTCTGGTGGCGGTGGATGAACTCGATGGGGTCCTCGATCGTGATGATGTGGCCCCGGCGCTCATTGTTGATCTTATCGACAAGGGCGGCCAACGTCGTCGACTTCCCCGATCCCGTGGGTCCGGTCACCAGCACCAAGCCCCTGGGACGATCGGCGAAGTCCGCCACCACCGCCGGGAGCCCCAAGTCCGCGATGGTGACGATCTTATAGGGAATCATCCGGATCGCCATGGCGACGCAGCCGCGCTGCTTGAAGACGTTGCCCCGGAAGCGCGACAGGTTCTGGACACCGAACGAGAAGTCCAGCTCGTCCTCGGTCTCGAAGCGCTTCTTCTGGGCCTCCGTCAGGATGGAGTAGGCGATCGAGAGCGTGTCCCTAGGCGTCAGAACGTGGTTGATCTGAGTATCGTGGAGATCACCGTCGATGCGTATCTTCGGCCTCGTCCCCGCGGTGATGTGGAGGTCGGAGGCGCCCTTCTGGATCATCTCCTGGAGGAGAAGGCGAAGGTTGAGCTCCTGTTGCTGGTCTTGCTCCGTCGTCGTCGTCGGATTCATTCAGAGTCTCGTTGTAGGGTTCACGGCTGGCTCAATCCCCCGTCGAGGTCTCCTTGATGACCTCATCCAAGGTCGTGATGCCTCGCCCCGCCTTCAAGAGACCGTCCATCCGGAGCGTGAGCATCCCCTCCTCCAGAGCCACTTCACGCAGCTCATCGGTGCTGGCCTCGGCCATGATGGCTTTTCTGATCGCGGCATTCACGTCCATCACCTCGTACAGGCCCTGACGGCCCTTGTACCCTGTGTTACCGCACTTGTCACAGCCCTCGCCACGGTAGAGGGTCACCTTGTTGATCCAGTCGTCCGGCAGCTTGGCCGACTTGAGGTACTCGTCCTCGTAGGTCGCCTCGACCTTGCAGTTCTCGCATATACGCCGGAGAAGCCGCTGGGCAGTCAAAAGGTTGAGCGCAGCCGCCAGGTTGAACGGCTCCAGGCCCATGTCGATCAGACGGGTGATCGTGGACGGGGTATCGTTGGTATGGAGGGTCGAGAGCATCAGGTGGCCTGTGAGGGCCGCCTTGATGGCGATCCCGCCCGTCTCGAGGTCACGAATCTCACCGACCATGATGATGTTCGGGTCCTGCCGCAGAAACGCCCTGAGGGCCGCGGCGAAGGTCATCCCGATCTCGCTTCGCACGAGGACCTGATTGATCCCGTGGAGGTTATACTCCACGGGATCCTCGGCCGTCATGATGTTGACGCCCTCGTCGTTGATCTGGGACAGGGCGGAGTAGAGCGTCGTCGTCTTTCCGGAACCGGTGGGCCCCGTCACCAGGACCATGCCGTAGAGGCTTGCGATGGCCCCCATGAAGTCCTTCTCGGCCTTGGGCTCGAATCCGAACAGCCTGAGGTCGAAAGTGAGGTTCCCGGCGTCCAGGATACGCATCACGATCTTCTCGCCGAAGATCACGGGTAGCGTCGAGACGCGGAAGTCCACCACCTTGCGCTTCATCCTCAGCTTGATGCGCCCGTCCTGCGGCACCCTTCGCTCGGCGATGTTCAGGTCCGAGAGGATCTTAATACGAGAGGTGAGCGCCGCCTTCATCTTCATCGGCGGCTTCATGACCTCGTAGAGGGTCCCATCGAGCCGGTACCGGACGCGGACCTCCTTCTCGTAGGGCTCGATGTGGATGTCGGAGACGCCTTTACGTACTGCGTCCGTGAGCAGCCCGTTGATGAACTTCACCACCGGAGCCTCGTCGACCTCGGCCTGGAGGGCAGCGACGCTGTCCTCGATATCCTCTTCGACGAACTCGAGGTCCTCCTCGAGGAAGCCGCCGAGGAGGTCGTCTATGGCATCCTCGGACGCACCGTAGTAGCGCTCCAGATGGTGGCGGAGCGTGTACTCTCCGACGATCACAGGCTCGATGTCGAAGCGGGTCTTGAAGC
Organism: Longimicrobiales bacterium; assembly: GCA_965238005.1. Classification (GTDB taxonomy): domain Bacteria; phylum Gemmatimonadota; class Gemmatimonadetes; order Longimicrobiales; family Gaopeijiaceae; genus CBDCKN01. The sequence goes on from OZ250165.1 coordinate 2,952,769, forward strand.
GGAGGACGTCGACGGCTTCCAGGTCGGACGGGTTCGCCATGGCGACGGTGAGCGTTCGGCCCACTTTTCGGAGGGGCAGAACCAGGTGCTTGTAGGCCATATCACGGTCGATGAGTCTATGGATCTTCTCTTCGACAGTGACCTTCTCGAGGTCGACGGCCGGCAGGCGGTACTGCTTGGAGAGCATCCGCGTGAGCTCGTTCTCCGCCACGAAGCCGAGCTTCACGAGTGAGAAGCCGACACGGGTGCCGTTTTCCGTGGCGTCCTTCAACGCCTCTTGCAACTGGCCGGCATCGATGAGGCCTTCTCGCACGAAAAGGTCACCAAGGCGAACTTCTGCGACGTTGGTTGGCATCGCCTGAGCCCTCCCCCCAGAGCGTAGTCAGTCAGAAACGTTTGGTTGTCTACAACCAGTTGTCTACAACCAAAGGGTAGGATCGGGCGGCCCTGACGGGCAAGCACGAGTCGCTCAGCCGCCAGCGGACACGAGAGGCTTCAGGCGGGCTACGGTGGCGGGACCGATCCCCCTGACTCTCTCGAGGTCGTCCGGGGTGCGGAATCCGCCCAAGCTGTCACGAAGAGCCAGGATCCGCTGAGCGATGGTCGGTCCTACCCCGGGCAGCCTTTCCAGCTCCTGGCGGCTCGCCCGGTTCAGATCGATGACCGAATCCGTGAGCGACGGCCCACCACGACCCCGATGCCGAGGACTGGCCAGGGTCCGAGCACGACCGTTCGACGCGCCCCGCCACTCCAGATGCGGCGCCATCCGTGCCAGCGTCGCCGGCCCGATTCCCGGAACGGCCAGGAGATCGTCGACCCCCGAGAACACTCCCTTCTCCTCCCGCAGACGGACGATCCTTTTCGCGGTGGCAGGCCCCACTCCGGGCAGGCGGTCCAGCTCCTCCTCGGGAGCCGTGTTGGGATCGAGCCTCTCATCGGGTGGCAAGGGGCGCTTGCGGCGCTCTTCTTCGCTCCTCCGCTCACTGCTCTCCGCCAGGAGCCTTCCCGTTTCGGAGGCCGCGGCCTCATATGGGGTCGGCCCCCTAGGTCTCCAGTGGCTAGCTACAGAGCGCACTACGCATAGAGAGAGCACGAGAAGGGCCGCCCGTTCGAGGGCCCGGGCTTCCGCAGACGTCATGCGCCAACCTGTGCCCCACGCCCGGGCGAAGACATGGTCACAAGGGTAACCCGGGGTGGGCACGATCAGCGAAGCAGAGCGTCGTCGGCGATGACGAAGCGACCGAACAATCCGAACTGGAACTGCGTCGACCCCGATCGTAGGCCGACGAAAGATCTCCGGTCGGTGTACGAGAGCTGTAGCCGTAGATCGGTTCCCGACACCGTCGTCTCCAGACGCACCATCAGGCTTCGAATGAGCTCATCGAGAAAGGGCACGCAGTCCGTTCCACCCGCGGTGGTGCGGCAGTGTCTGTCAGAGGTGAACTGGTAGAGCGCCGACGTCGTCAGGGGCCGCTCGAGACGGTCGGCCCATCCTATGGGGGGGCGGAACGTCCCCGATATCGAAAAGGTGTGGTTCCGCCTCGTTCGCTCCGTGTCCCCAGTGGGATCCCCTCCCTCTCCCCTGACGAACGATCCCCTGTAGCTGGTGGACAAGCTGCCCCCCCACACTACGGCCAAGTCCACGGGAATCCGCTCATCCTGCTGGAAGCGCCGCTGTTGGCCGAATCCACCGAACGCGGTCTCCTGCCTGATCCGCTGAAATCCCGTGGACAGGCTTACCCGCCGAAGAAGCGATTGGCTTTCGGGCAACGGGAGGCTGGCCACTGCGGCCGACACGTCGGGCCATGTCTCACGCCTGAGCGTTCGGTCACTCCTGGTGTCGAGTGTGTTGGCCTTGCTGAGCCGATAGTTCACGCCCACCTGGAGCGCTGCCGGTAGGCGGACGCCCGAGCGAGCGGCCCATCCGCTCCTGTCGGTGAGCGTCGTGGCCGTGTCTGCATCCAGGAACCGGTAACCATCCATGTCCGAGAACCCGAACCGATATCCGACCCCGGGGCTGACGGGCCTACGGTTGAACCGTGAGGTGATGCCTTCCTGATAGGTGATGGAGACCGGATCCACGGATCCGAGCAGCCGGCGCAAGAAACGGCCGAGGCCCGACTCCTCCGAGTCTTGCGGGGGCGGACCCAACAGGGCGGCCGGGAGGATGGTGAACTGGCCCGTGAAGTCCTTCTGTCCGTTGACGTTGCGCTGGAGGGCCAGAACCGTATCTCCGCCCTCCAAGCTACGATCCACGAACGTGGCGTTCCGGTCGCTGGAGTAGTACGTCTGCCACCCCAGGTTGGCGCGAAGCCAATCTCCCAGCCGGGGCTCATAGTTCATCCGGGTCCGAAGCAGCTGATCCGTCTCCCAGCCGAAGTCCAGGCCGAATAGCTCGGAGCGCTCCTCGTCCAGGAGCCCCTGGATTTCGGTGTCCGTCACGGCCTCCTCGGGAGCCAACAGGTCTCGAATCGACACCAGATCGGCCTGCGCGGTGAGCGCCCGGAAGGGTCGGAAGACGATCTCCATGGCGCCCTCGAATGACTCCCTCGGCGACAGGGTCGCCTGCAGGAGGGTGTCCCCCGGAGCCTCCACGATCTGGTCGAAGCGAAGGGCCCGCTGGTCTGCCCTTGCGTACGACGCGCCGAAGGACAGGCGCTCCGGTGTCCACCGAAGGCGGCTGTTCACGATGGCGTCCCCCCACTCCTTCGGGAGGAGCCAGCGGATCACCGGGCGGAGGAAGCCGGGGATCACCCCGAATTCGCGCCTTCCTACCGCACGGCCGTATCCCACCCGTGCATCCACGCCCTCCGAGGAGCCCTTCGCCGTAATCGAGCTCGAGTTCACGGTGTAGTAACCGGCCCGGGCCTCCAGCCCGTCGAGGAGCAGGCCGACAACCGGGTTCGCCGATGGACTCCGTTTCCGGAAGGAGATGTCAACGCGGGTTCGGCGAGAGCCCGTCTCTCGAAGATTCTCGACGCTTCCCGCCCTCACGTCGCTTCGGGCGAGGAACTGCGGATCCTGATCGACCTGGACGTGGGATATCGTCAGCGGAATCTCGACCCCCCAGGTAGCGGGCGTCATGCGCCCGAGGTTGAGGGTCGAATTCAGATTGAATACCCGATCCGCCTGAAAGGTCGGGTTCTCCTTGAGCTGCCTGAACAAGGCCCCTCGGTTGGTGAAGGTCATGTGGGTCGTCCATACGTCGGAAGCTTCCACGTCCACGCCGAAGTGCGACGCCACGCCCACGTCCCGAAGGGGGTCGGACAGGCGCATGTCGTTGACCCATACCTCACCGGTGGTCGGCCCCGCGAGCCGGTTCCAGACTCCCAGTGACAGCTCGCGGACCGCCGCCAGGTTCGGAGCACGAGCCCGGTCCTTCAACACGACTGCATAGGTCGAGTCCCGGGCCCACAGCTCCAACGGTGGATCTCCGGGCCCCCTGGGGTTGACGATGAGCTCCTCCTCCGCCTCTCGCCGGAGGTTGAGCCACTCGGTGAAGTCCACCACGATCTCCGGCAGCCAGTCCCCCGGAGTCACGCGATCGGGACTGACCACCCGCGTGAGCGGTGTCCGGTAGAGATAGAAGTTCTCGGCGTCTTCGCCCACCTTCACGAAGAAGGAGACGGGCTGGGTCGGTCCCCAGTCACCGGCACGGGCCAGGGCCCACAACCGGAGCTCCCCGTAGCCGAGGAAATCCCTGGGACGCTGGGGAAACCGGTTGAAGACCTCGGCGCGGTCGCCGGACTGGAGGTCCTCGTACTCGAGCTTCAAGCCCTTCTCGTTGAACTCGAGGCCACGGCCTCCGAACGTGGCAGTCGGGTCGTCGAGCTCCTGGACGACCCCCGGGGGCGCTTGATACCCATCCCCTTCCGTGACTCGGCTGACCGGACCCACCCCTGCGCGTCCCACGAAGCTCGCCGTATCACCCACGATCCCCCTCAGGACGCCCGACTCGGTGCGCCTGACCCAGCGGGTTCCCACGATGCGCATTCGGGCGAGCACGAACTGCTGCTCTCTGGCCCCGGCAACGGTGATCCGCATGTGCTTCACGGCACGGAAATCCGCCTCGGAGAAGGAGCCCGGCACCTCCGTAGCCCCCGCTCCCCTGAGGGGTACGCGGTAGAGCTGGAAGCTGGTACCGGTCTCGGCCCGGGTGCGGACCAAGAAGGGAGAGGAGCCATCCAGACGGACGACGAAGCGCAAATAGCGCTCGAGCGTGTCGAGGTTCCCGTCCCCGTCCAGGTCTTCCGAGTCCTGCCTCCCGTTTCCCCGCGTGCAGTTGGCGCGTGGGTCTCCGGTGGAGTAGACCGCCGCCGGCTCGGCCTGGCACGCCTCGAGCCAAACGCCCCGTTGGTCGGCTTCTTCGCTCCAGATCTCGCCGAGTCGCGGATCGGCCTCGTGGTCCAGGATCCCCCTGCCCCACGGTGTGCCGTTGCTCTTCACACCGTTGACGCGCCCCTGGGTGTCCACGAACAGGGCGTCCTCCGCTACGATGCCCAGATCGATGACCAGGCTCAGCGAGTCTCCTTCGGCCACGTAGAACTCCAGGGACTCACTCTTGCTGAGGTCGAGGCCCGTGGCGCTGAGGCTGGTGGACATGGACCGCCACGAGGTTCGGTCGGGGACATCCTGATTGGGCGTGAAAGAAAAGAGCAGGCCGATCTCCCGAGCCTGGCTGCCCTGGACGTTGATCTGCCGGTCGATGCCGTCCTGGGGGAAGAACCCGGCGAAAACACCCACACTGTCTTGCCGGACACCCCGAAGCGTCCAGCTGTGCTGCCATACGAGATCCCCCGCGTCCGTCTGGTTCAGCGCCACCGGGAGCACACCCTCGGCGCCGTCCCGGAAGCCCGGTGCGCTGCCGTGGAGCCAGTCGTACGAGAAGAGGGAGAGAGAGAGCTCGTTGGACGCGTCGAAGTCGTCGAGGAACACGTCGGATCGGATGTTCGGATTCGGAAAGGAAAGGGCCACCTCTCCCTCGACCCCGATGCGCGACGGCCCCCCGACGCGCAAGAACGGGATGCTCTCAACCAGGCGGTCGAGCCCCCTGGCCGGAAAGTCGAAGTCCATGCTGAGACCGCTCAGGGTAATGGCCGCCGGCTCCACTCCGAGCTGCGGTCGGTTCACCAGCGTTCTCTCACGCTGATGGAGGGCGAGGAAGTTGAAGCCGCCCACCTCCCCTGCCGACAGGCGCCCGCTGAGCCCGAAGACGGTGGTGGGCTTCACCTGGAAGATGGACTTCTGTTCCCAGGAAGCCCGGACGACCGGCTCCGACGCCGTCGCGAAGAGAACCTCCGGCTGGATGAGCGTCACCTGGCCGATGGAGTAGTCGATCTCGTAGTCGACGCCGCGAGCCAGAAGGCGGTCCCCCAAGAAGATCCTCTCCGAGTCGTCGCGGATACCGATGGCTCCCAGGGAGAAGGAAGAGATAACCCCCCTGCTCCGCAGCTCGAAGGGGATGGTCAGGCGGTAGAGTCCCCCGCTTTCCCTCCGAAAGGGGTCCTCCTCTTGGTAGATGGTGGGGTTCCCGTCGGCCCCGAGAATCTGCGCCGCCTCGACGTCACTGAGCCCCAGGGACTCGATGGGCGGTGGGATCTGGAAGGGTCGGAGGGTCGGAAAGACGATGAACACACCAGGAATCACCGGTTGCTCCTGGAAGACATCCAGGGCCGGCTTGTACACACCCGCCGCGTCGAGGACGTCCACCGGCGATTCCTCGTCCAGGCCGAAGAGGCGCAGGAAGGTGATGTCCCTGCCGCCGAGATCGCGCTTGAACGTTCGCCCCGCGCTGAGCTCACCCAACGAGATGGTCAGCTGCACCGAGCTCGGATCCACGTCGGGCGAGGAGGAGATCCGGTATACCTGGTGCATCTCCAGGTCCCACGTGGGCCGGCCGGGACGGTGATTGGCCCTCGACGCCTTGAGCAGCTTGAGGCGGGGGCGTCCCCCTTCGTTGTAGACCCGTTCGGGGTTGTACGTACCGATGGTGTCGCCAGTGGCCGTGACGTAGGTCACGGCGAGCATCTCGTCCCGCCGCAGAGGCTGGCGGAGGGCCAGCCAGAGCCCGCTCGAGTGGACGGAGTAGTCGACACCGGGCTGTAGGAAGCGGAACCACCCCGACTCCTCGACGGTGTCGCCATCCTTGGTGGCGAAGCCGTCGGCCTGTATGAGGCCTTCGATCTGCTGGCGGGTCACCGGGTCCGTCTCGAAGCGGTAGACCTGGATCGGTGCCACCCCCGGCGATAGGGCCGCGGGCCCGGACGAAAGGTCGAGCGAAAGCACGTCGATGTGCGGACTGCGATCGATGAACTCGGGATCCACCAAAAAGAAGAACTGCCCGCGGACGTAGTCGGCGTCGTCGAGGACCAGAGTATCAACCTGCACGAAGCCCTCCTGCCCGGGGCCTCCGCTGAGGCGGAACTCCCGCCTGGACAGGTCACCCTGCTGCTGGGCCCATACGCCGTCTAACTCGAGCGGTCCCAACTGGCCCGACGCCAGGAATCCGAAGTTCCCGGCAGGGATGCCCTCGGTGAGGAAGTGGGAAGCCGGAAGATCGAACGTGATGTCGCCCAATTCGAGGTGCTGCAGTACCTCGTCCTCTTCACCCTCGTAGAAGATGTTGATGTTGTTCGCCGCGGAGAACTCGCGGGCCTGGTCGAAGTCCACGTCCAACCTGATGCGCTCCGCTATGGTGCCCTGGGCCCGCACGGCGAATTGGATGTCCGGGTCGAGCTGCGGCAGCAGGCCGGGGTCGCAAGAGAACTGGACCCGCGTGTCACAGGGTCGAAAGCGCGTCCAGTCGCCCCCCAACTCGGCCTGTCCCACGATCTCGACGTCCAGGTCCGCCAGCCCACCGACCGGGAGTGACGCATCGCTTTCCCCAGACACCGGTCTCCGAGCCCTCTCGGGGGCGGACGGCTCGAACAATGCCATCCGCTGCAGCGTGAGGCGCCGCCGCATGAGCGTGGGCCCCGGAGCGACCAGCCAGCGCGACGCGATGGGTATGGGACCTCCCCGGACGACGGCCGGGACCTCGAGCTCGAACGGAACCAGCGGTAGGACCGGTTTTAGGCCGAGTCGTGCCACTGGGGCCGGAGCCGCTCCGGAACGGCCCGGGAAGGCCGCGAGAAACACCGGCAGCTCCAGCCGAGGCGGGCGCCACAGCACCGTATCCTGGACCGACTCGACCACGAGACCACGACCGGGCAAAGGCACGGAAAGCGTAAGGGCCAGAAGGGCAGTAGTCGGCAGCATCACAAGGTGGTCATGCCGGGATCGGATGCCGGATTACGGTGTAGGTGTGTTCGAATGGGGATTATCACCAGGTATCTAATCCGTGCTCACGCGGGGCCGTTTCTCTTTGCGTTCTCGGCCTTGACCGGGCTCCTCTTCCTGAACGCTGTAGCTCAGCGGATGGACAGCCTCGTCGGTAAGGGTCTGCCGTGGAGTGTCATCGGAGAGTTCCTACTGCTCTCCCTACCCCACACGATCGCTCTGACTCTCCCCATGGCCATCCTCGTCTCGGTGCTTTACACCTTCAGTGAGCTTACTGCCGCCAACGAGATTACCGCCATGTCCGCCGGCGGAATCAAGCCCATCCGTATGCTGAGCCCCCTCCTGGGAGTCGGCATCATCCTGGCAGGGGTGATGTATTTTTTCAACGATCAGGTGCTGCCCGCGGCCAATCACCAGCTCAAGAACCTCATCATCGACATCGGGAAGAAGAGCCCGACCCTGGAGCTTCGGGAGCGGGTCATCAACCGTCTCCAGACGGAATCCCGGTCGGGCACAGTCTACCTGCAGGCGGCCACCATCGATCCCGTCACCAACGAGATGACCGACGTGGTCATCTACGACTTGAGCGACCCCTACGCCCACCGAACCACGTACGCCCTCAGCGGAAAGATGGAGTTCAACGAGGGGCGCACCGACCTCTATTTGACGCTGTACGACGGTGAGGTCCGGGAGGTGGGAAAGGACCGATTCGGCGAGTTCAAGCGATCGGAGTTCAAGATCCAGATCGTTCCCCTGAGGGGGGTGGGCGACGAGTTGGAGCGTCAGCAGGGCGGGACCATTCGGAGTGATCGGGAGATGTCCGTCGGCATGCTCCGGGAGGAGGTCGCGGACCGAGTCGCAGAGATGAAGCGGGTGCAGGAGAGCGGCTATGAGCGAGCCCGAATGGCTCTCGATCAGGCCCTCGGCCTCCCCCCGGAAGGCTCACCCAACCCGTATCAGGTGGCCTTCAACCCGGAGGCCGATGAGGATGACGACGACGTGGCCGGCGAGGAGTTCCTCGCCTCCAAGGACGACGTGACCCGGCGGCTCGCCCAGACCGGTCGTCAGAATCACGGCCAGTTGTACGCGATGCAGTCCGCCATCGACCGGTTCCGGGTCGAGATCCACAAGAAGTTCGCCATCGCCTTCGCGTGCATCGTGTTCGTCCTGATCGGTGCTCCCCTGGCGATCCGCTTCCCGCGAGGGGGAGTCGGGATGGTGATCGCCGTCTCGGTAGGGATCTTCGCCGTGTACTGGGCCGGCCTGATCGGTGGCGAGAACCTGGCGGATGAAGGGGTGGTTCCGCCCTTCTGGGCCATGTGGGCCCCCGACCTGGTGTTCCTGGTCCTGGGGATATTCCTCGTAGCGCGCATGGGTCGAGCCGGTGGTGCGAACCGGGGTGGGGGCTTGGACGAGGCCCTCTTCGCCGTGGGAGACTTCATCCGCCGCAGGGTGAGACCGCGGCGCGCCTCAGCATGATCCGCATCCTCGACCTGCTCATCGCCCGGACCTTTCTGCGCATTTTTGCCCTGTTCATCGTCGGGGCCCCCCTGCTCTTCGTCGTGGGCAACATCGTCGAGAATGTGGACCGCTACTTCGACCGGGGCCTCACCGCCAAGGAGGTGGCCTGGGCGTACGTGTACCAGTTTCCCGAGTACATCTCCTGGTCCTTTCCCATCGCCGCCCTCATCGCGGCGGTCTTCACGATCCACTCCATGACGCAGCACCGGGAGGTCATGGCCGCCAAGGCCGGGGGGATCTCGTTCCACAGGCTCATGGTCCCCCTCCTCGTGATGGGTCTGGCGCTGACCGGCGCCGGTCTCCTGCTCAACGAGGTGGTGCCCGTGGCGAAGCGCCGCGCCGGGCAGATCCTCCGCAGTGAGGACCCCAGACGACGATGGCGAGCCGACTTCGTCTTCAAGGCCGATGACGAACGGACCCTTACGGTGCGGCGGTTGAACGTGGAGCCGGCGAGTCTGCGTGAGGTGGTCATGGAGGTCCCGAAGGGGCCATCGGGACAGCCGGCCGAGCACGTTTCGGCCAGGGAGGTCCCTTTCGACACCATCCACGGGTGGACCTTCAAGGACGGTTACCTCCGGATCCTCCCCGACGACCGGCCGGCCCTGACCTTCTACTTCGACTCTCTTCGCACGCGGGGCTTCGGCGAGCACCCGGCCAACCTTCTCGAACAGCCCCGCGATGAAGACGAGATGACCGTGGCGGAGATCGATCGCATGGCGGCCAACATCAGCCGTTCGGGCGGCGACCCCAGCAGGCTCCTCGTGAAGCGGGAGCAGCGCAGAGCCATCGCGGTGGCGACGCTGGTGATCATCCTCTTCGGCGGGCCGCTCGCGACGACCTCACGACGGGGCGGTGCGGCCTACGGCATCGGCGTGGCGCTGGGATCGACGATCCTCTACCTGCTCTTGTTCAGGCTCGCGGGGGCAGCCGGACGGACGGGAGCCATGTCGCCGCTTCTCTCGGCGTGGTTGCCCAACTTCATGTTCCTGGCGTGTGGCCTGGTTCTGCTCAAGCGCGTGAGGACCTAGGAGGCACCGGAGCCGCGCACGGCTCCTAGCAAGCCTCGAGCTCCTCCAGGAATCCAGGGGTGAGTCGACCCCGGTATATCTCCTGGACCGGTCCCCTCAGCGTGACGTCCGATTCGCCACTTACCGTCACCTCCAGGCTCCCGCCCTCCATGCGGACCGCGTAGGCACCGGGCTCTCCCCTGCCCGACTTCACCGTGGCCGCCGCCACCGCGCAGGCGGACGTGCCCGACGCGGAGGTGGGCCCCACGCCCCTCTCCCAGACGCGAGCCTCGACCAAACCGTGACCGAGAACGCGGGCCATCTGCACGTTGGTCCCGGCGGCGAACGCCCTGTGGGTCGAGATCAATGGCCCGATCACGTCCAGCCTTTCGGGAGCCCACACTTCGGGAAACACCACAGCGTGTGGATTGCCCACCGAAACCAGCTCGAGAACATGAGCACCCGCCGAGCCGAGATCGATCCGTCCCTCGGCGTCGAGGGCGGCCGGATCGAGGCCTACCGCTTCGGGGCCGTATCCTATACGGCCCATATCGACGGACACGTCGTACACGCCCCTCCCCGTATGCCCAAGGACATGTAGCTGGACGGTGTCGCCACCCACCTCGACGTCGAAGGGCTCCCCAGCTACGAGACCCTCCGCCGCCAGATACGATGCGAGGATGCGGAGCCCGTTGCCGCTACGCTCGAACTCGGAGCCGTCGGGATTGAACATGCGGAGCCGGAACGGCGGCCCCTCGCGGTCCAGGAGGACCACGATGCCGTCGCTCCCTGGACCTCTCCAGCGGTCACAGACGACTGCGATGCTCTCCGGCCGGATGGCCCAGTCGCTCCCGGCATCGAACACGATGTAGTCGTTGCCGAGGCCATGGCCCTTGAAGAGTCCGGACCCTGCGTGGAGGGCCCCACGCGCAGTGAGCGTCACAGCCGATTCCCACCGTTCAGCTTTCTCATCAAACCGCCGATCCCCGTGGAGCGTCGTCGCGACGACGTCGCGGTGACCGGGACAGGGATGATCGAATCGTGGCCGACAACACATACAACAACAAGTGGGATTCAATATACATGAGGACCGCCCTACTCCGGGGTCTGGGGGGCAGGCCTAGGAATTCCGGAGGTACGGCACTAGCTTTTTCGGACACAATTCGGACGGGGTCATTTGTGGCGTATTGCGGCCCGACACAAAACCGCTAAAAAGCCAGACCTCGACGCTGTCGGTTCGCGACGAGGTTTTGAATTTTCGGATCCCCTTCCGAGCGTCCACATGGGAGGTGCGAGACGATTCCGATGAGTGGCTCCCCCCGAGACTCCCACCGTACCCATGCCCTCCAGGGGGCGTTGGCCAGGCGTATCCTCGTTCTGGACGGGGCCATGGGCACCATGATCCAGAGCTACGGGCTGTCGGAAGAGGACGTCCGGGGTGACGCCTATCGGGATCACCACATCCCGCTCACGGGTGCCAATGATCTTCTCTCGGTCACCCAGCCCGAGACTGTCTACGAAATCCATAAAGCCTACCTGGACGCGGGCTCGGACATCGTCGAGACGAACACGTTCAACGCCCAGGCCATCTCCCTGGCCGACTACGACCTCGGAGCTGAGGCCTACCGTCTGAACGTCGCTGGGGCCGCGGTGGCCCGGCGGGCCGCCGACGAGGCCACCGCCCGGACTCCCGACAGGCCGCGATTCGTCTGCGGAAGCATGGGGCCCACAAACCGCACCGCCTCGATGTCACCCGACGTGGAGAATCCGGCGTTCCGGGCCGTCACCTTCGACCAGCTCGCCGCGGCGTACAAGGAGCAGGCCCGGGGCCTGCTGGACGGAGGGGCGGATCTGCTCATGGTCGAGACCATCTTCGACACCCTGAACGCGAAGGCGGCCCTCTTCGCCATCCTCGACCTCTTCGACGAGAGGGGCGAGCGGGTGCCGGTGATGGTTTCGGGTACCATCACCGATGCCAGCGGGCGCACGCTGAGCGGCCAGACGCCCGAGGCCTTCTACCACTCGGTCCGCCACGCCGATCTCTTCTCGGTGGGATTGAACTGCGCGTTGGGCGCCGAACAGCTGCGACCCCACCTGGAGGCTCTCGCCCAGGTGGCCGAGCTGCCCCTGAGCTGCCACCCCAACGCCGGGCTCCCCAACGCCTTCGGGGAGTACGACGAGACGCCGGACGTCACCTCCGCCATCATCCGTGAGTTCACCGAGGCGGGCTTCGTGAACATCGTAGGCGGTTGTTGCGGGACGGTGCCGGAGCACATCGAGGCCATCTCGGAGGCGGTGGCGGACCTGTCCCCCAGAGAGATCCCCACCTTCGCGCCGCACTGCCGGCTGAGCGGGTTGGAGGCGCTGACTCTGGGGCCAGACTCTCTCTTCGTGAACATCGGTGAGCGGACGAACGTCACGGGCTCTCCACGCTTCCAGAAGCTCATCGCCGACAATGACTACGAGGGGGCGGTGGGGGTGGCGCGCCAGCAGGAGCAGAGCGGCGCCCAGATGCTGGACGTGAACATGGACGAGGGCCTCCTGGACTCGGTGGCGGCCATGACCCGTTTCCTGAACCTCCTGGGCTCCGAGCCGGCGGTGAGCCGCATTCCGTTCGTCCTGGACTCGTCGCGCTGGGACGTGCTGGAAGCGGGTCTCAAGTGCGTTCAGGGGAAGGGCGTGGTGAACTCCATCAGCTTGAAGGACGGCGAGGAGCCCTTCGTCGAGAAGGCCCGCCTTGCACGCCGCTACGGCGCCGCCGTCATCGTCATGGCCTTCGACGAGGAGGGCCAGGCCGACACGGTGGAGCGGAAGGTGGCCATCTGCGAACAGGCCTACCAGATCCTGACGGAGAAGGTGGGCTTCCCACCGGAAGACATCATCTTCGATCCCAACATCTTCGCGGTGGCCACCGGAATCGAAGAGCACAACGAGTATGCCATCGCCTTCATCGACGCGACGCGCCAGATCAAGGAGCGCCTGGCCCATACACACGTGAGCGGAGGTTTGAGCAACGTCTCCTTCGCCTTCCGGGGCAGCCCGCGGGTGCGAGAGGCCATGCACTCAGCGTTCCTCTTTCACGCCATCAAGGCCGGGCTCGACATGGCCATCGTGAACGCAGGCGCCCTGGCCGTCTACGACGAGATCCCGCCCGACCTCCTAGAGACCGTGGAAGACGTGCTCTTCAACCGGCGGCCCGACGCCACCGAGCGCCTGACGGCCCTGGCAGTACAGTACGCCGGCGCCCGGGAGGTGGAGAAGAAGAGCGAGGCGTGGCGATCGGCGGCGGTAGAGGATCGCCTTCGACATGCGCTGATCCACGGGGTCACCGAGCACATCGAGGCCGACACGGAGGAGGCCCGTCACCAGTTCGATCGGGCGCTGGAGGTGATCGAAGGCCCGCTGATGGACGGGATGAACGTTGTCGGCGATCTCTTCGGATCGGGCAAGATGTTCCTCCCCCAGGTCGTGAAGAGCGCCCGGGTCATGAAGAAGGCGGTGGCGTATCTGTACCCCTTCCTCGAAGCGGAAAAGGCGAGAGGCGCGGGCACGCGATCGTCCGCGGGGAAGATCGTCATGGCCACCGTGAAGGGAGACGTCCACGACATCGGCAAGAATATCGTCTCGGTGGTCCTGCAGTGTAACGGCTACGAGGTTGTGGATCTGGGCGTCATGGTCCCGGCGGAGACCATTCTCGAGGAGGCTCGGCGGCAAGGGGCGGACGTCATCGGCCTGAGCGGCCTCATCACGCCGTCGCTGGACCAGATGGTCCACGTGGCCACCGAAATGGAGCGCCTGGACTTCGACCTGCCGCTCCTCATCGGAGGAGCCACCACGTCCCGCAGGCACACCGCGGTCCGTATCGAGGACAAATACCACGGTCCTACGGTCCACGTGAAGGATGCGACGCGATGCGTGCCCGTGCTTCGCGCGCTCCTGGACCAGAAGGGTCGTGAGGCCTTCCTGGAGGAGTTGCGGGAAACGCACAGGCAGGAGCGGGAAGCCCACCAGGCGAGGAGCGATCGGTCGAACCTGGTCCCGCTTGAAGAGGCACGGGACAACAAGGTCGAGGTCGATTGGGCGGTCCATGGCCCCGTGGCTCCCCGCGAGACGGGAATCCGGGTCTTCGTGGAGTACCCCATCGGCGAGCTCGTCGAGTTCATTGACTGGACGCCGTTCTTCCAAGCGTGGGAGATCAAGGGGCGCTTCCCCGAAGTCCTGCAGCAAGCCGACACAGGGGAGCAGGCGCAGATCCTGTACGACGACGCCCGGTACCTCCTGGACCGGATGGTGGACGAGGAGCTTCTGCGGGCGGCCGCCGTATCGGGCCTGTTCCCCGCCCAGAGCGTGGGCGACGACATCGAGGTCCTGGGCGCCGACGAGCGGTGGACGACTGTCCACGGACTCCGGCAGCAGTTCGCAAAGAAAAATGGCCGGCGCAACGTGTGCTTGTCGGACTTCGTGGCACCCAAGAGCTCGGGACTCCAGGACCACATGGGAGCCTTCGTGGTCACGGCCGGACTGGGGCTGGGCGAGCTGTGCCACTCCCTGGAGGCCGACTCCGATGACTACGGGAGCATCATGGCCAAGGCCTTGGCCGATCGGCTCGCCGAGGCGTTGGCCGAGCGTCTTCACGAGCGGGTCCGGACGGAGCTCTGGGGATACGTCCAGACCGAGGGCCTCTCCAAAGAGGACCTGATCGCCGAGCGCTACGTGGGCATCCGGCCCGCTCCCGGCTATCCGGCCTGCCCCGACCACACGCAGAAGGGAACGCTCTTCGAGCTCCTTGATGCGGAGCGCCGGATCGGCGTGCAGCTCACCGAGAGCTACGCCATGCTCCCGGCCGCATCCGTGGCGGGCTGGTACTTCGCCCATCCGGAGGCCCACTACTTCGGCCTGGGTCGGATCGGCCGGGACCAGGTGGCCGACTACGCCCGCCGGAGGTCGATGTCGCTGGAGGAGGCGGAGCGGTGGCTTTCCCCCAACCTGGGATACGACCCGGAAAGGGATGAGCCGTGAGCAAGGAAGACAGCATGGTCGACCCCCTCCGGTCCCTGATCGACGACGGGCGCGTCCACGTCCTGGACGGCGCCATGGGGACGGAGCTCTACACCCGGGGCGTCTTCGTGAACGTCTCGTACGACGGGCTCAACCTGGAGACGCCAGACATCGTCGAGGCCATCCACCGGGACTATGTGAGTGCCGGAGCAGAGATCCTTGAGACGAACACCTTCGGGGCGAACCCCGTGAAGCTCTCCAGCCACGGCCTGGCCGATCGGACCGAGGAGATCAACCGGGCAGCGGTGCAGCTCGCGCGCCGCGCCGCGAACGGCAGGGCCGCAGTGGCCGGAGCCATGGGCCCCCTGGGCATCCGCATCGAGCCCTTCGGTCCCACCTCCCGTGAAGAGGCACGGGAGCTTTACGAACGGCAGGTGACCGGCCTCTTGGAGGGCGAGGTCGACGGCTTCGTTCTGGAGACTTTCAGTGATCTGAACGAGCTGGAGCAGGCCTTCCGGGCGGTCCGGAAGAACTCCGACCTCCCCCTCTTCTGCCAGATCACCGTGGGAGAGGACGGGCGTACCTCCTACGGGACGTCGCCCGAGGCCGTGGCGTCGGAGGTCACCCACTGGGGAGCCGACGTGATCGGCCTGAACTGCTCGGTGGGGCCCGCGGTCGTGCTCGATGCCGTGGAGCGCATGGCTCGGGTGACCGATCTGCCGTTATCCGCCCAACCCAACGCCGGCCTCCCGCGGGCGGTAGGCGACCGCAAGATCTACCTGGCGAGCCCGGAGTACATGGCGCAGTACGCCAGACGGATGATCGAGGCGGGAGCTCGCTTCGTGGGCGGATGCTGCGGAACCAGCCCGGAGCATGTCCGAAAGATCCGGGCGGTGGTGGCCGGTGCCCAGGCGTCTGTTCCACGGGTGAGAGTGAGCGGCCGCGGTGAGTCGGAGGCCCTCGACGCTCAGCCGGAGATTCCCATGGAGGAGCGCTCCGATTGGGGACGCAAGCTCGCAGAGGGTGCCTTCGTCACGAGCTTGGAGATCATCCCCCCAAAGGGCTGGAATCCGGCGGGGATGCTCGATCAGTGCCGACGGATACGGGATGCCGGCGCCGACTCCGTGAACGTCCTGGACAGCCCACACGCCCGTAGCCGCATGAGCGCCCTTCCCGCCGCGCTGCTGATTCAACAGGACGTCGGGATCGAGACGATCGTCCACTACCCGTGCAGGGATCGGAACATGACCCGCATGATCAGCGATCTGCTCGGGGCCGCAGCCGGAGGAATAAGCAACCTCCTGATCGTGACCGGACGCCCGCCCACCACCGGCCCCCACCCCGACTCCACGGCCGTCCTCGACATCGACTCCATCGGGCTCACGAACGTGGTCCACGGCCTGAACCGAGGCGTCGACCCGGGTGGTAACAGCATAGGTAGCCCCACCCGTTTCGTCATCGGGGTCCGGGTGAATCCGGTGGCGGTGGATCAGGAACAGGAGATCGGACGCTTCCGGTGGAAGGCGGACGCCGGAGCCCATTTCGTGGTCACGCCTCCCATGTTCGCGCCCGGGCGGCTGACGGACTTCCTCTCCCGAGCGCCGGACCTGGCTGTGCCCGTCGTGGTCGGCCTAAAGCCCCTGACGTCGGTGGGAGAGGCGGAATTCCTCCACAACGAGGTGCCCGGAGTCGAGGTACCAGCGGAGATCTTCCAGCGGATGACCGACGCCGAAGCCGGCGGAGCGGAGGCCGCCTTGGCCGAAGGAGTCCGCATAGCCCTGGAAGCGTTCGAGGAGATCCGGGATGAGGTGGCGGGGGTTCACGTCAGCGTGCCTGTGGACCATCTCGACGGAGCGCTTGAGGTATTGGCGGGGGTCAGGGCTGCCGGTCAGCAGGCGGCCACGGGACTCGCTCCAACACTTTCGCCAGACGATCCTGCACGCGTCGATGACCCAGGTTGCTAACGTAGACCTTGTTCGCCCCGACGGCCCGGAGCGCCTTGAGGGTCCGGGCCATGACCTCCTCGGGTGTGGCCCCGGCGTCGAACTCGCGGGTGAGCTCCTCGACGGGAACCGGGAAGAAGTCCTTCAACCTCCCCAAAGTCCCAGGCTTCGCGCTCCAATAGTAGAAGACGCCGAACAGCCCCGGGGTCGTGACGTTCCGCTTGTCGCACTCCTCGAGGAACGCTTCCACCCTTCCCACGGAGTGATGCGATACCACCTGCGTGAGGTAGAAGTCCGCCGAGAAGTCCTTTGAGCTCAGGTAATCCACCTGTTTGACGAGATCGCGGTGTGGATTCGCCCAACCGCCGAGGGAGAGTGTGGGTTGCCGCTTTCGGATCTGCTCCCGGAGGAGGTAGGCGTGGGGCACGCATCGGGGCGGACCCACCGAGGCGTCGCCGCCCACCACGGTTATGGCCTCGAATCCCAGGGAATGAGCCCGATCGGCGTAGGTGAGGCAGTACGCCAGGGGGTGCTTGCACGTCAGGAAGGGGACGAGTCGGGAGAGGGGCACATCGGATCCCACGTTGGCTGCCAGGTGGGCCAGATTCTCCTCTTCCCTAGACCCTACGGCGTCGTCGGTCAGGAACACGAAGACGTCGTTTAGAGCCAGGTTGCGGATGGAGTGGTTGAGGTCGATCCAGGTGTCCATCCCCTCGGACGACGAGAGACCGCTGCGAGGCGGACGAAGCTCTAGGGTGGCGAGCGGACCGGGCCGTTGGAGCATCTCCACCAGACTCAGGCGAGACTGATCGGAGAAGCGGTCCCAGCCGGCCGGCCGGCTCATCACCCTCGTCCTCCCATGAGCGCTTCGATCTCTTCGGCCCTCACAGGAAGAGATGCCGTCAGCACATCGTGTCCGTCGGCCGTCACCAGGACGTCGTCCTCGATCCGGACGCCCATCCCCAAGTAGTCGGCCTGGCCGGTCGAGCCCTCGGCGATGCCGTCGCCGCCCTTCGAGCTCCCGCCCTCCACGTCACCCTCGCGTGGGCCGACACCTGCGGCGTCTGGAGCGAAGTAGACGCCCGGCTCCACGGTGAGGACCATCCCCGGCTCCAGCACCATGGACTCGCCCCCGCACGCGTAGTCGCCGACGTCGTGGACGTCGAGGCCCAGCCAGTGCGAGGTCTGGTGGGGGAAGAACGGCTTATGGGTCTCACCCTCCAGAACCTCTTCCTCGGCACCCTCCAGGATGCCCAGCTCCAGCAGGCCTTCGATCAACTCGTCCCGAGCCTCCCGGTGGACCTGCGCCACGGTGGTCCCGGGTCGGACGGCTTCCACTGCACGCCGATTCGCCCGGAGCACGACGTCGTAGATGGAGCGCTGCCTGTCGGAGAATCGGCCCGAGGCTGGGAAGATCCGCGTGATGTCTGCCGCGTAGAGGTCTAGCTCGGCCCCCCCGTCCACCAGGACGAGGTCGCCCCCCTCGAGAGTACGGTCGTTGGATACGTAGTGGAGGACACAGGCGTTGGGGCCCGACCCGATAATCGTCGGATAGGCCGGCCCCCAGGCACCTCTTTTCCGGAACCCCGCGTCAAGCGTGGCTTCGAGCTCCCACTCTCCCACCCCGGGCCGAATGGCTGCCGCCAGATCCCTGAACGCGTCGACGGTGACGGAAGCCGCCCGGCGCATCCTGTCCAACTCCTCCGGATCCTTCACGAGGCGCATGGGATCGAGTATCTCGCCGGGATCCACCACGGATCGTGGGCCCAGGCCCTTGCGGGCGCCCCGGTGCCTGGCGGTTCCGAGAGCCGCTACCACAAGCCGCTCGACGCGTGAGGCGGATCCGAGCCGGAAATACACCCTCTCGGCCCCAGCCAACAGGTGGGGCAGGCGCTTTTCAAGCTCGCCGACGCCGTAGACCTGGTCGGCGCCGAACACGTCTCGGGCTCCGTCGAGCCCCAAGCGCTGGCCACTCCAACGCTCCGCCTCCTCGTCCCGGGGCCTGATGAAGAGCACGAAATCGCCGTTATCCCCTCCCGGCCGCAGGACGGCCAAGGCCTCGGGCTCCACAACGCCGGTCAGGTAGAACAGCTCACTATCCGCCCTGTAGCGACGCTGTGTGTCCCGAGACTTGTGGGCCGCGGGTGCGGCGGGAAGAACGAGCGCCGAGCCCTCCAGGGCCGCCAGAATCCGCTCGCGCCGGGCACGGAACGCCTCCGGCGAGAATCCCAGCAGCGGTTCTGAGCGATGGCTCACGTGTCTTCTCCAGGGTGTGGGCTCGACGTCCGAAAAATAGGTGGCTCCGAAGCCGCCCCACAACCGGAGTCGTGACCCGATGTGACCCTTCCGGCGCATTCCTCGTCTAGTACCCAGCCTCGAAACGGAAACACACTGCGTTTACAAGGAGAGAACCATGTATAAAGCGCCAGCTACCAGCAACGGAGCCACCGGATTCCTGATGCTGATCTTCCTCCTGTGGGGAGCACTCTACATAGGCGGATGCACCGATACACCCAGCGATCCAGGCTTCGACGAAATGCCGCCGATGGAGGACGTGGAGATCGAGATGGCTACTGATCCCGATCTCACTGCGTCTCTCATCGAAGACGTATCCATCTCCATGACCGCCAACATGACGACCGCGGCCTCCGTCGAGATCTCGACGGCCGAGGGCCTCTTCAGCCAGGCCCGCGTCGAGTTGACGCGGGGAGACTACGAGCGGGTGCGCTCGCTGGGCGACCAGGCCCGGGAGGCGCTGGGCCGAGCCCTGACGCGGGGGCGGGACCGCTCCAGCCTGGATAATTACATCGACCGAACCCGGCACCTGCGCCGGCGTCTCGCAGCCGGTGACACGGACGACTTCGATCGGCCCGCCGAGCTGGAGAGAGATATCGATCGCCTCCTGGGCGAAGCGACGGCAGCGCTCAGTCGCGGCGACGACGTCACGGCCGGTAAGCGGGTCGTCGAGGCGAACGAGCGGACAGACCGGAGTCGTATCAGGCGTCACCGTGGCGATCCCGAGAAGGGCGCCCGGCTGGTCGTGGCCATGGCCAAGCAGGCCGTCGAGCTCGCCAACCGCCTCCTGAACGGCACGGAGATCGGCGAGCGCCAGCAGCACCTTCTGGACACCGCCGCGCGCCTGGCCGGAGCGTCGGCCGAGGCCTTCCAGAAAGGTCACTTTCGCCAGGCCATCATGCTCGGCCACAAGGCCGTGAGCGTGTCGCTCATGGCCGTCGTCAGGCCCGAGGGCGTGACGGATGACGAGATCCGAGCCCTCAGCGAACTGGCCGAATCCGAGCTCGCGGCCGCCAGTGCCGCCCTGGATCTCGAGCCCAACGAAGTTCTCGAGAAGCTCCTGAACCGGGCCGTCGAAGCCTTCGAGTCCGGTGTCCAGCACGTGGAGAACGGCAACACCCGGGGCATCCAGCTGATCTGGAGAGCCGCGGTCGTGGGAGCGGTGATCGCGAGCTGACCCCGCGCATCGATGACAGCGGCACAGTGTCGTCGAGCATACGACGTCACGAGCGGCGCCGGGGGGGCGACGCCGGGGGAGCGAGCAGCCCCCTCGGCGTTCGCCGTGTAGTTGAAATGTGACCCCGACCATGTTTCTCTCGTCTATCCTTTGGGGCCCCGGTACCTTTCCCTCAATGTCAGCGGAAGAACTCAGCGACGGCGAGGTGGTCCGGGAGATCCTGGGTGGGCAGCGCGAGATGTACCGCGTGCTAGTCCACCGGTACCAGGATGTTCTGTACAGACACGCCTACCGAATGGTGGGCCGGGCGGACGACGCTGCCGACATCGTGCAGAAGACCCTGGTGAGCGGCTTCCAGAAGCTGAACCGCTGCCGCGACCCCGAGCGGGTAGGTGGCTGGCTCTTCCGGATCGCCGCCAACCTCTGCAAGGACTTCCTGAAGAGTCCACGCAGGGACGACCTCTCGCTCGATGGGGCGTCGGCCACGGTCATCGACCGGTCGAGCCCCGACGACGACATGGAGCGGGAGGAACTGAAGGAGCGGGTTCAGCAGGCGTTGGAGCGGCTGAGCCCAGAGCAGCGTGAGGCCTTCGTGCTAAAGCACCTTGAAGGGCGATCGTACGACGAGATAGCGACCCTGCTGGGGGCGTCGAAGTCGGCTCTGAAAATGAGGGTGCTACGAGCCCGAGAGGAGCTCCAGACATTGTTGAAGGTGTACCGATGAGCACTGATCTGAACGCATACCTGGACGGCGAACGGGACTTCGAAGAGCTGAGCCCCGAAGCCCAGGCGGAAGCCGATGCCTGGCGACGGCTGACAGGAGAGCTGAAGGCGGACGAGCCGAGGCAGGCTCCGCCCTGGATGGAGAACGCGGTCATGAGCGAGATCGCGCTGACGAGCGCTCCAAAGGAGAGCGTCTTCGACTAGCTGCTCAGGCCCAGAACCATCCGCCTCTCCCCGTTGACGAGCCTGGCCATGGCCGCCGCGGCCGTGGCTGTCGTAGCGCTGCTCCCCGACGGGGCGCCGGTGTCGCCGGAGCCCGGGCCCGTCGCCGTAACCGAGATCCTGGTGCAGTTCTCCCTGGAGGCCCCGGGTGCCACGACGGTTGCGGTGGCCGGCGACTTCAGCGGATGGGCGAGTGACTTCGTCCTGGAGGATGCCGACGGCGACGGGATCTGGACCGGGCGAATCCCCATCACGCCGGGGCTCCACAAGTACATGTTCGTCATCGACGGTACGGATTGGGTCACGGACCCTGGAGCCCAGCGCTACGCCGACGACGGTTTCGGAAACCGTAACGCGGTCCTGGCGGTGGCTCCCCCGGCATCGCTGTGAGGATGAGTATCCGGCGCGGCGTTGGCGGGCATGGCCTCGCCAGGACGGCGGGAGCGATCCTCCTGGCCGTCGTGTTGTGTCCTGCCGGTGCGTCCGGCCAGTGGGGTGACGTGCGCATCGAGGTCGGTGCTTCCCGGGCGTTCGCTCCGTCGGGTACTCACCTCGACGCCGCCACCTACATCACGGCTGGGCTGCAGGTGGATCGCTGGACGCCCTCGGGAAGTGGGATCTTCGCGGGCATCTTCGGAGGCATGGCTACCGACTCCATAGGCGGGCATTGGGGGAGCTTCGTTCTTGGCGGAGAGGCGGTGGCGGGCGCGGGCGGAGGGGTGGAGCTCAGCCTGTCGGCGTCCACGTACGGCTTTGCGGTCGGCGAGCCGTTCGTCTACGAAGCGGTCACCGTGGTGGTACGCCCTGAGGTGCGCATCCCCGTAGGACCGGCCGCAATCGTCTTCTACGGCGAGGGTGGCAAGGGATCGTCCAACATCGAGTTTCGGCGAACCGATCAGGTGAGGGCGTTCTCACAGGATCTCTGGCACTACGGTGGGGGGCCCGAGCTGCAGCTGCGCCTCGGAAGGGCGCTGACATCGGCGTCCTTCGGAGTGCTGGAGACGGAGAACGGGACGTATCGAAGGGGTGAGCTCCAGGTCCGCGCCGCCGGCACGAACGAATCACTGGTCGAAGCCACCCTCAGGGTGTGGGACACGCCACTGGGGACGGAGACCACGGGAAGCATCGCGGTGACGGTGCCGTTGGGCGGCCCCAGCTGGTTCGCCCAGCTCGTGGGCGGCCGGACCGACCCGGATCCGCTGGTGCAGAGCGAGCCCGGTGGACAGGGAGGCCTCGTCATCGGCCGCCGCCTCGTCCGGTTCGGTCCGAGCGTTGCCACGCCGGTTGTTGCGCTTCGATCGACGCCGGGGGGAGTTGCGGCCCGCTTCCGCCTGGAGGACCGCGATGCCCAGCGCGTAGAGATCCTGGGTGACTTCTCGGGCTGGGAGCCCCAGCTCATGGCCCGGGACGGCCCAGCGTGGTTGCTGGAGATCCCCCTGACGACCGGCACGTACCACTTCGGTTTTCTGGTGGACGGTGACTGGTTCGTGCCCGAGGGGGCCCCCGGTCGGGTGAGCGACGACTGGGGACAGATGAACGCTACGCTCGTGGTCCCATGAAGGGGGGACTCAAATGACTTGCGACATGAAGGTAAAGAGAAGCCTGATCCTGGCGGCGGTTCTGGCCGCTGGATCGGCGAACGCTCTGTTCGGACAGGATCGGGCGGCCCGTGTTCGGGAGGCCTATTCCCCAGAGGCGGCGGCACAGATCGAGGCTCTCGTGGCGGAGGCCGGGCGCAACGGAGTCCCGGCGGCTCCTCTGTATGACAAGGCGCTGGAAGGGGCCGCGAAGCGGGTCCCGACGGCCCGGGTCATGCCGGCACTCCGAGAGTACTCGGGGCGGATGCAGCGGGCTCAGGGCCTCCTGGGCGGCACACGTGAAGTGTCCTGGGTCGTAGCCGGGGCCGACGCCCTACGTCGCGGAGTCGCGGGCGACGCCCTGACCTCGATCGGGCGGGAAGCAGGCGCCCGGACCCCCATGGCGCTCGTGGTAATGGGCGACCTGGTGGAGGCCGGAGTGCCCGCCGGACGAGCCATTGAGGTCATGCAGGAGGCGTTGGTGAGGACCAATGGAGAGGAAGGCCTGCTGGAAGTCCCCACGGCACTGCACCGACTGGTGCGTGAAGGTGCTCTGGCCCCGGACGCCGCCGGACAGATGCTCCGGGCCATGAGGGATGGTGTATCACTTCGCCGGGTGCGCCATCGGGCACCGGGGCGTCCCCACACCCGGCCCCACACTCGGCCCCACGCGCGGCCCGTTCCCCAGGGATCCGATCCGACACGGGTCAGGACGTCAGGTTAGGTCAGCCCTCCCACTCCTCCGGCCTCGATCAGTCGGTACTACCCACCCGCCGTGACGCTGGGCCCTTCCTCCACCAGCCAGTGGTGGAACCAGCTTCGGATCCTCTCCAGTCGGTCCACCAATAGCCACGGCTCGCCCGTTCTCGATAGCCCGTGAGAGGACCGCGGGTAGCGGACCATCTCCACCGGCACCCCCAGCTTCTTCAGAGCCATGAACCACTGCTCCCCGTCCCCGATCGGCGTCCGGAAATCGTGCTCGCTGTGGATGATCAGCGTGGGAGCCGTGACGTTTTCGACGTAGGAGATGGGCGACAGGCGTCGATAGAGGTCCCGCCGCTCCCAGGGCTCCCCATAGAACTCGTACCGGATCAGGCCCTGGGCGTCGGAGGAGCCCCACCAGCTCTCCCAGTTGGCGACTGAGCGAGAGGTCACGGCGGCGTGGAAGCGATCCGAGGTCGCCGTGAGCCAGTTGGTCATGTATCCCCCGTAGCTCCCGCCGGAAACGCCAAGTCGGCTGGCGTCCGCATCGGGATACTTGGCCAGCGCCGCGTCCAGGCCCGACAGGAAGTCCTCGCTGTCCATGACGCCCCACTGCCCGCGCGTGGCGTACTTGAAGTCGTGCCCGTACGCTCTCGACCCGCGAGGGTTGGAGTAGAGGACGAAGAAGCCGGCCGCCGACAGGACGTGGAACGTCGGAAAGAAGGTGTTGCCGTACGCGCGGTGGGGTCCTCCGTGGATCTTCAGGATCAGCGGATACTTCCGTCCCGGTTGGTAGTTCACTGGCTTGATGACCCATCCCTCGATCTGCACGCTGTCACCTACGGTCCAGGTGAGACGCTCGGGTGCCACCAGAGTGACGTCCGAGATCCACTCCTGGTTCAGCGTCGTCGCCTGGCGCTCGCCGGTGCCGTCGCCCCGCGCAACGAAGAGCTCGGTTGGGGTCACGGCGTCGGTGCCCGCGTAGGCCATGATGTGACCGCGCTCCGAGAGGGAGATGCTGCTGAGCCGCCGCTCGCCGCGCGTGACCTGCGTGACGGGGCCTCCGGATGCCGGGACCCGGAAGAGGTGGCGATCACCACCGATGGACGCCTCGAGCAGGATCCCGGTTCCGTCAGCGGTCCACTCCGGAGGGCCCGGGTCCAGATCCCAATCCACAGTCAGGTTGACGGGCGAGCCCTGGAAGCGGCCGTCGGCTCCGAGGTCCACCACCATGAGGTCCTGATGCCCTCCCCGCTCGGCCGTGTACTGGAAGGCCAGGCGTGCCCCGTCGGGAGACGGGGCCGGTGACGTTTCGGAGCCCGGGTTGGTTGTGATCCTGGTGACGGAGCCATCGGGCACACGCGCAAGCCAGATGTCCTGAGTCAGCTCTTCGTTGGTCTCGTCGTACTGGAGCTCGTCCCCGGTGAAGAACAGGACGCGACCGTCGGCCGACCAGCGGGCGTCGGACTTGTCGAAGGGAAGCTCGGTCAGGCGGCGCGGCACCCCGCCCTCGGCCGAGACCAGATACAGCTCAGTGGCGTCATTCACGGACGGGTGCGGCTGAAGCGTCAGCGTCCCATCGCGCTTGTAGCGGGTCGAGGTGATGACCCGGCCGTCGAAGCGCTCGGGGTCCGAGGTATTGGAGAGAGCGTCGGGGGCGACCCAACCCTCCTGCTCCTCCGTGGACGAGTCCCCGGGCTGAGCCAGGTAGGCGATCCACTGGCCGTCCTGCGACCACACGGGATCGCCACGAACACCGTCGATGTGGAAGGCCTCTCCGCCTCGAGCCGAGACCCGGACGAACCATGTCGAGTTGGCGTCTTCGCCACGCTCCGACGTGAAGGACAGGAGAGACCCGTCGGATGACCAGATGGGGGAGTAGGAGTCTTCCGTCGGGTCGGTGAACCGATACGCCTCACCGTCTGGGCGCCCGTTCTCGAGCGGCTGCATCCAGAGCTCGCGTTGCCGGCGGTTCTCCTCCTCTAGGACGTGCGTCACCGTGAACGCCACGAGATCCCCAGCGGGCGAAACGGCCACATCACCCACCGTCACGATGTCATAGTAGTCCTCGGGCTGGAAGCCACGCTGCTGGCCGACGATGGGAGTCAGGGCCCCCAGGACCAGCAACCACACCGGAGTCACCAGGCTTGGAGTACTTCTCGGGATCGCCCTCACTATAGTCTCCATCTCACTCCCGTAGCGGGCCACATGTCTCATCACCCCTCGAGGTAATCCACCGGTGCCGGCGAGCGAAGGGGATCGGGACCGAATCGGTTGGGCCCCATGGTGCCCGTCCGGAAGAGCAGCACCAGAGCGAAGTATATGTTGTAGATAGGGATGACGAGCAGCCACCAATGCCGCCCTGGGCGGTCGAGGTCATGAAGCCGCTTCACGGCGATGGCGATCTGGGTGACCACGGCTGCGACAACGATGCCCAGGAACGGGACGATCATGGGGACCACGCCGACGATGCCCGCCAGTGTCACCACCATCGCGATCAGGCCCAGGACAACAATTCCGTCGAGCAGCGTATGCCAGAAGTACCACCAGCGATTCGCTCGCCCGCGGAAGGAAAAGAGCTCGAGGATGACGTCCATGGTATCTTCAATTGCAAGGCTGATGCCAATAATTGCAAGGCTGACGCCGACGGGCGCAAGGGGACCCCGAATGTGGGTCACACGGTAGGAGACCCATGCGTTCCGATCCCGTGAGGACTGAGGTTCTGGGATGGTGACACGACCGACCGTCGACGCATCCCGGGTCCTGAGGGCTCTTTGCCGAGGGCTCGTCATGGTCGCCTTGGTGCATCCGACGCCCTCTTGAGCGGCGGGTTCGTGCGGCCCGAAGGCGACGGAAGCGTCTACTATGCGCCGGATGCGGACGTGCTACTCTCTGATCGGTTCCTCGACACCCACTGCATGCGGCTCACCGCGGGTCGGGACGAATCGAAAGACTTGATCGGGCTCACCTTCGAGCCCCTCGAGAACCGAGGCATCACCGAGATCAGCGGTACTCTCTGGGTCGATCCTGCTACCGGCGAGCTCCAGTGGCTGGACTACCGCTACGAGGAGCTGGACGTGCCCAACCGGGAGCGGCTGGGCGGTCGCGTGAGCTTCGATGGCCTGCCCAACGGCACCTGGATCGTGCGGGGCTGGTCCATTCGCATGCCCCGGATTACGGCAACGCGAACGCAGCGAGGCGGCGTGAGGGCGGAGCTCACAGGCATCAAGGAGGAGGGCGGACTCATCGTACGTGTCAGCAACGTCCGGGGCGAGGTCGTTCTCGACTCCAGAGCCGGGATCGTGGAGGGTGTCGTCATGGACTCGGCTGGGATAGCGCCCATGGCCGGCGCAGTCATCCTACTCGATCAATCCGACCAAGCCACCACCGATAAAGAAAGGCACTTTCGGTTCCCCTCCCTGCCCGAGGGTCACTACGGACTGCAGGTGTCTAACCCCGCCCTGGACGCCCTGGGACTTAGACCCGAGCCCATGTACGTGGGGTCGATTCCGGGCGAGGTGTCTTCCGTTCGACTCGATTCCCGGGGGTCGTCCCGGCCCTCACAGAGGTCTGCGGACCCCACGAGCCTCTAGAGGGCGGGGGCATCATCATCGGTCACGTCCGCCACGCCTCGGGCGATCCGGCTCCCGGGGCCGGCATCTTGATCCGCTGGCAGGAAGTGCGGGCCCTGGCCGGTGGCTTCCAATGGCACGACATGGAGGCCCAGGTGGCGGTCGAACGGGAGGACGGACTCTACGCAGCGTGCGGACTTCCCAGGGACCGCTGGCTCCTGATCTCGGTCGAGTGGGACGGCCAGGAGTCCAGTTCCGAACGCTGGCGCTTCCCCGGCTTGACGGTAGTCGCGGAGAAGGACATGACGGCGCCACCGGGGGGATAGGCCCCGTCCCGCTGGCGCACCGGCCGCTCCCCCGCTAAAGTGCGAGCGCGAATTCTCCTTCGGTCGCCGAACGCCGACAAAGCGGACCGGGGGAGCGAGAACCCCTAGCCGAGAGTCCATGTCACCTGCGCTGCGAGCCCTCTATATAACCGTTCTAGTCTCGGCCATCCTACTCGACGCGGCGGTACTCTACTTGCCGAGCAACTCGACTCTGCGACTCCTCTTCGGCCTGCTTCTCCTCCCCGTGATTCTCCGGGCAGGCACACGTCTGGAGGTTATGGAGCGGTTCGCGAACCGCCCCCATTGGGTGGCTCGCGGTCGGCGCTTCCGCGAGCTACGATCCCAGGTCGTGCTGCTCCTGGAGCAGGTCCGACGGCTCAACTGGATCGCGGTGGA
The DNA here is from genome assembly GCA_965238005.1 of Longimicrobiales bacterium. Lineage (GTDB taxonomy): Bacteria > Gemmatimonadota > Gemmatimonadetes > Longimicrobiales > Gaopeijiaceae > CBDCKN01. Next base: position 2,980,506 of record OZ250165.1, read on the forward strand.
TGCGGAGCATGGGTTCCGGGACCGAGACGAAGCTCGGCGCGAAATGGACGCCATCGAGCAGGAACTTAGGGCACTCGTCACCGACGTCCGCCGGGCGGCTGGGAAGCCCGCTGAAGATCCCGACACGGGGCCGGCGGCAAAGCAGGAAGCGGTCGGGTAGCTCGAGCCGCCGTGCGGTGGGACGTGTATCCCGATCTCCACTCAAGAGCCAGCTCTCCGTTTCCGGGCCCTTCTTCTCGCCACGCATCTCCACTATTGCGAGGGCCCTGATCCTCGTGGCTCACCTCCACACCGAAATCCCACGGGCAGCTGGTGAATCCTGATGGGACCGGTGCAGATTGGGAAAGCACACTCCACAGATCATACAGGAAGAGGGTAGCTCGCGGTCGTTCACTGTTCTGGCAGTCGTTCACTGTTCTGGCAGTCGTTCACTGTTCTCGCAGTCGTTCACTGCTGAGGTCCATAGCCAGCCCGAGGGGAAATGGCTTCTCCTACCACAACCGATGCACCCGCTCTGCGGACCCTCCTTGGGTCTACCCGGTCGGGACGTGTGTCATACTCGACACGTTCGAGGTGGGTCTAGTCCACGCCGCCAACTCGGACGCCGCGCACATCCATCGGCCTGTTGTCCGCGTGCTCTGTAATGCAGATGGGTCATGGCTCGATGACCCACCGCTCGTGGACCTGGCCGAGACCGAGTCGGACGGCTCGTTCAGCCGTTCCATCATCTAAGGTCACGGACCCGGACAAGTACTTGATCAACGTATCCGACTACTTCGTGTAGCGAGGGCAAGCTTGCCCCCTCCCCCATCACGGTGTATGGATGAATCAGCGTCCAATTGACCATTCCCCACTATCCCTTACGCCATGGCCAACGTACTGATCGTCGATGACGAGGAGATGGACCGGCTCTTGGAGAGAGCGCTAGTCGAGGACGCCGGGCACACGCCCTTTTTTGCCAACGACGGTGAGGCCGCGATGAAGGTCTACGAGGAGAACGACATCGACATCGTGATCACGGATCTCCGGATGCCCAAGTTGGACGGGCTACGCCTCATCCAAAACCTGCTCGAGAAGGATCCGAACGCCGCCATCATCGCGGTCTCCGGCGCTGCCTCTGATCAGCTCGCCAAGGCGGAAGAGTACGGAGCGATCGCAGCGCTCATCAAGCCCGTCAAGCCCGAAGAGCTCATGGACACTCTCCAGGAGGTCGCGGCCAACCTGTCGAAGGAGCAGGACCTCGGGGAGGGGGATCTCGGGGTGGGGGACCTCTGGGGGGGACCGGACGCGTTTTAGTGTGACCGCCAAGCACCTGCTCATCTCCCATCCGCCGCACGGCGAGGTAGATGCGGTCGAGGTGGCACCCCACTTCGGCCTCACGGCGGCCGAGGTGCGGATGAAGGCCAACTACGGGCTGCCCGAGATCTGGTTCGCCGAAGAGGACCGGGACGAGCTGCGCGAGACCGCCGCGGCTCTCGACGCGGCCGGGCTCAATACCGTGCTCGTAGCCGCAAGTGACCTCGTCGAGATCCCTCCGCTGAGCCCGGTTGAGTCGTTCGCCTTCACGGATTCCGGACTGTGGTTTCGGCGAGACGACTCGGGACAGACGATGCCCTACGACGCTCCGGCCATCGCCGTGTTCAACCAGCCGCAAGCCGATGCCCAGGATGCGAGGTCGACCACGGGCTCGTTTACGTCACAGCTTTCGAGCGCAGGACGCATGAAGGTTCGTCGGCGGAGCTCAGGCGGGGGGAGCCAGGTCGAGAGTGGAGCCGCGCCGTTTCTCGACGTCTATGCGCCCTCGGACACGGGGCTACTTCGAATCTCCATCGTCCGGGACGTCACCGACTTCTCACTGTTACCGGCAGATCTGTCGCAAGGGCTGGCCACCATGCAGAATCTGGTGGCGGAGTGCGAGAGTCAATTCGAAGACACCCACTTCGACCGCCGTCTGGTGGGCATGAGGCTTCGCGGATTGGCGACGGTGGTGACACGACCTGCCGAATCTCGTCGGACCGGCTTCTCTTACGCCACGCAAGCCCTGAGCGAGCTGCTCGGCTCCTTGTCGCCTGAACTGAGGGACGTCTCCCAGGCCGACCTCTCGTCGCGACTCGCCTATCTCACCAATCGAGCCAAGATATCCTGAAGCACTTCCCCACCGGAGGTCTCCTTTAGCAACTGCTCCGCAGCCGGCGGCTCGGTGGCCTGCTCTTCCGGCCGCCAGGTGGCCCGCCCTTCCGGCGGCTAGGTGGCCCGCTCTTCCGGCGGCGCCGCCGCTGTCTGGGCAGCCGAAGCGGGGAGACCCGCCCCCTCCCGCGTGCCGTTGGTCACCTCGTCGAGCAGTCGGTTCAGCTCCGTCTCGAGTTGGCCGGTCCGCCGCATAGCTTCATCGGACGAGATCTCGCCCTTGCCCAGACGATGGCATGTGGCGTAGAACTCGCGGAAGTGGCCGAGCAGCCTCTTTACATGATCGCGGACGGTGTCATCCCCGCGCCGCTCATCCCGTGGCGTCCCAACGGGAACTCCACCCGACGCCGCAGTCACGGCTCGCTGGGCCAGCAGTAGGGCCGGTACGAAGGCCAGGGCCGCGCGGATCGGCGGCTCCTCCACGATGAGCACGACGACCGTGAGTAGAGCGACCTCGAAGAGGATCGTTCCTATCTGGCTGTTCTCGTTCATAACGCCCCGGAGGCGGATGTGGAGCGAGGCCGGCAGGCGTCAAGTGCCTTCGAACGCCTGATACCAGGAGAGGATCATGCGCAGCCCGACCTGCATACCCCCGCACTCGTACCGCATGGTCGGGTTACCGCTGATACCGTTCTGGTTGACGAAGTTGCTGCTGCCGGGCGGATCGGGGGCGTCGAAACAGAGGATGCTCCCTCCGATGACCGGGTTTCCGTTGAGCTGGCACTGGCTTTGGGCATAGATGAGCCCGTTGTAGCTATCTGTGATCCCCTGGGGATTGCCGGAGATCGCCACGTCCCCGTTCGCGATGATGAGCGCGCCACTGGGATGCGCCGCCGTGATATACGGGTTTCCCGAATACTGCACCGACCCGTTGGCGAAGATGGACAGGGGAATCGGGCTCGGGGTCTGGGGGGCCGGGGGTGGGTCTGGGGGTTCCCCAGGATTACCCGAGATCACCACGTTCCCCATGATGCAGTAGCTTCCGGACGCCGTGGTGTTGCCGCTGAGGTTCCACTCCACGGGGTTGCTGCTCCCCCGCGTCCATCCGTTGACCGGGACGCTGGTGGCGTCGACGGTGCTCGGCGGGTCCACGGTCATGTCGACGAACATGCCGTTGGCTTGCAGAATGTAGTCGGAGGTACCACAGAAGTTCATGGGATTGAGGACAGGGATCTGTATCGGAGGCTGATTACTGAGCGGGGTGGAGGCTCCGCCTCCGGCTTGGTTGATTTGCCCACTCACCTGGACCGTCTGCGAGGCGGAGACCTGGGTTTGCACCGTTGTCGTGCCACTGACGACCACGACCTGGTTGGCGTGCGCGCCCCCGCAGGCGCCCAGGATGTTCGGGTTCCCGTTGATCAGGAGGCTGCCGTTGGTACCGATGGCCGGAAGGCTCGCGACGCCGATGACCACGTTGATGGTCGCCGACGCGCCGGTATCGGTCACGCCCGTGCATTGCGCGATGATTCGGCCGTTCGAGTCGGTGAGGGGGTTCCCGTCAGTCTCCCCCGGGTGGGCGGGGTCGTCCATCAGAGTCACGAAGTAGGTCCCTCCCTGCACCGCGATCCCCTCGGGCGGAATCATGTTCGCGACGGAGAGCCCGTACCCGATGAGAAGGAAGTCATCGTCGGTGTCCGGCGTGAAGTCGGAGCCCTGCAAGAGGTTCGTCGGGGTCGTGAGCTGTAGGGGACCACGGAGAAGACCCAGGGCGTGCGTCGCGCCGCCCTCCGCCATGTTCAGAGCCCGTGCGGCGTCCTCTCGGTTGACGGCCGAGAAGTTGTTCACTCGAGCGATCGTCCACATGCCCATGGCCAGAACCGTCACTACCACCACTCCGAAGAGCGCCGTCGCCAAGGCGATCCCGTCTCTCCCCCCCCACGGCCCTCTCGAGGCCGGCGCTAATTTCTCAGATAAACCCACGATACACTCCTCTCAAATGCCTGTGACCTCGGATCTCGGGGCGCCACCATCGAAACCTCCACACGCCGGGCCCCGGCTGCCACGTTCGCAGCTGACACCATCTCGTTGCCGTTGTTCGCGAAGTATCGGAATCTGATTCTGTTGACCGGATACGCCATCGCCTGACCCTCGCCCGCCGCCTCCCACCGGATGAAGAGGGTGTCGGACTCCACCCAGACCAGGACGTCCTCCAGGAGGTCAAGCACATCTTGGTCGGCGTTGAAGTCCGACACGACCCTGAGGTTGTCGAAGACACCGTGTGCCAGAGGGTCGGGATCGAGAAGCGTCGCACCCGTCCCGCTGGGGTCGGCCTTCGCCGTGCGGAGCACGGTGGCGATGGCGAACTCCGCCGCCCGGAGCGACTCCTCGGCCCGGGCGATAGCCAACTGGACGGTGTACATGCGCTGGGTGGTGAGGATGGCACCGAAGAACCCGGCCAACACCACCGACAGGAGCGACATCGAGACGATCAGCTCGATGATAGTGAAGCCATGCTCCGGCGCCCGCCGCCCCAGGGTCGCGCTCATATGATGAAGAGCGTGGTAAAGTCGATAAAGCTCACGTCATCGGGCGCGGCGCTCAGCGGCACGACGCGAATCGTGATCAAACGGGTACCGGCGGGGCCCTGCTGCGCCACCCAACGCCGAATGAACCGTCGATTTCTCCCGCCGGTCACCGTGTCTGCGTGAAGGAGCTGGGAGGTGATGAGAGAGCCGCCGAAGACCAATGGCATGGTATCGGGGAAAGCCCTTGTGGCGGCGAGCGCCCTGAGCTCCTCGAGCTTGTTCTGCCCGACCTCCGTCATCTGAGTCCGGACCGTCGCCCGTCGTTGGGTCCTCGCGACACCGGCCACCAGGCCGGCCGCCGCCACGATGCCGATGGTCATCATCACGAGAGCGATGATGAGCTCGACCAGCGAGAATCCCGCCCTTCGCGAGCGCTCCCGGCTCGGCTTGCCAGAGCTCCGATCACCCATGGTCACTCAAAAGACCGGAAGCCCCGCGGCAGTGAGCGATACCGTCCTCGTTTCACCACCGAGCGCGAGGACGAACTGTGCAGGACCCGTCAGCGTGGAGCCGAAGGGCAGGAACTGGACGAGCGCCGGTCCGCTTTGGAAGGCAACCCCGTTCTCGAGTCTGCGCACGCCGACGAACTCGATCTCGTACTCGGTCGGGCTGGTCATCGTGACGTCGACCACCCGGTTGCGCTTCATCGCCTCGATCCGGGCCCTTCCGAGGTCTGCCGCCAAGCCCGACGTGGTGGACTCCAGGCGCACCGATCGGATGGTCCGTGCTATGGGCGGCATGGCGATGCTCACTATCACCAGGATTATGGCCATACCCATCATGATCTCCATCAGCGTGAACCCTCGATCGTTCAAGGGTCTCCGGCGGAGGAGGGGCTAGCGATTTGACGCATGGACCAAATCCTGAGATTGAGCCTGCCGGGCTCCCGCTCTTACCAGGCGACGCGCGGAGCACCACGTCCGTCGGACGAGTCCCGGAAGGAAAGTCGCCTGTATCAGGTTGGGACCTCAGTGCGTTCCCCGTCAAGCGTCGATCACGAGGTTCCTGGATCAAGAGGTTCTGGATCAAGAGGTTCTGGATCAAGAGGTTCTGCGGGGAGCGGGCTCCTATCTGTGCGTCGCCCTTACACGCCAGGGCATCACAGCACAGTCGGTCCGTCCGGGACCGGAACCTGTACCACGTGTCATGCCGAGAGACGATCGAGGACGTGCGATCCATCCATCGGGAGACTCGGGAGATCTCCGGGGATTGGTGGACCGGCCCATCTTGAGGCTCAGCGGGGACCGGACGCTCGGGACTTTCGAGCTCTGTCGATCACGATCTCGACCTGGGCCGGGTATCCTTTCCCGGATCGACTCGAACCCCTCCTCGTCCCCTCGGAGGGCTGCATGGTGTAGGTCCCTCGCGAGCCTGGGGGGCAGTCTTCGTCACCAATCTAGTCAAGCACCGGATTCGGGGTGTGGTGGTGGGTCGGCGATGCCCTTTGGGCTGGGAGGTGTAAAGGTGGCTATCTTATAGGGGTACGAATCGACCGGTGCCCTTCAACGGGAAGCGTCCTTGATCCGATCCTCACCCGAGCTGGAGTACTTCGAGCGGCAGTACGCCCGCGCACGGGGCGAGACGGCCACGTACGCTCAGGCCCTGAAGATCTTCGAAGCGCTCTGGGCCCAGGCGGAGGCCTTGAACCCCGACTTTCCCGGCGATTGGAAGGCCGATCTCGTTCCGGACGTCGCTGTCGCAAGAGCCATCAATGGGCTCCCCCCGGATGCCTGACTTCAAGGCTCTGCTCGCACGTCTCTCGCGAGTCTTGGAGGAGCGCGAGGTGCCGTTCATGATAATCGGGGGGCAGGCCGTCCTCCTGCACGGCGAACCGCGGCTGACGCAAGACGTGGACGTCACGCTCGGGGTTGGTCCCGCCCGCCTTCCGGAGATCCTCAGCGTCTGTCAGGAGTTGGACTTCGAGCCTCTGCCCGAGAACGTCGAGGACTTCGTGCGAAGTACCTTCGTCCTGCCCGCCGCAGATCGAGTGACCGGCATCCGTGTAGACCTCATTTTTTCCACGACGACGTACGAAGCGGAGGCCATCTCCCGCGCCCAAAGCGTGGAAGTCGGGGAGGCCTTCGTGCCGTTCGCGACTGCGGAAGACCTCATCATCCACAAGCTCTTCGCAGGGCGTCCCCGCGACATCGAGGACGCCGTCGGGGTGGTCAGGCGCAAGGGACTCGACCTGGAGTGGGACTATCTCCGTCGCTGGGCTGCGGAGTTCGCGCTCGTCCAGGGTCGTGAGAATCTTCCCGACGCTCTCGAAGAGCTTCGGAGCGAGCTCGGCGGGGAGTAGGAGTCACGCGTCGCAGAAACGGGCAAGGGCGTCGTCGAACCGATCGGTCAAGCTGGCCGACGCCGGCGGGTTGTCGGCATTGAGCCCGACCGCCGAATCCACCCGGACAATGAGTTCGCGCTGGTGTCGAAGGACGCGGACAGCCGAGCTGCTGGGCGTCGGTTGTCCGGAGTTCCGGCCGGTGTACGTATCTCTCGAGTGAGATCATACGTATTGGGGCAAGGCCTACGCCCCGGTCACTCCCCCTGAGAGTGGGTGATGGACCGACAACCTCTGAGAGGCTGAGGCTCACCCGAGGGAGGTGCGATCTATTGCTAGAGAGACCTCACTGCGTCTCCCGTCATCTCTCGATACTCAACGGCCGGACTCCTCGGTCACCAGACGTGGCTCCACATTCGCTCGGCGAGGGGAGTCGCCGGAAACTGAGCCAACGGTCCGCCGCACATGTACCTCAGCGTCATATCGCCGCTGATTACGTTCTCCGCGACCCATGGTTCGCTCCCCGGGGGGTTGGGGTTGTCCTTGCAGATCAACTGGCCGAAGATGCTCGGCGCGCCGCTCACCTCGCACTGGGCGCCGGCGTACACCAACCCCTCGAAGTTGTCGGCACCGCCTACGGGGTTGCCGTTCAGCTTCACATCTCCCTCGGCGATGATCAGGATGCTGTCGGAGTGGGCCGTCGTCATATAGGGATTCCCGTTGATCTCGAACGATCCGGTCGCGAGGAAGGTGACGTCCGCGGGATTGCCGGGAGAGCCGATGTCGTTCGAAATCTGGACATTCCCGTCGACGCAATAGACCCCGTCGTCGATGTTGTTTTTGTCCGTGATGTATAGGTTCGGCAAGCTCCACTTCCAGCCCCAACGCTTAGCGCCGCCGCTAAAGTCGAAGCTCTCCGAGGTCGAGACCTTGAGCCCCTGGCCGGCGTTGTCGAAGATGTAGTCCGCCTCTCCGCATTAGTCGGTCGAGTCGAGATCGGGAATCGTGACCGTTGGGGCGTTCTCGGTTGGCGTGATGGGGTTCCCCAACGTGTCCACAGGTGAGCCGGGTCCCGACACCGTGCTCGACGTACTCAGATCGCCGGCAATCGTCGGGCTTCCGTCAAGGGTGAGGTCGCCGTTCGTGTGGAGGTCGCCGCACTCGCCACGGATATCGGGGTTTCCGGAGATTTTCGCCTCGTTGTCGAACGCCACCGCCGCTTTAATGCCCGCCAGGCCGCCCTTCACGATGATGCCGATGCGCCGCCGTCCCCCGTTGAGCCCCGGGCTCTGGCCCGTGGATTGGACGGAGTAGAGCTTGGTGCTCGTGTCACCGCCGTCGATGCGGCGGTATACGAGGCGGTAGCTGCAGCGGTTCTCGATCGTCGTCCACGATCCTACGAGGCTGTCTCCGGTATTGGCCACCAACGCGTCCATGGCGCTCTGGTCCCAGTTCGAAACCGCGCTGTGTAAGCCCGCTTCGGCGGCGTAGAAGGCCTGGTTGGAGGCACTCACGGCCACGGCCGAGAGGAGCTCGTCCCTGGAGGCTTGGAGCGCCGCCACGCCGATCACCCCCAGCACCACCAGCGCGAAGATCGCGATGGGCAGGGCGAACCCCCCGTCCTGGGTGGTTCGGCCTGCTACGGTGTCCGTGAGGCCGGCGGCTGGCTCGCCGCCGCGGTGGCATGCGCCCCGTCGTGTGTCCACGTGGTACCGGTCGCTGGTATCCATTCTACATCTCCTCAGGAATTCTTTTGGTTGTTGCGCGTGCCGCGGTATCCGTGTCGGCACAGTCACGAGGTGTCACGCTCACCACACGTGGTTCCACATTCGCTCGGCGAGGGGACGACCCGCCGTGGTGCCGGTCAGGACGCTGGTGTCGCACATGTACCTCAGCGTCATGTTCCCGTTGATCTGGTTCTTCGCTACCCATGTTTCGCTGCCCGGGGGGTTGGGGTTGTCCTTGCAGACGAACTGCCCATTGAGGTTCGGGTTACCGGCGATCTCGCACTGGGCGCCACCCCACACGAGCCCCTCGAAGTTCTCGTTCCCGCCTACGGGGTTGCCGTTCAGGTACAGATCTCCATCGGCCATGATCAGGATGCCGTCGGGGTGCGCCGCTGTCATGTAGGGATTCCCGTTGATCTGCGCCGACCCCGTCGCGAGGATCGTGACGTTCGTGGGGCTGCCGGGAGTACCGAGATCCTTCGAGACCTGGACGTTCCCGTCCATGCAGTAGGTCCCCTCAGCGATGTTCGCCGAGTCCGTCTCCCAGATGTTCGACCCAATGTTCCACTTCCAGCCCCAATGCGTGCCGCCGCCGCTAAAGTCGAAGGTCTCCGTGGTCGAGACCTTGAGGCCCAGACCGCTGCTATTGAAGATGAAATCGGCGTCACCGCAGTAATCGGTGGACTTGAGATCGGGAAGCGGCAGCGACGGCGCGCCCTCGGTGGGCGTGATGGGGTTCCCCAACGTGTCCACGGGTGAGCCTCCTCCCGACGCCGTGCCCGACACGCTCAGATCGCCGCCGATGATCGGGTTCCCCTGGAGCCCGATGTCGCCGTTCGAGTGGAGGCCGCCGCAGTCGCCGGTGATCTCGGGATTCCCGCTGATCTCCAGATCGCCGCCGAACGTGACACCCGCGTCAAGGCTCACCGCCACGCCCCCTTTCATGATGAGGCCCACGCGTCGTCTTCCCCCGTTGAGCCCCGGGCTCTGGCCCGTGGATTGGACGGAGTAGAGCTTGGTGCTCGTGTCACCGCCGTCGATGCGGCGGTATACGAGCTGGTAGCTGCAGCGGTTCTCGATCGTCGTCCACGATCCCACGAGGCTGTCTCCGGTACTGGCTACCAACGTGTCGATGGCGACCTGGTCCCAGTTCGAAACCGCGCTGTGGATGCCGGCTTCGGCGGCGTAGAAGGCCTGGTTGGAGCCGCTCACGGCCAGGGCCGAGAGAAGCTCGTCTTTGGAGGCCTGGAGCGCCGCGACGGCCCATCACGCCCAGCAGCACCAGCAGGAAGATCACGATGGGCAGGGCGAACCCCGCGTCTCTGGTGGTCCGACCTGCCACGGTGTTCGCGACGCCGGCGGCGGGCTCGCCGCTGCCGTGGCATGCGCCCCGTCGTGTGTCCACGTGGTACCGGCCGCTGGCATCCATTCTATATCTCCTGAGGAACTCTCTAGTTGTTGCGCAGGCTCACCCTGATGCGGAGCGTGTCCGCGAGGTTACCCGAGCTCACATAGGCGGACAGGTCCTCTCTGCTCTCGGCCTTGAGGAGGATCTCGATGGTGGCGACGTTCGCCGGCGTGGCGGTCACGGCACCATTCACGTCGTAGTAGTGGAAGACCAACCCGCTGTCGGCGGGACTCATGAGTGGGCCGGCCAGCACCTCACTGGCCCCTCCCGAGACGCTCTGTGTAAGCCAGTATCTCCCGCTCACCTGCTCGAGATCGAACTGGACCGGGTGGAAGGCGCGGATGGCTGAGCCCACCAAGAGGCTGTCGATGATGGTCGCCGACCCCGCCAGGTCGATTGCGACCTCGGGGTTGGGCGCGCTGGTCGTGTCGCCCCAGAAGCAGTCTGGAGTCTTGGTGGCCAGCCCCGACGCCGTGGTATCCGTGACCGACACCGTCACGATGTTCCACTCGTCGTCCTGCCTGGAGTAGGTAAACACGCTGTCGCTTGCGGCGAACTGTCCCGAGACGTCATAAATGCCGAACCACTGGGTGCTCGTCGAGCACATGATCCCGGCGGCGTGAACCGCCCTCATGGTCACGCTGTTGGTTCCGATCGTGGTCAGGTCGCCGCCCGTGGCCGACGCCTCCTGGAGGGCCCACGACAACATGCCGGCCCCCGTACGTAGGCTCACCTGAGTCCCCAGCTTGGCGCCCTGCACGGAATAGAGCGCCACCTGAGAGGTGAGGATCGTGAAAGCCGCCACCGTGAGCAAGGAGGCTACCACTAGGTTGACCAGCAGCTCCACGAGTGAGAATCCCCCACGGCCGGCAGGGATCACGCGACGACGTCGGCGAGCGCTCATCAGTTCCCCAAGTTTGCGGCGTAGGTTACGAAGGTGTCCACCGTCACGCCGCCCAGGACGGAAGGACGTTCCACGGCGAGGACGACGACCTTGGGGTCCGTGCCCGAGACCGCCCAGCTGATGGGAAAACCCCATACCGTGTCCGAATCCGACGCGACGCTGTCGTACGGAAGCGAGCGCAGCGTCTCCATCTGGTACTGTGCCGCCGCCGCTGCCTCGGTGATGATCTCTCCGGCCCTGGCCTGTTGCCGGGCCGTGAGCATGTGCTGGACGGCGGCAAGGGCCCCGACCGTGAAGACGACCAAGGCGACCAGCACCTCCACGACGGAGACGCCCGCTCGGGGTCCCGACGTACGCGTGCGGGTGCTTATCCTGATGCGCTTGCTCATCGCTGGAGCATCCCCGACGCGGTGACCGTCACCGTGTCCGACGAGCTCCCACGAGAGAATCCGATAGCGGCGGCTCCCGTGGTCGGACATCCGGCGGCGACGGCCACGAGTCCCCGGGGGTCGAAGCAAAGCAAGGACTTGTTGGCCGTTCACGTGGTACAGCCTGGTCTTCGCTCACATCGACGACGGCGCCTATGGTATCCATGACGCCCGATCCGGCAAGGGTCGTATCGATCTGGACCCAGAACCGATCCGTGGAAGCGTCGATATGCAGCTCGGCGATGGCTCCGAATCGCACCGCCGCCGTGCGCGCCTTCTGATGCGCCGATATGAACTGATCGGCGGCTCCCCTGACTGCGAGCTGCTCCCAGGCGTCACCGATCCTAGGGAATACGGTTCCCGTGATTACTCCGACGACGAGGAGCACGGTGACGAGCTCCATTATCGAGAACCCGCCCCGCCCGAGGCCCGACCGGGCCTGGACCATGTCGGGCTGGGCCCGGCCGATGGCACGTTGCTCTATCTCCATCTCATGACCTTTATGTCGGTGATCTATGTGATCTTGATGGCCGTTCGTCGCGATGCGCGTCCGCCCTCCATATCTATGGGCAAGGTAGATCATCATCTCTAGCCAACGTAGTAAGGTGCGTAGTGCTCCACGGGACCGCTGTCGCAAGGGGTGTACCTCAGGAGGAGGGGATTGTGGAAAACCGCGGAGAAGCCGCTTTTCTCCTGAGTCTCCGGCCCGCGCGCCCCTGGGGTAGTGCCCACACCGATAGGAAAAACTTTCCCTTTTTCGGCAAATCTTTCGTGTCCACCCAGCTTTTTTCGCCGGGGGCCCGATGGAGCCCATCGCTTCTCGAGCGACCCGCAACCGACCCCCACGGTGCTGGTTCGTCTCAAGTATGTGCGGTGCCCCCCATGGGGTGCAACAATTTTTCGCTGATTCCTCAACAATTCCTCAACCATTTCTCGAACAACGGCTCTCCTGCGGTCCCCCTGCTCGAGACGGCTCCTGACTTCCCTGCAACACTGAAGTACCTTGGGTTTTCCTGGATTCAGGTCGGCAACGCCAAACGCCGGATACCGGATATAGGAGACTGAATGACTGAGATGTCTGGTTGCATACCGAGGAGTTACGTAGCGAGCCCGGCCCCACGGCTGAGCGCGCTGCTGACCGTGGCCCTCACGGCCCTGGGCACACCAGGGGCGGAACTCTCCGCTCAAGAGCCACCCGACAGCGTCGTGCCGCTCGACTCCGTGGTGGTCACCGTGACCCGAGGGTCGGACGGGCTGGGGCGGACCCCCTTCGCCGTCTCGGTCCAGGGCCAACGGAACCTCCAGCTCGGCAACACGGGCTTCTCTCTCGAAGAGGCCCTCCAGGGCCTTCCCGGGGTGCAGGTCCAGAACCGCTACAACTACACGGTCGGTGAGCGGATATCCATTCGCGGCCTCGGCGCCCGGGCCCAGTTCGGGGTGCGCGGCCTCAAGGTTCTGGTCGACGGGATTCCCGCCACCCTGGCGGACGGGCAGTCCACCCTGGACCACCTCGACCTCGGATCCTTGGGACGAGCGGAGATCTTGCGTGGCCCCGCTTCGGCGATGTACGGAAACGGGGGCGGTGGCGTGCTGAGCTTCGAGACCGCTCGGCCGCCCAACGTTCCCATGCGGCAGGAAGTGAAGGGTGTCTTCGGCGACAACGGCCTCGTGCGACTACAGAGCACGACCTCCGGGATGGCCGGAGGGACGGGATACCTCGTCAACATCGCCCACCTGTCGTACGACGGCTTCCGTACGCAGCCGGACGACCCTTCGGATTTGTACGGCGGAGCCGACCGCCTCAACGTGAATGCCCAGGTCTCTGCGGAAGTCGCCGGGGGATCGCTCCGGGTGACGGGCAACTTCTTCGACCTGGACGGAGAGAATGCCGGTCAGTTGAATCAGGCCGATCTGGAGTCGGGATCGCTGACGGCCCGGGGGTTCAACGTGAGCCAGGGCACCCGCAAAGACGTCCACCAGGGGCAACTTGGCGTCGCGTGGTCTGGGCCCCTCGGCGGCATAAACGCTCAGTTCTCGGGGTGGGGCCTCTTCCGCAACATGGACAATCCCATCCCACCGAGGATCATCAACCTGGAGCGCACCGCCTTCGGAGGACGTGCAACCCTCACCACGCAGACTCCCGGCGAGTCTGGCGAGCTGACCTGGACCGCCGGGATCGATGTGGACTTCCAGCGCGACGATCGCCTGAACTTCGACAATGACGGGGGCACGCGGGGAACGCTGACGCTGGATCAGTTCGAGACCGTTTCCGCCACCGGCCTCTTCGTCCAGGTTCGGGCTCCGCTCGGCGAGCGGGTCTCGGCGATGGGTGGACTACGGTACGATCGCTTCCGCTTCGAGGCGGATGATCACTTGATCACCGCCGAGAGCCCCGACGAATCGGGAGTCCGAACCATGGACGCCCTGAGCCCCACCTTGGGCTTATACGTGGAGGTCAGCCCGGACCTGATCCTCTACGGGAACGTGGCCACGTCGCTTGATACGCCATCCACGACCGAACTCGTAAACCGCCCCGGCGGTGGGGGCGGTTTCAACCCAGACCTGGACCCGCAGCGGGGTGTGAGCGGAGAGTTCGGGCTCCGGGGACAGGTTCGTGGCCATCTGGGTTACGAGGCCAGCGTCTTCCTCACCCACAGCAACGATGAGCTGGTGCCGTTTGAAGACGAAGCTCAGGAGGGCCGGACGTTCTTCCGGAACAGCGGCTCGTCCAAGTATCAGGGCTTCGAGGGATCCATCCGGGCGGTCCTCCCCGCAGGAGTCTACGCCCAATTCACCTACACGTTCGTGGACGCCACCTTCACGGACTACGAGGTGGACGGAGACGTGTTCGACGGCAACGACATCCCCGGGCTGACACGGCACCGCCTCGATGGATCTCTGCGGGTGACGAGCGGGCCCTGGTTCGGGGAGATCCGGGGCGATTATGTGGCACGGATAGCTGTGAACGACTCGAACGGTGAGTACGCACGCCCTTATGCGCTCTGGGAGGCACGCACCGGCCTGTCCGAGGCCCGGCTCGGTCGCATGGAGATCTCGCCCTTCGTCGGGGTCGCCAACCTCTTCGACAAGCTGTACTCGGCGGCCGTGGCCGTGAACGCGGGCGGCAGTCGCTACTACGAGCCCGGACCGGGCAGAGCGTTCTTTGCGGGAATCAGCGCAGCGTTCTAGGCGGGGGCCGGCCGGGCAAGCGGCGTTGCAGGTGGGCGACGGCTCTCAGCGCGATCTCGCGGAGGTGCAGTGATCAGCGCTGGAGACCACGGCGAGGGCGTTCCGCACGGCCCGCTCGCCATCCTCGTCCGAGGGATGGCTGAGTGCCCTGCCCCCGACGACCATGACCGACGATCCCCCCCCGTCCAGATTCAGGGCCTCGGTAGCGCCCACGGCCGCCAGGGCGTCCGTGAGCTCCACGAGCGTCATACCCGATGAATACGCGCCCTGCCGGCCGTCGATCACCATCAACCACAGCCTGTCTGTTCCTGGATCGTACCCGACGGCCGTGCGCGGATGACGGAACGATGCGAAGCTCTGCGTGGGGTCGAGCGCGAGCTCCATCATCGCGCGGCCGCTATCCAGCAGCTCGGGAAAGCCACCCACCACCTGGGCCGACAAGTCCTCGTCACCGGAGATCCAGAAGCCGGCGCCCAGAGATCCCCCCTCCCCCACCTGGCTCGTTCCGATCCAGGGATCCTCGCCCGGCCGCCAGGAAAAGGCGGGCCGCGTACGGGACCGGAGGAGCCGGCCACCCGCCACCTCCGGGCCCACGGGCCGTCCCTCCGGTGTAAAGAAGTCGCCATTTACCGCCGCAAAAACCCCGTCCCCCGCGACCTCCACCAGGTGGGTGACGGTGGCGAGGCCGGCGATCGCCCCCTCGTCCTCACCGGCCGGGAGCACGGTCATGCCCAGCTCGCAGCGCTCCAGCTCGAGCCTCAGGATGTGGACGGCCCAAGGGCCCTTGGGCGACCAGGCGTAGTGATAGGAGACCCCGTTCTGCAGGAAGCGAGTCCGCACGGTGTCCGGTGTCAGGTAGGCCAGCAGGGCTTGCGGGAGCGGCTCCACCAACCGGACCGGTCGGTCGGGAGGGCCGCACGACAGCGCGCTGGTGACGAAAGCGAGGACCGCAGCGACCAACCTGGCATCCGGCTTCACGATGGGACTACAGACGTGTGCAACCGCCGGCTTCTCGCGTCGGGGCCACATGGCCCGGAATCCCGCCGTGACCGCTAGTGCACCCGCACTAATTGGGGAAAGCGGGGGGACACTCGCTTAAAGATACATTCTTCCGTTCGGCGAAAAAATGTTCGGCGAGAGCGAGCCTGCCGCAGCATGGGGAAGCCTACTCGATCGGTGGCAAAGCGGGTCACTACCAGGCGTCAGGCGATGTGCCGTCTTCCGGAAGAAATGCGGCACACGGGTTGCAGTATGGGGCTGAGACAACCGCAGGACCTTGCCTCTCGAGGGAGCAGACCATGAGCTCGTTCTTCGGCGCGTTGCGCCCCGCGATCATCGTCATCGTCGTTGGCACCACGGTCGCCTGCGGCGGTGATGACGCCACCAGCCCCGACCCTCCGGGACGTACGCAGGCCATCGTCCGGGACATGCCCGCCCCGTCAATCACTGCCGACGGGTTCGTGAGTGCCGACATCAACGTCCTCATATCGACCGACGGGCAGAGCTGGACCGCCCTCGGCTCGCCGAACGGGATTACCGTCGAGCTACAGAGCGAAACCGACAGCACGAACGTGCATGGGGAAGTCACTGCCCCCGCGGGAAGCTTCCGCTTCGTCCGTCTCGTGATGGCAAATGCTCGGGCCACGGTCAAATCGGGAAGCACGATCGGTAGCGCCACTCTAGGGGATGACGTGCTGCTCACCCTCGGCGGAGACGATGACGTGGTGGTGGTCGAGAAGAGCGTATCGTTCCAGGTCGTGGCCGGCACCCTGGCCAGCATCTCGTTCGAGCTGAACGCCGAGCAGTGGCTCACGGAGCTGAACCTGCAGGACGGGGTGGTGGACGATTCCGAGATCCAGGTGGCCGCGACGGTTCGGTCCCGGGCGGAGCCCAGCCCTTAAGGACCAGATACCCGGGGAGATCGGTTGTCGAGGCGGCGCCGATTCCTCTATACTCCGGCGCCATGAGCTTGCGCGTCACTCCCGACCTCGTCGATCACCTCCCCCGCCCCGGCCTTCCCCTCTGGAGGATCGGCCGGCTCCTTCTGTTCCCGGCTCTCAGCCTCTTGGCGTTCGGCGTCATTGCGTTCGCCCCTTCGCATGCCGACGCCCAGACCTCGTCCGGGAACGATGACATGGAGTTCCGCGTCGGCGTCACGGCTGGAGGCATCGGGCTCGTCGGTCTCACCTTCGAGTTCCGCTGGGGTGATCGAAGTATAGACGCGAACCTGGCCACGTTCGGCTTCACGGATGTGAGCCTGGCCGTCACCGGCAAGCAGTACTTCGGCGGCGGGGACTTGCAGCCATTCCTGGGGATCGGACTATGGACCGTCACGGCGTTCCCCGACGATCCAACGCAGAGGACAGGTAAGACGCTGCTCCTCAGAATCCCGTTGGGGGCCGACTGGAACCTGGTCGGAGACCACTCCTTGGGCGCGAGCCTCGCGCTCAACGAGGGCCTCTGGATCCAACGCGCCGACCCGTTGGACGACACGCCCATCGGCCATCGACCGATCCCTCTCCCGGGCTTCTACTACCGGGTGAAACCGTAGGCTGAAAGGTCCGACGGCCCCACGCGACTCCGCCGGGCTTCAGATCACGGCGCGACCTAGAGCTCTTCCGCCTCGTCCCAGGTCTGCTCCCAGAACTCGTCTTCCTTCTTGCGGATCTGATCCAGATCGAGGGGTGGGGGGTCGTCAGTGACGAGGGTCCCAACGTCCTCGATCCGCCGGACGTCATCGTCGTCGATGTGGGGCGGTGGGATCTCCAAGGATTTCCTAATTCGAAGCCGCATGGAGATCCACGCATAGACGACGAGACCGCCGAGGAGAAACCAGAGTGCAGGCCAGACGAAGCGCATGATGATCACTCGATGGGGGACATACCAACATACTTGAGTCCGCTGCCGGTGTTGAAGAGGACGACCTCAGCGTCGGGGTCCAGGGCCCCCATCTCCAGGAGCCCCGGGACCGCGGCGGCCACCGCCCCGCCTTCGGGACAAGCGAACACACCCGTGTCCTTCCCGAGAAAACCCACCCAATCCGCCATGTCCCGATCCGCGATCGCCACGGCCGCGCCTCCGGACTCACGCACGGCCCGGAGAATCAGGAAGTCGCCGACCGCGCCGGGAACCCTCAGGCCAGCGGCGTAGGTCTCGGCGTCTTGCCACGGCTCCGCCTCCAGGGCCCCGCTCTCCCAGGCGCGCACCATGGGTGCACATCCGGCGGCCTGCACCGAGAACATCTTCGGACGCTCCGAGCCGATCCAGCCGAGACGCTCCATCTCGTCGAAGGCCTTCCACATGCCGATGAGTCCCGTGCCCCCACCCGTGGGATAGACGATGCCGTCCGGCAAGCGCCCCCCGAGCTGTTCGAAGATCTCGTAACCCATGGTCTTCTTGCCCTCCACCCGGTACGGCTCTTTGAGGGTGGAGAGATCGAACCAGCCGTGCTCCTCCACACCCCTCCGCACGACCTGGCCACAGTCCGTGATGAGCCCGTCCAGGAGCTGGAGATCCGCGCCGAGCGCCCTCATCTCGGCGAGGATGGGCGCAGGAGTATCCGTTGGCACGACCACGTGGACCGGGAGGCCCGCCGCGGCCCCGTACGCCGACGCTGCCCCACCGGCGTTGCCGGCAGACGGAAGGGCGAGCTCGGTGGCTCCGAGCTCCTTGGCCCGGGATACGGCCAGGCACAGCCCGCGATCCTTGAAGCTGCCCGTGGGGTTCTGCCCCTCGTCCTTCACCCAGACGCGGCCGACACCCATCCGGGCGGCGAGGCGAGGAGCGTCGAGAAGCGGGGTCCACCCCTCCCCCAGGGAGATCTGGAACGCCCGGTCCCGGACTGGGAGAACCTCCTCGTAGCGCCAGAGGTCCGCCCGGCGCCCTACCAGGTCCGACGGCTGGAAAGAGGAGCGCTGAGCATCCAGGTCGTAGCGGGCGAAGTAGGGTTTTCCAGCCGCGGAAAGGCCGTGGAGCGCCTCGCTCTCGACCGTCTCTCCGGTAGACGTGCATTCCAGGTGCGTGGCTCCGGCGAGGGGCCGCGATTCGTCGCTCATGGCGTCTCGGTGTAGGGCTTGGCTCAAGCGAGGAAGATAGGAAGCTGGAGGCGCCCGCCAACCCCTAAGCCGGGCCGGATTGCTCGTGTCGCGCGGGATCCGAGCCCGTGTGCCCGCCGGTGAGGAGCCTCACACCCTTCTACTTCCATCATGATGCGAACCCCAACGCCAGAGTTGCTGGGTCTCGGCCCGCTCACGAGCCGCTCGGGTAGCGAAGGCCCGAGGAAGCGGAGACAAGGTTTGTGTGACAAGGTTTGCAGCCCGGCGCCGGCCAAGCATAAGAGGCCTTTCCAAATTGGGATTCGTACCTCCGTTGATTCGAGCCTGGCCCTAGGACAGGCCCAAGGGCCCCTCTTGCTCTGAGCTTGGTCGGCTTCTGCCTGTCTATCCTTAATCCTTTACTCGGGGAGCGACCTCCATGAGTATTGGAATGGCGGTCCGCCAGCCCTAGATGCGGGCCGTCGGGCAACCGCACACGACGACGCATTTTGAATCTGAGGCAATCATGTGACGCGCAATCAGTCACTCGGAGGGCAGACCCTCACCGGTGGCTCCGTGGTCCAGTACTCCAGCTGCGCCGTCACGCGCGCGATCCTCAGCTCGGACTCACCCGGGCACGTCGTTTGCCGAACCGTAGCTGGGTCGACGTCTCGTTCTTGACCTACTGAGTGCGACCTCGATTCGCCGAGGCGCTACCGCTGAGGCAACCCTGAAGCGCCCCCTCGGCGTCAAAGGAACGGACAACCGAGCCCTCGAGGCATGAACGAAGCTCAGCTGATACGAAAAGCCGTCCAGGGGGATGGTGCAGCCGTCCGCTCACTGTATGAGCGGTACTCCCCCCGGGTGTACGCAGTCGTCCGCCGGATCGCGGCGGATGACGATTTGGCACATGACTACGCCCAGGAGGCGTGGATCAGGGCGATCCGTGCTCTCCCCACGTTCCGCGGGGAATCACGTTTTTCCACGTGGCTCCACCGGATCGCCGTGAACTCGGCACTTCAGGGCGTGAGGCTGACCGAGACTCGCCAGAAGCGCGAGGCTCCCATGCCGGAGACGATCGCGGTGCCCCCGCCCCGAGGCGACGCGCTCCTAGGGCAGAAGCTGGAGTGGGCCTTGGACCACCTGCCGGAGCGCATGCGCAAGGTCCTGATCCTCCACGACGTGGAGGGCTATACGCACGATGAGATCGGTGAGCTGTTGGGGACGGCGGCTGGGACATCCAAGTCCCAGCTGTTCAAGGCGCGAGGGAAGATGAGAGAGTTGCTGAAGGCGCTGAATACGCCGGATGATCGAGAGGAATTGGAAGCATGGAGCATCTGACCAACGAAACCCTGGCCCGTCTCGTCGACGAGCGTCCCAACCCGAGCGAGCGAGAGCACCTGCATTCATGCACGCGGTGCGCAGAGGAGCTCCGGGCGTTCAGGCTCCAATCGGAGAGCCTGGGAGAGCTGACCGCCCTCAGGCCGCCCTCGGGGAATTGGGAGTCGCTGGAGGCACGTCTGGTGAGCGAAGGGCTGATCCGGACGCAAGAGAGCTTCCGCCGCTTCGGCTTCGCCGCGGCGCCGGCCTGGATGCAGGCTGCCGCCGCCATGGTTCTTTTCCTGGGCGGAACCGGCTTCGGCCTCTCACTCACCAAGGGCGGAGCCCCCGATCCGCTCTCTCTCGAGAACATGATGGTCCCCGTGTCGCGGATCTCCACGGCCGACGAGGCGGCCCGGGCCGTCGAGTTCGCCGAGCAGACTTATATGCAGGCCCTGGTGCGCTTCCGTCAGCTGGCGGGCGGGGAAGACGAGCCGCGCTTCGAGGATCCGTTGAGCCGCGTGGCGGCGCTGGAGGGGCTCCTCGCCGCGAGTCAGGAGGCACTGCGCCTCGCTCCCGCCGATCCGGTATTCAACGGGTTCCTCGTCAACGTCCTCGCTGAGCGTCAGGAGACGCTCCGGCTGATCTCCGCCAGCGGGGAAGACAACTGGTTCTGATGAAGCACCTGCGATCCCTCGTGACGCTACCACGCCACCCGCGGTGGCTCCGGGCCCAGAGCCCGGTGGTGGGGCTCGTCGTGTCCGCGGGGCTCGTCTTGCTCGCTGCCCCTGCGGCTCGTGCCCAGGTCACCACGCCACGGGTGGTCAGCACCCAGGCCCAACCGACCTTCGTGGTGGAGCGCTCCGATCGGGGCTGGATGGGAATCAGCATCAACATCCGTGTGACGAGTGACGGCACCCGCCCCGGCGAGACCGTGATCCAGGTCGTGCGCACCGTGGACGGAAGTGCCGCCTCGAGGGCCGGTATCGTTCCGGGTGACGTCATCCAGCGCATCAACCGGGAACCCCTCACCCTTCCGGGATGGGAGAGGCTCGTCGGGAACCTGGCGGTCGGCGACGAAGTTCACCTCGGCGTTCGGGGAGACGACGACCACGTCCGCGACGTGATGCTCACCGCCGGCACCAGGCCTGACTTCACACCGGTTCCGTCGGAGTTGTCGGATCGTCTGGAGGCCGTGCGAGAGTCCTTCGAGGCGCGACTCCAATCGGCGCGGGGAGTGTGGGCGAGCCGCGATCATGTCAGGCTCCTCATCTCGGGGGACTCCATCGAGGCAACGTCGAACAGGATCCTCGACCAGGCGCGGAGGAACGCGGTCGCGTTCGGCTTCAGTGCGAGATCGGGCGAGACGCCCTCCGATGTGACCTTTCGGAGGCTGCCCGAGCCACCCGTGGAGGGCGGGATCTCGTTCTCCCAGGGACCGGGCGGGTTCGTGTGGAGCTTCGGTGGTGACTCTGTACGGGGCTGGTCGAGCTCCGGGCCGGTGCTGGTGGCCCCCAACGTAGAGGCGCGCGGTCAATACTCGGTGGTCTTGAGCGCGCAGTCGGCGCTCCCGTTCGAATACCTGCTGCTCACCTCTCCCGAAGCC
Source organism: Longimicrobiales bacterium (assembly GCA_965238005.1). Taxonomy (GTDB): domain Bacteria; phylum Gemmatimonadota; class Gemmatimonadetes; order Longimicrobiales; family Gaopeijiaceae; genus CBDCKN01. The sequence goes on from OZ250165.1 coordinate 3,002,112, forward strand.
GATTCATTGAAGACGGTCGTCATCCGACTTCGTACGGAGCTGCACTCGCTGAACGAAGCGACTCGCACGCGTGAGCTGGAGATCGTCGAGATCGTACGGCGGCAGGCCCGGGAGCTCGGTGAGACCGATTTTCGGCTCAACCGGCTGAGGTCCGACAACGACCGGGTTTCCGAGGAGCTCTCACAGGTCGCAGCGCGGCTCGCCGAAGTCGGCTCTTTGGAAAGACGGGAACGGGCGGCCGGCATTGCCTCGTCAGCTCCGGTCGTTCGGAGCCGCCACGTAACGGCGCGTCTGGTGGGTCGGAACTTCGTGGGCGGCGCCCAGTTGAGCGATCTGAATCCGCGTCTGTCCGCATACTTCGGCGCCGAGCGCGGCGTGCTCGTCATCGACGTGTTGAGAGGCACCCCCGCGTTCAACGCGGGCCTGGTCCCCGGCGACGTCGTCGTCCGAGTCGGCAGCACCGAGATCGATGGCCTGACGGCCTTCCGAAGGGTGCTGAACGCGGTCTACGGCCGGGAGCGGAACGCCGTCCTCTCGTTGATCCGCAAAGGCGAACCGGTCCTAGCTACGCTATCGCGGTAGGCGCTGGGGGTTGTGGTGCCCCCTGGAGCCGACGCTTCGCTCCACGGCTTCGCCGCGGATCGTCTCCCGCGAGCGGTATGCCGCCCCACCCACCCGCCAACGCCCCGCGATAAGGCGCAGGGGAGTCGCCGCCCCACGCGTTTATTCGTGGCGCAACGCGTCGATGGGATCGAGCTTGGCCGCCCGCTGGGCCGGCCAAATCCCGAAGAACAGCCCGATCCCGGCGGAGAACGCCAGGGCGATGACCACCGACTCGAGCGCCACCGCCGTCTCCCAGTTGGCCATCCGTGTCAGGGCCTCCGCCCCACCCACGCCCACCAGGACGCCCAGAACGCCCCCCATGACACACAGTACGAGGGCCTCGATGAGGAACTGGAAGAGAATGGCCTTCTTGGTGGCCCCCAGAGCTTTCCGCACCCCGATCTCGCGCGTCCGCTCGGTCACGCTCACCAGCATGATGTTCATGATGCCGATGCCGCCCACCATCAGGCTGATGGCCGCGATGCCCGCCAGGAGCATGGTGAAGGTCTGGGTGGTCTCGTTGAAGGTGGCCACGAGGTCGCTCGAGTTCCTGATGCTGAAGTCGGTGTTCTCACCCGGCCGCACTTTGTGCTCGCGTCGCAAGATCCGGTCGATCTCGGCGAAAGCCCGGTCCATAGCGTCCGTCGACGGGACCTGGGCATAGATAGACGAGAGCCTCCGGCGCCCGCCAAACACCCTGAATTGGGCCGTCGAGGTCGGGATGAAGACCTCCTCGTCGGGCCGGAAGAAGCCGGCGTCCCCCTTCTCCTCTATGACACCCACCACCTCGAAGGGCTGCCCGCGAATCTGGATTCTCTTGCCCACGAGAACCGGCGCCGGCGTCCCCAACGCCTCTGGGACGGCGTAGCCCAGAATGGCCACACGGCGCCGACCCTGGACTTGTCCCTGATCGAAGATCGCGCCGTGCTCGACATGGAGGTTGTACATGTCGAAGTACTCGGGCCAGACACCGCGGACCTGATTGTTCGAGTTCCAGCGAAGGTAGGTGAGCTGTACACGCGAGCTCACCACCGGAGAAATGCTCAGCAGCCCTCCGCTCTGGTCTCGCAGAGCCTCGGCGTCCTCCACCGTGAGGTCTTCGGTGTCACCCGTGGATACGCCTCCCCAGAACCGCTGGCCCGCCCTGATCGTGAGCACGTTGGTGCCCATCCGCGATATCTGGTCCTCCACACGGCGCTGGGCTCCCTCTCCCAGCGCCACCATGGCGATCACGGCAGAGACGCCGATAATGATCCCGAGGGTCGTGAGGAAGGAACGGAGCATGTTCGCGCGGATCGCCCCCAGCGCTACCCAGAGAATCTCCCGGATCAGCATGGACTACCGCCTCCCGCCACCAAAGGGAGAGGTTCGGGAGCGGATACGCTCGAGGAGCTCGTCCTGCGTCGCCCGGAGCTGGGCGGCTCCGATGAGGACCACATGCTCACCCTCCTCGACGCCACTCACCACCTGGGTGTAATCCCAGTCGTTCAGACCGATCATCACGGCGCGCGGCTCGATCGTCCCGTCCTCCCCGACCACGAACAACACCGCACGCCGCGACTCCTGTGCCGATCCAGACCCAGCCTGGCCCTGCCCACCGGGTGGCCGTCCGGCAAATGGACCTTGACCGGCTCCACCACCGGACCCACTCTGGCCTGAAGCCGCTCGCCGCTGCTGGAAGATCGCGCGGGCCGAGTCCTGGGAGATTTCGCCTCGGGCCACGCGGGCGCGGAGCGAATCGAAGCTCGCCTGGCCTCCCTCCGGCCTGGCCTGGCCTGCTCCCGGCCTCCCTTGCCCGCCGCCCGAAGCGGCTCGATCGCCGCCGCGAGATCCGGCGCCCGGTCGCCCGCCTCTCTGTCCGGCGCCCTCCCCACCGGCACCTGGCCCTCCAGCCCGCTGCCTATCGGAACCGGAGCCACCACCCCGGCCGCCGCCCATACCGGGGAACATGCTGCGCATGTCGACGGCGTCCTCTGGGAGCCCGAGGACCATGGCTGCTGCCACCGCGTCCTGCGGAGTCACCACGGCGGCGTTGGGGATCAGCAGCACCGCGGGAGCCTCGGCGATCTCCACTGCGACCTCGGCGTTCATTCCGGGCCTGAGGAGGTTGGAGCTGTTGTCGAGTCGCACGATGACGGGGAACATGGTCACGTTCTGTTGGACCACGGCCTGAGGTTCGATCTTCTCCACCTCGCCGATGAAGGAAAGATCCGGGTACGCCTCGACCTGGACCGAGGCCCGCATTCCATCACGGATCTGACCCATGTCGGTCTCGTCCACGAGCGTGCGGACCTGCATCTGTTCCAGATTCGCCATGATCATGAGGACCGTGCCACCCGACACGTTCTGGGAAGCGGACTGAATGACCTGACCCTCCTCGACGCTCTTCGTCAGGATGGTCCCGGCCATGGGCGCACGTATGGTCACGTCCCCCATACGAAGCTGAGCGAGCTCGTAGTTCGTCTCCGCCTTCACCAGTGTGGCTTGGGAGTTGGCGTACTCCAGGTTCTTGCTCTCGTGCTCCTGCGCCGAGATCACGGCGGAGGCCAAGAGCTCCTCGGAGCGCCTGAGCTGGGCCTCGCTGATGTCGAGCCTTGCTTGCGCCACCTCCAGGTCGGCCTCGGCCTGGTCAAAGGCGTTTCGAACGTCCCGTGGATCGATCTGGGCAAGGAGCGCCCCGGGCTCGACCCGATCACCGATGTCGACGTAGAGGCGCAAGATCTCGCCGGAAGCCTTGGACTTCACCTCCACCTGGCGGACGGGCTCAACGTTACCCGTCGCCTCGGCTGTGATCATCAGGTCCCCCTGCTCGACGAGCGCGGTCTGGACCGTCGGGGCCTCGTCGGCCTCGCTGGTCCCGCAGGCGACGGCCAGGGGCAGGAAAAGAGCCCCTGCCCAGGATCTGATCATGCGGTTCGACGTCATACGTGTATCCCTGTTTGCTCGTGCACGAAATCCTTGGCGATCACGCCGTCGTGAAGGTGGACCTGCCGCTTGGAGTACTCCGCGATGTCGTGCTCGTGAGTGACAACGACGATGGTCTGCCCCTGCCGGTTCAGCTCGACCAACACGGCCATGATCTCCTGGCTTGTCACCGAGTCGAGGTTGCCGGTCGGCTCGTCCGCCAGGAGCAGCGCCGGGTCGTTCACCAGAGCCCTCGCCACGGCCACCCTTTGCCTTTGCCCGCCCGAGAGCTCCGGCGGACGGTGATCCATTCGATCTGCCAGCCCCACCAGCTCCAGCTTCCCCTCGGCCCGTCGTTTCCGCTCCTTCGCGCCGACGCCGGCATAGATGAGGGGGAGCTCTACGTTGTGCAGTGCCGTAGCCCTTGGCAGGAGGTTGAAGGTCTGGAAGACGAAGCCGATCTCCCGGTTGCGAATACGGGCGAGCTCGTCGTCGGAGAGGTCGCTGACTTGAACGCCGTTCAGCCAGTACTGGCCTTCGGTGGGCGTGTCCAAGCAGCCGATGAGGTTCATGAACGTCGACTTCCCGCTCCCCGACGGACCCATGATGGCCACGAACTCACCCGGCTGGATCTCCAGATCCACTGCCCTCAGAGCTCGGACGGTTTCGCCGCCCAGGACGTAGTCCTTCCCGAGTCCCTTGGTCTGGATGATCAGTTGGCTCACAGCTCCCTCCCCAGTATCGCCTCGAGCTCCGCGCGTGCCAGAACGTAATCGTAGCGCGCATTCACGAGGTCCACCCTCGCCTGATCGGCCGCGATCTGACTCGTGATGACGTCCAAGATGATCGCCACGTCCGCTTCATACCGTGCTCGCGTGACCCTGAGGTCCTCGTCCGCCACGGCCACCGCCTCCTCCGCGATCTCGATGGCACGCTCCGACGTCTCCAGGGCCCTCAGCGCCGCGTCGGCCTCCTGACGGGAGCCCAGCCGGGCGTCGTCTTCCTGGAGCCGCGCCAAGCGCGTCGAAAATTCCGCCCGCACGATGCTGGCCTCACGATTGAACCCGTTGAACAGAGGGTAACTAAGGTTGAAGTTCAGGTTCCAGCTCGTATTCCCCCCACTGAACGAAGCCTCCTGATTCGACCAGTTGTAGCCGCTGCTGAGGCTGAGGCTGGGGATGTACACGCTCTTGGAGGAGGCGTACTCCCTCTGGGCCGCCACCGTCGCCGCCTCGGCCGCCAGGACCGATGGGGCTTGGGCTTCGGCGATCAGGAAGGCCTCTGCCTCGTCCATGGGAAGCGGCCGGGGAGCGAGGTCATCGGGGGCTATGGGGATCACCGGCGCGGCCTCGCCGATCAGCCGTCCAAGGCTGAAACGAGCCGCCCGTGTCGCGACCTCCGCGCTGAGCACCGCTTGGCGGGCGTTGATCATCTCCAGGCGAGCTCTGAGCGTGTCCGATACCGTCCCCGCGCCGACTCGCACCCGTGTGCGGGTCATCTCCAGGCTCTGGTTCGCCTGCTCGATCCGACGACGGGCGACCTCCAGGAGCTCCTCCTGCCGAAGCGCCTGGAAGAACAGGTTCTTGGTCTCGAAAATGACGGCGAAGCGCTGATCCTCACGCCGGGCCTCCGCCGCTGTCAGATCCGCCCTGGCCCGGCTGAGCTCCGAAAACCGCTGTCCACCACGGAAGATGTCGTAGCGCGCCGTGATGCCCGCATTGTACGAGTTGGAACTGCCCGATACGAGCCGATCAGTCCCCGGGTCGAACCGCTCCGTGCTCCGCACCGACATCCCCGAGCTCGTCGAGACCGTGGGTATGAACGCTCCTAAAGCCGTCCTCCTCGACTCCCCGGCGTTCACCACCGACTGCTCGGACTGAGCTATCAGCGGGCTCCGCACCAGGCCCTGGGCGATGGCGTCATCCAGGGTAATGCGGGTCGCGCCCGGGTCCAGGAGGGGCTGCTCCTGCGCGCTCCCCGGCGTGTTCAGCGCCATCATCACGGCACCGAGCGTAAGGGTCAAACGTATGGTCATGAGGCTTACCGTCTCGAGTTCCTAGAGCTTTGCGAGTGCCGCTTCGCGTCATGCTCTTCCAGGAGCGCATCATACATGGAGCGCTGATCGTCGGTCAGGACCTCTTTGATCTCCTCTCTCAGGTCGCTGATGACGGCTCGGTAGCGAGGCCGGAATTCGGAATCCAGATCCCGCATGCGCCCTCGATGATACGCTACGAGTGAATCCACCGACGCCTTCTGAGTTGAGCTGAGGCCCACCCGGTCGACGATCATTCCGTTCTGCCTGTCTCGGTCCGTTCGCCGCTCCTCCGTGCCCGACGTCTCCGGAGTGCTGGCGCTGGCCGTCTGGTCCCACGCGAGGCCGACCACGATGCCACTTCCGAAGAGCAGAACCAGCGCGACTCCGACCACCGCCCTCGCCCGGAACACCCTCTTGACGGCCATCAGTATATCTCTCCGGTCAGGAGGAAAACGCCCTTTTCTTCCTCCATCGCCATGAAGTCCGGTAGGGTCCAATCCTCGAGCTCCTGCGTGAGGATCTCCTCTGGACCTGCGGACACCGTCAATGCGGTCCGCCGACCCTGAGAGAGCAACACCGCCGCCACTGCGGCGGCCACCGCAGCCGCCGGAACCACGACTCTCGCCCACGACTGCACGACGTCCAATACCGTGAATTCCGCCATCCCGCGTCGTCGCCTCAGCTCGTCAGCGGCTCTCGTCATCACACGGAACCGGAATCGGGCCCAGTAGCCCGAGTCCCCGTGGCCAGGATCGAGGATCCCGAGGTCGTACCCGGGACCCGAACATCCCTCGCCTTCGTGGAGGCCTGAACGGCCTCGTCGACCGTTGTTCGTCATGCTCTCTCCATAGTACGCGCTGTGTCCGCCTTGTATTCGGACAGGCTCAAATCCTTCTGGAGCGCTCTCCTGGCAAAGTGGAGGTGCGAGCGCACAGTACCGGACGGAATCCCCAATCGCTCAGCAATCTCCCGATGCTTCCACCCCTCGAGGTCGTGCAATAGCACGATCTCTCGCTGGACCTCAGGCAGGCTTCGGAGAGCCTTCGAGAGCCTCTCCACCAACTCGACCTCCTCGGCAACCCGCTCGGGGGTCGGTCCTTTCGCCAGAGCCACTGCAGGAACGGGATCCGTTCCGCGGAGAACTTCCCGCCGAACGAGGTTGCGGGACCGATTCCTCACGATGGTCATGAGCCATCCCGCGAATCGGTCGGGGCTCCTGCACTCCTCCAGCCGCTCGAGAGCGACCATGAAGGCCTCCTGCGCCGCGTCCTCGGCGTCCTCATGCCTTCCGGTGACCGAGAGCGCCACCGCGTAAGCGACACGCATATGCCGATCCACAAGTGCCCCGAAGGCCGCGCCACTGCCGGCGCGCGCCCTGCGAACCAACTCCGGATCCGAGACTTGTTCCGTCACACCCATGGAGACACCGCTACCGCCCGTCGTGTTGAGCCCTTTTGATCCCCTGAATCTCACTGAACCGTGGGCCTGAGGCAAAAACAAGAGACTCCTCGAGGCCCAGGAGTGTTAACTGGATGGCGCTCGGCGTGATCGAGGCCCTATTCGCGCCCCTTGCGGGCTTCGGGTTTGGGAGGGGCCTCCGAGGGCTAGTCAGGGGAGGACGCCTCCTTTGCCGACGACAGCAGGTTGTTCAGGTCCGACTCGAACAAATCCTCCATGGACGTACCTGGAAAGAGGGCCTCCCGCTCCGCGACCAGCGGATTGCCGGCCCTGTAGAACGTGAGGTGGAGAAGTGGTGCGCCCGCGTCGGAGGCCGATCCCGCCGAAGTCTGCCCGGAGAGGCGGACGATCCACTCGACCCCTTCGCTCGTGAACTGGCGAGAAGGAAGGTCATCCACCGCCGTCGGCTCCAGGGCCTGCCCATCCAGGGCATCGCGAGCCGGGACCGGGGTGGGCCGCCCCTTCCCCCGACCGCGTCCCCTCCCCCGAGAACGACCCTCGTCTCGTTGGCCCCCCGGGCGTTCCCGCTGGCCCCGTATCCCGGGCGCAGGGTGCTCCGGTGGAGCTCCCGCCCGGGACTCGTCCGGGCGCCGGGGGGAGCTCGGGCGTGGCTCTCCAACCACCTCCCGTATGGGAGTCGGCTTCGCTCCCTTACCCTCGCCGCTCTTTCGATCGCTGCCGTCCATAGCCGTCAAGATGGCCCTGTCCGCCGGGCTTCGCCATTGACCTCCCTGAGGAACCGCGCACGAAACTCTCGACTTACGTCCTAATCTGGAGTCATGTTACAGGGTTAGCGAGGCGAATCCGCCCGATTCATCGGTAGGCGTATGACCGAAGGCACCCTCAAGACCGCAGATGCGAAGCGGGAGTACGGGCAGCTGCTGCACCTTCACGCCCGGCTGCTCGGTAAGCTTCAGTCGATCCGTGATGATCTCGCCGCGCCGGGAACGGGTGCGATAATCCGATTCATTCGGCGCCGGACCGGCTCATCCCCGAACGAGGGTCTCACCGAAATCGCCGCGGCCGTGGAGGAAGCGATTCGGGCGCTCAAGTTGAGCGAGTCGAAGGTTCGCGAAGAGATCATGGCGGACCACGAGCATGCCGAAGTGGAAGGGATCTCGAACCTGCCCGCGCCCCTAGCCCGATTCCTTGCTGAGCGTCAGGAGTTCCCAGGCTTCTCGTACGATGTAATCCAGGACGTGAATCGCGGGTGGATCATCCGCTGGAAGGAGCTCACCGACTCCGGCAGCGTGCGCGGGTCGGGTCAGTTCTACGAGCGGCCGTACGCCTGGCTGGACGACTAGGGAACCTGGTCTCGGATCCTCACCCGGCCCGCCCGGAGGGTCGACAGCACGTCCTCACCGTAGAACATGCGGATGTACTTGGCCTGGGCCTCCGTAACACGACGGACGGTCCACACCAGACGCACGTAGTTCGGTTCTCTCGGCTCCGCCAAGAGCCTCATTCCCGCTTCTCGAGGCCGGCGATTCCCCTTCCGGTTGTTACACGGCGAGCAGGAGGTGACCACGTTCTGCCACGAGTTGTCCCCGCCCCGGGACATGGGAAGGATGTGGTCCCGAGTCAGGAACTGCCGGCCCTTGAGCTGCCCACGGTGACGCCCGCAGTACTGGCACTGGTAGTTGTCACGCGCGAACAGGAATGTGTTGGTCACCTGCCGGCGGAATCGCCTCGGGACGTGTACGTAGCGGACCAGGCGAATGACGGTCGGGAACGGCAGCTCCCTCCGCGGCGAGCGAAACGAACGCTCGTCATCCGTCTCGAGAATCTCCGCCTTCCGATCGATGACCAGCCGGATGGCCCGGCGAGCCGGGATAATGGTAAGCGGCTCGTATGACGCGTTTAGGGCCAGACAACCCATGGCTCTGGAATCCCTCCACCGACGATTCCGACAGGGGCCCTCGGGCCCGAACACTGCACTAGTACCCGCGAAGGCACGCAGAGGCTCCTCAGACGGGCAGATACAACGCAACAGATACGCTGAACCGCCGGCGACCGCTAGAGGACTGTTGTCTCACTTCTTCAACGGGCTTCTATAGCCGGGCTTCTATAGCAGTGCTGTGGGATCCCGGTCGATGGCCATACGAACGTCACGACCCCGAGGACGGAATCCGGTCTGAAGCGTGCGGGACGCCTCTCCGAGCGCCCTCGCCGAGGCGCTCCGGAGCATGAAGTGCCAGCGCCAGCGCCGGTGAAGGCGTTCGATGGGCGAGGGCGCCGGTCCGATCAGGTCCAGAGCCGACCCAGGATGGAATCGCCCCCGGAGCCAGCGCGCCGCGGCTTCCGCGTTCCGGGCGGCGTCATCGGCGTCGGGGCTGCTCACGACGACGTTCACGAGCCGAACCACCGGGGGGTAAGCCGGGTCGCTCCGTTCCGCCATCTCCCGACGGGCGAACGCTTCGTAGTCGTGGTCCAGGACTGCCTGGATGGCATAGTGGCCCGGGAGGGACGTCTGGACGAGCACCTCGCCCCCCAGCTCCCCACGTCCGGCGCGGCCGGCCACCTGACTCAGGAGCTGGAAGGTCCGCTCGCTCGCCCTGAAGTCGGGCATGTGAATGCCCACGTCGGCATTCACTACACCCACCAGCGTCACGCGGGGGAAGTCTAGACCCTTGGCGATCATCTGCGTGCCGAGGAGGATGTCCACCTCGCCCCGTTCGACACGGCCCAGGATCTCGTGGTGGGACCACTTTCCCGAGGTCGTGTCCACGTCCATGCGCGCGATCCGCGCACTGGGGAATGTCTCGGCGACGACCGTCTCGACCTGCTCCGTTCCGAGTCCCCGGAACGAGAGGTCCGTGGAGCCACAGCGAGGACACCGGGAGGGCGCTGGCACCTCGTGCCGGCAGTGATGGCACACGAGACGGTTGGTCACTCGATGATACGTAAGCGAGATGGAGCAGTGGGAGCAGCTCTCGACGTCCCCGCACTCGCGGCACTGGACGAAGGAGGAGTATCCACGACGGTTCAGTAGGAGAATGGTCTGCTCATTCCGTTCGAGCCGACAGCGTACCGCCTCCACGAGCGGGGGAGTCAGCACGACACCGCCTTCGCTTCGCACAGCCCCGTCCGAGCTCTTCCTGCGACGCTCTGCCCGGAGGTCCACCAGTCGGACCGGCGGGAGACTGCCTCCTCCGACACGATCCGGGAGCGAGATGCGGCTGAACTTCCCCCGCTCCACGTTGTGCCAGCTCTCCAGGGAGGGCGTAGCGCTCCCCAGAACGCAGAGGGCGCCCTCCTGGAAGGCCCTCACCACCGCCAGATCTCGGGCGTGATACCGGGGAGCCTCGCTTTGCTTGTAGCTGCCGTCGTGCTCCTCGTCCACCACGACGACGCCCAGATCCGCCACCGGCGCGAACACGGCCGAGCGGGCTCCCACTGCGATGCGTCGACGGCCGGCGCGTAGCTGCCGCCAGGCGTCGTAGCGCTCGCCGTCCGAAAGGGCCGAGTGGAGCACCGCCACCTCATCGCCGAAGCGGGCTCGGAAGCGGGCCACGGTCTGGGGCGTCAAGGAGATCTCGGGTACGAGGACAATGGCTCCGCCCCCGTTGGCGAGCACGTGATGCAGCAGCTCGATGTACACGAGCGTCTTTCCCGACCCGGTCACGCCGTGGAGGACGAACGGCTCCGAGGGTCCCCCGTCGACCGTGTCGATGAGTGCTTGGATCGCCGCGGCCTGCCGGTTCGTGGGTGTGTGCCTAGGCCCCTCCTCCACCGGGATCCGTGCGAACGGGTCACGCCCTACCTCGCGCTCCTCGACCACGACCAGCTCCTTCTCTTCCAGACCACGGACCACGCTGCGGCTGAACCCGGCCTGCTTGGTGAGATGTGCCAGCTCCACCGTCCCTCCGGACGCCGCCAGGGCTTGATAGGCCTCGGCCTGACGCCGGGCTCGGCCGAGGAGCCCATCGAGCTCCTCCAGATCCTCGATCCACCGGAGCAGCCGCACGATCCTCTCCGTCTTCACCGGAGGGGGCCGGGGCGGAAGCGTCTCGTGACTCAGGACCCCCCGGGCCGACAGAGAGCGGATCTCCGGCCAGATGTAACCCATGGCGAGGCCCTTGCGAAGAGCCCGGACGCTCTGCTGCCCCCCCTGGCCGGTGAGGGCCTCCACCAGTCGTTGCTCTCTGGGCTTGAGCTTCCCCGTCTCCCCTCCCGTCAGAGCGACAACGTCGCGAGAAGCGTCGGAGAGCACCGCCGGGAGCATGGCTCGAAGGGCGATGCCCAAGGGTGCCACATAGTACTCCGCCATCCACCGGGCCAGGCGCAGCTGGGGGGGCGGCACGGCGGGCTCGGAATCCAGGACGGCGAGCACGGGTCTGATACCCTTCCGCCCCTGACTGCCAGCGGCTCCCACGACGAACCCGATGCGCTCGTCCTTTCGGAACGGCACGAGCACCCTGGTCCCCGGCTCGGGGGCGGGACCCGGCGTGGAATACGTGAAGGTCTGATCCAGTGGGAGTGGCAAAGCCACCTGGACGAACGAGGGCGAGGAGCTCACCGATACGGAAGGATGCAGAGTGGTGGGGTCAGTCCAGTAACCGTAGAATCTCGTCCTGCCGCTCGCGCGGTGTGACCTCCGGGCCGTCGGCCCCAAAGTGCACGTTGATCTCGCTCCGGATGCCGACATCATTCGGCAGATAGACGCCGGGCTCGATGGAGAAGCCCACCCCGGGTACCAGAAAACGGTCGTCGCGTGTCTCGAGGTTGTCCAGGTTGGGGCCGCTGCCGTGAAGCTCCAGATCCATCGAGTGACCGGTGCGGTGCACGAAGAACTCGCCGAACCCGGACTCGACCAGGAACTCTCGGCAGACGTCGTCGACCTCGAAGCCGCGCACCCGACGCCCCTCGGCGTGGCAGTCGCCAAGAAATTCGATGCCAGCCTCCCGGGAGCCACGGACCGCCTCCCAGATCGTCTGCACTCGCTCCGGCACTGAGCCCGCCAGTATTCCCATCCAGGTCTGGTCGGCCGGTACGCCACCCTCCGTCATCTTCCCCCAGAGATCGATGAGCAGGACCTCACCCTCGGCGATCACGGCTCCGGCGTCGCGGGGATCGTAGTGGGGATCGGCAGCATTGGGACCGACGGCCACATGGGTGTCCACGTCCACCCCCACGCCCCGACTCGTGAGCTCCGACCGAATCCAGGCGCCCAACTGGCCCTCGAGAAGAGGAGAGCCCTGGCGGACGTGATCCGCGGCTCTGGCGAAAGCGTCGAGAGCGACCTCTCGGACCGTCTCGGCCGAGGCCCGGTGCTCCTCGAGCTGCTCGTCTGACCACGCGGAGTAGAAGGTGGAGACCAGATCGCCCGAGCTCACGGGCTCGACGCCGACCTCCTTCAGCAGCTCCAGCATCCCCGCCGGAATCCGGTCGAGGGTGGGGACGCTCGATCGAGGGGACACCTCCATGGCGAGGCGCGTCCGGCCGTCGACCAGCTCGGCCAGCTTCGCCTCCATCTCGCGCCAGCCGGCGTAGTCCCTCTTCGCCCAGGGCCAATGCCGCCAGGAGGAGTGCTCGATGGCGTGAATCAGAGCGACCGGCTCGCCGTCGGCGGGCACCAGGGTGAAGGACCGGCGAGTGGTCCAGTCCAGCCCCAGCATGGCGCTCGCCACCGGGTTCTGGCCGCGGAAATCGAAAAAGAGCCACCCATCCAGGTCGGCCGCCTTCAGAGCCGCCTGAACCAGGGCTACCTGCTCCGAATCGGTCATCGGGGCGATCTTGCTCATGTCACTCCCATCGCTCTGGGTTGTGGTCTCAAGACCGGGGCACCCGCGCCGAAGGCGTGGGTCGCGCGACCCACTGTACTCCTTCAACAGGCCTATGTGTCGGGGGCCGCCTCTCCACCGAACAGGGGGAGTCCGGTGACCTGCTCCACCTCCGTGGTGCCACCCGCTTCTTCGGTAGTAGACTGCCCCGCTTCGGCGGAAGCCAGGGAAGGATCGGCAGCCGCGACACCCCCCGGCTTCACACCCTTGACCAGGTCGAGCCCCAGGATGCGTTCCCGGGTGAGAAGCTTGTGCACCTCCCGCTCCCTGGCAATGGCGGTCCACACGCCACCCCATCCCCACCGGCGCTGTGCCCGCCGAAGAATCCCCAGCTTCTCGCCCACGCTGAACAGCTCCGCGAAGTCGGGGAATGGCTTCGCGATCTGGGGGCGGAACGCCGTCTCCTCGTCAGACCAGTCCTCCGTGTGGAGATGCTCCACTCCCGCCTCCCTCAAGATCCTTTTCCACTCCACAAGCATGAGGGGCCGGCAGCCGAGGTGATCGGACAATACCGCTCGCCGCTCCGGATCGACCGGCGCCTTCCAGACCGGTTGGACGACCACCACCGTGGCCCCGGGCTTGGCCACCCGTACGAGCTCCTCCACGGCGGCCTCGGCCTCCACGTGAGACGTCAGGCCGAGCTCGGCCACTACCACGTCGAATATGCCATCGCGGAACGGGAGGCTGTCCATCTCGCCGGGCTGCACGTGCACCCGCTCCAGCAATCCTACGGCGCGCAGCCGCTCTTCCGCCCGCCCCAGCAGGAGAGGGTCATCTTCCACGCCAGAGCCGTGGACATTGTGCTCGTTGACGAAGTACTCGAGAGTTACCGCGAGACCCGACGGGACCACCAGAACCTCATGACCCGCCTTCATCTCGGTAAGCAGGGCAATCTGGCGGTAGAGCTCCACTCCACCCGGCGGGAAGAGAGGTCTCCGACTCAGATGGATCAGGTCGAGCATGGACGGGACGCCCTTGTCGACCCGTGCCCGACCGTTCGTGTCTGGAGTCATGCGGGAAGTTAGAAGACCGGCTCCTCCGCCGCATCCATCTCCCGAAGCGCCTCCTTCAGCCGGTCCTGGTCCTCGGCGGAGAGCTCGCGTTCCACCCCCTCTACAGCCGAGGTCGGATTCCGCATGTAGCGGAGCGCGACGATCACCACACCGATCCCCAAGAGCAGCGCTCCCGGGGGCACGAGCCAGGCTAGCAATCCCCTGCCGGAGGCGCGTGGGTAGGCGAGGTACTCCTCGCCATGATTGGCGAGAACCCAACTCACTAGGTGGTCGGTGCTCCCGCCTGCTCGCGCCATGGCCTGCAGGCTGTCCCGCAGCAGCGCCCCCTGATACGAAGTGCACACCTCGAGCATGAGCCCGGGACAATATGGAGACTTGAGATGCGAAATGGCCTCGTCGGCCACGGGATGGGGCTCGACGGGATTCCTGAGCGCGTCGTCATCGTCCTGGGCCGTCAGGGGGATCACCGATGTGCCGAGCGCAGCCATCATCACGAGGCCGCATGTCTGGAGGTTTCTCAGCATCGTCGTGCCTTCACCAGTTGGTAGTTCGACCGTGGATTGTAGCAGAAGCGGGTCCCATCAACTACCCCGGAGGGGAGAGGAAAGAGCCACCCCTTCGGACCGTCAGTCCAGATCGGTGCCGGCGAGGGCCCGCAGCACCGCGGCCGTGCCGAGACCGGTCCGTATGGGATCGTACCCGCCCTCCAGAGCAGCCACGATTCCGACATCGTCCCCGGTCCGCCCCATGAGGTCGCGTGTCAGTGCGTGGAGGTCCTCCGGCTCCAGCAGCATTCCTCCGAGGGGATCGTCGGCCATGACGTCGAATCCAGCCGAGACCAGGACGAAATCCGGGCGACACGTCTCCAGCGCCTCATCCAGCGCCCCCGAGAAGTGGCTCCTGTACTCGTCGACGGGCGTCCCTGCCGGAAGGGGCACGTTGAGCGTCCACCCCTCCCCCTCCGCCTCGCCTCTCTCGTCGCTCCCGCCCGATCCGGGATAGTGGGGCCACTGGTGCAGGGACATGTAGAAGACGGTGCCGTCGGAGTAGAAGATGTCCTGGGTCCCATTCCCGTGGTGCACGTCCCAATCCACGATGAGCACCCGGTCCGCTCTCCCCGTGGCCTGGAGCCACCTGGCCGCGACGGCGACGTGGTTGATGAGGCAAAACCCCATGGCCCGGTCGTGAGTCGCATGGTGGCCGGGCGGACGGGTCGCCACGAAGGCCGAAGCCAGGGTCCCGGCCGCCACTGCCTCCACGGCCGTGAGGAGCGCGCCTGACGACCCGATGGCCGCCCGCCACGACGCCGGAGAGACCACGGTATCGGGATCGAGTCGGATCAACGCGGAATCTCTCTCGGCCCGCTCGGCCGCGTCGCGGACGAGCGTCACGTGGTCGGACGAATGCACACGGAGTAGATCCTCTTCGGTCGCTTCCCCGGGCTCTACCTGGATGACCCTGTCGTGGAGCACGAGGAGGTCCCTCCCAACCGCCGAAGCCAGGGAGCGCAGCCGACCCTGGTGCTCCGGGTGCCCCCAGCCCGTGTCGTGGAGTGGTGAGGCAGGGTGAAGGAGGAAGCCTACCGGGGAAGGATCAGCCACCTGCTCCCACCACCGCGCGCTCCCGCGCGTCGGCGATGCGCTCCTGAATCGTCCGGACGCGATAGGCCCGCGAGCGCAGCGCGATAAGGGCGTCACACGCCGCGCTCGTCGCCGACATGGTCGTGAAGTACGGGACCTTGTGGGTGATGGCCGCTCGCCTCATGGCGTAGTCGTCGTACTGGGACCTCTTGCCGAGGGGCGTGTTGATGAGTAGGTCCACCTTACCTGAGACCATGTGGTCCACGATGTCCGGCCGTCCTTCACCGACCTTGTAGACCCGATCGGACGGGATCCCCAGGCGCGTCAGGTACTCATGCGTGCCCTTGGTGGCCCAGATCTCGAAGCCGAGATCATGCAGGCGACGGAGGATGGGGGTGACCGTCGCCTTGTCGCGGTCGTTGACGGTCACCACCAGCGTCCCGCCATCGACGGGCAGAACGTTGTGCGACGCGGCCTGGGCCTTCGCGATAGCCATTCCGAAAGAGTCGTCGAAGCCCATGACCTCACCGGTGGAGCGCATCTCGGGGCCAAGGAGGACGTCCACCTCGAAGCGATCGAAGGGGAAGATCGCCTCCTTCACCGCCACGCCCGCCACCGGCGGCTCCGCGGGGATGTCCAGATCGGCGATCTTCTCGCCCGCCATCAAACGGGCCGCCAGGCGGGCCAGGGGCACACCCGTCGCCTTGCTTACGAAGGGGACGGTGCGGGAGGCCCGTGGGTTCACTTCCAGGACGTAGACAACGCCGTCGCGGATGGCGTACTGGACGTTGATGAGCCCCACCACGCCCAGCTCCAACGCGAACTTCCGCGTCTTGTCCTTGATCTCCGCGATCTCCGCGGCCCCGAGGAGGTAGGGCGGCAGCACGCAGGACGAGTCGCCCGAGTGCACTCCCGCGTCCTCGATGTGCTGCATGATCCCACCGATGACCACGTCGGTGCCGTCGCAGAGGGCGTCCACGTCAGCCTCGAAGGCGTCTTCGATGAAGCGGTCCACGAGGACCGGATGATCCGGAGACGCCTCGACCGCCCGCTTGAAGTACCCCATCAGAGAGGTCTCGTCGTACACTATCTCCATCGCACGCCCGCCGAGCACGTAGCTGGGACGCACCAGGACCGGGTAGCCCACCTCCTTGGCGACGGCCAGGGCTTCCTCCTCGTTGGTCGCCACGCCGTTCTTGGGCACCGTAGCCTGGACGGCGCGGCAGACCTTCTCGAAGCGTCCTCGGTCCTCGGCCCGGTCGATGGCATCCACGGACGTCCCCAGGATAGGCACGCCCGCCTCCTGCAGCGGATGGGCAAGGTTCAGCGGCGTCTGCCCGCCGAGCTGAACGATGACCCCGATGGGCTTCTCCCGCTGGACGATCTCCAGAACGTCCTCGAAGGTCAGGGGCTCGAAGTAGAGCTTGTCGCTGACGTCGAAATCGGTGGAGACCGTCTCCGGGTTGGAGTTGATCATGATGGTCTCGTACCCGGCCTCCCGGAGAGCCAGAACCGCCTGCACACAGCAGTAGTCGAACTCGATCCCCTGTCCGATCCGGTTGGGCCCGCTCCCCAGGATGACGATCTTCTCGCGATCCGACGGAGCCGACTCATCCTCCTCCTCGTACGAGGAGTAGTAGTAGGGCGTCTCCGCCGGGAACTCACCGGCACAGGTATCGACGACGTTGTAGGTCGGGCGGATATCCCATCCCCAGCGCCGGCTCCGGACCTCGGACTCCTCCTCTGCCCGGAGAGCGGCGAGCTGTCCGTCAGAGAATCCGTTCCGCTTCATCAGGTGGAGCTCCTCTGGGCCGACTTCGTCGAGCCCGGCGTACCACCGCTCGTCGCGGACGATCTCCAGGAGCTGATGGAGGAACCACGGGTCGATTCCGGTAGCTTCTTGGATGTCTTCGAGGCTCAGGGGGGGTGGACCGTCGCCGTCGTGCCCGGCGATGCCCTCCAGGACCCGCTTGAGCTGGAAGGGGCGATCCGCCGTGGGCCGCCTGAGCGCCGCAAGCAGGGCCTCGGGCTCCTCCGACTCCAGCCCGTCGTCTTCGAGACGCTCACCCGTGGTCCAGCCGATACGGCCAATCTCCAGGCCCCGGATTCCCTTCTGCCACGCCGAGCGGAACGTCCGGCCGATGGCCATGGTCTCGCCAACGGCCTTCATCTGAATTCCCAGGATCGGGTTCACCTCGGGGAACTTCTCGAAGGCGAACCTCGGGAACTTCACCACGACGTAGTCCAGGGTGGGCTCGAAGGAGGCAGGCGTCGTCTTGGTGATGTCGTTTGGAAGCTCGTTCAGAAGGTAGCCCACGGCGAGCTTCGCCCCGACTCGGGCGATGGGAAATCCGGTGGCCTTGGAGGCCAGGGCCGACGAGCGAGACACCCGCGGGTTCATCTCCACGACCAGCATCTCGCCGGTGCCGGGATGAAGCGCGAACTGGATGTTGCAGCCTCCAGCCTCCACGCCGATCTCACGCATGATGGCGATGGCCGCGTCGCGCATCCGCTGGTACTCGACGTCGGTCAGGGTCTGTGCTGGCGCCACCGTGATGGAATCGCCGGTGTGGACTCCCATCGGGTCGAAGTTCTCGATCGAGCAGATGATGATGACGTTGTCGGAAGCGTCCCGTACCACCTCGAGCTCGTACTCCTTCCAGCCGATGACGCCACGATCGATGAGCACCTCGGTGATGGGCGAGGCGTCGAGCCCCCGCCGGACCGCCGCCTCGAATTCCTCGAGGTTGTAGGCGATTCCTCCACCGGTGCCCCCAAGGGTGAAGCTCGGCCGGATGATGGCTGGGTAGCCCACGTCCTCGCCGATGGCCATGGCCTCGTCCGTGGAGCGAGCGAACCCGCCATGGGGCAGATCGAGGCCGATGCGCCTCATGGCGGCCGCGAACTGCTCCCGGTCCTCGGCCATGCGGATGGAGCGGGCGTCGGCCCCGATGAGCTCGACGCCGTGCTCCTCGAGCACGCCGCGCTTGTCGAGCTCCATCGCGATGTTCAGCGCCGTCTGCCCACCCATGGTCGGCAGCAGGGCGTCGGGCTTCTCCCTCTCGATGACGAGCTGCACCCAGTCGGGCGTCAGCGGCTCGATGTAGGTCCGATGCGCCAGATCCGGGTCCGTCATGATAGTGGCCGGGTTGGAATTCACCAGCACGACCCGGTAGCCCTCTTCCTTCAGGGCACGAACGGCTTGAGTACCGGAATAGTCGAACTCGCACGCCTGCCCGATGACGATGGGGCCGGAGCCCACTATGAGAATGGAGTCGAGGTCGGTACGTCTAGGCAATGGCTGAGCAGGGAGGTTTTAGGCCGCCAAGAAACGGGCGTGTCCACGGTGGGAAAAGCGGAGCGCACATCGGCGGCAAAGGTGTCGGATCGGGCTATGCAGCACAAGGCGCCGACGGTGCTCCGCAGGGCCGGCTCAGTCGCCCTTGTCGGACTCCTTCCGCATGGCCGTCAGGAGGAAGTACGCGCAGCCACCCCAGACGAAGCCCAGGACGAGAACCATGGTGAGGACGGTCGATGTGGTCATGGCCGTATTCTCCGATGAACACCCGTGGGACGCAAGGAGTGCGACCCGCTCACTTCTTCACCTCGACCGTGATTCCTGTGAGGTTCGCGATGCCGCCGTTGTCGCCCCCAACCGCCTGGACGGCGGTGACCGCCGGGAAGGGAGCTCCCACATCCAGGACGCTGATTCGGAAGGACATCTCACCCGGCGTGGGAGTCACCATGACGACCTGGAACACAGCGGGATCACTCTCGGCAAAGAACAACCGTGTCTCCCCCGAACCGGAGAAGCCCGTGATACCGGCTCCCGTGAACTCCAATACGATGGGGCCCGACGTCAGCCTCCCCGTGAGCTGCCCCGGTCCTTTGGGCCCGGAGTCGCAGGCGCTCACCAACAGCACGGAGGCCAACGGGATCGCAACGAGCGCCCGCCTCATCGCGACTCCTCCTTCCGCAGGAAGAGGGGCACTACGATGGGATCGGCGGCCCGCATCATCTGCGTCACGGGGTGCCCCGGATTGGCCAAGATCCAGGCCCGGAAGTCCCCCAGGTCGTACTCGTCATCTTGATTCCCGTGGTAGTCGAGGAACGCCGCGACGTTGGGGTCCATGGGGTCCGACCGGAGGAACTGGTTGGCCATGGCCCGGAGGCCGAGCGTCGGTGGCCCGACCGATATGCTCAGCGCCGCCGAGGCAGTGAGGCCAATGGCATCGGCGGCCCGAAGGGTCACGTTGAAATCGCCCATTTCCAGGGGCGTCCCGTGTATCACGCCTCTGTTGCGGTGGGAATGCAGCCCGAAGGGAAGCTCGCCGAACTGCTCCCACACGATGGGCTCGTTGCCGTTCTCCACGGAGATCGTCAGGGACTGGCTTATCGCAGCATCGAACTGGAAGTTCAGTTGTGGGGCTCCGGCGAGCCCGAACGAGACGTCGAACTCGGCGCCCGCCGAGGCCGGCTCGGTGAGCATGATCGTGGTCGGATTCGGCTGGCCCGCCAGGAAACCCGTCCACCCACGGAAGGCGAAGCCGGTGTTGGCCTCAACCCCGATGCTCACCTCGGTACCGACCAGCACCCACCCGGGATCCGACGGCGGACTGGTGACGATGCGACCGGCCTCGACGCCAGGCACCGGACTCTCCAGGCTCACGTCGAAGCGAACCTCGGGGTTGCCGTAGGTCGCGGTGAGCGTGGCGTCGGTGAGCTCCGTCGTCCATTCCCGAATCCGCTGAGCACCATCTTCCCATTCGATGAAGGCGTTGCGGAAGCCATCCACCGGCTCCTCGCCACCGGCTGCCTCCAGGATGTGCTTCTGGAACGGTGCGGAGACGACCGTGGCCGGGTTCCCGGAAGTCTCCACCCCGTCCACCACGAATGGCACGGGTCCCAAGCTGCCCGTGGCTTGAAGCGTCACAGTCTGGTAGCGGGTGAGCGCTCGGAATTGCATCTGCTCACCCACCTGCTGGATGTCCAGGAGCGTCACTCCCGCGGCCCTGCCCCGGGGCACTCCGTCCTCACCGTTGAGGCCGTCGTATGTGAACGCCGCTGGAAGCGACCCCGCCGTGAAATCGGTCTGGCCCGAAGAGCCCGGGAAGGGATCGCCGTCGTCACCGCGTAGGTTCCCCAAAGCTAAATTGTTCTCGCCGTCACCCTGCCGTAACCAGACCCCCATCCGCTCGGGAAGCGTGTTCACGTCGTTCGAAACCCATCTGCTGCCCACCATGTCCACGTCGATCTGCCAGACGAGGAGGCCCGGTGAGAACAGGTTCAAGTCGAACCCCAGGGGCTGGCGGTTCTCCAGCAGGAAGTAGTCCCCGCTTCCGTCGCCGGCATCGATGCGAACGACGTCCCCCGAGGTCTCCACCGGATCGAGCGTGATCATACCGAGATCGGCGTCCGGCGCCAGCGTCGTCACGTTGGCCCATCCCAGGGTCTCCTTGCTCCACGCGGTCATGTGGCAGGGCCTCGCGGGAATTCCACCCGTACAACCCCACGCGCCCGAGCCCATGAGGCCCCAACGTCCCACGCCGCCGTGGCTGGCGCCCACAGCGTAGAGGTCGGGAAGACCGAAGCCGCGTCCCAGCTCGTGCGCGAAGATTCCGATCTGGTCGATGTGCTGCGCGTCGCAGCCCAGGGCAGCGACGATGGCGTAGTCGTCGATGAGGACCTTACCTCCGTTGGCCGAGGCCGTCTGCGTCACGTAGGCGCGGAGCACCGGATCAACCCATGACGCCGCGGATGCGGAGAGCTGCCAGCGGTGGGACCAGACGCGCCCCACGCCACTGACGGAGCACTCCGCCCCGGCCGTGGGATGCATGACCGTGAGGACGTCGACGAAGCCGTCGTCGTCGCCGGAGTTGGGTAGTCCGTCCGGCCCGTCGTTGTCGTACTGCCCCCAATCCACGGTTCCGTCGTCGATCCCCGTGAGGATCTCGATGATGAACTCTCCGACCAGATCCGTGCTGCTGAGCCCGTCGCTGTCTCCCGTCACCTCGGCCCCGGTCAAGCTGGTCTGGAACCAGTCGTGGGCGTCCCCCACCAGAGTGACCCGGCCTCCCGAGATCTCCATGTAGAACTCCGGGATCGTCTTCAGGATGCTGTTCGGCCCGTCGAAGAACTCGCGCTGGATGACGTCCCGGGTGAGGGATACGTCCGGAAGTTGAGCCGCGGGGCTCGCCATGGGGATCCCGGGGGTGTCGGAGTAGAGTCCCAGGATGAGCGGGAACGTGAAGGTCCCGCTCACGCCGCCCTCACGACGGCCTAGGGTGGCCGCGCCGCGGAAGTTCCCGGTGCGGCGGAGGTCCAGCGCATCGACTCGGGCCTCGGGACGCCAGCCCCTCCTGAACCGGTAGGCGTCCGGATTCCGCTGGAGCTCGGCGTAATAGGCCGCAGGCACGGTCGTGCCGTACTCGCGGGCCAGCATCTCGACGTCCTGGGCGGCCAAATGGCTGTGAAGGAGCACGGCTAGCGGTGCGATAAGCGGGAGGATCCGGCGGGACACTACGCTCTGTCCTCCGCTCGAATCTCCAGCACGTCGGCAACGGTTCGCATCCCGTCGATGACGTTCTGGATGTGCTCGGCCCGGTCGATGCCCAAGAGCTCCACACCGCGAGCCACGTCGTCGCGGTCGACCCCGGCCGCGAACGCCTTGTCCTTCAGCTTCTTGGTCACGGACTTGGGCTTCAGGTCGTCGATCCCGTTCGGCCTCACCAGACAACACGCATACACGAGCCCGGAAAGCTCGTCGCACGCGAACAGGACGCGCTCCATGAGAGTCTCCGGCTCCACCCCCGTTCGATTCGGAGCGTGGGCCTGCACGGCCCGGATGATCTCGTTCGGATAGCCCCGCTGCTCCAGCTCGCTCAGCCCGCGCTTCGGATGCTCGTCGGGGTACTTCTCCCAGTCCAGGTCATGGAGCAGGCCGGCGATACCCCAGAGATCCTCGTCCTCGTCGTACATTCGGGCGTAGTGCCGCACGGCGGCTTCCACGGCGAGCATGTGCCTCCGGAGCCCGTCGTTCCCTACCCAGCTCTCGAGGAGTGCCAAAGCCTCCGCTCGGTCGGGGATCGGTGTTTCGCTCAACGTCTACTCCCGGTCGTCCAATCAGGGATCACTGGGGAAGAGTTCCCGGTGGTGCTTGCACCGATCGAGCGCCGCGACCCCAATCGAAAGCTCCCACCGAGGAGCCGCACCGGTCAAGCGGGCCGGCTATCTCGTACGTACGAGTCTCCACTTCCTTGCCGGAGGTCACCCGGGTGGGCCCTCATACCCGCGACGACGGACAGAGGTGGGATACGGGACACGCCTCGCAGCGTGGCTTCCTGGCCTTGCAGATCTGGCGGCCGTGGAAGATCAGCAGGTGCGAGAGGAGCGTCCATCTCTCGCTGGGGAAGAGACCCATGAGGTCCTGCTCGATCTTCTCCGGTGTCTTCTCCTTCGTGAACCCGAGGAGGGTGGAGAGCCGTTTCACGTGGGTGTCCACCACCACCCCTTCGTCGATTCCGAAGGCGTTGCCCAGGATGACGTTGGCGGTCTTGCGTCCGACGCCCGGCAGGGCGTTGAGCTCCGCCATGGTACGCGGGACCTCGCCGCCGTGTTCCTCGGTCACCCCCTGGGCGAAGCCGATGACGTTCTTGGCCTTGTTCCGGAAGAAACCGGTGGAGCGGATGATCTCCTCTACGTCTTCCTGAACGGCACCCGCCAGCTCTCGGGGCGTCGGGTACGTCTCGAACAGCTCCGGCGTGACCATGTTGACCCGCTCGTCCGTAGTCTGAGCCGAGAGGATGGTCGCGACCCCGAGCTGGTAGGCATCCCGGTGTTCGAGGGCACAGTGAGCGTCGGGGTACTCCTCCGCCAGGAGGGAAAAGACCTCCGAGGCGCGCTCCGCCTTTGCCTTCTTCGCCTCCCTCGCCATTGCCGCCGACCCGGGGTCTACCCGGCCTCGGGACTTCCTCCACCGACCTCTGGGCTTTCTCCGGCCGCCTCAGGGCCGGCTGCGCCGGCTTCAGTCGCCGACGCCCCAGCCGTCGCAGCCGACAGCCTGGCCACCAGCCAGCCGTTCAGCACGTAGACGGCCGCCAGGGCGATGGCCCATTGGATCAGGACCGAGCCCACGTTGAAGGCGGAGAACAATGTCCACGTCTCCAAGAACGAAGCGCCCTGGGCCTGATACAGCCACCAGCCCATGAGGACGATGGACTCGACTATCACCAGCCGGATGGTCCAGTCCCACCAGGCGCCGATGTGGATGTCCGAGTCGCCGGTGTTGATGTACTCCTCCCTCCATTGGGTGACCCCGTACTTCAGCACCGCAAAGGCGAAGAAGAAGCCCGAGAGCATCAGCCCCACGCCCCAGACCCAGTCCTGGTTGGCGAAGAAGGGCCCAGCCCCCGGCGTGTCCGTCCAGTTGAGCGCGCTGGGAGCACCGAACAGGATCCCGGCGGTCCCCACCAGGGCGATGGCCCGGCCGCGCGTCATGCCCAGGTCGATGAGGATTCGGCTCGCGAGCTCGATCATGGCCACGAGCGACGTCCAGGCGGCGAACACGAGCGCAAGGAAGAAGAGGGCCATGAAGAAGCGCCCACCCGGGATGAGGGCGAAGAGCTGAGGCACCCAGATGAAGGTCAGCCCCTCGTTGCCTGCGCCTACGATCTGATCCGCGGCGTCGGGCATCACGGAGAACACGGTCGCCAGCACCATGATGCCGGCCAAGAGCGACATGGAGTTGTTGCCGAAGCCGATGACGAAGGCGTTGAGGGCCGTGTCTTCCTGACTTCTCATGTAGATGGCGTACGTGAGCACCAGGCCCCAGCCGGCTCCGGTGTCCCATGCATTCTGCGTCAGGGCCTCGAGCCAGATCTTGGAGTCGGCCAGGTCGGCGAGGTGCGGTGTGAAGAGGAACGCGAGGCCGGCGGCGGCGCCGGGCAGGGTCACCGCCCGGATGGCCAGTACGATGACCAGGATGATGAGGCTGGGGATCAGGAACTTGGCCGCCGTCTCGATGCCCTTCACGCCCTTGGACACCACGAACAGCCCCAACCCCATGGCCACCACGTGGGTCACGAGAGCCGCCGGCGTGCCGGCGAAGCCCTCCCAGAACGCCTCGGGAACGGCCGAGGGGATGTCTCCGGTGACACTCGCCACGAAGAACCGGATGGTCCAGCCCATGACGACGCTGTAGTAGAACATGATGGCGGTGGCCACGAAGGCCACCCACGCGCCCATCCAGGCGAACTTGGGCCCGATGGTCTTCACGAACGCCCCGATGGTGCCCGATCGGGTGGCCTTGCCCATCCCGAACTCGAGAATCAGCAGAGGCACGGACCAGAGCAGGAGGAACACCACCCAAGCCACCAGAAACGACCCTCCGCCGTTCGACGCGGCGATGCGAGGGAAGCGCCAGATATTCCCGGTGCCCACGGCCATACCCAGCATCGCCAGGAGCATGCCCCAGCGCGAACTGAAAACTTCGGACCTGGATGACAACGACACGCCTCCGGATTCGGGTTGAAGAGCCCTCGAGCGGACCAAGGCCCGTTGCGAGCAAGCGAGTAACATGGGCGCCAGGAGCCCTTTCGGCGACCCCGGCGGGTGGCTAGGAGTCTGCGCCGCAGAACCCTGCGGCGGCTATCTTTGGTGGTAGCGAAGGCATTGGGAAGGCTTGCGGATCACCGAGGGGGGTGAATGGGAACGACATTTCGACCGTACGATCCGGAGCAGATGTTGTTGCTGCCTCCGGATCTTCGGGAGTGGGTGTCGGAGGGTCATTTGGCGCACCATGTGAGCGACCTGGTGGACGCGGTGGAGCTGAGCGCGTTCTACGGGCGGTACCGGGGGGACGGGCGGCGCAACTCGCCGTACGACCCTCGGATGATGGTCAAGGTGCTGATCTACGCGTATGCGACGGGCACCTTCTCGTCGCGGAAGATGGCGAGGAAGCTGGAGGAGGATGTCGCGTTTCGGATGCTGGCGGCGGAGAACTTCCCGAAGCACCGGACGCTGTGCGAGTTCCGCAAGCGCCATCTCGGGGATTTCCGGGCGGTGTTTGTGGAGGTGGTGATGCTCGCGCGGGCCTTGGGGCTGGCGGGGCTTGGCAGGGTGTCGGTGGACGGGACGAAGGTTCGGGCGAACGCGAACAAGCGCAAGGCGATGAGCTACGGCCGGATGGTGACCGGGGAGCCTCGGCTGGAGGCGGAGATCCGGGGGCTGTTGGAGAGGGCCGAGGCGGTGGACGAAGCGGAAGACGAGCGCTACGGCGAGGAAGCATGCGGAGACGAGGTGCCGGAGGAGCTCAAGCGGCGCGAGGACCGGCTGGCGGCGATCCGGGAGGCGAAGGCGCGCCTGGAAGCCGAGCAGAGAGCGGCGGACGACGCACGGGGCCGCAAGCCGGGGCAGACGCGCAACCCGAAGGGCGGCAGGCCCTACAAGCGGGAGTACGGAGAGCCGGACGAGGCGGCGCAGAGCAACTTCACGGACCCTGAGAGCCGGATCATGAAGACGAGTTCGGAGGGGTTCCAGCAGTGCTACAACGCACAGACGGTCGTGGAGGGGGAGAACCAGCTGGTGGTCGGGGCCGAGGTGACGGACAACGCGAGCGACCAGGGCCAGCTGGTGCCCATGGTCGACGCGGTGGCGCAAGCGTACGGCGAGACGCCGGCGCAGGTGCTGGCGGACACGGGCTATTGCAACGAGCGGGATCTCGAGGAACTGGAAGAGCGAGACATCGACGGGTATGTGGCGCTGGCCCGGGAGGGCAAGGCCGCCCCCACGGTTGACAAGGAGGAATATCCGGCGAAAGTCCGCATGGCGGAGAAGCTGGCGAGCGAAGATGGCCGCAGACGCTACGCACGGCGAAAGTCGCAGGCCGAGGCGCCCATCGGCTGGATCAAGGAAGTGATGGGCTTTCGACGATTCAGCTTCCGGGGCCTCGAGAAGGTCCGGGCCGAGTGGACCCTCGTGTGCCTGGCACTCAATGTGAAGCGGCTGCACACCCTTCAGGCGGCATGACTGCACGAGGGTTCACCCGCATCTGCCGGCGCGAGGGCTCTCGTAGCTCTCTTGCCCCCCCCAACGCATCCATTCCGCTCTCCCGATCCGTCGCAGACACAAGTCCTCAACCTCCCAATCACCCGGATCCGCCTCGCCGCGGACGGCTCGATGACCATTCGGCTCAGTCAGCTGTGCTTCTGCGGCGCAGACTCCTAGGACCCGGCGAGCCGTCCCCGCACCCATTCGGGCACCGATTCGGCGGCCACCCGTACCTGCTCCAGCGTGTCCCGGTCACGGATCGTGACCGTTCCGTCCTCCAGCGTCTGCCCGTCCACCGTCACACACCACGGAGTCCCCGCTTCGTCCTGTCGCCTGTAGCGTCGTCCGATTGATCCGGCAGCGTCGTAGAACGACGGAATGGCCGCACGGCGAAGATCGGCGTGGATCTTCTCGGCGACCTCGGGTAGCCCGTCCTTCTTCACCAGCGGAAAAACGGCTGTCTTGATGGGGGCCAGGCCGGGATCGAGGCTCAGCAGCACTCGCTCCTCACCTTCGACTTCTTCCTCTTTGTAAGCGTCCACCAGGGCGACGAGGACCGTTCGGTCCACGCCCACGGCCGTCTCCACCACGTAGGGCACGAACCGCTTGTCGCCTGCCGGATCGATGTACTCCAGCCTCTTTCCGGAGTACTCCTGATGCCGCGAGAGATCGAAGTCGGTCCGGTTGTGGATGCCCTCGAACTCCTTCCATCCGAAGGGAAACTCGTACTCGATGTCGAAGGCCTTCTTGGCGTAGTGGGCCAGCTCGTCGGGCCCGTGCTCGGTGAAGCGGAGCTTCTCCTTGCGGATCCCTAGCGAAACGTGCCATTCCATGCGCGCGTTCATCCAGTAGTCGAACCACTCGTCGTCGGTACCGGGCTCTACGAAGAACTGAAGCTCCATCTGCTCAAACTCGCGGGTCCGGAAGATGAAGTTTCCGGGCGTGATCTCGTTTCGGAACGCCTTCCCGATCTGGGCGATCCCGAAGGGGATCTTCTGGCGGGCCGCAGTCTGGACGTTCAGGAAGTTGACGTACGACCCCTGAGCCGTCTCCGGGCGGAGATAGACGACCGCGGCATCGTCCTCGACCGGCCCCATGAAGGTCTTGAACATGAGGTTGAAGAGTCGCGTCTCGCCGAACGCTTCCTTCGTACCGCACGTGGGGCACTGTCCGTTCTCGATCTCGGGGAGATCCGCCCGGAAGCGCCGGTGGCAGTTGGAGCACTCCACGAGCGGGTCCGTGAACCCCTCCACATGGCCGGAAGCCTCCCAGACCTTGGGGTGCATGAGGATGGAGGCATCCAGCCCCTCGACGTCGTTCCGCTGGTGAACCATGGTGCTCCACCAGCGGTCCTGCACGTTGCGCTTGAGCTCGATCCCGAGGGGACCGTAGTCCCAAACGGAGCCGGTCCCTCCGTAGATCTCGGAGGACTGGAAGATGAATCCCCGGCGCTTCGTCAGGGATGTGAGCTTGTCCATCGATGGAGAGTCGGCCATCTAAGGTCGATCCGGTATGAACGGGTCCTTTTCGGGTCCTTCGAGAGGGTGGAAGCTAGACAGGCTCGCTCGCCTCATCAACCGATGCGAGAACCTCGGAAAGATTCGCGGGTATACGCCGCCGACCCATTCCGGAAAGCCCGGATCCGTACATGGCAGGAGTGTTTTCGATGCTGACGCTGACGGACAGAGCCATCGAAGTGGTTCGCACCTATCTGGACCAGAGCGGTGGCGAGCTCACGGCGCTTCGAGTCGCCGTCTCCGGAGGAAGCCCGGTAGCACCGGACTTCGAGCTGACTCTGGTGGGCCCCGACGAGATTCGCAGCGGCGAGAAGGAGCTGGATGTGAGCGGCCTCACCATCGTGGTGAACGAGGAGACCGCCCCCCGTCTCGAGGGTGCCACGGTGGACTTCGTCGAGCGGGTGAACGAAAGCGGATTCGAGGTGCGGATGGCCCCCGGCGCAGACACCCCCGTCGCCGCGCCCACCGGGCCTCTTGCCGAACGGATCCGCGAGGTGCTGGACAGCCAGATCAACCCGGCCATCGCCTCCCACGGTGGCGCCATCACCCTCGTGGACGTGCGGGACACCGAGATCTACCTGGAGATGAGCGGCGGATGCCAGGGATGCGCCATGTCCCGCATGACGCTGCGTCAGGGCGTGGAGCGGATGGTGCTTCAGGCGGTTCCGGAGATCACCATCATCCACGACGTCACGGACCACGCCTCCGGCGAGAACCCCTTCTTCGAGGGACCCGCGGTCTGACGTAGCGGGGAGTCGGGCGCCCCTTCACGTCCGTGCGGGTCGTCGCGAGGAGATGGGGCCTCACCCTCACCCAGCTTCGCCACTGCCGCTTCGCGGCAGACGGGTTCGGGCTTCGTCTCCGGTGAGCCGAAGCCCGAACCCACTCCCGGAGGCCGTCTGGATCAATCCTCCCAGCCTCCCCCTCACTACACAGGAGATTGCTCTCTAATTGATTCCCCCGAGTGTCTAACAACTGCCCCCGCCGCCACCGGTAAAGAACCCCCCCCCCTCGCAGAAGCCGGCGCAGGCATCGTCTTGTAGCTCCAAGGTGACGCTCTGGTTGTCGAACCCACGTCCGTTCAATGTGGCCGACATCTCGTTTGCGCTGTTGACGGTTCCGGTGAGATTCAGGTCCCCATCCTCTGTTGTACCATCCGGAAAAATTCCTGTTGCAGCCAAGGTGATGTTTACGTTCGGGAAGACGTGAGTTCCACTCGAGACTGTGAGGGCGAGACAGGTGGTGATGTCCCCAATGACGCTCCCGGTCCCTGTAACGGACCCACTCGGCTCCTGGGAAAGGAGGAGGTCGATGTCTCCATCGCCCGCGTCGCCATTCCAGCGCCCCGTCACAGCCGGGTCGGCCTCCGGTGCGGTTACGCCACCGCCACCGCCACCGCCACCGCCACCGTCACCGCCATCGCCACCGCCGCAAGCGTCCATCATCGCGAATAGAGGAACGAGTATGAGAAGCTTGAGGAGAGCGGATGTCTTCTGTTTCATAGAGGTGTCTCCTTTCGTTCCGCCGCCGCGGGGGGCGGCCTAGTGAGTCATATGAAACTCACTATGCACCCGAGCATGGTTCTGCGCCAGTGGGGAATCCCTGATAAGTGCGAGGCTCGCTTAGAGCACCAGCACTTCTCTGACCGTCTCACTGCAAAACGGCATCGGCAACTGCCCAGGCTCATCCGTCTCCACCTCGAACTCGTCATGCTCCTGCATCATCGCGAGAAACCAATCAGAAACCAATCATGGGCTTCGCGAGCAGTGCGGAGGGATAGGCCATTCAAAGGCCCTTGGCCGAGTTCAGCATCCTCCTCGGGCCATGGCCGCGTCACGTGACGAGGCCATCCAGGGTTAGACGACGGACACTCCCCGTTTCTTCCATCGAAGAATGGTTCACATCCGCACAGGGTTGCTAGCCCGCGATGGTGCCATCACGCGATGGTACCATCACCGATGCTGCCATCCCTCCTCGAGGGAACTCGATGCGTTCGTGCAGATATCTTCAATATCGAACATACTTCGGAAGTGAAGATTTCTACGGCGAGAATGTCATGGTAAAGCCCGTACACTTGGCGGTGCTCCTGAGTCTTCGTGGTGAGGCTCGGCACGGCTTCGGCATCATGGAGCACGTGAACCAGCAGTTGGCAGGCAGTGCCATCGTGGGGCCGGGGACTCTCTACCGCCTCCTCAAGGAGATGCGGGAGCAGGACCTTATCGAGCGAGCGGATCCTCCTGCCTGTGAGGACGAGCAGGACGAACGGCGTCACTATCACCGCCTGACCCTCCTCGGCCTCCAGGTCGTCACGGCCGAATCCGCCCGGCTCAAGAAGGCCCTCTCCGCGGCGGACGCCTCGGATCTGGCCACGGAGGGGGGCGTTCGGTGACGTCCCGCGGACCAGCCCCATCTGAGAGGGCCTATCGCCTCTTCTTACGCCTTTTCCCACGGCGGTTCAGGAAGGAGGCGGAAGCGGAGATGGTGGAGGTCTTTCGGGACGGTCTGCGGCAGGCCCACAGTCGCGGCACGGTGGGAACCGTCGTGGTCTTCTGGGTGCGCACGATTGCGGACCTCGCAGTCACTGCGGTTTCAACCCGAGCAACGCGGCCCACGCGGGTCCGTGGGGAATCAATCGGCCACCGACCCGGTGGCGTGGCGGTGGAACGGCGAGGAGGGATTATGGCGGCGTTGATCAGTGACATGAGGTACGCGATTCGGACCCTGAGACGGAGGTCGGGCTTCACAACGATCCTGGTGCTCACCTTCGCGTTGGGGGTCGGCGCCACAACCGCCGTCTTCAGTGCGTTCCGGCATGTACTCCTCCGGCCGCTACCGTTCCATGCCCCGGACGAGTTGGTGCAGGTCTGGGAGACCCGCGATGCGCGACCCGACCTGCCCTTCTCCATTCCCAACATGGAGTCGGTTCGCCAGCGAACCGGATCCTTGACCGATCTCGGGGCTTGGATGTTCGGTGACTTTCCCAGCGTCACGCTGACAGGGGGAGACCGACCGGAGCGGATTCCCGGCGCCATGATTACAGCGAACCTCCTCTCATTGCTCGGCGTTGAGCCTGCCATGGGACGCTCATTCACGCCCGAAGAGAATGAGCCGGGTAATGAGCAGAGGGTGATCCTGAGCCATGAGGAGTGGTCGACCCGTTTTGGCGCCGATCCGGACATCCTCGGCCGTGTCCTCCCGCTGAATGGGGCACCGCACACGGTCGTGGGGGTCATGCCGCCAGGGTTTGAGTTCCCGGTCGGAAGCGGGGCTCGTGTGTGGCGTCCACTGCCGCTATTCCAGAGGTGGCGCGATAGCCGGAGAAATCATCTCCTGCGGGTCCTGGGACGCATTCAGCCAGGCGTGACCGTGCAAGACGCCCAGCTGGAGGTGGCCGCTCTCGGCCGGACCCTGGCCGAGGAGTACCCGGAGAGCAACGGCGGTGAGGGAATGCGCGTGGTGGGACTTCTCGAGCAGACCGTGGGTGACGTGCGCCCGGCGCTCTCTGCCCTGATGGTGTCGGTCCTGCTGCTCTGGCTCGTGGCGGTCGCCAATCTCGCAAACCTGGGGATGGCTCGTGTATTGGATCGCGGTCGGGAGGTCGCTGTACGTGCAGCTCACGGGGCGAGCCGCCTCCAGATAGCGAGATTGGTGGCTACTGAGAGTATGGTTGCGGGCCTCCTCGGCGCGGGGCTAGGGCTCGTGCTGGCCTATTTGGGAGTGGGCGCCCTTTCGGCCCTGGGGCCTATCAACATTCCGAGAATGGACACGATCCACATGGACGCCGAGGTGGTCGGATTTGCCCTCGGGTTGACAGCCATCACCGGCCTCGTGGCCGGACTGATCCCTACACTCGTTGTGGCCGACTCGGAGCTCATGGGCACGCTGGCTCTGGTCTCGCCGCGTATGAGTCTGGGGAAGGGTGGTAAGCATCTGAGGGGTGGCCTGGTGGCCACGGAGTTCGCCCTTGCTCTGGTCTTGCTCATCGGCGCTGGACTGCTGCTTCAGAGCTTCATGCACCTGTCTCGGGTCGACCCCGGGTTCCGGACGGACCACCTGCTCACTGCCGAGATCAATCTCGCTTTCGAGAGCTTCCCTGACTCCGAGAGTCACTCCCAATTCTACGACGAGTTGTTGCCGGTGCTGGACGCACTCCCGGGTGTGACGGCCATAGGGGCAGTCTCGGTGTTCCCCTTGAGTGGTAATCGGGGTGGGGGCACGCTACTCCATCGCGAGGGCGCGACGGTGCAAGACGGCTTCGTTGAAGACGTTCGGTTTCGCGTGGCCACCCCGACCTATTTCCAAATGATGGGAATGACGCTGCTCTCGGGTCGTGGTGTGTCACGGGACGATAACGCCGAGACTCCAGCGGTCGCGGTGATCAACGAGGCGTTGGCGAGCCGGTTGTGGCCGGGGCAGGACCCTGTGGGCAGAACCATGTTCTCCGGCAGGCCCGACGATCCGCAGACGCCGTACCGGGTCGTAGGGCTCGTCGCGGACATTCGAGGAGCCAACCTCGCCAGCACCCCTCAGCCTCGCATGTATCGTCCCTACAGCCAATCCGCGATGCAAGAGATGGTTGTGGTCGCACGGACATCGGGGCCACCGCAAGATCTGGCGGCTGCCTTGCAGAGGGCGGTTCTGTCCGTAAACTCGGACCAACCGCTGGAGGCGATTCGCACGGGCGAGAGCATTCTCTCGGATTCAGTGGCCTCACCCAGATTCAACCTCTTCCTTCTGGCCCTGTTTACCGTGACCGCGGTGGCGTTGAGCGCCATCGGCATGTACGGAGTGAGCGTGCAGGCCGTTGCGGCTCGTACCCGCGAGATTGGCGTTCGCATGGCTTTGGGGGCTAGTCGCAGGAGTGTCATCGCCATGACTCTGGGGCAGGGGCTGCGTCAGACCTCGATCGGTCTCGCGCTCGGATTGCTCCTCGCCCTCTTCGGGACACGGCTTCTGGCCAGTATGGTGTTCGGGGTGTCAACGAATGATGCCCCGACGTTCGTGGCAGCTACGCTGATCCTCTTGGGAGTGGCGCTTCTCGGATCCTTGATGCCCTCCCTACGGGCCAGCCGAGTCGATCCGGTGCGAGCTCTCTCGGTGGACTAGAGGCCCAACTCCCCCCGGCCACCATCGAATCCAGTCGGCCCGCAAGGGGGCCTGACACCTCGACATGGATCTCCCGTAACAGGACGTCTACGTTGAGCGGGTGGCCGGCTCGGGTGAGGTCTTGCGTGTGACAGAGGGTGCCGCGAAGCACGCCGGCCCGATCGGGCTTGGAGATGGATGAAATGAGTCCTTTGCCGGATTATTGTTGGTGGCGCCCGCCGTCATCGTTGTGCACCACGGAACAGCGGACAGCGCTGCCCGGCCGCCCCAGCTGCCCGACATCGTGGTCGACAGCGACTACTATCACGGAGGATGGCCGTCCCCGGCGAAGGTCGCGCTGGGACGCGCGCTCTTCTTCGATAAGATCCTCAGCGGCAATCGCAACATCGCCTGCGCCACGTGCCATCACCCCGACCTGGGAACCACGGACGTGCTGGCGGCCATCGCCGCGAACGGCGGAGCCGATGCATGGGACCCGCGGGTCTGGTGGGACGTGAGCCCACAGAGGTAGACGCGCGGAAGTCGTGACTTCTGTCAGCCAATGAATGAAGGGATAAAAGTCCATGAGGAATCTCTCACGCTGGCCCTCACCGTTGTGCTCGCCTTCGCACTGGCCGCTCCTGTCGTTTCCCAGTCCACAGAGGTCGTGGGCCGGTTGTCGGTTCACGCCCAGGCTGGGGTGACCTCGGATCCCGGAGGGTTCGCTTTGACTTCACCTTCGCGCCCAACACGGGCCGCGAGGATTGCTGCGCCGATACGGGGAATCCCGGTGCCGTGGTGGAGGACGTGAGCCTCGACCGCACGTATGCCAGTACGAGCCTCCAGATCCGGTTCCCGATGGGAGCCGCGGTGCCCTATGTGCGCACCGGTGTCAGCTTCATCAACCTGTCGCGGTTCGGCGAGGACTACGAGTACGAATTCATGGAGTTCGGGACTCAGCTCGCGGGTGGGCTCGAGTATCGGTTCGGCGATTCGCCGGTGGCGCTCTTCGTAGACGCTGCCGAGTGGATCTATCCCCGCGTCTCGACCGGTGATGGCACTCAGTTCGATACGCAGATCAACGTCGGTCTTTCTTACGACTTGATCAGGTAGCAGCGCCTCGGTGGCTCCACACGGGGGGCCGCGGGTCCTCTTTCATTCATGTCGCATGTCGCAGCTACGCTAGCCCCGTAGAGGAGGAGCTCTCCCTGCCCGATCGTGCGTTGCTCTTTCTCGAGGGCACGTGTTACCATGCCGTTGAGGCGCCCTCCCCCCTCCATGCATGGGGACCGGAGACGTTCCGAGACGGCCAGAATCGAAACGAGGTAAACGATGAAAATGCAAAGTGGTGTAATGCTGACCGCGGCCATGGCGGGCCTGGTGCTCCTCCCGGGGAGCTCCGCCCTGGCGGCCCAGGAGAACGCCGAGAAGCGCGGAAGCGACAACATCGAGGTGGTGGCCCACCTCCCGCTGGGCGGGAGTGGGTGCGACATCGAGATCGAGCAGGAGATGTCCCGTCCCTATGCATATTTGTGCCGCTCCGGGGACAACGCAGGCATGGACATCATCGACCTCACCGATCCCCATAACGCCAGGGTGCTCCACCGATGGCGCGTCGAGGATCTGGACCTGCACATCGGGTCCGGCGGCAAGGACCTCAAGATCTTCAAGTGGGACGGCCGCGACTACGTGGTCCTGGCCATCCAGTTCCGACAGGGCGGACCGGACAACGATCTCGGTGCCATCATCTTCGACGTCTCGGATCTCCCCGGTGAGATCCGGGAAGTGGCTCGGATCCAGGGGCTCCAGGAGGTCGGCGGCTTCCACAACATCTTCACCTACAAGCACAGCAACGGCCGTGCTCTTCTCTTCGCCACGACGAGCACTCCGTTCGCACACGTGTACGATCTGGGTTACGTGGTGGAAGGACGACTGGATGAGGCTCTCGTCGCGCGGGTCCCGAACCCCTTTCCCGAGGGCCGTAGCTATCACGACTTCTACACGGGCTACCACGCCGACAGCGAGCAGGACCGCTTCTACGGCGGCGGTACGGGCGGCTACTTCGTCTACAACGTGACGGACCTGGAGAACCCCGAGCTCCTGGTGAGCCTCACGGGCATCCAGGGTGTGGAGTGGGGACATACCTTCACGCCCTCGCCCGACGGCCGCTACGTCGTGGCCGAGGCCGAGTACCAGTACGCGCCGCTCCGGATCTTCGACCTGCAGCCGGGCCTCGACGGTGAGGTCGCGAACGTCAACCGGCCCATCTCCGCGTGGACGGCCAACTGGGAGAACCTGGTCCACAACCATGAGGTCCGCTGGCCCTACGTGTTCGTGTCGGGCTATGTGGACGGCCTACAGATCTTCACGCTCTCGGATCCCGAGCACCCGAAGACGGTGGGCCACTACGACACCTATCTGGAGCCCGACGACGGCCGTGTGATGGCGGGCGCCTGGGGTGTGGACGTGCGCAACGCCGACGGCCTGATCGTGCTGTCCGACATGCAGACCGGATTCTGGGCCTTCCGCATGGAGGGATTCAGCGGCTGGAACGGACTGGACTGGGGTGTTCCGAACATCTCGAGCGCCCAGGATTGGGAGAATGGGCCGGCGTATCAGGCTCAGAGTCGGAACTAGGAGGATCGCGCGACGCGCCGCGGCAGAGACCGGAGGGAAAAGCCGCCGGACGACCGGGAGTTCGCTTGCAGACTGGTCGCTTGCAGGGTGATGAAGAAGGGAAGTGAGCATGTCATCGGTGACGTGGCGTTCGAGCAGACCGTGGCGGTGAAAGTAACGGAGCACTCGGTGTCGAACGGTCTGCTGTAGCTGGTCCCAGTCGGAGGCCGTGAGATGGGTGGCCTCGTAGAACTCGACCGAGCCCTCGGGATCCCCGCTGAACACACCGTCGATGACGCAGACGTGGAAGTGGAAGTGGAAGTGGGCGTTCAGGGCCGAGCCAAAGCGATGGGGGTTAGAATGTCGAAGTACCGAATCCGGTTGGTGCTGAGGACCGATCGCTACACGACGTGGTGGATCCAGCACCGCTTTCGCCGGACGCGCAAGGAGATCGCGGCCGCCCGCCGAGAGAAAGCGGATGCCTGAGACTGTCAGATTATAAACGTCGTAGTCTGTGTCTGAGTTGACACTATCTTGGCAAGGTATCGAAGACGTTGAACTGAAGTTCAGCATCAATACGGAACCACAAGGCGAAGAGATGCGTTCGGCATGTGCGACGTTCATTCCTTGACGGTCGGGGTCCGTGCACGTATCCTGCCTTCGAAAGGAGGTGGAGACGATGAGGGAGCCCCATCGGAAGCGTGAATTCGTGGAGGCCGCCGGAGCGCTGCACCCGCATCCCGAGCGCGTGCGGGCTCAGCTCTTCGAGCGCCACCGCTTCTTCGATCCCCTGGACAAGGTGCAGGTGAAGTACGAGATGCTGCGGGCCCATGCGGTGGAGGGAGAGACGGTCGTGGCGGTCTCGGAGGCGTTCGGCTTCTCGAGACAGACGTTCTACAGCACACTCCGGGCCTTCGAGGAGCTGGGTATCGTGGGCCTCACGGACGAGAAGCGTGGTCGCCGGGGCCGGGTGAAGCTGACGGAGGAGGACGTGACGTGGGTCGAGGCCCTGGCCGCGGAGGCCCCCGATCTCAGTGGGCGCCAGATCGCCGTAGAGCTGTTCGAGGAGCGCGGGGTCGCGGTGCATCGCAGAACCATCGAACGCCTTGTGGCGGGGGCCGGGAAAAAAAACCGCTGAGGCCGAGCAATACGCAGAACCGGAGTGCTGGCCGACGGTAGCGGTGAGAGCTTAGCCTCACCTGATTTCCCGCCGCTCCGCACATCGCATGGTTAACAAGTCCATTCCAGGAGGCAATGTGACCATCACGGTTGCAGCAGCCACAGCCAGGCGGCTGGCGGATGCCGGCATCGAGCGCGTATTCGGGCTGCCCGGAGGCGAGATCGTCGTGTTGATGGACGAGCTTCGCCGGGTGGGCGTCGACTTCGTTCTCATGAGGCACGAGGCCAACGCCGGCATCGCAGCGGCCGTATACGGCAAGCTGCAGCGACAGCCCGGGGTGGTTCTGACCACGCTCGGACCCGGCGCAGCGAACCTGATGTTGCCCTTGTCGAGCTCTTATCTCGATCAAGAGCCCCTCCTCGCGATCTCTGCCCAGATTCCCGACGACTTTCCGTCGGACTACACCCATCAGCTGTTGCCGCTGCACGACGTCTACGGGCCGATCACCAAGTATGTGGCCAAGGTCACGGCCGACAACGTCGGCGACGTGGTCCCCCGCGCCCTGGCTGCCTGCATGGATCGACCATTCGGGGCGGCTTACCTAACCCTGTCCGCCAGGGAGGCGATCGCGCCGGTCGACGGGGTGGCGGGGTTACAGGCTGAGGCCGGACCTCGGGCCGAGGCCGGGGGCGACGATGGTCCCCCGGGCATCGGACAAGGACCGGCCGGTAAGCAGCGAGTTGCCGAACACATGGCCAGGGAGCTCACGGATGCGCTGAGGAGCGCCGAGAGGCCGCTCGTGATCGTGGGGTTGGGGACGGACACGGCGAACAGCTCCGCGCTGCGCCGATGGCTGGACGAGTGGAATCTTCCGTTGGCGGTTACCCCGAAGGTCAAAGGCATCGTCGACGAGACCGCCGACAACTTCCTCGGAACGGTCGGTGGGATGGCGGCCGACGGACTGATATGTGAGGCGCTGGAGGCATCCGATCTGCTGATCGGGTTCGGCTTCGACCCGGTGGAATCCGACGGAACTTGGTTTGCCGAGCTGCCGATCCGTTGGGTGCTGGAAGCCCCCAACGTGGGTGGGCTCGTTCCGGAGGGCGCCGAGCTGGTGGATCACCGTGCGCTTCTGGACGTTCTCCTGGGCGAAGAGGCCCCGTCGCAGTGGGTGGCCCCGTTCAAGGAGTTCCAGGAAAGGCGGCTGGCGCTGCTCGATGATCATCCCGAGGTGTCCGACACGATGTGGCAGGGTGATCTCATCAGGGGGCTGGCTTCCGCAGTACCCTCAGAGACCATCGTCGTCACCGATGTCGGGGCCCACAAGTTCCTCTTCGGACAGTTTTGGCCGAGCCGACACCCCCAGACCTTCTGGATGTCGAACGGCCTCTCGGGCATGGCGTACGGGTTGGGTGCCGCTATCGGGGCCAAGCTCGCCCGACCCGACGCTCCGGTCCTGGCGGCCGTGGGTGACGGTGGCTTCTCCATGAACTGTCAGGAACTCGAGACGGCCGTCCGTGTGGGTGCGCCCTTCGTGACGGTGGTCCTCGAAGACGCCAGCTACGGGCTCATCAAGATGGCGCAGGACCGTCGCAAGCTCGACCTGTACAGAACCGAGTTCCGGCCCATCGACTCTGTGAAGATCGCCGAGGCGTGCGGCGTGGCCGGGCTACGGACCACGGATCCCGACCGGATGTCCGCCGCCGTGGTGGAAGCGCTCTCCCGTAACGAAAGTCTCGTGGTAGAGGTGCCGGTGGACTACACGCACTATCGAAGGCTTTTCTAGGCGACTCTCTGCACGATGAAGTCGGGAACGGTTCTGTGGAAGCGAACATCGTCGTAGTAGCCGAGGCGAACCAGGTTGTAGAAACGATCGGCGCCGATGGGCGCCCAGCCCCGGACTACTTCGATCACGAGGTCGCCGGCGCTCGTCTCGAAGCGGGCCAGGAGCGTATCGGGGGCGGCTTCGCTCCAAACCGGAAGATCGGGATCGAGTAGTACGTCCCGTCGAGAGGCTTCGGCAATGGCACCAGAGGCGCCGCGCGGCATCGGGGGCTCTTCCTGGTCGGCGCTTCCACCGCAGCTGGACGCACACACCAGGGTCGCCGCCACGAAGGCGAAGTAAGGAGCACCTTTGGTCAGCATTGCTTTACGCCCGAATCGACGGTGGGTTTGGGTCATTCTGCCGAGCCACGGCGACCTGTCCAGGTATCGCGCACTCGAATCGACGTGTTCAGGAGGGCGTTCGACAGCACGGGTCGGGGTGTGCCGGTCGGTCGGCCGATCGTGTTGCATTCGGCTGCTATGAGGGTTAAGAGATGGAGCGCCCAATACAGTGAGGAGCGCCCGATACGTCTATGGCCTCGTTGAAACGTCCCGCCCTCTACGTAGCCGCGGCATTGGTCGTCTTCGTGATCGTCGCTATGCCACCCAGGGGCACCTCCACGGCGGATTTTCCCGACCCGCGACGCGAGGTGCGGCACGT
This sequence comes from Longimicrobiales bacterium, assembly GCA_965238005.1. GTDB lineage: Bacteria > Gemmatimonadota > Gemmatimonadetes > Longimicrobiales > Gaopeijiaceae > CBDCKN01. The sequence continues at coordinate 3,041,357 of OZ250165.1, forward strand.
CATCCCGTGGCGGGCCGGTGGAGGCACGGATGCCGCGATGCGGGGCTTCGCCCAGTATTTCGAGGAGCACCTGGGCGTTCCCGTCATCACCGAGAACATCTCCGGTGGCTTGAGCTCCGTGGGTCTCCTCACGGTGAAGAGGGCAGCGCCCGATGGATACACGGTCGGGACCATGACCTACGATGTTCTCACGGTGGGTTTCCTCGACCTCGCTCCGATCGAGTGGTCGGAATTCGAGCCTGTCTGCACCGTCACGGACCATCCGACCGCGATCATCGCCCGCGCCGACGAATACGCGGATCTCGAGGCCTTCGGCGCCGAAGCGCTCGCCAGGCCTGGTGGGATCCGTACGGGCAATGCCGGTGCCCAGGGAGTATGGCACCAACACGCCGTGGCGTTGGAAAACGAGATGGGCGTTCGGTTGCGCCACGTGCCCTATGAGGCCAGCTCCGGCCTTCTCAGTGCCATCCTCGGGGGTGAGGTAGAGATCGTGGTCGCGAGCTTGCCGGCCTTCCGATCGTACCTGGAGGATGGCACGCTGCGGGCTCTGGCCGTCATGGCGAAAGAGCGCGATCCGCTCGTTCCCGACGTCCCGACCTTCAGGGAGCATGGCTTCGATCTGGAGTATGGTAGCTTCCGAGTTCTTGTGGCACCGCCGGAGACACCTGAGACCGTGCTCTCTGATCTCGAGAGAGCCTGCCGCGCGGCTTGGGAGGATCCTGGCTTCCAGGAGTGGGCCGTGACGGCCGCGATCGGGGCGGTGTGGAGGGATCGCGAACAGACGACCGCCTACCTCGCAGCGTTGGCGCCCAGGGTGGGACAGCTGATGGTAGACCTCGGAATGCGCTGAGCCTCTCGGGAGGCGAGCGATACCAAGTGAGCAGTCGGGAAGGAAGGTCCAGATAGTCCACCGCGATGTCGCCTCCGGCGGAACCCTCATCGTCGTTTCGGTTGCCTACTTCGTCGGCACGCTGGGAATGCCGGCCAGCCAGGCGGAGCCGGGCCCCGCGTTTCTCCCCAGGATCCTGTCGGCGGCCCTTCTCCTACTCGGCTTCGTGACTCTGGTCGCGGGGATACGGTCGAAGCGGACAGAGGGAGACCGTACGGGCGAGACCGTGACGCTACCGGGGCCGGAGCTTCAGCCCGAGTCCGAGCCAGGGCTGGATCCGGACATCGATAGGGTATGGGCGGCGGTAGGGGTCACCTTCATGTACGTGTGGCTCTTCGAGCCCCTCGGGTTCGTGCTCAGCACACTCGCGTACACGTTCGGTGTCACGGTCCTGTTCCGGAGAGACCACTCCAAGCTCCTTTTTGTGGTTCCCCTTTTGTGCACCCTCGCCATCTACCTGTTCTTTCGGGTGGGGCTGGGAGCGCGCTTGCCGGTCGGTCCTTTTGGATAGGGGGCGTCCGGCCTCCATCCGAGTGGGGGGATTCCGTTGACGCTGGCGACCTGGCTCGATCCCACGCTCCTTGCCGCGCTTCTCGGTGGCACGTTCCTCGGGATCGTCGTCGGGGCAGTGCCAGGCCTGACGGCAACCCTCGCCATCGCGCTTCTGCTCCCCGTCACGTTTCACCTGTCCGCGACCACCGCCATCGTCATGATGACCGGGATATTCACCGGAGGGATCTATGGTGGGTCCATCGCCGCGATAACCGTGCGGATCCCCGGGACTCCGGCCAGCGCCATGACCATGCTCGACGGGAACGTCATGGCGAGGGAGGGGCGGGCGGAGGCCGCCATCGGGCTCGCTACGTTCAGCTCGTTCGTCGGCGGAATCACCGGTGGTGTCGTGCTGGTCTTGTTTGCCCCCCAGTTGGCGCGGATGGCTCTCACGTTCCAGTCCCCAGAGATGTTCTCTCTGGTGCTCCTGGCTCTGGTAGCCATCGCTACCGCCACTCAGGGCTCCCTCGTAAAGAGCATTGCGGCCACCGTGGTTGGTCTGATGCTGTCCACCGTGGGGATCGATCCGCTGCTCCCTGCTCCTCGCTTCACACTCGGATCCGTGGATTTTTTGGTGGGGGTTCCGCTGTTGCCGGTCGTGATCGGGCTATTTGCCGTGGCCGAGCTCTTCCGTCAGGTCGGGCGGCCGGTCGTGGCTCCCGGGGAGGCGGCTCCGATACGCTTCGACCGCGTGTTCGCTTTTTGGCCCGAGGCCAGGAAAGCGGGATGGAAGGTTTTCGGAAAGAGCTCGGCGATCGGCACGCTGGTGGGAGCACTGCCGGGTGCGGGCGCCGCCATGGCGGCGTTTCTGGCCTACTCGGAGGCCAAACGATCCTCCGGGCGACCGGATCGGTTCGGAACGGGGATCCCTGAGGGCCTCGTCGCGCCGGAGGCCGCAAACAACGCCATGACCGGTGGCGCATTCATTCCCATGCTGGCGTTCGGTATACCCGGAGACGCGGTCACCGCCGTCATCTTGGGCGGGCTGACGATGCATGGGATCGTACCGGGTCCGCAGCTCTTCAACGAGAGTGCGGATCTGATCGCTCCGCTCTTCGGCGCCTACTTCCTAAGCTACTTCGTGATCCTCGGCTTGGGGCTGCTCCTTCTGCCTGTATATGCCCAAATCGCCTCCGTAGATCGAGCCATTCTGTTTCCTGTGATCGGTGCTGTGGCGATCGTGGCGGCCTTCGTTGCGGAGAGAACCGCTTTCGCCATGTACCTGACGGTTGCGATCGGCGTACTCGGGTATGTCTCCCAGCGTTACGGATATCCGGTCATCCCGGTCCTCATGGGCCTGATCCTCGGACCCATGCTGGAGTCCAATCTGCGGCGGGCACTGATCCTGTCGGAGGGAGACCCCATGATCTTCTTCACCTCACCCGTGAGCGCCGTCCTGCTCTTGATCTCCGCGCTATTCTCGGCCTACTTCGGCTACCTCGCGGTGCGGCGTACCCGTGGGGACCCGAGGCTCTCGGGCTAGTCGTCGGGGGCCTCCACCCTCATTTTGCCTTTCCGGCATCCTAGCCCGGACAAGATGCGAGCGCTCCAGGAGCGGCTTCGATCGGGCGAGCAGGCGGGCGCACGCCTCCATCGGTCCGGGCCGTACTTCGGATCGGCCAGGGTGGGGTGGGACCCTGACTTCACGGCGGAGGACATCCACCGACAAGTGGACGCGTTGGTCGCCGAGGGCGTCGCGGGATTCAAGGCCAAAACGATCACGGCACCCCATCTCGAGGCGCTGATCGAACGGGCCCACCATCACGGGCTGACCGTGACCGGCCATCTTGGCTCGGGCTTCAGGAATTCGGTGAACCCGCGTGACGCCGTGAACTTGGGGATCGACCGCATCGAGCACTTCATGGGCGGTGACGCCATGCCGGCGGATCGCTCGGCCTATGCCTCGCTGGTCGAGATGACCTCCGACATGCCGGAGTTCGCGCGCGTCATGAAGCTGTACCTCGAGAAGGGCGCCAACTACGACGCCACGCTCAGCGCGTACGGATACTCGGGGGGGACGCGACCCCGAGGTCTACGACTACTTCGTCGATGAGCTGAGCTACCTGACTCCCTTCGCACATGGCTGGCCGTGCATGAGGACGGGACGGCGACCTTCTACGTCGGGAAGACCGACGGGGGCCAGGGCACCGGAACCGCCTTCCGCCGGCTGATGTGCGACGAGTTGGACATCGCCTTCGAGAAGAGCACGCTGGTCATGGGCCGAACCGACCTGACGGTCGATCAGGGTGGGTCGGATGCGATCGAACGCGACGCCTGGGCCGCTCGCCGGGTGGCCGCAGAAGCCCGCCGCGTCCTGCTGGAGATGGCGTCCGAGCGGTTCGGCGTACTGGTGGACGGGCTTGCCGTCAGCGAAGGAGTGATCTCCATACGGCGCGATCCCTCCAGGCAGGTCACGTACGAGGCTGCCGGTGTCTAGTTGTGGGCGAGCCTAGCGTCCGCCAACCGTCGCCCCGGTCAGCTGCGAGAGCGCCGCCAAGGTCGTCTGGCCGGCATTGAGCCCGAGCCTGAAGTCATCATCAGTAAACGTCGTCCACACGTCGAGCGGCGTGTGCCAGGTCGGATTCCACCCGCCCCCGGTCTGGGCGCCGCGCTCGTTTTCCCGCAAGCTGATCGACGGCACGATATCCATGAACGGGCCTGAATCCGTGTTGGTCATATGGGGGCCGACCGCAGCCGGGTAGTCGGTGTTGTAGGCGTCGGCGGCCGCCTTGAAGACAAAGGCGAGCTTCATCGATGCTTCAGCCAGTTCGGAATTCGACTGGAATTCGATGTTGACGTCGGCTTCAGGGCGCTGATCGCGGCTCACCGTGCCGTCGGCGCGCGGCGCTCCGTGATCCCAAAGCATCATGTCGTGCTGGATCATGCCGAGCCACGTGGGCTCGGGATACTGGCCGGATCCCGCTGGGCTCTCAATCCCTTGGAGCTCCTGCCGCTGGGCGATGTAGGCACGGGCGCCGTTCGTGCCGGTCTCCTCGTTGTTCCACAGCGCGAAACGGATCGACACCTCAGTCTCCACGTCGGGAGCGTTGAAGACGCGCGCCAACTCCATGACCAGAGCGGTACCCGAGCCGTCGTCGTTGACCGCTTCGTTGACACCGTGGCCGTCCATGTGGCCGCCGACGATGTACATCTGGTCGGGCTGCGTCGTGCCGATTTTGGTGCAATAGACTTCGGTACGCTCGCCGTTCACCGGCTCTTCGCGATTGAGCTCGCGGATGCGCTCGTCGGGTTGGGCGTCGAGGTCGCGGTTGACGCCGGTAGGCGCGCGGTAGCCGAAGACGGAGCTGCCCCCGGGACCGCTACCGTTACGGCCAACTAGGCCGCCCGTGGGTATCGTCAGGTCGGGCGTCGTCGTGGAGCCGCCACGCCCACGGCCCCGATTCCGGGGCGCTGGATCGTACTCGTACGTGATACGCTCTGTGTTGGTGCAGCCGAACGCCTGGAGCTGCGCCTCGATCCATTCGACCGCGTCACGGTTACGTTGCGTCCCCTGGCGACGGTCACCGAACTGGGTCAGTCCTTTGAGCGTCGTCTTGTAGTTGTCGAGCGTCAGGCGGCTGACGAGAACCTGAGTCGATTCGTCTTGGGCGTCCTGCACTCGTGTGGCGGTCGCCAGCGTCGATGCAGCGACGCCACCGGTGGCGAATGCGCCGGTATAAAGGAGCGTGAACGTTGCGGCGATTAGTGGAACTCTGGTGCACATGGCCAGGCCTCAGGGGAGCGTCCAGCGTTTGGGAGTATTGAACCGATCAGACCATACCTGCCCGCGTCCGCCAGGACAACTCGGGAGGAAGGCGAAAGTCGCAGATCTTACTGGCGTCGTGGAGCGGACCGGCCGACGCCCGACGTAGCGATGGCGAACGGGAGACGATCAAGGTTGTGTGCCGGGAGTTGGGCCTCAGCGAGAGGCTCACTTGGACTAGCTCGGAGAGGAGAAGTCCTACGGCAGACCCGAGCTGTTGGAGCTCTGCGACGATATCTGGGACTAGGACCCTCAGGTGACACGGATCTCCATATCTGTGATGTTCCAAACCTCAGCCTAGTCGGAAGGTCTGAATTGCCAGCAGGTCTACTCGGCCGCGGCCAAGTTGTTCTCGGCCAGCCCGCAGCATTATGGACTCCGCTTGTTGCAGGGTCCACAGCGCTCACCTTGCAGCTCGCGCTGTGGATCACCATCGTCCTCGCGCAGCAGAGCCGAGGCGCCGGTAGGGTCTCGAAGAAGCGGAGTTCCTTCAACTCCTCCTCGATGTCAGAAACGATATCGACACTCAGTTCCAGCTTTGGCTAACGATCACGTAGGGGCAGCTTCTGTAAAATGATAACCGTCGTCCTGGCTTCTCTCACTCTCTCATCGCTGTTCGTCCAGGATCAGCAGGCCCCTGATGGTACGGTCCGGATCGGATCGTCTTCGGACGCCACCTCCGGCGGCCAGTTCGTCCACGAAGACTTCGATCCGGACTTCGGGGTCAACTCCGGGTTACGGTCGAGCGAGCCTCCTCCCCCACCGCCACCCTGGGGGACGACCTCGCTCCCGACTACGTGACGAGCGGATGCGTGGATGGGCAAGGGATGCCGAACGGATCCGACCCCGCGTCGGGGACGGCAGGTCCGTGGTGCGTCGGTCTATGTCTCAGTCTGGCCGCGACTGACGAGGACCGAATGCCCGAGCTAAGCTAACAAACCCCAGGATTGCTAATTGACACAAGAATCCGGACAGGCCCTGTCTTTCGACCAGCATGACTTGTTCTTCTCCGTCCACTTCCTGCGAGCGCACCTCGACGATTTCATTGGCGCGGGCCTGCACGGTGCGACCGCTCCTATTAATTCGGACCCGGAGGCATATTGGTTCGACATCATCGTCGGGAATCCTCCGTGGCTCGTATATCGGAAGGACCCGGAGGCATATTGGTCATAAGAAAGTTGGTGCGAAGATCGTAGAGATGATATTGTGTGTTTTTACCTTCCCGTAATCCGTGGTTCCGGTTTGGATATGACATCATGGTAAATCGTTTTTTATGTGACACCAGCTCATTGATCAAAGCCTCAAAACTTTGATAATGTACATTTGAATCACCCGTCCCATGGATGATGAGCAATTTGCCTTTAAGCTGGTGTGCCCAGGTGATGGGAGAACCGTTTATGTACCCATCCTCATTATCTTCAAGCAGCCCCATGTACCTTTCCTGGTATCCAGGGTGATAATACCTCTGGTTGCTTACGAAAGATGACGGCATGGCGAGACTATACAGATCCGGATACCTGAAAATCAGGTTAAGGCTCATCTGGCCTCCGCCACTATGCCCGTATATCCCGATCCTTTCAGGATCGATGTAAGGCCTTGTTTCAAGGATTTTCCTGGTAGCTGCTGCCTGGTCGTGAGCGGCCAATATACCCAACTGACCATCAATGGCTTTTCGCCATGCCCTGCCGCGGGGAGCCGGAGTGCCACGATTGTCCACGCTCATGATCACATACCCTTGCTGTGCAAGCATTTGGTGCCACAAATACTGTGTCTCGCTGCGCCACCTGTCGAGCACGGTCTGTCCGGCGGGCTCGCCGTAGATGTAGTAAAGGAGCGGGTATTTCTTACTTGGATCCATATCGGGAGGTTTTATGTAATACCCATCAATTTCAACGCCTCCGCCGATGTCAACCCTGAAAAATTCCGTGGGGTTCTTTCTGACAATGTTCAGTTTTTCTTTCAGCTCTTTATTATCCTCCAGCACCTTAACGGTGGAGTGATCGGCTAAACGAATGAAGTCATAAACGGGAGGGGTGTCAAAAGTAGAATAGTTGTGGACCGCCCATTTCATATCGGGTGAAATCTGATACGAATGTGTTCCGTTTAGCGAGGCAGGCGTAATTCTTTCCTGCCTACCACCCGGGCTGAGAGATGTCCTGTAAAGGTATCGCTGACCGGGATTATCTGGCGACGCCATATAATACAACCACCCGTTTTCGTCATCAATTCCGCTAATGCTAATGACGTCGAATTCGCCGGGAGTCAGTTGGCCAATTTCCTCACCTGCGCGAGTATAGACATAAGCGTGCTTCCATCCGTCCCGTTCACTAAGCCAGATGAATCTGCTTTTGTCCTCATTCCATGTAAAGCTATTTTCTAGCCACGCATCGTCTGATTCGGTGAGGATGGTTTTGAGATTACCTGTTGAAGTCTCAGCCAGTACGACCCTGACCTTGTCACGAGTTCTGTTGGAAATCTGAAGAAGAAGTTCTTCGCTGTTGCCTGCCCAATCGGAAACCCGTAAGTAATCGTCACTACTAAGCCCGGGTATGTCCAGCCAGCTGATCTCTCCGCTTGACAACTCTACAATACCGACTCGGGAAGAAGCCCTTTTTTGCCCTACCTTGACATAAGGGAATTCGATGATCTTTGGGTACAGTGTCTCAGTATTGTTGATCATATAATAAGTCAGAACATCAGATATGTCCGTTTCGACAAAGGCGATGTAGCGGCCATCCGGGCTCCAGTAGTAGTTGCTGCCCCTCCCCCAGTCCCCGGCATAACGTTTTTTACTTCCCGTATCGGTCAGTTGATAAATTTTGAAACTCGTAAGGTCCTGAACATATATATTATGATCCATCATGTAACACACCATCTTGCCATCAGGGGAGAATTTGACTCCTCTGAGTGACTGTGACGGCACATCTCCTCCTATTTTTATCCAGGTCCACAACCCGATGTCCATGACCCAATAATCGGCTTTGTTTCCGCCCCAAACCTCCCGGGTCGAATTGATAGAGGTAAGTAACCTGTTGCGGTTTTCAGAAAAGCTATAGGAGGTAAGAGGCGTTGACGTGCCCGGAATGATCAGCCTTTGAGCGGGCACCAATACCTTTTTGATCCCTGTTTCCGGATCGTATTGCACGATGTCCCGTCCATCTTCCATGGATGCCTCGAGCACCGTGTAACTTCCGTCATCACGCCATCTGACAGGCCCAAAGGACTTAGACGAGAATTCGTTGCTGAAGATCCTGTCAAGGGTTAGAAGAGAGGGATCGTCACTCTGGCCATAGCAAGGCACGCCAAATATGAAGAAGATAAAGACAAGCGGATTCTTTAAATAATATCTCATGGCATTGGGGCCTAAGGGATGTGGCGACATGCGGAAACCTCCGGTTGCTGGAGTAATCACGCCTGAATTGTTGAAAGCCTCATCTACCCGACGTTTCCCATTTGGAATTGCCTGGAACCACTCCAGGCTCGGAATGGTGCCTATTGTAATGACATGCGCCCCCCCGTGTCTAGCGCGTCGGAATTTTCCCCATTTTTTTGACTGCCAGCCCCAATAGGGATAGGCATTTTAAAGACCCTGTCCGAGTCCGGCACCCCGTTTGAGCGAGCCGAGTCCTTACCGTTGTGAGGCTGAGGTGCGCGTTCCCCGTCCAGCCATGCACGGACGAGACGATCGGATGCGTGGATGGGCAACAGGAACCGAACGGCCCTGACCCCGAGTAGATACCGCACGGCCCCGACCCCGAGTCGGGGACGGCGGGTCCGTGCTCCGTCGAGCAGCTCTCAGTCTGGCTGCGACTGATCGAATTCAAATTCCGGAATGGGTTCCGGATCGGCGAGGTCGAACCCGCCGGTCTGATCGAACTCGAACAGGTCCGACCACGCTTTGCGCGGTGCCCGCGGCGCCCGAGCCGGAGACAGTGGAGGGCCGGCACACCGGGCTCGTGCGAGTCCATGAGCGAGAATGCCACAGCGCAGGTAGGCCCGGAAGTCGCGTTCGACCCACGAAGGGACGCCGCCCCCTAGGGGGTCCGCCTCGGCGACCTCTGTGAGGAAGGTCTCGAGGTGGTGCTGGACCAGTGGATAGAGCGGCGTCAGGGTGGGACGGCGCCGGCGGTAGACGGGCCCACAGTTTGGTGCGGTGGGCCGAGGGGGCGACCCTGATCGAGAGCTGACCCGTGTACGCCGCGACGTGGCGTGCATCCCGGACGGTGAGTAGAGTCCGGTGGCGGGAACATGGCTCGGCAGGCCTAGCTATCGTACGTATACCCACGATATAAAGATACGTACACGTCTCCGAAGAGCATTTCGGCGAGCTTCCTATCGAGCGATCGGCTGCTAGCGCGATGAGCACCGAGGTCGCGCGCTTCGCCTGCGATCACCCGATTGGGCCGCGCAGCAGTCGTCTAGAGAGCACCCCTCTTCGTGGCTGCCCGCTAGCCCGCCACAGCGTTGGGTCCGGATCGCATTGGAGTTTGGCGTTCGGCGCGAGGACCCCGTGCAGCGGCGAGAAGGAACTGGACGTGGACGGCCTCACCATCGTATCGGACGAGGAAACCGCCCCCATCTCGAGGGTGCCACGGTCGACTTCGTCGAGCTCGTGAACGAAGGGCGGATTCGGATGGTAACGGCGCACCGCCCCGAAAGGACCAACAGCACGCCGCCACAAAGCGATGCGCAGGGTCGAGCCGCTGCCTACCGACGAGCCCGATATCGCTCGTAAAGGCTACGATGCTTGTTGTCCGTCGACACCTCACGCCCGTTGATCACCAGATGCTCGATCTGGGTCTGGATCTCCAGCGGGTCGCCGTCCGTCACGATCAGGTTGCCCAGCTTCCCCACTTCAAGAGTGCCCACGTCGTCCCCGAGCCCGAGGATCTCGGCCCCGTTCACGGTGACGGCACGGAGAGCGACCTCCGGCGGAAGACCGTAGCCCACAGCCATGCCTGCCTCGTAGGGCAGAGTCCTGGAGTTCGAGGAGTTGAAGGTCGCGAAAGCGAACTTCACACCTGCGGCATGGAGCTTCCCCGCCTTGCTGTAAGCCTCGTCATAGGGCTCGTCCGCTCCTGACGGCATGGCCTGAGTCGGTCCGAGGATGACCGGTACGCCCTTCTCGGCAAGGAGGTCCGCCACCACCCACGCCCTCTGCCCACCTGTGATGATCACGTCGAGGCCGTTCCGCTCGCCGAACTCGACGGCGTTGCGGATATCCCGCTCTGCGCTGGCGCTGATGAGGACCGGGAGCTCGCCTCCGGCCGCGGGGATCAACGCTTCCAGCTTGAGGTCGCGCCTTGCGGTCCCGGCTTCGACAGCCAGTGCGTAGTTGCGTGCGGTGTTCAGCCACGTCTCCATCTCGCGGACCCGCTCCTCGTACTGCTCGAGCCCCTTGCCCCAGGGAAGCGCGGGGCCGCTCAACCCGCCGCCGCCCCTACCACCCCCACCGCCCAAGCTGGGCCAGGCCACGACAAGCCCCACCGAGTGGCGGAGCATCATCTCTTCCACCGTCCAACCGTCCAGGTGAACCACCGTGGCCTGACCCGCGAAGCCCTGTCCACCCGGCGCGGACAAGGCATGCGTGATTCCGTTGGCTCTGGCGACCGGGATGTGCTCGCTGGCCGGATGGACCGCCGTCGCGGCGTTCAGGTGGGGGTTGTACCGCCCGAGCTCCCGGATGTCGGACGTCACGTCGACGGCTCCGATCTCGGTAAGCCCCAGCGTCGTGTAGGCGTCGAACATGCCGGGGTAGACGTGCTTGCCCGACGCGTCGATGACGTGGGCACCGGTTGGGATCTGGACGTTGGTGCCTACGGCCGTGATCTGCCCGTCTTCGATGAGCACCGTCCCGTTCGCGACGGACTCACCCGCTAGGGTATGGACTTCACCACCCCACACCGCGAGGACACCCTGGGACTGCGCACCGAGGGATGTCGTCATGAGTGTCAGGCCGATTACGGCATGGGCCGCGCCACGCCCCACTTCCCTGAGCCGGATCATCGGGTTTCCTCTCGGCCACCCTGGCCGTCTTCGGTGATGGGCCGGCCGCTCTCACGCGCACCGGTCCCCAGCTTGTCCCTGAGCGCCTCGATCTCCGCCTCGATCTGCTGTTGGCGCTCCTTATCGAGGTCGATGTCGAAGTAGAGCTCGCCGTCCACATAGGTCTGCTGCACGACACCGTAGACGGAGAGCGGGTGACCATCGTAGACGACCAGGTCCGCGTCCTTCCCCACGTCGATGGAACCCGTCCGATCGTCCACCCGGAGCTGCATCGCCGGATTGAGCGTGACGAGCCGGAGCGCCTCCTCCTCGCTGAGTCCCCCCCACTTCATCGCCTTGGCCGCTTCCTGGTTCAAGTGTCGCATCTCCTCACCACTGTCCGAGTTGATGGAGACGAGCACGCCCTTCTCGGTCATGAGCGCGGCATTGTACGGGATCGCGTCATAGGCCTCGACCTTGTAGCCCCACCAGTCGGAGAACGTGGACGCGCCGGCGCCGTGCTCGGCGATCTCTTTGGCCACCTTGTAGCCCTCGAGGACATGTTGAAAGGTGGCGATCCGGAATCCGAACTCCTCGGCCAGTCGGAGGAGCTGCACAATCTCATCGGCCCGGTACGAGTGGGCGTGAACCAAGCGCTCTCCGCGCAGGATCTCGGCAAGGGTCTCAAGCTTCAGGTCCCGCCGCGGCGGAATGGCGTTGCCCTCGCCTGCGGCTTCGTACTCCTCCCAGTCGGCCATGTATTGCTGGGCCTCGACGAAGGCCTGCCGGATCACGTCGTTCACCCCCATGCGGGTGGACGGGTAGCGGTCCGGATCACGGTCGCGCTTGGTGTTCTCTCCGAGGGCGAACTTGATGCCGGGTATGGCCCCCGCGAACTTGAGCCCCTCGGCATCGGCTCCCCAGCGGAGCTTCAGGACGGCGTTCTTGCCCCCGATGGGGTTGGCGCTTCCGTGGAGCACGTTGGCGGAAGTGACACCACCGGCCAGAGCCCGGTAGATGCTGTTCTGGTCCGGATCGATGACGTCTTCGATCCCCACCATCGCCGAGACGGCGACCGTTCCCTCGTTGATCCCTCCCTCACCGGCGATGTGGGAGTGGGCGTCGAAAATCCCGGGAATCACGTACTTTCCGCTGGCATCGACCACGTGGGCTCCTCGTGGCGCGTCGAGCCCCTGCCCTACTTCGGCGATCTTCCCGTCACGGATGAGGATGTCCCCGTTCTCGATGCGCCCGTTGCTGGCGGTCAGGATCGTGGCGTTCCGAAGGAGCGTCACGGGATCGCTGCGGTACGCGCCCCGATCACGAGCCATAGGCACCTCGACATTCGTGGTGGTGGTCTCTTCCTCTTCCTCTTCCTCGTCTTCGTCGTCATCAGGGCTCGCCAACTCTCCCACTTCGAACTGCTTGCCGTCCACAAAGACCATCTTCAACTCGGTATCGTCGACGAAGAGATCCCCGTCGGTTACCACGAGATTCGCGATCTTGCCGTCTTCGATGCTTCCCAACCGGTCCGCCACACCGAAGATCTCGGCGGGTGTAAGGGTCAGGGCTCGGATGGCAGCCTCAGTGGAAAGGCCTCGCTCCACCGCCTCACCCACGTTTTCGACCACGTCGGCCGGATCGCTGATGTCTCCAGAGTAGAACGCGAAGCGTACGCCGGCCGTGTTCAGAGCCGCCGCGGTGGTGGGAGCCCGGTCCCAGAGGCGGAGCTGGTTCAAGGAGGGCTGGGCCTCGGGGTCCCCGTCTCTGGGTGGCCTTGGCCAGTCGACGTTCACCAGGGCCGTGACCCGGTTCGCCGCGAGCACGTCGGCCGCCTCGTACCCTCGATGTAGTCCGTAGATCACGGGGGTCGTGCCCGACTCGGCGGCGAGGTCGATGGCACGCTGGGCCTGGGCGGTCGTCGTGGCCGGTACGAGGAAGGGCGTGCCTCCTCGTACCGCGGCCCGGATCGGCTCCAGGGCCCGGTCGTACTCCGGCCGCTCCAATCCCCGCGGATCGTCTTCGTACAAGCTCCACGCCGCGTCGTAGTGGGCAGCGTCCAAGAACACCTGCTTGAGATATGCGAAAACCCCCATGAGCGAGCCCGGGAATCCTCGGACGGAGCCTCCGCGGCTCAGGTTCACTCTCAACGCCACGCGGGTCTTCACCACCATGTCCCCCGGGCGCTCACCTGCCAGGTTGATCACCGCGGACTGACCGGGGAAGATGCCTTCGGAGGGAGAGGCGATCACGGTGGTGAACCCGGCGCTTCGCCAGCGTTCGATCCGCTCGTCGCTCCCATCTAGATCGTCGGCGGCGTTCACCCAGGGCGTCGTGGCCGGTCGATCCTCGGGGCCCCAGGAATACCGGGTCTCACGGCCCCCGGAGCCACCGCCCCGAGGCGGGGACCCTCCCGGATGCCCGATGTCGGTCAATGCGTCGATGAAGCCCGGATACACGGTCAGTCCGGAGCCGTCGATCACCCAGGCGTCGGCCGGTACGTCCACGTTCCGACCCACGTCGGTGATGACCCCGTTTCGCACCACGACCGTGCCGTTGTCGATCGTGCCGCCCGATACCGTGACGACTCGTGCGCCCTGAATGGCGAAGTGCCCGGGCTGATCCGGGCTCGTCGCTTGGGCCTGGGCGCTCGCTTCCGAGGCCTGAGCCAGCGCCGCGATGATCACTGTCGATAGGAAGGCTCGCCGGAGGTGGGAGTCGGATTTGACCAACGACATGGTACGGTCCTCAGGGTGAAGCGACGAAGGCGTGGGAGTGGCTAATCTGAAGGCTCCGGGCGAGTGCGGCCAGCCCCGCCAGAAAGCGAGGACCAGGGCCGAGCGCAGGGTCGAGGACCGATTTGCCCCGCCTGGCAGCGAGGCGCAGAGCCGAGCGTGGGGTCGAGCCTTCCATCTTGACTTCTCCCCGGTCGGCCGTAGGGTGGGGGACCTCAGTGGCTGGACCACAGCACGTCCCGGATTCGGGGGACCTCAGTGGGGGCAACTCGCTCGCAGACCAGTAACCCGAGAAGGGAGCCGATCAATGTCTTCAGTCCTCACACAGCTCGTGCAGGAGCTCGCTTCCGGTGCCATCAGGGTCGTGGATCTGACCCAGCCGCTGGGGCCCGACACGCCGGTCATCGGCCTTCCGGATATCTTCGCGCCGTCACCGGGAATGAGCATAGAGGTAATCTCACGCTACGATGACAACGGGCCCGCATGGTATTGGAACACCATCCGGCTGGGCGAGCACACCGGCACCCACTTCGACGCCCCCATCCACTGGGTTACGGGCAAGGACCTCCCGAACAACGCTTGCGACACGCTCCCTGTGGGTCGGTTCGTTGGCCCCGGCTGCGTCATCGACGTGACCGGCGAGGTGGCTGAAGATCCCGACTTCCTCCTTACGGCCGCCCGGATCGAGGCCTGGGAGCAGGAACACGGGCGAATCCCCGCCGGGGGCTGGGTGCTACTTCACACCGGCTGGAGCAAGCGCACCGATCCAGCGGACTTCCATAATCTGGCCGACGATGGACCTCACACGCCGGGTTTCGCGAAGGAGGCGTCCGATCTCCTGGCCCACGAGCGCGACGTGACAGGCGTCGGGGTAGAGACCATCGGAACGGATGCCGGCCAGGCCGGTGGATTCGATCCGCCCTTCCCCAACCACAACACCATGCATGGCGCCGGGAAGCTCGGCCTTGCCAGCCTGTACAACCTGGATCAGCTGCCCGCCACGGGCTCGCTGATCATCGCTGCACCGCTGAAGATCGTGGAAGGGAGCGGAAGCCCACTCAGGGTGTTGGCATTGGTAGGGGCTTGAGGCAACCTCCGAGGTAGCCGTAACAGGGGGAGGGGCTACCCTATGGGCGGGGCCGGCTCTATTCGATGACATTTCCGACAGAGGCGTCTTCCTGCGACAACGTCGGGAACTGCCAGGCGGACACAATCAGACCCCCGATCACACCGATCAGGATCCCGATGAAGGCGACCTTGAGTCCGTGACGGAAATGGCGCCGTTCCCTGCTACGGCGGATGGCCATTTGATAGGCTCTGTAACGTCTCTCCCCACTGCTACTTCTAGAGGAGATTGCGCTGGCGCTCATGGTTCTTCACCGTTTTGAAGGAGCCTCCGTGCAGAACTTTGTGCAACAGCTGTGCCACGCGGGTCATCGGCCTGAGCACTGGGTTCTAGACTGCCTCAACCATCTCGCTTTGGGAAAAAACTGCCGAATTCCTGCAAGACGTTGCCGGGCACGGACCTAACGCGGAACTCGTGAGACGGGAGGTTGTCGAGTGGCCCCGCCGGAGCATGGCCTCTAGCTTCGGCCTCCGATGTCCATACGCTCGAACGCACCAGAGACGCCACCGTCGGAGGAGCCAACCCTCGTTCGCCGGGCCCGCGCACATGCCGACGGTATCGCCGTGGTCGGGTCCGAAGGGCTCTTCACGTACCGCGATCTGCTAGAGGCGTCCACGGGGGTGGCTTGGCGGCTGCTGGCGGCCTTCCCGGGTGCGCGTGCTTCGGACGGGACGGGCATTCGCCCTGGCGCGGGCGATCTAGGGCAGGCACGCATCGCATTTCTGGTCCCCCCGGGATTTCATCACGTGGCCGTTCAATGGGGGATCTGGCAGGCGGGGGGTGTGGCGGTTCCGCTGGCTGTGTCGCACCCACCCCCCGAGTTGGCCCACGTCCTCGATGACGCCGAGCCCGCCGCCGTGGTCGTGCATCCGTCGCTGACCGATCGCATCACTCCGCTGGCGGAGGAGAGAGGACTGCCGGTCCTGGACGCGGGGGAGCTGTGCGGGGCGCTCGATGCCGCGGAACTCCCGGCATCGGCACCTGAAGTGCCCCCGGATCAGCCGGCCCTTCCCGGTGTCTCGGGGGACCGGCGGGCCCTCGTCGTCTACACCAGCGGCACCACGGGCCGCCCCAAAGGGGTGGTCACGACCCATGCGAACGTCGAGGCGCAGGTCACCTCCCTGGTCGCCGCGTGGGAGTGGAGTCCCGATGACCACATCCTGCTCGTGCTGCCACTCCATCATGTGCACGGGATCATCAACGTCGTCACGTGCGCGCTGTGGGCCGGCGCCTGCTGCCAGATGCTGCCTCGCTTCGACGCCGCCGAGACCTGGGAGCGCTTCGCCCGCGGAGACGTCACCCTCTTCATGGCTGTGCCCACCGTCTACGTCCGGCTCATCCGGGCTTGGGAGGAGGCGAGCGAGGGGGATCGGGGGCGGTGGAGCGAGGGGGCGCGCAAGATGCGCCTCATGGTCTCGGGCTCGGCGGCCCTTCCGATCAACGTCCTCGAACGCTGGCGAGAGATCACGGGCCACGTGCTCCTGGAGCGATACGGCATGACCGAGATCGGCATGGGACTCTCGAATCCCCTCCGAGGGGAGCGACGGCCCGGCTATGTGGGCCAGCCCCTTCCGGGTGTGGAGATACGCCGGGTGGACGACACCGGCCACGTGCTCTCCGATCCAGGAGCCCCCGGCGAGCTGGAGGTCCGGGGCCCGGGGGTCTTCTCCGAGTATTGGCAGCGTCCGGAAGAGACGGCCAGCTCGTTCAGGGACGGCTGGTTCCGAACGGGCGATGTGGCGACCGAGGAGGACGGTTACTACCGTCTCCTCGGCCGGATGTCGGTGGATATCATCAAGACGGGCGGCTACAAGGTGTCGGCCCTCGATGTGGAGGAGACCCTGAGGGAGCACGAAGACGTGGAGGACTGCGCCGTCGTGGGCGTGCCCGACCCCGAGTTGGGGGAACGCCTTTGCGCGGCCCTCGTCGCCCCAGGCGAGGCGACAGTCGACCACGGCATCGCGACCATCGACGCCGACGCCGTGCTCGGGTGGGCCAAACAACGGCTCGCTCCATACAAGGTCCCACGAGAGCTCAGGATCGTGGCCGAGCTCCCACGGAACGCCATGGGAAAAGTGCAGAAACAGGATCTGAAGACTCTGTTCGAGACCGGGAATCCCCCATGAGCGCCATCCTCGACAATCTCCGGGAGTTCTGGCTCGTCCACCTGCTGCTGATCCTCTATACGGCGCTCATGGCCTACCACGCCTACGCCGGTAACAGGGAGACCGAGGGGCTGGCCGACTACTATGTGGGGGGCCGGGGGATGGGAGGGCTGGTCTTGGGTCTCTCGTTCTTCGCCACGTATTCGAGCACCAACAGCTTCGTGGGGTTCTCGGGTCAGGCCTACGGGTGGGGAGCGCCCTGGCTCCTCCTCGTGCCGTTCATCGTGGGCTTCTCCCTCTTCGCGTGGACCGTCGTCGCCCCTCGGCTCCGGGAATTCACCCGCTCACTGGATTCTTTGACGGTTTCGGACTTCATCGGATTCCGCTTCGAGAGCACGGCGGCCCGCTTCCTGGCGGCCATTATCGTGCTCTTCGCCAGTCTCCTCTACATGACCGCCGTCTTCAAGGGGATCGGTAACCTCCTCGAGACCTTCATGGACATCCCCTACAAGGTGGCCATCGCGCTGGTCTTCGTGGTGGTCATGCTGTACACGGCGATTGGCGGCTTCATCTCGGTGGCGAAGACCGATGCGGTACAAGGCATCGTCATGTCGGTGGCGGCCATCCTGCTGTTCACCGGAACGGTGACCGCCGCCGGCGGGCTCGGGGCCCTTGGGGCGATCCGCCAGGCTCCGGAGACGTCCCATCTGTTCACGTGGGGGGGCGGGGTCGCCGTGCCCACCCTCTTCGGGGTGCTGGTGGCGGGGACCATCAAGTTCGCCGTCGAGCCGCGTCAGCTCTCTCGGTTCTATGCCCTGAAAGACGCGCAAGCCACCCGCACCGGCATGCTGGTGAGCACCCTCACTTTCGCGGCCGTGTACTCCCTCCTCGTTCCAGTGGGGCTTTACGCGCGTCGGATAATCCCCGACAACATCGAGGACACAGACCTCGTCGTGCCCACACTGCTGGCGACGGAGGGGATCTTCTCTTCCCTGGGGGCTGCCTTCCTTCTGGTCGCAATGGTCGCCGCCGCCATGTCGTCTTTGGACAGCGTGCTCCTGGTGATGGCATCGACTGCCGAGCGCGACATCGTGGGTGTGGCTCGACCTGCCAGCTCCGATGCTGCGGCACTCCTCGCCACGCGCTACTACGTGGCGGTCTTCGCCCTCGTGACCGCCGTCATCGCCTTGAACCCGCCCGGGGGCATCGTGACCCTCACCGCACTCTCAGGCAGCGTGTACGGCGCTTGCTTCTTCCCCGCCATCGTCCTGGGTCTCTATTGGAGGAAGGGGAGCGGGGCAGCCGTCATCGGGTCGTACGCCGCCGGGCTGGCCCCGCTCTTCCTCTGGCAGTACACGCCCTGGTCCGAAGCCCTTCACCAGGTCTTCCCGGCGTTGGTCCTCTCGCTGCTGACGTACGTGGTCATCTCGCTGACGGGACCGACGGTCGAGACAGAGCGCGTCAGGGACCTCTTCCAGGCCGCCGAGGGCTCGCGATCCCCCTGAATCCAGGGCCAATCCCGCCCTCGTTCTCTTGCAGCGCGACTACTGCCGGGGTAATTTTGGGGGTTGATTCTGGCTTTCTGTGGAGGAACGAACATGCGTAGATGGCCGCTGGGCGAGTCGTTCGCTCCCCTGACCCGGGTCTCGCCCCTTCTAGTGGCTGTCACGCTTTCTTTCGCCTCGCCGCTGTGGCAGCCGGAGCCGGCCTCGGCCAGCGTGCCTGATCCCGTGGTCGGCATCTGTGCAGCAACCCCGGCCCTGGCGGCTGCCGCCGACTACTACGACATCCGCATGGCGCCCACGAGGAGAGCACCAGGCGCCGTCGGCTACGTGACGAAGACATTTGCCCAGTCACCGTTCGGCATCGCCGTGTCCGTGGACGGGCGCTACATCTACGACGTTCGCCTCGCCGTAGAGGGACTCAGGGGACCGCCCAACGTGGAGTACACCGTGTGGGTGGCTCCGCCGAACCTGAGCCCGATCGTGAGGTTGGGTGTGCTGGACGAGCAGTTCGAGCTTTCAGGACAGGTGGACTTCAACAAGTTCATCATGTTCGTCACCGCCGAGCAGCCGGGCTCCTGGGACCCCGACAATGGCGGCAAGAAGACGGGGAACGCGTGGGCGGGACCGATCCTCATGCAGGGGATCTCCAGGAGCGGCATGATGCACTCTGCCGCTGGGCACGGCCCCTTCGAAGTAGAGAACTGCTGAGGCCGGCCGCTCTGGTAGAGCATTTTGCGGCATCCGCGTAACCTGTCCCCGCCTCGCGGCTGTGGCGCTGCTCGTCATCACCTGCAGTTCACGGACCGCCGACGCCCAGTCACCGCCTCCCGACGGGAAGATCGAGCGGGGGAGTCCCAACGTCGAGCTGATATCGCACGTCCCCCTTGGCAAAGCCTTCAGTGTGGCGAGGTCCGGTGGGCAGTGAGAGATCTTCAGGGACGGCCGGAGAGAACCTAGGGGAGAGTGGATGTCCAGGTTTCCAATCGACCGGCGACTCAGGGTGACCACCCGGGTCGCGCTCCTCGGACTGGTGTGGACGACTGTTTGCCTGACGGTCCTACCGCGATCGGTCGAAGCCCACGATCCCAGCACGCCCATGAACATGCCCGGCACGCCGCAGGACACGGGCAATATGGATCCCAACGCCTGGCGCATGCCTCCCATGGAAGGCATGGACATGTCCATGATGGCGTACCTGCAGGGCAATGTCCCCACCACCTCGCCCTTCTTGCCCGGCGCGGACCTCGACGACATGCAGCGCAGCATGCTGCCGGAGGCCACCTACCGGGAGGTGATCGAGCTGGCGGACGGCGACGTGCTCAATCTCCAGGCCGGGCTGGTGCGGCGCTCGATCGGCGGCCGGGAGTTCGTCATGTACGCCTTCAACGGCCAATATCCCGGTCCCGTTCTCAAGGTCCAGCAACACTCCACGATCACCGTCAACTTCACCAACGACATCGAGTTCCCCACCACGCTCAGGTGGCACGGCGTGCGCGTGGACAATCAGTACGACGGGGTGCCGGGGCTCACGCAGCGCCCCGTACGGCCCGGCGATACCTTCGAGTACAAGGTCCGCTTCCCGGATGCCGGAACGTTCTGGTACCACCCGCACCAACGCGAGGAGATCGCCCAGGATCTCGGCCTGTACGGCAACATCATCGTCGAGTCTCCCGAAGCTGACTACTACAGCCCCGTGAACCATGAGGTCGTCCTGATGCTGGACGACATCCTCATGGACGACCTGGGATTCCTGCCGTGGGGATACGAGGCTCCCACCCATGTTCTCATGGGTCGTTTCGGGAACTTCATGCTGGTGGACGGTGAATCGAGCCACGAGCTCGCGGTGAAGAGAGGGGACGTGGTGCGATACCATCTCACCAACGCCTCCAACACCCGAATGTTCAACGTGTCGTGGGACGGTGCTCCCATCAAGCTCGTTGCCGGAGACCTCAGCCGGTTCGAGAAGGAGGTCATGGTCGGGAGCGTGGTGATCGCTCCGGGCCAGCGCTACGTGGTGGAGGTGAAGTTCGACGAGCCGGGCGAGTCCGCCATGACCACCCGGATCCAGGCTATCAATCACTTCCTGGGGCAGTTCTACCCCGCCGTCGACACCTTGGGAACGGTGTCGGTTGCCGACGAGGAGACGGACGCGGACTACTCGGCGAGCTTCGCGCAGTTGAGGGAACACGCGGACGTCCAAGCGGACATCGACGGGGTGCGACAACACTTCGATCGGGAGGTGGACCACGCGCTGGAGCTGACGCTGAACGCCCGCGGACTGCTCACCCCGATCAGGCAGGTGATGGCCATCGACACCTTCTACGTTCCGCCGGTGGAGTGGAACGAGACCATGCCCATGATGAACTGGCTGGCCACGGGCCAGGAGGTGACGTGGATCCTCTCCGATGTGGCGACCATGTCGCCCGATCGCGAGCTGGGTCCCGCGAGAGGCTGGCGGTTCAAACAGGGCGACGTGGTGAAGCTCCGGCTGTTCAACAATCCCAAGTCGCTCCACCCCATGAACCACCCCATGCACCTCCACGGCCAGCGCTTCCTGGTCCTGGAGCAGGACGGGGTGCGGATGAACAACCTGGTGTGGAGGGATACCGTCATCGTCCCGGTGGGCGCGACCATCGATCTCCTGGTGGAGATGTCCAACCCGGGGAGCTGGATGCTCAACTGCCAGATTCCCGAGCACGTGGGGTCCGGTATGTCCATCTCCTTCAGGGTGGATCCGGGCCCCTAGGCCGTCGCAGCTCCGGCGGGCGTCCGCTCTCCTCGCTTCACCGAACCATGATCGTGCCCATCATGGCGGCTCCTTCGTGTGGGATGCAGACGTAGCGGTACTCCCCCGGCTCCGTGAACGTCCAGGTGAAGCTCTCCCCCGGGGCGATGTCTCCGGAGTCGAAGATGTCGGCGCCGGAGGGAAGTTGAACGTTGGCCGCCAGCATGGCCATGGACGGGTCGGCGGTGACCGTGTGGATCAGGGCCGACGTATTGCGCCAGCGCACGGCCTGACCCGCCGAGATGGTGACGGCGGTCGGCTCGTACCTGAGCTGGTTGCTCAAGGTGACCTCGGCCGCCACCTCTCCGCTGGGACCCTGTTGTGCGCTTCCCTGGCGGCCGCCGAAGTAGCGCGACAGGGTGAACGGAATCGTGAACTCGAAGCCGTAGCGGGTCTGGCCGTCACCGCCCTCTTCGAGGTCTCCGAAGGACGAGCCCTGGAGGCTGGCGGTCCGGGCGTTTGTGACCTGAAGGGAGAACGTGTGGGGCGTGTAGGGCACCGCCAACTGGAGGGCGGCGCTCCACGCCACATCCAGCTCTCCGTCGGGAACGTCAGCGCCCGCCCCGTCCGGTCCGACGGTACGGTCGGTGAGGGCCACCACGTCTCCCGCCAGGGCCACGTTGTCGGAGATACGGATCGTCGCCCCTCCGCCGATGGCCCACTTCGATTCGTCGAGCCCATCGTCGAAGACGTCCGACAGGAAGCGCCCGACGGCTATGAGCTTCACCGGGCCTGCCGGGACGGACACCGAGACCTCGGCGTCGCCGCTGCCTGCCGCCTCGTTATAGGCTCCAGTGAAGGAGAGGTCGATGGGGTGGCCGGCGGCCGTGGACACCGGGGTCCGGCGAGCGAAGAGCTCGGTCTCGTTGTACTCTGTCCCGTCCACGAACGAGCTGGTCGCGTAGTCGACTCCCAGGAGCGTGCGGCCGGGCAGGGGAAGGGCCAAAAAGAACGTCGGTGAGTTGATGATCTTGTTCTCATCTCCCACGTCCACCTTCCAGAAGCGGTGGACGAAGTTGAAGTAGACGGTGCCCTCGGTGCCGGTCCAGCCGGCGGCGAGGTTCGGGGTCCGCTCCAGCACCGACTGGCCCTGGACAGGCCGGGCTGAGGCGAAGATGCCACCGGCGGCTACGGCCAAGAGCATCATGGCGGGGGCTACCTGACGAAGTTCGCGCATGGGCCTTTCTCCTGCTTCGGGTGAGCTCCAAAGGGGTCCGCCGGACAAATGTGAGCGAAGCCAACCATAATAACGGTATCCCCGAGGGGCGACGCAACGTAGTTCGCTCTTGCGTTGCCGACCATTGAGGCATGATCTGAACGCCAACTTCCACTTCTACGTCTGTGTCATCGATGGCGTGTTCTGCGAGGATCCCGAGGGCTCGGTCGAGTCTACGAGGCCACCCCTCTCACGGCCTCCGACGGGGACCAGCTTCAGCACACCGGCGCCACCGCGTGCTCCGTTACTTCCACCGCCACGGTCTGCTCTTTCAAACGCCCCTGGGTTCGGGTTGCTGGGAGGTCAGCCCGTTCCTTGGCAGAGGTGAACTGACGGCCAATATTGAGTGGATTCGTTCCGCCCGAACCGCCGAATGCTGGTGGGAACCGGGCATGTCGGCGAGCACGGGGCGGTGCGGAAGGTCTGGAGAGGGGGGTTGGTAAAAATGGGCTGGGATGACGTTGAACGAAAAGCTGTGACGGCTGAGGAGACTCGATGACGGAAGCCGAGTTCGGGACGCCGAAAAGAGCGCCTGCCCAGTTTGCATGGTCGAGAAGATGTTGAAATGACTACCGCGCGTAAGCTTTTCGGCCTTCTTTCTCCCAGCAAACGTCGCGCATCTACCGCGCTCCTGGGTCTCATGCTGATCGGGATGGTGATGGAAACCCTAGGAATCAGCTTGGTATTCCCCGCGCTGACGTTGATGACCGAGACCGATCTGGCGGCTCGTTACCCCGCCCTGGCACCCTGGCTGGATAGACTCAGCAATCCCAGCCAGGAGGAGCTAGGAGTCTGCGCCGCAGAACCCTGCGGCGGCTATCTTTGGTGGTAGCGAAGGCATTGGGAAGGCTTGCGGATCACCGAGGGGGGTGAATGGGAACGACATTTCGACCGTACGATCCGGAGCAGATGTTGTTGCTGCCTCCGGATCTTCGGGAGTGGGTGTCGGAGGGTCATTTGGCGCACCATGTGAGCGACCTGGTGGACGCGGTGGAGCTGAGCGCGTTCTACGGGCGGTACCGGGGGGACGGGCGGCGCAACTCGCCGTACGACCCTCGGATGATGGTCAAGGTGCTGATCTACGCGTATGCGACGGGCACCTTCTCGTCGCGGAAGATGGCGAGGAAGCTGGAGGAGGATGTCGCGTTTCGGATGCTGGCGGCGGAGAACTTCCCGAAGCACCGGACGCTGTGCGAGTTCCGCAAGCGCCATCTCGGGGATTTCCGGGCGGTGTTTGTGGAGGTGGTGATGCTCGCGCGGGCCTTGGGGCTGGCGGGGCTTGGCAGGGTGTCGGTGGACGGGACGAAGGTTCGGGCGAACGCGAACAAGCGCAAGGCGATGAGCTACGGCCGGATGGTGACCGGGGAGCCTCGGCTGGAGGCGGAGATCCGGGGGCTGTTGGAGAGGGCCGAGGCGGTGGACGAAGCGGAAGACGAGCGCTACGGCGAGGAAGCATGCGGAGACGAGGTGCCGGAGGAGCTCAAGCGGCGCGAGGACCGGCTGGCGGCGATCCGGGAGGCGAAGGCGCGCCTGGAAGCCGAGCAGAGAGCGGCGGACGACGCACGGGGCCGCAAGCCGGGGCAGACGCGCAACCCGAAGGGCGGCAGGCCCTACAAGCGGGAGTACGGAGAGCCGGACGAGGCGGCGCAGAGCAACTTCACGGACCCTGAGAGCCGGATCATGAAGACGAGTTCGGAGGGGTTCCAGCAGTGCTACAACGCACAGACGGTCGTGGAGGGGGAGAACCAGCTGGTGGTCGGGGCCGAGGTGACGGACAACGCGAGCGACCAGGGCCAGCTGGTGCCCATGGTCGACGCGGTGGCGCAAGCGTACGGCGAGACGCCGGCGCAGGTGCTGGCGGACACGGGCTATTGCAACGAGCGGGATCTCGAGGAACTGGAAGAGCGAGACATCGACGGGTATGTGGCGCTGGCCCGGGAGGGCAAGGCCGCCCCCACGGTTGACAAGGAGGAATATCCGGCGAAAGTCCGCATGGCGGAGAAGCTGGCGAGCGAAGATGGCCGCAGACGCTACGCACGGCGAAAGTCGCAGGCCGAGGCGCCCATCGGCTGGATCAAGGAAGTGATGGGCTTTCGACGATTCAGCTTCCGGGGCCTCGAGAAGGTCCGGGCCGAGTGGACCCTCGTGTGCCTGGCACTCAATGTGAAGCGGCTGCACACCCTTCAGGCGGCATGACTGCACGAGGGTTCACCCGCATCTGCCGGCGCGAGGGCTCTCGTAGCTCTCTTGCCCCCCCAACGCATCCATTCCGCTCTCCCGATCCGTCGCAGACACAAGTCCTCAACCTCCCAATCACCCGGATCCGCCTCGCCGCGGACGGCTCGATGACCATTCGGCTCAGTCAGCTGTGCTTCTGCGGCGCAGACTCCTAGCCATCTTCGGGATGTTGATGCTGGTTTCAGTGTTTGCCGTCAAGACGCTGTCCCTTGCGATTCTCGCCTGGCGGCAAGCAGCCTTCGTGTGGGGGCTTCAATCTGATCTTTCCCATCGGCTGTTCGCCGGCTATTTACACCGGCCCTACACGTTTCATATGCAGCGCAATTCAGCGCAGCTGATCCGCAACACCATGGGTCAGGTTTCCGAATTCGCAACTGTGCTGCAACAGAGTTTAGTCCTGATGACGGAAGTGTTGGTGGTCCTCGGAATTTCAGCGCTGCTGATCTCGGTCGAACCTCGTGGTGCATTGGCGGTGATGGGCACTCTCGGGTTCTTCAGTTGGGCATCTTATTATTTGACTCGCCGGCGCCTCCTCCGATGGGGTGAAGCACACCAGCATCACGAAGGTCTGCGCATACAGCACCTCCAACAGGGCCTGAGCGGCATCAAGGAAGTGAAGCTGTATGCGCGGGAAGACCGTTTTCTTAGCCAATACCAAGTTCATAATGCCGGTAGCGCGAGGGCCGGGCAGGGGCGGGCGACCCTTCTGGCGTTTCCGCGTCTCTTCTTGGAGTTTATCGCAGTCGTCGGCCTGGCCGGCCTGGTCCTGGTGATGATCGGACAGGGAAAGTCCCCGGCGGAAGTGGTACCTGCCCTTGCGTTGTTCGCAGCTGCGGCGTTTCGCCTCATGCCATCCGGGAGCCGCATGATATCTGCGATTCAGAGCATGCGGTTCTTCAGACCTGCGGTTGAGACCCTGTACAGCGAGTTCAGGTTGCTGGATGGAGCACCAGCCCCAAACAACGGCCATCCCCTACCGTTCAATAGTGCGCTGGAGCTCGACAGGGTCAGCTATAGGTACCCATTGGCAGAAGCTCCCGTCCTGCGCGACGTGAGTTTTTCCATTGCGCAGGGCACGTCGGTGGGGTTCGTCGGAGAAAGTGGCGCGGGAAAGAGCACTCTGGTGAACCTCATCCTCGGCCTCCTTTCTCCTGACGTAGGTTCCGTGAGAGCGGACGACGTCGACGTCCAGTCCAATTTGCGGGGATGGCAGCGTCAGATCGGCTACGTTCCGCAGTCCATCTTCCTGACCGATGATACCCTGCGTCGCAACGTCGCCTTTGGATTGGCCAGTGAAGAAATCGATGAAGTCGCGGTGTGGCAGGCCGTCCGAGCCGCTCAACTGGAGCGGTTTGTCCTCGACCTACCGTTGGGGCTGGACACCGTGGTCGGCGAGCGAGGCGTTCGGTTATCAGGGGGCCAGCAGCAGCGTATTGGCATTGCTCGTGCACTCTATCACCAACCGCGCGTGCTGGTTCTGGATGAAGCTACCAGTTCACTGGACACTACCACAGAGCGGGCTGTTATGGCAACCGTGCGGGCCCTGAAGGGAGAGAAGACGCTCATTATCGTTGCCCATCGCTTCTCGACGGTCGAGCACTGTGACCGGTTGTATCGCTTTGAACAGGGGAGGTTAGTTGAGGAGGGGCAGGCGGCGATGGTGCTGAGGGGTGCAGCCCAAGGCGGAGGCGAAGAGTGAGGAACGGCATTTTGGCCTCCTCTGAGAATTTACAAGCACGATCATGGCACCCGTGCCTCCCACAAATCAAACCGTGACGGAGGGCGGCGCCGTTTGAGCCGCGCGACGAGCGGGCGCAACTCATACCAAAGCGGGTAGCGCACTCGATGGCGATGCCACGACAAGCCGCCGAAGGCGTTGCGGAGGCGCTGTGGCGTGAGGTATTCGAGAAACGGCAGACCGAGAAGGTCGTCCGCTCGATCACCGAAGGTTATGGCACCGCTGCGCTGCTTCTCCTCGATCATCGCCTCGCCGGCGCTCGCATTCGCATAAAAGGGTGAGTCCAAGATGGCGATGCGCCCCCCCGAGGCCACGACTCGGCACGCCTCGCGGATCACGGCGACGAGGTCAAAGGTGTAGTGGAGCGAGGCGTTGAACACCGCAATGTCCACGCTAGCAGCGGCCAGCGGAATGCCGTCGAACGAAGCAGCCACGCGGCTAAAACGCCTCGGCAGGTGTGAATAGTACGCCTCGCCGGCCGCGAGGCCGTCGATTGCGTCGGTGCGAATATCCATCGCGATGGCGCGGTGGCCAGCCCGCACGACCCGGTAGCATAGCCACCCGCTGCCGGCACCCAGGTCGAGTATGGTGACAGGCCGGGAAGCGACTTCTTTCGCGCGTTCCTCCAGGATAGTCCGGACAAATCGGTCGAACGTCCGCGCGCGCACGGCCCACTGCTTGGCAAACGGACCAGTAGCAAGGTACGGGAGCGTCAGCAGTTCGCTGACCTTCTCGATCCCGCGACCTTCGGACGCGCGATGCTCGCCGTACGCCGTTCGGAACCGTCGCAGCCGAGCGGACAGGTTTGAAACCTCGTTACTCATTGCGGCGCTCGTCACTCTCAACGGGCGCGCTCGTGCGGATGAAGTGCAGCAAGATATGATCGCCAAAGAACGCGAGGGGCGCGCTGGCGAGGCGGTCCAACGTCTCGAGGGCAGCAAGCAGCCGGGGGTAGGAGGAAATAGTGGGTTCCGCGGTGCTCGGCGGGACAAAGACCCCAATCCCACGGGTGCGGACCAGGCGGAAGCAGGGGACGAAGGTCCTTCGGAAATCGCCGAGCGAAGGATATCTCACGGTAAACTTGCGCCCACCGAGCCGTGCCGGGACGTCGCCACGGGCAAACCGCCGAAACGCGACGCGACGATTCCCTTGCGCGAGCTGGATCAGGATCTCGCCCACCGCCCAGCGCCCGAAAACCACCAGAAGCACCGACGCCCCGGGCTGGAGGAGTGGGGCCAGCCCGCGTGCCACCAGCGCGGGGTTTGGCACACAGTTGAGCGCGGCGAAGTTAGAGTACGCGCCGTCAAACGGCGTCCCGCTCCATCGTCTCCCAACCTCGGCGAGCTGCTCTAATACGAGTTCGCGGGTCTCGATCCTGTGTCGCCAGCCCGCCGCGTGAACCTTCTCCGCGGCGCGAGCCACCATTGCCGGGGAGCCGTCGGTCAGCACCACGTTTCGCCCTCGTGCAGCCAAGAACAACGCGTCGTCACCGGTTCCGCCGCCGAGTTCCAACAAACGACTGCCCGCGGGGAAAGTTCGAAGCAGTTGACGGCGTACGGCACGCCGTTGAGCCGCAACGCTCCGCCATGCACCGAAGCGATCATCAAACTCGTGAGCGCATGCGTCGAAGGCGTGAATGGCCGGGG
Source organism: Longimicrobiales bacterium (assembly GCA_965238005.1). Taxonomy (GTDB): domain Bacteria; phylum Gemmatimonadota; class Gemmatimonadetes; order Longimicrobiales; family Gaopeijiaceae; genus CBDCKN01. Next base: position 3,069,640 of record OZ250165.1, read on the forward strand.
ATCGGCCCGATGCCTGCGCCGGTGCGAAGATGGTCGGCATGTCAGCCCCGCCCGTCGTCCGCTCCGGCGGACTGGCGGCTAGGAGTCTGCGCCGCAGAACCCTGCGGCGGCTATCTTTGGTGGTAGCGAAGGCATTGGGAAGGCTTGCGGATCACCGAGGGGGGTGAATGGGAACGACATTTCGACCGTACGATCCGGAGCAGATGTTGTTGCTGCCTCCGGATCTTCGGGAGTGGGTGTCGGAGGGTCATTTGGCGCACCATGTGAGCGACCTGGTGGACGCGGTGGAGCTGAGCGCGTTCTACGGGCGGTACCGGGGGGACGGGCGGCGCAACTCGCCGTACGACCCTCGGATGATGGTCAAGGTGCTGATCTACGCGTATGCGACGGGCACCTTCTCGTCGCGGAAGATGGCGAGGAAGCTGGAGGAGGATGTCGCGTTTCGGATGCTGGCGGCGGAGAACTTCCCGAAGCACCGGACGCTGTGCGAGTTCCGCAAGCGCCATCTCGGGGATTTCCGGGCGGTGTTTGTGGAGGTGGTGATGCTCGCGCGGGCCTTGGGGCTGGCGGGGCTTGGCAGGGTGTCGGTGGACGGGACGAAGGTTCGGGCGAACGCGAACAAGCGCAAGGCGATGAGCTACGGCCGGATGGTGACCGGGGAGCCTCGGCTGGAGGCGGAGATCCGGGGGCTGTTGGAGAGGGCCGAGGCGGTGGACGAAGCGGAAGACGAGCGCTACGGCGAGGAAGCATGCGGAGACGAGGTGCCGGAGGAGCTCAAGCGGCGCGAGGACCGGCTGGCGGCGATCCGGGAGGCGAAGGCGCGCCTGGAAGCCGAGCAGAGAGCGGCGGACGACGCACGGGGCCGCAAGCCGGGGCAGACGCGCAACCCGAAGGGCGGCAGGCCCTACAAGCGGGAGTACGGAGAGCCGGACGAGGCGGCGCAGAGCAACTTCACGGACCCTGAGAGCCGGATCATGAAGACGAGTTCGGAGGGGTTCCAGCAGTGCTACAACGCACAGACGGTCGTGGAGGGGGAGAACCAGCTGGTGGTCGGGGCCGAGGTGACGGACAACGCGAGCGACCAGGGCCAGCTGGTGCCCATGGTCGACGCGGTGGCGCAAGCGTACGGCGAGACGCCGGCGCAGGTGCTGGCGGACACGGGCTATTGCAACGAGCGGGATCTCGAGGAACTGGAAGAGCGAGACATCGACGGGTATGTGGCGCTGGCCCGGGAGGGCAAGGCCGCCCCCACGGTTGACAAGGAGGAATATCCGGCGAAAGTCCGCATGGCGGAGAAGCTGGCGAGCGAAGATGGCCGCAGACGCTACGCACGGCGAAAGTCGCAGGCCGAGGCGCCCATCGGCTGGATCAAGGAAGTGATGGGCTTTCGACGATTCAGCTTCCGGGGCCTCGAGAAGGTCCGGGCCGAGTGGACCCTCGTGTGCCTGGCACTCAATGTGAAGCGGCTGCACACCCTTCAGGCGGCATGACTGCACGAGGGTTCACCCGCATCTGCCGGCGCGAGGGCTCTCGTAGCTCTCTTGCCCCCCCAACGCATCCATTCCGCTCTCCCGATCCGTCGCAGACACAAGTCCTCAACCTCCCAATCACCCGGATCCGCCTCGCCGCGGACGGCTCGATGACCATTCGGCTCAGTCAGCTGTGCTTCTGCGGCGCAGACTCCTAGCTTGTCGTCGGAATTCTTGCTCACGGCGCTCGAGCACCAGCGGCGGCCAACGCTCCGCAGACACGCGGTGTCATGAGGTTCACACGGACTGCATCACAAACGGCGTCATGGCATCGCTCAAGGGGACCGTTCCGAGTCGCGGGTCATACGTTCGGTGACGAGCGGGACTCGGCCTCACAGGCCCCGAGCTCGGCCCAGCGAGCTGTGAGGCTGGCCCCGGAGAACCCCGCCTCCGACATTGGGAGACGTACCTCATCGTGGAGGAGGTTACGGACGGATTTGTAGAAGTCGGTCGTGTAGGTGCCCTCGAAGATCATCGCGAGGTCGTCGCTGTCCATCCAATTCGTCTTGTGGCTGAGTTGCTCCTTCACCATTTCGTAGAACTTCGTCCCGGGCAGCGGATAGGAGACCGAGACCCCGATGTCATCCGGTCTCTCATCGAGGATGAGATCCCGCGTGAGGAGAATGTCATCCCACTCTTCGCCGAGATAACCCAGCTGCATGAACCAGCAGGTCCGAACCCCATGCTCCTTCAAAGTACGGGTGGCCTCCCGGACGCCATCGATACTCGTACCCTTTTCCATGTTGTCGAGGACCTTCTGCGACCCTGACTCCACCCCCAGCCACACCTCCTCGGCACCCGCCTTGGCTAGCGCTTTCACCACACGTGGCTTCATGAGACTGACCCTGGACTGCATCATGAATGGGGTCGCGGCGCCACGGCGGGCCACCTCCTCGGCGAAGGCTTCGATCCAAGCCGGCGTGAGCCCGAAGATGTCGTCGCAAAACCAGATGTGATCCGGGGCGACGGTGTCCCGGAGATGCCGCATTTCCTCCGCGACATCGGCCGGGCTCCGCTGCGTGTACCTCCGGCCGAAGACAGGCTTGGCGCACCAGTTGCAACCGTAGGGGCAGCCCCGAGACGTCAACATGTTCCAGGAGAGGCGACCATGCGCCGTCGTCCACGCTTCGCGGTAGCGATCCACCTCCAACAGGTCCCAGGCGGGGAGGGGGAGCGAGTCGAGGTCTTCAATCACCGACCGGGCAGCGGTTCGCCGAACCGGCACACCATTCGTCTGAGCCGGCCCGTCTGGGAGGGCAAGGCCAGAGATGCCCTCCAAGGAGGCTGAGGGATCGCCTCGCCACACGTCGAACAGCTCACATGCCGTGGTCTCTGCCTCGCCCAAGATGATCGCGTCGGCCCCGACCTCGAGGTAGAGCTCCGGGCGGTCGCTGGCGTCCGAACCGTTCACAGCCACTCGAGCGCCTATTCTTTTCGCGGCCCGGATCATCTCGAACGCCGCCTCGCGCATCCGGACCGTGCACATCTTGGTGAGGAAGTTGAAGTTGTCCTCGAAGATCCCCACGAGCCTCGGCCGGCTGCGCTCCACGAGTGCCTCGAACTCCTCTACACCCTCGGACAGCATGGCATCGAAGAGTTGAACGTCGTAGCCCTTTTCACGCAGGACGGCAGCCGTGAGGGCCGTCGCCAGCGGCGGGTACGGTTTCATTTTTTCCGTCTGCTTGGCGTCGTACCGCAAGTAGTACGAATGGGCGAGTACGACCGCTCGGGACGCGTGTGGCGCTGGCGTCATCGTACACGTCTCGACAAGTGTCTTCCTTCGGGCGGAGTCATCGCGAACCGCCAATCGAGCCGTGCACCGGGAGTCGTCGCGACGGTGCCCGCGACTCGAGGGCTACAGCTCTGGTCTGACATCCGTCGACCTCCGGGAAGCACGTGCAACAAGCACACTTCGTTCCGGCGGGATCCCGGAGACGCGAGCCATAACATAGGTCCGGGGCCTTTGGGCCGCATCCCTTCGTCCGCATGTTGACGCCTCGGACGCTTCACAGATGGGAGGGCAGAGTCGAAAGCAACGATCAGGTGTCAGCTGGTTCACGACCTGCCGGAGAGTGAGGGAGCACACGCACTTGCGGCAAATCTCATCGCGCCCCGTGTCCAACCCTTGGCGCCACGCCCGCGCCGACTGTGAGTTGAGAATCTCCGCAAGGGTCGAGCCGTCATAGATATTCCCAAGCGGTGGCTGAAAGAAACATGGCCGCACAGTTCCGTCGCTCTCTATTACCGTGGAGACCCAGGGCGCATTACAGGCGACTGGAGGGAACTCATCTGCGCCGACTAGTGCCGAATAGTACTGCAGGATGCGGTGACGCAGCTTCGCGGAATTCTCTGAGATGAACCCTTCCTTGAAGTCGATCTCGCAGTCGCGCTCCATCGCATCCAACTCGGCCGCCAGGATGGGAAGATCGCTCTCGGGCAAAGCAACCTCCGCGATGCGATCCGCGTCCCACGGCTCCGGTCGATTGAAGGCGTCGGTGCTCACATCCGCCGCAAGAAAACTGATCCCATCCAACGCCAACTCGTGGGCAGCGGCAACGGTGGCGCGCATGTTCCGGAAATTCTCGCGCTGCACCGTGCAGCGACCCTTTATGCGAACGCCTCGGCTCGCCTCCCGCACCGCGAGGATTCCCTCCATGAGCTTCTGGTACGCTCGTGGCAGGTTTCGAATCCGATTGTGGACTTCGCGGGGGCCGTCCAGGCTCACGATCACATCATCGCAATAGTGCACCAAACGTTCGGCATCTCTCTTCAAGAGAATCCCGGTGCTCAACACCGTTATCCCGATTTCGGCTGCTTGCAGGATTTCGCATAGGGTCCAGAAATCGGAATGCATGAGCGGCTCTCCGCCACTCAAGACTGCTCGCTTCACCCCAAGCGCCCTCCATTCAGGCAGCCAGCGCGAGAAGTCCTCGGCAGACAATTCATCCTTCGTGGTGTTTCTCCATATGTCGCACATGAGGCAGCGACAGTTGCACCGGCTGTGCGGGTAGAGGATGAGCACGGGCAATTGGGTAATGGGGTCCTGCCGGGGCAACACCGAGCTCAGCTCGTTCGCATCATCCAACGATGCTGTGGGTTGGGGGATCAACTCGGTCATGACACTCGCCACTACCCTTGGAATCGCCTAGAATTAGAGTCGCTCTCCAACGCAGTTACTGTTCGAATCACCTAAGATTATCGGTCCATCTCCAATCCAGGTCAAACGACGTGCGAGGTGAAATCCTGGTTCGCTCTCTGGCGAGAATCTGGCTCTCCCTCAAGCGGCGGTTCCTGCTGCGCCGACTCCGGCCAACGAGGCGACGCTGCTGGCGCTGGTACGAGCTCCGCCCCTTGAAGGCGTGGCTCACACGCCGGCGCACCCCCTCGCGGTTCGATCTCTCGGAGGCGACGGTGCCCTGATGTTCGCGCTGCGCACCGAAGCCGGGCAGTGTTTGGTCGTCCGGGGCGAGAGGATCGTCCCCTCCTCGTCCGCCGTCTCCCTGAGCGTGGATCTGGGCGCCGGGGAGCTCCGAGCCGGCCTGATCAACAGTCACGACCACCTCTTCCTCAACCACTTCCCCCGTCTCGGGTCGCCTCCGTACCGGAGCCTGTACGCGTGGGCCGACGATATCCAGCATCGCTTTGCGGCCGAGGTCGATTGGTACTCGAGGCTCCCACGGGGCGACGCGCTCCTCTTCGGGGCCCTCAAGAATCTTCTCGGGGGGGTCACGACGGTCGTGCATCACGACCCCTGGAGCGAGCACCTGGACAGTGGGTTCCCCCTGCGGGTCGAGCGCGTGCGGGTGATCCACTCTCTTGGCCTCGAGTCCGACCTGGAGGGAGCGCTGGCCGGGAGCGAGGCCATGAAGGGGCATCCCGTGTGCATGCACCTGGCCGAGGGGGTCGGGGACGACGCGGCCTCCGAGGTGCACGAGGCGGCGGCGCGAGGGCTGATAGACGGGCACCTTATGGCCGTTCACCTCGTCACCGTGGACGGCCACGGGATCGAGTTGCTGCGCGCGGCCAACGCCGCCTTCGTCTGGTGTCCCACCTCCAACCTGTTCCTCTACGGTCGGACCTCGCCGTCCGCGCTCTTCGAGTCCGGCATCGACGTGCTCCTCGGCACCGATTCCCTCCTCTCGGGAGCCGGCACTCTTCTGGACGAGCTGCGCACGGCGCACGAGGTGGGCCGCCTCGACGAGGATCGCCTCGTGGGTGCCGTGGGCGAGGTGGCGGCGCGTCGGCTCGGGCTCCCCGAGCCGACCCTCGAGCCTGGAGGCGTCGGGGATGTCGTCTTCCTCCGCCGACCGCTCCTCGAGGCGCGCCCCCGGGACGTGGGCCTCGTCCTCGTGGGCGGGAAGCCCCGCCTGGGAGACGCCGAGTTCGCCGGGCTCTTCGAGCGCACGGGTGTGCCGGTCGAGCCACTCGAGGTCGGCGGCGTGCCGAAGCTCGTCGTCGCGCCTCTGGCCACGGTGGCGAGGGAGGTCGTGGAGCTCTCTCCGAGCTGTGGTCGCATCCTGAGGTAGTGCGGGCGGCGGGATGGGGCAGCGGGATGCGCCGAATCCGGTCGTACATCTCCCGGGGCCCGTTGAGGATCACGATGGAGAGTGCAGCCATGGGAGCGTGCGTACGTATGATTCGGCAAGAATCGTACGTACACCCTGTCTGGGCCTGCACGGCCCGAGAGGTCCCTGGCACCGTGCCCGACGGGCCGGTAGAATGGTTACGGTGCGCGATCTTCCCGGCACCCGGGGGGGAGCGCTGTGGCAGGTGGTGCCGCGTACCATGTTGCGACTTCGAAGCGCGTGCAGAAGGGATCCCATGATCGTCTTCGTCAATCCCCGCGCCACCCGACCCAAGAACCGGCGCTTCCCTCTGTCCGTGATGGCTGTTGGGGCGGCCCTCCCTCCGGACGTCCCCTGGGCGATCGTGGACGGCAACTGCCCCGGGACGGACACGTTCGGCGAGATCGCGGCGCACATCGAGTCACGGAAGGGTACCAGGGACCCCGTGCGCGCCGTGGGGATGAGCGTGATGCCGGGTCCCCAGCTCGTCGCCGCCGTTCCGCTGGCGCGGCGGGTCAAGGAGCGCTTTCCCCATGTGCCCGTGGTCTGGGGCGGCTATTTCCCCAGCCTGTACCCGACGCCGGTGGTCAGCGCGGGCTACGTGGACTGGGCGGTGCGGGGGCAGGGCGAGCAGACTTTCGTCGAGCTCCTCGATGTCCTCGACGGCCGCCGGGATCCACGCACGGTCGCCGGTCTGGCCTTTCAAGACGACGGAGAGATCTGGATCGGCTCCGAGCGTGAGTGGCTGGGACCCGACCAGCTCCCACCCCCTCCCTACGACAGGATCGACGTCGAGGAGTACATCCACCCCACCGTTCTGGGGCGGCGAAGCGCCGTCTATCAGGCGTCCATCGGGTGTCCCTTCGGATGCAAGTTCTGCGGTGTGATCTCCGTATTCGGGCGCCGCGAGAAGGTGGAGTCTCCGGCCCGGACGATGGACCGGCTTTCTTATCTGGTGGACCGCCACGGGATGGATTCCGTCCACTTCTACGACAGCAACTTCTTCCTTGGGGAGGACCATGCGGTGGAGTTCTGCTCCCGCGTGACGGACCTGAGCATCTCGTGGTGGTGCGAGTCCCGGATCGACGCCATGCTCCGCTTCTCCGATCGGACGTGGCGGCTCATCAAGGAGTCGGGTCTGAAGATGGTCTTCTTCGGGGCTGAATCGGGCTCCAACGAGGTGCTGCGGAAGATGGACAAGCGACTGACCACGGAGCAGACGCTGGAGGTGGCGGCGAAGACCCGCGAATACGGGATCATTCCGGAGTTTTCCTTCGTGCTCGGCGACCCGGACGAGCCGGAGGCGGAGATCGAGAACACCCTCGCCTTCGTGCGGAAGCTTAAGACAGTGAATCCGTCCATGGAGCTCATCACCTACTTCTACACGCCCATCCCCCAGCGCGGGAGCACTTATGGGGACGTGGATCCCCTGGCCGGGACTCCGGGGACGCTGGAGGGGTGGATCCAGCCGGAGTGGGTGAGGTGGATGACCCATGAGGACCCGAGGGTCCCGTGGATGAACGACCGGCTCCGGGCGCGGGTGGAGAACTTCGAGCTCGTACTGAAGAGCCGTTTCCCGTCCGCCCATGACACGAAGACGGCCCGGTGGGGAAAGGTGCTCGCGAAGGCCCTCGCCGTTCGCCCTTGGCGCTCTGGCCGGTACGAGAACACAGGGCTCCTGCGGGCTGTCGGGAAGCTGGCTCGGGTTCCCGAGGCGGACGCCCAGGCCTACGGTCACCTCCGGCAGCCGCCCGCGGACCTCCCGTGACCGTGGGCCGGTCCGGCCATCCCGCTCCTCTCGCTGCGCGAGACGCCTATGGGCTCTGGGCCCCCACGTACGACCGGGAGACGGCGGTGAGCGCGCTCGAGAACCGGGGCGTAGAGGCGCTCACTCCGCCCCTGTCGGGTCGGGCGCTCCTGGATGCGGGGTGCGGCACGGGGCGGAGGCTCCCCTCCCCGTCGCCCGAAGGGCCCTCCCTGGTGGTGGGGCTCGACCTCGTGCTCGGTATGCTCGTGCAAGGTCACGACACGATGGCGGATGGCGCGCACCTGGTTACCGGGGACCTCCGGGCGCTTCCTCTCCCGGCGGGACTCTTCGACGTGATCTGGTGCCGCCTGGCCCTCGGCCATCTGCCGACCCTGGAGGGAGCCTACCGAGAGATTGCGCGCGTGGCGCGAGAAGGGGCGTGCGTCATCGTCACCGACCTCCACCCCGAGGCGGCGCGGGCCCCGTCGGTCCGCACCTTCCGGGACGCCGACGGCGCGCTCCATGCGGTGGAGCATCACCTCCACGAGGTGGCCGACCATGAGCGTGAGGCTCGGCGCGCCGGTCTCTGGCTCGATGCGAGGCTGGATCTCATGGTCGGGCCGGAGGTCCGGCGCTTCTACGAGGACGCCGGAGCGCTCTGCCGATACGAGGAGCAACGGGGGCTTCCCCTCGTCCTGGCGCTCCGCTTGGTCGGATGAGGGGAGCCCGAGGGCCGAAGGCTAGGAGGCCGCCCCCGGCGGGGGCGGCCTGGGTTCGACGGGACCCGAGCCATCGGATGTCCGGAGCGACACACGACCGCGGAAGATGCGGCGGAGCCGATTCGCGTAAACGCGGCCGAGCGCCCTCAGTGAATGGCCCACCGGCGCTGGCCACAGCATGTGCAGGGCCCGGCGCACGTGCTCGACGGGACCGCGTGCCCACATGAAGCGCTCGTCCAGTGACATGTCCTCGATCCGCTGGGCGCTGAAGGGCTGAAGGCCCGCCATCACACGCCGCATGCGTGCCGGCGCTACCTCCACCAAGCGAGAGCGGAAGGCCGGTTCCAGAGTGCCGGGTACCAGGCGCTCGGCCATCTCGAAGGCCGGGTACGTGAAGCGCATGGCGTCGGCTCGCTCGAGCACCGAGCAGAGGTCGGCCCAAACGAGCTCGCCCCGCGCTCGATCGCGCCGGAGCACCAGAACCAGCTCCACGAGCCGTACCATGGAGAGATTGTGGAGCCCTTCGGAGGCGTGGGCTGCGAGCGAGGCTGCGAGGAGCGGCTGTGCCAGTATCCGAACTCCGACACCCCCCGGTCGACCACCGGAGGTTTCGAGCACGTGGCGCCGAGTCGACGAGGCCCCCAGAGACCCGAGCGACATCGTGCCCACCCCGAAGAAGTTGCGATCGAGGGTGGTGTGGAGATCCACCGTGAGTGGGTTGTCCCGGTGAGTCACCTCGAGAGAGCGGAGTGTCGTGGAAGCACCCGGCGGGACCCAGTCGCTCTTGTACGGCCGGCTCTGGCGGTTGGTCTCGACGTATCCACCCTCTCGAAGGGCTCGGCTTGCCCCCCCGACCTCGTCCCGTCCGATCACCAGATCGAGGTCACTCGCCGGGCGCGTTCCTGGATCCGGAAAGTAGACGTGGGCGGTGTGAGCTCCCTTGATCACGATGGGGTCGATGCCCACCGCCGCCAACAGCTCAACGGCCTTGTGGAGCTCGTCGGTCAAGAGCCGGGCACGTTCCCGACCGTGGTGAAGATGCAGGCCGAGAAGGTCCTCCACTTCGGCTGCCGCCGTCAGCCTTCCTGCCTCGATCCAGTAGCCGAGGAGCGCACCCATCCCGGAAGTGAAGGCGGCCACCCCCATCTTGCGGGTGTCCATCTTGCGGGTGTTGGCCGTCATGGGGAGTACCAGGACTGGCGGCGAGCCGTCCGCCAGGACACGACTGGTCACCCGCTCGATCTCCCGGAGCGATGCCCTCCACTCGCCAACGGAGACGTCCGGCCATAGATAGAAGGGGTGACCTTGCTCGCGCGCCCACCTCAAGCGCTCCTCGACGAGTTCTGGAGCCAGATCGAGGGAGTCGGGTTGCATGATCGAGAAAGGCGAGTTGACGGTGTTTTGTTCGACTGTTTAAGCTGCGTCGTTCATTGGGGCCCAGGCTCCGATGCCCGCTGAGCCTAACAAAGGAACGGTCCCGGTGCCATCCTCTTTCTCACGATCCCTTGTCTCACGATCCCTGCTCGTGCTCGTCCTCCTCTTTCTGGGCGGGGTCCGGGCTGGTGTAGGCCAGCTCCTTCCACCCCCTGGAGAGATCCTCCTGCGTCCGGGAGACGCGATCCGGGTCGAGGTCAAGGACGAGCCGCAGCTCAGCGGAGAGTTCACCGTGGCGGAAAACGGGCACGTACTCCTGCCTCTCGTGGGGCTGTTGCCGGTGGCCGGCCGGCCGTTCGACGAGGTGCGACAGGCGATCACCCGAGCATATGCCCGAGAGCTGATCGAGCCGGTCCTGGTGGTCACGCCGGTCCTCCGCATCGCCGTGCTGGGTGAGGTCCGGCTCCCGGGCCTCTTCCCGGTGGATCCCACTCACACGTTGGCCGATCTCATCGCCGCCGCCGGAGGACTCACCCCACTGGCCGCCAACGGTCGGATCTCGCTGGTCCGGAACGGCACGGTCCTGGAGGGCAGAATCGATCCCAAGTCTTTGACCGTGAGCACGCGCTTCCAATCGGGAGACCAGATCGTGGTGGGTAAGCAGAGCTGGGCCAGGGAGAATCTTCCCACCTTCATCGGCGCCTTCACGGCCGTGGCCGTTGCCATCATTACCGGCTTGTTGGTCCGCTGAGAGCCCCACACCGATGACGAACTCCGCATACCTCAGGCCAGACGGTCTCGTTGCAGCCTGGCTCGGGATCGTCCGCCGCCGATGGGCCTGGGGCCTCGGCGTGTTCGCTGCCGTCGTCGGCCTTGCAGCCCTGATGCTGTTCACCACCCACCCCATCTACCGCGCGCAGGCGAGCCTGCGGTTGGGGGAGCCTCCACCGCCCGGAGGAGTTTCTCCCACGTCCAACCTCCTGGGCGTGTTCGGCCTCGGGGGGGACGCCTTCGCCAATGACATGGAGCTCTTGGCGAGCCGCACCTTGACCGAAAGCGTGGTAGCCGACGGGTCGTTGAACGTCAGCCTTCTGGCCCCGAAGGACTGGCACCGGGATTCGATCTTCGGGCAATTGTTGGCGACGCCGCTGACCGGCGAGGCGACGTTCGAAGTCGAGTGGAGGGGGAGCGACGTTGTGATCCGGCAGACCGCGCCGTCGGAGGACCGAGGTGTGGTGGCCACGGTCTCGCCGGGCGAGTCCGTGACGTTCGGGGGGGTGTCAGCCACGTTCCGGCCGCGGCGGGAAGGCATGCCCACAGAGGTCCGCATCAAGACGCTTCCCTTCTCCGAGGCGGTACGCGTGGAGCGGGGGCGCATCGTCTCGGAGCGGACACGGCGTGAGGCCAACGTCGTGGAGATCAGCTACGACCACACGGATCCCGATCTGGCCGAGGCTGTGGTGCGGTCCACGGTCGATCGCTTCATCGCCTTCAGAACTCAGATCCAGAGTAGGGAGAGTGGGCAGACCGTCGACTCCCTGAGGGTCGTGGCGAACGAGACGCTGGTAGAGCTCCTCGAGGCCGAGACCGCGTTGGAGGAGTATCAGCGAACCTCGCGACTCGTGGCCCCCGACGCACAGAGCGAGGCGTTCATCGAGCGCTATAGCGACCTTCTCTCCGGGTTGGGGCAGGCTCAAGCAGGGCTGAGCGCCATCGATGACGTTCTCGGGAGAGTCGCGGCGGCTGCCGACCCGGCCCGGGCGTGGACCGGTCTCGTCTCTCATCCCCTGTTTCTCCAGAACGAGACCGTTGGCCTGCTCCTGGCCCAGCTCACGACTCTGGAGGCGAGGCGAAATGAAGTGGCGTCCCGGCGGACCGTGGAGAGCCGGGAGCATCGAGTGGTCCTGGAGCAGATCGAGTACCTCGTCGTTTCTCTCAGTTCTGTGGCCGAGGCCTACCGGACGTCCCTCGTCGATCAAATCGGGGTAGCCGAAGAGATGGTCGCGACCATGGATGCGGAGCTCGCCAGGATGCCCCGGCAGGTGATCGGGCTGGCGAGGCGCCAGCGAGACGTCCGGATCCTGACCGACATGGTGGTCCTGACCGAGCAGCGGCTCCGCCAGGAGGAGCTCAGGCAGGCCCTGACCTTCGCGAATATTCAGGTGATCGACCCCCCCAAGCTCCGCTTCAAACCGATCTGGCCACGTAAGCTCCTCGGCCTCGCCGTTGGCTTCATGATCGCCGGCGTCTTCGGGGCCCTGGCCCTGGTGGTGAGTGAGCGTTCGGATCCCTCGATCCGTTCGGTCGTGGCCATCCGGCCCCTCCTGGGAGCTCCCGTCCTGGCGGCTCCGTACCGCAGCCGGAGCAGGATCGTGCTCTCTGTCTCGGATGCCCGGGCGGTCCTCGACCGAGTGGGCCACGATGACTGGGGAGCGGCCCGCATGGTCCTTGCACCTCTGGACGAGGGCCACGACGCAGCCGACCTCGTGGGCACTCCTTCGGGCTGGCGAGGCTGACGAGGACGGGGGCACGCGAAGCCGCCGCCCCGGATGGAGCACGCCGACTCTCGAGACCGCGCCGCCGATCCAGACATTCGCCACAGCATCCGAGGCGGTGATCGGGGAGGTGCCCGTGGTCCTCGTGCTCCGGTGCGCACTGACCCGAAAGGGCGACCTGGCCCGGGCCGTCGAGCTGGTGACCGAAGCCGGTGGCAAGATCGGCGGCGGCGTGTTGGTGTGCCGCAGCGCCGAAGAGGCGAGGGCGGCGTGGGGATAGGGAAGCGGGCCCTGGACCTGGTCGGCGCCTCGGTCGTGCTGACCCTGGCGTCACCATTGCTGGTGCTGGGCGCCCTCGCGGTGCTCTTGGGGTCCGGCCGTCCGATCTTCTTCGGCCACCGGCGACTGGGCCGTGACGGCATCCCGTTTCGTTGTTGGAAGCTCCGGACCATGCGCGTGGGCGCCGAGGCCGAGCTGGAGCTCGAGAGGGCCCTCAACGAGCAATACCGGGGGAATGGCTTCAAGATTCCCACCGGCGAGGATCCGAGGGTCACTCGAGTCGGAGGGTGGCTTCGCCGCAGCTACGTGGACGAGATCCCACAGCTCTTCAACGTCCTGAACGGCTCCATGTCCCTCGTGGGCCCCCGACCCGTCGTCGAGGACGAGCTCGAGTGTTACGGTGGGGACGCCGAGGAGCTGCTGCGAGTGCGGCCCGGCGTCTTCGGGGAGTGGACGAGTCGTGGAAGGGACCGACCGCCCTACCCCGAGAGGGCGGCCATAGAGCTCGAGTACCTTCAGCACCGTTCTTTCATGAAGGATCTCGGGATTCTCGCCCGCTCCATCCCCGTAGTCTTCAAGGGTCAGGAGGACAGATAGGCCCTTGTTTACCGACACCTCTCCGGCGGAAGGCCTGCGCCGGATATTCCTAAACGCACTGTCGCTCCTCTTCGCATACGGGCTGCCCAAAGTCTTCACTGTGGGCGCCGTGGTGGTGGCGGCCCGTGTGCTCGGAACAGGGGAGTTCGGAGCCTACGGGACGGCGGCGGCGCTGTCCGTGATCTTGAGCATCGTGTCGACCCTCGGGATGTTGCCCCTCCTGATTCGCGACATTGCTCGCCAGCCGGAGCGCGCACCCGAACTCGTGAGGTCCGCCCACCTTCTCAAGACCATCGCAAACGGCGTGATGCTGGTGATCTTGGTCGTGGTAGCGAAGTGGCTGCTGGCCTACCCGGACCAGATAGTGGCCACGGCCCTGCTGCTCGGCGTCTCCTACGCCATCGGCTCCTATGCCGAGAACATGGCGGCCTACTTCCAGGCGATGGAGCGGATGCACGTCTGGATGCAGGCCAGCGCCGCATTCGGCCTCGTCACCGGAGGCCTGGGCGCAGCCCTCGTGTGGACGACCTCCAGCATGGTGTGGTTCGCCTTGGCACCCATCGTCGGGCAGGCCGCTGCGCTCTTCTGGCTCGTGAGGCAGGCGCCCGGGCCGATCCGTCGGGGCGAGTGGGCGCCGTGGTCCGAGGTGAGGAATCTCGCCCTAGAGACGGTACCGTTCGCAGCCGCCTTCGTGGCTCTCACCATCTATTACAAGATCGACGTCCTCCTCCTGGCCGCGTGGCGCTCGCCGGCCGACGTGGGCCTCTACACTGCGGCATACAAGTTCTGGGACGTGGCCCAGGCCCTCTCCCTGGTGGCCATTGCCGCAGTGTATCCACTCCTTTCCCGGATCGCCCCCCGGAATGGGACAGGCGAAAGGTGGGCGGGGACGAGAGTCACCGAGCTCATGCTCCTGGCCGTGGTGCCCGCCTGCGCGCTCCTATGGCTGCTCAAAGGGCCCCTCATCGAGACCCTCTACGGGGTCTCGTACGTCCATGCCACCCCGGTGCTGGGCCGACTCTCGCCGGCACTTCCCGCTCTCGCCGTCAACCTCCTCGCCGGATACATCCTGGGGGCCGCCGGAAAGATGACCCATGTCGCCGTGTTATACGCCGTCGGGGTCGTGGCGAACGTTGTCCTCAACGTCTTTCTGGTCACATCCATGGGTCCTCTCGGTGCCGCAACAGCCAAGCTGGGATCGGAAGTGCTGCTGGCCGGCGGATTCCTCGTGATCCTCCGAATGCAAGCCGCCGTGGCTCCCACGGTGCATACTCTGGTCATCGCCGTAGTGGCAGGCGGGCTCGCCTGGGTCGTGACCTGGATTCCGGATACGACAGGGGGTTTGGTCCAGGCGCCGGTTTATGCGGTGGCCGTCGCTCTCCTCTACTGGCGTGGCCGCGTGGTGCCCGAGGGTGAGTGGCTCGCCCTGAGGGAAGCCGTCCAGCTCGGAAACAAAGGGGTCGAAGGGCGCGAGCCCGGCGCGGAGGGAGTCACGTGAAGGTCCTCTACGTGTCGAAGGCACTTTGTGTGGCGGCCTATCGGGACAAGCTCAAAGCCTCTCCAGCCATGTGGACGTCGTCGGTGTCATCCCGGAGAGATGGGGCGAGGAGGGCATCGAGGAGAGCGACGGCTCGGTGCCGGATGTCGTCTCCTGGCCCGTCCGCTTTCACGGCCACAACCACTTCCACCTCTACCGTCGACCGGGTGGGCTCGTCGAGGAGATGGCGCCGGACCTGGTTCACATCGACGAGGAGCCCTTCAGCGCGGTGACCTTCCAGCTCACACGGGTGTGCCGGCGCCGGCGAGTCCCGTCCCTGTTCTTCACCTGGCAGAACCTGGAGAAGCCGGTGCCTCCGCCCTTCGGCGCCATGAGGACGTACGTATTCCGCCATTCCGGAGGGGCCATTGCCGGAACCCGGCGCGCCGCCGATGTCCTCCGCCGCGTCGGTTACGCCGGTGAGCTGAGCGTCATCCCCCAGTTCGGGGTCAACACGCATTGCTTCGCCCCGAATGAAGAGGCCCGCGCGGCGGTCCGCGAGCGTGTCTCGGCTGGAAGCGCGGATCTGGTGGTGGGCTTCGGTGGGAGGCTGGTGCCCGAGAAGGGCTTGGATCTGCTGATCTCGGCCGCGGCGAGATACAGTCATTTTCGGCTCGTGATTCTGGGCGACGGCCCCCAGAGGGCCGCCCTGGAGGCAGCCGCGAGGCAGGCCAGGGTCGCGGACCGGATCCACTTCACTGGGCACGTGCCTTCCCTCGAGGTCCCGCGCTGGCTGCCGGGCTTCGACGTGCTCGCCCTTCCGTCCCTCACCACGAAGCGCTGGACCGAGCAGTTCGGCCGCATCCTGGTGGAGGCCATGGCGTGCGGCGTACCCGTTGTGGCCTCGAACGCCGGTGAGATTCCACGAGTCGTGGGAGACGGCGGCATCATCGTGCGGGAGGGTGACGCGTCCGCTCTCGGCGCCGCCCTCGAGCGCCTGGCGAAGGATCCCGGCGCTCGTGCGACGCTGGCGGCGCGGGCCCGCGCGAGGGCTGAGACAAGGTTCAGCCAGGAGGGCGTAGCCACCGCCACCGTGGAGTTCTATGAGCAGGTCCTGGCCCGAGCGACAGGCTAATGAGAGCGGTGCATGGCATCTTCACGGACTCGAGCGATCAGTGGATCGCCGTGCTGGCCGTAGCCGCACTCGGCTACGGCGCACTGCTGGTCCTTCATGGCATCCTCTCCGGGCAGATCACCGCAGCAGCGGCAGGAGGAGCGCTCGGCGGGGCCGGACTGATCCTCCTGGTGGTGGGCGGGTGGGTCGACGGCCTCATCCTTGTCGCGCTCTCACTACCCCTTCCCGCACTCTTTGGCAACGACGGGATTCGAATCACGACGGCGGCCCTCGTGACGGCGGCGGTGGTTCTGGCGTGGGCCCTCGGCCTGGCGTATTCCCGCCACGCGGTCGTACTGGGCCGCTTCCCGGTGAAGGCGACGGTGGCGCTGGTCGGTGTCTTCGTGGTGGCGACCCTGCTCGGACAGAGCCCGGTGACGTCGGCCCGAGAGACCCTGAACTTCGTGGTGCTCCTGGCACTCCTGGTGGTGGCGACGGACCTCTTCATGGGAGATCCGGACCGGATGGAGAGGGTCCTGGCCGTCCTCGTGTGGGTGGCCGCCCTGTGTGGGGTGCTGGCCTTATTGGAGACCCTCCGGATTCTCCCGGGCGAGTTTCCGCGATTCGACACGAGATTCAACCGCGCAGCCCTGGGGTTCGGGCAGCCCAATGGCCTCGGCCTCTTCTTGGCGGTGATGATTCCGCTGGCGGCCCACCGATACGCAAGGGCCCGCACCCGGATCGGGAGGGCCCTCCACGCCCTCGCCGCCGGAGCCCTCATCATCGGACTTGTGGGGACATTCTCCCGCGGAAGCTGGCTCGCGGTCCTGGCCGGTTCGGGGGTGTTCCTCTTGAGCCGGGACTGGCGGCTGGCGGCCCGTATCTGGCTCGTGGCGGTGGTCTGCGTCGTCGTCTTGGACCTGGGGTCGGGAGGGGCTCTCCGAGACACTGTAGGGCGGACGCTGGGCGACTGGGTGCTGGAGCAGCGCGTGGCTCTCATGCTCGCGGGCGTCCTCATGTTCCTGGAGCACCCGATCATCGGGGTGGGCCCCGGCGGATTCGCCGACAACCTGGATCGGTTCGGGCCCCAGGTGAGCCAGTTGTGGGACATCCAGCCGACGCCGCACAACGCCTACGTACAGATGGCCGCCGAGACCGGTGTGATCGGGCTGGTGGCATTTGTCGCCTTCCTCACGGTGACCCTGTGGGCCCTTCTCAAGGAAGTCCGACGATCCGGTCGCGAGACGGACCAACGAAACAGGCTCGACCTGCGGCGGGCCCTCTTGTGGTCGCTCGCGACGGTGTGCGTCGCGGGCATGGTGGTCTGGCCCTTCGCGCACGGCCCCGGCCAGCTCGTCATGCTGGTGGCCGCCATGGCGTACGTGCTGCCCCCTGAGCCTGCGGCGGAGCCGGATGCGGCGGAGCCGGACGCCCCGGAGCCGGACGCCGCGGAGCCGGATGCGGCGGAGCCGGATGCCCCGAAGCCGGACCCTGCAGAGGTGCTGGAACCGGGCGTGGAGGCCCAAGCGAACCCGGAGGCCGAGTCGTGAAGATCGGTATCAATGGTCGCTTCTACGGGGCGCCCCTCACCGGTGTGCAGCGCTTCTCCCGCGAGCTCTCTACCCGGATCTATGATCGACAGGGCGCCGTTCTTTTCCTGCCCCGTGGAACCGAGCCCCCTCTGGGGCTCCCCAGGCAGGTGGAGGTGGTGGTAGGAAGGACCCGTGGGCACCGGTGGGAGCAGCTCGAGCTTCCGGGAGCGGCGTGAGCGGTACCCCTGATGGGTACCAACAGTTACACACCCCTGATGGGTGACAGTTCTTGTCAGGTAAGCTGCTGTTTTTTTTGTTACCTCCACCGGTGGAGTCAGAAGCTTCCGCTGCGCCGGAGCGCAGGGGAGTAGAAGCGAGCGGAGTTCCACGAAGGTAGCGGTTCGCGTCGACGTCTGAGGGGCTGGGCAGTTCACGCGGCCTCAGCGTCGTGGATTACGGGACGAGGAGCCATCGTGATCGAGGATGGCAGCTTTTCGGACGTGAAGCCAACCGAGGGCGACGGGACCGAAGTAGACAGCCCAGACATCGTCGGCGACCTCCTCGAGGCCAATGTATTCGCCGCCGAGCAGATGAGAGACGTTGGCCCAGGCGGAGTGCCATCGGATGCCGCCGTTGATGGAGACCTTACGGGTCTCGAAGTGGGCGGGGTAGTCGGGGGTCAAGAGCTTGCTGGGGAAGGGACGGGTTGAGGGCTCGTAGACGGAGGCGGGCGGCCTCTGGCCGTGGGCCTCGTGGGGCCGGATCTCGTTGAAATCAATGCGGAAGGCATTGAAGCGTTTCTGCTGAGCGGATCGGTTTCCGGCGGGCGGGATGGTGGCCTCAGCCTTGAGGTCTTTGTGCATGCGTTCGTGGCGGCCGTTCTGCTGGGGAGATGCGGGCTCGATGAGATCGGGCAGGATGCCGAGCTTGATCCACCAGACGGAGAGCCTGGAGAGGCGCCCTAAGGCTATGGAGGCAAAGGGAGTACCGTTGTCGGTACGGATGCGGTCGGGGATCCCGAACTCGTGGAAGAGGCGGGTGAAAACACGTCTGGAACCGGCGTAGGTGGTCCCTGAGAGGCCCTGACAAGCGAGCAGGTAGCGGCTGAAGCCATCCTGGACGGTGAGCGGGTAGCAGTAGACGCCGTCGAGGGTCTTGAACTGCCCCTTGAAGTCGGCGGACCAGATGGAGTTGGGCGCATCGAAGGGCGCGGTGGGTCGACCGGGATGAGAGGATTTACGTCGGCGCCGCAGCTTGTTGACCAGGCCCTCGCGCAGGAAGTGTCTGTGCAGGACCTGGGGCGCGGGTAGCGACCAGTCGGGGTGCACCTCGAGGAGGCGGCCTAGGATCTTGGCAGCTCCCCACCGGGGTCGACGACGGCGGAGCTCGAAGGCAGCCTCGAGGATGTGGGGCTCAGTAGCGTGGGGACAGCAATGGGGCCGATGGGAGCGGTCGAGCAGCCCGTCGGGTCCTTGGGTCTCGTATCGTTCGAGCCACTTGTAGCCCGTCTTGCGGCTGATGTTGTAGCGTCGGCAGAGTTCGGAGTGGGAGAAGAGGCTCGCGGTGGCCTCGAGGATGAATCGCTTGCGTTCGTTCATGGGATCGGTCTCCAACCATGGCATGGGCAGCTCCAAGAGCGTGTCGAAGGAGCGCCACGTTACGGGTCGAGACTGTCACCCATCAGGGGTGAGAAAAGCGTTACCTATCAGTGGTAGGCTGTACCCTGTGGGCGACTCCCAGGCCCTTGCACGGGAGACCGCCGCCGTGCTGGCGGATGAGGAGCACCGCCTCCGGCTGGCAGAGGCCGCGCAGGCGCGCACGGAAGGCGAGGACGCCGACTGGGCCTGACTTGATCGAATTTGAACGAACCGACGATCCCCTCCTCCGCGATCTTCCCCTGGAGCATCGCGTGGAGCTCCCCGTGATGGGCATCCCGGTGGAATACCGCACCAATTCCCCGGACGTCCTGGCGGTGATCGAGGAGTCCTACGGCGTCTGGCGAGTCCTCGAGGATCGGCCCCGGCTCCTGGAGACCGATCCCGTCCGGGTGACCGTGATCGTCTACGACGACGGAGAAGGCGTCTCCCAGGGTGACCGTACCGCAGAGGGGGGCGGCGCCAGGGACGCTCGTGAGCACGTACGCGTTCAGTACCGGGCGCCCGACGTAGAGCGCGTCTACGTCACCGCCCCGGGCTGTATGGGGGTCACGGACGTGCGTCGCCGTGAAGCCATCGCATACGTGACGCCGGCCCTCGTATCCGATCGGGAGCACTTCCGCTACACCTTCATTTCGGGGCTGACCATGGGACTCCTGTCCCCCTTGGACCGGCTGCCCCTCCACGCGGCCGCCCTGGTGCGGGGCGAAACGGCCCTCCTGTTGGCGGGTCCCAGCGGCACCGGAAAGAGCACGCTCTGTTACTCCGGAGCCCTGAACGGTCTCTCGGTGCTCTCGGACGACTACGTCAATCTGCAGCGCCACCCCCACCTCCGGGTGTGGGGCATGCCGGATCACCTCCACCTGCCGTTGGATGCACGGGAGCACTTTCCGGCTCTGGCCCAACACCGTGCAACGCACCTCTACAACGGGAAGGAGAAGATCGCCATCAACCTTCGGGAGATGGGAGCCGAGGCGCCGCTGCCGGTGGTGGAGCGGGCCGGCATCTGCGTCCTGACCCGAACGAAGGCCGAGCCGGCGCTCGCGCGCCTGAGCGCCGAGGAGCTGGAGACGAGGGTCCTCGCGAGCCCGGAGTACGGCTTCGACCGCTTCTCGGATAGGATCAAGGAAAGTGTGCACCAACTCGCGGAGAAGGGGGGTTGGGCACTGGACGTGGGGAGCCGACCCGATGCGACGATCCCATTTCTCTATAAGATGTTCGACGAGATCGACGAGTGGTGAGTCGCTTGGCGAGTAAGCATAGGTTGCCCGCCACCGACCCGATCAACGCCATCCCCTGGCGCTCACCGGATCCGCCTGAGCGTATCCTCGCGATCCGCCTCCAGGCGTTAGGCGACACCGTGCTCACACTGCCCTACCTGCAGGCGCTTCGGAGTCTCCTCCCGAGAGCTACACTCGATTTTCTCACGCGCGAGGAGGTAGCCGACATCCCGAAGAGCGTGGACCTCTTCGACCAGGTATTCGAGATCGGTGGTGAGCGAAGCGCGTGGCGTCAGATGCTGAGCGCACTGGCGCTCCTGCCGCGTCTCAGACGCCAGCGATACGATGTCGTCATCGATCTGCAGCGCAATCGAATCAGCCGGGCAGTGCGCACGATGCTGCGCCCCACCTCCTGGAGCGAGTTCGATCGTTTCTCGCCCGCACTCGGCGGCGAAAGAACCCGCGCGACGATCGAGGCGACCGGACTCGGTGCGCTGGTCGCGTACCCTGTGCCGTTCCCGGAAATCGACAGCGCCCTGGAGAAGCTGCGCGACGGCGGCTGGGACGGAGCCAGCGGGCTCGTCGTACTGAACCCGGTGGGGGCCTTTCCGGGCCGAGCCTGGCCACCCGAATCCTACGCCCGTTTCGCCGAGCTGTGGGGCGCCCAGTCGGAGGCGCCCACCCAATTCCTGCTGCTTGGGGTACCAAGCCTGCGCGCAACGGCAGCCTTCCTGCGGAGCCGCCTCGGCGACCGGTTGATCGATCTGGTCGGCCGCACGACGCCGGGCGAGGCGTTCGCGCTCATCGGTCGCGCCGTCCTCGTGGTGTCGGGGGACTCGGGGCTGATGCATATGGCGTGGGTCACCGGCGTCACGACGCTCGCTCTGTTCGGCGCCAGTCGAAGCGCGTGGGCAAGCCCACACGGCAACTACTCCGAGTGCGTCAACGCTTGTGCGCTGGCGGACGGCATCTGCATGGACGGGACCTGCCGGCAGGCGCCACCCCCCTGCCTGGCAGAGCTGTCACCGGGGGCTGTTCTGGAGCGGGCGCAAGCGCTCGTGCGTCGTACGGAGGGAGCGCGAAAAGTGATCTACTCGGGCGCTGCAGAGGGTCCGCGCTAAGCGACGACCGCGACAGATAGCCGACCCCGGACTCCCAAACCTGCTGACCGGAGAGCTCTCATGGAGAATACGCCGTTGTCCCAGGGGCAGCCGAGCCTAGAGAAGGTCGCCGATCACGTTTTCCCCCGTGAGGTGGCCAGCCTGGTGGGAGTCGTCGTCGGGATCGTCATAGGGATCGGGAACGCGATGCTGGGCCTGCTCTTCCCCTCGTGGCTCGCCACACTGGGGCTTCTGTGCGCAGCCCTGGCGCTGGTCCTGGTCCTCCACGAAGGCCTGCACGGAGCTGCTGGGATGCTGTTTGGTTACCGGCCCATATTCGGGATACAGCCCCCTCTCGTCTTCACCACGTTCAAGGAGAAGATCGCTCGGAATCACCTCGCCGCCATCGCGTTGGCACCCCTGGTGATCCTGGACGCCGCATTCGTCACGGCCTTCGTGCTCGTCCCCGGGGAGATCTTCTGGGATCTCTGCTTCGCGGTGAACACCATCGGCGCCGTAGGCGATGTGTGGATCGTAACGAGAGTCCTTAGCCACCCTCCGGAGACGGTCTTCCAGGACACGAAGAGCGGGGTGGAGGCGTGGCTGCCGTTGGCCTGACGAGGGGGGCGTGAAGTGGAGACCGGGCGGCCACCCGTCAGGCGGCTAGGAGCCCTCTTCATCGTGAAGTGAGACGGCGCACGCCAGATAGAGGACCCACCCGAGAAAGCCCGGCACCAGTAGCAGCCAGCCGATCGCCACCTCGAGCTGGAACCAGGACAGGATCACCTTTCCGGTGTACGCGAAGCGCACAGTCGCGTATACCGTAAGAGCCAGAAACCACAGAATCGTAAGGTTCTGGCCCACGCATCCCGGGTTCCAGCCCGTTTGAGCGGTGAGGGCCGACAGGAGCAGCAGCTCGGGAATCAGGACCAGGATCGCTCCTACCACCGATGCCCATCCCGGGATCGACACCTCCTGTGCAGCCGCAACTGCTTCGACGACTCCCACATTGCCTACAATGGCCAAGAGAATGAGAAGGCCGAAGACGACCTTCTTGCCTTCGGAATCGAGCATTTCGGTCTCGCCTGAGAAGTGTGCTGACCGGTCCACCGGGGTGGTAACCGGGAGTCGTCCGGTCGCCATTGGTCAACCTGAGCCGCGCTGCGGTCTCCAACAAGTCCGCCGGTGCGATTCACGGCGGAAGGACCTAGTGTTCCGTTTCCGAAGTTCGCGAGCCACCAAGAGGGTCGGGGCGCCGTGGGATCAAGGCGGGACGACGCGGCGTAGCGTAAGCGGGCACCGCGCGAAGCGTGGTCGTAAGGAGTCCCAACGCCGAGCCCACGGATGCACCGTGCTCTCGACTGGCCGAGACACTTCGGTAACGGGACACCAGAAACGTTGTCACACGTATTCCTTGTCAGACGTTATTCAATGGGTAGACCCGCTCCCACGATGAACGCCGGCGCACCCATGGTTCGAACTCCCGCACGCCCCAACCCATCCCAGACGCCCCGCGCCGCGTCCGCCTTGGCCGCTATCCTCCTCCTGGCCTCGCTGGCGTGCGGCGACTCGACCGGCCCCAGGACGGATCGCTTGAGTGAGCAACGCTCTCTCTGGGAGGCTCTGGGTCTCCAGGACTACACGTATGACGTTCAGCGGGTCTGCTTTTGCCCCTTCAGGGAGGGAGTCCGGGTCACCGTGGTGGCCGGAGTCGTGGCTGGAGCCACCGACCTCGCGACCGCCGAGGTCTTGGAGCCCAACGAGGTGCAGTGGTACCTGACGATCGACGGCCTCTTCGATCTCATACGGGACGCCTACGACCGGAACGCTCACGAGGTCCAGGTGGAGTTCCACCCCAGCCGTGGGTATCCGACCCGGATCTTCATCGACTACTCCGAGATGATCGCGGACGAGAAGCTGGGCTTCACGCTCTTGGGTGAGGTTCGGGCGTTTGGAGACTGACGCTCATCATCGAGTCCTCCGGCGGGAAGGCCCACCTGGCTCCATGCCCACACCGGATCCCTCCGCCATTTGCCCAAGTGAGCCTCCCAGGGTAGATCATGGGGCGGAAGCAGGGGATTCCCCCTGATGCACATCAATAGCAGGAAGTGACCATACCATGAGCCCCATCAAGCGTCGAGAATTCGTGCGCAAAGCGACACTCGGTGCCGCTGGCACCGGCGTTCTGGCCTCCTGCGGTGGCAGCGAGCCTCAAAGCGGCGACGGCACCAATCCGGTGACCGGTCCCCGCGTGAGCTGGCGACTCGCCTCCAGCTATCCTCCCAGCCTGGACATCCTGCACGGGACGGTGCTGCGCATCGCGGATCGCGTCGAGGCCCTGACTGGAGGGCAGTTCACGATCCGGGTGTTCGCCGCCGGCGAGCTCGTTCCTGCCCTTCAGGTCATGGACGGAGTCCAGTCCGGCACCGTACAGGCCGGGCACACCGCCGACTACTACTACATCGGGAAGAACCCGGCCCTCGCCTTCGGAACCGCGATCCCGTTCGGACTGAACCATCGACAGCGAACCGCGTGGCTGAATCATGGCGGTGGCCTGGGCCTCATGAGGGGGATCTTCTCGGACTTCGGGATCATCACTTTCCCATGCGGCAGCACGGGGCCCCAGTTCGGCGGGTGGTTCCGTGAGCCGGTCGACTCTCTGGCGGACATGAGGGGCCTCCGCATGCGTATTCCCGGGCTGGGGGGCGAGATCATGGCCCGCCTCGGCGTGAGCGTCCAGGTCCTGGCGGCCCCCGAGATCTACCCGGCCCTGGAGCGCGGTGCCATCGACGCGACCGAATGGGTGGGCCCCTACGACGACGAGAAGCTCGGCCTCCATGAGATCGCCAAGAACTACTACATCCCTGGCTGGTGGGAGCCTGGCGTCACCATCACTCTCCAGGTGGGCCTCGATGCCTGGAACGATCTGCCCCCGACGTATCAAGAAGCGCTCGCGTGTGCGTGCGACGCTGCCAGCGTGCAGACCCTGGCGCGCTACGACGTGGAGAATCCTCTCGCGCTGGCACGTCTTACTTCCGAGCACGGCGTCACGCTGCGAAGCTTCTCGGACGACATCCTAGAGGCGGCTTGGAGTGAGACTCTCACGTATCTCGAAGAGCAAGCGGCGGCGTCCGCGGACTTCAGACGGGTCTACGACTCCTGGAGGGAGTTCAGGACCCGGAGCTTCCGGTACTTCCGTGGCAACGAGCTGGAGTACGCCAGGTTCGCGTTCCCGAAGCTCTAGGACGCCCTCCTACCGACCCTCCGTCAGGCTCCGGTAGACGAGAGCCACGAATCCTTCCGTCCAGTCCCGGGTGGTCTCCCAGTCCTCGTCGAGGTCGGCGGTGGGGTTGGCCGCTACCGCTTCGTCCTGGCTCTTGCCATCCCGGATCAGCTGGGCTACCCGGCCCCGCACCGTGCTGAGCATCTCGCGGTAGGCCCGGAGGTCGTCGCGAGTCGCAAGCTCGCCGTGGCCCGGGATGATCCGGGTGCCCGATCCGCTCATGCGAAGGATCAGGTCCGCCGCAGCGATCAGCCCGTCTACATTCCCCCCGGAGTCTACATCGATGAAGGGATAGCGGCCGTTGAAGAACGTGTCGCCCATGTGGTAGACGTCGGATTCGCGGTAGTGGATGATCACGTCTCCATCGGTATGGGCGTGCGCCACGTGGAAGGCGTGGACGTCCTCTCCGTTCCAGTGGAAGGTCATTGTCTGATCGAAGGTGACCACCGGAAGAGCCGCATCGGGGGCCTCCTGACTGCGTCCTACCAGATCGGCGAACTCCGCCGGATTGAGCCGCCTGTAGACATTGTCGTGGGCGACGATGAGGGCACCCGCGCCTCCGAAGTTCTCGTTCCCACCCGTGTGATCGCCGTGCCAATGAGTGTTCAGGACCCACTCCACGGGCCGATCCGTCACCTCCGCGATGGCGGCTTTGATCTTTTCGGTGAGCGGGGCGAACTGATCGTCCACGATGAAGGCCCCGTCCTCCCCGACGGAGAGCCCGATGTTACCGCCGCTTCCCATCAGCATGTAGACCCCGCCGCCCAGGGAAACGGTGCGGATCTCGACGGCATCCCAATCCCTTTGGGCGACCAGAGGCATGGCCCACAGAAAGGCGGTCACAAGCGAGATGCGTGCAAAGGCGGGTGCAGACATGGAGACCTCCAGGCTGGCTCGGGCGAGTGGAATCACCAAGGGTAGCCGGAAACCTATGGCGATCCGGTTGTTTTGAGCCAGCCTGCTCCCCTCCTCGTGAAAGCTGGTACGTCAGCCGACCAGCCGCAGTGTTTCCGGCCAAGGCAAAGTCTCCATGCGGCAACACGGCCTCGTACGTATACTCACGATATAGAGATACGTACACCTCTCCGAAGAGCAACTCGAGACGGTTGTAAAGGTCTGGAGATTGGAACAGCCCTTTCGGGGCGGCTCCCCTGGCCGGCCCATCATGCCTCTGGATAACGCGGAGCCCCCACCGCGAACGTCACCTCAGCAACCAGGCGATGAGGCCGCCTAGCACGACGAGCTGGATGACGATGAACGGCACCACGCCCCGGTAGATGCTCGTCGTGGAAATGTCCGCAGGTGTGACTCCCCGGAGGTAGAACAGCGAGAAGCCGAAGGGCGGCGTGAGGAAGGACGTCTGGATGTTCACGGCCAGGACGATCCCGAGCCAGGTCAGGTCGAGGCCCAGTATCTGAGCCGGCGCCACGACGAGGGGTACGATGATGAACGCGATCTCGAAGAAGTCGATGAAGAAGCCGAGGACGAAGACGACGGCGTTTACGACGACGAGGAAGCCCAGGGAGCCGCCGGGGAGGTTCGAAAGCATCTGCGCAATCCACAGGTCCCCCTCCAGGCCGCGGAACACGAGGGTGAAGACCGTGGAGCCGATGAGGAGGAAGATCACCATGATGGTGAGGCGCGTGGTGTCGTTCATGGCCGCCCTGAGGGCATCCATGGAGAGCCGCCCACCCACCGCGGCCAGGATTATGGCTCCTACGGCACCCAGGGCGCCGGCCTCCGTCGGCGTCGCCACGCCGGCGAAGATGCTGCCGAGCACGACGAGAATCAGAGCGAGGGGTGGAATCAGGGAGACCATAACGCGGCGGGCCAGGGCGAGGCCACGAATCTCGCGCGCCTCCTCCATCGCCGGCGCCGCCTCGGGCCTCACGATGGCCACGCCCACGACGTAGAGCGCGTAGGCCCCGGTGAGGATGAGCCCCGGCACGAGGGCGGCCTGGAACAGGGCCCCCACCGATACGCCCATCTGGTCTCCCAAAACGATCAGGACGATGCTGGGCGGGATGATCTGGCCAAGGGTCCCGGAGGCCGCGATGACGCCGAGGGTCAGATCGTCCTTGTACCCGTTCCTGAGCATGACAGGCAGCGAGATGAGGCCCATGGCCGTGACGGACGCCCCCACGATACCGGTGGCCGCGGCCAGCAGCGCACCTACGCCGATCACGCCCAGAGCCAATCCGCCTCGGAAGCGTCCGAACAGGATGCCGATGGTCTCCAGCAGGTCCTCGGCCAGACGTGATTTCTCCAGGACGGTGCCCATGAAGATGAAGAAGGGGACGGCCAGAAGCGTGTAGTTCGACATGATCCCGAAGGTCCGGTCCGGGAGCGCCCGGAGGAGGATCAGGTCGAAGTCGCCGGCCAGGGTCCCGAGGAGGGAGAACGCGAGGGCCGTCCCGGCCAGGGCGAATGCCACCGGGTATCCGGTGAAGATGAGGGCCAGGACCCCCAGGAACATGATGGGACCCCAGACGTCGCCCACTAGTGTTCCGTTTCCGAAGTTCCCGAGCCACCAGGAGGGTAGGAGGCGTCCCCAGGCGCAGGGCCCGGCTCGGGATGCCCTTCACGCTGCGATCCCCAGAGAATGGTCGCCTGCTTCAGCGCATGGCTGATCCCCTGAAGGAGAAGGAGGAGGAACGCCACGAGGATGACGGCCTTGATGGGGTAGCGCGGGAGCCCTCCCGGATCCGGCGAGCTCTCCCGGATCGCCCAGCTATTCCAGACCGGTCTCCATGAGACCCAGAGCATGACGAGTGAGAACGGCACGAGGAACAGCACCGTGCCCAGGAGATCGATCCACGCCTTCCCCCTCCGCCCCAGCTTCGCATACAGGACGTCGACCCTGACGTGGTAGCCGTGGTTCAGCCCGTACCCCGCCCCCAGGAGGAAGATGAGGCTGAAGAAGTACCATTGCAGGTCGAGGTAGGCGTTGGAGCTGAGAGAGATGCCGGTGTACCGCGTCGCATAGCGGGCGAGGGCGTTGAATGCTCCCACGAGCACCATGATCAGGGCGAGCCATTGGATTGCCTCTCCGACGCGATCGTTGAGCCGATCGATCATCGCCGCGACGCGCTGCAGTGAGCTCATGGATGAACGGGGCTCGGCGAAGGAGCCTATCCGCCGCCCGCGGGCACGAGGAGGCGCCCGATCTGGCGCAACGTGTCGATGCCGTGGACGTCGTGGGGCAGGAGCGGGATGTAGACTCGAGGGAGGGTCGCGAACTCACGGTCGATCTCCTCCCTGTACTCGTGCTCCTGGAGTCGTCGCTCGCGCAGAAAGTCGCCTTCCGCGTCGTCGGGCAGAAGCCGGTTCACGATCATGGCCGCCACCGGCACGTCGAACTTGCGGAGCACGTCCAAGGCCTTCTTGCTCTCGAGAATCGGCAGCCGCTCCGGGTTGATGACGAGCAGGAACGCGGTCGTGTCTGCATCCGTCAGGAGCTCACGAGCCCGGTGGAATTTTCGCCGCCGGGTCAGGAGGATCTCGTTGATCCGGGTAGAGCGAGCGTCCTCCGCTTCGTCGCTGCCGCCACCGATCATCCCGAACTCATCCTCCTTCGACTGGACCCGGCCGAAGATCTTGAGAACCTGCCCTAGTCGGCGGGAACGGTCCTGATGCTTGAGCATCCCGTCACTCCACGCGGCCATCACCTCGGGCAACGAGAGCAGCCGGACGGTGTGGCCTGTCGGCGCGGTATCGAAGATGACCAGATCGAAGCGACTCGTGGCGTCGGCCATGAGGTCGGCCATGCGCTCGAGGACGGCGGCCTCGACGGTGCCCGGCGCGTCCCTCGCCAGGTCGAGCTGGCGGTCGATCTCCCCGTACATTTTGGGGGCGACCAGCCGCTTCAGGCTGGCCTTCACCGTCCGGATGTGATGCTCAGCCTCAGCGTCCGGGTCGATCTCGAGCCCCCACAGGCCCTCGGCCAACGAGACCTCCCGGTTGCCGATCCGGACTTCGAAGATGTCGCCCAGGGAGTGGGCCGGGTCCATGGAGACGATGAGGATCCTGTGGCCGGACTCGGCCGCCATGAGTGCGAGGGCGCTCGCGATCGTGGTCTTCCCGACGCCCCCCTTGCCGCCCACAAAGAGGATGCGACGGCCGAGGAACTCTCTCACGGCTGGCTACGACCTCGACCGCGGAGCCCTACCGCAGGTAGCGTGAGGCGGGGCCGATCGCCGCGAATCCGTCAGCAGCACCGGAACTCATCGAGGGGAGAGTGCTCCATACCCATGCGTGTATGCCACTCGTGAAACCTCTCCAGCAGGATGGGCTGCAGCTCCAGCGTATAGTAGCTCGCCGGATTGGGCACCCCCATCAGCTCCGAGAATACGAGCAGCATGAAGAGGTCGTCCTCGTCCCGCTTGGCCCGGGCGATGGCACCACGGTAGGGCGCGTTGTAGAACTCGGAGGCGAGGTAGTTGACGCGCTCGAGCCTCTTTCTGATGTCGGCCAGCTTCATGGTTTTCTTCAGGCCGCGGGCCACCAGTGGCCTAGACCGCAGGCGCCTCCGCTGCTTGCCTCCGCTCCCGGAGGAACGCCGACGTCGACTCCAGGATCACGAAGATCGCCGCGATGACGATCAGGAGGTCCAGCGTCGCAAGGAAGTACTGACCGGTCGAGAACAGGTCCCAGAGCTGATACAGCGCCGCCAGGAACGACATGGTGGTGACGAAGATCATCGGCACGAGGGTAAAGGCGTACCGCCGTCCCCGCTTGACCAACATGACGCTGATGACGAGGAGCGTGAGCCCGGCCAGGAGCTGGTTGGTCGTCCCGAAGAGCGGCCAGATGAGCATTCCCCCTTGTCCGTCGGCCCCACCGGCTCCGAAGGCCAGCGCGAGACACGCCCCCACCGCGATGAAGGTGGCGACGTAGCCATTCTGGAGAACGGGCAGGTTGTAGATCGTCCCCCACTCCTGGACGATATACCGCTGCAGCCGGACACCCGTGTCCATGGTGGTTCCGGCGAAGAGCACGGCCATGACGGCGAGCAGAGTGGCCGCGAACCCGATCGGCAGCCCCGTGCCTGCGGCGACGACGGCCGAGCCACCCAGCACGAAGGTGTCGATACCCGTGGTGCCGAACGTGGAGTACGTGGCCTCCCAATCGGCCCGGGTGGCGAAGCCGGCGGTCACCGCGATGATGGCGCAGATCGCGAGCAGGCCCTCTCCCATGGAGCCTCCGTACCCGACGAAGCGAGCGTCTGGCTCCTTGTCCAGCTGCTTTGAGGTCGTGCCCGACGCCACCAGTCCGTGGAAGCCGGAGATGGCGCCACAGGCGATCGTCACGAACAGGAGCGGCACCAGCGGCGGCGTCCCGCTGGGCACGTTCTGGTTGAAGGCCGGAGCGACGATGGGCGGGTTAGCGAGGAACACCGCCGCGAACAGAAGACCCAGGCCCACGAAGAGCTGGACGCCGTTGATGTAGTCCCGCGGCTGGAGGAGCAGCCAGACCGGCAGCAGCGAGGCGATGGTGGCGTAGATGAACAGGATCACGATCCACTGCGGGCCTGCCGCCAGCCCGAAGAGCGTATCGGGCAAAGCGACCGGGACGAGCTCGCCCAGCCCGATGACCGCGTAGAGGACCACCGTGCCGATGATCGTGGGCCACAGGATCGGCTTCTTGAGCCGGTAGATCAGCACGCCGATCACGACGGCAACCGCAATGGCGCTCCAGACCGGAATCACGGCGCTGGGCGTCGCCACCAACGCGTTGGAGATGGCCACGGCGAAGACGGCGTTGACCATCAGCAGCAGCAGGAAGATGACGATCATGAACAGGGTCCGCGCCCGTGGGCCCACGACCTCGCCCGTGAGGGAGCCAAGCGACGTCCCCCTGTTGCGGACGCTGGCCCAGATGGCGCCGAAGTCGTGCACGCCCGCGAAGAACATCGTGCCGGCCACGACCCATATGAACGCAGGCAGCCACCCCCAGATGACGGCGATGGCGGGCCCGATGATGGGCGCCGCCCCCGCCACCGACGTGAAGTGGTGGCCCCACAGCACGACCCTGTTGGTGGGTAGGTAGTCCACGTCGTCCCGCAAGGCATGGGACGGCGTTTCGAAAGCCGGATCGAGCTGATAGATCTTCTCGGCGATGAACTTCGAGTAGAAGCGATAGCCGAGGCCTAAGGCCACCAGGCCGATTACCGCAGGCAGAATTGCGCTCATAGTGCGACCAGGGTTTCAGGTGGATCCGCGATCGGTCCCCGCGAACAGCCGGGCGAGAATGTTGAGAATGTAAGGAGGAAAGGGCCGCTCGTCAGCCCTGAGAGTGAATGAAGTCGGTGAAGCCGGCGTCGTAGTCGGCGAGACCGTTCTGGCCGGTCATCTTCATCCGCTCCTCCATGAGCGGCTTCATGATGGTCCACACGCCCTGCTCGTACATGGACGGCTTGGGGCGGATGTCGTGAAAGTCCCTGGCAAGCTCCTCGCGGAGACCGGACTCGTCCACCAATTCGTGGTCGCGGTCCAGATCACCGCCGGCGAGGACTCGCAGGTTCCGGTGCACGCGCTCGGAGTGGGCCGCCTGGACCAGGATGTTCTCCTCCGCCGTGCTGAGAGCCAGGTAGGCGAGTGCCTGGGCCTGGAGCTCCTTGTAGTAGCCTTTCCGGTGACAGAACTCGTGGGCGATGATGTGGGGCTCGAAGATCCCCGAATCGCGGAAGATGGTCACGTCGCCGGAGAGGATGTCGCACGCACCGAGGGCGAAGGGAAAGATGACCTTGGAGATCGCGAAGCTCCGGACCTCGGCGCTGGTCTCCACGCGCTGCCCGGTGATGGAAGCGATGTAGTCGGTCAACCGCTCGTTGACGAGAACTGCCAGCTCCTCCCGCGACATCTTCACCGGCTCGTAGTTGTCGTTCAGCTTCTGGACGAGCTCTTCCACCTCTGCCTGGCGATCCTCGTCCGTCATGGGCTCCAGGTCGGACTCATCCTGACCGAAGACCTCCCTGAAGTCGATGGGTCGTGCATCTCGCCTGGACATCCAGTCGCTCAACGCGCTTCCGGCATAGGCGCCGAGCGCCAGTGCCTGAACGATGCGGCCGGGCACGGTGGCGCCCAGGAGCACCCTGGACGCCAGGGGCGCGAGCATGAAGACGTCCGTAAGGGCCAGCGGCGAGTAGGTGGCCTGGTTGGGGATCTCTACGCGGTCCATATCCATCCTTGTGAGCTTCTCCCGATCTGAGATCTGTCGTACCACCGACATGGTCCGCCGGATCCCTTTTCCGGTGGAGCACGCCTGCGATAGAATGAGCGGCCGTCGAGCCGAGCCACCCGCGCCGGAGCACGCGTGAGAGTCCTTCTGCAACTCACAGCCTTGGTCTTCCCTTCCCTGGGGCTCATCACGCCCGGGGTCGAGGCCCAGAGCCCCTCCCGCGACTCATGGTTTCCCGATCAGGGTTACTTCACCGCCCCCCACGCCTCCATGCGGGAGCCCGTCTTTGCACTACGAGCGCTGTGGACGCCCGTGTTTCGTAGCCGTTTCGACCCGGCCGAGCGGCCGCCCTTCGACTTCGGGGGCCAGGAAGGGCTCGACAGCGAGCTCCAGGGCGAGGCCGCGCTGGGCGGGGCCTTCCGACTCTGGAGTCCGGCGCAGTGGGAGGACGGAGGCCTGGCGCTCGGGATCCAAGCCGGGGTCTTCGGTCGCTTCCGGCTCGAGATATCGAGCAGCGATCTGGTGGCCTCTGATTGGGTGGTCGCGTTCCCCGTCGAGGCCGGGTGGGGGCCGTGGTCGGCCCGGGTGCGCCTCACGCACTGGAGCGCCCATCTCGGCGACGAAGTGATCGAGAGTGGGGCGGAGCGGGTGGACTTCACATCCGAGACGTTCGACGCCCTGGTGGCGTATCGGGTGGGAGCGGTGCGTCTGTACGGGGGCGGGGGCGTCGTCACGCGCTCCAGCTTGGAGAACGAAGCCCTGTTGGGTCCGGACTTCTCGGACGACGCCCACGTACAGCTTGGGGCCGACTTCCAGTGGCTTGGGTGGTCCGGCGGCGACTTCGGTCTGGACGGCGGGCTGGATTGGCAGAGCGCCGATCGGACCGACTGGTCGGGACAGCTGTCCGCCGTCCTGGGACTGGTGGTGCAGGACGGCGACCGCTCCGCCCATCTCCGCGGAGTCTTCCACGACGGCCCGTCACCCATGGGGCAGTTCTTCTTGACGGATGAGCGCTACTGGGGTATCGAGCTAATTCTCCGGATCGGCCCCGCTTAGGCACCTCATAACCCTGAGGCGTGGGGCAAGCTCCACAGGACGGACGAGTAGACGCCATGGCAACAGAAACACGAGCGCACGAAGGGGCACAGAGCCCGGCGGGCAGGAAGGCCATCTGGGGTTGGGCCCTCTACGACTTCGGCAACTCGGCGTTCACGACGCTCATCGTGACGTTCATCTACTCGTTCTTCTTCGCACAGGAGATCGCGCCCGACGGCGACACGGGAACCGTGATATGGGCGAACGGGATCGCTCTCACCGCCATCGTCGTCGCACTGAGCTCACCGTTCCTCGGCGCGCTGGCCGACCGCGGAGGACACCGGCGGCGCTTTCTGTTGATCAGCACCGGCATCGCCATCCTGGGAAGTGCGCTCCTCTACTTCCCCACGCCGGGCCAAGTGATGTTCGCGTTCGTGGTCTTCGTGGTGGGCAACATCGCCTTCGAGCTGTCGGGCGTCTTCTACAACTCCTACCTCCCCGACCTCACCACCTCCGACAACATCGGGAAGGTCTCCGGCTACGGCTGGGCCCTGGGATACCTGGGCGGCTTGTTGGCCATGGTCGTGGCCCTGGTGGGGTTCGTCCAGGCCGAGAACCCCTGGTTCGGGCTGGGCACCGGAGAGGAGGCACTCTTCCAGAATATCCGGGCGACGACGTTGGTGGTGGCGGTGTGGTTCGCGGTCTTCGCCGTTCCCATATTCCGCTGGGTGCCGGAGCCCCATCATCAGGATCCACCTCCCCTCGGAGAGCTCCTGAGGGGAGCCGTCACACAGCTGACGGACACGTTCCACGAGATCAGGCGCTACGGCCAGATCGTGCGGCTCCTCATCGCCCGGATGGTCTACAACGACGGGCTGGTGACCATCTTCGCCTTGGGACCCCTCTACGCCGCTGAAGTCTTCGGCTTCACGCTCACCGAGGTCATGCTCTGGGGTCTGGCACTGAATGTCACGGCCGGACTCGGCGCGTTCGCCATGGGCTTCTTGGACGACCGTATCGGGGGGCGCAAGACGATCCTGATCTCCCTGGTAGGCCTGTTCCTCGCTACGCTCTGGGCCACCATGGCACCCGCCGGCGACAAGATGTCAATGTTCCTCGCAGGGTTGTTGGTGGGCGTGTTCGTGGGTCCCAACCAGGCGGCCAGCCGCTCCCTCCTCGGGCGCTTCGTCCCCCCGGCAAAGGAGACCGAGTTCTACGGCTTCTTCGCCTTTTCCGGAAAGGCCATCGCGTTCATGGGCCCGCTCATCTACGGCCTCGCCACGAGCGTCTTCGGGAACCAGCGCTTTGGTGTGGGGGCCATCATGGTCTTCTTCCTGGTGGGCGGACTGATCCTCCTGGGCGTCGACGAGGAGGCCGGAGCGGCGGCCAGCGGACGGTCGGTTCGTCCCGCAGCCACGCACAACTGACTGGGGCGCCGGAATGCGAATCGTCGCTGGAAAGCATGCCGGGCGGCATCTCACGTGCTCGCGGTCTCTCCGGCGATGACCAAGGTCGATCAGTTCGAGAGTGTCTTCCGGGCCGCGGCCCGCACTGTCTTCACGCCGGAGGATATAGAGGTGGGCTCGGTTCTGGTCGTGTGCGATCGCGACGCCCCCCAGGCGGACGACTTCGGGGCCAAGGCGCGAGCCTTCCTCGAAGTTCTCGACCGGACCGAGAACATCCGGTGGCGCGTCGTTCATGGAAATGAGTTCAAGACCGTTCCCGATCTGCTGGAGCTGGTGGAGGGCGAGCACCCAGGCCTCATCTGCACGTACCGGCATCTGCACTCCGAGAGCTGGCGCTGGCCCTACACGCTGGGTGAGTACGTGGACGTGCTGACGCAGGCGACGACGACGCCCGTAGTCGTGCTGCCCCACCCCGAGCGACCCGAGTTTCAGGCGCTGGCCAGGCGACGCACGGAGTCGGTCATGGCCATGACCGACCACCTGACGGGTGACGACCGGCTGGTCAACCACGCAGCCCACTATGCGCGCGAAGGTGGCACCCTGTACCTCAGCCACGTAGAGGACGACGCGGCATTCGAGCGCTACATGGAGGCCATATCGAAGATCGCCTCCATCGACACGGACGCGGCGCGAAAGGACATCGAGGCCCGTCTGATGAAGGACCCGAAGGACTACATCGAGTCGTGCCGGGTTGGTCTCTCGAAGAGCACCCCCTCCCTCACCGTCGAATCGGTGGTCACGTCCGGACACCACATCCAGGAATACCGCCGGCTCATCGAAGAGCACGACGTCGACCTCCTGGTCATGAACACGAAGGACGAGGATCAGCTCGCCATGCACGGGCTGGCGTATCCGCTAGCCGTCGAGCTCAGGGCCATCCCCCTCCTGATGCTGTGATGATCACCCCTCTCCAGGAAGCCGCCCAAGGGCCCGCCCCCGAGGTGTCGCTCACCGTCACGCTCCTCTTCGGCGCCCTCCTGACCGGCATGATCGTGTGCCTCGCCTTCGAAGAGAAGCTCCACGCGATGAAGTCGCTCATCGTGGGGTTGTTCGCCGTGGTGACCCTGCTCCTCGGCGCCGTGCTCCTACCGCTTCCGTACGGGCCGTACCTCATCGGCGGGCACGAGGTGAACATGCCCGTCTATATCCCGGCCATCGACTGGGGGGTCATCACGATCATCCTGGGAGCCAGCCTCTTCGTCGACGTGACGTCACGCTCGGGACTGTTCACCTGGATCGCTATCAAGCTCACCAAGGCGTCCCGCGGAGACCCGCTCAAGCTCCTTTGGTACTACGGCCTCATGACCGTGGCGTTTTCGGCGGTCCTGAACAACGTCACCGCCATGATCATCGTGGGATCCCTCTCAGCCGTGTCGTTGGCCAAACTCGAGCGCCCCGACAAGCTGCTGGGCTTTCTGCTGATTGAAGGACTGCTCACCAACGTCGGAGGGCTGCTGACGCTGATCAGCTCGGTTCCCAACATCATCGTGGGAACGGCAGCCGGCATCAGCTTCATGGCCTTCTTCTTCAAGGCCGCACCGTTCGTGGCCGTCGTGACCGTCGCCACGCTCCTGCTCGGCGCTGGGCTGTTCGGGATCCGTGGGCTCGCCACCCCCGAGGAGATCGAAGAAGCGGCCCAGCTCGTGGCCGGCTTCGACGAGACGGACGGGATCGAGAGCCAGGGGTTCTTTTGGTTCGGTGCGGCCATGCTCCTCCTCTTCATCGTGGCCATCGCCACGGCGTCTGTCACCCCGTATGTGGGCGACCTGGGGATGGGGTTCGTCGCTCTGGCCTTCGCCGCGATCATGCTGATCCGCTACAAGCACGAGGTGGACGAGTTCTACCGCACCATCGACTGGGACCTGCTCGCCTTCTTCGCCGCCCTGTTCGTCGTCATCTCCGTCATGGAGCACGCCCAGGTCCTGGCCCTCATCGGCCGCGGGGTCGAAGACCTTATCGCGTTGGGTCCCAGGGCCGGCACGTCGGCCGTGCTGTTGGCATCTGCGGCCTTCAGCTCGGTCACGGACAACATCCCGTTGGCGGCCATGCTGGCGAAGATCATCGGGGAAATTCCCATGCCGGGCGGGGGCGTTCGTCCGCCTGGCGATCCCCTGTGGTGGGCGGTGATCTTCGGCTCCAATCTGGGCGGCAACATCACGCCGATCGGGTCGGCATCGACCCTCGTGGCGGTCACCGTCATGCACAAGCACAAGGTGCCGCTCTCCTTCGTCGCCTTCGTAAAGAAGGCCCTTCCCTTCGCCCTCCTGCACCTGGCCCTGGCCGTCGCCTACGTCCTCCTGGTGAGTTAGCAGGGGCCCCCTCACCGAGGCATTCTGCGATTCCCGGCGGCGCAAGGTCCTTTCATCTCTTCATACGCGTGATGTAAGTTTTATCTATGGAAATCCGCACATAGAAAAGCCGCACGCTGGTAGTCCACGCGTGCTTCCTCTCAGTTTGACGAAAGGCATCCGGCCCTAAGCATCTCGCGGTCGCAGTCACGCAGACGAGTCCGTCGTCGCCGTGGACGAAAGGAGTTCTACCAGGGCTTCACCCTGCTCGAGCTCCTCATCGTCACGGTGATCGTCGGTACGCTCGCGTCGATGACCGCGCCTACCTTCCAGCGGGCCCGGGAGCGTGCCATGAACGTGCGCGCCATCGCCGACATCCGGGTCATGGAGTTCGACCTCGCCAACTACATCGAGGACAACTTCGCCTCGCCCGCGAGCCTGGCCGACATCGACCGGGCAGGCATGGTGGACCCGTGGGGCAACCCGTACGTCTACATGGCCCTCGACACGGGAAAGAGGGGAGGCTCGTCCGGAGGTCGCAAGGACAAGTTCCTGGTACCGCTCAACAGCGACTACGACCTGTACAGCATGGGGTTGGACGGGGAGAGCAAGACGCCACTCTCGGCGAAGGCCAGCCAGGACGACATACTCCGGGCACTGGACGGTGCCTTCGTGGGCCTGGCCGCGGACTTCTAGCTTGAACATCGTACCTCGGCCTGACGCATGATCTTCGATGTCGAGCACTTCAGAACCAAGCTGGGCCGGAAGATCGTAGGACTCTTCTTCCTTTGCGCCTTGATCCCCACCGCTACGCTGGCCGCGCTCTCGTACGCCAGGGTCCGGGCCGAGCTCGTGAGCCAGAGCCGCGAACGCCTGGACCAGGGAACCACCGACGCCGCCATGGGCGTCATCGAGCGGGTGCAGGCCATCGAGAGCGAGATGATCTTCCTGGCGGCGTCCACGTACCCCCTATCCTCGGCCGTGAGGGCTGGGATCGAGACACCGTTGCGGCGGGAGGACCTGCGGCGGCTCAGTGACATGAGCCTGGTTCCGGAGATCGACGCCGAGCCCGTGCCCATGGTGGGCTCCCTTAGCGAAGTCCCCGAGCTGAGCGCCGTGGCTCGCGCCAACGTCACCCTGGGGCAGACGGCACTCACCGTGGTCCCCCGCGACGGCGAGGGTGAGCTCCAGATCCTCATGGTGAAGGCATGGGACGCCGACAACATCGAGGACGGCGTCCTGTGGGGACGGGTCATCGGCGACAGCCTCTGGTCCACCGCCCAGGTCTATGCCATGAGCATCGCCACGACCGAGGTCGACTTCCAGGACGACAAGGGCTACTGCATCCTCGACCCCCTGATGCGGCCTCTCGACTGTGCCGGGGGTCTCGCTTCGTGGATGACCGCCGGTCCCCCGGAGGGCATGCTGATCCCCGAAGACACCGTCCATGGAGCCACTTCGTGGATCAACGGGGGCAGGAGATACACGGGCCACTACCGGAGAATCTATCTCAGGAACTACAACTCCGATAACTGGACCATCGTGGTGGGAGAGAGTGAAGAGACCATGCTCGCCACCCTGGGCGACTTCCGCAGGACCCTGATCGGCTTCCTGGTGGCGACCCTGGCCTTCGTCCTGCTTGTGGCCGCCCACCGGATCCGTCAGAGCATGGAGCCCCTGGCCAAGCTGCGAGAGGGGACGCGCCGCCTCGCGGCGAAGGACTTCAGCACGCGGGTCCACATCTCGAGCGGGGACGAGTTCGAGGAGCTCGCCGGATCGTTCAACGACATGGCGCGACAGGTCGGGGCCCTCTTCGACGAGCTCGAGGACCTGAGCTGGAGCACCATCACCACGTTGGCCCGCACCATCGACGCAAAATCCCACTGGACGGCGGGTCACTCCGAGCGCGTATCCCAGATGGCCATCCTGATCGCCCGTGCCATGGGTCTGCCGGACGAGGAGCTGGAGCGCTTGCACCGGGGCGGCCTGCTCCACGACATCGGCAAGATCGGCGTCCCCGTGCACATCCTCGACATGGACGGGGCGTTGGACGATGAGGAGATGCAGATCATGAAGGACCACGTCACCATCGGTGCGCGAATCCTGGAGCCCCTCAACGCCCTGGCCGACGTGCTCCCCATCGTTCTTTATCATCACGAGCGATTCGACGGGCTGGGATATCCGGAAGGGCTGAGCGGCACAGACATCCCCTTGCTGGCGCGCATCCTGTGCGTCGCCGACACCTTCGATGCCCTGCAGTCCGACCGTCCCTACCGTCCCGGCAGAAACGCCGAAGAGAGCCTCGAGGTGATCGTCGAGTGCTCCGGAACACAGTTCGATCCGGAAGCCGTGGAGGCTTTCGTCGAGGTCATGAGCTCGGGCGACGTTGCCCTCCGTGTCCTGCAGGCGGTGGGGGTTAGCAGGGCCGGGCTCGCCGCCGGGCTCGGGAGCGATTGACCATGCTCGCCCCACGGAGGAGCCTGGGCGTCGCGCTCACCGTCGTCTGCGTCCCGCTCGCTTTCTCTGGGTGTGACACCGAGACGTCCAGGACGTCGCCTGACGAGATCACGGGTCTGTGGAGGACCACCCACCCGGATTACGCCGATCGGGCGTTCGAGATCACGCCCGGGCGGTTGTACCTGCTCCAGAGTGGCAACACCATTTCCGCGCACGACATCGAGAGGGTTCGGTTGCGTCACGACGACCTGCCGTTCTACTCCATCGAATACATGGGTGACGAAGACGAGCTCTTCACTTTCCGTTTCTACCTCAGTCAGGCGCAGGGCGGGACCATCTACTTCCCGAACCAGAGGGAGTTGATGTGGAATCGTGCCCACAAGGCGGACGCGCGCGCTAGTACGGATGCCTCGTGACGACATGATCCTACTCGCCCTTCGGAGATCCTTGGCCACCTTGTGCGTCCCGATCCTCGTGGCAGCGTGTGGGCCCGAAATCATCGAGACTCCTCCCGACGACGTGACGGGCCGATGGACCACCGACTCGCCGGCGTACGCGGACCGGGCGTTCGAGATCACGAAAGATTATCTCTATCTCCTCCAGGGCGGCGACACCTTCTCCATGCATCGCATTCAGGAGGTGCAGATCATCGAAGACGACCTGCCCTTCTACTCCATCGAGTACCGGGGAGACGAGAACGAGATCTACTCGTTCCGCTTCTACCTTACCCAGGAGGAAGGCGGCACGCTCTTCTTCCCGTACCAGAGCCACATGAGGTGGCGCCGGAGCCCCGACGCGGACGTCCCCTGGGCTCTGGCCCTCGAGGCGCCTCGGCCGTAACGACCGCGCTATCTACCGCACCTGGCTTCTGGTCCGGGTCCTCCGCAGCCTCACGTCTCCGCTGACCGTATTGAGCGATAGGCGCCGGCCGCCGTCACCGATGGTGCCCCGGACGTGGGAGCCCACCCAGCGGTTCCTTCGACTCTCGAGATCCACATCGAAGTCGGCGTGGAAGTCCCCTGAGAGGGACTCGAAGTCGATGTCGGCGTCGAGGTCCTCCGGAAAGAGCAGGGTGATATCACCGCTCACGGTGGTGGCCGTCACCTCGGACTCCAGATCCCTGGCCTCCACGTAACCGGACACCATGCTACCCACGAACTCGACCCCCGCCGGCACACGCACCTCGAAGTCGACGGACACACTGATGCCGGAAGCGCGTCCCTGGTTGGAAGCGTGACCCCCGTCGCTCGATGCCGGTCCTTTGGCCGCGACCGGATCGCCCTCCTGCTTGCGGGCGCGCCTACCCGCTCACAGCTTCACGGCTGACATGTCGGACAGCTTGCGAGGTCACACCCTTGAGCACTCCCCCTCCCATCCGCCGCGTTCTCGAGACGGCGCTCTACGTCGACGATCTGGCGCGTGCCGGAGCTTTCTATCGCGACGTGCTTGGGCTACGCTCCCTCACGTCGGGGGAGCGTCTCAACGCCCTCGATGCCGGCGGAGGAACAGTCTTGCTCCTCTTC
Organism: Longimicrobiales bacterium; assembly: GCA_965238005.1. Classification (GTDB taxonomy): domain Bacteria; phylum Gemmatimonadota; class Gemmatimonadetes; order Longimicrobiales; family Gaopeijiaceae; genus CBDCKN01. The sequence goes on from OZ250165.1 coordinate 3,110,274, forward strand.
CTGCGCGGTTCCACCGCGTCCGGCGTCGGCGCGTCCGGCGAGTGGATACCGCCACACGACGCCAGCGGACATGCCCACTTCGCGTTCGCGGTGGACACTGAGCAGCTCCCTCCCTGGCGTGAGCACCTCGTGTCTCGGGGGATCGAGATCGAGAGCGAGATCGAATGGGCTCGCGGGGGCCGAAGCCTCTACTTCCGCGATCCCGATGATCACCTCGTCGAGTTGGCCAGCCCCGGCGTCTGGGAGGTCTATTGAATTGGAGAAAGTCAGGCGGGCAGGACCCCATGTCGGCCCCCCGCTACATGGAGATCGCCACCTTAATGCGGGCACCCTTGACCGACGACCCGTCCGAGTTCGACATCGACAGCCTGGATCCGGCCTTCGCACCGGGTACGGGGACCCCGGAGGTGGGCGGCCTCACGACGGTGGAGAGCCTGTCCCTGCTCCGGAAGTTGCGGGGGGTACGATTGATCGGGGTCGACGTGGTGGAGGTGGCACCGGCCTATGACCCCAGCGGGACCACCGCTCTCGTCGGAGCAACCATGATGTACGAGCTCCTCTGCCTGCTGGCCGAGAGCCGCTAGTGTTCCGCGATCGTCGGCTACACGAGAACCTTGGGCAGCACCGGGTTCAGGTGCATCAAGATGTCGTAGACTGATCGGTCGGTGGCCGCGGCTAGGGCATTGGGACGGATCGCCGGATCGTCGGGTCCCAGCAGCGTCGCCACGTCGCCGATGGATACGGTGGGCTCGTCGCCGAGCTCGACGATGGTGTGGCTGGCACTCACTGCACCGATGGCCGGATAGAGGGCGCCGTTGATGAGGACCCGCGCACCGTTCACCGCCTTGCGCGGATATCCGTCTGTGTGGCCCACGGGCAGCGTGGCGATCCAGGTGGCCCGCTCCGCGGTGTACTCGCGTCCGTAGCTAACGCTGTCACCCATCCGGAGCCGCTCTACCCGCACCACCCGCGCGCGCAGTCGCACGGCAGGGTGTAGCTCGGCGATGGCGCGCTCGCTCTCTTCGTCGCTGGGGTATGCCCCAAAGATGGCGATGCCCGGGCGCACCAGATCGAGATGTGCCTCTGGGAGGTGGTACACTCCGTTGGACGAGGCCGCGTGCAGCGCACCCAGCTGGAATCCGCGCTCCTTGGCAGCGCCGGTGACCTCGATGAAGCGTCGGAGCTGCTCTCGATCGAACTCCGGTTCCTCGGTGAACCCCATGAAGGTGCTCTGGATATCGAGCCCTAGGGGCGCCACCTCATCGAGCCACGGGATGGCTCGATGGTACGGGATGCCCATGCGGCTCATCCCGGTATCGAGATACACGTGGACGCGAGCCGAATGGCCCGCCTGCCGCGCGGCTCTGGCCACCCGCTCCCCTGAGTCGTCGGTCCCCAGGATGAGGTCGATGTTCCGAGCCACGAGCTCCGGGCCGTCAGCGTCCGAGAACAGACCCATGAGCAGGACCGGCTTCCGGATCCCGGCGTCGCGCAGCGTTATGGCGGCATCCGTCTTGACCACCGCGAACCCCATGATCTCCGGCAGCTCCTCGAGCACTGCTGCGACCGTGGCCAGCCCGAGGCCGTAGGCATTGTTCTTGATCACGGCCATGATGGGGCGCCCCCCGGACAGTCGGGCGACCACGCTCACGTTGTACCGGAGGGCCGCTGGATCGATCTCCAGCCAAGGATCGAACCGCTCCGTGGGGTCGGGCACCTGGGCGGTCGTGGAAGAGAGTGAGAGCGGCCGCGCGAGGGCCGCGGTGGCTGCGCCGGCCACGAAGGTGCGACGAGACACATTCATGATTCACCCGCTCCGTTGAGTCATCTGGGCATGGACGCAAGGACGTCCGGCCGAGGCAAACGACACCGACAGGGTCGCGCGCGGACCACGGTCCCGCCGGGCGATGGTACCACCTGCGCTGGCGAGAATCTAGACCGTAACGCAGCCCCGAGCGAATTGGCCCGGGAGGCTCTCCACCGACGAGAGTCTTTGCAACCGAGTTGATGACCGGCCCGGCATCCCGCAATATGACCTCCTCCGTGGAAACCCTAGTGTTCCGTTTCCGAAGTTCGCGAGCCACCAAGAGGGTCGGGGCGCCGTGGGATCAAGGCGGGACGACGCGGCGTAGCGCAAGCGGGCACCGCGCGAAGCGTGGTCGTAAGGAGTTCCAACGCCGAGCCCACGGATGCACCGTGCCCTCGACTGGCCGAGACACTTTGGTAACGGGACACTAGCATGTCGGGGGCGACCCCACGGGAGGATTTCGGGCAGCGGCCAGGCACGCTCGCGTGGCCCTCCCGAGCGTAGAGGGCGTATGGCAGAAGCTCACATCGTCGGCTCCATACTCGGCACGGCCATCGGAGACTCCATCGGGTTACCGTACGAGGGTCTGTCTCGTCGCCGGGCCGAGAGGCTCCTGGGTCCGCCCGATCGGCATCGCTTTTTTTTGGGGCGTGGAATGGTCTCCGACGACACGGAGCACACGTGCATAGTGGCCCAGTCCCTCATCGGCTCCGGTGGGAACCCCGACGCCTTCGAGCGACAGCTGGCCTGGGGATTCCGTCTCTGGGTCCTGGGTCTGCCTGCAGGGATCGGGTTCGCCACGCTGCGCTCCGTCCTCAAGCTCTGGCTCGGCGACAGCCCCGGGAGGAGCGGAGTCCACTCCGCCGGGAACGGTCCGGCGATGCGGGCTGCGATTATCGGGGCTGCCGTTTCGGATGGTGAGAAGCTGAGTCGCCTGGTCCGCTCGTCGACGCGGATCACCCACACGGATCCCAGGGCCGAGTCCGGTGCGCTGGCCGTTGCACTGGCAGCTCAGATGGCCTGCCAAAGTGAAGTCGTTGCTGGAGAAGCGTTCCTGGATCGCTTCAGCGCCCATACCGATGGACCGGACGGCGAGCTGGCGGGCCTCATCGCGGACGTCGTCCGGGCCGCAGACGATGGCCGGAGCACCGCCGAGTTCGCCGCATCCCTGGGGCTCTCAAAGGGCGTTTCAGGTTTCGTCTGTCATACCGTACCGGTGGCACTCCACGCCTGGCTGACGAATCAGCGTGACTTTCGATCTGCCGTGCGCGCGGTGATCCAATGTGGTGGTGATGCCGATTCGACGGGTGCCATCGTCGGGGGCATCGTGGGAGCCTCCGTGGGCAGAGAGGGAATTCCGGAGGAGTGGCTGGAGCGGCTGATCGAGTGGCCACGCTCCACGGCGTGGATGGAGAGGCTCGCTGCACAGCTCGACTCCACGATGCGTTCCGGCGTCGCGACCCGACCCATCAGGCTGCCGGTCTACGGCGTCGTCCCTCGGAACCTCTTCTTCCTCATCGTAGTGCTGCTGCACGGGGCGCGGAGGGCGTTCCCGCCCTATGGATAGCCACTGCCGCGTGGATAGCCACTGCCGCATGGATGGCCGCTGCCGCGGCGGCCGTCCGGAACGGATCCGGGTCGGATGAAGTACGCCGTCTTCTTCCTGGCCTGCAGCGTCGGTCTCGCCGTCGTCGCCTTCCCGTGGGCCGCCTCCTCCGTCCTCCTGCTGTGGGGGAGCCTGGCCCTGGGAGTGGTGGGCCTGGGCTACGTGGGGGTCGGTCCGCGCATCTTCGGGAAGAGTCCAGACGGGCGGATGAGACCGCTGAACGTACTCGTTCTCGCTCCCTATCTCCTCCCGACGTGGTCCCTGTGGCACTTGAGCCGCGCCCTGCGACGCGAAGCGCCCTTCAACCAGCTCGTCGAGGGTATCACCATCGGGAGGCGGCTCCTCCCGGGTGAGTACCCGGAGGAAATCGAGTCGGTGGTGGATCTGACGGCCGAGTTCCCCGAGTCGTTCCGCATCAGACAGGGCCGTATCTACTTGGGCATTCCCGATCCTGGACGGGTCACGCTCCACGCCGGCGGCCCTCGAGCAGCTAGCGCGCGAGATCCTGGAGCTGCCGGGCGACGTCTACATCCACTGTGCGGAGGGCCACGGCCGGACAGCACTGGTCGCCACTTCTCTCCTGTTGGCTCGCGGTGACGTGCAGAGCGCCGGCGAGGCGGTCGCGTGGGTGCTGGAGCGCCGGCCGTTGGCCCGCATGAACGCCACTCAGCGCAAGGCCGTGTACTACATGGCCGAATCCTATTCCAGGTCTAAGGAGATCCGCTCGGACTTCTGCCCCTCCTCCTCATAGATCTCCCAACCCCCTCGGACACCACCGTTCAGGAAGTCGGCGGAGCGGACCGTATAACGGCCTACCTCGATCTCTGTGAAGACAGGCTCCCGCGCACCACCGGCGAGGCGCCAGAGCCCCTGGATGAATAGCTTCACCGGCGACCGGGAGCCGAAGTCGCCCTGGTAGTAGGTGCCGATAACCCCCTGGATGGAGGTGAAAGACTGGATAAGCGGCTCGGCGGTTCGATCCGTAGCCCTGAGGAGGACACATGAAGCTCTTGATCAAGCTGGCTCTGGTGGCTGGTCTCGCCGGCGTGGGGTACCTCGGCTGGGGCATGCTCCGCGGCTCCCAGTTCGGTATGAGTGGGGCCCACCCTCTCGGCACGTTTGAGAAGTTGGATACCTACATGGCGCAGGACGTTGGCTTGCTGAAGGAGAAGATCTCGAGGGTGTCGGTAAGGACATGGGGAAAAGGAAAAATTTTGAGAAGCGCGTTGACGGGCGGCTTGCCGCGAACAGGCGCCGTCGGCACGTTGACCGCGGTCGCATGCCGGCTCGATGGATCCAGAAAAGGGAGAGGATTATGGGTACCCTGCCCCTCGTCGCGATCGGCCTGGTCATTCTCTTCGTGGCCTGGCGTTTGTTCCTCCGCACGCAGGGCACGTGGGTCGAGGTACCTGCCGATCCCCATGCGTACATAAATCCCGAGCTCGTGCCCCTGGTCGACTGGATGGCCCAACAGGCGGAGGCGCAGATCGGCAGAAGCCTGGTCATCGCCGGAGATCCCTTCGCCCTGGGGGCCATCGCCGAGGCGGCGGAAACAGCCCTGGCTGAGCAGAGTGGTGCGGAGACGATCGAGATCGTCGTTTCGCCTTTCATCGGCGACGCGGAGGGGATGTACGGATTCGGCGTCACGTTGGACCGTGAGGAACGAGAGCAATTCAACCTCTAGAGGTCTGTATGTCGAGAATCCTGTGTTGGCACGGACGAGTGACTGCAACGGCCATGTCGCTTGCGCTCGGGCTGACGGACTGTGACCAGCCGGCGGGCGACGGGACGGACACGCTCGCCCAGCTGTTCGCGGGGGAGCTCGAGGTCATCGATCTCACGCACGCCTTCAGCGGCACGACCCCTTATTGGCCGAGCCCGGCCGGCAACCCCTTCAAGCACGACACCCTCCACGCGCATGCGGACGGCTCGCCGGCCATGGCGGCGTACGCCACCCCGGAGCATCACGGAACACACCTCGACGCTCCGGTCCACTCGGCCGAGGGACAGCCATCCGTCGATCGACTGACCCCGTACGACCTCTTCGGCCCCGCGGCGGTCATCGACATCTCCGCTCAGGCGGAGACCGACCCGGACTACCGCGTCACGGTGGCGGACGTGGAGGCCTGGGAGCTGGAGCACGGGCCCATCCCGTCCGGCGCCATCGTGCTCCTGTACACGGGCTGGGCCGAGAAGTACACGGATCCCGTGGCCTACGCTAACCTCGACGACGAGGGGCGGCTCCGCTTCCCCGGCTTCTCGGCGGAGGTCGGTGAGCGGCTGGTGAACGAGCGGGACATACGGGGCATCGGGATCGACAACTTCTCCATCGATCACGGGCTCTCGAGAGACTTTCCCGTCCACGGAATCGTGAACGGGGCGGGCAAGTTCCATCTCGAGAACGTGGCCAATCTCGGGCAGGTCCCGGCTGTAGGCGCCTACCTCATTGTCGCCCCCATCAAGATCGAAGGCGGCTCTGGCGGACAGGTCAGAATTTTCGCGGTGCTCCCCACATAACCTGGAGGAACGTCATGGAGTGGTTTCTCTCCTCTACCTTCCATCGAGCGGCCTTGGTTCTCTTGGCCTCGTCCACCGTCTCCTCGACCGCGCTGGCCCAGTCGAAGCCCAGGGCCAGGGATCTCGGTGTGCCGTTCGTCGGCACGCCCGGACCCAACAACGCCATCACGGACGTGGCCGGCGTTCGCGTCGCTCATACGACACTGATTCGCGGCGAAGGGGAGCTGCGAGTGGGTGAGGGGCCCGTCCGCACGGGCGTCACCGCCATCCTTCCCCGGGGAGATGACCCTGCCGACCCGGTCTTCGGCGGTTGGTTCGCCTTGAACGGGAACGGAGAGATGACCGGGACCACGTGGATCGAGGAATCCGGCTTCTTGGAGGGGCCCATCGCCATCACCAACACCCATAGCGTCGGTGTGGTCCGGGACGCCATCATCGCCTGGCAACGGGAGAACGGCACAGGCTTCCAGCCCTGGTCGCTTCCGGTGGTAGCGGAGACCTACGACGGATCGCTCAACGACATCGACGGCTTCCACGTCAAGCCGGAGCACCTGGTCAGCGCCATCGAAAACGCCTCCTCCGGTCCGGTCGCGGAAGGGAACGTGGGAGGTGGTACCGGTATGCGCTGTCTTGGATTCAAGTGCGGCATCGGCACGTCCTCGAGGGCCGGTCTCGGAGCCGGTGGTTACACGGTGGGCGTGCTGGTGCAAGCGAACTTCGGCGGAGGGCGTGGGCTGACCATCGCCGGCGTTCCGGTGGGGAGGGAGTTCGCCCGGGAACGAGAGAACGGCTCCGGGCCCGAAGCCGGAGCCGGTTCCGGGATCGAGATCGACCTCGAACGGGAGGGCCGGGGCTCCATCATCATTGTGGTGGCCACCGACGCGCCCCTCCTCCCCCACCAGCTCAAGAGGATCGCCCGGCGGGCGTCTCTCGGAGTGGCACGCACGGGAGGCATCTCCGGGAACGGCTCCGGCGACATCTTCGTGGCGTTCTCCACGGCGAACGCCGGCGCCGCGGCCGCACGTCCGACGACCGAGGTCACGGTGCTCGGCAACTCCCAGATCAGCACGCTGTTTGGAGCGACGGTGGAGGCCACGGAGGAAGCGATCATCAATGCGATGATCGCCGCCGAGACCATGGTCGGGCGGGACGGCAATCGCTCCGAGGCGATCCCCCACGGCCGGCTTCGTGAGCTTCTGAGGGCATATAACCGGTTAGGCAATTAAAGGGAGGGGTCGGGCGACGACACTTGACCAGGAAGGGCCTGAGCCAGTAACAGTGCCGACGAATCTTCGGGAGTGGTGGCAATCGCCATTCCACGGCCGGTGAGACTCTAGGAGGGTATTTCATGGCGACGGAGTGGATGATCCGAGGTGTCGAGTACGGAAACTGCAACTGCGACTACGGTTGTCCTTGTCAGTTCGGTTCGCCCACTACACACGGCAACTGCGAAGCCGTCCTCGGCGGGCACATCGAAGAAGGACATCACGGTGACACCCGACTGGACGGCCTGAACTGGGCGATGATCCTGTACTGGCCGGGAGAGATTGCCGAAGGCTACGGCCGGCAGCAGGCCATCATCGACGAGCGAGCGTCAGACGACCAGCGGGAGGCGCTGGGCCGCATCCTCCACGGGGAGGATACGACACCCGGTGCCACCCATTTCTTCGTCTATAACAGCACCATGTCCGAGGTGTTCGACACCATCTATGCGCCCATCGAGCTCGACATCGACGTCGATGCGCGCACGGGTCGACTCCGCGTTCCGGATGTGGCCGAATCGACGGGCTCGCCCATCATCAATCCCCACTCGGGGGAGCCCTCTCGCGCACGCATCAACCTTCCGAACGGGTTCGAGTACACTGTGGCCGAGATGGGAAGCGGCTCCTCGAAGACGTATGGGAGCATCGAGCTGGACCTGAACGACAGTTACGGCCAGTTCAACATCCTACACATGAACCAAGACGGCGTGATCCGGTAGGCGGGAGACGTCTCCGTTGATCGGCGTATCGAGCGGGCCGGACCGTCCAATCGTCTGGGAGCCGTGAAGCGCGACCGCGTCGCCGTCCTGTCCGCCCTTGCAGGCGTAACGGCCCTGGCATGGTCTACCTGCTTCGCATGTCCGCCACCATGGATCCGTCCGCCCCCGTGGAGATGATGCAGGTCCGTCCGTGGGAGCCGGTGGACTTCGGCCTGGTTCTCCTCATGTGGACAATCATGATGGTCGGCATGATGGTGCCGACGGCCGCCCCCATGACCCTCACCTATGCCGCCGTAGCCCGGAAGGCGGCCCGTGATCAGACTCCGGTGCCCCCAACGATGGTATTCGCGGCGGGATACGTCGTGCTGTGGACCCTCTTCAGCGTGCTCGCTACTCTGGCCCAATGGGGTCTTGATCAGGCAGCGGTCTTGTCGCCGGTGATGGTGACCACGAGCCCGGCCCTGGGCGCCGGCCTTCTCATCGTAGCCGGCACCTATCAGCTCACACCTTTCAAGCGGGCTTGCCTCGATCACTGCCGCTCCCCCGCCCACTTCCTCTCGGCCCACTGGAAACAGGGCATCAGAGGTGCCTTCAGGATGGGAATGGAGCACGGGGCATTCTGCGTGGGCTGCTGCTGGGCCCTCATGGGCCTCTTGTTCGTTGGCGGCGTCATGAACCTCCTGTGGGTGGCCGCCATCGCGTTCTTCGTGCTGCTGGAGAAGGTGATGCCGCAGGGTCGGCTGGCCTCGGGGGTGACGGGTGGTGCGCTGATTCTCGCTGGGGTCGCCATGCTGGCGTTGGGCTAGAAGGTTATTGAAGAAGTACATTACGGGTACCTGGCGACGGAGTGCGTCTACAGGGACTTCGAGCTGACGGTCGAGTTTAAGCAAGACGCCGACGGCAACAGCGGGGTGTTTTTCCGTTCTTCCTTGGACGGCACGCGCATCACGGGTTGGCAGGCTGAAGTGGCGCCCAAGGGTCTGTGGACGGGTGGGATCTACGAGTCGTACGGGCGCGGGTGGCTCGTCCAGCCCACCGCCGAGAAGGAAAGAGCACTCCGTATGGGCGAGTGGAACACCATGCGCGTACGGGTCGTGGATGATCACGTGACGACCTGGCTGAACGGTGTCGATATGATCGATCTGATGGACGAGGCTATCGGCGCGGCGGAAGGCGTTATCGCGCTACAGATCCATTCCGGAGGCGGAATCAGCGGAATCAAAGTCCGCTGGCGGAACCTTCGGGTTACGGAGACGCCCTAGGAGTCTGCGCCGCAGAACCCTGCGGCGGCTATCTTTGGTGGTAGCGAAGGCATTGGGAAGGCTTGCGGATCACCGAGGGGGGTGAATGGGAACGACATTTCGACCGTACGATCCGGAGCAGATGTTGTTGCTGCCTCCGGATCTTCGGGAGTGGGTGTCGGAGGGTCATTTGGCGCACCATGTGAGCGACCTGGTGGACGCGGTGGAGCTGAGCGCGTTCTACGGGCGGTACCGGGGGGACGGGCGGCGCAACTCGCCGTACGACCCTCGGATGATGGTCAAGGTGCTGATCTACGCGTATGCGACGGGCACCTTCTCGTCGCGGAAGATGGCGAGGAAGCTGGAGGAGGATGTCGCGTTTCGGATGCTGGCGGCGGAGAACTTCCCGAAGCACCGGACGCTGTGCGAGTTCCGCAAGCGCCATCTCGGGGATTTCCGGGCGGTGTTTGTGGAGGTGGTGATGCTCGCGCGGGCCTTGGGGCTGGCGGGGCTTGGCAGGGTGTCGGTGGACGGGACGAAGGTTCGGGCGAACGCGAACAAGCGCAAGGCGATGAGCTACGGCCGGATGGTGACCGGGGAGCCTCGGCTGGAGGCGGAGATCCGGGGGCTGTTGGAGAGGGCCGAGGCGGTGGACGAAGCGGAAGACGAGCGCTACGGCGAGGAAGCATGCGGAGACGAGGTGCCGGAGGAGCTCAAGCGGCGCGAGGACCGGCTGGCGGCGATCCGGGAGGCGAAGGCGCGCCTGGAAGCCGAGCAGAGAGCGGCGGACGACGCACGGGGCCGCAAGCCGGGGCAGACGCGCAACCCGAAGGGCGGCAGGCCCTACAAGCGGGAGTACGGAGAGCCGGACGAGGCGGCGCAGAGCAACTTCACGGACCCTGAGAGCCGGATCATGAAGACGAGTTCGGAGGGGTTCCAGCAGTGCTACAACGCACAGACGGTCGTGGAGGGGGAGAACCAGCTGGTGGTCGGGGCCGAGGTGACGGACAACGCGAGCGACCAGGGCCAGCTGGTGCCCATGGTCGACGCGGTGGCGCAAGCGTACGGCGAGATGCCGGCGCAGGTGCTGGCGGACACGGGCTATTGCAACGAGCGGGATCTCGAGGAACTGGAAGAGCGAGACATCGACGGGTATGTGGCGCTGGCCCGGGAGGGCAAGGCCGCCCCCACGGTTGACAAGGAGGAATATCCGGCGAAAGTCCGCATGGCGGAGAAGCTGGCGAGCGAAGATGGCCGCAGACGCTACGCACGGCGAAAGTCGCAGGCCGAGGCGCCCATCGGCTGGATCAAGGAAGTGATGGGCTTTCGACGATTCAGCTTCCGGGGCCTCGAGAAGGTCCGGGCCGAGTGGACCCTCGTGTGCCTGGCACTCAATGTGAAGCGGCTGCACACCCTTCAGGCGGCATGACTGCACGAGGGTTCACCCGCATCTGCCGGCGCGAGGGCTCTCGTAGCTCTCTTGCCCCCCCCCAACGCATCCATTCCGCTCTCCCGATCCGTCGCAGACACAAGTCCTCAACCTCCCAATCACCCGGATCCGCCTCGCCGCGGACGGCTCGATGACCATTCGGCTCAGTCAGCTGTGCTTCTGCGGCGCAGACTCCTAGCCCACTACGGCTGTTGTCCAGACGAGAGAGGCGAGTGATGGACAGGCGGACGTTGCTGAAGACCGGTGCCATGGGAGTCTTGGGACTGGGTCTCGGAGGGTGCGGGGTGCGATCGGGACCCTCGGCGTCCACGCGGCCTCGGCTGACGCTCTCCCCGGTGGAGGCCTCGTGGGAGCGGGTCATCCGTACGACTGTGGGCCTCCGCCCTCATCGGCGCTCCGGCTTTGTCGTCAAAGCCGACAAGGTCGACGACAAGACGCTCATCCATAACTACGGGCACGGGGGAGCCGGTATGTCCCTCTCATGGGGCACCGGATACCTGGCCGCAGAGCTGGCGCTCGAACAGGAATCCCGCCGTGCAGCGGTGATCGGGAGCGGGGTGGCGGGGCTGACGACTGGCCGGCAGCTCCAACGGAGAGGTTTCGACGTCACCATCTACGCCATGGCCGTGCCACCGAACACGACCTCCAATATGTCACTGGCCAGCTTCACCCCGACCTCCGGACTCGTGAGCGTCGGGGGTCGCACTCTCGAGTGGGATGCCCAGTTCAGACGGGCCGTAGACATCGCATACAAGCAGCTTCAGCTCTTGATCAGCCCCAAGTACGGCGTCTCATGGATCAACATGTACTCCCTGATGAACGAAATGCCTGCGGCCGGCACAGCCCAGGGCACGGGAAGGCTTCTTCCTACGGAGTTCCGACCTGGTCGCGTCATTCTCCAGCCGGGCGAGCATCCCTTTCCGTCGAGGTATGCCAGCTCCCGACCGTCCATGCGGATCGAGCCCTCCATATACCTCGACGCTCTCATGAGCGACTTCCTCCTCTTCGGGGGCCGCATCGTCATCCGCAAGTTCGATACACCCCGGGACTTGGCCGCTTTGGAGGAGCCGGTCATCGTCAATTGCACGGGACTGGGCTCCAAGGCCCTCTTCGACGACCAGGAGCTCATTCCGGTGAAGGGGCAGCTCACCGTGTTGGTCCCCCAGCCTGCGGTCGACTACGCCACCCTCGGCGGCATCCCCGGAAGGGCGCGTGAAGAGGGCGGATTCGGGATCCACATGCAACCCCGGAGCGACGGCATCATCCTCGGTGGCACCTCCGAGCGCGGGGAGTGGTCGCTGGAACCAAACGAAGAGGCCCGGCGTCGTGTGGTGGAGGACCATATCGAGCTCTTCGGGGCAATGCGCTCCTCGGCTCCGGGGCGATGGTCGGCGCCGACTCGATCTTCCTTCACACCGACCGAAGCGCCTCCCGTCGAGAGCTTTTTCGGGCTGGAATCCTAGTGTTCGGTTTCGGACGTTCGCGAGACACCAAGAGGCCGCTCGGACCCGGACCGCCGGACAGTCACTGACGGGGAGTGGATCGAGAGCCAACGAGATCGTGAGTTCTCCCCCGGTTCCGTCGAACGGCGATCCGGATCCGAGCGACGAATCAGGTCCGCCCCTTTAAGAAGCGCGAAGGCGGCGGGCGAGCGCAGGTTCGAACGGGACTGGGGACTGTCGAGCCGCCTATTCGTCGCCGCCGAACGCTGTCACGATCTGCCCCATCGAAGGGGCGCCATCCGCACTGCACGAGAGCCCGGTGGCCGCCGCCTGGGCGTCCGCGACGTCCTTTCCACCCACGAGCACCGTCGGTGACCCATATGATCGGTAGCGCTCGGGCGTTGCTCCGTCCTCAAGATCCCACTCGACCCATTGCTCGGCTCGACCGATCTCACGGAGCGCGCTGCGGATGTTTTCGCGAGCTCTATCGGTGTTCGGACAGCCTGTGAAGTAGACCAACTCGACTCCGCTGTGTCTCATTGCTCGTCCCTCATCGATCGCGATCCTTTAGATGCCGACCCCATGTGGCCATTGCATCCCCAATCAATCGCCTCGCATCTTTGATCCCCGCCCGCGGCTGCACTACCGAATCAGGTAGAACTCCGGCACCGTGGCCATGCTACCCCGGTGGGGTGAGATAGATAGTGGCGCTCATGCCCTCACGCCCTGCCTGTGCCAGAGCGCCGCCCAGGGCCTGGTTTCCGGTCACACCGATCTCGGCGACACTGTGGCCTACTACGACATGTACGAGATGCCGGACATCCCCGGGCAAGGTAGCGGTGGTGGGACGAGCGCAGCGAGATCAATGGCCGAAACGCTTCTTGGACACCGCACTAGGCCTGCGCTTCACTCCGTTGCGGTCTTCCCCACCGTGAACCAACCCGCCAGCACCAATGCGGCGATCATCGCCCCCGCACCCACCGTCAGCCCGGGCTGGGTTCCTGCCAAGATGGCCAGAATCGCCACGTAGAGCACCACCGTGAGCCCTGGGAGCCATGGATGTCCCGGCACGCGGAACGGACGCTCGAGCTCGGGACGCTTGCTCCGAAGGCGGAAGTATCCCATGAGCACCATCGTGTCCACCGTGATGGCCACCATCATCATGAACTGGATGAGAAACTCGAAAGCACCAGTGAGCGCCAGAACGCCGATCCACGCCGAGATGAAGTAAAGGGCGTTCCGAGGCGTCCCGCGCTCGTCCACCCGGGTGAACGCCCCGAACGCTAGGCCGTGCTTGGCCAATCCGTAGGCCACCCGAGGCAGTCCCAGGAAGTTCACGTTGATGCTGCTGATCAGGATCAGGAGGCTGGCCAGAACGACCACCGTCCCCGCCGCGCTCCCGAACACCTCGGCGATGGCGTCCTGGGCCACGAGCTCCGAGCCGGCCATCTCGGCCGGGGTGAGGGCCGCCAGGAACGCCACGTTCATGAGCAGATAGAGAGTTGCGACGGCCGCGGCTCCCCCCAGGAGGATCTTGGGCAGAGACCGGCCGGGATCCTGGACCTCCTCCGCCATCTTGGCCGCGTCTTCCCAGCCGTAGTACGCGAACGCCACGGCCTGGTAGGCGAGGGCGAAGCCCAGCAATCCCGATCCCTCGACGACGAGGGAGCCCGAGGTGAAGCCTGCCATGTCCCCGGCCCAGATGCCGGCTGCGGCGATGAGGAAGACCACCAGGACCTTGATGGCCGTGGTCACGTTCTGGAACACCGTGCTGGTCTTCAGACCGCGGGTGTGGAGGAAGAAGAACGCCAGCGCCACGGCACCGGCCAGGATGGACACCGAGCCGCGCCCAGCAAGGATACGGATGTACTCGGCGATCACCACCGCTTTGGCCGCACCCGAAAAGCCACGCGTGACCAGGAGCTCGGACCACCCGGCCACGAAGCCCATGACCGGCCCCCACGCCTCCCGGGCATACACGAACTTGCCGCCGGCCTGGGGGAGGGACGCCGACATCTCGGCGAGGAGGAGGGTGCTGAGGGCCGCCACCACTCCCCCCAAGACCCACACGCCCAGGATGAACCACGGGTCTCCCAGATAGCCGGCAATGAGCCCCGGCGTCCGGAGGATGCCGGCACCGATGACGATCCCGACAGTGACGGCCAGGCCGTCCCGGATTCGGAGCACGCGGGTTAGGGAGTAAGGCGACTCGGAACTCATGGCGTGGACTCCGGGGCGCCTGAGGAGCGGCGAAGGCCTTGGAACGCGGAACGGCCGCAAGCTATTTCGACGGCGCTACCCAGGCCAGTAGACCGGACCTGCGTCAGGTTCGAGTGCCCCGAGGCGCCGGCCACGTCCTTGCTCCCCGCTCCGGCTGAAGTAGAATCCTGGAGTAGGACAGTCCGATTACCGCATTTGGACCCATGGATGAAGCGATTGGAGATCGTGGCACTCGCGATGGCGGCAGCGGCGTGCGGCCCCGAGGATGCGAGCCAAGGGGAAGGCGCGAGTCAGATGGACGGAATAGCGGAGCCTTACGTGAGGCTCGTCTTGGCCGTCGGTGAGCACGATAGCGACTACGTCGATGCCTTTTACGGCCCTGCGGAGTGGCGTGACCAGGCATCTGAGGAGGGTCTGCCGCAGATCGACGGCGAAGAAGCCGCCGCCTGGCTCCAGCAGTACGCCATGTTCAGCCCCGAGGGCGCCAGACAGCGGATGCGGTTCGTGGACCAGTACCGCAGCTACGTGATCAACTACAATCTCGGTCAGGATCTGGTGAGGGGGTTCGTGGACGGGGATGGCGAGACCAGGGCCCGGGAGGACCGATGGGTCCGGTTCATTCAGCTCCTGACATCGCCGCGGTTGCCGGGAGATCTATAGAGGAACGACAGAATTTGGAACGACGAAGAACGGCCGCGCCCGAACCGGGTAATGCAGTCGAAAACGCAACTTTTCTGCTTGGATGTGAGGGTCTCATGAGACGGATTGTCTACGGGCTACTGGCGATTTTCATCGCCACAGGATGGGGAACGACGGTGTCGGCGTCGGCGCAGTCGATGGCGGCTGGCGACCGATCCAACGCCGCTGCGCCCGGGTACGGTGGTGCCGTTGTGGTAAGCGACGGCGACGTCCTCGTGGGTGAGGCGGGCAACATGATCGGGCCCGGGGCCGTGTACGTGTACCGGAAGGGATCGCAGGGCTGGGAGGAGGTTGCACGCCTTCACGCATCCAACGGTTACCGAGGTGACGGGTTCGGTACGGCCATCGCAGTGGACGGCGGGACCATGCTGGTCAGCACCCGGCCCCAGGCCCAGATCGACGGCTCAGCCGCCGTGTACGTGTTCGAGCGGTCTGCCCCGGGGAGTTGGGCCGAAGTCGGCCGTCTCCCGGAGGTCGACGTGGACGCCGACGCCGGCTATGGGACCTCACTGGCGTTCAACAACGGCATGGCCTTGGTGGGCGCACCTGCCCTCCAGGCCGCCGGCGGTCGGGGTGGCAACCAGCTTGGCCAGTCGACCGGTGAAGGCGCGCTCTACGTCTTCAGCGGCTCGGGCGACACCTGGACCGAAGGGGGCCGGCTCACGGCCGGTGATGCCGGCAACGCTTTCGGCGCCAGCCTGTCCGTGCAGTCGGGCCGGCTCCTGGTGGGCGCGCCCCTCGCCGACGGTACCGGAGCCGTCTACGCGTTTCGCATGGACGGGGGTGGTTGGCAGCAGGAGGGTACCCTTTCGATCCGGGGACTGGTAGCCGATGACGCTTTCGGCGCGTCGGTGAGCATAGACGGTGACCAGGCCCTGGTATCCGCACCCGGCCGGAATGAGGCCGAAGGGGCGGTCTTCGCCTTCCGACAGGATCCCGGCAGCGGTGAGTGGAGCCCCGCGGGCCAGCTCCTCCCCTTCGACGGATCTCAAGAGGACGGCTTCGGCTTGACCGTCGCCCTGGGTGGGAGCGAGGTATGGATCGGCTCGCCGCGAGCCGGCGGCCGGCGGGGCGCAGCCTACGTTTTCTCGGGAGGGATCTCCAAGGGCTGGACCGCGGCCACGAAGGTCGTGAACAGCGACCCCCGCTCGGGTGACGGCTTCGCGTCGGCTCTGGACGTGGAGGGCGACGTGGCCGTCGTTGGGGTGATGGGCGCGGACCATGGGGTCGGAACCGCCACCATCTTCGAGCGTGGTGACCAAGGCTGGGAGATGGCCGGCTCTCTCACGGGTGAGCTGGAGCAGTACGCCGCGGTTCTTGGAGAGCAGGTAGATTGCTCCGATGGCGCCGCCACCGCCTTCGAGTGCGCCGACTACGACCTGGTGTCCTTCCTCCCCGTGGGAGACATGGGCGTTCCGCGAGGGGTCAATCTGAACGACATCTGGGGATGGACGGATCCCGAGACGGGCCGGGAGTACGCCCTGGCGGGTCGCCGGGACGGCGTGTCCTTCGTGGACGTCACCGATCCCCTCCACCCGCGCTACCTGGGGCAACTCCTGAGGACCGAGGGATCGCCCCTGGCCGCGTGGAGGGACATCAAGGTCTACAAAGACCACGCCTACATCGTGGCGGACGGCTCGGGCCTCCACGGCATCCAAATCTTCGACCTGACCCAACTCCGCGACGTGACCGAGCCGGTGACGTTCGACGAGACGGCGCACTACGACGGCGTGGCCAGTGTCCACAACATCGCCATCAACGAGGAGACAGGCTTCGCGTACAGCATCGGGAACAGCTCGGGCGGAGAGACGTGCGGCGGCGGGATTCACATCATCGATATCAAGGAGCCTACGAGTCCGACTTTCGCCGGGTGCTTCTCCCAGCCGGGCACGGGCCGCAACGGTACAGGCTACACCCACGACGCCCAATGCGTGACCTATCACGGCCCCGACGAGGAGCACCAGGGCAAGCAGATCTGCTTCGGATCCAACGAGACGGCCCTCAGCATCGCGGACGTCACGGACCCCGCCAACACCATGGCCCTCGGCCTGGCGACCTACCCGGACGTGGCGTACACCCACCAGGGCTGGCTCACCGAGGACCAGCGGTACTTCTTCCAGGGAGACGAGCTCGACGAGGACAACGTGCGTAAGACGCGCACGCTCGTCTGGGACGTCTCGGACCTGGACGACCCACAGCTCGCCAAAGAGTTCTGGGGGACCCACGAGTCCACGGACCACAACATGTACGTCCTGGGCAACCTCCTCTACCAGTCCAACAACCGTGCAGGACTGCGCGTGCTCGATATCAGCGATCCCGAGAACCCGGTGGAGGTGGGATACTTCGATACCGTGCCCCATGGCGACAACGGGACCGGATCGGGCGGATCGTGGAGCAACTATCCCTACTTCGAGAGCGGGATCGTCGTCGTCAGCAGCCGATTCGAAGGGCTCTTCATCCTCAAGAAAAGGCGGCCCATCATGTGAGCGCAGTGGGCCACGGCCGTACGAGCTCACGGCTTCTCCACAACCCATCCTCCGGTCGAATGAACGCCATCCTTCGCAGACGGATCAGGTCCACGGTGACCTTCGTCATCCTTGGCGCCATCGCAGGACTCCTGATCGGGCTCGTGGTCAGCCGGCTCGATGAGGCGATCGTGTTCTGGGGCGGTGTGCGGGGGATCTGCATCGGGATCCTCATCGGGCTTTTCCTAGGTGCCGGTGAGGAGTTCATGGTACCCCGCTTGAGCCGGAAGCTGAGCTTCTTGATGCTCAACCTCACCCGGGTGCTCTCCTACGCCGCCATCACCCTCATGGCGCTGGTTCTCGTGAATGCCTTCGCCTTCTCCTGGGCGTCGGGGAGGACTCTCGGGGATGCGGCGTCGCTCTACCTAAGCGACGGGAGCGCGGTCCGCGACCTGGTTGTCGCCATCATAGCTGCCATCACCCTCACCTCGGCCCTTCAGGTCCGACGCCTGCACAACAAGGGCGAGATCAAGCGGCTCCTGACGGGGAAGTACTACTATCCCCAGGAGGAGTCCCGCGTCTTCCTGTTCGCCGACCTCGCCAGCTCGACGACCCACGCCGAGCGCTTGGGACCCCTGAGCTACAGCATGATGCTCCGGGATCTCTTCACCGACGTATCGGAAGCCATCCTCGCCTGGCATGGTGAGGTGTATCAGTACGCTGGGGACGAGGTCATCATCAGCTGGCAGATGGAGCGGGGGGTACGAGACGCCGCATGTGTCCAGTGCTTCGTCGAGATGGTCGCCTCCCTCGAGGAGCGCGCTAACCAGTATCGAGTCCGCTACGAGCTCGAGCCCGAGCTCCGCGGTGCCGTCCACGGCGGACAGGTGGTGACCGCATGGGTGGGGGAGGCGAAGAAGGAGCTGGCATTCCACGGCGACACGCTGAACGCCACGGCTCGGATCCTGTCACTCTGCAAGGACCGGGGGGCCCGACTTCTCGTCTCCCAAGAGATCCTCGACCTTCTGACACTGCCCCCCAGGCTCGTAGCCACGTCCGTGGGCGAGGTGGAGCTGCGAGGGAAGCGGGAGCTCGTTCGCCTGTCTTCGGTAGCGTCACTGAGGTGATGGACATCGTCTTCACGTACTGGATGGACGCAGCACCGCCGCGCGGATGCTACGGGTCGCTACGAGGGTGATGGATCCGATCTTCAGGGCCTCGCGGGGAAACCGGTTCTACTCCTGGTCGGGGAGCTCGACGGTGGTGAGCGAGGCACTCGGCCACGGACCGCGCGCATGAGATACGCGTCCTCCTCGTCGACCTGATCGGCAACACCCCCCTGCTCGCCCTCGATCGCATCAACACGGACCGTCCCGTCCTGTGGATGATCCAGGAGGCCGAGGGGCGCGGAGACATCGGCCCCGCCCCTGGGCACCCGGGGAACGCTGTGCGGCGTATCCGAAGCGCTGAAGCCGAAGAAGGCGGAGCTCTGGGTTGTCGGCGTGGAGCCGGAAGAGGCGCCCTTCGTCTCCGAAGGTCGAAGGGCTGTTCGACGTGGACTGACATCCTCCGGAGACCATTCTCCGAGTCACCGAAAACACTTCCAGGATTCGGAAAAGATTTCCGGCGAACGCCGTTTCGCTTCCGGCGGCTCTACTTTCCGAGACTCGATCCTCGCTCCTGGCATGGCCGTTGCAATGGTTCTGTCACGGAAAGGTCCGTGCGCGGAGATGCGCATAAGGTCTACGCTGAGCATTTGGGCCATGGCGCATCGGAGCGCACGCGCCGGAACACGGGTGAAGCGGTAGGCAAGAAGCAGTGATCTCCGGCGTTTCGCGAAAGATGCTCGGAGGTCGAGATGAGACGAATACGGCTTACGGAAGGCAAGGGGCGACTCTTCGCCCTTACGCTGGCCGCCGCGTCCATCCTCCCTCTCACCGATGCGTCGGCTGCCGTGACGGCGTCACCGTCCAGTGGCGGCGGCGTGGATCAGCAAGCCGAGATCGAGGGCACCGCCTCGGCACTCCAGCTCGGAAACGCCTTCGCCGCGGTGGCCGACGCCGTTCAGCCAGCTGTCGTCTTCATAAGGGTCGAGACGGTGACCACGGGACTCCGGCCACCGCGGGGCATGCCGACAAGTCTGCAGGACGCCTTCGCCGGTGTGTTTCCCCGCTCCAGCACCACCACGGGAACGGGGTTCATCATCCTCCCCGACGGCTACATCGTCACCAACCATCACGTCGTCGACGGCGCGCGTCGCGTGTTCGTGCGTCTCTTCGACGGTCGTGAGTACGAAGCCGAGATCGTCGGAGAGGACGCTCTTAGCGACATCGCGGTCCTGCGGATCGACGAGACCGATCTCCCGACGGCGTTCCTGGGCGACTCCGATCAGGTTCGAGTGGGCGAGTGGGTCCTGGCCATCGGCAACCCCATGGGGAACACGCTCATGTTCAGCGTGACGGCCGGAATCGTGAGCGCCACCGACCGTTCCATAGTCTTGCGCGGCTCGGCGGGCTCGGTGCAGGAATTCATCCAGACCGACGCCGTAGCCAACAGCGGCAACTCGGGGGGCCCATTAGTGGACCTCTACGGCCACATCGTCGGCATGAACTCGGCCATCGCGAGCCGGTCCGGATACTATCAGGGGTACACCTTGGCCATCCCGGCCAACCTAATCCTCCCGGTCGTATCGCAGCTCATTGAACAGGGGCATGTCACACGGGGTGTGCTGGGCGCGGCCACGTCCCGGGCGACCGTGGAGGACGCGGTCGCCGTGGGCCTCGACACCGTCTGTGGCGTCGTGGTGCAGGACGTGGGCGACGAGAACAGCCCGGCGTACCGATCGGGGCTCCGCCCGGGCGACGTGATCGTCGAAGTCGACGGTTGGCGTGTGATGTCCGTGGCCCAGTTCCAACGGAGCATCTGGTTCAAGGCGCCGGGCGACAGCGTAGTCCTGCTGGTGCATCGGGACGCCGGTGTCCCCGAGACCCTGACGGTGTATCTGGGCGCCGAGGAGACCGATGATCGTACGGTTTCGGCGCGGGCGGAGCACAGCCAGCGTGAAATGGAGTTGCCGTGCGCAAACAACCCGCTTGGTGTCTGCCTCGTGGCGTTCGAGAAGGCGCTCGGCCTGCCGAGGAACATCGACGCGGAGGACGCCGGACCCGTGGTGACGGGCGTCTACCCGGCCGGCCCGTCCTATGGCAAGATCTTCGCCGACTACGACATCATCACCCACGTCCACGACGTGCGCGTTCGTTCCGAGCGCGATCTCGAGGACGCACTGCGCGACGCCAACGAGGGTGACATCGTGTCTGTCCAGACCTACCGCTTCCACTCGGACGAAACCGGATTCGCCCGAATCCGAATTCGTTGACTTACTCCGCTTGCGGCGGTACGACCTCTGCCGAGAAGCACGGCTTCACGAGCGTAAGATCATGGGACGGATTGGCGGACTACGTTCGAAGCCGGATGGAAGAGGGTGTGACGACGCTTTATTTGGATGTGTCACGACGTCCGGAGTCGATGGGCAATCCACGGGGGTTCCGCCCCGTTGCGGGCTCGACTTCGCTTTAGCGCACCGCCGTCTTTCGGAGAGGCAGCCCGCACACACTGGCACCGCCACGACGACGTCTAGGTCCTCTTCGGCCTCAGCGGGAAGTGCGTGGTGGTGAACCGTATGGGAAGCGAGGTCCCGCTGAAACCGGGCGATGTGGTCGTCATCGATCCCGAAGAAGAGCATCGGCACGGGGCGGCGCCGGGGACGGACGGGGAGCACCTCGCCATCAATCTGGGGTCCGACACGACCTAGGAGTCTGCGCCGCAGAAGCACAGCTGACTGAGCCGAATGGTCATCGAGCCGTCCGCGGCGAGGCGGATCCGGGTGATTGGGAGGTTGAGGACTTGTGTCTGCGACGGATCGGGAGAGCGGAATGGATGCGTTGGGGGGGCAAGAGAGCTACGAGAGCCCTCGCGCCGGCAGATGCGGGTGAACCCTCGTGCAGTCATGCCGCCTGAAGGGTGTGCAGCCGCTTCACATTGAGTGCCAGGCACACGAGGGTCCACTCGGCCCGGACCTTCTCGAGGCCCCGGAAGCTGAATCGTCGAAAGCCCATCACTTCCTTGATCCAGCCGATGGGCGCCTCGGCCTGCGACTTTCGCCGTGCGTAGCGTCTGCGGCCATCTTCGCTCGCCAGCTTCTCCGCCATGCGGACTTTCGCCGGATATTCCTCCTTGTCAACCGTGGGGGCGGCCTTGCCCTCCCGGGCCAGCGCCACATACCCGTCGATGTCTCGCTCTTCCAGTTCCTCGAGATCCCGCTCGTTGCAATAGCCCGTGTCCGCCAGCACCTGCGCCGGCGTCTCGCCGTACGCTTGCGCCACCGCGTCGACCATGGGCACCAGCTGGCCCTGGTCGCTCGCGTTGTCCGTCACCTCGGCCCCGACCACCAGCTGGTTCTCCCCCTCCACGACCGTCTGTGCGTTGTAGCACTGCTGGAACCCCTCCGAACTCGTCTTCATGATCCGGCTCTCAGGGTCCGTGAAGTTGCTCTGCGCCGCCTCGTCCGGCTCTCCGTACTCCCGCTTGTAGGGCCTGCCGCCCTTCGGGTTGCGCGTCTGCCCCGGCTTGCGGCCCCGTGCGTCGTCCGCCGCTCTCTGCTCGGCTTCCAGGCGCGCCTTCGCCTCCCGGATCGCCGCCAGCCGGTCCTCGCGCCGCTTGAGCTCCTCCGGCACCTCGTCTCCGCATGCTTCCTCGCCGTAGCGCTCGTCTTCCGCTTCGTCCACCGCCTCGGCCCTCTCCAACAGCCCCCGGATCTCCGCCTCCAGCCGAGGCTCCCCGGTCACCATCCGGCCGTAGCTCATCGCCTTGCGCTTGTTCGCGTTCGCCCGAACCTTCGTCCCGTCCACCGACACCCTGCCAAGCCCCGCCAGCCCCAAGGCCCGCGCGAGCATCACCACCTCCACAAACACCGCCCGGAAATCCCCGAGATGGCACTTGCGGAACTCGCACAGCGTCCGGTGCTTCGGGAAGTTCTCCGCCGCCAGCATCCGAAACGCGACATCCTCCTCCAGCTTCCTCGCCATCTTCCGCGACGAGAAGGTGCCCGTCGCATACGCGTAGATCAGCACCTTGACCATCATCCGAGGGTCGTACGGCGAGTTGCGCCGCCCGTCCCCCCGGTACCGCCCGTAGAACGCGCTCAGCTCCACCGCGTCCACCAGGTCGCTCACATGGTGCGCCAAATGACCCTCCGACACCCACTCCCGAAGATCCGGAGGCAGCAACAACATCTGCTCCGGATCGTACGGTCGAAATGTCGTTCCCATTCACCCCCCTCGGTGATCCGCAAGCCTTCCCAATGCCTTCGCTACCACCAAAGATAGCCGCCGCAGGGTTCTGCGGCGCAGACTCCTAGCTCGATGCCAGCTGACGAGCGATGGTGCCGCGTCGATCATCCTCGCCGCGTGATCCGGTTCAACTCCACGTGATGCAGTTCATCTCCACGGGTAGGAACCGGCCATCTCCGCGCCGTCCTTCGACTCCAGCATCAGCTCCATGAACCGCTCCCACGAGTGCCAGCTGGTGGTCCGGCTGTACACCGAGTTGGTCTTGTGGGCGATCACCAGATCCACGGCAGGCAGCACCGTGATCCACTGTCCCACGGCGCCGCGGGCCGTGTAGGCTCCCGCAAAAGGACCCACCGCCCGGGGGCCGTCCCAGACCCACCACATGGTTCCGTAGCCGAAGTACCCGCCCCGGCGGCCGATGGGGTTCATCTCCTCGAGCGGAGTTAGGTACGAGAGCTCCTCCACGTCGCCGAATTGGAAGACGACTCGTCCCCGATCGACGACGATCAGGCCCGTGGTGTTGGAGCTGTGGCGGATGAACTCCCAGGCGTCCTGCAGTCCCTCGCTCGACCACCCGTAGGCTTTGAGGGCTCGGCCATCTCTCCAAACGTACTCCCACCGCTCCCCGGGGTAGACCGGATCCCGGGAGACCTGGGCCTCGGTCTGGCATCCGACGAGTACGCCCCCGAGGACCGTAAGGAAGATGGATGCGCGCATGAATCCCAAAGCCCTCGACTGGCCGAGACACTTTGGCAACGGGATTTACTAGCAGTCGTCGTGACCCTCGCCCGGCGCGGTCAACACGGTGGACTCTTCGATTGAGAGGAGTGGTCTCATATTGGTTCCTCGGGCGAGAGGGCATCGTAGCTACGACACGTCCTTCGGCCAAAACGCTGAATGCTTCACACCACGCACCAAGTAAGTCGAGCGACGCGTGGCGAGCTCCGGCGTTGCCTCGGTAGTGATTGCCCGGTATTGAATGATCTGTGAAAGCCCTCGTCACTCGGCTGAAGAGCCTGGCCCTCTACCCTCTCTGGACGGAAACCGACGCCCACAGGTCTCGTCGACGCTGTCAGCTCCTTGTGTCCATGCCTTTCGTCCTCTTGGGGGGTTTGACCTGGGGTTGGTTTTCTGCACCGGCCATCGGCCAGGGGTCCGGGCTCTTGTGGAGCGCCCTGGGGGCCTCGGGCTTCGGACTCTTCTTCTACCTGGAGCAAAGGCTCGTCCCGGCCGTGGCGTCGATGGCCGACCGCATCGGGCTGGGCGGCTTGGCGGTCCTGGCGTGGGAAGTCGGAGTGGTCGGCGGTCTCATCTTCCTCTTCACCAGTGTCCTGGGCGCCCCAGTCGTCCCGGCGGTAGCCATTGCCATCGGTGTCGGAGCGACCTACAGCCTCGCCATGGAGTACCTCGTCTGTGGCTCGGGCGCGGACCACATGGTGAACCTTCTGGGCGTCGGCCGTGGCTGGTCCGGTGCCAGGGGATCGGACTACTCCCACCCAGAAGCGCTGGCGAAACGGGGGGACATGGAGGGTGCGGCGGAGATCTACAAAGAGGCCATCCGGATGAACCGGCAGGACCCCCTGCCCTACCTTCGGCTGGCGCGTATCCGCATTCGGATGGGCGTCCACGAAGAGGCCATCGACATCCTACGCACGGCCTTGCAGGTGGCGCGCCTCAGCACCAACGAAGAGGCTATGGTCGTCCGGCAGATCCATGAGATCTGCTCTACGCAGCTCGGAGATCCCGCGCGTGCCGCTCCCGATCTCGCCCGATATCTGGAGCGCCAACCCGAAGGCGAGCACAGGGAGTGGGCACACCACGAGCTCATCTACATCAAGGGGCGCATCCGCGGAGATGGCTGACGCTCCCTCACCGGATCGGGATCGACACCGTCACCCGGTGGGTGAGCGCGCGGGCATCCTGTAGCGTCAGCGGACCGCTGGGCGCGACGATGAAGTCGGCGTCCATCGCTGCCTGGGCTCGCGGCCCCGTCCACTGCACTCCCGGACGCCCCGACCCCGTCGTCATGCGGGCTACGTAGCCGAGCTCGAACTCCGGGAACTTTACCTTCGCTCCGAAACTCGGCGTCCACTCCATCCAGCTCTCGTCCTCGTCTCGCAAGGTGTTCTCGATGTTGTCGCGCTGCTCGAGAGTGTAGTCGTAGGAGCGCACCTCTACGCCCACCTGGAACGTGAGCCGCTCCGTCTCGTGAGCCAGCCCGAGGCGCATCTGCACATTCGTGAAGAAGAACTCGTTCTCGATCGTCTTCTCGCCCTTGTTGATGACGGCGCCGTCGGCCGACGTGGTATCGGCTTCCGCCTCCACCCAGGTGTCGCTCCAGATGGGCTCGAAGACGAGGTCGATGCCGAACGTCACCGGCCCGCTCGACTTCGCGATGCCAATGCCAAAGTCGTAGGCCCACGAGATGCCCGGATCCCAGGGGATGTTCATGATCTCGTAGTTGGGGATCTTGGGATGGGACTTCCGGTTCACGGTCCACGTCCCCCCGATCCGCCATCCACTCTCGGTGATGGGCCGAGCGAATCCCAGCTGGAAACCCGTCGTGCGGGCCTTGTCTTCGTTGGTCTCGAGACGGGTGGTGAGGATCGGAACCATGTCCGTGTCGTCCCAGACCCAGTCGATGTAGGTGACGTCGTGGGTCATGCTGAAGCGGTTATGGACGATCACCGCTTCGAAGTGCCGTCCCTCCCGGTTGGAGAACAAGCCGAGACGGTAATCCGCCGCATGGCCCGACTGGTCGATTCCGTCGGCCAGCGAGTAGAGATGTTCCACGCCGTCCAACGCCTCGAGGCCGGACCACGAGACGCCGGCGCCCAGCGACAATCCGGTCTCCCCGAGCTCCAGGCCGATGACGCCGTCGGCGTACACGTTCGTGGCTGACAGCTCGTTCAGCCGCGCCGGGGGGCCGACCCAGACGGCATCGACCGGAAGGAAGAAGACTCCTCCGCGATCCCCACCCTCGATCTGCTGAAGCGCAAAGGAGAATCCCCCGAACCCCTTGTCCGAGCGGAAGAGCACCGACAGGGGCAGGGTCCGGCCCGCCCGTTTCCGTTGGAGATCCCGTAGAACGTCGGTGCACTGAGGAGCGCCGACTCCTCGATGAGGGAGCCCTTGGCCGGGTTCACAAAGGGGTCGAGGAGCGCGTCGTCGAGGGCGATGGCCACGCCCCCCATCCCGAGCCTCTCGGAGGGGAGCGTCAGGAACTGATCGCCCGTGGCCACCGGCACGGTCTTCAGCGAGATGACCTGACCGGCGACGGGGGGGGGGCACGGCGGCGATGAGGACCGTGCATAGGAGGGCCTGGTATCGTAGCGGAGCGTTCATGGGGTCTCTCCAGCCCAGGGAATCGGTGCGGGGGGTCCGACAGAAGAGCCGGTCAGACCCGGGGTGCTGCAGGAGAAACGAGTCGGGAGCGGGCTTTGTGACGTATCCGCGGCTGCCGTCCGCTGCGGCCGAGCGAGAGCCGGCGGTTCCAGCTACGTTCCCGGGCACCGAGTCCCTTCGCGTTGACCCTCTAGACCCGCCGAACGGCTCCCGCGGCGCCTTTCAGCTAGAACCGCCACTCCACTCCGAAGACCGGGAGGATCGTGCGCTCCGCCAAGGGGCGGAGCTCGTCGTCGCGCCAGGGCTCGAAGTAGTAGAACAGCGCGTCGCGCTGGTCCAAGGCGTTGATCAGGCGGAGGTACGGGCGGATCTCCACCGCACGGCCGCGAATGTCGGGGTTGAAGCGAGCGAAGAGCTCGAGATCCAACCGCAGGAATCCGTCGTCCGGATCCCCACCGAAGACTGGATCCTGCTCTGCGAGGTCGCCAGGCAGCTGTGGAGGCTCTCCCTCCGCGGCGGCATCCCCAACTCTCTGACCGAACGGGATGCTCGTGTACGGGAGGCCCGCGCTGTACGCCACCCTCAGGCTGCCGCCGGTCCGCCCACCGAGCGTTCCGGTGACCCCGGCGCTCAGGAGCTGGCGCCCGGCGAAGTTGGACGTGCTCCCGAAGCCGCTAGTCCCCGACCAGAACCAGGCCAGGTTGTACCCCAGCCAGGCGGTGGCTCGTGGACCTTCGTGAAGAACGCGGAGATCGACCCCAGAGCTTCTCAGCACATCACCGCCCGTTCCGAGCCCCGAAAAGCCCTTCCAGAAGCCCTCGATGCCCAGACGCACGCCGCGGCCGAGCTTCTGATCCAGCGAGAGCACCACGTGGTCCGCCGCGGCGATCGAAAGGAGCGGACCGGTCACACTCGCCGGAGCCCCATCCGAGACCGCCAGCTCCACCTGCTGATCCGAGGCACGGGTGTATTGATGATACCGGCCCGCTGCCACAGTGAGCAGCGCGTCCGCGCTCAGGCTCCAGAGGAACGCCACCCGCGGAGCCAAGCGAACACTCCCCTCCGTGGAGAAGGCATCGGCTCTGACCCCGAGTCGGAGATCGAGGCCCGGAGCGAGAGACCGGACGCCGTCCAGGTAGGCTCCCGCCACGACGCCGTTCGCCTCCTTCGCGTCAGTGGGTTCCATCCCCAGGTCTGCAAAGCGTCGCGCTGAGTAGCGCGTGCTCACACGGTCGACGGCTCCCCCGAAGCGCACCCGGCTCCCGCCGATGGGAGCCGAGGCATCGAGGGTGAGTCTCAGACGGCTCGTCTCGGCGCTGGCCAGCAGGCCCTCCGAGGGGTCCGGGGGATCCGTACTGTCGCTCGTGGGTCGGAGAGGTAGCTCCGCCCGGTAGTCGCTGGCCGAGGCCGCCGCATCGAGAGTCACGTCACCCACTGCCCCTCGGTAGGCGAGAGTCAGTGCCCGATTGCCCCACGTGGCGTCCTCCGGCCCCGGGAGGGCCACTGCATTCGTGGGCTCCCCGTCCACCGAGAGGCGGACCGACTCCCGGTTCCAGAACGCGGTGGCGCTGAGCCGGTGACGCTCCCCGAGCTCGACGTCTACCCGACCCAGGGCATCGCGATACCCGTAGGGGGTGTGGGAGCCGCCCAGGACGCCGGCACCGAGATCGTGCAGCGTGCGAGTCGAGGCCGCGAAGCCAGCCTTCTCACCGAGGGGCCCCTCCAGGGCCACGCGCCCGCTGATCAGGTCTACGCCTCCCCGCCCTCTCCACCGGTCCCGCCGCGGACTTCTCGTTCGGAGGTCCAGGATGTAGGAGAGTCCACCGTCGTAGCGGGCTGGCGCGCCTCCCACGTGAAGGGCGGCCCCACCCAGGATGAACGCGTCGAAGCTGCTGAGCAGCCCCCCCAGGTGGAAGGGCGTGTAGACGGGAGCCCCGTCGAGGAGGACGAGCTTCAGATCGGTCGTCGAGCCTCACATGAAGAGGACGTCCGACGGATTGGCCGGATCGTTCCCCGGCAGGGTCGCCGCCGCCTCGCCGAGCCCCACCTCGCCGAGCCCGGGGCTCAGAGCGAGGGAGATCACCTCCACATCGGGGATGGGAGGATCGACACCCGTCGGCGCTCTTCCCCGGGCGACGGGCTCGCTCAACACCTCGATGGGTGGCAACAGGATGGGACGTTGCTCCAGGTCGACATCCAAGGAGACCGTGCCACCGGCCGGAACCTCGACGTCCACACGCGCCGACCGATGTCCTGGATGGCTGATGCGCAACCGCACGAGGCCCGCCGGCAAGGCCTCCAAGCGGTATCGTCCCAGGCTGTCGGCCAAGGCGATCCGGTGCTCTCCTGGCGTCGACGCTTCCACGATGGCGTAGGCCAGGACCCTTCCGGAGGTCTGCTCGTTGCCACGCACGACGCCCTCGATGGTCCCGTTGGTGGGGACCTGAACCGCCAGAAGCACTGTGGCTAGCGTCAGGTGCAGTGGCATTGGTATGCGTATCTCCGGACTCGCGAATCGAGACTATTGGACCCTGAAGCGGATCTCGCCGGGCGTCTGCGCGACGATCGGGCCGGCCACGTCGAGCTCATCCCCGGCCTTCCTAATGTACATACGCCCATTCACCTGTATGGATGCCACGTCCACGGACCGCGGGATGTCGACGCGTATCCGACCGGAGCCCCCAATGACCTCGATACGCCCTTCCGCGGTGCGGAAGCGCGCGGGCTGGGCGGCGAACGCAGCGGCCCGAAATCCGTCCACGAAGCGTACATCCAGCTCGGTCCCTGGCTCGATATCCTGGAGTAGGACGAGGAGCTCCCCGGTCTCCACCTCGAGGCGAACGCCGCCCGACTCGGGTGTCTGGGCCGAGAGGGCACTGTCCGCCGGAATCGCGGCGCTATCGTCTGCTGCCGTTCCCGTGAAGAGCTCCACGGCGCGGTCCCAACCCGAGGTGATCCACCCACGGACCGGCGAGGCAGGCAGGGCCGTCGCCACGACGGCACCGAAGAAGAGGACAAGGATAGCCGCTCGGGCGAAGGCGAAGCGGTGGGGAACGGGTGGTGCGGGCGGAGCGGTCGGCTCTGCCGGGGTGATGTCCAGGGTCCGTGTGGGCTCGGCCGTCGACGTGGAAGAAGCTTCCCGCGCATCTCTGGGGTCCATACCGACCCGGACGAGGACGGACTCCTTCGCCCCCGCCGGGAGCGCGACCGTGTCGAGGTGCCGGAGGGCCACACCAACTACGGTGCTCGCCTCCCCGAGCCTCGTGAGGAGTGCCTGGCAGCTGTCACACTCGTCGAGATGCCCTCGCGCGGATTCCGCGTCGCTGTCGCTCAGCTCACCGTCGAGCAGAGTCCGCAGTCGTCCCTCACCCGGATGCGTCATCTTTCTCCTTTGCGGGCTCGTAGGCGCTGACGAAGCGTCTTTCGGCCCGTGCAAGCAGCGTACCCACCGATCCCGGCGCCACGTCGAACGCTTCGGCGATCTCGCGGTAGCTGAACCCTTCGTATCGTGCCAGCAACATTTCCCGATCTCGCTCGCTCAGGCCCTCGAGCGCCGCGCGCACTCTGGTCACGTCTTCGGCCCGCTCTACCGGGCGATCCGGTGGCTCCGTTCCCTCCGGTCGAACGGGATTCGCCTCGAGGAGCCGTCTCCGATTCTCGGCGACGCGGAAGCGGTCGCGCACCAGATGGGTCGCCGTGCGGAAGAGCCAGGCACGTATACCGTGCTCGTCGCCCTCGACCCGATGCTCGTACAGCCGTACGAAGGCCTCCTGTGCCACGTCGTCGGCCAGATCCGGGTCACCCGTCAGGCGGTGACAGTACCGGAAGAGGCCGGGATGCAGCTCGTCGAATGTGGTTTCGAAGTCCACTAGGATCGATATCCCAAGAGGTAACGCTTCACTCCGACTGAGGGATTTGACCCGAGCGTCTCACGCGGGGCAAGGGCCGCGCCAGCCAAGGCCCGGAGAGGAAACGAGCGAGCCGGTCCATTTGTGACAGAGCTCGAGACCGAGGGGGCCGTATGCAGGGTTGTGCTCAGAGTGACAGGCCTGCACCGAAGAGGGCAAGACCGCACCCCTCGACCGCCACGAGCAGCCCATCCCGACGCCGGGTCGAACCGCCACCGACGGCTCCACATACTGCCGACAGAAGCCCGCTCGATCTCCTCCGCTGAAGCTCAGGCTCCGCTCGACGAAGACACTCTCGTCGACAGGCGTGATCGTCTTCATGCCTGCTCGAAGCTCCTCCTCACTTCCCAGTCGGTGATGCGCCGCCTACCGGGAACACGGATGCGACGGCGTCATCGCCATGGGCGGCGGAAGCGCCTTGGACGCGGGCAAGGCGGTCGTGCGCTGAGCCACCTCATCGGATCGGTGCTGGACACGCACCACGGTCTCACCAACGGGGTGGTCATGCCTTACGTCCTCGCGTTCAACCGCCCGGCCATCGAAGAGCGCCGCGCGCGCATGGCCCGTTACCTGGACCTGCACAATCCGTCGTTCGAGGCGGTACAGAGTTGGGTCCTGGAGCTGCGGGAGGAGATCGGTATCCCGCACACCCTCGCAGCCCTCGGTGTAGAGGAGCGCCGCGTCGTGGGGCTCACGCCCATGGCGGCGGTGGATCCCTCGGTGGGCGGGAATCCGGTGCCGCTCGGCGAGCCGGAGCTCAGGCAGCTGTTCCTGATGGCCAACGCGGGCGATCTGGCCTAGTGGAACCGCACGAATTCCCCCTCTAGCGCCCGCGTCCATTCGCGCCCGAGACCGGCGTCCAGCGCGGTCGGCGTCCAGAGCGCGAGCGACTCCAAGACCCGCTCGACGATCTCGCGCCCGCCGTGGGGCACATCGAACCGCGCCCCCACGTCGAGCAGGTCCTTCCCTGTGAAGCCGACTTGCTTTCCGTTCGCGGACATCTGGTGCTGCCGGGTCCACGGGCTGTGGGCGGCGTAGGCGACGTCATAGGCGGCTCTTCATCAACTTCATCGACGACGTGAACCAGGCGGAAGGGCTTGCCGACCTGGACTAGCATTTTAAGGGCGCGTCGATACCGCTCGCGACCCTCAAAGCCTCCCGTGACAGCAGCAGCCTGTTAGAGCGCTGGTACAGCCTTTACCTAGGAGCAGCCCCATGATCTCATCCTAGCTCTTCCGCTCGACGACTCGACGTCAAGATCCCCCGGATCATTGCCGAGCTGAATCCGCGGTGTTCCAGCTCGTTTAGACCGGCGATGGTGCAGCCCCTTGGCGTTGTAACGCGATCGATCTCGCCTTCGGGGTGCCCGTCACCATGGAGGACAAGCTCGGCCGCTCCAAGCGCAGTCTGGGCAGCCAAGAGTAGAGCATCCTCGGCATGGAAACCGATTTCGGTACCGCCCTGGGCCGCTGCGCGAATCGTCCTCAGGAAAAACGCGATCCCGCACGCGCAAAGTGCCGTGGCCGGAACCATCATCTCCTCATCGATGACCATCGTGAGTCCAACGGCGTCGAATAGGAAACGCGCGACCTCGAGACCGGAATCGTCAGCTCGATCAGCCGTGAGACAAGTCATCGAATTCATGGTCACAACAGCGGTGTTCGGCATCGCTCTAACCAGAGACACGTCCCCACCCAGAAAGGATCGAAGTCTCTCTAGCCGGACACCCGTCGCGACCGAGATCACTCTGTGCCTCTCCGGGTCCACCCCCGAGGAGATCTCCTCCAGCACAGTATCCATCTGGCCTGGCTGAACCGTGACTACAATGCAGTCTGCCCGTGAAACAGCGCCTAGGTTATCGGAACCGATCACGAACCCTTCATCTGCCAGGGCAGCCAGTTTCTCAGGATGCCGTCGCGTGAGGTGGACTTCAGAGGGCTGGAAAAGGCCTGAGCCAGCCCAGCCGCGAGCGAGCGCTTGGCCCAGACTGCCTCCGCCGAGGATTGCGAGGCTCTCAATGGGCCTCTCCTTCATCGTCTCCTCCAAGTGAAGGGGTTATGGTCGCCGTAGTTGTCCTGATGGGATTCGTACGTATACTTTTACCTAAATTATACGTATATGCCGCGTAGACCAAGAACTACGCCGCTAGCTGGCGCCCCGCCGCATCACCTGGCCGGCGTAGGCTCCTGTGGGAGCTCCGTCGGCCCACACGCGCACTCCGTTCACCCACACGCCGGCCATGCCGACGGACGGCTCATGGGGGGCCTCGAATGTGGCCCGGTCCATGACGGCGGTTTGCCACGACCGCGGGTTCTATCGATCGTTCGGACATGGTGAATGTCCAGGACGGGCCCGACGCGTTTCCGATCCTGCTCTACGACGGGTTGTGCGGGTTCTGCGACGGCACCGTTCAGTTCATCCTCCGACGCGACCCCTCCGGTGCGATGAAGTTCGCACCGCTCCAAGGTGCTACGGCTCGAGCGGTCCTCGAGCGTAACCCGGAGGTGCGCGGCGTGGATTCCCTCATCTTGGTGGAGCGCGACCTCGAGGGGCACGAGTTGGTGACTGTGCGCTCAGAGGCCGTCATCCGCATAACCCGCTACCTCGGCGGCGTTTGGACGATCGTTGCCATCGGCCGAGTGGTACCTCGACCTCTGCGTGACTGGGCCTACTCGCTCTTCGCCCATTGGCGGTACCAGCTCTTTGGTCGTTACGACGCGTGTCCGGTCCCGTCGGCGAGGGTTCGTGCTCGGTTCCTCCCTTAGTGATGTCGGAAGCCTTTGCCCCGACTCCACGTGGCGGCTCTGAGCGATTGGCCGTCATCCAACCGCTGGAGCACTTCCTCCAACCGGGACTCCCCCGGCGGCACCAGTAGGGGGATGCCTCCGGCGCGCCGCACAGAGTCCACGTACTCCGCCGGAAGGTCGAACTTGTTGTCGCCGTTCCGGTGGTACGTCGTGAGCCCGATGAGGGGGGCTCCGGTCCTTCCGGCTTCGCTCTCGGACATGGCTCCTTGATCCGTGCAGTCGGCGGATCCTTCCCGCAGAGTAACAGTCGAGGGGCCCGGGAGCAGCCCGGGCCGCCGGTTGACGCTGCCGTACCCCGGGGTCAACCTGATTCCCGTGATGACCTACGACGAGTTCTCCCGCGTGGCCCAGGAGGCCTTCCAGAGCATTCCCGAGGCGTATCGGGAGGGCATCGAGGGGGTCACGACCGTGGAGTCGACGGAGGCCCACCCCGAGCTCCCCGGCGTGGTCACGCTCGGTGAATGCCTCACACAGGCCTACAACTCGGACTGGCAAGGCCCCGAGACCACTCGCTCGCGGGTGGTCCTCTACTACGGCTCCTTCCGCCAGATGGCACAGGACAATCCAGACTTCGACTGGGAGGGGGAGCTCTGGGAGACCCTCACCCACGAGCTCCAGCACCACCTCGAGTCCCTGGCCGACGAGGATGCCCTGGAGGCCATGGACTACGCCATGGACGAGTCGTTCAAGCGAGAGCGGGACGAGCTCTTCGATCCATGGTACTTCCAGTGGGGCGAGCCGGTGGGCGAGGGGATGTACCGGGTGGAGGACGAGGTATACATCGAGCAGGTCCTCACGGCGGAGGAGTTCGACCGCCTGGAGAAGATCGACTTCACGTGGGAAGGCCAGGCCTACCGGATCCCCCGGCCCAGGGAGCTGGGCGACATCCACTTCGTCGTCGTGGAGGGCACCGATCCCTACATCCAGGTGGTCCTGGTCCAGCGAGCCTCGTGGCGTCAGCGGCTCCGGGGCGGACTACGCTCCCAAGGCCCCGTGGTGCTGGAGAGTGGCGCCGAGGCGCGACGGGTTGCCCCTAAGGGCGACGAGGTCGGTCGCGACGACGCGGAAGGCCGCGAACGCGACCCGCTGGTATAGTCGCCGGGAGCCCCCGCACTCTCCTGAGGACCCCCCGTGGGATCCTACCAAGCCGCTACTGGAAGGCGACGGTCCTCACGCCCTCCGGCCCGTTATCCCAGTCCTGGACGCTCGAGATATTGGGCATGCCCCAGTCGTTGCCGTTCCAGCCGTTGAAGCCGTCCATCCTGAAGGCCCAGAACCCGCTGTGCATGTCGCTCACCACGATGAGGCCGTCGGCGTTCCTCACGTCGACGCCGAACGCCCCGTTCGCAACGCCGCCCCCGGTGTACGGGGCCACCTCGTCGTAGGTGTCGTAATAGCCCACCGTCCGCGGGTTGGTGGGGTCCCTCATGTTGATGATCTGGAGTCCGTCCTCGTACGCAGAGACGAACACGTACGGCCAGCGGATCTCCATGTTGTGCGACGACTTCTTCCAGTCGGCGGTCCATTCGCCGATGGGCTGGCGGATGACGGCCACTTCGCCGTCCAGAGCCGGCTTTAGGTCGTAGAAACGGAGTGGGGCGTGGGCCGGTGACGTCATCTCGCTGATGGCGTAACGGTGATCTGGGGTGGCCACCCATGTGTGACCTCCCGACTGCTGGCCCTGGACGGCCATCTGGGTGACGAGCAGTACGGGGTTCGTGATGTCGGTGACGTCCCAGACGTAGTTCCCGCCCAGGTATGTGGTCTCCGGCCCACCACCGTAGAACTTGTCCTGACCGGTGGCCGGGTCGTACGCCACATACGCGTCGTGGTATCCCCGTGCGGCGCCCCGCGGCTCGGGGAGCGGCATGCGTGAGACCAGCCCGTAGTCCGGATCGCCCTGGAGGAACAGCTCCATGTCGTAGACGTTGGCCCCATGGGGGACCGACTGGGGCGACTCGGTGGTCGCGAAGAGCAGCACCCTGCCCGTGGAGTGCTTGTACGTGAAGATGTTGTGGAAGCCGCCCGGCGTGTCGGGAGCGCGGATTCGGCCGACTTCACGGACCGTCGATGGATCCGGAAGTCCCGTCACGTCGAACACCACTGCGCCCAGGTCCGAATCGGGCCCGCCCTGCCGGAAGCTCATTGACTGCACGTAGTAGTAGCGGCCGTTGAGCTTGAAGTACTTGCCGTCAAGCCCTGCGCCACGGTGCAGCTCGGCGTTCTCAATGAACCACGAGTAGATGACCTTCGCCTCTGCGGGCGCCGACAGGTCGATGATTTGGAACCCGGACGGGTTGAGCCGCCGCGATAAATACACGTAGGGGCGCTCCAGATCCTGCTCGATCTCGATGTCGGCCACCTGCAGGGCTCCGGCCAAGGGCACGTGGGCGACGATCTTCACATTGTCGCTGCCCTGCTCGCCGGGAGCGTATTGGCCGAACGTCTCGGCCGGCGCCAGGACGAGCAGTGAGAGAACGCCCACGAGTGGCCCCGCGGTAGCCGCCAGCCTGGCACGCATTGCAACCTCCGGAGAACTGGATCGGCAACGTGCCGATCGGACACTAGGTCACTAGGGGTTGTCCAAGCCGTCCACCTGCCGGAGGGTCGTCTTGAACCTTTTGGGCCAGGTCAAGTGGAGCACCTCCCCACCGTCGGCCACATGAAACTGGATGGACGCCTCGTTCTCGGGCCAGCCCGCCATGTAGCCCGGGTTCTTGACCATGAACGCCCGCCGGAGCATCCGATCAGGATTGGCGCTTGAGCGGCGGAACGCAAGAGGGTTCGGCCCATTCCCCCTATTCCGGCGTCAGCGCCGTCACCGGATCCACGGTGGTCACCCGCCGCGCGGGGATGAAGCTCGCGAGCACTCCCACCCCGGCCAAGACGGCTACCACCGCACCGAAGACCATGGGGTCGCGGGCGTTCACCTCGAACAGGACGAACTGGAGAGGGCCCGCTGCCAGGGGGCGTGCGTCCGTCGGCGTCGGGGGATCCAAAGGAAGTCGAGTGACGAGTTCGCCCCGCCCTACGTAGATAGAGTGGTATGGTTTTCTCAGGCCTTCGCCGGCTCCATCTCGACCTCGATGTGCTTCCACTTCTCGCGCTTGAAGACGAACGCGCTGAGCGCGGCACGGGTGAAGTGGCCCAGCACGATGGCCAGCCAGATGTCGCTCGCGTTCAACGTCGAGAGCGTTTGGATCGTGAAGCACATCCCCAGGGGGATCACGATCTGCGAGACGATGGAGATGTAGAGCGGGCTCTTGGTGTCGCCGGTGCCCTGAAGCCCGCCAGTAATCGCGAGCGCGACCGTGATGAAGAGCCCGGAGACGGCGAGGTAGCGGAGGAGCTGGACCCCCAGATCCACGACCACGGGGTCGTCCATCCCGAAGACTCCCAGGAGGTGCGTCGGGATCAGGAGGAATGTCGAGCCGATGGCGGCAGCGAGCATCAGACCGAAACCAGCCGCTACGTGCACCGCCTTGCTCGTCCGGTCGGGGCGCCCGGCACCTAGATTCTGGCCGGCTACCGCGGCCGTGGCCCCCATGATGCCCACTGCCGTCCAGGTGATGAACGAGAAGAGCTGCGTGTAGCTCACCACGTAGGCCGCCTGCGCCTGTGCGCTCATCGCCAGCGACCCGATGAACGCCAGGAGCACGACCCCGCCCACGTTCATGGCGACTCCCTGGATGCCGGTGGGCAAGCCGAAGCGGAAGAGCTGGCGAATGATGGGCCAATCGGGCCGCAGGCTCATGCCGCGATGGAAGGCCACCACCCATTTGCCTGAGAAGAGCCGGCTCAACGCATACAGGCTGATCACGCCGCCGGCGATGACGGTGCCCATGGCTGCCCCCGTCGTTCCGAACGCGGGAATGGGACCCAGGCCACGGATCAGAATCACGTTGAGTACGATGTTAAGGACGGTGAGCACGATCCCCAGCCGAAGCGGCGTCTGGGCGTCACCCGCGGACCGGAGCGCTCCACCCAGCATGAAGAACATCAGCGTCCCGAAGGAGAAGACGAACAGGATCCGCAGGTACGGGAGCGCCTCCAACTGCACTTCCGGCGCGGCGTTCACCAGCCCCAGGAGCGAGGGTGCCGCGACGTACCCGATGGGCGCAAGGATGACCAACACGAGCAGTACGGAGGTCAGGAACGCCTGATAGACGGTCCGGTTCACCTTGTCCGGCTCGTTCGCCCCCGCGAAGCGGGCCACGAGCACGCCCATCCCCGTGAAGAGCGAGCTGATGAAGACCATCACGACGAGGAAGATCTGCCACGACACGCCGATGGCGGCATTCCCGATGTAGCCGACGTAGTGGCCCACCATGGTGTGATCGACGATGCCCTGGACGCCACCGATGATGTTCTGGAGCATCGTGGGCCAGGCGAGCTTCCACACCGCGCCGCGGAT
The DNA here is from genome assembly GCA_965238005.1 of Longimicrobiales bacterium. Taxonomy (GTDB): domain Bacteria; phylum Gemmatimonadota; class Gemmatimonadetes; order Longimicrobiales; family Gaopeijiaceae; genus CBDCKN01. Next base: position 3,147,524 of record OZ250165.1, read on the forward strand.
CGGCCCCTCCACGATGGACCGATCGAAAGCCTTGGTCGCCTGTGTGCTCAAATCACCAGATCAGATGGAGTGTGGTCCGTGACCGCCGACCTCGGACGGATCGATCGGCACGGTGCTGGTGGCGTCAGATCTTGATGAAGATCCGTCTCTCATACAGCCAGTGGCAGAGATAGGTCATGACCCGCCAAGTCCAACCCGTATCCGAGTCAGCTTCTCGGACTCGGGACGTTCGCTCATCAGGAGCCTCCCCCGCCAGGACCCCCCAGATCGTGTGCGCCGCCGTGGGCAGCGCGTTGATGGCCACCCAGCCGCTCGGGTTGATCTTCCCCATGAGCACCGTGTCCATCCAAGCCCCGAAGTTCTGACCCTGGACGAAGGGCTGGTCGAAGCCCGTCACGGGGAACGTGCGATAGACGATTTCGCTGTGAAGGATGACGCCCAGAAAGAACAGGACCGTACATGGGTAGGCGATGTGCCGGAAGGTCTGTAGCCAGGACCCTCCCGCGGCCCACCTCCGCGTGAGCGAGAACGCCATGGCCACGCCGATACGAGGCGTCCTTCCGGCGCGCCGGACCTGGGCAATGGACTCACGGGAGAGGCGACCCTGGTGCTGTGTCCCGGGAGGTCAACCATGATGCGGTGCTCACCTTCGGTGCACGATCTCCCCGCCCACGATCGTCATCACGACCTCCGTCTCGAGAATCTCGGGTGCCGGTATCGACAGGATGTCCTTGGAGAGCACCGTGACATCGGCCAGCTTGCCGGGCGTCAGGGATCCGAGGATGTCTTCTTGGAAGGCGGCATAGGCCGCGTTGATCGTGTAGATCTCGAGCGCCTCCATTCGGCTCAGGGCCTGTTCCGGGTACCAACCGCCCTCGGGCTGCCCATGCTGGTCCTGACGGGTCACAGCGGCGTGAATCCCCCACAGAGGATTTGTATAGTCCACGGGGAACGAAGGTGTGTCCGAGCTCGCCACCAGCTTCGCTCCCGATTCCACGAGGGACTTCCAGGCGTAGGCTCCCTTGATGCGCTCCGCACCGACCCGGGCCTCGGCGAATCCCATGTCCATGGTCGCATGGATCGGCTGCATCGATGGGATCACGCCGAGCTCGCCGAACCGAGGAATATCGGTGAGGGCAACCACCTGTGCGTGCTCATCCTCGGGCGAGGGTCGGCGACGGACAACTCGCGTTGCGCCCTCTCCATGGCGTCCAGGACGACCCGGTTTCCCCGGTCCCCGATAGCGTGGACGGCCACCTGGTAGCCCGCGCTCATGGCTTTCTGAACAAGCCTGTAAATCTCATCCGGGGAGTTGGGTATGAGACCCACGGCCTCCGGGCTGTCGCTGTAGGGCTCCAGGAGGGCTGCACCTCGGGCTCCGAGGGCCCCGTCTGCATAGGCCTTGAGGGATCGCATGGTGAGCCGGTGATCCCCCAGACCGATCTCCGGCGGGCGGGAGATGTACTCTTCGAGAACCGGTCCCGCATCGGGCACCAGGAACATCACGTAGAGGCGGAGCTTCAGCTTCCCCTCGGCCAGGAGCTCCTTGTAGATCTCGATCTCCTCGTAGCCCACCCCCGCATCGTGGACACCGGTGAGTCCCAGAGCGACCGCCGTTTCGATGGAGAGCTCGATATTGGCCTTCTTGGACGACCGAGTCTCCGCCGGCAGGGCATCGGCAACCAGGTCGGTGGCGGTCTCCACGAGAATCCCCGTAGGCTCACCTGTTCCCGGATCACGGACGATCTCTCCACCTGGCGGATCGGCCGTGGCCCCTGTGATTCCCGCCAGCTCCAGAGCCCGGTCATTCACCCAGGCCGCGTGACTCGCCATCCCGACCAGAAAGACGGGATTGTCAGGGGCGACCCGGTTGAGCTCGGCCTTGCCGGGATACGCCTGCGTGTTCCAGTAGACCGTATGCCAACCCTGACCCGTGATCCAATCGCCGGGGTTCGCCTCCGCCACTTCCCGGGCCACCACGGCGATGGCCTCGTCCGGCGAGGCGGTACCGTCCAGGAACAGCGTCTCGGTGCGCTTCCCCAGCCGTGGGAAGTGTAGGTGTGCATCGATGAGGCCCGGGACGGCCGTCGCACCTCTCAGGTCGATGGACTCGGTGCCGTCTCCCGCCAGCTCCAGTATCTCGAAGTCGCTCCCCGCCGCGAGGATCCGATCTCCACGGATGGCAAGGGCTTCGGCGGTGGGCCGATCGGGATCGACTGTCACGATGTGCCCGTTGTGGAGAATCAGATCGGCCGTGCCAGGGGCACCGTCCGGTTCTCCGCAGGCTGCAAGCATCGCGGCACTCGCCAGGAGGAAGGCGAGGGTGGCGCTGCGAACAGGAATCTTGGGAGACATGGGTGACAATATGCAGGGCGGTGCGGGGCTCCGCGAGTCGGTGACGAAGCGCTCACCCCGCGACTGGAGGACAGCCTGCCCGGTGGGACTCCCACGCTCGCGGCTCGACGCGGGGGTCCGCGGCGTGTGATAGGGTAGCGCCATGGAGAGCACGGAGAGACAGCAGGGCCACCGGCTCGTGGAGCCCAGCGACGAGCGGGCCGTGGCCGAGGCTCGCGACGTGGCTCACCGGGAAGCCATCCTGTGCACGTTGGGCGGCTTATCGAAGACCCGACCGTCTGGAGGTCGGCGACCCGGTACCCGGGCTCGAGCTGACGGTGCTGACCGATCTGGACCCCCCCGGCTCGGACACCGTGGACATCGCGGCAGCGTACGACCGGCCGGTGATACTCATATTCGGCAGCTATACGTGCTGCTCGGGCCCTAGTTCCCGATGATTGCCCCGTTGCCGGGCGTCCGGCCTCCCGCGAGCCACGTGTCGGGTGACAACGACACGGCCTCGCCGCCCGGGTCGCAAGCGACAAAGGCGACGAGGCCGAACTCAGAGAACGGTCTCGACGGTCGTCCGGTCGGGTCCTGTCAGTTGCGAGTCCGCGCCTGAACGGCCGGTCCGTTCTCCCAGTCCTGCACGCTGGAGATGTTGGGCTGGCCCCAGTCCAGGCCGTTCCATCCGCTGAAACCCTCCATCTTGAAGACCCAGAAGCCCGTCTCGATATCGGACATGACGATCAGACCATCCGCGTTGCGCACGTCCACGCCCCAGGAGCCGTTCATCGCACCCTGCTCGTCCTCTGCCGTCTCCAGGTACGTGTCGTAGTGGGCGATCGTCTTCGGGTGCTTCGGGTCCGACAGGGTGAAGACCTGGAGGCCGTCCAGGTAGCCGGACACGAACACGTACGGCCAGCGCACCTCATGGTTGTGCACCAGGTGCTCCCAGTCCGCCGTCCACGCCGAGATGGGCCGGTTGATGTTCGCGACCTCGCCGTCGAGACCCGGCTTCAGGTCGAAAATCCGGAGCGGAGCGTACTGGTACTCGGTCTCCGCGATGACGTAGCGGCCGTCGGCCGAGGGCGTGAAGGTGTGACCGCGCCGCACGCCGTTGATCCCCGTGAGGCTCACCAGGAGCTCCGGGTTCTCCAGGTCGGTGATGTTGTAGACGTAGTAGCCGCCGGTGCCGCCACCGTAGAAGCGGTCCTGCTCGCTGTCGGAGTGGTAGCCCGTGTAGAAATCGTGGTAGCCGCGGGAACCCTGAACCGCCTGCGACTCGGGCACGGGCACCTGTGCCACCAGCGCCTCGTCGAGCCGGCCGTCCACCACATAGCCAAGGTCGTATACGTTGGCGTAAGGGCCCGCCACGGTGGCGAACAGGAGCGGGCGCCCGTTGCTGTGCCGGTAGACGTAGATGTTGTGGAATCCGCCGATCTCACCCGGGCCCTGGATGCGACCCACTTCCTTCCAGGTCGACACGTCGGGGAGGTCCGTGGCGTCGAATACGACGGCCCCGAGGTCCGCGTCCGGACCGCCCTGACGGAACTGGACCGAATGGACCACGTAGTTGCGCCCCTTGTACTCGAAGATCTTGATGTCCTTCCCGGCGGACCCAACGTGCAGGTCCATGTCGTCGAAGCTCCACCGGAGAATGACCTCCGGGTTGTACGGATCGCTCAGATCGATGATGTCCAGCCCCCGGTTCTGCCGACCGACGTAGGCATAGGGACGGTCCATGTCCTGCTCGATCTCGATGTCGGACACCTCTAATCCGAGCGGGAGGTGTGCGACCACCTCGATGTTGTCGCTCCCCCGCTTCTCCGCGTCCGACTGCGCCGCCAGCGTGGTGCTGGTCGCGAGAAGGGTCACGCCGGCCAGGGTCGCGGCAAGCGTTACAGTACGGTGCATTCTCATGTTTCACCTCGGTCGATTCGATTCTCGGCGGAAGCGTATCCATCGCGCGGCAACACCCGCCGATCACTCCGGAGACTGAAGTCTAGGCCGTCGTGCGGAAACGTCAACGGCGGCCGCCGTGTACGGGCCTACTTCCTCGTCACAGCCTGCACCGCGGGCCCGTTCTCGAAGTCCTGTGCGCTCGAGAGGTTCGGCATCCCCCAGTCCAATCCATTCCAGCCGTTGAAGCCCTCCATGTGGAAGAGCCAGAGGCCCGTCGACATGTCGGAGATCAGGATGAGGCCGTCGGCGTTGCGCACATCCACACCCCAAGCACCGTGCGTGATGTTGACGCCCTCTTCGAGCCCGATGTTCGTGTCGTAGTGGGCCACGGTCCTCGGCTTCTTGGGATCCTGGAGGCTGAACACCTGGAGGCCGTCCCGGTATCCGGACACGAACACCAGCGGCCACCGGACCTCGTGGTTGTGGACCAGGTTCTCCCAGTTGGCCGTCCACGCTGAGATGGGCTGGCGGATGTTGGTGACCTCACCGTCCAGGCCGGGCTTCAGGTCGAAGATGCGGAGCGGCGCGTACTGGTACTCGGTCTCCGCCACCACGTAGCGGCCGTCGGGTGACGGCGTGAAGGTGTGACCGCTGCGGACACCGCTGATTCCCGTGAGGCTCACCAGAAGCTCGGGGTTCTCCAGGTCCGTCACGTTGTAGACGTAGTAGCCACCGGTGCCGCCGCCGTAGAAGCGGTCCTGCTCGCTGTCGGCGTGGTATCCCGTGTAGAAGTCGTGATAGCCACGGCCTCCCCGGGTTCGACTCGACTCCGGAACCGGGACGTTGGCCACCAAGGCCTCGCCCACCCGTCCCTCCACCACATAGCCCAGGTCGTAGATGTTGGCGTGGGGGGCCGCCACCGTGGCGAAGAGGAGCACCCGACCGTTGGAGTGCTTGTAGACGTAGATGTTGTGGAAGCCTCCCCTCTCGACGGATCCCTGGATCCGGGCCACCTCTGTGAGCGTCTCGGGAAGATCGGTGGCGTCGAAGATGATGGCTCCCAGATCCCCATCCGGCCCGCCCTGGCCGAACTGGGTCGACAGGACCACATAGTGCCTACGGTCCCAGCTGAAGGTCTTGATGTCCTTGCCGCCGCCACCCACGTGTAGATCCGGGTTCTCGATGCGCCAGCGGTGGATGACCTTGGGCCACTCCGGGTCGCTGATGTCGACGACGTCCATACCCCGGGCCACCAGAGTCTCCGCGGGTCTACCGCTCGCCAGCTGCCGGCCGACATACGCGTATGGCCGGGACATGTCCTGCTCGACCTCCACATCGGAGATGGTCCGAAACTCCCCCAGGGGCAGGTGGGCGACGACGGTAAGGTTGTCGCTGCCCCGCGTCTCCGCGTTCTCCTGGGCGAGGGCCGAGCGGGCCGGTAGGAACGCCGCGCCCATCAGGGCCAGCGCCATTGTAAGGGCATCGTGCGTTTTCATGTGGGCCACCTCGGTTGGATTCGTCTCCGGGCGGAAGGGTTCGAATCGGTGCATGGCGATGTGCAGCCGTGGAAGAGTATTGTACGGCCAACCTTTACGACGGAGCAAAGGATCGACGCGAGGGCATGGCCCGGGCGATGAGCGCTCGGCTGCGCTACTATAGAGTTACGCTACGGTGGACCCAGAGATACGCCCACGTCGGACCCGGAAGTCGATGGCTCCGGCGTTTCTGCCTCGATGGAGAGGATCATGATGACCAATTCTCCCCGCCGGCTTCTGCTGACGGCACTCGTCGCCGGCATGGCCACCGCTCCCGTTGCTGCCGTGACGGTCGCCACTCCCGCGGCGGCCCAATCGGTGGCCGACATCTTCGAGCATATGATGGACCGCCAGCGCCAGCGTCTGTCCGGCATCGAGAGCATCCTCATCGAGCAGGAGACGATGGGGGTCGTGACGACCCTCTACATGGTAAAGGAGATGGTCGACGGCGAGCCCACGTTGATCCCCCGGATGACGGTCGTGGGCGGGATGAACGTGCCCATTCGGGGAGGTACCGCCCCTGACGCCTGGTCCGGGTCGGCCCGCGTCTACCGGCAGTGGGCGGAACGCTTCCGTCTCGACGGCACCGGCGAGGTCAACGGACGCGCCGCCTATCGTCTGGCCATCGACGACTTCTCGGGGATCGATCTCGGGGCCCCTCCGGGCCAGGACATGTCCATGTCGCCGCGCAGCGCTGTCTTCTATGTGGATCGGTCCGACCTGGTGATGCTTCGGATGGAGATGGAGATGGACGCGACGACCGACACCGGAGAGACCCGGGTCGTGAGGATGGCGTCGACCCTCGACGACTATCGGGACGTCGACGGCTACCTGCACCCCTTCCACACCTCCATCTCCTGGGAAGGGCTGACGGACCTGGGGGCGGGTGGAATGGACCCAGCCGAGTTGGAACAGCAGTTCCAGGAGATGGAGAAGCGGCTCGCGGACATGCCGGCGGCTCAGCGTGCCATGATGGAGCGGATGCTGAAGCCCCAGATCGAACGCCTGAGGGACATGCTCGGTGGGGCGCCCATGGAGATCATCGTGACCCGGCTCGAGGCCAACGTCGATCCCCCCGGGGGGCCGTGACCGCTGAGGCTCCCATGTCGATCTTCGATCCCGCGCGGATCCCGCGCGCGCGCCGACCATTGGTACTACTGATCGTCCTGAGCACCGTACCGCTCGCCGCCCAGGGGGGAGACCGTACCATCCGGGGCCTGGTGAGCAACTCCCTGGGAAAACCCGCCCCGGAGTGAGCGTAGTCGTGGAAGGGCGCACCGAGGACGTCCAGACCGGCGCCCCGGCCAACGTGGAGGCCGTGGAGCTCCATCTGAGGGCCTCGACCGCCGCGGCCTCGCTCCTGATCTCCTGCGCCGGGGCTGACGCCCCTTCGCGTGGGCACGATGGCAGCGCAGAGGGTCACGACGGCCCCATCGCGCTCTTCGACGGGCGCGTGATTCCGGCCATGCCCCAGCTCCTGGGGATGCGGGCCCAATACGAGCTCCGCCGGCGAGGACGGGCTCACGAGCTACTCCGACTACTGGCGGCCCACGGACGACTACCGCCGGTTCTTCGAGCCGCTGCCCGCCGCCCGGAACGCCAGAGGAATCCAGGACACCCGCACCGGCTTGCGGGCCCTCTGGGAGATGTACGACCCCGAGACCATCGGGCTCAACATGGGCGGCAACCGGACTTCCTCCCGAGCCTCTACTCCCACCCCATCGGGTACCACGGGCACGCCCTGGGCCCGTCGATCAACGCCCGCAACATGGACCTGTCTTCTCCCCCGAGCCGGGAGTCCTACCTCCGTGACGGCGCGTACCGCTCTATCGAGTTCAGCGCGACCACCGCGATTCCAGAGTATGGGGGAGGAACGGTGACGATCCCCATGGAGGCCGACGGCTACCTGACGTCCGAGGGCTACCAATACTTCCGGCCTATCAGATTGAGTGGTACGTGGTGCGGTAAGGAGCGCGTAGGCGCCACGCCGCGACCGCTACGTCGCGCGCGCGACCGCCACGCCGCTCCAGCGACCGCCACCCCCGTCACAAATTCCCCCCCTCATGCGTTCTGTCTATTATGGGTGGTCGGCATCCGGGGAGCTCTCGAGTGCCCCCGCGACCTTCTGCGGTGCAGAAAACTGCTGGATTCAGACCAGAACGACGCAGGAGATAGTTAGATGGGCATGAACGGAGATTCACTCGTGTCTCGTTGGGTGACGACAGGCGGGATGCTCCTGGCCACCGCCACCCTCGCGGCGTGCGAAGCGAGCGTGAGCGGGCTCGATCTTCGGGATCCTCTGGTCGGTGGGGTCACCTACCGCGTGACGAGCTTCGCCATTGCCGAGTCCTTCCCCGTCCAGATCGGGGTGACAGTGGAGATCGAGAACGAGTCGACCACGTCGCAGTCGGTGACCTTCCCCGACGGGTGCGTGGTGTTGATGAGGGCTTACCTCGCGGGTACTAGCGAGCCGGTGTGGGACATGAGCGGTGCCGTATTCTGCACCCTGGCGCTGGTCCAGGTCGACCTCGCCCCCGACGAGAGCAAAGAGTTCCAGACCGGACTCGTGAGCGCTCAAACGATCCTAGGGGACAGCCTCCCGAACGGGGAGTACCGGATCACTGCGTACCTGCGTCCCGGACAGATCGTAGAGCTCGATGCGGGAATGGCGGATCTAGCAGTTCCGTAGAGAACGGCTGGACCCCAACCCCATCGCACGACGTTTCCGCGGAAGCGTGTGCCGAAGGCCGAGGCTAGGAAAGCGAGAGCCGCTCCACGTCCGGCACGCGGTCGAACCCCTGATCGAAGGTGGCGATGAGCTCGACGTCGCGGTTAAGCATGACCGCCGCGTGGACCGCATCTCGGGCCGAGATACCGTCGATGTCCATCAGGAGTGTCAGAGCCCGATCGGTGTCGGCGAGGGTGACATCGAAGATCACGGGGCAGATCTGGACGAAGAGCCCATAGGCCTCGCGGGCCAGATCTCGTCGATCAATGGCCGAGTAGCGGTAGAGGAGCTCCTGAAGGGCCGCAGTACTCGTGCACCCCTCGACCTCCCCGTCCTGGACTCGTTGCAGGAAGCGGCGGGCAGGCTCTTTGTTGGGATGATCGGCCCCGGCCACGTACATGGGGATGTTGGAGTCGATAAAGACCCTCATGACCGGCCGACGTCGATCTCGTCGAGGATTACGTCGATGTCCCCGGTTGGGCCGTTCAAGCACCCGAGTCGGCCCAGGGGATCGGCAACCGGCCCCTCAGGCCCACCTTCCAAGGCGGATTCGATGGCGCGGCGGACCCGCGCCATCGCGGAGCGCGAAGGCACCACTCTGACCCGATGGATCCGGGAGGCCGTTCGGGAGAGAGCGGCCAAATACGACGTGAAGCGGAGGCTCCACACCGTGGAGGATCTGGGGGCCTTCTTCCAGGAGTGCGATGAGCTGCAAGAGGGGACCGGAGCCGCCGAGCCTGACTGGGAGGAGCATGAGCGGCTGATCCACGAGTCCCGCACCGGAGGTCTCGACGCGAAGTGATCTTCGTCGACACGAACGTCTTCGTGTACGCCGTGGGTCGGCCTCATCCCTACACCACCCGGCACGCCAGACTCTCGACGCTGCTACGCTGGCCGTTTAGGCGCCCATGCCGCATTTTTGCTTCTCGCTCTTGCTGTCCGAAGGCGGCGGGCGTTCGGCGGAACAGAAATCTTCTGGAGGAGAACCATGAGGACTCTGCGGACAACAACTCTTCTATCTGTGGTCGCCCTGCTGGCTCCGACAGCCGTGGTCGGCCAGTCCGGCCCGCCGGCAGAGCCACCAGCCGAGTGGGGACCCATCGGGATCAACCTGGAGAACGTCCCCTACCCCGCACCCGTCCACTTCATGGAGTTCAGCCTGTACGGGGTGGACGTGCGCATGGCCTACATGGATGTGCATCCCACTGGGGCCGCCAACGGCAAGACGGTCATGCTGATGCACGGGTCCAACTTCTTCGGCGAGTACTTCTACAACACGATCGAAGCGTTGAGTGAGGCGGGATTCCGGGTGGTGGTGCCCGACCGGATCGGCTGGGGTAAGTCATCGAAGCCCATCATACCCTACAGCATCTCCCGGATGGCGGCCAACGCGGCCAAGCTCCTGGATCATCTGGGCGTGGAGAGTGCGGCCATCGTGGGGCACTCCATGGGTGGCGTGGTGGCCAGCCGGTTCGCCCTCAACTTCCCAGACAAGACGACCCATCTGGCCCTCGTGAACTCCATCGGCCTCACCGATCCTCGCATCGGCCGCGGGCTCGGCGACTTCGAGCGGTCGTATGAGAACACTCTGAACCGGACCTACGCGAGCATCGTCCGCGGCCAACAACGCTACTATCGCACACCCTGGAAGCCCGCCTACGAACGCTACATCCGCATCCACTACGGCTGGCTGCTGAGCGGCGACTGGCCCCACATGGCGCGGATCCGAGCTCTCATCGGCGAGTCCAACTTCAAGGAGCCGGTGGTCTACGATTGGCAGCACATCCAGGCCAAGACCCTGGTGACCGGAGGCGCCGACGACGGGCCGAACTTCGCTGCACGGGCGAAGGCCGCCGCACAGGCGTTCCCAAACGGCAGGCTGGAGCTCATCCCGGGCATCGGGCACAACCCGCACCTGGTAGTTCCGGACAAGCTCCATGCCATCCTGATCCCATTCCTGGAGGAGACCCGTTAGAGATGACCCACACACAGGCCGCCATGAGCACGGAGACCCGCTCCTTCGACCAGCTGCGACACGAGCCCCGAACGTTGCTCGGGCCGGGTCCCAGCAACATCCATCCCCGGGTCTTCCAGGCCATGACGAGTCCCATCCTCGGGTACCTCGATCCCGACTTTCTGGTGATCATGGACGAGACCATGGCCCTCTTGCGCCACCTCTTCCAGACCGAGAACGAGACGGCCATCACGCTTCCCGGATCGGGCATGGCCGGGATGGAGGCCTCCATCTGCAACGTCGTGGAGCCGGGCGACGAGGTCGTCGTGGGCATCCACGGGTTCTTCGGTCAGAGGATCGCCGAGATCGTGGAGCGCCACGGGGGCACCGCGATCCGGGTGGAGGTCGAGTTCGGCCAGGTGGTGGAGGCCGACCAGATCCGGGCCGCCATGGACTCGCACCCCGACGCCAAGATGGTGGCCGTGGTCCACGGCGAGACGTCGTCGGGCATGCGCCAGCCTTTGGCGGAGATCGGTCGGCTCGTGCGCGATCGGGATAAGCTCTTCCTGGTGGACGCGGTCTGCTCACTGGGTGGGGCGAACATCCCCGTGGACGACCTGCTCATCGATATCTGCTACGCCGGCGGGCAGAAGTGCATCGGGGGGCCGGCGGGCATCTCCTGCATCACGTTGAACGACCGGGCGATCGGGGTCGTCGAGTCCCGGAGCAAGCCGGTGGACACGTGGTACCTGGACCTGTTGCTGCACCGCAAGTACTGGTCCCCCGAGCGCAGATACCATCACACCGCTCCCGGACCCCAGATATGTGCGATGCGTGAGGCGCTACGCCTGATCCACGAGGAAGGGCTCGACGAGCGCATGGCCCGTCACCAGAAGTGCGGCGGCATGCTGAAGGCGGGGCTCACGGATCTGGGGATCGAGCTGTTCGGCGATCCGGCGAACCGCCTGCCCATGCTCACGTGCGTGATGATCCCCGACGGCGCCGACGACGCCACGGTCCGGTCGCGGCTACTGCAGGACTACCGAATCGAGATCGCCGGCGGCTTCGGGCCCCTCAAGGGCAAGGGATGGCGCATCGGGCTCATGGGCTACAGCGCCAGCGAGCGGAACGTGCACTACCTGCTCGCGGCGCTGGGGGAGATCCTCGAGGCCTAAGGGGGGGCTCTACCGACGCCCTAGGAACTCCTCAGCACCGCGATCACTTCACTCCGACCTATCGGCGCGAGCGAGCCTGAATCCCCGTGGCGAATGAACGGGACGGAATCGTCATCGTGCCATCAGCTCCCCAATCTGCCGCAGCGCCGCATCGACCTTCATCTGGATCCCCTGTCGGCCCTTCTCGACGGACGCCAGCGTGGGATCACCGGACACCCCCATCCCCTCGCCTCCGCCCTGGGGCGCGAGCTTGTCGGTGCGGATGTGCTGGGGCGCGACGTACAGGAGCTGTGAGGTGTCGCGAATGCCCGCGTGTCCCCCGATCGTCTCCGGAGTGTGCCCATACTCCTCCAAGAGCCAGTCGTTGATGCCGTGGGCCGAGTAGTAGTCGCCCACGAAGTGGACCCGGGCGGCCTCGCCTGCCCACTCCTCGTTGAGCATTACGGCCACGTCGCGCATCCCGCCCTGATTCCCGCCGCTGTCGCCGATGAAAACGACGTCCGTGAAGCCGTGGACGGCCAGGCTCCGGGCCGCGTACTCCAGGAGCTTCATGAAGTGCTCGTTGGGAAGAGTGATCGTCCCGGCGTATCGCATGTGCCCGCGGATGTTCTCCACCGAGCCCTCCGGCACGTAGGTGACCACGGGGGCCACCAGCGCATTGCCGAGCTCACGGGCGATGAGGTTCGACGCGTGGTTGACGATGAACTTGTGCTTGCCTAGCACCATGTGGGGGCCGTTCTGCTCGGTCCCCGCCGTGGGCACGATGATCGTCGTCGTGCCGGCATCGATCCTCGCCCGGACCTCGGTCCAGGTGAGCTCCTCCAGGAAGACCGTGTCAGGCCCCTGCTGGGCCGAGAGGGCGGTGCCGGCGAGTAGGGGAGCGACGGCCGCTACGATGGTGCGTGGCTTCATGGGATTCTCCGGGTAATTGGGCGACTGAGGATGGGGATCGGGGGGGATTGAGTCCAGGGTCGCTGTGCCGTGCGGGGCGGTCAGGCCTACAGGTGCGCCATGCCGCCCAGGGCGGTCAGGTCTACGGGTTCGCGGCCAGCCACCGGGCGAACTCGGCGTGCGTCGCGCTCAGGATCTCGAGGATCGCCCCCCGATCCGCGGCCGAGAGGTGATCGAACACGTCGCTCGTGTCCCGGCCCGAGGCAACCTCCCAGAGGCGTCGGAACACCTGCTCCTTCAGCGCACCCGGGAGCGCTCCGAAGGCGTCCGAGTGGATGAGGTAGCTGAGCGGGTACCGAAACAGCCGCCGGGTCAGGTCCATCTCCCGGAGGGAGCGTCCCTGCTCGTCCCGCGGTCCCAGGCTCTCGAAGTGGGAACGGAAGCCCGACGTCCCTTGGATCGGACCGTCCAGGGTCGCCTCATCCACGAACAGCACGGCCCGGACCAGGGGCTCGGCCAGGGCCTCGGCGAGGGTCTCGATGTCGGCCGGAGCGGTCTCGTCAGCGCTCCGAGCCTCCCAACTGGCGCGCGTCATGACGTTCTGCACGTGGATCTGATGCTCGGCCACCATGAGCGCGACGATGTCGCTGTGCTCGGTGAGATACGGCCCGGTGTCCAGGAGGCCGCTCAGGTCCGTGAGGTTGCCGTTTGAAGGCGCCCGGCCCGGTGCAGCATCGGCAGGCACGCCCAGGACGATGTTGCCCATGTGGGTCTGGTCACCGTGGGTGCCCGTCACGTACCAACCGCCCCATCGCTCATCGAGCGGGGTCTGGTCGGTCGTCAGCCGCCAGGTGCCGTGCGTGGCCGGCCGGCCGATCTCGTTGGTCGGCCCCGAGCCGATGAGGAATCGCGGCACCCCACCCCCGGCGAGACCATAGGTGTCGTGGCACTGGAGACAGAGGCCTTTCGCCCGCTTGAAGTCGGGCTGATCTCCCCGCTTCTGTCCGAGTGTGTAGAACACCGGCCCCAGGTTCGGATCCATGGCCGCAATCTCCAAGAACTGACTGCCCCGCAGCCAGGCCACGTAGACGTCGTCCGAGAAATACAGGGCCCGCGGTGTCTCCGGGGAGATGAAGCGCACCTGAAAGCTGGTCTTCGAAAAGACGAGCCTCTGCGACTCCACGGGGATGTGGAGGGATTCCAGGAGCGACGCGAGGTATCCGCCTTTGGCGTCGAAGGTCAGCTCGGCGTCGGCGCGGGCGATGGCCCGTTGCAGCTCTGCGACGCGGTCGGTGGGGGGGTGGCTGGAGTAGCCGACGGCGGGATATTCCCGGTCGTAGCGGAGCTGCTGGGCGGCGAGCAGGGGCACTGGCAGGAGCAGTGCTGGCGCCGAGAGGAGCAGGACGAGCGCAGCGGCCGGCAGAAGCTGGATGAACGGTACGAGGAGTGATGCGGGCCGAGACATGGCCGCAAGATGCGGCTAGCCTCCGCGCGAACACAAGCGTCTCACCGCTTCAAGCCACAAACAGAACCCCAGCACGCACGATCCGCCGACGGGAACCGCCGCCGGGGGTTACCGCGGAGGCGCCACGTCCCCGGTCATAGGCTCCAAACGCACGACGTCCGTCAGGGGCTCTCCCCGCTCGCCCTCGATGGCCAGGTAGACGAAGCCGTCCGGGCCAGCCCGCACGTCCCGGATCCGCCCAAGGACCCCACCGAGCAGTGTCTCTTCACTCATCGCGATGCCATCGGAAAGGGAGACCCGGGCGACCCGCTCTCCCACCAGGCCGCCCACGAACGCGCTGCCCCGCCACCACGGGAACTGGTCACCGGCGTAGAACATCAGGCCCGAGGTGCCGATGGAGGGAACCCAGGTAAACCGGGGCGACTCCATCCCCTCCCGCTCCGTTTCCGTCGTGATGACCCGGCCGTCGTAGTGGATTCCGTAGGAGACCACGGGCCAGCCGTAGTTCCGTCCGCGCACGATGAGGTTCAGCTCATCGCCCCCCCTGGGACCATGCTCGTTAGACCAGACCTCTCCCGTCTCCGGGTGCACGGTGAGCCCCTGCAGGTTGCGGTGCCCGTAGCTCCAGATCTCGGGAAGGACGTCGTCCTGGCCGACGAAGGGGTTGTCCCATGGGACCCGGCCGTCGTCGTGGAGACGGACGATGGTACCCATGTGGTTCATGAGGTCCTGCGCCGGATGGTCGCCCAGCAGGTCGGGATCGACCATCCGATCGCCCACCGTCAGGAAGAGGTAGCCATCGTGGTCGAAGGCCATCCGCCCGGAGAAGTGGTTGTTGTTGTCGCCCCAGGCGTTCGACTCGAAGATCTCCTCCACGTCTTCCACGTGATCGCCCTCGAGGCGTCCCCGTACGACGGTGGTCGTACCCATTGAGCCGTCCTCGTTGGGCTTTCCGTAGCTCAGGTAGATCAGCCTGTTCGTGGCGAAGTCCGGATGCGGCACCACGTCCATGAACCCTCCCTGCCCCCGCTCGCGATAGACCGCGGGCCAGCCCGTGATGGGGTCCGGATCGAGCACGCCGTCCCTGATGATCCTCAAGCGGCCGGGTCGCTCCGTGATGAGCATCTCACCGCCGGGCAGCCAGGCCATGGACCACGGGTGATCAAGGTCCTCGGCCACGGTCACGAGGTGGAAGTTGTGGCGCGCGGTCACGTGCACCTCGGCCTCGCCGTTCAGCCCCGATTGGGCGTCGGGGGACTGGGCGACGAGTGGACTTCCGGGGACAAGGAGGCCGACGCCCGTGAGGCCGAGAATACCTCCGACCAAAGCAACGCGGCGGATGCCCCCGGTCAGGCTATGGCGGCGGCGGACGCGTCCAACAACGCTATAGCGACGGCGGACGCGGGGAAGTCGCATGATCCCTGTCCTCCCAGCTCGAATTGGTTCTCTGGCGAGTCGTGATTCCGGCGCGCCTCAGCATGCGGCTCCCTGTCGTGAAGAGCAAGGAAGGCACAGACGGAGCACTGAACCGCAGTGACGGCCACTAGCCACCAAGCCACTCGCCCACCTCAGTACCCCAGCAGGTTCGGCAGGAACAGCACCACCCCCGGCACGAACGCGATGACCACCGTGAGCGCCAGCATCAGCGCCAGGTAGGGCCAGAGCGGGCGCGCGACCTCTGCCGGCTCCACCCCTCCCACCGAGCAGGCCACCAGCAGGCTCACGCCCACCGGCGGCAGGAACACCGAGATCCCCTGGGTCGCCACGATGACGGTCCCGTAGTGCACCGGGTCGATCCCGAGCTGCCTCGCCAGGGGCAGCAGGATCGGCGTCAGCATGACGACCGCCGGTACGCCCTCCAGGATGGCGCCGAGGGGGAGGAAGATGAGGATGGTGAGGATCATGAAGCCCGCTTGGCCGCCTCCCAATCCCACCATGGAGGACGCCAGCGCCTGCGGCACCTGCATGACGGCCAGCACCCACCCCAGGAGGTGTGCAGCGCCCACCACGAACAGGACCATACCCGACACCATGGCGGTCTGGACGACCTTGCTCCACAGCTCCCCCGCCGGGAGGGCTCTGTACACCGGGCCGGCCAGGAGCAGTGCGTAGGCAACGGCGACTGCCGCGGCTTCGGTGGGTGTGAACAAGCCGAACCGGATGCCTCCCAGGATGACGACGATCATGAAGAGGGGGAGCAGGGCCTCCAGGGCCGCATCCCGGACCTCCGCAAAGGATGCGCGCTCGCCCGCCGGCCATCCTTCCCGCCGGGCCTGCCACCCGATCTGTGTCATCAAGCCCACGGCGATCAGGAGCGCCGGCGTAATAGAGGCCACGAACAGCGCGCCCACGGAGACGTTGCCAATAACCCCGTATACGACCATGACGATGGCGGGCGGAATGAGAATCCCCATTCCGCACGCGGCCGAGACGATAGCAGTCGAGCGCGCCCGGCCGTAGCCGTTGGCAGTGAGCTGCGGCACCATGATCCCCCCGATGGCCGCCGCGTCCGCCGACGTAGAGCCCGACACACCCGAGAAGAAGATCTCGGCCATGATGACCACCTGCCCAAGCCCTCCGGGAAGATGTCCCACCAACGAGCGCGCCAGCGTCACCAGGCGGCGGCTGATCCCCCCCACGTCCATGAGGAAGCCCGCCAGGATGAAGAGCGGTACGGCGAGCATGGGGAAGGAATCCATCCCTGCCACGATCTGTTGTGGGATGATGACGAGGGGCAGGTCCGCCACCACGACGGCGACGCTGGCAGCGGTCGCCAGGGCGAAGCCGATGGGCACGGCGGCCAGCACCAGCGCTCCGAAGGTGCCGAGGAGGAGGCCTCCCACTAGCCGCTCTCCTCGGTCGGTGGTTCCACAACAGTGCGCTCCGTGGGCCGGCCCGCCCCGGCGGACTCCGTCGGCTGGCCTGGCCCGGCGAGCTCCGTCGGTTGGCCTGGCCCGCTGAGCTCCGTCGTCGGCTGGCCCCACTCGGCAAGCAGGTGGAGCACCATCAGCGCACCGGAAACGGGAAC
The DNA here is from genome assembly GCA_965238005.1 of Longimicrobiales bacterium. Classification (GTDB taxonomy): domain Bacteria; phylum Gemmatimonadota; class Gemmatimonadetes; order Longimicrobiales; family Gaopeijiaceae; genus CBDCKN01. The sequence goes on from OZ250165.1 coordinate 3,164,539, forward strand.
CGCTGCGTACACGAGCGCGATGGGGAGATTCAGGGCCGATGAGCGCTCTCCCATCGTGAGGCCCATGAGGGCGATACCCGTCGCGATGAGGAGCAGCGCGAACAGGAAGACAACGGCAGCCGCGAATGTCTCCACGGCAGACTTCCAGCGCGGAGCCAGACCTTTGGTGACCTGATCGAACCCGAAGTGGGCCCGGTGCTCCACCGCTAAGGACGCACCCAGCATGGACATCCAGATGAAGCAGAACCTGGAGACCTCCTCGCTCCACGGGTTCGGGTACGCGAAGAGGTAGCGCATTCCGACCTGGAGGAGGACGACGACCGAGACCGTCAACACGAGCCCGCCCGCAGCGAAGGCCTCGAGGGAGACCAGGATTCGGTTGAGCGCCTTCAGTCGCTGCGACATTCGTCAGCCTCCTCAAGCCGTTGTCCCAATAACGGCTCCATTATCCCCGGCATCGTTCCCGACCCGGGATCGCCCGCTCCAATGGTCGGCCCCCTCACGGCGCCGCCCGCCGTACCTCTTCCACGAGCCTTGCGATCAACGCCTCCCCGTCCGACAGTCGACGCGCCAGCTCGTCCCAGACGTGCGGGCGGACGGCGGGAACGAACGGGGCCACATCGGGGCGGGAGATCTCCACGTCGCTGGCGCGCATCTCCTCCAGGGCTTCCGCCTCCATCTGGCGGGCAACCTCGCTCTGGTAGGCGAGTGCGTCGGCCGCCGAGCGATCGAGCGCATCCCGGATGTCCGCGGGAAGCGACTGGTAGAACGGCTCGTTCACGAGGAGCGTGATGGGGTTGTAGGTGATGGACGTGAAGCTGTAGAACTTGGCCACCTCGTGGAGCCGGCTGCTCACGAACCCGATGGCGTTGGCCTCGCCCCCCTCGATCACGCCCTGCTGGAGGGCGGAGTAGACCTCGCCGTAGTTCATCGGTGTGGCCTGGACGCCCAGCGCGGAATAGGCCGCCAAATAGGTCGGGTTCTGAAGGACGCGGAGCTTGAGACCGGCGAGATCGGCAGGCGTCTCTACGGATCGCCTCGTGTTGTAGACGTGCCGGAAGCCGTAGTCCAAGAAGCCCAACGATCGAACCCCGGTGCGCTCCCGAAGCAGATCGCGCCACCAGTCGCCGATGGGGCCGTCCATCACCGCGAGCCCGTGCTCCCGGGTCTCGAAGAGGAACGGGAGATCGAAGATCTGCCCCTCGGGGACCCAGCCGGAGAGCACGGGCGTGCCCGAGATGGCCATGTGCACGGCGCCGACCTGGATCTGCTCGAAGGCGACGCGCTCTCCCCCGAGCTGTCCCGACGGATAGATGGTGACTCGGAGCTGCCCCTCGGTCCGCTCGAGCATGAGGTCCCGGAAGCGCTCCGCCATGAGGTGGAACTCCGAGCTACCCGAAAGCACGTGGGAGAGGCGGATGTTCCAGGTGGCAGGGTCGGAGGCCTCCTGGTCGAGGCCCCCACAGGACGCGACCGCGAGCGCCACCAGGAGCGTCAAACACCGGAGGGCATCTCGCGTCTTCACGGAATGGTCCAGCATGGCCCCAACGAGTCCACACCCACGCCGCACGCACGCCCACCGCATCCTCGCGGCCGCAAATCTTCGACCCCTAGGCACCCCAGATCGTCTGGCCACCATCGATGAATACCGTGGCGCCTGTCACCAGGCGCGCCTCGTCCTTCGACGCGAGGAACACCACGGCCCCCACCAGATCCTCGGGGGCGCCGATCTCCTTGAGCGGGATCCGGGCGAGACGGCGCTCACGGAAGTCGTCCCGGGTGATATCGGCCCGGTTCATGTCCGTCTCGATGAGACCCGGCGCAATGGAGTTGACCCGGATCTTGTGGGGCGCCAGCTCGAGCGCCATCTGCTTCGTCAGCATCTCGACGCCCGCCTTCGCGACGCAATAGTGGGTGAGGTTGGGGGCGGCTACCGCCTGCCCCGCGGAGGATACGTTGACGATGGCACCAGGCGTCTGTGCCTCGGTCATGCGACGCGCCACCGCTTGGCCCACGAGGAAGTAGCCCTTCAGATTGACGTCCAAGATGGCATCCCACTCCTCCTCGCTGATCTCGAGGAGTGGAGTCCGCTTCAGGATGCCGGCGTTGTTTACGAGGATGTCGATGCCGCCCAGGAAGTCGTCCGCCTCGGCAACGAAGCGCTCGATGTCGGATCGGGAATCCGTCGAGCCCTGCACGGCGGTGGCTCGTCGCCCCATCTTTTCGATCTGACGGACGGCGTCCTCCGCATCCTCACGGCTGCGCCTGAAGTTGACCGCGACGTCGGCGCCCTCGCGGGCCAGCCCGAGGGCGATGCCGCGGCCGATACTCCGCGATCCGCCGGTGACCAGAGCACGCTGACCTTCGAGACGCATGGGAGATCCAAACGTTCAGGCTACGAGAGAGTCCGAGCCGAAAGAGTTGGGGGAGAGGCACGGATTCGCAATGCGGGGCGCGCTTCGCATGCCGCCTCTCGTGCCTCACCCGTCGGGCCGGTCGCTCGAGTAGCCCGACCGCAGCAACCCGGCCACTCCTAGGTGTCGGGGACGGCGCGCCGCTACTCTCATGGTGTCCCAGGCCCCAGGCCATTCGTAGTTTCCCCCTCGCGAGGATGGTGTCGGGTGTGGTCTGTCCACCTCTCTCACGGAGTAATGCATGAGCCCCTCGGTTCGAGTCGTACTCGCGTGCTCACTGGCGTCCCTCCCCACCCTGACGGCTACGACCCCTACCGCCGTCGCCCAGTCGTTTCCCTCCGACGACCCCGTGATCCGGGCGATCTGGGGTGAAGGGACCGAGCGCTCGCAGGTGCATGAGCTGGCCCAGGCGTCTCACGGGCTCGCCCGCCATGGCCGGGGCCAACGACTGGACGGTGGCCAAGTACGCAGAATGGGGCATCTCTGCCTACAAGGAGCAGTACGGCACCTGGCGCGGGTGGGAACGGGGCATCAGCCACATCGACCTCATTTCACCGCGAGTGCGATCGCTGGAGGGCATGGCAGCCGCATGGAGTCCAGCCACCGACGGACCCGTGGAGGCGAGCGTCGTGATCCTGGCGGACGGCGGAAGCCCCGAGGCGTTCGAGGCCTGGCTGCCGGAGGTGCGCGGCAAGTTCGTGCTCATCTCGCGCCCGGAGACGAGCTGCCGCCCGCGGGACAACCTGGAGTGGTTCGCCCGGCCCGGGACGCTCGAGCGCATGACCGAGGAGCGCGAGACAGCCGTGGAATCCTGGCGAGAGCGGGTGGCCGACACCGGCGTTGACCGGCGGGTGCTACCGGAAGCGCTCGACGCCGCGGGCGCCGCGGGCATCATCCGGTCCCAGTGGTCCGAGGGCTGGGGCGTGAACAAGATCTTCGGCACCCGGGCAGAGCGCGCACCGGTGCTGGACCTGAGCTGTGAGGCGTACGGGCTCGTGTACCGCCTGGCCGAGAACGGGCAGGAGCCGGTGCTGCGCATCAACGCCGAGGCTCGCTTCTTGGGTGAGGTCCCGGTCTTCAACGCCATAGCGGAGATCCCCGGAACCGCCCAGCCCGAGGAGTACGTGATCCTGGGAGGTCACTACGACTCTTGGGACGGCGGCTCGGGGACCTTGGACAACGGTACCGGCGCGGTCGTCATCATGGAGGCGATGCGCATCTTACAGAGCGTCGTCCCCCGCCCTCGCCGGACGATCATCGGCGCCCTATGGAACGGTGAGGAGCAGGGCCTGAACGGCTCACGCGCCTTCGTCGAGGACCACCCCGAGATCCTCGAGAGCACCCACACCGTGTTCAACGTGGACCACGGGACGGGACCGGTCACATTCATCCCCATGCAGGGGTTCGCTCAGGCCGGAGGATATTTCGGTGAGTGGCTCGCTCACGTGCCCAACGAGCTGGCGGACCAGGTGACGCTCGAGATTCCCGGGACTCCCGAGTCGGGAGGGACGGATCACGCCTCATTCGTCTGCGCCGGCGTGCCGGCCTTCAGCTTCCACGTGGGTGCCGGTCGAAGGGAGGGCCTCGCCATGGGCACCAACCGGTGGGACACCAGCGTCTACACGTGGCACACCAACCGCGACACCTTCGACAAGATCATCTTCGACGACCTGCGGGATGACGCGGTGATGACCGCCATGCTGGTCTATCTGGCGTCGGAAGACCCGGAGCGGATCCCCCGGGACCAGCGGGCGCTGCCGGCGGGCTCACAGTGGCCGGACTGCCGCTCGCCGGCGCGGAGCTCGGAGGAGAGCAACCGGTAGGCCTGCCGTCGACAGCTCGGAGCTGGAGGACGGGACGCGCGTTTCCGCGGAAACGTCTCAGAAGCTGTCGTGCGATGCGAGCATGGTCCAGCTCACCGAAGCCCCGGACGGTTCCGTGCTCGACGTCGGGCTGAAAACTCGGACGATTCCGCCAGCCCTCAGGCGGGCGCTGGAGTCCCGAGACCGTGGGTGCCGCTTCCCGGGCTGAGCCTGTCGAGGCACTCGTGCAGCAGAACCGGCTCCGGGGCGTCGAACCCGACTTCCTCACCAGCGCGGCCCGGTACAAGCGCGAGGACGACATACCCGCGGGCGTCTTCGCCCGCGCTCTCGAGGCTTTGGAGGGCGCAGCCTAGGACGGTGCGGATTCGGACCGTGTAGCCTCAGCCCCACCCCGCCGTTGACCGACCAGTCAGCATCCGTGAGCTTTTCGGTTGACGGAAACTGAGTCAAAAGCGATGCCGAGAGGTTCGATCTCGTGAGCATATGCTCGTCCGTTCCCCCATTTAGATCACGCTGGACCGGGCACGCGAAGCAGCTCTCGACCCCGCCCTGGGCGCTCGCCCTGCTCGCCCATCTCGCCCTCCTCGCCCACCTCGCCCTCCAAGCCACCGCCATCGCCCTCCTCCTCGCCGCCACCGCACCACCCCTCTCCGCACAGCAGAGCAAGGAGATCTACCAGGTCCGAGCGGTGCGGGTGGATCAGGGGCCGAACATCGACGGGGTGATGGACGATGCGGTGTGGGCCAGGGCAGCGCTCATCGACGAGTTCATCCAGCAGGAGCCCAACGAGGGCGCCCCGGCCACTGAGTGGACCGAGGTTCGCCTCCTGTATGACGGGAGCAACCTGTACGTGGGGGTCCGGGCGTTCGACTCCGATCCGGACGGGATCATCGCCACCGAGATGCGGCGCGATTCTCCCCGGATCCTGGACGAGGACAACTTCCAGATCATCCTCGACACGTTCGACGACTCGCGCTCGGGCTACATGTTCGTCACAAGCCCCCTCGGCGCGAAGCTCGAGCAGCAAATCTTCGAGGAGGGTGAGGGGCGTACATTCGGCCTCTCGTCGAACATCAACCGGGACTGGAACGGGGTCTGGCACGTCTCGACGCGGCGGACGCCGGACGGTTGGACCGCCGAGATCGCAATCCCCATGGTCACGCTCCGCTTCCCGGCCACGGACCGGCAGGACTGGGGCGTCAACTTCATGCGGAACATCCGGCGCAAGAACGAGCAAGTGTTCTGGGCGCAGATTCCGAAGGCCTACAGTCTGACGCGGGTCAGCCTCGCCGGCAGCTTGAGGGATCTCCGGTCGCTGAACCGCGGGCTCGACCTTCGCATCAAGCCGTTCGCGGTCGGTGGAGGACGGAGGGTGTCGGAACACGGCGTCGTGGACAACTCCAGGCAGAGCGACATCGGCCTCGACGTGAAGTACGGCCTCACAGCCGGGCTCAATCTCGACCTGACCCTCAACACCGACTTCGCCCAGGCCGAGGTGGACGACGAGCAGGTCAACCTCACCCGCTTCGCGCTGTTCTTCCCCGAGAAGCGCGAGTTCTTCCTGGAGAACGCCGGACAGTTCAACGTCGGCACCACGAACACCTTCCAGCGCATCGCCGACCTGTTCTTCAGCCGGCGGATTGGCCTGTCCGAGACCGGTGATGCCATCCCCATCATCGGCGGAGCCCGGCTGACCGGAAAGGTAGGCCGAAACAACATCGCCGTCATGGGCCTCCAGACCGACGACGCGTTCGGGCAACACGGCGAGAACTTCCTGGTGGCACGCTACAGCCGTGACATCTTCACACGCTCGAAAGTCGGTGCCATCGTCATCAACAAGGAGTCGACGGGCGACGACCACTTCAACCGGACCTTCGGCGCCGACTTCGTGCTGGCCCCGCACCCGAACCTGGCGATGAACGGATTCATCGCCAAGACATCGTCACCGGGCGTCTCGGAAGGGGACATGGGGGGGCACTTCCGGGCCGAGTGGCTCGACCAGTCCTGGAAGCTCCACCTCGAGTATTCGCACCTCCAGGACAACTTCAATCCCGAGGTCGGCTTCGTACCGCGGCTCGGGATTCGAAAGACCAGGCTCCACCTCGAGTACAATCCGAGACCGGAGCGCTGGGGCATCCGGGTACTCCAGCCCATGGTCAACGTCACCTACACCACGGACCTGAACAACCGCCTCCTGACACGGCGTATTCACAGCATGATCGGGGCCCAGATGGACAACGGGGCCCGCCTCGTCATCTGGTACAACGACTACTACGAGCGGCTCGATGAGCCGTTCGCGCTGCGGCCCGACGTCGTCATCGCACCCAGTGCCTACAACTTCGCGGAGTGGCAGTTCTGGCTGACGAGTGATCCGTCCAGGAGGATCTACTCCGAGATTCAGTACAAGCCGCAGACCTTCTTCGACGGCGACCGCACGGACGTGAGCCTCACCCTCGGACTACGGCTGACCGACCGGCTCTCGACGGAGGGGAAGTACTCGAGGAACGATGTCAACCTGCCTGCGGGTGACTTCGTCGCGGAGCTCGGATCGATACGCGTGGACTACGCGCTGTCGCCGAAGATGACGCTGCGCACGCTGACCCAGTACAACTCACTGACCGACCAGTGGAGCACGAGCGTGCGGTTCAACTACATCTATCGTCCGGGGAGCGACATCTACATCGTCTACGACGACGTACGTCGAGATCCCACCGGCCTCAGCGAGATCCGGGACCGGCAGATCCTGGTGAAGTTCACGTATCTGCTTTCGCGGTAATACCCAGCTCACGCCCGATCGGGTAGCGGCCTTCGAGGGCTGCGTTCAGCGGAGTCGGGCACCCAGCCCAACATGTTGCCCAGCATGTTGCGAATCCCTCGGATCCGCTCCACTCTAGCTTCACCTGGTCTCGTGCAGATATCTGCTGGCTGAGACAGTACTGGGCGAGCCTCGAGCCGTTCACCAAGGGGTTCTATAACCAACGACATGGAGGCCGATGTGACAGTCGCCGCGGTCAACACGAACTACCGGGAGAACTACGCTCGGCTCGTCACCATCAAGAACAAGTACGACCCGACCAACCTGTTCCGACTGAACGCGAACGTGGAGCCCACGATTTGAGGCGCTCCCGCTTGGCGTCGAATTCGAGGCCTTCGACCTCGCTGCTGTTCACCTGGGAGGTACACATGCGGAGCGACATGCGGTTCACCCTGGTCTTCACCGTGCTCTTGGTCCTTGGGAGCCTCGCACCACTCGCGCCACTCGCGGCGCAAAGTGGACCGGCACGCACGAGCGCCGAACCGTTCAAAGTCGGGACTTTCGAGATCCGCGGCGTTCCGCAGGTGGGGATCGTCCTGCGGGACCGGCTGATCGTGGACCTCGTCGCGGCAAACACCACCCTCGAGACGAATCCGACCTACCCGAAGATCCCGATGCCGGTAGACATGCTGGAGCTGATCGGCAGGTATGAATATGGCTTGCGGCCTCGGCTCTACGAGATCGTCAACGACCTGGTCGCCAATGACCGGCTCGCGGTGGATTCACGGCCCGACTTCGTGTACGAGGTCGAGGACCTCCGGACGCTTCCACCGATCATGTATCCCGGGAAGATCCTCAACGCGGCGGTCAATTTTTACAGCCACGTCGAAGAGACCGGCACCCCCGAGGAGCGAGCGACTGCGCGAAGAGCGCGGCGTGAGAATCGTGGGGTGCCGTACCTCTTCCTCAAGCCGAGCAGGGGGGCCGTCATCGGCAATGGCGATGAGGTCGTGATTCCGTACGGTCGCGACCGCACCGACTGGGAGGTCGAGCTTGCAACGGTGATCGGCCGCACTGCCAAGTACGTAAGCGCGCCACAGGCGCAGGACTACATCTTCGGCTACATGGTCTCACTCGACATCTCGGATCGCGGTGGCCGTCCGCCCGGGGGGAATCCGCTGCGATCGGACTGGTTCGTCGGCAAGGGCCACGACACCTTCGCGCCCATGGGCCCGTGGATCGTGCCGAAGGAGTTCTACGGCGACCCGATGGAGAACCTCAGGCAGACACTGAGCGTCGGCGACACGCAGATGCAGGAAGCGACGGCGGGTGACATGATTCACTCTCTCTACGAGGTGATCGAGTACGCCTCGTCGATCATCACCCTCTTTCCGGGCGACGTGATCAACAACGGGACCTCCGGCGGTGTGGGAATGGGCACGGCGGTCCGTGGAGAGCAGCGGTTCCTGCAGCCGGGCGAGGAGATCGTTGCCACGATCGATGGGATCGGAACGCTGCGGATCCCCGTGGTGGCCGAAGGGCCGCCACCCGCCGGCACCGGTGCCCGCTTGCCGCCGGTGCGCACCTACCGGGACTAAACCCCAGGGTATGGTTCCTCCAATCGTAACTCGGGACGCGCCTCGAGGAACGCCCGGACCCGGTCCTCCCGCCCAAGCGCCACCGGGATGAAGTCCAGCGCCTGCTCCAGCCGCTCGTCGGATGCGGCACAGCTGAACCGCAGGAAGCCCGCCCCCACGTCACCGAAGCACTCGCCTCCCAGACAGGCCACGCCGAACTGGTCGTCGGCCCCCTCCAGCAGGTAGAGGGCCAGGCCGTGGCTCGTGATTCCCATGCGATTACAGACGGCGGACACGTTCGGGAAGACATAGAACGTGGCGCGAGGCTCGAGGGAGTGGAAGCCGTCGATCCGGTTTAGACCCTCGGTCAGTAGGCTCACCTTGCCGCGGAACTTCTGCATCGTCGCGTCCCGCGCGGAGCTGTCGAGCTCCAGGGCCGCTTTGCCGGCCAGCTGCACGAAGGGCGGCGTGCAGGACAGCGTGGTGTTGATCATTGTGCCCATGCGCTCGGCGGTGGTCGGCGAAGACACCGCGAAACCCAACCGCCACCCACCCATGCTGTACGACTTGCTGAACGTGTAGGCGGCCACGCCGTGGTCCAGCATGCCGGGCTCGGCCATCAGCGAGTGGTGCCGGCCCTTCCACACCATGTGGCAGTAAGGCTCGTCGCTGAACACGGCGATCTGTCTGCCCCGGATGAGGTCGGCGATGCACCGGAGGTCTTCTTCGGTCGCCACTCCGCCCGTCGGGTTGTGGGGCGAGTTGAGGAAGATCCCCTTCGGGGACGGATCATCCGCGAGAAAGCGCTCGATCTCTGTGAGATCCGGGCGGAAGTCATTGGCCTGTCTGAGTGGCGCGAACACCGGACGTGCCCCGCGCCGTAGGATGTTCGGCACGTAGGTCGGGAAGTACGGACTGAAGACGAGCACGCCGTCGCCCGGGTTCAGAAACGCCTCGCAGAAGAACTGCTCGAAGACCTTCGCACCGGAACCGACCACCACGTTTTCACCTTCTGCCGCGATGCCGAACTCGTCTCGGACGTATCGGGCCGCGGCCGCACGGAGCTCGGGAAGGCCCGGTGAAGCACAGTAGCGCGAGTGGTTGTTCTCGATCGCTTCGATCCCGGCGGCCTTGGCCGCAGGAGACGTGTTGAACGGGCTGTCTCCGATCTCCAGCTCGACGACATCCTTCCCCGTAGCCTGAAGTTCTTTCGCGACGGCCAGGACGGCGAACGCGGTCTCGGCCATGAGGGATTTTGCGAACGCGCTGAGTTCAACGGTCACGGTTGCGGCTCCTCGTCTGGATCGGATCGGTCATTATGGGCCGGTCTCTTTGAACTCGCGACTCCCGGCCCGTATCATGAACGCCGCCGATTGAAGCGATACCGGTAGCGAACGCGTCCCCGGGGACGGAGGCACCCCCACATGCGAGACCGACTCGACCGCATCCGTCACCCTACGAAGATTCCGCAAACCGGGCCCGCCAATACGTGGGGCAGGGTGCTCAGTACCGCCGGCGGCCTCGTGTTCTTCGGGGATGACAGCGGCGCCTTCGCGGCGGCCGACTGACTCGTATTCTGTTCGGCCTCCACCCATAATACCCGAAACCCGGGTATTTGCCTGCCCCCAGTGGGGGTCAAGGCCAGGTGGTACCTGAGGGTTCAGATCCATCTTGGGGATTCGGACGGGATGGTTTACTTTTCGCGGGACGGGCTGATCTCACGTGTTCCGGCGACCGGAGGCGAGCCAGAAGCTGTGACGTCCCCGACGGGCGCAGCGAGGGCTACTGGTGGCGTACTACTTGGTTGAAGCAGTGGCTAAGGAAGACCTACTCCCAGAGCTTGCGGAGCGGCTGGAGAAAGACGAGTTCCTTCCCATGCACCCGTTCGGCGCCTCCGTCACATTCTCGCTGCGTGGCGCCCGCAGGCGCCCCGACGGCGGCGTGGTCTGGGAGGAAGAAGACTATTGTTCTCCACCACTCGCCCAGGAACGCCAGGCAGTACTCGACGAGTACTTTGAAGACCTTCGCGTCACACCCGTCCAAAGGCACGAGGGCTGGGCTCAGATCCGTGATCTGCCGCCACTCTTCCCTGAGTTGGGGGAGTAACGCGTAGCGGCGCCCCCCCTCATTGCATTTCGGCGGCCCGCAACGCGGCCTGACGTATCAGCTGGGCGAGACGGTCTTGTAGGCGGCGCATGGGACTCCCCTTGGTGGTGTGGACTGGCGGGCGACCCGCCCCGGACAAGGCCTCCTAGCGGATCACCTGCGGCTGGTCCGGGCTTTCGTCCCAGAACTGAGCACTCGAGATGTTCGGCATCCCCCAGTCGTTCCCGTTCCAGCCCTGGAAGTGGTCCAGCCTGAACGCCCAGAATCCGGTGTTGAAGTCGCTCACCACGATGAGCCCGTCCGCGTTCCGGATGTCCACTCCCCAGGCGCCGTCGTAGATGTTGCCCGTGGTGGCTTGGATCGGCCGGTCACCGTCCCCGTAGAGCATGGGCCCCTGCCGCGTGTGGTAGTAGCCCACGGTGAATGGATGCGTGGGATCCGCCATGTTGACGATCTGGAGCCCATCGTCCTGAGCCGAGATGAAGACGTACGGCCAACGGACCTCGTGGTTATGGGTCGAGCCCCCGAACTTGGCGATCCAGGCCCCGATCCCCGATCCCCTCACGATGTTCGGAGTCTGTCCCTCGGAGCCCGGCGGCCGTAGGTCGAAGAAGCGGACCGGCGAGTGCTGATAGGTGGGCTCGGGCATGCCGAGTCCATAACGGCCGTCGGGCGTGGGTGTGAAGGTGTGTCCGTTCTCGACGCCCGGGACGCCGGTGACCGAGGTGAGGAGCCGGGGGTTCTCAACGTCCGTCATGTCGAAGACGTGGAAGCCCCGGGTACCGGCGCCGTAGAAGCGGTCCTGCGCGGCGTCTGGAAGGAACCCGACGTACATGTCGTGCCACTGACGGCTGCGAGTCGCCGAGGGCTCGGGGACGGAGATCGCCGAGACCGGATCCAAATCGCCAGACGCCAGCTGAGCGATGTCGTATATGAAGGCGTCTTTAGACTGGGTGGTGGCCAACAGAAGTGAGCGGCCGTTGGAGTGCCTATAGGTGAAGATGTTGTGGAAGCCGCCCGGCAGGTCCGGGAGTCGGAGCTCCGCGACCTTGCACACGGTGGACCCGTCTGGAAGCCCGGTCACGTCGAAGACCATCGCTCCCAGATCGAAGTCCGGCCCACCCTGCCCGAATTGGCAGGACACGATCACGTAGTACCGGCCCTCCGCCTTGGCGTACTTGATGTCCACGCATCCGGTGCCGAGATGGAGATCCGGATCGTCCACGATGTACCGGTAGAGGACCTTGGGATTCTCCTCATCCTCGATGCTGATCGCATAGAAGCCCGACGCGCCGAAACGCTGTGCGATGTAGGTGAAGGGCCGATCCGTCTCCTGCTCGATCTCGATGTCGGCGTGGCTGAAGCGCTGCCCGGGCAGAGGAATGTGCGAGACGACCTCGATGTTGGGTGTCCCCGGCTGGCCCACCGGGTGCCCCGTCTCGGGTTGAATGCAGCTCGGATCGCCAAAGCACGTCACCTGCGCTTGCGCGCCGGAAGCCGTGAGGCCGGCGATCGCCGCCAGGGTGAGCGTGTACAGAACCGGCAGGGTTCGCTGGCGCATGATCACTCCTCGGTACTTGAAACCTTCAAAGGATGCGTTCAGGCGGGTGGTAGGTCGGACATGACCGCAAGATGCGACCAGGTCGCGTGGGGCCACAAGGTGGGACGGCGCCAGACGCGACCCGTCGGATCAGCGCCCGGTGCTGGTCACCACTTCGGGTGGCACCCGCGCCTTGGTGGCCTGCTCGAAGTCGTAGGCGTAGGCCAGCAAGTCCGGCTCCGTCCAGGTATCCCCGATGAACGCTATGACGAACGGCGTGCCGTCGTCGTAGTACGCGAACGGAACCGTGACGACGGGCACGCCCAGCTGGTTGATGATGTTGCTGGGAAGCTCCGGATGATTGTTGGGGCTGTAGTCGGGGCGCTCCGGGTCCTCCACCAGGTCTCGGATGGGGGATCCCGCCTGGGGAAAGAACAGCCCGTCGAGGTTGAAAGCATCCAGGATGCCACGGAACCGGCGGCGGATCTGCTGCCTCCAGGCCTGGAAGGCGTCCCCCTCCTCGGTGGCGCTGGGCCGGGCCGGCGGACGGTTGCCCCTACCCTCCCGGAACTCCTCGCCGGTCAGCGCCTCCCACTCACCCACGCTGTGGAACGCGGCGTCATCGCCCAGCCCCTGTAGATACACGAGCATGTCGTGGGCACCGACGGACGGCACGCGGGGCCGTTCATCGTAGAGCTCGATGAACTCGCTGCCCCTGAAGGGATCCTCAACCAGCTCGGCTCCCTGAGCGGTCAACTCGGCGATGGCCTGCCGGTAGATCTCCTCGGTCTCCGGCGCCAACGGTAGCCACGACTCGCGCCAGCCCGCCCCCACCAAACCGAACCGCTTGCCGGCTACCGCGGTGGTGCTCAACGCCGCCGCGTACCCCTCTTCCGGGATGTGACCCACGGCCGAGTAGGTGGCGAGGTCGTCGGGCGTGGGACCCGCCAGGACGTCCAGCGTGACCGCAGCGTCGTAGACGGTCTTGGCCAGCGGCCCGACGACGTCGATGTAGGTGGCGTTAACGGGAACCACGCCCTCCAGAGGCACGAGTCCGAAAGTGGACTTCACCCCTACGAGGGCCTGGGCAGCCGCGGGGTTCTGAATCGAGCCGCCGGTCTCCGTGCCCAAACCCAGGACCGCGAAGCTCGCGTTCACGGCGGTGGCGGTGCCGCCACTCGATCCTCCCGGGGTCTTGTCGACGTTGTAAGGATTGAGGGTCACGCCCGCCACGGAGCTCTTCGTGCGCGTCCCGTCTCCCGCGAAGTCGGGCATGTTCGTTTTGCCGAGAACGATTGCGCCGGCCTCCCGCAGTCGCTCCACCGCGGCGGCATCGTCCTCCGGGATCATGTCGATTCCCCCGGCGGCAGTGCTGAATCCGGAGAAGCCGGCCGTGGTTACGAGCCCCGCGTAGTCAAGGTTGTCCTTGATGACCACCGGCACCCCGTGGAGCGGCCCGCGTGGTCCCGTCGACCGATACTCCTTGTCCAGGGCGTCCGCGATGGCGAGGGCATCGGGGTTGATAGAGATCATGGCGTTGTAGTGATCTTCGTATAGGGCGATGCGCTCCAGGAACGCCCGTGTGAGATCCACGGCGGTATACTCACCCTCGGCGAGGCCGGCCTGGATCTGCTCGGCCGTGAGCTCCACGACGTCCACGGCGGCGCCGGGGGACGGAGCGATGACTCCTCCGCGGGACGAGCAGCCCCCGGAGAACCAGAGCAAGCACAGGATCGCGGTGACCCTGGGACGCATGGATTCTGCCCCCATCAAACCCTTCTGGTGAATAGCGGTCGACCGGACGGTCGAGCCGGTTTCCGTCAGCCGTCACACCCTATCAGCTTGCGCCTGGGAGGCCAAGGGAGTGGGCCCAAGTCCCCGGGTAAGCCGGTCAACCGAATCTCGTATCCATGCGTCCAAGACCCAGGAGGACAGATCGTTCTTCGGTCCACCGCGTAGGAATTACAGCGGGATGACGACGGGATGACGACGAGGGGGGTAGAGATGGGGATGTCTACGGAGAGCTGGCCGAGCGGATCGCTCGGCGATTCCGCGACCTGGGAGTCACCCCCGCAGACGTTCGCGTGGCCGTGGGGTGGACCTCGAAGGGGCCGGCAGAGGCCGGCGGCTCGACGAGCATGAAGGTTGCTCGGCTCGCGAACTTCTGGGACACCACACTAGGTTCCACCCTCATTCCGCGTGGAGCGCCTCCACCGGGGCCACCAGACTCGCTCGCCGCGCCGGTAGGTACGTGGCGAGTGACGTGACAAAGACGATGCCGGCCAGACGATGAACCGCCGCTATGCGCTGCGCACCATGGGAGCCGCGGCCCTCGGCCTCGCGGCCGGGGCCCGTGACGGCGAGGCGGCTGTGCGGCCGGCTGCCTCCGAGGCGGCGGGGGCCACCATCTCGGAAGCGGCATCAGCGGCCCGGCAGGAAGCCGGCGAGATCCTGATCCGCGGCGGGCGCGTGGTGAACGCGGACGCCAGCCTCGTCGCCGACGTACGCATTCTCGGAAACACCATCGCCCAGATCGGGCCCAGTCTCAGCGCCGCAGCCGAAGCCCGGATTATCGATGCGACGGGCCGGTTGGTCATCCCCGGGGGCATCGATCCCCACACGCACCTGCAGGGATCCTTCGTCGACGACCTCACGACGGGGACCTCGGCCGCCGTAGCCGGCGGCATCACCACCGTGGGTACCTTCGCCTATCCCCAGGACGGCGAGAACGCGGTCCAGGCGATGGACCGGTGGCTCGCCGAGGTGAGCAGGAGTGCCATCGGCGATGTCTTCTTCCACGGCTCGACGTGGCCGCCCACGCCCGAGTTCGCCGCGCTCATGCCCGAGCTGGCGGCAAGGGGGCAGCCCAGTCACAAGATCTTCATGACACGCCGGGACTTCGGGGCAAGCCGCGGCGCGCTTATCGAGCTGCTGGAAGCGGCCCGGGACGCCGGCGTTGTCACGCTCATGCACTGCGAGGACGGCGCCATGCTGGCCGCGGTCCTCAGGCGGCTCAGGGCGGAGGCCCAAACATCGCTCCGCCACTTCGCGGAGAGCAGGCCCGTGATCGCCGAGGTGGCGGCCACCGAAGACGCGGTGGCCCTCTGCGAGCTCACCGGGGCGCCCATGCACTTCGTGCACCTCTCGTCGCTGAGGGCCCTCGAGGCCGCCCGCACACCTCAATCGGAGGGGCTTCCCCTGACCATCGAGACGCGCCCCCTCTACCTGTACTTCACGGACGAGATGCTGCTGGGCGAGGACGGCCCGCTCTACATCGGGCAGCCGCCGCTCCGATCGGCAAGCGACGTGGACGCAATGTGGGCCGGCCTTGTCGACGGACGGATCGACTTCCTGGCCACGGACCACGCCCCCTGGACCCGGGCCCAGAAGATGGATCCGGAGCTGAACGTAGGGCGGCTCCGCCCGGGCGTCAGCGACTTGCGCTTCATGCTCCCCGTGCTCTTCTCCGAAGGCGTCAACAAGGGACGGCTCTCGGAGCAGCGGTTCGTCGAAATCACTTCGACAGCGGCGGCCAGGACCTTCGGCTTATACCCGGAGCGGGGCGTGGTGCGAGAGGACTCCCTAGCCGACGTGGTGATTCTTGATCCGAGCCTGGAGCGCACCGCCAGCGCCGACGACGACCCCTCCCGCTCGGACTACACGCCCTTCGAGGGCTGGACGGTCACCGGGTGGCCGGTGATCACAATCCGCCGGGGCGAGGTGGTCTACGAGGACGGCCGGGTTACTGGGCAGCCCGGGAGCGGCCGGCCGGCGGAAAGGCGGCCGCGAGGGGCCTAGGGGCGGCCGCGAACGGCCCAGGGGCGGCCGCGAACGGCCTAGGGGCGGCGATCATGCGGGCCCGACGCAGCGCACCGCAATCTCCTCGGTTTTCACACTGTCCTCGCCCTGAACCAGGTAGTGGAACGCGAAATCGACGGCGCTGAGGGAAACAAGGGGGTGGGGCGCCGACGCCCCGCTTACCGACGCTCCGCTCACTCTTGCGGTGGGTCAGGGTCCCGTCGATCGTTGCGGTGCAGCGGGCTCCCTTCGATCGTTACCATCCATATGGAGAGATCGTGTTGAAGCGAGACTGGCCAGCCCCGCGCGCAGCGAAGTTCCGTCAAGCCGGGTTCGTGTACGTGCACGTCGCCTTCCTCTACGAGTCGGCGGTGTATGCCATGCTCAAGGCAGGCCTCCTCCCGGCCCGGTTCGGCTCACCGTGGCTCTGGCTCGGAGCCGGAGCCCTGGTGGCGGGCTTCGTCTTCGTCGGCCTCTACCGGTGGCAGAACGTCTGGATCGCCCGTATCGTGTGGGCCTTGCACGGCCTGCGACTTCCGGCATTGGTCGGGGGCGCCTTCTTCGCGGCTCCTGACGCCGTGACGCCCCCGGCGTTCTACATCACCGCCATCCTGATCGTGGTGATCAACCTGTGGATGCTTGCCCGGGCGGGCTGGGACCTGTGAGCTTCCAGCTTCCGCCGGCACACCCCCCACGCTACTTGTAGGCGACCGCGGCACTCGACGGACCCGCGAGCTCGATCACCTCGAAACGGCAGAATCCGACTTCTTCGCACCAGCCGCGAAAATCGGCGGCAGAGTAGTCGAACGCGTCGCCGAACTCGATCAGCATGTTCAGCGACATAAGGAGACCGAAGGCATTGCGGCGCCGCTCGTCGTCGATCAGGGACTCGATGACAACGAAGGCACCGCCCTCAGGAAGCGCGTCGTGCACCTTTTGCACCAGGACCTTCTTCTTCTCCAGGTTCCAGTCGTGGAGGATCATGCCCATCGTTATCACGTCCGCTTTCGGGAGGATCGTCCTTGAAGAAATCCCCCGAAACCACCTCGACCCGGTCCGTAAGCCCCGCGGCTGCAACGGACTCGGTCGCGATGGGCTCCACTACGGGAAGATCGAAGGTAGCGCAGCTGATGTGTGTGTTGGCTGCCGCTATCACGCACGCCAACTGCCCGGTGGCCCCACCGATGTCCGCGTGCGTCTCATAGTTGGAGAAGTCGAACGCCTCCGCGAACGCGCTGAAGTTGGCCGCCGAGATGCCCGCCATCGCCATCATGAACTGTTCGAGCCGCTCAGGCTGCGCGTACAGCTTCGCGAACATCGGCTCGCCCGTGTGTTTGATCTCGTTCTGGGGCTGGCCCGTCCGTAGTGCCTCCGTCAGGTCGGCCCAGAATCGATAGAGTCGATCGTTCGCCATCTCGAGGATGCCGCCGATGTATGCCGGGCTCTCCTTGTCGAGAAAGAGACCGGCCTCGGGGGTGTTCCTGTACCGCGCGACCGGCCCGTCGCCGTCGCGCTCGAGCAGACCCAGGGCCAGGAGAGCATCGGGGAAGTCGGGCACGGCACGCGGGTGCAGGTCCAGGGCGCTTCGCAGCTCCTCCGCCGTCATCGACTCCGAGCCGAGGACAGTGAACAGGCGCAGCTCGACGGCAGAAAGCAGTGTCTTCGAGCCCCAAAAGCCCATCCCGATCTGCATGATGTGTGATGGATTCAAGTGCTCCATGTGGTTCTCCGGTTGGCGGTTCGGTACTTCCTCACCCACGCGCGTGCCAGCCAGCGAGTAGCTCGGCCGGCCAGAAACGGCAAGGCACCGGACCGTCAGAGCGCCTTCAAGTACCAGGAAGAGGTCGCTGCTGATAACCCTCGCCAATATCCAACACGCTCACCCCCGCCTGCCAGAGGTCGTTGGCAAGAGTCAGGGCGGCGGCGCCGGCGAACGTGCTCCCCGGGAGGTCCTCGGAACCCGAGACCTTGGCTCCCCAGGCGGTCACAGGGGCCGGAGTGCAGCTCAGAGCCCCCGCACATTCTCTTCGACTATTCTGCGATACGACTCCGCCTTCTCGTTGCTCAGAGAGGAGATTTCTAGCACCTCGTCGACATGATCCGACATGCGGTCTGCAACGTCGATTACGCGTTCCCGGATGACCGCCCGACCCAGGGCACATCGGTCGGCCAGCGTTGCAAAGTCACGCAAGCGCAGATTGTGCCGTTTCCCATTCAACGAGCTTGAGCGGTGGTGTGTGCCCTCGGAGGACTCGGCCTCGGGAGGGCTCGGCCCGCCAACAGGCGTCCCATCCGTCGCCTGTGCGCCCACCGAACTCGGATGGAGAGCCACCACCGGGACCCACAGGATGGAGAGGAGCAGAAAACGCTTGTTCATCACCATGCCCAGCCGAGTCGTCGTCGGTAAGGAGAACGACCCGGGGACCAAGGTGCTCTTCTGCTGGCCCATGCCCGAGTCGTACTGCATTGTAGGGAGCCCGCGGGAGGCGCGGTCCGATGCCTCCTCATCACAGCAGAACAGGGACCGGAGCGATGAAAATCCTGCTTGCCGTAGCCTTCCTCGTCTCTGCCGCCCTCCTGGCCCCTCGGGAGGAGGGCACCGACCCGTCGCCCACGGCGGCCTCCTCGGTGCGCCCGTCCTCGGCCCAGTCCGGCCCCCTATCGCTGGAGATCCAGGAGCACGTGCTCGACAACGGGCTCACTATCCTGGTGGTGGAGGACCACCGGATGCCGCGCGTGGCCGCGAACCTCTGGATCCGTGTCGGCTCCATGCAGGAGCCGACAGGGCTGCACGGCATGACTCACTTCCTCGAGCACGTCATCCACCAGGGGACCACCACCATCGGGACCACCGACCTCGCAGCGGAGCTGCCGATCCTTCAGGAGATCCAGGACACGGAGCAGGAGCTCATCGCTGTGAGAAACCGGGAGCGGAATCGGCTCCGTGAGCGGGACGTGTTCATCGACGAGATGGCGTGGCCCGGCACGCCCGAGACCCAGGCGCTCCGCGACAGGCTCTACGAGCTCGAGGATCAGGACAACGGCTATCGCGATTTCTGGACCTCGTACAAGTGGTACATGCAGCACGGAGGCTATGCCCGCCATCAGGATCCGGTGCCGGCCAGCACCGAGCAGGACTACATGGAGATCAACATGGCGCTCCCCCGGGAGCACCTGGAGCTCTTCTTCCGCCTCGAGGCGGACCGCATGGTCAACGCGATTCTTCGGGGATGGGAGGCACAGCGTTTCACGGTCCTCGAGCAGATCCTCGGAGGACAGAGCCGGCCCCAGACGCGGTTCAACGAGGCCATCGACGCGGTGACGGCGGCGTCCCACCCCGTGTACCGGCCTGACGGCGGCCACATCCGTGACTTCGGGAACTTCACCCGAGCCGCCATGCAGCGCATCTACGACGACTACTTCGTGGCCAACAACGCGGCGCTGGTGCTCGTCGGCGACGTCACGCTGGCGGAGGTCGTGCCTCTTGCGGAGCGCTATTTCGGCCGACTCCCCCGAGGCCCGGAGCCCCCGGCCGACCTGGACGTGGAGGCCGAGCCCGTGCCGGGCGGGTCGATCCGCCTCGACTGGAAGGAGCCGCTGTCTCCGCAGGTGCACGTCCGATACCGCATTCCCGGCATGGGCCACCCCGACCGGCCCGTCTTCGACCTCATCGCCGCTCTGCTGGGCGGGCCCCACGGCCTCGCCGGCCAGAGGCTCACCGCCAGCGGCACGTCGGCCTCGGTCTCGGCCGACTTCAGAGTGATCCACACGTACCGCTTCGGCTCACCCGGCGCGTTCAACCTGGTGGCGCGGGCGGGGGCGGACGGGGATCTGCCGGCAGTCGAACGAGGGCTCCTGGCTGCCCTGGACGACCTGCGAGCGGGCCAGATCGACCCAGCCGCGCTGGAGCGCGCCCACAAGCGGCTCCGGGTCGAGTGGGCGGAGTTCCTCGCTAACCCCCAGGAGCTGGCCTTCTTGATCGGGCACCACCACACGATGAACCACTGGAGCACGCTGCCTGCCCTCCTCGAGACCAGAGACGCGGCGACGGCGGAAGACGTTCGGAGGGTGGCCGAGACCTACTTCGTGCCGTCGAACCGCGTGATCGCCGTCGCCCGCTTCGAGCCCCCGGAAGGGAGCGGGCCCAGTTGGCTCGACTTCCTGTGGGCCGATCTCCCGGGAGACGGACGATGAGGGCGGGAGCGCCGTGGGCGTGGGTGCGGCGGGAGGGCGCCCGGCGGACGTGGGCGTTACCAGTGGCCGCGGTAATAGCCGTCGCCCTGGTCGGGTGCGGCGACGGTGGCGCAGATTTTCTGCCCGGCCACTCGCGGCCCGTGCTGGAGCACGACTGGCCCGACCCGAGTGAGCTCGACCTCGAGCCCAACGGGTTCACGCCGCCGGATCCGGCGGAGGCCCTCTTCCAAGCGTCGAGCGGCCTCCGCGCCTACATCGTGCCGGAGCCGTCGGATCCGCTGGTGCGGCTGACGGCGGCCCTGCCCCTGGGACGACTCCACGAGGCCGACGGCGAGGCTGGGGGCTCGGCCCTCCTGACCCGCTTGCTCACGACCCGGGGCGCGGCCGGGGCGAGTCGGCCGTTCTCGCTCCGGCTCGCTGAGCTGGGAACGACGCTGATGACTGAAGAGACGCTGGACGTCACGCGGATCTCCCTCGACGTCCTTCCCGAGGATTGGCGAGAGGGACTGGAGCTGCTCGTCGAGCTGCTCAGGGATCCGGACCTGAACGCCTCTGCGGTCCGGCAGCATCGGGCGGGCCAAGGGTACTCAATGCCCGTGGCCGGTGTGGGCGGGGCGGGCTTCCGCCCCAAAGTCGAGCTCGAGCGCACGTTGTCCGGATACCCCCTGGCCCCCCCGGACCCTGGCAGCACGCTCTCGCTGGCCGCTCTCAGGAGCCTGGCCTCCCGCGCGCTGCGGGCCGATCGGGTCGTACTGGGCATCGGCGGCAACGTCCCGCGCGACGCCGCGGAAGAGGCCGTCGAATCCACCACGCGAGGCTGGGGGCGCAGTGCCGAACCGGTCGCCTTACCGGCGGCGATTCAATCGAGTCCGCCGCGGGCAGGCCTCCACGCCGTCGACGTCCCGAGCCTCGAGGGCTGGGTCGCCATCGGTACGGCGGTCGGCGCAATCCCAGGGACGGACCGGGCCCCGCTCGCAGTGCTCGCATTCATTCTGGGAGAGCGCCTGAACATCGCGGTCCGGGAGATCCGGGGCCTCGCCAACCGAGCCCCGTTCCACATCCCCGAGACCGCATCCGGGACCGGCCTGGTTCACATCCGGACCGGAGGCCGCCCCGAGGCCGTGGCACCGCTCATCCGTTTCAGCCTGGACGAGGTGCAACGCATATACGATCCACAGGAGCCGGTGACGAACGACGAGGTGGCCCGAGCCCAAGGCTGGCTGGTGGACGCGGTTTGGCAGCGGTCGCTGGAGGTGGCGACCGGCGCGAGCGCGACCTTCGCCGTTGAGCACGCGCGTCGCGGGGGCACCGCCCGGCTGATGGGGTGGCCGGAGGCCGTTCAGACCGTCACCGCCGCGGACGTCAAGGCCATGGCTCAGCAGCATCTGGACCCAGCGACACTGGTCACAGTGGTCGTGGGGCCTCTGGCAAGAATCCGAGAGGCCCGCCACCCGCGTTGGCCCGTGGCCTTGGACGAGCTGGAGGCGAGCCTCTCGGGCGGGGGGTGAGGCTTGCCGCTCCCTTAGACCGAGCAGGTCATGTCCTGGGCGCAGCACATGGGTGACTTGATCATCCCGTGTCCGTCAGGGCACTTGGACACGTCCACCGTGCCGCCGTCGTCCTTCGTCAGGGTGTCGTGAACGAGGTCCTGCCCGCAGTGCCCGCAGGTCATGTTCACGCTCATGCCGCACTTCTCGCAGGTGTACGCCGCCATTTGAAAGGCTCTCTCGCTGAGGTGGAGCAAGGGTCAGGAATCGCTGACCAACGAACATTATGCAAACCGAGGCGGATCGTCACGAGGGCGGCAGAGGCACGTCGTCTTGTCAAGCCTCGATCATCTCGATGTCGTATTGAGCGATCTTGGGATCCGCGGTCATGAGGGGTACGCCGGTGAGCTGGGCCTGAGCCACCAGGAGTCGGTCGAAGGGATCGCGGTGGTGTCGACGAGGATCGTCCCCCTCGAACTCCTCCAGGATCTCCTCCGGAAGGTTGGCGTCGAAAGCATCCGACACGCGGATCCGGTCTCGATTGACCCCCAACGCCCGGGGCCGCAGCTTGTCCGGATCGCCCCGAGAGCCGGGATCGCCCCGAGCCCCAACGGCCACTTCGAGGCGCCGGAGATGAACTCTCTTCGTGTGGTCACGAGCGACCTCCCGCGTGCGCTACCTCCCCACGACCTCGGCCAGCAACCGCTCCGCGTAATCCTGATCCCAGGAAGCAAAATTGCGCCTGGCCGAAACCTCGAGGTGTGTCCCGTATTCGCGGGCCTCGAGGGACGCCGTTACGTCCAGCTCGTCCACCGAGCCCTTGAGCTCGCGCTTTCTGCCCGAGTCCTCCATGCCCTCCCCGGTAAGCTCGATCCCCATGCGCCGGAAGGCGGCCCGCACCCGGCCCGTGGTGCCCTGGATGTTCGACTGGACCTCCGCCTCGGCGCCCTGGGAGGTCAGGTGGATCCCGGCGGCGGCTCCCGCACCCGCGGCCGCTACGACACAACCTGACGTCAAACCCGCCGTCAGAAGCACCAACTGAGCTCGGATCTTCCCGTTCATCTCAACACCTCCGGACCCAATGACAGACCTGCGAATCGCCTCCTCACTACGATGAACCACCGGGGGGTGAACTGCAAGGTGAGCGGATCGGTCAGCGAGCGCATAGGCGTCGTGCACTGCGGCGGCTCGGGCAGACGCTATGCCTCCCCCGGAGTCTCCGCCGGATGGTCGAACCCGTCGGTGGCGAAGGCCATGAAGGTGAACACACCGATGCTGATGATCCCCCAGGTCAGGCCGAGCAGGACCCCCAGATCAACGATTCCGCGCCACGGCTGAGCCATCCGGTGAACGGCCAACACCAAGCCCACGATGCCGATGGTCAGCAGGATCGACCGGATCTGAACGCGGCGGGTGGCATGGAAATACCCCATGCAGAAAAACGGCGCGAAGAGCGAGCGGACCGCGTGCGGGTGCTCCGTCAGGTACCTCGCCCGGGCAGCCACGCGCGGAGAGAAGGACCGTTGAAAGCCAGAGTACCCCTCCAGGGCAAGCATCAAGGCCACCCACACCACCAGAAAGCCCCAGTGGCGAATGTCGAGGCGATAGTCGAAGGCACGAACGGTGACAGTGGTCAGCCGGTAGACGGCGCCACCGAGGAGGAGACCGACGCCACCGACGCCCCATGCGGCCCCCAGCGCTCCCACAGGGCTCATCGGCCTGCTCCTCGGCTCATCGCTCCGCTCCCCCAGCCGCCGCCCCACGTCTAATGGCCCCTGCCCTGGTCACGAGGTCCTCGAGGACGTCGTACGGCTGGGCGCCCACCACGCCGAAGCCTTCCGAGACGAAGGTCGGAACCCCAGTGACGCCCATCTCGGTGGCGCGCCGCCAGTGGTCGTCGATGGTCTCCCGGTGCATGCGCTCCTCGACGACGGCCCGGGCCCGCGTCCCGTCGAGCCCTTCGGATTCGGCTACATCCACGAGCACGTCAGTCTCGGCCAGGTTCCGGACATCGACGAAGTATGCGCGGTAGAGGGCGTCGTGCAGGGCATCGGTCACACCCTCTTCATCTCCCCACACCGCCAGCTCCTGGGCCAGGCGGCTGTTGTATGTGTGGGTGCGGTCACCGTACTCGAGGCCTTCTTCGTCCATGAGCGCGACGAGACGCGAGCGCATGCCGGCCAGCCTCTCCTCACGACCGGCGAACAGATCCAGGAGGGAGCGCCCCTCAGGGGGGGTCTCGGGGTGGAGGGGAAAGTAGGTGTACTGGACATTGAGGTCGTACTCGGCTTCCAGCCTGCGAACGCGCCCGGCGCTCAGGTAGCACCAGGGTCAGACGAAGTCCGTGAAGACTTCGAGGACTCTACCGACGTGCCTCGCCCGCACCGATGTTCTCCGTGTAAACCCACCACAGATCCTCGCCCCCGTATCCTTCATCCCGTGTCGTGGTGATGTAGAGCGATCGGCCATCGGGTGACGGTAGGGAGTGATGCTCGCTGGCGGCCGAATTGATCTGCGGACCGAGCCTCATGGTCTTCCTCCTATCTGGGCCGGGGCGGGCGTTCGGCTCATTCAGAGCCCTCCCATGCCGCCTTCACAGCCACCATCAGTGCCTTGAACCGCTCGTCTCCACGGATACTCTCGTAGAACGGATCTTGTATCGAAAAAAGGGGATAGTTGATCCAACCGCGCTCGATCCCGCGTTCCAGCCACGTCAGAGCCTCGTGTGCCTTTTAGCACCATGGCGGAGCTTCAAGAAATCACTACGAAAGGCGCGATCTTGCTCCGGGAAGTTATACGTATGTTCTGATATGAATCATACGTACGTCGCGATATGCCCATCATCCTGCAAACCTCCACACTGTGCGTGAAAACCTCCACTATGCGTGAAAAGCGTCACTGTGCGCGAAAAGCGTCACGCTAGGAATCCTGGTCCCCCGACGGGGCGGGATCCACCGTGAACGTGATGGACATCCCCGAGCCCATGTGCTCGGGGATCTGACAGTTGAGCATCCAGTTTCCGGGGTTGGACATGTCGACCAGGAGGTCCACGGTGGAGCCCACCGGGATGACCGCCGTGTCCTTCCAGACCAGGTTGCTCGTCCGCACTCCGTCCCGCTCTACGACCAGAAAGCGCTGCCCGTGGAGGTGCATCGGGTGATTCATGGGATGGACACCGCTACCCGGGTTCACCACGCGGATCTTGGCGACCTCTCCCTCCGTGAAGCGCCAACCTACCGCCGGGCGGATCTCTTCCTCTTCCTCTTCCTCATCTTCCGCGGACCTCGCGGGTTCGTGGAGCACCCATCGCACCTCCAGCCCCGTGGTCAGCCAGTTCATGACGGGCATGGCGTCGTTCCACTCCATGGGTGGGGAGTACGTCGAGCTGCGGATCGCCAGGTCGATGGCGGGCTCCAGGTCCTGGATCTGGAGGAGCAGCTCCAGCTCGTGGTCCACACCCTTGTCGAAGTGCGGCCGGAACCGGTCGATGTCGGCGATGACGTCCGTGTTCTCTCTCAGGCGCGAGAACGACTCCGAGAGGTCTCGGGCGGTTTCTTCGGTCCTCACTCGGATGACACCCAGCGTGTCCACCTTGGGATAGAAGACACCCACGAAGTGGTTGAGGGCGCTTACCCGGTTCGTGATGGCGACGTCGCCCGGCTCGGCGAAGCGGGCCTCGACGACGTAGCGCTGCCCCGGGGCGATCACCACGCTTTCAACCCACTCCTCCCGCTCAAACCTACCCAGGTCTCCGGCCACCACCTTCATCGGGGCTCCGTCCAAGGAGAGATTGAAGCTCCGGGTGTTGGAGGCGTTGACGAGGAAGAAGCGCACCACATCCCCCTTGTCGACGGAGAGCTCGTGGTCCGCCCGCCCATTTACGACGATCTCCGTCCCGAAGCGGCCCATGAGGGCATGGGTAGGCGTGTCGCGTCCCCAGGGGATGAGCCCCTCGGCGTCGATGAGGATGTCGTCCAGGATCATGACCTCCTCACGGTTCGCTGCCCCGTAGTAGTCCTCCTCCGCCGGTTCCACGAGAATCGCCCCGTAGAGCCCCAGATCCTGGGCCACGTCCCCCCGCTGATGCGGGTGGTACCAGTAGACGCCGGGATCGGGAAAGCGAACGCGGGCCCTGTACGTATCGCCGGGCCGCACGGGCCGCTGCGTGAGCCCGGGAACGCCGTCGAAGCGATTCTTCAGCCGGACGCCGTGCCAGCGAAGCGTGGTGGAGAGCTGGGTGTGATTCGTGAAGACCACCACGATCTCCGAGCCTTCCCGGATCTTGAGGACCGGACCAGGGCTCTGTCCGTTGAAGCCGTACAGTCCGATGTCCCGGCCTCGGAGGCTCCCGCGGACCGGCGCAGCCTCCAGATGGAGCGTGTCGCCGTCCGCCAGCTCGACCACGCCGGGACGCTCGGCACGAGGCAGGGGACCCGCCTCTGTCTCCATCCCCGGGAGGAAGGGCTCCACTATGGGCACCAACCCCATGAGTCCGGGCATCATGGGGGACGCAGGCGCCATGGGAGGAGCCCTCCAGCCGGTGGCCGAGTTGTCACGGCCCGCGGGAGGAAACATGAGAGCGTCCCGATGCTGTTGGGCCTGCGCGCTTGGAGACGTCCCCCTCAGCACGAGCCGGCCGGTCCGCTCCGGCACGTCCGGGTGTGGCTCCGCGCTCATCAGGATGCGGAACTGGTCGTAGGCCAGGGTTCCCAGCCGCGTCCGGCCGTTCTTCACGACGCCAAGACGTACCGGTTTGCCGAGCAACAGCGTGGTAGCCCAGGCCACGTAGACCGTGTAGTCGCCCAGGGTCTCGGGGGGCGGAAGGCCCTCCACCGTCGCCGTCAGCTCGTAGAGGTAGTGCCCGTCCTGAGTGACGGCGACGTCGAACGGGGTCTGCACCCCGCGCAGCTCGAGAATCCCCGAGGCCTCGCGTAGGGCGGGAACGGGGATCAGATCGGTACAGTACGCGCTCCACGCCGGCACGGTCGCCGCCGTCGCGTCCTTCGGGCAAAGCTCCCCTGCCGGGGGCGTCGGAGCGACGCCCCCGGGCTGCTGTACGCTCAAGACGCCCAGCATGAGAGCACCTGCGAACGTCGTCATCCTCCCGCTGCCCGCTCCTCCTTCTCTATCTAGTGTCCGTTACCAAAGTGTCTCGGCCAGTCGAGGGCACGGTGCATCCGTGGCCTCGGCGTTGGGACTCCTTACCATAGCATAAGCAGGGGGCCGGAAAATTGCAGTATAGGAGCATCAGTGCCGCGGGGCATCTCCGGCACCCCGCCCCATGCCGGACACAAGGCCCCTTCGATTCCTTGCAAAAACCTTGGTAATCTTCCAATCTGCCCTTCTGCTCCCGCTCGCCCAATTGGAATCCCCCTGCCAACGGAGCGCTCAGTCATGAAACGACGGACCTTCCTCCGATCCACGATCGCGGCGGCGGTCGCCACCTCGATTCCAGGCAGGCGGTCGCTGGCCGCTCTCTACTGGCCGGTGGCCCAGGTGCCCCCCGACGTCGATGCCATCACGGGAGACGGCCGGGAAGTCACGCTGAAGGGCAAGGCAGTCCAGGAGCTGGCCGCCAGCTTGAAAGGGCACCTGCTCCTGGCTGACGACGAGGGCTACGACGACGCTCGGCGCGTGCGCAACGCCTCCATCGACAAACACCCCGCCCTCATCGTTCAGGCGACCGGCGCCGCCGACGTAGCGAGCGCGGTGGATTTCGCACGGGAGAACAGCCTGCTAGTGGCGGTTCAGAAGTGCGGCGGTCACAGCCCGTCCGGAAAGTCCACGTGCGACCGCGGCATGATGATCGATCTCTCGCCATTCCAGGGTGTCCGCGTCGATCCGGTGGACAGGAGAGCCCGGGTCGCGGGGGGGACGCTGATCGGCCTGCTAGACCACGAGGCCATGTCGTACGGGTTGGTGACCCCCATGGGGACGGTGTCGCACACCGGCGTCAGCGGCTTGACCCTGGGCGGCGGATTCGGCCGAGTCGCACGCCGGTTCGGTTTGGCCCTCGACAACGTTATGGCCGTGGACGTGGTGACGGCGGACGGCAAGCTCCGTCGTGCCAACAAAGACGAGAACGAGGATCTGTATTGGGGAGTGCGCGGGGGCGGCGGGAATTTCGGTGTGGTCACTTCCTTCGAGTTCCAGCTGCATCCGATGCAACGCCAGGTCGTCGGCGGCCACATCGTGTTCCCCATCGCCAAGGCTCGCGACGCCCTGAAGCTCTTCGCCGACTACGCCGTCGAGGCTCCCGACGAACTCTACTTCGACTACTTCATGATGTTGCCTCCGGGGGGCGCTAACGGCGTGGCGGGGTTCAGCGTCTGTTACTCCGGGCCCGAGAGCGGGGCGGAGAAAGCGCTCGCGCCCATTCGCGGGTTGGGCACGCCGGCAATGGACGGCGTCACGGCCATGGACTACGTGGCGCTTCAGCGATCCGGTGACATCGACGACCCGCGCGCCACGGGTAGCTACCTAAAGGGCGGCTTCGTCACCGAAATCGCGCCGGACCTTGTTACCGCCATCGTGGAGAACTTCGAGGGACATCCCAGACGCGTGACCCAGCTGTTCTTCCAGCACGCCGGAGGGGCCATCGGGCGAGTGGCGCCGGACGCGACGTCGTTCGCGCACCGGCACGCACAGCTCAACATGCTGAACGCCGTCGGCTGGAACGTGGGCGATGACCCGACCGCGCACGTCGACTGGATCAGACGGTACTGGGCCGAGCTCGAGCCCTTCACCAGCGGGTTCTATACCAACGAGGTCGGCGAGGAGACCGCTGAGATGATCGACGCCAACTACCGGCAGAACTTCGACCGCCTCGTCAGTATCAAGAACCGGTACGACCCGACGAACCTGTTCCGGCTAAACGCGAACGTGCAGCCGACGGCCTGAGCCCCCTACCGGTGCCGATCCAAAAGCGCCTCGCACGCGGGGTCGTTCCGGATGGGCTCCCAGGTCCAGCGGGTCTCCAGGGTGTGAACCGTGACGAGCGAGGGCGCTGAGAGCAGTGGCTCCAGTTGCTCAACCGCACCCTCTAGAGCGACAGCAGGGGACAATCAACCAGGATTTCCCGGAGGGGCGGTCGGGGCTGCCCCTAGACCTGACTCCTTGGTTCTGGCCACGCACCAGGTAGGCATACTGAGGGATTCGGGCGACATGAAGCCAGGGTACGCCCGTGACAACGACGCCGGCATCTACTTTGAGGACAACGAAGTAAAGAGAGTCGTTCGCACGCGGGAGGACGCCAAAGTCTACTATGTGAGCCTCTCAGGGGGCAGAATCGTGGAGCGAGAGCTCGAGTCGGAGATGATCGATTAGGACCTTCAGCGGGGGCGGCCCCACATCGGATCTGTCAGCGAAAGGACGCTAGGAGTCTGCGCCGCAGAAGCACAGCTGACTGAGCCGAATGGTCATCGAGCCGTCCGCGGCGAGGCGGATCCGGGTGATTGGGAGGTTGAGGACTTGTGTCTGCGACGGATCGGGAGAGCGGAATGGATGCGTTGGGGGGGGCAAGAGAGCTACGAGAGCCCTCGCGCCGGCAGATGCGGGTGAACCCTCGTGCAGTCATGCCGCCTGAAGGGTGTGCAGCCGCTTCACATTGAGTGCCAGGCACACGAGGGTCCACTCGGCCCGGACCTTCTCGAGGCCCCGGAAGCTGAATCGTCGAAAGCCCATCACTTCCTTGATCCAGCCGATGGGCGCCTCGGCCTGCGACTTTCGCCGTGCGTAGCGTCTGCGGCCATCTTCGCTCGCCAGCTTCTCCGCCATGCGGACTTTCGCCGGATATTCCTCCTTGTCAACCGTGGGGGCGGCCTTGCCCTCCCGGGCCAGCGCCACATACCCGTCGATGTCTCGCTCTTCCAGTTCCTCGAGATCCCGCTCGTTGCAATAGCCCGTGTCCGCCAGCACCTGCGCCGGCGTCTCGCCGTACGCTTGCGCCACCGCGTCGACCATGGGCACCAGCTGGCCCTGGTCGCTCGCGTTGTCCGTCACCTCGGCCCCGACCACCAGCTGGTTCTCCCCCTCCACGACCGTCTGTGCGTTGTAGCACTGCTGGAACCCCTCCGAACTCGTCTTCATGATCCGGCTCTCAGGGTCCGTGAAGTTGCTCTGCGCCGCCTCGTCCGGCTCTCCGTACTCCCGCTTGTAGGGCCTGCCGCCCTTCGGGTTGCGCGTCTGCCCCGGCTTGCGGCCCCGTGCGTCGTCCGCCGCTCTCTGCTCGGCTTCCAGGCGCGCCTTCGCCTCCCGGATCGCCGCCAGCCGGTCCTCGCGCCGCTTGAGCTCCTCCGGCACCTCGTCTCCGCATGCTTCCTCGCCGTAGCGCTCGTCTTCCGCTTCGTCCACCGCCTCGGCCCTCTCCAACAGCCCCCGGATCTCCGCCTCCAGCCGAGGCTCCCCGGTCACCATCCGGCCGTAGCTCATCGCCTTGCGCTTGTTCGCGTTCGCCCGAACCTTCGTCCCGTCCACCGACACCCTGCCAAGCCCCGCCAGCCCCAAGGCCCGCGCGAGCATCACCACCTCCACAAACACCGCCCGGAAATCCCCGAGATGGCGCTTGCGGAACTCGCACAGCGTCCGGTGCTTCGGGAAGTTCTCCGCCGCCAGCATCCGAAACGCGACATCCTCCTCCAGCTTCCTCGCCATCTTCCGCGACGAGAAGGTGCCCGTCGCATACGCGTAGATCAGCACCTTGACCATCATCCGAGGGTCGTACGGCGAGTTGCGCCGCCCGTCCCCCCGGTACCGCCCGTAGAACGCGCTCAGCTCCACCGCGTCCACCAGGTCGCTCACATGGTGCGCCAAATGACCCTCCGACACCCACTCCCGAAGATCCGGAGGCAGCAACAACATCTGCTCCGGATCGTACGGTCGAAATGTCGTTCCCATTCACCCCCCTCGGTGATCCGCAAGCCTTCCCAATGCCTTCGCTACCACCAAAGATAGCCGCCGCAGGGTTCTGCGGCGCAGACTCCTAGCCTATCGAATACAGCACACCAGTCGGAAGCGGCTCGGCCCGCCGTCGGGTAGACCTGAAAGCAAGAAGATGACTGAGTCGCCACCTACGAAGTCAGGGAAGGCCAGGCGGCTGGCGTCCTCGCTCCCCCGCACACGCGAGATCCGCCTCCTCTCCCGATCCAACACGAAGATCCCGGAGAGGTCCCGGGATTCTGTCTCGCCCAGCACGGGGAGCCCGCGGCCCCGGGCATTTGGGGCCGCGCCCTCGGGAACCGCGAAAGCCGCACGCCGTCCGCTTTGATCGAAAGCGATCTTCCCGGTCTGAATTCCCAGGTCGAGCACCTCGTCACACCTTCCGTCGTCGGACATCCGGAAGAGCTTCGTAGTGGCGGTCGTCTCGTCCCGACCCGCGATCTCCGAGCCGTCCTTGGAGATCATGGGAAGCGAGACCTGGAGATCGGGGCAGGCGGCTACCACCTCGCCTCTGGGCCGGAGCCCCCAGTCTGGTAGCGTCAGCTCGTAGTCGCGGTAGACAACGCGGTCATACCAGCTCGTCATGATCCGGTACGTAGTCGGCGGGCCGTCCCCGCCGTCGGTACGATCGAGGATCGCCGTCGACGGATACTCGTCATTCATCGCGGGATCGAAGTAGAGCGGACGGACCTCCTCGGCGCGTCCACGGCGAGCCGCCTCGACGACTTCAGCCGCGTCGAAGAACTGGAGCCCCGAACGACGCGGACCCGGGGTGACGAAAAGCCGGCCATCGGGTGTGGGGATGAAGTCGACGAAGCCGGGTGCCAGCGAGCTCACTCGGGTCCTCATGTCGAGGAGATAGATGCGCCCGCCCATCTCATAGGCTATGACGCGCGTGCCAGGAACCCACCGAAAGTAGGCTCCCGGATGCCCGTCGACCGGGAAGTCCGTGATGGCCTGGCCCACGTCCGGACTCCTGGCCAGCGTCATGTCCGGGGAGGGCTCGTCGGTGACCTCCTTCACCGTCCCGTCCCCCATGCGGCCCTCGATCATTCGCCGATACGTCTCTGCCGTCTTGAAGCCCAGGATCGCTCCTCCCAGCAGGCCCCCGTCCCGATGTGGGATGACCGCCGGGAAGTGCGTGGTCGCACCTCTGGCAATCAAGCTCTCCACCAACGGGTCGGTGGACGCTCCTCCTACCCCTCCCGCGACGGCCTCCGTATGCTCGTAGATGGAGGAGGCCTCCACTACCATCAGCGAGATGCCCAGATCTTCCGTAGCCGAGTGGATCTCCTGAATGCCTCGCCGTGACAAGGGCATCAAGGGCGACCACACGAAGATGACTCCACTGCAGGCTCGCCCCATCGGGTCGTCGGGGGTCGTGGACCGGTCAACATACCGCATGGCCTCGCACGACCGTACCCGTCGAGATAGGGCGGACAGGGGAGTCAGGGTATCGACCTCAGGCGGCAACGGTCTCTCCCTGAGCTCCCCCGCCTCCTGTGCCGCAGCGGCACTCGCGGATCCGAACGCGGAGAGTGCCACTGCCAGGAGGAAGAACTGCTTCATCTCGAGGGTCACTCCTCGGTCACCCTCCCGCGATCGACGCCCGAATCGCGCGGGCGGTGATCTCCGCCCGATAGGCCACCAACCTCTGCCCGTTGGCGATCGTCTGCTCGAGCGGCGCGAGGTCGACCCCGTTGATGCTGAACAAGCCTGCGTCAATGCGCTGTAGTGCGCGGATCCGCACCGGATCCGTCGTGGCGATGATCGAAGAGTAATGATAGTCGTCGTGATATTCGTTGCGGGTGGCGACGCACTCGTCGGGCTGCTGGAAGATCCCGAGCTCGTTCTTCAGGTAGTCGCAGCTGTAGATGTCTTCGGAGTAGTACTCGGGGATGTAATGGACGCGGGCCGGGCTGCCCATCCATAAGCGGTTCAGCGTCTCGGTGACCGCCTCCATGCCCTGCCGATTCCCCCCGCTGTCGCCGATCAAGACGATGTCCGTGAATCCGTGCTGTGCCAGGCTGCTGATCACATCCGTCAACAATGCCTGGAAGGTCTCTTGTCGGAGGCTGATGGTCGCATGGTACCTCATGTGACCCGACGGGGGATCGATCCTCCCCTCCGGAACGAACTTCACGATCGGCGCCACCAACGCGTCGCCGAGTCTCCTGGCGATCGCCTCGGTGGTCGCTTCGAGCACGAAGTTGTGCTTCCCGCTCGCCACGTAAGGTCCGTTCTGCTCCACCCCACCCGTGGCGACGATGGCCGT
Organism: Longimicrobiales bacterium; assembly: GCA_965238005.1. GTDB lineage: Bacteria > Gemmatimonadota > Gemmatimonadetes > Longimicrobiales > Gaopeijiaceae > CBDCKN01. The sequence continues at coordinate 3,197,445 of OZ250165.1, forward strand.
CGTCTTGCCCGCTTCGATCGCGTCGCGGACCTCCATCCAGGTCATCTCCTCGATGAAGACCGTGTTGATGCCCGCCATGGGCCGAGGCGCGTCGAGCTCCTGCGCCGACAGCGGCACACTCAGGATGCTCGCGACAACGAGGCTTGCGGTTACTGGCGCTTCACGTCTCATGGTAGACCCTCCCGTCCAGAACCTTAGCGCCGGACTATCTAGCAGCCGGCTCGTTCTTGTACACTCTCCCCGTCCGCATCACGAACGCCACGCGGTTCAGCGTCGCAGGGTCGGTGAGCGGATCGCCGTGTACTCGGGAGGGCCCACGAGCTCAGACGTCTTGAGCCAGCTCCCGCATGCGCCGCTTGGTCGCCTGGTCCGGCAGGCGTCCAAAAGCGGCCTGGATATTCTCCTCCATGTGCCCGGGATTCGTGGTCTCGGTCAGGACGCACGTCACTGCGGGATGGGCGAGAATGTACTTCAGGGAGAACTGCGCCCAGCTCGCGCAGTCGAATTCGGCGGCCCATTCCGGCAGGGCTCGCCCGCTGACCCGCCCGAAGTAGCTGCCGTTCATGAACGGTCTGTTGATCAGGACTGCCATCCCGAGATCCTGGGCGAGGGGCAGAAGCCGCTCCTCCGCTCGGGTTTCCATCACCGAGTAGTTCATGTGCACGAAGTCCAGCGGCTCCGTCTTCATGAACGACTCCAGGCGATCGTGCGAGCGGTCACTGGAAACCGTCACGCCGATGTAGCGCGCCTCACCCGTGTCCTTCCACTCACGAAGGTTGGGCCAATGGGCCTCCAGATCTCGCATGCTCTCGACCTGGACCACGTCCAGGGTGCGCCGGCCGAAGAGCCTTTGCGTCTGTCGCATCTGCGCGATGCCGGCTTCTCTCCCGTCCGTGTTGATCTTGGTGGCGAGAAAGAGGCGGTCGCGTAGGTCCGGTGCCATCAGCACTCGACCGAACTCGGCGTCGATGTCCTCCGTTCGCGGAGAGGTATCGACGACGCGGCCCCCATGCTCGACGAGCATTCGCATCACGGACGCTATCGGCCCCGTGCCGTTGTTCGGGATTTCAAGGACGGGCTTCGTGGATCCCAGCCCGACTACGGGCAGGGTTTCACCGCTGGTTGGTATGGCTCGGGTGGGCAGGGTCTCCTGCGCGGGCAGGGTCTCCTGCGCGAGAATCCCGCCGGGTCGGGACAGCAGGACGCCGAGGCTCGGCAGCTGCATCAGGAAGTCGCGTCGAGTCGTCTCGCTCGTCGTGGCCATGATACCTCGCTGGATCTCCTCGACCTCAGGGGCCGTGCACTGAGCACGGTCGTGGGTCGTGGGCGAGTCGTGGCACCTCGCGCTTCACCATGCCGCCCCGCGCCGCGAGGGGCAAGGCGAGCGGTGAGCGCCGTGAGCGGCCATCGGCGCCGAGCGCTTCAGCCAGGGCCGCCAACTCGCGAGTGGATCAGCGGAGGCGCTCGGGATCCGGCCGATGGACGTCGAAGCGCTCCGGTCCCGGTGCCCGCACCTATAGGAGGGCGGACCGCCGACCCCGCGAACGCTCGCGTGAGACCGCTTGTTGACCAGTTGGGTCCTGCCCGTCACGTTGTCCCGACCGGTGCGAGGGCTTTCGCCTTGCCGATCGAAGACGAGCAAATACATGAGCGACGTGGACTACACCTACTACGGCTTCCGGCGCTGCGTCGGGGCGTTTTTCGAAACGCCAACCACGGATGCGCGCAAGCTGCTCCCTGCGCACCTGGAGCCGCTCGAGATGCAGCACGAGCGCAGCATCCTCTCGCTGACTGCGTTCCAGTTCCACGAGAGTGAGGTGGGTGGGTACGAAGAGATCGTCCTTGCGGTGATCGTCCCTCCGATGGTCGAGCCGGGGAAGCCGCTCCCCAAGGCGGCGTTCTACCCGTTCGTGGTCGGCACCTCCACCGAAGCGTCGCGGCTGCACGCCATGGAGCGCTGGCACCTCCCTCACTACATGAGGGACCTGGAGATCAGGTTCACGGAGACCGACGAGGGCATGGAGGTCAACGTGCTCGACGGTGCCGATCCGGTTCTGGACCTCCTCGTGACCCAGCACTCGTACGAGCCGTCGAAGAACCTCTACAACGCGTTCACGGTCGAGGGCGACAAGCGGTTCAAGGCCAACATCTACATGGAAGCCCCGCACTCTGAGCACGAAGAGGAGCGCGGCTCGCTCACGCTGTACGAGCACCCGATGACGGAAGGCCTTACGATCGACGACGTAAACACGTATCCGTTCCGTGAGCAGTGGTACCAGGAGGGGCTCCAGACCTTCGAGCCCCTGGAGACTCTCTGACGGCGCGCCACCTCCTGGCCTCACGTGCGCAGGCGCCCTGTGCGCGACCCACTGTACCTCTTCAACTGTACCTCTTCAACAACCTTCTAGGGCGCGGCGAAGCACGGGAGGCTCTCGATGACCTCCTCTGTTGCGGGGTGCTTCGGCCCCACGGCCAGGAGCTCGTGGTCGGCACCCCAATGGAGTGACGGGTTTGCCAGGTGCTCTGCCAAAGCGGTCGACTCGTAGAGCCGGTATCCACGCTCCGATAGCACGGCATGACACTCGTCGTAGCAGGAACGTCCGTGGATCGAGATGAACAGCAGCGTCTCTTCCGAAAGTAGGTCACCGGCGCCTCGCAGCACCGCCGCCTCACTTCCCTCTACGTCGATCTTCAGGATGTCCGGTGTCGACAGACCCTCCTCGACCTTCAGACTCTGCAGCGTGGCCACGCGCACACGCTCACTCCCCTGGCCCAGGCGAAAGGTGATGGACGAGCCCCGCCCTCCGAACTGATCGTGGCCGTCCCGGTCACTCACGGCCACCGGGAGAATCCGGACGTTGGTGAGCTCGTTCCAGTCGATGTGCGTTCGGAGGAACCAGAGATTCGTCCGGGAGGGCTCGAAGGCCACAACCGATCCGGTGGGACCGACTCGCCGAGCCAGCGCCATCGCCACATAGCCCTTGTGAGCACCGATATCCCAAACCTGGTCTCCCGGATTCACGAGGGTGTGGAGTGCCTGGATCCGGCCGGCTTCGAACCGGCCTGCGCGGTAGCCCCGGCCCGAGCTGGCGAGGCTCCATTTGAGACCTTGGTTCGGGCCGGACCTGATTCGGACCGGCATGTGGCGCACCAGCCTGGCCCCAGCCGCCCTGAGGGAGTAGGGGAGTCTCATGGTCCGATCAAGTCAGACTGAGCGTTACGACAACCGCTTGGCGATCCAGACCGTCCGGAACACTGCCGTGCCTACCGTCCCGACCGCGACGAGCCCGAGGATTCCGGTGAGCAACGTCCCGGGAGCCCAGCCGGCCCATTCGCTCACGGCCGGATCGAGGACGCCGCCGAACCCGATCAGGAGGAGCCGTTCGGCTCGCTGCATGACACCCAGCTTGCACGCCACGCCGACGCTCTCGCCCCTCGCCCGGGCATAGCTCACCAATAGGGATCCGCCCAGCGCGGTGACGGCCAGTGTCAGCGCCAGCGTCGAGTCGCGCAAGAAGACGGCCAGGCCGATGAACGCGCCGACCTCCGCGAAACGATCGAGCGTGGCGTCCAGAAAGGCCCCACGCTCGTCCGCCATCCCTCGCGCCCGCGCGACTCGGCCGTCCAGCACGTCCGCCGCGCCGCCCAGGAGCACCCCCCAGCCCCCGAGGTTCACGTATCCGAGTCCGAAGCACACACCTGCCGCGATGCCGAACGCAGCGCCGAGCAGGTTGAACGCGGTCGGCGAGAGCCTGAGCGCCCCGGATACGAGCTCGACCGGCCGGATAAACCAGTAGAACCAGCTTCGCACGAAGCTCCCAAGCACGAAGCCCCCCCGGTCCGACACGTCGTGGGGGTCTTTGGCCTTCCGCCCGGGGCTCAACGCGTAGACGGGCATCGAGCCCACGGCCACGCCGAGGATGAACAGCAGGACGACGAAGTCCGTTCTCATTTCGAGATCTCTCGCGGAGGACGGGTCAGGAGGATCTTGATCGCGCGCGGCCACAGGAAGATAAGGGGCAACTTCCGCTCGAGCGTGGTCAGGTGGATGGGGCGGCCCGTGTGGCGCTCCACCTTCCGCACCACGTACGGCAGCCAGTTGGCGAAGGTCAGGATGTGCTTGAACCAGCGAAGCGTGGCGCGGACCTTCGAGCGCCGGAAATGGCGACGCCAACGTCGGCGAACATGTGCCGGTGCGGGGTCGGCCAGCACAAACGCCTGGCCCTCCCGGCGCAGGACGCCGTCCTCCTCACCCCGCGCGAGCACCGCGCCGAACTGCTCCCGAAAATGGCCGTCCTGGGCATGGGAGAGCCGGTCGGGCCGGCCCCGTGACTCGGGCCGGAGCTCGCCCTGGTAGCAGACCTCGAGCATGCGGCGGCCGAACCCCGCAGCGTCCACGGGCGCGTCGAGGTACGGGACCATCCATTCGAGCACGCGGCCGCGCGCGCCGGCCAGCTGCGCATCGATCCAGGACTCGTCCTCTGGACTCGCGATCCACACCTTCCCCAGCATCTGGACCATGCGCCCCAGCAGGAAGTGGTCGGGCGGCTCGGATCCGAGCGCCTTCGTGAGATGATCCCGGCTGACGATCACGCACTTCGCGATACCCTCCCCGCCCTCGTTCGGAGCGAACGCGATGACGTTGGGGGGCAGCACACGTGCCATCTGTGTCATCAGCCATACGGGACGGTGCAACTCTCCAGCGGCGCTGAGCCCCGAGAAGAACGACGCGTAGTCTCCCACCACCACGACGAAGTCGAAGGCGCTGTGCGGGTCGGGGCTGGCGTCGGTCAGGTGGGATCCGTAGAGGAGGATCACGCGGACCGACGAGCCCATCGTACCCACGAGGGCCGCCGCCAGCTCACCGGCGCCGGGCCAGGGCAGAGCGGATTGTCCGAGGGGTCGAGCGGAGCCCGTCGAGCCCACGTCCTCGGGCATGTCGCTCACGCGACCGGCGCTCCGGCGCGCATGTCGGCGAGTGTCCGGACCATCATCTCACGTACTTGGTCGATGAACGGCCACTCATCGGCCTCCGGATCCGTCCAGTTCAGGACGCCGGCCAGCTCCACGCGTCCCCGGAGCTTTGAGACCCCTCCGACGAAGTCCTTGAACTTCGCCACATGCCAGAAGCCGTCGGCGACCAGGACGTATACCCTCCACGGCCGGGCCCTCAGGATCACTCTCATTCCAGAGGCCCTGAACTTCCCGATCTCGCCGTCCTTCGTGCGCGTTCCTTCGGGGAAGAGCGCCAGCGGCACCTCGGAGGTACGGGCCGCTTCGCGCAGCTCCTCAAGGGCTGTCCGCATCTCCGAGGGCGTTCCCCTGGGGTTCACCGTCGGATATTGATAGAGCCTCGTCATATGCGAGATTTGCGGGATCCACCTGGTGTATCGCATCCGGGTTACGATCCGGGGGTGTCCGGGCCATACGGACTGCACGACCATCGGGATGTCGAACATCGACTGGTGGTTCATGAGGATGAGGACCCCAGGCTCGAAGGGGATCTTCGGGGGGACCGGAAGTTGCGCCCCGCCGATGACCGACACGGGCCGCGTGACCAGCCAGGCCATGGTATGTATCCACCGGCTGAGGATCGCAATCCGACGCGAGGGCCGAAGCCAGGTCCACGGTGCGATGACCAACCGTTGGGCCAGGTCGGCTGCGAGGAGGCAGAGGCACACGAATGCCACGGCCAGATATCCTCTGAGTTTCACGCGGGGCGCCTCCGTCGCGACGGGGGGATCCGGTTCTGGACCTCCCTCTGATACTCATCGCGCCCCTGCGCGCTCAGCGCCCGGGCGTCATGATGTGGGCGGTGATCGTGCCGGCGCTCATGATCCACGCCCACCTGCACTGGAGTTGTCCGGGAAGCCGGTGGATTCGGTGGTGGCGCCCGGCACGGCGATGGTCGTGTGGATGCGCGCACTCTCCTGATCGGGGCCGTTCATGGCGATCCACAAGGACCCATACTCGGGCAGCACCCGTGTGCCGTCCTCCTCGGCGGCTGTCAGCATAGCGCGCATCTCGTCGCCATTCTCGCTCTCCGCCTCGAACCGCCGGTTTCGCGCGAGTCTGTCCAGGTTCGCCACACTCGTGCACTGTACGGCGAACGGCTGGCGGTCGGGCTCACCGGACCGGTCGTAGCAGACCAGCCGGTTCGTGCCCTCCTTGAGGGTCTCGTAGGTGTGGTCGGCGTTCCACTTGATGACCGCCGCACCGTCACGGGCCCTTGTCGGCGCCGCCGCCAGCGCGCGATCGATCGTTTCCGCCACAGTTTGCGCGTTCGCGCTGGCCGAGACCGACAGCAGGCCGGCGACAACGAGGATGATGCGCTTTATTGGGTGACCTCCATTCGACTCATTGGCACACACCCGAGACCGGTCACTCCCACCATGCCTAGGGGGGCTACACATTAGGCAGGACGCTTCCTGTTGGCGAGTGTCGCATCGGCTGGAGGCAGGGAGTAGAAGCTCCGCGCTACCCGTCGGGGGGTTCGTCGGAGCGCCCTATCCCTCCCGCAGGGTGATCGCCGGATCCACGCTGGCCGCTCGCCACGCGGGTACGAAGCTCGCGACGCCGGCCACCAGCAAGGCCGTGAGTGGCATCGCGACGAACACGCCTGCGTCCAGCGCGCTCACGCCGTAGAGCAGTGACTCGAGGAACCGGGTTACACCGCCAGCGAGGAGGAGCCCAAAAACCGATCCTGCGACGGCCAGACTGAGGCCCTGTCGCACCACCATGCGGACCACGTCGCGCCGGGTCGCCCCCAGGGCCATGCGCACACCGACCTCGCGGGTCCGCTGGGCGACGAGGAACGACATGACGGCGTAGAGCCCCACGGACGCCAGCAGCAGCCCGAGCCCGCCGGCGATCGAAAGCAGCCACGAGGCGATCCGCTGAGGCAGGAGCGTACTCGCGATGGCCTCGTTCATGGTCCGGAGCGACGAGATCGGCAGCCGGGAGTTCATCGCCAGGACCTCGGACCGGATCGGCCCCAGGAGATCCTCGGCGTGATCCGGGGCCGTGGGCGCGATGAGCGTTTGCGCGGCCGAGGGATTCTGCGCCAAGGGAGTGAAGAACGCCTCACGCGTCTCCTCGCTGAGCGTGCGGTAGGAGGCGTTGGCGGCAAGGCCCACGACCTGCGCATCGTTGCCGCCCAAGGTCACCAGCTTACCCAACGGGTCTTCACCCGGCCAGAAGTGTTGTGCGAACGCCTCGTTGACGATCACCGCAGGTGCACCGTCGGCCCTGTCCTCGGCCGTGAACTCCCGTCCGGAGCGGAGGGGGCTCTGCAGCGTGGCGAAATACCCTGGACTCACCGTGAAGAACTGGTACTCCATGTCCTCGCCCTCGAGCGGCGTGTAGTCCGGGATGCCGACCCCCCTGCGCCGGCCCGCGGCGATCGTCAGAGGCAGAGCGTCGGCCAGAGCCGTGGACTCCACTCCCGGCAGCGCCGCGACCCGCTCGTTCAGCTGCGCGAAGAAGAGCTCGGCCTCCTCCAGGCTGAAGCCCTCGCGAGCCAGGCTGAGCGCGACCGTCGAAAGCCCGTCCGGCTCGAAGCCGACGTCCACCCGCATGGCGGACTGTAGGCTCTTGAGAAAAAGGCCCGCGCCCACCAGAAGGACCAGCGAGGCCGAGATCTGGGCCACCACCAGCAGGTTCTTGAGGCTGAACGAGTGGCGTGCCGTGCCCGCTCCATCGCCGCCCTCCTTGAGGTCGGTCACCAGGTCGGGGCGTGAGGCACGAAGGGCGGGAAGCAGTCCGACCGCCACCACAGTGACCATCGTCACGCCGATGCTGAACAACAGCACCGCACCGTCGACTCCGAGGTCCAGCGAAATCGAGATGCCGGTTGCGGGACGATAGGACTCGGCGAATCGCACACCGGCATGGGTCAGGCCCGCACCCGCCAGTCCACCTACCACTCCAATGATCCCGCTCTCCGCCAGCAACTGCCTGATGATGCGGACCCGGCCGGCGCCGAGCGAAAGGCGCACGGCCAGCTCGCGGTTGCGGCGGGAAGCCCGTGCGAGCGTCAGGTTCGCGACGTTGGCGCACCCGAGCAGCAGAACGATCCCCGTGACCGCCATCAGAAACGCCGCAAAGCCGTTCGCCGCCGTCTGCACCTGCGGAGGCAGACGCGAGTCCTTTACGACGGTGACGCGGCGTCCCTGCTCGCGCACGTCCGTCCAGGATCCGGGGTCTTCCTCGAGAAGCTGAGCAGCCACGACACTGAGCTGGGCCTGGACGGCTTCGAGGCTCACGCCCTCGCGCAGGCGCGCGCGCACCAGAGAGCCGCGGCGACCTCTACGTTGGAAGGACGCATCCCCCTGCATCAGCGCCTGCGTCGAGACCGGAATCCAGAAGTAGGGCGTGACCAGCGGGAGAGACCCCATGAACCCCTCGGGAGCGACACCGACGATCGTGACCGTCTGCCCCGACAGTCGTAGAGTGCGACCCAACACCTGCGGGTCGGAGCCGAGCGCACGCTCCCAGAGACCCTCGCTGATGACCGCGACCGAGGCCCCGGACGAATAGTCCCCCTCTTGTTCCGTGAACCAACGGCCGAGACGAGGTCTCACGCCGAGAACGTCGAAGTAGTTGCCGCTCACGAACTCGGCCAGCCGGATCTGCGTGACACCATCCTCGCCCGTCATGTTCACCACGCCGGGGCTGACGGCGAGCGCGTCCTCGATTCCGGGAGGACGGTCCCGGTAGTCCTCGTAATCCATGTAGGACGACGTACCGAAGGGCGGGCCCGAAAAGTCCGACGTCCAGATCGTGACGAGCTCGTCCGGGTTCACGATGTGCTCGGGCGCGCGCAGGAGGACGCCGTTGATCAGGCTGAAGATCGCCGTGTTGGCGCCGATGCCGAGAGCCAAAGTGAGCACCCCGACCACCGTGAATCCCCGCGCCTTCGAAAGCGAGCGCAGCGCAAAGCCTAGGTCCTGGACTATCCCCTCCATCAGATTCCCCCTCGAGTTCGTTCTCTCCCTATCCAGACGCACCGACCGGAGCCGCATCGCCAGTTCCAAGACATCCGCGAAGCCACGGAACCAGCCGAAGATCCACACCGGCACCCCGCGTCGCCGATGGACTCCGAGGGCTTCGAAGAACAGCACCTCCATCTCGGCCCCGTGCTTGGCCCGAAACTCGGGCGGCAGGAGTCGGAGGAGGAGTCGGTAGGCCGAACGGCCCAACCCGTGGATCATGTGGCCGCTTCGCCCGAGGTCACCCTCTCCAGCGCCACGCTGGCGAGCGACTGAAGTCGGTTGGCTTCGGCGGCCAGGATGCGAGCCCCCGACGGCGTGATACGGTAGAAGCGCTTCTTCTCGCTCTCGCCCTTGGGCCGCTCAGCGGGTTCGGTCAGCTCCGAGATCCAACCCTTGGCCGCGACATCCTCCAGCGAGCCGTACAGCGTGGCAGGCCAAAGGCGCAGCTTGCCGTCCGTCTGCTCGAGCACCGCGCGCACGATTCCCGAGCCGTGACGTGCCTTTTCGGAAAGGGCGAGGAGGATATGGAACCACTGTGGCTTCAGGGGCAGCGAGTCCTCGATCCGCCCTCCGTCGCGTCGGTCATTGTGTTCCACGGCATGTTTCTCCGTATGATACTGTACAGTATTATATGGAACAGTATAACATGGGCGGGGCAAGGGGTGCTCAACTTGCCATTCCCCTGCCAATTCGCTCGATTACGGAGCCTCGTACGCCATACTCGTCATTTCGGTCGCGCTCGTTCCTCTTGCCAACGGAGGCCCAACATGAGAGGAGCCGCCCCCCCAGTCCGCCTCCGGCTAATCGCCGTACTCTTCCTGGTGCTTTTCTGGGCTGCCTGTTCGGACCAGGCGTCCGGTCCCGCCGCCCCCGACGGCCCCACCGCCCCGGCGGTGACACAACTGGAGATCGAGCGGCAGCTGCCGAGCGCGCTCAGCCTCCAGGGTCGACTCACAAACGACCTCCTGGCTTTGCCCGGGGTGGCAGGCACCGCCGTCGCGCTCGGCGAGGACGGACTTCCCACTGTCGTTGCCCTCGTGGAGCACGGCGGCGTGCGCGTGATCGTCACCGGCAAGTTTAGCGCGCTCGACTGGCAGGCGCAGCCGCAGGGGAAGCCCGTCTGCGGCAAGGGGAAGCTGCCGGACTGTGACCCAGGAGACCCCCCCGACGACCCCAACCCGGACCCGCCCCCGACCGCACGCTTTGACCGTCCGGTGCCCATCGGCATCTCGACCGGGCATCCCGACATTACGGCCGGGACCATCGGCGCGCGCGTCACGGACGGAACCGACGTTTGGGCCCTGAGCAACAACCACGTGTACGCCGACCCCCTTGGCGACGCCTCAGAAGGCGACGCGGTCATCCAACCCGGCACCTTCGACGGGGGCTCGCTTCCGCTCGACTCAATCGGCACTCTGGACGACTTCGAGGGACTCAACATCTTCGGCGCGTGCAGCACCATCGATACCAACGATGTCGACAGCACCAACGTCATGGACGCCGCTATCGCGCTCTCGAGCGAGGCCCTGCTGGGCAACGCCACACCGAGCGCCGGGTACGGCACGCCCCAGTCAACGACGGTGCCGGTGAACGAGGTGCTCCTCAAAATGAAGGTGAAGAAGTTCGCCCGCACCACCGGTCTGACGAAGGGTCAGGTGGCCGCGATCAACGCAATCGTGACCGTGGGCTACGGCGCCGCGGGACTCGCTTGCTTCACTGGCCAGATCATCATCAGCCCGGGGACGTTCAGCGCCGGCGGCGACTCGGGGGGGCTGGTCGTGGTCGACGGCAAGGGCCGTTCGAGAGGCGACGACCGCAAGCCGGTAGGGCTCCTCTTTGCCGGGTCGTTCACCCATACGATCATCAGCCCGATCGATCCGATCCTTTTCGAATTGGGCGATGTGACGATCGACGGGGAAAACTAGGCGGGACTCGGGCCCGCTCGGAGCTTCGATGGCCGATCAGCGGAGGCCCGTAGCCGGGACCCCGTGCCTTACGGCACTGCTCCTTTGGAGCGCCGTATCGTGCGGGGGGCCCGGAGCCGACCCTGCGCCGGCGGGTGAGTCCTCGGCCGGGGAGGACACGAGCGCGGGCCCCACGGGGGAGGCCATCATGCCGGACAGCACCATCATCGGCGCTCAGGAAGAGCTCACCAAGACGGTGATGGCGCTGCCCGGTGTCACCGGGACGGCGGTGGGCCTCTGCGGCGGCACGGTGTGCATCAAGGTCTACCTGACGCGGCCAGACCAGACCGTGATGGAACAGATTCCCGAGACCTTCGGGGGGTTCAAGGTCGACGTCGAGGTCTCCGGCGAGATCAGGGCACGCGAGGGCGGAACGTCCCGGTAGGGAGCGCTGGTCGGCATTCCAGTCGCGTATCAATGGGTCGGGCGCCGTGCACCGAGGTCAAGTCATACGTATTCCCGTCCTTTGTCTGGCGATAGTTGTGAAGGGTCGCCCCAAGGACCATGGGATGGGCATACGTATGACTAGAGTCACGTCGTACGTATTGGATCGCGGGGCTTCGCGTCGGAGCGCCTTGGACCGTTGAGCGGCATGGCAACAGAACGTTGTTTAGGGGTTGCATCGCGCCGCATATTCAAGTATTCTATAGAATTATAGAAACAATAGAGCAGATCCACCTCCACAGGGGCGACGAACCATCGAACTGAAAGCCGCGAAGCTCGAGCTGTTCGAGCACTTTGCGCGCGTGGGCAAGGCCGTCGGGAGTCGACCGCGGCTCCTCCTACTGGACCTCTTGGCGCAGGGGGAGAAGACGGTGGAGACCCTCGCGCGTCAGGCCGGGCTCACGGTAGGGAATACCAGCGCTCACCTGAAGGGGCTTAGGCACGCGTCGCTCGTGTCCACTCGCAAGGAGGGAGCCCACGTCTATTACCGACTTGCCAGCCTCCGTGTCCACGAGTTTGTGCGGTCCTTGCAGGCCCTCGCGGGTGGGCAACTGGCCGAGGCGAGAGAGATCATCGACGACTACTTCCATGATCCGGACGTGCTGGAGCCGGTTCACTCCACCGATCTCCTCGATCGGTTGCGCGCCGGTGAAGTGACCGTGCTCGATGTACGTCCGCCGGATGAGTACGCGGCTGGACACATCCCCGGGGCGATTTCCATGCCGGTAGGCGAGATCCAACAGCGTTTGGCAGAGCTGCCGTCCGACGGAGAGATCGTCGCCTATTGCCGAGGTCCGTATTGCATCTACGCCGTTCGCGCGGTCGAGGCGCTTCGGAGGGTCGGGTTCCTAGCGCGGCGGCTGGAAGAAGGCATTCCTGATTGGACCATCCGCGGCCTGCCCGTGACGGTGGGCGCCGCACCTTGACCATTCGTCAGACCTGACGAGTACCGGACACCAACGGATCCGAGACCTTAGCGAGTCCTGATCCTCAATCAATCGAGGGAGTAACGATGCTTTTTCGCCAGTATCTGGACACAGAACCCGTGGTCGCGGCTTCCTACCTTCTCGGATGTCCGACGGGGGGAATCGGGGCGGTAGTCGACCCCATCGGAGACATCGGGCGTTACCTGAAGGAGTCGGAGGCGGGAAGCCTGCCGATCCGCTACGTGATCGACACCCATGTGCATGCCGATCACATCTCCAGCGGGCGGGAGCTCGCCCAGGCGGCCGGAGCCGAGTATGTGATTTTCGCCGGTACGGAGGCGGCCTATTCGTTCCGGGGCGTCGAGGATGGTGAGGTCCTCGATATGGGGAACACCCAGGTCGAGGTGCTCCATACGCCGGGGCACACGCCAGAGCATATCTCTTTGGTGGTGACCGACTACCGGCGGGGCGACGAGCCGTGGCTCGTGGTGACGGGCCACACGCTCATGGTGGGGACATGGGGCGGACGGAATTGGCCACCTCGGCCGAGGAGGGGGCGAGGGCGCTCTTCCAGAGCGCGGAGAAGCTAAGGAGACTGCCCGACCATCTTGGGGTGTTCCCCGGGGCGTTCTCCGGGTCGGTGTGCGGTCGCGGACTCAGCGGGAACCCGAGTTCGACGATCGGCTTCGAGCGCCGGCTCAACCGCGCCTTCGCACTCGAGAACGAGGAGGAGTTCATCCGCCTAATGCTCGAAGATATCCCGGCCCCGCCGCTCCAGGCCGAACGGATCCGGGCGACGAACCTCGGACTCGATCCCGCCCACGTATGACGAATCTCGATCTCCGTCCCGCCCACGTATGACGAACTTCGGCGTCGATCCCGCCGGCCCCTAGTGTTCCGTTTCCGAAGTTCGCGAGCCACCAAGAGGGTCGGGGCGCCGTGGGATCAACGCGGGACGACGCGGCGTAGCGCAAGCGGGCACCGCGCGAAGCGTGGTCGCAAGGAGTCCCAACGCCGAGCCCACGGATGCACCGTGCCCTCGACTGGCCGAGACACTTTGGTAACGGGACACTAGTGCCGAGCGACCTGGGGGGTGAGCCGGCGGCGCGTCCATCGGCTTCGGTTCAGCTTGGACTGGGCGCGAATTGGCAGCAGTTCAGCCTCCTGGTGCTCATCAACGGGTTCGTGGGCGCCATGGTCGGTCTCGAACGCACGGTGCTGCCCCTCTTGGCCGAAGAGGAGTTCGGGCTGGCGTCCAGTACGGTGGTTCTCTCGTTCCTGGTCCCCTTCGGGCTGGTAAAGGCCGCGACGAATTTCTTCGCGGGGCGGCTGGGAGATCTCTTCGGACGGAAGCCCATCCTGGTGATCGGCTGGTGTGTGGGAATTCCGGTGCCGCTCATGATCATGTGGGCGCCATCGTGGGCTTGGGTGGTCGCAGCCAACGTGCTGCTCGGAATCAACCAGGGACTGGCGTGGTCCACGACCGTCATCATGAAGATCGATCTGGCGGGCCCGCGGCAGCGGGGCCTCGCCATGGGTCTCAACGAATTCGCCGGCTACGTGGCCGTGGCCCTGTCCGCGCTCGGGACCGGATACGTCGCCGCGGCGTACGGGCTTCGGCCGGAGCCCTTCTATCTCGGGCTCGGCTTCGTGGCGCTCGGCCTGGGACTGTCCGTCCTCTTCGTGAGGGAGACGCGGGGCCACAGCGCGTTGGAGGCGGAGCAGGCAGACGGCGCGGCCGGGTCTGCCCCAACCCTCGTACCCCCTCCTCCTGGCACCGCCGTACTCGGTACTCGGGAAATCTTCGCGATGGTGAGTTGGAGGCATCCCGCGCTGTCCAGCGCCAGCCATGCCGGCCTGGTCAACAACCTGAACGACGGACTCGCTTGGGGGCTGTTTCCGCTTTTCTTCGCCGCGTCTGGATTGGGCGTAACGAACATCGGAGTCCTGACGTTCGTGTATCCCTTCACGTGGGGGATCGTCCAGCTCTGGGCCGGAGCGTGGTCGGATCGGGTGGGCCGTAAGTGGCTGATCGTCGGAGGGATGCTTGTCCAGCCGGCGGCGTTGGCGGCTATCGCGATGCTGGATGGATTCGGTCGGTGGCTCGGCGCTTCCGCGCTGCTCGGAGTCGGCACGGCCATGGTGTATCCGACACTACTAGCCTCCATCGCGGACGTCGCCGATCCAAGCTGGCGCGGTTCGGCCGTCGGGGTGTACCGGCTCTGGCGCGACAGCGGCTACGCCGTAGGCGGGTTGATGGCGGGCGCGTTGGCCGACCTCTTCGGGATGCGGGCGGCGATCATGGCGGTGGCGGTCCTCACGGGGCTGTCCGGGCTTGTCGTGGCGAGACGAATGCCGGAGACGCTAGAGCGGACCAACGACGTGTAGCGTCGCGCCTAACGAATCAAGTACTCGGGGCATCTAGAGTTCGGTTGCGTCGTGCCGGTCTCTTTCGAGTGGTCCCGGCCGAGACACATTACCTCAGGAAACGCCAGGATATCGACAATGTCCATAGGTCCCATCCGTTTCGTTCGAGCCACGGTCCTGTTCGCGCTCCCGCTGTCATTCTGGGCCGCAGCCGTCAGCGGGCAAGACAGCGATTTCGACATTGACATCGCACGGATAGGAGTCGGCTCGATGTTCGAGCCGTTTCGCGTTTCCGAGAGCGAGCCGCTGCGGGACGCCATGTCCTCGGGCAAGCTCCAAGGTGACGCCCGTGTCCTCGTCATGGACCCCACAGCGGGGCGGCTCGCGTTTCTCACGGACCAGATGGCATATCACCACGTGGCCCAAGGGGAGATCAACGGCGAGCCCTGGATGGTCTCCTTCTGAGTCGTATGCAACACAGGGGTCGGTCTGACTCCCACGGTAGACGGCAAGGTTCACCACTTCCGGACTCGGGGTATCTACAACGGCCTCTCGATGCTCGGCGACGAGGAGACGGGGTCCATCTGGAACCATATCACCGGCAGGGCGGTCTACGGACCGCTCGAGGGCTACACCCTTGCGGTCTTCAACCTCCTGCACATGACGGCGGAGCAGGCGCTGGACCGCTATCCCGGGCTGTCCGTCGCCATCTCGGACCGTCCGGTCCGTGGTCGCAGAGGGTTCTTCGCCCCCGTCGCTGATCGGCTCCCCTTCCTTCGGGAGGGCTTCAGGAGCACGATCGTGCAGGAAGATACACGTCTTCCGACCATGGAGATCGGGCTCGGAGTCTGGACCGAGTCGGAGCGGCGGTACTATCCCATGGAGGCCGTCCAAGCGGGCGGGGGAGCCATCGTCGATGGCTTCGACGGCAGACGCCTGGCCGTCTATGTAGAGCCCGGGTCCTACTCTCTGGACGCGTTCTTCACGGAGGAGCAGACGGTCTCAGCGGACGGCTCTCGCGTCACGGTGGGCGAGGAGCTGGTGCTCGAGGGCGGTGTCCTCCGGGATGCGAGTGGCCGCCAACTCGAGATGGACAGGCCACTTCAGTTGTTCTCGAGGTGGTACGGTTTCGCCCTGACCTTCCCCGGCACCACCATCTACGGGCGCTAGCGCCCTTTCCACTAGACCGGTGCTGGCGTCACTGGACCCAAGCCGGATCGGCGGAGTCCGCGGCTGGCTCACCACCCCGGTATCCGTGGTTGGACTCGGGCGAGCGGTCGTAGACCGTTTGGCCCTGTCCTTCATTCATGGTCCAATAGCCGCGTAGCCCAACCGAACTGACATCGACGCCCGTCTCAAGAACCACCTGAACCTCAGAAGGTGAGAGGCTCCTGGACCACATGGCGGGGTTATCGATCTCACCTGGGAAGAACCAGATGGGCGGCTCCTTGCCACCGGGCGGCAGAGGGCCGATTTGGCCATGCGTCGCACCCACGCTCAGGAACTGTTGGTTGTTGAACGAGGGGGTGCCGGTCCCCTCACACCGGGCTTGCTCTACGGCGTCCACATAGAAGACCAGGGTACCAAGGACGTCCCTGGTGACGGCCACATGATGCCACGCGCCGTCGGCAACGAACAGGTTGCCGGACTCACAAACCCCCTGCGGTACGCAATCATTGTTCGGATAGCAGTAGTTGTCCTCATTGGACGCCTCGAGCATGGCCTCCAAGAACCCGTCCGGTCCCACGTACATCTGCCAGCTGAGGTTGAAGGAGTTGTCGTCCTCACCCCTTGCGATGACCGCAGCTCGTCCGCCGGGAGGCGTTAGCCGTAGCCAGGCGACGACCGTGAAGACGTCGGTCGGGAACGAGACGTCCCAAGGGACCAGGACCCGATCGTCCATGCCGTCGAACATCAGGTGAAAGTCTTCTCCGGACTCTGGCGGTGGATCGCCGGGGTCGAAGGGCGAGGTCGGCTCATCGTCGATCGCCGGGTCCGTGGCGCCCTGCCCTCCGCAGGCGCCGGCCACTCCGAGCATGAGCACGAGCACGAGCGCCCATCCGCGAGCTCGCCGTGCATCTCTGACCCTGGGCCCTCCCGGAGTCACTCCGGCTGCGCCAACTCGTGCTCGCGCCGGTCTCACGGGGCTCCAGCCTCGACGACGAACTGGCCCATCATCCCGACGTCTTCGTGCTCGAGGATGTGGCGGCCCCGGCAGTGAGTCGCAGCATCTGCCGCCTTGATATCGGACTTTGTCGGTACACGGTGTATCCCTAGTCGCACCGCGCGTTTGCTGTGTCTCGGCACCCGGGTGTCACCCCAACCATGAGCCGGGACACACCGAAGGTGGTTCCGCGCGCTGAGTAGGAGATGTGCCACAACCTCCGTTCGTTAAGCTCCGGCCCGTGCCCGTGTAGCGGAGGCCATAACGCAGCGGGTCGGCCGAGAACAGCATGGCGGCAGCCGATAAAACCTGCGTGGTAGCAGCGGGCGAGATGGCCGGAGGTTGTGGGGAAGCTCGAGGTGCAGTCGCCGGGCACCCGAGCACGACGTGGCTTGTGGCGAGCGCGTCGTGCCCGCGAGACCTATCTTTTGAGAATGCCCGAACGCACGTCACCCGTCGGCACAGCCGTCCTCGACCAGATTCCCAAGGCATTCCGGCTGGAGAGCATCAAGAGCCGGATCGTGGGCCTCGCCTTGCTGGCCACGCTGATCCCTTCCCTGGGGATGGCCTGGATCTCGTACGTCCAGAACCGCGCCGCCCTGACCGACAAGATCAATGAAGAGCTACAGAGCGTGAGTGCGCAGACCGCTCGCGAGATCGACCTCTGGCTCAAGGAGCGGCTCTACGACGTCCGGGTCTTCGCGAGCTCCTACGAGGTAACCGAGAACATCGAGCGCGCTCGACGGACGGACGGCGGCGGTCAAGCGGGCGCTCGGCTCAACGGCTACCTCACGTCGGTCGAGGAGCGGTTTCCGGACTACGACGAGTTGCTCGTCATCGACCGGCAGGGCCAGCGGCTCGCATCGAGTGCCGAGCGCTCCGGCGACGTTCATCTCCCACTCGGCTGGCTCGACCGCGTGGCGGCAGACCAAACGGTGATTGACGCGTACTGGGACGAGCAGCTCGGCCAACCGCTCATGACCGTTGCTGTCCCGGTCACCGCTGCGGACCGCACCTTCGTAGGTGCGCTCGTCGCCAACGTCACGTACCGGGCCGTGCTGACCATACTGTTGGTCTTCGCCCCGGGCGATTCGGGCAACTTGTACGTGATCGCGCCGGACGGGGCCACGATCGTCAGCTCAGGCGCGGACGCGCGGCCGCTCGCCGAGCGCAAGCTCGCGTCCGCCACGACAGAACTCCTGTTCGCGAGCGAGGGCAGTCCCGTCACCTACGCCGATCGTGATGGAAACGAGGTCATCGGCACCTTGAAGCGGGTTCCGCGGTTGGATTGGGCGGTCGTGGCGGAGATCCCGGCGAAGGAAGCCTACGCGCAGGTCGTGCAGCTGCGCGACGTAACGGCGCTTCTTGTCATGGGGCTCCTAGTCGTGGTCGGCTTCATCGCGTACCGTTTGGGCCTCCTGATCGTGCGCCCGCTGGATCGGCTGACCGCGGGTGCCGCGGAAGTTGCAGCGGGTGACCTCGCGGTGGACCTGCCCGTGGGCAAGGGCGAGGTCGGGTACCTCACCGAAGTGTTCAACGGGATGGTCGACCGCCTGCGCGCAGGACGGCAGCAGCTCGAGCACCTGGTGGTGACCGACCCGCTCACCGGGATATCGAACCGCCGGCACCTGATGGAGACGCTGGAGAGCGAAATGCGCCGCGCGAAGCGCGCGAAAACGTCGTTCGCGATCCTCATGGCGGACGTCGACCGTTTCAAGAAGTTCAACGACACGCACGGCCACATCGCGGGAGACGAGGCCCTCAAGACGATTGCAGAGGTCTTGAAGGAGGCGACGCGCGGGATCGATCGTGTCGCGCGCTACGGAGGGGAAGAATTCCTGGTCGTGCTGCCGGAAACGGGCATCGACGGCGCGGTCAGGGCAGCCGAGCGAATCCATGAGCGGCTGGCCAAGCGCGGTGTGGCCGTCGGTCACGGTGACACTGAGCACCGGCGTCGCCGAGTTTCCCACCGACGGCGACTCACCCGAGTCCTTGATCGCTTCGGCAGACGTGGCGCTCTACCAGGCCAAGCGGGGCGGACGCGACCGGGTGATGCGCGCGAGTCGCCGCCGACAGACAACCGCAGTAAAACCAACGAAGAGGAAGAAGGAGGAGGACTCCTCGTAGCTACTGGCCACCCTCGAGGGGGCTCGTAACGAGGTTGTGGAAGATCCAGCCATCGCGTCCCTGGTCGTCGGTGATCCGCACCCACTGTTCCGTATACGAGTGCCCCACCAGGGGCGTCGCGGGATCGAGCGTAAAGAGCACACGAAACCCGAGCCCCGGCCCCGCGCGCACGTTGCTGCGCCGTGCCGTTTCTAGCGACAGCGGCAGCGCGAACAGCACTTCCCCGGGCTGCCGGTCCCCGCGCTCACCGATGGTGAGCCGGACCTCGCCCCTGCGGGCCACCCTGCGGGCCTGGCTCGCCAGGTAGAGCGCACCGCCGTAGTTCTCATCGGCGAACTCGGTCGTGCTGAGTACCAGGAGGTGCCGCGCCTGGGCAGCCTCGGGCACTTCCTCATCTCCCGCAGCTCCGGTCAGGGCCTCCAACGCGATCTCCGCCTCCGCCATCACCGACGCCGCTTCCGCACGACTGGCCAACGTCTGCAATCGTGCCATTGCGCGCAGGATCTCTTGTCGCGCCGCTTCGAGCTGACGTTGGAGGTCTTCGACCTGTGCGGCGCGTTCCAAGAGTTGGAGCTGGAGGGTGACGGCGCGCTGTTCGAGGTCCGGATCGCGATCCGGTCCCACGCGAACCACCACCGTGTCGACGACCACCACCGTGTCGGGCGTCGGGGCGGGTGTCGCCGGCGGGGCGCCGGCGGCGCACGCCGCGAGCGAGACGCCAAACGCGGAGCACAGCGCACTCTCGAGTCGACGAGCCAGTCGGGGCATCATGGTAAGAAGATGTACGCGCTCGACCCACACCGCCATGGAATCGACGTCACGCCTCAAACCCGCAGCACCACCTTCCCGTAGCTCTCCCGGGACTCGATGAGACGATGGGCCCGGGCCGCCTCGTCAAAACCGAAGACGTGGCCCACCTGAGGCCGGATACCATGCTCTATGCAGAAGGTCGTCACCTCGTCCCAGGTGGCCCGCATCCGCCGGAAGTCGGGGAGCAGATAGCCGAGATGGGCCGAGGACATCCCCCGGGCGTTCGTGTACATCTCCTCCAGGCTCATCCGGGGCTTGCCCCGCCATGCACGCCACCAGGACAGCGGGTTCCAGAGGGAGTAGTCCAGGGCCGCATACCCTGCCACCACCACGTGGCCGAAGGGGGCCAGCGCGCTCTTGGCGGCGGCGAAGACCTCGCCGCCTACCATGTCGAAGGCGATGTCGATCCCCTCCGCGCCGGCGGCATCCTTCAGGGCCTTCTGCCAGCCGGAGCGTCGGTAGTTGACGGTCTCGTCGGCGCCTAGCTCCCGGATCCGCTCCAGCTTGAGGTCGGTGCCTGCCGCGCCCACCACGTAGCAGCCGAAGTGGTGAGCGATCTGCACCGCGGCCGTGCCCACTCCGCCACCTGCCGGGGAGATGAGGACCCGGTCGCCGGCCCGGAGTCGGCCCATCTCCACGAGGCTCACCCACGCCGTGGCGTAGTTGACGCCGAAGGCGGCATTCTCCTCCACGCTGAACCCTTCCACCGCCGGCGAGGCCTTGGATTCGTCCACCACCAGCCGCTCGGCGTAGGCTCCGTGCTGCATCCCCACGACAACCGATTCGCCGGGTCGGCGCTCGACGCCGTCGCCCACCGACTCGATGCGTCCCGTGGCCTCCATCCCCAGGACGTAGGGCAGGTCGGGGGCCCATCCGTACAGGCCCTTTCGGGAAAGGACCTCGGCGTAGTTGATGCCCACGGCCTCTACCCGCACGGCCACCTGACCCGGTCCGGGGGTGGGATCGGGCAGCTCCGTGGGTCGGAGGACGTCGGGCGAGCCGTGGCGGTTCAGGAGGTAGCCCTTCATGGCAACACGATGATCACCCCTCTCAGCTCATCGAAGAAGTTCGTCGTATACGTATCTTTATATCGTGAGTATACGTACGGAGGGGCATGTCCAAGAGACCACAGGGACACTGCCTCCTCACCCGCCAGCGATGGCGCCGACCACACAGAGAACGTCGCCCCCCGAGGTCACGCACTCGGGGAGCCGCACGTCGGGTTGGTCATGCGACAGGTCCTGCCCGCAGGCGAAGAATCGTATGAACGCTCGACGCGTTTCGGTTCCGTGGTCGCGGATCGTGCCTCGTAGCATCGGGTAGCGGGACTCCAGAGCGTCGAGCACTGTCGTGATGGTAGGGGGGTCCGCAACTTCCAACCGCAACTCGCCCACGACCCGAGCCAGGGTTCGCAGGTGCGCCGGTAGCGCGATCCTTACCTCCGTCATGGGATGGTTTGCACCTCCACCGAGCACACCCTGGGGAGGTGCTCCGCGATCGTCCGCCAGGTGTCGCCGGCGTCTGCAGAGGCGTAGACCTGCCCGCCCGTAGTGCCGAAGTAGACGCCGCACGAGTCGAGCGCGTCCACCGCCATGGCATCGCGCAGGACGTCCACGTAGCAGTCACGCTGCGGAAGGCCGTTGGTGAGCGCCTCCCAATCGTTCCCGCCGGTGCGGCTTCGATATACGCGGAGCTTCCCCTCGGGCGGGTAGTGCTCCGAGTCGCTGAGGATAGGCACCACGTAGATCGTCTCGGGCTCATGGGCGTGGACGGCGATCGGGAAGCCGAAGTCCGACGGCAGGTTGCCGCTCACCTCGGTCCACGATTCGCCGGCGTCGTCGCTGCGACAGACGTCCCAGTGCTTCTGCATGAAGACCGTGTCGGGCCGCGACGGGTGTAGCGCAAGCTTGTGAACGCAGTGACCGATCGGGGCCTCCGGCTCGGGCAGAAAGTTCGAGCTCAGTCCCCCCGTGGCGACCGCCCACGACTCGCCCCCGTCATCAGTGCGGAACACCCCCGCCGCCGAGATGGCCACGTACATGCGCTGCGCGTCCGCAGGGTCGATGAGGATCGTGTGTAGGCACATACCCCCGGCCCCAGGCGCCCAATCCTGCCCCGTCGAATGCGTACGCAGCCCGGCGAGCTCGGTCCACGTGTGACCGCCGTCACTCGAGCGGAAGAGGGCGGCATCCTCTACCCCTGCGTAGACCGTGTCGAGATCATTGGGTGACGGCTCCAGGTGCCAGACGCGCTTGAACTCCCACGGGTGTGGCGTGCCATCGTACCACTGGTGTGTGCCGGGGACGCCCTCGTAGGCGAACTCGTTCCCGACGGGCTCCCAGCACTGCCCGCCATCGTCGGACCGCTGAACGACCTGGCCATGCCAGTCGGTCCACTGTGAGGCGTACAGACGATCAGGGTCGGCGGGAGAGCCCTGGACGTGCATGACCTCCCACCCTCCGAAGTGTGGCCCCTCGATTCTCCAGTCGCGCCGGGCGCCATCCGAGGTAATCACGAACGCGCCCTTTCCCGTCCCTACCAGGACCCGGATCTCAGCCATCTGCACCTCCGTATGTGGGCTCCTCGATCGAAAGGTTCACCAGCTCTCGGAACCGATCCAGTGGGCTCCGCCCCCCCGGCGTCTGAGTGAACACCAACCCGATGATCTGGCGCTCGGGATCCACCCACGCGTCCGTGCCGTCCGAGCCGCCGTGGCCGTATGTGCCGTCGGCCAGGCGCCAGCCGTATCCGTAGTACGACGCCTCGCTGCCTTCTCCTGCGACGTGGATCTTGGGCGACGTCATGAGCTCAACGGTCTCGGGCTGCAGATGTTCCGACGAAGGCTCCATCAGCGGCTGCAGGAACAGGCTGGAAATCCGGAGTCCGCTGCTGTGGGAAAGGAGCTGCCCGATCGTGATTAAGCCCGCCCGGTAGTGGTCCCACTCGGGGATGTACGTCCAGACCAGGTCATCGTACTCGAGCTTCTCCTGCTCCACCAGCTGTGTGATGGCTGTGGCCACTACCGGCCTGGTGTTGGAGGCCATGCGGAACATGGTGTTCCGCTCCACATCGTGAGTATACGTACGGAGGCTGCATGTCCAAGAAGGCCCGGCATGCCACTTGTGTGCTCCTCGACAGAGGACGGCACGTCTCAAGAATGTGCGACCCCTAGGAGGCTGCGCTTTCGCATAAGACCGTGTTGGTGGCGCGGTCTTCTTAGTCGCCGGCTTCGTATCTGAAGGAGACCTTGACCTTCGCGCGGTAGCTCTGAACGGCACCGTCCCTGAGCTGCAGGTCCAGCTCTGAGACCTCCGCCACACGCAGGTCCCGCAGCGACTGGGAAGCACGTTGGACGGCTGCTGCCGCAGCCTTCTCCCACGACTCAGTAGAGGTTCCTACTAGCTCGATCACTTTGTACACACTCTCAGCCATCTTTTTTTCTCCTCCCCAGCCGTGTGGCGGGCACGTAACGGATTTGTGATTGACGGGTTAAAAGATAACACTCGAAATAATTCACCCCTCCGGGGATCGGGGCCGACGTGCGGTCGATCGGGCACGATCATAACCGCTGTCTTGCCCTGACCCGCTCTCGGAACATGTACGCCTGCTCCACAATGCGCTTCTCCCTCTCAACAACATCCAGCGACTTGCTTTCTGCAATGAACGATTGAACCCGAAACATGCGGCGACACATTGTCAAACTCTTCCGATACCTCTAACGCTAACCCCCCGAATAAGCTCTTGAACTGCCTTCGGCTCACACGAAATCTTGCCAGGGCATTAGCAAGTATACGGCCAAGAACTTGCTCATGTCACCGATTGATCATGTCGTCCGCTAGCAATCGAGTGCTTGCCGATTCTAACCTAATCCGTGGGGCTCATCCGGCAAAATCGGTACCGAGAAATCGTCACGAGGCCAGAGCATGTTACTTGCGTGAACATCGGTACCATTGTGGGAAAGCTTGACTTGTGGTCTTTCCGTCCGAGAAATACCTCGGAAACAGGGTAACCGCCGCCCAGCGCATGAATCGTAATCGCGATGTCGACACCATACTGCAGAGCAACAGAGCTGCCGGGAATCATCGATCTCGATCTCGAAGATCCCGCGCGAGTCGAGCATGCGGACTCACCTCGGTAGGTGGTCCCGAGGCTTCGCGCGCCAGCGGTCGATGCCCATCATGAGCTTCGTGAATTCAGTGGAACTGGATGGGTCTTTGATACCATACAGGTTGGCCAGGGCCGTGGTGATCCTGGCCGTCTCGGCCACGGCGGGTTCATGCCGGCCCGAAGAGCCGCCCGGACGGATCCGGCCGGGGCGTTGCGGGCGTAGCTTCCCGTGTTCTAGTCGATCGGCCCGATACGGCGGATCTTCCAGGCCTGGCCGGTGGTGGGGCCGGTCACGCCCATGAAGGGCACACCGGGCTGTCCCGTGCGTGTATCCAACGAACGGGAGGTACCGAAGCTCTGGGTGTGCAGCCGGAAGTACCCGTCACCCCTGTCGACGATGGTCCAAAGCTGTCTTGTCGATGGGCCGACACCGGTCAGGAAGCACGCCGTGACTCCGTCGGCCCCTTCGAGCGCCAGCAACGCTGCGCCGAGCAGGTTCTTCATGAGGTAGCGCTCGCCCGATGGCTCGAACCGCCAGAATTGACCGGAGAAGTCACCGGCGACGCCCATGAAGCACTGCTTGGTGTCCGAGTACGTGTCGAGCGCGCGGCTGTCGCCGAAGAGCTGGTTGGAGAGGCGGTACCAGTGGAGCGGATCCACGAGAAGTGTCGTGAACGACCAGCCGTGCTCGGACTCCAGTGCGTTACCCGCTTCGTCTCGGATGCCTGTGGTCAGGCGCACGTCGTAGCTCGTACTGAACTCTACGAGACCACCGTCTGGGAAGAACGTCACTACGTTCCGTTCTTCGCCCTCCACCGAGCGGGTGCCCGGGACCGGTCCCTCGGGACCCGTCACCACGAACGTCTCCGCCGTGACCGTCAGCGGGTCGATCGGCTCGGAGAACTCGGCCTGGATCACAGTGGCGATGCCCACTCCCTCCGCATCGGGCGCGGGCTGGGTGAGGGTGAGGGTCGGCGGCTCGGACTCCACGGCTCCGGCTCGGGTGAGCTCCCAGAACTGACCCGTGAAGTCCCCCGTGACGGCCATGTAGGGGATCCCCGAGCCCTCAATCGGAGCCGTATCCAGGGACCGTGTGTCTCCCCACTGCTGATTCTGGAGCCGAAAGTACCCGTCGTTCAGGGACACGAGTGACCACAGTTGTCCGGCTGCCTGGACGGCGGGGTCAGGGGAGCGCTCGGCCGTGGCGGCCACCAGGAGGTCGGTCAGCCCGCATGGATCGACCGAGGAGCTGCCGTCCAGCGCTTGCGTGGCGCCGCCGAATCGGCTTTGTAGCACGTACCACTCTCCCTCGGGCACGAACCGCCAGAACTGTCCGCTGAAGTCGCCCGTGTCGGCCATGAAACAGGTACGAGAGTCGGAGAAGGTGTCCAGCGACTGCTCCAGACCGAGGAAGAGGTTGGAGAGCCGGTACCACTGGTCGATCTGAACGACGATCGTCTCGAACGAGAACGTGAAGGTGGCCGGGAGGGCGTTGCCGGCCAGGTCCTGGACGCCGGTGGTGACACGGACCTCGTAGCGACTCGAGAACTCCTCGAGCTCCACGGCCGGCTCGAAGGTCACCGCGCTGCCGGACACGGTGATGCTGCCGGCCACCGGCCCAGAGGGCCCGGTCACGGTCAGGCTCGACGACGTGACCGTGGCCGGACTCACCGCCTCCGAGAACTGCACCAGGATGATCGCGCCGACGGCGATCCCGTGCGCGCCGTTCGAAGGGGTCGTGCTCACGACCTGGGGTGGGACCGTCTCGGTGGGCTGGGGCGGCGGAGGGGCGTCGGGTGCGTTCGGAACCGTGGGGCTGTCGCCGCCGCAGGCCGACAGAAGCGTGGCAGCCGAAGCTGTCCCAACCGTAGTTGAAGGTTCCTGATAGGGGAGAAAGAAAAGTGGTGGCTCCGGGGGTCCCGGGCCGATAGGCTCGGGTAGGCAAAAACCCCAACACGGAGCCACCACGATGAAGAGAACGTACGAGGTAAGGGATCGGGCGGACAAGCGCGCGATCAGGGAGTTCCTGAAGCGGGAGGGGCAGTTTCTGCTTCCGATGCTTGAGCTCGTGGAGCAGACGGAGGTCGCGATCGACGAAGTCATCCAGGTGATGGGACGAGCGACGATCGAAGCGGTGCTGGAGATGAGCGCCGAGGGTGTGGCAGGCGTGAAGCAGGCAGGTCGGTCACGAGCGGAAGACGACACGGTGTGGTATGGCCGGCAGGGTGGTGTGGTTTACCTGTCGGACCGGAAGGTGCGTGTGGAGCGGCCACGGCTCAGGCGCCGGGGCGCCGGGGAGGGTGGCGAGGTCGAGGTGCCGGCGTACGCAGCGATGCGGAGACCGGGCGCCGTGGCGGATCGGATGCTCGAGGTCCTGATGGCGGGGGTGAGCACGCGGAAGTACGGCCGTGTGATCGGTGAGATGGCCGACACGGTCGGGGTGAGCAAGTCGGCGGTGAGCCGTGAGACGGTCGAGGCCTCGGAGCGCGTGCTGAAGGAGCTGATGGAGCGCCGGCTGGATGCGTGGGACCTCCTGGTGATCTACCTGGACGGGATCCAGATGGGCTCGCACCACGTGCTTGCTGCGGTAGGCGTGGACTCAGACGGAAAGAAGCACGTGCTGGGCGTGAGGGAAGGAGCGAGTGAGAACGCCGAGGTGACCAGCGCGCTCCTAGAGGATCTGGTCGAGCGCGGCCTGGACCCGGGCAGGCGGCGGCTGTTCGTGATCGATGGCTCGAAAGCGCTCAGGAAGGCGATCGAGAAGGTGTTCGGCCAACGTCACCCCATCCAGCGCTGCCGCAACCACAAGCTCCGCAACGTGCTGGGTCATCTGCCGAAGGATCAGCATCCTCAGGTGAAGGCGGCGTTCCGGGCGGCGATGAAGCTGGACGCGAAGCAGGGCGAGCAGAAGCTCGAGCAGCTCGCCCGATGGCTCGAGCGCGACCACCCCTCGGCCTCGGCCAGCCTACGCGAAGGCCTCAGCGAGATGTTCACGATCAACCGGCTCGGCCTCCCGCCGCGGCTGAGGAAGTGCCTGGGCTCGACCAACCTGATCGACAGCACCCACTCGGGCGTAAGACAGAAGACCCGCAGGGTGACCAACTGGAAGAACGGAGCGATGGCCTTGCGCTGGGCTGCGGCCTCGTTCGTGGAGACCGAGAAGAGCTACCGGAGGATCATCGGCTACGACCAGCTCTGGATGCTCAGGGCCCACCTCGACGACCATGAACCGGTTGCCGAAATGAGAAAGGCAGGCTAACAAGGAGACTCTCCGGAGCCACCACCTTCAACTGTCAGCGGGACACCATCTGGCAGCCGACAAGAACACACTGCAGCGGGTCACAACCAACCTCGGGCCCTTGAGACATGGTACGGGGCCTCGCCGCAGGCACGCTGCAACCTCGGAGTATATCTCGGCAATACGAGCCACTGCAAGGCGAGACCCTGCCGAGGCGCCGTATATGCCCCGTCATTTCATTAACGTGAGCCTGCTGTGCGCTACACAGGCAGTGTGCGACTACGATGCCTACCGCGCCAGCCGCAGTCAATTCCGGGCCGGCTGAGGGTGGAGGGCAATGAGCTAACCTATGAAAGCGTCCGGACATCTTCGCCTCCGGCCCCCCTCTCTGGCTCCGTGTGGTGGTCATCGGGTGCGGTAGGAGCTAAACCCCGTTCTCGTCCACGGCCAGCAGGCTGCGAAGCAGCACGTTCGCGCCCGCCGTTATCTGTTCTGGGGGTGTCATCTCCAGGGGCGAGTGGCTGATCCCATCCAGGCTGGGCACGAAGATCATTCCCACGGGGCCCAGGTGCGCGATGCTCTGCGCGTCGTGCCCGGCGCCGCTGGGCATGCGCAACGTGGTGAGGCTGAGCCGCCGGGCCTCGGCTTCGATGACGTCCCGGAGGCGCAGCGCGGTGGGAGCGGCCCGGCTGGTGTAGAACTGCTCGAACTCCACGCTCGTGCCGTCGCTCTCGGCCAGCGCGGCGGCCTCGCCTCGGATCGCCTCGAAGATCTCGTCGATCTTGGACATCTCCAGGTCGCGGATCTCCAGGCTGAACGTGACCCGTCCGGGAATCACGTTGGGCGCGCCCGGCTCAGCGCTCACGCGGCCGACCGTGGCCACCTGCCGTCCCGGCGTGGTGCGCGCGATTCGGTTGACGGCCTCGATCATCCGGGCCGCCGAGACCATGGCGTCGTGGCGCTGATCCATGGGCGTGGTGCCGGCGTGGTTGGCGAAGCCTTCCACCGTGACGGTCCAACGCTTGATGCCCACGATGCCCTCGACCACTCCGATGTCGATGCCGGCCCGGTCGAGGACGAAGCCCTGCTCGATGTGGAGCTCGAAGTACGCCGTCAGCGAGCCGGGCTCTCGTCGAGCCTCCTCCAGCCGGCTCAGGTCGCCGCCGATGCGCAGCGTGCCTTCCCCGATCGTAAAGCCACTCGCCGTTCTGACGTCGAGCTCGGCCGGGTCCACCTCGCCCGAGATGGCGCGGCTTCCCGTCTTCCCGCCTTCCTCATTCGCCCAGATGACGAATTCGAGACCGTGGCGGGTGCGATGGCCCGCGTCGGCCAGCGTGGTCGCGACCTCCAACGCGGCCATGGAGCCCACCTGTCCGTCGTAGTTCCCGCCCAACGGGACAGAGTCGATGTGTGATCCGAGCAGCAGCGGCGGCAGGTCAGGGTCGGAGCCCGCGCGCTGGCCGATCAGGTTCCCTGCGAGGTCGACCGAGACTTCGAGCCCGGCGTCGCTCATGAGGGTCGCCACCCACTCGCGGGCGGCGATGTCGGCGTCGCTGTAGGCGACCCGGCTGACCCCTCCCGCGGGCGTGGCGCCGAAGCGGGCCAGATCGGTGAGCGTTCGGCTGAGGCGGTCCCCGTCCACCAGCAAGTCGGGCGGGGCCGGGGCGACACGGGCGCCGCCCACCAGCAGATGGGGAGCGTTCCCGGCGCCGCCGGGCAGCCGCCAGAGCGCGGGCGGCACCATGCCGAGCGCGAGCCCTCCTGACGCGAGACGGGTGAAGTGACGGCGGTCCATGGCTCGTCCGTTCTATGTTTGGCCGGCCCCTGTGTGGCCTCCAGCGCCCAGACGGGTGACTGGATCGGACACGGGCGAACTCCGAGACCAGACCGAGGTCAAGATCCTATGAGGGGGCCGGGAGGCGCAAGCGGCAGGCGAACGGTCTGACTCGCTGAGCGGGTTTTCCCCAGGGGCGGCGAGTCTGTAGTTTCTCTGCGGCTCATCGCTGCCATCACAACAGGACCTGCGCCTGGTGCCCAACCCGATCCCATCGCAAATCCAACACGAGGCCAGCCCGATCGTGGTGATCGGCCGCGTCGTCTACTTCCTCGCCCTGCTCTACCTGTTCTTCTCCAGCATCGAGCTGATGAGCACCGCGTTCAAGATGAGCGGCGCAGGACTCGCGGATCAGCTCCTGAACACGGCGTCGGACCCAGTCGCCGGGCTGCTC
Organism: Longimicrobiales bacterium; assembly: GCA_965238005.1. GTDB lineage: Bacteria > Gemmatimonadota > Gemmatimonadetes > Longimicrobiales > Gaopeijiaceae > CBDCKN01. The sequence goes on from OZ250165.1 coordinate 3,226,813, forward strand.
ATCGGATTCCTGGCCACGAGCCTGATCCAGAGCTCCTCGACCACCACCACCATCGTGGTGGGACTCGTGGCGTCCGGTGCGCTCACCATTGAGCTCGCCGTGCCCATCATCATGGGTGCGAACATCGGAACGACAACGACGAACACAATCGTGTCGATCGGGCACGTGACCCGTCCGGCGGAGTTCGAGCGGGCCTTGGCGGCTTCCACGGTGCACGACTTCTTCAACGTGCTCGCGGCGTTCACGCTCCTGCCAGTGGAGATCCTTTTTCACCCGGTCGAGAAAACGGCGATCTTTCTGCAGCGCGTGTTCGCCGGTGCCGGTGGCATGAGCCTGGCCAGCCCTCTCAAGCTGGTCGTGGGTCCACCCGCCGAATTCCTCTCGGAGTTGATCCCCTACACGATTCCGCTGGGCATTCTGGCTCTCGCTCTGCTCTTCATGGCCCTGCGAGGGATGCTGACGTTCATGCGGGGCGTCGTCCTACAGCGCCTGGAAGGGCTCTTCGACAGGGTCCTCTTCCGTAACGACGCCGCGAGCTTCACTCTGGGCGTCGTTGCGACGGCGTCCGTGCAGAGCAGCTCGGCGACGACGTCTTTGATCGTGCCCTTGGCGGGCACCGGGGTCCTCACCCTACGTCAGATCTTCCCGTACACGATTGGGGCGAATATCGGAACCACCATCACCGCGATCCTCGCCTCGTTTTCGACCGGAAGCCCGGCGGCGGTGACCATCGCCCTGGCTCACCTGGCGTTCAATATGATGGCCGTCGCGATCTTCTATCCTCTGAAGGCCCTGCCCATCGAGCTCGCGAGGAGGTGGGGCGTCTTCGCGGCCCGCTCGAAGGTGAGCACTGCCACTGTGTTCTCTGTCTATATCGCGTTGCACGTCATACCGCTCGCGTACATCATTTGGTCAGCGAAAAGGTAACAAGCCATGTGGAAACAAATCGTCGCGCTCTTCAGGTCCGGAGGCCCACTGCAGGAGGCATATGACGAGGCGATCCTGATGCTTCGGGCCTCCCACGACATGTTCGACCACGCAGTCACGGCGCTCCACGCGGAGGGCACGCCAAAGACCGACATCTACAAGCGCGATCAGCAGCTCAACAAGTACGAGCGGAGCGTTCGTCGCAAGATCGTCACGCACATGTCCGTGTCGTCAAAGCCTGACATCAACCTGGGACTGGTGCTCACCGCGATCGTCATCGACATCGAGCGGATCGGCGACTACACCAAAAACATCGTGGAGTTGGCGTCCGCGGTTCCGGGGCCCTTCGATGGGCTCGAGCTACACGACAAGGTGGTTGGGATCGAGCAGATCATGGCTCGGATGTTCGATGACATCGTGCCCGCCCTTGAGGAATCCGACATGGTTCGGGCCAGGGGCATCATAAAGTCCCACACCTCCATCGCATCCAAGGTGGACAAACAAGTGCGTGCCCTGTGCTCGGGTAAGGCGTTGTCGGGACGGTCGGGGCATGCGGTCACGGTAGCACTCTATCTGCGCTATCTGAAGCGCGTCAGCGCGCACCTCAAGAACGTGGCCACCAGCGTAGTGAATCCCTACCACCGGATCGGATTCCGGGAGAAGAAGTCTCGAGCCAAAAAGGGTTGATCGGGAGCCGAATGAACGAAGAGCAGTGGTTCGGCCTGCTGGGGCTCATCGTCGGCCTCTATCTATTTGTGTGCGCGACTTGGAAAAGAGACTTCTTCCTCTACGACTGGAAGGTGCAACGGGCCATCGCTTGGTATGGAGAGGAGAAGGCGCACCTTGGCTTTCAAATAGGTGGAGTCATCGTGATGATCGTGGGCGTCCTGAAGTTGCTGCAAGTGATCTAAGGAATCCCCATGCGGTGGTCATCGTCTGATCGTCTTTCTTGACGAGACGCACATTGTGGTAGGCCGTCGAACCCGTAGACATCCCCACGTCCAATCGAAGCTCGGCGATGCTCTCGCGTGGGACCTGACGCTTCCGCATGGGCAGGAGCATCCGGTGTGTCACGGTGACCCCCTCCGGCCCGGCGGTGACCCGTGTGCTTCCCAACAACAAGAAAGCGAAGACGCCAGCGAAGAACGCGTCGACCACGAGCAGGCCGTAGAAGAACGGAAAACGGATCCTCTCGGAGCGGCGCCAGGATGGTGACGGCCAGCTCGGTCTCCGTTGTCCAGTTGCGAGCGCCCACCTTCCGCATATAGTCTGAGAGCCCACAAGCCGGCACAATGCAGGCTGAGGTTCGTAGTGACCCCAGACGCCTTGCGACGGTATCCGGCCATAGGCGGATCGGTTAACCTGGCCTCTGGGGGAGAGATGAAGATGAACGCGCACTGTAGTCGAGTCATCCGTCGGACCCGAGCCGCGTTGGGGATCGGGGCCCTACTCACCGCCTTTGTTTGGAGTGTCGGGGCTCGGGCGGCTGTGGCCCAGGAGGCCTCCCGAGGAAATGATCCGAAGGCGCTGGAGCTGGTGGAATCCTGGATCGGCGCCCTGGGAGGCATGGAGCTGTATCACAACCTGCGGACCGCCCAGTTCACGTTGACCACCGAGATGTATGACACCGCCTCGGGACGATTGAGGAGGACGAGGCCCCGCTACGTCACGATCGCGCAGTTGCCGGGTGCGCTTGCGGCCCGTATCGAGCGGTGGGAGGGGGACGACTTCATCGTGCAGGGATGGGACGGGGTGACGGATTGGGCGTACATGAACGGGCGGCGCCTGACTCCCAAAGACAAGGACCGACAAGAGGTGCGCTATGTGTCGGGGGACGTCAACTACTGGATCGCGCTTCCGTTCAAGCTAAAGGATCCTGGTGTATACCTGCACTACGACGGAAGGGACGATGCGGGTCGCCACGTTGTACGGGTGACCTTTGGCGAGGGGATTGGTAACGATGAGTGGCACTACTATTTCGTCGACGGACGCACATGGCCCGTTCAGGTGGATTACCAAGAAGTAGGCAGAACGAACGCGAACCACACCAGGTGGGAAGAGATCCAGAGTACCGATGGGTACTACTACGTCGGCGCCCGCGTACACTTCGATGACGAGGGCCGCGTCTTCAAGATCGTCCGCACCGGAGACGTCAAGATCAACGGCAGGGTGGATCTCGACGTGTTCTCGCGGCTCGGCTCCTCGACAAACTAGTCCGGAGTTCGCGGTTGGGGCCGTCTCTCGCCGGCCGGCCCCAACCCCTCAGCTATTGGCCGAGCGTACGACCGGAACACTCACGAGGTCCAGTGGGAGTTCGATGCGAGCCGTGGCTACCCGACCCGGATCTTCATCGACTATTCGGAGATGGTCATGGACGAAGAGCTGGGCTTCACGCTGTTGGGTGACGTTCGGGCCTTGGGAGACTGACGCTCATCACCGAGCCCGACGATGAACCTCCGTTCTGAGCGAGGGTGTGGATGGGAAACCTGTGCGTCGATCATCGGAAGAGAGGCCAAGCCCATGTCCCGCGAAGACGTTCGCCTTGCCACCCACGGCTCGAAATCCCATCGTGGTACCCCTGAGTGGTGTGCCACGCCTCTCCGAGGTCAACCGAACCCTACCTTTCTTGGGAGCCTATCATGATCCGTCGAATCTCTTTAGCAGCCCTTGCGCTTCTGATCGCAGTGCCGCTGGCGGCGCAAGCGCCCGAAGGGTGGCAACTGCGGGTGGACCGGAGCAGGAACGCTGCCGACCCGGACGACGTGCCCGAGGTGGAATTCGGGACCGCGGAAAGCGGATTCCAGATCAACACCGGCCCCGCCGCCGTGGCGTGGAAGTCGGAGAACACCGCGTCGGCCACCTACACCCTCGAGGGCAAGTTCACCTTGCTCGAACCCAGCGATCACGCGAACTACTACGGTCTCGTGTACGGCGGCGGTGACCTTGAGGGCTCCAGACAGAACTACTTGTACTTCCTGGTGGCACAGAACGGCAGCTACATCGTCAAACACCGGGCGAACGACGAGACGACCCACGACATAGTCGGCCGGACGCCGCACGACGCGGTGGTGGAGCCCGACGCCAATGGTAAATCGGTCAACGAGCTGCAGGTACGGGTGGGGGAGGATCAGACCGAGTTCGTCGTGAACGGAACAGTCGTCCACACCGAGGCGAGGTCAGGGATGGCTTCCCGCACGGACGGCATCTGGGGCGTCCGGATCAACCACCGCCTCCCGGGCGTTGTGGTCGAGGGACTGCGGGTCCGGTAGTTCCCTCCCGCTGACGGAGGTTTCCGATGCCTTCGTGGACGATTCGAATGACTGGGCCGCTCGGCGTGTTCTTGCATCCCTGAACCGCCCGCGCATCTTGGTCCGGGAACCGGCCCAGGAACGGGAGTTCCTCGGGGTATCCCCGGCTCGCTCCCGGGCGGTCGCGCCACCTCACAGGGCCTTTGTTTCGCCTTCTATCCCTTGAGAAATTTCAGAAAATCGCCCCCCGGCGCTCTCTCGCCGAAGGAGGGCGAATGATCCCAGTACGCCGTCAGCTTCGATTGCTCGAGGAGGTTGGGCCGCCCCCCGTCTTGCGGATCTGGGCTCGGCCGAAGCACCCGATTTGACGACGAGCTCGTGACGGATCGGGGCACGCGGTACGGTCAGTTCAGCTCGGCGAGCGCCTCCAGGATGTCTTCGTTCGTCGGCCGAATGCGGTAGTCGATCTCGATGAATTTCCAACGGACCTCACCTCGCTTGTCGATAACGAAGACGGCGGGGTGCGGGACCGACCGCTGCCGCGACTCGTCCGGATTGAACAATCCGTAGCGATCGATGACCGCGTGATCGGGATCGGATAGTAGCGGAAACTCGATAAGCATACCGTCGTCCTCGGCGACCCGATCGATCATCATCTGCTGCTGCTCGAGCTCATCCACCGAAAGCGCAAGCAACTCAGTATTCTCCCTCCGCTCTGGAGAAAGGAGTTCTCTCAGCTCACCGAGCTGACTGGCGCAGTAGGGTCACCAGTGGCCCCGGTAGAAGACCAGGACGACGTTCTTGTCATCGCGGTAGTCGGACAGCGTCGTCACCGTTCCCGCGTACGTCATCACCGAAAAGTCGGGCGCGATGTCGCCCACCGCGACCCTACCCGTGTCGATGGCGGGAAGGTCGAAGCCATCGTGCGGTCCGAGGCGAATCTCCGGCCTCGCCGTGAGCCAGGCAGTAACCGCCAGCGCAGCGGCAAGTCCCAAGAATACAACCAACCCTTTGGCTTTCATTCCGTCTCCGTCCCATGCAATGGCAACCCAGGAAAGCGACCTTGAAGGTCGTCGGTTCGCCCCGCCCAGGCGGCTTTGTTCCCAAATTCGTCGTCGAGTGGGAGTCTGGCAATAGTGTCGAGCAGCATCCGGACCGGGTCCGGAGCCTGGTGCCGCATGGCATCTGGATGCTGCGGGACGAGGAGATCCACCGGGAACTGGTGGCTGCCACCACCAGGATCGCGGAGACCGGATCCCCCGTGCGCTGAACAGGAAAACGGTGCCGCAACACTTCCCACCTCTTCGGCTTCCCCGTGAGGTCCATCATGTTGTACCGTCTCACAAGGACCTGAACCGACCTAGGCCCTACCTCTCTCCCGCCGGCACATGATCCATCAGATACCGGGTCAGGAGAGAGTAGACGTGCAGGGTGGTCCCGGCGCCCTCGTAGATCCCGTGGGTCCGGTTCGGATAGGCCATCATGTCGAAGGGTTTGCCCAGCTCGATGAGACGGTTGATGAGGGCCTCCGTCCCCTGATAGTGGACGTTGTCGTCTCCGGTCCCATGAACCAAGAGGAGGCTTCCTTCCAGCCCCTGGGCATAGGTGATGGGGGAGCCCCTCCGGTAGCCCTCGCTGTTGTCCTGGGGCAAGCCCATGTAGCGCTCTTGGTAGATGGTGTCGTAGAAGCGCTGGTCCGGGACCGGAGCCACGGACATGCCGGTGCCGAAGATCTCCGGGTAGCGGAACATGCCGTTCAGCGTCATGGACCCCCCACCGCTCCACCCCCAGATGGCCACCCGCTCCGAGTCCAGGTAGGAGCGCTCCTCCAGGAGCGCCTTCACCCCCATGGCCACGTCCCGGGAGGCAAGGGTCCCCACTTCCCCATAAACGACCTTCCGCCAGGCCCGACCCTTGGGGGCCGGGGTCCCCCGGGGGTCCAGGCTAAAGACGATGTATCCCTGTTGGGTGAGATAATGGTGCCAGAGGGTGGTCATTCCGTACCAACTGTTCGTTACGGTCTGGTTCCAGGGTTCACCGTAGACGTAAACCAGGACAGGGTACTTCCGGGCAGGATCGAAGCCCGCCGGGGTCATAATCCATCCGTCCAACTCCACCCCGTCTTCTGTCTGGACCTGGAAAAACTCGGCGGAGGCGGAGCGGACCCGTTCCACACGGTCCCGAGGGCCGACATTCGATACCAGGGTCCGAACGGCACTGTGCTGCGGCAGGCGCACCAGGGAAATGACGGGGGGAATCTCGAAAGTGGAGGTCGTGTGTATAGCCCAGTCGCCTCCCGGGGCTATCTGGTACTTATGGGTCCCCGTGGCCTCGGCCGGGGTCAGGCGCTCGGCGGCCTCAGGATCCCCTTCCAGAGGAACCCGGAAGAGGTAGCGGGCCGTGGCATCGTCCGGAGAGGCGGTATAATAGAGCCAGCCACTGCTTTCATCGATGAGGGCGATGGAGAGGATGTCCTGCCCTGCCGGAGTCAGGGCCGTAACCTGGGATCCATCCCGGCTCACCCGGTAGGCCCGCCGCCATCCATCCCCTTCGCTCACCCAGGTAAAACTCCGGCCCCCATCGAGCCACATCAGGTCGTCCACAACGTCGACCCAAGCCTCGTCGGCATCGGTGTGGACGGTTCTGACGGCCCCGGTAGCAGCCTGCCCCAGCACGACCTGGAGCCGGTTCTGCTGCCGATTCAAATACTGGATGACCACTTCGTCGGAAGAAGCAGCCCACTCCACCCGGGCCGGGTAGTTGTTCCGGGGATCCCCCTCCAGATCCATCCAGACCGTCTCACCCCCGATGGTCGGAACCACTCCCACCCGGGCGGCGGAGTTCGTGGTCCCTGCCTTGGGATACTGGATGGGGATGGTGTAGGAGTAGAGGGAGTCGGTGTTGTTGATGAGGAGGAAGTCCCGAATCCCCGTGGCGTCGAGCTGCCAATAGGCGATGCGGGTGCCGTCCGGGCTCCACCTGAACCCGTCCTGGAGATGGAACTCCTCCTCGTACACCCAGTCGAAAGTGCCGTTGATGGTGGTCCGTGAGCCGTCGTCGGTCAGGGGGCTGATCGCCCCGGTGGCCAGGTTCTGGACGTAGATGTTGTGGCTCTGGACATAGGCCACCCGGGTCCCGTCCGGAGAGAACTTGGCGAACATGAGGGTGGCTTCAGGGAAGTCGGGACCCATCTGGGTGAGGGTTCCGGCCTCCCGATCCAGTACCCAGTAATCCCCCCGGGTGTTGTCTCGCCATACCCGGCGAGTGTTGGTGTAGATGAGGACCTTGGATCCGTCTGAAGACCATTCATACCCCTCCACGGCCACAGGCCGGGTCGACCCAGAGGGTATCAGCTCGGAGGCCGGGATCAGGACCTCCGTCCCCCCCGACTCCGCCTCATAGGCCACGATGTCCACCCCTCCCCGGAGCTGCCTTGAGGCCTCCAGAGTGGTGTACCGCCCGTCCCGCAACCACCGGGCGGGCCCGAATCCCTCTTCCAAGAACTCCGCCGAGGTGAACAGGCGCTCCAGGGTCAGTGCCTCCTCCTGGGCCGCGGAGGCCAAGGGGGCGCACACGACCAGGAGCGTGAGGAGCAGGAGAGTCCTGGCCCGGACGGGGAATGGCGTGCGAGAGACGGAGACACTCACGGTTCTTCCTTTCCTGGGGAGTTCACAAAACACGCATCATCGGTCCCGGCCAGATATCCCGCAATGCTTTCCATGGGGTATAGGGCCGAAATTGGATATGGTGGCCATCCATCCTGAAATAACTGCGACGAAGGCCTGCTATTCGGGCCCGTACGTATACTCACGATATAAAGATACGTATACCTCTCCGAAGAGGAACTCGGAAGGCCGGACACCCAAAGGAGCTGTGGCTGGCGAAAACCCAGTCCACCCTGAGATCATTGATCGTACGGTCCGTCTCGGAAGGCGGTTTCGAGGGTGCGCATTACACGACGGACATGACCCGACCCCCTCCACTGTCTCCCGCTCGGGCGCCGCGGGCACCGCGCAAAGCGTGGTCGGGTCACTGCCCCCCGGGCGGGAGATGCTCGAGCCAATACCGTGACATGAGCCGGAAGAGATGCGGCCGGGTCTCTTCTCCTGCCCTCATCCCATGATTGCGGTTGGGGTACAGCATGTACTCGAACGGCTTGCCTAGCTCGATGAGCCGATTCACCAGATGCTCGACGATCTGAATATGGGTGTTGGTCTCGCCCGAGCCGTGCACGATGAGGAGGCGCCCCCTCAACCCTTCGGCATAGTAGAGCGGAGCGGCGACGCGGTACCCCTCGGGATTCTCCTCGGGCGTCCGCATGAAGATCTCCTGGTACCACGCGTTGTACAGATCTGCTTGTGGCTTCGGCACGACGGCGATGCCGACGTGATACTGATCCGGCTTTCTGAAGAGCGCGTTCAAGGTGTTCGTGCCGCCGCCGCTCCACCCCCAGATCCCCACGCGTGACAAATCGACGTAAGAGCGCGTGCGGCCCAGCTCGCGAAGTCCGTCCGCCTGTTCTTCCGTCGACAGCGGACCCAAGCTTCCGAAGACCGCCCGGCGCCATGCCGCACCCTTGGGCACGGGCGTTCCCCGATTGTCCATCGTGACCACGAGGTACCCTTCGTCGGCGAGGGCATGGTGGTAGAGGCTGTGGTCCTGGGTGGAGCCTGTGGCCGTGCTGAGCCATTCATCCAGGACTCTCTGCCCCGCAGGCTCTCCGTAGACGAAGACGACCACGGGGTATTTCTTGCCCGCATCGAAGTCCCGGGGCTTGATCATCAGCGCGTCCATCACGACACCGTTCCCGATGTCCAGCGTGAAGAACTCGGTCGGGCCGGCGATCCACGCTTTCAACTTCTCACGAAGCGCGGCGTTGTCCTCCAGCACGCGCACGGTGCGGTGCGCCGGCAGCTCGATCAGCTCGAACACCGGCGGCGTGTCGAAGGTCGAGTATGTATGGACGGCAAAGCGGGCGTCGGGTGAGAAATCGTAGCTGTGCGTTCCGGGCTGATCTTCCGGCGTCACCCGCTCAGCGTCTCCAGTCGCATCCAGGCGCACGCGATAGAGATACTTCTGGGTGCCGTCGTCGGGTGACGCATGGTAATAGAGCCAGCCGCCCTCCTCGTCGATCGTTCCCTTCCCGCGCGTCACGATGTCGTGCGCACCGCGAGTGAGCAGCGTCTCCTTCCTGCCGTCGCGCGAGATGAGATACGCATGCCGCCAGCCATCCTTCTCGCTCACCAGCACGAACGCCTGCCCGTCGTCGCCCAACCAGTCGACGCCGCCGTTCGTCTGGTCACTGCTGTCCACCCAAGCCGAGTCGGCTTCTTGGTAGGCGCTACTGACCCTGCCGGTTCGAACGTTGGCGAACAGCACATTGCGCCGATCGCGCGCTCGGGATAGCTGCTCCACGACGAGCTCCTCGGAGCTCCCCGCCCAATCGAGGCTTCTCAGGAAGAACGTTCCTGGCTGGCCTGGAAGAGCCATCCAACGGGTCGGGCCGCCGTCGGCGCTCACCACACCCAGGCGCAGTTTCGCGATCGGAGTTCCCACCTTCGGAAAGCGCAAATACTCTGCAACCGGATACAGGCTCTCCGTATAGTTGATGCGCGGGAACACCCCGACCTCGCGCGAGTCCACCTGAATGTAGGCGATCTGCTCGCTGTCAGGGCTCCAGCGCACACCGCCTCCAGGCCCCCAGTCGCTGACGCCATTGCCCAACGATCCGGGCATCCCGTCGTGCGTGAGTCTGGTATTCCGGCCACTCGACACGTCATGGACGTACAGATTGTGCCCATGGATGTAGAGGACACGCCGGCCATCGGGAGAAAGCGCATCCCCCACCCGGCAGGACGCGACTCCGGACAGGACCATCCGCAATTCTGTGGACTCCAGATCGAGCAACCAACAATCGCTGACCGGGCCGCCGTCCGGCAGCTCGCGCGTGTTCGCTTGGAGAAGTAGGCGCCGCCCATTCGGCGAGAGCCCGAAATCTTCGATGACGAGGGGCCCGGATGTGCCGGATGGGACTAGCTGCGACGAGGACCGGATCACCTCGCGTGTGCCGCTGGCGGCATCATAGCGCACGAGCTCCTGCGCCCCGTCGGAGGTGGCCTCGAGCGTGAGAAGGCCGGATCCATCCGGAAGCCAAAGCGCCGATGGACGTTTGGCCTCCATCTCGTTCGTCTCATAGATCGCACGGATCCGTGCATCCAGCTCCGCAGGCAGCTCGGGAGAAGGAACGATCGCCGGTGATCCGCCGCCGCACGCGAGGAGAAGAGAGCAGCACGACAGCACGAACGCGGTCAGCGTGGTCCTGCGGGGACATGGGGACATCGCTAGGCACCTCCCTCACGACAGATGGGCAGCAAAGCTTTCGGCGGCCAGCGACCCGGCCGCGCCGTCGCTGTCAGAATAGCTCGAGGTATGTAACGGCCGCTTTGCGGCCGCATGCTTTCAGATTCGCTGAGGCCGATCTTCTTGTCCCCGAAGCCTCGCCCGAAATGTGGTGCCTGACAGCCAATAAAATGAAGAAGACCAACAGTGTTAGCGGCGGGTGAAAATTTCCCGGAATCGGCGGGCGAAAATGTCGCACCGTCACGGTTCCGGGTCGCCGGTTGATCGTTCCCGCTTGTCTCACTCGTAGGTAATGGCTGCCGCGCGACCGATGCTTCACCTTCGGCCTCCCTCGCATCATACGCATCCGAAGAGGAACTCGGAAGGGCGGATACCCGGATACCCGAGGGAGGCTGTGGGTGGCGAAGACCCCGTCCGCCCTGAGATCATTGATCCTACGCTCCGTCTCGGAAGACGGCTCCGAGGTGTGAGTGGGGAGCAACTCCGAAGGCACGGTGTGTGCGGAGCTCCAGGTGTGGCGTGAGCCACTCCGGGCCGGCGTACTTCCTCGCGCTGGGCCTCCCTCATCGCGCGCATCTACGATGTCCTGCCGCTCGTCTGCCCGGGGCACCGCGCGAAGCGTGGTCGGGCCTGTTCGCGTTCGATCAGTCGCTGCCTGACTGAGAGCACACCCCAGGCCTTTGTCCCTTTGGTTTGAGAGTCCACCCCACTCACCCACCGCCGCCCATCTACGCATGCGTTCTTCCCATTCGAGCATCGCGAATGTCTGAGCGCGCGCTCGATCGTCGAGCGCTGGCGTGAGACCTCATGTCGGCCGGGTCTGGTCCTCCCCCCCACGTTATCGCGACCCGTCAAAGGGCTTTTGTTTTACCTATCCTTTCAAGGGAGCAGATGGAAGGTGCGTATCATCGAGGTCACCTCCCGCCGGGCGGGAGATGCTCGAGCCAGTACCGTGACATGCGCCGGAAGAGATGCGGCCGGGTCTCTTCTCCTTCCCTCATCCCATGATTGCGGTTGGGGTACAACATGTACTCGAACGGCTTGCCTAGCTCGATGAGCCGATTCACCAGATGCTCGATGATCTGAATATGGGTGTTGGTCTCGCCCGAGCCGTGCACGATGAGGAGGCGCCCCTTCAACCCTTCGGCATAGTAGAGCGGAGCGGCGACCCGGTACCCCTCGGGATTCTCCTCGGGCGTCCGCATGAAGATCTCCTGGTAGCGCGCGTTGTACAGATCTGCTTGTGGCTTCGGCACGACGGCGATGCCGACGTGATACTGATCCGGCTTTCTGAAGAGCGCGTTCAAGGTGTTCGTGCCGCCGCCGCTCCACCCCCAGATCCCCACGCGTGACAAATCGACGTAAGAGCGCGTGCGGCCCAGCTCGCGAAGTCCGTCCGCCTGTTCTTCCGTCGACAGCGGACCCAAGCTTCCGAAGACCGCCCGGCGCCATGCCGCACCCTTGGGCGCGGGCGTTCCCCGATTGTCCATCGAGACCACGAGGTACCCTTGGTCGACGAGGGCACGGTGGTAGAGGCTGTGGCCCTGCTGACCTCTTCCCCAGTCATCCAGGACTGTCTGCCCCGCAGGCTCTCCGTAGACGAAGACGACCACGGGGTATTTCTTGCCCGCATCGAAGTCCCGGGGCTTGATCATCAGCGCGTCCATCACGACACCGTTCCCGATGTCCAGCGTGAAGAACTCGGTCGGGCCGGCGATCCACGCTTTCAACTTCTCACGAAGCGCGGCGTTGTCCTCCAGCACGCGCACGGTGCGGTGCGCCGGCAGCTCGATCAGCTCGAACACCGGCGGCGTGTCGAAGGTCGAGTATGTATGGACGGCAAAGCGGGCGTCGGGTGAGAAATCGTAGCTGTGCGTTCCGGGCTGATCTTCCGGCGTCACCCGCTCAGCGTCTCCAGTCGCATCCAGGCGCACGCGATAGAGATACTTCTGGGCGCCGTCGTCGGGTGACGCATGGTAATAGAGCCAGCCGCCCTCCTCGTCGATCGTTCCCTTCCCGCGCGTCACGATGTCGTGCGCACCGCGAGTGAGCAGTGTCTCCTTCCTGCCGTCGCGCGAGATGAGATACGCATGCCGCCAGCCATCCTTCTCGCTCACCAGCACGAACGCCTGCCCGTCGCCCAACCAGTCGATGCCGCCGTTCGTCCCGTCGCTGCTGTCCACCCAAGCCGAGTCGGCTTCTTGGTAGGCGCTACTGACCCTGCCGGTTCGAACGTTGGCGAACAGCACATTGCGCCGATCACGCGCTCGGGATAGCTGCTCCACGACGAGCTCCTCCGAGCTCCCCGCCCAATCGAGGCCTCTGAGGTAGAAGTCTCCTGGCTGGCCTGGAAGAGCCATCCAACGGGTCGGGCCGCCGTCGGCGCTCACCACACCCAGGCGCAGTTTCGGGATCGGAGTTCCCACCTTCGGAAAGCGCAAATACTCTGCAACCGGATACAGGCTCTCCGTATAGTTGATGCGCGGGAACATCCCGACCTCGCGCGAGTCCACCTGAATGTAGGCGATCTGCTCGCTGTCAGGGCTCCAGCGCACTTCGCCTCCACGACCCCCCCAGTCGCTGACGCCATTGCCCAACGATCCGGGCATCCCGTCGTGCGTGAGTCTGATATTCCGGCCACTCGACACGTCATGGACGTACAGATTGTGCCCATGGATGTAGAGGACACGCCGGCCATCGGGAGAAAGCGCATCCCCCACCCGGCAGGACGCGACTCCGGACAGGACCATCCGCAATTCTGTAGACTCCAGATCGAGCAACCAACAATCGCTGACCGGGCCGCCGTCCGGCAGTTCGCGCGTGTTCGCTTGGAGAAGTAGGCGCCGCCCATTCGGCGAGAGCCCGAAATCGTCGATGACGAGGGGCCCGGATGTGCCGGATGGGACTAGCTGCGACGAGGACCGGATCACCTCGCGTGTGCCGCTGGCGGCATCATAGCGCACGAGCTCCTGCGCCCCGTCGGAGGTGGCCTCGAGCACGAGAAGGCCGGATCCATCCGGAAGCCAAAGCTGCGATAGAGGACTTTCGGCCTGCATCTCGTTCGTCTCATAGATCGCACGGATCCTTGCATCCAGCTCCGGAGGCAGCTCGGGAGAAGGAACGGTCGCCGGTGATCCGCCGCCGCACGCGAGGAGAAGAGAGCAGCACGACAGCACGAACGCGGTCAGCGTAGCCCTGCGGGCACAAGAGGACATTGCTAGGCACCTCCCTCACGACAGATGGGCAGCGAACGTTTCGGCGGCCAGCGACCAGGCCGCGCCGTCGCTGTCAGAATAGCTCGAGGTATGTAACGGCCGCTTTGCGGCCGCATGCTTTCAGATTCGCTCAGGCCGATCTTCTTGTCCCCGAAGCCTCGCCCGAAATGTGGTGCCTGACAGCCAATAAAATGAAGAAGACCAACAGTGTTAGCGGCGGGTGAAAATTTCCCGGAATCGGCGGGCGAAAATGTCGCACCGTCACGGTTCCGGGTCGCCGGTTGATCGTTCCCGCTTGTCTCACTCGTAGGTAGTGGCTGCCGTGCGACCGATGCTTCACGTTCGGCCTCCCTCGCATCATACGCATCCGAAGAGAAACTCGGAAGGGCAGATACCCGGATACCCGAAGGAGGCTGTGGGTGGTGAAGACCCCGTCCGCCCGAGATCATTGATCCTACGCTCCATCTCGGAAGACGGTTCCGAGGTGTGAGTGGGGAGCAACTCCGAGGGCACGGTGTGTATCTCACCCCATCCGACTGGGGCAAACTCCAGCACACGGTGCGCCACCGCGTACTCCGGTACTTCCACCGCCACGGTCTGCTCGAACGCCACGTCACCGATGACATGCTCGCCTTATAGCTATGCCGAAGTCTTTCCACTGCGAGGAGAGGTCTCTATCCAGCTCCCGCAGCAGGTTGTGGGAAACGCCGCCGAGGGCCAGGATGGGCCGTCAGGATCTTTGCGCCAGATGGAGTTGAATCGGCCGACCACCTACGCCGAGTTTATCCCGCCTTTCACCGATTCGCTGCCGGCCCCCGGTGGAGCCTTTGGGTACAACGTGTGCGAATGCCGAGTGAGATGCCCGAAGAGGCGCGCGGCGCTATTGGAAGACTCTTGCTGAACCCCGAAGTGCTGGTGGCGAATCCCCGCCTGCCAATTGGTTCTCCTGACTGGGAAGTGTTAGATGCCGACGGACGATTCCTCGGTGTCGTCACATTGCCAAACCGGTTCGAGGCGATGCAGTTTGTGGGAGACGCTGTATATGGGGTCTGGCGGGATGGGGGGTGGTGGATGTGGAGTTTGTTGTGAGGCTGGTGATTAGTTCGACTTGGTTCGATTCTACCGCATAAGTTCGACGGCCTACAGCCGAAGGGGAATAATGGATGAACCGGACATCGAGCTGTCTCACTGCGTATCTTATCGGCACCCTAGCGACCGCGTGCGCGACTGACGTTCCGTTGTCCCAAGACTCGGACCTGAACGTCTTTCTCGACGCGGTCTTTGAGCGCGGTGTCGACGAGAGACCTGAGTTCCAATCACGCCTCGGTCGCAAGACCGACAGATTGGGCGAGTGGAATGATCGCTCCGACGAGTTCGCTGCAGCTCAGATCGAAAAGGATAAGGCCGATCTCGCAAGGCTGCGCGCCGATTTCGACTACGAGTCGTTGAGCGACCGAGACAAGCTCAGCTACGACCTTTTCGTCTTCAATGCCGAGCAACGGATCCGCAACCACGCGTTCATCCGCCATGCCTACGTGGCCGACCAGTTCAACGGTCAGGTCACCGGCTTGTTGACGGTTCTCCAAAATAACCACCCGATCGCCGACGTCACCGACGCCGAGGATTATCTATCGCGCGTCGAAGGCCTCGAGGCGGTACTCGATGGCATGGTGGCGCGGATGCAGGACCGCGCCGAGTTCGGCGTCATCCCCCCGGCCTTCGCCTTCCCGGCGATGATCACCGACGCGGGCAGGATCAACTCCGGCGCTCCGATTGAAGAATCACTCGAGGGAAACGCTCTGTACGCCGACTTCAAGGGCAAGCTGGCAACGCTTTCTCTCGATGAAGCGCAAAGGGCCTCTTTGATGACCCGCGCCGACGATGCCTGGCGGGGGCCATTCAAACGGGGCTTCGACGCACTGATTGCCGAACTGCGTCGCCTCCAGCGAATGCAAACTGAAAACCTCGGCGTATGGTCGCTGCCCAACGGAGAGGCGTTCTATGAGAACCGCATCCAGAACCACACTACACTCGACCTGACGGCCGACGAGATCCATCAGATCGGCCTCGACGACGTGGCCCGCATTCATGTGGAAATGGAGATCATCAAGGAGGCCGCCGGTTTCGACGGCAGCCTGCAGGACTTCTTTGCTTTCGTGCGCACCGATCCGAACAACTTCTACGAGGACAGCGACGCTGGCCGCGCCACGTTCCTCGCCGAGGCGGAACTGCAGACCGCGGCGATCTTCGAGATCGCCGATCAGTACTTCAACCAACTGCCGCGGGCGGGGCTCGAGGTCCGAAGGGTTGAGCCCTGGCGGGAGAATTCCACCAGCATCGCCTTCTACGACGCCCCCTCTCAAGATGGCTCTCGTCCGGGCGTCTACTACGCCAACCTGGCGGACATGAGCAACGTTCAGAAGTACGTCTTCACGGCAATCACCTACCACGAAGGCGTACCAGGCCATCACTTCCAGATCGCCCTTGCGCAGGAAATGGAGGGACTGCCTATGTTCCGCAAATTCGGCGGCTACGGTGCCTTCACAGAGGGTTGGGCGCTGTACGCGGAGCGTCTGGCGCGGGAGATGGGATTCTACGACGAACCGATGCGGGATTTCGGCCGGTTGCAGGACGAGATTTGGCGATCGGTACGGCTCGTTACCGACACCGGCATCCACGCCAAGCGATGGACCCGGCAGCAGGCGATCGACTACTTCACCCAGAACACGCCGATCTCCGAGGGCGACATCGTCACGGAGGTCGAGCGCTACTTCGTCAATCCGGGACAGGCGCTCGGCTACAAGATGGGGATGACACAGATCTTGACGCTGCGGGCCAAGGCTGAGAATGCTCTCGGCGACCGGTTCGACATCCGTGAATTTCACGACGCCGTCATCGGCGCCGGCGCACTGACCCTCCCCATACTCGAGCAGCAGGTGGATAGATATATCGCACAGGAGCTGCGTCGCGGCGGCGGTTAGCCAACCTCGACGGACGGTAGAAGACTCGAGGCTACCGGGGACGGTGCACCTGGAAGCGAGCGCATCATCTATCGTCTCCCCCATCCCGCACCAGATGGTACCACCGCTCTCTCGCTCACTCCTCTCGAGTTCCTCGAGCGGCTCGCCCTACTCATTCACCCGCCACGCATCCATCGCCACCGCTATCACGGGGTGCTGGCTCCCGGGGTCAACATCCGAGCCCATCGAGCGCAAGGGCTGCATGGGAGGATCAGGCCGAGGTCAACATGCTAAGTGGCGAGCGCGTCACTGACTCCATGTCCCTCCTACTGTCAACCACTAACGACCAAAGCTGTTCCCGCGCTATTGGCTCGGCATCGGCATCGTAGCCGTCAGGCTGTATGTGGTGGCCCCCGGGCCGGGCAGGCCGGTCGTCTCCACCGTCACGGTGCCGGTGAACCCGGTCACACGCCCGTTTTCGCCGACGGTTGCCGTTCCGTTGAAGCGGTAGGTGGCGGGACCCATCACGTCGCCGGTGCCGGAAGCAATGATCTCCCAGGCGTTGAGAGCCGCCACGAAGATGATGGTCCCAGTCAAGTTGACCCACGGGGGCGAGCCCGTAATCTCGACGGCCCCGTTTGGCAGTTGTCTCAGCGTCAGTGTGCCGAGGCCGAGCAAGCCGATGTAGTGGTCGTGGCCGTCCGGGGCGGACATGAGCGAAATCCCTGTATCCAGCGGCCCCTTGTCGCACGGGTTTCCGTCGGCCCCGTCTTCGAAAACGGGGCCGTCGTCACTGCGCATACCCATCGCGACGATAGCATCGGTTCCACCAACACCTTTGGCGCCCGGCATCACGCCGTCACCTCCGTTTCCACCCTCACCGGTTCCTCCAAATAGGAACACTCCGTTCGACGCGCCCTTGTTGGATCCGTCGAAGCCCTGGCCCGGAGCTCCATCACCCCCATTCCCATCTCCGCCCTTGCCACCATTGCCACCGGGCTTGATATCACCCACCAGACAGTCGTCGAATCCGTTCCCACCTATACCTTCAAGGAACTGGGCCATACCGCCATCGCCAGGCGTCCCGGGATAAGTGTCCTCGTTGCCATTCCTCAAGACCATCAATTTGCCGCCAGGACCACCACTGGATGTCATGGTGCCGCCGGCGCCACCCGGCTTGAACATCATGTTGCCGTTTCCTCCAGTGCCTCCCTGAGCGAGAGCCATGCCCCCGGTACCGCTGGCCCCTCCGAAGAACTCCACGCTCAGGAGGCCGGCGACAAGTCCCCTCGGCACCAAATCACCTAGGAGTCTGCGCCGCAGAAGCACAGCTGACTGAGCCGAATGGTCATCGAGCCGTCCGCGGCGAGGCGGATCCGGGTGATTGGGAGGTTGAGGACTTGTGTCTGCGACGGATCGGGAGAGCGGAATGGATGCGTTGGGGGGGGCAAGAGAGCTACGAGAGCCCTCGCGCCGGCAGATGCGGGTGAACCCTCGTGCAGTCATGCCGCCTGAAGGGTGTGCAGCCGCTTCACATTGAGTGCCAGGCACACGAGGGTCCACTCGGCCCGGACCTTCTCGAGGCCCCGGAAGCTGAATCGTCGAAAGCCCATCACTTCCTTGATCCAGCCGATGGGCGCCTCGGCCTGCGACTTTCGCCGTGCGTAGCGTCTGCGGCCATCTTCGCTCGCCAGCTTCTCCGCCATGCGGACTTTCGCCGGATATTCCTCCTTGTCAACCGTGGGGGCGGCCTTGCCCTCCCGGGCCAGCGCCACATACCCGTCGATGTCTCGCTCTTCCAGTTCCTCGAGATCCCGCTCGTTGCAATAGCCCGTGTCCGCCAGCACCTGCGCCGGCGTCTCGCCGTACGCTTGCGCCACCGCGTCGACCATGGGCACCAGCTGGCCCTGGTCGCTCGCGTTGTCCGTCACCTCGGCCCCGACCACCAGCTGGTTCTCCCCCTCCACGACCGTCTGTGCGTTGTAGCACTGCTGGAACCCCTCCGAACTCGTCTTCATGATCCGGCTCTCAGGGTCCGTGAAGTTGCTCTGCGCCGCCTCGTCCGGCTCTCCGTACTCCCGCTTGTAGGGCCTGCCGCCCTTCGGGTTGCGCGTCTGCCCCGGCTTGCGGCCCCGTGCGTCGTCCGCCGCTCTCTGCTCGGCTTCCAGGCGCGCCTTCGCCTCCCGGATCGCCGCCAGCCGGTCCTCGCGCCGCTTGAGCTCCTCCGGCACCTCGTCTCCGCATGCTTCCTCGCCGTAGCGCTCGTCTTCCGCTTCGTCCACCGCCTCGGCCCTCTCCAACAGCCCCCGGATCTCCGCCTCCAGCCGAGGCTCCCCGGTCACCATCCGGCCGTAGCTCATCGCCTTGCGCTTGTTCGCGTTCGCCCGAACCTTCGTCCCGTCCACCGACACCCTGCCAAGCCCCGCCAGCCCCAAGGCCCGCGCGAGCATCACCACCTCCACAAACACCGCCCGGAAATCCCCGAGATGGCGCTTGCGGAACTCGCACAGCGTCCGGTGCTTCGGGAAGTTCTCCGCCGCCAGCATCCGAAACGCGACATCCTCCTCCAGCTTCCTCGCCATCTTCCGCGACGAGAAGGTGCCCGTCGCATACGCGTAGATCAGCACCTTGACCATCATCCGAGGGTCGTACGGCGAGTTGCGCCGCCCGTCCCCCCGGTACCGCCCGTAGAACGCGCTCAGCTCCACCGCGTCCACCAGGTCGCTCACATGGTGCGCCAAATGACCCTCCGACACCCACTCCCGAAGATCCGGAGGCAGCAACAACATCTGCTCCGGATCGTACGGTCGAAATGTCGTTCCCATTCACCCCCCTCGGTGATCCGCAAGCCTTCCCAATGCCTTCGCTACCACCAAAGATAGCCGCCGCAGGGTTCTGCGGCGCAGACTCCTAGGACGGCTTTGTTGGCCTCGGGGAAATTATCACCGCCCGTGCCACCCGTCGCTGAGGCATTTCCGCCATCCTCCGCCGGTTGGGTGTCCGTGGCATCGTCTCCGAGATCTCCAGACGCCGACGCCGTGCCCCCCATTCCGCCGCTTCCGGCGACCAGGGTGATTAGCCTGATGTCCTCTACGAAGATCTCACCGGCACCAGCCGCGAGATCGACGAGCAGCGTGCCCGCATTGCCGCCGTCTCCGCCGAAAGCCACGGCGTCCTCACTCGAGGCTTCTCCCGGGCCACCATTGCCTCCACTACCCGCCTGGAGACGGGTTGAACCACCCGTAAACGAGATGCCGATCTCGCTGCGGATGGTAACCCCACCGCCGTGTCCACCAAACCCTCCATTCGCGGCCATGGACATGTCGTTGCTGAACCCCTCCCCTCCGTTGCCACCGTCCTGGGCAGTGAGGGAAGAGCTGGAGAGCACCGCACGATCCCGCCCACAGTTCACCTCGATATCGTTGCCGTCGTATCCGTCCTCACCATCCGGCTGACCGTCGGCTCCATCTTCGGCAGGAGGGAGATCGATAATGCTGCGATTGATGAAGCATGGAAAAGTAGGGCTGGCACTTGCCGCCGCGGCGGGCGCGGGGTTGGCATCCGCAGAGATGTCGGAGACCAACGAGACAGGACCCGACGTAGTGATGACAGCGTCTTCGAGCGTGAAGCCCGAGCCCGACAGGATCGAGATTCCGGGAGGCATTGCCATTCCGGCGCAGGGTGTATTGATCGTCCCTACCAGGCTGATGAGGCCGACGGCTTGGAGACTCACGCCGACGCAGTTGCCGGTAATCGTTCCGGCGATGCTCATCGTCTCGGTGGCGTTCAGGACGAGGTCGGCATCCACGGTGACCGTGACGCCGACCGGGACCGTGAAGGTCGTCACGTCGACGGTGCCACTCAGCGTGAGGTCTTCCGTGGGCTCGAGCGGCCCAATGGCTGGCCTGACCTCCGTGCTGGCGGTCCCCGATGCGGCGCCCACCGTTGCCGAGATGGTCGCCATGCCCTCGGCCACGCCGGTGGCCAAGCCGTTTGCGTCCACCGACATCACCGCCGGTGCAGACGAGCTCCATGCTATTGTGGCACCCGGGATGGCCGCGCCGACGCCGTCCAGGACCTCGGCGGCGAACTGAAGCGTCGCTCCCACCACGATGGAGCCGGTGGCGGGTGTCACGTTCACGGTCGTGGCCATCTGAATGACCGTGATGACCGCCGTAGCGGACTGGGGCGCGCCGTTGATGTTCGTCGTGGCAGTGATCGTGACCTGACCCGGGGTCAGCCCCGCCACGGCCCCCGTGGCGTCAACGGTGGCCACGGCCTCGTTGGATGATGACCAGGTGAAGGATTGGCCGGCCACCGTTGCGCCCGAACCATCGGTAACCCGGGCGATCAACGTGGTATTGCTCCCCGTCGCGAGCTGCGCGGTGCCCGGAGAGATCGCCACCGTGAATGTTTCTGGCCCTGATCCGCTGTCACCACCGCAGGATGCAAGGGCGAGAGGGAGCACGACCGAGACGAGAGCGACCGACAAGAGTCGACTGAGACGCATGGTACCACCGTGTCTAGGGGTTCTTGGGCAACCGGTGGTGGCAGGAAACCACGACCACGAGAGCCAGTGCCTCTTCATATGTGTCCCCCTCCCTGAACGCACGCAAGTAGGAGGTCGTGGCATACTTAGAGCATCCGCCAGGACAGTCCTCCTGTGCGCTGGATCGCCACAGTCACAGTGTGGACTGGAACGGCTTCAATGACTGGATCACAAAATCCCAAACACACCGGGTGCTCGGTCTCAATCCGAATGACTGGTAAAGATCGAGGCTTCGGTCGGCTACTTGGCGTAGGACCTCCGGTCCCAAAGCGGGAGTGGTTCGGCAAGGCTTGTGACGGGGTCCGGTCCGGCCCAGCCCGCAGAGATGTGAGTGCCCTTCTGGAGGCCCATCTCGTGAACGTAGGCTTCCCGTTTGCGGCCCTGGGGCTGGGCGGCCTTGCTTGGAGAGTCTCGTTTCCGGCCCTCATCGTGTCCCTGGTGGTGGTGGGTGCGCGGTGACTCGGCGATGGCTCGCAGCCGCTTCGCATGGGCGAGCACGAAGTGGATCCCCCGCTCCTGGAGTCGATCGAAGAGCCACGGCCAGGCCGGACTCGTCTCGACGACCACCTCGAGGGGGCGGAATGGGTTGAGGAGCTCATCGAGTCGATCCGTTTCCTTGTTCTTGATACGAACGGGTCCGTGTACGAGCTGACCTCTACCGTCCCTTGATATCGGGGGGAAACCGGGCCGCGCCATCGAATCCCGGCCGTGTGGACGGTAAAGATCGAGGAGGTGTGGATACCCGCGAGCCTTGTTCGAGAACAGAATGTTGTAATCGGCGCGAAGCTCAAGATACCCGCCACCAAACACTCTCACGCCCACGATGCGGCGAGTCCTCGTGATCGGGCCGGGTGGTGTGGGGAAGACGACGCTTTCGGTAGCGATTTCCATCACGAGTCACCACGTAAGGATGACCCGGCCATTGGCCGTGCCCCAGTTCCAGCCGGCGCGGTGGGGGTCGTAGTCGTACGCTCCACCGACGACGATCCTGGCGTTCTCGAAGCTCGATCCCAACTTCAAGAGAAACCGGTAGAACTCGTTGTCCAGGATCCCCCTCACGTCCATCCTGCCCAACCCCCGCGGAACCCTCGTGGTGCTGGTCAGGAGGCTCACCTGACTCAGGAATCCGCCCCTCGCGGTGAACGCGAGGTCGAGCTTGGTCAGCCATGCCTTAAGCAGGTAGTCCACGTCTCTCGATGGGTCATCCGTCACGTCACGGCGCTCGGGCAGCCACATTCGCACGGCGGTGCCACTGATCGTCCATCGCTCGGACGGACGAAAGGCGAGGAAGGCCTCGGCCTCGGTGCTGCGCTCGACCAACTCGTAACCCTCGACGGACGCGGCGACGGAGTTGGGTGTCCGTTTGGAACGAGCTCTCACATTGGTGACCGAACCGGCGACGAGAACGCGCGGGTTCGGGGTCCACTCCAGCAGCGTGCCCGCAAACCAGACCGACTCGTCGAGCGTGAAGCCCAACGCACGATCGTCACTCTGGTGGACCACGACGATCGACGGAAGAACGATGCTCCCGTAGGCCTCGAGGCGTACCTCGTCGCTCAACGCCACCTCCCCGGAGGTGCGTAACGCGATGGGCTGACGTTCGTAGACGACCGTCGTGTCTCCCCGATGGTGAACGGCGGCGCGACGCCTCACGAAGAGCAGGTTGTTGAGAAAGTCGAGTACGGTGAACTGGGCGGTGAGCTTCGCGGGGCCGGAGTTCCACTGTCCGCCCACCCATATGTCCCCCCCGTTCTTGTGCGGATCGAGGTGCAATCCAGCGAATGCCACCGCCCTCTCTTCGAGGTCGCGTGAGAAGCGAATCCGCACGGCGCTCCCATCGAAGCGGGGTCCGGAGATCTGATCGACTCGGACCCCCATGTTCCAGGGCCCTCCCAGCGGGACCTTGGCCTTGAACTCCGCGAATGCGGCCAGATCCAGAGAGGTGGCACTCCCACCCCTCCAGCGGAAGCCTTCGTCACGTTGGTACCAGCGGTAGCTCTCCATCGGGCTGAAGCGAAAGCCCAGCAGATCGAGAAAGTACTTGCTGTCGATCAGGTCGGTGAATCGCTTCAGCGTTCCTATGTCGCTGAATTGCCCGCCGAAGGAGTCCTTACGGTCGAGCAGGGTGAGCCAAAGCTCTTCCTCCCACGTCCGGAGCGTGGCGTGGCCCACACTGTCCGCCAGGGCGGGGTCCGGTGTATTGCCGCTCCCTTGCCGACCCTGAGCGTGGCCGGGACCCGGAAGGAGCAAAAGGCAAACAAGGAGAGCAGGTGACACCGTGAGTCGCGTCGTCCGGCCTTGCCAGGGGGGCCAACGCACCCGCTCTTCGTGTGATCGCACTTGATCCATACCCCTGTGGATCGCACCTCGCAGCTCCGGGGATCGTAGCCGAGCGGTATCGCGCCACCGGGAGCTTCCGTAAACGGCGCTATCGGCGGTCCGCGCCTTCGTAGGCTCCGGCTACACGGAGCTATGGCCTGGAGACAAGCTCCGTCGCCGAAAGGCGGACATGACAGACGGACCAATTTCACTCAGGAGGAGATCCCAGGCAACGGAAAAGCCGGCACAACCCCGTGGTAGACAAGAGCATCCATCCGAGGTACGCGCAGCCGCGATGGCCGCGTTATTGGCCGGTCAGGGCGTGTCAGCGGTGGCGAGGGAGTACGCGATACCCGAGAGCACCGTGAGCCGCTGGAGGGCTAACGCACGACGAGACGCGGGGCTCTCAGACAACATAGGCGAACTCCTGTTGGGATACGTGCGTGAGAACCTCACAACGTTGCAGGTCCAGGCGGTAGCGTTCCGCGATGATGCGTGGCTCAAGGAGCAGCCCGCCGGCGAGCTCGCGATTTTGCACGGGGTGATGACCGACAAATGCGTCCGATTGCTGGAAGCATTGAATGGAGGAATACCGAATGACTGATCTACTACGTGGACGATGGCATCATGTTGCCTCCCAATAGGCCGATGGCAATAGGCAAGGAAGCAATAGGCGATGCTTCTGAGGCGTTAGGAATTGGCGCGCCCGGCTCCTCAGTAACGTGGCAACCCATGAAGATCGAGGTCGCTCGGTCTGGGGATATCGGGTACGCGATTGGCACGTTTGAGGGATCTTTCGTCGATGACGCTGGAAGTCCTGTACCAATCAAGGGCAAGTACGTCGAGATTTGGAAGAAGCAGGCCGATGGGCGCAGATTCAACCGTTGCGATCAGCGCCGTAAGACAACTCAACAGCAACCTGCGCCTTGGATTCGGCGGCACAAAAAGCACACATCAATATGATGGCGATTGGTCTCGTCATAGCCTCCCGCAACCTCAATCCCGTGGGTCGTGACTCTGCGGGGCGATGCACGAACTGTGCTCACCTACCCCGCAACCTCGGAAGTTCCTCGAATGGGGAGGCAAAGGTATAGAAGCCGACCCCACCTCGTGGGGCGTTGTTGCATGGCTTGGAGCAGAGGACAGATCCCCCATCCCCCGAGCGTAAATCACTCCACGCGGTAGCTGTCCGGCATCCCAAGCAGGGTCATCGTGTTGAGAATCTTGCTCGCCAGATGCACCTCAACTCGTTGTCCGTCGATGGATCGACTTCGCATACTTCGACCGATGATCGTCTTGTATCGGAAGACGGTATTCTCCACCAGGCTGCGCTGGCTGTAGCCTGAGGACGTGTGCCACTCGCGCCGCCCGAGTTCTCGGATCGAGCGAATGTTGCGATTTCTCTCTTGGAGTGCGGCCGACGGCTTCGGGCTGAGCTGGGCGTTGCGTCCAGGTGGAATGAGCACACGCACCGCCGGTCCGTCACCCCGCCCATGGGCGGCTTCGTAGACCGCCTTGCTGTCGTACGCGCCGTCCGCCAAGACCGATGCGATGGGATCAGCAATCTGCTCCAGCACGGCCGGGACCTGGGTACAGTCATGCGTCCGGCGAGCGGTCAGATCCGATGCGACGATCTCACCTGATGCAGCGTCGACCGCGAGGTGCAGCTTCCTCCAAGCCCTGTTCCGAGGCGGTTTTTGCATATGACCGACGTGAATCCTGAGTCCTGTACTATCGATCAGCAGGTGGAGCGGCCGATCTGTGGGGAGCCTCCGGAGCTGGATCGCGCCGAGTTTGCGAAGCCGCCGGGACAGGGTCGTGTGATCAGGGATCGGAAGATCCAACTCGAGCAGCTGGGCCAGCGACCGGAGGAAGCCCTCGGTCTGGCGAAGCGGAAGATGAAAGACCATGCCGATCGTCAGCGCAGCCTCGATCGCGAGGTCGGCATAGGTGCGTTGGCCGCCAGGTTTCCCGCTCGCCGGAGCACGCCAAGCATCGAGCGCGGCATCGGAGAGCCAGACAGTCAGGGCGCCACGCTTCTGGAGGCCCGCCTCGTACTCAGCCCAATTCCCCACCCGATATCGAGGCTTCGCGTACTTGTACTGGCTGCGCTTCGGATACTTCACGGGTGCTCACTCCAGGGTCAGGGGTTTCGCATCACCATGAACCTACAATCAGGAGCCATGCACCAAGGCCCCTCCTCGTAGAACTGGTGGAAGCTGCCGCCATGCAGGTGGGTCACGACCCGAGCACCGAATGCCTTGGCCAGCAGTATTAAGAGGCCATCTCGAAGATACGCCAAGGCCGTCTGCGAAACCTGCACGTAGACGGCGGTCGGTCGTTTTCGCCTGAGCATCCCCGTGTATCTCGCCAGGTGCAGAACCGCCAACCTCACGTTTTGGAGATCGAATCTACCGATGTTCTTCAGCGAGCGTCGATCCGCGGTATCGAGATGAGCGACTCGGCAGCACCGATGCAGTGCAGGCGTCTCCAGGAGCATTCGCGTGTGGACGGAGACGCCGTGGACCGGAGGGGGTGTCGGTCCGACCAGAAGCACGGTGGGCCGGTCGTCCGGCGGAGTCGCTGGGATCCTTGACCGCACCAGCCATGGGACGATAACCCACTTCAGGTTGAGAAGATGCCGTCTCGCCTGGAATACCCTCGGATACCGCTCCTTCGCCTCGCGCAATCCGGGCGTCAGGACTCCCACCACCGCAATGGCCAACCGCGTGAGCGAGCGGAGCGCGAATAGTCCTCGGGCGATCCAACCGGATACTCTCCCCCACTTTTCCCGAATCAGAGCTACTCTAACCGGCCCCTCGAGCAGGCTCAGCTCAAGTGGACTTGTAGCCGAAGAAACTCCTTGCGCATGGACAGTCTCCACGTCTCCAAGATACCTGATCCGGAAGCCGGCTCGGGAGATCCGGAGGCAGAACGCAAGGTCTTCGTGGTACATGAAGAGCTCATCGGGCAGACCCCCGACTCGAAGGGCCAGGGGTCGCCGGACCATCATGAAGGCACCCGTGAGGGCCTCCACGTCCCGCCGGCCCTCATGATCCCAACTTCCCATCAACTGATCGGCAAAGATGGGATGATCCGGAAAGCCGACCTGGAGGTAGAACGCTTCCCATATGAGATGCCGAAGGCGGTAATGCCGGCGGGCGCACTCTTTCTGGACGTTGCCGTCCGGGTAGATCAGACGGCATCCCACCATCCCGATTTCGGGATCGCTGTCCAACTCGCTGACACAGGCTTCCAGAGTCCCCTCACCCACAACCGTGTCCGGATTCAGGAAGAGGACGTATCGGCCCCGGGCTTCAAGCAGCGCTTGGTTATTGGCGCGAGGGAATCCGACGTTCTGTGAGTTCTGGATGATCCTCACCCAGGGGAACGCCTCGGCTACGGTCTCGACGGTGCCATCGGAGGACGCGTTGTCCACGAGGATCGCCTCCAGGGTCAGCACACCGGCGCAGTGTGTGAGAGCCTCGAGGCATTCGAGCACCGGTTCCTTGACGTTCCACGTCACGATAACGACGGAGAGGTCGGGCCTTCGTGTCGACCCTGGAGAAATCGATGCGTCGGTGCTCATGCCGGTGCTAGGGAGAGCCCAGGCCTACGACGTCCAACGAGCTCGTTCCCGGCGAGGAGCGCACCGGTCCGCACGGCATCCTGCCCGCTCAGTACGCCCCGTGGCCCCGAATGACGGCTGGGATCGTCTTGAGGAGGATCTTGAAGTCGAGCCAGAGGCTCCACTCCTCGATGTACTTCAAGTCCAGGTTGGCCCATTCATCGAAGTCGTGGATGTCCGATCGGCCCAGGATCTGCCACAGACAAGTGATGCCGGGCTTTACCGCAAGCTTGGCTTTGTGCCAGTCGGCGAAAGTCTCGAACTCCTCGGGGAATGGTGGTCGAGGGCCAACCAGACTCATGTCTCCCTTGAGCACGCTCCAGAACTGGGGAAGCTCATCGATGCTGTAGGTGCGCAGCCATTGGCCGAGCCGTGTTACGCGAGGATCGTTCCGAACCTTGAAGGCAGGACCTCGCATGTGGTTCAGGTGCGCCACGGTCTCCTTGAGGTGCTCCGCATTCACGACCATGGAGCGGAGTTTATACCCCCGGAAAGGGCGGCCCCGGTACCCTAGCACGCACCACCGGTAGAACGCGGGTCCGCGGCAGGTCATACGGATAAGCAGTCCAATAACCAAGAAGACCGGTAGCAAGAGGACCAGGGCGACAAGAGCAACCCAGATATCGATGACTCGTTTGACCCACTGGCCGGCCTTCCAACGGAAACTGCTGGCACGCTCCGGCAGACACGAGTCCCAGTCGATGGGCCGCGACCCCACGTCGATCACCGCGAGGACAGCCTCCGGTCGACCATTCGCCGCGGCGCTCTCTGAGCCAACTGGAGTACGCCCGTCCGAGGGTGCAGCCTTCGTTCTCGACTCCAACTCGGGAGCTGGCGGTGCCACCGTGATCTCGGTCTCCAAGCGAGACACGTGCTGCTCCGACTTCACGGGCGCGCTCGCGATAATTCAGCCTCGATCGTCATGACACTCTCCCGATTCGGATGACCGGGGCGATGTTGGGGGCTCAAGTTGCGCATGCGATGCGTGATGCTCAGAACAGAAAAAAACGGGCTACGGATCAAGCTCGGGCGTAATCTCAAGGTAGCTCACCGACTACGGAGCCGACAGCCAAACAACGCACAGTTGAGTTCACGCCTGCTCGGAGAGCAGCTCGGGTACGTCATCCGAGTGAGTCGAGCCAGACTCAGAGACCCCTGGTCTGGCAGCATCAGTCGGATGGGCTTCAGTCCCGGGAACGAGCTCTCTGAGGGCCCGTCGAATATACTCGACCCCATGGTCGTCAGCGCCGCCATCCACCGCCTCGAGAAGAGCCTTCAGCATCGCCAGCGTACGGTCACTTACCTCAGTCTGAACCAGCCGGATCTGGTCGATCGAGGTAGGCACGGTCACCTCATCGGGTCCCGTCAACTCCTCCGACAACTTCTCACCGGGGCGCAATCCGATGAACTCGACCTCCGCATCGAGCCCCTCCTCCCGGCCTGCAAGACGGATCAGTTTGCGGGCGATATCCAGTATCTGGACGGGTTCACCCATCTCCAACATGACGACGGTCCCTTTGGCCTCAGGCAGAAGCGAAGACTGTAGTACCAGTTGCGTGGCCTCGGGGATGGTCATGAAGAAGCGCTGGACCTCGGGATGCGTCACAGTGATCGGCTTGCCCTCTGCAAGCTGCTGCTGAAAGAGCGGAATGACACTGCCCTTGCTCCCGAGCACGTTACCGAAGCGCACGGCCACGAACCACGTGGAGGGGAAACGGTGTTGGCTCTGCAAAGTGACGTACTCGGCCAAACGCTTCGTCGCTCCCATCACGCTCGTCGGCTCAACGGCCTTGTCCGTCGAAATCAAGACGAACTTCTCCGCGCCAAACCGGCCAGCTGCCTCCGCTACCCTGAGCGTTCCAACCACGTTGTTCCTCACGGCCTCACGTGGGTTGGATTCCATCAACGGAACGTGTTTGTAGGCTGCCGCGTGGAACACGCGGCTTGGGTGGTACTCCTCAAAGATCCGATCCAGCGTGTACGAATCCAGAATGTCGGCAACTGCCGGGACAATTCGCAGATGTGGATGCTTCTCGCGGAGCTCGAGCTCGAGATGATAGAGATCGGTCTCCGCTTGATCAAAGAGAACCAGGCACTGCGGCTCGTGTGCGGCCACCTGACGTACCAGCTCTGATCCGATCGACCCTGCTGCTCCTGTCAAGAGGACCGATTGTCCCTCTAGGTCCTCGGCGAGCTCGGGCAACTCGAGTGTGATGGGTGCCCTTCCGAGCAAGTCCTCGAGCTGGGCCTCTCGGAGGTGATCGATCTTGGCCTCTCCCGTCAGCACCTCGGCGATCCCCGGAAGAACCTTGGTGGGGACGTCTGCCGCTTCGCAGTACTCCATGATTCGGCGGAGATCGTCGGGCTGCGCAGACGGGATTGCCACAACGATCTCCTGCGCCCCCATCCTTGACGTTATCGCAACAAGATCCTCGGTCGATCCCATCACCTCCACACCGTGGATCGTCGTGCCCCAGGTGAAAGGATTGTCGTCCAAGAATGCGATAGGGCGATACCCGGTAGATTGCCGAAGCATTTCCCTCGCAAGCCCACTCCCGGCCTCTCCCGCACCAACAATCAGAACGGCAGTATGCAAGCTGTTCGAGTCCTCTCTCTGGCGGAAGAGCTCATAGCCAACCCGATAGGCGAACCACACTCCCGCCGTGAGATAGGTGGTGAACACCCACTCCATGAGGATGATGGATCGCGGCACCGCAGGGCTCAGCGGCATCATCGTCACAGCCATAAAGAACAAGGCCGTGCCGAGAGCGGTAGCTCCCATGAGCCGAACCACGTCTCCGAGGCCGACATCACGCCAACTGCCAACGGCGATCTTGAAGATCGAGTCGCTCACGGCTCGTACCACCAGCAGCACCGGAAGAGTCACCAAGAACGTGGTGGTCAACGACTCTGGCCACTCGAACTCGAAGCGAAGGAGGTAGGCGATCGCATACGCCGATGCGGCAGTGCCCGCATAGATAACAAGCGCGAGGAGCTTCCTATTCCGCATGACCAAGAGGATCAGGGAGCCCGGAGAGCGTGCCGAGTCAGTCATCTGGTCGTTCACATCTCCCTGCGGTGGGGCTTATCGATCTTGGGGGATTCTGACTTGTTCATCACGTCGGGCGGGTATCGAGGAAGTCCACAATACCCGTTCCAAAGATGCCACTCTCCGCAGTCCTACGGCTAGAGCGCTCTTCCAGGTCGTTTGTGCGGATAGTTACGATGTGACCTTCACCCGGTAGTACTCAACCACGTCATCGATGATCTCGTCCATGGACCTCTCAGGCTCCCACCCGAGCAGGCCCCTGATCTTCGCCGTATCCGGCTGCCGCCGCTCCATGTCCTCGAAGCCCTCGCCATAGGCCTCGTCGTAGGGGACGGTTACGATTTCGGAATCCGAACCGACCCGTTCCCTGACACGTTCCGCCAGAGCCCGGATCGTGAGCTCCCGCTCGTTCCCAATGTTGTACACCTCGCCGAGCGCCTCCGGCGCCTCCAGGAGTCCCAGCACCGCCCGGACCGAGTCCTCCACGTGGCAGAACGATCGCTGCTGTTCACCGGTCCCGTAGACGGTGATCGGCTCACCGGCCAGGGCCTGGCTTACGAACGTGGGCACCACCATCCCCCATTCGCCCGTCTGTCTCGGGCCCACGGTGTTGAAGAACCGCCCAAGAATGACCGGTAATCCCTTCTCCTGGGCGTAGGCAAGCGCCAGGAACTCGTCCAACGCCTTCGTACACGCGTAGGACCATCGCCGGTGCGTCGTGCTCCCCATTATCCGGTCGTGCTCCTCGTGGAGCTTGTCACCGCCCTTGCCGTAGATCTCCGAGGTCGAGGCGACATAGAGCGGCGTACCGTGCTCATGGCAGCAGTCCAGGACGATCTCCGTACCCCGGACGTTGGTCGTGATCGTCTCGACCGGAGATTCGATGATCTTCCGCACGCCCACCGCCGCCGCCAGATGTACCACCTGTTCCACCTGGCCGACGGTATCGTTCATCATAGGGTGGTTGAGAATCGAGTCGACGATGAGGTGTAGGGACTCGTGGTGTCGGACTTCGGCCAGATTGTCGAGGCTGCCCGTCGACAGATCGTCGACCACGAACACGGTCTTCCCCCGCTCCAGAAGGCGCTCCACGAGGTGTGAGCCGATGAAGCCGGCACCTCCCGTGACTAGGATAGAATCCGCCATTACGTCTCGCTCCTAAGATCAGGGCGCTGCGGCGCCAATGTACCCCTCCTTCTCCAGGTGGAGAAAGATCTGGTGAGCCGCCTCCGAGGGAGAGACGTCGGTCGTGTCGATGACGACATCGGCGCTATCGGGCTCCTCGTACGGATCCGAGATCCCAGTGAACTCCTTGATGATGCCGGCCCGGGCCTTTGCGTAGAGTCCTTTCCGGTCGCGGGCTTCGCACGTCTCGAGAGGTGTGGAGAGATAGACGAGAACGTAGCCACCCACCGAGGAGATCATCTCCCGGTTCTGCCTCCGAACCTCGCCGTAGGGGGCGATGGGAGCGCAGATCGCGATGCCTCCACCCTTGGTGATCTCCGAAGCCACGAAGCCGATGCGCCGAATGTTGAGGTCCCGGTGCTCTCTGCTGAAGCCCAGCTCGGACGACAGGTTCTTTCGGACGATGTCCCCGTCGAGCAGCGTCACGGACCGCCCCCCCATCTCCAGCAGCTTGACCCGAAGGACGTTGGCCACCGTGGACTTGCCCGAGCCCGACAGGCCCGTGAAGAAGACTGTGAACCCCTGCCTTCGTCGGGGTGGGTAGCTCCTTCGCAGTTCCTTCTCCACGGCGGGAAACGTGAACCACTCCGGAATCTCCCTGCCATCCGCAAGGCGATCTCTGAGCTCCGTCCCCGAGATGGACTTGGCTTCGACGCCCTCCGGCACCTCGTCCACGGGCACGAAGGTGTCTTGATCCTCCACGTATACCATGAGGCGGAACGGGACCATCTCGACCCCCAGCTCCTCCTCGTGCTCCCGCATCATCTCTTGCGCGTCGTAGGGTCCGTAGAAGGGCGTTCCCGACGATTCACTACCGGGACCCGCATGGTCCCTACCGACGATCAAGTGCGTGCACCCGTGGTTCTTTCGGATGATGGCGTGCAGCAGCGCCTCACGAGGCCCGCCCATGCGCATGGCCAGGTTCAGGAGCGACAGCTTGGCCGTGAACCGGGGATAGGTATCCATGAGCGCCTGATAGCAGCGGACCCGGGTGAAGTGATCGACGTCCCCGGGCTTCGTCATGCCCACCACCGGGTGAACCAGTAGGTTGGCCTCGACCCCCTTGGCCGCCCTCAGGGTCAGCTCCTGATGGGCGCGGTGCATGGGGTTTCGGGTCTGAAACGCCACGATTCTCCGCCAACCCAGACGCGCGAAGTCCCCCCGAAGCTGGCGGGGAGTGCTCCTGAGCTCGCGGAAGTCGTAGTGGACGGGCAACTGGAGGCCCTCGACCCCGCCGCCCACGTACACCGGATTCGACCACTCCAGGAGGTGGGCGACCCCCGGGTGCTCTCGATGGCCGTTCCCGAAGACCCGCTCGGCCTCTTGTGCTCGATCCGGTCGCCAGATGTCCTCCACATGTAGCACCGCGAGCATGACGCCCTCGGGATCGCGCAGCGCGAGGTGCGATCCGGCCTCCAATCCCTCCGCAGCATCTTCAGTGATGTCCAGAGTGATGGGAATGGGCCACAGCGTCCCGTCCGCAAGCCGCATCTGCTCGCATACAGGTTCATAGTCCCGGGGCGTCATGAACCCGGCCAGAGGCGAGAACGCACCGTTCAGGAGCAGCTCGAGATCGCTGATCTGACGCGGGGTGAGCTCCCACGAGGGCCAGTCCAACGATGTGGCCCTGAGCTCGTCTCCTCGCTCGCGATCGACGACGAGGTCCAAGAGCTCGCCGCCGTGGGGCGTGATCAGGTGATCCGTCATCAGGAAGTCAGGGTGTTGTCGGTCATCTCAGGGAGTCAGGGTAAGGAGCTCTTCGAGCCAGGCAGGGGTCTAGCGGCTCTCTCCGCCAGCCAAGCTACCACCCACACCCGCCCCGTCAACGACTACGCGCCAGCCCTATCGTCACTCTGAGCTCCAGCATGGCCCCGTTCTCTGCCACTCCGGCCTCGAAGTCGAGCTCCGATATGCGCTCATAACCTCCTGGTGGAGAGCAGCACCGCCGAGCTGGAAGCCGAGGCCGTCGAGAGCTGGCTTGTCCGTTTCGCGGATCAGACCTTCTCGCTCACCGACGCGGTGAGCTTCACGGTCATGACGATGCGAGGAATCGAGGAGGCGCTGACGCTGGACCACCACTTCACTGTGGCAGGCTTCGTGGGGCGCCCCGAAGGGAGCACTTAGTCCGACACGAGGCGGCGCGGATCGACGAGCCCTCGGCCCCGTCACGCCGCCCTCCGGCCAGTCACGAGCCGCAGGGTCGCGCCGACGAGGATACCACCCCGCAACAGGGCGGGCTCCAGGAACCGAGGCGCGTGCCACGCATAAAGACGCCCGGCGTCAGGCTCGCCGCAGTACCAGCGTGGCGTTCGACCCCCCGAAGGCGAACGAGTTCGATAGGGCGACCTCGAGATCCGGGGCGTCGCGGCCCACACCAGCTACGCAGTCGAGATCGCACTCCGGATCTGGAACGGTCAGGTGGGCCGTCGGCGGAATTCGGCGCTCGTGGAGCGCCAGCGCGGTAATCGCGCACTCGAGCGCCCCGGAGGCCCCCACCAGATGCCCGTGCATGGACTTGGTCGAACTGATGGCGACGTTCTGAGCCGCCGCTCCGAACACTCGTTTGACCGCCTCGATCTCGACCGGGTCGCCCGTCGGCGTTCCCGTCGCGTGCGCATTGATATAACCAACATCATCGGCCGGGACCCCTGCGTCTTCCAGGGCATTGCGAATGGCCCGCTCCTGACCATCCACCGACGGCTCCGTCAGCTTGTGCGCGTCGCTCGAAGCGCCGAATCCGACGACCTCTGCCAGGGGCTCGGCCCCCCGTGCCGCGGCTCGCTCCTCGCTCTCGAGAATGAGCGTGGCCGCGCCCTCTCCCAGAACGAGGCCGGTACGCTCCAAGTCGAACGGACGGCTGGACATCCTCGCACCGTCCGCGTGCTCCTTGGCAACTACACCGACGGCCTGCCACGCCGCCACGGACCCGTCGTTGAGCATGGCCTCCGCCCCCCCGGCGATGACCACATGGGAGTAGCCGTCTCGGATCGACCGGAAGGCTTCGCCGATCGCGACGGACGAAGAGGCGCAGGCGATCGAGTACGTATGCGCCGGCCCGCGAATGCCGAACTGAATGCAAACCTGAGAGGCCGGACCACTGGCCATGATCAGAGGGACGGTCGTCGGCCTACTACGCCTGCTGTGACGCTCGAAGTAGATACTGTAGGATTGTTGGAGGATCTCGGCTCCTCCGAGCCCACACCCCATGTATACTCCCGCTTCCTCGGGCCCACCTCCTTCCACAAGGAGATCGGAGTCCTCCAGGGCGTTTCGGGTCGATACTACGGCCATCTGCGCCGCGCGCGCCATGAAGAGCCGGTCGACCTTGTCGATTCGGTCGCCCGGTTCGAAGTCGATGGAGGCGAGCAGCACGTCCGCGCCCAGCTCGGGAGTGCCCGATCGGACCAAACGAATAGCGGACTCTCCGCGACAGAGGCTGTCGAAGATATCCGCTGGGTTCTCCCCGTGCGGGGACACGAATCCGAGCCCCGTTACGAAGACGCGGCGGCCACGCACGGGAGGCTCAGGCCCCCTTGGCTTGGACGAGCTCGTCCACCAGGGCGGCGGCTTCCGCGAGTGTCTGGAAGGTGGCGCGCTCTTCGGGGACCTCGATGCCGAATTCGTCTTCAATGTCGAACAGCAGCTCGACGACCGTGAGGGAGTCGAGCCCGAGCTCGGTCAGCGCCGCCTCCGGGCTGATCTTCTCTGCATCGACGTCGTACTTCTCGCTCAATACTTCAGCCAAGAACGCATAGGCGTTCACGCGTTCATACCTCCTGGTGGACATGATCCGGGAAAGCTCGAGATCCGGCCGCCCAAGGTAGGGCCTCCGGTCTCCCCTGTGAAACAACCGCGCACGTGACCGCACGGACCCGTCCTCATGGCACTGTCCCTCGTTGCACGATCACCTTTCGCAGCCCGAGCGTCGCATTGACCGCTACAGCCAACCCTCCCGCCGGTACCACGCTCCGGTGATGCGCGCCCCCTCCTCGAAGGTGACGCGGGGCTTCCACGCCAGCGCGGCCTGCGCCTCTCCTGAATCGCACACCCAATGCGGAGCCAATAGCTCGTTCAGTTTGTCGCGCGTCAACATGACCGCCCGTCCCATGAGGCTTCCATAGACCTCGCTACCCAAGGCCGCGCCGTACATCAGAAAGCGGGGCACCGGGATTCGCAACCACGCCCGCCTGCCGAGCGCGTTCTCGATGTGAGCGATCAGTTCGCTCAGTGTTTCCGTGCGTCCATCCTCGACGCAATAGGTGGAGCCGCTGGGTACGTCTGCCTCGAGCGCCTTGATACAAGCGGCCGCGCAGTCGGCAACGTAGATGGCGCTCAGTGCGGAGCTCGGTGAGCCCGTAAGAGGAAGGACGCCCAGTTGCACCGACTTGAAGAAGAGGAGAACCTCCCGATCTCGGGGCCCGTAGATCATGGGGGGCCTGATGATCGTGATGGGAAGCGCGTGTGCCGCTGCCCGTGCGGCCTGCTCTGCGGCTAGTTTACTCCTTCCATAGTGTGTCACGGGATTCGGAGACGCGCCGGCCGGAAGGGGGCGTCCGTCCTCGCTGGGCCCCATCGCGGCCAGAGACGATACCAACACGAAGCGCTCGAGATGCGGCGCGTTTTGCT
This sequence comes from Longimicrobiales bacterium, assembly GCA_965238005.1. Taxonomy (GTDB): domain Bacteria; phylum Gemmatimonadota; class Gemmatimonadetes; order Longimicrobiales; family Gaopeijiaceae; genus CBDCKN01. The sequence goes on from OZ250165.1 coordinate 3,262,879, forward strand.
TCACCGCATCGAGCAGATTGGCCGTCCCAAGCGCATTCGTACGGTGAAAGTCGGCCGGCGCCCTGGCCTTGACCAAGCCGGCAGCATGGATGATCCCATCCACACCTTTCGTCGCCGCGAGTAAACTACTCTTGTCGCCCACAGCCCCGGGCACGAGCGTCACATGCTCGAGACCTTCCAGGAATCGCGTATCACTCGTCGGCCGGACCAAGGCACGTACATCGGCACCTTGCTGATCGAGTCGCTCGGCAACGTGAGAGCCGAGGAATCCCGAGGCTCCCGTCAGCAGAATTCGCACAGACTGTGGTCCCCTTTTCGCCGATCGCCGGCTCTCCAGCCGGCCTCAGGGCCCGGCAGCGGCCTGGGCCAGGGCCTCCACGGTGGTGTCGATCTGCTCCGCCGTATGCTCCGAGGTGACGAAGAAGCGCAGCCTGGACTCCCTTTCCGCTACGGCCGGGTGCAGCACCGGCTGGACGTTGATGCCCTGGCGGAAGAGCTGGTTGGACATTCGCAGCGCCTTCTGAGACGATCGGGTGATGACGGGGATCACCGCGAAGCCCTCGCAGTGGCCGGTGTCCAGCCCCGCCTCGATGCAAAGCCCATGAAAACGCCGCGCGTTGGCCTGGAGCCGCGTAACCCGCTCCGGCTCTTCCTCCAGAATCGTGGCCGCCTCCAGGGCGGCGGCGGCGTTGGCGGGAGACATGCCGACGCTGTAGAGGAACCCCGGCGTGGTGTAGCGCAGGTAGTCGATGATCTCCGTGCTGGCGGCCACGACCCCCCCGCAGCTGGCGAAGGTCTTGCTAAGCGTGGTCATCCAGAAGTCCACATCGCCGGGGGCGACGCCGTAGTGCTCGGCCAAGCCGCGGCCTGTGGCTCCCACCACGCCCACCGAGTGCGCTTCGTCCACGAAGAGCATCGCGTTGAAGCCCTTCTTCAGCTCCACCAGACGGGGAAGGTCGGCAGTGTCTCCGTCCATGCTGTAGAGGCCCTCGACCACCACGAGGCACTGCCGGAAAGCACCCCGCTGCTCTTCCAGGATGCGTTCCAGGGCGTCCAGGTCGTTGTGGGGGAAGGCCATCCGCCTGGCGCCCGACAGGAGGGCACCGTCGATGCCGCTCCGGTGCAGGAGGACGTCGTGGACGACGAGGTCGTGCGTGCCCACGATGTGTCCGATGGCCGTCTCGTTGGCACCGTAACCCCCCACGAAGATCAGAGCGTCCCCCACCCCGAAGAGGGATGCCATCCTGGCCTCCAGCCGCCGGTGCAGCTCCCGATCCCCGGAGGCGATGCGGCTGGCCCCCACAGAGGTGCCCAGGTACTCGATGGCTTCCTGGGCCGCGCGGTTCACCCTGGGATGTCCGGAGAGCCCCAGATAGTTGTAGGATCCGTAGTTGATGACCTCCCGGCCCTCAATCCGACTCGTGGGCAGCGGGGAGCCGTCAATCGAGCGGAAGAACGGGTTGTCCTCCCCCATCTCCGCCAACCACTCCTTCTGGCGCCTCAGCTCGGCCATCCCCTCCTGCAGGGATGGGTTCGCCGTGGGGCCGGGATGGGGATGATCGCCCGTGGATCCCGCGGCCGATCCTCTCTTCTTCTTCAGAAGCTCCGCGAGGATCTGTCGTTTCTGGGCCGCCGAGTGGGCGTCGGGTTCGATATCGTCGGTCGGCACGCGTGGTCCTACTCCCGCGCCGGCGCCGGCGGATCGTCCAGGAGCTCCTTCAACAGGGTGTCCACCTCACTGTCACTGAGGGCGTCCAAGTCCACGTCCGTGCCCGCCGCCTCCGAGGCGGTGGCGGGCGCTTCGCTCATCTGCTGGACCACGCGGGTGGAGAGCCCGCCCAGGCTCTCCTGGATGTTGAGCTGAACGAGCGGGCTCCCGGCACCCAGGCCGGCCTCCAGGGCCAGCTCGAGGTCCACGCTCATGAGGGAGTCCACCCCCATCTCCAGGAGTGTGGTCTCGAGGGAGACCTTCTCGAGGTCCAGGTTCAGAAGCCGACCCAGCGTCTCCTTGAGGAAGTCCTGGGTGACGAGGATGCGGTCCCCGGGGTCGGCCTCGGTGAAGCGCTCCACGAAGCTGCCCGGGCCAGAGGCGGAGTCCTGTCGGTCCACCATGGATGCGGAGGGGTCGTGATCGTCTAGGACCACCGTCTCTGCCCAGCGGTCCCATCGCACGTCGAAGGCGCCCACGGCCGGCGGCGCGCCGGCAAGGATCTCGCCGAAGCACCGGAAGGCCCGGGCCAGAGGCAGTGCCTGGATGCCCCTTGCGGCCAAGTAGTGCCCTACGGCCTCGTCCCGGGCCACCATGCCCGCCTCCGCTATGGCACCCCAAGCGATGCTCGTGGCGGGCAGCCCCTGCGCCCGCCGGTACTCCGCGAGGGAGTCCAGGTACACGTTGGCCGCGGCGTAGTTGGCCTGGCCGGCATTGCCCAGCATGCCACTCACGGACGAGAAGAGCACGAAGTGATCCAGGGGCAGGCCCAGGCGCATGCTCGACCGGTGGAGGTTCAGGGCACCCAGGGCCTTGGCGTGGAACGCTGTGGCGAAGGTTTCCTCGGTCTGAAGGTCGACGGGGGCATCTGCCAGGACGGCCGCCGAGTGGAAGATGCCCCGGATGGGCGGCGCCAGCGCCCTCATCTCCTCCAGGAGAGCGTCGAGGGCCTCGGCATCGCCCACATCACAGGCGCGGCTCCACACGTCGCCGCCGCGCATGCGCGCCTCCTTCGACAGCGTGTCCAGCGCCGGGCTCTCCGGCGCGCTTCGGGACACGACGACGAGGTGGGTGGCGCCATGGACCGCCAGCCACTTGGCGGTCTCGAGGCCCAGCCCTCCGTGTCCACCGGTGACGACGTAGGTGGCATTCGCCCGCACCGCGGGTTCATGCACCCGGCGGGGGAGCGCCCACCGGGGTCCTGGGGACAGCTCCAGGGAGCGCTTGCCGATGTGGGTTCCCTCGGCGAGCCCCCGGAAAACCTCCACCACGTCGTCCGCCGGCCGGCTCTCCACCGGAATCGCGTGGTAATCGCCCCTCCCGAAGGCCTCCTTGACCTCCTGGGCGACGGCGTAGAAGAGGTCCCGCCGGATGGCCAACATCTGGTCGATGTCCACGGCACCGAAGGTGAGGTTCCGCTCGAAGTCGGCGAGGGGCAGGCCCTTGTTGGCGCCGATGTCCGCCTTGCCGATCTCCACCAGGCGCCCGAAAGGCGCCAGGACGCGGAGGCTGGCGTGGAGCAGGGCGTCGGGGAGAAAGTTCAGGACCACGTCCACGCCCCGGCCGTCGGTGGCCTCCAGGACCAGATCCTCGAAGTCGAGGGACCGGGAGTCGAAGACCGCCTCCACACCCATGTTCTCCAGATAGGCACGCTTTTTCTCCGTGCCAGCGGTGGCGAGGATGCGGGCAGCCGTCGCGCGAGCCACCTGCATGGCGGCGTGGCCCACACCCTCCGTGGCGGAGTGGAGGAGTACCCACTCGCTCTCCTTCAGACGCCCCACGTGCTTGAGTCCGTAATGGGCCGTGATGAAGGAGATGGGCAGGACCGCCGACTGCGCCGCGGACAGGGGAAGATCGCCCCAGCTGAGAATGAAGGCGTCTTCGGGCGAGAATGTGGCGTGGCTGCGGACGCCGCCGCTGCGCAGGCCAACGATGACTCGCTCTCCAACCTCGAAGTCGCTGTCGGGTCCCACGCGCACCACGGTCCCGGCACTTTCCATCCCCAGGGCGCAATGGAAGAAGGTGCCGCGCAGGGACTGCTCGGCGATGCGCCCCATGGCCTTGAGCACGTCCTTGAAGTTCAGGGACGCTGCCTCGAAGCGGATCTCTAGTTCGTCGCCCACGGGCTCGCGCCGGAGGTGTACCCGGTACCGGAGCCCGTCGAGGCTGGGCCGGCGAGGAAGCTCCAGCGCAGCCGAGGCGTCGGCGGGCACGCTGATGGGGACCTCGTCCAGGGACGCGGCTCCGGTGGATGTCGCCGTGAGCTCGCGGGCAAAGATCTGCCCGTCGCGGACGGCCAGCTCGCCACCGCGGGGGAGGAGGAGGAGTCCGGCTCCCAGGCGGGCGAGACTCTCCGGGCATCCGTCCACGTCGACGCACGTCACACCCAGCTTCGGCTTCTCCCGCCGGAGGGTCCGGGCGACGCCCCACAAGGCGGCCTGACCCGGCACGCCGGTGTCCGTCGGCGTGACGCGCCACGCTCCTTGGGTCACGAGCACCAGCCGGGACGCCTTGCCCCGCCTCTCCAGCTCGCGGGCCGCCCGGATGAACTCCATGGCCGCCCGCGGATCGGGCTGGACGCTCGCGGTGCTCATGAATATGCCGAGAACGGGGCCGGACGGATCTTCGCCCGCCCCCACGACCGCCTCGGCGAGCGCCTTCAGGCCGGGTGCATCGTCGCCGAAGGCGAGGAACTCGCCAGCCGCTGCGGGGCGGACTTCCCCGAGGACGTCCCCGCGGAAGTCCCTCCACTCGAAGGCGTGATAGGGAATCCCCACCCGGGCGTCGTCATGAGGTGCCCGCGGAATCCGCTGCATCCGGACGCCCTGGAGCTCGAGGAGGGGCGAGCCCTGCTCGTCGAGGAAGACGATGCGTCCGGTCTCCGATCCATCGAACTCGCCTTCCACCCGAATGGTGCCGGCCAGAGCGGCCTTGAACCAGGTCACGCGGCCCACGGAGACCGGGACGGGGGGCGCTTCGGTATCCGCGCACGCCAGAGCGAGCAGCTGCAGCCCGCCGTCCACCAGGGGCGGAGGACAGCGCAGCCCGGGGCCCAGTGTGTGCCCCTCCGGAAGGCACAACACGCCTTGCACCCGGGTCCCGGAGACGCGGGCGGACTCGATGGTCCGGAAAGACCCCCGATAGTCCAGGCCCATTCCCGCCAGGAGGGAGTACACCTCCTCGCCGGTGTACGAAGTGTGGTCGGTGCCGTCCACGGGGGTCAGCCTCCCCACCGAAGACCGGCTCTGACGCACCATCCGGGCCCGGGCGTACAGACGCCATTCCTCGTCATTGGCCAGGTTCCGGGCGTGCAACGTCAGTTCGTCACCCGTGGAGGTCGTCCGCAAGGCGAACGTCCCTGTCTCCCCCAAGGGCAGGAGACTCTCGAAATGCACGTCGGAGACGCCGAATCCGGCCTGGGGATGGAGACTCTCCACAGCGGCGAGGAAGGTCTCCACGTACGCGGCCGCCGGGAAGATGGGTCGCCCGTCCACGACGTGATCCCGGAGGGTGGATAGCTCCGCGCTCCCCAGACTCGTCTCCCAGGAGGGCAGCGGGTCGGGGGTCCGGAGCCCCAGGTAGGGATGCTCTCTCTTTCCCCGACGGGCCATCATGGACGCGCGGCTTTCCCGCCACAGGTGCTGACGCTGCCAGGGATACGCTGGAAGGTCCGTGCGCCGTCCGGGGAGAAGGTCGTCCCAGCGGCCGGACCGCCCCCCGCACCAGAGGGCCCCGGCCGTGCGCAGGAGCGAGTCCCTTTCGCCGGAGGGACGGACGAGCGAGGCGTGCACGGCAACTGGATGTCCGGCCCTCCCGAAGGTTTGCTCGATGGCACCGGAGAGGACCGGATGCGGTCCTATCTCCACGAAGGTCCGGTGTCCCGCGGCGGCCAGGGCGTGCAGAGTATCGTGGAAGAGCACCGGCTGCCGGACGTTCCGCCACCAATAGCCGGGGTCGTGTACGGCGCCTTCCACTCGGCCTCCCAGGACCGAGGAAAAGAGGTCCACCTCGGGTGCTGACGGCACTAGTCCGCCCAGGCACTCCAGGAGCTCGGCCTCCAGCCCGTCCATCTGGTGGCTGTGGTACGCCACCTCCCCGAGAACGAGCGTGCTGAAGATGCCCTGTCCCTCGAGCTCTCGTGCCACCTCGGTCAGCGTCGCCTCATCGCCCGCCAGGACCGTGGAGACGTGGCTGTTGACCGCGCCTACGGAGATCTGGCCTGCATAGAGGTCCGCGAGTTCCCGGGCGGTGTCCAGGTCCAGCCCCGTGGCCAGCATCCGTCCCTGTCCGGCCCGGGTCTGCTGGAGGCGGCTCCTGTGGAAGGCCACGAGGGCCGCGTCCTCCAGGCTGAGGGCGCCGGCGGCCAGGGCCGCACCCACTTCACCCACGCTGTGTCCAACCACGGCGGACGGGACGATGCCCCAGTGGCGCAGCAGTGTGGTGAGCCCGTGCTGCAGGACGAAGTTCGCCGGCTGGGCCACTGCGTTGGTCGCCATCCGGGAGGATGCCTCGTCCTCGAGCATCTCCTCGAGGACCGACCAGCCCGAATGGGATCCAAAGGCGACGTCGGCGGCTTCCAGTGCCTCCCGGAAGACCGGCTCGGAGTCGTGGAGCTCGCGGCCCATCCCCCACCACTGGGGTCCTATTCCCGTGAAGACGAATACGGGATCCTCCTCCGAGGCGGACCCATCGGCGACGAGCAATGCGGGGTGGGGGTGCTCGAGAGCCAGAGCCTCCAGGGCGGCGCACGCCGTGTCGCGGTCGGGCGCGACGACGGCGGCCCGGTGGCTCAGGAAGTCCCGGTGACACGCCAGGGTGTGAGCGATGTCGGCCAGACTCTCGGGACCGCCCAGGGCGGACACCGCCTCCTGGAGATCCAGGGCCCGCTGCCCCAGCGCGCTTCCGCCCTTGGCCGACAGAAGGAGGAGTGTGGGGCTCGCGACCGCTTCCGCGGGTTCGCATCGGTGTCCCGCGGGGGCCGCCAACGAGTCCGGTGACGGTCCCTGGTGTCGTCCCAACACCGCGTGGGCGTTGGAACCGCCGAAGCCGAAGGAGTTTACGCAGGCCAATGGGTCGCCGCGGGCCGACGGCAGCGGCGCGGGCGCTCGGGGCACCTCCATGTCCCCTGCGCCCAAGGGGAGTCCGGGGTCGATATCGCCGAGGCTCGCCTGGGGCACCGCTTCACCGTGGTAGAGGCACAGCGCCGCCTTGATGAGGCCCGCCACGCCAGCGCCGGCTTCCTGATGGCCAGTGTTGCCCTTCACCGATCCGACGTACCGGATACCCCCGTCCTGCCTCCCCCCCAGCGTCTGAGCCAGAGCGGAGACCTCGGTGGGGTCGCCGATGGCCGTGCCCGTCCCGTGGGCCTCGATGAGAACTACGTCGTCCGCCGACTTCCCGCTCTCCGCGAGCACAGTCTGGATGAGCTCGGCCTGGGCGTGGCCATCGGGGGACGCGATCCCCGCCGTGCGTCCGTCCTGATTCACCCCCGCCCCGTGCACCAGGGCATAGATGCGGTCGCGATCCCGGAGCGCCTGAGCGAACGGCCTGAGGATGACCATCCCCGCGCCCTCCCCCCGGGAGTAGCCGTCGGCAGTGACGTCGAAGGCCTTTGAGCGGGAGTCGGGGGAGAGGAAACCACCCTTGGACATGGCCACGGGCACGGTGGGGTAGAGAAGCACGTTGACGCCGCCCACCAGGGCCGCGTCGGTCCTACCACTCCAGAGGTCCTGACAGGCGTAGTGGAAGGCTACCAGGGACGAGGAGCAAGCCGTGTCGATGGTCAGCGACGGGCCCTTGAGGTCGAACACGTGGGAGAGGCGGTTGGAGAGCATGCCCAGCGTGCTGCTCGTCCCCGTGAACTGGTTCACCTGGTACTGGTTGAGGATGCCGGTCTGGATGATGTAGTTGTCCAGGGTGAAGCCCCCGACGTACACGCCCACCCGGCCCTTCTCCCAGGCCGTCACCGGGATGCCCGCGTCCTCGAACGCTTCCCACCCGACCTCGAGGAGGAGCCGCTGCTGGGGGTCTAGGCTCTCCGCCTCGCGAGGGGAGAAGCCGAAGAACTGCGCGTCGAAGTCCTCCAGTCGGACGCCGGTGAGGAAAGCCGCCTGCCTGGGTCTCGCCCGACCCTGGACCGAGCCGTCGTCGTCGGTGAAGCGTTCGGCGTCCCAGCGGTCGGCGGGCACATCCGTGAATCCGTCGTCTCCCCGCGCCAGGAAGTGCCAGAACTTCGAGGGTGACCGAACACCACCAGGGTACCGGCACCCTATGCCGACGATGGCTAGGGCTTCGCGGGGTCCGTGTGTGTTCAGTCTATCCATGGAGCGCGCGGCAACGACCTGATGGAGGGTCGACGGTGACGGTACGGGTTGCTCTGTGGCACTCACAGCGCTCGCTCGTAGATCCGCCAGGATCTGTACAGGCTGGCGCCGAAGTTGTCCAGTGCCAGGTTCGTTGCCTCGTTGTCCTCGAGGATCCACGAGAACTCAACGTCCTCCACCCCGAAGGTCGAGGCCCGGCGAACGGCCTCGTACAGGATCAAGGGAAGGACGCCCCCCCGTTGATACCGGGGGAGGATCCCGGTCAACATCGTCCGGACCCAAGGCGTGTGTCGGCGCGCCCTGAGAATCCTCAGCCAGTTCAGCGGTAGCAGGCGTCCGCTACGCGCCTTCAACATGGCCCGATTGTAGTCCGGAAGAAACAGCCCGAAGCCCACGAGCTCCCCGTTGGCCGTCGCCGCCACCATCCCGTCCTGCACCATGACGTCCTTCATCTCGTGCGCGATGAAGAGCCACTCGTCCACCTCGAGGGGCGTGAATCCCCAGTTCCCACTCCACGACTCGCAGTACACTTTCCAGCACTGGCGCATGGCCACTTCGAACTCCGACAGGTCCAGCGGTCCGAGCTCCAGGCCGAACTTTCCCATCACCCGACGGCTCAGCGTCTCGAACCGGCGGTGTAGATCGGGCACGGTCTCCCCGAGGTGGAGGTGCCACGCGAGGAGATCCTTGGCCTTCCGATACCCAGCTTCCTCCAGAATCTCCGGGTAGTACGGGGGATTCCACGAGGTCAAGAAGGTCTGGTTGTGCTCGAACCCACTCACCAGGATGCCGCCTTCGTAGTTGGTGGACGGGTTCCAGGGGCCCACCACAGAGTCGCACCCGTCTTCGCGGAGCCAGGCTTCGGTGACTTCCAGCAAGGCCCGCGCGGCGTCGGGCCGGTCGGCGCATTCGAAGAAGCCGAAGAAGCCCGGGCGATCGTCTCGGACCTCGTTGCTCCATCCGTTGCGGATGGCCGCCACGCGCCCCAGGGGGCGCCCTTCCTCCACCGCCAGGAAGAGCGCCCGCTCGGCGTTCCTGAAGAACGGGTTCTTCTTCGGGCTCAGGAGGGCCTTCACGCTCATGCGGAGCGGCGGGATCCACTGGGGATAAGCGTCGGCGTCGAGAATCTTCCAAGGCGCGTCCACGAAGCGCCGGAGACCGGAAGGCCCGGAGAGGCGGAGGACTTCCATCAGGTGGATGCGTTCAAGTGGAGGACTCTGGTCCGACGGGGGTTGAGCAGGCATGAAACGGCGGTTGCAAGGTGTCTGCAAAGCTCGATTATTGCCTCTGCGCGCGGTCCGCGTGGCGGCTGCGCCCAAGTGACCCGCAGGACGGCCCGGCCCCTTCTCGGTCGGGTGCAGGCGGGGACACTTCCCCGCGACTCAGGCCCGAGGAACGACTCTGACGCGCCACCTACGCTCCATGGCCGGCGGCTACCTGGCCCTTGCGCTCATCTCTGTCCTGCGCATCCCGATGACGGGGACGCTGCGTATGGCCGGCGAGCCGGTCATGCTGGCGTGGGAGTTGGTGTGGCGGTTGTCGTTTGCGGCGGGCATGGGTTGGATCGCGTGGCATTGGTGGTCGGCTCTGCACCGAGAGGGACGGCCGGAGGGGGGAGACCCGCGGTCTCTGATCGCCGGCACTCTCGGTGTGCATCTGGCAGCCGCGCTCGCCCTCCCGCTCACGTCCTCCGACCTCTATTCCAATCTCGCGTACGGACATCTGGGGTGGTTAGGCTTCGATGCGTATGCCGTGGGACCCGGCGCGCTCCCGGTGGGCGACCCGTTCCGGGCCCTGGTGCCGTCTCCGTGGCAGGGGGTGCCCAGCGCGTACGGCCCACTGTTGGACGGTTTCAACCGGTTGGTGACCCTCACCGGCTCCGTGCCCGTGTCGATGGCCGTGCACAAGCTGATATCCTTCTCCATCGTCGTCGTCTCGGTGATGGTGGCGGCTCGGATCACATCCCGCTTCCTCACCGGGGCTTCCCGCGAACGGGCCTTCGTTCTCCTTGCGCTCAACCCCGTGTTCGTGTGGGAGATCAGCGGGCAGTCGCACAACGACGGCCTCATGGTGTTGGCGATCCTCCTCGGCGTGTACTTCTTGTTGCTGGATCGGACATGGGCGGCTCTCGGGGCTCTGGTGATAGGAGCGCTGGTGAAGGTCGCGACGATCCCCATCCTTGGGCTCTTGCTCTGCTTGGAGCTTCGTAGGAGGCCCTCTCACGGGATCAGAATGTTGGTCACGTTGATCGGCGCCGGAGCCGCGCTCTGGGGGCTGTGGCCCACGGTCCCGGCAACGCTGGCGGCTCTGGCGACCAACACCGAGGTGGATCCGTACCGGATAACGAATTCGATCGCTTGGCTGATCCACACCGCGGCCGGCTACGCCGGATCCGAGATGCAGGCGGTGGCGTTCCGCACCTGGAGTGCAATCACTGGCCTCGTCCTGCTTCTCGTCGGGGTGCGCGCCGCGCTCCGTACGAGAACGCCGGAGGACCTGCTGAGAGAAGCGCTCGGCTTCCTGCTCGTTCTTCTTTTCCTAGCGCCTCAGTTCCAGCCCTGGTACATCGCCTGGATCCTCCCTCTCGCGATGGTGTCGCGGGAGAGGGCCGTTCCCGGGTTCGTGGCTCTCGTATCGATCCTCTTCGTAGCGCAGTATCCGATCACGCACCGACTGGTGGGATCGGTCACCATGGTGTTCGTCCTTTGGACCTACGTGCGGACACCGGGCGTCCCGGGCATACCACGGTGGGGCCAGCAGAAATCGGTGTGAGGCCACGCGGTCCATCATTGGATCCCCGCCTCCTTGGCACGTGCCGTTGGACCAGCCCCCTATCCCTTTCCCTATCCCTGAGGTGCCCGTTAGAGTGTGGGGATGCGGGTGCAGGGGCACCCCCTTTCGGCGCAAAGCTAGCTTCGGGTCCGGTTTCCAACCAACCGAATGTGGAGTCCCCCAGCATGCCGTCCAAGCTCCCTCGCCTGGCTCATCTCGTCCTGGCGATCCTTGTACCCACGGGGCTCTCCGCACAACAAGATCCCGCCCGGACCGGCTCACGAACGCTGCCGACCGACTCCTGGACCTACGAGGCGATCGAGCGGCTACGGCACAGAGGCTTCTTGCCGGAGATCAGCCCGATCGCGCAGCCCTACCGTCGAATCGACGTCGCAGCCGGATTGGCAGGAGTAGATCCGCAAGCTCACCAGGAGCCTATCGCCGCATGGATCCGTATCCTCCGCGAGGAGCTCGCTCCCGAGTTGGCACGACTCGAGGGCACAGATGACGCTACCACGCGGATAGGTGCGGAGATCCGACTTGGTGGGACGGCGGCGGACAGCCGGCGGCGCGATCCCCTCGTGCCGTTCCGAAGCACGGAAGAGGAGACGATCGAGGATCGGGTATGGCCGTTCAACGCGGAAAGCGTGTGGCTCGAAACACACGGCGCCGCCATCGTGCTCGACCTCTACGCCGACCATTGGCACTACGCGGACAGCGGAGACCCCGACGGCGTGTCACCCTCTGGGTTCCTGTTCCTGCTACGCCGGAGCGACAACGCCTATGTGACGGCCGCCTTCCCCTGGGGAAACGTGTGGCTGGGAAGGATGCGACGGAACTGGGGCCCCATCGGCCGAACCGGCCTGATGTTGTCCGGCAACCCAGTGGCCTACCCGCAGTTCGGCTTGGATATCGGTCGCGGAAGGGTCGCAGTCCGATTCATGACGGGCGAGCTCGAGGCGGTCGACGGTCGCACCCGGTACTTCATGGCGAACAGGGTCGACTACGGCACGCCCAACTTCTGGATCTCCCTCGGCGAGGCGAAGATCTTCTCGGCGGAGCGCCACTCCGCGCTCCGGTTCCTGAACCCGGCGGAGCTGCTGATCTTCGATCACGACAGCGAGCCCACCGACGTCACCGGCAACCTGATGTTCAACGGGCTCCTTTGGATGCGCCTCGGCGAAAGCACGGTCTACGGTGAGCTGGTGATCGACGACTTCGACCTCGATCCGTTCCTGGGCGGAACCGACCGTGATTCCGAGCCGATCAACTTCCAGTTGAGCATGGGCGCCCGATACCACGGGGTGTCGCCAAGGGTCGAGCTGGGACTCGACTACCGTCGCGTGTCGGCGTGGTCGTACCGGTCCCCTCCGGTCGCCGAGCGGTGGAGCTATCTGGATCAAGGTCTCGCAGATCCCTGGGCCGACTACGATCGGCTGGAACTCAGAGGGGATCTTTATCTCAATGTGGTGGGGCTGCGCCTCACGCCGATCATCCAGTTCCAGCGCATGGGCGAGGGTGACTACCGGGAGCCTTTCCCTGCCGATTACCTGGGCCAGCCATCCAACTTCCTCGGCGTGATGGAGACGACGCGTCGAATCGCAATACAAGGGCGCTACCAGCCGCGGCGACAGATCTTCATCGAGTGGGACGTCGGGAGGAGCTTCATCTCCAACGCCGACCATATGGACAGAGTGGACGAGAACCGGTTCTCGTATCTGGTCCGCCTGGGCATGACCTTCGACTTCCATGGAAGCCTTCGATGACGGCGCGTGACTGACTCCGACCACCGTCCGGCGGTTGTGACTCTCGCCGCCGGGAGCATCGCAACTTGCCTGCGCGCCGCTCTTGCAAGCACCGGGCTCATCCGCCCGGTCGATTTCTTCCGGCACGAGAAGTACTACGCTCTGGCCGAGCACTACCGTGGGAGGATTCTCGATCTCGGCACCGGAACGGGCCACTACTCGGCGTTCCTCGGCTCACTGGGCCATTCCGTCGTGGCCATGGATGTTTCGGACACCAGCGAGCACGAGCAGATTCGGCCTATCATCTTCGACGGCCACACGATTCCCTTCGAGGACGATACGTTCGACTTGGTGCTGTGCATGTTCGTCTTGCATCACTTGGGGCATCAGGATGAGCTGCTCACCGAGATGCGACGCGTCACGCGTCGCTCCGTTATCGTCGCCGAGGATCTCCGCGAGAATGCCTGGGACGGATTCTGGTCGGGCGCGCACACTCGGTTCACAGACTGGGGGCGAGCCCAGGGGAGCTTCCACTCGGACTCGGAGTGGAGGGAGCGGTTCCGCCGCCAAGGGCTCCCCGTACGGGAACGCCTGACGATTCCACGCTGGCGGCTCCCCTATTACCCGGTCCTCCGCGCGGTGTACGTGCTCGGCGTGGAGCAGTGACCGTATGAGCGTCGGCATGTTGGTGATCGCGGGCCTGTGGGGGCTCATCTTTCTCGTTTTCACTGGAGTGGGAGTCGGCCTCCTCAGGGGGATCGGCTCACGCCGATTCGACGCGCAGGAGGTCTTCCTCGGGTTCTGGCTCGGGTACGCGGCGGCGATTTCGTTTCTACAACTCTGGCACCTCGTAGCCCCGATCTCACCGGTCTGCTTCCAGGTATTGGGGGCCGGTGCCTTGATAGGATGGGCGTCCCGCGGCGTCCACGTCGGGGAGTGGTGGCGCGTGAACCGCCACCGGTCGCTGGACCGCCTGCCTCGACTGGCCCTATTGGCCTTGGCGTGGTCCCTTTTCGCGGTCTGGCTGTCTAACCGGGCGCTCGCTCCGATCACACCTCAAGACGCCGGGATCTACCATCTGGGCTCGATCCGTTGGGCTCAGCAGTTCGCGATCGTCCCCGGCCTCGCCAACCTCCATGGCCGCTTCGGTTTCAATAGCTCGCATCTCTTGGTGCTGGCGATGCTCGACCTGGGGTCCTGGGCACCGAGCTTCCATCACCTGACGAGCGGGCTGCTGCTCCTCGTGTCCTCGACCCACGCCTGGTGGCTCCTCGGTCAGCTGATCCAAAGACAAGCCCTCGCCGGAGCCGAAACGCTAATAGGCGCCCTCCCTCTCGCCGGGCTTGCGCCGTATTACTTCCTGGAGGCGAGCGCGACCTCGACAGACCTGCCGGCCCTACTGCTCGGCCTCACGTTGGGTGTCTCGTTCTTTCGAGTTCTCTTCCCCCGCGAACCGGATCGGGTCCCCATCGACGTCTTCGCCGTCGTGGTGCTCGCTGCCGCGGGCGTCTCGGTCAAGCTGTCCTTCGTCTTGCTTGGTCTCCCGGTGGCGACCGTGGCTGCGGTGGTCGCCGCGCACCGTCCGGGGGCGAAGATGTCGGGCGCGCGGAGCGTCCTGATGGTAGCGGCGGTCATGGCCGCCGTGACCCTGGGCACCTGGGCGACACGCGGGGTGATTCTCACGGGATACGTGGCCTACCCAGCGTCGTCCGCCCTGAGAACGGACGTGGCGTGGCGCGTCCCTGCCGATCAGGCGAGGTGGGAACGTGCATACATCGACGCATGGTCACGGACGCCGATGGATCCTCCAGCCGAGCAGTATCCGTACGACACCGCCGAGCGCCTGCAAGCGAGGGTGACTGGGGGGGGCTGGCTCGCGCCCTGGCTCGCCCGCACGCTCCTTCGGTTCGACCTGGTGACGGTGCCGCTGATCTTGTTCGGAGCGGGCCTTGCGGTGCGTGGACGCACCTGGGACCGAGACCGAGAAGGCTGCGGGCGTGGCGCACTCTTCCTCGCCCCAGTTGGGATCGCCGTCGTCCTCTGGTTCTTGACCGCACCCGCGCCACGCTTCGCCGGCGCGACGTTCTGGCTTCTCGGAGCCGGAGCGTGTGCCCTCGCTTTCGAGGGAACACTCAACTCCACCCGCACAAGCCTGTCCCGGTGGGTGGCCGGACTCGTCGTTCTTCTCTTCACGATCTCGATGACTGCGTCGTGGATCGTAGCCGCCCGTCGCTATCCCTGGAGCCTGTGGGTCACACCCGCCCCGGGCGGGGGTTTACATCCGATCCCGCAAGCGGAGGTGCGAACTGTTGTCTATCCGTCTGGCCTGGTCGCGCGCTGGGCGCCCGATACGCGGTGCTGGGACGCACCAATCCCTTGCGCGGGGAGTCGGCCGAATCCGAGCCTCCGATTGCGAACACCAGGAGAGCTGCAGAGCGGATTCGCACTCGAGCCCTACGAGGGCCGGGCCGAGGACGCCATGCTACTATTCCGTCTCGATCCCTGAGCCCGAACAGACCAGGCAGGCCAGCAGCCAGTGAACGCTCTGAACAACCTCGTGAAGACCGTCGTGGAAAGCCATTTCGCAACCGGCTCCGCTATCGGCCCGGGCGCAATCCCGAACGCCGGTGGAGTCCAGGGCATGGACGCGATGCAGGGCACAGGACGGAATGTCTATGCATCTCCCCGGCAGCTTCGCCGACCACATGGTGCCGGGATCGCTCTTCCTCCCCCATCGGAGCCACGGTGTGATGCCGACCGCAATGCATCTCTTGATCGTGTTCGAATTCTGGGCGCTGGGAGTAGCTGTAGCCCTCGAGGGACTGGGCGTGCCCCAGGCGGTCATGCTGTGGTTCCGGACCGGGCTCTTGCTCCTGCTTGCTACCTGGTTCGTTCAGGTCTCGTTCTCGTTGTACGTCGTCGGACTTCCGACGGACAGGACCGGGGCCGAGCGGTCGTTCGTCTTTTTCGCATGGCACGTACTCACGATCAGTGCTGCCCTCTTCGGGCTCCGTGCCCTGAAACCCCGGGGCACGGGCAACCAGTGACCGGGTGGGCTTCCACAGCGGTCCGCATGCATATTCCTGCGTGGGAAGTCGCTCCTCCGCAGACCGTCGCCCTTCATCTATGATCCCCCGCATCATCCATCAAACCTGGAAGGACCGTGACGTGCCCGCGCGGTTCCAGGAGGCACAAGCGAGTTGGTAAGAAGCACACCCGGATTGGGAGTATCGCTTGTGGACCGACCGGGACCTCGAGGGCCTGATTAATGAACGGGCCCCGGAGCTGGCGCCGCTGTATGCCGCATACCCAGAGAACATCCAACGCGTAGACGCCGCCCGATATGTCATTCTCCGGGAGTTCGGTGGACTGTATGCCGACCTGGACATACAGTGTCTCAAGCCCGTCGACGGTCTCCTCGATGCTCAGGTCGTTCTGCCGCGCACCACGCCGTTCGGCGTGTCGAACCAGCTCATGCTATCCGTACCCGACCACGCACTCTTCCATCACGCGGTGGCGTCTTTGCCGGCGGCCTTCGCGAAGCACCGGCGCCTGTGGCCACGCCACGTCCGGATCCTCTCGACGGCCGGCCCGTTGTTCCTGACGGATTGCCTTCGGACGTTCGGCGACGTCCAAGGGCTCCGGACCCTCACACTCGATGAGCACGGTCATGGGAAGCCACACCTCGCCTACGTACGCCACCTCCGGGGCAACACCTGGGCGGAATGGGATACGCATGTGATCAACTTCTTCCACGACCATTGGAAGGTCCTGGCGGCTGGAGCCGCCGGATCGGCCGCGGCTGCAATCCTCATCCGGGCCCTGCTTTGAGCAGCGCCGGTTCGCGCAAGCGGTGGTGGTGGCTGCTCGGGTGTCTTCTGCTCACCGTCTTCGTCGTGGTCACATTCCGGAATGTCGCCTGGCGGGAAGCCCTGAATCTCGCGCTCGGGGCGTCGTGGGAATGGCTCGCAATCGCGGTCTTCGCGAACGGCGGGATCCTGCTGTTCACGGCATGGCAGTGGATGGTATTCCTCCCCAGCTCGGGCTCGGTGGGCCTCGGAACGATGCTGTGGATCACGGCGGTCACCTCCACCATCTCCAACGGGGGTCCGTTTCTCGCGGGGCACGCGACCGGAATCCATTTGCTCGCCACGCGGGGAGGGGTCGGATATGCGACGGCTGTCTCCGTGAAGGCGCTCGATCAGCTCGCCGAAGGAATCGCCAAGCTCATGCTGTTCGGCCTGACGATCGCCCTTTTCCCCCTTCCGGGCGCCGTTCGTGGCGGCGCAGTGAGCCTGCTCGGCCTGGTGGCGGCCTTCGGTGCTGCACTCCTACTTGCCGCCCACCGCGGGCACCACCTGGAACGGCTGGCCGACCGTTGGCACGGGTGGCGTGGTCGCACCGTCGGGTTCCTGGGTACAGCCGCGTCGCAACTCGAGGCCCTGCGACAGCCGCGAGTGTTCTTCATGGCGATCGGGCTCGGCGCTGCGCAGAAGGTCGTCGAAGGCCTCGCCATCGTCGCGGTGCTTATGGCACTCGGAGTCTCCTTGCCGTTCTGGGGTGTGCTCCTTGTTCTCTCGGCCGTGAGCCTCTCGACCATGGCGTCGTTCACTCCGGCGAATGTGGGGATCTACGAAGGGAGCGCGGTCGTCGCCTACGTGTTCTTGGGGATCGACACCGAGGCCGCGATCGGGATCGCAGTGCTACAGCATGTGGCGTATCTGGTCCCCATGGCTGGAGCCGGGTGGGTGGTGCTGCTCGCCACCGGGAGCAGCCTCAGGACCGCAGCTGGCACGTCACGCGTGCAGAGTAAATAGTGAGCTCGGAATCGCGGCTGCCGGTGAAGGAGGGGAGATTATTGCGTTCAAGTTCGGGGGCAGCGAGGTTGCTGAACCGATCGACTGAACGAACAGGGATGCCGCAAGGGTCGACCATGTCCATCAAACGACTCTCACTCTTGACGCTCTGGGCCGGACTCGCGTCAGCAGGTGCTACATCCCTGGCGGCCGTTCCGATGCCCGTGGCGGCGCAGGCAGCCACCGTCAAGAACATGGATTCGGCATCGGCTCCTCACGACCCGGCCATGACAAACGCTGCTTTTTCGGAAGCCGATCCGAGGGTCACCGAGGCGGACAGACTCTTTCGAGAGCACCGCGTCACCGAATCGCTGCAGATGCTCGAGGACATCCTCGACGTGCAGCCCGAGAGCTACCAAGCGCTGCTGGCCGCGGCCCGCTCAGCCATCGCTCAGGGGCTCCTCGCCGAGGGGAGCGACATACAGAACCAGTGGTACAGGATCGGGGAGTCCACCGCTCTTCGGGCCACCGAGGTCGTGCCAAAGGGTCTCGACGGGCTGTATTGGCTCATGACCGCGAAGGGTCTCCGAGCCGTCCAGTCGGGGGCCGCAGACGCCTCGGCGCTCGGTAGGGAGGTGTACGACCTGGCCCACCAGATCCTGGCGGTGGATTCCCTGCATGCCGGCGCACACCACGCCCTCGGCGTTCTCAACTACGAGGTGCGGAAACTCTCGCGCATCAAGCGCTTTATCGCGAGATATTTCCTCGGAGGTGGCGTCATGGGTTTGACCAGTTGGGAGGACGCCGAGCGGTACCTCACGCGCGCCGTGGAGCTGAGGCCCAACTACATCCTCTTCCATCTGGACCTCGGGAGCATGTACCTGAACCGCGGCCGGAAGGAAGAGGCCCGAAGTCACTTTGAGCGAGCGTTGGAGCTCCCCGTCTTCGAACCGCCGGACGGCCGGTTTCAGGTGATGGCGGAGCGCCATCTTGCGGAGACGCTCGACTAGCTAGGTACTAGCCACCTCTTCCAGAGCAAGCCGCACCGCACGTGATCGTTTCCCACCGGCACCGGTTCGTTTTCCTGAGACTGTCGTGAATACCGTCAAGGAAATGAGTTTCCGTCTCCGAACGAAGGTCTCGTACTGGACTGCCATCCCGCCCCTGACGCTCATCCTTCTCTCCGGCTGCAGCCGTCCGGTGTTGATCGGCGCGACGAGTCTAGCGGTCGCGGCAATGGCCGTCGACGGGGGGGATGATCGCGAGTCGAGCGTCCCTGACGAAGGCCCTTTCTTCTATCGAGGTCGCGACTTCGGCACGGATGCCTATGCGGGTCCGTTCGACGTGATTCTCAACAAAGGGTTCGCCACGGCGCAGTGGGTGGAGTTCTGGGGGGACTTCGATCGGCGCCTGATCTTCTCAAACCCGTATGAGTGGAAGGGCGTGTGGCATTCCGTCCGACATCCAGGCGAAGCGGCGGACGGCGACGGGGGTTGGGGATGGCTTCTGAGGAACCAGGCGATCCCGTTCTCGACCAGTGACTGGAAGAGCTGGTCGTGGGCATCGAACTACACCGGTCACGTCCTCGAGGGAGGCATCGCGAATCGGCGGCTGACCAAGTGGTACGAAGCTCACGGAGTGCCAGCCGCGGCACTCCTCGCGGGCATTACCACGATGGGCGCTTCGGTGATCAACGAGGCATACGAGGGCGGGGGGAGCGGTCCGTCGGGGTCGACCATGCTCGACCTACTGGCGTTCGATCTCGGGGGCGTGCTCCTCTTTCAGAGCGACTGGGTGTCGCGCTTCTTCGCCCAGCGCGCGGGGGCGGCGATCTGGCCGACACAGGCCTCGATCACCGCACCGGATGCCCGGCTCATCAACAACGGGCACCATCTCGTTTTCAAGGTGCCCCTTCGTTTCTCCGAGTCCGCATCACTGTTCGTGAAGACTGGCTTGGGGCTCCAAGTCGGCCTCTCGTTCAAGCGCACGGACGGCACCAGCGTGAGCTTCGGCGTTGGGGGCGAGTCCAAATCCTATTTCATCGACCCGGACACGCACCAGGAAAGGGCTGAGTTCGGGCTCGCGGCGGGCCTTTGGTGGGATCGGGACAATACGCTCCTTGCCAGCCTACTCCTGGACGAGTCGTCGCACCGATTCCTCGCGCTCAACGTGTATCCCGGAGTCCGGAACATTGCGGACGGACAGCTGGGGCTGTGGTTCAGCTTGGACCAGGAGCGCAATCCGTATTTCGGCATCACTGGCCGAAAGAGCCTCGGTATGGGATTGGGGTTCGGATTCTGATGGAGCGCCGCACTCAGTAAGCCTGGGCTCAGTCTGTCACGGGTTCCATTCGCTGTCGACGCAGCCGCATTGAGTCGGTCCGGAACGCCGGGATAAAAAGACCCAGCACATGCGCTCGCAGCAGATACCAGAGGAGTGACGGCTCGTTCAGGGATGGATCGATGCTGCGCTCGACCTCCCGGTGTGCGGCCGGCGCCAGGCTCCAATGCATGCCGGGCTTGAAGTGGTGCACGGTGTGAATCCCATTGTTGAACATCAGGAAATTCAGCAGCCACCCCGCAATAGACCGTGTGTGATTCCACTTCTGCTGGTAACATCCACTGACGGCTGGGTGGCGATTAAAGTCAGCAAGCGGAGGCGGAGATGGGGGCGGCTAGCCAAGTGGCGAACCAGATCCGGGACAGAAAGGGGCCGAGGCCGGATAGGCCCTTCGTCATCCGCGGTACGCGCCGCTGGCGATGCGCTCGAGCCAGGTCTCGTTCCGGCCGTACCACGAGATCGTGTCGGCGAGACCCTCCTCGAAGTCCACCGTCGGCTCCCACTCCAGCTCCTCCTTGGCCTTGGACGAATCGACGGCGTAGCGCCGGTCGTGGCCCAGGCGATCCTCCACGAAGGTGATCAGCTCCGGGTGGGCCCCGGTCTGCTCTATAATGGACTCGACCACCTGGAGGTTGGTCCGCTCCGCGTCTCCCCCGAAGTTGTAGACCTCGCCGGAACGTCCCTTGCGGAGCGCTAGGTCCAGGCCCCGGCAGTGATCCCCCACCTGGATCCAGTCCCGGACGTTCAGCCCGTCGCCGTACACCGGAAGAGGCTCGCCTTTCATGGCGTTGGAGACCATGAGGGGAATCAGCTTCTCGGGAAACTGATACGGTCCGTAGTTGTTCGAGCAACGGGTGACCACCACGTCCAAGCCGTGGGTGCGGTGGTACGCCAACGCCAGCATGTCGCCGGCGGCCTTGGTGGCGGAGTACGGGGAGCGGGGAGCCAGTGGCGTGGTCTCCGTGAACCGGAGCGCATCGGGGTCGGCATCCGTATCGGAGTCCGTAGCGGGGTCGGGATCGGGGTCAGTATCGGGATTGGCCGGGTCTCGCCAGGGAAGCTCTCCATAGACCTCGTCCGTAGAGACCTGGACGAAGCGGGGCGGGCTCGAGGCGGCCACGGCCGCGCTGAGCAGCGTGTGCGTTCCCGTAACGTTGGTTCGGACGAAGGGAGCGTCGTGCTCGATGGAGCGGTCCACGTGAGATTCGGCGGCCAGGTTCAGGACGGCGTCTACGTCACCGACCAGCTCGCCCACGAGCTCGTCGTCGCAGATGTCGCCGTGCACGAACCGGTAGCGCGGATCCTCGTCCACGCCCCTCAGGTTGTCCGGATTCCCGGCGTACGTGAGGAGATCGAGGTTGATCACCTCCACGTTCGAGCGCTCCTCGAGGAAATACCGGATGAGGTTGGAGCCGATGAAGCCCGCTCCACCGGTGACGAGCAGTCTCACGGATCCGTCGACCGTCGGAGGGGAGAGGTGACCTCGGGAAGGTGTAGGACGGGTTCGTCCGCGGTGTCCGCGACGAGCCGTGTGGCGCGATACAAAGATCGGACGGTTCCGGCGTCCGTCCACCATCCGTCCACGACGTGGTGGCGCAGGGCTCCCCACTCCACGTAGCGGTTGTTCACGTCGGTGATCTCCAGCTCTCCGCGGTCCGAGGGCGAGAGTCCCTGTACGATCTCGAAGACGCGCCGGTCGTAGAAGTAGCAGCCGGTGACCGCGAAGTTGCTCCGTGGCTCCGCGGGCTTCTCTTCGATCCCCACGACCCGGTCCCCGTCGAGCTCCGCCACGCCGAATCGGACCGGATCGTCCACCTCCTTGAGGAGCACCATGGCTCCCTCAGGTTCGGCTCGGTACGCATCGACGGCCGGCCGTATCGGCGAGCCGAAGATGTTGTCCCCCAGGATCACGCAAACGGGCCCGTCTTCCGCGAAATGCTCCGCCAGGCCCAGGGCCTCCGCGATCCCCCCTTCCCCTGCTTGGTAGGTATAGTCCAGGTGCCTGAGGCCGAAGTCCCTGCCGTTGCCGAGCAGTTGCAGGAAGTCCCCCGCACTGTTTCCGCCCGTCACGATCAGGATCTCGTCGATCCCCGCGTGCACGAGCTGCTGGATGGGGAAGTAGATCATGGGCCGGTCGAAGACCGGGAGGAGGTGCTTGTTGGTGACGCGCGTCATGGGCTGGAGCCGGCTCCCCAGGCCGCCGGCGAGGACGACGCCCTTCATCGGACCTCCCCTGTCATCTGGTTCTCGCGGCGATCCATCCCAGGCGCGTCGTATGGGCGGTTCCCTGTCATCGCGACTCTTCCAGGTAGCTCGTCAGGGACTCGCGCCAGGGCGGCATGGATCGCCCTAGGAGACGCTCGTCCTCCGTGCAGTCGAGCACGGAATAGCGGGGACGAGGTAATGTACCCTTCCTTCTCCAGGTGGAGAAAGACCTGGTGGCCACCTCCGATCCCGGTCTTGGCTCCCATGCCGCTATTCAAGCGCCCGCGCCATGCTCGCACCGTTCGTGAGCGTCGACCCGACCCTGGCTCGACCACATCTATGCCTGAAGTATCACGGTTCCTCGGCATCGTCGTCGGAATGTTCTACAATGAGCACGGGGACCCCACACTTCCACGCCGTGTACGGGGAACACGAGATTTCCGTGAGGTAGAATTTACAGTTGTCCATGGATATTTCCCGCCACGAGCGAGGCGACACGTTCTCGAGTGGGCCGAACTCCACAAGGAGGAGCTCCTGGAGGACCGGGACCTGGCCCGGAAGGGCGAGCCGCTCAAGCGAATCGCGCCTCTCGAGTGACCACATGGATTATCACGTACTGGATCTCCCAACTGCGTAAATCTGGGTGTCTCTTTACATCAGGGACCGGCGGCATGAATCGCCAGGCGGAGTCGTGAGCCCAATCGATCTGCGTTGCCAAGTCGTCGCGGCGGACGATGGCCCGAATGAAGCCCGGCTGACTGAGCTGAAGGTCCAGGCTGTAGCCGGCCGCTTCGAGGAGGACGCTGTCCTCGGCAGACGCTGTGGCGACCCGCTCGGCTGAATCGTGGAAGAAGTCGAGATCCTGACTGTGCCGGACGGAGTTGGGAGCGAAGTACAGGGCCGCATTCATTCGATCGCCTCCAGATGCGCCCGGAGAGACTCGCCCCATATGGGCATGGATCGGCCCAGAAGGGCCTCGGCCTTGGACGAGTCGAGCACGGAGTAGCGGGGCCGGTCGGCGGGCGCGCCCCAGGCCTCTGTGGTGGTGGCCTCCAGCTCTACGTCGAGGTGCGCGAGGATGGCGGCCCCCCTCGCGAGGTCCAGCCAGGTGGCTTTGCCCCGGTCGCAGAGGTGGTACGTTCCGATCGCGCCCCTCTCGGCCAGCTCCACCAACGCGGGGGCCAGACTGTCCGTCCACGTCGGGCACCCGATCTGGTCGTTCACGATCTTGAGGGGGCTGGAACGGTATCGAGCTCCGAGGATCACGTCGATGAAGTCCTGTCCGTCGGGTCCGTACAGCCAACTTGTGCGCACGACGGCCCAGCGGGCATCGGTCGTCTCGAGCACCTTCTCGCTGGCCAGCTTGCTCCGGCCGTAAGCGTTGACGGGGTGCGTCTCGTCCTCGGGCCGGTAGGGCCGATCCGACCGGCCGTCGAAGACGTAGTCCGTGCTGGGATAGACGAGACTCGCTCCGATCGCGGCGGCGGCGAGCGCCACGTTGCGGGTTCCGTCACGGTTGACCGCCGTGGCTCGATCGGGCTCCTCCTCCGCGTCGTCCACCGCGGTGTAGCCGGCACAGTGCATCACGGCCTCGGGCGCCTCGTCCCGCAACCGGCTCTCCACCAACTCGAAGTCGGTGACGTCGAGCGCCGCCCGGTCCAGGGCGCTTACGTCGTGTCCCCTTCCCCGGGCGGCCCGGACGACGGCTCCCCCCAGGAGACCTCCGGACCCGGTGACGAGGATCTTCAAGTGTAGAACTCCCGGATGGCCTCCGCCACGGCCGTCACCCGATCCCCGCCGAGCTCTGGGAAGATCGGCAGGCTCAGCACCTCCTGACACAGCTTCTCGGAGACCGGCAGGTCCCCCTCCCGGTAGCCCAACTCCGAGAAGCAAGGCTGCAGGTGGAGGGCGAGCGGGTAGTAGACGGCGCTTCCGATGCCCTGCTCAATCAGGTAGTCTCGGAGCTCGTCGCGTCGGCGTGCCCGGATCGTGTACTGGTTGTAGACGTGCGTATTGCCGGGTGCGACGGCGGGGTTGATGACCTCTGCGATGTCTGTCAACAGCTCGTCGTAGAGCGCCGCGTTCCGCCGGCGTGCCTCGGACCATGACTCAAGGTGGGGCAGCTTGGCCGAGACCACCGCGGCCTGGAGCGCGTCCAGGCGGCTGTTCGTGCCCACCATCTCGTGGTGGTACATCTTGAGGCCGCCGTGGACCCGGAGCTTCTTGAGCTTGTCGGCAAGCTCCGGGTCGTTCGTCGAGATGAGCCCGCCATCTCCGAATCCTCCGAGGTTCTTGGTCGGAAAGAAGCTGAACGCTCCGGCGTCGCCGGCGGCTCCGGCCTTGACACTTCCCACAGACCCGGCGCCGCCCGTACTGAGACACTGGGAGGCCCCAATAGCGTGCGCGGCGTCCTCCAAGACGAATCCGCCTCGCTCACGGGCCACCGCCCCGATCTCCTCCATGGGGGCCATCTGGCCGAAGAGATGTACGGGGATCACGCCCCGAGTCCGATCCGTCCACGCCGCCGCCACCGTCTCCGCGGTCACATTGAAGGTGACAGGATCGACGTCGCAGAAGACCGGCCGGTAGTCGGCGTTCCACACCGCGCCAGCGGTGGCGAAGAACGTGAAGGCCGGAATGACGACCGCATCTTCGGATTGCCTCCAGAATGCCCGTAGGGGCAGCAGAAGGGCATCCGTGCCGCTCGCGCATCCGGCCGTGTACCCCACCCCGATCATGTCGGCGAGGCTCGTCTCGAGCCGTTCTACGGGCTCGCCCAGAATGAAGCGCTGAGACCGGATCACGGCCCGGACGGCTTCGTCCAACTCTCCGCTTATCGACTCGTACTGAGCCGTCAGATCGAGCAGTGGAATCTCCATGATGTCCTCTAGCAATACACCTCAATCCCGGTTCCGGAGTAGCAGGTCGAGCAATGGCCCAGATCGATACGAATGGACTATTGTATTAGGTCGCCATTCATGTTGAGAAGCGGGACTCTCATCGGCCCTCCCCAACGGTGACTCCGACCCGTCCAAGCGCTTCTGTGTACAGCCTCTCCATGTCTCCTGCCAGCCGCTCGGTCGAATACCGCTCCAGTACCGTCTCTCTGGCCCGGGTCCTCGTTGCTGCATCCGGCGGCGAGCGCAGGGTCTCCTCCAGGGCGTCGGCGAAGGCCTCGGGAGAAGCATGCCACACCAGGCGCCCGAGAGCCCTGTCCTCCAGGATCTCCGGCACGCCCCCCACGGCCCGTGACACCACGGGCGTTCCGGCGGCCAGCGACTCCATGAGCGAAACCGGCGTTCCCTCGTCCAACGACGTGAGGGCCGTCACGCCGAACGCCGGATAGATCTCGGGCAGGTCCTGTCGCCACCCCAGCCAGTGGACGAGCCGATCCAGGCCCTTCTCGGCGCCATATCTCCTCAGGACCCCTTCCCTCTCCCCCGACCCCACCACCACGACATGCGGCTCCGGGTCCATCCGCTCCCGCAGTACCGCCACCGCGTCGAAGAGCAGCTCGTGGTTCTTGACCGGCACCATCCTCCCCACGATCCCGATCACCGGGCGGTCCTCCTCGATCCCCAGGCTCTCTCTCAGGCGAGTTCGCGCCTCGGACCGATCCACCTCTGCGAAGGCCTGAAGGTCCAGCCCCAGCGGAATCACGGCGAAGCGCTCGGCGGGCGCCACGCCGAGATCCTCTGCCATCTCCCGGGCCTGTCGATGGGTCAGCACCACGAGCCGGTCCGTAGCCCGGGCGAGCTGTCGCTCGATCTCCAGGAAGAAGCGCGTCCTAAGCCGTGAAAAGTAGAGGCCGCCAAGCACGTGCCCGTGGAACGTGTGCACGATGACCGGCACACCGGCTGCCAGAGCGGCCAGACGGCCCACCGTGCCGGCCTTCGCCGTGTGCGTGTGCACGATGGCCGGCCGCTCGCGGCGGAAGATGCGGAAGAGCGTGAGTAGAGTCCGAACGTCTTTCCACGGCGATAGGGGGTGGGACATGCCGGCGATCTCGATCACGTCCACACCCCGATCGAGAGCGTAGTAGGTCATGTCGCCCTCATCCTCGGTGATCCGGCCGGTGATCAGCCGTGTCTCGAAAACGCGCGGGTCGAGGCCCTCGGCCAGATGGACCACGTGCATGGCGGGCCCACCCGTGTTCAGGCGGGCGATGACGCGGTGGACTAGGATGGGGGTCATGGGACGGGCGGGCGTGCCCCGGCCCTCAGCCAGCCCCACCCTTCACGATCCAAGCCCCTGCCCGTGTGCCATGCTCGTTCAGGAGAGGCGCCGTGACGTTGCGGGCGTCCACCACGACACCGGCCAGCTCAAGCACACGCCCGTAGTCCACCTCCGAGTGGTCCGTGACGATGACGACCGCGTCGGTCCGGGAAAGAGCTTCGTCCGTCAGCGGAACCGAGGACAGCAGGGTCCCGTCTTCGGCAACCTCAGGCACCAGCGGGTCGTGATACTCCACCTGTGCCCCGTCGGCGGCGAGGAGTCTGATGATATCCAGGGCCGGTGACTCCCGGACGTCATTGACGTCCCGCTTGTACGCCACACCCAGAACGAGGATGCGGGCGCCGTTTACGGCCTTCCTGCCCGCATTGAGGGCATCTCGTATCTTGTTCACCACGAAACGGGGCATCGCGGCGTTGATCTCCGACGCCAGATCGATGAACCGGGTCCGGTAGTCCAGCGTGCGCATCTTCCACGCGAGGTAGTGGGGATCCACCGGAATGCAGTGCCCTCCCAGACCCGGCCCCGGGGTGAACTTCATGAAGCCGAAGGGCTTGGTGGCGGCCGCTTCTATGACCTCCCAGACGTCCACCTTCAGGCGGTCGGCGATGAGGGCGACCTCGTTCACCATAGCGATGTTCACGGCCCGGAAGGTGTTCTCCAGGATCTTGACCATCTCGGCCGCCTCGGTGGAGGAAACCTGGACCATCGTGTCGATGAAGCGCTCGTAGACGGCCAGGCCGGCTTCCGTGCAAGCGGGCGTGATCCCCCCGATGATCTTGGGCGTGTTCTTCGTCTTCCAGACCGCGTTCCCGGGGTCGACGCGCTCGGGAGAGAAGCACAGAAAGAAGTCCTTCCCGGCGTCTAGGCCCGTGCGCTCCAGGGTCGGCAGGAGAACCTCCCGGGTGGTCCCGGGATAGGTGGTCGATTCCAACACTACGAGCTGCCCGGGGCGCAACGCCGCAGCCACGGCCTCGGACGCGGCGATCACGAACGACACGTCCGGGTCCTGTGTCTTCGAGAGCGGCGTTGGAACGGAGATCGAGATGGCGTCGCACTCGGCGAGCCTAGACATGTCGGTGGTGGCTTCGAGGCGCCCCGTCGCCAACACCTCCTGCAGCTCCTCGTCGGTGACGTCGTCGATGTGGCTCCGGCCGGCGTTCATGCCCTCCACCACCTCTGGGTCGACGTCAAAGCCTACAGCCTGGAGTCCCGAGCGGGCGATCTCTACTGAGAGGGGGAGACCGACGTAGCCGAGACCGATAACGCCAACCGTGAGGTCGCCGTTGCCCAAGTGCTCGATAGAGGAGGCGGTCATGGAGTCGGTGAGAGCATGTATGATCGGTGGATCGGCGGATCGCTAGCCGGAGTGGCCGCACCGGAATATGACGGCTGGAAACAGGCGCTACAAGGCAGCGTCTCCGGCGGTTCTAGCTCCAGACCTCACCGACTCCAACGAGATTCTGAGCACATAGACGTCCAAAGAACCCGTCGTGGCGAGATACTCCTCCAAGAGCTTGTCGTGTGAGTCTGCCGCCCCTTCGCCCTTATCCACCACCACCACCGTATTGATCTCACAGTCGCGAACCGCCCGCGCGATTGCGTCCGCACCCCCGAACAGCGGATAGCCCTGGAACCGCCCCTTCGCGCCCACCTGTGAGTGATCCACGACGGCAACGGGCCGGAACGTGGGCGCGCTGAGGGCCCGCGCGGCCCGGAAAGCCAGGTCGGCGTCTTCGATGGGTCCGACGAACGCCATGGGCACGCCCTCCACCGACCAACGCCCCGTGGCGTCTTCCAGCATGCGGAACGAGAAGCGTCCCACCACCGTGAGGATAGTACAGACGAGGAAATCCACCACCAGCACCCCACGGGACAATCCGCTGCGGGCGACCAGGAGCAGAACCGACGCGGTAAGTAGCGTGCCGAGCAGGTTCGCTCGAACCATGACCATAGCGTCGGCGATGCTGTAGTGGCGCCAACGAGGCGCGTACGCCGCCGTACCGGCAAAGGCCATCAGCTTCAGAGCGACCACGAAGACCAGCGTCCGCTGGAAATAGTCCAACTCCGCAGGGAGCTGACTCGAGTCCCAGCGGATGAGGTAGGCGGCATAATAGGCCAGCCCCACCACGAAGATGTCCATGCCGAACACAAGGAACGGAACTCGCCGGTGCAATGCTCCCAAGCGCTCGAGCAGAGTGGGGTCACTTTCTGCGGTCTTGTCGGCCTCCAATCGGTCGAGGCGACCCGTCAGCAGATACGACCCGAGAAGCGCCAACGCTGCGAGAAGAATTCCACCCAGCATGTACGCAAAGGTCCGGCCTGCCGTCCGCACCAAGAGCCCCACACCACCACCGAGGATAGCCAAGCCCCATAGGATCCACAGGGCACGCTCCTCGGAGACACCGAGAGAGACCAATGCATGGGATGTGTGGTCCCGTCCTCCCTTCGAGACCGCCCTGCCCTCCAGGAGCCTGGTCACCGTCACGAACGTCGTGTCGAGAATCGGTATCGCGAGCACCACGAGTGGAACAGCCACTACCGCCGCCAAGCTGCGGGAGAGGCCGGGGCCCGGCGAGAGCGCAAGGCCGGCGAGGAAGAGACCGATAAACAAGGAGCCCGAGTCCCCCATGAAGATCCGTGCAGGCGGGTAGTTGTGTACCAGAAAGCCACCCAGGGCCGCAGCAAATGCAAAGGCGAGGATTGCCAGCTCTGACTGTCCACCCAGCAAGAAGTTGATGCCGAGAAAAGTCGCTGCGATGGCACCGATGCCTCCTGCCAACCCATCCATGTTGTCCAGGAGGTTCAGGGCGTTCGTGATGCCCACGAACCAGAAGAGCGATATGAGAACGTCCAGCACATAGGTCCCGGTCAGCCAGACGCCGATCCCCGTCATGATGAGTATCGAAGCCGCAGCGAGCTGACCCACCAGCTTCGTCGAGGGACGGAGCTGTCGAACGTCGTCCCATAGACCGAGGGCAGCTGCCAAGAGGGCCGCGACGACCAGCCCAACGGGGGGAGTCAGGGGAACCACCGCCCGGGGCGCCACCTCGCCCACGGCCAAACCCGTCCCGAACAAGCCGACCTCGAGGGCCACCGCCAGGGCAAAGCCCCCCACAATTGCCAGCCCGCCGACGTTGGGGGTCGGACGCGTGTGCCACCGGTCCTCGGTAGCACCCGCCATCTGGCCGGCCCGCAGAGCAAGGGCGCGGACCATGGGAATCAGGGCTGCCGTCGCAGTAGCTGCCACGGCAGGCACGAGAAGGGCGAGCAGCACATAAGTCATGAAGCGAACCGCCCGCACCGAAGCCAGTCATGGGTCATGGTGCCGGGACACTAGACGTCGGGGTTCGAGGCTGTCAAACCATTCCGAGCCCGACTGCTCATGCGGGGTCGATTCGCCCGGATGCGCTCGAACCGGAATCTGTTCGGAAGGCCGGGGTGAATCCGTTACTATAGGGACGCCGGTGGTGGTCGCTGATCCGTGATAGTCGCGTGCGAGGAGGGTCTATTGAGCGGAGGGGATCTGCCCTCGATATCCGTTGTGATTCCAGCCTACAACGCCGCGAGGTTTCTCCGCTCCACGCTGGAATCGGTGCTTGCTCAGTCGTATCCGGTCAGCGAATGCATCGTGATCGACGACGGATCGGTCGACTCCACCGCCGACATCGTGGCCGAGTTCGGCCACCCGGTGGTCTTGATTTCTCAGACGAATCAGGGGGTGGCGGCGGCGAGGAACAGAGGCGTGTCGGAGGCCACGTCCGAGCTGATCGCCTTTTGTGATGCCGATGACGTATGGCGTCCCGACAAGCTGGCGCTCCAGGTTCAGGCGCTCGCCGAGAATAAGGATGCGTCTGCGGTGTTCTGTGGCGTGGTTATCGTCGATGCCGAGCTCGAGCCACTCGACGAACCTCCGACCCCTGACTTCCCGTCGTTGGACCTCGCGTCACTGGTTCATCATCGGGCCGGCGATGTTCCCCCCGCGGTGGCTTCTACCCTCCTGGCGCGACGAGACACGCTGATGGCCGTAGGATTGTACGACGGCGCGTTCTCCGATGCCGCAGACCGGGACCTGGTGGTCCGCCTGAGAAAGGTGGGGCCCTTTGTCGGAACGACGGAGCGCGTGACGCTCTATCGGGACCATGGAGCCGCCATGAGCCGGCAGGTGCGGCTCCGCGCCGCCGACAACCGCCGACTCTTCGAGAAGTTCGCTCAGGACCCCGAGATCATCGGGAGCTTGGGCGAGGCTTTTCACCGAGCCCGCGCTTGGAATGCCATCGTGTCGGCGGCGGGTCTGATCAAGGGCGGAGTCGTTTTGGGGGGCGTCGCCTATCTCGCCCGCGAAATGTTTCGTAATCCCCTGGTCGTGACGCGCGTCCTCTACTCCTGGTTGAGGAGGCGCCGGTGACTGGAGGCCGAGTGGCCGTGGCCCTGGCTCTCACCTGGCTGGCGGTCGCACTCCTGCTGGCTCCGCGGCACGGCACTCTCCTCACCTGGGACGAGGTGGACTACGCGCAGGCGGCCCGCCAGGGGTTCGTCGCCAATTGGCTGGAGGAGGGGGGCTTGTCTCTTCCCGCCTTTCTCGGCTTCGTACAGGCTCGTCTCGACGACGCCCCGGTGGTGTTTCCAGAGGGATACGACGAGGCCACGGACCCGCTGAACCTGCGGCATCTACATCCACCTCTCCTCGCGTACATGTTGGCGCCTTTCTCGGGAGCCCAGTCCGAGCGGGTGCTCCGGCTCGTCCTATTGGTGGGTGCCGCCCTGCTGCTCGTCGCCCTGTACACGGCCTGTCGGCCCGACGGAGGGCCCGACACCTGGAGCTTCGCTCTGATGCTCCTCATGGGGGCATGGGCCTGCCTGCACGGCTTCGCCGGCCTGCACATGCACGGCCTCATGGCCGTCACCACCTTGTTCGCAACGGTGGTGTTTCTGCGCTGGCTCGAGGAGCCCCGGCGAGGGTGGCCCGTTCTTCCGGCCCTCGGGCTGGCGCTGACCGGCCTGACCCTGGAGACAGCCGTCCTGATCTGGGGTGGGCTCTTGGCCTTGGCCCTCTTCCGGCCCCCACCGTCGGTAGGGGGGGCCGATCGCACGATAGGGACCAGGCTTCGCTCAGTGCTTCCTCTTTTCGGGTTGGCGCTGGGCCTGGTCGCGGCCCTTTGGCTGGGTGGCTTCGTGAAGGCATCGCCACTGCGCACGGCGGTCAACTACGCGTATCGCATCTACCTGGGGGCCGAGTACGCGCCGGTTACCGCTCGTATACCGGGCATCGCACGGGCGGCCCTACCGTTCCTGCTGCTCGCCGGATTGGCGGTGGGCGCCCGCATCATCACGGGGATTCGTCTGTCGTGGAGGTCTCGGGCGTTTCTCGTCATCGGAGCGGTCTATGGGGTCGTGATGGTCCCTGTGGCGCTCTCGGAGACGTACCTGATCCCTGCAGCCGTGTTGCTCACGGTGCCATCGCTGGCGGCCCTCGCACACGTGAGGGGTAAGGCAGCTCGCGCTTCGATCCTCCTCGCCCTCGTCATCGCAGTGGCCGGCTCCTCACCGCCCGTCGGCGCTGGGGAGGCCGATGCCCTCCTCCGCGAGGACTATCAGTGGCTGTCGATGGGGGGCCGTCTCGAGGACAGGGTCATCTGGGCCGACGGGGGACACATCCTCGCCTGGTACTTTCCGGACGCCCAAGTACGGCCCATAACGGTCTCGTACGACGGAGCCTCGCTCACGGAGAGACGTCAGGGTCGCTACCGACCTCTCTCCCAAGTCGACATCGGGGGTGATCTGGTTCTCGTAGAAGGCAGCCGGGGCGGGCAATCCCTGGAACAGACCCAGGGACCGCTGATGGGGTGTGTACGCACGCCTCGACCGAGCTTCGTGCTCTACGACTGCGGCCGGCGGTCGGTCCGTTGAACGTCCTCTACGTCTCGTATGACGGCGCTCTGGATCCGCTAGGGCGCTCCCAGGTCGTGCCCTACCTGGAGGGGCTCAGCTCAGAGGGCTTCCGATACGACCTCATCACCTTCGAGAAGACCGCTCGGTGGAACGACTTGGATGATAGGAGGTCCATGGAAGAGCGCCTGTCACGGGCCGACATCCGATGGCATCCGCTCCGCTACCGGCGACGTCCACCCGTCTTGGGCACCCTCCTGAACCTCGTGGAGGGGTACCGCCTCGCCCTTCGTCTCGACGGTGAACGGGCCTTCGATCTGGTCCATGCGCGCTCCTATCCGTCGTCCGTCGTCGCCCGCCGTCTGAAGACACGTCGAAGGATTCCCTTCATCTTCGACATGCGCGGCTTCTACCCGGAGGAGCGCGTGGACGGCGGCCTCTGGAAGAAGGGCGGTGTCCTCTTCAAGGCCGCCAAGAGGGTCGAGCGGGACCTTTTCGGTATGGCGGACGGGATCGTGACTCTCACGCAGGCAAGCCTGCCCATCCTCTCGACGAGGATCGCCGCGGCCGGCGGAAGAGCCGTGCCCAGGGTCATCCCCACGTGCGTCGATCTGGACCGGTTCAAGCCGGTGCCCACCGGCACACGGCCCGAGGAGTTCACGCTCGCCTACTTCGGCTCGTTGGGAACGTGGTATCGATTGGGGGACATGCTGCGCTTCGGACGATACGTCCTTGAAGCCGCCGGCGGAGGGCGCCTCCTCTTCCTCACCAACGACGACCCTTCGCCGGTGCAACGTCTCGCGGCGGAGGCGGGGATGCCCCCCGAAGTCCTCTCCGTGGGGAGTGTTCCCCACGAGGACGTGCCCGCAGCTCTCGCTGGGGCTCATGCGACCTTCTTCTTGATTCGAAGCGGTCCATCTCGGTTCGGATTCCATCAGACGAAGCTCGGGGAGTCTCTTGCATTGGGGCTTCCCGTGGCGGCCAACGCCGGCATTGGCGATACAGCGGAGATCCTGGAGGGTAATCGAGTGGGGATCGTAATCGACGAGAGTGACGAGGACGGACTGAGACGAAGCGCCGCCGAGTTGGTTGCCCTCGCGGCAGACCCAAGCACGCCGGAACGCTGCCGTGGGGTCGGCGAGCGGGAATACGATCGCGCATTGGGTGTCAGGCGGTATGCGGCACTGTATCGGGACCTGGTGGACCGGGTGGACCGGGTGGACCGGGGGAGTGATGGCGATGAGTGTCGGGAGTCGCCGGCGTGAACGCCATGCCGCCCCTCACCCCTGTCCGGCGCATCACGAGAGTGGCCGCCATGGTCACCCTTCCCACCATGGCGTCGTGCAAGGGAGTGGTCTCACGCTCCACGGTCCTCTCCTTCCTCGAGGCCGTGCAGAGGCCCTTCGACCTGCAGGACCAGACTTGGCTGGGCATCCCTGCGGCGCTGCCGGCGCACCTCATCGTCTCGGCCTTGCTCGCCGGTGCACTCGCCTGGCTCTGGCGGCCCAAGGCCGCGGGGATCCTCATCCTGATCCTGATCCTGGCCAAGGAAGCCGTGGATCTGATGATCATCGCACTCTACGAGCCGCTGACCTGGGCCTACGCTTCAGGCTCGGTGGCGGACGTCGTCGTCTCCATCGCCGGAGCGGGTCTGGGTTTGTGGGTCGGGACCCGGGCTCGGCGAAGATGAGACGCATCGTGTTTATCGCTTCGGGAGTAGATCGGGCGCAGACCTGGGAGTGGCTGATCGAGCACCTGCACGGACGAGTGGAGCTCCGCTTCATTCTGTTGAATGAGGGAGATTCCCATTTTGAGCGGGTCGCGCGGGAGCGGTGGTCGAACGTTGCGCGGGTGACGTATCGCGGCCCAAAGGATCTGCCCCGGGCCTTCTTCCAGGTCTGGCGGTTGCTGGTTAGGTGGGCGCCTGACGCGGTCCATGTTCACCTCAAGGTGGCGGGGCTGATCGCCCTACCCGCCGCCATGTTCGCAGGAGTCAAGGAGCGCATCTACACCAGGCATCACTCCACCTATCACCATGACTACTTTCCGAAGGCCGTCAAGCAGGACCGGTTCATCAACCGGTGCGCGACCCGGATCGTGGCCATTTCCGCCGTGGTCGAAGAGGTGCTGACGAATCTGGAAGGGGTGGATCCGGGCCGCATACAGATCATTCACCACGGCTTCGATCTCGACCGTGCCCGGGAGGTCTCTTCTGAGGCCATCCAACGGATGACGGAGGCATACAACCCCTCAGGGAGATCACCCGTCGTCGGCGTGGTTTCCCGGTATGAAAGGTCTAAGGGGGTGGAGTACACCGTCGAGGCCTTCAGGCGTCTCTTGGCCACCCACCCCAAGGCGCTGCTCGTGCTGGCCGGGGCGTACGGTCCCGACGAAGACGCGATCCGTGAGGTCGTGCGAACACTTCCCGAGAGCTCGTATGTGGAGGTGGAATTCGAGCCGGACGTCTTCGCGCTCTATCGGCTGTTCGATGTGTTCGTACACGTCCCCGTCGACCGGAAGATCGAGGCCTATGGCATGATCTACGTCGAGGCTCTGGCGGCAGGTGTCCCCAGCGTCGTGACCCTTTCGGGGGTGGCGACGGAGTTCATCGAGGCCGATTGCCAAGCTCTCGTGGTGCCGTACAGGGATGCGGGGGCCATCTATGAGGCCCTTGAGCGACTCTTGACCGACGAAGATCTACGTCGACGCCTGGCTCGCGAGGGGAGCATGGCCGTTGAACGCTTCGGACTGGAGCCGTTCGTCGAGGCACACGCCCGGCTCTACGGAGCCGACGACTAGTGTGGTGTCCCAGAAGTTCGCGAGCCACCGAGAGTGCCGAGACGCCGGATCCGGGGTACCCGCGCCGTTAGGCGTGGGTCACGCGCGACGACGAGGAATATCAACGCTATTTTGAGGAGGAGGAACGCCGCAGGGCCGGATGCATCGGTGCTCGAGCCGAGCGACCTTCATGCTCGTCATGAGCGCGGAGTTGACCGCGAGACGATCGAGCGCAGCGAGATCAATGGCCGAGACACTTCCGGGACAACACACTAGGCTCGAGCAGATCCGACACCGAACCGGGCCGCGATGTCCCGAAGCTCTCGAACCTCCTCCCGCGCCAGCACGATCCCCAGGCCCACGTACGCCACGACACCCACCAGGATCCTGGCCCCCAGATCGATGCCCATGGGGACCTCTCCGAGCAGGGGGCGAACCGACCAGACCACCAACCCCATGGCCGCCGACGCTGCCAGCCCACCTCGCACGGCCCTGAGAAGGTCGAGGAGGCCAACGTCGAAGAGCCGTCGTGTCAGCCGATAGGCAAGTACGAGAAGAACGGCCTGGCTGGCCGCGAACGCCCACGCCACGGTGACAATGGATCCGGAGGGGAGGGCTCCACCCACGAAGAGTGCGACTACGACGAAGCGCACGACACCGAAGGAGAAGAGCGGACCCGTGGTGTTCTGGGACGTATGCAGCCAATAGGTCGCACCGATGGCACTGCTCAGCAGTGCTGCAAGGGTCATGGCCTGCACGACCGGGATCAGATCCATCCACTGGTCGCCCAGGACGAACGGGACCAGCGCGTCGGCCACCAGGGCCGTCCCGACCATGGCGGGGGCGAGGACGAAGATCATGAGGGCCACCGCCCGGGAGAACGCTCTACGCACCCGCTCCAGATCGTCCTGGATCAACGAGAGAGCCGAGAGCATCACCTGCCAGATCGTGTCTCCCAACAGCCGGACGGGGCCCAGTAGCAGCGAGAACCCGCGTGTATAGAATCCGACCGCCGTGCTACCGAGATACCGACCGATGAGGAACGGGGCCAGTTGTCCTTCGAGCTGCGAGAACAGGTCGAAACCGGTCACGGGCAATCCATACGCCCACAGAGATGCAGCCGAGGCACGGGACCATCGGAGCCGAGGATACCACCCGACGATCACCGCTCCGACCAGAGCGGTCACGGCGTGGGACACGACCAACTGGAAAACGAGGCTCAACGCTCCAGCACCCCTGAAGGCGAGGATGACCGCGCCGCCCGACCCTATCACCAGCCCCGCCACCTCCGCCACCGAGGCGGCACCGAAGCGCATCTGCCTGCGAAGGATGGAGCGTGGGACGAGGTTCAGGTTTGCCGCCAGGGGATGCAGGGCCATCCACACGGTAAACCCGGCCAGTGTGGGCTGACGGTAGTACGACTCGATCGCGGGGGCTGCGAGCACCACCAAGCCCGCCACGAGGACCGAGATCGCGAGCACCGTCCAGAAGGCCGTGTCCAGCAACTCCGGTGAAGCCTCGGGTGCCTGCACGAGGGCCATGGAGAAGCCCAAGGAAGAGATGGCGGTCGCCAGCGCGGTAAAGACGATCACCATGGCCATGATCCCGAAGTCCTCCGGGGTCAGCAGGCGCATCAGGGCGATGACCGCGACCGTCTGAATGAGCTGCGCGGCTACCCGTCCCACGCTGACCCAAGCGATGCCGCGAACGGTCGCGGCGCTCAGGTCGCTTTCTTCAGTGGGCACGGGTGGGACTGGCGTTGTGGGGAGATCTCACCGGTTGGTTCCGTGGTCGGTGCTGCAGTCTAGTGTTCCCTTTCCGAAGTTCGCGAGCAACCAAGAGGGTCGGGGCGCCGTGGGATCAAGGCGGGACGACGCGGCGGACAAGGTGCCCCTCGACCTCCGCTCCATGCAACAACCGCAGCTGTACTGTCAGGCCGCGTCTCCTCTCGCTTGACACCCTCGGCGTCGGATCTCATGTCTTCCATCACCCTGACCCTGTCGCCTCGGCTCAGCCCCCTCATCCAGGACGCGATTGCGAGGTCTCGTCTGCCATGGTCGAAGAACGTCAGTCCATCGCGAACCAGAGTCCATGGTGGGGTGAGCACTTGTTCCGGTACCAGTGGGCGGAGCAGTACGTCCGAGCGCCCATGAAGGTTCTGGACCTGGCCTGCGGTACGGGATTCGGATCCGCTCTGCTGGCGCGCATCGTGGGGGTAACCGTGATCGCAGGAGACTTGGATCCTCCCTCACTGGCGGCGGCCGCCGCAGAGTTCGGCACCGAGTCGAGCCCCCACTTCGCCGCCATGGATGGGACCCGCCTCCCCTTTCCCGACCGATCGCTGGACCTGGTCCTGTCGTATGAGACCGTCGAGCACATTGAAAAGTATCGAGACTTCGTGGGAGAACTGGCCCGGATACTCAAGAAGAGCGGCACGCTCCTGCTCTCGACACCTAATCGCCTCGTAACCAGCCCCGACGGCGTCATCCGTAATCCATTCCACACTCAGGAATTCGACATGCCGGGGCTCGGACGGCTGCTTTCCGCTCATTTCTCGGAGGTGAGGGTGATGGGGCAGTATTATGCCCGGTTCGACGGGCTCCCCGGATTACGCGGCCGCCTCGGGAAGGCCGCGGAGTCCTTCTTTTATGTGAGAGGCGTTCGTAAGCTGCCGATGAGCCTGCAGGACGGTGTGATACGGTTTCTCATCGGGCATCCCCATTACCCCACGGCATCAGACTATCGAGTCGTGTCGGAGCCCGCCCGCGCGGAGCGATGCGGGACCCTGATGGCCGTGGCCTCGGGCCCCAGGAGCGCTTGATGGTCGACTTCAGGTCACGCGCCGCACAAGGTGACGGAGATCGAGTTGCATGAAGCCAAGCCGCTCACTGTCAGCCAAGACCCGAGTCTTCGACTTCTTCCGATCCGTGTTCAAGATCGGGTTTCTGGAGAGGGTACTACTCGCCGTCGTGAGGGGTGCCCCATACGGTAGCACGCTCACCAAGCTCATCCCGAACCCTCACCAATATGCGCCCAGGAGCTTCAGGAGGGTCGAGCGGGACGGGATCAAGTGGGAGTTGGACATCAGCTGCATGACGCAGTGGCCCATGTACTGGGGCCTCACCGAGGACGCCAGGAAGCGACTCTACTCTCTGATCCACAGGGGCAACACGGTATTCGATGTCGGTGCCAACATCGGAGAGACGACGTTGCACTTCGCCAGGCTGATCGGGCCGGAGGGCCAGGTATTCTCCTTCGAGCCCGACCCATACAACTACGAGAGGGCCAGGAGTAACATCTCCCTAAACGACTTCTCCAACATCACCCTCCTGCAGGTCGGGATCGCCGAAGAGGAAAAGGAAGTGCGTCTTTTCACGGTGGACCAGCACAATCTCGGCATGAACAGGATTTTCCCGGAGGGGTCGAGCTCCGGATTCGATTCAGCACTTATCCGGTGCCGGACCCTGGACAGCATCGTCCAGGACGAGAACGTCTCGCACGTATCCCTGATCAAGATGGACATCGAGGGTTACGAGATGAACGCCCTTCGCGGAGCCAGGGGCACGTTGGAGGGCTTTCGCCCGGCGCTCTTCATTGAGGTGGGCGACAGCATGCTGCGAGAGAACGGGTCCAGCGCCGCCGAGCTGATCCGGTTCCTGTTGGTGATGGGCTACCGCGTCTTTCTCGCTCCCAACGACCAGGAGATTGACGACACCTTCGCCTTCCCCACCGACGAGGGCGAGTGCATCGACGTGTTCGCCCAGATGGGGTCCGGCTGAGGAGGGCAATGAATTCTCGAACGAAGCGATGAGCCACATCGGATCCTAGGAGTGGGTT
Source organism: Longimicrobiales bacterium (assembly GCA_965238005.1). Taxonomy (GTDB): domain Bacteria; phylum Gemmatimonadota; class Gemmatimonadetes; order Longimicrobiales; family Gaopeijiaceae; genus CBDCKN01. The sequence continues at coordinate 3,301,505 of OZ250165.1, forward strand.
CGAAGCCAGACCGATAGCTGAAGCTCGCCGTGAGTCATCCTCATGAGCGGGCGCAGGACCGTGTCTGCGGCTCTGGGCAGGAACGTGCTCCCCAGTATACGTGTGAGCTCCTCAACCTGGTAGCCCGCCCGCTGCCCATGCATCCGGAAGGCTCGCTCCGTGAACTCGAAGAGATGGAAAGGCGGATGCATGGGACTCGTGTTGGTGACGAAGGACGTCCCGATCGCACGGTAATAGAGGTTCAGCAGACGGCCCATGAGCCAGTCTGCTGACGGCACCTCGGCCTGCATGAGACCCCCGGGCCGCAGCCACCGTGAGGCGCGCTCCAGAGCCGCCCCCGGGTCCGGGAGATGCTCCAGAACGGCGGAGAACGCCACGAAGTCGAATGAGGCCGCGGGATAGTCGGCCTCCTCCAGGGAGGAAAGGGCGAGCCGCCCTTCGGCGACCCCCATGGACTCCACCGCGAACCGCCTGAACGACGCCGATGGCTCCAGGCCGAAGACGTCGAACCCCTCCCTCTGGAGCGCCAGCATGCCCCCGCCGAGCCCCGCACCGACGTCCAGCGCTCTCAGGCCAGATCGGTCGTCAAGGAGCTCGCGCGCACGTGCCGCTTCGTGTCGGAACCGGGAAGCGGCTTGCTCGACATCCTCGCGGCTCCAGTAGTCCTCGGGCTCCATCTCGTAGTGCTGCGCGATGTCCAGGGGCAGGGGAAGAGGCTGGCACATGATCAGGCCACATCCCCTGCACCGTACGACGGTCGTGCAGGCGCCGGCCTGTCCGCGGGGTCGGAGCCCCTGGTGCCGATCCAGGCGCACGCCCTTCACGCGGAAGTCCGACGCGGGAGCTCCACACATGGTGCAGGCATCCCATCGATGGAGCCGATAGCCCGGTGCGCCACGCTTCACGCCCCCTCCTCGCGATCCGGACCCTTCTCTCGACGAAAAACCCCGTCCAGCACCTTCAAGTAGGCCTCCTGGTTGGCGCGCACGGAAAAGCGCTCGACCACCGTTCGGGCCGCCTCGAGTCCCACTCTCCTCCGTAACTCGGGGTCGGCTGCCAACTCGAGGATCGCGGCCTTCCATTCGCCGGGGTCGTTCACCAGGAAGCCGTTTACGCCGTCCCGGATGATCCGTGTGTTCGCGCCGATACGCGTGGCAACGGTCGGGATGCCGAGGGCCATGTATTGCAGGGCCTTGAGGCCGCTCTTTCCGAGAACCCAGTCATCGTCCGGTAGGGGATAGAGCCCGATATCGATGTCCTGAAGCTCCTCCACTTCGGTGGGCTCATGCCACGCGGTAGCGCTCACCTCCAGTCCCTCGATCTCGAAGTCGGGATCCCCGATGACCTTCAAGCGGAAGTCGATCTCCTCGTTCAGGTCCAAGAGCACCCGATCCAAGAGGTGGAGATACTTCGCCGTGCTGAGGCTCCCACTCCAACCCAGCGTCAGGAGACGGTCGTTCGTATACGGATTGGCGGGGAGAAACATATCCGTGTCGATGGTGGAGGAGATGTCTGTCGTGCAATCGTTGTGTTTCCTGACGAACTCCTCGAGAGTGGGGGTGCAAACGATGACATGGTCTGCCTTTCGCATCAGGTAGACCATCTTCCGGCGACCTTTCAAGATCTTGACGAACCGGTTGGCGCTACTGGCGTGGCCGAGGAAAACCATGTCGTCGATATCGTAAACGAACCGCCTCAAGGCGAGGTCGAAGAGCCACTCGAAGACGGGCAATCCGAGGGGCGTGACCCAAAGGAAGATGTAGGCGCCGTCATAGAAGGGCGCTCGCAGCAGATCGCGAATGCGCCTGAGGTAACCCCACAGCGTCCAGAAGACCTTCTCGAGGAGCCTCCCCGGCTGGTATACGATCCTCTGAAAGCGCCGGCTCATGAAGGGCGAAACGGCTACCTCGTATCCGTGCGCCCGCCAATGACCGAAGTACTGCTCGTACTTCAGTCGCTGACCCGGAGCGACGTTTTCGGGATGTGGGCAGACGACCAGAATGCGCTTGACGATCCGGCTCATATCCTCAGGAATCGACCTTCCTGCCAACGGCGTGCCAGTAAGGCGCCGCTTCCGAGAACTTCACGTCATCGAGTCCGGCGTTCTTCATCATGTCGGAGATCGCCTCTCTCGTGAACCTATGCTCCACCGGAGTGCCGAACCGGTCGAGGGCGTCGTTGCGCATTACCCACCCGGACTTGTCCGCGTAGTAGTGGAGGGGAACCTTCTCGAACAGCCTCTCTCCAAAGACGGTCCTCACCACTCGGGCAAGTCCCGCCAGGGGAAAGTACACCATCAGTGCGATGGCCTCGCACACCCACTCCTTCAACTTCCCCGGGAGCCTGGAAACCACGCGGCGGACCACATTCGAAATGTGGAACGCCAGCTTATAGCCCGGACCCCGGTTGTCGAGCGCATAATAGAGATAGAGCAGGAACAAGCCACCAGGCTTGAGCTTTCGCGTCGCGGTGGACAGGGCAGCCCCTGTATCCGGAAGGTGGTGTAACACCCCCAGGGAGAAGATGAAATCGAACGAATGATCCGCGAAGGGGATGCTGTTCACGCCCGCTCGCGTGACCCGAACGTTGTCTAGATCACTGGTCAGGGCCTGAGCGGCCACAACTGCCTCACTGGGGTCTATGGCTTCGATGAATCCGACCCTGGGGGCCAGATAGCGTGACCAACGCCCCGATCCACATCCCAGATCCAGCGCCACGGTCTCCGGGCTGAAATACTCCTCGTCCACGACGTCGAAGTACTCATCGCCGATCTGGGCGATCGCCTTCTCGGTAAACGTGTTGAACTTCTTCCACTCACGCCCGAACGAAGCCACGGTCACGGCATCCAGGTTTGCGCTGTCGTCACGCGCGAAGTGAGCAATGCGTCCACCCTCGACCTCCATCCAGGCGTCGGGATCCCCCGTGTACGGGATCGACCGGTCGGCCCCCGACGGGTTGGGCGCCTCTGGTACGCGTTCCTCGCTCATCATCTCGCGAGACACTTCAGTAACACCACACTAGCAGCCCGGTGGACGCCTCGCACGGCGATCAAAGAGAAGTCCGGCCGACAAAGAAGTAACGATTGCCCCAGACGCGGGGTCGGAGGTGAGACACGATCCGTGACATCTTGCGGATCATGAACAGTCCCACGGCACGGGGATTCTTCGCGTCTTGGATCGTCAGGTGTGAAGGGGCCGGCCAATGCGTCTCTTCCATGACATATTCGACTGTTTCCAGGGCATGACCTGCGAACAGTGCCTTCTGACCCGTGGTCGTGGCCAGAGTCACGTGGTAGGGAGGCATCTCGACGTCCCGGTGGCGAAGCACGCTCCGAACGGACTTCAACATCCAGAGAAAAAAACACGGATTCGCTTCGAGCGGCCCGGCCGCGACCAGGAGGCCACCCGGCTTGATCAGGCGGATGATCTCGGGTAACTGGGACTCCAGGTCGGTAAGATGCTCGAGGACGTCACCTAGGAAGAGGACGTCGGCAAGGAGGCCCTCATTCATCCAGTCCACGGGCGGGTACGTGACTACACGTGCTCCGGTGAGCGTCGCTGTCTCGCGGGCCACGTCGGCACCGTATTCGATCCCGACGGCGTCCCATCCGAGACTCCCTGCCAAAGAGAGAAGCTGGCCACGGCCACAACCGAAGTCCAGAAACGTGCCCTCCCGGACAGAGCCGAGCACCTCGGTGAGGCGCCGTGAGGCAGTTTCCAGTTCCGGAGTCGAATGACCTTCTTCGGCCAGGGAGCCCCCGAAGTAGCCGGCGCTGTACATCTGCGCCAACGTGTGATCGTTCGGCATGGGACTGCAGCGAAGAGAGTGACAGGCGACGCACTCGATGTATTCAAACGTCAGGCCGGCGTAGCGTGTCTTCCCGAGCCAGGAGGATGTGCCGCCAACCTCCCCGCAGAGCGGGCAGGACTCGTCTTTCTTTGCAGTGGCAGTGATAGTGTTCACACCTGGGATCACTCGATGTCATTCAACGGCGCGGAGGGCTGCGCGCTCTGCGGGAATCTACGAGGGCATCGAGAACTTTCCCCTCCGCAACCACTTCTCGAGAGTCAGGAGCGCCCAAAGTTGATGCCCGTAGTCGGCCTCGTGGCGGAAGTGGGCTTCGGCCATGCTCCGCACCGGGCCTGGCTCGATCCAGTCCCTGATCCGCGCATCGTCGGCCAGCAGAAAGTCCTCGACCAGCGGCCTCCAGTGGGTTCTGAACCATACCGGAAGCGGCACACCGAACCCCATCTTTCCACGACTTCGGATCTCGGCCGGAAGCAGGTCGTGAAACGCCTCCTTGAGAACGTGCTTCAAGGACCGTCCTCGGACCTTCAGGCGATCGGGGAGAGCCGCCGCGTACTCCATGAGCTCCCGGTCCAGGAAGGGGGCACGCAGCTCGAGGCCATGGGCCATGGAGCACCGGTCCGCCTTCACCAGGAGATCGTCCGGTAGGTACGTCTCGAAGTTCAGGGCCAGAGCCCGGGCCAAGGGGGAGAGATCCGCGCTCCTCTCCAAGGGCTCCCTGAAGCTCCTCGTTATCTCCGCACGCGACAGGAGATCCCTGAGCTCCGGCCTCAAGAGCTCGTCCAGTCGATCGCCGAAGTAGCCGATCCAGCGCAGAGTCCTCTCTTCGGCCGGTAACGCGGCCGCTTCGAAGAAGCGTGTCGCCCTCCGCGACAGGCTTCGGAAGCTCGCGTTATGGGGAAGACGCCGCCCGATCGAGTAGCCGAGTCGGGCGATAGGCGGGGGGATGGACTCGGCGATTCTGGCTGCCAGAAAACGGAGGTACCCGGCGAACAGTTCGTCCCCTGCGTCACCGGTCAGTGCCACCGTGACGTGTTCTCGGGTGAGGCGTGATACGATGTACGTCGGGATCGCCGATGAGTCGCCGAACGGCTCGTCATGATGGTGCACGAGGTCGTCCACGAGATCGATGGCGCCGGCCTCGACCACGAATTTGGTGTGATCCGTGCCGAAGCGCTTGGACGCCAGTTCAGCGAAGGCCGTCTCGTCATAGTCGGGATCGTCGGCAAAACCGATAGAGAAGGTCCGCACCGGCTCCTCCATCATCTGACTCATCAGCCCGACGACGATCGTCGAATCGATGCCTCCGCTCAAGAAGGCACCCAGAGGCACGTCCGAGATCAGACGGCGCTCGACAGCTCGACGAGTGAGTTCCCGCACGCTCCGAGCCGCCTCGGCACCGGAGACAGAACGGGGAGTGAAGTCCAACCGCCAGTACCGTTCCCGTCGAGTCTCTCCGTCCCGACCCACTCGCAGACTGGTGCCGGGAGGGGCCTTCCGGATCGAGCGGTAGAAAGTCCCTGGGGTGGGGATGTATCCATACGTCAGGTAAAGCGGCACCGCCGCCGGATCGAGAGTGTCGTCCACGTCGCTTGCAGCGAGGATGGCCTTGATCTCGGATGCGAAGATTACCAGCCCGTCTTTCTCGTAGACGAAGAGGGGCTTCTGGCCGGCCCGATCCCTGGCGAGAAACAGCTCACCGCTAGCCTCGCTCCAGACAGCGAAGGCGAACATGCCCTCGAGCCGGCCGGGGAGCTCGGTGCCCCACTCCTCGTATCCGTGGGCCAGGACCTCGGTGTCACTCTGGGTACGAAAGTGGTGTCCCAGACTCTCGAGCTCCCGACGGAGCTCTCGATGGTTATAGATCTCGCCGTTGAAGACGACCTGGACGGAACCGTCTTCGTTGGGCATGGGCTGGTCACCGGTTTCGAGATCGATGACCTTGAGCCGTGTGTGACCCAGGGCGCAGCGTCCCGTCGGAGACCGATAGCAGGAACGACCGTCGGGCCCCCGGTGAGCCAGCGTGTCGGCCATGGGGGCAATTTCGTCGAGGGCCGGATGACCTCCCCCACGCATGTGTATCACTCCGACGATTCCGCACACAGATCAACAATCCGCCTGCCGGACGCCCGTGTCACGCCCCCTCACTCGATCCGCCTCATCGGCCCCTCGCCCGCATTAGCGGGGATCGCACAGACCTGGCCTTCCACCATCCCGTCTGCATGATCACGCGCTCCTTCAACCAAGACAGCCCGACTCCGGTGAAGACGAAGAAGAGAGGCATGATCTGAGCCCGATGCCGATACGCCGTGCCGAAGTTTCCCTCTACCAGTCCGTAGCTGGAGACCACGATCACGAGCACGGACAGCACGATCATCACGTTGGTGAGACCGCCCCGCATTGAGATCCTCAAGCCCTTGATGGCGAGGATGAAGAGCGGATACCAGAGCAGCGTCTCGGGCATGGCCGTGAGCTGGAGCGTTGTCTCGATGGACCAAGGGAACGGAGCGAAGAGAAGGTAGGAGACCCCCAGGGGAAGATACCTCAGCGCGCCTCCAATGGTCTCGGTCTCGGCACCAAGACCGAAGGCGGATGTGGCGCCGGCCTGCAAGCCCATTCGTAGGATTTGAGCCGTCTCCAGCGCCGTCTCGGGCCGGACCGCGGAGAACAGCCCCACCTGGTCGGCGAGGTAGGTGAACGCGAGAGCCACCACGGTACCAAAGGCCATCGTGCCCACTATCCGGTCCGGCCGCAGCGCGGTGAAGCTCCCGATGGCGAGCCCGGCCACCACGACGAAAGCCATGTAATCCCTCAGCAGCCCCAGACCCAGTAGCGCTCCGACGAAAATCCAGGCGCGAGACAGGCGGAACCGCTTGGTCAACCGGACACCGGAGAGGACGAGCAGGACGATGAAGAACGTAGCCAGTGCGTCGCGGATGTTGAGGATCGACCAGAGGACTAGGGACGGGAAGAACCCGGTCAACAGGGCCGCAACCTTGGCAGACCGGACGGTCAGAACCTCCCGGGTGAGGTAGAAAGTCATGAGCGCAGTCCCGACCCCCGCAAACATGTTGAGCACCACGAGGGCGATGCTGGATTCTCCGAAGATGAAGTGGAAGACCGCGTTCAGATGGTAATACCCTGGGCGCCAGCCTTCTCGGATCGCCTGAGGGGCCGGGCCCGCGCCGGACCAGTAGTTGCTGATCGCCTCCCCAATCCGCTCGTAGGCCATGGCGTCGGGCGCAAAGAAGTAGGGAGAAATCTGGACGTGCACGATCAGCGCCAAGACGATGCGCAACCCCAGCGCGGCCAAAACGAACCGGAAGAGCCATCCCTTGACGGCCACATCCGGCTCGCGAGACACGAGCACCAGAGTGAGGGCGAGCAGTACGATCAGCTCGATCGTGAACGGGAGGGCCACCCCCGGTTCTCGATCACCGCCAGCCCGAGCAGCGCCGACGCCACCACAACCATGACGATGGCGATGGCGCCGGCGTTGGAAGACCTCACGCGTTCTCGGTCCCGGACACTCGGAGGGTGAGCTCGGACTCGTCACCTCCCTGCCGCATTCCCCCCGCCTTCCACCATCGACCCTGAGCCCACTCTGGCATCCCGGCCAACCCCACCATACCCAGCAACGCCCAGACGTGTCTGAAGTCCTCGCTGGCCACGGCGACGCCGTGGACGGCGACGGCAATGAGCGCAAGCAGGAGAGCCGCGTTACGCCGCGTGGTACCGTCGCGGATCAGTGCCCGTACCAGAATCACCACCGCACCGCTGATCAGTGCGAACCCCGCAAGGCCGTATTGACCGAGGAGACTCAGATAGAGGTTGTGGGCGTCCCAGAGCGAGAGCGTGCTCGAGCCGCTGAGGGGGTCCATGGCCTCTGCCAGATAGGGGCTCGCGCCCACTCCTGCCAGAGGCGACTCCAGGACCGCCTGCCACGCAGAGGCCCAGATGCCCCACCGGATCCCGCTGGCCGAGATGGACAGGCCACCGAGGTTGAAGCCCATGGGAAGGAGCAGCCCCATCAACGTCGTTGTGAAGATCGTCACGCCAGCCACCAGGAGAATCACCGGACCAGGCCGCTTCCGATCGAGTGAGACCCGGCCATGGCGCTGGCGCATCGTGAGGAGCCCGATGACCGCCAGCAGAACCCCCGCTCCGATCCACGCCGACGAGATCGTCAGGAAGAGGGTCACGCCCAAAACCCATGCACCTACCGTGGTCCAGACACCGAAGTCCTGGCGGAGGGGACGCCAGCGGGCCCAGAGAAGCGCTCCGGACACCACCAGGTAGTCGCCGAACATGGTAGGGTGAAGGAACGGTCCTGACAGCCGGGGTGCTGGCAATCCACGGATCGAGCCGCCTCGGTAGAGCACTTGCTCATGGAGGGGACCAGGTCCGACGAGCGCGAAGACCCACGTGACGACAAGACAGATCGCCGTGCCGAGGAGCCACGCGTCAGCCGCCTTGCCCCACTCCGCCCCGCACCAGATGATGGCCAAGGCGCCCAGTCCGAGGGCTGCGTACGCTACGCCCTTACCGTGTGAACGCCCCACGCACCCCCCAAGGCGCCCCACGCGCTGAATGCCATGAAGAACAGTGCTGCGACGTGGAACGCCCTATGCACAGGGAGGAGGGGCACGCCCTCTCTCCTGCGGCTCAGGAAGTGCGGGATCATCCGGCCGAGGTCGGCGATGCCGGCCAGAATGACGATGGCAAGGAAGACATCGCTCAGCGTGGCCATGGCGCCGTTCACCGGCATCACGAAGAGGTGGCCGATGGGCAAGACAACGAGATAGCCGAAGACAGCGTAGCGCAGGATCAGCGGATCCGGAATGGGCTGTGATGGCTCCGGTAGGTCCGGCCCGGACTCCGCGGCCACCCCGGCACCCGCGTCCAAGCCGGAGACTTCATCACTCATGAGAGTCCTCCCGTATAGTGGCTCACCACAGCCCGCACCAACCCCGCAACCGTGAACTCCTCGGCCTCGACCACAACGTCGTAGCCGAGCTCCCGAGCGGCCGATGCCGTAACCGGGCCTATGACGGCGGCCCGAGCGATCGGCGGCCCTTCGACAAGCCGATGAAAGCCCCGGACGGACGAGGGTGATGTGAAGGTAACCAGATCCACCCCCTTCTCGAGCTGGGCTAGCAAGTCGGGGGAAGCGTCGTCGACGGCCACCGTCCGGTATGTCGTGACGACGTCTACCACCGCACCCCGTCCCCGAAGCCCTGTCGGTAGAACGTCTCTGGCCCCGGCGGCCACCGGAAGGAGCACGCGCCGGCCGTCCAGGGGGCCGGCTGCCGCCAAGGCATCCAAGACCCCCTCGGCCACATGGGTCTCGGGCACCAGGTCAACGGAGAGACCGATGGCCTCCGCGGCCCGCGCGGTCGCGGGTCCGATGCAGCAGACTCGAACCGTGGCCAGGGCACCGGCCGTGTCGATCCCCGCCTCAGAAGCGGCCCGGGCGAAGGACTCCACGCCGTTGGTCGACGTGAACACCGCCCAGTCGTACTCGGCCGCGCCGCGAACGGCACGACGAAGGCGCTGGGGGTCGTCCGGAGGTGCGATACGAATGGTGGGAAAGCGGAGAACGCGGGCCCCTAGACCTTCAAGCGCCTCAGCCAGCTCTTCGGCTTGCGCCTTCGGCCTGGTAACCACCAGGGTCCGGTCGGTGAGGGGGGGGACACCAACCGACACTTCAAATGTTTCGGCAGTGTTCATGGGCCCTAATATATCCCCCCTCCTCAGTCGAGGGCGAAGTCGCGTTTGCCAGGCCTCAGAAGGGCCGGATCCTGCTCTGCCTTCTCGACAAGGCAGTTCTCCACCACCAGGACGTCCAGCTCCGTTCCCATGAAGCACTTGAAGGCGTCTTCGGGCGTGCACACGATGGGCTCCCCGCGGACGTTGAAGCTCGTGTTGACCAGCACGGAGCAGCCCGTGCGACCCTTGAATCTACGGAGAAGCGCGTGGGTCCTGGGATTGCTGTCCCGGGCGACCGTCTGAACTCGGGCCGAGAAGTCCACGTGGGTCACCGCGGGAATGTCACTTCGTGCTACCTTGAGCTGCTCCAGCCCCTCTGCCGGCGTGGACGGTAGATGCCGCCGACGCTCCTGGGCCACGCCGGCCACGAGGAGCATGTATGGGCTGGCCTCGTCCAGCTCGAACCAGTCCTGCACGTCCTCCTCGAGCACCATGGGCGCGAAGGGCCGGAAAGACTCCCGGTACTTGACCTGCAGATTGAGCTTCTTCTGCATCTCCGGCTGCCGGGGATCGGCCAGGATGGACCGGTTACCGAGGGCGCGTGGCCCGAACTCCATGCGGCCCTGGAACCAGCCCACGGACCGCCCCTCGGCCAGGGCATCGGCGGTACGGTCCAGGATCTCGTCGTCGGAGAGCGTGTGAATCCGCGCCCCGGCCCCCTCGAGTCGGGCGCGGGCGTCGTCCGGCTCGAAGCGGGGCCCCAGATAGGCCCCCGACATGGCGTCGGGCTCCTGGACGGACCTCGGCTCGCCGAGGAACCCATGGTACGTGGCTAGTGCGGCCCCCACCGCTCCACCTGCGTCAACGGCGGCTGGCTGGATCCAGATCCGCTCGAAGCAGCCGTCTCGGAGGACCTCGCCGTTGGCCACACAGTTGAGAGCGACGCCGCCGGCCAGGCACAGGTTGGACAGTCCGGTCTCCGCGGCGATGGAGCGGGCGAGTCGTAGAACGACCTCTTCAGTCACCGCCTGGACGGAGGCCGCCAGGTCCATGTCCTCACGGCGAAGCTTCGACTCGGGGGGCCTCGGTGGGACTCCGAAGAGCTCGGTGAAGCGGTCGCTGGTCATGCGGAGTCCGGTGCAGTAGTCGAAGTACGACTGGTCGAGACGGAACGAGCCGTCGTCCTTCACGTCGATGATGTGGTCGAGAATGGTCTGCTTCCACCGGGGCGTCCCGTACGGTGCCAACCCCATGAGCTTGTACTCACCCGAGTTGACCCTGAACCCGGTCTGATAGGTGAACGCGGAGTAGAGGAGTCCAAGAGAGTGGGGAAAGTGAATCTCGCGGTGGATCTCGAGCTCCCGCCCTCGCCCTACGCCCCAGGCGGTAGGCGCCCATTCACCGACGCCGTCCAGCGAGAGGACGGCGGCTTCGGTGAACGGCGACGGGAAGAAGGCCGACGCCTGGTGGCTGATATGGTGCTCGGTGAACAGCAGAGGGGGCAGTCGCCCTGCCCGACCCTCAGGTGCCCACTCCTCGAGCGACTTCTCGAGAAGGCGCTTGAGAAACAGCTTCTCCCTGAGCCACACTGGAATGGCGGCTTGGAATGAGCGAAATCCGCGTGGAGCCAGAGCCAGGTAGGTCTCGACCAGCCGCTCGAACTTGATGAAGGGCTTGTCGTAGAACGTCACATAGTCGACGTCGGCCAGGGCTCCCGGGCACCTCTCGAGGCAGTAGGCCACGGCATTGCGGGGAAAGCGCGCGTCGTGCTTCCTGCGGGTGAAGCGCTCTTCCTGCGCCGCCGCCACGATGCGGCCGTCCTCCACCAACGCCGCAGCGCTGTCGTGGTAGAACGCCGACAGTCCGAGGATGCGCACGCCGGGCTACTGACCGGTGTAGTGTGGTGTCCCAGAAGTGTCTCGGCAACGGAACACTAGAAGATCGCGTAAATGAAGGGAGCGACGGCGCTACCCTCGGCCAATACGATCAAGAGCCCGAGCAGCATCATGAAGATCAGGAGGGGGGCGAGCCAGAACTTCTTTCGGGCCCTCAAGAAGGTCCAGAACTCGACGAGGAAATCGATCATCGGTTACAGGCCACTAGAACTGGCGCTCCATGGTCTCCGGCTCCGGGCCCGGGGGATCGCGGTCGATCCAGTAGGTGGCGTCGCCCGGTGTGAACTCGAGTCGGAGGGGCCGGAACCCGCGAAGCCGCAGCAGGAAGCCCAAGGGCACGAAGGCGAGAACGAAGAGGAGGAACAACACGACCGGCGTGATGACCCTTCCCAGGAGGATTCCCAGTCGCGTCCATGCGGAATTGAGGGGCCGAAGCACCTGAGGCACCAGCAGGGCCGTCACGCCGAATACGACGGCGAATCCCACCATCCACCCGGCCACCTGAGCCCACTCCTCCGCCTTCCACCACGCCAGGGCCGTCAGGGCCAGGGCCATGACGATCCCGAAGCCCCGCTCCGACGAGCGAGCGGGTTCGAACCTGGATTGGAAGTCTTCGTGATGGGATGCCATGCGAGCCTATTCGTATGGCTCGAGGGTGAGGCGGTCTAGACCTCGGCCAACTTGACCGGAGGCGCCTTGGTGACTCTCCCGCCTTTGATGCAGGTCGTGCAGACCCGCACGCGACGCCGGTCGCCCTCCGGGGTCACGATCTTCACGGTCTGCAGGTTGGGAAGCCAACGCCGCTTCGTCTTGTTGTGGGCGTGACTCACGTTGTTCCCTGTCGCTGGCCGCTTGCCGCACATGTAACACACTCGAGCCATAGTTCTATATACCCTCGGGCTCAGCCCGTCAGTTATCTCCACCGCCGTCGCCGCCGCCGGCCATGACGACCACCGCCTCCAGGAACGACTGTGCGAAGGCCGCCAGAATCCTGTCGTCTTCCGTGATGGCACCGGTGGCCACCCAGTCGTCCGCCACACTATCGCTCATGGCGTAGACCCTGCCGACCACCGAAACCCGCGAGCCGCTCGGGACCGATACGCCGTCCTCCACGACCCGCGCTCCCATCTTGATGAGGTACTGACCCGGATGGTTGGGCATCGCCACGAAGAAGGCCTGGGAGCCCACTGCGCCCTCCACCGACAGGTCGTTGATGCGGACGACGCCGTTGCTGTGCGCCATGGGGTCGGACCCGAACACGGCCGCCTCCACCACGCGAGCCGAGTCGAGCGACTCCGAGTCGCCGGAGGTGTCCTCGACAACCGCGACTTCTATGTCCGCCGCCTTCATGTTCAGCCACGCCAGAAAGCCGCCCACGATGACGAAGGCCGATATCATCAGAACGAGAGGTCCTCTGTCAGAGGCGCCTTTTCGGGACCCGAACGATGCCATTCTGTGCTGTACTCCCAGCTCTTGGTCAATACGAGACATTCGAGGTCCCGCCAGTCTAATCGACCAACTCGATCAGCGCCATCTCTGCGGCGTCCCCACGACGACTCCCCAACTTGAGGATGCGGGTGTATCCGCCCGGCCGTTCGGTGAACCGCGGGCCGATGTCGTCGAAGAGCTTGCCGAGGACCGCACGGTCTGCGATCTGGCGACCGGCCAGACGGCGGGCGTGCAGGTCACCCCTCTTGCCCAGAGTGATGAGCCGCTCGGCGAAGGGACGGAGCTCCTTGGCCTTGGCTGTCGTCGTCTCGATTCGCTCGTGCTGGAAGAGGGACGTAGCCATGTTGCGGAGCGTCGCCTTCCTGTGACTCGCGGTCCGGGAGAGGGCCCGGCCCTTCTTCCGATGCCTCATGATGAGCCTTACTCCTCGCTGGCCTCGGCCGGCTCGACCAGATCCTCGTCCACGAGGAAGAGCTGGCCATCGTCGCCCTCCCTGAGGCTCATGCCGAACCGGAGGCCGTGCTCGTCCAGGAAGTCGGAGATCTCCTTGAGCGACTTCTTACCGAAGTTCTCGATCCCCAGCATCTCGTCCTCGGAGCGCTGAACGAGGTCGCCCAGAGTCCGGATGTTCTCCTTCTGCAATGAGTTACGGGACCGAACGCTGAGCTCGGCCAGATCCTCGATTGGCCGGTCGAACAGATCGCGCAGTCGGTCGGGGACCTCCACGGCGCCCGGAGGCGTCAGCTGTGGCATTCCACCCTCACCGAAGTAGAGCATGAATTCGAGGTGCTTCCGAACCAGCTCCGCAGCGTAACGAACGGCCCACTCCGGATCGACCGATCCGTCGGTCTCGACGAAGAGCGTCAGCCGATCGAAGTCGGTGCGCTGCCCGACCCGCGTCTCCTCCACCGCGAAGTTGGCACGCAGGACCGGGTTGTAGATCGAGTCGATGCGAACCATGTCCACGGGCGCGCCCCAGGGCGGCTCGTGCTGGCTCGCGAGAACGAAGCCCCGCCCCTTGTTAACGTGCAGCTCGATGTTGAGCTTGCGCTTGTCCTGCACGGTCATCAGGTGATGATCCGGATCGTAGATCGTCACTCCCGCCGCCGGCGTGATCTCGGCCGCCGTCACGGGACCCGCCCCGGTCACGCGGATCGCGAGGGTCGCCTCGTCGATATCGTCGTCCAGTGTGACGACCAGGGCCTTGAGGTTCTGGATGACCTGGTGGACGTCTTCCACCACGCCCTGGATGGTCTGGTGCTCGTGCACCACACCGTCGATCCGGAACGCCCACACGGCCGCCCCACGTAGCGACGAGAGGAGCACCCTGCGAACCGAGTTGCCGAGGGTGTGTCCGAAGCCGCGCTCGAGAGGCTCGATCACGAACTCGGCCGAGTGCCCGTCCTCCGAGGTCCCGGCGACCTCGATCCGCTCGGGGAGTACCAATCCGGTTAGATCTATCTGCACTGAAGACTCCATTACTTCGAGTAAAGCTCCACGATGAGCTGTTCCTGGACCGCCAGCGGAATGTCCTGACGGGTGGGACGACGGGTGACGCGGCCGACGCGATTCTTCTCGTCCAGCGCGAGCCACTCCACGAGAGCGGGGCGGGTCCGGGCTTCGAGGCTCGCCTGTACCGACGCCAGGTCCCTGGACTTGGGTCGTATGGCCACTTCGTCGCCGGAGCCTACCTGATAGGACGGAACGTCCACGACGCGCCCGTTCACCTCCACGTGGCGATGCCGGACGACCTGCCGGGCGGCGCTTCGGCTCGGTGCGAATCCCATCCGGAAGATCACGTTGTCCAGACGGGACTCGAGGGAGATGAGCATGTTCTCCCCCGTGATGCCATCACGGGCGGAGGCGCGCTCGAAGAGAGTCCGGAACGGGCGCTCGTGGAGCCCGTAGATCCTCTTGACCTTCTGCTTCTCACGGAGTTGGACGGCGTAGTCGGACTGCTTGCGCCGCCGTGCATGGGCCGGGCCGTGCTGACCCGGAGGGTACGCGCGCCGCTCTATGGCGCACTTCTCCGTGTAGCACTTCTGTCCCTTCAGAAAGAGCTTCTGCCCCTCACGCCTGCAGAGCTTGCAAACTGGTCCCGTGTATCGTGCCATGCTGTTCTCTGCTAGACCCGGCGCTTCTTGGGCGGGCGGCATCCGTTGTGGGGAAGCGGGGTCACATCCTGAATGGCCTTGATCTGCAGTCCCGCGGCCGAAAGGGCCTGGATGGCCGACTCACGCCCGGAGCCAGGCCCCTGCACTCGGACGTTCACGCGCTTCACCCCCATCGCCACCGCCTCGCGCCCGCACTGCTCGGCGGCCACCGTAGCGGCGAAGGGCGTCGACTTCTTGGAGCCCTTGAAGCCGGCCTTGCCGGCGCTGCCCCACACGATGGTGTTGCCTGCGTTGTCGGTGATCGTGACGAGCGTGTTGTTGAACGTCGCTTTGATGTGGGCGACCCCCTCCGCCTCTACGATCTTCTTGCTGCGCCTACGCGGCGACGTTGCTTCGGCCACTCGCTACCGTCCTTCGTGTCTTGATCGAACCCGTCTTGATCGAAAGCGTTTCTCTATTCTCGATGCGCTCGACTACTTCTTCGGCGCCCTCTTCTTGCCTGCGATAGCCCGTCGCTGACCCTTGTGGGTCCGGGCGTTCGTGTGGGTGCGCTGTCCGCGTACCGGCAGGCCCCGGCGATGCCTGAGGCCCCGATAGCACCCGATGTCCATGAGCCGCTTGATGTTCATGGAGACTTCGGTTCGGAGGGCACCCTCTACCTTGTAGTTGCCTTCGATCTCTCGACGCAGTTGGTTCACGTCGTCGTCGGTGAGATCGACGGTACGGCGGTCCGGATCGACACCCGTATTATCGAGAATCACCTGCGACCGGGACGCCCCGATGCCGTAGATGTAGGTCAGCGCGACCTCTATCCTCTTGTTCTTCGGGAGATCAACACCTGCGATGCGTGCCATACCACCGTCTCTTCAACTCGTGATCGGAAAGGTGCGCGACTGAGGCGTACTCACGGTACGCGCCGCAGGGAGCGCGCTCTGAAGCCCGACACCGCCTCGCGCCGCTATGGGCCGCACGAGGCTATCCTTGGCGTTGTTTGTGCTTGGGATTGCGCGAACAAATGATCCTCACCACACCCCGGCGACGGATCACTTTACAGTGCTCGCAAATCGGTTTTACGCTGCTACGGACCTTCATTTTTCATGCCTTTACGTGCGTTTCTAGCAGAGCTTATTATAATAATGAAAGGCTCCCTGCCCTTCAAGGTATTCCAGGGGTCTTCGACGTCTCGTGTCACGCTCAGGCCGGCGTCTCCACGGGAGCCGCGGTCAGGATGCGCGGCCCGTTGGCCGTCACGGCTACGGTATGCTCGAAATGGGCCGACCTGGTTCCGTCCCGAGTCACGACGGTCCAGCGATCCTCGAGCGTCCTGATGTTCTCGGTTCCCAATGCGAGCATGGGCTCGATGGCGAGGACCATGCCCTCCCGGAGGAGAGGGCCCACACCCGGGCGTCCCAGGTTCGAGACTTGAGGCTCTTCGTGGACTTCCCGGCCCACACCGTGGCCCACGAGATCCCGGATTATGTGCAGTCCCGTCCCCTCGACCCGCGCCATGACGGCAGCACCGATGTCACCAACGTGGTTTTCCTTCACGGCTGCAGTGATGGCCACATGGAGAGCCTCTTCCGTCACGGCGAGGAGGTGACGGCCCTGCTCGTCCAGCTCTCCCACCGGGAAGGTCCAGGCCGAGTCGGAGCACCAGCCGTCCAGCTTCACCCCGACGTCGATAGAGACGATGTCACCCTCCGCCAGCATCCGGTTCGCCTTGGGGATTCCGTGAACCACCTCTTCGTTCAACGAGATGCAGACGCTCCCAGCGAAGCCGTAGAGCCCCTTGAACGCCGGCTCGGCACCGTCGTAGGAGCGGATGAAGTCGTCGGCGAACACGTCCAGCTCCAGCGTCGATACACCGGGAACGATGCGAGGCTGTATCTCGACGAGGAAGTCGGCGATGATGGCCCCTCCGCGGGCGATCACCTCGATCTCTTCGGGGGTCTTGAGGTGGATCATCGGGCCAGCCCCAAGGCGACGACCACGGCCGCGTGCACAGCCTCTACGCTCTGTTCACCGTCCACGTGGTGCACCGGGGCGCCGCTGGCCTCGTAATATTCGATGAGGGGCGCGGTCTGACGCCGGTACACGTCCAGACGATTCTGGACGGTGTCGGGGTGATCGTCGGTCCGGTGCTGGAGGACAGCGCCATCGTTGTCGCACACGCCGTCCCTGGCAGGCGGGGCCAGGGAGATGTTGTAGACCGCGCCACACTCCGGGCACGACCGGCGGCCGGCAATCCTCTCGACAAGGGATGCATCCTCCGCCTCGAGCACCACGATGTGATCGATCTTCATGCCCAGCTCACTGAGCATCATGCTGAGACCCGACGACTGAGAGCTGGTCCGGGGGAAGCCGTCGAAGACGACGCCCGTGTCGGCGGGCACGATTGCCAGCTTCTCCTTCACCATGGCTATCATGACGTTATCCGGGACGAGCGCCCCCGCGTCCATGAAGCGCTGCGCCTCCCGGCCGAGGTCGGTTCCCTGGGCACGGGCCTGGCGGAGCAGGTCGCCGGTGACCACCCGCTCCCAACCTTGAGCCTCGGCAAGACGGACCCCCTGGGTGCCTTTTCCAACCCCCGGGGGTCCCAAGAAAATGACGTACATGAGCGTCGGTCGTCTCTCTGGCCGCGCTACAAGTATCGTGAACGACCGCGCATCTTCACACGGCCCTTCTTCATGAACCCGTCGTAGTGGCGGAGCAGCAGGTGCTGCTGCGCCTGCTGGACGGTGTCCAGTCCCACGCCCACGACGATCAGGAGGCCGGTTCCACCGAAGAAGAACGTCTGGATATTGAAGATGTCGAAGATCCAGAACGGCACCAGCGCGATCAGCGCCAGATAGATCGACCCCGGAAGCGTGACTCTCGTGAGCACGCGATCGATGTATTCGGCGGTACGGGCTCCCGGCTTCACACCCGGTACGAAGGCTCCCTGCTTCTTCAGGTTCTCGGCCAGGTCCACAGGGTTGAAGATGATGGCCGTGTAGAAGTACGTGAAGAAGACGATCAGCAGCCCGTAAGTGATGTAGTAGACCGTCCCGGGCTGGAAGATGTCGGCGATGGTGTCGAGGAATCCGCCTGTCTGGCCGGCGAACTGGGCGATGGTGCCCGGCACGACGATGAAGGACTGGGCGAAGATGATGGGCATGACGCCGGCCGAGTTGACGCGTAGCGGAACGAAGCTCTTCTGCCCCTCCCGGATGCGCCCGCGCCCCACCACCTTCCGTGGTATCTGAACCGGGATCTTCCTCGCGCCCATGGTCATGGCCACTACGGCCGCGGTGATCGAGATCAGCACCACGATGAGCATCACGACCGCGAAGATCTTGATCTGCCCGGCGATGAACGACTCCCAGGTCCTGGCCACGGCCGCCGGGAAGCTCTCGATGATGGAGAAGAAGATCAGGAGCGACATGCCGTTTCCGATCCCGCGCTCCGTGATCTGCTCACCGAGCCACATGACGAAGATGGCGCCCACCGTGAGCGTCACCGTGGTGGTCATGTTGAACAGGAAGCCGGGGTCCCGGACCGCACCCGTGCTGTTGAGGAAGGCGGCGTAGCTGAACCCCTGGACGGCGCTCAGGACAACCGTAGTGTAACGGGTCCACTGCGTCAGCTTCTGCCGTCCGTCCTCGCCCTCCTTCTGCATCTTCTCGACGGTCGGGAAGACGGCGGCCAGCAGCTGGAACATGATGCTGGCGGAGATATAGGGCATGATGCCCAGGGCAAGGATTGTGGCCCGGCTGAGACCGCCACCCACGAACATGTCGTAGATGCCGAGGATCCCGCCCTGGAGGGCGCCGAACTGCTGTCGGAGGATCCCCACGTCCACCCCCGGAACGGTGATGTGCGCACCGAACCGGAAGACAAGCATGATGAAGAGCGTAAAGAGGATCTTCTCTTTGAGCTCCGGAACCCGGAAAAGATTCGGAATCGGGTTAACCATCGGTCTCCGCTTCGCCTTCAACATCCCCTGCGGCCGGCTCGTCGGTGGCGGGCTCGGATGCATCGGCCGCTCCATTGCCCCCGCCGCGAGTCAGGACCGTAGCCGAGCCTCCGGCCACTTCGATCTTGGTCACGGCTCCGCCGCTGAACTTGTGAGCCTCCACGGAGTAGGCCTGGTTCACCTCGCCCATGGCGAGAATCTTGATCAGCCCCTCTGCGGATCGGATCAACCCCGCTTGCTTCAACACCTCCGCGTTGACCGTGGTCCCCTCGACACGAGCGAGATCCCCCACATTCACGATCTGGTACACCGTGCGCTTGCGCGGCGTGAACCCCCGCTTCGGGATGCGCCTCTGCAAGGGCATCTGTCCACCCTCGAATCCCGGACGGACGGAGCCACCACTGCGGGACTTCTGGCCATTCTCTCCGCGACCGGCGGTCTTGCCCTTCCCGGAGCCGGGGCCTCGCCCCTTCCGCTTCGAGCGGCGATGAGAGCCGCGAGCGGGACGTAGTTCGTGTAGCTCAGCCATTCTCAGATCTCTTCCACCTTTACCAGATGCCAAACTTGCTTCACCATCCCGCGGATGGCGGGTGTGTCGTCATGTACCACCGTCTGCTGGTGCTTCTTGAACCCCAAGGCCTCCAGCGTGCGCCGGTGCTTGAATTTCCGCCCGACCCCACTCCGGATCTGGACGATGGACAGCTTCTTAGCCACGATCTCCTCCCAGGATGACCTCCACGGAAACGCCGCGCTCCCGTGCCGCCTGCTCGGGCGTGACCAGGTTCGTGAGTCCCTCCATGGTGGCTCTCACCACGTTGATCGGGTTGTTGCTCCCGAGGCTCTTGGTGAGGATGTCCTTGATGCCCACGGCTTCCAGGACGGAGCGGACCGGCCCACCGGCGATCACGCCCGTTCCGGGCGCCGCAGGACGCAACATGACGCGCCCGGCACCCCAACGACCGATGATCTCGTGGGGGATGGTCCCGTTCCGAACGGGGATCTCTACCATCTCTTTCTTGCCGCGCTCGAAGGCCTTGCGGATGGCTTCGGCCACCTCGTTGGCCTTGGCAAGCCCGATGCCGACACGACCCTTCTGGTCACCGACGGACACGAGTGCGGTGAAGGAGAACCGGCGGCCACCCTTCACGACCTTGGCCACGCGGTTGATGTGGATCACGTTTTCGCTGAACTCGGACTCGCGCCCGCGACTCTCTCTACGTCTCTGGTCCCTGGCCATCAGAACTGCAGCCCTCCCTCCCGGGCGCCCTCGGCGAAGGCCTTAACACGGCCGTGATACTGGTATCCCCCGCGATCGAACACGACTGCCTCGACTCCCTTGGCCACCGCCCGCTCCCCGAGGAGCTTCCCGGCCGCCCTGGCGTGCTCGATCCGTGGGTTCGAGCCCTCGGCCTTGAAGCCGGCAAGATCGGGACTGAGCGTGGACAGACCCACCAGCGTGTTGCCGGCGTCGTCGTCTACGACCTGCCCCTCGAAATTCTTCAGGGAACGGAACACTACGAGCCTCGGACGCTCCGCCGTGCCCCAGATCTTCTTGCGGATCCGGGCGTGCCTTCGGGCTCGCTGTGTACCTCGAGCCTTGATGACTTTTCTGCTCATGATCTCGTTCGCTCTCAGACGGCGACAGCCGTCTTGCCGGCCTTGCGGCGGACGTGCTCGCCCTGGTAGCGGATACCCTTCCCCTTGTACGGCTCCGGGGGACGGAAGCCACGAATCTCGGCGGCCGCTTGGCCCACCTTCTGCTTGTCGACCCCCGCCACCACGATGGTGGTCGGGTTCGGTACGTCGAGATCCACGCCGTCGGGCGCCGGATAGTCGATCGTGTGCGAGAATCCGAGGGTCAGGACGATGCCCGATCCCTTCTTCTCCGCCTTGTATCCTATCCCCTGGATCTCGAGAGTCTTGCTGAACCCGTTGACCACGCCCTCGATCATGTTGGCGATGAGGGTGCGTGTCAGGCCGTGCAGCGCCCGGTGCCGCGGTTGATCCGAAGGACGTGTCACCCGGAGCGCCCCGTCATCCAGCGTGACCGTGATATCGGGGTGAACGTCGAAGGTGAGCTGCCCCTTTCCACCCTTCACCTCGATGTTCTGCCCGCTCACGGTCACGTCGACACCTTGCGGCACTTCGATAGGCATTTTACCAATCCGCGACATCGATCTCTATCCCCTCACCAGACCAGAGCCATGAGCTCGCCACCCACGCCCTGCTTGCGAGCCACCCGGTCCGACATCAGTCCCTGGGAAGTGGAGAGGATGGCCATGCCCAGCCCGTTCCGGACCCGAGGAATGTCATCGACGGCCACGTAACGACGGCGACCCGGGCGTGACACCCGTTCCAGGTGCCGGATGACGGGGCCCTCTTCGTGGTACTTGAGGTACACGCGGAGAACCCCGAACTTGCCGTCGTCCAAGACCTTGCAGTCGTAGATGAAGTGGTTGTCCTTCAGTAGGCGGGCCACCTCGGTCTTCAGCTTGGAGACCGGCATATCCACCCACTTGTGCCCCGCGGTTCCGGCGTTCCGGATGCGTGTGAGCATGTCCGCAATGGGATCCGTCATCATAGCCGTTTCGATCCTTTACCAGCTTGATTTCCGGACGCCCGGGATCTCGCCCATGAGAGCCTTCTGACGGAAACAGATCCGGCAGATCCCGAACTTCCGAATGTACGCACGAGGGCGCCCGCAGCGCTGACAGCGATTCCGATGTCGCCCCGGATACTTGGGTTTGCGGTTGTTCCTCTCGATCAACGCCTTCCTGGCCATCGAACTCCCCCGTCCGTGTTAGTTCGCGTGCTGCCCGATTATGACAGGAACCGCCCCTTGGAAGGGGAAGCCCATCTCGCGAAGCAGCGCAAGCGCCTCGTCGTCCTTATCCGTTGTCGTGACGACGGTAATGTTCATTCCGTGAATCTGACTGACCTGGTCGTAGTCGATCTCCGGAAAAATGATCTGCTCCCGGACACCCATGGTGAAGTTCCCCCGGCCGTCGAAGGCCCGCGTCCGCAGCCCGCGGAAGTCCCTCACTCGCGGTATGACGATGCTCACAAGCCGATCCAGGAATTCGTACATCCGGCTCCGCCGAAGCGTGACCGACGCTCCGATGGGCATGCCCTCGCGGAGCTGGAAGTTCGAGATCGACTTCCGGGCCCGGGTGATGACGGCCTTCTGGCCGGTGATCACGCCCAGCTCGTCTGCCACAGAGGTCAGGAGCTTGGCGTTCTTCGACGCCTCGCCCGCCCCCACGTTCAGCACCACCTTCACGATCTTGGGGATCCGGTGGGGGTTCTCCCACTGGAACTGCTCCGCCAGCCGTGGGCGGGCGTGCTCCTTGTAATGCTTCAGCAGTCTCGGTTCCATCTCTCTCTCAGTCCTCAAGTCGCGCCGCAGTGTACGTCGATCCGATGCGAGTCGACGGCTCCCGCTACGGCTTGGGGATCGGATTGCCGGTCTTCACGGCGATCCTCTCTTTGGTTCCATCGGCCTCGATCCGCATGCGGACCCGGCTCGCCTTATCCGAGGCCGGATCCACCAACATCACGTTGGAAATGTGGATCGGTGCCTCGAAGGTCATGATCCCACCTTCTGGATTCGCCTCCGACGGACGCTCGTGGCGCTTGCGCATGTTCACACCCTCCACCACGACACGCCTCGCGTCCCGGAGCACGCTGAGGACGGTGCCCTCCATGTCCCGGAAGTTGCCTCGGATCACCTTGACCCGGTCACCCTTCACGATCGTGAATCTCGACGCCTTGGTGGCCATTACAGCACCTCCGGGGCCAGCGAAACGATTTTCATGTAGCGCTTCTCGCGCAGCTCACGTCCGACGGGACCGAAGATGCGGGTGCCTCGGGGCTCGCCCTGGGGGGTGATGAGCACCGCCGCATTGTCGTCGAAGCGGATGTAGGTGCCGTCCTTGCGCCGCACTTCCTTGGCCGTGCGTACGACGACGGCCCGCACCACCTCCCCCTTCTTCACGGGAGAGTTGGGGATCGCGTCCTTGATGGTCGCGACGATGACGTCACCGACGCTGGCGTAGCGCCGCCGTGATCCACCCAGGACCCGAATACACAGGGCGCTCTTGGCCCCCGAGTTGTCGGCAATCTTGAGGATCGATTCCTGCTGAATCATCTCTGTGTCCTAAATCGTGTCGGCTTGTCGGTCGAATGACCGATTCTCAATGGTCATTCTTGTTCGGAGCGCTCGAGCAGCTCGATAACACGCCACCGCTTGGTCTTCGAAAAGGGTCTGGTCTCGGCGATCCTGACCACGTCTCCTTCCTTGTACTGATTCTCTTCGTCGTGGGCGTGGTATTTCTTGGTCTTCTTGACCTGCTTCCCGTAGAGGGGATGGGCGAACTGCCGCTCCACACGGACGGTCACGGTCTTGTCACCCTTGTGGCTGGTCACCACTCCGGTCCGGACCTTCCTCCGGTCCCGGGCGTCGCCGTCCTGGGGTGCCACGGCCTGCTCGACCTGCTCGACCTGCTCCGATGTGTTCTCTGTCATGGGTTACTCGGTCGACTCGTCGGATTGCCCGGTTGGCTCCTCGGATTCCCCGGCCATCTCACGCTCCCGGAGAATCGTATGCAGGCGCGCAATGTCGCGCCGGATGTGTTGCAGCATCTTGGGATTCTCGAGCTGCATCGTCCCGGTCCGGAAGCGGAGGCGAAACTGCTCCTCCTTCAGCTCCCCGAGCCGGGCGAGAACCTCGACGTTGTCCCACTCGCGAATCTCTTCAGCCTTCATCGTCTCTTCTCGTTATCGGTTGCAGGCCACTAGAGCTGGTGCTCTCGAACGACGAAGCGCGTCGCGACAGAGAGCTTCGCGGCGGCCAGCTTCATGGCCTGCTTGGCGACCTCCTCCGTAACACCCTCCAGCTCGAACATCATGCGGCCCGGCTTCACGACGGCCACCCAACCCTCAGGGTTACCCTTACCCTTCCCCATACGGGTCTCGGCAGGCTTGGCCGTGATGGGCTTGTCCGGGAAAATCCGGATCCAGACCTTCCCACCACGCTTGACGTGGCGCGTCATGGCGACACGAGCGGCCTCGATCTGGCGGTTGGAGATCCAGCCGCACTCCGTCGTCTGAAGGCCGAACTCGCCGAACGAGACCTTGTTGCCGCGATACGACTTGCCGCGCATGCGGCCCTTATGCGTCTTGCGGTGTTTTACGCGCTTAGGTGCGAGCATCGTCTATTCCTCTCGGTCAGGCGCCGGTGGAGTACGTGCGGCCACGGCGCTCTTCGATCACCTCGCCCCGGAAGATCCAGCACTTCACACCGACCATTCCGTAGGTCGTTCTGGCCGGAACCTGGGCGTAGTCGATGTCGGCCCGGAGCGTGTGGAGCGGCACGCGTCCCTCGTTGTACCCCTCCGTGCGCGCGATCTCGGCGCCGCCCAGCCGACCTGCACACTGAATCTTGATCCCTTCGGCGCCGCCCCTCCTGGCGGACTGAACGGCACGCTTCATAGCGCGACGGAACGAGATCCTCTGCCGGAGCTGGTGGGCTACATTCTCGGCCACGAGCCGGGCGTCGACCTCCGGTCGACGGATCTCCTCGACGTTCACGGAGATCTCTGCGTTGGCCAGAACCGCGAGCTCGTCCCGCAGCTTGTCGACCTCAGCTCCACGCTTTCCGATCACCACGCCGGGGCGCGCCGTGAAGATCGTGACGACGATCTTCGAAGGCTTCCGCTCGATCTCCACCTTGGAGAGGGCGGCGTGCGCGAGGCGTCGATGGAGGTACGACCGGATGGTCTCGTCCTCCTTGAGGAGGCGAGGGAAGTCACGGTCGGCGTACCAACGGGACTTCCAATCCTTGACGATCCCGAGACGGAACCCCAAAGGGTGAGTCTTCTGTCCCATTCTTATTCCTTCGTATCCACGACTACGGTGATGTGGCTGGTCCGCTTATTGATGCGGCCGGCGCGACCCATGGCCCGGGCCCTCCAACGCTTGAGGGTCGGGCCTTCGTCGACGTACGCCGTCGCGACCTTCAGCTCGTCCACGTCCAGAACATCGCCCAGGTCCTGAGCCTTGTTCTGAGCGTTCGCCACGGCGGAGCGCAGGGTCTTCCCCACGGGGTCCGCGGCGGCCTTCTTCGAGAACTGAAGGATTGCATACGCGTCGTTGACCGACTTCCCGCGGATCTGGTCCACAACCAGACGGACCTTTCGTGGGCTCATACGCACGTGACGAGCAATCGCCTTGGCTTGCATCTCCATCGCTCGCTTACCTCACCTTGGACCGCTTGTCGGCGAGCTTGCCGCCGTGACCCCTGAAGAGCCGCGTGGGAGAGAACTCGCCGAGCTTGTGGCCCACCATGTTTTCCGTGATGTACACGGGGATGAACTTGTTGCCGTTGTGCACGGCGACCGTGTGTCCCACGAAGTCCGGAGAGATCGTGGACGCCCGTGCCCAGGTCTTGATGACCCTCTTCTCACCACGGGAGTTCATGATCTCGATCTTCTGGAGAAGCTTGTCGTCGATGTACGGACCCTTCTTGACGCTGCGCGGCATATGACCGACCTCTGCTCAACCGTTGCGGACTAGGGGCATCACTGCGTGGCCTTGCCCCGCTTACGCCCGCGGATGATGTATTTGTTCGACTGCTTCTTCTTCTTTCGGGTCTTGGTCCCTTCGCGCTTGCCCCAGGGCGTCACCGGAGGACGGCCACCCGAGGCCCTTCCCTCTCCGCCGCCCAGCGGGTGGTCGACGGGATTCATCGCTACACCGCGGACCTTGGGCCGCCGACCACGCCAGCGATTGGCGCCGGCCTTTCCGATGGTCTGGAGGTTGTGCTCGATGTTCCCCACCTGGCCGATGGTGGCCATGCAGGTCTTGAGCACCTGCCGGACCTCCGTGGAGGGCAGCCGCAGAGCGACGTACCTCCCTTCCTTGGCGACGATCTGCACGCCGGCTCCTGCCGAGCGGGCCATCTGGCCTCCCTTGCCCGGCTTGAGCTCGATGTTGTGAACCACGGTGCCCAGCGGGATCTTTCCCAGAGGTAGCGCGTTACCGACCCGGATATCCGCCTCGGGTCCCGACATGATCGTGGTGCCCACCAGCAGGCCCCGCGGGTGCAGGATGTAGCGCTTGTCACCGTCCACGTAGTGGACCAACGCGATGTTCGAGCTCCGGTTCGGATCGTACTCGATAGCAGCGACCTTCCCGGCGATCCCGATCTTGTTGCGTCGGAAGTCGATCCGGCGATAGCGGCGCTTGTGCCCACCGCCCCGCCGCCGCGAGGTGATCCTCCCGTGGTGGTTCCGCCCACCCGACTTCTTCAGCGGCTCCAGAAGCGACTTCTCCGGCGCCTTCTTCGTCAGAATGTCGGAATTGTCGATAATGGAGCGAAAACGGGTCCCCGGGGTCACCGGCTTGAATTTCTTGATAGCCATCGGCGTTATCCGACCTCGTAAAACTCGATGTGGTCGTCTTCGGCAAGCTGAACCACCGCCTTCTTGAAAGCGGGGCGCCGCCCGTATTTCGGATTCCGGGACATGCGGCCCAACAGGGCACGCTTGATCTTGCCGGGGTAGCGCATCGTGCGAACGTGATCGACCTTCACGTCCCAGAGCTTCTCGACGGCCCGGGCGATGTCGATCTTGTTGGCGCTCCTGTTCACGATGAAGGTGTAGACGTTGTCCTCTTCGATGGCCCGCGCGGATTTCTCGGTGACGACCGGCGAGTAGATCACGTCGTAGACGTCACGCATCGTCGCCCTCCTCCTGTGCGTCGGCTCCACCCGAAAGCTCGAGCAAGCGCGCGTCGTAGTGGGCCTGGGCCGTCTTGCGGCTGTCTCGGGCCTCGAGGGCCTTCACGTCGTCGGCCGAGTCGAACTGGGCCAGGAAGTCGGACATGTCGCCGACCTTTGGCAGCTTCACGGACGCTACGTCGATACCGCCCTCGATGGGAGCCTCGACCTCCGCCTTCTGCGCGGCCGTGGGCTTCGCGGCGGGCTTCCCGGCCGTAGGTTTCTCGGCCGTAGGCTTCGCGGCCGTGTCGGCCTTCACCTTGGGGGCCGCCCTCTTGGTCGTCTTCTTGTGGCCCCTGCGAGCCTTCCTGCGCTCGGCCCGGGCCTCGGCGGCCTCCCGCTCGCGGCTCCGGACTTCCGGCTCACCACGGTCCCGGGCCGCTGCCGCGTCGCGGTGCGCCTCGGACGGCTCGGCCCCGTCCAGGGCAGCTTTCTCGATGACGACCACGTTGGCCCACAGAATGTCGTAGACCGACTCCTGGCCGAAGGGACGGATCTCGACGTTCGGCAGGTTGCGGGCCGAAAGGTAGACGTTCTCGCTTGGCCCGTCCGTCAGGACGAGGACCTTCCCGTCCGCACCGATGGCCGAGAAGAGCGCGAGGAGCTGCTTGGTCTTGGGGGCATCGAACTCGAGGGCGTCCACGAGGACCACCCGCTCACCCTGTGCTCGCTGGTTGAACGCGGACCGGCGAGCGAGGGCCCGGACCTTCTTGGGAACCCGTTCCCTCCACGAGTGGGGAATCGGCGGGAAAGCGACACCGCCACCTGCCCACTGCGCGGCCCGAATCGTTCCCTGACGGGCGCGTCCGGTCCCCTTCTGTCTCCAGGGCTTGTGGGAGCCGCCGGCGACCTGACCACGGGACTTGGCCGCCGCCGTCCCCTGTCGCTGATTCGACAGATAGGCCTTGATCACCTGGTGGAGGACGTCCTCGTTGACGACCCCGTCGAAGAGCCACTCGGGGAGATTCTGTTCCCCGCCTTGGGCTCCATCACTCTGGTAGTAGCGTGCTTTAAGCATGCGTCACTTCTGGATCAACAGATAGCTGTTCCTGGACCCGGGCACCCCACCCTTGATGAAGAGGAGGTGGCGCTCGGCGTCCACTCTCACGACCTGCAGGTTACCGATGGTGGTTCTCTTCCCGCCCATGCGGCCCGGCAGCTTCTTGCCCTTGATGACTCGAGACGGATCGGTCCCGGGTCCCAGGGAGCCCGGAGTCCTCGCCGCCGAGTGGCCGTGGGAAGCCGGGAGCCCTGCGAAGCCCCAACGCTTCACCACGCCCTGGAATCCACGCCCCTTGGAGGTGCCCGTCACCTTGACCTTGTCACCCGCCTCGAAGACCTCGACGGTGACCGACTGCCCGAGCTCGAACTCGTCGCCTTCGGCCACCGGGAACTCACGCACGAGTCGGGGCGCCGCTTCGACGCCGGCCTTGGCGGCATGGCCCTTCTCGGCCATGCTGGCGCGCTTGTCCTTCTTGGACCCGAAGCCCAACTGAACAGCAGAGTACCCGTCCCTCTCCTCGCTCTTGATCTGGAGCACCGGGCAAGGGCCCGCCTCCACGACCGTCACGGAGAGCGCGGCTCCATCCTCGTCGAAGATCCGGGTCATCCCGATCTTCTTTCCAATCAATCCGGGCATCAGTCGACCCTAATCTCGACGTCCACGCCAGCAGGAAGATCGAGCTTCGTCAGCGCGTCGACCGTCTGCGGACGGCTCTCGACGATGTCGATGAGCCGCTTGTGCGTCCGAAGCTCGAACTGCTCGCGGCTCTTCTTGTCGATGTGGGGCGAGCGCAGCACCGTCCAGCGCTCACGCCGCGTGGGCAGCGGGATCGGTCCGCGCACGGTCGCGCCGGTCTTCTGCGCCGTCCGCACGATGTCGGCCGCGGTCTGGTCCACGAGCCAGTGGTCGAAGGCCTTGAGCCTGATTCGAATCCTGTCTGCCATGTCTTCCTCTCACTGCGGGGCCGGTGGGCCCCGCGGGCTCTGCTGCTCTGTTCGCGACGGCGGAGTGGAGGGAGCAGTTGCCTCCTCCGCTACACCGTAGGCCGGGACGCTGCGGAGGCAACTGCTCACTCCGCTCCTGTAGTCCGTGGCCATTCGCCTGCGCTCGCGGGGCAAAACACCGGCCCCGCCCTTCGTTCCATCTAGCTTCCCATCTAGCTTCCCCAGCCTTCCATCCAGCTTTCCTAGCTTCCCGCCAACGCCCGCAGTGAGCGCCCGCCTGGGCGTGCGCACAGAAGGCCGGCAAGCTGCCGGAGCCCCGACCTACTCGACAATCTCCGTCACCACGCCCGACCCCACCGTGCGCCCACCCTCGCGGATCGCGAACCGCAGCTGCTCGTCCATGGCGATCGGCGTGATCAGCTCCACTTCCATCTGCACGTTGTCGCCCGGCATCACCATCTCCACTCCCTCGGGCAACTGCGCCGCTCCCGTCACGTCCGTCGTCCGAAAGTAGAACTGCGGCCGGTACCCATCGAAGAACGGCGTGTGTCGGCCTCCCTCTTCCTTCGTCAGCACGTACACCTCGCCCTTGAACTTCGTGTGCGGCATGATCGAGCCCGGCTTCGCCAACACCTGGCCCCGCTGGATCTCGTCCTTGTCCACTCCCCGAAGCAGCAACCCCGCGTTGTCCCCCGCTCGACCCTCGTCCAACAGCTTCCGGAACATCTCCACTCCCGTCACCACCGTCTTCCGGTCCGCTCCCATCCCCACCAGCTCTACTTCCTCGCCCTGCTTCACTATCCCGCGCTCGATCCGGCCCGTCGCTACCGTCCCCCGGCCCGTAATCGAGAACACGTCCTCCACAGGCATCAGGAACGGCCTGTCCACGTCTCGCTCCGGCTCCGGGATGAAGCTGTCGATCGCGTCCATCAGCTCCCCGACGCAATCCACGTCCGGGCCCTCGCCCTCCGCGTTCATCGCCTTCAGCGCGCTCCCCCGGATCACCGGCGTGTCGTCGCCCGGGAAGCCGTACTCGCTCAGCAGCTCCCGTACCTCCAACTCCACCAGCTCCAGGAGCTCCTCGTCGTCGACCATGTCCACCTTGTTCAG
This sequence comes from Longimicrobiales bacterium, assembly GCA_965238005.1. Lineage (GTDB taxonomy): Bacteria > Gemmatimonadota > Gemmatimonadetes > Longimicrobiales > Gaopeijiaceae > CBDCKN01. Next base: position 3,331,268 of record OZ250165.1, read on the forward strand.
GAACACCACCACGTACGGCACATTCACCTGTCGAGCCAGCAGGATGTGCTCCCGCGTCTGCGGCATCGGTCCGTCCGCCGCGCTCACCACCAGGATCGCGCCGTCCATCTGCGCCGCCCCCGTGATCATGTTCTTCACGTAGTCCGCGTGACCCGGGCAGTCCACGTGCGCGTAGTGACGGTTCTCCGTCTCGTACTCCACGTGCGCTGTCGCGATCGTGATCCCCCGCTCCCGCTCCTCAGGCGCCTTATCGATATGGTCGAAATCGACCGCGTCCCCACCGTACTTCTTCGCCTGCGTGAACGTGATCGCAGCCGTCAGCGTCGTCTTCCCGTGGTCCACGTGACCGATCGTTCCCACGTTCACGTGCGGCTTGGTGCGCTCGAATTTCTGCTTGGCCATGGTTCTTCCTCGCGGGCTTCCTATGCCCGTTCCTGTGATCCGCTAGTGACCACCGCCGCCGTTGGCGTTCATGATTTCCTCGGCCTTGCTCTTCGGCACTTGCTCGTAGTGGGCGAACTGCATCGTGTACACGGCGCGGCCCTGGCTCAGCGAGCGCAGGGTCGTGGCGTACCCGAACATCTCACCCAGGGGAACGCTGGCCCCGATGACCTGGGCGTCGCCCCGGTCCGTCATCCCGCCGATCTTGCCTCTGCGGGAGGACAAATCTCCGATGATGTCACCCATGTAGTCCTGAGGCGTCACGACCTCCACGTCCATGACGGGCTCCAGGAGCACCGGCTTGGACTTCCGGATTCCGTCCTTGATCGCCATCGAGCCGGCGATCTTGAAGGCTATCTCGCTCGAGTCGACGTCGTGGTAGGATCCGTCGATGAGCTCCACCCTCACGTCGATGACCGGATAGCCGGCCAGGATTCCGGTCTCCAGGGCTTCTTTGATCCCTTGCTCCACCGAGCTGATGTACTCCCTGGGAATCGCGCCGCCCTTGATCCTGTCCTCGAAGACGAATCCCACTCCGGACCCCAAAGGCTCGACGTTGATGACGACGTGGCCGTACTGGCCTCGTCCTCCGGACTGCCGGACGAACCTGCCCACGACTTTCTCGGACCGGCCACGGATGGTCTCACGGTACGACACCTGCGGACGGCCGATGTTGGCCTCGACGCTGAACTCTCTCCTCAGTCGATCGACGATGATCTCCAGATGGAGCTCGCCCATTCCACTGATGATGGTCTGGTTGGTCTCAGGATCCGTGTGGACCCGGAACGTGGGGTCCTCGTCGGTCAACTTCACCAGACCGGTGGACAGCTTGTCCTGGTCTGCCCGGGTCTTGGGCTCGATGGCCACCGAGATCACCGGCTCCGGGAAGCTCATGGCCTCGAGGATGATGGGCTGGTCCGGGTGGCACAGGGTATCGCCGGTCCTCACGTCCTTGAGGCCGATGACGGCGGCGATGTCGCCGGCGAAGACCTCGTCCCTCTCCTCCCGCTTGTTCGCGTGCATCTGGAGGAGGCGTCCCACGCGCTCCTTCCGACCCTTGGTCGCGTTGAGCACATAGCTCCCCGCCGGCAGCGAGCCCGAGTAGACCCGCACGTACGTCAGCTTCCCGACGAACGGATCGGTCATGATCTTGAACGCAAGCGCGCTGAAGGGGGCGTCGTCGGACGCCTCTCTCGTCTCGTGGGTCTCGTCGTGCTGGGGGAGGTGGCCCTGGATGGGCGGGATGTCGCAGGGGGAGGGCAGGTAGTCGATGACGCCGTCGAGCATCGCTCGCACGCCTTTGTTCTTGAACGCCGAGGCACAGAACACCGGGAAGAGCTTACCGGAAATCGTAGAGGTGCGAATCGCCTGGCGGAGCTCATCCTCCGTGAGCTCATCACCTCCCAGATACTTCTCGAGCAACTCGTCGTCGTGCTCGACAGCGGCCTCCATGACCTCGTGCCGGAGCTCGGCGATCTTGTCGGCCAGCGAATCCGGGATGGGGCCCTCGGTTACCTCGGCGTCCAGCTCGTCCTGGTAGTGGAGCGCCTTCTGGGCGACGATGTCGATGATACCCGTAAAAAGATCGCCTTCGCCGAGGGGGAACTGGACGGCGAAGGCGTTGGCCCCGAGTCTGTCGCGCATCATTCCGATTACGTTTTCGAAGTCGGCGCCGACCCGGTCCATCTTGTTGACCAGGGCAATTCGCGGTACCCCGTATCGGTCGGCCTGTCGCCAGACGGTCTCGGACTGGGGCTCCACACCACCCACGGCGCAGAACACGGCCACCGCTCCGTCGAGGACCCGTAGCGAGCGCTCGACCTCGGCGGTGAAGTCGACGTGGCCGGGAGTATCGATGATGTTGATGCGATACTCGGTACCGAAGCGCTCCCAGTGGCACGTCGTGGCTGCCGACGTGATGGTGATCCCGCGCTCCTGCTCCTGCTCCATCCAGTCCATGGTGGCCGCACCCTCGTGAACCTCACCGACCCGATGGAGGCGACCCGTGTAGTAGAGGACGCGCTCGGTCGTAGTCGTCTTGCCGGCATCGATGTGAGCCATGATGCCGATGTTTCTCAGGTGCTTCAGCGGTGTGCGTCTGGACATCTATCTCTATTCCGTCTGTCTCTATCTGTCTCTATTCCGTCCGTCTCTGTTCCGTCTGTTCAATCGTCCCGGTCGACTTCCCTGGGCGCCGCATTGTCGGCGAAAAAAAGCGCACGAGCCACTCGAAGCAGGAAGCGCGTCCTTCCTTCCAGCTGCCGTAGCCTGTCACCGGCAGCCTCCGCGCTTCGTGCCTCGTCGCTCAGTGCGCGAGACAACAGGTTGAGCTTTACCAGGCCTTTTTTAGCGGCAACTGGCGCTCGAGCGGATTTTGACTACCAGCGATAGTGGGCGAACGCCTTGTTCGCCTCCGCCATCCGGTGCGTGTCGTCCTTTTTCTTGATAGTCGCGCCCTCTCCCCGGCTCGCAGCCAGGAACTCGTACGCGAGTCGCTCACCCATCGTCTTCTCCCCGCGACTGCGGGCGAAGCTGATGAGCCAGCGGCTCGCAAGTGCGGCCCGACGCTCGGGCCGGACCTCGATGGGAACCTGGTACGTGGCACCACCGACGCGCCGGCTCTTCACCTCCAGAGCGGGCTTCGCGTTGGTGAGCGCCTGCGTGAAGATGTTCAGGCCTGGCTGGCCGGAACGCTCCTCGCAGATCTCCAGAGCTCCGTAGAATATCTTCTCTGCCAGGGACTTCTTCCCGCCGACCATGAGGTTGTTGATGAACTTCGTCACCTCGGCCGAATCATACTTCGGATCTGGGATGAGCTCCCGGCGGACTGCCCTGCTGCGACGACTCATACCCTATCCGCTACTTGGGTCTCTTGGCGCCGTACTTCGACCGACCCTGGCGCCGATCACCGACACCGGAGGCATCCAGGGTCCCCCGGACGACGTGGTACCGCACTCCGGGCAAGTCCTTTACCCGTCCACCTCGAATGAGCACGATCGAGTGCTCCTGGAGGTTGTGTCCTTCCCCACCGATATATGACGTCACCTCGTACCCGTTGGTCAGCCGCACCCTTGCCACCTTTCGAAGAGCCGAATTGGGCTTCTTGGGGGTGGTGGTATACACCCGGGTGCAGACCCCTCGCTTCTGAGGGTTCTTCTGCAACGCAGGGGACTTGTTCTTCTTCTGATGCTCGCGCCGTCCCTTGCGAACGAGTTGGTTGATCGTAGGCATGTCAGCCCAGGTTCATTTCGTCAAAAAAACGCGCTTGCTAACGCGCTTTCAAAGCGCGGGTCCTAGCGCGGTTTCGTGTAGGAGCCGCCGACGCTTCGGGGCGTCCGTTGCAAAGACTAGAAAAGTTAAAAGAGGCTCGGGGGGGTGTCAACGGGGTGTTCCGCCCCGAAAACCGGCTTCGGCCGGGGCATTTTTTGGGGGGGGGGGGGGGGGTGAGGTGCCCCGCCATCGCTCGAAGCGATCCCATGAGCCTCCGGCGCAGTGTCAGGCCCCGGAGATGTCCTTCCGCCGGTGAGGTCCGGCCCAGGAGGACTCCATTGTCTGAATGGTTATCAGGGGAGTGGGGATCGCGCATCAAGCATTCGGCCTTCCTACTCCCTATTCTCTACTCCCTTTCTTCCGCCGCCTATAGCTACCGGAGTTCCCCACCCCCCCACTGGACGCAAGGATCGCTGTCGGACCAGCGTCGGCACCTGTGTGATGAAGTGCGCCGTTCGCAAGACACACTCCCACAGTTGAAACGGCAATCTGGGCAGTTCATTGAACGGCCCTCCGACGCCTACCGTAGCCTGTATCGGATTGGGCCAACGGAGACGAATTGCTTTTAGCAGATGGGCGGGGTGCCGGAAGGAGTACGCCATCGACGGAGTATCCATATAATGCTCCTCGATCGACCACTGGCGGAGCACTGAGGGAAGGAGCCATCGGGGCAGGTGTCTGGCCCTCTCCGCCGTCGGAATGCCGTCCAGGCGGGCCCCGAGAAGCTGGTGGGCCAGACACACGGTGGATGCCACCCAATCCGCGCGCCGCCGGTCTCCCCGCAGTAGATACTCCCAATCAAAATCCTCGGGCAGAGATTCCAGCACGACGGCGATGTCGCACAGCCACAGAGGGCGGAAGGCCCCATGGCCCAACATGTGTATGCACATGTAGCGGAGATGATCTTCGGGTCCCAATATCCGCACGTCGACGTCGCCCAGCAGTACCTGCTGGGAACGCTCGTAGACATCATCCAGCGAAGGGCGGTGGAGCTGGGGCAGACCCTTGTGCAAATCGACTACGCCCGTCTCGGCCGCCGGAGTGGCAAGTGCAGCCGCCGCGACCGAATGCTGTTCCGGCCGAACACACAGGTCGATGTCCCCATAAGGTCGCAGCCCACGTTCGGGGTAAAGTCGAGCGATTGCCCAGCCCTTGACCAGCAGAGGGTCCACACCGGCTGACTGAAGGAGCGTAATGGCCTGAACGACTTGGCGCTCGTGGCGGGCAGCCTGGAGAGTGTAAAGGCGGTACGCCTGCCGAAGTTCGTGAGCGGCGGCGGAGATGCGGAACTCGGACGACCGCACCCGCCACCACCCCAAACTCGCTGCTCCGGTCCCGAGAAGGAGCGGCGTGACCTCGGCCAGCGCGCTAGGAGAGAGAGACAAGGGTGGTGGGTTATTGCGCCACGAGCCAGCGAGCACCGATGCTACCAGCTTGCCGCGTGGCCTCAGCTTCTGGTCAGGGTGTAGACGCGGAATGCCGCGATCCCACTGCACGTATTCCACCGCGTAGATTCATAGACAGTCGTCGTCAACACACTCAGTAGCATCTGCTACACAGCATACACCAGGATCACCGCATATTGGCGAGTTGCCGCAAAAAGGAGGAAAACGGGTTTCGCATTGTCCCGCACTAATACACCCAGATGCTTGTGCCGCCGCCACCGGCGCGACGATCGATGCGATCACCGGTAGGAGGATCGAGATCCCTGCAACCGGTCGCAGGGTTCGTAGCACTTCCCGCCGCGAGTATTGGGCCCTATCTGCCGGCAGTGTCAGCGGCTCACTCGGCAAGCGTGCCCTGCCCAAGCGGTCCAGCGCCATCCACACCACCGCTTCGTCGGCCGGAATTTCCAGTTCCTTTTTCAGCAGCGCGGCTACATCGGCCACGCTCGTTCGTCCATCGCAGTGCTGCCAGACCAGGGCGGCCGTGCGATTCAGGCAACGGGCCTTGTCACGCTTCAGGTCGTATACCAGGGTTTCGTCCTGTAGCTCTTCGACGGCCGGCTCGCCATGCCTCGCACGGGGCATCAGCGCGCTTGTCGTTTCCATCGGTATCTCATTCCGAATCGATGGCGCGTGCTGACACTACCACGATTCCCGCGATGCGCACAAGCCACAACTCGTCCCGAGCTACCCGTTCACGAGCCTCGGCCCGCCTGTTCCGTCAACCGGCCTAGGAGGACTTCGGCGACTTCGGCGGCCTCACCGCGCGCGCCCTTCATCACCGTCGCCTCGGCCACGGTCGAGCTCAGCGTCGCGAAAACCCGCTCCGGATCACGTCTGGCGGGGACGGTGTGGTTCAAGAGCTCCAGCACCGCCCGCCCAGGCGAAAGCGGGCGCGGTCGCCAGCGTACACCGGGCCGGTAGCTGGTCTCAACCACCAAACCTACCGGGAGCGGCCTGACACCGGTTTTCCCGCCCAAAGCTTCCGGGCGGATCTTCTTCGGGCGCCCACCTCCGTTCTGCCGCATCGACAAAGCCTTGGGATACGGATGCACCCGACCATGCTTGTCAAGAACGGCGTATTCATCTGAGTAGTACGTCGCCCCCGCTTCGACCAAGGCCTTGATCAGAGTGGACTTGCCGGTCATCGTGCGCCCCGGGACGACGATGGCCCTGCCACGCCAGCCCACGACGCCGGCGTGGACAAAAACCCTGCGGCGGGCATGATCCGCGATGTGTATCTGCATGTGCCCTTCGAGGGCATCCAGTGCCTCGTCCGTGTCCTTCGTTCGTGCCAACCCTCGCGCGCCCACATACAGAACGTTGAAACGGCGACGGTTGGAGCCGACCTTGGTGCCGCTGGCTATCAGCGAATACAAAAAATCCACGCGGGGGCCGCGAGCCGGCTTCACATCCGGCGGAAGCACTCCTTCAATCCGATCCAGGATCTCCGGGCTGCTCACCCGGATCCCAATACGTACTCCGTGGGAGACGAACGCCATCCCTGCCGCCCACCCAAGGCGGTCGATTTTCTTTTGTCAGGTAGATCGCCACACCAAGACCATATCGTCAGCGTCGCGCAAGTACGGTCGAGATCCATTGTGCTGTTTCATCGGCAATTCGTCGCTCAAGGGGTTGTCTGAGAAGGAGTCGTGCGGTCAGGGTGCATGCACAAAGATAGGCCCACGAGCCAAAACCAGGGAGATTTAGTTACGCAACGTCACCTTCAAAGGCGACGCTCCGAGGCAAAGCCGCGTTTACGCGGCGAGGCCGTGGAGCGAGCGTCGATCCACCGCGCCCCCAATCACCTTCCCGCCAACGCCCTCCCGCCACAACGATTGAGTTGCAGACCGTCACAGCACGCATGATCCGAGGCGCGGCCGCGGACCTCCCCGCACCCAAGTATCCTCCCGCCAATGCCCAACAACCGGCATGCCAAAAAGCCGCGCGGGACGGAGGATTTCGGGGGGTCGAACGATGAGCAGGCGAGCGCGGATTGCGCAACGAGCATTCGGCCTTCCTGCTCGTTGACGCCCTACTCCCTATTTTTTTCGGTTTCTGGCAGCCGGAGGTCCCCACCCCCCCATAGGGCGGAGGGATCTCTCGCGGACCCGCGTCGGCACGTGCCTGATGAAGTACGCCGTCCGCAAGACGCATTCCAACAGTTGAAACGGCAACCTGGGCAGTTCATTAAACGGCCCTCCCACGCGTACCGTGGCCTGTATCGGATTGGGCCAACGGAGGCGAAGCGCTTTGAACAACCGGGTGCGGTGCTTGAGGAACGACCCCATCAACGCATCATCCATGTAGTGCTCCTCCATCGACCACTGGGTGAGCACTGCCGGAACAAGCCACCGAGGCAAACGCCTGGTCCTCTCGCCCGTCGGAATGCCGTCCAAACGGGCCCCCAGGAGCTGGTGGGCCAGACACAGTGTGGACGCTACCCAATCTGCGGGCCGCGGATCTCCCCGAAACAAGTACTCCCAATCGAAATCCTCGGGCAGAGTTTCTAGTACAACGGCGACGTCGCACAGCCACAGAGCGCGGTGCAGGCCGTGCTGGAGCATGTGTACGCACATGTAACGCAGATGATCTTCAGGCCCCAAGATCCGCACGTCGACGTCACCGAGCGGTACAAGCTGGGATCGCCGGTAGACATCGTCCAACGAAGGGCGGTGGAGCTGCGGCAGGCCGGCATGCAGATCGACCGCGACCTTTCCGGTGGTCGGAGCAGCGAGTGCAGCCGCCGCTTGCGCATACTGTTCCGGCCGAACGCATATGTCGATATCTCCAGAGGGCCGCAGCCCACGTTCGGAGTACAGACGAGCGACTGCCCAGCCCTTGACCAACAGCGGCTCCACCCCCGCTGACCGAAGTAACGTGATGGCCCGGACAATCAACCGCTCCTGGCGACCAGCCGCGAGAGTGTAATGGCGGTATGCCTGCCGAAGTTCATGTGCGACGGTCGAGGCGCGTAGCTCCGACGACCGCACCCGCCACCACGCGAGGCCCCCAGCGCCCCAGCCGAGCAGTAGGGGTGCGACCTCGGTGAGGGCGGCGGACGTCAGAGACGAAGGCCAAGGTGGTGAGGGCGTGCGCCAAGCGCCGACGAGGGCCGCGGCCACCAACTTACCGCGTCGCCTCGGATCGCTGGCGGCGCCCGGATCCGGAAACGACGACGTCACCGCCCTATCTCCGCTTCCTTCCACGCTTCAGGATCACCTGGTCCATCCGGGCTCCCAGACTGTTGAACAGCACGGTTCGATCCGAGGAGCTCATGGTGGCTGGAACCGCCTGCTCGAGGACCGTGAGCGTCTGCGGGCTGCTCTTGAATGCACGCCAGAAGCGATGGGCGGCGAAAACCAGCTCGGGAACGCCGAACGGTGGCGATTTCAGGTTGGCTTTTCTAGAGATCTCGAGGGGTTCGTCGCCCCGAGCCAATAGGCGGAGGACGGGGGAAAGATCGGTCAGAATCCGATGGGCTCCTTGTAACGAGGGCGGCTCAGGCGACAGCGCGCATGTGTGTCTCAGAATACGCTCCGCCAACGCCAGCGCAGCGAGCATTGCTTCCGAGCTCAAGCTGAGCAGGCCAAGCCGGAAGGGTGATGCCAGCGCCAGCAACAAATCGTCTGTCGCGTCGCGGGCGACGGGGCGGGACGGTAGATCCAGGCCGAGAAGCCGAGTCCCACGATCTACGCGGGAACCCAGCGCGGCACGATCGGCCGACGCATCGTTCAGCACGTCGCCGAAGCGGGCATGGTCCAGGGCCTGGGAACACACATCCCGGAAGGTCGATTCCCTCGCCACAACGGCTCGCGGACCGAGATCGGGGTGTAAACGGGTAGGTGTCAGAAACGACTTCACGTATCCCGGATCCAGCATTCGGCTGTCACGGATGGCGGCCTCGAGGTCGGCGTGGGTACCCTCAACGGCCCCGGGCGATGCCGGGACCTGCAAACGCAGGGGACACAGGAAGTGCGGGCTGACGGCAACCGCGGCCCCGATCCGGGTGAACACGTTGAACGGAAAAGTCACACAAACCCCCGGCTTGGTGCCCTTTCCGTGCTCCTTTTCAATACGGCACTGGAGGTCGGCGTCGAGGAAAAAGCACCCCCCGGAGGGCGTGGCGATATTGACCTGATCGGCTTGACGGCTAGTGGACACGCTGCCGAGGGCTGGATAGATCTGTAGCAGCTTACGCATCTCACGCTCGAGGCTGCCGCCGAAGCCATCCCCGCGGCAGCACAGTGCCGTGCACTCCGCACAGACGTAGTGATAAACGCCGTCCGGAAACGCGAAGAAGAACGAGCCGTCCTGACTATCCGTGGTTGGTGCGGGCACGCCCTGCTCCTCCGCTCATTTCATGTGGCGCCGATCGTTGATGGTGACCGCCAGGGTGGGGGGAAGCGCGCCGGAGTGGGCCTAACGTACAGTCTTACCGCGGTTGGCTGGACATGCCCATTCGCGAAATGTCGTGATCTTCAGCAACCACATTTCTCCTGGGCCTGGGAGTTACCCATGCACTTTCCATTACAACACATTCTCTTGTCGCAAGTGGTTCCGGTGTTGTTGATGCATGGGGTGCAAACCGGCATCCCTCCACAAGCATTTTGGGGCAGGCACGAGGTTTGTGCCGCCGCCAACGGCGCGACGATCGAATCGATCACCGGCAGGAGCAGCGAGATCCCGGCTGCCCGTCGCAGAGTTCGTAGCATCTCCCGACGCGAGTATCGGGCCCGATCCGCCGGCAGTGCCACCGGCTCACTCAGCAAGTGTGCCCGGTCCAAGCGGTCCAGCGCCATCCACACCACTGCCTCGTCGGCCGGGAGCTCCAGTTCCTTTTTCAGCAGCGCGGCCGTATCGGCCACGCTCGTTCGCCCATTGCAGCACCGCCACACGAGGGCGGCCGTGTGATTCAGGCAAGAGGCCTTGTGGCGCTCCAGGTCGTAGATCAGGATTTCGTCCTGCAAGTCCTCGACAACCAGCTCGTCTTGCCTCGCCCGGGGCATCAGCGCTCTTGTGGTTTCCATAGGTACCTCACTCCAAAATCGCTGGCGCGTGCTTACACTACCATTATTCACGATTCATATGTGGCGCACAAGCCAAAACTCGTCCCGAGCTACCGCTTCACGAACCTCGGCCCGCCTGTTTCGTTAACCGGCCCAAGAGGACTTCGGCGATTCCCCCGGCCTCACCACGCGCTCCCTTTAGCACCATCGCCTCGGCCGTGGCCGCACGCAGCGTCGCGAAGACCCGCTCCGGATCGCGTCTGGCGGGGACGGTGTGGGCCAAGAGTTCCATCACCGCCCGCCCAGGCGAAAGCCGGCGCGGTCGCCACCGCACACCCTCCCGGTAGCTTGTCGCGACGACCAATCCTACCGGGAGCGGTCTGACACCGGTTGTCCCGCCCAAAGCTTCCGGGAGGATCTTCTTCGGGCGTCCACCCCCGTTCTGCCGCATCGACAAAGGCTTCGGATAGGGATGCACCCGACCACGCTCATCGAGCACGGCGTATTCATCCGAGTAGTACGTCGCCCCCGCCTCGACCAATGCCTTGATCAGGGTCGTCTTGCCGCTCATGCTACGCCCCGGGATGACGATCGCCCTGCCACGCCAGCCCACGACGCCGGCATGGACAAACACCCTGCGGCGGGCATGTTCGGCGACGTATAGATGCAAGTGGTTTTCGAGGTCTTCCAGTACCTGGTCCGTGTCCTTCGTTCGTACCAGCCTTACCGCGCCCGCATACAGAATATTGAAACGGCGAACGTTGGAGCCGACCTTGGTTCCGCTGGCTATCAGCGAATACAAACCACCGACGCGGGGCCCGCGAGCCGGCTTGGCATGCGGTGGAAGCACTCCTTCAATCCGATCCATGATCTCCGGACTACTCACCCGGATCCCGATGCGTAAGCCGTAGGAGACGAACGCGATCCCCGCCGCCCACCCGAGGCGGTCGATTTTCTCCATTCAGGTGGACCCCGGCACCAACACCATCTCGTCGACGTCGCACATCTGCGGTGGAGATCCTCTGTGCTGTTTCATGGGGCAATTACACCACCGCGATTGACGAGCCGATCGCAGCGCCATTAGAAGGCCGGCGCGACACTGTAAGTCAATGCATCATAACAAGTTCAGTCAGAAGGAACCAGTCGCCCCAGCACCCTGAAAGCCCGTTCGTACAGCACGTCCTAACCACACTGGACGCCCGATCACACCGCAAAAATATGAGGGGGAGTGCCCATCGGGCACTCCCCCTCGCTCACTCAACCGGCTTGCCGAAGCGGGTCGTCGGCTCCCCGGAGCGACGATCTGCGGCGCAGCCGTAGAGCGTAGCGTCGGCGCGCAGAGGAGCCGACGACCCGCTTCGACCTAGTCGGCCGTGACCTCTTCGAGCCCGATCAGCTCGCCCGGATCCACCAACGGAAGAATCTCCTCCTCGTAGAACGATTGCTCGACCATGAACTCCACGTCCTGATACCGATGGACACCGGTTCCGGCTGGGATGAGGTGACCGATGATGATGTTCTCCTTGAGCCCCTTCAGGTCGTCCCTGGCGCCCCGGACTGCGGCGTCCGTAAGCACGCGGGTCGTCTCCTGGAAAGAGGCGGCCGAGATGAAGGACTCGGTCGTGAGGCTCGCCTTGGTGATCCCCAGCAGGAGCGGCTCGGAGCGAGCCGGCTTCTTGCCGTCTTTGATCGATCTGCGGTTCACCTCGCGGAATTCGACCCGGTCGACGTTCTCCCCTTCCAGCAGCGCCGTCTCACCGGGATCGGTGATGCGGACCTTCTGGAGCATCTGCCGGACGATCACACCGATGTGCTTGTCGTTGATTTGCACGCCCTGCAGTCGGTACACCTCCTGGATCCCGTTGAGCAGGTACTCCTGCACGGCCCGGGGGCCACGGATCTTCAGGATGTCGTGCGGGTTGATGGGACCCTCGGACAGACGGTCACCCGCCCGCACCCGGTCACCCTCGTGCACCCGCATGTGCTTGCCGACGGGCACCGGGTAAGCCCTCTCGTCCTTCTCCCCGGTGTCCGGCGTCACGATCACTTCGCGCTTGCCTCGTTTGATGTCGCCGAAACGTACCTCGCCGTCGATCTCCGTGATGACCGCCGGGTCCTTCGGGCGACGCGCCTCGAAGAGCTCAGCAACGCGCGGCAGACCCCCCGTGATATCTCGGGTCTTATACACCTCGCGGCTGATCTTGGCGATGGTGTCGCCGGGGTTGATCTTCTCACCGTCCCGGACCGTGAGCTGGGCGCCCATCGGGATGATGAACTCCCGGAGCTTCTCGGCCTTCTTCGTGCCCTTCCGAATCTGGATAGTCGGGTGCAGCTTCTTGTCGCGATCCTCGATGATCGTCATCTGGCGACGACCCGTGGACTCGTCCAGCTCCTCCCTCATGGTCTGCTCGTCGACGATGTCGACGAACTTCACGACCCCGCCGGAGTCGGCCACGATGGGCTCGGAATACGGGTCCCAGCTGAAGAGCAGGTCGCCGGACTCGATCACCTGCCCCTCTTCAGCCGCGAGCGTCGCGCCGTACGGAACGCTCAGGCGACTACGGACCTGGCCCTCCGCCGTCTTGAGCAGGATCTGCCCCTCGCGTGAGGTCACGATCAGCTCGTCGTTGGGCGTAAGAACCGTGGTGACGCGCTCCAGAGCCGCCACTCCGTCGATCTTCGAGCGACGCTGGGTCTGAGCCGCGATCCGGGCCGCTGTTCCTCCGATATGGAACGTCCGCAGCGTGAGCTGCGTCCCGGGCTCGCCGATCGACTGGGCCGCCAGAATCCCGACGGCCTCACCGATGTCGACCAGCTGCATGGTGGCCAGGTTCCGGCCATAGCACATGTGGCAGAGGCCCCTCTTGGACTCACACGTCAGCACGGACCGGATCTTCACGACCTGAATCCCTGCAGCTTCGATGGCGTCCGCGGTCTCCTCTTCGATGAGATGGCCGGCCTGGACCAGCAACTCTCCGTCGATGGGATCGTAGACGTCCTCGAGGGCCACGTTGCCCACGATTCGGTCCATGAGAGGCTCGATGATGTCCTCACCCTCCTTGAGGGCAGTCATCTCGAGGCCGAGGATGGTCCCGCAGTCTTCCCCGGTGATGGTCACGTCCTGGGCGACGTCGACGAGGCGGCGCGTGAGGTACCCTGCGTCCGCCGTCTTCAACGCCGTGTCGGCGAGACCCTTCCGCGCTCCGTGGGTAGAGATGAAGTACTCCACCACCGACAGCCCCTCGCGGAAGTTGGACTTGATGGGGCTCTCGATGATCTCGCCGATGCCACCCGTGAGCTTCTTTTGGGGCTTGGCCATGAGGCCACGCATCCCGGCGAGCTGCCGCATCTGGTCGCGGTTACCTCGCGCCCCGGAGGTCATCATCATGTAGACGGGGTTGAAGCCCTCCTGAGAACGCTCCAGCCGCTTGACCATGGCGTCGGCTACGTCGTTGTTGGCGTGGGTCCAGGTGTCGATGACCTTGTTGTACCGCTCACCGTTGGAGATGTAGCCGCTGGAGTACGCCTTCTGAAAGCGCTTGACCTGCTCGCCGGCTTCGTCCAGGATCTGCGGCTTCTCATCCGGCACATCGAGGTCGGCGATACCCACGCTGATCCCACCCATGGTGGCGTACCGGAAGCCGAAGTCCTTCAGATAGTCCAAGAACTCGGTCGTACGGGTCAGCCCCACGGTGGTGAAACAGTCGAAGACGAGGTCTCCCAGCTCCTTCTTGCCGAACGTCTGGTTGAAGAAGCCCAGCTCCGCCGGGATGATGGAGTTGAACAGCACGCGTCCCGCCGTGCACCTGAGCCACTTGCCGTCGTGGTCTCCGTCCTCCTCGGGATGCTTCGGCACCCAGTACCAGCACGGGCTGTTGAACTGGAGCCAACCGCCCTCCAGCCCCATCTCCACCTCTCCGAACGTGGAGAAGTGGGGAACGTCGGCGTAGATCTCGTCAAGGCCCTCTTCGGCAGCGGCCCGAGCGTTCTTGGGCGCCTTGCTGTTGTACGCCACCTCCTCCAGGTCCGAGATCTCCAGGGCCGGCTTGGTGAGGTAGTACCCACCGATGACCATGTCCTGGGACGGCGCCGTGACCGGTCGGCCGTGGGATGGCAGCAGGATGTTGTTGCTCGATAGCATGAGCACCCGTGCCTCGAGCTGCGCCTCGAACGACAGAGGTACGTGAACCGCCATCTGGTCCCCGTCGAAGTCGGCGTTGAACGCCGCGCACACGAGCGGGTGGATCCGGATGGCCTTCCCCTCCACGAGCACGGGCTCGAACGCCTGGATGCCCAGACGGTGGAGCGTCGGGGCTCGGTTCAGCAGCACCGGGTGGTCTTTGATGATGTCCTCGAGGACTTCATAGACCTTCGGATCGTCACGCTCGACGATCTTCTTGGCTCTCTTGACCGTCTCGGCCTCGCCCCGCTTCTCGAGCTCGTGGATGATGAACGGCTTGAACAGCTCCACGGCCATGGCCTTGGGCAGGCCGCACTGGTGCAGTTTGAGCTCGGGACCGACCACGATGACCGAGCGACCAGAGTAGTCCACCCGCTTCCCGAGCAGGTTCTGGCGGAAGCGTCCCTGCTTGCCCTTTAGCATGTCGGACAGTGACTTGAGGGGACGCTTGCCCCGACCGCGAATGGCCTTCGAACGCCGCCCGTTGTCGAAGAGCGCGTCGACGGCCTCCTGAAGCATGCGCTTCTCATTCCGGAGGATGACCTCCGGGGCGCGCATGTCGATGAGCTTCTTGAGCCGGTTATTCCGGTTGATGACCCGACGGTACAGGTCGTTCAGGTCGGAGGTGGCGAACCGTCCCCCGTCCAGCGGAACCAGAGGCCGAAGGTCGGGCGGAATCACCGGAATCACATCCATGACCATCCACTCGGGCCGGTTCCGTTCGCCCACGCTGCCGCCCGAGTTGCGCAAGGCGTCGACCACCTTGAGCCGCTTCAGCTTCTTCTTCTTACGGTGCTGTGACGTCTCCGTGGCGATCTCGATCCGCAGCCAATGTGCCAGGCGATCGAGGCCTTTGCCGTCGGAGTTGCGGTCGTTGATCCGGCGCACCGGGCTGTCGAGCATCTTGAGAAGCGTGCGAACCGCCTCGGCACCGATCTCGGCCTTGAACCTCTCGTCGCCCTTGTCTCGCGACTTCACCCGCAGATCGTAGTACTCGTCCTCGTCCAGGAGCTCGAGGAACTCGACATCCTGCTTGCCGGGGTGCGTCACCACGTACGAGGCGTAGTAGATCACCTTCTCCAGATCCCGCAGCGTCATCCCGACCAGGTACCCCAGCTGGCTAGGTAGCGTCTTGAAGAACCAGATGTGACAGATGGGCACTGCCAACTCGATGTGGCCCATGCGCTCGCGGCGAACCTTGGAGAGCGTGACCTCGACCCCGCAGCGATCACAGACGTGCCCCCGGAACCGGATCCGCTTGAACTTCCCGCAGTGACACTCCCAGTCCTTCACCGGACCGAAGATGCGCTCACAGAACAGTCCGTCCCGCTCCGGCTTGAAGGACCGGTAGTTGATGGTCTCGGGCTTAGTCACCTCACCGAACGACCAGGAGCGGATCTCCTCGGGAGCGGCGATTCTGATCTGGATGAAGTCGAAGTCCGAGGAGCGCTGCTCTCTCGACCTGGGAAAATCGATCATCGTCTATTCCTCCCGGCCGAGGGTTACGCTCAGGCCGAGGGCCTGCAGCTCTTTTACTAGCACGTTGAATGACTCCGGAATTCCGGGTTGGGGCAGGTTGTCTCCCTTCACGATGGCCTCGTAGACCTTCGAGCGGCCCGCCACGTCGTCAGACTTCACAGTGAGGATCTCCTGGAGCGTGTGTGCGGCGCCGTACGCCTCCAGCGCCCAAACCTCCATCTCCCCGAAGCGCTGGCCGCCGAACTGGGCCTTGCCGGCCAGCGGCTGCTGCGTCACCAAGGAGTAGGGTCCGATGCTCCGGGCGTGGATCTTGTCATCCACCAGGTGGCTGAGCTTCAGCATGTAGATCACGCCGACGGTGACGGGGAAATCGAACTGCCGCCCGCTGCGTCCGTCCCTCAGAAACGCCTTACCGTTGGGCAGGATGCTCGCCGATTCCATGATCTCGAGGGAGGCCGCGTCCAGTCCCTCGTCCAGCTTCTGCTTCCGATTGAGGTGCGCGATGGCGGGGAACTCCTCCGAGAACGTTCCGTCCCGGCGCCCGGCCAACTCCTTCCCGGCTTCGACCAGGTAGTCCCTGAGCGCATCGAAGAAGACAGCCAGCGGCTTCGAGAGCTTGAGCTTCAGGTAGGCGTCCAAAGTCCGTCCGATCCCGCTCTTGGAAGAGTCTATACCGTTCCCGTTGCCGTGGGCCCGGGCCTCCCTCGCAGGTAGGTCATGGGCCAGGTCGATGAGCTCGATCGTGGACTCGGCGTCGAGGGCCGGCATCTCCGCCTTGATGTCAAGGCACTGATGGGCCCACCGGAGGCCTGCGACCTTGAGAAGAAGGCCCACCTCGTCCTCGGAAGCCCCGTGGAAGACGGGCGTCTTGGCCTCGAATCCCAGGACACGGGCCGCCCACCCCAGGTGCGTCTCCAGGACCTGTCCCACATTCATGCGCGAGGGCACGCCCAACGGGTTGAGCACGATCTCGACGGGCGTCCCGTCGGGAAGGAACGGCATGTCCTCCTCGGGAGCGATCCGAGCGATGATGCCCTTGTTCCCATGCCGCCCGGCCATCTTGTCGCCTACGGAGATCTTCCGCTTCTCGGCGATGTAGACCTTCGCGAGCTGGACCACACCAGGCGGCAGCTCGTCGGGCTGGAAGACCTTGTCGATCTGCTCCTCGGTCTTCCCCTTCACCCGCTCGATCCGGTTCCTGGCCTCGTCGACCACGCGCCGGACGCGCCCGCTGGCCTCCTTGCTCCTCACCTTGAGGGTGCTCAGGTCGAGCTTGTTGAACTGCAACTCATCCAAGATCTCCCTCGTGAGCTTCGTGCCGTCTTCGAAGTACGGCTCAACGGTCCCCTTCTTGAGGGCCAAAGCCACGGTGTTCAGGTGGAGGATCTCACGTAGCTCTTCATCCCGAGCTGCGCTGGTGCGACTGATCTCCTCCCGCTCCTGCTGGCGAAGCTCACCGATCCGCGCCCCGTGCTCCTTCTCGAGAAGGGGATCGTCGATGCGTCGGGAGAAGATCTTCACGTCGATGACAGTGCCGCTCATTCCCGGAGGAACGCGCAGGGACGAGTCCTTCACGTCCTTGGCCTTCTCACCGAAGATGGCTGTCAGGAGCTTCTCCTCAGGCGAGAGCTCCGTCTCACCCTTGGGCGTGATCTTGCCCACCAGGATGTCGCCACTCGTCAGGCGAGCGCCGGTCCTGACGATTCCACGCTCGTCCAGATCGACCAGGCTCTCCTCGGCCACGTTCGGGATCTCGCGGGTGATCTCCTCCATCCCGCGCTTCGTGTCTCTGACGTGCAACTCGAGCTCCTGGATGTGGATAGACGTGAACACGTCCTCCTTCACCAGCTTCTCGCTGATGACGATGGCGTCCTCGTAGTTGTATCCGTACCAGGGCATGAAGGCGACGAGCACGTTGCGGCCCAGCGCCAGCTCCCCGTTGTCCGTTGAAGGCCCGTCGGCGATGATGTCGCCGGGCTGGATCTCCTGGCCGTCCTCCACCAGGGGACGCTGGTTGATGGCCGTGTCCTGGTTGGTGCGCCAGAACTTCTTGAGACGGTAGCGATCGTACTGGGCCAGCTTGGCCAGCGGCTGTTCGGTCTTGCCAGGCGTCACGGAGCCGGTGTCGATGACGATCTCTTCGGCCGTCACGTGGGCGACTCGTCCCCCCCGGCGGGCCGTGATGACCGCACCCGAGTCCCTGGCCACCTTGAACTCGAGGCCGGTGCCCACCAACGGTGCGTCCGTGTAGAGGAGCGGCACCGCCTGGCGCTGCATGTTCGAGCCCATGAGCGCCCGGTTGGCATCGTCGTGCTCGAGGAACGGGATCAACGCGGCGGCCACGGACACGAGCTGGTCGGGCGCCACGTCCATATAGTCGATGACCCCGGGCCGGAGCAGCGGGAAGTCTCCCCGCTCCCGGCACAGGACGAACTCGTTGACGAATGTCCCCCTGTCGTCCAGCGGCGCGTTGGCCTGGGCGATCCGCGACTCTTCCTCTTCGTTGGCCGAAAGCCACTCGATCTGGTTGGTGACCTTGCCCTTCTGCACCTTACGGTACGGAGTCTCCACGAAGCCGAGCTCGTTGATCCGGCTGTACGTCGTGAGGGAGGTGATGAGTCCGATGTTGGGACCCTCGGGGGTCTCGATGGGACACATGCGCCCGTAGTGGGAGTAGTGCACGTCCCGGACCTCGAAGCCGGCGCGCTCCCGCGTGAGGCCGCCGGGCCCCAGGGCGGACAGGCGCCGCTTGTGCGTCAGCTCGGCCAGCGGGTTCGTCTGGTCCATGAACTGGCTGAGCTGAGAAGATCCGAAGAAGGCCTGGATGACGGCCGAGACCGTCCGGGCGTTCACCAGGTCGTCGATGTTGACCTTCTCCGGATCCGTGTTGATGGACATGCGCTCTTTGACGAGCCGCGCCATCCGGGAGAGCCCCACCGAGAACTGGTTCGCGATGAGCTCACCCACGGTCCTGACCCGTCGGTTGCCGAGATGGTCGATGTCGTCGGTGCTCCCGCGGCCCTCACTCAGCTCGATGAGGTACCGGAGGATCTCGATGAAGTCCTCCTTGGTGAGGACCGTCTCGTGGGCAGGCGCATTGACGTCCAGGCGCTTGTTGATCTTGTAGCGGCCCACGCGGCCGAGATCATAGCGCTTGGGATTGAAGAAGACGCGCTCCAGTGCCAAGCGGGCCGTCTCTATGTTGGGCGCGTCTCCGGGCCGCAAGAGCGAGTAGATGGCGTTGAGTGCCTCCTCCTCGCTGTCGGTCGGGTCCTTCCGGAGGGTGTTCTTCACGATGGGGCTTTCGCCACGACCCGAATCCCGCTCGCTGGCGTAGATCTTGATTCTCTTCCGGCCAGCCCTCTCCAGCCGCTCGGCCACCTCTTCGTCGATCTCGGTGGCCTCTTCGACCAACACCTCACCGGTACCGCGATCGATGATCTCCTCGGCGATGACCGACCCGAGGATCTCCCTAGTGCCCTGCTTATCGACCGTTCGGGGATCCACGTTCTTCGTCGTGAAGAAGATCTGGTAGATGTCCGAGTCCGTTCCGTAGCCGAACGCCCTCAGAAGGGCCGTGGCCGGGAACTTCTTCTTCTTGTCGATGTGGACGTAGCAGATGTCGTTGATGTCGATGGTGAACTCGACCCACGAGCCCCTGAACGGGATGATCCGGGCGCTGTGCAGCTTCGTCCCGTTGGGGTGGATGCTCTCCTCGAACACCACGCCGGGTGAGCGGTGCAGCTGGCTGACCACGACCCGTTCGGCGCCGTTGATGATGAAGGTGCCCAGCTCGGTCAGGAGGGGCAGGTCACCGAGATAGACCTCCTTCTCGATGATGTCGCCTGGGCGCTTTTCGCCCCCTTCCAGCTCCTCCCAGACGATGAGACGTAGCTTCGCCTTGAGAGGCGCGGCATACGTCGTGTCCCGCTCGATGCACTCCTCGACCGAGTATTTCGGCTCACCCAGAGAGGCCGTGACGTACTCGAGCGTGAAGTTCTCGTGCACGTCTGAGATGGGGAAGATCTCCGTGAATACCCGGTCCAGTCCGAAATCCCACTGCTCCGAGAGATCCGCGTCCTGCTCCACGAGCTTCTCGAAGGAGCGGAGCTGGACGTCCAAGAGATTGGGCATCGGCATAACCGACTTGAGCTTCGCGAAGCTCACTACCGGACGATCATCTTTCCTAATATCCAAGGGTTTCCCCCTTTGCTGGCCTGAACCCCGACGGGAGGCGGAACGAGCACATGTTCGAAAACGGATGAAGCGAACGAACCCCGGGGACGTACGCGTACGTCTCCGGAGGCCGACGCGAGTTGGACCTGCGGTGATGAACCCGATATCTGGCGGGTCTCACCCGACGTCTCCCAGCCGAGCCGGGAGGTAACGTCACGGGGTGTGACCTACTTCAGGGCTACGGCTGCGCCCTGCTCCTCCAGCTTCGCTTTGATCTGCTCAGCCTCGCCCTTCGTGACGGCCTCCCTGACGGTGCTCGGGGCTCCGTCGACGAGGTCCTTGGCTTCCTTCAGACCCAGGCTAGTGACCTCGCGGACCACCTTGATGACCTGGATCTTCTTGTCGCCAATGCCTTCGAGCACAACGTCGAACTCGGTCTGCTCCTCGGCAGCGTCCGCCCCACCGGCCGCGGGCCCGCCCGCGGCTGCCACGGAGGCGGCCAGGGCAGTGACGTTGAACTTGTCCTTGAACGCGTCGACGAACTCCGACAGCTCGAGGACAGTCATGTTGCCGATGGTCTCGAGAAGCTCTTCGTGGTTGGTAGCCATGATCGTGGCTCTCTCCTCAGTGCACCCGGCCTCGGGCCAGGGTTGGGCGTGAATTCCCGGTTGTCACCTTGTTTAACAGGAGGCTCCTCCATGTGCCAGGAGGCTACTCCCCCTCGCTCTCCTTCTGCTGCTTGAGAGCATCCAGGAGACCGGACATCTCCTGAAGCTTGCTCTCCAAGGCACTCGCCAGCGCAGCCATGGGCGCTTCCAGGGCTCCGGCCAGCTCGGCCAGGAGCTGCTCCCTAGGCGGTAGCTGGGCCAAACGGACGATCTCGTCGGCCGAAACCACCTTGTCGTCGAGGAGGCCGAGCTTGAAGACCGGCTTGTCGCCGTGCTCCTTGGCGAAGTCGCTGATGATCTTCGCGGGCTCGACGACCCCCCCGTAGCCCAGCACGACCCCGGTGGGGCCGAGGAGGGCATCGGTAATGTCCGGTACCTGCAGCCCTTCGAGGGCGCGCTTGACCAGGCGGTTCTTCACCACCAGGTACTCGGCCCCGGAAGCCCGGAGGTTCTGCCGGAGGCTCGTCATGGACTTCACGTCCAGGCCGGTGAAGTCGGTGAGGTAGATCACTGGAGCCTGTTCGACTTTCTCGCGGAAATCCACGACGAAGCTTTCTTTTTCCGCACGGTTCATCTATGGGCTCCGGCGAAACAGGTTGGGATCGATGGGGACGCCGGGTCCCATGGTGCTGGAGACCGTGACGCTCCTCACGTACGTGCCCTTGGCCGCTGACGGCTGGGCCCGAACGATGGAGTCCATGATGGCGCCCAGGTTGTCCCGCAACTGATCGGGTGAGAACGAGACGCGGCCGATGGGCGCGTGCACGTTCCCGGTCTTGTCCACGCGGTACTCGATCTTCCCGCCCTTGATCTCCTTCACGGCACGACCGACGTCGAAGGTCACCGTTCCACCCTTGGGAGTCGGCATGAGTCCCCGGGGGCCGAGAATCCGACCGAGGGGCCCCACCTTGCCCATGAGATCCGGAGTGGCGACGCACACGTCGAACTCCCACCACCCTTGTTGGATCTTGTCGACGTACTCGGTGCCCACGTAGTCGGCGCCGGCTTCCGCCGCCTCGGTCTCCTTCTCGCCCTGTGCGATCACCAACACGCGAACAGTCTTACCCGTGCCGTGAGGAAGGACGACGGTGCCCCGCACGATCTGATCGGCCTTGCGGGGATCTACGCTTAAGCAAGTGGCGACCTCGACTGTCTCATCGAACTTGGCCGACGCCATATCCTTGACCATCTGGACCGCTTCGTCGGGCTTGAACTGGACGCCTACAGGCACTTTGGCCTTGGCGTCACGGAATCTCTTACCGTGTTTTGGCATGGCCCTGAGCCGGCTTGTTCGTCCTCCCACCCGTGGCGGCTCACATCGAGTGGTTCCGTGGACTTCTCGAGCATGGGCGCGGGCGGTATCTCCTCCTCGCTCCCTGCTGTTCGCTTCGCTCTCAGATGGTCGCTGCGGGAAGATCCCGACGCCGCCCCCCTGAGAAGTCACTACACAGCGTGTTTGCTTCTAGACAGCGTTTTGCTTCTGGTTTTGTACCTCTTGCTGGCTTGGTGCCTCGTCCTGCTCCTGGCCTTCTACCTCTTCCGGGCTTCGTACCTCTATCTGGTCTCGTGCCTCTCCTGAGCCTTCTAAGACGATGCCCATGGAGCGGGCGGTTCCGGAGAGCATCCGGACGGCGGCGTCCATGTCCGTCGTATTCAAGTCGACCATCTTGGTCTCGGCGATCTCCTCGAGCTGCTTCCGGGTGACCGTGCCCACCTTTTCTCTGTTGGGCTCACCCGACGCCTTCTGGAGACCCGCAGCCTTCTTGATGAGGAAGGACGCCGGCGGCGTCTTGGTGATGAAGGTAAACGACCGGTCCGAATAGACCGTGATCTCCACCGGAATCGTCACGCCGGGCTGCTGCTGAGTCTTGGAGTTGAACTCCTTGCAGAACTCCATGATGTTCAGGCCGTGCTGGCCCAGCGCGGGCCCCACGGGCGGCGCCGGGTTCGCCTGGCCTCCCGCGACGTGAAGCTTGATGAAACCGGTGACCTTCTTCGCCATATTCTATTCCTGAGAGGTTGCCGACAGGGTCTCTAGAACCCCTTCAACTGCGTGTAATCCAGCTCGACCGAGGTGGGCCGTCCGAAGAGCGAAACCTCGACCTTGACCTTGCCCTTTTCCACGTAGACCTCCTGGATCGTCCCGGAGAAGTCGTTGAAGGGACCCTGCACGACCTCAACGGCCTGCCCGACGTGGAACGGGATCTCCTCATGTGTCCCGTCGTCCTCCTTCTCCACCTCGATCCCGAGGATCTTGTTGATCTCATCCTCGTGCAGAGGCTGCGGTGCCTTCCCCGCACCGACAAACTTGATGACCCCCTGGATGTTGTTGATGGTGTGCATGGTCCTCTCGTTGAGATCCATGTTCACCAGCACGTATCCGGGGTACAAGCGCTTCGTGACCGTGACGCGCTTTCCGTTGCGAATCTCGACCACGTCCTGTGTCGGGACGACCACGTCCCGGATCTCCTTGCCCTCGGCCTCGCCGGCCTCGTCTTCGATCCGACGCTGAATCAGCTTCTGGACCTTGTTCTCATGCCCTGAGTACGTCTGGATCGCGTACCACTTGGAGTAAGCCATGATCATGTGCGTCGTACTCAGGCCCCGAAGATGCCCATGATGAAGTTGATCACAGTCCGTGATGCCACGTCCATTACCCAGATGACCGCCGAGATCAGGAACACGAAGGCAATGACCACCAGGGTGGCGCTCTTGAGCTGCTCGTAGTCCGGCCAGGTCACCTTGCCCAGCTCATCCCAGCACTCCTCCACGAAGTCCCTAGTGGCAGTGATTTTTTCGCCGATAGCCATGCGCCGACTCGCTACTTGGTCTCTTTATGCGCCCTGTGCTGCCTGCACCGCGGGCAGTATTTACGCTGCTCGACCCGCTCCGGGTGCAGGCGCTTGTTCTTCGTCGTGTGGTAGTTCCGCTCCTCGCACTCCATACAAGCGAGGATAATCTTGTCTCTAGCCATGTCTTCCTCTCACTGCGGGGCCGGTAGGGCCCCGCGGACTCTACTGCTGGCCGGCGTTAGGTCGGCGAGCGAAGGGAGAAGTTGCCTCCTCCGCTACACCGTGGGCCGGGACGCTGCGGAGGCAACTGCTCCCTTCGCTCCTGCCGTCACTGGCCATCCACCTGCGCTTCGCGGGGCAAGACACCGGCCCCGCCCTTCGTTCCATCTAGCTTCCCCATCTCGCTTCTCTCGCTTCTCTCGCTTGTCTCGCTTTCCTAGCTTCCCGCCAACGCCCCAGTGAGCGCACCCGCACAGGCGTGCGCGCGGTGTGGGCCGACAAGCTGCCGGAGCCCCGCTATGTCGCTGGCTTGAGCTTTTCTCTCTCCCGCAGCGTCCCGGTCTACGGTGTAGCGGAGGGGGAGAGAAAAACCTCAAGCCCCGACCTACTCGACAATCTCCGTAACCACGCCCGACCCCACCGTGCGCCCACCCTCGCGGATCGCGAACCGCAGCTGCTCGTCCATGGCGATCGGCGTGATCAGCTCCACTTCCATCTGCACGTTGTCGCCCGGCATCACCATCTCCACTCCCTCGGGCAACTGCGCCGCTCCCGTCACGTCCGTCGTCCGAAAGTAGAACTGCGGCCGGTACCCATCGAAGAACGGCGTGTGTCGGCCTCCCTCTTCCTTCGTCAGCACGTACACCTCGCCCTTGAACTTCGTGTGCGGCATGATCGAGCCCGGCTTCGCCAACACCTGGCCCCGCTGGATCTCGTCCTTGTCCACTCCCCGAAGCAGCAACCCCGCGTTGTCCCCCGCTCGACCCTCGTCCAACAGCTTCCGGAACATCTCCACTCCCGTCACCACCGTCTTCCGGTCCGCTCCCATCCCCACCAGCTCTACTTCCTCGCCCTGCTTCACTATCCCGCGCTCGATCCGGCCCGTCGCTACCGTCCCCCGGCCCGTAATCGAGAACACGTCCTCCACAGGCATCAGGAACGGCCTGTCCACGTCTCGCTCCGGCTCCGGGATGAAGCTGTCGATCGCGTCCATCAGCTCCCCGATGCAATCCACGTCCGGGCCCTCGCCCTCCGCGTTCATCGCCTCCAGCGCGCTCCCCCGGATCAC
This sequence comes from Longimicrobiales bacterium, assembly GCA_965238005.1. GTDB lineage: Bacteria > Gemmatimonadota > Gemmatimonadetes > Longimicrobiales > Gaopeijiaceae > CBDCKN01. Next base: position 3,356,016 of record OZ250165.1, read on the forward strand.
CGGCGTGTCGTCGCCCGGGAAGCCGTACTCGCTCAGAAGCTCCCGCACCTCCAACTCCACCAGCTCCAGGAGCTCCTCGTCGTCGACCATGTCCACCTTGTTCAGGAAGACCACCACATACGGAACGTTCACCTGTCGAGCCAGCAGGATGTGCTCCCGCGTCTGTGGCATCGGTCCGTCCGCCGCGCTCACCACCAGGATCGCGCCGTCCATCTGCGCCGCCCCCGTGATCATGTTCTTCACGTAGTCCGCGTGACCTGGGCAGTCCACGTGCGCGTAGTGACGGTTCTCCGTCTCGTACTCCACGTGCGCTGTCGCGATCGTGATCCCCCGCTCCCGCTCCTCAGGCGCCTTATCGATATGGTCGAAATCGACCGCGTCCCCACCGTACTTCTTCGCCTGCGTGAACGTGATCGCAGCCGTCAGCGTCGTCTTCCCGTGGTCCACGTGACCGATCGTTCCCACGTTCACGTGCGGCTTGGTGCGCTCGAATTTCTGCTTGGCCATCAGTCCCCTCGTGGCGTTGGGTCGCTTCCTTCGTTGTTCCCCTGAAGTATCTAAGAGCTCCGACCGGGATTTGAACCCGGGACCTCCTCCTTACCAAGGAGGCGCTCTACCACTGAGCTATCGGAGCGCCACCTGCAATAGAGCGGGAGACGGGACTCGAACCCGCGACCCTCAGCTTGGAAGGCTGATGCTCTAGCCAACTGAGCTACTCCCGCAAAGCAACCGTCCGTTGGACTCAAGTGGTGGGGGTAGGATTCGAACCTACGAAGGCTAAGCCAGCAGATTTACAGTCTGCCCCGTTTGACCGCTTCGGTACCCCACCGGCTACCGATCCGGGGCCTCTACCCCGCGACCTCCTTCTCCCCGGAACAAAGCAAGCCGCCCGACGCAGGCGGCCTTTTCCAGGCAAGCTTGATAAGTTAACGACTCGATAAACCGTCATCAAGCCCCGAAAAGCCCGGCTTTCGGCTGCAGCTCCGGGTCCGGTGAAGCATCCTCCAACGGCGGTCCGAGATTGCGATCGAGGAGGGCATGCTGATCGGGATCGCGGCCCATGAAATCCCTGAAGAGGACCTCGGGCTCGTCGCTGTCCCCCCCGTCAGAATACAGTCCAGGTAGGCCCTTCCGACCTCCCGGTTGAAGATCCCCTCGCGTTTGAACCGCCCGAAGGCATCGGCCTCCAGGACTTCGGACCAGAGGTAGGAGTAGTACGCGGCCGCATACCCGCCCGAGAAGATATGCGTGAACGAAGCCGTGGTGTGGGAGCGAGCGAAGACCGGGCACGGCATGTACCCTACCAGCAACTCTTCGATACGCGCCATGATGTCCTCGGCGGACGGCAACGTCGTCTCGCAGTGAAGCCAAAGGTCCAGGAATCCGAACGAAAGCTGGCGCATCTGCTTCCAACCGCCCATGAACCGCCGGGCCTGCTGTAGCCGGGCGTAGAGCTCCTTGGGGAGCGGCTCCCCGGTTTCGTAGTGGCCCGAGAAGAGGGGAAGCGCCTCTTCCTCCCACGCCCAGTTCTCCGTGATCTGCGAGGGGAGCTCCACGAAAAGTCCCAAGCCACGTTGATACCGGCCATGGGGGCGATGGGCACCCGAGAGGTCAGGTGGTGGAGGAGATGCCCGAACTCGTGGAAAATCGTCTCCACCTCCCGATGCGTCAGAAGCGACGGGATGTCGCCCTTGGGGGGAGTGAGATTCCCGGCGATGATGCCAAGGTGCGGCTCGAATCCCTCTTCCGTGGGCCCGCCGGTAGCCAGGTCGTTCATCCAGGCGCCTTGACGTTTCTAGCGGCGAGAATGCCAGTCCACGTAGAGGGTACCCCAGGTGGGTTCCGTCGTCCTCGTCTTCACGACGGATTCGCTCGTCGGACGCGCTTGGGTAAGCTGCGGCCAACGGGGATCCGGCGCCACCCTCCCCCCGGCCCTCGAAAGCGATGGGTGAAGTGCCCTAGTCGGCCAGTTCGGGGACGGGCTCTTGAGTCAGCCAGAGGCCGGTATCGGGGACGAAGGTGGCCCAAGCGAACCAGAAGGACACGTAGGCCTCGGGAACCTGCACCAGCCTCTGTCCCTCCATGCTCCCCGAGATCGCACGCCCTTCCAGAGTCCACTCGCTGCCGGTCTCGACGTCGACGTAGCGTCCCTCCACAACCCCGAAGGTCAGGGCCTGGCCTCCGACGGTGGTCCGGTAGGGCACCGCCGCTTTGGAGCTACGGTCCCAGAACACCACGATATCCTCGCCGTCTGCCTCGGAGTGAACGACCTTCCGGTCGCCAGCCGAGTCCAAAGCGTTGAACGGAAACGCCATGCCGCCGCCGTCCACGAAGGGAATCCCCAACACTCGCTCCTTGGGTGGGCGCCGGTCGTCGAAGTCACCCCTCGGGAACAGGGTCCTGGCGTTGTTCAAGCTCTCGTAGTTGCCGTACGGATCCTGCTGATAATTACGGGGGAACTCCGTGGAGCTCGAGACGACCTTCGTGTCCGGGTGAAGGTCCACCCACGCGTCCCAACGCATCTCGATGGCGGCGAGCATCTCCAGCATCTGTCCGTCGCGGGGCCCACAGCGCGCTCCCCGCATCATCTGGGGCCAGAGCGACTGATCGTCGCTGCGATCGAACAGGATCAGGTTGTTCTGAAAGAGCAGGCCCGACACGCCGAACTCGGCTCCACCGGCGGCCGTGCGGTCGAAGACCATGCTGGACCCCGTGAGGGGGCAGTAGGTGACGGCCAAGGGGGTCGAGAAGGCGTTGAAGTTCACGATCTCGTGCCACCAGAGGATGTTGTGGGGGATGGCGACATAGGTCCCCTCGATCTCCATCCCGATCACCCGATCCCACGTCCGGACGTAGCTGGCACCTGGATCGTCGATCCCCACGAGCTCGGGATCGGAAAGCGCAGGGATGCCGTCGCGACCGACACCGCCCGACACGATGAAGCTCTCGGGGATGCTGCAGGGGCCGTCTTCCGGTTGCTGGAGCTTCGGGAAGGTGCCGTCGGAGGAGTCGCCACACGCGGCGGCCATCAGGGCGAGAGCGAAGGCGAGGGCCATGACTTCGGCGGGCATCCTAGCCGGTGTATGTCGCATCATTCTCCGTCGGGTCACGGTCGCTCAGTCGGCTGCGTTCCTGGGGCCACGCAAGAAAACTCGCGGAGGCCCGGGCCTGTTCCCACTCGCCGCATGAGATCACCCACGATCCGTGTGCGGCTCCCAACGCGAGGCTCCAAGTCATACTGGGCGGAACGGGCCGTCGCACACTATTCTCGATCCCAATCCAAGGGTCTCACGTAGAAAGCGGTCGAAGCCACTGTAGACGAGGAGGTGGTGAACATGGGCGTCGACGTCTCGACCTCGATCACCATAGGGTGTCCGCGGCTCTGATTTAGAACGCAGCCACTCCAACAGCGCCCCGTTATCCGACTAGTGACCGACACTGGCCGTTCTGGTCGTCGGGCTCCCTCCTGGGCGCTCGGGACGGCGCCCCGACCCTGACCGCCTATCTCATTGTCGGCGGAATCGGCGTCTCAGTCTTTGCCGAAGGTGGGTCGGGGTGGGCGCACTTCGTAGGGCGACCGCCCGGTATCTACTGGGCTTGGTCGCGGCAGCCGCAGCGGCCGGTCGACTAGCCGACCGGGGCCTGCTCCGCCGGTTCGGCCCTGCCATTGCCGTCATGATCTGCGGTCATGCGCTGATTCTAGCTCTTGGGTGGTTGAGGTTCGCCTGGATGCTGGGGGCGACCCCCGCATTCTGGCAGGGGGTAGGGGGTCGCCCCATTTGTTATTGTCCTTCCTGCGCGGATGCATCGCTTTAGCGACCTGCACCGCCGGCGGTTACGACCTGTCCCTGAATCGGTGAAAGCAGCGGTGAACAGGGCCGCCGTCAGACGCTAACCTGCACCACCACCTTCCCCATGGCCTGACCGGATTCCAAGCGGGCATGGGCCCCTGCCACATCTTCAAGGGCATAGGGTTCGCCATCCATCAGCGGGCGGATCTGCCCGGCTTCCGCAAGGGCGGTAATCTCCCGCATGATCTGGCCGTGCGCGGCCGCGCCCGTCCCATGCAACAATGGCATCAGCATCATGACGGCGATATGCTGCAATCCCTTTAGGTGCAAAGGCGTCAAATCCTGGGTCGAATTGGTCTGGCAGCTGATCACCGTGCCCTTCAGTTTGGCGGCGGCCCAGGATTTTGGGATATTTTCACCTCCAACCGTATCATAGACGATATCGAAACCGGCTCCACCCGTATGGGCGACGACGTAGTCCTCAACGGTGTTTTCCCGATAGTTGATGGGAATGGCGCCAAACTCGCTGACCACGGCGGCCTTTTCCGGGCCGGATACGGTGGCGTAGACCTTGGCCCTCCGGGCGATGGCAATCTGTATGGCGACATGGCCGACACCGCCCGCGCCCGCGTGCACCAGAACAGTCTGGCCCCGGCCTAAATTGGCGCCATCGACAAGGCCTTCCCAGGCGGTCAGACAGACAAGGGGTAGTGCCGCGGCTTCCACCATGGACAGATTGGTCGGCTTCGGCGCAAGAAAGTCAGCATCACAGGCCATGAATTCGGCCAAGGCCCCGCCCGTACCCTTGACCCCGCCGGCACAGCCATAGACCTCTTCGCCTACCGCGAAACCGCTGACATCGGCGCCAACCGCCTCCACCACGCCGGCCACATCGCCCTGTAGCACGGCGGGCATATCGGGGCCCAAAGGCGGACCAAGCTTGCGGATCTTCCAATCCACCGGATTGACCGAAGTCGCCGCGACCCGCACCAGAACCTGGCTGGGGCCGATCCGTGGCACCGGGATATCCGCCGCTTCGAAGACCGACGGTGCGCCGCTTTCGCGGATGATCATTGCTTTCATAATCCCGGATCCTGAATGGGAGGGGCGATATAGGTTCCCGTCTTACGTCAAAGCTGGCGAACGGACTCGAACCGTTAACCTGCTGCTTACAAGGCAGCTGCTCTGCCAATTGAGCTACGCCAGCAAACAATTGTCACACAGCAGGTTAGCACATCCTGCCGTGTTCACACGTGGGACTGAGTCACCAGAAAGTCACCGTGCGACCCACCGTCGGGCGCTTTCCTATGATGCCGGGCCTGTGGTTTCTAATGGCCACCCAGTGCATCTGCTCCCAAGGTAACAACCGGGAGGGCGGCGATCTACATCGAAGAGGGAGCCTTGAACGGCTCGCTACGAGTCAGTCGCTCCAGACGGCCATCGGAGCCTCCGTTCGAGGGCGAGAGCAAGGCGTCCTTCAAGGCACCACCGTCACTTGGAACGTGGGCGCCGCCACAATCCCCGTCACCGACTGCGCCAGCGCCGCCGCCGGAATCGTCGCCGTGATGGTCTCCGCCGCCGCGATGTCGTACGTCGCCACCGCCGGCAACGTGATCGTCACCAGCGTGGCACTCGTCCGCACCACGTCCGTCACCGCCAGCGCCGGCTTCACCCGGGCGTTCCACCCGTTGGTCTCCCCCTGCGCCGACGTCAGCCCGTCGATGATCGCTTGCCGCTGCGGGTTGAACGCGGTGACCCACGTATCATCCGTCAACGTCAGAAGGATGGTCGACCCGCCCGCCTGGATGTCCGTCTCGTTGTCGTCCGTGACCGTCCCCGTCAACGCCGCGGTCCCCGCTGCCACCGTCACCTGGAACGTGGGCGCCACCACAATCCCCGTCCCCGATTGCACCAGTGCCGCCGGAATCGTCGCCGTGATGGTCTCCGTCGCCGTGATGTCGTACGTCGCCACCGCCGGCAACGTGATCGTCACCAGCGTGGCACTGGTCCGCACCACGTCCTTCACCGCCAGCGCCGGCTTCACCCGGGCGTTCCACCCGTTGGTCTCCCCCTGCGCCGACGTCAGCCCGTCGATGATCGCTTGCCGCTGCGCGTTGAACGCGGTGACCCACGTATCATCCGTCAACGTCAGAAGGATGGTCGATCCGCCCGCCTGGATGTCCGTCTCGCTGTCGTCCGTCACCGTCAACGCCGCGGTCCCCGCTGCCACCGTCACCTGGAACGTGGGCGCCGCCATAATCCCCGTCCCCGATTGCACCAGCGCCGCCGCCGGAATCGTCGCCGTGATCGTCTCCGCCGCCGTGATGTCGTACGTCGCCACCGCCGGCAACGTGATCGTCACCAGCGTGGCACTGGTCCGCACCACGTCCGTCACCGCCAGCGCCGGCTTCACCCGGGCGTTCCACCCGTTGGTCTCCCCCTGCGCCGACGTCAGCCCGTCGATGATCGCCTGCCGCTGCGGGTTGAACGCGGTGACCCACGTATCATCCGTCAACGTCAGAAGGATGGTCGACCCGCCCGCCCGGATGTCGGTCTCGCTGTCGTCCGTCACCGTCCCCGTCAACGCCACGGTCCCCGCTGCCACCGTCACCTGGAACGTGGGCGCCGCCATAATCCCCGTCCCCGATTGCACCAGCGCCGCCGCCGGAATCGTCGCCGTGATCGTCTCATTGGCCGTGATGTCGTACGTCGCCACCGCCGGCAACGTGATCGTCACCAGCGTGGCGCTGGTCCGCACCACGTCCGTCACCGCCAGCGACGGCTTCACCCGGGCGTTCCACTGGTTGGTCTCCCCCCGCGCCGACGTCAGCCCGTCGATGATCGCCTGCCGCTGCCCGTCGAATGTCGCCCCCCCCGCCACCCACGTGTCGTGAGTCAAGGTCAGCTCGATCGTCGACCCGCCCGCCTGGATGTCCGTCTCACTATCGTCAGTCACCGTCCCCGTCAACGCCGCGGTTCGCGCCCCCTCGGGCAAGGCGAAAATTGTGGCACTTCCTGAGTTGTTGCTCGGGTCGTCCACCTGGTGCTCCAACTGGGAGGCCGTGGCCGTGTTCGTGAGCGTCTCGCCGGCGAAGCCCTTGACCACCACGGCCGTTACCGTGAGGCGCGTCAGAGAGCCCGGCGCCAGACTCCGAATTGTCCACTCGCCGGAGTTCCGATCGAAGCCCGCGTCGGCCGAAACCAGCTGGAAACCATCGGGCAGGTGCTCGGTGACCACGATCTGGTCAGCCCGGTCGGGCCCAACGTTGAGGACGGAGATCGTGAACACGACCTCCTCCGACTCAATGGCCTCGGCCCGGTCGGCTTTCTTGGTCACGACGATGTCGGCAACCCGTCGGCCCACGTCCACGAAGGCGAAAGCCTCGTTGTTCTCGGGATCGTCACCCTGCTCGGTCAGCTGGGCAGCCGAAGCCACGTTCTCCAGCGTCTCACCTCCGGTCCCCTCACCCACGGTGGCGTCGATGCTTAGTGTAGCGGATTCCCCATTCGTGAGGGTTCCCAAGTCCCAGGCGCCAGTCGCCGCGGAATAGCTCCCGCGGGACGGCGTCACGGTCTCGAACAGCAAGCCGGCGGGCTGGCGGTCGGACACGGTGACGCCGGTCGCCGTCGCCGGGCCGTTATTGACCACCGTAACGGTGAAGGTCACCTGGTCCCCCTCCAGCGCCGTCGGTCTGTCCACTTCCTTGCTCACGGCGATGTCGGCCGTGGGGAGCGTTACCTCGAAGTCTTCACTGGCAGCGGGATTGAGACCCTGGGCGGTGGCCAAGAGGCGGTATAGTCCCCCTTCGGGAATCACCAGACCTTCGAAGGTGGCAAGCCCCTCCACGGCATCGACCGTCGTGGTTCCGCTTAGATCGGCGGTCTGCGGAGCGCCCACGACGCCCGGAGCGGCGGCGCCCACGACGCCCGGAGCGGCGGCGCCCACGACGCCCGGAGCGGCGGCGGCCACGACGCCCGGAGCGGCGGCGGCCACGACGCCCGGAGCGGCGGCGGCCACGACGCCCGGAGCGGCGGCGGCCACGACGCCCGGAGCGGCGGCGGCCACGACGCCCGGAGCGGCGGCGGCCACGACGGCCGCGGTGTGATCCTGCAGTTCCACGGTTACCGGACCTCCGTAGCTCGCAACGCGGTCACGCCGGACGTCCACAACCTCCACACTAGGCGCGGGGTCCAGCGACTCGCCGGCCTCCATCGAGCCCGGCTGGCTGAAGAAGGCTAAACCTGTCGGTCGGGCCAGAACCACGACGTTGATGTGGTCTTGGTGACCTCCAGCGATCACGGTGACATCCGTCGTACCGGGCTGTAGCGCCTGGAGGAACCCGCCGTCGGTCACGGTGGCGATGGAGGGATCCGCGCTCTCCCACATCAAGGTCGGGGTGGCTGGCTGGTTCGTCTGGACACGGGCCTGGAGCTGTAGTCCGTCGCTTTCCGTCACGGGGTCGATAGCAACCCCGGTTACGGCCGTCACGAAGAGGTTGGCAGGGAGACCCGGGACCACCGTGACCTCCTGGACGGAGGTCGTCGAGACCGTGAGGGTGAAGTCCTGCGTGATCCCTGAAAACAAGGTCACCTCGAATCCGTTCTCGACGGCGATGAGCTCCGAGAGGATATACAGGAGACCGTCGACCATCTCGACCTCGCAGCTGATAACCCAGACGTCTAGGTTCGGATCTACCTCCTCGACACACACCTGCACGATGGAATCGTCCGACAGCCGCTTGATCGTGATCCGGATCCGCGTGATGTCCTGAGTCTGATCAGCTGTCGTACCCTGGGGGAACACCGTATTCAGGGCCACGACCGCGCTTCCGGCAGGCGCCTGGCCTACGGGAGACGACCCGTCCGAGCAAGAGTAGACCAGGAAGAGAGAGACGAGACCCCAAAGGGCCAGGAACCGTCGTTGTGTCATGGGGACCATTGTTGTCAAGAAAGCGGAGGCTCGCTTCCTCTACAGGTGTTTCCTTCAATCTGGCATCCGGGCGGGTCAACCGGCAACAATCTTAGGGCGATCTGGCCGGTTGCGTTAAACATATGGCGCGAAGACCGGACCTCGATCACACCACAGTTAACAAGTCACTAAGTGGCTTATGGTAGGGATATGATGGGGATGATGCCGGGGTAGGACGGCTGCAGTTCTTGTCCCGCCCGGATATGGTGGACTGGTGGGGCAGTAGTAATATCCCGCCTACCGCACCGCCGATAAGAGTGACCGGTAGCGCGTGGCATTTCTCGCGCCCCTTTAGCCTCCTCCACACGTTCCGCTATGAGATTCGGCCTAGTACTCCAGAGGCGGAGATCCGTAGCATCATCGTGGGAACCTGCTAACACCGGAACCCCGCTCCTAGGTATCGGCCCTGACGTCTTAAGTCGGATCCGGGGCCCTTAAGCATCGCCCCTGAGACCTTAGGTCGGGATTCGTCACCGTTGACGACATGACCTCCGGACCTGTCGTCCGAAGTCCCTGATCCCTGGTCCTCGGAACCCCCTCCGAGACCCTCCAATCTGGTCATTTACAAGGCAGCTGCTCTGCCAATTGAGCTACGCCAGCGAAAGCTGGATCTAATTCTACTCCGTCCGTCGGGAACCACAAAGGTTCATCGCACGATCTTCCAGCGCGTCCCGGCTGCCGAGTCCTCCAAGACGATTCTCTTCTCCGCCAGCTCGTCCCTGATGGCATCCGCGCGCTGGAAGTCCCGGCTCTCCCGGGCGGCCTTTCGCTCTTCGATGAGCGACTCGACCCAGGCCTCCACGTCCTCGTCCACGTGCCGCCCCTCCCGGGCCACGGCCAAGAGACCCAGGACCTGGTCCAGGGACGCCAGCGCCCGACGGGCCGCCGTGAGGTCCCCCTCCGAGATCCCGTCGGCGGCGTCCAACTCGCTGTTGGTGCGGTTCACGAAGACGAATAAGGCCGCCAGAGCCTCGGCTGAGTTGAGGTCGTCGTCCATGGCTTCCCGGAAGGCGTCGACGGCCTCTTCCGCGATGCGGCCGGGAGCCCCGTCATCCGCCCCGCCGGACGCCTCCGTCTCGTTGAGGCGTGCCTCGAAGTCCAGGAGCCGCTGGATGGTGGCACCCGAGGCCTCCAAGCTGTCCCGAGTGAAGTTCAGCTCGCGTCTGTACTGGGCGCTCATGAGCTGGTGACGGATGGCCGCCGGCTCGATCCCGTCCTCGATGAGCTCGCGCATGGTGATGGTGTTGCCAAGGGACTTCGACATCTTCTCGCCCTCGACGATGAGGTGTTTGATGTGCACCCAATGGCGTGCGAAAGGCTTCCCCGTGACTCCTTCTGATTGGGCGATCTCGTTCTCGTGATGGGGAAACACCAGGTCTTCACCGCCCATGTGGATGTCCAGGGTCTCTCCCAGCTCGGCGATGCTCATGACCGAGCACTCCAGGTGCCATCCCGGACGTCCCCTTCCCCAGGGCGAGTCCCACGCGGCGCCTACCTCCTCATCTACGGGCTTGGCGGCCTTCCAGAGTGCGAAGTCCCTTGCGTCCTCCTTTTCGTAGTCGTCCTCGGCCACCCGGGCACCGGGCCGGGCAGCGTCCGGGTCCAGCCCCTTGAGGCGTCCGTACGCGGGGAAAGAGCCGATGGCGAAGTAGACCGATCCGTCCTCCGCGCCGTACGCCAGCCCCTTCTGCTCCAGCTTCTCGACCCAGGCCACCATGTGCGGGACATATTGGGTGGCCAGCGGGTAGCTTCGGGCAGGAAGGATGCCAAGGGTGCGCGCGTCGGCGAGAATCTGCTCGCTGAAGGGCGCGGTGTAGTCCGTGATCTTCCTCCCCGCCTCAGCCGCCCGCTCGATGGTCCGGTCGTCCACGTCGGTGAGGTTCATGACGAAGTGGACATCGTACCCGGACCACGTCAGGTAGCGATAGAGCAGGTCGTAGACCAGGAAGCTCCTGTAGTTGCCGATGTGGGCGTAGTCGTAGACCGTGGGCCCGCAGGCGTAGAGCCGCACATGCGGCGGATTCAAGGGCTCGAAGCTCTTCACCGTGCGGGTCAGCGTGTCGTAGAGTTTCAGGGCCATGGGCCACCGTCGGTCAGGGTTGATGCCGGCTGTAGCGGCCGGTGAGAATAGGGTCTTACGACCGTGACAGGGGCAAGACGCGGAGCTCGGTCACCAGCCAATCGCCGTCTTCCGAGACGAAGGCGACGAAGACCGTCCTGGCGAGCACATCCGACGTACCCTGAATGCGAGACTCCCACCGGATCTCCGCGTATCCCTTGGGAGGGTCTCCCCCCACTTCTTCGACCCGGGTCACTCGGCTTGCGAAGCCTTCCCTGCTCCCGAGGTATTCCCGGAGAGAGGCTCCCGCATGGCGCGGATTGAGGGTGCCCACTTGCCGCGCCTCGAACTGTAGGCGCACGCCACCCCGAGAGAAGCTCCCCTCGAGGCTCGAGACCTCGGCGGCCCCCCACCGTCTCGCGAATGTCGACGCGGCCTCTTCGAGGGATTGGCCGAGGCACGCGCTGGACGGGATCCCGAGAGCCACAAAGAATCCGACGAGCAACCGCCGCGAGGCCCTCATGCGCTGGTCACGTCCGTCGGGGTCTCCGCCGGTGCGCCGGGCTGCGCTCCGGCCTTCGACCCTGACGGCGACTCCGCCGGCGGCTCCGCCTGGCCGCGCACCAAGGCGAGAGCTTCCACCGGATCGGGGGCACGGGTGATCGACCGGCCGACCACCAGATAGTCGGCACCGGCGTCGGCAGCCTCGATAGGCGTGGCAAACCGGGCCTGATCGTGGTGATCGTCGTCCCCGAGGCGGATGCCCGGGGTCACGACCAACAGGTCGGATCCCAAGAGCCGCTTGAGCGGGCGAGCCTCCATGGGTGACGCCACCACCCCACCCACACCCGCCTCCTTCGCCATCCCGGCGAGCCGTACGACCTCGTCCCGGAGGGAGCCCAGCTCCCGGCCCCACGCCGCCTCTACGTCAGGTACCGACATGGAGGTCAGGACCGTCACACCGAGCAGCGTGAGCGCTCCACCGGCAGCCTCGGCGGCAGCCGTCATCATGGGCACGCCACCCGTGGTGTGCACGGTGAGGAAGTCCACACCGAGCTCCCGTGCGGCGCTGACCGACCTCGCCACCGTGTTCGGAATGTCGTGCAACTTGAGATCGAGGAAGACTCTCTTGTCCCTCTGGGTCAGGGCCTCCACAACCTCCGGTCCCTCTCGGGAAAAGAGCTCGAGCCCCACCTTGTAGAAGTCACCGGCGCTGCCCAGGGCGTCCACCAGATCCAGCGCTTCCTTGCCGGTGGCGTAGTCGAGGGCCACGATGACTTCGGCCATGGTCAGTGCTCGCCTCCAGATGCTCCTACCGGGCTTTCCTTCCTCCCGAAGGCACCGACCAGGTACCGAATGTTGTCGACGCCGGCGCCCTCACCGTAGTGGGCGAGACCCCTCACCACACGCTCGGCGGCCCGGGGGTCGGCAAAGGTGGCGGTTCCGATCTGCACCAGGGAAGCGCCGGCCAGGAGGTACTGGAGGGCGTCGTTCGCGTTGGTGATCCCACCCACACCCACGAGGGGGACCGACGTACGTTGCCGGGCACGGTACACCGCGTGGACCCCCACCGAGCGAAGGGCCGGGCCCGAGAGACCACCCGAACCCGCCCCGAGGGTGGCCCCACGCGTATCTACATCGATGATCAGACCGGGCATCGTGTTCACCAGGGTGATCCCGTCCGCCCCGGCGGCCTCGGCCGCCTCCGCCACAGGGCCTATGTCCGGGACGTTGGGTGCGAGCTTGACGAGCATCGGGCGCTCCGTGAGCTCCCGCGCCCCCGTCACGACCTCGTGGAGCGCGTCGGGGTCCAGGGCGAACGGAAGTCCTCCCAGACGGGTGTCGTTTGGGCACGAGAGGTTGAGCTCGTAGCCGAGAAAGCCTCCGACCGCGTCGAGACCTTCCACGATGCGCCAATACTCGTCGGGAACATGCCCGGCCACACTCACGAAAACCTGGACACCGGTGAGATGCTCCTTTATCCAGGGCAGCTTCTCCTCGCACACCGTCTCCAGCCCCGGGTTGGCCAGGCCGATGGAGTTCAACATGGCGTTGCCGGCCTCGACCACCCTGGGCGGCGGGTTCCCCGACCGAGGCTCCAGGGTAACCGACTTGGTTACGATTCCCCCGAGTGCGTTCAGATCGAGGACGTCCCGGAGCTCTTGGCCGAAACCGCAGGTGCCCGCCGCCAGGAGAACCGGGTTCTGGAAGCTCGCTCCGAAGAGTGTCTGGCCTAGTCGCATGTGCCCATCGATGGAATCATCCGCCCGATCCACCCACCAGGAGTCGCCGCGCCTCCAGCTCCTCGTCGGCCCGTGCCAGGAGCTGGTCCAGGGAAGCCTGCAAACGGGCCTCCAAGTCGGCGAGGTCCGGTCCGGCATCGCCCTGACGAGCATAGCGCACGTAGGCGTTTCCCGGGAGTGCGCCCAGGCGGTCGTCGAGCCGCTCCCTCTCGGCGGGATGCGCCACCAGGGCCCTCGCCGCCAGGAGTGCCTTGCCGGACCACGGGGAGTCCGATTGGCCGTCGGCGTAGGCCTGGAAGAGGGCGGCGGCGATGCGAGGGGCGCCCAGGACGTCCCTGGAGATCTCCGCCGCAGCGAAGAACGCGATCCGGTCTCCGTCCAGTCCATAGTCCACGAGGAGCTCCACTCGGCGTATCCCATTAAGCAAGCCCTGAGCCTCGACGGCGGCGACGGCGGGAAGGAGAACGGATCGGACGTCGGCGAACAGCCCCACCTGACCTACATCCGCGAGCCGCCATCTCGCCAGGGTGACACGGGCGTTGAAGGCCTGCTCACCCACGCCCCCTCCCACGCGCCGGACATCAGCCAGTGCCCGTAACGTGTCACCGGCCTCGAACGCGAACCCGGCCCTGGTCATCAGCAGGCGATCCCGCTCCGTGCGGGACCATCGGGCGCGCTCGGCATTCACCAAGACGCCGGCGGCCACTGCCGGACTCCAAACGTCGGCCACCCGGTGAAGAAGCCGGCGGATGGAGTCGCCATACGCCCGAGCACTGCTCGTGAAGAGTAGGGTCTGGACACCGCTAAGGGTTCTCGCGGAGTCGCCGAGCGCGATTCCCCAGATCAGGCGCTCCAAGCCGGCGGGAGCCACGTGAGTGCCATGCGCCTCCGCCGCCCGGTCGAGGTCCCACCAGCCCTGATCCACGTACCCCTGCTGAAGCAAAGCCCGAGCTCGCCAGAGATGGCCCTCCGCCTTGATCAACGGGTCTCGCACGTCCACGAGGGCCTCATCCAGGAGTGGCGCACCCAGAGCCGGTCGGTCGGACGCCACATCCACGGCCCCCAGGTACAGAATTGCCTGCCGCCGCACCACCGGATCCTCGCTCACCGCCAACACACGTTCGAGGGCCTCTAGCGCGTCGCGGAGGTCTCCCCGTCGGAGGTGGGCTTGACCCATGAGGAGGAGTGCGTCGTCGGACCACCTGCCCCGCTCATCTGCGCGGTAAGCTCTCGTGGCCTTGTCGATGACCTCGCTGTAGCGCTCGGCCAGCGCCGAGTCCTGACCGGCCAAACGTGCCAGCTCGGTCTCACGATAGAGCTCCCTGGCGTTGTAGAGGGTGTTGAAGTACACGCACCCCGCCAGAAGTCCCGATCCGCACGAGGACAAAAGGAAGGCCCGAAAGGTAGGTGCCGGGCTCACGGTCGGGGGCCGGGAACGGTCTCGCCCTGCCCGGGTGGGTAACGCTCGAAGAAGCCGTGTATGGCGCGAGCCAGTGCCTCCGCGAGCTCCACCTGAAACTGGGCCCGAGAGAGGGCTCGCTCTTCCTCGCGGTTCGTCACGAAGCCCACCTCGACCAGCACAGCCGGCATGAGGGCATTCGTGATGACGGCGAACGGTCCCTGCTTGACCCCACGGCTCGGGCCGGGATGCACCGTCTCCAATTCCCTCTGCACCCCCTCCGCCAGCAGGGATGACCAGTGCTGATGATCCAGATTGCGCAGCTCCCGCAGGATGAAGCCGAGGTCTTCATCCTCCCCCTCCACTTCCCCATCCTCACGATCCATCCGGAGCGGAGCGTTTTCGTTGGCCGCCACCCGGCGCTCGTGTTCGGTGCGAGCCTCCGACAGGAAGTAGGTCTCGAATCCGCGGATGGAGGGACGGCCCGGGAGGGCGTTGACGTGGATTGAGACGAAGATCCCGGGGCGCTCGCCCTTCCAGTTTGTCGCAAGCTCTCCGCGCTCCCAGAGTTGGACGAGAACGTCCCGGTCACGTGTGAGGTGGACCTCCAGGCTTTCGTCTCCCCGGAGCTCCCGGGCCAGCGCACGACCGACGGCCAGGGCGATATCCTTCTCGCGCCGGCCTCCAGGACCCACCGTGCCCGGATCCCTGCCGCCATGTCCCGGATCGATGATCACCACGCGCTTGTCGGGCGGCTCCGTGCGGACGTCGGACGCCAAGCCTGCCCACACGGCGGCGTCCCGGATCTCGAGAACACCCTCCTCCGGCAGGAAGGCGTAGCTCTCGCCTAGTCGGACGGGAAGAAAATCCAGGACGAACTGGAGGGGCACGTGCCCCACTCCACCCTCCGTGAAAGGCACGTCGACTAGTTGAAGCACCTCACCGTTCCATCGGCACAGCGGAGTGCCGAAGGCGAACTCGACTACCGACCCAACATCGGCCATCGTGGCCCGTAGGCCCGACGCGCTCGACTCCACCGCCCATCCCAGACCCTCCAGGGCCTTCCACCCCAGGGCGGCATAGCCCCGGGATCGGTCTACTGGCAGCGATGTTGTCGCGCCCTCGGGCCCGCGCACTACCAACGGAGCCGATCCTTGCGCACACGCGTCACCGGCGGGCGCCACTGTCGCGACCGTGATGGCGGTCAGCCAGGAAACCGCGCGCCGCTCCAGCCAAAGGCGTCCGATTCGCGGCGTCACCGGTGTTTGTCCATGGCTCGACGTGCCTCTCGCTCCTGGGTTTCCCGCTTGAGCTTCTCCCGCTTATCGTAGAGGCGACGGCCCCGCGCAACGGCGAGGGTCACCTTGGCGTGCCCCCTTCGGAAGTAGATCTCCAGGGGGATGAGGGTGAGCCCCTTCTCCTCGACTTTGACCACCAGGCGCCGGATCTCGTCCCGGTTGAGGAGAAGCTTGCGCGTCCGCTCGGGATCGACATTGGCTCGGTTGGCCTGCTCGTAGGGGGCGATATGGAGGCTGTGGAGCCAGACCTCACCGCCCTCCACGCGGGCGAAGGAGTCTCGGAAGGCGAGTTGGCCCGCCCGAAGCGACTTCACCTCGGGTCCCTTCAAGACGATTCCGGCCTCGTAGGTGTCCAGGATCTTGAACTCACGGCGGGCCTTCCGATTCCGGCCCACGACCTTTCGCCCGTTCGCTTCGCTCAAAACGACATCCGCCGCGAAGGGACGTCTTGACCGGCATGCCTCACGCAGATCCTCCCAGGGCGGTCTGTATCTGCACCTTTCGTGCTTTGCGCATGGTGTACACCTGGGCGATTTCTCCGCTCAGAACAAACACTACGGAGGCATAATAGATCCAGAAGAACAGCACGACCAAGGTGGTCAGGTTGCCATATGTGGAGCGGTAGTCCGCCACCGAGGTGGCGTACCAGCCGAAGCCCCACTTCATCACTTCGTACGACACGGCCATGACGGTCGCGGCCAGCCACGCCGTCCGCCACTGAATTCTCCGAGCCGGCACGTACCAGTAGATCAGGGCGAAGAGTGCCCAGATGGAGGTGAAGGCCAGGAGGACCGCCAACCACCTCTGGGTGGTCCCCAGGAAGTCCTCCGCAACACCGATGAGCCCCGCTCCCCACCCGCCCAGCGATTGGAGAACCAGGGTGATCACCACGTTCAGGAGGAGCAGAACGCCCCCGATCACCACGACCTGCACGTCGAAGAGCTTGCCCCTCAGGATACCCCGATCCGCCGCAATGTCGAAGACCTCACGGAGAGCGGATCGCAGGGTACTGACGAGGCGGGTGGCGAGCCAGATGAAGAGCAGGGACCCTACGACGGAATAACCGGCACGGCCCGCAACTAGGCCGTTGATGGCCGACCCCATCTCGGCCATCAGGTCGATGTCCCCCCCGACCGCGGGAATGTAGTTCTCCAGCAGGCGGACAACGACCTCGGACGGGTTACCGTAGCGTGCGCGGAGCACATAACCCCAGAGGCCCACGACCAGCAGGAAGAGCGGCACGACCGCGATCAGGAGGTTGTAGCTGATCGCGCCTGCCATGAAGAAGACGTTGTCCTCGGTGGACTTCTGGTACACGCGGAACCAGAATTCCCGAAAACGATTGCGGCGCGAGCCGAGTGGAGTCCCCGCTCCTCCTCCGGTCACGAGGGTCCCGAGTCAGGCACTACTCGCCGGCGCCCTCCTCGGAGGAGCCGTCCCCGTCCACGCCGGAGGCCTCCCTTGCAGCTGCGACGCCGGCACGGGCCGCGGCCTTGGACCGTGCGAGCCGTGTCTCGAGGTCGCTGCGCGCCTCCTGGGCGGCCAGTCGCCCCGACTCGACCGCATCCTTGACGATGCCGACCCGGGCCTGCACGCCGTCCCTTACCGTGTCCAACCGCTCCTCGAGAGTATTCTGCGCCTCACGTATCCTCTCCTCGGCGGCGATACGGAGCTTGTGGGCTCTCTCTCTGATCTCTTCCTGCGTTTCCTCGCCGGACTGCGGAGCGAAGAGAAGAGCCAGCCCCGCGCCTACGAGCGCACCCAGGAAGAAAGAGCCGAAGCTCCCGCCGCTATCCCGCTCGACGATGATGTAAGGCAAGTCGTCTTGATTACGCATCGGATCCACTCCTGTGTGCTCCGCCCGGTGGTAAGCGAAGAGCTCCTCACCATCTCAAAGATACCGTGCCACGCCGGTGGATCACAGGACCTCCAGAAGGCTGTTGAGGAAGTACAGCGGGCCGCCACCCGCGCTACCGGACGGATACCCGGGATGCCACGGCCCCAGATCCGGGGTACCCGCGCGACAGCGTGGGTCGGAGCGACGACGCCATAGCCGTCGCCCCGGTTAGGAGCTCCAACAACGGGGGCACCGCGCGAAGCGTGGTCGGGGCCGTGCCACCGCAACCCACGATACGTAAGTTCATACCAATCATTGTGTTGGGCACAGGGCGGTTGGACTTCCTCAACAGCCTTCTAAACCCTCCATCGTGGGTCGGGGGCGGGGAGATCGGGCACGTCGTGATCGGGTCGTCCCATGAGGCCGTACGTGAGCTCCTTCCCGAGCTCGACCCCTGGCTGATCCAAGGGATTCACTCCATACAGGGCCCCTGCATACACGGTGGCAATGGACATGAGCATGAAGAGCTCGCCCAGTGACTCCGCGTCGAGCGCCTCCATCTCGAACGTCATGCTGGGCCGTCCGCGAAGGCGCAGAGCTTCGGCCGTGGCACGACGCTCGGCGTCCAGGAGCTCGCCCAGACTATGCCCCCCAAGATAGCCGACCGACGCCATGCCGGGCCTATGCCCGGCGATCTCCAGGTCCTCCACTCCACCCGCACCGGCTGCACCGGTGATGGTCAGGAACACCACGACCTTGTCCCGGGGGCCCTCCATGAAGAGCTGTACCTGCGAGTGTTGGTCCGTGACGCCCACGGCGGGGAGCGGGGTCGGCCCCGTATGGACGGTGTTGCCCGCAAGGTCGTTGGCCTTTCCCAGCGACTCCGCCCATAGCTGTTGGAACCAGGAGGTGAATGAACGGAGGCGGTTCGAGTAGGGCATCAGCACGTGGATCGAGGCGCCAGACTCGCCATGGGCCGCGTGCAGAAGCGTGGCCATGAGCCCTGCCGGGTTTTCCCTGAGGACCAGCGTTCGACAGCGGTCGTCGGCCCGAGCGGCCCCGGCCAGGAGCGCCGCCGCATCGATCCCTACCACCGCGGCGGGAAGGAGGCCCACGGGCGACAGTACCGAGAAGCGCCCCCCCACGTTCGGCGGGATGGGAAGGCTGGGGATGCCTTCTCCCTCTGCGATGGCACGAAGGGGGCCGTCGGTCGGATCCGTCGTGAACAGGAAGTGGCCCCGCGCCTTGTCCGGTCCCACCTCGTCGATCAGCAGACCCTCCAACACGAGATAGAGGGCGATGGTCTCGGCCGTGGTCCCCGACTTGCTGACCACGTTGAAGAGCGTACGGCGGATGTCGACGTGGCCCAGTAGATCGCGGACCGTGTCGGGATCGACGTTGTCCAGCACATAGATGCGCGGGAAGTGCTCCCGGGCCTCGTCGTCCTTCTCGTTCCAGAGGGGTCCCAGCAGGGCGTCCCGGAGCGTCCGAGCCCCCAGCGCCGACCCGCCGATCCCGAGGATCACCACATTCTCGAACCACTGCCCGTAGCCGTCGGCCAGCTCCTGAGTTCGGGCCAGCGTCTCCGAGGCATAGGGCAGGTCGAAGAAGCCCATTTCGCCCGAGGCCCGGCTGGCCTCCACGGCCTCGTAGGCCTGACGGAAACGTTCGGCCAGATCCGTCTCTAGTCGCTCGGGCTCGATCCCCTCGCCGCCGAGGTTCGGGGCGACCATGTTGGCGTAGTCCAGGGTGATGGGCGTCATGGAATTTCGATGCTCAGTCCGTCGTACGCCGGAAGGATACCGTCCGGCAGCCGGTCCACCAGCTCCTGGTGCCGCACGCGATGGGTCAGATGGATCAGGTACGTACGCTCCGCCCCCACGGTCTGTGCAGCCTCTACGGCCTCCTCGACGTTGAAGTGCGTCGGATGGGGACGGCCGAACCAAAGCGCGTTGAGGACAAGCACCCGGACACCGCTCAAGGTCTCTTTGGTTTCGTCGGGCAGGCACTTCCCGTCGGTCACATACCCCAGATCTCCCACCCGGAATCCGTAGACCGTGACCGGCCCGTGCGGGACGGCCAGGGGCTCGAAGCGATGGCCCACGACGGTGACCGGCTCCGACGGATCGAAGGGGAGGAGGCGGATCTCGGGCTTGGTCGTTCCGGCCGGCGGCCGGTAGCCGTCGTCGAAAATGTACCGGAAACGGGTCCTGAGGAGCTCCTCGTACTCACGCGGCACGAAGGCTGCGAGGTCGCGTCGGCTATGGGCCGTGAAGACGCGCAGGTCGTCGATCCCGTGGATGTGGTCGGCATGCGCATGCGTGAACCACACCGCATCCACTACCTCGACCCCGGCGCTCAGAAGCTGCAAACGAAGCTCCGGTGGCGTGTCCACGAGGACCGTGCCCCCGTCCAGCTCCAGGAGGGCTCCGTGCCGGGTCCGCCGGTCTCGTGGATCGTCGGACGTGCATGCGTCGCAGTCGCATCCCACGACAGGCACGCCGAACGAGGTTCCGGTCCCCAAGAAGGTGAGCTTCATCCCCTAGTGTTCCGTTGCCGAAGTTCGCGAGCCCACGGATGCACCGTGTCCTCGACTGGCCGAGACACTTGGGCAACGGGACACTAGAGCATCTCCACTCGCATGGTGTTCGTGCTGCCTGAGGTATGGAACGGGTACCCGGACGTCACGACGATGGACTGGCCGGCCTTGCCGACGCCCGACTCGAGCACCGCCTGCTTACCGAAGTCCGTCAGGGAGTCGTACGAGACCTCCTCGTCCACGGCCAACACGGGCCATACGCCCCACACCGCAGACATCTGTCGATAGGTATGCTCATCGGTGCAAACACAGAAGAGGGGCGCCAAAGGCCGATAGATCGACACGAGCCTCGCCGAGCGCCCGCTCCGGGTGATCACGATCACAGCCGGTGCGTCCACACGGCGTGCCGACTCGACCGTGGCCGAAGCCACAGCGTGCTCCCGATCGGTGGCGCCTCCCCTCGGTTGGGCGTCGACGACCGTGTCGTAGACCGGTCCGCGGTCCAAGACCCCACTGGACTCGATCTCCCGGGTGATGCGCACCATCGCCTCCAAGGAGGCCAGAGGATGCCTCCCCACCGCCGTCTCGCCGGACAGCATGATCGCGTCTGTTCCGTCGAGGATGGCGTTGGCCACGTCCGACGCCTCGGCCCGGGTAGGACGGGGATTCTCGATCATGGACTCGAGCATCTGGGTCGCCGTGATCACCGGACGGCCGTACGTGTTGGCGATCCGGACGATGCGCTTCTGGGCCAGGGGCACCTGCTCGAACGGGAGCTCGACGCCGAGATCGCCCCGGGCGACCATGACCGCATCGGCCACCGCCATGATGGCGTCGAGGGCATCCAGCGCTCGGGCCATCTCGATCTTCGCGACGACGAGGGCCTGGAAACCCACCCTGTCCTTGAGATCCCTGACGTCGGCGCCCCTCCGGACGAAGGAGAGGCCCACGTACTCGACCCCCTGGCGCAACGCGAAGTCGAGATCGGCGAGGTCCTTGTCGGTGAGAGACGGGGCCTGCACGTCGATGCCCGGCATGTTGAGCCCCTTGTTGCTCCTGAGCACCCCCCCCGCACCACATCGAACGAGACCCTCTGCCCCAGGATCTCGACGCACTCCAGCTCGATGAGGCCGTCGTCCAGGAGAATGTGATCGCCCGGCTTCAAGTCTTCTGCTAGGTGGGCATACGTCGTGGAGATGTCCCCGTCCCGGACCGCGCCCTCGGGGGCCAGGGTGACGCGCTCGCCGGGGGTGAACTCCACCGGCTTCGGGAGGTCGCCCACCCGGATCTTCGGGCCCGCCAGATCGGCCAGGATCGCCAAAGGACGCCGGGACTCCTCGGCCGCCGCGCGCAGGTGCTCGATGACCGCGGCGTGACCCTCGTGGTCGCCGTGCGACATGTTGATGCGGGCCACGTTCATGCCGCCCTCTACCAACGCGCGGACGCGCTCCGGGGAAGAGGTGGCGGGACCCAGCGTACAGACGATCTTGGTACGAACCATTCGTTCGTTCAGGACAGTGCGGGGGATATGGCGAGTCAGTCGTTCGAGCGCTCCGTTGAACCTCACTCTGGCCGAACGGTCCGGCAAGGTTCCGCCGACGCCCCGACTCGGGCGTTCGCTTGCGCTCTGGCCTCCCCGAGCCGAAGCTTCTTGCTCAATGACATTCCAACTCATCACGGACCCCCGCGGCGTGCAGGAGCTGGCCGATGCCCTGGCCGGCGAAACGCGCCTCGCCGTCGACCTGGAGGCCGCCGGCTTCCACCGCTACTCGGATCGGGTCTGTCTCGTCCAGGTGAGCAGCCCCGACGCGACGTACCTCGTGGATCCCCTGGCGGTGGATCCCGCGCCCGCGCTCCGAGGACCTCTCGAGGCGCCCGACGTACGCATCATCTTTCATGGGGGCGACTACGATCTCCGACTTCTGGACCGCGATCTCGACCTCCACCCGGTGAACCTGTTCGACACCCAGACCGCGGCCGCGCTTCTGGGAGAGCCTTCTCTGGGGCTCGCATCCCTCCTCGAGACCTACTTCAGTGTGAACCTCGCCAAGAAGTATCAACGGGCTGATTGGACGAAGCGGCCCCTCTCCGAAGAGATGCTGGCGTACGCCGCCTCGGACACACAGCATCTCCACGCCCTGGCCGATCTGCTGCGTGAGCGCCTGGACGCCATGGGACGGCTGGCGTGGGCACAGGAGGAGTCGTCCCTCATGGAATCGCTCCGTTGGAGCGAGGAGGGGAAGGCCGACCCGGTGACCAAGGTGAAACGAGCTCGCTATCTGGAGCTTCGCGAGGTAGCACTGCTCCGGGAGGCGTGGCTGTGGAGGGACGAGATCGCTCGAAGGAGGGATCGGGCACCCTTCCGGGTCGTGTCGGACAATGTGCTTGTCGAAGTGGTGCAGGTGCGCCCACGGAGCGTCTCGGGGCTTGCCGAGATGAGTGGGTTCTCGCCTCAGCTCGCCGACCGGTCGGGCCGCTCCCTCCTCGACCGTCTGGAGCGAATCGACCGTGTGGATACGGAGGAGTTGGTAGGATACCCGCGGAGTAATCGCACCGGGCCCGGCCGTCCTCCGCCGGAGATCGTAGAGGTGGCCGATCGCCTGAAGGCGGCCCGCAACCGTCGATCGGAAGAGCTCGGCATCGCCCGGGGCACGCTGGTCTCCAACACGCTGCTGCTGGAGATCGCCCGGGCCGGTCCCGAGAACGGCGAGGCGCTCCTGGCCGTGCAGGGCGTGAGGCGGTGGCAGGTCGAAGCCGTGGGTGATGCCCTACTGGAGGCCCTCAACGGAGGAGGCCCCGCCCTCCAGTCCCCCGGGCCCCCCTAAGTGCCCTAACGAGAAGACCCGCCCGAGTCGCTTCGGGCGGATCTCCACTCTCGGAAGCCGGCTCGAGGTCAGGCCGCCTCTTCCTCCTTGAGCTTACACTCGATGCAGTAGCGAGCATGGGGCAGCGCGTCCAGGCGCTCGAGTCCCACCTCGGCCCCACACGTGTGACACAGTCCGAAGTTCTTGGGATCGTTGTAGAGCCGGCGGAGGGCCTCCTCCAGCCTGTAGATGTAGCGGCCCTCTTTGGTCGCGAAGAGGGCTGCCTTCTCTCGCTCCATGGCCTCAGTGCCCTGGTCGGCCATGTGATCCGTGTACACCGAGAGATCCGAGTCCATGGACTCCCGGTCGAGCTTCGCCATTCTGTCGAAAAGCCCCAGGGCCTTGTGCGCCTTCGCGCGCTCATCCATGAGCCGCTTCTCGATATGCTTGAGCTGTGTCTTGGTAAGCATCTTGGTTATGCCTCGTTCAGGGACGGCGAGTCGTCCGACCGGCTGTAAGGAAGAAAAATTAACCGAATCGGAAATGGCCGTCTACTCTGACGTAATCTGGAGGGTGCCCCCCGCAGGGAGCCCCTTTGACGGGCCACGCGGATCGCATCCGCAGCGCCGAAGAGGTGGTTCCTACCAACGAATCAGGGCGCTCCCCCAGGTCAAGCCGGATCCGAAAGCGGTCAGCGCGAGCAGGTCGCCACGCCCGAGCAAACCCTGGTCTACCACCTCAGCCAGAGCGATGGGAATCGTCGCGGCCGTCGTGTTTCCGTAGCGCTCGATGTTGTTGTAGACTCGGTCCTCCGGGAGCCCGAGCCGGCGTCTCACCATCTCGGAGATCCGGAGGTTCGCTTGATGGGGGATGAGGAGGTCGATGTCCTCCGTGGTGAGCCCGTTGGCCGCGAGCGCCTCTTCGACCACCTCGGGCATCCTCCTGACGGCATGCTTGAAGACCTCTCTCCCCACCATGGTGGGGTGGTGCCGACCCGCCTCCAGGTCCTCCGCCGTGATCCGGGGATGGCGTGCGCTGGACGCGGCGTCGCACCAAAGGATCTCCGCGTGACGGCCGTCGGCGTGGAGATGCGTGGAGAGCACGCCTCGGTCCTCATTCTCCGCGGCGCCGAGAACGACGGCTCCAGCGCCGTCACCGAAGAGAACGGCCATGTCCCGTCCACGAGTCGTGACGTCGATCCCCGTGGATTGGATCTCCACGCCGACCAGGAGGATCGTACTGTACTGCCCGCTCTTGATCCAAGCGTCCGCCACGGACAAGCCGTACAGGAAGCCGGTGCACTGGTCCCGAACGTCCAGAGCCGGAACACCGGCAAGGCCCAGCTCCCTCTGGAGGAAGACGCCCGTGCCGGGGAAGAAATGATCGGGACTGATGGTGGCCAGGATGATGGCGTCTACATCGGCGGGCTCCATGCCCGCCTCCTCGAGGGCATCGGTGCTGGCGCTCAGGGCCATCCCGGCCCCTGTCTCACCCTCCGAGACCCAGCGCCGCTCCCTGATCCCCGTCCGCTCTGTGATCCACTCGTCGGAGGTGTCCATGCGCTCCGACAGATCTTGATTGGAGACCACCCGTTCCGGCACGTAGTAGCCGGTTCCCAGGAACGCTGTCGTGGGCAAAACGCCCTCCTTGCTCAGATCGGACTCTCCCCGGCCGGACCCCACCAGGCTGGATCCCTCTCCGCCTCCGTGGGTAGTCGAGGTCTCGTCACGATCAGGGGCGCCGAATCCTGTGTCAATCGGAGGGGCCGAAGCCACTGTGGAAACCATCGACTGCCGACGTTGTGGGCCGGACAAGGCCAAGCTGGCGAGGGCGCCGTTTCGCACCGACCTGGGAGAGCGCATCCAGGAGCAGATCTGTTCCAATTGCTGGGCCGACTGGCTGCAGCATCAGACTCTTCTGATCAACCATTACGGTCTGGATCCGCGGGAGACCAAGGCCAAGGACTTCCTTTACGCCCAGATCGAGAACGTGCTCCTGGGCGACGGCGACGCGGAACAGGTCGACACGAGCAAGGAGGGCTCAATCGAGTGGTGAGACGGTGGATCCCGACCTAGTCTGGGCGATGGCGGGAGGATAATGGAGGATTACGGGCGGTTGACTCCGACGCCTGGGGGACCTAGACCGCACCCCATTACTCGGACAGGCTCCTAGACTAGTCTAGGACCCGGCGAGCACTTGCGACCGGCAGGCCTCATCCCAGTCGAGCCGGACCAGCATCCCCCCTCCCCATGACGCCAGAAGCTCCACCGAACCCGGGCAGCGCGCGTCCAGCTCGTCCAGTGCCTCCTTGTGAATCCGGCCGGCATTCTCCAGCAGCACGTACTCGATCCCGGCCGCGTTCCAGACCTCGAACTGCTCCCGGTTGGTCCCCCAGGTAGGCCCTTCTCCCGCGGGATGAAACCGGGCGCTGGGCGCGACGGTGCGCCCGGTGTGCAACGCCAGTCCGGCCCAGAGCTCCGGAGCACCCACCACGCCATCCTGCGGGACGCGCTCCTCCACGGCGAAGACTGCCCGCGCGAGCATGCGGGAGCGCACGTCGAACGCCTCGAGGTGACGGTCCGCCCTCAGATGCAGAAGGCTCACCCCTCCCAGCCAAACGATCCAGCAGAGGCCGAGGATACCCAGGGCGGCGCTACGAACCGGGAAGCCTCCAACGTCCGCCACGGCCCCCTCGACACCGTCGACACCGTCACCCGAGGCGGGTGACGCACCCCGCCTCACGAGGGCCCTGATCGCCGCTCCGAGCTCTCTCTGGAATCCACAGATCAGAATCAGGCCCAGAAGTGGTGCCACCGGCATGATCAGACGGCGCTCCTGGTAGGGCCACATCCAGAGCAGGCCCACCATCAGGCCGGCCGTCAGGACCGGCGTCCAGGACTCTCTGGACAGTCGGTAGAGACCAATTCCTCCGACACCGGCGACTCCGAGCGTCAACATCATGCCCCAGAGGCCGCCGACACCGGGGCCGACACCGGGAAAAAGGACACCCGCGATTCGCGACGCCAGGGCCACGGCGCTGGACGCCATCCCTGCCAGGAACCCCCCACCTTCGCCACTCGCCTGTCTGGTCAGCCACCCCCCGTATGGGCCCAGCGTATCTCTGAGAGGTGCGGGAATGGCCGTCGCCGCGCGACTCGACCAGACGAGCCAGGGAGCTACGACGACGAAGACGCCAATAGCGGTCCAAACGGCCCAGCGTATCTGCCGCCGAAGAAGGAGCGCCACGGGCACGGCCGCTCCCAACACGACGCCCATGGTTCGCACGTGATAGGCGACGGCCAAGGCCAGGATGAAGGTCGCGAGAGCTCGTCCCGTGGGCTTCCGCTCCAGGCGCGATCCCGCCCACAGAGCCAGAACGAGCACGAGTAGGAAGAGCGGCTCCGAGAGAGGCACCAGAGAGAGACGCCATACGTCGGGCATGAGCCACAGGAATCCGGTGGTGGCTACGGAGCTCCTCCACGAGAAGCCCAGGTAGCGTAGGTAGGACACGAACAACCCGCCACCCACGACGACGAAGAGGAGATTCACGAACGCCGCGAGGGACCCCTGCGCGACAGCCGTGGGCGCCAGCCTCCAGAGCACCGCGAGAACCAGAGGATAGACCGGAGGAAACTTGGCGCCCGGCGGCGAGCCAGCGACCTGGGAGTAGCGAAGCCCCTCGCCCTCGGCCAGAGACTGGCCCAGGAGCAGATACGCACCGTCGTCGTGCCAGACTCCCGGCGGGACCGCCTCCCAGGCCACGACCCCCACCACGCCAAGCGCAACGGCGGTGAGAGTGGCGACGGAAAAGCCCGGTGCCCCCCCTGTCGGGGCGGCACCGGGCTCCTCGCTTGCCCTCGAGGCGGGCATGTTCGTCGCGCGACTCAGCCCGTGAGGACGGCGTTGATATCCACCAGGGCCTCTTCCAGCGTGGACTTCTCGATGGTCAGCGGAGGCGCGAAGCGGATGACCTGGTGGTGGGTCTCCTTGGCCAGGATTCCCTTCTCCTGCAAGGCCTCGCAGTACGGCCGGGCCGTCCCGGACGACTCCTTGATGACAACACCGACCATGAGCCCGCGGCCGCGCACTTCCTCGACGTGCGGTGAGTCGATGGCGCGGAGCTCATCCATGAACCAGCTGCCCAACGCGTCGGAGCGCTGCGACAGATTCTCCTCGAGAATCACGCGGAGCGAAGCCCGCCCCACGGCCGCACCCAGAGGATTGCCGCCGAAGGTCGAGCCGTGATCACCGGGCCGGTAGAGATCCATGAACTCCGAGTCGGCGATGGCTGCAGACACCGGGTAAACGCCACCGCCCAGAGCCTTGCCGACGATGAGCACGTCGGGCCGGACGTCCTCCCAGTCGCAGCAGAAGAGACGACCGGTGCGACCGAGTCCGGTCTGGATCTCGTCGGCCACGAAGGCGATTCCGCGCTCGCGGCAGATCTCGGCCGTCCGGCTCAGATAACCTTCCGGAGGTACGACGACTCCGCCCTCGCCCTGCAGAGGCTCCATGAGGAAGCCGACCGTATTCTCGGTGATGGCGGCCTCGAAGGCTTCCACGTCGCCGTACGGCACCATCACGAACCCCGGCGTGAAGGGCCCGAAGCCCTCCTTGTATTGATCCTCGGAGGAGAACCCGACGATGGTCGTCGTCCGCCCGTGGAAGTTGTTCTCGCAGACGATGATCTCGGCCTGTCCTTCGGGCACGCCCTTCACCTGGTAGCCCCACTTCCGCACGGTCTTGATGGCCGTCTCCACGGCCTCGGCCCCCGTGTTCATGGGAAGGGCCTTGTCGAATCCGCTGGCCTCGCAGAGCTCCCGGAGGAAGGGACCCATCTGGTCGTTGTGGAACGCCCGCGACGTCAAGGTCAGCTTGGCCATCTGCTCTTCGGCGGCTCGCATGATCTCTGGATGGCGGTGTCCCTGATTCAGTGCCGAATAGGCGGCGAGCATGTCGAGATATCGGTTGCCATCAACGTCCCAAACCCAGACGCCCTCTCCTCGGTCCAGCACCACCGGGAGCGGCTCGTAGTTGTGGGCGCTGAACTGGTCAGCCTCACTCAGATACTGGTCGGTTTTCGATGCACTTGCTTGAATCATGAGACACTCACATGACGTCGTTCGGCGACGCCGTTCGGGGATGAGACACTAGTGTGGTGTTACAGAAGTGTCTCGGCCATTGATCTCGCTGCGCTCGATCGTCTCGCGGTCAACTCGGCGCTCACGACGAGCATGAAGGTCGCTCGGCTCGAGCACCGATGCATCCGGCCCTGCGGCGTTCCTCCTCCTCGGACCACGGCGTTCGGCCGCGGTGCCCGCGTTGCTATTCCTCGTCGTCGCGCCTGACCCACGCATCCGGCGCGGGTACCCCGGATCCGGCGCCTCGGCACTCTCGGTGGCTCGCGAACTTCTGGGACACCACACTAGCAGGTACGAACACGCTGGAATTATAATAATAGCATTAATGCTAATAATAATACTACACTTGAGAGCGCATAATGTGCCCTCCCCAAGAAACATTCAAGAGCCGCGCAATGGGTACGCGACCGGAGCCAGCTCTCCTTCGTTCACCTCGAGTCGAAAGACGTCGGGCCGGGCGTAGTGCCCCACGACGTCGAAGTCGAACTTCCCGCGGACCACGGCCCCCATGTCGAGCTCGGCCGTGAGGATCCCTTCGGCATCGAAGAGGGGACCGGCAAGGCAGTCTCCGGCCGGGTCGTAGATGGCACTGCCACCGGGGCACAGGGTCTCGGGCCAGGACTCGAGCTCCCCAGCGATCTCCAGGTCGTCGGGGTACATGTCGCGGGTCACGTACTGGTTACACCCCAACACGAAGCAGCGCCCCTCCAGGGCGATGTGCTGCAGTGTGCCCTGCCATCGGCCCCGGTAGTCGGCGGTGGGTGCGAGGTAGATCTCCACCCCCTTCCCGTACATGGCCATGCGGGCGAGGGGCATGTAGTTCTCCCAGCAGATGAGGCCACCCACACGGCCGAATGGAGCCTGGACCGTCGTGAGCGTGCTCCCGTCTCCCTCGCCCCAGATCAGGCGCTCCGCCCCCGTGGGCTTGAGCTTTCGGTGCTTGCCCAGAAGCGAGCCGTCGGCGCCGAAGTACAGGAGTGTGCAGAAAAGGGTGCCTCCGCTGTAGGTGGAGTCGCGCTCCACGACGCCCACGGCCAGGTATACGCCCGCCTCACGGGCCGCCTCACCCATGCGCTCGGTGGCCGGCCCCGGCACCTCGACTGCAGTGTCCCAGTAGCACTGCCAGACGCGCCGGCCGGCGTCGCTCCGGCCCCCCACTGCGGTGCCGAAGGCCAGGCCCCAGGGATAGCCGCCGACGTACGCCTCGGGAAAGACGACCAGTCCTGCGCCGTCGGCCGCGGCCTGGGCCGTCAGGTCGGCGACCTTCTCGGTGGCCCCCTCCCGGTCGAAGAAGGTGGGGGATGCCTGCACGACGGCGGCCGTCACGGTGCGATTGTCGCTCACGGTTCTCTCCGGTGTTCCGTTGCCAAAGCGACGGGACACTAACTCAGCGGCTACGGTAAACGAACTCTGCCACTACGTCCCCCACCATGAACAACGTCTGCGCGCTCGTGTTTTCCGGGGTGTCGTCGGGCGTGTGCCAAAGGCCGTTCCTCGACCCGTAGTCGAAGTCGATGACGTCGATGGTGGGGATTCCGGCGTCGTTGAGCTTCAGATGGTCGTCGACGACCCGGGCCGTCTCGTCCAACGGGAAGTAGCGCCGATAGCCCAGGTCCGCAGCGATTCCCCAGACCCGCTGAACGAGCTGCGGCGCAGCCTCGAGGGAGTAGGCCTCCACGGGAAATCGGGGGTCGGCATCGCCCACCAGGTCCAGAAGTACGGCGAAGTCCGGGGGGTTGTCTGAGCCCCTTCCCGTAGCGTAGTGGGCGGCCCCGAGGAACATGTCGGCCGTTGTGGGCCCGTAGTCCTCGCCGTCGCTGAAGAGAAGATCCACGCCCCCGGGCGGAGCCTGCTCGGCGAACATCCGCGCCAGCTCGAGGAGCACGGCCGTGCCTGACGCCCCGTCGTTGGCACCGGGCACCGGCTTCTCCCGATCCTCGTCGTCTCGGCTCTGGTCCGCCTTCGGCCGCGTGTCCCAGTGCGTGAGGAGGAGGAGGCGTCGATCGCTGTCGAGGCCGAAACGCGCGATGACGTTCGTGAGGCTCAGGGAGTCTCCGTCGCGGGTGACGTGCTCGAACTCGTCGAGGAACACCGTGTCGGCGAGCTCGCTGAGCTGCTCCACCATCCAGGCGAGTTGGCGGGCGTGGCCCTCCATCCCCGGCACACGCGGGCCGAAGGCCACCTGCGCCAGCAGGTCCTGAAAGGCCCGGGTGGCGTCGAAGGCCGGGCGGTCCACCCTGACCGAGATGGTCCTCTCCTCGGAATCCCCACCTCCGCACCCTACCACCAGAAGCTGTAGAGCCATCATCAGCGACCATCGCTTCGTCACTTCGTCCTCGCGGTAGAATGTCTCGGCGGCATGGGGCGCTGGTGTCGCCGGGCGTCTGAGCCGGTGGGCGGGTAGCGGGACACTGGTGTTCCGTTGCCGAAGTTCTCGAGCCACCAAGAAGGTCGGATGCACCGTGCCCTCGACCGGCCGAGACACTTTGGTAACGGAACACTAGAACCCCTGGGCGGTCCCGGGGTTTCTTCCGGGTCGGGGCCCGCGTATCCTCCCGATCATCCCTGGACTCCTTCCTGGAGCCGTTCATGAATAGACCCCCGCCCCTCGATGTGCTCGAGCAGGCGAGTGAGTGGAAGGCGCAGGGCTTGGGCGTGGCCCTGGCGACGGTGGTTCGAACGTGGGGCTCGGCTCCGCGACAGCCGGGCAGTCAGATGTGCATCAACGAGCACGGGCACTTCGTGGGCTCGGTGTCGGGCGGATGCGTCGAGGGCGCCGTAATCCAGGAGGCCCAGGAGCTCATGGTCCATGGGGGCACCAAGCTCCTGCAGTTCGGCGTGACTGACGAGCAAGCGTGGGAGGTGGGCCTGGCCTGCGGTGGCGAGGTGGAGATCTACGTCGAGAGAGTGGAGTGAAGGCCGAGCTCCTGAGCCGACTGGTCGAGGACCGGCGCAATGAGCGAGCCGTGGTCCTCGCCACGAACCTGGACACCGGGGAGCAGCTGCTCCTCTACCCGTTGGAGGCCGACTCGCAGGTCGGTGATCCCCGAGCCTCGGAGGAGGCCGAGCACGCCGAAGCAGGCCCCGCGGAAGACGGCACCGAAGGCTTCGGCCCCGCCCTACACCGGGCGGCCCGCAGTGCACTCCTGAACGACCGCTCCCAGCCGGTGGACGGACCCGGCGGCCCCTTCTTCCTGCAGGTGCACAATCCACCTCACCGCATGGTAGTGGTGGGCGCGGTACACATCGCCCAGCCGTTGGCCCAGATGGCGAGGCACGCCGGCTTCTCCGTCTCGCTCGTGGATCCCCGCGAGGCCTTCAACACGGAAGCTCGCTTCCCGGGCGTCGACCGTCTCCTCTCGTGGCCGGATACTGCCCTGGCGAACCTGGAGCTGGACCATCGAACTGCCGTGGTGACCCTCACCCACGACCCCAAGCTCGATGACCCCGCGCTGGCGACGGCCCTGGGCGGTCCCGCCTTCTACATCGGAGCCCTCGGCAGCCGCAAGACACACGGCCGGCGCCTCGAGCGCATGAGGGAGGCCGGGTTCGACGAGGAGGCTCTGTCCAGGATTCGCGGCCCCGTGGGTCTCGACATCGGAGCGCGGACGCCGGGCGAGATCGCCGCGGCCATTCTGGCCGAGGTCATCGGAGAGCTGCGGCGGGAAGTGACATGACCGATGATGCGTTGGAGGCGGCGGATCCGACCCCGCCCGCCCCCTCCGGCGTGATCTGCGTGGTGCTGGCCGCAGGATCCTCCACCCGCATGGAGGGGCGCAACAAGCTGTTGGAGCGCGTCGACGGCGCTCCCATGGTGGCGACCGTGGTACGAGCCGCTCTCGCGTCCCGGGCCGATGAGGTCGTCGTGGTCACGGGTGAGGACCGTGAGCGAGTGGAGGCGTGCCTCTCCGGGCTCCCGATCCACCTCGTGTGGAACCCGGACCACGCCCAAGGCCTCAGCACATCCCTCAAGGCCGGAGTCTCGGCCCTCCCCGGCGGCGCACGGGCCGTCGTGGTATGCCTGGGAGACATGCCCCTGCTGCGTCCCAGTCACATCGACACCCTGGCCCGGGCCTTTCTCGCAGATCCCGATGGCTCCATCTTCGTGCCTACATGGCAAGGCCGGAGAGGCAATCCGGTGCTGTGGACCGTGGACCTGCTCCCTGAGATCGGCACCCTCGCGGGTGACGTCGGTGCCAAAGCGCTCATGTCTCGCCACCCGACCAGGGTGCGCGAGGTCCCGGTGGATGCGCCCGGAATCCTCACCGACGTGGACACACCCGGGGCACTTCGGGAGTTGACCGCGCCCAATGACGCACGATCCTGACGATCATTGAATCCGACGACGACGGCACCCAACCACGACTGACCCCAGCTAATCCGAATGTCCTCCCTCAAGTCCGAATGTCCTCCCTCAAGATAGAAGAACGTTTCGAGCTGGACGCGCACCCGGACGAGGTCTGGGCATACCTCACCCAGCCCGAGCGCATCGTCGTGTGCCTGCCAGGAGCCGAGCTCACTGAGGTCATCGACGAGCGGAGCTTTGCGGGAAGGGTCAAGGTGACGCTCGGCCCGGTGGCCATGGACTACCATGGGACGATGGAGTTCACCGAGGTGGAACCCGAGCAACGGGTCATCCGGATGGAGGGCAAAGGCCAGGAGAGGCGCGGCGGTGGGACGGCCACCCTGACCATGGAGGGCACGGTCCGCGGGCTGGAAGGGGATCGCTCCGAGGTCTCGGTCGTGGCGGACATCCGGCTGGCCGGCAAGATCGTCTCATTCGGAAGGGGCATGATCCAGGCGGTCACGGCGGAGGTCTTCAAGGAGTTCACCGAACGCCTGGCCGACGAGCTGGCGGCGAGTGGACCGGCTGATGCAAGTCCTGCCGGGGATGGCGCAGGTCTCGACACCGAAGAAGGGGGACCGGTGCCCCTGCTCAGGCTTCTCCTCCGGTCCCTCCGATCTTGGCTCCGGCGCCTCTTCGGGCGGGAGTAGGCGGCAGCGTCAGAGCCTGTGCCAGCTCCCTCAGGCTGTTCAGGCTGTGCACGGGTCGGAAGTCGTCCACGTGCGGAAGGATGGCCCGGATGCCCTGGGCCTCCGGCTGGAACTCCTCATAGCGGAGGAGGGGATTCAGCCAGAGCAGCCGGCGGCAGGAGCGGTGGAGCCGATCCATGGCCGCTCCGAGTCCCTCCCCCCCTTCCCGGTCCAACCCGTCGGTGATCAGGAGAACCACGGCTCCCTGCCCCAGCACCCTTCGGGACCAGGAACGGTTGAATGCCTCGATGCAGGCCCCGATGCGCGTGCCGCCGTCCCAGTCCTTCACCACATGGCTCAGGCGCTCCAGCGCCACGTCCACGTCGCGATGCCGTAGGTGACGGGTTGCGTTGGTGAGGCGGGTCCCGAACAGGAAGGTGTGCACCCGATCCCTGTCGTTGGTCAGCGAGTGCAGGAAGTGGAGGAGCATCCGGGTGTATCCGCTCATGGACCCCGAGATGTCGCACAGGGCAACGAGGGTGGGAGGCCTCCGGCGCCGGGCGCGCCACTCCAGCGGTATGGTGGCCCCTCCGGCTCTGACCGTCGCGCGGTGCGTGCGTCGCAGGTCCACTTCGGATCCTGCCGGGTGGGGCCGGCGTCGCCGGGTCGGCAGGTCCCGGACCGGGACGCGCAACCGGGCGATGGCTTCACGGGCGGCCTCGATCTCGGCGACGGACATCTGCTCGAAGTCCTTCTCCGACAGAGCCTCCCGTTGGGAGTAGGTCATTCGGAGGTCCACCCCGACCCTCTCGTGTTCCGGGCCGGCCCCGGGACCACCGTCGGCCCAGGCCTCGGCGAGACGCCGCGGTAGGGGTGGGCCCTCGGGCACGGGAACCTTGGACACGGACAGGAGCTCCTCCAGGACCGAGTTGGAGGGAGGGCGATCAGACCAGAAGAGCTTGAAAACCTCGTAGAAGGTCGGCCGGTGCTCGCCCCGTCTCACTAAGACGGCGTGGAGGGCCCAGAAGAACTCGTCGGGGCGTGTGACGTCCACAGCGGCCAGAGCCCCTACGGCGTTGAGCACGTCGCCCGGCCCCGTGGGGAGCCCCGCCCGCCGGAGCAGCCGGGCGAAGTCGGTGACCCTTTCGGTAAGCCGTTCGCCCCACCGGGAGTCTCCGCTGCCGGACTCCCCGTGACCGGACGATCCCCCTCTAGACAACTTCCTGCATGATGGCCAAGGCCGGCTCGCCGCGCACCCGCGCCAGGTCGTCTTCGTACTTGAGAAGCACACCCAGCGTATCGTTCACCACGTCGCCGTCCAGGCTCGACCGTCCCAGGGTCAATAGCGCCCGGGTCCAGTCGATGGACTCGGCGAGACCGGGTACCTTGAAGAGATCCTCCTGCCGCAGCCGCTGGACGAAGCCTACCACCTGGCGGGTGAACTCCTCCCCCGCCTCGGGCACCCGAACCGCGACGATCTCCGTCTCGCGATCCCTGGTCGGGTAGTCGATCCAGTGGTAGAAGCACCGGCGTTTGAGGGCGTCGTGGATCTCGCGCGTCCGGTTGGAGGTGATGATCACCACCGGCGGCTCCTTCGCCTTGATCGTTCCCACCTCCGGCACGGTGATCTGGAAGTCGGAGAGGAGCTCCAGGAGAAAGGCCTCGAAGGGTTCGTCGGTGCGGTCCAGCTCGTCGATGAGGAGGACGGGTGGCCCCTCCGGACGTGGCGCCAGGGCTTCCAGGAGGGGCCTGTGGATCAGGAACTCGTCCGAGAAGACGTCGGACTCGAGGCGGGCCCGATCCGTGACGCCCGCCGCCTCGGCGATCCGGATCTCGATCATCTGGCGAGCGTAGTTCCACTCGTAGACCGCGGACGATACGTCCAGACCCTCATAGCACTGGAGGCGGATCAGACGCCGCCGCAGTCCTGAGGCCAGAACCTTCCCCACCTCGGTCTTGCCTACCCCAGCCTCTCCCTCCAGGAAGAGCGGCCTCCCCAGACGCAGAGACAGGTAGACGGCCGTCGCGAGAGACCGGTCCGCTACGTAGCGCTCCTCCTGGAGGAGCTCGAGGGTCTCATCGACCGAATCCGGGATCGATACGCGCTCTTCTATGCGCACGCCTCCACAGCACGGCGGGCCATGACGGACACCAGGTGGGCCCGGTACTCCGCGCTGGCGTCCGTGTCCGAGACCAGACCGTCCTGCTCCACGCCGATGCCGTCGAGGGCTCC
Organism: Longimicrobiales bacterium; assembly: GCA_965238005.1. GTDB lineage: Bacteria > Gemmatimonadota > Gemmatimonadetes > Longimicrobiales > Gaopeijiaceae > CBDCKN01. The sequence goes on from OZ250165.1 coordinate 3,391,303, forward strand.
CGGCGCGAAGTCGGAGGCCAGAGCGTCTTCCATGGCCTCCACGCGGAAGACCTTATACCCGGCGCCGGACACCGCCACCCGGACGCCGTCGCCGCCCTGGGCCACCATGACGCCGGTGATGGCGTACTTGGAGGCCGGGTTTGGGAACTTGGCGTAGGCGGCCCTCTCAGGAATCGGGAAGCGGACCGACGTGATGATCTCGTCGTCCTCGAGCGGAGTCTCGAACATGCCCACGAAGAAGTCGCCGGCGGCGATCTCACGCCGATCGGTCACGACCGTGGCCCCGAGCGCGACCAGGGCGGCCGGATAGTCGGCCCCCGGATCACTGTGTGCCACCGAGCCACCCAGCGTGCCTCGGTTCCGCACCTGCGGGTCTCCGATCCCTCCCGCCAGGTCGGCGAGAGCCGGGATCGCGTCCTGCACTTCGGCGGAGCCGTTCACCTCTGCGTGGGTCATGGCGGCCCCGATCACCAGGGTATCGCCGTCCCGCTGGATTCCCCGGAGCTCGTCGAGCCCGGCCAGCGACACCACGTCGCTGGGCGCCGCCATGTCCAGCTTCATGATGGGGAGCAGGCTCTGACCACCGGCCATGAACTTGCCCTCGTCGGTCCCGCGCATGGCGTTCTGTGCCTCGGTCACCGTGCCGGGACGATGGAACGTGAAGTCATCCATTGTTCTTCCCCCTCAGCTCGAGGTCTGGGCGTCCCGGATAGTGCGCCACACGCGCTCCGGAGTCGCCGGCATGTCCATGTGCTCGACGCCTAGATGCGCCAGGGCGTCCACGACGGCGTTGATGACCGCGGGGGGGATTCCGATGGAGCCCACCTCCCCGACACCCTTCACACCCAGCGGGTTGTGGGTGCAGTGCGTGATGTTGTGCCCCGTCTTGAAGAACGGCAGATCGGCCGCCCGGGGCATGCAGTAGTTCATGTACGATCCAGTGAGGAGCTGCCCACTGTCGTCGTACTTACAGTGCTCCAGGAGCGCCTGCCCGATCCCGTGCGCCAGGCCTCCGTGCATCTGGCCGTCGACGATCATGGGATTGATGATGCGCCCCACGTCGTCGGCGCAGGACACCGCCACCAGCTCCACGACACCCGTCTCGGCGTCGATCTCCACCTCGGCCACATGAGCCCCGGCCGGAAAGGTGAAGTTCTTGGGATCGTAGAAGGCCGTCTCGTCCAGACCAGGCTCCAGTCCTTCCGGATAGTTATGCGGCACGTAGGCCGCCAGCGACACGTCGCCGAGACCCAGGGACTTGTCCGTGCCGGCCACGGTGAAGCGGCCGTCCTCGAAGACGACGTCGGCCTCGGAGGCCTCCATGAGATGGGCTGCGATCTTGGTACCCTTCTTGATGATCTTCTGCAGGGCCTCGTAGATGGCGGACCCACCCACCGCCACCGAGCGGGAGCCGTAGGTGCCCATGCCGAAGGGCACCTGGGCGGTATCACCGTGAACGACCTCCACCTGGTCGATCCCGATGCCCAGACCCTCGACCACGATCTGGGCGAAGGTCGTCTCGTGGCCCTGGCCGTGGCTGTGGCTCCCGGTAAAGACCGTCACGCTCCCTGTGGGATGCACGCGCACCTGCCCCACCTCGAAGAGCCCGGCGCGCGCTCCCAGCGCGCCCGCCACCGCCGACGGGGCGACGCCGCACGCCTCCAGGAACGTCGAGAGGCCGATCCCCCGGAGCTTCCCCCTGGACTTGGCCTCCTCCCGGCGAGCCTCGAAGCCCCCCCAGTCCGAGAGCTCTAGCACCAAGTCCAGCGTGCCGTCGTAGTCCCCCGTGTCGTACTCAAACAACACCGGCGTCTGATAGGGGAACTGATCCGGCTGGATGAAGTTCCTTCGCCGGATCTCCACCGGATCTATCCCCAGCCGGCGGGCAGCCACGTCCACGAGGCGCTCCAGCATGAAGGCGGCCTCCGGTCGCCCGGCACCCCGGACCGCGTCCACCGGCACCGTGTTGGTGAAGATCGCCTTCACTTCACCGTAGATGGCCGGCGTACTGTAGCATCCCGAGAAGACCGTCCCATGGAGGTAGGTAGGTATCAGGGGTGCGAAGGTCGAGAGGTACGCGCCCATGTTCGCCAGTGTGCTCACGCGCAGACCCAGGAAGCGCCCTTCGCCGTCCAGGGCGAGCTCGGCGTGGGTTATATGATCCCGTCCGTGGGCGTCGGACATGAACGACTCCGAGCGCTCCGCCGTCCACTTGACGGGCCGCCCGAGCTTGGACGACGCCCAGGTCACGATGACCTCTTCGGCGTAGTGGAAGAACTTCGAACCGAACGCTCCCCCCACGTCCGGTGACACGACCCGGAGCTTGTGCTCAGGAATCTGTAGGACGAAGGCGCCCATCAGGAGCCGCACGACGTGGGGAAACTGGCTCGATGTGTAGAGCGTGTAGTCCTCCCCTACCGGGTCGTAGTCGCCGATGGCCACCCGAGGCTCGATGGCGTTGGGGATGAGACGGTTGTTCACGATGTCGAGGGCCACCACGTGCTCGGCTCCCCCGAATGCCGCGTCGGTGGCGGCCTTGTCGCCGATCTCCCAGTCGAAGCAGACGTTGGCAGGCGCGTCGTCCCAGACCTGCGGGGCGCCGTCGCTCACGGCCCGGCTCAAAGACGCCACCGCCGGGAGGCTCTCGTACTCGACGTCGACGAGGGCTGCGGCAGCCTTGGCCGCCGCCTTCGTCTCGGCTACGACCACGGCGACGATATCCCCCACGTGCCGTACCCGCTCGACGACGAGCGGCGGGTGCGGCGGCTCGACCATGGGCGAGCCGTCCTTGCTGTGGATCTGCCATCCGCAAGGGAGCCCGCCCACTCCGTCGGCGGCCATATCCGCGCCGGTGAACACGGCCACCACGCCCGGGGCGGCCGCGGCCGCCGCGGTGTCGATGCCGGAGATGTTGCCGTGCGCCTCCGGAGAGCGCACGAGGTAGGCGTACGTCTGTCTGGGCCGATTGATGTCGTCCGTGTAGTTGCCCCTTCCCATGAGGAAGCGGCCATCTTCCTTCCGCCGCACGGCGGCCCCGATTCCGTTCTCCGCCATGTCAGCCTCCCATCTCCGAGGCCGCCGCCTGCACGGCCTTCACGATGTTGTGGTATCCGGTGCAGCGGCAGAGGTTGCCCTCGAGCCACTCCCGCACCTCGCCTTCGGACGGGTCGGGATTTCTGCTCACCAGGTCGAGACTGCTCATCACGATGCCCGGGGTGCAGAACCCGCACTGAAGGCCGTGATGCTCCTTGAAGGCTTCCTGCATGGGGTGAAGCGCTCCGTTCGTCGCGACCCCTTCGATGGTCGTGACCTCGGCGCCTTCGGCCTCGACGGCCAACATGGTGCAGCTCTTGACCGACTTGCCCCCGACGTGGACGACGCAGGCCCCGCACTGGCTCGTGTCGCACCCCACGTGGGTGCCGGTCAGGGTCAGGGTCTCACGGAGAAAGTCCACGAGAAGGGTGCGCGCTTCGACTTCACGCGAGACCGCTTGGCCGTTTACCTGTATCGAGACGACTGGCATGAACGACTCCCTTGCAGGAGAAGGTTCACGGCCAGTCCCGAGGGATCCGGCCGCGAAGGGAATGCGGTCAGGATGGGGCGCAGAAAACCCCCGGTCAAGCGACGCTGAGGCTACTCATACGAGGTCGCGTAGAAGTTGGGTACCGCATCCCCCGGGCGTCGCACACGAGGGCCAGCGTCCCGGCACCGCCAGGCGCCTCGAGTCGCCGCCCGGTCAGGCCGTGGCGGAGCGGCTGGTCCCTCCGCTGAGGAACAGGGCGTCGAGCGCGCTCAGGAGCTCTTCGGCGACGAACGGCTTCTGAAGGAACGGAATCTCGTAGCGCTGACAGAGGAGCATCTCCTCCTCGTCCAGCGTGGCTCCGCTCATGACCACCGCCCTGGTGTTCTCGAATTCCTTGATTAGCTCCACCGCCAGACCCACGCCCTCTCCGTCCGGAAGGATGTGATCGAAAAGCAGAATGTCGGGCACCGCCTCCATGACCCTCCGGCGGGCGCCTTCCGACGACGACGCAATCATGACCTTGTGCCCCTCGTTGGTCAGGACCCGCTCGATCCAGCCGAGGAGGGCGTTGTTGTCGTCTACGGCGAGGATGGTCACCGCCGCCATCTCCGGGCGGGGTGTCCCGCCCGTGGCCACCAGGGTGAGCTGGTCGCCCTCTTCCTGGAGGTCAACGGTGACGATGGCGCCCGGTGCCACGTCGCCATTGGCCACCATGGCGGCCAGTGGTTGCGTGAGGTGTCGATGGATGGTGCGGCGGAGCTCACGGGCACCGTATTCCATGCTCGTCCCCTTGTCGAGCATGAAGAACCGGGCCGCGGGCGCCACCTCGATCTCGAAGGAGCGGCTTCCCAGACGACTCTGGACGTGACGCTGCAAGTCCATCACGTGCTGGTCAAGGATCGCCACCAGGGAATCGTTCCCCAGAGGACGGTACGTGATGACCGCGTCGATCCGGTTGACGAACTCGGGCGAGAAGTGACGCTGAACGGCCCGCAGGCCCACGCGTTCCAGGTGGGCCGAGAGCTCGGGGCCGGGCCGCCGCGGCCTAGTGTCGAAGCCCAGTCCCGGCTGGATCTCCGACATCATGTCTCGGGCACCCAGGTTGCTCGTCAGGAAGATGAGCGCCTTCTCGAAGTCCACCTCCGAGCCGTCGCCCAGCCTCAGGGTGGCCTTGTCGAGCACACCGAGAAGCAGCTGGGCAAGCGAAGGAGCGGCCTTCTCGATCTCGTCGAAGAGGACCAGTGAAAGATCGGACTGCTCGCTGGCCGCCGCGTCCAGGATGTGCTGGGTGAGCCGGGGCTCCGTCTGGGCGTGCCCCACGTACCCAGGAGGTGCGCCGATGAGCTTGGCCACCTCGTGCTCGTTCTGAAACTCGCCACAGTCGATCTTGACCACGCTCCGAATATCCCCGTGGAGCACCTCGGCGAGGGCCTCGACCGTCCGGGTCTTGCCGGTCCCCGTAGGTCCGAGCCGGAGAAACACTCCCACGGGCCGCCCTTCGGGGGCGAGTCCCGACTGATGAAGCTGGATGCTCGGAACGATGTGCTCCAGGGCGTGGGCCTGGCCGACGACTTTGCTCGATAACAGCCCGATCAGCTCGTCGGTCCGGGTTGGGGGTGCCACCTCGTCGCCTGGCATCACATCGACCGGCTCGGTCACGTCATCACTGGTCCCACTCAATTCAGGACTCCATCAACGGATCGGCCTCGCGCGAGGGATCCGGTCCTCACGCGCCCGCGCTCGAGGCTTCCGCCGCGGCACCTGTCTCCACAGCGGCGCCGACTAGGTTGCCCCACTCGGTCCACGAGCCGTCGTAGTTCTTGATGCTGTCGTACCCCAACAGGTACTTCAGCGCGAACCACGAGTGGCTGCTGCGCTCACCGATCCGGCAGTAAGTGATAATGGGCCGCTCTCCCGTGATGCCACGGTCGCCGTACACCGCGGCCAGCTCGTCCCGTGACTTGAACGTACCGTCGTCGTCGTTGACCGCCATGCCCCATGGGATATTCGACGCACCGGGGATGTGTCCCCCGCGCTGGCAGGTCTCGGGGAGTCCGGGAGGGGCCAGGATCTCTCCGCTGAACTCGGCGGGGCTGCGTACGTCCACGAGCTCGACCGCGCTGTCGCTGACCTGCTCCTGCACCTCAGGCAGAAACGCCCGGAGGGTGAGGTCGGCATCGGCAGCCTGGTAGCTCGTGGGCGACACGGAGGGCACATCTGTCGTCATCTCCCGACCCTCCGCCTCCCACTTCTTGCGACCGCCATCCATGAGGCGCACGTCCTCATGGCCGTAGACCTTGAGCTGCCAGAAGGCCCAGGCCGCGAACCAGTTGTTGCTGTCGCCATACAGCACGACCGTGGATTCGGGGTCGATGCCGGACTCGGACAGCAGCGCTTCCATGTCCCCCTTGGACAGGATGTCCCGCCGGACCTGATCGGCGAGCTGCGTCTTCCAGCTCCAGCCGATGGCGCCGGGAAGGTGCCCTTGGTCGTAGAGCTCCGTATCGACGTTCACCTCGACGGCGCTGACCCCCGGGTCGCTGGAGTGCTCACTCACCCAGTCGGTAGTGACGAGGACTTCGGGATGGGCGTGATCGGACATGACTGGCCTCCTTGGGAAAGAGCCGGCGGGTAAAGAGCCCGGAGACACTCCGGGCCACCTCCACAGCGAAAACCTGTGAACGATCGGATTCGTTCCGATCATACCCCAGCTTTGTGAAAAGGAAACCGGAATAGCGGGACGGGGGGCTCAAGCCGTCGCCCCCCAGGGGGGCGACGGGCCGAGGGAAGATCAGATCAGGAGGTCAGTGAATGAAGATGGCTTCCATCATCCACACTCGCTGTATCCGCAGACGTGGCACTTGACGCAGCCCTCCTCGTAGGAGAGCTGGCCGGCCCCGCACTCGGGACAGCTTCCCAGGAAGCTGTTGGGAAGGTCTGCGTCCGGGGCCCCGTGGGGCTGGGTGCCCCCGGCTGCTACGCCCACGCCGAGGGGAAGCGTCTCCTGTACGCCGTCCTTCTCCGCCGTGTACTTCTCGAGGGCCTGTCCGATGGCGTCGGGCAGCGAGAGCACCTTGGTCGGACCCACGCCCACCGCGCGATCCGACGAGATGCCCCGAAGCTGATCCCTCACAGCCGGAAGGGGGATACCGGAGCGGAGGGCCAGTGAGATCAAGCGGCCGATCGCCTCGGCGTCGGCCGTGGCGGCACCTCCGGCCTTTCCGAGCGTGCAGAACACCTCGAAGGCTCTCCCGTCTTGGTCTTCGTTGATGGTCACGTAGCAGTCGCCGAGAGGTGAGCTCATCTTGAAGGTGCGGCCACGGAGCATGGGCGGACGTTGCCGCTTGTGGCGCGCCGCCGCCGCCGTCAGGTCCTGCTCCTGCTGCTCCCGATAGACTTGCTCCAGCTCCACGCGGAGTCCGTGGAGCGACTCGCGCGCGTCTGCCAGCAGGTGCTCGAGCTCGACGACCTCGGCGCTGCTTCCGCTCGCCCCGCTCTCCGACTTCTCCGTCTTTCCGGTGGAGAGCACCTGGTCGGCCCTCGATCCGTCCCGGTAGACGGTGACGCCCTTGCAGTGGAGCTCGTACGCCAGCTCGTAGATCTGCCGGACGTCTTCCTCCCGAGCCTCCTTCGGGAAGTTCGTGGTCTTGGAGATGGCCGAGTCGGTGTGCTCCTGGAACGCCGCCTGCATCCGTACATGCCACTCGGGCGTGATGCCGTGGGCCGTCTTGAACACTGCCTGGATCCCCTCCGGTACCTCATCGAAGTGGATGTGGCCCTCCTCCGCGATCCGGGTCACGAGATCCTCGGAGTACCAGCCCTCCTCCTTGGCCCGAGCGACGAAGTCCGGGTTCACGTCGGGCATCCTCACACCCGCCTGATTGCGCATGAACGCCACCGCGAAGATTGGTTCGATGCCACCGGAGCATCCCGCGAAGATGGAGATGGTGCCGGTGGGCGCCACCGTGGTGAGGTTGCAGTTCCGAAGGCGACGCTCGGGCCGAATGCGCCGCCCCTCCGACCCACGGGCGCACGTGTCGTCGGGACCCCAGATGGACTCTTCCCACGCTGGGAACGCGCCGCGGCTCTCGGCCAGTCTCTCCGACGCGTTGCGAGCCTCCTCGTTCACGAAGCCCATGACCTTCCGCCCCATCGCCACGCCTTCGGAGGTGTCGTACGCGATTCCGAGCTTGATGAGCATGTCAGCCCACCCCATGACGCCCAGACCGATCCGGCGGATCGCCTGAGCCAGCTCGGTGATGGCCGAGAGGGGATACCGGTTCGCGTCGACGACGTTGTCCAGGAAGTGGGTGGACAGGGCGACGGTCCGGCGCAGGCCGTCCCAGTCGATTCGGTCGGCGGGCTCGTCTCCCCCGCCGGCGTCCTCCTTCACGAACTTGGCCAGGTTGATGCTGCCCAGGTTGCAGACGTCGTATGGCAGGAGCGGCTGCTCCCCGCACGGGTTCGTGGCTTCATAGGAGCCGAGCTCGGGAACCGGATTGAAGGCGTTGGCACGATCGATGAAGAAGGTGCCCGGCTCGCCGGTCTTCCAGGCGCCGTGCACGATCATGTCGAAGATCTCGCCGGCGTCTTCCTGCCCGACCACCTCTCCGCTCTTGGGGCTCACGAGGTCATAGCTGGCCTCGTTGTGCACGGCCTCCATGAAGGCGTCGGTGAGGGCGACCGAGATGTTGAAGTTCGTGATCTGGGACGTGTCGTCCTTGCACGTGATGAACGACCGGATGTCCGGATGATCCACGCGTAGGATCCCCATGTTCGCACCCCGCCTGGTTCCACCCTGCTTGACGACCTCCGTGCTGGCGTCGTAGAGCCTCATGAAGGAGATGGGCCCGGAGGCCACGCCCATGGTGGAACGAACCTGGGACCCGGTGGCGCGCAGCCTTGAGAAGGAGAATCCCGTCCCCCCGCCCGACTGGTGCACCAGCGCCATGGACTTGAGCGTGTCGTAGATACCGCTCTTTCCGTTCGACAGGGCGTCGTCGACGGGAAGGACGAAGCACGCCGATAGCTGCCCCAGCGGCCGCCCGGCGTTCATCAAAGTGGGAGAGTTCGGCTCGAAGCTCCCGTTGGTCATGAGGTCGTAGAACTGACGGGCCAGCTCCTCGACAGCCGCATCCGAAGCCCCATACTCCTTGTCCGCCTCGGCGATCACCCTGGCCACCCGCCAGAACATGGTCTCCGGCTCTTCGAGCGGGTTGCCGTGCTCGTCCTTCTTCAGGTAGCGCTTTCCCAGAACGATGCGTGCGTTCTCGGAAAGAGTGGCCGGGGCAATGTCGTCCGGCACTACGTCATCGAAGATGCTCGCATCGTCTGAACGGGACTCCTGCTTCATACTGCTCCTGCTCCATCGCTCAATGTGGCAATGCTGTGGAAATACATACCCCTCATATGTTGAAAATCGGCGATAGACGGCTCCGCCAAGGCATTGCTAATGTGGAGAATTGCCTGAGTACCACAAAATATTGGGGTATTCTTAACATACACCCCCTATATCTTGTGGTCAAGAATCTTCGTCGGGGAGCACGCAAGACCGCCTGATTCGCCGGACCGCCTCCCCAGGCAACGCGGCAAGCGGCCGAGATCTGCTCCCGCGGACTTTGATAACACCCCCACAAGGTCCTATGTTGCGTGATATCGGGTCTGGCCAGCCACTCAGCATATCTCGCCCCCCGCGGAGCGCCCCGCAGGCGTCCCCCCGTTGCGTGTGTGGGCGCAGAATCTTGACATCGGAGCCAACGGTTGACTCGGGGTGGGGCCGCAAGCCCGGCCTCGGAGAGGGAGATCCACGAGTGAGAACGTTTCGCAGAGCCATCGAGCTGGGCCTCCCCATCCTGGGGATGGCCGTGGTTTTCGGCGGCGTCATCTTCGTCCCCCCGACCAGCCTCCAGATCCAGGTCCTGGTCGTCCTCGTGGGGGTGTTGATCCTCGAAGCGGGTGTCTGGGGCCTGACCAGTCAGATTCTCCCCAACGAACGTCAATTTGTCGCCCTCCGCGAAGAGGGTGACCACTTCATCAACCTCATCCGCAACCTCAACGCGGCGGCGCTGGCGCGGAAGGCCGGCCTCGAAGGAAGCGACGAGCGCTTCGAGGAGGCTCTGGCCGCCATGCACGCGTCCGTGGAGCGCATGGCGGGGTTGGCTGGGGAGGAGCGCTGATCTAGAAGGCCGTCCCCAGTCGAAGGTATAGCGGATCATCGGCCTCGTCGTTCAGGGTGAGAGCGGCTCCCAACCTGAAGAACAGGCGCGTGTTGAAGAGGGCCAGCACCGAGACCTGCAGCTCGGCCCCCACGGCCCCGAGCGTCGGCTCCCGTGGGTTCAGGACGTCGATGGCTGGATTCGAGTCTCCCCAGGCGTTCCCGCCGTCCACGAACAAGGAGCCGCTTAAACGGTCGAGATGCAGGGGGAAGAGGCCGAAGCCTCGGTGGGCATTCAGGATCGGGAAACGGTATTCGGCGGACACTGTCCAGGCGTAGCGACCTGCGCGCTGGCCCCTGAAGTACCCCCTCACGGGGAAGAGCAGCGGCAAGCCTCCGAACAGCTCCAGGCCCGTGAGGTCCTCCAGCCGCCCCTGTGCACCACCCACGTCGAAGTGGAACCGGTTCGCTCCGGGACCGAAGGCCGCTCCCAACGAGGCTCGCCATGCGAAGACGTGGCGCGAGAAGCCCGGCCCCGCAAAGGCATGGTAACCCCGGATCCGGGCGGTGGCGTCCCGGAACCCGCGATCACCGTCGTGGACCCCGCGCTGCGAGCTCGGAAGCGAGAGCTCACGGCGCGCCCGAAGCCGGAGAAAACCCCCAAACCCGGCCTCCGCGCTGGTGGAGAAGGCGTAGGAGCGGGCGCTGGTGAAGGAGACCGTCGTCGAGGCTTCCGCCAGTCGGCGCTGCGGCCGGGAGAGGGTGAAGGCGATCTCGTCCAGGTTCTCATCCAGAAGCTCGAGCTCCTCCCAGATGTGCGCAGCCGAGAATGACACGGACGTACGGGTCCGCATCCGCCGACGGACCAGCGTCACCGAGCCTCCCAGCCTGCGCTCCCTTTCCCCGTCGAACGCCGGGATCGTGTCGCCGGGCTCGGGCTCGAAGGCGAAGGGGCCGTCGATATCGTGATCCTGACGGAAGGAGAGACCCAGGAACGGATTGCCTCTCCCGGAATAGGCGTACGACAGATCGAGATCCGTCCGGCCGCCCTTCCGGAACACGCCTTCGATGGCGTAGGAATGCCGGCCCACCAGGTCCTGTCCCTCGACGCGCGCACCGAATCCGGGCTTGAGCACTTCCTTGTCCTGCCGCGTCACGCCCGATCGAATGATCGGCTCCCAGGAGCGCGGCCAGATGGTCTGGAGCGCCCGGTACGGGCGCGAATCGCCCGACACCTGACGGGTGAAGAGCTCCGCGGCCGCCTCCCCCCCGCGGGTGAAGCCCTCCTTCAGCGGGAGCGGATCGAACCAGGAGTCCGGATCGAAGCGGATGCGCTCCACGTCCCAGCCATGGACGTGATAGCTGGAGAAGTAGATCCACTCGCCCATGGGATCCACGGAGGGGTACGCGCTCCCCCCGAGCATGTTCGTGACTTGGCGGAGGGATCCCGGGGCTCCGGACGTAGGATCGACCTCCATGGCATACAAGTTCGGAATCCCGCTCCGGTCCGACGACCACAGGAGCCGGCGACCGTCCGGCGTCCAGGCGGCCGCTTGGTCGATGGCCCGGTCGTCCGTGACCTGATGGACGATCCGGCCCGTCGGGTCCAAAACGAACAGATCGTAGAAGGCGCCCGGCCTCCACCGCGAGGCGGCGATCCAGCGACCATCGGGTGACCAGGCCGGATACGCCCAGTGCTCGTCCGCCACGAACTCCGTGAGAGGCTCGATCGCTCCCGTGGAGAGATCCACCCGCACGAGGCGGTTGGTCCCATCGCCATCCTGCACGGCCACGGCGTATCGACCGTCCGGCGAAACCGTGGGCTGATCCAGGCGAGCGCCCCGGGTTACCCGGTGCTCGACACCGTCGCTGTCGACGCGCACCAGATCGGACCGTATCCGATACAGGTCGGTGAACTCCAGTTGGGCCACCAGAAGCGCGCCGTCGGGAAGCCAGGTCAGGTCCGCGACGTTGTTCACGCGTGTGAGCTTACGGCTGTCGGATCCGTCCGGATTCGCCACCCGTAGCTGGATGTCGCTACGGCCGTCGGAGTGCAGGTAGGCGAGCCGGCTGCCGTCGGGAGAGATCTCCGGGAAGAGCGCCCGGCGCCCTTCCCGTGCGAGCGGCTCCCCCTTCGTAAGGGGGGCGGCGGCAGCCAGCGAATCGGCCAGGGCACGATAGCCGGCGTCGAGCTCTCGCTCCCACGAGGACCACGCCTCGCCGAAGCCGGTCCCGAAAGCGTCCTCGGCCCCGGAGCTCACGCGCCACGGGATGATCTGCCGGGCGATGGCGTCCACGAACTCGCCCATACGCTCCTCCCCGTACGTGTCCAGCATGTGGTCGAGGAACGACGCACCGTAGACGTATACCCGGCTTCCGGCGGGCCAGTTGGGCGAGAAGCCGGAGACCTGATCCAGGCCCTCGAACCCGCCCTCGAGGATGGCCGTCCGGAGCACCATGTCGTGGAAGCTCCCCTTCACCCTCCCGGACTCGGTGAGGGCCGACTCGTAGTAGGTGGCCATCCCCTCGCCGATCCACGTCGGTACGTCGAAGCCCGGAAAAGCCGGCCAGTCCGCCGAGGAGCGTCCCAGCACCGTCCTCACCAGCGACCCGATGGGTCCCGTGTGGTCGAGATGGAAGACATGTACCAGCTCATGGGTGACCACCGTCTCCAACCAGTCGTCGAAGTGGGTGACGTTGAACCCCTCCAGGGGGGGCCGGACGAAGACCGTGATCCGATTGTAGGGGAGCGCGTTGGCGAAGCCGTTGGTCTGGTCGACGTGATCGGTCAACAGCAGCTCGATGCGGTCGCCAGGGGGATCGACGAACTTATCGCTCAAAGAGTCGTAGGCGCGCTCCGCACGCTCCCCCGCCCTCCTGGCCATCGCCTCCAGATCGGCGGGGAAGGTGACACGAAAGTGGGTCGTCTCCAGGCTTCGCCAGCGCTCGTCCGGCGGTACTTGCGCCGCCCCCGCGGTCGCCCACAGCACGCAGAGGACGACCGACCAGAGCGTGGTCGTGACGAGCGACCGGATCATTCCGGCCCTTCGACCTTGTCAAACCGCAGCGTCGTCATCACCCTTCGCCTAAGGCCTCCACTCTTCGATCACACTGAGCCCCCCAGGGGGCATGAGCGAATCGTCCAAGAACATCTGGTACCAGCTGGGCTACGCGCTGGAAACCGCCCGCCGGCGTGCTCCTGCCCCGAAGAAGGTACATAACAAGCCGGGCAAGGCTGACGATGCGCCTGCGCCCTCCGCCGTAGACCAGCTTCTGGCAGCCGGCGGCGGGGCCGTTACACACAGGCTGATCTCCGCCCTCTGGGGACGCCGACCCGGGACGCTGCGCATCGCCCGCGCCGCATTGGCCGGAGCCGGTGCCGCCTTCGTGTTGAGCCTGCTGCGAATGAGCGCGAACGGCTCGTCCGCCGAGAACGGCGCCGCGCCGGATCCCGCTCTGGAGCTCCTCATCGGCGCGGCGCGTGGGATCCTGTATGGCTCCGTGCTCGAGCCTCGCCTGCCGGGCTCCTCCATCTTCCGTGGCGCTACCTTCGGGGTCATGGAGTACGTGGCCTCTCCCCTGGGCGGCCTTGACGGCATCCTGGGGGCCGCGAGCCCTCACCGAACGATGCCGCTCCTTGCCGTGCTCTTCGCCGCCGACGAGGTTCCGTCCGGGTCCCTGACCCATCATGTGGCATTCGGCGCAGCCCTGGGTCTCCTCTACGGGGAAGGAAGAGCGAGAAGGGGCAGGCGCGACGTCGTGTAGGGAGGCAGGCTCCTCGGCTCGCTTCGGAGCATTCCCTCGGGACATGGCACGATCCCTACGCCCCCCCTCGTGTCGTCCACCGCATCGGCTTCGGTCCTGGTCGCAACATCGTCGACGATCCCAAAGATCTGCTTAGGCGACTCTCCACTTCCCACCACTACCAGGTGGCAGAACGCCTCGGGCCGGGCCATCAGCACCGGACCGACATACGCGGTCGCCAACCGATCCACCGGGTCGAACACCACGTAGGACACACCCGCCGCTCTGGCCTCCTCGAAGAAGCGGTCCGGATCCGGGCTCAGGGGATAGATTCGACTCCTGACGCCCGAGAGAGTGTAGAAGATCCGAGGTTGGCGGCTGAACACGCCCGCTCCCTCGGGAGCGTTCTCGCCCAGCCACCGGGCAGCGGCGACGAACTGCTGGAATCCCTCACTGTGGCATGCGAAGGGACCGTCGGCCTTGACCGCCTCCCGGCACGCCGCCACCTGACGCGTCACGTCACTCCACCGCCGGGCCGAGGGGACGACCAGGAGCGAGACCGCGATCAGCCCAACGACAAGTGGGATTCTGGAGTGCACACGGGCCGCCCCCGCGAGGAGGGCTTCACCCGCGTAGAAGAGCAAGAGCGGGTAGAGCGGCAGGGCGAAGCGATCCCCGGACCAAACGACCGGCCAAAGCAGGATCAGGCCGAAGTAAAGGGGGAGAAACAGCTCGGCCACAGTGGTTTGCTCCCGGAGGCGCCTCGTCCACCCCACCACCGCCATACCCGCCAGCAGGAGGCCGAGCACCATCAAGGGCGCGCCGGACCAGTTCGTCAGCCCCCCCGGAATGTAGGAGAAGACATAGACCTGGAGGTTGTCCAGAACGCGGCGGACCAGGTCCGAGACACCGGCGGTACCAAGTTCCGGCTCGTACGGATTGATGAGCCAGAACTCGGAGACGTACAGGGCCTGCCCCGCGCTCTGGGAGCGTAGCCACCACGCCAGGCTGGGAATCGCGAACGCTGCGGCGAATCCCCCGAGAGCCTTCCATCGCCGGCCCAGCGCCAGGGCCCCGCCCACCGCGAGAACCAGCGGCAGGCCGGCCGTGCGCGTAAAGGTCGCCAGGATGGCCATAAGGCAGCCAGCTGCGAGCCAGATCCTGGGGCGCTCTCCATCGTCCGAGCGGTGGAAGGCCCACAGACACCCCAGTGTCAGTGCCAGAAAAAGGGGGTCGGAAAGGATCCAATTGCTGGACCACAGAAACGCCGGGGCGAGGGCCAGGACGGCGGCCACTCCCGTGGCCAACCCGGCCCCGTGCCGGGCCTTCACCCACCCGAACGACAGCACCACCGCCGTGGTCACGAAGAGGACGGAGAGCAGTTTGAAGGTGAGCCAGGCCTCGGCGCCCAGAAGCATGGCACCGGCTAGAATAGCGGGATAGAACGGGGGATACTTGGTGTGGGGGGCCCCGGCGGGGTCCCACGCCTCCACATAACCAGCCCCCTCGGCCAGCGAGTGCGCCAGCGAGATGTATCCGGCGTTGTCGCCCCCTCTGTGCGGGGCGGGGCTCAGTGCTGGGAGCACGATGGTGAGGTGGGCCAGAGCCACCACCAGGAGGATCGCCCACGTGGGGATCCGGCGGCTGGGCGCCTCGGCGGCTCCCGCGGTCGGAGCCGCTCCACCTTCACCGGACCGGCCGCTCACCGACTCGCCCCCCGGCGTGAACGAGCCCAGGACCCTAGGGCCGCGTGCCCCCGTGGCGTCGGGCGCGTTGGATGCCACCCCGTGCAGGTGTGCCCACGTGAGCACCACAAAGGCGAGGGCTTCCCGGGCGTCCGGATCGACGCCCAGCTCCCCCCCGCCCTTCACCGGGAGGGGGGCCAGCTCCTCCCGGATCGCCTCCGCCAGCACCGGGTTCCTGTATCCGCCTCCCATGAGGAACACCTCGTCGATCCCTCGTGGGAGGACCCACGTGCGGTATGCGGCTCCGATGGTTCGGGCCGTCAGGGCCGTGAGCGTGGCTATGAGGTCGCGCCAGCCCGCTTCGTCGGAGCCGGGGGTCAGGTGCTCCGCCAGCCGATCCACGTAGGCGCGACCGTACCGCTCCCGGCCGGTGGTCTTGGGAGGCTCCGCCCGAAAGTAGTCGTCGTCGAGGAGGCGAGCCAGGAGGTCCTCGTCGACCCGCCCGCGCCGGGCCAGCCCGCCGTCCACGTCGAAGGGGAGCTTACCGTTGGTGGCGCGTCTGGCGGCCTCGTCCACCAGGGCTGTTCCCGGGCCCGTGTCGAAAGCCAGAAGCGGCTCGGCCGACCCCGACGGGGGAAGCCACGTCACGTTGGACATGCCACCGATGTTGTGCAGGGCCCGCCGGCGCTGCGGTTTGGAGTAGAGCAGCCAGTCCGGCCAGGTGACCATGGGGGCTCCATGGCCCCCGGCGGCCACGTCCCGGCTCCGGAAGTCGCTGACGACCGCCACCCCCGTGACCTCGGCTACGGTGGCCGGATCGCCGAGTTGGAGGGTCGATCCCCGCGCCCCGTCATCCGGTGGAACGTGCCAGATCGTGTGGCCGTGGCATCCCACGGCGGCCAGGTCCGCCGGGCTCAGCCCGGCCCCCTCGCACACCCTCAGCACCGCCGCGGCCATCCACCCTCCCAGGGAGGCGTTCAGCCGGCACAGCCCCTCCGGCGTGCCCTCCTCCATACCCTTCAGAAGCAGCGCCTGGAGATCCGGCTCATAGGGCGTGCTCTCGAAGGCGAGGAGCGTCCACGCGAAGTCCTCGGGAGAGCTCCCCTCGAAGCGCACCAGTGCGGCGTCGATTCCATCCAGGGAGGTCCCTGACATGAGGCCCACCACAAGCTCTCCCGAGCTCACCCGGTGGGATCCTCGGTGAGGTCTCCGAGTACGCGCGCCAAGACGCCGTCCGCCGCTTGGAGCATCCGAGTCGCCTCGTCCAGCTCGACCCCCCGACGTCCCATGACCAGGGCTGCCTTCACGTGCCCGTCTGCCGCCTCCAGGAGTGCCGAGGCCTGGGGCCGGTCCACTCCCAGAGTCTTCATGAGGATCCTCTCCCCGCGGTCCTGGAGCTTCTCGCATGTGGCTTGGAGGTCCACCATTAGGTTTCCGAACACCTTCCCGATCCCAATCATGGCCCCCGTGGTGATGATGTTCAGAACCATCTTGGTGGCGGTCCCAGCCTTCATGCGCGTGGACCCGGTGACCACCTCGGGCCCTACCAGGGGCGCGATGACGACGTCGTGAGTGTCCACCAGCTCGGGCGTCGGATGGGTGCAGAGGAGGAAGCCGGTGCGGGCGCCCCGCTCCCGGGCCCGGGCGAGGGCACCGTGCACATAGGGCGTCGTCCCCGAGGTGGCAATCCCCAGGACGAAGTCGCTCGGCCCCACGTCCCTGTCGTCGATGGCGCGGGCACCGTCGTTGGGGCTGCCCTCGGCCCCCTCCTGTGAGCGGACCAGGGCCTCGAAGCCGCCGGCGATGATGCCCTGGACCAGGACGGGGTCGGTGCCGTAGGTCGGGGGCATTTCGGCCGCGTCCAGCACCCCCAGCCGCCCCGACGTGCCGGCGCCCACATAGATCAGGTGTCCGGCCCCCTCGAATGCCTCCACAACCATGTCGATGGTCCTGGCGATGGCCACCCGCTCCTCGGCCACGGCGTCCGCCACCATCCGGTCTTCGGCGTTGATGAGATCCACGATCTCGACGGACGAGAGGGCGTCGATGCGCGCGGAACGCGGGTTCCTCTGCTCTGTAAGACGGTCGTCGAGCATGAATGATCCTGACCGCTCCTCAGTGGATGTGGGCCGAGGTGTCTACACCCCTCGCTTGCGGCATCCAGTGTGGTGTATCAGAAGTCATGCTGCCATTCGGACGCGGCCGCATCCCGCATCTCTGCGTTGCTTCTCCTCGAAATAGCGGTGCTATTCCTCGTCGTCGCGCCTTGATCTGCGGGCGCGGACGCGCCCTCGGTGGCTACCAGACGTCTAATACACCACACTTGTACCGGCGAACAAGCTAACCTTCGTATTTTTCCGACAGCAACCGAACATCGCATACACCGAGGGCATGCTCTTTGAACCTTCTCGAGCAGGCCAGATTGATGGCCCCCGATCTGGTGGAGATACGCCGCGACCTGCACCGGCATCCGGAACTCTCCTTTCAGGAGGTGCGCACCGCCGGCATCGCGGCGAGAGCCATGGAGGCCCTGGGGTGCCGGGTCCGAACCGAGGTAGGCATCACGGGAGTGGTGGCCGACCTCGACAACGGCGCGGGTCCCACGGTCGCCCTCCGGGCCGACATGGACGCCCTCCCCATTCAGGAGACGAACACCCACGACTTCGTCTCGCAGAATCCCGGAGTCATGCACGCTTGTGGCCACGACGCCCACGTGGCCGGACTGATCGGGGCGGCAAGGCTGCTGGCTCGGGAGCGTGACGAGGGCCGGCTCCCGCCGGGCTCCGTCCGGTTCCTCTTCCAGCCCTCCGAGGAGCGGACGGACGAGGAGGGCAAGAGCGGCGCGATGCGCATGGTGGACGAGGGAGTCATGGACGGGGTCGCCGCCGTCACCGGGCTCCATATCGCGTCGGTGCTCCCCTCGGGGAAGCTCTTCTTCCGGGCGGGCCCCCTGATGGCGGGCACCGAGGAGATCCAGGTGGAGGTCCGGGGCGAGAGCGGCCACGCCGCTCGGCCCGACCTCGGCGTGGACGCGCTCGTGCTGGCGGCCCAGGGGATCGTCACCGCACAGCAGGCCGTCTCCCGCGGCCTCTCGCCCACGGAAGCAGGCGTGCTCACCTTCGGCCGCATCGAGGGGGGCACTGCGAACAACGTGTTGGCCGACCGGGTCACGATCGAGGGGACCATGCGGTTCTTCTCCGAGGACGTGCGGGATCGGCTTTGCCGCCACCTGAAGGCATCCTTCGGCATGCTCGAGGCCCTCGGGGCCAAGGTGACGGTCCGCATCGGCCCCGGTTATCCGCCTGTGGTCAACGATGCCCGAATCACGGAGTGGGTGCAGGCAGCCGCCGTCGACCTCGTGGGCGACGACGCCACGCTGCCCGCCGAGCCGACGACCTTTGCGGAGGACTTCTCCTTCCTGGCGCGCGAAGCACCGGGCACCTTCTTCTTGCTGGGAGCCGCACCTCCCGAGCCGCGGATTCACCACCGGCCCGACTTCGATATTGACGAATCCGCCATCCCCGTGGGCGCCGCCACGCTGGCCGCCGGCGCCGTCCGACTCCTTCGCGAGATGGCCGGAGGTACTGACACCGAGGAGGATGACTGAAGATGAAGGAGCTCCGTACCCTCCTGCCGTACTTCCGGCCATACCGGAAGGGTGTCGTTGCGGGGCTCGTTCTGGTGGTGATCAGCAACCTCTTCACCGTGGCCACCCCCTACCTCGTGAAGCTGGCCATCGACGCTCTGGGTGATCCCGAGGTGACGGCCGCTCGGATCACCACCTACGCGCTGCTGATCGTCGGGGTGGCAATCCTCGGAGGGGCCGCAAAGTTCGGGATGCGTGAGCTGCTCAATGGGCTGAGCCGTCGCATCGAGTGCGATCTCCGGAATGACTTCTTCAAGCACCTCCTACGGCTGGACGCCGCATTCTACGGGTCGGTCCGCACCGGCGACCTCATGGCGCGGGCGACAAACGACACCCTGGCGGTTCGCATGGCCGCAGGCCCGGCCATCATGTACTCGGTGAACACGGCGGTGAGCTTTCTCCTCGCCCTGGGCTTCATGCTCTGGATTAGCCCGCGCCTCACGGTCTACGCGTTGATCCCGATGGTCGTCCTCCCTCCTGTGGTCTTCACCTTCGCTCGGGTCATCCACGCCCGGTTCGAGGAGATCCAGGAGCAGTTCTCC
Organism: Longimicrobiales bacterium; assembly: GCA_965238005.1. GTDB lineage: Bacteria > Gemmatimonadota > Gemmatimonadetes > Longimicrobiales > Gaopeijiaceae > CBDCKN01. The sequence goes on from OZ250165.1 coordinate 3,410,597, forward strand.
ACCCTTTCGACGATGGTGCAGGAGAACCTGACCGGCGTGCGAATCGTCCGGGCTTACGTGCAGGAAGAGTCGCAGGCGCAGCACTTCGACGAGCTCAACAGCCAGTACATGGGACGGAACATGGGCCTGGTGAAGGTGGCGGGTCTATTCCACCCGATCCTCGCCCTCTTCTCGGGCGCGGGCATGGTGATCGTGCTCTGGCTCGGCGGACTGGAGGTTATCGCCGGCCGCCTCACCATCGGCGCCTTCGTGGCCTTCGAGATCTATCTGGCGCTGCTCATCTGGCCACTCATCGCCCTGGGGTGGGTGGTGAACCTTTACCAGAGGGGCGCCGCAAGCATGGGTCGCATCAACAAGATCCTGTTCACCGAGCCCGATATCCGGGCCCCGGAGCATCCCACTCGCCTCGAGAAGCCTCGGGGGGAGATCGAGTTTCGGAACGTGTCCTTCCGATATCCGGGCACCGAGCGTCTGGTCTTGGAGGACGTTTCCTTCGTGGCGAAGCTCGGTGAGACCGTTGCCGTGGTAGGCCCGACCGGCGCGGGAAAGACGACCCTCGTCTCGCTGATCCCGCGGATCTATGACGCCACCGAAGGCGAGGTGCTGGTGGACGGGATCGGGGTCACGGAGCTGGACCCGGACGAGCTGCGCACTTTCATCGGCATGGTGCCCCAGGACCCGTTCCTGTTCTCCACGACGATTGAGGAGAACATCGGACTGGGCCTTCCGGGAGACCAGTGGGCGCTGGACGAGCCCCAGGTCCAAGATGCCCCGGAGGGGCCGCTCGAAGATCCGGACGAGGCCGTTGCCGAAGCGGCTCGCATCGCCCAGCTCGACGAGTCGATCCGGGGCTTCCCGAAGGGCTACGGGACGTATCTCGGTGAGCGGGGCATCAATCTCTCAGGAGGACAGAAACAGCGCGCGACCCTGGCCCGTGCCGTGGCTCGCGACCCTGCCATCCTGATTCTCGACGATGCGCTGAGCGCTGTCGACACCCACACGGAAGCCCTTATCCTGGACGACCTGGCTCGGGTGATGGCCGGACGGACGTCATTCATCATCAGCCACCGGGTCTCGGCGGTCATGAACGCCGACCTCATCCTGGTCCTCGACGACAGCCGGATCGTCGAGCGGGGCCGGCATGCGGAGTTGATGGCCCTGGGCGGCACCTACGCGACACTCCTCCGCCGGCAGATGCTGGAGCTGGACATCGAGTCCACCGTGGTGGGGACCGCCGGGGATTGAGAAGCGCTAGATCCTCTCCAGCACCCACTCCGGTGTGAAGCGCACCAAGTACGAGCTCAGGATCGTGAACGAGCCCGTCGCCAGCAGCAGCCCCAGGATGATGAGCATCGCACCCGAGGCCTTCTCCACGACCGGAAGGAAACGCCGGAACCTGGAGAACGCCCCCAGAAAGAGGTCCAAAGCCAGGGCAGCGATCAGGAAGGGGATGGCCAGTCCCAGGGAGTACACGCTCAGGAGAATCACCCCCGACCAAACCGTGTCCTGCGTGCCCGCCAGAGTGAGGATAGCGCCGAGGACCGGACCGATGCAGGGCGTCCACCCTGCTCCGAAGGCGGCGCCGACACCCAGCGTGCCCACGTATCCAGCCGGCCTGTCGTTCACGTGAACCCGCCGCTCGCGCATGAGCGGAGCGATGCGGAAGACGCCTATGAGGTGGAGTCCCAGAATGATGATGAGGACGCCGCCGATTCGGGCGATCCACACCTCATAGTAGCGGAGGAACACCCCCAGGAACGAGGCCGAGGCCCCCAGCGTGATGAAGATGATGCTGAAGCCCGACACGAACAGAAGGGAGTGGATGAGGGTCGCCTTGCGATCCACCCCCTCCTGGAGGTCCTCCAACGACATCCCCGTCACGAACGACAGGTAGCTCGGCACCAGCGGCAGGACACACGGTGACAGGAACGACAAGACTCCCGCCATCAACGCAACGACAACACTAACCGATCCGGTCATCTATCTTCCTGGTGATTCCACTCTCGATGGGTTCGGAAGCCAAGTCGTCCGCACCCTCGGCAGCCACGTATCGGGCACGCATCCGGTGCCAGATAGCCCGAACCCCCGTGACCACCCCCAGCCACACCAGTACGAACGCCCCGGCCCACCCGAACACTCTCGGGAAGAAGCCGACGATGGCGGCCGCCGCGATCGCCATGATCGAGACGGTCCCGAGGATCGTCCGATCTTCCCGCTCCAAGGTGCGGTGGCCGGCCAGGGCTCCTCCGAAGGAAGCGCCGGCGCGCATGAAGTGGGCGAGCCGCCACGGTCTGGTGGAGCCTCCCGTGTCCATCAGGGCTTCGAGCCGCTGAGTCAGTCCCCCCTCGGGCTCGAGCGGGGTCTTGGGAATTTCGCTGCATGTGGGTAGGTGCTCGGCCTGCGTAACGGTGCGTATGCTTCGACTCCCGGGGAGCACGATCTCGGATGAAGACGCCAGATCCGCGAGGAACAGGCCCTCGAGCTGCCCGGCAAGTGACGCATCCATAACGCCGACGTCTATCTCCCAGTTCCCCAAGAGACTCCAGGCGTTCAGGTTGCTGGAGCCCACCCGACACCAGAGCCCGTCGGCCACCGCGGTCTTCGCGTGGATCATGGCACCCTGCCACTCGAAGAGGCGAACTCCGTGATCCAGCAAGTGGCGGTATCCGGCCCTCGACAGGCTTCCGACCAGAGGCCAGTTGTTGTTCGCAGGCACCAGTAGCCGGACGTCGACTCCTGCGTGGGCCGCCTCGGTCATGGCCTCGGCGACGATGCCCGGGGCCACGAAGTAGGGATCCGTTATCCACAGGCGCTCCTGGGCCATGGCGGCCACGAGCGTGAGGGTCCGCATCACCCGGCTTCGCCGGGGCTCGCCCTCGATGAGCCAGACGGACGTATCCCCTGCCGGGTCCGTCCGCCCTTCCAGGGCATGGGTCGGGAGGGGCTCCCCCATGACGTCCCATATGCGTCCGAACGCCCGGGCAGCCACCCCGGCCGCCGGTCCCCGGATCTCCACCCCGGTGTCACGCCAGGGAGGCTCGTCACGACTGCCCGCCCACTCCTGGCCCACACAGAAGCCCCCGGCGAAGGCCACCTCGCCATCCACGACCACTAACTTCCGGTGATCCCGCTGGAAGATGCCGTAGGGGTCACGAACGGACGGGCGGTTGAAGGCCCGAACCTCGATGCCCGCCTGCCGGAACGGCTTCCAATAGCGGCGGGGCGTCGCCCAGCAGCCCAACCAGTCGTAGAGCAACCGGACTTCGACGCCCTGCCGTGCCTTCTCGATCAGGACGTCACGGAAGACCCGTCCGACGTTGTCGTTCCTGAGGATGTAGTTCTCGAAGTGGACGTATCGGTTGGCGCCCTCGATGGCTTCGATCCAGGCATCGAACGTGACGGGGCCGTCGAACTGGAGCCCCACCGCGTTTCCCGCGATCTCCGGCGATCCTGTGGCACGGGCGAGCATGTCCGCACTCATCCCCGGCAAGCCACCTCTTGCGGAGGCCGAAGACTCGACCACGGGCTGGCGTGATGCTCCACCCGTGGTCCGGCCAGGCTCTTCCGGCATTGACGGGATCGCGGTGTCGTCAGGTGGATTCATCGAGATCGTTGGTCGACGGATTGTCACTCGCCTTCGAAGCGGTACCCAATGAGCTTATACACCAGCTTGGCCACAAGAAAGTCCGGGGCATGCACGCCGGGAGTGGGGGCGAGCTCCACCACGTCGCAGGCGACGACCCTTCTCTCGCGGAACACGCGCCTCAGGAAGCGGAGGGTCCGATACCAGTCCCCTCCCCCCGGCTCCGGAGTTCCCGTGGAAGGCACCAGGGAGGGGTCGAAGTAGTCCACATCGAAGGTCAGGTAGACCGGTTCGCCCAGGGCTGCCAGGGCGCGATCCATCCAGGTGTCATCCTCCCACATCTCGTCGGCCCAGATCAGGGTGATCCCCTCGTGTGCGTCGGCCACCCCCACCTCTTCCTCGCTCACCCCACGGACTCCCACCGACACCAGGTCCGCCACGTCCAGGATGCGGGCCATGGCGCAGGCATGCGAGTGGGCCGTGCCCTCGAACTCGGCTCTGAGGTCCGCGTGTGCGTCGAGCTGAAGCACGTTGAGGCGCTCGACCCGAGCGGCCTGGGCTCGGATGGCCGGAGCCGAGACGGTGTGTTCCCCGCCGAGCATGATCAGGAACCGGTCCTGGGCCACTTCAGCCACCCGGACGTACGCGCTCCCTAGCTCGGCCATGGCGGCAGGGGCACCGTCACGGCTCAGCTCCAGAGCCGGAAGTGTATGGATCCCCACCGTCGAAGGGTCGGTCCCGAGCTCCTGGTCGTAGAGCTCTATGTACCGTGACGCCTCGATGATGGCGCCGGGCCCGCTTCGTGCTCCGCCCCCGTAGCTGGTCGTGGTCTCGTAGGGGACGGGTAGGATCACCGCCCTGCACTTCCCGAAGTCGGTGGCCTCCTCGTCCAGCCCCAGGAAGGTGTGCGGCAGCTCCCACGGTAGATCCGAGAGCCCCGGAGGCAGCCGTCCTGGCTGCTCTGGATCGCCCTCGGGCTCGAAGCCTCGACCGGGAGTTCGGGAAGATCGGCGATTGGGCACGGAAGGGATGTGGTGGGTGCGGCTACAGGGTCTCGATGGGGCAGGACAGCCCCTCGGGCGTGAGCTCGATCCCGGCCTCCGAGCACTCTTTGCAGAGGCCGTAGATCTCCAGCTTGTGGTGGGCGGGCCGAAAGCCATGTCGTGCGGTGACGAGGGCCTCGATCCGGGGAAGATCCGGGCTCTGGAACTCGAGGACCTTGCCACAATTGAGGCAGATCAGATGCGCGTGAATCGGCTCCGGTGAAAGGCGGTGCTCGTACCGCTTGAAGCCCTCTCCGAAATCGTGCTCGGCCACCAGCTTGCTCTTCACGAGCAGGTCCAGCGTCCGGTAGATGGTTGCCTTTCCGATCCGCTGCCCGCTCGAGCGAAGGACTCGCTCGATCTCGTCCACCGAGAGGTGCTCGTCCGAGCCGAAGACGACCTTCGCCACAGCCTCCCGTTGATGTGTGACGGGCAGGCTCTGCTCCCTCAGGTATCGTCCGAAGAGTCGGACGAAGGGTGACGGATCGTGGAGCGTCTTCACGTCTCACTGCTCTCCAGAAGCGACGGGTCGAACTCGTTCATCAACTCCTGAAACTTGTCGGGGTCGCCGGCGATCTCCACCGTCCGGGGCTCACCGAGGTCGACTTGGCTTCTCCGTACTACCCCGATCATGACCCCGGGGAGCCGATCGGGCGGTGCTTGGCCTTCCTCAGCCATCCCCGCGTCCACGGTAAGGCTCGTTCCCGATCTCTCCGCCGAGTACTGGGCCGTGTAGAGGCGCCTCGCGCCGCCGTCGGCGAAGCAACTGGCGGCAACGAGGCCCCACTCCCTCCTTCCGCGAATCAGCGGAGGGAATACCCAGAGGCGGTCAATCTCTCCGGCGCCCAGGCTGCGAGCCACCAGCTGTAGCGTCCTGGGGATGGCCTCCGGCACTCCCGGACCACGATCATCCTTCACGAAGTCTCTCCACGCTGCCTGCCCGGGGAGACGCAGCTTCCACCGGGGAGGCGGCATTCCGACCGGCTAACGCTTGTATCTTACCCCTCGGCGCCCAATCGCTCCACGGCCGCGAGGGTCGCGGCTACGACCTCACTGCGGACCTCCTCCAGCTTCCCCTCCACCAGTGCCCCGGAAGCGCGGACGTGACCGCCACCAGCGAAGCGGCGGGCCAGCTCGTTCACGTCCACTGCGCCGTTGGAGCGGAACGAGACCTTGATACCACCTTTGGTTGTTCTCCGAAAGAGGAGACCGACCTCCACCCCCTCCACGGAGCGTGGGTAGTCCACCAGTCCCTCGATGTCGTCGGAGGTGGCGCCCAGCTCCTCGTAATCCTTGGACGGCACGGTCATCCATGCGACTCGGGAGCCGGGGTCGACTTCGAGCTCTCCGAGGGCACTCTGCAGCAGCCGCAGCCGTCGATGCGAAGACGCACCGTAGACACGGCGGTACGTGTCCCCGGGGCTCACGCCCCGCTGGAGAAGCTCGGCCACGATGTTGTGGCTCGACGGAGTGGAGTTGCTGAAGCGAAACGATCCGGTGTCGGTGAGGATTGCCACGTACATGGCCAGATCGGCCGCAGCGGGCCACGGTCCCCCGGCCCTCAGGATGATATCGAACACGAGCTCGCCCGTGGCGCACGCAGTGGGATCGCGGAACGAGACACCCGCGATGGGTTGATCTCCGTGAGGGTGGTGGTCGACGACGATCGTAGTGAGCCCGTCGATGAGCGGCTTTACTCGCCCGATGCGCGGCGCCTCACCCGTGTCCAGCACGAGGGCTACGTCGGCGCCGTCACAGAGCTCCCGAGCCTCCGGTGCCGACGGATTCACCACCCACGACTCGTCCGGGACGACGAAGCGGAGCGACTGCGGCACCGGGGTCGGATTCACGATATGCGCTTCGGTCCCCCGGGCGCGCAGCCACGCAGCCAGCGCAATCTCGGATCCGATACCATCCCCGTCAGCGTTGATATGCGTGGTGAGGATGGCCGTCTCTATTCCGTCCAAGGCGTCCAGGACCGCCTCGACGGCCGTGGACCTGGATTCTGGAGTCTGGTAGGTCATGGACCGATCGCTATCCCGAGAAGGGCAGTCGCTTCCTCACATTGGCCCACGTGGAGGCCAGGTGCACGGACCAGGGCGTCGTGACACCGCTGATTCGCGCCCCCGCCAGGGCTTCCAGGAAGGCCGCCGGCTCGTTCGGATGATCCGCCACCTCCACGAACGCCCCCGCAACCTCGCCCACGGTGTGAGCGTCGGAGCCGGCCCCCCTCGCCTTGTCCCAACGGGCCGCCAACTCCTCTCCGGGCTCGTTCAGCCTGCCCGGGTGAAGCCGCGCGTTGAAAACCTCGACCACATCGACCAATGGAGCAAGCTCTTCGGCATAGCGGCCCGACGCGCCCTTGCCGCGGGCGTAGGGGTGCGGGAGGTACACGATGCCCCCCTGCTCACGGACCAGACGGCAGACCTCCCTGGCGGACGTCCCCTTGGGGATCTCCTCCCGGAGGTAGAGACCGATCACGTCGATCCCCTCGGCTGTCTTCACCTCCTCGCCGGGGATCACCGCATCCGGAAACGCCGTCGCCATCTCCAGCGCCAGGGCCAGGCGGTTGTGATCGGTGATGGCGATGCGCTGGACCCCCTTCTCTCGGGCCGCGTCGATGACCCGGCGCGGATCGGAGAGACAGTCGAAGGAGGCCCGCGTGTGGAGGTGCATGTCGATCCTGATGCGTCCCGAGGGCGGGCCCTGCCCCGCTCTGGCCTCCTTCCGTATCCGGGCCAGGAGCCGGAAAGCCGAGTCCTCCAGCTCCTCGAGCGTGCCCTCGTTGACCAGCACGTGATCGGCCCTGTCTCGCTTGAGGCCGGGCTCCATCTGGCTGGACATGATGCTGCGTGCTTCCTTGGCGTCGAGGCCTCGCTCGCCGGTGAGCCGAGCGAGCCGCACGTCTTCCGGAGCGTCCACCAGGACGGTCACGTCGAAGTCATCTTCGAGGCCCGCCTCGAACAGGAGGGGTACCTCCGATACAGTGAGCGAGGCGCCCTCCGCGAGCCGTTCCCTCATCCACCGGTCCCGCAGCACCCGGATACGTGGATGGAGGATCGCTTCGAGGGTGGCTCGGGCCTCCTCGTCCTGGAACACTCGGGCCCCGAGGGCGGCCCTGTCCAGGGAGCCGTCTTCATTCAGTACTCCTTCCCCGAAGGCCTCCACGACGGCCGCCAGCCCCGGGCTCCCCGGCTTCACCGCCTCCCGGGACAGCTCGTCGGCGCTGATCACGGGCACTCCATCCTCCGCCCAACACCCGGCAACCGCCGACTTGCCGGCCGCAACGTTTCCGGTGAGTCCGATGGACACCGGGCCCGGGGCGCTCGACGACCCGAGGACGCGACCCTTGACCGCCAGAAACAGCACCACCGCGATGACGGCCACGATGGCAGCCCATCCCATGCCCAGGGATTCTACGCTCACCTGCCAACCCCGCGCCGCGCCAAAGGCGAAACCCAAGCCCAAGACCCCCCAGGCGGCGATGCCCAGGAAGTCGAACACGAGAAAGCGCCGATAGGAAATTCGTGTTGAGCCGGCGGCCAGGGGCATGAGGGTGCGTGCGAACGGGATAATGCGGGCGAGGCTGATGGAGAGCACGCCGTGCCTCTCGAAGAGGGCCGAACTCCGATCCTGGTGGCGCCGGGCGCTCCTGGCCAGACGGCCCTTGCTCCGCAAGAAGCGACGACCTCCGAAGCGTCCCAGCATGAAGCCGCACGAGTCACCGAGTGCGGCGCCCACCAGGGCGGCAACCACCACCGCCCCGAAGCTGAAGTGACCCTCGAGGGCGAAAGCCGTGGCGACGATGATGGTCGGCTCCGCCGGCAGAACGAGACCGATGATGACAGCGGTCTCGAACATGGCCATGGCTCCCACGAACAGAGGACCGTAGACCGCCATATTGGCGCCGATCCACTCGATCATGGCGCGGGAATCACCGGGACAGGGTCCGGGCGGGTCGGGCGAATAAAGCGGCCGGTGAAGCCGCTAGAACGGGCGACGCTTGGAGACGCGAAGGTCGTCTTCGTTCCCTTGCTGCCCGTCCGGCCCGAAGGATTGGATCGCGAAAGAGTCGGCCCACGACTGGTAGCTGTAGGCCCGTCCCCAGGGATCGATGCCAGCGTCTCCGGAGAAGTTGGTTTCCAGCCAGGTACTCCACTCGCGGCGACTCGGAAGTCGATACGTCTCGCGCTGCTGCCTCCGAACGGCTCTGGACAGATCCTCCATCTCCCGCTCCGCATTCCAGACGAGAACGGGTTGGAGAACCGGCATGGCCTTGTCGATGATCATCTGGCGACTGTCGGGAAAATACAACGCCGCGACGAAGCCGAAGATGAGCATGAGAACGAGTTTGGTCACGGCGCTGTCTTAACTTTCATGCGCTTCCGCTTCATGTGCCTCCGCTTCATGCGCTTCCGCATCTCAGACCCCCAGCGAATATACCGCTCCATCTCTGCCAGGGGAGGCACCGCCTCCGCATCCCCGTATGCGGTCTCCATCCGCCATTTCATGTAGCTTCTCGGCGGAATGGGGAGGAAGGGGGGCCGCAAGTACCATCCATTCGACCTGAACGCCCAGGCTGTGCCCAGAAGTCCCTGGATGAGCAAAGGCTTTCGAATTGCTGCCTTCGCCAGCCGTACGTATATCGATCCCAAGCGGATTCTCACGGTTGCGGAGCCGTCGAAAACGCGTCCGTAAACATTTGATACAAGAATCTACCTGCGCTCCAGAACGAATTCAACGATCATAGTTCCCGAGAAGCTCCCCGCTTGCCGGGAAAGCCGTGAGCTTTCTGGGGTAGGTGGCCTGATCAAGCGGCCTCGACTAAGGTGTCTTCTCGTCAGAGCCCGGGAGTCCCAGTGGCCAATCGCCTGTCTCAAGAGAGCAGTCCCTACCTCCTCCAACACGCCGACAACCCGGTGGACTGGTATCCTTGGGGGGATGAGGCCTTCGCCCGAGCCAGGGAGCGGGACGTTCCCATCCTCCTTTCCATCGGTTACTCGGCGTGCCACTGGTGTCACGTCATGGAGAGGGAGTCGTTCGAGGATCCGGCCACCGCCGAGATCATGAACCAGAGTTTTGTGAACATCAAGGTGGACCGGGAAGAGAGGCCCGACATCGACTCCGTATACATGCGGGCCGTTCAAGCCATGTCGGGACAGGGGGGGTGGCCGCTCACGGCGTTCCTCACACCAGAAGGCGAGCCCTTCTACGGAGGCACGTACTTCCCGCCCGAGCCCCGCCACGGATTGCCGTCTTTCCGTCAGATCCTCGGCGCCATCCAGAACGCCTACGGGGAGAGACGAGACGAGGTGTTGAAGAACGCCGGCGAGCTCCGAGGGATCCTGGAGCGCAGCACGGCCGAGGTGGGTGAAGGGCCGCTGACCAGCGACGGCGAGACGCTCGCCGGTGCGGGCCTCCTCGACCACGCGTACCGTTTTCTCTCCTCCCGCTTCGATCCCACCCACGGTGGATTCGGAGGCGCGCCGAAGTTCCCCCAGCCCGTGACCCTCGAGTTCGCCCTGAGAGTCCACGCCCGGACCGGCGACGACCAGGCCCTGGGCATCGTCACCCATACCCTGCGCAAGATGGCCGGTGGGGGCATGCACGACCATCTGGCGGGCGGTTTCCACCGCTATTCGGTGGATGCACGCTGGCTGGTGCCCCACTTCGAGAAGATGCTCTATGACAACGCCCTCCTCGCGCGGGTCTATTTGAACGCCTTCCAGGCCACCGGCGACACCGACCTGAGGGACGCGGCCGAGCGGACCCTGGATCACATGCTGAGGGACATGCGCGACCCCGAAGGGGGCTTCTACTCCGCCCTTGACGCCGATTCCGAGGGTGAGGAGGGCATTTTCTACGTGTGGACGCCGGCTCAGGTCCGGGAGGTGCTGGACAGCGACCTGGCCACCCTCTTCGAGCGCTGCTATGACATTAGCGACGCCGGGAACTTCGAGGGAAAGAGCATCCTGCACCTTCCCCACGACCTGGAGGTCGTCGCTCGAAGCGAGGGTATGGAGTCGGAGAAGCTCCGGGAGCGGCTTCATGAGGCGAGAAACCTGTTGCTGGAGGCTCGGAATCTCAGGGAGCCCCCATTCCGTGACGAGAAGATCCTGGCGAGCTGGAACGGCATGGCGTTCAGGGCGCTGGCGGAGGCCGGGGGAGCCCTGGGACGCGAGAGCTACCTGCAGGCCGGCGTCTCCGGACTCGACTTCGTGCTTTCGAAGATGCGACGGGACAACCGGCTTCTCCGGTCATACAAGGACGGCGTGTCGCGCATCGACGCCTTCCTGGAGGACTATGGAGCGGTCGGGAACGCTCTCGTCACAGTGTACGAGGTTACCCTCGAGCCGCACTGGCTGGACGAGATCCGTTGGATCACCGACCGGATGATCGAGCTCTTCTGGCATGCAGAGGTGGGCGTCTTCTACGACGCTCCGTCGGATGGAGAGGACCTGATCGTCCGGCCCCGTGACATCATGGACAACGCTACGCCGTCCGGGAATTCCCTGGCCGTGGAGCTCCTCCTCAGGACGGCCCACCTCTTCGGCGATGACAGACATCAGGAGATCGCCGAGCGGGCTCTCGGCCGCGAGACCGGGTCGATGGCACGGTTCCCCTCGGCATTCGGCCGACTCCTCTCGGCTCTGGACCGTACGGTGGCAGCGTCCGTCGAGATCGCCATCGTCGGAGAGCGGGACGATCCCGCGACGGGCGATCTGCACCGGGCGGCGCTGACGCCGTACCTTCCGAACCGGACCATGGCAGGGGTGGCCCCAGGGGAGGTCCTCGACCACGCCATCCCGCTTCTGGAGGATCGAGAGGGACAAGACGGCAGGCCCACGGCCTACGTCTGCGAGGGCTACGCCTGTCGCGCACCCGTTAACGATCCCGACGCCCTGACGGAGCAGCTGCGTACTCGAACCGGATACCGGCCGTAGGGCGTTTGGCTATCTTATCGGCTGTCCGACCGAACCCTGATGCCCCGGAATAGATGGAAACGAAAGAGAAGGAGATCATCACGACACCGGACGAGCCGGGCCTCAACCCCGACTGGTTACTAGACGCATACCGAACCATGGTTACCGCCCGGCAGGTGGATGATCGTGAGATGGCCCTCAAGCGCCAGAACAAGATCTTCTTCCAGATCTCGGGTGCCGGACACGAAGCCATTCAGGTGGCGATGGCCGCCCACCTGAACGGCGGTCACGACTGGTTCTACCTCTACTACCGCGACCGGGCTCTAGCCTTCGCCATCGGGCAGACGCCCCTCGACCATCTTCTCGGGGCCGTGGGGGCACACGACGATCCGAACAGCGCAGGCCGGCAGATGCCGTCGCACTTCGGAGACGCACGGCTCAACATCGCCAGCGCATCGTCGCCCGTTGGTACCCAATTCCTCCAGGCCGTGGGAGCCGCCGAGGCCGGGCAGCGCGTCGGGCGAGTTGCGGAGCTCGAGGACAAGGTCACCGGATTTCGGGAGGACGAAGTCGTTTTGGTCTGTGCGGGGGAGGGAGCCACCTCGGAGGGTGAGTTCTGGGAGGCCCTGAACGTCTCCTGCAATCTCAAGCTCCCGCTCGTGTTCCTGATCGAGGACAATGGGTATGCCATCTCGGTTCCCGTGGAGGTCAACACGGCGGGCGGGAGTATCTCCAGGCTCGTGGAAGGCTTTCCGGATCTTCTCATTCGAGAGTGCGACGGCACCGACGTGGTGGACAGCTACGTGGCCGCCGGGGAGGCCGTGGCGCACTGTCGCTCGCGGAATGGGCCCGCGCTCGTCCACGCGCATACGATCAGACCATATTCCCACTCGATGTCGGACGACGAGCGGATGTACCGGCCCGAGGCCGAGCGGGCGGAGGAGGCCGATCGAGATCCACTCCTGAGGACACGGGCGCTCCTCATCGATCAGGGGATCTCGACGCCCGAAACCCTCGACGCTCTCGAGGAGGAGATCCAGACGTCGGTCGCCGCCGACGCCGACGAGGCCACGAGTCATCCGCAGCCGGCCCCCGAGACGGTGTTGCAGCACCTCTACTCAGAGGAGGTCGACCCCGCGGGACCCGACTTCGACAGCGAGGATTCGCCCGACTTCACGGACGATCGAGATGTGACCGTCGTCGATCTCCTGAACGCCTGCATGCGCGACGAGATGGAACGGGATCCCCGAATCGTCGTCTTCGGGGAGGACGTGGCGGACGCTTCCCGGGAAGAGATCCTGCCCGAGGTGAAGGGCAAAGGGGGTGTCTTCAAGGTGACCCACGGCCTCCAGAGCCGCTTCGGAGGCCAGCGGGTCTTCAACACTCCCCTTGCCGAGGCCAGCATCGTGGGTCGGGCGATCGGGATGGCCCAGCGCGGCCTCAAGCCCGTGGTCGAGATCCAGTTCTTCGACTACATCTGGCCGGCGTTCATGCAGATCCGGAACGAGCTGGCCATCATGCGATACCGGACGGCTGGGGCCTTTTCAGCTCCGGTCGTGATACGCGTCCCGTACGGGGGATACCTGAAGGGTGGCGGCATATACCACTCACAGACGGGGGACACGCTCTTCACGCACACACCCGGCCTCAGGGTCGTATTGCCGTCCAACGCCCTGGATGCCAACGGACTCCTGAGAACGGCCATCCGCTGTGACGACCCCGTCATCTTCCTGGAGCACAAGCACCTCTACCGACAGGTCCACAACAAGGGCCGGTATCCGGGCAAGGACTTCATGATCCCCTTCGGCAAGGCGAAGGTGGTCCGCCCGGGCTCGGATCTGACCATCGTGACGTGCGGCGCCCTGGTGAGGCGCTCCATGGACGCCGCGAAGACGGCGGCGGACCAGCACGGCATCGACTGCGAGATCATCGATCTACGAACGCTTTCGCCTTTGGATATGGAGTCTGTGGCCGCGTCGGTGAAGAAGACCAACAAGGTCCTCGTCACCCACGAGGACTCCCTCTCCTGGGGTATCGGCTCGGAGATCGTGGCCCGCATCGCGGACGAGCTCTTCCCCTGGCTGGACGGGCCGGTGCGGCGAGTGGCGTCGATGGACACCTGGGTCGCCTATGCGCCGCTGTTGGAAGAAGCCATCCTCCCCCAGCCCAAAGACGTCCTCGAGGGAATCCTGGACCTGGCGAAGTACTAGTGTCCCGTTACCAACGTGTCTCGGCCAGTCGAGGGCACGGTGCATCCGTGGCAACGGAACACTAGTTCTCGGATTCCGGATGGGTGCTCTCCGGCTGTGCCCTGGCGCCTTCGGGCAGGATCAGGCGGACGGCCCGCCGATAGAAAACGTAGTTCCAGGCCCAGTTCACCAGGACCAGCGCGCGGTTGCGGAATCCGATGAGCCAAGCCAGGTGGATCGTCAGCCACAACACCCACGCACAAAAGCCCGTAAAGGATCTTCCCCGGACGCTGGCGACGGCGGCGTTACGCCCGATCACTGCCAGCATTCCAAGGTCTTTGTAGGCGAACGTGCCGGGCGCCTTGCCGGCGATGAGCTTTGCGATGCTGTCCGCCGCCGTGCTCCCCTGCTGAAGGGCGACCTGAGCCACCTGTGGCAACGGTTTCCCTTCCACCTCGAGAAAGGCCAGGTCCCCCACCACGAACACATCCGGGTGGCCCGGTACCTGTAGTGTCGGCTCCACCGGCACGCGTCCGGACGGCCCCACCGGAAGCCCCCACCGGCCCATCGCCGGATCGCCCTGAACTCCCGCCGCCCACACAACGGTGTGGGTCGGGAGCTCTCCCTGGGCGCTCGTCACGGCTGCGTTCGGTCGGACAACTAGGACCCGTGAGCCGAGCCGGACCGTCACGCCACGTTTCTCCAGGCGGGCGCGCGCATACTCCTGCAGGTGTCCCGGCATACCCGGAAGAAGGCGCTCCTCTCCCTCCACGAGAATCACGTCCACTTCATCCGGAGAGATGTCCCGGTAGTCCTTCAGCAGGGGGCCGTAGATCAGCTCTGCCAGCGCCCCGGCATACTCCGCCCCGGTGGGGCCCCCACCGACGATGGCAAACCGAAGTAGGGCGCGACGCTCCTCCGGGTCCGATGCCTGAGCCGCCCGCTCGAAGCAGGCCAGGACGTGGTAGCGGAGGGGGATGGCGTCGTCCATCGTCCGGAGCGGGAAGGAATGGCGGGCAGCACCCTCGACATCAAAGAAGTTCGGGACGCTGCCCGGAGCGAGAACCAGATAGTCGTAGTCCAGCGAGCCGCCGTCCGTGACGATGGTCCTAGCATCGAGGTCGAGCTCGCGCAGCTCCGCCTTCCGGAAGTCGACCAGCGGCTCTTTTCGGAAGAGACTCCTTATGGGGTAGGCGATCTCTCCCGGACCGAGCTCGGCGGCGGCCACTTGGTAGAGGAGCGGGAAGAAGGTGTGATAGTTGTTGCGGTCGAGCACGATCACCCGCAGCCCGTGCCGAACGAAGCGCCTCGCCGCCCACAGGCCCCCGAAGCCCGCACCCACGACCACGATCCGAGGATGTGATGGAGGGTCCACAGACTAGTACTTCGGGAGGCTCGAGTCGATCTCGTCCACCCAGGCGAGGATGCCTCCTGTGAGGTTGTCCACACGCCTGAAGCCCGCGTCCACCAGTGCGTCGGCGGCCATGAGGCTACGCGTCCCGGACCGGCAGTACACCACGATCTCTCGATCCCGGGGCAGCTCGTTCATCCGATCGGGTAGCTCGCCAAGGGGGACCCGCACCTCCCCATCGGCATGAACGCTCACGATATCCCACTCGAAAGGCTCCCTGACATCGAGAAGCAGCGGTGGCTCGGCTTCGGCGAGACGCTCCTTCAGTTCCCTGGGGCCAACCTCGCCGACGCCATTCGGGTGCTCCTGTTCCGTCTCTCCAGCCCCCGCCGCTCCTTCAACCTGAGAGCGGAGTCCGCAGAAGTCCTCGTAGTCGATGAGACTCGTCTGGGTCGGCACGTCTCCACATACCGGACAGTCCGGGTTCCGGCTCAGCGCGACCTCTCTCCAGGTCAGGTCCATGGCGTCGAAGATAAGGAGCCGCCCGCTGAGGGTGTTGCCCTTTCCAAGGACGAGCTTGATGACCTCCAGGGCCTGGAGCGAACCGATGACCCCCGGGAGGACTCCCAACACACCGGCTTCTGCGCAGTTGGGCACGAGGCCCGGAGGGGGCGGCTCACGGAAGAGGCAGCGGTAGCAAGGCCCGTCATCGAGTCCGAAGACCGAAACCTGCCCTTCCCAGCGGAAGATCGAGCCATAGACGTTGGGCTTGCCCAAGAGCACGCATGCGTCGTTGACCAGATAGCGCGTCGGGAAATTGTCGGTACCGTCCACCACCACATCGTACGGCTCGAGAATCTCCAGGGCGTTGTCGGAGCTAAGTCGTACGGGGTGTGCGACCACGTCCACGTGCGGATTGATGTCTGCCAGTCGGTCCTTAGCCGATTCGAGCTTGTGCCGCCCAATGTCCTTGGTGCCGTGCAGGATCTGCCGCTGGAGGTTGCTCGCGTCCACCTCATCGAAGTCCACCAGACCGAGTGTGCCGATTCCGGCGGCGGCCAGGTAGAGGGCCAAAGGTGAGCCGAGGCCCCCCGCACCCACCACCAGCACCCGAGCCTCCTTGAGGCGTTGCTGGCCCTCTAGTCCCACCTCGGGAAGCGACAGATGTCGGGCGTACCGGGTCAGCTCCGCCGGCTCCAGCTCAGGATTGCGACGCTCTGCCAAGGTCGAGTCTCTGTCGTCAAAGGGGGCGCGATCTCTGGCGAACTTGCACCCCCTCGTGGGATTCAGGTTCCTCAGCCGGGGAGGCGATGAAGTCTCTATTGCTCCGAGGACAGGTAGCGTAGGCCTCCCAGGGCCGTCGTGCGGAAAGCGGCGGCCTCTTCGGCCAGGTCGTTCACCTCCTCCGTGGCCACTCCGGCGATGGCAGCGGCGTCGGCAAGCTGAGCGAACAGGAACTGATAGTGGAGCGGGATATTCAGCGTGCTGCGATCCTGCCAGATGTCCCGGTCCCGGATCCCTCGGTACTGATAGACGTCGCGCACCAGGGCGAAATTCCGGTCGAGGTCGAACCACTCGCCGCCCATTCGATCGCTTCCCTGAACCAACCCCTCCGGGCGCTCCCCATTCAAGGTCCGCATCACCAGCTTCGTGGTGAGGCCGTGACGGATCCCCCAGTCCTGCAGACCGAGGTCTCCCAGCAGGCCGGCGGAGCTCGCGAAGTAGATGGGACGCTGTCCGATGGAGTCGTGGATGAAGCTCAGAGCCAGGCGGTGCCCACGGTCCAGGTACGTCCCCGCCGGATACCTTACCACCACAGCGCCGAGCGCTAGGCTCAGGTCGTCGGGGATCCTACCCGACCCCACGGCATCGAGGATCTCGTCGCTGGCTCCCGTGATGGCCGAGTCCGGGATCGGGGTGGCAGGATAAAGGCCCACGGCGAACTCTTCGCTGAACGGCCTCTGCCGCTCCGGCTCCGTCATGTCCCGGAGCTGCTTGGGATACCAGTCCGTGTAGAGGTATTGGAGGACGATGACGCTCACGTCCTTCCGAATCCCCTCGATCTCCTGCAGGTACCAGAGCGGGAAGGTATCGTTATCCCCATTGGTGAAGAGTATCCCGTACGGCTCGACGCTCATCAGAAGATCGTAGGCCCAATCGCGCGGGGCGTAGTCCCCCGCCCGGCTAGCCCAGGCCCAATTGTAGGCCAACGGGATCAGGGCGACGATGAAGATCGGAGCTGCTTTCCGATATGCCGCTCCGCCACCCCAGTGGTCCGAGAGTGCCGACCAGAACCCCGCGAGACCGAGCCCGGCCAGGTTGCCCCACAGAATGAAGCTGGCCACGAAGAAGTAGTCCCTTTCACGCACCTCGTGGGCCAGCCGATCCGTTACGTGGGGGGCGAGTGAGAACCCGTACTTGAAGTTCAGATAGACGACCAGGCCAAGCGTGACTGTGGCCGTCAGAGCCACCATGTACGCGAAGATGTACCGATCCGCTCGCCACACGACGAGAAAGCCCATGAACCCCATAGCCATGAACAGCACGGTCGCCGGCAGACGAGCGCCCATGGGCAACGACCCGAGATCGGCTCCTCTCGCCCACTGCCAATCGAAGTACTGGAAGTAGTTGAGCAGCTGATCTCGGAGCGGTGCCTGCCGCTCGCTGACCGGAGCCTTGGCGTACTGCTCCCGACTCAGGGACGAGGCCAGAGCGGGGCAACCGGCCTTACCGTTGGTGTAGATGGCCACTGCCACCCCACCGGCAGACGTACAGGTAGGATCGCCCTCGTTTATGATCGGATCCTGGGCCGCGCGAATGGGCAGGAAGACGTTGAACGACAGCCCCAGCACCACCAGGGGAGCGGCACGGATCCAGAATCCCTTGCGCAACAGGACCGCTGGGCCCGCCAGAAGCACGAAGAGACCGAAAGCAGGCAGCGGAATTACCGACATGAGATGGTTGGCGGCCCCGAGAACCATCACATAGAGGGCTCCAAGTAGCGCCCTCAGGCCCGCCGGCTCGTCTTGCTGGTCATACCAACGGAGGAGCAGCCACGACGCAGAGGCCACGATGGCCACACTCACCGTATAGACCTTCTCGTTCGCGTTCGACTGATTCCACACGGTGTACGCCGTAGCTCCCATGAGGGCTCCGGACGCGGCACCCACGACGGCCATCCAACGCTCTTCGAGCACCGCCGAGAGGATCCGATGGCCGATCATGAAGAAGAAGAACGTGGCCGTTGCACTGGTGAAGGCGGCCAAGAGGTTGATGCGGACGGCCACGGGCAACCCAAGCGGTGCCAGCAGCAGGCTCCACGTGCGGGCCACCGACACGAACAGCGGATTCCCGGGCGGGTGAGGAATGCCCAGGAGGTGCCCCGTAGTGATGTACTCGCTGGCGTCCCACCACGCCGTGGTGGGTGCCAGGGTCAACACGTAGAGCGCGAAGATCGCCGCTCCCACGAGAGCGCCGGCTCGGTACGGCGGTCGATATCCCGTCATCCCCTACCCTGGTGTGAGAAATGATGCGCGTGACCGGACTCGCACGAGCTTGTAGCGCATCCGCCCCCAACGGTTCCGCCTACCGCCTGTGAGGTCAACCGTCGGACGGCAGTCCCTCCCGGCCCGCGCTGTCCAGGAGCTCCAGGACCCGGTCCAGGTCTGAAGGGCGATTATAGATGTGGGTGGACAGGCGCATCCAACCGTAGTCGTACTCTCCAATGACCCGCGTGCGGATCTTGGCGGTGCGGCTCAAGTGGACCTGGAGCGCCAAGGAGTCGATACCCTCCATCCGGAACGACACCATTCCGGAAGACAGCTCGTCGCCCTCCGGAGACACGATCTCAACGCTCGGCAGGCTCTCCAACCCGGCGCGCAGGAGTGCATGGAGATAGCGCACCCTGGCCTCGATCCGGTCGACCCCCAGCACGCCATGGAACTCCACGGCCGCCAGGAGGCCGGCGAGGCGGGACTCGTCGAAGGTCCCGAGGTGGTTGAACCGCTGGGCGCCCAGATCGAGATCATCCCAGCCACCCGAGGCGAGGGTCGGCCAGAGCCGGGTCCGCCATTCGCTCGTCATGTAGAGGAGCCCCGTCCCCTGCGGCGCGAGCAGCCACTTGTGGGGTGAGGATGCGTAGAAGTCGCCGCCCAGATCCCGGAGGCTGACCCGAAGCATGCCAGGGGGGTGCGCGCCGTCCACCGCGAAGACGATGGACCGGTCACGGCAGACCCGGGCCAGGTCGGCGATGGGCAGTACGGTGCCCGTGGTGAACGTGACGTGGGAGAGGGCCAGCACACGGGTACGGGGCGTGAGGGCTCCCACCACGGCGTCCAGGAGCTCACCGGTCGAGCGGGCAGGCGTCGGAAGGCGGGCACTCTCCAGCGAGGCTCCGCGACGCGCGCACACCAGCTCCCAGGGCTTGTACCCACCGATGTGCTCATGGTCAGTGACGACCACCTCGTCGCCCACCTCCAGCTCGAGGCCGTTGGCCACGAAGTTCATGGCTTCCGTCGTGTTCCTCGGGAACACGACGCCCTCCGGGTCGGCATCCAAGAGCGCTCCCATGGCCCCCTTGAGATCATCCCAGCGGACTCCGGGTGGGTAGGTGGCCGCCACCCGTCGCGCGTGCTCGGCGACCGCCTCCACTACCACCCTGGGGGACGGCCCCAGAGTCCCGTTGTTCAGGTAGATACGATCGCTGGGGATGAGGAACTGACTTCGGACGAAACCCCAGAACTCCTCGTCATCGGGAGCCCCACCCACCTGGAGGTCGCGACCGAGGGCGGCAACGGCGTGAGGCCAGGCCAGGGCCGCCGCCCCGGCGGCGTGAAGAAAGCTGCGTCGTCCTATGGTCATCGGTCGGATCATGTTCGCCCCCTCAGACGAACGCAAGCGCATGGGAGGCGGCTGGCGGCCCCCTCCGCCCCACTCGTAGCTTGACGAATCTATGCGCACAGTCAGAACGTTCCGCTCCGTGAGGAGCTGGCTTACCGGCAAGGCCGCCACGACTGAGTACGAAACGCTCTTGAACCGAGGCGATAGAGAGGTCCCGGCCTCGGTGATCGTTCCGTGCGCTGCGGCCCGCAAGCTGCCGGGGTGGATCGTCCTCCACGGCCTCACCCGACCGGGCCGATTCCACCCCACTCTACTTCGATTCGTGCGGGCTCTCGCGTCATCCCAGGCTGCCGTCCTCGTCCCCCAGGTGCCCGAGTGGAAGAACCTCCGTCTTGCCCCCGAGTACACACTCTCCACTGTACGGGCCGCCCTCGAGGCGCTCCGCCGCCTCGACGCCACCGACGATGGTCCCTACGGGATCATCGGCTTCTCGTTCGGAGCCCCCCAAGTCATGATCGCGGCTTCCCACGAGGACATCGCCGAGCAGCTAGGAGGTGCCGTGGGCTTCGGGGGCTACTGCGACATGGAACGCATGGTGCGATTCCAGATGACGGGCGAGCATGAATGGGGGGGAGTCACTCACCGCGTCCGGCCGGATCCCTACGGGCGATGGATCATCGGCGGAAATCACCTGGTCTCTATTCCCGAGTACCGTGACTCACAGGATGTCGCCGACGCGCTGTGGCGCCTTGCCGTGGAGGCCGGCGAGCGGCGCATCCTGGCGTGGGATCCCTCGTACGATGCCCTGAAGAACGAGCTCAGGAAGCATGTTGCGCCGGAGCACACGTGGTTGTTCGACCTGTTCGCCCCTCCCTCGGACCGTGAGCCGGACATGAGCGGATCCGAGGACATCGCCAAACGGCTGGCTGAAGCCGTCATGGAGTCGGTACCCCTCATGGACCCAAGGCCCTACCTCGCCCGAATCCGCACGCAAGTCCAGCTCATACATGGAAAGGACGACCGGCTCATCCCCTACACCGAGACCTTGAGGATGCAGGCGTCGTTCCCGGCGGAACGGCGCATCGACACCACCATCACGGCCTTCTTCGCCCACTCCGATCAAGGAGGGCGTCTCTCGTCACTCCGGCACGAGTTTCGTGAAGGTCTGAAGCTGGTGCGGACACTCGGTCGCGTGCTGAGGATCGCCTAGGCTGTTGAAGAAGTACATTGAGCCGTGTGCGGTCGGATCCTACCTGGCGGCGAGAATCTGTTGGACCACCACCCGAATGTCGGGGTCCTTGTCGTCCTTGGCGGCCTCGACGACGCTCATGGCGTGGGGAGTGCCGATGGAGCCGAGGGCCGAGAGGGCGGCCAAACGGACCTCGGGAGAGGGCTTGTAGAAGAGGGATCCGACGGCTCGCTTTTCGATGAGGGCGACGGCGGCGGGATCTCCGAGCTGTCCCAGGGCCCGAAGCACCTGCTCGATGACGGGATCGTCGTCGCCGACTTCGAGGATGCTCAGGAGGAGCTTGAAGGCGCGGTCGACCTTGAGAACCGAGACGGCTCGGGCGGCGGCGGTTCGAACGTCGGCCTCCGAGTCGTTCAGCATTCCCACCACCAACTGAGCCGCATCCTCTCCCCCGATCTTCGCCAGGGAGAGTACGGTTTCGCGACGTACTCGCATGTCCTCGCGGGCCAGAGTGCCCGTGAGGTGGGCGATGGCCGTCTCTTCGCCACTCTCGCCGAGGACCGCTACCCCGTTCCTGGCCACGAACCACCGCGAGTCCTCGAGCATCCCCTCGACGACCCTCATACCGGACTGCCCGAGGGCCACCAGGGCACCCACGTAGATCTTCCGGGCCAACCGATCGTCGGTATCGGTAAGCGCATCGGCAATGGCGGTGGCCATAGGGTCACCCAGCTTGGCGTAGGCATCCACGAGGGCCAATCGCTCGCGCTCGTCCCGGACGCTCCCGAGGCGGATGGCCATTCGCATCCGTAGGACCACGTTCATGAGCTCGCCGGCCAACGCCTCGGCGGCGGGGTCCGGCACCGGCTGGACCAGGAGCGCATTCATGGCCCTGGCCAGGCCGTCCAGAGCGTTGGCGGAGCGGGCCTCTTCCACTGCGGCCCGAAGCGGTTCCGTTAGCGACTTGCGCTGGTCGGAGGTCGCCATCAAGTAGCGGGAGGTGGTCTCCTCGAGCTGCAGCTCCACGGATGAGCGGGGCTCCCCCTCGGAGACGGCCTCAGGCTCGATTTCGGGAACCGTCGCCAACTCCTCCGCCTCGACCTCCGGCTGGGGGAGCCCGACCTCCGGCTCGGGGGCAGGCGCCTCCGCCTCGGGCTCGGCGGATTCAACGGCCGGCTCGGGGGCAGATGCCTCTGCCTCGGGCTCGGCGGATTCGACGGCCGGCTCGGAGGCAGCTGCCTCTGCCTCCAGCTCGGGCTCCTCCGGGCTGGCGGATTGGTCCTCCACCACCTCTTCCGCCTCCAACTCGGCGAAGAGGGAGTCGATGGAGCGTGCCCAGCCTTTGAGCTCGCGGTCGTTCTCTTGGGTCACGTGGGGGTCGGCGGAAAAAGCGATCGATTGGCCGGTCTCCCCCAACCTAGGCCGCGCTTCGGCGAGGCGCGAGAACAATTTGGTGGGGCGGGACGCCGACGACCCCGCTCATCGTCAGATTTCCACTGTGGCCCCGAGACCCATCCGCTCGCCGGCATCCAGGATACGACCGGCCGCGGCCACGTCCTGAGCGGCACTCCGCGACGGACTTGAAGAGGCCTTCCGGCAGATACCCGGGCATGAACAGGCTCACAGCCTTCTCGGTAGATACCGTCACTCGGTCGGGCACCACGGCGTCGCCCGACGAGAGCTGGGTGAAAGCCGTCCTCATGGCGTCGATGGCCCCACGCATGTCCAGACACGCGCGTATGTCGGCCGCCGTCAGGATCCGTAGTTGCATGACATCTGTCCCGGAAGAAGGTTGGGAAAGGTCGTCCGTCCGCGGCCATTCAGCCAGTGTGGTGTTGCAGAAGTTCGCGAGCCACCGAGAGTGCCGAGGCGCCGGATCCGGGGTACCCCCGCCGTTAGGCGTGGGTCAGGCGCGACGACGAGGAATAGCAACGCGGGCACCGCGGCCGAAGGCCGTGGTCCGAGGAGGAGGAACGCCGCAGGGCCGGATGCATCGGTGCTCGAGCCGAGCGACCTTCATGCTCGTCGTGAGCGCCCAGTTGACCGCGAGACGATCGAGCGCAGCGAGATCAATGGCCGAGACACTTCTGGGACACCACACTAGGACCTCCAGCACACACCCTCTGACCGGAACTCATCAAGGTGGAACGTAGCGCGGTGGTAGTCGTCGGCGGGGGTGTCTTCGGGGCCACCGCCGCCCTGGAGCTACGGGCCCGCGGGCACGCGGTGACGCTCCTGGACCCGGGGCCCCTTCCCCATCCCGACGCCAGCTCCACCGACATCAGCAAGGTCATCCGCGCCGACTACGGCCCGGACACCTTCTACGCCCGGCTGGTCCGGCAGTGCATCGACAGATGGCACGAGTGGAACGCGGAGGCCGGCCGGACGCTCTATCACGAGA
This sequence comes from Longimicrobiales bacterium, assembly GCA_965238005.1. Classification (GTDB taxonomy): domain Bacteria; phylum Gemmatimonadota; class Gemmatimonadetes; order Longimicrobiales; family Gaopeijiaceae; genus CBDCKN01. The sequence continues at coordinate 3,434,115 of OZ250165.1, forward strand.
CGGGGTTTCTCGTCCTGGCGCGGGAGGGGATGCGGCCCGGTGGCTTCGAGCACGACAGCTGGGAGGTGTTGGCCGGGCTGGGGCATCCGATCGAGAGGCTCGCCCCCGGAGAGTTCACCCGTCGCTTCCCGGCCTGGAAGGAGGACTGTTACGCGGACGGGTACTTCAACCGCCGAGCCGGGTGGGCGGAGAGTGGCAGCGTGGTTTCGTGGCTCCTCACCAAGGCCCGGGACGCCGGTGTGCGCGTCGTGGAGGGGCAGACAATGGAGGCCCTCCGGGAGGACGGCTCACGCGTCTCGGGCATCGTGACCGACGGCAGCGAAGAGCACTCCGCAGATGTGGTCGTGGTTGCCGCGGGCGCGTGGACACCCACGCTGCTTCCATGGCTGACCGATGTGCTCTGGTGCGTGGGGCAACCGGTCTACCACTTCCGACCGCCGGATCTGGAGCCGTTCCGCCCGGAGCGCTTCCCACCCTGGAGCGCAGACATCGCCAACACGGGCTGGTACGGCTTTCCCGTACAGCCCGACGGGACCTTGAAGATCGCCAATCACGGCGACGGGATCCGGATCGATCCCCGCAGCGAAAAGGTGGTCCCACCGGAAAACGACGAGAAGTTTCGAGGATTCCTGCGCGAAACGTTGGAGGGGATCGCCGACGCCCCGATCCTCAAACGGCGCCTCTGCCTCTACTGCGACACGTGGGACGGCGACTTCTGGATCGACCGGGATCCCGATCGTGAGGGACTGGTCGTGGCCGCCGGCGGCAGCGGCCACGGCTTCAAGTTCGCCCCTATGCTGGGCGAGATCATCGCCGATGTCGTGGAGGGCAAGGAGAATACTTGGGCCTCACGCTTCCGCTGGAGGACTCCCGGTGCGATCAAGACCGAGGCGGCGCGATACACGAGCTGACCGGTCGGACTACCTGAGAATCGCTGAGGCCTGTTGAAGGCCTCTAGGGAACCGTGATCCACGCCCAGTCCCAACCCTCCAGACCCCTTCGATTGACGGCCTTCACCCCGATCTGCGAGCCCGTCAGGACGTCTTCCAGGAGAGCCCGGGGAGCCTCGCCGGCGAGCGTCGTGACCTGCTCCTCCGCCTCGGATCCATCTGCCCGCGTATACCGGAGGCGGTAGTCCTCGACGCCGCTCTCGGCCGCCGCCGCCCAGGTCAGCTGCACCCCTACACGACTCCGCCGCACCTCAAGTCCGGAGAGACGGGCCGGACTCAACGCCAGCAGCATGATGGTGGCGACGGTGGTCCGGCTCACCTCGGCCACGAGCTGGTGATTGATGGTGGAGAGGCGGTCCGATGCCTGGTGGTAGTTGGGCTCCAGATCGCGGTAGACCATGCGGAGCGGCGCCTCCTCGAGCCCCTCCATGGCCTCACCGGTGGAGAAGTTGTGAAGGTGCCAGAAGGTGAGCGCGTCCCCTTCGAGGGTATAGGTGCCTCCCTCGGCCGAGCCTCTCTTGATCTCACCCTCCTCGTCGACCACGAAGAACACGACCTGCCAGTCGGACTCGGTGAAGAAGATCCGCCCATCCACCCGGTGCTCCGCGCCGGCCTTCATGATGTATCTCTCCGCGTTCCAGGCGCCCCGGACGTCGGTGTTTTGGGCCGACAAGGGTACGGACGCGGAAGCCACGGCAACGGCCGCCAGCATGGCCGTCCAACCGAAAGCGCGTGTGAGTACCCTTTTCTCTGCTCTGCTCATGAAATGCGTCCTGCGAAAAAATGCGCCCTACGAAGACGTTTCACATGCGACTCCCCACCCGGATCAGCCCGGAGGGTTCCCCAGGTCCATGATCACCTTCCACGAGCCATCGAGCTGCCTGCGCCAAACACTGACGTACAGGCCGTGGCCCACCGGAGCATCGCCAGCTACGTCACGGGTACGGACGAGGGCCCCAGAGACCAGGCTCGAGAGGTGTTCGATATGCTCCGGAGTGAGCTGGAGGACTACCAGCGGCAGATGGAGGCCCTCACAGTGGAGGACGTGGCTCGTTTCAACCGACTTCTGGACGACCGGGGGATCGAGCCCATCGGCCAGAACTAGCGTCGCCTGAGCAGTACCGAAAGGACGATGCCGGCGGCTATGGCCAATCCGAGTACGGTCTTCGCCGTCTCGCTGAGCCGGTCTTCGAGCTCCTCGATGGCCTCACGGCCAGTGGGAGCCGACGGGTCTTGACTGATATGCACCGCGCAGAAGTCGGAGCCCTCGAGGGCGTTGAGCCGACACTGCGTCCCCTTCTTCGTCGTAGCGTTACAGCGTGCCACTGACCAACCTCCTCACCCTGTCGGGCTTGCTCGACGCCCGGTGTCAGTAGTCCCACATCAAATATACGTACGACTCGACGGTCCTGATTCATCATGACGTGATGTGAGGTGGTGGAAAAGGGCCCAAATCCCTACGAGCTGAACTCGATTCCCTGGGCCAAGGGCAACTCGGTGCCCCAGTTCACCGTGTTGGTCTGGCGGCGCATGTACGCCTTCCAGGCATCGGAGCCGGACTCCCGACCGCCACCCGTCTCCTTCTCGCCCCCGAAAGCGCCGCCGATCTCGGCGCCGCTCGTGCCGATGTTCACGTTCGCGATCCCGCAGTCGCTCCCGCGGTGCGACAGGAAGTACTCGGCCTCGCGAACGTGGTCCGTGAAGATCGCCGAGGAGAGCCCCTGGGGAACGCCGTTGTGGATGGCCATGGCTTCGTCGAGCTCGTCCACCGCCTCCCCGGGAGACGAAAACGCATCGCCGTACCCGATGATGTAGAGAATCGGAGCGAAGGTCTCTTCCTGGATGATGTCGTACTCGTTCTTGGCGGTAGCGATGCAGGGGGTCACGTAGTGCCCGCCGGGGTATTCATCTCCTTCCAGGCGCTCGCCACCGTAAAGGATCTCCCCGCCTTCCTCCTGCACGCGCCGGACGGCACCCTCGAGATCGTCCACGGCTCCTCGGTTCACGAGCGGCCCCATGAGCGTATCGGCCTCCCGGGGGTCTCCGATCCGGACTCCCTCGTAGGCGGCCGTGAGCCGGGCCACAAGCTCCTCACGCACGGACTCGTGGACGATGATGCGCCGCGTGCTGGTGCAGCGCTGCCCGGCAGTACCCACCGAGCCGAAGAGGATACCGGACAACGCCAGGTCCAGGTTGGCATGAGGGGTCACGATGATGGCGTTGTTGCCGCCGAGCTCGAGGATGGTGCGTCCCAACCGCTTGCCGACGACCTCGGCCACCCGATAGCCTACGGCGCAGCTTCCGGTGGCTGACACCAGGGGCACTCGGCGATCGTGGAGAACCCGGTCACCAACGGTCGCCCCCTTCCCCACCGTCAGGGAGAAGACGGCCGGGTCGACTCCGTTCTCCTCACAGACCGCCTGGGCGATCTTCGTCACGGCGATGGCCGTGAGGGGCGTCTGGCTGGCCGGCTTCCACAGGACCGAATCACCACAGACGGAGGCCAGGGCTGCATTCCAGCTCCACACGGCCACCGGAAAGTTGAAGGCGCTGATCACGCCCACCACTCCCAGCGGATGCCACTGCTCCATCATGCGATGGTCCTGGCGCTCCGACGCGATGGTGAGCCCGTAGAGCTGCCGGGAGAGCCCCGTGGCGAAGTCGCAGATATCGATCAGCTCCTGGACCTCACCCTCACCCTCGGCCTGGATCTTGCCCATCTCCAGGGTGACCAGAGCACCCAGATCGGACTTCAACGCACGGAGTCGCTCTCCCAACTGCCGGACGAGATCGCCCCTCCTGGGTGCCGGCACGGTCCGCCAGTGGAGGAAGGCCTCATGGGCCCGGTCCACGATCCGGTCATATTCGTCCTCGGTGACCTGCTGAACGGTCGCGATGTTCGATCCATCGATGGGGGTGGTGACCTCGAGCTCGGGGCCCGAGCCCATCCATTCTCCGCAGAATCCGCCGAGGTTGCGCTCCTCGATGCCGAGACTCTTCAGGACATCGCTCATGGGTTTCCCTTTTATGGATATGGCCGGTCACGAACCCGTGTCCGGCCGAGTCGCCTTCGGCGAGAGGCAGCAGGTAAGATCGGCCGATCCCGTCGGGGTGTCTATCTGAGCGAATCGAGGAGCCGGCGAGCCTCCTCCGTTGCCAGCGCGAGGGCCTCCAACAGCCGGTTCCGCTCTCTCACCAGAGTCGTTTCGGCGAAGAGATAGCGATCGCTGGCCGGATCTTCCTCGGCCAGGATCTCCACCGGCGCCAACCCGGGTAGCAGGCCCACGGCGAAGCCGGGATCCGGATGGAACGGGTCCACTGGATCGTAGGTCACGCGGTAGATGGGGCGAAGGACCCGCAGGATCGCCCGGTCGATCTCGGCCCCCTCGTGTCCGGGCAAAGCTCCCTGCACCTGGCGCACCACGTCCACGAGAGCCGCATGCACGTCCATTGCCACGCTCAGATCGAAGTGATCCCCCGCCGTCGCGGCCCTCGAAGCGATGAGCTCGCCCAGCGCTTCCACCTCCGCCACCAGGTCGATGGGGAGGACCGGATCGGCCAAGAGGTGAGCGAGGGCCTGGACGTACAGGCCCGCGTCCGTCTCGAGAACCTCGAAATCGATCTTGTCGAATGTGTCGTCGGGGGTGTGCCACCACCAATACCCGCCGTCTTCCGCCAACCGGGAGTGGTTGAACTGGAGAAGCGGCAGCCCGACGCCGTTGAAGGCCTGATCGGAGTCCCGTCCCGGCGTTCGCGTCCTGATCTGCTCACCCGCGACAGGCCCGGCTACGTCCCGGGCGAGACCGGCCAGAGCGGCCGTGGTAGTAGCGCTGAAGCGCTTGGCGTCCATCTGGCCCAGGCCGTCGATGTTGAGGTAGGCCACCGCCCGGTCCCGAAGCTCCTCGAAGAAGTGATCGGCAAACCAGGTGGAGCCGGCGTAGCGAGCGTTGCTGTGCCCTGGCCACCAGGCCACCACGAGACCGCGACGGAGCAGTTGGCGATTGGCGTAGATCGCCTTCGTAAGCTCCGCCATGGACGCGTTGGCCGCCCCCTCGTCCGTGCCCGCGTGATACCATCCGTCGATGTGGCCGCCGAAGAGGACGTAGGGCGAGTCCGGGTCCGGGCCCGGGATCCGCACGACGGCCAGACGGAGAGGCTTTCGCCCAGTGGTGACCTCGGCGCTGATGCGCACCCGTACGGGCCCGCGGGCCAGCCGCTCCCGCAGGGCGTCACCCCCGCTCTTGGCGACCTGAACCACTGGAATCTCCGGGAGACGCTGGTAGTTGCGGAGGGAGGGCGTCCCCCAGGTCGACGTCACGATGAGGTCGTTCAGCCGCTCCACGGGGTTGCTGAAGATCACGCCCGCGGCGCCCAGGAGCTCGAGCGCCGCGGTGGGAATGTTCCTCGGCTGCCCCTCCACCAACACGATGGCGCCCTGGGCTCGGCGGAGGTTCTCTGGCAGGTCGGCGGACTGTCCGGCGTCGCCCTCGAGAGCCAGGAGCTCACCGGTGCCGACCTCCAGCCGCGGCAGATCCGCGAGCGTCCCGAAGTCCACGAGGGGGGCTAGGACCCCGTCGGAGGAACCCGAAAAGGCCATGGTGATGGCCTCGAGGGAGAGATCCTCGGCCGGAACCTCCACCGACGCCGAGACGGGATCGCTGGCGTAGGTGTCGAAGGTGTGCACCTCCACAGGCACACCACTCTCCCGGAGAGACGCCACGATGGAGTCGATGGCGGCGTTCTCGCCGGGGCTCCCGGAGGGACGCTCGTAGTGCACGATCGCCCGGGCCAGACGCTCGAGGCCCTCGAGCGTGACGTCCTCCTGAACGGCCGTCGCCAGCTCATCGGATCGAGACGGCTGGGCGGACGGGGTGCACGCGGCGGTCGCGAGCACGGAGAGGAGCAACGATCCCCGAAGGGCGGTGAAACGCATGGGAAACCTCCTTACACGCGCGGGCACGATGCTGTCGGGCTGGAATGCCAGGGCGAATGAACCACTCCATTAAGCGACTAAGCGAGTTCGGTAGAATACGTTGGACCACCCCATCTGGCGACGGCTGCGAACTCTGGCGCGTCACTACGGTATGACAGGCGTCGTCGCCCAAGGGGCCAAGTGGAATCGCCGGCGGATGGGACGGCGAGAGGTGCGATCCATCTGTCGCCGGCCGCCATTCGCAGGAGTCTAGCGTCCCGTTCTCCCGCGACGAAGCTGGTATGGATAACAGGAGAGAGGCGGCCCGGAGGTGGATCACGGAGCCCCTCGAGAACTCGAAGGAGGGGTAGACGTGAAGACAGAATCCAGGATCCTGAACACCGCCTCCATTCACGCCGGCTCGAGGCGACCTCGAGTGGACGGCGCGGTCGTGATGCCCGTGTTCCGCTCGAGCACGTACGAGTATCACGGGGAGAGCTACCACGACGTGAGGTACCTCCGCCTGAGCAACAGCCCGAACCATCGGGTTCTCCACGAGCGGATCGCGACCCTCGAGGGCTCGGAGGACGCCCTGTGCACCGGGAGTGGGATGTCGGCCATCTCGGCCGCACTGCTCACCGTCCTCGCCACAGGCGATCACCTGCTGGTTCAGGACTGCCTGTACGGGGGCACCACGGGCCTGCTCCAGAACGACTTCCCCCGGTGGGGCATCGGTCACACGGCCATCGATCCGCAGGATCCCGGCTCGTGGGAGGCGATGCTGCAGCCGAACACCAGGGTCATCTACGTAGAGACGCTGACCAACCCACTCGTCCAGGTCGCGGACCTGGAGGCCGCGGTGCGCTTCGCCCGGGAGCACCACCTCTTCTCCATCATCGACAACACCTTCGCCAGTCCGGTGAACTTCCGCCCGGTCGAGCACGGCTTCGACCTGTCCGTGGAGAGTTGTACCAAGTACATGAACGGGCACAACGACATCGTGGCAGGCTCGATGGCGGGCTCGGCGGACCTCGTCCGGCGAATCAAGCAAACTCTCGACCACCTGGGAGGGACCCTGGACCCCGACTCGTGCTTCCTGCTGGAGCGGGGCCTCAAGACGCTGGCGCTCAGGGTCGAGCATCAGAACGCCAGTGCCATGGAGATCGCCCGGTTCCTGGAGACGCATCCCGCGGTGTCGAGGGTGCACCACCCGAGCCTCGAGTCCCACGCCCAGCACGACCGTGCGGCTCGGCTCTTCGACGGCTTCGGCGGAATGCTCTCCTTCGAGCTAGAGGACGGGGTTCAGTCCGCGGAGGACTTTCTGACGGTCCTGACGATCCCCGCCGTGGCGGCCTCCCTGGGCGGAGCCGAATCCCTCATCGTCCGGCCCGCCGCCGCCAGCCACGGCGCCCTCTCACCCGAAGAGCGCGCCAAGAGTGGAATCACCGACGGGCTGATTCGCTTCTCGGTGGGCCTGGAGGGCACGGCGGATCTGATCGCCGACCTGGAGCGGGCCCTGGACGCGGCGACGGCAACGCTGTCCGTCAGCAAGAGATGATCCCCCCCTGGCTCGAGACCTTCGCGGCCGATCTTGTGGACCGTATCGAGCTGGGCCTCGAAGGGGACTGAAGCCGGTCCACCGGCCGCTCCCCACTCTCTGCGGTCCCAGAGGCCCATGGCTCAGCCCCTGATCGGGTGGGACCGTTCCCTATGCGCAAGAAACCCGATCTCGAGCGATCGCTCGCCAACACTAGCCGCCTCCTGAGACAGAGGGGTTACCGGAATAGGACGGTAGACGTGTACGCGCGATGGCTCCGGCGATTCGCAGAGGCCCATCCCGGTACCGCGGTAGAGGATCTCACCAGAAGGCACGTGGAGGAGTTCTTGAGCGTTCTCACGGACCAGCGGAGGTTAGCGCCGAAGAGTCGCAATCAAGCCGCGTCCGCGCTGGCGTTTTTCTTTAGAGAGGTTCTGGGCCGCGATGATCTTGCAGGCATGCCTCGGGCCCGAGAGCCGCAACGAATACCGACAGTGTTATCCCACGGGCAGGCCCGACTCGTGCTCAGCCATCTGTCCGGTAAATATCGACTGCTGGGTTCGCTGATGTATGGCACAGGCGCCCGCCTGACGGAGTGTCATCAACTGCGGGTGAAGGACATCGACTTCGACCTGGTGCAGATCGCCATACGGGACGGGAAGGGTGCCAAGGACCGTTGGGTCATGCTTCCCGAGCGGCTCGGCCCGGCGCTACGCCGCCAGGTATCTTGGGTAACGGAACTGCACGAGGAGGACAGACGGCAAGGAGGCGGCTGGGCGCAACTGCCGGGTGCACTGGATCGCAAGGATCCGCGTGGGGGATACGACCTCGGTTGGCAGTTCCTGTTCCCCGCGAGCCGATGGTCACGTGATCCCGCCACTAACAGGAAAGGTCGGTACCACCTCCATCCGACAGCGATGCAGAAGCGGATGAAGGAGGCCGCGCGAGCATCCGGCATTGCCAAGCCCGTCACGTGTCACATCCTCCGCAAATCTTTTGCCACCCAGATGTTTCGGGCCGGATACGACGCGCGTTCCGTGCGGAAGCTCATGGGGCACAGGGACATCCGCACGACAATGATCTACGTGCAAGCCATCACCGACGCCGGACTGGGCATGCGCAGCCCACTTGATCGACCGGAGGACCGGGACTAGGCTGCCACCTACCAACAGCCCCTCCGACGCAACTACCACGTCGCCAGCGCAGCCCAAACCCGAAGGCATGGAGGTCATAAACGGAGGCTGCACCGGGGCTGTCGGGCCCGCGCGGTCTCACCTACGTTGCCGTTCACGCAGTGGATCCGATTCAGAAGATCAAGAGGATTCGCGGTAGAGTTGAAAGTTAGGCGGCGCACCCAGGGAGACGAAATGTCAGATCAGAGGCGGAAAGCGTTGATACCTGATAGAGACGACGGCGATGCCGTCATGGATCTCTCGAGGCGCGACATGGTTAGGATGACCGCCGGTGCCGGTGCCTATCTTGCGCTCAGTGGTTGCAGCAAGTCCGAAGTCACTTCGGGGCTCCTCACCAAGCCCATTCCGTCCTCGGGAGAGCAGATACCAGTGATTGGCATCGGAACCGCCCGGGACCGCTTCATCCTCGACCAGCCGCCTGAAGACATTGCGATGCGGAAGCAGGTGTTTCAGGAGTTCACATCCATGGGTGGCCGCATGCTCGATGTGTTCCTAGGCGAGGACACCGAGACCTTCTGCGGCAACTTGATTCAGGAGCTGGGCAACCGCGAGCAGTTCTTCATCGCCACGAAGGAGAGCGTCAGGGCGGCAGTTAGTGCCGGTACCGATACTCGGCAAGCGGGCATCGACCGGATGAACGCATCGTTCAGCCGTTTCAACACCGACGTGATCGATCTGATGCAGATCCCGCACCTGACGGATTGGGAAAATCAGCTACCGATCCTACGTGAGTGGAAGCAGGAGGGGCGCTTCCGATACATCGGCGTGACCGTGTTTAGAAACGACCAGCACGAGGCCCTCGAATCCGTGATGCGACAGGAAGGCCTCGATTTCGTACAGCTCGACTACTCTTTGGAGGGCCGTCAGTCCGAGGAGCGCCTATTGCCACTGGCGGCCGACCGAGGAATGGCCGTGATGATCAACGTTCCCTTCCGCCGCGGCCTCGTCTTCCAGCGCCTGGGTGAACGGGAATTGCCCGGCTGGGCCGCGGAGCTGGAGTGTCAGACGATGGCACAGGTCACCCTTAAGTTCATCGTTTCGCACCCGTCTGTGACGTGCGCTATTCCCGGTACGTACAAGATGGAATACCTCACGGACAACATGGGCGCGGCCATGGGGCCAATGCCGGATGCTGCCATGCGCCAGACCATGGCCGCATGGTATGACGCGTTGCCGGAGGTGGGCTAAGCGCGGACGAGCACTCAAGAGACGGCGGCCGATCGAAGGACTGACATGCATAGCCCTAACAAGCGATGAGGCCGTGTGAAAACTCACCATGATTGAACGGGGAGCGAGCACCTAGGGCGGTGAGCTTGACATTTTGCTGGGAGGGGCGGGAAAGTAGTCGGGTGGGGCGTTGCGGACCTGACAGGGCCGTCTGGAAGCGCCCCGAAGGGCGAAAAACGGCGCTGAGGACCCCCTCTACGCGAGGGCGTCCAGCAGCTGCGGGACCTCGACGATGTTGAGGACCCGCTTCAGGTTGTAGGCAAGCACGGTCAGGCTGAACTCGCCGCGGACCTTCCGCATGCCTTTGAGCAGAAAGTACCCCTGGTCCATCCCGCGCTTCATCGTGCCAAACGGATGCTCCACTAGCGCTTTGCGCTGCGCGAAGCGCGCCTGCTCCCGCTGGAGCCGTTGCGCCATCTCCTCCATCAGGTGCTCGTCCGCCCACCGTGTGATCTTCCGCCCGTCTTTGTTGCGCGTACAGCGGGGCCTGAGTGGACACCGCTTACAGGCGGTGGTCCGATAGTTCTTGATGGTGCGCCCGAGCTCGACGGTGGTGGTGCGGTAGGTGAGCGTCTTCCCCGCAGGACAGCGATAGAGGTCCCGAGTCCGGTCGTAGACGAAGTCATCTTTGGTGAAGAGCCCGCGCTTGGCATTGGCCGAGGTGATCGGTCGGGGCACCAGCGGCGTGAGGCCCGCCTCCACACACGTCTTGATCTCGGCGCCGTGGTAGTAGCCCCGGTCGGCCACCACCACCGGCGTCACGTTCCTCAGTACCTCCTGGGCCGCCATGGCCATCGGACTGAGCTGATTCTGGTCGGCGGCGGCGTTGGTGACCGTCTCGGCCACAATCAACTTGTGCTTGGCGTCGACCGCGGTCTGGACGTTGTAGCAGATCTCGATGCGGCCCCCGCTCATCATCGGCCGACTGTCGGCATCGGTGAGTGAGCGCGCGCTCTCCCCACTCGCCGCCAGCTCTTGCTGGAGATCCTCGTAGCGCTCCCGGCGCTGCTTAAGCGCCGCAATCTTCTCGCGCAGGGCGTCGGCGCTCGGCCGCTCGGTGCCCGCCTCCGCCTCGTCCTGGCGCTCCAAGTCTCGCAGATAGCGCGCGATCGTGCGCTCGATGTCCCGTTGTAGCTTGGCCAAGCGGGCCGCGGTGTAGCTCCGATCCCGGGCATTGACCGCCCGGAACTTGCTCCCATCGATGGCGAGCAACTCGCCGCCAAAGAGGTCCAGCCGCTTGCACAAGAGAATGAACTCGCGGCATACGCCCTTCAGCGCCTGCGGGTGATCCCGGCGGAAGTCAGCGATGGTCTTGAAGTCGGGTCGCAGTCCTCGCACCAACCACATCAGCTCGATGTTGCGATGCGTCTCCTGCTCCAGCCGCCGGCTGGAGCGAATGCGGTGCAGGTAGCCGTATAGGTACAATCGCAGGAGATCACCGGGATCGTAGCCCGGGCGGCCCGTATCTGCAGGCACCGATCGCTGAAAACTGAGCGTGCCGAGATCGAGCTGCGCCACGAAGGCGTCGAGGAAGCGCACTGGGTTGTCAGCGGTGACGTAGTCGTCGAGGACCTCAGGGAGGAGCACCACTTGGGTGCGATCCCTGCCGGCGATATAGGCCATGGGCGAAGCTCCGAGCAAGGGGAGCACTGGCCAAAACACGGGACGTATAATATATGGCACGTCAGGAGTTTTCACACAGGCTCCGATCGCTACAGTCGCGGAAGGAGCGAGTGGCTCGCGCGTGCCGCGCTCGGTGACCAGATTGGCCGCGCAGTAGAATCGCGAGACGTTCTATGAAAGAGAGTGTCAAGAGCGGCTCCGCCCCGGCTGGATGCGAAGCCGTGTTGGGCTTGGCACTCAGCCCCTTGGTTGGATTAGCCGGATCGTCAGAGAGCGGTGTGCTGGATGAGTCAGTCTTCGTGTGGGCCATGATGATCCTCGCTTGGATGATCGATCCGTCCGGACTTGATTGAGTGGACCTGGGTCGTACGACGCGAACCATGGTTCTATCTGAGACTCAGCGGCTTGATACTTCTTCGGGTTCTGCGGAAGGGCCTGGAGTTAGACTCGTGCCTCGGCATGACTGCGAGCCGGGCGTACGTCTCGCGTTGAGACTGCCTCCCGCACCGTCGTCCGGGGATTCGACGTTCCAAGGGATCGAGGGTCATACGCTGCACCCTACGCTCCGGGACGACGAACCCCCTCTATATTTGGGGTCGACTCAGCTGGGTCGGATCAAAGACTTCTCCGGTTTTGAGTAGACGAAGGGTGAGCGCGGCGAGCTTACGCGCCAGCGTCACACGGGCGAGCTCCTCGCGCATCCCGCGCTCGATCATTCGGTGATAGAAATCTTGTAGAGGGCCCCGACGTCCGATGGCTACGTTGGCGGCGCCCTTAAAGACATTCTTGAGTACGCGATTGTGGTTGGGGTTCAACCCTCGCGTGAGTGGAGGGCGACGACGACGACGAGGGCGCCCATCAAACAACTCGTAGTCGGCGCCTTGGTCTTCTTGCGCTGAGTCCGAAGCACATCGAGCTGAGCGTACAGGGTCTCGGCACGTAGCCGAGCACCGTGCTCGGGTAGCTGTGCGACCCAGGCGGCGCGCCCCTTCGGCTGGTAGACACCGCCGCCCGTGGTTCGGATGGCCCGCGCACGGAAGAGTGCCTTGAGCCGCAGCATCACGCGCGTGCCGTCCTCGACGAGGTTGCGATAGGCTCGAGTTAGACACCGCCGCCCGTGGTTCGGATGGCCCGCGCACGGAAGAGTGCCTTGAGCCGCAGCATCACGCGCGTGCCGTCCTCGACGAGGTTGCGATAGGCTCGAGTCAGCTCCTTGAGATCGCCTCGGCCGTGTGCGCCGTGGTATACCGCTCGCAGGCTGCCGCACCGCAACTGCTCCGACAGTTCGTCGGCATCGACCTGGTCCCCCTTGTTGCCCGATCGCTTCTCGCCTCTGCGGTCGCACACGATCACCCGGTCTACACGAGGACTCAGTAGGTCGTAGAGCCACTGCGCCTGTGTTCCCTCCTCGAACACCACGTGCACCGACCCAGCCATCGCGCTGAAGAACTCCCTTATCGATTCGTCGCTCGTCTCCACCACGCTGCGCGCGATCACACGCCCCCCTTCGCTCCGAACCGTCGCCACCGTCATTGCCTGGTGCACGTCGAGCCCCACATACTTGGTGTTCCGCTTCATGAGAGCCGCCCTCTGCTGTGGTCCATGGTTGTTTCGCAACTCCACGGTACCCACAGGGGGCGTGCTTTCAAGTTGTGTTAGAGCGCACCCCGGAACGCTTTCGGTCCTACGTGCGCGAGAAACCTTGCGATAACGAATGAGATACTTTATTTACCACAGTACTCTGCATCAGTTTGTTCTCCGCTCCGCGGACTCATGAAAGCGACGACCGACCGCATCCTCCAGCTGCTCGATGATCCCGAAGAGCTCGAGGCACTCTATCGGCAGGCCCCGGAGGCGTTTCGCGAGTCGCTCGGCGAGGCCTTCCGTACGGATCCCGATTCGGTGGCGCTGCGCATATGGCGGGCGCGACTTGAGTACCGCGAGCCGGGTCAGGGGGCGATTTTGCCTCGTAGGCTGGGTTATGCGATCGCGATCGCCCTGGCCGTCGGTGCGCTCGTCCGACTCCCGGCTCTCTGGCTCGGGGAGGTACTACCCTCGTCTTGCACCGTCGTGGGTCATCATGGCGCTTGCCGCGTATTTCTGGATCAGGCGTCCCGACCGTAGCCTGCTGATCGCGGGCTTGGGCCTGTCCCTCGCAGTCGTCGTCTATGTCAGCCGGCTCCCAGACTACACCGACTCAGTAGTAATGGCCCTGGTCCACCTCCCGTTCGTCTTCTGGACCTTCCTCGGACTGGTGTTCATGGGAGACTCGTGGCGAGAGGCGGATGCGCGGGTCCGCTTTGTTCGCTACAACGGTGAGCTGGTGGTTCTGGCCAGCCTAGTGGCGCTCGGCGGGATGGTGTTCAGCGGGGTGACGGTCGCCTTGTTTGAGTTGGTTTACGAGAACATCGGGGATTGGTACTTCAGCAACGTCGGAGTCTTCGGTGCCGCCGCCGTACCCGTCGCCGGGACGTATTTGTACGATGCCGTGTTCAATGAACGGACCGGGATCGCGGCAGTGCTCGCACGCGTCTTCGCCCCCCTCTTCTTAGTAATGGCGGTCACCTACTTGATTGTCGCGTTCATCGGAGGCGAGAACCCGTTCGTCGACCGTTCCTTCCTGATCACGTTCAACGGCTTGCTACTCGTAGTACTTGGCATCTCGGTCTTTTCGATCGTGGAACGCGCCGAGGGGTCGCAGGTGGGGTTGATAGACTACATCAACATTACGCTCGTATTGGTCACTCTCGTGATGGACGCGATCGCGCTATCCGCGATTCTTTTCAGGATGGCGTCCTTCGGATTCACGCCGAACCGAGTGACCGTGCTTGGAGCCAATCTGGTCATCATGGTGCACCTCGCATGGATATGCTGGACCTACGTCGCGCTAGTGCGCCGGAGGGCGGGGTTTGCGGCGATGCGGCGGGTCGTGGGAAGCTACCTCCCGATCTACGGGGCTTGGGCCGCCGTCGTTGCCTTCCTCCTGCCGCTAGTCTTTGCGTTCGCTTGAGACAGAGCCAGATCTCCCTGCGTCTACCAATAGCTCTTGCCAAGGCGCGAGCTAACACCATTAAGAAGGACCGGGTCAAGAGTACGCACTGATCCTGAGGCGGCGGGCGATGCCCCCAGATATGGGCGCTCTTGAACGCACACTCCCGCGGACAACCCGGTTCGGGGGAAGTCTGACTACTTGTGGCCTAACGACTAACGTCACCGCTCTCTTCCTCAGCTTCCCGCCCGACTCCTCTTATCGCCTCGGAGTCCATGGAGACTGGGCTCGGGCAAGACCCCTGTGCTTCAACTGATTAAAGAGGAACTCGAGGTGCCAGCCGTCATGCGCGATCGGCGACCTGGGTAGGGGTCGGGCGTCAGGACCGAGCCCCAGATTCACGGAACATCCTAGCGCTCAACCTCCGCACCACCCTACAATTCCCCCCCGGGTCCTCCTTCCTCGGACTCGGTTCGGTTTCCCCGGGCCTGAGAGGCAATCCCATGCGCGCACCGAACCTGATGGCGATCCGGTCGACCTTGTTCGTCGCTCTCACGACAGCTGCCCTCACCACCCTCGCGCTCGCGGCCGCACCGACCCACGCGGGCGCCCAGGCGACCGCCTCGGATTCCGAGGTCCTGGCTCAGATCGACCTCTTCTCCGCGTGGCTCGAAGGTCAGATCGAGATCCGTGGACTACCGGGCGCCGTCGGCGGCGTCGTTTCGGGTGATGAGCTGGTGTGGGCTGAGGGCTTCGGACGTGCGGACGTCGATGCGGATCGGCCCATGGAGACCGATATGCGCTTCCGCATGGCTTCGCACAGCAAGCTCTTCACCGCAACTGCTATCATGCAGCTCCGGGAACAAGGCAAGGTTCGGCTTGATGATCCCGTCACCGATTACCTGCCATGGTTCACCTTCCAGAGCGCCGCTCCTGACGATCCTCCGGTCACCATCGAGCACCTGCTAACGCACAGCTCCGGGCTCCCGCGCGAGGCCGGTTCGCACTGGACCGACTTCGACTTCCCAACCCCCGAGGAGGTCCTCGAGTTGATGCCCGATCGTCAGGCCCCCTTCTCACCCGAAGTCCGCTGGAAGTACTCGAACCTCGCCTACACCATCGCCGGCATGATCGTGGAGGCGATCAGCGGGATGAGCTGGGCGGACTACCTTAAGCAGAACATATTTGACCCGCTCGGCATGAGCTCGTCTAGCGTCGATCTGCCGGACGCGAAGATGGCTACTGGGTACGGCCGTCGGATGCCCGACGGCTCTCGGCAGGTCTTTCCGTTCGTCGACGCGCGCGGGATGGCCGCCGCGACGGGACTCACGTCGACGGTCGAAGACATGGCCCGCTTCGTGTCTGCCCAGTTTCGGACGGGGGCCCGCGGCGGTGACCGGCTTCTGAGGACGGCATCGCTTCGGGAGATGCATCGTGTGCGCATGCTCGAAAACACGTGGACGAGCGGCCAAGGCATCGGATTCAGCGTGCGACGGATCGACGGGAAGCTCTATGTCGGCCACGGCGGCGGATACCCGGGCTACACGACGAACACGACGATCCAGCTCGACTCGAAGGTTGGTGTAATCGTTCTAACGAACACGAATGACTCGAACCCTTCCCAGATCGCGGAGCAGCTCATGGGCACGGTCGGCGAAGCTGTCGCCTCCGCGACCACAGTCGAGCCGGAGGTCGTCGCGTGGGATCCCGCGTGGGAGCGCTTCGCCGGTGTGTACCGGAGCCGCGGCGGCGAGACGCGAGTCCTCGTCATGAACGAACGGCTGGTGACGATGAATCCGTGGGGCACGAGTATCGGGGACCCGACCCAACTCGAACTGATCGGCGACGGGACGTTTCGCATGGTGGCGCCCACAGGTGGTGGCCCGGTCGGCGAGATCGTCCGGTTCGTCGAGGAGAACGGCGAGGTCGTACGGATGATTACAGGAGATTCGTACTCCGTACGCGTGCGCTAGAAGCGGCTCGACCCGCCGTTTCGTCTGGCGATCTGGCGATGCGCATGACGTTGAGATCGTCGACTACCACTAGGAGGCATCTAATGACCACATCGACGATGGCGCCGGTACACCCAGGCGAGGTCTTGCTTGAGGAGTTCCTCGAACCAATGGAGATTAGCCAGTGCCGACTGACGAAGGACGGGTCCCTCCACGAGCTGACCCGTGTTGCTCACGATGGCGATCACTGAATACGTTGCATGGGCGTCGATTCCTGCGACAAACATGGCTGGCCTCCTTGGGTTCGGGTGCCGCAGGCCTTGAGTAAGCACAGTGCAACACCCAGCCCGAGTGAGGTCCGCCCTTCGCCTTATAAGATCAGAATCGCGAGACGTTATGCGGCGCCGCCTGGCTGAGAGAATAGACTCACGCAGGCTCGAACAGTTCGATCGGATTGCCATCCAGGTCTTCTGCGAGGCTCTGCCTGCCACCAGGGCCGCTAATAATCTCGCTCCGGAACTGGACTCCGGCCCGCGTAAGCCTCTCGACCTCGGCATCCAAATCATCGACGTCGATGAGGATGCGGTTCCAACCGCCCGGCTCTGTCACACGTCCGTCGGGCATCGAGCGGCGTCCCGAGGACTTGGGGCCGCTGAGCAAGAGGGTGAGGTCTCCTCGAGTGACGATACAGATCGCGGGGGCTTGTAGCTCGATTACGAAACCGAAGTACTCGGTGTAAAAGGCCGCCGCCGCCCCGGGGTCGTTGACCATGTACCTCACTCTCGCCATTCCTGCCTCCAACCACCCATATGACATTTTGGCACGACCCCCGGCTTTTGGATGAACCATCAACTCAGATGGGATCTCTATCACGCGCACCTAGAAGCCAAGGTCGATCTGCAGAGGATCAAGCCGCTCCGCAGAAAAGACCTGGCTAGAACTGCGTAGCGCGGGCGCGCCACATAACACTTATCAGGCCCCCGGAATCAAGAGCGCGCATGTCCCCCAGCGTGCCGCGGAGCGGCGCGTAGAAGAGTGAGCATCGGTCGCCGAGTCCTCTGACTTGGTTTCCGTAGGCAGGTGCGAGCGTAGGGAGCCTCTGCACCAAACACTTATCGAGGTTCAACCGCCGGGTGCCCTTCGAGACGAGCTCGAAGGCGGCGGAGCAGGAGCCTCGTGTCCGCTCCTGCGACCTAGAAATTCATCTGTACCCTCGTGCCGTCCGACTCCATTCAAGGTGAGCGGGCTCAGGCCGTGTTGTGAGGCCAGGCCAGTTAGCTCCGGGCTCGGGTGAGGGGCAGAGTCCATGGTGGACCGATGGCGATGTGTGTGAGGAGCGGGAGGAGGCGTCCAATCAAGCGAAGCGGCTGCCAACCATCCGCTGTCGGCTCGAGTTATATGTCAGGCTCGCCGACCTCCCCTCCCCGTCAGGTGCGGGTATAGAAGCGTTCGGTGTCGAATGCCTGCCGGTTCTTGAGCATGAAGTAGGTCGCCCGGCCGATGCGAGCGGCGAGGATGCTGAGCGCTTTGCCCTTGCCGTGGCGGCGCGTGAGCTTCTTCAGATGAGCCTGGCCGCGGGCGTTGTCCCTGAGGAAGAGCACGGCGGCCTCGCTGAAGGCCCATTTGAGATGAGCGTTCCCGATCTTGGCTCCTCCGCTGCCGACCCGCTTGCCTGCACTGCGGTGCTCGGGCTTAGCGAGTCGACAGTAGGAGCTGAAGCGCTGCACTGTGCTGAAGCGAGCGATGTCGTGGATCTCATAGAGCAGGGTGAGCGCCAGGATGCGGCCGACGCCGGGGATGGTTCGGAGCCGCTCCAGCGTGTCGAAGTCGTGGACACGGGCTTCCTGTTCGACCGTGTGCTCGAGCGCTCGGATCACCGGGTCGTAGCGATCGGCCAGGGCGAGGTCCGCCTCGATCGTCCTTTGGGTCATGGGATCATCGAATGCCTCGGCCAGGCCCTGGCGGTTCTTCTTGTACAGGAGCTGACCGGAGGGTCGAGGCAGGTTGTACTGATGGAAGGTGTTACGGATGTGGGCGAGCAGTTCGCCTCGCTTGCGCACGAAGTAGAGTCGGCGCCGGAGCACGTCGCGTGTGGCGCGCATCCCAGGTGGATAGACGTAGGCGACGGGAAAGGCGCCGCCTCGCAGCAGGACCGCCGTCTTGTGGGAGTCGATCTTGTCGTTCTTGGCCTTGGCCCCATGAATCGCCTTCATGTAGAGCGCATGGCCGAGCACGAAGTGGATCTGCTCGCGAGCACACAGATCGGCCAGCCAGTACCAGCAGAAGATGCACTCGCTGCCCACGACGAGGTCTGAACGGTAGGGCTCGAGGGCGCGAAGGAGTGCCTCGCGCTCACAGCGTAGCCTCTTGTGCAGGCGTATCTTGCCCTGGCAGTCCAGGACGCAGAGGTAGAGTGTGCGAGCATGAAGGTCGATGCCACAGTAGTATCGATGCTGGCCTGTGTAGAAGCGCATGGTTCCCCTCCTGGGTTGGATGAATCGAGTTTGGCGCTCTGATTCTTCCGCCCTCTCTTCGAGAGGTCCAGGAGGGGGCCTGCATGAGCAGGCTTGCTACTGGCGCGTGCGACATCAGGCTCGCGCGCTTCGCTTGCAGTCGCCATCTTGGTCGCCGGCCGAACCCCGAATAGGTGCTCGAGTCCCTGAGGACTGCACGAGCGAGCTTGCGTGCAGTGGCGATGCGAGCGATGCGCCAATCGAGCCGATCCTTGAGCCGGTCGTAGTACTCGCTGAGCCAGCTTTCGGGAGATCGGCCGTGATGGATGACGACGGTCTGGACGAAGGCGTTTCGGAGCTAGCGATTGGCACCGGCCGGGATGGGCCCGTAGCGGACCGTCATCCCGGAACGAGCAGCACTGCGTCGATCGCATCGTTCTTGTAGTTGGCTTCGGCGATCGCGGCTTCTGAACAAGCGCTCCGTCTTTGCTCACCACCGCAAGAAGCTGTCCCAACCGTAGTTGAAGGTTCCTGATAGGGGAGAAAGAAAAGTGGTGGCTCCGGGGGTCCCGGGCCGATAGGCTCGGGTAGGCAAAAACCCCAACACGGAGCCACCACGATGAAGAGAACGTACGAGGTAAGGGATCGGGCGGACAAGCGCGCGATCAGGGAGTTCCTGAAGCGGGAGGGGCAGTTTCTGCTTCCGATGCTTGAGCTCGTGGAGCAGACGGAGGTCGCGATCGACGAAGTCATCCAGGTGATGGGACGAGCGACGATCGAAGCGGTGCTGGAGATGAGCGCCGAGGGTGTGGCAGGCGTGAAGCAGGCAGGTCGGTCACGAGCGGAAGACGACACGGTGTGGTATGGCCGGCAGGGTGGTGTGGTTTACCTGTCGGACCGGAAGGTGCGTGTGGAGCGGCCACGGCTCAGGCGCCGGGGCGCCGGGGAGGGTGGCGAGGTCGAGGTGCCGGCGTACGCAGCGATGCGGAGACCGGGCGCCGTGGCGGATCGGATGCTCGAGGTCCTGATGGCGGGGGTGAGCACGCGGAAGTACGGCCGTGTGATCGGTGAGATGGCCGACACGGTCGGGGTGAGCAAGTCGGCGGTGAGCCGTGAGACGGTCGAGGCCTCGGAGCGCGTGCTGAAGGAGCTGATGGAGCGCCGGCTGGATGCGTGGGACCTCCTGGTGATCTACCTGGACGGGATCCAGATGGGCTCGCACCACGTGCTTGCTGCGGTAGGCGTGGACTCAGACGGAAAGAAGCACGTGCTGGGCGTGAGGGAAGGAGCGAGTGAGAACGCCGAGGTGACCAGCGCGCTCCTAGAGGATCTGGTCGAGCGCGGCCTGGACCCGGGCAGGCGGCGGCTGTTCGTGATCGATGGCTCGAAAGCGCTCAGGAAGGCGATCGAGAAGGTGTTCGGCCAACGTCACCCCATCCAGCGCTGCCGCAACCACAAGCTCCGCAACGTGCTGGGTCATCTGCCGAAGGATCAGCATCCTCAGGTGAAGGCGGCGTTCCGGGCGGCGATGAAGCTGGACGCGAAGCAGGGCGAGCAGAAGCTCGAGCAGCTCGCCCGATGGCTCGAGCGCGACCACCCCTCGGCCTCGGCCAGCCTACGCGAAGGCCTCAGCGAGATGTTCACGATCAACCGGCTCGGCCTCCCGCCGCGGCTGAGGAAGTGCCTGGGCTCGACCAACCTGATCGACAGCACCCACTCGGGCGTAAGACAGAAGACCCGCAGGGTGACCAACTGGAAGAACGGAGCGATGGCCTTGCGCTGGGCTGCGGCCTCGTTCGTGGAGACCGAGAAGACCTACCGGAGGATCATCGGCTACGACCAGCTCTGGATGCTCAGGGCCCACCTCGACGACCATGAACCGGTGGCCGAAATGAGAAAGGCAGGCTAACAAGGAGACTCTCCGGAGCCACCACCTTCAACTGTCAGCGGGACACCATCCACCGCAACGACCAGATACGTTGTGTGCGCATCGATTCCTGCGACATACATGATGGCCTCCTGGTGGTTGGCAGCCGCAGGTTCTTGGAGAAGTACCAGCGTAGTGCGCCGGCCATTGGGAGGCCATCCGCTTTATAAGGTCAGCAGAAGCGCAAAGTCGTTAGGCATCCGAGAACCGAGAGGGGCAGTGAACGCATTCCATCTTCTTGGTCTGTTTAGCGGTCGTGGTAGCTGCGATCGGTTGGAAAGTCGCCGGTCTGCTCGGAGTCGTGCTCGGCGTCCCGGCCGGAATCCTCGTGGGAGTCTATGGTCTGATAGGGACGTTCCTGGCCTTGGCGTGGCTCGAGACTCGCCGCGACCAGCTAGCTCTGCGCAGGTCATTCGGCCCGTATTGGCGGGCCGAATACCGCGCAGATTGGGAGGAACTCAAGGCGTCGCTTCGCCCCGGCGCCGTTGTGAATGGAGTTGTGGTCAGAGTGCGATATCACGGCGCCTTCCTTAATCTTGGGAAAGGATTTCCGGGGCTTATCCAGGCCTACCAAATCGTGCATGACGGCTCGGAGCTGCCGTCCGTTGGTGACAACGTTCGTGCATGGGTTAAGGAGTATGATGAGGACTGTCGGACGGTAGTGCTCACGATGAACGAAGGGTCGCTCTCAGGACTCGGTGACCTCCGACCCCCGGATGCCTAAACACTTATCAGGCCCCCGGAGTCAAGAGCACGCACGTCCCCCCCCTCCCCCCGACGCGTCGCGGAGCGGCGCGCTAGGCGAAATAAGCATCGGTCGCCGAGTCCTCTGACCTGGTTTCAGTAGGCAGGTGCGAGCGTAGGGAGCCTCTGCACCAAACACTTATCGAGGTTCAACCGCCGGGTGCCCTACGAGGCGAGCTCGAAGGCGGCGGAGCGAGAAGTCTTCGTTTCGATTCCTCGCGACCTAGAAATTCATCTGTACCCTCGTGCCGTCCGACTCCATTCAAGACGTAGGTTAGGGAAGGCGCCGCCTCGCAGCAGCACGGCCGTCTTGTGCGAGTCGATCTCGTCGTTCTTGGCCTTGGCCCCGTGGATCGCCTTCTGCCCTGCGAGTCCAGGACGCAGAGGTAGAGTGTGCGAGCGTGAAGGTCGATGCCACAGTAGTATCGATGCTGGCCCGTGTATGAGCGCATGGTTCCCCTCCTGGGTTGGTTGAATCGAAGTGTCATGCTCTGATTCTTCCGTCCTCTCTTCGAGAGGTCCAGGAGGGGGCCTGCATGAGTATCAAGCAGTTGCTGCTGTCGCGGTAGGCGGATGGGTCCGGAGCACTCGCCTCGCAGCTCGCGCTCCGGGTGGACATGGTGGCGCGCAGCAGAACTGCAAAGTCGTTAGGAAGCGGAGATCCAAGCGAACTGAGCCTGGTCAGTCAGACCCGTCTTCCGACGACCACACGACGCGAAAGCCGATGTGGTTCCAGCGGTAGTCCGTGGCGAGATCATTGGTGACGGCTGCGGCTCTAAGGAAGAAGGCCGGATGCAGGAACGAGCCGCCCTTGAGCTTGAGCGCGTCATGGTTCACGGGGTGCCTATCTCGGTCGAACCAAACGGGCATCACCCACTCTCGAACATTCCCTGCGAGGTCGTAAACGCCCTCAGGTGTCGCATCAGTGGGCCGGGTCATAACCTCGATGGTGCTTCTCGGGGGACACTCACGGTAGTGAGAGCCTTCGCACGTCGGCGCCGAATCACCCCACGGGTACTCCCGTCGTTCCGCGCCTCTCGCGGCGTACTCCCACTCCACCTCTGTCGGTAGGCTGCCCCCCAAAGACACGGCGTAGGCCATGGCTTCTCGCCAGGTGACGTTGACTACGGGATGCTGCCCCCACCCGGCCGGGAAATCGTGCGCAGGATCGAACCGACGGTATTCCTCATTGGTGACCTCGTGCTCCTGCATCCAGAAGCTCTCTAACGTCCACCGTCCCATATCCTCCTCGACCTTGGAGTATGGGCTTCCGATTGGGAACTCATCGGTCCAATCCTCACTGCCGGAAATAAACGGCCCGCCCTCTACCAATACCGCACGGTTCAACGGGTCCGCGGCCCCCTTTGGCGGCATCGACTGTGCCGCGGTGGCGGCTTGGCCTGCTGTGTCATTCGAACAACCCACCGAAAGCACGACGAGAAAGCCGCCAACGGCGACGCCCGTAGCCCGGATCACCCCTCCAAGCGAGGTCGACAACTCTATTGCCAGGCGCATGATCAATCCGGGATCAGGCTGCTGCGGACGCACGTAGACTACTCAAGAAACCTACGCCGGTGCTCGCAGGAAGCGACAGGTGTGTTCGAGCTCTCCGGTTCCTAACAAGGGTTTGAAGCTGTCCGGGTAGGCTGCTTAGGTCCGGAGCACTCGGCTTGCACCTCGCGCTCCGGGCGAACATGGTTGTCCGGTTGGCGGCCTTGGTAGTGAGTAGTGCCCGCCGGTCTGTGCATTCAGTGGCGACAATTCTCTTCGGACCCATATTGGTCTGGGTGTTGGTATTGGCCACGACCTGGGCGTACTAGCGAGCGATTGCTGCAGTCGCGGTAGGCTTGGAAGGTCGCGAGCTGCGCTTGCGGTCCCCATACTGGTGCGCAGCAAAGTCGTTAGGCGGCTCCTCGCGAGCGACCGGATCCGAAGGAGGACCTGCATGAGCTCAGACGAGATACCCAGTATCGAGCCGACGCCCGACGGGCCCTATCTGGTGAAGAACCTGCAGCACTTCTCCAACCGGAAGGGAGCCATCGAGGCCCGTGCCAGTGTGGCGCTGTGTCGCTGCGGCGGATCGGCCAACAAGCCGTTCTGCGATGGGACGCATGCAAAGATTGGATTCTCCTCGGCCAAACTCGAAGGCCGTGTACCGGACAAGCGAGAAGCCTACGAGGCTGAAAAGATCACCATTCACGACGACCGGGGTATTTGCGCTCACGCTGGGCGTTGCACCGATGGACTCTCCTCGGTGTTCCGCCTGAAGCAGGAGCCCTGGATCGATCCGCAAGGGGCACTCCCGGAGGAGATCATCGAAACGATCCGGAGATGCCCGTCGGGAGCGCTCAGTTACACGGTCCATGGCGTGGAGCAGCGCGACCGGAAGGGCCCTGCGGCGATCTTCGTCTCCCTGAACGGCCCCTATGTGGTCACGGGTGGACCGCAGCTTCTCGACACGCCGCGCGGAGAAGGTGCTTCAACGGAGCATTTCACACTCTGCCGGTGCGGCGGCTCGAAGAACAAGCCGTTCTGTGACGGCTCGCACTGGTATAACAACTTCGATGACGACAAGAACTGAGCCAACGATTCGGGAAGGAGCCCGCCCAAGAAGCGATTGCTGCTGACGCAGTCAGCGTGAGGGTCGCGTGCTGCGCACGCGGGGGGTAATGTGGTGCGCAGAATCGCATATCTGTTAGAGAGCCCTCGTCAGGCGCCTGGCCCGAGGCTGGGTCCGCGATCGTATCCACGCGGCTACTGCTTCCTCATCGAGCTTGCCGGAAGCCAAGGCCAGCATTCTCTGAACTACTTCGTCTTCGGGGGCGATGAAGTCGAATCCGTTGAGGCCGAGAAAGATGACGGCCGCCAACAACGAGATCCGCTCTCTAACGAGTGTTTGCTACTGTCGCGGTAACGCTGCGGGTCGCGCGCTACTCGCGCGCAGCCCAGATTGATGCGCATCAGAAGCCCGAGACGTTAGGCTGCACGAGCAACGTAAGATCGTGCGTCTTTGGGAAAAGAACCCTTGCAGAATTCCTCAGACCGTCAGCTCCGCCGAATCGGGGCCATTGCAGCCATGCTCGGCCCGCTGGTGCTGCTCGTTTCAACGCTTATGCATCCGCGTGAGGCCGACCCCAACGACGCAGTTGCAGCTTTCACAGAATATGCTGCCGATCGTCTTTGGGTAGGAACTCACCTTGGTCAATTCCTCGGGGTGGCGATTATCGTGGCGGCGTTAGTGATGCTTTCTCGCTCACTGGAGGAAGGAAAAGCCGCGGCCTGGTCGCGCATCGGCTTAGCCGGAGCAATCGCCACTCTTGCTTGCACAGCCGTCCTTCAGGCTGTCGATGGAGTGGCCCTCAAGTTCATGGTAGACCGATGGGCTGCGGCGCCAGCGGAACAACAACCAACGATCTTTGAAGCTGCCTTTGGTGTTCGGCAAGTTGAGGCCGGGTTGGCGAGCCTGACGAGTTTGCTCTTCGGGATCACGGTAACAGCGTATGGTGTCGCCATGCTTCTTAGCCCGATCTACCCAGCTTGGGTTGGCCTCTTGGCGATAGTTGATGGGCTCGGGACCGCAGCTGGTGCCGTCGTCCTGGCCTACGCCGGGTTTTCGGAATTGATGATGACGATAAGCATGCCTGCCAACCTCCTCCTGCTGGTGTGGATGATCGTCGTTGGCGTTTTGATGTGGACTCGAGGCGGCAAAGAGCACGCGAGCAACAGTGGGGCCTAACTTATCAAGAGCCCCGTGGATCGCCTTCATGTAGAGCCATGGCCGAGCACGAAGGGGATCTGCTCACGAGCACAGAGATCGGCGAGCCAGTACCAACAGAAGATGCACTCGCTGCCCACCACGAGGTCTGCACGGTGGGGCTTGAGGGCGCGAAGCAATGCCTCGCGCTCACAGCGCAGCCTCTTGTGCAGGCGTATCTTGCCCTGGGAGTCCAGGACGCAGAGGTAGAGCGTGCGAGCGTGAAGGTCGAAGATGCCACAGGAGGGGGCCTGCATGAGTATCAAGCGCTTGCTGCAGTCGCGGTAGCGTGGAGGGTCGCGCGCTTCGCTTGCGGTCTGCGTCTTAGGCGCGGAGCAGAATGGCGAGACGTTAGCTGGACTCCGATAGGCTCTGAGAGGATGAGAGCGTTGGAGGCCGCCGCGAGCCGCCGTCAGTTTCGCTTTGTCGTGTCCGGTGAGAGCTCGCGGAGGCTGTCTTCCAGCTTCATGTACCAGGGATCGTCGACGCTGTCGCGTTGGAAGTAGAGTATGACCTCCCGCTCGTTGATCAGCGCGTTCAGGAGGAGCTTCACCTTCACGCGCAACTTCACCCGGGCCCGGAGCCCGCCCGAGTCGATCTCTGCGAAGACGACCTCGTAGTCCTTGATGTCCAGGGCCTCCGGTCTCACCGTGAAAAGGCGCTGGATAAGGAACGGAATATCGACGCTGTCGCGTATGTCGGGTGCGTGGTAGCTCGCCGCGCTCACGAAATCCTTGAACTGGATGTCCTCCAGGAACGCAAGCGCCACGCGCCGAAGTGCGCCGCGATCCCCGCCGAGGGCCAGGCCCAGGGTTGAGAAGGCGCCCCCGGAGACGTGCGCTACGCCGAGGTAGCCTCCCAGGAGAAGGGCCAGCACCAACAGGGCGGTCACGGCCTTTTTCATGTCACGACCTCACGCCGGGGGAGCAGGGACGCCGTAGCGGCGGCGACGAGGACCGTGGACATGGCCAGCAGTACGACCAGAAATAGCGCAACCATGTGCCAGCGAGGCTCGAGGGCGGCGCTCTCCTCGAAGACGCGAAAGGCCCAGTGTACAGGCATCGCCCTTTCCACGGCGGCGACGACGTCGCTATAAAGATTATTGGGGATCGCCAGCTCGGAGAACAGTATTTGGGGGAGGAGGAGAAGCGGCACCGCGAACACCGCCCGCTCCTGGGTCGTCGCCAGGGCGCTGACGAGGAGGCCGAGGCCGGTGCCCGCCAGCGAGGCACCGAAGAGTGCCAGAAGCTCCAGCGGCATGGGACCTCGGAGCTGGAGGTGCCACTCCACCGTCCCCTGCAACAGGACGACCTGAGCCGCGCCGAGGGCGGCCAGCACCCACACCTTGGAGGCGACGTAGGCGCCGGGGCGGAGGCCGAAGAGGCGCTCCCGCTCGAGGATGGCGCGCTCCTTTACGATTTCCCGGCAGGCGTTGATGCACCCGAACCAGACGGCCGCCAGGCAGAGCACGAAGTAGAGCGCGGGCGTGTCACGCTCGATGGACCCCCACACCACGGCGCACAGCCATCCGATGAGGGGGGCCTGCGCCAGAACCAGGACCAGGCCACCCATGTCGCCGAGCCAGCAGTCCCGGTAGCGGGCTGCCAGGATGTGCGACTGCCGGCGCGGCGTGCTCACGGAACCTCCGGGCTCCCCAGCCGAGCCTTCAGGCGGTCGAGGGCTTCGTCAGTGCTGGTCAGGCCTCTCTCCCCACTTGCTCGGGCGGCTTGCGAACGGGGTGCGGGCCCCGGGCGGCGGAGAAACGTCCGCTGGTCTGGGTCCGCGCTGGCGGTGAGGTGCCAGGCCGACGGCGATTGCTTCTCGAGCTGTCGGAAGAGTTCGGCGTACCGATCGACCCGGAAGTACGAGAGCGCTTTTCGGGGCGGCCCGAAGAAAGCGACGTATCCGCCCACCAGCACGCACAGTGCTTCGGCCCGCTCGATGCTCTCCATGGCGTGGGTGGCCACGAGGACGATCCGGCCGGTCCCCGCGACCTGGGACAGGAGTGCCATCGTACGCGCCTCGAGACCGGGGTCGAGACCCGAAGTCGGCTCGTCGAGGATGAGCAACGGCGGGCCGGTCAGGAGCTCGAGGGCCACTGACACGCGCTTTCTCTGGCCACCGGAGAGCTGGCGAATGCGGACTCCGGAGCGGTCACCAAGGTCGACCTGGTCGAGGACCTCCGCGATCCGGGACTGGCGCTCCTCCGCGCTCGTCCCCGGCATGCGCAGCTCAGCGGCATAGGTCAGCTCGCGCCGCACGGTGAGCCCCCGGTGGAGCGTGTCATCTTGGGGCACATAGCCGACCGGGCCCAGCTTCGCCACGGGGAGCGGTCCCATCATCACGGACCCCTCGTCAGGATCCCGAAGGCCCAGGAGCGCCTTGATAAGCGTGCTCTTTCCCGCCCCCGACGGACCGATAAGCGCGCACATCTCCCCGGGGTGCAGCGTCAGGTCCACCATCTTGAGAATGCGGGTGCCGCCGGCAGACACACCCACGTTCTCCACGCGCAGGGGACCGGGGAGAAGGCTCGTCGTCGAGGCCACGCGGGGCGGTTCCGGCTACGATGGGGACAGCGAGGCGCTCAACGCGATGTCCTCGTCGAGGGAAATGGAGGATGTCTCAATTTCACGATGTGCCGCAACCCAACGAATTAGCAAGCGTGGCAATTTCATAGGGCTCGGGATCCGCTCGACGGCCGCTCGCGTGGGGCGAGCCCGCGCGATCGGAAGGATGACTCCCTGGTCTTCTTGGACACAAACCATCGTACGTATGTTCACGATGTAAAGATACGTACGCCTCTCCGGCGAGCAGCTCGGCGAGCTTCATGACAAGCGCTTGCTACCGTCGCGGTAGGCGTCGGGCTCGCTGGCGACGCGAGGGGGATGCCGTTTACCTCGGTGGTGCCGGTAAGGTGCGGATGTCCGGCGACGATCAGGTCCACATCGGCCGAATCCAGCTCACGAGCCATCGAGAGGATCTCTCCGCTGCAGCGATTTTCGTTGCAGGACCAACCCGCGTGAGCGGTGAGGATGGTGAGGTCGGGGCCTTCGGCGCGCACCTGCTCCGGCACGCCGTCGATCGCCGCCCTCCCGCGACCGAAGGCGAGGCCTGCGACGCGTGGAGCATATACGATGCGCTCGGCGCTAGACGTCATGAACCCAATGAAGGCCACGCGCAGCCCCGAGAACTCCGTAATGTGATAGGGCCGTGCCGAATTGGGGGGGCAAACGCGCCGCGCATGGCCTAACCAGCGATCGCGGGCATCCTATGCGCTCAGCATCTCTGCCACGTCATTCCGCCTGGCACCAAGACGGAGCAGAGTCCGGATCATAAGGTTCACTGACACGCTCGGATGAGCCACCTCCATCAAGGGCAATTTGTCTGCCCCTCAGGCTCGCGCGCTTCGCTTGCCGTCGGCAGATTGGACGAGCAGCAGAGCTTGAGGCACGCCGCGCGTGCCGGAGACGGCCGAGCGCCGCGAAGCGGGCGCGGGTCAATCGCGGGACGTTAGACGGCAGACACGAAGAGGAAGCATGCGACCTTGGTCCCGAGCCACTGTCGAGGAGTACCGCCGACTAACCCTTCGTGCTCACAGCCTCCTGGCCGATGTGCCTCTACACGATGTCTGGCGAGTTGCCCTTCCGGGCGGGAGCCCCTCGTGCACCATGCAGGATGTTCGCTCCGTGTTGCACGCCGCGAGGAGGTCACAGCCTCTGAGCCCTCCGGTTCGTGCCCTCTTTGCCCTCCGCTGGTTGCTGGGGCGTTTGTTTCGATGGGATGGTCCTCTGTCGGAGCCAGAGGAGTGGTCTTTTCGAACGCGGCTCACCGAGGCTGATCGCCAGCAGTCGAGCGTGAAGCCGGGTACGCTCGATGGGCCGTTCGCCGTCCTGTACGTTCACGCGACGGAGGCAGTCAGTGAGATCCGGAACGCGACGTTCCACGCCTTCCTAGTCTGGGCGCTGGAGCCAGCGCCGGATGGCTATCAGCTCTTCTGGGCGATTCACGTCCTCCCGGTCAGCGTCTGGACAAAGCCTTATCTGGCGCTGATCGATCCCTTCCGCCGCTGGTTGGTGTACCCGTCGTTGTTGCGCCGCATCCATGAAGCGTGGTCCCGCGAGTTCAAGTCTGCTGCCTAGTGTTCCGTTTCCGGAGTTCGCGAGCCACCAAGAGGGTCGGGGCGCCGTGGGATCAAGGCGGGACGACGCGGCGTAGCGCAAGCGGGCACCGCGCGAAGCGTAGTCGCAAGGAGTCCCAACGCCGAGCCCACGGATGCACCGTGTCCTCGACTGGCCGAGACACTTTGGTAACGGGACACTAGCAAGCGATCACTGCTGGCGCGGAGGACTCCCGAGTCGCACACTGCGTGGGCGGTCAGCTGCGAGGCGCGCAGCAGAGCCAGAGGCACGCATCGTGTGCCGGTGACGACCGACCTCAAGAAGAACGGATGGTTCGAGGAGGAGGTCTTGCCGATGCTCCGGGAGCGAGTGAGGCAACTGGTTCTCTAAATCTGGGGCCCGAGTCAATGGAGGGAACTGATCGATACGCATGGTCGCTGCTATTCGGACGAGGATTTCGCGCTCATTCTCCAGCGAGCGGCAGAACTGCAGGACCGAGCTGGTGGGGCTGCTGCCAATTGCCGGACCGGACCGACGGTGCGTCGACCACCGCTGGTCGCCGGAGGCATCGTCATCGATTCCCTGCAACCGGCCTCCCTCTTGGAGGGGCTCCGAGAAGAGATCGCCCGGTACCTGTTTCGTTGGCCGCCTAACCAGCGCCTGCTACTGACGCAACTTGAGGGTCGCGTGCGAACATGACGAGCACTTTGACGAGACGTCGGGAAGAGCTCGCGAATAGTCTTAGCCATGGCGTTGGCCTCATTTGCGCCGTGGCGGCCACGCCGGTTCTCATCATCGGCACCGTGAACCGCGGGGGCGCGGCCGGCGTGGTCGGCAGCAGCGTCTTCGGGGCGACGATGGTGCTGCTCTATCTGTCGTCCACTTGGTATCACGCTGTGCCGGAGGGCCAACTCAAGGACCGTCTTCACAAGCTCGACCATGCCGCGATCTACCTACTCATCGCCGGCAGCTACACGCCCTTCACTCTGGGTGTCCTGGGCGGGGCATGGGGATGGACCCTGTTCGGTATCGTGTGGGGCGCCGCCGCAATCGGAGTGTGTGAGAAGCTGATCTCCGGAATTCGCTATCCGCGGCTGTCCACCGCCCTGTACTTGATCCTGGGTTGGTCGGTCGTGATCGTGATTCGACCGTTGGTGCTCAATATGCCACCCCAGGGAGTAGGGTGGCTCGTTGCCGGGGGCCTCTCGTACACGGCAGGCGTGGTGTTCTATATCGCCCGCCGCCTTCCGTACCACCACCTCATTTGGCACCTGTTCGTGCTGGCCGGCTCAACCTGCCACTTCTTTGCGGTCCTGTGGTACGCGGCATAAGCGCGAATTCGTTAGCTAGAACTGGTGTGGGACACCACACTAGATCTTCGTCTGAGATCTCTGTTCCAGAGGAGAAGCCTGTGGATACCAAGTATCGCCGCACTGCAAACGTAGTGGGTGCTGCCTTGAGTCATCTTGCCAATGAGTAACCATCCTCGAGAGCGGTAGAGTCAACTCCAGGTAGCGATCCGTGATCCCACGGGTCGAATCGCTGTGGCCGGCGAGCCTGGGCGGCAAAAGGCGACTCGCGATGGGCACTAGGGTCCCTCGCGCTCGCCTTGCAGCCCCCGCCGAAAACGGACACTCTGGTCGCGCGCAGTAGAGCCACCCCGATCTCGAGCATGTCATGTCGCCTGAGTTCCCCACGGAGGACGTCGAGCTCACGCACCTCCTCGTCGTCGCCGATGTCACACGGGCTTGCGCTTTCTACACCGACGTTCTTGGCGCCCAGCTGTTTCGGGAGTACGGTGGCACATCCGCCGTGCTCCAGTTCCAGGGCAACTGGCTGCTACTTGTCACGGGAGGCGGGCCGGCGGAGGACAAGCCCGACGTGGTCTTCGCTCCGCCGGACGACCCAAATCGGGTCAGTCATCAGCTCACGATGCGGGTTCCCGATTGTCGGGGCGCCTACGAGGTGCTGAAGTCTAGGGGCGCCGAATTCCTGGCGCCTCCGGTAGACCGGGGCGACGAGATCCGCTGTTTTTTTCGAGATCCGGATGGACATCTCCTGGAGATCAGCGAGCTGACACGAGGGTGAGCGCGTGCCGGAGACGACCGAGCGCGGCGACGCATGCCGGGTCGGCCGCAAGTCCGCTTCAGGGGCCGCCAAGGACTTGTGGCGAGGGGTTCAGGGACGGCCGCTAAGTACGGCAATCCGGAATTGGGAGCGAGAATGCGAAGCATCGTCAGTATCTCCGCGACTAGTCGACCCGACAACTACACTGCCAGGGCCCTGGCGATCGTGAATGACGAGCTGGGCCACCGCGAACGTCCGCCAACCGTTTTCGATGCCCGTGATCTATCCCTCTCCTTCCCACCCTCTCCTTCCCAGGACACCCACCGACGGAGGACGCTGACCGACTACGATCGGCCGTCGAAGGGTCCTTGGGAGTAGCTATTGCTCGAGCAGCTACGTGTGTCTGCTCTAACGTCGGGGCTCTCGTACTTCCGGGGGGCGTCTCGGTCGCCGGTGTGCGTGCGGCGTTCGACGATGAAGGTGGGCCCTGGACATCAACGATCTGATCGGAGGCAGTCACCCCTGCTGTGGCGGGGAGCGGGTCGCGCTTCTCTCTTATGGACTGCATCTTGATGCGCATGAAGGTACTTCGCCCCGCCCAACGTCAGGGGCAGACCGCACCTGCAGATCTGATCGATCTCCACCGGCGCGTTTTCGCGCAGGCGACACGGATCGCAGCGCTGATCCTGGCTGCGGTGTTCCTCGAGGGGTGGGAGCTAGGTGCGCAGGACCGCCGTGAGCTGGTCATTTCGGACTCGGTCGGGCTCCGGACACCTCCCACCATCTCCCCCCGGAGCGGATTGCCCGGCACCCAGGTGACGGTCAGCGCCATACACCTACCGGCCATCACGCCGGTACAGATCGGCATCGGGGCCACCGGCGTGGGCTTCGAGGTCCTTGATCAACTCATGACCAGTCCGGAAGGCCAGATCACGCACACGGTCCGGATCCCTGGCTGGGCAAGCCGCGACCGGTCGCACGTCTTCATCGTCTTCGACATCTACTTCCGGCCGCTGTCGCTGTCGGGCCCGTTTCATGTTACCGACCGCAACGGCCTCTTCACGAGAGCAGGGCGAATCACGAGACGGGATTCAGTGTGCACAACGATGCTCGCAGACGACGGCGAGTCGTATTCGCTGACGGGGGACATCCGTGAGCTCGAACCCGAGGACGAAGTGATCGTGGAGGGAGCGCTCGCCGAGTCTTCCCAGTGCACTCAGGGGATCGCAATTGACGTGGTACGGATTCGCTAGCTCTAGAGGCCGGTTTCTGCCATCCTGGAGAAGATGGTATTCCTGGCGGCCAAGAAAGCACTCTAGGAGTCTCACAGGCCACGCGAGCGCATGCCCTACGAGACCAACGGCCTGGACAACGTCGCGCGCAGGACCCGGTATCTGTCGGACTACCTGAAGGATCGGCTGTCAGCCATGGCAGGAGTCACGCTGCTGAGCGGAAGCACGCCTCAGACGTCCTGCCCCGGCTCGACGATCTTCGAGATGGAGGGGGTGGACGCCATGGCCCTCGTTCCCGTCATGGACGAACGGCACTCCATCCACATCGACGAGCACCAGAGAGACCGCCACAACGCCATCCGGGTATCAACCCACATCTACAACGCCAGAGCCGAGATCGACCGCCTCGTCGCCGCACTCGGAAGCCTCACATCCGGAAGCTTCACATGAGTCGGAAGCTTCACATAGGGAAGAGATGATGCCGATCTACGAATACTCCTGCAAAGAATGTGAGAATCAGTTCGAGGAGTTGGTGCGTGGGGACGAGACACCACAGTGCCCCTCGTGCGGGAGCGAGAATCTGGAGAGGCTCGTCTCCCTCCCCAGAGTGCAGTCCGAGAGCACGAAAGACATGAGCATGAGAGCCGCCAAGAAGCGAGACGCGGAGCAGGCCAGGGACCGCTTGCACGACCGGTTACACTACGAAAGAAGTCACGATCGACACGGGTGAGCCCTTCGGGAGCGAACATGGACGCGTCGCTCGAGATGCCTGACCGGCCTCCCATCGATCCCCGAGTCGACATCGGGCACGTGCACCTGAAGGTCGCCGACATCGAGCGATCTCTGGGCTTCTATCGTGATGTCCTCGGATTCGAGCTTGTCCAGCGGATGGGCCCTGACTCCGCGTTCATCAGCGCCGGAGGCTATCATCACCACATCGGCCTCAACACGTGGGAGAGCCGGGGCGGCGAAGCAGCTCCCCGAGGCTCCACCGGGCTCTACCATCTGGCGATCCGTTACCCGGACCGGGCTACCCTGGCCGACGCCTATCGTCGCCTTCTCGATGTCGGGATCCCTCTCGACGGAGCCGCGGATCACGGCGTCAGCGAAGCTCTTTATCTGAGCGACCCGGACGGCAACGGCGTGGAGCTCTACCGGGATCGACCCGTGGAGGAGTGGCCACGGGATCCCGACGGCGAGCTCACCATGTACACGCACCCCCTCGACCTGGAGAGCCTGAGGCTCGAGCGTCCGTAGGCTTGGTGCCCGCCAGGGACTGTGCCCACCGGGCTTCCGTCTCTACCCTGGTGCCCCCCGCCGACCCCGTGTCGGTGGCGTTGGAATTGGACGTGTGACCAGGAGGACTCCGATGTCCGAAAAGAAGATAATAGTGGTGGCAGGTGCGACCCGTGCCCAGGGCGGCGGTCTCGTCCGAGCGATATTGAATGACCCCGACGGGCCCTTCACCGCCCGTGCCCTCACGAGGAATGTCGATTCGGACAATGCCCAGGCGCTCGCTGCGGCCGGCGCCGAGGTCGTAGCCGCCGACTACGACGACCCCGAAAGCCTCAACCGGGCGTTTGCCGGGGGGTACGGCGCCTACCTCGTCACCAACTTCTGGGAGCACTTCTCTCCCGAGAAGGAGATAGCGCAGGCGACGGCCCTCGCCGATGCTGCGCAGCAGGCGGGCATCCAGCATGTCATCTGGTCCACCCTGGATGACACGCGCAAGTGGGTGCCGCTCGATGACGACCGCATGCCCACGCTGATGGGCAAGTACAAGGTCCCGCACTTCGACGCAAAGGGCGAAGCGGACGCGCTGTTCAGCGCCCGTGGACTGCCGACCACCCTTCTGCAGACCTGCTTCTACTGGGAGAACTTCATCTTCTCCGGGAGTGGTCCGGTGAGGGGCGAGGACGGCAAGCTGGCCATCACCTTCCCCATGGACGACAAGAAGCTGCCTGGCATCGGCGTAGAGGACATCGGCAAATGCGCCTACGGGATCTTCAAGAAGGGGCCAGAGCTCATCGGTGAGACGGTGGGCATCGCCGGCGAGCACCTCACGGGCGACCAAATGGCCGCCGCCCTGAGCGAGGCCATCGGTGAGGAGGTGGGATGCAACGCCGTGTCCCCGGAGATGTACCGGAGCTTCGACTTCCCGGGGGCGGAGGATCTGGGCAACATGTTCCAGTTCCACCGGGACTTCGAGGAGATGTACTGTGCGTCGAGGAACGTGGAAGGGGCGCGAGCCCTGAATCCAGAGCTCCAGAACTTCTCGGAGTGGCTCGCCGTGAACGGAAGCCGAGTCCCCATCGAGTAGACAAGACGACCTCGATCGTGGACGTGCGCTCGGCCACCGTCGCGGATATACCGGCCCTGGCCGCCCTCATCGAGGCGTCGGTTCGTGGCCTCGGGCCACCGCACTGCGACCCACGGCAGATCGAGAGCTCCCATCCATTTGGAGGCCGGATTCAAGCGAGACAGGTCATTCGACCGCGGGCTTGCAGAGGCACTGGAAAGCCTGGGCGAGCACGTGGGAGCCGACCGACTCGACCTCCCCAACGGCTGGCGACAGATGGTGTAACTCGTCCGCGGTCAATCGTGGAACGTGGCCGGGGTGTCGGGAGGCGAGTCCTGCGCCCCCGTGAGTCGCGCCCGGAACTCGGATTCCCTCTCAGGGGACAGCGCCGTGAATAACGATACGGCAGGAACCACGAGCAGCGGGACCACCGTAGTCACGTAGGCCGGATCGAGCCCTTCCCCGTGGCTGGTCAACAGAGAAACGAGCAGCCGAACCGGAGCGGACGCTCCTTCGGGCGCCTGGAGATCGATCCACAGGGCCCATTTGATCAACACGAACCAGATCCCTCCGGCACCATAACCGGCCAGCATCCCCCAATAGGCGCCCGGCTCCGTGGTGCGGCGCCAGTAGAGCACGTAGGCCACGGAGATGGCGGCAGGGACCACCATGGCGAACGCGAACAGGAGCAGATCAAGTATGGAGACCCGGGTGCTCGTGGCGATCCACCAAGCGATCAGCGCTGAGATCAGGGCGTATCCCACCGTGACCGTCCGGTAGGCGCGGAGCCTTCGCGCTGACGAATAGGTGCTGGCCGAGGGGATCCAATCGCGAACGAACATGGTGGCGCTGGAGAGGAGGATCGGTCCACCCGACGAGATGACCGCTGCCAGGACGGCCGCCAGAGCGATCCCGCCCATGACCGGACTGATCTCCGCGGCCAGGGTGGTGAGATTTCGGTAGCCGGCCAACCCGGAGTCGGTTCCGTAGCGAGCCACAGTGAGGATGCCGATCAGCCCCGCGAGGACCGGCATGAGGGCGGCTATGGCGCCACCGGCGATAAATGCCGGCGCGAGGCTCCGCTCTGACCGCGTCGCGGTGGAGTAGTTTGCGTAGATGGACGCGGCCGGTGAGTGGACCGTAGCCGAGAAGAACATGGCCAGGATCGCTATCCACCCCCCACCCGCGAACCCCCACCAGGCCTCTCGGGCGCTGGACGACGAAGCGAGTTGTGCGTTCACCCGCTCGGTCACGACGTCCCAGCCGCCGAGCTCGCGCACCCCCAAGACCCCCACGGCCAAGAGGGACGCCAGGATCACCGTGCAATGGATGACGTTGGTGACCGCGGTGCCCCACAGACCACCCAGAGACACGTACGTCGCCAGGATCAGGGCGGCGATGAGCGTGCCGTGCAGCATGGAGAGGGGCGTGAGAGTGCTGATGATCACGCCGATTACGTACGCTTCGATGACGTTGACGATGGCGTACTCGGTCTGCACACACAGGCTCGTGAGCCACTGGCACCGCTTCGAGCCGAAGCGGATCAAGAACAGCTCGCCCACAGTCTGGAGACCAAGTCGCCGGTAGTAGACCGCGAAGGCTAGACCCACGAGGACCAGGGCGGCGAACGAGCTGATCCCGTACCACCACATGTTCCAGACACCGCCGGTCACGACGTTCCCGGCTACGCCGTAGGTGCCGGCACCCCCGATGCGCGCGCCTGCCAGCCCGAACGCCACGAGCACTCCAGACATGCCCCCGCCAGCCACGGCCCAGTCGCTCGAGCCTTTGGATCGTCGGGCCATGAGGCCCCCGACGGCCGTGACGCCGACCAGGTAGAGGACGATGACAGTGACGGCGACGTTGTCCAATCAAGCTCCCGTCTTGGGAGGATTCGCCCATCGAGCACGGGGATAGCGTCTCGGCCCGGGGGCAGCGACTCGGGCGGGTTGGATAACCTTCGGGGAGTCGGTTTGCAACCGGGCGTCCGCCCACCGCTGACGCGAGAAGCTGCACGCACCAGACGATGGAGCCGACGGATCGGCCGGGTGTGGGACCCTCGGGCACCGTCGGGGTATTGGGTTGTCGCGGTGACACCCACGTTCACTTGCCCTGAGGTACCGGCCGATCATGTCTACGCCTTCGCCCCTGGAAGATTTTCCCTTCGGAACCCGCCTGAGCCTGGCACGCCTCATCGACTTCTGGGAGCGCCAGGATGAGGATCCGAGCTCCTTGCATGCGCCCCTGGCCCGGGTGATCGTCGAGCGGCTCGAAGAGGCTCCGGAGCTCCGAGGGATCATCGACGACCGCTCGGTGCTGGAGCCGCACCGGGAGCTCATCGACCTCATGATGACCGCCATGGTCCCGGCGGGTCGGCGTGACGACTACTACGCCACAGCCGGCGAGCCCTTCAACATGCTCCCCTTCTACCAGACGCCGGCATGGCGGCGGGTCGGGCTGGGCGAAGCCGAACGCTTCATGGAGCGGCTCGACATACCGCCGGACCAATTTGCCTTGTCGAAGCTCATGTGGGCCTACGAGTTTCTTCTCGGGAAGTGGTTGGGCGTCGAGGCGAATCTCCAGCACGCCCTCGTCATGACCGTACACGACGAGGATGTCGGGCTGGACAGACACTTTTCGTTGAGCCCCGATCCTCGGTTCGTGTCGGTGAGGCTCGTTCGTGACATCGAGAAGCCGTCCTCGGAGGACATCGCAAGCCTGCTGGCCGAGCCGACCAACCTCGACCTCTGGACCGAGCTGCTCCCTCCGAACGCCTTCGAGTTCGATGGGATGACGGTGATCACAGCGGTGGACGTGACGCCGCACGAAGTGATCTCGCGACTCAAGAACGACCTCATCGAGAAGGATTCAATGGCGTCGCCCGAGAAGGTCGATCGGCTCCAGCATCGGATCCGCAATCTCCTGGGTTGCCCGGAGCTCAGCCTCGGCCTGATCGCCTTCGACCGGCGCGCCGACGTCGAAGCGATCGAGGGAGCGAGGGCGGTGGGCAAGAGCCTACTCCTCTGCGACGAATGCGCCCCCATCTGCCGGAACCGAGCCAATTCCCACTACGCGGGAGTCTTCCAGGGAGCGGACCCCATCATCGTTCAGGATCTGAAGAGGTCGAGGATACGCACCGGTTACGAGCACCACCTTCGGCAGCACGGGCACCGTAGCCTCCTTCTCTACCCTCTCCACGTCGGGGACCAACTGGTCGGGCTCATGGAGCTCGCCTCGCCCAAGCCCGGAGACCTCAACGCCTTCAACGCCGGCGACTGGTGGACGTCGTCCCGCTCTTCGCCACCACACTCAAGCGCAACCTGGACGAGCTCGAGGATCATGTGCAGAGCGTCATCAAGCGGAAATACACGGCGATCCACTCGGCTGTAGAATGGCGTTTTCGCGAGGCCGCCCTGCACTACCTGGAGGAGAAGGAGCGCGGGGAGGTTAGCCCCGAGCTCGAGCAGATCGTCTTTCATGACGTGTACCCACTCTACGGCCTGGTCGACATGCGCGACTCGTCGCGGATACGCAACGAGGCGATTCGGGTCGACCTCGGCGACCAGCTCAAGCTGGCCCTGGACGTGATCAATGCCGTCGGGCAGATCCGACCGCTTCCCGCGCTGGAAGAAGTGGGATACCTGCTGGCGCGGCATCTCGACGGTATCGAAAGCGAACCGGTCGGCTGACGAATCAGGAATCTTGGAGCTACTCCGGCATGACGTGGAGCCGCTCTTCGGACAACTCGAGAACTACGGGAGTGATGTGGCGGAGCGTGTGGCCGCCTATCGCGCGGCACTCGACGGAGACCTGAACATCGTCTATCGCCGCCGCAAGGACTTCGAAGAGAGCGTGGCGGCCTTGAACGAGACTATCTCGATGACGCTGGACGCGGAGGAAGAGCGAGCACAGGCCATGTTCCCCCACTTCTTCGAGAAGTTCAGGACGGACGGCGTGGACCACAGCATATACATCGGTCCTGCGCTGCACGAGGACGGGCTCTTCGATGAGCTCTATCTGCGAAACCTCCGGATCTGGCAGCTCATGACGACCTGCCGGATCGAGTGGGAACTCGCCCGCGTCAAGACCGACATGCCCGTGCCCCTGGAGGCGACCCACCTTATCCTCGTCCAGCATCAGCCGCTCTCGATCAGGTTCCGCATCGACGAGAAGCGCTTCGACGTGGACGGGGCGTACGACATCCGCTACGAGATCGTCAAGAAGCGGATCGACAAGGCCCGCATCCGCGGGACAAACGAACGCGTAACCCAGCCGGGCCAGCTCGCCATCGTGTACTCGACGGCCAGTGAGGCCGCCGAGTACAGGAGATACGTCGAGTTCCTTCAGAGCAAGGGCTACTTCGGCCCGGGGTTGGAGGAGCTGGAGCTGGAGGACCTCCCGGGCATCTCCGGTCTCAAGGCGCTGCGAGTCGCCATCGCGAGCAAAGGCGAGATCGATGAGTCGGCCCCGCCGGCTCGACCCTCGGCCCGGGAGATCGAGACGGTCCTCACCGGAGACCAGGCCTAGGAGCCTGGCGCGGACCTCACACGTTGAACCGCACGTGCATGATGTCGCCGTCGGCGACGACGTAGTCCTTTCCCTCGACCTGGAGACGTCCCGCGTCCTTCACCGCCTGCTCCGAGCCGTACTCCATGAAGGTCTCATACGGCATGACCTCGGCACGGATGAACCCACGCTCCAGGTCGGAGTGAATCCGTCCCGCGGCGAGTCGGGCTCTGGTGCCCCGGCGGATGGTCCACGCCCGCACCTCGTCGTGCCACACGGTGAAGAACGAGATGAGGTCCAGGAGGCCATAGGCGGTCCGGATGAACCTGGCGAGGGCGGACTCGCCGAGGCCCAGGTCTTCGAGAAAGGCGACCTGGTCTTCGGCATCGAGTCCGGCGATCTCGGCTTCCACGCTCGCCGAGAGCACGAGACCAGCGGCGTGTAGCTCGCTCACGCGGGACTCGAGATCGGGAGGCAAGGGCTCGGCCGCTTGGTCCTCGGCGCGATTCAGGGCCACGAGGAGGGACCGGTCCGTGAGCAAGCCGAAACCTCTCAGATGGTCGCGATTCAGCTCCTCGGCCGGGACGGATCGCAACGGGCGCTCCTCCTCCAGCGCCGCTTTCATCGTCTCGAACGAGGCCACCTCCTGCGCGTCGGCCTGCTCCTTTCGTGCTCGGTCGAGCCGCCGCTCGATGATCTCGTGGTCGGCGAAGACACACTCGGCGTGGAAGGCCTCAAGATCCCCCATGGGATCGGGGTCACCGTCGAGCGCGGGATTGGGAAAGTCCCTGAGCACCAGACAAAGCGCCTCCTGATCGCGGATCTGTTGGAGAGCCCGAGGCGAGAGGCCCTTCTTCTCGGCGCCGTGCTCCCCGGGGATGTCGCAGAAGCTCATCTCCGCATACGTGGTCTTCTTCGGCGAGAAGATGCGGGACAGCTCGTCGATCCGCGCGTCGGGCACCCTCACGGTGCCCAGGCGCACTTCGCCGCCGAAACCTACGGGCACGCCCAGGCCCGTCATCGCGTTGAACACCGTGGTCTTCCCTGAGCCCGCGAATCCAACCAAACCGATCTTCATACCTTCTCCGTTTTTCGAGGAAGGATACATCATCGCGGGCCGATTGGTAGAATCTTCGCCAAGTCGGCAAACTGTGCTGCCCTTTTGCGACTTTTCCACACCGGAAAAGCCCGTCGAGCGGCCCCTCGCCACTGGCACGAATCTCGCAGCCGATAGGCTCTCGCAGTACCACAGAAGCATCTCCACCGATCTTCCTCACCTCGAGGCGATGCGTCAGGAGAAGCCCCGAAACGGGAGATCTCCCATGCGTATCTTCTCGTTCCCACCTCGTGCCGGATGCGCCGGCCCGGGTCACTACCTGCTCGCCCTGCAGGTTTGCCCCAGACATTGGGATGGCGAACAGTGCTCGGCTCCTGGAGACCCGAACCATGTATAGGGCACCGGGCTCATCGGGCGGCACCGGGTTCTTCGTCCTCTTCCTCGTGGTTTGCGGCGCCCTGTACATGGGGGCGTGCCCGAACTCCACGGGAGATCCAGGACCGGCGGAAGCACAGGTTCGTCCCTGGAGCTACTGAGGCAGCTTGCCTATGCCGGCAGCACGCTCAGGGTTGACAGCCCCCGGCGTCTTCTATCATATCTAAGTGCTTCTTTCTCGTTCACGGTGCGGCACCATGCGCCCCGCCCAAGGGAGCCCACAGCATGATCTGGACTCAGGCGCTGACCTTTAGCCTTGAGGCCCTTCGACTTATCGGGCTTTTTCGGCCGATGAGAGGGCACCGGTTCGTGCGGCTCGAGGCAGCCTGAGCGGGCGAGACCGGAAGCGCGAAATGCGCGGGCCCTCTCGGAAACGGGGGGGCCCGGTTTTTTTGGGGCTGGCATAGGAAGAACCATGGCCAAGATCAGAATCTTCGATACGACGCTCCGGGACGGTGAGCAGTCTCCAGGGTGCACGATGTCCACGGCCGAGAAGCTCAGGATGGCGCATCAGCTCGACGAGTTGGGCGTCGACGTCATCGAGGCGGGCTTCCCAGTAGCATCGGAGGACGACTTCAACGGCGTGCGATCCATTGTCCGCGAGGTGCGTCGGCCCATCATCGCAGCCCTGGCGCGGGCGCACCCGGTCGACGTCGACCGGGCGGCGGCGGCGGTGGAGGAAGCGGAGCACGCACGGGTGCACGTCTTCCTTGCCACTTCGGACGTCCATCTCGAGCACAAGCTGGAGATCACCCGCGACGAATGCCTGGACCAGGTGGTGGAGGCCGTCGAGAGGGCCCGGCGACTCGCCGATGACGTGGAGTTCAGCGCCGAAGACGCGACCCGGACGGACGTGGCGTTCCTCTGTCAGGTTGTACAGGCAGCAGTGGAGGCAGGCGCCACTACGATCAACATCCCCGACACCGTGGGCTACACCTTGCCCAGAGAGTACGCTGCGCTGATAGAGACACTGTTCCGCGACCTTGAGGGTCTGGAGAACACGGTGGTCAGCGTCCACTGCCACGACGATCTGGGGCTGGCGGTCGCGAACTCTCTGGCCGCCATCGAGGCCGGGGCGCGGCAGGTCGAGTGCACCATCAACGGCATCGGGGAGCGTGCCGGCAACGCGTCTCTCGAGGAGGTCGTGATGGCCCTCAAGGTGCGTGGGGACTTGACCGAGCACCACACGGACGTCAACACGCGATCCCTGTACAAGGCGAGCCAGCTCCTCTCGCACCTGACCGGGATTCACCCCCAACCCAACAAGGCCATCGTGGGCAAGAACGCCTTCGCTCACGAAGCCGGCATCCATCAGCACGGCATGCTCAAGGAGAAGATGACGTACGAGATCATGACCCCGGAGATGGTCGGTGCTCCCGGCACCCAGCTGGTCCTCGGGAAGCACTCCGGGCGGCATGGCCTCAAGAACCGGTACCAGGAGCTGGGTTACGAGCTGGAATCCGAGGAGCTGGACCGGGCCTACAAGCAGTTCACCCTCCTGGCGGACCAGAAGAAGACGGTCCTCGACGAGGATCTCCTGGTGATCCTGCACCATGAGGCCATGGTGGACACCCCGAGGGCGTTCCGTCTCGTCGAGCTGGACGTGAACTGCGGCGGCAAGTGGTCCACGGCGCGCGTTCGCGTCACCCACGGTGACGGCCCTCCCATGGAGGCCTCCGGCAAGGGTGACGGTCCCATCGCAGCGGCGTTCTCGGCCATCGACGAGCTGATCGATGCCACCGTCGCAATCGAGGACTTCAAGATCGTGGCCGCCACTCCGGGCCGGGACGCCGTCGGCGAGGTGAACCTCCACGCCCGCATCGGCGGCCAGACCTTCGCCGGCCGGGGGGCGTCGACCGATGTGGTGGACGCCGCGGCCCGCGCCTACATCAATGCCCTCAACAAGGCGGAGCACGCCAAGGCCCTCGAGGGGATTAAACTGGAGAAGGAAAGCTACCTTTGGGGCGTCTGACATGAATTGGCGCATCGCCGTTCTCCCCGGGGATGGAGTGGGCTCCGAGGTAATCGACGCAGCCGTTATGGTGCTTCGGGCGACAGCCAAGCGCTTCGGTCACGAAGCGAGCCTGGACTTCCACGACGTGGGCTGGACCGCCTACGACCGCCACGGCGTCCCGCTCCCCGAAGACACCCTGGAGGCCTGTCGGTCGGCAGACGCCGTGCTCCTGGGAGCCGTCGGCGATCCCCGCGGAGACGGCCTCGATCCCGAGGTACGGCCGGAGGCGGCTCTCCTGGCCTTGCGGCAGGAGATGGGGTGCTTCGCCAACCTTCGTCCGGTTCGTCTCCTCGCCGCCCTCGCGGACGCGTCTCCACTGCGCCGCGAACGTGTCGACGGCACCGACCTGGTGATCGTCCGCGAGCTGGCCGGCGGGATCTACTACGGACAGCCCCGCGGCGCCGTCGACGGCGGCCAGGCCGCAGTGGACACCATGCGGTACCACCGGGACGAAGTCGTCAGGATTGCCAAGGTAGCGTTCGAGACGGCCCGGGGCCGGCGGAAGAAGGTCCTCTCCATCGACAAGGCCAACGTCCTCCACACCTCGAGACTCTGGCGCAAGGTGGTCGACGGCGTGGCGGAGGATTATCCCGACGTGGAGTGCCATCACATGCTCGTCGACCGGGCCGCCATGGAGCTCGTGCTCAATCCCACCGGCCTCGACGTGATGCTCACGCCGAACCTGTTCGGCGACGTGCTGAGCGACGAGGCCGCCGCGGTGGTGGGATCCATCGGGCTGCTTGCTTCCGCGAGCATTGGTGGAGACGGTGGGATCTTCGAGCCGGTCCACGGCTCGGCCCCGGACATCGCAGGAACGGGCACTGCCAATCCCCTCGCCACCATTCTGTCGGCGGCACTGCTGCTCCGTCACGTCTACGGACACGAGGCGGAGGCCAGGGCCATCGAAGCCGCGGTGGAGCAGGTCCTGGAGGGCGGGCTGCGGACACCGGACCTGGCTCGTGGCGATGAGCCAGCGGTTGGAACGGAAGCCATGGGTAAAGCGGTGGCCGATGCGGTCAGCAGGGCCGAGGCCGCAGCGAGTGCCGAGGCCGGTGCCGTGACCGGCGTCGACGTGGCGAGCGAAGAGGCGTCATCCCATGCCTAGGACGATGCTGGACAAGATCTGGGACGCCCATCTCGTGCACAGCGAGGAGGGCAGGCCGGACCTCCTTTACATCGATCTCCACCTCCTCCACGAGGTGACCTCGGCGCAGGCGTTCGAGGGGCTTCGCCTGGCGGGCCGGACTGTGCGGCGTCCCGAGCTTTGCGTGGCCACTGTCGACCACAACGTGCCCACCACCGACCGCTCCCTTCCCATCCTCGACGACCTGGCCCGTCTCCAGATCCAGGCGCTCGGCAAGAACGCGCAGGAATTCGGAATCGAGCTTTTCGACGTCGACAGCCCCCACCAGGGGATCGTTCACGTCATCGGACCGGAGATGGGTTTCACCCAGCCTGGAATGACCATCGTGTGCGGCGACAGCCACACGTCGACGCACGGAGCGTTCGGGGCTCTGGCCATGGGGATCGGCACATCCCAGGTCGAGCACGTGCTGGCGACCCAGTGCCTGCCCAGGGCCCGGCCCAAGTCGTTGGAGATCCGGGTCAATGGGGAGCTGCCGCCTGGAGTGACGGCGAAAGACCTGATCCTCGGCATCATCGCCCAGATCGGGATAGCGGGCGGCACCGGCCAGGTCATCGAGTACACGGGCGAGGCAATCCGCGCTCTCTCCATGGAGGAGCGCATGACGGTCTGCAACATGTCCATCGAAGCGGGTGCCCGCGCCGGCATGATCGCC
This sequence comes from Longimicrobiales bacterium, assembly GCA_965238005.1. Taxonomy (GTDB): domain Bacteria; phylum Gemmatimonadota; class Gemmatimonadetes; order Longimicrobiales; family Gaopeijiaceae; genus CBDCKN01. Next base: position 3,478,903 of record OZ250165.1, read on the forward strand.
CCTGACGAAACCACCTTCCGCTATCTGGAGGGACGGCCCAGGGCGCCCCAGGGGGAAGCATTCGAGCACGCCGTGTCCCGTTGGCGGGGGCTCGCCACCGACGAAGGGTCCACCTTCGACAAGAGCGTGGAGGTCGATGCAGCGTCCCTGGAGCCCTTCGTCACATGGGGGACCAACCCGGGGATGTCGATCCCGGTCTCGGGAAGCATCCCAGGGCCCGAATCCGCAACATCGGCCGACGATCTGGAGGCGGTGGAGCGGGCTCTCGCCTACATGGACCTGAAGCCCGGCACTCCCATCCAGGAGGTCTCAATCGACCGGGTCTTCCTGGGCTCCTGCACCAACGCCCGAATCGAGGATCTGCGGGCCGCCGCCTCGGTCCTGGACGGTCACGAAGTCCACGAGAGTGTCCGTGCCATGGTGGTCCCGGGATCGGCGGCGGTGAAACGCGCCGCCGAAGAAGAGGGCCTCGACCGGGTCTTCATCGAGGCGGGCTTCGAGTGGCGGGAAGCGGGGTGCTCCATGTGCTTGGGGATGAACCCGGACATCCTGGGCCCCGGCGAGCGCTGCGCATCCACCTCCAACCGTAACTTCGAGGGACGCCAGGGGCGGGGGGGACGAACGCACCTGGTGAGCCCGCAGATGGCGGCGGCCGCGGCCGTAGCCGGCCACTTCGTCGACATTCGGGACTGGGTCTGACCCGTGGAGCCTTTCACCACACACACCGGGCTGGTGGCGCCGTTGGATCGCGTCGACGTAGACACAGATCAGATCATCCCGAAGCAGTTCCTGAAGCGGATCGAGCGCACCGGATACGGCCAGTTTCTCTTTCACGATTGGCGCGCCCGTGAGGACGGCTCCCTGGACCCGGACTTCTCCCTCAACCGCCCCGAGTACGCCGGAGCCAGCATCCTCGTCGCGGGCCGAAACTTCGGCTGCGGCTCGTCCCGGGAGCACGCGCCCTGGGCGCTGACCGACTTCGGGTTCCGGGCCGTCATCGTCCCAAGCTTCGCGGACATCTTCAAGAGCAACAGCTTCCAGAATGGCTTGCTGCCCATCGAGCTGGCCGAAGACGAGATCGCGCATGTCATGGTGGCGGCCCAGTCCGGCGACGGCTACTCCCTGAGGGTGGATCTGGAAGCGCAGCTGGTCAGTGACGGAAACGCCTGGCAGGCAGACTTCTCCGTCGATCCCTTCCGGCGGCGCTGCCTTCTGAACGGCTTAGACGACATCGCCCTCACCCTCCAGCTCGAAAGCCGGATCCAGGTGTTCGAGGACGCGCGGAGGGCAGCGGCCACGGGTTGAGTGCCCTCGCGTCGTGTCAGCTAGTCGTCGCCCCCGTGGCGGCCGACGACACCAGCCGTGCGTACTTGGCCATGACCCCAGGAGTGATCTTCCGGTCCGCGGGCCGCCACTCCTTCAGCCTGGCTCGCAACTCATCGTCTCCAAGGTTGACCGAGAGCGTACGGGCCGGAATGTCGAAGGTGATCTCATCGCCGTCCCGGACGGCGGCGATCGGCCCGCCCGCCACCGCCTCGGGTGCCACATGACCCGCCATGAGCCCGTGCGTCGCACCGGAGAATCGACCGTCGGTGAGGAGGCCCACCGTTTCGCCCAATCCGGCCCCGGCGATGGCCGCAGTGACCGCCAGCATCTCCCGCATGCCGGGCCCGCCGCGGGGCCCCTCACCCCGGATGACCACAACGTCGCCCTCTCGAATCGATCCGGTCTGGACCGCCTCGAAGGCCGCTTCCTCCTCCTCGAAGACGCGGGCCGGCCCCGAGTGGTACGTCCGCTCGTGGCCGGCCACCTTCAGCACACATCCGTCGGGAGCCAGGTTGCCCTCGAGCACTACCAAGCCGCCCTGTGCTTTGAGGGGATCGGACACGGACCGCACGACCTCCTGCCCCGGCGCCTCCATGGCGCCTTCGGTCTCATCCGCCAGTGTCCGTCCGGTGACGGTCATGGCTTCTCCATGCAGGAGTCCGGCATCCAGCAGCCGTCGCGTGACCAGCGCGACACCGCCCGCTCGGTGCAGGTCGGTGGCCACGAATCGCCCCCCGGGCTTCAGATCGGCGATGAGGGGGGTCCTGGCGCTGATGCGATCGAAGTCGCGCATTTCGAGCGCTACGCCCGCTTCATGAGCCAGAGCCATCAGGTGGAGCACCGAGTTGGTGGACCCGCCCGTCGCCACGGCGACGGCGATCCCGTTCTCCAGGCTCTCGCGCGTGATGATGTCTCGTGGGCGAAGCTCTGACTGGACCAGCTCCACGGCCAGGCGTCCACACGCCCGTGCCACCTCTTCCTTGGCAGGGTCGACCGCTGGGACGGATCCACTGCCCATGGGCGAGACCCCCATGGCCTCGAAGACCGTGGCCATGGTGTTGGCCGTGAACTGGCCACCGCAGGCACCCGGACCCGGGCAGGCCGCTCTCTCGAGGTCATCCAGGTCCTCCTGGCTCATGCGCCCGGCGGCGCACGCGCCGATGCCCTCGAAGACGTCCTGGATAGTCACGTCCCGACCTCGATACCGACCGGGCTGGATGGAGCCGCCGTACAGCATGAGCGAGGGCCGATCCAGCCGAGCCATCGCCATGACCGTGCCCGGAATGGTCTTGTCACAGCCGGAGAGCGTGACCAGGCCATCGAAGTGGTATCCTAGGGCCACGAGCTCGATGGAGTCCGCCACGACTTCCCTGCTGACCAGCGATGCTTTCATTCCCACCGTGCCCATGGTGATTCCGTCCGAGACGACGATGGTGTTGAACTCGAGGGCCACGCCCCCCGCTTCCCGGACGCCCTCCTTCACCCAGGCGCCGAGCCCCCGAAGATGGGCGTTGCAGGGAGTGGTGTCGGTCCAGGTGTTGGCGACGCCGATCAAGGGCCGGCCGAAGTCGTCATCCCCTAGGCCGACTGCCCGCAGCATCGAACGAGCGGCGGCGCGGTCCCGTCCGAGGACGAGGTCGTGGCTGATGAGCGGAAGCCGACGGGTAGATTCACCACTCATCGGACGGAAACCCGCTTCGGTTGATGCACCAGGCTCCTCCACCCGTAGGGATCCGGCCGTTTTCCACGGACCAGATCCATGTACTCCTTCTGCAGCCACTTGGTGAGGGGACCGACGCCCCCATCCGCGACCGGGATCCGGTCGACGCTTCGGACAGGAGTGATCTCTGCGGCGGTTCCGGTCAGGAAGAGCTCCTCGGCCAGGTAGAGCATCTCCCTGGGTATGGCTTGTTCTCGTGCGGGAATCCCGAGATCATTTGCCAAGGTCAGCACCGAATCCCGCGTGATCCCGCGGAGGTTGGTGCCGTCGAGGGGCGGCGTCATGAGCGTGCCCCCGCTCACGACGAAGAGGTTCTGGGCGCTGGCCTCGCTGACCAGCCCATCCGGCCGTAGGCCGATGGCCTCGGCGTACCCGTTCGCCTCCGCCTCCATCTTCATGAGCTGGCTCGCCAGGTAGGTGCCGCCGGCCTTGGCCATGGTGGGCAGGGTGTTCGGCGCCGGCCGACTCCAGCTCGAGACGCAGACGTCCACGCCCTCCACGAGGGCAGCCGAGCCCAGGTACTGCCCCCACGGCCAGGAGACGACGTACGTCTCCACCGGGCTGGCGCCGGGGTGCACCCCCAGGGCCCCGAGGCCGCGAAAGGCCACAGGACGGATATAGCCCGAGCTCAGTCCGTTGGCTCGCACGACCTCACGGCACGCCTCGGCCAGGGTCTCGGCGCTCACGTCCATGGGCATGCGATAGATCCGTGCGGAGTCGAGAAAGCGCTTCACATGGCCCTCGAGCCGGAAGATGGACGGGCCGTCCGGTGTCTCGTAGAACCGGATCCCCTCGAACACCGACGAGCCGTAGTGCACCACGTGACTCATGACGTGGAGCTGTCCGGCATCCCAAGGGACGATCTCCCCGTCTTTCCAGATCCAGTCGGTCTTCCCTGAGAACTCAGCCATGGCGGGCCTCGCTTCCTCGCTCACAGCCAAGCCATACGACCGACGACAGCCACTCGTCGGCGGTCCAACAGAGTGCGGTCGGCATCGGCCGCCTCGAAGAACCTCTTGTCGAACTCTTGTTCACTCATGTCCTCGTCCTTCCAATTGATTGGGTTTCGTGTTCGCTCTTGCGGGGATGAGAAGCTCCCCGGTCCTGGAAGCGCTCGACAGCTCCCCTCGTCGCCAGACCCGTTAACCAGGTTGGTGGCCCCGGGCCCGCTGGTGGCGACACACACCCCGGTCCGCCCCGTGGCACGGGCGTAGCCGTCCGCCGCGTGGGCGGCCGCCTGCTCGTGCCTAGTGAGCACGTGGCGAAGGCCCTCGCTCCCGTAGAGCGCATCGTAGAACGGGAGGATCGCCCCGCCCGGATGGCCCAAGAGGACCCAGACGTCCTCGGCCAGGAGGGCCTCGCAGAGCAGATCGGCTCCGGCCACGGTGCTCATGGCCGGCGTCGCACAGCAGCGCAGGGCGGAGCCATCGCTCGCGACCCGGAGCCGAAGGCACGGGTGGGTGCAGAAAAGGTGATCTCTTGCATGGCCGCTTCTCCAGGGCCAGAAAGAAGCGGGCCCTCCCGTTTCGAGAGGGCCCGCCGCCGTGCTCTGCTTTGCTTCCGGTCTATGTCGCTTCGGGCAAAGCGCACCCGGGCCCTCTCTCGACGAGCTCGCTAATAGGGAGCCCGTCGAGCGTAATAACGCTAACGACGAGGGTCGGTGTGCGGTTTGACATCAGTTCGACGTGCCGGTCTCGGTCCGTTCCTTCGATGCTCATGTCCTACAATTAACCGCTCAAGGAAACAGATGGCGTGTGGGAAGTCAAGGGAAAGTTTTTAGAGGCTGCTCACCCCTACCGAAACCTGCCCCTCCCAGCCACCGTACGCTCCGGAAGGGAGAGCCGTCTCTTCTGCCCCACACGACAGACACCGGTCGGACCCGACCTCTACGAGAATCGAACGCTATGGAACGCCTGACTCGAGACCTCCGCTACGCCGCCCGCCGCCTCCTCAAGAAGCCGGTGTCTTCAGCGGGGTGGCGTCATCGCGATTGAGCTTCATCCAGACGGACGTCGAGGGTGGCGTGGAGATGGTCCCGGCAGACTCGTGAGCGGCAGCTACTTCCCGCTGCTCGGCGTTCCCGCGCATATCGGCCGAACGCTGCTTCCCGAGGACAACGTCTCTCCCGGGGGTCACTACGTGGTGATGCTCGACTATGGCTTCTGGCAGCGGCGGTACGGGGGGGATCCGTCGGTGGTGGGACAGGAGATCAGGCTGAACGGGCGAGCCTATTCCATCGTGGGGGTGGTGCCGGAGGAGGGGGGACGGCCGGGCTGGTCTTCGGATAGGCGCCGGCCCTTCAGGCGAGCAAGGCGGACATCGCCTCGACCCTGAAGGACGAAGGCACGGGCGGTGGGCGCCCCGGGCGCGTGACGCTCAGGAGCGCCCTGGTGGTGACGCAGGTGGCCGTGTCCCTCATGCTCCTCATCGGGGCCGGCCTCTTCCCGCGAAGCCCGCACCGCTGTGGATCCGGGATTCGGAGCCAACCCGGCAGCTATCGTCACGATCCAGACCGCAGCGGATCGGTACTCGACGGACGAAGCTCGAGTGTTCTTCCGCTCCTTCCGCAAAGAGGCGCTTCGGCTTCCCAGGGTGACCGCCGTGGGTATGTCCGGAGACCAGCCCTGCGTGCTGGCGTTGGTGGTATGGCTGGCCGCGTGGATACCGGCGCGGCGGGCGGGCAGGATCGACCCCGTAAGGGCGCTGAGGGCGGAGTAGGCCCGGAAAGCCTGCTCCCGCTACGGATCAGGAATCTCGCAGACGCTCTTCGATTCTGGCGAGGCGCTCCTCGATCTCGCGGAGCTGGTGGATGATCATGACGTGTGTCTTCTTGGCGTCGATTCCCACCGGGCTAGAGTCGCTGGCGATCTCTTCCTCGATGGCCCGAACCGTTTCCTCGGGGATGTTCATGCATGGCTCCTGAAGGCTAGCGGTGCGTGTGATGAGGCGGGTGTCTCGTGGGGCTGCGGAACCATACACGGGAGCGCCTCGGCTGGATAGGCAGTCCGAGCGCACCGCAGGTCCCCTGGCAAAGAGGCTCCCGGCACCGAAGATTGCCCGTGCAGTCGATTCAGCCGTGCATGCCTCGTCCGGGCCCAGGGCCGCGCGGGACGAGCCTTCACGCCCGAGGACGCCCTCGACGTGCGCACGGCTCGGATTCAGGACGTCTCCGACGACGGGGCGTGGATCGCGGCCACCGTTCAGCGTCACCGGGACCGCCTCAACGTGGACCACGAGCGCTTCGGAGACCCCACATATGTATCGCCGTCCCTGAACGAGGTGTTGGTCGTGAGCACGCGCACGGGCGAGGAGCTCTCCCTCTTCGACAGCCCGGTGGTCGAGCTGGAACGTCTCCGAGGACGGAAGCACCATCGTGTTCGCCCGGTCGGACGGCGACCGGCCGGACGAGCTCTGGGTCGCCGACCGATCGATGGCCAACCCGCGCCAGCTCACCGATCTGAACCCAAAGCTGGACGGCGTACAGCTCACGCGGAGTGAACTCGTCAAGTACCTGGACGTGGACGGCGAGAAGCTCTACGGCATCCTCTACTACCCCATCGACTACGAGCCCGGGAAGAAGTACCCCCTCGTGGCCGAGATCTACGAGACCTTCTTCGACAACGGCTATAACACCAACATGAATTTGTTGGCGAGTCGGGGATGGTTCGGCTTCCGCCCGCCCGTCGATCTCGAGATCGGCTACCCCGGCGAAGCGTGGCTCAAGGGCGTGACCACCGCCATCAACAAGGTCATCGACCGGGGGCTGGTGGACGAGGATAAGCTGGGGGTCCACGGAACCAGCTACGGAGGGTACGCTACCAACCTCCTCATCACCCAGACCGACCGTTTCGCCGCCGCGGTGAACATCTCCGGGAAGGTGAACATCATCAGCCTCCTGGGAGACAGCGAGAAGATCACGACCCGTAACTACAACGCTGCCGGGGAAGGTCAGGACCGCCTCGGCGCCACGCTCTGGGAGCAGCCCCAGAAGTATGTGGAGCACTCGGCCATCATGTTCGCCGATCGCATCAACACGCCCCTGCTCATGCTCTCGGGAGAGGGTGACTGGAACGTGCCCGCCACCAATCAGCGCGAGATGTACTACGCGCTACGAAGGCTGGGTAAGAAGGTGACGTGGGTGAACTACATGCGGGCCGGCCACGGAGCCGGGCGGGCCGGCACCGTGGAGGACTTCCTCGACCACTGGAACCGCATGTTCGAGTGGTACGGCACCTACTTCGAGGAGGAAGACGAAGGGAAGGCCACGAGGGATCCGCCCCAGGTCCGCCCGTACGAAAACCGTTGGCCCTCCCATTAGTTGGGCGGTATCGTGTGTAGGGCATGCAGTAGCCTGAGTCGAAGTCGTCACGCCATTCTCCCTGGGAGATGCAAATGTCGGGTGCCGCGAAGCTGTTCGTCCTCCTCGCCTTCCTCGCCTTCCTCCTGGCCATCGTAGCCAGCTTCTGGATGGGTGCCATCATGGGCATCGGTGCTGAGGCGTATTCCCGAGCCTGTACCAACCTCGCGCTCATCGCCATCGCCATCGTCATGGTCTTCGAGGAAGAGGGGTCGGCCGGCTAGAACCGGCGCAGATCACACTCCGGCCGAGCCCGGCGGGCTCGGCCGGGCATTTCGAGCCCGCAGCAAGCGGCCTGGCCCTCCGGGGTTCGGAGTCCGCGTCCAGAGCCCGTGTGGTGGCTTCTTCAAAGGCCCAGGACGTTGGTCCGGATCTTCGTGAGTCCCTGCTCCCTGGCCCACAGATCCAACTCCACGGTGGCCACCTCGTCGACGAGAGGGACGGCCGCACCCTGCTGCCGCTGGTCCACGGACTTCAGGTATCGCCGACAGGTCCGGCACTCGTCGATCCGGACGTGGGCGACCGACTCCGCCGTGTGCACGGGAAGACGGTCGGCGTTGGTCTCGCCGCACCCTGGGCAAGTGAGTCGCGGAAAGCGCCACTCGGTGGCACAGGTGGAGCAGACGAGGGTCCGGCGACCGACGGCGTCGGGGAGATCTCGGAGAACGGCTACCTGCGGCTGTCCGCCACAGGTCATGCAGCGTCTTCCGCCTTGCTCCAGCTGTGTGGGCGGGCCATCCGAAGCCAGAGACGTGATCACGGGCTCGAGGAAGGCCCGGGCGTGGAATTCGGTGGGGTCGGGCTCGGTCTCGGCGGTCTCGCTCCGTGCCGCACCGAGGGCTGCCCGGAGCATCGTGGAGCGGTGCGCCCCGTCGGTGTCCAGAAGGGCTCGGGCGCCCTCCGTGATCACCTCGGTCCCGACGTCGGCGATCCTCGCCAGGAAGTCCTCGAACCGGGGGACGAGCTCGTCGACGGGGAGCTGATCGACGAGGAGGAGGGGGGAGGTGCCTGCGGTGCTCCGCACCAGAGGTAACCAATGCTCCACGGGCACGCGCTCCGCCACCCGCTCCTGGATCTCGATGAGCCCCACGTAGAATCCGAGGAGCTCTTCGGCATGTGGGGCCTTGTCGAGGAGGTGGACCGCCCTGGCCCGCCGGAGCGTCCACGGGCTCACGGTGGAAGCGGAGCCGATGGCCGTCAAGACCCGGACTGCTCCTTCTGCCAGAGAGGGTGGTGTAGCTTGGCCCATGCGTGGGTCACCGACCCGTGGAGCATGGACCCGAGCGTTCCCGGGTAGGCCACCGTTCCGAGGTAGACGTGAACGATGAGGAGCAGCCCCCCGGCCACGGTGGTCAGGTAGTGGAGGACGCGCATCCCGTTGACCACGCCTCCGTAGAAGGGGCCGAGGCCCAGCGCGCCTCCGGGCAACCAGAGAGGGACTCCGGACACCAGATAGGAGACCCCCAGCAGCCCCATGGCCCAGAAGAAGAGCTTCTGGCCGGCGTTGTACTTGCCGGCAGGGGGGACGTTGTCCTTGTCGTGGACGGCGTAGTGGCGGATCGCCTTGAGCCACTCCCGGTCGCCGGAGTCGATCCGCATGTCGCGGGCCCAAACGAGGACCATGGCCGCGAGCGACCCGGAGAAGATGACGCCCATCCAGGGGTGGAGGATGCGAGCCGTCGGGCCGCCGCCCACCAGAGTGGTGATCCAGAACAGCCTCGGGTGGGAGAACGCCAGGCCGGTGAACAGAAGAAAGACGAAGGAAAGGCCAACGACCCAGTGCAAGACTCGCTCAGCGTAGGTGAAGCGCTGAATCTCCCCCTGGGCGCTCATGCGTCGCCTCCCACGTCACCTCCCACGCCGCGGCCATCTCCGTGGGCACCCGCTCCGGAGCCCGACCCGACTCCCGATCCGGCCCCGGCGGGCTCGGCCGGCGGAACTCCCGGCCCGGAGTCGAGGTCGGCGTGCTCGGGCTCCGGCTCTTGAGGTCCGAACCCGAGATAGTGAAGGGCCGTGACAAGGAGCCCGATGCCCAGTGCCGAGGCGCCGAGCTGCCTGAGCCCCACGAGGGCGGCTAGCGCGCCGGGGCTCGCCGTGGGATCCGCCGGCAGATCGTACTCGTCGAGCTGATCGCCGTGGGGCACCACGTACATCATGTGGGTCCCGCCCACACCCGCCGGATCATAGAGGGTGGCGTGCTCGAAGCCACGGGCCTGCAGCCCCTCTACCTTCTTGGCCGCCAGCGCCTGCATGTCCTCCTTGGTCCCCCAAGAGATCGCGTCGGTTGGACACGTCTTCACACACGCGGGCTCGAGGCCCGCTTCCACCCGGTCGACGCACATGTTGCACTTGTAGACCTTGCGGGTCGCCGGATTGAAGCGCGGGATGTCGAACGGGCAGCCGGACACGCACATCTGACACCCGATGCACTGATCCTGATTGAAGTCGACGATCCCGTTCTCGTACTGGACGATGGCTCCGGGGGCGGGGCACGCGTACAGGCACCCGGGCTCTTCGCAGTGGAGGCAGGCGTCCTTCTTGATGAGCCACTGGAGGTCGCCCCCCACCTCGATCTCGTTGAAGCGCATGAGGAGCCAGGTGTCGGGCGACAGGTCCCGGTGGCTCTGCATGCTGCCGAAGTTCTCCGTGGGCTCCACTCCGAGCTCGTTCCACTCCTTGCACGCCACCTCGCAGCCCTTGCAGCCGATGCAGCGCGAGATGTCCACGAGCTTCGAGTACTCGGGACCCCGCCGGATTCCCGGCGCCGGATCGGGCGATGCGGAGATCCGCTTGATGGCGAGACCGTTTTGCGGAAGCTGGGCCATCACACCTTCTCCAGATTCACGAGGAAGGCCTTGAACTCGGGGCAGCTGGTGTTCGCGTCACCGACGAAGGGCGTGAGGTTGTTGGCCATGGATCCGGTGGTGATCCCCTTGAATCCCCAGTGGACCGGAATGCCGACCGTCCAGCACTTCTTGCCGTTCACGGTCAGGGGCTTGATGCGCTTGGTGACCACGGCCACCCCCTCCACCTCCCCGCGCTTGGACCACACCCGGACCCGCCCTCCGTTCTCGATCCCCTTCTCGGCGGCGAGTCCTTCGGGCACCTCGACGAAGAAGTCGGGCATGAGCTCCACGAGGTACGGAACGTGTGACGTCACGAAGTGCTCCCGCTCCACGACCCGGTAGACGGTACAGGCGTAGGGATACCCGTCGCTAGGCTTGGCCAGCGTCTCCCGCACCCCGTCGTACCAGCGGATGAGCGGGTTGGTGGGAACCTCTTCGTGGAGGATGTTGGGGGTGGGGCTCTCGACGGGTTCGTAGTGTTCGGAGAACGGCCCGTCCACCAGGTAGGTGGTGAAAAGCCGTGCGACGCCCTCCTCGGTCATGATGAATGCGCCCGCCTGGTCGGGCGGGGTCGTCGGGCCGTAGTCCGGCACGTCGCCGATCCACTTGCGGCCAGTCCACCGGATGCCCGAGCGGTTCGAGTCCCAGGGCACCCCGTCCCCGTCGGCCGAGGCCCGGTTGTAGAGGACCCGCCGGTTCATGGGCCAGCTGAACGCCCAGTCGTGGTGGTAGCCCATCCCGCTGGGATCGTCGGTCCCCCGGCGGGCCATCATGTTTCCTTCCTCAGTGAAGCTCCCGGTGTAGAGCCAGTTGCCCGAGCTGGTGGTGCCGTCGTCCCGGAGTTGGCCGAACGACGACAGCAGCCGGCCTGTGCTCAGGTCGTAGCCGTTGATCTCCATGGCCAGCTCCTCGAGGATGGGCTCCCGTGGGTTCAGATAGTTCCACTGGAGGTTGAGCAGGGGCTCATGGTAGGCGCCGCCCTCCTCTTCATAGAGCTCCCTCACACGCCAGAAGAGCTCCGAGAGTATCCAGGTGTCCGAGCGCACTCCGTCGGGGGCTTCGATGGCCTGTTCCTTCCACTGGGCCCATCGGCCCGAGTTGGTGAAGGAGCCGCTCCGCTCCACCCAATGCGTCGCCGGAAGGTAGAGGACCTCGGTGTCGATCTCGCTCGGATCCACGTCCGGGGCTCGCCAGAACTCGGCCGAGTCCAGCATGAACGGATCGATGACCACCTTCCACTTCAGATTCGCCATGGCCCGGAGGAGCCGCGGGACGTCGGGCCCAGCCAGCAGCGGGTTGAAGCCCAGAGCGACCAGCCCCTCGAGGCGGCCCTGGTGGGCCTGGTCCCACATGGAGAGCCAGGTGGCGTCGTCGGCCGGCTTGCCCAGGTAGTGGTAGCCGAACTCGTTCTGGGGTCCCACCGCGTCGCCGAACCAGGCCTTGAGCTGGGAGACCAGGAAGCGGGGGTAGTTGCCCCAGTAGTTGACGGTGTCGGGGACCAGCGGGCGTGGCGTCGACTCGCGCAGGTGCGTGGCCAGCGACGACTGGCCGGGATTGGGCACGTGCAGATAGCCGGGAAGGATGCCGGCCACGATGGCGTGGTCCGTGGCTCCCTGGACGTTGGCGTGACCCCGGAGCGCGTTGATGCCCCCACCTGGTCGGCCGATGTTGCCGAGGATGAGCTGGAGGATGGCGGCGGTGCGGATGATCTGGCTCCCCACCGTGTGCATGGTCCAGCCCACCGCGTACATGATGGTCCCCACCCGGTCGGCCGTCCCGGTGGAGCAGACGATGTCCGCCATGGCGAGGAACTGCTCGGCGGAGCACCCGGCGATCTGCGCCACCACCTCCGGCGTGTAGCGGCTGTAGTGGCTCTTCAGGAGCTGGAAGACGCAGCGCGGGTGCTGGAGCGTCATGTCCCGGCGCACGAAGCCGTCGGCACCGCGCTCGTACTCCCAGGCCGTCCGGTCGTAGGCACCTTGGGCCTGGTCAAAGCCCGCGAAGAGCCCGTTCTCGAAGCCGTAGCCCTCCTCGATGAGGAAGGAGGCGTTGGTGTGGAGCCGGACGTAGTCCTCGTGGAAGAGGCCCTCGTCCAGCACCTTGTGGATCATCCCACCGAGGATCGCGATGTCCGAGCCCGGACGGATCTGGAGATGGTGGTCGGCCACAGCCGACGTGCGGGTGAAGCGCGGATCTACGGTGACGAGCTTAGCGCCCCGGTCGTCTCTGGCCTCCAGTGCCCACTTGAACCCGCAGGGATGGTTCTCCGCGGGGTTGGCCCCCATGACCAGGACCACGTCCGTGTTCTTGATGTCCTTCCAATGGTTGGTCATGGCGCCCCGACCGAACGTTGCGGCCAAACTGGCCACTGTGGGGCTGTGTCATATTCGGGCCTGATGATCGATGTAGACCAGGCCCATGGCGCGCATGGTCTTGGTGATGAGGTAGGCGTCCTCGTTGGCCACCGTGGCGCTGCCCACCCAGCCGATGCCCTCGCAGCGGTTGACCGTCCGGCCCTGCTCGTCCCGCTCCACGAAGGTGGCGTCTCGCGAGTCCTTGAACTTCCGGGCGAACCACTCCATGGCCCAGTCCCAGGTGACCTCGGTCCACTCCGACGCTCCCGCCGCCCGATGGCGGGGCCCCTTCTCGAGCCGGGGGCTCATGGCGAGCTGCATCTGGGCTGCGCCCTTGGGACACAACGTGCCGCCGTTGATGGGGCTGTCCGGATCGCCCTCCACGTGGATGATGGAGTTCACCGTGTTCAGGCCACCGCTCCCGTGCACGTATGCGATGGCCCCGCAGCCCACCGCGCAGTACGGGCACACGGTCTTGTACTCCCGTGCGTTGGAGATCTTGAGCTCACGGGAGGCAGCGTAGGCGGGCTTCAGGTCGAAGCCCAGGGTGCTGATGAGCGTGCCCCCTCCGGCGAGGGCGGAGAACTTGAGGAGGTCTCTCCGAGAGATGTCCATGGCCGGCGTCCTCCTCCCCACGTGCGTGGCGGGTCCGGGGCAGTGCTGTGGCGCTGGACTGATAATAGGGAGAGCGCGGGCCGCGCGCCAAACCTCCCGATTGGCGTTTCCCCTCCTCAAGCGTATTGTGTCCGCCGAAAACCCTCCGGCGCGACCGCCGAAGCGACCTGGAGCCCCTCAGGACGATCCTGCCGAGCTATTCGGAGCCACGCACCACGCCTGGTTCGGACGTAGGCCGGCGGGATGACCTGCGAGCCGCACACGGTGTGGGCTCTGCAACGTCACCTAGTGCTGCACAAAGCTCTGCCCCGAGGGTATCACGATCACCGACAACGCCATCATTCCGCTCAAGGAGGGGTCGTTGTGGGACGTTCGAAGGATTGATCTATGGAATTCGAGCTGAAAGCCATCTCGCCGGACAGTATCGAGGCGGCGAAGGAGAAGGCGGTCCGATACCGGCTACTGAACGAGCCGGCCCTAGCCGAGAGTATCTGTCGCGACGTCCTGGCGGTCGCGCCCGACGATCGTGAGGCCGGGATCACCCTCCTCCTGGCCCTCACCGACCAGTTCACGTCTCCCAGGGGATCCCGGGTTCGTGAGGCGACCGAGCTCGTGGAGCACCTCGAGAGCGAGTACGACAGGCGCTACTACTCGGGCATGATCTGCGAGCGTCGAGGCCTGGCGTCCCTGACCCATGCGGGACCGGGCTCGGGGCCCATCGCCTACGACTGGCTGCGTAGGGCCATGGACCACTACGAGTCGGCCGACGACGTTGGGTCCGAAGGCAACGAGGAGGCGCTCCTGCGCTGGAACACGTGCGCCCGGGTGATCATGCGCGACCGCAACATCCGGCCTCTGCCGGATGAGCGGGTCAATACGATGCTGGAGTAGCGCCCTCACGAGCGCACCCGTACACTACGCTTCTCCTGCGCTCAGGTGCTGTAAATCGAACACCGCAGCGGCCGCCACGCCGCCCAGGATAGGCCCCACCAATATAGATCCACAGGCTGGCCAGGGACCCGTCACCGGCGAAGGAATCGACGAGGATCGGGCCCGTTCCCACCGCCGGATTGAAGACGCCGCCCGAAACAGGTCCTACGGCGAAGGCGCCCACCATGACCGTGAATCCGATGGCGAGACCATAGAAGGAGTTACCGGCGGTGGCGTTGTCCGTGGCCACGTTCAGGACGACGATGGCCAAAGCCGACCCGATTGCCAGAGGAGCGAAGGGCGTCCCGTCCAGCACCGTCAGGCCGATGGTGAGTACAGAAAGAAGGTTCCGATGGCTTCGGTCAGGTAACGGCTCATGGTACGGATGCTCCATCCTTGAGGGGGTGTGCGAGTCTCCTCCGTCCCGGACACGGACTGCGCGGCGGGGATCGAGTGGGCAGTTTGCGCGCCGGCCCGTTGCCCGGCAACCTTCGGCATGAAGCCATCGTCTGCAAGCCTAGCGCGGGTCTCAGCGTGCTCAAGTTCGGCGGCACGTCGCTCGCCGACGTCGCGCTCGTCAGGAGGGTCGCCGCCATCGTGGCGGCACAGTCTGCCAGCGGTCCCACCGTCGCGGTCGTATCCGCCTTCGGGGGTGTCACCGACGACCTGGCCGACGCCGCGGCCTGGGCCGAGCAAGGCGATGCCCGCTCCGCCGAGAAGCTGGAGCAGATCAGGGAGCGTCACCGAGACGGCGCCGCGGAGCTGGTGTCGGAGGGCGAGCTAGTCGCCGTGACCGAGGCCGTGGAGGCGCTCCTGGACCGGCTGGAGGAGCTTCTTCAGGGCATTTCCCTCGTCAAGGAGTGCAGTCCGCGCACCAGGGACAGCGTCCTCAGCATCGGCGAGCGCCTCTCGTCGATCCTCGTGGCAGCGGCCCTCAGGGTCCAGGGGACGGACGCCGCACCGTGCGACGCGGCGAACCTCATACTGACGGATGCGAACTTCGGGCGTGCATGGGTGGACATGGAGGCGAGCCGCTCCCGGGTACTAGAGCACTCGGTCGGGGCAGGTATTCCCGTTCTGCGGACCATCGAGGACCTGGTCTCCACCGGCGACACCATCCAGAGCATCGAGGGGGTCCTCTCAGGCACCTTGAGCTTCATCTGCGACCGCCTCATGGTGGGCACGCCCTTCAGCGCGGCCCTGCGGGAGGCCGACGAACGCGGCTTCACCGAGCCCGACCCCCGGGAAGACCTGGGCGGCCGGGACGTGGCGCGGAAGCTCGTGATCCTGGGGCGCATGGCGGGCTTCTCGCTGGAGATGGACGACGTGGAGGTAGAGCCGCTCCTCCCGGACGCGCCGTGGGTGACGGGGCCGCTGGAGGCCTTCTGGGAGAAGCTCCCCGAGGTGGACGCGGAGTTCGACGAGCGCCGCGCGGCCGCGGTGGCCGACGACACGGCACTCGTCTACCTGGCCTCGGTGGAGGACGGCCGAGCCACCGTGCGCATGACGGGCGTGCCGGCCGACCACGCCTGCAGCGGACTCTCCATCAGTGAGAACCTGATAGCCATCACCTCCCGCCGTTATGCGGAAACGCCGCTGGCGGTACGGGGTCCCGGCGCCGGTCCGGAGGTGACGGCGGCCGGAGTGTTCGCTGACGTCCTCCGGGCTCTGGCGGAATCGTCATGAGCGACGCGACCCAGGTCCGAGCCTTCGCGCCGGCCACCGTGGGAAACGTCCTGTGCGGTTTCGACGTCTTCGGCTTGGCCCTCGAGCGCCCCGGCGACGTGGTCGAGGCCCGGCGGCGCTCCGCGCCTGGGGTGGCGATTACGGCGATCCACGGGGACGGGGGGCGGCTTCCCACCGATCCGGACCACAACGTCGTGGGCGTGGCCGCGGTAGCCGTGATCGAGGCGGCGGGATTGGAGGGGGTGGGAGTCGAGCTCGAGGTGTGGAAGGGCCTGCCCCTGGCGGGCGGGATGGGAGGCAGCGCCGCTAGCTCGGTGGCGGCCGTGGTGGCCACGAACGCCCTCCTCGGCGCCGGGCTGAGCAAGGAGGACCAGCTGCTCTGCACGCTGGAGGGGGAGCGGCGGGCCGCCGGAGTCACCCACTCGGACAACAGCGCCCCTTCCCTTCACGGAGGCATCGTCATGGTGCGGCCCGAGCGGCCCGGTGTGGCCATCCCGCTCCCCGTGCCGGACGGCCTCTCGGTAGCGCTGGTCCACCCTCCCTTGGAGCTGGAGACGGAGGCGATGCGGCAATCTCTCCCAAAGGAGGTGCCCCTCGAGCGGGCTATAGCCCAGTGGGCCAACTGCGCCGCCCTCGTCGTTGGTC
This sequence comes from Longimicrobiales bacterium, assembly GCA_965238005.1. Classification (GTDB taxonomy): domain Bacteria; phylum Gemmatimonadota; class Gemmatimonadetes; order Longimicrobiales; family Gaopeijiaceae; genus CBDCKN01. Next base: position 3,495,382 of record OZ250165.1, read on the forward strand.
TGTACGAGGAGGACTGGGAGCTCGTGGGCCGAGCGCTGGTGGATGAGATCGCGGCGCCACACCGGACCCCCCACGTGCCCGGATTCAGTGAGGTCTGCTCCGCGGCCCTGGAGGCGGGCGCGGTGGGCGCGGGCCTGTCCGGATCCGGCCCTTCTATATTCGCGCTCGGTCGGAGCATCGGCGATGCCACCGCCGCCGCGGACGCCATGACGCACGCCTTCTCGCAGGTGGGGCTGGACGGCGCCGACCGCTATGTATCCCTGGTGGGGAGTGGTGCACGCGTCGTCGAGGACCTCCCTTGAGGCTCCTGAGCACCAACGGACGAGCTCCCGCCACCGACCTGGGAACCGCGCTGCTGGAAGGACTCGCGCCCGACGGCGGCCTTTACCTGCCCGAACGGTTCACACCCATAGCGGACGGGACGCTTAAGGGCCTGCGGGGCCGGTCCTTCTCGGAAGTAGCGAGGGAGGTGGCGCGCCACCTCATGGGGGCCGAAATCGCCCCGTCCGACGTGGACGCTCTGGTGGAGTCGGCGCTGGACTTCCCCGTGCCCCTCGTGGAGCTGGAGCCGGACGTCTACGTCCTCGAACTCTTCCACGGACCGACCTTGGCCTTCAAGGACGTGGGAGCTCGCTTCATGGCGAGACTCCTAAGGCATGTCCGAGAGGAAGGCGAAGAGGCGCTCACGGTCCTGGTGGCCACGTCCGGCGACACAGGCAGCGCGGTGGCCCACGCGTTCCTCGACGCGGCAGGCGTCCGGACCGTCGTCCTCTTTCCTAGCGGAAAGGTCAGCGCGCTACAGGAGCGGCAGTTCACAACCCTGGGCGGCAACGTCCGCGCCCTTGAAGTCGACGGCACCTTCGACGATTGCCAGCGGCTGGTGAAAGACGCATTCGCGGACGAGGAGCTCAGGGCTCAGGTTCGCCTCACCTCGGCCAACTCCATCAATGTCGGCCGTCTTCTTCCGCAGATCTTCTACTACGTCCACGCGTGGGCCCAACTCCCGAAGGGGCTTCCTCCCGTCTTCTCCGTCCCGTCCGGCAACTTCGGGAACCTCACGGGCGGGCTCATCGCGAAGAGGCTGGGGCTCCCGACCCGCGGGTTCGTGGCGGCCACGAACGTGAACGACACGGTGCCCGAATACCTATGTACCGGGGTGGTAAGGCCCCGGGCCTCCGTACAGACGATATCGAACGCCATGGACGTAGGAGACCCGAGCAACCTGGCTCGCATCCTTGCGCTCTACGACGACGACCTGAGCCGCCTCAGCGCCCACGTGGTGGGAAGCGTTCACGACGATCACGAGACCCGGCGGGCGATCCGTGAGGTCTTCGAGGTGACGGGCTACGTGCTGGATCCCCACTCGGCCGTGGGCTACCTGGGTCTGGAGGCGGGCCGGGTGGCCTTCGGAGACGGGCCCTCAGTGTCTCTGGCCACGGCCCACCCGGCGAAATTTCGGGAAGCGGTAGAAGCAGAGATCGGAGCACCCGTACCCGTGCCCGACCGGCTATCCGCCTGCTTGAAGGCGGAGCGTCACGTCACTCCGATGGGGGCACGACTCGCGGAGCTTCGGGAGCTGCTGCTGGAGGGATGAGCTGCTTATCGTCCCGTCGGTGCATCAGGCCACAGCGGGAGAGCCCTCATGGTATTCCGATCCGGGGTGAGCTCCGCGGTCCCAGGCGGATATCCGTTGAGTTCGAGAATGTAGGCGACGATGTCGGTGTAGGTCTGAGCGGGCAGGCCTCCCGGATTATCGTCGGGCATGCTGTACGCGATGTTCCCGTACAGGTCCCGGACCGTCCGACCGCGCCACTGGCGCTCGAAGGCAGAGCCACGGAACTCGCTGGATGCGTGGCACGAGAGGCAGGTCTCTCTGAAGAAGCCCTCGCCTCGGGCCGCCTGATCGGCGGAGTAGTACCCGGGGAGGGCCGGGGGGGCTGCATCCGCTTCGGGGCTCATGTCCGCAGTGGTGGACGTCAATGGTCCGGGAGCGCTGGTGACGGTCCCCTCCGGGGTCGTGCCACAGCCGGAGAGTGCGAGCGCCGCCAGCATCGCCCAGGGCTCTATCAACCCCTTCAATCCCTTCATGAACGTCCTTTTCAACGAGTCCCCAGACGTCATGCCTACCACGGGTGGGGGCAAGGGTCCCTAGCTGACACACACGACAGCGTCAACGTTGAGGATCGACACCAACTGCCCGAGCACCGATGCCCACCGCTGAGGAAGACGGCACTAAAGATCCGGCGGCACGCACCAGGTCAACTCCCATCTCCCTTCGCCACCCTCGAGGCAAACGATGCCGGCGTTGGTGAAGCGGACGGGAGTCGCCTCAGGCGAGCCGGTCAGCAGAAATGCGGCTAGGCGGGCGAGGAACGGCAGGTGCCCCACGAGCATGACGGTGTCGTCCTCGCCGCCCAGCGCTTCGGCCACAGGCCGGACGTCGTCCAGGGGGGCCAATCCCGGCGCCACCTTCACCCCGAGCGCGGGCTGAAGGTGGTCGCCCAGGATCTCGGCCGTCTCGGCGGCTCTCCGCTTGCCACTGTGGCGGATCTCGTCGACTCCGAGACCCCGCTCCGCGGCCCAGGCTCCCATGCGGGAAACGGTGTCGGCCCCGTCGGGGCGGAGGGGTCTGTCGGGATCCTCGTCCTTCGACATGGCCACGCCGTGTTGAACGAGAAGAAGCCTCATTCAGCCTTGCACGGGGGCGTCGAGGTTCCAGCAATCCGTGGCCAGACGCCAGCGGCCCCCCTCCTTGCGGTAGGTGGCCAACCACTTGCCCACCATCCGGGCCTCACCCTCATCCGTCTCCACAGTCATGTCGAACGCGTCTCGTAGCTCCGCATGGTCGGCGCGCCCGTCGGCGCCGTCGATGCTGGTTCTGAACCGGGTCATGGTCGGAAACGCCTCAAGAAAGTGGGCCACCGCCGTTTTGCCTATGACCGTCGGCTCGTCTGGAGGCAAGAAGACGACGTCATCCGTCAGCCGCTCCACCAGCGCGTCCCAGTCCCGGTCGAGGCAATGACTGACCCACTCGTCGATATACGCCTCGAGAGCGTCCCTGTCCCCAGACGACAAGCCGATGGGTTGAGGTTGCACACTCATGATGTCCTCCTGATCGTGGGTTCCACATGGATCAACCGTGCCGGCCGAAATCCCTCTGCACGGAGGGTACTGCGGGGGTAGAGCGAGAACGGACTCAACGTAGAGACCGGTCCAGGGCGGAGCAACGTTTGGCCTACTTTGGCCATCCAATAGTCGGACCTCGGAAATCCGCGTCGGCATTCGGTGTGGAGGTCCCGAAACCGAAGGGATTCCGTTAACGTATCAACCGTAGGATTTGCTGCGAGGCTTCTGCACCGAAGAGGAGTGGAGAGGCCTCGTTTTTCAGTAACCATTAGACGGGGAAACTGTGAGGGTTCTAAACGTGATATGGACAGCGGTGGCCGTGAGCGTCTTGATGGCCACGCCTCTCGCCGGCCAGGGCTACGGACAGTCCGTAGCCGTTGGGGATGGTGAAGTGATCGTCGGGGAGTCGTTGAACAAGATGGCCCCCGGATACGTGTATGTGTACCGGAAGGACGTCGGTGGAGAATGGACCGAGGTCCAGCGCCTCGAGGCTTCCAACTCGGCCAACGGCGACCACTTCGGCCGCTCTCTCGCCCAGACCGGGAACCACCTCCTGGTGGGCTCGACGACCCTCGAGACGGTCTACGTCTTCGAGAACGACGCGAGCGGCGCCTGGCGGGAGACCCAGAAGTTGCAGGCAAGCGACGGCACCGACGGTGACTACATCGGACGGCTCGCCGCCGTGGGCGGTGACAACGTCCTCATGGCCACCTGGGCCCATGCCGAAGGCCGAGGCGCGGTGTACGTCTTCCACCGCGACAACTCCACCGGTCGCTGGAGCGAATCCGCCAAGCTCATGGGGAGCGACATCGAGCCCAACGATTGGTTCGGGATGTCGCTGGCCATCGAAGGCGATGTGGCGCTGATCGGCTCACCCCGGAAGGACGGCAATACCGGCGCCGTGTACGTCTTCCGCCTCGAAGAGACGGGCGCGTGGACGGAGCAGGCCAAGCTGACGGGGGCGGGCACCGCCCCAAACAGCCGCTTCGGCTCGTCGGTGGCCCTGAGGGCCGGTCGCGCGTTCATCGGCGCGGCCACCCATCAGCAGGGTGTGGGAACGGCCTTCGCGTACACCTTCGATGAGGACTCGGGTGAGTGGGAGCCGGGACCGACGCTGAAGCCGTTCGACGGCGGAACGCCGGGCACGCAGTTCGGGGCCTCCGTCTATTACGGCGAGGACGAGGTGTGGATCGGCGCCCCCGGAGCGTCCGGCTTCGAGGGTCGGATCTACGCCATGACCCAGGACGCCACCGGCGAGTGGACGAACGCCACGAAGATGTCAGCGGGCGAGCTCAACGGGGGCGATCAGTTCGGTGGCACGTTCGCCGTCAGCGGCGACGTTGCCGTGGTCGGCGTCGTCGGAGACGACTATGGCTTGGGCACGGCCACGATCTTCGAGCGGACCGATGACGGATGGTCCGAGGCCGCGAACGTTTTCAGCGAGCCCGTCGGCTTGGAGGCCGTCACGGGAGATCAGGTGGATTGCTCGGAAGGCACCGCAACCCTCTTCGACTGCAGCGACATCGACATGCTCTCCTTCGTCCCCGTCCAGGATTTGGGTGGGGGACGGGGCGTTCAGGTGAACGACCTCTGGGGCTGGACCGACCCGGAGTCGCGTCGGGAGTACGCCCTGGTCGGCCGCTACGACGGCACATCGTTCGTCGACGTGAGCGACCCCTCCAACCCCCGGTACCTCGGGAATCTGCCTTTGACGGAAGGGGCCCAGGGCAACTCCTGGAGAGACATCAAGGTCTTCGACAATCACGCCTTCATCGTCGCCGACGGCGCCGGGCAGCACGGCATGCAGGTCTTCGACCTGACGAAGCTCAGGAACGTGAACGACCCGCCCGTGACGTTCGAGGAAGACGCCCATTACAGCCGCCTCGCGAGCGCCCACAACATCGTCATCAACGAGGACACCGGCTTCGCCTACGCGGTGGGAGTCAACTCGGGCGGCGAGACGTGTGGTGGTGGTCTCCACATGATCAACATCCAGGATCCGCTGACGCCTATCTTCGCGGGGTGCTTCCAGGATCTGTCGACGGGGAGACGGAGCACCGGGTACAGCCACGATGCGCAGTGCATCACCTACCAAGGGCCCGATGAGGAGCATCGGGGACAGGAGATCTGCCTCGGGGCCAACGAGACGGCGCTGAGCATCGCCGACGTGACGGACAAGGCAGCCCCGGTTGCACTGTCCAAGGCCACCTACCCCAACGTCGGGTACACGCATCAGGGCTGGATCGATGAGGAGCACGAGTACTTCTACATGAACGACGAGCTCGACGAGATCGGCGGTGGCGTCGAGCAGACCAGAACTCTCGTGTGGGACATCAAGGATTTGGACGACCCGATCCTGGTCAAGGAATACTTCGCCGACAACACCTCGTCGGACCACAACCTCTACATCCGCGGTGACCTCATGTATCAGTCCAACTACGTGAGCGGACTGCGGATCTTGGATATCTCGGATCGCGAGAACCCCGAGCTCGTGGGATTCTTCGACACGGTCCCGTGGTCGCCCGACGCCCCCGGATTCGACGGATCGTGGAGCAACTATCCGTACTTCGGGAGCGGTATCATCGTGGTGAACAGTGGGACCGAGGGGATGTTCATCCTGCGCAAGCGGGAGCGGAACCTGATCCCATGAACTACTCCATGTGAACGACTAAGCCGCGCTGCATGGATGCCTGTCCCTGCGAGGCTCTCCTCGGCTCACTTCGCATTGGCGAGAGCCTCGATGATCTCGTCGACGACGCCGTCCGCTTTTTCACGCATCTCGTCATCCGTGGCATCTTGAATCGGGTGTGGAACTTGGATGTGTTTGGCTTCCGGCAAGCCGAGGGCCTCGGCCTGTACCGTGGCCGCGCCCGTGAACTCTGCCGAGGTCACGGCCACAGCCGGAACACCCTGAATCTCGAACCATACCGTGTCGTGCAAACTGCACGTTGTGCATGAGCCTCAGTCGGCGAGGGCTTCGATTACGAAGCCGCAGTCCTCTGCGATCCGGCGTCTCAGGTCTTCAGGCGCGGGCCGCGCGAACGTCCGTTTTCGGTAGCGCTTGAACTCCACTCCGGGTAACCGCTCGCGCAGGACTGCCTCCAACCGGTCGATGAACACGTCCCCCCGGGGCTTCGAGATGTCCAAAAGCGCCACGCGACCGCTGATGACGTCCGGGCGATGAGTCAGCTCGCGCCGGATCGGGGTTTGCTCGCTCGTGGGATCCAAAATCTGCGTCGTCATTGTCAATCCCCGATCTTGCGACTCGTGGGCGTGGAGCCGAGTTCTCGCACCCATCCCTCGAACACCACCGTGAACTTCCCCGCTTCGCCTCCGGCCACGACTACGTGGACGTACTCGGGCCCGGGGAACTTGGGCGTCGCGAGGTCCGGATGTCCCAGCCCGGAGGAGGTGGCCGACTGTATCGCCTCGCGCAGGTCGTCCTTCGTCCATCCGTCGCGGTGGAGCGTGTCCACATGCTCCGGGCTCACCACCACCAGCACGTCACCCCGCGCCTTGGCGCGGGGATCTTGGATCCCCTGCACGACCAGCGCGATGCTGGTTGCGAGGGACTCCGCCGTGCGGGACTTATGGTCGACCACCAGAGACGGCCCCCCGCTAAGCGCGTAGACGGTGACCACCGAATCATCGGGTAGGAACCCGCGCTCCACATGCAGGGGCGCCCACGGGCTCCGCTCCTCCCATTCGGCGAACGCGAGCGTGAACTTGGACGGCGACCCGAACGTCGAGCGTTCCGTGCCGCCGGGCTTGGCGCCACCGACGTTGCGCAGCACGAGCCGAAGGGCCCGACCGATCGTCGCGTTGGCGCGTGTACCTTGCCCGAGACATCCGAGTCCCATGTTGATGCCCAAGCGGTGGCGGATCGGCCCGTTGACCACCACCACGGGCGTAGCACCCATGGTCGTCGCCATGACGCCGTGAATGTTGAACTCGTCCGTACACACCGCTTCGATCGAAGCGATCACCACAGGCATGTACTCGGGTCGACAGCCGGCCATGACGGCGTTTATGGCGATCTTTTCGACCGTCAGAGGCGCCATGTTCGGGGGCACCGTGGCTACCACGTCCTGCGGGTGGCGCTGCGTCCCGGACAGCATGCGCAGGACCCGCTCCGGCGTCGGAGGAACCACCGGAAGTCCATCCGTCAGATCCTGATCGAACAGAAACTCCATGACGTCGTCACCGTCCGCGATGTCGACTCGCCGGGCCTGGAGCGGACTTTCCGCCGCATCCGCGCTGAGACGCTCGTAAACACCCGGCTCCATCGAGCGCGACCCGCATCCCGGCCGGGATGCGGGATACGTGCCCCAGTCGAGCGTGAGTGGATCGCGATCACTCAGGGACGCGAGCCGGTCAACCAGACCCCGCCAGTCGTCCCGAACGAATCCCCACCACCGGCCGAGCTCGTCGCCACGACCATCGGCCAGGATCATCGTCGGTACGGTCTCGATTCCGTACCTCCAGGACACGCTCAGCGAAGAGTCGTCCACCACGGGCATCGAGGTCCCGTAGTCCTCGAGGAGCGAACGGCTTCCCTTCGGGTCCTGGCCCACGGCCCAGACGTCGATGGAGTCCCCGAAGGATTCGTGAATCCGCAAGAGTAACGGCATCGAGAGCTCACAGGTGGGACAATCACGTTTGACGAAGCACAAGATCGTGGGTCGCCCGGTAGGGAATGAACGCTCCGACCCCGAACCGTCGGAAAGCCGGAATTCAGGAAGATTCGTCCCTGTAGCCATGAAGTCATCTACCCTCGTTCCCAAAGTCATGTCAACCGCCGTGCTCCGCGAAAACCTCATCCGCCTTGCCGGGGTTGACGTTTCGGCCTCCGCCACCGGACCGTGGGATCATGATCTCATGGCTCCTTCTGGTCTTCCGTGCCTCACTGGCACGGCTCGTTCTCGCACCTCCTTGGCGGCTGAGAACGCCGTTCTCCGTCACCAACCAGCAGCGCACATCGAGCGGTTCATGGGAAGCCTCCTGAGGGAGTGCCTGAACCACTTCATCTTCCTGTCGGAGGACCACCTTCGCCCGGGAGTTCGAGCGGATGGCTCAAGGTTGAGGCTCCGGCTTGACGGGCGAGTGCTCAGGCTGGCCGAGCGCGCGGCGGCAGCGAGACAGTAGGCGGGGTCCTACCGGCGTTGGCGAGGAACCCGTAATGACGGATGCGCACGAAGCAAGAGGAGGTTCTTGGGGTGTCTCGGCTCGCTCAAGCAGGGTGCCGGACTCGAAAAGGGCTTTTGACCATCCTTCGCTCAGGAGGACGAGGCTCGGTAGAGTGGAAAGTGTCACGCACGATCTGCTTGGGTGGGCATCAGCCTGGCATCGCGCCTGCCTACCTGATGCGGGTCACGAGGATCCTTCTCCAACGAGGTGCGAAGAGCTGCTACCGCCGCAGACGCTGCGGCCGCGAGCACCAGGGGCTCGGAGGCCGTCACCCGGTCGAGAGCGGCGCTCAGATCGGCCACGAGGTCCTCCGCGGCCTCGATCCCCACGGAAAGTCGCACCAGGCTGTCCCCGACGCCGGCGACGGCCCTCGCCTCCTCGTCCATGGCGGCATGGGTCATGGTCGCCGGATGACAGACCAGGCTCTCGACGCCACCCAGCGACTCCGCCAGGGTGAACAGCTCCAGGCCGTCCAGGAAGGCCTTCACCTGCTCCCTTCCGCCCTCCAGCTCGAAGCTGACCATCCCGCCGAAGCCGGATTGCTGGGATGCCGCGATGCCGTGCCCCGGGTGGTCCTCGAGGCTGGGGTGATAGACGCGGCTCACGGCCGGATGCTCCTTCAAGGCACCCACGATGGCACGGCCGTTGGTCTCATGCAGCCGCATACGGGCGTGCAGGGTCCTGATTCCCCTCATGGTGAGAAACGAGTCGAAGGGCGAACCGGTCACGCCCAGGGCGTTGGCCCACCACGCCACCTCCTCGGCCAGGTCCGCCGTCCGGGCGATCACGGCGCCACCGACGACGTCCGAGTGCCCGTTCAGGTACTTGGTCGTCGAGTGGACGACCAGGTCGGCCCCCAGCTCGATGGGCCGCTGCAGCACCGGCGAGAGGAAGGTATTGTCGACCACCACCAGGGCGTCCACGGTGCGGGCCCGCCGAACGATGTCCGCGATGTCGACCACTCGAAGCAAAGGATTGCTCGGCGTCTCCACCCAGATCATGCTCGGCTCGTCCGCGAAGGCCTCGTCCAGCCGGCTCGGGTCGGTCTGATCGATAAGCTCCAGCCGGAACTGGCCCTTCCGCGCCAAGCTCGTCAGGAGCCGGTGGGTCCCTCCGTAACAGTCGTGGGGCGCCAGGATGAGGTCGTCCGGTCCCAACAGCTGCAGGACCGTCGTCACCGCCGCCATGCCCGAGGCGGTCACCACGGCGCCGTGACCGCCCTCGAGATCGGCCAGCGCCTCTCCCAGGATGTCCCGCGTGGGATTCCCCGAGCGGGTGTAGTCGTACCGGCGCTGTTCTCCCAGTCCCACGAAGGAGAAGGTGGACGAGAGATGGATGGGCGGGATCACGGCTCCGTGTTCCCGGTCCACGGCCACTCCCGCACAAGCGGCACGGGTCTCGCTGCGGCGCTCAGGCATGATGAGCCTCCACGTCGAGGACGTTACGGACCAGACGGCTCACCACCTGGTGCTCCTTGAGGAATGCGTCGTGACCGAAGTGGGATGCGATCCTGATGGCCCGGCCCGAGCTCGGCAGTCTTCGCGCCAGCTCGGCCACCAGCCAGGGCGGTACGAGCGTGTCGGAGTCCACCGAAACGACGGTCGTGGCAACGGTGATGTCCTCAGGCTCCACCCGATGAAGGTCGAGTGACTGGGACAGGATCCCGAAGGCGTTCGCGTCGAAGCGACGGCTGAATCTCTCGCCCTGGACGTCGAGGTACTCCTCCACGGCGAATCGCGGGAGGCCATCCTCCCAGCTGGGTGAGGACACGAAGCGCTGCTCGAACTCCTCCGGAGTCCGATAGGTCGTCATGGCCAGGGCCCTGGCCAGAGCCAGTCCCTCCGTCTCCCGGCCCGCCTCCGCGGAGAGAGCGACGATACGGCGCTGGAGCACCCGGAGGCCCACGGCCATGGGATGCGAGCGGTGGGCCGCACAGAGCATCAGAAGTCGTTCGACCCGCTCCGGGTAGAGCACACCCAGGGCCAACCCCACCATTCCTCCGTACGACGCGCCCACGAAGCCGTGGAGCTTCTCGATCTCCAGGTGGTCGAGCACGGCGGCCACGGCCCGGGCCTGATCCTCCGTGGTCACGACGGGGACGCCGGACTCGATGGGAGAGGGGCCGCCGGAGTCCCCCGCACCGCCGAGCCAATCGATGCCCACGATGCGGTACCGCTCCGGATCCAGAGCGACGCCCGCACCTACCACGCCCGGCCACCAGCCCTCGGTCCCGTCCGGCTTGCCGCAGACGAAACGATGGGCCGAGATGCCACCGAGCACGAAGACGGCAGCAGCCTCTTCCGGGCCGTACGAGGCGTAGGCCACCATGTCTCCCGCAGCGGAGCCGTGGAGGGCCACCGTCCCGAACGGCGGCGCCGCCACGACCCTCATGACGGCCTCCCCGAGCCCACGGGGAAGCGCGCCTGGAGATCGACCAGGACGGCCTCGGCCGTCGGTCTCGCTCCGAGTCCCTTGCCCTGGTGCGTACAGACCTCGCCGTTGGCCAGGTGATAAGTGTACGCGACCTCGTCACAACGGACGTCCAGCGTGCTGCCCTTGCGCACCGCCCTGTAGCTCAGCGTGCTGGGCCCACCCCTGCGCGCTCGTCCCACCAGGCGCGTGGTGAGTTCTTCCCCTGCCCGCTGTCTGACGACCTGGGGATCCACGTCACGGAGATCCTGGGCCGCCACGAGCTCTGCGGGACAACCGGTCAAGGCCGCCTGCACCACCGACAGCTTCACGGCAGCGTCTACACCTTTCAGGTCGAGCTCCGGATCCGCCTCCAGGAATCCACGCTCGTCGGCCGCGGCCAACCCGTCCTCGAAGGAGCCTCCCTCTTCCATGACCTCGATGATGGCCGTGGTAGAGGCACTGCCGGCGAAGGCGGCCTCGATCCAGTCGTCCCTGAGCTCGTCCACCGACTCGAGGAGCTGTCGGCCGGTGCCACCGAGAACCGCGTTGATTCCGACCCGTCCGTCCAGAGCCGGATCGCTCCAGCGGTCGATGTGCGAGGCCGCAGCGTCCTTGGCTGCCAGGATGAGGCCCTTGCCGCGGCGGACCACCGCCTCGTCGAGGATCTCACCCCACTCGTGGCGGCCGAAGTCGGTCGCCGTGATGTCCACGACCACATCGGCATCGACCTCGAGGAGTGCGGCGTCCAGAGGCAGAGGTCGGCCTCCGCAGGCCGAAGCGAGGGTCTCGCCGGTCTCCTTAGCCGCGATCACCGCCTCGCGGTCCAGCCCGTCGGCTCGGCTGACCGTCCCACTGCTGTCGGTCACACCTGCGAGCGTGTGGCCCGTGTGGCCGAGGAGGCCCAAGAAGGCGCACCCTACGCGACCTGGTCCGAGCAGGTGAACGGTGGGCGAAGGTCCGGTGGTCCGGTAGGCGTCGAGGGTCGCTGTCGACAAGCGACGGCCCGAGACGCCGATCTGCTGGCTCATGCTTCTCACTCCTGTTCCATGACCGTGGGGAACGAGGAGCGCTGGCGGATGATCCGATCGCACCGGAAGCCACGACCAGGGAAGGTCGGGGACTCGGACGCGAGTTCATCTTTCGGTGAACCTTGGTTCCCGCAGGACTTGGCACCGTTCCGAGGGCTGCGTAATCCCCCGAAGGTTGCCCCGGCGTCGTAGGGCCTGCCCCTCAGCCGGTCTCGATGATGACCCGGAGGATATACGACGTGCTGGGATACGTCAACGGGGATGAATTTTCTTCCAGCCGTTCAGTCAATGGTGTCGTATTATTCGGCGCCGCCACCTTCGGTGATGACGACATGGTCTCTACGGTGGATGACATGTTGGCATTCGATCAGGCGCTACGCTCCGGTCAACTCCTGACTTCCGAGACCCTGGAGCGTGCGCTCACCCCCGTGATTCTCAAGAGTGGTAGAGCTCGAGAACGCCTGGACGAGCGAGCACGCGACCCTGGTGATAGCTCTCGGACAAATGCCACCGGCCGTAGCAACCTTTACGGCGCCGCCCCTCTTCACGATCGCGCCCACGAAGTTCACGGGCCGGGATGTGGACCGAGGCATCGATGCTGAACCCGCCGGAGGCTTGCCAAGTGAGCATGTCGTCGGTGACGTGGCGTTCGAGCAGACCGTGGCGGTGGAAGTAACGGAGCACGCGCGAGGTGGTGCTGGACCAGCGGGTAGAGCGGCGTCTGAGTGGGACGGCGCCGGCGGTAGACGGGCCCACAGTTTGGTGCGGTGGGCCGAAGGGGCGGCCCTGATCGAGAGCGGACCCGAGTGCGCCGCGACGTGGGGTGCATCCCGGACGGTGAGTACAGTCCGGTGGCGGCAACATGGCGCGGCAGGCCTAGCTATCGTACGTATACTCACGACATAAAGATACGTATACATCCGAAGAGCACCTTGGCGAGCATCCTATCGAGCGATCGGCTGCGGACAGCCTCACCATCGTGGCGGAGGAGGACACCGCCCCCATCTGTGCCCCGCCGGAGACCGCCAGATCGCCGCTCGGAACGACGGCCGCGCCTTTACCAGGCGAAGTGGGTGGTGAGCAGCATGATCGACATGCCGGACTGATCGCGGGACGAGGCCGCGCGACGTCTGCTGCGCTCTCGGTGGGGCGGTGGCCCCGTCCCGACCCCCCGTCTGCCCGTGCCTCAGATCGTTTCGAGCACCTCTACGCGGACCCAGCCGACCTTGCCATCCTCCAGAACCACCTCGGCCCATTCTTCGGCACGGCGGTCCACCCTTACCTTGGTGCCTTCGTGGACCGTGAAGATCGTGAGTGTCTCGTCGTCGACGGGAGCGCTCATGACGTCCACCTGCGGCTCCAGGACTACCGCCTCTTCCGCCTGACCGATCTCCAGCTCCCGGATGGCCAGATTGAGCCCCAGGACCAACAGGACCCCACCGGTACCGAGCGCCACGCGTCCGCCCCAGACCGCGGAAGGCGCTCCGCGCCTAAGGATGAGCACGATCACACCGCTCATGGCGGCGACGTACGCCGAGACCACCAGAAGGACGAGGAGTGATCTGGGCAGGAGGTCGACCCACCAGCTCCAGGCGTCCAGCACCCAGAACCTCGGGAGAGGCTCGATCTCGTCGGCCGTGAGCGACCGGGCCAGATCCAGGTTCGCCCGCACGTCCTCGTCACGGGGGAGGAGGCGCCGGGCCCGCTCATAGTAGAGGATGGCGCGTGCCAGATCGCCGCCCTTGAAGTACGCATTCCCGATGTTGTAGTAGACCTGTCCGCTCTCGAAGCCGGCCTCGACCACCCTCAGGTAGCTGGAGAGGGCTCCCTCGAAGTCGCCCTCCTGATAGAGCCGGTTGCCCTCCTGGTAGAACTCCACCTGAGCGGATCCGGCCCCGGGAACGAAGACCGCCAGAGCAGAGAGCAGCAAAGCGGCCCTCATGACAGCCCCTCCTGGACGGCGGTCATGGCCCTGGCCGCCCGCTCGAAGAACGCGGCCCGCTCCTCGTCGCCGGAGCCCGGGGGAGCGAAGCGCGCCCGGTCGCACGCGCCCAGGCACTCCAGGTATTCCTCGACCGCATCCGGTGAAACCCCACGCTCGCGGAGCTCGGACTCGGCGCTGTCGGACATGAAACCGGCCTCGGCGACGTTGAGCTTGTCGGCGAGGAAGCCCCGCAGGGCCCGCTCAACCTCCGCGTAGAAGCCCCGTGCATCATCCCCGGACATGGCCGACTGCGCCCGGGCCAGGCGCTTCCTCGCTACGCGGCTGGCCCGACGCCCCCGGGCGTACGCCACGTCGCCTTCCAGGCGGTCCTGGTGCCACCTGATGCCCAACGCCCCGATCATGGCGACCAGGGGGAGCAGTGTCACCATCCAGAAGCCCGGAGAGTCGAAGATCGAGCTGTGGGCCACGGCGAAGCGCGGCGGGGCGATCTGGATGAACCGGATATCCTCCCGAAGCGTCTCCACGCCGGTGCGTACATCGGGCGCGATCACCACGGCGTCCCCGGTCACCTCCAGAGCCAACGGGTCGGTCGCTGCCGTGGCGTAGCGCCCACTCCCCGCATCGAAGTAGCCCATCTCGATGGAGGGGATCGTCTTCTCGCCCGGCGTCCTAGGGATCAGAACGTAATCGTAGGTCCTGGTCCCGCTGATGCGAGTCCCGCTTCGGTCGATGGACTCCGACACCTCCGGAGGGAAGACCTCGAAGTCACGGGAGAAGTCGATCGTGGGCGCCGCGAGCGCTCGCAGGTTCCCTTCGCCGGAGACCGTAACGGACAGCGTCACCGCCTCGTTCGTCTCTACATCGGTTCGATCGACGGAAGCCGTGACGTCGAGCCGGCCCACCAGACCGGTGAAGCTCTCGGGCTGGCCGGCCTCGGGCAGCGGCAGCACCTCGATGTCCACGGGGTCGGACGCCACCACAGTGGGCACCAGTGAGCCGAACAGAGAGCTGCGGTTGAAGAAATCCTCGAAGGGGTCCCGTGACCGCTGCTGCACCCTGATCCTGGCTTCCACGCTGAGGGGCTCGACGGTCTTGGTTCCGGGCCCCGTGGGGAAGAGCACGACGTGCCTGAGGACAGCCGTGGCGTACTGTGTTCCATCCCTCACCACCTGCTCAACCTGGGGGCTCTGCGTCTGGGGAACGTCCTCCACCCAGAAGCCCTCGCTCCCCGCAGTCTGCGTGATGCTGTAGGAGCTGACGTTGACGCGCGTGAAGAGGCGGTACTGCACCACGACGGGCTCGTTCTCGTAGACCCGGCGCTTGCTGACCTCGGCCACCACGAACAGGTCCTCGGAGCTCACGCCGGAGGGGTCCTCGGGGGGAGGGCCGGCACCCGGCGGAGGTGGCGGGGCGGCGGACACGGTGAGCGTCACCGGCTCGGTCCCGAGAACCCGTCCCCCCGCCCGAACCGTGACGGGGCCGATGTCGAAGGTGCCTTCCTCGACGGCCTGGTAGCGATACTGGACGATCAGCGAGACCGTGGTGACCCCGTTGATCATCTGCATGTTGGTGGAGCTGCTGGCGCCCAGGTAGCGGGCGAAGCTCCCCATGACCGGAAGCTCCGGATCGCTGTCGGTCCGCTGCGTGCCCGTCACCTCGACGTTGAGCACGAACTGCCTGTTGAGGCCCACCGTGGTGGGGGTGAGGAAGGCTCGGGCAGTCACTTCCTGGGCCACAGTGTGGGCCGGGGCCAGCGTGGCAAGAAGGAGCGCGACCCCCAACAAGGGCCACGATCCCTTCCTCGAGATCACCCACGACACGGTGTGAACCACGCTCATCGCTTGGCCTACCAGGGTTGGTTTCTTCGGCCGGCGACCCCGGGCGGGTTGGGCCGGGCGTCGGTTCACATCGTCCGGATCTTCCTGGACGGCTTGCAGCAGCCGCTCAGCTTCCTCCTGGCTCATCTGGCCGGGAGCCTCCTGAGGCTGTTGCTGCGCCTCCTCCTCGGACTCCTGCTCCTCGGGAGAGTCCTGCGGTGGCTGCTCCTGACTCTGATCCTGGGGGTCCTGCTCTCCCTGTTGTTGCTGGTCCTGATCCTGGTCCTCGGGCTCTCCTTCGCTGTCCTGCTGCTGGTCCTGTTGCTGCTGTTGAAGCTGCTCCAGGACTCGCTCCAGGTTGTGCTTGTAGTCCGCCTCCCCGGGGAGGATGCGGAGGGCCTGTTTGTAGGCTTCCAGGCTCTCTTCCAGCTGTTGGCCGCGATAGAGGGCGTTGCCGAGGTTGTACCAGGCCGGTCCTGCCAGGGACGGGTCTCCGCTCTCGATGGCCTGGCGATAGGCGTCGAGAGCCCTCTGGTACTCCTCGGTCTGGTAGAGGGCATTGCCGTCGTTGAAGATGACCAGGGGCGAATTCGGCGCATCCCGTAACGCCTCGAGATACCTCTCGTGCGCCTCCTCGAAGAGACCCTCCTCGTAGAGACGGTTGCCTTCGTTCACCTGGGTACGACCCCGTTGGGCGGCTGCTCCGGAAGGCAATCCTGCAAACAACACAGCGGCCGTCACGAGTCCAAGGCTCAGCCTCATGAGAACCTCCCCGCCCATGCCTCTTCCTTCCGTCGTCGGTCAGACACGAGGCCCTCCGCCAACAGAAGCAGTAGCGCCATCCCGAGGAAGATCTGGAACTGCTCCTCGAATTGAGTCACCTCCCGGGCCTCCAGCTCCCGGCCATCGCCGCCTGTGATCACGTCGATGAGGGGGTCCAGATTCGCCCCAGGACCCGCGGCCGGGAAGTACCGGCCCCCGGTGGCCCGGGAGATGCGCTGCAGCGTCGCCTCATCAAGACGGGTGGTCACCACGTTCCCCTCGGCATCCCGCTTGAAGCCCCTCCGTACTCCAGCCTCGTCCACCTCCGGGATGGGGACGCCCTCCAGGGACCCGATCCCCACCGTGTGAATCTGAACCCCTTCCTGCACCGCGCGCTCCAAGGCGCTGTCGACCTCACCCTCGTGGTCCTCGCCGTCGGTGACGATCAGCAGAACCCGGTGGTCGCGGGTGCCCTCCTCGAAGGCGTCGAGGGCCACCGTCAGGGCCTCACCCAGGTCGGTTCCCTGGATGGGAATCAGGCCGGGCTCCATCGAGTTCAGAAACATGGCCGCCGCACCGTAATCCACCGTCAGAGGTGCTTGCACGAAGGCGTTCCCGGCGAAGGCAACCAGGCCGATGCGGTCACCATCCAGGCGCAGGAGAATTCGCATGATCTCGAGCCGGGCCCTCTCCAACCGGTTCGGGGTGACGTCCTCGGCGAGCATGGACAGCGATACGTCAAGGGCCACCATCACGTCCTGCCCCTGGCTTCGAACGGTCTCTACGCGGGTCCCGAACTGGGGCCGAGCCAGTGCCAGCACCAGGAACGCCACGGCAACCAACAACAGGACGCTCTTGGCCGTCCTACCCCGCCGGCTCACGGTCGCGCTCAGCTTCCGAACCAGCTCCAGGTCGCCGAAACGTGCCAGGGCCTGTCTGCGTGCTTTGAGCGCTCCCCAGAAGAACGCAGCCAGAGCTGGGACCAGGAGCAGTCCGAAGAGCGTCTCGATGGATGCGAAGCGGAACACCTGTCGTCCCCTACGGCAGCTTCCGGAGAACCGTCTGACCCAAGCCCACCTCCAGGACCAGTAGAAGGAGCCCCGCGGCCAGCGGGTAGTGGAATAGCTCCCCATACCTGGTGAAGTTCTGAACCTCGATCTCGGTCGTCTCCAACTCGTCGATCTCGCGGTAGATCTCGGCGAGGCTCTCCGTGTCCGCGGCCCGGAAGTATCGGCCACCGGTGAGCGTGGCTATCTCCTGGAGCGTGGGCTCGTCCACGTCCACCTGGATGTTCACGTAGCGACGACCCAGGGTGGGATCGTTCACGGGCACCCGCGCCGTCCCGCGGCTCCCTGCACCGATGGTGTAGACCTTCACCCCCAGGGCCCGGGCCATCTGAGCTGCCGTCACCGGGCCGATCTCCCCCGTGTTGCTGCGTCCGTCGGTGAGGAGGACGACCACCTTGGACTCTGCATCTGAGGCCCGAAGGCGCTTCACGGCGGTGGCGAGCCCCATCCCCACGGTGGTCCCGTCCTCGATCATGCCCACCTCCATCTGCCCCAGGAGGTCCGTGACGACGGAGTAGTCCAGCGTCAGAGGTGCTTGCGTGAAGGCCTGTCCGGCGAACACCACGAGCCCGATGCGATCGTTCCGCCGGCCCAAGACGAAATCGGCCGCCACGGCCTTGGCCGCCTCTATCCGGTTGGGGTCGAGATCTTCGGCCAGCATGGAACTGGAGATGTCGATGACCAGGACGATGTCGATGCCCTCGGCCGTGACCGTCTCGCTCGTGACCCCAGTCTGCGGGCGGGCGAAAGCGACGATGAGGGCGCCGAAAGCGATCACCCGAAGGACGAATAGGCCATGGCGGAATCGGCCCGTCCTCCCGACATCCGATCGCCTCAACGACTCGACGTTGGAGTACCGAATGGTCCCTGACCGCCGCTTCCGGCGTGCCACGAAGCCATACACCATGACGGGGATGATCAGGAGCAGGATCAACAGCCAGGGATCTTCGAATCGGTACATCAGGCCCCCTCGGCTCCCGCCGTCTCGAGGACCGGCCCCTCAGGGTCCCGGAGATCGTCGGGTCCCTCGGAGTCCTGCGAACCCGCCTGGGCACGGTCGTCCCCCTCGGCACCCAACTCGCCCGACATCGGCGCGGTGGTGAAGTCCTCGACTCGTGGCCGCGTGCGATCCACCAACTCGCGGGCCGCCACAATCACCCGACGGCAGTCGTCGGGGGCCGGCCGAAGCTTCGCGAATTTCACCAGGTCGCATCGGCCCAAGAAGTCGGCGAAGGCGGCCAGCGTATCGTCGGCGAGTCGGGTCTCCCCGAGGCCGTCCATCACTTCCCCCGTGGTCATTTCCAGGGCAAAGACGTCGAAGCGGCCCTCTACGTAGGTTCGGATGATCTCCGACACGAGGATGTGGTACTCCTTGATCTCCCCCCGCTCCAGCAGATTCGAGCTGTCCAGGCGATCGAGGGCCTCGTACGCCTCCTCGTGGGGAAGCCGGGGAATGATGACCGGCCGCCGGCGTGTGGCCTCCTCCCCTCGGCTCAGCCTCCGCCAGAGCCAGAACGCCACAAAGCCCAGTGCCACCAGCAGGAGAAGCCAGGGCAGGAAATAGAGGACGCTGATAGGGATCCCCAGGGGTCCCCGGATGGCCCGGATGTCTCCCCCCTCGTCCAGGCCGACGCTGTGCACGGCCACCCCGTACGGATCGGTGGACACGAGCGTGGAGGATCCGTCTGGAGCCTCCACGCCAAAGTCGAAGGCGGGGACCTCCAGATCGCCGAGCTCGAAGACCGTCAGCGTGAATCGAGCGCCCGTGACAATGCGGCCCTCGACGCTGTTGGGGGCCAGGAGCTCGGCGCCGAGGATCTCGAAGGGATCCAGGGACAGGGAGTCGGGCCAGACCACTGTCTCCTCGGGAGAGTGCTCCACCGTCACCCTGAGCTGTAGTCGGTCACCCACACTGACGAGCGTCGTGTCCAAAGACGTGCGTACACGCGGCGCCTGGGCTGTGGCAGCGCTCGGCGCCTGGGCTGAGGTGGCGCTTGGCGCCACCGCCGCAAGCGCCGCCGCCAAGAGGAGTGCCGACCCGCGCGCCCTCATCGGAACCGCCTCTCCCGCTCCTTGAAAAAGCGCATGAGGGGCTGGACGTAGGACTCGTCCGTCTGGATGTCGATGACGTCGACCCGGCTACGCCGGAAGGTGCGCTCGAGGCCCTCCCGGACCCTGGCCGACCGCCCCTCGAACGCGGTGCGGAAACGCGCGTCGGAGGTGTTCACCAGGAACAGCTCGCCCGTCTCGGCATCCTCGAACTCCACATATCCGAGTGGCGGGAGCGACTCCTCCCGCTGATCGCCCAGGCGCACGGCGATGAGATCGTGCCGTCTCCCCGCCACCGACAGGGGCTTCTCGAACCCCTCGGACATGAAGTCGGATACGAGGAACGCCACCGCCCGGCGCCGCACCACGTGAGTCAGGTATTCGAGTGCTCCGGCGATGTCGGTCCCCCGGCCCTCGGGCCTGTGGTAGAAGAGCTCCCTGAGCACGCGGAGCACGTGGGCGCGGCCCTTCCGGGGAGGCACGAACTTCTCGATGCGGTCGCTGAAGATGATCAGGCCGACCTTGTCGTTGTTCTTGATGGCACTGAAAGCCAGGAGTGCGCAGATCTCGACGGCGATCTCGCCCTTCATCCGCTCCCGGGTTCCGAAGTCGCCCGAGGCGCTCACGTCCACCACCAGCATGACGGTGAGCTCGCGCTCCTCCTCGAAGACCTTCACGAAGGGGTGTCCGGTGCGGGCCGTGACGTTCCAGTCGATGCTTCGGATGTCGTCTCCGTACTGGTACTCCCGGACCTCGGCGAAATTCATCCCACGGCCCTTGAATACTGAATGGTACTCGCCTGAGAAGACCTCGTTGACGAGGCCCCGGGTGGTGATCTCGACCCGGCGGACCTTCTTGAGGATGTCTCGCGGGATCACGGCACTTCGATGTTGTCCAGGACCCGGGTGACCACGTCCTCGGCCGTGACCTCTTCGGCCTCAGCCTCATAGGTGAGGAGCACCCGGTGACGCATCACGTCCAACCCCACCGCCCGAACGTCCTCGGGGGTCACGTAGCCCCGGCGCCGCAGGAAGGCGTGGGCACGAGCGGCCTTGGCCAGATTGATGGTCGCCCGAGGCGATGCGCCGAAATCGATGAGCTCCACGAGATCGTCCAGGCCGTGGTTCGCCGGCTCGCGGGTGGCGAAGACCAGATCGACGATGTACCGCTCGACCTGGCTGTCCATATAGATCATCTGGACGGCGCTCCTCGCCCGGAGGATCTCTTCGGGCGTGATGACGGGAGACACCTCGGGCATGGGCCCTCCGGCCACCCGGCGCAGGATCTCCACCTCTTCGTCCTTGTCCGGGTAGTCGACCGAGACCTTGAGCATGAAGCGGTCGACCTGGGCCTCGGGCAGGGGATAGGTCCCCTCCTGCTCGATGGGGTTCTGGGTGGCAAGGACGAGGAACGGGTCGTCCAGCGGGAAGGTGTTCTGTCCGATGGTGACCTGGTGCTCCTGCATCGCCTCCAGCAGGGCCGACTGTACCTTGGCCGGCGACCGGTTGATCTCGTCGGCCAGGATGATGTTCGTGAAGATGGGTCCCTTCTTCGTCTGGAATTCCGAGGCCCTGGGATCGTAGATAAGCGTCCCGATGAGGTCCGCCGGCAGCAGGTCGGGCGTGAACTGGATGCGTTGGAAGGACGTCTCGATCGCCTTGGCCAGAGTGCTGACCGTAAGGGTCTTGGCGAGTCCGGGAACACCCTCCATGAGCACGTGCCCGTCGGCCAGCAAGCCGATGAGCAGGCGCTCGACCATATAGCGCTGGCCCACGATCACCCGGGCCACTTCGTCCTGCAGTCGGCTGACGAACGCGCTCTCCTCCTGGATCTTCGCCTGGATCACTTCGATGTCCGCGTGCATGGCAGGGGCCTGCGGTGCTTCGGTAACGGTCTCCATTGCGTCTCGATCTTCCATCGGGCTCGTCCGGCTGTTTGAAATCGATGCTTCAACAGCCGAGAAATATACCAAACGACGCGCTCAGTGGGACTCCCCGGGGGAGGTAGAGAGGTTCCAGGGAAGGCCCACGACGCGTATGAGTCTTACAGATGTAAGATCAGGGAAGTTGCCGGGAGGGTTTACTCGGCTCTCGGGGCTCGATTGGCCGGCCGAACTGCGCTGGGATCCGGGCCGACTCCTACTCCGTCTTCAACGCCCGCACCGGATCCACTCGGCTGGCCCCCCTGGCGGGCACGTAGGGGCACGTAGGCGGCCAGGAGAGCCACGCCCGCCAGCGCCAACGGAACCACCGTGAAGGTGAAGGGATGCATGGGGTTAAATGAGGCCACGAAAGGCCACTCACGGAGGACACTACGGGGGGTCGACGAAAGTTTCGAGTGGCCGCGACAGGCCAGCCAATCTCCTGGGGCATACACCGGCAACCGCCGGCGGGCGTAAGCCTGGGTCTGCGGCCGGTGGCTCCCGATTCCCCTGGGCGCTACACTACGCGAAGCCCTCAGGAACACCCACCGAGCCCCTGGATCCGTGCCAGAAGACACCGACCTCAGACCTCCCGTAGACGCCTCGTCAGCGCGGCATAAGACCTACGAGATCATCTTCGGACACGAGACCTGGGCGGGTCGCGCCTTCGATGTGCTCCTGATGGTAGCCATCCTGGCGAGTGTGGCCGTGATCATGCTGGAGAGCGTGGCATCGATCCGTGCCGAGCACGGCCGGCTACTGCGGGGAGCGGAGTGGTTCTTTACCGCGCTCTTCACGGTGGAGTACGTGACCCGCCTCTGGTGCGTGGGCCGACCCGGCGTGTACGCCCGGAGCTTCCTCGGAATCATTGACCTCCTGGCGGTGCTTCCCACCTACATCTCCTTGCTATTCCCGGCGGACAGGTCATCACGGTGGTTCGCATCCTTCGAGTGCTCCGGGTCTTCCGCATCCTCAAGCTGGCCCGGTACGTCGGGGAGGCCCGCGTCTTGGGCCAGGCCCTGAGGGCGAGCCGCTACAAGATCACGATCTTCGTGATCACGGTGGTGAGCATCACCGTGATCGTTGGATCGCTCATGTATCTGGTGGAGGGCCCGCCCTCGGGGTTTACCAGCATCCCTCGGAGCGTCTACTGGGCGATCGTGACCCTGACGACCGTCGGGTTCGGCGACATCACGCCGCAGACGCCCCTGGGCCAGGCTCTCGCGAGCATCGTGATGATCATGGGCTACGGGATCATCGCCGTGCCCACGGGCATCCTGACCGCCGAGTTCGTGGAGACGGCCCGAGCCCAGCGGGGAGCCCAGTGCCCCGAGTGCGGGCGGAGGGGCAACGATGGGGACGCGAGCTACTGCAAGTGGTGCGGTGGAACGCTGGCGAGCACCTGACCAACACACACTGACCTAGACCTCACACAAGGAAAGGACGGACCATGACCGGGTCGTTCGACATGGCGACGATTCAAAGGGGAGCACGGCTTCGGAGGTCGCCCTACTTCAACGCGACTCTGAGACAGGGCTGCCAGGCGTATACCGTCTACAACCACATGTTTCTTCCGACTCGCTACGACGATCTCGAGGCGGAATACTGGAAGCTCCGAAACGGAGTGACGGTGTGGGACGTGAGCGTCGAGCGGCAAACCGAGATCACTGGCCCGGACGGCTTCGCCTTCACGAACCTGCTCACGCCCCGCGACCTGACGAAGTGCGAGGTAGGCCAGGGCAAGTACGTGGTCATCACGGCGGAGGACGGAGGGATCGTGAACGACCCGGTCCTGCTGCGCCTGGCGGAGAACCACTTCTGGCTCGCCGCGGCGGACAGCGACCTCCTGTTGTGGCCAAGGGCGTCGCCTACAACTCAGGCATGGACGTGGAGATCCGGGAGCCGGATGTGTCACCCATGCAGGTCCAGGGGCCCAAGTCGAAGGACGTGGTCCAGGCGCTTTTCGGAGACGAGGTCCTCGGCCTCAAGTACTACTACTTCCTCGAGACCGAGCTCGACGGGATGCCCGTGGTCGTCACGCGCACAGGGTGGAGCGGCGAAGTGGGATACGAGATCTACCTCAGAGACGGAAGCCGGGGAGAGGAGCTCTGGGACCGGGTCATGAGCGCGGGCGAGCCATACGACATCGCCGCCACCGGTCCCTCGGACATCCGCAGGATAGAGGCGGGCATCCTCAACTACGGCATCGACATGACGCTGGACACCAACCCCTACGAAGTAGGCCTGGACTGGCTCGTGGACCTGGAGCAGGAAGCCGACTTCGTTGGTAAGGCCGCGCTCCCCGAGATCATGATGCGCGGCGTGGACAGGAAGCTGGTGGGTGTGGAGATCTCCGGCGAGCCCCTGGACCTGAACATGACCGCCTGGGAGGTGACTTACGATGGCGATTACGCCGGGGAGATCACCTCGGCCGTCTACTCACCCCGGCTGGAAAAGAACATCGGGTACGCCATGCTGTCCTTGGAGCTCACCCAGGAGGGCACGACCGTGACGGTAGACGGGCCTTCGGGCGAGGTGGGGGCCGCGGTGGTGCCCAAGCCGTTCGTGGATCCTACGAAGGAGATTCCCAAGTCGTAGTGGGGGGGAGCGTTCCGTGTCAGGGGAGCGTTGGAGAGGGTGCCCTTCGACAAGGCGGAGTGGACACCACACGAGAAGTCCATGACGCTGGGTCGCCTGGCCGGTCACATAGCGGAGATGCCGGGCTGGGGAGCGGCCGTGCTCACGACGGAGGAGTACGACATGAACCCCGTGGACGGTGAAGGCTACCAACCCCCTGAGCCGCAGTCGCTGGACGACATCCTTTCGACCTTCGATGCCGGCGTGTCCGCCGTGGAGGCCACTCTGCCGGGCATGTCCGACGAGGCACTGGGCGTCCACTGGAGCTTGAAGTCGGGTGGCGAGGAGATCATGGGTGCTCCCCGAGGTACGTTCCTTCGGGACATGATCACGAGCCACGTCATCCACCATCGTGCGCAGCTCGGCGTCTACCTCAGGCTCCTAGACGTACCGGTCCCGGGGATGTACGGACCCTCAGCCGACGAACACGAGCAGTAGTCACGTAGAACCCTCTCCACGGTAGCGAC
Source organism: Longimicrobiales bacterium (assembly GCA_965238005.1). Taxonomy (GTDB): domain Bacteria; phylum Gemmatimonadota; class Gemmatimonadetes; order Longimicrobiales; family Gaopeijiaceae; genus CBDCKN01. Next base: position 3,519,800 of record OZ250165.1, read on the forward strand.
CGCGCGCACCCAGAGGCGTAGGGCACCCCGTAGTCTCCTTGGTGAGCCAGTAGGTGCCGTCGCTCCTGAGCGCGGCTCCGTCCACATGGACGGGGGCCGCGTTCCTAGCCGCCCGATGCGCCCCATCGGCGTCCGCCGTAGGATCGGCCACACGGTGCCGAGTTGAGCACTTATTTCCAGCTTCGCACCGGACCGAAGAGGCCAAATCGCCCGATCCGGGCCGGATTCCAGGCCGTTCGGGCCCCCGGACCCCACGGTTCGTGGCACGAGCCTTGCGATCATTAGGTCCTAAGCTCTCCGAGGGGTGTGCAAGAAAACGGCCTCCGAACGTCCCCTTCCGAGACAGCAGCAAGACGAATCATGACCTGGAGAAAACGGTGCGTAAGATCTATCTACTCGGACTGCTTTACGTTGGCTTGAGCTTGGCGTACCTCATGAGGACCCGGGAGCCTGTGGCCATCCCCGACGATCCTCCCGTCACGGTCACCATCCAGGTCCAGCCCGACGTCGATCCCGTCGTCGATCCCGATGACGCAGTGGCCTGGTTCCACTCCATGAAGGCCTACTGCAACCCGGTGGAGGTGGAGACCCGGCTCACCTGGAGCCCCGCACCTCGATCCGCCGATGGCACCGCGTACGAGGCCGCGTGCCTCGCGCTGGCCGGACGCGTCGACACGGCACGGGAGCTGATTCTCGAGCTGCCCGAGGAGCTACGGTGGCACGCGGCCGGAGTGGTCTTCAACGTCGGACATCCTGTCGCCGATGCCGGGGACGACCTGGCCGCCGGCCCCATCATGGAACTCGTGGTGGAGTTCTGGCCCAACCACTACATGGCTCTCTATCACGCCGGTGCCGCCCGCTACGAACTGGGCGATCATGGACCCGCCCATGAGTACCTGGTGCGCTTCCTCGAGCACTACGATCCCGACGACGGCTGGCGTCGGAGCGCCCTGAGCATGATCGCGGAGATCGAGGCTCTATGAAGAAGTTGACGTTTCCGGCAGGCGAGATCGGATCCTGCGTGCTCTGCAACGGCCCCGACCCCCTCGACCTTGCGGTCTGCCTGGATTGCGCGAGTCGCACGGGTGACGGTCTCGTGTTCGTGCGCCAATCCATCCGGAAGGCCGAGCGCGCGAAGGTGGTCGAGCGTCTGCACGGAATCCTGCCTCCGGGGGTCGAGTGGGAGGCGTTCGATCTGGCAGCCAAGGGCTATTTGCCGCTGGCTTCGGTGCCTCTCACCGCCGCCGAGCAGGTTCTCGGGGCCTTCGCCCACGAGAACGTGCCCGCCCACGTGATTCCGAAGCACTGGGGAGTGGCTCCAATTCCGCCCGCCCTGGGTCTTCTGCTCGTGTCCATGCTGATAGCGGCCTCCCTGGTAGGTCTCCTTTCGGGTCACCTGTTCTTCCTCGGGAGCCCCCTCTACGCAGGCCTTCTCTGGATCCTGGCCCAACTCCATCTCCGGAGACCAGCCGCATGCGAGGGTAGGAGCGATCCTTGGCTCCCCCGCGACGTCGAGGAGCGGTTAGTGACCGCCCTCGTGAGCTTGCCGGTAGGGACCACGCGCACTCTCCTTTCGGATGCCGTCCGCCTCGGACGTCTCCTGTGGGAGAGAGCGGCGGTGACCGGAGACGTCGACATCGTAAAGGACACATCCCAGCTCCTGGCCCTCGCCGCCGACGCCGCGACGGATCTGGGGCGGGTCGAAGAGGCCGGCCGGGTGCTGGCGAGCCAGAGGGCCGAAGGCGCGGCGGCCCACGTCACCCGCACCGAGGCCCTGGACGCCATCGAAGTGTCTCGTCAGCGACTCCACGACCTCCTCCTCGACGCCGTTCGGGCCATGGGCGGCGCCAATCAACGGCTGCCCGAATCCGGAGGCCAGGGTGCCGAGCTGGCTCGCCTGGCCGACGCCATCGAGACCAGTCGAGTGGCCCAGGTCGGAGCCGTCGCCGAGGTGAAGCAGCTGCTGGCGTAGCCCCCTTACACCCCCGCCTCAGCCTTCCCGGGGGTGCAGGACTCCTCGATGCCCATCCGGGTTCGCCCTTCGTCGGACCCTGCAGCCCCTCAGATTCTTGCGGCGCCGGATAGCGCACAGCCACTCCATGGCAGACTTGGGCCGGCCATCAGTTGACAATCTGGCGCGACCGCCCAACTCCTAGGACCATACGAGTGGGATCTTCGAGAGGAAGAGGGAATGACACGCTTATCCACGGGCGACCTTCTCACGCGAGAGAACTTCCGCACTTGCTACACGGAGCTGCTCCGGCGTGCCATGGCGTACCGGGGTGGCTGAGTCGCCGCGGGAGGATGGCACGGGGGGGGGACACCCGAACCGCCCGGCAGGTCGCGACGAACCCCGCACGCTCTGGGCCCGCTATCGCGGGCTCTCCCTGGGCTCGAAGATCCTGCTCTACATGGTGTTGGGTGGGATCGTGGGCATGGCGTTGGGCGAGCGAGCGGCCGTGGTGCAGCCCCTCGGAACCCTGTTCATCCGGCTGCTGATCATGGCGGCCATCCCCCTGGTCTTCTTCAACCTCCTGGCCGGCATCACGAGCCTGGTCGATCTCAAGACGCTGGGGCGGCTGGCTACGAAGATCCTCTCATACTACGTCCTGACGACCATCCTGGCGCTCGTCTTCGGGCTCACGTCCATGCATCTGCTAAGGCCGGGGCTCGGGATGACGCTCACTGAAGAGCCCGATGCGTCGGTGGGAGCGGTGCCCGGTTTGGCCGACGTGATTCTGGATCTGTTCCCGGAGAACGCGTTCGAGGCCTTTGCCACCGGGAACGTCTCTCAGATCGTGGTCTTCGCCCTTTTCCTGGGAATCGCCACAGTCCTCCTTCCGGAGGAGCGCCGCGGACCACTGCGCTCGGGATTCAGCCTGCTGGCCGAGCTCCTCAGGAAGCTGGTAGACGTCATCATGTGGTTCGGGCCCATCGGCATCGGGGCTCTGGCCGCGGCGACGCTGGGCCAGTACGGATCACCGATTTTCGGTCCCCTGGCCGTCTTTATCGGCGGAATGTGGCTGGCCCATGTGGCCATGGTGGTGGTGTATATGACGCTCCTCACTGTGCTGACGCCCCATTCCCCGGTGGGCTTCCTGAAGCAGACCGGTACCTTGTGGGCCACGACCATCGCGACGTGCAGCAGCCTGGCCAGTCTCGCTGTGGCCTTCGAAGTGGCGGAAGATCACCTGAAGCTCCCTCGGCGGATCTACTCGTTCACCTTGCCGTTGGGGGCACAGCTCAACAAGGACGGCACCTCGATCATGCTGGCGGGCGTCCTCCTCTTTACCGCACAGGCGGCGGGAGTGGAGTTCGATCTCTCCTCGCAGATCAGCATCATCCTCGTCGGGCTGATCCTCTCGGAGGGCTCGGGTGGGATTCCGGCTGGGGGCTTGGTGACCGCCCTCATCTTCGTCCAAGCGTTCGGCCTACCGCTGGAGATCGCCGCCATCGTGGCGGGCATCTACCGGCTCATCGACATGGGGAACACGACCGTCAACGTCATGGGGGACATGGTGGGAACCGCAATCGTATCTCACTCCGAGCGACATCGTGCAGAGGCGCCGGCATGAGCGACGATCTCTTCGCCGACTTCCGGTCCAACTTTCCGGGCACTGGGGACGGGGTCTTCACCAACGTGGCCCAGCGGGGGCTCATGCCTGTTCAGGTGCGGGACGCGATCACGGAGTATCTGGACAGGCGGACCGGACTGGACTGGAGCAAGGAGGAGTCCTTCGACCTCGTGGAGCGCACCCGCGTCACCTTCGCGAAGATGGTGAACGCCCACCCGGACGAGATCGCGTTCGCCAAGAACGTCTCGGACGGGCTGAACATGATCGCCGGAGGCATGCGCTGGCAGACCGGAGACAACATGGTCCTGTGCCCCGAGCTCGAGCATCCGGCCAACGTGTATCCCTGGTACAACGCGGCCCGACGACATGGTATCGAGGTGCGCGCGGTGCCTCCGGACGCCGGACGGGTGAACCTCGACACGCTCATGGCGGCGGTGGATGAGCGCACGCGGCTGGTGTCCGTCTCGACGGTGACCTTCTCGCCCGGATTCGTGACGGACGTCCCTGCCCTGTCGGCGGCGTGCGCGGAGCGGGGTGTTCGAATCGTCGTGGACGCCGCCCAATCCATCGGCATCCTGCACACGGACGTGGAGCAGCTCGGCATCGACGCCCTCGCCGTGGCCACACAGAAAGGACTGCTCTCGTGCTACGGGATGGGCTTTCTCTACTGCCGAAGGAAGTTCGCCGAAGAGCTGGAGCCCGCCGCCCTGGCCCGCTTCAGCGTGACCTTCGACGAGGGCGCCCACGAAACAGCTCTCACGGGGGAGAACTTCACGTACGCCCTGGCTGCTAGGCGCTTCGACGGAGGCAACTACAACTACCTGGGGATCGCGGCGGTGAAAGCGGCCCTGGACCTGCTGAACCAGCTCGGCACCCCGGCCATCGATACGTATGTTCGCGAACTAGGTATACGTATGGCCGAGGGATTCCTGGAGGTGGGGCTGCCCGTCTGCGGAGGGTCACCCGGGCCCCATCTCGGCAACATCGTAGCCCTGGGCGAGATTGGGGGGGGGCCGGCACTACACGGCGGACGACCCGGCCCTGAACACTCTTCACGACGTGCTGACGCGTGAGGGGGTCCACCTCTCCATCCGGAAGGGCGTGCTGCGGTTCTCCCTCCACGCATACAACAACGAGGAGGACGTCGACCGGATCCTGGAGATCGCGAGGATGGGGGGGTAGGAGGAGCTACCTACCGAAGGCCACCTCGAAGCGCTCGATTAGCACGATGGCCGCGGCATCTGTGCCGTCCTCTCCCTGATCGCCTGCCGCATTCGTGACGGTGAAGAGCCCGAAGTCTCTCCCCGGTGCCAGCCACAGTCGGGCGAACCACCTCCCGTTGCTCCCGTTGTGAGTCAGGGCCCCACCACCAATCCATGACTGTTCCACCAGGGCCCAACCCTGGGCGTACGCAGTGCCCGGAGCAGCTGTATCTGGCGCACCATCACGCCGGCGAGAGCCGGCAAACCGTGCGCCTCCCGCACGAACTCCAGAGCTTCGGCCAGTGTGCCGTCGCCGGCTCGTCCCGAATCGTCGGGAACGACAGGGTCACTTCCGCACGCCAGAAGGAGGGCACAGAGGAGGAGCGCCAGGAGGCGAGCCGGCCTTGGCAGCGTTGCTATTCCTCGTCGTCGCGCCTGACCCACGCCTAACGGCGCGGGTACCCCGGATCCGGCGCCTCGGCACTCTCGGTGGCTCGCGAACTTCTGTAACACCACACTAGGAGTCTGCGCCGCAGAACCCTGCGGCGGCTATCTTTGGTGGTAGCGAAGGCATTGGGAAGGCTTGCGGATCACCGAGGGGGGTGAATGGGAACGACATTTCGACCGTACGATCCGGAGCAGATGTTGTTGCTGCCTCCGGATCTTCGGGAGTGGGTGTCGGAGGGTCATTTGGCGCACCATGTGAGCGACCTGGTGGACGCGGTGGAGCTGAGCGCGTTCTACGGGCGGTACCGGGGGGACGGGCGGCGCAACTCGCCGTACGACCCTCGGATGATGGTCAAGGTGCTGATCTACGCGTATGCGACGGGCACCTTCTCGTCGCGGAAGATGGCGAGGAAGCTGGAGGAGGATGTCGCGTTTCGGATGCTGGCGGCGGAGAACTTCCCGAAGCACCGGACGCTGTGCGAGTTCCGCAAGCGCCATCTCGGGGATTTCCGGGCGGTGTTTGTGGAGGTGGTGATGCTCGCGCGGGCCTTGGGGCTGGCGGGGCTTGGCAGGGTGTCGGTGGACGGGACGAAGGTTCGGGCGAACGCGAACAAGCGCAAGGCGATGAGCTACGGCCGGATGGTGACCGGGGAGCCTCGGCTGGAGGCGGAGATCCGGGGGCTGTTGGAGAGGGCCGAGGCGGTGGACGAAGCGGAAGACGAGCGCTACGGCGAGGAAGCATGCGGAGACGAGGTGCCGGAGGAGCTCAAGCGGCGCGAGGACCGGCTGGCGGCGATCCGGGAGGCGAAGGCGCGCCTGGAAGCCGAGCAGAGAGCGGCGGACGACGCACGGGGCCGCAAGCCGGGGCAGACGCGCAACCCGAAGGGCGGCAGGCCCTACAAGCGGGAGTACGGAGAGCCGGACGAGGCGGCGCAGAGCAACTTCACGGACCCTGAGAGCCGGATCATGAAGACGAGTTCGGAGGGGTTCCAGCAGTGCTACAACGCACAGACGGTCGTGGAGGGGGAGAACCAGCTGGTGGTCGGGGCCGAGGTGACGGACAACGCGAGCGACCAGGGCCAGCTGGTGCCCATGGTCGACGCGGTGGCGCAAGCGTACGGCGAGACGCCGGCGCAGGTGCTGGCGGACACGGGCTATTGCAACGAGCGGGATCTCGAGGAACTGGAAGAGCGAGACATCGACGGGTATGTGGCGCTGGCCCGGGAGGGCAAGGCCGCCCCCACGGTTGACAAGGAGGAATATCCGGCGAAAGTCCGCATGGCGGAGAAGCTGGCGAGCGAAGATGGCCGCAGACGCTACGCACGGCGAAAGTCGCAGGCCGAGGCGCCCATCGGCTGGATCAAGGAAGTGATGGGCTTTCGACGATTCAGCTTCCGGGGCCTCGAGAAGGTCCGGGCCGAGTGGACCCTCGTGTGCCTGGCACTCAATGTGAAGCGGCTGCACACCCTTCAGGCGGCATGACTGCACGAGGGTTCACCCGCATCTGCCGGCGCGAGGGCTCTCGTAGCTCTCTTGCCCCCCCAACGCATCCATTCCGCTCTCCCGATCCGTCGCAGACACAAGTCCTCAACCTCCCAATCACCCGGATCCGCCTCGCCGCGGACGGCTCGATGACCATTCGGCTCAGTCAGCTGTGCTTCTGCGGCGCAGACTCCTAGCTGGCGTTCTCGATCTCGTGGGCGACGCGCTGGACTTCGTCCAGCACTCTGAGGATGTTGCCGCTCCAGAGCATGCCGATCTCCTCTTCCGTGTATCCTCTCCGGACCAGCTCGAGGGTCACGTTGAAGGTCTCCGCGGCAGAGTTCCAACCGGTGACCCCGCCGCCTCCGTCGAAGTCCGAGCTGATCCCCACATGCTCCAGGCCGATGAGCTCCACCAGGTAGTCGATGTGGTTGACGAAGTCCGCCACATCCACGGGCGGTGCAACGGCGTTGACCTCGGCCTCTTCTCTGGGGGTCGCCAGCTCACGAACCTCGGCCATCTTCGCCTCGTAGGCGTCCCTCTCCTCCGGGCTCATCCCTCGGCGCGCGCCCCGATCGAGGAGCTCGAAGCCCAGCCCTTCCGCGAGCTCGGCGTAGAGCGCGTCCTGCGCCTCGCGATGCGCGGCGTTCTTCTCCGGGTTGACGTAGCTGCGGAAAGCGACGGTCTGCACCACCCCGCCATTCTCTTTCAGCGCCAAGAGCTGCTCGTCGTCCAGGTTGCGGCTGACGTCACCGAGAGCCCGGGCAGCGGAGTGGGAAGCCATGACGGGGGCCCGGGACAGCTCGAGCATCTCCATGATGGCCGGCTTGGACGGGTGTGAGATATCGATCATGATGCCCCACCTGTTCATCTCCGCCACGGCCTGGCGACCGAGGTTACTCAGCCCGTTGTACAGCCAAACGCCGTCTCTCTCACCCGTGTTGGAGTCGGAGAACTGGCTGTGCCCATTGTGGGCCAGGGACATGTAGCGGCCACCAAGCTCCTGGAACTTCCGGATGTTGTCGAGCTCCAGGCCGACCTGATACGCGTTCTCGATGGCTATCATGGCTACCTTCTTGCCGGAAGCCGCAATTCTCCGGACGTCGTCCGAGGTATACGCGATCTCGATGCGATCGGGAGCCTTTTCCTCGGCGAGCCAGTGGATGGCATTGAACTTGTCCATCGCCGCCTGGTGGGCCTGAGCATAACCCTCGTCGGTCAGCGGGCCCTGGCCCACGAACACCACGGGCCATGTCACGTCCAATCCGCCCTCCTCCATCTTGGGGAGGTTGACCTGCGTGGACAGGTCCATGGTGTAGTTTCGCTCCTCCGTGAAGTTGGCGAGGCTGATGTCGTTATGGGTGTCGAGGGTGATGACGCGGTCGTGGATGCCCCTGGCCCGCTCGATCAGCTCCGCCTCGGACTCCTGACTCGAGTCGGCCGTACCGCACGATACGAGCGCGAGCATCGAGCAAAGGAGCGCCAGCCTGGGGAGGTGCCTCTTCGTATTCATCATGGTTCCTGCCGGGTGTGGTCGTGGCGCACACCGGATGGCCCCACTCCCCTGACCGCCCCGTGACGTCGCTGGTACGGCGAGGAGTGCGTGCCGTGTCGGTTTTTCGAGATGAGATTGTACATGTTGATGATCACGGACGCGAGTCGGCTGGCCTACCCTCACACCTCCAGGACATGACCGTCCGGGCCTGCATTGAGGATGGGCGTGGATCCCAGGGTGGAACGTTGCCCCCAGCAGCCGTGGATGTGACCGCAGACGACCAGGCGGGGCGACACTCGCTCGATGGTGTCCAGGACCGCGTGGGTCCCGAGATGCGCTCCCCCGGTTTGATCCACGTGTCCGTAAGGCGGTGAATGGCTGACGAGAACGGCGTCCGCAGGGCAAGGCGCCAGCAGAATGTGCGCCTCTTGTTCGCTCAGATCGAAGCTCCAGGATCCGAAAGGCGTGATGGGGATGCCGGCGCCGATTCCGAAGAACTCGATGCCGTCGATGGTCACGAGGTCCCCGTGGAGCACGTTTGCCGTCTCCCATCCCCGGCACGCCGCACGGAGCTCGTCGTCGGACTCGCCGTTTCCGGGGACCAGAACGGTGGGCCGGTCGATCTCCCTCAAGATGTCCATCACGTCCTCGATGCCCTCCCGCATTACGGCGAAATCCCCCGCTCCGACGACCACATCCACGTCTTCGGCGCGGTCGACGATGGAGCGGGCCGCGGCCTTGCCGCGGTGGAGGTCACTGAAGACCAGAAGTCGCATATCTCTTGCCTTTGTTCGGTGTGCCTGCTCACCCACTGCGCAGGTAGTGATGAAACCAGTGCGCGAACGCCAGAAGAGGCCATGCCAGTTCCGTGCCTCTCGGGCTTTCCAACACGTGGCTCGTGAGCCTTGCCGGGTCGAACCACGCCTCGATGCCGGCTGGGAGCAAGGCCTCCTTCAACGCCGCGGCCGGCTGGGCCTGAACCCAACGGTGCTTTGGCACGGTGAAGCCCCGCTTCCGCCGATCTCCAAAGTTCTCACCCATGAGCTGCTCTGGCAGATAGGTCAAGATGCCGCTCAGGCGCGAGACGCAGCCCGGGCCCCACCGCTCGTAGGCGGGCGGGAGCACCTCGGTGTCACTTCGCGTGTGGAACCGTCGTCCCTTCCCTTCCAGCTCGACCCGGAGCTCACGGAAGTTGTAGATCTCGCCGTCGTAAACGAGGCGATAGCGACCGTCGCTCCCCACTATGGGCTGCTGCCCTCCCTCCAGGTCGATGACCTTGAGGCGCCGGTGGACACGATGACGAGGAACCCGCACATGGACTCTGGAGCTTGAGACGTCTGGAGGAGTTGCCTCAAAACTATCGGACCTGGAGACGCGGTCCAGTTGGAGGCGACCCGTCACCCCCGGGCGCCATTCTTCGGAACCCAGACGACCAGTACCTCGACGCGGTCATCCCGGACAGGCCTTCGGGCTCACCGTACGGAAGGGGAGATAGGTCGAGGTCAGCCGTGTGAGGGGCCCAGCGAATCGCCGTACCGGAGCGAGTTGGTCAGACGCCCCAGCTCGAACGCCTCGGACAGCGTGAGCATGAACGTTCCCTCTCCCCGGTTCGCCACCCATTCCTCTCCCACCTCCTGTGAGGCGAGGAAATGGATGTAGTTGCAGAAGCTGGAGATGACGCGGTTACCCTCGACGTCGCAGCTCTCGGGCTCCAGGAGCGACATGACGGTCTCTGCGGGTGAGACTTCCTCTACCCCTTCCGGACCAATTCTCAGGCGGATTTCTTCTCCCGTGGCTGGACACGTCGAGACCACGTCGGCGGTCTTTCGCAGGATCCCCGGCAGGAAGAGCGCGTCCCAGGCGCACCAGGTGTATAGCTGTCGGTCTCCCAACCGGAACCGGTGAGGCATTTCGGAAATCGCCAGACCCCAGAACCCGATGAAGTCGCCGTCTTCGTTCCGATAGACGCCGGGCCAGTCACGGGTGAGGTCCTGGACTTCGTCGGAGGTCATGTCCAATTCGCGCCCCACATCTGAGTCGCTCACGGGAACGCCGTTCGCCAGGAGTCGATGAATGACGAGGGCCGCTCTCGTCTCGGTGGTGCTGAGGGCGCCGAAGCGACTGTGTATCCTCTCGGCTAGGCCCCGTAGATCGATGGTCGTTGTGCTGATGTGGCTTCTCCCTTGCTCTCCAGCCTCCGTCGATGCCGAGGCACCGATGATGATCGATTGGTTGATGTATCCCCAACCCCCCCAGGGGGAGATTGGTTCCACCGAAGATCGTACAGATGTGAGGTCAACGCAAGGAAGGGAGACCCCACCCCGGGAATGCCCGGTTGGCGCCGCGGGTGGGGTGCCGTGTCAGGTCTGCTTCAGCATGGTGGCGAGGACGCGGGTCAGCCGGTCGATTCTCTCCTCCTGCTCCTGGGGGTCCTCGCATTGGGAGAGACAGGCCTTGAGCTCATCCTCCACCAGAGTGGAAGCAAAGCGGTTGAGTGCACCTTTTACGGCCGTCACCTGGAGCAGGATCTCGTCGGCCCAATCACGCTCGTCAACCATCTTGGAGATGGCTCGGACGTGGCCCTCGACTCGAGCCAGACGGGCCAGGAGAGCCTTCTTGGACTCGTCCGTCAGATAGGGACTGCCCACGTCCGCATTCGTGCTGTCGCTCAAGTCTCCGCCTCCGTTCGAATACGCCGCACCGCACCGGCCGAGGTCACCCACGGGCCGACGAACGGCTCCGGAGGTTGTCCTCCGGGGCCGGGCGAGCGACGGCACCGGCGGGCCTCCCGTACCCGGGCCGGTCTTCCCGGAAGCGCCCTGGGCGGCTCCCGGCCTCGCGGGCCCGACAAGGTAGCACCCGGAGCACGGGTGGACACGGGTGCCGTCGGGCCACCGACCGTACCCCGACAGAAGGAATCCCCTCGTTCGTTTCGTCGGTGATGGACCGAGCGAGATGGGCTCAGATGACGGCCGGCCTCTCCTTCGCGGTCGGTGGATGATGGGGAAGCGGGGTGGCGGAACGGCCGCCACCCCGCGGTGCCCCTAACGGATGCTCGCGGCACCCGTGGGCAGTGAGCCGAGGTTGCTCCCCAGGGAATACGTCGTGTGGTCCACGGCGCTCGCCGGTATCATGCCCACCAGGGGCTTGAGGGTGAACGGCGTGCTGGCGTCGTCGGGATCCGGCTCGATGGAGATGACCGCAGTGCCCCCCGCGAGATCCGTGGGGAAAGCAAGACCTGCCGGAGCGTTGACGAGGTAGTCCTCACCGGGGAACGGGGGACCATCCATCGTTCCGCTGAACGGGGCACCATCGTCGACCATGTCCACCGCGGTGAAGGTACCGGACGTCACCGGAGTACCACCCATCACCGCCCATCCCTCGTACTTCCACCCCGCTGGTAGCGTGGGAAGCGTCAGGCCCGCTGCCGGCGCTCCGGAAGCCAGACTCAGAAACCAGATCCCGCTGTTCTCGTCGTTGTCCGCCCCGTTGGTCGGGGTCGCGAGAATGTAGTCGCCGGCCGCGCCGGCGAAGTCGTTCCCGAGGGCCGCGGCATGTCCCACGGAGAGGGTCGCGAACTGGTTGGACACGCTTCCTGCCGCGATGTGGGTGTCCGCCGGGACGGCATCCGTGTCACCGGCGGGCTCGATAGTCAGGACGATGGCGGTGGCGGTGGACAGGTCCATCCCCGTCGAGAAGGTGCTGCCGGGGATGCTCGCGCCCGAAATGGTCACGAGTCCGCCGTCCGCATCGATGTTGAACTTCCCGGTAGAGACCGGCGCTCCCCCGATGATCGCCCAGCCCTCGTAGTGGAAGCCGTTCATCAACTGCTCGAATCCCGTCAACGTCAGCTGGAGGTTCTCCATCAACGGCACCATGGGATCGTCGTCGTCGTCGCTGCAGGCCGCGCCCATGAATACCGTAAGCGCCAGGGCGGCCACCAAGGTGGATCTCTTCATTGCTTTCTCTCCTCGTTCGGATGTGAATCACCGGAATGACGGCCCCTTGGGTGTCCGTGGGCCGTCCGTCCACGGCAGATCCGGACTTGCATGAGGCGTGCGAGGGATCCTGGCGGACGCGGGTACGGCTCTTCGGGAAGGCAGGCGGCCGTTTTTCCGCGGGTCGCGCCTCTCGGGCGGATGCTGCCTCCACGTTCCACGGAACACCGGGGCCGCGTTTCATGCCCTGCCTTTGAAACGGACGCCTCCCGCCCCAGGGCCCGGAAAAGCCCGCAATCCGGACCTTTGGACGGAGGGAACGGTTTGTGCATGAGGGGCACGACATCATTCGAAGCACCAAAGTGCGGCCTTGGCGGTACCTGGATCATCCATTAGCGTGAATCCGCGCCGGAGAGCCGGCCGAAGGAGTAGATTCGTGACGCTACAGCGCTCACTCATGGCCCTTGTGGCCATCGCCCTCTTCGCAGGACTCATGCCTCTGGCCGTGGTCCTCGACCAACGTCTCGAGACGGCGCTCGAGCAGAAGGCTCGCGACGATCTGGAGCTGGCTCCGCTCGTCCTGGAGAGCCGCGTCCGGGATCTGGCCGGAGGCCGGATGATGCACGCCAAGGAGCTGAGTGGAACGCCCGGCCTCGCCGCCGCCCTGGCGACCGGCGATCACGAGCGCGGCGAGAGCCTGCTCGCTGCCGCCCCGGGTTATCCGGGTGAGCGTCCCCTCTTGGTAGGTCCTGGGGGCGAATCCGTGATGGGGCCGCTGCCGCCGACCGCGCTCTTGGATCAGACGCGGGACGGGGGCATGCCCGTCCAGGTGATCCTCCTCGACGACAGCCTCCTCGCAACGGTTGCCATCGCCCCGATCATGTATGACGGCAGTTGGGTCGGCTCCGCCGGCATCTGGGCCCCCGTCGACATGGACGAGTCCGCCCACCTGGCCGCCCTGACTCGGACCAACGTCCTGATCTCCTTCGGCGACGGAACGTTGGGCCCGTACTCGGGCCAGGGTGAAGCGGCCATGGGCCTCCAGGCCACGCTGATGGATCGAGGATCGCCGGAGGGTCAGGTCGTCGAGCTGGAGTGGGAGGGCGATCGGTACCTCCTGCGCACCGCCCTCATGGATGATGCCCGGGTGACGTTCGTGAGGAACCTGAACGACGAGATGGCCATCGTCCCCGAGCTTCGGCGGGCGGGCCTGATGTTGTTGATGGCCACCCTCGCGTTCGCCCTGGTAGTGGGTGGAGCGTTCGCCTCCCGGCTCGCGAGGCCCATCGGAGCCCTGGCGTCTGCCGCGGATCGGCTCGCTGCGGGCGACTTCGACACGCCGGTGCCCGGCTCCGCGATTCGGGAAGTCGAGCAGGTCCGAGAGGCCTTCAACGTCATGCGGATCGCCCTGGCGGAGCGCATGCAAAAGCTTCAAGAGGCGAACCGAGAGCTCGCCGACGGTCAGGCTCGGCTCGGCGCGCTCCAGGCCGAGCTGATCCAGCGGGACCGGCTGGCCGCAGCCGGACGGCTTCTCACGACGCTGGCCCACGAGATACGCAATCCGGTGGCGAACGTGCGCAACTGTCTGGAGATCCTCCGCCGCCGCGTCTACACCGATTCGGAGGCCCGGGAGTTCGCCGACATGGCCATCGACGAGCTTCTGCGCATGCACGAGCTGGCCGAGCAGATGCTGGACCTGCACCGGCCGCGCGATCCCACCGAGACCGAATGCGACGCCGGAACGGTGGCGCAGGAAGTAGCCTCACTGATGCGGGTCGGACTGAGAGACCAGGAGATAGCTGTGTCGGTGACGGCCGAGGGATCCGCCGAAGCGGCCCTGCCACCCGACACGCTAAAGCAGATCCTCCTGAACGTGACACAGAACGCCTGCGAAGCGATCCGAGCAGCCGGTGACGTTCATCTGGACGTGCATCGCGAAGCCCAGGCGGTGGTGGTGGAGGTGCAGGATACCGGGCCCGGAATCCAGTCCGAGGTCCTGCCCCGCATCTTCGATCCGTTTTTCACTACCAAGGCGTCGGTGGACGGGGTTGGTCTCGGCCTGTTCACGGCGGAGGGCCTCCTGCGGGGCGGCGGCGGTCGCATGACCGCCCGCAACCGCGACGACGGCACGGGAGCGATCTTCCGGATCGAGCTTCCTGCGGCTCCCGTCGAGCAGGAAGAGGCAATGGCCTGATGGTTGCCGGCCGGCTCCTTCTGGTCGATGACGACCGCGCATTCCGGCGGTCGACGGGGGCTCTCCTCGAGCAGGACGGGCACGAGATCGCCGAGGCTGCCGACGCTTCGGAAGCCGTCGAGGCCCTGAAGGAGCGCTCGTTCGATCTGATCCTCATGGATCTGCGCATGCCCGGCCTCGACGGCATCCGACTCGTGGAGGTTCTACGGGAGTGGGGAGAGGGCGTACCCATCCTCATGATCAGTGGGTTCGGATCAGTGGAAACCGCGGTGCAGGCCATGCACACCGGAGCCGACGACTTCCTGACCAAGCCCGTCGAGCCCTCGGTCCTGAGTGCCCGTGTGTCCGAGCTGCTCGAGCGTCGCCCGGTTGCCGACGGCGGCGAGGAGAGTCCGGGAGGAATCATCGGTCGATCGCCGGCGATCCGGGGGGTCTTCGAGGCCATCGAGCAGGTGGCGGGGACCGACGCCACGGTGCTTATCGGCGGCGAGACAGGCACCGGCAAGGAGCTCGTTGCCAGAGCCATCCATGAAGGTTCGTCCCGCTCACAGAAGCCCTTCCTGGCGGTCAACTGCGCGTCTCTCTCGGAAGGCGTGCTCGAATCCGAGCTCTTCGGACATCTGAAGGGTGCGTTTACCGGTGCGGTGCGCGACCGGGAGGGTCTGTTCCAATCCGCCGACGGCGGGACCCTTCTGCTGGACGAGATCGGCGACATGGCGCCTGCCATGCAGCACCGCCTCTTGAGGGTCCTCCAGGAGAGGGAGGTGACTCCCGTGGGCGGTGCTCACCCCATCCCCGTGGACGTTCGGATCCTCGCCGCCAGCAACCGCGACCTCAAGTCCGCCGTCGGCGAGGGGCTATTCCGCGAGGATCTCTTCTACCGGCTGAACGTGTTCCGCATCGACCTCCCTCCGCTTCGGGTGCGCCGCTCCGATCTACCCCTCCTGGTGGAGCACTTCCTTCGCGGCCGTAGCTCGTCCGAGGACGGCGCCTTTACCGCATCGTGCTCGCCACTGGCCATGCGCAAGCTCCAGGGATACCACTGGCCGGGAAATGTCCGAGAGCTGTTCGCCGCCCTCGAGAGCGCTTTGATCCAGGCCGGAGGCGGCCGCGTCGAGGCGCACCATCTCCCCCAAGAGGTCCGCACCGCCGGTGGAATCGGACCGTCTCCCCCGGAGCGATATCGACATGGCGGGACCATGGCCGACGAGCGAGCCGCCATCGAGATCGCTCTGGAAGAAGCCGGCGGACTCCGGTCGAGAGCGGCGGACATTCTCGGAATGGGGCGGACCACGCTCTGGAGGAAGATGAGGGCCTACGGGTTCGTCGTAGAGGGAGACGACACACTCGACGGCTCGGAGTAGCCGGCGAGGAGTCCCACCGCCGAAATCGAGGAACGGGCGGAGGTGGCCGTGGCCTACGAGGAGGTCAGCCCTACCGCGGGAAGAGCCCCGACAGGCCCAACGTGAACCCGAAATCCGGGGCCTGGTCCGTGACGCCCACGGCAGCCGCCGCGTCCAGTTGCCATCGCGGGTTCAGCAGAAAGGTGCCCCCGAAGTCGACGAAACCGACGTTGCCGCCGTACTGGTCTTCCGCGATCTGTTCGAAGGCGATTTCGACGAAGGCTCGGAGCGAGTCGGTGAGCCCCTTCCCGACCACCGCACCGAAGATGCCCGACACGAAGCGCCGGCCGTCATCGCGATCGTAGAGGATCCCAGGCATGATCCCGATCCCCCAATCGCGCTCCAGCGCCCATTCCGCCACGAACCGAAGCGACGGCCGCGTTCCGTTGCCGCGGAAATCGTCGGACCCGGTGGGCAGGTCGGCGTGAACCAGGACGGCCATAGCAGGCGCGCTGCCCGTCTCAGGAGCGAAGAACGCCCACTTCACACCGACCGCGAAGTCGGAGACGCCTTTGGTCGTGAGCTCGGGGGATTCCTCCCCCTCCTCGAGTGTGCTTCGGATGAACCAGTCCGACTCCAGGCGCAGCTCCCAGGCGTCGGCGATACCCACCCGGAAGAGGAAGGGAGTGGCCCAGTTCTCGACCTCCGTCCCGAGAATCTCCGTTTCGTCGAACGCGACGGAGCCTTCGACCTGGACGCTGCCCTTACCCACTGTCGAGCTGGACTCGACGAAGTCGGGCCGATCGGTCCCGATGGACTGGGAGAGGACCATCCCCGGGACAACCGCTGGTGTCAGTGTAATGAGAACGGTGGTGCGAAGGCGAAACATGGCGACCCCAAGTGGCGAGTAAATTTAGGCTAGCCTAAAAATACCTAGAATCACCGATTTGCCAAGGGCCGTGGGGTTAGCCGCCCGCCATCCGGGCGCTTCCAGGGTGGGCCCGCGCGCCCCCGGGGCTCGGCCCGAAGCGGATCGCTACTCCGAGACCTCGCCGCCCTCGGGCTCCGGTTCCCCACTGGCGGCTCGTCCCCCGTAGACCTCGGGCACCCAGTTCATGCTTTCGAGCAGTGGGCGACGGTAGTTGGGATCCCGTTGGAGGTCGGGAAGCTCGATGGGATCCTCCGGGAGATCCTGATACGGAATCGTTTCCAGGAGGTGGTGGATGCAATTCAGCCGCGCGTGACGCTTCACATCGGCTTTCACCACGTACCAGGGGGCCACGTCGATATCCGTATAGGTGAACATGGCGTCCTTGGCTCGGGAGTAGTCCGTCCACCGGGCGCGTGAAGCCACGTCCACAGGGCCGATCTTCCAACGCTTCCGCGGATCGTCGATGCGACCGCGGAGCCGCCGCTCCTGCTCCTCGGCGCTGATGGCGAACCAGTACTTGATGAGAATCATCCCCGAATTCACGAGCATTCTCTCGAAGTCCGGACAGGACCGAAGAAACTCCCGGTACTCGTCGTCGGTGCAGAACCCCATCACGCGCTCCACCCCCACCCGGTTGTACCAGCTCCTATCGAACAGGACCATCTCTCCGGCGCCAGGCAGATGGGGCGCGTACCGCTGGAAGTACCACTGGCTCTTCTCGCGCTCCGTGGGGATGCCCAGTGCCACGACCTTCACGACGCGAGCGTTCAGCCGCTGGGTGATCCGCTTGATGACTCCGCCCTTACCGGCGGCGTCGCGGCCCTCGAAGATGATGGCCACCCTCATCCCCGTGTGCTTGATCCAGTCTTGAAGGCTCACGAGCTCTTCCTGCAGCCTGAGGAGCTCGTTCTCGTAGTACTTCTTTTCGACTCGCCCGTCCGGCCTGTATCGCTCCGTCATTGTGTGCCTCTCCGATGAGATCGCATCGGTAGGGAGACTCGCGCCTCAAATACGCGGACTACTACTTCGGAGGCAACCACGCGGATCGACCAGGTGGAGGAGCTGCGGCCGGAGTGGCTACCTCCTGGCGTGCCAGGCCGCCAGGACTTCCGCTTCCCGCTCGGCCGAGATGCCGGCCCGAAGTCGAGCCTGGCGCTCTGGTGGCCGGGAGAAGTGATAGTCGAGCGTGTCCCTGGCTGTGATCGCCAGGGGCCGGAACGTCAGCCCGGCCTCCACCTCAGCCGAGAGATCGAAACGGGCGAAGCCTTGTCGCCCCTCGATGGGAGGCATCCAAACGGGCATGTGGGAGTAGGGGCGGATGCCGATCTCGGTGAGGAACTCGTAGTTCACCCACGTGAACGTCGTCTCGGCCGTTGTGACAGCGCGGATCCCGTAGAGAAGCTCCGAAATGGGACGAGGCGTGGCCGGGCCCACCCCGTTGAACACGCCGGTGTGGCCCGTCTCCGCCATGCGGATCATCCACTCGGTCAGGTCCCGGACGTCGATGATCTGCACGGGATCGGACGGATCGCCGGGTGAGAGCACCTGCCCGCCCCGATGGATGCGAACCGGCCAATAGGTGAACCGGTCGCTCTCGTCCCCGGGGCCGATGATGAGGCCGGGCCGCACGATGTTCGTACGCCCCAAGAAGATCCGTTGTGCCTCTCGCTCCGAGAGCGCCTTGGCGAGCCCGTACGGCAGTCGTTCGGCGCCGCGGGCCACGCCGGCGGTCTCGTAGGTGAATGTCGGAGCAGCGGCCGTCATGGGGATCCGGCGCGTGTCGGCGTACGCGGATCGAGACGAAACGTAGAAGTAGCGATCCACCGAATCCTTTAGCAGCTCGGCGGACATGCGCACCCAGCCGGGGTTGGACCGCGAGTTGTCGATCACCACGTCCCAGCTCCGCCCCCTGAGGGCATCCAACTGTCCGTTCCGGTCCCCGATGAGCTTCTCGACCTCCGGAAAGAGGTCCCGGTTGGTGCGACCGCGGTTGAAGAGCGTGACCGTATGGCCCCGCTCCAGCGCGTACCGGACCTGAAAGGGGCCGATGAACCCGGTGCCGCCGAGGATCAAGATCCGAAGGGCTGTCCGGGAGTCCCGCTGCGGCGGCAGCGGTTGGTGCAGCGGGGTAGCTGTCGTCGCCCCGATCAGGCTTGGTGTGATTCCCAGGCCAAAGGCCCCACCGGCCACTGCAGAGAGTCGCAGAAAATCTCTTCGATCGGTCGTCATGGATTCCCTCCGGGTAGACGCTCGCTCGTCTCTGGTGCTCGCGACCTACAACCTGCGGCGGGCGGGACCTCCAATTCAAGCTCCGGCGGGTTGCGGCATCGTCCACCAACCCCCTAGCATCGGTCTGCACGTCACACCGAAGAGCGGGACATGCAGATGGCCTACCACGATATGGGAGTAGATCATGAGTAGTGAGCGATCGGGGATCGATCGGCGGGATTTCTTCCGCCACAGCGTGGGGATAGGGGCGGGGGCCATGGCTCTCGGCCGCCTGCCCGAGGGTCTCGCCCGCCCGAGGAGCGGGGCCGCCGGCACCCCCCTCATCATCACGAGCCACTCCAACGAGACGGGACAGGAAGCCATGCGTCAGGCATGGGAGATCTTGAACGGCGGCGGCACGGCCCTCGATGCCGTGGAGCGCGGCGCCAACGTCATCGAGGTGGATCCGGAGGACTCGAGCGTCGGCTATGGTGGTCTTCCGAACGAGGACGGAGTCGTCCAGCTCGACGCGTCCATCATGGATGGCAAGACCTACAGCGCCGGCTCCGTAGCTTCTCTGGAGAACATTAAGACGCCCGCCTCGGTGGCTCGCCTCGTCATGGAGCGCACAGACCACATCATGCTCGTCGGCGAAGGTGCTTTGGAGTTCGCCCGTTCATTCGGGTTCGAGGAGGTGGACCTCATGACCGAGAAGTCGCGGGAGCGGTGGCTCCGCTGGCGGGAGAACCACAGCGACCGGGACGACTGGGGACCGCCCGACCACCTCCGACGGCCCATCGGAGAGGAGATGGGGAGCTGGGAAGAGAAGGTCGACTTCCACTACGGCACGACCAACGTCCTGGCCGTGGACTCGAACGGAGACGTCTCCGGCATCACGACTACGAGCGGGCTGAGCTGGAAGGTCGATGGACGCATCGGCGACTCCCCCGTCATCGGGGCCGGTCTGTACGTCGACAATGACATCGGGGCCGCAGGCGCCACCGGTCGTGGCGAGGACGTCATCAAGTGCTGCGCTTCGTACTACATCGTCATGCGCATGGGCCAGGGATGCTCGCCCGAGCAGGCGTGCGAAGACGCGTGCGAGCTCATCGTACACAAATACCGGAACGTGAACCCGAGCTTCTTCCCGTCGGAGAAGTTCGTTGCCATCAACAGGGACGGGGAGTACGGCGCAGCCTCGATGGGCAATAACCGGGGCCGTCCCAAGATGACCGTGCGGCACCCGCAGGGGCAGGAGATCTACGAGGGCAGTACGCACTACACCGGGTGACGGCACGCGTTGGAGATCGAGATCCTACCGGGTATCGCCAGGAAGGAGATCCCTGGCTACCGGGGAGCGGGAGCACACCTCGTGCGCCGCACGCTCGACCAGGAGGTCGAGTTCATCACCCTCCTCTGGTTCGACTCGCTCGACTCGGTACCGTCCTTCATGGGGGAGGACTACGAGGTTGCCCGCGTTCCGGACGCGGCCAGGGCGGTCCTGGCCCGTTTCCGGTTCCGTTGTCGAAGTTCGCGAGCCACCAAGAGGGTCGGGGCACCGTGGGATCAAGGTCTCGGTGCCGTATAGTCGAACTCCACCTCGGATGACTCCCCGGCGCCCAGCGTCAGGCTCTGCTCCCGGCTCCCCAGGAAGGGGTGCCAGATCTTGAGGGTGAATTCCCCCGGGGGAATGTCGTCGATCTCGAAGGTGCCGTCTTCCCCGGTGACAACGGCGTAGGGGCTGTCCGCCGCGAAGATCCACCCCTGCATGAAGTCGTGGGCATCACACTCGAGCCTGATCTGATTCCCTCTCCGAGGCCGAACCGCCTGGGTGATAACCTCCTTTTCCGGGGGCTGGCCCAGGTTGAACAGTGTCCGGCCGCGATCTCCGATCCGCTCCCAGGCGTGGATGTTGTGAAGCACTGGGTCGCTGTTCACGATGTCGATGTCGGCCCAACGGGGCATGACCAGCATGTTCGGCTGGAAAATACAGTCTCTTTGGTCCACCATGTGGCGCCGGTCGCTGTCGGGCCACGCCTTCCCCTCCGTGACTCCCTCGATGAAAACGACGGCGCCCTGAAGCTCTCCGGCCTCGCCGACGACCACGTCGTGGCGCTCGCGGTAGCCGAAGCCGCACACCTCTTCGTCCTTCGTGACCAGGAGCCTCCTGGCCGGCGGCACCTCCCCGTTGAATACGGCCCGACCGGAGAGGGTGGCCCCGTCGGTCACCGACACGACCTCGTAGTCGCTCTGGGCCGCCACAGCCCCGGGATCGTGGGCGACGGCCAACAGTGAGAGGGACAACCCACATGCGACCCCCCGGCTGCCGGCCAGGCTCACGAGATGTTTGATGACGCGCTTCGCAACCGCGCCGTCGTGGTGAATGGGCAATCTATCCATCGGCACCATGGACTCTCTTCGTTCGGTCGGGTGATGCCGTCAGGGACCGAGGATCGCCGCACGCCAAATGGGTTCGGCACGACATGCTCCCCCGGCGCCACTCCGGTGTACACCAAGATATCGCTGATCTTGGACGGAAAGTTCCAAAACGATTGAGGTTCGTCGCGAGCGAGTCGGAAGGCGCCGTCCTCATGATTTCGCCCGTTTTCTCTGGAGAAGTGAAGTGAAGGCCAATACTGGTTTTCTGCTCTGCATATCAGGCCTGGGAGCCGCCCTGGTGGTCGCCGCAGCCGAACGGGCGCCGGTCGAGCCCGGGGTCGAATGGACTCCCCCGGAGGCCACGGTCCAGTACGACGGAGTCCGGAGGGTCTTCGAGGCCAAGTGCGTGAGCTGCCATACGGGATCGGACGCCGCCCGGGGCCTTCGTCTGGACTCGTGGGAGAGCACCATCGCCGGTTCGGACGAAGGTGAGGCCGTCATCGCGTACGACGCCGCTCGCTCGCTACTCATCGAGCTGACGACCAAGCTGGTGGGTGGCCCCCACCCGGTCGAGCTCGACGCCGAAGGACTCACAGAGGACGAGGTGTCGCTCCTGAGCGCATGGATCGACGAGGGAGCCCCGTCGGAATCCGGAGAGATCCCGTATGCCGACGCGAACCAGCTCCTCTATGCCGCCAACCAGAGCGAGGCCACGGTCTCGGTCATCGATATGGAGACCAACCAGGTCATCCGGATCGTCGACCTACAGACGCTGGGCCTTCCGGAGAACGCCTGGCCTCATCACATCGCCGTGGAGCCCGACGGATCGTACTGGTATCTGTCCGTTATCGCGGCGAACCAGATCCTCAAGTTCGATCGCCAAAACCAGCTCGTGGCAAGAATCGACTTCGTCAGGCCGGGTCTGCTGGCGCTGGATCCCGAGGGTGAGAATCTCTACGCCGCCCGCTCCATGGCTGCCGTTTCCCCGCCCCAGGAGATCGGAGTGATCCGCCGCTCGGACATGAGCTTCGAGGAGGTTGGCATCTTCATCCCGAGACCTCACGCCCTGGCCGTCCAGCCCGGTACCGGAACCGTCTATACCGCCAGCTTGGCCGCCAATCAGATCGCGTCCTTCTATCCGGAAGACGAGGCGCTGGAGCTCACTGACCTCGGGGGCGACCGGCCCCACACCCTCATCGGGTTCGCGACGTCGCCAGACGGTCGGTGGATGGTGGGCACGACCGAGTTGACGGCAACGGTCTTCGTGTTCGATCTCGAGCGGGCACCCGACATGACTCCGGTGGACACCATCGCCGTGAATGCCGCTCCCTGGCACCCGGTGTTCACGCCCGACGGCCGCTGGGTCTACGTGGGGAACAACTGGGACAACACGGCTAACGTCATCGACATGGAGACACGGACTCTCGCGAAGGTCATCGAGGGTAACGGTCTGGCCCAGCCCCATGGGGCCGCGGTCTCGCCGGACGGACGCTTCGCGTACATCGCCAGCCGGAACCTCGAAATGCCCGAGGGCCACAGCAAGTACGGCCACATGTACACGCCACGCTACGACACGGGCGACAACGCGCGGGCGGGCACCGTGGTCGTGATCGACACCGAGACACGGGAGATCGTGAAGGTCATCGAGATCGAAGGGTACGGTGCCGGGCTGGGGACCGCGGCCCGGATGCCCTGAGCCGGGCGGCGCCGATCGCAGCCCCACCCCAGCGTGGCCGAGCCAGAAGGCTAGCCTACCGCATCACCCCCAATACCAAGTGGGACGGATTCGCAGCAGACCGGTAGACGGTCTGGGTGGCCATCTGATAGTCCTCTGGCTGGGCATGATAGATGTCCACAAAGGTCTGTGGGTTCCGGTCATATGCCGGGAACCACGAGCTCTGCACGTGCACCATGATGCGGTGCCCGGCCAGAAACGTGTGGTACTTGTCCTTCAGATCGATGTCGATCCGGGTAACCTCTCCGGGTACCATGGGCTCCGGATGCTCCATGCTGTTCCGGAACTTCCCTCGCATGATCTCTCCGGCCACGTGCATCTGGAAGCCGCCCATAGGGACGTCACAGGACTCGCTCGTGGGTGCGTCCCCCGGATAGACGTCGACGAGCTTTACGATCCAGTCCGAGTCGGTGCCGGTGGTGGAGACGTAGATGTTGGCCAGGATGGGCCCGGCGATGGTCAGATCTTCGGTCAGGGGCTCCGAGACGTAGGTCAGGACGTCCGGCCGGCTCGACGCGAAGCGCTGATCCTCGACCTTCCACAGATGCCCAAGCGTAGTCCTAATCTCCGCCGAGAAGGGAACCGGGTGATTCGGATCGCTCACGTAGCTGTCGGACGCGGCGGCGCCTGTCTCGGTCGGCTCGTCGAAGGAAAGGGTGCCGTCCACACGCAGGTAGAGGTTCGTCTGGCTGATGCCCGGCGGGGGCCAACGGTCGAGGATCCTCCACTCGTTGCGTCCGGTCTCGAAGACGACAGCCTCGGGGGCGCTCCAGGTCCCCTCGCCCTTCAGGTGATAACTGAAGAACGGGTGCTGCACCTCGCTCTGGAAGTCCAGGGACGTGGGCGTGTCGAACTCGATGCACCCCAGGTAATCGCCGTCCATGCTCCTCCATCCACCGTGGAGCCAGGGCCCCACGGCAAGGGTGTTCTGGCTGGCGGGGCTCATCTCCTCGATGGTCCGGTAGATCGACATGGGGCCGTAGTAGTCCTCGGTGTCGAACCACCCCGCGACGTTCAGGACCGCGTGATCGATGCCGTCCAGGTGGAGCAAGGCATTCTGCCGCTGCCAGTACTCGTCGTACGTCCCGTGCTCCATGAAGTCGTTCCAAGCGATCACGTCGCCGTGGAAGTACCTGTCATCGATGTTGGCCGCCGACCCCGCTTTCAGGAAGAACTCGTATCCCCAGGGGGTGCCGTAGTCGAAGCGTCCCGATCTCGACTCGGAGGGGCCCGTCCGTACCCGAGCGTTGGAGGAGAGCCAGCTGAAGGCGTACATGATCCGGAAGGCTCCGTTGTGGTGCCAATCATCTCCTATGAACATGTCCGAAGGCGAGGCCTGTGGGGACGAGGCGACCAGTGCCGGGTGCCGGTCCACCATCCCCATGACGGTCTGCCACCCCGGGTAGGAGATGCCCCACTGCCCCACCTTGCCGTTGTCGTTGGGGAGATGATCGAGGGCCCACTCGATGGTGTCGTAGTTGTCCGTGCTCTCGTCCGCATCGCCGGACCCCGGCCGATCCCGGGCCAGCGGCTTGATCACCTCGAACTCCCCCTCTGAGCGGAACTTCCCGCGGACGTCCTGAAAGACGTAGATGTATCCCTCCCGGTCGAACTCGGCCGTGGGCCCGAGGGGCGATCGGAAGCGGTCCGGCTCGTACGGCCCGATGGAGTACGGCGTCCGGAAGAGCATGACCGGGTATTCCTTGGTCTCGTCCTTGGGGGCGTACACGATGGTGTAGAGCCGAACGCCGTCCCGCATGGACACCATGTGCTCCGTCTTGGCGTAGCTCTCGCGGAGGTAGTCCTCGTGGCTCTGCTGGGGGGTCCGAGTGCTGTCGTCGGCGCTCCAGAGAACCGAGGCGGGAAGCAGCAGCACCGAGGCCGACAGGAGCGCGTGCGTGGTCTTCATGATGGGCCTGCTTCCGCTTGGCTTGGTTTAAATATGATAGTGGGCAGCCACGAAGAGGGGAGCTTTCTAGAAATCTAAGCGACTGCTGCGCCGCCCAATCTGGTGATCGCAAGCGAAGCGCGCGACCTCGATGCTCATCCTGCTTCCAGCAATCGTTCGATGGGAAGCTTGCCGAGATGCTCTTCGGAGACGCGTACGTATCTTGATATCGTGAGTATACGTACGATAGCTAGGCCTGCCGAGCCATGTTCCCGCCACCGGACCTTACGCACCGTCCGGGATGCATGCCACGTCGTGGGCCGGTGGCGGCTACGGAATATGGGCCGTCTTCATCGCCATGGCGCTGAATCGGCGCGAGGCACGCATCCGGAAGGAACTCGGCCTCTAAGCGTCACCCCGAGGACCCGGTCCGAGCCATTCGCGGGCCGCTTCTTCGTCCGCAAATAGGTTCACCTCGCCTCCTCTCGAGGTCTCGCCGGGTACCGCTGGCTTTGGTCGTGACGACCCCTCGATCGGGGTCGATGGAGTAGGAGAGAGGCATGGCGGGGTTTCGAGACAGAGGCGAAGAGGCCGGATCCAGGGTCGCACTCCGGCACTCAGGTTATGGGCTGCTTTTTTTTCAAGATAAAGAGTCCCTCGTCATTACTCGTGAGTATGACGATTCCACTCTCGAAGAACGGATAGTTGCTCCACGAGCCGAATCCCATTCCCGCTGAGTTGTCCCCATAGGGAACGGTATCGAAGTATCCGACTTCGACCGGGTTCTCGCGATCGCTGATGTCGAGCACGCGCAGTCCGCTGCGGTAGTTGGACTGGTACATTAGGTCACCGCGGATATAGAGGTTGTGGTCGCTACCCGCTTGAGTACCGAAGTGCTCCTTGACCAGCTGTGGATCGTCCAGGTCGGTGAGATCCCAGATCAACGTGCGGGTCCTGGGGAGACCGGCGATTTCGTCCAGTTTGTCGTTCGTGTAGAAATACCGATGGTCCTCCGTGAGCCACCCCTGGTGGGTGAACCCGAGGTTGGGGTAGCTGACCCGTGAGATCGCTACCGCGTTGGCCGGGTCGGTCACGTCCGCGATGCTGAGGGCGGTCTGATTGGAGCCCAGGCAGATCTCCTTGCCACGGTAGTCCTGATCGGGTCCTCGGTAGGTAACGCATTGCGCGTCGTGGGTCGTCCCGGTGTTGGCCCGTCCGGTGAGCGGATCGGCGAAGCACCTGGCAAAGGTCGGTTTTGTGGGCTCCCTGATGTCGATGATATGGAGGCCGCCTCCGCAGGTTTCGCCGCCGGCCTTGTTCCCAACACTGTACGCGAAGCCCGACTCCTCGTTGATCACGATGTTGTGGGCACTGGCAATCCCGTCGTAGTGGGCGGTCTCCTGGAACGTGATCGGCTCGGTGACGTCGCGAAGCTGCGTCAGATCGAACACCTGGACGCCGTGCTCCCCGGCGCCGTCCGCGACGATGAAGGCGTGGTCCGCGTAGACCTTGATGTCCCGGTGGACGCTCGGTGGGGATCCTTCGGTCCGGAGGAGTTGGCCTACATACCGGGGGTTGGCCGGATCGCTGACGTCGACGAACGACGTTCCATCACGTCGGCCGGCGAGGGCGTACTCGCGTCCGGTCACGGGATCGGTCCACCCCCAGATGTCGTTCATCCTCACGCCGCGAGGGCCACCAAGATCCTGGACGGGCATATAGGCGACCAGATCGTATTCGCTGCAATCCCAAGCCGCGACCGTACCGCCCGAGCAGTCGATCTGGCCACCACGGACAGCGTCGAATTGTTCGACGTTGCCGATGATGGTTTGAGCCTTCCGCCAGGCCCCTTCGTCGCGCTCGTATATGATCGCTCGCCCCATTCCGTAGTCGGCTCCCGTCATACCGACAACCGCGATTGGACCCTTCACGTGCACGCTCGAGCCGAAGGCGTCCCCGCCGAGCAGCTCGGGACTGACCCTCCTGGATTGACGCTCGTCGCCGGGTGTGGCGGAATAGACGTAGGCAGCCCCTCTCCGATCGTCGGCTCGAGGAGCTCCCGCCCAGATCTGACCGTCGTTGGCCGCCAGGGACGTGCCAAACCCATCGGAGGCTTCGCCCTGGATTGGGGAAAGCTCTTCGACCTGGCTCCAGGCACCGACCTCCTCATCCAAGGCGAACACGAACACGGAGCCCCTCGCACCGTCACGTCCGGGAGCCCCCACCAGCGCTCGGCCACCGTCGAGGCTGACGGAGGCTCCGAACGCATCATTCGGGTCGAGCCCGACCACCGTCAGCATACCCGCGTGCTCCCATCGACCTGCCGCACGCCGGAATTCGTGGACCACTCCGGATCGACCCTCTCGAGGAGCCCCGACCAGGACACGGTCTCCGTCGATGGCCACACTCGCCCCGAAGCCACTCGGACCTCCCCCGAAAACGAGGCGTTCCCCGGCCGACCAGCTGTCACCGTCGAGCTGGAAGACGAAGACGGCCTCTTCACCGTCCTCCCCGGATCTCCCCCTGCTTGCCACAGCGCGCGGCGCACCGACCGCGGCGAAACCGTCTCGGATCGCCAGGCTGGCTCCGAAGCTCGGGAGAGGTGCCGCACTCCAGGCTGAGAGTCGGCCGGCCTCTCGCCAAGCTCCCCGCTCCGTCTGCCGGAAGACGTACACGATCCCGACACCCTCAGGCACGGCGCCCACCAGCATACTGGACTGATCCACGGCCAAAGTGGAGCCGAAGCCGTCCCCGGGGGAGCCGTCGGACGCTTCGAATCTGGCCGTCTCGGACCACTCGCCCAGGACCTTGTGGTAGACATACACGGCGCCCGGCCTCATGATGTTGCCCGCCTCGCCGACGAACACCGCCTGGGAGTCCACCGCCCGGGAACCGACCGCCCGGGAACCGACCGCCCGGGAACCGACGGCCTCGGAGCCCACCGCCACAGAGGTGCCGTAGCCGGCCAAGGGGCCACCCGTGGCCATGTCCTGACTGAGCGCCTGGGCACTCCGTGGGACCGATCCGAGGGGCGCCAGCACGAGCGTCAGCGAGAGAAGGAGACTGGAAGGATTCATGAAGTGCTCAACGGGCGACGGAATCGATGGAGACTCCGATATCATAGAGGCACCCGGGACGCCACGCACGCGGGCCGACATCGGAGCAGTCGAAATACCGGCTCAGCCCGTCTCTCCATTACAACCCTGAGCGCGGCCTCGTGGGTTCTTCCATTATCTGCATGTACGTTCATGACTGGAGCATCGTGACTATACCGGGATGCGTGGATGGGCGGCAGGAGTCAGGAGAACTCGTGATCGCGGGCGAGAGCCATCTTTGCGCTGGGGCGGGCCGTTCACCGATCCCGTTCCCGTATGCTCCATCCTCTCCCTTCTCGATCTTCCCACCCGACCCCCTCGCCTGTCTCCCGCTCGGGTGCCGGCCCAGGGCATCTTCTCTTGTTTCGCCTATCCTTGTGAGTGGTCTTCATGATGGGCCTGCCTCTACTTGGCTGATGCCACCTAGCTGATGTCACGAGTCTTGGTTGCGTCCAGCTCGGCTTCTTTCTTCGGGGCGGCGTCCAGCTCCGCTTCGGCCTCCGCCACGGCCATGCGCACCTTCAGGAGGGTGTCCGGCGTGACGGACATCGAGGTGATGCCGCTACGGACGAGGAAGGCCGGGACCTCATCGGGGTGATCGGAGGGCGCCTGCCCGCAAATCCCTATGGACAGCCCCTTGGACGTGAACTCCTCGATGGCACGCTGGATCATGCGCTTCACCGCCGGCGAGCGCGCGTCCACCGGGTAGGCGTAGTCCTCAAGGTCGTCTCTCGACACGGCGTACACGGTCTGGACCAGGTCGTTGGACCCGATGGATCCGCCGGTGAGCTAAGTCCCCTGACGTTCAGGTACGAATCGTACTGGCCCGCGAACGAGGCCAGCTCCGAATCCTCGCGAGTGGCCGAGGAGCGCACGGCTGCGTCGACGTCACTACCGTATTCGAGGCACAGGGCCTCGTACCCTTCGGCGAGAGCGTCCTGAATGGCGCCCGGCACGGGCGTGGCCTTCACCAGGTCCCGCGCCAACTCGGCCCGGGCATGCATCTCCACGTCGTCGTCGAGGCGGGCATCTCGAAATAGCACCTCCAGTGCGGTCCGGAGCGCGGCCGACTGGAGCGCCTTCGAGGCCTCGCGGCCCAATGACTCGTGGCCGGTGACCTCGTCCCAGGACTCCGGGGAGACCGAAGCGCCGAGGAAGGACGCGTACGCATGGGCCGTGGTGGCGAATCCGTTGGGAACCCGGACCCCCTTGCCGTCCAGGTTTTGGTACATCTCCCCTAGAGAAGCCGCCTTGCCGCCGACGATCGGGCCGTCCTCGGCGGTGATCTCGCTGAACCAGCGCACCAGCACATCGGTGCCCCCCTCAGGCGGCGGATGCGGAGGCGGATCGTCCTCAGGAAGCCCGTCCTCTTCGGGGGGGGGCAGCGCCGGTGCCCGCTTCCGTGGTCTCCGCGATCGGGGTGGCGACACCGGCCGCGGCCAACTCTTCGGGCGGAATCGTGGATTCCGCCTCATGCGACTCTTGCTCGGACTCACTGCCGAACAAGTCGTAGTGGGAAGCTTCAGGGTCCAGAGGTCGGCGGCTCACAGCTGTATGGAGGCTCGGCTCTCGGGGTGTGGCAAGGTGAGTGCGCGGGGCAAGTTGACGGCTGGGGGGGTGCCATCGCAACTCCCGGGTCAAGCCCAACCTCACCAGGCCCCACCAGTACGCTATGGAGGCCGCCCCCCCAGCTCGTGGGGAGCGGCCTCGCAGTGCCGCACCGAGGCCGCCGCCGCGGCGGACCTTCGGCAGACTAGCTGAACAGCGCCTCCAGCTGGTTCAGGCAGCTCCCCTCGAGCTGGCTCTCCCAGTACCGTCGGTATCGCTCGACCCAGGCCGCCGCTTCCTGCATGGGAGCCGCATCCAGCTCACAGCGGCTGATCCGTCCGTGGGGCGTCCGGCTCACAAGGCCTGCCCTCTCCAGGACTCGCAGGTGCTTCGAGATGGCCGGTCGCGACACGTCGAAGGGCCGCGCCAGCTCTCCCACCGTCGCCTCGCCCTGGGCGAGGCGTGCGAGGATAGCCCGCCGTGTGGGATCCGACAGGGCACCGAACGTGAGGTCGAGCTTCCTATCATTGGTAATCATATGGTTACCAATAGGCCCCTAGCACGACCTGGGTCAAGAGCGCGGTCGAGTCAGTATGCTCTCGGGGTCAGCCCCTCCCGTCTCTGAGGATCTCCCGGGCCGCGTTGTGTCCGGGGAATCCAGTAACTCCGCCTCCGGGGTGCGTACCCGCACCACAGAGGTAGAGACCCCCGATGGGCGTGCGATAGCGGGCGAACCCGGGAACCGGGCGCATGAAGAACAGCTGATCCAGCGTGTGCTCTCCATGGTAGATGTTCCCTTCGGAGAGCCCGTAGGTCTCCTCCAGATCCAACGGAGTCAGCACCTGTCGGTGGAGGATGGCCGACTCCAGGTTGGGCGCGTATTCAGACAGCGTCCCCACGACGGCGTCCCCGAGCCGCTCTCGGGCGGCGGCGTCCCACTCGCCCTCTTTGAGCCGGTAGGGCGCATACTGGGCCACGATGGACATGACGTGCTTCCCCGACTCGGCCACGTCCGGGTCGGTCACGGAAGGGATGGACACCTCCAGGTAGGGGCGTCGGGAAGCTGCTCCGTACTTCGCGTCATCGTACGCCCGCTCCAGGTACTCCAGGCTGGGACTGATGGAGATGACGCCATTCAGATGCGGGCCGCCCTCCGGGACCCCGGCAAAGCGGGGCAGCTCCGCCAGCACCAGATGAACCTTGGCGCAGGCGCCCTTGAACCGGATGTTCTTCACCTTGCGAACGAGCTCCGGCTCGAGCTCCGTCGGCCCCACGAGGTCGAAGAACGTCCGGCGGGGATCGGCGTTGGAGACGACGCGGGCCGCCCGGAATTCCTCACCGCTGGAGAGAGCCACGCCCGTGGCCCGGCCGTCCTTCACGATCACGCGCTCGACGGGCTGGCTCGTCCTTATGTCGACGCCGTGTCCTCGGGCCGCTGCCGCCAGAGCTCTGGTCAGCTCGCCCACACCACCCCTCACCCGAGTGGTCGGCCGGAGAACGCCGTCCCCGGCCCCGACGTGGTGGTGCAGGAGCGCGTATACCGTTCCAGCGGCCATGGGACCCTGGAACATCCCGGCTATGCCGGCGGCAGCCAGGGTCCCCTTGAGGACGTTGCTCTCGAACCAGTCCCCCAGGAGCTCGGACACGGCCATGGGGAGGATCCGCATGACCTCGACCATGTCCTTCTTGCCCAGCCGCCGAAGGCCGGCACCCAGCTTCAGAACGGACCAGAGATCCCGTAGGTCGTTGCCGGTCACATTGGGGGGCGTGGCGGACCAGGCGGCCTGGAGAACCGCTGCCGCCTTGCCGATCAGCTCACTGAAAGTGATCCAAGCCTCGGCGTCCGCCGGTGAGATCTCGCGCACGGCTTCCACGGTCCGCTTCGGGTCCCGCCAAAGCAGGAGATGTCGTCCGTCGGGGGCCGGAGCAAAGACGGTGGGATCGGCCTGGACGACCTCCAGGCCGTGGCGCTTCAGATCAAGATCCCGGACCACCGCCGGATGGAGCCCACCGATTCGGTGCGCGGCCGTGTCGAACTTGAATCCTGGAAACACCTGCTCGGTGACGGCGGCTCCGCCGATCACCTCCCACCGCTCCAGAACCAGCACCTTGAGGCCGGCCCTGCCCAGGTACGCGGCCGTCACGAGGCCGTTGTGGCCCGCGCCGATGACGATGGCGTCGTACGGGCCCGTCATCGCGGCCGATCCTGGAGGATCTTCAACGCGGCCAGCCTGCCGGACGCGCCCGTGATACCCCCGCCGGGATGGGTGCCCGACCCACACTGGTAGTAGTTCCTGACGGGTGTGGTGAAGTCGGCCCACCCCGCCGCGGGGCGCAGACAGAAGAGCTGATGGAGCGTCAGCTCCCCATGGAAGATGTTGCCCTCGGTCAGCCCCATCTCGCGGTCGATATCCCACGGGGTCAGCACCTGTCGATGCAGGATCGCCCCGGGGAGGTTTGGCGCGTACTGGGCCAGCGTGTCGACGACGGCGTCCCCGAACGCCTCACGCTTGGTCGCGTCCCAGCCTCCGTCGAGATCCGACGGAGCGTACTGGACGAAGATGGACATGACGTGCTTCCCCGGAGGTGCCATGCCCGGATCGATCATGGAGGGCAGGATGATGTCCATGTAGGGCCGCCTCGAGAACCCTCCGTACTTGGCGTCGTCGTACGCCCGCTCCAGGTAATCCACGCTGGGGCTGATGGAGATGGCGCCGCGCAGGTGGGGCCCAACGCCGGGGAGGCACGTGAAGTCGGGGAGCTCGCTCAGGGACAGGTTCACCTTGCCCGAAGACCCCCGGATCTTGAAGCGCCGGATGGCGTCGACGAAATCGTCGGGAAGATCCTTG
Source organism: Longimicrobiales bacterium (assembly GCA_965238005.1). GTDB lineage: Bacteria > Gemmatimonadota > Gemmatimonadetes > Longimicrobiales > Gaopeijiaceae > CBDCKN01. The sequence continues at coordinate 3,552,109 of OZ250165.1, forward strand.
GGCCCGACCATCTGGAGGAAGGTCCGTTTGGGATCCAGGGCCGAGACCACAACGGGCGCTCGGATCTCGTCCCCGTTGTCGAGGGCCACACCCACCGCCTCGCCGTTCTTGACGATGACCTGCGCGACGCCGGCCTCGGTGTGGATATCGGCGCCGAAGCGCCTCGCGGCCCCCGCGATCGACTCGCTTACGCCGCCGGTCCCGCCCCGGGCGAACCCCCAGGCGCGCATGGCACCGTCGATCTCCCCCAAATAGTGGTGCAACAGCACGTACGCTGTGCCGGGGGATCGGGGGCCGAGGAACGTGCCGATGATCCCGCTGGCTGACATGGTGGCCTTCAAGGGCTCCGTCTCGAACCACTCGTCGAGGTAGTCGGCGGAGCTCATGGTCATGAGCTTGAAGAGGGCGTGGAACTGCTCCTCCCCCAATCCACGAAGATGCTTGGCCAGCCGGGCGAACCCGAGGAGGTCCTTGGGACTCAAGGACGTCGGGTCGGGCGGTACCATTGCCAGGATCGGTTTCACCGCCACCGCCAGCTGGTACATGAGCTTGCCGAAGTCGTCGTACGCGTCGGCGTCCCGGGGCGAGTGCCGGTAGAGCTCTCGGCGCGTTTGATCGTGGTCCGCCCAGCGCACCAGATGGTCGCCATCCGGAAGCGGCGTGAACGTGCTCTCGAGCGGGAGGATCTCCAGGCCGTGGCGCGGCAGGTCCAGATCCCGGATGATCTCCGGGCGGAGCAGGCTCACCACATAGGAGCACACGGAGTACTTGAAGCCCGGGTAGATCTCCTCCGTAACGGCAGCGCCCCCGAGCACGTGCCGCTTCTCCAGCACCACGACGCGCTTGCCGGCCCGGGCCAGGTATGCGGCATTGACGAGGCCATTGTGGCCCCCGCCGATGACGATGGCGTCGTAGCGGTGGTCGGCCGTCACTTCGTAGCCCTCTTTCTCTCGGGGTTGAAGAAGGGCGTCTCGACGACTTGGGCCTTGGCGTTCCGTCGCTGGTGCTCCACGGTGACCTCCATGTGGACGGCGGTCCCGGGCCGAGAGTGGCTGGCGTGGAGGTGGGCCAGGGCGATGTACTTCTTGAGGATGGGCGACCAGCACCCGCTGGTGGCGTATCCGACCTGCTTGCCCTGGCTGTACACCGGCAGGCTGGTCCGCCAGGCCACGGACGGCAGCTGAGGGGGCACCCCGACCTTGGCGTAGACCTCCTCCAGTGATTCCCAGCCCACCTCGAGACCCCGGAGCTCCCATTCCGGCCCGCGGCGCTTTTCGTCGACTAGTGCGCTCCGCCCCACGAAGGTCTCCTTGTCCAGCTTCACCGTCCAACCGAGACCGATCTCATAGGGCGAGGACTTCCGGTCTTCGATAATGGCCCGGTGCGCCGGCACGTAGTCCACGTCGATGAGGACGAGCCCGGCCTCGATCCGAGCCACGTCCAAGGCCAGGATCCCGGCCGGCGTGAGCCCGTAGGGCCCTCCTGCGTCCATCAGGGCATCCCAGAGGCGGGGGGCGTCGGGAGGGTCCATCCAGATCTCGTATCCCAGATCCCCGGTGTAGCCCGTCCGAGTGACGGTGACAGGGACATCCCTTACCCGTGCCGTGGTGAGCCGGAAGAACCCCAGCCCGTCCACGGCCCCATCGGAGACGCTTCCGAGAATGGCGCGGGCGTTGGGCCCCTGGAGGGAAAGGGCCGCGAGCGAATCGGAGACGTCCGTGATCTCCACGTCCAGACCCAGGGCGTTGTCCAGGAGCCAGCGCAGATTCGGCTCCGCGGCCGTGAGCCGGAAGGTGTCGTCTTCCAGGCGGGACAGCGTGCCGTCGTCCATGACCTTCCCAGCCTCGTCACACCAGGGCGTGTAAAGGACCTGACCGGGTGCGCACCTGGACACGTCGCGCGTCACCACCCGGTCGAGGACGCGCGCGGCATCGCGGCCCCGAATCTCGTACTTGAAGAGGGGCGACACGTCGAACAGGGCAGCCGAGCTCCGGATGGCGTAGTACTCGCGATCGTGTGTGAGCTCGTACGATCCGGCGGTTATGTATCCGGCCCACCGGCGCCAGTTCTGGGCCTGGCAGAGGGGAGCCGTTCTCGAATGGAAGGGGGTGGTCCTCAGCATGCCGATCCAAGGTGTGGGCGTCGGGGCGTGGCGGGATCTTACCGGAGGACCGACAGGGGGGCAATCGGAACTCAAACACCCCAGGCTCGCCCCGGTGATGACCCGAGCCTGCGGAGGATGCTAGACGCGCGCCTCCACCCGATCGAGACACCGATTGGTGGCGGTAAGGACCTCCGCCACCGCCCTCACATCGTCCCGCAGGGACTCGAGGCCCACCTCGACGGCGGTGACACCCGCGACTCCAACGCGTCGAAGCGCCGGTCGATGGCGGGCCATGTGGTGTTTGCGACGGCAACACTTCACCAGAGATCGAGGAGCCCTCGCGGGGGCGGCGCCGGGAGCCCATCTTCCCGGACCGGAACCGCACCAACAGGGAGGTCCCCATGCTTATCCAGGATGACGCATTCGGCGGGGTTGCCTCGGGAATCGGACTTCCCGTACTGGACGGCTCCCTTCGACGCTCCGACCCATGACCAGATCGTGACCCGGATCAGCAGTCAGGAGACGCTGTACCCTGCCTGGAAGTACTACCAGTACTCCAATCTGGGCCTGACGCTGGTAGGCGAGATCGTGGGCGAGCTCTCGGGTCAGCCCTACGACGAGTACGTCCGGGAGAACATCCTGGACCCCTTGGGCATGACCTCCACCACCCCCGAGATCGGCGAGGTCCAGGGCACGGAGAAGCTGGCCACGGGCTACAGCGCACCCCGCCGGCATGGGAACCGGGAGAGGCTGGAGCCGTTCGAGGGCCGCGGGATTGCCCCGGCCATGGGCTTCGCCTCCACGGTGGAGGATCTGGCCAAGTTCGCGTCGTGGCAGTTCCGGCTACTCGAGACGGGCCGGCATGAGATCCTGGAAGCCAACACGCTTCGGGAGATGCAGCGGGTTCACTACGTGGATCCCGGCTGGGAGACGAGCCGTGGCCTGGGCTTCAGCGTGTCGCGTCGAGACGAAAAGACGTTCGTGGGACACGGCGGGAGCTGCCCGGGGCACCGGTCCAACTTGCAGATGCAGATGGACGAGAAGATCGCCACCATCGCCATGTCCAATGCCATGATCAACACGGGGATCTTCACGCGGCGCGCCTACGAGATCATGGCTCCGGCGATCGAGGCCGCCAGGGAGAGCCCAACTTCTCGGACAGGATCCGGTAGGGGATCTGGCGTCCATGTTCGACGACACATCGCTCACCCCATTCCAGCCATGGAGCACACTCGATGAGAACGCCGCTGACAGACGGCATTGACCGCTAGGTTCTCCAGTGGTATTACCAACAGCGGCGAGGTCTTTCGTCCTTCACAGGAGGAGGCTTTATGAAACACACAGTCTAGTAGGATGCGTTATGGTGCTCACTACCTTGGGCTTGATCGCCGCCTGCTCGGGCGATGACGGACCCGTAGGACCAGCGGGAACAGCGGGAGCAGCAGGATCGGCGGGACCAGCGGGACCGGCGGGACCGGCGGCAATCGAGAACTTCACCTCGGCACTGGCTGGTACGAATGAGGTGCCCGCCAACGCGAGTACCGCAGCCGGCACCGCCACCATCTCCGTCGTCGGGCCAATCCTCGTGTATAGAATCGATGTCACGGACATCACAGACGTGACGGGCGCCCATATTCACGGCCCGGCCGCCGCGGGGACCAATACGGGTATCTTTGTGAACCTCTGTGGTAGGGGCAGCGCTCCAGCGTGCGCAACCGGCACGGTTAACGGAGTCCTCGTGAGTGGCACGGCGACGCCGGAGTCGAACATTTCGGTCGATTCCATGCTGGTTTTGTTCCGGAACGAGAACTCCTACGTCAACGTGCACACGACCGCAATCCCCGGAGGTGAACTCCGAGGGCAGATCACGACGATGCAGTAGACTCCCCGGGCTGGACCTCTGCACGTCGATGAATGAGCGGCGAGCGAGGTATCGGCGGCATGGTCGAACAGCAACTCTCGGGGTCGGGGTCGATGGCGGCGGAGTAAGGAGAACGTCATCTTCCTCGGCCCTCCCAGCGTCGGGAGGACCATTTAGCCATCAGTCTGGCTATCGCCGCCGCGCAGAGTGGCCGCCGCGTCTACTACGGTGGCCCTGGCCGACCTCATCACCTCGCTGGAAGAAGCCAAGGCCGTGGGCCGGCTAGGACACCGCCTCAAGACCCTGACCTACCCCTCGCTCCTGGTCGTCGACGAGATCGGCTACCTACCGGTCAGTCAGACCGGTGCCATGCTCTTCTTCCAGCTGATCACCGGCGCTACGAGCACGCATCCACCGGGCCCACGTCCAACAAGGGCTTCAAGGAGTGGGGAGAAAACGACGAACTAGAGGCTCGTCACCTCCCCCCGAAGTGTGATATTTTCAACCGCCACATCTGTGACATTTTCAACCGGCGTTGACATCATGCCCCGAGGGGGAGCGGGCAACGGGTCTCGGACACCCCATTCCCTATCAGTCCCGAAGCCCGATTCGCATCTTGGCGTCCATGCGCGACGAGCACATCGTTCACCCCATTCCGGCGTTGGAGCACGCTCGATGAGAACGCCGCACAGAGCCCCGTTCGCTCCGCTCCTCTGCGCAGGGCTCCTGGCCTGCGCAGAGGATGCCACTCCGCCTGACGCTGGGGGGCGCTCCGGCGTGTTGGACACCCCGCCGCCCGCACGGGTCGCGGGCTACGAGTGGGCGCGCCACGGCGGCAACTACATGTACAACTACTACCTCCCCCCCGCCCCTAGCTCCACACCTTGGGCTCCCGCCTGGTCCCCCGACGGTGAGGCCATCGCGGTGGGCATGAGCGGATCCATCTGGGCGGTGGACATCGAGTCTGGCGTGGACACCGAGCCGGGCGTAGCCACCGAGCTCACGCGAGGCCCCGGGTACCACTCCTCGCCGGCGTGGTCACCCGACGGACGGTGGATCGTCTACACGGCAGACAACGGCGCGTCGGCCGGTGACGGCGCCCACACGATCCAATTGGAGGTCCTGGACCTGGAATCGGGCGAGACCCATGCCCTCACCGACGATGAGTTCGTCTACGCAGACCCGGTATTCTCGCCGGACGGGACTCGGCTGGCCTACGTCTCCACCCAGCCGAACGGGTACTTCAACGTCTACGTACGCACCGTCGAAGACGGGCACTGGAGTGGGGAGGCGGCGGCGGTCACGTCGGACAACGACTTCGGGCGCCCCCGCCTCTACTTCGGCTCCCTTGACATGCACCTCTCGCCGACGTGGATGCCGAACGGTGAGGAGCTCCTCCTGGTCTCCAATCGGGACGTGGCACTGGGGTCGGGCAACGTGATCCGGGTACCGGCCGAGGCGGGCGGCATCGAGCGCGGCCGCACCGTCCTCGCCGAGCAGACCCTCTACCGGGCTCGGCCCGACGTGTCGCTGGACGGCAAGCGGTTCGTGTACTCGTCGACGTCCGGCTCCGCGGACCAGTACAACAACCTCTACGTGCAGCCTACCGTGGGCGGCGAGCCGTACAAGCTCACTTTCTTCGAGCACGACGCCTTCCATCCCCGCTGGTCCCCGAACGGCGAGTGGATCGCCTTCATATCCAACGAGGACGGCCTCCCCCAGCTCGAGCTCCTGGAGACGTACGGTGGGACTCGCCGCTTCCTCGACATCACCGAGCGGCGCTGGAAGGAGCCCATGGGCACGCTCCAGGTGACGGTCCGAGCCGAGGGTGTCTCTGGGCCCACCGCGGCGCGCGTGACCCTGACAGCGGCCGACGGGAAGGTCTGGGCGCCCCATGACGCCTACGCGCGCATCGGCGGGCTGGGCGGCTTCCCCGCCTTCCACACCACGGGGAGCTTCTCCCTGGAACTCCCTCCGGGCCCGGCGGACCTCACGGTCATGAAAGGCTTCGAGCTCTACCCGGAACGGCGGAGGGTCGAGATCCAAGCCGGTGAGGTGACCGAGGTGGACGTCACCCTCCGGCGTCTGGCCGACCTCTCGGCGGAGGGCTGGCACAACGGATCCACCCACGTCCACATGAACTACGCCGGGAATCTCCACAACACGCTGGAGAACATGATGATGATGTCCGACGCCGAGGATCAGGACGTCGTCAACCAGCAGATCGCCAACAAGGACAATCGGATTCTCGATCACCAGTTCTTCGTCCCCGGGGGCGGGGCCCACCCGCTCTCCACCCCGGAGCGCGTCCTGGTGGTGGGACAGGAGTATCGGCCGCCCTTCTACGGCCACGTCTTCATGCTGGGCCTGGAGAATCACCTCATCTCGCCCTTTACGACGGGCTACGAGGGTACGGCCATCGAGAGCCTCTACCCCTCGAATACGGACATGCTCAGGAAGGCCAAGCTCCAGGGTGCCACCACGGGATACGTGCATGCATTCTCGGGAGATGGAGACCCCTTGGAGGGCGATCTGGGCGGGGGCAAGGGTTTCATCGTGGACGCTGTCCTGGAGGCCCTGGACGCCCTGGAGTGGTCCACCGCGAGCCGAGCCGGCTTCTATCCCCTGTACGCGGTCTGGAACAACGACCTCAGGATCACGGCAGTGGGGGGCGAGGACGCCATCAGCAACCTCCACTGGACGCCTCTAGTGGGTGCCATGCGGACCTACGTTCGCACACCGGACGGCGGGCGGACCATGGAAGGCTGGTTCCAGGGGCTCCGGGACGGCCGTGCCTTCGTCACCAACGGGCCACTCGTCGAGCTCATCGTGAACGACAGCATTCCCGGCTCCGAGATCGAGCTGCCCGCCGGAGCCACGAGCGTCGCGGTCTGGGCCCGGGTCCGCTCCATCACACCCCTCACGCGGGTATGGCTCGTCCACAACGGTCGGGATGTTCAGGAGATCACGCTGTCCGAGGATCGTACGCGCGCCGAGTTCCAGGGTGAGGTGGCGATCCGCGGCAGCGGTTGGATCCACCTGAGAGCGGAGGGAGTACCTGAGGAGCGCTACCCCCTGGACGCCCGCTTCGCCCAGGCGTTCACCAACCCGGCGTGGTTCACGGTGGACGGGGCACCCATCCGGGATCCAGCGTCGGCAGAGTACGGGATCCGGTGGATCGAGAAGCTCACGGCCATGGCGGAAGCGTCGCCCGGCTGGCGCTCCGAGCACGAGTGGCGTGAGGTCCTGTACCAGTTCCAGCAGGCGGATGGGGTATACGAGCGGCTGAAGGCCGAGGCGGGAGGATTGAACCCGTGAGGGTGACCCGACGGTGCGCTCTTCCTCGCAGCGGTCTCGGTCCATACCCGGGCCGCGGAGTGGCTTTGATCCTGGGGGCGCTCGGCCTGGCCGGGTTAGGAGAAGGGAGCTGGGTCGCGGGCCTGGGAGGGCAAAGCCGGCTCGCGCCCCTCCCGGGCCGGACCCTGGCAGCGGCTCTCGCTGGACAGACCCCGGCAATGGAGCCGTCCTCCCAAGAGGCGAGTGCTCTGGCCCGATACTCGCTCGACGAAGATCATCGCGTGCAGTGGAGGCTCCCCAATCGGCTGCGGGAGATCTCGGGCCTCGCAGTAGCTTCGACGGATCGAGTGTTCACCCACGACGACGAAAGGGCGGTCATCTACGAGATCGACGTCCGGGAGCAGCGTATCGCAAAGAGGTTTGCCCTGGGTGACCCACCGGTCCGGGACGACTTCGAGGGCTTGTTCGTCCTCGAGGACCGGTTCTTCCTCGTGACGAGCGACGGTGTGCTCTTCGAGAGCCTCGAGGGCGACGACGGCGAGCGACTCGACTACAACATGTATGTGACCGGGGCCGGTCGCCTCTGCGAGGTGGAGGGTCTCGCCGCCAATCTCCCCCGTACTCACCTTCTCCTGGCCTGCAAGACTCCCAGAACCCGTGAGCTGCGACCGTGGGTTACCCTGCTGCCCTGGTCCATCGAAGAGCGCCGGCTGGAGCCGGACCGGATGATCCGGTTCCCCCTGAACGCGTTCATCGGAGAGGTGAAGGGCGACGAGTTCAGTCCCTCCGGCCTGTCTCAGGTTCCGGGGGACGATCACTTCTTCCTGGTCGCCGCTGCGCAGAACGCGATTGCGGAAATCTCACTGGACAGCCGCTTCTGGGGGATCGCGTCACTCGACAGAGGGCGGCACCAACAAACGGAGGGGATCGCTTTCCTCTCGGACGGTACCATGATCCTGGCCGACGAGGGGAGCGGGCGCCGTGGCCGGCTGACCTTCTACCGCATCGATGCCGGCACTCCCGGGAACTGACGGTCCGCGGGCCGCTGCCTCCCTCGGCATGTTAGATTCCCCCTTCCAGAATCCACGCATCGAGAGGACATGCATGGCCAAGAAGAGCTCCTTCGACGTATCCACGGGCGTCGATCTCCAGGAGGTGGACAACGCGGCGAACCAGGCGCGTAAGGAGATCGCTACCCGCTACGACTTCAAGGGCACCGACTGCACGATCGACTTCGACCGGGCTGCGGGCGAGGTCAAGCTCGAGGCCGACGACGGGTACCGGCTCACGGCAGTTCTGCAGATCCTCCGGGAGAAGCTCGCCCGCAGGAACGTCCCGTTGAAGAACCTCGATCAGGGCAAAGCCGAGATCGGTTCCCTCGGTCGGGCGCGCCAGACCATCGGGCTCAAGCAGGGCATCGACCAGGAGACCGGCAAGAAGATGGTGAAGGCAATCAAGGACCACGGCTTCAAGAAGGTCCAGGTCCAGGTTCAGGGGGATGAGCTACGGGTCACGAGCCCCTCGAAGGACGAGCTCCAGTCCGTCATGGCCTTCCTCAAAGGCCAGGACTGGGGGGTGGAGCTCAAGTTCGGGAACTATCGGTAGGATGCAGAAGGTCGGCCTGATCCTTGGTCCGGCTCTGTTCCTCGTCACGACCCTGTTCGATCTCGACCCGGGGAATCCGGCGGTCACGCGCATGGCTGGCGTGGCCCTCCTCATGGCCACCTGGTGGATCACGGAGGCGATCCCGCTCTTCGCGACCGCGCTTCTTCCCCTGGTGCTTTTTCCCCTCCTGGGGATCGAACGGGGAGGTGTGACCGCGCCCATCTACTTCAACAGCATCATCGTGTTGTTCTTGGGCGGTTTCATGATCGCCTTGACCATGGAGAAGTGGAATCTGCACCGCCGGATCGCCCTCAAGATCATCCGGACGATCGGGGGAGGCCCGGCCCGGATCGTACTGGGCTTCATGGTGGCGGCGGCGTTCCTGTCGATGTGGATCTCCAATACCGCCACGGCGATCATGATGGTGCCCATCGGGCTCGCCATCATCCTGGAGCTGGAAGAGGACTTCGGGGCCGAGGACACGCACGCCTTCTCGGTGGGGGTCATGCTCGGCATTGGGTACGCGTGCTCAGTCGGCGGCATCGCGACCCTTGTGGGGACGCCGCCCAACCTGTCCTTCGCGCGGATCTACCAGATCACCTTCCCCGACGCGCCGGCCATCTCGTTCGGCCGGTGGATCCTTCTGGGCTTCCCTATCTCGGTGACGATGCTGGCGATCGCCTGGCTCCTCATCACGAAGGTCTTCTTCCGGGTGCCCGAACACGTCACGGTGGATCGGGTGGTGGTGGACAATCAGGCTGCAGCGCTGGGACCCGTGACCTACGAGGAGAAGGCGGTTCTCGTGGTGTTCGCGCTCACTGCGTTCCTCTGGGTGTTCAGGCTTCCCATCCAGCTCGGGTTCATCACGATACCGGGATGGTCCCAGCTACTTCCCTTCCCGAGTCTCATCGACGACGGGACTGTAGCCATCACCATGGCGACCGTCCTGTTTCTGATCCCGAGCCGGACTCCTAGCGCCGCCTACCCGACCCTCGCTGGCAAGGACCTCATCCCCCGGCTGCCCTGGAACGTCGTGCTCCTCTTGGGGGGAGGCTTCGCCCTGGCCTACGGGTTTCAGGCCACGGGCCTCTCGACGCTCATCGGGAGCCAGTTTGCCGGGCTCGCCGGGGTGTCACCGTTCGTTCTGATTGTCGTCGTCTGCTTGACCCTGACGTTCTTGACGGAGCTGACCTCCAATACGGCCACCACCGAGATGATCCTCCCCATCCTGGCCTCGGTAGCCGTCGCCACGAACGTCCACCCTTTGATGCTGATGATCCCTGCCACCCTGTCGGCGTCCTGCGCGTTCATGATGCCCGTGGCGACTCCGCCCAACGCCATCATCTTCGGGAGTAATCGGGTACGGATCCCCGAGATGGCGCGCATCGGACTGGTGCTGAACCTCATCGGCGTCCTGGTGATCTCACTGGTGTTCCTCCTCCTGGGGACCGCGGTCTTCGGGATCGACTTCGGGGTCATGCCCGAGTGGGCCACGTTCGAGGGGACGGGGCAGTAGGAAGTCCTGGGGCTCCACCGCCCGAACCCACTCCGGTGCTGCACGGGCTGAAGTGGGATGCGTCCCACCGATACCACACCCACCATCATCCCGAGTGCCAGCGGCATGCGCTTCATAATATCCTCCAAGGCAGCGTGACCGTCTGCCTGAAGGGTGCGCCTCAGGGCGTACGGCCCTGATCGGGAAAGTTACGTAACGGAGCGTGGGGAGTACGTAACAGGGCTACCGTGGCCAGCCCGGCACCATCACGGGTGCCGTCACCGGCCCCCCCGCCGCCACCCCCACCTGGCCCGACGCGTTGAGCCCCCAGCAATAGATCTCGCCGAGACCGTTGAGGCCGCAGGTGTGATCTCCGATGCCGGGCAGGAGAAGCGAGATGCCGAACTGGGTGGGAAGCAGGAACGGGATGGACTGGTTGACCATGGAGCCGATCCCCAGCTCGCCGGAGGCGTTAAGGCCCCAGCAGTATGTAAGCCCTCCTACGACGCCACATGTGTGCCCGCCCCCAGCGGTGATGCTCGTGAAGGTGTGGCCGCCCAGGACGAGCGTCGGCGTCGGATTGGCTTGAGGCACTGCGCCCCCCGCCCCGAGGGATCCGCTGACGTCCTCGCCCCAGCAGTAGCCCGCGCCGGCCTGGGTGACTCCGCAGCTGTAGCCGGCCCCTGCGGAAACGTGGGAGAAAAGGAGCCCACCCGCGACCGCAACAGGCACCGTGCGGGTGACCTGAGTTCCGATTCCGAGCTGTCCCTGGTCGTTGAGGCCCCAGCAGTACGCGATTCCGGCGAGGGTCACAGCACACGTGTGGTCCCTGCCAGCGCTGACCTCCTGGAACGGCAGACCCACCACCGTCGAAGGCGTCACGGCGTCGGTCGAGGTGGCGTTGCCCAGCTGGCCACTGCTCCCCTCACCCCAGCAATATGCTGCACCGGTTCCGTCCAGCGCACACGTATGAGACGCTCCGGTACTGATCTGGACGAAGTGGAGGTTGCCGCTCACCTTCGTCGGCGTTGATCGGCTGACGTTGGTACCGTCGCCGAGCTGACCACTGCTGTTAAGGCCCCAACAGTAGGCTTCCCCATTGATGGTGACACCACAAGCGTGCCCGCCACCGGCAGAGACCCGGAGAAGGGTGACCCCGCCAAGGAGCACCGGCGTCGGGCCGGGGGGGACCAGTGCGTTGAGGCTGTTCCCCCAGCAATACCAGAACCCGTCGGAGGTGGCACGGGCACAGTTGTAGTCATCGCCCACCGTGAGCGCCGCGCCCAGGCCGACCTGAATGAACGCTTCGGCCGTGAAGGTCACGCTCGCCACCCCCGTCGTCGATACGGTAACGGTCGTCGTGCCGGCCGCGGCGGGCAGGGTGAGAACGACGCTGGCCAGCCCTTGACTGTCCGTCCCAACCGATATCGGGCTGACGGAGCCGGAGCTCGCCGCGAACGTCACCAGGACAGCCGGCACCGGGTTGCCTGAAGCATCCTCGACTTTAGCGACGAACGGCACCGGCAGAGCCGAAGCGGCGACCCCCACCTGTCCATCGCCCGATACCTTCTGGAGGACCGCCGGAGCGCCAGCGAGTGACGTGGCGGTAAACGTCTCGCTCAGCCCCAGATCTGGGACCGAGGCCGTGACCGTGACCGGCCCTACGGTGGCTGGAAACGTGAGGGCCGTACTCGCGAGCCCATCTTCGTCGGTGACGGAGGCCGCCGGGCTCACGGATCCGACGCTCGTGGAGAACTCCACGGTCACACCCAGGGACGGATTCTCCAACGCGTCCACCAGCTTGACGACGAGCGGGAGCGCCAGAGTGGTGAGAACGACCCCGGCTTGCCCATCACCCGCGATCTTAATGATGCTGACCGCCGGCCCGGCAACCCCCGTCGCGGAGAACTCCACCGAGAACTGCGCAAAGGCCACCCTCATGCGTTGGGACCCCAAGAGAACGCCAAGAGTCCATTGCGCGCTGGCACGCCCGTCCTGCCCGGTCGAGGAGCCACCTTCGACCGAGCCTCCTCCCCCCGTAACGGAGAACTGAATCATCCGGTTCCGCACCGGGCCGCCCATGGCGTCCGTCAGTAAGACCTCGGGCCGCACCGGAAGCGCTTGACCCACGACACCGGTCTGGCTGTCGCCCCCCACCTTCTCGAGGGCAGCGGGTTGCTGCTGCACCTGGAGTAGGGCGGCTCCACTCGCCGAGCCGGCCGTCGCTGTGATCACACTGGTCCCCTCGCCTCGGGCCGTGATGAGGCCGGAGCTGCTCACCTCGGCCACGGGGAGGTTACTCGAGGACCAGGTGACGGACTGTCCGGCGAGTACGTTCCCGTTCTGGTCGCGCACCTCTGCGAGGGCTTGGGTCGTCTCGCCCACTGAGGCGAGGATGACCTTGGACAAGATGACAATCAGAGACGTGGGAACCAGGGGATCCACTCCCCCACCTCCGCCGTCTCCCTTGCAGCCCGTCATCAGCAGGAGAAGCCCTATTGCGACGGCCTTGTTGGTACGTGTCATCCGCTGACCTCGTTGCAGGATCGTGCGGCGAGCCCAGGCCAAGCTACCTTCGTTCTAGTGGCGGTCGAAAGCGTTTCGTCGCATGTCCACCCGTATCGACATCAAGTCGAGGGGGCAAATCATCCATGAGACGTGTCATCCGCCTCTCCATACTGGCGGTCGGGATCGCTGGAGTGGGACTCTACATCCTGACCCGCGACGGCTGTGGCCGGAGCGGCGCCACGGCCTGTCCGGACGCCCATCTGATGAACGGTCTCGGGACGGTGGTGGCCCGGAGCGACGCGTGCGCCGGTGCGGGCTATCTCTGCGTCGGTGACGAGAGGGCCGAATTCCAGGTCATGCGCTGGGCTCTGTCCAAGGGACACCTGAGGGTGCGCGTGCCCTTACCCGACATCCCGTCCAAGGCCGACGCCCGCCGCCTCCGTGCTGCCGCCGTGGTGGGGATCCGCATGTGGGATGGTCATCCCTTCCCCCTCTCGATCGACACCAGTCCCATCCCTTGGAGGCTATGGGACATCGAGCTCTTCTGGGTTCGTCTACCGGAGTTCAGAGGCGGCTCCGTCGGTCTCGCCCGGGCCGAGTGGCGCGTGAGGAACGGTAAACCACAGTTCTCCGTCGAGAACATCTCGGCGGTCACGCAGGACTACCGGAATCCGGGGCAGCACGCCCCTTCGGAGGTCGTCGCGGCCGTGGCGGCTCACGAGATGGGACACGCACTGGGCATCCTTCACCACAGCGACCGCGCCTCGGACATCCTCTATCCCTCGGACGAAGGGTCCCAGCGGGTCTCAGCCAGGGACATCGATACCGTGGAGGCGCTCTACCGGCTGCCGAACGGAGCCCTGGTCCGGTGACGGGCGTCACCATACGAGTTGCTCTTCAGAGAGCATACGTATCTTTATATCGTGAGTATACGTACGAGGCCGTGCAGGGGGCGTTAACAGCAGACCCCCCAGCGCCCTCTGAGCGGCGGGGGGGGCCGTCTCGGTCGGCCCGACGGGATCAGCGATGCAAGCGCAACTCCCGGAAGTCGTCCCACTCCACGCGATGTGTGCTTCCATCCTCAGAGCGGATGGTGATGCCCCGGTTCCCCGGATTCACGTCGTTGGTGCCGGACAGTTGGAAGGTGCGACCGTCCACAAGCTCCACAGCGGCGCTGTAGCCCCGCTTCGCGATGGAAGCGATCTGGCTGAACTCGACGGTGAAATCGATGCCTTTGTAGTCGCCGTCCAACATCTCCCAGGTGTATTCCTCATCGTTGTCCCACCGGATGTCACCCATAAGCTCCTCACCCGACTCGGTGACCACGGTGCCACGGATGGGGCGGCCACCGTCGAACTCCTCGTACGTGGTCTGGACCGGAGCCTTGCGGAAGTGCACCTCGGAGAAGTCCTTCCAGCCGACCTTGACCTGACCCAGCGTCGGGTCGGAAACTGAGATTCCGCGGTTCGTCCGTCCGACGTCGTTTGTCCCCCTGAGGACCATCTCCTCGCCACTCTCCACGACCACACGGGCCGCTCGGGAGCTCTCGCGCCGGATGGAGATGACGTCGCTGAAGGCGATCTCCCGGTCGACCCCGTCTTGATCCTCACCGTCGAGGATGTCGGTGGTGAAGATCTCGTCCACGTCCCAGGTCACGTAGCCGGTGAACTCGAGTCCGGCCCGTGTGACCAGGGTCCCGTAGAGCCGCTCGCCCCACGGGATGATCCCGTCGGGGGCGGCCATGAACTCCACGGCCTCTAAGTCGCGCCACTTCAGCTCGGCAACGCCCTGCCGCGGATCGTCAACGACGAGGGCACGCAGTCCCCGGCCCAGATCCGTGCGTCGGCCTCCAAGCTCCTGCTGCTGCCCCGACTTGAGCGTGAACAGGGCCTCGTGCGAGTTCAGAACGTCGATGCGCCGGACGTGACCGAAGCGGATTCCCGAAAGCGTAGAGCGACGGCCCTTCCAGTCGACGTCCAGCAGATCGGCCCAACTCCCCTCGTTCCGATCCCAGCGGATGTAGCCCTCGAATTCGTCCCCCGACCTGGTGACGACGTTTCCGTAGAGACGGCCGTCGAGGGCCGGTCCCTCCGACCGCTCGACCAGCGGGGCCGGAGCCACCGTGGGCACGTCGACCGGAAGGGTGACGGTGTAGGTCCGGTGCTGGTGGGGCGCAGCATTGTCCAAGAGAGCCATGGTGCAGGCAAGGCTGAGAACTCCTGCGCCGGCGACGACCGACAGATTCTTGGCGTCTTCTTTGCGCGTCGGCTCTTTCATCTTGTCCCCCCATCCAGGACCTCGAGACTCTACTGCAGATCAATATCGTACTGGCCCACGGCGAGCGAGTTCCCCGACCGTCTTGCCCCGACCCCACCCAGGCGGCACCGGCTCACGGTCGCCCTTCGCCAGTCCGGGAGTCGGGAGATTCCCTACACCGGTTTCGGGACATCCCCTGCATCATAGAAGCAGAGTGGAAGCCGTCGTAAGAGACAAGCCTGTGTTCGCGGACCCCCGAAGCCGGGAGGCGAGCCTCGACATGACTCCCATGGCCACAACGATCTTCTGTCCCGAGTGGAAGACCAGCGCGGAGGTGATTCTCGGGCTGACACGCACGGAAAGGGGCAATCGACTCGAGGCCCTCTCCTGTGACATGCTGCCGGACGGAGAGACCTGCGACGGCCTCTGCATGCGACCCGTGGTGGAAGCCTAGCCGCCTTTGGACCCGTCGGGTCAGGCGGGCGGCACGTCTCCAGGCTCCGGCATATTCGCCAGGTGCAGGTATCCGACCAGGAGGATCGCGGCAAAGAGGTTCACCGCCACCACCGTACCCGGTCCCACGGACTCCAGCGCAACGACCGAGCTTGACACGGCAACGGTTCCGTAGAACGCTGCGGTGCATAAGGCCGCCACGGCGAGAAGTCGCTTGAGGCCGGCCAGGTGCTTCCAGTCGAAGAGAAGGCTCGCCAGGACCCCCACCAGGGCGAAGGCCAGGAAGTGCAGGACGGTGAAGGTCGCGATCCGGTAAGCCGTCGACAGGCCGGCGACGAGACCCGACATGCTGGTGAGATCCAGCTCGAAGCCGGCGGGGCCCAAGACGGCTCCCGGCGTCGCCAGGGGCTGGAACCGTATCAGATCGAGAACGAAGAAGGAGAGGGCTATCCCTCCGGCGGCGATGGCCCCGGCCTGGGCCCCCCTGACTGCACGGTCGTATTTGCCCATGGTTCGGCTCCCTGGAGCGTGTCGATCACCCCTGCCCCACCGATCCGTTACCCAACGTGGGCCTATCTGCTCTCCATCGCAACCACGGACCTCGTATCACGTCGTGGAGAAGCATCACCGTGGTCCGCACGCCGTCGTGAGAGCTGTCAGGCAGTCTAGAACACGACGACTTGGTGATGCTCCACGTGCGGGGGTCGGTCGATGAGGTAGCGATCGTCCTCGGGGTAGTAGACCGCCACTTCGGGCTCGTCCCCGGCAAACCGGCGGATGGCCTCCAGGTCGTCCCAAAGGGATATGACGGTCACCTCCACGCCCCCGTCCACCGGGCGTTGCAGGACCATGGATCCGAGATTCCCGGCGGTGCTACGCTGCGTCGCGACTCCGGTTGCCCTTACATACTCCGCTTACGTGTCGGAGTCCGAAGCGCGGGTCGTTCCCCGCCAAACACGAGCGATCATTCCACCCTCCTTGTCATTCACGCCGAGGGGATCCAACTAGACGTTAGACCCACCCACCGGTCACCTCGAGCAGCCGGTCGATCTCTTCATCGGTGTTGAAGAGCGCGATCCCCGCTCGAAGTTGGGCGCCCTCCTCCCTCACGCTCACCGTGATCGCGGCCTCCCGTAGCGTTCGGCGGACCATATCAAGGTCGCGTCCATGCTCGAAAGTGACGATGGCCGACCGGTTGCCGGACGGCGTCAAGACGTCGTGGCCCTGGGCCCGGAGTCCCTCGTTCAGACGGTTGGCCAGCGCCACGGTGTGCCGCTCGATGTTGTGGACGCCCACCCGGAGCAGGTAGTCAAGGGCAGCGCTCAATTGGAAGACGGCCCCGAAGGACATGGTGGCGTACCCGTATTTCTTCGCGTCTTGGTGGAGCCGGTAGCGGTGTTCCCCGAGATCCTCGGCGGTCTGGAGCGAGCCGAAGCGATCGACCGTCACCACGTCCAGGAGCTCTTCCCGAACGTAGAAGGGTGCCACACCGAAGCCCCCGAGTAGCCACTTGTAGGTGCCCGTAGCGAAGAAGTCGATGCCGGTGTCCCTCACGTCCAGATCCAGCATGCCGACCCCCTGGATGGCGTCCGCGTAGAGATACGCGCCCTGGTCGTGGGCGATCCGGGCGAGGGCGGTGAGGTCGTGGCGGTATCCGTTTTGGTGAGAGATCCACGAGACCGATACGAGCTTCGTGCGTCCGTCCACCTGCTCCGCGAACGCCTCCGGTGGAGCGGCCCCACCACGATTCCGCACCGTCCGGACCTCGATTCCCTGGGTTTCCTGGAGGTGCTGGTACAGGATGTACGTCGTGTCGTAGTGGAGATCGTCGATGACGACATTGTCGCCGGGGCGCAGGTCGAGGGCGCGGGTCACGATGTTCTCTCCATCGCTGGTCGCGAACAGGACGCCGATCTCCGGCTCCGTGGCGCCGACGAGCTCGGCGAACTTCCGCCGCATGGCGTTGGTCTCCAGGAGCATGCCCCCGAGGCTCACCGGATCGCGGGCCTTCCGATCCGCGAAGGCCTGGGCGGCTTCCACCGCCTGGCGCGGAGATGGCGTGATGTAGGCCGAGTTCAGGTAGATCCCCTCCTCCACGACGGGGAAGTCCTCCCGCACGCCCAAGGGGTCCTGCTGTAGAGCTGCGACGGTGCCGGGCTTGAGCCCGCTGACCGCGGCGGCGGCGGAAACGCTACCGATGAAGTCGCGACGCGTGAGATCCACTTTGCTCCCTCCAGGATGTGGCCGAATACGGTGATCATAGTGCGGCGCGGCCCGGGGGCAACGTGAGCGGGACGCGTTCACCCGCCGAAGATCAGAGGACCCTGAGCCGCCTCGAGTACTTCACGATGAACGAGCGCGTCATGGGTCCGGTGAGACTCGCCAGCCCATGAGACTCCTGGGTCTCGTTGTAGACGACGTACAGGCCCGTGCCCGCCGTATCCAACACGCCGAAGCGGGCGTTGACCAACCAGACGTCGGCCTGATCCGAGTATTGGAGCAGGGTCTGGAGGAAGATCCGTATTGCCGGGCAGGGGCGAACCCGGAGCTGGACGGCGGCCCGGCGCCCGGGCCGCGGCCCACAGTCCATCAGGAGAGGATGGATCAAGGCAAGCTCAGGGCATCGAGTCCGATCTCGTCGAAGATCTCCTGGAAACGGGGGTCCTCGCGGGCCTTACCCCACCCCCGCACAGACCTCTTCATAAAGAGCATGGATGGGTCTTTTTGATCCAGGGCATCTCGGAGGTGCCGGAACGTCTCGTCGAGCTCTCCGAGGCCGCCGTGCACCAAGGCCATCTCGAAGCTCTTTGGAGCGCCGTGCCCTTTCTGGTCCCACTGCCGAAGCGTCTCGAGACACTCCCGCGCTTCGTCCACCCGGCCGGCCAAGCCGCACGCGAACCCGAGGGCTCCGATGCTCTTGTCACGCGCCGGGTCCATGGCACGCAAGGATTTGAACCTCTCGACGGCACCCTCGACGTCGCCTTTGTGGAACTGCAACCACCCCCTACCCTCGAGCCCCGCTTCGAAGCCGGGGTCGATCTCGAGCGTCTGCTCAAACTGTGCCTCTGCATCCTCGTAGCGGCCGGCCGCCGTATAGGCGTTGGCGAGGGCGTTGTTGTACGGCAGGGAAAGGGGGTCGAGCTCCACCGCCTCCTCCAGCTCCCCGATGGCCTCGTCGAGCCTGCCCAGTATCCGGAGCACGAGAGCGTGCTCGTGGTAGACCTGGGCGAAGCCGGTGTTGGCGGCCGCAGCCTTGTCGAAGACGGCCGCCGCACCCTTGAAGTCCCAGTCGATGAAGAGCAGGATGTCGGCCATGGCCAGGTTGCCCTCGATCCCGTCCGGATCGAGCTCGAGCGACCTCTCCGCTGCTTCACGAGCCAGAACGATGCCGGCCTTCCGTTTCCAGCGCCCGACCGCCACCAGGAACGTGTAGGCGTAGGCGAGTCCCCCGTAGGCCGCCGGGAACTCCGGATCGAGCCGGATGGCTTGCTCGAAGTACTCGACGGCCCGCCGCGCTCCCTGCGGTGTCCACTGGCCCAGGAAGAAGCGTCCGCGCAGGTAGAGGCTGTATGCCTGGGGATCCTTGGTGCGGAATGGCGCCAGAGCTTCCGCATCGACGTCTCCGGGCAGTGACGCACGGAGCTTCTCCGTGATCTTCAGGGCGATCTCGTCCTGGGTCTCGAAGATGTCCTCGAGGACCCGGTCGTAGACGTCGGAGAAGACGTGGTATCCACTCTGCGTGTCCACGAGCTGGGCCGTGATCCGCACCCGGTCCCCGGACTTCCGCACGCTTCCCTCGAGGACGTGCACAACGTTCAGCTTGGACCCCACCTTCCGGACGTCGACCTCCTTGCCCTTGAACGCGAAAGAGGACGTCCGAGCCGTGACCCGCAGTCCGGAAACGCGAGTCAGCGCGTTGATGATCTCCTCGGTGATACCGTCGCTGAAGAACTCGTTGTCCGGGTCGGTGCTCATGTTGACGAACGGCAGCACTGCGATGCTCTTCTGCTCGGGAGGCGCCCCGGCCGCCTTGGCGCTCTCGCCGGTGGGGAGGGGGCTCTGCTCGAGGACGGGCACTGGCCGGTCCTCGTCGGCCACGACGAAAATCTCCACGGGCCTGGTCACGTTCTTCAGCTCGAAACGTCCGAGGGAGCGGACGAACATGCCTGGCTGATTCTTGAGGTCGTCGTAGACCCGTTCGGAGACGAGCACCTCACCGGGCGGACAGAGACCCTGGATGCGAGAGGCGACGTTGACACCGTCTCCGTAGACGCCCTGAGCCTCACGCACGATGTCACCAGTGTGGATGCCGATCCGGAGTGGGACTCCCGGCTCGTCCGCCAGATTCCGCTGAATCTCGAGTGCGCAGGCCACGGCCTCGATGGCGCTGCCGAAGATGCTCAGGCTGCCGTCGCCATAGTGCTCGAGCAGATCGCCCCCGCGCCGCGGTACGGCCTCCTCCAACACCCTGCGATGCCGATCACGGTAAGAGCGCGCGGTCTCCTCGTCCCGCTGCATGAGGGCCGTGTAGCCCGCCACGTCGGTGAAGATGATGGCGGCTAGATGTCGTGTCTGCGTTCCGGTCATCGCTTGTGTCAGCCTCACCTCGCGTCTGATCCCGCCTCAATCCTCGTCGGCGCGTGAAGTGTACTGTGGTCGGGGGTAGACCGGCCAGCAAGGAGGAATTGCTTGTAGGCAACGCGACTCGCTCCAATCTTTAAACTAAGGGTGCGGAGGTCCGCGGTGCGGTATTCGCGATCCGTGTTGGGAGATAATCGAGGACCCACTCGACTGGCACGGCACCTGGACAGAACGGAGCGTGACAGTGTGCATCTTCTCGCAACCGGTCGAGCTGGTCTCCGATACCCACATCTTCGCCCGGGTCGCAAACGGGACGCAGTTCCTCGCCTACGAGATGAAGCTCTCCACACCCATGGAGAACGCCATGATCCTCCCCGTGCCCATAGCCCACGGGGCGGAGGAGGACGCCCTCGAGTTCATCAGCCTGGAGAACTATCCCGACTTCTTCGATGACCTCCACGCCTTGTTCCCGGCCGAGAAGCTCGTCTCCGCCAGCCTGGACCTCGCCCTAGCCGCCTCGGCGACGTTGGCCGTCCACCGTGTCGGCTCGTTCGAGGCATCGTTCGTCCCCAGCATCTCGGACTTCAGCCGTCTCGACCCGCGCTTCAATCTCAGCCCCGAGGCCTGGGAGGCCCTGCCTCAGGTCCACGACTATGGATTCGCCGTGTTCCAGCTCGTGGCCGGTGAGGCCAGGTACGTCCATCCCATGGCTTTCAGCTTCCCCGCCCGCTCACCGGATCGGATCGTGTTCCCGACCATCCATGTGCACGATGGAGAGGTCCACTCACAGGCCGACTTCGACCACAGACTCTTCTGCCAGCACGACGAGTTACGGGAGATCCCGAGGGGCCAGGCACTTCCGAGCCTTCAGGGCTGGGGGGAGTCGTACGACCTTCCCGAGTCCTCCGTGGACATCTCCCGGACGGGAGGCCTCGTCGCCGAGGGCGAACGCTGCTACCGCATGACCATGTGGGGGACCTACGACAACGAGGACGTCACGGTGGACCTCAGCGCCATCCGCGCCGACGTGGCCAGCTTCTGGGAGAAACGAACGCAGGAGGAGAAGGAGATCGACGAGAGCAACCAGGCGATGACCGGGCTGCTCCAGGCTCTGGCTGCGGACGGGCTCACCTGTCCCAAGTGCGGACTGCACTCCCAGGGCTACAAGTTCCGCAGTCCAGAGCGTCCCGCAAAGGCCTATCTGATCTGCCAATCCTGCGGCCGGTCGTCGCTTCCACGCGACTTCGGCGGTTCCGACGCCAGCGGTTCGGCCTGAGGTAGGCGGTGGAGGATCGGTGGGTTAGAGAAGCCTCAAGCCCGACAGAAGCCTCAAGCTCGGAGCAGGAACTACATCACCGTAGCGCCCCAAAATGCGTCGGGCCCCATTTGGGACTTCATGGCCTCGGCGAGCTCCGGCTGACCCCGCCGCCAGGTGATCCCAGCACGAAGGTTATTCCACCAGCCCTTGACTCTTCTCGGTTGATTCGGTTTACTCAGAGCGTCATGAAAACCTCGACTCGACATCATCGGCATCATCATCCGCTCACGGGCGGTTGGCTGGAGATGTGCACCTGAGTTGAGGATCACCTGACGATCTGAGCGCATCTGACGCCGGCCCTCCGAGGTCGGCGTTTTTTTGTTCGCCCACCTCGGAGCTCCGGCACCGTCCAACGGAGCTCCACATGAGCCAAGACAACAGCGACAACGGCGACAGGCTCCGCCTCGGCCTCCCCAAGGGTCGCATGCAGGAAGCGGTCATGACGCTGCTGGCTGACGCCGGCATCAGAGTGACACCGAGCGCACGCGGGTACCGGCCCACGGTCTCGCTGCGTGCGTGCGAGGCAAAGATCCTCAAGCCGCAAAACATCGTCGAGATGATCGAGCTCGGCAGTCGTGACGTCGGATTCGCCGGCGCCGACTGGGTCGAGGAAATGCGGGCCGACGTGGTCGAGCTCCTCGACACCGAGCTGGATCCCGTCCAGGTGGTTGCGGCGGCACCGAGGGTGCTCCTCGACTCCAACGAGCTCCCGGCTCGGCGCCTCGTGATCGCGTCGGAGTACGAACGACTCACCCAAGAATGGATTACGAGCCGCGGTGTCGACGCGGAGTTCGTCCGCTCGTACGGGGCCACCGAGGTGTTCCCGCCCGAGGACGCCGACGTCATCGTCGACAACACGGCCACCGGAAGTACCTTACGTGCCAACGATCTCGTCGTCGTGGACACCCTGCTCTCCTCGTCCACCCGCCTCTACGCAAGCCCTACGGCCATGGCCGATCCGGCGAAGAAAGGCCGTATCGAGGATCTCCGGCTGCTCCTGCAGAGCGTCCTCGATGCGAGAATGCGAGTCATGATCGAGGTGAACGCCCCGGCGGACCGCCTCGACGCCGTGGTCTCGCTCCTTCCCTGCATGCGGGAAGCCACCGTGGCTCCGCTCTTCGGTAACAGTGGCTACGCGGTGAAGGCGGCGGTCCCGAAGGACCGGCTGCCCGAGATCATCCCTGCCGTGAAGGCGGCCGGCGGGTCCGACGTGGTCGTCACCTCGCTGTCCCAGATCGTCCCATGAGCGGCCGGCCCTCACTTCCGTCGACCTGGATTCCCAAGGATCCGTATCGGGGCCCCGGGCCTCGTGACCCCGGCGTTATCAAGCTGGACGGCAACGAAGGAGCTGCGCCGTCTCCGAGCGTCCTGGCAGGGCTGGCCCAGGAGGACGTATCCGTTTTGCGGGATTACCCCGACCCACGGGGGCTCGAAGCAGATATCGCCGCTTGGCTCGGTGTGGATCCGGGACGTGTGGTGGTCACGGCCGGCGCAGACGACGCTCTCGACCGAGTCTGCCGCGCGTACCTGAGGCCCGGACGACGCATAGTCCTTCCTGTCCCGGCCTTCGAGATGATGTACCGCTTCGCCCAAGCCGCCGGAGGCGAAACGAAGACGGTGCCGTGGGAGGGCGACTTCCCCACGGACGCGGTCATCGCGGCCCTGGACGACGGCGTCTCCGTCGTCGCAGTGATCTCACCCAACAACCCCACGGGCCGCGTGGCGACGGCAGACGACCTGAAGCGAGTGGCCGACGCCGCCTCCGGGGCCATCGTTCTCTTGGACCACGTCTACGTCGACTACGCCGATGAGGATCTCACGGAGTTGGCCACAGGGTTCGGCAACGTGGTTACGGTTCGCACGTTTTCGAAGGCCTGGGGCCTGGCGGGATGCCGGGTGGGGTACGCCATCGCCTCAGAAGAGGTCGCCAACGTGCTCCGGAACGCGGGCACCCCTTTCCCCGTGGCCGGGCTCTCGATCGCCGCCGTGCGGGCGCAGCTCCAAGGAGGCCGAACGCTGCTGGATGAGCACGTGAGTCGGATCCGTGGGGAGCGAGACGCGCTCGTGGACACCCTCGCCCGCCTCGGCGCCTCGCCTGCCCCGTCTCAGGCGAACTTCGTCTTCGCCGACTTCGGCGAGCGCTCCGATCTCGTCTACGACGGGCTGGCGTCGCTGGGGATACGCGTCCGGCGCTTTCCGCATCGGCCCGAGATCAGAACCGGGATACGCATGACGGTACCGCAGGGCGTAGAGGAGATGGAGAGGCTTCGAGCCGGCCTGGACACGGTCCTGGCTCCCGAGGCGTTGCTCTTCGACCTGGACGGGGTGCTGGCCGACGTCGAGGACTCGTATCGACGCTGCGTCCTGGAGACGGCCGGAAGCTTCGGGGTCCCGATCACCCGGGCGGACCTGGAGACGGCCGTGCTGGCGGGCGACGCGAACAACGATTGGGTGCTGACCCAGCGCATTCTGGAGGCTCGGGGCGTCGAGGTTCCCCTGGACGAGGTGACCGAGCGCTTTCAGGCGATCTACCTGGGCACGCCGCAGAAGCCTGGGCTCCGTGAGTCCGAGCGACTTCTCGTCGGTCGAGACGTGCTGGCGCGGCTGACGGCCCGCCTACCCCTGGGCATCGTCACCGGCCGCCCGAGGGACGAGGCCGTCTGGTTCCTGGAGAAGACCGGGATATCGGACCTCTTCGGAGCGGTCGCGTGCCTGGAGGATGCTCCCCTCAAGCCCGATCCTGAACCCGTGCGCGTTGCCCTCGCACGGTTGGGCGTCGAGCGAGCGTGGATGGTGGGTGACACGCCTGATGACCTCCGGGCCGCCAAGGCCGCAGGAGTCCTTCCGGTGGGGATCGTGGCTCCCGAGGACGACCCCACCAACGCCGTTTCGGCCCTCCGCGACGCCGGAGCGGCCACCGTACTGGACGACGTCACCAATCTCGAGGAGCTACTCCCATGACCCCGCGACAGGCCGTAATCGACCGCCGCACCAAAGAGACCGAGATCAGCGTTCGGCTGAATCTGGACGGAACCGGAGCCGCCGAGGTCGCCACGGGCATCGGGTTCCTGGATCACCTCCTGGACGCACTGGCGAAGCACGCCCGCTTCGACCTCGAGCTGAGCTGCAAGGGGGATCTCCTCATCGACGATCACCACACGGCGGAGGACTGTGGACTCACGCTCGGCACGGCGCTGCAGCAGGCTCTCGGCCCGCGAGTGGGCATCCGTCGCTTCGGCTACGCCTACGCCCCGCTGGACGAGGCCCTGGCACGGGCGGTGGTGGACATCTCGGGACGCCCGTTCGCGGACGTGAACCTGGGCCTTACCCGGGAGCGGCTGGGTGAGTTCTCGTGCGAGAACATCCCTCATGTCCTCAGCTCCCTTGCGTCCACGGCGGGTCTGACTCTCCACGTCGACGTGCTCAAGGGCGAGAACGACCACCACCGGGCGGAGGCGGCCTTCAAGGCGGTGGCGTTAGCCCTCCGGGCAGCCGTGGAAGCTTCGGGCTTCGACGATGTGCCCTCCACCAAGGGGAGCCTGGGAGGCGTGGAGCCGTGAGCCGGGTCGCCATCGTCGACTCCGGGGTCGCCAACCTCGCGTCGGTGAGGAGCGCCCTCGCCGCCGTGGGGGCGGACGGCGTCGTGACCCGGGAGCCCGACATCGTGCGCGAGGCGAGCCACGTCGTGCTGCCCGGCGTGGGCCGGTTCGAGGCCGGAATCGAGAGCCTGCGCGCGGACGCGCTGGATCGGGCGCTTCTGGACGTCCAGGAGGCAGGCACCCCCCTCCTCGCCATCTGCCTGGGAATGCAGATGCTGGGAGAGGGCAGCGACGAGAGCCCCGGCGTAGCCGGCTTGGGCATCTTTCCGGGGCGATTCGTCCGCCTGCCCTCCTCGGTGCGGGTCCCCCATCTGGGCTGGAACCGCGTCGAGGCGGACCCTTCGTCAATCCTGCCACCCGGCATGGCGGCCTTCGCGAACTCGTACTGCCTCACCGACGCCCCGGAGGGGTGGAGCGCGGCCTGGACGACGCACGGGGTGCGCTTCGTATCGGCCCTCACCAGAGGCCGGATCCTGGCCTGCCAGTTCCACCCGGAGCTGTCGGGTGACTTCGGCATGGGGCTCCTTCTGGCGTGGCTCTCGGGGGAGTCGCCGGGCCGCGAGGTCCAGGAGGCAGCCACCCCAGGTACGGCACGGCCGACTCTCAACCAAGTGGCACGCCGCATCGTCCCTTGTCTCGACGTGAAGGACGGCCGTGTGGTGAAGGGCGTGCGCTTCCAGAACCTCCGCGACTCCGGGGACCCGGCCGAACAGGCCGGCCTCTACGAGCAACAGGGAGCCGACGAGATCGTCGTCCTCGACGTGGCGGCCTCACCCGAAGCGCAGGGGACCCAGCTCGACACGGTCCGTTCCGTGCGAGCGTGCCTCCACATCCCGCTTACCGTCGGCGGAGGGGTTCGCACGGTCGACGACGCGCGCAAGCTCCTGTCGGCCGGTGCCGACAAGGTGAGCGTCAACACTGCCGCTGTCCGGGACCCGTCCCTCATCGAGCGGCTGGCCCAGGCGTTCGGGTCGCAATGCATCGTCCTGGCCATCGACGCTCGCCGGGACGGGGACAGCTGGGACACGCTCGTGATGGGCGGTCGCGAGCCCACCGGGATGGACGCCATCGAGTGGGCCCGGGAGGGGACCCGCCTCGGCGCAGGCGAGATCCTGCTGACGAGCTGGGATCGGGACGGGACCAGGAGCGGCTGCGACCTCGAGCTGCTCCGGACCATGCACGATGCCGTGACCGTGCCAGTAATCGCGTCGGGCGGCATCGGCACGAGGAGCGACGTGGCAGCCGCCTTCCACTCCGGAGCGGACGCCGTCCTCGCGGCGTCCGTCTTCCACGACGGTGACCTCACCGTGGCGAGTATCAAGGAGTTCCTGAGCAGAGAAGGGGTGGTGGTACGGACATGATCATTCCGAGTATCGACCTCATGGACGGACGGGCGGTCCAACTCCGCCGCGGGCGGGAGCTCGTCTTGGAGGGAGGCGACCCCTTCGAGCGTCTCGAGGAGTTCACGGTCGCCGGTGAGGTGGCTGTCGTGGACCTCGACGCGGCGCTTGGCAAGGGATCCAACGCCGGCGTGATGCGGGAGATGGTGCGGCGCGCACCCTGCCGGGTCGGTGGCGGCATCCGCGATCTCCAGACGGCCCTCGATTGGCTGGACGCCGGAGCCACTCGTGTCGTCATCGGCACGGCGGCGTCCGTGGACTTCTGCTCGCAGCTTCCCCGGGAGCGCGTGGTGGCGGCTGTGGACGCGGAGGAGGGCACGGTGGTAGTGGAGGGATGGAGGACCGAGACGACGTTCCAGGTCATCGATCGCATGAGGGAGCTCGCCCCGGTCGTGGGCGGGTTTCTCCTCACGCAGGTGGAGCACGAAGGAGGGATGTCCGGCTTCAGCATGGAGCTCGTGGAGGAAGCAGTGGAGGCAGCGGGAGACGCCCGCGTGACCGCGGCGGGCGGCATCACCACCGCGGAAGAGGTGGCAGCTCTCGACCGACTGGGCGTCGAGGCTCAGGTGGGGATGGCGCTGTACTCGGGCCACCTGACCCTCGGCGCCGCCGTGGCCGCCCCTCTGACCACGGGCATCGAGAGCCGACTCTGGCCCACCGTCGTGTGCGAGGAGTCCGGCGCAGCCCTAGGTCTGGTGTGGAGCACGCGAGAGAGCCTGGAAGCCGCAGTGTCACGGAGGCGGGGCATCTATTGGTCCCGCTCCCGCGGCGAGCTCTGGATCAAGGGCGAGACGTCAGGGGCCACCCAGGAGCTCCTTCGGGTGGACCTGGACTGCGACCGGGACGCCCTGCGCTTCACGGTCCGCCAACACGGCTCCGGATTCTGTCACACCGGAGAGTGGGCGTGTTGGCCGACGGCGTTCACACTGTCCACCCTCGGAAGGGTGATAGAGGGGCGTCGGGGGGAGATCGGCTTCGGCGAGGGACCACTGGTGACAGGCGGCGGCTCCGTGGGTGGTGGGGAGTCGTCGGACAGGCGCGGCTCGGGTACGGCGCGCGTGTTGGCCGACCCCGAGCTGCTAAGGGCCAAGCTCCTCGAGGAGGCGGCGGAGCTGGCCGATGCCACGGACACCTCGAGCGCCACCCATGAGGCCGCCGACCTCATCTACTTCGCTCTCGTCGGTGCGGCCCGCCACGGCGTGGGCATGGAGGACGTACGCCGTGAGCTTGAGCGCCGGCATCGACGGGTCCGACGCCGTCCCATGGCGGCCAAGCCGGAAGGAGGAACGTCATGACCAAGAGCCTTCTTCCCCGTCGAGACCCCGAGGAATTCACGGCGGGCACCCCGGGCGCTATCTCCCTTGAGATCCAACGCGAAGCCGAGGTCATCGTAGAGCGGGTCCGAGCCGTCGGTGAAGCCGCCATCCGGGAGTACGCGACCAGGTTCGACGAGCGCAGCCCCGAGCAGTCCCTGTACATCACCCGTGACGAGCTGGGGCCCCAGCTAGAAGCGATGGCGCCATCCGACCGCGAGCGCCTGAAGCGCATCGGAGGGCGCATCCGCGAGTTCGCCACCGCCCAGCGCAAAGCTCTCACCCCCCTCGAGGTGGACATCTCCGGGGGTACCGTGGGACACCGCATCGATCCGGTGGAGGCAGCGGGATGCTACGCCCCCGGCGGGCGCTATCCCCTTCCCTCCTCGGTGCTCATGACCGCCGTCACCGCCCGGGCCGCCGGAGTGGAGTCGGTTTGGGTCGCGAGTCCCCGACCCACGCCCATCACCCTCGCGGCCGCCGCCGTAGCCGATGTGGACGGAGTCCTAGCGGTGGGAGGAGCCCACGCCATCGCGGCTCTGGCCTTCGGGGTCGGGCCGGTGCCTCCAAGCGATGTGGTCGTCGGTCCGGGGAACCTGTACGTGAACGCGGCCAAGCAGCTCTTGGCCGGCGCCGTGGCCATCGACATGCTGGCCGGCCCGTCGGAGCTCGTGATCATCGCGGACGGATCGGCAGATCCGGCCTGGATCGCCGCAGACCTCCTCGCCCAGGCGGAGCACGATCCCGAAGCCGTGCCGATCCTGATCGCGATGGACCCGGCTCTTATTACCGCGGTCGAAGCGGAGCTGAGCACCCAGCTCGGCGACCTCCCCACCGCCGATACCGCTCGTACCGCGATATCGAAAGGGGGCGTCATCGCCTGTCCCAACGTCGAGGAGGCGGCCCGGGTGAGCGACGCCATCGCGCCCGAGCACCTGCAGCTGTCCGTGGCCGATGCCCGTGACTTGGTGCCTCGCCTCAACCACTACGGCGCCCTCTTCATCGGGGAAAGGAGCGCCGAGGTGTTTGGCGACTACGGAGTCGGTCCAAACCATGTGCTCCCAACGTCGGGGACGGCCCGGGCTCGGGGAGGTCTTTCGGTCATGGACTTCCTGCGAGTGCGTACCTGGATTCGCCTGGACCAACCCGGTCCATCTCGCGAGTTGGTGGAAGATTCGGCGTGGCTGGCCAGGCAGGAGGGGCTGGAGGCCCACGCGCGAGCCGCGGAGCTTCGGTAAGGCTCGCCCGGTACGCTATAATTGATGGATCCTCAAAGGAGACTTCATGAAGCGATCGGTGGTGGCGCTGGGCTCTATCCTCCTCGGCTCCATAGAGCCTCCGTCAGCAGCCCGGGCTCAAGAAGGCCCGTGGGGCCTTACGGCGGTCGAGGGGATCGCGGTCGGACATCACACCCTGAGCGAGAGGCCCACCGGCTGCACCGTGATCCTGACCGGAGAGGGTGCGGTCGGAGGAGTGGACGTCCGCGGCGGCGCGCCTGGCACGGTCGAGACCGATCTCTTGGATCCGGTGAATTCCGTGCAGGAAGTCCACGGCATCATCCTCTCCGGCGGCAGCGCCTTCGGGTTGGCTGCCCGAGACGGAGTCATGCGCTACCTGGACGAGAAGGGCATCGGATACCGCATGGGGTCCATCGTGGTACCCATTGTGGTCGGTGCTATCCTCTACGATCTCCCTGTGGGGGACGACCCCGGTGTTCGTCCGGGCGCCGAATGCGGATACCAAGCGGCCACCCGGGCCACCGCGGACACGCCCGCCGAGGGGAATGTGGGAGCCGGTGCCGGAGCGACGGTAGGGAAGCTGAGGGGCATGCGGCGTGCCATGAAGGGTGGGATTGGGACCGCGTCGATTACACTGCCCAGTGGCCTCACGATCGGAGCAATCGTGGCGGTCAACGCGGTGGGCGACGTCATCGACCCGTCGACGGGTGCGGTGATCGCCGGAGTCCGTACAGCCGACGGCCGGGGCCTCGCCGACGCCCGGGTGCTGATGCGGGAGGGCCGTCCGTCGAACGAGCCCCAGAGCGGGGCCAACACCACCATCGGGGTCGTCGCCACCAACGCCGTGCTCACCCAGGCCCAGGCAACGAAGGTGGCGCAGATGGCGCAGGACGGCTTCGCCCGGGCGATCTATCCCGCGCACACGACGGGCGACGGGGACACGGTCTTCTCCCTGGCCACCGGCACCTTCAACGGCGCGGCGGCCGTCTCCACCGTCGGAGCCCTGGCGGCGGACATGGTCGCCGAAGCCATCTTACGGGCCGTGAGGGCGGCCACCGGCATCGAGGGGATTCCCTCCGCCTCGGACCTCAACGCCGGCCGGTGACGTGGGCGCTCCCGCGCCTCCAGGTGATGCACGGTGCGCGCCGCCCTAAGAGTCCAAGCCGCCCCGTGACGCACACCGGTCGTCTCGCCCCATGACCCCCGAGACCTCGGCCCGCCCGTGAACCTCGAGCTGGTAGTCCTAGTGGTCTACTCGGCCATCCTCATCGGGCTCGGCCTGTGGATTGGCCGGCGGGTGGAGAGCAGCGGGGGCTTTTTCGTGGCGAACCGCAAGCTCGGTGCAACGCTCATCTTCTCCACCGTGCTCGCGGCCAACATCGGTGCGGGCAGCACCGTGGGGGCCGCTGGGCTCGGCTACCGGGACGGCTTGGCCGGGTGGTGGTGGGTGGGCTCGGCCGCCGTCGGCACGCTGATCCTGGCCCTTTGGATCGGACCGCGAATCTGGCGGATCGCCGCGGAGCACGGCCTCTACACCATGGGGGACTACCTGGAGCTCCGATATGGCCGGTCCGTTCGCGCGGCCATCACCGGCCTCCTGTGGCTCGGCACCCCAGCGCTCCTGGCGGCCCAGCTCATCGCCATGGCCAAGATCCTGGAGTTCGTGGCGGGGGCGCCCGAGTGGGCCGGCGTCCTCATCGGCGGGGTGGTCATGACGGCCTACTTCACGGCCGGCGGGCTCCTTACGTCCGCGTGGGTCAACATGGTCCAGCTCGTGGTCCTGGTGCTCGGCTTCGCGGTAGCCCTGCCGTGGGCCTGGGGAGCGGTGGGCGGTTGGGGGGGCGTGGTGGCCGCCGCGCCCCCATCCGGAGATTATTTGGACTTCTGGCAGGGAGGTCGCTCCGGCTGGATCTACCTGGCGCTCCTCGGGCCGAACTTCATGGTCTCGCCGGGACTCGTCCAGAAGGTATACGGAGCCGTAGACGAACGCGCCATCCGCCTGGGCCTCGGAGCCGCGGCCCTTGCGTTGCTGGTCTTCGCAGTGGTCCCGCCCCTCTTAGGAATGATCGCCCGGGTCTACGACCCGGCCCTAGTGGACCGGGAGCATGCCCTGATGCTGGTCCTGACTGCCGGCCTTCCCACGCTTCTCGGGAGCGTGGGCCTGGCGGCGGTCTTCTCCGCCGAGATCAGCTCGGCCGACGCCATCCTCTTCATGCTGTCCACTTCCCTGTCCAAGGACCTCTACAAGCGCTTCCTCAGGGCCGACGCCGATGACGGACAGGTTCTAAACGTCGCCCGTGGTGCGGCTCTCGCTGGAGGGAGCATCGGCATGCTTCTGGCGCTGGTGCTGCCGTCGATCATCGACGCCCTCACCATCTTCTACTCCCTGATGGCCGTCTGCCTCTTCATCCCGGTGGTGGCGGGGCTCTACGCGCGCCGGCCCGGAACGCCGGAGGCCCTGGCGGCCAGCGGGGTGGGCGTTGCAGCCCTGATCACCGTGGAGCTGGCGGACTTCACGGACCCATTCCCGTGGCTGAACTCCACCTTCCTCGGGATCGTGGCGTCGGCGCTGGCCTTTGGCTTGGTCTTCCTGGTGCGCCGCCCTTCCTAGTGCCCGGCGTAGTTGCGGACTACCTCCCCGCCCTTCATGACCAGCCGGATCGATCGGAGGGCCACGATGTTCCGGGTCGGGTCCTCCTGCACGGCGATGATGTCGGCCAGCTTACCCGGCGCGATGCTCCCGAGCTCATCAGACACACCCAGCATCGTGGCGGGCTCGATGGTGGCGGACCGGAGCGCCTGGAGATGGGTCATCCCGCCCTCGGCGTAGTACTCGGCTCGATGCGGTCCACACCGGCCTGGACGGCATCCCGGGTGGCTGACGGTGACCCTGAGTTTGCCGTCACCTTCACACCGTGACGATGGGCGACAGCGGTCACGGCCTCCATCTCGTCCACGGTCATGAAGACCGCCGAGATGTCCCCTCCGGGCGTCGGGCGATTCCTCCGGAGATGGCCAGCTTGATCCAGCTAGGAGTCTGCGCCGCAGAAGCACAGCTGACTGAGCCGAATGGTCATCGAGCCGTCCGCGGCGAGGCGGATCCGGGTGATTGGGAGGTTGAGGACTTGTGTCTGCGACGGATCGGGAGAGCGGAATGGATGCGTTGGGGGGGCAAGAGAGCTACGAGAGCCCTCGCGCCGGCAGATGCGGGTGAACCCTCGTGCAGTCATGCCGCCTGAAGGGTGTGCAGCCGCTTCACATTGAGTGCCAGGCACACGAGGGTCCACTCGGCCCGGACCTTCTCGAGGCCCCGGAAGCTGAATCGTCGAAAGCCCATCACTTCCTTGATCCAGCCGATGGGCGCCTCGGCCTGCGACTTTCGCCGTGCGTAGCGTCTGCGGCCATCTTCGCTCGCCAGCTTCTCCGCCATGCGGACTTTCGCCGGATATTCCTCCTTGTCAACCGTGGGGGCGGCCTTGCCCTCCCGGGCCAGCGCCACATACCCGTCGATGTCTCGCTCTTCCAGTTCCTCGAGATCCCGCTCGTTGCAATAGCCCGTGTCCGCCAGCACCTGCGCCGGCGTCTCGCCGTACGCTTGCGCCACCGCGTCGACCATGGGCACCAGCTGGCCCTGGTCGCTCGCGTTGTCCGTCACCTCGGCCCCGACCACCAGCTGGTTCTCCCCCTCCACGACCGTCTGTGCGTTGTAGCACTGCTGGAACCCCTCCGAACTCGTCTTCATGATCCGGCTCTCAGGGTCCGTGAAGTTGCTCTGCGCCGCCTCGTCCGGCTCTCCGTACTCCCGCTTGTAGGGCCTGCCGCCCTTCGGGTTGCGCGTCTGCCCCGGCTTGCGGCCCCGTGCGTCGTCCGCCGCTCTCTGCTCGGCTTCCAGGCGCGCCTTCGCCTCCCGGATCGCCGCCAGCCGGTCCTCGCGCCGCTTGAGCTCCTCCGGCACCTCGTCTCCGCATGCTTCCTCGCCGTAGCGCTCGTCTTCCGCTTCGTCCACCGCCTCGGCCCTCTCCAACAGCCCCCGGATCTCCGCCTCCAGCCGAGGCTCCCCGGTCACCATCCGGCCGTAGCTCATCGCCTTGCGCTTGTTCGCGTTCGCCCGAACCTTCGTCCCGTCCACCGACACCCTGCCAAGCCCCGCCAGCCCCAAGGCCCGCGCGAGCATCACCACCTCCACAAACACCGCCCGGAAATCCCCGAGATGGCGCTTGCGGAACTCGCACAGCGTCCGGTGCTTCGGGAAGTTCTCCGCCGCCAGCATCCGAAACGCGACATCCTCCTCCAGCTTCCTCGCCATCTTCCGCGACGAGAAGGTGCCCGTCGCATACGCGTAGATCAGCACCTTGACCATCATCCGAGGGTCGTACGGCGAGTTGCGCCGCCCGTCCCCCCGGTACCGCCCGTAGAACGCGCTCAGCTCCACCGCGTCCACCAGGTCGCTCACATGGTGCGCCAAATGACCCTCCGACACCCACTCCCGAAGATCCGGAGGCAGCAACAACATCTGCTCCGGATCGTACGGTCGAAATGTCGTTCCCATTCACCCCCCTCGGTGATCCGCAAGCCTTCCCAATGCCTTCGCTACCACCAAAGATAGCCGCCGCAGGGTTCTGCGGCGCAGACTCCTAGCCCCGGCCCGGATCTCGAGACGCACGGCCTTTCGGAACTCGGCCGGGCCCCTGGTTGGCCACCTCGCTCACGTCGGATCCGTGTCCCCACGCCCTGAAGCCAGCCAGGGAAGGATTTGGACCGGCCCCGCTCACAGGTGCCAACGGCAACTGAACGGCCCCCAAGGGCACGCCCGCCAAAAGGGCGAGCCCAACCGCTAGACCCATCACGACGTGTGGCTGTCTTCGCATCAACCCTCCCCCAATGCACGACTCTGCCGAAGGATCGGAGCCTCAGCAGGAAAGGCAGTTGTGGTTGTTCTTCGAGCCCAAGCTCTCCAGTAGCTCCAGCGCCTCGGGGAACGGCTGCACCCGCTGGACCGGTCCGTTGGCCATGTCGGCGGTGGTCTGGCCTGGCCGGCTCACCACCGTCACATCGGCGCCGTGCTCCACCAGGTACCGGATCATCTCCACGTCGCCCCTGGCCGCGGCGTGATGGAGGGGTGAATAGCCGTTGTGGTCCCGGGCGTTGACGTCGGCGCCCTGCTCCTCCACCAGGTAGCTCAGCGCCGGCATCCAACCGTCCGGCACGTGGCGATGCGAGTTGCCCGCGAAGCCTTCACCGTAGCCGACACCCGAGGCCGCATGGATGGGGTGCACGGCTGGCCCCCCCACCTGGACCGGCGGCAGTCCGGACCGATCCTCGCGCTCGCCACCCCTGCGTCGCCGGTTGGGCACCTTCAGGGTCGTCATGCTGGGATCGGCGCCGTGGGCCACCAGCTGCTTCATGGCCTCCACGTCCAAGGCGTAGGCGGCTCGCCAGAAGGGTGTCGCTCCCTTCGTGTCCACGCCCAGGAGATCGAAGGTGTATGACATGTACCACAGGTGCTTCGTCAACCGGATGTTCGGATCCACCCCAGCCTCGAGGAGCGCCTTCACAACCTCCAGGTGCGTGTGTTTTTGCTGCCGATACGCCTGCTGTTGCGGATATCGGGCCTTGGGCGCCCATTGCGCGTTCAGCGCGGCGTAGAGGGGCGTCGCCCCGGCGTCACTCGCCAGTGACGGATCCGCCTCACGCTCGAGCAGGCTCATGGCCAGGTCGAAGTGGCCATTGATCATGGCGATGAGCATGGGACTCGTATGGTCCCCCAAGCTCACCTGATCGATGTCGGCGCCGGCGTCGAGGAGGGCCAGAGCCGCCTCCACGTGGCCTTCGCGCGCAGCGTAGAGGAGCGCCGAGAGGCCACCGCGGCCACCCACGAGATCCGCATAGGTGAGGGGTTGGGGCTGGGCCTCCTCCAGATCCACCGTCTCCGCTTCCAGCTCAGCAACCGGAGTGCGTTGCTCCTGGAGGGCGGCACGAACCGCCGCCTGAACCTGGCTGGGCGTCGGTCCGCCCGTCTGCTGATCCGGCCCCTGGGCGGTCCGGAACGCCTCGAGCACCTGGTTCCGCCGCTGGCCGGCGGCCTGATCGGCCTGCAGCCTCACCGCCATGTCTTCCACCACCGTGGTGATGGCCACGTCGGCCCCCCGATCCAGGAGCACATGGATCGCCTCCACCCGGTTGTTCGCGACCGCGAACATGAGGGGAGTCTGTCCCAGGGCGGAATCGAGTGCGTTCACGTCCGCTCCGCCGTTTAGAAGAAGCAAGACAGCGTCCGCACTCCCCGACGCGGCGGCGAAGTGGAGCGCCGTCGCTCCTCCGGTGGTGGTCGTGGCCCCCGGATTCGCTCCCGCCTTCAGGAACGTCTCCACCACTGGCGCCATCCCGGCCCGGCTCGCCAGGTGGAGAGGCGTGTAGCGGCCGACCCGCGTCACGGCTTCGAGATCGGCTCCGGCGTAGATCAGCATCTCCGCCATCTCGGCGCCGCCGCCCTCGGCAGCCCAGTGTAAGGCCGTCATGCCGTCCCCCTGGGCGGCGTTCACATCGGCTCCCTGCTTGAGCAACGCGCGCACCGCCCCGACGTCGCCCCGTTCCGCGGCGTCCGCTACCGGGGACTCCACTACCGGGGAGTCCTCCTCCCGGGAGTCGAGGGGGGCAACTCGAGAGTCGGCTATTACCGGCGGAGAGGCTGGGACTGCCACCAGCATGATCGTCGTCAGGCCGAGGGCCCCAAGTGCGTTTACGCGCAGCGTGTCGCTCATCAGACCGTCAGTGAGAAGTCGCCGGTGCTGTCGCCGAAGCTCTCCATGTCGTCGAGCCCCAGCTTGTGCAACAAGCTCAGCATCACGTTGGCCATAGGCGTCCCGGCCTCGGCCTTCAGATGCGTGTTGCCCGCCAGTCGGCCGTTGGCTCCACCCACGACGACGAGCGGGCAGCGCTTGTGGTTGTGGACGTTGGGGTCGCCCATGGGAGACCCGTAGATGAGCACGGTCTTGTCCAGGAGGGAGGCGTCGCCCTCCATGGTGTCCTGCAGCTTCTGCAGAAAGTACGGAAGCATGCCGACGTGGTATCGGTTGATGAGGGCGAACTCCTCGATGGCCGCCTCGTTCCCGCCGTGGTGGGAGGCCGGGTGGAAGGGCTTGTCGGATCCACTCTCGGGGTAGACGCGAGCCGAGGAGTCCCTACCCATCTTTAGTGAGAAGACGCGGGTCATGTCCGATTGGAAGGCCAGGACTTGGAGGTCGAGCATGAGCTTGACGTGCTCCTCGAAGGAGTCGGGCACACCGGCTGGCGCCTCGGGAAGCTCCCGCAGCTCGCCGCTGGTGTTGTAGGCCTCGACCATCTCCATCCGCCGCTCGATCTCGCGGATGTCCTGCAGATACCGGTCCAGCCGCTGGCGGTCGGCCGGTCCCAGCTCCCTCTGCAGCTGTGCGACCCTGCCCGTGATCCAGTCGAGGATACTCCGGTTGGCCTGCCGCCGGGCCGCCCGCTCCTTGGCGGTGCCCCCGGCCCCGAAGAGCTGCTCGAAGGCGACGCGGGGATCGCGGATCACCGGGAGAGGCTCCGTGGGCGACGCCCAGCTGATGGAGTCGGTGTACACGCACGTGTAGCCGTACGCGCATCCCCCGGACTGGTTGATGTTCTCGATACAGAGCTGCATCGACGGGATGGGCGTGTCCTGGCCGAACCGGTGTGCGTATAGCTGATCCAGCGACGTTCCCACGAAGACGTCCGAGCCTTCCGTCTGCTTGGGATGGGCCTGGGTGAGGAAGGTCGCGCTGGAGCGGAAGTGGTCGCCTCCGATCTCCGCTGCCTTGGTGGCCTCGGCCCCCCTCACGTCAGTGTTGCTGACGATGGTCAGATGGTTCCTGAAGCGCTCCAGGGAGCTCAAGCTCGTGGGACTCAGATCGAAGTCCCGACCCACCGCCGCCGGCGACCACAGGTTCTTGGAGGCGCCGTACTCACTCGCACCCGCCGCACCATGCACCATTTCGATGGCCACCAAACGTGTGGCGTCGGTCACTGCGGATCCGCCCGCCTGGGCCCAGAGCCTCCCGGCCGGGACCATGGCATCGAGGAAGGGCAACGCCACCGTCGCGCCCAAGCCCCTCAGGACCTCGCGCCGCGATATGTGCTTGCCTGTGATGAACTCCATCTACTGCCTCCTCGATGCGATGTATTGCGACTCTACGCTCCGCCGGCCTCTCCGCCCGGCTCATCCGGAACGCCGGGCTCTTCACGACTCCCAGAATGAACGACGACATGCGGTAGTCGTTCTCCTCGGCGTCCCTGGCGATGGCCCGGACGGTCGGCTTGTCGTAGTACTCGATCCGACGGCCGAGGGCATAGGCCATGAGGTTCTCCGTGAACGTCCTGACCAGCGGGATGGGACGCCGAAGCAGGGCCTGCCGCAGGTCCCTGGGACTCGTCACGGGGGTGCCGTCGTACAGCTCACCTCGTGTGTCCAGCGGCATCCCGTTTTCTCTGATGCGCCACTTGCCGGTCACGTCGAAGTTGTCCAGGGCCAGACCGATGGGGTCCATGAACTTGTGGCAGGAGCTGCACACCGGATTCGAGCGGTGCATCTCCATCCGCTCCCTCGTGGTGAGCATCCGGCCGCCCTCGGACCCCTTGGTCTGCTCCAGATCGGGCACGCCGGGCGGGGGCGGGGGGGGCGGGGTGCCCAGGAGGACCTCCATGACCCATTTCCCCCTCAGCACCGGTGAAGTCCGGCCGGCGTGGGAGGTGAGAGTGAGAACGCTCCCGTGACCCAGCAAGCCCCTCCGCCGATCGTCGGCCAGCTCGACCCTGCGGAAGTGGGTCCCGGTGATGCCGGGAATGCCGTAGTGCCTGGCCAGGCGCTCGTTCACGTAGGTGTAGTCGGCGCTGAAGAGGTCGAAGATGCTCCGATCTTCTCGGACGAGGCTGTAGAAGAAGAGCTCCGTCTCCCGCCGCATTGCGTCCGCGAGCTGCTGGTGGAAGTCGGGATACATCAGCCGATCCGGATGAACCTTGTCCAGGTCCTCCAGCCGAAGCCACTGTGCGGCGAACCTGGTGCCCAGGGCCTCAGAACGGGGATCGGCCAGCATACGACGCACCTGCTCTTCGAGGCCTCCCTCATCGGACAGCTCACCGCGACCGGCGGCGTCCACCAGCTCCTCGTCCGGCGGCGCGCCCCAGAGGAAGAACGACAGGCGCGACGCCAGGTCCACGTCGCCTATGCGGTAACTCTCGCCGAGCTCGAAGTCCTCCGGAGGCTCCTCGAATCGGAACACGAAGTCGGGACTCGCAAGGATCGCCTGGAGGGCCATCCCGATCCCCACCTCGAAACCGCCGTCCTCCGCGCCGACCTGGTAGAAGGACCTCAGAGCGGCGAGGTCGCGTTCGGTCAGGGGTCGCCGATACGCCTGGGCTCCCAACCTGGAGATGATCTCCTCCTCGCACGCCGGCTCCTCCTCGGGTGAAGTCGGGCGACAGGTGAAGATCTTCCTCCTACTGGGCGTCTCCGAGACGCCCGTGGGGTTGTGAGGACCCTTCACCACCAGGTCCTTCAGGTGCGCGAGGGCGGTGATCCCGTAGCCGCCGACCCCGATCTGCCGATCCGCCAACGACCACTCGTGAGGCGACATGAGGTCGTCGACGGGGCCCTCGGACTGTCGGATGAAAGCTGCGGAGACCCGCTGCGGTCCGGCCCGCACGAAGATCGGCTCCGTCTCCATGATGACGCCGTTGGGGTCCGACACGCTCATCCAGCGATCGACCTCGAGCAGCGCCATCCGCTCGCCGTTGATGGACACCTCGACCTGCTCGTCCCTCGCGACCCGGCCGTAGAATCCCCCGGTGGTCGTGTGCTCGTACGCCATCTTGAAGACGTACTCACCGTCGGCCGGGAAGTTGTGGATCACCGAGATACCGCCCCGCGTCCCGCGGGGGGCGCCCTCCACCCGATCCCACTGGGTGGCATAGCCCGGGTTCGTGTAGGTCGTGGAGGTCGGGATGGCGTCGGGGTCGCCGATGGCCAGCCGGGTGATGTCGCTCGCCGCCCGGAGGTAGGCGTCCATCAACGTAGCCGACAGCATCTGGACATCGGCGATGTTGTCGAAGTTGGCGCTCTTCGTGTCGAGCGGAAGGTAGTCGCCGGCGTCGATGTCGAGGTCCAGAAGGTCCTGGATCGAGCGGGCGTACTCGGCCCGGTTGAGCCGCTGGAAGGGCCGGCTGCCCGGATTGGGGTCCCGGGCGGCGGCCTCGTCGATGAGGGTCTCCAGGGTCTCGACCAGCGCCAGGAGCGTGTCGGGGCTCGGTCGTGGCGCACCGGGGAGCGGCATCATGCCCGCCCGGAGCTTCACGATCATCTTCTCCGCCGTCTCGGCCATCTCGGGGGCCCGCGCCACATCGAATTCCGACAGCGTGA
This sequence comes from Longimicrobiales bacterium, assembly GCA_965238005.1. Lineage (GTDB taxonomy): Bacteria > Gemmatimonadota > Gemmatimonadetes > Longimicrobiales > Gaopeijiaceae > CBDCKN01. The sequence goes on from OZ250165.1 coordinate 3,591,548, forward strand.
GGTTTCCCGTGAGCATCACGTCGTTGTGGCAAACGACGCAGTACTGCTTGACGACGGCGGTGAGCGAGTCGGCCGGTATGCTGGGTGCGCGACCGTCCCATGAGGCGGACGCGGTCACGCCCTCTGGAAGTTCGGGCCCAGGTCCACGAACCGACGGATCGGCGTAGGCCGTCAGATATCGCTGGAGGACCGCGGTCATGGAGGCGGACGACGACGCGTCGCCGCCGTGAACCACAGTGGCCTCCCATGTGGTCGCCAAAGGCGAAGCCGCCTGCACCGCCTGCGACCACGCGGTCCTCGGGAGAGCCGCTAGGCTCACGAGGATAAGCAGGGTTCGCGCCGCCGACGCGCGGAGTGTGTTCATCGGCCCCTTCGTGAGCGGTGAACCGTCAACATAGGCCGTCTACCATAGGCCCTCTCGGCCGGCGCCCGCGAGCCTCCAACTCTCCCGTCGGACTTCGAAAGCCTCAGCATGATACGCAGTTGTGGTTGTTCTTGGCGCCCAGGCTCTCCAGCAGCTTCACCGTCTCGGGGAACGGCTGGATGCGCTGCACCGGACCGTTTGCCATGTCGACGGTCGTCTGCCCCCGACGGCTTACAGCCATGACGTCGGCGCCCTGCTCCACCAGGTAGCGGATCAGCTCGTTGTCACCCCTGGCGGCGGCGTGATGGACGGCGTTGTAGCCGTTGTGGTCCCTGGCGTTCACGTCGGCCCCGTGCTCCTCCACGAGGTACTTCACCGTGGGCAGCCAGCCATCCAAGACGTGACGGTGGGAGTTGCCGGCAAACCCCTCGCCATACCCCACGCCCGAGGCCGCATGGATCGGCCACGCTCCCGGCCCACCCATCGGAACCGGTGGCAGCCCGGAGAGGTCCTCACCCCCGCTCCGACGACCACGCTCGGGTATCTTCGTGGTCGGGACGTTCGGGTCGGCGCCGTACGCCACCAGCAGGCGCATCGCCTCGACGTCCAGGGCGAAGGCGGCCCGCCAGAACGGCGTCGCCCCGGCCCGGGTCACCCTCAACAGATCGTTGTTGTAGGTCGTGTACCATAGCGGCTTCTCGAGCCGCACCTTGGGGTCCACTCCCGCATCGAGGAGGGCCCTCATCACCTCCAGGTAGGTCGCCTGCTGCTGCATGTAGTCCGTCGTCTGCGGATGCCGCGACTTGGGCGCCCAGTGCATGTTCAGCACGGCGTAGAGGGGCGTCGCCCCAGCGTCACTGGCCAGGCTGGGGTCCGCGCCCCGCTCCAACAGGAGCATCACCAGATCGAAGTGACCGTTGATGGCGGCGATGAGCATGGGGCTCGTGTGGTCCGCCGCGCTCACCCGGTTGATATCCGCACCTGCCTCGACCAGAGCCAGCGACGCTTCCTTGTGACCCTCCCGAGCCGCCAGGAGGAGGGCCGTGAGGCCGCCGTGGCTGCCCACCAGACCCGCGTACGAGAGGGGATCGATCTCCGTCGTCCCCCGCAGCTCCACCTCCTGGGGCAGTTGGCGTCCGCCAGGCGGCTGTTCGCCCGCCTGGGGCGGGTATCCCGGCGCCGCACCGCGCTCGGGGTGTGGCCCTTGGTTGTCCCGGCCCCGTGGATCCTGCGCGTCCCTGACTGCCGCCAACCTCCGGTTCCGGCGGCTGCGATCGACCCGATCCTCCTCTTCACGAACCTTGATGTCCACTACCTTCGCCGCAATGGCCGGGTCCGCACCGCCCTCGATGAGCGCGTGAATCGCGTCCACCCGGTTGGACGCCGCTCCGAACATGAGAGGTGTCTGGCCCCACTGGGACTCCCTGGCGTTCACTTCCGCGCCGTGCTCCAAGAGGACCGCAACCGCCCCGGCGCTCCCCGCCGCCCCGGCGAAGTGGAGTGCCGTGGCTTCCCCTGTACTGGTTCGGGCACCGGGATCAGAACCGGCTGAGAGCAGAGCTTCCACCACGGATGGGTGCCCTGCTTTGCTCGCCAGGTGGAGTGGGGCGTAGTCACCGATCCGCGTCACCGCACCGAGGTTGGCGCCGGCGTAGATCAGCATCTCGGCCAACTCCAGGTGGCCGGTCTCAGCCGCCCAGTGCAGAGCCGTCATGCCGTCGCCCTGGGCCGCGTTCACGTCGGCACCTCGTCGAAGCAGCGTGCGCACCGCCTCCAGGTCGCCTCTCATGGCCGCATCGGCCACGGGGGAGTCGGAGACGCTCATCCAGATCAGTGCTGTCAGGCAGAGCGCGCCCACCACGTTCACTCGGAGCGTATATCTCATCAGACCGTCAGCGAGAAGTCGCCCGTGCTGTCCCCGAAGCTCTCGATGTCGTCGAGGCCCAGCCTGTGCATCAGCGTAAGCATCACGTTCGCCATGGGCGTCCCCGGAGCGGCTCTCAGATGCATCTTGCCCTCGAGCCGGCCGTTGGCTCCACCCACCACGAAGAGCGGACAGCGCTTGTGGTTGTGGACGTTGGGGTCGCCCATGGGGGACCCGTAGATGACCATGGTCTTGTCGAGCAGAGACTGGTCGCCCTCCATGGTGCTCTGCAGCTTCTCGAGGAAGTACGGGATCAAGCTGACGTGGTACCGGTTGATGACGGCGAACTCCTCGATGGCGCTCTCGTTCCCGCCGTGGTGGGACGCAGGATGGAAGGGCTTGTCCGTACCGCTCTCCGGGTAGACCCGGCTCGAGGCGTCCCGCCCCATCTTGAATGAGAAGACCCGTGTCATGTCCGACTGGAAGGCCAGCACCTGAAGGTCGAACATGAGCTTCACGTGCTCATCGAAGGCATCGGGCACGCCGGCCGGCGCCTCAGGCAGCTCGCGGAGCTCACCGCTCAGGTTGTACACTTCGACCCGCTGGATCCGGCGCTCGATCTCGCGGATGTCCTCCAGGTAACGGTCCATCCGGACACGGTCACCGGCGCTGAGCTCTCTCTTGAGATCCGCCACCTCGTCGGTGATCCAGTCGAGGATGCTCCGGCTCGTGCGCCTCCGGGCCGCCCGCTCCTCGGCGCTCCCACCGGCCCCGAAGAGCTGGTCGAACGCGACCCGGGGATCCCGGATCATGGGAAGCGGCTCCGTGGGAGCGGCCCAGCTGATGGTGTCCGTGTAGACGCAGGCGTAGCCGTAGGCGCATCCCCCTGCCTGGTCCACGTTCTCGATGCAGAGCTGCATGGACGGGATGGGCGTGTCCTGGCCGAACCTCCGGGCGTAGAACTGGTCCAGAGACATGCCCACGGCGACGTCGGAGCTCTCGGTCTGCTTCGGATGGGCCTGGGTGAGGAAGGTCGCGCTGGAGCGGAAGTGGTCGCCCCCGATCTCCTTCGCCTGAAACGCCTCGGCGTTCCTGACGTCGGTGTCGCTGACGATGGTCAGGTAGTCGCGGAAGGGCTCCATGGAGCTCAGGCTCGTGGGGCTCAGGTCGAAGTCCCGACCCACCGCCGCCGGCGACCACAGGTTCTTGGAGGCGCCGTACTCACTCGCACCCGCCGCACCATGCACCATTTCGATGGCCACCAAACGTGTGGCGTCGGTCACTGCGGATCCGCCCGCCTGGGCCCAGAGCCTCCCGGCCGGGACCATGGCATCGAGGAAGGGCAACGCCACCGTCGCGCCCAAGCCCCTCAGGACCTCGCGCCGCGATATGTGCTTGCCTGTGATGAACTCCATCTACTGCCTCCTCGATGCGATGTATTGCGACTCTACGCTCCGCCGGCCTCTCCGCCCGGCTCATCCGGAACGCCGGGCTCTTCACGATTCCCAGAATGAACGACGACATGCGGTAGTCGTTCTCCTCGGCGTCCCTGACGATGGCCCGGACGGTCGGCTTGTCGTAGTACTCGATCCGACGGCCGAGGGCATAGGCCATGAGGTTCTCCGTGAACGTCCTGACCAGCGGGATGGGACGCCGAAGCAGGGCCTGCCGCAGGTCCCTGGGACTCGTCACGGGGGTGCCGTCGTACAGCTCACCTCGTGTGTCCAGCGGCATCCCGTTTTCTCTGATGCGCCACTTGCCGGTCACGTCGAAGTTGTCCAGGGCCAGACCGATGGGGTCCATGAACTTGTGGCAGGAGCTGCACACCGGATTCGAGCGGTGCATCTCCATCCGCTCCCTCGTGGTGAGCATCCGGCCGCCCTCGGACCCCTTGGTCTGCTCCAGATCGGGCACGCCGGGCGGGGGCGGGGGGGGCGGGGTGCCCAGGAGGACCTCCATGACCCATTTCCCCCTCAGCACCGGTGAAGTCCGGCCGGCGTGGGAGGTGAGAGTGAGAACGCTCCCGTGACCCAGCAAGCCCCTCCGCCGATCGTCGGCCAGCTCGACCCTGCGGAAGTGGGTCCCGGTGATGCCGGGAATGCCGTAGTGCCTGGCCAGGCGCTCGTTCACGTAGGTGTAGTCGGCGCTGAAGAGGTCGAAGATGCTCCGATCTTCTCGGACGAGGCTGTAGAAGAAGAGCTCCGTTTCCCGGCGCATGGCCTCTTTGAGCTGCTGGTCGAAGCCGGGATACAGCCGGACGTCGGGGTGGATCTTCTCGAGGTCCTGGAGGCGGAGCCACTGGCCGGCGAACCGCGTGCCCAACGCCTCGGAGCGCGGATCGGCGAGCATGCGGCGGACCTGCTCTTCGAGACGTGCGGGATCCGAGAGATCACCCCGAGACGCCACGGCCATGAGCTCCTCGTCGGGCGGCGTGCCCCAGAGGAAAAACGACACACGTGAGGCGAGATCCTGGTCGTTGATCCAGTAGTCTTCGCCCGGCGCGACCCCAGGTGTGGGCTCCTCGAAGCGGAAGACGAAGTGGGGGCTGGCGAGGATCGCCTCCAGGCCCGTACGGATTCCGACCTCGAAGCCGCCCGCCGTCGCTCCCATCTCGTAGAACGACATCAGGTCGCCCAGATTGTCCGCAGTGAGTGCCCTGCGGTACGCCTGGGTGCCGAGTCTGGTGACGATCTCTTCGGCGCAGCTCTTCTCTTCTCCCGGCGACGTCGGACGGCACGTGAAGATCTTCCGCCGGCTCGGCGTCTCCGAGACACCCGTGGGGTTGTGCGGCCCGTTGATGGCCAGATCCCTCAGGTGCGGCAGACTCGTGAATCCGTAGGCGTCGGCGATGCTGGTACTCGCCAGTGACCATTCGTGAGGAGAGACCAGGTCCTGGAGCGGCCCCTCCAAGCGTCTGATGAATGCCGCGGAGACCCTGTGGGGGCCCGCACGCACCGGAATGGGGCCCGTCCGCATGTTTACGCCGTCGGGGTCCGAACGGTGCATCCACCGGTCGATCTCCAGGAGCGCCACGCGCTCCCCGTCGATGGAGATCTCGAGCTGCTCCGGCACCTCGGCGGTGTGCAGCGCCGCTCTGCCGCTGCCATAGAGAGCGCCGGTGGTCTCATGGTGGAAGGAGACCCGGAACAGGTACTCGCCGTCCGCCGGGAAGTTGTGCACCACCGAGATTCCGCCGCGGGTCCCATGGGGGGCACTCTCCGCCCGCTCCGTCTGGGAGTTCCAGCGTGAGACCTTGAAGGTGGCCTCGCTGGCCGACGCGTCCGGATTGCCCACCGCCAGGCGGCTGATCTCGCTGGCCGCGGCCAGGTAGGCGTTCATGAGAGTGGGAGAGAGCAGCTGCACATCGGCGATGTTGTCGAAGTTCGCGCTCTTCGTGTCCAGCGGCAGGTAGGCTCCCGCCTCCACGTCCAGCGTCAGCAGATCCCGGATCGACGCCGAGTACTCCGCACGGTTGAGCCGCTGGAACGTACGGTGGCCCGGATTCGGGGCTTCGGCAGCCGCCTCGTCGATGAGCGTCTCGAGGGTTTCGACCAGGGCGAGAAGGGTGTCGGGACTCGGACGGGGGGCGCCCGGAATGGGCATCATGCCCGCCCGGAGCTTCACGATCATCTTCTCCGCCGTCTCGGCCATCTCGGGGGCCCGCGCCACATCGAATTCCGACAGCGTGAGGTTTCCCGTGAGCATCACGTCGTTGTGGCAAACGACGCAGTACTGCTTGACGACGGCGGTGAGCGAGTCGGCGGGAATCGTGGGGGCTGAGCTGGCCGTCAGGACGGGTAGAGGGCCAGGGGCGGGGCCTCGCAACGACGGACTCGCATAGGCCGCCAGGTACCCTTGGAGCGCCGCGTCGAGAGCGCCGTCCGAGGAGGAGCCGCCCGGCACGCCCTGCGACCACGCCGCGCAGGGGTGGGCTAGACCCACCAGCGCGATCAGGATCGGAAATGGCGGCGCTCGGAGTCTCCTCATTCTCGGCCTCTCGAAAGGCACGGGAGTGTCCCGGTGTCCCCCGGGCCTTTAGGGCTGTTGTGACTACGCCTACGCGGGCTCTATGGCTTCTCGGACTTCGATCCGGACATGGCCACGTGGATGGCCTTCACCGTGGCGTCCACGCGGAACTGCATCAGCCTGTGGCCTACTTCCAGCGCCTGGTTTATCGGGGCGATGCTCAGGCCGTTTATGGTGGCCTCGCCCGCTTCGACACGCTGGTGGTACCGGACCGCCTCGGGATCCGTCACCATCATCAGGGACGTAATGAAGAAGTCGTCGTGGTGCCCGTCGTTGACGGTCTGCACGTAACCCAGTTCGTCCTCCATGTATCTCTCGACGTCGCCGTAGTTGTAGTACTCGGGAATGTAGTAGGCCGTTGCACCGCTTCCGGCCCAGCGCTCGTTCAGCGCGGCGGCGGCGGCCTCCAACCCACGCTGATTCCCTCCGCTGTCCCCGATGAGGATGACGTCGGTGAAGCCCTGGCTCTTCAGGCTGTTGCCGACGTCCTCGAGAACCATCCGGAAGGTCTCCTCCCGCAGGCTCAGGGTTCCCGGATATCGAATGTTCTCCGGGTCGCCTTCGGGGACGAGCTTGAGGACCGGCGTGCAGAGCGCGTTCCCCAGCTTTCTGGCGATAGCGTTGCACGCACCCTCGAGCACGTAGTTGTGCTTGCCGGTGGCGAGGTAGGGACCGTTCTGCTCGACGCCTCCCGTGGGGATGATGGCCGCGGTCTTCCCGCCCGCGATCTCGTCACGGACCTCCAGCCACGTGAGCTCGTCAATCCACACCGAGTTCAGGGCCTCGATGGGGCGAGGCATCTGCATCATCTCCTGGGCTTCTCGCTCACGCTCCGCCTGGCGGCGAGCCTGCTCCACGGGACTCATGTTGCTCCGGTTCTGAAGCGCTGCCGAGGGAGCCGCGAATCCCGTGATCAACGCCATCGTCACAACAGCAATACTTGCTCTGCTCATGGTGCCCCCTCCTGGCCTAAAGAACGATCGACAGCACGACACGCCGAGATTGAGGCCCCTACCCGGGCGAGGCCCTGGAGCGACCCGACGTTCACCGTGAAATTAGCAAACAGACCGCGCTACCGCTAACAGTTTTTGTTCTTTGGGAGCGGGCGGGTGTGGATCTCGCTGGAGGAAGCAGTTGGCCACACGCCCATTCGATCCGGGCGTCGCGAACCGAAGCGACCGTCGACGACACGCGCTGGCGCACCAGGGATGGGGCGACCATTATCGGGGGGTGCCGCGAGATCGCCTCTTGATCACAAGGCATTCGCAGCCACATCGAGGACAAGCAGCGGTGGAGGAAGCAATGAGCTCGCTCGGCAGATTACCCGGATGGATCCTTGCCACCGGCTCCTTGGCCCTCGTGTGGGGGGCAGGGGGCGGATGTGTCGGGGTCGACGCTAGGGGGCTTCCGAACCCAAGAGAAAGTAGCGAGAGATGAAGCACCTTCTTCTTGGCCTGGCCCTCCTGACGGGTGCGGAAGCCGGGGTCGAATCGACGGATACCTATCCCAAGAATCCCAACATCGACGCCCTCAACTACGCCTTCCGGCTCACCCTGAGTGACTCCACCGACGAGATCGTGGGGGAGGCCACCGTCGACATCCGATTCCTGGCGGATGGGATCACCCGGGTGCGCCTGGACCTGATCAATCAGGGAAGCGACGGTCGGGGGATGACCGTGAGCGAGGTCACGTCCGGCGACGGTCCGGTGACGTTTACTCACCAGAACGACGAACTGTTCATCACGCTACCTGCGCCCACTCGAGCGAACCAACGAAGCCAGTACACGGTCCGCTACCGGGGCATCCCGGCCACGGGGTTGATCATCGGGGCCAACAAGCACGGGGACCGGACATTCTTCAGCGACAACTGGCCTAACAAGGCCCGGAACTGGCTGCCGACTATCGATCATCCCTACGACAAGGCCACCAGCGAACTCATCGTCACGGCCCCCAACCACTACCAGGTGGTCTCCAACGGGCTCATGATCGAGGAGACCGACCTGCCTGGCGACACGCGCCTCACCCACTGGAAGCAGTCGGTGCCCATCGCCACCTGGCTCTACAACCTCGGAGTGGCCCGCTTCGCGGTTGAGCACGTGGGAGACCACAAGGGGAAGGCCATCCAGACGTGGGTCTACTACCAGGACCGGGATGCTGGCTTCTACGACTTCGCCGTGCCGACCAAGCAGGTCCTCGAGTTCTACGGCGACTGGGTGGGGCCGTACTCCTACGAGAAGCTTGCCAATATCCAGTCCAACAGCGTGGGTGGGGGCATGGAGGCGGCTTCCTCGATCTTCTACGGCGACAACTCCGTCACGGGAGAGCGCACCACCCGCTGGCGCAACGTCATCATCCACGAGATAGCCCACCAGTGGTTCGGCAACGCCGTCACGGAGAACGACTGGGACCACGTCTGGCTCAGCGAGGGCTTCGCCACTTACTTCACGCTCCTCTTCCGAGAGCATCAGTACGGCCGTGACGACTTCGTGGAGGGGCTGAAACAGAGCCGGGACCAAGTGCGGTCCTTTTACGAGGAGAACCCCCACCACAGAATCGTCCACGATAACCTGGACGACATGAGCCGGGTCACCAGCTCCCAGACGTACCAAAAGGGCGGCTGGACGCTACACATGCTGCGCGGGATCATCGGCGACGATGCCTTCTGGATGGGCATCCAGGACTACTACCGCCGGTACCGGGACAGGAACGCCTCCACCGACGACTTCCGCCGGGCCATGGAGGAGGCCTCGGGAAGGGACCTCTCGGAGTTCTTCCAACAGTGGCTCTACCAGGGAGGCGCCCTCGAGTACGAGGGGGGTTGGAGATACGACTCCGGGTCCGGGACCGTCGAGGTGGACCTGATTCAGGTCCAGGACGACGGCTACTCCTTCGAGATGCCGGTCCAGCTGGGGATCTACTTCGCGGGTGAGACCGAGCCCCACATCGAGGTGCTACAGGTGAGTGACATGACCAACCGGTTCACGATCTCCGTGGACCGGGAGCCCGAGGCGGTTGTCCTCGACCCGGACACCTGGGTGCTGATGGACGCCGACTTCGCGCGGAGGAACTGACCATGAGGGCAACGTTCTTGTGTTGGCTCTGGCCGTAGCGGCGGCTTCCCCTCTCCCGGCTCAGCGCGCCTACGAGCCCCCGAACAAGGAGGCCCAGCGCCAGCGTCGGGCGAAGTTCCTGGAGGCCATGGACGGCGGGATCGCCATTGTCGTGGCCGCCGAGAAGGACCAGGACTTCATCTACGAGTTCTTCGTGGACCACTCGGACCTCCACGACTTCATCTACCTGACGAGGCTGGAGGGGATCGACGCCTCGGAGTCGGTCCTGGTACTGGCCCCCGGCGCCGAGACGTACGCCGAGGTCCTCTACACCTCCCGGGAACCCGAGGAGATTCAGGAGAAGACGGGCATCGAGCACGTCTATCCCTACGAGCTCTTCATGGAGCACCTGTCCGACGCGATTACCGACTACTCCCTCCTCCGGACCCACCAGCGGGGGGCAAGGGGCTCGCGACAGATCTGTCACGGTCCCTCGGCGAGGAGAAGAAGGTCCACTTCAATTACCAGCGTTTCCTGAAGCTGGCGGAGACCCCCCGGAGCGCCTCGATATCACCAACCGGCTACATCGGGGCCGAGTACGCGCACTACACGGCGGACTTCGGGCGCTCCGTACCGGTGAGGGGCAAGTACACTCCCGAGTAGCGGCGCATCGCCGAGATCCCCGCGTCCAGAAGCAGGTCATCGCCGCGGTGAAGCCCGGGAGGACGTTCGGCGAGAGCCAGGCACTCAAGGGCAGGCTCATGACGGAGGCTGGGCTGGGAGGCGTGACCGGGACATACGGCATCAGCCACTTCGTCGGGATGGAGATCCACGACGTGGGCTTCTACGACATCCCCTGGGAGCCGGGCATGTGCTTCGTTATCGAGTGGCGGGTGAGCCAGGACGACTTCTCCATCCGCTTCCAGGACGTGATCCTCGTGACCGAGGACGGCCACGAGTGGCTCACCAGGCACTCCCCCATCGAGCCCGACGAGATCGAGGCCCTCATGGCCAAGCGGGGGATCTGGGAGGGGGGGCGCTAGCAAAGAACGCGGGCGAAGCCGTTGCCACGCCCGGCCTTGCCATACGTTCGCCTACGGCGGGTACGAGGCGTACGACTGCGCCATGTTCGCGACCAGGAGCGCCACGGAGGCAAGGACGCCGACCGCCCAGAGCGAGAACCGGCCGAAGCGAGTCAGCCGCCCCCGACGCAACAACTCGAGCTGCTCGGAATGGGCCTTGCCAGACTGTCCAAGTTCCAGGGCGACTCGGCCGCGCGGACCGCATCGCCGTAGACGGTCCAGGAAGCGAATCTAGATCCGACCAGGGGTTGGCGCCGAGAGGCGTCCGGCCCCTCGTCGGTGGTGGGGGACCGTGCCGATTTGATGATGGTCCGATGATACGCGCCGATTACCCTCGGGAGCCCTGGAAGAGTTCCGTCGCTCACGCCCCGACCGAGGTCCGCACCGATCTCACGCGATCGCGAGACGTCAGGCGAGCTCAGGAGCGCTTCCACTCGACTACCAGTCACCAGGAGGTTCTATGCAGACCCTATCACGGGGCCGGATGCAGGAGCTGTGCGGCGCCAAGATCCCAGAGGGGAGCGCCTGCGGGTTCATGGTCGGATCCCTCGGAGGCGCCATCATGCTGGGGTGGGTCGTCCCTGCGGCGTTCATCTTCATGTTCACGCCGCTGGTATGCGTCCTGGATTACGGATGGCGCTGATCGCCCGTCGCCATTCGACCCACTCTTCCCCCAAGCAGGAGATCATCATGACAGAGCTCGCGAGCCACCGGATGGCTGACATGAACGGTATGAGCTTCTGGCACGGCTTCCTTTGCGGCGCCGGCATCATCTCCTCGATCGCCATATCGGCTACCCCGGACCCCATTGTGAGGTGGAGCATCTACAGCGGCACGGTCGGTGCTTGCGGGCTGGCGTTCTTTTGAGTTGGTGGGGCTGGGCGTGACCGGGGCGCCCAGCCCGTCGCTTCACTACATCGGTCGTTTCGATGGGTGACCTCTCCGACGATCTCCTACTGGTCACACGACACAAGCTCCAAATCGTCGGTCGCCGCTTCGCAGACAACGTACGCAACACCCTTGAAGGGAAGATGGCTCTGATCGTCATGTTGGCCGCCCCCTTCTTGATGAAGAGCATGCTGGGGTCCGCGTCCCTGCGGGCCGCAAACGCCAGCCGCGGGGCGGCCGGCGTCATACTCGCGCTCGCCCACGCCGCGACCGTCGTTGCGCTGATTCTGGGCGTTGCCGCACGCACCGCTCGCTCACTGATCGTCGAGTATCAAGAGGAGCCGCTGGCTCTTTACCCGGGTGGGAGGCGTGGTCTCGCTGCCTATGACCTGTGGGGAGAAGTGGCGGCGACCGGCCTCTGGCTCCTCTTCTTCTTCTATCTCTTCTACGGCGCCTTGATTTATGGCCTGGCGACTCATCCGCTCCTGGTCCTGCCCATGCATCTCCTTGCGCACTTTCTGGTGCTGGGCGCCCTCGGAGCACTGGCCTACCGCTTGACCCTTCGGATCCTGGAGAGACGGCCGGCGATGGGCCGATCTCTCTACATCGGGACCAGTGCCGGCGCTGTGCTCGCGTTCCTCGCCGTAGTCGGGTCGGCGACACTTCTCGAAGATGTCCCGCCCGGGGTGATGGCCCAGCTGGGGGTGTGGTTCGACGGGGCCGCCGTTTTCTATCCTCCGCTCGCTGCGCTGGTCCAACCGACGAACAATCTCCTTGGCCCGCTGATGTGGGTAGCCGGCGTCGTGGCTGCTCCCGCTGTCGCGCTGAAGGCGGCCGGCCCACTGATGCGCGAGCCGAGTCCCCTGCTGCTGGGCGAGGTCGGAGCGCCGCCAGAGCGCCGCTTCACGAGCACCTTTCGGACACAGTGGCACCCCAAGGCCCGTGGTATGGCCGGCATTCGCCTGTTCTTCCTGAAGGACATCCTTCTTCCCACGACCCGGAATCCCCGCCGCTTCCTCACCAGACAGTGGACCCTGCTCGCCCTTGCCGTGACGGGACCTGTCGTGATGTGGCAACTCCGCCGTGAGGGGCGCGTGAGCGAGATCGCGGCGGAGGCCGCCTTGTGGGGAGTGGTGATGGCGCTTCCATCGGTCGCCGCCTACTTGAGCGGGCTCGGCTCGCTCGGACGGGAGGGGCCGGAATTGGCGCTGATTCGTACATTCCTCCGGCCAGCCACGCTGTGGGGCTACAAGGTGCTTCCGGTCCTAGCTGCCGTGGTGCCGTACGGACTCGTCTACGGAGCCATCACGGGAGCCACCGCCGCTGGGCTGGCCCTCGAGCCGGGACCGTTGCAGTCAGCGGGCGTGGGTGGACTGACCGGAGTCGTCGCCGCCGTGAATGCGGTCGCTCTGGGGTTCCTGTCCCCCGACTTTGGACGCCGGAGCGTGCTCGCAACGGGTGCGTCAAGGACCGCACGGCGACTGTTCGAGATCATGGCCCTCTACGGCATTGGGGTCGGCGTCGTCACGCGTGTCATGACCCGCACGGAAGTGCTGCCCGCCGAGGTGTTCGCCGTGACCCTGGTCACCACGGCGGGCTTGGGCGTGACGATGGGGGGGATCATCACCTTCTTGGCCCTTCGTCGACTCCCCTTCCTGGAGACTTGAGATGACGGACGCACCGTCCATAAGAATCGACCGGCTCACCAAGAGTTTCGGCCCGGTGCTGGCCGTCTCCCAGTTGAGCATGACCGTCGATGCGGGTGAGATCGTCTGCTTCCTGGGCCCAAACGGCGCAGGCAAGACGACGACCATCGCCACTATCATAGGTCTCAAGAGACCCACAGCCGGTGACGTGTTCATCAACGGCGTGAGCCTGCGTGCGCCGAACGTCGAATCAGTCCGTAGAAGTATCGGCTATCTGCCGGAGCAACCGGTGTTGTACGACTATCTCACGGGTCGGGAGTTCGTCCAGTTCTTCGGCCAGCTTTACCGAGCGGACAGGGCATTGGACAGCTGGCTGGACGATCGGCTGGCCGCCCTACAGATGAGTGAGCACGCGGATCGGCTGATCAAGGGCTACTCGGCGGGAATGAGGAAGAAGATCTCCTTCCTCACGGCCCTGGTACATCAGCCCGACATCCTGATCTTCGATGAGCCCACCGGCGCGCTGGACGCTCTCAGCGCCCGCATCGTCAAAGATGAAATGGTCGCCGCCCGGGAGAGAGGCTCGCTGGTCTTCTTCACGACTCATGTCATGGAGATCGGGGAGCGCCTCGCGGACCGAATCGTCATTATCAGTAACGGACAACTCGTAGCAAACGGGACACTCACCGAGCTGCGGATGGCACACGGCCGAGAGACCGGCGAATCACTCGAGAGTCTCTTCCTCCGCCTGATTCAACTGACGGGGTCCCGAGCAGGCCACAGCGAATGATGCCATCGGCGCTTTCTCGCCTGGCACGACGGTGCGCCCGCACCGTGAACCCCCACCCGGTCGTCCGTCAGTACGATCGGGTTGATTGCGGCCCCGCCTGCCTCCTTTCAGTGCTACGGTTCCACGGCGGCGATACCGGGCTCCCCCGGGTGCGATCCTTGAGTGGCACCGACGCGAGCGGGACCAGCCTCCTTGGGCTCCATCGCGCCGCCGTCGCCCTCGGATTCGAAGCCCGCGGCGCCACCGGCGACTACGACAGCCTGCGCAAGGAACGACTGCCGTGTATCGCCCACGTCGTTGTCGAGGGAGCTCAGCACTACGTCGTCGTCTATGATGCCCGAGACCGACGGCTGAAGGTGGGCGACCCGGCTCTCGGACCTCGGTGGCTCACGCGTGAGGATTTCGAAGGTATTTGGAGTCAACGAGCCGTCTTGCTCCTACACCCCGGCCGGGATCTCCTCCGAGAGCACCCACCTCACTGGTTCCGATGGGTTCTCGGCCGCATCCGCCACGTTCACGGGTGGCTGGTGCAGTCTGTGTTCCTCGGCGTGATCTACACGATTCTGGGTCTCGCTACAGCGGTCGTGGTTCAGCGGCTGATCGATGACTTCATCGAGATGCGTGACGTGTCGCGGATTCTGTGGGCCGGTGGGTTTCTTTTTGCCCTCCATGCATTGAGGGGATTGGCCGGATACCTCCGTCAGCGGTTCTTGGTCGGACTCTCCAAGAGAGCCTCGAACGCCATCGCATCGGAGTTCCTGGAACACCTGTTCAAGCTTCCCGCTCGTTACTTTGACACGCGAAAGCGTGGAGACATCATCGCACGTCTGCAGGATGCCTCGCATATTCAAACCGCGGTCTTGGAGATTCTGGGTAGCACGACCATCGACGTACTCATCACGGTGCTGTCGATGGCTGCCGTCTTCTACTTCTCGCCACCGCTGGGTTGGATCGCACTGATCCTCCTGGTACCCTACGCCCTCCTCACAGGCACCGCGGCACGACGGATTCATCGGAAGCATCATGCCGCCCTGCGCCTATGGGCGGCTTCACGCTTCCTACGTCGACGCCATCGAGGGCATCGACTCGATCCGTGGGCTCGGCGTCGGACCGGCCTTCACTCGGCTGAACCTGGCGCTCTTCGGCCACTTCCAAACCCGGGTCGAGCGGCTCGGACTCACACGTGCCGCGATCGGATTCCGGGTCGAGGGTGTGAGCAGCGCCCTGCTGGCCACGATCCTGACCGTCGGCGCCCTTCTAGTGGTGACAGGAGATCTGCGCCTCGGGGCGATGATGGCCGCCTACTCACTCGTTACCGGCACCTTGCCGAGCCTGCAGCGAGTCATGGAGGGCCTCTTCGCGTTTCAAAGCGGCGGGGCGGCGGCCCAAAGGCTGCAGGACCTCATGCTCACCGCCCCGGAAGAGAGTAGCGGGGAGCGTCCGTTCCGGATGGGAGTCGACTAGAGGTTGGACGACGCCCGCTTCGAATGGCCCAACGGAGAGCCGGTTCTGAACGGAGCCAGCCTGACACTCCGGCGCGGACGGATCACTGGATTGAGCGGAGCGAACGGATCCGGCAAGACCACGCTCGTTCATCTCCTCACGCGGCGCTATCCGCTGAATGGGGGACGTTTGAGAATCGACGGCGTAGTGGCGTCGAGGATCGACCTTCAGGCGTATCGTCGGCAGGTAGCCGTCGTTCCAGAGGCCGTGAAGATCTTTCACGGCACTCTTGGTGACAACATCGCACTCGCACGGGAGGAGCTGTCTCGGGAAGAGCTTACTGACCGCCTTCGTGACCTCGCGGTGGGCTCGTTCATCAGTCGGTTCAGGGGGGGACTTGCCACCATCCTCGGCGAGGACGGGCGTCGCTTGTCTGCCGGTGAGCAGCAGATGATCGGTCTGATACGCGTGCTGCTATGCCGGCCCTCGGTTCTCATCATCGACGAGGGCCTGAACGCCCTGGACCCCCGGCTCTACCGGACAGCCATCAGGGCCCTCGCAGCGCACGCCTCCCGAGGAGCGGTTCTTCTCATCTCTCATCACCCGTCCGTGTTGGCCCTCGCCGATGAGCAACTCCGCCTCGAAGGGGGCGTCATCACCTCAGTCATGGGGCACGAACCCGGTCCCGACGCCAAGGCGGCCTGAGTCCGGTGGCCCGATCGTGGGGAGGTGGCTCCGTGCCTATCGACTCCCCCGTCGCGAGCGACCCAGAGTCCCGCGGAATGGCCACTTGGCGCATCTTCATTCTGATCGCCTGCGTCTGGCTGGCCGTTTCTGCATACACGAATGAGAGGGTGCTCGCGCCGGAGGTGATGGCAGGCGTGGCCAGCCGTACCCCCGGGGTCGAGATGTCGGTCACGCAGCTCGACCAGCTACGCCGACAAGGACGCTGGGCATACCTGCTGCTTCCCGCGCTCCTGGCGATCCGCGTCGCCGTCGTGGCCCTGGCACTTCAGTTGTTCTCGATGTTGATGGCGCATCCCCTACCCTACCGCGAGGCATTCCGCGCGGGCCTCTTGGGCTTCGGGGCCGTGATCTACGGCACATTCGTTCGGATGCTGAGGCTCGATCTGCTCCCGTCTGGCACCCTCACACGGGAGGAGCTCGCAGTCGTTCCCGATTCGCTGGCGGTCGTGATCTTGGGAGCGGGAGAGCGTGTCACGGTCCTGTCCGCCGCCTTGGGCCTGGTTAGCCTCCATGACGCCTTCTGGATCGTGGTCGTCTCGGCGTACCTCCATGCCTTCACCGGCCTGGAGCGCCGTGTGGCCATCGCCATCGCCGTGTCCGGATGGCTGACAGTGGCGCTGGCCCGCCTCGGCGCCCAGGCCTTCATGATCGGAATGCTCAACTGAGCGGTGTCGACACCCGTCGCGCCGCCGAGTTGCCGGCCCCCGTAGCCGCGGTCTCCTTGCCCTCACCGCAACCCGCCTCTACCGTGCCCATCCACCCACGAGGGCCCTCTCACACTCATTGTCAGAGAAACGTGCCATGAGCATCCGAAAAGTCACAGCCTTCGCTCTCCTCACTCTGATCTCCGCCGCCGCCACCACCGACCTGTCTGCGCAGGATACCCACACCTACTTCGGCGGGAGCTCCCCGGCCGACGACGGACCACCCTTCAGCGGCGCCGTTCAGGTGGGCAACACGCTCTATCTCTCCGGAGCCATCGGGCTCGACCCGGGCCAGCAGGTACCGGCCACCGCCGAGGCAGAGGCCACGAACGTCCTGAACAACATCCAGAGATCCCTGGAAGCCGCCGGCATGACCATGAACGACCTGGTTATGGTGCAGGTGTACAGCTCCGACGTCTCCGACTACGGTGCCTTCAACGGCGTCTACCGCACCTACTTCACCACCGAGTTTCCGGCCCGGGCCTTCATCGGTGCCGGCACGCTGCTCTTCGGCGCTCGGTTCGAGGTGCTGGGGATCGCCGTAAAGCGGTAGTGGGGCCGACACCTGACGCTCGACATCCCGTGACGCCGAATACACATTAGTTGGCGCAGGGGAGCGGCGTTGGGCCCGTCGGGGCTCACCAAATGGTCCGGCACATCTCGCACCAGGCCCCTCGCTAGGGGGCACTGGATGCCGAATCTAGAGACAAGGTCGAGCACTCGAATGGGCTCCTGGAGTGGCCCGAGGGAAGGTCTCCTCACCACTCCCGCGGAACTGGTCCGGGGGCTGGCTCGCGTGAATCTGCCTCTATATGTCGTCGATCACGGCGACACCTTCGCGTTCTCCCACGAGGGCACCGTCGAGCTCGGTGGCGATCCCCAGGTGGAAGGCCTCCCTCTCCTGGCCCTGGCCCCCGCATGCAAGCCCCAGCGCCTGGGATCCGCTGGATTCGCCCATGACCACGGCGTCCGTTTCTGCTATCTGGCAGGCGCCATGGCGAACGGCATCGGCTCGGTGGAGCTCGTAGAGGCCATGAGCCGAGCGGGCATGCTCTCCTTCTTCGGCGCCGCCGGCCTCGGGCCGGATCCTATCGAAGACGCCATTGACCACGTTTCCACCCGCTTGGGCGATCTCCCCTGGGGATTCAACCTCATCCACAGCCCGTACGAGCCCAGGCTCGAAGAGGCGGTGGCCGACCTCTACGTGCGCCGCGGCGTGAACCGGGTATCCGCCTCGGCCTATATGGATCTCACGCTGCCCCTGGTGCGCTACCGGCTCCACGGGATCCATGCGGACTCGTCGGGCCGCGTGGTGACGCCCCATCGGGTGTTGGCCAAGGTCTCGCGCACCGAGGTGGCCCGGAAGTTCTTCGCCCCTGCTCCGGCCAAGATGCTGGCCGAGCTGGCAGCCCGCGGAGACCTCACCGAGGAGCAAGCCCGCATGGCCGAGACCGTCCCGGTTGCGCAGGACCTGACGGTGGAGGCCGACTCGGGCGGCCACACCGACAACCGGCCCGCCATCACCCTGCTCCCCACCATGCTGGCCCTTCGAGATCGGCTCCAGGTGGAGCACGACTACGACGCCCCCTTGCGTGTGGGTTCCGCTGGCGGCGTTTCGACGCCACATTCAGTGGCTGCGACGTTCGCCATGGGGGCCGATTACGTCCTGACCGGCTCGGTGAACCAGGCGTGTCGCGAGGCCGGAACGTCGGACGCCGTCCGGAAGATGCTGGCCCAGGCGGAGCAGGCCGACGTGACCATGGCTCCGGCCGCAGACATGTTCGAGATGGGCGTCAGGTTGCAGGTCCTCAAGCGCGGAACGATGTTTCCCATGAGGGCTCACCGCCTGTATGATCTCTATAGAGCCCACGCGGGCCTCGAAGACATTTCCGAAGACGAACGGCTGAATCTGGAACGGACGATTTTCCGTACGTCGTTGGACGAGATCTGGGACGAGACGCGACGCTTCTGGGAGGCCCGAGACCCGGCCCAGGTCGAAAAGGCCGAGCGCGATCCGAAGCATCGGATGGCGCTGGTCTTTCGGTGGTACATGGGCATGTCGTCCCGCTGGGCGAACCGCGGTGAGCCGGGTCGTGAGATGGACTACCAGGTCTGGTGCGGCCCGGCGATGGGTGCTTTCAACGAGTGGGTCCGGGGCAGCGTCTTGGAGCCCTGGGAGAGCCGTCGCGTAGTCAGCGTGGCTCACAACATGTTGCATGGTGCTGCGGTCATTACGCGGGCGAACGCTCTGCGCAGCCAGGGAGTGGAGCTGCCGGCCGAGTGCGTCGACGTCCGCCCCCGCGAACCAGATGAACTCGAGGAACTGCTGTCTTGAGCGATCGAAATAAAGATCGGGCCGCCGCCCAGTCACCCATAGCCATCGTCGGCATCGCCTGCGTGTTCCCGAAGGCTGGCGGTTTGCACGACTATTGGGCAAACGTGCGTGACGGCGTCGACGCCATCACCGAGATCCCTGAATCAGCCTGGAAGACATCGGAGTACTACGACGCCGATCCCAAGGCGCCCGACATGACCTACGGACGCCGCGGCGGCTTCATCGATCCCATCGACTTCGAGCCGATGGCCTTCGGCATCTCACCTCGGGACTTGGAAGCCACCGACACCACGCAGCTGCTGGGCCTTCATGTGGCCCGTCAGGCGCTTCAGGACGCCGGGTACGGTCCAGACGGCCGGGAGTTCGATCGGGAGAAGACCAGCGTCATCCTCGGGGTGAGCGGAACGTTGCCCCTGGTCATCCCCTTGGGCGCGCGCCTCGGGCACCCCATCTGGCGGAAGGCGCTGAAGGACGCCGGAGTTGATCCCGAGACCACGGAAGACGTCATCGAGCGTATCGGCGAAGGCTACGTCCCGTGGCAGGAGAGCTCTTTCCCCGGGCTCCTGGCCAACGTTGTCGCCGGCCGCATCGCCAATCGCCTCGACCTTCACGGCACCAACTGCATCGTGGACGCGGCGTGTGCTTCGTCCCTGAGCGCAGTGCATCTCGCGGCCCTCGAGCTCGAGTCGGGACGGGCCGACATGGTCCTGAGCGGCGGGCTGGACACGTTCAACGACATCTTCATGTACATGTGCTTCTCCAAGACGCCGGCGCTGTCGGCGACGGGGAACGCACGCCCGTTCGACGACCAGGCGGACGGCACCATGCTGGGTGAGGGCGTAGGGGTTCTGGTGCTCAAGCGGCTCGGGGATGCCGAGCGGGACGGCGACCGCATCTACGCCGTGATCAAGGGCATCGGCTCGTCCTCCGACGGAAAGGGGCAGGCCGTCTACGCCCCCGCCCCCGAAGGCCAAGCCCGGGCGCTCAGGGCCGCCTACGAGAACGCGGGCATCCTCCCCGACACCGTCGAGCTGGCAGAGGCTCACGGAACGGGCACCCGGGTGGGCGACGCCACCGAGGTTAAGGGCCTCACCACCGTCTATCGGGAGGCGAGCCCGGAGGGAACGTGGTGCGCTCTGGGTTCGGTGAAGTCCATGATCGGCCACACCAAGGCAGCAGCGGGCGCGGCAGGCCTAATCAAGACGGCCATGGCGCTCCACCACAAGACGCTCCCCCCGACCATCAAGGTGGAGAGCCCGAACGAGGCGGTGGCCCCCGGCGAGACTCCATTCTATGTGAACACCGAGAAGCGGCCCTGGCTGCCCAAGAGTGGACATCCGCGCCGCGCCGGTGTGAGCGCCTTCGGGTTCGGGGGCAGCAACTTCCACTGCGTGGTGGAGGAGTACGGGTCGAAGGCCACCGAAGTCGACTGGGATGGACGCGATCAGCTGATCGCCTTCTCCGCCGACGACCGGGAGGCCCTTGCCGCACAGCTGGAGCAGTTCCAGGCCGAGGGGGACTGGGCCGACATCCGGGGACGGGTGGCGGAGAGTCGCGCCCGCTTCGACGCATCCAAAGAGGTCCGGCTGCTTCTGGTCGCCGAGCGAGACGGCACGCCGGTCTGCGACCTCATCGGGATGGCGCTTTCGCAGCTGAAGGACGAGCGATCGTCCTGGGCGATGCCCCAGGGGATCTATTTCGGATCCGGAGCCGCCAAGGGCAAGTGGGCGGCTTGCTTCCCGGGCCAGGGAGCCCAGTACGTCGGGATGCTCCGGGAGCTGGCGTGCCGCTTCCCTGCCGCGGCGGACACCTTGGCCGCCGCCGATGAGGTGACGCCGGGCCTGGCCGACCGGATCTATCCGCATCCGGCGTTCGACTACGCCACCCGCTCGCAACAGGAGGACGAGCTCCGCGCCACCAACACGGCCCAGCCGGCCATCGGCGCCGTAGGCCTGGGCGCCCTCCGGGTGCTCAAGCAGTTCGGCCTCTCCCCCGACGCCACCTGCGGCCACAGCTACGGCGAGCTCGTAGCGTTGTGCGCGGCGGGTCGGCTCCGGCCCATGGAGCTGTACCAGCTCTCACGCCGCCGAGGTGAGCTCATGGCGACCGGCGACGGAGATCACGGTTCGATGCTGGCCGTGGCCGCCGAGCTGGAGTGGGTGAAGCAGTTCTTGCGCACCCACGATCTCGATCTGGTCGTCGCGAACCACAACGCCCCCGAACAGGCCGTGCTCTCCGGCGTCACGTACGAGATCGAGCGTGCCCAGGATCTCCTGTCACGAGAAGGCGTGCGAGTGAAGCGCCTCGCGGTGGCCGCCGCCTTCCACAGCAGCCTGGTGGCCCAGGCGGGAGCGCCCTTCGCTGAGAGCCTTACGAGCATCGAGCTCACGGGGAGCGACGTGACCGTGTACGCCAACGCCACCGGCGCCGCGTATCCCGAGCGCTCGACGGACGCCCGCGAACTGTTGGCCAGCCAGCTCACCTCACCGGTGGAGTTCGTGGCCTGTGTGAGGTCCATGTTCGAGGATGGAGTGCGGACCTTCGTGGAGGTGGGCCCCGGGCGTCGGCTCTCGGCCCTCATCGATGAGATCCTGGCCGGCGAGGACATTACCACCGTGGCCCTCGACGCGTCCTCGGGCCGGAGAGCCGGGCTAGTCGACCTGGCCCGCACGCTGGCCCAGTTGGCCGCCGACGGCCACGCCGTGGCGTTGGACCGTTGGGACGACGGGGCCCTCGATGCATGGAGGCGCAGGATCGCCCGCGGTAAGCCGACCATGACCGTTCCCATTTCCGGTGTGAACTACGTGGAGCCACGACCGAAGCGGCCGCCCAAGGCCGCCACCCCTGCCCCAGCAGCGACGACCCCGGCAGCATCGACCTCGACGACCCCGGCAGCGTCGACTCCAGCGGTGAGCCTGCCCCACATGACCCGCACCGGCCCGGCGGCCGATGCGCCGACAGTGACGTCGGATCCGCAGCTATTGGCCGAGGCCATGCGGGCGAGCCAGGCGAGCCTCCAGGCTCTGGTGCGGCTGCAGGAACAGACGGCGGACGTGCACCGCAGTTTCCTCGAGTCCCAGGAGCGGACCATCCAGGCCATCGCCTGGCAGCAGGGATTGCTGCCCCCGGGGCAGATCGTCGAGGCGCTGGCTGTCGAGCCGACCGCGGCGCCGGCCCCCACACCCGGTGTGGCGGCCGCCCTGCTCTCGGTCGTGTCGGAGAAGACCGGGTATCCGGAGGAGATGCTCGAGCTGTCCATGGGCCTGGACGCGGACCTGGGCATCGACTCCATCAAGCGGGTAGAGATCCTGGCCGCTCTGCAAGAGCGGCTCCCGAACGCGCCGGTGGTGACACCGGAGCACCTGGGCGAGATCCAGACGCTCGCTCAGATCGTCGAGTTTCTGGGCGGTTCCGCCTCCGAGCCAGCCGCGCCCCCGCCGGTGCCCGACGGAGACGCAGCCGGGGAAGTCACCGCTGCCACCGGATCCGTTCCTACGGCCGAGTCGGCCACCTCCCCCATGGCATCGGCGCCTCAGGAACAGGCCGTCCACACGCCCACCAACGGCGCCGTCGATGCGCCGACCAACGGAAGCGTCGATGCCTCACGGATCTCTGAGGTCCTGCTGAGCGTCGTGGCGGACAAGACGGGATACCCCGTCGACATGCTCGACGTGTCCATGAACCTGGACGCGGACCTGGGGATCGACTCCATCAAGCGGGTCGAGATCCTGGCCGCTTTGCAGGAGGCGCTCCCCGAGGCCTCGGTGGTGGCTCCCGATCAGCTCGGCGAGCTCCGCACCCTGAGCCAGATCGTGGAGGTGCTCTCAAACGATACCGAGCCTGCGCCTGCCCCGGCGCCGGCTGTCCCGGACCAGTCCGCTCCCCCCGCCTCGGCGGGTGTCGAGCGCCTGGTCCCGACCCTGCACCCCATCGGTTCGACCGGAGAGCCCATCGGGCTCCCCGCCGGATCCAAAATCTGGGTGACCAAGAGCGGTGACGTCCTCTCGGGCCAGATCGTCGAGGAGCTAAGCGCCCAGGGCTATTCTGCCGAAGAGGTGGAGCTGGCCGACGAGGTTCACAACCCGCCCGATGAACTGGCGGGCTTGATCGTGGTGGTGCCTCCCCGGGTCACCGACGAAGACATCCTAGTCGGATTCGGGCGTGTGCGGGCCATGGCCCCGGTCCTCCGTCGCGCGGCGCTGCAAGGCGGAGCCCTCCTGTGCAGCGTGACGTGTCTGGGTGGCGGCTTCGCCCTCGACGCGCCTCCCCCCGAGGATGTGGATCCGACGGGCGGAGCCTGGGGCGGAATGACCAAGACGGCCGCCGCCGAGTGGACGGACGTCCACTGCAGGAGCATCGACGTCGATCCGAACCGGATCGACCTCGCGTCAGAAGTGGTGAAGTACGCTCTCTCGGAGGGGCCGGTGGAGATCGGCCTGGGGAACGAAGGGCCCCAGACGGTGGTTCTCGAAGCACATCCAGTCGAGCCTGCGGCGCATGCGGCCCTGGGATCCGACGATGTCGTGCTGATCACCGGTGGAGCCCGTGGTGTAACGGCCGAAGTGGCCGTCGCTATGGCCGAAGCGGGACAGCCGCGCCTCATCCTCATGGGCCGCAGCCCCGAGCCGAGGGGTGAGCCCGACTGGCTCGTCGGCCTCGACGGGGAGGCGGAGATCAAGCGAGCCATCGTGGCCCAGGCGGGCCCAGGCCTCAGCCCCCAGGCGGCCCAGGCCGAGTTCAACCGCATCCAGGCCAGCCGGGAGATCCTGCGTAACCTTGCCCGCATCTCGGCGGCCGGATCGGAGGTCGTCTACTGCTCCGTCGATGTCCGGGAGCCCGACGCCGTGCGAGCGTGTCTCGATCCACTGGTCGAGGAGTTCGGCCCGGTCACAGGACTCGTTCATGGAGCCGGTGTGCTGGCCGACCGCAACATCGAGGACAAGAGTGACGGGGACTTTGCCTTCGTCTACGACACCAAGGTGGGCGGGCTACGATCCGTGCTTGCCGCCCTGGGGGACGCGCCCCTGAAGACCATGGTGATGTTCTCCTCGTCGACGGCCCGCTTCGGGCGCCGTGGACAGGTGGACTACGCCGCAGCCAACGAGGTGCTCAACAAGGTGGCGCAGGGCGAGGCCGCCCGCAGGGAAGGGTGCCGCGTGGTCTCGGTGAACTGGGGTCCCTGGGATGGCGGCATGGTGACGCCGGCACTGAAGAGCATGCTCTCGGCCGAGGGTATCGAGGTCATCGGGATGGAGAGCGGCGCGGCCTACGTCCTGGACGAGATCGCCTCCGATGGACCGACGGAGGTGCTCATCCTCGGACCCGGTTCGCAGGTCCCCACTGCGGGACAGGGCCCGCCGGACGCGACGAACGGTGCCGGACCGGATGAGCTACCCGTGGTTTTCGAGCGGATCATCACCACCGATACACACGAGTTCATGGCGTCCCACGTCCTGGACGGCCGGGCCGTGCTGCCCGCCACGATGACGCTGGAATGGCTCGCCCATGGCGCGCTCCACGGGAATCCGGGGCTGCGCTTCGTGGGTGTGGACGACTTCCGTGTGCTCAAGGGTGTGCTCGTGCAGCCCAAGGAGTCGTTCCAGGTACGGATATGTGCCGACGCGGCCCGCCAGCGGGGTGATGAGTTCGTTGTGACGGCGGAGCTCTGCAGCGGTGGTAGCAACGGCCGCAGGGTGCGCCACGCCCGGGCCCAGATCGTCCTCGCGGTCCGTCAGCCGGATCCTGGGGCTCCCCACGCCCCGGCAGACCAGCCGGCATTGGGGAGGTCCATCGAGACCATCTATTCCGAGACGCTCTTCCACGGACCGGCCATGCGCGGGCTCGTGGAGGTCGAAAGCTGTGGAGACGCAGGTCTGGTGGCTCGCTGCCGGGTGGCACCACCGCCGAAGGACTGGATGAAGGAGCCCGTGCGCAGTCGGTGGATCGCCGATCCCTTGGTCCTCGACAGCGGCCTCCAAGCTATGATCGTCTGGACCTCGGACCGGGTAGGGGAGGCCTCGCTGCCTTCGCGGCTCACGCGCTACCGCCAGTTCGTGCCGACGTTCCCTTCGGACGGCGCGCGCATCGTCATCAACGTGCGTGACCGAACGAACACGCGCGTCGTTTCGGACATCGACTGGGTGGGGGAAGACGGGCGCTTGCTGGCCCGGCTCGAAGGGTACGAGTCCGTCGTGGACTCCTCTCTGAGCAAGGCGTTCCGCCAGAACAGACTCGACGAGAGCGCGCCGAAGCAGGCGTAACGGCTATGTCCTCACCCGAGCCGATCGCAATCGTCGGCCTCGGCGGGGTGCTCCCCGGTGCCGCTACACCCGATGACTTCTGGCGCGTCGTCGAGGCCGGCATCGACACCGCCTCCGAGCCACCCCTGGGCCGCTGGCACCTGGATGTGGAGCAGGCGTACGATTCCGAGCACGCCCGGGCGGATCACGTCTACTCCCGGCGGGCCTGCTTCGTTAGAGACTTCGAGCTGGATCCGACCGGCCTGTATCTGCCAGCGGAGCTTGTCGACGCCCTCGATCCCATGGTCCACCTGGCGCTGCACGCCGGCAGGCAGGCGTGGCACGACGCCGTCACCGATCCGGTCGATCCCGGACGCGTGGGTGTCATGCTCGGCAACATCGTCCTCCCCACGGTGTCGGCTTCGGCCATGGCCGACTGGATCCTGGGGCGTCGCTTCGAGCGCGAGCTCTTCCGGGCGGCCGGCGTACCCATGCCCATGGAGGATCGGGCCCCGGTCGGGGCGATCAACCGCTGGGTCGCCGGGCTTCCCGCCGCCATGCTGGCAAGGGCCCTGGGCCTCGGTGGGGAGCGGTTCTGCCTGGACGCGGCGTGCTCCTCGTCCCTCTTCGCCCTGGAGCTCGCCGTCGACGCCCTCCGGAGTGGCCGCCTCGACGCCGTCCTCGCCGGCGGACTGTCCCGGCCCGACTCCCTGTACACCCAGATGGGATTCTCCCAGCTCCTGGCCGTCTCACCCACAGGCCGCTGCTCTCCCTTCGATCACAAGGCTGACGGCTTGGTGGTGGGCGAGGGCGCCGGAGTTCTGGTAGTGAAGCGCCTCTCCGACGCACTGGAGCATGGAGATCGGATCCGAGCCGTCGTGAGGAGCGTAGGCCTCTCCAACGACGTGGAGGGCAGCCTCCTGGCCCCCAGCCAGGAGGGACAGCTGCGGGCCATGCGAGGCGCTTACGGAGCGGCCGGTTGGCGCCCGAGCGACGTGGATCTGGTGGAGTGTCACGCCACGGGCACGCCGGTGGGTGACGCCGTGGAGTTCGCGAGCCTGCAGGCGCTCTGGGCCGATGAGGACGCCCCCGAAGCGAGCTGCGTCATCGGTTCGGCCAAGTCCAACACCGGCCACCTGCTGACCGGGGCCGGAGCCGTCGGGCTTCTCAAGACCGTGTTGGCCATGGAGCATCGGGTTCTGCCCCCGACAGCCAACTTCGAGGAGCCGGGGGACAAGGTCGACCTCGCCCGGAGCCCGTTCCGAGTGCTGCGAGGGGCAGAGCCCTGGGAGGCCCCGTCGAGTCACCCGCGTCGTACGGCGGTGAGCGGCTTCGGCTTCGGGGGGACCAACGCCCACGTGCTTCTGGAGGAGTTCGGGGAGCCCTCGGCCGGGCGTGCCACAGTCGCCGTTCCGGAGCTGCCCGCGCCCGAGGGAATCGCCATCGTGGGCATGGGCGCCCGTATCGGCCCGTGGCAGGATCTGGAGTCCGTCCAGCGGCGGATACTGGGCCGCGGGGATGATCATCCGGTTCGCGCCAAGGAGAACCACTGGGGGGTGCCGGACCCTCCGCTGGGGTGGTTCGTCGAGGAGCTCGAGATTCCCTTCGGCCGCTTCAAGATCCCGCCAAAGGAGATCGAGGAGGCTCTCCCCCAGCAGATTCTCATGCTCCAGGTGGCCGAGCGCGCCATCGTGGACGCCGCCCTGGACGATGTCGAGCGCCTTCGCACAGGTGTGTTCGTGGGGGTCGAACTCGATCTCAACACGACCAACTACCACCTGCGATGGGCCGTGCGATCCCGGGCCGCGGATTGGGCCCGGAGGCTGGAGCGTCCGACCCAAGGAGCAGAGTTCCAGAACTGGGTGGACGAGCTCTGCGATTCCCTCACGCCCGCGCTCAACGCCAACCGCACCATCGGCGGTCTCGGCTCCATCGTGGCAAGCCGGGTCGCCCGGGAGTTCGGCCTCGGCGGTCCGAGCTACGTCCTCGCCAGCGAAGAGACCTCCGGCATGTCGGCCCTCCAGGCAGCGATCCGAGCGCTCCAGACCAGACGACTCGACTGTGCCGTCGTGGGGGCCGTCGACCTGTCCGGAGACGTCCGCGCCCTGCTCTCTCTGGCCAGTACGGATGGCGTGGCGGGTGACGGCGTTCCGCGCCCCTTCGACGGAGAGTCCCAAGGCGTGGTACCCAGCGACGGCGCGGTCGCTCTCGTGCTGAGGCGGGAAGACGAGGCCCGACAGGAGGGTGATCGTATCTACGCGGTTGTCCGGGGCGTAGGAAGCGCGGGCGGAGACCTGGCGGACGCGAGCGCCGAAGCCATCCGCCGGAGCTGCCGGGAAGCCCGTGTCGACCCCGATGACGTTCCTTACGTGGAGGGCCACGGCGGCGGGGTGCCGAAGGAGGACCGATCGGAAGCCCGAGCGCTGACAGAGGTCTTCGGAGCCGACACCATCCTCGGATGCACCAAAGCCCGCGTTGGTCACACGGGAGCTGCGGCGGGGCTCGTCTCGGTCCTCGGGGCCAGCCTGGCGCTCTACCAGCAGGTGCTACCCGGGGCCAACCGACGCGACCGAGCCATGCCTGGAGACGGCTCTGCGGCCGGGCCTGCGCGTGTTCCCGAATCGGACACGGGCCTGATTCCGCTGGCCGACTCCCGTCCGTGGGTCCGCGATCGAACCGACGGTCCGCGGCGGGCCGGCGTTCTGGCGGTATCTCGAGGCGGATCCTGCTCACACGTAGTGTTGGAGGGACTGGACGAATCGGCGCGTGAGGAAGAGCGATCGAGTCCCCTGGGCCCCTTGCACGAAGGGCTCTTCGTGGTGGAAGGCGACGACGACGAGGCTGTGGCCGCCGGCCTGAGACGCCTCGCCGACTTCGCCGCGGCTACGCGGTCGGCTCCGGTGCACGCCCTGGCGCGACGCTGGTGGCAGGAACAGCCCCTGCGGCCGGGCGCCGCCCGGGCCATCGCCCTGGTCGTCCGTGATGCCGGCGAGGTTGAGAGCCTCGCCCGGTCCGCGGCCGACCAGATCGAGGCGGGTGCCGACCCGTCGGATCGGAGCGCCGGCCGGGTCTTCTTCTCGCGAGAGCCCCTGGGACCCGAGGGTCAGCTCGCCTTCGTATATCCCGGCTCGGGGAGTCAGTTCACCGGAATGGGCCGGGAGCTCTGCCTCCAGTGGCCGGAGAGCCTGCGAGCGCGGGAGGGGAGCAGCGAGAAGCTGAGCTCCCAGTTGAGGACGCCGGAGATCTGGCGGACCGGCCCCACCCCCACCGATGCCCGTACGGTGCTCCTCTCCCAGGTGGCGCTGGGCACCCTGGCCACGGACCTCATGTCCCGTTTCGGCGTGCGCCCCGACGCGGTGGTCGGTTACTCGTTGGGAGAGACGGCGGGGCTGTTCTCCACGGGAGCTTGGCACGAGCGGGACGAGATGCTTCGCAGAACCACCGAGAGCGATCTCTTCGTGACCCAGCTCGCGGGCCCCTGCACCGCCGCCCGCGCCGCCTGGAATCTCGACGAGGATGCTCCGTTGGAGTGGCGGGTCGGGGTG
This sequence comes from Longimicrobiales bacterium, assembly GCA_965238005.1. Classification (GTDB taxonomy): domain Bacteria; phylum Gemmatimonadota; class Gemmatimonadetes; order Longimicrobiales; family Gaopeijiaceae; genus CBDCKN01. The sequence continues at coordinate 3,620,271 of OZ250165.1, forward strand.
GTCGACCAGCCCGCCGACAAGGTGAGAGAGGTCCTGGAGGGGCGAGAGCGGGTCTACCTGCTCATCGTGAATACTCCCGGCGAGTGCGTCATTGGTGGCGACGCAGACGCGGTGGATGAAGCCGTCCAGGCCTTGGGCTCGGCGTTCCATGCGCTCCAGGGTGTCACCACCGTGCACTGTGAGGTCGCCCGCGAGGTGGAGAAGGCTTACCGCGACCTGCACCTGCTCGATACCCGCCCACCGGAGGGTATGCGCTTCTACAGCGGGGCCTGGGGAGAGTCCTACGACGTGGACCGGGAGCGGGCTGCCGACTCCCTCCTTGCCCAGGCGCTCCACGGAGTGGACTTCCCCAAGACTGTACGCCAGGCCTACGAGGACGGCGTACGCATCTTCCTGGAGATGGGGCCAGGAGCGTCGTGCACGCGCATGGTTTCGAGAATCCTCGACGGTCTCCCCTTCAGGGCGCGCTCCATCTCCTCGCCGACGCAGGACGAGCCGGACGCCGTCCTCAGGGCCCTTGCCATGCTCGTGGTCGAGCGAGTGGAGGTCGATCTCACGCTCCTCTATCCCGGCGTCGTCGAGCCCGAGGGCGAGTCGGGACCGGCCATCCGGGTTCCCATCGGCCAGGTGGGCTTTGGAGCGATGCCCGTGGGAACCGTGGCGGCGGAGCCCGTCGGAACCGTGGCGGCGGAGCCCGGCGGAACCCTACCGAGCGCTGAGCCCCACGCGTCTCTCCCCACGGAGCTCCCCCCGGGTCTGGCGGTCGCCGTGCGGGCCGCCCAGAAGACGGTGGAGGCCCACGAGGCTTTTCTCCGCTCGGCCGAGCACACCCGGCAGCTGGCAGCGGCCCAGCTGGCGCATCAGCAAGACTTGATGCACGCCTTGGCCAGCGGGGGCGCAGCACCCTTGATCCCGGATCTGGGCGCTGCCGTAGCGGCAGTGGAGTCTGCACCGCCGCCCACCGCCTCTCCCCCGGTACCACCCGAGACGACCCGCGACGCCCCCGCTCCGGTGCGCTCCATCACCCTGGACCGCGACCAGCTAATGGAGTTCGCCGTCGGCTCCATCGGAGATGTGCTGGGTGAGCGCTTCGCCCACGTGGACAGCCACTCGACCCGCGTGCGATTGCCCGACGAGCCGCTCATGCTCGTCGACCGCGTCATGACCATCGAGGCCGAGCCCCAGTCCATGACCTCGGGGCGGATCGTGACGGAGCACGACGTGCTCGAGGGCGCCTGGTACCTGGACGGGGGACGCATCCCTACGTGCGTCGCTGTCGAAGCAGGGCAGGCCGACCTGCTCCTCTCGGGCTACCTGGGCATCGACTCCGAGACGAAGGGCCTGGCAGTGTACCGGCTCCTGGACGCCGTGGTGACCTTCCACGGAGAGCTGACACGGCCGGGTCAGGTTATCGTCTACGACATCCGAATCCTCCGGTTCTTCCGGCAGGGCGACACCTGGCTGTTCCGCTTCCAGTTCGACGCCACGGTCGACGGGCGCCCGCTCATGACCATGCGGGAGGGCTCAGCAGGCTTCTTCACGCAAGGAGAGCTCGATGCCGGGAAGGGCATCGTGTTGACCGGCATGGAGCAGCGGGCCATGCCCGGCCGGCGGCCCGACGACTGGCGGGAGCTGGTCCCCATGCGCAAGGAGTCCTACGACGCAGAACAGGTCGAGGCGCTCCGGCGTGGTGACCTGGCCGGCGCGTTCGGTGAGGAGTTCGCCGGACTCGGCGTGACCCGTCCGCTCACGATCCCCGGAGACCGCATGCGGCTGGTTCACCGGGTCACGGAGCTCGACCCCGAGGGCGGACGCTACGGCATCGGGAGCATCGTGGCGGAAGCCGACATCCATCCTGACGACTGGTTCCTCACCTGCCACTTCGTCGACGACGAGGTGATGCCGGGCACGCTGATGTACGAGTGCTGCCTGCACACGCTGCGGATCTTCCTCCTTCGCATGGGCTGGATCGCCGAGGATGGAGCCGCAACATGGCAGCCTATCGTCGACGTGAAGAGCCGGCTCAGATGCCGGGGCCAGGTGCTGGCCTCTACGGAGATGGTCACCTACGAGATCAACCTCCAGGAGCTCGGCTACGACCCCGAGCCCCACGCCATCGTGGACGCCATGATGTACGCCGACGGCAAGCTTATTGTGGACATCCGCGACATGTCCGTCCGGCTGACCGGCGCGAACCGGGCTCAACTGGAGTCTCTTTGGGCGAACCGAGGCGCCGGCGCTTCCCCCGACCTGACACCGAAGAGCACGGCAGCGACGCATGCGAGGACGGAGGCCGCTGACGCCGCCTCCGCAGAGTCGCTGGCCCCCGGGAGCGCTCCCTCCGAGATCACCGTCGTCGAGTCGCCCGGCGGCGCCCCCAAGGTCGTGGCTCTCTATCGGGACCCGTCGGTCCCGTACGACAAGGCGAGCATCCTGGCCTTCAGCAGCGGCAAGCCGTCGGAGGCGTTCGGCGAGGTCTACAGCTCCTTCGACAGTGGTCCGCGGCGCATCGCCCGGCTTCCGCGTCCCCCGTACCAGTGCATCGATCGTGTTACGTCGGTGGAGGGGGAGCCCTTCGTCATGAAGGCGGGGGCCAAAGCCACGGCTCAGTTCGACGTCACAGCCGACCACTGGTACTTCGCGAGCAACCGCCAAGGCGAGATGCCCTTCGCCGTGCTCCTGGAGGTGGCGCTCCAGCCCTGCGGGTGGCTGGCGGGATACGTGGGGTCGGCTCTGGCCTCCAACACGGACGTGCGCTTCCGTAACCTGGGGGGCGAGGCCGTGCAGCTGGCCAGGATGACCGCCGGCACAGACGTGATCACCACCCAGGTGGAGCTCACCAGCGTCTCCTTGTCAGGGGGGATGATCATCCAGCACTACTCCATGTCGCTGGCCGCCGATCGTCGGGGGCCACTGTACGAGGGGACCACCTACTTCGGCTTCTTCTCGGACCAGGCCCTGGCTGATCAGGTCGGCATGCGCGACGCCGTCATCCATGATCCCCCGTCTGCGGAGCGCCAGCGTGGGCTGAGCTTCCCGCTCCCAGGCGAGCGGCCATTCCCCGACGAGCACTTCCGTATGGTGGACCGGATCGATCTCCTGGTGCCCGACGGCGGCCCGAACGGTCTCGGATGGATCGAAGGATCCATCGACGTCGATCCGGGTGCCTGGTTCTTCGAGGCCCACTTCTACCAGGATCCCGTGTGGCCCGGCTCCCTCGGCCTGGAGGCGTTCGTACAGCTGCTCAAGGCGTACGCCGCCAAGCGCTGGCGTCTCGGTGAGGCGGCCGAGTTCCGTACGCCCCCCAGTGACAACCGCCATCGATGGAGCTACCGGGGCCAGATCGTCCCGGGTTGCCGGCGCGTGCAGGTGTGCGCCAGCATCACTGCAGTGAACGACGACCGGCGAACCCTCATGGCCGACGGATTCCTTTCGGTGGACGGCAGGACCATCTATTCGATGAACGATTTCAGCCTGGAGGCGCGCGAGTGAGGTATTCGCGTGTGGTCATCGAGCGCTTCGGCTACGAGCTGGCGCCGTGCATCGTCACGTCCGACGAGCTGGAGGAGAGGTTGGCCCCAGCCTATCGCCAGCTGCACATCCAGCCAGGCCAGTTGCTCCTCATGACGGGGATCCAGGAGCGCCGTTATTGGGATCCGGGATACACCGTGACCCAAGGCGCCACGGCCGCCGCCCTGAAGGCGCTCCGCGACTCGCCCATACCGGCCGACGCCCTCGACATGCTGATCTACGCCGGCGTGTGCCGGGAGCACTTCGAGCCCGCCACGGCCTGCCACGTCGCCGCCGGCCTGCAGAAGGCCGGCCAACCGATCCGGCCGTCGGCCCACGTCTACGACGTGAGCAACGCGTGTCTCGGCGTCCTGAACGGCATTCTCGACATCGCCAACCGCATCGAACTGGGCCAGATCCGAGCGGGGATGGTGGTGAGCTGCGAGACCGCCCGGGACATCGTCGACACGACCATCGCCCGCCTCAACGGCCGTCCGGACATGGAGCAGTTCAAGACGGCCATCGCAACGCTCACGGGTGGATCGGCGGCCGTTGCGGTGATCCTGAGCGACGGCTCCTTCGGCGAGTCGGACAGGAGGCGCCTCCGAGGAGCGGTGGTCGAGACGGCCCCCGAGCACCACATGTTGTGCCGCTGGGGCTTGGAGGCCCACCCCGCGAGCCAGGCGAACGGAGCGGAGCCCAGCCTGCGGGAGTTCGCAAGCACCGACGCGCCCGCCGTGCTCGAGCACGGCGTAGCCCTGGGCGCCCGGACCTGGGACGAGTTCCTCAAGGAGATGGAGTGGCCCGTCCAGCAGGTCGATCGAACCGTCTGCCACCAGGTCGGCTCCGCCCATCGCGACGTGATGCTGCGGACCATGGGCCTTTCCCCGGAGCACGACTTCGTGACCTACGAGTATCTGGGAAACACCGGGACGGCAGCCCTGCCGGTGGCCGCGGCCCTGGCTCAGGAGCGGGGATTCATAGAGCCCGGACATCGGGTCGGCCTTCTCGGCATCGGCAGTGGCCTGAACTGCATGATGTTGGGAGTGGATTGGTGAGCACCCTCTACCCATTCGCCCCCCACTACCTGCACATCGCCGGAAACCGGCTCCACTACGTCGACGAAGGCTCGGGCGAAGCCGTGCTCATGCTTCACGGCAATCCGAGCTGGTCGTTCTTCTACAGGGATCTCATCCGGGAGCTCATGGGCGGCCATCGCACCGTGGCGCCCGATCACATCGGGTGTGGCCGCTCCGACAAGCCCGATGACGGGAGCTACGAGTATACGTTGGCCTCTCGTGTCTCGGACGTGAGCTCGCTGGTGGAGGAGCTGGACCTGCGAGACATCACCCTGGTGGTCCACGACTGGGGCGGGATGATCGGGATGGCTTGGGCCGTTCGAAACGTCCAGAGGCTCTCACGCCTGGTCGTTATGAACACGGCCGCGTTTCCGCTGCTGGACGACAAGCGCATTCCCGCTGCCCTCTCGCTGGCCCGGACCCCGGGCCTGGGCGCCCTCCTGGTGCGCGGCGCCAACGCCTTCGCCCGGGGGGCGGTCCGCACCTGCGTGACGCGTGCGCCCATGTCGAAGGAGGTGGCAGCCGGCTACCTCGAGCCGTACGACTCCTGGGCTCACCGCATCGCGGTCCATCGCTTCGTGCAGGACATACCGCTTCACGACGGCCACCGTGCCTACCCCATCGTCCGTGAGACTGCGGACTCCCTAGACCGGCTCGCCGGAATTCCCATGCTGATCTGCTGGGGCATGAAGGACTTCGTGTTCCACAGCGAATTCCTCGACGAGTGGATTGCTCGCTTCCCCGCCGCCGAGGTGCATCGCTTCTCGGACTGTGGACACTACGTTCTCGAGGACGCCTCGAAGGAGATCGCACCACTGGTCCGTCACTTCCTCGAGGCGCACCCGCACCGCGCGTCCACATGAGCGACGAGACCTCCCCCACCCCGCACGGCGGCCTGACCGACGATCCCTCTCCGACCAAGCACGGCGGCCTAACCAACGAGCACGCGCCCGACTCCGTCAGCGGCCCGGCCCACCACGACTCACGTGCCCCGCGCCCGGCCGCAGGCCACGTCAACGTGGCGGCCTACCTACCCGAGACGGCCAGCCGGCACCCCCATGCCCTGGCCGTAGCGGTGACCGTGGGGAGGAACCCGGACGGGACGGGGCGCTACACGAAGCTGACGGCGGCCGAGCTCGACCGGCGCTCCGACCGGATCGCCCACGCCCTCGTCGGCGCCGGAATCGGCGAAGGCGTGCGCACGGTGCTCATGGTCAAGCCCAGCCTCGAGTTCTTCGCCCTTACCTTCGCCATGCTGAAGGTCGGCGCCATCCCCGTCATGGTCGATCCCGGAATGGGAACGAAGAATCTGGGACGCTGTCTGGCGGACGCGGAGCCCGAGGCGTTCATCGGGATCCCGAAGGCCCACGTGGCCCGGATCGTCCTCGGCTGGGCCAAAGAGACCCTGAAGACCAAGGTGACCGTGGGTCGCCGACTGTTCTGGGGCGGACATTCCCTGGCCGCCCTCGAGGCCCGGGCACCGGAGGAGCCCTATCCGGTGCTGGAGCCAGACCCGGAGCAGACCGCTGCCATCCTGTTCACCAGTGGAAGCACGGGGATCCCCAAGGGGGCGGTAACTCCGTTTCGGGTCTTCTCCGCACAGGTCGACGCCCTCCGGGACGTGTACGGGATCGAGCCCGGTGAGCGGGACCTGGCGACGTTCCCACTTTTCGCTCTCTTCGGTCCTGCGCTGGGAATGGCTTCGGTGGTCCCCGATATGGACGCCAGCCGCCCGGGCACCGCGGACCCGGAGCTGCTCTTCCAGGCGTTCCGTGACTTCGAATGCACCAACCTCTTCGCCTCTCCGGCGCTCATCGACAAGCTGGGACGGTACTGCGACGACCAGGGTCTCGAGCTGACCTCTCTGCGCCGCGCGATCTCGGCGGGGGCTCCGGCGTCGAATCCGGCCCTGGAGACGTTCCAGCGGTGCCTCCCGGCGGGAGTCGAAGTGCTCACGTCCTACGGTGCCACGGAGTCACTGCCCATCTCGTACCTGGGGAGCGAGACCATCCTCCGGGAGACTCGGCAAATCACGGACCAGGGCGGAGGCGTCTGTGTCGGGAGACCGATGCCCGGAATGGACGTCCGGATCATCCCTATCCACGACGATCCCGTCGAGCGCTGGTCTGACGATCTTGCTCTGCCCGTGGGCGAGATCGGCGAGATCGTCGTCCGCGGCCCGGTGGTGACACCGTCGTACTATAACCGGCCGGAGTCTACCAAGCTGGCGAAGATCCCCACGCCCGACGAAGGTCTCTGGCACCGCATGGGAGACGTGGGCTACCTCGACCAGAGCGGGCGCCTCTGGATGTGCGGCCGCAAGGGCCACCGCGTCGAGACCGAAAGGGGTACGCTCTTCACGATCCCGTGCGAGGCCGTCTTCAACACCCATCCCGCGGTTCGCCGGACCGCACTGGTAGGGGTGGAACAGACGGGCAAGACGATACCGGTCCTGTGTGTGGAAAGGGAGCCCGGTGCCACCCTCGACGACAGCGTGCTCACCCAGGAGCTCCTCGCCATCGCACAGAAGCATGAGCATACGCGGGAGATCGCCACGGTCCTTTACCACCGGTCCCTCCCGGTGGATGTGCGCCACAATGCGAAGATCTTCCGCGAGGAGCTGGCGGCGTGGGCCCAAAAGAAGCTGGGGTCGGCCCGGGGGAAGCTGACGTGAAGGTGCTCGTCACTGGCGCGGGCGGCTTCCTGGGAGGCGCCATCGCGCGGGCACTGAAGGAGCGGGGCGACGATGTGCGCGGATTCTCCCGAGGAGATCATCCCGAGCTGGTATCCCAGGGCGTCGAGCAGCACTGCGGTAACGTGGCCGATCCGAAGGCCGTGACGGAAGCGGTCCGGGGCGTGGACATCGTCTTTCACGCGGCCGCGAAGGTGGCCGCCGGAGGGCGCTACAGAGACTTCTACGGCACGAACGTGAGGGGCACCGAGAACGTCATCGCCGCCTGCCGCGAATGCAGGGTGGGATCCCTGGTCTACACGTCCACGCCCAGCGTCACCTTCGGGCTAACGGATCTGGAGGGGGTGGACGAGTCCATCGGCTACTCGGACCACTTCGAGGCCTTCTACGGTGAGACCAAGGCCAAGGCCGAGCGTCGGGTCCTGGCAGCGGCCTCGGACGGGCTCCGTACCGTGGCCCTGAGACCTCACCTGGTATGGGGTCCCGGCGATACGTCCGTCCTGCCTCGTGTCGTGGAGCGCGCTCGGAAAGGCCAGCTCCGTCGCATCGACGGTCCTCCGAAGCGCTCGGGCCACACATACATCGACGACGCCGTCCGGGCGCACCTGATCGCCGCCGACCAGCTCATGGCCGGCGGACAGGAGGCCTCTCGGATCAACGGCCGTCCCTACTTCATCAGCGCAGGGGAGCCGGTCGAGATCTGGACCTTCCTGAACGGGCTGCTGGACGCGGCGGGAGTTCCCCCGGTGGAGAAGCGCATATCGCTCCGGGCCGCCATGGCCGCCGGATGGGTGTTGGAAAAGCTGCACGCCCTGTCCGGGGGCAAGGGCGACCCCCGGATGAGCCGGTGGATCATCCGGGAGCTCACCACGTCCCACTGGTTCGACATCAGCGCCGCCCGTAGGGACCTGGGCTACGAGCCACAGGTGTCGATGGAAGAGGGGATGCGCCGGCTTGCGGCCTGGGTGACAGAACAGGGTGGCGTTCCCGGTGCCTGAGGGCTGGTGGCCGGCCCGGGACTGGACACCGCCCGGCGAGCACTTCATCGACGTGTGGCGGCTGGATCTGACCGTCCTGGAAGAAGACTGGGACCTCCTCAGCCCGGACGAATCCGAGCGTGCGAGCTGCATCGTCGTAGAGGAGAAGCGGGATCAGAAGGCAGCAAGCCGGGCTCACCTGCGGCGCATACTGGCCCGGTACCTCGACGCTGATCCCAGGAGCCTTCGCTTCGAGTACGGAGAGCACGGCAAGCCGGGCCTTGCCAAGAACCTCAATCCGAGATTCAACCTCTCCCACTCCGAGAAGGTTGGCCTCGTCGGGGTGACGACGGACGTCCGCATCGGCGTCGATGTGGAGCAGGCGCGCGAAGGACGGGCCTTCTCGGACCTGGCGCAGCGGTTCTTCTCCGTGGAGGAGAGCGCGGCGCTGGAAGAGCTCACCGAGTCGGAGCGGCCGGCGGCCTTCTACCGGGCGTGGACCCGCAAGGAAGCCTACCTCAAGGCGTTGGGTACCGGCCTGAGCTTCCCGTCGAGCGCGTTCACGATCGAGTACGCGACGGAGGGCCCGGGCCAGCTGGTGGCCACCGAGATGCCCGGGGATGATCCTGCCGTCTGGCGCTTCGCCGACGTGGAACTGGGCTCCAACTTTACGGGCGCCATCTGCTTCGAGGGACCGGAGCGTCTCATTCGCTGGTGGGAGGCCTGAGCCGGGAAGACGAGTGGTGGCAGGTCTTCCTATTGCTCGCCCTACTCCTGCTTGAGCGCCTGAATCGGATCCACCACGCGGCTCTCCGTCCGGGCACGAGGGCATGCTTACCGGCTTGTCCAAGTACGCGGGCGAGGAGGTGCGCAGACGGGGATCGAGCCCGAAGCTGCAGGTGCTCAATACCGCGCTCATGAGTACACAGTCCGGCATGACGATCGAGGAAGCCCGTGTGGACACCGAGTACTGGGGGCGACTCGTGGAGTCGGCCGTGGGGGCACATCTGGCCAACGCCGCCGCGGGTGGTATCTGCCAGACGTTCTACTGGCGTGAACGCAACCGCGAGGTGGATTTCGTGGTGAAGTCCGGTCGGATCGTCACGGCCATCGAGGTCAAGAGTGCCCGGGCGCGCGGCTCCCTGCCCGGAATGGCAGCCTTCGCGAAGGCCTTCAGACCGGACCTAATGTTACTCGTAGGTGGAGACGGGATCGCCCTCGAGGAGTTCCTTCTCAGACCTGTGGAACACTGGGTAAGATGAGCCCCGGAGCCTCGACTACGGCACCACGCTTCAGCTAGGAGCGGCCGCACCCCGTCACTCGTACGGGCTCCTCCATCCCCCTTCCCTCCGACGTCGAACTGGGCCGCGGGAATGCCGGTGGTTGTAAGCACGCGCGTCACCACGGGCCGGACCCTGCCCCTCTACGCAGGAAAAGGGAGCGGCGTGACCCTAAAAGAGATCGGGTGCATCTTCGCGGACAATCTGAGTCCCCAGAAGGCCCGGGTGATGCTGTTGGCCGCTCTAGCGGCCCCGCCCCGCGCTGGTGGGATCGAGGCGTACTTCAGCCGATGAGACTTGTCGGTGGGGTGGAGGCTGAGATCACGGCACCCAGGTCGTGAGTTCCGTGGCTGGCCGCCGGGCTTTCCCTTCCGGTTGGCTCTCGGGCTCGCCGATGTGGACGGTAGCCACGATCCTCTCCCCGTCGGGGAGTCCGACCGCCGCACGAGCGGCGGGGTCGTCCATGACGGCGCCCGTCCTGATATGGGTCCCCAGCCCCATCGTCTGCGCGACGAGCGACAGATTCTGGATGCCCATGAACGCGGCCGCGTAGTCCTCCTCGCGGATCTCGGGGTTGTCGTGCAGCGTGATGGCGACCGCGAGCATGGCCGGCAGCGCCTCGTGGGTCTCGGCCACCTTCTCGACGACAGCCTTGGCCGCCTCGGGATCGTCGACCCGTTTGGCCTTCCGGCACCCCAGGGCCTCACCATAGGCACGACGTGACCGGGGCCCGAGCACATAGAAACGCCACGGCTCCGTCATGCGGTGGTTCGGGGCCTGACAGGCCGCGCTGAGCAGCTGCTCGATCTCCTCCTGCGTTACGGGACGGTCGGTGAACGTCTTGATCGAGCGACGAGCGTTGATGGAATCGATGATGTTCATACGCCGGAGATTAGGGTCTGCGCGTGTCCGAAAGCTGTACAATTTCGGGGATCCCGCCTACCGCGCCAGTGAGGAGGGGAGTCAGCTCGCCGAACCGACCTCCTCCGGCGCCCGCCCGACGATCCGCTCGTACGCATCCGGATCCGTCGCTCCTTCCGTGGCGATCGCGAGGACCCGAGCGTCCACCCCCATCCGGAGGGCCGATCTCAGCGACGGCGCCGATGCGACCGCCTCCAGGCCCGCCAGGCCGGCCACCCCCGACTCCCCGGCCACGACGGAGGGGTCGCCATCACGGCCCTCGGCCAATCGCCTCATGAGCGGCTCCACACGCTCCTCTGCCACCGTCATGAAGGCGTCTACACCTGGCTTGAGGATCGTCCACGCCAGGGGCGAGATTTCTCCGCAGGAGAGACCTCCCATGATCGTGTGGAGCGATCCGGACGCGTGTGACGGCTCGCCCGCGACGGCGCTCTGATAGAGACAGTCGGCCTCCTCGGGCTCGACAACGGTGAGGATCGGGCGCTCGACGCCATCCAGCTCCCAGAGGTGGCCGCACACGGTTGCGGACAGACCGCCCACCCCGCCCTGGAGGAACATGTGGGTGGGTCGCTGTCCGTTTGGAATATACCCCAGGATCTCGTCCACCATCACGCTGTAGCCCTGCATGACCCAGCGCGGGACCTCCCCGTACCCTTCGTACGAGGTGTCCGAGACCACGTGCCACCCGTTGTGCCGAGCATCCTCGTCCGCCCGGACCACCGCCTCGTCGTAGGTCCCCTGCACCCGGACGGTCCGGGCGCCGAAGGCCGCGATCTCATCCACTCGCCGCTCGGTCACGTGCTCCGGCAGATAGATAACGCACTGGCAGCCGTGGTTCCTGGCGCCCCACGCGACAGAGCGCCCATGGTTCCCGTCGGTCGCGGACGTAACGGTGACCGTATGGCTGAGTGCGTGATGGTCATCGCCGAGCTCACGCTCGAGCACCCGCAACACGCCGTACGCACCACCCAGCGCCTTGAAGCTCGCGAGGCCGAAGCGGGTCGACTCGTCCTTGAGCCAGAGCTCGCCCACTCCCAGGTCATGGGCCAGAGCAGGGAGGGAATGGAGCGGAGTCGGGTGATAGTCCGGCCAACCCCGGATCTCCCTCGCGGCGCGCCCGTACTCGGCGAGGCTGATGACCGCCCGCTCCGAGTTCCCGTAGGGGCGCACTCGGTCCAGGTTCGGATTGAGAAGGAAGGACATGCTCAGGCCGCCGGGATCGCCGCCGGCCGTCCCGAATGCACCCGCTCTGCGTAGAGAGACGCCGAAAGATCGCCCACCTGCCAGGGCCCCCAAAGGAGGCCAAACCCGATCTTCGCTTGTGTCTTCAACAGGATGGCTCCTGGTGCGTCCCGAAGAGGCGACGCCGGCTCGGTCACTCGTCGTGACGCGACTCTTGGCCGCCCGGGGGCTTCCTCGGCTGGTACACGATCTGCTGCAGCATGCCGGCCCGGCGGGGAAGCTCCATCTCCCCCGCCGGCATGGCGTTGGCGCTCAGGATGTAAGCCAGGACGTCCGCACTCTGCTGGCTGTTCAAGCTGCCGGGGTTGTCCATCGGCATGGAGATGCGTATCCGGCGGGCCAGCTCGCTGAGTGGAACACCGTTCCAGTTCGAGCCGAACCGCCCACCCCTCAGCGGAGGCGCCAAGGCGATGCCCTCGAGCTCCCAGCCATGGCACACCGAGCATGCCGGACCATAGATTTCGGCACCCCGCTCCGCCTGCTCCATGGTGTAGACCCCGTCCCACACCGACTGCTGTGCGTCGAGCGGTGCGTGAGCCCCGCCGACAAACACCAGGCCGAAGACCATCGCAGCCATCACTTCCGCCTTCATGGGCCCTCACAGGGCCAAGTACGCCGCGCGCACGGTGGGACGGGCGTCACTTCGGGCCCCCTAACTTCGGCCCCCCTAACTTCGGGCCCCCTAACTTCGGGCCCCCTAGCTTCGGGCCCCCTAACTTCGGGCCCCCTAGCCTTCATCGGGCAGCGTGTACGCGATGGACTCGCTCGTGTAGTCGCCACCGCTGACGGCGATGACGATGTACTGCTTTCCGTCCACCATGTACGTCATGGGCGACCCACTCACCTGGGCCGGTATCCACACTTCGCCCACCTGCTCGCCTGAGCCCCGGGGCGCCATGATGCGGGCGTACGACAAGATGATCGTTAGCTCCTGGCCGAAAAGAAGAGGGACAATCTATTCGGCACGCACAGGACCGCCAGCCCGGCTTCGATCCTTGGAGCCACGGGGCTCCTGGCCGCCTACTTGCCGGCGGCGCGCGCCACAAGGGTGGATCCGGTGGAATCGTTACGGGCCGACTGATCCCCAGCCGGAAAACCTTCGCAGGGTCGCACCCGTGCACGGAGCTGGCGGATCTCCTATCGTGCCGGAATGAAGACGCCCACGATCTACCGGCTCCGACCCGGGCGCGTGGCGCTGCACCTCGGCCTCATCGCCGGGGTTCTCGCTGTCGTCCACATCGTCGCCATGCAGATCATCTTCAACGACGATCTGGGGCTGGCGGACCGGTGGGGACTGGAGTACTGGCACCTCTCCATCTTCGATCTGGACGAAGAGGCCAGCTTCGGCACCTGGTTTACCGTGGTGATCCTGCTCATCGCCGGCCGTCTGCTATTGGCCCGGGCGAGGGTCCTGCGTGCCGAGGCGGACCCGTGGTATCTGTGGTGGCTGATTCTGGGAATCGGCTTCCACATCCTCTCCCTCGACGAGGTCGTGGGAATGCACGAGCTGCTGAACACGATCATGGAGGACACGCCCTGGACGGTCGTAGGCTTCTGGATCGTCGGGATCGTGGGCTTGTCGTACCTGCCCTTCCTCTGGCAATACCGGTGGCGGGCTGCGGGCCTGTTTCTCCTCGCGGGCGCCATCTACGCCGGCGGGGCCGTGGGCGTGGAGCACTTCACCGGCGCTGACGTGAATTCCCTCCACTACAACATGTGGACCACCCTCGAGGAGGGCATGGAGATGGCCGGCGTCATCGTGTTCATTTACGCGCTGCTGGACTACATGCCTGGAGAGCGGAATGACACGCTTCAGCTGGAGCTGAGTGCAGCCCACTCATAGCTCCAGCTCCCACGTCTCCTCCACCATCTCCTGGCCGAAGCTCCCGTGGGGCTCCTGGTACCCCCGCCGAGGAGCGTCACGACGGTCTCCATGGCGCCGGCCAGGCGCTCCCGATCCCGATCCGAAAGGGTGCCGAGCACGTCGGAGACCATGGTGCGCACCGCCTCATCCAGCTCCGCCCAGGCCCGCCGCTCGACCGGGAAGCCCGTCCGTTTCGCGCTACGCACGTTGGGCGGCCCGGACGACGTGTCGGGTGCCGAGCCGGCGGACCTGACCTGGCTTTCGGCCGTCCCGGCCGATGTCGTGGATGCGGCTCGATCGACGGACGTTGTCGGCCCCGCGGGGGCGTCTGCCGTGCCGTCCGCGGGTCATCGCCACGCGCGGGAGCAGCCGAAGCGGACCGCCGTTCGTGGACTACTGTGGGCCTTTCTTCCGAGCTCCTGACGCTGGCGCCAGAGGCCGACGAAACCGACACCCTCATGCGAGCCCTTCGTGAGGGACGGATCGCGGGAGCGGGCCTGGATGTGACCGAGCCCGATCCGCTCCCCGTCGACCACGAGCTCTGGGGCATGCCCAACGTTCTCATCACCCGACACCTCGGCGGGGACGGGGACGGTCACATGGAGCGCATGTGGCTCCTGTTCAGAGAAGACCTCCGCCGCTTCGTGAACGGAGAGCCGTTGCTGTCGGTGGTGGACAAGCGCCGGGGGTATTGAGTCGGCTCAGACGCCGAACTTGCTGAAGTACCCGATCACCAGGGCACCACCGGCCGGCAGATTCCGGCCATCCAGCGGCACTCTCCAACCGAGCTCGAACGCTCCCAGCGCGGTCTCGTACCACAGGGATGGCGTTAGCTGAAGGTAGTGGCGCCGGCTGTTGACGATGGGGATGCCCTCCTGGATGGGCGTGTCTCCGTTCCACCCCTCGGCGACCAGCTTGTATTGGAATCTCCCAACGGCCCCACCCACCTGCGCGAGGAAGAAGATCTCCTCTCCCGGATCGATAGCCGCCTTTTCATTGAGCTCCCGCCGCCGATAACCGACCCACCCGTTCACGTACACGGAGCGGGGCCAGAAGGAGTGCCCTATCTCGGCCATGATCTCCCAGTCCGTCTGACCTTCGCTGAGGGGGATGATCTCCGCGTCGATGGGGGCCTCGCCGATAGGGATCTTCACGCCACCCCTGATGGCGAACGGAAGGCCCACGCCCAGGTACTTCAGCGGAGCCACCCTCAACCAGACGTTGGCGTCACCCAGCCCCTCCGTCGACCGGTCGCCACCGGCGTCGGAGAAGGACAGGGAGTTGAGCGAGCCCCGAGCCCACAGGTCCCAATTCGGGATCAGGCCCACCGAAGCGGTGACGAATAAGGCTGTGGAAGTGGCGTGGCCGTCGAAGGGGATGGCGTTCTTGTCGCCGGCTTGGTCATAGCGGTCTCGGGTGTCCTGGCGGTACACTTCGGCGCTGATCCACCCCTTCCCCGGTGCCTCCACCCACTGGGCATCCAACGCGCCCGGCAGTAGCAGCATCGGTCCAGCAGCAACGGCAGTCCCCAAAAAAAAGAGCGCGGCGCGATTGGATGTAGTCGGAAGCAGCTGGAAACCCATTCATCTCCCCCCAGGGAGGATCCACTCCGGACGGCCCCTCCGTAGAGGTCCGCGCGCGGCCACCCGTATGAATCATGGCGAGTCGGCAAAGGTTCCGGCAGCGGGGTCCTCATCGGCGATCGCACGAGTGGGTCCGGGCGAGGAACCGCCAGGTACCCGGGGTGTCCGATGGGTTCCATGAGCACGGTGGAAGCCCTCGTCGATCTGCTCGGAGAGATCGACGGAAGAGGATACAAGGCCTACAAGGCCCTCCGCGGCGTCTGGGCCTTTCCCGACTTCGTTCTGCACGTGGACCACGTGCAGGGGGACCCCTTCGCCGCGCCGAGCCGGGTACGGGCTCTCCTGCCCGCGGACACCACGGGGCTGGCATCGGTGGCTTGCGATACCGCCTCCCGCCGCCTCGGCGTGGCCAGCCTGCTGGCCCGACGTTTTCATCAGGCGGCACTCGCCACCATGAAACCCCGGGGGATCGGCAAGAGCGGCGTCATCGAGATCGAGAGCCCGGGCCAGGAGGTCGTGGCCCACACGGCTGTGATCGTGGCCGAAGACGGCAGCCTGGAGGCGCGGTTCACGGTAGGCCTCCCTGCATCCGGCCGCCGGGTGCTGGGCGGGGAGGCGGTGGCCCTCCTCGCGGAGGACGTCCCGGCCGTGGTGAATGCGAGCCTGCGCCAGGAGTCCGTGGGAGCCGACGAGGTGCTGCGCCACGCCCTCACCAACGAGGACGCCGAGGCGCTGCGCGCCTCCCTCGAGGCCCATGGGTGGGTAGCGTTCGTGGCAGACGGATCGTCCCTGCCACGGCGGAGCGGCATCGACGACCGGCCACTCGCGGGAGATGCCGTGCCCTTCACCGCTCCCGCAAGTCTCTCGGCCAGCGTCGAGCTGCCCAACGCCGGCACGCTGACGGGCATGGCTCTGCCCCGAGGCGTGAGCCTCGTCGTCGGAGGAGGCTATCACGGAAAGAGCACACTGCTCCGCGCCCTCGAGGGGGGAGTCTACAACCACCGCCCCGGGGATGGTCGCGAGTTCGTGGTATCCGATCCAGGAGCGGTGAAGATCCGAGCCGAGGACGGCCGCTCCGTGTCGGGGGTGGACATCTCTCCCTTCATCGACGGACTCCCGCAGGGCCAGGACACGCACGCGTTCTCCACCCCCAACGCATCCGGGTCCACCAGCCAGGCCGCCTCGATCATGGAGGCCCTGGAGGCCGGCGCCACCACGCTGCTCATCGATGAAGACACGGCTGCCACGAACTTCATGATCCGCGATCGCCGCATGCAGGCCCTCGTTCCCAAGTCGGGAGAGCCCATAACCCCCTTCGTCGACCGGGTGAGAGCGCTGTGGGAGGAGTGGGGTATCAGCTCCGTGATCGTTCTCGGCGGAAGTGGAGACTATCTGGATGTGGCTGACACGGTGGTGGCCATCAAGGAGTTCCGCCCCCGTGACGTGACCGAGGAGGCTCGCCGCGTCGCCGAGGAACTCCCTACCGGACGCCACCCCGAGACCCCGGGCCCCATGGGGCCGTTTCCGTGCCGTGCCCCGGTCCCGGGCTCCGTGGATCCCAGCAGAGGCCGGCGCGAGGTGGATCTCAAGGTCGGCGACCGGGAGACCCTCGTGTTCGGGAGGCACGTGATCGATCTTTCGGCCGTATCGCAGCTGGTATCACGAGCGCAGACGAGGGCCGTGGGACGGGCTCTGGTGCTGGCCCGGGAGAAATTCATGGACGGGCAGCGGTCAGTGGGTGAGATTTCGGACCTGGTTTCGCGTATGATTGAGAATGAGGGTCTCGACGCTCTGGACGAGCGACGGACCGGCGATCTGGCCGCGTTCCGGCCTTTGGAGTTCGCCGCCGCCCTCAACCGGCTGCGCACCCTGGAAGTGAACGTGCACACAGGCTGACGCAGCCGGCTCGCCCGCTCGTCTGGACCCGTCGCCTTTGTATTCCTGGTGCCCCCACGGGGGGCGCTCATCCGATAAGGAAGAGCCATGTCTTCGCCTGCCCGCTGTTCCACCCGCAGCCCCCTAACCGCCCTGGCCATCCTCGCCTTGCTGGCGACCGCTCCGCTGATGGCCCAGGAGGTCACTCGCGTCACCGAGGTCGAGGGGATCACAGAATACGGCCTCGACAACGGCCTGCGCTTCCTCCTTTTCCCCGACGCCAGCAAGCCCAGCGCGACCGTTAACATCACGTACTACGTAGGGTCGCGACACGAGGCGTACGGCGAGACCGGGATGGCACACCTCCTCGAGCACCTGGTGTTCCAGGGGACGCCCGACCATCCGGACATCACGGAGGAGCTCACGGAGCGGGGGACCCGCCCGAACGGCACCACCTCCTACGACCGCACCAACTACTTCGAAACCTTCCCCGCCACGGAGGACAACCTGGAGTGGGCCCTCGACTTCGAAGCCGACCGCATGGTCAACTCCTTCATCGCCGCCGAGGATCTCGACTCGGAGATGACGGTGGTCAGGAACGAGATGGAGTCGGGAGAGAACAGCCCCTTCCGTATCCTCATGCAGCGCACCCTCTCCACCGCCTATCTGTGGCACAACTACGGGAAGTCGATTATCGGCGCCCGCTCCGACGTGGAGAGCGTGCATATCGACCGGCTCCAGGCCTTCTACAGAAAGTACTACCAGCCCGACAACGCCTTGCTGATCGTGACGGGGAAATTCGATGAGGAGCGGGCCATAGAGCTCATCGTCGAGACGTTCGGGCAGATCCCCAAGCCGGATCGTTCCGGAGCCAACACGCTCTGGGAGACATACACCCGTGAGCCCGTGCAGGACGGGGAGCGCATGGTCACGCTCAGGCGCGTCGGAGACGTCCAGGTGGTCATGATGTCGTACCACGTCCCTCCGGGGTCCCATGCCGATTACGCGGCAGTGGACCTCCTGGCGCAGGTAATGGGGGACCAGCCGTCCGGCCGGCTCTACAAGGCTCTGGTGGAGCCTGGGCTCGCCGCGTCCACGGGAGCCTTCGCCTACCAGCTTCGGGAGGCCGGACCCCTGCTCGCCTTCGCCCAGGTTCGTGCCGAGGACGATCTCCAGGCGACCTGGACGGCCATGGACGAGGCCCTCGAGGGGGTGATTCGCGATCCGGTCACGGGCGAGGAGGTCGAGCGGGCCAAGGCCGCTTTGCTCAAGAGTGTGGAGCAGGTCTTCAACAACCCGGAGCGCATCGCCCTGCAGCTCAGCGAATGGGCCTCCATGGGCGACTGGCGTCTCTTCTTCGTGCACCGAGACAGGATCGAGACGGTGGAGCCCGCCGACGTGCAGCGAGTGGCCGCCGAATACCTCAAGCCCGACAACCGAACCGTGGGGCTCTTCTACCCGACCGAGGAGCCGGATCGCGCCGAGATTCCCGAGCTCCCTGACATCGCGACGGAGCTGGAGGGATACACCGGTCGAGAGGCCGTGGCCGCAGGCGAGGAGTTCGATCCGTCGCCGGCGAACATCGAGGACCGGACCGCCCGGTACACGCTGGCCAACGGGATGAAGGTCGCACTTCTCCCCAAGTCGACCCGCGGCGAGACCGTGGTAGGCCGCTTTCGCGTGATCCTGGGTGACGAGGAGGCCCTCACGGGGCGTGCCACCGCCGGGAGCATGGCCGGTGCCATGCTGATGCGGGGCTCCAGCGGACACACGCGTCAAGAGATCCAGGACGAGCTCGATCGGCTGAAGGCCTCGGGGTCCGTCTCGGGAAGCGTGACTCAGGCCTCCGGTCAGGTCCAGACGACCCGCGAGCACCTGCCGGCGGTGCTGCGACTCCTGTCGGAGATCATCCGGGAGCCGACCTTCCCCGCCGACGAGTTCGAGACGCTCAAGGAGCAGCGCCTCTCGGGCCTCGAGCAGCAACGCTCAGACCCCAACGCCCAGGCGCAGATCGCCATCGGCAGACACATGAATCCGGTGCCCCCGGGCCACCCGAGCTACACGGAGACTGTGGAAGAAGCCGTCGCCGCAATGGAGGCCGTCACCCTGGAGGACGCCAGAGCCTTCTACAACGACTTCTACGGCCCCCAGCTGGGGACGCTGGCGCTCGTCGGCGATTTCGACGAGGTCGAGATGCGAGCGGTCATCGAAGAGGCCTTCGGGGACTGGAAGAGCCCGCACGCGGCCACGCGGGTGGCCACCGAGTTCTACGACCCACCGGCCGAGCACCTCCAGATCGAGACCCCGGACAAGGCGAACGCCATCTTCATCGCTCAGCAGACCCTGGCCCTCCGGGACGACAACCCCGACTACGCGGCCCTGTTGCTGGGGGGCTACATGATCGGGGGCGGTGTGATGAACTCGCGACTGGCGAAGCGCATCCGCCAAGAGGATGGGCTCAGCTACGTCGTGGGTGGCAACATCAGCGGTCATCCCATCGACGAATCGGGCGCGTTCATGGCGTTCGCCATCTACGCACCGGAGAACGCGGAGAAGCTGGAGGCCGCGTTCCGCGAAGAGATCCAGAAGGTCCTCGACGAGGGGTTCCCCGCCGACGAGTTGGAGATCGCGAAGCAGGGATACCTACAGTCGCGCCAGCTGAGCCGAGCCCAGGACCCGTCCCTGGTGAGCGCCCTCACACAAGGCCTGTACTTCGACCGTACCCTCATGTGGGACGCCGAGCTGGAGGAGCGTATTCAGGCTCTCACGGTCGAGGAGATCAACTCTGCCGTGCGTCGATACCTGGACTTGAGTAAGATGACCACCGTGAAGGCGGGCGACTTCGAGGGCGCCAAGCGAAGGTGATCCCCTAGTTGGAGCTCTCTTCGTCGGAGTATCCACCCTCGGAGAGGAGCTCTCTTAGGCGGCCCTCGCGCTCCGGCAAGTGCGTCTTCGAGATAGCCCTGGCGAGGACGATGCGGTCTTCATCCGAGACCTTGTCCAACATGTTGATTGGGGCGCCGTAGCGCAGGAGGATGCGCTTGGCATCAACGACCACCGAATCGGTAACGACTACTGAATCGGTCACTTACCCTCCCCGGATCAACCGTGGACCGTAGACGTGAAATCGGCTAAATGTAGTTTCTTCTACCACCTAAGCCAACGGATGCCTCACGCGTGACCCCGCTGGTCCGATACTCGGGCGCCGTCCTCGTTCCAGTGGCCATCGGCGTATTGACCGGTCTCTGGGTGACTGCCTCGGCCTTCGAACGGCTGCGGAGGGAGGCCGATCTTCGCATAGCGGCCTCGGCTACGGACCTCATCCAGCAGGAGATGGGCGCAGCACGCGACGCCCTGCTGGAGGAGGCGGAGGCCGTCCAGCCGACTCCTCCCTACGCACGGGCGGTCGAGGCGGCCCTGCGCGGCGACACGGTGCTGGCTCTCGGTAGCTCGGAAGAGAGCCTCGAGCTCACCGTGGCGTACGGCGAGGGACCCCTGGTCCGGGTTGCGACGGGCCCGTTCCGGCCCACGGTGCTCGAGCTGCTTCCGAGCATCGCCGGGTACCGGCTTGCACTCTACCTGCGCGGCAGGCGCACGGTGACGACGGTGCCGACGTTCAGTCCCGAAGTGCTGCACCCGGAGGTCCTCTTTGCGCTGGCCCGTCAAGCCGAGGGGATGGCTCTGGAGTCGGACGGGGTCGCCGGTGCTTTGCGGGCCTTCCAAACCATCCCGGGTCGTCCGTCGGACGTTGCAGTGCTGGCGGCAGCCGAGGACGACACGAGCATCGAGGCCGCTGGCATGACCGCCCCCGTCACGGTTTTGATGGTGGTCCTGTTGTTGTCCGGCTTCGCCGCCTGGACCACCTACAACCCCCGTCGGCCGTCGGTTCCTGTGGCGGGGCCGGTCGAGCAATCGACCCTCCAGTGGTCGCTGGTGGTGCTGGTGCCCGTGATCGCGGGTGTGGCCATCGTACTTTCGCTGGATCGGGATTACCGGCGGAGTGCCGCCGCGAGCATGCGGGACCAGCTGAATCGGGCGATCATCCTGGTCAAGCAGGTCGATCGGATCAGCTCCGTCTCAGCCGCGGGAGCCATTACCGGATTCGATGCGGCCCGGCTTCGGGCCGGTGGAGTCGAGGCGGCGACACGGGACGATGTCGAGCTGATCAGCGCACTCGAGGAGCTACGTCCCCCTCCCCCGAGCTTCACGTCGTCCGGTGTCATGGACGTCGACGGCGACACCCGATTCTACTCGGCGGCGCGGACCCCCGGCGGTGCCACTCTGGTCTTGATCGGACCCACGATGACCAGGCGGTTGCGAGATGTCCGCCGGAGTCTTGGCCTCGGGGGCCTGCTGATCGTCCTGCCGCCGCTGCTGTTCCTCTGGCTGTCAGAGCGTCCCGGCTCGGAGTCGGCCTCCGAAGGGCCTGATGACGAGCCTCCTACCGGAGACCGAGCCTGACCGGTCAGACGCTCGAGCTCGTCCGGCACGCCGGGCCGACGACCACCCTTGCCTCTGTCTCTCGGTCGTGGACTCAGGTGATGTGCGAACTAGGAGGGGGGTGAACCGGATCGCCGTTAGTTCTTCCACAGGGTGAGATGCCGTATGCCGGGAAAGGGTTGCCGGGGGACATGGCTACATGTCAGCGTGGCCGTGGGCGGCCTGATGACGATGGGCGTCGGAAGCTGGTTCCTGGGGCTGTGAGCCGGCCCGGCGCGGGCGGGTTAGTTCTGTTGCTCACGCCAGAGCCAGACGGCGAGGCCACCGGGCCCTATAACGGCGAGTACGCTGGCCCACAGCGGCACCTCGAAGCCGCCGACCGTGAGGTCTACCCGGAAGAGCAGGCGCAGCGCGGCAGCTCACTTCTCTGCGAGGCTGGCGTAGAGTCGCTTGACCATCTGGATCTGGCCGGCGTGATATGTGTCGTGCAGGACGATCCCCATGAGTAGATCGGCGTACGTGTATTCGCTCTGTCCGCCCGACAGCTCGTCCAGGCGCGACGGGTCGAAGTCTCGCATCGCCTCGAGGAGCAGAGTGTGATACTCGCGCACCGGGGCCCGGTCCTCCTTCCAAGAGCTCGCCGTGATCTCCTTGGGCGGAGCCGGCCAGTTGGAGGGTGAGCGGGGGAATCCGCCGTGGGCCCCTCCCGTGATCCTGCGCCGGATCGCGTAGTTCCAGTAGGCGACATGCAAGGAGATCCCAGATGCTGTGCCGGTCGGGCGCCGGTTTCCACGCCGCCTCTTCCGGTTTCACTCCCCGGAATGCCCCGAGCACGCTGGCGCCACCGTGCCACAGCTTCGTGCCCGCCGGTGGGTCGAAGAGCCCGAGCGTCATCTCGAGCCTGCGGTCTTCCAGGTGCGCCATCACTCTACTCGTCGCTCCCATACCTGGCCACGAGCCTGCGAACCGTCTTCATGTTCCGCATGGTGCTCGGCACCCTCCCTGTCGCCTTCGCCAGACCCGCCCCGAACAACTCGTTGTTGATGGTGTTGCCGTCTTCAGAGAGCACGTCACCCGATAGACCCTTCCGTCTCTCTTGTTCGAGATCCTCGTCGTCCGGTCATCGACGATCTCGACCGCCGTCTCGGCTCCCTCTTGGCCTTTCTTTCGGTGCAGTCGGTCAGCGTTATCACCGAACACCTCAGTGCACGGTGAACTTCTGTACACGCCGGCCCGTGGACGCTTCTCCCACGTAGAGGTTTCCCCGTGAGTCGACGCTCATGCCGTGGGGCCGCAGGAACTGGCCTACCTGTCGGCCACCCCGGCCGAACTCCCCCACCACCTCCAAGCCTGCGCGCTGGAGTATCCAAACCTTATGGTTCGTCCCATCTGCCAGATACAGCCACTTCTGCTCCGGATCGGGTGACAGCCCGACCACGAAGGCCGACCCGGAGGCGCGCGTGAGCGGAGCGATGATCCTTTCCGCCACGAACGTCCCGTCGTGTTCGAACACCTGGATGCGGTTCCCTCTTCGGTCTGCGACGTAGATCAGTCCGTCGCTCGATCCGATGACACCATGGACCGTCGAGAACGCGCGGGGGGGTGGTCCCGCCGGATCGCGGTCACCGAAGTCGTAGTCGTCGTCCGGGGGCTCCCCGTAGGCACCCCAGTGCCGAAGGTAGTTCCCGGTGTCGCCTTCGTAGACGATCACCCGGCGATTCCGGTAGCCGTCAGCGATGTACACCTCGTTCGTCTCCGGGTCCACCCAGATTCCCGCTGGTCCACCGAGGAGATTGGGGTCGTCGCTCCCCCCGTTCACGTCGTATTCACCGAGGGTCATCACCAGTTCACCATCGCGCGTGAACTTCATGACCCGGTGATGTCGGAAGGTGCCGATCCAGACGTAGTCGTTGTGATCGATGAAGAGCCCGTGAGGGTTCCGGGGGTACTCCGATACGTCCTGTGTGGCCGCGTCCCCCCATCCCTGAACCACGTTTCCTTCGGAGTCGAACTCGATCACGTGGGGTGCGGGCACGCAGCACGTCCCGAGAGGCGGATCTTGCACGGCCGACGCTTCCTCGGGCGTCAATGTCTCCGGTTGGTGTGTCACCCAGACGTGGTCGGACGCATCGACGAAGACCGACGTCACGGATCCCATGATCCACTTGTTGGGCATCTCCTTGGGCCAGGAGGGGTCGACCTCGAACCGTGGCGTGCCACCATCGGCTGCGGTGGCCGCGCCACCCGCATCTCCGGACCCCGGCTCACACGCAACGAATACGATCGAAAACGTCACAAGCAACGCGAGCGTGAGGCTTAGACGGGATTCAACGACTCTCTTCATGATTCCTCCAACGTTTCCGCGCCGTGGCGCGACATGAACGGGCGACTCGAGGCCAGACTGAGGGGTCGGCCTTCGAATCGGAGGGCTCAACCACCGGCCCTACGTTTGCGCGGCCTTTTCGGCCGTCATCAGAACCGCCTTTACGCCGTGGGCCTCCGCGGAGTTCTGCGTGGACTGCTTTCGGAACCGGAAGGTCGGGACAACAGCAGATTTCACGCGGCTGAACCCGGACTCTTCCAGGAGCCTGAACATCTCTCCTTCCAGGAGAGCACCTCCGATTCAGGCCGCCCAGAGCTTGGGGTCATTCACGATAGATTGAGGGAGCTGCTTGCCGCTGACGATGTCCGTGATCGAGATCCGCCCGCCGGGCTTCAGGACACGGAACATCTCCTCCATCACCCGCCGCTTCCGGAACGAGAGATTGATGACTCCGTTGGAGATGACGACGTTCACCGACTCGTCGGGGAGGGGGATGTCTTCCATCCTGCCTTCGTGGCACTCCATCTCGGAGCCGGTGGCCGTGGCGTGCGCCTGAGCCCTCAAGCACATGTATGGGTTGAGGTCGACGCCGATCACCTTCCCCGTAGGCCCCGCACTCCATGAAGCGATGATCGCGTCGAGCCCGGCTCCGCTCCCCAGGTCGAGAACCGTCTCGCCGGGCTGGACGTTGCTGCGGAGGTGGGGGTTGCCTACCCCGGCGAAGGAAGCGACGGCGCCGGGTGGGGCCCGATCGAGCCAGTCGGACTGATAGCCGAAGAGCTCTGCGGCCTGCCGCCCGTGGAAGAAGTGGAACTCACCTTCAGGGTGGTCCGCCACGTCCTGATACATGCGGACAATCTCGTCCTTGAGGAACTCCTCGAGTGATTCCTGGGCTTCAACAGCGTCCGCCATATGGTCTCTCCTGGTCGCACGGCCGTCTGGCCGCCGGTTCGTGGCTCACGCCACCCTACCCTACGACTCGGGGCCGTGCAAGGCAGGGGAGTGGTCACTGGCCACCAGATCGAGGACGCCATCGTCCAGAGCCTGCCACAACGCTTCTCGGTGTCGGGCCTCCCGGATGGGAGGTGCGCACTTGAAGTTGGTGGCCCCGTCGGGCACCTCCTCGGCCGCGAATGTGAGGTAGTGGGGACACGTCTCGGCGGTCACCGGGAGTCCGCGGCCGCGGGCCTCGGCGAGCACGTCGGCCGTCTCAGCCGCCGATACGTGGACCACGTGCACCGCCGCGCTCGTCTCCGCGGAGAGCCGTACGAGGGCGGCAACGGCCTGTGTCTCCGCACTTGTAGCCCAGCACCCCGGCGTCCCGGAGCGGCGCGAGCTGGTCCCGATTGGCTGGCACGACGCCGCCCCAGACCCCGTAGTCCACCCAGCAGCGCCCCTCAGCGGCAGCCGTCTTGGCCTTCAGCGCGGCTGGCCTGGTGGTGACCGGGCTGCTGTTGAGCGGCATGTCCCCCAGGGTCGTGATGCCGCCTGCCGCCGCCGCTTTGGTAGCCGTTTCGAAGCCTTCCCAGTTGGCGCGTCCCGGGTCATTGACGTGAACGTGTGAGTCCACCAGGCCGGGCATGACCATGGCGTCGCCTGGGTCCAGGTGGGGCGCGTCCGGGGTCGGAGTGCTCGGGGGCTCGACCGCCACGACGACCCCGCCGGAAACCACGACGGATCCCGGGCGGACCCCCTCGGGTGTGACCACCCGGGAGCTGGAGACGATCAGGTCGGGCGCTTTCATCGAAGCGAACGATGTGCCGAGGGCGGCGGAGCAGCTATAGATTCCAACAGACCCCTCCCACTCGAGAGGCCATGAGCAACCCCCCTGAAGTGCGCATCGGCGTGCCGGATTGGACCCGCGAGATCGTCGACTGGGACCGGCGATACGCGTCGGACGAAGACAAGATGAGGCTCGTCATCGACCTGTCCCGCGAGAACATCCTCCGGGGCACCGGGGGGCCCTTTGGGGCCGCCGTGTTCGAGCGGGAGAGCGGAAGACTGGTCTCCGTGGGCGTGAACCAGGTCGTGCCCCTGAACAACTCCGTGCTCCACGCCGAGATCGTCGCCTTCATGCTGGCCGAGGCGGCCCTGGGCTCGTTCACCCTCGGAGAGGAGGGTATGCCGGCCCACGAGCTGGTCTCCTCGTGCGACCCCTGCGCCATGTGCTTCGCCGCCATTCTCTGGGCCGGCGTCGAGCGGGTCGTCACCGGTGCCAGCCACAAGGACGCGAAGCGGCTTTCGTTCGACGAGGGGCCCGTATTCACGCGCTCACACGAGTACATGGAAGAGCGGGGGATCGAGTTCGTGCGTGGCGTGATGCGGGCCGAGGCCCACCAGGTTTTGGAGGAGTACGGACAGCGCGGTGGGTTGGTGTACAACGGATAGGAAGGCCGGCACTCCCGACACGGAGCCCAGTGACCCAATACGTACGATCTGACTTAAAAGATACGTACGCCAGGCGGGTCTAGCCCCCCGCCCTGGGGTTCGTCAGACGTCGCCTGGCCATGGCGTGCGCGACGGCCTCCTCCTGCCGCAGCCTCGTTCTGACACCTCGGAAGGCCGAGCCCTCGAAGGTCCCGATCATCACGCGGCTCAGCGCACGAGCGAAGGCTCCTTCCCGACCGCCCATCCGGCACCTAGCTTCGCGGCCAAGTTTCCGAAGTCGGGCTAGCTGCTGAGGAGCGCCCTTGTCACTCCAGCCGAAGGAACGGTGGGCCACCCGAATCGGCCTCGTCCTGGCCATGGCCGGGAACGCCGTCGGGCTGGGCAACTTCCTCCGCTTCCCGGTCCAGGCGGCCCAAAACGGAGGCGGGACGTTCATGATCCCGTACTTCATCTCGTTCCTGATCCTCGGTATCCCGCTCATGTGGATGGAATGGACCATCGGCCGCTTCGGAGGTCGCCAGGGTCACGGCACCGTTCCCGGCATGTTCGACCTGATGACCGACGGGAAGCGCTCCTGGGCCAAGTATGTGGGTGTGATCGGCGTGGTGATGCCCCTCCTCATCTTCATCTACTACACGTACGTGGTGTCGTGGATGTTGGGCTTCAGTTTCTTGAGCCTCACGGGTGGGTACTTCGGGTTGGGGGACGTGGGCGGGATGCGGGACTACGTGTACTCGTACCAGGACGTTTTCGAATCGTCCGCGCACGGTCCCTGGATCACCATCCTCTTCTTCATGGTCACGCTGGCCTTCCTCGCAGCCGTGCTCCGGCGGGGTGTGAGTCGAGGCATCGAGAAGCTGGCGCTGATCGGCATGCCGATCCTGTTTCTCTTCGCCATCGTCCTCCTGATCCGGGTCCTCACGTTGCCGCGGGCCATGGCCTCGCCCATCGACGGGCTCAACTTCATCTGGAACCCGGACTGGGCCGGCCTCCTCAACGCGCGAGTCTGGCTGGCGGCGGCCGGGCAGATGTTCTTCACCCTCTCCCTGGGCGTCGGAACGATTCACACGTATGCGTCGTTCCTGAGGAAGGAGGACGACATCACGCTGGCCGGCCTGTCCACGGCCACCACGAACGAATTCGCGGAAGTGGTCCTGGGCGGGACAATCGCGATCCCCGCCGCCATCGTCTTCTTCGGAATGGACGAGACCCTCGCCATTGCCCGCGACGGGACGTACGACCTGGCCATAGTAGCCATGGGCAGCGTCTTCCCCGTGCTGCCCGGGCCGCAGCTCACGTCACAGCTCTTCGGACTACTATGGTTCGCGCTGCTCTTCATCGCAGGCATCACCTCGAGCGTGGCGCTGGCCAGCCCGGCCATCGCATTCCTTCGGGACGAGTTCCAGATGAGCCGCGACCGGGCGGTCGGTATCGTCATGGCGATCGCCGCCGCCGTCGGCCTCCTCCACGTCGCGTTCTACACGCGGGGCTTTCTGGCCGAGTGGGACTACTGGATCGGAACCTTCGGCCTCGTATTGTTCGCCACCATCGAGGTATTGCTGTTCTCATACTTCTTTGGGGTCGACCGGGGGTGGAAGGAGATGCACGAGGGAGCCGAGCTCCGGGTGCCGAGCATCTACCGGCCCATCGTGAAGTGGGTCATGCCTCTCTTCCTGGTCGTTCTCCTCGCCTGGTGGAGCGTGACCGAGGCCGTACCCACTCTGTTGATGAAGACCGTGACCGACCCGGAGACCATCCCCGTCCGCTGGGCGAGTCGCGCCGTGATGGTGGCCGTCCTGATCCTGGGCCTCTACCTGGTGAATCGCGCCTGGCGGAACCGGCCAGCCGTCAGTACGCCCGAGCTGGCCCCGTCATGACGCCTCTCGCCCTCACCCTGATGATCTCGAGCATGGGCCTCGTCACGGCTCTCGAGATCTACTGCATCTGGCGCTTGCTCTCTCCGAAGCAAGGAAAGATCTCCGGCGATGTCCCCGACGCGGACGAGGACGCCGGATAGGCCGCCTCAGCACGCAACGCGCCTGAACCGCCGGCCCGGCACCGCCAATCGGGGAACGTCGGTGGCCAGCGAGTGGTTCCACACCAGCACCAACTCCTCGGGACTCGAATAAGGCAGAGGGCGGAAGAGGACCGCATTGGCGATGCTGAAGATCGCCACGTTGCTGCCGATCCCGAGCCCGAGAGTGAGCAGGATGGCCGCGGTGAATCAGAGGGCCGACAAAGTCGCCCCTCTTACTAGTCTAGGCGACTGACGAACACATCATGACACCGAATACATCCCGAAGATTGAACACTACATCTACTGATCGCAAATCACGATCCCTGAGTTCGGGGGGCCCAGCCTACGTTGCCGCCGTGGCTCTTCTCCTCTCCTCCTGCTCAGCCGACACCGCCGGCGATACAGGGGGCGACTCGCCGGAGCCGGCGGCGGCAGAGGCTCCCGAGACGCGCCGGAGCCGAGTCGACACGGTCCGGGTGACCCTCGACGAGTACTCAGTCGGCATGCCGCCGGTGCTCCCGGCGGGACCGACCGTGTTCAGGTTGGAGAGCAGGGGCTTCGAGGAGCACAACCTCCTGTTCGTGCTGAAGGACGCCGACTCGGTGGTGTGGGAGAGCGAGGGCAGGCTGAGCCCCTACGAGACTCGGGTGGTGACCGTTGATCTCGTGCCGGGAGCCTACACGGTAGTGTGCGACTTCTCGGGCCACGAGGGCCGGGGGATGTTCACCGACCTGTTGGTGGAGCCGGACTCGATATCCTAGCGGCTAGTGCGGTGATCCGGCGCCTCGGCACTCTCGGTGGCTCGCGCGGCCGCACGCCACTTCTTCATCAGGCCACTAGTAGCGCGTTACCGTACAGCCTCCCGAAACCGAGGCTTGAACCACCGGGTCGCCCTTGTATCGGATCCGGGATGCACCGCTCGCGGTCGCATCGAGCTCCTCCGAGACCCATACGACGGCCGATGAGACTCCCGAGGCGGTGATCATGGTGAGTGACGTCTCGAGGTCGCCGGCCAAATACGTCGAGACGCCGGAGACCTGCGCGTCGTGACCGAAGGCCCAGCCCGCGGTTCGAAAACTGCTGACGCCAGAGACGCCCACGGAGAGGAAGTCGGTGTCGATGGCGAGCGCCTCACCCTGCATCACCCCGGAAATCGCGATCCGATTCAGCCGCCGGTAACCTACCGTGTACACGATCTCGGTGATCTCGCGGAAGGTGATGTCGGAGTCGGGTCCGAGGAAGAGCGTGCCGTCTCGAACCACGGTCCCCAGAAGGGGGAGCACGTTGTCATCGGCACGCACCTCGACGAACTCGGAGTCGGACGGCTGGAGAATGAGGCGCCCTAGGCCGGAGGCGCTCACGCGCGAGAAGGGTGAGACGGTCCTGGTTTCCGTGACCACGTGGCCCGAGCCATTGATTCGGACGCGATCGTCATCGACATCCAGATCCAGATCCAGGATGCACGCAGAGGGGACCGTCGACGCCAACCACACCACACAGTGGATCATCCACCGCTTGAACCCCGCCGGAGCAAATGCCCCCCCGATCACGCTCTGTCTCATCGTCGTCCCCCTCCACGGCCACTCTCGAGTGCAGGCTCTCTCAGCCCATCTACTCTATTCAACGAGCGAGTTCGGCCCATCTACTTACTGATCCGCTGCCCTCGGCCGCCCTACCTTCGAACCAGCGTGACGTCCCGGATCAGCTCCCGCACCCGGCTGGTCTCGCCTGCAGCTTCGATGGCCTGCCACAGATGCTCCACCATCTGTCCGTCGACGAGTCCCGCCGTGCGCGTCGCCAGGCCCTCCGCCTCTCGGAACGCATCGACCGCCTCCACGAGATCGGCCGTGTAGCTCTGCGACGGGCCGTCCCGTGGGATTTCGGCGGCTTCGGGACGGTAATATCCCGCCGCGTGGAGCATCACCCGGAGCTGCCAGACGTCGTTACCTGCGAACCGTCGGAGCTCCCGATAGCCCAAGGTCTGCGAGATTGAGTTCCAGATCCTGCGGAGCTCGGCGACGGGTGTGAGGTGCTCGCAGACGTTGATGTCTGTGGTGACCTGGTCGGGCCGCCGGGAGTTCCCGGGACGCGGGTCCGCCACTACCACAGCCGCCGACTGCAGACGACCGGCGCGGCTGTCGCCCCCCAGAGCCTGGCCGGCGGCCAACGCCTCGATGAGCCGATCCGACAGATGGCGGCCCGTGCCCTCAGTGGCCTCGAAGCTGGCGGCGACCGCGTCCACCACCTCTGGGCCCACCAGGATGTTTCCCTGGGTCACGTAGTTGGGACCATCACGGTGCCCCGCCCAATAACTGGGACCGGTCCCGGTGTGTTGGGCCCGTGACCCGTCCAGGGAGATCACGCCCACCTGCCGCCGAGCGGACCCGGTATCGGCCGCCACCGCCTGGGCCAGTGCCGCGTCGGCGCTCATCCCATCCGCGATGAGATCCAGGAGCTCGTTGCCGTAGGCGACACGGGTGCTGGCCTGGGTCGCAACGGCACCGACACCCGCGCGGACCCAGGGTACGCCGTTCCCCACACAAGGAACTCGTGTCGTGACCGCGACGCCCGACTCCCCGGTTTCCGGATCGATTGCGGCGATGGAGAAGGTGGAGAAGTAGAGGTCGGGCCCCCATTCCACGGGCTCCTGGGCAGCGGCGGCGCTAGCCAAAACGAGAACGGTGATCAAAGCCGAGAAAGACGAGCGCTGGAGCATGGCATCCCCCGTTGGTTTCCGGCCCGAGGCGTGGATACGCCGCGCTCGCCGGTCGTCTGCGATAACGGTCTTGAAACACGGGGAGGCCCCCTTCGCAGGAGACCTCCCCGTATCAGCAGCGTTCCTATCACACTCACGCCTCCGTCCGAACCGTGTGTGACGCGTGCGTGTTCGCCCTCCGGCTGCCGCTACATCGTAAAGTGCCTCATGGCCCCCTCTGCCTGCTCCGTGGCGATGTCGGCGTGCCCCATCCCGGCGTGATTGATGGCGCCCTTGAAACCGTCGATGGCCATCTGGATATGCCGATCGTCCATCACCTTCAGGGCCGCCTCGGCGTGAGCCAACGCCTGCTCGGCGTGCTCGGCCAGCACTGAGGCGTGACCCATCCCACCGTGTCGGATCGCCTCCTTACCAGCCTGCATCGCCAAGGCCACGTGGCTGGCGACCTCGAGGTGCGTGAGCGCCTCGTTGGCCTTGCCGGTCGCGATTCCGGCGTGGTCCATGTTGCCGTGATCGATCGCCTCATTCAGGCTCGCCACGGCCGCCGACGCATGGGGCGTTGTCAACTCCTCCACCGCCAGCTGGGCGTGGGTGAGGGCCAGCTCGGCATGCTGGACGACCACGGAGGCATGCCCCATATCGCCATGGCGGATGGCCTCCTTGGTATGCTGTGTGGCTTGTGCGAGGTGGCCGTCCTGCGCCCAGGCCGGCTGGCCCGCAAGAACGACCGCCACTCCGGCGAAAAGGCCGGCCTTCAGGATGCGCATCATGACTCGCTCCTTGAAACGGGTGGAGGATGAGAAGCTAGGGGACGCAGGCGCCGGGGTCCAGGGAATCCTAGGATTTTCCGCAGAGGGCTGCCCCACTCCGAACGAGATCCTCCACCTGCTCGTCGGTGTAGCCCAGCTCCCCTAGCACCTCCCGCGTGTGCTCGCCCAGGACCGGGGCACCCCTGCGAACGGATCCGGGCGTCTCCGAGAACTTCACGGGGAACCCCACGGTCCGGACGGATCCGAGCAGTGAATGCTCGACCTCCAGAACCATCTCCCGGGCCAGAGTCTGGGGTAGCTCCAACATCTCGCCTACGCTCGCCACCGGTCCGGCCGGGACACCCGCGCCCTCGAGGAGAGTGAGCCACTCCGCCGTCGTCCGGGCCTTGAAGCGCTCGCCGAGGATGGTGGACAACTCGTCGACATGCTCCATACGGTCTGAGTTCCGCCGGAAGCGAGGATCCTCGGCGAGCTCGGATAGATCCACCACTTCGACCAGCCGAAGCCAGTTGGTCTGGTTCGAGCCCCCCACTGTGATCCACCCGTCCGACGTCTCGAAGGCCTGGTAGGGGGCACTCATGGGGTGGGCCGAGCCCAGCGGCCCAGGGGAGTCACCGGTGGCCAGGGCCACGGCTGTCTGCCAGTACGACTGGGTGATTCCGGCCTCGAAGAGCGAGGTATCCACGCGCTGGCCCCTGCCGGTCTTGAGGCGCTCGATGTAGGCGGCCAAAACGCCCATTGCGGCGAGGATCCCGGCCGTGATGTCGGTCAGGGGCGGGCCGCACTTCACGGGAGGCCTCCCCTCGCCCTCGCCGGTGACGCTCATGATGCCGCTGTAGCCCTGGGTGATCAGGTCGAAGCCGCCGAGGTGCGCCATGGGCCCGGTGCGTCCGAACCCCGAGATCTCGCAGTAGATGAGGCCCGGGTTCCTCTCTCTCAGGGCCTCGTACCCGAGCCCCAACCGCTCCATCGTGCCTCTGCGGTGGTTCTCGATGAGCACGTCCGCACCGTCCACGAGACGGCGAGCGACCTCGAGGCCCCCCTCCGACTTGAGGTCGAGGGACACGCCCCGCTTGTTGCGGTTCATCATCAGGAACGCCGCCGACTCTCCCTTCAGGTCGGGAGGCATGAACTGTCGCGTGGAATCCCCGCCCGTGACCGGCTCCACCTTTATGACGTCGGCCCCCATGTCGGCGAGCATGCGTCCACACGTCGGGCCGGCCATGATGTGCGCGAACTCGATGACGCGCAGGTCGGTAAGGGGTCCCGGGTGACTCATTCCCCTCGGAACCTCGGTGTGCGTCGCTCCAGGAAAGCCTGGACGCCTTCCCGATAGTCATCGGTCTGGAACGCCTCGTATGCCTCCAGTCGTTCCTCCTCGGTCACGGGCTGCCCGACCGTGAGCCTGCGCACGAACCTCTTGTGCCATCGGTTCACCAGCGGAGCACCGGCCGCGATGCGCTGGGCCGTGGCCAGTGCCTCCTCCTCCACCGAGTCGTCGGAGACCACACGGTTCACGAGGCCCACCTGGTACGCCCGCTCGGCGTTGAGCAGGCCACCTTCGAAGAGGATCTCCAGGGTGCCCGAGGCGCCGACCAGCTCCACGAGGGGGCCCAGCTCTCCATAGGACATCGTGAGCCCCAGCCGGTTGATGGGTGCGCCGAACCGGCTCGACTCACTGCAGATCCTCAGGTCGCAGGACGCGGCGATCTCGAGCCCGCCGCCGACGCACGCCCCATGGATGAGCGCCAGCGTCGGGTGGGGACAACTCCGAATGGCGGAGAGGGCGCCTTCCAGCGCCTGGGCGTACTCCTGAACCTGCTCGGGAGTGTTACGCTCGTCCGGAAAGCCGGTGACGTCAGAGCCCGCGGAGAAGGCTCTGCTGCCGGCGCCCTGGACGACAACACAGTGGACGTCCGGGTCCCGGCCCAGAGTCTCCATGGCAACGGCGAGAGCCTCCCATCCCTTCCGGTCCAGCACATTCAGCCGGTCCGGACGGCTCAGCGTGACGATGGCCAGGGCATCCACGCGGCGGACCGTCACCCGGTCGGACATTTGGTCGCTCATCGGTAGAAGAGATCGACGGGCCACATGGGAACTGCCGGAACGTAGGTGACCAGCAGAAGCATGGCTACGAGAACGGCCACGAAGTAGACGTTCACCTTGCTCACCTCCCAGATGTCCGCCTTGGCCACGGAGCAGGCCGTGACCAGGACACTGGCCACCGGCGGCGTCTGCTGGCCGATCCCCAGGTTCAGCGTGACCACGAGCCCGAAGTGAACCGGATCGATGCCGGCGGCCAGGACCAGGGGCATCACGATGGGCACGACCAGGATGATGGCGGCCGCCGAGTGGAGAAAGAGACCCACGAGCAGGAAGAACACGTTGAGGAGCGCGAGGATCGCCAGGCGGTTGTCGGTGAAGTCCATGATGCCCTGGGCGACGCGCTGCGGCACCTGCACCTCGGTCAGATAGTCGCCAAGAAGCGCCGAGGTGGCCACGAGGAGCATGACCACCGCCGTCTGGATGCCTCCGTCGAGCATGGCCGTCCGCAAGGCCCCGAGGTCGAGCTCCCGGTAGATGCCACCGCCGATGACGATGGCGGCCACCACCGCCAGGCCCGCTCCCTCGGTTGCCGTGACCCACCCCGAGAAGATCCCGCCGAGGATGATCCCCGGAAGGAGCAGCGCCCAGCCCGCCTCCTTGAGGGTCACGAAGACTTGCCGAAGCCGGAAGGTCGACTCCACAGGAAAGCCGTTCCTCAGGGCCAGAACGTAGACCACGACCATCATGAGGAGGCCGCCCAGCACGCCCGGAACGATCCCGGCCACGAAGAGCTCAACGACGGAGCTTCCCGACATCACGCCGTACAGGATCATGGGGATCGACGGAGGGATGATGACGGCCAAGGTGGCCGACGACGACGTGACGGCGGCGGCGAAGGGCGTGGGGTAGCCCCGCTTCTTCATCGCCGGGATGAGGATGGACCCCAGGGCCGCGACGTCGGCCACTGCGGAGCCGGAGATCTCGGCGAAGAAGAGGGACGCGCTCACCGTCACCATGGCGAGGCCGCCCCGGATGAAGCCCACCAGCGCCGACGCCAGGTTGATCAGGCGCCGCGAGATTCCCGACGCGTTCATGATCGCCCCGGCCAGGACGAAGAGCGGGATGGCGATGAGGGCGAACTTGGTGGATCCGGAGAAGAGAACGATGGCGGCGTTGGGTAGCCCCCCCACTCCGGCCGTGAGCCAGATCGCCAAGACCGCCACCACGCCGAGGGAGACCGCAATGGGCACGTTGATGAGGACCAGCGCCACCAGCCCGAGGAACATGAATAGGAGGGTCACGGGCTCTCCTCCGGGGCCGGATCGTCGATGCGCCCGGCCGCTGCGTCATCCGCGCCTCCCCGTCTCTCGCCCGGCGGACCAGCGAGCACCTCGGGAAGGGTGAGGAGCTCGGCGACGATGTAGAGCACCGCACCGATGGGAATCACCGACTGGGTGAATCGCTGAGGCACCCAAGGGAGGCTCACCAGAGTCTCGCCCCCGAGAATGCCGAAGACCCTCCACCCCCCCCAAGCCACCACCAGGAAGAAGGTCAGGACGAAGACTTCGCCCAGCAGGATCAGCGGGCGCCGGACGGCGGGGCCGAGCCCATCCAGGAGCTTGGGGAAGCCGATGTGGACCCGGTGGAGCGCCGCCAACGCCGCCCCGTAGAAGGTGAGCCAGGCCAGGAGGATGGAGGCCACTTCGTCGTACCAGACCAGGGCGGCACCGAGCTTCCTGAACGCGACGCCCAGGACGACCACCAGCGCCAAAGCGGCCATGAGCGCCAGGACCACGACCTCCAGTGTGACCCGGAGCCCCCGTCGCATGCGCCCACGAACGGCGTAGGCCCTCTGAGCGGCGGCCGTATCAGCCCCCTGCGAGCTCGAGGGCCCGAGCCACCATGGCGTCACCGCCCTCCACCGTGCTTCCGAATTCCTGGAAGATCGCGCGGCTCGCCGAGACGAAGGCCTCCCGGTCCACATCGTTCACCTGCACGCCCCCCGCCCGGAGCTCCTCCAGGACGTAGGCGTCCATGCGGGCAGCCGTCTCGTGGACGAACGCCTGGGTCTCCGCCGCGATCTCGGTCAGGGCGGCCCGTGCGTCTTCGGGCAGCCGGTCCCAGCTCGCGCCCACCGTGACGTACGCCGGCGTGTAGACATGTCCCGTGAGGGACAGGTACCTCTGGACTTCGTGGAACTTGGAGGCGTGGATCTGGGCCAGCGGGTTTTCCTGCCCGTCCATGACCCCGGTCTGGAGCGCCACGAACACCTCCGACAAGGCCATGGGCGAGGGATTGGCGCCGAAGGCCTTGAACAGCCTGACCCGCCAGATCCCGCGGGGGGTGCGGAGCTTGATGCCCGCCAGGTCGGTGGGCGTCACCACGGGCCGCAGGTTGTTCGTCACGTGGCGAAACCCGTTCTCCCACACCGCGATGATCCTATAGCCACGCTCCTCCGCCAGCGGGACGAGGGTGGGCCACACGATCTCCTCTTCGATGCGCTTCATGTGATCTCGGTCCTGGACCAGGTACGGCATCTCGAAGAGGCCGAAGGCGTCGACCGTGGACGACATGATGGTCGAGGGCAGTGCGAAGTCGAGGGTGCCCAGCTTGAGCTTCTGGAGCATGACCTCGTCCCCTCCCAGCTGGCTGGAGCCGAAGACGCTCACCTCGACCCGGCCCGCCAGCCTTGCGTTGGCCCGCCGGGCAAACTCCTCCGCAGAGACCGCGAACAGGGAGCCGGGGGCGCCCACGTGGCCGAACTTGAGCTCGATGAGCGACTCCTCCCCGGATTCGCCTCCGCAGCCGGCGACGCCCGAACCCACGACGAGGGCGATGAGGGCGACGGTCCACCGCGGGCTGCCGCCGCTCCATGCCGTCATGCCGCTCCTCCCTCACCGGCCAGGAACTCGAGGGCGACCTGGACACCACCCGCCTGGTGCGGAACACCGGCCATGCTCAGCCCCATCTCGACGCCGCACAGCGTCCCCGCCAAGGTCACGTCGTTGAGGTCACCGAGGTGGCCGATCCGGAAGACGCGGCCCTTCAGCTTCCCGAGCCCTCCCCCCAGCGACATGTCGAGACACTCCACAATGACCCGGCGGAGCTCGTTCGCGTCTGTCCCGTCGGGTACCTGAACGCACGTCAGAGCGGAGCTGAAGGCCGACTCTTCGAGGCAGAAGTTCTCGAGCTCCCACGCCGCGACGGCACGGCGGGTGGCTTGGGCGAATCGCGTGTGGCGTGCGAAGGTGCGATCCAAGCCCTCTTCGCGAAGCATCTTCAGGGCCTCATCGAGCCCGTACATCAGGTTCGTGGCCGGCGTGTAGGGGAAGTAACCGTCCTCGTTGGACGTCTTCATGGCGGTCCAGTCCCAATACGAGCGCGGAAGCTCCGCATCCGCGTGCGCCTCCAGAGCCTTCTTGCTCACCGCAGCGAAGCTGAGACCCGGAGGGAGCATGAGGCCCTTCTGGGAGCCGGCGATGGTCACGTCCACGCCCCATTCGTCGTGGCGGAGGTCCATGGCGCAAAGCGACGACACGGCATCGATCATGAGCAGCGCGGGGTGGTCCGCCCGGTCGAGGGCGGCCCGCGCTGCCGGGATGTCGTTGGTCACGCCGGTGGAGGTCTCGTTGTGGACCACGAGAACCGCCTTGATCTGATGACCCGTGTCGGCGGTGAGGCACTCCTCCAGAACCGCCGGATCGACCCCCCTACGCCAGTCCGAGGGCAAGACATCCACCGTGAGACCCATGTTTCGCGCAACCCCTGCCCAGTTCTCCGCGAAGTGCCCGCTGTCGAACGCCGCGACCCGGTCGCCCGGGGACAGGGTGTTCACCAGGCCGGCTTCCCACGAGCCACTCCCCGAGGCCGGGTACATGAAGACGTGCTCAGAAGCCCGGAAGACCTCCTTCAGGCCGGCCAGAATCCTGCGGCCCATTTCGCCGAACTCGGGCGCCCGGTGGTCGATTGTCGGCCGGGCCATGGCGCGCAGGATCCGCTCCGGGACGTTGGTCGGTCCGGGGAGCTGCAGGAAGTGTCGTCCTGAACGAAACGCCATGGGTAGACTCCTGGAGACTGGGACCGGTTCGCGAGCGCAATGTCCCGTCGACGGAACACTAGGGCGGAAATAATGGTGCGGAGCTACCTTCCCCGCCATGACGAGCACGACGCGTTCCCGCGGCGACCCTGCGCTCGCCGCCCGCCTCGGGCGGGAGCTGGAAGGCGATGTGCTCTTCGACCCATTCAGCCGCGGTCTCTATTCCACCGACGCCTCCATCTACCAGATCGAGCCGGTGGGCGTCGTGGTGCCCCGGACCGTGGACGACGTGTCACGGACGCTGGAGATCGCGGCCGAGAGCGGCTTTTCAGTGACTCCGCGCGGCGCCGGCACCTCCCAGTCCGGTC
Source organism: Longimicrobiales bacterium (assembly GCA_965238005.1). Taxonomy (GTDB): domain Bacteria; phylum Gemmatimonadota; class Gemmatimonadetes; order Longimicrobiales; family Gaopeijiaceae; genus CBDCKN01. Next base: position 3,658,398 of record OZ250165.1, read on the forward strand.
AGGCCATCGGGGATGGCCTGGTCATGGATACCAGCAAGTACCTGATCGGCGTCGGGAAGCTCGATACCGATCGGCAGACGATCAGGGTTCGCCCCGGCGTGGTTCTGGATGACCTCAACCGGATGCTTGCACCCCATGGACTGTTCTTCCCGGTGGACGTGGCCACCGCAGCACAGGCCACCCTGGGCGGCATGGCGGCCAACAACAGTGCCGGCGCTCGTTCCATCCGGTACGGGATGATGGTGGACAACGTCCGTCGGGTGGACGGATTCCTGTCGGACGGAACGCCGGTGAGCTTCGGTCTCGGGACGCCCTCGGACGGGCCCGAAGCCGAGCTCGCCGGCACCCTGGCCGCCCTGAGGCAGCGCGAGGCGGAGGAGCTGGAGCTCCGCATCCCCAAGGTCATGCGGAGGGTCGCGGGTTACAACCTCGACCGCATATCCCCGCAAGGCGGAGAGATCGTGCGGCTCCTGATAGGCTCGGAGGGCACCCTGGCGTTCTTCACCGACCTCGAGCTACAGCTCGCTCCCCTGCCTTCGGGCACGGTCCTGGGAGTGTGTGCCTTCCCCGATCTCGACCGAGCCCTGAAGGCCGTGCGCGCGATCGTGGAGCTCGAGCCCTCCGCAGTAGAGCTCGTGGACGGAACGCTTCTGGATTTGGCCCGGGAGATCCCCGATCTGCGAGACGCCGTAACCGAATTCGTCCGGGGCGAGCCACGCGCCCTGCTCCTTGTTGAGTTCTCGGGCGCCGACCAGGGTCGCCTCTCCGCCGATCTGGACCGACTCCAAGAGCTCATGGGTGATCTGGGCCACCCGGGCGCGGTTGTCCGAGCGGAGACCTCCGACTTCCAGCGCCGGATCTGGGCCGTGCGCAAGGCCGGCATGAGCGTCGTCATGTCCATGAAGGGCGACCGGAAGCCTGTGTCCTTCATCGAGGACTGCACGGTTCCCCTTGAACACCTCCCCGAGTACGGGGCGCGGCTCGAGGAGATCTTCCACCGCCACGGAACCACCGGCACATGGTATGCCCACGCGTCGGTGGGCTGCCTTCACGTTCGCCCGATCCTGAACCTGAAGCAGGATTCCGATCTGAAGACGATGCGGGCCATCGCGGAGGAGGCTCACGAGCTGGTGAGGGAGTTCGGAGGATCGCACTCGGGCGAGCACGGGGACGGGCTGGTGCGCTCCGAGTTCCTGGAGCCCATGTTGGGGAGCCGGCTGGTGCGGGCGTTCGAGGGGATCAAGGCGGCCTTCGATCCCTCGGGCACGCTCAACCCCGGGAAGATCGTGAACCCGACCCGCATGGACGACCGCACCCTTCTGCGCTTCAAGGCGGGCTACGTGTCGCTTCCCGTCGAGACGTCCATGGACTGGTCCGCGTGGGGCGGGTGGGCCGGCGCCATCGAGATGTGCAACAACAACGGGGCCTGTCGCAAGCGGGACCCGGGGGTCATGTGCCCCTCCTTCCGGGCGACCCAAGACGAGCGCCACAGCACCCGAGGACGGGCGAACACACTGCGGTTGGCCCTCACCGGGCAATTGGGCCCGGACGCCCTCACCTCCGCCGACATGTACGAGACGCTGGCCCTCTGTGTCGGGTGCAAGGCGTGCCGGAAGGAGTGTCCCACCGGGGTGGACGTGGCTCGTATGAAAACGGAGTTCCTCGGCCACTACCACCGCCGGCACGGGCTTCCCCTTCGCGAGCGCCTGGTGGCGTGGCTCCCCCGCTACGCCCCGTGGGCTGCACGGTTGCCGGAGCTGGCCAACCTGGGCCGTCCCGGAGGATGGCTGGCACGAGCCGGCGAGCGGCTGCTCGGCCTCTCGGCGCGCCGGGAACGTCCGCGTTGGTGCCGAGACATCTTTCGAGGCCCAGACGGGCGATCCCTCCGCCGGGGTCCGTCCCTCGGCCGGCCACCCCATGCGCGTCGTGGCCGAAGGTCGGGTTCCGACGGCGATCCGATGGCGGCGGGTGGTGGCCGAGAGGTCGTCCTCTGGGCCGACACGTTCAACACGTACTTCGAGCCTGAGAACGTACGTACGGCCGTACAGGTGCTCGAGGCCGCCGGGTATCGGGTCCGCGGGCCCATTCTTCCCCGACGCCCACCCTGCTGCGGTCGCACGTTCCTGAACGCTGGCCTGGTTGAAGAGGCCCGCCACGAGGCCCGGCGCCTTCTGAACGCCCTCGGTCCTTGGGCGGAACGTGGCGTCCCCGTCGTCGGCTTAGAGCCTTCATGCCTCCTCACGCTCCGGGATGAGCTCCCGGACCTGCTCCCCGGGGAGGAAAGCACGAGACTGGCGGAGCAGGCATTTCTCCTTGACGAGTTCTTGGCCGCCGAAAGAGTCGAGGAACGCGCCCACCTCGACCTCGGTGCGGTGGACGCCCGGAGGGTCCTCGTGCACACCCACTGTCACCAGAAGGCGCTGGGCCGTGAGGGGACTACGGAGACGGTCCTCGGATGGATCCCCGGGCTGGAGGTCGAGACGGTCAAGGCGGGGTGCTGCGGGATGGCCGGGGCGTTCGGCTACGAGGCCGAGCACTACCAGGTGTCCATGGCCATGGCCGAGCTCGATCTGCTCCCGGCCATCCGCAAAGCCGGGTCCGACACCTGGATTGTGGCGGCCGGTACGAGCTGCCGGCATCAGATCGCGCACGGGGCCCGGCGGCCGGCCCTCTCCCTGGGCCAGGTGCTCGTGGCGTCCCTCGAGCGTCGTTGACACGACGCCGGCCCCGCGAACGCACCCGCTGCACCCAGCACGATCCCGGCCACGGCCAGGCGTAGTAGCTTCCTAGTCATGCCGGGAACGTAGAGGGCATCGGACACATCTGGAAGAAGCGGCCGCCTCCTTGCTCGCCCGGCGGTCTTGACCTACGGTGGTCCTTCCGGCTCCGGCGGGTCTCAGGACTCTCCGACCCCGCCTTACCCGGACGACCACCGCCCCGCCACCTGGAGGCATCTATGACGCACGACCCGACCTCCGAGGTCCCCATCATCGACGTCGCTCCCCTTGTGGCCGAAGCCGGCGACCAGGAGGCGGTGGCAGCCAGCATGGGGCAGGCCTGCAGGGAGAAAGGCTTCTTCTACGTCGTTGGGCACGGCGTCAGCGAGGACCTCCACCAGCGGCTCGAGGAGCTCAGCCACGCCTTCTTCGCACAGGATCTGGAGACGAAGCTCGAGATCCGGATGGCCCTCGCTGGCAAGGCCTGGCGAGGCTACTTCCCGGTGGGCGACGAGCTCACCTCGGGCAAACCCGACGTCAAGGAGGGGCTCTACTTCGGGTCGGAGCTGAGTGAGGACGATCCTCGCGTACGTGCGTGCCTCCCCCTACATGGGCCGAACCTCTTTCCGGCGGGGATCCCGGGCTTCGGCTACACGATCCTGGAGTACATGGCGGCCCTGACGGATCTGGGTCATGCGCTCATGAGGGGCATGGCGCTGAGCTTGGGCCTGGAGCCGAGCTATTTCCGGGAGCGGTACATGGCGGATCCCCTCACCCTGCTGCGCATCTTCCACTACCCGCCCGTAACGGTGGACCCCGAGGTCGAGGAGCAGTGGGGCGTCGGTGAACACACCGATTACGGTGTCCTGACCATCCTAAAGCAGGACGACGTGGGCGGGCTCCAGGTCAAGACACGGTCACGGTGGATCGACGCCCCTCCCGTGCCTGACTCGTTCGTGTGCAACATCGGCGACATGCTGGACCGCCTGACCCGCGGGCTCTACCGGTCCACGCCCCACCGGGTGCAGAACGTGTCCGGACGAAGCCGGCTCTCGTTCCCATTCTTCTTCGACCCCGGATTCGACGCGCACGTCGAGGCCATCGATCTGAGTAGCGTGCCCATTCTGGAGGACGACAAGGACGAGCGCTGGGACCATGCCAGCGTGCACGACTTCGAAGGCACCTACGGCGACTATGTCCTGGGCAAGGTCTCGAAGGTGTTTCCCGAGCTCCGGCGGAGTGTGATGTAGTGAGCCGGGTGGGTGGCGAACCCACGACCCACGAATTAAAAGTCCGATAGCAGCATATTCGCAGAATGCCGGCGAGGCTGTCCAAGTTGCTACGAGTTGGGGGGGTTAGGGGGTCGATTGTTCTCTCGAGCCCTCCCTAGATTCGACCAGTTTCGGGGAGTTTGGGGTCCCGGTTGGGGCCCCAACGGCCGGGGGTCCGAGAGCCGGAGCACGACCTTCTCAAGCGCGGGATCCCGTCGACTCTTCGCGGAGCACGGCCCCATCAAGAAGGCTACTCGGCCTTCAACACCATCACGAGATCCACCGCCGTCGCGCTACGAGCGGGTGCCAGGCACGCCGCGGCGGACACCAGTACCAACACGGCGCCGACAATGAGCAGCGTCGCGGGGTCGTTGGGCTCCATGTCATAGAGGAAGCCGCCAAGCACTCGCGAGAGCCCGAGGGTAGCGATCATACCGAGGGCAACGCCCGCCATCGCCACACGCATCCCCTGGCTCAGAACCATCCGGAGCACTGCCGCGCGATCCGCGCCGAGCGCCATCCGGACACCCAGTTCGCGCTGACGTCGCCTCACGGAATGGGACAGAGAGCCATAGAGACCCGCTGCAGCGAGGAGCATCGCGACGATGGCGAACGCCCCGACGAGCATCGCCTGAAATCGTGGCGTCGTGCGGGTGGCCGACACGCGATCCCGCATGGTGTTTAGGTTCTGCGGAAGCAAATCGGTTTCAGCGAGAGCCCTGCGCAGCTCGGGCACGATCACGTCTGTCGGCAACTCCGTCCGGACCACGGACCAACGGGACAACAGCTGCGTCACATCCGCCTGGGTATATGGGATGTAGATCGCGGGTCGGGATCCTTCTTCGGCACGCCCCTGCACTACGTCCTCGACCACACCCACGATTCGCATCGGGAGGAGGTCGTCACCCGCCCCCGGACCTTCCGTGGCTCTACGGACGAGCATGTCGATGGGGTCGCCGCCTTCGAGCTGCGTGCGAACGAAGCTCTCGTTGACCAAAACGACGTACTCCGCGTCGCGCCCATCCTGACGTTCGATCCCCCGCCCCTGGAGTAGTTCGATACCCAGGGTCTCGAGGTATCCCGGGGTGACCACGTACCCAGCGATCCCGTCCCGCACTGCCTCGGACGCGTCGTCGGGCAAGAGCAGCCTGGGTGCCCAGCTCGGGGCCTGGAACGGCAAGTCGGATGCTGCTGCCACCGACTCGACACCGGGCACGGCGCCGAGCTTGGCAAGCGCCGGGTCCCACACGGTCCAGACTGCCCCACACCAAAACGAACGTCGCCGGCGCTCGACATGGCCGTAGTCATCGTGATGAGCCCAACACCCAGTCCCCCCGTTCGAGATTCTCCGTCGAGGCCACGCATGTTCAGCGTGTCCGTTACCGGCATACGGAGGCCCGACGAGGTCGACTGGTCCTCCAGCCGGCCGCCCTGTAGAATGAAAGGGTTTGGACGGCGGAGGCCGTGAGATCGGAGGAGAACCATGATTTCAACGCGTGGAGCGCTCGTTGGCGCAGCCTCGCTCGGGCTCATCGGAGCGCTTTGGGTGGGGTTGAGCGGTCGGGACACGAGGGCCTCGGTGGGTCAGCAGGCCGACGTCGAGGCCCCGCTGTTCGAGGTCGATCCGCTCTGGCCGAAACCCTTGCCGGACCACTGGATCCTTGGCTCCATCATCGGCGTTTCGGTCGATTCCCGGGACCACGTTTGGATCATCCACCGGCAGACAACGTTCGACGCGAGAACGGAGATCGGTGCGATGGCCGATCCTCCCATCGCCGAGTGCTGTATCCCGGCACCGAACATCCTCGAGTTCGACCCGGACGGGAATCTCGTCGGCCACTGGGGTGGCCCGGGCGAAGGCTACGACTGGCCCGAGTCCAACCACGGCATCACCGTCGACCACATGGACAACATCTGGATCGGCGGAAACGGCCAGGAGGACTCGCACATCCTGAAGTTCGCACGCGACGGGACCTTCCTGATGCAGCTCGGGCAGCCCGGGATGCGCACCGGGAGCAACGACCGGGTGAACTTCTGGAGAGTGGCGAAGATCTCCATCGATCCCGACGCGAACGAGGCCTATGTCGCCGATGGCTACGGCAACAAGCGCGTGGCCGTGCTCGATGCCTCGACGGGCGAATTCAAGCGATACTGGGGTGCCTACGGGAACCGACCCGACGACGCCACGATCCCGCCGTACAGTCCCGACGCGGCCCCCGCGCAGCAGTTCCGGAGCCCGGTCCACTGCGCGGAGATCTCGCGCGACAAGCTGATCTACGTCTGCGACCGCGCGAGCGACCGCATCCAGGTCTTTCAGAGGGACGGCACGTTCGTGACCGAGGCCTTCGTCGCGCCCGCGACGCTCGGCTCAGGCTCGACGTGGGACATCGCCTTCTCTCGCGATCCCGAGCAACGGTTCATCTACCTGGCCGACGGATCCAACCAGAAGGTCCACGTCATAGAGCGTGAGTCCTTGGAGGTTCTGACGACGTTCGGAACCGGTGGACGACAGCCGAGCCAGTTCTTTGGCGTGCACAGTATCGCCACGGATTCGCAAGGCAACATCTATACGACCGAGACCTACGAAGGAAAGCGTCTCCAGAAGTTCGTGTTCAAAGGCCTCGGGAAGGTCACGGGGAGGGACCAGGGGGCGGTTTGGCCCATCTCCCGCGACTGAGTGATCACCTCGCCATGTCGGATCCAGCTTCCCTCGAGGTCACCCCTGTCGACGCAGCTGCACAACGGAGGCACAAATGCACATGACACAGACAATATCCCGCCGGGGCTTCGTGGGTGGAGCGGCTGCCGGTCTAGGTTACCTTGGGCTGGGGCCGGGCGCGGACTTGGCCGCGCAGGGGCCATCAGGGTCGCCGCTGATGCCGTTCGACCAGCAGGCCTATGACTATGACTCCTACGCCAAATTGGGGAGCAATGAAAACCCCTATGGCCCTTCCAAGTCGGCACTGGAAGCGATGGATTGGGCCTTCAAGTACAGCAACCGGTATGGCTATCCGGATGGCGGCATCCTCTCAGCGATCGCGGAGCACCACGGCGTGGAGGAGGACAACGTTCTGCTCGGTGCGGGCTCAGCAGAGATCCTGAAGATAGTAGGAGTGATGTTGTTGGATCCCGACAAGAAGGTTCTGGGTGCCGAGCCCTCGTACGACCGGGTGTACCGCATTGCGAGCGGCATCAAGGCGGACGCGATCAAGGTTCCTTTGCTCGACGACTACCGGCAGGACATCCCGGCGATGATCAGGGCTACGAAGGCGCACCACCGGGACATCGGCTTCGTCTACCTCTGCAATCCGAACAATCCGACAGGCCGGGTGGTGTATAAGGACGAGGTCCGGCAGCTCCTCGACGAAATCCCAGAGGACGTGCCGGTTCTAATCGACGAAGCGTACCACCACTTCGTAGAGGATCCCTCCTACGCGACATCCGTACCTTACGTGCTCGAGGGGCGCCAGGTCATCGTGGCCCGCACGTTCTCGAAGATCTACGGGATGGCCGGGATGCGCCTCGGCTACGGCATCGCGCCACCTGAATTGATCCAGCGGATGATCCCCTACAGCACACGCACCGTGAACGCCCTCGTTAAATGGGGCGGTGTCGCCGCACTCAAGGACGTGCGGTCCGAGGCGCGGGTCCGAAGGGTCACCGTTGAGCTCCGCGACCGAACGACGGCTGAACTTCAGGCCCTCGGGTACAGCGTTATCCCGTCGCAAACGAACTTTTTCATGGTCCACATTCGCCGGCCAGTGCCAGGCGTCATCGCCGAGTTCAGGAAGAGAGGCGTGCTCGTCGGTCGGCCCTTCCCACCGCTGAACGAGCACCTGCGCGTATCCGTCGGCACCGACGAGGAGATGGGTCGCTTCACAACAGCGTTCAAGGAGATTTTCTCGATCGCGGCGGGGTAGACCGAAAGATAGCCGTTCAAACGCGCTTTCGGGCGGACGCGGGCGCGGAGGTGCACCCCCCAAGGCGGTGACACCGAGAGCCACGGCTATGGCCTGAACCGGACATACTTCACGAGGCGCTGGCGGCCGACCTCTCCGGCGTAGATGTTGCCGTCGAAATCTACACCGAGGAATTCCACACCGGTGCCCACCGGCGCTTCGGAATCGGGAATGAACGAGGTGACCCAGCCGGTCTCGACGTCGCCGATCCGGATCCCCCGCTCCCACCCGGGATTCCACTGCTCGCCCGACATCCCGTCGCCCGCATACACGATGCCATGCGCATCGACGAACACGGTGCTCGGCCGGCCGAACTGAGTCCACACCGCGAGAAGGCTGCCCTCCTGATCGAAGATCTGGATCCGGTTATTCCCCCGATCGGCGACGATGATGCGCCCCTGGGCATCGATCGTGATGTCGTGCGGATCGTTGAACTTGCCTGGATCCCCGCTGCGCGCCTCCACTCCGCCACCCACCTCCAGGAGAAACTCCCCGTCCCTCGAGAACTTGACGATCCGGTTGTTCCCGCCGCGATGTCCGTCCGAGATCCAGATGTCGCCATTCGGCGCCACGACGACTCCGGCCGGCCCGTTGAAGTGGCGCGGGCCGTAGCCCGAGACCCCGGCCTCTCCCAGGGTCATCACGACCTCGCCGTCCTGATCGACCTTGAAGACCTGGTGTCCCAAGCCGCGCTTGAGACCCTCGACCTCACGCGCGTCTCCGGCCGGCGCCCCTTCGGTCACCCACAGGTACCCCTCGTGGTCCAGGAAGAAGCCGTGTGGGAACGAGAACATCCCCGCGCCGAAGCTCTGCAACACGTTGCCGTCCAGATCGAACTTGAAGATCGCGTCCTGGTCCGAGTTCGCGCAGTGGTTCGCACCGCACCGGGAAAGAATCCAGAGGTGCTCGCCGTCCGGATCGGGAAAGATGCCGCTCGGCACTCCGAGCTTCCAGCCGTTCGGCATCTTCTCCCAGCCGTGCACGGCGCGATACGGATTGTTGGCCACCGACTGCGCCTGGGACTCAACTGCCCACGTCGCCATCAACACAGCGACGCCCATCATCAGGACAGGTCCGACTCGACTGTACCGCGACACGTTGACCTCCCTGTCAAGCTAGAGCGATGAGCGCGGCAAGGACCTCGTTCATCGCGACCTCTTTCTCTCGGGGTCGAATTTATTCCGGGCGCGAGGCTTTACTTCAGGGTCAATCCTTGGCCGGGGTCGATCCGTACGACGGTGTAAGTAATCGACTCTGGGACCTCGGAAAAATAGTGCGGCGTGCCTGCCGGGATGATGATGATGTCACCCTCGGCGACCTGACGGGTCACCCCGCCTTCCATTCCGGTACCCGTCCACCCGGGCCCAGACACCATGCGCCGGCGAGCCGTGTTTTCACGCGGCCGCGGATCGAGCAAGCGACCACCGGTGACCAACGTACCCGAGCCCTCGAGGATGGTGTAGACCTCGGTGACTTCGCTGTGGATTGTGCCGGCGACGACGTTCGCCGAGGGACCGCGATGGACGAGCGCGACGCCGACATGATGCCCGCCCGCATCGATGGTTCGTATCGGTGTGTCCGCCACATCGTTGGCGATCGCATTCTCCAAGGCGGCTCGAGTGTCCGCCGCCGTCACGTCAACCGCAGGGATCGAGGTCGAGCCCGCCTGAGTCAGCACGAGCAAGGCTGCAAGAATGTTCGGCATTGCCCTCTCCATTGTTGAGGCCGTCCCCGAGGATCGACTTGGGAATCACCGATTAGGTCCACTAGTACAGATTCCACCGATGGTCTTCGCGCATGGTTCCGGCCAGACGATACGACAGACTGAGTTCTGTCTCAACACTGGCCGCCTTTGCTCCGCTGGGTCCGGGTGCCGAGCCCGTTCCCCACCATCATCGCTCGTATGCAGCCATCCGACTCCCCATGCCGCTTCAGCACGCCTCCGGTCTGCCCTCCGTCGTGCCTTACCAGATCGCGCAAGCGTTGGTTCTGTGCGCCACGACTTCCGTCGTGAGGCCGGCCGTCGGTCCGCTTGCCGCCGACGGCGCGTCGGAGAGGGTCACCGGTTCTCCGTCGCCCGGATCCTCCGACTGGACGGTCAGGGGTCTCCCAGGTTACCGGGCCGTCCTCTTCGGCCGTGCCGCAGTCGTCCACCCCGTCGGTCCCCCTTCGGCTCGCCCTTAGCGCTTCCGGGAGTGCTGCTTTCAGCGTTGGTGAGCCTTTGAGCATCCAGGAGCTTGGCCACGAGACCGTGGGGCGGGTAGTCTTCGTTGTCGAAGAGGATCGTGACCGGGGTGCCGGCGGTGACCGTGAATGCGGGGACGTCTTAGCGCATCTGTTCCACGACGGTCTTGACGACGATCGCGTCGTCGCCGAGGTCGGGCCTCGCGCCGGCAGCCGGCTCGGCGTCGGCGGAGGACATGCGCACGGGGGCAGCGGCGTTGTGTTCCCACATGCGCTCGACGGTGCGCGCGGCGATGCGGGCGTGAGCCACCGGCGAGTTCAGTACCAGATCGAGCAGGTCCCGGTTCTCGACATTGTGCTGCTGGTGCGCCCACAAGGCCTCGAGCAGGTGGTGGGCGTGGTCGGGTTTACTGGGGTCCCACTGGGCCATCCACCCTTCGGTTTCGCTGATGACTTCGGCGGTCGGCCGCTCCGACAGCTCGACCCGTGCGCGCTGGCGGACGCCGTTGACCGGATGCTGGAGTGCCGTGAGAAGGACCGGGATCGGCTGCCCGTCCAGCTCCACGTGCGCCTGGAGAGGCCGGTCCGGCGCCGAGATTCGATAGATGCGTCCGTGCGTGTGATCGCGGGCCGGGTCGCGAATGTTGTGCTGCATGTGCCCGATGATGGCGTTGGCCCAGTCTGCCACGTAGAGGGCGCCATCGTCCCCGATCTCGAAATCGGTGGGACGGAAGTTGGGGTCCGACGAGGCGAGGAGGTCCGCGGCTTCGGTGCCGGTAACGTCTCCGGTCACCTCATTGAAGTCCAGCGTGTACTGCTTGATTCCAAGGAACGCGATCACGTTCAGAATGATGAAGTTGCCTTCCATTCTCGGCGGTAGGTGGGCGCTGGAAATGATGCCGCTGGACGGCACCGGTCTGACGGTGTGTTCCAGGAGGCTTCGCATCTCGAACGTGCCATCCCGATTCGGCCTGACCTGGAAGGCCGCGCCGCCGGTGGCGTCTGTCGCGTAGTGATAGCCCCAGTAGTCGAAGCTGATGCCGTGGGGATTGGGGGGGTTGGGGGCATGGAAGCTGAATTCGCGCGTGCGCGGATTGAACCGGTACATGCCCGACACGCCGGACTCCTGGTTCGTCGTCCAGGGGGACTCGACGTTCGAGACGTTGAAGATCCCGCGCTGGTAGTAGAGGAAACCGTCCGGTCCGTAGACGAAATTGTTGGCCGAATGGTGTGTGTCCGCCGAGCCCAGGCCGCCCATGATCCGGATTCGGACGTCCGCGACGTCGTCGCCGTCCGTGTCCTTGAGAAACAACAGGTCCGGGACGGAGGCCACGATCACGCCTCCGTTCCAGAATTCGAAGCCGGTTGGGTTTTGTACGTAGGCAAACGTGACGGCGCGGTCGGCGACGCCGTCCCGGTCGTCGTCCGGCAGGATGAGGAGCCGGTCGTTCATTTCACCGGTCGGCTCCCACTTCGGGTAGGTGCCCCACGTCGCGGCCCACAGACGGCCACGGGTGTCCACGCCGAGCTGTACGGGATTCACGAGCTCCGGAAACATCTCTTCGGAGGCGAAGACGTTAGCACTGAGTCCGGGCTCCAGGCGCATCTGGGCGATCCCCTGCTCGGCGGTCAGAAAGTCGAGCGTGCCGAGCTTGCTGAAGCCGCCCTGTTCCTGCGGCTCGTCGAGGTTCGAGACAACCTCGACCGGTGCGGGGACGTTGGAGTCGTCCGGTTGAATCGATTCTCCGTTGGCCGCCGCCCAGATGACGCGGTCCCGGTTCGCCGTCAAGCGATCGAACTGGACTAGCTCCTGTTGCAGGACGTCGTAGTTCGTCTGGCCGTCAGTGAATGCGAGCGTAGACCGGGTGCCCCAGATGTCGTTGCCGTCCGTGGCCCGATAGCGGTTGAACCAGTGGCGGTTCTTGTCGAGCACGGCGGTTCGGATCGCGTCGATCGTACCCGGGTCGGTGGGGGGGGTGCGGCCCGTCACTTCGCGTACGATGACTTCGGCGATCTGCCTGTTGCCGACTTCGCCGAGATGTACGCCGTCGATGGTCAACGGCTCCTTGGCGGCCTCGAATAACCGCTGGGACGCGGTGTACAGGTCGACGTAACCGACGCCCAGTTCGCCGGCGACCGATTCGGTGGCGTCGGCGTAGCGAGCGAGGCGCGCGTTGTTCTCGCTTCCGTCCGGGAAGTTGGGGTCGTTCAGGTTCTCGTGCGCGATGGGTGAGAAGAGCACGACGTCGGGCGGCCCGTGGCCCGAGTAGTCCTGGGCCCGCGTGTGGGTGATCCACTTCGTCAGCGCGACACCGTAGGCGGCCGGGTCCTCATCGTAGGACTCGTTGTAGCCGAACATCGCGAAGATCACGGTGGCCTGTGAGAGCCCGAGGTAGTCGTCCGGAGAAGGGAAGCCCTCACTTCGTGGACGATGATCGACGCGGTCGCCCGTGAAGCCATGATTGCGAATCACCAGCTCATGCTCCGGCAAGGCCGCGTGCATATACGCTTCCAGCCAGCCGTGGTGCTGCATGCGGTCGGCGAGCGCGTTGCCGACGAGGACGATGTGCGCTCCAGGCTCCAGCTCGACGGCCGGTGGCGTGCAAGCGTTTACGAGGAGTGGCAGGGTCAACAGAATCGGTCTCTTCATCGATCGAGTGCTCCATCCAGACCCGCGGAGCCCGTTGAGGTCGGTCTGTCGGGTGACATGATGGGAGAGTCGAAACTCGCGAGGTCGGCCGGGCGGACGCCGCGTCGGTATCCGTCGAAGCTGAACCCAACTGGGTGGTACGGGCCGACCAGCGAGACGTCGTCGTCACGCCGGATTTCGTCCTCCAGGCCCATGGTCCACAGGACGGCGTTGATCAGCATCCGTCGGAAGCCGTCGTTCAGGAAATCCTCCGAGGCGCCGTGGGTGGACGTGAACACCCGCGCCGGGTTTCCGCTCGCGCCGGTATAGATGCGGGTCCAGGCCACCGGGAGCGTCTCTTTGTCCGGGTCTGGCGGTGCACCGAACTCCATTCCGTTCAGAACCAGACCAGCAGCGAGGACATCCGCGTCGTCCGGGGGATACGCCTGGTAACCGCCGGACTGCACGTGCATGTCGTCGACGCCCCGCAGGATCGGATGGTCGAGCCGTGCCTCGACCGGTATCACGCGTGAGCTCTGCTCGTGGTTCGTCCCGTAGTGTCCGACCCAGGTCTCGCCCAGGACCTGTTCCCCGAATCCCTGCAAATACTCCTCTCCGTCGTAGTTCCATGAGTACTTCACGAAGGGGCCGTCGTCGATCTGGAACGCATGGGTCGCGGTGCGCAGACCCATGACAGGACCACCCCGATCGAGGTAGTCGACGATGTGCTGCATCTCCGCGGCGGGGAAGTCCTGGAACCGAAGCGCCACCACCATGAGATCCGCCGTTTCCAGCGCCTCCAGTCCGGCGATGTTCGAGCTGCCCGGTTCGATGAATCCTTCGTCGTCCAGGGTGAAGAACACACTGGCCTTGAAACCGTATCGTTGCGCGAGAATCCGACCCATGGCCGGCAGGAGCTCTTCCGATCGGTATTCGTGGTCGCCGGAGATCAGTACCACGTGCTTGCCCGCTCCCGGGCCGGACGTGCCGTCGAACGTCACGCGGTAGGGATTGTCATCTGGGGGTCCAGGGATGCCCCCGGGGGCGCAGGCCAAGGCGGCCACGGCGCAAGCCGCGACCCAGAGTCGGACGTCCATGGAGCCTCCGTTCCCGTGGTGGTCGAGGGTGTCGCGCCAGGGCGCCCCACCATTATGCCCGCCGGGAGGGATTTGTACCAGTTGCGGGGGTGATACCTGTCGGAGCCGTGACGGAGCACGGTGCCGTCATCCCCGTGCGCTCGTTCTCGCCCGTGCGCTCGTTCTCGAAAAGGGCGTCTGACCGAGACCGGACTCGGCGTCGGTACACCACGCTACATGAGTCCCGAGCAGGCGACGGGTGATCAGCACGTCTTCTGGTTCACCGATGATCGGTTTTTGGACACCAACCTGAGGTCAGTGACTCGTGGTCCCCGAGGTGGCGTCCTCCACGTGTAGGGCGACGACGGCGAGCACGACGTCGTCCCTCCGCGTCATTCCGAACTGGTTTGTATCGAAGCGAAAAAACAACTCAAAAAACAACGACCCCGTAGCCCGCATAGGCCCCGTGGTCGTCCAAGTGCTTGCAGCACAGCGTACTACGACAGTGAGCCGGGTGGGTCTCGAACCCACGACCTACGAATTAAAGTCCGATCGCCTCCATGTAGAGCGCATGGCCGAGCACGAAGTGGATCTGCTCGCGCGAGCACAGAGATCAGCGAGCCAGTACCGGCAGAAGATGCACTCGCTGCCCACGACGAGGGTCCGAGCGGTAAGGCTCGAGCGCGCGAAAGCAGTGCCTCGCCCTCACAGCGTAGCCTCTTGTGAAGCCGTATCTTGCCCTGCGAGTCCAGGACGCACAGGTAGAGCGTGCGAGCGTGAAGGTCGATGCCGCAGTAGTATCTGGCGCGGTCAGCATCGTAGTGGCACACTGCGTGTGCTGCATGCATCGTGGCGCGCAGCATCAGAAATGCAGAATCGGTAGGTAGCGCAGGAGGACACATGACCCGGACGATCGCAACTCTTCTGACCGTGGTGTGCCTGGTAGCGTCGACCGCAGATGCGGAAGTCGTGCGGATCGAAGTGCGGTACAGGGTGGATCTGGCCGGCGGCAAGTGGTTCGGATTGGCCGGGCCGTACGAAAAACTGATCGGCACGATCTACTTCACCGTCGACCCTGACAATTCGGCCAACCGGATCATCACCGACATCGCGCTCGCGCCCAGGAATGCCGACGGCCTGGTCGAGTTTCACTCCGACTTCTTTTTGATCAAGCCCAAGTATGTGGAGCGCGGTAACGGCACGGTTCTGTACGAAGTGTCGAACCGCGGAGGGAAGGCGATGCTGCGCTACTTCAATCGCGGCGCCGGGAGCCTGGACCCGCAGACCGAAGAAGAGATGGGCGACGGCCTCCTCCTGCGCAACGGTTTCACGCTGCTCTGGCTGGGCTGGCAGTTCGACCCGCCGGATCGGGACGGGCTCGTGCGGCTGTACACCCCCGTGGCAACCGACGGAGCGACCGCGATCGAGGGGCTGGTCCGAAGCGAAGTCGTCGTGCTGGAACGGGAGTTCGACCGATCCCTGGCAGACCGGAACCATGTCGCCTACGCGGTCGCCGACCCATCCAATCCGGCGAACATGATGACGGTGCGGGATGCGGTGGGCGGACGGCGCAGCGTGGTTCCCCGGAGTCAGTGGAGGTTCGCTCGCCTGGAGAACGGGCAGGTCGTGCCGGACCGGACCCGCGTCTACCTGGAGGGCGGATTCGAACCCCACAAGCTCTACGACATCGTCTACACGGCACAGGATCCGCCGGTAGTCGGCCTGGGTCCGGCAGCCATCCGCGACGTGGTGTCCCGGCTCAAGTATGGCGCCGCGGAAGAGCTATCCATCCCGGCCGGCGCCATCGACCGCGCGCTGGCGTTCGGGATCTCGCAGAGCGGCCGGTTCCTGCGGACGTTCCTGTTCTACGGATTCAACGAAACCGAGGAGCACCGCAAGGCGTTCGACGGCGTCATCTCGCACGTCGCCGGTGGCGGCCGCGGCAGCTTCAACCACCGGTTCGCCCAGCCGTCCCGCGACGGCCATCCGTACCTGAACAAGCTGTACCCGACCGACATCTTCCCGTTCACGGACGTCGAGCAGACCGACCAGGAGACCGGTATCCGGGATGGGCTGCTGGCCCGCGTGGATCCGGCATTCATGCCCAAGATCTTCTACACGAACTCGTCGTACGAGTACTGGGGACGCGCGGCGTCGCTGATCCATACGACCATCGATGGCACGCAAGACAGTCCGCTGATGGAGAACGTGCGCATCTATTCCTTTGCCGGCGGGCAGCACGGCCCGGGCAGCTTCCCACCGGTGCAACAGAGCGGGCAGCAGCTGAGCAACCCCAACGACTATTCTTGGTTCATGCGTAGCCTGTTGCTGGCCATGAACCGCTGGGCCGACGACGACTCACCGCCGCCTGCGAGCAACTACCCGCGGATCAGCGACGGCGATCTGGTGCTCCCCGAACGGCTGGACTTCCCGCAGCTGCCGGGCGTGGGCCCGCCCGGCGCACCGCACAAGGCCTACCGGGTGGACTACGGTCCTGAGTTTGCCACGAAAGGCATCGTCACGATCGAGCCACCGGAGGTAGCATCGGCGTTTCCGATCATGGTTCCGCAGGTCGATGCCGACGGCAACGAAACGGGTGGCTTGAAGATGCCGAGCGTCGCGGTGCCGCTGGCCACCTACACCGGGTGGAATCTGTTCCGGTCCGAGTTTGGACCCGAGGACGTGCTATCCACCACGCAGGGGTCCTATATTCCGTTCCCGCGAACCACCGTCGACCGGCAGCAGAGCCGCGATCCGAGACGTGCCATCGAGGAACGCTATCGCAGCCGCGAGCAGTACATGGGCCTCGTGTCGGAAGCGGCGCTCCGACTCATCGACGAAGGCTACCTACTCGCCGAAGACCTGGCGCCAATTCTGGGCCGGGCCAGCGAGCATTGGGATTACTTGATGGACTCGTGACGCCCGCCGCGGGCCATCAGGTCGCCTGAGTCCCTGCTCTGCCGCCCAGTGCCGACCAGTGCCCGCCCGGGGGATCCGGTCTCCGCGATCCTGGTGGTGGCGGCCACCAGTTCCCGGGTAATGCCCGGTTCGTGGGACGAGTGACCAGCATCCGGGACGATGACCGCATCCAGCTCGGGCCAGGCGTGGCACAGGTCGTCGAGGTTCTTCACCGGGCAGACCAGGTCGTAGCGGCCGTGCACCGCGAAGGCCGGGATCGAGCGCAGGCGATCGACCCGGTCGAGGAGCAGGGTGTCAGGCTGGAAACGGACGTTGCGGAAGTAGTGGGCTTCCAGGCGGGCCAGATTCCAGGCCATCTCCGGCTCACCGAAGACGTCGCTGAACTCCGGGTTGGGCAGGAGGGTGCAGCAGGACCCCTCGTAGATCGACCAGGCCTTGGCCGCCGCCAGGCCGGCCTCCCGGTCTTCACCGTCGAGTCGCTTCCAGAACGCCTCCAGCAGATCGTCCCGTTCGTTCTCCGGGATCGGCTCGACGAACTGCCGCCACAGCTCGGGCTGGATCTTGCCCATCTCGTACAGCCACCAGTGGATCTCCTCGTCCCGCAGCATCCAGATGCCACGGAGCACCAGGCTCCGGACCCGGTCCGGATGCTGCTCGGCGTAGTCCATTGCCAGCGAGCTGCCCCAGGAGCCGCCGAACACGTGCCAGGTGTCGATCTCCAGCTCTTCCCGGAGCTGCTCCATGTCGGCCACCAGGTGGGCGGGAGAGTTGTCCTTCAGCTCGCCCGCCGGCGTGGACCGACCGCAACCGCGCTGGTCGAACAGCACCGTGCGGAACCGATCCGGGGCAAAGAAGCGCCGGTCAGTGGTGGTGCAACCGGCACCGGGGCCACCATGGACGAACAGCATCGGCAGACCGTCCGGCGTGCCGCACTCCTCGTAATAGAGAGTGTGCAGGTCATCGATCTGCAGCCGACCGGTCCGGTACGGCTCGATCTCCGGGTGGAAGTGTCCGTTGGGCATGTCTGCTCCCTCCTCTGCTCCCTCCTCTGCTGCCTCGTCTGTCCCTCTGTCCGCTCCGACGGTCCGGAGCCGCACGGTAGCCGGCGAATCGCCCGCTCGCCACTCTCCCCCCGGTCGGCCTGCGGACCGAGGAGCACGCTGCGGTTGAGGCCTTATCAGGTGATGATCGATGAAACGGAAGGGTGGACAGAGATCGATATGGTCGAGGAATTCGAGGAGTGGGCCAAGAAAATCGCCCAAGACTTCGAGGCGGACCTGCGCGCCAGGAACTAGCGTCGGCGTGCTTCACCCTCCAGCTCCGCGATGAGCCGTCGGGCCTCCTCGTCACCCGGTCTGAGCTCTAGGAGGTCTCTCGCGTAGCCGAGCGCCCGCTCCAAGAGACCTGCGTCCCGGCTGATGGTTGCCAGGGCGAAGCGCGCGTCCCGGTAACTCGGATGGCGTTCGACAGTCTGATCGAGAACGGCCAGGGCGCCGCCGGTATCGCCGGTGGTGTGGAGCGCCACTGCATAGACGTAGGCGTAGCGGGGCCGGTCTCCGCCTAAGGTGGCCGCCTGCTCCAACCATGCCAGCCCCTCGGGGATGCGATCCAGACGGACCATCAGGAGGCCGAGCGCGTGCCTGAGATCAGCCGCCTCGGGAGCCAGAGCCATACCCTCTCTCAGCAGTTGCTCGCCCTCTGGGTCCCGCCCCGTGACGCGGTAGAGGTCGGAGAGGTTTACGTAGGCGGGGGTGAAGGACGGCTGGAGCCGGAGAGCGGTCCGGTACTCCCTCTCCGCTGTGACCGCATCTCCCCGCTGCGCGGCTAGCCAGCCGAGATTTGCGTGTGCTTCCGCCCTGTCTCTGTTTACGGCCTGGGCCGCGCGGTATTCCTCAAAGCCACGCTCCACGGCCATCCGACTGCCGGGCGGAATCATCTGAGTGCGGACCGGCGCGAGATCGCGCGCGGCCTGGAGCCTTACCGCCAAAATCGGATCGTCCAACAGCGGAACCGCGAGTTCCGCCTTGACGGCCGGACCGAAGCCCTCCAAGCCCTGCAGTGCGCCGAGTCGGACGAGTGGATCCGCGTGGGAGAGCTGGCGACGCAACGCAGCCAGGACAGAGGGGTTTGCTGACGGTGGAAGCAGAGAGAGCGCCGTGGCGCGTGCGATCCCCGGCGCGCTGGGATCTTCAGCGAGAGAGGCGAGTGCGTCCTGGGCGGCAACAGGATCGCTTCGTGCGGCCGCAATCACCCGACCGAAGTGCGTGGTGTCCGGCCGGCCGAAACGGGCGGCGAGGATCTCCGCCGCCGCCGTTGGGCTCATCGCCTGGTGGCATCCGGTGCACGGGTTCGGGACCCCTAGCTCCGCCGACAGATCCGGGCGGGGCACCCGAAAGCCGTGATCCCTGCGGGGATCGACGACCATGTAGGTGCGAGCCGGCATGTGACACGAGACACACTCCGCTCCGGCCGATTCCCGGTTGGCCGGTGCCTGGCCAGCCGAGCCCGGCTCGTGGAAGTGGTGGTCCGGCGTGTCGAACCGTACACCTTGGTGGCAACGGGTACAGAGTGCGTTACCGGACGCCGTGAGCTCGAGCGAGTGCGGCTCGTGGCAGTCCTCGCACCCGACTCCGGCGCGGTACATAGCGCTCTGCACGAACGAGCCCCAGACGTAAACCTCCCCATCGATCTGTCCGTCTGTGAAGTACAGGCCCTCCTCGAGCAGCGCCGGCTGATGCGTGTCGAGGAGCGAGCCGCCGTCGTAGGCAAAGCGCTCGGCCAGGGGAGTCCTGCGGCTGTGGCAATACTCGCAGCTACGGAGCTGCGCACGATCGACCGGCGTCGGCTGGGGGCGCACCGTACCCGTCTCCATATCCATAACCCAGCGTTTCTCTCCAGCCGCTCCGAGCCGGAGGGCGAACGCCCGGTCCTCCGCGGTCCGCTCTCCCCGCCGCGTCGCCTCCGCCCAGCGGAGGTGCTCGGATGCCGGTCCGTGGCACGCCTCACAGGAGACGTCGATCTCTGCCCAGGTCGTCCCGTAGCGGTCCTCCTCGAGAGAGTAACCTTTGCGCACGCCGGTCGAATGACACTCGGCGCACATGAAGTTCCAGCTCTGGTCCGAACCGGTCCAGTGAAGGGGGTCGCCGGGAGGGACCGGCGCCCCGGCATGAAGATCGAACCAGCGCTGGCCTCCCTCTTCCCGCAGGCGGGAATCCCACGCGATGGTCAGTGCCTGATAGCGGCCCGACCCGTATTCAACCAGGTATTGCTGAAGGGGAGACACCCCGAAGGTATAGGCGACCCGATACTCCCCAGGAACGCCATTCGGACCTTCGGTCCGCACCCAGTATTCCTCCTCCCTCCGGAAGAAGGTCGAGCTCACGCCGGAAAGAGTGCGGGCCGGACCGTCGAAGTCTCCCAACACCGTTCCAGCCTCCGCCACCTGCATCGCCAAGTCGTGGTGTGACCCCTCCCAGAGCTCCATTTGAGGCTGATGGCAGCGGGCGCACCGCTCCCGGCCCACATAGGTCGCATCTGCAGTGGCGGCGCTACTCCCCGTCCCCGCATCCCCACCACATGCGGCGAGCCCGCACAGTAGGGTGAACGACAGTGCAGAGCAGCATCGCAGCTCAAGCCGCATGGTGAGTGTAGTGTTGCCGGAATTTCTGGGGCACGACGCTAGCGCCGTGCACCGGAGGCCCGCCTCTCCAGATAGTCCTCGAGACTCCGAAGTGGAGGAATGTGGTGAGGCTGGAGCGGATGGGAGGTGTCCACAAAGGGCGCAGGGTTCGCAGGGAGCGCACCGGCCAATCGCTCCTTCACACGCTGAAAAGCCGGGTCATCGGCGAGGTTCCTCCACTCCTCGGGGTCTATTTCATGATCGTAGAGTTCCTCACTGCCGTCGATGTACCGAATATAGCGCCAGCGCTCGTCCCGAACGGAGTATTCGGAGAACTGGTAGGTGGTCACCACCGGACGGTCCCACTCCGCATCAGGGTCGGTGAGGAGAGGCACAAGGCTGCGCCCGTCCAGCCCCGGCTTCTCCGGTAGGCCCGCCAGCTCAACCAGGGTGGGAAAGAGATCCAGGAGGGAGACCGTGCGGCGGGAGGTCGAGCCGGCCGCCGTGCCGGTGGGAAGCCGGGCGAGGCCCTCCGGGATGCGAAACATCAAGACGACCCGGGAGAGGTTCTCCCAGAGGGCGAACTTCCGCCAATGCTCCTTCTCGCCAAGCTGCCACCCATGATCGGACCACAGGACGACGATGGTGTTGTCCGCATAGGAGCTCTCATCCAAGGCATCTAGGAGCCGGCCCACCATAGCATCGGCATAGGTGATCGAGGCCAGGTAACCCTGGACGGCCTGTGGCCACTGGTCCGCCTCGAGCACATGGGCGTTGTAGCCGCCCCCCCGGTGCGCCACCTCCACGGCACGCTCGGGCAGATCGTCCAGATCGGTCTCCAATACCGAGGGTAGCACGACCATGTCCAGCGGATAGAGGTCGAAGTACTCCCGGGGGACGTACCAAGGAAGATGGGGACGGTAAATCCCAGCGGCCAGGAAGAAGGGGCGGTCGTGCTCCCGCTCGAGCTGCTCGATCACCCAACTGACCGACTGGTAATCGCCCATCTCCGACTCTTCGATGTCGAGGGGCGCCCAGTCGAAGGCGGTGTACATGTCGGTGAACATCGGCATGTTGGCCGTGCTACCACCCGGCACCGGCCTAGGGGATCCGGGCATGTGCCGTTCCAGGGATGGGAAGTAATCGTCCCAGGAAATGGGATCCGGCTGGTTATTGTGAAAGATCTTGCCAGCCCCCGCCGACCAGTAGCCATTGTCGGCGAAGTAGCGCGGCAGAGTAACCACGTCGGGCATGACTTCCCGCCAATACTGGTAGTTGGAGTACATCCCGCTCGTGTAAGTGTGGAGGCCGGTCAGAAGAGCTGTCCGGGCCGGGTTACATGACGGTGACGGCGTGTAGGCCCGGGTGAAAACCATCCCCTCGCCGGCCAGCCTGGACAGGTTGGGGGTGATCGCTTGAGGATGCCCGCCGAGCGGCTCGATCCAGTCATTCAGGTCGTCGACAGAGATGAAGAGGATGTTGGGCTGGGAGACCAGCCCATCGGGAGTGTCCCCGATTCCGCCCGAACAGCTCGTGAGCATGGCGGCCGCAAGGAGGAGCCCGGATGCATACCGGCGGATCATGCAGTCGGAAGAAGAGGGCTTATTGAACATGGTCAAGGGAAAATGTATCCGTCGCAACGTCACGATGCGACATCACAACGCGACAAAGAGGCCCGTGGCGTACATGATCATGAGGCCCGCCATGAGACCACCGGCGATCAACGGCGTCCAGACGGTGTCGGGGCTTTGCCTCGCGACCATCCTGTGTAAGGCGACTACGACCTGCACGATCGCTCCGATGCCGATGCTCAAGAATAGTGTCGCCCAGAGCGGGGAGTAGGCTAGGCCAGGCCCCCCAACCAAGCTCCCGCAACCGTCGGGAGGCCCGCAACAGGATCGCATAACCCTTATTTTATGCACAATCTCGATGAGCCGGGTGGGTCTCGAACCCACGACCTACGGATTAAAAGTCCGTTGCTCTACCAGCTGAGCTACCGGCTCCGGCGGTAAAAATAGCCGGTAGCCGAGCGAACCTCCACGGCCGCGACACGTTCCTCAGAACATGAGGAGCACCGAGAGTGGGGTGAACCCCCAGTCGTTCTCGCGTATTCGGCCTGCAGCCGAAGCTCCCGGGCTCACTGCCGAACCCAGAGGCCTGTTGCGGAGCCACTCCAATCCCTCCATTACCAATGCGTATCCCATATCCTCCCGAGGGACCCAGCACCCGGCGGGCGTCATCGCCTGCGAGGAGAGAACAGTGATCGAGACTGACAGCCAGAGGCAGAAGACCAGCGCCGGTGCCTAGGAGACCGCGGTCCAGGATCGCTACGCCGACGCCGCACAGGCCCAGGCCGCGGCCCTCTGTTGTCCCGTGGACTACGATTCGAAGTACCTGGAGGTCATCCCGGACGAGGTCATCGAACGGGACTACGGCTGCGGCGATCCCAGCCGCTACCTCAGGGAGGGTGAGACCGTCCTCGACCTGGGCAGCGGCACGGGCAAGATCTGTTTCATCGCGTCGCAAGTGGTGGGAGAAACGGGCAAGGTCATCGGCGTCGACATGACCCCCGAGATGCTGGAGGTCGCCCGTCGAAACGCGCCTGTCGTCGCTGAGCGGATCGGCTACGCCAACGTGGAGTTCCGGCGGGGCCGCATCCAGGATCTCGCCCTCGATCTGGAGCGGCTGGAGGAGCGCCTGGGCGAGCATCCGGTGTCGACCACCGAGGGCTACCTCGAGCTCGAGCGGATGACGTCGGACCTTCGGCTTCTGGAGCCCCTGGTCCCCGACGAGTCGGTCGATGTCGTCGTCTCGAACTGCGTCCTGAACCTCGTGGCGACGGATCAGAAGCAGAACCTCTTCAGGGAGATCCACCGCATTCTGAGGACGGGCGGACGGGCGGTCATCTCGGACATCGTCTCCGACGAGCCGGTCCCCGAGGAGCTCCAGATGGACGCCGAGCTCTGGAGCGGGTGTGTCTCGGGGGCCCTCATCGAGGAGGGATTCCTCGAGGCGTTCGAAGAGGTCGGCTTCTACGGGATCCGTGTCCGGGAGCGCCAGGCCGAGCCCTGGCAGACGGTGAACGGAATCGAGTTCCGCTCGGTGACCGTGGAGGCTTTCAAGGGCAAGGAGGGCCCCTGCTGGGAGAGGATGCAGGCGGTGGTCTACCGGGGCCCCTTCAAGGAAGTGCTCGACGATGACGATCATCGCATGGAGCGAGGGAAGCGATACGCGGTGTGCGACAAGACCTTCCGCATCTACGGCCGGGAGCCGTACCGGGAGCACTTCGACTTCATCGAGCCGTTGGTCGAGATCCCGTTGGAAGAGGCGGAGCCCTTCGACTGCACCCGCACGACGGCGCGGCATCCCCGGGAGTCCAAGGGGATGGACTACGACGTGACCACCGACCCTCAGGGGGCTTGCTGTGAGCCAGGCGACTGCTGCTGACGCTAAATCCGGTGGCGCCGTGAGCTCGAATGCCGCGCAGGCCTCGGGCGCCACGGCGGCGCCGAGCTTGCAGACGAACGCATCCCGGTCGGAGACCGAGAGCGCGGCTCCCGCGGTCGACCTCCGGTCTTTGGACACGCTGTGGTTCCAGGTGGGAGGCACCCTCTGCAACCTCACGTGCAGCCACTGTTTCATCTCCTGCTCCCCCACGAACCACACCCACGAGCTCTTGAGCCTGGAGACGGTTCGCTCGTACCTCGACGAGGCCGTGGAGTTGGGCGTGAAGGAGTACTACTTCACGGGGGGAGAGCCCTTTATCAACCGTGACATGGAGGCCATCCTCGCCGCGACGCTCGAGGTCGGTCCCGCTACGGTCCTGACCAACGGCCTGCTCCTCGACGGGGAACGGTGCGGTCGGCTGGCCGCGTTGGCCGACGCTTCCGAGTACTCCCTCGATCTGCGCATCTCCCTCGATGGCTACACAGCCGAGTCGAACGATCCCATTCGGGGCGAGGGGACGTTCGAGCGGATCCTCGTGGGCGCCCTCAACGCGGCGGAGGCCGGGCTCAACCCGGTCGTCACCGTCACCGACGTCCACGAGGGCAACTCCAGCGACCAGGGGCGCACCCGCTTCCTGGAGCTCCTGGCCGGGCGAGGCATCAGACGGCCCAGGCTCAAGGTCCTGCCGGTCTTCCGCCTCGGAGCGGAGGCCGAGCGGTCCGGCCCGTACGAGAGCTGGCAGAAGCTCTCGGCGACGGACACTCCAGAGGACGGGTGGAGCCACCTTCAGTGCTCCTCGTGTCGCATGGTCACCGACCAGGGCGTCTGGGTATGCCCCATCCTGGTAAACGAGCCCTCGGGTCGGATGGGGGAGCGCCTGGCCGACACCCTCACCGACTTTCCCCTGGACCACCAGGCGTGCTGGACCTGCCACGTCTACGGGGTGAGCTGCCGGACATGACCAACGCCCACAAGGGAATGGCCACGTGGGGTGAGCGTCTGGTTCCCCTGGAGGACTTCCGAGTCGCGACCACGCGCTTCGGTCGGACCCTCTCCGAGGAGGGCCGTCGGTCTGCCGTGGAGGAGTACCTGACCTCGGCCGACGATGCGACCCCCGTAGAGGGCTCATACGGGCGGATCGCCGTCTTCGGAGGGGTCTACAACAACCACTTCGGCCTCCAAGCCCTCCTGGAGGACGCCCGCCGACGTGGGGCCGAGGCCGTGTATTGTCTCGGGGATCTGGGAGGCTTCGGGCCGAACCCGGAAGCCATCTGGCCCCTCCTGGCATCAGGCGATGTGCGGTCCATCCAGGGGAACTACGAGCAGTCCCTGGCCGCCGACCGGGGGGACTGCAACTGCGGATACACCGACCCGCGGGACAACCACTTCGCCGCCCTTTCGTACGGCTACACCGAGCGTCGCTGCTCTCCCGAGTTCAAAGCGTACATGGGGGAGCTCCCCAACAGGCGCCGGGTCGCCGTCGGGGAGGCAGAGCTGCTCCTCGTCCACGGGTCTCCAAGGCAGGTCAACGAGTTCCTCTTCGCGTCGACCTCGTCCACGCCCTACCTGGAGATATTGTGTGACGAGAACAGGTGCGACGGGATTCTCTGCACCCACACAGGTCTCCAGTGGCACCGGCGTCTCCCTTCGGGTCGGGACGTGGTGAACGTGGGCGTCATCGGACGACCGGCCAACGACGGCCGAACCAACGTCCGGTACGCCGTCCTCTCGGCGGAGAACGGCAGACTCCACGTCGAGCTCGTCCCGCTCGAGTACGATCACGAGTCCCTGGCGGCCGAGATGCGCCGAGAGGAGCTTCCGGAGGAGTTCGTCGAGACGATCCTCAGCGGATGGTGGACCACCTGCCTCGAGATTCTGCCGGCCAAGGAGCGGGCGGCCTCGAGGTTTTAGGACGTACGTATATGACGGCATCGAAGCTACGTATCGCCATCCTGGGGAGCGGTCCCACCGGCCTGGAGGCCGCCCTGGCCGCGGCCGTCGCCGGATACCCATTCACGGTTTACGAGGCGGCGGCGCAGGCGGCGGCCCACGTGCGCGACTGGGGCCACGTCCGGCTCTTCACCTCCTGGGACCTCAACGTCTCGGCCCGGATGCGCCAGGCGCTGGACGAGGCCGGCGAGTCTGTCCCCGAAGGGACCGAGTACCCTACGGGAGCGGAGCTGGTAGAGAAGGCACTCGATCCCGTCAGCGCTCTCTCGGCCCCCTCGGGGCACATCCAGTACAGGGTTCGCGTAGAGCGCCTGGGCCGCACCGGCCTGCTCAAGCATGAGGAGATCGGCACCGGCGAGCGCGGCCGACACGCCTTCCGACTCCTCCTCCGGGACGACTCCGGCCGGGAGTGGACCGAGGAGGCCGACGTGGTGATCGACTGCACCGGCAACACCGAGCCCAACGCCCTGGGCGACGGAGGCATCCCCGCCCCAGGTGAAGGGCGCGCATCGGAGGCCATCAGCCATGAGATTCCGGACGTATCGGGCAACCCGGAGACCTGGGCGGGACGCACGGTGCTCGTGGTGGGCGCTGGGCACTCGGCCACGACTGCCGTCGTGGACCTCGTCAAGCTGGCCGAAAAGTACCCCGGGACCGAAGTCGCCTGGGCCATGCGACACGAAGTCCCGGAGCCCGATGTGGACGATCCGCTGGAGGAGCGGGCCGCTCTTCTCGAGAAGGGAGCCGCGCTGGCCGCCCATCCCCCATCGTGCCTCCGGGTTCGCACCGGGGTCGTGGTCGACGCCTTGACGGTGGGGGAGGGCCGGACCGTGAGAGAGGCCACCGCACCTGCCACGCCCGGCGGGTCTCCCCGAGTCGGGGCCAAACTGCGGACCCTCGACGGCCAGGTGGAGTGCCTCGACATCGACCGTATCCTGGCGCTCACGGGGAAGGTCGGAGATCACCTCCTGTACCGGCAGCTCCAGGTGCACGAGTGCTGGGCGACGCAGGGTCCCATGAAGCTCGCGGCCGCCCTTCTGGCCCAAAGCGGCGGTAGCGGGGACTGCCTGGATCAGACAAGCCTGGGAGCCGAGACCCTCGTGCACCCCGAGCCCGGGATCTTCATCCTCGGAATCAAATCCTACGGACGTCGGAGCGACTTCCTGATGAGGGTGGGCTGGGAGCAGGTGGACGAGGTCTTCGGGCTACTGGCCGGACGCTGACCGGCACAGCGTATCCGCCACGCCGGCATTCCGGGTCGCAGGCTCCCCGTAGAACGCATCAATGCCCCGGAATGTCGAGCAAACTTTTCCGATCCTAGGCAAAAACCTCCGGAAAGGCCGACCCCGGGGCCTAGAGAGCCGCAGGCCCGTCCCGATCCCACAAGCCACGGCCCTGCAACGGCTTAACACACGTGGAATCGTACTGCGCGCCGAGGCGGCGTGATCCTTGCATACCAATTGACACGCGAACGGCCCATCACGCCGCTCACACGACGCGGAGTCTGCCTCTGCTCCCAGCCTCAGGCCGGACTTAAGCGCAGAAGCGCTGGACCGACCCGACCGAACTCGTCCAAAGAGGCACTGAAATGATGCGAAGACACGCTGTTCCCCCCGCAGCCGTCGCATTCGCACTGGCATTCCTGGGTTGCGAGCAGACGGCCACAGGTCCCGATCTCCTGCGAGATCTCGGACCGTCATTGGCCATCGAGGGAGTGTCCGAGTTCCCCACGACCTCGGTTCTCGGGGGCACGTGCATCGACTCCGGATCGCCCGTGTCGTGGTGGCCCGGAGAGGACGACTTCAACGACGTGGTCGGCGAGAATCATATCGTCCGGGATAACGGAGTTGAGTTCACGGCGGGGGTCGTCGGTCAGGGATTCAGGATCAGCCCGTTCACCTCGGTGGGTCAGTCGTTCATGGAGATCGACGACTCACCCGATCTCCAGCCCACGAACTTCACGATCGACCTGTGGGCTCAACGCTTCGGCCAGGGTCAGAACTTTGACGAATTCGGCAACATACTCGTCCAGAAGGCGATCGACGACGATGATCTGAGCGCCGGAGTGTCGTACCTCATCTCTTGGAATGACGTTAACAAAATCGTGGCGTTGCTCTCCTTTTCTGTTGGCGCTCCGGTCATACTCGAGGGGACCTCGGCGCATGGGTTTGCCGACCCAGATGCCGACCCTGCCGACCCGTTCGTTCACGTGGCCCTCACGTACGACGGCACCACGGCCAGGCTCTACGTCAACGGCACCGTCGAAGACTACGACGCACCCGGGCGTTCCGTCGCCTACGGTGAAGGGTCGATGGTCGTCGGAGCGACCTTTGAGGCCGCTCGGACCAGATTTCCAAGATCCCCGGACGGCATCATCGACGAATTGGAGATCTTCGACTACGCTCTCACCGACGATCAGATCCGGGAGATCTACGAGACGGAGGGCGCCTGCAAGCTACGATACGAGCCGTCCCCCGAGGTTGACATCGACATCAAGCCGGGCAGCGAAGACAACCCGATCAACCTCGGCGCCGGTGGCGGAAAGAGCGGCAAGGGCAAGGGCAAGGGCAAGGGCAAGGGGAAGGGCAACGCCAACATCCCGGTCGCCATTCTGACCACCAACGACTTTGACGCGTCCACGGTCGACGTGTCCACCGTGACGCTGGGCGACGACGACGACGACACGGTCGGCGTGATCGTCAAGAAGAACGACACGCTCCAGGCGGCGCTCGAGGACGTGGACGACGACGGCGACCTTGATCTGCTGATGCACTTCAGCATCGCCGATCTGGTGGCCAGCGAAGATCTCGACGAGTCCACCACCCAGCTCTGTGTGAACGGGTCGAGCCTCGACCCCGATGCCATCCATGGATGCGACATGGTGGCCATCGTCGGGGGCGGCGCGTAGTAGCTCCAGATACAACGAAGCCCCCCCCCCCACCGTATCGGGGCGGTCTCCCAGCGGAGGCCGCCCCATCGTTTTCTCGGATCCGCCGAACCGCTAGCTACCGGTCGTTCTCCAAGACTGGATCCACCACGAGACAATCTTTTCCAATCTCAAGAGGACGTCATTCCGTCCAACTCCCAAACGTACTGCGGGGTAATCCGCGGACACCGCTCAGGAGTCCCAGAGGGTAAAAAGGCGACTCATTGACGTTGGCAACACCATCGGATAAGAAGAAATGAAGAAATCGCGCGGAGATTCCAGTGTTTCCGCGGGGTGTCGGTCCGTGAGGCAGATGCCGCTCACGCGGCTCCTACAAAGGGAGTAGGTCGGAGAGAAATACCCGCAAGAAAGTTGTTGCGGGGCCCGAAGACCGTTGGTAACGTTTAGATAGGGAGTATGCCTCCGCTCCCCGGGTCGGCGGGGTACGTCGGCCAAGAAAAACACTTTTCGACCTCAGACTCTCCAGGAGGCGACATGCCCCGGAAGTACCGTCTTCAAGCCGTTTCCATCGTACTCGCGCTGGCGGTATTGGGGTGTGAGCAGAGTGTTACAGATGTCGTTGATTGGACGGCTGAGGCGAACCATCCCTCTATCACGGCACTGTTGTCGCCGCTCGCGACAGGTACCGGGTTCATAGATGCGACCTTCGCAACAGACTTTAACCCTGTCGATGGAGACTATCTCTCGGGCCTTATCACAGTCGGTGGAACTTTCACTGTAGCGGCAGGTGACGTCGTCTACGTGGACGGATCAGTGGAAATCGTGGCTGCAGATGTGCTCATCGCCGGTACGCTTGACGCGAGCGGTGCGGGACCGGCCGGCGGCGCGGTGCCTTCGCTCCTCGCGGCGGGGAAGCCGGGATTCGGGACGGGCGGCGGTGCCGGCTCTGCGAGCAACTTCTTCGAAGGCCCGGGAGGCGGCGGGGGGGGATACGGCGGGGCAGGCGGTGGAGGAGGGACGACCCCTAGCACCGGGGCCCAAGCGGCCGGCGGCGCATCATACGGAGCCACGAATCCCCCCGGCATCCTCATGGGCTCGGGCGGCGGCAGCGCCAGCAGCAACTTCTTCAACCCCGGTGGAGCGGGTGGAGATGGCGGTGGCGCGATCACGATCGTCGCGACGGACATATCGGTGACCGGGATCGGAGTCATCTCGGTATCGGGCGCCGACGGCCTGGGGAGCACCGGCGGCGGACTGCCGGTGGGCGGCGGTGGTGGTGGATCGGGCGGCGGAATCTGGTTGGACGGTGCCCTGGACATCTCCGGGTCGCTCCTCGCGGTTGGAGGCGTGGGAGGGCCCGTAACGAGCAACCAACCTGGCGTCGCGACGGCAGGCGGAGGGGGCGGGGGCGGCCGGATCAAGCTCTCGGGCTGCGGCGTCATCGACGCTGGTGCGATCGTCCTGTCCACCGGCGGCAGCCCGGGCGGGAACTCCGTCGGAAATGGCGTGAGTCTTCCCCAGCCCGGCGCGGACGGCACCACGCCCACCGACCAAGACGATCCGCTCGAGGCCTGCGGTACGACTTCGACTTCCGCATCTTTCCTGATCATCGACGAGGAGAGCATCGGCAAAGGCAGCCCGCCGCACTCCTTCGACGAGATGGACGTGAGCGAACACATCGCCGACATCGGGGTGCGGACCCAGCTCCCCTTCTTTGAGAGCAACGTTGGTAGTACGATCACCCTGCATACGGGCGAAGTCGGCGATGAGGGATGGTTCGCGTTAAAGACGATCCCGGACTCCTGGAATGCGGCCGGCCCGACCCCTGACGGGCTGCGGAATTATGTGGGCAATCCGGTCGGTCCAGGCTTGGGCTCTGGGGGTGATCCAGAGGCCCTGCTGGACAAGATTCCGAACGTCACTCCCTTGCGGGCGATGGGGCTCAAGCAGTTGGTGGGGCAGCGGGTCTGCGCCGTGGTCTACAAGAGCGACGTCTCCATCAACTATGACCCACTGGACGGGAGTCTCAAGGGAGACAACCTGGGAACGGTGGCGTTTGAGGTCCTATCCGTGACAAGGTTGGACGGGTTCTCCTCGTCGTCCCTGCCGCAGGCAGAAATCGAGATCTTGGACGCCAACGACGTCTGCGAGGGGTCGCTGACTCTCTTCACGGATGCTCCTGAGCCGATCTCCTCCTCGGAACCCTTTGACGTGGACCCGTCCTAGAAGGAGGCCATAGCGGGCGAAGAATTGGCGGCGAAGTAGCCTGTCGTCGTTAGAGGACGAATTGACAGGGCCTGGTCAAGGTCACCACAGGGATCAACGGGAAGGGATAGCCAGGACGACATCTTCCCCTCCGGCGCCGCCCCGGTCCAGCTCCTGGGAGCCTCGGTCCATCCAACGAAGACGGTGTCGGCCTCCACAGGAGGCCACCCCGTCACAGCTCCAGCCCGTACTGCAGTCCCAGAAAGCTCTGGCGATGGTGCGGCGTGGAGCCCAGCCGATCCAGGGCGTCGCGGTGCTCCTGGGTGGCGTAGCCCACGTTGTGGTCCCACCCATAGCCGGGATAACGCTTCGCCAGCTTGGTCATGAGGCGATCCCGGCACACCTTCGCCACGATGGACGCGCACGAGACCGAGTGCACCAACCCGTCGCCACCCACCACCGCTTCGTGCTTCCAGCGAAGCGACTTCATCGGGAGGCCGTCCACGACGACATGATCGGGTTTGACGGGTAGTCTGCGCAGAGCCCGGTTCATGGCCCACGCCGTGGCCACCAGGATGTTGGCTCGATCGATCTCCCGGACGGAGGCCGCGCCCAAAGCCACCGCGTGAGCACGGTCACGGATCACGCCCGCCAGCTCCTCCCGGGCCTCGGCGTCGAGCTCCTTGGAGTCCGTGGCCCCGTCGATGACGGTCCCTTCGGGAAGGATCACCGCGGCCGCCACGACGGGTCCCGCAAGGGGGCCGCGCCCAACCTCATCCACCCCGGCCACCCCGGAAAGACCGCGGCTCCAGAACCGCCTCTCGTAGTCGAGGGGGTCCTGGAGCCGATCGCTTCCAGAATCGTCCGGCGACTTCGCCGGCGAGCTCATGCTAGTGTGGACACCACACTAGTTGGTCCGCTTCTCCCGGATCCGGGCTGCCTTGCCGCGCAGGCCTCTCAGGTAGTAGAGCTTGGCCCGGCGTACGCGTCCGCGCCGGACGACCTCTATACCCGTGACGGTGGGAGCGTGGAGGGGAAACACCCGCTCGACACCCACACCGCTGGAGATCTTCCGAACCGTGAAGGTCGCTCCGGTACCGGCGCCACGGCGCCCGATACAAACGCCCTCGAAGACCTGGATCCGCTCCTTGGCCCCTTCACGGACGTTGTAGAGCACCCGAACCGTGTCACCGGGGGCGAAGTCCGGATCGTCGTCCCGCAGCTCCTCTCTCTCGAGCTCTTGTATCAGATCAGACATGACGATCCTCTTGGTCCGGGCGAACTTGTCGTTCGTCAGAGACAAAATAATGCAGCGCTGGGCAGGGGTGAAGAGGTCGGGGGAACAAGCTCCCAAGGCCGTTTCGGAGCCGCGCTGCCGCGCTATCCCTCCTCGCGCTCCCGGGAGAGGCGAGCCGCCTCCGCCTCGCGCCAGGCCTCGATCCTGGCGTGATCCCCGGTCCGCAGCACCTCAGGGACACGGTGCCCGCGGTACTCGGGTGGCCGTGTGTAGGACGGGGCGCTCAGCCGTCCTTCATCATAGAACGAGTCCGTCGACGCCGAGTCGTGATCTCCCATGGCGCCTGGGAGGAGCCTCACCACGGCATCCGTGACGGCCAGAGCCCCGATCTCGCCACCCGAGAGCACGAAGCGGCCGAGGGAGATCTCCTCGGTGGCCAGATGGTCGGCCACCCGCTGATCCACGTCCTTGTAATGGCCGCACAGGAGCGTCAGCTCGGGCTGCACGGAGTAGCGGACCGCGTCCGAGTGCTCGAACACTCTGCCGCGAGCCGAAAGAAGCACAACGGGTCCGGCCGGCTGGAGATTGTCCACCGCCTCGAAGAAAGGCTCGGGCTTCATCACCATGCCGGCCCCACCGCCGTAGGGAGTGTCGTCCACGGTCCGGTGCCGGTCGTGGGCGAAATCCCTCAGGTCGATGATGCGATAGCGCACCAGTCCGACCTGCTCAGCCCGTCCGGGAATGCTCGTCGCCAGAGGCTCCCGGAAGAAGTCGGGAAAGATCGTGACGATGTTGATGGTCAGGGGTTCTCGATCGGTCACGTCAGACATCCAACAGGCCGTCGGGAGGATCGAGGACGATGCGATTCTCATCCACGCTCACCGAATGAACCACCTTGGAGATATACGGGATCAGTATGCTCTTCTCGGGGCCCCTGACCTCGAGGAGATCGGCGGGCCGGAGCTCATAGACCTCCGAGACCTCGCCGATGCTGTCGCCATCCACCGTCACCACCTCCATGCCCAGCAGGTCGTGGTAGAAGACCTCACCCTCTTCGAGCTCGCCGACGTCGTCCAGGGTGCGCAATACGTAGCAGTCACAGAGAGCCTCCGCGCCGGTCCGATCGTACACTCCCTCGAAACGGACCAGGAAGCCCCGGCGGTACGCGCGGCTCGTCTCGATCCGGCAGGTGGGCAGGTCGGGTGACAGCACGCCTTCGGCATCTCCCAGGTACAGAGCCACCCCGGGAGCGAACGTGCTCTCGGGGTGGTCGGTGAGAGGCCAGATGAAGACCTCTCCCTTGGTACCGTGTGCCTTGTTGAGGTGCCCCACCACGAGGTGCCGAGGGGCGTCCGTCCTACCCATGGTCGTGGGCTCGGAGGGTTACTCCGACTTCTCCTCCCCGTCCTCTTCGGCCTCGGCATCTGCCTCGGCGGCGGGCTCCTCCTCGGCTTCCGCCTCGGGGGCTTCCTCTTCGGTAGCCTCGGGCTCCGACTCCTCTTCGGCGGCGGGCTCTTCCTCGGCTTCCGCCTTGGGGGCCTCCTCTTCGGCAGCTTCGGCCTCGGGCTCCGACTCCTCTTCGGCGGCGGGCTCTTCCTCGGCTTCCGCCTCGGGGGCTTCCTCTTCGGCAGCCTCGGCCTCGGGCTCCGACTCCTCCTCGGCGGCCGGCTCCTCCTCGGACTCGGCTGCGGGGGCTTCCTCTTCGGCAGCCTCGGCCTCGGGCTCCGACTCCTCCTCGGCGGCCGGCTCCTCCTCGGACTCGGCTGCGGGGGCTTCCTCTTCGGCAGCTTCGGCCTCGGGCTCCGACTCCTCTTCGGCGGCGGGCTCTTCCTCGGCTTCCGCCGCGGGGGCCTCCTCTTCGGTAGCCTCGGGCTCCGACTCCTCTTCGGCGGCGGGCTCCTCCTCGGCTTCCGCCTCGGGAGCCTCCTCTTCGGCAGCTTCGGCCTCGGGTGCGTCGTCTTCAGCAGCCTCGACGTCGGCCTCGGCGGCGTCGAGCTCGGCAGCCGCCGCAGTCGCGGCCTCCTGGGCCACCTCGGCTGCCGCCGCCGCCTCGCGGGCCTTCGCCTCTGCTTTCCGGCGCTCCGCAAGGGCAGCGGTCTTCAGAGCCTTCACCTCCTCCGGATCGAGCTCGCCGAGAGCCACGGAAGTATCACCACCCTTGCGGGCCTTGTTCAGCAGCGTTCGGACGGTGTCGGTGGGCTCGGCACCCTTGGCGATCCACGCGTCGGCCTTCTCGACGTCCACCACGAGGCGGGCCGGGCTCGTCAGAGGCTTGTAGTACCCAAGCGTCTCGACGAAACGGCCATCTCGCGGAGCTGCGGAGTCGGCCACCACGATGCGGAAGTGGGCCTGCTTCTTACGGCCCATGCGACGAAGTCGGATTTTTACGGCCATATGCGCTTTCCAGTCGGTCCCTTACGTAGCCGGCTTACCCGGCGTCTCCCTCGATGATCAGAAGGGCATCATGCCCTTCATCTGCTTCATGAACTTCTGCGTCTCCTTGAACTGCTTCAGCAGCCGGTTCACTTCCGCGACCGGCCGCCCACTTCCCTTGGCGATCCTCGCCCTCCGGGATCCGTCCAGGAGCCCCGGCTTACGCCGCTCATCCGGCGTCATCGAGAGGATGATGGCCTCTACGTGCTTCATCCTCTTCGGATCGACTCCCCCTGCGGGCATCGCCCGTGCGGCCCCGGGAATCATCTTCAACAACTGCTCTAGGGGCCCCATCTTCTGGACCTGCCGCATGGCAGTCAAGAAGTCCTCGAGCGTGAAGCGGCCACGGAGCATTTGCTCCTGGAGCTTCTCCTGGGTCTCGGTGTCCATGGCCTGCTCGGCCTTTTCAACCAGACCCACCACGTCGCCCATCTGAAGGATCCGCCCGGCCAACCGCTCCGGATCGGCCAACTCCAGATCGTCCACCGTCTCGCCCACGCCCACAAATTTGATGGGCTTCCCGACGACGCCACGGATGGAGAGCGCTGCTCCCCCCCGGGCATCACCGTCCATCTTGGTGAGGATCACCCCCGTCAGGCCCAACGCTTCGTCGAACCCTTCGGCGATCCTCACCGCCTCCTGCCCGGTCATGGCGTCGGCCACGAGGAGGATCTCTTGCGGCTCGAGGTCCGCCTTCAACCGGCGCAGCTCGTCCATCATCGGCTCATCGATCTGCAGCCTTCCGGCCGTATCGACGATAAGGACCGACCTGAGGTCCCGCCTGGCGACTTCGACGGCCGCCTTCGCCACCAGAACCGGGTCGCCTCCCGGCTCGCCCTTGTGGACCGGCAGGCCGATCTGCTCGCCCAGGGTGGCCAGCTGGTCCACCGCGGCGGGCCGATACAGGTCGCAGGCCGCCAACAACGGCGCTCGGCCCTCCTTGGCCAGACGCTTCGCCAGCTTTGCGACGGTGGTCGTCTTCCCCGACCCCTGCAGGCCCACCACCATGAAGACGGTAGGCACCGACGAAGCCCAGTGAAGCGTGGGCCTGCCCTCGCCCAGCAGATTCGCCAGCTCGTCATGGACGATCTTGACGATTTGCTGCCCCGGCGACACGGACTTCACGACCTGGTCCCCGAGCGCGCGCTCCTGCACGTGCTGGAGGAACTCCCGCGTCACCTTGTAATTGACGTCGGCCTCGAGGAGGACCCGCCGTACCTCGCGGAGCCCGTCCCGGATCATGGGCTCCGTCAGGATGCCCCGCTGCCGGAACTTGCCGAGAGCGCTGTCTAGCTTCTTGCCGAGTTCATCGAACATCGGCGACCGATCCTCCTCGTTGGCGACCCCACCCGCTCACCTCACGACCTACGCGCGGACGAGGTGGATGCGACAAAGCTTTGTAAGATATGAATTTCGCAGGACGCCCTCAACGGCTGTCCGGGAGTTCACACCCGGATGATCTGCCTCCGGCGCGTTCCCACCGAGACCATCTTCACAGGCGCTCCCGTGAGCTCCTCGATACGATCCAGGTAGCGGCGGGCCGCCGCCGGGAGATCTTCGAGAGCACGGGCCCCTTCGGTGGACTCCTGCCACCCGGGAAGGGTCTCGTAGACGGGCTCCACGCTCCCGAGTTGCCAGGTATCGGCCGGGAACTCCTCGACGATACCGTCAGGCGTCCGGTAGGAAGTGGCGATGGAGAGCTCGGGCAGCGTGTCCAGCACATCGAGCTTGGTCACGGCCAACCCCGTCAGCCCGTTCACCCTGGCCGAGAAGCGGGCCAGCACCGCATCGAACCAGCCGCAGCGGCGGGGCCGTCCCGTGGTGGCCCCGAATTCACCGCCCAGTGCGCGGATTTTCTCGTCCATGCCCTCAGCGAACGCGGTGGGCAGCGGTCCGTTCCCCACGCGGGTCGTGTAGGCCTTGACCACCCCGATGACCGTGTCGATGGCCGTGGGCCCGATGCCCGAGCCGGTGGCGGCGCCGCCGGCTGTGGTGTTCGACGAGGTGACGAACGGGTACGTCCCGTGGTCGAGGTCGAGGGCCGTGCCTTGGGCGCCCTCTAGGAGAACCCGCTTCCCGCCTCGAATCGCCTGCATGATCTCCAGGCCGGTGTCGGTGGCCAGACCACGAAGGCGCTCGCCGGCAGCGAGGGCGGCCTCCACGTCCGACTCCAGCTGCTCCAGCTGCTCGTCGCAACCGCCCCCCATGGACGCGATGCGCGCTCGAGCCCCCTGGACTCCTTCTTCCGCCCGGGCCTGGGCCCGCTCGCCGTTCGCCAGGTCGGCGACCCGTAGACCCCGCCGGCCTGCCTTCTCCTCATAGGCGGGCCCGATGCCGCGGCCCGTGGTTCCGATCTTCTGCTTCGCCTGGTCCTCCGAGACCCGATCGAGAACCCGGTGGTACGGCATGAGGAGATGAGCGCGCTGGCTCACCCCGACCCTGCCGTCGAGGTCGATGCCCCGTGCGATCAGACCCTCGTACTCTTCGAAGAAGTCGAGAATGTCGAGGACGACACCGTTCCCCAGCAGGCATCGCTTCTCCGGATGCAGGATGCCGGACGGAATCTGATGCAGGACGAACTCGTCGTCGCCGACGTGGACGGTGTGACCGGCGTTCGCACCACCCTGGTAGCGAGCCACCAGGTGTGCGTCCTCGGCCAGGACGTCTACGATCTTGCCCTTGCCCTCGTCGCCCCACTGACAGCCGACCACCACCAGGCATTGGCCGTCGATACCACCTTTGGACACGGTGCGCTTCTTTGTTTGGAGGGGTCTAGAGGTCTGTGTACTCCATCAACAGACCTCCTATGGACCCTATTGGACACGAAAAAAGCCCATTCGTCGGGGAATGGGCTCTGGGCGGTGGATCCTTTGGTGGAAGCTAGATCGCCAGGAGGAGCGAGTCAACGAGTGGCCCCCTCTCTCGGCGATCCGGAGGTCCCCTCCGATGCATCGGGAGATCCCCTCCGACGAATCAGAAGGTGCGCCCTACGAACAGGTAGAGGGTGTCACCTCCGGAAGTGGCCCGCCCGTACACCAGGTACAGGGGCCCCAACAGCGTCTCCATGCCCACGAAGACGCTCGCTCCACCCTTGAGCTCGTCGAGCCGCACACCGCCCGCTTCCGGCCACGCGCTGCCCGCCTCCACGGAAAACCCCACGTGTAGATCCCCGCCCTGGGGCGTGGTATTCAGCGTGGCCACGTTCCTTCGGAACGTGGCGCGGGCGAAACCGTATTTCCTGCCGACGACCTGCCGTGGCCGGAGTCCGGAGAGCTGCTGGAAGCCACCCAGAGCGAAGTCGTGGTGCAAGGGCAGCTTCGACGTCAACCCGGTCCCGAACCGTAACTCCACGAGCATCGTGTTGCTTCCCCTCGAGAGAGCCGTCAGAAAGGCGCTTTGCAGGCGGGTGTACGTAGGATCGGCCCCCAGTGACCGCGCGGAGCGGTACGCCTCGATGCGAGCCCAGGTCCCACTCCTGGGGAACGACGCGTCGTCCAGGAGATCCACCGAGAGGCGAGCCAGGATCGCCCCCACATCGGCGCTGAGCTCCTCCCCGGTCGCCTCGGCCCCCGAGCCCCTCCGCTCCACCTTTCCCCGGATGAGCTCGACGCGGAATTCGCCCCAGTCCTGCCACTGAGCTCCGAAGGCGATCGCCGCGTTGAGCTCACGAATACCGCGGTTCACCTCGCCGGCCCCGAGGACGGCAACCTCCAGGGACTCCTCCCGGTAGTCGAGGCGCGGCGCGATGAAGAAACGGCCGTCGACGTCGAGGGGCTGGTAGAGCTCAACCTCGGCCCCCTGGGCGTCTCCGAGACGAATCTCCGTGAGAAGCTCTCCTCCGCGACGGTTGAGCTGGGTCTGGGTGTGGGTAGCGAGAATCGTGAAGCTGCTCCGGCCCCGTTCCAGGTCGTTTCCGAACGCCACCCCGAAGCGCATGAGACCCGGACCCCACGGCTTCTCGGTCACCTGGACCAGCAGTCCGTTGGCATCGCCCTCTTGCACGAGGCTGTAGTCCACTCCCTGGTAGAGCCCCATGGCGAAGACCCGGTTGAGGGCACGCTCGAGCGTCTCGGCTGTCAGCGGCTGCCCCACGGAGAGCCCCAGCCGGGCGCGCAGCACGGCGGAGCTCATGCGCTGGGTCCCCGCGATGTGGACGAAGTCGATGGTCTGGGGCCGTGCCTCCTCACGGCGGCGGCTCTCACTGAATGCCCGGTAGGCTTCGGGGCTCAAGCTCCACTGTGCGAGATCCTCGCCCGCGGCCCGGGCGCTCTCGGCTCCCGCATCGAAGGTACCGGTGAGCGAGCGGAATTCCGTGATCGGCACATCGGCGACGTCGGGGCGGAGGAGAACGTCCCGTCCCGGTACCAGAGCCTCTCTTTGTGGCACGGTGTTCCGGAGCGTGGAGATGCGGAGCGTCTGGGCCGTGACCTCGATGGCGCTCTTCAACTCGTCGGCCTGGTAGAGGGGAGGCGTCAGGTCCACAGCGATCACCACGTCGGCACCCATGGCCCGGACCACGTCCACCGGCAGATTGCGCACCGGCCCGCCATCGACGAGGACGCGCCCCTGGAGCTCCACCGGAGAGAACGCCCCGGGGAGCGACATGCTGGCATGGATCGCCGTGGAGAGATCCCCCCTGTCCAGGACCACCATCTCGCCGGTCACGAGATCCATGGCTACGGCGACGAAGGGCGTGGGCAGCTCCTCGAACGATCGAATGTGTGCCACCGGAAGTGTTGCCGAACGGAGCGTGAGCTCCACGTTCTGGCCGGTGACGATCCCCGTAGGAAGTCGGAATTCCCCCCCGTTGAAGCCGACCTCGAGTCGGGAGGGGACCCGCCGGTCGGTGTTTTTGAGACGGAACGGCTGGTGGCGCCTGGGCGGTCGGTCGGAGAGCAAGTCCTGCCAGTCCAGCGACTCCAGGAGAGCCTTCAGCTCCTGGACGCTCATGCCCGACGCATAGAGCCCCCCGATGGCGGACCCGATGCTCGTTCCCGCGATGTAGTCCACGGGAATCCGGAGCTCCTCAAGAACCTCGAGGACGCCGACGTGGGCCCCTCCCTTCGCCCCGCCACCGCCGAGCACGAGACCGACCTTGGGGCGGGAGGTATCCGCTCCAGGACTGTCGTACAGGCCCGGCCGCTGGGCGAAGGCGGTGGCGGGAACCCCCGCTGCGACGATCACAGTCAGGAGGGCCGAGGCTCGTGATCTGAGGACCGAGGCCCGAGATGAGGGAAACGCCAAAACGGGGGTAACCTACGTGGAGGAGCCCGCCGTTACGGTGAGCCCCGCACGATCCAGCACCTTGGCCACATCGTCCCTGCGATGGTCCGGCAGCGGCTGGAGAGGCGGGCGCGGATCGCCGCCCCGGAGCCCGAGGAAATCCATGGCCACCTTCACCCCGGGAACACCCATGCCGCCCACGATCTCCTGGTGGGCCGGTGCGATCACCTCCTGGATGCGCCCGGCCTCGGCAGAGTCTCCGTCCACAAAGGCCTGGTGAATGGCCGCCGAGTGCCCCGGCGCCAAGCAGGCCACCGCCAAGATGCCACCCACCGCACCCAGCTCGAGCCCGCCATAGAAGATCGCTCCACTCCCCACCACGACCTGGAAGTCGTCACGGGTACGCGACACCACCTCACCCACCAGCTCGAGGCTGCCCCGCGAGTCCTTCATTCCGATGATGTTGTCCAGCTTGGACAGATCGGCCAGGAGGCTAATGGAGAACTCGAGGGTGCTCATCCGGAGCGGCACCTGGTAGACGATGACCGGGATCGGAGAGGCCTTGGCCACCGCTCGGTAGTGATCCAGGAGGGCAGAGTCGGTCATGGCCCCGCGGTAGAACGCCGGGGGCTGGACCAATACCGCGTCTGCGCCCGCCTCGGCGGCTAGGTCGCAGCGCCGGATCGTTGCGCGGGTGGACTCGGCTCCGGTGCCCGCCACCAACAGCCGGTCGTCTGAGATCAGATCCCGGGCGCCCTCCAGGACGGCGGCACGCTCGTCCTCGTCGAGCAGGAGCGCCTCTCCCGTGGAGCCGCCGACCACGATCCCCCGGATCGGGTGGGCCAGCCAACTCCTGAAGTTCGCACGGATGCCGACGAGATCGACCTCGCCGGTGACGGGGTCGAAGGGGGTCGTGCAGGGGATGAGTACTCCGGACAGATCCACGCTCATGAGCCGAGCACCCCCGCGCCGCTCGGATCACCACCCGGCACCCCACCCGCATGGCCGCTTCCCGGTCCGCCGAGGATGTTCATCTTCAGATCGAAGTCGCTGGGGCTGTTGGACGCCGCCTTTCCGACCTGGAAGGTGATCAGCCCCTCGGTCACGAGCTCCATGAGGTGCTGATCGAAGGTCTGGGACCCGTAGTGCTCCCTCCCCTCGGCGATCAGGTCGTGAATCTCATCGATCCGCTCGGTATCGAGGATGCAGTCCCGGATGGTCCCCGTGACGCGCATGATCTCGGTCGCCACGACCCGTCCCAGGCCGTCGACGGTGGGAACCAGCCGCTGGCTGATCACGGACTGAATCGAGTCCGCCAGACGGACGCGGATCATGTCCTGCTCATCGTGCGTGAACACGGCGATCAGGCGGGACAGGGTCTGGACCGCGTTCTTGGTGTGGACCGTCGAGATGACCAGGTGACCGGTCTCGGCGGCCAGGAGCCCCGTATCGATGGTCTCCTTGTCGCGCATCTCACCGATGAGCAGAACGTCGGGGTCCTGGCGAAGGGAGGCCCGCAGCCCGGTCGCGAAGGACTCCGTATCGGAGCCCACGTCCCGCTGTGTGACGGAGGAGTTGAGGTCCCGGTGGAGGAACTCGATGGGGTTCTCCAGCGTGACGATGTGCTTCTTCATATGGCGGTTGATGTAGCCGATCATGGCCGCCATGGTGGAGCTCTTCCCGCTCCCCGTGACGCCCGTCACCAGGACCAGCCCGCGCTCCGTCTGTGAGATTTCCTCGAGGACCTTGGGCATCCTGAGATCCGCGAAGGTCGGGATCTCGATGGGGATGATCCGCATCACGATGGAGAAGACGCCCCGCTGCCTACTGATGTTCACACGGAAGCGGCCCAGCCCGGGAAGGCCCCAGGAGCAGTCGTAGTCCATGAGCTCGTCGATGCGGTCCCGGTCTTTCTCGTGGGGGATCAGCTTTACGGCGAGCTCCCGGACCTGGGAGTGGGAGATCTTCTGCTCGGTGAGGGGGGCCAGCTCTCCGTGAAGACGGGCTCGGACATAGTCACCGGCCTTGATGTGGATGTCGCTGGCTCCATCCTGGATCGCCTTCTTGAACATCTCATTCATTGGGCATCACCTTCGGTGATTCCTTAGATAGGGTCCTATCGCAAAGTACCGACGTTCCACCACGGGCGAAATCCGTCTCCTGGTGTTCCGTTGCCGAAGTTCGCGAGCCACCAAGAGGGTCGGGGCGCCGTGGGATCAAGGCGGGACGACGCGGCGTAGCGCAAGCGGGCACCGCGCGAAGCGTGGTCGTAAGGAGTTCCAACGCCGAGCCCACGGATGCACCGTGCCCTCGACTGGCCGAGACACTTTGGTAACGGGACACTAGTGCCCTCACAGGGCCGATGGCCAGTCGAGGCCCATTCGGTGGCGGGCTTCGGACAAGGTCTCGCTGGCGATGGATCGGGCGTGGGCGGCTCCGGCCTCCAGAACGTCACGCACCTCGTCCGTGTGCTCACGGTAGTAGAGGGCCTTCTCCCGGATGGGTGCAAACGCCTTCACGATGCTGTCGGCCAGGATACGCTTGCAGTCCACACAGCCCCGCTGGGCGGTCCGGCACTGCTCGTCGATGTCGGCAATCATGTCCGCGTCCGTGAGCAGCTTGTGGAGCGAGAAGACGTTGCAGACCTCGGGCCGGCCCGGATCCTCGCGCCGGACGCGCTGGGGGTCCGTCACGGCGCGCTTGACCCGATCCCAGATCTCGTCCTCATCGGCCAGGATCCCCACCGTGTTCCCCAGCGATTTGCTCATCTTGGTCCCGCCGTCGAGACCGATGATCCGCCCCACCTCGGGGATGATGGCCTCGGGCTCGGGAAAGTACTCGCCGTAGCGGGCATTCCACTTCCGGGCGATGTCGCGGGTCAACTCCAGATGCTGTCGCTGATCCTCTCCCACGGGCACGGCGTCCGCCCGGTAGATGAGGATGTCGGCCGCCTGTAGGACGGGATAGTTGAGCAACCCTACCGGGATGGACTCGTGTCTGGCCGATTTGTCCTTGTACTGCGTCATCCGCTCCAGGTCGCCCACGGGAGCCACCGTGTTGAAGAGCCACTGGAGCTCCAGGTGCTCCGAGACGTCGGACTGGACGAAGATCGTGCACTTCTCGGGGTCGAGGCCCACGGCCAGCAGGCTGATGGCCGCGTCGATCGTTCGGGCGGGCAGATCCGCTGGGTCCCCGTCGCCGAGGATGGCGTGCTGGTCCACGATGGCGTAGAAGCACTCGTACTCCTCCTGCATGTGGACCCACTGCCGCAGAGCCCCCAGGTAGTTGCCCAGGTGTACCTCGCCCGTGGGCTGAATGCCGCTGAGTACGCGCTTACGCCGTGTGGCCGTGTCGAGATCGCTCATCGCGTAACTTACGTACGGTTCGAGAATATGTGAATCTTACGCCACCCGCGCTCCAACATCGACCGGAAGCCGATGATCGATCTTCTCGAGACAGCACTGGACACCGCCCGTCTGGCCGCAGACGTCGCCGCGGCGGTCCACCGAGCCCATGGTACCTCCGTCTCGGTGGGCGACGCGACCAAGAAGGGCCGCGCGGACTACGTGTCCGCTACCGACCTGGAGGCGCAGGAAGCGTGTGTTGCCGTCATCCGGGAGCGGCATCCCGAGCACGCGATCCTGGCCGAAGAGGGCGCCGGGGAAGGCCTGGAAGTCACGCTTCCCGACGGCCCAGTGTGGGTGGTGGACCCCCTGGACGGCACCGCGAACTTCCTCCACGACCATCCCATGCACGCGGCCTCGGTGGCGCTCGCCATCGACGGGACTCCCGCCGTTGGAGCGGTGTCGTGCGCGCCCACCGGCGAGCGCTGGTGGGCCGCCCGTGGGCACGGGGCCTGGAAGAATGGACAATCCATAGCGGTGTCGTCCATCGCTGAGCGCGACCATGCTCTCATCGGAACCGGCTTCCCCTTCAAGAGCGAGCACCTGCTCCAAGAGTACGCGGCCCAGCTCGTCCGGGTGCTGGAAGCCAGCGGAGGCGTGCGCCGGGGTGGCTCCGCCGCACTGGACCTCTGCTATCTGGCTGAGGGGAGGTTCGAGGCCTTCTGGGAGCTCTTCCTGAATCCGTGGGATTTCGCGGCGGGGTGGGTGATCATCGAGGAGGCGGGAGGGGTCACGAGCCGGGTAGGGGGTGGGTCCCTCGCCCTTTCCCAGGGAAGCGTCATGGGCGCCAACTCGCCGGCCATGCTCGAGGCGATCTCGGAGCTGTTGGAGTAGGAGCGGGGGGGGCGCCCCCCTCCTCGGCCGCCCCCTAATCGGCCACCCACCAACCGGCCGCTCCCGATCGGCCCACCCCGATGGGCCGACCCGAGTAGGTCGACCCAAGAACGAAAGCGGGCCCGGATGTCTCCGGACCCGCCACGTATGCTTCAGACTTCCGCGTCGAACGGGAGCCTGACTCGCTGCCCTTGATCTCGATGGTGCGGCTCTTGGCCTCCGCGGCCTTGGGCATGCGCACGGTCAGGATCCCGTTGTCGAAGTCGGCCTTGACCCCATCGACCGCGACCGACTTGGGGAGTGTGAAGGCCCTCTGGAAGCTCCCATAGCGACGCTCCCAAACGTGGTAGCTGCTCTTGTCGTCCCCCTCCTCGCGCTCCTCCCGCTTCTCACCGCGGATCGTTAGAATGTTGTTCTCGATCTCGAGGTGGACGTCCTCCTCGGCCATGCCCGGGAGCTCGGCTGTGAGGAGAAGCTCATCCGGTCCCTTTTCGACGTTGACCGCCGGGAGCCATGAGCCTGTGGGCTCCGCCGTGTCCCGGGCCTCGTCGAAGAGCCGCGGAAGGCGATTCGCGAAGCCCGTGAGCTCGGGCCAGGGCGAGAAGATTCGCCGGGGGGTG
This sequence comes from Longimicrobiales bacterium, assembly GCA_965238005.1. Taxonomy (GTDB): domain Bacteria; phylum Gemmatimonadota; class Gemmatimonadetes; order Longimicrobiales; family Gaopeijiaceae; genus CBDCKN01. Next base: position 3,703,012 of record OZ250165.1, read on the forward strand.
TATCTCATGATTGCCATCGGAGTAACTCCTTGATCGGATTGGTGCGACATGAGGCGGGCGGCGGTCCTGAACCTCTCGAACCGAGTAGGTGGGACCTCCGACCGCCAAGCACCGACGGTTGCATGAGCCGTGCCACGGTCACGAGGGGAAAGTCTGCCAAATGTACATGTGTCAACGACTTACAACGACGATTGGGTGCCGTAATGACCCGTTCCCGGGCTCGTGGGCTGCTGTTTTGGCAGTCCACAGAACGCCGGGCTCCGATACCGGCCCGCTCCTTGCCACGAGGCTTGATGGGGGCGGATTGAGAGGGCAGCACCGCCGCTCGAGGGGGCCGCGTGGCGGCCCCGCCGAACGGGCAACATGGAGACCAGAAGGTGCATGATCGCATGGCGGTAGGAGTCCTTGGCGCAACGGGAACGGTGGGTCAGAAGCTCGTCCAGCTCCTGGACGGCCACCCCTGGTTCCGTCTGGCCGAGGTGAGCGCCTCGGCCTCGTCGGCCGGGCAGACCCTCGGCGAGCGGGTGCCCGGAGGCGGCCTTCCCGCCGAGGCGGCCGCCCTTCCCCTGGGCGCTCCGGACTCGGAGTGGGAGTCCCCCATCCTCCTTTCCGCCCTTCCGTCGGGGGCGGCCCGCGACATGGAGATCCGCCTGGCCGAAGCCGGGCATCTGGTCGTGAGCAACGCCTCGGCCCACCGGATGCGCCACGACGTGCCACTCCTGATTCCCGAGGTCAACGCCGATCATCTCGAGATGGTGGAGAGCCAGCCGTGGGACGGCGCCTTGGTCACCAACCCCAACTGTGCCGTGGCCGGCCTAGTGCTGGCGCTGGCGCCCCTGAACGACGCCTTCGGCATCGAGCGTGTGGTCACCACGTCCCTCCAGGCCATATCCGGGGCCGGCACGCCGGGACCCCCGGCCGGAAGCCTTCTAGACAACGTCCTGCCCCTCATCGAGGGAGAAGAGGAGAAGCTGGCCGAGGAGCCCCAGAAGATTCTGGGGAGCGTAAGCGGAGGGGTGCTGGCCGAGGCCGACTTCGCCGTGAGCGCGTCATGCACCCGGGTATCGGTGTCCGACGGTCATCTCCTCTCGGTCTCGGTCGCTCTCGCCGGCGGACCCTCGCCCGGGCGGGTCACGGAGGCCATTCAGAACTTTCGGACTCCGGAGGCCACCAGGGGGCTGCCCACCTCGCCGGAGCATGCCGTCCGGGTCATGGCCGAGGAGGATCGACCACAACCGCGACTCGACCGTGATCTGGGTCACGGGATGACCGTCACCGTGGGTCGCGTCCGGCCGTGCGAGGTCCTGGATGTGAAGTTCTTCGTCCTGGCCCACAACCTGGTACGCGGCGCGGCCGGCGCGGCGCTCCTGAACGCCGAGCTGTGCCGGGCGGAGGGGATCGCCGAGGGAGTACGATGACGGACCGACCGACCCTCACGGACACCGACCTCTGCGGCGAGACCTCGGAGCGGGTAGGTTCGGCCCACGAGCTCGCGGGCGGCCCGACTACCGCGGTCCCCCGCATCCACAAGTTCGGAGGGACTTCGGTGGACGGGGCCGAACGGCTGAGAGCCCTTGCCCGTATCATCCGGGATCAGGACGATCCCGCCGTGGTCGTGGTCTCCGCCATGGCCGGTGTCAGCGACGAGCTGGGCGGGCTGGTGGGGGGGCCGGACGACGCCTCGCGGGCGTCCGATCCCTCACAGGTCGTCGAGGGTCTACGCAGGCGGCACCACGACGCGCTGCTGGAGCTGATCGACGAAGGCCCGGAGCGCGCCGCCGTGGCCACCCGAATCGACCAGATACTGGACGGCGTGTCGGCGCTTCTGCCCCCTGCGCCCGGCGCGGATCCGCTACGCTTGAGGGACCAACTGATGGCGGCCGGCGAGGACCTTACGGTCGAGCTGACCCTGGCGGCGCTGAAGGCCGAGGGCGTGTCGGCCACCGGCAAGGACGCCCGGAGTATCGTTTGGACGGATGCCGGATTCGGCGCCGCCATCCCGGACGTGGACGCCATTGCGCGGCTGGCTCCCGAGCGCATCCGGCCCCTTCTCGACGCCGGCACGGTGCCCGTGGTCCAGGGCTTCATCGGGAGCGAGGCGGGCGGGAGCACCACCACGCTGGGCCGGGGGGGATCCGACTTCACCGCGGCACTTCTCGGAGCCGCGCTGGACGCATCGGAAGTGGTGATCTGGACCGACGTGGACGGCATGTACTCGGGAGACCCCAACCTGGTTCGGGCCGCCGAGGTCCTGCCCGAGGTGGGCTTCGGCGAGGCGGTGGAGCTCGCCTACTTCGGGGCGCGGGTCGTCCACCCGTCGGCCGTCAAGCACACCATCGCCCGGGATGTGCTCATGCGGATCAAGAACGCGTTCGCACCCGAGCGGGAGGGAACGCTCATCCACTTCGACCGGCGGGACACGGCGGCCTTCGCCGCCGTGGCAAACAAGACCAACGTCGCCCTCATCGAGGTACGGGCGTTTCCCACAGCCATGGCGTACGGCTTTCTCGCCCGGGTCTTCGCGGTGCTGGCAAGCCATCGAGTACCCGTGGACCTGGTGGCGACATCCCACAGCAGCACGGCCTTCACCGTGGACCGGGACCAGGAGCTGACGGAGGTGCGGCGGGCCCTCTCGGTATTCTCCGAAGTGGACGTGATAGAGGACGTCGCCACCGTCACGGTCGTCGGCCGCGGACTCCTGCGGGAGCCGGGACTCGACGCCCTGGTGTTCTGGGCCGTGGAGAAGACGCCGGTCTACCTGATCTCCCAGGCTTCCGACGTCAGCATCAGCTTCGTGGTAGACGGGGTCGAGGCGCCCGAGTTGGTCCGCAAGCTCCACCTGTCGCTCATCGAGCTCAGGAGGACCTAGTGTTCCGTTACCAGGACAGCGCGCCATGAAGATCGCCCTGGTGGGGTACGGCCGGATGGGCCACGCCGTGGAGGAGGTGGCCCTGGCGAAGGGTCACGAGATCGTGGCCCGCATCGATCCCGTCCTGGACTCGCGCGAAGTCACGCCCGAATCCCTGGACGATGCCGAGGTGGCCATCGAATTCAGCGTGCCCGGTGCCGTGACCCGCAACGTCGGCGCCATCGCCGAAGCCGGCGTGGACGCCGTCGTGGGGACCACGGGCTGGCACTCGGGGATGGACAAAGTGGTGGCCGCGGTCGAGGCGGCCGGCATCGGTCTGATCTACGCGCCCAACTTCTCCCTCGGTGTGCAACTCTTCCTGCGGCTCGCCCGAAGCGCGGCAAGACTGGCGAACGCCCTCGAGGAGTACGACGTGCACGTGTGGGAAGCGCACCACCGGCACAAGATCGATCACCCCAGCGGGACGGCCATCGATCTGGCGGACTTGTTGATAGAGGAGCTCGACCGCAAAGGACGCTGGTCCGAAGCACCCCCGGGCGGCGCCCCCGACGCACAAGTTCTGTACGTGGCCAGCCAGCGGGCCGGCGAGACGCCCGGGACCCACGTCGTCGGGCTCGAGGGACCCGACGACCGCATCGAGCTGCGCCACGAGGCCCGAAGCCGGGCCGGCTTCGCCCGGGGCGCGGTGGAGGCGGCCGAGTGGGTTCCAGGCCGCTCCGGTGTGTTCACCCTCGACGACATGCTCGCCGAGCGATTCGGCTAGATTGGATGCTTTGAGCGAGAGCAGGAGAGGAACATGGACGCCGACCGTTTCAGAGGCGTGGGTGTAGCCCTGGTCACACCCTTCCGCGAGGACGGATCCGTAGACACGGACGCCCTCCGTCGCCACGTGCACTTCCAGATCGACGGCGGTGTCGGGGTCATGGTGCCGTGCGGCACCACCGGCGAGAGCGCCACCCTGTCGGCCGACGAACAGGCCCTCGTTGTGCACGAGATCGTCAGCGCTGCTCAGGGACGGGTGCCGGTCCTGGCGGGGGCGGGCGGCAGCGACACGGCCGACGTGGTCCGTCGGGCGCGGGCGGCACGGGAGGCCGGTGCCGATGGCATCCTCTGCGTGAGTCCGGCGTACAACAAGCCCAGCCAGCGGGGGCTTGTCGAGCACTACCGTGCAGTGGCCGGAGCAGTCGACTGCCCCGTCGTGGTGTACAACGTTCCTGGGCGAACCTCTTCCAACGTCCTCCCCGAAACCCTGTTGGCGCTCGCCGAGTTGGACAACATCGTGGGTGTCAAAGAGGCCTCGGGAGACATGAACCAGATCATGACGATCGTGAGAGAGCGGCCCGAGGGGTTTCTGGTGCTCTCGGGAGACGACAGCCTTACCCTGCCCATCATCGCCGCCGGGGCCGACGGAGTGATCTCGGTGGTGGCCAACGAAGCGCCCAGCCTCATGTCCCGCTTGGTGGGCGCCGCCCTCCGAGGGGACTACGACGAGGCGCGCACGCTCCACTACCGGCTGCTGCCCCTCATGCAGGCCAACTTCGTCGAGACGAATCCCGTACCGGTGAAGGCGGCCCTGGCGATCATGGGGCGTCTGGAGGCGAGGTACCGCCTGCCCCTGGTGCCCCTGGATGCCGCGAACGAGCCCCGCCTCCGTCACGCCCTGGCCGAGGCCGGGCTGCTGGAAGCCGAGATGGTCGGGTGACGTGGATACGGAGGCGCTGAAAGCCACCATCGTCCGTTTGGCCGCGTCGGATCTCGGCGAGAGCACCGAAGAGGCCCGGATCGCCGTCACCCGACTCCTGGACGCCCTCACGCGAGGTGAGGTGCGCTCGGCCCGGAAGGAGGAAGGTGAGTGGCGGGCCGTGGAGTGGGTGAAGACCGGGATCCTCCTGGCGTTCCGCGTCGGGCGAACCCGGGAGTTCCCCGCCAGCCCGGCGTCTTACTACGACAAGGACACGCTCCCGCTCCGGGACACGCGCGGCGTCGAGGAGAACATCCGGATCGTTCCGGGGGGCAGCTCAGTGCGCTCCGGCGCGTTCCTCGGCGAGAACGTGATCATCATGCCGCCGGCCTTCGTGAACATCGGAGCGTACGTGGGCCGGGACACGATGATCGACTCCCATGCACTGGTGGGCTCGTGTGCCCAGGTCGGTGAGCGGGTGCACCTGAGCGCCGGAGCCCAGCTGGGCGGCGTGCTCGAGCCCGTGGGGTTGCGGCCGGTGATCGTAGAGGACGACGCGATGATCGGCGGCAACGTGGGCGTCTTCGAGGGGACCCTGGTGGGAGAGAGAGCGGTGCTGGCGCCCGGCGTTCAGCTCACTTCTTCCACCACCGTGTGCGACCTGGTTCGGGAGCAGGCGTACCGCGGCGCCCCCGACCGCCCCCTGACCATCCCTCCCGGCGCCGTGGTCGTCCCCGGTTCACGGGCGGTGAACAGCGACTTCGCACGGGAGCAGGGAGTCCAGCTGTACGCATCCGTCATAGTGAAGTACCGCGATGCGTCTACGGATGCCGCCACGGCCCTGGAGGACGCTCTCCGCTGAAGGGGGCGCCGCCCTCCACGGACTCGATGGCCAGGTGGGCCGCCCCCCGGGCGACGTCCACTACGCGGTCACGTGTCTGGCAGAGCAGACCCCCTATGGCCGTCGACACGCGCTGCCGTAGCGGCCCGTCCTCATCGATGAGCCCACCGGCTAGCGCCACCGCAGGACGCCCGGGCCAGGGGCCCAGGCGCTTCACCACGGCAAGGACATGAGCCACCAGATCCTCCACGACGTTCTCCACCATGATCCCCGCCACGTCGTCGCCGGCCTCGGCCTGGTCGCACACGATGGGGACCAGAGCAGCGACGTCCGCCTTGCTGGCCATGGCGATCCAGGCGATCAGGTCTTCTGGACGGTCCGCACCGAGCTTCGCGAGGATCGGATCGCGGAGTCCCGTCTTCATGCTGCGGCCGTCCTCTCCCCGCACCACCGCCCGAAGAGCCGCCATGCCCATGGCGTAGCCGCTTCCCTCGTCACCGAGTAGAACTCCCCAGCCCCCGATACGGACCGTGGACCCATCGACTCCTCGGCCCAGGGCGATGGAGCCCGTCCCGGAGATGAGGAGGATCCCCGGCTCCGATCCGAATGCGTCGTGGAACGCGGCCCTGGCGTCTCTGCCGACGTGGACGGTCTCGGCGATGCCCGCCTCCTGAAGCGCCTCCTGGACCACGCTCCGGGCCGGATCGTTCCCCGCCCCGGCGATGCCGGCCCAAAGGACTTTTGCCGGAAACGTTGCACCCGCATCACCCACGGCTTGGCGACATACGTGGGTGATCACGCCGATGGTGGCTCGCGGGTTCGCCTGATCGATCAGGGCTGGCGGTCCCTCGGCCCGAGCCAGCTCCTGGCCCTCTGCGTCCATGACCACGGCCCGGGTCCGGGTGCCTCCTCCGTCCACACCGACGAAGAAGCTCATACGGCTTCGGGGGTAGGAGAATCGGCGGGACGCCCGCCACCCAGCGTCCAGCCCACCACCACCGTCACCGCCGTGCCGATGGGGACGAACCAGGGCCAGGCCACGACAGTGCGAGCGAAAAGCCAGATAGACGTGACCACGGCGATCCCGGCGATCATCCCGAGGATGACGCTCCGCTGGTCGGCGCGGCTCGACCGAACCGACAGAACGAACGCTCCGAGGAGACCGCCGTATACCATGGACGCGACGGCCAGCGCCACCTCCACCGCAGTGGTTCCCTCGCTGAGGGGGATGAAGAGCACGGCTCCACCGATGAGCAGTGCGGCCCAAACGAGCGTGAAGAGCTTCCCTGCCCGGAGGATGCGGGCCTCGTCATCCACGGCGCCGACCAGGGGCGCCCAGAAGTCGTATGCCGTGGCCGACGCCAACGAGTTGATGGATGAGGACAGCGACGACATGGCCGCGGCGAACACTCCGGCGATGAGCAGTCCCGTTATCCCGGCGGGGAGCACGTTCACCACGAAGCTGGCGAAGATCTCGTCTCCCCGACTGAACTCCTGACCGCCGTAATACGCCCACAGGCCGAGTCCCACCAGAAGGAAGATGGCGAACTGGATCATGACGACCACGCCACTCCCCACGAGCGCCCTCTGGCTGGAGTCCAGGTCCCGGCAGGTGAGAAGGCGCTGGACGATGAGCTGATCGGTGCCGTGGGACGCCATTGTGAGGAAGCCTCCGCCCAGGACGCCGGCCCAGAGCGTGTACGGGATGGCGAAGTCGAGGGACAGGTCGAAGACGGCCATCTTGCCAGCTTCACGCGCGCTGGCGAAGATGCCGGCCCATCCGCCCGGGACGAGCTCCTGGAGGGCCACCATGGCCACCAGCGCTCCCAGCAAATAGAGGCCCATCTGGAATGCGTCCACCCAGATCACCGCCTTGATCCCCCCGAAGTACGTGTAGACCACCGTCATCACACCGATGACGGCTATGGACACGGGATAATCCCAGCCGGTGACCAGGGCCAGAGGGATGGCCGTGGCGAAGAGCCTCACCGAGTCGGCCAGGAGACGGGTGATCATGAAGACTGCCGAGGCGAAGCGGCGGGCCCGCTGGCCGAAACGGGCCTCGAGGAGCTCGTACGCCGTGCTCAGCTCCCCCCGGTAGTAGGACGGTAGCAGGAACGCCGATACCACCACCCTCCCCGCGAGATATCCGAAGGTGAGCTGCAGGAAGCCCAGGGTTCCCAGGTAGGACACGCCGGGAATGCTGAGGAAGGTGAGGGTGCTGGTCTCCGTGGCGACGACCGAAAGCATGACGGCCACCCACGGTAGCTCCCTGTTCCCCAGGAAGTAATCGCGGCCGCCGGTCTGCCCCCGCCCCAGCCACGCGCCCCAGGCGGTGATCCCGACGAGGTAGACCAGGAGTACGGAGAGATCGAGAGACGTGAAGTCGCTCACCGACCGGCGCTCCCGCGGAGTCCAGTCGACCTATGGCTCACGTCGCCTGACGTCCCGGTCTGTGATCGCCAGGGCCGCGGCGTCGTGCACCGCTCGTCGGAGCGGAACGTGCTTCGAGTTGTCCCGCGTCGGGTTCACCCGGTTGGTCAGCAGCACGACGAACAGGTCGAGCTCGGTGTCGATCCAGATGGATGTCCCCGTGAACCCGGTGTGCCCGAAGGCGCTGGAGGTGAAGTAGTCCCCGGCCGAGGATCGCCCGCTGGGGGTGTCCCAGCCCAGCGCGCGACTGGCCGAGGCGTCATGGCGCTCAGTGAAGAGTCGCAAGGTGGCCTCGGAGACGAAACGCACGTCCCCGGAGGCGTCGGGGGCGCAGATCATGCCGTCTCCAGCGGCGGGCGCGTCTCCCCGCTCGCAGCCCTCGATACGGCCCCCGTTCAGGAGGGCCTGCGCCAGGACCGACAGGTCGGACGCCGTGGAGAAGAGGCCTGCGTGGCCGGCCACCCCCCCGATGGCGTACGCGTTCTCGTCGTGGACCACGCCGTGCACGTGGACGTCCCTGAAGATCGTGTCCACCTCGGTGGGCGCGATCCGTCCTCGCAGCTCGGATCCGGGACGGAACCCCGTGTCTGCCATTCCCAAGGGGTCCCACACCTGCTCCTCGAGGAAAGCGTCGAGGCTCAGGCCGGTCACCTCCTCGATAATGAACGCCACCGTCATGGACCCGATGTCGGAGTAGACGGTGCGTTCTCCCGGCGTGTACTCGAGCGGGAGATCGCCGATGGCGTCCTCGTAGGCGCTCCGCCCCTCCATCTCCAGATAGAAGCGACGGAAGGGGGGCAGGCCTGCACGGTGGAGCAGGAGGTGTCGGACAGTGACGCCGGCCTTGGACGGGTCTCCTCTGCCCCACCACGGAAGATAGTCCACTACGGCCGCATCCAGATCGAGCCGGCCTTCGTCCACCAGGATCATGGCCGCGGTGGTCGTGCCTACCACCTTGGTGAGAGAGGCCAGATCGTAGATCGAGCTCGCGTTGGCGGGTCCGGCCGACGCGTCCCAATCCAGCCGGCCGTAGCCCCGGAGCCGGATCAGCTTTCCGCCGCGCCCTACGGCCACCACCACGCCGGGCGTCGCTCCGTCGCGGATGGCCTCGGTCACCAGGTAATCCAGGGCCCGGAGACGCCGGGAGCTCATCCCGGCGGAACCGGCGTCTGCCTCGAGCGCCGAGATCGACACGGCGATGGCGGCACCCGTGGCACCAGGCTCGGGGGCGGCTTTTCCTACCTCGGGATCGGGCCCGCCTGCATTCCGGCTCGCCACTGCGACCGTGGAGTCGGTGACACCCGAGCCCGGGATCGGCCCACGAGCGCCGGCGGCGCCGGCGGCCCTGGTGAGCCCGTCCCCCATGGTATGGAAGGGCGGGATGGATATGGGCAGCCGTCCGCCGATGGCCGTCTCGCCGAAGAGGGCGAGGACCGCAGCCACCTGCGACACCTCCCGGTCTCCCCAGGCGATCAGGTAGGCGGGTGCGTCGGGCAGAGCCACCAGCAGATACGGATTCCCGAACGAGGTGACCAGGAGCGGACGCTCCTGCCCGACTTCGCGGATGAAGTCGGCCAATGCGTCCGGGGCGGCGACCTCACCGGCTCCCGCCCGGGGCGGCACGTAGGCGCTCACCAGCACCAGGTCGACGTCTTGGGCCCGGAGGCGCAGGGAGTCGTACGTCTCGGCCGGAGTGTCCGGGTCGACCCGAGCCCGGCGCAGCGACGCGACCCTGCCGGTCAGGGCCGGATCGAAGGCCGTGCCCGCCACCAGGTTGTCGGCTCGAGCATAGGTCACGCTCAGGATCCTCCGGGTCACTGTGGAATCCACCGGCACGGCACCTGCGCGGTCCCGGAGGAGGGTCATGGAGCGGGCCGCCGCCGTGTCCGCGAACGCCAGGTGAGCCGCGCTCCCCACCACGTCGTCCACAGCGTCCAGATCCACCATCCGCCCGCGGTGAAGCCCGGCCCGGGCCTTGGTCTCGAGCACCCGGCGGGCCGAGGCCCGGATGCGGCCCGGATCCACGCGGCCCGCCTCCACGGCGACGACGACGGCGTCGATGGCTTCTGTCACGTCCATCGGAATGAGCAGGACATCGCTTCCGGCTTCCAGCGCCAGCACCGCCACCTCACCGGTCCCGTAGCGGTCGGCGAGGGCTCCCATGTTCAGGGCGTCCGTGAGGAGAAGGCCGCCGAAGCCAATCTCCTCGCGGAGGAGCTCGGTCATGAAGCGTGGATCCAGCGTGGCAGGAGGCCCGTCCGTGCCCTGGACCCCGGACACGATGACGTGGGCCGTCATGACGGCGTCCACACCCGACTCTACCGCCTCCCGGAACGGCACCAGCTCCACGGCGTTGAGCCGGTCCCAGTCCGCCGGAACCACCGGAAGATCCAGGTGCGAGTCGGTCCGGGTATCCCCGTGTCCCGGGAAGTGCTTCGCCGTGGCGAGCACGCCGCCCTGGTGCGCCCCCTGGATGTACGCAGCCCCCAACCGGGCCACGGTAGCCGGGTCCTCACCGAAGGAGCGCGTGTTGATGATAGGGTTGTCCGGGTTCGAGTTGACGTCCAGCACGGGAGCGAAGTTCAGGTGGACGCCGACCGCTCTCGCCTCGACCGCAGTGATGCGCCCGTACTCCCGAACGAAGCGCTCGTCCCCGATGGCTCCGAAGGCCATGGTCGGCGGAAAGCTGGTGCCGCCGCCCTGCGGGAGCATGGACGGCAGGGCGTAGGAGTGGTTGATCCGCATCCCCGGCCCGCCGTTCTCGAAGTCCGAAGTGACCAGGAGGGGGACCCGGGCCCGGGCCTGGAGCTCGTTGATCTTCGCCGCGTACGAGTGGGGCAGCCCGATGGACAGATAGATGCCCCCGATCTCGTCGTCTTCCACCCAACCGGCCCACTCGAGGAACTCGGGGCTGCTGGTCGACGCGTACGAGCCGGGCAGCCACTGGATGACGAGCTGCGCCACCTGCTGCCGCAGCGTGAGGGAGGCCAGGGTCCCGTCCACCCACGCCCGTGCCTCACCGTCCAGCGGCTTCGTGCCGGGAGTGAACGCCCCCGGGGCTGGACCGGCGGCCGGGCGGGCCGGGGACGGCTCCGACCCCTCCCCCAGTCCCAGCGAGGTGCAGCCGCCGACCCACAGGATGGCCAGGACGGCCGAGAGACGAAGTGGCCTACCGCCCACTGGCAGTAACCTTCAGCGGGACGTGTATCCCGTCACCCAGCTCGAAGTAGGGCGGCATGCCCGTGGGGGTCCGGCCACTGATCTCGATGCCGCCGAGGAGGGCCGTAGCCGCGGCGCGCTGGCTCACCAGAGCCGAGCTCCACGCCAGGACGTACGCCTGTGCATCCGGGAATTCCGAGATCAGGTAGGGGTTCCCGAAGGACACCACGACATGGGTGATCCTCGCGCGGGCGAGCTCGTTCACGAATTCCACCATCTCCTCCGGGAGCTCGACGCGGCCCGCGAAGTTCGAGTAGATCGAGACCACCACCAGATTCGAGCGATGCGACCGCCGCTCCAGGTCTTCGTAGACGGAGGAGTTGGTCTGGTCGTCCACCCGGGTCGTGACGAGGCGAGGATAGGTCTCGCGGAGGCGAGCGTCGAAGTAGCGGCTCGCCAGCACGTCGGTGCGGCTTCGGAACGTCACCGACATGACACGGGCCGTCCGGGTTCCCAATAGGGGCAGGAGATTCCGCTGGTTCCGGATAAGCGTGATGGAGCGCTCGGCGACCTCCTGGGCGATGCGCGTGTGCTCGGGAATGCCCACCACCTGGGGGACAACCTCGAGGGGCACCTCGCGCTCTTCGTGGAGTCCCATCTCCTCCTTCAGCCGGAGCAGCTTCGTGACCGATCGGTCGATGCGGGACTCGGGGATCCGCCCGTCACGTACCGCCCGAAGGATGGCGTCGATGGCCTGCGTCACGTCGGGGGGCATCAGCATCACGTCGGCCCCGGCCAGCAGGGCCATGACGGACGCCTCTCCCCGCGGATAGAGCCGGTTCACCGCGGTCATGTCCATGGCATCGGTGAAGACGATCCCGTCGAACCCCAGGTCCGAGCGCAACAGATCATCGAGCACCCGACCGGAAAGGGTGGATGGCAGATACCCTCCGCTGACCTCCGGGACGGCGATGTGGGCCGACATCATGCCCCGGATTCCCGCATCGATGGCCGCCCGGAACGGCACCAGCTCCACCGAGTCCATGCGCTCTCGCTGAGCGCGGATAATGGGCAGAGCCAGGTGGGAGTCCACATCGGTGTCGCCGTGACCCGGGAAGTGCTTGCCCGTGGCCACCACCCCGTGCTCCTGGAGCCCGCGGACGAAGGACACACCCATGTTCGCCACCGCTTCGGGATCCTCGCCGAAGGAGCGGATGTTGATGATCGGGTTCTCGGGGTTGTTGTTGACGTCCAGGACAGGCGCGAAGGGTAGGTGGACCCCCATGGCCAGGGCCTCCAACGCCGTGATGCGCCCCATCTGATAGGCGTAGTCCGGGTCACCCGTCGCCCCGAACGCCATCAGCGACGGGAAGGTCGTAGCGCCACCCAACGCGATGTTCGTAGGAACGTGCACCGCCCCCCAGAATCGGAAGCCAGCGCCGGTCTCCAGATCGGCCCCCACGAGGAGCGGATACTTGGAGTGGCGCTGCAGATCGTTGAGCTTCACCGCCACGTCTGTGGGAACGCCCACCGACATGATCACGCCGCCCACGCCCTCCCTCTCGATGACGTCCACGATCCGGTCGTGGCTCTCCGTGCCCTCGGGAGCGAAGTTGCCCAGAACGAACGGCATGATCATCTGGGCGATCTTCTCCCGGAGCGTCATCTCGTCGAGGACGCGCTGAGGCCAGGGGAGAGTGGACCGCGTGGGCCGAGCCGCTTGAGCGGGGGTCGGTCTCGGAGATATTTCGCGTGGGGCCTCGCCCTCGACAGAGGCGGCCGGCCGGTCCTCGGTAGAGGTGGGGTCCTGAGCGGGCCCAGAGCTCAACGTGGAGCACGACGAAACGAGAATCGCCAGGACCCAGAGGCTTCCCGCCGGGTTACTCAGGGTGAGTCGGGGCGTGCTCCGGGTGGGCATCAAGCGAGCTCAGCAACCTCGATGTTGGGCAGAAAGAGCAGCCGAAGTGCAGATCGGAGAGCAAGCTATAGAGTTGCCGAGAGTGTCACAATTCTGGCTCATACTCGCGCTCCTGACATGCATGGCCTGCAGCTCGGATGCCGACGCCGGTAGCCTCGAGGGAACCCGCACGGGCGCACGGGCCGCCGATCCCTTATACCGAAGTACCGATGGCGAGTTCGGTCCGGTGCGCCCGGGCATCGAGGTGCTGCTCGAGGACTCCTTGCATCTCGTGGCCGGAAAGCGGGTCGGACTCATCACCAACCAGACGGGTGTGGACTCGTCGGGACGCTCCTCGATCGACCGGCTCTTCGAGCATGCGGACGTGGAGCTCGTGGCGCTTTTCACGCCGGAGCACGGTATCCGGGGCACGGCCGAAGCCGGCGAGCTGGTGAACGACGAAGTCGATTCCAAGACAGGGCTGCCGATCTACTCGCTCTACGGGACGGTCCGGAAGCCGACCCCGGAGATGCTGGAAGGGATCGACGTCATCTTGGCGGACTACCAGGACATCGGCGCCCGGTACTGGACCTATGTCTCCACGATGACCCTGGCGATGGAGGCGGCCGCCGAGGAGGGGATTCCGATGGTGGTCCTGGACCGTCCCAACCCGATCGGTGGAGCAACCCAGGGTAACATACTGGAGCCGGCGTTCGCGACGTTCGTGGGGCGGCACCCGGTGCCCATGCGCCACGGTATGACTCCCGGCGAGCTGGCACGCTACTCCAGTGGCGAGCTCGGCATCGAAGTCGAGCTGCACGTGGCGCCGGCGGAGGGGTGGCGCCGTGACATGTCCTTCGCGGAAACCGGCCTGCCGTGGGTCCAGCCGTCCCCGAACATGCCCAGCATCGAGAGCGCCACCCACTACCCCGGCACCTGCCTCTTCGAGGGGACCAACCTGTCGGTGGGGCGCGGAACGGACATCGCCTTCCAGCACGTAGGTGCGCCCTGGCTGGACGGGGAGGCCTTGGCCCGGACCATGAACGGCTATGGGCTCGCCGGCGTCCGCTTCGAGGCCACCCGGTTCACGCCCCGGTCCCCCGGCGACGGCAAGTTCGACGGGGTAGAGGTCTCCGGCGTGCGCCTGATCGCCACCTCGGCCGAATACGATCCCACGGAGGCAGCCGTGGCCCTCCTCGTGGAAGCCCGCAGGATGTCCGGGGACAATTGGCGATGGCTCGCGTCCCACTTCGATCGTCTGGCTGGGACCGATCGGCTTCGTGAGGCCATCGAGGCGGGCGCTGGAATCGATGAGATCCGGGAAGGATGGGACGAGGCGCTGGCCGAGTTCAGGCGGGTGCGGGAGCCGTACCTGATCTATCGGTAGCCCACTGGCGTTGTCCCCCTCGCTACTGCGAGACCCCTCGAAAAGTCGCTCGGGGGACAACACCAGGGGTTGCCGGAAAAGTCGCTCGGGGGACACCACCAGGGGTTCACGGTAGTGCGCCCTGGAGCCTACGACAGTAGGGGCGCTCCTGTCCAGGTTGCAGGCGGCGACTCGCTCCGACAGCTTACGAGCGTTCCCGCCGAACCCTTCTCGCGACGGTGCGACGCATGGTCTCAGTCCGTAGAGCTGCTCTCTTTGGCTTGCTGATCTGGCTCATCCCCTTCGTGGTTGCGTTCGCGATCTTCCCCCTGCGGGAGTCGTCACGACCCCTCTTCGAGTCCATAATGCCCGTCGCGATCACTCTGTCGGTCGTGGTCTTCGGTGTGGCCTACTTCCGGGAAGTGCATCGGCGCCACGTTTTCGAGGGTCTGTGAGTCGGCCTGACCTGGCTGGCGATCTGCGTCCTCATCGATGCGCCCCTCATGCTGTTGGGCGGGCCCATGCAGATGACGGTGCCCGAGTACCTCGCGGACATCGGGCTCGCCTACGGCATCATTCCGGTGGTCACCATCGGCCTGGGAGTGGCCCTCCGTTCGGCGGAGGGGAGTCGGAAAGGCGAGCAGCGAGATCCGGAGCGGAAGTCCCCCGTTGAGTCACCGGAGGAGCCGGCAAGCACGCCGGATGCCGCACCCGACGATCCGCCGGAAGCAGCCCCCGAAGCCTGACCCACCACCTCGCCCTCGCCCCCCCACCGCATTTCCGAGCGTCAATTGCAGGAGTGAGGGTTTCGCCCGCCTGAGGGTTGGAGGCCGAAGGGCCCGTCACGGATTCCCCTCCGAAGGACTCTTCGAGCGCTCTCGCAGGAGTGAGGATCAAGCCCCCCCCAAGCATTGCGAGACTCAAGGCAGGGGTGGGGGAGTCCGCACGCCCCCTACCCGCCCGCGACTTCCTCCACCACCCCTGCCTTGAACGCCTCGTAAAGCGCCCTAGCCACCGGCCCCACCGTCCCGTCACCCACCGGCCGACCGTCGAGCTCGACCGTGGGTCGTACCTCGGTGGTCGTCCCCGTGAAGAAGATCTCGTCCGCGCCCCGCATCTCCTCCACCGGAATCGCCCGTTCGACCACCGTCATGCCCATCCCCCGCGCCAGCTCCATGACGAACCCTCTCCCGACTCCGTGGAGGATCTCATGGGTGGCCGGATGAGTGGTGACCACCCCGTCAAACACGCCGAAGACATTGTTGTGGGACCCCTCGAGAGCCACACCGTCCTTGACCAGGAGTGCGTCCGCCGCCCCCGCATCCACGGCTGCCTGCTGCGCCAGCACGTTCGGAAGGAGCCCGATGGTCTTGAGGTTGACCCTGGCCCAGCGGCGATCCGGCACCATGATGGCCGAATATCCCTGTTCCCAGCGCTCCGGATCGGGCCGATGGAAGGCCTTCGCAAAAGCGTAAACCGTGGGTAGGGTGCCCTCGGGGGGGAAGTGATGGGTCCGGGGGGCCACTCCCCGTGTGATTTGGAGATAGACTTTGGAGACGTCCTCATCCTCGAGACCGTTCTCGGTCAGGAGGCGCAGATGCATCTCCGGGAGCCCCGCAGTGTCGTAGCCGATCCGCAACGCGTCCAGGCCGTACCTGAGACGCCCCATGTGCTGCTCCAGGCGGAAGAGGCGGCCCTTGTATGCCGGCGTCACCTCATAGAGGCCGTCCGAGAGGAGAAAGCCCCGGTCGTCCACCGAGACCGTGGCCCGCTCCTTGGGCAGGTACTCGCCGTTCAAGTATACCGTGCTCATGTCGATCCTGGAGTTGGGGGCAACTAATGATGTCGGAAAAGATGGCTTCGGCGCTCGACTCCGCCAGCCCCATCAGCGACCAAGAGATTGCACACGCGCTCGCTCGGTGCTTCATTTAAGAAGCACCCGCCCCGGCCGAGGAGCCCAGCCCCGCGCCCAATGCCCGTTGGACACGACAGAAGGAGCCACATCCCATGAGAAAGCTCTGTGCCGCCGCCGTCGCATTCCTCATTCTCGCCCCGGCACCCGCTCAGGCGCAGGGTTTCGCCATCTCGGGCCACGCCGGCACCATTGGCGTCGGAGGCGGTGTTATCATCGGCGTCGCCCCCAAGCTCAATCTCCGAGGCATGTTCGGGCTCATTCCGGGAGACCCCGAGGTTGAGATCGAGGGCGTCGATTGGGCCTTTGACCTCCCCACGTTCATCCTGGCTACCGCGGACTTCTACCCCATGAGCGGCTTCCACCTCAGCGTGGGCGGGCTGATCATCTCCAAGGGCAGCGACATCTCCGCGGTGGGCACGGCAGCAGGACGCACCGAAGAATTCGGAGGGACGAACTACACCCTCACCGCTGAGGACGAGCTGGTGAGCACGTTCAAGCTGAAGAGCTTCCAACCCTACGCGGGCATCGGCTTCGGGAACGGAGTCGGCAAGTTCATCGGGATCAACCTCGGCATAGGCCTAGGGTTCGGTGAAAAGCCCACCGTAACCGTGACGCCCCAGGGTCCCCTTGCCAACGACCCGATCGGCGGAGCTCAGTTCCGAGCCGACGTCCAGGCCGAGGTACAGGACATCGAGGACGACATTCCGGAGTACTTCAGGTTCTTTCCGGTCATCGCGCTCTCCATCTCCGTCGGATTCTAGTGTGGTGTCCCAGAAGTTCGCGAGCCACCGAGAGTGCCGAGGCGCCGGATCCGGGGTACCCGCGCCGGATGCGTGGGTCAGGCGCGACGACGAGGAATAGCAACGCGGGCACCGCGGCCGAAGGCCGTGGTCCGAGGAGGAGGAACGCCGCAGGGCCGGATGCATCGGTGCTCGAGCCGAGCGACCTTCATGCTCGTCGTGAGCGCCCAGTTGACCGCGAGACGATCGAGCGCAGCGAGATCAATGGCCGAAACACTTCTGGGACACCACACTAAGTGTTCCGTTTCCGAAGTTCGCGAGCCACCAAGAGGGTCGGGGCATGCACGCGGTTTTCGTGATGATCAAGTGTGAGCTCGGCAAGTCCTACGAGGTGGCCGACTACATCGTGGACAACATCGAGGAGACCGCGGAGGTCTATTCGGTGTCGGGAAAGTACGACCTTCTGGTGAAGTTCTACGTGCGCGAGGGGGACGACGTGGGTCACTTCATCTGCGATCGGCTCCAGGTGACTCCGCACCTCCGCGACACCTTCACCATCGACACGTTCAACGCGTTCACGAGATAGGCCGAAGGATTCCGGCCGTGGGAGTCCCTAGGGCTCTAGACGGTCGAAGCTGAATACCGAGAGGGAGTGCCTCTCCTAGCTGCCTGTCCTAGCTCTCCTGCTCCAGCTTATCGAACTCCTCGATGAGCTGGGCTTCCTGGATCTGCGGCTCCGCCTCGGCGGATTCCGGCTCGGCGACCCCGTCACCGCCTTCGGGCACAGCGCTGACGGCGGCGTCGGTGGCTACCGACTCGGCGGGGGCCTCGTCGTCGTCTCCCGACTCCAACTGCTTGGGAGCCTCGGACTCGGGCGCGGCGATCAAGCCCATCTCCTGCTTGAGGACCAGGAGCCGATCCTCTACGTCGCCGGTGCCTCCACCGGTCTCAAGGAGCTTGAAGTCTTCCTCCAGCGTGCCGGGGCCGAGGGCCTCGCTCACCTCGGCATAGGCCAGGCTCTGGCGCTCCTGCTCCTCGATCTTTTCGGCCATCCGGTTGAAGGCATCGAAAGCGGACGTGTTGGAGAGACCGGACATGGTCTCGTGGATCCGCCTCTGCGCCTGGGCCCGCCGCTGCTTGGCGACTAGGAGGTTCCGCTTCCGCTTGGCCTCTTCGATCTTGTCGTTGAGCTGCCGGAGCGATCCCTTGAGCGATTCGGTCTCGGCTGCCTGGGCCCGCCAGGTCGTGTCCATGGCCGCGGCACGCTCGGCGTGCTCCCCCTGCCTCATGAGGGCCTGCTTGGCCAGCTCGTCCCTGCCCTCCTTCACGGCCAGCATGGCGCGGTGCTCCCACTGGCGGGCCTGCTTCACCTCATCGTCGAGCTGAGAGCGGAGCTTGCGCTCGTCCGCGATGGCCGCCGCGACTTCGCGCTTGGCCTTCGCGAGCTGATCCCGCATGTCCAGAATGATCTGGTTCAGCATCTTCTCCGGGTTTTCGGCCCGGGAGATGAGGTCGTTGATGTTCGACTTGATGACCGTCGAAAGCTTGGTGAAGATGCTCATTTGCCTCAGCCCTCTCCTTCCGAACCGCTATCGTCGGACGCATCTGAACCGCCACCATCGACCCCGGCGAGAGATTTGATCTTGCCGAGGTGGCTCGAGGCGGCGTATTGGAGACTCTCGACCGACGCTTGTACCTCCTCGTAGTCCAGCGTCTGCAACTCGAGGGTATCGCTGAGGATGATCTCCCCTTCCTCGATGCCGTACGCCCCGTGAACCATGTCCGTAGCGTTCCATTCGAGGAGCGTCCGATACAGGTCCGTCAGATCCCCTTCGCCCGGAAGGTCCATGACGTTGAGGCGGAGCAGAAGGACAGGCTCCGAGTGGTGGACCACCACCGCCCCGTTCCCGCCTCGCACGAGAAACATCCCCTCATCCACCTCTTCGTACTCCAGATCCATCCGAATGAGGAAGCTCTCGAGATCCTCTCGGGTTACCATGATCGACTCCGTGGTTCGGGCGACCGGAGCACCGGCCGCCGGCAAATTGTAGCTGGACCCCTCGGACGAGGGGCGGTTATCCCTACGGTCTATCGGATGACGCTGTTTCTTAGACGCTTAAAGCGGTCAAAAGGGTCGCATGAGGTGAGATTGTTAGTTTAACACGAACGGCCATCCCGCCGCGACTCCTCCGTTCCCCGGGTAGTGGGTCAGTTAAACTGACCCACTACCGTTCCCCGTACGCCTCGAATGCAAGCGTACTTATTGTACGGCTGCACTAACCACGGTCCTCGCCGACGCTAGCCACCGTTCTTTGCCGCGTCCGTGATGAGCGAACGCAGGAAGTGGCCGGTGTACGAGCTCGGCTCCGCCACGACACGCTCCGGCGGACCCTCGACAACGATACGGCCCCCACCCCCACCACCTTCAGGGCCAAGGTCGATGATCCAGTCCGCGGTCTTGATGACCTCCATGTTGTGCTCGATGACGATCACGGTGTTTCCGCGCTCCACGAGCTGATGCAGCACGTCCAGAAGAACCCGCACGTCCTCGAAGTGCAGCCCCGTCGTGGGCTCGTCCAGGATGTAGAGTGTGCTGCCCGTGGCTCGCTTCGAGAGCTCGGTGGCGAGCTTCACCCTCTGGGCCTCTCCGCCCGAGAGCGTGGTGGCCGACTGCCCGAGGTGGATGTAGCCCAACCCCACGTCGTGAAGCGTCCGCAGCTTCTCGCGCAGGCGCGGCACGGCCTCGAAGAACTCGAGGGCCTCGCTCACGGTCATGTCCAGGACGTCGGCGATGTTCTTGCCCTTGTAGTAGACGTCCAGCGTCTCCCTGTTGTAGCGCCTGCCGCGGCAGACGTCGCACGGTACGTAGACGTCGGGCAGGAAGTGCATCTCGATCTTCACGAGCCCGTCGCCGGTGCAGGCCTCACAGCGTCCCCCCTTCACGTTGAAGGAGAAGCGGCCCGGAGCGTATCCCCGGATCTGGGACTCGGGAAGGTTCGAGAAGAGCTCACGCATGGGCGTGAAGAGGCCCGTATACGTGGCCGGGTTCGACCGAGGGGTGCGTCCGATGGGAGACTGGTCAACCTCGATGACCTTGTCGATACGCTCGATGCCGTCGACGCCGTCGTGCCCGCCGGGCACCACCTTGCTGCGGTACAGGTGCCGCGCCAGGGCCCGGTAGAGGGTCTGGTTGATGAGCGTCGACTTCCCGGACCCACTCACCCCCGTCACCGTGACGAAGCAGCCCAGGGGAATCCTCACGTCCAGGTTGTGGAGGTTGTGCTCCCGGGCGCCCCGTAAGCAGAGGACCCGGTCCTCGTCCACCTCCCGGCGACTCGCGGGAACCGGAATCTTGCGCTCACCGGACAGGTACGCTCCCGTGAGGGACCGCTCCTCTCCCAGAACGTCCTCTAGCGATCCCTGCGCTGCCACGTATCCACCGGCCCGGCCGGCCCCGGGCCCCAGATCTAGGATGTAATCGGCGGCCCGGATGGTCTCCTCGTCGTGCTCCACTACGATGACCGTGTTTCCCAGGTCCCGGAGTGCCCGGAGCGTGCCCAAGAGGCGCTGATTGTCTCTCTGGTGGAGACCCACCGAAGGCTCGTCTAGAATGTAGAGGACTCCCACGAGGCGGCTCCCGATCTGGGTGGCCAGGCGGATGCGCTGGGACTCCCCACCGGACAGGGAGTCGGCGGAGCGCCCAAGCGTCAGGTAGGTCAGCCCCACGTTCACCAGGAAGCCCAGCCGCTCCTGGACCTCCTTCAGGATGGGGCCCGCGATCTCCCCGTGGAGCACGTGCTGGTCCGGGCCGGTGCCAACCGGCTCATCCACGCGCAGGCCCTGGAAGAACTCGAGGACCTCCGAGATGGGCAGGTCGACGATGTCCCGGAGGGATCGCCCGGCCACCGTCACGGCCAAGGACTCGGCCCTCAGCCGGCTCCCGGCGCATTGGGTGCACGGCAGCGTCGACATGTAGTCCCCGAGCTGGCCTCGGACGGCCTCGGAGCGGGTCTCCCTGTAGCGCTTCTCCACGTTCGCCACGACGCCGTCCCAGGTGTCCTCGTAGTAACCCGTCGACTTCCCGGTGCCCGTCCGGTACGGAAAACGGATCTTCATGCGCCCAGAGCCGTGCAGGATCGCATCGCGGGCCCCCTCGGGCAGGTCCTGCCACGCATCCTGCGGGTCGAACTCGTAGGCCTCGGCGAGCCCTGCGATCACCGACTTGCGGAGATGGCCGGAGGGCTCGCCCCACGGGAGGATCACACCCTCGAGGAGAGACACACTCCCGTCGGCCAACAGAAGGTCGGGGTTAACGTCCTTGCGGGTCCCGAGACCTCCACACTCCTGGCACGAACCGTAGGGCGAGTTGAAGGAGAACTGCCGGGGCTCGAGCTCGGGCAGGCTGGTGCCGCAGTGGGCACAGGAGTAGTGCTCGCTGAAGAGATGCGGGACACGCGCGCGACCCTTGCGCTCCACGACCTCCAGGATGCCGTCGGCTGCTCGAAGCGCCGTCTCCACCGAATCGGCGAGGCGATCCCGGTCCTCATCCCGGATCACCAGGCGGTCCACGACGATGGCGATGTCATGGTTCTCGTAACGGCTCAGCGTCGGGGGCTCCGAGAGATCGATGGTGTGCCCGTCCACCACGGCCCGGACGAAGCCCTCCTTGCGAGCCTTCTCGAAGAGATCGCGGAACTCGCCCTTCCTCCCCCGCACCAGGGGGGCTAGGACCTCGACCTTGGTGCCCTCCTCCAGGGTCAGCAGCCGCTGGACGATCTGGGAGGCGGACTGGCGGATCACCGGCCTGCCGCATTCGGGGCAGTGGGGGACGCCCACGCGGGCCCAGAGGAGCCTCAGGTAGTCGTAGACCTCCGTAACCGTCCCGACAGTGGACCGGGGATTCCGGCTGACGGTCTTCTGCTCGATGGAGATGGCCGGCGAGAGCCCCTCGATGGCGTCGACGTCGGGCTTCTCCATGAGGCCCAGAAACTGTCGGGCGTAGGCCGACAGCGACTCCACATAGCGCCGCTGGCCCTCGGCGTAGATGGTGTCGAACGCCAGGGAGGACTTGCCGGACCCCGAGAGTCCGGTGATCACCACCAGGCCGCCGCGGGGCAGCTCCACGTCGATGTTCCGGAGGTTGTGCTCCCGGGCACCGCGGATGATGAGGGATTCTCGCGACATAGCCTTTTAGGATACCGAAGACGCGGCTTCCGCTCAAAGGTGGGGGTCGGAAGCGTGAACTCCGGGAAAGGGGCGCCGGCTGAAACCCCGCCTAACCCGCTCCAGCCCCTACCTTCCGGCCTCGGCGGCCTGGGTCCGCAGCGCGGCCACACGCTCGTCGGTAGGCGGATGCGTGCGGAAGAGCCCCGTGAGCCCGGGCCTGCGCGCCCCGGCCAACGGGTTCACGATGGCCAGCTGGGCAGCGGCGGGGTTCACCCGCATGGGGATCTGGAGGGCGTGCTGCTCCAGGCGTTGGAGCGCTCCCGCGAGGGCCATCGGATCGCCGACGATCTCGCCGCCGGTCCGGTCCGCCTGGAACTCGTTGGAGCGGCTGATGGCGAATTGGATGATCATGGCGCCGATGGGAGCCAGGATGGCCATGAGCAGAACAGCGAACGGGTTGTTGTCGTTGTCGCGACCACCGCCCAGGATCATGCCCCAGCGGGCCACGCTCCCGAGCATGGCTACGGCGCCCGCCATGGTCGCCGCCAGGGTGCTCACCAGCATATGCCGGTGCTTGATGTGCGCCAGCTCGTGGGCCGTGACACCCTCCAGCTCACTGGCCGGCAGAGCCTGCAGGATCCCTCTCGTGAAGCAGACGGCGGCGGTCTCGGGGCCACGCCCCGTGGCGAAGGCGTTGGGCTGATCCTGTGGCGACACCGCCACCCTGGGCATGGGAAGCCCAGCTCTCTGCCTCAGCCGATCCACCATCTGGTAAAGCTCGGGCGCATCGTCGGGGCCGATGATTTGGGCCTTGTACATGCGGAGGACGGCACGGTCGCTGAACCAGTACACGCCCAGGTTCATGACCGCGGCGATGCCGAGGAACAGCATCGCGCCGCTCTGTCCACCCAGATATTGCCCGAAAAGCATCAGGAGAGCGGTGAGCCCTGCCATCAGCATGAAAACCTTCATCTGTCGCATTACGGGAAGCTCCTGCGATCGGTGTGTTTCGACGGGTAGGGCTCATACCCTAGATCGGGACCGAGGGTGCCGCCACGGCGCTGATTGACCGACTCGGCGCCGCAGAGCTCACCGCTGTTTCGGTTCGAGAGTGAAACGTAAGATCGCCCCCTCTCCTAGGATGCCCTGGGCCCACACTCGTCCGCCGTGGCGACGCACGATTCGCTCCACGGTGGCCAGCCCGAGTCCGCTCCCCGCGAACTCCACCTTGGTATGGAGCCGCTCGAAGGCTCGGAAGATTCGCTCACGGTCGGCGTTGTCGAAGCCGATCCCATTGTCTCGGACGTGGTAGGTCGGGACATCACTCTCGTCCTCGTTCGGCGTCCAGCTCGATCCGAGCGTCATCGTTAGGACCGGTGTACTTCCATGCGTTCTGGAGCAGGTTAGTCAGGAGAATCCTCAAAAGCGTTTTGTCCCCAAAGGCCGTGATTCCCGGCTCCGCCTCGAACCTCACTTCGCGGTCCGGGACCAAAGCCCTCAAATCGGCGATGATCTCGTGACCCAACGATGACAAGTCGACTTCCTCTTGACTGATCTCGCCGCGGTTCACGTCAGCGAGGTCGCGAAGGTCGTCGATGATATGCGTCATGTGCCGGCCCGCGGCCCGAATGCGCCGTAAGTAGTCTTGCTGCTGTTCATCGAGAGAGTCGCCAACCGCTTCGTCGAGGTACTCGCTGAACTGGGTCACGCTCAGCAAGGGGATCTTCAGGTCGTGCGTTACTGAGTCGCTGAACGCCTCTAACTCCCGGTTCGCCGCTTCGAGTGCCGCAACCGACCGCTCATGGTGTTGCTCGATTTGCTTTCGATCGGTCGTATCGCGCACCTCCACCAGGACCCCCGACACTGAGCCGTCGGCCTCGAAGAACGGGTCGTACCGCACATCGACGTGCCGACGGCCACGACTTGGCGAGTTCCACCAGAAGTCGAAGGTCACCCGCTCACCCAATAGGCAGCGATCCAAGTGGGGCTTCAGCGTCGTTTCAAAAGCCTTCTCTCCAAACACTTCGGCTACGGTGTGCCCAAGAATCTCCTCCTGAGTCCGCCGGTGTTCATCACGGTAGACTTGGTTCACTGCCCGATACGTATACGTAGCATCAACAAACACCATGAGATCGCTACTAGCGGTGACCATGGACTTATACCATTGAAGTGTCTTCTCCGTCCGGTCTAGCTCCCGCACTCGTGACGTGGCGTTCTCGCCGGTGATCAAGAGCTTGCTCTCGTCCAACGGTATTACGCACCCGGAGAACACGCCTGGCGGGACCTCGGCATCTTCGTATGCTACCTCGCCGAAATCGACTATCTGCTGGTTTGCGAGCGCCTGCTCGTAGGTATCAAGATCTCCCACGGTGCGAAGTCCAGGGAACACGTCCGCGATGTTCCGACCGATGACGTCTTCCTCTCGGACACTTCGCCATGCGGCGCTCTTCCGAGCCGCCGAGTTGACGTCCAGGATGTAGAACTCTCCTGGCCCTCGGCGCTCGAGGATCAGGCCCGCAAAGGGAGAATTGTGGAACGCCGCTTGGTGGGCGGGGGGGGGGGGGCATGGCCGGTGGCTCCAACCGGATCAACGAGACTTCTCTTGAGCCTCAATGGCTGCGCTGCATTGTGCAGCCTACGCAGTCAAAGCGCTACCGCGGGCCGACCAAATCTGACACCAAGCGGTATCCCGCCCTGCTCAGCGAAGGGGCGCCGCGTCCAACCGGATCGCTTGCGCCCGTGGCCCCTAAACCACCGAGTGCGTGTCGAGGCTTGAAGCTCGCAGGTCGGCGAGAGCTTTCTGTGCAGCGCACTACACTAGTACGCCCACTCGACTAGTACGCCCACTTAGTACGCCCACTCGCGGAAGATGAACAGGCCGAGCCCCTTCTCGTTCTGGATGCCCAGCTCGTTGAAGCCCACCACCCGGCCCCTGAAGAAGCGATCCTCGAAGAAGGATTCGATGGTGTAGGCGTTGGAGGCCACCCACTCGAAGCGGATGCCGGCGAACTGGCTCCCGGCGCCCTGGTTGGCCAGCGGCCTGAGGAGCAGAGTGACGAAGAAGTCGTCGGCCAGGTAGAAGCCCGTCTCCACGACGGTCGTGCCCAGCGTTCCTCGAAGGCTGGCGTCACCCAGAGCTCCGAGGTCCTGCTGCGTGATGGACAGGTAGTCCACGCCCAGCTCCTGGGCGACCGCCGATCCGAGGCGGTTGCTGAACGTGCTGAGACCCAGTGTCACGCCCGAGCCCAGGAGGGCACCGGCGGCCCCCAGAGCCTGAGTCTGGCCCGAGGTCAGGGCGTAGGTGGGCCGGCCGAAGTAGAGGTAGCTGAGGAGGTCGTCTTCGGTGACGCCCGCCCGGTCGCTGGTGAGGCCGATCCGAGGCGAGACCAGAGTGCCCGTGACGGCGGCCGTGATGGTGAAGCGATCTCCCTGGGCGGAGCGAACGCGATTGCTCGCCTGGATGTTCAGATCGGGGTTGATGCCGGGTGTCCCGAGGAAGCGCAGGGTGCCCCCGTCCACCTGGAACTGTCTCCCGAAGGCCCCGTACGATCCGCGCACCGCCTCAAGCGTGCCCACCATGGCCAGGTCCTGCGTGAGGCGGTCGTAGAGCACCTGGAGCTCGCCGTCGAGCTCCACGTCCATGTGGTCGCTGCGGATCCAGCTGTTGCGCTGCACCGTCAGGGTCATGTTCTCCATGCGGATGTTCCGCAGGAAGGGATTCTGTCCGGCCAGGAGCGGACGGAGGTCCACTACCGAGGTATCCACCACCTCGTAGAACGCGGGATCCGAAAGATCCACGATCTCGGCGGCGCGCTGGAATTCCTCCACGAACAGCGTCCCCTCGTCCACCCGGAGATCGCCGGAGACCACGGGGCGCCGGTACGACCCTTCCACCCGGAAGTCCCCGCTCAGGCGGCCGGTGACGTCCCGGCGGTCCATCCCCTGGAAGGCGTCGAGACTCACCGACAGGTCGAAGCCCGGATCGGAAGCCGGTGCCAGGGTCACGGTCCCCTGCACATTGGCCGTTCCCAAAGCCCGGACGCTGCCGTCCACCTCCACCCGACCGTCGGGGAACCAGTCCAGCGTCCCGTTCAGATCCTGGTGACGGACCCCGAGGCCCCGGAGGAAGGCGCCACCCTCGGACACGGTGAGCTGGCCGCTGGGGGCCAGGCTCTCCGTCGTGCCTCCCAGCTGGACGCGCCCGGACAGGGTGCCCTCCACTTCCTGGTAGCTCTCGAACGGCGCCATGAGCAGAGAGAGCGGCAGCTGCTGTGAGGCGACCACGAGATCGATGCGCTCGTCAGGGATCCGATCCGGCACGGCGTGGAAGGCCAGATCCAGGGGCAGCTCCCCGCTCACCGTCAGGACCTGCACCGAATCCTTCCACAGCTCGATCCCACCCATGGCGGTCCGGTTCCCGTAGTCCCAGGCCCCCACGAGCCGGTCGAACTCGTACTCCCGGAAGCGGAAGTCCGCCGTGGAGAGCGACCCCGACATAACTGGCTCGACGTCGATTCCGGTGACCTCGAGCTCCACGTCCACCACCCCCTCCAGGCGCTCGCTCATCTGAAGCACGTGGGCGATGCGGCTGACGTCGAGACCCTCAACGCTCAACTCGAAGTCGGCTTCACCCTGGAACGGCAGGCGCCCGTGGGCCCGGAGGCGCATACCTCCGATCCCGGGACGGATCACCCGCAGGCCCCGGAAGGTGAGCCCGTCCGGATCCCACGAGATGGTGGCCGGACCTCCCAGGTTCCACCGCTCGTCGGGGAAGCGCAGCACCAGCTCGTCGAGGTGGAGGGTCCGTACCGCGTCTTCCAGCTCGAACGCGACCCTGGCCTGGTAGCTCTCGTCCTCGGCCTTCACGATGAGCAGGTTCACGCGGCCTCGGGGCTCCTGGTACTCCAGGCGCACGGAGATGGAGTCGAAGGCCCGGGCGAGGAAGCGAACCTCGTCCCCGTCGATCTGTGCCTCGATTTCCCGCTCCGGCGAGAACAGGCCGTTGGCCGAGAACGTAGCGGCGGCGTCTCCCAACCGGCTGTCCCCATAGCGGCCATCCTCCAGACGAGCCTGCCCCGAGACGTCGAGGTCCTCCAGGGAACCGGCCAGCGTGAGGTCCCCGTCCAGGCGCCCCGCCACGAAGACCTGCGCCAGCGTGGGCAGGGTGTCGACATCGATGTCTTCCAGAGCCAGGATGCTGAGCTCGAGGGCCGAGAGGGTGTCCCTGGCGATGACGTTGGGTCCCAGGAGCAGGGGCCGAAGTCCCTCCAGGTTCTCGGTATCGAATCGGACGTGGAGCTCCTCGGTGGATTCGCTGCCGGTCAGGGCGAGCCGCCCCGCTCCCTCCACCGCTACACCACCGATGACGCTCTGGACGGTGTCCACGGTGAGGACGCCTTTGGAGATCCGGAGCTGGACCGCCGCCGTGTCCACCTCGAGATGGGCGAAGCGCGAGGCCGTCAGCTGCACGTCACCCGACAGCTCGGCGGTTCTGAGATCGCCTCCCTCCCCACGGAGATCCAGGGACCCGGAGAAGACCGTGCCTTCCGGAAGTGCGGGCAGCACCTCCCGAACGTCGAAGTCACGGGCTTCGCCCAGGAGGCGATAGGACGTCAGGGGCGATCGTACGTCGAAACGACTCTCCAGCGTGAGCTCGCCTCCGCCCGTTACCAGGTCCGTCCTCAGGGCCACGGCCGAGAGGGGACCCTCGGCGTGGACGGTCCCCCGCACCACACCCAGCCGAGAAAGGGGCGACTCCTCCCCGAACAGTCCGGTGATGGAGAGCGGCCTCAGATCTCCGTCCAAGAACACGAACACCTCGCCCTCCACGTCCGTCAGGCTGCCCTCGACGGAGATGTGGGAATCCTCCGAATCCGGGTTGGGATAGGTAGCGTCCAGCACAACCCGCACGCCCTCGTCCAGGCGACCGTCTGCCCTGAGGTCGAGGCTCATGGCCCCGGCCAGGCGAAGTCCCTCCGCGAAGCGGTTCGCCAGGCTGAGGTCGATGGGCGTGAACCGCGCGTGCAGGTCGGTGGCGCCCACGGGCCCGTGGAGGTGCAGGACACCTTCGATCTCCCCACCCGAGGGTCCCGCACCCGGCTCCAGGAGGGCCACCCGCCCCGTCACGGCCAGGGCGTCCATGGTGCCGGAAAGGCCCAGGTACCCGTGGATCTTCCCGTCCAGCGGCGGCGTCCACGGAAGCAAGTCGGCCAGAAAGGAGACCGGGATCCCCGAGACCTCTACCGACACGTCCTCCAGGAATGCCTCCCCTCCTCGGGGCCGGCTGAACACACCGTCCCCGACGAACTCACCACCCTCCACATCGAAGCGTGCCCCGGACCAGCGGACCTGGAGCCCGTCCGGGCCTAGCTTCACCCCGATCCCCGCACTCCCCTGCGCGGCGGGGAGGCTCGGCTGCAGCCACCGCAGGTCTGCCATGTCGAGGCGGGTGGCCACGAAGTCCAGCGTCAGCTCAGGCGGCGACCCCTCAATGAGATCGACGGTGGCAAGCCCGCTGGCCTCCGTCCCCGGAAGCCTGAGGCGCTCAGCGGTGACCGTGATGCGGTCATGGAGCCACTCCACCCGTCCACCGAACTCCTGGACCCGGACCGGGTCCCGGAAGACCTCACCCTCCATGGTGAACCCACCCACATCCACCCGCAGGCCCTCCACTTCGGGATCTATGATGGAGAGCCGAGCCAGGTGGGCGTCGATCGCGCGGAATCCGAGGCTCCGCATGAGCCCTTCCCCGTCGGGTGCGGGCACCGTGACGATGCGCGACTCGGGTGCGGGTGCCGAGGAGAGAGGGTAACGCACGTCGAGGCTGCCCTCGTAGATGGTCACGTCTTCCAGCACCAACCGCCTGTCACCTTCCGGCTCCGCCTCCCCGGCGACCCGCTCCGCGCTGGCCACCTCTTCGGTTGCCCCCTCCTCGGTTGCCGCCTCCTCACCGGCACGCTCCTGGGATGGGGCTTCCACGCTGCCGGCCTGTTTGCCCGCCAAGAACGCGGATACGTTGAAGCGTTCCCCTTGGCGGGGGCGCGTGATGGTGAAGGTGGGCCGCCACAGGGTGACGCCCGACAGGAGGACGTCACCCCTCAGGATGCTGCCGACCGAGTACTCCGCCTCCAGCGAGTCCACCACGAGTAGGGGACTGCCGTCGGGCGCGATGACCTGGACCCCCACCAGCTTTGCCCCTCTGTGGAGGCCGGTGGAGCGGATCCCCGACACCAGGATCTCACCGTTCACCGCGCCCTCCACCCGCTGCAGCACCGCCTCGAGCACGAGAGCCTGTCCAACACTGGTGCGCGTCAGGAGGAAGAACGTCGACAGGGCACCGGCCCCTACGGCCAACAGGACGATGGCAGCGAGCCTCACGGACTTCCGCACCCGTCCCATCTCAGAACGCCTGCCCGATGCTCAGGTGGAGCTGGAGGCGACGCAGGGAGAATCGGCCGGTGGGGCCGAAGGCCACGGGGGGCCCCAGAACGGCCAGCTCGTCCACGAGCACGAAGTCGAGGGTCTCCTCCGTGCCGTTCACGAAGCGGGTGATCCTGTCCGACTCGTCGTCACGAGTCGGGTCGAAGGGTCGGATCTGGGAGGTCACGACCTGCAGATCTTCGACCCCACGGAAGCGGTAGCCCAAGTCGATGCGAATGGGCCCAACGGGGCTCAGGTAACGGACGCCCACACCCGGCGCCACCTCGAACCTGCTTGTGGCCCCGGACTCTGCCTCGGCCCAGATCCGGCCGAAGTCGGCGAAGATGGCGGCCTCTACCCGGGCTCCCAGGGGCACCCGGTACTCGAGCCCTCCCTCGACGACGACGCGGCCGCCGGTGGGCCGGGGAGTCCCGAAGGCCCGGTCATCCAACGGATTCGCGTTGCAAGTAACGTCAACGATCTCCCCGGGCGTGCAGGGCGGCCCCACGGTCTCCGACACCGAAGAGAGGAGCCGGGTGACGTCCACCGTGAGGACCCGCGGTCCGAGCTGGTTCTGGGCGAAGCCCCGCACGCTGTTCGCGCCGCCGGCGTAGAACCGCTTCTGCGGGTGGATGATGTCGGCGCTTCCGCCCAACAGGCTGAATGTGCCCGCGCCGATCCAGCCGGCCTGGACCCTGACCGCGAACACCTGGCCATGGCTGGCCTGCTGATACCTCGTCACGCCGGCGAAGACCCGGTTGTACTCGAAGTCCGATCCCGTGACGCTCGAGGCGTGCTCCACGTTCAAGAGCGCCTGATAGCCCTGGGTGGGGTTCAGGAGGCTGTTGGTGCGATCGCGCACGACTTTGAAGGCCAGAGGCGCCAGCCAGTTGGGATCCTGAAGGCCGGAGATGTCCTCAGGGGTGCATACGAGGAAGGTGGTGCAGAAGAACACCTCTGCCGCCTCGAGCTGGGTGAGCTGGGGCCGATAGGCGAAGCTGAGAGACGTGTACGGCCCCACGTTACGCGACAAGGACAGATCGAGACCGATGGCCTGGCGGACGAACACGTCCTGGAGGCTTTGGCGCTCGTGGAACAAGCTCGCACCAAGGGCGAAGCGCTGGCTGAAGATCCACGGTTGGCTGAAGTCGGCCGACACCAGCCAGTTGAGGCCCCCGAAGTCGCCGACGCCCGACTGCCGACAGATCTCGTCGTGCAGGTCTTCGGACATGAGGTTGGACAGACGTGCCCGAGCCTGAAGACGGCGCGCCCCGCCAAAGAAATTCCGGCTCGTCCACCGGCCCTCGGTATTCACGCAGTCCGAGGTGCTCCACCCCGCTCCCGTCCTCACCCGATGCACGTTGCCCTCGGTCACCCTGACCTGAAGGGGCACGACGGTATCGGGAAGCGACCCCGCCGGATCCACCGTCTCGTCTATGGAGGCGTGCTGGATCATCTCGATGGAGTAGAGGTTGCGCTGCGCCTCGAGCCTACGGGCTTGCGAGTACTCCTGGCCCTCCTGGAATGGCAGCATGCGCCGGATCACTCCCTCGGAGAGCTTCTGACGGCCCACGACGGTGACCGGGCCGAAGACGGCATGGGGCCCCTCGTCCACATCGAAGGTCACGTGGGCTTCGTAGGGCGTATTGGCCGGGACCAGAGACGTGCGCATCACGTCCGCGCGGGGATATCCGCGGTTCTGGAGCCGCTGGATCAACGTGTCCCGGGCCGCGTCGAGGTCGATGGAGCTGAGAAGGTCGCCCTCGCGGATGGGCAGATCGGCGGCGAGGTCCGGTTCCTCCAGCCCTTCAATCCCCACGACGTCCAGCGTCGAGACGCGAACGGGGCGTCCCTCCTCTATCTGGAAGAGGATCGACACCCGGTCGTCGTCCGGTCGGGTGATGACCGTATCGACCTGTGCCTCCTTGAAGCCGCGGCTGCCGTAGTAGCTCCGCAGCCTGAGGATGTCTCCGGGAAGCTCGCGCTCATTGAGCGACTGATGGCTGATGCTGAACCCCGCGCCGAAAGCGCAGAACGGAGCCAAGACGAACGAGCGGCACCGTGTCTCGCGATTGAAGATGGCCCGGGAGAGGGAGTCGTCCGGGAACGCCACGTTGCCCCTGAAGTCGATGCTGCTGAGCTCCACCTGGGAAGCCTGGGCAGCCAGGGTGCCGGAGCCCGCGCCTGCGAGCGCCAGCAGGGCCGGGAGCGCGAAGAGGGTGGCGGCGCGCATGCCCGGTCCTAGTGTCCCGTCCCAGAAGTTCGCTGGCATCCGGAACACTAGCCGTCCGTGTCCGCCGCGAGAGACAAGTCGGCCCCGGTCTTCCGAAGCCGCTTCGGGGCCTCCCTTTCGAGGCCCTCCCGTGCCAGGAACATGCGCACGAAGTAGAACGACACGGCGCCCACGCCCAGAGCAACTGCCAGAGCGCCCAGGGTCTCCCGCGGGCCGGGTTCCCGGTGGACGTAGAACCGGGTCACGAGCGTCGCGGGATGGACGTGGGCGCACGGGCGACGAAGCGGTCCTGGTCCTCCTCGAACCAGTGCGGGGTCACCACGATCTCGTGGGCACCGATCTTTAGCACGTTCAAGCTGTTTCTCCCCCTCTCGGCCATGCGGCCGCGGTTCGACGTGGCCGTGCCGCTGTGGACGATGGCCACCTCTCTGTGAGCCCCGCAGGTGGTGGCCGAGTCCGGACCCGACACGGCTCCGCCGACCGAGCCCCCGCCCGACGATCTCACTACGTAGCTTCTGTGGACGTGCCCGCTCAGGATCAGCTCGACCCCCATCTCCCGGAAACTGTCGAGCAGCATGCCACTTCCCGGGAGGATGTTGTCCGATCCACCATCCCGCGGGCGGGCGAGCGGATGGTGCGTCACCAGGATGCGAACGTCCTCCCGGGCACACTCCTGAAAGATACGTGCCGCGAACTCGAGTTGCCTGCCCCTGAGCCGTCCATTGACGATGGCCCGGTGCGGCTCGGCCGAGCACAAAGCCACGAAAACCGCTCCCTCCACGCGGGTCACGCTGTCCAGATCGGACGAGATGTACGTGCGGTAATTGCGCAGCGGATTGATAAGCCGCTCATGCACCCGGTAGAGGGGAACGTCGTGATTCCCCGGCGTGACGATGACCGGAACGTCCGGCAGTGTATCCAGGCACTCGCGGGCCTGCTTGTACTCCCGGACTTTGGCCCGTTGCGTGAAGTCACCGGCGAGGACGATGACGTCGGGCTCGGCCCGGCGCACCGCCTCGTGGAAGGCGGCGGCGACACGCGCTAGATGCGGTTTCCCGAAGTGGAGGTCCGACCCCTGAAGGATCGTGAGCATCCTCACCTCAGCTCCGCGGGCCCGTCAGGCCGGGGCCTCCGCCGGCTTCCTTCCCGCAGCCACAGTGCGATTCACTCCCCACACGCTGAGGATGATGAGCGACATTGCGATGAGCTGCGCGAGGGTGAACGGTCCCAGGAAGCGATCATCCTTGACCCGCACGAACTCCACGAGGAACCGCTCGAAGCTGAGCATGGCCAGGCAGATCCACCAGAGCCACCCCGCCCCGTGCTCGTGGATGCGTAGTCGCCAGAGGACCACGAAGATCAGGCTGGCCAGGACGATCTCGTAGAGCTGGGTGGGGTGGACCGGAACCACCTGCCCGAACTGCTCGACGAGGGTGGGATCGACCTGGATTCCGAACTGGCTCTCGAGCACGTCGACACGGGTGGGCGGTGTCCCCTGTGGGAAGCGAATGCCGACCCACGATCCCGTGGGACGCCCGTAGTCGTCCCCCACCAGGAAGCAGCCCATGCGGCCCACGGCATATCCGATGGCCAGGGTAGGGGCACCGACGTCGGCCGTCCTGGCGAGCGGCAGCTTCCTCCTCTTGATCTCCCAGACGATGAGCGCCACAGCGCCTCCGAAGCCGCCGTACCACACCATCCCTCCCCGGGAAAAGATCGCCCGCACGGGATCCTCGAAGAGCCGGGGGTAGTTCAGGAGCACGTAATAGAGCTTCGCCCCCACTATGCCCCCCAGGACCGCCATGAAGAGCAGGTCCCACGCCCTCTCGGGATCCATCCCCGCCCGATCCATCTCCGGCCGCAGCAGCACCCCGGCGGTGAGGAACGAAAGGAACATGAACACCCCGAAGGACGTGATGGGCTCACCGCCCATGAAGGGCAACCACTCGGGAAGACGGAAGAAGATGGGGTACACGCTCAGTGTCCTCTCATGCCGAGGCCCTCACCAGCCCCGGAAACGGGAGGTTCGGATCCGCGGACGCGTTCAGGGCCGCGATGTCTCCGCGCTCCAATCGATAGGCACCAGCCCGGGCTACCATGGCTCCGTTGTCCAGCGAGAGCCGAGGCGACGCGTGGAACAGGGCTCCCTCGGTACCAAACCGTCGGCCCAGCTCCTCTCGCAACCGTGCGTTGGCCGAGACCCCACCCCCCAGGAGCACTCGCGAGCAGCCGGTCTCCTCCACGGCCCGGAGCGTCTTGCTCGTCAGAACCTCCACCACTGCCGCCTGGAAGGACGCCGCCACGTGCTTCCGCTCGTCGTCCAGTGTGCCGAGGCTGTCGAGCTCCGAAACGAGGGTCGCCACGGCTGTCTTGAGCCCGCTGAAGGAGAAGTCGTAGAAGTCGGCATCGCCGGGTCGCTGGTTCGAGCGCAACATGGGCCGCGGCAACCGGTGGCGGGTCTCGTCTCCTTCAGAGCCGAGGGCCTGGATGGCAGGGCCCCCCGGATAGGGAAGCCCGAGCAGCTTGGCCACCTTGTCGAATGCCTCGCCCGCCGCGTCGTCCCGCGTCTCCCCCAGGAGGTAGTACTCACCCCAGGCCGGCGCGTGGAGCAGGATGGTGTGACCACCCGAGACCAGAAGCGCCACGAAGGGCGGCTCCGCGTCGGGGTCCTCCAGCGAGGGGGCGAAGAGGTGGGCCTCCATGTGGTGGACGGCAGCCAGGGGCTTGCCGAGCCCGAAGGCCAGAGCCTTCGCCCAGGAGACGCCCACCAGAAGCGCCCCGATGAGGCCCGGTCCTGCCGTGACGGCCACCGCGTCCAGGTCCTCGAAGCCGCACCCCGCTTCCCTGAGAGTCTCCCCCACCACGTCGTCGATCCGCTGGAGGTGGACCCGGGCGGCTATCTCGGGGACGACGCCCCCATACAGGGCGTGCTCGTCCTGGGAGAGGATCACGTGGCCACGGAGGGTGGTGGGCGCCTCGAGGAGGGCCGCCGCCGTCTCGTCACAGCTCGTCTCGAGGCCCAGGATGAGCCGTCCGCTCATGGCTCCATCTGCCGGCGGACCACTACGGTGTCCACGGCCGACGAGACGGACATATACGAGGGGAGGCCCTCCACGACGATGGGCACCCTCCGCTCCTCGGCCTCGCCCAAGCCCAGCAGCTCGGAAGACGGCACGACGACCCGCAGGCGACGTGGGTCCAGATTCGTGACCTGCGTCCGCGCGCCCCGGAGTGTGAGCCGTACCGTGGCGGGGAGGATTTCCACCGTACCGCCCGCCTCCTCGAACTCGGCCCCGATGTCGGCCAAAACAGGAACGGACGTCAGCACCCGGTCGATGGACTCCTCGACGGGGATCCTCAGGGTGATCGCCACAGGGATCACCGTCAAGCGGGCCAGCCCCGTGGTGTCGACGGTAGTCTGAACGGCACCCCGCTCGTCCACCTGACCCAGATCCACGGGAACGATGTCCAGCGAATCCAGCTGCCGCACCAGACTTGCGGGCCCGCTGACCCGTACCGCGCTCGGCGTGACGGACAAGGACCGGGTCAAGGCCAGATACTCGGGAAGGCTGCCTCGGGTGGTGATGCGAACCGGAACCGAAGCCGTCTCCACGTGATCGAGGTGTAGGTGCACCGTGCTCGGGAGTATCTCCTCCACCGTGACACCTGGGTAGCGGTCTACGGGAATCCACCCGTTCTGAAGAGCGATGACCATCTCCTCGCCGGCGACCTCGGTGACGGGCACGGTGATGGAGACGCCGTCGAGAGCCGTGAGGCGAAAGACCTCCGTCGGCGGACCGCTGAATCGCACGTTGACGCTTGGGGGCACCGGATCGTCCATGAGGATCCAATCGGGATCGTTCAGGCTGACGTTGACCGGGATGGAGACGGCCCGCTGGTCGGGCGCTCCCACGCGAACCAGAGCCCAAAGGAAGAGAGCCATGGCGAAAGCCGCCACCTTGAGCCGCCAGTTGCTGGCGAGCGATCTGTCGAAGGTACGGGATCTCACGACCTAGCCGATCGTCGGAGTTGGGCGGGGAGTCACTCCGTTGCCGCCAAGAGCCGCCGGATCAGCTCCTGATGATCGGGCGCATCCCATTCGGTCCCACCAGCCACTTTCTTGTAGATGATCCCGTCCCTGCCGACCAGGAAGGTTTCGGGCACTCCGGTGGTCTGATACACCTTCTGGATGCCACCAGAGGGATCGTGGAGCAAGGGGAACGTCAGACCCAAAGAATCGGCGAACGCCTGGATGTCGCCCCCGGGGCGTCCGAACAGATCGAAGGTCCCGGCCTCGGCGTCGATGCTCACGGCCAGGATCTCCAGGCCCTCGTCGGCGAACTCCTTGTAGAGGCGCTCCATGGAGGGCATCTCGTACCGGCATGGACCGCACCAGGTCGCCCAGATGCTCACCATGACGACGTGGCCTCGATGGTCGCTCAGGCGGACGATATCGCCGTCCAGATCGGCCACCGCGAACTCGGGTGCAGGGGTGCCGGGGATCACGGGTTGGAGCCGATCCCGATTGACCCACGCCACGAGCACCACGAGAGCCAGGCCCAAAAGGGCGAAAGCGTAAGGGAGGCGGGAGTATCTCGGCTTTCGAGTGTCGTCCGAGGTCATGTCATCACTGGCCTGAGGTCCGTCATCTGCTACGGAAGTGAATCTAATTAGTTCCTACGGTTCCTGCGCGTGTTGGAGCGCCGCCCGATGACCAGACGAACGGGGCTTCCCGGGGGCAGCAGGCTGTCCGCCTGGGGGTCCTGCTCGACGACCCGCCCCCGGTCGCGGCCGAAGCGGAATCGGGTGAGTATCTCCGACACCACGAACCCCAGCGAGTCCAGCATCGCTTCGGCCATGGCCTGCTCGATTCCCAGGAGCAGAGGCATGGCCACCAGGCGTGGCCCGGTGCTCACCGCGATCCTGACCTCCATGGGCAGATCCACTTCCGTGCCCGGCTCGGGGAGCACTTCCACGACCCGGCCGGCCGGCAGATCGGCCTCCAGGCTGTCCACCGCCACCGTGAACCCACTCGCTTCCAGCACGTTGCGGGCCCAACCCTCCCTGAAACGGACGACGTCGGGCACCGGTCGTCGCACGGGGCCGAGGCTCAGCGTCAGGTTGACGGTGTCTCCGGCCACCGAGAGCTGACCGGCCAGAGGGCTCTGGCCAAGAACTTGGCCTCTGACCGCCGTGGGGTGGCTGAACGAGTCCACCACCGCCATGTGTAGCCCCGCGGCCTGAACCGCCTGGAGGGCGGCCGAGCGATCGACGCCGCGCACGTCGGGGATCTCGAAGAGGTCCCGGGGGCGCGGGGGGACCGGGAAGAGGACCCGCGTGGCCAGGACGTAGCCGAGCCCGAACCCCACGAACAGCGTAGAGGCCACCACGCCCCACGTGCCGCGCGAGGGTCTGTAGCTCCGCAGGTTGTGCCACCACGTCTCGAGGGCCGCCCGAAGGCGTCTTCGGCCACCGTGGCGCCTTCGTCGAATCGAGCTGCCTAGTCTCATCCCTGCCGCTCTAGCCTCATCGCTTCCGTTCTTGCCTGTCTTCCCTGAGTCTGCCATCAGGCTGCCCATCCTCGGCGCGTCGGCTCGCCGCTACGCTCTTCTCAGTCGGGCCGCGAACGCGCCGTCGAACGCGGATTCCTGGGGCAGCACGTAAAGCTGTCCCCGCTCGTCCAGATACGCCTCGTTCACGCCCGAGCTCGGCTCCAGTTCGAACTCCGGATGCCGCTCCAGAAACGCGGAAATCCGATCTTCGTTCTCCTCCGGCTCCAGGCTGCACGTTGAGTACACCAGACGGCCCCCGCTCGGTACTACGCTCGTGCACGCCTCCAGGATGCGCTCCTGAAGTGCCACCAGCTCGTTCAGCCGCTCGGGAGTGAGCTTCCAGCGTGCGTCCGGATTCCTTCGGAGCGCGCCGGTCCCCGTACACGGCACGTCTAGCAGAGCCATGTCGGCACCCTCCACTATGGGGGCAAGGGCGTCCGCCTGCATCACGGACACACTGAAGCCCGGACTCTCCCAAAGCCCGTCGGTGAGCCTTTCCGCATTCTCCCGTACCAACCGCAGGCGCTCCAGGGACCGGTCCGCCGCCAGCACCACGTTCCCCCGGGCGGCCAGGGCCATGGCCTTCCCGCCGGGCGCCGCGCACAGGTCGGCCACCCGATCTCCGGGCTCCGGATCCGCGTACGGCACCACCAGGGCGGCTGCCGGATCCTGCACTACCGACGGGACCTCTGCCATGGCCTCCACGGGGGAGGATTCCCCGAGGAGCACAACACATCCCGTGCCAGAACCCACCGGCTCGGCCTCGATGCCGGCACCTGCCAGGAGTTCCACGGCCTCCTCGGGAGTTTCCCGGAGACACCGGAGATAGATGGGGGGCACCACATTGTTCGCTTTGACGAGGCGCCCGACCTGTGCCGGGGACCACCGCCCGAGCCAGCGCTCCACGAGCCACCGGGGATGGGATCCCCAGGTGGACAGAAACCCCACCGGATCGGCTTCCGCGTCCGGGAAGTGCTCTTCGCCCCCACCCTCGCCGGTGGCGGCGCGAAGGACGGCGTTCACGAAGCCCGCCACACCCTTGCCCACAGCCGAGCGGGCCAGGTCCACCGCCTGCGACACGGCCGCGTACTCCGGCACGCCGTCCATGTAGAGAATCTGATACAGACCCAGGCGGAGGGCGTCCCGCACAGCGGGATCCACGGAATCGAGGCCCCTCTGAACCTTCCGGTCCAGCAGATGGTCGAGACGGCCGCGAAGCCTCTGAACTCCGTACGCCAGCTCGCGGCACCAGCCGCGCTCCCGGGGGTCGAGGGCGCGGGACGAAGCGGCAAAGGCCCGGTCCAACCGTTGACCGCGCTCGACCGCGCCGAGGATCTCCAGGGCGGCCCGCCGGCCCGGCGTCACCTCTGCCCCGGATCTGGGGGACGTCACGGCTCGGAAGCGGTCTGGGCGTCGGAGGGCGAGCTCAGTCCAGCATCCCCCGGGTGGGCGACGACGGAATGGCGATCTCCTTGGCCTCCATACGGCCCGCGAGATACGCCAGCCGGCCCGCCTGGATGGCCAGCCTCATGGCGTGAGCCATGGAGACTGGATGGTCGGCCGTGGCGATGGCCGTGTTCATCAGGACCCCGTCCACTCCCTGCTCCATTGTGACGCAGGCGTCAGACGCGGTGCCCACGCCGGCGTCCACGATGATGGGAACGTCGCAGCGCCGCTTGATCTCACGGATGAAGTACGGGTTCACCACGCCCAGTCCACTACCGATGGGACTGGCCAAGGGCATGACCGACACGCAGCCGGCGTCCTCGAGCCGGAGGGCTGTCACCACGTCGTCGTTGGTGTAGGCCATGACCTTGAAGCCTTCGTCCACCAGCGTCTTGGCGGCTTCCAGCGTGGCCTGCGTGTCAGGCAGCAGCGTCTCCTGGTCTCCGATCACCTCCAGCTTCAGCCACTCGTTGAAGCCCGCCGCCCGGGCCAGCCGGGCGTAGCGGATGGCGTCCTCGGCCGTGTAGCACCCGGCGGTGTTGGGGAGGAGGAAGAACTCGTCCGGATCCAGGTGGAAGAGGATGCCATCCTCCTGGGTGCGGTCCAGGTCGACGCGGCGAACCGCCACGGTGATCATGGCCGTCCCCGACGCCCGGATGGCCCTCACCATGGTGTCGTTGTCCGGGTATTTCCCCGTCCCGACAATCAAGCGCGAGTCGAACTCCTGATCCGCCATGCGCAGCGGATCGTCGATCGCCGCGGCCTCTGCCTGGGCCTCTATATCGGTCGGTATCATCTCGTTCCTCTAGCCTCCGCCCACGAAGTGGACCAGCTCCACCTGATCTCCCTCGGAGACCTGAATCTCGCCGAAACAGTCCCGGCTGAGGATCTCCCTGTTCAGCTCTACGACGATGAGCTTGGGGTTGAGATCCAGGGACTCGACGAGCTCCTGAACGGAGAGGCCCGAATCGATCTCCCGGCCCTTGCCGTTGAGGCGCACGTGGATGGTCTGCCCTTCACTCATGGTCTGCTCGCTGGTCACGGTCGTTTTCGCCCCGGCGTCGTTTCTTGCTACCCCACCGGTTTCTTGCTACCCCAGGGCCTGAAGATAAGCCTGCACCGCGTCGCCTGAAGAGGGGGCATTCCAGATTCCCCTGATGACGGCCGCACCATGCCCCCCAGCCTCAAGGATCGGCGGCACCCGCTCGGGCGTTACTCCCCCGATCCCGACGAGCGGCACGGAGACGGCCGCTCCCACGTCACGGATCAGCTGCGGCCCCGCCGGCGTTTCGTCGGGGTGGGACGGAGTCGCCCAAAGGACTCCCACGAAGAGGAAGTCCACACCACCCCGAGCGGCCTCCGCCGCCTCCTCCACACTGTGCACCGAGGCCCCCACCAGGCGATTCGGTCCCAGCAGCTCCCGCGCCTCATCGGGTGGCAGGGAGCGGCGGCCCAGGTGGGCACCGTCCAGCACCAGACAGAGGGCCACGTCCACCCGGTCGTTCACGAGGAGCGTGGCGCCGGAGGAGGCGGCCGGATCCCGTAGCGCCCCTGCCAGCTCCACGAGGCGTCGCCCCGTGGCGTGGGGTCCCCGGAGATGGAAGGCGATGGGACCGCCGGCCTCCAGGACCTCCAGAGCCCGGGCTTGAAAGTCATCCCGGGCCAGCACCCCGTCGTCCGTGACGACGTGAAGGCGGGGGATCACTCGAATCGCTGGCCGGCGCTCGCTCCCCGGCCCAGCACCCAGTCGCCGGCTTTCATCCGGCTCTTCCCCGCCGGCTGGACCTCGCCGATCCGGACGGCGCCGTCCCCGGCCGCCACCAGCAAGCCCGTAGTCCGGTCTGCGTCCACGATGGTCCCCGGCGACTCCTCGGGGGTGACAACCGGCTCGGCCTCGGGCTTGAACAGCTTCACCGGGCTGCCCTCCAGCTCGGACCAGGCTCCCGGCACGGCGTCCATCCCCCGGATCAAATTGGCCACGTCCGAGCTCGATGCGGTCCAGTCGATGTGAGCCGTCTCCCGGTCCACCTTGGGCGCGTGCGTAGCCGCCGACTCCTCCTGCTCCACCTCCTCGACGACGCCGGCCTCCAGGAGGGCCAGCGCCTCCACCAGGGCTGCGGCGCCGATCTCAGAGAGGCGCGTCGTGAGCTCCGAGGCGGTCTCCCTGGCGTCGATAGGCTCCTCGGTCTGAAAGAGGATGGGGCCGGCGTCCATCTTCTCCACCATGCGCATGACGGTCACGCCCGTGACGGTGCCGCCGCGCACGATGGACCAGTTGATAGGCGCGGCGCCGCGGAGGGCCGGAAGCAGCGAGGCGTGAAGGTTCAGGGAGCCCATGGGGGGCACGTCCAGGACCTCGCGCTCGAGGATCTGTCCGTACGCCACCACCACCGAGAGATCCGCCCCCAAGCCGGATATCTCTTCCAGAAAGGCCTCCCCCTTGGGCGATTCGGGCTCCAGGACGGTGAGGCCCTCCTCCAGGGCGGCCTCCTTCACCGCCGAGGCCTTGAGCTGCCTACCGCGACCCGCCGGCCGGTCGGGCTGGGTGACGACCCCCACGATGTCGTGTCCCTCATCGCTCAAGGCGAGGAGCGAGGGGACAGCGAAGGCCGGCGTCCCCCAAAAGAGGATCTTCACAGGCCGCTAGTCCTCACAGGCCTCTATTCCTCCTCCTGGATCTTGTTCCACTTCTTTAGGAGCATCTTGCGCTTGAGCGGGCTCACGCGATCGATGAAGAGGATCCCGTCCAGGTGATCGATCTCGTGCTGGAGAGCCCGTCCCAGGAGCCCCTCTGCCTGGAACTCCACGGGCTCGCCGTGGGGATCGAAGCCCTTCACCGTCACCTGCGCGGGACGGCTAACGACCTCCTCGAGACCCGGGATGCTCAAGCAGCCCTCGGGGGCCTTCTCCGCCTTCTTGCTGGCCTCCGAGACGACGGGGTTCACCAGGGCCAGCGGGCCCGACTCGGGGGCGTCCTCGTCTCGGACGTCGAGGACACACAGGCGCAGGGACACCCCGATCTGGGGAGCGGCCAGGCCGATGCCTTCGGCGTGGTACATCGTGTCGAACATGTCCTTCACAAACGCACGGAGGTCGTCGTCGAAGTCGGCGACCTCTTCGCCGGGAGTGCGGAGCACCTCCTCGCCCAGAAGGACGATGTCCCGAATGGCCACCCTAAGACTCCGCGGTGACTTTCCTGGCGATCCGGCTCCGCTCGATGGTGATCTTGGTCTCGCCGCCCGTCTTGATGATCAGGCGATCCTCCTCCGCCCGGATCACCGTGCCGATGATCCCACCCGTCGTCACCACCTCGTCGCCCTTCGCGATGGCGGTGATCATCTGCTTGTGGTGCTCCCGCTCCTTGCGCTGCGGGCGGATGAGGAGGAAGTAGAAGATGAGAATCACCGCCGTCATGTTCAGGAAGAACACGAACGTGCCGTCCGCCCCTTGCCGGGGAGCCATCAACACTGCCAACGCGGCCTCAGACAAAACCGGTCTCCGCTAGAATCTCATAGATGTGTGGCGGCGCTCCCAAGGAGCGTCATCCGCGACTGCTCTACTCCGTCCCGGCCCGATACCGTTCCAGCCAGTCCCGGGACCAGGAATGAAAGGTACCATCCGCGATGCGCTCCCGGGACTCCTCGGCCAGCCGTACGAGAAATCGGAGGTTGTGGATCGAGACGAGACGCTCGCCGAAACGCTCCCTCGACACGCACAGATGCCGTATGTACGCCCGGTCGTAGCCCCGGCAGGCGTAGCAGTCGCAATCGGGATCGAGGGGGTCCGTGTCCCGGATGAAGCGGGCCCCTTTCAGGTTCATCCGGCCTTCGTGGGCCGACCACGCCGTGCCGTGACGGGCGTTGCGGGTGGGTGCCACACAGTCGAACATGTCGCAGCCGCGGGCGATCGCCTCAAG
Organism: Longimicrobiales bacterium; assembly: GCA_965238005.1. Taxonomy (GTDB): domain Bacteria; phylum Gemmatimonadota; class Gemmatimonadetes; order Longimicrobiales; family Gaopeijiaceae; genus CBDCKN01. Next base: position 3,745,645 of record OZ250165.1, read on the forward strand.
GAGGTCGTCGGGGTAGCCCACCCCCATGAGGTAGCGCGGCATCCCCGAGGGGATCTCCGGGTGAAGGGCCTCCAGCACCCGCCACATGTCGTCCTTGGACTCGCCCACGCTCAGGCCTCCGATCCCTATGCCGTCCCAGTCACCCAGGTCGAGGAAGGCCCTCAGCTGCTCCAGGCGGAGATCCTCGAAGACATTCCCCTGGAGCACGGGGAAGAGGCTCTGGAGGTCGGCCGGCCCTTCGGCGTCCAACTCTTCGAAGCGAACCCGGCAGCGCTCGAGCCACGTCAGCGTGCGGCGGTTGGCCTCTTCGGCCGCCTCCCGCCCCACGCCTCCCGGCGCGCACTCGTCGAAGGCCATGACCACGTCCGCGCCCAGAGCCCGCTGGATGTCCATCACGACCTCGGGCGTGAAGAGGTGGCTGGAGCCGTCGATGTGGCTCTGGAAGACCACCCCGTCGTCCCGGATCTCCCTGATTCTGGCCAGAGAGAAGACCTGATAGCCGCCGGAGTCGGTGAGGACGGGCCCATCCCAGCGCATGAAGGCGCGGATCTGGCCCAGGTCGCGGACCACCTCGTGACCGGGGCGCAGGTAGAGGTGGTAGGTGTTGGCGAGGATCATGGACGCGCCAACGCCTGCAATCTCCTCCGGTGAGACCCCCTTCACCGACCCGCTAGTGCCCACCGGCATGAAGACCGGCGTCGGCACGTCGCCGTGAGGCGTGGCGAAGGTCCCGGCGCGGGCCGGGCCGTCTGTGGCGTGGACGGTGAAGTCGAACATGGTCGGTAGGCGAAGGCTCGAAGCCGTGATAGGATGTGGCTAGAGCAAATAGTCTCGGGCGTGGGCACGGGCCCGTCCACCCCATGGCTCCAACTTGGTGAGGTGCTCCGTGGTCCGGTTCCGTACGCTCATGCGCGTTCTGCCGCTGGTGATTCTACCGCTCGCTTCGGCGGGCGTGGCGGCTCAGTCCCTTCCCTCCCCCGAAGCTACTTCGGCTTCGCCATGGGGACGGACGAGAAGCTCGCCCGGGTGGGACGGCGTCCTGGAGTACTTCGAGATCCTGGCTGCGGGGTCGGACCGCATCCAAGTGGTTCATCCACGAGCATCAGGGCGTGACGTTCCGGTGGCACTACGGGTGGTGGCCCAGCAACTCGTCGCTGATTGTTCGGGCGCCCTAGCGGGGGCTGACCTTCGTGGTGCTCGCCAACACAAACATGCTGAGCCGGGCGTATGGCTTGGGGGGTGACAGCAACGTGCTCCGCTCCGACGTTGCGCGCCTCTTCATCGAGGCGTTCGTGCTCGGGGATGAGCCGCTCCCCGCGGGAGAATCGACGCACCGAGCTACCGATTCGGGTGGAGCAGGTCTACACTTTGGTGAACCAGATCCTCGGGGCGCGACGCTAGGCGTCGCCTTGAACGCTCTCTAGACGCCGCGCCCCGGGGACCTGCTGCCGCCACGAAAGGCTATATCCCGGCTGATCGCTCTCCGGTGTGCTCGTCCGCGGCCGGCGGTGGCGGCGGCGGCGCGGGCTCAGCGGTAGAGGCTGGCGCGTCCACAGCGGATGCGCTGCCCATGCCCAGGACCGCACCGATGACCGCACCAGCCACTCCGAGCTGGATCATGTGAACGACGGGATCCACGAGCGTCGCCGTGAGATTCAAGACGTTCGCGACGCCGTAGAACGTGAAGTCGAGGCCGAGCCCCGAGATCAGCCCCACGAGTGCGCCAGTCTTCAAGCCAGCCAACGCGGAGGAGTCCCCGCGCCAACCCATGACCATGACGAGGAACGCCGCCAGGATGACCTGTCCGAGGATGAGCGACCACATGAGTGGGGCTTCCTTCACGGCCCCTGTTGCCGTCCCGGCATTGCTGGCGAAGAAGTCCGCAAACGCCAGGCCGTAGAGAAGGAACCCCATCACAAACACAGCCACCCCGCCGGCCAGAGTGGCCATCGTGAACTGCTTGGCAGCCATCTCTTCCTCCTGTCTAATGGGTTCTACCGCTCCGCCCACACCCCAGACGGCAAACATGGCCACAAGGGACGAAGGCACGTTCGCGGCAAATCTACGGGGGCGTCGGGGCTTTCGCTAGAAATTGGGGGGGCTCCGGAAGATTACGAGATCTGCGCTATCGTCCCCCAGAGCCGTGATCACGTGGTCGCCGACAACGTCTTCTCGGGCGCACGCACCGTCTGGCGGCTGGAGAACTCCGCCGCTCACGAGATCACAGGGAACCGCACGCTCGCCGAGATCCCGCCGGAAGCGTGCAGCCCCCGGGCCCTCCTGGGCGCGGCCTACGACTCGCTGGCCCCTTCCCTGCCGGGTGTACGACCGGAGATCCCCAACGTGCCGCGGGTTCGGCTCGGTCGCTCGGCCATCGTAGTGGACGAGCGGGGACCGTACGACAGGCGGTACGGGTGCGCTACTACCAGCTCGGCGGATGGTCCGAGCTGCGGGCCGAGGTCATCCGGGGCTCATCGCGCTCCATCGGGTCAGCCGGTCCGCACTAGGGGACCTCAGAGCAGCAGCCACCAGAGGACCTTGGACGCCACATGGATCCTCTGGTCGGTGTGGAAGGCGATCCAGTCCTCGCACTTGGCGTAGTCGACGAACCAGTGGAGCACGGTCTCGGCTACGCCCAGCCACCAGACGCCGGTGATCAGCGCGACGGCCCCTCCGTGGATGAGGGAGTGGCTGGTCAGCCAGTAAAACCAGTAGGGGAAGTGCTCGGTGTCGGGGGGCGGTGCCCGGTAGCTCCGGTGCTTCCCCCTCGCCATTGCCTCCGACTGGAACGCGAAGTCGGCCAGGGCGTGGCCGGCGATCAAGAGGAAGAGAGTCTGCATGTGGCTCGTCGGGCGTCACGGAAAGCGGATTCGATGACCCGAGCGGTGACGATACCGCCCCAGGGGGAGACAATTTATCTCCTCCCGGAGCGGTTCGCTGCACTTTTTTTTGAACGAACCTACTGCGCACCTCCGAGAACGATCTCGACCCGACGGTTCTGCCGCCGGCCAGCATCGGTGCCGTTGTCGGCCACCGGTTGGGACTCGCCGGCGCCCTGGACCTCGAACCGTTCCGCGTCGAGACCCGGGAAGTTGGCCAGCAGGTAGTCCCGCACCGCCTGCGCCCGGCGCAGGCTCAGCGCCCGATTATAGGCCTCCGGCCCCGTGGAATCGGTATGTCCGGTCAGCTGGACGCGCTCGCCCGGCCGGCAGGTGAGAACTCTTCCCACTTCCTGGAGGATCGGGCCGGCCGTGTCTTCGAGCTCCGCGGAGTCGTTAGCGAAGTTGACGCCGCCGAAGGTGAGGCGTCCCTCTTCCTCGAGTTCCCGCTCGATCTCGCTCACGGGGCACCCGGTCTCGTCCACCTCGGAGCCGGCTGCGGTGTCGGGGCAGCGGTCGATGCCGTCCGGCACACCATCTCGGTCTCCGTCCAAAGCGCATCCGTCGCCGTCCACGCGAGCCCCGGGCCGGGTGTTCGGGCAGCGGTCGAGGCCGTCGGGGACTCCGTCGCGGTCGCCGTCGGTGGCGCAGCCGTTTCCGTCCACCTGGGCCCCGGCCCGAGTGCTCGGACAGCGATCCAGACCGTCGGCCACACCGTCATCGTCCCCGTCGGTGGCGCAGCCGTTCCCGTCTACGCGGGGACTTATATAGGATCGTAGCAACGTCCCATATTATCGTTTCACCCTCGCGAATACGATAAGAGAGTAGGGAGAAGAGGATTTAGGATTACGCGAGGAGAGAGATATGGCTGCGCCCGGTAAATACTTTCGTAAGGGACTTTCGCTAGTAGACATCATCCGGATGTTCCCGGACGACGAGGCGGCGGAGAAGTGGATCGCGGAGTGTCGTTGGGGCGAGGAGCCTGCTTGTCCTCACTGCGGCGGCCTTGACGTACAGGTGGGGGCGAAACATCCTAGCCAGCCCTACCGGTGTCGCGTAAAGGGCTGCAGGAAATATTTCTCCGTCCGTACCGGTACGGCCATGGAGCAGAGCAATCTCGGATATCAGATATGGGCGATAACATGCTATCTGGTCGCGACGGGCCTCAAGGGACAGTCCTCCATGAAGCTCCACAGGGATCTAGGCGTGACTCAGAAAACCGCGTGGTTCCTAGCTCACCGCATCCGAAAGGCGTGGGAGGGCCAGCAGCACGACTTCGAGGGACCGGTGGAGGTAGACGAGACCTATGTCGGCGGCTTAGAGAAGAACCGCCACTGGAAGAACCGCACCGGACGTGGGATGGGTCACGGACACTCCGACAAGACCGCCGTGGCTGGAGTAAAGGATCGGGCGACCAACCGGGTCACCGCACGTGTCATCGAACGGGCCAACAAGCCTACCCTGCAGAGGTTCATCCGAGAGGTGACCAAGGACGTGTCTGAGGACGGCGCGAAGATCTACACCGACGAGGCCGGTTGCTACGCGGGCCTGCCGAACCATGAGACCGTCAAGCATCGAGTCGGCCAGTACGTGGACCGCGAAGCACACACAAACGGCATAGAGAGCTTTTGGAGCATGCTCAAGCGCGGCTACCATGGGACCTATCACCTTATGAGTCCTAAGCACCTGCAGCGCTACGTCAATGAGTTTTCCGGGAGGCACAACATCCGGCCCCTCGATACCATCGCACAGATGAAGTCCATCATCCGGGGTCTAGAGGGCAAAAGGCTGACCTACCGGGAGCTGACGGCTCCTCCTGATACCTACGCTTGACGGGGGCGGACTCCGCGTGATTTTATAGGGGATACGGAGGGTAGCGGTGTCAACTGACACTCGGAGGAGCATTCTCTGAGCGTTGCCTGTCGAGGACGTCGTCCTCATCTGCCGTACGGTCGTCGACCGATGCTCAAAACAGCGCGGCCCGGATTGACACTGCTATCCTCCGTATTCTCTCCTACCCCGCATGGCGATCAGGTGTTCCCCGAGTCCCGCCGCTTCTGTTCCTGGTACTCCCGCTCCCGCTCTAGCCGGTCCTTGTCTTTTTGGGCCTCTTCCTTGACGGTATGCCAGACAAAGTAGCCTAACACGGCTACTACGATCATGACCATGAAGATGATAAGTTCCGGATTCGCGATTAAATAGAGGACGCCTACACTCATCATACCGAAGATACCGAGGAGAAGAGCGCCCACGAATGGGGCGGCTATAATGCCTAGAGCAATGAGCAGGACGACTAGGCAGGGCATCCGGGGCGAGTCCTGTGTGTGAGGATGCGCCCGGACATGGGTGTCGGGCCATTTGGTCACCACAGCACAGGAGATCGTGCAGGTCCTGCCTATTCGCCCTGCCTAAAGCTCAACGGGAGCTACCCGCGTAGTGCGGCCTTAGACAATACAGGCTGTGTTATTCGGCAGGTAACCCGACTCAGGGTCCTGCACTGTAGTGACAGAGCCAATTTATCATACCTGAAGCTGGGCTGCAACTACTATTGTGTCGGGAGGGTATACGGCGATAATCTGTTGTACGGACTGACTTTACCAATCCACAGGGAGGCATAGCATGGACGCCGCCGACACCAAGTCAGAACCGGATGAGCTACAGATGCCGGAGCCCATACCGGACACGCCTGAAAATATCATGAAGGCGATCCTGGCTACGCCGCCTCGCCGTCCGGAGGATTGGAAGTTCGTGGAGGAGTCCGAGGAGGGGGAGGATGAAGCTTGACAGGAGCGATTATGGGGTGATTTCGTGAGAAGGTAGCCGCAGGGCGGTGTGCTAGCGCCCCGTTCTAGGCGGCTACGGTGGACTCATTGCATAGGCATCACCTTCCTTTGGTTGGTCACCTGCCTTTCTTCTCCTTTCTGCCCGCCTTGGGTTCTAGGGGCCAGCCGAGCGTATTCTCGGCTGGCCTCATCTGTATCTACCCCGCAAGCTAGGAGTATTCCGCTGAGATGCGGCATGCGATAATGTGGGACGTTGCTACGGCCATATATAATCCCCTCTACGCGGGCTCCGGCCGGAGTGGAGGGACACTGGTCCGCGTGGTCAGCCACGCCGTCTCGATCCGAGTCGAGCGCACAGCCGCGTGCATCGACGCTGGCGCCCATGGGTGTGTCGGGGCAGGCGTCCGAGCTGTCGTCTACACCATCCCTGTCGGAATCCTGGCTTCCACTTGCACTCAGGAAGAAGGAGGCGCCCAGCGTGAACCCCCAGCCCCAGAACGTCTCTTTGGAAAGCGCCGAGCCGGCCAGCGCGGCAGCGGTGTTCGCCAGTGCGTCCGGGACCTGGTGCATTCGGGCCTCAGCCCGAAGCGCGATCCTTGGGGTCAGCGAGAACCGCACCCCACCGCCGTACGTCAGCGTGAGGTCGGTCTCGGAGTCGAGTCCCTCGGGGCTCCAGCTCGAAGCTCCCAGGCCGGCGACGCCGTACGCCTGGATCCGCTCACCGAGCGGGACGTTGTAACCCACCCCAGCGCTGAAGAGCACCAGGTCCAGGTCCACCACACCTCCTGTCTCCAGCCTCATGTCCAGGGGGAAGTATCCACCCTCGGCATCCACGAAGAGGCCCGAGGCGAAGTTGTAGGCCACGTGGCCTCCGCCGAAGATGTTCCTGGCCGGATCGACGAAGACCGAGCTGCTGCCGTCCGGATGGAATTCCGGTTGGTCGTCGAAGACCCCTACGAATGGAGAGATCTCCCATCCTGTGGGAACCCACCCGCCGGAGTCTTGGGCGGCAAGGGCACTCGGGGGAAGGCGAAGGTCACGGCCAAAGCCGACAGCGCTCGAATCACGGTGGCGATCCTTTCGTGTCCAGTCGTGTTACCAGATCACGCCTAATTCGCACCTTCAAATATACCTACACCCTCGATCTCCTCCACAGGGGAAAAATGGAAGGGGCATCGGGGAGCACGAAATCCGCTCAGGACCCGAACGCGTAGTCCCGCACCTCCGCCAGGTTGCGCCGTGACAAGGAACCAGCAGCTTACCTCCCATGTTCGACTCCATCGAAGAGGCCGGACGTACCCTGGCCGGCCACGCATACCTCTCCGACGTGGGGCTGTCGACCAGCCTCTTCCTGGCCTTGCGGATGGAGAAGGCCCTCTTCCTCGAGGGCGAGCCGGGCGTGGGAAAGACCGAGCTGGCCCACGTCGTGGCCAAGGCCCTCGATACGACCCTCATTCGGCTGCAATGCTATGAGGGCCTCGACCTCGGCCAGGCGGTGTACGAGTGGAACTATCCGCGCCAGCTGCTCGAGATCCAGGCCGGCGTCACGTCCGGAGAGGGGCTCTCGACCGCCGACATCTTCACCGAGGAGTACCTTCTCAAGAGGCCCCTGCTGCAGGCGATCGACGCCAGCCACGAGCGCCGTCCGGTCCTCCTGATCGACGAGCTCGATCGAGCCGACGAGGAGTTCGAATCCTTCCTGCTCGAGCTCCTGGCCGACTTCCAGGTCACGGTGCCGGAGATCGGAACTCTCCGGGCCGAGCACGTGCCCATCGTCTTCGTCACCTCCAACCGCACCCGGGAGATCCACGACGCGCTGAAGCGGCGATGCATCTACCACTGGATCGACTATCCGTCGGCCGAGAGGGAGCTGGAGATCGTCCAGACCAGGGTCCCCGAGGTCGGCCCGGCCCTGGCCGAGGAGATCGTGCGATTCGTCCAGGTGCTGCGAGACCAGGATCTGTACAAGCTGCCGGGTGTGGCGGAGTCCCTCGACTGGGCTCGGGCTCTCAACCACCTGAACGCGACCGAGCTGAGTGAGGATCTAGTCGTTACGACACTGGGCTTCCTTCTGAAGTATCAAGACGACGTGGACAAGGTGAGCGGTACCGTGGCGAGGGAGTGGTTGGACCGCGCCGCGGCAGACTGATGGCCGCCATCGTCCCGAACCTCGTCACCTTCGGGAGAACCCTGCGCCGCTTGGGGCTGCCCGTCACCACCGGGCAGATCGCGGCTTTGGCCGAGGCTCTGGACTGGGTGGAGCTGGGTGCGCGCGATCAGGTCTTCCACACCGCCCGGTCGCTCCTGGTGAAGCGCAGAGAGGACCTCGAGCTGTTTCAGATCGTGTTCAACCACTTCTGGAGTCGGACGTCGGGAACAGGCGGCGAGCGGAGCCGAGAGATCGCCGAGCGAAGACGGGACGCCCCGTTCCAGCAACGATTCAGCATCGCTACCTATCGTGCGTCGGTGGCGAAGAAGACGGATCCATCGGTGGACCTGGTCGACCGCCGCGGCACCTACAGCGAGGAGGAGATCCTCCAGGGAAAGGATTTCTCGGAGATGTCCGCCGACGAGCTGGAGGAGGTGCGGCGCCTCATGATGCAGATCCAGTGGAGGATCGCGCTCCGTCGGAGTAGAAGGCGCGTCGCCGACCGCCGGGGGAACATCGTGGACCTGCGGAGGACCCTGCGTGAGACGGCCAGGCTGAGATCCGTGCCCCTCCACCTGCCCCGGCGCCGCCCCAAGGTGAAGGAGCGCCCCCTCATCCTGATCGCGGACATCAGCGGCTCCATGGAGAAGTATTCGAGGCTGGTGCTGCAATTCTTCTACGTGATGAGCCGCTCCCTCCGTGAGGTGGAGTGCTTCGTTTTCGGCACGCGCCTCTCGCGCATCACCCCCGAGATGCGGATCCGCAACGTGGACCGGGCCATCAACGCGGCTGCCCGGGTGGTGGTCGACTGGGCCGGAGGCACCCGCATCGGCGCATGCCTCAGAACCTTCAATCGTGATTGGAGTCGCCGCGTTCTCAGGCGAGGCGCCGTGGTTCTCGTCATCAGCGACGGGTGGGACCGAGGCGACGTGGAGGTGCTGAGACACGAGATGCGTTACTTGCAGGCGCGCTGTCATCACTTAGGTTGGCTGAACCCTCACCAGGGCCGTCCCGGGTACCGACCGGTGGTCTCCGGCATGGCAGCGGCTCTGGACTACGTGGATGATTTTCGCTCGGTGCGGAATCTCGAGGCACTGCGCGATCTCGCGGGTTCGCTGGCCGACCTACCCCATCGGGCCCGCTCTAAACGCTCATAGGGCCCGTCACGACCACCGGAGGCGCCTAGTGTACCGTTACCGAAGTGTCTCGGCCAGTCGAGGGCACGGTGCATCCGAAACACTAGCAGAGTCATGAATCTCGATGGCGAGTACACGTTCCGTGCCCCCCAGGACCTGGTCTGGCAGTGCCTCCTCGATCCGGTCGTGCTGGCCGCCGCGCTTCCCGGATGCGAGAAGCTCGAGTTGGTGGGCGAGAACGAGTACGAGGGCGCGCTGAACATCAAGATCGGACCGGTGCAAGGCACGTTTCAGGGCAAGGTGAAGCTCGAGGACATAGAGCGGCCGACTCGATACACCATGCAGGTGGATGGCCGAGGAGCCCCCGGTTTCGTGAAGGCGACGGCCCACCTCGAGCTCGAGAGCCACGACGGCGAGACCCACTTTACCTACACGAGCCGAGCCCAGGTGGGCGGCCGCATCGCGAGCGTAGGGCAGCGACTGATCGAGAGCTCGGCGAAAGCCATCACGAAGCAGAGCCTGGAGGGTCTCAACAGGGCCATCCTGGCGCGCATCGGTGATCCGAGCGCAGGATCGACTGCGGATGCGGCACTCGCGACCGACGCGGCACCCGCGACCGACACGGCATCCCCTTCACAGGCCCAGTTCGCCGCAGCGGTGGCGAAGGAAGTGGCCAGGGATCTGGTGCCACGCTGGGCGTTGGTGGCCGCCGCCGCCGTGCTCCTGGTGGTGATCGGCTTGATCCTTTTCTGACACGGGTGACGGGACATCGGAAGGGCGGCCGGCTCTGAAGGCAGCCCCAACTTTGAGGAGGTTATCACAGTGATTCCCGGAGCGTTCGACTACCACGCCCCCTCCTCGGTCGACGAAGCGGTCCGGCTGCTCGATCAGCTGGGTGACGGGGCGAAGATCCTGGCCGGCGGGCACAGCCTGATCCCCGCCATGCGGTTCAGGCTGGCCGTTCCCGAGGCCCTCGTCGACATCAACGGCATTCCGGACCTGGAGTACCTTCGCGAGGAGGACGGCGAGCTCCGGATCGGAGGCCTCACGAGAGAGTCGGCAGTCGAGGATTCTGAGCTCGTGCAGGAGAGGTATCCCATCCTGGCCGACGCCTCCAAGGTCATCGCCGATCCGCTGGTCCGGAATCGCAGCACGGTGGGCGGCAATATCGCGCACGCCGATCCGGCCAACGACCACCCGGCGGTCATGCTCGCACTGGGCGCCACGATCGTTGCTCAAGGTCCCGATGGAGAGCGGACCATACCCATTGACGACTTCTTCGTCGGGCTCTTCGAGAGCGCCCTCCACCCCAACGAGGTCCTGACGGAGATTCGGGTCCCCTCGCCGGGTCCCGGACAGGGGGGCGCCTACGTGAAGATGGAGCGGAAGGTGGGCGACTACGCCCTTTCGGCCGTGGCGGTCCACGTCACGATGGAGGGGGACCGATGCGTGTCGGCGCGGATCGCCCTCACCAACGTGAGCCCCGTTCCCATGAGAGCGACCGGGGCGGAGTCGGCGCTTGCGGGCAACGCCGTCACCGAGGAGGTGATCGAGGCGGCCGGAGCGGCGGCCGCCGCCGAGTGTGACCCGTCGGCAGACCTGCGCGGCAGCGTCGCATACAAGAGAGATCTCACCAGGGTCCTGACCAAGCGAGCCATCCGAGCGGCCGTCGCGCGGGCCGAAGGGGGGTCCTCATGAGCCAGAAGACGCATACCGTCGCCGTGTCCGTGAACGGCGAAACGGTCACGAAGGACGTCGAGGCCAGGACGCTGCTCGTCCACTTCATCCGTGAGGAGCTCGATCTGACCGGAACACACATCGGGTGTGACACGTCGAGCTGCGGCGCCTGCACCGTGATCCTCAACGGGACCGCGGTGAAGAGCTGCACGCTGTTCGCGGTCCAGGCCAACGGGGGCGAGCTGCAGACGATCGAGGGAATGGAGCAGGACGGTGCTCTCCATCCGCTGCAGGAGGGCTTCTGGGAGAAGCACGGACTCCAGTGTGGGTTCTGCACCCCGGGAATGATCATGAGCGCTGCGCACCTCCTCTCCAAGAATCCGAACCCGACGGAGGAGGAGATCCGCGTAGGGATTTCGGGCAACCTGTGCCGGTGCACGGGCTACAACAACATCGTGGAGGCCGTGCAGTACGCGGCAGAGAAGCTGCACGCACAGCCCGCAGAGGAGCCGGTCTCATGACGCACTTCGAAGACAGGGTCGAACAGCACACACCGGTTCCCGAGGAATCGTCGGCAATTGTGGAGACCGTCGACGAGATCCGCGTGACCACGCCTCCGGAGATCTGCGGGATGGGCCACCGGATGAAGCGCAAGGAGGATCCCCGATTCATCCGAGGCAGAGGGCGCTACCTGGACGACGTCAAGCTGCCCGGCATGGTCTACATGGACATCGTCCGAAGCCCCTACGCACACGCCAAGATCCTGAGCATCGACCCCAGCGAAGCCCTCGCCATGGACGGGGTGGCCGCGGTGATCACCGGAAAGGATCTGGAGGCGGCGGGGAACCTGCACTGGATGCCGACCCTCATGTCGGACACCCAGATGGTCCTCCCCATCGACAAAGTGGTCTACTACGCCCAGGAGGTCTGCGTGGTGATCGCCACTACTCGCTACACGGCCGCGGACGCGGTCGAGAAGGTCTTCGTGGACTACGAGCCCCTCGATCCCGTTGTCGATCCGTTCGAGGCGATGAAGGACGAGGTGATCGTCCGGGACGACAAGGAGGAGAGGACCAACCACATATGGCACTGGGAGGCCGGCGACGCCGAAGCCACCGAGCGCGTGTTCGCCGAAGCAGCCCACACCGTTTCGCAGTCCATGCACATCCCCCGGATTCACGTGTCGTCCATCGAGACCTGTGGCATGCTGGCCAACTATGACAAGGTCACCGAGCGGATGCAGATCTACATGACGTCCCAGGCTCCCCACGCCCACCGGACGGTCTTCGCCATGGTGAGCGGTCTTCCGGAGCACAAGATCCAGATCATCTCGCCGGACCTCGGCGGAGGGTTCGGGGGCAAGGTGCCGATCTATCCGGGCTACGTCTGCTGCCTCGTCGCCAGCCTGGTCACGGGCTTGCCGGTGAAGTGGGTGGAGGACCGGAGCGAGAACCTCCAGGCCGACAGCTTCGCCCGGGATTATCACATCACGGCGGAGATGGCCGCCGACGAGGATGGCCGCATCACGGGCCTCCGCGTGAAGACCCTGGCGGATCACGGCTGCGCGGACGCCGCGGCGCAGCCGTCGAAATTCCCGGCGGGCGTCTACAGCATCTGCACCGGGTCCTACGATCTACAAGCCGCGCACATCGTGGTGGACGGCGTCTACACGAACAAGCCGCCGGGAGGGATCGCCTATCGCTGCTCGTTCCGCGTGAGCGAGGGGGTACACATGATCGAGCGCATGACCGACATCATGGCGCACGAGCTCGGAGAGGACTCGGCCGACTTCCGTCTGAAGAACTTCATCCGTCCCGATCAGTTCCCCTACCAGTCGCCCACCGGATGGCTGTACGACTCCGGCAACTACGAAGGGGCCCTCCGGAAGGCCATGGAGATGATCGACTACCCGGCACTCCGACAGGACCAGGAGGAGCGGCGGGCTCGAGGAGAACTCATGGGGATCGGTATCTCGAGCTTCACGGAGGCGGTTGGGGCGGGCCCCTCGCGGGACTTCGACATCCTCGGGATCAAGATGTTCGACTCGGCGGAGATCCGCATTCATCCCACCGGGAAGGCGATGGCGCGCTTCGGGACCAAGTCCCAAGGACAAGGGCACGAGACGACATACGCCCAGATCGTCGCCGAAGAGCTCGGCCTTCCGGCGGCCGACGTGGAGATCGAGGAGGGTGATACCGACACGGCGCCCTACGGTCTCGGAACGTACGGCAGCAGGTCGACGCCGACGGCCGGTGCCGCGGCGGCCATGGCCGCCAGAAAGATCAAGGCCAAGGCCAGAAAGATCGCCGCCTACCTGCTGGAGGTGGGCGAGGACGACCTGGAGTGGAACGTGAACAAATGGCAGGTGCAGGGCTCTCCCGACCAGGCGAAGACCATCCAGGAGATCGCCTTCGCCGCGTACACCGACCACCCGCCCGGAATGGAAGCGGGCCTCGAGGCCACCGACTACTACGACCCGCCGAACCTGACCTTTCCGTTCGGTAGCTACATCTGTGTGGTGGACATCGACAAGGGTACGGGGCAGGTGGAAATCCGCCGGTTTGTCGCCGTCGACGACTGCGGGAGCATCATCAATCCCATGGTCGTCGAGGGTCAGATCCACGGTGGACTGACCATGGGCCTGGCCCCGGCGCTCTTTGAGGAGATCGTCTACGACGAGAACGGGCAGAACCTCACGGGCACGCTCGCTGACTACCTGGTCCCCACCGCGGTGGAGTCCCCGAAGTGGGAGCTGGGGAGGACGATCACGCCGTCGCCCCACCACCCCCTCGGGGCCAAGGGAGTGGGTGAGTCGGCGACCGTAGGCGCGCCGCCGGCCATCGCCAATGCCGTTGTCGACGCGCTCTGGCATCTCGGGGTGAAGCACGTGGACATCCCCATCTCCCCGAACAAGGTGTGGAAGCTGCTCCGGGACCATGGAGTGAGCGACTGAGCGGGCGGGCAGCGGCGAATGTACCACGACTTCTTCGAGAAGGCCAATGGGCTAGCCCGGGACGGCGTCCCGTTCGCCACGGCCACGGTCGTGCGGGCCGAGAAGCCCACGTCGGCCCGGCCCGGCGATCGAGCCATCGTCACGCTGGACGGTGTGATGTACGGGTGGATCGGTGGGAGTTGCGCGCAACCCACCGTGGTCGCCGAGGCCGTGAGGGCGATCTCGGAAGATCAGAGCCGCCTGATCCGCCTCTCCCCGGGCCCGGGCGCCGAACCCGCCCGGGAGGGAATCATTGAAGTACCCATGAACTGCTTCGGAGGGGGGACCTTGGACATCTTCATCGAGCCCCATCAACCCAAGCCCCAGCTGCTCGTCGTCGGCGCCCTCCCCATCGCCCAGGCTCTGGCGCACCTGGCCAAGGCCATGAGCTATCGGGTGATCGCCGTCGATCAGGACGGGGCGGGCGCCATGGCCCACGCCGACGAGGTCTTCTCGAGCCTCGAGGAGGCGTCGTCCCGGGTGAGCGCCCTCACCTTCGTCGTGGTGGCCACCCACGGCAACTACGACGAGTCGGCCCTGGCCGCCGTGCTCCGCTCCAACGCTCCCTATGTGGGGCTGGTGTCCAGTCGAAAGCGGGGACAAGAAATCACACGGCACGTGAGGCAGGAGGGTGTGGACGAGGACGCGCTGTCTCGCCTCAAGATCCCCGCGGGCTTGGACATAGGCGCTCGGGGCCCCGACGAGATCGCGCTCAGCATCATGGCCGAGATCGTTCAGGCGCGACGCTCGATGGAAGAGGTGGGGTGGGCCCCGTCGGCCGGAAACGCGGAAGGCGAGGAGGCCGAGGAACCGGTGGCCGGGACCCCCGGGGAGCCAGGGGAAGAGGCCGAGGCCGTCGATCCCATCTGCGGGATGAAGGTCACCAAGGCGGAGGCGCGACACACCTGGGAGGGCGACGGCCAGACCTTCTACTTCTGCTGTGAGGGGTGCCGACGCCGTTTCGCAGAAGAGGCTCGAGCGGCCCCCTGACCGGCAGCCCGAGACTCCGAGCAAGCCCTGCCGCCGAGCGCCTGGCGCGAGCAGATTCCGCGAGTCGGGACCGGCCTTCGGCGCCTGCCGGTGGGGCGGAGCTCGATGGCTTCGGTGTACGTAGGTTTCGTGTTAGAACATACGTATGACGGGTGTGATTGTTTCTACCTCAAGGCGGCAACCTGTTGAGTGGACTAATCTACCCTGAGGGCCGACCAACGGAACCAGGCCGGCGGCCAGGGGCGCCCCGATCACGATGGGTCGCGCTTCCGATGGCCGATCAGCTCGTAGTAGCGCTCCTTGGGCTCGCCGGGCCATCCGTTTACTCCGTTCTTGGGAAGCCACCAGACGTGGATGACGAGGGCACCCAAGAGAGGCAGCGCGAGGACGCCGAGCGCCCACGCCCGGGCCACCGCTGTGGAGTCCTCTCAAGCCAATCGGGCGAGGGCAGACCCTCAGGGAAGAAGGCGTTTCAAGGCGCGCTGCGTGACGTACAACCCGATGCCGGTCCCGACCATGCCGACGACGAACGCGGTGAAGAACGAGATCGGAGCCCCGATAGCCCAGCCCAGCCATCCACCCACGGACATTCCCATGAGGTTGAGGAAACCTTTCATGACCCACCATGCCGCCCCGAGCCGCGGGCGGCAAGGAGAACGGATCGCCAAGTCGTCGTGAGGTCAGGTGAGGACGACGATCTTGCCACCGGCTGCGTTGTCTTCCATGCAGCGGTGCGCCTCGACGATGGCGTCCAGGTGGAACACAGCCCCGATCTTGGGCGTCATGCGTCCCCCCTCCACCTCGTTCACCACCATCTGCAACGGCGTTGCCATGAAGTCGGTGGATTCACCGGCGTAGGTCGTGAGATTGACGGTGGACGGTATCGCGCCCATGGGGGTGAACCGATCGAACTCCCAGGCGTTGCCGACTATGCCGGTCATGCACACCGAACCGAAGCGCGCGGCGCACTGGAGGGAGTCGAGCAACGTGGTGGTCCCCACGAGCTCGAGCACCTTGTCGACGCCCGAAGGAAACACACGCCGGACGTCGCCAGCGATCTCACCACCGTCGATGAAGACGTGATCCGCACCGTTGTCTTTCAGCATAGCTTCGCGATCGACTCTTCGGGTGGTGGCGGCCACCGTGGCGCCCTGTTCCTTGGCAAGCGCCGCGGCCGCCAGACCCACCGAGGTGGTCCCGCCCCGAATCAGCAACGATTGCCCGCCCTCGAGCTTGAGCGAGCTGTTGAGCGAACCCCAAGCGGTTTGGATCATCTCGGGTAGTGCACCGAGGGTTTGCCAATCCAGGGTCGTGTCGAGGGCTTGCACCTGGCCGGCAGGCACGCAGGTGTACTCTGCGTAGCCGCCATCGAATGCTCGGCCCATGCCGCCCATGGCGGTCGCCACGATTTGCCCCGGTTGGAACTCCCCGCCCGGTGCCTCCTCAACAGTCCCGACCGCCTCGATGCCGAGTACGCGGGGGAAGTCGACCCCGGACGAGTGGCCCTGTCGGGTGAAGAGCTCGGAGCGATTGAGGCCGAACGCCTTAACTCGGATGAGAACCCACGCGCCTGTCGGCCGCGGAACGGGGAGCTCCTCGATCCTCAGCACCTCGGGGGCTCCTGGTTCACGAATGACTGCGGCCTTCATGGTCCTCATAGCCACGTCTCTCCCTAGTGTGGTGTCCCAGAAGTGTCTCGGCCATCGATCTCGCTGCGCTCGATCGTCTCGCGGTCAACTCGGCGCTCACGACGAGCATGAAGGTCGCTCGGCTCGCGAACTTCTGGGACACCACACTAGAACGCGAACCCCAATCCCACGTAAAGCGCCGTGCGCCCTTCGCTTTCCGCGATCGCCAAATGGACGGCGCCCGACCGAGTCACCGGCGCAAGCCAGATGCCTGCGCCCAGGGACGTGTGCCATTCATCGGATGTCTGGCCCTCCGCGTACACGCGTCCCACATCGCTGAGCCCGAACACGCCGAAGTCCGCGGGAAAGAGTAGGAAGAAGCGCGTCACGAACACCCGCAGCTCGGCGCTGGCGTACAAAGATGCGTCGCCCGCAAAGCGTTGCTCTCTCAGCCCTCGCACGTTGGCCGATCCGCCGATGAAGGCGGCTTCGAAGTACGGAAACGTGCCCCAGACGCGCCTCCCCCCAGCCCTCAACGCAAGCGTGGGATTGCCGCCACCGGGTGACAGGAAGGTGGCTACCTCTCCATGAACCTCGGCAAAGGAGCTCTCCAGGTCGATGGCCGCGGGGTAGTAGCTGGCTCCGCCCGAGAGGTGATAGCCCTTGGTCGGCGCACTCCGACCGTCGCGCCCGTCCAACTCCAGCGAGGCCTGAAGCCCTACCTGCGCGAACGTGCCTGCCCCGTACGGGCGGTTTTCCGCGACAAAGGTCGCCGTCCCGGTGGTGTCCGAGGACGTGTACTTGAAGACAGGGCCGATGCTGAGCTCCCGCCGCTCACCGTCCCCGAAGCTCAGCGCCGCCGTCACGAGGATCTGCTTTTGATCGACCTCGAAAAAGCTCGAAGGCGCCGTCTGCGTCGTTTCGTTGCCCAACCCGTAGAAGTCGACCACGTCGATCCCGGAAAAGCGGGCTCGCAGCTTCAGACCTCCACTGCCAAACAGACCACGGAAGTGCTGCCGATAGCCCAGGATCGGCTGGGATCGGCCGAACGCCCAGGCGGCTCTCAGCTGGAGGCGAGAGCTGTACGGGTAGCTGAGGAAGCCGTGGCGGTCCTGCTGGATCCCGATCCCGACCACCAAGCCGCGGTCCCCGTCGAAGCTCATCCTCATGGACGGCTCGGACTCCTTGCCCCAGTCCAACTGGCGAGCGCCCTCGAACCACGCGGTCGGCCGCGGCGCGGGCCGGCGCACCAGCTTCGTGCCGCCACCGCGTGTCACCGTGCCGTCGCCGGCGTCGTAGAGAACCACACCCCTCGAGCCGGTCGAGTTGATGAGCTCGTCGCGGCCCCCACCCCCCACCACGCGTATCGTGATCGGCAAGTCCGTGCTGCTCTCGACCCGTATGAGGTCGTCTCCACCGTGCATGGAGAGGCGCACCTCGCGAGTCTCGTCGGGCGAGAAGGTCTGCTCGAAGTGGGGCGACCCCTCCGGCTCCGACGACGGCCCCCGCGGGTGAATCGCGATGCGGACGTCGCCCCCGTCGACGCGCTCGATCATCGCCACTTCGTCGGTGTCCGTGCCGTGGATGTCGGCATACCGGAAGACGATGTCGTAGAAGTGGTGGGCGGCCATCGGAAGCTCGTCGCGACGCGCCCGGAGCTTCGCTTCCGAGGCCGGCCCGACCAGGGCGTAGTGCTCCCTCGGCATGCGCGAGACTGCCTCGGCGATCACGCCGTCTGTGATCGCGGCCGTGACCTCCTGGACGGTGGCATTCCAGGTGGTACGATCGAGTCCGACCAACAAGTTACGATCGATGTCCCAGGCGTTCCTGGTGAGAGCCTTGATGTCGGGGTAGTCGCTACCGAAGCGGACCAACCGAGGTTCGTAGAAGCGGGCGAGGCCCTTCAGGAATCCGTCAAACTGGACGAAGGCCTGATCCCGGTCACGAGGGATCGGGCGCCAAACGTAGCCGCCGTCCGTGTCGGGAAAGCGGGCCCAGAGATGGTTGTTCATGCTGCGATCGCGATCCCCCACCAGAAGGTCCACCAACCGGGACTTGAGCAGCTCTCGGAGCTCCACGCGGTTCCGGGGATCCTCCTCGAGCTCGTCTAAGAGGTCGTCCGTCTGGACGATCCGGCGAGAGCCCGCAAAGCCGGCTTGCCCATCGGGGAGGTCATCGGGTCGCTCCTCGAAGAGCGCGAGCATGCCGGCGAACTGACTCCTGAACTCAGCGAGTCGAGGGTCATCCGGAATGACGACCAACCGCGGCTCAGGGTGGAGCACGCCCACCGCCTCGAGCAGTCTGGCCACAACGACGGCTCCCGAGGGGTGGAACGAGCTCATCTGGTCTTGGATGATGCCCTCGACGGGCGTGTCCTGGAATTCCTCGGCCAGTGCCTGCGGCGACTTGTCCACGGAGCGCAGCACGTAGCGCCGGCCATCCACGCCGCGAAGGTGGAGGGTTTGAGTGGTCGCTCCCCCCCCCGAGGCGGAAGGGCGTCAGACCACCGCCGCCCAGGCTCCCGAGGTCCGCGACGGGCACCCTGATGGGGGTGGTCCACAGCCGGCGATACCCTCGCCCCATCATCGATGTGAACAGGCCCCCCGCTTGGTAGTGGGCTCCGGGAACCACCGTGACCGCTTCTTGGGTGGGCAGTGGCGGCGGATCTACCTGAGCTCCCAGGCCCGGGGCCAGAATCCCCCACGCCAAGAGAGCCGGTCCTACCCCGGTTCGGAGTACCTTGACACCGCCAGGTCGGGGCTGGGTGGCAGACACGAGGTGCTCTTGGCTGGCCATCGGTCCGTTCCTCCGAGAGGTGGATGACTAGGCTTCGTTGGCGTCCATGCCTGTCCCTCAGCCGCCTCCGTGCTCTGGCTGGCGAAAAGGCACAAATGGTGCCAGCGAGCGCACCATCGTGAAAGTGGGGCGCAAGGTGATTATGAACAACACCCCTGCACGTGCCCGCCCTTCTCGGGCCGGGACAGGAACGGAGTGGCCCAGGCAACCAGTCTCGGACCACGCATGTCACCGTGCTGGAGCACGAGGGGTTTGCGCACCTCCTCATCCGCCGCTTCGACATCGAGAACGGAGCACGCATCCACCAGCACACCTTCGGAGGGCTGATCCACGTCGACTACAACGACCGGGGGGCGAGCTCGTACGAGGAGTACTTACGAACCGTCTTCAGGCTCGGGATGACGTACGGCCCACTCGAGCAGGCGTACCGCCGGATGGTCTTCAACGTGATCGCCGTCAACCAGGACGATCACGTGAAGAACCTGTCCTTCCATATGCGACCCGACGGGGAGTGGGCGCTGGCTCCGGCGTACGACGTCACCTTCGCTCGGGGCGTGGACTGGACGTCGGAGCACCAGATGCGCGTGCGCGACAAGACCGCGGGCATCCTCGAGTCCGACCTTCTCGCGGTCGCCGGGGACTTCGACGTGAAGAAGCCGAAGCGCATCCTAGATCAGACGCGCTGCCGCCATAGTCGATTGGCGGCGCTTCGCCCAGGAGTCCGCGGTCCCGCCGGCGACAGTGACCCAGGTCCGGAAGGCGCTGGACGAGCGGGCCAGGTCGCTGGGGGGCTGATCCGGGCGCCGGCTATGTCTGGAGCACTACCTGGGCACCGTCATATCCAGGACTTGACTTTACCGACCGTTCGGTTTATCATCATCCCCATGAGCAAGATCGCCGAGCCCGAGCTGCTGATTCGCCTGACGGAGGTGTTCCGCACGCACGGGTATGAGGGAGCCAGCCTGAGCAAGATGTCGATGGCCACCGGGTTGCAGCGCGCGAGCCTGTACCACCGCTTTCCGGGCGGCAAGGCCGAGATGGCTGAGGCCGTCCTGAACCGGGCGGGCGAGTGGCTGCAAGCGCATGCCCTGAAACCGCTTACCGAGTCGGGACCGCCGGAGCGGCGGCTGCGCCAGATGGCCCGGAAGTTGGACGAATTCTACCACGGTGGCCAACAGTCGTGTCTGCTCGACGCGCTCTCGTTCGGGGTCGAGGAGGGCGCGATTCGAGATCACCAGAGAGCTGCAATGGAGACATGGGTCGACGCCATCTCAACCATGCTGCATGAGTCGGGCCTCCCGCAGCGCACCGCGCGGGAGCGCGCCCAAGACGCGGTGATCCGCATCCAGGGCTCGCTGGTGATGGCGCGCGCAACCGGTGACCCGAGGCCGTTTCGCAGAACACTCCGGAATCTCCCGCAGGACCTCCTGCGGAAACCGGAACCAGCGGGATCCTGATGGACGAGTCACGATGGGGGAGGCCGTTTTATTTTACCACTGGTATTTACCGAACGTTCGGTCCACACCCGACACATCACCCAAGGAGGTGTCCCAATGAAAGCCGCAATCATCATCCTGTCCGATCCCAAGAATCTCAACCAACGGAGATCATCATGAGAACCTTCCCACTTCTCGCCTCACTGGCCGCGACGATCCTGATCGGAGCAGCGAATGTAGAAGCACCGTCCGACGACCCGGGCACGCGTGTGAACGAGACGCACACGGCGCCCAGGCGGACATTCGCCCGTCAGGTCCACTACCGCTCGACGACGATCGACGACGTGGAAGTCTTCTACCGCGAAGCGGGCTCGCGGGAGAATCCCACAGTTCTCCTGCTCCACGGCTTCCCGACGTCGTCTCACATGTTCCGCAATCTCATTCCGGCCCTGGCCGGCGACTACCACCTCATCGCGCCGGACTACCCCGGCTTCGGGAACAGCTCGATGCCCGCCGTCGACGAGTTCGACTACACGTTCGATCGACTGGCGGAGATCATCGAGTCCCTGGTCGACCAGCTCGACCTCGACTCATACAGCATCTACGTGATGGACTACGGCGCCCCGGTGGGATATCGCCTGGCCGCCAAGTATCCGGAGCGCGTCGAGTCGTTGATCGTCCAGAACGGCAACGCGTACGACGAGGGGCTCCGGGAGTTCTGGGACCCTATCAAGGCGTACTGGGCGGACAAGAGCCCCGAGAACGCCGAGCCGTTGCGCGGGCTGTTCACGATCGACGCAACCAAGTGGCAATACCTCACCGGCGTGCGTGACCCAGCCAGCATCAGCCCCGATACCTGGGGCCACGTTCAGCCGCTTCTGGATCGTGCCGGCAACGACGAGATCCAACTGGCGCTGTTCTACTCGTACGGGAGCAACCCACCCCTTTATCCGGAGTGGCAGGAGTACTTCCGCCGGCATCAGCCGCCCATGCTCATCGTTTGGGGCCAGAACGATCCGACCTTTCCGGCCGAGGGCGCCCACCCGTACAAGCGCGATTTGAAAGACCTCGAGTTCCATCTCTTGGACACGGGCCACTTCGCCCTCGAGGAAGACGGCCCGGTGATCGCGCAGCTCATGAAGTCCTTCCTGGATCGGAAGGTGAAGAGACCTTCCCTCCTGGGTTCATAGAACCCGTTTAGCCAGCCGCGGGGGCGGGGCCCCAGGATCGCGCCCCCGCCGGTATGGACCACTGAAAGGAGCCTTGGCAATGACTGTCGCAACCATCTACCACGAGGGTGAACTGCTCGTCCAGCAGCGCACGGGCGAAGAGCTGCAAGCGAAGCAGAACGCAGGCGTGATCTCCGATCGCATCATACCCGGTGCCATTCCCTTCATCGCTCAGCAACCGATGGTGGTGTTGGGGAGCGTGGACACGGATCAGAACGTCTGGGCATCCGTGCTGTTCGGCCGCCCGGGATTCGTCTCGGCGGCGGACGACCGCACAATGGACTTCGATCTGTCCCGGGCCGGCTACGACGAGCACGACCCGCTCTGGGCCAACATCGCCGGCGATCCGCGCGTCGGAATGCTCGCGATCGAGCTCGCCACACGCAGGCGTCTCCGTGTCAACGGTAACCTGAGACGCGTGGATGACGAGAAGCTGCGGCTCGACGTGATCGAGGCATACCCCAACTGCCCCAAGTACATCCAGCGTCGTCACATCGTGCAGCTCTCGGGTGAGTCACGGAACGGAATCGAGCCGCTCTCGGGTGGCATCCTGAAGCCCCCACAGCGAGCGTCCATCGGCGCAGCCGACACCTTCTTCGTCGCGAGTGCTCACCCCGAGCGGGGTGTGGATGTCTCGCACCGGGGAGGGAACCCCGGGTTCGTCGAGGTCCTGGACGAGCGGACGCTACGGGTCCCCGATTATGCCGGGAACAGCATGTTCAACACGCTTGGCAACTTCGTCGCCAACCCGCGGGCCGGTCTCCTCTTCATCGACTTCGACGCCAACCAGACCCTGCAGTTGGTCGGAACACCGGAGATCCGGTGGGAGCTCGACGAGTCGAGCGATCGCACGGGCGGAACGCGCCGTTACTGGGATTTCACCGTCGAGCGCTGGCTCGAGAGGCCACTCCTCCACCCCGTCGAGTGGGAGCTGCTCGACTACTCGCCGTTCAACCCAAGGTGGACGGAGGGCGAGAAATGAAACTCACGGTGAGTCGCATCAGAGTGGAAGCCGAGCGTGTGAGATCGTTGGAGTTACGATCAGTCGGCGGTGAGCAGCTGCCCTCGTTCACCCCTGGATCTCACCTGGCTATTCAGGTGCAGCTACAGAGCGGACAAACCGAGCAGCGCCGGTACTCCATCCTCTCCGATCGCGAGGACCGCACACGTTACGAGATCGCGGTGCTTCGAGAGGCGAACGGGCGGGGAGGATCGCGCTTCATGCACGAGGCGGTCGGGGAAGGCGATCTCATGGAGGTGTCCGGACCCAGGAACGACTTCCCTCTGGCGTCCCACGCATCGCACTCCATTCTCATCGCCGGCGGCATCGGCATCACGCCCATCCTCGCGATGCTGAGGAAGCTCATCTCGGACGGCGCCTCATTCGAGATCCACTACGCGGCGCGCGCCAGAGAGACCATGGCGTACGGCGAGGAGGTGGAGCGTCTCGCCGGAGACCGGGCGACTCTCTATTTCGGAGGGCGCGCCGGGGACACCCCACTCGACATCCCAGTTGTGCTCTCGGCGCCGACCGATGGCGCGCATGTGTACGTCTGTGGCCCTGCCGGCCTGATCCGAGCCGTGCGAGACACCGCGCTCGAGAAGGGCTTGCGGCGGGGCCAGATCCACTTCGAGAGCTTCGGCGGGAGCGCGAAGACCGACGACCGACCCCTCCAGGTGGAGCTCGCTCGCTCACAGATGTCGCTGGAAGTCCCCGCGTCACAGTCGATCCTCGACGCGATGCTCGAAGCCGGCGTGTGGGCAACGTACGACTGCAAACGCGGCGAATGCGGCATGTGCATGACGCCGGTCCTGCAGGGGGAGCCGGATCATCGAGACGTCTTCCTCACCGAGTCGGACCGGGAGCGCTTCATGTGTACCTGCGTCTCCCGCGCGAAGAGCGAGAGGCTCGTTCTCGATCTGTGAAACTTCGTTCACGTCGACGTCGAACGACCCGGTGGCGCCGTCATCGGCGGCCGAGTCCCAACTTCTTGATCCGCGACGCTAGTGTGGTGGCCTTGACCCCGAGCAACGCTGCGGCACCATCGGGTCCGTAGACCCGCCAGTTCGTGCGCTCCAGGGCGCGTAGCACGTTGTCGCGCTCCCGTCGTCGCATCTCGGCGGCGGACACCACGCCAACCTCGGCATCCACCGCACTCCCGGGCGCGGAGGGCCCACTTCCCTCCGACGAAGGAAGATCGAAGCTCAGCGGTCCGCCACGATTCGTGATCACAGCCCGCTCGATCACATTCTGTAACTCCCGCACGTTTCCGGGCCAATCGTATGACAAAAGCCTCGACGCTTCCTCGGACGCGAGCGACCTCGGTCCTCGACTGAGCTTCCGCACGGCTCGTTCGAGGTAATGAGTCGCGAGGAGCTGGGTGTCGTCGCCGCGATGACGGAGAGGCGGCACGTCGATGGGAAAGACATTGAGCCGATAGTAGAGGTCCTGGCGGAAACGGCCACCCTCGACCTCCCCTTTGAGATTTCGATTGGTGGCCGCGATGATCCGAACGTCGGCACTGCGTGTCTTGGCCTCGCCGACCCGCTCGAACTCACCTTCCTGTAGAACGCGGAGCAGCTTGCCCTGAATCTCGAGGGGGATCTCACCGATCTCGTCGAGGAACAACGTGCCCTGATCCGCGAGCTGGAACCGGCCGACGCGATCCTTGATCGCTCCGGTGAACGCACCCTTCACATGACCGAAGAACTCACTCTCGAACAATTCGCGCGGGATAGACGCACAGTTCACCTTGATGAGCGGCTTATCACGCCGGCTGCTGAGTGCGTGGATCGCCCGAGTAACGACTTCTTTGCCAGTCCCCGTTTCCCCGCTGATCACGACATTGGCGTCCGTCGGCGCCACGGTCTCGATCGCGGCACGCACGTTCGCCATCGCAGGGGACTCGCCCACCATCTCCTCGAAATTGTACTCGGCCTGGAGCTCCTCGCGGAGATACTGATTCTCATGGTGGAGTCGGTCTCTGAGTGCCTCGACCTCGGCCAGTGCGGTCCTTAGCTCCTCCTCTGCTTTCTTGAGCTGCGTGATCTCCTGGCCGCATCCGAGGACATGCGTGACCGTCCCGGCCTCGTCTTCGACGGGACTGAACGTGCGGACGTAGTGAAGCCGGCGACCGTCTCTGTCGGTCCAGATCTCCTCGAACGTCACCGACTCCTTCTCCTTCACGCAGTGATCGACGGCCCCCTGTCGCTTATCCGCAATCTCGATCGGATGACCCCGCTCTAGCACCCACTCGTGGTTCGTCTTGCCGAGCATCCACTCTCGCACCCCGGGGTCGCGAATTCCGGACGGCGTGTTGAAGAGGTACCGCCCTTCGGTGTCGAGAACGCCGATCTCCGCCGGGATGTTGTTCAGTATCCGCCGGTACTGCTCGAGCTCGTTGATCAGATCCGGTGTAAGACCTTCTCCGGGCATTCATCCTCCTCGGAGGCTGGGTGACGATCGTGTCTTGGCATCCCATCGCAGTTCCGAACAAAATCACGATAACTCGTGACGATATCAACGATAGTTCGTGATACCACGAACTTTCGTGATCAGCCTGAAATCCGCAACGTGGTTTCTGACAATGATTTACGGCGCTGCCTCGCTTGGCACGACCCGTGCCTTCCTTTGCGATTGAGCGACGGAGAGGCACAAGGACCTCTCGCCACACGACAAGGAGAGAGAACGATGGCAACGATAACGAAGAGCGAGACGGTGCGAGGAACGGAGCAGTCCATCGCCGGAGCGATGAAGGCAGTCGTCATCCGGGGATTCGGCGGACCCGACGTGCTCGAGCCCACCGAAGTGCCGGTCGCGGAGCCGCAGCCTGGTCATCTGCTCATCAAGGTGAACGCCGCCGGCCTGAATCGGTTCGATCACTACATCCGACAGGGCGAGATCGCCCCGGAGCTTCCGTGGCCACACATCCTGGGCTCCGATGCTGCGGGTGAAGTGGCGGCTATCGGCGCCGGCGTCAGCGGTTTCGAGATCGGCGACGCGGTCATTCCGGTGCCTGGCTATCCACTCGATGAGGCCGAGTGGGGCATCCGGCCGGCCGGGACGGCCGTCAGCTTCACGGTCCCCGGGCTCGGGCGGCCGGGCACGTACGCCCAGTACGTCGAGTTTCCGGCCGAGTTTA
Organism: Longimicrobiales bacterium; assembly: GCA_965238005.1. Taxonomy (GTDB): domain Bacteria; phylum Gemmatimonadota; class Gemmatimonadetes; order Longimicrobiales; family Gaopeijiaceae; genus CBDCKN01. Next base: position 3,771,482 of record OZ250165.1, read on the forward strand.
CGGTAAAGGACGAGACCGGACTAGCGCCGGAGCTCGTGGCGACACTGCCGGTGGTCTTGGCAACCGCGGTACGCTCGGTAAAGACGGTAGGCGGCGTGAAGTCGGGCGACACTGTGCTCGTCCACGCCGGCTCGGGTGGCGCCGGGAGTATGCAGGTGCAGGTCGCCAAGGCGCTCGGCGCAAAGGTCGCGACAACGGTGCGGAGTCAGGAGGACGCGGACTTCGTACGGTCGCTCGGTGCCGATTTCGTGATCGACACGAGCACGGATGACTTCGTAGCACGCGTCAAGGAATGGACTGATGGCCAGGGCGTCGACGTCGTGATCGACAGCCTGGGTGGCGATGTGCTGCCGAAGAGCATCGATGCGGCGCGTCCCCTCGGCACCATCGTCATCTACGGGTTCGCGGCCGGTACGGAGACGACCTTCGACGTGAGGAGTGTGTTCTTCACGCAGAAGCGGTTGCTCGGCTCGATGGCGATGGACAAGGAAGACCTTGAGTACGGTCTCGAGTTGGTCGCCGCCGGCCACATCAGGCCGATCCTCGACCGTGCGCTTCCGTTGAGCGAGGCCGCAGAGGCACATCGGTTGATCGCTGATAACGAGATCACAGGCAGCGTGGTGCTCCTGCCCTGGGCCTAAGCATGAAGCCCAACCCCGGCCCTCCAGTCGATGGAGGGCCGGGTCTAGCCACACCCCACGAACGAACAGCCAGAAGGAGGGAGAAGCTATCATGAAAACGCGAAACCTGAGATCGTCTCTGACGGTCGCCGCCACCACCGCCTCTGCCCTCGCCCTCGCGGCGTTGACCCCGACGAGCAGCCGGGCGCAAGACACCGAGCTCATCGAGCCGTCTACGACAGTGCCCATGGTCCCGGGACAGAAGCTCAAGGTGAGCGACTTCGACCGGATGATGCGGCCCCATACGATCCAGCGACTCACAGAGCGAGCATACTGGGTCGAGGTAATGGGTTATCAATCCACCGTCCTGGTCGGGGATAGAGGGGTCCTCGTAATCGACGCCGCCAGGGACGGACGTGGGGCGGCGATCATCCAGGCGATTCGTGCAGAGCTCACGGATCTGCCGATTACCACGCTCGTGTACAGTCACTACCACTACGATCACGTGGGAGGAGCGGGCGCCTACGTCGAGGAGGCAGAGCGCACAGGAACAGAGCTGCGCATCGTGGGAACGGAGGCGGCCCGCACACAGATCCAGCGCTACGGTGAGAGAGTCCCCCTGCCGACCGAGATCATTCCGGTCCCATGGGGTCAGTTCGAGTTCGAGGGTATGGTGATCGAAGTCGGGACGCCGGCGGCGGGTCACTCCTCGGACAACAGCTGGATTCTACTGAGGGATGAGAAGGTGCTTCACAATGTGGACCTGGTGCACCCCGGACTTCTCGAGTTCCCCGGGTTCGGGTGGGCGGAAGACCTCTTGGGGTACGAGGAGTCCGTCCGGGAGCTCCTGACCATCGACTGGGAGATCCTCGTCGCCGGCCATAACAACATAGGCTCTCGCGGGGATGTGCAGTTGGTGGCGGACTACTTCGACGATGTCCGCAGTCAGGTGATCGAGGCTATCCAGGGAACCGAGTTCGGGCCCTTCCTCGACAAGGACAAAGTGTTCTACGCGTGGTTCATCGACTACGCGGACGCGGTCTCAACGAAAGCCGTCGAGGCTCTCCGCCCCAAGTGGGGCGAGCATGCCGGGTTCGACATCGTATCCAAGTCGCACTCGGAGAAGATGTTCTGGCATCTCTACATGCACTGAGCTTGGCAACAGGTGCCGGTGGCTACCTCAAGGCTTACGATGGTAGCCGAAGGTCAAGGGAAGATCGCGAGGACTGCGGTGCTTCCTTCTCACCGAGGGATGGGTCTCGGTAGACGCCTCATTCGGGAACTGGAGACCAGTTGTGCTCCTTCAAGAAAAACTGGACGCCGTTAGCGCCTCTCTGGCGAAGGAGGCTCGGAGCCGACTGAGATACTGGAGTCACTTAGTGGGCTTTGAGCCTCCTGGGCCACAACGCCTGCTAGGATGGTGAAGAGGCTGTAGCGAAATTGAGTCATTCGATCGAACCCTGATGCAGCTCCACTAGACGTCGGAGCAGGAGGTAGTCATGTCGTCATCCACACCGGTCGTGACAACCGAGGTGATGTTTCAGCCCGTTCAGGTTGGACGCTATGAGCTGGCCCACCGAATTGCGATGGCGCCGCTGACCCGCTCGCGCACTCGGCAGCCGGGCAACATTCCATCCTCCCTCAACGCCTGCTATTACTCCCAACGTGCTTCCGCCGCTCTGATCATTTCCGAGGCCACTCAGGTCTCCCAGCAGGGCCAAGGCTACGCCTGGACACCCGGTATCCACACCCCCGAGCAGGTCGCGGGATGGCGGTTGGTTACGGATGCGGTGCACAAAGCGGGCGGCCGGATCTTCATGCAGCTCTGGCACGTCGGGTGAATTTCTCACCCTTCGTTGCAGCCCGATGGCATGCCTCCGGTGGCGCCATCGCCGATCGCGCCTTCCGGGGAGGCGTTCATCGAGAACGAAGACGGCGAAGCTGCGTTCGCGCCCTTCGTGACGCCACGCGCGCTGCAGCTCGAGGAGATGCCATACGTCGTCGAGCAGTTCGTGCGCGGGGCGAAGAACGCCCTTGCCGCCGGTTTCGACGGCGTGGAAGTCCACGCGGCGAACGGGTACCTCCTCGACCAGTTCCTCCAGACAGCGACCAACCGTCGCACCGACGAATATGGAGGCTCGGTAGAGAACCGCGGAAAGATTCTGCTGCAGGTCATCGAAGCCGTGAACGAGGTCTGGGATTCCGACCGCGTCGGCGTCCGCCTGTCACCCATCGGAGCATTCAACGACATGGCCGACGATAACTCGGAGGCCACCTTCGGCTACGTCGTCGAGAGGCTCAACGACTATGACCTCGCCTATCTCCACGTTGTAAGGCCGCGCATCCCCGAAGCTGAATTCGGATCCTGGGACGATCCTGAGGCGCAATCGATGATGCAGTTGATTCGCGACAAATACGAAGGCACGCTGATCGTAGCCGGTGGGTTCGATCGTGACGAAGCCGAGGAATGGGTACTGAGCGGCAAGGCGGATCTGATCGCGTTCGGGCGGAAATTCTTGGCGAATCCTGACCTACCACAGCGCTTCCGACTCGGTGCGGAGCTGAACGCCGACGACGCGACGTCCTACTACGGCGGCGGTGCGAAAGGCTACACTGATTACCCGTCGCTCGACCAAGAGCGCGGCGAGGTGCCAATGCCCTGCGTCGACCAACGGTGGCGGTGACACGGCGCTTCGGAAGACTACTCGATGCGCTTTGGCACCAATTCAATCGAGGGAGACACCCTCCTCGAATTCGACCGAGTCCATGATCTCCACCCCGTTCGTCAGTGTCTTGTGGACTGGACACCGCTGCGCCACCTGCCCGAGTCGCTTCCGCTGCGCGGTGTCGAAGCGTCCGCGGATCGTCACGTTGGACTGAATGCGCTCGATCCACCCGTCCGCCCGTGCATCGCAGTCCTCGCAGTCGTCGGCGTGGACGCGGTCGAAGGCGAGGTGGACGCCGACGCCCGCCAGGGGAATGCCCTTGTGGTTCGCGTAGAGCCTGAGGGTCGTGGCGATGCACGCCGCCAGGCTCCCCAGGAGCAGTTCGTAGGGCGTGGGGCCCGTGTCGGTTCCGCTGGCCTGAGGAGGCTCATCCGCCAGCCATGAGAATTGGCGTGCCTCGATCGTCACCTTGGTACCTTCTGCCAGATTCGCCGTTACCGTGGCCATGCGCGCCTCCTCAGGCTGATTCTTCAAGCTGCCTATAACGCCGCTCGGACTCCGCTATCGGAACATCGTTCGCGCTCATGTCGCGGCGGCGCATGAGACCTTCCTCGTCGAACTCCCAGTGTTCGTTGCCGTGGGTCCGGTACCACTGGTCGCTCTCGTCCCGCCACTCGTATTCGAACCGCACCGAGATGCGGTTGTCGGTATAGGCCCAGAGCTCCTTCATCAGACGATAGTCGAGCTCGGACGCCCACTTGCGCGTGAGAAACTCCTTGATCGCCTCGCCCCGAATCCCGGGTCTCGGCTCGGTGGAGGGGACTGTATCCCCGGACCTGCTTCAGCGTCGTCTTGGGAGGCATCGAGAGCTCGCCGGGATTCGTGAGCACATCCACCAGCACCGGGCCGTCCGTCTCGAGCGCGGACGCCACCGCCGATCTCAGTTCTCCCGGATCCTCCACGCGGATTCCTCGCGCGCCCATCGCCTCGGCGACCTTGGCGAAATTCGGATTCACTAGCTGCGTCCCGAAATCACGGAGCCCAGCCACGTTCTGCTCGAGCTTGACCATCGCGAGCGAGCTGTTGTTGTAGACCACCACCTTTACCGGAAGCCGCGCCTGCACCAGCGTGATGAAATCCCCCATCAGCATGGTGAACCCGCCGTCTCCCGAAAGTGAGATCACCTGGCGATCGGGATAGCAGAGCTGGGCTCCGATCGCCTGGGGAAGGGCATTGGCCATCGAGCCGTGGGTAAAGGAGCCCAGCAGACGGCGCTCTCTGGTCATCTGCAGATACCGCGCCGCCCAGACCGTGCACATCCCGACATCCGCCGTGAACACCGCGTCGGGGCTGGCCAGCTCGCTCACGATGGTCGTCAGGCACTCGGGGTGGATCGGCTTGTCCTTCTTCGATTTCCGTACGTGCTCGTCCAGGCGTTTGCGTGCGGACACGTGTTGCTCGACCGCCTGATCCAGATGGCCTGAGTCTTCCTTCTCTGCCAGCAGAGGCAGGAGAGCCGCCAGCGTCTCCTTTACATCGGCTTGGACTCCCAGGGTCAGGCCGCAGCGGCGTCCCAGGCGCTGCCCGTCGATGTCGACCTGGATGATAGTCTTTCCCTTGGGATACCAGTCGGCGTAGGGGAAATCCGTGCCCAGCATGAGGAGCACATCACAGCTTTCCAGCGCCTCGTAACCGGGTGAGAGACCAATCAAGCCCGTCATTCCCACGTCGTAGGGATTGTCGTAGGCGACATGCTCCTTGCCCCGGAGCGCGTGCACGATCGGAGCCTTGAGAGTGGCGGCAACCTCGAGGAGCTGACCGTGGGCGCCCGCGCACCCCGCGCCAGCGAGGATCGTGACCCTGGCCTTGCCGCTCAACAGCGCGGCGAGCTCGGCCAAGGTGTCGTCACACGGCTGGCTGCGCGAACAGTCCCCGGCGATGGGGTGCGCCAGATCCATGTCAGTCATCTGGGCCGGGGCGATATCTCCCGGCAGCACGATCACGGCGACCCCGCGCCGGCTGATTGCGGTCTGCATGGCGATCTGAAGCGTACGGGGCATCTGCCTGGGGGAGGAGATCAGCTCACTATAATGACTGCAGTCGACGAAGAGCCGGTCGGGATGGGACTCTTGGAAGAATCCGGTCCCGATCTCGGTGGAGGGGATGTGGCCCGCCAGCGCCAATACTGGCGCCAGGCTGCGCTGCGCATCGTACAGCCCGTTGACGAGGTGAATACACCCGGGCCCGCTGCTCCCGGCGCATACGGCCAACCGACCGGTCAGCTGAGCTTCGGCCGCAGCGGCGAACGCGCCGGTTTCCTCGTGTCGGACGGACACCCAATCCACATCGGGATGACGGCGCACGGCTTCGGTGACTCCGTTGAGTGAATCACCAACGATTCCGTACACCCGCTGCACGCCGGCTTGCGCGAGAGCGGAAACGATGTATTCGGACACTGATGGTTTCTTCACGGGGGTGCTCCTTGGAGGACGCTGGAGAACGTCGTAGAATACTGTGAACAACTGTAGCACCGGGAGCCATAGGACCCGAGCGCCTCGACTATGAGCATCCTATCAGTGAACGTCTCGCTCCCGAAGGTCGTCGAGTACAGGGGCGGAAGAGTCGAGACAGGCATCTTCAAGGATCCCGTCGCTGGGCCGTTGATGATGCGCGAGCTCAACCTGGTTGGGGATCGGCAGGCCGACCTCAGCGTGCACGGCGGCCGGGACAAAGCGGTCTATGTCTACTCAAGCGACTACTACGAGTACTGGAAGCAAGAGCTGCGGCGCGATGATCTCCGTTACGGCAACTTTGGAGAGAACCTCACCGTCGAGGGCCTGACAGACGAGGTCGTGCGCATTGGCGACGTCTTCAGGGTCGGAGACGCCACCGTTCAGGTCACGCAACCTCGCCTGCCTTGTTACAAGCTGGCCATCAAGATGGAAGATCCAGCTTTTCCGAAGCTTTTTTTGGCCAGCCGTCGCACGGGGTTCTATCTCCGGGTACTAGCGGAAGGCGAGATCGGTGCTGGCGACGAGTTCGAGCTCGTCGAGCGCGAGTCGGAGCCCCTCACGGTCCATGAGGTCGTTGAGTTGTTGTTCTTCGATCGGGGTAACCTCGATCGAGCCGAGGCAGCCTTGCGCGTGAGAGCCCTCCCTCGGGGGTGGCGCGATGAATTCGAGGAGCGTCTACGTAGAGCGGGCGTCTCTGTTGGGGCGGAGGCAGTCTTGGATGACTGCTGCGGGCCCTCCGGCTTGACTTCGTAAACCGACATATCCAGCGGTCGTAATCAACCCCCCCCCGCCTAGCTGGCCGGTGTACAGGTAGTCGTTCGCCTGCATGGCCGTGTGGCAGTTGGTGCAGCCCGGCAGTCGCCCTTCCATAGCCATTCCGCCAGGCGTTCGATCCAGCTCGCCGCTGGCGAGATGCTTGGTGAAGAACCAGTCGTTCACGTCGGGGTTGTAACCCCCCACCTTGAACATGGTCGTGACGGCGGCCAGGGTGCTGTCGGGCATGTAGTTCTCTTTCACGATGATGGCTCCCGGCGCCATGCTTGACGCCCCCGAATTCAGCGCCTGCAGAGCAACGTCGTTCAGATAGGTGGTCAGGAGCATGCCGTGCGGCTCTTGCCCGGTATACAGTTCGCCCTTCTCCGGCCACAGGGTCCAGGTGCTTCGGTAGTCCGACTGCTGGAGATGGGCCCAGATGGCCGCTCCAGTAGTGTCGGCTTCAGCTACGATCGATGCCTGGGGCGTCGGCTCCGCCTCCTCGCCTTCAGGTCCGTCCGACGGACCGCAGCCCCCGGCGGCGAGAGCTACCAGGCCGATCGTCAGAAACAGGAGCCCCTTGGACGTGCTCATAGACATTCCCCCGGATGACGGAACGGCTGTCACCCCCCGGTCCGCTGCCCGGACCAGAGGGTCCAGCTCGCGGAAATGTACGAAAGCCTTAGGACATCCAGCAAGGGCGTTGCCGCGCAGAGTGCGCTCAACGACGTCGTCGAGCCCGTGGACCGCAGAACGTGTACCGCGGTCATGGTGACGCCGGTTTGGACGTCGATCTCCTCCTCCACGAGGTAGTCGCGGAGCAGGGCGCTCAGTTCGGGCCTAGAAAACGGTCGCGAACGAAGTGCCCAGCACGGCACGGATATCCCAATCCACGAGAGATCCCGGCACCGTGTGAAGACGATGGGTGAACTGCAGCTGGCGGGAACCCATGGCCTCCGCGACCAGAATCAGGTTGCCCAGCTCAGCCCCCAGGTGGAAGGGGATCTCGAAGCGGGCCGTGCCCAGCCCCGTGACGTTGCCGAGGGGCCAACGGCCCCGGTAGGTCGCGGTCTCCACTACGTAGATCCGCACGTCCAACCAGTTGTCGTTCGTCACCTGGACCGTGACCGGCTCGCCGAATCGGTCAGGAGCCCGTTCGTTCTCGATGACTGGAACGCCCTGGGCCTCGAAGCGCCTGAGCGCCTCCTCCAGTTTTTGGGTCTGTGCCTGTAATGGCACCACCGCCGAACCTCCGACGAACAGCGCTAGTAACGCAGTGTAAAGTGTGTGCCTAGTCATTGTAATCATCTCCTCACTACATCTATGGTCAACCGCCGGTTCTATAGGCGGTGCTAATCTCCTACGACTTGTTAGTGAGTGAGCGAAGGGCGGAATTTATTACACTCGTCATCGAACCCACACGGGGAGCACCTTTGGAAGACCTCGATGCCTTCCTGAGTAGCTACGGCTACTGGGTGTTCTTCGCCGTGGGCTTCGCCGAGTTCGTTGGAGTGCCCATCGTCAGCGTGCCGGTGCTCATCGGGGGAGGGGCGATGGTCGCCTCAGGGACCCTCGGCTTTTGGGAGGTGGTGGTCCTGATGCTGGTCGTCCTTGCTGCAGCCTGGCGGCTATGGAAAGTGCGCTTCCACAAGGAAGTGCACCGCCGCATGAATCCGACAGCACCCGCTTGAGCCGGGCGCCCCCCAAGCGCGGGGCAGCCGCCCGCGCCGGGAAGAGCTGGCGCCGCTTCGGACGCGCTCCCCCCGACGCATTCGGCGTCCGCGCATTTTGCTTCAGTTAGCGGTCGCTAGGGAACCGGAGCGACATCGCGTCGATGGAGCCAGGTGTAAACCAGGCCGAGGATGCTGCCGTACATCAGGTGACCGACCAGGCTGGGGAGCATGGTCGCAGCAGCGGCGGCATTCCAGTTAACGCCGAAGCCCATCCCCATGAAGAGTGGCATCAAGGTGAGGGGTCCCAGGATCCACCAGGCCCCACCGTATACGAGGCCGGCCCCCAGACCGCTGCGAATCCCGCTCACGAACCGACCGAGTACAATAGCGAAGCCGATCCCGATGATTACGCTGTTCGCCATGTGCACAGCGAAACCGGCAGCGGCCGTCGGTTGGCCGACCATGCTTCCGATCATCGGAAGCATGCCCATCATTCCCATCATCCCTCCGAAGATCAAACCGCCGGCGACACCGCCGTAGGCGCCCAACTTCAGTTCTCTCGTGCTCATTTCTATTTCCTCGTCGAGTACGTTCTTTAGGGATCGGAAAATCCAGCCAGACCATCAACCGGACTCCGTGACTTGCCAGTGAGTGGGCGAAGGGGGCATTTCATTACAGTGGCGCGTGAGCCTCCCACGTTCGGAAAATGGCCTCACGCTCGAGCTCGACTTCCTCAGGCCCGAGGGCTGTAACCCGTGGACACGTTCTCGCAGTTATGGTGGGTCTTTCCGGCGTCCATCGTGTTCTCGACCGTGGCGATCGGTTCGGGAGTGTCCGGGGCACTCTTCTTCAGCCCGTTCTTTATGCTGGTGGTGGGTCTCACACCCGTACAGGCTGTAGGTGCGGGCCTCCTGACTGAAGTCTTTGGGATGGGTAATGGCCTTCGCTCTTATGTGAGGGCCAAGCTCGTGGACTACGCGACCGCCCGGTGGCTTTTGTTGGGCAGCATTCCCGCTGTAGTCCTGGGCGCGGTAGGCGCCGACATGGTGTCGGACCGGATCCTCAAAGGGATCTTTGGAACTGGACTGTTGGTGCTATCTGCGTTTCTGATACTCGTCCGCTCGCCGGAGGAGTGCGAGCCTGGTGACAGACCGGTGGCCTTGATTGACGCCAAGTCCGAGGGCAGAGGGACGACCGTGGTGCGAGCCCGCGACGGGTCAGTCTACCAGTATCCCACGTGTTGGAGACTACCGGGTGTAATGATGGCGGCGGTGGGCGGTGTCCTTACCGGAATGATCAGCGCCGGCCTGCCTGAAATCTCGACCACGCAGCTCGTGGTGCGCTGCCGAATGCCACCGCGCGTCGCGATCGCGACCAGCGTCTTTACGCTAGCGGTCGTGGCAGCCGTAGGCGCCGGGATTCATGCTCTCTCGGCGCAACCGGTGTGGCAGGTCGTGGGCTGGAGTATCCCTGGTGTCTTGATCGGGAGCACCATCGGGAGCCGAGTGGGCAAATACCTCCCGGCACAGACTATGGAAAAAGGCTTGGGGGTTGTCTTCGGGGGCGTGGGAATTCTCGTTCTCGTCCTCGAGTTCATGGTGTAGGCGAACCCGCCTGGAACATGGAGGTCGTGAACTGGATCGGTAGTGGATGCTCGTATGTGTAGGCTTTATTGATTCAGGGCCAATGCGCCGTCGAAAGTGGACTGCTCGCTAGTGAAAGCCCAGAATGCGCTTCTCGAGCAGAGCCGTCGTGACGAGCGCGGCCTGGAAAACGCGGACGGCTGGGGAATCGCCTACTACCCCAACGGAACGCCGAACGTGCTGAAGCGCTACACCGCGGCGCATGCCGATGTGGAGTTCAGCGAGGCGGCAACCGAGATCGCGGCGCCGACCCTCATTGCCCACGTGCGGCGGGCGACCGTCGGACGGTCACAGATCGAGAACACCCATCCTTTCTTACGGGGCCGCTGGACTTTCGCGCACAACGGCACGGTGACCGCCTTCGAGCGGGTAGCGCCCAGGCTGGAGGCGGAAACCGAGCCGCGGCTTCTCGGCGAGCGTCGGGGAACGACCGATAGCGAGCTGCTTTTCCTCTGGCTACTCGGACGCCTCGCGGCGGAGGGAATCGATCTCGATTCGCCGCTGGACGACCTCGACAGGACGCTCGAGATCTTCGCCGGGTCGGTGGCGCGAGCGGCCGAGCTATCGAACGCCGAGGGCGCCGAGGAGGAAGCCAAGCTCAACCTGCTGCTGACCGATGGGCACGCCCTGATGGCCTCGCGCCGGGGCAACTCGCTCCACGTTCTCCAGCGCGAGGGCGTGCAGGACTGCGAGATCTGCGGCATCTGCCACGTCGACGCGCCCCACCGGGAGGGGTATCGCGCCGCGATCGCGGCCTCCGAGCCGATCACGAGCGAGGCCTGGCGGCCGGTGCCGGAACGGAGTGTGCTGGCGATCGATGCCGATATCGGCGTCCTGTTTGCCAGCATCTAGCTCGGCGATCGAGTGTGCACCCCCTACTGTGTTAGTTCAACGCCCCTTAAAGGGGGGTGAGGGCCTCTGAGCTCTGCCAGATAGTTAGGTGCGGGGTGTTCCTAGTCGCCGGCTTCGTACCTGAAGGAGACCTTGACCTTCGCGCGGTAGCTCTGAACGGCACCGTCCCTGAGCTGCAGGTCCAGCTCTGAGACCTCCGCCACACGCAGGTCCCGCAGTGACTGGGAAGCACGTTGGACGGCTGCTGCCGCAGCCTTCTCCCACGACTCAGTAGAGGTTCCTACTAGCTCGATCACTTTGTACACACTTTCAGCCATCTTCTTTTCTCCTCCCCAGCAATGTGGCCGCCACGTAACGGATTCAGATGCTGCGCGACCAGTGTGTCTACCCACGGCGCGAGCTGACCTTATAAAGCGGATGGCCCTCCGGAGCCGAGCGAAGTACGCTAATCTAATCTGCGGCCGCTCAACATCAGGAGGCCAACCATGTCGGTCGCAGGCATTGACCTACAGGCAACGTACGTGGTGGTCACGATCGTGAGCAACAAAGGATCGATCATCCAGAAGCCGCGCCGGATCCGCAACATCGAGGCCGATCGGCTCGTCGAACTCCTCGAGGCCCACAAGCCGCTCGAGGTTGTCGTCGAACTAGGAGGGTGTGACGTGTTCGTCAGCGTCTAGCGCGGATCGGTTTGTTCTGCCGGAGGTTCGGGGTTGCGACCGCGCCCGTCCTCAATATTCTCATCCGATGCATCGAGGCATCGCTCCAGGATCGAGCTTTCAAGCTTCTCGAAGCTTGCTCTGTCCGCCACGCCCGAGTCCCACCGGTCCCGCGCAGCAGCCCCGATGGCTCGAAGCTGAGCCGCGTAGCCTCGGCAGTCGCGGCACCTGAGGAAGTGGAACCGGACAAGAGCCCGGCTCAACCATGCGGCGTCGGCGAGCTCCTCGCTGGCAAAGAGGCGCGCAACTTCTTTACAGTTCGGCATGTTGATCATGGCTCGATACCCTTGGCTTCCAGGCATTCCCGCAGGCGATTGCGGACCCGATGCAGAAGGACTCCTAGGTTGGTGCGCGTGACCTCCAGAATCTTACAGATTTCTAGGGTATCCATCCCTTCGATCTCACGCAGGACGAAGGCCATCCGCTGGTTGGTTGGAACCCGGTCCAGACAGCCGTCAATTCCCCTCCGCACCTCGGCATCGTAGACCTCCGCGTCCACCGGGAGCGGTGGCCGCGTCCAGCTCCCGGCGTCATCAAACCGCTGCTCGAAGACTTCCTCGATGTCGTCCATCTCATTGTCGCGCCGCAGATTCCGCCGCGCTGCGGCAATCTTCTTGTACAGGATGCCGAACAGCCAGGTCCGGACATGGGATCGGCCCTCAAATCGGGGCGCCGTCTCGATGAAGGTGACGAAGGTGTCCTGCGCGACGTCCTCGGCCAGTTGAGGGGCGAAGCCGGCACCGCGGGCGGCGCGGAGGATTTGGGGGAGATAACGGCGAACGACCTCCTCGAGCGCTTGGGCATCGCGCTCCCTGATCCGCGCCGCAAAGCCGGGATCGTCCACGGACGTAGCTCTCGCTGCGCCACTCGTTGTCGTGTCCGCCACTCAATCCTCGGCAATCGGGGTGCAAGAGATCGAGTGATTCCAGTATCTCAGTCGGCTCCGACCGCTTCGGACGCGTCCCCCGACTGTTCCATCGCCTCGACGGCCTCCTCGGTTGTGACCACCGCGTTGGCCATGAACTTGAAGTTGGTCACCCCGGCGGTGTAGCCGTCGCCCAGATCAGGCGTGACCGCGGCGGCGGTGGCGTCCTTCACAACCATCACCTCGAAACCCTGCTCCAAGAGCTCCCGCATGTGGGCCTCGACACACAGGTTGGCCGACATGCCGCCCAGGACCACCCTGCCGATGCCGCGCTTGCGGAGCTGCAGCACCAGATCGTTGTTCTCTGGACCGTAGACCTTGTGCGGACTCGCCACAACGGTTTGGCCGTCGTCGATGTAGGGCTTGTAGCGCTCTAGCCAGTCGGCCCCCGAGCCTTCGAAGTCGTCGAGATTCAGGGCACCCTTCCGGTCGAACATGTGAATGTCGTGCATCACCTTCTCGAGCGTGCCCTCGAACTTCCAGCCGTGATCGGTCGGGAAGTAGTAGTGGGGCGAGATGAAGACCTGAATCTCGTTCTCCTTCGCTGCCCTGAAGAGGGCTTCGATGTTCTCGACGGTCCCGTTCTCGGTCACGCTCTCGCCGACCAGGTCCCAGGTCGCCCCTTCGGGACTCAGAAAGTCGTTCTGTGGATCCGTGATCAGCAGTGCCGTGTTTTGAGACCTGCGGCCACCATCATAAGCCTCGCGGTAGCCACTGGCACCCCTGCATCGAGTACGAGCACGTGGGAGGCCGATTGATCCGCACCGTCGATGTTGATCTCGCGCGGAAACCCTCTGTTCCTCTTCGAGCACTCTTACTCTGATCTCTTGGGCCTGCTTGAGCTCCTCAGCGGTGCTCACTTCCCTGATCGTAATCAGGCTTTTCATGCCTCGGGGTACTCCTGGTGCCGAACGTCGGACATCTTGATCTCCCTCCTTTCATGTGTTCGTGGCGTTGGTGCATGGCTCCGAACTGAGAACAGATCCCCCCTCTCCTGAGCGGAAATCACTCCACGCGGTAGCTGTCCGGCATCCCAAGCAGCGTCATCGTATTGAGGATTTTGCTCGCCAGGTGTACTCGACTCGTTGTCCGTCGAAGGTTCGACTTCTCATACTTCGACCGATGATCGTCTTGTATCGGAAGACGGTATTCTCCACCAGGCTGCGCGTGCTGTAGCCTGAGCGCGTATGCCACTCGCGTCGACCGAGTTCCCGGATTGAGCGGATGTTGCGATTCCTCTCCTTCTGTGCGGCCGAGGGCCTCGGATTCAGTTGGGCGTCGCGTCCAGGTGGAATGAGCAGTCTCACAGCGTGTCCTTCACCCTTCACCTAGGCCGCTTCGTAGACGGCCACCGCGTCGTAGGCCCCATCGGCCGAGACGGAGGCTACCGGATCGTCGATCTGCTCGATGAGGACAGGTACCCGAGCACAGTCAGCTGCCCGACGACCGGTCAGATCCGGGGCGACGATCTCACCGGTACGGGCATCAACCGCGAGGTGCAGCTTCCTCCAATCCCTGTTCTTTGGCGGTTTCCGTAGATGCCCGACGTGAATCCTGAGCCCCGTACTGTCGATGAGTAGGTGGATCGGTCGATCCGTGGCGAGCCTCCGGAACTGGATCTCGCCGAGCTTCTGAAGCCGCCGGGACAGGGTCGTGTGATCAGGAATCGGGAGATCCAACTCGAGCAGCTGGGCCAGCGACCGGAGGAAGCCCTCGGTCTGGCGAAGCGGAAGATGAAAGACCATGCGGATCGTCAGAGCAGTCTCGATTGCGATGTCCGCATAGGTGCGCTGGCCGCGGGGTTTGGCGCTGGCCGGAGCACGCCAGGCATCGAGCGCGGCATCGGAGAGCTAGACGGTCAGGTCGCCACGCTTCTGGAGGCCCGCTTCGTACTCCGCCCAATTCCGCACCCGATATCGAGACTTCGCGGACTTGCACTGGCTGCGCTTCGGATACTTCATGAGTGATGGCTCCGGCCCGGGGATGTTCCGTCCTCATCAGGTAGCCAAACCTGGAGCCATGCACCAACGCACCTTTGCTTCGCCGTTGACGGTTGGATATCGTGACAACCACCATCCCGGAGACCCAGTCATGCGTCACTTCCAACACCTGATACTCGGGACCGGCCAGGCAACGGGCACCCTACTGGGCGATCTCCTTCCCACCGGAGACTCGATCGCCGTCATTGAAGGAGATCGAATAGGCGGCACCTGCCTGAACACGGGCTGCACCCCCACGAAAGCACTCGTGGCCACCGCCCGGGTGGCTCATATGATGAAGCGGGCACCGGAGTACGGCATCCATCCGAACGGTGTCGAGATAGACTTTGAAGCCGTTCGGGCGCGCATGAACGCCGTTCGCGACACCACCGGGATGGTTTCGTGGATCTCCTCGGCAGAGAGCGTGACCCTATTCGAGGACTGGGGCCGATTCGAGGGTCCGCGGCAGATTCGTGTGGGCGACGAGATCATCACGGCCGATCGGATCTATATCAACGGCGGAGCACGCCCGCGCGTCCCCGACATACCAGGGTTGGACACCGTTCCATGGCTGGATCACGGCCGACTCCTCGAGCTGACCGAGGTGCCGGAGCACCTGATCATCCTGGGAGGGAGCTACATCGGGCTCGAATTCAGTCAGATCTTCCGAAGATTCGGCGCGCGGGTCACCGTGATCGAGTCGGGATCTCAACTCGTATTTCGAGAGGATGCCGATGTTGCGGAGTCGATCAGGGACATTCTCGAACTGGAAGGCATCGAGTTCTGTATGGACTCGAGCGCGGTGAGAGTCGCCCCCGATGGCGCGGGTGTTGCGGTCACCATCGTACAGGGTGGCGACGAGCGCCAGCTGACCGGCTCCCACTTTCTCGTCGCGGTCGGGCGGGTCCCGAACTCGGACCTGCTCAACGCTGAAGCGGCGGGTATCCAGCTCGACGAACGGGGGTACATCGAGGTCGACGATTTTTGCCAGACCAGCGCGGAGGGTGTCTTCGCCCTGGGCGATATCAACGGACACGGTGCCTTCACCCATACCTCGGTCAACGACGCCGAAATCGTCCTCGACCAGATGCGCGGTGGCACCAGGAGATTGTCGGACCGGATCCCCGTGTACGGGCTTTTCATCGATCCCGCGCTCGGTCGTGTCGGAATGACCGAACGGGAGGCCGTCGCGAAGGGGCACAAGGTAATGAAAGCCACGCGGCCGATGTCCCGAATCAGCCGGGCCAAGGAGATGGGAGAGACGCTCGGGTTCGCCAAGCTCCTGGTCGACGGCGACACGGATCAGATTCTGGGTGCCGCGATTCTGGGACCCGGTGGTGACGAGATCGTCAACATGTTCGCGGCTTACATGTACAGTGGTCTGCCCTGCATGGATTACCGGAGATCAGTGCTCGTCCACCCGACCGTGTCCGAGCTCATGCCCTGGATATTGGACACGCTGGAGCCGGTTTCATGACGCTGCGGGGGGACATGATCATGACGCGGCAGTCTATTCGCAGAACTCGAGACGACCGAGTCGCCGCGTGGATCCGACCAGCGTTGGGAATCCTATTCGTGATGACTCGTCGTCAGTTCGTAGCAGTTCATTGTCCTGCTCCTGGTTCAATGATCCATCTGTCTTACTCATAGCGTGTATCGCTCTCAGCACTTGGCGGTCCAGAATCCCGCAGGCCGCACAGTCGAAGAAGGCGTCGGGATCTACGGCCAGCAGTTGGTAGTAGCTCATCTCTCAGTTCGTCCTTGAGGGTTGTTTCGCCAGAGAGGGGTCGGCGGCTTTCTCGAGGAGAGGCTTGGCTAAAGCTTCACCCCAGCACCAGCCGGCTGAGCTCGGCGCAGTGTTTCTGGGCGTCGGCCTCGCCGATCTCGATCACGCGGCTGATGTAATCGGACTGAAACATCAATAGACTCAGGAAGTCGGGGCTCCGTGTCTCGCGGGTACCGAGGCCGCGGGTCAAGAAGCGAAACCAGCGAGGTAGGTCTGCCTCATGCTCGCGAGCAAGCTTACCCAGGTCCACCGATGGCCTCACTACGAGCGTTTCGATTTCCCGGAGGCCCTTGCGTTTCTCGGCGGGCAACTCCTGAAGCAAGCTGTTGATCCTATTCAGCTGCTCAGCGTCCTGGTCGATCGCATCTAGGAAAACGGCGTTGAAGAGCTTCCCCAGGATCTGAGCAGGCGGCGGGTACCTGGCTTCCTGCAGCTCGGCCTCCCGACGAGCTGGCTTGTGGCGTGTCGACACCGTGATGATCCGGCTTGCCCCCAGATGCACGGCGGGCGCCAGCGGCGCAGCCATGCGAATACCTCCGTCGCCGTGCCACGCGTCGGCCAGTCGCACGGCTGGAAAGACCAGCGGCAACGCCGCAGAGGCCATCACGTGGTCAGCGGTGAGCCAGACCTTGGCGCTGCACCGGTCGGGTCGTTCCCAGGTCGGGATGTCGCACCCCTGGACCCAGGTCGTCGTCTGGCCGGTGCCGTAGTGCAGAGTGGTGAGGGCGATCGCATCGAGGCGGCCCGCCTCCAAGTTGTGGCTGATGCCTGAGATCTCCCCGTCGACTGTGTGGAGCTCCTGCTCGAGAAGTCGCGCGAGGGGCGCGGTGTCCACCAGGCCACGCACCTCAGGAGCGACCCTGACGCCGCCCGAGATGAGCCGCATGCCCCAGCGTACCGCGTTCCGCGCCATCGCCAGGCCTCCGGTCCGGAAGACGCGGTCAACCTCCAGACTACACCTGAGCCGGCGAAGGTCCTTGGTGGCTTCGGCGAGTCCACCCGGGTGGCTAGCGAGAAAGGCAGCGTTGATGGCCCCGGCTGACACGCCCGTGACGATGCGAAAACGGTAGTCCGGGACCATCTCCGCAAGACAGCGCAGTAGCCCGACCTGATAAGCGGCCCGTGCCCCGCCGCCGGTGAGTGCGATGGCAACCGCGCCTCCCGGAGGCTCCTGAGCCAACGTCCCAGTAGTGTTCTCGCTCTTCGCCATCATTCCTTCACTGCGCAGCTCGGGTCACCCTGGCCAGCCCACCTGTACCGACCTGCAGGCGAACGACCTTATCCTCGCAGAGAACGAAACGCCTCGGGAACGAACGCATCGACCTGAATCACCTCGTCGCGGACCTCGTCAGCGCTGAGCACGTCCCGGCGCTCCTGTGCGGTGACGATGCCGGCCTCGACCGCTCGGTCCAGCAACATGTCTCCGGGCGCCTTGTCCAGAAGGCCCGCCCGGACCGCATCTCGGATCTTTCTCTCAACTGCCAGGGCTGGAAGCGCATGATCCAGGGCGGCATCAAGCATTCCGAGTCCGGGCTCGTGGGCTGGGGGAACGTAGATGTCACGCGTCAGAGCCTGGCATGCTTCTCGATCGTCGAGAAGCCCGCGCGCCACGGCGCCACCCAGCCTGTCGCTCGGCGGACTGAGGCGGGCACCCAGTGGGAAGACCACGGGCCACAACGCCCACGCCGCGGGACGGTTTGGCAGGTTACGGAGAATCCCGACCAGCGCCGTCTGGATCTCGTGCAGGGCGTGCTCACAGGACCACTCCACGAACGGAACGTCGCAGTCGCGTTCCCCTTCGTCGTAGAATCGCTTCAGCGCGGCCGAGCCCAGGTACATCCAAGCCAACGCGTCGGCCAGGCGTCCACTGATCTTCTCCCGGCGCTTGAGCTTACCTCCCAAAGTGGCCATCGCCGCATCGGATACGACCGCGAAGGCTGCGCTCATGCGGGTCAGCCGACCAAAGTATCGCTTCGCCTTCCCACTCGCGGGAGGCCTCACCAATCGGCCATTCGTCACTCCGAGCAGCACGGCTCGCACTGCATTGACGATCACGAAGCCCACGTGACCGAAAAAGGCACGGTCGAACCGTCGCACGTCACTCTCCGCCACCGCCCGCATTTCCTCCTGCGCATGTGGGTGGCAGCGGATCGCCCCCTGGCCATAAATGATCATGGAACGAGTGAGGATGTTCGCCCCTTCCACGGTAATGCCGATCGGCACAGCTTGATATGCACGGGCGAGGATGTTGCGCGGCCCCCGACAGATCGCGGCGCCCGCACGGATATCCATGGCGTCGTTCACCACCCGGCGCATCCCCTCGGTCAGGTAGGCCTTCACGATGGCTGAGGCCACGGCCGGTCGCTCCCCGGCGTCAACGGCCCCGGCCGTCATTATGCGTGCGGCGTTCATCGCATAGGTGAGCCCCCCGATGCGGGCCAGCGGCTCCTCGATACCCTCGAATCTGCCGATCGGAGTGTCGAACTGTTCGCGGACGGTGCCGTAGGCGCCCACGACCCTGGCGGCCAGCTCGGCCGAAGCCCCAGCGAGGGATGGAAGTGAGATAGACCGGCCCGCGGCCAGACTCTCCATGAGCATCCGCCACCCCTCACCAGCCATCTCGCGCCCCCCGATGATGAAGTCCACCGGGACGAAAACGTCGCGGCCCCAGTTGGGCCCGATCTGAAACGGCACACCCAGGGGATCGTGTCGAGCGCCGATCTCGATCCCGGGCGTATCGGCGGGGATCAGGGCGCACGTGCTCCCGTGGTCTTCCTCCTGCCCCAACAGCCCGTCCGGATCGCGGAGCCTGAACGCGAGCCCGATCACTGTTGCGACCGGTCCCAACGTGATGTAGCGCTTGCGCCAATCGAGGCGCATTCCCAGAACCTCTTCACCACGATAGGTCCCGCGGCATACGGTGCCTACGCTCTGGGTCGCTGCCGCATCGCTGCCTGCCTCGGGGCCGGTCAGGGCGAAGCAAGGGATCTCCTCACCCGTCGCCAGCCGAGGGAGATACCGGCTCTTCTGCTCCTCAGTACCGTATCGGTGGAGGAGCTCGGCCGGTCCGAGCGAGTTGGGCACCATGACGGTCACTGCGGTCGTTACACTGCGGCTCGCCAGTTTCGTGACAACAGCCGTATGGGCCGCCGCGGAGAAGCCAAGCCCACCGTACTCCTCGGGGATGATCATGCCCAAGAAGCCGTGCCGTTTGATGAACTCCCAGGCCTCCGGTGGAAGATCTCCCCTTTGAACTACCTCCCACTCGTTGACGATCGCGCAGAGTTCCTCGACCGGGCCATCGAGGAACGCACGCTCTGCCTCGGACAAGCCACGGATCTTGAAAGCGAGGAGCTTCCGCCAGTCGGGATCACCGGAGAAGAGATCGCCGTCCCACCAGACGGTCCCCGCTTCCAGGGCGATTCGTTCAGTATCTCCCATCCGAGGGAGGAGCGGTGCGATGAGCCGCATCACCCACGAGCTCACCAGGGTACGGCGCAGTGGCCGGACTCCGAAGACGAGCGCCAGGACCCCGAATCCGCCGGCTACCACACCAAAGAGGGCTGGAGAACCCACCCCCCCCTGCCGCCCACCAGATCACGGCGAGCGCCCCAGGGGTCACCCACGCCCAGAAGCTGCGGCCTTGATAAGCCAGGGTCACACCGAGAAACAAGAGCACTGTGAGAACGACGATATCCATGGGTCCTCAAATGGTGTTGAGTGGCCGATCGCTCCCAGAGCGTCTCCAGGTGCAGGTAGGCCTCTCGATCAATCTAGCGATAGTCAGGGTTGACGAAGTCGAACCGGCAACCTGCATCCCACTCGGAGCGCTGATTCCCGTGCGCGGGGACCCCACCTGCGTCTTTGAGCATCCGCGCGACGTGCATGAGGTTCCACGCCATGAACGTCGTGTTCCGGTTGGTGAAGTCGTTTTCCGGGCCTCCCGATCCCGGGTCCAGATAGGACGGACCTGGACCCGCCTCGCACAGCCAGGCGGCGTCGGCCTGTGGTGGGATGACGTAGCCGAGGTGCTGAAGCGAGTAGAGGATGTTCATGGCGCAGTGCTTTGCGCCGTCCTCGTTGCCCGTAATGAGACAGCCCCCAACCCGTCCGTAGTAGGCGTATTGCCCGGCCGCATTGAGTAGGTGGGACGCCGCGTACAGCCGCTCCACGACCTTCGTGCAGACGGACGACTTCTCGCCCAGCCAGATCGGAGACGCCAGCACCAGGATGTCCGCCGCCATGACCTTCTCCAGGATCCCTGGCCAGTCGTCCTGGCTCCAGCCGTGCTCGGTCATGTCAGGCCAGACCCCGTACGCAACGGAGTAGTCCACCGGTCGAAGCACCTCTACGCTGACTCCGTTCGCCTCCATGATGGCGGCAGAAATGTCGATCAGCCCTTGGGTGTGCGACATCTCCGGCGAGCGCTTGAGTGTACAGTTCAAGAAGAGCGCCCCGAGGTTAGAGAAGTCCCACTGACTCTGCTCGCACAGCTCCTTTTGCTTCTCGGTGAGCTCCATGGCGCTTCCTCCTCTCCGACGGTTTGTGTTCGCGACCTCCAATACAGGGGACGATCTTAGGGGTTGTCAAACCGCTGGCAGCTCGGCCCAGGAGCGCGGGCCATCGGTTCGGCAATGATCCTTGCTGTACCCACTCCGGTATTCCGCGCCGTTTCCGGTCGCAAGAGCTTCGGTCAACTCGCGGCTCCAGGGTCTTTGGCGTACAGTAATGGAACGAAATCGCTCCGCCGGGACCCAGCGGGGCCCTCCGGTGGGGCCGAACAGAGGAGGAACGATGAACGTGCACTTCGGGCGCGCCGCGCTGGCCGGCGTCCTCGGGACCGTGGTGATGACGGTCGTGGGGCTTTATGCCGCGCCGATGATGGGCATGCCCCCGATGAACCCTGCGGAGATGCTTGCCGGCCAAATGGGTGGGAGCATGGTCATGGGATGGATCGTGCACTTCATGATCGGCGTGATCCTGGCCGAGCTGTACGCCGTGGTCGCGGGGTCCCTGCCCGGGCCGGTGGTCGTTCGCGGGGCCCTGTTCGGTTTGGCTCCGTGGCTGCTCTTACAGGTGGCCGTCATGCCGATGATGGGGATGCCGTTCTTCTCGGGCGCGATGAGCCTGGCGATGGGGTCGCTACTCGGTCACATCATCTACGGCGGTGTCGTGGGTGCCGTGTACGGTGAGCCCTCACCGGACCCTACGCCCGTGAGCGCGACGTCCTAGAACCTACTCTCGTAGGTGTCGGCCAGCCACTCCACGACCTTCAGTGTTTGGTTCCCATCGTGGGCTTTCACGACACACACGACGATTTCGTGCGGCGGCGATGTCAGAGAACACACACGACTACGGATCCGACCTGCTCTTCCATCCGTCCACCAACAAGTCGACGGCCTTCACGCTCGAGGAGCGCCGGCGACTCGGTCTACGCGGGCTGCTTCCCGCGCAGGTCAGCACCATGGAGCGCCAGAAGGAACGTGTCCTCGAGAGCCTTCGCCGCAAGGCCTACGACATCGAGAGGTACATCGCGCTGCGGGCGCTTCAGGATCGAAACGAGCGGTTGTTCTATCGGACGCTGATCGACCACATCGATGAACTCATGCCGATCGTCTACACGCCGACGGTCGGGCAGGCGTGCAGAGAGTTCGCGCACATCTTCCGGCAGCCGCGAGGGTTCTACGTGACCCCATCGGATCGTGGGGAGATCCGCCAGAACCTGGACAACTGGCCGGAGCCCGACGTGCGCGTGGTGGTCGTGACCGATGGCGAGCGAATCCTCGGGCTTGGCGATCTCGGGGCGAACGGCATGGGCATCCCCATCGGGAAGCTCGCGCTCTACACCGCGTGCGCCGGCATCGCACCCGAGCACTGCCTGCCGGTGATGCTCGACGTGGGTACCGACAACGAAGAGCTCCTCGCCGACCCTTTGTACCTGGGCGTGCCCGAGCGCCGTGCGCGCGGCGAGAGCTACGACGACCTGGTGGACGAGCTGATCTCGGCCCTGCAGGATAAGTGGCCGCGCGCGCTCATTCAGTTCGAGGATTTCCTGACGCCGAACGCCTACCGGCTGCTCCGACGCTACCGCGACCGAGTCTTCTGCTTCAACGACGACATCCAGGGGACGGCGGCCGTCGCCCTGGCCGGTGTGTACGCCTCGACTCGCATCTCGGGGCTGCGCTTCGAGGACCTGCGCATCATGTTCCTCGGCGCGGGATCGGCGGCGACCGGAATCGCCGACTTGACGGCGGAGGCCCTCGTCGCGGCGGGGCTGTCGCGCGGTGAGGCGGTAGGGCGCCTCTCGTTCGTCGATCTTCACGGGCTGCTGGTGGCCTCGCGTGCCGATCTCCAGGAGCACAACCTTCCCTACGCTCAGGAACGCGCCGCAATGGGCTTCGTCGACGCGTTGCGCAGCGTCCGGCCCCACGTCCTCATTGGAGCCACGGGCGCACCGGGCACCTTCACCCGCGAAGTGATCGAGACGATGGCCGAGATCAACGACCGTCCGGCCATCTTCGCGCTCTCCAACCCCACATCGCGTGCCGAGTGCACGGCAGAGCAGGCTTACTCCTGGTCCGCTGGGCGCGCGATCTTCGCCAGTGGGAGCCCGTTCGGGTCGGTCGACTTCGAGGGCCGGCGCTATCGGCCGGGCCAAGGAAACAACGCGTACATCTTCCCCGGGGTCGGGCTGGGTGCCGTCGCCTGCCACGCGACCCGTGTGTCGGAGCCGATGTTCCTGGCCGCTGCACGGGCTCTCGCCTCTCAGGTGACCGAAGCGCGACTCGACGAGGGTGCGATCTACCCACCGTTATCGGAGATTCGCGCGGTGTCCGCACAGATCGCCCTTGCCGTCGCCGAGCAGGCTTACGCCGACGGGCTCGCCCGCCTGCCCCGTCCGGACGACCTGCACGAGCACATGCGGACTCAGATGTACGACCCTTCATATCAGGAGCGAGCGTGGGCTCCATGAAGTCCACCAAGCCGAAAGGGAGGATGGCGTGGAGAGCCAGCAAAGGGAAGGAAGCGACAAATGAAAGGTGCTGAGCTCTTTATCCGGTGCCTCGAGAACGAAGATGTGGACTACATCTTCGGCATCCCGGGGAGCCGTCTTCGCGAGAGTGGTGGTGGAGCCAGGAGATCAGGGTGAGCGTGCTCGAGGAGGAACAGGGCTTTCCCGGCGAGCCGGTCACGGTCCGCGTGACGAACAAAAACTGGTTGGCGTCAGCATCTGCGCCGCCGGGGCGATGGCCGGTGCCTTCCTTCTGGAGCGGAGTTGACCATAAAGCTCTGGTAGTCCGAGTGCTGGAGATGGGCCCAGATGGCGGCTCCAGTACCTAAAATCAGACTCTTCCGAGTTTGGTGGGCGGTGAATCTTCGAGATTGGGATCCGCGTTCAGCGCATGGAGTGCCTGCAGCACCCGATCCAGAATATCCGACGGCTGCTCGCCTCCCATGTTCTCTTCTTCCGCGACTTGAAGTTGCAGCGCGTCGAACTTCCAGCGACGTAAGATTTCGATCTTCTGTTCGCGACTCAACTCCTCCCGTTTGAGCACATCCTCGGGACCACGGAATACAAGCGCCGGGTCCAGCATTGCTTTCCTGAGATCGATCCGCTTTCCGCTGTTTGTCATTGTCAGGCACCCTCCGCAACGCTCCGACCTTACGGAGATTCGTTGCTCTTACGTTATCTTAGGTGCGGCTTAGGGAGCTCTCAGGCATCCGTACGTTCACAGCACTTACGCCATGGCTGCTAGGAAGTTGCACTCGCCGCCCCCGGAGGGCACTGCCCTCATCTGCTCCGTCGGTCCGCGTGATGGGGGTCCTCGAGCGACCTCGTGCGTGAGCCGCTTACTTTGCCTCGCTCCCCAGGCAGCGATTTGCGGCGAGCCCCGCCAAAGGGTAATTAGCTTCGATCGCGTAGGCCGTCAGCGAGATTGCCTACGCGCGCCGCTTTGGCCAAGCGGAAAGGGAGGATGGCGTAGAGACCCAGCCAAGGGAAGGAAGCCACACATGAAAGCTGCTGAGCTCTTTGTCCGGTGCCTTGAGAACGAAGACGTGGACTACATTTTCGGCATCCCGGGCGAAGAGAACATCGATATGATGGATGTCCTGCTCGACAGTTCGATCCGCTTCATCACGACGCGGCACGAGCAGGGCGCGGCCTTCATGGCCGACGTGTACGGACGGCTGACGGGTAGAGCGGGGGTCTGCCTGGCGACCCTCGGTCCCGGCGCCACGAATCTGGTGACCGGCGTAGCGGACGCGAACATGGACCGGGCGCCTGTCGTGGCCATCGCGGGCCAGGCGGCCACGACGCGGATGCACAAGGAGAGCCATCAGTACCTCGATCTGGTCAGCCTCTTCGCTCCCATATCTCAGTATAGCACGCAGATCATGGACCCGGAGACCATTCCGGAGGTGGTTCGCAAGGCGTTCAAGCAGGCGATCGCGGAGAAGCCAGGCGTCAGCTTCATCTCCCTTCCCGAGAACGTCGCCGGCTCCGACGTAGAAGGAAAGGAGCCGCTCAAGGTGCAGGCGGCCACGACCCCCGGGGCCCCTGAGGCCAAGATCGAGCAGGCCGCTGAGATCATCTCGAGCGCGGAGCACCCGGTCATCATGGCAGGGAACGGCGTCATCCGCGCCGGAGGCGCGGCGCAGCTCCAGGCGTTCGCCGAGAGACTGCAGATCCCCGTCGCGACCACCTTCATGGCCAAGGGCGCGATACCGTTCTCACACCCCCTCAGCCTCGGGACCGTGGGCTTGCAAGCCCACGACTACGTCAGCTGCGGATTCGATCGCGCAGATGTGATCATTTGCGTAGGCTACGACATGGTCGAGTACCATCCCTATCTGTGGCACCCCGAAAAGCACGCCCAAATCCTACACATCGACGAGACGCCGGCCGAGGTGGATGAGCACTACATGCTGGCGGCCGGGGTCATCGGCGACATCGGTGAGTCACTGCAGCGGATCGCTGAGGTGGCGCGGCCTCAGGATGAACCGAAGCTTGGAGCACTGCGGGACCTCGTCCTCCAGGAGCACTCCGATCACGCGGAGAACCCGGCGTTCCCCGTGGTGCCCCAGCGCATCCTTTGGGACCTCCGGCAGGTGCTGGAGCCCGAGGACATCGTCATCAGCGACGTGGGCGCTCACAAGATGTGGACCGCCCGGCTCTACCAGGCCGAGCGCCCCAACACCTGCATCATCTCAAACGGTTTCGCCTCGATGGGGATCGGCGTGCCCGGGGCCGTCGCCGCGAAGCTGGTCCACCCGGAGCGTACCGTGGTAACGATCACGGGCGATGCCGGATTCCTGATGAATTGCCAGGAGATCGAGACCGCACTCCGTATCGGGACCCCTATCATCATCCTCATCTGGGACGACAGCGAGTACGGTCTGATCCGCTGGCATCAGCTGCGCCACTTCGACCGCCCCAGCCACATCGACTTCAACAATCCCGATTTCGTGATGTTCGCGGAGAGCTTCGGGGCCAAGGGCTATCGGGTGGAAGGCGCCGACGAGTTGGTGCCGACGCTGAAGCAGGCCATCGCCGACGACACGGTCGTGATCATCGACTGCCCGGTGGATTACTCAGAGAACATGAAGCTGACGGAAAAGCTGGGGAATCTGGTCTGTCCTATGTAGGGCGGCTCTATGTAGGGCGGCGGGGGCGGCCAAATAACCGGAGATACGAGAATGCCTGAGCGGTTCCCACTCATGGTTCCGGGCGCTACGCCGGACGGCGACCTCATGGACGTCCATGCGCCCTACGATCAGAGCCTGATCGCTACCGTAGAGTGCGGAGGAGCGCGGGTCGTGGAGGAGGCGCTGGATACGGCCTACCGACTCTTCCGCGACAGGGACACTTGGCTCAGCGCGGCCCGCCGGACCGAGATCCTGAGGGGCGCCGCCGCCATCATGCAGGAGCGACGAGAGGAGCTAGCGGTCGAAGCCGCCCGGGAGGGCGGAAAGCCACTGATCGACTCGCGTGTCGAGGTGGACCGTGCGGTCGACGGTGTGCACGAGTGTGTAGAATTCCTGCGCACTCAGCACGGCGAAGAGATTCCGATGGGACTCAACGCCGCGTCGGCCAACCGATTGGCGTTCACCCGCCACGAACCCATTGGCGTCGTGGTCGCCTTCAGCGCCTTCAACCATCCGCTGAACCTGATCGTCCACCAGGTCGGGCCGGCTGTCGCGACCGGGTGTCCGTGCATAGTCAAACCGGCAGAGGCCACGCCCCTGTCGGGGATGCGCTTCGTGGGAATTCTCCGCGAGGCGGGTCTCCCGGAGGAGTGGTGCCAGGGCCTCATGACCACCGATCTAGACGTCGCCGGATCACTGGCCACGGATCAAAGGGTGGGCTTCTTCAGCTTCATTGGCAGCGCTCGTGTAGGCTGGATGTTGCGCTCCAAGCTCGCGCCCGGCACTCGAAGCGCCTTGGAACATGGAGGCGCGGCGCCCGTCCTCGTGGCCGAGGACGCCGACCTCGACCATGTGCTCCCGCTGATCAGCAAGGGGGGATTCTACCACGCCGGCCAGGTCTGCGTTTCAGTTCAGCGCGTCTTCGCCCACGGGAGCATCGCTCGCGATCTGGCCGAGCGCCTTGCCCAAGTGGCGATTGCTCTCAACGTCGGTGATCCGACCTCCCCGGACACCGAAGTGGGGCCTCTCATCCGCCCAGCCGAAGTGGAGCGCGTAGGAGAGTGGGTGAGGGAAGGAGTCGATCGCGGTGGCGAGCTCCTCACCGGCGGCGAAGCCCTTTCCGAGACGTGCTACGCCCCAACGGTGCTGTACGATCCGCCCGGCGACGCTCGAGTCTCGACATCCGAGATCTTCGGCCCGGTCGTCTGCGTATATCCGTACGACGACATCGATGACGCGATCGCCCGGGCGAACTCGCTTCCTTACGCTTTCCAGGCCTCAGTATTCACCCGCGATCTCGATACTGCGCTACGGGCTTCGCGCCGGCTCGACGCCTCTGCGGTGATGGTCAACGATCACCCCGCCTTCCGCGTGGATTGGATGCCGTTCGCTGGCCTGAGGGAGTCGGGCATCGGAGTGGGGGGAATCCCCTATACGATGGAAGACATGCAGATCAGGAAGCTGGTGGTGATTCGTTCACAGGAGCTGTAGCTCGGAGGTGCGGTATGAAGCTCGTGTCTGTGAACGTCTCGCTTCCCCTGGAAATCACACACAAGGGCAAGACCGTCCGAACCGGAATCTTCAAGGAGGCCGTCGAGCGTCGCGTACGGGTCGCCACTCTCAACATCGACGGCGACGGCCAGGCCGACCTCATCGGCCATGGCGGCCCGTTCAGGGCCGTGTTGGTTTACTCCCTCGACAACTACGCCTACTGGGAACACGAGCTCGGTCAGTCGGGGTTCGCGTTCGGTCATTTCGGTGAAAACTTCACCGTCGACGGGATGGTGGAGGAGGATGTCCACGTCGGTGATGTCTTCAGAATCGGCACAGCGCTGTTCCAGGTGACGCAGCCGCGGGTGCCGTGCTACAAACTCGCCATCAAGGTCGGAATCGAGAATTTCTACAGTCGCATTCTCGAGAGTGGGAGGCCCGGATTCTATTTCCGCGTGTTGGAGGAGGGCGAGGTCGGGGCCGGCGACGCCATCGAGCGCGTTCGCCTCGATCCGGTCGAGCTCACCGTCCGTCAGGTCAGCAACCTCCTCTATTTCGACAAGGACGACTTGGAAGGCGCGAGAACCGCGCTGCGCATCGAGGCGCTGTCACCGGGCTGGCGGCAATCGTTCGAAAAGCGGTTGGCCAACGCGCAGCGCGCGACCAAGTCCAAAGAGAAGTACCGAACCTTTGTCGTGACGGGAAAGGTCCCGGAGAGCGAGTCCATCACGTCGTTCTGCCTCGCCGCGGAAGACGGAGAGCCTTTGGACGCGTTTCTCCCGGGCCAGTTCCTGCCGCTCCGGCTGAACATCCCCGGCCAATACGAGCCTGTGTACCGAACGTACTCTCTCTCCGACCGACCGGGCGCCGAGCACTATCGCCTGACCATCAAGCGGGAGCCGGCGCCTCCCGACCTCCCCAACGCGTACCCCGGCGTATCGTCGAACTACTTCCACGATCACGTGGACGTGGGTGCCACACTCTCGGCGAAGGCGCCACGCGGACGTTTCTATCTCGACCCACAGCGTGAGACCCCGGTAGCACTCGTGAGCGCGGGCGTCGGTCAGACGCCGATGATCAGCATGCTCAATGCCATCGTCGCGGCCGGCGCAAAGCGGCCGACGTGGTTCGTTCACGGGAGTCGATGCGGCCGGGAACACGCCCTGGGCGACGCCGTGCGGCGCCTCGCCGAGGAACATGACCACGTCCACGCGCACATCCGCTACAGCCAGCCGTCCACCGAGGATGTCGTGGGGCGCGACCACGACGACACCGGGTGGGTCGACGCGGACCTGTTGAAGCGTCTTCTGCCGGACAACGAGTGCGATTTCTATCTGTGCGGCCCGACCGGGTTCATGCGATCGCTCTTCGAAGGATTGCTGTCGTGGGGAGTCCCCGAGCAGCGGATTCACTATGAGTTCTTCGGACCCGCGTCCGCCTTGAAGGAGCGAGCGAATGTCGCCACGCCGAAGCGCGCTCCTGGGGCCGCCGAATGTTACACCGATCTCGAGGTCACGTTCTCGACTTCTGGGGTGCGCGCCAACTGGAACCCGTCTTTCGAGAGCATCCTGGACCTGGCCGAGGCGAACGGCCTGAGTCCCGACTACAGCTGCCGGTCAGGAGTCTGTCAGACCTGCGTGGCCAGGATCGAGGAGGGTGAGGTCGAGTACGTCATCGAGCCTCTCGACCCGCCTGATGACGGCTCCGTCTTGATCTGCTGCTCCAAGCCCGCGACCCCTGTGGTCATAGCACTGTGACGCCGGAGAGGAGCGAGACCTCATGACGCACGACAGATCGGTTCGGGTGGCCGTGGTGGGCGGCGCGCGCACGCCGTTCGCCAGGGCCGGCACCGTGTTCCGGAAGTACTCGGCGCTCGACCTTGGCGTTCACGCGGTGGACGGCTTGCTGGCTAAGCACAGCCTCGATCCGCAGTCGGTCGGGGAGCTGGCGTTCGGGATTACCGTCGTCGACGCACGGATCCCCCACCTCGCCAGGGACATCGTCTTCTCCAGTGACCTACGGCCCGCGGTGCAGGCACTCACCCTCACGAACAACTGCATCACGGGGACGTCGGCGATTACCGCGATCGCCGACTCAATCGTTGCCGGCCGCTCCGAGATCGGGATCGCAGGCGGGGTAGAGTCGATGTCCAACCCGGCGCTGCTATTCGGTAAACGGGCGAGTCGCATCTTCCTCGACGCCGCAGCGGCCAAGACGTTCGGGCAGCGTCTCCGCCTCTTTGCACGACTGCGCCCCGGAGATTTCAAGGCTCACGCTCCCGGCGTCAACGAGCCGTCCACCGGTTTGTCGATGGGCGAGCACACCGAGCTCATGGTCAAGGAGTGGAAGATCCCGCGGGAGGAGCAGGACGAGATCGCCTATCGTAGTCACATGAACGCGCACAGGGCGATGGAAGACGGCCGTCTGAAGGCCGAGATCCACCCCCTCGACGGGTTCGATCACGACCTGTTCGTCAGGCCCGACACCTCGATGGAAAAGCTGGCCAAGCTGCGGCCGGTGTTCGACTGCAGTCCCGCGGGAACGCTAACCGCGGGCAACTCGAGTCCACTGACGGACGGCGCGGCCGCGGTGTTGCTCATGTCGGAAGCTCGAGCCCGCCACGAAGGTCGCGAGCCACTCGCGTTCGTGAAGGACTTCGAGTACGCAGCGATCGACCCGAAGGACGGCCTGCTCATGGGTCCGGGCGTTGCGGTGCCACGGCTCCTTCAGCGCACCGGCCTCACGCTCTCCGATCTGGACCTGATCGAGATGCACGAGGCATTCGGCGGACAGGTGGCGTGCAACCTGCGCGCGTGGGAGCAGGGGTGGAAGGAGCCGGCCATCGGAACCGTCGATCGGGACAAGCTGAACCAGCTCGGAAGCTCCATTGCGGTCGGCCATCCGTTTGCCGCCACCGGAGCCCGGATCGTCACGACATTGGCCAACGAGATGAAGCGTCGTAAGGCGAGATATGGGCTCGTGAGCATCTGCGCAGCGGGCGCCCAGGCGTCGGCCATGATCCTCGAGCGGGATGTGTAGCGCCGAACGCCACGATAAAGGCCGTGGAGCGATTGAGCAGGCCAGAACGGGGAGCTGACGCGGGATGGTGGAAGGCAGGAAGGTGAGCAACATGACGAGCACGGCAAAGGCCCACTCGTTCAGTCTAGGAGCGACGATCCTGGTCGCGACGTCCTTCCCCGTTGTGGAGGGTATCGCTCATAGCATGGACAGTCTTGCCCTAGCTCATGACTTTTTGGACCCTCGCCTGCGGCAGCTTTTGGCTCTTGCTGCTGTCCATCCCGGCCCTGACACAGATGGATTGGCCGGGGGTCCCGTGGTCGAGTGTGACGTGGCCCCAGGCGTGGTGCCCTGTCCTACGCTACACGACCTGCAGCCATCGGCGGTCCCTAGAGCTGGGGCATCATGAGGATGGCCGGGTCAATCTTCTTCAATACGCCGCCTCCGTGGAGTCATGGGTCACGGACTGCGGAGCTTGTTTGACAAGCTGGGACGGGTCATGGGGTTCGCCGCCACGTAGCGACGTGTGATCGTCTCAAGGTCCTCGGGGGCGGAACCCCCAACGCTGTGGACCACGTCGTTGGGCGCTCCCGCTGCGAAGCCTCCACGACGATACTCCTACGGCGACGCGGGCGACATCCTCGTTCGATACCGGCGGACCCCGACCCGGATGTGCGACGGCCGGGCAACCTGCGCACCGTCGCGGTGACCCTGCAGGTGGCCTGTCAGAGGGTGGTCGACCCGTGCCTCAACCTGACGGCCGAGCTCCAGGTGGACGGGGAGCGCTTCGAATTGACGGTGCGCGAAGGGCACGTTGCCGTCCGATACAGAGCGGCCGAGGCATCACAGGCCATCCTTTCGATGGACTACGAGGCTATGGTCGACGTCGCGGATGGCCGAATCCCGCTGGAGGAGCTCGCCGAGCACCACGTGGAGATCGTCTCGGGCGAACCGGCCGCCATCGAGGAGTTGATGAACCTGCTGTCATGTACGATGGCGCAGTTAGCGGCGTGATGTTCCGGCCCATCGGCCGTTTTCTACTCCATGATGCGTCGCCTGGCAACGAATCGCTGTAGGATCTCCAGCGTCATCGCGACGCCCCGGCGCACGTTTTCCTCCGTCACGCGCTCGTCGTTTCCGTGCACGCCGCTCGCATCCGCCTGGGGTGTCGCGGTGGCCTCGTACCCGTAGCTCACGATGCCCAGGTCCCTGAAGAAGTGACTGTCGGTGAAGCCGCCCTGCACCTGGGGAACGAAGTTGGCGTCGGGAAAGACCTCGAGCGTCACATCGCGGATCGTACGGTAGAGCTCGGTATCGGTAGAAGACACGGCGGGGCTGAATCCCATGAGGACCTCGACGTCGACGTCGGGTCCAAGGATCTCGCGCAGCTCGGCCAGCCAGACCTCGGGGTCCTGGTCGGGCAGCAACCGGCAGTCGATCTCGGCGGTCACTTCGGCGGAAACGACGTTGATCTTGTCGCTACCCTGAAATCGGGTGATTGAGCAGGTGTTGCGCGTGAGGGCGTGCAGCCCCGGGTCGTACTCCTGGAGCTCGCGTAGGAGGCCGGGTTGCTCGAGCACCGAGGCCAGGTCCGCGAAACGAGACCGCCAGGGCTCGGGATGCCCCGCCGCCATGCCCTTGAGGTGCGCATCGACCGCGGGCACGATGCGGGCGTCGAATCTGTGACGACGCAATCGATCGAGCGCCTCGACCAGCTTAGTCGATGCGTACGAGACAAGGGGCCTCGATCCATGACCCGGCTTACCCGAGGCGGTCACCCGGAGCCAGTAGGGCACCTTCTGGGTGACCTCGAGGCCGAACTGGATGTTGCCGTCCACGTCCTTGCCTCCACCGCCTTCGTTCAGCAGGAACCCGACGCCCTCGAAGATCTCCGGCCTGTTCTCCGCGAGCCAGCCGGCACCGAAGAAGCCCCCCGCCTCCTCGTCCGCCGTGGCCATGAAGATCACGTCGCGCTGGAGCGGGGTCCCGGAGCGGTGGAGCGCAAGAAACGAAGCGAGGTGCAGGATGCCGCTGGTCTTGGTATCCAGGGCACCGCGGCCGTATAAGTAGCCGTCGCGCAAGTCGCCCGAGCGGGGGTCCGTGCTCCAGAAACGCACGTCGGCGGGTACCACGTCCATGTGGTGGAGCAATAGCAGCGCGGGAGCGTCACCCCCGTCGAGACGTGCCCAGATGTTGCCACGGCCCGGAGCGGATTCGGCGATCTCGTACGGGATCCCTTCAGCGTCGAAGATCTCCGCGAAGAAGCGCGCGCCTCGTATCTCGTTCCCGGGCGGGTTTGTCGTATTGATGCGGATGTAGTCCTGGAGCCACCCGACCGCTTCGTCCTGAAGCGCGGACAGGTCCACCTGTGCCGCCCCCCCTGTGGGGATGAAAGCCGCGAGCAGGGCGAGTGCTGGGATCCGGGTCCATGTCGATACGGCTGTGTGCATCGTGCCCTTCTTGGTCTCGTGGGAAGCAGCCACTGTGGTCATGGCCCGCATTGTAGGGAGCCGTCGATCGTGCGGCTACCCCGCGGTCTGACACATGCAACGCAGGGATATTGTCAGCGGCGGACCCTTATCTGACTAATAACCTATATCTCGGGCTGGTCGGCGAGCTGCAGCGGTGGTCGGAGGATCCTGTGCGAGCCAGACAAGAGCTATTCCGCCGAATCGCCTTCAACGCGCTGATCTCCAACACCGACGGCCACCCGCGCAACCACGCGTTGATCGATCCAGGTCGCGGCTGGCGACTCTCGCCGGCCTACGACTTGACTCCGTCGCTCGTGCAGAGCCTCGAACGCCGCGATCTGGCGATGGTCTGCGGGGACCACGGCAGAATCGCCAGCAGACAGAACCTGCTCTCGGCCTCCCCGAGGTTCGGCCTCACGCGGGCCGGGGCCGGCGAGCTCATCGATGACATCAAGGGCGTCGTCGAGGCCGATTGGCACCGGGAGGTTCTTGACCAAGGCGGCTCAGAGCAGGACTGCGCCACCATCCAGGGCGCGTTCAGCTATCCGGGGTTCGAGCTGCCCTGAAAGGTCAGGATCGCTTCTTCCGGCGTCCCCTCTTCCGCCCGTCTCTCGCCGTTCCCCATCGGGCCAGGAACGCCGTGATGAACTCGTGCTGGTCAGGCGGCTCCACCGCCAAGGGGGCGAGCGCCATGGCCGTCGACAGGGCGACGTGATACTCGACGGCCCGAGAGCCCACCAGTCTCTGGTATGCCGGATGAGCCTCGTTGACCCGCACCGTGGATTCGACCAGCCGAGCCAGCTCGGGGTCGTCCGGGCGTGCCTCGAACTCGATGCTCAACAGGTATCGGGTCGGCCGGCGCGGACCCTTACTCGCGAGGGGTTGAAAGGCCGTCGGCGGAGGCTCGGGCGGGCGCTGCGCGGAAGCACCGTCGGCGGCGGGCTGAGGAGGCTCGTCGGTAGACGCCGGCTCCTTCCC
This sequence comes from Longimicrobiales bacterium, assembly GCA_965238005.1. Taxonomy (GTDB): domain Bacteria; phylum Gemmatimonadota; class Gemmatimonadetes; order Longimicrobiales; family Gaopeijiaceae; genus CBDCKN01. The sequence goes on from OZ250165.1 coordinate 3,805,217, forward strand.
CTCCGCCTCGGGCGTCGTCGGCTCGAGCATGACTCCGGTCACGGACGGACGCCCGATCGGTAGGCTGCGCTGACCGCCAGCGCGGCGCTCGACGAGGGTCGATACGAGCGGGAAGCTTTCGGCCAAATCCATCAGCACCGTCTCCAGGTCGCGTTCCATGGGACGAGCCGCGCGGCGTCGCTTGTCCTCTCGCCGGTCGCCCAGATTCCCCCACTCGGAGAGACGGATCGAGACCGCCTCCTGGATCGCCTTGCGATAGGCCAGGTAAGTGGCGCCTCGCTGGCCGGTGCGGATGAAGTCTGCCTTGTTGAGGGTCAGGCACGCGGCCAGGGCCGGGGCCTCGATTACGCCGCCGATGGACTCGGCAGCGCTCGGAGCCACCCCGAGCCAGTCCCAGCCGCGCTTGATGACCTTGCCGAGGGCGCTGATCGCGATCCCCCGCTGTTCCTCCGGCAGGGGTGCGTCCGCACGTAGCAGGTATCCGACCGCCGAGGGCTTGCGCTTCCGGGGCAAGCGGACCGCCACGGGTACCCTCTCCCGTCCTTGCCACTTACCTCGGGGGAGGGTCTGTCCGTTCACGACGAAGCGAACGCCGCCCTTGTAGTGCCGTGAGAGAAGCTCGTCGAAATCGGGATCGAACAGCGGGTAGAAGTGCTGATAGAGGACGGTCTCGATGTAGCTGGCATCGACCAGCACGGAGAACGCGTCCTGAACCGCGAGCCGGACCGCTGTGCCTCGCTCTCCAACCAGTCCGGGCGGAGGCCTCACCCACTTCCACGGGGCTCGCCGCCGGGACGTGAGGTGCCAGGTGGTGGCCACGTGCTGCTTGCCCCGGCGCGTCTCGGTAAGGACCTCGTCGCACACCAGCAGCCCGAGCTTGATCCCTACGCCAGCGAACCCGATCCCGCGCCCACGCGTCTTGGTCGTGGTGGCGAGGTCGTGGTAGCCGGAGAGCTCTCGGCGCTGCATTCCCGAGCCGTCGTCCACCACCGTGAGCGTGGAGCTCTCGGGGTCCGTCGCCAGCGCGATCGTTCCCGCGCCCGAGTCGAGGGAGTTGGCCACGATCTCCGTCAGGATCGTTTCCTCGATGGCCCCGGGGTAAGCGTCCCTCAGGTCCTCGAGGAGATGAAGGAGGTCGACGCGCGTTTCACCCACAGCCCACTCCGCAAGGGGAGGGTCCCGTCACCTCTGTGGAGGAGTCGTGGGGAGCCCCTCGGATGGTGTCCCAACCTGCGTTCCAGAAGGACTGTAGTCGCGGGGGCCAGCCAGTCAAGACGTGGCTGGGGTGAACCCGGCCTCCACTCCCAACTTCAGACGGACCGCGAGTGTGGGCACGCGGTGATCCTGGTTCGCAACGGTTGGGGGGACATGCTACAGTCCGGGTGATGGGTGTGATGGGCCGGAGACCGCTGGGACAGCGGCTGTCGGCAGTCCGCCGGAGGGACCGAAAGGTGGGGTGAACGAACGCTGAGTGAGCTTGCAAAGGAGGAGATCATGAATCGCAGGAGTGTGCGGCGGGTTGCGCGCGTCGTCCGGATCGGGACGGTCGGCATGGTTCTCGGGACAGTGGGCGCCGTGATCGGGTTTCACGCCGCGCCCGCGGCGGGAGCCACACAGGAGAACCTCCCACCCTACCAGTGGTCCGACGAGTACATCCGCGACGTCGTCGACAACGTTCGCGCGGGCCGCTCCCTGCAGCCCCTGACTTGGCCCGGCAGTGCGCGCGTCGCGGTCCTGCTCTCCTTCGACGTCGACAACGAGAGCGTGACGCTCAGGAACGGAGAAGCGCCCGTCGGCCCGCTCTCCCAGGGCGAGTACGGCGCTCGGGTCGCGCTGCAACGCGTTCTGGACTCACTCGACGAGCACGACATCCCGGCCTCGTTCTTCATTCCCTCGGTGAGCCTCATGCTCAACCCGCAGATGGCGGATGCCATCGGGGCGTCGGGGCGGCACGAGTTCGCCATCCACGGATGGATTCACGAGCGCAACAACCAGATCTCCGGATCCGAGGAGCGACGGCTCGTCATGCAGGCCATCGACTTCATGGAAGAGGCAACCGGCTCTCGGCCCGTGGGCTACCGGGCTCCCTCCTGGAACTTCAGCGACAACACGCTGGACATCCTGCGCGAGGTCGGCTTCCTCTACGACAGCTCGCTCATGGCGGACGACCGGCCCTACGAGTTGATGGCGAACGGAGAGGCCACAGGCATGGTCGAGCTTCCCGTCGACTGGATCCTGGACGACGCGCCACTCTTCAACCCTCTGGGCGCTCGCTACAGTCCGCCGCGGGACGTGCTCCAGGTCTTTAAGGACGAATTCGACGTGGCCTACGAAGAGGGGACCATGTTCCTGCTGACCATGCACCCGCACATCACGGGGCACCGGTCACGAATCCTGGTCCTGAAGGAGCTGATCGATCACATCAGGCGGAAGGGCGACGTCTGGTTCGCCACGCACCGGCAGGCGGCGGAGTACGTGAAGCGCATGGCCGACGAGGGGGGGTTGCGGTAGCGCATACTGGCTTTCCGAGAGCGTGCCGGGGTTGAAGCACCGCCATGTGCAACCCCGGCGCCTCCTCCTGCAACACGCGCGTTGCCCCAACAAGCTCCTTTGCTCACCTAAGTCTCACCAGGACAGGCGCTTACGCAGGTCGCACGTTCAGGCACGCCCCCTGCACCCATGAAACGCGCCAAGAGCCGGTACGGCAGTCGACGCCGATCCGCTCGGCGGGGAGGCCTTCGCACCTTCGGAGGCCACCGGCACACGAACACGGGGCAATGGGGACCAACGATGGGCATCTTCGAGAACTTCTTCTTCAACCCGCTTGCGCTGGCGGTCAGCCTTCGCGGGCTGCTGACCCTTTTCGCGATCTGCTACCTCATTCGCTCGTGCGGGTGCTGTCAATCCCGTGGCGGTCGCTGCGGCAGAATATCGTGGAGCTACCTCAAAGAGTCGTCGATCTTCTGGTTCATTTCCTGGAGCAGGGCGATGGGAAGCTTTCAAAGCGAGCTCGGATGAAGGAGTTTGGCCCCCTCACTGCGCATTTCTACGCGGCAAGCCCTCCTCCTCCTCCTCCTCCTCCTCCACCCCCCCTCACCCCACCACCATCGCATCCCCATACGAGTAGAACCGGTACCCCTCCCCGACCGCCTCCCCGTAAGCCTCCATCGTCCTCTCGTACCCGCCGAACGCGGCCACCAGCATCAGGAGCGTCGACATTGGCAGGTGGAAGTTCGTAACGAGTCCGTCCACCACCTGAAACCGGTAGGCCGGCCGAACGAACAGGTCCGTCACCCCGCCCCCCGCCCCCACGACCCCCTCGCGGGCTGCACTCTCGAGCGTGCGCACCACGGTGGTGCCCACCGCCCAGATGCGCCGCCCCGCCGCCCGCGCGTCGTTGATCGCCCCCGCCGCCTCGCCCGGGATGCAGTAGCGCTCGGCGTGCATCTCGTGCTCGGCGGGATCGTCCACCTCCACGGGTCGGAACGTCCCCACCCCCACGTCCAGCGTGACGGCCACCCGCTCCACCCCCTTCGCCTCGATTTCGTCCAGCAGCTCGAGCGTGAAGTGCAGCCCCGCCGTGGGTGCCGCCACCGACCCGGGCACCCGGGCGTACACGGTCTGGTACCGCTCGCGGTCCAGCGGCTCGTCTTCCCGCTCCAGGTAGGGGGGCAGAGGCACGTGGCCGTGCTTCCCGAGCGCCTCCCGCACCGACCCTTCCACCACGAGCCGCACGATCCGGCCGCCCCCGGGCGCCCCATCCACGATCTCGACGTCGAATCCCGGGGCGACATGCACCAGCCGCCCCGGCTTCAGCTTCCCGCCAGGACGAACCAGCGCCTCCCACAACGTCGCCTCCGCGCCGTCGACCTCGTCGCCCCCACCCGGAGTGGAGGACTCCGCCATATCGAGCGCCGAGGCGCCGCCGCCACCAGCCCACGGCCGCAGCAACAGGATCTCCGAAGGCGCTCCTGTCGGCTTCCACCCCAGTAACCGTGCCGGAGCCACCCGGCTCTCGTTCACGACAAGAACGTCACCGGGAGCCAGAAGATTTACGAGGTCGGAGAAGTGCCGGTGCTCGAACGGCCCGCCATCCCGGGGCACCACGAGCAGCCGGCTCTGGTCCCTACGCTCCGTGGGGCATCGGGCGATCCGCCCCGGGGGAAGCTCATACTCATAGTCCGAGACCCGCGTCCCGTCCTTCACTCGCCGATCCGACCCCGGACTCATGCGCCTACGTCACGTCTCAAAGGCACACCGAAGCGCCCGGCCACCCCCGCGCCCGACCGCCGATCGGGACAGCAAAGCGCTCCCGCGTTTCCGCGGAAACGTCCACGCGCCCTCGCACCAAGCGGACACCAGCTTCCGCGCGCCCACCGCCAACGTCCGACCGCCCGTCCAAGATCGCCCAAATCCACATCGAAGCGCCCCCGCGTTTCCGCGGAAACGCCCAGCCACGCTCGACGGACCCCCGCTCAGTCGAACAACGACGACTGCCCACCGCCCACCCCATCCTGGCGCGGCGCCTCATACCCAAACCGCTTGTACGCCCGCAAGGTCGCCACCCGCCCCCGCGGCGTCCGCTTGATAAATCCCTCCTGAATCAGGAACGGCTCGTAGACCTCCTCCAGCGTGGAGACATCCTCCCCCAGCGCCACGGCCAGGGTCTGGAGCCCCACCGGTCCGCCCTCGAACTTCTCGATGAGCGTCTTGAGCACCCGCCCGTCCATCTCGTCCAGGCCGTACTGGTCCACTTCGAGCATGTACAAGGCTTCCTCGGCCACGGCCTTGGTGATGACGCCATCGGCCTTCACCTGCGCGAAGTCCCGCACCCGGCGGAGCAGGCGGTTGGCCACCCGGGGCGTCCCCCTGGACCGGCGTGCCAGAATCTGGGCTCCCTCCGTCGAGCACTCCACGCCCAGGATCTCGGAGCTCCGGGCCACGATCACGGCCAGCTCCTCCGGCGGATAGAAGTTCAGGCGCTGGATGATGCCGAAGCGGGCCCGCATGGGCGCGGTGAGGAGCCCGAAGCGGGTGGTGGCCCCTACGAGCGTGAACTTCTCGATGTCCATGGTCATGGTCTGGGCTCGGGGCCCGTCGGCCAGGCGGATCTCCACCCGCCAGTCTTCCATGGCGGGGTACAGGAACTCCTCGATGATGGGCCGGAGGCGGTGCATCTCGTCGATGAGGATGACGTCCCCTTCCTGCTGGTTGGTGAGCATGCCCACCAGGTCCGCGGGCTTCTCCAGAACGGGCCCCGACGTGCTCTTGAAGCTCACTCCCATCTCGCGGGCGATGAGGGACGCCAGTGTGGTCTTCCCAAGCCCGGGCGGGCCGTGGAAGAGAAGGTGGTCCAGGGGCTCCCGGCGCTGCCTCGCGGCCTCGATGGCGATCGACAGCGTTTCCCGGATCTTGTCCTGGCCGATGAATTCGTCCAGGCGCTGAGGCCGGAGAGACGGCTCGGCAACGGCGTCTTCCTGAAGCGCCTCGGGCGTGGTGATCTCGTGTCGCTCTGTCATCGTCCCTCTGTCATCGTCCCTCGGTCATCGTCTTTCCGTCATAGCGCCGCTCATCGTCACCTCTTCGCCAATGCCCGCCGGATCAGATCGTCGGTGCTTCCGGCGTCACCGTCGGCCAGAGCGCCCCGAACCGCCGCGTCCGCATCCACGAATGCGTACCCCAGAGCCACCAGGGCCGCCACCGCCTCCTGGGCACCGGGCGCCGGGCCTCCCGGCTCGCCCTCGGGCCCGATGGCCAGGTCCTCCACCTTGTCGGCCAACTCGAGGATGATGCGCTCGGCGGTCTTCTTCCCCACCCCGCTCACCTGCTTCAGGGCGTTCACGTCCTTCTCGGCCAGGGCCTTGGCCAGGCGTCGGGCCGAGTAGGTGGAGAGCATGGCCAGGGCCACCTTGGGTCCCACCCCGGACGCGCCCAGGAGCCGGGCGAAGAGCTCGCGCTCGAAGGCCTCGATGAACCCGTAGAGCGTCAGGGACTCCTCCCGGACCACCTGGAGGGTGCGGATCTCGAAGTCGTCGGCCGGCGGCTTGGGCAGCCGCTCCAGGATGGAGAGCGGGATCTGCACCTCGTAGACGACGCCCCCGACCGTCTCCACTTCGATGTGGTCGAGCTCCCGGGAGACGAGCCTCCCCCTGAGACGGCTGATCAAACCCTCAGCGCTCCCATGACGCAGTGGCACAGCGCGGCGGCTACGCCGTCGGCCGCGTCGGACGGCGTGGGAACCGTCTTGAGCCGGAGCTGTTGCTGCACCATGAAGCCCACCTGGTCCTTGGTCGCGTTCCCGTTCCCCACCACGGCCTTCTTGATCTCCCGGGGCGTGTATTCGGCGATGGGAATCTCGTGGAGCGCCGCGGCCAGGAGAATGGCGCCCCTTGCGTGTCCCAGGGTGAGGGCGCTCTTCACGTTCTTCCCCTGGAAAACGTCCTCCACCACCATCACCGCCGGCGTGAACCGGTCGATGAGCTCGCCGACCTCGACGAAGATCTCCCTGATCCTGACCGCAAGCGGCTGACCCGGCGACGTCCTCACCACGCCGCACTCCACCAACGCAAGAGCGCTGCCGCCCGTCCTGGCGACAACGCCGTAGCCCGTGACGGCCGTTCCCGGATCGATTCCCAGTATCAGCTCGGCGTCCACCTAGTGTCCTACCGTCACATGGCCTGGGCGAGGATCTCTTCGTCGATGTCGGCGTTGGACGAGACCTGCTGGACATCGTCGCAGTCCTCCAGGGCGTCCACCAGCTTGATGAGCTTCTCGGCGTCCTTCCCCTCCACCCTGACCTCGTTCTGGGGCACCCAATGGAGCTCAGCGCGCTCGAACTCGACGCCAGCGGCCTTCATGCCTTCCTGCACCTCGTGGAACGCCGTGGCTTCCGCGGTCACTACGAACTCATCGCCCTCGTCGCTGACGTCGTCGGCCCCGGCCTCGATGGCCGCCTCGAAGACCGCGTCTTCGGTATGGCGGCTCGCGTCCACGTAGATCTGGCCCTTCCGATGGAACTGCCACGCCACGGAGCCCGTGGTCCCCAGGCTCCCGCTGTGCTTGGACAGGATGTGGCGCACGTCGGCCACGGTCCGCTTCTGGTTGTCGGTGAGAGTCTCGATGTAGAGGGCCACGCCGGCCGGGCCGTAGCCCTCGTACGTCACCTCCTCGTAGGTCACGCCCTCTATCTCGCCGGTGCCCTTCTTGATGGCCCGGGTGATGTTGTCGGTGGGCATGTTGCCGGCCTTGGCGTTGTCCACAGCCAGGCGCAGGCGCGGGTTGAAGTTGGGGTCTCCTCCGTCGTCCCGGGCAGCCACCGTGATCTCACGGATCAGCTTGGTGAACATCTTTCCGCGCTTGGCGTCCGTAGCCGCCTTCTTGCGCTTGATGGTGGCCCACTTGCTGTGTCCAGACACGGTACTCCTCCCGACTGCTTTCCAGATTGGGGGCGCTAGTGGGCCTCCGCCTCCTCCTTCGTGGCCGCGATCACCTTCGAGACCTCGTGCGCTGGCACGGGCCGGTACCCCGAGAAGGTCCGGGTGTGATGGGCCCTGCCCTGCGTGATGGCGCGAAGCGACGTAGCGTACTTGTAGAGCTCCGCCTCGGGCACGAGCGCCCTCACCGTGGTGCGGCCGTCCACGGGATCCATCCCCAGGACCTTGCCGCGACGCTGGTTCATGTCGCTCATGATGTCGCCCACGTAGTCGTCGGGCGTGGTCACGGCCACCTCGGTGATGGGCTCGAGGATCACCGGGGCGCAGTCCGCCGCCACCTTCTTGAAGGCGGAGGAGCCGGCCAGCTTGAAGGCGATGTCGCTCGAGTCCACCGCATGGTAGGAGCCGTCGTAGCACTCCGCCTCGAAGTCCACCACGGGGAAGCCCGCCAGCACCCCGCGCCCGGCCGCTTCCTTGATGCCCTTGTCCACGCTGGGGACGTACTTCGTGGGGATGACCCCGCCCTTGATGGAGTTCTTGAACTCGTAGCCCTCGCCCCGGGGGCGGGGCTTCAGGCGGATCCAGCAGTCGCCGAACTGGCCTCGGCCACCCGACTGCTTCTTGTGACGGCCCTGGCCCTGGGCGCCCTTCGTGATGGTCTCACGGTAGGGGATCTTGGGCTGCTCGGTCTCCACCGAGACCCCGTACTTGCGCTTCATGCGCTCGATCTGGACGTCCAGGTGCAGCTCGCCCAGCCCCCGGGCGATGGTCTGGCCCAGCTCCGGGTTGAACTCGGCCACGAAGGTCGGGTCCTCCTCGTGGAGCCTGGGCAGCACCTCGCCCAGCTTGTCCTCGTCGTGCCGGGCCGTGCCCCGGATCGCCACGGCGATGTCGGGCTGCGGCAGCTCGATCTTCTCCAGGACCACCGGGCGAGACGGGTCAGTAAGGGTGTCGTTCGTGTGCGAGTTCTTGAGCTTCGCCACGACCCCGATGTCGCCCGCGTGGAGTCTCGGCACCTCGGCCCTCTCCTTGCCCAGGGCGATGGAGAGGTGGCTCAGCTTCTCCGCGCTTCCCCGCTCCCCGTTCTTGACCTCGGCCCCGTTGGCCACGCTGCCGCTCACCACCCGGAAGTAGGAGAGCTCACCCACCTGGGGCTCGGAAGCCGTCTTGAAGATGAGCGCCGAAAAGGTCTCGTCGTCGGAGGGAGAGAGGTGGACCTCTTCATCCATGCCGGCCCTCCTAGCGATCTCGCCGCCAGTCTCGGCCGGGCTGGGGCAGAGCTGGACGAGCTTCTTGAGCAGTGCCTGCATTCCGTACGAGTGCTCGGCCGAGCCGCAGAAGACGGGGACCACGTCACCGCGGGCGACGCCCAGGGCCATGGCCTCGATGGCCTCTTCCCGGGTGATCTTCTCGCCCTCGAGGTAACGCTCGAGGAGGTCTTCGTTGGTGGTGGCCAGGGTCTCCTGAAGTTCCGTCTCCCACTCCTCGAACTTGGCCTGTAGCTCCTCGGGGATGTCGGCCTCGTCGTACTCGCCCTTCTCGGTGCCCTTCCTGTAGATGTGGGCGCGCTCGCTGAAGAGGTTGATGATGCCGCGGAAGTCGGGGCCCTCGCCGATGGGGATCTCCACCGGGACCACCTTCTGGGTCAGGCGGGACTTGATCTCGCTGTAGACCCGGTCGAAAGAGGCGTGCTCCTTGTCCATCATGGAGACGAAAAAGAACCGGGGGATGCCCCGGTTTTCCACGTACTCCCAGACCGTCTCCGTGCCCACCTCCACGCCGGAGGTGGAGCTGACGACAATGACCGCGGAGTCGGCGACGCGGACGGCGGACAGCGTCTCGCCCACGAAGTCCATGAACCCGGGCGTATCCAGGAGGTTGACCTTGGTGCCCATGTGCTCGCAGTACGCCGGCGTGCACTGCAGGGACATCTCGTGGGCAGCCTCTTCGGGCGTGTACATGGTGAGGGCGTTACCCTCGTCCACGTTGCCCTTGCGCTTCGAGGTCCCCGCCGTGTAGCAGAGGGAGTCGATGAGGCTGGTCTTGCCGGCTCCGCCGTGGCCCAGGACCACGACGTTCCTGATGTTGTCCGTCGCATACTCTCTGGCGGACGCCATGAACACCTCCTGTCTGAATCTGGTTCGTTAGGGTCTTGTCTCTTGTCGGGGACGGTGATTGTAGGCCGAGGGGCCCAACGCGTCCAGATCGAATTCGCCCGGCGGTACAATTCGCCCGGCGGTAGTGGGACCGAAGATGTCTACGGTCTCGGAAGGCGAGACCTCAGTGATCGGGCGGAGCCCGCTCAGTTCGTGCGGTGTTTCTTGGAGACCTCATCGAGAAGCTTTCTCTCGTCTTCCGTGAGTGAGCCCATCCCCTCGGCAGAGATCTTGTCCAGGACCCTGTCGACCGCATCCAACATCGTGTTCTCTCTCACCTCGGCCTCCGCGTCACGTCCTCGACGCCGTCCGCTGGCCTTGTCCTCGCTCTCGTCCCGGGGCACAATGGCGAAGCGTCTGGCCCGGGCGGCCCTGCCCATCTTCTGAATCTGCTCCGCCGCCTTCCAGTCGGTCTGCAGGTAGAGGAAGCCGGTGATGAAGCCACCCAGGTGGGCGAAGTACGCCACGCCGCCGGCTGCTCCCCCGAACGCGCTGGAGAAGGTCACGACGAAGAGGAACGCCACCAGCCACTTGGCCTTCACGGGGAAGATGCCCCAGACGTAGATGGGCGCCTCAGGCCACGTCATGGCGAAGGCCAGCATGATGCCGTAGACCGCCGCCGACGCGCCTATGATGGAGTAGGAGACGAAGAAGAAGCTGAGGGCGACGCCCCCGAGCCCGCAGATCATGTAGTACTTGATGAACTCCCTCGATCCCCACTTGGACTCGAGGGGAGGCCCGAAGAAGAACAGCACCAGCATGTTCATGAAGAGATGCCAGAAGTCGCCGTGGAGGAACATGTATGTCACGGCGCCCCAGGGGCGGAGCAGCACCTCGGAGGGCTGGAAGGAGAACCAGTTGAAGACGAAGTTGCGGCCGACGATCCAGGTCAGGATGAAGACGACGGTATTGGCGATCAGCAGCCGCTTGACCCACGGTGTCAACCGATAGCTGAGATTCATACTGCCGCCGGCCACGTACCCCCCTACTTCTCACAAGCACTTCTCCAACATACGACGAAAAAAAAAGATCCCGCCCTGCCATCCTGATTTCAAACCCCGGTTCAGGCAAGCAGGTTCCGTAGGGGGGGCGCCTCCGTCGCGTTTTGGGGACCACCTCCTGGACAACTCGTCGAGCACGTTTGCATAGCTCTGAAGGTTGAACGCAGCGGCCTTCTTGGACGGCCCGTAAGAGAGCCCTCGCTGGCACGCCTCTGAGCTACCCCGCATCTTGGGGTCCATGTCCGATCCCATCACCCGGCCGGGAACGGCGACGCCGCATGGTTCCCGGACGGGACGAAGATCGCCTTGGCCGCGCTTGGCCTGCTGTCTTGCGGTTCTACCGGCCCGGAGGAGCTCCGACTATGACAACGCTGCCAACCGACCTCCGACTCGGTGTCCGGATGTTGGTGAAACACCGAGATACAACCATCATCGCCGTCATGGCGCTCAGCTTGGGCATCGGTCTGACCATCGGATTGGGAATCGCGGCCGGACTCTCCCGGATGATCGAGTTCCTTCTCCGCGGGGTCGAGCCGTGGGACCCCGCCATCTTCGTAATAATCGTCCTGATCCTAAGGCTTGTCGGTCTGCTGGCGTGCTTAGTACCGGCCCAGCGCACGGCGCGCGTCGATCCAATGGACGCATTGAGATATGATTGAAGCGCCACCCGGTTGCCGCACGATGAATCGCTTGCGATCCACAAGGCATGACTGGGTCCGTCACCTTTGCGTTGCGCCCGTGGTACTGGCGTTGTGTCTGCCCACGGGGGCGCGGGGCCAGTCCGCGACGAACGTCGACTCCGTCTCGACGCCCTATGGCGTCCATCCTGATCGTTTCTATCCCGATTATCGGAAAGGGCGCGAGATCACCCTGTCGGGAATGGGCGCCGGCTTCCTGGTCACCGGCCTACTCGTGCCAGTCGATGATCGGGAGGTGCCGGCGCAGGGGTTCGATGCGGCTGAGATTGCCTGGTCGGTGGACCGTGACATCGTTGGCAACAGCAGTCTTGATGCTGATGCGGCCAGTGACTGGACACGCACCGCGGCCCTCGTGTTTCCGTTCGTTTTGACCTTGGTCACCGGCCAGCCTGGCGAGCGTTGGCGTGGTTTCGCCCGCCGTAGCCTGGTCTATGCCGAGACAATTCTGATCCGGCAAGGGTTCACAAGCTTCACCAAGACGATGCTGGGCCGTGCCCGCCCGTATGCGTATCTGTCCGCAGAAGAACGTCCGGATGATTCCGCCTTCGACGTCTCAAGGGAGCGCACCTTCCACTCGATGCCGTCGGGGCACACGTCCGCGGCGTGGACAGGGGCAGCATTGGGGATGACGGAACACCTGCTGGGCCGTCCAGAAGCCGGCTGGCTCGAGCGCGCTGGCGTCGGCTTCCTGGGGGGCGCGTTGGCGGGTATGACCTCGGCGTTGCGCGTCGAGGCAGGCCAGCATTTCCCTGCGGATGTTGTGGCAGGCGCCGGTATCGGCATTGCGACCGGCGTAACGGTTCCACTGCTTCATCGTGGCGAGCGACCGCTACCGTCGTCGAAAGCATGGGCGCAGATGATGGGGGGCGCGCTCGCCGGTACACTGCTGGGAGTCCTGGTGGCACAGGGATACTGAACGGCTCAGAGGACGACATCGGGAGATTCTCCCGATCCTTGCCGCTCTGGGGCGTGACGCGCATAATCGAGCAGGCGACGGCCATTTGGGCCGCGAGGCACTATTGCCGGAGTATCCGCCATGAATATCACGACGGAAGCGGCTCGCGTAGTGTGGTCCGCCGCGACGGTACCGTACCAGAAGACGAGCTCATTGGCTGGCGATAGAGCTTCCAGACCTCGGTTCCGGGTCCTGTAGTGACCGCTTCTCATGACGTAGTATTGGTGGGGGGCGGCGGAGCAGGATTACGTGCGGCCATTGCCATCGCGGAAACCAACCCCCGCCTCCGCATCGCCGTCGTCTCCAAGGTCTATCCCATGCGCAGCCACACGGTCTCGGCAGAGGGGGGCGCCGCGGGAGTAATCGCCGCAGACGACTCCCTCGACGAGCACGCCTATGACACCATCTCCGGTGGCGATTGGCTGTGCGATCAAGACGCCGTCGACGAGTTCGTGAGGGAGGCGCCGGAGGAGCTGCTCCGGTTGGAACACTGGGGTTGTCCCTGGAGTCGCACGCCCGAGGGCGGAGTTGCCGTGCGTCCGTTCGGCGGCATGAAGAGAAAGCGAACGTGGTTCGCGGCCGACAAGACCGGCTTCCACATGCTCCACACGCTGTTCCAAACCTCCCTCAAATTCCCGAGCGTCGTTCGCTACGACGAGTGGTTCGTGACCAAGCTCCTGGTCGATGATGGCCGGGTCCAAGGCGTCGTGGCGCTGGAGCTGATGTCCGGCAAGATCCAACCGATTCTGGCCAAGGCCGTCATTCTGTGCACGGGCGGCTGCGGCCGCGTGTTTCCGTTCACCACCAACGGCAGCATCAAGAACGGCGACGGCATGGCGTTGGCCTACGCGGCCGGCGCCCCGCTCAAGGACATGGAGTTCGTCCAGTATCACCCGACGGGCCTCCCGTTCACCGGCATCCTCATCACGGAGGCGGCGCGGTCCGAGGGAGGCTGGTTGCTCAACAAAGACGGCTACCGCTACCTGCAGGACTACAACCTGGGCACGCCGGAGCCGAAACCGGTTCTGCGAAGCATGGAGATGGGGCCTCGGGACCGTCTGTCGCAGGCTTTCGTCAAGGAGGTGGAGAAAGGGCGCACCATCGATGGCCCCTACGGCGCGGTGGTTCACCTCGACCTGCGGCATTTGGGCAGGCAGGTCATCGACGCCAAGATTCCGTTTGTGCGCGAGTTGTGTCGGAAATACCAGAATATCGACCCGGTCAAGGAGCTGATCCCGGTGCGGCCGGTCATCCACTACATGATGGGAGGGGTCCACACCGACATCCACGGTGCTACCGCCCTGGCCGGGCTGTACGCGGCTGGTGAGGTCGCGTGCGTGAGCATCAACGGCGCGAACCGGCTGGGATCCAATTCCCTGCCGGAGCTGCTCGTTTTCGGCGCGCGCGCCGGCCGTGCGGCGGCGGAGTATGCATCCACACGGACGGATCCGAACTCCAGTCTGCTGGCGCAGGCAGAGGATGAAAAACGGCGTTTGGAGCGCGACTTCCTGCACAAGACGGATGGCGTGGAACGCCCCGCCACTATTCGCGAGGAGATGCAGGAGACCATGGAGCAGGCCGCCGGCATCTATCGCTCGGGAGAGGGGCTGACCCGGGCAGCCGACCGGCTGCGCGAGCTGCAGGAGCGCTTTCGTAACGTGGCCGTGCAGGATAGCAGCCGCACGTTCAACACCGAGCTGACCACCGTCTTGGAGCTGTCGTCCATGCTCGACGTTGCCGAGTCGATCGTCCACTGTGCGTTGTGGCGCGAAGAATCCAGGGGTGCCCACCAACGGACCGACTTCACCGACCGTGACGACGAACGTTTCCTGGCGCACTCGCTCATCTATCGTAATTCCGACGGCTCCTCCAGGGTCGAATGCCTGCCGGTGACCATCACCCGGTGGCCCCCTGGCGAGCGAGTATACGGGAGCTAACAACCCGAGTATACGGGACACTAACAACTATGGATGACCGTATCACAATGCAGCTGGCGCGGTACCGTCCCGAGGAGGAGGACGAGCCGACGTTCGAGGAATACGAGGTACCGTGCCACAAGGAGTGGGTGGTTCTCGACGGGCTCAACTACATCAAGGACCAGCTGGACGGCACGCTGTCGTACCGTTGGTCGTGTCGCATGGGCATCTGCGGTAGTTGCGGCATGACCGTCAACGGAGAGCCGAAGCTGACATGCGCAACGTTCCTCACCGACTACGCGCCGGGTCCCGTGCGTCTCGAGCCGCTGCAAAACTTCCCCGTCATCCGGGATCTCATCGTCGAGATGACGGACTTCATGCAAAAGCTGACCACGATCAAGCCCTGGATCGTGCGCGACCAGGAACGGCCTCTGGCGGAAGGAGAGTACAGGCAGACACCGGACGAACTGAGCGAGTACAAGCAGTACAGCATGTGCATCAATTGCATGCTGTGCTACGCCGCCTGCCCGGTGTACGGCCTCGACCCGAAGTTCCTCGGGCCGGCCGTGATTGCTCTGGCCCAGCGGTACAATCTCGATTCCCGCGACGAGGGATCCGGTGAGCGTCTCGATCTTCTTTCCCAGCACGAAGGAATCTGGGGCTGCACCTTCGTGGGCGAATGTACCGAGGTCTGTCCGAAGGACGTCGACCCCGCCGGCGCCATTCAGCGTTACAAGCTGGATGCCGCGCTGACGTCGCTCAAAGGCTTCCTTTTGCCGTGGGGCGCCAGATGAGCGAGCGACCGACATACACGCGTTTCCACCCGCGCTGGTATCGTCGGCGGGTTTCCACGTGGTGGTGGTTGAAGCGCCGGTCCTCGGTCGTGTTCATCTTGCGCGAGATGAGCAGCATCTTCGTGGCGTGGTTCGTCGTGTTCTTTCTGCTGCTGGTCGCTGCAGTGGGCCGTGGAGAGGCTGCTTACCAGGAGTTCATGCGTTGGGCCGCGAACCCGGGCATCGTGCTCGTCAACCTCGTCAGCCTGTTCTTTGTCCTATTCCACGCCGTCACCTGGTTCAACCTGGCACCCCGGGCAATGGTGCTGCGCATGCGAGGCAAGCGAGTGCCGGGGAAATTGATTGCCGCCTCCAACTACGGCGCGTGGGTGGTGACGTCTCTCCTGGTGGCGTGGATCATCCTCGCTGGGTCGAGGTAGCGATGGTAAAGCGAACGCTAGAGCCGCTCTTGTGGATTCTCTTCAGCGCCGGGGGCGTGGTGGCCGCCCTGGGGATCCCGGTCCTGCTGTTGCTGTTCGGCCTCGCCTTCCCTCTCGGCTGGCTCTCGCCCCCCAGTCATGCGCACATGCTCGCGGTGCTGGGCCACCCACTTTCGCGCGTGACGATTTTCGTCTCGTGCACGTTGTTGTTGTTTCACTGGGCGCACCGCTTTTGCTACACACTGTACGACGGGTTGCAGATCAAACACCTGAACGCGTTGATCGTCCTGCTGTGTTACGGTGGCGTGCTCGTCGGTACTATCGCTGCAGTGTACCTCGTCTGGCAGCTTTCATAGGGGAGTAGACCATGCGTACTGCCCGCACCGCACTTGTGATCCTGGCCCTCGCCGCCACCTACACTTCGAACGTCCTGGCGCAAAGCTCACCCCCGAACTTCCGCGTGGAGTTCGAGGGGCAGTTCAACGCATCCGCCGAGAAATTTGTGGCCCTCGCCAAGGCGATGCCGGAGGAGAGCTACGCCTGGAGTCCGATGGAGGGCGTGAGATCGGTGGCCCACGTATACATGCACATCGCGCGCTACAACTACTACTATCCGGAGATCGCCCTGGACGTGCGCTCGCCCATGGGCGCTGCGGAGTGCGACAGCTGGGAGGAGGGGGTGGCCGACAAGTAGAAGGCCGTCGCCATCCTGGCCGAGTCGATGGAGCACGTCAGGCGCGTCGTGGCCTCCATGTCCTCGAAGGATCTCGAGGAGAAGACTCGGCTATACGGCCGTGATGTCGGTCAGTGGGCCGTCCTGCTCCAACTCGTTACCCACATGAACGAGCATCTCGGGCAGTCGATCGCTTACGCGCGCATGAACCACGTGGTGCCGCCATGGTCGCGGTAGATTCGAGAACTTCTTTGAGGAGCTGAAGGCGCGGGTGGGGAACTGACATGACCACGTCGAAGACTCAGAAACGTCACGATAACGCTGGACGAAGAGACCGCCCGGTGGGCTCGAATCGAAGCGGCTCGACGGGACACCTCCGTATCGAAGCTCCTCGGCGAGATCCTGCGGGCCGAAATGCGCCAAGACGCCCACTACGAGGCCGCGAAGCGGATGTACGTGGCCCAGGAGCCTGGGATTCATCGTTGTGAAGGCCAGCCCCTGCCCTCCAGGGAAGAGCTACACGATCGTGACCGTCTTCGTTGACACGAACGTCCTCGTCTACGTCCGCGATCGAAGCGAGGCCACGAGGCAGCGGCGGGCGGCGGAGTGGATGGGGAGCCTCTGGGAGACCGGCCTCGGGAGACTCAGCTACCAGGTGCTCCAGGAGTACTACGTCACCCTGACGACCAAGCTCGATCCGCCTCGCTCGAACCAGGACGCACGAGACGATGTCGTGGCGCTGCGTGCCTGGAAGCCCGCGGGCATCGATCATCGTACGATCGAGGGGGCGTGGGACGTCGAGGATCGCTACGGCTACTCGTGGTGGGATGCGCTCATCGTGGCGACGGCCCTCCAGTCCGGATCCCGATTCCTCTTGAGCGAAGACCTCCAGACCGGCCAGGTGATCGACACGATTACGATCATCAGCCCCTTCGCTCAGGACCCGGAGGAGATCCTGCCGGATCTCTGAGGATCCCACCCGGACGCCGCTCGACCCAGCGCAGGTGGGTCACGCCAGGGGTGCGCCCGACGGGGGGCGCTGAGCCCCCCCGGATCAGACGTCGGCGACCGCCTCCGCCTCCTCGGGGGTTGGAGCAGCTCACGAACGAGTCGCTCCGCCTGGAGGCGGAAGAGGAGGTGGATCGACTGCTGGAGTCCAGCTAGTGCGTCTGCCCTGGAGGATCCGCTCGCTAGACCCCCGCCCCCACCTTCCTCTCCGCCGCCATCTGCACGATCAGGTCGCACAGTGCTGGGAAGCTGATGCCACCCGCCCGGGCGGCCTTGGGCAGGAGGCTGTTGCCCGTGAGCCCCGGGAGCGCGTTGGCCTCCAGGCACCACGCCTCGCCCGCCTGGTCCACCATGAAGTCCACGCGGGAGAAGTCCCGGAGGCGAAGGAGCCGGTGGACCTCCAGGGCCCGGGCCTGCAGCGTCTCGGCAAGCGCGTCTGGGATGTCGGCCGGGAAGATCTCCTCGGCCATCCCCGGCTGGTACTTGCACTCGTAGTCGAAGAGCGCGTGCTGGGACACGATCTCGCCCACGGGTAGGGCCTGATCGCCCAGGATCCCCACCGTGCACTCCCGGCCCTCGACGTAGACCTCGTACATCATGGGTGAGGGCGCCTTCGCGTCTTCGGCCACGGCGGCCACCACCTCGAGCTCCACCTGGAGCAGGGACAGGCGCACCGACGATCCCCCGGCCACCGGCTTGGCGATGACGGGAACGCCCAATCGCTCCATGACCTGGTCGGCGTTGGGACTCAGCAGCCAGTCCGGGGTTGGGATCCCGGCGCTCCGTAGGATTCGCTTTGTGACGTCCTTGTCCATGGACAGGGCGCACCCGAGCATGCCGCTCCCGGCGTAACGGACCCCGGCGATGTCCAGGAGGGCCTGGAGTGTGCCGTCCTCCCCCATGCCACCGTGGAGCACCGGGAAGATGATGTCGGCCTGGACGATCTCCTCCCGGGTGGCCAGCGCGGTGCCTGAGGCGGTCGCTCCCCCGCCCGCCCCCCCCATTGCTCCCCCACCCCCCGGGCCCACGGTCTCGGACGGCGGCAGCGCCCGGACTCCCGACGCGAGGATGATCCGCTCGCCGAGCTCGGCGAGCGGGCCCTTCACGGGATCCAGGGCCACCACGTCGTGCCCGGCCTGCCGGAGGGCGTCCGCCACCTGGCAACCGGACACCAGCGAGACGTCCCGCTCCTCGGACTCACCCCCGAGAAGGACGACGACCTTCATCCCTAGCCCACCGCCCCCGTGAGATCCCGCACCACGTCGTAGCGGGTCAGGATTCCCTTGAGCTCCCCGTCAGCACGCACCAGGACCGCCGGGTTCTCCCGGGTCAGGAGCCGCGCCGCCTCGTCGGCGTCCAGATGGCTGTCCACCACCGGGAAGGGCGCGTCCATGACCGATTCCACAGGCCGGTCCAGGAGCTCGGGGTCCTCGATGACGGTGGACATGAGCTCCGCCTCGGTGAGGGAGCCGACGCACTCGCCGTCCAGAACCACCGGCACCTGCGAGACGTGGAACGAGGTGATCGTGGAGAGGGCGCCCCGGACCGAAGTCGTGGGCTGAACCGTCACCAGCTCCGGAGCGTCGGCGCCCTTCTGCAGCACCATCTCGTGAATGCTCCGGTGTGCTCTCCTGAGGAAGCCGTTCTCCCGCATCCAGTCGTCGTCGTAGAGCTTGGACAGGTAGTGCTCGCCCCAGTCGCACAGGAGCGTGACGATCACGGCGTCGGGATCGTTCACCTCCTTGGCGATCTCGACGGCCGCGTGGACAAGGAGTCCCGACGAGCCCCCGGCGAAGAGCCCCTCTTCCCGGCACAGCCGGCGCGTCATGGCGAAGGAGTCGGCGTCGCTCACCCTGACCCACCGGTCCGTGACGCTCATGTCCAGCGCTCCGGGGATCTTGTCGCTCCCCAGCCCCTCCACCTTGTAGGGTTCGCCTTCGATCATCTCGCCCGTGTCGAAAAAGGTCTTCAAGATCGATCCCACCGGATCCACGCCGATGATCTGCACGTCCGGGTTCCGCTCCTTCAGGAACCGGCCCACCCCGGTAATCGTCCCTCCGGTGCCTGAGCCGGCCAGGAAGTGGGTGACCTCGCCGTCGGTCTGCTCCCACACTTCCGGACCCGTGCTTTCGTAGTGCGCCTCGGGGTTCGCGGGGTTGTAGAACTGATCCGCAAGAATGGCGCCAGGCGTCTCCCGCGCGATCCTCGCGGCCTTCTGCGTGTAGTGGTCGGGGTGGTCCGGGGGTACCGCCGTGGGAACGATCACCACGTCGGCGCCGAACGAGCGGAGGAGCTTCACCTTCTCCTGGCTCATCTTGTCGGGCATGGTGAAGATGCAGCGATAGCCGCGGATGGCAGCCACCATTGCCAGGGCCAGCCCGGTGTTCCCGCTGGTGGCCTCGACGATGACGCCGCCGGGCTTGAGTGCTCCTTCCCGCTCGGCCTTCTCCACGATGGCCAGGCCGATGCGGTCCTTCACCGATCCCCCGGGGTTCATGAACTCGCACTTCGCGTAGATCGTCCCGGGGACGCCCTGGGTGACGCTGTTCAGCCGAATGAGCGGCGTCCCGCCCACCACCTCAGTGACGTTGTCGTAGGGGCGAGCGTGATTCTCGCTCATGTCCGTATATGTCCTAATCGTGTGGTCGGGGCTGGACCTCGCTGCACAGTCAGCCTCCGGACCTCTCCGCTCGGTCGGGGCCGGACCTTCCGCACGGTCAGGGGCGGGGCTTCTTCGAGAAGTGGACGGGGACGTGGGCCCAGACCCCGATGCGCTTCCCGTACTTGCGAGCCGGGCTGAACTTGAGGGTTCTGGCGCCTCGGATGGCGGAGGAGTCGAAGGCGATGTGCCCGCTCGACTCCAGGACCAGCACGCTATCGACGTCGCCCAGAGCCGTCACCCGGACCTTGAGCATGCAGCGCCCCTCGATGCCCTGGTCCCACAGCTCCAGCGGGTATTCGATCGGCACCGACGCCGACAGGGGTGACGGGCTTTCGATGTCCGGGTCACTGGTGCAGCCCATGACGCCGGCGGCAAGGAGCGCACCCGCCAGGCGAGCGCCGGTCAGGCGAGCGCCAGTCAGAGATCGGTTCACTCCGCGTCTCCGGTTCCGGATTCGTCCCGGAGCTCGAACAACAGGTCCAAGGCTTCCCTCGGCGTCATCGTTTCCGGATCGATGGACCGGAGCCGCTTCAGGATCGGCGGCTCCGCCGCCGCGAAGAACGACAGCTGATCCGGAGGAGGCTCGGAACCGGGCCGATGCTCTCCGTAACGGCCCAGCCCCTCTCCTCCACCCGAATGTGTTCCCTCCAGCTCGGTCAGAAGTTCCCTGGCACGGGCGATGACGTCGGTGGGCAACCCCGCGAGGCGTGCCACCTGAATGCCGTAAGAGCGGTCCGCTCCGCCGTCTTCGAGCCTCCGCAGGAAGACGATCTCGTCGCCCACCTCCCGCACGAGCACGTTCATGTTCTTCACGCCGGGGAGCAGGTCGCCGAGCTGGGTGAGCTCGTGGTAGTGAGTGGCGAAGATGGTCTTGCAGCCCAGGTTCTCGTGCAGGTACTCGGTGACGGCCCAGGCGATGGAGACGCCGTCGTAGGTGCTGGTCCCCCTCCCTATCTCGTCCAGGAGCACCAGGCTCTGGTCGGTGGCCCCGTGGATGATGGACGCCGTCTCGTTCATCTCCACCATGAACGTCGACTGCCCGCGAGCCAGATTGTCGGAGGCGCCCACCCGGGTGAAGATGCGGTCGCACACTGGGAGTCTGGCCCGGTTCGCCGGCACGAAGGAGCCGATCTGGGCCATGAGGTGGATGAGGCCCACCTGCCGGAGCACCGTGGACTTCCCCGCCATGTTGGGGCCCGTGAGGATGACGATGCGTCCGTCCTCGTCCAGGGAGAGGTCGTTGGGGATGAACGACTCGGCGGGCATCATCGTCTCCACCACCGGATGCCGGCCGGCCTCGATCTCCACCTCAAACCCCGTATGGACCTCCGGACGGATGTACTGCCGCCGCTCCGCCACGTGGGCCAGGGTGGTGAGGACGTCGAGGCGGGCGGCCCGGGCACCCGCCTCCTGAATGCGGGACACCTCGGCCGCCACTCGCTGTCGCACCTCGCCGAAGAGCTCGGCCTCGAGCTTCTCCATGCGGTCCTCAGCGCCGAAGACCTTCTCCTCCCACTCCTTCAGCTCGGGCGTGAAGTAGCGCTCGGCGTTGGTCAGCGTCTGTTTGCGGATGTAGTCCTCGGGCACCTTGTCGCGGTTCGCCTTGGTGACCTCCAGGTAGTATCCGAAGACCCTGTTGAAGCCGACCTTGAGTGAGTTGATGCCCGTGCGCTCCCGCTCCCGGTTCTGAAGGCCCGCGATGAAGTGCCGGGCGCCGTCCCGGGTCTGGCGAAGGTCGTCCAGCTCCTCGGAGTAGCCCTCCCGGATCGCGCCGCCCTCCTGGAGCGTGGCTGGGGCGTCGGGCGAGATGGCCGTCTCCACGAGCTCGCGCACATCATCCAGGAGATCCATCTCGGCGACCAGGCCCCCCAGGAGCGCGCTCTCCGCCCCCTCCCCCGCATGCCGGATGGTGGGAAGCTCGGCCAGGGACCGGCTCAGGCCCAGGAGCTCCCGGGGCGAGACCCGCCCCGCCCCCACCTTGCCCGCCAGCCGCTCCAGGTCGGTCATGCGGCCCAGGGCCTCCCGGAGGCGGTCCCGCAGGTCGGGCTCATTGAAGAGCTCGGTCACCGCCTCCTGCCGGCTCCAGATCTCCTCGGCGTCCACCAACGGATGGAGGAGCCAGCGCCGGAGAGCCCGGGCACCCATAGCCGTGACGGTCTCGCCCAGCACCGAGATGAGGGTCCCGCCCTCTTCGCCCACCCGCAGGGGCTCGACCAGCTCCAGGTTCCGGCGGGTCATCTCGTCCAGGAGCATGGCGCTCCCGCGCCGGAGGATCTGCGGGGTTCGCAGGTGCGTCACTCCCCCCGGCCTGATCTCGCCCACGTAGGTCAGGAGCGCCCCGGTGGCGCGCACCAGAACGCGGTCGTCCTTCTGGAAGCCGAAGGCGTCCAGGCTCTGCACGCCGTAGCGGCGCTTCAGCTCGTCGGCAGCCGTCTCGTAGTCGAAGACCCAGTCGTCCCGGTAGGTGCGGAGGACGCCGGGGGCCGCATCGGACAGTGCGGCGTGCGCAGCGCCCGGCGCTCCACCCACGGCCGCGGCGTCCTCCCCTTCCAGCGACCGCGGGAGCAGCAGTTCGGTGGGGTCGCGCAGCCCCAGCTCGGCCCGGAGCTCGGCGGGCGGTACGGCCTGGGCCGAGAGCTCGCCGGTGGAGAGGTCCAGGGTGGCCAAGCCCACGCCCTGCTCCGTGGCCTCGGTGAGGGCTACCAGGAAGTTGTTCCGCTTGGCGGTCAGGAGCGTGTCCTGGAGGACGGTTCCGGGGGTGACCGTCTCGGTGACCTCACGGCGGACGATCCCCTTGGCCTCGGCCGGATCCTCCACCTGATCACAGATGGCCACCTTCCGGCCCAGCTTGACCAGCCGGCCGAGATACTCGTCCAGAGCCTTGGCCGGGACGCCGGCTAGGGGCACCCGTGCAGCGGCCCCGTTGTTCCTGGAAGTGAGGGTGAGACCGAGGAGGCGTGAGCCCTCTTCCGCGTCGCCGTAGAACAGCTCGTAGAAGTCCCCGACCCGGAAGAAAACAAGGGAGTCCCGGTGACGGGATTTCACCTCTCGCCACTGGCGCATCAGTGGAGTATCGTCAGCCTTTGGCATTCCGCGGGGTAAGGGGCTAGCGCGCCATGTCGAGCGTAAATGTGGTGGTCTCCCAACATACGATACCCACCCTCAGGAACCCGATCAACCAACCGTGTCATGAGGAGGATCCTCCGACACGGCCTTCAGCCGGGGGATCAACTCGGTGCAGCTCCTGAACCGAGCCGACACCCAAGCACCCATGCGCATCATCGCCCACAACGGCGCCCCCGAGTGGGGCGGCGCCGAGATCACCCTCACCGACCTCCTGGCCGGACTGGCCGGACGGGGCCACGAGGTGACCCTGTTCGCAAACCACCCCGTGGTCATGGAGCGCGCCCAGGCCAAGGGCATCGCCACCCGGCAGGTGCATCTCGGAGGCGACATCGCGCTGCACAACGCCGTCCTCCTGAGTAGGGCACTCCGTGTTGAGAGGCCCGACGCCCTTCTGGTGAGCACGTTTCGGAAGCTCTGGCTGGCGGCCCTGGGCGCACGCATGGCCGGGGTGCCCCGAGTCGTGGCCCGCGTCGGGCTCTCCACCGACACGCCCGGGAGCGCCAAGTACCGCTTCATCTTGAAGCGCTGCGTTGATCAGGTTGTCTTCGTGGCCGACGGGATGCGGAAATCCCATCCGCCAGTGAAGAAGCGACCGCCCACATATACCATGATGGGTATGGTCAGCACACCGCTCAGCGCCCACAGCCAGCGCATGGTGACCGGGTCGATGCTCCGGAAGCCCGGGATGAAGTGGGCGTATCCGATGATGACGACGGGCAGACCCAATGCGGCCCCGACCCAGAAACGCCGAAGGAGGCTCCGCGCCTCCTGCTCCCGCTCCTCGTCCCGGCGCTTGAGCGTCTCCTCGATCCCCTCGGCCTCGGCGGAGGTGATTCCAGGAACGCTGCCGAGGGCTATCTCCACCTGGCGGACGCAGGCGGCGCAAGTCATGCAGCGGATGGCGACTTCCTGGGTGAGGACGGGCACCTCGTATCCGGCCCGTACCACCGCCCAGGTCAGGGCTGCCACCTCAATGGCCTCCGGGTCGATCTTCAACCGGGCGCTTCCCTCGGCCAGGCTCACGCTGGCCTCCTGCACGCCCTCCACGGCCGTGAGGGCCCGGTCGACGGAAGCGACACAGCCGGCGCAGTGGAGACCATCCACCGGTAGCTCGATGACCGCCTATCCTGCCTGGCGATCCGTTGATGTCGCGTCATCCATGGCGTCCTAGTGTTCCGTTTCCGAAGTTCGCGAGCCACCAAGAGGGTCGGGGCGCCCTGGGATCAAGGCGGGACGACGCGGCGTAGCGCAAGCGGGCACCGCGCGAAGCGTGGTCGCAAGAAGTCCCAACGCCGAGCCCACGGATGCACCGTGCCCTCGACTGGCCGAGACACTTTGGCAACGGGACACTAGAGTACCCCAGAGGGTTCCGAAAGCAGTACCCCCGGGGGCGGCCTTCTAGAAAGCGCCCGCGAATTTTCCGAAGATGTAGAGGCCGATCAGCACCGCACCGACGACGGCCCAGCGCACCACGCTTCGCGCAGTCATGGCTTCCGGGTCCACAGCGCTCACGGCCGTGGTGGAGGTCCCCGACGATCCCCGGCGGATCCCCTTCAGCTCGGTGAGGTTCCGCAGGAGGGCCCGGAGCTTCTTCTCCAGCTCGGCAGGACTCTCGGGCTTGGTGATGAAGTGATTGCCGCCCAGGCCGTAGCTCCTGGCCATGTCTTCGTCCTGGCTCGACGAGGTGAGAACCGCCACGGGGATGCTACGAAGCCGGTCGTCTCCCTTGATCTCCTGCAGGACCTCGTGTCCGCCCATTCCAGGCATCTTCAGGTCCAGGAGCAGCAGGTCGGGGGGTGATTCCCTGACGAGGGCGACAGCCTCCTCACCGTTCCGCGCCCTGCGGATCTCCACCGGCACGTCGACGGCCCTCTCAAGAGCCATCTCGATGAGAAGCGCGTGGTCGTCGTTGTCATCGGCCAAGACGACGTGCCACACAGACTTTTCCGTTCGCGCCATCACACTCACCTAATCGGCCCCTCTTCGCTCCCGTTCGCGACGGCCACGGCATCGTAACCCAACCCGTTGATCTCGGCCACGAGCACGGACGCCGCCACCCAATCGGCGAACCACCCTACCCGGACTCGGAAAAGTGGGTTCCCTCGTACACGCACCACGCGGGTCTCAAGGCCTTCCCTGGCCCGGACCGCCGCGAGCCGCTGGGCGCTCGCCTCCACGGAGAACGCCCCGAGCTGGACTGCCCATGGGCCAACTGCGCCCCCCGAAGCAATCCCCGGCTCCAGCGCTGCCCGTCCGGCCGGCTCCAGCGCTGCCCGTCCGGCCGGCTCCGGTACTGCCTGCTTAACCGGCTCCCGCACTGCCTGCTCAACCGGATCCCGCGCCTCCACCTCTGGCGCCACTCGGGCATTCCCGGCAGCCTGGCCCCCCGGGGCCGCAGCCGCTCCGGCGTCTTCGATCTCTCCGGGGTCGTCCGCGAGCTCCTGTCGCGCCGTCACTGCGTCCCGAGCCCAAGTCACGGGGTCGTACTGGAAGACGCCGGAGAACCCTCCGAAGAGGTACAGGGCGGCCAGCACCGCGGCGACGAGGCCCCAACGCCCGGCGTTGAGGGCGAACCGGGCCTCCGGGTCGACGGCGCTCTCGCCCGTGGTCGAGTGCGAGGATCCACGACGGATCCCCCTCAGCTCGGCAAGGTTACCCAGCAGGACCCGGAACTTCTCCTCCAATTCGGCGGGACTCGCCGGCTTGGTGATGAAGTGATTGCCGCCCAAGCGGTAACTCTCGGCTATGTCATCGTCCCGGTCCGATGACGTGAGAACAACCACGGGGACACTCCGTAGCCGGGGGTTTCCCTTGATCTCGTCCAGGACCTCGTGTCCGGCCATTAGCGGCATCTTCAGATCCAGGAGCAGCAAGGAGGGGGGTGATTCCTTGATGAGGGCGACAGCCTCCGCACCATTCCGTGCCCGGCGGATCTTAACCGGCACATCGGCCGCCTTCTGAAGAGCCGTCGCGATGAGAAGCGCGTGGTCGTCGTTGTCCTCGGCCAAGACGACGTCCCACTCGGACATCTTTCTTCGCTCAAACACGCTCATCGGATCGGCTCCTCTTCGCTCGCGTTCCCGACGGCCACGGCATCGTAACCCAACCCGTTGATCTCGGCCACGAGCACGGACGCCGCCACCCAATCGGCGAACCACCCTACCCGGACTCGGAAAAGTGGATTCCCTCGTACCCGCACCACGCGAGTCTCAAGGCCTTCCCTGGCCCGGACCGCCGCGAGCCGCTGGGCGCTCGCCTCCGTGGAGAACGCCCCGAGCTGGACGGCGTATCGCCCGACCCCCTCGGTCGGAGTTTCCTCCTCCGCGGGGGCATCCTGCTCAGCCGGTGCCCCAGCCGGGTCCTCCCCCCGGCCTTGAGCCCCCGGCTCGCCCTGCCTATCTTGCTCTTCCTCAGCCGGATCCCGCACCGCCGAATCAGGCCCGGGCGGCGGCGGCTCCTCCAGCACCACCGCGGAATCTCCGGCATCCGCCCCGGCCCTCTGCGCCGCACCCTCGGCCTCCAGCGCGGCAGCGGCCTCGGCCGCCTCGATCTCCTCGGAGTGGGTGGCGAGCCACCGCCGTGCTCCCACCCGTGCTGCACTCTGGGGATAGTCCTGCAACAGCGTGCGGAAGTGACCTGCCGCGCGCAGCACATCCGCATCAGAGCCGGCGATCCTGGCCAGACGCGCCAGCGCCTTGTCGGAATACGGCCCCCCCGGGTACTCCACCACCAGTCGCTGATAGTCCAGGATCGCCATGCCCGGGTCCACGGTGAGGACGGCACGAAGCCAGAGTCCACGCTGGCGATCACGCCGGCTGGACCGGCTCCGCTCACTATCCCACCACGTCTCCAGCTCGGCCCGGGCCTCCTCGGTGCGCCCGGCGGCGGCCAGGGCGGCGACGGAGTCCAGACCCTCCTGAGTGGTCGCCGGGGCCGGGACGGCCAACGAAAGCACGGCGAGAACCACCAGGAGTGCGCCGAGGTCAACCGACGGGCCCGCAGGGGATTCCACCGACGAGCCAGCCGGAACCGCCCACCGGATCAGCGATCGCGGTCCCACTAGGCCGCCGCGTCTTCGAAGGTCATAACGGTGAGAAGCCATTCCTCGACGTGATGCTCGTCCGAGAGTGAGCTCGCCTTGAGCAGCCGGTCCACCCGGAGGAGTCCGAGAATCCCTTCTCGGATCGCCGCCGAGCTCCAGCCGTCGGCCTGCCGCGCGATCTGCCGGGACAGCCACTTCTGGTGCGGAGGGAGCACCTGCTCGAGAGCCGCCTGCCCCTGCTCCACCGCGATGCCGATCCGGAGAAGGTGGGTGGCGAGGCCCACGGTGAGGCCAACCCCGCTCTCGCCCTGGGCCAGCAGGAGACGAAGTCCCCGTAACGCCTCGTCGAACTTCCGGCCGCCCACGAGGTCGAACCAGTGCCAGCGGTCCTGTTTGGGGAGGACGCTCCCGGCGGTGCGCACGTGCTCGACGGTGATGCGCTCGCCCTCGCCGGCGAAGCCCGCCAGCTTCTCCAGCTCCCGCGACAGGATTCCGAGATCGGTTCCGATCCCGTGGGCGAGAGCCCGCGCCGCATCGGGCTCGAGCGTCATGCCGAAGCGCGCATGCGCCTGCCCCATGAGCCATCCGGGTGCGTCGTCCGCGGTGATGGCGGAGAACTCTGCGGACCGGGCGACCTTCTTGAGCCGGGTGTAGAACTTGGCCTTGGAGCCGCTGGGGATGCGCGCCGTGAGGATGAGGGTGAGATCGGGCGGTGGGGACTCGGCCAGGCCCAACACGAGATCACGAGCCCGGGCGGCCCCGGCAAAGGCTTCCGTTCCCCTGACAACCACCACCCGCCACTCGGCCATCATGGGAGGCGTTGCAACGATGCGGGCCAGATCCTCGACGTTCACCTCCGAGCCCTGAAGAACGTCCAGGTTGAAGTCCTTTGTGGACTGGTCGAGGTGGGCGTCCAAGAGTTCCTTTACGGCCTCTCCCTTGCGGTGCTCGTCTTCGCCCCAAAGGAAGAAAACCCCGCCCCGGGATCCCTGCTCGAGGGCCTTCCGGAGGGGGCTCGTCAATGCATTGCCCGGGTTGTCATCGGCTCCGGTGCATTCAGTCGAGGCCCGTTCGTCGGAGCACCGAGTTGTTCCGGTACCGCTCGCCCATGGGAGAGTACTCGTAGAGCAACGTGTTGGGATCGGACCAGAGTCCGCTCCCCAGGTTGACGGGCGACCCGACGGGAAATCCCAGGACGTCCGTGGGGAACAGAGGCGCCGGCCCCGGCGGACCCGATACGATGATGGCCGGGAGGCTCACCTCGGGAGTGGCGCGCCACACGGAGGGGTACCAGGCGATGATGGTGAGGAGAATGGCCATTCCCACGGCAGCCGCCACCGGCACGGCTGAAGCGCTGGTCGCATGAGCCGCCCCATCCCAATCGTCGATGTGGAAGAGCCGGTGTTGGAGACGGGGACGGAAGGACTCGGGCAGCTCCATCCGGGGCGCGCCTTGGAGGAGCTTCACCCCCCGAGAGACGACCTGCTCGTAGCGGGCGCACTTCTCGCAGTCCCCCATATGGGCCTCCGCATCCCTTCGAATGGGCGCGCCCAGAGGAGCGTCATAGAATTCGGAAAAGCGACCGAGAAACTCCGAGCAATCCATGGTGCCGAGCAGTCTCCTGTCCTGATACTCCCAGTCCGACATCATACGTCGAGGTGGAATATTACGTAGAGTGGTATCACGGTGTTCCCTCTCCACGGGGTTGGTACAGGAGGGAGTGGATCAGGTTCCGGAAAAGCAGGAGGCCCCCGGCGACCTAAGTCGGCGGAGGCCTCCCCTTTCTCCCTGGTCGGCCCGCATCGATTCACTCTGTGCGGAACGCTCCTAGCGCACTACTCCAGGGAGGGTCCGATCAGTCGGGCGAAGTTGTTACGCGCCCGGTTCAATCGACTCTTCACGGTCCCCAGGTTGCACCCGGTGATCTCTGCGATCTCCTCGTACGTCTTGCCCTCGAGCTCACGGAGCACGAAGACGATTCGGTGATGCTCCGGCAGCTCCACCACCGCCTTCTCCACGAGCTCCTTCAGGAAGCGCTTGCGATAGAGGTCGTCGGGCTTGAAGGACGAGTCCTCCCACTCCAGCGGACGGTGGTCGGCTTCCCAGTTCTTCCGGATCGTCTGGAAGAGCACGAGCGGGTTGCGGGATCGGTTCCGCAGCTCGTTCTTGGCCAGGTTCCCGGCGATGGTGTAGATCCACGTCGAGAACTTCTTGGTCTGGTCGAAGCGGTGCATGTGGCGGTACACCCGGACAAAGGTCTCCTGGACCAGGTCCTGGCCGCGCTCCCTGTCACCTACCGTACGGTAGACGAAGTTGAGTAGCCGTCCGTCGTAGCGCTTGACCAGCTCTCCGAACGCGCGCTCGTCACCCGCGAGGAAGGCCCGGACGACTTCGCTGTCGCCCAGCTGTCCGAGCATCTTGCGATGCTCTTTTGCCGCCCCCCCGGGCACGACCTGTAGTTTCGCTACTTCCGTCACCTCTTTACCCCCGCTTCACGGGTGCGCACCAACCCCTGCGAGAATCGCCGCAGGTTCCGTGCCACCCCCGAGATCGCCTCAAAACAGGCCGATCCCTACCATATCTGCACTTCTTCCGTCCCACAATAAGGACGTGTCATGTCACGATCGCGACACACCCCACGATCAGGCCGCCGGACAAAGGGCCCCACCCGGCCAACCGTACCCGTCACCACTATGGGATACGTGGACCGGAGCGGGGCGTTGCAATGGGACGCGGAATGGGCAAGAAGTCAGGCCCCGGGGAGACCCCAGGCGGCCGGATCCCGGGCACACCGCTCAGGAAGCCTCTTCTACCTCCACCGGTCCCAGGCCGAGGTCCTCCAGAGGACCGCGGACCACCTTGGCGTCCCCCCCGACCAGCACGGTGATCTCATCAGGCCGGATGCACCGGCGCGCGGCGTCCAGAGCCTGGTCACGTGTGACCTCGCGGATCCGGTCCCGGTAGGTGGCATGGTAGTCGTGGGGGAGGTCGTAGATGATCAGCTCCGAGATCCGGGACGCGATCTGCCCCGTGGTCTCGAGCCGCAGGGGGAAGACGCCCGCCATGTAGTCCCGGGACGCCTCCACCTCTTCATCGGTGGGCCCGTCTGAGAGAAGGCCATCCACCTCGCTCACCGCTTCCCGGACGGCGTCCGCCGTCACCTCGGTGCCCACGGCGGTGGAGATGGTCCAGGGCCCCGCGTCACGCCGGAAGGAAAACCCCGAGCGCACACCATACGTGAAGCCGTTGTGCTCTCGGAGATTCAGGTTCAGGCGGCTCGTAAAGGCCCCGCCGAGGATGGTGTTGAACACCAGGAGCGGGAAGTAGTCCGGCGTGGAGCGCGGCTGTCCCACGTGCCCGATGCGGATCTCGGACTGGACGGCGTCGGGACGGTCGACGATCACCACCCTCTGCTCGCGGGCCCTGGGCTCCGCCTCGAATCCGTTCCGGGGGGGCACGTTCCCCCGCCAGTCGCCGAAGCAGCGCTGGGCCAGGACCTTCGTCTCGTCCAGATCCACGTCACCCACCACCACCAGTCCCGCGCTCCCGGGGCGGTAGCGGGCTTCCACGAAGCCGGCAGCCGCCTCGGGACCGAAGGGGGTCACAGACTCCACGTTACCCCCGAGGGGGCGCCCGTACGGAATCCCCTCGGCGTAGGTCAGCCGATGGGCCGCGTCGGTGGCGATGCTGGCCGGATCCATCTTGCGCTGCTGAATGGCAGCCAGGTGTTGCCCCCGCACCCGGTCCACCTCGTCGGCGGGGAAGCCCGGGCGAAGCACGACCTCGGCCAGGATGCTCATGGCCTCGTCCAGCCGGTCCGGGAGGCACGAGAGACAGATGGTGGTGGCGTCCCACCCGGTCCGCACGGAGAGCCCGGCGCCGAGGGACTCCAACGCCTCTGCCAGCTCGGCCCCAGACCGCGCTACGGTCCCTCCGTCCAGCGAGTCGCCGGTGAGCACGGCCAGCCCGGCCCGGTCCTCGCTCAGCGTGGCCTCACCGGCATCCAGCACCAGGCTCACCGCGACGATGGGGAGCCTGTGGGTCTGGACCGAGCGCATCTCGAGACCGTTGTCGAAGCGATGGGTCTGTACGGGCGGAAAGTCGAAGCGGCGGATGGCCCCGGGGGCTGGGGCGGAGACACGTTGGGTGTGGCTCACGAGGCCTCCTTGGCTCGTGGCTCGTCTGTGGCCGGTATGTAGGCCAGGACCGCCCGGTTACTGGGTCCCAGGAAGCCCCTGGTGAACTCCGAGACCTGAGCCGGCGTCACGGCGCGCATGCGCTCCAGCTCGCTATTCAGGCGGCCCGGGTCGTCGAAGAACTGGTCGAACATGGAGAGTAGGTCGGCCCGCTCCCCCACCCGCTGGATCTGACGGACGAGGTGGGTCTCGGTGAGGGCGATGGCTCGCTGGATCTCCTCCTCCCGTACCGACTCGAGCCCCTCGAGCTCGTCGGCCAGAGCCGCCTCCAGCTCGGCGGGATCGGATCCGGGGAAGCCGGTGGCCCACACCAGGAGCATGCCCGCGCCGGTGGTGAGCGGGAAGGTGTGGCTCACCACGTCCTTCGCCAACCTTCCCTCGCGCACGAGAGAGCGGTAGAGCCGCGACGCCCTGCCTGACCCCGCCACGGCACTCGCCACGTCGGCGGCGTAAAACACCGGATCGGTGTAAGGGGGGATGCGGAAGGCCATGAGGACCCTGGGGAGGGGCACTTCCGCTTCCACCCGCTCCCGGACCGTGGAGCCGATCGTTGGGCTCAGCTCCGCCTCTCCCGCCATGGGCGGGATCTCGCCACCTCGGGGAATCTCGCCGAAGTGCCGCTCGATCATCTCCAGGGCCTCGTCCTCGTTGAAGTCCCCGCACAACGTGAGGACCGCGTTGTTGGGCACGTAGAACGTCTCGAAGAACTCGGCCACGTCTTCCAGGGTGGCCGCCTCGATGTCGTCCATGGAGCCGATCACCGTGTGGTGGTAAGGATGGGCCTCGGGGTAGACCATGGCCTGGATCCACTCGTCCCAGTCTCCGTAGGGCTGGTTGTCGCAGCGCTGGCGCTTCTCGTTCATGACCACGTCGCGCTGGTTGTCCAGCTTCTCCTGGGTCATGGCCGGAAGCATCCAACCCATCCGGTCGGACTCGAGCCAGAGCGCCAGCTCGAGTTGATGGGACGGCACCGTCTCGAAGTAGTTCGTGCGGTCGAACCAGGTCGTAGCGTTGAGGGTCCCTCCGGCCCTCTCGACGAACTCGAAGTGGCGGTTCTTGGGTACGTGCTCCGAGCCCTGGAACATCATGTGCTCGAAGAGATGCGCGAAGCCCGTCTTCCCGGGGCGCTCGTTCCGCGACCCCACGGCGTACCAGAGGTTCACGGCCACCACGGGCGTGGAGGGATCGTGGGAGAGGTTGACACGGAGGCCGTTGTCCAGTGTGAAGCGCTCGACAGGTATAGACAGCATATAGGTAGTCGCTCCTCGAGCGGTCAGGACTAGGGTGCGTCGTCCATCACCGTCGGATCGGTGAGTAGAGTCACGGAACCCAACCCCAACCCCTCGAGGCCCTCTTGGATCGTCGCGCGATCACCGGCGATGACGATGACCATCTCGTCCGGATCCAGGTACTCGACGGCCACGCGCCGTACGTCCTCGGCCGTGACCTCCATCACACGCTCTACGTACGTCTCGTAGTAGTCGTCGGCAAGATCGTTCAGCACCTGGTCGGCGATCTGCGCGGCCACGCTCCCCACGGTCTCGAACCGCTGGGGAAGCCGCAACGTCAGGTACTTGCGCGCCCGGTCCAGCTCCGCGTCCCCTACGGGCTCCTCGCCGAGGCGCCTCAGCTCCCGGAGGAACTCCACCACGGCCGAGTCCGTGACCGGCGTGTTCACGGCGGCCCGGGCCACGAACGGCCCCGGCTCGCGCCGCATAGAGAAGCCGGAAGTGGCCCCGTAGGTGTAGCCCTTGTCCTCACGGAGGTTGCTGTTCAGCCGGCTCGTGAAGGACCCACCCAGGATCGTGTTCATGACCATGAGCGGGAAGTAGTCGGGCGTGCCCCGGTCCACGGCCACCCGGCCAATGCGGATCTCCGACTGTGCGGCGCCCGGCTTGTCCACCACGTAGATGGCCAGGCCGTCCAGGGTCCGAGGAGCCTGCTCGACCAAGCCCGATCCCTCGCCGGAGGGCAGGGAGCTCAGAGCGGCCTCGAGCTGCTCCTCCAGCTCCTCCCGGTCCACGTCGCCCACCACCACCACCGACACGTTGCCGGCCCTGAACGTCTGCTTGTACAGCTCTACCAGATCGGAGCGCTCCACCAGCTGCAGGGCGGCCTCCGTCCCCAGGAGGGGCACCCCGTACGGGCTGCCAGGCTCGTAGAGCTGGTCTGCGAAGGCGTTGTCGGCCAGCTCCCGGGCCTCGTCGCGTGTCTGCAGGATGCGCGTGATCCGCAGCCGTCTCACACGATCGATCTCGGCCTCGGCGAAGGCCGGGTTCAGCACTACGTCGGCCAGGAGCTCCAGGACCTCATCCAGCCGGGGCTTCAGAACTCCCACGCGAACCACCGAGCCGTCCCGCCCCACACCGGTGGACAGGCTGGCTCCGAGACGCTCCATCTCTTCAGCCAGCTCCACGGCGCTTCGGGTGGTGGTCCCCTCGTCCAGCATGTCGGCCAGGAGCGCACCGAGCCCGGGGGTGCCCACCCGGCCTCCTCCTCCGATGTGGACCTCGACGCTGACGATGGGGAGGTCGTGATCCTCCACCACGTGGACCGGCAGGCCGTTGGACAGCTCGAAAACCTGGCGCTCCGGCACGCTCATGGACGGCGGAGAGCCCACCGAGGGAGGAACGCTGCGGTCGAAGCTCGCCTGCCGGTCCTCTTCGTCCCGGTCGACGCCGATGCTCATGGATCCACCGCGAGCGCCTCCCGAGGCTCTCACCGAGCACCCCGCCAACCCGGTCACTACCGCCAAGCCGATCATCGTCCTAATGCGACTCCTGTATGGTCTGCGCCATCGTGGTCCGATCCCGTCCGGCCCAGGACTACTCCCGTCCGACCCAGGACTAGCCATTCCCGCCCCCCTCCGGAACGGCCAGGTCCGTCCTTCCCCGGGGCACCACGGAGAGCACTACCCCGTGCGCCCCCACCAGGTAGTCGCGGCCGTGCTCCCTCACGCTCTCGCCCGACACCCGGCCGTAGCGGCCGAAGTCTCGGCGCACGAAGCCGGGATTGCCAGTGAGGAAGTAGTACTCGTTCAGGCGCTCGGCCTTGCCGTGGAAGCCGCCGCCCCGCTCGAGGGCCTGCACGAAGCCGGTCTCGATTTGATTGAGCGACCGCTCCATCTCCACTTCTCTGGCACCGCCGTCCACGAGGCTGTTGATCTCCTCCCGGACCGCTTGTTCCAGGTCCTCCAGGGACCCCTCGGGCTTGGCCGTGACGATGACGACGAACTGCGATCCGATCTCGCTCGGACTCTGGAACGCGCTCACGTCCTGAGCCACCTGCTCTTCCAGGACCAGACGGCGGTAGAGCCGGGAGCTCTTGCCCTCGGCCAGGATGGAGCCCAGAACCTCCATGTTGGCGTCTCCCTGGCTGAAGGCTTCCGGCGAGTGCCACGCCATGTAGAGCCGAGGGAGCTGCACATCGTCCTCCAGCACCACGTAGCGGTCGGACGAGAGCGTGGGGTCGGGGACCTCCACCTCGGGGACGGGCAGGCCAACTGGGATGTCCCCGAAATACTTCTCGGCCAGCTCCCGGACCTCCGAGACCCGCACGTCGCCGGCGACCGCCAGGCTGGCGTTGTTGGGGGCGTAGTACGTTTTGAAGAACTCACTCACGTCTTTCAGGGTGGCCGCGCTCAGGTCCTCCATATAGCCGATGACGGGCCAATGGTACGGGTGGTCCTCGGGGTACAGATTCGCCGAGATGGTCTCGAACGCCGTGCCGTAGGGGCGGTTGTCGTAGCTCTGGCGCCGCTCGTTCTTCACCACGTCGCGCTGGATGTCGAGCTTCTCCTGGGTCATGGTGTCCAGGAGCCACCCCATGCGGTCCGCCTCGATCCACAGGGCGAGCTCGAGAGCGTTGGAGGAGACGGTCTCCAGATAGTTGGTGCGGTCGGTGGTGGTCGACCCGTTGGGCGCTCCACCCACCGCCTCCAGGAGGTTGTCGATATCCCCTTCAGGCACGTTGGCCGACCCCTCGAACATGATGTGCTCGAAGAGGTGGGCGAACCCGGTCCGCCCCGGGCGCTCGTTCCTGGACCCCACGTGATACCAGAGATTCACGGCGACCACGGGCAGGGACCGATCCCTGTGGACGATCACGTTGAGGCCGTTCTCGAGGGTGAACTGGGTGTACGGGATGTACACCTCCATGAACTCCTCCTCCTGTGCCGAAATGACGTTGGGCCAGACGGCCAGGAACGCGAGGGCGACCGCGCAACCCCCCGCAACTCTCACCATGCATTACTCTACCAGACGCACAAGAGCGGGCCAGCCCACCGCCGTGCGAGCCCACGACGCAGAGCCACACGCTGATAACGGATCTGTGGAAGATAAGGTACGATCAGGGACGCGTCATGAGTCTCTCGCGTAACGCGCCCGTAACGAACTCCTCTTCGAGGAAGGTCTTGCACACCTCGTGTCCGTCTTCCACCCGGTCCGAGACGGCCTCCACGAGGGGCAGATCTCCAGATTCGGCCCGCAGTCGGGCCCGCTCCACGAGCTCGTAGGCCCGGTCCTCCTCACCGGACGCCGCGGCCGCCAACGCGGCCACGAGAGCAATTTCCACGTCCTCCGGACGGAGGTCCGCGGCCCCCAGGAGATCGCCGAGCGCGTCTTCCGTTCGGCCCAAGCTCACCAGGACGAGCCCGGCCAGCGCCCGCGCCCAGCCGTCTTCCGGATCGACCTCCCAAGCCTTTGAGAAAGTCTCCACGGCCTCGTCGAGGCGCCCGCTCAGGGCTAGCGCCACACCCCACTCGGTGAGCGTCTCGGGATTGTCGGGGGCAAGGCGAGGGCCGCCGAGAGCTCACGCAGGGCCTCCTCGAACATGCCCTCCCGGGACAGGTAGGCCCCGTACATGGTGCGGGCGAAGGGAACGTCGTCACCCATGAGGGCCGCCGTGCGCAGGGTCGACTCGGCCACCGGATCGTCAAAGCGGGCCAGGCCGTTTCCCGCGACGGCCAGGACGTGCGGGTCCCTGGGCACGGCGGCCACGCAGGCCCTGAAGCGCTCGTACGCAATGCCCTCCATGCCCAGCTCCCGCTCGGCCACGCCCAGCCAGCAGAGCACGGCCGGGTCGCCCGGATGCCGCTCGAGCATCTCCCGCAAGTACTCGGCCATCCCCTGCCATTCGTCTTCGTCTCCGAGCTGGCGGGCGCGCTCGAGCTCCTGCTCCAGCTCCTGCCCTTCGCCGAAGTCGCTCATCAGGCGCCGTACTTCTCCAGCCGGACGGCGTGCGCCAGGGCCAGCGACATGAGCTCCTTGCCGGGCACGACCCCCAGGTCTCCCCCCCGGCACGCCGTCTCGCCGAACTCGTCCGCCGAGGGCCGTGCCCAGGGGGATGCGATGAGCGCCGGCACATGGTGCCAGGAGTGCTCGCGGTAGAGAGCGGGCGTGGAGTGGTCCCCCGTGACGATGACAACGTCGGGATTGAGGGCCGTGATCCTCGGAACGACGGCGTCCACCGCTTCGATGGCCGCCGCCTTGCCCTCGAAGTCGCCGTCGTGGCCCAGGGAGTCCGGGTCCTTGAAGTGGACGAAGTAGAAGTCGTAGTAGCCGTAGTGTCCCTCCAGGAGGGCCACGGTCTCTTCGTTGGATCCGGGCACGCCGTCCACCGTCATCCCCACCAGACTCGCCACCCCCCTGTACATGGGGTACTTGGCCACGGCCACCGCACGGAGGCCATAGCGCTCCTGGAAGGTCGGATAGGGGGAGAACTGTGCGAAGCCCCGTGCCAGGAATGTGTTGGCCTGCGGCTCGTCGGCGAGGATCTCCCCGACCTGGTCCAGGAGGCCCTGGATCATCTCGGCCGTGGAGGCCGAGGCGGGATCCGTGGCGGTCACCGGGACGGGCCTCAGCCCCGTTCGTTGCGGATCCGTGTCCTCCAGGTCGGCGCCCAGCGCGCCACCCCGAAGCACGAGGACGGCGCGGTGCTCCTTCTCGTGGATGAGCGTGACCTCCACGCCGTCGGGCGGGCGGATCTCAGCCAGCACCCGGTCCACCACCCGCCCCCCGTCTTCGTCGGAGGGACGCCCGGCCCGGCGGTCCGTCACCACGCCGTCGCCATCCAGGGTGGCCAGGTTCAGGCGCGCCG
This sequence comes from Longimicrobiales bacterium, assembly GCA_965238005.1. Classification (GTDB taxonomy): domain Bacteria; phylum Gemmatimonadota; class Gemmatimonadetes; order Longimicrobiales; family Gaopeijiaceae; genus CBDCKN01. The sequence continues at coordinate 3,842,392 of OZ250165.1, forward strand.
CCACGTCTCCCGTGTGTAGGTCGAACCCGACGCCCAGGGCGCTCAGGACCCCGCGTCCGATCATGGAGGTGACGGGATCATAGCCGAAGAGGGCGAGATGCCCCGGCCCGCTCCCCGGCGTGACCCCGTGCGCCACGGGCACGATCATGCCAAGCGAGCTCCGGGTCGCCAGGGCGTCTAGGTTGGGATTTGAAGCCGACTCTAGCTCCGTCCTGCCCGTATCCGGATGGGGCAGCCCGCCGAGGCCGTCCAGCACCACCAGGATGATCGTTCCACCATCGACACCCCGGAGGGCGAGCTCGTGGGGGAGCGAGGCGTGTGTCATGTATTCGTCCCGATCACAAGAGGCTCCGTGAACATTGCGGCTCCGTGAACATAGCGGCTCCGTGGAGCCGAATCGACGCATGGGGGTACGTCCGCCAGACAGCTACCTGCCGGGCAGCGACCTGCCAGGCAACTACCCGCCAGGCAAGGACCCACAGGGACCCTGGACGAGGAGGACGAGGACGTGCGTTACAGCCCCTTCGCCATGGAGCGGTGGCAGTCCACGTACGAACACCGCGTACGCTTCAACCTGTCGGAGAGCGGTGTGCATCCACTCTCGGTCTCAGAGCTCCTGGGGCTGGCTGACCGCGGGCCGGAGGTCCTGGACGTCGGGCTGGGCTACGGACAGTCCAACGGCAGCGACGAGCTGAGGGACCGCATCGCGGCCCTATACCCCGGAGCAACCGAGGCGTCGGTCCTGGTGACGATCGGAGGGGCGGAAGCCAACTTCGCGGCCTTCTGGCACCTTCTCGATCCCGAGGCCCCCACCGCCGTCATGCTCCCCAACTATATGCAGGTGCCCGGCCTGCTGGAGAGCTTCAAGGCTCCGATCCTGCCCTATCACCTCATGGAGGAAGCGGGGTGGCAGCCCGACCTGGAGATGCTCGAGCGCTGCCTCGAGGAGGGAGCCCGCTCCATCCTGGTCACGAACCCCAGCAACCCGACAGGCGCAGTGCTGAGTCCCGAGTCCATGTCGGGTATCGTGGCGCTGGCCGAGCGCTACGGCGCCTGGATCTTGGCGGACGAGGTCTATCAGGGAGCCGAGCTCGACGGCAATCAGACCCCGTCCTTCTGGAGACGGACCGAGCGCGTGATCGTCACCAACTCGCTGTCCAAGGCCTACGGCCTTCCGGGTCTGCGCCTGGGATGGCTCCTGGGCCCGCCGGAGATCATGGAGGGCATGTGGGGCCGGACCGACTACACGACCATCGCCCCGGCCAACCTGTCCGACACCCTGGCTTGCCTGGCCCTCGAGCCCTCGACCCGGCAGAAGATCCTGGCCCGGACGCGAGGCATCCTCAACGACAACCTGGGCCTGTTGACCGAGTGGCTGGATGGCCAGGAGGGTCGCTATACGTATCGCCCGCCCGACGCCGGAGCCATCTGCTACGTCCGCTACAACACGCCGGTGAACTCCACCCAGTTCGCAGAGAAGATCCGGACGGAGATGGACCTTCTGGTGGTCCCGGGAGACCATTTCGGTATGGACGGCTATCTGCGCTTGGGGTTCGGACCGCCTGCGGAGGAGTTCCAGGAGGCGCTCGGGAGACTGGCCGAAGCCTTCGACCAGGTGGAGGCGGGGGCCGCTGCGGGCTGAGACTACCCCGAGCGCAGCCAGTCCCCGAGCCGCTCCATGGCACGGACGAACTCTTCCGCCTCCTCCCGGGCGGACTCGGGAACCAAGGCGGCCAAGTCGCGGGCTTTCTTCAGGTCGTCGGTGATCGTATCGGCCTCCGCCGAGACCCAGATTTCTCTTAACTGATCGATCACGGCTCTTCTCGACCCGCCTTCCGTGGAGCTTTGGATCGCCGCCTCCAGGCGCGAATGATATTCAACGATCATGCCGAAACGGCCGGTAACGCAAGACCGCCGCACGTTGCGTCGCCTCTTGAGGATACCGTTATTACGGTCGGTCTCGCTCACATCTTTCCGGCGGGCCCGTTTGGAGCTCGCGCCATGCGCACCGCCGAGCAGATGGCGCCGGTGCTGCTGTGGATCGACGAGCTGGAGAAGGCGTTCGCCACGGGCGGTAGCGAGGACGGCGGCGTGTCGCAGCGCATCCTGGGAAGCTTCCTCACCTGGATGCAGGACCGGCAGGGTGACGTCTTCATCGTAGCCACGGCCAACGACATCACCCGCCTGCCTGCCGAGTTCCTACGTAAGGGGCGTTTCGACGAGATCTTCTTCGTGGATCTCCCCGACGTGGATACCCGCGCCGAGATCTTCCGGATCCACCTGGAAAACCGCGGGAAGGCGTCCGCCGACCTCGACCTGCACGCCCTCGGCGCCGCCACTCCCGGCTTCAGCGGATCGGAGATCGAGCAGGTGGTGGTCTCGACTCTCTACTCGGCTTTCTCGGGGACGGACGAGCTGACCATGAACGCGCTCCTGAACGAGATCAAGCGCACTCGGCCCCTCTCGGTGATGCGCGCGGAGCACGTGGAGGGACTAAGGGCCTGGGCCAAGGAGAGGACCAGACCGGCGAACTAGGCGGCGACGGCTCAGGCGGGCTCAATGCACTCCGGGACGTCGTTGGCAGGAAAGTTCACCAGCGTCGACACGGCGTAGGCGGCCAGCTCGCCCTCGTATGGTCGGAGGATCTCCAGGACGTTCTCGGTCCGCACACTCTTGTCGAGCCATGTCGCGCGCTCGCCCTCGGGTACGATGGCCGGCATGCGATCGTGAAGGGGACGGACCGCTTCGTTCGAGGCCACCGTGATGATGGTGAAGGAGTATACGGGCTCCTGGCCCCCGGCTTCCCACCGCTCCCAGAGCCCGGCCAGGCTCATCGGTGTGCGATTCGGGTCGTGAATCCAGTACGGGACTTTGCCCGACCCCTCCCGCACCCACTCGTAGAATCCGTCGGCCGGCACCAGACAGCGGCGGGCGACCACGGCCTCCTTGAAAGACGGCTTGGTCCGGAGCGTCTCGCCCCGGGCATTGATCATCCGGGATCCGATGGACGGGTCATCGGCCCACGACGGAACCAGTCCCCAGTGCATCAGGCCCATCCGGATGCCCCGTCGATCCGAGGCCACGACCGGGGCCTCCTCCGTGGGAGCGATGTTATAGCGCGGCTCGTGGTCGAACGTGACGGGTGGAACGTCGAAGACCTCTACCAGATCGTCCATTGGGGTGGATAGGGTATAACGGCCGCACATGGCTCGGTCTCACTCCAGCCTAGAACTCGTTCCCGTGGATGCCGCCCACACAGATGAGGGTCGGGCCCGGGCGTGCTCCCCGAACTCGACCCATCACCCGCTCGACGTCACCCCTTCGAGCGGGAGAAACCCCTTTAGTCCCCGAAAGCTGTGTCACTGGCCGTGTGCTGTTCCTCCATCAGCTTGCTCTCGAGAAGCTGGTACGCGATGGGCATGAAGTCCGCCTCCGTCACCAGCCCAACGAGCTTCCCGCCCTTCACCACCGGCAGGCAAGAGACTCCTTGTTCCCTCATGATATCGATGGCTTCGAGCGTCGGTGTCTCGGGGGCCACCGTGATTGGATCTTCATCCATTATCGACCGCACCGGCATGGTTTCTTTAACGCCCTCGCTGCCGAACTCGGAGACCATCCGCAGAATCGATCGATACGACACCAGCCCCACCAAACGGTGCTGGTCGTCCTCCACCGGCACGTGCCTGATCTGCTTCCGGTCCATGAGAAAGGCGACCATCTCCAACAGCTCGTCTTCCTGTACGGTAAAGAGCTGGGTGGTCATGTACTGTTCCACCTTCGTGTAGTTCCTGGTCCATCCGCCGGCTTCCTCCAGCTGGGCCAGTCCCCATTCGTGGCCCGGCTTTCGCCCTATCTGGTTACGGACCGTGGCCGCCGTGAGCGCGGCCAGGCGCTCGGCGTGCGTGCCCCGGTGCTTCATCTCATGCAGGGAACGGATCATCCAATCCGACCCGGTGCCCCGGCTCTCGACCCGCGCCTGGATCACGCCGAGATACTTGTCCAGCTCCGAGGAGTCGACACGACCCTCGAGGCCTGCCCGGGCGAGAGGAATCAACGTGCCGAGGATGAGCTCGGGAGCGCTCACCTGCTCACCGTCCACCCAGTGGAATCCCGCGTTGAGCCCTTGCCTGGACGCCGCCAAGAAGTTGTACTTGGCATCGTCGAAGTCGAGCCTCTGGGTGATGTCGTCGTACTCCTCGCGGGAGCCGCGGACCAGTCCGATCCAGAAGACGGCATTGGCCACTTCGTCCAGGACGGTGGGCCCTGCCGGGAGGGCCCGGCACTCGATCCTCAGGTGTGGCTTACCCTCCGAGATACCGTAGCACGGTCGATTCCAGCGGTAGACGGTGCTGTTGTGGAGCTGCAGGGCCTGCAGCTTCGGAATACACCCGGCCTCGAGCTGCTCGAACGGATCCTCCTCGCAGTCCTGGGCCAGGAGCACCCTGAAGTTGGCGATGTCCGACTGGAAGAGCTCCGTCACCGACTTCTCCACCCATCGCTCTCCGAAGCGCACCCGGGGGCTCAGCTCGCGCAGATGAACGGCAGTGCTCCGCGTATCCAGGGACTGCTGGAAGAGCGCGATGCGGGTCTCGGCCCACAGGCGCTTCCCGAACAGGAGGGGGGAGTTGACCGCGGCCGCCACCACGGGCCCAATGACCGCCTGCGACAGGTTGTACATGTCGGCGAACTCGTCGGCGTCGACCTGGAGATGGACCTGGCAGCTGGTGTTGCAGGCCTCGAGCATGACCGAGTCGTGCTCCAGGTGGAGCTCGTCCCGCCCCTCGATCCGGAGACGATAGGCCCCTCCGCGCATCTTGGTCAGGGCTTCGTTGAGGGCGTAGTAACGGGCCTTGGGGGTGATGTTGTCGAGGCTCAGATCGGACTTGCTCAGCGTGGGCAGGATGCCGGACAGCACCACCTCGGCCCCGACCTCGCGGGCCGCATCCCTGACCATGCCCAGGAGCTCCTCGATCCGGACCTGCAGCGCGCTGAAGCATCGCCCCTCGAGCAACATCGGCTCGATGTTCACCTCCAGATTGAACCGGGCGAGCTCCGGGGTGAAGTTCTTGTGATCGAGGAGCTCGAGAACCTCCGGGCCGACGGGGGCGGGCCGCCAGGCGCGGTCGACCAGGAACATCTCCTGCTCGCAGCCGAAGCGGCGGACGCCCGACTCTATCATCCCGTCCTCCAGCATCTTCTCCAGGGCCCGCAGGTCCGTGAGAAGGGCCTTTGTGAAAGACCGGATCGATTCGCTGTCCTGCTCGGGGACGAGGTCTTGACCCATCGGTGCAATGCCAGATGCCCGCCGCACTCTACTGCTTCGGCAGGCCTCTATCCTTTCGTGTATGCAGGTCTCGAATGCGGGATACTAGTGTAGTGTCGCTAAAGTGTCTTGCATAATGTAGGACTGTGTGGTATCGTATGACATGCCACTACCCATTCGTGTTCTGCCACTGCGCAGCGGGGACCGCGCGCGCCTCGAATCGCTGGTCCGATCCCGCACGACCCCCCAACGAGTGGTCGAGCGCGCCCGCATTGTGCTCGGGTCCGCCGCGGGGGACTCGGGCTCGACCATTTGTGCTGACGTCGGCGTCTCGCGCCCGACCGTTACCCTCTGGTTGGATCGGTATGAAGCCGGCGGGCTTGCGGCCCTCCGGGCCGATCGCCCGCGGTCGGGACGTCCGAAACGTATTACCCAGGCCGAGGAGGAAGCCATCGTGCGCCGCACGACACAAACGACGCCGCCCCAAGGCCGCGGCACCCATTGGAGTACGCGGCTGATGGCCGAGGTGACCGGCTTGCATCACTCCACGATTGCGCGCATCTGGAAGGCCCATGGGCTGCGCCCCCATCGGGTCCGGTCGTTCAAGTTGTCCACCGACCCCGCCTTCGTGGAAAAACTCCGGGATGTCGTCGGGTTGTACCTGCAGCCGCCCGAGCGGGCGATCGTCTTCTCGTTTGATGACAAGAGCCAGATCCAGGCCCTGGATCGCACCCAGCCAGGCCTGCCGCTGAAGCGCGGGCGTGCCGGCACCTTCACCCACGATTACAAGCGCCATGGCACGACGACGCTGTTTGCGGCCCTCGATGTGGCCACCGGCCACGTCATTCAGGCATGCATGCCGAAGCATCGCCATCAGGAGTTTCTCAAGTTCATGAACACGGTCGTGCGGATGACCGCGAAGGATCTGGACATCCACGTCATCCTCGATAACTACGCCACGCACAAACATCCCAAGGTGCAACAGTGGCTCCACCGTCATCGGCGAGTCCATTTCCATTTCACGCCCACCTCCGCGTCCTGGCTCAATCTTGTCGGACGGCTCTTCAGCGAACTCACCGAGCGACAACTGCGGCGCCTCGCCGTCACCAGTGTCGACGAGTTGATCCAAGCCATCACCGACTACATCGAGTGTCGCAACGAAAACCCCAAACCATTCACCTGGACAGCTACCGTCCGTCAGATTCTCAAGAAGGTCAACAAAGCCAATGAGACTTTGGCGACACTACACTAGGCCGAGCCCACGCGGCCGATCAAGCGCGGCCTCCGACGGTGGCGGAAGCCGCGCACCACATCACTCGAGAAATGTAGCGATCTTGTCGAGTGACTTCTTGCCGATATGGGGCACCGTGGAGTCCGCCTCCGGATGGCCCACCACCAAGATCAAGAAGGCACGCTCGTTCTTGGGCCGGCCGAGAATCTCGTTCAGAAACCCCATGGGTGACGGGGTGTGCGTGAGGGAGACCAGTCCAGCCCAGTGCACGGCGGTGATCAACATCCCCGTGGCGATGCCCACCGACTCGGTCACATAGTAGTTCTTGACCTTCTCGCCGTCCTCCCCCACCTCGTGGCTCTCGGCGAAGATCACGATCAGGTAGGGTGCCCTCACCAGAAAGGGCTTCTCCGCGTCGGTCCCCAGATGCTCCAGCGCTTCCAGCCATTCGTCGGAGGCGCCGCCCGAATAGAACGCCCGCTCTTCCTCCTCGGCCGCCTCCCGGATCTTGCGCTTGATCTCCGGGTCGCCCACCACTACGAAGTGCCAGGGCTGGCGGTTAGCACCGTTGGGGGCCGTCCCCGCCGCCAATAGGCAGGCCTCGATCACCTCACGCGACACAGGCCGATCGGAGAAGTCACGGACGGTGCGGCGCTTGCGCAACTCGTTCCGGAAGGCCTCGGACCGGGCCTTCATCTCGTCTTCGGGAATCTGCACGTAGTCCGGAAGGGGGATGAACCGAGGTTCGGTCATGGGTTCAGCTGCTCGTGAGTTGTTCGTGGACGAGGACCAGATCGCCGATGCGCTCCCAGGCGGCGAGCACTCGAGCCACCGGCACGCCCAACTGGTTCGAGAGAATGCGGATGTTGACCAGGGTCACCAGGGCCCCGTCTTCGAGAGGGAGGGTGGCCCAGGAAGCCCGCGGGGTAGCGGCGAAGCTCTGATACGTGTCTGCCAGCGGGCCGAGGCTCGTGCCCGGCGGGAAAGAGATGTGGAACACCCCGGCGCTCACCCCGTAGCGCTGGACGATCGAGGCCCACGGCGCTCCGGCACCCCGCTGCGTGGCAATCACGTCCGGAGACACGCCGGCCCGCCTCGCCAAGAAGAGGACCACCGCGATCTCCTCGGGCGGCAGCTGCCACTCTCCCAGGATCCGGACCTCTTCCAGGGAAACGGAGAAGGCGGCACCCACGGTCCGGTAGTACCCCTCCACGGCCTGGGCATCGGGTCCACGGCGCTGGGCCTTCAACAACGAAGGCAGGACGCACGTCACCACGAGCGCGCCCAACATGGCTTTCACGCCTGAACCCATGGCTCTCCTCCGGACCGGTGTGGGCCTCCACCCGGCGCGCTGCTCACCGCCGGATCTCCGCGACCCGCACACCTATATAACCTTCCGCCCGAATCGAGGATCCGTCATGCGCGACTGCACTGTGCGTGCCGCACTGCATCGAGGATCAGCCGCCGGCAGAGCTTGCCACCCTATTCCTGCCAAAACAGCAGGTTTCTTCGTCGTGCCGTGGCACGACTCTTGAGGGAAACAAAGGTGGGATGGACGCCCACACGGCGCCGCCCACCGAAACGAGGAGGTCATGATGAATGGGCACGACAGCAACAGGTGGGGTCGGAAGCTTCCGGCTAATATGCCGGTTGTTGCCACCGCGCCTACGGAGACAGCACCGCTCGAAGCGCACCCGGAACTCGATCTCGTGATCGACTTCGCAGGGACGCAAGTCTTTGACCTGGCTGGACTTGCGATGCTCCTGACGGCACAACAGATCGCCGACTCGGAGGACCGCCAGGTCTGGCTGATGGACCTTCCCGAAGGGGCGTGGAGCCTCCTGAAGGCCCTGGGTCTCGATGACCTGTTCGTATGCGTCCCCCTACTCGGAGACCAGCCGAACTGAGGGCGACGTTGGGGGAAAAAGCCCTTCGCCGAGCACCGGCGAAGGGCTTTTTTTTTCGCATTTCTGACCTATTTGCCCCCAAAATAGGTCAGATTTCTGAGTGTATCTGCTTCCTCGCCGCTCTTGCCGACGCCAGAATGCGCTCGACTTTCCGCCGCGCCGACTCCGGCGGAGTCACTCCCTCGGATGCGGCCTCTCGGAAGATCACGTCCAGAGTTCGCCCGGTCCCTCCGACCCGTGCCTGAAGCTCGGCCGTGTCGGTGATCCCCTGGGAGATCAGTCCGAAGGCCATGGCCCCTCCCGCATTGATGATGTAGTCCGGTGCGTAGAGGATCCCGCGATGGAGGAGACGCTGTGCGTCGTCGTCGGTCTCCAGCTGGTTGTTAGCCGAGCCGGCCACGATTCCGCAGGCGAGCTGGGCGATGGTCCGGGCGTTGAGCGTGGCGCCCACCGCACACGGGGCGTAGACGTCACACTCGATGTCATAGGCGTGGTCCGCCTCGATCCCTCTCCGCCGACCTCGGCGGCCACCGACGCCCCCCGCTCCCCGTCCAGGTCGGATACGAACACGCGGCCCCCCGCATCGCGAACCATGCGGGCCAACGGGTAACCCACGTCCCCGACACCCTGGACGTGCACGGACCGGTTGGTGAGGTCGTCACTGTCGTCTCGATGGCGGAGGGCCGCTCGAATTCCGGCAAAGACGCCCAGGGCGGTGAACGGGCCTGGGTCCGTGTGCCGTCCCCCTTCCCCCGGCATCACCCCCACGACGTTGTCGCTCACGCGGGCGATCACCTGCATGTCGTCCGGGGTGGTGCCCATGTCCGGCCCCATTCCGTACGAATCATGAAGCGTATTGAGCAGCGCAGCGAATCGCTGGAGCAGTCCCTGCCTGGACCTCGGGGGTGGACGGCATCGTCATCCCCTCACTCACCGTCAGAGACAATCTGCCGGAAGCTGGCCGGATTCCACTGCGGGCGCTCCGTCCGGTTGGCCACCTCGTAGCCGAGGAAGAACATGAGCTTCGTGATCCTCGACGCCTTGTCCGTGTCGATGCGATCCACCTCGTCGTCCCGTCCGTGGTAGTCCTCGTGGGTGCCGTTGAAGAAGAACAGGATCGGCACGCCCTTCTGGGCGAAGCTGAAGTGGTCCGACCGGAAGTAGAACCGCTGGTCGGGCCAGAGGTCGTCGATTGCGGTCATGTCCAGTTCGGGGTGGGCTTCGTTGACCTGGTTCAGCGTCACCCCGAGGTCGGAGTGCTCCTTCCCGATGACGACGATGGTGTCGGACCAGTTCCGCCCCACCATGTCGGCGTTGAAGTCGGCTACGATCCGCTCCATGGGCACCGACGGGTTGTTGGCGTAGTACTCGCTGCCCCACAAATCCTTCTCCTCGCCGCTGACCAGGAGGAAGATCATGGAGCGCTTGGGCTCGGTCGCCATCTCGACGTAGGCCTCGGCCAGCTCGAGGACCGCCGTGGTCCCCGACGCATCGTCGTCTGCGCCGTTGTTGATGCTGTCCCCCTGGGAGTTGGGCGACCCGATCCCGATGTGGTCCATGTGGGCGCTGAAGACCACGTACTCCTCCTTGAGCTCCGGATCGCTCCCCTCGAGGATGCCCACCACGTTGGGAGCCGAGCCGCCCTCGAGGACCTCGATCCGGGGAGACACCGTCAGGGTGAGGCCCGGTGCCTCCAGCACGGTCACGGACCGCCGATCCCGAGCCGACATGAGGTCGACGCCGTACGCCGCGAGGATGGGCTCGATGACCGCGTCGCGCACCTCGAGGGTCAACCCTCCCGAGCGGCCGCCGCTGAAGCCCACGCGGACGGAGGTCTGACGCGAAAGCCTCCGGACCCCCTGGTTCCAGGCCCGGCGGGACCGGTCGGTGGCGACGAGCACGGAAATGGCGCCTTCCCGCCGGACGTTCGACACGAAGCGGAAGCTGCTCCGGTCGAGTCCCGCCGGGCTCGACGCCACGACGACGTGTTTTCCGCTCACGGCGGCCCCGATCTCCGGCGTCACCCTGCCCAAGCCCCCGAGGACCACCACCTCGCCCTCGAAGTCTCCCTCGGCCGCACCAGAGGGCATGATGAGGTCGCGGCCGAATCTGAGCTCCCGGCCCCCGCTCGCCTCGGCGGACGAAGCCACCAGATCGGCCCGGATCGTCTGAATGGCGTAGCGCTGGATGTAGGAGCCGTCATCGCCCCCCGGACTCAACCCCAGACGCTCGAACTCTCTGGCGATCCACGCGGCCGTCATCTCCAGTCCGGGGCTCGGCGTGTCCCGGCCGCCCATGCTGTCGTGGGCGATGACTCCGATCTTCCGGAGGTAGTCGGCAGGGGTGATGGACGCGGCGGCACGGAGCGCGTCATCGGTAAGGGGAGCGATGTTGGACTCCTCTGCGTCCTGGGCGCACGCCGAGCCGGCCCACACGACGATCCCGACGAACAACGCGATTCCCGACTTCATGCTCATCTATCCCGTCAGCAGTTCAAAAGGAGCTCGAAATAGTTCATCGGCGTGCCCGCGGCCCTCCTGCTGGTGGCACTAATGGCCATTACGTCCCGGTATTCCGCGCCACGCGCCTGGATCCTATGAGGGCCACGCGGAACAAGTAGGGGCCCGATCAGCGCCCGGCCACGGCCGCGTCCAGCAGCTCGGAGAGCTCGGCCTCGCTGAGAGGTCCGCGGAGTATTGCGACCCCACCCTGGACGGCGCGAACGACCTGACTCCACCCTTCCGGGATGGACTCCCCGAGGAGGCCCTGGGCCTCTTCGAGGGCGTCACGCTCGGCCGCCTCACGGTCCGACGGGACTCCCTTCGAGGCCTTTCGCGCCAACGCTGCGCCGTCCACCGCGCCTCCCTGTGCCACTGCCACGAAACGAAGCTCCAGCGTACGCCCGTCCGGGAGCTCCTGCATGACGATCACCGAGGGCTCGAGCCCTTCCGTGACGGCCGAGAGCCGAACGTCACGGACCGGAAGCCCGGGGATGACGAAGGAGCTCGTCCGCGCAGTGACCGACATCTCATCGAGCGCCACCGCGTTGGCCTGGTCGGCGAACAGGTCGGCGGGATCGGCCTTGGAGAGCGCTTCAGCGGGGGCGGTGGGAGCCACCTCTCTCACCACTGCGCCGGCAGCCCGGTTCTCGGCGGCCCCCGCCACACCGGTGGTTTCGATGGCCTCGAGCCTTCTCCGTGCCTGCGCCGGTCCGGCCTGGCGCTCCGGCTCACGCTGCTGATCCAGCCGCAGCTCGCCACCGAGGGCCCGTCCCCTCCCGGGCTGAGCCGCTTCGGCGGGTGCCATCGGTGCCGCGGCCGGGGCATCGAAGTCCCTGGACTCCACGGGTGCCTCGGGCTGAATCGCGAAGTTGCTGCTGGCGTCCTGCTTATCCACGGACTCGTCTTCCGCCGTCTCGTTCAGTCTGATCAAAGAGGCCGTCACGTCGAGCTCATCCGCCTCCTGGGCGACATCCTCGTCGGTGCGTGACGCGACGGCGTCCTGTGCCCGCACGGCATCGAGGGTGGGCCCCCTCGCCAGGTCTCGAGCCGGAATCGTGAGATCGCGGGCCAGCCATCCGGCGCCGAGGGACACGACCACGGTGGCCGCCATACGGAGCAGGCGGAACCTGGACGCTCCGCCGGCAGGACGGGACGGCTCAGCCTCCCCCGCCCGGGCCACAAGCTCCTCGAAGGGAGCCAGGTCCACAGGAGCTTGCGCCGTCGCGGCCAGAATCTCCGATGCCTCCTGGCGGAGGTGCCGCTCTTCGGCCAGCGATCGGGCGCACTCCCCGCACTCTTCCAGGTGCCGTCGAATGCGATTGGCCTCCTCCTCGGGGTAGGCGCTCAGGGCACCGTCGAGGTAGGCGTGGATGTCTCCCTCATTTACGTGCGGCATCAGATTGCTCCAGCTCTCGATGCGCCTTCACGAGGCGCTGGCGCGCACGGGCGAGCGTGGTTCCCACCGCGCCCACCGCCAGGTCCAGCGCCTCTGCGATCTCTTCATAGTTCTGCCCGGCATCCCAAAGGAGAAGAGCCTCCCGGTCTCGCTCGCCCAGCGACTCCAGGGCCCTCCGCACCTCCGCCTCCCGCTCCCCCCGCTCCAGCTCGGCCTGCGGATCGGGGGCCGGTCCCCGTGCCTCCGCCTCGGACTTGAGCAGAGTCAGGTGCCGCTTGCGACGGATGGCCGAGCGCGCCTCGTCTCGCGCCAGATTGGCCGCCACCGTGAACAGCCAGGCCCGGGGCTTGTCCGGTTGCTCCCGTAGAGCCCGGACGAACGTCTCCTGTGCCAGATCCCTGGCCCGCTCCAGATCCCACACCTTGCGGTGCAGGAAGCGAACCAGATCCGGCAGCGTCGTCCGGTAGAGCTCTGCCCAATCAGCGCCCACGGCATCCTCGTTCGATCACGAGCGGAGACGAAATCCCCTGGTCGGGGCTCCGAGGCTTTGCTCAGGTACCCCACGGACGGCCCCGGGGAGCCGTCCTACGTACCTGATGACGAACGAGGCGGGAAGACTTGCACACGTGGGGCGTGTAAAAGTCCGGCCGGACCCTAGGAGTCTGCGCCGCAGAACCCTGCGGCGGCTATCTTTGGTGGTAGCGAAGGCATTGGGAAGGCTTGCGGATCACCGAGGGGGGTGAATGGGAACGACATTTCGACCGTACGATCCGGAGCAGATGTTGTTGCTGCCTCCGGATCTTCGGGAGTGGGTGTCGGAGGGTCATTTGGCGCACCATGTGAGCGACCTGGTGGACGCGGTGGAGCTGAGCGCGTTCTACGGGCGGTACCGGGGGGACGGGCGGCGCAACTCGCCGTACGACCCTCGGATGATGGTCAAGGTGCTGATCTACGCGTATGCGACGGGCACCTTCTCGTCGCGGAAGATGGCGAGGAAGCTGGAGGAGGATGTCGCGTTTCGGATGCTGGCGGCGGAGAACTTCCCGAAGCACCGGACGCTGTGCGAGTTCCGCAAGCGCCATCTCGGGGATTTCCGGGCGGTGTTTGTGGAGGTGGTGATGCTCGCGCGGGCCTTGGGGCTGGCGGGGCTTGGCAGGGTGTCGGTGGACGGGACGAAGGTTCGGGCGAACGCGAACAAGCGCAAGGCGATGAGCTACGGCCGGATGGTGACCGGGGAGCCTCGGCTGGAGGCGGAGATCCGGGGGCTGTTGGAGAGGGCCGAGGCGGTGGACGAAGCGGAAGACGAGCGCTACGGCGAGGAAGCATGCGGAGACGAGGTGCCGGAGGAGCTCAAGCGGCGCGAGGACCGGCTGGCGGCGATCCGGGAGGCGAAGGCGCGCCTGGAAGCCGAGCAGAGAGCGGCGGACGACGCACGGGGCCGCAAGCCGGGGCAGACGCGCAACCCGAAGGGCGGCAGGCCCTACAAGCGGGAGTACGGAGAGCCGGACGAGGCGGCGCAGAGCAACTTCACGGACCCTGAGAGCCGGATCATGAAGACGAGTTCGGAGGGGTTCCAGCAGTGCTACAACGCACAGACGGTCGTGGAGGGGGAGAACCAGCTGGTGGTCGGGGCCGAGGTGACGGACAACGCGAGCGACCAGGGCCAGCTGGTGCCCATGGTCGACGCGGTGGCGCAAGCGTACGGCGAGACGCCGGCGCAGGTGCTGGCGGACACGGGCTATTGCAACGAGCGGGATCTCGAGGAACTGGAAGAGCGAGACATCGACGGGTATGTGGCGCTGGCCCGGGAGGGCAAGGCCGCCCCCACGGTTGACAAGGAGGAATATCCGGCGAAAGTCCGCATGGCGGAGAAGCTGGCGAGCGAAGATGGCCGCAGACGCTACGCACGGCGAAAGTCGCAGGCCGAGGCGCCCATCGGCTGGATCAAGGAAGTGATGGGCTTTCGACGATTCAGCTTCCGGGGCCTCGAGAAGGTCCGGGCCGAGTGGACCCTCGTGTGCCTGGCACTCAATGTGAAGCGGCTGCACACCCTTCAGGCGGCATGACTGCACGAGGGTTCACCCGCATCTGCCGGCGCGAGGGCTCTCGTAGCTCTCTTGCCCCCCCCAACGCATCCATTCCGCTCTCCCGATCCGTCGCAGACACAAGTCCTCAACCTCCCAATCACCCGGATCCGCCTCGCCGCGGACGGCTCGATGACCATTCGGCTCAGTCAGCTGTGCTTCTGCGGCGCAGACTCCTAGTCCGCCCTCAAGGCGCTCACGGGATCGATGCGGGTGGCCCGGCGGGCGGGGACGTAGCTCGCCAGGAGGGCGACCACGACCAGGAGACCCGAGACCGTCCCCAGCGTCACCGGATCGCCCTCGCTGACGCCGCCGGCGTCGCCCTTTCAGGCGTAAGGCGAGACCTCCCAGGGTAAGGCGCGTGACCTTCGCTCCATCTACTCGCCGCATTTACGTCCGCTCGGTCCGGGTGGCTATCGGGCTTCAGGTCTCATTGCCCCCTCGCCCACCTCGCGGCCACCTCCGATGCGGTTCGTGTTCCTCGGGCCAGAGCTTTGCCTTCGGCTTCTATCACTGAACGTCGAAGCCGCTCTCCTCGAGCTCATGCGCATGCTCGGCCCGCTTCGCGTCCTCCTCGTCGACGACCTGGCCGTCGAAGAGGTGCACCGAGCGCTGCGCCACCGTGGCGTAACGCGGATCGTGCGTCACCATGCAGATCGTGGCCCCTTCGTCGTGGAGCTCACGCATCAGGTCCATGACCGCGTTGCCGTTCTTCGAGTCGAGGTTACCGGTCGGCTCGTCCGCCAGCAGGATGAGGGGCTTGCCCACGATGGCCCGGGCCACGGCCACCCGCTGCTGCTGACCGCCCGAAAGCTGGCTGGGATAGTGGTTCGTCCGGTGGGCCATCCCCACCCGCTCCAACGACGCATGGACGCGCTCCTTGCGCTCGCTGCCGGCCATGCCGCGATAGGTGAGCGGGAGCTCGACGTTCTCGTAGGCCGTCAGGTCGCCGATCAGGTTGAACGCCTGGAAGATGAACCCGATAGCCTGGTTGCGGATCTTGGCCCGCTGTGAAGCCGTGAGGTTCGCCGCCGGCTCGCCGTCGAGATGGTACTCACCGCCCGTGGGCGAATCCAGGAGCCCGAGGATCGACAGCAATGTGGTCTTCCCGCAGCCCGAAGGGCCCGCGATGGAGACGAACTCGCCCGCCGCGATGTTCAGATGAATGTCCGACAGAGCGTGGGTCTCCACCTCTTCCGTGTAGAACACCTTGCTCAGGCCGTTCAGGTGGATGAGGGGCGTGTCCTGTGTCGAATCGCTGGTTTCCATCCCTACTGCTTCTTCTCTGTGAACCGACTCGGGGGAGTCCCCCCCATGGTCATGACTCGGGTCACAAAATAGTCATGAACAGGGTCATAACTATAGACGAGATTTCACCGCCGGAAGTTGCATCCTTCGAAAAATCAGCGGACCAGGCCCGGTAAACGCCCTCGAACGCGTCGGGGTCGCCCGCCTGAGCCCGGCGGACCATGCGGTCCACCAGGTTCTCGAATATCAGCGGTCGGAGAGCCGGTACACGAAACGCAAGCTCGACCGGTCCTCGTCGACGCCGCACACCTTGTTGTCGACGAGTCCGGCCTCCAATCCCACGACCCGAACGTGGCTCCCGCGCAGGTCGGTCACGAACAGGACGGCCACGTCGAGCGGGACGTCAGTGGCAGGTTCCGCCTCCACCCGGACGTCGTCGGGCAGTGTCGCCAGAAGGTCGGGAAAATGGGACGGGGCATTGAAGGTGCCCACCCGGTGCCCCGCTTTGATCCCGAGCTTCCTGGCCAGTGGTGTTCCGGAGTATCCGACGCTCACGAGCGGCACGCATGTGTGGTCATGCGTCCATCGTACCGATGAGGTTGTCGCCGGTCCACTGTGCACATCGCACCTTCGCCTCCATACTAGAGGCCCGCCGCTGTACTCCTTCAACAGGCCTCTGATGGATGGAGTTACTCACCAGCCCTGAAGCGTGGGTCGCCCTGGCCACGCTCACGGTCCTCGAGATCGTTCTCGGGATCGACAACATCATCTTTATTTCCGTTCTCGCGGATCGACTCCCGCGCGAGCAGCGCCGGAAGGCTCGCCAGCTGGGCTTGGGCCTGGCGATGGCGACGCGGATCCTGCTGCTGCTATCCATCACCTGGGTCATGCGGCTCACCGCGCCGCTCTTCACGCTGGTCCAGCACGCCGTGTCGGGGAGGGACTTGATCCTCATCGTGGGGGGCCTCTTCCTGCTCACCAAGTCCACCCGTGAGATCCACGACAAGATGGAGGGGGAGGGAAGCGACGGGCACACCACCGGCGCCAAAGTGGCGACCTTCAAGGGAGTGCTGATTCAGATCGCTATCCTGGACATGGTGTTCTCGCTGGACTCGGTGATCACTGCTGTGGGCATGGCAGACGACCTGGCGGTCATGGTCGTGGCGATCGTCCTGGCCGTAGGGGTCATGATGATATCGGCTGGACCCGTGGGAGACTTCGTCTCGGATCATCCCACGGTGAAGATGCTCGCCCTGAGCTTCCTCCTCCTCATCGGGACCAGCCTGGTGGCCGACGGGGCGGGCTTCCACATCCCGAAGGGCTACATCTACTTCGCTATGGGCTTCTCGGTTTTCGTGGAGTTCCTGAATCTCCGTGTGCGCCCGGCGAGTGCGGAGGGCCAGCGGGCGGGAGACGGACACGGGGAAGCGCCCCATCCCCCCGACGTGCAAGGGGCGACGGCCAGCGGCGGAGAGGGCTAGTTGCTTACGCCCGCTTCACCCTCGGCGGACACGTTGAAACGGACCCACATGCCGGTGACGGCATGTCCGGGGATGTAGCACACCATGGCGTACTCCCCGGCGACGTCGGCCGTGAAGGTGAAGGACTCGCTCTCCCCCGGCATCGTCGCCTCCTGCATGGACGTGGGCGTGCTGCTGACGGCTCCGCTGAACGCCGGTCGAGGATCGGTGAACATGGCGGGGAAGTCGCCCACCTGCGCATCGATCCCGACGCTGTGCGCCATGGCGGGGTCGTCGTTGGTGAGCTCCACGGTGACCGCGTAGCCCACGGGCACGGTGATCGTCCTCTCACCCCCCGCCATGCCGTTGAACTTCCACCCGCCATCCATCTGGGCGGCCATGTGCAGATCGACGGTCCTGGCGTCGTTGTCGATGTGGTACCAGTCGGGCACCCCGCTTTCGGTGGCGGCGGCTGCCGGAGCCTCGGCCGGCTCCGAGGCGGCGGGCGCGGAGTCGGGGGAGTCGGAGCCGCCACAGGCCACGAGCCCGGCGGAGATGAGGGCGGTCAGGCCCAGCTTCGAGGAGCGCTTCACGATCCGTATCCTGTCTCGACGGTGGACGGGCGGCGGGGGGGGCCACCGGCCCTCGGCACGGGGACACCCAAAAGTATCCAAGCCGCAGTACGGAAGTAAGACGCCACAACTAGAGGCCGGGGGTTCCCGGGGCCGAAACGGCCCCACAACAGAAAAAGGACGCCGCCTCGAAAGGCAGCGCCCCCAGAAAGGCTGGAGAACTCGGCTCTAGTGTTCCGTTTCCGAAGTTCGCGAGCCACCAAGAGGGCCGGGGCGCCGTGGGATTAAGGCGGGACGACGCGGCGTAGCGCAAGCGGGCACCGCGCGAAGCGTGGTTGCAAGGAGTCCCACGGCCGGGACGATTTGCGGGCGGTCCATCGGGAGTGCCTCCTCGGCCATCTGCCGAAGGAGCTCGGCCACACGATTATCCCCTTCACTCGACCCGACTGGCCGCGAGGAAGGTTGCGTCGGGGTCACATCGCTTGACAGCCGTCGGGCGCGGTTGCACGCTGCGGGATGCCTGACCCAGCCACGAACGCCCCGGACGGCGGTGCTCCCGCTCCGAGCCTCTTTCAGCGGTATCTCCTCCCCGGTTTCATCTTCCAGTCGGTGGTGATCGCCGGAGGGTACGGCACCGGACGGGAGCTGGCCGAGTTCTTCCTGCCCTACGGCCCCACGGGTGGGCTCATGGCCATGATGCTCGTGTCCATGACGTTCTGGTCGCTGGTGTGCGCCGTAGCCTTCGAGTACGCACGGGTCTTCCAGGCCTACGACTACCGATCGTTCTGCCGGCACCTGCTCGGGCGTGGCTGGGTCGTCTTCGAGCTGACGTACTCGGTCATGCTGATCGTCGTCCTGGCGGTCATCGCCTCGGCGGCGGGCTCCATCCTCCAGGAGACGTTCGGGCTCCCCTACGCTGTGGGGGTCGTCGGGATCATGATCGCCATCGGCTTCCTGGTCTTCGAGGGCACCGGGCTCATCGAGAAGGTGTTGGCCAGCTGGTCCTTCGTGCTCTATGGCACGTTCATCGTCCTGTTCGCATGGTCGCTGTCGGCTTTCAGCTCGGAGATCACGACGGCCTTGAGGACCATCCCCGTAGGCGACGGCTGGTTCGTCGGGGGGATTGACTACGCGTCCTACAACGTGGCCCTCATCCCCGTCCTGCTCTTCGGAGTGCGGCACGTGAGCACGAGAAAAGAGGCGTTGATCGCCGGAGGCCTCGCCGGACCCATCGCCATGATCCCCGGCTTCTTCCTGCTTCTGGCCATGGTCGGCCACTACCCCGAGATCGCAGACGAGACCGTGCCCGTGAACTACATCCTCGAAAGGCTGGGCTCACGGGGCTTCCAGATCGCGTTCCAGGTATGCCTGTTCGGGACCCTGATCGAGACCGGCACGGGCATGATCCACGGTGTGAACGAGCGCCTGGCCCAGACAGTCGCCGAGCGGGGACGCGAGCTTCCCACCGCGGTGCGCCCGGTGGTGGCCGTGACGCTCCTGATCATCGGCGCACTCCTGGCCCAGTTCGGGCTGATCAGCCTCATCGCCCGGGGCTACGGCACGCTCACGAGAATCTTCCTGGTGGTGATCCTGCTCCCGCTCCTGACCTGGGGCGTGTGGCAGCTGGCCAAGGCGGGTGAGGAGGGCTAGTCCGAGATGGGCCGCTCGTCCGGCATCCGGTAGCCGGGGCCCCGGACGATCATGCCGGGCTTGGCCCCTGTGTGCTGGCCGTCCCTGACGACACCTACACCGTTCACGAACACGTCGCGTATCCCCTCCGAGACCTGGTGAGGCTCGTCGAAAGTGGCTCGATCGATGATCGTCTCGGGGTCGAAGACGACGATGTCGGCGTAGAAGCCTTCCCTGAGCAGACCGCGATCCCGGATGGAGAGCCGGGTGGCCACCGCCGAGCTCATCTTGCGGATGGCGTCCTCCAGGGGCACCACGCCTTCCTCACGCACGTATCGTCCCAGGATCCTGGGGAAGGTCCCGTAGGATCGCGGATGGACGAGGGCCTGGGTCGTCTCCGGATTCACCCCTCCGGCGTCCGTCCCGAACTTTATCCACGGCTGCTGGATCTGGAGCTTGATGTTCTCCTCGCTCATGAGGAAGTAGATGGTGCCAACGCGCTGACGCTCGTCCAACACCAGGTCCATGGCCGTGTCGATCCAATCCCTCCCCATCTCTGCCGCGATGTCGTCCAGGTAACGGCCCGCGTACTTCCTGTTCTCCGGCTTGTCGAACCCGAGGAGGAGCGCGCCCTCCGGGGTCGCCAGGCTGCAGAGGTTCTCCCAATCCTCCGTCTGGTTCTGGATCTCGGCGCGGATGCGTTCCCGCATCTCGTCATCGGCCAGGTTCTCGAAGAGTCTCCCGTTCGCCGAGGCCCAGGGAGGGAAGCAGGCGGTCAGACCGGTGCTCCCGGCCACGTACGGATACATGTTGGCCTGCACGTCCACTCCCGCCGCCCTGGCCGAGTCGATCTTGGCTATGGCCTGCGCGGCCTTGGGCCAGTTGCGGCGACCACCGGCCTTCAGATGGTAGATCTCCACGGGCACCCCACCTCGCTCGCCGATCTCGATGGCCTCGTCGACGGCCTCCAGGAACCGGTCCGCCTCGGAGCGCATGTGCGTGATGTAGACGCCGCCGTAGCCCCCCATCGCACCTGCGATCTCCCCCAACTCCGCCGTGGAGGCGAAGTTGCCCGGCGGATAGATGAGGGCCGAGGCGATGCCGAAAGCCCCGTCCTCCATGGCCCGCCGCACGACCTCCTTCATGGTGTCCAGCTCGGCAGGGGTGGCCGCCCCCATCCGCATTCCGGCGGCGTAGGTCCGAACCGTGCTCGCCCCCAGGAACGAGCCCTGGTTCACCGACGTGCCGTTGCTCTCCATGGCACGCAGCCAGGCATCGAATCCGTGCTCCCCCGCGAAGGTCCGGGCCAGGCGGTCGGCCTCGGACTCGTCGTCACTGGCCGCCCCAAGGCCGGCAGGGTTCACGGGGGCGTTCGTGCTGCCCTCACCCATGATCTCCGTGGTGATCCCCTGCGTGACCTTGCTGATGACGCGTCCGTCGCCCTGGAGGAAGGCGTACCGGGAGTGGCTCTGGATGTCGATGAAGCCGGGGGCGACCACGTGTCCGAAGGCGTCGACGCGCTCGGTGGCCGATGCGCGCCGCAGCATACCCCGAGGCGCGATCCGTGCGATGCGGCCGTCCTTCACCGCCACTTCACCGTAGAACCACGCGCTCCCGGTGCCGTCCACGATCCGCCCGTTCTCGATGACCAGGTCGTACTCCACCGCGGGGGCCGGCTCCGCGGGAGGCTCCGGGGCCGGACGAGGAACGGCCACGGCCGGAGGAGGCGTGCTGCCTCCACACGCGGAGAGCGCCAGGGCCGTGAGGAGGAGGGCGAACGGTCGCGAACGAGGCATGGAGACCTCCGGCGATGGGTTCTCGGTCACGTAAGAGCCGTTGGAGCTGTGACGTGCTCGGATCCAATAGTACGGGGCAAGACGCTACCGCACACCCGCAAGGTTCGGGCCGGGGGGCGGGCGCGCTCGATCCGAAGTGGCAGGGTATCTGGGCCGGTGGGATCGGCGGCGGCGTGGGCTCACCGGTACCCGTAGTAGATGCGCCCCTCGGGTGGAGCCGGCGGTGGTGGGGGCGTCCAGCGCCCGGACTCGTAGTCCATCCAGCGCTCGAAGAGCCGCGCCGAGTACGTCGAACCGGCATCCGGGTCCAACCCTCGCAGTACCTCGCCCATGACCGACGAGTATCCCGCCCGGGATACCCCGATGAGAGCCGTCAAGCCATCGTAGGCTTCTCCGAAGTCCGCGGCGGTGAAGGTGACGGCTCCGTCGTCGTAGCGGATCCCCGGTACGCCTGCCAGTGCGGCCAGGGAGGCCGGTGGCACGGCGTGCAGCGTCGCATCGATGGGTGCCGTGACCCTCATTGCCCGCGAGCTCGACAGGCCCTCGAGGGCCGCCCTGGCCTCGGCGCGAAGCTGGGCCCGGACGTCCTCAACGGGGTAAGGATCGGCCGTGGACGCGCTCGTGGCCTCCTTCACCGTCACGTAGCGGATCCAGGGCATGGTGGCCAGGTCGGCGGCGAGCCTGTCGTCGCCGGACGCGAAGATGACGGGCACGCCCACACGGCCCCAGGAGAGGGCAACGATCTCGGTCTCGGTGACGCTCTGCCCGTTGAGAAGGATTTCGATCCCGAGCGTGTAGGTATGGGATGCGAACCCACGGCTGCCGGTCTTGGCGTGCATGCCCACCACCGCGATGGCATCGAAGGCCCCCTGTTCGACGATGTCGACGTACGCCTCGAAGGGCTCGGGCCGCCCGAGCATCTCGGCCCGGGGGTCGAGGCGGTCGAGGATGATGTCCGGTTCCGGGTTTCCACTACCGTGGCCGTCCACCACCTGGACCACATCCGCCCCTCCATCGAACAGGCCGTCGATGACGGCGTTCACGTCACCGATCAGGTACTCTCTGCCCTGTGGATAGAACTCGGTGTTTCGGTATAAGAACGTGCGGTGGTCGGACTGACCGGAAAGTCCTTCCATGTCGTGGAGGACCAGCACCCGCAGCTCACTGTCGTCGTCGGGTGCCGGGTCGACTAGAGCCCAGGGCTCCCGGTCCGAGGCGGCCGACGTGTCGCGCTCCTCCTCCGATTCGATAGTACAGCCAATGAAGGCCAGGGCGGCAAGAAGGGGCAAGGCGGCCAGAGGGGTTGGGGCCCAGGGTGCTCGGAATGTCATGCTCCAACGCCTCTCGGTGTGGGGGATCCGGCAGTCGGAGCATCATACGGACGAACGACCCCCGGAGCCACGCCGGCGCCCGAGCAATGATCCACGGCGTGGCGCGAGCTTGCACGCTGCGTCTTTCGCACAGAAGCTTGCCACCATGACAACAGGACTTATGAGCCGCGAGCACTTCGACGAGTCTGATCGAGCTGGCCGTGAGCAGAAGGGGCTGGCTCCGATTCCGTGGCAGAAGAGGATGCTGGACGTCGCTCTTTCCTTGGGCCTTCTCCTCTTGTTCTCGCCCCTGATGGTGCTGGTTGCCGTGATGATCCTGGTGGAGGGACTCGTCCGACCCGCGAGCAAGGGCCCGATCCTCCTCTCGGAGCCTCGGGGTTCGGAGGGGAGGGTCTTCAGAATCCCCAAGTTCCGAATCATCCGGATGGATGCGTACCGGAGGGTGTCCAAAGAACCGAAATACCTTCACATCAAGCCGATAGAACGGGTGCCGGAAAACCTCACGACGGTAGGCGGCTTCTTGAAGAAGTTCTATCTCGATGAGCTTCCTCAACTCTTCTCGATTCTAAAGGGTGACATGAGCTTCGTGGGTCCCCGGCCCTGGCCGCTCGAGCCATACTACGATGAGCTCGAGCGCGGCATCCTCAGGAAGAAGCTGATCAGGCCCGGGCTGACGGGATTGGTTCAGGCGAACAAGGGAAACCCCGACTCGCGCGATGAGTGGACCCTCGACTACGTCTACATCGGATTCATGGCGTCGAGCCGAAGCGGTTGGGTGAAGCTCGGGCTCGACCTCAAGATCCTGTTCCGGTCTCTCAGGACCGTCCTTCAGGCCAGGGGCCTCTAGAGGCCCGCGGTGCTCGCTGGGGATTGACTCGGAGACATATACCGGTGGCTGGTCAGGCTTCCGAGGTAGCCACCTCCACGAGGCCGCGCTCTCGCCTCGGCAGCTTGGCAACCATCGCCAAAGCTTCCTGTCGGCCCGCGTCCGACATCTTGGCCCACGTTCGTCGGAGGATTCCCACCATCTTCTCGTCGTCGTGCTTCCGCGCGAGCTCGACGAACTCGTTCTCGAAGAACACCATACAGATGGCGTCCTCGAAGAGCTGGACCTCGGGGTCACGCCCGAGTCCGATCTTGCGGAGGAGCGTCTCGACGCGGACGACGGTCGCCTCTTCGTACCCCACCTCCTCGAGCACTTCACGCGCGATCTCCGCGTGTATTCTGGACAGGTCGCTTCGCCAGCGGCGATACCCCCGACGACCCGCTTCGTACTCGCTCCGGGGCACCTTCCAGCGCCGAATGTGCTGACACGCGGCCGCGAGGCGAAGAGGAACGGAAGCCTCGGCATCGAAGTGGAGGACCCAGTGCGCCAGGCGCCGATGGTAGTGGACGGACCACGGAGTTTCGGCGCCCTCCACTGCGAAGGAGCGGGGGTCCTCCCGGTGGGCGGCTTCGAAGCGCGCGATCGCCCCCCCTAGACGCGGATCACACTTCGCTTCTTCGCTCACGTCCTCCCCCTAGGCTCCGCCGTCCGACTGTCTCGCCCCGGGCCTACGGTCTGGGCACCGCGAGTTGGCCCAGGAGCTCATCGACGGTCGGGGAGCTCGGCGTCGTGATCGCCACCACGAATGGCTCCTCGGGGCCCGACACCATGTCGAAGCTCGCGTCTCCGTCCCCGTAGAGTGCCTTCACGTACTTCTCCAGCGCCGGCCGCACGGCGGCGAACGTCCCAGCGTCGCTGGGCGCCCGGAGCCGGTCGTAGATCCCGAACTCCACCTCGCTCGTACGGAACCGGTACCGCTCCTCCAGGGCAGGGTCGCTCTCCAGGAGCGACGCGGCCTGCAGCACGGAGCGGAAGGCCCGCGCGATCCCCTCCTCTTCCGTGGCTTCGGCCTTCCGGCGACCACGATACCGGAGCCCCGGGCGACCGGCGCGCATATCGAAGTAGTAGTGGGCCGTATCGCAGATCAGGACGATGCCGGGGCCCTTCGGCACGTGCTCGTAGCTCGCCACGTCGATGAGGAGCTCGTCCTCGAGAAGGCTCTCTCTGATCCACCGGTGAAAAACGGGGATCAGCTCCTTCAGACGCACGCCGGAGGGATCGTCGACGAAGAGCTTGACGCTGATCTCCGACGACGCGAGGGGTCGCAGGGGCTCCTCGGTCACGCGGGTGCTCCGGCGGTCCCCATCCTTTCGTAGCAGGCGTATGCCGCCTCGATGAAGAGTTGAGCCTCCTCGACGCGCTCCCGGGCTTGGTCGGGCCTCCCGCCATTCCCTCCGACCTCGTGCGCTCGGAACAGATAGCTGGCGAACTTCGCTCCCGCGAATCGGTCGTGGAAGCGCTTCGTCTCATGGAAGCGGGTCCTGAACTCTTCCACGATATGATCGGGGTCGTCGGTGACGTCGAGGAATTCGGTCTTCACCAGAGCCTTCGCGGCGGACAGCATGGCTCGATAGGCCAGTTCCGTGGCCTTCGCCGAAGCCTCCGCGTCGAGGAAGAGCTGCGCTTCGAAGACCTCGCGCTCGCTGGCTTGCAGCCCGAACTCCACCAGCGGCAGCATCTCGCCCGCGCACTCACCCTCTCCGTAGTCCTCCATCGTGTACTCACGTGGATCGCCCCAGTCGGAGTAGTAGGAGGGATCTTCCGCGTAGCGAGGGACCGCGGTGAGGTCTTTCAGGAAGTCCTTCACCTCCGCCTTGCCGAGGCGCTGAATGAACTCTCCGAAGGTCTCGTCCGCCGCGCGCTCCTTGACATACCGGTCTGTGACCCGCCGAACGACTTCGGGTATCTTCTTCGACGGGATCGCGAGCGTCGCCAGGCCGTACGAGCCGGCGTTCTCGGTCCACTTCCCGCCGAGCACGACCTGGAAGTGCGGCACGAGGCGGCCGTCCTTCTTGCGGCTGATGCCGTAGAAACCGAGGTCAGCGACGTGGTGCTGTCCGCAGGAGTTGAAGCAGCCACTCGCCTTGATCCGCAGGCCCTTGATGGCGTCATCGGCGTCACCCAGCTGGCTCCGAAGCTCGGCCGCCAGGCCCCGGGACGAAGCGATCCCGAGCTTGCAGGTGTCGGTGCCCGGGCAGGCCGTGATGTCCGCGATGCTTTCGGCACCGGCCTCGGCCAGGTCGACGGCCTCGAGGGCCGCGTGGAGGTGTGGGAGGTCGGCCTCCTTCACCCAGCGAAGCACGATGTTCTGCTCCACCGTCAGCCGGACGTTGTCGCCCACGAAGTCGCGCGCGATGTCGGCCAGGGACCGCATCTGGTCCGACGTGATGTCTCCAAGCGGCAGCTTTGCCGTGGCCACCGCGTATCCTGCCTGTCGTTGGGGCCGGACGTTGGTCTGCTGCCAAGCGAGGAAGGCCGCAGAAAAGTCGCCGTTGGTTGGCGGGTCGAGCGGCCTTCCCTCCCCGAGCGGTCGCTCCTCGTAGGCGTCCAGCTCTTCGAGGTACGCCGTCCAACGGGGATCGTGTGGAAGCGCCGCCCGCTCTTCGAGCACCAGCTTGCGGAACTCGTCGATGCCGAGCTTGGCCACGAGGAACTTGATCCGTGCGCGCCCCCGATTCTTCTTCTCACCCAGTCGTGCGAAGACTCGGGCCACGGCCTGGGAAAGGGGCAACAACTCCTGCTCGGTCACAAACTCGTCCAGGAGCTTCGCCTGGTGCGGGATCGCGCCGAGCCCCCCGCCGACGTAGAAGCCGAACCCGCGCCGTAGCTTGCCGTCCTCCATGAGCTCCCTGGCGATCAGCCCCAGATCGTGCAGGCTCACGAGCCCGCACGCCTCACCCTCACAGCCCGAAAACGCGACCTTGAACTTGCGGCCGAGGTCCTGTACGTCGGGGTGACCCAGCAAGAACTCTTTGAGTGCCTCAGCGTACGGCGTGACGTCGAAGGTCTCCGTACGGCACACACCGGCGAGGTGGCAAGCCGTGACGTTGCGCACCGAGTTGCCGCAAGCTTCGCGCGTGGTGATCCCCACCGCGGCCAAGCGTCGCATGAGGTCGGGAGTGTCGTCGATATGGACGAAGTGGAGTTGGATGTCTTGGCGGGTCGTCACGTGGGAAATCCCGTCCGAGTAGTCCTCAGCCAGCTCCGCGAGCACGTCCATCTGCTCGGTCGTGACCTTCCCGTATGGGATCTTGATCCGGACCATGCCCGGCGCGTCCCACACGGTTTCGGCACCCTTCGTTTCGTGTTCCTGATAGCGCAGGCTCCGGTTTTGGGTCCCGTCGTGACGCTGACCGTTGTCGTAGCGCTGGCCGTAGACCCCACGTCGGAGACGAGTCTCCGCGAACAGCCGCTCGTCGACCTCGCCTCGACTTCGGAGCTCCATCTGCATCTCGAAGACCTCGATCTCTCGACCGAGCTTGTCGGGGATCCGCCCCTTCAGCTTCTCACTCCAGGAGCCGGGCGTCCCTGTACTCTCGAGCACGCCTTCCATCATCGTTCTCCTTCTCTCAGGCAACGCCCGCCGCCGCGCGCCCACCGTCGGCCACCACGGCGTATTCGTCGTTGCGTTCGCCCTTCAAGACTCCTCCCTCGTTTTCCAGCAGCCGCCGGGCCACCTCGCCTACGATGAGGGTCGCGGGCGAGCGGAGCTCCGACGCGCGGATTCTCTCGGCTAGCGTAGCGAGGGTTCCGACGACCATCCGTTCGTCGCTGCGGGAGGCGCGGCTCACGGCCACCGCGGGGGTGTCGGGTGCGCGCCCCTCGGAAGCGAGCCCCTCCAACACGTCTTCGGCCGATCCGAGTCCCATCAACACGATCACGGTTTCCTCTTCGGGAGGAAGCTCACCACGCATGCGGCCACCGGCGTCGTGCCCGGTTCGCACCGTGAACCCCTTCGCGAGGCCGCGCTGGGTCAGGGGTGTTCCCGCAGCGGCGGGCGCGGCAACCACGGCGCTCACGCCTGGTACAACCTCCCAGGAGATCCCGGCTGCAGTGAGGGCCTCCACTTCCTCGCCCCCCCGCCCGAAGACGAACGGGTCACCCCCGTGGAGGCGTACCACGCGTCTTCCGGAACTCGCCTCTCGGATCATGAGCGGAACCCTCCGATCCGAGGCTGAGACAACACGCTTGGACGCCCCCCGCGAACGGTGCCCTACGTCGACCACCTTCGTGCCCGGAAGCGCGAGTTCCAACACCTCATCCTCCACGAGGGCATCGTGGAGGATGACGTCGGCCCGCTGGATCCGGTCCAGAGCACGCAACGTCAGAAGCTGCCGGCTGCCCGGTCCCGCACCCACGATCGCCACGGTCCCCGGGTCGAACGGCTCCTCCTCCTCCCAATACATGGCCTCCAGGCGGCGCGCGGCCGTCTCCGTGTCACCCCGGTCCACCAGCTTGGTGATGGTGGGATCGAAGAGCGCCCTGAGGAGGCGGCCGCGTTGCCTGAGGCCCTTGAGGCCTCGAGAGCGAAGGCGGATGAGTAAGTCCGCCACCGACGTCAGGCTGCGGGGAATGGCCGCCTCCAGCAGCCGGCGAAGCTGCCCCGCCAGGAGCGGCGAGCCGCCGTCGGTGCTGATGGTCATCACCACAGGACCCCGGCGGACGATGGCCGGCGAGTAGAAGTCGCAGAAGGCCGGGTCATCCGCCGCGTTCACGAGGATGCCCCTAGCCCGGGCCGCTTCCGCCAGTCGGCGATTCACGGCGGGATCGTCCGTGGCGGCCACCACCACCTTGGCCCCCGAGACGTCGTCGTCCCGGACGGGCCGCCGGTCGAAGCGCCACACCTCGGGCAGCCACGCCTGCATTTCCGGCGACACGCCTGGAGAGACGAGGTGGATCCTTGCGCCCGCGTGGATCAGCGGCACGATCTTCTCCGCCGCGACCCCGCCGCCCCCGGCCAGGAGGACGCGCCGGCCTTCCAACCCCACGAGCTGAATCGGATATCCCATATGACAGCTCCAAGAGCTCCGAAGCTTCAGGAACGAAAAAAAACCCCGACCTCCTCAGGGAAGCCGGGGCTCGGGAGTCTCGCCGCGTCCGCTAGGGGCAGCCGGCTCCGGACCCGCCCTCCCGGGCCAGAGTCATGCGACAACAGCAACAAGCACAGTGATCAAAGCGGCTCATGTTCCAGGTGTCTCCCTGAGCGGTCGTGCGCCGATGCGTTCTGAATTCCAGGCTATATAGATTAAGAGGACACTCCCGGCCGAGTCAACGCCGCCGGCGGTAGTGGTACCCCGCCGGCGCACACCGCCTGAGGACAGGACGGACGGATCCCCAACCCGACATCAGTGGCGCGTCGCTCCGTTTAGTTCGAGAGATACCGCTTGGCTTCTTGGAGACCGG
The DNA here is from genome assembly GCA_965238005.1 of Longimicrobiales bacterium. Classification (GTDB taxonomy): domain Bacteria; phylum Gemmatimonadota; class Gemmatimonadetes; order Longimicrobiales; family Gaopeijiaceae; genus CBDCKN01. Next base: position 3,871,099 of record OZ250165.1, read on the forward strand.
CGTGACCGGAGTCGGGAGATCGGGCTGCGGCTCGCCATCGGAGCCGATGGGCGGCGAGTGCCCGGGGGACGGCGTGTTCTGTCAACGTGACACCCGGGTCCGTTTCCTGGGACAGTCTCCCCGGCCGACCCTTCCCAACGGACTCCCTCCCGGCCCTCGAGATCGGCCCGTCACAACGACCCTTCGCATCCTGTAACTTATTGTTGTCTAATACGTAAGGGTGTAACACACGCTCCGGATGGCTCGGAACGTGGGTGAGAAAGCGGAGTTTGGCCCGCTTCCTGCATTTATGCAGTCCGACCGCCCGAGGCGGCGGTCTCAATCGTGGAAAGGGTCGAAACGACCTGGGAAGAGGTGGTGGAGAAGAAAATGTTTACTGAAGTGACACGTATGACGCGAGCCATGAAGGCGGTCCGCATGGGACTGATCGTTACGTCCTGGGCGTTCGTGGTCCTGGGCTTCATGCTGATGTACAACGCATGACCACTCGGGTGTCCGCCTGACGGACGCCCTTACACTCTGCCAATATGGCAGACGACACGGCTGGATGGCAGGGATGGGTCCCGCCGAGGTGGCAGGAGAGGCTCCGTAGCCGAATGGCTGCGGGGCCTCTTGGGTTTTGGGTTGTGATCCATGCTCCGAGCCCCCACGTTGGTCGACCCTGCTGGACCTGCGACTGCGATGCCTGCAGCCGTGCAAAGGAGAAGACATACACGCCGTGATCTCGGATCCCCTCGCGGTCTTCCTGGTCCTTGCCGTCATCGTCCTCGTGGCGCTGAGCCTCGAGGTACGCTTCCCGCTCTTCCGGGCCCTCGGGGCCGCCCTGGTGGGGATCCTCATGGGCATGCTGCTGTCCAATACCGGCGTGCTCCCGGGGGAGTCGGCCGCGTACGAGCTCCTCATGGGTCCCGGGGTGAGCATGGGCGTCGTGCTCATTCTGCTGAGCGTGGACATGGGCTCCCTCCGCCAGGCGGGCCCCAAGATGCTCGGCGCGTTCGGAATCGGAGCGCTGGGCACGGCGATCGGCGCGCTGGTCGGCGGGCTCGCACTGGCGGGCATGATCGGTCCCGACACCTGGAAACTCACGGGACAGTTCACGGGGACGTACACCGGCGGCGGCCTCAACTTCGCGGCTCTGGCACAGGCGTTCGACACCCCTAGCGATCTCTTCACGGCGGCGGTGGCAGCCGACGTCATCGTTACGGCCGTATGGATGATGATATGCCTGGTGGTGCCGCTGCTGTTCTCCAGGGGCGCAGCCAGGTCTCAGGCGACGGCCGGGGCGGATGACTCGGCCGAGGGCGGCGCGGACGGCTCCATGACCGAGAGCGAATCGGGTGCCTCCTCGGCGTCGGGCGACGCCGCCGGATCGCCCTCGCTCGCGCACTCTCTCTACAACTCTGGCAAACCGGTGCCCATCGCCGACACCGCCGCCCTCGTCGTCATCGCCGTGGGTGGGGTGTGGCTGGCCGGAGTCATCGCGGACCGGGTTCCGGTCCTGCCGGAAATCCTTTGGCTCACCACGCTGGCTTTGATCGTCGCTCAGATCCCCGCCGTGAAGTCCCTGTCGGGGGGTGCCATGTGGGGTAACTACCTGATCCTTCTCTTCCTGGCGAGCAATGGCGCGCAGTCGGTGGTGGCCAACATCGTGGAGGTCGGTCCGGCCGTCTTCTACTTCGCCCTCATAACGGTGTCGATCCACGGGCTCGTCATCTTCGGACTCGGAAGGGCCGCCGGCATCGACGCCCCCACGCTCGCGGTGGCCTCCCAGGCGAACGTCGGGGGCCCCGCGTCGGCCATGGCCCTCGCCAGCGCGAGAGGATACACGGATCGCCTGCTCTCGGGAGTCGCGGTGGGCCTGCTCGGATACGCGGCAGGCAACTACGCGGGCTTCGCGGTGGCAGCGCTGGCGAGGGTGCTCCTCGGCGTCTAGTCCCGCCGGAGCCCTAGTAGAGCGTTTCGGTGTCCAGCACGTTCAGGAGCGGCTCACCCGCCAGATATCGTCTGAGGTTCTCGCAGAACAGATCGGTGATCCTGCCGTTCTCGCGATCGCTGGTGCTGGCCGAGTGTGGGCTCACGATAACGTTGGGCGTATCCCAGAGCGGGGAGTGGGTGGGGAGGGGCTCCTCCGCGAAGACGTCGAGCGCCGCCCCCACCAGATGTCCCGCCCCCAGGGCATCGATGAGCGCAGCCTCGTGGAGGAGTGCGCCGCGGGACACGTTGACCACCACGGCGCCCGGGGCCAGTAGACCCAGCTCAATCTCGCCAATCAGCCCTTCGGTCACGGGCGTGTGGGGCGCTGCCAACACCATGTGCTCCGCTCCCTCTAGGGCCGTATGTAGATCCTCGAACCCGAACAGGGCGTCCAAGCCCAGTTCGTCGGGATCGATTCCGGTGACGGTCCGTTTGACGCCGACGGTCCGCATGCCGAAAGCGCGGCCTATCCTGGCCACCGCCGTACCGATGGATCCCATGCCAACGACCACGAGGCTGCGGCCTTCCAGGTCGGTGCCGGCGTAGCGCTCCCAGCGGTGCCTGACCTGGTCGTCGAGGGTCACGAGAAGACGCTTCCGGAACGCCAGCATGGCCATGAGGCTGAACTCCGCCAGCGGGATCGCGTGGACGCCGCTCGCGGTGGTGAAGACCGTGTCCGGCATGCGCTCCGCGTAGCCCCGGCGATGGACGAGCTGCCCGATGCCGGCGCTCGTGGCCTGGATCCAACGCACACCCGGAGCGCACTCGGGCAGATCCTCGAAGTGCGTGCGATCGAAATCGAAGAGCACCTCGGCGCTCGCCAGATGCGAGAGCCAGGTCTCCTCGTCCGCCTCGGACCGCTGGAACGGCGCGCCCGTGTGGTCGGCAGCGTACCGGGGACTGGCGACGAGAGCGGGCTCATAGACCACCTCGATCCGGGGGTCCACTTCCCGGATGCGCTCTACGTGATGAGGCTCGAGGTAGCTGGCGATGACGAGGCGCATGGAATCTCCCGAAAGGTGGCCGCCGGGAACTATGTAGTCTCGCCCGACATGAGTCGCGCAAGGGCGTCCACCGTGAGGTTGTCCCGGCTTCCCTTCGCGATCACGCGGCCACGGCGGAGCACCACGAACCGATCTCCGATGGGGTGCGCGTGTTGAGGGTTATGGGTGACAAGGATCACGGCGACGCCGCGCTCGGCGGCGCGTCGGACTTTGTCGAGCACCAGATCGGACTGGCGGATCCCCAGCGCCGCCGTGGGCTCGTCGAGGAGCAGGACCCGCGCCCCGAAGTGGAGCGCCCGGGCGATGGCCACGGCCTGCCGCTCTCCGCCCGAGAGGCTCCCTACCGGCTGGTCCGCATCCCTCAGCTCGATGCCCATTGCACTCAGCTCGCTCACAGCTTCCCTTCGGCATCTTTGCACGTCGATACGACGCAGCGGCCCCCAGCCCAGGACTGGCTCGGAGCCGAGATAGAAATTTCGCCACACGCTCATCAGCGGAATCACCGCGAGATCCTGATAGACGGTGGCGATGCCCGCGGCCAGGGCCTCGCGTGGAGAGGACAACCGGACGGGCTCTCCGTCAACGAGGTAGGCGCCCGTCGTCGGGGTGTGCACGCCCGCGAGCACCTTGATGACGGTGGATTTTCCCGCGCCGTTGTCACCGAGCAGACAGGTTACTTCTCCGGAACGCGCGGCGAACGACGCCTCCTCGAGGGCCACTACGCGGCCGAAGCGTTTCGCTATTCCCCTGACCTCGAGGATCGGAGCATCCGGATCGGTCCCGCCCTCGCCGCCCCGGGTCTCCAGCCCGGAGCTGCCCTGAGGCACCACGTCGTCGCTCATGCCGCCCTTCGTGCCCGACGCAAAGTGTAGGTGTTCACGACCACGGCCACGAGGAGCATTCCGCCCAGGACGACCTGGAACCAGTCGGCGTCCACACCCGCCATGACGATGCCCTGGCGGACCATCCCGAAGATGAGGGCGCCGAACGCGGCCCCGATGACGGAGCCGTATCCACCCGTGAGCAACGTTCCACCGATGACCACGGCGATGATCGCGTAGAACTCCTGGAGCTGTCCCCGAAGGGCATCGGCCCCGGTGAAACGCACGGCCTGGAGGATCGCGACCAAACCGGCGCACAGCGCCGTCGTCATGAACAGGCCGATCTTCACCCGGGCGACAGGCACACCGACGTTACGCGCCGCCTCCGCCTTGCCGCCGGCACCGAAGATCCAATTCCCGTAGGGAGAGCGCAGCAGAACCCATGTAGCGAGTGCCGCGGCCCCGATCCACCACAGGATCGACACACGGAAGCCGGCCACCGGATCGGAACCGAAGAGAATTCGGGCCGACTCGTATCCCGGGACGTCGTCCAGCCGCCCGAGCTGCGTGCGGCGAGTCAGGCCGCGAGCGGAGGCGATGGTGAGGCCACGCACGATGAACAGGGTGGCCAGCGTCACGATGAAGGAGGGGAGCCCGGTGCGGACGACCGCATACCCGTTCAGGAAGCCGATGAGCAGGCAGAGCGCCAATGTGGCGGCGATGGCCGGCCACACGGACCACCCAAAGTGGGTGGTGAGAAGCATGATCGACATGCCCGCAGCTCCCACAGTTGACCCAATCGATAGATCGAACTCCCCACCGATCATTAAGAGCGCCACCCCGACCGATAGAATCCCGAGGGGGGCCGCAGCATTCAGATACGCCGCGGCTCCGTCGAGACTGCGGAAGGGCGCGCCCGCCGAAACCGCAAAGAGGACCCAGACGAAAACGACTCCCGTGGCCGCGGCCCACTCGGGCCGCGCCATCAAGCGGCTCAGCGGAGCCCCCGCTCCGAGAGGCTCATGACGCTCTCGGCGGTCTCCGCTGTGACGAAGCTGGGACCGGTGGGAATCGGGCGCCCACCTCCTGGCACAGTCCCGGTCTCCAGGTACTTGGTGAGCAACACGATGGGAAGGTATCCCTGCAAGTACTGCTGTTGATCGATGGCGAAGAGCATGTCGCCGTCGCGCACCGCATCCAGGACCGTCGGGGACAGGTCGAAGGTGCCGAGGGGGAGGGCGCCTGCCCCGCCGATCTCCTCCAGGGCGCGGAGAGCGGGCTCGGCCCCGGTGGTCCCCAGCGTGAGGATGCCATCGATGGACGGATCCGCGACGAGTGCCCCGCGGATGCGCTGCTGCGTGTCTTCGGGATCGGCAAGGTCGACCGCTAGAACCGAGACGGAGCCTCCAGCCTCGGCCATCGCATCGATGAGCCCCTGGCAGCGTAGGTCCAGGGAGACGTTCCCCACCTCCTGGTTCACGCAGAGGGCCCTGCGGACACCGGTCGCCACGAGGCGCTCGCCGCCCTGATAGCCACCGTCGTACTCGGCCTGCCCGACGTGCGTGAGCACTCCGAGGGCCTGGTAGGAGTGATCCCCCGAGTTGATGGAGATCACCGGGATGCCCGCGGCCACCGCCGCACGTATGGACGGGCCAAGAGCGTCTTCGTCAGGGATGGACACCACGAGGCCGTCAGGCCGCGAGGCCACGGCCGCATCGATGAGCTGGCTCATGGCAACCATGTCGAACGTGACGACCGCCTGATAGTCGACATGAACGCCCAACTCCTCGGCAGCGTCCCCTACCCCATTGGTGACCACGGACCAGAACGGGTTCGCGGCCACGCCGTGCGTCACGACCACGAATCGGAGATCGGCCCGATCAGGTCGGGCGGGGTCGACATCTGCCCGTGAGCGATCGGCATCACCGCCGGATCGGGTGCAGCCGATGACGAGTACGCAGAGCGTCAGGATCGAGCAGCCGAGCCGCCCCGTTCGGGGTCGGTCTCGACCCTCGAGGGTGCTTTTCATGGGCTGAAGAATGCGCGCTCACGGTCTGGAGACCAAGTCCCGTGAGGCCTCGTCCCGGGGGCTCCTGGTACAGGCGCCCGGTACCGGACCCGGAGGCGAGGGGCGCCGGGCGGACTGGACGGCCGGGTGTCAGGCCGGCAGACCGCCCCCTGCGAGTCGATCCGTCTTGGCCGCCGCGATGAAGTCGTTCTGGTGGAGACCGCCTATCTTGTGCGTCCACCAAGTGATCCTCACGATCCCCCATTCGGTCAGCAACGCCGGGTGATGCCCCTCGGCCTCCGCAAGCTCTCCCACCTTGTTGGTGAACGCGAGGGCCTCGGCGAAGTCGGGAAACGTGAACGTTCTCTCGAGGCGCTGGATCTCTTCCCGCTCGACGATGCTCCAGTCGGGGATCTGGACGCGAAGCCTTTGTGTCTCCTCGGCTGTGACTCTAGGAGCATCGCGGCGACACGCTTCACACTTCATCTGAACGAGCTCACCCACTTGCTTGCACCTCTGTCTATCTGTTCAACCCCGAAGATATCGTCCTGGTTTCATGGTTTCGAGGGGAAGATCGTCCGGGTTCCTCATGGCGACTCGGTCGCGTCGTGCGTCATTGAGCCGGGTCGGGACGAGGATTCTTCGCATCGATTGCAGGACCGTTGCCGGGGGCATACGATGGGATTGGCCGTTGTGGCACCCCGCTCACCGGATTGGAAGGAGGTGGCTCATGACGCACCAGACGTCCCTTGCAGCTTTGCTTTGCCTTCTGCTTGGCTGCTCGTCCAGCGACGACGCTGCGGGCCCCAACGACGATGACTTCGGCGAGGAAGGCTGCACGTCCGGCTGTGGGAGCTGGAGCGATGCCGCGCCCATGCCGACGGCCCGCTGGGGGGTGGGAGCCGCATCCCTCGGTGGACTTCTCTACGTCGTTGGGGGAAGGCCCCCCCTCGTCGATGACACTGTAGACGCCGGCTTGACTACACTCGAAGTCTACGATCCCCTGACGAACAGCTGGTCCCCGGGCGCGGACTTGCCCGAAGGCCTGAACGAACCGGCTGTGGCCGTTCTCGACGGGAAGCTGTTCGTGATCGGCGGGTGCTGTGGTCCTTCTACCGCGAACTTCCAGTATGACCCGGTGACCGATCAATGGGCAGCGCGAGCCTCGGCACCCCGCGCACGGCACGGGGCAGCGGCCGGCACCCTCGGCGGGAAGATCTACGTCGTCGGAGGCCAAACGGGCAGCAACGCCGAATCCTGGGTCGATGTGTACGACCCTGCGACAAACGCTTGGACCGCCGCGGCCGCCGATCTCATTGTTCCCCGGGCCGACGTATCGGTTGCAGTGGTAGACGGCCTGCTATACGCCATTGGCGGCGCGGTGCCGGAAGGCGGCGTGCAAGATCTGGAGCGATACGATCCAGACCTCGATCAGTGGTCCCTGCGAGGTAGGATGCAATTCCTCAGAGGCATAGTGGCGGCCGGCGTCATCGATGGGCACATCTATGCCGCGGGGCCTGGGGAGGGTGAGGGCGCGGCCACCGCAGTGTACGATCCTTCAGTCGATGTCTGGACCCGCCTAGCCGATCCACCGAGCTTCCGCACGGGAGCGAAAGGTGCGGCAGCAGACGGCCGGTTGTTCGTGTTTGGCGGAATTGGGTCGGACGAGGAGGTCCTCGACCGGGTCGAGGTATTCACCCCAGACGGTTGAAGACCCCAGGCTCGCACCCCCTCTCATGAACCGAAGGGCGTGATTCACGCTCCGGAGACCACATCCGTCGCCACCCGCACGAGCCCCGGATTCTCCCGGCGCTCCTCCTCGAACATGTTCCGGACGCAGACGGCGAAGTGCTGGCCTCCGGGAGCGGTCCCTGTGACCGCGAGTGGGATACGGATCTCGTCCCGCCCCTCGAAGTCCACGCTGAATCGCTTCACGAGCCCGCCGCCTCGCATCCAGGAGAGGCAAGCCGGCAGGTCGACGTGGACGAGGTCTCCGACCCGGTACCCGTCCTCGAGTCCGACCACCAGGTCGACCCGCCGCCCAGGCTGAAGGAGGCTCGGTCGCCGATCTCCGTTCTCCCGGAGACCCACCCGGACCTCGAATCCAGCTCCGTACTCCTCCCAATCCTCCTCCCGAATGGCCAGCGCCTGCACGGCGACGGTGCCTTCGATGGACTCGACCGACTCCACACGATCTCCGAGCTCGATCGCTTCGCTGAGGTCCATCTCCTCACCGTTCACCCGCACGCGCGCCTTGCTTGAGATCACGGACCGGATGCGCAGCTGGATCAGAAGGGCGATGGCCCCCACGGAGTCGACCGTCGAATAGAGGGCCCCGTTCTCCCCGAACTCTCCCACGACGACGTTGGCAGCCCTCAGGCCTCGGGCCACATCCCCGGCTGCGAGGAGACCCGCGGCGACGTATGCGAGCCCTGCGCGACTCGCCACCGCGTGCCCACCATTCCGGAGGCGCACCTCGTTCCCAGAGAAATCCACGAAACGGTCGATGACGGTGAGCGCGTCTGAGCGATTTCCGCCGCCTACCAGAGTAGCGTAGGCGTCGTCCAGGGTAGCCGGCTTCGACGGGATCTTCTCGATACCGTGGAACGCGCCGGCGTCGTCTGCCATCTCGCTGCCTCTCTTCACCGCGTCCCTGAGACCCGGCGAAAGGTCCGGGATCTCCGCGAGGCGATCGAGCTTCCAGAGGTACCGGGCCGCGAGTTGGCTGTAGTGATCGCTCACGTGGCCGGACTCGGGGTACATGAGGAACCCTGCTCCCGGCCGGAACATGCTCTCTTCCCGGGCGATCCCCTTGCGGATGATCCTCTCGGCCTTGGACCTCCGCCCGTCGTCTCCGGGGGAGAGATACATCGCTACTGCCGACAGGATCTTGGCGGCTGTCTGCTCGCAGCAAAGGTGAGTATATGTGGCGGTGGTCTCGACCAGGAGGTCGAACGGCCCGTCCAGCCCGGGGAGGACCCGCAAGCTCACTGCGCCTGCGTCCTCCAGGGTGATGGACTTGCCCTCCGAGAGGAGAACGAGCTCCCGAGCGTGCGACCGGAGGCGGCCGGGCTCGGAAACCACGGCTTCCATCGAGTCGATCTCGCCCGACTCCGGATCCTCGACGCGCACCTCGTATGCCCCAGGAGCGACAGCGAACGTCAGGGCGGCCGGAGCCGAGATCTCTCCCTGCACCGTGGCGCCGTCGGCCGATCGAAGCTCGACGGAGTCCCCGTCACGAGTGAGGCTCACGAGCGCTCGCCCCGACGCCGTCGTCACACGGAGCCGGCCGGTGACGTCGTCGCCTGCGCGCACCATGGGTGGAATCTCCAGGTCTGCGCGCACGGGCAGGTCGATGACCAGATCACGGACGACGGCCCGCCAATCACCGGCATCGTAGGCAAAGGCCTCGATCAGGAACGTACCCGTTCCGTCGCCCGTCCACACGGGGACCTCTGCGCGGCCCTCGACCTCGACCAGGCCGACGAAGAGAACCGGCGGGAACTCGGCACGGGGCGGAGGGGCTGCCGCGTCCAGCGGGCTCCCCGCGTCCACCGGGATTCCCACGTCTTCCGTGCCCACCACCTCGAAGGCTTCGGCGGCCACTTCCCCGAGGAGCTCGGCCATCCCCCCCGCGGTCGCCCCTGCCTCGGCCACGTAGACCTCGGAGGGCTCGGCCATCCCCAGGTCGAGGAGGACATCCTCCATCGCAAGCCTTGGAATCCCGAATGCAACGGTCGAGGGAAAGAGCTGCTCATGGAGATCCAGCGGTTCGATCCCCCACTCCGCCATCCCCTCCGTGGCGGACTCGACCCCCCGCTTCAGAGAAGCCGCGAGGCCCGACGACGGCGTGTCGGTCCGTGTCAGGCGGCGGTCGCGCACCGTGAGCAGCACCGGAACGGCTCGCTCCGCATTCGTCTCGATCTCGAGCGTCACTTCCTCTCTGGGCCGGACCGTCTCGGGCGCCGACACCTCGACCTCCAGACGGCTCGGCCGCATAAAGGTCGTGAAGCCTTCGAAGGGCTTCCCGCCGACGATGCCTGCCGCCACGACCAGCGTAAGGCCGGAGGGGTTGTCGAGAGGAATCGAATCACCGGCGACGGCGTCCCCGTGCTCGATCACGTGAGCCACGCCCCCGACGAGGTCGAACACAAGGAGATGGAGCTGAGAGGTATCCGCATGGACCTCGATCGCGGGCTCCTCGGTGAGAACCGACTCGACGGTGAGCGGAGTGGTGAGCCGATCTCCCTCGGTGAGGTGGCCGCCCCGCATGGGCATGGAAGAGGGCTCGGGAAGCAGAGAGAACATGAACTCCAGCCCGAGCTCGTTGAGCACCGTGAGCTCACGCTCGGCCTGGCGGGTCCCCGGGATGGACACGGTGGCGATCCGACCGGGATCCGTCTCGACCCGGGCTTCGAGGCGGAAGGGCCCTTCGCCCTCCATCTTGAGGACACCTCGGTACCGACCTGGCGCTTCCGGACGCAGCACGGCCGAATCGACCGGACGATCGTCATCGAGCAGTGAGACCTGCAGACTCTCACCGCAGGGCTGCTGCCAGCTCTCCACCGAGAGTGCGAAGGAGAGCTGCCCGGCTTCACGGTCGGCCGCATGCTCGAGCAGTCGGGCGCTCAGGGGGGCGAGTGAGAAGTCGGCCACCGTAAACTCCGCGCGAGCCCCAAGGCGGGCTCCGGCGACTTCCACGTAGGCGCAGTACTGCCCCGCAAGAAGCGCGGCGAGAGGGACGAGCTCCATCCCTTGATCGAGGGCGAGTTCCCGCTCGGCGAACGGCTGACCGTCGCACTCGACCACGAGCCTGGCGTCCGCGGAGGCGGAGGGCAAAACGACCAGGAGCTGGGCCGTGTCTTCCTCGGCGCGGTAGAGGTCTCGATCCGCGACGACCGCGGCCAGCGGCTCCGGATCCATCCTCGAGGCGGTCAGCGTTATCCCCGGTAGGTGGACGGGCCCTGTGGAAATGGGGTACACGCGAAGGCGCTCCCCCGCCTCCGCCAGCTGAAGCCTCTTCTTTCGGCCGGAGGGCCAAATGCCGCTTCCCTTAATGGGCATCTCCACGAAGAGGAAGTCCCGGCCGGCCCAGACGTGGCCGTCGAATTTCTCTACGAGCTTCTGGTTCGTGATCTCGATTTCGATCGGGGACTTCATGATATCTCTCCCTGGTCTTTGCTCTCTATTTCCTGTTCGCCTTCCTGTTCGGTTTCATGTTCGCTCCTGAGTGTCGCGGCCGCCGTCTCGAGCGCCCGAGCGAGCGCTTCCCGTGCGGCCGGGTTCGCGACCGTCTCCGGTGGGACGTCCAGACTCGCCCCGCCGGGAAGCTCGACCCGCCGGACCGTCCGCCCCGCTAGGGGCCCGCGCGCCGGGGCACTCATCGAGGCACGGGGCGCAGCTTCACCCGGCTCGGACGGCAGGGCGATACCCTCCGCCCGGCCCTCACTCGTCTGCGAGGAGTCCGAATCCTCACCGAGGAGAAGCCGGAGGACGGCCCCATCGTCTGCACCCTCGAGCGTGCTGCTGATCCGCGTGAGCGTGTGATGCTCCGCCTGGAGCTTCTTGATGAGAAGCAGCCTCATGAGGTGGGCGCCTCCGTAGCGGGCTCGCCCTCCCTCGTAGCCGCTCGCCCGGGGCAGAAGCCCTCGGGTGACGTAGTACCGGATCGTCCGGACGTCTGGACGGTCCGTGACCTTGTAGCGCGTTTGGCGGTCGGCGACTAAAGGCAGCAGCCGATCGGCCTCGTCCACGAGGTCGTCGATCGTCATTCCCTGGCGGGACTGAATCTCCTGAAACACGTCGCGCAGCTCGCTCATACTTCGATTATAGTATATAGTGTTACTACTGTCACCGGAGACCCGCTGAGGTGCCTCGGCGTTGGTGCACGGCTCCTGATTTTACCTTCGAGGCCAGACGAAGCCCTCGACCCGGGAGGCGCCACCGATGAGGTATCCGAAGCGAACCCAGTACAAGTATGCGAAGTCTCGATATCGGGTGCGGAATTGGGCTGAATACGAGGCCGGCCTCCGGAGACGAGGCGACCTGACCGTCTGGCTTTCGGATGACGCGCTCGACTTCTGGCGAGCAGCGCCGAACGGCAAACCCGGTGGCCAGCGCACCTACACTGACGTCGCGATCGAGGCCGCACTGACGATTCGCATGGTCTTCCACCTTCCGCTTCGACAGACTGAGGGCTTCCTCCGTTGCCTGGCAGAGATCCTCGAGGTCGATCTCCCAATCCCCGATCACACCACGCTGTCTCGGCGGCTGAAGAAGCTCAGTGACATTCAATTTCGCAGGCTACCGACCGATCGATCGATCCACCTGCTCATCGATAGCACGGGACTCAGGGTCCACGTCGGCCATCTGCGGAAACCGCCAAAGAGAAGGGCTTGGAGGAAGTTGCACCTCGCGGTCGATGCTGCATCAGGTGAGATCGTCGCATCGGATTTGACCGCTCGCCGGACGCACGACTGCACCCAGGTCCCGGCCGTGCTTGAGCAGATTGCTGATCCCATCGCATCGGTCTTGGCGGACGGCGCGTACGACAGCAAGGCGGTCTACGAAGCCGCCCATGGGCGGGGTGACGGACCGGCGGTGCGTGTGCTCATTCCACCTGGACGCAACGCCCAGCTCAGCCCGAAGCCGTCGGCCGCACTCCAAGAGAGAAATCGCAACATTCGCTCGATCCGAGAACTCGGGCGGCGCGAGTGGCACACGTCCTCAGGCTACAGCCAGCGCAGCCTGGTGGAGAATACCGTCTTCCGATACAAGACGATCATCGGTCGAAGTATGCGAAGTCGATCCATCGACGGACAACGAGTTGAGGTGCATCTGGCGAGCAAGATTCTCAACACGATGACCCTGCTTGGGATGCCGGACAGCTACCGCGTGGAGTGATTTACGCTTGGGGGATGGGGGATCTGTCCTCTGCTCCAAGCCATGCACCAACGCCTCCTGGAGGCCAGTGGGTAGCGTTTTTTTGTGCTCATTCCGGATGCAAACGGGATGCATTTTGGAATATCGAGGCTGACGAGAGAGGCCCCACAGGGCTAGAAAGCCTTACGGGGCCTCATCTTTCTCAGTACGCCCGACAGGATTCGAACCTGTGACCTCTGCCTCCGGAGGGCAGCGCTCTATCCAGCTGAGCTACGGGCGCGACAACGGACGCGCGGAATAAGCCGAGTTCTGTCCGCCGCCGAAGCGGCGGGAGGGTCATTTATCTAGGACCGTCATTGCTGACGGCCTCGAGCGGCCTACCCGGGATTCAGACGGAGCGAGCAACTCCTCATCCTCTATTTGGCCTTGCTCCGGGTGGGGTTTACCATGCGACCTCCGTCTCCGGCGGCCCGGTGCGCTCTTACCGCACCCTTTCACCCTTGCCTGTGCCCCCGAGGGGGCCATCGGCGGTCTACTCTCTGCGGCACTTTCCGTCGCCGGCCGAAGCCGACGCCCGGGCGTTACCCGGCACCCTGCCCTATGGAGCTCGGACTTTCCTCCACCGGCATCCCGAGGGACCCGATGGCGACCCACACTTCGTGCGCCCTACGTGCCAGTGCGGACGAAGAATCCGACGCCGAAGCCCCGGATCTCGAACCGCGTAGGTACGTCTAACTCTAAACTCAACCGCGATTTGGAACAACGACCGACCAGTGATCAGAAGGTCCAGAACAACCCTACGGTCGTCTCGTTGTTGGAGTACGTGACCACCTCGTGGTTGTTCTCACGGAATCGGTATTCCCCTCTGATCCCCAGGTGGTCCATAATCCAAATACGAGGGCCGAACGGGAACGAGAAGGTGCTCCGGGAGAATCGCAGGCCTTCGGAGTCGTCGTCGACCCGCGCGGGACTGTCTATAGGGGCCAGCAGCATGGAGCCCTGGCCTCATCCCCACCGGTCGTGAATGTTTGGCCCTTCGTGGCGGCGCCCGGGGGGCGGCCCCACGGTTGCCCGTACCGGCGAGGAGCGTTCCGAGCAGTGCAGCCGACACCGTCCTACGACATCGAATCCTGGAGGAGCCGGATCCCTATCCTCCAGACCACGATCCCGATGAACAACTGCTCGCAGGGGCCTCAGGTGGCCTCGGTGCGGGAAGCGGCCGAGCGCTACCTGGACTCCTGGCGGGACGACGGGATGGACTGGGACCCCTGGGTCGAGGAAGTGGAGAAGGCGCGGGGGGAGTTCGCTCGACTGATCAACGCCGATCCGGGGGACGTCGCGGTCTGCACATCGGTGTCCCAGGCCACGGCGGCCGTGGCCGGAGCCCTCACGTACGACGCTCCCCGTGACACGGTCGTGGTGTCTCAGGCCGAGTTCCCCACCGTGGGTCATGTCTGGCAGGCTCACCAGCGTCTCGGAGCCAAGCTTCGCTGGGTGCCTGTGGAGGGCGGTGAGATCTCTCTGGATCGGTACTCGGAGGCCCTCGAGGGAGACGTCGCTCTCGTGTCGGCGTGCCATGGCTATTACCAGACCGGCTTCAAGCAGGATCTCGAGGCCCTCGTCGAGCTCGCCCACGGAGCCGGCGCCCTGCTCTTCGTGGACGCGTATCAGACCCTCGGGACCCACCCGGTGGACGTGCAATTGCTGGACGTCGACCTCCTCGCCTCCGGAAATCTGAAGTACCTCATGGGCACGCCGGGCATCGCCTTCCTCTACGCAAAACGGGAGATCGCCGACCGGCTGGAGCCCAACGTGACGGGGTGGTTCGGACAGCGAAATCCCTACTCCTTTCGGGTGGATGAGCTCGACTTCGCCCCGGGCGCCCGCCGCTTCGACACGGGCACCCCGCCGATCCTGAACGCCTACGTGGCCCGAGCCGGGATGGAGATCATCAACGAGGTAGGGCCGGCGGCGATCCGGGCGTGGACGGAGGAACTATCTCGTCGGCTCATCGAGCGCTGGGTCAGGTGGTCTTTTCGCTGGCCCTCGGTGGCACCTTCATGGTGGTGTACGGATCGTACCTGAACGACGACGACGCCCTGGGGTCAAATGCCGTCTTCACGGTCCTGGGGGACACGGGGGCCGGGCTCCTCGCCGGGCTGGCCATCTTCCCGGCGGTCTTCGCCCTGGGCCTGGAGCCTCGGAGCGGCCCGGGCCTCATCTTCGCCACTCTCCCGCAGGTCTTCGACGGCATGCCCGCTGGACACTTCTTCGGCTTGCTCTTCTTCGCCGCGCTGGGTGGCGCCGCCTACCTCAGCGCGGTGGCTGCCTTCGAGGTACTGGTAGCCGGCTTGACGGACAACACCGACATGGGGCGGCGCAGAGCCGCGAGGCTCGTGGCGGGAACGGTGGTGCTCTTGGCGGTGCCACCCATGATCAACCTCAAGATCTTCATACCCTGGGACCTGACCTTCGGGACGGGATTCCAGACGGTGGGAGCCTTGGCGGCCGCCGTCACCGTGGGGTGGGCCCTGAAACGCGGCGAGGCCCTGAAGCAGCTGGCCGGTGACTCCGCTGACTCGAGGTCGGCCCGGCTGCTCTACCTGTTGGATCCGATTCGTCATCCCGGGGGCTATCCTGGCCGTGGGCATCTGGTGGCTGCTCACCGAGGTGCTAGGCGTGGCAGAAGGCGTGTAGCTCCTCAGGTTCTACTCCCGGCCATCCAGCGGTAAATGGCCCGGACGTTCAGCGGGAACCAGGCGTCGTACTGTCCCCAGTGGCCGAACTCCGGCAGCCGGATCTCCGCCGCCGCCCGGTCTTCCGACCATCCCGCGTCGAGCGCCTTCCTGACCTCGGACCGGATCTGGTCGTAGTAGCGGATCTGCCGGTGTATGGAGCTCCGGTCCCCCGCCGGCCCGTGCCCGAAGACCATGGTCTCGAAGTCGATCTCCAGGAGGCGGGGCATGGACTCGAAGAAGTCTGGGAATTGCCAGCCGGAAAGGCCCTGATAGCCGACGTTCAGGTGGTGGGATACGAAGTCCACGGCGAACGCCACCTTCACGTCCGGGACGTAGACCACCGTGGAGTTGTCGGTGTGGTTCGCGCCCACGTAGTGGAGCTCGATGTCACGGCCGCCCTGGTTCATGGACATGAACTCCTGGTAGGTGACGGTCGGCACGGGTAGATCCGCGCTGCCGGCCGCCGTGATGGCCGCCACCGAGTTGCGATGCGCAAGGATGGGCACCGTCTGGCCCATCTCGCTCATGAGCGCCGGAGCACCCGTGGCGTGGTCGGCGTCCTGGTGGCTGTAGATGATGGCCAAAAGAGGAGCGTCCGGGGCCACCTTCCTGATCTCCCGGGCGTACTGCATGGCCGCCTCCGGCGAGATCGGGTCCACGGCCACGACCCCGGCGGGTGTGACCACGAAGAACCCGTTGTGCGCTTGCCAGCGGAACTGAAAGACCCCGTCGGCAATACGGCTCGTCTCGTAGTTGGAGGTCTGGGCCTCGGTCATGACGGGGCCGAGAACGACGACGGCCGTCGAGAATATTACGGCCACCAGCAGTGGAATATGTCTCGCTCGCACCATGGGATCCTCCTGGCCGATCCGTCCCGCGGCCGGCCGTTGGCTGAGTGTTCTGAGGCGAGACCTACGGAATGACGGGCAGCAGGGCGCCGGAGTCCAGCAGGTCCCGGGCTATCGTCGCGTCGAGGGCGAAGACGACCACGAACCCCCCGACGCCAATGATCAAGGCGAACATGAATACGGTGTACGATATCCGTAGGAGGTTGAACTTCTTCTTGAGCACCTGACCGAGCCCGTACAGATCCCTCACCATGTTGATGTAGAGGTGGTCCGGCGTCATCATCAAGTCCCGCATTCCCTCTACGAAGTCTTCTTCCGACAGGTTCACGAAGTTCCCGAAGAACAGGATATTGGCGTCGTTTCGCTCGATGTCGTCCAGCGTCAGCGGCTGGTTGCTCACCCGGGGGCGTGCGGCCAGAACCGCATAGACGAGCGCTATGAGGCACCCCACGAGCAGGATGCTGACAGGCAGGACAAGGAGCGGCAGGCCTCCCATGCGGGGCGCCAAGGCCGCGAGCGTGATGGAGATGATCAGTCCGTTCACGCTGATCATGATGTTCGCCTTGGCGTCGGCCAGGCCGACCAGATCCTGGTGGACCCGGTAGCTGGTCCGGCGATCGGGGGCATCGGCTCCCACCACGGACTCGGTGCCGCCGACCTCAGCCGTCTCGTCGTCTACGGCTTCCGCAACGTCTCTCGGTTCGTTCCGGTCTACGTCCATGCGCTCTCACCCTGGGTCAACTGGTCCGGACCTTCCCCAACAGTTCTTCCAAGTACCGGTACGTGTCAATCTGGCTGCGCACGGAGGGGCTATCGTCGGCCGTCACGAACCGGTTGCTCTGGTCTCCGTCGAGGATGCGCGCCTTGGTGTTGTCGGCGAGCTGGAGCGCCAGAACATGCCGAAGCTCGGCCCTGAGGTCGGGATCGTAGATGGGAAACGCCACCTCCACCCTTCGGTTCAGGTTCCGAGTCATCCAGTCGGCCGATGCCAGGTACAACGCCTCGGCCCCTCCCGCGTGGAAGAGGTACATCCGCGAGTGCTCCAGGAATCGGTCCAGGATGCTTCGGCCCTCGATGGTCTCGCTCAGCTCGCCCACCCCCGGTCGGAGGCAGCAGATGCCTCGTATCACGAGTTGAATCGGGACGCCGGCGGCGCTGGCTTCGTAGAGCCGGTCGATGATCCCGCGGTCCTGGAGGCTGTTCATCTTTGCTGTGATCCCAGAGGCCCGCCCCGCTCGGGCCGCCTCGATCTCGGCATCGATGAGCGAGTTGAAGCCGTCCCTGAGGTCTGAAGGGGCCACCAGCAAGTGCTCGAAGGCCGGCTCGACCTCCTCTGCGTCGAGGATGCGGAACACCCGGTGCACCTCTTCGGTGAGCCTCTCGTCGGCGGTTAGCAGACCGTGATCGGCGTAGATCCGGGCCGTCTTCTCGTTGAAGTTGCCCGTGGCCAGGAAGGCGTAGAGCCTGCTCACGTCGCCTTCGCGGCGACGGATGAGCGCGAGCTTGGCGTGCACCTTGATCCCCTGCCGGCCGTAGAGCGTTTGCACGCCGGCCCGCTCCATCTGCTCGGCCCACTCCAGGTTCAGCTCTTCGTCGAAGCGGGCCTGCACCTCAACGAAGGCCGACACCTCCTTCCCGTTCCGGGCTGCCTCGATGAGGGCTCTGACCACGGCAGAGTCCTGTGCGACCCGATACAGCGAGATCCAGATGGCGTCCACGGCGGGGTCGGCAGCGGCCTCCTCGAGGAGGCGCACCACGTAGCCGTACGACTGGTAGGGAAAGTGGAGCAGCCGGTCCTTCTCCGAGACCACGTCGAAGAGATTCGGGGCGCCCTCGAGCGCCGGGTGTGCCAGTGGCTGGAGCGGGGGATCCTGGTGCTCGGGGGCCTCGCCCACAGGGAGCCCGAACAGGTCGTGCAGGTTGTGGTAACGCCCGCCCAGGATCAGGTCCTCTTCCTGGAGGCCGAGGCAGGCCTTCAGGCGGTTCACCATGACGTGAGGCGATCGCATGTCGTAGAGGAAACGGATCGGGATCCCGGTATCGCGCTTCTTCAGGCTCTTCTTGATGGCCTGCTTGAGTCCTTGGTCGAACTCGTCGTCGAGGTAGAGGTCGGCATCCCTTGAGACCTTGACCGCGTACGCCCCCGTCGCGACCTGGCCGGGGAAGACGCACGGAAGGTTATGCCGGATGACGTCGTCCAGGAATACGACGTAACGCCGGTCACCCGGAGCCGGGATGGCGATGAACCGTGGCAGGGGCGGGCTGGGAACCTCCACCAGTCCCAACCTCGGCCCAGCGGACCCCACGGCGATGTCCTGGACCGGCTGGAGCTCCACCACCAGATAGACCGTCTGATCCTTCAGGAACATCGGCTCTCCGACGTCCTCCAGATAGGTGGGCTCCAGGAGTGGCTCGACGTGCTCGATGAAGTAGTCCTCCAGAGTCGAGCGGTACTCTTCGGGCACTCCGAGCTCATCGACGAGGTCGATCCCGGCCTCGCTCAGCCCCGGGAGGATCTGCTCGCGAAAGACGCGCCCGAATCGCTCCTGCTGCGCCAGCGCGACGTCAGGGATCTCACGGAGCAGCCCGGTGGGATCCAAGCGGCGTTTCTTGCCCTTCTTCTTCTTGAGCGAAAGGAGGCTCCGGAGAGACGCCACACGCACTCGGAAGAACTCGTCCAGGTTGGACGAGAAGATGGCGAGGAACTTGAGGCGCTCGAAGAGAGGCACCGCCGGGCTTTCTGCCTCCTGAAGCACCCGTTCGTTGAAGGACAGCCAGCTCAGCTCCCGGTTGACGTAGCGCACCTCGGTGGAGGAGACGCCCAGCGCGGCCTCACTAGGATCCTCCTGCGCCTCGATGACGACAGGACTCGTGCTCTCAGCCACGGTCAGAATGAGAAGCCGAGGCCAACGAGCAGTCTCGTAGAGTCGTCGGAGTCCGCAAAGGTCACCGAGATCAACGGTGTGTGCTGCCTGAGGAAGGAGAACCAGAGACCTCCACCGTACGCGCAATGCCACAGGTCCGAGTCCTCGCCCTCCAGGTATACCCGTCCCACGTCGGTCATGGCATGGACTCCGAACTGGCCCGGCAGGACACTGCTCAGCGCCCCCAGACGGAGCCGTAGCTCGCTCTTCGCGAAGATCATGGCGTCGCCGGCGTAACGGTCGTCGTGCGTGCCCCGGAAGGTCTCGGCCCCGCCCAGATAGGCAGCACTGAGGTAGGGATAGACTCCCCACACCTTCTTGCCCCCGACCTTGAGAGCGAGCACGGGAGACATGGGCATGGGCGCCTGGAGGAAGACCTCCACCGAACCGGCCAGCGTCCCGTAGTCCGACGTGAGCTCCGTGAACTCAGGGAAGTATGTGGCCTCGATCTCGATCCGGGCGCCCCTCGTCGGGAACCAGTCGTGGTCTCGGCCATCCCACTTCATCCCCGTCTTGATCCCGAACTGGAAGAGGTCGGAGAAGCCGTAGGGGTTCTCCTGCGCAATGAGGGTCCCCTCGTTCTTCGATCGCGAGTGCAGGTCCAGCTCGAACAGCGCTCCGCCGGTGATGACGAAGTCGTCGCCGGACCACCACTGAAGCTCCGACTCGAAGCTCAGGATCTGGCGATCGACCCGGAAGAAGTCGAGCCCGAAATCCGACCTCGTCGTCTCGTTCCCGAAGCCGAAGAAGCGGTAGCGGTCCGCGCCCTGGTAGCGCGCCCGGGCCTCCCCCCTGAGACGAGCCAGGGGGAAGTTCGTCCGGAGCTCGAGGAGCGGGAGCGGGGTCGCAGTCCCGACTCCGGCGGTGAATCCGAAGGAGCGTTGGTACGGGTAGTGGCGGAAGCCGAAGCTCTGCCGGGTCGCGCCCATCTGGACGTAGGTGCCTTTTCTTCCGCCGAACTCGAAGAGCGGGAAGTAGGCCCAGACATGGCCCCAGTCCTGCGGGCGAGCCCCGTAGCTCTCGACCACGTCGGGGGTCCGGTAGTCGTACTCGTGGACTTTCGTGTTCCGCCCCCTGGTGATCTCGTTATTGCCTCGGTCGTCGTGGAAGTGCACTCGACCCGAGCCGCTGGTTTCGTCGATGAGAACGTCGGCGCGGCCGCCCCCGACGACGCGAACCGTCACGCCACTGGAGGCATCGCCGCGAACCGTGGCCCGATCCTGCTCTCCCAGCAGGTAGTTGCGAACATCGTCGGTCTCCGAGCCGAGGAAGGTACGGTCGTAGAAGGCCTCGCCCCTGGGCTCTTCCTGGCTGTTCTTCTCCCAGAGCCGAACCCTCACCCGGTCACCCTCCAGCCATTCGACCAGGGCGTACTCCTCCTGGTCGGTCCCGAAAACGTCCACGTTCCGGGCCAGGAGGTCGTAGAAGTCCCGGGCCTGGACCATGAGGTTGTCACGCCGCAGGGTGAGGGCCCGCGTCATGAAGTCTCCGACCCGATCGTAGTAGGCCGGTGGGAGTCGACCCACGGCGTCCCGGATGACCGCGTCGCTCAACCGCCGCTGGAGATCCGAGGCGATGGCTTCCCAGGTGCTCCACTCGAGACCGGTGAGGAACTGACGGTCCAGGGCCCGGCCCGACCACGTGATCGCCAGGGCCGAAGGGTACTCCTCCTCGAACCCCACCAGGTGGGGAGCGACGCCCGGGGCGATACTCCGGAACCAGCGCAGTATGAGACCGTCCAGCCTGGTCAGGGCCCAATCCCGGTCGCGGGGAACCGGCCTGAAGACCAGGAGATCACCGTCCTCGAAGCCGGCCCACCGCCACTGATCGGGATGCCGGTCCCAATCTCGCACGAACATGTCCATGAGCCGGGCTCGTAGGAAATCCTCTGCGTCGACCCGGTTGTCCGGGTCCTCCTCGAGGCGCTCGAAGAGGCGCTCGGAGCTGATGACCCGGGTGGAGCCGGCGAAGCCGGGCTCGCCGTCGGGACCCTCGTCGGGCCGCTCCTCGGTGAATCCCAGGAGACCGGTGAACTCCTCCCGGAACTCGCCCAGTCGGGGATCGTCGGGCATGACCACGAGAATGGGATCGGGATGAAGCAGCTGTGCGGCCTCGAGGAGGGGGGCCACCAGGATCGCGGCCATGGGAAAGATGGCCGAGATCTGGTCCTGCTGGGCCCAGGCCACGAAGGTCCGCTGCAACAGTGGGTCCAACCCCCGCGCCGCGTCCTTGTCGATGGAGCGGAAGTTGTAGAGCACGCCGTCCTCTCCCCGCATCCTCAAGGACGACGTCTGCTTGCCGCCGCCCCGCCGCACCACTGTGAGCCCCCCGGCGTACTCGTCGAGGTCGAGCACCTGTGCCCTCACGGGGACCCGCCAGAGCTCCCGCCAGCCCCGCCCCATCATGGCCGCGCGCAACGGATCTGCGTCGTAGCTCATACGGGGAGTGGCAAGGACCGAGTCGCCCCCATGAGGGGTCTGGGCCGAACCGGCTGGCGGTGGGACGAGGACGGTCAGACACAGCAGGCCGAGCATCACCCAATCGCCCCGAAGCCCTTGCCGCGAGCGCATCCATGACCCGTCGAGGTGGTGGCGATGTCGCCCGCACCAGGGCCGGGTCGGCTCCACCCGAATGCGGGCCGACGGCGGATCGATCATTGATGGCTCCGTTGGTATGGCGGGAAGAGAGAGGTCGGTGCCGGTCAAGTAATGACGTCCCATGCTGTACAGGGCAAGGCGTCCTTGAAGTGTGCCTGCCCCGGACTGATCTTCGTTCGATCCGGCGACCACCTGGCGGAAGGCACAGACTATGCGGATCGTTCCCCGTGTGAGCCTCTATGGCGTTCTCCTGGCGACCCTGTTCCTGACCCTACCGAACCGGGCCCGGTCGCAGGGCAACGCCACCGTGGTGTACCTCGTGAGGCACGCGGAAAAGGTGGACGACTCCCGGGATCCACCCCTCTCGGAGGCCGGCCGGGAGCGGGCAGCGCTCCTCGCGGAGATGCTGGGGGACGCAGGGCTCACGCGCCTGCACAGCACGGATCTCGAGCGCACCCGGGAAACCGCGGCTCCCATCGCGCGGCAGTCCGGCCTCGAGGTCCAGCTCTACGATGGGCAGGACCTCGAGGGCTTCGCCGCGCGACTCCGTGCCACGCCTGGACGGCACTTCGTGAGCGGTCACTCGGACACGACACCGATGCTCGTGCGACTGGGAGGCGAGAGCTCGGACATCCCCGACCATGAGTACGACCGGCTATACGTGCTCACGCTCGAGCCCGGTGGTGGAGCGAGCACGGTGCTGATCCGCTTCGGGGCGTCGTCGGGGCGCTGACGGCTGACGGGGCGACCCCATGAGCCCCCCTGGGATCCTGGGGAAGGAACCGCCATCTTGTCTCGTAGTGTAGTTAGCCTATTCGAAGGATCCTCACCGAGACGCACTTGGCCAGCATCGCCGTAGCAGAAGCCCAACCCGACGTCCTCAAAGCCCTTCGGTCCCTCGGGGGACGGGGCACGGTGGGCGACGTCGTATCCGATGCCGGACTCCCCCGCGACCAGGTGGAGGCCTCTCTCAAGGGCCTCCTGGAGACCCACCAGGGACACCTGGAGGTCTCGGAGTCGGGAGAGCTCGTCTACCTCTTCGACCGGAAGCTGATCCGGCGCGACCGGGTCTCGACGCTGGAGCGCATCAAGAACTCGACCAAGACGTTCCTCACGGGTGCGTTCAAGGCATGGATCGTCACCATGCTCGTCGTCTATTTCGTGGTGTTCGTGGCCCTGGTCATCGCGGCCATCATGGCGATGATGTCCAGAGGCGGCAGCCGAAGGAGCGGGGGGGGGAGCTGGGGACGCGGTGCCGGGAGGCATCACGGCCACTTCCACATCCCGAGCTTCTGGCTGTGGTACTACATCTGGACCCCGCGCTGGCGTCTGGGTCGGCCGTACTACGGCCACCGCTGGGAGAGGACGCTGGAGAAGGACAACCGCCCCCCCTTCTACAAGAAGGTCTTCGCGTTCGTCTTCGGCCCGGACCGGCCCAAGCCCACGCAACAGCAGCTCGACCGCTCGACGATAAGGCTGATCCGGGCGCGGAAGGGCGTTCTGACCACGACGGAGCTCATGGAGCACAACGCTCTCCCCCGTCCCGACGCCGAAGAGGAGATGGGGCGGCTGCTGGGATCGTACGCCGGTGAGCCCACCGTGTCCCGCGACGGAGAGCTGGTCTACACCTTCCCCGAGCTCATGGTGAGCGCTCACGGACCGGTGACCGCCAAGGAGCCCAATCCGGCCTGGCTGCGGCTGCAATACCCACTGGAGCTCACGGGCAACGAGAAGAAGCACGACGCCGTCATCATCGGGATGAACGGCTTCACCCTGTTGGCGGGGGCGACGGCGCCTTGGTTCATCTTTCCGCAACTCGGCATCGCCGGGCCTGCCGCTTTCGTCGGACTCGTCCTGGTACCGGTGGTGTTCAGCGTGCTCTTCTTCGGTGTGCCCCTCCTGCGCATGATGGGCGTGCGCCGCGAGAACAAGGCGCGGAAGGCCCGGAACGTGAGACGCCTGGTCCTGGGGATGGTCTATCGCGAGGCCCTGGCCGGAAGAGGGGCAGTGACGGTGGAGGGAGCCGTAGGCTACGTCCGTAACCGGCTGACGGACCAGCCCTTGGATCATTCCGCAGTGGAGGCCGCGCTCCACGACCTGGCGGCCGAGCTGGACGCCGACGTGTCCTCCGCGGCCGATGGGGCGCTGGTGTTCACTTTCCCGGCGATCCGACGTGAGTTCGTGGCCAGCGAGACCATCCGTCGGGAGCTGACGCTCGAGGACCGCGAGCTGGGTGATGTCGTCTACTCGAGCGCCGACACGCCACAGGAGGCCGCCGAGCGCGACATGGCCGACTTTGACCGCCAGCTCGCCGCCGCGGAAATGGACCTGAGCGGTTACCTTCCCTCCCCTGGCCGCACGGGCTTCGAGGACGACTACGAGATCCTCGCGTTCGATGAGGAGTTGAGAGGCCGCCGCATCAAACAGGGCTAGTGTTGTACGGGGCTCACATCATGATCCCCGTCGACCCCAGGTAACACGCCGAAGGACCGATACACCCGGAGGGCATGAGGGCCCCGACCTCCCGCGGGTCGGGGCCCTCTTCATGCGTAGTAGCGGGACAGCCCCTTCGACCTGACGACTTCCTGGTCCTTCGTCACGATCATGGCCTCGGCGTCGGGCAGCCGATCGATCAAGTCCAGTCCCTCCCGGGGCCCCAGAACCATTACCGCCGTGGAGAGCGCATCGGCCGCCATGGCAGACGTCGTCACCACCGAGACCGCGCTCGTGTGATCGGGGGACCTACCCGTCCGGGGATCGACGATGTGGTGATGGCGCCGGTCCGCCGAGAGGTACTGCATGTAGTCCCCCGAAGTCGCCACGGACTCACCCCGAAGCTCGAGAACCTCCAGATGCCGGTCCACGGCGCGGGGGTCCTGGATCGCGACCGTCCATCCGTCGCCCCACAGTCCGTCTCCCGATGACGACATCTCGCCACCCGCGTTCACCAGGACGCTCTCGGCGCCCCGACCCACCAGTGTGGCCACCGCCCGGTCCACGATGTAGCCCTTTGCGATGCCGTCCACTGTGATGGCCATCCCCGGCTTACCCAGGGCGATCCTCTCTTCGCTGACCGCCAGCTCGTGGAAGTCCACCAGGGTCAGAGCCCGCCGCAGGTCCGTGTCACTCGGCGGCCCACCGGTCCTGGAGAAGCTCTCGGAGTACAGGGTCAGGAGAGGGGCCACCGTGACGTCGAAGGCCCCCTCGGTCATGGCCGAATACTCGACGGCTCTCGACAGCACCTCCACGACTTCGGGAGCCGGTCCCGAAAGGAATCCGTGGCTGTTGAGGCGCCAGATGTCGGTGCCCTCCCGGTGGCGGCTGAGCAGACCTTCGAGACGCTCTATCTCGTCGAAGGTCGCGCTCATCATCTGCCGGGCCACCGACCCGTCTTGGTGCACGACGGAGATCTCGACCAGGGTCCCCATCTGTGTGTGGGTCTCGCTTATGCGGTGGAGCCCGGCTCGGCGCACCACGGCCTTCACGAGCCCGCCGCCGGCCAGCAGGCCCACACCGGACAAGGCCGCGATCCGCAGGACGTGGCGCCTGGAGACGTCGGGACCGGCGCGCTCCACCCTGTAGCCGCCTAGCGTCCCGTCGTCTGGAGCTGAACCAGCCGCGACTGCACGTCATCCATGTCGTGTAGGCAGACTCCGGCCTTCGTCAGGAGCTTGACCTCGCAGATGTTGCACCGGACGCACTCCTTGAAGTCCACGTCGGGACCGGAGATGGCGCCAGTGGGGCAACTCTGCTCACACACCTTGCAGACATCGCACTGCTTGACCCGTGGGATGCGGAAGATCGAGATGAAGGAGGCGACGCCGAGGGCGGCGCCCAGCGGGCACGCGTACCGGCAATAGAACCGAGGGATGACGGCGGAGGCCAGAAGAATGCTGCCCGCGATGCTCCACATCAGAACGGAAGAGCTCAGGAAGAACACGGTTCCGAACGGCTCGAAGAACCCATATATGGAGATGTCGCTCCGGACCAGGGCTAGGACGACGATGACGGCGAGGATGCCGTACTTGATGTAGATGGCCCGTTCGTGGATTCGCCTGGGCATCTTGCGCTGGAAACGCTTGGGTATCACGCGTTCCATGAAGTCCTGCAAAGCGCCGAACGGACAGAGGAATCCGCAGAACACCCGGCCCCAGAGCAGGGTCGTCACGATCGTGAAGACGATCAGCAGCAGCATGGCCAAGTCGCCGAGATAGACCCCTGGCCCTCCGGCGATGCCGCTGGTGATGTGCGATACGGACAGGAACCCACCGTCGACCCAGCCCAGATAGACGAGGGTCCCGCCAAGAGCCACCCAGCGCGCTGCCACGCCCTTGAAGAGGAATGCGTTCATGGCGAGTCCGAGGATGATGAGCAGTCCGACGACCCGGCTCCAACGGGTCTGCGCGAGCATCACGGAGAGCGCGGACTCGTCCTCCTCGTCCGAGAAGTCGAACTCGAAGCCCGGGGCGGCCTGGTCCGTCGGAGATTGCGCCGGATCCGCGGCAGCCGGCGCCGACTCGGCTTCCGGCGCCTCGGGCTGAAGAGTGGCGCCGTCCCCGCTCTCCACGGGCGCCGTGTCCCCTCCGTTCGTCCCGTCGGTGCCGCTTTTCCGGTCGCTTTCGTTGGCGCCGGTCGTGCCAACTCCCTCGCCGGACTCCGGTCCGGACGCGTTCACCGACGTCGTGGCGACCTCAGCAGCCTTGCTGTCCGACGATGCCACGGCATCGGTCTGGACGGGAGTCGAGCCTCCCCGAACGAACCTCAGGACGTCCGGGGGCACCGTGTACTCGATGTCGAAGGGATCGCCCTGCTCGTCATCGTACCGAATCGTGAACGGCTGGCTCAGGTCCACAGCACGGTCCACCAGCAGCATGGCCGAATAGAACACCTGCTCCGCCATCTTCCCCTCTGCGGGCCGTCCCCAGTAGACGACCTGGTTCCTGGGCAGGGGGTACGACTCTCCACCCTGTAACACCGTGAGGGCCCTGGGCCGGAAGCCGGCGATGAAGCTCCCGTCGAGTCCGAGGATCATCAGGTGGTAGTCCTCGTGCCGGGGACCCACCTTATGGACCATCGACGCGTACGCGTCGCCGCCGACCAGGATATCGCCGAGTCGCTCGTTGCCCACGTACGCGAAGGAGAGGTCGAGCCCGAGGGCGTTATAGCGGACCACCTCCATCTTCGCGATGAGGCCGCTGGAGACCAGCTCGAGCCAGGTGAACTGCTCGAGCGCGGCGGCGGTCACACCACCGCCGCTGGATGCCGCGATCACCGTGGGTGCGGACCGGCGCAGATAGGCCATGGCCACCCGACGAGCCGAGTTCCGGATGCCCCGTGCCATGGCCCCCATGCTGATGGTAGCTCCGCTGATGCCGTCGATGTCCCGGTAGATCCTGAACGCGTCCGCGACGTACTTGCCCGTGAACTGCGCCTCGACGCCGGGGGCCCTGAGGAAGTCACCCCTGGAGGCGGCCAGCGCCTCGTGGTGCGCGACCACGGCGGCCCCGGTCAGGTTACCGGTCAGGTCGACTCCCACCAGGACCTGGATGGATCCGCTGTATCCGAACTCCTCCGGGGGCAGGTCGGACGACAGGAAAACGTAGCCGATCGATCTCCGGGACGTGCCGTTCGGATCGTCGGCGAAGGCGTGATAGACAGGCGGATCGCCAACCTTGTCGGAGAAGCTCGTAGCACCAGGCATCACCCTGGTGAGCAGCTCATCGTCGATGCGAAGGGGGATTTGTGCGACGGCGCTTCGTGGCAAAAGCAGGAGTGGCAGAAGCAGGAGAAGAGCCAGGGCCCGAATGCCCCACACCTGGAGCGCAGGCCGGATCCTCGAACGACATCTCCTACCCTTCCCGGGCATATTCCTCAGCATCATTCTCCCATGGGCGATCGCGGCCTAGAAATGGCCCACTGTACTTCTTCAACGGCCTGCTAGACGAACCCGGGCCTAATGGGAGCTTCAACGCGTGGGTCAGGTGTGTCAAGAATCGGCTCGATCTCGCTACCATAGCTTCTCGATCTCGTCCTCCAGACCGGTCATCTCCCAACGAATGAGCGAAACGGGGATCATCCCGGCGGCGTGGAACTCGTCGATGAAGCGCCCGAGGCTGAACTCGTCACCGAGCTGCTGGGCCCGATCCGCCAGCAACTTGTCGATGGACACCTTCCCGATGACATAGCTGGTCCCGTATGTGGGCTGCTCCAGGTAGAGCTGCTGCTCACCCCACACCGTGTTGCTCTCCGGGGGCATCCAGCCCCGCGGAGTCCACTTGGCCGCGAAGTCGACAGCGTCCTGGATGGTGTACTCGTTGCTGTGCATCCTGAGTCCGGCCAGCGCCCGGGCGGCTCGCTGGGCCAGCAGGATGTAGACCAGCTCCTGCGCCCTGGGGAGGTCGTCCAGGTATCCCGCCCCCATGACCAGCTCCTCCATCCCGGTGGCGAAGCCTTCGGCCCGGGGGGACCAGATGTTGTAGAGGAGCGGGACCCTCCGAATGGGGCTCGCATGCGGCTCGGCATCCATTCGGGCCAGGTCGAACCAGTGGGTGCCATGGGCCCGCATGGGCAGGAAGTTCCGGTAGCTCACGTTGTTGAAGAACCCGACGTCGCCCGTGGGGGGCGAGAATCGCCCCTCCCGAGCCATGAGCGCGGGCGCCGCATAGTCGGGGACGGTGAAGAAGTCCTCCCGATCGAGGAAGTCGATGAACGCGCGCACGGCCGCACGGTACTGCCTCTGGTACTCCGCCTCCGCGTCCACCATCTCGAGCTCGGGCAGGTCGCGGTTCTTGTTTTCCAGAAGCTTCAGGTAGGCCCACGACCGTCCCAGCTCCCGCTCGACTATGGCAACCTGGTCGGCCCACGTGTAGGGCAGGAGCTGAACGTTCTTGAGGTACCAGTCGTATTCCTCCACCCCCACGCCCGAGAGGGCCGTCATCGATTGGTGCCGCTCTTCGATCCACGCCGTGAAGTCGTCCACCGCGGCCTGGGCTCGCTCCGTGTCGGCCGAGAGCTCCGGGTTGTCTGCGGCCACCCGCTCCGCCAGGCCTCCCAGCGTCCGGCTCACCCCCTGCATCACTCGGATGCTGAGGAACCAGAGGTCGGCGGCGTCCACCACGAGGTTGCCCTTGGCCTGCTCGAGGACGGCCGGAATGGCGCGGACACGGTCGTGAAGCTCGGCCGCGCTGGGCTCGGAGAGGGGGAATTGGTAGGTCCAGAGCTCTATGACGCCGTGCATGACCTCGCCCTCGCGGGCGGGCACATCAGTCTGCGATCCGTGGATGAGCATGTAGAAGGCGGGGTTCCGAGCCCACGGCCGGAGAACCCGATGGTCGAACTCGAGCCCGTTCATCTCGGCACGGACGATGTGGTAGTCCACCTGCTGGGAGACGGGCCACCCCTCTGGATCGATGGCGGCTAAGCGGGTCTGATGGCGGGCCAGCTCCTGCTCCTGGCGGGCCATGGCCGCTGCGGCGTAGTCGGGCACCCCGTCGGTAAGGGTGGGCTTCTGGACGTCGCGCCAGTCGTCGTGGAGCGTGAGAAGGTACTCGTACCGGGTGCTCTCGGCCGCGTCTTCTCCTCCGGTGCCCGGCGCCCCCTGGCAGGATGAAAAGAAGAGCAGGGATGCGAGTACGACGGCGGGGCGGCCCCTCACAGTGCGCGGTTGCATGCCGAACCTCCTAACACAGACGCCTTAGTGTCCCGTTGCCAAAGTGTCTCGGCCAGTCGAGGGCACATCAGGCGGTCTCTTCAGCCTTCACGGCGGGGCGCCGGCGGGAGCGCATCCACGAACTCTTCCATGCGGCGGCGCATGGTCGCATCGGGCAGTCTTCCGGTGGCCGCTCCGATGTTGTCCACGGCGTGGTGCGCCTTGGTGGTGCCCGGGATCACCGCCGTCACCGAGGGGTGCGAGACGACGTACTTGAGGAAGAACTGGCCCCAGCTCACGCAGTCGATCTCCGACGCCCAGTCGGGTAGCTCCCGATCGCCGACCCGTGAGAACAAGCGCCCCCGGCCGAACGGAAGGTTGACGAGCACCCCCATGCCGCGGTCGGCGGCCAGAGGAAGAATGCGGTCCGCGGCGGCCCGTGCGTCGGCGGCATAGTTGATCTGGATGAAGTCGAGCTCCGCCCGGCGCATGATCTCCTCCATCTCCCCGTACTGCCGGGTGCTCGACGTGGTGACACCCAAGTACTTGATGCGCCCCTCCTGCTTCCACTCCCGGAGCGTGGGCAGCTGTGCCTCCCAGCCCCGCAGGTTGTGGACCTGCATGAACTCGAAGTGATCGGTGTGCATGCGCTCCATGGAGCTCTCCATCCGAGCGATGCCCGATTCACGATCTTCCCGGTCCACCTTGGTCGCCAACCACAGGTTCTCGCGGATGCCTAGATCGGCCAGCAGGTCGCCGACGATGGTCTCGGAGGCGCCGTAGTTGGGCGACGTATCCAGAACTCGGCCGCCGAGCTCGTGAAACGTCTGAAGCGTCTTGCGGAACTCGGCGGTGTCCTGCGCCCAGCCTTCACCTAGCCGGTAGTTGCGCGCCCCGAGTCCGACGACAGGGACGCGTTCGCCCGAGGACGGTATCGGCTTCGTGATGAGCTCGGATGTCTGGGCCGGAAGAGGCCGGCAGCCGAGGAACAATGAAGCTCCTGCACCCGCTCCGATCTTGATCGCTTCACGACGCGTGAACTTCATTCTGAGGCGGCCTCCCAGTTGCAGCCTGGATTCCGGGAGGATATCGTCGGCGGTCCGTCTCCGCCACCGACTCACTGATCCCTCGGAGCGCTCTTGGACCTCGTCCTCCTCGTCCTCGCACTTCTGGCCCTCTGGCAGGGGACCGATTTCGCTATCGAAGGCGCCCTCCGGCTCAGCGAGCGCTTCGGCGTCTCACAGGGATTCATCGGGCTGACCGTTTTGGCCATCGGGACCGGGCTGCCCGAGCTCGTCGTGGGTGTCGTGGGCGGCATGGAGCAGCTGGGCGGGATCGAGGCGTCGGGGGTCGTCGTCGGCAACGTTACCGGCAGTGTAGTTGCGCAGGGCGCCCTGGTGCTCGGGTTGTCGGGTCTCTTCACCTACCTGCGCCTCGCTCCCCGCATGATCCGCCGGGACGGGATCATCCTGCTGCTTGCCATAGGCCTCTTTACGCTGGTGAGCATCGACGGACGCATCGGTCGCGCTCAGGGGGCGGTCCTCATCCTCGGGTATGCCATCTATCTGGTCGCCCTCGTCCAGTCCGAGCGAAACGGGGAGTACACCCCGAAGCCATCGCAGCGGCGGGCCATCGTCGACTTCGCCACCGTGGCCCTCGGCATGGCGACCGTCGTCGTCGCGGCGCACGTGGTGGTCACCCGGGCCGTCTCCATCGCCGAGGCCTGGAACGTCAGCCAGACCGTGATCGGCATCTTCCTCGTGGGGGCCGGCACCAGCCTGCCCGAGATGGCCGTCTCCGTCCGCGCCGCTTTGAAGGGGCAGGCCAGCATCTCGGTAGGAAACGTGATCGGGAGCAACACCTTCGATCTGATGGTCCCGTTGGGCGCGAGCTCCGTGCTCTTTCCGCTTGCCGTCAACCGGGACTCGCTGGTAATCGACGTACCCGTCATGGCGCTGGTCACCGTGGCGATGCTGATCTTCTTCATCCGGAAGAAGGGTCTCCAAAGGGGCGAGGCGGCGTCACTCGTCCTCATGTACGTGGGCTACCTTGTCCTCCGGGTCTTCATCGTCTGACCTCGGGGGGGGATCGAAGGTAGGGCGTTGACGTGCTGGCACGGCTGCGGCATGGCGGTCCTCCTTTCCTTGCGTGAGGCCGGTGGCGCGTGCTCCGCGGCCAGTCGAGGGACGGGCTTTCGAGTTCGTCCTAGAACACCGGCTGATCCCGTTTCTTCAGGATGAACAGACCCTCCTGCACACTCGTGACGATGACCGTGCCGCTCTCGAAGAACGGGTAGTTGCTCCAAGCGCCGCTGAAGCCCGGGCCCGTCTGATACGGCGACGTGTCGAAGGAGCCGACCTCACGGGGGTTCTCGGGATCGGAGATGTCCAGAATGTGGAGCCCGTACCGGTAGTTCGCCTGATAGACGTGGCCGTCCTTCACGTACAAGTTGTGTGCGCTGGCGGTCATGGAGCCCATGAACTGCTTGGTCAGCACCGGGTCTTCCACGTCGCTCAGGTCCCAGATGAGGGTGCGGGTGGTCGGCACATTGCCTCGGATCACATCGCTCTCGTCGTCCACGAAGAAGTAGCGGTGGTCCTCAGTCAGCCACCCCTGATGGATGTAGGCCGCGTTGGGGGACGTGGAGCGCGCCACCGCCACCGGATTGTCCTTGTCCGTGACGTCGGCGATGGCGAAGAAGCTCCCGTTCAGGTTCAGGCAGAGCTCCCGGCCCTGGTAGGCGGCGTCGGGCCCCTGGTAGATGACGCACTGGGAGTCGTGCGTGCCGCGCTCCTCCACGAAGCAGCCTGCGAACTCGGGATTACGGGGGTCCTGGATGTTGATCATGTGCAGCCCGCCACCGCACGTCTCGCCGCCGTCCCGGTTCCCCACGGTATAGGCGAAACCAGTCTCCTCGTTGATGATGATGTTGTGGGAGCTGTTGATGAGCGTGTAGTGCACGTCCGGCTCGAAGAGCTCCGGTGGGTCGGCCACGCTGCGCAGCCGGGTCAGGTCGAAGACCTGCATGCCGTGGGCGCCGGCGCCGTCGGCCACGATGAAGGCGTGGTCCTTGTAGGTCTTGATGTCGCGCCAAAGCTGTGAGGGTGGCGTGTCGTCGGGCTTTGGCAGGTCGCCGATGAGCACGGGGTTCACAGGGTCCGTGATGTCGATGAAGGAGGTGCCGTCGTTCCGGCCCACCAGGGCGTACTCGCGGCCGGTATCGGGGTCCGTCCAGCCCCAGTTGTCGTTGGTCCGCACGCCGCGCGCGTTGGCCCCCGCCCGCAGGATCGAGTTCGGCACGAAGGCCAGGAGCTCCACGTCGTTGCAGTCGAATGGACCGACGGTGCCGTCGGTGCACCTGCGCTCCTCGCCCACCAGCGATCTCAGGGCGTCGGGCGCGCTCACCAGCATGTCGCCGCCCTGCCAGTCGCCGGCCGCGTCACGCTCGTAGACGTAGACGGCGCCGGACCGGTGGTGCATGCCCGTGGCCACGACGGCGGCCACGCCACCTCCCGCGAAGATCTTGTCGCCGAAGGCGTCCCTGGTAACCGTCTCCGTTAGGCGGATCCGGCGGGGGGCGTCGAGCCCGTACGTATCTTCCTGGCCGCGATATACGTACACCGTCCCCATGTCGTTCCCCCGGGGAGCCGGCGCGCCCACCCAGACGTCGTTACCGTCGAGGGCTACGGCATCGCCGAAGCGATCGCCAGCGACGCTGCTGAACGCCGCGAGCCGCGACTGCTGGGACCATGCTCCCGTACCGGGGTCACGGCGGAAGAGGAAGGCGGCTCCGTGGCCCTCCCCACTGCCTGGAGAGCCGATCGCCGCAACGTCGCCCTGCATTGCGATGGAAATCCCGAAGTTGGCGCCCCGCTCGATTCTGGAATCGAGCATTCCGGTCTCTCGCCACTGGCCGTCCTCCAGGCGGAACTCGTAGACGCGGCCCGCGCCCTCGATCTTGTCGTCACCGGTGACGCTCCAATTCGGTGCGCCGATGAGCGCTCGCCCGTCCGCGAGGACGATGGTGGCGCCGAAGCGGTCACTCTCCACGCCGTCGGCAGGCCGTAGGCTCCCCCGCTGGGTCCAGGTACCATCTGCGCCCTTTTGAAACGCATGGACGACGCCGGGCGGAATTTCGGGCAGGGGCTCCGCGGGGGTACCTGGGCGACGCCGTCGAGGTGTGGGAATCGTGCCCGGCTCGCCCACCAGCAGCCAGTCGCCATGCGTGGCAAGCTCGATTCCGAACTCGGTGCCGCAGTACCCGTACTCGTTGCACCCCGGATCCGTGCCGTTCACGCCGTCCCCGGAGACGGTGCCGGTGTGGCGCCAGCGCTGGCCGTCCCTCTCATAGGTGTGGAGCGGGCCACCCCGCTGACCCACGATGAGCGTGTTCCCGGTGGCGGCCAGGACGGTACCGAAGCCGTCGGCCCGCTCCGTGTCGGGCGCGTGGATCTGCGCCGCCTCCTGCCAGTCATCGCCCACCTTGCGGTATACGTAGACGGCGCCCGCCCGGAAGTTGGTGTTGGGCTCTGCGATAATCAGCTCGTCATCGCCGACGACGATGGCATGCCCAAACGAGCCCGACTGGGCGAGGGTGGGCACTCCCGCCACCGCGAGCAGAGCCAGGGACATCAGAAGTGGGCGCAGTGAACGCATGGTACCTCCAGGATGGCAAACGTGATGTCGACGGCTTACGGGTGGAGACCTACGTCCCCGCCGAGCATCGGTCGATGCGCAAGGTACGGTTGCGTGCCGAAGACGGCTAGAACGGCCACTCACGATTTCCGCATCGTGGGGCGAAGGCGCTCAACCACCTCCGACGTGTAGACCGTGCGGAACTCGGCGACGGCTCCCGTGAGCAGCTTGGCGTTCTGCAGCGCCTGCGTTCTCACGAGCTGGGTCTGGAGTCCCTGGACATGTGCCACGGTGACGGCAATCGCCGCCAGGAAGAGGGGCGCCGCTCATGATCAGCCACCCGCCTCAGGGAATCGCACCCCGTACTCGGCGCCGATCTCGACGTACCTCTCCGGATCTGCGGCCATCTGAGAGAACATCTTCTCGATCCCGGCCGGCGCGAACAGAATCAGCATGCGTACGATCTGCTCGGTGCGGTTCTTGAAGTTGTGAACTGCCCCGCGTGGGACATTCAGGAAGGTGCCAGGGCCGGCCTCGACCTCTTCACCGTCCACCCAGAACGTTACGGTCCCCTCAACGATGAAGAAGCCCTCGTCTTCCCGGGTCTGGACATGCGGCGGCGGACCCGCGTCAGGTGGCACAACCGCCTCCATCATGAAGTAGCTGCCGGACGTGTCGCGCCCGGTAGCCAGGTACCGGTACTCGTCTCCCGCGCCCCGAGTGGTCGTCGCCTGGTCGCCTGGACGTACGACCTTGGCGGTGCTCACGCCCCCACCTGTGCAGTTCCGCATTGGGCGTCAGCCCAAGCTTCGGAGCGCCTCCACGGACCGGACGGCATCGTGTCCTCCTTTCTAGAGGCCTGTTGAAGAAGTGGGGCGAGCCGCGTTAGGAGCGCCGACAAGCGCTAGCGCGCTTGTTACCGGCCAGATCCTAGGCGGTGCCCCGAAGGCATAGCAATAGCTACGTCGAGGGGCGCCAACAACGGAGATGGCCCCGTGCCGCCCTAACCCGAAGGGCGAAGGGGGGTTGCGGGCCCATAGCGCGTCTCTCTTCCTCGCCGTAGCCATGCTACGCCTCGTCATCGTTCGTTCTTCGCCTTCGGCTCAGGTGTCGCGGGTCCGCGACGTTCTCTGGTCACCGCAAGACCGGGGTACCCGCGCCGAAGGCGTGGGTCGCGCGGCCGCACCCCACTTCTTCAACAGGCCTCGAGACATGCCAATAGTTGGCATGCCGACTCTTTGGGGAAAGGGCGCCTATTCGAGCAGTCGCTCGCGCACCGCGATCGCTTGCAATTTGCGGGGGCGGGCCTAGCACGCCCGGATCTCGCATTCGGTGTCGTTTTCTTCGGTAGCCGGCTACCACATCGCCCGAGTATCCGCCAAGCCATCCGCTTCATCGTCCCCTCCCGTGTCGTCTTGTTGAATGGACCAGGTCGTTCGCTAGGCGCCACATGGTCCTTCCGGATAGCGCCCTCACGTCCACACCTCGACGTTACCGCGGTCGCCGGGTCGGCCTGCGCGGTCCTTTCGCTGAGTGGAGCCGGGGTGGTCAAGGCCTTGCGGGGCTCGCCAGCCACGTTCACAACCCTACTGGCCAGTTATGATCGCGACCTGGCGATCGCCCGTCGCATCGCCGGCTCCTCCGGCTCTTCATCGAGAGCTCGCATTGCCGATGTTCTCCTCGACCTGGCGTATCGCCTCGGCGACGACGACGGCCGTCGGATCCGACTCGAGCACTGGTTCACTCACCAGGAGATTGCCGAGCTTGCCGGAGTACACCGCTCGACGGTGACGACGGCCCTGAATAGCTGGATCTACGAGGGTGTTCTGGTGCAACGGCCCCGGGCACTCATCGCTGCCAAGCGGGGAGCCCTACGCAAAGTGGGAACGGAGGCATCCAGAAAGCGCGCATCCAAGACCTGACTCTCACGAGCCGATCGAGCGGGATGTGTGCGAGCGCGCCGCTGTCAGCCCGCGAGCAGGAGTATCTTCGGGCGATGGCAGAGCTTGGGGCGGGCCCACACCGGTCAGGTGACATCGCGGCAACTCTTGGGGTCCCTGTTACCACGGCAGCGCCCATCCGGACGGGCCTAATTCGTAAGGGGATGGTCTGGAGTCCAGCGCATGGAGACACCGCCTTCACGGTTCCGATGTTCCATGAGTACCTACTACGGGCAATGCCGAACTGGACATCACAAGACGGGGATGACGAGCCCGCGGTGAACTGTGCCGCTGCCGCATAACAAGGAATTGTAGCTGTCGCGGTGAACATCAGGGTCGCGTGCCGCGTTGCGCGAGGCGGATAGCCGCTTCACGCCCTTGCTTGTTCGGTCGAAGCCATGGCATGATATCCGCGGGTTCCCGGCTCTCCAGAGGAGTGATACTCCGTTGGACGTTTTCCGACACAGAGTCATGACAGAGGGAGGTTAGAAATGAGCTGTCTCTTCTGTGGGCAGATGGCGGTGGCGGTTTGTTCACACTGCAGCGTTGCTCTCTGCAGGGAGCACTTGGCGGAGAGAAAACGGCATCAGATAGGAGGGATGACCTATGGGTGTCCGCACACGGTCCCATCAACCCGTCCTCAGAGCGAATGAGTAGTCATTCCAGCCAAGACATGAACGGTCGTCACCTCTGCAATTCTCAGTAGTCGTCACGCCTGCAATTCTCAGTAAAGGAGAGGCAAATGGGTAAGGTTGCACGACAGATGGTCGAGGAAGCCGGGCTCAACGTCGATGAGCTGCTAGATAAGCTCGTTGCCGCCGCTAGTGCTGAATTCACAACGTTTTACTACTACACGATCTTACGCGTGAATTCGATCGGCCACGAGGGAGAAGGCATGAAGGAGATCATCGAGGACGCCCGTATTGAGGACCGAAACCACTTTGAGGCGCTCGTACCCCGGATCTACGAGCTCGGGGGCAAGCTTCCAGACGACATCCGGACCTTCGCCGATCGCGCTGGCTGTCCGGATGCCTATCTCCCCGACACCCTTGGAGGTGTGCCCACCGAACGGCACGGCTCTGGCGAGACGGCTTTTGGTGCCTACCCGGGTGCCCAGGCCACCGCTATTCAAGACCTGCTCACAGTGTTAGTGGAGGCGGAGCGCTGCGCCGTCCGCACGTACACTGATCTCTGCAACTACACCTTCGGCAAGGACCACCGGACATATGCGCTTTGCCTCGCAATCCTGCATGAGGAGATTGAGCATGAGGGCTGGTTCGGTGAGTTCCTCAACGAAGGCCCTTCTGGTCACTTCCGACGGGGCGCGCCGGGGGAGTCACCGTACGTGCGTACCTTCATGACCGCCGACGTTGGGAAGTAGTCGTAGGGGGATGGTGTCGAAAGGGACGTGAGTCTGATTAAGCGCCCTCGATAGCCTCCTCGTCCCTCCTCCGTCCGGAGCGCAGTTGTGGAGCACTCACCGGGTGACAGGTATCTAAACGTGCTTGCGTCCGGAGACTTGACGCCAGGCCAAATGCGGGAAGTCTTGGCGGGCACTCATCGCGTTGTCGTTGGACGCCTCTACGACGGTACGGTGGTTGCCTTCGCGTCTCGCTGTCCGCACGAGGCGGCTCCACTGGTCCAGGGCACTATCCGTGGTGGTTCCATCGACTGTGCTCGGCATCATTACATGTTCGATGTGTGCACCGGGGAGAACACCTTTCCGCTACCTATCTACCCAGGCTGGAAGCGTGCTCAGGTCGGTGACCTGAGACTGCCCATCTTTCCGGTCATCGAGCGAGATGGCTGGATTGCTGTCGAACCTAGGTGTACGCCGAGTTAGTGAGGCCGTCTCCCCGCTCATCCTCGTCACCAACTTCTTCGAGGAATTGAAGGAGCGGGTGGGGAATTGACCCGTCAGATCCCCTGGCTTCGCGTCTTCGTGGAAGGCGTGGTGATCGTCGGCAAACCCGCTCCGCGACAACTTGTTCTTCGAGCCCCCGTGTGCATAAGGTCGGCATACGACGACACAAGGATATTCAGCGTAGAGACTCCATCATGAGCGCATCCTCGACTTGGCGGCTCTTCAGGCGGACGGTGCTCGTCGCTCTGCTTGCCGGCACCTCCTCGTGCGCGGCACCGCCGATGCGGCTTCCGCTCGCGGTGCCGCTCGCGGCAGTCGGTGGAAGTCGGTCGGCAACCCCGCAAGGCTTGTGGGCGTTGGCCGAATTCGGGGACGGCGTGTGGGGGCAGGAGCAGGAGCGAGTCGAGGTTTACGGCGTTGGCGTCGGCTTCGCCATGCGGGACCGGTTCGAGTTCAACGTCTCGGGCTACCAGCCCACCGTGATGCAGACGATCACGCAAAGCCCGTGGGAGTCTGGGCCTACCCCGGTTCGGTGGACAGGTGAACGCTTGTGTGTTTTCTCTCTCTTCAAAGGCCGATGGAGTCAGAGGCTTCCGCAGCGCCAGCGGCGCTGGGGAGTAGAAGCAAGCCGGGCTCCGCGGAGGTTGTCGTAGGGCCGATGTCCTGGGGAGCCCAGGTGTTCTCGGCCGCGCGCTCGCGGTTGTTTTCGAAGTTGATGGGCGACTCGTACCCGAGGGCTGAGTGGCGCCGATGCGGGTTGTACCAGCCCTCGATGTAGCGGAATAGCTCCATCCTCGCCTCGGCCGGAGTCCGGAACGTACGGCGGTCGATGAGCTCACATTCGAGGCTCGCGAAAAACGATTCGCACATCGCATTGTCGAGGGCGTCTCCGACTGAGCCCATCGAGGGCCGGACACCCACCTCATCGCACCGACGTCCGAAGGCTACCGACGTGTACTGGCTCCCCTGGTCGGAGTGGTGGATGACCGCCTCGGGCTTCCTCTGCCACAGGGCCATGTTGAGCGCCTCGAGCACGAGCTCGGTTCTCAGGTGCGTCGCCATCGCCCAGCCCACGATCCGCCGGCTCCACACGTCCAACACCACGGCCAGGTACAGGAAGCCCGCCCACGTCCCGACGTACGTGATGTCCGCGACCCAGAGCTGGTCAGGACCGCTCGCCGTGAAGTCTCGATCCACCAGGTCCGGTGCCGGTCGCCGATCCTTGCCTCGTACCGTCGTCTTCGCCCCACGTCGTCGACTCACGCCCTGAATCTCCGCCTCCCTCATCACGCGAGCCACCCGATTCTCGCTCGCCGCGGGGCCTCGCGCCTTCAGCTCCTCCGTCATCCTCGGAGCTCCGTACGTCCCGTCGCTCTCGGCGTGGATCTCATGGATCTCCTCAAGCAACGCAGCATTCGCCTTCTCACACTCCGAAGGCTCACGCTCGAGCCACGCATAGTATCCGCTGGTGGAGACGCCCAGCACCCGACAGGTGGTCGTTACTGAAGATTCTTGTCGGGTGATCACCGGATCATGAATTCATCCGGTGGTCACCTGCACCTTGTCCTGCCTTCTGCTTGGATGAGAGCCCAGCACCCGAACCGCTCAATAGGAAATGAACCCAACCTTCCGCACATTCCCATCCCTATCAACCGAATATCCATCGGGCTCACCATCCTCCCAGGTCAGATCCGGCAACATACCCTCGAGCACCTGCCGGTGATCCTGGATGATCTCCTTGTTCACCTTCTTGTATGCCACGTTGTCCCACTCGTTTGGATCGTTATCGTGATCGTAGAGTTCCTCCAGATTGATATCAGGATAATAGATGTAGCGGTACCGTTTACTTCTCACGGTATGCCCGATGACCGGTTCATCGGTCCAACTGAACTGATAGCTGGTCACTACCGGTGGAGTTGTTCTTTCCGGATCCTCGAGTTGAGGTACCAGGCTTCTTCCATCCAGGTGTGAAGGCAGATCATATCCAGCGAGGTCAACCAGGGTTGGATAGAGATCCATCAAGCTCACCGGCTGGTCGCTTTTCGCTCCAGTCTGGGTCATCCCGGGAGCTGAAATGATCAGCGGTACCCGAGTCGATCTTTCCCAAAGAGTGAATTTCTCGATATTTTCCTTTTCACCCATATGCATGCCGTGGTCAGACCACAACACCAAGATGGTGTTGTGGGCATGCTCCGAATGCTCAAAGGCATCCAACAATCTACCCAGTATGGCGTCGGTAAACGTTATCGACGCAGCGTATGCTTGGACCACTTTGTCCCATTGCTGGTTATCCACCACCCACTGGTGGATCCAGCGGCGACCATGGTCAAAGGCGTCCTCGAGATCATCCTCTTTGATCTCGGGCAGTACGATGTCCTCCAAGGGATACATGTCGAAATACTTCTGCGGCACCTCCCAGGGGTCATGCGGTTTCCAGGTTCCCACCGCCAAGAAAAAAGGTTGGTCGTGTTCTTGGCTGAGCTGGTAACGGGCCCAGTCGACGACATGATAGTCAGCCATTTTTTCGTCCTGGACCGCCACCGGACCCCAGGTCCACCAGCCGTCTTCTCCACCGGGCCGGGTCGTGTTGTCCACCTCGGGCGGGTAAATCACCTCCTTGGGAGCCCGGATCTGGTAGGGGTGGGAGATGTAGGAACTCGGGTAATAAAAGTCCCAGTTGGCCGGTTCGACCTGGCTGGTGGGTGCCCATGGTGGGGCCTGGCTGTGATAGATCTTCCCAGCTCCCAAGGTCTTGTAACCACGGTTTTTGAAAAACTGCTCGAGGGTTTCCACCTCCCTCAGAGCCTCGAATTCCCGCCACCTGGGTCCGTCTCCCCAGAAGACGTTCTCCGCCCCTGACCTGGCGTGATGGACTCCGCTGAGAATGGCAGCCCTGGTGGGGGCACAGGCCGGGGCCGGGGTGTGAGCGTTGGTGAAGACCATGGAGGACGCTGCAAGGCGATCCAGGTTGGGGGTATGGATCGTCATGCCCGGATGACCCTTCATAAACCCAACCCAGTCGTTCAAGTCGTCCACTGCGATAAATAGGATGTTGGGCTTCGACTCAGTACTTGGGTTCTGAGCGTTTCCGAGGTGGGTATCTACAAGGACCAGGCCAGCCAGCACGAATAATTTGAGAATACGGAACGTCATTGGTTTGAGCTCATCGCGCGCGACGGCTGAGCGCCTACTGGCCGCCGAGTCCCAGGAGGTCGTCCATCCGGTACGATGCACATGAGCCGGTTGAGATGCAAGCCGAACTCTACTCCACCCTCACCCTCTTCACAGTCTCACTAGAGAGAGGCAAAGGCCACCCCCCAGGGCTCATCCGTCCCCACCTCGAACTCCTCATGCACCCACATCATTGCGAGAAACCAATCATGGGCCTCACGAGCAGTGCGGATGCCGTAGGATGGGGAGAGTCTGAACGAGACGCATGTGGGCTCTATGCAGTTGTCCGGATACTCGCAGTGGATGGTGATACAAGGAGTGGGAGCCGATTGCTGGACTGAGCCAAACCCGAAGCTGCTTCGAGGAAGCTATGCCCATGCGCTCAAGCTATGGGTGATGCTGAGGTTGGGCGATGGCTGGATGGGACTACGACTCAGCGCCCGCGGCTTGAACCAAGGCGTGAGACCCTATGTTGACCGGCCTGGTCCTCCCCTGATGCAATCGCGACCCGTCAAGGGGCTTTTGTCTTGCCTATCCTTACAGCCTAGTTTGGCTGTGCATCGACCACCACCGACGCCGTCCCAGACTCCCTGACGGTGATGGAATCAGGAAAGGTAGTAACTACACCAAAGAACGTTGCCGTGATCGTCGCACTCCCCACCTCCACGCCCGTGACCAGACCTCCCCAGCCTCCCTCTGCTGTCCCGACGCTCACTGTAGCTACCAAGTCGTCGCTTGATGACCAGGTGACCGTTTGGTTGAAAATGCTGCCGGGCACACCCTGCACCGTCGCGAGCAGCTCTACCGTCTGGCCCACCATTATCGTGTCGCTCGACGGGCTTACCTCCACGGTCACCCCCACCAAAGGCACAGACTCAGACTCAGACTCAGGCTCAGGCTCAGGCTCTGTTGTGCCCCCTCCACAGGAGAACAGTCCTAGCGCAAACACCACAGCCGCAACACGCGGCAACACGGAACGTCTCATTGACTTGGTCCCAGTTGCGGTGCCAACTGCTGTGTTGGTGCACCCCCTCCCTGGCCCTGGGGATGAGGCCCCCGGATGGCAGGGAGATTTGGTAACAGCGACAGCTTGGACGCCGCTTCGATGGCTCCGGCAGTCAGGCCGCGCACCCAGCCCTCGTGATCGATTCCTTGGGTCGTCCGGAAACGCACCCGATCATCGATCCGGATTGGGACCGCCTCCTGCGCGCGTGGTGGCGTACCATAGGCCAGGAAGAGCATCCCCAGATGAACTGCTTTACGCATGGTCACGTCCGACAGCCTTCTTCTTTACGTACCCTCAACATCCGAGAGCAGTCCAGTATGCGCAAGCAGAAGCCCGTCAGACGCTTGCAAATGCGATCTGAGCGTCTTCGGGCTTTATTCCGTATCCTGGGTAGGCTGGAGCGTTCGCGATTCTGCTGCTCGACCAAGATGTCGGCCGCAAGCGAAGCGCGCACCTGCCGGCCTACTGCCACAGCCGCTACGGATCGCGCCGGTCGGAATGACCGAGGTCCTTTTCTGGGGCGATACGGTCGCGGATGAGCTGCTTGAGTTCCTTCAGCTCGGGGAAGCGGCCGCGCTCCTTTCGCGACCATAGTACGTCGCCGTCAGCTCGGACCTCAAAGATCCCGCCAGTTCGTGGGACGAGCACCAGTTGGCCGATCTCGGCCTCGAATGTGGTGAGGAGTTCCTGTGCGATCCACGCCGCTCGCATGAGCCAGCGACATTGGGTGCAATAGTGAATCTCGACTCGGCTCTTCACGGATGACATCGCACGGGTTCTCCAGCGTCGCCCAAGGGATCGCGATTCTGCTGTCTGACCACTATGCCGACCAGCGGCGTGAGCTGGCGCGCGACGTTATCGATTCCCTCGTTTGGGTCCTTCCGCCGTTCCGATCACAAACGCGGCGAGTTCAGCCCAACGGACGGGAGACGGCTTCAATTCTTCGAGAACCTCGTCGGCAGTCGTGCCTCTGAATGGCCCCTCGTGCCCCTTCTTCGCCTTGTACGCCGCCACAGCACGACGGACGACGGGTTGCTCATCAGGCGTCAAGTCCATGACCGTAAACCTAACGGTACTCGCCTGTGCCGATGCTGACAGCGACCAGAGTCGAACTCACGGCCTCATGCTTCAGCGGCATGAATCTTCTCAGCCTGATTCCTCTGCCGGATCTCCAAAACAATATCCACCGAACATTCTTTTCAGTCGCCCAGGGAGCCTCGCAAGGTCTATGCATATCTAAAGGGTGCGTATGGGACCCTTTTGGGGGGCATCGGTTGGATTTGAGGAGCGGGATGAGGTTCGGAAGCTTCCCAT
This sequence comes from Longimicrobiales bacterium, assembly GCA_965238005.1. GTDB lineage: Bacteria > Gemmatimonadota > Gemmatimonadetes > Longimicrobiales > Gaopeijiaceae > CBDCKN01. Next base: position 3,914,473 of record OZ250165.1, read on the forward strand.
GCAACCAGACCGAACACACTGCTGAAGAGGGCTGAGCAGATGCTGCGGTAACCGTCTATGAAGCTTCCTGAGGCTCCCTGCCTCCCCTGCTCTACTCTTGATCGATCCGATACTCCACTACCTCACCTCTCGGACGATAGTGGCTCGCATGGCCATACGTGTCCTCGATGCGCGCCACGCTCTTGTGCCCCATCTCCTTCGCGACGGTCCAGAGCGCGATTTGCCTCCCGCCATCTGTGGCCTGGAGACGTGCCGTGGCGTAGGTGTGGCGGAACTTGGTGAGTCGAGGCTCGGGCATTCCGGCTTTGGAAGCGATGATGCCCAACGACTTCCGTAGATCGGTGATCATCTCTCCGGTGCGGCTGGGGAAGAGAAGCTCATCGGGACTCTGGCCTAGTTCCTCGACGTATGGCCGAAGAATCTCCTCAAGCTGTGGCCACAGCGGCACGGCTCGCTCACTCCACACACGCTTGAGCCCGCGATACCGGTTGGGCTGGATGCGAACCAGCTTGTTCTCTAATTCCATATCGCTCACCAGCAGCCCGAGCACCTCACTCCGCCTGCCACCGGTAAGCAGGAACGTGGCTATCAACTCGTAATGGAGATCGAGTCTCCGGGCTGCATCAAGGAACTGGCCAGCCGCATCGATTTCATAGAACTCATCTGTCCGCTGCCGCGTCGGGGCGATGGAGGGCAAGCCGTGTAGCCCCCTGACGGGATTGTATCCGAGGGGGACAACCTCCATCTCTGGAGCTGTCCCGTTTCAGTGGACGGGTGAACACTGAGGTTTATAGTCTGTCCCCCTCGCTGGGGAGAGGAAAGCTTCCCCCGCGCAGCGGGGGAGTAAAGGGCAACTTGGCCACGCAGGTTTCTCATGCTGCCGCTCCGTGGCGACGCTCGAAGTTGATGGGCGACAGCTGACCCAGTGCCGAGTGTCGCCTCCGGGGGTTGTAGAAGCCCTCGATGAAGTCGAACACGGCCATCTTCGCCTCGGCCTGGGTCCGGAAGCGCTGCCGGTCGAGTAGCTCGCACTCGAGCGTCGCGAAGAAGCTCTCGCACATCGCGTTGTCGTAGGCGTCGCCCACGGAGCCCATCGAGGGCCGCACACCGACATCGTTGCAGCGTAGGCCGAAGGCGATCGAGGTGTACTGGGTTCCCTGATCACTGTGATGGATGACGCATTCGGGCCGGCGCTGCCAGGTCGCCATGTTCAGCGCGTCCAGGACGAGCTCGGTGCGCAGGTGCGTAGCCATCGACCACCCGACCACCCGCCTGCTCCAGACGTCGAGCACAACCGCGAGGTACAAGAACCCCGCCCAGGTCGGGATGTAGGTGATGTCGGCCACCCACAACTGGTCTGGCCCGTCTGCGCTGAAGTCCCGCTCGATGAGATCCGGCGCGGGACGGGCGTCCTCGTTGCGCCTGGTCGTCTTCGGGCCGCGCCGCCTCCGGCTAGCTCCCACAATCTCGGCCTGCTTCATGAGCCGGCCCACCCGCTTCTCACCGACCCGCTCGCCAGCTTCCTTGAGGTCCGCGTAGATGCGGGGCCGGCCATAGACCCTTCGGTTCTCGCGCCAGACCGTCTCGATCCGCTCTGTGAGCTCCTCATCTCGCTTCGCCCGAGCCGAAGGCTCGCGATCCAACCAGGCGTAGTAGCCGCTGGGGGAGAGATCCAGCACACGGCACATCGCCCGCACAGGGAAGTCGGCCTGATTCGTCTTCATGAACTCGAACCCCGTTCCGGGATCGAGTTGCTCTCCCGAGCAAACCAGGCGGCGGCTTTTTTTAGAATCTCCTGCTCCATGCGCAGACGCTTGTTGTCACGCCGAAGCTGCCTGAGTTCCCCACGCTCCTCCGTCGTCAGCCCGTCACTGCGACGGCCTTCATCCAAGTCAGCTTGTTTGACCCAGTTCCGTATCGCCCCGTTTGAGGGCTCGAACTCCCGGGCCAGCTCCTCCACGGAGCGGCCCGACCTGACCAACTCGACCATCTGCCGCCGAAACTCCGGCGGGTACGGCGCATGTGTTCTTGGCATCGTGGACTCCTCCTGTCTCCCTCACTACTGAGGTGTCCACCAAAGCGGGTCAACTCCACTCCTGTGCGTAACCGTAGAGTCCTGAGAGGGCGTGGAGGTGGTGACGCTGATTGCTCGTCGAGAGGTGTAAGAACCGATTCAGCCACTGGCGGACATCCCTTGGTCGAATCGTCGTCATGGATCGATCCACACCAAAGTACTCTACAGCCCGCCGAAGCCTGAGCCTGGTCTCCTTCAGCCACCTCTCGGTGACACCCTTGGGGTTGTCTCGAACGAACTGTTCGACGAACGCACCCAGCGGCGTCCCGAAGCCTGTGCCCACGGCCCCGCCGAGTGCTCTAATTCGATCAGCGAAGAGTTGAGCGGCTTCGTCGTGGTTGGTGGTTGCCCGACTCGATCCGGGCCTCCTCAGCGCCACTTGTCCGCCTCCAAGGTCACGCAAGTCGGCGTAGTAGCGATCCTCCCCGCCCTGATTCCTGGTGTATATTTTCGGCATCTGGGGCTCCTGTCGTTACTGTCGGATGACCCAAACGCGCAATGGTAAAGGCGGAAGCCCTTTGTATTAAAAGACTTTCAGCAATGCCCCGCCAGGGACTCGAACCCCGAACCTACTGATTAAGAGTCCGCTAGCAACATATACGCAGAGTGCCCGTGAGGTCCTCTAAGTTGTGGCGAGTTAGGGCGTTAGGGGGTCGGTTGTTCTCTCGAGCGGCCCGGAGATTCGACCAGTTTCGGGGAGTTTGGGGTCCCGGTTGGGGTCCCATCACGCTGATTATGGCATGGGCTTCCGCCACGGTTTCGGAGAGCAGCGGATGGCTGAAAAGGCCTCTTGTCGCGGTGGTAGATTGAGACCAGGTTTCGTCAGCCTTTCTTCGATCTCCTAGCCTTGTGGCTCGCGCACTACGCCCGCGGTCACCACATTAGCCGCGCAGCAGAAGCGCAAGGCTGTGGGCGGCCCGCGGAGCCGGTGGGGTAAGTGGTGCAATGGCCAAAACGATCGCGAGCGCTTTCAGCCAGTTAAAGGCCAACTTGGAGATAACCGGACTACAAACCGCGACGGTGTCTACTCGCCAGAAGTACGTTCGGGAGGCTATGGTGGATGGATTTGATATTCTCTCATCCTTCCTTTCAGGCTCGTACTCTAGGGCCACCATGATCGCGCCGCTGAAGCGCAGCGATGTCGACATATTTTTCGTTCTGCGTTCCAAGTACTTTGAGAAATATACTCCCGCGCAGATTCTCGATCGTGTACGGACTGTTCTTCTTCGGACCTACAGCCAGACGCCCAAGATCAGCCGCAACGGTCAAGCGGTAACGATCACGTTCAGAGACTTCAAGGTGGATGTGGTGCCCGGATTCAATCGCAGGGGTGGGGGCTATCTGATCCCGGACTCGATCGCAGGGGAGTGCATTCCGACCGATCCGAAGGTGCACGACACGACGCTCTCCGCAGCCAACAAGACGCATGGAGGCGATCTGGTGCCCCTGGTGAAGATGCTCAAGGGGTGGAACCGCGGGATCAACGACGGCTTCGTCGGTTTCTACTTAGAACTCCTGGCAAAGAAGGTGCTCACCAATGTCACGATCAGCGACCTCTCGAGCGGAGTGCGTTTCGTCCTGGACAAGGGTCAAGACGACGTTCGGTACCAGATCACGGATCCTGCTGGCTATGGCTCTCACATCAACCCTCTGGCCAACGTCTCAACCGTCGAGGCTGCAGTGAGTCGTTTTGGTACCGCCTGTAATCGGGCCCGGAAGGCGGAGAATTTCGCGGAATCGGGTAAGATACCAGCTGCGTTTGAAGAGTGGCGCAAGATTTTCCCGCATTACTTCCCTAAATACGGCTAGCTCGATGTCCGAATCGGATGCGCTACAGCCCCTCTCCGTGGAGGCCTCCAGGGTTGAGGAGGATTCGCTCTACTCTGCCCGTGGCCATTTCGAGACCGCTCGATCGTGGTCCAAGACTCACTTGTCGCTTGGAATTCCCACTGCCGTGATTGCGGGGCTGTCCGGTGTCTCAGCACTGCAAGACGCACCCCTCCTCGCTGGCGGGCTAGCGATCATTGCTGCGGCTCTGGCGTCAGTGGCGACTTTCGTAAACCCGTCAGAACGTGCGGCCGCACACCACACCGCGGGCACGAAGTTCAACTCTCTTCGAAATCGAGCTCGCATCTTCCGCGAAATTGATCTCCCCGGTCCACTCTCCATCGGGGAGAAGACGGAACAGCTGAGGACGCTCAGTCAAGAGCGAGACGAAGCCAACGAGACGAGCCCTCAGATTACCCGACGCGCGTTTAAGAGAGCAAGAAAGGGAATCGAGGCAGGTGAGGCACGTTACGCGATAGACGAAGAGCCAGCGTCGTGAACCCAGTTGCGGTCTCGTTCCAACGCTTGATCCTTAGGATCCAGCCACCCTCAAGGGCCGTAGCCGCTGCGCGTGGCCAAATCGAGTCTGTTCGGGCGTCGGTCGTCAGACATCTCCGAGCACCAGTACGCCGCTTCGTCAACCTAGGAAGCTACCAGAAAGGCACCGGAATTCGCGGGCGCTCTGACGTCGATCTGCTGTTTGTGATTTCTCCGGAACACGTCTCTTGGGGCGGAGGGCACATCACTTCGACCGTTTAGCTCTTAGAGCGATTCCGTCGAGCGATCTCAGCGACCTACCCTACTACCTCCATCGGTCGGGATGGTCAGTCGGTGACAGTCCGATTCGCTCGAACCGGTGTGGACCTCGACATCGTGCCAGCAGTCGAAGCCGGAAAGGTCAAGAACGCCAACCTCTATTCCATCCCCGATGGCTCCGGAGGTTGGATGAATGTCGCGCCTTTGGCAGAACTGAGGCGCTTTAAGGTGGCGGATGGGGGTAGTGGCGGGAAGCTCAGAAGGGCGGTCCAACTCTTGAAGTGGTGGAAGCATTCTCGTGCAGATGAGGTGCGGATTAGGTCGTATTACGTCGAGCTCGTCCTGACGGTCGCCGGTGTCGCGAACGGTCCGAAACCGTATTCACATATCCTTTTGGATTCGCTCGGAGTACTTGCCGACCGGGGAGCTGCGGGAATGCGTGACCCTGACGGTCGAGTGGGGGTTACTGCTGCAGTGCCGCCACGAGGGAGTGCGGACCGGGTCGTTGAATCCTTACGCCGGGCTCGGGATTACGCGGCCGAAGCCGTATGGTACGAAGAACACGGCTCTATGGAACGGGCGGTGACCAGGTGGAGGGTATTTTTCAACGGTAAGTTTCCAGCCTAGACCGCCGTCCATCTAACCTCGGGACATGTCCGGGGCCCACCATTCGAGTACGGAATCTTGGAACAGGACGGGGACTTGCTCATGACGAATTCGGATGACATCAACTTCCTAACGAGACCCCTGATCGACGCGTACCTGGAGACCTGCGTTGCCCTCATGGTTCTCAAAATACCCCAGGTACAGGACTTGGTCGGCGCCAGTATTCCCGAAGAGGCGGTAGTGTCCACGTCATATGCGGCGGATCACGAGAACCTGGTCATCAACGTCAGGGGGATGCTCGAGTCCATGAGGGCCGAGGGGCTGGACGACGTCAGGACCCTTCAACACTCGTTCCGTCAAACGAACCGCATCTTCCTCGGCGCAATGTGGGATGCGCTGAAGCAGCATCGGCGTTTCGATGAGATCAAGACGGAACCGGTAGTGGAGTTCCTTAGACATGTTCGCAACGCGTCCTCGCACGGTGGGCGGCTGAACTTCGGGAAGCTGAAGCGTCCAGCGAATTGGCGAGACAAGGAGATAACCGAGTCGATGAGCGGGACGCCGGTGTTTCCTGACCTACTGCAAGACGGAGACCCCATCCTACTTGTGGTCGACATCAACAACGACTTCTTCGAGCCGATCAACATATGAGGGGGCTGAAGGCGGTGGGCGCGACCGAGGGCCTCATTCGCGACATGACCTCTCGAGCCGTTCGGAGGCGTGGTCAGGTCACACGAGTTCGCCTCCCATCCGCCGAGTTCCTCTCACGTAACCCGAGTTTTTGGGGTCCCACTTGGGGTCCCATAGGACACGGGATCGAGCCAGGGAGATCATGACCCGACGGTCCGCGGGCTAAGGTCAGGAAGTCAACGCCGGCAAGGCGGATGGGGTTTTCGCGGAGCACGGGCCCCCCAAAGCCTCAAATGTCATCCTCAACTTGCCAGATCTCGCAATACAAGCCGCAGTCCTGACAGCACCTGCCCATCATGGCCTCAAGGCGTACTACAAGTTGATCTGATGCCGCGGTTTCTCCCGGGACGGGCCGGGATCCTTGGAACATCCCGAATTGGGATGGTCGCCTTCGCACAAGCTGGCCCAATTCTGGAAAGCCGGTGCGGACTCGCACGGAGTTGTGGGTGCGGCACAAGCCGTCGGCAAGGACGGCTTGACGACCCACGAATCTACGCGTCGAGCAGCACCTCCAGCAGCTGTGCCTGTTCATGTTCCGAAGCGACGCTCTCCAGAACAACCACCGAGAGGGTTGCCCATCGCGCCGAGTACAGCCCGAGGCGAGTCACCTCTCCTTCAAGGAACCCGTCGACGCCGTACCGGTTAGCTAGCACCGCGTAAGCCAGCAGTTGGTGGACATGGCGATCGGTTGTTCGCGCATCTGTGGAGGTCTTGAAGTCTACGAGCATGTCGTCGATCACGAGGTCAGCGTCGGCTCCCCCGACAGCGTTCGATCCATCGCCGAAGCTGGGACCGATCACCATCCGTTCATTGTACGAGAAAAGGTTCAGGTCGGTGATCGCCACGAGGGCAGCTACCTCACGACACACGGCCAACGCCGAGGTTCTTCTTCCATCCGAGGGGGCATGCCCCCGGGCCCGGTGGTCGTGGTCGGTGAGTGTCATCAGCGCCCGACAGGCAGAGGCCGACCAATTGTCGGACGCCCAGGCCGTTTCCACGATCGCGATGTCGGGACTCGGATCGGTCTCACAATACCGTTCGAAGGGCAGCGGCCTTACCGGGAGGTCGTGTCGTCGACCAAGACCGATTCGGAGGGCGTAGTCAAACGCCGTACCTACGCACCGGGGTGGGGCAGTACTCTCAACCCGCAAGGGTTCCGACATGGGCGCAAATGGGTTGTTAGACAAGGCCTTGAAGGCCTCTTCCACAGCTTCAGTCCGGAGTAGCGCCGTGAGGCTCATCAGAGATCCATGCCCAGCGCCAAGGAGTAGACCAACTCCACCAATTCCTCGATCCTCTCGTCCATATCGGGGATCTCACGCCTCTCGGGCGGCGGAACCCCGCGATGGGACGCCGAGCCGTGCCAGCGCAAGAGGGCCGAGAGGTCCAGCAGGGCTCGCCTCAGTGCCGCCCGGCGCTCGCGTGGCACCGCCTCGTGCAGATCCCGTTCGATCCAGGCTTCGATGGCCGCAGGGCCCAGGCCGGGTAGTGCGTTCCGAGCGAGTCCAGACGGCTTGTTTACGGCTCGGACGATTCGCCGTTCAAGTCGGACCCGCTCGACGAACGGGTGCCCGGCGCTAGGCAACTGGCACTACCTCCAGAGATCGATCCAGCCAAGCCTGAATCCGCTCGCACAAGGACAACAGGGACTTGTAGTCGACGGCTGGCCCATGCGATCCACGCTCCGAGGCTCGGCGACTCGTCACGAGCGCCTCGTATTCAGCCTCGCTAAGCGGACAACACAGGTGGGAACCTCCCTGGAGTCTAAGTGGAGCCCAGGGAGAGAAGTCCGGACGGCCCAGGTGGTCCGACAGCACGATTCCGGCATTACGTACTACCGTGCCCAGCACGCCAGTATCGTACTCGCCGCTGAGGTCGTCCAGGGTCAGAGACTCGACAATGTCCCTCAAGAGATCGCGCAGGGTCGCGAGGTCTCGATGGTGGTGCCGGTATGGTTGAAGCGAGGTGAGGCGAGTCTTGAGCCAACCGTTTCGGCTCAAGAGCTCCACACCCTCGAGCTTGAGATGAAGAGCAAACAGCGACGGCGGCTCCAGGATCGACTCGATGCCTTCCAAAGTGTACGTGGAAAAATCCACCGCAGTCGCGGATTCGGGGATCGATCGGCGCAGCGTCTCGACCAGTTCCAGATCGCCCTCGTCGGCCACCACCACCAGGACGTCGATGTCGCTGCCGCTATCGCGTGTCCCGCGCGCGTGGGACCCGAACAGCCACACCTCCCATACTTTGTTGGGGAGTCCGAGGCCGCTCAGCTCTGTCGGATCGAAATCCATCGATAAACGACGGCAGCCAGGACGCCCGTGTAGACGATGCCGAGAACGGCCTGAATCGTGCTTGGGATTTGGAAGTCGCTCGACCCTCCATACGTGGCCGACGTCCCGGCGAATCCCCTCGCGCTGTGGAGGAGAGCCTCAGTCGCCGCCCCTACGATCGATGCTGCACTACCGTCAAAACCGAACGCGCCAGCGTCGACGCCCAGATACCAACCAGCGAACGCGACCACCAGGACGAGGCCCAGCAAACCAATTTGCAGTAGGCTTTCGCCGTAGCCCCACATCCAGCGTTCCATGTGGGAGACCACCAGGCGAAAGAAGGCTCCCACCCGGTCGAAATGACTGAATCGCGTCTTGAAGTAATCTTCCTTGTACCGAACCGTCGCCCACAACTGGCGCCGTCTCTGGTTCATTGATTCGAACAGGATCGACCGGGCCGAGGTCCCGTCTCCCTGCGTGATCGCATTCGTCCGGAGAGACTCCAGAACTTCGTGGCATACGTTAGGCCACTCGTATGGTAAGTGTGGACTCAGGGTGGCAAAGGGAATGGCGGTGTCTGACCATCTGGAGTAAGCAAACTTGCATGCCGTGAACTGAACTTTGCGGAACTCGCAACCGGTGAACCTGCAGTCCTTGAAGTCGCAATGATCGAACGTCGTATGGCGGAAGTAACAGTCGACGAACACGCTGTGCGAAAAGTCGACGTGCTCGATCTCGCAATCTTCGAAGCGGACCCCCGTGAACAGGGCATACCTTAGAAGGCGGTTCTCTCCCTTCAATTGCAGCTCGACGTACCGCTCGTCTACAATGGCCGAGTTTTCCGATTCAGCGCCGAAGGGGCTCAGCGAGCCCTCGACCTTCTTCCGGGATCCCAGGTTGATCACGCCGCACCCTCCGTCCGGTGACCCTCGCTGGCGTCAGTCCGCATCGTCGAGACCCATGCTATACGCGGCTCATGATCGCATGCGCATTCCCCCACTCGCAAGGAGGGCGCTTCGCTCGTCATTCGGCAATGCTCTTCACGATCACCACGCCCCTGGCCATTGGTCGCTGTGGGGCGAACGGGGCAGCGCCCAGAGCGGCCGCATACCGATCATCCAATCCGCCCTCACCCTCGACGGCAGGTCGTTGCCGCCCTGGGGTGGGCGGCGTGTCTCAAAGGGCAACCACCCGTGCCCGCCAGTAGCCATGAGGTCACCCGAGTCCCCTCCCGTGCCGACCAGTCCCCGCCAGGTAACCGGAATTTTTGGGGTCCCATGTGGGGTACCAAAGCCCCCTTTTCGGGCCCTAACTCATCGGTACGAAAAGGCGGAAGCCCCTGTATTCCAAGGACTTCCGCCTAGTACCCCGCCAGGGACTCGAACCCCGAACCTACTGATTAAGAGTCAGTTGCTCTAGCCAGTTGAGCTAGCGGGGCAAAACCTTGTTACACAATCACTTAAGGTACTCGTAACACCATTCTCTATCCTACTGTATGTCCAATCGTATGTCCTAGTTCCGAGCCTTCCTCGTTTTTGTTGTGAATTTGCATGAGTTGTTTCAACTCTCCGAGTCCCCCGACATCGTGTCAGTTGGGTACCGCCATGCCCTTTCGACTTGGGCGACTAACGTGCAGCTCAGCGGCGCGGCTTGTCCGCGTCCGCTGAAGTGCTTGGTTCGGCTTCGAATCTCTTCCTTTCCTGTTTCCAGGATTTCTGTAGAAGGCGGTCCATAAAGGGAGAGACGGCGATTCCGACTCCTGCACCCCAACCGAGCAGAAATCCAGCCGCCGCAGTACCGATAGTCCACCAAGCAAGCCCGAAGATGAGGCCAAGAGCAATCCCGAGGATTGTTCCTAGGAAAGCCCCCAGGAGACCCAGCATCTCAGGCAACGTCATGTCAAGACACCTCTAATCATTCTGTGAGGCCGAACGCCTTGGCGATCAGCGGCCGCCGAAGCCGGTCCGCTGAAGCAGTTCGTTAGACGGAGCTCGCACGCCCGTTGCGACCACTCCGTGATAGCACCGGACGATCTTTTGAGTCTCACGCCTCAGCTTCGATTCCCCGTGTTCTCGCCCAATCGAGAACGGCAGCCCAAGCGCTCCTCACAGCCTCCCCTTCCGTCGGTGTCGGCTGCTTTCCCGCATACTCGGCAGCATTCCGCGCCTCGGTGACGACGATCATGAGCGCCACGGTCTCTCGCGGGATCACGTTCTCATTCTTAAGCCTCGTAATTATCGCCATAGGATAACATGGAGTACGACCCACGGTCCGTCTAGGGTGGTACAATGACGGTGTGTTTCAGTGGGGTGGGTGGTGAGTGGTCCCCCCATCTGTCATCACATCGCCCGTAACAATCACTTGAAGTTCAAACGCATCGTGAGCCGTCTCACCTTTGAGATCGTATTTGGTGAGCAACCCATTAATTTCTGGATCTCTACCCCCTTGTAGCCTCGCTGGAGGTAATCGGTAATCCGCTGGATTCGGGGCTTCCGTAGAAACTTGGCCCTTCCCTCAACACTTCCGGGTTTCCGACCGACATAGGCCCCTTTCGCCTTCGCAATCGCTATCCCTTCCAGCTGTCTCTCACGGATCTGTGATCGCTCCATTTCGGCGACGACACCGAGTACACTGATCACGAGTCGAGAAGTAGAGTTCTGACGGCCATCGTCATCGAGAGTACGAAGTCCCTCCTTTTGAATACGAATGGGGACCTGGTGTTCGGTGAAGAGTTCGATGGTCTTTAGGATGTCGAGCAGATCCCGACCCAACCGGTCCAAGGAATGGACGACCAGTTCCTCTAAATCTCCGGTGTTTATCGTGTCCACGACCATTCGTCCAGCTGGACGCTCTTGAAACGGTATTGATCCCGAACACCGATCTTCGAAAACCTTCATGCCCTCGATCGACGTGAGTTGCCGATCAGTCTTCTGATCCAGTGAACTGACCCTAGCGTAGAATGCGATCATCCAATGTACCTCGTGAATCATTACTATTTTAGGATATACGGCCAAAACTCTAAAATAGTATATTTTCGACCATATTCCAAGACAATTTTCCTTGGTGGTTTGGTACGACGTTCTATCCTCGGAGGCCCCACGGTCCCTTGTAGGGGGGAGCTTCAACTCAGTTCATCACTGAATTCTCTACAGGTCGGTCCTGTGGAATTCCCCGAACACCTCGACTCGACAACCAAGCATCCACGAGATCTTGGTTCACGTTCTCATACCAGAGGGTGGTCTTCTCAAGTTTCTTCCCCTTCTTGAGACTACGACACCGTCCAATCGCCTTTTCCTTCCACCAGTCCACGACCTCCGGTCGAGGCCCCCTTCCGAGCCCTGTCTCACTGGGAGCGATAGCTCCTAATCCTGGCGCTCGACTGGTGGAAGACCCATGGTATGATCCGGCTGGTCTCCTTTTCGAGAGCCCGAGTCAGCTCGCGTTGCGACTCTACGGGGCCATGGGCGGCGCCCTTCAGCCCCAGCAGCACGTGCAGATCTTCCTGAACCTCGTCGAATTCGGAATGAACGAAACCAGACGTTCGTACGTCAGTACATGCGCGCGCGATCCGGTCAGGTGGGATTCAGCTGTGGATCCGCAGGTTGACCAACTCGACTATGCTTTCGCCTATGACTCGGGCTCCGACGGCTTCGCCGCCCGGTGTAGCATCATGTTCAGCATGCGCACGGTCGCACCGACACCGGCGAGCACCTGATTGGCGCTGACGCCGCGCGTTCTCACGGTGCGCGGGCCGTCCCGCCAGGTGATGAACACCTCGGTCAGCGCGCTGGTGCTACCCCCCTTTGGGATGCGCAGCTCATAGTCCAGCAGCGTCGGGAATTCGAACCCTGGGGGGAATACCTTGCGGATCGCATCGATGAAGGCGTCGAATCCACCGTTTCCCGACCCTGACGCTTCGTGGACCTCGCCGTTCACCTGGACCCCGATGCTCGCCGTTGACGCGTGGTCCAGCTCACTGGTGATGGAGCAGGTCAACACCTCGATGTGGCGGAAATCCTTGCGCTCCAACACCGTCGGCGATGATGAACGGGAGGTCCTCCACGGTGATGGTGTGTTTGGAGTCGCCGAGGCTCACGATGCGTTTCAGCACCTCCGCCTGGTCCTCGGGGGAGAGGCTGATGTCCAGCTCGTCCAGATTCTTCTTCAGCGACGCCTTGCCGCTCATCTTGCCGAGCGCGTAGCTGCGCTTGCGGTCGAAACGCTCCGGGCTCAATGGCGTGTGATACAGGTCGCCCTTGTAATCGCCGTCGGCGTGGATGCCGCTGGTCTGGGTGAACACGTCGCTGCCGATCACGGGCGCGTTGTCGGCGACCCGCTTCCCCGAGAAGTTCTCCACCATACGGCTCAGCGCGAGGATCTTGGTCTCGTCAACCGCCAGCGTCATTCCCATCTTGTCGCGCAGCGCGACCACTACCTCGGCCAGAGACACGTTGCCCGCCCGCTCCCCAAGGCAGTTGACCGTGCAGTGAATGGTGCGGATGCCGGCCTCGACCGCCCTCATGGCGTTGGCCGTGGCTAGCCCGTAGTCGTTGTGCGGATGAAAGTCGAACGTCTGTTCGGGAAACCTCGCGATCATGTCCGAAACGCTCGCCTGGACGTCATCCGGCGTCATCACGCCCAACGTGTCGGGCAGCATGAGATGCGCGACTCCCGTCTTCCGCAGTCCCTCCACGAGGGCGTAGACGTAATCACGACTGTCCCGGTACCCGTTCGACCAGTCCTCCAGGTACACGTTGACCTTGAGCCCCCGCTCGCGCGCGTACTCTACCGTGCGACGAATGTCTTCTAGATGCTGTTCGAGGGTTCGCCGCAACTGCATACGGCAGTGACGCTCGCTGCCCTTGGTGAGCAGGTTCATCACCCGCCCGCCGGTGGATACGATCCAGTCCGCACTGCGACGTTCGTCTACGAACCCAAGGATCTCGACCCACCCCAGGTAGCCTCCGGAAGCCGCCCACTCCGCAATCTGGGTGACCGCTTCTTTCTCACCCGCGGAGACGGCGGCCGAGGCAACCTCGATCCGATCGACACACAGGGAGCTGAGTAAAGCCCTGGCGATACTGATCTTTTCCGAGGTGGAGAACGACACGTCGCGAGTCTGTTCGCCGTCCCGCAGCGTGGTGTCCATCAACTGAACGTGATCGCTCGTATTCATACGTCGCTTTTCGCCACCCGGTCGGTCACTCCACGTCACTGAGATTCACCGAAGAAACGCACGCGATGTCCGATCCCATCACCCGCCTGAATGTTTCCCTAGAAGACCGTCACAGGCATCGTCAGAAGCGCCCCGTATAGGTCGATGGCGTACCAGAGATTCGCGATCCGCAGGTTTTCGTCCGGGGCGTGCTTTGTTGTCGTGATTCGCCACTGGAACGATGATCGCCGGCTTTTGGGCGACTTCCGTGAAGAGGCTCAGCGGGAGCGTACCACCCATGCCGGGAGCGATCACTAATGACCCGGGCCCAAACGCACGGTCCGCCGCCGCGCTCGCGGCGGCCATGATGTTCTGAGCGAACGGATTCGCCATGGAGGTTCTCGCCGCAACCGATCCGCCTCCACCGGTAACCTTCGCGATCCTGGGATAGAGCAGCCGGGTCTCCATTTCGGGATCCTCGGTCACGACGTGGAAGCCCTGCCGCCGGATGTGGTCGATCACGAGCCCACGCATGTGCGCCGGGTCGTTCCCCTTCACGAGTCGAACGCCCAGCGCAGCCACAGCCGTATTGGGAATCACGTTGCGCGCGAGCGCACCGGTGTTTCCGCTCGTGATCCCGCGCACGTTAAGGGCCGGCACCAAGAGCCGCTCGGGGAGCGCCTCGGGCTCCCCTTCGGTCCACACGAGGCCAAGCTCTCGCTTGAGCTCCTCGTCCCAAGCGGGCATGCCCTCCAGGGCGGCACGCTCCTCCTCACCGATGGGCTCCACCGTGTCGTACCAGCCCTCAATGAGGACACTCCCCGTGTCATCCTTCATGGAGGAGAGAAGTCGAGCGAGGATGTTGCCGGTATCGGGTGCCCAGTTCCCGTAGTGCCCGGAGTGGAGATTCCTGCTCGCACCGTAGACCGTGACCTCCATCCCCATCGAGCCCCGGACGCCGAATACGATCTGAGGCCGGCCACTCGGATGCGCGGGGCCATCGAAGAAGAGCCAGATGTCGATATCCTCGATGCGGTCCTTCCAACGCTCCATGTACTCACCCAGATGCGGTGATCCCGCCTCCTCCTCTCCGTCCAGGAAGAAGATCAGGTTGGACGTCGGCGCGATGCCCGCCTCGCGAAGGGAGCGGAGCACCGGAAGGATCGCGGCGATGGGAGCCTTGTCGTCCCCAGCCGAGCGCGCGTAGATCCTCCACTCCGGATCGACCGCCTCCCCTTCCTCGGGAAGCATCCGCGGCTCCCCTCCGGCCTCCATCCCCGCCGTATAGAGCGTCGGTTCGAAGGGGGGATGGGTCCAGTTGGTCGGATCCACCGCCTGGCCATCGTAGTGGACATAGATCCCGAGCGTTCGCACGGCTCCGGGCACCATCAACTCGCCGTACACGATCGGAGGGGCACCCTCGATCTCGAGAAGGTCCGAGTCTACTCCCTCGGCCAGCAGCTCATCGCGGATGTAGGCGGCGGCGCGGATATCCTCCGTGTCACGAGCGCGGTTCGGATAGGAGAGCAGCTCGGTGAAGTCCCGTAGGATCGATACCTCATTGGCCTCACGGAAAGCGCGGGCGACCGCAGGCCCGGATTGGGCCGAGAGCGGAACCTCAATGAGGGTGAACAGCGTCACGAAGACGATGAACCTGAAAGGGGAGACAAGAGCTGTCATCGATTTACGGCATTTGATCCGATAGGCGCTGCCAAGCCGCCGAGGTGGCCCGGGATCGAACCATACGCCGGAGTCGGCCTGCACGCGCCGAGCTCAGCGCAACGTCCGGTTGAAGAAGTCGACGGTCCGCTGCCAGGCCAACGTTGCCGCTGCTTCGTCGTAACGGGGCGTCGTGTCGTTGTGGAACCCGTGATTGACGCCCTCGTACATGTGCATCGTGTAGGTCTTGCCGTTGGCCTCTAGCGCGGCCTCGTAGGCCGGCCATCCGGCGTTGATGCGCTGGTCCAGACCCGCGTAATGAATGAGCAGAGGCGCGTTGATTCTGGGTACGTCCTCTACCGCGGGTTGACCCCCGTAAAAGGGAACGGAGGCGCCCAGATCAGGGATGCGCACAGCCATCATGTTGCAGATCCCTCCACCGTAGCAAAAGCCTACCACGCCCACTGCCCCGCTGCATTCCTCGTGGGATTTCAGGAAGCCTCCGGCCGCGACGAAATCCTCCTCCATCTCCTCGCGATCCCGCTGGCCCTGAAGGGTACGGCCGTCGTCATCGTTGCCGGGGTAGCCGCCGAGCGGCGTAAGCGCGTCGGGCGCGAATGCCAGGAATCCAGCGATCGCAGTACGGCGCGCGACATCCTCGATGTGCAAGTTGAGGCCGCGGTTCTCATGAACCACGACGACACCCGGCAGGTCGCCGTTCGAATCCGCCGGTCGCACCAAGTATCCGCGCATCGTGCCGGCGCCCTGCGGTGAAGCGTACTCGACGTACTCTCCGCTTACCTGTGCGTCGTCACTCCTCACCTGCTGCCGTTCGGCGTATTTAGGGCTCAGGCTCTCCAACAGGGCGGTGGCGGAAACACCCCCGACGGCCAAGAACGCCGCTCCGTCGAGAAACTCACGGCGGTTGATGAAACCGTGAACGTAGCGGTCGAAAAGATCGAGAAGTCCCTGATCGAAGTCGCTTGCCTGTTTGCGTGTCAAGTCGGTCCTCACTTTTCGCTCCATGGGCGGGTCCCACGCTCGGCGCAATTCACGGCGACTGGCCCGGGCTGGTTCTTTCCGCCGCAAAAGTAGCTGGGAAGGCCGGAGGGAGCCACACGAGTTACCTGTCGGGCGGGCCCGGCCGCCCCGACGGTTTCGTTCGCCGTGGCGTGGACGGTATGGTTGGCTCCGATGCCTATCCGGATCCGGACCGGGTCGTTCGCCTCTACGAGATCGCTCCCCCCGAATTGAGGACTGCAGTCTCTCAGGTGGTCACTGAGCCGGAGCGACACCAGCTTTCCCCGCCACTTCTCGAGGATTTCAGAACCCACTCCTGGCGCACGATCGAGGTAGTATCGGCCTGGGCTACACTCCAGCCGGTCGAATCCATAGTTGTCGCGCAGGTGGACCCCGATCTCCGCTGGTCTCCCCTGCGGGTGGTATGGCCATGGCCCTGGTCGGCGGCGGCTCTGGTCTCTTCGCGACGCTCGTCCCGGCACTCAGGGCCTCTTTCCCGTCCACGGGTGGACCAGAGCTCCGAAGTCGGCTAGAAGGCCGAAAGGCCGGTCACGGCCTGACCCAGGATCAGCCCGTGGATGTCGTGGGTCCCTTCGTAGGTATACACGGACTCGAGATTCGCCATGTGCCGCATGGAGTGGTACTCCACCAGGATCCCGTTGGCGCCCAGAAGCCGGCGGGCCTCCCGCGCGATGTCGCACGCCATGTCGCAATTCGCCCGCTTCGCCAGCGATACCTGTTGCGGGGTCACCGTTCCGGCGTCCTTCAGCCGTCCGAGCTGAAGGCACAGCAGCTGGCCCTGCGTGATCTTGGTCAGCATGTCGGCGAGCCGGACCTGCTGGATCTGCTTGCCCCCGATGGGCCCTCCGAACATCACCCGCTCGGTAGCGTAACTCCGGGCTTCGTCGAAGCAGGCCATGGCGGCCCCCACGGCTCCGAAGGCGATGCTATAGCGGGCCTGGGTGAGGCACTTGAGGGGGTTCTTGAGCCCCGTGGTCTCGGGCAGGAGTGCGCTGTCCGAAAGATGGACTTCCTCCATGTGTAGCTCGCTCGTGTCGGACGCCAGGAGCGAGAGCTTGCCCTTCTGGTCGCGGGCCGAGAAGCCGGGCGTGTCCGTGGGCACGATGAACCCTCGAATTCCATCGAGATCGCCGATCTCGCCGATCTGGGCCCAGACGATGGCCACGTCGGCCATGGAGCCGTTGGTGATCCACATCTTGGTGCCGTTCAGGAGCCACCCGTCGTCGGTCCTCTTGGCCGTGGTGATCATCCCGCCCGGGTTCGACCCGTAGTCGGGCTCGGTGAGGCCGAAGCACCCGATCTTCTCCGCAGACGCCAGCTTGGGAAGCCACTCCCGCTTCTGCTCCTCGCTTCCGAACGCGTAGATCGGGTACATGACCAGGGCGCCCTGCACGGACGCGAAGGAGCGGATGCCCGAGTCGCCCCGCTCGAGCTCCTGATTGATGAGCCCGTAAGCCACGTTGTTGAGTCCGGCG
This sequence comes from Longimicrobiales bacterium, assembly GCA_965238005.1. Taxonomy (GTDB): domain Bacteria; phylum Gemmatimonadota; class Gemmatimonadetes; order Longimicrobiales; family Gaopeijiaceae; genus CBDCKN01. The sequence continues at coordinate 3,932,026 of OZ250165.1, forward strand.
CAGCCGTACTCCTCGGGAAGGTTGGCGCCGATCATCCCCAGCTCGGCGAGCTCGGGGATGATCTCCTTCGGGAAGCGGCGTTCGATGTACGCTTCAGCGATGAGGGGGATGACCCGGTCTTCCACCCACTCCCGCACGGTGTCCCGGATCATGCGCTCCTCCTCACTGAGGAGGCTGTCGACGTCGTAGAAATCTATCCCCTGGTACTTGCCTGCCATGGGTTTGCCTCGCAGCTGCGTTTGGTCGGTGGGAACCCGCAGGCTGAAACTAGTGGGGATCCTGCCCTGGTGGAACGGCCTCAACGGCGTGGCGGTTGCCGATGCGCGCCGTGGCGTAGAGAACCTCCCGCGCCACCCGTGCGCCGACGTAGAAGGCGGCCAAGACCGTCCCGACCCATCCGCCGATCACGAGGTTGGAGGGTACAACGTAAAGCCAGATCCAGAGGGAGACGATGACGGCGATGACCAAGCCCACGACCCAGCTCTGTGAGGTGGCCCGGGCCCGGGCGGCTTCGCGGCAAGCCTCGCACCACAGCATTCGGTCGAGATCCGGCCGTCGCTTCATCTCGAGGCAGCGGACACAGGCCACCTCGTCCGGGTCACTCGTTCCCCAAGTCACGCCAGAGCCCCCACTACGGCATCGGTGAACTCAGCGGTGGAGGACTCCCCGCCCATGTCGCGGGTCCGGGCCTCGCCCGAGCGCACTACCCCGTCGAGCGCGGCCCGGATACGGTCGGACACGTCGGGCTGCCCTACGTGGTCGAGGAGCAGGCACGCCGACAGGAGAAGCCCGGTCGGGTTCGCGACGCCCTGCCCGGTGATGTCCGGAGCGGAGCCGTGCACCGCCTCGAACATGGCGGCGTCCTCGCCGATGTTGCCGGCGGGAGCGAATCCGAGGCCACCCACGAGCCCCGCCATCAGATCGCTCAGGATGTCACCGAACATGTTCTCCATCACCAGGACGTCGAAGCGGTACGGATCCAACACCAGCGCCATGGCCGTGGCGTCGATGATGCGGTCCTCCCACTCGATCTCGGGATAGTCGGCGGCCATCTCGCGCCCGACGTCGAGGAAGAGCCCCTGGGTGTACTTCAGGATGTTGGCCTTGTGGGCAAGGGTCACCTTCTTGCGACCGTGCTTCCGGGCGTATTCGAAGGCGTAGCGGAGGATGCGCTCGGCACCGAAGCGCGTCACGATCATCACCGACTCGGCCGCCGCTTTGGGATCTCCCTCCATACCGATGTAGTGCTCGACGCCCACGTAGAGGCCTTCCGTGTTCTCACGGATGAGGACGAGGTCGATGTCCTCGTAACGGCCGCCCGGCACGATGGTGAGGGCCGGGCGCACGTTGGCGTAGAGGTCGAACTCCTTGCGGAGCGCCACGTTGATGGAGCGGAAGCCCGAGCCCGAAGGAGTCGTGAGCGGGCCCTTGAGCGCCAACCCGCTCTGGCGCATGGAGTCCAGGGTGGCGTCCGGGAGAGGGGTGTGCGCGATGTCGAGAGCGGCGATCCCCGCCAGCTGCATGTCGTACTCGAGGTCCGCGTCGGCGGCTCGCAGGATATCGAGGGTGGCGTTGGTGACCTCCGGCCCGATCCCATCTCCGGGGATGACGGTGACGGTCTTGGTCATGCGACGGATCGTCCTTCAAGCGGAGGCATGCAGCAATGTAATGTGAAGTCGCAGGGCGGGCGCCGTACTCCGGGCGATCAGCGTCCCACGAACTCGCTGCTGTATTCGAACTCCGTGTGATCCTCACCCCACTTGACGAGATCCTCGAGGAACGTGGGGAGCCTGGTGCCGTCGCGTCGCGCCTTGCCCGAGATGTTCCTGGCCCGCTTCCAGGTCAGCCCGTTGAGCTGGCTCCGTCGTAGGAACGCGCGTGCGACCTCGGTGTCCCGCCGACTCGTCTGGGTGATAACACGAACGCCCGAGAGACCGGGGTAGTCCCGGAGCAAGGTCTCGGTCTCTTCGGTGAAGAGGTAGATGTAGGGTCCGACCTTGGCCCACAGGCTGCCGCCGCGACGGACCTCCTGGAGCGGCTGGCTCACGGTGATCTCCAACACGTTGCCGCTCACGTGGAAGCTCAACGCCGACGACGATACGTAACGGGCACGCGCCTCGGCCTCGGAGGGCATCGGGAGGTCCGAGACCTCGCACGCCGCACCACCGAGGACCATGATGGAGGTCAAGGCCAGGCCGACTTTCGAGAATCTATTCGCAAGCATGCTCTTCATTCCGCTATCGCATGTACCAAAACAGCATCTCCGCCAGCCTCTCCACGGCCGAGGCCACTGATCCAAAGTCGGCTACCTGGCCGGGCTGACCGGCCACCACCCCGAACCAAATCACCCGTCCGGTCGTCACGTCAATGATGGTGGAGACGATCTCTACCACCGAGACTCCTGCCGCCCCTTCGGCTCCCCTGCGCAGAGCCACGGGGATGAACGCCACATCGGCGTTGGCCAGCTCTCCCAGGCGGCGAACCTGGCCGTAAAGCGGATCCCCCACCCGGTCCACCTCGGCGGCAAGGAACATGCCCACACCCAGCCGGTCCACCGTGCTCTGGACGGCCGGGGCGCGCCGGAGGGTCGCTCGGAGCTCCTCCGGAAAAACCCAATCGACCTCCCTGCCTTGAGCCCGGAAGGCGAAAGCGATCTCCGGATCCACATCTCCCGGTACACCCTGCCGGGTCTGCGTCGGGTATACCATGACCCGTCTCCCCCGCAGATCCGGTACGAAGCCGCGGGTGCTTCCAGCCTCGGGAGGCGCCCCGGTGCCCCGTCCTCCGCACCCCTGTACGAGCAGAGTTGCAAGCACCGTGCCCACCACAGCTACGACGAGAGGGAAGCGAGCGACGTGCTCGAAGGTCTGCTGCGAATCCATCGGCCTCCCTGTCACGGTCACGAGGGGCGTGAGCACCCCGCTGGCTGAACCGTGAAAAGTATGCAAAGCGCGGAGGACGGTACACCCCGCCCGCCTGAGGAGAATTCGGGAGGGGTACCGTCAGGACTTCGGCTCCGGCTCCCCGGACTCCCGATCCTCTTCCGGCTCCAGAGTCAGGGCAGCGGAGTTGATGCAGTAGCGGAGGCCCGTGGGCTCCGGGCCATCGGGGAATACGTGACCGAGGTGACCGTCGCACGAGGCGCACAAAACCTCTGTGCGACGCGTGAAGAGGCCCCGGTCCTCCTCTGTGCCCACGGACTCGCCCTCCACGACGTCGTAGAAGCTCGGCCAGCCGGTGCCCGAGTCGAACTTGGTGTCGGAGTGGAAGAGGGGGGTGCCGCAGCCGGCACACACGTACGTTCCAGATTCCTTGCTGTCCCAGTACTCACCGGTGAAGGCCCGTTCGGTCCCCTTCTCTCTCAGGATCTGGAACTGTTCGGGAGTGAGGGCCTCCCGCCACTCGGTTTCCGTCTTCTCCCGTTTGTGTGACACGATCGTCTCCTGGACGGCGGGGGTCGTGATGCGCTCTTTAAACTAGCTAGTGTGGTGTTACAGAAGTTCGCGAGCCACCGAGAGTGCCGAGGCGAGCGCGGTTCGCGGCCTCGGCTATTTCCCGCGCCAGATCTCGGTGTCGGGGCGGAACACGCCCCACGCGAACCAGAAGTGGTTGCCGTGAACGATCTCGGCGAGCTGCGTGCCCTCCAGCTCGCCCTTGACGGCCCGGCCCGAGAGATTCCACTCCGATCCGGTCTCCCGGTCCCGGAATCGACCGTTGCCGCGGGGTTCGAAGGTCAGCACCCGCCCGTCGACCCGCGGGGAGAACGACGTGGACGAGCCCACGTCGCGGCCTCTCGCGATGGACGAGTTGTCGACGGCACTCGCGGTGCCGGAAGCCCAGAAGACCACCACGTCCAGGCTCCCCACCTTCACCTGGGCCACCCGCTCGTCCTTCAGGAGGGAGAACGGCAGGGCCAGGTACTCCCCGTCGCTCTCAAGGGCGACCACGCGCTCCATGGCCGGGAGTCGATCGTCTTTGCGCCCATGCCGGAAGAACCGATCCCAGGGTCCGTCTCCCCGGTCATACCCCTGATACGGATTGCTCCCGTACCGCTTCCTCAAGTCGGCCGGGAAGCCCGTGTCCCTGGAAAGAACCAGGGCATCCTCCAACTGCTCCTTCACACTCCGCCAATTCATGACCGTGGCGGGGATGAAGGTCAGCCGGTCTCCCGCGTACTGCCCCACCAGCCCCTCACCCGTCGCCTGCTGCCACCACGTCTCCGACTGCCGGTCGTACATGACCAGGTCCGAGTGCCGAAGCCGGCCCGTGGTACCGAACTCGAGCACCTGCCCGTCGAAGTTGCGGTCGAACGCGATGGTCGTGTTGCAGAGGGGGCAGTAGGTGACGGTCACCGGCGCGCCCCCGATCTCGTCATTCACGATCTCGTGCCAGATGAGGATCGACAGCGGGTACGCCTTGGTCACCCCGTTCACCCTCACTACGGCAACTGGCTCGCGGTCCTTCAGCCAGTCGTCGGCCTCCCGCACCGTCACGAAGCTCGGGCGATCGATGGAGCGAATCCCATCCTTGGGCGGTCCGCCCGACGTGAACTCCTCCAGGGGGACCGTGTGCTTGCTGAAGTCCGTGGACCAGTCGTCCCGCCCGGCGATGGCCGGCCGCTGCTGGCCGGACGCCTCAAGTGGCGACGACGTGAATGCCGCGAGCATGCTCAGCAACAGGATCTGGAGGGGATGGGCGCGGGCGCGGATCATGGGTCTTCCTTTCATCTGGGGAGGCCTCTCTGTTACTCAACCCGCCGGGACGGACGGCCGTTCCCCCCGGCGACCCGCCGCCATCTTGCTCGCCTGGGGTCCACATGGTCTCTTGCAGTGTCTTGCAGTCACACCGCACACGAGATCGAGCCCAGACCGATGAACGATGCCTCCGTTCGACATATCCCTTGGGACAGCATTCCCGAGGAGGAGCTGAATCCCCTCCTGCGCCGGCGCCTCATCACCGGCGAGAAGGGCATGCTGGCCCACGTATACCTCGACAAGGGCGCCGTCGTCCCTCTCCACTCACACCATAACGAGCAGTTCACGTACGTCCTCGAGGGAGTCTTGCACTTCTGGATCGGAGACGACGAGTCGGAAGAAATCGTCGTGCACGCCGGCGAGGTGCTCCACATCCCGGCCCATGTGCCACACAAAGCCGAGGCACTGGAGGACACGCTGGACCTGGACATCTTCGTTCCGCCCCGGGAGGACTGGCTGGCGGGGACAGACGACTATCTCCGGAGGTAGCGGGGATGGATCTGGGATTGAAAGGGAAGGCCGCCCTGGTGGCGGCATCGAGCAGGGGCCTGGGGCGAGCCGTCGCCGACGAGCTGGCGAGGGAAGGCGCCAACCTGGTCATCTGCGCCCGCAGGGTCCGGCCCCTCGAGAAGGCCCGGCAGGCGATCTTCGACGAGACCGGGGCCGAGGTGGTGGCGGTCCCGGCGGACCTGAGCGAGCCCGGCGACATCGACCGCCTCATGGCGGCGGCGAGAGCCGAATTCGGCCGCGTCGACATCCTGGTCACGAACACGGGCGGGCCGCCCTTCGGACCCTTCGAGAGCCACTCCCGGGAAGACTGGAGCGTAGCCGTCCGTCAGAACCTCTACAGTGTCCTGAACCTGACGCGGGAAGTCCTACCGGACATGCGGGAGGCGGGGTGGGGAAGAATCATCAACATCACGTCGGTGGCCGTAAAGCAGCCCATCGACGGCCTGATCCTCTCGAACAGCGTTCGGGCGGCCGTAACCGGATTCGCCAAGACCCTGGCCAACGAGGAGGCCCATTTCGGCATCACCGTAAACAATGTCATGCCGGGGTATACGAAGACGAAGCGGCTTGAGCAGCTGGCGGCCGACGCGGCGGATCGCTCCGGGTTGATGTTGGAGGAGGCGTACGCGCGCTGGGAGAGCCAGATCCCCATGGGGCGTACAGGCTCGCCGAACGAGTTCGCCGCACTCGTGGCGTTCCTGGCCTCCGAGCGAGCCAGCTACATCACGGGAGTCTCCATTCCCGTCGACGGAGGCGCCGTCCGCTCCCTTCTGTAGCGGGCCGATGGCACACCGGGAAGTGAGCAATGGTATCAGCGGAGCGCCCGGCCGCAATCGATAGGGCGCTCGGCACGACCGATAAAGACGACTGGAGAAAAGCATGTCGGGGAAGTTCGTAGAAGCTGAATTCATATGGCGAGATGGGGAGTTTATCCGTTGGGAGGACGCCACGGTCCATCTCTTGAGCACGGCGGTCCAGTTCGGGACCTCCATGTTCGAGGGCATTCGATGCTACGACACGCCCAAGGGGCCCTGCGTCTTCAGGCTGGACGCACACATCCTGAGGCTCGTCCACTCGTGTAGGATCTACCGGATGGAGCCGTCGTACTCCGAGCAGGAGCTCATCGATGCGTGCCGAGCCACGGTCGAGCGCAACGGGCTCAAGGACTGCTACATCCGGCCAATGGTCCTGCGGGGATACGGATCGGCCGGCCTGGATCCCTCCCAGAGCCCGATCGAGACGTACGTCACCGCGTGGCCGTGGGGCGCCTACCTGGGTGAAGGAGCTCTCGAGAACGGCGTCGACGTCGGCGTCTCATCGTGGAACCGGCCGGCGCCCAACACCTTCCCGGTCCAGGCCAAGGCCGCTGGGCACTACAACAACGCCCAGCTCGTCAAGATGGAGGCTGTCGCCAACGGCTATGCGGAAGGGCTGGTGTTGTCGCCCGACGGTCGTCTGAGCGAAGGCGGCGGACAGAACGTGTTCCTGGTGCGGGGTGGAATCCTGGTGACGCCCGAGCTCGACGGAACGCTTCTGCGGGGAGTCACCCGGGACGCGGTCATGGTCATGGCCGCCGACCTCCGCCTGGAGGTGCAGGAACGACCCGTCCCCCGCGAGGATCTCTACACGGCCGACGAGCTGTTCTTCACGGGCACCGCCACCGAGGTCACGCCCATCCGGAGCGTGGACCGCATCACCATCGGTGAGGGGCGGGCGGGTCCGGTTACCCGCGCTGTCCAGAACCACTTCATGGCGGTCGTCAAGGCTGAGGAGGAGGACTTACACGGGTGGCTCACACCCGTGTGCCAGGGCGGCTGACCGCCCCTTTCCGGGGCGGCTGACCCTGCGCGGTCGGTCCCTCGCCGACGGCCGCCCGCCCCGGCCTCGAGGGGCGGTCAGTTCCCCACCGCCCCCGCGTCGACATTCCTGGGATCGGCGGCCCCCAGGCGGTCACCGTTCTCGGGATCGATCATGATGGAGTGGGCGAGGCCCTGCCCTCCCTGGACCGACAGCGTGTAGCCCCGCCGCTCGAGCTCGGCGACCGTGGCTGGGGGCAGCCCATCCCGCTCGAAGCGGACGTTGTCCGGTAGCCACTGGTGGTGTAGCCGAGGCGCGTTGACGGCCTCCTGGATGTTCATCTCGAACTCGACGAAGTTCAGGATCACCTGCATTACGGTGTTGATGATCGTCCGGCCTCCCGGGCTCCCCACCACCGCAACCAGCTCTCCGTCCTTGGTCACGATGCTCGGCGTCATGCTGGAGAGCATGCGCTGCTCCGGACGCGCGAGATTCGGCCGGGTACCGATGAGCCCACCGTCGTCGGTGAGGCCGGGCCCCGCGTTGAAGTCGCCCATCTCGTTGTTGAGCAGAAAGCCCGCCCCGGGAACGGTGATCGCAGAGCCGTAGCCGGACTCGAGGGTGTAGGTGACGGAGACCGCCATGCCGTTCCGGTCCACCACGGAGTAGTGCGTGGTCTCGGGGCTCTCGTAGGGCTCCGTGACGTCCGACGGCGCCGACACGCTAGCGTTGAGCGGGTCGATGTCGGCACGGAGGTGTTCGGCATATGCCTTGCTGGTCAGCCGGTGGACAGGCACGTCCACGAAGTCGACGTCGGCGACGAAACGGGCCCGGTCCCGGTAGGCTCTCCGCATGGCCTCCGTCAGGTGGTGGATGTAGTCCGCCGAGTTGTGACCCATGGAGGCGAGGTCGTAGCCCTCGAGGATGTTGAGCATCTCAACCATGGCGACGCCCCCGCTGGACGGAGGCGGCATGGAGATGATGTCGTAGCCTCGGTACGTGCCCTTGATGGGGGTACGCTCCTTGGCCTGGTAGCGGGCGAGATCCTCCAGGGTGATGATGCCGCCGCCGCGCTCCATCTCCGCCGCCAGCAGGCTGGCGGTCTCTCCCTTATAGAACCCGTCGCGCCCGTCGTTGGTGATGCGCTCCAGGGTCCGCGCCAGGTCGGTTTGCACGAGCCGGTAGCCGGGCTCGAAGGGACGGCCGTCCATGGAGAACGACGCCACGGTGCCCACATAGGCGGCCCCCCGGCCTTCCACGAGACGCTGCAGCCCCCGAGCCAGCCGCTCGGCGATCTCGAAGCCGTCGCGGGCCAGGCCCACTGCCGGGCTCACCAGCCGCCGCCACTCCTGACCGCCGTACAGCCGGTGCGCCTTCCAGAATCCGGCTACGGTGCCGGGAACGCCCACGGCCATGTGGCTGTTGTGATGCTTGGTGCGCGAATACTCGCCGGACTCGTCGAGCCACATCTCGGGGTGGGACGCCAGCGGCGCCTTCTCCCGGAAGTCGAGGGCCGTGGTGGCCCCGTCGGAGAAGCGGATCACCATGAAGCCGCCGCCGCCGATGTTGCCGGCCGACGGATGCGTGACGGCCAGCGCGAGGCCCGTTGCGATGGCCGCGTCCACGGCGTTGCCACCGGCAGCCAGCACGTCGGCGCCCGCCTTGCTGGCGTGTACGCTCTCGGACACCACCATGCCATGGGGCGCCCGAACGGGCTGAACCGTGTCGGCCTGGACGCTCGTCGGAGCGAGCGGGGCGAGGGACTGGGGGGCGGTAAGTCCCGTCGTACCCAGCCACAGTACGGCCAAGGTCGAGAACGTGAAGAAATGACGGCGGTCGATCATGTAGCTCTCCCTACCTGTTGGCTCGTGCCTCGAAGTTTGGTCTTCTTCGACCGAAAGTCACGCCTCGGAGTTCCGGTCGTAGTCAACGATGTTCTCCCACTCGCTGGCATCCGAGCGCGCCACGACCGCTGTCACCGGCTCCGTGTCGCTCATGTTGAACACCTCGTGGGGAACGCCAGGCTCGATGAAGATGAAGTCACCCGCCTTGCTTTCCAAGACGAGCTCGAGTCCCGCCCCATACTCATGCCGCACATTCCCTTGGAGTATGTACAGCATGACCTCGAAATCCACGTGGATGTGGGCGTACGCGACGCCCCCCGGCGGAATGGTGGCCACGTTCATGGAGAGCTTGCGGGCTCCGACGTTCTTGGCCGAGAGACCGGCCTTCTAGCGGATGTTGTTCCAACCGCGGAACGTGTCGCTTCCACGCACGGTGGAGATCCCCCCGCCACCTTCAACCATCGCCGTGAGATCCACAGCTTCTTCAGACATTCCGCCTAGCCCTCTAGTCGACGCCTCCGGTCGGCTGCGCGCGCCGTTCACCGGTGACACACATCGTCAGTTCGATTCCACTTCCTTCACAAAGAGATCGGCCAGGACGGGACCCGCGCCCTCATCCTCGTGCTTGAAGAACACGAAGACATCGTCCCAGCCCTGATCCTTGAAGGTCCCGGCCCAGCGGGTCAGCTCTCCGGGCTCGTACGCCTCCTTGCGGAGACGAGCATATCCGTAGGAAGCCGTCGCCACCACCGGGGGATCGTCGTCCTTCCCCGTATCGGCCGCCACCAGGGCTGCGCCGGCATCACATAGAACCTGGTAGACCGCGTCGTCGAACCACGAGGAGTTACGGAACTCGAAGGCGGCCCGGAAGCCCTGGGGAAAGAGGGCCACGAAGTCCCGCAAACGCTCCACGTCCTTCTTCAGATACGGTGGAAGCTGAAAGAGGATGGGTCCCCGGCGCCCGCCGAGCTCCTCCGAGACGTCCAGGAGGTAGCCGAGCTCGTCCTCGGCCTCCTTGAGCCTCTTATGGTGCGTGATCTTGCGGGAGGCCTTGAGCACGAACGAGAAGGCGTCGGGCACCTTCCCGGCCCAGTCGGTCAACACCTTCCGCGACGGCATGCGATAGAAGGTGTTGTTAATCTCCACCGCGTTGAGCCGCTCGCCGTAGTACGAGAGCATCTGATCATTGGGCAGATCCTCCGGATAGAAGCCTCCCTTCCACTCCTTGTATGAGAATCCGCTGGTGCCGACCCAAAACGTCATCGTCTCACCCTCCCCGACAGGGATCTGAACCTCCATGAACATTGGCCCGAGAGGGCCTACAGTAGATAGCCACCGTCGATGGGAATCACGGTCCCCGTGATATGCCTCGCCGCCTCGGAGCAAAGGAAGAGGACCACGCTGGCCACGTCCTGTGGATCTCCCAGCCTGCCTAGCACGCTGCGCTCACGAGCCATGTCCAGAATTTCGGCAGGCACCCCCGCCGTGAGCCGCGTGGTTCGGATGTAGCCGGGAGCGACGGCGTTTACATTGATGTTCTTGGGGCCGAGCTCCACGGCGGCGCTTCGGGTGAAACCGATGATCCCCGCCTTGGATGCAGCGTAGTTGGCGATCCCGAACTCGCTTCGAAGCCCGTGGACGGACGTAATGTTGACGATCTTGCCCCACTCCTGCGCCCGGAGGTACGGCGCCACCGCCCGGGTGAAATAAAAAGCCCCCGTAAGATTCGTGTTCAGGACCGTGGACCACTGCTCGTCGTCCATCCGCCAGAGCGCCCGATCGCGTCCCACCCCTGCGTTGCTCACCAGGATGTGGACGCCCCCGAGACGCTCTACGGTCTTCTCGACAAATGCGTTAACCTGCTCAGCCTCCCGAACGTCGCATGCCTCGCAAAAAACCCTGACCTCCAACTCCCGGATGACGCCCGCCACCTCCTGGGCCTCGGCCCTGGACTCCTCGCCGGTGTCCAGGAAGCAGAACGCCACATCGGCGCCTGCCCGGGCGAAGTCCATGGCGATGGCCCGGCCGATTCCGCTCGATCCGCCACTGACGACGGCCACCTTGCTCCTGAGGCCCTCGAGGTTGCGAAGCGGTCGGGGCTGGGTCTGGATCCCCACCTCGTCGAGAAGCTGCTCCACAACGTCCTCCACAGCCGTGGGCTCCGCCGTGCCGATCCGCTCCTGCTCGGACGGCTCGTCACCCAGGGATGATATGGTCCTCTCGTGTCGTTGGTCGGACATGCGTCGAGGGGAATGCTACACGGCCACGCCATCCGGGATCGGAATGTCTCGACGTGGCAGGTAAACGCCCGTTTACGGCATGTTACCGATCGAACCGTGTGTTTCGCAACGGAAGGCTCAGGATCCGTTGAGGAGTCCCACGATCTCCCCGTCGGTCAGGGTATGGTCCGTGGCCTTGGCGGCTTCGAAGAGGATGCGGCAGGCCTTCTCATCGTCGGGGTCGTACCCGTGGGCGGCGAGCCAGGCTTTTACGTTCGAGAGCCCGGACATGGGGCCTATCTCGATCTCCTGGACCCTCCCCACCATGGAGGCGGGCACGCCCGAGTAGATGCGGTCGGCGACCCAGGCGTCCCCTTTGGCCGCGGCCTTCACGATGGCGGCGGCATGCACCCCCGTGCCGGTGCGGAACGCGTCGCGACCCACCACGGGGTAGCTGCTGGCGAGGGGCACCTGACAGGCCTCGGCCGCCGTGCTGCAGTACTCGGGCAATCGCGTGAGATCGGCTTCATGGAGCCCGAGTAGCTTGAGGTTCACCAGAAGGACGTCCATCTCCACGTTACCCACGCGCTCGCCGATGCCGAGGGCCGTGCCGTGGATGCGGGTGGCGCCGGCCTCGATGGCCGCGAGGGCGTTGGCCAGGCCGAGACCGCGGTCGCGGTGGCCGTGCCAATCCACGCCCACGTCCTCCCCCGAAGGCTCGACGATCTCTTCGATCACGAAGCGGACGAGGGCCCGCACGCGGTCAGGTATGGCATGCCCCACGGTGTCGGTAAGGCAGAGCCGGTGGGCGCCCCATCCGATGGCGTGTCCGTAAAGGGCCTTGAGCGTCTCGGGCTTGGCCCGCGCGGTGTCCTCGGTCACGAACATCACCGGCAGACAAGGGCCCGTGCCGGGGAGGCCGATGTCGGCCGTATGGATGCCCAGTTCGTCCATGAGATGGAGGAGCCGGATCTTCCCTTCGATGGGAGGATCCACCACGGACGGATTCTGAAGCCCGTCCCGTAGAGTCTCGTCATCGAGCTGGATGCCAGACACCGAGCCCCAGTCGAACGCGTCGCTACCGGCCGAGTTCCAGTCGTGAATGAGGTCCTGCTCCTCCATGGCCGTTGGGTTGAGTTGCCGCTGAAGTGAGACCCCGGGGCCCAGCCGTTGCTCGCACGCAAGATAGCCGGGGGCATGCGAATCCTACAGGTAAAGGCCTGTTGAAGAAGTGGGGCGAGCCGCGTGAGGAGCGTCTCGCAGAAATCGGGTGGGCACAGTTTGACGCGTCAGCCGTGGGCGCCGAGCTTGGACCCATGTCTCATCCCGCGCTGCCCGCCGTGACCGAGCTCCTGGACCATCTAGGGGTCCGAGCCGCCCGTGACCACATCATGGCCACCGACGAGCGCACGCTCGAAGATCAGGTGGAGCTCACGGAGATTCCCTCCCCGCCGTTCGGCGAGGAGGCCCGCGGTCGGCGGATGGCGGAGCTCCTCGAGGAGGCCGGGCTGATCGATCTCCGCACGGACAGCACCGGCAACGTCGTGGGGATGCGGCACGGCCTGGAAGCCGGGAGTCCGGTCGTGGTGTCGGCTCACCTGGACACCGTATTCCCCGCCGGAACGGACCTTACGGTGCGTAGCGATGACGGTGTCCTCCGGGCCCCGGGGATCTCCGACGATGGGCGGGGCCTGGCCGCGCTGCTTGCGGTGGTGAGAGCTCTCTCCGAGGCCGATGTGCCGACCCTGAGGCCCATCCTCTTCGTGGCCACCGTGGGCGAGGAGGGGAGCGGAGACCTGAGGGGCGTAAAGCACCTCTTCCGTGACGGGGGACCCGCCCACGACGCGTCCGCGTTCATCTCACTCGATGGCGCAGGCGCCCGGACGGTGGTAAACCGGGGACTCGGCGCTCGGCGTTTCCGGGTCACACTCCGCGGCCGAGGAGGGCATTCATGGGTGGACTGGGGCATCCCCAACCCGATTCACGCCCTCGGGCGGGCCGTGGGAGCCTTGGCGGCCTGGCCCCCGCCGACCCGCCCGTCTGTGAGCCTCACCATCTCGCGTTTCGGGGGTGGCACAAGCGTGAACACGATCCCCGTCGAGGCCTGGGCGGAGCTCGACGTGCGGAGCGAGTCGGAGCAGCACCTGGCGGTGGCCGAGAAGCGGGTCCGGGCCATTCTGAGACGCTCCGTGGAGGAGGAGAATTCGGGCGCAGCCGAAGAGTCGTACCGGCTCGATCTGCAGATCACGCTCATCGGCGATCGGCCTGCGGGGGCCACGGCCACCGACTCCCCACTTGTGGAGGCGGCGCTGGCCGCGACGCGGGCCCTCGATATGGAGCCTGAGCTGGTGGCCTCGTCCACGGACGCCAACCTCCCCATGTCACTGGGAATCCCGGCCATCACCCTTGGAGCCGGAGGCGAGGCCGGCGAGGCCCACACACTGGAAGAGTGGTATCGAAACACGGGAGGACCGGAGGGAGTGTGCCGCGCGCTCAACACGGTGCTCCTGATGGCGGGGTGTGCCCTGACCGGACGCGCCGCGCGCGGCCCCTCCTCTATTGACCGCCGATGATCTCCGAGTGATCGACGACGCTGAGCTGGCCCCGGAACGCCCGCACCCGGGAGTGAGACCCCACCAGCGAGCCCCGCAGGTCGGACCACTCGATGACGGCGTCGCTTCCGACCATGGTGTCGACCAGCGTGGAGCCCTCTATCCGGGCGCCGGACTCGACCGTGACGTTGGGCCCGAGCGTGCAACCCATGACCAACGCACCGTCCTCTACACGAACCGGCTCGATGAGGTTGGAGCCCTCGACCGTGGCGGAGTCGTCGACGCCTGCCCGGCCTCTCTCCAACAGGTACCGATTGGTGTCGAGCAGGGTCTCCTGCTTACCGCAGTCGTACCAGCCATCGACGGGAGCCACCTGGATCTTGGCTCCCTGGTCCACCATGTACTGGAAAGCGTCGGTGAGGTAGAACTCGCCGGACGGCCCCGGCTCTGAGGCCAGCGTATGGGCGATCCCCTCGAACAAAAGCCCCCAGTCTCTCATGTAGTAGAGCCCGATGTTGGCGAGCTTGGAGATGGGCTCGGAGGGCTTCTCTACGATGCGGACCATGTGGCCGTCCTCGTCGGTGAGGATGACCCCGTAGCGCTGGTAGTCCTCCACTTCCTTGGCCCAGACGACGCCCCCGACGGTCTCCTCGACACGGTGCACGAGAGTGAGATCGGCGTCGAAGAGGGTGTCGACGAAGAGGATCAGCACCTCGTCGTCCACAAAGGGCTCGGCCAGCGCCACGGCTCCGGCCGTTCCGTCCTGGACCTCCTGAACGACGTAGTGGGCGGTGATCTGCGGATAGGTCTCGGCGATATACGCCTCGATAACCCCCCGGAGATAGCCCACAATGAACACGATTTCCAGCACCCCGAGGTCGGCGAGATCGTCCAGGATGTAGCTCATCACCGGTCGACCGGCCACGCGTATCAGGGGCTTGGGCGTGACGTGAGTGTGGGGACGAAGGCGAGTACCCTTTCCAGCCAGTGGAATTATAGCTTTCATGTGGGCGGACATTATGGGGCGCAGGTATCCGGGGCAATCGCCGAAAGGGGAACACTGGTGCGGAGTGCGGGTCAAGACATCCGCTGTCGAACGACCCCTTCCATGAATCGAGAGGGAACGTGATTCGCTGCCTCCTCGCCACCTGGGCGATCGCGGGATGCGCCTCGGCTCCCGCTCCGGAGGGACCCAACCTCGACAATCCCGGTGACCCGAGCCGAATCTACCTGTACCAGGTGGATCCTCAGGCCGTGGCGGGCGTACCCGCCGATACGGTTGGTACAGTGGAGGTCACGGGGTACGGGGAGGTCACCGTCGACCCCGACCGGGTAGAGATCAGCTTCGCCGTGGAGACCGAAGCCGAGTCTGCCCGCGCGGCCACCACCGAGAACGCGGAGCGCATGGAGGCCGTGATCGCGGCCCTCCGGGACACGGAGCTGGAGGGTCTGCGAATCGAGACGCACGGCTACAACCTCCAGCCGAGGTATCGCAGAGCCAACTCGAACGAGCCCCAGGCAAACCGGATCATGGGCTATCAGGCGCTGAATAACGTTCGCGTGAGCGTGGCCGACGTCTCGACCGCGGGTCCTCTCATCGACGCGGCCATCGATGCCGGCGCCAACCGGGTCGCGAGCCTCGTGTTCCTGGCCACTGAGACAGAACAGGCTCGTCTGGAAGCCTTACGTATGGCCGTGGAAAATGCCCGCCGAGAGGCCGAGATCATCGCCCAGGCCATCGGCGTGCCCCTGGGGCCACCCCTCGAGGTCAGGGGCACACCCGCCCCCGTTCCACGCTTGCAGGCCCGGGCCAGTCTGGCCATGGCCGCCGAAGCGCTGACACCGGTGGAGCTGACACGGCAGACGATCCGAGCCACCGTCACCATACGATATCGCCTTGGAGGCTAACCGGTTGCTGAGAGAACGCCTCGGGCGAGCCCTCACCACGAATCGGGCCGCAACCCACCCCCGGTCCGACGATCCCCGACTTCTGGGGCGAACCTACGCCATTCCCTTTGATCGGGTCTGGACCGCGTGTCTCGTTCTGGTCGAGCGGCCTCGACGCTGGACCCTGCTCCAGGCCAACGATCTGGACGGCTACCTCAGGGTCAAGTGCCAGACCCTGGTCTTCAAGTTCATCGACGATTTCGAAATCCGGATCGGCCTGGACGAGCACGCCATGACGCGGGTCGACGTCAAATCCCGGTCCCGCAGGGGTAGAGCGGATCTGGGGACCAACGCCCGCCGCATCGGCCGCTTCTTGCGGCGTCTCGATCGGATTCTGGATGCCGAAGACGGGGCGATCCTGGATTCCACCCACCTGGAGACATGGCGCGCGGAAGCTGGATGACGGGCGGAAGCTCCGTTCGATCCCGGGCCCTCCTCGTCGTGTGCTTCCTCCTGACCGGATGTGGTCAGGATGCTCCCCCACCTCAGGCGGCGGCTCAGGGAACGACACCCGACGCCGATCCCGATCCGAACCTCGACGACCGGGTTTACGAACGGAACGTCGTGTTCATGACAGTGGGCGCCGACAGCGCCATCATCGTCCCGTGGCTCTTCCGATCCTCTGCCTCCGAGCGGGGCGTCGCGCGAATCGCGGAAGGGTGGCTCGCACGAGCCGGGCTCTGGGAGCCCTTCTTCAACGACCGATGGGACTCTCCATTGACGCGGTCCCCGTTTCGCATCCACCCGCGCGGCGCCATGGATCTGGTGGTGGGCCCGGAGGATGTCCTGGAGGAGATTCTCTACGAGGAGGGCCCCAGGCAGCTGGAGGTCATCATTGACGAGAGGATGTCGGACTGGAGCGGAGGTCGGGGGGAGACCTTCCGCATTCATCAAGGCGCCGTTCACTTCGGGAATCTGCGGATCGAAGGCATGGTCCTCGACATGAGCCGGGCTCACCTTCGGGAGGGCCCGTTTCCCGGCGAGTGGATGTTCCTCACGGGGCCCGGGCGTCTGGCTCTCATGATCGAGGAGACAGGCGGATCCCCGCGCTACACGGCCTGGGGCAGACGAGGTGAGGAGGAGTATCGCTGGCCGGAGATGGAGGTGGAGTGGATCTCGGTGCGATCGTTCGAGGAGGCGCGGCGTGACGTTCCGGTGGCTTGGGAGATCCGGTCCACCGACGGGGAGATGGAGCTCTCGCTCTTCAGCACCGGCATGGAGCTACGCTCCGTGGCGGGAGAGGGACCGCTCCTTCCTGTGGAGGGCCTCCATCAGGTCTCCGGCCCCCTCGTCATAGCAGGGGATTCCCTGGAGGTGTGGGGGCTCGTGCGCCACGTACAGCGTTAGAAAAAGGTAGCTGCGTGCCCGACGAGCTGATCCGCGCGCTGATCACCATCGCCTTCGGAGCCCTCGCAGGAGGGCTCACCAACTCGGTGGCGATCTGGATGCTCTTCCATCCCTACGAGCCCCCGCGTGTCGGGAGCCGGAACCTCAAGATGCTCCAGGGGGCCATTCCCAAGAACCAGCCTCGCCTGGCGGCTGCCGTGGGACGTACCGTGGGCACGCGCCTCCTCACCGAAGAGGATCTGGGAGAGATCTTCAGCGATCAGGAGTTCCGGGCCGCCTTCGACGGCCACCTCTCCGGCTTCCTGGATGCCCTCCTCCATAGGGAGAGGGGCTCGGTGCGTGACCTCTTTCCCGAGGACATGCACAAGCAGGTTGAGGGGATCGTGGACGACGTGGCGACGTTCGGACTCGAGCGCCTGCACGAGTACCTGCAGTCGGATCGCTTCACCGAGACGGTCTCGGCGCGAGCCGGGGACATCGTCCACTCCATCGCTGACGAACCGGTGGCGGGCATCCTGACGCCCGCCCGCGAGGGGGCCATCTCGGAGGCCGTAGACGACTGGATTACGGGAGCGGTCGAAAGCGAGGACTTCAGCCGGGCCATCGACGAATACCTGGATCGCGCGGCCCGGAGGCTCCTCGAGCCGCGACGCACCTTCGAAGAGATCCTTCCGCTGGGCCTGGTGGGGGCCGTCGAGAAGGGCATCGCCGCCTACCTCCCGCTCGCGATCCAGCGCCTGGGGTCACTGCTGGAGGACAAGGAAGCGCGCGCGAAGTTCGAGACCTTCATCCACGACCTCCTCCATCGCTTCCTGAGCGACCTCAAGTTCCATCAGAGGGTGGTCGCCAAGCTCATCATCACCGAGTCCACTGTGGACATGGTCCTGAACACCATTGAGGCCGAAGGGGCGGAGCGCTTAGCTGAGATACTCCAGGAGGAGGCCATGCAGGATGCCATGGCCCGGGGGATCAACGACGCCATCGTGGACTTCCTGAGGCGGCCCGTAACGTCGGTGCTCGGAGAGCCAGACGACCCCAGCGTGGTGGAGGCTCGGACGACGGTTGTGGGATGGTTCGTCGGTCTGGCACAGGACCCCACGTCGCGCAGCTTCGTGGTCGAGAAGCTCGAGGTGGCACTGGAAAAGATGGGTGCTCGGACGTGGGGCGAGGTGTTTGAAAAGCTGCCGCCCGACCGGGTGGCCGAGTGGCTGGTGGCCGGGGCACGGAGTGAGGCGGCGGCGACCCTCTACCGGGAGGCCGCGAGCCGGCTCTCGAAGAACATCCTAGAGCGCCCCATCGGGACTCCCGCCAACTGGCTCCCCGAGGGAGCCTCTCAAACCGCCGAAGAGACCCTCGGCGACCCGATCTGGGAGTGGCTTCAGACCCAGGTGCCCGACGTGATACAGCAGATCGACGTTGCCGGACGTGTGGAGGAGAAGGTCCTGGCCTTCCCGCCCGCCAAAGTGGAAGAGCTCGTCAAAAAGGTGACGCACAAGGAGCTCAAGATCATCGTGCGGCTGGGTTATCTGCTGGGGGGCTTCATCGGGATCGCTCTGGTGATCCTGAACAGCCTCTGGGGCTGATGAGCGAGCGGGCTTCACGCCCTAGGGGCCTCAGGCCCCTAGTCTTCCGAGCGCTTCTGCGACGGGTCCCGGGCGACGGCCGTCTTGAAGCGCCGGCGCTCACGCCGGCGCTGGGAGGCCCGCTCTCCTACCTTGAGGTAGTTGAGCCACATGAAGTGGCGCTTGGCCTGCCGGGGCCGCCCTTTGCCCATACGGGCGGAGACTTCTTCGGGTGATTGGGTGTAGCGAGTGCCCCCCAGGTAGATCCCCAGGGCGAGCGCCGCCACACCCACCAGGATCTTGAGAAAGAGGACCAACTTTGTCTCCGGTTGGGTCTGGTCGCTTCGACCGCCCTCAGGCCCGTCCGATGGACTCCAAGAGGAGGAGGGCCAGACCCGTTGCCAGAATGATGGCCACGGCCGTGGTGCCTACCGACACCAATCCCACGACCGTCCAGAACACGATGTGGATGAAGTTGTAGCCACCCGGAAGAAGATGCATCGCTCTGTGCGTTGAGGTTCCAGTCGCCTACGCCTCTGGAATATGCGGAAGGCGCGATCGGTCTTCAATGGGCCGTCGTCAGTCCAGCCTTTACCCGTGCGGGTGGGCATCGTGACCGGCCGAATCCCTGCCGACCTCCACCCTCTTCTTCACGTCCGCCAGGTAGCCCGGAGACAGGTCCAGAAGGTTGCAGACCTTCCTCAGAAGAGACTCCTCGTGGCTCGACAGCTCGCCATCGGCGTAGACGAGCCCCCACATGACCTCCATCAGGACCATCTTTTGCCCCAGGGAGTAGTTGGCCTTGATGAGCTTGGTGAACTGATAGAGGTCCACGGCCTCCCCCCGGGCCAGCTCGGCCAGCTTGATGAGCGCCTCGGCGTGATCTTCGTCGAGTCCGTACTGCCTCCGCACAGCCGAGGTCACGTGCCGCCTCTCGTCCTCCGTGAACTCGTCGTCCGCGTAGGCGAGCTCGATGAGGAGGGCGCACGCGGCCAGGCGTATGTCCTCGTCACCCAACTCCTCCACGCTGGCCGGAGGGGTCATGGAAGAGCCGAAAAATGACTTTATGGCATCAAGCATCGATCGCTCCTTGCCTCGATCGCTGATGCGGTGGCCGCAGTGTCCGATTCAACTCGGGGATGATGCTAACGCGGCGCCGGAGTCTGGGCCAGGTGGCCGGCCCCGCACTAGAGCTCCAGCGCTCGCACCTTCCGCACTCCGGCCCTGAGGGGAAGGGCAATGGAGATGGCTGTCAAAACGAGGGCGCCCGAGGCCCCCAAGACGAGGGGCAGGATCCCCGCCGACCCGCCCTCCGCCTGGAAGCGAACCAGCAGGAGGCGGTCAACGGGCCACGCAAGGAGGACCACGATACCGGTCAGGTAGCTGACAGCCGCCATCATGAACATGAGACCCCCGAACGACGTGGGAATCTCGGCCATGTTGTCGGTGTCGTAGTTCGGATAGAGGGCCCCGAACCCGAGGGCCAGAGCCGTCATGGCCAGGGTGATGCCGATCATGGCCACGGTGGTGATCACCAGGATCAGCGTCGTCGCCTCGAGGATGATGTTCGTGATCACGATGAGGGGGAGAGCCACAAGAAGAAGGGGGATGGTTCCCACCCAGTACTTCGTCAGGAACAGGGTACGTATATCGATGGGCGACGACCTCAACAGCCACGCCATCCTACCTTCCAGGGAAATACCCGGGAATACGAACCGGGCAGCGATGGCGGCAACCACGAATCCCGCGAGCCCCAGGTTCAGGAAGGAAACGGCGTTGATGAGGAAGAAGGAGACCTGCTCACCGGTGTAGAGCGGGAGCACCTTGATGTTGTAGACGTACACCACCACCAGGACGCCCAAGAGTATCAGCTGCGACCACTGAGTAGCGTCCGGAAGAAGACCCGGATCTCCTTGGTCACGAGCTGGCGGGTCGCGGGAGCGGTCCAGGCGAAGCACCTCTCCAGCTTGGTCGTCCGGACCCGGCCCTCCTTGCGCTCGGCACCCTCCTGGGCCCGGGTGAATCCCGACCGAAAGAAGCGATGGTGGAGCCAGGCGCCCCCTACGAAGACGGCCGCGGCCGTGCTCCACAGGAACCAGAACGGGAACGGATCGAACACCCCGTTGAGGTGGGACATGAGCGTGCCCGCTACCCACTCGTTGGGGAGCCAGGGAGACGTCGGCGACCTCAGCACTGCCATGAAGTCCACCAGGTCGCGGAACTCCTCAGGACTCACGAGGCGCTCCGGCCGGAGGAACCGGAAGAGGACCACCACGCCCGCCGCAGCAAAAAGCCCGATGAGAGCCAGGAGCTCTCTGGTGCGCCGGGCCGGGAACACGTTCACGAGCATGAGCGTGAAAGCCGTCCCGAGAACGGCTGGAATCACCAGGTACGGGATCAGGGTGACGACGGCGAGACCATAGAAGGACCATCCGGCTCCGTACACCATTCCGTAGGCCGCCAGGAGCGGAATCGCAAGGAGCGCCACCATCCAAGAGGAGTCCACGATCGTCTCCACGAGCCGGGCCCCGTAGAGCTTCACGGAGTCCACGGGCGAAGCCACGAGGAGCTCCATGTCCCTCGAGAGGAAGTACGTGGAGAGCGCGGTGATGACGTTGGAGAGGAGTAGGATCATCAGGAAGGTCAGCAGCGCAAGCCCGAGCAGCTTCCCCGCCAGCAGGTCGCCGATGCCCTGGGTTCCCCGGAAGTACAGCAGCATCCGGAAGATGACCCCGAAGATGAACGACCAGAAGAACAGCCCGACGAAGGCGAGCACGCCCCACTTGAAGAGGCGTCCCTCCTCGCTCTTGGTCCGGTGGAGCTTCGACCGGATCTTCGGCCAGAGCAGCCAGAGGATCCCGGGCCCGCCGAAAGTGGCGCCGTTCACTAGTGTTCCGTTTCCGAGGTTCGCGAGCCACCAAGAGGGCCGGGACGCCGTGGGATCAAGGCGGGACGACCCGGCGTAGCGCAAGCGGGCACCGCGCGAAGCGTGGTCGTAAGGAGTTCCAACGCCGAGCCCACGGATGCACCGCGCCCTCGACTGGCCGAGACACTTTGGTAACGGGACACTAGACTAGCTGGTCTCCTGAAGGCTGGCCACCACGTCCGCCATGTCCTCGTCCCCGGTGACCTTGAGGAAGATCTCTTCGAGGTGGGCCTCGCCGGAGTCGACCTGCCCGCGAAGATCCTCCATAGTGCCCTTCGCGATGATGTCGCCGTCACGGATGATGGCGATGCGGTCGCACACGGCCTCTACAACCTCGAGGGTGTGGCTCGACAGAAAGACCGTCCCTCCCCGGTTCGCGAAGGCCCGGAACAGATCCTTCAGAATTCTGGCAGACCGGGGATCGAGGCCCACCATGGGCTCATCCACCACGATGAGCTCGGGTTGATGGATCAGAGCCGAGGTGATGAGGAGCTTCTGGCGCATCCCGTGGGAGTAGCTCTCGATGAGCTCGTCCTTCCATTCGGTGAGGCTGAAGATCTCGAGGAGTCCGTTCGCCCGTTCTTCCGACGCGTGCTCGTCCTTGCCCCAGAGGCCCGCCACAAAGCGCAGGAACTCACCTCCCGAGAGCTTTTCGTAGAGGTAGGGCCGGTCGGGGATGTATCCGATGCGGGACTTGGCGTGGACGGGATGGACCTCCAGGTTGTTCCCTCCGATGAGGATCGTGCCCTCAGTCGGCTCGAGCACACCGGCCACCATCCGAATCGTGGTCGTCTTTCCGGCACCGTTGGGACCGAGGAATCCGAAGATCTCGCCCCGGGGCACCGTGAGGTCGATGCCGTTGACGGCGGTGAAGCCCCCATAACGTTTGGGTATTATATACTAGACTTGACTTTTGGGCTAATCATGGTATCTTCTAAGTACAGCAAATCGTTGCCGCTTAGGAGGATACATGGCTCACAAGGCACCCGGCAAGGCGTACCGCGAGGGGATCACTCTCTTGCAGCTGGCAGACCTATTCCCGACCGAGGAATCGGCGGTGGGTTGGTTCGAGGGTGTGGTCTGGTCTGGCGAGCGGGCTTGCGGGCATTGCGGCTCTCTCGACACGTACGGTATCAAGAGCGGCAAGCCCATGCCGTATCGGTGCCGCGACTGCAAGCGGTACTTCAGCGTGAAGACGGGAACGCTCATGGCGTCGTCGCCTCTTCCCGTCCGCAAGTGGGTTTACGCGATCTATCTGGACGTGACGAGCCTCAAGGGTGTTGCGTCGATGAAACTGCACAGGGACCTAGGCGTCACACAGAAGACCGCTTGGTTCATGCAGCAGCGCATCCGCGAAGCGTTCCGTGCGGAAGGCCCCATGGTCTTCGCCGGGCCGGTCGAAGTGGACGAAACCTATTTCGGCGGTCGGGAGAAGAACAAGCACGCGTCCAAGAAGCTGAGGGCTGGCCGTGGTCCGGTGGGCAAGACGGCGGTGGTCGGCGCGAAGGATCGGGCCACGAATCAAGTAGCGGCCCGGGTGGTCGAGGGCACGGACAAGAAGACGCTCCAAGGCTTTGTGAAGACTCACGCGGCCAAGGGCGCGAAGGTCTACACGGACGATGCGAGCGCCTACGATGGCCTAGAGAACCGCGAGGCGGTGAAGCACTCGGTAGCCGAGTACGTAAGGGGCCAAGCCCACACGAACGGGGTGGAGTCCTTCTGGAGCATGCTGAAGCGGGCGCACAAGGGCACGTTCCACAAGCTGAGCGCGAAGCACCTACAGCGGTATGTAGACGAGTTCGCGGGCCGTCACAACATCCGCGACCTGGATACGATCCGGCAGATGGAGCACGTAGTCGCGGCGATGGTCGGGCGGCGGCTCATGTACCGGGATCTGATCGCCGAATAGCTCCCGAAGGATTGCGGGGCCAAGGAAAGAATTGCACCCTTCTCCCCCCGAAGGGGGGGTGCATGAGTCTTCCAACCAATACGCTCTACTACGGCGACTGCTTGGAGTGGTTGCCTCAGTTCCCATCCGAGAGCGTAGACCTGATCTACCTCGATCCTCCGTTCAACTCCAATCAGAGCTACAACCTGCTATTTGGAAACGGACAGCCCAAACCCAACGGGAGCCGGAGTGCACAGGTACGGGCGTTCGACGATATGTGGCGGTGGGACGATGCGGCGGCAAAGCGTGTAGATCAGCTATCCCGTGCCCGCGCGCACCCGGCACATAAGGCCGTAGTGGGCTTGCGCGCGATGCTGGGAGAAAGCGGAATGCTGGCCTATCTGTCCTACATGGCAGAGCGGCTGGCCGAGATGCCCCGTGTCTTGAAGCCCACAGGCTCAATCTACCTACATTGCGACCCTACGGCATCCCACGGCCTCAAGTTAGTGATGGATTGTGTCTGGGGTCCCGCAGCGTTCCGTAATGAGATCGTGTGGCGACGATCAAACGCCCACAATAAGCTGACGCGACAATATGGGCCAATCCATGATGTGATACTGTTTTACGCCCATGACAAGGCTACGTTTCATCCCGGCTATACGCCATACACGCAGGCATACGTCCATGACTATTTCTGCCATTCGGATGAACGAGGACCATATCAATCAAACGTGTTGACGGGGCAGGGAGTTCGAAAGGGTGAGAGCGGGGAACCTTGGCGGGGGTACGATCCGACAGCAAGGGGACGGCATTGGGCAATCCCCAGGTCTCTAAAAGATGAGTTACCGGCTGAACAGCAGTCATTGGGACCCCTTAGACTGCTGGATATTTTAGCTTCCTCGAATGAGATAGTGTTTTCGCGAAACGGTGTGCCTCGTTACAAGCAACGCCGAGGACCGGGGGTTCTGTGCCAAGACATTTGGGCGTATCAGCCTGGTACCAAGGGGGTCCTATACAACGACGATGCTGAAATCGACCGTGATGTGAAGTGGTTGGATTCCGAAACCGAACGTCTCGGATATCCGACGCAAAAGCCGCTAGGGTTGTTGCAGCGGATCATGGAGGCTTCGAGCCGTCCTGGGGATATCGTACTGGACCCGTTCTGCGGCTGCGGCACGGCAGTAGTGGCGGCGCACAAGCTCAACAGACAGTGGGTGGGAATCGACATTTCGCCGTTCGCCATCGATCTGATTTGTAACCAAAGACTCCCAGAATATAAGGTTAAGACTGAGGGATATCCGTATGATTTATCCGGCGCTCGCAAGCTCGCCCGCGAAAAGCCATTCAAGTTTGAGAAATGGGCTGTGACCCGGATTCCAGGCCTTGCGCCGAATGACAAACAGGTAGGCGACGACGGCATAGACGGTGTCGGATACCTGTTGGCCAAGCCGGAGGACACAACCGATCAGGTGCTCGCGCAAGTCAAAGGTGGGAAATATCAGTTAGGGCAGTTGCGCGACTTTCTAGGCGTCATGGAACGGGAACAGGCCGCCATAGGCTTGTATACCACCGTTGAGCCGATCCGAGCGGCAGGAGCACGGACAGAGGCAACCCACAGGGGCTTCCTCACGTTGGGCGCGTCGCAATATCCACGAGCCCAGCTGTGGTCGATTCAAGATTACTTCGACAACCGGATGCCGCTGCTGCCCGCGCTGGCCGATCCCTACACCGGAAAGCCCGTGCAGGGCTCGCTGCAAATGTCTCTGTCCTAAGGAAACGAGCCGATGAGCGAGAAGCGGAAGCCGTACAAGAAGGGGTTAAAGGCCGACTATCGGGGTGCGAAGCCGGAGCAGGTAGCCGAGGCGCTACATCGGCACCGTCCCGATAAGGTGGAGCAGCGGGACGCCAAGGCCGGGAAGCCTCCGGGCAAATCAAGTTAGGTATATAATCCCCTAACGTTTCACGACTCCCTCGAGCTGGAGCATTTCCGGGGTCGCGTCTTCCCCCGGCCCCACACCGTCCATGAGTTGGGCGAGGCGGGCCTCGAGGCCGGAGCTTGTTCGGGGGACTTCGGTCATTGAGAATCCTCTGGAAGGTTGTCGTACATCGTTAGCGATCAGCCGCAGCCCGTCGCTCGGCCAGGCCCTAGGGAGGCCCACCAGACTGGTGCAGAGGCTCGCTAGGGGAGACTCACCAGACTTTTGCAGAGGCTAGCTAGATCACCTCGATGTTGAGACGGCCGATGAGGCGGATGATCTCGACCTGCTGGGCGAGCCCTCCGATCACGAACCTGATATGTGCGGCATCGGCCGGGTACTGGCCGAAGGTCGGGTCGACCGCCACCCACTCTCCCAACCACACCTCGGGCCAGGCATGGTAGAAGAACGAGTTGTTGAGGTAGACGAGACCGACGGCCGTCCGGGCGGGAAGGCCGAGGGCCCTGGCCATGGCCACATACAGGACCGTGTGTTCGTTGCAGTCTCCCTGCCTCGACTCGAGCACCTGTAGGGCGCTGGGCACGGAGAAGGTCACGCTCTTCTCGAGCATGCGATCTACACGGGTGGTGAGCCGCTGAGCGGCCGCCTTGGGGTCTCGGAGCCAGCGCCCCACCGCCTGGCGGGCCTCCCGCTGGATTCGCGGGTCGTCGCTCTGGATCAGCGGCTCCGCCTCAAGCTCCTCGCGCATATCCATGAGCTTGTAGGGGAGCGAGAAGTCGGGCTCCACGGCCGCCCAGTTCTCGCGGCGCACGATGAGCGTGTCGCCTCGAAGCGTCTGGCGTCCCCCGTCGAGCTGGAAACCCGCCAGCTCCACTCCCGTGAGACGGAAGCGGAGCACGTCGTACTCCTCCACCGACCCTAGGTCGGCCTTGCTCCGGATGGCCGTCGACAGGATCACGTCCTGGTCGATGGCCAACGTGGCCACCCCTCGGGAGTCCTCCTGCGCCTGCCTCGCCAGCTCGTATTCGGTCTTCTCCATGGTGAAGCCGAGGGCGCTCGAGGCGCTGATGACCCGCCCGTCGTGATCCACCCAGCTCACCACCTGCACGCCACCATGGACCTCGGCGATCTTCCACACCGGAATGGAGTCGTAGCGGGCCGGCTCCCAGCGATTCGTGCTGGGATTCAGGTATGCGCTGTCCGGAACCACGAGCGTGTCGTGCTCTAGCACATGGACCTCCACCGCCCTCGTGGCCAGCGTGGACGGATCGAAGACCGGAAGTCGCAGGGTGTTTCCAACCTCCAGCTCGCCAGCCATGGCGATCCGAATGGGGAGAGCGGCCGAAAAGATGGGTGGCTCGGCCAGCCGGTAGGAGATCTCCTGCTCCGAGCCACCGGCATCTATGGTGACGTGGAGCGTGGAGTCGGCCCCAAGAGTCCCGTCGGCCCGAAACGTCCCGACCTCGGAGTCCAGGGAGAAGGAAAAGGATTCCATGATGAGAGCGGGGCTGAGGCGGACCAGCGTTCGGACCACGGCGGAGCCCGTCTGGCCCAGGGCCGGGAGGTCGAGGACCATGACGTCCTCCAGCTCGAACCCCTCTGGGATCGTGTCCAGGCGCGATGTGGCCTGGCCCACGTTGCGCTCGCCCATGCGGAGCGTGTAGAAGCTCATCCCCGGAGCCAGCGCGAGCGCAGCCTCTGCCAGCCGTGTGAGCTCGGGCTGGAAGTACTCCCGCCGGGCCTGCCATCCCACCATAGCGACCCAGATCGCCACGATCGTGACGGCCAACACCTTCCAGCTCACGTGCTACGCTCCATCGCCACTCAACGCTCCATCGCCGTTCGGCACTCCATCGTCGCTCGACTCCTCACGGTCATCGTCGAACTCCTTGAGACGGGTAGCGAACACCTGCAGCTCGTAGTCCGTCGTCACCATGACGACGACCCGCTTCGGGTATTCCTCGCGCTCCAGGTGCTCCCGCAGCACCTGTGCCATGACGTCCGCCGCCGCCTCGGCGTCCAGATTTCCCGCTCCTGTGCCGAGAGGAGGGAGGGCCAGGGTCTCGACTCCGAGTCGACAAGCATGCCGCAGGCCGTTCAGGAACGCCCTTCGTACACCAGATGCCGTCACGGGCTCGTCGTCGGACTGAACCACCACGTGCACCATAAACGCCGCCTGCAACGCCCCGCCCGGTGTGATCACCGCTCCACCCACGGGGAGCTCACCCATGCGCTCGATGCGCTCCTCGAGCTCGGCGCCGGCCGCGGCGCCCACCGCCCGTCCCAGACTCGTCACCGGCTCCATTCTCGAGCTGACGGCCCGAAGGACGCACTCGACCTCGGCCGTCACCAGATCGTCGCGACGAACTTCGATCATCACACGTTCAGCGCCTGGGCCCGCCGATACATCTCGGCCGCTCTCTCCCGTTCGTGCTTCTTGTCGTAGAGCATCCCCAGTGTGTGATACGCACGCCAGTTGTGTGGCTGGAGCTGGATCACCCGCTCCATCACCTGGAGGGCCTCATCCACGCGACCAAGCCTGTTGAGGGCCTCGCCCCGGTAGAAGTGAGCTGGGCCATGGTCGGGATCGTGCTTGCACACCCCGCGGAAGCCCGCCTCGGCGTCGGCGTAAAGCCCTTTCCGAAACGCCAGGAGCCCTTCTTTGGCGCGGACCTCCACGCTCTCCGGCTCGAGGCGGAGGGCTCGCTTCAACTCGACGTCGGCATCCTCGAATCGGCCCCCCGCTCCATAGGCGGCCCCTAGGCTGGCCCGCACTTGGGCGTTGTCGGGGTCCACCTCACTGGCTGCGAGGAACCGCTCGATAGCCAGCTCATGGCGGCCGAGATCATCGTACAGGGTTCCGAGACCGAACTGTGCCTGGGGGTGTGTGGGGCTCTCGTCGAGGATCTCCATGAAAAGCAGCACGGCCTCCTGCACGCGGCCCTCGCGGGACACGCGGATGGCAGTGCTCACCCGGTCCTCCTCGGAAGCGGCCGCATCCGGAACGTCGCCGCCGCCGGGGCCGCCAGAGGGCACGTCGTCCCGCATGATCTCCTCGGGAAGGTCGGCGTCCGCAGTGACGACCTCCCCGGAGAACGCCGTTTCAGCGAGGTCGGGGGCAGTCTCGGCGGTGGCGTTGGCTTTCCCCTCCGCCGCCTCGTCGGCGAGGTCGCTCACAAAAACGACGGGGATGACCTCGACTTCCCCTCGGTCGATGTCGGCTCCTCCGTGGTCCACCTCCCCCAACAGGTCTCCCTGTATCGGCAGGCCTTTCGGCTCCGCCTCGGCCCTCGCCTTTCGCCTTCGGGTCGGCCTACGATTCTTACTGGTCATGGGAAGACTCCGCCCGTGTGCACTCGCGCACCCACTCGAGGTAGGGCTCGTGCCCTCCCTCGACCGCCAACGTCAGGATCTCGGGAACGTCATACGTATGCAGCTCCGCAACCCTCTCGACGAGTCGCGAAGCTCGGTCTGCACTCGTCTTCAAGATAAGCAGAACCTCCGCCTCCTCCTGCATGCTTCCGTCCCACTCGAAAACGGAGGTGACGTCTGGAAGAAGGTTTCCACAGGCGGCGAGCCCCTCCTCCACGACCTGGCGAGCCAGGGCGAGGCCCGTCTCCTTGTCTCCGGCGGTGACGAAGACGACTCGTACGTCCGACATCTCGGTCACGGCTCCGAGAAGACGGTCTGGTCCAGGTTGTCTTCCAGATAGAACGCCTCGATGAGCTCGCGGTATCGTGCCTCCACCGCCCTCCGCTTGACCTTCTGGGTGGGTGTGAGGGTGCCCTCCTCGATGGTGAACTGCGACTCGATCAACCCGATCTTCTTGGGCGTCTCGAAGCGCGCCAGCCCCCTCAGCGCTCCGAAAACCTGCTCCTCTATGAGCTCTTGGACTTCCGGTCGAGCCAGAAGCGCCTTCGCGTCCGAAGCCTGGATACCGGTCTTCCGTGCCCAGGCCTCCAGGTTCGGAAAGCTGGGAACAACCAGGATCACGCAGAAGCTCCGGCGATCGCCGATCATCACCGCCTGCTCCACAAACTCGTTGGTCTTCAGACGATTCTCGATGGGTTGGGGCGCCACGTTCTTCCCCCCCGCCGTGACGATGATGTCCTTGATGCGGTCCGTGATCCGGAGGAAGCCGTCCTCGTCGATCTCGCCCACGTCCCCCGTGTGGAACCACCCTTCGGAATCGATAGCCTCGGTGGTGGCCTCCGGCAGATTGTAGTAGCCCTTCATCACCTGCGGGCCCCGGATCAGGATCTCGCCTTCCTCTCCGATCCGGATCTCGGTCCCGGGGATGGGCTTGCCGACGGTCCCGATCCTGAAGCCCTCGAACGAGTTCACGTTGGTGACCGGGCTGGTCTCCGTGAGGCCGTAGCCCTCCAGAATCCAGATTCCGGCTGAGAAGAAGAAGCGATTGATGTCCGGGGCGAGGGGCGCCCCACCGCTGATGAAGTAACGGATCCGCCCCCCCATGGCCGCCCGGATCTTCTTGAAGACGAGGGCATCCGCGAGACGGTATACAAGTTTGAGAACACCGCTGGGCTCACGGCCTGCCAGCTTCTCTTCGGCCCAGGCCTCACCCACTTCCCTGGCCCACTGCACGAGCTTCTTCTTCAGGCCCTCTGCCTCCATCACGGCGTTGTAGACCTTCTCGTACAACCGTGGAACGGAGACCACGATGGAGGGCCGAACCACCTTGATATCGTCGGCCACTTTGTGGATGGAGTGTGCGTAGGCCGCCGTGTCGCCCCGTGAGAAGTACAGATAGCTGACCATGCGCTGAAGGACGTGTGACAAGGGGAGGAAGACCAGCGCCGTATCACCCTCCTTTCGGGGAAGCATTCGCCCCGCCGCCGTCACGTTGCTCCACAGGTTGTTGTGGGTGAGCATCACCCCCTTGGGGTTCCCCGTCGTGCCTGACGTATAGAGGAGAGTGGCCAGACCGTCTGGCTCGGCTTCCAGGGCCATGGCACGGAAGCTCTCGTCGTCCATCTCGGCGTCGAATTCGCGCCCCTTCTCCAGGAAGTCTTCCCACGCCAGAGCGCCCTCGGGGAGGGAGTCGGACGCGTCGAAGACCACAATCTGGATGTCCCGTACCATCTCCCGGCTCGCGGCCTCGACCTTCTCCGCTTGGTCGGGAGTCGACGCGAAGACCAGCGACGCAGCCGAGTTCTCCAGAATGTACGCCACCTGGGGGCCGGTCAGGGTGCTGTAGATGGGCACGTTCAGAACACCAGTGCAGATACAGGCGTAGTCGCAGACGGACCACTCCATACGGGTCTCAGAGAGGATCGCCGCCCGGTCTCCCCGCTTCATGCCGAGGGCCTGGAGCCCACCGGAAACGGCCCGAACGAGGTCGTATACCGCACTGTAGCTCATATCCTCCAGGTGGTCGCCGTCGCCCGGGAAGTACCGGAACGCCAACTCCTCGCTGCGATCCTCCACGGCCGTGAGGAAGAGCTGACTCAGCGTCCCGGGCGGGAGGTCCGCGGGATTGGACACGTAGTCGAGAGAGCCCATCCGGTTCTCCTGTGGCCTTACCGGAACACTAGGAACAGGCCGACGGTGCTCAGACGCCCTCGACCACCGTCTCGAAGTCGAGGTCCTGGCGAAGCGAGTGGAGCACGCTGCAGTACTTGTCGCGGGAGAGCTGGATCGCGCGATCCACCTTGGGCCGCGCCTCGGCAGCCACGCCTCCCAATACGAAGGTCAGACGTATTCGTTTGAAGTAGCGGGGAGGGTCGGGGTTCCGGTCGGCATCGGCGTGAATCTCGAGGGAGCTCACATCGACGCGGGACTTCTCGAGAATCATGAGCACGTCGATGCCCATGCAGCCCATGAGCCCCAGGAGCAGAGAATCCATCGCTGAGGCGCCGGCCTCGCCGTCCCCGTCGATGGTCACCTCGGGTCCTGACCCCGAGCGGCCCTTGAACACGTCGCCCTGCCCGGTCCAAAACAGGATCGTCTGTTTAGAAGAGCTCATCCTGCGTGGGTTGAGGACCCTCGGTAGCAGGGTTCGATCCACCCTCTCCGGTGAGCTTGGCGAGGGTTCCCCGGGCATGGGACACGTGCTCGCCAGCCTCCTCGGTAGGTGCGTTCTCGAGAAAGGCGCGGAGGTGCGGGATGGCGTCCGGCTCCTGGCCGGCCCTCACGAGGAGGAACGCCAGACCGTAGTGGGCGCCGGCGGCATCGGGGTTCTTCTGGAGCACGTGCCGATACGTCTTCGCGGCCTCCTCGGTCATCCCGATGCGGGTGTACGAGATTGCGATCTGCTGCAGCACCACGGAGTCCCCGGGTGACTCCTTGAGGGCCAGGCGAAACGAGGTGAGGGCTTCGTGGAACTTGCCCTCCGCCATCAAGGCGACGCCCTCGTCATAGTAGGCGACGCGCCCGGTGTCCCTGGATCCGCCGAAAACCTTATTCCACCACGCCATGGAGAGAAAGCTCGGCCGCGAGAAATGGTACGGCGCGACGGGCGAGCGGTCAGCCGCGAAACGCCGGAGTGGGTGGTGACGAAAGTAGAGAAGGCCCAAATGCGACGCAACGACAAGGTTATTGTCGTGCCGCCACCACCGCCGCCGTCTCCGAAACCAGAACCTTCATTCCCGCGGTCTCGAGGGCGGAATCCCAGCCGTCGACGCCACCCCAGACGACCACGCGACCCAATCGCGCCACGACGCGTGCAACCTCGTGGGCGTCGAGCGGCCCCTCGTCTCCGAAGAGGGCCGCGCCGCGAAGGCTCTGAGCCTGGAACGGAAGCCGGGAGCCCGCGATCAGCCGGCTGACACCCTCGGCTTCGTGCCAACTCCGTAGCCCCGAAGCGATCCCCACGACCTCCACGACCTCCAACTTCTCGGCAAGAGCATCGGCGTGGCCCGCCATGCGGCCCAAGAGGGCCACATGACCGACGCCCTCCGTGATCCCCAGAAGACCCGCCACCTCCATGAGCGTTGGAGAGTCGGGCGCCGCGAGCGTATCCTCGTCGTGGAGGCTGATCCGGGGTGGAGGCCGCAGGTCCCCGAATCCCTCCCGGATCGGGTAGCGATCCCGGCAGTTCGGACAGCCCAGTGCTCCCTCCAGAACGCGCCGGTCCTCCAGCCGGTCCGCAAGGAGGATCAGCCCAAACTCGGGCCCACAGCGGGAACAGGTGAGGCGGTCGGTGAGGAGCAGATGCATGGGCCCTGGGCCGGGCCTTCGCTCACTGGGAGGGCGGGCTGTGGTCGGTCACCGCGAGGGCGGGCTGTGGTCGGTCACTAGGAAAGCGGGCTGTGGTCGGTCACGCACAGGCGGAGGAACTCGTCCCGGGTCCTCTGATCCGCGAGGAACGAACCGCGCATGGCCGAGGTGATCGTCTTCGAGTTCTGCTTCTGGACCCCCCGCATCATCATGCACAAGTGATACGCCTCTACGACCACCCCGGCGCCTTCGGGTTCCACCAGCTCCCAGAGCACCTGAGCGATCTGCTCTGTCAAGCGCTCCTGCACCTGAAGGCGGCGGGCGAAGACCTCGACCAAGCGAGCCGTCTTGGACAACCCGATGATCTTTCCGTTCGGAATATACGCGACGTGCACCTTCCCGAAAAAAGGCAGGAGATGATGCTCGCAGAGCGAGTACATCTCGATATCCTTCACCATCACCATGTTCCGGTGACAGTCTTCGAAGATGGCGCCGTTGATCACGTCCTCCGGTGTCATCCGGTACCCGCGGGTGAGGAAGGTCATGGACTTCGAGACCCTCTCCGGGGTTTGCTTCAGCCCCTGACGGTCGGGGTCATCGCCGAGGCGACGGATCATCTCGGCTACCAGGTCCTCGAACGAGGCTCCCGAAAGCTCACTACTCACCGGTGTACTCCACGTAGCTTCGGGGGGTCTCCCAAAGCGTCAGCTTGCTGAGCTTCACTTCGTTGGGCAGGCCGTCAGCGAGACGGCTCCAGATCGCGACGACCATGTTCTCGGCGGAGGGGATGAGCCCCGCCAGCCAGGGTACATCGAGGTTCACGTTCTGGTGATCGAGGTCCTGGATCACGCGTGACTCCACGAGCGACTTCAGATCCCTGAAGTCCATGACGAACCCGGTCTCCGGATCCAATTCCCCCTCGACCGTCACGTGGAGCTCATAGTTGTGGCCGTGCCAGTTGGGGTTTGCGCACCCCCCGAACACCTCTTGGTTGCGCTCGTCGGTCCACTCTGGATTGAACACCCGATGCGCGGCGCTGAACTCGAGCTCCGTCGTGACTGTCACCCGGGGCATGGACTCCTCGTCGGCGATTCAAGTCGTACTCGGTGGACTCGGCGGGCAACCTAGCATCCTGTTGCCAATGTGTCTCGGCCAGTCGAGCTACCCTCGTCCCAGGCTTTGGTTCGAGTGTTCGGTTTCCGAAGTTCCCGAGCCACCGAGCGGGTCGGGGCGCCGTGGGATCAAGGCGGGACGACGCGGCGTAGCGCAAGCGGGCACCGCGCGAAGCGTGGTCGCAAGGAGTCCCAACGCTGAGCCCACGGATGCACCGTGCCCTCGACTGGCCGAGACACTTTGGTAACGAGACACTGGTAGGAGCCCGGGTGCGACCGTGCGTGCTGGTTCACCGAAGCGGCCTCGTCCCACACCGTTCGTGTCGCCCCGCCGGTGTTGCGTGCCCGAGCGGTGGAAGGCGAAGCTAAAGAACCGGCCACAGCGGCGGAGGACCAAGGCAGCGAAGTGCGTGTGACCACACGTCAGCAGAGTGGGGCGACTATGGGGAACGCAGATTCGAAGGGGAACGCAGATTCGAAGGTGGCGCTGGTGACAGGCGGTGCCCAACGCATCGGCGCCCAGCTGTGCCGAGCCCTCCACGAAGCCGGCTATGACGTTGCGCTGCAATACCGGAGCTCCGCCGACGCCGCCGGGGCTCTTGCCGCCGAGCTCAACGGTCTGAGGGATGGATCAGTGACGTGTTTCCACGCGACGCTGGGGGATCGTAGCGCCGCCGAAGAGTTGGCGGGCGAGGTCATCGACCAATTCGGCGGCGTGAACCTGCTGGTCAACAATGCTTCGAGCTTCTACCCCACGCCCATCGGCAGCGTGCGCGAGGAGGACTGGAACTCGCTCGTCGGTAGCAACCTCAAGGGGCCGTTCTTTCTCAGCCAGGCGCTGGCGGATAGCCTCGGGCAAAATCGGGGAAGCATCGTCAATCTGATCGACATCTACGCTGAGAGGCCGCTGGCCGATCATTCCGTGTACAGCATGACCAAGGCCGGGCTAGCCATGTTGACCAAGTCCATGGCCCGAGATCTGGCGCCGGCGGTTCGCGTGAACGGCATTTCCCCCGGGGTGATCCTGTGGCCCGAAAGCGATGCCGTGGAGGACAGCGAGGAGAGGAGGCGGCGCTTGCTGGAGCGGGTGCCGCTCGGGTCCCAAGGAGATCCTCGGGATATCGCGGAGGCGCTGCTGTTCCTAGCCGAGCGAGCCCCGTATGTCACGGGTCAGATCATCGCGGTCGACGGCGGTCGCAGCCTGACCTGACTGGACTTGGTCGTGCCGCCCGGCAAGGGGCAGATGGGGACCCGAGTACCTCTAGTGCGTTGGCCCTTCTGAGGCTTCCCTCAGCGTACGTATCTTTTGATTTGCCGGCGCTCAGGCGGGCGCTCGAGTCCAGGGACCGTGGATGCCGCTTTCCGGGCTGTGGACTCCGCTTCACATGCTCATCACGTGAGGCACTGGGCCGACGGCGGTGAGACGAAGCTGGACAACCTCGTGTTACTGTGCCGTTTCCATCACCGTTTGGTGCACGAGGACGGGTACACGGTGCACTTCCCCCGGCGCCCACGGCCGAATTCCCCGGACCGGGCGCCGTACTCCCTAGAGGGGCAGCCCAACTCTCCGGACCGGCGGCCGAACTTCCTAGAGGGGCAGCCGAACTCCCTAGGCCAGAGGCTCTACTTCGTCGACCCGAGGATGAGGCCGATCCCAGATGCTCCGCCCCCTCCGCCGCCACTTCCGAGCGAGCCGGTCGAGGCGCTCGTAGAGCAGAACCGACTCCGGGGTGTCGAGCCCGTCTACGGCACCTGCTCGGCTCGCTACAAGCGCCAGGACGACATCCCCTCGGCCGTCTTCGTGCGGGCGTTCGAGGCTCTGGAGAGTTCGTCCGAAGCTCCCGAGCCCGCCGTGATGGGCCCCGCGACCCCCTGAACCCCATTCAGCTCCCCGCTCTGGAGATCCACACACCGTCCCAGATAAAGTCTACGGGCCACAACTTCTGTTTTCCCTTGTCGAAGCGCCGCCACAGATCGGCGTAGCTGCGCTGCGCCGTGGGGTGAATCTCGGCACCGGCAACCTCCGCCAGAGGACACAAGATAAAGGCGCTTTCGGTGATCTCCTTCCGAGGGAGCGAGACGCCATCGACCAAGCCCGTCGCGTCGGCATAGGTCAGCAGGTCCAGGTCCAGCGTGCGAGGGCTGAACCGCGGAGTGTCGCGGTTTCGCCCCCGGTCGTCCTCGATCTTCCGCAAGGTTTCAGCCAGCTCACCGACCGTCTGCCCGGTATCCACCCCCACCACCAGGTTGTAGAAGGGGTCGCCCTCGAATCCTACCGATTCGCCCTCGAAGACGGAGGACAAACGGAGCTTTCCGTAGGCGGCGGACAGGGCGTCCAGGGAGGCCGTCACGTTGCGCTCGCGATGGATATTGCTGCCTACGCTGATATACGCACGGGCCACCTAGGTGCGCTCTCCCCGCTCGATGACGACGCCCACGTCGGTCGCTCCAGTGACCGCACCGGGCTTACTCACTCGCAGGCGCAGCCAGGTCACGCCGAACTCCTCGCGTATGATGTCCGAGATTCTCTCAGCCATCGTCTCCACCAGCAGAAACTCGGTCCCTTCGACGAAGGCGATGAGCCGCTTGGCCACCCCCTTATAGTCTATCGTGTCCGCAATATCGTCGCTGTCGGCCGCCCTACGGATATCGGTGGCCATCTCGAGATCGAGACTCACGGTCTGCCGAGCCTCGCGCTCCCAGTCGTTGATCCCGATGATGGTGTCGATTGTCAGGTCACGGATGTACACAATGTCCATATGGCCTCCTGGGCTAGTATGGTGTCCCAGGAGTGTCTCGGCCATTGATCTCGCTCCGCTCGATCGTCTCGCGGTCAACTCGGCGCTCACGGCGAGCATGAAGGTCTCTCGGCTCGAGCACCGATGCATCCGGTCCGGCGCCTCGGCACTCTCGGTG
This sequence comes from Longimicrobiales bacterium, assembly GCA_965238005.1. Taxonomy (GTDB): domain Bacteria; phylum Gemmatimonadota; class Gemmatimonadetes; order Longimicrobiales; family Gaopeijiaceae; genus CBDCKN01. The sequence continues at coordinate 3,968,516 of OZ250165.1, forward strand.
GATCGCGACCATCTACCGCACCATCAAAGCACTACTGAGCGAAGGGTGGCTGCATCCCGTGGAGCTTCCTGGCGAGCCGCCTCGCTACGAGCGGGGCGGGCCGCCCCCACCACCATCACTTCATCTGTCGGGAGTGCGACCAGGCGTACGACGTGAAGGCATGCCCCGAGGACGCGGAGCGACTGGCGCCCGCCGGTTTCCTGGTGGAGGCCCACGAGCTGGTACTCTACGGCCGTTGCCCCGGATGCTGTTGACCCATCGACCAAGCCCCGAGTCGTGGTCCCTCCTCCTCCGAGATGGGCCGTCCGTCCAGCTCCTCGATGGTTTTGATCGAGGGACCGCGGGTCCTTTGGATCCTGCGCGCCGCGGACTCGGCCTCTCTCCATGCCCGCAGGACGTTGCCGCCCGCGAGCTTGGCCAGATCTTCCTCGCTCCACCCCCGGCGCGAGAGCTCGGCGAACAAAGCCGGGAAGGTCGACACGTCCTCCAGCCCCACCGGAGTGTCGGTTATCCCGTCGAAGTCCGACCCGATGCCCACATGGTCGACCCCTGCGACGTCACGGATGTGCTCGATGTGGTCCGCCACGTCGCCTAACGTCGCCCTCGGCGCGTCTCCTGGCCCTTCGTACGTGCGCGTGGCCTCGGAGATGAACACGGGAACGAACGTGATCATGACGACCCCGCCGTTCTCGGGAAGCCTGCGCAGCACCTGATCCGGCACGTTCCGCCGGTGATCGGTCAGGGCCCGGGCCGACGAGTGGGAGTAGATGACCGGGGCCTCGGCCATGTCCAGAACGTCGTTCATCGTCTCCGGTGATGTGTGGGAGAGATCCACGAGCATCCCCAGGCGGTTCATCTCACGGACGACCTCTCTCCCGAACTCGGTGAGGCCGCCGTGCTCCGGCTCATCGGTTCCGGAGTCCGCCCAGTCGTTGTTGCCGGAGTGGGTCAACGTCATATAGCGCGCACCCAGATCGAAGTAGGCCCGCAGCGCGCCCAGCGAATTCTCGATGGCGTGACCGCCCTCCATCCCCAGAACCGAGGCGACCTTCCCCTCGCCGTAGATCCGCTCCACGTCCGAGACCGAGTAACCCTGCTCGAACACATCGGGGTACTTCCGGATGACTTGCCGTGCGATGTCGATCTGCTCGAGCTGATACCGGGCCGCTCCCTCGTCCACCGACTCCATGGGGATGTAGACCGACCAGAACTGAGCCCCCACCATGCCGGCGCGCAGCCGCGCGATGTCCGTGTGACCCGAGGTCGTGCGGCGCAGGTCGTAGGCCGCCACGTCGAAGGGCGCGTCCTCGTCCTGTCGAATCGCCCACGGCAAGTCGTTGTGACCGTCGAAGAGCGGCATGGTGGCCAACACCCGCCGGGCCTTCTCCAAATGCTCGTCCTGAGCGTGGACGGCGGTCGCCGCCATCAGTCCTACCGAGAGGATCAACCACGTACGCTTCATCATCACTCGGCACCTCATTCTTCCAAGGGGAGACAATCGTTACGCCCCTCGGGAGGGCTTAGCAAGGGAGCGGGCGGGAAAGACAACCTGACCCATCGGGATCCACAGGATCTCATACTGCAGGAGGCCGTGCGGATCGCCACCGGCTGGCCGGAATCGCAGGGGTCAATCAGGCCCGAACAGCTCCGTGCTGTCGGGAGCCAGAGCGCGGAGGTACTGCTTGAGCGCGCTGTGTTCGCGACTGTCTATGTCCACGATGGAGATCGCCAGCTCGTACAAGTCCTGCTCGTGCTGGTGGGCGCGGATGACCCGCCCATGCGCGCTCACTTTCCGGCTGTGGTCGGGAAGTATCAGCGTAAACTCTACGAGGGCGTTCACAGGTACGGGGCGATCTACGGTGACGCGTAGGCTGCTCTCGCTGATGTCCAGCGTGGAAAACGGCCGGCTTTCTTCCTCGAAGACCCGGTATTCACCCTCAAAGACGGCATTGATCCGCCGGTGCGCCCGACGATTGGAGCCATAGAGTTGGACCTGGTTCTTGCCGCGGGCCTTGGCGACATACATGGCCCGGTCCGCGCACCGAATGAGGTCATCGGTAGTCACGGCATCGAGGGGATAGTTCGCGACTCCAAAGCTCATCGTGACTCGGTGCATGGGGTCGTCGGCCGACAACTCGAGGTCGCCGATGGCTTCACATACCCGATCGGCAACCCCTGCTGCATCGTCCTTGGATGTTTCGGGCATGATGAGCACGAACTCCTCACCTCCGTAACGCGCCGTAACGTCTTCTTCCCTGGCGGCCTCTACCAGCGTGCGCGCAACGACTCGGAGCGTCGCGTTTCCTTGGGTGTGGCCGAACCGGTCGTTGTAGTCCTTGAAGTTGTCGATGTCGCCCATGGCGATCGAGAAGGATCCACCGTGTCTTTCGCAGCGGTGCACCTCCCAACCCAGATATTCCTGGAAGAAGCGAAAGTTGTGGAGACCGGTGAGGTCGTCTCTGTACGCCGAGGCCTCGGTCTCCTCGAAGACCTTGAGCTCGATCAGCTTCGGATTCTGGAGCTGACGGTTCACCTGCACGAAGTAGCTTACGAGCGCTACGGATACATCGACCTCGGACTCGAGTGCCTCCTCCATGGCTTCCCGATGGCCGATCACCGCGCGCCAGTGCCGTTCCGCCTCCCCCTCCTCGAAACGTATGTGTGAGAGCAGGTAGAGCAGCTCGGAGTACACTAACGCTCCCTCGCTCTGAGCGAGAGCCTCGAGCTCGGCTACCAGACGGTCGAGTCCGAGATCGTCGCGGTAGAGAAGGGCGTAGATAGCTTCTGTGACTTCCGGACGCCATGGAACGATGTCGGCGTCCGGAGGTGGGTCGGCTGGGTCGATTGACATCCACGCTCCGAGAAACGATGGGTCCAGCAAGATGAACTACGAGAGGGCCCTTGGCAAAGCCTTCGGCCACCGACGGGTAGTCAGTTCGACCCGCCGGCCTCGTCGGATATGGGACGGCTCGGAGGATAGTCCACGCCCAACTGCTCCAGATACGTATCGTACTTCTCGGGATCGTAGCGGAGCTTCTCGAGCATGGGGCGGAAGCGCTCCATCTTCTCCGCGTTGAGGAACGTGGGAGGCGCCGTCCCCTCGGGGATCAGGGACTCCCACTGGTAGTCCTTGGTAGTCACCTCCCGGTGGTAGGTCCAAGCCTCCTCCACCAGATCCGGATCGTTGGCGAGCTCCACGGCGGTCATGGCGATGACCCGGGCGCCGTAGTTGGCCCCTTGATGCGCGATGGGAGTCGCCATTGCGATGCCACTGGACCAGTGATGCCCTGTCATGCCCGGGATGTTGCCGGGGTAGCGGAGGCGGATGGTCGGTAGATTCCAGGAGAGCTCTGCGATGTCATCGCTCCCTCCGCCCATACCCTGGTCCGACTCCTCGAGCTCCTCTTTCACCTCGGTGGGGAGGCCGTCCCTCTCGTCCGCCTCCATCATCCGCTGAGCCGCCTTGGCCAGGGCCTGGTCCCCGTCGCTCCACTCCGGCATCCCCACCGCCACCAGGTTCGCGTGCATCCGCTCGGCCAGAGGCTTGCTCATGTTCGACGGCCAGGCGGCGCCCAGGACCCGCTCGGTCACCTCGGTGTTGGTCATGAGCGCGGCACCCTCTGCCATCTTCTGACCGATCTCATGAAGATCCTTGATGCGGGAGTAGTCGAGCTCCCGGAAGTAGTACCAGACAGAGGCCTCGGACGGGACTACGTTGGGCTGATTGCCACCGTTGGAGATGATGTAGTGTGAGCGCTGTTGAAGCCTCAGGTGCTCTCTCCGGAAGTTCCAGCCCACGTTCATGAGCTCCACGGCGTCGAGGGCGCTGCGGCCCGCCCACGGCGAGCCCGCTCCGTGGGCTGACTGGCCGTGGAAGGTGAACATGGTCGAGACCAGTCCCGAGCCCGAGATGCCCCAGGCGGTGGTGAAGTTCCGGCTGATGTGTGACGAGAGCATTACGTCCATGTCCCCGAACAGACCGCTGTTCACCATTTACGTTCGGCTCGACACCAGCTCTTCTGCCACCCCCGGAATCACCTTGAGGGTGCCGGTGAGCCCGTGCTTCTCCATCACCCTCTTGGCGGCGATGACGCCCACGACGTCCACGGCCGCCGCGCTGTTGTGGCCCTCACCATGGCCCGGCCCGCCCTCGATGAGCGGGTCGTGGTACGGAACACCGGGCCTCTGCGAGGTCTCGGGAAGGCCATCGATGTCACCCATGAAGCCGATGACCGGGTGACCGCTTCCCCACGACGCCACATAACACGTGGGCATGTCGGAGCAGCCCGTCTCGATGGTAAAACCCTCCGCCTCCAGGATTCCAGTGATGTACTCCATGGTCCAGAATTCCTGGAATCCGAGCTCCGAGAAGGAGAAGATCATGTCCACCATCTCCTGGGAGAGCTTCTCCATGGAGATGACCTCCTTGAGCGCCTCGTCCTTCAGGTCGTCGGTGGACTGGCCGGCCGACGGAGCAGGGAGAAGGGTGAGGGTGAGGGTGAGGCAGATGGAGACAGCGGGGAGGGGACCGTCTAGGCGTGCCATCGAATTTCTCCTTGAGCGTCATATCAAGTAAGAACGGCCAATATCGACGGCAACACAGTGCGACGGCAAGACGCCGGGGCGCCACTCGCCTGGGTGGGGCCCCGTGATGTACCTGGGTGGGGCCCCGTGATGTACCTGGGTGGGGCCCCGTGATGTACTACTGGGCCGACCGGTCGTCGCTCTGGCCTAGACCTCGGTGGTGGGAGCACCCCTGAGGAGAGCCATGCCAAGCCCTCCGGCGAGACCGATCATGAGGCCGATCACGCCCCAACCGGCGCCGCTCATGGAGCGCTCGATGATCATCTCGTCGGCCCGGGCCGGAGACGCCTCCGCCTCATCATGCCCGGCGGCCTCTTCACGGCTGTGCTCGGCCACCGCCGGCGCCGAGGCAGCCAGGACCGTGATGTCCAGGGCGGTTGCCCGCTCGCCACTGGGCTCATAGGCGACCACCTGGTAAGCGCCGGGCCGGGCGTCGGCGGGAATCTCGAGGTCGATGGTGAAGCCACCCTCGTCGTTGGCCGTCGCCTCACCGAGCGGATGCTCGTCGAACACGCCCACGAGGACCAACGACACGGTCATGCCATCCTGGAAGTCCGCACCCACGAGCGGAAGGACCTGACCGGCCTCCACCGACTCCAGCGCACTCTTCAGAACGGCTCCGTGAACCGCAGCCATCAGGACTGCGACCAAGGCCAGCGACCCTACGTTACCGACGATGCGTGCAGACATGTCCTACTCCCTCCTCCATCACATGATGTGCTCTTGAACCTCTCCGAAGACACCGTACAGCCAGAGACCCAGTATAATGACACCCAACACGATTCCCATCCACCCCACCCACCCGTGCCGGCCCGGCGTGTCGTCCTCGCGTCGATCGAGCAGCGGTACCGCCATCAGGAAGAGGAAGACGGCCGTGGGGCCGAGGACAAGCCCCCATGCTCCCAGCAGGTTCTCCAGGCCGTACACCCAGAGCACGGGCCAGAAGGGCTTCGTAATCTCCACGCCCGGCACCGCCGGGTAGCCGATCCCCTCCGGGGCCAGAACGGCCAGGACACCCAACCCCGCGAAGAACAGGAGGCTGTATCCGGTCAAACGCGTGGCATGACCTCGGAATGGTCCTGTCTGCGATGAGTCGGCGTGAATCCCCAAATGACGGATGAGCCAGAAGTGAAGCGCGATGAGCGCCACGAGCATTAGGGGCAGGAGGCTCGTATGGAGGCTGAAGATCCGCGACAGGAGCGAGGTGCTCGGCGTGAAGTCGTCGGTGAAGAACGCACCGAAGGCTCCCGTCATGTTGCCACCGGCGACGAAGTGGAGCAGTGCCTCGAACCCCTCTTGATCGTATCGCAGAGTGGTTCCTGTCACCACCAGCAGAAAGATGAGGGCGGCCATGAGCACACCGGCCCACCACGTCATCTCCCGGGGCCGCTTGTACGACCGTCTCCAGAAGACGTAGGCCAGATGGGCGGTCACGGTCACCACCAGGGCACCGGACGCAAGGAAGTGCAGGCTGCGAATCCAATCACCGAGAGGAGCACGACTGATGATGTAGAGGATGCTGTCGTGGGCGCCTTGGGTCGTGGGATTGTAGAACTGGGCCATGTACAAGCCCGTGACGATGATCACCACGATGAGGAAGGCGGTCATCCCCCCGAGCATGTACTTCCAGTCGGCCGTGGACTTCGGTACCTCGTAGTCGAGGGCACCGATGGCAAGACGTTCCTCGAACGCTCCACGCAGCTTTCCGCTCACGCGCTCTGGTCTCGATTACAGGGATGCGTCGGGATCTCGTCCCACGACATTGGAGACTAGGCTACGGAGGGGAGGATCGACTAGGCAAGTCCGACCGTCCGGCGGTGTCGGGTGGAGCTCACCCCCTACACCGCGAGAGAGGCCGAAACCACACGGGTCTCGGCCCCTCGAAGCGTACCAGAGGGGAATTATTGAAGCCCAAGGACACTTTTGGTGACTACCCGCTGGGTTCAGCCTTCCCCTCTCGGGGCATGACGTCGACCGGCAGAGTCAGTCCCGGCTTCACGGGTGTTGGCTCAATAAACGAGCCCCCCAGCACGCCGGTATCGAATATAGGCTGGCTTCGGCCTCTCTGTCTAGCTAGAGAATCGGCCCCGCTCGACGAGGCCCAGGGCGTCGTCGAAATCCTCGACGCCCGCGCTCTTCTGCGCACTTCTTGCCGATTTTGATCAAAACTTCCTGCCGCCCTGCGCCGAATAAACCCCTGGATTAGCAGGGTCCTCTGGGCGTAAAGATATATTTCCCAAGAAGTTAGGCATGTTCTCCACAGACGTGCCGCCTACTGCCGATCGAGTCGGCACGGGTCTTCCATTGGTGACCTCCCGAACGGGCACGAAGAGTCGCTCTGATAAGGCATAGGACATGAGAACGCGCATACATGCAGATGGCTGGCTGGACGTATCGGACCGGCGCCGAGTGAGGATGCCCGGGAATCACGAAGTGGCCGTGGACCCGGCACCTGTAGCCGAAGCTCTGGCGTTTCTCCTCTCGCACAGCTTTCCAGGGTACCGCAGGGTGATCCGGTCGATGAACGAGGCAGACCGAAAGCTGATCCAGCTCGCGATGTGGGCCAACTCGGTCAACGAGCGCATGGGACTCGTCGATCGGGTTTGGCGTCGAATCACCGAACCAGCAACCCCCCCCCAACGACCAGGAGCGACCGGAGCTGATCCAGGTGGTGCGGTACGGAAGCGCATGGGCGTACCCCATCTACCTGGATGGCTCGGTCACTCGAGTGCTGCCTCACGGTGGAGTAACCGTGCCGGTGAAGGACAAGGAATTCCGGCGCCAGGAGATCCAACTCACGATGGACAGCGCGTAATCAGCTACCCGGCTGAGCCCGGCGTGTCGACTTCGTTATTGTGCCGCTGACTCCCTCGAGGCAAGGGCGAATATTGTGGCCGGTGCGAAGCACGGTGCGTCGGGCGACCAGGTCCGGGCCTACCCTTCAGGAAGCCCGGGCTCCGTCATTTTTCGGACGTTGAGCGCCTCGTCCACCTTCTCGGGCGCCATCAGCTCCCGCTTCTCCACCACCTCGCGGACCGAAAGCCCGTCACGGGCGGCCTCCTTCGCTACCTCAGCGGCCTTGTCGTATCCGATGTAGGGATTGAGCGCCGTGGCGATGGACGGGTTCTTCTCGAGAAGCTCCCTGGTCCTCTCCTCGTTTGCTTCGATTCCCGCCACGCATCGGTCCGCGAAGGTCGTGGCCATGTTCGCCAGGAGTGTCACCGACTCCAGCAGCGCATGGGCCATGACCGGCATCATCACGTTCAGCTCGAAGTTCCCCCGCTGGCCGGCGATGGTCACGGTCGTGTGGTTCCCCATGACCCGGGCCGCCACCATCATCATGGCTTCGGACATGACGGGGTTCACCTTCCCGGGCATGATGGAGCTCCCCGGCTGAATCGCGGGGATACGGATCTCGGAGATGCCCGAGGTCGGCCCGCTGGCCAACCATCGTAGATCGTCGGCGATCTTGAAGAAGCTGGTGGCGATCGTGTTCAGCGTGCCGGCTGCATTGACCACGGCATCTTTGGCGGCCTGGGCCTCGAAGTGGTTCTCGGCCTCACGGAAATCCAGCCCCAGGTCCTCGGATATCCGCGCGATGGTCTTAGCTGCGAACTCGGGGTGGGTGTTGATCCCCGTGCCCACGGCGGTCCCACCCAAGGCCAGCTCGGCGAGCTCGGCCGAGGCAGCGCGCACCCGCTCGATACCCTTGGTGAGCTGGTGGGCGTAGCCGCCGAACTGCTGTCCGAGCCGGACGGGTGTGGCGTCCATCAGGTGGGTGCGACCCGACTTGAGCACGTGATCGAAGGCCTCCGTCTTGGCCGCCAGGGCGTCCCTCAGGTGGGTGAGCGCGGGGATGAGCTCCCGTTCCATGGCCACCCGGGACGAAATGTGGATTGCCGAGGGGATGGTGTCGTTCGAAGACTGGCCGAAGTTCACGTGGTCGTTGGGATGCACCCGACCCACCTCCCCGCCGAGGATCTGATCGGCACGGTGCGCCACCACTTCATTGGTGTTCATGTTGGTGGAGGTGCCCGATCCCGTCTGATAGATGTCGAGCACGAACTCGTCATCCCACTTCCCGGCCGCCACCTCGTCGGCCGCCGCCGCGATCGCCTCGGCGGTCTCGGTGTCGAGGGTGCCCAGCTCCAGATTGGTCAGGGCCGCACACTTCTTGATGAGCCCCATGGCCTGGATGAAGCCCCGGCCGAAGCGCTGCCCGCTGATCGGAAAGTTCTCGAACGCCCTCTGCGTCTGGGCCCCGTACAGCGCATCGCTGGGAACGCGTACCTCCCCCAGGGAGTCTCGTTCTATGCGATAACCGTCGGACATGCCTGCCTCATGGTCGTGTACGTGGAGATCTCAAGGTCTGGAGTACCCCGATGCCCCCGCATCGCGCCCCGCAGCCGAGCACCGGCCCGGGCTGGACCATCAGCGCTTGGGTGGCCGGCTGGGCCGCATCTCCACCCGGCTGACCAGAGAGCTGTCGGGATATGAGAGAAGGTGCAGGGTCGCGGCAGCCACGTCGTCCACGCCCAGGGCCCACTCCCTGCTAGCACCGACCTCGTGATCCGCAAACGTCGTGTTCACACTACCAGGCATGATGATGCTCACCCGGATTCCCGAGTGGCGCAGATCCAGCATCATGGCCTCCGTCATGCCCAGCAGACCGAACTTGCTGGCGTTGTAGCCGGTGCCACCAGCGAAGGAATTCCGGGAGGCGAGGGAGCCGATGTTGATGATCCACCCCTGCGTCGCCGTCAGATGCGGAACCGCGGCCTGCGAACAGCAGAACACCCCCCGAAGGTTGGTGTCGATCTGGGTCTGCCAGTCGTCGATGGAGAGCTCCTCGATGGAGCCGAAGATCCCGACGCCCGCGTTGTTGACCAGCACGTCCAGACGATCCAGCTCCTGAACGGCGGCTCCGATGAGGCGGCCGCACTCGTCCGATCGGCTCACGTCCGCCGGGACTCCCACCACCCGCCCCGAGCCCGAGCCATCCAGCTCGGCAGCAACGCGCTCCACGTCTCCGGCCGTGCGAGCGCTCACCACCACGTCGGCGCCGGCGGTCGCGAGAGCCTCGGCAATGGCGCGGCCGACACCCTTGGTGGCTCCGGTAACGATGCACGCCCTGCCTGCGAGATCCATCGTCAATTCTCCGCGCCGACGGCGGCCGTGACGCTCTCCGCTCCCCCGTGGGCCAGCCAGCGCTCCGCGTCGAGAGCGGCCATGCAGCCGGTCCCTGCCGCCGTTACGGCCTGCTTGTAGTAGTCGTCCATTGCGTCACCGGCAGCGAACACTCCGGGCACCGATGTCTCGGTGCGCCACGGCACGGGTGTCTCGATCCATCCGTTGGCCTTGAGCTCCACCTGCTCACCCAGGAACTCCGTGTTGGGTGTGTGGCCGATGGCCACGAACAGCCCACCCACGTCGAGGCGGCGCTCCTCACCCGTCTGGGTGTCCTGAAGGATCACCCCGGTGATCACGTCGTCGCCCAGGACCTCGGTCACCACGTGGTTCCACTCGAAGCGGATCTTCTCTTCGGCGAAGGCTCGATCCTGCATGATCTTCGACGCCCGGAGCTCGTCCCGCCGGTGCACCACCACGACCTCTTCGGCGAACTTCGCCATGTATAGGGCGTCCTCCATGGCGCTGTCGCCTCCTCCCACGATAGCAATGACCTGGTCGCGGAAGTGGGGGAGCGCGCCGTCGCACACGGCGCAGGCCGACACCCCTCCGCCGCTCTGGGCCAGACGCTCCTCGTTTGGAAGCCCGATCCAGCGGGCGTTCGCGCCCGTGGCAATGATCACCGTGTCGCTCTCGATCTCGGCGCCACCGCTCGTCTTCAGGAGTAAGGGGCGCACCGAGAAATCGACCTCAACGACGTCCTCCGTGACGACCCGAGTGTCGAAACGGAGCGCCTGGGCCTTGAAGTCCGCCATCATCTCGAACCCCGTGATGCCCTCCGGAAAGCCGGGATAGTTCTCCACCTCCGTGGTATACATCAGCTGTCCGCCGGGGATCATGGTCCTGCTCACGGCGCCCTCGAGAACGAAGGGGCTCAGGCTGGCCCGAGCCGCATAGATCGCGGCGGTCCAGGCAGCCGGACCCGATCCGATGATGACGACTTGTTCGTGTTGGTGCTCAGACATGGTTCCATTCTGGGGTGTGCCTTGGCCCCTACTTGTCCTTGAAGATAGCAAGGTTCGTGGAGTGGCCAGGATTCACGCGGGCCTCAGGGTCCAGGTAGTTCACCGCGTTGTTCACGGCAATGGCGGCTTCGGCGTAGCCCGTGGCGATGAGATCAAGCTTGCCCGGATAGGACACGAGATCGCCGGCAGCGTAGATACCCGGAATCGACGTCTCCATGAGCTGGCTGACCACGATCCTGTTCCCCTCGAGCTCGAGACCCCACGACTTGATGGGCCCCAGGTCGGGCTTGAATCCCAGCAAGCAGAGCACCGCGTCGACGTCCAGATCGACGTCCTCGTCCGTTCGGTTGTCGTATATGGTCACGGATTCGACCGCACTGTTGCCGCGGATCTCTCGGACCTCGTAAAAGGTCTTCAGATCGATGTCACCGGCCTCGTGAGCGGCGTGGAGCTGATCAACCGACGCCTCGTGGGCCCGGAAGGCGTCCCGGCGATGCACCATCGTGAGCCGTGCGGCCCGGTTCTTCAGGCTGAGCGCCCAGTCCAGCGCGGAGTCGCCACCCCCGACGATGAGGACCTTCTTGCCTAAGTAGTCGTCGGGGTCCTTCACCGCGTAGTAGATGCCCTTGCCGAGCAGATCGTCATACCCGGGGCACTTGAGGTGACGGGGTTCGAAAGCGCCTTTGCCGCCGGCGATGAGCACGGACCTGCTCCCGTACTCTCGGTTCCGGCACCCTAGTACGAAGTGCTCTCCGTCCCTCTCCAGGTCGCCGATCTCTTCATCCAGGACCACGTCGGGATCGAACTGGAGTCCCTGGGTGGCCATGTCCCGAGCCAGGTCTTTGGCCAGGATCTTGGGAATGCCGCCCACGTCGAAGATGTATTTCTCGGGGTAGAGGGCCATGAGCTGGCCCCCCAGCTCGGGGAGGGAGTCGATGATGCGGGTCGAAATCCCCCTCATCCCCGCGTAGAAGGCGCCGAAGAGGCCGGTGGGTCCGCCTCCGATGATCGTGATGTCCCGTACGTCGTGGTGCATGGTCTAGATGAGGGGTCAGATGCAGACGGGTGGCCGTCGGTTCTCGAAGAAGTAGGAGCCTAGAAGTCTAACTTCGGACCAGGGGACCTCCAACCGGACTTCGAGCCATGAAGGTCGTCGAGGAGACCGGAGTTCCTAGTCCGTTACAGACCACTAGGCCCCTTCTACGGGCCCGGCTGCCCCGCCAGAGAAGAGCTCCGAATCGCGGTACTGATCGAGCCCGCGCACGACGAGGAGCTTGACGCCCGCGGCGGCGGGCACGCCCATCAGAAGGCCGACGAATCCGCAGAAGAAACCCCCCACGGACAGGGCAAGGACGATCCAGACGGGGTGGAGCCCTACGGATTCGCCGACGATCCGCGGGCTGATGAAGCTGCCTTCCAGGATCTGTGTAGAGCCGAACACGGCGGCCACTTTGATGAGGGACGTCACCACGTTGCCGCTGACCAGAGCGACGATGATCGCTGGAATGATGCTGAGAACGATCCCCAGGAAGGGAATGAGCCCGAGGACGCCGACCAACGCACCCAACAGGAAGGGATAGGGAAACCGGACCACGAAGAGGAGCACGCCCGTGAGGAGCCCGAGAATGACCGCCACGGTGACCTGCCCTCGTAGGTACTTCGCCAGAAGGGTGTCGTATTCCGTGGCGAAGTCTACGATGGCCGCTTCGCGAGAGCGCGGAAGGATCCCCCGGATCCGGGTGACGATCTTGTCGTAGTCCCGGAGCAGATAGAAGGTGAGGACAGGCGTGAGGACCACGTACCCGGCCAGCGTCGCCGCCGATCCGAGTCCCCTGCCGAGGCCCAGAACGCTCGCCCACGCTCCGCTCGCCAAGCTCAAGCGCCGCTCCTGCAGGAAGGTCACGACCCGCCCGGGATCGAGGGTGCGGAGGTCCGGGAGGGACCCCTCGTCCAGGCCGGGGATGTTGGCGAGGAGGATCCGCTCCCGTAGCGCGCTGACCCATCCGCCCACTCGATCCAGGAGCGTGGGGGCCGCCTCGATAAGCTGGTCCACCTGTACGATCAAAGCCGGGATCCCGAAGAGCACCAGAACCACACCGAGGCCCACCACGGGCAGAGAAAGAATCACGATACCCAGCGTGCGGCCGACGCCGCGACCCTCGAGGCCGTCCACCAGCGGATCCAGCACGTATGCCAGGACGAAGCCCAGGACGAAGGGCGCCAGCAAGAAGCCCGTGGTAGCGAGCAGCCAGTAGAGTGTGAGGATAGCGGCCACGAAGACGAGCAGCCCATGCCCCTGTACGCCCCGGAACGGGAGCAGGACCACCACCAGGATCCAAAAGAGAAGGAAGGGGTTCAGCAGGCCCCAGACGCTGAACAGGAAAAGGCCGAGTACCAGTAGGGCTGCGACGGCTTGAGCCACCCTCCAGACGGACTGCGCGCTGGTCGTCATATCATGCCGGTCACTTCATCCGATTCGAGGACTTCCGCCGCCCTTTCCACTACCTGGCGCGCGTTGTCATAGGCTACCGTCGTGATGGCCTCCCGCACGGGCAGCCACAGGCACTCGGTGATTCCCTCCTTTACCTCGGGCTCGGTGTCTCCGTCCCTGGAGGCCATGAAGAAATATTCACAGAACTTATGGATCAGATCGCCCTTCAGCCGAAAGTACCAATCGATGGTTCCCAGGGACGGGCCCAACTCGAGCTGGTCGAGCCCCGTCTCCTCGCTGACCTCGCGAACGGCCGCCTCTTCCGGGCTCTCTTCACCCTCGAGATGGCCCTTGGGCAATCCCCACTTGCCGTAGGGATCCTTGATGAGCAGGAAGTGCACCGAGTCCCCGATGCGGCGCGCCACCACGCCGCCGGAGCTGCGCTCTGTCCTCGCCCGGGGCCTCGCCATCGATTCCGTGGTAACCGGTTAGAAGATGGAGAGTCGCACGTACTTGCGCGGATTCGCCCGGAGATCCTGCATGAGGAGGTTGAGCTCCTCCAGCAGATCCTCGGCTCGAATCGCCAACGCCGTGTCGGAGATGAGCCGGCCCAGTGATCCCTCTCCCCTCTCCACCCTTGCCGTGATGCGGCTCAGGGCCAACATGGTCGAGTCGGCGAGAGCCAGAGTCTCGGTGAGACTCGTCGACGCGGAGGAGACCTCGCCGGACACCCCCCTCAGGTCGGTCGTGATGACCCGTGCATTGGCGATGATGGAGTCCACGTCCCCGGAGGAGAGCACGCCATCGATGCGCTCCAGGGAACTCCGAGCGTGCGTCAGCGCCGCGGCGATCTCCCTGGTAGACGTCCTGACCTCGTCGGCGATGCCGGTGAACTGGGCCGACTGCTCGTCGACCACGTCGCGTAGGGTGGAGGTGAGCTTCTGCATGTTGTCGATGGCCTGAGCGAGCTGATCGGCAGATTCGTCGCTGAAAGCACGATCGAAGCGATCAGTGAGGGATGCCAGGTTCTGGGCCACCTCGTCGGCGACCGCCGTCAGGCGCGAGAGGTCGGGGAGCGTATAGCCGCCCAGCACGCGGATCCCGGCCTGGAATCGCGCGTCGGCCGGGACCTCGTAGAAATCGAAGCGGGGAAAGCGGGATCGCGTAACGATCTCGGCCTGCCAGTCCCCGAACATGGACTCGGGCGCGATGACGACCACGGCGTCCTGCTCGAGGATCCAGTCTCCCTCGAGCAGAAGCTCGATCCGCACGGCGGCGCGGCTGGGGTCGACGGTGATGTCGCCCACCCGCCCGATGCTCACCCCCCTGAACTTAACCCCGTTTCCGACAGCGAGCTGACCCGCGTCCCGTATCAGAACGTGGATCTCCGTCTGCGTGCGGCCGAAGCGCGTGCCCTTCAGCCAAAGTGTGCCGAAGACCCCGACGAACAGTCCCATAAGCACCACCGAGCCCACAAGCAGCTCCCGGCGGCGGGTCACTGCACGGACTCCATCAACTCCGGCCGTCCCTCGATGAACGCCTTAAGGAGCGGATCGGCAGACTCGCGGATCTCGCCCACGGTACCGATGGTGCGGAGGCAACCGTCGTGGAGCATTGCGATCCGGTCGGAGATGCGGTAGGCGCTCTCCATATCGTGTGTGATGACGATGCCGGTCACACCCAACTCCTCGCTCATCCGAATGATGAGCCGGTCGATGATGGTCACGGTGATCGGATCGAGCCCGGTCGTCGGCTCATCGTACAACAGGTACTTGGGCCGCGTCGCGATGGCCCGGGCCAGGCCCGCCCTCTTCACCATACCCCCCGAAAGCTCTGATGGGTAGCGCCCCTCGACCCCCTGGAGATCGACCAGCGCGAGGCACTCACCCACCCGGGCTCGGATCTCCTCCTCGTACATGTCGGGGATGCGCCGGAGCCCCATGGCCACGTTGTCGGCGATGGTCATGGAGTCGAAGAGGGCCGCGAATTGGAAGACGTATCCCACCGTCCGACGCAGCTCAGCGAGATCATCCCCCTCGAGCTCGGCCACGTTCTGCCCGTCGACCCAGACCTCGCCACGATCCGGCTGGATGAGCCGCAACACGTGCTTGAGCGTGACGGACTTCCCGGCCCCCGAGGCTCCAATGATGCTCAACGTCTCACCGTCGAGGACCTCCAGGGAGAACCCCCGGAGAATCTCCTTCGGCCCGAACGCCTTGTAGACGTCCTTGAGTTGGATGCTCAAAGCAGCACCAGCGCCCAGAAAGCGTCCAGGACCAGAATCAGCATGCTCGCCAGCACTACCGAGCGCGTTGCGGAGATGCCGACACCCGCGGCTCCGCCACTCGTATGGAACCCGTAGAACGAACCCACGCCCGTGACGATGAGACCGAAGCTCGTGCTCTTGATCGCGGCGAACTGCACGTCCCACGGCTCGAAGGCGAACCTGAGTCCCTTCACGAACTCGGCGCTCGACATGTCGAGCAGTGCCATGGAGGCTGCCCAGCCCGCCACGACTCCCATGGCGGTAGCGAGGATGACGACCACGGGGAACATGAGGATGCCCGCCAGCACTCGCGGCACGACCAGATAGGCCAGCGGATCGTAGGCCAGCGTCTCCAGAGCGTCGATCTGCTCGGTGACGCGCATGGTACCGATCTCCGCCGATATGCTGGCCCCCACTCGACCGGCCAGGGAGAGACCGGTCAGCACCGGTCCCAGCTCCAGGATCATCGTCTTTCCGACCAGTGTGCCGACAAAGTACATGGGGACGGCGCCCGTGATGGTGTACGAGGCCTGAAGCGCAAGAACGATGCCGGTGAAGGTCGCGATGAAGAGGGCGATGGGAACGGAGGCGACACCGACGGCCACCATCTGCGGCATCAGTTGCGGTCCCCAGATCTCGACGTTCTTCAGGGCACGCGTGGCCCCGGCGGCGAGGTACCCGGCCTTCCCCAGCGATCGGACCGCCCCCAGCGTCCAGCGGCCGAGATACCTCACGGGAGCCACGATGATGCCGTTCATGGACGCAAGATAGCCGAGCCGCGAACACGGTGGCTAGGGCGCCAGGACATGAGTACGGTTACGCACCGAGAGGGCCGAAGCGCTCGATCCGGGGCACCCGCGCCGGAGGCGTGGGTCAGGCACGAGGAGGAGGAATAGCACCGCGACAATGCGCGTGTGGAGGGGTCGACAGGTGGGGTGGAAAGGGTGCGCCGTGACTCAGCCGCGTGACGCCATGGGCATGTCGTCTTCCAGCGTATACAAGACTTCTTCGGCGCGGCCGTCCGACCTGGGGACCATGCAGGTAACCTGAACCCGGGACACGAGGTGGTACGGGTCCGACACCGCCACCTCCATGTCCAAGCCCTGACCCGGTGACACGATCCGGGTGCGGACCCGCTCTCCGGGGCTCGCCTCGCGCCTCTTCGCAGGGTTTCGGAAGAGCGTCTTGGTGGACTGCCGGCCACTGTCCAGCGTCCGGGTGACCTTCACCAGCCGAAGCCAGTCCGGCTGATAGTTGATCTGGTATTCGAAACCCTGCTGGTCCGCGCCCTTGCCCTCCCGGTTGTGCCTCCCCATGTCGCCTCCGATGAAAATAGCAAAAAAGCGAGAGGTAAACGAATGTTTACCAGATTCACAAAATTGTCAAGTTTCTTCTCTCGAAAAACCAGAAAGCGCTCTTGGCATTTGATATTTCTCCGCATGTGGCGGAATGAATTCGCATCGACTTACAAGCGAACGGGGAGCGGGACAAAAGTCAGAAAAAAGATCAAGATGGCCGACCAGGCGATGACGGTCCGGATGGGCCCCAGCATCACTTGGGGCTGAAGCACCTTCGGATGAGCAAGGCGTCCGCGACTGACGAGGACGGCGAGTCCAGCCCACAGCCACCAGCCCCACCACAGCCGTCCAAGGGGGAGCAGGGCCAGCAGGAGAGCGGGCGCCGCCCACCGCTGCACCCCTCTCGAGAGAGCGTACAGGATGTGGCCGCCGTCCAGTTGACCGAACGGAAGCAGGTTGAGAAAAGTGACGAACAAGCCGAGCCAAGCCGCAAAGGCCACTGGATGGAGGAGAATCGGGTTCACGCCCAGGTCGGCGGGGAAAAAAAGGTAGAGGATCCCCTGCACCAGGAAGCCCGAGCCCAACCGGATTGGCTGGCCCGCGAACTCCACGACCATGGGCATCCATGCGTCGGCCGGCCCGTTGACCGTTCCCGAGAGCGCTAGTCCGGCGAAGAGCAAGAGAACGGAGAGGACGAAGCTCGCGATGGGACCGCCGACGCCGATGTCGAGGAGAATGGAGCGCCTCACGAGGGGCCCGCGTATGCGGATGAAGGCGCCCAGCGTGCCTATGACAGAGTAGTAGGCGGGGAACGGGATGAAGTATGGGAGACTGGCTCGGACCTGGTGCCGTCTCGCCATGAGGAAATGGCCCATCTCGTGGGCCATCAGGATGGACATCAGCGTGAGGGCGAACGGTACACCGGCCGCCATCCCCACCCAGTCCACCGTGGTTGGCACCGGAATCCACGCGCTCCCGACGTCGACGAACTCCGTCGCCATGGGATCGATCCCTCGCAGGAGCGCACCCGCCATGAGCATCGTGAAGAACGTAAGCAGAAGAAGGGCGCCGTGGATCAGCCAGGGCCGGGGCGCCCGTGTCCGGCTCGGTCGCAGCAGAACGACCTCGACACCCTCTTCCGTGTTCGCCAGATACGTGGGACCGCCCCAGTCCCCGAGGGCCTCCACGACGACGGTGTCCTCGGCTGTCAGGTCGTCTCTGAGCTCGCCGACGACGAGCTCCGTGTCACCCACCAGACCCATGCGGTACGTGGCCAAGATGGTCATCCAGGTCCCGGATGCGCTCTTGACCCCCTCGCCGTCTCCCATTAGAATCGACTCGATTCCCTCAATAAACTCCCACGCTCGGCCCGCGCCGCATGGGCGCGGAACTCTCCATACTCTTCGCAGGTTTTGTTGTCGTGTCGCCCTCCAGCCTGACGCACTAGCCCCCGACCTGCCGTCTCGGCCAAGAAGCCGTAGGTGGTGTGTAACCCGGAGTAGAAGTGGACATCGCGCAGTTAAGGAGCAAGAGCGTTGAAGACCTCCACGATTTGGCGGAGGAGCTCAACATCTCCAACTACTCAGGGCTCCGCAAGCAAGACCTTATCTTCCGCATCGAGCAGAATCTCCTCGACAACGAGGTGGTTCTCCGGGGGGAGGGGGTGCTGGAGATCTTGGCGGAGGGATACGGCTTCCTACGCTCTCAAGACTGGAACTATCTGTACGGGCCAGACGACATCTACGTCAGTCCCTCGCAGATCAAGCGCTTCGACCTCAGGACCGGGGACACCATCCTGGGTCAGGTACGGCCTCCCAAGGAAGGGGAGCGCTACCTCGCCCTGCTGAAGGTCGAGAGCGTCAACGGCGACGACCCCGACAACGCCAAGCTGCGGATCGCCTTCGACAACCTCCGGCCCCGTTATCCCGAGGACCGAATGACCCTCGAGGTTCCCGATTCGGACCTTTCCATGAGGGTCATGGACCTGGTAGCGCCGGTGGGAATGGGGCAGCGCGGACTCATCGTCTCGCCGCCCAAGGCCGGTAAGACGATGCTCCTCCAGAAGATCGCCAACTCCATCACGGCGAACCATCCGGACGTGCACCTCATCGTCCTGCTCATCGACGAACGGCCCGAGGAAGTGACGGATATGGAGGAGCACGTCGACGGCGAGGTCATCTCCTCCACGTTCGACGAGCCCGCGGATCGCCACGCACAGGTGGCCGAGATGGTGCTGGAGAAGGCGAAGCGGCTCGTGGAGCACGGAAGGAACGTGGTCGTCCTCCTCGACTCCATCACGCGACTGGCCCGGGCGTACAACGTGACCGTGCCGCACTCGGGGAAGATCCTTTCCGGCGGTGTCGATGCCAACGCCCTGCACAAGCCCAAGCGCTTCTTTGGGGCTGCCAGGAACATCGACGGCGGGGGATCCTTCACGATCATCGCTACCGCCCTGGTGGAGACCGGAAGCCGCATGGACGAGGTCATCTTCGAGGAGTTCAAGGGGACCGGGAACATGGAGTTGATCCTGGACCGCCACATCTCCGACAAGAGGATCTTCCCGGCCATCGACATCAACCGATCCGGGACCCGGAAGGAGGAGCTCCTCCTCTCGCCCAACGAGCTGAACCGGGTATACCTCCTCCGCAACTTCCTCTCCGACATGCCCCCCACCGAGGCCATCGAATTCCTACTGGACCGCATGCGACGGACCGAGACGAATCAGGAGTTCATGGATTCCATGGCCGCCGGCGAATGATGCATCTGCCGCAGATGCGGCACCCTATGTGCAAGTCAGATCCCTCAGTTCGTCTGTTGAGGTAGGCGGGAACGGTTCCTTCGGTCCCGCGACGGGACGACTGAGGGAGGAACCACGATGCGCACTTTTGCACTGGTCCTGGCGCTTCTCGCCGGACTCATGACCGACGGGCCCCAGAGCACACGCTCGCTCGGCGTGGTCATCGGCACCGTAGCCGACGCCGCGACGGCCACGCCACTGTGGGGCGTCCAGATCTACGCGGACGGCCTCATGGCGAGCACTCTCACCGCCAGGGACGGAGGCTACCTGCTCAGGCTCCCCGCCGCGGCCACGGGTGAGGTGACGATCCGGGCCGAGCTCATCGGATACAGTTCGATGACCAAGCAGGTGAGCTTGGGCGCCGACTCGGTTCGAGTGGACTTCGCTCTCGAGTCGACGAGCCGGCAGGACCGCGTCGCCCCGACGATGGACGAATCGGCCGTGCGGAGGAGCCGTGGGGAGGATGCCGTGGTGGTCCTGTCGCAGGCTGCGGAAGCCGCTCGGAAAGCCGTGGCGACCCCGTCGGCAACCCGAGCCGTAGCGGACCAGGCAAGGCTCCTGTCGCGCCGCGAATTCGACCGCTCCGCCTATGACCTTCGAGGACGTTACAACCCGCACTTCGAGCGCGAGGGCTACGAGCGGATCTACGAGAACGAGTTCCGGGCCGTGGGGTCGAATCCCCTCTCGACCTTCGGCATCGACGTGGACCGGGCCTCCTACGCCAACGTCCGCCGCTTCATCCGCGAAGGACGGCTTCCCCCGGCCGACGCCGTTCGAATCGAAGAGCTGATCAACTACTTCACCTACGACTTTGCCGCCCCCGAGGGGCCGGATCCCTTCTCGGTCCGCACCGAAGTGGCACCTGCGCCGTGGAACCCTCTCCACCATCTGGTCCGCATCGGAATTCAGGGCCGGAAGATCGACACGGAGGACCTTCCGGCCACCAACCTCGTGTTCCTGCTCGACGTGTCGGGCTCCATGAGGCCGGCCAACAAGCTGCCCCTCCTCAAATCCGCGCTCCGGCTCCTCGTGGACCAGGTACGCCCAGAGGACCGGATCGCCATCGTGGTGTACGCCGGAGCGGCCGGCCTGGTGCTGGAGCCGACCCCGGGCAGCGAGAAGGGGCTTATCCTGGCCGCGCTCGATCGCCTGGAGGCGGGTGGGTCCACGGCCGGAGGAGCCGGCCTCCAACTGGCCTACGACGTTGCACGGCGATATCACGTCGAGGGCGGCAACAACCGGATCATCCTCGCCACCGACGGCGACTTCAACGTCGGGGCTTCCAGCGACGCGGAGATGGTTCGCCTCATCGAGGAGCGGCGTGAGGAAGGAACGTTCCTGACGGTCCTCGGCTTCGGCACGGGGAACCTACAGGACGCGAAGATGGAGAAGCTCGCCGATCACGGGAACGGCAACTTCGCCTACATCGACACCGTGCTCGAGGCCCGGAAGGTCTTGGTGAGCGAGTTCGGCGGCACCCTGCACACCATCGCGAAGGACGTGAAGGTCCAGGTGGAGTTGAATCCCACACGGGTTCGTGCGTACCGGCTCATCGGGTACGAAAACCGCGTGCTGGCGGCCGAAGACTTCAGCGACGACACCAAAGACGCCGGCGACCTCGGTGCCGGGCATACCGTGACCGCGCTCTACGAGGTGATCCCGGCGGGCGTGGCGAGTGCGACGCCGGTCCGGGGCCTGGACGACCTGCGATACCAGTCTACCGAGGTTCGGATCGAGGCGTCGAGCCCCGAGCTGATGTTCGTGAAGCTGCGCTACAAGGATCCCGATGGGAAGCGGAGCCGGCTCCTCACGCACAGCGTGATGGACGGCACGACCATCCCGTCCTCGGACTTCACGTTCGCCGCCTCGGTGGCCGCCTTCGCGGTGGTCCTCCGGGACTCCAGGTACTGCGGCGCGACCGACCTGGAGGAAGTCCTCCGGTGGGCGCGGAGCTCGGTCGGAGCCGACCGGGAGGGATACCGGCGAGAGTTCCTACAGTTGGTCCGGGAGGCCCACAGGCTGTCAGCGGCGGACGAGTCCGACGGAGGGCCGAGCTGAGGGGTGCGCGCTACTCGTCTACGGCGCCTTCGTAGCGCGGGTTCACCACCAGACGATCCCCCTCGAACACCTTCCGGTCCCACGGGAAGATGATGGTGGCGTCGGTCTCGAGGGCGAAGTAGTCCGCCTTGTAACCCTTCGTGCGAGCGAAGCTCGTGGCGGTTCGCACCTCGGAGGGATCGACGTCCCGGACGGCCGCCAGGGCGAGGCGGAGTGTGTCGCCCGATGTGGCGATCTCATCCACCAGGAGCACTCGCTTCCCCCGTGCCTGGACCGGCGCCGCCGACAGGACGGCGGGGCGCTCCAGGCTCTGCTCGTCTCCTGGTTTGCGCGAGATCTTCATGGAGTAGAAGTCCACGCGAAGGATCGACGCCACGATGGCTGCAGGGATGGCGCCTGTACGGGCGATCCCCACGACGACGTCGGGGTGATAGTCCCGGGCCACACGGAAGGCGAGAGCCCGACAGAGCTCACCGAACATCTCCCAGGACAGCTCGAGGTACTCGTCGGTGCCGCGATAGTTGGGAGCCGGCGTTGGCTGCATCTGATGCATGGGCTGTGCTCCTGGCACTGGAAGGGAATGATTAAGTTAGAGGTGTGGGAATGGCACATCAATGCTTCGGTTGACCGGCTTTCCGGGGAGCGCCATCGTAAAGGCCACGCCACTCAACACCGGTGCGACATGGACGAGGCGCAGCAGAGCCGAGCGGACGATCTCTTCGAAGAGACGCTGAAGCGATCGAGCGCCAAGGACCCCCGAGAGTTCTACCGGGAGCGCCTGCGGGAGATGAAGGCCACGGACCCCGACGCATACCGCGAGGCCGTCGAATACTACCAGGAGGAGCTGATCCCCTCCATCGCGGAGAAGGGGGCCGATCCTCTGTCGGCCTGGCAGGAGTACGGGTGCCGCCTCGCCGAGCTAAGCTGTCCTGGCAAGCCGGTGGAGGTGGACGTAACCGGACAGGCCCACCGATACCAGCCGCCGACTCCTCAGGACCGTATGATCCTTCACCTCCCGAAGGGTAGCAAGGGTCGAGCGCTGGTGGTGGGTCTGCCAGCGGAGTTGTCATCCGCCCAGCGGGCCACGTACGAGCTACTCGTCGCGGGACGCCAGCGGTTACGTGAGTAGTCGTGTGAGTAAAGGAGAACCGATGCCGCATGAAAGACGAGTGAGGACGCCCATCAACATGGTTTGGGCTCCACGTCCGGGTTGGGCTACCGTCCGGCTCGTGGGTACGTGTGCTGACCGGACCCTACGCCGCGGTCAGATCGTTCTCCACACGCCCAGCGACGAGTACGACATACCGGGCCAGGATGAAGGACTGTCGCCCGGCACGCTGGTGATCATCCTCCACGAGGCGGCACGGCTCGTGGAAGACGATCTGCATCTGGTCCCCGAGCACGCCGTCGTGGCCATCGGCGAGCCGTTGCCCTAGTGTGGTGTCCACACTAGCCAGACGGGGCTACTCGGCCGGATCCTCCACCAGGTAGGCCACTCCCCACGCTCCTGTCCCCAGGTGCGTTGAGATTACCGGGGTAGCCGGTGCGCTCAGGATCTCCACGTCTCCGTACCTCTCGATCAGCCTCTCCCGAACGTCGGGGACGATGTCGGGAGCCCCCACGTGTACGATGCCGAAGCGGACCTTCTCGGGCTCCGCCCCCATGTCCTCGGCCATGACGTCCAGGAGTGCAGTCATGACCCGCTTGCGTCCGATGGCCTTCCCTTTCGGGAGCACCTTGCCCGCGCGGTCCAGGCCGAGAATAGGCTTCACGTTCAGAAGCGTCCCGAGGAGGGCCCTCCCCGTCCCCACCCGTCCCGATGCCAACAGCCGGTCGAAGCTCTCCACCGTGAAGAGGATGCCGGATTGCGCCCGGATACGATCGAGCTCAGCGACGATCTCGTCGGGCCCCTGGCCCGTCTCGGCCAGCTCCGTCGCCTTCAGCACGAGGAGCCCTTGCAGTAGGGAGGCTCCCAGAGAGTCCATGAGCCGGACCGCCAGGGCGTCCTCCATGGAGATCGCCGCCTCCGCGGACGTGAACGTTCCCGAGAGGCTCGAGCCCAGGATCACGCCCACCACCTGCTCGGCGTCCTCGGCGGCCCTCTTGAACCCCTCCAGGAACGCACCCGGCGGCGGCTGCGAGGTGGTCGGCAGAGCCTCCTGCATGGAGAGCATCTCGTGAAACTGCTCTGCCGTCACATCGACACCATCCCGGTAGACCCTATCCCCCGCCACGAGCATGAGGGGGACCACCTGGATGCCGTGAGCCCGGATGATTTCCTCGGGAAGGTCCGCGGCGCTGTCGGTGACGATCCCAACCGGACGGCGAGTCAGGGAAAGATGTGACGTGGCAGAGCGCCCCACAGCAGCGTGCTGGGCCTTCATGTCCTCCGCCTTGTGGGTCACCAGGTTGCCCAGCCCCTTCAGGTAGGCGAACACGTCCTGGGGGTCGTCCGTGTGGATGTGCAGCTTGAGGACGTCGCCGGAGCGGATCACGATCAACGAGTTGCCGCGTCCGCGCAGCCGCTCGCGCACCTCCAGCTGCGTGGGCAGGCGGCTCCCACGTACGAGGGCTTCGGTGCAGAAGCGGTACCGCTCTTCCCGATCAGGGTACTCCACCATGGCCACGGCGGGGAGGCTGGCCGCGAAATCGCCGGTGGCCTTGGCCGTCAGCGGATCTCCATGGAGGAAGAGAACCACACCCTCCAGAAGGCTCACGAATCCCTTGGCGCCTGCGTCCACCACGCCGGCGGACTTGAGCACTGGAAGGAGCTCGGGGGTCCGCGCCAGGGAGTGCTGGGCCTTTTCCAGCATGTGCTCCACCAGTGGAGCGATATCGGCCATGTGAGCCCGGGAGACGGCTTCGGCCGTCTCGCGCATGACGGTGAGTATGGTTCCCTCCACCGGTTGTTCCATGGCCGAATACAGATTCTCCACCCCGGCCGAGAGCGCGATACCGAACTCTCCCGCATCGACGCGCTGGCGATGCTCCAGTCCACCGGCGAAACCGAGAAGGAAGTGGGACAGCATCATACCGCAGTTGCCGCGGGCACCCAGAATCGCGGCCTCTGCTGCCTCCTGAGCTACGATGCCTACGGCACGGTGCGTGCTCCGCTCCAGATAGTCCGCGATGGCCTGAACCGTGAGAGTGAGGTTGGTTCCCGTATCTCCATCCGGAACCGGAAAGACGTTGATTCGGTTGAGCTCACCGCGCTGTTGCTGTGCCCATTGGCACGCCGCCACGAGCGCCCTTCGCAGGCGTGGACCATCGATGTAGCCGATCTGCATCGAGCAAAGATCGAGAGCGCCCTCGACCCGCGCAACGCGGCCCAACGCGGCCCGCCCGAGGAAGCGATGCGTGCGCCGTCCGGAGTCGCCATATTGCTAGATCTTCAAGCAGCATTCCACGACGCCATGGAAGAGAGGTGGAGCATCCCTTGAGCGATTCCTCGACTCACTGGCTCGCGACGCTCGCGCTGCGCGCGGGCCTCGGAGACGCCATGAACTCGGGCGTGTCCGATGAGATTCCGGTGGAGAGAGCATGGCCCTGGGTAGCGGACTTCCTCGGGATCACGCAGGAGCAGCTCGCAAAGGGGATCGGTGAGGCCCTTCGCTTACCCACGGCGGACCTGGCCGACGCGGACCCCTCTGCCCTCGCGTTCCTGCCCAAGGAGGAGGCCGATCGGCTCCGTGTGCTCCCCATCCGGGCCAGCGACCGCGAGCTGGTCGTGGCGACCTCCGATCCTCTCGACTTCGAGGCGGAGCGTGAAGTGGCTTTTCTCTCCAGCCGCCGCACTGTGTTCGAGGTGGCACCGCCGGACGAGCTAACGGCGGCCCGGGAGAAAGCCTACAAAAAGGCCACCGCCAGCGCTCGCGAGATTATCGGTGGCGACCAACTCGCCGAGGCCTACGACCGCGTGCAGGTGGACCCGTCGTTCGAGGGCACCATCCCGTACCACGCCGAGTCGGTTATCAAGGTCGAGCGGCTGATCCTATACGAGGCGTCCAAGCAGGGGGCAACCGAGGTTCACGTGGCACCCCGGGGTAGCGTAGGGCGTGTACAGTTCGAGCTGGACGGCCAACTCACGACCTTCGTTCGCGTTCCCCTCAAGATGATGACGGAGGTCGTGGATCGGCTGCGTACCCTAGCAGGCCTTTCGCACAGCGGGACCGAGCGGGAGTCCGGGACGATCCCCCTCCTCATCGCCGACGCCAAGTATACGCTGTCCGTGCACACCGTCCCCTCCTCCTCCGGGCACCTCGTGCTGGAGCTCGTGGGCGAAGGCGTGCCGGCGCCGGCCGTACCCAAGAAGCGGGACTGGCAACCTGCCACGACGACCGACGAAGGGCACATCCTCATCGTCGACGACGACGCCGGCGCGCGCATGCTCATGCGCACGGTCCTGGAGAAGAACGGTTTCAAGGTGACTGAAGCCGACGACGGCAGCACGGCCATTCCCTTCCTCCAGCAGGCCGAGGACATCGACGGAATCCTCCTCGACCTGATGATGAAGAGCATGGACGGCCTGGAGACCCTCGAACGTATCCGGAAGTCGATGAAAACGGCCGCGCTGCCGGTGGTGATCCTCACGGGCTCGCCAAACCCGGAAGACGAAAAGCGCCTCATGAAGGCCGGGGCCGATGACTACCTGCGCAAGCCCGTGGATCCCCTCCAGCTCGTGATCCGGATCAGGTCGGTGCTCAAGAGGGCCGGCTCCTAATCCGATCTCGCCGGCGCTCTTCGGGCGGGACACCGGTCACTCCGGCAAAGGGGATCCCCGTGAGCTCGGCCACGTTCCTCTTCCACGTGGTGAGGTCGCCCAGGCTCATCTCCGAGAGATGGCTCTTCCCGCACGCCCGGGCCAAGACCTTAATGAGCTCGGTGGAGGCCGTAAAGTAATTGGCGAGCCGCTTCGCGGACTCCTCCACGATGAGCCGTGCCCTCAGATCCTTCCTCTGCGTGGCGATGCCCACCGGGCAGTTGTTGGTGTGGCAGGCTCGCATCCCGAGGCACCCGATGGCCTGGATCGCCGCGTTGGCCACGGCCACGGCGTCGGCGCCCAGAGCCAGAGCCTTGATAAAGTCCGACTCGGTCCGAAGCCCCCCCGTTATGATGAGCGTCACATCGCCGGCGCCCACCGAGTCCAGGTGCCGCCGAGCGCGGGCCACGGCCACCATGGTGGGAACCGAAATGTTGTTCTTGAAGATCTCCGGAGCGGCTCCCGTGGCACCCCCCCGGCCGTCGAGAATGACGTAGTCGATGCCGACCTCCAAGGCGAAGTCCAGGTCGGCCTCGATGTGCTGCGCGGACATCTTGAAGCCGATGGGAATCCCGCCCGTGCGCTCCCGGATCTGATCCGCCAGCTCGCGGAAGTCGGCCGGGGTCGCGAGGTCGGGAAAGCGTGGCGGAGAGATGGCGGGCTTGCCCTCCTCCAGGCCTCGCACCTCGGCGATCTTGCCGACCACCTTGTGCCCGGGCAGGTGGCCCCCGGTTCCGGTCTTGGCTCCCTGCCCTCCCTTGAAGTGGAAGGCCTGAGCCGAGCACGCCATGTCCAGGCTCCACCCGAAGCGAGCCGAGGCCAGCTCGTAGAAGTACCGGGAGTTGGCCGCCTGCTCCTCGGGAAGCATCCCGCCCTCGCCGGAGCAGATCCCGGTGCCCGCCATCTCGGCTCCGGTGGCCAGCGCCACCTTGGCCTCCTCCGAGAGCGCCCCGAAGCTCATGTCGCTCACGAACATGGGCAGCTCGAGGCGGAGGGGCCGGCCGGCCTTGGGGCCGATAACCACGTCCGTGCCCACCCGATCCTCGTCAGCCAGCGGCCGGGTGGCCAGCTGTGCCGTCAGGATCTGAACGTCGTCCCAGCGCGGAAGCTCGGTGAGAGGAACTCCCATGGCGGAGACGACCCCGTGGTGGCCCACGCCCTCGATACCGCCCTTGGCCAACCTCTGGATGTAACCGTTGTGGGGCTCGGCGGGCGTGCCGTGAACGTCGGCGTACAGACCGAGGTACTCGTTGCGACGGTAGGGCTGGGGGTGCTCCTCCTCCCACTCCCGGAACTCGTCGGCGTCCACGAACACGGCGTCTTCCAGGGCGTCGATCCACGAGGTGAACTTGTGGAGCACCTCCTCGTTGCTGTACTCGCTCACACCCGTGTCGTACCGGTAGTCCCAGTTGTGCACTCCACAGATGAGGCTCTCTCCACGGATGCTCCCGTCCGCCAGTAGTGCGCCCCGGTGGAGGCAGCGACCGTACAGCACCGAGACCTTGTCGTCGTAGCGGACGACGACCAGGTCGACGTTCCCCACGAGGGCGTAGGTGGGCTTTCGGTCCTCGAGCTCATTCCAGTTGGCAACTTTGACTCTCTGGGCACTGACGGTGGGAAGGTTCATCTCGGGCTGTCTCCAGGCTGGACGCGTCGGTGAATACAGGAATCCGAAGATACTCAACTCCACGTCACTGGACCTGTGGACGGCTTTGGCGTATCAGCCCGCCGCTCTCCTCTCTTTCAGGCCTCGGATCCGAAGCCCGCCTCCACCTCCAGGAGCCGCTTCTTCCGCCAGAGGCCCCCACCATACCCCGTGAGCTTGCCGTCCGCACCGATGACGCGATGGCAGGGGATGAGGATGGCGATCCGGTTGTCCCCGTTAGCGCGAGCCACGGCCCGGACGGCGGTGGGGCGATCGATGTCTGCAGCGATCTCGCCGTAGCTCTTGGTGGTCCCGGCGGGGATGGACCGGAGGCGCGCCCATACCTCCTGCTGGAACGACGTTCCCGGCGTCACGAGGGGAATGGTGAACTCCACCGCCTCACCGCTGAAGTACGACTCGAGCTCCTCCGCCAGGCGATCGAACACCTCGCTCGTGCCGGGGACGAACACACAGTCCAGGCGCTTCTGAAGGCGCACAAGCTGGGTCTCGAGCATCCGCCGGTCGGCGAATTCCAGAAGGCAGAGGGCGTCGTCGACGGCGCCAGCCACCATGGGGCCCAGGGGCGTGGGGATGCGGGTCACCGACACCAACGTCGAGCTCCGCACGTCCCGGGGAGCCTGCCCCACGAACCGCTTGAAGGCCTCGTTGAATCCGCTCAGCGATTCGTAACCCGAGCTCAAGGCGGCCCGGCTGACCCCCGATCCCTGCTGGATCTGATCCAGTGCCAAGGCAAGGCGGCGCACTCGGGAATAGGCGTGGAAGGTCATTCCGTGGTTCGACTGGAACCACCGCCGGACCCGCTCCGGGCTGAGCCCCCGGCTACGAAGATCCTGATCGGTCCAGCGCCGCTCGGGCTCGGCCTCGACATCACTCATGAGACGGCCGAGCCAGATCGGAAGCGTACCCGATGGCTCCATGGGCCGGGATCGCTTGCACGGCCGGAAGCCCGCCACAAGGGCATCCCTGGTCGATGGAAAGAAGTCGACGTTCTCCTCGCACGGCTTCTGGCCGAGCATGTATGAACGACAATCTGAGACATCGGCACCTAGCTTTCCACCGGAGAATCGGCGTCGAATTCTTGTCCCGCGATTCCCGAGGCCGAGCGGCGAGTCCACTCGCAACTTCGCCCCCGGAAGGCTCAGGGAGCCCCCGGCTCTTGAGACCATTTTTGCCGTCCCCACGTCGTACAGACATGGGGGTGTTTGCAAAGCCCCCCGGAGACCAGACGAGACTGGAAGAGCTTCAGGAAGCTCCTCCATGTGAGTTGGCATCCAGATCCTCTCCGTAGCGCCCCTCCACCCGCGATGGGAACGGCGACTCCAGACCAACTTCAGACACCGGGCAAGGCGGCCTTGGGCCTCCAAGCTTCGATCCCGGGATGCGCTGACGGCGCCCACGGTGGGCAGCCCCGTGGCGATGGCCACAGCCTCCATGAGCGTGGACTTCCCGGAACTGTTCTCACCGACGAAGCAACACACGGGGCCGTCGAGATTGGCATCCTTCCTGCATCCTGTGATCCCCATGTCTGGGCACGACCAACCTGCCCAGGAACCGACCACATCAGGATCCAAGAGCAGGAGGACCGATGATCAACACGGGAACCAGGTCGCGCCTCGGCGTGGCCCTGACCATTTTCCTTGCCGGCCTCGGCGCGTGCGCCCACGTGGGCCAGGATCAATTCGACGCCGAGGTCGAGTCTCTCCATCGCGAGATCAAAGAGGGCGACCGGGCCAACCAGCAGCGCGTGGACGATCTTGGCCGCCGCACCGACGAGCAGATGGAGGAGCTCTCGGCTCGTCTGGACGGGCTGACCCAGAGCCTTTCGGAGCTCCGAGGTGAGTTCGACGTCACGGTCGAGCGGCTGGAGAGCGCCGTTCGCTTCGACATACCGGTGTACTTCGGATTCGACGAGGCCACTCTCCGGCCCGAGGATCTTCCGGTCCTGGACCGGTTCAGCAGGGTCGTGATGGAATACTACCCCGACGCCCTCGTCACAGTGGAGGGGTTCACCGATCCCGCCGGGTCTGTGGAGTACAACCGCCGGCTCGGATTACGGCGGGCGGAGGCGGTCCGGGGATACCTGGTGGAGTCCGGCGGCTTTCAGGAGAGCCGGGTCAGAGCCGTCAGCTACGGAGAGGACGTGGCCCGCCTCGTGGCGCCCAGACAGGCGGGCCGCGACGCAGGCTGGGAGAATCGCCGAGTGGCCCTCGTCATCGAGCATCTCGGTGTGGTAAGCGATCCGGCGCCCATGACGGGAGGAGCGCGCTAGCCCGACTCCTCGAAGACCAATTCCGTGGTGATGTCGATGCACCCCGAGATCGACTTGTATACGGGGCATTTCGAGTGATGGAACTCGTGCACGCGCCTGGCCGTCTGCTCGGCCTCGGCGTCTCCCACCAAACGATAGCGGACGTGGATCCGCTTGATCACGAGGACGCCGTCCTCCTTCTCGACTTCACCTCTCACGTCGGCCGCGAGCCGTCCGTCGCCAGCCGAGATCCCGCGCGCCTCCAGCGCGCCTCCGAGGGTGCCGGTCAGTCAGCCGCCAGTGGCGGCCACGACGTGATCGAGCGTGGTGGCGAACTCCTCGTCGGGGTCGACTCCGTAGTGTTCTGCGATGGCGCCATGCACGCCGAACATCGCGGGCTCCGCCGTGGCGGGAAGGTAGGCTCGGCGCACCGGACCCTTCACGCGCTCGATCCGGATGTCCGCCGTGTAGACCACGTCACCCATGTTGGCTTCTCCATGCGGTTGAGGTGCCCGATGGTATCGGTTGATCACCGACCGCGGCAAGCCGACCACAGGCTCCGGCAACCGAACGAGCGGCGACGGGCCGGAGTTCCGTGGAACCTCTGCCCGGCCAGGGATCGTATGTGAGGGTATGTGTGGCAAGGGTCGTTGACCTGCGACGGTCGATCAGAGGGGAGGGTGCGGCATGAGCGAGCGTGGTCTGGTCCCCATCATCTGGAGTCCCCGGTCCGAAGTGAACATTGGGAAGCACGCCTTTCCGGTTGAGAAGTACCGGTTGGTCAAGGAGCGCCTCGAGGACGGAGGCTGGCTCGAGAAGACCCGTCTGGAGTCGCCCGAGCCTGCCACCGACGAGGACATCCTCCGAGTCCATTCGCCTGCCTATTGGGAGAAGATCACTACGGGAGCCTTCACGCCCTCTGAAGAGCGCATCCTGGAGATCCCCTTCTCTGACGACCTAAGGGAGGCCTCGGTCCTTTGCGCCGGTGGCACCACGCAGGCAGGGCGGCTGGCGCTGGCAGAGGGGAGAGCCGTTCACCTGGGCGGGGGATTCCATCACGCCTTCGCGGATCACGGAGAGGGCTTCTGCCTCCTCAACGACGTCGCCATCGCAGTGGCGACCCTGCTGGCCGAGAGCGCCACGGAGCGCATCGCCGTGGTCGACCTGGACGTGCACCACGGAAACGGCACGGCCGCCATCTTCGCCGATGAGCCCCACGTCTTCACCTTCTCCATGCACCACCAGTGGAACTACCCTGCCCTCAAGCCGCCGGGAGACCTCGACGTGGGCCTGGAGGACGGCGTCGGCGACGAGGAGTACCTGAGACTCCTACGGAAGCACCTACCCCGTATTCTTGAAGAATTCCGGCCGGAGCTCATCCTGTATCTGGCCGGAGCCGACCCGTACGAAGCCGATCAGTTGGGGGGGCTGGCGCTCTCACTGGAGGCTCTGAGAGCCCGGGACGAGTTGGTCGTGGCGACCGCCGGAGAAGCGGGTGTGGGCGTGGCCGTCACCCTCGCTGGAGGCTACGCCATCCGACCCGAGGATACGGTGGCGATCCACTGCGGAACCGTTGAGGCCGCCCTGTCCTGAGCCCGGGCGCCGGCCCCCCCGGGTCTGGACGTCCCCCCGTAGCCGCGGGGGGCGTCCGACCCATGACCGCAGGGCGACCCGTAGCGCTCAACGAGGGAGGTTGAGCGCCTCCGTCACCTCCATACCGATGCGAGCCTGCACCGGGTGCAGGTCCTCCGTCTCCCCCACGTCGAACTCCCCGCTCCAGAGGAGGGTGCCGCTGTCGACCCGGTAGAGCTCGGCCACCAGCGTGGTTACGGAAGCACCGGAGACCTCACGTCCCATGAGGATCATGTCGGCTTCGAACCGCCTGCCCACCTCCAGCGGGTCGCCATCCGGATCGAAGTAGCCGGCCGTACTCGCGGGGCCAAGGACTCCGAGCTCTCTCGGATCGATCCGGCCGAAGTAGGACGCCAAGCCTTCACCGAATCCGGCGTAACGGCTGGAACCAGGAGTCGAGCCCTGGAACGGGAGAACCGCCAGGACCGGCCTTCCCTCCGGGATCCGGCGCCCACCTTCCATGACCATGAAGATCAACGACCCGACGAAGAGCGCAGACATCGTGATCACGAGCGCCGCGAGGGTCCGGCGTGCCCCCGCGCGGGGATCGCGCTCCACGATTCGAGTCATGGCTGGAATGTCCGGTGGGCCCTCGTTGGGCCAGATCTCACGAGAACGCGTCACGGTGTCTCCCATCACGGGATGAGGCTGATGCCCAGGCCAAAGAAGGTCTCCTCCGCCTCCCCCAGCTGGCCCATGGGCGACGAGCCGAAGTGGGCTCGTGCCTCGAGGCGTAGGAGACGCTCGCTGACCCTGAGCCCCATCCCGGTCACCAGCGTCGTCCCCGACCGCCCCGTGAGGCTCGGGTACTCGAAGTTGGCCGCGAACAAGGGCCAGATACCGTCGTCCACCCCCGGGGCGCGAGCCTCCCACTCCACCCCGGTCCGAAGGACTGCCCTCGAGATCTCCTCGTTGATGTGGAAGTTGAAGTCGCCGCCGGCGTAGACGCGCCCACCCGAGCCGAAGGTCCGTGCCACCAGGCCCTCCACGCCGTCCCTGGTCCACTGAAGGAGCCCGTTTCCCTGCAGGCCCACCCGTTCGGGGAAACGGACGAGGTAGTCGTCTCCCACGTGGGAGCTGATGTGCCGAAGGGTTATCCTGACCTGCCAGTCGTCGTGCCGGACGGAGATAGGTAGGCCCACCCGGAAGTCGACGTTGATCAAGTCCTTTTGCGGGGTCTCCATGAAGAAGCGCGAGAAGAGACCTAGCTCGAAGCCGAGGGTCACCGCGCGGTCGGCGGTGGTGCCGTCGTCCATCCGCAGGACGGCCACGCTGTGACCGATCACCACCTCCGCCTCGATGTTGCGTCCAGCGTAGTCCAATGCGTCGGGTCGATCGGCGAGGACGAACGAGCCTCGGAACTGCGTCTCGCGGGGGGCCGCGATGAGGGCCTCGAACGGACGTAGGTCTGGAAGCCAGCGGGATGCCTTCTGGCCCTTCAGCCCCCCGGGGTGAAGGGAGGAGGGGCCGGCGACCACCAGGGCCAGGAGCCCCGCTCGTAGCTTCGCCGATTGGCGGGGCCTCACTCGGGGTTCCATCTATTCGAACGAGCCAGGAACTGCCTCCTCCATCTCGGCCGCCACTTCCTCGGCCGGGCGCATCGTCGAGAGATCCAGGTCGTAGTCGGGCACCTCACGGGGCTGGA
Organism: Longimicrobiales bacterium; assembly: GCA_965238005.1. Taxonomy (GTDB): domain Bacteria; phylum Gemmatimonadota; class Gemmatimonadetes; order Longimicrobiales; family Gaopeijiaceae; genus CBDCKN01. The sequence goes on from OZ250165.1 coordinate 4,002,052, forward strand.
GCTTCTCGATCAGCTCCCGGAACTCGCGACCGGAGAGCCCCATGTCTTTGAGCTCGTCCGGCGTAAGGCCCCCACCGTCCGACCTAGCTCGCACGCCGTCGTCATCACCCTCCAGGAGGTGGCGCAGCGCCGTCATCTCGGCTCGGCTCATGGGCTCGGCGCCCACGCTGTAGTCGAGCCACGCCTCGTAGCTGAGGGGAGCCACCCGCTTCAACATGCCGGCCATCACCCGTGCGAACTCCTGGATCTCCCACTGGGAATGGGGATCGGCCCGGAGGGTCAGGAAGTGCAAGAGGTTGTGAAGGTCGATCTTCCAATACCACTGCGTATAGGTGGAAAGAGGAAGATCGATGCGGGCGAGCTCCCGAGCGACCTCCTCCTGCAACATCCATCGGTACCCCTCGGAGGCCTCGGCACGGACCCGCTCCCAGCGCGCCACCGCCTTCTCGTAGAGCTCCGCAGGAGCGTGCTCGGGCCGCCGGCCCTGACGGTTGTCCGCACTCTGGAGCGCGAAGTGGTCCAAGTCCGGCTTGTAGAAGAGGAGGGGCATCAACGAATAACGGCCGCTGTACTCGTTTACAGAGACCGTGCGATGTCGGACCCACTGGCGCGCCACGAACATGGGCATGGCACAGTGGAACTTGACCTCCACCATCTCGCTGGGCGTCGTGTGGTAGTGCCTGCGCAGATACCGGATCAAACCCCGAGTCTGGCTTACCTTCCGGGTGCCGTAGCCATAGCTGACGCGGGCGGCCCTTTCCACGTCGTCGTCCGTGCCCATGTAGTCGACCAGGGCCACGAAACCGTGGTCGAGAACGGGAAAATACCCCCCGAGAATCTCCTCCGCGGCGGGGGTCGTAGGTCTCTTGGTTTCCATACTATGGGGTTCGCGGCGGCAGCCGGTGAGACGACGAGAGTGCCGGCGGAATAGATCCAAAGGGATTCCCACCCGCAAGCGGCGGGCGGCACTTGTTGGGCAACCAATATATACTATCAACCAATCTCACCGACCTCGTTCGAGCCTGCCATAGACGCCGTGCGCATCGCCTTTTTCATCTCTCCCCACGGGTTCGGGCATGCGGCTCGGGCCGCCGCCGTCATGGAGGCGCTCCACGCCCAGGATCCGTCCACTCGCTTCGACCTGTTCACCACCGTACCGGAGTGGTTCTTCCGGCACTCGTTGGACAGCCTCTTTCGTCACCACCCGTGTGTTGCAGATGTCGGGCTCCGGCAAACCTCTCCTCTCGAGTTCGACGTCGAAGCCACCCGCGATGCCGTCGAGGCCTTCATCTCGCGGGCGCCGAGGGACGCCGACTCGCTGGCCGAGCAGGTGGATGAGCTGGGATGCTCGGCAGTCGTGTGTGACATCTCGCCGCTGGGCCTCATGGTGGCGGAGAGAGCGGGGCTGCCCTCCGTGCTGGTGGAGAACTTCACGTGGGACTGGCTCTATGAGCCCCTCGTCGCCCAGGACCCCGCCTTCGGCCCGATCGTGGACTGGATGCGCGCCCGGTTCGCGGGGGCAGGCCAGCGCATTCAGGCTCGGCCGAGGTGCGATCCCCTGGCGAAGTCCGATCTGGTGGTTCCTCCCATCAGCCGGCCCGCCCGGCTGGCCCGTCCGAACGTGAGAGCCGAGCTCGAGGTGGCGAGCGATGCACCGCTCGTCCTGATCACCATGGGAGGAGTGAGCCAGCCCCTTCCCTTCCTGGCGGAGCTCCGCAAGCGGGACGAGGTGACCTTCGTGGTGACGGGCTCGGAGCAGATCACCCGGGAGGGCAACCTACGGCTATTTCACAAGGCCGCACGGGTCTTCATGCCCGATCTGATCCGCGCGGCCGACTGGGTGGTGGCGAAGCTGGGGTACGGCACCCTCGCAGAGGTCTGGGCCGCCGGCCGCCCGCTCGGCTATGTGGGACGGAGCGACTTCCGCGAGACTGGCCCGCTCAAGGACTTTCCCCGGAGCGAAATCCCGAGCCTCGAGATCTCCGAGGCGGACTTCTCCACGGGGACCTGGATCGACCGAATCGACGATCTCCTCGCCCTGGGCTCCGCTCCGGAAAAAATCACCAACGGCAGCGAGGTCGCTGCGCGCTGGATCATGGAGGCGACGGCCAAGGTCTGAGGATCACCCCCTGCCGTGGGCTGGACCGGCTCAGCGCACGCGCTCTCCCGCGATCCACACCGACTCTATACTCCGGGTGTTGGCGATGTCCTCCAGAGGGTCCTCCGTCAGCACGACGAAATCGGCCCAACGACCCGCCGCCAGTGTCCCGATCTCGTCCTCCACACCCAGGCAGCGGGCGGCATCCACCGTGGCAGAGCGCAGGATCTGGACGGAGCTCAGCCCGGCCTCCGCCATGAGGTCCATCTCCATGTGCTCGAAGTAGCCCTGGAAGCGACCGGGAGGGCCGGTGTCGGTGCCGAAAGCGATGGGAAGGCCGGCGTCGGCTACCCGCTTGAGATTCCTCTGAGCCACCCGGAGCGCCTCTTTGTAACGCTGTGCGGAAGAGCTGTCCCGCACTCGCTGCTGGCGAGCCGGATCCTCGAGCTGCCCGAGGACGGTCGGGTCGGCGTGCTCCAGGAAGAACGGGTCGTCGAAGAAGTCGGGTCGGTCCTCGTAGACGTAGGTGGACACCTCTCGCGCCAGCGTCGGAGAGTAGCAGGCGCCTCTGTCGCCCAGGAGCTCGATGAACTCGTCGTCCACGTCGAGGTCCCGCACGGAGTGGGCGATGAAGTCCGTTCCCGCCCGGAGCAGGGCCTTGGCATCCTTCAGGTAGAAGAGATGCGACGCCAGCCGCAGCCCGAGAGCATGGGTCCGCTCGATGACGGCGCGGAACACGTCGGGGGCCATCTTGCGGGTCGAGCCCAGGTTGTCGTCGACTCGGATCTTCATCCAATCCACGCCGGCCTCTGCGTTGGCGTCCACCACCTGCAACGCCCCCTCAGGCGTATCGCCGGTCACGACGACCCCCGCCACGTAGAGGCGTGCCCGGTCCAGGCCCCGCGCTTCCTCTTCGTCACGCAGCTCGAATCCCTCGGGTCCGTCACCCCCGAGGCTGTTTACGGCCGTCACGCCGTACACGGCGTAGAGGCGCAGCTGTCGAAGCAGGTTGTCCCGGTCGTAGTGACCGCCCTCGAGACCCAACGTGCCTCCCACGTGCCCATGGGTGTTGATGAGGCCGGGAATGACAGTCCGGCCGCTCAGGTCCACAACCTCCGCGTCCGACGGGATCTCGATGTCGCCTTCCGAGACCACGCCTAAGCTTCTGCCCTTCCTGACCACCATTACGCCCCGGGGGACGGCGTCGTCGCCCGTTCCGTCCCATATCCGGGCGCCCACGAACGCCGTGACCCCGGCACCGTTACCGGCATCGGAGGCCCCGCCTCCACATCCGAGCGCCATCAGGCCACCGAGGCCGAGCAGAAGGGCCGGGTGGCATGCGTAGGTCCGAGTCATTTTCCCCTCCTCAGCTTCGGGCGTTTCACGAAATCCACGGGGATGCCCAACTCTTCCCCCACCAGCGCAGCCAGTGCCTCGGCCGGCTGGCCCCCCAGGGGATATCGTCTCCGAGACACAGCCGCCGTCCGCCCTTCAAGAACGCGCGGATCCTCACCTTGCGCTCCGCCTTGGCGCCGTCACCTACACGGCTGCTCACGTCCATCTCCACACGCTCGACGTCCTCGATACGAGCCGAGCGCGTGACGGGCAAGAGAAACCATCGCCGGGCCGAGATCTTTCCGTTCCGGATCTCGACCACCAGAGAGTTCATGAGTGAATACAGACCCAGGAACATCATGAGAACGCCGAGCCCGCCGAAAGTCACGAGGAAGATCGACATGAAGCCCACAGCGACGACGCCGAACACGGTGCCGTCCATCGTCTCCAGGATGGTTTCGAAGAAGAAGACACCCGCACCCGTGAAGACGGCCCCAAAGGCCACGAGCATCACGCCGGCCAAACCGCCGCGGCCCACTGGATAGTGAAGGGTCAGACCGGGGCCACGCCTCCTCATACGGACCACTCCGTCGGGCAGGTGCGTGGCCTCGACGGTGGAGGGCGTAGACAGGGCCGACCGGCTGGCGTGCAGAACCGGATCCACGAGCAGCACCGGCACCTCGAAAGTCTGGTCCAGGTCCGCACCGGGAAGATCTCCCTGTACACGGACGACCCACTTGTGATAGTCGTCGGACTTCTCGGCAGTGGGCGGCAGATCCCCGGGGACCTGGAAGGTGAAGCGAAGGTGCAGGCCCCTGCCCGAGCGCTGGACCTCGGGAAGCATCTCCACGGCCCACTCGATGGACTCCTTGCGCGATGATCCGTCGCTCGTCTGTTGCAGTCGATCTCGGATGCACACCAGGAGGACCCGGGCCTCGAGATCGTCGACACGGTGGAGCGGAAGGTCCAGCGAGCCCCCGACATGGCCACCCAGCGAGCCGGGGTGGGGGTCGAGCTGCAGGCGGAGGCCGTGGAAGCGCCTCCAGCGAAGAGTCTCTCGAATGGCCATGGCCAGGAGGAGGAACCCCACCAGGGTGAAGACCGGGAGCAAGAGGGCCAGGAACAGACCCAGCTCGTCGTCTCCGAAGAGGGCGATCCAGCCCACGGGAATCCCGATGACGTTCCAGATGAGGGCCCCCACCCAATAGGTGAGGAGCTCCCGACCCACGGTCGATCGTGTCCACCCTTCCGGCCAGCCGGGGTGACTGAGGAGCGCCCGCTGAACCCCGTCCGGTGATTGGCTCTGCACAGTCCCTCTTCGGCACGGCCCCGGTCTTGCGCGGAGCATTTGCGTCGGTGAATCGTACTATGCCACGGGGTGCGCGGCCACGGGGTGCGGCTTGCTGTACCTGTCAGCGGCGAACGCCAAGACCCCGGAGCTCAGGGAGTACTCCACCTCCCTCCATCCCCCCATGCGGATCGGAGCCAGCACCTTTCTGCTCTTCGACCGTGAAGCGGTGCTAACCGACCTCGAGCGAACGGCCGAGGACTACCTGAAGATGGGGCTCCCGCTGAACGAGACGTCGCTCCACTTCAAGCTGGATGATCGCCTCGTCCACGCCCTGGATCTCCGGACCATCGACCGGACCCGTACAGCTCCCGCAGCCGGGTCTTTTGGACCTTGCCGGTACCACTTACAGGCATCGACTCGACGAAGACGACCGCCTCGGGGATCCACCACTTGGCGACCTTCCCCTCCAGGAAGCCCAACAGCTCCTCCTTCGCGACGTTCGCGCCTTCCCTCGCCTTCACGATCAGGAGGGGACGCTCGGTCCACTTGGCGTCGGGAATGCCGATGACCGCCGCCATCACCACGCCCGGGTGGCCCATGGCCACGTTCTCCAGGTCGATGGAGCTGATCCACTCCCCCCCCGACTTGATCACGTCCTTGGCCCGGTCCGTGATCTGCATGTAGCCGTGCGAGTCCAGAGTCGCGATGTCACCCGTGGAGAACCACCCCTCGGCGTCCAGGATTTCCTCGTCGTGCTCGTAGTAGCTCGAGCAGACCCAGGGGCCCCGCACCTGGAGCTCACCGATCGCCTCGCCGTCGTGAGGCAAGGCCTTCCCATCCTCGTCCACGATCCGCCAATCGACTCCGAAGATCCGCCTCCCCTGCCTCACCTGCATACTCAGGCGCTCCTCGACAGGTGCCTGGCGGAGCTCGGCAGTGAGAACGTTGAGGGAGCCGATGGGACTCGTCTCCGTCATCCCCCAGCCCTGGCGAAACTCGATCCCGAACTCCTCCTCGAAGGCCCGGATCATGGACCTGGGGGGGGGCCGCGCCGCCGACCGCCACCACCTCGAGGCTCGGAACGCCCGCGTCGTTGGCACGCCAGTAGTCGAGGAGGCCCATCCAGATGGTGGGTACTCCGGTGCTGACGGTGACCTTCTCATCTCGCATCAGCCGGGTCAGGCTCTCCCCGTCCATGTGTGGACCCGTGAAGACCAGCTTGGCTCCCAGGATGGCCGCCGAGTAGGGGGCCCCCCAGGCGTTGGCGTGGAACATGGGGACGACCGGGAGCATGGCCTGGCCCTCCTTGACCCCCAACGCGTCGGGCAAGCTGGCGGCGAAGGCGTGCAGCACCGTGGAGCGGTGGCTGTAGAGGACCCCCTTGGGGTTGCCGGTCGTGCCCGAGGTGTAGCACAGAGACGCCCCTGTGTTCTCGTCGAGCAGGGGCCATTCGTACTCCCCGGGCTGGCCCTCCAGGAGCTCCTCGTAGCAGAGAAGGTCCGAGAGAGACGACTCGGGCATCGTCTCCCTCCCCGTCATGATCACCACGTGCTCGACGGTCTCCAGCCGGTCGGCCACCGCGGCGATGAGCGGGACGAATGTCAGGTCCACGCAGAGGATCCGATCCTCGGCATGGTTGATGATGTATGTCAGCTGATCGGGATGGAGGCGAGGGTTCATGGTGTGGCAGATGGCCCCCATGCCCGACACGCCGTAGTACAGCTCCAGATGACGGTAGCCGTTCCAGGCGATGGTCCCCACCCGGTCCCCCACTCCGATGCCCAGCCCGGCGAGGCCGTGGGCGAGCCGGGCCGAGCGCTCCCGCACCTCGGCCCAGGTGTACCGATGCACCGAACCTTCCACCGTATGAGAGACGACCTCGATGTGCCCGTGGATGTCCGCTGCGTAGTCGATCAGGGAGGATATGAGCAGGGGATGATCCATCATCAGGCCACGCACGTCGGCCTCCTGACGTTGGGGAGCAGACTCCTAATCATGGGGTGCTGAAAGTATGCCGGGTCACGCCGGGGTGCACCCCCGGCCCCCGAGAGACCATCTGAGACACCCTTTGCCCCGCGCTATCGACCGGTCCCATCTTAAGGGGCCCCACGTTTGAGGGGCCCCACGCTGGCTTTGTGCAGGCTCAAAACACACTGAGATGAGTCGAACCATGAAGATGCCCCGCACCTACGCCACCCTCACGTCCTGGATCCTCGCGTGCGCCCCGCTCCTGGCCCTCGGCACACCGATCCACGCCCAGGACGGCGCTCCGAGTGACCCGGTGGCCCTCACCAGCTTCCTGAAGTGGCGCGAGATCGGTCCCGCCGTCGTCGGCGGGCGCATCAGCGACCTCGCCGTAGACGAGTCGGACACGCGCGTCATCTACGTGGGCACGGCCACGGCCGGCGTGTGGAAGAGCACCAACCACGGCACCACGTGGACCGCCCTCTTCACCGACGAGTCCACGGCTTCAATCGGTGACGTCACCCTCGCCCCGTCGAACCCGAACGTGGTGTGGGTGGGAACGGGCGAGCCGCAGAACCGACAGAGCTCTCCGTGGGGGGACGGCGTCTTCAAGTCCATGGACGGCGGGCGCACATGGACCACCATGGGCCTCCAGGAAACCCGCCACATCTCCCGAATCCGGGTGCACCCACGCAACCCGGACATCGCCTACGTGGCGGCCGTCGGCAACCTCTGGAGGTCGAGCCCGGAGCGTGGCGTCTACAAGACCACCGACGGGGGCGCCACCTGGGATCTAGTCCTCTTAGTGGACAACGATACCGGAGCCATCGACCTGATCATGGATCCGGCCGACCCCAACACGCTCTTCGCGGCCATGTACCAGCGCCAGCGGACGGCGTGGGGCTTCAACGGTGGTGGCCCGGGGAGCGGCATCTACCGTACCCTGGACGGCGGCGCGACTTGGGGGCGCCTCGAGGAGGGCCTCCCCGAGGGTGACCTGGGGCGCATCGGGCTCGACGTGTACAAGCGGGACGGCAACCTGGTCTTCGCCACCGTTCAGGCCCGCCGGGCCCAGAGCGGCGTCTACGCTTCGAGGGACCGGGGCGACACGTGGGAGAAGCTGTCGAGCATCAACCCCCGGCCCATGTACTTCAGCATGATCCGGGTGGATCCGAACAACCCGGAGCGAGTCTACCTCGGTGGCCAGAACCTCATGCGCTCCGACGACGGGGGACGGACGTTCACGAGCGACGGAGCCCGTAGCGTCCACCCCGACCACCACGCCCTGTGGATCGACCCCTCCGACTCCAATCACCTGATCCTGGGAAGTGACGGCGGCGTCTCGACCTCGTTCGACGGCTCAGAGAACTGGCGTTTCTACGACAACCTCCCCGTTGCCCAGTTCTACGAGATTGGCTACGACACGCGGAATCCGTACTGGGTATGCGGAGGACTCCAGGACAACGGAAGCTGGTGCGGCCCGACCAACACCCTCGACAACCAGGGCATCCGGAACGCCGACTGGCAGAACATCGGGGGCGGGGACGGCTTCTACGTTAAGATCGACCCCCTGGACTCGAGCGTGCTCTACGCCGAGTCCCAGAACGGCCGAGTGAGCCGCGTGGACCTCGAGACGGGAGAGCGCACCTCGATCGCACCTCGGCCCAACTTCGAGCTGGAAGAGGGCTCGTCCCCGAGGAAGGAGCACCCCGCAGCAGACGATCCCGACCCCGAGGACGCTCAGTACCGCTTCAACTGGAACACGCCTACGCTGATCTCGTCTCACGATCGGAACACGCTGTACACGGGCAGCCAAATGCTCATGAAGAGCACGGACCGGGGCGTGAGCTGGACCCAGATCAGCCCCGATCTGACTTTCGACATGGATCGGTCGCAGCTGCCCATCATGGGCGCCCTGCCCTCGGACTCCATGCTGTCGCGTCACGACGGCGTGTCGTACTACGGCACGCTCACCACGGTGGGCGAATCGCCCATGAACCGCGACGTCCTCTACACCGGCAGCGACGACGGTCGGGTCATGGGGACCCAGGACGGCGGCGCCAGCTGGACGGATCTGACGCCCAACATCACGGGCCTGCCCGAGAACACGTACGTGAGCCGCCTGGTGGCCTCCAACACCCGTGAGAGCCGAGTCTACGCCACCTTCGACGGGCACTACTCGGGGGACTTCGCCGCGTACGCGTACGTGAGCGACGACTTCGGAGCGACCTGGCGGCCGATCACCGCCGGGCTCCCCCACTCGTCGGTGAACGTCCTCGCCGAGCACCCCGACCAGGAGAACCTCCTCTTCGTGGGGAACGAGGTGGGCCTCTACGTCTCGACGGACCGGGGCACGAGCTGGGAGCCCCTGATGAACGGCCTGCCCACCGTGCCAGTGGACGACATCAAGATCCAGCCCGACCACAACGACCTTATCATCGGGACCCACGGTCGGGGCATCTGGGTCATGGATAACATTAGCCCCCTCGAGGAGCTCGCCGGCGGATCCATAGAGGCCTCGGACGCCTACCTCTTCCGTGTGGGCCAGGCGGTGGACTGGAGGACCTTCCGCAACCAGGAGTGGACCGCTTCCGGTGAGTTCCGGCTCCCCAACCCAGCGAACGGGGCACGCATCCGGTACTGGCTCCCCGAGGGGGCCGCGACGGCGGCCGACGGTGCGGGGGAGAGTTCCGGCAGCGGGGATGATCACATCACCATCGAGATCATGACAGCCACAGGCCAGGGAGTGCGGACCCTCGAAGGGCCTTCCTCTCCAGGCGCCCACGAGGTCACCTGGGACTTCCGCATCGACCCGGCGTACGAGGCCGACGAAGACGGGGGTGGCGGTGGCGGCGGCGGTGGTGGCGGCGGCAGCGGGTTCGGTGGAGGAGGCGCCGAGGGGCCGAAGGTGCTTCCCGGCGTATACCAGATCCAGATCGAGGTCGGTGAGACCACCATGTTGGGCGACCTGGTCGTGCGCCGGGATCCCCGCATCGAGGTGTCCCGGGAGGACCTGGCCGCGCGACAGGCCGCGCTCATGTCGGTCTACCAGCTCCAGGCGCCGGTCTATCACGCCGGCCAGGCGATCCGGCGACTCAGGGTCCAGCTCGCCGACGTGGAGGGCCTCCTGAACGACGACGACGACGCGCCCGAGGCCCTGAGCGAGGAGGTGGAGGCGATCAAGGAAGAGCTGGAGAGTATCGGGGACGACCTCGATGACCTCCCGGTGCGGCGGATGCGATCGGCCATCGAGGGGTCCACGACACGGCCCACCGAGGACCAGTTTCAGGACATCGACGGGGCATGGGGGGACACGCCCGGGGTCATCGAGCGGCTCAACGCTCTGATCTCGGATCGGATGCCTGCCCTCAACCGCCGTCTTGACGATGAGGGTATCCGGGCCGATCCCGGGGAGGCCGTGGAGATCCCGAGACGAGGAGGCCGTTGACGGCCCGCTGGCTGGCTGTATTCAACCTCCACGGGGGCTCATTACGTCGGCGCAGGGCGATCGGTCCCCTCCTCGATCGTCTGGAGCGCCACGCTCCGGCGTTGGACCGAATCGAGACTCGACCCGCACCGGCCGAGACGCGCGATCTGGTCCGCAGCCGGCTGGGGCCCGACGTTGAGCGAGTCTTCGTTCTGGGAGGGGACGGTGTGGTGGGGGACGTGGCCGGAGCCCTGGTGGGCTCGGACGTGCCCCTGGGCGTCATTCCCACCGGAACCACCAACGTCGTGGCGGCCGAGCTCGGTATTCCAGGAAGTCGCGGTCGGGCGGCGCTCGCTCTCGTACGCTCGTCCAAAACACGCCGGCTCCACACCTGGTCCGTAGGCGACCGAACGCTCGTCCTCGGAGCCAGTGCCGGGTTTGACGCCGAGATCATGCGCAACGTGAGCGGGGACCTCAAAGCTCGCATCGGCTACGTCGCCATCGTCTGGGCGGGCCTCCAAGCCCTCCTCCGCTACGACCATCCGCGATTGAAGATCACGGGGACCGACGAGGGGGGGGCCCCGGTCGAGCTTACCGGCACCTCCGTCCTCGCCACCAGCACGAAGCGCTATGGGCGGCGGGCGGTGACCGTCCCGGCGGCCGACCCCCAAGACGACCTCCTGGACGTCATGGTCGGCACCGCGACCTCGCGGTTGGCGGTTCTGGCGTTCTGGCTCCGCCTTCTTGCAGGTGGGGGCCGGCAGCTGGAGCACGACGGAGTCCGCTACCTTCGTCTTCGAAGCCTTCGTGCCGAGGCCCAGGGCCCCGAGCAGGCCGAGGTCCAGGTCAACGGTGATCCGGTGGGAAGGACGATCCTCGAGGTGGTGCCCGCGGGGCGGGTGAGCTTCCTGGTGCCGGAAGCCCGCGGATGAGCTGGTGGTAATTCTGGGAATGGCGAAGATGTCCATCCAGGGGCTGCTCGGGCTCTATCCTGATCTCGGGTGGCCCTCCTCTTGTTTTCCCTCGCCGCCATACCCACGGCGGTCTGGAGAACCTTGGTACACTCCGAGGCCTGGCGAGAAAGCGGTCGGCCGGATCCGAATGCTCGAAGCCTAGCCGTCGACTCTCCTGCGCCACCGCGTGGGTAAGGGGCGCCTCGTGGAACGGGCCTGCCTTCAGCATGCGCGAGACGAGGGCCGACTGGCGGCCCACCCCTCCCTTTCTCATGTTGCCGGCGATGTCCGGCCGCCTCGAAGAGGCCGGTCGATGTTCGGTTCTGAGGGAGCTACCCCATGACCATGTTCGAGAATCGTCACGGCCTTCTGCTCGTCGCCACCTTCCTGGGCGCATTGCTTTCGTCCTGCACGACGCCCGAGGCTGGCGATGAGCGCTTCGACGTCGTCGAGGCGACCATCCCCGAGATGCAGCGCGCGATGGAGGAAGGGCGCGTTACCTCTCGTGCATTGGTGGAGGCCCACCTGCTGCGCATCGCCCTCTATGAGGAGCGCGTGAACGCGGCGATCACGATCAACGCCAACGCGCTCGCGGAGGCGGATCGACTCGACCGGGAGCGCGCCGAGGGTCGAGTGCGCAGCCCGCTCCACGGCATCCCGGTCGCCCTCAAGGACAACGTTCACACCACCCACTTGCCGACATCCGGGGGGGCGCTGGCCTTCGAGGGATTCGTCCCTCCGTACGAGGCCACGCTGACCACCAACCTCCGCGAGGCCGGTGCCATTATCCTCGCGAAGACGGTGATGACCGAGCTCGCGAACTTCACCGCCGCCGGCATGCCTGGTAACTACAGCGCGCTGGGGGGCTTCGGCCTTAACCCGTACGACCCCCGCCGTGATCCACGGGAGGGCCGAAACGACGGTCGCCCCGTGATGGGGACGGGTGGCTCGAGCTCCGGCATCGGCACCGCGATGAGCTTCTGGGCCGCGAACGTGGGCACCGAGACCTCGGGCTCGATCCTGTCGCCGGCGAACGCGAACATGCTGGCGGCGATCAAGCCAACCGTGGGGAGGGTGAGCCGCTATGGCGTGATCCCGATCACAGCCGATCAGGACATCGCCGGCCCCATGGCGCGGACCGTCACGGACGCGGCGATCTTCTTCGGGGCGCTCGAAGGCGCGGCGCCGGATCCGAACGACGCCGCCACGTTACGCTGCGAGCCTCCGCCGAACGGAGACTACACGGAGTTCCTTCGGGCCGACGGGCTGCAGGGGGCCCGGATCGGCATCCCTCGAGCCGCGTACTACGACTCGGCTCGAGGCCCCGGAAGCGACGGGTTCCGGAATAGGCTGTCGGACGAGGGAAGGGTACTGATGGCCGAGGCGATCGAGATCCTCATGGTACAAGGTGCGACGGTCGTCGATCCGGCGGACATCCCCAGCGTGATCGACCCGGATCCCGAGAACAACCTGCTTGCGAACGGGCGCAGCAGCGTGCTCAACTACGGCATGAAGCGGGACTTCAACGCGTGGCTCGCGACGCTGGGCGAGTCCGCGCCCGTCAAGACCCTGACGGAGCTGCGCGAGTGGAACCTGGCTCACGAGGGAGCCGGCTCGCTCAAGTACGGCCAGGCCCGACTCGATGGGTCCGACGAGATCGACCTGGACGATGACCGTGCCAAATACGAGGCCGATCGCGCTCGCGACCTGCGCCTGAACGGCGAGCACGGGATAGACGAGGTGATGACCGACCTCGAGCTGGACGCGCTTCTCTTCCCGGGGTCGAGCGGCGCCGGCATCTCGGCCCGGCCGGGCTATCCGACCGTGATCGTGCCGTTCGGCTTCCTCGCGTCGGGCGGCCCGCCGATGCCGGAGGGCTTCGTCGCGAAGCCCCGCCCGTTCGGCGTGAGCTTCGCCGGGATGGCGTGCAGCGAGCCGCGGCTGATCGAGCTGGCTTACGCGTTCGAGCAGGCGACGATGAGGCGGGTCGCGCCTCCCGGAATGCCGTAGGGGGACGCGGAACTCGTTCTGAATGACGGAGGCGTGACCATGCTGAACCTGAGGAGTACCCGATTCCTGCTGTCGGCCCTTTGGGCCGCGTACGTCGCTGTGCCGCTGGCGGCGCAGAGCGGCCAGGTGGCGCGGATCATCCAGACCAACTCGGCCGGGACGAACGCGCACATCATCGATCCCGAGACGCACGAGGTGCTGGCCGTGATCGAAGGCCTTCCCCATGCACACGGGGTCGCGGAGCATCCGGAGGGCCTCTACTACTACTTCTCCAACGAGAGGCACAGCACCGTCGATGTCGTGGACACACGCACCTTGGAAGTCGTCGAACACATCCCGCTTTCGGGGCGGCCCAACAACGTCTCGATGAGCAAGGAGCTCAGGAAGCTGTACGTGGGGATCAGGGGAGGCGGTCCTTACACGGATGTCATCGACATCGATACTCACGAGGTGATCAAGACCGTCCGCATGCACCGCGGAGTCCACAACATCTACGTAACGGAAGACTCCAGGTGGGCGGTGGCCAGCTTGGCCCCCGGTCCTGAAGGACCCGAGGACCCGTCGATCCAGGTGATCGACACGAGCACCGACGAAGTCGCCTGGGGCATACCGGTGAACGGCCAGCGGACCCGCCCCCTGGCGATCGACTCGAACCCCGACGGCTCCCCGCGGCGGATCTTCGCGCAGGCGAGCGAGCATCACGGCTTCTACGTGATCGATTGGGACACCAGGGCGGTCGTGGACTTCATCAGTCCGCCCCCCGTTCCCCTCTCTAGGATCAACGCGGATGGGCGTCAGGACGGACCGAGCCACGGTCTCGAGGTGCTGGCCGACAACTCGGCGGTGTGGGACGTCAGCCGTGTCACGAGCTCGGTGTACGGATACTCGCTTCCGGACCTGGAGTACATCGGCTCGGTCCATGTCGGGCTGGGAGGGGGAGGAGCGGATTGGGCCACCTCATCGCCGGATGGCCGGTTCCTGTTCGTTGCCGTCACGGGGGCGGGCGAGACCGTGGTCGTGGATCTGGAGCGGCTCGAGGTCGTAAAGCGCATTCCGGTGGGGTATGCGCCCAAGCGGGTGCACACCGCGGTGATTCCTGCCCATCGGGTCGAAATCGGGAGCGGTGGACGATGACCGGGGCCCGCATCGCCCGGCCGGGCGTGGGCTGGTGGGGGCCGCTGGCAGGCGGGGCCCTCCTCGTGATGTTGGCCTGCAGCGGAGAAGACGAATCGGCGGTCGCTTCGGTCGCCGCGGCTACCGGCCTGGACTTCGAGTACTACCTTACCAACGTCGAGCCGATTTTCACGAGGCGGCGCGGCGGCTTCGCGGTCGATAGCCCCGGGGGGCCGTCCTGTGTGATGTGCCACACCTGGCAGACCAACGCCCCCCTCAAGCTGGAGACTCTCGAAGAGGGGCCGGACGGCGAGACGTCTTGGACGGAGGAGCAGTCGCGCAACAACTTTGTCGAGGTGGCCCGGCTGATCACGCCGGGGGATCCGGACAACAGTAGGCTCCTCAGGGCCCCGCTGGCTGCCGACGCGGGTGGGCGAGGCCGACATACGGGCGGCATGTTCTGGGCGTCGAAGGACGAGCCTGAGTGGCAGGCCTTGGCTGAGTGGGTGCGTATGGCCGAACCCGCCGTAGGCGCAGAGGCCGTGGCCGCGGTTCCGCCCACGTTGGACTTCGAGTTCTTCAAGAGCTGCGTCCAGCGCATATTCGTCACAACGAGGCCCGGAGCGCTCCCCTGCGCAGAGTGCCACGGAGGGGGGGCCGCGGGGTTTGCCGGACCCATCGGAGACGGGCGCGACTTCTGGAACGAGGAGGAGTCGCGGCGCAACTTCGCGGTGGCGATGCGCCTTATCGAGCCCGGGGAACCGACCCGCAGCCGACTCCTCATGCATCCCCTTGCCTTCGAGGGCGGCGGGGACTACGCGCACAACGGTCCGCGGCGCTGGACGTCGATGGACGACCCGGAGTGGCAGATGCTGGCCGGTTGGGTCCGGGGTGAGCGGACGGGGAGCGTCTGCCCCATCTGAATCCGCGCGAGGATCACGTGTCCCTCAACGAGAACTCCTTAAGGGAAGGTACGGAATCCCCATGCTGACGTCGCTTTTGACTCGCAAGCAACTCGTAGCGTGGCCACTCCTGGTCGGGGCCTCTGCGCTAACCCTCTCCTGCTCGGGAGGAGAGGAGGGACCGCCCGAAGCGTCAGCCTCCCCGCCCGAACCGTCCGCTCCCCCGACGGGGTCCTATGAGGACTTCACCCCGGAAGAGCTGGTACGGGTTTTCAGTCTCCGCGAAAGCGATGTGCCTGTGCGCGACCTACCCGGGTGGGCTCCCCCGAAGAAGGTGGTCGTCGTGGTTCCCGAGGAGTGGGATCGACATGAAGAGAGGATGGCGTTCCTACAGCCCGTCGCTCCCGGGGTCGAGCTCATTCCTGTCAGGGACCCGAGGGATGCCATCGAGCAAGGCGTGCTGGCCGATGCCCAGGCGGTGATCGGAATGGCATGCAGTGCGAATAGCCTCGCGGCGATGGGCCCGGAGATCCACTGGATGCAGTCTGGAAGCGTGGGAGTAGCGGGATGCTTCCGAAGCGGGAATCCGCCGGTTGACATGAGCCGACTTCTCGGTGAACGGAACATCGTGTCCACCTCGATCCGGGGCATGACCGCACGCGCTATTGCCCAGCACTCTCTCACCATCATGCTCTCGCTGATCGGCGGCATGGATATCCACGACGAGAGACAGCAGAACCACGTGTGGGGGAGAACGCAGACCGACGTGGTGAAGGACAAGAACCTGGATAGGGAGTTCCAGGATCACACGCTCTTGGTCGTCGGGCTCGGGAGTCTCGGCACGGAAGTGGGTCGACTCGCTCACGCTCTGGGGATGCGCGTGATCGCGACTCGGAACACCAGCCGCTCCGGACCGGCGTTCGTCGACTACGTGGGCCTCTCGGATGAGATGTACGCCCTCGCTGCTGAGGCCGATGTGGTGTTCGCCTCGGTACCCAACACCCCCGACACACAGGAGATGTTCGACGCGGAGTTCTTTGACGCGATGAAAGAGACCGCGTATTTCGTCAGCCTCGTGCGCCTTCCGGTCATCAACTGGGACGACTTGAAGGACGCCCTCAGGTCGGGAGGCATCGCGGGTTTCGGGACCGACGATTTGCCTCAGAACGACTTCGAGCTGTGGGACATGCCCCGTGTCATCCTGACCCCGCATGTCTCGGACTACTCCAACCGATATCGCGACAACCAGTTCCTTCTCTACCGCGAGAACCTCCGCCGGTACGTCCTGGGCGAGAGGATGTTGAACGTGGTCGACCTTCAGCGGGGGTACTGACGCCCCGGGCCGGATCCCCCGAGCCTGAGATCGGTGAACGAGGTGCCACCCAGGCCCATGCCCCTGGAGCCGGCACCGGGCCCGATTGCCATCGAGGCCCGCTCGGGCCTCGAGCCCTGGCAGGAAGGGGAGCTTCCCGCCCCGCCCCGGCCGAAGGGGCTGGCCTGGCTCGGTGTGGTAGGCCCGGGCATCATCGTTCTGGGCGCGTCCATCGGAAGCGGCGAGTTCCTGCTCGGCCCCGCCGCGTTCGTGCAGTACGGCCTGACGCTTCTGTGGGTGACGCTGGTCGCGGCCTTCCTGCAGACCGTCCTGAACACCGAGCTGATGCGGTGGACGATCGCGACCGGAGAACCGGTGTGCATCGGGTTCATGCGCACGAAGCCGTCGGCCTCCTTCTGGGGGTGGTTCTATGCGGGCCTCTACTTTCTCCAGCTCGGGTGGCCGGGATGGGCCGGCGCCGCAGCGGGCGCGGTCTTCTTCCTCTTCGCCCGAGATCTGGCTGGTCCGGAGCACGCCAGCGTGGTGTACTGGATCGGTGTCGGCACGTTCGCCGTATGCGTCGCGATCCTCCTGTTCGGGAAACGTATCGAGCGTACGCTCGAGATCCTGAACTGGATCCTCGTCACGGTCATCCTGGGCAGCTTCCTCGTACTGGCCCTGATATTCGTGTCCCCCGAAACCTGGTTCGCGGGGCTCACCGGTCTGGTCGGCTACGACCCGGCGACCACCAGCTTCCGTCTGATGCCGAGTGGTGTGGACTTCTTCCTGATCGGGGCGTTTGCGGCCTACTCGGGCGCCGGCGGTGTCACCAACCTGACGTTGTCCAACTGGGCGCGAGACAAGGGCTACGGTATGGGAGGCCTGGTGGGCTACATCCCCGCGGCCGTCGGCGGGAAAAAGGTGGAGCTCGCTCATACGGGTTACACCTTCCCCGTCACTCCCGAGTCGATGCAGCGGTGGCGCGGGTGGTGGCGTATCGTGAGGGCCGACCAGTGGGGTGTGTACTTCGTCGGCGCGGTCCTGGGGATGTTCCTCCCGGCCCTGCTCTACGTCACGTTCATCGAGGCCGGAACCGACATCCGGGGCCTGTCGGTGGCGGCCGCCCTAGCGGACGCCATGGTGACCCGGGCAGGGGCGCTCTACGGCGGCGTGGTCGCACTCCTGGCCGTCTGGGTTCTGTTCAAGACACAGCTCGACGTCCTCGACGGAATGACCCGGGCAGTGACCGACCTGCTCTGGACGGGGAGCAAGCGCATCCGTGCTTGGAGGGGCGGCGACGTCAGGGTGGTCTACTACGGCGTGCTGGCCGTGATCACGCTCTGGGGCATCCTCGCCCTCAGGCTCGCCCAGCCGATCGTGCTCCTGCAGTTGGGCGCGAACATGGCAGGGATCGTCTTCGTGGTGTCGTCCCTGCACCTGCTGTACATCAACACGCGACTCCTGCCCGAGGCCCTGAGGCCGCCTGTGTGGCGGCGAGCGTGTCTCGTGGCCACGTCGCTCTTCTACGGCGCGTTCGTGATTCTGTGGCTGCGGGGGCTGTAGGGATCGGCCCTGGAGCCATGGGGCCACACCTCCGTATTTCCTACGATTCGGTGGTTTTCGACTAGCGCACAATCGTTATTATGGTCGAAGCGTGGTCGTGAGCGCTTGAACGGGCGGCCGACGATCGCTTCCAGAGCGGTTGAACCGGCCATCGACGATTTCTTCCAACGGAGATCGGAATGAACACCGTTACAACGACTCGTAGAAGATTTCTCTCCTATTTCTCCGGGGTCGGCCTGACCTCCACCCTGCTGCCCGGTACCCTCTGGGCCCAGATGCAGGAGCAGCAGGCACAGGAAGTGACTCCGGAGATGATCCGTGAGGCCGGGACGCTCTCGGGGCTCGAGCTCACCGAGGAGCAGGCCGACGAGATGGCGCAAGGGGTCAATCGCAATCTCCGGGGCTACGCCGAGCTCCACGAGTACGAACTACACAACAGCGTGGCTCCGCCGCTCTACTTCAGTGCCGTCGTCCCGGGTACGGAGATCGACCGGTCCGAGAGGCCCTTCCGCGTGAGCTCCGCATCGGGGCTGAGGAGGCCGGCCGATCTCGAAGAGGTCGCCTTCTGGCCGCTGACCGGGTTGGCCGAGTTGATCAGAACGCGGCAGGTGAGCTCGGTGGAGTTGACCGAGATGTATCTGGGCCGTTTGAAGCGCTACAACCCGAAGTTCAACAACGTCGTCACCTTCACGGACGATTTGGCGACTGAGGAAGCGCGACGTGCCGATATGGAGATCCGAAGTGGTCAGTACCGGGGCCCTCTACACGGACTTCCCTGGGGAGCCAAAGACATCCTCTCCGTACGTGGATATCCGACCACGTGGGGCTCCAATGCGTTCAAGGATCAGGAGACGGACTACGAGGCGACGGTGGTGAGGCTGTTGCGAGAGGCGGGAGCCGTGCTGATCGCCAAGCTCACTACGGGTGAGCTGGCCGGCGGAGATCGCTGGTTTGGCGGGAGGACCAGAAATCCGTGGGACTCGACCAAGGGTTCGAGTGGGTCGTCGGCCGGACCGGCTTCAGCGACTGTTGCCGGCTGTGTCGCGTTCGCCATCGGGACCGAAACGAGCGGCTCCATCCTCAGTCCGTCCGTCGCGTGTGGAGCGACGGGCCTGCGCCCGACCTACGGGCGAGTCAGTCGTTTCGGGGCGATGACCCTGAGATGGACGGGGGACCGGCTGGGTCCCATCTGCCGCACCGTCGAGGACTGCGCGATCGTGTTCAAGGCGATCGCCCGTCCGGACGATCAGGACGCGAGCGTTCTGGACGTCCCCTTCAACTGGGACGCCGAGCTCGACGTGTCGCGGTTCCGCGTGGCGTACTTCCAGGACGCCTTTGAGGACGACGCCGACAAGGGAGCCGACTGGGCGGCAAACGATCAGCGGAGTCTGGATCAACTCCGTTCGATGGGGATCGCGCTCATCGCCATGGACGTGCCGCTCCGTGACTTCCCGACGGAGGGGCTTCGGCCGCTCTCGGCGGAGTCGGCGGCGGCATTCGACGACTTCCTCCGCAGCGGACGCGAGCAAGAGCTGTCGAGACCTGGGCGAGCCACCGGATGGAGGGTCAATCAGACGGTCCCGGCGGTGGCCTACCTCCGCGCCCAGCAGGTGCGCGGCATCATGATGCGGCGATTGGACGATGCGCTCGGAGACTTCGACGTCTACGTGATCCCTTACGGGGACTCGCGCTCCAGGCTGGCGGAACCCCCACCGGAGAGAGCAGGCGGTGGAGGTGGCGGGGGCGGTCCGCCTCCTCCGAGATCCGCGACGTCGCAGTTCTTCCAGCTCGCGAACCACGCGTGTCTACCCGCGGTGGCCGTGCGCAACGGGTTCGGGGAAGACGGCCTCCCAACTGGCATCATTTTCGTCGGGAAGCCGTTCAGCGAAACCAAGTTGCTCTCGCTCGCCAAGGCCTACCAGGATTCGACCGGCTTCCACAGGAGAGTTCCGGACCTGGAGGCGTAGGGAGCTGTGAGCGTCTTTCGCGCTGCTTGCGCCCTCGCTCACCGGCGCTAATGGTACGACCTCGGTCACCGGAGGGCCTTCGGTTCCATCCCCTCGAGGTGGTCCGACCTACGCGAACCGACTGGAGGTGAACGTGTTGTCGCCAGGAACAGGTTGTCCGTCGAGAGCGTCCTCACTCCGCGTCTTCTCCTGCATTGCCATGCTGGCGACTACCGCCTGTGCCGGACCCGATACCGGCGCCGCGGGCGCCACCGGCGGAAGCATCGAAGCCGATCACTTCGTGCCCTCGCGCCCCGAGACGGTGAGCTGGGGCTGGTATCCCATCGACAAGGAGCCCGTGCTCACGATCCAGTCCGGAGAAACCGTCCGCATCAACACGGTGACCCACGCCGGCGCCACCCAGCGAGCCGAGCCGGTGGAGTACCTCACCAAACTCGGCATACCGCGCGAAGAGATCCATCAGGACGTGCTGGATTTCTGGGCGTCGAGAGATGGGCGACCCCGGGAGGGGCGGAGCGGCCACGTCATCACGGGGCCGATCTATATCGAGGGAGCCGAGCCGGGCGACATGCTCGAGGTGCAGATTCTCGCGGTCGAGACCCGCGTGCCTTGGGGGATCAACAACACGAGCTCCGGCGGCGGCGTATTCTCGTCCGGCTATCCTGGAGTCGAAGCCGACGACGACCCACTGGACATCGCGCCGGGAACGCGACACGTGATTCGTACCGGCATGGTCGACGGCCGTGAGGTCGCGTTCTTCTCGCCCGACATCCAGGTGCCGCTGGCGCCCTTCATGGGGATCCTGGCGGTTGCGCCCGACCCCGTGGTGGGCGAGCCCGGCGTGACCGTGCCCGGCGTCCAGAGCTCGAGGCCCCCGGGTGCTTTCGGCGGCAACATGGACGTGAAGGACCTCAAGGCCGGCACGACCCTCTACCTTCCTGTCTTCCAGCCGGGAGCGCTCTTCTACACGGGCGACCCGCACGGCGCCCAGGGTGACGGCGAGGTGAGCGGAACCGCCATCGAGCAGTCCCTCGCCGGGGTTTTCCGCTTCGTCGTGCACAAGGGCGTGGAGATATCGGGCCCACGCGCCGAGACGGACACGCACTACATGATCATGGGAATCGACCTCGATCTCGATCGCGCCACGCGGCACGCGACCTGGGAGGTCGTCGACTTCCTGGTGAAGGAGAAAGGGCTGACACCCGCCAAGGCGCTCTCGCTCGCCAGCATCGCTGTGGACTTCCGAGTGAGCGAGGTGGTCGACCTCACGCAAGTCGTCACGGGCTTCATCCCGAAGGATATCTTTCTTCGGTAGGCGCTGAGATCCTTCTTGGACATGAACCTCGTACGTATACTCACGGTATAGAGATACGTATACCTCTCCGAAGAGGAAGCCGTTCCAATAAGATCGCGCCAAAGGGAAGAAGCCTTCTCGCTAGGGCGTCGGGATCAGGTTGTCAGGGCGGACTACAACCGCGACATTCGTCCCGCTTGACATTCCGGTTACCACGAACAGCAGCACGACCCCTGAGGAGCGGCCCGTGAACCTGGACGAGGTCCAGGCCGTGATCGACAGCGCCAAGGCGCGAGGCACGGCGGTACTGGAGAAGTACGTTCGGGACAGAATGCCCGACGCTTCGGAACAGGAGGTCCAGGATGCCGCCGAAGTCGCGCTGGAGATCATCGAGACGGTGCCCATCTTCCTCGCCACCGCCGCCCAGGAGGCCGAGGAGCGCCATGTCACTCCGGTCGTGCAGCCCCTGCTGGATCGGGCGGTCCGCTACTTCCTCCACCCCGTCGACATCATACCCGAAATGACCCTGGGATTGGCCGGGCTCTTGGATGACACCTATCTGGTCCTTCGCATCCTCCAGTTGCTCGAGCAGGGACCCCAGCCCCTCGTGGAGTGGGATCTGGATCACCCGACGACCTTCATCCGCAAGCTGCTCGGCGAACAGGTAGGCCAGCAGCTCGACGCCATGTCGGCCATCGCGTTCGAGGAGGTGGCTGGAGCCGCCGGTCGGTTCTGGCACACGGAGCCGCTCGACGCCTAGCACACCCGAATCATCAAGGAGGGGACGATGCGCATCGTGCATCTGATTCCACTCGGAGCCCTGGTGCTGGGGCTCTCCGCCGACGCCCTGACGGCCCAAATGGTCCAGGAGATCGGGATTGCCGAGTGGGAGGTACCTTGGGAAAACAGCCGTCCGCGCGATCCGTACGTGGCCCCCGACGGCAAGATCTGGTTCGTGGGCCAGCGCAGCCACTACGCCGCCTGGCTGGACCGGGAGACCGGGGAATTCAAGCGGTTCCCCCTCGACGAGGGCACCGGTCCCCACAACCTGATCGTAGACGACGACGGAACCGTGTTCTACGCGGGAAACCGGGTGCGGCATATCGGAAAGCTCGACCCGGAGACCGGTGACATCGAGAAGTTCTGGATGCCCGACGAGGCGGCGCGCGATCCACACACCCTGGTCTTCGGTGGGGACGACGACCTGTGGTTCACGGTCCAGGGCGGCAACTTCGTCGGACATTTCGCCCGCGGGACCGGCGACATGCACCTCGTGAAGGCACCGGCGGTCACGAGTGGCAGGGGCTCGTCCAGTCGTCCCTACGGGATCAAGATGGACGCGAAGAACCACCCGTGGATCGCACTGTTCAACACGAACAAGATCGCCACTGTGGATCCGGAGACGATGGAGCTCACCTCCTTCGACCTCCCCGACGAGCGCACGCGACCGCGCCGCCTCGTCGTCGACTCCAACGACATCGTCTGGTATGTGGACTACAGCCTCGGCCGGCTGGGTCGGCTGGACCCCCGGACGGGAGACATCAAGGAGTGGGACACCCCGTCAGGGGCGGCGTCGAGGCCTTACGCGGTGGCCATCGACGCATCGGACCGTATCTGGTTCGTCGAGACGGGAGTGCAGCCCAACAAGTTCGTCGGCTTCGATCCGGCCACTGAGGAGTTCTTCTCCATCACCGAGATCGCAAGCGGCGGGGGCTCGGTCCGACACATGTTCTACGAAGAGAGCACCAACTCCATCTGGTTCGGATCCGATGCGAACACGATTGGGCAGGCCAAGCTTCCCCCGCTGAGGCCCCGGACGGCCACCGACCGCTAGCCGGGGCCCTCCTCCACCACCACCGTCCCGTCGGGCTTCACACTCGCAGTCCGACCGCTGACCAGCCTGTGGAAGTCTTCGTCCTCAAGGGCGACCAGCGGAGGGGCCTTGCCGTACATCTCTTCGGCCACGATGGCCGACAGCGCCAGAAAGGAGTCGGTGCCCGACGTCAGGATGGCCGCGGGCGCGGTTCCCTGCCGGATGGCCTCCAGCAAGACGGCCGTGGTGGTGCTGGATCCCCGCGTGCCGGGAATGGCCAGAATCCGACCCGCCGCGTTCTCCCCCGAGAGCGGATGACGGCGATCGATGACCTCTCCGGTGGCGGCGTCGTAGCCGCCCCAGAAGCTCAGCGGCTCGTGGGATACCAGAAGGCTCCCACCGGCCTCGCCCGGTATCAGGGCGCGCCCCGCCAGCACCATGGCGTCACCTGACGCCATCAGGTGCGCCAGAGGTCGTCGTCGCGGATCACCCGACCCTGGACCGCAGACTCCACACAGTCGCTAGTGGAGCCGAAGACCATGGCCCGGCCAAGGAGTCCCGGCGCGTAGTAGGCGTACTTCGCCGAGTTGGTCATGAGGATCTCGATCTCGGACGGCAGCATGGGCGTGGTCAGGATACAGGTATCCACCGTCACGTCCCCCCCGAAGTCGTGGAGAGGGTCCAGGAGTCCCGCTTCCTGGGCGATGAGCTTCACACCCCGCCCCGTCGTGACCAGGAAGCGCACGCCAGGGTGTCGGCTACGTCCTTCGAGGAGGGGAGCCAGCACCCTGAACTCCTCTAGTGAGAAATGAGGAGAGCCAAGGACCACCATGTCCAGGCGCTCGCCTTCGGAAGTGGAGAGCTCGTCCCGGGCGGCCCGGAGCTCCCCCATGCCCACGTCGCGAGTCTCCTCGGCATCCCTCCCCTGAAGGGCCTCCTCCAGGCTCGGCGCCTCGGGCGTGACGCCCACCCAGTGAAAGAGGGCCACCGCCCCCGACGACGCGGCGGCGGCGGCGAGGGCCTTGAGCTGGTCCTCCGAGGGCGTCACGTCAAGCCCGTCCAGCACGGTGACGCGATCGCCGGCCAGCTTGCCCACCAGATGCCCCAGGACCGGGTAGAGCTCGTCGGAGGCCAGTAGCGCAGGTGGGATGTCGTGGAAGCGGAAGAGCACCTGCCCCGCCCGGTTCTCGGTCAGATGCAGCCCCACGGCGGGCACGCGCCCGGTGATGGCGGCGCAGATGTCGAGAAGGTCCGGATAGCGCTCGGTCCGGGCCCCCAGGACCGAGTTGGCGAACACGATGGCGCTGGACTCGCCCCAGGCGATCTGGTCTCCGAAGGCGGGCCGCGCCTCGGTCTGGTACGGAGCGCACGTCCAGGATGGGATGCATCCCATGCTCTGATAGGCAACCATCTGCCGGCGGGCCTTCTCGGCCCATCCGGGGGGCACCGCCCAGCGTTCCCATCCGTGAGGATCGACGCCGGCCACGTTGAGGGTTGCCGGCACGACGACCTTGGCGCCCAGACCGGCGAGGCGTTCGGCATACTCCAGGGTGGCGTCCCCCATGTATAGGGCGCTGTCGATGTGCGCGGCCGTCACCGGAATGAGCCGCTCCGCCCCCTGCACTTCGGCCGTGCGCACCAGGATGGACATGGCCATGCGGGCCCCCTCGCCCTCCTCGCCCTCCAGGAGGGTCCGATCCGACGCGGTGAGCTCGAGTGTCATGGCACCAGACTATGAGTCCGCACGGGTCGAGAGCAACCCCCCGCCCTTGTCGACGGCCGTCTTCGAGATCGCCAGCCAACGCCCACAGTTTGCGCAACGTCCGCCCGCCCCCACCTTGAGCGGCGTCCACCCGGCGACGGCACGTAGGAGGCTGCATGGCGGCAAAGTACTTCACCAACTCGACATTCACCTTCCTGAACGACCTGAAGGCGAACAACCACCGGGAGTGGTTCCAGGAGAACAAGCACCGGTACGAGCAGCACCTGAAGGATCCGGCGATCCGGTTCATCATCGACTTCGGTGCCCACCTCAAGAAGATCAGCGAGCACTTCCGCTCCGATCCCCGCACCGTGGGCGGCTCCATGTTCCGGATCTACAGGGACACGCGCTTCTCCAAGGACAAGAGCCCCTACAAGACCTATGTGGGGATCCAATTCCGACACGATCTCGGAAAGGACGCCCACGCCCCCGGCTTCTACCTCCACATGGAGGTGGGCGGCTGCTTCGCAGGAGCCGGGATGTGGCGACCCGACTCTCCGAGCCTGAAGCAGATTCGAGAAGCTATGGTAGAGGACCCCAAGGCGTGGAAGCGGGCCGTGGGCGGCAAGCGCTTCACGCACGCGTACGAGCTCGAGGGCGACCGGCTCAAGCGCCCCCCCAAGGGCTTCGACCCAGAGCACGCTCTGGTCGAGGACCTGAAGCGGAAGGACTTCATCGGGGTCGCCAAGATCCCGAAGAAGATGATCACCAGCCCCGACCTGCCAAAGGAGCTCGCCAGGGTGTTCGGAGCAGGCACACCGCTCATGAAGTTCCTCTGTGACGCGGTGTCCGTGCCGTTCTGATCTCCCGTGGGCCCCGACCCAGACGCCGTCGCGGACTGCACCACGTGGTGCGAGCCCTTGTCCTCGGCGCCCATCTTTTCGAGCTTCAAGCCGCTCGTAGAATTTGGATGATGTGTAAGGAGCTTCCCGTATGAAGACTGGAACCGCCGTCCTGCTGGGCGCTGTCGTCGTGAGCGGCTCGATGCTGGCCGCCTCGCGCAGCCCCGTGGCACCCGTCCTCTCCTCAATCCTCGCGGCGGCGCAGAGCGCTCCGGAGGCCGTCGCTTTCACCAACGTCAACGTCGTTCCCATGGACTCCGAGCGGATCCTGAGGGATCAGACCGTTCTCGTGGAGCAAGGCAGGATCCGCCGCTTGGGATCGGCGGCCGAGGTCCGGGTCTCCGCAGGCGTCACGACGGTAGACGGATCGGGCAAGTACCTCATGCCGGGCCTGGCGGAGATGCACGGCCACATGCCCGGTGGAGACGTGGAGGAGATGGTGATGTTCCTGTACGTAGCCAACGGAGTGACAACCGTTCGGGGCATGCTCGGTCGCGACGGCCACATGGAGCTACGTCGCAAGGCGAACGCCAGCGAGATCGTGGCACCGACCCTCTACCTCGCCGGGCCCAGCTTCAACGGCAACTCGGTCTCCTCGCCCGAACAGGCCGCCCAGAAGGTCCGCACGCAAAAGGAGCAGGGTTGGGATCTCCTCAAGATCCACCCTGGACTCACCGTGCCCGAGTACGACGCCATGGCCATGACCGCCCATGAGGTGGGCATCCGGTTCGGCGGTCACGTGCCGGCCGAGGTGGGACTCGAGCATGCCATCAGAATGGGCCAGGAGACCTTCGACCACCTGGACGGCTTCATCGAGCACCTGAACGCCTTCGACGAGCCCATCGACCGAGGCAGGCTCGGCGAGCTGGTCACCATGGTGAAGGACGCAGGCGCTTGGGTCGTGCCCACCATGGTGCTCTGGGACGTGGGCATCATAGGCCGCGGAGACGCCCAGGTCATGGCCAACTATCCGGAGATGCGGTATTGGCCGAAGCGGAACATCCCGCGGGTCGTGGAGGGCGTGGAAGGCTGGATCGGCAGACACGCGGGAGGCGCACAACGAGTCCAGGCCGATCCCGATGCGGCCGACCTGTGGGCCGGCAACCGGCTGGATGTGCTCAAGGCCCTGTCAGACGGCGGGGTGGGCATTCTGATGGGGACCGACTCACCGCAGCTCTTCTCCGTCCCCGGCTTTTCCCTGCATCGGGAGATGCAGGCCATGGCCGACGCCGGCATGTCACCCTACGAGATCCTGGTCTCTGGCACACGGGCCGTGGGTGAGTACTTCCGGAGGAGCGACACCTTCGGCACGGTGGCCGTGGGACGGCGAGCCGACTTGATCCTCCTGAACTCCAATCCGTTGGACGACGTCGGCAACGTAGCCGACCGGGCCGGAGTCATGGTCCGAGGTCGCTGGTACTCCGACCGCTACATCCAGGAGCGCCTGGACGAGATCGCTCGGCGGTTCGCGACGGACTGACCGCCGGCCGGGGCCGTCACCGACTCTTGCACCCCACGCAGAGCCTCCCGACCGCCCGGGGCTGAAGCCTTCGTCGGCTTTCGGCGAAGCCCCGGGTCGAGCCCGCGTCAGGTCGGCGCCCGCTCGCCATCGATCCGCAACTGCTCGAGTCCGGCGCTGACCAACCGCCACTGGAGCCTCATCTGATCGAGGACGGGCATGGGGGTCAGCCCACTGGCCCTAATCTCGTCGGAGATCGCCTCGCGCTGCTCGTCGGAGATTGCCTCGCGCTGCTCGTCGGACGTCGATCTCGCCACGCCCAGAGCTAGCTGCCAACGGTCCCGGCGCTCCTTCCAGTGCTCTCCCACCGGATCGGGCGGACCCAGAGTCTCTCCCACCCCCGGCGTTATGAAGAGGGGCATCTCGCTCACGAGCGTCACAGGATCGCCACCGAGAGAGCGGATGGCCTCCATGGAGCTCGGCCGGAAGCGGGCGGCCGTCTCCTCGTCGCCGAGCGCCAGGAAGTGGTCCCGCATCGCCGTCGAGCTCGGCCGGGTGCAGAACCCTCGCTCGATACGGTGGAAGCCCTTCTCCCCCTCCCGCTCCACGTCATGGAGGACGTATCCGAGGCGGTGGGTCTCCTCGGCGCAGCACCGCTTCACGTGCTCCAATCTGTCCAACCACGCCGGCTCCAGCAGGAACCAGGGGCCGCCGGCCAACGCGATGCCGTGGAGGGTAGCGTGGAGATGGAACGGCGCATCGGCGCTTCTCCACCAGTCGTGCAGGGCTCGGCTCTCGGGCCGGACGTCGGCATCCGCCGAGGACCGGGGGAAGCCGAACTCCAGGTCGTCGCCAGGAAGCTCACGAACCACATGGGAGCTGTTCAGGACCGGGTCGTATGCGTCCGACGGCGCTACCGGGCCGTCGACATCTTGCCACCCCTTGTTCCGCTCCCGGCCGTCGGGGTTGATGTGGGGCACGATCCACCACTGGTAGCCGGTGAGCATCGTGTGGCCGGTCTCGAGTGATCCGAGGAACGCAGCCAACCTGGCCAGGAAACGGGGCCCGACGGGCTCATCGGCGTGGCATCCGCCGATGAGGCTCACCCGAAGCGGGCCGGAGCCCAGACGGAAGCCCTGGACGGGCCGCCCTTGTCGGGAGGTCCCCAGACGTAGCCCGGCCTCCGGGTCCACTGGCGGGTGGGCGATGATGGCGTCCGCTAGTGCGTACAGATTCCCTCCGTCCTCCGGGCCGTCCGGCGACGGCGGCTGTCGCTCCCCTCGCCGTGGTGCACCCCGTCGCGCATACCCCAACTGACGTCCTCCAAGTGGAGCCTCCTCCGGGTGGAGCCTCCTCCGGGTGGAGCCCTCCGGGTGGAGCCCTCCGAGTGGAGCCCTCCGAGTGGAGCCCTCCGAGTGGAGCCCTCCGAGTGGACCCCCCGAGTGGACCCCCCGAGTGGAGCCCTCCGGGCTCCCCCTCAGAAGTGGCCCGTCACGGCCACGGACATGTAGCCGTCGCGGCGGAATCCGTAAAGGAGGTCCGCCCCGTCGACGCCGACCAGGTGCTGGGACTCCGTCACGCCCCAGAACTCGCGGCGCAGCCCGGCCGCCACCGCACCACCCATCGAGCGTAGCGGGTCACCAGGCCGTCGTGATGTATGGAACCGGGGCGCCCATCGGGTGCCTCGGCCGACGACGTTGGGGACCAGCTCCGCAGCCACGGACAAGTGGGCGGCCGAGCTCGACAAAGTGGGCCTCGCGCTGATCGCGAGCTGCCCTACGTAAGGTCGTTCTTCCAGAGCAGCGTCCCGTCGGCGTTGTAGACCGTTTCCACGGCAACGCCCTCGTCGAACTCCAGGGCCAGATACCCGTGAGAGTAATAGCGATCCTCGTGCCCCACGATGTATGGGTTTCCCCCGTCGAGGATCATCCCGCCAGGGACGAACGGCTTCGGCCGGAGCTTCCTCCACGTGGGGCTCGCAGGGACCTCCTCACCCAGGAGCTTCTCGTCCCGGAACTCGGGGAAACCTCCGTGGCCGATACCCCGGCCGTACATGTCCCACAGGGGATGCCGGTCGTAGATCACGCACTGATGCTCGTGACCCCAGTACCAAGCGAAGATCTTCTTGCCGTCGAGAAGGTCGCCCAACTTCCCTACGACGGGGAGCCCCGTGTTCGACTCGAAGTGGCAGCTGGTGGGACTGCACCATTGGGGTGGGCACGACGTGGAACGCCTGGACGGCGGGGGAACCTACGATGCCAATGAAGGCATCCGGATCGGCGCCATCCGGGAGGCCCTGGCGGGCCCCTAGTGCAGGTTAGCGCTCCACCACCCTCGCCCGCACGATCACATCACCTTCGGCAACCTGATCCGCCGTGTCCATCCCCCTCACAACCTCACCGAACACCGTGTAGTTGTGATCCAGACGGAGATTATCGATGAGGTTGATGAACATCTGGCCGTCACCCGTGTCACGACCCCGGGTGGACGTACCCACGGTCCCACGCCAGTGGGAGAGCAAGCCGAGCTCGTCCCGGGCGTAAGCCGCGTCGCCGGCAAACTCGTTGGCGCCCGGGCTCCCCCCTTGAAGGACGAAGTTCGTGACCACCCGGTGGAAGGTGAGCCCGTCGAGGTACCCGGACCGGGCGAGGCGGGCGAAGCGTGCGGCATGGGTGGGAGCGTCACGAACGAGCAAGTGGATCTCTATCTCCCCACCCCGCTCCATCTCCAGGACTACACGGGTTTCGGCCAGGCGGTCGACCTCCTCGGGGGACGGCACGGCGA
The DNA here is from genome assembly GCA_965238005.1 of Longimicrobiales bacterium. Taxonomy (GTDB): domain Bacteria; phylum Gemmatimonadota; class Gemmatimonadetes; order Longimicrobiales; family Gaopeijiaceae; genus CBDCKN01. The sequence continues at coordinate 4,031,942 of OZ250165.1, forward strand.
GCCGCGGCACCGGGTTGGGCTGGGCCTGCCAGCTTCCGCCCGTCCACCGGCTCAGAATCTCCGCCACCCGCTCCGCGAACACCGGATCGTAGTCCGTGACGTATGGCTGCAGCTCCTCCGCATCGTCCGCACCACCCAACTCGGCGATGCGGTTCAGGAGGGCCATGCGGGGGTCCCGGGCCGTCTGCCGCCGCTCCTGGGAGATCCGGCTCAGCGCTTGCAGCAGCGGTGCCATGACCCCCCTGGGGCTCGGTATGCCTTCCAGTAATCCCGCCACCGTCAGGAGGAGGAACGGGTCGTCCTGATCGAGCTGGGCGATCAGGATGGCATCGGCGTCGCGCCCGCGGAGCCGGGCGAGTCCCTGCACCGCCGCCGTACGGACGTTGGGAACCGGGTCGGACGCGAGGCTCTCCAGCACGTCACCGTCACCGAGGACCGCAGCCGCTCGGGCAGCGTACACGCGGGCGAACGGGTTCGAATGTCCTACGAACCCGCCGAGGAGCGGCCCCGCCCGGCCCGGAGAGACCGTGGCGAGAGAGACGAGGGCGTGGGCCGCCCGGTGCCACTCGGACGGTCCCGCCGCTTCGGCCCCGGCGGCGATGCCGGCCAGCAGTTCGATCTGCATGGCCCGGCCAGCACACGCCTGGCCCAGAAGATCCAGGGCCGCCACGGCCACGTGCAGGTCGGCGTCGATGGCCGCCTCGAAAAGACGTGGACACTCCTCGGCGCCTGGAGCGCGGGCAGCGTAGCTTCGCACGGCCTCGACACGAACCCGAGGCGAAGGGTCATCCAGACCTCCCACCAGAAGATCGATGCTCACGTCCGAGGAAGGCTCGCGTCCCATGGTGGTCACGGCGAGCCGCCGTACGTCCGGATCGCCGTCCTCCAGAGCCGCGGCCAACGTTTCGGCCCCGGGCCTTCCAAACCAGGAAAGAGCCAGCATGGCCGTCCTGCGCACCCGAGCAGAGCCGTCCGAGCCACCGGACCGGCCGAGTATGGCCAACTCCCGCAGCCTCCTCACGGTGGCCGTCGAGAGTCCCGACGGGCCGAGGCTGCGGGACATGGACTCGAGACCCATGACGGCGCCGGTGAGGGTGGCGAGAGGTGCGTCACCTTCCCCGTCCCTGGTGAGCTGGACGAGTATCTGCTCGGCAGCGAGAGCACGCTCTGTTTCGCCGTACCGCAACCTGCCCAGGGTGCGCGCCACCACGCCCCGGACTCCGGCGTCTTCTTCACGGGAGAGGTGGGCGAAGAGCAAGTCCGCTACCCCGTCTCCGTCCAACAACAGGACCGCCTGTGCCAAGGCGTTTGCGGCTTCCGCCCGAACGCTCGGGTGAGAGGACGCCAGGAGCGGCGCAATCAGACCGAGAGTCTCCGGTTTCTCTAGACGTCCCACGCCCCGCACGGCGATCCTCTGGATGTCCGGGCTCGCCGAGCTCAGGCCCTCCTCCAGAGGCTGGAGCCCTTCCGGGCCGGCTCCTCTGGCGTCCTCCGCGTCGAGGATGGCGGCTCGCAGCTCAACGTCGGAGCCGTCTTCACAACCGGACAGCACGATGGTCGCGGCCATGAGAAGCACGGCCAGCGCACGGCGGCCGACGGCCCCAGTGGGCCCGGCAACGCTCACAGGCCCAGCAACTCCGCGGCGTTCCCCCCGTGAACGCGGGCCTCATCCTCGGAAGAGAGCTCCAGTTGGGCTATGGACGACTGCATCTTCTCGAGGCTCCCGATCATGTGCGGGTAGTCGCTTCCCGCCACCACGTGATCGGCTCCGGCGAAGTTCAGAGCGAGCTGCAGGCACGCCGGGTCGAAGTTCACGGTGTCGTAGTAGAATTGGCGGAGGTATTCCGTGGGAGGTCGGGAGATGTTCACGCGGCACCGCGGAAACGCCTCGAAGCCGCGATCTAGGCGCTCGGCCAAGAATGGAATCGCGCCTCCCGTATGGCAGAGCACCCAACGAATCCCAGGGAAGCGCTCGGGAACGCCGGCGTAGATCAGGTGGGCGGTGGCCAGGGTCGTATCCATGAGAAAGCCCACCAGCGGCATGAGCATGTACTCCTCCATGGCCTCCACCCCCACCGGATACGTCGGGTGGATGTAGATGACGGCTCCGGCCTCGTCGGCTCGTTCATAGAGCGGCCAGAAGCGCTGGTCGGCCAGCGGCACGCCACTCGCGTTGCTGAAGAGCATGACGCCCGGGAAGCCCAACTCGCCCAGCACCCGGTCCAGCTCCACGGCGGCCGCCTCGAGATTGTTCAGGGGCAGGTGGGCCAGAGCCGTGAAGCGATCGGGATGCCGGTCCCTGGCGTTCGCGAGCCCCTCGTTGATGATCGAGGCCAGCTCCGCCGCTCGATCCGGGGATTCGATGCTCGTACCCGGCGCGGTAAAGGTGAGCACCTGCCTGTCGACGCCGGCCTCATCTAGGACCGTCCGCCGGAAGTCGATGTCCCGATGGCCGGGGACGATGACGTTGTAATCGCCGGGAGAGTGGAGGACAGGATTCCCCTCCTGGTCCTCGGTGACCCTGAAGTTGCTGGAACCCGAGCGGATGGCGTCCAGGAACTCCGGTGGGAAGTAATGATTGTGGAAGTCGATGATCATGCCGTGTTTTCTGGAAGTGTGCGATCAGAACGGGCCCAGAGACGGTACACCGGATAGCCGATGGCCACCATGCCGAGACCGAGGGCGCTCTCCATTGGATCGTTGATGACCTGATTCGCCACGATAGCGAAGGCGGACGCGGCGAACAAAGCCGGCGCCCAAGGATAACCCCACGCCGAGTAGGTGCGAGTCACGCCCGGCCGGCGCCGGAGCATGAAGAGGCCGATGGCCATGAGCCCGAAGAAGATCCACTCGGTATAAACCACTCGCGTGAAGAGAGCGCGATAGGTGCCCGTGGCCACGAGGATCGAAGCCCAGACCGCCTGCAGCACGATGGCCCGGTGCGGCGTGTGATAGCGGGGATGAAGCCCGCTCACCCATCGGAACAGCATGCCATCACGAGCCATCGCGTAGTAGACCCGCGGTCCCGACAGGACGATGCCCGCCAGGGCCCCGAAGGCGGAGAACATGACCAGGCCCGTCATGGCGGCCCCCCCCGCGTAGCCGAACACGGCCTCGGCCGCCTCCGCGGCCACCCTTTCGGAGCCGATGACGGCGTCCAAGGGCAGCACGTAGAAGTAGACGGCGTTGAGGGCGACGTAACACACGGTCACCGTGAGCACCCCCCACGCCAGCGCCTGGGGGATGGTCTTCCGCGGGTCCACGGTCTCTTCGGCGTTGTACGTCACCATGTGCCACCCGCCGAAGGCGAAGAGCCCAGCCACCAGAGCCAGGAGAAAGTCGGAGAAGGTGCCGCCTCCGAGGAGTCCGCCCGCATCGACGGCCTCGGTTCCGGCAGGCCCGAAGACGCCCGCGCCGCCCACGCCGGCAGCATCCGGCGGTGATCCCAGCGAGAAGCCCAGCGCCACCATGAGGATGATAGCCAGCACCTTGATGGCGGTGAACGCCGTCTGGAGATTGCTTCCCTGCTTCACGCCAAGGTAGTTGACGGCAGAGATGAGCAGGATCGCCGATATCGCCACGGCACGGGTGCCCACGGGACCCAGCTCGACGAGGAATCCCACGTAGAAGGCGAAGACCATCCCGATGGCCGCGATGATCCCCGAGTGCATGGTCCAGAACATGGCCCAGCCCCAAAGGAACCCCAGCCAGCCGCCGAAAGACTCCCGGAGAAAGGCATACACGCCCCCGCTCTCGGGGAAGGTGGAAGCGAGCTCGGCCGTGACCAGGGCGCCGATGAACGTGAGCGCACCCGCCACGAGCCATACCAGAGCCGCCCCGCTGAGCGACGGAACCCGGCCGGTGACCTCCGACGGTTGAACGAAGATCGCGGTGCCGATGATGGTCCCCACCACCATGGCCGTAGCGTGGGGAAGGCGGATCGCCCGTGACAGCCCGGCCTCAGGGCGATGGCTCATGGCGTCGTCCGGGTTGGGACCCCGACCCTATCTGACCTCCGTATCCACGTCTGTCTCACCCTCCGAGCGCGCTACGATCGCCGCGCCGCAGGAATCGCTGAAGACGTTCACGGCCGTGCGGAACATGTCGAGCGGCCGGTCGATGGCGAGCATCGATCCGACGATCACGTTCACGTCGGGGCCCCGCAGGCCGATCGCCTCGAGCACGACGAAGATCACGACCAGCCCCGCCGAGGGAACCGCGGCAGCGCCCACCGAGGCCAGCAGCGCGGTCAACACCACCACGCCCTGCTGCGCGATCGTGAGGTCGAAGCCGAGCATCTGGGCGATGAAGAGCGCACCCGCGCACTCGAAGACCGCGGTACCGTCCATGTTGACGGTGGCACCCATCGGGAGCACGAAGGACGCGACCTTGTTCGAGGTCCCCACTTTCTCCTCGACGGCGCGTATGGTGACCGGCAGGGTGGCCCCGGACGAGCTGGTCGAGAACGCGATCAGAAGCGGCTCGCGCATGTTCGCGAAGTGGATGCGCGGGGAGATCCGGCCTATAAGGATCAGCAGGATCGGTAGGCTCACCAACAGGTGGAAGGTGAGCCCACTACCGATGGTCAGGGCGTACAGCGCGAACGAGCGGAACGCGTCGAAGCCCGTGGTGCCCACCATCCGCGTGATGAGCGCGAAGACCCCGATGGGCAGGAACTTTATGATCCCCGACGTGAGCCGCATCATCGTGTGGAAGAGCGCGTCGAAGAGCTGGATGACCGGGTCCCGAGTCTTCTCCGGCAGCGCGGAGATCGCGGCCCCGAAGACGATGCAGAAGAAGATGATCGCCAGCATGTCGGCGGCGGCCGCCGCCTGGAAGACGTTTTCCGGCACGATGTCGAGGATGAGCTCGACGGGTGAGCTGGGCGTCGCGAGCTCGGGTAGCTGTCCCTCTCCGGTCGGCGCCAGCGTGGCATCCCTTCCGGGACGGATGAGGTTGACAAAGAACAGACCGGTCAGGGCCGCGAGCAGGCTGGAGAGCGCGTAGTAGCCGAGCGTCTTGCCGAAGAGGCGTCCGATGTCGCGACCGCCGCCCACCGATGCCACGCCCGAGATGATCGACGTCAGCACCAGCGGCACGATGATCATCCGCAGGAGCTTCATGAAGAGGTCGCCGATCCAGCCGACCTGATCGGCCGCCGGCACGCCGAAGATGGTTCCGGTCAGAGCACCCAGGCCCATGGCGACGAGTACCTGCCAGTGAAGCTGGCGGTACCAGGGTAGGTCCGGATTGTGCTCCATGGCGGTCGACCTTCAGGTTCGGGGATCCCTGGGCTTGAGGCGCTCAGTAGTTAGGAAACCCGCCGAAGATAGACCGTGGGAAGGACTCCCGACAGGCGGGCCGAAGCCTCCCTTGCCCGAGCCATCTCGTCCTCTACAAGCAGCCCCTCGTCGGCTCCCTCGAGAAGCCTCAGGAATCGATTATACGACTCCCGCGCCCGCTCCCTTTCGCCGGCCTGCTCCAAGGCCCGGCCCAGCTCGTAATGCCGGAGTACCTCGTAGTGGAAGTCGGGCCAGAGCACGTTCCGGAGGAGACGGCGTCCCTGCTCGGCGGTGGGTGCCCATGATGCCATGGCCGCGACAAGTCGGAAGGCGAGCGCGGCGCCCGTGCCCAACCCACCGATGGCGTCGGAGGGATCGGTGTTCACGCCCGCCGGAGTCCACCGGCCCGCCTGCGTGAGCCCGGACTGCATCCTCTCGATGGCCACCGCCGTATCCCCCCTGAGGAGCAGAACCCAGCCTCGGGAAGCAACGAGCAGGCCGGGACCCACAGACTCGAGCTCGCTGGGGGGATCATCCCCCTCGAGCTCGTCCAAGGCTGCCTCACCCCGCTGGGTGTCTCCGGCGGCCAGATAGCCCACCGCCTGGGAGAAGCGTGTCTCCCACCTCGGAAGCGAGGCCGCGGCTGCGGCGCCACCCGTCACCCTGGTCTCGAGACCGCGCGTCACCTCGGCCGCATCGATGAACCCCGCCACCGCCGGATAATCCGTGAGGTGGGCCCGTATGACCGAAGCCGGCACGACGTCCAGGCGGGCCGTGTCGGCCGCCGCCGCCATCCGGCCCGTGCTCGTCAGGAGAAGGGTCCGCACGCTCCAGAGGGTCTCCTTCCGCTCGGCGGGCACCAGAGGGATCACCGCCTCGAGCCCGCCCCTGAAGTCGGCGGGGCTACCCACGTCCACACGGTAGGAGCCCACCGCATAGGTGAATGCGGAGCCCACATCGGCCATGAGCTCCCGGGCGACGGCTACACGGGTCTCAGGGGTAAACCAGAGTGCAGTTCCGACACGCCTGAAGTCGGAGCCCCGGCGCAGGCCGGTCGCCTCGGCCATCCCCAGGTAACGCTCGAACCGGGCCTGATCACCGAACTGCAACGCAGACTCGATGGGGTGGATCAGGCCCGCGGTCATGGTCGAGTCCAGCGCCAAGAGTCGCTCGACGGGCTCCGTCAGATCCTCGAGCCCCAACGCGTACAACGGTCGCTGATGGAAGCCGATCTCCGCCAGCAGGTGGAGAGCCTCCAGGTCGTCCGGGTACCTGGCGAGGAGGGCTCGGAGCGAGTCGGCCGTAGCGCGATCGCTCACGTCCCGACCTGCCTGCCATCGAGCCATGACAAGGCGGCGCTGGCGGGTGGGAAGCCTCTCGGCGAGCCGATGGGCGGCCTCCGTGTTGAAGGTGGCACTCTCGGTGAAGATCCCGTCCGCCCACCCGTACGTGTCGGAGAGCCGGGAGTACGCCAGAGCGAAGGTCGTGTCGGCTCGAACCGCGCGGGTGAAAGCACTGGCGGCTGCCCTCCACTGGCCTCGCCGAAAGAGGGCCTCGCCTCGAAGATAGTGGCTCAAGGCCTGGACATTGCTCGTCGTTACACCGCTGACATCGAACCCGGGCACAGCTTCTCGGGACCGCCACAGGTCTCTGATCAAGGCCTCGGACAGATCATCCACGAGAGCAAGCACGCCGCTGGCGGACCCCTCGACCCGGGCCTCGGCTATCTGCCGGCCATCCGTTCGGTGCAGCTCGGCGGACAGCTCGAGTTCGGCCCCTCGAGCCGTGACGCTCCCTGTCAGGACGGATCCGGCATCGACGCTGCGCGCCTGCGCCAGGGCAGCGGGCAAGTCCGCACCACCCGGCCGGCCCGCATCTCTGTGGAGACGAAACACGATCCGGCTGTTGGCCGTGCGGATGGCGTCGACCTCCCCCAGGTTGATCGCCAGCAGATCGACGATCCCCTCGGCCAGGTAGTTCGCCCCCTCGCCCGAGGTCGTGAACGGCAGGACTGCCATTATCTCCGCACCCCTCGTCACCACCCCGTCCCGGTGCTTGAGCCACCAGAACGCCATGCCGAAAACGGCTACGCCGACGACGAATGCCTTGGTATATCCGGCCAACCGCGCCTCCTGGAGGAGGGCTGGCACTCGCGACCTGGTGGGTTCCTGCATCCTCTTAAGGTAACCACTCTTCTCGCGGCGCTCGGAGCATCGCTGCATGTTGTCGGGTCACGCCGCTGTGACAGCCACGCGATGACGGTCGGTCCGAGGCGCACCCCCTCCGTCATGCGCCCACATTCTCCACGGAGAGCACGTGAGCCCAGCCACGCTGGCCACCCTGGCCGCCCTACCGATTCTTCTGGGCGGAGTCCTGCTAGTGGGCTTCCGCATCCCCGCCAAGTGGGCCATGCCGCTCGTGTACGTTACGGCGGTGGTCATCGCCCTGGGCGTGTGGAGCATGCCGGCGACAGACGTTGCGGCCTCCACGGTCCAGGGGCTGTTCCTCACCTTCGATCTCCTCTTGATCATCTTCGGCGCGATCCTGCTTTTGAACACCCTCGAGCGCTCGGGCGGGGTCGCCGCCATCCGCCGGAGCTTCCACGGCATCAGCGACGACCGGAGGGTCCAGGTGGTGATCATCGCCTGGCTGTTCGGCTCCTTCATCGAGGGGGCGGCGGGCTTCGGCACTCCTGCGGCGGTGGCGGCGCCCCTCATGGTGGCCATGGGCTTCCCGGCGGCCGGCGCGGTAATGATCGGCATGATGATCCAGAGCACGCCGGTGACGTTCGGCGCGGTGGGTACGCCCATCCTGGTTGGGGTGCAAGGGGGCGTGGCCAGCCCCGAGTTCACGCTGGCCCTGACGGAGTGGGGCGCCACCATGAACGACTACATCCGCGCCGTGACGCTCCGCGCCGCCCTCCTCCACGGGATCACGGGCACCCTCATGCCCACCATCATGGTCATGATGATGACCCGCTTCTTCGGGGAGCGGAAGTCGTGGACCGAGGGGCTCTCCGTCGTCCCCTTCGCCCTCTTCGGAGGGCTCGCCTTCACCGTGCCGTACGCCCTGACCGCGTGGCTCCTAGGGCCCGAGTTTCCGTCTCTTCTGGGGGCCTTGGTGGGATTGGCCGTGGTGTCCTTCGCCGCCCGGAAGGGCTTTTTGGTGCCGGCCGACTCCTGGGACTTCCCCCAGCGGAGTGTGTGGCCCGCCGAGTGGTTGAGCGGCATGGAGGTCGTCTCCGAGGAGGAGGGAGAACACCCGGAGATGTCGGCTGTAAAGGCGTGGGTCCCGTACCTGCTGCTGGCCGTCCTGCTGGTCCTCAGCCGGCTTCCCTGGCTGCCACTCGGCACCGTGCTCCGGAGCGTGAGCATCGAGTGGCCCGAGATCTTCGGGACGTCGGTGAGCGCCACGACGACCCCCCTCTATCTACCGGGCACCATCCTCATCGTCGTGGTGGGGATGACCGCACTCCTGCACCGCATGAGCGGCGCGGCCCTCACGGCCGCCCTGGTGGACTCCAGCCGCGTGCTCCTGGGTGCGGGCTTCGTCCTGGTATTCACTGTCCCCATGGTACGGGTCTACATCAACTCGGGCGTGAACGGGGCGGGCATGGCGTCCATGCCCCTGACCATGGCCGGATGGGTCGCGGACACGGTGGGGGGCATCTGGCCTCTCTTCGCAGGAGTGACCGGTGCCCTGGGTGCCTTCATCGCCGGATCCAACACGGTGAGCAACCTGATGTTCGCGGCCTTTCAGCACGGGGTCGCCACGAGCCTGGCCATCTCGAGCGCCATGGTCGTGGCGCTCCAGGCCGTGGGCGCCGCCGCCGGCAACATGATCGCAATCCACAACGTGGTGGCGGCGTCGGCGACGGTGGGGTTGCTGGGAAGGGAGGGCTCGACGCTGAGGAAGACTATAATCCCTACCGTCTACTATCTGGTGGTCATCGGGGTGTTAGGGCTGGTGGCGGTCTACGTGCTCAGGGTGGCCGGGCCTCTCTGGGCGGGATGAGCGGCTCGCGCCAGGGCCGAAGCGTCCGATCCAGGGCACCCGCGCCGGGGTGCACTAGCTCAGCCGGCGCACGAGCTTCTTGAGTCCGCGAGTGTAGCTCGCGTGCTCCACCTCCAGGTGGTGGCGGTAGGTCTTCTGATAGCGAACACCCCCGCTCAGGTCCTCCTCCGGCGTGCGCTTCCTCTTTTTGAGCCAGGGGTTCACAGTCCCACCACTCCAGCCCGAGGCCAGGTAGAGAGCCACTGCGCGGCATTGCCAGTGGACGATCCCGAACTGCCCGCTATCCGGTTGGATCATGCCCACCACGAAAAGGTTGTCACGCTCCGGGTGGAAGACGTGCTTGTAGAGGATGGGCCGCCCGTCCCGCCAGTTGAGATGGCTCTCGTCCATGAAGGGGAAGGTGATAGCGTAGCCGGTGGCCCAGATGAGGAGATCGATGATCTCCGACGTCCCGTCGACGAAGTGCACCCGCTCCCCGTCCCACCGCTCGATGTCCGGCTTCGGTGTGATGGCCCCGTGCCGCACGAAGTAGGGCAAGAGGGTGTTGACGATGGGGTGGGTTTCGAAGAGCCGGTGGTCCGGCTTGGGAAGCCCCAGATCCTCTTGGCGGCCCATGACCAGCCGGAGCGAGACGTTGGCGACGATCCTCTGTATGCCCATGGGAATCCGTAAGGCATGCATCATGCTCGCCACCTGATCCGAGGGCCGTCCCCAAAGGTACTTGGGCACGTAGTGATAGCCCCTCCGGGTACTGTGGAACGCCGCCTCGGCCTTGTGTGCCGCCTCGACCACGATGTCGCACCCGGAGTTCCCGCCGCCCACCACCAGAACCCGCTTGCCGAGGAGGATCTCGGAGGCTTTGTAGTCGGCCGAGTGCATCACCCGTCCGTCGAAATGCCCGGGATACTCGGGAGTCATGGGATCGCTGTTGTGGCCGTTGGCGATCACCAGCGCGCCGTAGCGCCGCCCCTCACGACCGGCCCATATGACGTCCCAGCAGGACTCCCCGGTGGGCCCGGACGCCGGCGATGGCTCCACGCGCTCTACCTCAGCCCCGTACTCGATGAGCGGCTCGAGCTCGAAGTGCTCGGCATAGCCTCTCAGGTAGGCGAGGATCTCCGTGTGGTGCGGGTAATCCGGATAGGAGGCCGGCATGGTGTAGTCCGGGAACTCCGTCCCGGGCTTTGACGAGATGGTGTGGGTGGATCGATACACGCGTGCCGCCGGTAGCGGGTAATTCCAGTTTCCCCCCAGATCCTCGCAGGCTTCGAGAATGTCGACCGCCAGGCCGACTTCCCGCAGGTTCCGGGCCGCCGTTAGCCCGGAGCTCCCTGCACCGATCACACAGACCCGGTCGCTCCTGTCCGAGAATTCTCCGCCTGATGACATGGGCGTATCTTAGTCCTTGAAGATCGCTCCGCCACCGGCCTCCTTATCGGACGACCGCATAATCCCCCGGCTGTCATCGACCTGTTGCACGACGAGCTCGGTCTGGGGCCGCCCAGGCGTTCCACTGGTTCCGCGTCGACGAGACTGCGAGGGAGTTCCGGCGCATCCTGCGTCCAGGAGGATGGATCGCTCTGATCTGGAACAGCCGCCCGCCGAGCGGAACTCCGTTTCTCTGTGCCTACGAGAGCTTCCTGGAGGAGTGGGGGAACGATTACACGGCGGTCCGCAAGACGTACGAGGTAGATGATTCCCTGCCCGGCCTCTTCGGAGCAGGCCGGGAATCAGCTAGCCGGCGCCCTCACTCCACCGGCTGGCGACCCCGCCGACGACTGGCATATGGCAGGCCGGGCTTGCCGATGCTGGCTCTGACCTCTGCCTCGGCGGAGAACGGCTCTCCGGTCCAGCTCTCGAACCTCCCCTGAAGATCGAAGGCCACCGACTCGAGGGGAATGGTCATGTAGTTGAACCTGTTCTGCATGAAGGGCGTCACGTAGCGACGAGCGAACTCGAAGATTCCCAGCTCGTCGTACTGGACCAGGTGAACCATCTCATGGAAGACCACCGAGTGGGACGGTGGCCCCGGCACCTGGTCGTCACTCACCAGAATGACGTCCCCGAACGTGATCGCCGCCCACACGCTGAAGTCCAGGGGAATCGACGCTCCGGCCTCCTCGAACTCCCTGTAGAAGGGAGGATTCTCGATCACCGGGACGCGCCGGATGCGGGCTCTGTCCAGGGTCTCTTGACTGAAGAAGCCCCGAAGCGCGGCCGTGGTCGTGTCCGGCAGAGGCTCGGAGTGGGCTCGGTGTAGATCGCGTTGGTTCGAGATCCAGTGCCCAGCGTTGTCCGCCAGGTACGAGACCAGTTCCTGCATGCTCAGCCGCTTCGGGTCCGTCAACGGGCTATCCCCGAGTCATAAGTAAGGCACAATCGAGTGTCGGACTGGTTTGACGCACCACCCGTTTCCGAGACGGCGGGCGGCACCGTCGAGTTTCAGGCCTGACTTCAAAGGTACCGCCCCCCGCGACCCGGACTCAAGCGTCTCCAGGGCGGGCCCCCGAGAACATCTCCGAGGCCATGACCGCACCCCGGTCCGCACCCACCGCGACGCGGATCCCAATCTCGCGGGTCCGCTGCCGCACCGAGAAGGCCATGAGGCTGTAGGTGCCGACCGCCGCCAGCAGGAAGGCGAGCCCTGCAAAGAGATTTAGCAGCGTACCCTGGAAGCGCGGGGCTGCGACAGACAGATCCAGCATCTCGTCCAGGGAGCCTCGAACCTCGCGAGGATCCCGTCCAACCCGGCGATCACCTGCGCGGGCTCCGGGTAGTCAGCGTCCGGGAAGGTGAGGCCGAACGTCGTGATACCTTCGGGCTCCAGCCCGAGATCTACGGAGTAGAGGTTGGCCAGGCTCCGCACCGAAGAGGCCCGCACCCACCAGGAGGATCATGGCCAGCGCGAACTCGGCGACCACCAGACCGTCGCGCACGCGAGCGTGACCCGATTCGGAGCGAAGGCTCCCGCCAACCCTTCCGCTTCTTCGCTGGCACGGTGGTGGACGCCCAGGGTCAGCCAGCCGAGGGGGTCGAGATCTCAGCACGGCGCGTCTCGGACGGGCTAGACCTCACGCCGGACGATGTGGGCTTCGGCCAGCCAGGCGTCTACGTGGTGCTGACGGACAACGCCGTAGACGACGTGACCGAGGAGGGTACTTTCGTCGAGGTGGTGGAACGCGAGGGGGCACCGGGCGCGCTAGACGTCCAGATTCCGCACGTACTTGGCGTTCTTCTCGATGAAAAGCCGCCTGGGCTCCACGTCGTCTCCCATGAGGCGGCTGAAGATCGAGTCGGCCTCCGTCGCGCTCTCCACGGTGACCTGGTAGATCGTCCGAGCCTCCGGATCCATGGTCGTGCGCCAGAGTTGATCGGGGTTCATTTCGCCGAGCCCCTTGTAGCGCTGCACCTGGATGCCCCGGGCCGGTGCATCGCTCTCATCCCTGCCGTTGAAGAGACGATTGGTGTACTCCTCGCGCTCCTCCTCTGAATAGGCGTAGAACTCCCTCTTCCCCTTGGAGACCCGATAGAGAGGTGGTTGGGCGATATAGATGTAGCCCTCCTCGATGAGGTCCCGCATCTGGCGGAAGAAGAATGTGAGGAGGAGCGTGCGGATGTGGGCTCCGTCCACGTCCGCATCGGTCATGATGATGATCTTGTGGTAGCGGGCCTTCTCCAGATCGAAGTCCTCCCGGATCCCCGATCCGATGGCGGTGATGATGGCACGGATTTCCTCGTTGGAGAGAACCTTGTCAATCCGTGCGCGCTCCACGTTGAGGATCTTTCCCTTGAGGGGAAGGATGGCCTGAAAGGAGCGATCTCTGCCCTGCTTAGCGCTGCCCCCGGCGCTGTCACCCTCGACCAGGTAGATCTCACAGAGGCTGGGGTCGGAGATGGAGCAGTCCGCGAGCTTGCCCGGCAGTACCCCACCCTCGAGGGCACTCTTCTTGCGGACAAGGTCGCGGGCCTTCCTGGCGGCCTCCCGGGCCCGGGCGGCCGACAACGACTTCTCGATGATGGCCTTGGCGGCCTTGGGGTTCTCGTCGAGGAAGATGGAGAGGTGCTCGTTGATGGCGGCCTCGACGGCGCCGCGGACTTCGCTGTTGCCCAGCTTGGTCTTGGTCTGCCCCTCGAACTGGGGCTCCATAACCTTCACGCTGAGGATGCAGGTCAGCCCCTCCCGCACGTCATCGCCCGAGAGGCTCTCGTCGGCCTTCTTGAACAGGTTGCTCCGGCGGGCGTAGTCGTTGATGGTCCGGGTGAGCGCCGCCTTGAGCCCCGTGAGGTGGGCCCCACCCTCATGGGTGTTGATGTTGTTGACGAAGGTGTGCGTGTTCTCGCTGAACCCGTCATCGTACTGGAGCGCCACTTCGATGTCCGCCTCCTCGCGGCTCGCCTCGAAGTAGAACACTTTCTCGTGAAGCGGATGCCGGGCGCCCCGGACGTACGCCACGAAAGAGGCCAAGCCACCCTCGTACTGGTGCTTCTCCTCTGCACCGTCGCGTTCATCGGTGAGCACGATCGTGAGACCCTTGTTCAGGAACGCCATCTCACGCAGGCGGTTGTTCAGGGTCTCGAAGTTGTAGTCGAGCTCGGTGAGGATCTCCGGATCCGGCTTGAAGGTGACCTGCGTCCCGCTTCCCTTCGCCTTTCCGACGACCTCGAGCTCCGTCTCCTTGATCCCCCGAGCGTAACGCTGATGGTACTTCTTTCCGTCGCGGAGGACCTCGACCTCGAGCCACTCCGACAGGGCATTCACGACGCTGACGCCGACCCCGTGCAGGCCCCCGGAGACCTTGTAGCTGTCCTTGTCGAACTTTCCACCGGCGTGGAGGGTCGTCATGGCGACCTCCACCCCCGGCACTCCCTCCTCGGGGTGGATGTCAACCGGAATTCCACGCCCATCGTCCGTCACCCGTACCGATCCATCTTCGCGGAGCGTGACGTGAACCGCCGAGCAGAAGCCGGCCATGGCCTCGTCGATGGAGTTGTCCACGACCTCGTAGACCAGATGGTGCAGGCCCCGGGCCGACGTCGACCCGATGTACATTCCGGGGCGCTTCCGCACCGCCTCCAGCCCCTTGAGGACGGTGATCTGCTCAGCCGTATAGTCGCCGTTCTGCTTGCTTTCCTTGCCCGCCATCTAACGCTCGCTCGGTTGTGGGCACCGATGTGCTCCCGCGTTCGGCGCGGGAGTCCTTACCCGTTCCCCTCCATCAGCGTGAGTACGATCCTCTCGATCGTTCCATCTTTCTCCAACTGCCCGTTGATCCGCTCCAGCAGAGCCCCCTTCATGAGGTTGAGCTCCATGAGCCAAGCACTACTCCGCACCTCCACAAAGAGCGTCGACACAACGACCGCCTTGGCCCGCGTCACGCCGGCAATCTTCTCTCCGACCGCCTCTGCCCACGCGTCAAGGGCGCCGACCCGGCGGATCTGAGTCCGGAGTCCGCGCTCCTTCAGCACGTCGTCGAGCAGATCCCCCACTCGCGACGGCCCGGTATGGCTCACGCGCAGATCTGTCCTTCCCGAATGCCCCAGCGGGGAAGAGCACCCTCCTGGAGATGGACATCGCTCTCTTTAGGGGCCGCCGTGATCACCTGTCCGAAGCGCCCACCCTCCATCAGTTGGAGTACCCTCTCCAGCCGCTCCTCGTCGAGCTCCGCGAAGGCATCGTCCAGCAGAAGGATCGGATCCGTCTGTCGGGTCTGGCGGATGGCATCACCCTCCACCAACCGGAGCGCTAAGGCCGCGGTCCTGCGCTGTCCCCCCGAGCCGAACTCCCGCACCTCCGAAGGGCGGGGGCCTTCCGTCAAGCACAGAAGAAGCTCGTCGCGATGGGGACCAGCTCCCGTATTCCGGAATCGGAGATCCCGGGACCATCCTGCCTCAAGGGCCCTGCCGTAGGCATCGCGCACTCCATCCTCGTCCCATATCTGAACCGCTACGTTGGGCTCATAATCCATCGACGCCGAGGGACCTCCACTCACCGCCTCGTAGTAGCCGCGAAACGTCTCACCCCACTCCTCCACCCAGAGGAACCGGGCCAGCATCACCAACGCCGCGCTTCGGGCCAAGGGCTCATCCCAGGCTCGTACCACCGAGGCGGGCTGCTCCGCGCGAAGTGCAGAATTCCGCTGGGCCAACACGTGCTTGAACTCCTGGAGCGCCGCCAGGTAGCCGGACTCGTTCAGCGAAAGGACGATGTCCAGGAACCGGCGTCGCCGGGATGGTCCGTCACTCACGATGGCCACATCCGCCGGCGAGAAGATCACGGCGCCTAGGCGTCCGACGGCATCGCCGATCCGTGCAGGTTCCGCTCCATCGACGGTCACCTTTCGGCGACCCCCCGCCCGCTCGTACGCGGCCGCCACCTCGGTTGCCGGGATTTCGGCACCCTCCGACGGCTCCACCTGCGCCGACACTCGGAACACGTCCTCCCCGAATGCGATGAGCTGCTCGGAGCGGGCTCCTCGGAACGACCTGAACGTTTCCAGATAGTAGATCGCTTCGAGCAGGTTGGACTTCCCTTGAGCGTTAGGCCCGACGATGGCCACCCCCTCCGGCGGAAAGGAGAGCTCCTGGTTCCCTAGGTTTCGAAAGAGCCGGAGCTTCAGCACGCTCAGGTGCAAGGCGCGGGTGCCGAGAATGGCCTTTCAAGCATGGGAAAATCTAACGATTCTGGGGGTTCACAGCCATCCCTTGGATGAGCCGAAACCCCTTATGCGGCGCCCATTTCCGGAGAGGCCCTCACTTGCGCTCGAAGGCGGGTTTCCTCTTCTCGAGGAACGCGGTCATACCCTCCTTCATGTCGCCCGTGGACGCCAGCAATCCGAAGAGAGCCGACTCGAAGCTCTGGGCGTCGGCGGGAGCCGAATCCAGGGCCAGATAAATCGACTCGAGGGCCATGCGGACTGCGACCGGGCCGTTTTTCGTGATCCCCCGGGCGAACTCCTTTGCCCGGTCCATCAATTCGTCCTGCGGGTACACGGCGCTGACCAGCCCGATGCGCTCCGCTTTTTCGGCGTCGAGCATGCCACCCGTCAGGGTGAACTCCACTGCTCGACCCAGGCCGATGAGTCGAGAGAGTCTCATCGTGCCCCCATAGCCGGGAACGATACCGAGGCCGACCTCCGGGAGCCCGAACCGCGCATTCTCGCTCGCCACCCGGATATGGCACGCCAGGGCAAGCTCGCATCCGCCACCGAGCGCATAGCCTCCGACGGCGGCGATCACTGGCTTCGGAAATCGCTCGATTTCGGCGAAGATGCGCTGGCCCTCGCGGCTCAACTGGACGCCACTGAGAGGGGTCAGCTTCGCGAGCTCCCCGATGTCGGCCCCGGCAACGAAGGCCTTGTCTCCGGCCCCCGTGAGGATCACCCCCCGGACATCGGCGTCGTCGCGCAGATCACGAAAGACGTCGCCGAGCTCCCGGACCACCTCGGCGTTGGGTGCATTCAACTTCTCCGGGCGGTCGATCACCACGATGGCCAGATCCCCGTCCCACTCCACACGGATGTATTGTAGATCGCTCATAGCCTGACTCGGTCGTCGCTAATCCCTTGGAAGGTGCCTTCAGTCAAAGGCGGCAAGGGCAAAACTAGGAGAGGGGCTGAGGCGCCGCCACCCGGCCATAGCGCCTCGTTCGAGCCTTCGATACTTTGGGCTCCGCCCGGCCAGCGAGCCGGATCAAATCCCCGCATGAAACTCCAAGGAGTACTCTGAAATGAGCCGGTCCCTCAACAAGGTCATGCTCATCGGCAACGTCGGAAGCGATCCTGAGATCCGTGCCACTTCGTCGGGTGGTCGCGTCGCGAAGGTGTCCCTGGCCACCAACCGGCAGTGGAAGGACGGCTCCGGACAACAGCAGGAGAAGACCGAGTGGCACCGGCTCACCTTCTTCGGTCGGCTCGTCGACATCGTGGAGCAGTGGGTGAAGAAGGGGGATCGCCTCTACGTGGAGGGCCGCATCGAGTACTCGCAGACCGAGAAGGACGGCCAAACGCGATATTGGACCGACATCGTCGTCGTGGAGATGGTGATGTTGGGATCTACCGGGGCGGGAGGAGGAGGATTCGAAGGCGCCCCACCTCCGAGTCCAACGCCGTCCACACCGATCTCGGAGCCTGACGACGACTTGCCGTTCTAAGCGTCCAGCGCCTCCCGCAGATCACTCTCCCAAAGACCCAGAAACTGAGCCTCGTATTGGGCGGGGTTGCGGGCGTAGTCTTCCGCCCAAGCGTCGAAGGGTGGAAGCGCCAGACGGCGCGAGACCCCGGCCGTGGCTAGGTGAACCATACGCTCATACGTAGGCTCGCCCTCCCCTCCCTCTAGGCGATGGGCTTCTTCGGCCAGCAGATATATCTCGT
The DNA here is from genome assembly GCA_965238005.1 of Longimicrobiales bacterium. Classification (GTDB taxonomy): domain Bacteria; phylum Gemmatimonadota; class Gemmatimonadetes; order Longimicrobiales; family Gaopeijiaceae; genus CBDCKN01. Next base: position 4,049,607 of record OZ250165.1, read on the forward strand.
CGGGTGACAGCAGGAGGAGGTGCTCGGCGACCTGAGCCGAGCAATACTCCAGGTACTTCGCCCGCAAGACCGAGTCCGTCTCGGTATCCTGTCCGTGGGGGGGGGTCTTGGGATCGGCGTCACTCACGCCCGGCCTCCCGAATGCCTCTCAGGCCGGCAGCGCGTACCGCCCTTCGGCGCGCAAATGCAGGCCCATCTTACTGTTACGTTCTAGCTGGGGCACCGGGGAGAGTCAACCCCTAGGGAACCTCTCCACAAGTCTGGTGGGCCTCGCGACCCACGCCTTCGGCGTGGGTGCCCCGGTCTCGCGCGTGCTCAGGGTAGGAACGACGACGAGTCGTAGCGGGGCTACAGCGAGGAGGAGAGACGGCGCATGAGCCCGCGACCCCCCGCGCCCGCAGCCATATGGAAGACATCTCCCTACAGTGTGTCGGGTTACGGCGGCATGGCCCGCCAGACTTGTGCAGAGGCGAGCTGCGTCTGCACCTCGCCTGTGTTCTGGCTCTGGCTCCGCTCACGCAGGTGGCGATAGATCGACCGGCGGGTGAGCCCGTATAGCACGACCCGGCTCAGGAAGTCCGGATCTGTCCTCTGAACCTCTTCAGCCTGCTCGGCGATATCGCGAGGGAGTCGGACGTTGAGTTGAACGGAGCAGGTTTCCCACATGCGCGTGCCTCTCCCTACCTTGATTGTTGAAATTTCTCGAAATATTGACAGGGATCGGATGACCCCACTGTAAAACCCACATGCATTCCGGGAGGGCGAATCTTGCCTCGAGGCGAACCCAGTATACTGGTGAATTTCTGGGGGCGCAAGCCTTTTTTCAAATTGTCGTGCGCCCAACTAGATCTTGTAACTTGTTGTCATACAACGACTTATGAATACACAGGTTTGGGCAAAACCAACTGTTCCCCTCTGTTCCGTGACACGGCTGTTTCCTGATTCTCCTGTTTGGAAAACCAGCAACGATGGGGACTTACAGAGTTCACGTGAGCAGCAAACGGCTTCTGGACTGAAGTCGATTTTTTACAAAACAAGGACTACAGCAGGATCGATCGCAGGAAGGCCGTCAGGGTGGCCGAGGTGAAGGAGAGAAAGCGGTCGCGGAGGTCCTGGAGCTCCTCCTCACAGAAGATATCGCCTGTTCGCAAGTGGGCCTCGGCGGCGTCACGATGGAAGCGAATGTACCCTCGCCAGAGATCCTCGTCCCGGTAGAGTTCGAGAGAAGCGTGCCAGCGATCCCCTCCGTGCTCCACCTCCCTGAGCTCCACCGTGACCGGCTCTGACGGTTCGCCGGCATGGGGGTACGCTACGCCCGCCTTCAGATGCGCGAGGCGATGGGTCTCGTAATCCGCCAACCAGACTTCGAACGAAGGCAGTGGAAGCAGCTCGCGACAGAAGCGATGGAGAGTAGCCATCGGATCCTTCGACTCGTGCATCCCGTGGCTGACAGCCCACTCTCTGGCCTGCCGATAGAGCGGGCGTACGCCCTCCCGTGGCACGAGCTCCAGGAGGCCGGTCGCCTGGCGACTGCAGTACTCTCGGTACTGCCGTCTCAGAGCCGGCGCTGTCGGAGGCCCCACTGTGACCGTGCGGAGCCGGGTCTTCACGCCCTCAGCCCGGTCGAGGGGAATCGACACGGGTCGTCGGCCCCTGCCCTAGTGTCCCGTTACCAAAGTGTCTCGGCCAGTCGAGGGCACGGTGCATCCGTGGGCGCCCCGACCCTCTTGGTGGCTCGCGAACTTCGGAAACGGAACACTAGTGCACTGTCCCGCCGCCGGCGACGGCGGCATGGGTGCGGAGCGGCACCGACTTAAGGCGACGCTCGCGAACGGGGAGCCGGGCCAGAGTCTCACGAGATCCGAAGGTGGCCAGGTGATGCTCGACAGCCTTGAAACGACCGGGCTCGAAGCGCGCCAGGAGCCGACCTAGGCCCCGCCGGATGGTCTGAAGCTCCTCACGGGCCTCGACCAAGGTCACCGGCAGGTCGAGGCGAACATGATAATGTACCGAGCCGCCCTCGTGGACCTCGCTGACGCGCAGCACTTCACGCTGGGGAAACGCCTCGAGGACCGCTGCCTCAAAGATGGCATCCGGCTCCGGTGACGGAGCGCGGAAGACCAGCGCATTGGCGTCGTAGTCCAGATAGGCTCGGGTGATCCGGTGCTCGCCCACGACGATGCGAACGGAGGTCCGTTCGTGGAAGTCCAGGTCTCGACAGATGTCACGGAAGCCGATCCGGAGGATCGTGGACCGGGTCAACGGACCGTATCCCATTCTGCCGAGGAGACCCAAAGCCATCTGGAAACAGTAGGCCCCGAGACGACCTCCATGCTCGTCGGCCTCGGCGCCGGCACGGTCTCTGATGAGGCGGTTCACATGCTCGAGCGTCGGCTCGTACACCCAGTCCAAAACGACCAGCTCCGAGCTGAGGTCCAGCATCTTCACCGTGGAGCTCCCCAGGTCCAGCACTTCCGCCGAAGACGCGAAGCGCCCTTCGAGCACCAGCGCCAGACCGATATCCTGAATCCTCCCACCCGGAAGATCGATCTCGTGGAGATCTCGGTACTGGACGACGGCCCGGGTGAGCGGAAGCTCACAGATTCCGGGCACGTCGGCCATCGCCTCCGGCCGCGCCTCGGACTGAAGCGAGAGAGTCGTCGCGTTCATCGTGTCTCCTCTGACGTGAAACGCCCCCAGCACCGGCAAGCCGGCTCACGGGGGCGATTCCGCGAGTCTCGGACAAACAACGCCCTTGACACTCGTTCGACGATCCCTTTACTTTTCTCGCAGTGAACGAGGAAAAGCGGGTCGCCAACCCGTGTCTTCCAGCGAGAGTCCAGGTGCCAACCTGGACTCTCGCTTTTTTTCTGGGTATGTCCCGCCCGATCGGCACCACATCGTGGCTGACCGGGCAAAAAAACCCGGTATTCTCGCCGGGCTTCCTATGCGCTCCCAACAGCCACTATCGACCGTGGGATGCGGCCTTTTGGGGGCTTCTCCTGCCCCAACGGTCTCACGATAACAATATGTTTACCATCCTGGCAAGACGTTTCTTTCGGCGGCCCCGACGCCGCCAATCGTTTTCCTTGCCCCCGCTGACGCCTTCGGACATCTTGAGGTCGATCATGCCGCCCACGGTCGCCGGCGGTTCCCGCGGCCGTGCCCTATGCACCTCGTCCCACTGCAGAATTGGCCGAACACGCCCTCATCGACCGCGCTCGCCAGCGCTCTCTCGGGTTTCTCCAGTGGGAAGGCCAGAAGTGGTCTTGCTTCCTGATCACCTTCCAGGGACGGGACCACCAATGGCACGGTTACCTCTCCTTCCGCCCCAGGGACAGCGAGGGCGACGTAGACGAGGTCCGCACGGCGGACATCTTCATGGAAGCTTCCGAGTCGGAGATCGACCAAAAGGCGAGGGGGCTCGGGCAACCCCTACTGAGAGCGCTGTTCTCCTCCGCCCTCCATACCCAGCAGAGGGACGAGGTGGCCTCGCCCAGGCTGCGCAGGTGGTTCCGCAATCTGCTTTCGGAGAACTCCCAGGAGATAGCGGCTGCCGCCCGAGACTGCCTCGACGACCCGTCCGGCCAGGCGGACGTGGCGGAGCTGCGGTCACTGTATGCCTCGTACAGGCTGGATCAGGTCTGCCATTTCATTGCGCTTCTCAGGCCCGATGACTTCGAGTCGGCTGTGGATCGGATCCTCGAGGGACAGCCTGTGGACTTCGGAGCGAAGGACCGGCTCCAACTCGCCATGATGGTGGTGGAGTACATCGAGGCTCTGATACCCATGCCGCCTTTCGAAGTCTGGACCGTCGATTTCCTGGCCAATCGGGAGGAGTATCTCCTCTACGCCCACACCCTCCATCGTGAGGGGAGACTTCCCTGATACGCCCGGTACTACTACTTTTTTTAGCTCTGAGCTTGGACGTCTTACCGGAGAAGGGACCCTCTCTTGGAAGTAACCATTCAGGACAACGAGAGCCTCGAGCGAGCGCTCCGTCGGTTTAAGCGTAAAGTGCAGCGATCGGGGCTCTACTCGGAACTCCGCAAGCGCCGCTTCTATGAGAAGCCGAGCGCCCAGCGGAAGCGGAAGCGCGAGGCCGCCATCCGCCGGGAGCGCAGGCGTCAGAGGCGCGGCCGGCGGTAGGCACCGACCCGCAGGTCCGTTCTCGGGTCAGCATAGCCCGCAAAAAAACGGCGACCCCCTCGGGTCACCGTTTTTCTCCTACTGAAAACCACCCGGTCCAAGCAGCCCTCACGAAAAGAGGACCCAGCGCATCCCAACGCCTGAGATGCTCTGGCATCAGGAGCTCACGACTGATCCGGGTCAGGACGTGCAGATGCCCCTCCACCGTCGACGCCGCCGACAGCGTGAGCCCCGTGAGGGAGAGGAACGCGCGGCAGAGATTGCCGTTGCTCGAGTACCCCAAGTGGAACGCCACCCTGGCCGTCGTCATGCCGTGCCGGGTGAGAAGCTTGCTGGCACAGAGCGCCCGCAGCCGGGTGGTGTACGCGAATGGCGACGGCAAATCCTGGCGTCGGAATCGGGCCTTGAGCGCCCCAGGCGTGAGCCCCACCGCTTCAGCTAATTCGTCTAGGCGGGCGTACCTGGATGGGAACTCTAAAGTCTTGCGCCCCAGCGCGCCAAGCTCAAGCGGAAGAGGATGTCCCGCCGCACGGCTCAAATCTCGGAGAAGCCCCTCCACCCAATCCAAGGGGAGCGCCGCTTCGTTGATCAACTGGCGCAAGCTGGCCGGGGCCGTGTCGATGCGCTCAATCGCTATCGCCGATGCCGAGCGCCGGAGCCCGGGCAAGCCCAAGGGCACTAACTCCAACACGGGAAGATCGGAGCCCCTGGCCTTGATGGCTCGCTCTACCACCCCATCCGCACCCCGCTCGATGACTGACACTCTCGGGAAGCCCAACTCGAGAGCAGCCATGACATCTTCGACCTCACAGAAGACGTCTTCGGCGGGCAGAGCAGCCCGCCGAACCGAGTGGAGCAGAAACGCGTCCCTAATCGCGGCGAGGATCATTCACAAAAACTGCACCACCTCAGAAGCTTGTGCACGAGTGCATCGCGTGCCTGTTCGCTCGAAAGTGGGCCCTCACCCATAGTGGAAAGGGCCCTCGCCCCAAAAGTGGAGAGGGCCGATACCTCACGGATGCCGGCGCCCGCCCACCTGTCAGATGGGAAGGGGAGTCGGTTGCTCTCCCGACCAGTCGTAGAATCCCTGACCCGTCTTCTTCCCGTATCGCCCCATCGCCGCGATCCGCTTCAGCAGCGGCGGTGGGGCGTAGCGCTCTTCCCGATACTCGTCGAACATGATCTCCGAGATGCGATAGAGGGTGTCGATCCCCACGAAATCACAGAGTACGAACGGTCCCATGGGATATCCCAGGCGGAGCGTCATCGCCTTGTCCATGTCCTCGACGCTGGCAACGCCGCGCTCGAGCTGCCTGATGGCATCGAGCATGTAGGGCACGAGGAGAAGATTCACCACGAAGCCCGAGTTGTCCTTCGCCGCGATGGGCTCCTTCCCGAGGGCTGCGGCGAAGGCGAAAGCGGCGTCGAAGGCGTCGTCACTCGTGGCGATGGTGCGCACGACCTCCACGAGCTTCATGACCGGCACCGGGTTGAAGAAGTGAAGGCCCACCACCTTGTCGGGCCGACTCGTGCCGGCCGCCATATCCGTGATCGGCAGTGAAGAGGTGTTCGAAGCGAAGATCGTATCGGCCCCGCACAGCTCGTCGAGGGCCGAGAAGAGCTCGTTCTTGGCATCCAGGTCTTCCACGATGGCTTCCACCACGAGATCACGATCGGCAAGGTCGGCCAGATCGGTCGTAAAGCGGATGCGGCTCCAGGCCGCGTCGCGGTCGGCGGCTTCGAGCTTGCCCTTGTCCACGGCCCGGTCCAGCGACTTCTTGATCGTCCCCTGGCCCGCCTCCAAGAGCTCGTCGCTGACCTCGCGAACGGCGACGTCGAAGCCCGCCTTGGCGGCTACCTCGGCGATCCCGCTCCCCATGAGACCACACCCGACCACGCCTACCTTTTCTATCTTCACTCGTCCTCCAGATGATCAGGTGCCCCGCGTCGGCTGCTGGGTCGCCGTCCGACGGCCGCCGACTCGGGGCACTCGTTCGCTCTATAGATCTACGTCATCCCCCGACAGCTGGAGCTTGAACCTCCTCGCTTGACGCGTCACCCACCTCCGCCACGACGCGGGGGGCGGGGAAAGTTCCTCGCCCCGCTCCAAGCGATCGAGGATCCCTTCCAGCTCCTGCTGGACTTCTTCTCTGCGCTTCCGCGAATAGTGGCCTGTGATACGCACCACTCCGAGCGCCACCGCTCCACCCGCGGCGATCGCGACAGACCATGCGGCAGCCGCGGGAACCACGAAGACCGATCCCAGGAGAGCTGCCACACCGAAGCTCATTCCCGCACCCGCTCCCAGCCCGCCCATGACCGCGCCGGACGTGTAGTCGCCTCGGACGCCCGGATCCACGTCAATCTGCACCAGCGTAGAGCCGTCGTCGCCCTCGTCGAGGCGCACCTCGATCTCCTTGGCAGAAGCCCAGTAGACCGTCTGCGACATGGAGGCGCCGGCGCGGGCGAAGTTCGAGATCCAGTCTACGGCGGGCCGGTAAAGGAGAACATCGGACCCCTGCCGGACCGGCTGAAGCAGGTGTCCGGCCACGAGGAACTCGTCGATGATGAGCCGAAGGCGCTCTTTCCCGCCGGGCACGACGCGCGAAACCTTCACGGTGGCAGACCCGAACCAGCGGGCGATCACGCCTTGGGGATCCTCGACACTCCGGATCTCCGTGAGCGCCCGCCGCACGTGGGCATCGGGCAGTCCCACCTCACGAGCGATTCGGAACAGCTCCGCCTCGTCGAGACCGCCCTCACCCCCATCCGGATCCGAAGTAGCGAGCTCCGATGCACGCTTGATCACGGCCTCGAACTCCCGTCGCGTCAGGCTCCTGCCCTTCGCCTCGGCCATGGTCACGCCGAGCCCACGTTCGCGTCGAGTCCGCCCACCCGCCGTACCCCGTCCATGCCCGCGGTACCCTACGGGATCTCGACGATCACGGCCCCGCCCTGCCCACCCCCGATGCACGCGGACCCGAGACCGTAGCGGCCTCCCCGCCGGCGCAGCTCATGGAGAACGTGAATCGTGATGCGGGCGCCGGACGCGGCCAACGGGTGGGTGATGGCGATGGCCCCGCCATTCACGTTGGTTTTCTCGGGATCCAGGCGGAGCTCCTTCTCCACGGACTTGTACTGCGGGGCGAAAGCCTCGTTGACCTCCACGATGTCCATGTCCTCGAGGGTCAGGCCCGCCTTCTCCAGCGCCATACGGGCCGCCGGCGCCGGGCCGATGCCCATCACGCGGGGCTCCACCCCCACGAAGCCCCAGGACACGATGCGCCCCAGCGGCTCAACGCCGTTCTGCTCGGCCCATTCGGCCGACGCCACCACAGCGCTGGCCGACCCGTCACCGATGCCGCTGGCGTTCCCCGCCGTCACCAGCCCGTCTTCCTTGAAGTACGGGCGGAGTGCACCCAGACCCTCCACCGTGGTGTCCGGCCGTATGTGCTCGTCGTATGCGAACTCGGTCTCGCCCTTCCGGGACTCGATCGTGACAGGCACGATCTCCGCCTCGAAGCGACCCTCGTCCCAAGCGGCCTTGGCCCGCTGCTGGCTGTTGAAGGCGACTTTGTCGACATCTTCACGCGTGACCTCGTAGCGCCCCGCCAACTCCTCCGCCGTCTGGGCCATGGTCAGATCGCAGTTCGTGTCCAGGAGCGACTCCCAGAGCAGATCCTCGAAGGCGCCGCCGGCAGGTCCGAGCCGAAGGTCGCCCCAACGGACTCCCCGCAGAACGTGCGGCGCCTGGCTCATGGACTCGGTGCCCCCGCAGAGTGTCACGTCGGCGCCACCCAGCAGGATCTCCTTGGCACCCTGGACGATGGCCTCGAAGCCGGAGCCGCACAGCCGGTTGACCGTGACGGCCGGCTTCTCCTCGGGGACGCCCGAGCGGAGGGCGACGTGGCGCGAAAGGTAGATGGCGTCCGCCGAAGTCTGCAGCGCGTTGCCAAAGAAAGTGTGGTCGACCTGATCAGCCGTGATGCCTGCCGCCTCGATGGCGGCCTTGCTCGAGAACACACCCAGATCGGTGGCAGTGAAGCCCTTCAGGCTTCCCCCGAAAGTCCCGAAGGCGGTCCTTTTTCCCGAAAGGATCACGATGTCCTTCGACTGCCCCTGCGTGCCCATCTAGTGTTCCGTTTCCGAAGTTCGCGAGCCGCCAAGAGGGCCGGGGCGCCGTGGGATACGGACACACCGCTGGCTCTGGGCTACCCCCGCCGCGCAGGAACGGTTCGTGGATTACCGCTAGGAGCCGGTCCTAGACGAACTCCTCTTCGGGCTCGTCCTGCAGGTACTGCTTGAAGGCGTCTTTGTGGTTGGCCTTCATATAGGCCTCGGTGGGATCGATGACGCCCGACATCAGGTACTCGAGGATGTGCTGGTCCATGAGCTGCATGCCGTCCTTCTTCCCGGTCTGGATCATGGACGGAATCTGGTGGATCTTGCCTTCCCGGATCAGCGCTCGCACCGCGTTGGTTCCGACCATGATCTCCCAGGCGGCACAACGGCCCTTCCCGCCCTTCTTGCGCAGGAGGACCTGGGCGATCACCCCCTTGACGGACTCGGCTAGCATCGACCGGATCTGGTCCTGCTGGTCTGCCGGGAAGACGTCGATGATGCGGTCGATCGTCTTGGGCGCCGAACTCGTGTGAAGCGTACCGAACACCAAGTGGCCCGTTTCCGCGGCCGTGATCCCCAATTCGATGGTCTCCTGGTCACGCATTTCTCCCACGAGGATGACGTCCGGATCCTCACGGAGTGCCGCCCGGAGCGCATTGGCGAAGCTCTTGGTGTTGGTGCCGACCTCCCGCTGGTTGACCAGACACTTCTTGTTGGGATGCACGAACTCGATGGGATCCTCGATGGTGAGGATGTGGTCCGCACGGGTCTCGTTGATGAGGTCCACCATAGCCGCCAGGGTCGTGCTCTTCCCCGACCCCGTGGGACCGGTGACGAGCACCAGGCCCTTGGTGAGCATGCACATCTTTCGGACGACATCGGGCAGCCCCAGTTGGTCGGCCGTCAGGATGTCGGTGGGGATGGTACGCATGACCACGCCGATCCCGTTCTTCTGATTGAAGATGTTGACCCTGAAACGTGAGAGCCCTGGAATCTCGTAGGCGAAGTCGAAATCCAGCTGGTCGAGGAACCGCATCCGCCAGTCCTCTTCCATGATCTCGTAGACGAGCTTCTCCATGTCCTTGCCCGAAAGCTCACGGAACTTGATCCGCTGCATGTGGCCGTGGACACGGATGACGGGTACGGAGCCCGTGGTGAGATGGAGGTCCGATCCCCCCTGGTCCACCATCACCTTGAGAAATTGGTCGATCTGGGCCATCAGGTGTCCTCGTCGTTCGTATTCTCAATGATACCGTACCTGCCCGTGGTCAGCCGTGGAGTGGGTCCAAGCTCCACTCCAGCCGGTTCCCCTCCTGAGCCTCGATCTTCAACTCCCATCGGATGCCGGCCTCGAGCGCGATGCGGCTCTCCACCTCACCCGTCCAGCGCACGAACGCGATGGCGGCGATGTCCAGCGCCGACTGCAGCCACTTCTCCGGATGTCCCGGAAGGTCCACCGTGACCACGTCGAAGTGGAATCCGCGAATGGAGTCCAGCTCGGCCGCCCAGTCGTCCTCGCTCATAGGAAGCTCGACCGAGAAAGCATGGCTCGCGGCACGGCTATCTGGGTCCGTGAGGTAGATGCTCCGCCATGAAGTGTCGAGCATGAGCGTGGGCAGGTGAGGGAGGATGTCGTGGCCGAGCTCCGCCGGGTCCGTGACGACCAGGAATCGGGCCGATCCCGACCGCGCAAGGAGCCGAATCTCGGACAGGATCCCCGCAGACGGCGGAGGAAACTGGTCCTGTAGCTGAGCGTACGCGTCGACAGGACGGAATAGATACTCGGCACCGCTCTCGTCGGCCAAGTACTGGACCTCGATGGGAGTGACCATGCCATCGCGGTTTACATGACCGCTCCAGGAAGCCCTCAGCGCATCGCCGATCTCCTCGTCCGGCGAGGGTGAGACGAGCTCCTGGAGCTCGGAGTTCCAGAGACCCTCCAGAGGGCGGCGACGAATACGACCGCTGTCGTCGTACCAGGCCCAAGCCCGAGGACCGCGGGTCGAGATGCCGAACCGCTTCGATGCCGCATCCAACGCCAGCGAGAACACCTCCTTGATACTAGCGGGGGCGGGACGCTCCTCCTCCTCGTGGGCGGCGCCTCGAGCATACACCTGCCGGATCAACTCACGGATGTTCGTCGAGGAAGCCAGCGCCAGCTCGATCGTCAGATCTGTCCGGGCCTCGAGAACGTCCACCGCCTCCGTCTTGATGGGTGAATCCACTACGACGGTGAGGACCCTCTCCGTTCTCATGATGGGAAGCGTGAGATTGGCGAGCGCCCATTCGGGCGACACCAGAGCCGCCGCCTCCGGGTCGATGCTGTCGGGATCCGGGAAGACGTAGGGCAGATCGAACTGGGACGCGAGTCCCCACTCGAGCTCCTCGGGGGTCACGAGCTCGAGGGCCAGAAGCGACTCGCCGAAGAATCCCCCGGTCTCCTGCTGGTGCGCCAGCGCCTTCTCCACATCCTCTTCCGTGATGCGACCGAAGCCCATGAGGATCTGACCGATGGTACGTCGTTCAGGCATCTTGGGTCATCCGTTCCTGTGAGACGTCGAGGGCTCGCCCGCCGACAGGACGTCGCAGATCCACCGGCCTACGTCGGCCGTGGAGCTGCTCCCCCCTAGATCGGGTGTCGTCACGCCTTCGCTGAAGGCCCTCTGGACCGCAGTCTAGACGGTCGCCGACTCCTCGCTCCAACCGAAGTGTTCGAGAAGCAGGGCGACGCATCGGATCGCGCCCATGGGGTTCGCGATGCCTGCGCCCGCTATGTCAGGTGCAGAGCCGTGGACTGGCTCGAAAAGAGCGTGGCGACCCGGATGTACGTTGGCGGAAGGCGCGAGCCCCAAGCCGCCCGTGACCTCCGCGGCCAGGTCGCTGAGAATGTCCCCGAACAGGTTCGAGGTCACAATCACCGAGTATTGGTCCGGGCGGCGCACGAGATCCATGGCCATTGCGTCCACATACATACAGTCTTGCCGGACGTTGGGATAGCCCTCACCCACCTCGGCGAAGGTGCGGCGCCACAGCGAGCCCGCCAAGGGCATGGCGTTCGCCTTGTCCACCATGGTCACCCGATCGCGCCCGTTGGAGACCGAATGCTCGAAGGCTGCGCGAATTATGCGCTCCACCCCCGGCCGCGTGTTCAGGTCTTCCTGCATGGCCAGCTCGTCGGGCGTCCCCTCGTCGATGACCCGTCTACGGTTCACGTATAGACCCTCGGTGTTCTCCCGGAAGATCTCCAGATGGATGGGGCCCACATCCCGGAGGGGACATAGGGACGGGTGCAGGGCCACACAGGGGCGGAAGTTGACGTAGAGGTCCAGGCGGAAGCGCAGGCCCAGGAGGATGTCCCGCGCGTGTGCGTTGTCGGGCACCCTCGGATCACCCAGCGCGCCCAGAAGGATGGCGTCGCAGTCGTCCGAGAGGGAGCGAAACTCCTCGTCCGTGATCGTCACCCCGTCCCTGAGGTAGCGCTCGGCCCCGAGGTCCTGCTCAGCGAGCTCGAGATCGAGGCTAGCAACGTCTCGGACGCACTCCAATACCCGAGTCGCCTCGCGCGTCACCTCGGTGCCGATCCCGTCTCCGGGGATGATGGCGATTCGAGGCATCAGCCTACCGGTCCGCCGAATCCCCCCGGACCGTGACGCTCCCGTAGACGGGCTCTCCGTGACTCCTGCTCGAAAAGACGTACCGCCCCACGGGAGCCTCTCGGAAGTTCACGAAGAGGCGGGTCCCTCGCTCGAGGAGCGGTGGGCCGTGCAGCTGGCCTGTGGCGAGTAGAAATTCGCGCGCTTCAGGGGAGAGGGAGTCGGCGACGAACGAAAGGGTGTGCACCCTGCGATCGAGGGTGACGAACTCCACCCACTCTCCCACCGAGATCTCGAGGGTGAGGGGAAGCACGTGCTCCTGCTCCCTACCACCCCCCAGCTGGATGACCTGGGTGGCCTCCACCACCGGGAAGGGTGACTCGGCGGCATCCGCGGCATCCTGGGATTGGGGCTCGGCCTCGACACCGCACCCCCCCAGAATCAACAGCCCCAGCGTCGCGCGACGGAGCCGGCTATTCACTCACTTCATTCCCGCAAGAGACACAGAACTGCCATCGCGGCTCGAGCTCCTCCCCGCACTTGGGACACGGGAAGAGCCTTAGGTCGCTGCCGCAGAACGGGCAAAAGTTGAGTGCCTTCCGGTGCGGCAGGATCTGACGGCACCAGTGGCAGGCCGCTGGCCGACCGTCGGCGGCTGCGACCGGGTCCGTATCCTCGCCGGGCTCCTCGGGCTCGACGGCGACCGGGTCCGGCGTGTCCTCCAGGCTCGAGATGTCGGGTGGGTCGTCGGACCGCGCGTCCTCGTGCTCCGGCTCGGTACCGGGAACGGGAACACCGTCGTCGGCCAGCTCGATGTGACCGATCACTCCATCGTCACCGGACTCTCCGGCGTCCCTGTCGTCCTCCTCGTCGGTGTCGTCTTCGTCGGGCATCAACTCTGCGATGTCGAAGGCCTCCGGCCCTTCCGCGCCCGTCTCGTCGGGGGATGCAGCGTCCTCCTCCTCAAGGGCTTTGTCCGGCGACTGGCCACTCGCCTCACCCGCTCCCGTCAGGATGCGATCCGGGTTCAGGCGGACGTCGGCAGCCGCAAAGTCGCGGAAGAGACCCGTGTTCGGGCTCGGGCTCTCCAGCTCCTCCCGGATTTCGCGCCGGGCCACCTCGGAGTCGAGAAGGAGGTAGTCCCCCTCCCCTGCCAGGAGCCTCAGCAGGGCGTCCTCGTAGTCCCCGTTCATCTCGACACCGATGAGGTCACGGTGTGACCGGTACGCCACCAGGTTCTGGTAGATCTCGGCAACGGTGAACGGTTGCGTCAGGTACTCGGGTCGAGACTCCGATATCTCCTGAAGAAGAACCTGGTGGAACCGGTTCAGAATTTCGCTCGTTGGAAGCATGGGGCTCAGTCTAGGAGGGGATTCAGTCTTCGAGATAGACCAGGTCGGTCTGAATAGCGGCCTGGAGGAAGCTCTCGGGATCCATGAACGGAATCTCTACGCCGCATTGCTCGTGCCAGCGCTCGGCCAGCCGCCGCATGTAGTGCGACAGCGTCTCGTGGGAGAAGCCCGCGTGATCTCTCATCTGTCGCACGATCTCGTGCCACGTGCCCCGGAAGAGATGTCCGTCGGCGAGGCGAATCTGGTGCAGCTCGGCCTCCCCCGTGCGCTCTCCCCGCTCGAACAGCTCGAGCTGGCTCGGGTCCGTCAGAGGTCCCTCGACTCCGTTGACCTGAGCCTCCACCTCCGCCAAGAGCCGGTCAATGGGATCCTGGAGAGCTTCTAGCCCAGCCAATCGCTCCTGCCACGGCACGAGGCGCGCATCGTCGTCTTCCAAATGCCAAAGCGCCCGCTTGAGCTCTATGAGCCTCCAGACGGCCAGCGAATCCCAATGATCGAGGGGGGGCACGCGCTCGAACTCCCGGAGGGCCCCGTCCCAGTCACGGCGGTCGTACAGAAGGTGCCCGAGGTAGACCCTGGCCTCGTGGAGGTCGGGGTCCAGCCGCAAGGCCCGCCTGATCTGCCTTCCCGCTCCCACCTCGTCGCCGAGCCTATGGAGCGAGTAGCCGAGAGAGGCTGCCGCCTCGGCGTTGTCTGGACGGGCTGCAGCGGCCTTCGCAAACACGTCTCGGCTCTCCGCATAGAGACTCTCCCTGTAGAGGGCGCGTCCCATGGTGAGCATGAGCTCGACATCGTCCTCGAACCCCATGGCCGCCACCCGCTCGAACAGGCCGAGGGCCGCTTCACGCTCACCGAAACGGAGCAAGGTCTCGCCGAGCCCCACGAGGGCATCCTCATGCCCCTTGTCGAGGACGAGGGCACGCTCGAATGCCTGTCTCGCCCACGCATACTCCTCCCTAGCCAGGCGCGCGTAGCCCATTCCGACACAGAGCTCGACGGCATTGGGATACAGAGAGAGGCCCTCTTTGAGCATCTCGAGAGCCCCTTCATAATCACCGTCGTTGTAGAGTTGGTGCGCCTGTTCGTCGTATTCCTCGGAGCTGAGGAATCGCTCTGACATCGCGCTATGGCTCCTTCGGCTAGATGTTGAGACGTCTGTCCAGAACTTAATGGAGGCCGATCTCAATCACCACCCTGTTTTTTTTCGGGCCTACCGCCCCACGCCTTTCGGGGCTCGGCGCCCTACGCCCTGCCGTAGCGCACCCCGCAAAGGGGACATAAGAGGTCGTTCTTCACGCGAATCAGGAGCTGGTCCACGTGTCGCGGGCACCGGGGCTCCCGGCCTTCCTCTATCGTGTCCCGGACCTTCGTCCGCTCCGTGCGCGTGGCCTTGTTGACATTCAATCGGTAACGGAGAGAAGAGGAGTTGCACTCGAGGAGTATGGACCCCGACCCGTCGGCCTCGGGCTGCACGCGCAGCACTATGAGGAACCCCCCGGTGGGGGACGGTAGACGCTTTCTATCATAGTAGAGACGTAGCAACTCCTTCTCGTCGAAGAGTGGGAAGGGGGTATCACCCTCCACCACGGCAATGTCCGGTCTCGTTTTGCTCATGAGGTCTCGCGGCACTCGGCGGGTCCGTAGTCCTGCTTTCTCAAGTAAGAAAAAGAAGCCCGAGCAAAGGGCTGCGGGATGGCCCGTTCGGCCCCGCCTCGCCCAAATCCCGGCTACCGGGCCCGGCAAGATATCACGCGTCGGACGAGGCCGCAAAGAGCGTCGCCCCAACGGCGGCATCATCAGCCCAATACGGGCTGGACTTCCAGCAAACACAACAAAAAACGGCGGGAAATCCGCGTTCCCCGCCCCTCTTCAAATGCGCGGCTCGACCGCTTCTCTGCGTTCAGGCTGCGTTTGCGCCGTCACCTTCGTCCGAGGTATTCTCAGCTGCACCCGTCGCAGGGTCCGAGGAGGCGGTGGGCTGATCCGAAGCCTCGCCGTCGGAGACGGGCCCTGCCCCGGGCGCTTCTTCCGCCTCGGCGTCCGCAACAGGAGGCTCGGCAACCGCCGCCCGGGTCGGAAAGTTGTTGATGGCAGGCTGGCAGAACCGTATCCCGACGGAGTGCAGCTCGGTGAGATCGGGCTGCCCCAACTCCGGGTAACGCTCACCTAAATAGTCTATGGTCTCGTCCATCCAAAGGGTCTTGTCCTCAGCGGTTGCGTTGAGAACACCACATCGGTTGATGTGGCTGAACAGCTCGTCCCGAGCCTGCGCGAAGAGCTTCTCTTTGGGCACCTACACCTCCATGTATGGTCAGGAACGGGAGTAACATGCCCGCTCCCCTTATGAAATACAATGCTTCAGCCGCTTAACCTAACTTATGCCCCATGGTCGGCCAACTAGCGGCGAACGCCCCCGAGACGTGCCGGGGCCGGCGCTCGCGCCGGACGCCATGACGGATGGCGCGACGCCGGACGCCGTGACCCTGGAGGTGTTTCGACACCTCTTTACAGCGCTCACGGAAGAGATGGGGGCGGCCCTCCGGCGTGCGTCGTTCTCGCCGAACATCAAGGAGCGGCGGGACTACTCCTGCGCCCTGTTCTCTCCCGGAGGCGTTCCCGTGGCCCTGGGAGATCACATGCCGGTCCACCTGGGGGCCATGCCCATGAGCGTGCGGGCCGCCCTCGACGAACTCGGTACGCTGAGCGCGGGGGACGTGGCCTGTCTGAACGACCCGTTCCGGGGCGGCACGCATCTTCCCGATATCACGCTGATCTCGCCCGTCCACCTGGACGAAGGAGATACCCTGCTCGGGTACGTGGCCTCACGCGCCCACCACTCTGACGTGGGCGGCGCCAGCCCGGGATCTATGCCTCTAGCCCAGGAGATCTATCAGGAGGGACTCCGGATACCGCCGGTCCTTCTGTACAGAGCGGGTGAGCGTCACAAGGACGTGTGGAATCTCATCCTGGCCAACGTGCGCACACCCGTGGAGCGAGGAGGAGACCTGGAGGCCCAGCTCGCGGCCCTACACGCCGGGCGGACCCGCCTGCTGGAGATCGCCGAGCGGCGTGGCGCACCAGCCGCCCTGGCCGCCATGGACGACCTGGTGGAGTATGCCGACCGACTCGTGGAAGCCGGCCTGCGCGCCATCGCAGAGGGCGTCTACCGGGGCGAGGACGTTCTGGATGACGACGGGTTCGGTACGGTGGACATACCGATCCGGGTGGCCCTGACTCGCCACGCCGAGGGACTCGAGGTCGACTTCTCGGGCAGCAGCGGCCAGGTATCGGGGGGTGTCAACGCCGTGGCCGCCATCACGGCGTCGGTCACGCGATACGTGATACGCTGTGTGGTCGAAGCCCTTTTGAACGAGCCTCTACCGGCCGGGGGCGGGTCCATGTCCATGGTGACCCTGGTCCTTCCAGAGGGCTCCATAGTGAACGCCTCGCTCCCCGCCAGCGTCGCGGCCGGCAACGTAGAGACCAGCCAACGCATTACCGACGTGTTGCTGCGTGCCTTCGGCGAGGCCCTCCCGGACCTCGTTCCGGCGCTCTCGCAGGGTACGATGAACAACATCACTGTGGGAGGCGTCGACCCCCGGACCGGGTCCGACTTCGCATACTACGAGACCGTGGGCGGCGGCATGGGGGCTGGGCACTCCGGGGACGGACTGTCGGGAGTCCACACGCACATGTCCAACTCCCTCAACACTCCCGTCGAGGCCCTCGAACACGCGTACCCGTTCCGTGTCACGCACTACACCTTGCTGCGTGGAAGCGGTGGAGAAGGCCGCCACAGGGGTGGTGACGGCCTCCGAAGGGACATCTGCCTCCTTGTCGACGGTCGCGTGACCCTCCTGAGCGAGAGGCGGGCGCGCGGCCCCGCCGGAGCCAGTGGCGGATCGGATGGCAGCCCCGGCGAGAACGTGCTGATCCGAGAAGGCGAGGAGACCGTCCTCCCGGCCAAGACGTCATTCGAAGCCAAGGCCGGGGACGTTGTCAGCATCCGATCGCCGGGTGGAGGGGGATGGGGCGTGCCGGAGGCCACCCCTGAATGATCTTTCCGTGACTCTCTGACCGGAACGTCGATGCAACTACAGCTCGCTCTCGTGTGTGACCACGCTGAGCAGACCCCCGAAGGCAAGCTGGACCTCAAGGGCGTGTTCAACGACCTTGCGGCCCCCGGTTTCCCTGCCAAGCACGACATGTTCCTCGTGCTGGCGGTGGAGTGGGACCGATCCGACCAGGGGAGGTACGACTTCCAGGTCGATCTCCTGGATCCTTCAACCAGGTCCACAATGACCATCCGCGGGCACTCCGACGTGGACCGCAGAGATCCCGGACGCCCGCCCGCCCGCACCCGGATCATCATGCCGCTTCAGGACGTCATCTTCCCGGGAGCCGGCCAGTACAGGTTCCAGATCCAGGTGAAGGGACGGACCCACGAGGGTCCCTCCCTCTTTCTCATGGAGGAGGAGCCTGTGGGGGACGCGGGGGAGTGAGCGCGATCGGAGCCGGTGCCGCCGCCCGCCTCGCTCGGGCGGACCGCGTGTGCATCGTCCTCCTCTCGGGCATCGGGGACGTGATACATGGACTTCCGGTGGCCGTAGCGCTCAAGCGGGATCAACCCTCTCGCCGGGTGGTGTGGGTCGCCCAGCCCGCCCCGGCCCAGGTCCTGGAGCACCACTCCGCAGTGGACGAGATAGTCGTCTTCGAGCCAGGAGCCGGCTTCGGAGCCCTCAGGCGGCTTTGGGCCGCCTTCCAGGGAAGGCCCTGCGAGGTCACGCTGAACATGCAGCGATATGCCAAGACCCTGCTTCCCACCTATCTGTCGGGAGCATCCGTTCGGGTCGGTCTTGCCCCGTCGCGGACCCGCGACGGGGTGAGGCTCATCAACACCGTGCACACCCCCGAGGGACCGTGGCGGCACACGCAGGACCTCTTTCTCGAGTTTCTGGATCAAGTCGGGGTCGGACGGCCGGACCCACTGGAGTGGGCCATCGCCTTCTCCGACGAGGAGCAGCGAGAGGCGGCCGACTTCTTCGCTCATCTGGGGGGAGGACCGGTGGTCGCGCTGGCACTCACCACGGCCAACCCGAAGAAGGACTGGCTCCCAGACCGGTACACAGCTCTCGCCGACGTGCTGGAGGAGGAGCTCGGCTATACGGTCCTGCTTCTGGGTGGTCCGGGCGACTCCGACCAGAAGGCCGCGCGAATCGTGACGGACCAGGTACGCGGATCACCCGTCTGGGGGCTCTCCGACTCGGTGCGAAGGTTGATCTGGAGCATCCGTGGCTGCGACCTGGTGATCAGCCCCGACACGGGAGCACTTCACATCGCCCATGCCCTGGGGGTTCCCGTAGTGGGCCTCTTCGGTCACACCAACCCATGGCGGGTAGGCCCCTACGAGCGTTTCCACGACCTGATCGTGGATCGCTACTCCAACCCTGGCGAGACGCCCGACCCCTCCCGCTACGAGCCGCGCCATGAGCGAATGGAGCGCATCACCGTGACGGACGTCCTGGAGCGGGTCTGGGTGGCAGAGCGAGAGTACGGGGTGGGCGCGGCGTGAGCGGGACGGTCGCGCACCCCGCATACGTGGCCGTGCCGGGCTTCGAATCGGCCCGGGTGGGCACTGCGCTGGTCGTCGCTCGGCCAGAGGCGCTGGCGTGGGCCCGGGACGCCCTGGGCCGAAACGGGTCACTTCACTCGGCGGCCCTGGCGGACGCGACTCTGTGGCTCCGCGGTCGAGGGCCCATCCCGGTGATGCTCAATCCGGTGGGAGAGGGCCCTGCCTGGGCGGTTCGCCATTACAGGAGGGGCGGCGGAATGCGGATCATGGACGACCGCTTCCTCCGTCTGGGAAAGCCGCGGAGCCTTCGGGAGCTGCAGAGCAGTGTTCGGGTGCGGGAGCTGGGGATCACGACGCCGCAGGTGGTGGCCGCGGCAGTCTACCCGGCAGGACTGTTCTACCGGGCCGACCTCGTCACTGAGTTCGTGTACGACGCAAGGGAGTTGGCGGACGTGCTCCTCGGCACTCCGGACTCCCTGGCCCCGCCCGCCGACGCCGACATGCGAGCCCAGGCCCTGACCTGCACTACCCAGCTCGTGGCCCGCATGACGGAGCACGGGATCCGGCATCCGGACCTGAACGCCCGCAACATCCTTCTGGCACAGAGCTCGCATGGCATGGAAGCGATCCTGCTCGATCTGGATCGCTGCGTCATCGGCGGGACGTCGACACCCGGCGGCGGACCCAGGCTTCGCCGGCGCCTCGCCCGCTCGATCCGCAAGCTGCAGCGCACCCGCTCAGGAGGGCTGAGTGAGAAGGAGATGGAGGTCATTCTGACCGTATCGGAGAAGCCATGACGCGCGCGATGACTCCGCCCGAATCCGTCTGCATCGTGATGCTGAGCGCCATCGGCGACGCGGTCCACGTCCTGCCGGTAGCCAACGCCCTGAAGCGGGCGTGGCCCGAGACGAAGATCTCGTGGATCATCCAGCCCGTTCCGAAAATCCTGGTGGAAGGACATCCCGCCGTCGACGAGCTCATCGTCTACCGCCGCCGACGAGGCATCAACGCCTGGGCAGGCTTCGCCGAGCTGGGGAACTGTCTCAAGGGACGTCGGTTCGATCTGGCACTGGCCCTGCAGGTGTACTTCAAGGCTGGGCTCATCACCGGTATGCTCCCGGCCAGGAGGAAGCTCGGCTTCGACACGGCCCGGGCCCGAGACGCCAACTGGCTCTTCACCAACGAGCGGATAACCGCCCATGCGCCCCAGCACGTGCAGGAGCAGTACTGTGAGTTTGTGCGCCATCTGGGCATCGATCCCGAGCCGGTGGAGTGGGGCGTACACCTCTCGGACCAGGAGCGTGAGGCTCAAGCCCGTTTCTTCGGCGAGCTCGACCGGCCGGTGTGCGCCGTGGTGGTCGGGACGAGCAAGCCCGCCAAGAACTGGACCCCCGAGGGCTACGCCCGTGTCTTGGAGGAGCTCGAGTTCACGCATGGGCTCCAGCCCATCCTCGTGGGCGGGCCATCGCCGGTGGAGCGGGAGATGGCCGACCGTATTCTCGGGCTCACCAAGGCTCACCCCCTGGACACCCTGGGCAATGATCTCAGACGCGCCATCTACCTTCTGGACGGCAGCGCCCTCACCGTGAGTCCGGACACGGGCCCCCTTCACATCAGCAGAGCCCTGGAGACTCCGGTCATCGGTCTGTACGGGTATACCAATCCCAAGAGGACCGGACCCTACCGTCGCTTCTACGACTTAGTCGTGGACGGATACGCCGCATTTCCGGGCGAGGAGTATCCCGTGTCCATGGAGTATCGAGACGGCATGAGGCGCATCACCACGGAGATGGTTGTGGAGAAGGTGGAACTGGCGGTGCAGAGATACCTATAAGCGGGACCGTCGAGGTCTCGAGGGGCGAGCTGGGCGAGCTCCATGCCCACCGTCGCCCGGCGTCTCCCGATCTTCCCATCCCCATCGGCACGGAGTGTGTGGGCGTGAAGAGTCGAGGTGTAGGTAGATGGACGGCTACCATGGTCGTAGCGGCGGCGGCCATGACGGGATGCCAGGCCGGAGCCGACTCGGGTGCGGCTGCCCCCATGGACGAGGTCCAGGTCTTCCTGCGCCAGGTTGCGGCCACGGCCCCGGCCGAGGTAGCCCAGGGCAAGGCATTGTTCGAGGAGTACTGCAGCGCCTGCCACGGACCCGCCGCCGACGGGACCGAGCAGGGTCCACCCCTGGCACACAAGATCTACGAGCCGAGCCACCACGCCGACGCGTCCTTCGTGCTGGCCGTGAGGATCGGGGTGCGGACCCACCACTGGCGATTCGGAGACATGCAGCCGGTGCCGGCGGTCACCGACGAGATGGTCCAGGAAATCATCGGGTACGTCCGCTGGCTTCAGCGCAAGGTGGGAATCGAATAGGGCCTTGCCGAAACCGTAGCGACTCGATTCCGTAGGAACATGAGGAGTCTCTGAGGGTTTAGGGTTATCCGCTTTCAGGGTGCGCTTGCACAAACGTAGGACGGCCACACATGCGACGACTCGCGGCCATCATGTTCACCGACATGGTGGGCTTCACCGCCCTGATGCAGGAAGACGAGCACCGGGCGAAGAGCATCCGCGACCGTCATCGGGATGCGCTCCGCGAGTCCATTGAAAAGCACGGCGGGGAGCTCGTCCAGTTCTACGGTGACGGAACCCTCAGCGTCTTCGGCAGCGCCATCGAGGGGGTCAACGCCGCCGTCGCAGCACAACGCCGGCTCCAGCAGGGCCCGCCGATCCCGGTCCGGATCGGAATCCACATCGGCGACATCAACCACGACGAGGACGGGGTCTACGGGGACGGCGTCAACGTCGCCGCCCGCATCCAGGCCCTTTCGGTTCCGGGAGGCGTGCTCGTCTCCGGCAAGGTCTTCGACGAGATCAAGAACCACCCGGAGCTACCGGCAACGGGCCTGGGCGAGTTCGAGCTGAAGAACGTCCAGCGACCGGTCCGCATCTTCGCCCTCTCGGTACCAGGGCTCGTGGTTCCCGACCCGAACCAGATGAATCCCAAGGAGCAGAGGAAGAAGACCATCGCCGTGCTCCCCTTCGTCAACATGAGCGCCGATCCGGAGAACGAGTTCTTCAGCGACGGCATCGCGGAGGAGCTCATCAACGCGCTTACGCGCGTCGAAGGGCTCCAAGTGACGGCCCGCACGTCTTCCTTCGCCTTCAAGGGCAAGAACAAGGACGTTCGAAAGATCGGAAAGGATCTGGGCGTCAGTGCCATTCTGGAGGGCAGCGTCCGCAAGGCGGGGAATCGGGTCCGGATCACCGCTCAGCTCATCGACACCCGGGACGGCTACCACATCTTCTCCAAGGTATACGACCGGGTGCTGGAGGACATCTTCAAGACCCAGGACGAAATTTCCCTCGAGATCGTCAACGAGCTCCGAGCAACCCTGCCGGGAAACGGGGAAAAGCCGTCTCTCGTCACGGCCCCCACGGAGAACTCCGAGGCGTACGACTCCTACCTCAAGGGACTGTACTGCTGGTATCAGTGGACCCCCGACGCCGCGCTCCAGGCGGTCGATCACTTCCAGCACGCCGTCGATCTGGACCCCGAGTTCGCCCAGGCCTGGGCGGCCATGGCGCGCACTCACACCTACCTGGCCGCCATCGGGCGTCTCACGGCCTGTGGTAAGGCGTACGGATGTGCCTCCGACGCGGCCGCGAAAGCCATCGAGCTCGATCCCGACCTCGAGGACTCCCATGTGGCCCTGGCCCTGGTGCGACTCTTCCACGACTGGGACCTGCCCGCGTGCGAGGCGTCGTTCCTGCGGGCCATGTCCATCAACCCGGACTCGGTTGAGGTCCTGCACGGCTACTCCCTGTACTTCACTGCCGCCGGCCGTCACGAGGAGGCCGTCACCGTCCTGGAGAAGGCTGCCACCATCGATCCCCTCAACCTTCCGGTGCGGGATCACCTGGCTCGGGTCTACATGGCCACGGAGCGCTTCGACGACGCCCTGGCCCAATTCGACCGGGTCATGGAGCTGGATCCCGAGTTCCGGGCCGCGCTCGAGGGCAAGGGCTTTACCTACATGGTCATGGATCGCCTCGACGACGCCCTGGCCACCTTCGAGCAAGTGCGGGAGCTGACGCCTCACCCCAAGGGCGGCATCACACCTCTGGCCATTGCCCTGGCTTTAGCCGGCCGCACGACGGAGGCGGGGGAGCTATTGACCATCATCGAGGAACGTGAGCGGGAAGAGCCTGACGTGTCCCTGGACCTGGACTTCGCCTCCGTCTACTGGGCCCTGGGGCGGTCGGACGAAGCGATGGCTCGGCTTCGCAAGGCGGCTGAATCGCGCATCGGCGCTCTCGTCTTCCTGAGACACAGCCCGATCTGGTATCTCGGGCAGCTGGAGGGCGTCTCGGAGCTCCTGGCGGAGCACGGACTCTAGTAGGAGCCTGTCCGAGTAATGGGGTGCGGCCGCACACCTTCGGGTCCGTAGCCCACCCATCGATCTACGGCCGAACCGTCCCGTCTGCCGAGACTTGAAAGGCCAGACCGGGCTCCACGCCGCTCCCCGGAGTATCCACCACGCGGACCAACCGGGTGCCGTTGGCGAACACGCCCTCGGTGCTCGCGCCCGTGGGGTTGAGATCGCACACGTTGGGGTCACTCACCCGTACCCGTTGCTCCTCGTCCACAGGGACATCGGAGAACGTGATCTCCCAGCGATCGTGCTCCACCGCCGTCATGAAGACCGCGATGAAGCCCCTCCAGCCCGCGTGGATATGCGTCATGGACACGCCTTGGACGCAGCCAGGGAACGCCGCCGCGACTCCCGGATCGGTCGTCGTCGAGGCCTCGTAGACGAAGCGGACAATGGCGATCGTTCCGGCCGGACTGGAGGGATCGTCCCCGCATCCCAGGAGACTGAGCAAGGTCAGAACGGCCGAACAGCGCCAGGATCCCACGGGGCCTCTCTCGCTTCCAGACATGATCAGGGCCATCGCCTTACTTATTCGCACGAGCGGCGTATGGCTTTCCGCGGCTCGACCAGAGCACCCGGTGCCATCGCTCCGGCTTGCTGGTTGCGACGCTCCCCTCGCTGTACTCTTCTCACCCGTGGGGACCCGTCACGCCGTCGCTTCCTGCGCCGACACTTCGAGCACCCTAACACAGTGGTGCCGCCATAAAGATCAGACAGGTCAGACTCGGAGCTTCGGTCCTTCTTTTGTGCGCCGCCGGCTGTGACCGTACTACGGCCCCCTGGTCGTCGCAAACGATCTCATGATGATCGTCCTCGGGGACAGCATCGAAGTGATGGATCGACCTCTGTCGGACAACGAACCGTTCGAGGAGTCCCGTGTCCTCAGGTGAGTACGACGAAGCCGCCCGCTTCGACATCCAGAGCGACTTCGAGCGCTTCAATCAGAAGAACGACGTGTTCAGGCGATCGTGGTGGGACGAGCGCCCTCAGAGCGAGAAGACCCGGCTCTTCTACGCCACCCACCGGGAGCCGCTGAGGATATGGCGGAAAGCCAACGGCTTCACCCGAAGGATTACGCTTTCCGGAAACGCCTCGGGATCACGCGGTTCGACGAGCGCTGGATGTACGTCAGCAAGTTCAGCGACCTGAGCCGGAGGGAGAAGCCCTAGGAGATCCCCGAGGGCATGACGAGTGTCATCGTGACAGCCTAGTCCATCGACGTTCGATCTGCGTGCGCGTCTGTCCCTATAACCGTGCGCGTCTGTCCCTATAACAAGGACTACTCCAAGTGGTGGTTCCGCGTGGGGCGCTGGCTGGCCGGTACTCCCCTCAGGCGTCTGATGCCATGGCTCGATGTCAAGCGGGGGTACGGAAAACGCCTGGCCCCTCGGGAGTGGTGGGCGAGTCGCTGACGCGGAGGGGCGGCATGCTTTCCCCGAGCACGGGGCCGCCGGGGGACTCCCGCCGCTGCCATGAGCCCCCCGTCAGCCCAGCAGCGTCATCTTGAGCAGCAGCACGCCGTAGCCGGCCACGGCACCGAGCCCGGCCTCCCACTCCCGGTTTCTCAGGTATTGCGCCAGGGAGAAGCCCCCAGTCTCCGCGCCCGTCCCGGTTCCCGCCCCCGATCCCTCCCTGCGGTACGGGGAGAGGCGAGGAACGAAGGGCGGCACCGCCGCCGCATAGGTCCGGTAGGGCTCACCGAAGGCCTCCTCTAGCTCCGCCTCTTCAAGAAGGGCAGTGGCTCGGTAGACGGAGAGGTAGAAGGCCAAGAACAGGACCATGAACATCCACTGGCCACCCGCCATCGTGACGCCGAGACCCAGAAAGAAGCTGCCCAAATACAACGGGTTGCGTGTATAGGCGTAGGGTCCCGTAGTGGCGAGCTCCTCGTTCTTTCGGATGGATCCCGCCGCCCACGCCCGGATCGCCAACCCCACCACCCCTAGCGCCGCCCCTACGGCCAGGGCCGCGGCAAAAGGCGTCGCGAAGTAGTAGAAGGGGATGAGGAGGAGCCAGACGGCTCTCAGGCGAAGCTTTCGGAGTGGAAGTGGCACCAACCCCGGCTAGTTACAGGCCCACTAATAGCCGCTCGCCCCAGGATGGATGGGCGTGCCTGGCGTGATGTTCCGGAGATGCAGGGTCACGGAGCCGGCGACGGGGATTTTGATGCGGAGATAGACTAGATAACGGTTTTCGTCGTCCGTGAAGTGGAGCTCCGCCTCACCCCCCTCGCTGAAGAGCCCGCGGGTCTTGATGACGGGCCGGACCACGATGGTGTTGAAGGTGCCGACAGGAGTCTCGCGGACCTCCTTGCGCTCAACCTTGATGATGACCGGATTGCCTTCCTTCTTGAAGAAGCGCGGAACCGTGTAGGTCTTGCCGACCTCGAGAGGGAGGGTCCGCACGAAGTAGATGAAGGCGATTTCGTCCAGGGGCAGAGCCGTCGCAAGGTCGCCGAACTCTTCGTTGTCCGTCCGCTCCCAGTACAGCTCTTCGGGATAAAGCTCGTAGTACCGGTAGCTCTTGTAGCTGAGATCGTGAATGTCCTGGATATAGCGCCGGGAGATGATGAGGCGTGTGTCGATCCATGAGTCGTAGAGGTCGTCGACCTTGGCGGCGCCGAATAGGAGGCTCCCTCGAAGAGCCATCTGGACGTGATACGTGGGCTCCCCGCGGATCGAGTCCACGCCGAGGACCTCCATGTAGGCGTCGCCGGCGGGGAAGACGCCGATCTTGACCTGATACTCGAGGCGCTCGCCGGGCCCCCACGGGACCACGGCGGCGAACGGGTCGACCTCGTACTGGACGACCGCCGTCGAATCGCCTGCCGCGACGTCGAGGGTGTCACCATTCGTGGACCCGATGGACACCTGCGCCGTCACCCCGAAAGACGCGACGAGTACGAGGAATCCAGCCATCCAAGCCAAGCGTATCAGTCCGCTTTCCTCCGTTCGAGACCTTCCCACTTCTCTCGTCGTACACGGAGCAGGCCGCGAAGGGTTCGCACCGGCCTGAATCTCGAGGGACGCCGCCTGATGTCGTATCGGAGATTCAGCGGCGCCTCGGTAATGCGCCGGGCATACGGTGCCACGATCCCGAGGAGCTCGAAGTTCGCCGCCCAGCCGTCCTTCGACAGGAGGGGGCCGTCGGGCAGATCCCGGAGCGCCTTCTTGAGAACGATGAGTCGATAGGCGCGGAACCCACAGAGCGGATCGGATACGGGAGCGCCGGCATGGGCCTTCCCCAGGAGAAGCGGAGCCATCCACCGCGCTACCCTTACCGGGCGGGGGACAGAACGACCGTTTGCCACGATGCTGCCGGCCACCACGTCGGCACCGCCCTCCAATGCCTTCACAAGGGGACCGATGTGCTCGGGGTTCTCCGTGAAGTCGCCCTGGAGCACGACCGCCGCGTCTCTCTTCGGATAGCTCGTTCGACGCAGTGTCTCCCGGAGTAGCCGCTCGACGGCACGGGGATAGCCCACCCGGCGTCCCTCGCGAAGGACACGGACGGGCAGCACTTTAAGGTACCGCTCGAGGACCTCGGAGGTCTCGTCGGTGGAGGCGTCGTCGAGGATCAGGACCTCGTACTCCCGCCCGAACTCGAGCATCACCTTCCGGATCTTCCAGAGGAGCACCCCGATGGTTCGGCCTTCGTTGTGGGCGGGAATGCAGACGTAGATCAACGGCTCAGACCATTAGAAGGCTGTCGAAGAAGCCAGCCCGGGGAGCACGCACCGGGAACGAGCGGAAATCTAATACAGAAGCTCGGTCAGCGCGGTTCCGGAGACGGCCGTGTCTTCCAGCGCCGGTGCTGCCAGAAGTACTGCTCGGGGGCCTCCCGTATGCGCTGCTCCAAAATGGAGGTATAACGTTGTGTCAGCTCCAGGATCGCCTCCTCGGCAGGTGCGTCCCGGGGAATCAGCACCCTCTCGACCTTGACCCCATAGCGGGAGGGCCAGCCCGGGAGGCGGACGGCGGTACCGAGAAAGACGGGCGCGCCACTCCGCAGGGCGAACAGGGCCGGACCCTTCGCGGTCGCGGCGGGGCTTCCGAAGAAGTCGACGAAGACACCTCGCTTGCGGATGTTCTGATCCGCCACGAAGGCGGCGACTCGTCCCGCCGACAAGGAGCGGAGCGCGAGGCGAAACGCGTCGTTCTTGACGATCACCGTGAGTCCCAAACGCTCGCGAGTCTTCACGAGGTAGCGGTCGAAAAGCGGGTTCTTCTGCCGGTGTGCCACCACATCCATCGGCACACCCCTGGCTGCGGCGGAGGCGCCGGCCACCTCCCAGTTGCCCAGGTGTGCGGAGATGACGACGGCACCGGCGCCCTCCTCCACCGCCGCTCTGAACTCCTCGAACCCCTCCATGTCGGTGCGCCGCACGACCTCCTGCGGATCCATGCGGGAAAGGCGGAAGGCCATGGCCGCCTCTCGGGCGACGTGGCGGTAGCTGTCCCGGGCGATGCGCGTCCTCCACGCGGAGCCCTGCTCGGGAAACGCCATGGCGAGATGACGGTCCACGTCCGTCCGCCGGATCCGGAAGGCGACTCCGCCCAGCCATCCCAAGGTCGCGCAGAGGCTGAGGGCCACCCGCTCCGGAAGCACCACGACGATCCAGGAAAGCACTCGGAAGACCATGAACTCCAGGCGATGCCGGAGAGACACCGGTCTCATGGCGCCACGGCTTCGCCCACGGTGGGCTCCCCTTCATCGGACCCGTGCGGCGGGTCATCAGCCTCCACGACTGCGGCGCCAGCGTGCGCCTCCTCCGACGGTGGATCGGAGAACTGAAGCTCATAGAGCCGTCGGTAGAGTCCGCCCGCAGCGTAAAGCGACTCATGTTCACCCCGCTCCACGATCCGTCCCTCGTCGAGGACGATGATCAAGTCAGCACGCTGGACGGTGGAGAGTCGGTGGGCGATGACCAGCACGGTCCGTCCCGCGAGGAGGTGCTCCACCGCCTCCTGGACCAGCCGCTCCGACTCTGTGTCCAGGGCGCTAGTGGCCTCGTCGAAGATGAGGATGGGTGGGTCCCGGAGGATCGCCCGGGCGATTGCGACACGCTGCCGCTGCCCGCCGGAGAGCCGGGTGCCCCGCTCTCCCACCACAGTGTCGTATCCCTCGGGCAACTCCACGATGAAGTCGTGGGCATTGGCCGCGCGCGCCGCCCGCTCGACCTCGTCCTGGGACGCGTCAGACGCCCCATACGCGATGTTGGCCCTCACGGTATCGTGGAAGAGCACCGTCTCCTGAGAGACGATCCCCATGGCGCCCCTCAGGCTCGCGATGGTGAGGTCCCTGACGTCGACGCCTTCGACGGTGACCCGGCCGGCCGTCACGTCGTAGAATCGCCCGAGCAGGTCCGCGATGGTCGTCTTGCCACCCCCACTGGGTCCCACCAGGGCGACGACGCTACCCGTCGGCACGTCGAACGAGATCCCGTGGAGAACCGGCTCTCCGGACTCGTACTCGAAGTCCACGTCCTCGAAGGCGATCCCCGCATCGGGGCCCACCATGGGCTGGGCTCCCGCACGGTCCCGGATCTCCACCGGCGCGTCGAGGAACTCGAAGACCCGCTCGGCGCCCACGAGGCCGGGCTGAACGAGCGCCGGGAACTTGGCGGCGTACTTCACGGGGGCATACAGCTTCAGACTGAGGGCCAGGAACCCGACGAACTGGGCGCCGCTCAGCTCGCCCTGCACGACCACCAGGCGCGTCCCGTACCAGAGGATGACGACGGTGCCGATGGTCGCCAGCGTCTCGGTGAGGGGTCCGGCCAACGCCCTCAGTCGCTCCGTCTTGAGGAAGGTCTCGTAGTAGGCGCCGGTGATGCCGTGGAAGCGACTCCGCTCTCTCTCCTCGGCTGCCGAAGACTTCACCAGCCGGATTCCCGACAGCGTCTCCTGGACGTGGGCGTTCACCTCTCCCGCCAAATCCAGCACCCGCCGGTCACCACCACGCAGGCGCTTCACCAGGGGCCCCCAGATGCCCATCGTGCCGGGAATCACGATGAAGGCCGCCAGGGTGAGCTTCCAAGACAGGATGATCATGAACGCCACAGCGGCCGAGAACTCGAAGGCCGAGGACAGGATCCTGGCCATCTCCTTGGTGATGAGCCGGCGGACCTGCTCCACGTCATGGGTGAGGCGCGACACGATCTGCCCCACACGGGTACGACCGAAGAACGCCAGATCCAGCTCCAGAAGATGATCGTACACCTCGTTCCGGAGGTCGCGGGTCACTGACTGCTCCGCCCGAGCCACCAGGTAAGTCCGCCCGAAGTCGAAGACGTTCTTCACGGCGAAGACCGCCAGGATCAACAGGATGATCCCCTGCACCGCCTCGAGAGGGTCTCCCTCGATGTCCACGATCCGGTAGACCGTGGCGTCAAGGAGCCTGGTCATCAGGTCGGGATCTGCCCCTACCGTCGCGGGCCCGACGGCCCCGGCCGCGCCTCCAACAGCGCCGCCTCCGGTCGCCTGTCTGGAAAAGAGGGTCTCGACGAAGGGGATGAGCAGCACGAACGCAGAGGCGTCGAGGGCCGCGAATATGAAGGTGGCCACCACCGCCGCCGAGAAGACGACGGCGTGGGGTCCCAGGTAGGAAAGGATCCGGAGATAGAGCTTCACCAAAGTCGGCCCGAAGGTCTCTCGTCCTCTGGTTGGTTCATCAGGGTGAAGCTACCGTATTCTCCTACCGTGCAGAACTCCAGCCCGATTCGATCGATCCACGCCATCGGCAGCCGCCACCTGGGTGGGGCCGAGGCGTTCTTCGCCAGGCTGCTCAGGGGTCTTAACGGCCGGGGCTATCGGTCCACGGGTGTCGTCCGCTCGGGCAGCCCTCTCAAGCACGAGCTCAGCGACGTCCCCACGACTGGCACGGGCATGCGCAACGGATTGGACGTCTTCACGATCTGGAAGATCCGAGGGCTCATCCGGCGACACCGCCCCGCCGTGGTCCCGACGTATCTGGGGCGGGCCAGCCGGCTGACCCGGATTCCCAGGGAGAGCGAGACGCTTCACGTAGCGCGTCTGGGCGGGTTCTACCGGGCCAATGCCTACCGGCGTGCCGACTCCCGGTCGGCAACACACTGGGCATCTGCGATCATCTGACCGGTCTCGGGTTCCCGCGGGAGCGCGTCTTCCATATCGGCAACTTCGTCGCGGACTTGCGATCCTCGAGGCCTGGTTCCACGGCGCCTCGGTGGTCACCACACGGAGCCTCGGTGCCGAGGAGCTGGTCACGGAGGGCGAGGACGGGCTGCTGGCGCCGGTGGCCGATCCCGAAGGACTGGCGCATCGGATTCAGGATCTTCTCGACGCCGACGGCAGGCAGGTGGGGGCCCTGGTCAGGGCAGGCCGTCGAACTGTGGAGGAGCCGATCGGCGGTCTAGGGTCCGGTCGAGCGAGGAGTGAGCCGGGCGACGGGCACGATCATCTCCTCCGGCGAGATGCCCCCGTGGAGGAACGAGTTCCGGTACCGCCGCTGGTACTCCCTCAGCTTGGTCGGATAGACGAAGAAGTAGTCCTCCAGCGCCAGGACGTATGTCGTGCCCAGCTTTCCCCCGGGAAGGCGGAGGTCTTCGCTCCTTGGCGTCGCGAATGCCGCCCGCGCATCCTCCGCCCTGAGGTCCTGACCGAACTTGTAACGAAGGTTGCTGGTGGCATCACGTCTGGCGAACACCGTCGCCGGATGCTGGCACAGGATGGAGCCGTGATCGGTGGTCATGATCACCTTTTGGCCGGCCGCGGCCGCCTCTTTGAGAACGGAGAAGGCCGTCGATCTCTTGAACCACGCCCTCGTCAGACCTCGAAGCGCCGCCTCGTCCTTCGCCACCTCCATGAGGATGGGCGATTCGCTTCGTCCGTGTGTCATGAGGTCCACGAAGTTGAAGACCATTGCGATCACTGATCCGGGCTGCTTGAGGGCCGAGCCGACGCGGCCCCGTACCTGATCGCCGTCACGGTCGGTGAAGATCTTCTCGTAGTGCACCGGGACGGTGCGACCCGTGAGACGCTCCAGCTGGGCCTCCAGCAACTCGTCCTCGAAGGCGTTCAGGCTGCCCTCGTCGTCGGAGCGATTCCACCAGCTGGGCCGGTCTTCGGCGATTTGATCCGGAAACTGACCGCTGAACAGGGCGTTCCTGGCGTAGGGCGTGGCGGTGGGCAAGATCGAATAGTGGTACGACTCCTCGATGTCGAAGTGCTGCGCGATGAGCGGGGCGATGACCCGCCACTGGTCCAGCCGCATGCAGTCCAGGACCACCAGGAACACCGGATCCTCACCCAGCAGCGGAACGAGGTGCTCCCGGACCACGTCCACGGAGAGAGGCGGGCACTCCCCTTCGCCACGCATCCAGCGGGGATACTCCCTACCGATCCAACGACCGAAATCGCTGCGCAGGTCGGTCATGAGCGCCTGGACGGTATCCAGGAGCCCCGCCTCCCCCGCCTCCTCGAGTCGTACGTGCCAGTCCGTGAGCTCGATGTACACTTCGGCGAAGTCGTCCGGACTCCGGGCCTCCTGCCGCTTCATCGAGAGCCGTCCGAAGCGCGACGCGAAGTCCTGTGCCACCCGTTGCTGCCGTATGTTGGACCCCTCCAGAATACGGGTCACGACGGAGAGCACCTGACGGGGGCTGGTGGGCTTCACGAGGTAGTCGGCCACGCGCCGTCCGATGGCCTCGGTCATGGTGTGGTCCTCTTGGGACTTGGTCACCATCACCACCTGTGCGTGCGGATCCTCCCGGCGCAGAATCTCCAGTACCTCCATGCCCCGCCTCCCAGGCATCTGCTCGTCGAGAAGTACGAGGTCGTAGGCGTGCTTCCGCATCAACACGAGCGCGTCGTCGCCGTTGGTGATGGCGTCGACGTGGTACCCCCGCGCCTGCAGAAACAGGAGGTGGGGCTTGAGAAGGTCGATCTCGTCGTCGACCCAGAGGATGCGCTTTCCTGACGATTCCATGGCGGAAACCTACACCCGGCCTCGGGCTGAAAGAAGGTACGAGCCGAATCTCCGGGCTCCCCCCGCGCGCCGGTGGACAGCGGTCGACACGAGTCAGATTCCGGCCCGAAGCTCGAGCTCGACCAAGAATCCGTGGTCCGAGAGGATGGGGTATCTGGACAAGGTGAGGAGCCCTCCACTGCAATCCCGCCGGAGGAAGCCCAGGGCCCACTGCTCGCAGAGTGCCTTTTCCCAAACCTGGTACGCGTCGCCGAGGTACTTTACGGCGAAGGGCCTGAAGTCGATGTCGAAGGCCTCCTGAAGCGGGATGACGGTCCGGCTCAGCTCCAAATCCTCGAGGGGATCATCGGGAGACGTGCCCTTCTGTCCATGCCCGGAAGTGCGATCGGCAGAGCCCAGACGTTGAAGGTGTGACCTGCTCGCCTATCCGCAACCTCGCAGACATTCAGAGGAGCGCAATTGAGCCTGGTGTCTCTCGCGCCCAGCGACCTGACGTACGGGGCCGACGGATTGACCGCTCGGGGCGGTCGAGCCCGACGCCCGCGAGGGCATCGTCTTCCAGACGACGACGGGCGAAGGAACCGCCACATGGGTCCAGACGCGGCGCAACCCCGCCGCCGGCGTGGCCTCGTACGCGTATGTCATACCGGGCCACCGGGCCACGATGGTGGATGTTGGTGTGGACCCCGCCGGTGAGGACCGTGGCCGAGCGCGGGTGACGTATCGGATGACGTCCCTTACGTCCGATGCCGACGCCTTCGTCCGGGAGTGCGGCGACGGGTTCGGCGAGTTCATGGCCCAGTGGGAGGAGGCCATTCAGAGACATGTCGTGGAGGGCGCGCCGCCAGCTGAGGACTGATATCCGCCGGGCGCGGGCGGGCGGATCGCTACATGCTGATGGTGTAGGGAAACCAGGAGCCCACGGCCTTCCCGCCCTTCTTGGCCGGCTCGAAGATCCACTCCGAGGCTTCACGGACGAGGCGACTGTTGAAGTCGCGGTCAGACGTAGGCGGCCTCAGCCGTGTTGAGTCGGCCACCACGCGACCCAGCTCGTTCACGAACACCCAGACCTGGACCTTCTGGCCTCTGAGGCTCTTGTTGGCCGGCGGGATGATCATCCCCCGGGGTGAGGGCGGCACCAAGCGGAAGAACCCCTCCGCGGCATTGCCTCCGTCGCCTCTGCCATCCCCCTCGGGGAGACCCGGTCCGTCGTTCCCCGGCCGGTCGCCAAGGATGGAGGCCGTCTCGATCTCCTGCTCCATCTCCGTCTCCACCTGCAGGACGGGCTCGAAGGTGGGCAGGGGGATCCTCGGAGGAATGATGGGGCGCGGTGGAGGGATTCTGAGGCTGACGGTCTGCATCCCACCGGACGCAGCTCGGTTGTCCCCGGCGCGGGGACCCGCCGCGGCGAAGGGGGATTCAACGGGACTCTCGCCCCACCAGAAGAAGAACACGAAGAGGTGCACGACCACAGACGCCACGAGCCCGTTCCGCCAGTACCTACGCTCGGCGAAACGTCTCTCCGCGTTACTGAGACGGTGGATGTCCTGGGTGGTCATCTGGAATCGGTCACCTCATACCTGAGGCAACTGGCACCCTTATAGTACCGCATAGTACCGCCTGATGCGTGTGCGGGTTTCGTCCACGGCAACCCAACCCGTAGCCTACCGAGCAAGATCCCGAACTCACAATTCAGTATCGGCAGGTGGCCATGAGTATACCAGAGACTACGGCATCGGGTTCGCGGGAGTCGTGGGGGAGCCGCTTCGGCTTCATCATGGCGACCGCGGGCTTCGCGGTGGGGCTCGGCAACATCTGGCGATTCCCATACGTGACTGGGAGCAACGGAGGAGGCGCCTTTCTCCTGGTCTACGTGGCGTTCAGCATCCTCATCGGGATCCCCCTGCTCACCGCCGAGATCGGCCTGGGGCGAAAGGTGCGGCTCACGTCGCTGGCGGGCATGACGCGAGCCACGGGGAGCTCCATCCACCCGTGGAACGTGATCGGGTGGATGGGCACCGCCACCGCCATCATCATCATGGGCTACTACCTCATGCTCCTGGGGTGGATCGCCGGGTACCTGGTCATGGCGATCTCCGGTGAGCTCGGGACCCCCCCCGAAGGAGATTACGCACGACTCTACGACGGCTTCGTCTCCCGACCCGGGGTCGTACTGGCCTACACCGGCGCGGTCGCCACCGGGATGTGCGTCATCGTGTTGATGGGGGTGCGCAAGGGCGTGGAGCGTCTCGCCCAGATCGGCATGCCCCTGTTCTTCGTGATCCTGCTGGCGCTTGCCATCCGCTCTCTGACGTTCCCGGGGGCCGGCGCAGGGCTGACCTGGTATCTCCGCCCCGACTTCTCGGCTCTCGACGGCGAGGCGGTCCTCATCGCCCTGGGCCAATCCTTCTACTCCATCGGGATCGGGATGGCTGCAGCGTTCGGCTTCGGGAGCTACCTGCACCCCACCGAGAGCGACGTCCCCGGCAGCGCGGCCATCGTCGTAGCCTTCGACACCGCGGTGGCGTTCATCGCCGGCCTGGTGATTTTCCCCGCGTTGTTCGCGTTCGGGTTGGAGCCGGACGCCGGGCCTGGGCTCCTCTTCGTTACCATGGCCAACCTCTTCGCCCGCATGCCAGCCGGACAGCTCTTCAGCATCGCGTTCTTCCTGCTGCTGCTCCTGGCAGGGGTGACGTCGGCGGTAGCTCAGCTCGAGGTACTGGTCGCCACCTTGGGCGACTCCTGGGGAGTCGGACGGAAGAAGGGCGTGATCATCACCGGCGGCGCGCTCATACTGCTCAATGTCCCGGTGGTGCTCTCGCAAGGGTCCTGGTCCGAGGTACGGATCTTCGGAATGGATCTCTTCGTTCTCACGGACTATGTCGCGGGGAGCGTGGTCTTGCCTATCGGCGCATTGGCTCTGGTTCTCTATGTGGCTGTGTCCTGGGGATGGGAGGGATTTCGCGACGACCTGAACCAGGGGGCGGTGCGGGTCAAGGTAGCCTCCAGCTGGAAGCCCTTCGTCATGGTCCTCATCCCCGTCGCAGTGGTGATGATCCTACTGGTGGGCCTGGGGTTGATCGGTTCCTAGTGCAAGGCGCTTGCGACCCCCTCCCCCTTTGGACAAGTTCGTTCCTCGCCGGGTCCGCACCCGACAGCCGTGAGTTGAGCCATGACTGACACCAGGCCGAACGTCCCGAGGGGCCTTCGTCCCAACCTGCCCAAGCGTCCCGCCGTCGAAGGAGACGCATGGGAGCAGATCCAAGCCGCTCAGGAGAAGATGAAGCAGCGGGAATATGTGCGTTTCTCCGTGTTCCGAGTCGACCCCGCCTGGCGCCGGCTTCCCAAGGAGGAGCGTGAGCGGCACAAAGACGAGTTCGAAGCCGCCGTCGCCGATCGGGGCAGCAAGATGATGATCTACTCGTACGCCCTGATCGGGACCCGGGGCGACGCCGACTTCCTCCTCTGGCAGGCGTGCCGCGAGCTGGATCAACTCCAAGACCTGGCGGCGGCTCTCAATCACACCGCCCTCGGGGGATTTCTGTCGCTTCCTTATTCTTACTTCGCCATGACCAAGCGGTCCATCTACCTGAACCGCTACGAGGACGAGTACATCGCGGCCTACGGAGGTGCAGACGTCGTCGACAGGTCGCGCGTCGCCATCAACCCGCAGGGATCGGAGTACCTGTTCGTCTATCCCATGGCCAAGACGCGGGAGTGGTACAAGCTCCCTCACGAGGATCGCCAGCGTATGATGGACGAGCACATCCGTGTCGGCCATCAATGGCCCGACGTGAAGCTGAACACGAGCTACTCGTACGGGCTGGACGACCAGGAATTCGTGGTCGCCTTCGAGGCGGATCACCCGGGGCGCTTCCTCGACCTGCTCATGGCCCTACGCCTGACCGAAGCGTCGGCGTACACGCTCTTCGACGTGCCCGCGTTCACGGGCCTGGCCAGGTCCATGAGGGACACCCTGGATTCCCTGGGATGAGACGCTAGTGTTCCGTTTCCGAATTTCACGAGCCACCAGGAGGGCCGGGGCGCCGTGGGATCAAGGCGGGACGACGCGGCGTAGCGCAGGCTACGGTAGGGAGTCCCAACGCAGAGCCCACGGATGCGCCGTGCCCTCGACTGGCCGAGATACTTTGGCAACCGGACACTAGTCCGTGGGACCCCACCCACCCCAGAGCTTTCAATGACCGAGGCGGTTGAGGAGCAGGCAGCAGGGAAAGCTGCGGGCAAGCTCAGATCTCTCTATGAGCTGACCAAGCCCGGAATCGCCGGATACGTCATGATCACCGCCGGCGTGAGCTACTACGTCGCGGCTCGAGGCCAGGCCGACTTTCTGCCCGTCACTCATACACTGGTAGGAGTGGCCCTCGGGACCGCCGGGGCCCTGGCACTCAACCAGTACGTGGAGCGGGACGTGGACGCGGTCATGAAGCGGACCCAGACGCGCCCCCTCCCCTCCGGGCGCCTCCGACCCGGCGAGGCACTGGCGTTCGGCTGGGGGCTATTGGTGGTGGGGCTGGTCTACCTGGGCGTCACCGTGGGCTGGCTCCCGTCCGTTCTCACGGCCGCGGCGGCGGCAGCGTACATCCTGGCGTACACGCCCCTCAAGACGCGCTCCTATCTAGCCACTCTGGTGGGTGCCGTCCCGGGTGCCTTCCCGGCTCTGATCGGGTGGAGCGCCGCCGTCGGCACCATGGAGTTCGGGGGCGTGGTGCTCTTCTGTATCGCTTTCCTATGGCAGCTCCCCCACGTTTTGGCTCTCGCCTGGCTCCTTCGTGAGGACTATGCCCGGGTGGGCTTCTTCCTCAGCCCTCCCACCGATCCGGAGGGTGTCCGCATCGGCAAGCATATGGTGTACCACTCCGTCTCCCTCCTGCTGATCAGTGCCCTGCCCACCTTCCTGGGGCTGACCGGCAGAATCTATCTGACAGGGGCCATCCTCCTGGGGCTCATCACGCTGGCGTTCTCACTGGCAGCCGCAGCCGAGATGTCACGCACACGAGCTCGCAAGGTCTTCCTCTGGTCTCTCATCTATCAGCCGGCCCTTCTGGTGCTGCTTCTGATCGACACCGTCCGCATCTGATACCGCCGCATATGGAGCTCCGTCATGATCATTGAAAGAACAATCGTCGTCACCGCACTTTCCTTTTTCGCTCTAGCGCCTGACGCCGTGAGCCAGGACGGCGACCGACCCCGCGCTCGAGATCTCGGCATGACCGTGGGCGTCTTCTCCCCCGGGCCGCTGAACGCCATCACCGACGTGGCGGGCGTCCTGGTGGGCCAGGTCACGGTGACTGAGGGCCACCGGGTCAACACCGGGGTGACGGCCATTCGCCCCCACGGGGGCAGCCTGTATCACGATCGCGTTCCGGCCGCCATGTATGTCGGCAACGGCTTCGGGAAGCTCCTGGGAGTAACCCAGGTCCGGGAGCTGGGTGAGCTGGAGACGCCCATCCTCCTCACCTGCACGCTCTGTGTATGGAAGGCCGCCGACGCCATGGTGGAGTGGGCGCTCGAGCAGCCTGGCATGGAGCGCGTACGGTCGCTGAACGCCGTGGTGGGCGAGACCAACGACGGGGGGCTGAACGACATCCGGAACCGTCCCATCACCCCGGCCCACGTTCGGGAGGCCATCGAGTCCGCCAGCGGTGGTCCCGTGGAAGAGGGGTCCGTGGGCGCGGGCCGGGGAACACGAGCATTCGGCTGGAAGGGAGGGATTGGCACCAGCAGCCGCGTCCTACCGGAGAGCCTCGGCGGCTTCACTGTGGGAGTGCTGGTCCAGTCTAACTTCGGTGGGATCCTCACCATGGCCGGCGCTCCGGTGGGACAGGAGCTGGGACGCTATTCCTTCCGCGGAGCCGTCGAAGGTGGCGCCCGGGATCAGGGGCCCGAAGCCGACGATGCCGGCGGATGGAACGATGCCGACGAGGGTCAGGGGTCCATCATGATAGTAGTGGCCACCGACGCTCCCCTGTCTCCCCTCAAGCTCGAGCGCCTGGCCAAGCGAGCGATCATGGGCCTAGCCCGCACCGGCTCCTTCGCCGGAAACGGATCGGGCGACTACGTCATCGCGTTCTCGACGGCCCAAGGGGTGAGGCGCGAGCCCGGCGAGGAGTGGACGGAGTCCGTCGAAGTGCCGAACGACCGGATCTCGGCCCTGTTCGAGGGGGCGGCCGAGGCCACCCAGGAAGCGATCTACAACTCGCTGTTGAAGGCGACCACGGTCTCGGGCATGGGTCGTGCCGCGGACGCCATCGATGTCGATGAGGTGGTGCGGGTCCTCAGGGAGTACAACGTCATACGCCCCTGACGGTGCTCCGGGTCAGTCGCCCAGGAATACGGCCTGGGCGTCGAAGATCTCGTCCTCTTCGCGCAGGGCCGCGAGGATGCTCGATCCCACCTTGCCGTCCACGGTGATCGCGGCCAGGGCCTCACCACCCTCGCTCTGACGGGCCTGCATGTACTCCGCGATATTCAGACCGTGGGTCCCGAACAGCGTGCCTACCTTCCCGATGACGCCGGGAACGTCATTGTTCCGAAGCACGACCAGGCATCCCTCCGGCTTTACGCTCAGCCGGAACTCGTCTATCTGGACGATGCGCGGATGTAGTTGCTCACCGAGGAGAGCGCCACAGACGCGGACCCTCTGCCGCTCGTTCTCCAGCACGACCTCCAAGAACTCCGAGTATTCCTGACGCTCGCCCAGGAGCCTCGTTCCGATCGCGATGTTCCTCGACTCCGCCAGGTGCAGGGCGTTCACGTAGTTGACGTTGCGCCTCCCCACGACCGGTGTGAGCATGCCCGTCATCACGGCGGCGGATAGCGGATGGAGAATCTCGTCCGTCTCTGCGGCCAGACCGATGTCGACACGCCGCATCCCCCCCCATCCCAGCACGCCGGCCACCCGCCCGATCTTCCGGGCGAGATCGAGAAGGGGCCGGAGCACCTTGAGCTCAGCTCCCCCGATGGCCGGCGCATTGACGGCCCGGGAAAGATCTCCATCGAGGAGCGCCGCGCGCACGCCCTCGGCGATCTCGGAGGCGACCGACTCCTGGGCCTCCACCGTGGAGGCACCGAGGTGGGGCGTGAGAACCAGGTTGGGGGCACCCCGCAAGGGACTGTCCTCAGGCAGGGGCTCCGTGTCGTAGACGTCGAGGGCCGCCCCGGCGATCTCTCCGGCCTCCAGGGCCGCCACCAGGGCGTCCTCATCCACCACGCCTCCCCGGGCCGCATTGATCAGGATGGCCGTCGGCTTCATGGACTGCAGCTCCTTCCGACCGATCATGCCCTCGGTAATGGGCGTCATGGGCACGTGCAGGGAGACCACGTCCCCCTGGGCCAGGGCGCCGGCCAGCTCGACGCGCTCCACCTCCAGCTCCTTGGCCCGCTCCTCCGTGAGGTAGGGGTCGTTGGCGATGGTCCGCATGCCGAACGCCTGGGCCCGATGGGCCACCTCGGCCCCGATGCGACCCGCCCCCACGAGCGACAGGGTCTTGCCGCGAAGCTCCATCCCGGCGAAGCGTGAGCGGGCCCACTCGCCGCTCCTCACCGAGTTGTTGGCCGCCGACACCTTCCGCGCCACCGCCAGCGTTAGCGCCATGACCAGCTCGGCGGCGGACACGGTGTTGCCCTCCGGAGCGTTGATCACCGGAATGCCGTGCTCGGTGGCCACCTCGACGTCGATGTTGTCCACACCGACCCCGGCACGTCCCACCACCCGAAGGTTCGGTGAGACCTCCAGGAGCTCACGGGTGACCTTGGTTGCGCTCCGCACGATGAGGCCGTGTGCCATGGCCATGGCCTCGTACAGCCGCTCGGTGTCCCACCCGTTGGCCATAAGGACCTCGAAACGAGGATCTCCCGTCAGGGGCTCGAGGCCCGAGGCGGAGATCTCGTCCGCCACGACAACCACGAACTTCTCGCTCATGTGAGCACCTCCTCCAGCGCCTCCAGGACGACCTCGAGCTCCGCCAGCGTGTGATCGCCCATGTGTCCGATCCTGAAAGTGGTGCCCTTCAGCTTGCCGTATCCCCCTCCGATCACGAAGCCCCGCTCCTTCATGGCGGAGACCACTGAGGGTCCCTCGACTCCGTCGGGCAGCACCACGCACGTCACCGTCGGCGATCGCTCATCCTCGGCCGCCAGGATGGAAAGACCCACCCCGTGCTCGTCTCGCATGGAGTCCACCCACTGCGCGCAGCGCTCCGCCATCGTACGGTGACGGGCCCACCGACTTACCATCCCCTCTGACTCGATACGACAGAGCTGCATCGCCAACGCGTATAAGAGCGACACGGCCGGTGTGTTCGGCGTGTGGAGGTTGTCGAGCTGCTTCGCAAAAATCTCCAGATCGAAGTAGACGCCCTTTCTCGGGGCTTCAGCGGATCGGGCCATGAGCCGCTCCGATGCCACGCCGAAAGCGAGCCCCGGCGGCAGAGCCAGCGCCTTCTGGGATCCCGTCAACACGAAGTCCAGCTCCCACTCGTCCGTTTGGACCTCCACCCCTCCCACACCCGTCACCGAGTCCACGAGGAGTACCACGTCGTCAACTTCGCGGACAGCTTCCGAGATCTCGGCAAGGGGGTTCAGAGCGCCGGTAGAGGTCTCCGAGTGGACGACCGTCACCGCGTCGAAGCCGCCCTCTGCCAGCCGCACCCGGACCGAATCGGGGGAGACGGTCTGGCCCCACTCCACCTCCAGTGTATCGACCTCGAACCCGCACGCTCTGGCGATGTCGGCGAAGCGCTTGCTGAACGCTCCGTTGACCAGGCTCAGCACACGTGACCGCACCCCGTTTCGTGCGGCGGCCTCCATGAGACCGGTGGCCGAGGAGGTGGACACCAAAACGGGTCTCGTCGTGCGGAAGACCTTCTTGAGGCCACCCTGCAGCTCGCCCATCAGCTCCCTGAAGGCCGGGCCCCGGTGGCCGATGATGGCTTGCACCTGGGCGAGGAGCACTTCGGGGCGGACTTCGGTAGGGCCGGGAAGAAAGAACCGGCCGAAAGGTGGCACGTCCTCGGAAGACGACGGCTCCACTTCGTATCTCCTCACAACGTGTATCGAGCGTGGCGCTGCCGAGCGGGTCGCGGGTCCGGCTCGCAGCCGTCCCGCCGAGTAGGACCGCGCAAGATAACCCGCATGGCGAGACCGGAAAGACCCATGGGCTCAACGCCAGGATTGCTCCCATCGGGTGTAGTGAACCGTGGTGACCCCGCCACGGGCCAGAACCTCCAGACCCGCCGGATCACGGTAGGCCTCCCGGTAGAACACGTAAGCGACGTTCGCCTGGATCATGAGCTTGGCGCAGGCTGCGCAGGGACTGGCGGTCACGAAGGCGACTTTGCCCCGCATGGCGCCCGGGGACTTCACCAGGGCGTTCTGCTCGGAATGGATGCAGCCACAGCTCCCGGGCGCCGGGCTGTCGCATCGATTCGGAAATCCCCTGGCGTTCCCGTTGTACCCGATGGCCACTACGTTCTCGAGGTGCTCGTCGGTGACCACGGTCCCGACCTGAAGCCTGGCGCAGGTGCTCCGCTTGGCGAGCTCCTCGGCCATGCGCATGTAGACCTCATACAACGGAGGGCGGGTGACGAACGACTCGTCGACCGGCTCGGTGCCGACGTTCAGCGGATGGGTGTTCTCGGGAACGAGGTCTCTATGAAGAGTGGGCATCTGCCCTCAAGCGGCGGGATCCATCAAGTTGAGAAGCTCTCTGAGCATGGTCCGTCCCTGGTCCTTGGTATAATAACGCCGGACCCGCTTGTAGCGCTCGGCCGAGTGCATGGAGAGACCCTCTTCGACGACCCACTCCTGTAAGGGTCCCGGCCGCGGGCCCCACCAGCCTCGCTCGACGAAGTCCTCGTCCAACAACAGCACCACCGGAATGGACCGGCTCTTCCCGTCGGTCAGGTGAGCATCCATCAGGTCCGGGTTCCGGTCGCGTGAGAGGACTCGAAGGCCGAGACCCGGTGCCTCCTCCGCCAGGCGGGCCAGGACCGGGAGCAGGTTCACGGCGTCGCCGCACCAGTCTTCGGACAGGACCAGGAGATGCCACGTTCCGGGTATCCTACGGGCCTCTTCCAGGATCTCCGGTGAGATCGATACCCGCTCGTAGATCCCGTGCCAGAGCTCCTTGTTCTCTTCCACTGATTCCAGGTACTTACGGAAGTCCGTGGCCGCCAGGTAACGCTCTTTCATATTCATTCACTGCCATTCCGCAGGTCTCTGCACGATACAGGTCGAGTAGGACGTCACAGTACTACTCCAACCAGAATCGACGACCCTTATTCCGGGTTCCACTCGGGGCGTCAGGCTTTCTTGCGCGCCGCCCTCTTACGCGCGTGCGGGTCCAGGTGCCGCTTGCGCAGCCGGATGCTGTCCGGGGTGATCTCTATGAGCTCGTCGTCCTCGATGAACTCCAGGGCGAGCTCCAACGTGACCTCCCGGGGAGGCTCCAACTTGATGTGCTCGTCCGAGGCCGTCGTACGTATGTTAGTGAGCTTTTTCCCCTTGCAGACATTGACGTCCAGGTCACCGGGGCGCACGTGCTCACCGACGATCATGCCGCCATAGACAGCTTCGCCGGGCCCGACGAACATGGTGGCCCGCTCCTGCAGGTTGAACAGCGCGTAGCCCACCGACGCCCCTTCACGGTCCGCCACCAGCACGCCTCGCTTGCGGCTGGCCAGGGAGCCGGCGTGGGGACCGTACTCGAGAAACCGGTGGTGGAGCGTCCCCTCTCCCCGCGTGTCGGTGAGAAACTCGGATCGATAGCCGAAAAGACCTCTGGCCGGCACCCGAAAGTGCAGACGAACGGGCCCCCGGTCGGTGGGCTTCATCTCGATCATCTCGGCTCGACGCGGCCCCATCTTCTCCATGACCGGCCCGATGAACTCCTCGGGGACCTCTATGACCGCCTCCTCGAACGGCTCCATCAGGCCCTCGGGGCCCTGCTTCTCGATAACCCGTGGCCGGGACACCTGGAACTCGTAGCCCTCGCGACGCATGGTCTCCATGAGGATGGCCAGGTGCAGCTCGCCCCGACCCGACACGGCGAAGGTGTCGGGCACGTCGGTCTCCTCCACCCTGAGCGCGACGTTTCGCTCCAGCTCCTTCATGAGGCGATCGCGGACCTGCCGCGTGGTCACGAACTTCCCCACGCGTCCCGCAAACGGCGAGTTGTTCACCGTGAAGTCGACGGATAGGGTGGGCTCCTCCACGACGATCCCTTGGAGCCGCTCCCGAGTCTCCGGATCGGTGATGGTCGTGCCGATCTCCACTCCCTCCAGTCCCGCCACCGCCACGATCTCACCGGCCATCGCCTCCTCGATCTCGACGCGCTCGAGTCCCTCGAAGCCGTAGAGCTGGGTGACCCGACCCGGCATCACGTCCTCTGCGGCCACCGGTCCCGGCTCACCGAGCGGGAGGAGCGTCACCGAGTCGCCGACGCGCACACTGCCCCGCTCGACCCGACCGATCCCGATGCGCCCCACATAGCTCGAGTAGTCCAGCGTGGAGAGGAGCATCTGCAACGGTCCGTCGGGATCGACGAGGGGCGGCGGAATGTGCTCGGCGATCGTCTCGAACAGGAGGTTCAGGTCACCACCGGAGCCATGGGGATCCGTGCTCGCCCATCCGTCCCGGCCCACCGTGTAGAGGAAGGGCGCGTCGAGCTGGGCGTCGGACGCCTCCAGATTCATGAACAGCTCGAGGACGTCGTCGTGGACCTCCTCGGACCGGGCGTCGGCTCGATCCACCTTGTTGATGAGGACGATGGGCTGGAGGCCGAGCTCGAGAGCGTTTCTCGTCACGAACCTCGTCTGCGGCATCGGCCCCTCAGCCGCATCGACGAGGAGGAGCACTCCGTCGACCATGCGCAAGATCCGCTCTACCTCTCCGCCGAAGTCGGCGTGGCCGGGCGTATCCACGATGTTCAGCTTCATGTCGCCCCAGCGCACCGACGTGTTCTTGGCGAGGATCGTGATGCCCCGTTCCCGCTCCAAGGGGTTGGAGTCGAGTACGCGCTCCTCCACGACCTGGTTGTCGCGAAATACACCCGCCTGGCGAAGCATCTGATCGACCAACGTAGTCTTGCCGTGATCCACATGGGCGATGATGGCGATGTTCCTGATGTTCATGCGATGACTCGGGGGGACTCGATCTCAGAGCCCCGGGACAAAGGTTACCGACGCGTCGGAGCCGCCGCCCGAAGGCGGTCGATCGTAAACCTGGAAAGGTAACGGAAGGGCCCCATCCTCGGACCGGGAGACACTCCCGATGAAGCGGGCCCCCACCGC
Source organism: Longimicrobiales bacterium (assembly GCA_965238005.1). Lineage (GTDB taxonomy): Bacteria > Gemmatimonadota > Gemmatimonadetes > Longimicrobiales > Gaopeijiaceae > CBDCKN01. Next base: position 4,094,103 of record OZ250165.1, read on the forward strand.
CCAGTCAGTCTCCCAGCACGTGTGAAAAGATTAGGGGAGCCACGATGGAGGCGTCGGACTGTATGTGGAAGCGCGGCGTCTCGGTGGCCAGCTTGCCCCATGTGATCTTCTCGTTCGGAAGAGCACCGGAGTAGCCGCCGTACGAAGCCGGAGCATCGGTGATCTGGGCAAAGTATCCCCAGAAGGGGGTCTCTCGGTTCAGATCCTGGAGGATGCATGGCACCGCGCAGATCGCGAAGTCACCGGCGATGCCTCCTCCGATCTGAAAGAAGCCCACCGAAGGTCTCCCCTCGCCCATTCCATTGCTCGCGAGATACCACTCCAGAAGGTGCTGGAACTGCTCCGTCCCCGACTTCACGCAGTGATGGTGGGGGACTACGCCCATCATGACGTTGGCCGCGAAAATGTTTCCCGTGGTCGAGTCCTCCCAGCCGGGGGCGTAGACCGGAATCCCCATCTCCATAGCCGCCAGCACCCACGAGTCCGCCGGGTCGATCTGGTAGCGTTCCTCCAGGGCACCACCCCGCAGGATCTCGAACAGGAACTCCGATGGGAATCGCCGCTCGTCGGACTCGCACGCCCTCTTCCACTCCTCGGCAAGGCGGCCCTCCACGTGGCGCATGACGTCCTCGGGAATGCACGTATCGGTGACGCGGTTCATCCCTCTGCGGTAGAGACCGGCCTCATCCTCCACACTCAACGCACGCCAGTCCGGGATGATCTCATACTCGTGATGGGCCAGGAGATTGAAGACGTCCTCCTCCAGGTTGGCGCCCGTGCACGAGATGGCGTGAACCTTCCCGTCGCGAATCATGCGGGCGAGGCTCACGCCTAGCTCGCCGGTGGACATGGCCCCCGCCAACGCCACCAGCATCCTCCCACCGGCGCCCACATGGGCATCGTACGCCACGGCCGCCGCAAGAGTCTCCCGGGCGTTGAAGTGCCGGTAGTGACGTGTCATGAACTGTCGGATATGACCCATGCGTAGTTCTCCGCTACGGCTGCATAAGATTTCCTGGACTCATGTCCGGTGAAGCTTGTATCCTTGAGATACATTCGAATGATCCCCAGAGGGACCCACCCGTGCTCGCACTCATCTCCGTTGTAGGAATCCTCACCATGCTCTTGGTGGTCACGAGCTCCGTGGGGTACCTCGTGTTGCAGCGTGGACGCATGTGTCCACGCTGCGGTGGCTACACCACCCCCATCGTGCTGCGCAGGATGTTGCGCGTCCTTTCACGATGGGTCCAATGGCGCTGGTGCTCCCGGTGCGGGTGGGAGGGCCCAGGCAGAACGGGCCCGGAGCTGGGCATCCTCGACCCGCCGTTCGACCATGAATCCGGCTTCCGATGGGGTCACCCCAACCTCCAGGGCGTGCCGGTCTTCTACTGGAGAGACGAGACCGAGACAGCGGAGACCTCCGACACCCCGTCGGCCCATCCTTCCGGGTTCGACTGGGTCCCGGACGAGTGGGAGGGCACCGACCGACGGGTGGTCGAGCGCCGTCAAGCCCGGCAGGGCGATCACCCGTCAGGATTTTATTTTCGGGCCTCGCAGGAGTTCGACCCGCCCCGCTTCCAGTGGGCACCGAACAAGCGGTCGGCTGGCGAGGACGCCGAAGTGCCGTCCCGCCCCCCTTCCGAGCGACCCTGGTATCTTGCCTGGTTCGTCTCCAAGGAGCCGCCGGGCTTTCAGTGGAAGGCTCCAGGGGACTAGAAAATCGCCAGTAAGCTCCTAGCGCCTCTTCATGACACGTCCGGGCATCAACCCCGTGACCTCCCCATGGGATCCGATCGGCTCCGCCCCGGCGAGCCAGATTCCTGACCATCTCCTCACGAATCCTGGCCATGGTCTCTGGACGATCGAACCGGGCCGTGAGCGAGTCCACTCCCCCCCGCTTGAGCCCACCGGGGGAGCAGGGTGGCCCCCAGGCCCGTAGCCGAGGCGGGATACGGGCATTGATCGCTGTACACCTCGACTCCCTCTTCGCGTGCCATCTCAATCCGCCGGACGATGGCGCCCCCGTAGCCCATACCGGGGGGCCCCAGAGCTTTGATGTGGGTGATCACCCCGGGAATGCCCGCCTGCTCGACAATCTCACCGGGCTCGGAATAGCTCCCTGGAGCGTGGAAGGTGCCGGACGACAGGCCGAAGGCCCCATCCTCCATGCCCTTTCGGACCGCACCCCACGGCGCCACCGCCATCCGGGTTGATGATCACCGTCGTGAGACCCTGAGCCAGGAGAGGCTCGCCATGGCTCAGCCCGGCAGTGGCCAGCCCGGGACCCGCGTGGGAGTGCGAGTCGATGAAGCCCGGAGCCACGAACAACCCGGTGGCGTCGATCTCCCGGCGGCCCGACGCACCGGTCTTCATCTGGGAGCCGGAAGGCGGCGGGTAGCGCAAGATGGCCGCGTGCCCGCCGCTAGTTCATCCGGTCAGCGCCGTCGGTGGTATAACCGGTGAGAGGTGCCTCGAGATCGAAGCGCGGAATGACGACCTCGAACTCCCGGCCGTCGGGACGCACGAACGTGTAATACCCCTCCATGAAGCCCGCAGGCGAGCTCAGGATACAGAAGCTCCGGTACTCGTGAGAGTTGCCGGGCTTCAATGTGGGCTGCTCGCCCACCACCCCTTCGCCGTCCACTTCCGAGTCCTCGCCCATGGCGTCATGGATGTGCCAGTGGCGAAAAAGGAGCGTCGCCGGCTCGTCACCCTGGTTCTCCATCTGCACGAGGTATGTGAAGACGAACCTTCCCTCATCGGGGTCGGAGTGGGGCAGGGAGAAGCTCGGTCGTACGGCCACGTGAATCCCTTGCGTGGTCTTCTCATAGCTCATGAGAGCATCATAGGCCGAACGCCCTCATGGCGCCAACGACCCGGAGAGAGCCTGCGGACGGGACGGGAGAGCGCCCGTCCCGAGGCCGCCCGGACTTTCCGCGCGTGTGGCGTTCGCCCATGTTTACGCATGGAAGACCACTCCCCCAAGCCTCTCACTCGATCGGTCGAGGACTACCTCAAGGCGGTCTACTCCCTCACCGAACGTGGTGAGGCCGCCTCCACCAGCTCCCTGGCCGAGGCCCTCGACGTCCAGCCCGCATCAGTAACCGGGATGGTGAAGCGGCTGGCCGAGGGTGGGTACGTCGAGCACGCCCGTTATCGCGGAGTCCGGCTCACCGAAACGGGGACCCGTGAGGCGCTGAGGGTCATCCGGCGGCACCGCCTCCTGGAGACCTACCTGCACGTTCAACTGGGTTACTCATGGGATGACGTCCACGCCGAAGCCGAGCGCCTGGAGCACGCGGCGTCCGAGGAGCTCATCGACCGCATGGCGGCCGCGCTGGAGTATCCCAGCCACGATCCTCACGGAGCCCCCATCCCGACCCGGGCCGGCGACGTCGAGGCCTCCAACTTCGCCACCCTCGACGAGGTGGATCTCGGAGCCACAGTCCAGATACGGGCCGTCCAGGACGAGGACCCGGAGCGCCTACGGTATATGGAGGCGTTGGGGTTGACCCCGGGGGCGCTGCTCACGGTGGTGGATCATGCCCCGTACGACGGCCCCCTTACGGTGGCTTTGGCGGATGTCCCGGGCACCGAAGTCATCGGATCCGATCTCGCAGCAGGGATCTTCGTCGCACCCGTTCCCGCCGAATAGGACACCGTCGACCCGTCCGCCTGTGCAAGCCCCCCCGACCGTCGGGCGCGGCATCCAGTGGGCCCACGCCTACACCGGTGTGATGATCGCCTTCGTCACCCTCAGTGCGGCGACGTCCTGCAGAGCCTGCCCGGCTTCCTGGAGGGTGTAGCGTCCTCCGATCACGGAGGCGAACGGTAGCCGTTCGCTGTGCCGGTCAAGAAGGCGAAGGGCACCCACGAGGTGGTGGAAGTCGGTGCCCCACTGACCTTTGACGACGGCATGCTTACGGTTGATATCGATGTGTGGATTGAGGGCGATCTCCCCCGCATCGGTATAGTGTCCCGCCACGACGTACGTGCCCCCGTCGCGCAACAGCTCCAGGCCTTCGGGCACTGCCTGCGGGCTCCCCGACGCCTCTATAACCACGTCGGCCCCACGTCCCCCCGTGACGCCCCTCACCGCAACCACGCGCTCCGCCGTCGTCGTGGCGTCTAGATCCAGGGCCACGTCGGCTCCCAACGTTCGCCCCACCTCGAGGCGGGCCTCCGGAGCTCCGATGAGGATCACCTGCCCCGCTCCCCGCAGGTTGGCGAAGGCCGCCGCGGACAGCCCCACGGGGCCGCAGCCCTGGACGACAACGACGTCACCCATGGTCAGGTCGCTGCGGTCGATGGCGGCGAAGCCCGTGAAGAGACCGCATCCGCCGCCGATGACGTCGTCGGCACCGAGTCCGTCGGGCAGCTTGAGGACGCGGACGCCCGGCCGGAGGTAGATCCGTTCGGCCCAGCCACCAAAGGGCCCCTCCTCGGCTCCGTAGGTGATCCCGTAGACCTTGCGGTGGGGACAGCGATTAGGCTGGCGAACCACGAGGCAGTGATAGCAGGAGCCACAGACCTCGTGGACGTCCAGGAAGGTGACCACGTCACCCGGGGACAGGGGTTCACCGAGCGCATCCTTGTCCACTCCCGGGGCCTCGAGGATGCGCCCCACGCTCACGTGCCCCGGGATGATCGGATAGGGCACGCCGGCTACGCGCCCATGGTGAAGGTGGACATCCGTTCCACACACCTCGCTGGCGATCGTCTCCAGGAGGACACCCCCTTCCTCGACCTCCGGGTCGGGGAGGGACCAGATCTCAATGGGTGCTTCAGGTGCCGTCATGACGGCGGCTCGTATCGACATGTCCACTCGAGGTTGAGCGGGATCCGTGGAGAGCGTCATCCTCCCTCGCGGACTGACCGCGTGCTCGTTAGTGTCTCTCGTTCTCAGGCATTGACCCGGCAGCCAACATACACCCTAACGCAAACCCAAATTGAACGAAGTTCTCGCACGGCTCCAAGAGTGGCCCCGGAGCTCATTCGTCAGGGAGCCCACACCCCTGCTGCAGGCACCGAACCTGGCCCGCGTCCTCGGAAGAGAGGCGTCCGACGTGCTCCTGAAGATGGACGCCGAGACCTCCTTCGGACTGGGAGGCAACAAGGCAAGGAAGCTGGAGTTCGAGCTGGCCCCACCACGTCTGGAGGGGGCGACGTGCGTCATCACATGTGGCGGCCCTCAGTCCAATCACTCCCGCCTGACCGCAGCGGCAGCGGCCCGCCTCGGCCTTCGATGCATCCTGGTCGTGAACGGTGACATTCCCGATCCTCCCACAGGGAACGCCTATCTCCACAAGCTTTTCGGCGCCGAGATACACCCTGTCAACACCCGGGAGGAGCGCGATCCGGCCATGGCGGCGGTAGCCGCGGAGGTTGAGGCGCGCGGAGGCAAGGCCATCGTAATCCCCCTGGGTGCCTCGACTCCCCTGGGAGCCCTGGGCTACGTGCGGGCTGCCGCCGAGATCGTGGACCAATGGCAGGCGCTTCCGGCCACCGGAACGACATGGGTCTTCGTCTCGGCCTCCTCCTGTGGCACCTATGCGGGGCTCGCCCTGGGCTTCGCCTTGCTAGAGCGCACGGACGTGAGGTTGGTCGGCGTGAGCCCCGACGTCGAGACCGAGGAGATCCTGGATCTTACCGAGAAGCTGTGCCGGGGTGCCGCGGAGCTGCTCCGCACCTCCATCTCGCTGCCGCCGGATCTCCTGCTGCCCACTGAGGACTACGTCGGGCCGGGGTACGGTATCCCCACGGAAGCGTCGAACGAGGCCATGTCGCTCCTGGCCCGCACCGAGGGAATCCTGCTGGACCCGGTCTACACGGCCAAGACTGCCGCCGCCATGCTCGACTCGGCCCGGACGGGGAGGGTGCCCTCGGGCGATCGCCTGGTACTCTGGCACACCGGGGGCTATCCCGCCGCCTTCGCGTGATCGGAGCCCCCGTGATCGACCTCCGAGCGGGCTCGTAGCGCGCCTACCGGCCGCTCCTTATCCTCGAACAGCCTTGAGGACATCCCCTTTCTACCTCCGTTTTCCCATATGGACGTAGTCGATCACCTTAGCCGCGTTCCGCTTTTCGAAGGGCTCGAGCCGGAAGCCCTCAAGAAGCTCGCGGGCCTTACGCGGACGGTCTCGTTCCCGACGGACGCCGGGATCGTGGAGATGGGTGAGTCGGGGCTCTCCCTCTTCGTCGTTCTCGAGGGGCAGGTGCGGGTTCTCTACCCGGCGAGAAGCTCCGATTTCGAGCTGGCCCGGCTGGGCCCTGGAGACTTTTTCGGCGAGATGGCCCTGCTCAACGACAAGCCTCGGAGCGCGACCGTTCAGGCCGTGGAAGACGTGGAGCTTCTGGTCCTGGAGCAGGAAGACTTCCGCGATGTCTTGCTCGAGGCGCCGTCGGTAGCCATCCAGCTTATCGAGAGCCTTTCGATTCGTATCCGCAGCGCCGACGAGCACATCAGCAGCCTCAGCGACAAGGCCATGCGCGACCCTCTCACCGGGCTCATGAACCGACGAGCCTACAGGGACCGCATCAAAGAGGAAGTGGATCGGGCCCTACGCTACGAGGAGCGCTTCTCCCTGATCCTTCTCGACCTGGACCAGTTCAAGTCCATCAACGACACCTTCGGCCACGACGTGGGGGACGTGGTCCTCGGGTGGATCGGTCGGCTCCTGACCGAGCATACGCGCTCAGCCGACACGCCGTTCAGGATTGGCGGCGAGGAGTTTGCCATCCTGGCACCGAGCACGGAAGGCAGCGTCGCCCACAACGTCACGCAGCGCTTGGTGGAAGTGGTGGCCGAAGCCCGACCGCCCGTGGACTTCGAGCTGAGAGTCACGATGTCGGGTGGCTACGCCTGCTGCCCCGACCACACGGCTTCTCCCGAGGCACTGTTCACCTTGGCCGACAAAGCTCTGTTTCAGGCCAAGGCCGAAGGGCGTAACCGTGTCTGTCGGCCGGCGACGGACTGACGAAAAAGGTCCGGTCGGCCTAAGCGAACCAACCGGACCTGGAGTCAGAACCTCCCCAGAACACCACCACCCCACGTCCTCACGACCACTGCGTCCGCACCGTACCACCGGAAAAGCCCCGACACCTTCCGCACCGGCATCCCGATCCCATCCACTTTTCCCTACGTGTTGGATGCCAAAAGGGTTCAGTCGGTTGCATCCCCACCCGATGCCCACATCACTATCTACACCGTTCGGAGCTCGGCATTACAGCAAGCTCTAGAGCGCCCGATACACTCCCACCCTAAGCGGCGGATCGATGCTGGAGTAGAAGTAGAGACGGTTCTCACCCTCCACCACGATGTTCTTCTGACGGGTCTTGGTCCTGGGGTAGTCGTTGCCCTGCTCGCTCTCGATGAAGAGGACCTGACTCTCTTCGAGGCTCTCATGGAGAACCGAGAGCTGGGCCAGCAGATCGTCCAGCATCACGGACTCGACCTCGTCCTGCACATCTCCCTCGGCCTGGGCAGTCAAGCCGTGCTCGGAAAGCTTCTCGTGAGCCTGAAAGAACTCGTCGCCCGGTGTGGACACCTGGTGATCACGCACGAACGCGATCTCGGTGAGGGCCTTGGAGTCGAAGTTCGTCTCGACGCTCTGCAAGTTGTTACCGTATCGGCGCAGTATCATTCCCAGTCCTGGATCAGAGTTGTCCGGTCACGTCGGCTCGATCGCGGGACCGCCGGGCCGACTCTAGTACTCGAGGAGCTTCGCCAGCTCTTCCTCCGTGAGCTCGTCGGCGAGGCGAGATCCCATCCCGGTCGGCGAGCGGGAGTGCCGCCCTCGGGTAGGCGACGCGCTCGCCCCGGTCTGTGGCGTTCCCGCGTAGTCGAACTCGGGGAGGTGTATGCGCTCGAGCTCCCTGCCTATGTGATACGTGAGCGACTTGAAGGCCCCCAGATCTCCGGCGGCCAGGAACGTCACGGCGGTACCGACGGCCCCGGCGCGGCCCGTGCGACCGATCCGGTGTACGTAGTCCTCCGGATCCTGGGGCACATCGTAGTTGACCACGTGAGAGATGCCCTCTACGTCCAAGCCGCGCTGGGCGATGTCCGTGGCCACCAGGACCCGCACCTTCTTCTCGGCGAACCGCTCCAACGCCCTGGTCCGATGCACCATGCGGAGATTCGAGTGCAAGGCCTCCGTGCGAATGCCGTGACGGTCGAGACGCGTCTTGAGCGCGTCGGCCCCCGCCTTGGTTCTCGTGAAGACCAGGACCTGCTCCCAATCCGGATCCTCCAGAAGCCGCAGCAGCAGGTCCGGCTTCATCTCCGGCTTCACCGAGTACACCAGCTCGGTGATCCCCTCGGCCTTCGTTCCCGACGGAGCCACCTCGACCCAGACGGCCTCCCGGGTGATGCGAGAGGCCAGGTCGTGGACGCCGTGGGGCATGGTGGCCGAGAACAGCATAGTCTGCCGATCCCGGGGAGCCTCTCTCAGCACCCCCTCGATCTGAGGGCGAAAGCCCATGTCGAGCATGCGGTCCGCTTCGTCGAGGATCAACGTGCGCACCGCACCGAGCTTGACCCTGCCACGTCCCATGTGATCGAGAAAACGACCAGGCGTCGCAGTGATGACCTCCACGCCCTTCTGGAGAGCATCCAGCTGCGGGCCGTAACTGACCCCGCCGTAGATCGACGCCGACCGGATCTTCGTTCCTTTGGCCAGGGCCTCGGTGTCATCAGACACCTGCTGGGCAAGCTCCCGGGTGGGGCATAGCACCAGGACTTGAAGTCCTCCACCCGCCTCGATCTTCCCCAGGCAGGGGATCATGAAGGCGCCGGTCTTTCCCGTACCGGTCTGGGCGATCCCCACGAGATCGTGCCCCTCGAGCCCCACCGGGATACCCTTCGTCTGAATGGGAGTCGGACGCTCCCACCCCAGGGACTCGATGGCGTCGCGCAATGCGTCCGATACACCCAGGGCCACGAAGGTCATGCCCTCAGGCGCTTCATCTCCGGTCTCGTCTTCCACCAGGGTTCTTCTCGGGATGGGCCGGCAGGGACCACGACTCGGCATGAATGTGGGGTGCGGCTGGCTCGGGATCAGCCTATAAGTTTAGGGCAAAGGCCCGAGATTCAAAGAATTCATACGCCACCGGTCTGCCATGACGAGCACTCCCGAGATATCCGTTCTATTCGTCTGTCTGGGTAACATCTGCCGATCACCGCTGGCCGAGGGGGTCCTGGCCCACCGTCTGGAAGAGGCTGGCCTGTCCGATCAGGTCTATGTCGACTCCGCAGGCACGGGGGCCTGGCACGCGGGGCAGGCCCCGGACGCCCGGTCGGCGGCGGTGGCCGAGCGAAATGGAATCGAGCTCCGGGGCCGCGCCCGTCGCGTGCGCATCGAGGACTTCTTCGAGTTCGAGCTCGTCCTGGCCATGGATCGCAGCAACCTCCAGGACCTGAAAGATCTCGAGTCCGGTAGCGGATCCGAGGCTGCCATCAGGCTCTTCCGGGAGTTCGACCCGGAGCAGGATGGCGATCCCGACGTCCCGGATCCCTACTACGGGGGCCCCGACGGCTTCCAGCGGGTCTTGGAGATGGTCGATCGGACGTGCGCGGCCTTGGTGGATCATCTACGTCGCGAGCTCGCCTCGTGAGCCTGGGCCTTCCTCCCAAGCTCAAGGCCTCCATTCAGCGCTGCCTCACCGAGAGTAGCGGGCAAGCCGTCGAAGTACTCGAGGCGAGCCCCATGACCGGCGGGTGCATCCATCGCAGCGTCAGGCTCTCCACGGACATGGGAGAGAGCTTCTTCCTCAAGTGGAGCCCGGACCCCGGAGAGGATGACTTCCTCCCCGAGGCCGACGGCCTAGAGGCCCTCGCCGCCTCAGGGGGCCCAACAGTCCCTGAAGTGATCGGGTATTCGCCTCCGGCCGAGACACCCTCGTGGCTCCTGCTCGAGTTCGTCTCCCACGGCCGCCCGGCACCCGACTACTGGGAGGCACTGGGGCGAGGCCTGGCGGATCTGCACGGGATCCGACCGGAGCCGTACGGCTGGGACCGTCCCAACTACATCGGCTCTTTGCCGCAAGCCAAGGACGTGACGGACGATTGGGAGGTATTCTGGTGGACTCGGCGGCTCCTTCCACAGCTGACGCTGGCGCGAGAAGAAAATCGTCTTCCCGGCCGCCGGGACGAATGGGAGCTCCTGGAGTCGAGGCTCCCGAGCCTCCTTCCTGCCGCCGCCCTCGGGTCGTCCCTCCTGCACGGCGACCTTTGGAGCGGCAACGTCTTTCCTGGTCCGTCGGGCGAGCCGATCCTGGTGGATCCAGCCGTCTACAGGGGCCACGCGGAGGTCGATCTGGCCATGACCGAGCTCTTCGGCGGCTTTCCGGCTTCATTCTACTCCGCCTATGAGGCCGTCCGTCCCCTCGCGGGCGGTTACCGGGAGATCCGGAGACCCCTGTACCAGCTGTACCCACTGCTGGTCCATGTGAACCTCTTCGGTAAATCCTACGTGGACGCTACGTCCCGGGCCCTACGGCAGGTCCTTCGAAACGTCTGATGCCCGGCGTCCGGGTGTGGCTTCCGTCCGAAGTCCGATCTGGTTGACCCGGTCACCCGGCCACCGACGCCGACTCCTGGATGGCGCCGGCGACCCTCTCGAGAGCCGTCTGGAGCAGCTCGTCCGATGTGGCAAAGCTGATACGCACATATCGGTCGTCGCCGAACGCCACGCCGGGAACCATGGCCACACCCGTCTCCTCCAGGAGCCAGGAGCAGAGATCGGCGGAGCCCGAGATTTCGCCTCGGAAGAGCGAGTCGACCCTTATGAAGAAGTAGAACGCGCCGGTGGGCTCCACGAACGGAAGCTCCGGGAGGAGCTCTCGCACGAGCGCAACGACCAGATCTCTCCGACGCCGAAACGCCACGACCATCTTCTGGGCCGCCTCACGAGCTCGTGCCGGATCGCCGAAGGCGCTCAGTGCAGCCATCTGAGAGGGCGTCGCCGCATTCGAGGTGGTGTGGCTCTGGAGAGCGCTCAGCTTGCGCGCCGTCTCCACGTCTGAGTACGAGAAGCCGATCCGCCATCCCGTCATGGCGAAGCTCTTCGAGGCGCCGTCGATGAGCACGTGCCGCCCCACCGACGCTTCCGGCAGCTCGAGGATGCTCGGGGCGGTGGCCCGATCGTCACCGAAATAGATCTCGCGGTAGATCTCGTCGGCCAGAATGCATACGTCCCGATCTCTGGCCCACTCCGTTATGGCCTGCAGCTCGCCGTGGGAATAGACCGCTCCCGTGGGATTACAGGGGGAGCACAGAATGAGCCCCTCCGTGCGGTCGGTATACCCGGAGTCGAGATCGTCCGGCGTCAAGAGGAAGTTCCGATCGGGACTCCCCGATACCGTGACCGAGTCCGCCCGGGTGAGGGACACGATCTGGGGGTAGCTCGTCCAGTATGGCGTCGCCACGAGAACCTCGTCGCCCGGTCCGAAGAGGGCGAAGGCCGCGTTGAACAGGGATTGCTTCGCTCCTGATCCAACGACCACACCCTCCCAGTCGATGGGGCGGCCAGCCAACGGCTCGAGGTATCCGGCGATGGCACGTCTGAGGTCCGGCATTCCCGCCACAGGGGTGTAACGGGTCTTGCCCGCACGGATGCCCTCGACGGCCGCGTCCGAGATCCACCCGGGGGTGTCGAAGTCGGGCTCGCCGGCGCTGAGGTCGATGATGTCGCGGCCTTCGGCCCGGAGGCGCTTGGCCAACGAGCTTACGGCGATGGTGGCCGAGGGCTGGAGTCGGGAGATGTTAGGGCTGTAATCCATCCGGGGAATATCGAGGAAGGTCATCCCTCGATCAAGTGAGGTCCGCGACACCCCGGAGTCGCGGAATCGGGCTTTGTTCGCGGGCCGACCGCGAGCTTGATCACGCCCACCGCGAGCGGCAGGTTTCACCTGTGAACGAGCGCGCACAGGTCGTCTTCTACTTCGACTACGTCGACCCCGGATCCTACGTTATGGACGTACAGCTGGCGCGGCTTCTGCCCCCCGCAGTCGAGGTTGCCCGTCACCCGTTCGAGCTTCGCCCACCGCCCGAAGCCCTCATGGATCCGGGGAGCCCGGAATGGAGGACGTATCGGCAGTCCGTGACGGAACTCGCCGCGGCAGTCAAGCTCAGTCTGGCCTCCCCCGATTTCATGCCCTGGACCCGCAAGGCCCATGAGCTCAGGCTGCACGCCGCCGAGAAGGGCCTGGAGGGCCCCATCCACGACGCACTCTTTAAGGCACGATTCGAGGACGGGGCGGACATCGGGCGCGTCGACGTTCTGGTGGGTCTGGCGGCGGGCTTGGGCCTGGATCTGACCGAAACCAAAGCCGTGCTCGACGTGGACCGCTATGCGGATCGGGTCGCGCAGCTGAGACGCCTAGCGGAGGCAGAGGGTGTAGAGCGCACGCCTACCGTCCACATCGGCTCCGAGCGCCTTGAAGGTCCGCTGCGGATCGACGACCTTCGAGGGCTCTTGGAGGCGGCGCGTCTCGTGTAGTTCGAGGGTTACGTGACGTGGCGGAAGTACCGCACGAGCCAATACAGAGGGGCACTCCATGGCAGGTTATCAGCGCAAGACGGCTCTCTCACCATCGGAAGTCTTGTCGAAGGCCGAGGAGCTGCTTCCCGAGTGGATCGGCCTCACCAAATCGAAGAGCTCGACCCATGGTGCCACGTACACGGGCAACGAGGGCACGGTCACGCTCACGGCCCATCGTCACGGCCCTTACACCGAGGTAGTCGCGTCCAGTGATCGACTGCGGACCTCCCGCATGGACTACGAGATCCAGAAGTTCCTGACCCAGCTTCCGTACGAGCCGGGGGACGCCGGTGGACGGGGATCCGGGGACCCTTCGTGACCCACTCCTTCGAAGATCTGGAGGTCATGCCGGAGCTGGTCGAGGCGCTGGCGGCCGAAGGGCTAGAGGAGCCTACCGAGTTTCAGCGAGCCGCCATTCCGGTCATGCGCCGGGGCAACAACCTTCTCGGGGCCGTCGGCCCTGGAGCCGGAACCCTGGTCGCCTACGGAGTTGCTCTCCTGGGGCGCATCGTGGCTGGGGCCGGACGGCCTGGAGCCGTCGTCCTCACCGCCACGAGCGAAGCCGCCACGGCCCTCGCCGAGTCCCTAGGACGGATCGCCCTCTCCACGGGCCACTCGCTCGGAGCGCTGGGAGGGGCGTGGGCCCTGCCCGAACGGACGGACGTCCTCTTCGGAACTCCACGAGAAATCCGAGCGGCGGTCGACGGTTCTCGGCTTACCCTCGAGGGTGTCCAGACCGTGGTCGTGGACGGAGCGAGCGCGATCGAGGCGGCCTCAGGGTTGGATTCCGTGAGCGCCCTCTTCGAGTATCTTGCGACCGGAACCCAGAGAATCGTCCTCAGCCTGCCGGTCACACATTCGGTCGAGACGCTCGTCTCGACACGCGTGCCCAAGGCGGTCCAGGTCCCGCCCCGCCCCATCGCCGAGGAGCAGGAGGCGCGGTCGCCGGATAGGGGGGAGCTGTGCTTCCGAGTCACCGGCGAAGACAAGGTGGAGGCCCTCCTCAGACTCGTGGCCGAGCTCTTAGCAAACGAGGCCCGGCACGTTCTGGTGTTCTGCCGCTCCGAGGACCGCGTCGCGGATGTCGCAGACTTTTTGGCCCTCCACGGCTACATGGCCGGGTCACCGGGAGACGACTCGCTTCCCCTATGGCTGACCGTGGCACCGCTACAGGCCCGTCAGGCCCTGGCAAGCCTCGACTCACCGGAAGACGTGTCGACCGTCAGTCTGGACTGTCCGCCCGACGTGGACACCCTGGACCGACGCCACGGAGCCGGCGGCCAGGCCACGGTGTTACTCCTCTCGCGAGAAGTCCCCCACTTCAGGGACACGGCCCGGCGTGCCGGATACGGCGTCCGCCCCCTTCCGCCACCGCCGACGGTGGTAGAGGACCGCATCGGCGAGATCCGTCAACGACTGGTGGACGCAGTGAAACGGGAAGATCTCGCGCCCCACTTCCTGATCCTAGAGCCTCTCCTGGAACGCTTCAGCCCTCAGGAGCTCGCCGCCGCCGCCCTGGCTCTACTGTCCCGGCCAACCACTGCCACCGACGCCCACCCGGCCGCCAAGGCCAGAGCCCAGAAGGCCACAGGGACCGACGGCTGGACGCGCCTCTTTGTCAGCGTCGGAGAGATGGAGGGCGTGAAGCCCGGCAACCTCCTAGGGACGCTGGCCGGTGAGTCGGGCGTGGACGGATCCAACTTCGGGAAGATCGAGATTCGAGACACGTACTCGCTGGTGGAGGTGCGGCCCTCGGAGGCTGAGAAAGTCATCAAGGCGGTCAACGGCCTGAGTATCCGAGGACGCAGCACCCGGGTTGACTACGATCGGGGCGCGGGGAGTAAGGGCAGCAAGCCCGGAACTCGGGGGGGAACACACCCTCAGCCCCGCAGATCCGAGGATCCACGGGGCTGAAACTAGGAGAGGCCACGCCCCCTGACCGCGTCGGGCGTGGCCTCTATCCGATCCTTATCCTCAGGGGGGCTAACCCGCCTGGGCCGTTCCTACAACTGGATGGCGTCTTTGAAACCCTTACCGGCGCGGAAGCCGGGGGTCTTCGAAGCCGGAATGTGAATCGTAGCGCCTGTACGAGGATTCCTGCCCATACGGGCCCTGCGGTGTTTCGCCTCGAACGTACCAAAGCCTGTGATCTGAACGCGTCTGTCCATCCTCAGGGCCCCGGCGATGATGCCGCGTCCGCCAAAGAGTGCGTCCATGGCCCGAGAGGCGTCGGCCTTGGTCATGCCGGCGCGGTCGGCAAGGGCGGCTACCAGATCGGATTTGTTCATTGCGTTGCTCCTCAAATGGTGTGATGAGATACGGATCACGGCCTCTGCTGGCCTTCATCGAGCCCCGAACGGGGTTCTCACGGCTCGGGCCTATCGCGCGAGGATTTGAGCAAGTGGGACACGACTGATTCGGGCGAGCTTCGGTCTCGTCTAGAGTAAGGCCCCCCCCTTTGGCCGTCAAGAGAAAATTCGCTGAAAACCCGCATCCTGCCTAGCTTCTGATGGAATCCGGGGTTCGCCGGCACTTCTCCACCGTTTTCAGGAGGCCTACTGAGCGATGCGAGTGTTCATCCCGCGCTTCCTGGGAGCCCTTGCTTACCTGGTCGGGCTCACCCTGGTCGGGGGCGTGGGCTACACCATCATCGAAGGGTGGGGGATCCACGATGCCCTCTACATGAGCGTCATCACCATCACGGCCGTGGGCTACTCGGAGGTGCTGCCCCTTTCCGAGCTCGGAAGGGACTTCACCATGGTCCTCCTGGCGGCCGGAATCACCGGAGTGGGTATTTGGTTCGCCCTGATCACTTCGTTCATCGTCGAGTTCGACCTAGGAGTCTGCGCCGCAGAACCCTGCGGCGGCTATCTTTGGTGGTAGCGAAGGCATTGGGAAGGCTTGCGGATCACCGAGGGGGGTGAATGGGAACGACATTTCGACCGTACGATCCGGAGCAGATGTTGTTGCTGCCTCCGGATCTTCGGGAGTGGGTGTCGGAGGGTCATTTGGCGCACCATGTGAGCGACCTGGTGGACGCGGTGGAGCTGAGCGCGTTCTACGGGCGGTACCGGGGGGACGGGCGGCGCAACTCGCCGTACGACCCTCGGATGATGGTCAAGGTGCTGATCTACGCGTATGCGACGGGCACCTTCTCGTCGCGGAAGATGGCGAGGAAGCTGGAGGAGGATGTCGCGTTTCGGATGCTGGCGGCGGAGAACTTCCCGAAGCACCGGACGCTGTGCGAGTTCCGCAAGCGCCATCTCGGGGATTTCCGGGCGGTGTTTGTGGAGGTGGTGATGCTCGCGCGGGCCTTGGGGCTGGCGGGGCTTGGCAGGGTGTCGGTGGACGGGACGAAGGTTCGGGCGAACGCGAACAAGCGCAAGGCGATGAGCTACGGCCGGATGGTGACCGGGGAGCCTCGGCTGGAGGCGGAGATCCGGGGGCTGTTGGAGAGGGCCGAGGCGGTGGACGAAGCGGAAGACGAGCGCTACGGCGAGGAAGCATGCGGAGACGAGGTGCCGGAGGAGCTCAAGCGGCGCGAGGACCGGCTGGCGGCGATCCGGGAGGCGAAGGCGCGCCTGGAAGCCGAGCAGAGAGCGGCGGACGACGCACGGGGCCGCAAGCCGGGGCAGACGCGCAACCCGAAGGGCGGCAGGCCCTACAAGCGGGAGTACGGAGAGCCGGACGAGGCGGCGCAGAGCAACTTCACGGACCCTGAGAGCCGGATCATGAAGACGAGTTCGGAGGGGTTCCAGCAGTGCTACAACGCACAGACGGTCGTGGAGGGGGAGAACCAGCTGGTGGTCGGGGCCGAGGTGACGGACAACGCGAGCGACCAGGGCCAGCTGGTGCCCATGGTCGACGCGGTGGCGCAAGCGTACGGCGAGACGCCGGCGCAGGTGCTGGCGGACACGGGCTATTGCAACGAGCGGGATCTCGAGGAACTGGAAGAGCGAGACATCGACGGGTATGTGGCGCTGGCCCGGGAGGGCAAGGCCGCCCCCACGGTTGACAAGGAGGAATATCCGGCGAAAGTCCGCATGGCGGAGAAGCTGGCGAGCGAAGATGGCCGCAGACGCTACGCACGGCGAAAGTCGCAGGCCGAGGCGCCCATCGGCTGGATCAAGGAAGTGATGGGCTTTCGACGATTCAGCTTCCGGGGCCTCGAGAAGGTCCGGGCCGAGTGGACCCTCGTGTGCCTGGCACTCAATGTGAAGCGGCTGCACACCCTTCAGGCGGCATGACTGCACGAGGGTTCACCCGCATCTGCCGGCGCGAGGGCTCTCGTAGCTCTCTTGCCCCCCCCAACGCATCCATTCCGCTCTCCCGATCCGTCGCAGACACAAGTCCTCAACCTCCCAATCACCCGGATCCGCCTCGCCGCGGACGGCTCGATGACCATTCGGCTCAGTCAGCTGTGCTTCTGCGGCGCAGACTCCTAGGCGACGTCAGAAGGAGACACCAGATCATGCGCAGCATCGAGGCCTTGAACGACCATATCGTCCTCTGTGGAGGCGGGCGGACGGGGCGGCAGGTCATGGAGGAGCTCCAGTCCCTGGGGCAAGAGTTCGTGGTCATCGAGCGCGATCCTACAACGCGTGGAGTGGATCCACGAGCAGTACTCCGAAGTGCTCACTGTGATGGGAGACGCGACCCTCGACGCGAACCTGACGGAGGCCGGAATCCTCAGGGCCCGTGGACTCCTCACCTGTCTGAGCGCGGACCCGGACAACGTCTTCGTGTGTCTCTCTGCCCGCCACCTGAAACCCGACATGACAATCGTGGCATGCGCGCTGGAAGAGGCGGCCCTGGACAAGCTGTACCGGGCTGGCGCCAATCACGTGGTCAGCCCCAACGTCAGTGGAGCCATCCGCATGGCCTCCATGCTCCTCCGCCCCGAGGTGGTGACATTCCTCGACATCGCCACCCGTTCCGAGGGGCTCGAGCTCCGCTTCGAGCAGGCTGCCATCCTGCCCGACTCGAAGCTGGCGGGCCTCACCCTCATGGAGGCGCGTATTCCGCAGGAGACCGGCCTGATCGTCATCGCTGTGAGGAAGCAGACAGACGAGACCGATCAGTTCGTGTTCAACCCGGTGGCCGTCACACGGCTGGAGCCGGGTGACAAGATGATCGTGCTGGGACAGCCGAAGCAGGTAGATTTGCTGCGCAAATACGTCCAGGCCTGACCACGGCGTGGGCGCGGCCGGGATATCCCCGCCGGCCGGCTCACCCTGCCCATCTGGCAAGAAAAAGCCCCCGGGCGCCCGACATACGGCAGGGAGCCGATCAGTCGTCGGCGTCCTCGGTCTTACGGCGGCAACGCTTGAACAGCGTCAACACCGCGTAGCCGACCAACATGATGAGGGCCAGCTTGAGCAACGCTCCCACCATCGGGAAGAACAATATGCCCAGCACCTTCCAGAGAACCACGCCCGAGAAGCTCAGCAAGGCGACTTGACCAAGCATCCTCATCTCGACCTCCCACTCCATGTAACTGCGACGACAGTGGTGTCCCCTACGGGCTGGCCAGAAACAGAGTTTCACGGGTGGAGGCGACCGGCGCGCCGCGGACTCTGCTGACTTGGACGAAAGAGGGCCGGGAGGGTTGGCTGTGGCGCCTTCGGGCACCGGGACCGATTCTACTTGTACCGGTAGGTCACACGGCCCTTGCTCAGGTCGTAGGGTGACAGCTCGACCTTCACCCGATCTCCCTCGAGGACGCGGATGTAGTGCTGCCTCATCTTGCCCGAGAGATACGCCAGCACCTCGTGCCCGTTCTCCAACTCCACCCTGAACCTGGCGTTGGGGAGGACCTCGCTTACGGTCCCTTCGATCTCGATCGCTTCTTTCGCCACTCGGTCTCACATCCGATCAGCTGATGGAACCCAGAGGATAGCACGCCCTCATAGGGCGAGCAACGGCCCCTGGAAGTGTCGGTCGTCCGGCCCGACACACAGGTCGACAACCGTGCCAGGCTCCTAGAAGCGGAGCCGGTAGCTGAGCTTCGCGAACAGGCCATCCGCCGTCGGCTGAACGTTCTCGAAACCGAAGCGGCGGGCGTCTTCCATCTCCCTCGTGTAGCCGAGGAAGAACCGCGTGCCCGGCGAGGGCTCATATGACAGGAGCACCTCGAAGACGATGCCGTTGTCGGCGGACCCTTCGAGGAGATCGCACCCGTCCTCGTCACACGATTCAAACGGGAGGCCCGTCTCGGGGTGCCCGAGGGCAGCCAGCTCCTGGCTGGAGTACTCCACGATACCCCGCACGAAAAGCGCACGATTGAACTGATACTGCGCCTTGATCCGGGGGATGGTCGCGCGGGAGTAGCGGGACCCGTCCTGCTTACGGTTCAGCACCGAGTGTCGGACGCCGGCCTCCACGGAAAGGAAGCGCGTCGCGAGGAGCGTCAGGCTCACGTCCCCACCCCACCTGTCCACCACGTCCACAGGGGCCCCGGTGTCCCTGTAGAATATGGGCTCTTCCTTGAAGTTGGCGCTGATCCGGCCTCGCAGCCTATCCCATCCACTGGTAAAAATGAAGACATTGAAGCTATTCAGCCCGCCGAACCGATCGTTATCGGGGAGGAACGGCTCCACCACACCGCCAGGCCGGGTGACGAGCCCCTCATAATCCTCGGCCGGAGAGTAGAACTCCGACCGGGTGCCCGTCACCCACACGCTGACGTTATTGCGCAGCGACAAGCTCATGGTGAGCCGGGCTGTGGCCTCTCTCCAGCGGTTCCCGTCCCAGAAGGCGTCGTGGTCCCAGTAGCCCTGCACATCCAGACTGGGTCCCCATCGCTCCACGAAATCCCCGCGTCCGCCGTACCAGTTGTAGGAGACCTGGGTCTGGGCGTGGGCCTCGGCCAAACGGCGAATGAACCCACTCTCCGGGCGGAACCCGGTGCTGAGGTCTTCGAAGAGGGCGCTGAAGGTCAGTCCCCGTCCCGCCCTCGTGAGTTGCGCATAGAACAAGCTGCCGGTGGAGGTCGCGCCGCCATCATCTCGGTCCCAGCTGGTGGCACCCTGAACCTGTAGAGTGTAGCGCCGGGCCAGTACGAAGCGTCCGTCCAAGCCCGTGACCCGGTTGAAGTCGTCGCTGTTCCTTGTCCGATCCGTGTAGATCGCTCCCACCGTGGACGCCGACCCGATGTCCTGACGCAGGCGGACCAGGTTCACGTACAGATTTCCTTCGTGGCCCGCCTGGTCGATGGCCCCCAGGTATCCGAGGTTGGCTCGGCCCACCTTGCCGGTGAGCTTCGCTCCGGTCATGGGATCGACGATGGTACGGGTGAAGACGAGCTGCCGGGGAAGTCCGAATATCTCGGTCCCCTCGAGGAAGAACGGGCGCTTCTCCGGGAAGAACAGGGCGAACCGCTCATTCACCGCGATCTGTCCGGCGTCCGCCTCCACCTGGCTGAAGTCCGGATTCACCGTGCCGTCCAGGGTGAGGTTCGACGTGATTCCGTACGTCATGTTGACGCCGAACTCCCCATTGGGATCGTCCCGGAAGAACTCGTCGTTCTCGTCGAGCGCGCCGTCTAGGCGTCCCGTGACGACGGGGTTGATCTCCATGAAGAGGCCCGGATCGAGATCCCGTAGCTCCAGGAGCTGGCCGGCCTCCAGGAGCTTGTTGGGCTGATTCGCGAAGCTAGGCGCCCACGACTGCTGGTAGCCGTGGCGTTGGATCCGGCGGGTCACCTGGATGCCCCACGACTGGACCGGGAGATCGGCGAACCGGACGCTCTTTAACGGGATCCTTATCTCAACCTCGTACCCCTGGTCGGTGAGGCGTCCCCCCGACTCCCAGATGAAGTCGGGATTGTCGTCGATGGGTGGCCGCCCGAACCCACCTCCTAAACCGCCGCCGCCCCCACGCCCGCCGCCGCGCCCTCCATGACCGCCGCTTCCACCCTCTAGCCAGATCCCGTCCTGTTGGACCCCGTACGGGTTCACCGAGAAGGCGTACGCCCGTCGCTGGTCGTTGAACGTGTCCAGGACGACGCGGACGTAGTCGTTGGAGCGCGTGACCTGGTCGCGCTCCGTCATCGTCGCGCGGATTCCGTCCGGATCCGAGTCGAAGGCCTTGATGGCGAAGTAGACCGCGTCATCCGTCACGAAGACGCGCACCTCTGTGAGCTGCGAGGCGGGAACGCTCTCCAACGGGTCGTATTGCGTGAAGCCCGTCAGGACCGGCGCGGCATCCCAGATGGACTCATCGATCCGGCCGTCCACGCGCACGTCCGGGTTCAAGAAGCGCGGCGTGACGATCTGGATCTGCCCCGCGGAGCCATCGTACTCCAGGGCGGCGGGGCGGGACGACACCGTGTCGGCCGGTGCCGGTGCGGCGCTGAGTTGTAGGATGGCAAACAGTACTGGGATCATCTGGCTTCGCTGCAGGCTGGACGCTGAGCCCGTCTAAATGACACTTGAGCCTTGTAGTATATCGAATGAGTGGCGCCAAGTGTGGACTCTGCGCCCGAGGCACCTCCAGCCACCACGTCATAGAGGACACGCTCCTGCCACAGACAGTTGAGAGCGGCCCTTGCGCCCATCGCATGCCCGAGCCGCATATTCGCCTGGCCGCATGTCGGGACCTGCGCTTCAGTCTGTCGAAACCATGGGGAGATGAGTCACGACTTCGAGCCGCCTGAGCGCGCTCATATCCAGGCCGCCTTGGCGGCAGGCGAGATTCCGACGTGCCCCTGTTGCTCCGGGCGTCTCGATCGCACGGAGATACGCCCGCGGGATGATGTGTCGTACGTGCGACGCCGGGTCTGGCTGATGTGCGGGCCGTGCGACAAGAGCCTCGTGCTGGACCAACCAAAAGCGACCTAGAGTTCCGTCTCCGAAGTTCGCGAGCCCCACTAGAGGGTCGGGGCGCCGTGGGATCAAGGCGGGACGACCCGGCGTAGCGCAAGCGGGCACCGCGCGAAGCGTGGTCGCAAGGAGTTCCAACGCCGAGCCCACGGATGCATCGTGCCCTCGACTGGCCGAGACACTTTGGTCACGGGACACTAGAGGCCTCCACAGCGTGCGACCCGAGGTCCGCCGATGGCCGACACCTGCCGCAGCCCCCTTGCCGACCATGGCGTCCGTGTCGGCCCTTGCCCTCATTCTGGCCATCGCCGTCTCCACACCCGTGGCCGGCCAGACACGCGAGCATGGCCCCATCATTCCGCAGCTTCCGGCAAGCACCAGCGTCATGGCCGTGGGTGGGGCGTTCCAGCTCACCGCCCACTCGTTCTCGCCGCCCGCCGTCAGGGCTCCGGAGCGATCCTCACCGACGTGAAGGCCGCATCCAAGAACGAGATCCCCACGTCGTCCACCAGGACGGTTCCGACCTCGCTCAAGTCGAACACCAGCCGGGTCTCCTTGAGACTTCGGAGGTCCAAGGCGCCGGCCGGATCGGCAATTCCGAGCACTGGCCAACGGAAGGCTGGACCCAGGCACCGCGATTAGGAATGTTCCAGATCACGCTCGGGAGTCTCGCTTGCTCCCGACCACGCGCTCAACGCCGGAGGGGTGCCCACGAACACCCCCCGCCTTCAGCAACCAGATGAGTCCATGCCGAATCGAATCGCACACGTCACTACCAATCAGGGGGAGTTCAAGGTCGAGCTCTTCGAGGAGCGGGCGCCCGGAACGACGAAGAACTTCATCGACCTCGTGGGGAAGGGGTACTACGACGGCATCGTCTTCCACCGCGTCATCGCCGGCTTCATGATCCAGGGCGGCTGTCCTTCGGGAAACGGCACGGGTGGCCCAGGCTACACGATCTCCGACGAGTTCCATCCCGAGCTCCGCCACGACTCCGAAGGCATGCTTTCCATGGCGAATTCGGGGCCCAACACCGGGGGCTCCCAGTTCTTCGTGACTTTGGCTCCCACCGCCTGGCTCGATGGGAAGCATGCGATCTTCGGCAAGGTCGTCGAAGGCATGGAGACGGTTCGGACCATCGGGAGCACCGCGACGGGTCCCAGAGACCGGCCCCTCCAGGAAGTGGTCATGGAGAAGGTCGAGATCCTGAATCCGGGCCAGCCCTCGGAGTGACCAGCATCATTACGGTTTGCCGGCCGGGGCGGAGCT
Organism: Longimicrobiales bacterium; assembly: GCA_965238005.1. Lineage (GTDB taxonomy): Bacteria > Gemmatimonadota > Gemmatimonadetes > Longimicrobiales > Gaopeijiaceae > CBDCKN01. Next base: position 4,116,736 of record OZ250165.1, read on the forward strand.
TCCGACGCCTCATCGATACCCTGCCGCCTGGAGGGTGAAGAGCTCGGCGTAACGGCCCTCCAGAGCCAGGAGCTCCTCGTGGGTCCCGTCCTTAGTAACGCCCCCGTTCTCGAGGACAACGATGCGGTCCGCCATGCGAACCGTGGAGAAGCGATGGGAGATGAGGACCGCCATCCTCCCCCGGGTCAGCTCGGCGAATCGTTCGAACACATGGTACTCGGCTCTGGCGTCCAATGCGGCCGTAGGCTCGTCGAGGATCAGCACCTGGGCGTCACGCATGTAGGCGCGAGCGAGTCCCACTTTCTGCCACTCACCACCGGAGAGGTTCGCGCCACCCTCGAACCGCCGGCCTAGCATATGATCGAAGCCGCCCTCGAGCTCGGACACCACGGTGTCGGCCAGGCTCTTCTGGGCCGCCTCGACGATGCGATGCTGGTTGTCGAGGCCCTCGATCTGTCCCACCGCGATGTTCTCGCGCATGATGAGGTCATAGCGGACAAAGTCCTGGAAGATGACGCCGATAGTGCGCCGCAGCTCCCCCACGTCGTACTCCTTCAGGTCCACTCCATCAAGCAGGATCCGTCCCTCGTCGGGGTCGTAGAGTCGCGCCAGAAGCTTCACGAGCGTGGTCTTCCCCGCACCGTTCTCTCCCACGAGAGCGACACGCTCCCCGGCAGCGATGTCTAGTGAGACGCCGCGGATGGCCCACTTGTCGCTGTCGGGGTAGCGGAACCCGACGTTCTCGAAGACGATGCCGTCTCTGATGGGCCGAGGCAGAGGCACGGCATCCGCCGGGCTCGGAGCCGCAGGCTTCGTCTCCAGGAAGATGAAGAGATCCCTGAGGAACAGGCTCTGCTCGTAGACGTCGGCGGACCGCAGGAGGATACCGCTGATCAGAGCCCTGCTCCGCTGGAAGGACCCCACCAGAAACGTGAGGTCTCCGAGCGTGAGAATCCCACGGACGGTGTCCACGATGATGAACACGTTGGCAGCGTAGTACCCGAGGGTCGACACCGCGGTAAGCCCTCCGGAACTGGCCGCCCGCTTGGTGGAGAGGGCCTTGTTGGCTTCATAGAACTCGTCCGCAAGCCGTTCGTACTTCCGGGTGAAGTAGGCGGAGAGCCCGAAGAGCTTCACCTCCTTCGCCGTCACGTTGCTCGTGGCCACGTACCGGAGGTAGTCCAGCTCTCTTCGCTCCGGAGTCCACTTGAAGAGCAGTGAGTACGAAAGGCCGGCGAAGTGGGTCTCGCCGATGAACGACGGCAGGACGGCCAGGACGAGGAGCAGCAGGAGCCACCCGTTGAACGCCACCAGGGCCACGAGAAGCGATGCCAGCGTCAGGGCGTTCTGACCGATGCCGAGAAGGAGCGCCACCAGTCCGATCCTGCCTACAGTCTGGCGTCGGGCCCTCTCGAGGGAGTCATAGAACTGGGGATCCTCGAAGTTCTCCAGATCCAGTGTCGCGGCGTGCTCCATGATCCGGACGGAGAGTCGATTGCCGAAGAGATCGGCCAGGAGGCTCTCCAGGAGGTTCGAGGCCCTCTGGAAGAGGTCGGAGACCAGGGCGACGGCCAGCTCCAGCGCCACCAGGCGCATGATGCCAGCCCAATCGGGCTCCGTGGCTCCGATGTTGGCCACGACCGCGTCGATGATGAGCTTGCCGATCCAAAGCTGCACGACCGGCGAGAAGGCCAGCACCAACCGCAGTGACACGATGGTGGTGGAGTAGTACGGCTGGGCCCGCCACACCATGCGCAGAAAGCGTGGCACCAGGCGGAGCGCCACCAGGCGCTCCTTGAAGGGCGGAAGATCGACGGAACGGCGCCGTCCAAGACCAGGGGGCACCGGCTACGCGCTCCGGAGATCGGCGGGGATCAACCCTCGTCGTCTGCCGGGACCCTGCTGCCGAACTCCCGATCCAGCATGAGGAGCACGGCCTGGTCGTCGCCGGCCATGCGCACCTGATCCCGGGCGGTCGATGCGCTGTCCTCTTCCTCGACCTGCTCCGCGATGAACCACTGGAGCTCTTGCTGGGCCGCCCAATCCCCCTCCTCTCCCGCGAGCTCGAAGAGGCGATGGATCATGCCCGTCACCTTCTGCTCGTGCTCCAACACACTCTCGAAGATATCCACGACTAGTCCGAACTCCGTCTGTGGCGCGTCGATGGCCTGGAGCTCGACCCGTCCGCCACGGCGAAGCACATGGTCGTAGAGCCGCAGGGCGTGGGCCAGCTCCTCCTGAGCCTGCATTTTCATCCAGTGCGCGAAGCCCGGAAAGTTGTCGGCTTCGAAGTGGGCGGACATGGACAGATACAGATATCCCGAAGACAGCTCGTCCTTGATCTGCTCGTTGAATGCGGCCTGGACCTTGTCGTTCATTGAGACCCCTGACTGGCTGAGAGTCTGGCCGCCGGCCTACGAGGCGACGGCCCGGAGGAGCGGCTCACAATACCCCCGAGCCATGGAGAAGTGCAGCGACACCCCGAGGACCGAAATCAGCCCTGTGGGGACTCGTCCCCGCCCCGGGTGATCTGCTCGTCAGCATCTAGCCGAGAGTTGCCCTGCCCAGGATCCCAATATGGGCGCCATGCTTTTGAATCACCTGAGCCGACCAAGCGTCAGGCAGCACGGGTTGGAGATCAAGGGTGAGGCCGTCGTCCACGGTGAGCACACCATGTACTTCATCGTGGAAGCTGGTGACGAGGAACGCCTGCGCGAGTTCATGCAGCCGTTCTAACAGGCCGGCAGCCTGGACATCTACCTAGCCACGACCTGCGTCGGCGTGGTCGCCAGCGGCGGATGCACTGCGGCGATGCCTCTGAGTGAGCTCGGGCCGACGCTGGATCCAGAAGACGCCTGCCAGGATGCCATTGACGCCCGGCTGGTTGTCCAGTGCGACGTGAGCTGATGCACACAGGACCTGCCTGATCTAGTCTGTTGGGTATCGAAGGGATCACCCCACGTCTTCTTGCTCGGCTTGCGGTGATACCTGGGAGAGGGTGTGATCGATGATCAGGGAGAGGTATGCGATCGACCCAGTCAAAGGTGGATTCGTACGCCGGAAGATCCGAGCCGTCGTACGTCAGCTTGAGGTGGGAAGCGGTAACTACGAGTGGCGGCCAGACGATGCCCACGTGCTCGTGGGAAGTCCCTTGCTGGTTACTCGTCAGGCGGACGCGGGCTGATCCGTAATCGGCCGTCGTGACAGACCGTCACCCAGGTTGGATCGTCTGCTTACAGGGTTATGCCACCACCAGGGTCTCTCTTCCGAAGCTCGTGCAAGATCGAATCGGCGCGGGCGAGACGTGCTTCAGCTTCGGCCTCATCTAGTTCTGCTGGACGAACCAGCCCACGAGAGTGGGCAGAAGAGCGCCACTCAAGCTCACCCTGCGATCGTGTTCCAGTTCTTGGCGAGGTGATCAGCCGTCCGCCACGCCAGCGCCTGCGCGGTGAGCGTTGGGTTGTGCGCGCCGCTCGTGCCCATGACCGAGGCCCCCAGTTGGGCGGCTAGACGTGTTGTGTGTGCAAGATCCGCAGCCTAACACGTCCCTCATCTACGCAGGGCAGAAAACGCTCGGTCGGGTTCGATGCCCGCCGATTCTCGATACAGAGGTGACTCCGATGCGAAAACTACTCGCCGTGGCCGCGACTATCACGGTGGTGACAGTGCCTTCCGGCACCGAGCCCGCCGCGACCGAGTCGACGCCGCTCACCCAAGAATCTCCGACGCTCCGCTCCACGTCCGCTCAGCGTGACGCGGTGGCGATCACCGTGTACAACCAGAACTTCGGGCTCGTGCGCGAGATCCGGACACTCGACCTCTCTTCAGGTCGCATCGCCCTGGAGTACGGCGACGTCGCGTCCGCTATCCAGCCCGAAACGGTCCACATCCGCCCGATCAGCGGGGGTCGGCTGCAGGTGCTCGAGCAGAACTATCAATTCGACCTGCTGAGCCCGCAGAAGCTCCTCGAGAAGTACGTCGGCCGGACCGTGAACGTGTATCGGACCAATCCGCAGACCGGCGTGGACGAGGCGGTCGAGGCGGAGGTCGTGTCGGTGAACGGCGGTACGATCCTGAGGATCGGCGGTGAGATCACGTTCAACTACCCCGGGCGCTTCGGCTTCCCCGAGGTTCCCGACAACCTCATTGCGGAGCCGACGCTGCTGTGGCGGCTGGACGCAACGGGTGGCCAACAGCAGGTCGAGGTCTCGTACCTCACCAACGGCTTGAATTGGAAGTCTGACTACGTCATGGTCCTCGACGAGGACAACGGGGCGGCGGCCCTCACGGGCTGGGTGACGCTCACGAACCAGAGCGGGACGGCGTACAAAAGCGCACGGCTCCAACTGGTCGCGGGCGACGTGCAGCGCGTGCAAGGCAACATGAGGCCAGAGCTCCGATCGCGGATGATGGCGGACGCGATAGCGGAGCGGGACGGCGCGGGCTTTACAGAGAACGCCTTCTTCGAGTACCACCTTTATACGCTCGGTCGCCCCGCGGACCTGATGAACAACGAACAGAAGCAGGTCACGCTCCTGGAGTCCGGCGACTTCGGCGTCGAGAAGAAGCTCATCTTCCACGGCGCAATGCACTACTACCGGGGTCAATACGGCCAGGTCACGTCGAACCAGAAGGTCGGCGTCTTCCTCGACTTCGAGAACAGCGTGCGGAACGGCCTCGGTATGCCGCTTCCGAAGGGCGTCGTGCGCGTCTACAAGCGCGACCACGCGGGTGCCCTGCAGTTCGTCGGCGAGGACCTGATCGATCACACGCCGCGCGACGAGGAATTGCGCATCAAGATGGGAGAGGCCTTCGACGTCGTCGGTGACCGCCGCCAGATGGAATACACGGTGATTTCGGGCTGCGTCTCCGAGAGCACGTGGCAGATCGATCTGAGGAACCACAAAGACGAAGACGTCGAGGTCATGCTTGTCGAGCCCGTAGGCGGCGACTGGCAGATCCTGTCGTCGACGCATCCGTTCGAGCAGATCGATGCGTGGACGTTCACGCTGACGCCCGAGGTCGAGGCGAACGGCGAAACGCGCGTCGAGTACCGCGTTCGTGTGCGGTGGTGCTGAGTCGTGCGTTATTCCCATTCGAGCATCGCGAATGTCTGAGCGCACGCTTGATCGTCGAGCGCTGGCACGAGAATCCCTGGTTGACCGGTCTGGTCCCCACCCCCACGTTATCGCGACCCGTCAAAGGGCCTTTGTTTGCCCGACGAAGCTAGCTTCGTCGCTGATCTTCGCGATTCAACGATGAACGGAGCCAGCAACTACATGATGGCGAGCGATTTAGTGATGGATAGGGTGAAGGGAACGAGAGGGTTCGTGGCCGTGCTGGTCCTGTTGACGCTGGCGGCGTGTAGCGGCGGGGAAACGTGTAGCGAAGGGGACACCGGTGAGGCCACGGAAGGGGCTCCTGACCCCTGCAACCCCCTCATGTACCCCACCCGGGACGTCATGAACGAGACGGCTCCCGACGTCTACCAGGCCCGCTTCGAGACCAGCAAGGGCGCCTTCGTCATCGAGGTGACCCGTGCGTGGTCCCCGCTGGGTTCCGACCGCTTCTACAACCTCGTCAACAACGGGTATTTCGACGGAGTCCATTTCTTCCGGGTGCTCGACGGCTTCATGGCCCAGTTCGGCCTCCACGGAGATCCTTACGTGTCGGCTGCGTGGCGGAATCACCCGATCCAGGACGATCCCGTCACCCAGAGCAACCTGCGTGGCACCGTGACCTTCGCCACGGCAGGGCCCGACACGCGCACCACCCAGGTGTTCATCAACTTCGGCGACAACGCCAGCCTGGACAGACAGGGCTTCTCGCCCTTCGGCCAGGTCGTTGAGGGCATGGACGTCGTGGACCAGCTCCACGCGGGGTACGGTGAATCTGCTCCTAGCGGCACCGGGCCGCTCCAGCAGAACATCCTGGCCAGGGGCAACGACTACCTGGACGAAGGCTTCCCGGATTTGGACCACGTAGAGCGGGCGACGATCGTCACGGGGGGATGACCGCAGGGTTCGTCCCGGCCGTCCAGGCGGCGTTGTCCGCACACGCCGTTCCCTCCCGCAAGGACTGGTGGGAGCGATACCTCAAGCCCAGCCGGCTTTGCCCGAGGAGTCCTTGGATCGCTATTGACGCCGGTCGGGCTCGCCTTGACCCATTGTGACCGGAATGTGTCCCGGAGGGCGGCGAAAGGCGGCGGAGACACAGTTTGAGGCGGCGGAATTGAAACGAGGAATGGCTTAAGTAGGCGAACTTCGCCGGATAGGCGCTGTGCGTGGACTGTATCGTGGAGAGGACCAGATGACCGGTCACTGCTGCTGCCATGGCGATCACCGCCGTCTCGCGGTCACGGAGCTCTCCGATCATCACGATGTCAGGGTCCTGCCGAAGAATCGCCCGTAGGGCAGCGGGAAACCAACGCCCTCGGTCCTCCCGGATAGCTCCCGGAGATGCGATTCATGGCCCCTCCTACAGCCGACGGCCGTACCTGTGACCTAGAGAATTGGCCTCCCGAGGGGGCAACTTTAGTCGGCGAGGGCCTGACCTAATGGGCGAGGGCCAGACGAACGCTCTCGGAGAGCCGATCTAGCGACAAGGGCTTCGGAAGGAACGGTCGCCAACAGCCCAATAACTTCAAACCGTGTGGACCGTCAGGCAAGCGTGGCCCTGCTGACTTCGGCGAGCATGGAACGCGCCTGGGCCACGACCTCCTTGGACGTCACGCCGAATCGCTCGTACAGGACCTCGGCGGGAGCCGAGGCGCCGAAGTGGTCGATGCCCACCGCGCCGCCGCCGTCGCCTACCCAGCGAGACCACCCGAACGTCGATCCGGCCTCCACGGCGATGCGAAGGCGCTGGCTGGGCGGAAGCACCTGGTCCCGGTACTCCTGGTCCTGACCCTCGAAGAGGCGCCAGCTCGGCATGCTCACCACTCGTGTGGGGGTTCCGTCGGCCTCGAGCTGGCTCCGGGCTTCGAGGGCCGTCCCCACCTCGGAGCCGCTGGCGATGAGGATCACCTCGGCCTCGCCGCCGGTCGCCTCGGCGAGGACGTATGCGCCCCGGCGGGCTCCCTCGGAAGAGGCCAGCTCGGTCCGATCCAAAGGCGGCACCTTCTGCCTCGTTAGGGCCAGGAAGGTGGGACCGCCGGTGCGCTCCACGGCGATGCGCCACGCCACCACCGTCTCCGCCGCGTCGGCGGGCCGGAGATCCACCAGGTTGGGGATTGTCCTGAGGGTCATCATCTGCTCGATGGGCTGATGCGTCGGCCCGTCCTCACCCAGCCCGATGGAGTCATGAGTGAACACGTACGTGACCGGAACCCCCATGAGCGCGGCAAGCCGGATCGAGGGCCGCATGTAGTCGGAGAAGATCAGGAAGGTCCCCGCGAAGGGCCGGATGCCCCCGTGCAGGCCCAGACCGTTCAGGATGCCTCCCATCCCGTGTTCGCGGACACCGAAGTGGATCACGCGTCCGTCGGGGGCGCCGGCCAGGAGGTCGCCGCCCTCGTCGATGTCCGTCTTGTTCGACGACCCCAGGTCGGCCGAGCCGCCGATGAGGTTGGGCAGTCCCGCCGCCAACCCCTGGAGGACCTTCCCCGACCAGGACCGGGTTGCGTCGGCCTTGTCCACGTGCTCGTAGTCGGGCAGGTGAGCGTCCCATCCGGATGGCAGGTCGCCGCGCATCATGCCCAGGTACTCTTCGGCCAGCTCCGGATACGCCTCGCTGTAGGCCTCGAAGCGCTCGTTCCAGGCCGCCTCGAGCTCGCGGCCCCGCTCCGCCGTCTCCCGCCACGCCGCCAGGGCGTCGGGATCCACGAAGAACGGCTCCTGGGATGGGTAGCCCAGGCTCGTCTTGGTGGCCGTCACCTCGTCCTCGCCCAAGGGGGCGCCGTGGGCGGAGTGGTGACCGACCTTGTTGGGGCTGCCCTCGGCGATCTGGGTGCGGTTGATGATGAGCGTGGGGCGCTCCGTCTCCGCCCGGGCTGCCTCAAGGGCCTCGTCGAGGGCCGCGAGATCGGTGCCGTCCTCGACGCGGAGGACGTGCCACTGGTACCCGCCGAAGCGGTCCCCATGGTCCGTTGACGTGCTCAGATCCGTGCTGCCCTCGATGGTGATCCGGTTGTCGTCGAAGATCCAGATGAGCTTGCCGAGCTTCTGATGGCCGGCCAGCTCCGCCACCTCGTGAGAGATGCCCTCCATGAGGTCGCCGTCGGAGCAGAGGGCGTACGTGTAGTGATCCACCACCTCGTGGCCGGACCGGTTGAAGCGGGCGGCCAGCCATCGCTCGGCAAGTGCCATGCCCACCGAATTCGCCACGCCCTGACCGAGGGGGCCGGTGGTGGTCTCGACCCCGGGGGTGTGTCCCACCTCGGGGTGGCCCGGCGTCTTCGATCCCCACTGGCGGAAGTTGACGATCTCGTCCTTGGGGAGATCGTACCCCGTGAGGTGCAGGATCGAGTAGACGAGCAGGGACGCGTGTCCCACCGAGAGGACGAACCGGTCCCGGTCCAACCACCCGGGGTTCCCCGGGTTGTGCTGCATGTGCTGCGTCCAGAGGAGGTACCCCAGGGGCGCGAGCGCCATGGGGGTGCCGGGATGTCCACAGCTGGCCTTCTGGACCGCATCCATCGAGAGGACCTTGATCGCGTCGATGCAAAGGCGGTCCAGCTCCGGGGAGCGACCGGTGGGCGAATCGGCCATCAGGCGCTCTCCACGACGAAGTTGACGAGGCGGTCGGGTACGTATATGACCCGTCTCACGGTGGCGTTCTCCAGGTAGCGCGCGACATTCTCGTCCGACCGGGCGAGCTCTTCGGCGGCTTCCTGGTCGATACCTGCCGGACCCCGAACCGTGGCCCGGAGCTTTCCGTTCACCTGCACCGCAAGCTTCACCGACGTCTCACGGGTCTTGGCCTCGTCGTAGGTGGGCCAGTTGGCCCCGGCGAAGACGCTCTCCTCGTGTCCCAGGCGCTCCCAAAGCTCCTCGGCCAGGTGCGGTGCGAATGGGGCCACCAGCACGACCAGGGCCTCCACCTCGGCCTTGGCGGCCGCACGCCCCCCGGTCCGCACCATGTTGAGGTACTCCATCATGGCCGCGATGCACGTGTTGTACCCCAGGTCGGGCAGCTGCTGCGTGACCTGACGGATGGTCTGGTGCAGCTTCCGCTCCACGTCCGGATCGGCCTCGGCGTCGTTCCCCGCGGCGGCCGTCACCGTCTCGTGCAGGCGATGCAGGAAGCCGTGGGGCCCCTGAATGCCCTCGTCCTGATAGTCCCCACCCTCTTCGTACGGCCCCAGGAACATGAGGTAGGTGCGGAACGCGTCGGCGCCGTAGCGCTCGATGATCTCGTCCGGCACGATGACATTGCCCCTGCTCTTGGACATCTTGGCGCCCTCGCGGATGATCATCCCGTGGGCACGGAAGCGCTTGAAGGGCTCCTCGAACTCCAGGTGGCCCAGGTCGTGGAGGGCCATCGTGATGAAGCGCGCGTACAGCAGGTGCAGGACCGCGTGCTCGTTGCCTCCGATGTAGGAGTCCACCGGCAGCCAGCGCCGCGTGATATCCGCGTCGAAGGGGATGTCGTCGAACTCCGTGGACGGGTAGCGCAGGAAGTACCAGGAGCTGTCCAGGAAGGTGTCCGACACGTCCGTCTCGCGGCGGGCTTGGCCTCCGCATTCCGGACAGTCGATACGGTACCAATCCGCCACCCGGGCGAGGGGGCTCACGCCGGAATCGTCGGGCTTGAAGTCCTCCAGCCTGGGGAGCACCACTGGCAGGTCCGACTCCGGGACGGCGACCGGGCCACACGCCTCGCAGTGAATGATGGGGATGGGCGGGCCCCAGTACCGCTGCCGGGATATGCACCAGTCGTGCAGCCGGTAGCTCACCTTCGTCTCGGCCATATCCCGCTCGGCGAGCCAGCTTGTGATGGCCTGCTTGCTCTCGGAGACCGGCACGCCGTCGAACTGACTGGAGTTGACCATCACCCCGTCGCCCAGGTACGCCTCGGCCAGGGGGGTGTCGGCGTCCTGGCCAGGGCCCGCGACGACGCGCACGGTGGGCAGGTCCATGGCCTCGGCGAAGTCGAAGTCCCGCTGATCGTGGCCCGGCACGGCCATGATCGCCCCCGTCCCGTACTCCATGAGTATGTAGTCGGCGACCCAGACGGGGATGGGCTGTCCGGTGGCGGGGTTCAGGCAGTGCCCGCCGGTGAACACGCCGGTCTTGTCCCTTTCTACCTTCTGACGGGCGACCAGATCCTTGGCCGTCGCCTCTTCGCGATAGGCCGCCACGGCCTCGGTCTGCTCGTCACCCGTCACGTCGTCGACCAGGGGGTGCTCCGGGGACAGCACCATGTACGTGGCCCCGAAGACCGTGTCCGGCCGGGTGGTGAAGACGTCGATTGGCGCGCCGTCGACGGCAGGGGCGGAGGCGTCCACAGTCGGTTGATCGGAGTCGGGTCCGGCCACCCCCTCGGGGGGCAGGATGGGGAAGCGCAGGACGGCTCCCTCGCTCCGGCCGATCCAGTTGTGCTGGGCCTTCTTCGTCGTCTCGGACCAATCGATGTCCTCCAGGTGGCCCAGCAGCCGATCCACGTACTCCGTGATCTTGAAGAACCACTGGGCGATGCGCCGCTGCTCGACGGGGGTGGCACACCGCTCGCAGCGTCCCGAGACGACCTGTTCGTTGGCCAGCACCGTCATGCACGAGGGACACCAGTTGACCGGCGCTTCCTTGCGCTCGGCCAGACCCGCCTTGAAAAGCCGGACGAAGATCCACTGGGTCCAGCGGTAGTAGGCCGGATCGGTGGTGTCGACGGTGTGGTTCCAGTCGAACATCCCGCCGACGCGTCGCAGCTGCCTCGTGAAGTTGGCGACGTTCCTGGGGATGAGGTCCATCGGATTGACGCCCTGCTTGAGGGCGAAGTTCTCCGAGTGGATGCCGAAGGCGTCGAATCCGATGGGCTCGAAGACGCACTTTCCGGTGAGCCGCTGGAAGCGCCCGTGCACGTCCGCGCCGGTGAACGCGTAGATGTTGCCCACATGCAGCCCCTCGGCGGAGGGGTAGGGGAACATCATCAACTGGTAGTAGTGGTCCTCGGTGGTCTGGAGGGCCTCCTGGGTGAAGCTGTTCGTGCCTAGCCTCTCCCACGTGTCCTGCCACTTGGCCTCTACTTCGGACGGCGCATAGCCGCCGTTTCCATCGCTGCTCATCTATGCTTGCTGGGGCGTCGTGCCGGGTGGGAATGCCGAAAAATGAACCCTAACCTATACCGGGTGTGAGGGCATTACAACGCGTCGCCATCAGAGGTCCCCGTCGGGCGCGCCGGCGCCGTCCCGGGTCAGTCACCGGCGTTGTCCCCGTTCAGTCACCGGCGCCGTTCCGGGTCAGCCGCCGCCACCGTCCTCCGGGCTGTCATCCGGCGCGGCGAACCCCATGATCTCCATGAGCCGAAGCGCGTTCGTGGAGGTGGCGGTTCCCGGTCGGAGCCTGTAGTCGAAGGCGATGGGCGGGCCCCCTGCGCGCACTTCCAGAGACTCCCCGAAGTGGACGAAGACAGCTCGCTCCATCAGATCCGGTGCATCGGCCAGGGTGAGATCGTGGGTGGTCACGGCGCCGATGGTCTCCTGATCCAGGAGGTGACGTAGGATGCGGCGGGCGGCGATCTGCCGCTCGGCGGTGTTCGTCCCCTGGAGGATCTCGTCGAGGAGGTAGAGGACCGGCACGTCCCGGGCGGCTCCGGCCGCCTCGGCCACCGACTTGAGGCGCTGGAGCTCGGCCATGAAGTAGGAGATCCCCTCCTCCAGGGAGTCCCGGATGCGCATGCTGGTGCGAAGGTCGACGGTGGGGAGGCGCATGGACGCCGCGCAAACCGGTCCCCCGGCCCCGGCCAGGACCACGTTGGCGCCAAGGGCACGGAGAAGGGTGCTCTTGCCAGACATGTTTGAGCCCGTCACCAGGAGGAGGCTTCCGGGCGGCCCCACCTCCACGTCGTTCCGGACCGCCGTCTCGGGATTGAGGAGCGGGTGGCCCAGCTGCCCCCCGTCCAGGATCTTGGGGTCGGTCCTTCCGACCTCGGGAAACACCCAGTCCGGATGGCAGTGTCCGAGCCCGGCCAGGGCCGAGAGGGCGTCTACGCGTCCCAGCGCCTCCATCCAGCCACGGAGGTTCCTGCCATGGATCTCCTTCCAGCGCTCCATGCGCACGAGGATGTGAACGTCCCAGAGCGTCAACAGGTTCACGGGGAAGTGCACCTGCCCGTTGAAGCGGAGGTCCGACATCTCCATGAGGTGAAAGAGGCGAGCCAAGGCCTCGGCGGCCGCTTCCCCGTCTGGGGTAAGTTTTTCCCGGTGCTCGGTGAGCAGGGAGGCCTCGAAGCGCTGCTCCGCGATGCGGGCGATGAGCTCATGGTAGCGTCGCAGGCCCGTCTCTCCGTTCGAGGCGAGGGCGAAGTCCTCGTGGATTCGGCCGAAGAGCCGCTTCATGAGCAGCAGCGTGAGGCCCACGGGACCCATCCAGAGGAAGGGCGCCATGCCCGCGACGTGGATGCCGGTGGTGACGATCGTGGCCAGGGGCAGGACCACGGCCGCCCACATGACGGCGCGCTCCTCCACCAGCCAGGTGGGCGCTTCCGCCCACTCCAGGAGCCTGGCGATCTCCTTCATCTCCACGGGCCCGGCGATCCGTCCCGCGGCGTGGAGCTCGTCCCGGAACTCGATGGCCGGGGTCAGCTCCCGGACGGCGGCCTGGCGCTCCCGGACGGTGCTCACCGGGGCGGGGGCCAGGAGCCAGTCCACCAGCGTGTCCGCCCCTGGCCGGGTGGCGGTCGTGCCGAGCAGCGTGTAGAGGGAGGCGTGGCCGAAGACGTCCAGGTCGTCGGCGTAGGGATGGTTTTCCGGAGCCGCGGGGCTGGGCTGTTCCAGGCCGTCCCAGTTGCGGAGCCTGCGATAGCGGGCCTCACGGGCTACCTGGGCGAGCTCCGAGTGCCAGCGCTCGTGGCGACGGGCCCGACGGTGACGGACCACGAAGACGACGAAGAGCACCATGAGGAGCAGACCCCCTCCGGTGAAGAGAGGCTTGGCGTCGGTGGCGAAGGCGTAGCCCACGAACGCCGCCGCACCCATGAGGAAGACCCACATCCGCTGCTGGGCCAGGGCGTCGGACCGCTCCCGCCAGCGGCCGGCGGCTCCGGTGGCCTCGGCCTCTCGGCGGCCGTAGGTCTCGAGTGGGTCCGGGTGTCCCTGGGGATCGGAAGGAGGAGGAGCGTGAGGGCGCTCCGCGACCGCCGGAGCCTCAGGAGCCATTCGGTGCCGTCAGGCTCGACGCCGGGAGCAGATCGAAGGCATCGTCCACCCCCGCCACCCCCTCTGTGAGGTGCTCCACCGCGGCCCGGAGGCCGCCCGTTTCATCTAACAAGCCCTGGAAGTCCTGGAGTCGGTGATAGTACCGCATGCGGGCCATGAGGGTGGCGTTGTTGAGGGGCGTCACCAGAAAGCTCTGGAAGGTCATGGCCTCGAAGGACGGCTGCACCCGGTTCGCGAAGTCCTCGAGGTGGCCCTCGAACAGGCTTTGGCGCCGTTCCAGCTTCTCGTCGTAGGAGAGGGTCGTGTCGCGGTAGAGTTCCTGGAGCCCATCCACGAGCCTGTCGATGAACGTCGAAAAGCGCTGGTAGTCCCGCCAACGTGCCTGGGCACGCAGGCACTTCACCGTGTCGGGACCGCCGCCCTGGCGGTTGCAGAAGAACTCGATGGCACCGACGCGGCCCACGAAGGTGGCGAAGCTCTCGTTGAACCCCACCTGGCCCCGGACGAAGAGGTGGGCGTGGGACAGCTCGTGGAGGACGGTCTCCACGAGATCGACCTCGTCGCGTCGCAGGAGCGTCGAGAGGAGTGGGTCCGCGAACCACCCCAGGGTGCTGAAGGCTGCGGTGGGACGCAGGTAGGTGTCGAAGCCGTCGTCTTCCAGCTCCTGCTGGTCCCGGAGGGCGTCGCCTTCGTTGAAGTACCCCTTGTATGGGACCCGGCCCACCACCGGGAACCACCACGTCTTGGAGGCGAAGCGGTCCCTCGTTGCCGCCGAGAGGACCAGGGCCAGCGTGTCCTTGTCCAGCTGGGTGAACGACGTGTACGAGTCACCCACCTTCAGCCCCAGAACCTCGATGGCGTGCTGCCGGGCCTCCACCACGAATGTCAGCTTCGCCTTGGTCCTCTCGTCGGTCTCGGGATCCAGGATCACCTCGTGGAGCGGCTGCCGGGCCCGGAGGATCTTCGCCTCGGCGATGCCCGCCTTGATCACGTACATAGGCGAGCACGCCGAGACGATGAGGGCCACGACTCCGAGGCCCACGAAGAAGCGGGTCCACGACCAGCGAGGCACGGTGTTACCGGCTTCCGTCTGAATCGGGGCGCACCGCTACCGGCCGCCGCCGCCCAGGTTACGCATCAGGGGGATGCCGCCCTCGGTGGGCACGTATACCACAGACCCCCCGGGGAGCTCACTGAGTTGCTCGATGTAGTAGAACATCAGGTACTCGGGCGTGAGACCCGCGGAGATGATTCTCTGCGCCTCGGCGATCCCCTTGGCCTCTTCGATCTGCTGCTGCGCCCGCTCCTGGATGATCTCCGTCTGGAATTTCTCCGCGGCCACGTTCTGCTCACGCTGGAGCTTCTCGTCGATGGCCTGGCGCACGGCCGTCGGAGCCTGCACGTCCCTGAGGAAGACCTCCACGACCTCGATGCGGTCGCCGGCCTTCTCCTGGATGGCCTGCTTCGTGGCGGTGGCGACCTCACGACGGTCGGGGGAGAAGATCTGGTTGATGGACTTGGTGGCCACCGCGTCGCGGACGCCGTTGCGGATGGCGTTCAGGACGATGCTCCTCTTGATCTGGAGCTCCGAACCGATGCGGTCGAACAGGTCGGGGGCCCTGGCCGGATCGATCCTGAAGAGGAGCGATACCTCCATGGCCACGTTCATCTGCTCGCTCGTCTGGGCCTCGATCTGCTCCACGCCTCCGCTCTCGGGATAGCTCTGCTCCCGGACGGACATCTTCTCTACCGTGGCCAGAGGGTTGATGATGTGAACTCCCTGCACCAGCGGCGTGCGATCGACCTGCCCCAGAAAGTGCTTTACGCCCACCTCTCCGACGCCGATGACGACCACGGCGTTAAGGCCGGCGGCGGCGATGCCACCCAACATCAGGCCGTAGCCGAGGAGCTTCGACTTGCCCCGGTCCCCAACGGACGGTCCTACTACGAGCACGGCCGCACCCGCGACGATGATGAGTATGGCTAGCATCATGGATGCCATGAGAATCCTCCTATGGACGAAGAGTTGGCGCTCTCGGTGACAGGTGGGCTGTTTCTCTTGCCCTCTCCAGAGGTACGAGCGGCCGCACCCCACTTCTTCAACAGGCCTCTAAGGCGCGACGGTGACTGATAATGTACGCCTGCCATCCTCTGGGAGTAGCCTTGTTAAGGGATGACGTCTGACCCATCGTCCGCGCATGCCACTGGCTCAGCTGCTCTATCGAGCCCTGCTTCGGGGCTTCAGGGTCGTGTCTCCGGCGATGATGTGGGGGTCGTCCAAGCTCTCCCGGGGGCTCCGTGGGCGGCGTCGCGCGCACCGAACCCTCATCGAGTGGGG
Source organism: Longimicrobiales bacterium (assembly GCA_965238005.1). Taxonomy (GTDB): domain Bacteria; phylum Gemmatimonadota; class Gemmatimonadetes; order Longimicrobiales; family Gaopeijiaceae; genus CBDCKN01. The sequence goes on from OZ250165.1 coordinate 4,132,386, forward strand.
CGATTCGACACGAGACCCGGCCCGACCCGTGGTCTGGCTCCACGCCTCGTCCGTGGGTGAGGCCCTCCAGGCCAAGGCCGTCCTGGAGGCCCTCAGGGAGCGAACCCCCGACCTCCAGGCCGTGTTCACGTTCTTCTCGCCCTCGGCCGAAGCTCTGGCCGAGCGCTTCCCGGCCGACGTCTCGGCGTACCTCCCCTGGGATCTGCCCGAGGTCATGGGCAAGGTCCTGGATGCCGTTCGTCCTTCGCTCGTCCTGTTCACCCAGAAGGAGGTATGGCCCTCGCTCGCGGGGGCGGCTACGGCCAGGGGCATTCCCTCGGTCCTGGTCGCCGCGACGTTGCCGAAGGATGCCGGACGGCTCAGCGGGACCGGCAAGGTGCTGCTGGGCCCGGCGTTTGGTCGTCTCGACTGCGTAGCGGCTATCTCGCCGGCCGACGGTGAGCGCTTCCAGCTGCTCCAGGTCCCTCGCGATCGCATCGTCGTAACCGGAGATCCAGGGGTCGACTCCGCCTGTGGCCGGGTGGCTGCCGCGGACCCGGAAGCCTCGCACCTCAGGCTCTTCCAGGATGGGTCGGGACCGGTCCTCGTGGCCGGGTCCACCTGGGGCTCCGACGAGGACGTTCTGGTCCCCGCTCTGGCCCGCATCCGTCGTGGTAGGCCCGACCTCCGAATCGTCCTGGCACCCCACGAGCCGAGGGGGTGGGACTTTGAGGGCCTTCGTACGCGCTTGTCCGCGGAAGGGTGGTCGCCGACGCTTCTGAAGGAGGCCGAAGATCGGGGTCGACTGGACGGCGCCGACGCCGTGCTGGTGGAGCGGGTAGGGGTTCTGGCCGAGCTTTACACCGTGGCGTCCATGGCCTATGTGGGCGGAGGCTTCCACGGCCATGGCCTCCACTCCGTCCTCGAGCCGGCCGCTGCCGGCGCGCCCGTGCTCTTCGGGCCGCGGCACCAGAACTCCCTTGCGGCGTCACGTCTGCTTGCATGCGGGGGAGCCAGGACGGTGTCCGACGTCGATGCCCTCGTCGCCGCCCTCGAGGAGTGGCTGGAGGACCCCGAGAAACTCCAGAGGGACGGCCGGCGGGCCTTGGACTATATTGAGGAGCATCGGGGGGCGGCCGGCCGAACGGCGGACCTGCTCACCGAACACTTCCCGGAGCAACCATGACGAGGAGCTCCTCGCGGAGGACACGCCGCATCTTGCCAACGAATCGACCGCCGCCGCTCATGGCGGGGGTGGCCATCCTCATGGTCTCCTGTGTTGGCGAGTCCCAACCCGCTTCGGATGGTGAGGGGCGCACGGCCGATCCTCCCGTCGCTACGGAGGCGCGGGAGCCCGACGCACCGGGATCGGCCACCTCCGAATCCGAGCTTCCACCGCCTCCCGGATCCTGGATGGATGTTGAGGCGAGCGTAGTGGCCACCGAGGGTGGCTCGGGCGATGCGGGTAGCGCTCCCCGCGCGCAGGGAGCTGATGTGGACGGCGGCGGTTCGGGCGAGGCCGGCGAAGCTCGCTCCAGTGACGGCGAGAGCCCCGCGGAGGCCGCCGGCGATCCGGGCTCGGCGGACGAGCCGGACTCGACGGACGGGCCGGACTCGACGGACGGGCCGGATGCGACCGACGAGCTCCAGGAGGTCCAGACTTTTCCGGCCCCCACGGCGACAACCGGCGAGGGGAGTCCTGTCGCCCGGCTGGTCCTCCCGGAGGAGCCGCTGAGCTTCACCAGGCCAGAGGCGGTACGCGGCATCTACCTGAACGCGTGGGCCGCCGGATCCCGGCTCCGCTCCCAGAACCTCATCGATCTCGCGAAGCGAACCGAGCTCAATACCTTCGTCATCGACCTCAAGGACGCGAGCGGCTACGTGAGCTACCCGACCCAGGTGATGTTCGCCCGGGAGGTGGGCGCCGATCAGGAGATCCGCATTCGGGACCTGGTCGGGCTTCTCGAGCGCCTCCATGAGGCCGACATCTACCCCATCGCCCGGATCGTCATCGTCAAGGACGCCCTCCTCATCGGCGCTCGCCCGGATCTGGCCGTGCAGGACACGGCCGGCGGCGTCTGGGTCGACGACAAGGGCCTGATCTGGGCCAATCTCTACAACCGTGCCGTCTGGGACTACCACGTGGCCTTGGCCAAGGAAGCCGCCGCTGTAGGCTTCCCGGAGATCCAATGGGATTACCTGCGCTTCCCCGACGCGCCCGAGGAAGAGCTGAACCGGGCCTGGTATCCGGGGCAGGGCGCGCGAACGCGAACCATGACGGTCCTGGAATTCCTGGAGTACGCTCGTCAGGAGCTGGCGGAGTGGGACGTGAACCTGACCGCCGACGTCTTCGGCGTGACCACATCCGCCCACACCGATGTAGGCATCGGCCAGCTCTGGGAGGACTTCATCGGGGCGGTCGACGTCGCCCTCCCCATGGTGTACCCGTCCCATTACTGGGTCGGCAGCTTCGACATCGAAGATCCCAACGGTCACCCGTACGAGGTGGTGCTCAAGGCCCTCAGGGACGGGGTCAAGCGCTCCGCCGAGATCGAGGGCGCGGGGGCGACCCGCCCCTGGCTCCAGGACTTCACCTTGGGACCGCCCATCTACGGAGCACCGGAGGTCCGGGCCCAGATCCAGGCTACTTACGACGCGGGCATCGATGAGTGGCTCCTGTGGAATCCCTCGAGCCGTTACAGCGAAGCGGCCCTCGCTCCTGCGGGTGGCTACCCCGAGGGCACCGAGCCCACCATTAGGGTTGGGGGCAAGATCGTCCCGGTCTCGGAGCGTGCCGCCGCCATGGAGGCGGAGCGGATAATCCGTGCTGCCGCGGACAGTGTGGCGAACGTCATGGCCGAAGATACGGTGGGGATTCGGCGCTGACCTAGTGTGGTGTCCCAGAAGTTCGCGAGCCACCGAGGGTGCCGAGGCGCAGGGCCGGATGCATCGGTGGTCGAGCCGAGCGACCTTCATGCTCGTCGTGAGCGCCGAGTTGACCGCGAGACGATCGAGCGCAGCGAGATCAATGGCCGAGACACTTCTGGGACACCACACTTAGGATCTGGCGGCGGGCAGGCTCCTGGCGAACTGTAGCTCGTGGAGCCGGGCGTAGAGGCCCTCCCTCTCGAGCAGCTCCTCGTGGCTGCCCTCCTCACAGAGCTCCCCGTGATGGAGAACGATGATGCGGTCGGCTCTCTGAACGGTGGAGAGTCGGTGGGCGATCACCACCGATGTCCGTCCCGCCATGAGCTCGCTGGTGGCCCGCTCGATCTGGGCCTCGATCTCCGAGTCCACCGAGCTGGTGGCCTCGTCGAGGACCAGAACCTGTGGATCGAAAGCCAGGGCACGGGCGAATGATACGAGCTGGCGCTCGCCCACCGAGAGCGTCGAGCCCCTCTCTCCCAGCTCCTGGTCGTATCCGTTGGGCAGGCGCGCGATGAAGGGCGCGGCGCCGACACGCTTGGCGGCCGCCCGAATACGCTCCTCCGAGATGTCGCTCGATCCGAGCCGGATGTTGTAGGACACGTCCTGGCTGAAGAGGAAGACATCCTGGAGGACGAGGCCGATATGGGCCCGCAGCTCCTCCAGCCCGATCTCCTCGATAGGCACCCCATCCAGGCGAATCCGGCCTCTCTGCGGCTCGTAGAAGCGCATGAGGAGATTGATGAGAGTTGTCTTGCCCGCTCCCGTGTGGCCCACGATGGCGAGGCGCTCTCCGGGCCTGGCCTGGAAGCTGACCGCCTCGAGGACCCAGTCCCACTCGTCGTCCTCGTCTTTGCCATAGGCGAACCAGACGTCCTCGAAGTCGATCTGGCCCTGGATGGGTGTGGGGAGCGGGGTCGGCACCGCCGGACCGGCGATCTCGATCTCGCGGTCCAGCAACTTGAAGATCCGTTCCGACGAGGCCATGGCCCCCTGGAGCAGGTTGTACTTCTCCGAGAGGTCCTGGATAGGACGGAAGAAGCGACGGGCGTACTGCAGAAAGGCCGCCAGCACACCCACCGTCACGGTCCCCTGAAGGATCGACGCTCCCCCCCGCCAGATGATCAGGGCCAGGGCGATGGCCGTGAAGAGCTCGATGACGGGGAAGAAGAGGGCGTAGTACGTTATGGAGCGCAGGTGCGCGTCCAGGTAATCCTGATTGATCTCGGCGTGCCTACGGGCGTCGGCCTCTTCGCGGTTGAAGAGCCTCACGACGGCGATCCCGGTGAAGCGCTCGTGCAGGTACGAGTTGAGGACGGCCAGCCGCAACCGGATGTCGCGGTAGGCGGCACGGATCTTGGCTCGGAAGAGGAAGGCGGTCAAAGCGACGAAAGGCAGGACGCTGAAGGTCACCAGGGCGAGCTTCCAGTCCATGTAGAGCATGGCGGCCAGGATGAACCCCAGCGTAAAAACGTCTCCGAACACTGCCACCACGCCCGAGCTGAAGAGCTCGTTCAGCGTCTCGACGTCGCTGGTGAGGCGGGTCATGAGGCGGCCCACCGGATTCCGGTCGTAGAAGCGCAGGTCCAGGCGCTGGAGCTTGGCGAAGATCTCCGTCCGGAGGTCGTACATGACCCGCTGGCCGAGCCAGGTGGTGAGGACAGTCTGCCCGTACATGAGGGAGACGCCGCCGATGATGGCGGCCACGTACGCTCCTGCCAGCTTGGCCAGCAGCGGGGCGTCGCCGTTGGGGATGGCTTCGTCCAAGGCGATCCGGGTGAGCCACGGACCCACCACCTGCAGGAGCGACGCGACCATCAGAACTGCAACGGCCAGGACGACGTACCACCGGTAGAGCTTCAGGTACTCCAGGAGCCGCTTCATCAGGCGGGCGTCGTATGCCTTCCCCAGCGCCTCCTCTTCCTGGTAGGGTCCCTGCGGTCCCTGCACTCGTCCTCCCTCCTGGCCGTGGTGGGGGGCGGGGTGAGGGGTTCGGCCTACCCGGTGTCGAGAGGCGAGTTCCACGGTTCGGCCGAGTCCGTTAGTGTCCCGTTGCCGAAGTGTCTCGGCCAGTCGAGGGCACGGTGCATCCGTGGGTTCGGCGTTGGGACTCCTTGCCGTAGCTTTCGCTACGCCGCGTCGTCCCGCCTTGATCCCTCGGCGCCCCGACCCTCTTTGTGGCTCGCGAACTTCGGCAACGGAACACTAGAATCACCCATGGACGATTGGATTCGGATCCGGGGGGCGCGTCAGCATAACCTCAAGAACCTGGACATCGATCTTCCGCGGCGGGCTCTTACCGTCATCACGGGGCCCTCGGGGTCGGGCAAGTCCTCCCTGGCCCTCGACACCCTTTTCGCCGAAGGGCAAAGACGCTACGTGGAGTCCCTCTCGACGTACGCCAAGCAATTCCTGGACAGGATGGAGAAGCCCGACGTCGACTCCATCGAGGGCATCTCGCCCGCCGTGGCCATCGAGCAGAAGAACCCCACCAAGTCGAGCCGGTCCACGGTGGGGACGGCCACGGAGGTGTACGACTACTTGAGGCTCCTGTGGGCGCGGGTCGGCCGGACCTACTGCCCCGAGTGCGGCGAGCAGGTCCGTCCCGACACGGTCACCAGCGCGGTGGACCGCGTCCTCGAGCTCCCCGAGGGCTCCAAGATCCAGGTGACCTTCCCCCTCAAGCTCAGCGGTCGGGTCAATCACGCCCTGGTGGTGGAGAACCTCCGGGCCATGGGCTTCATGCGACTTCTCGCTGACGGGCAGCTGGTGGACCTCAGCGTCCCTGATGCAGGGGATCCCGACGATCTGGGCATCGACGTCACCCAGGTAGCCGACCCGCTGGTGGTGGTGGACCGGCTCACCGCCGGGCAGGAGGAGCGCGATCGCCTTGCGGACTCCCTGGCAACGTGCTTCGCCGAGGGCGAGGGTGAGGCCGTAATGCTCATGCACGACCCGTCGGACGGGGGCGTGATGGGCCGCCTGGTGTTCACCGAGCACTTCCGTTGCGCCAATCATCCGGAGATCGAGTTCTTCGACCCGACGCCGAAGCTCTTCTCCTTCAACAACCCCTACGGATCCTGTCCAACCTGCACGGGCTTCGGCGCCACGCTCGACTACGACGTCGATCTCATCGTGCCCAACCTCCAGCGCTCCATCTACGAAGGGGCAGTGGATCCCTGGACCAAGCCACGGTATCACAAGGAGCGCGAGCAGCTCCGCTCGTATACGCTGTCGCGAGGGGTGTCCTCCTACAGCCCGTGGAAGGAGCTCCCCGAGGACTTCAGGGAGGAGGTGCTCTACGGGGCCGAGGACTTCAAGGGCGTGATCCCCTTTCTCATCTCCCGGGAGCGGAAGCGCTACAAGCAATACATCCGCGTGTTCCTCCGCCAGTACCAGAGCCCACAGACGTGCCGCTCGTGCCAGGGCGCCCGCATCCAGCCCAAGGCGCTCCACATCAAGATTGCCGGGCGCTCCATCGCCGACGTGAGCCGGCTCCCCATGGAGGACCTCCAGGCGTGGGTCCTCGGCCTGGAGCTCACCGCCACTGAAACCCAGATCGCCGAGACGATCCTCCGGGAGCTCAGGGCCCGGCTGGCGTTCCTGGTGGACGTGGGCCTCGGATACGTTTCTCTGGATCGGCAGATGAGGACTCTGTCCGGGGGTGAGGCCCAGCGCATCAACCTCGCCAACTCACTGGGGTCGCGACTCGTTGACACCCTCTACGTGCTGGACGAGCCCACGGTGGGTCTGCACCCCAAGGACACCACGACGCTTCTCCTCCTCCTGGGCCAGCTGCGGGACGCCGGAAACTCCGTTCTCGTGGTGGAGCACGATCCCATGGCCATCCGGGATGCGGACCACATCCTGGAGCTGGGGCCGGCGGCCGGGGAGAAGGGCGGCAACGTCGTCTTCGAGGGCACGCCCCAGGAGCTGGCCCGAGCCGAGACCGCCACGGGGCTCTACATCTCCGGCCGTGCCGAGATTCCGGTGCCGGAGTCGCGGCGTCCGGTGGACGGGGCGCGGCTCACGCTCCGTGGCGGGCGCCTGCACAATCTCCAGGGGGTCGATGTGGAGATTCCTCTGGAGGCCATGACCGTGGTCACCGGCGTCTCGGGCTCGGGCAAGTCCACCCTCGTGCACGACATCCTGTACCGGGCCCTCGAGCGGGAGCTCAAGGGGGGTGAGACGAGTGCCAAGGAGCATCTGGGCCAGTACGTCGGGGAGTTCGCGTCGTTGGAGGGTGTGAGCTCCTTGGACGACGTGGTGCTCGTGGACCAGTCACCCATCGGCCGCACGCCCCGCTCCAATCCGGTGACCTACATCAAGGCGTGGGACGAGATCCGGAGGATCTTCGCCTCCCAGCCCCTTGCTCGTGACCGGCGCTACAACGCCGGCCACTTCTCGTTCAATGTGGCGGGGGGCCGGTGTGAGGAGTGCAAGGGTGCGGGGCGATTGGAGATCGAGATGATCTTCATGGCCGACGTCTACGTGCTGTGCGACGTGTGCCACGGGACCCGCTACAAGAGCGAGATGCTCGACGTCCGGTTCAAGGGACGGAACGTGGCCGAGGTTCTGGAGCTGACCGTGGATGAGGCCATCCGGTTCTTCATCCACCAGGACAAGCTGGGCCAGATGCTCTGGCATCTGCAGCAGGTGGGCCTGGGGTACCTGCGGCTGGGGCAGCCGGCACCGACCCTGTCCGGCGGAGAGGCGCAGCGCCTCAAGATCGCACGGGAGCTCGCCGGCGTGGCCGGCCGAAAAGGGCGGAAGCTCTACATCCTGGACGAGCCCACGGTGGGGCTTTCCGGAGAAGACGTGCGAAAGCTCCTCGGGGTGTTGAACCGCCTGGTCGACGCCGGGAACGCGGTGGTGGTCATCGAGCACAACCTCGAGGTGGTGAAGACGGCGGACTGGGTCATCGACCTGGGACCGGGGGCCGGGATCCAGGGTGGGCAGATCGTGGCCATGGGGCGTCCCGAGGACCTGGCCTCCGTGCCGGAGAGCGCCACGGGTCAGTACCTGGCGGAGGTGCTCCCGGGGGCGAAGGTCGGCTAGTGTCCCGCTTCCAAAGTGTCTCGGCGTCTGCACTCCCGATCCTGGCCGCCCTTCTGCCCTGGGGTGACGGCCTGTCAGGTAGTCCGCTCTCCGGCGGGGTCCTCTACGCTCAGAAGTCCGGCGCCGGGACGTCACCCGCACCTGTCTCAGCCGTGCTCCCCGTGGAGACGTTTCGGCTCGACAACGGCCTCACCGTCGTCTTGAGCGAGGACCATTCGGCTCCGGTCACGGCGGTGAGCGTGTGGTATCACGTGGGCGGCGCCCACGAGTTCGAGGGCTACACGGGGCTCGCCCACCTCCTGGAGCACCTCCTCGGCAGCCGGGTGCGGGATCTGAGCGAGGCCGAGGTGGAGCGGCTCGTGGGGGACGCCGGGGGTGTGGCTTCGGCGTCCACCGACGTCGATCGGACCGCCTTCGAGATGGTGGTCCCTGCTGGGGCGCTGGAGCTGGCTCTCTGGATCCAGGCGGGACGCATGGCCGACCCTCCGCTGAGCGACTCGCTCGTGAGGACGGCGACGGCCGCCGCAGCCACGGAGGCCCGGGCCCAGATCGACGCGCAGCCCTACGCCCGCTCGCAGATCGTGGTCGACACGCTGGTCTCCGCGTACGTGCCCTACCGCAACCCGTTGGTGGGCCGACCCAGTCTGGAGGAGGTGGATGCGTCCATGGTCCGGCGCTTCCACGGTCTCTACTATGTGCCGGCGAATGCGGTGCTGACCATCGCTGGAGACGCGTCCCGCACGCGGGTCGAGACTTTGGTGCGGCGTTACTTCGGATCGCTGGACGACCGTCCCGCCTCCCCTCGGCTGCCGCCGTTTCCCATCGTGCCGGCTGGAGCCGCGGAGAGCCGGGCCACCGTAGCGGATCCGGTGGCGGCCGCACCCCTGCTCTGGATCGCCTATGCGGTGCCGGAGGCCGTCGACGAGGACCTGTACGCCCTATCCCTACTCTCCTCGGTCATCAGCGCCGGGCCCAGCAGCCGTCTCAACTCCGTTCTCGTGGCCCGGACCCGGGTCGCCCGCAGCGTCGTCGCGGTCCTCAACCGCCGGAGGGGGCCCGGCTCGCTCCTCCTGGGGGCGCTCCCCACGGAGGGTACGGAGCCGGAGCGTCTAGAGAGGGTTCTCCTCTCGGTGATCGACGTCATCCGTGAGGACGGCGTCACGGAGGCGGAGCTGGAGAAGGCCAAGAACCAGCGTCGGGCGACGGAGGTGGCTGCACGCCTCACCCTGGCCGGGCGTGCCGCCGAGCTGCAGCGTCACCAGCTGTACGGGGGACGGGCGGTCCGGGCCAACAGCGAGATGGAGCGCTACGACGCCGTCACCCGGGAGGACGTGCTTCGGGTAGCACGCCGGTACCTGATCCCGGAGAACCGGGCCGTCGTGCTGGTTCTGCCGGGAGGGTCGGGCCTGGTGGCCTCGGCGGGACTCCTGGTGCTCGCCTCGCCCACCGAGCTCGTTGCCGCCGAGGGGTCGGTCTCGGCCCAACAGGCACCGCCCGACGTCGCTCCTCCCGCGCCGCCGGCCTTCCCGGCCCTTGAGGAGCGCACGCTCTCGAACGGGGCAGGGGTCCTGATCGTGCGTGACTCCCTGCTGCCCTGGGTCGACGTGAGCCTCATGCTCCCGGGGGGCAGATCGGCGGATCCCCCCCGTGGCGCCGGCACTGCCGAGCTGGTCTCCTACCTGATCACCCGGGGCGCGGACCGTCACTCGTCCGCCGATCTGGCCGGGGCCGTGGACCGCATCGGGGCCACCCTGACCGCGGTCGTGGGCACCGACTGGACCACCGTGTCCTTAGGTTCCCTGACGCCACACCTGGATTCGGCCTTGACCCTAATGGCCGACGTGGTCCTGCGCCCGTCCTTCCCGCAGGCGGAGGTTCAGCGAATGCGTCGACAGGGCGTCATCGCCCTCGAGACCGGGTGGGCGGAGCCTCAAGCGATGGCAGTACGTATGTTTCGACACGCGGTATACGTATCCCATCCGTACGGAGTGTACGAGCGTCCCGAGGAGGTGCGCGACCTCACGGCGGCCGACTTGAGGGCGTACCACCGCCGGGTCTTCAGGCCGGAGGGGGCCGTGTTCCTGGTCTCGGGCGACATAGAGTCCGACGACGTCGTGAGTCGCCTCGAGGCCCACTTCTCCGGCTGGGCCGCCGGCACGGAGACCCCTACGGCCGAAACGCGGCCTCGAGGGCGTGACCCACTCGGGGCCCCCCCGGCCGAGGGGGACCGCAGGGGCGAGAGCGTCATCGTCCACACTCCGGGCTCCACGCGAGCCGTCATCCGCATGGGGCATCAGCTTCCATCCGGCGATCACCCGGATTGGGCCGGACTGTCGCTGCTGGGTCAGTTCCTGGGCGGCGGCCCGGAGGCTCGCCTCGGGCCTCGCTTGCGAGCTCGCGGTTGGTCCGGAACGGCTGTCGCGGCGGTGAGCCGACGGCGGGGTCCGGGTCTTCTGGAAGTGGACCTCGACGTTCGAGTGGAGGTGGCCGACTCGGCCATCGCCGAGGTCATGGCGGCCCTCGAAGATTTGAGGAGCGAGGCCCCCGGGCTCGAGGAAACCGAGGCGTTCAAGAGCTTCATCGCGGCCTCCCTTCCGCTCCAGCTGGCCACTGCCCGGCAAGTGGTGGGGCAGGTCGGCCGCTTTCGGCTTCTGAGGGGCGGCTCCGACGCCGCGGGGGGGAGCTCTCTTGCCCTGGAGGACTACGCGGCGGCCGTTCGTGCTCTGACGCCGGACGAGCTGCTGAGGATCGCCGGAGAGCACCTGAGGCCCGAGGACGTCACGGTCGTGGTGGTGGGAGATGCTACGCTCCTGCGCCCCAGGCTCGCCACCCTCGGGCCCGTCCGCATGGTGGACATGGACGGGGGCACCATCGACCTCGCTGACCTGATGCCTTCCGTCACTCCACTGACGACCGACGCCTCGTCCCTCGGGCCGGGCATGTGGACGTATCGCATCACGGTGGACGGCTCGGTCATCGGTGAGATGGTCCGAACGCTGACCCGCGACCCCGACGGCACGCCGGAGCGGTTCTCCCTCCGGTCGTCGACCACCGTGGGCCCACAGGTCCTGGTTCAGGAGGTGACGTTCGATGGACGGGAGTTCCGTCCCCTCAGCGGAAGCTTCGAGCTGACGCAGGGGCGGCAGCGGGCCGGTGCCCGCCTCGACATCGTGGACGGACGGGTTGTGGGAGAACGAACCCTTCCGGACGGCCGCACGGAGCCGTTCGAGGCGCCCCTGGCCCCCGGCTCCCTGGTGGGGGAGATGCTCGAGGTGGCGGTCTGGCTGGCCGACCTGGAGGAGGGCCTGGAGCTCGTTCTGCCGGTCGTACAGGTGGAGTCGGGCGCCGCCGCCCATGTGCGAGTGCGCGTGCTGGATCGGACCCGGCTGACGGTCCCTGCGGGCCGCTACGATGCGTATCGCATCGAGATCCAGGGAGCGCAGGCCACGCAGCTCGTTTACGCCCGGGTGAGGGCTCCTCACGTCATCGTCAAGCTGGAGACGTCCGGGCAGCCCTTCATCATGGAGCTCGAGTCGGAAGTGGTGGGCAGGGGTGGCTGATCCCGACGTCTCGGTCCTGCTCCCGGTGCGCGACGGAGCAGCCTATCTACCCGAGTGCATCGACTCCCTGCGATCGCAGACTCTCGAGGACTTCGAGGTCCTGGCCGTGGACGACGGCTCCACGGATGAAAGCGCCGAGGTCCTCTCGCAGTGGGCACGGGAGGATCCTCGCGTCGCCGTGATCCGCCAGCCTCGCCTGGGGATCGTTGCGGCCCTGGAGGCCGGGCGGAGCCGGGTGAGGGGCCGGTTCCTGGCCCGCATGGACGACGACGACGTCGCCGAGGCCACCCGCCTCGAGGAGCAGCGGTCCCTCTTGGAGAGCAACCCGGACCTGACGGGCTGTGGGGCGAGGGTCCGCTACTTCCCCAGAACTGCGGTGCGGGACGGAGGCACGCGCTACGAGGCGTGGCTCGACGACATCCGCACCTCCGACGACGTGGAGCGCAACCTGTTCGTCGAGTGTCCCCTGGCCCACCCCACCTTCTTCCTCAGATCCTCGGCCGTGTCGGAAGTGGGGGGGTACGTCGACCGCGGGTGGCCCGAGGACTACGACCTCTTGCTGAGACTGTGGGAGTCGGGCGCACGCTTAGGGGTTGTGGGCCGGGTTCTGCTCCACTGGCGAGAGCGGGAGGACCGGGCCTCGCGCCAGCATGAAGCGTATGCCCCGGAGGCCTTCCGGCGGTGCAAGGTGCACTACCTGCTGCGCACGCTGGCCCGGGATCGAGAGGGGCTGGTGGTCTGGGGAGCCGGTCCCGTGGGGAAGGCGTTCGCGCAGGAGGTCCAGAGACAGGGCGGCAGAATACGGGCCTTCGTCGATCTCGATGACCGCAAGATCGGGCAGAGCATCCACGAGGCAACAGTCATCCCCCCATCGCGGATCAATGAACACAGGGATGGCTACTGTGTGGCCGCCGTGGGGCAGGTTGGAGCCAGGGACGAGATTCGGGAGGCGCTGAAGCGGGCGGGTTGGCGGGAGGTCGCGGATTTCATCGCCGTGGCTTGAGCGCGGCCACCGGTGCACTAAACGAAAGGATCCGATTCGACGTCTCAGGGGTTAGTAGTTCGAGTCGAACCGTGCCTCGTGGAGATCGGTACCACCGATTCGGTAACACCGATAATGTGAGAACCATGGGTGATCAGCCCTCAAAGCTCGAGTGCTTCCTGGCGGAGCTGGGACGCCGGCATGTGGTCAAGGTAGCCGTCGGTTACGCGGCCGTGGCCTTCGTCGTCCTCCAGCTCGGCGAGATCATCCTCCCGGCCTTCTCTGCGGAGTGGGCCCTCCAATACCTCGTGGTCTTTGCGGTGCTGGGCTTCCCGGTGGTCATGGTCCTGGCGTGGGTGTTCGACATCACGCCGGAGGGCATCCGTAAGACCGACGCTGGCGACGCCCCCCGGAACTACGTCCCCGGCATGCCTACCGCCGGAACCTTGCCCCGTCTGGCTCTCCTGACGATCACACTGCTTGCGGTGGGGGGTTTGGGTTGGTGGTGGGTCGAGAGCGCTGTCGAGCCACCCGCTGCCGTGACTACGGTGGACGGCGGACCAACGGTTGTTCCCGTGGCGTACGACCCCGACGATCCCATCCGCTCGCTGGCGGTGCTCCCTCTGGACGATTTCTCCGACACCGGCGAGCAAGACTACTTCGCCGCCGGGATGCACGAGGCGCTCATTGCTCGGTTGAGCCAGCTGCCGGCGATCAGGGTCGTGTCGAGGACGTCGGTGGCACGCTACACAACCGCCGCAGCAAGGACGATACCGGAGATCGCCCAGGAGCTGGGTGTGGAGGGCATCGTAGAGGGCTCCGTGACGCGCGCCGGCGACGAGATTCGGATCACGGTGCAGCTGATCCACGGTCCCAGCGACACCCACGTCTGGACCCAGAGCTACACCCGTGATTTCTCGGACGTCCTCACTCTCCAGGGCGAGGTGGCCGAGGCCATCGCCTGGGAGATCCAGGGGAAGCTGACGCCCGAGGAGAGAGCGACACTGTCCTCGGCCGCTCCCGTCAGTGAGGTTCCGGAGGCCAACGACGAGTTCATGAGGGCCCGCTACGCCCAGTCGAGACAGACTTTGGAGGGGCTCCAGGCCGCCATGGGCCACTACAGCGAGGCCCTGGAGGCCGACCCGACCTTCGCACCGGCGTATGCCGGCCTGGCCGGGACGGAGCTCATGATGGAGATGGCTGACCCCACCGACCCCGCCGCCTCGCTGGCGTGGGCAAGGCTCATGGCTTTGAAGGCGCTGGAAGTGGATCCCGACTTGCCGGAGGCCCACGATATCCTGACGCTCATTGACGAGCACCTCAGCGAGGAGATGGGAGATCCCGCCATCCGGCCGACTCCGCCAAGACCGGGGAGCGAGGTCCGCATCGTGCGTCGGCGAGGAGAGGCGGCCGTGGGGAGTGGAGACTTCCTCTCTGTCATCAAGCTCGACTCGGTGGCGGCCGCAAACGTGGGCGAGTTCAGGATGGACTCCACTCGCATCTTCGAGAGCACGACCGAGGTAGGCCAGCAGCTCCAGGCGGCGTGGGCCGGGTGGGCCGTCAGGAGAGGGGGGCCGATGGCGAACCAGCCGACCCGCATGATCCATGCGGCACAGCAGTTGAAGGCCGCAGGACGGACGGAAGAGGCCATCGCACTCCTGCAGGAGGTCTGCGAGCTGGATCCCGCGCACCAGGAGACCTGGGAGGCGCTGGAGCTCATCTATGCGTCCCGGGGCGATTACGAGGATCTCCTGGACATGCGACAGGTCTGGGTGGAGCACGCCAGAGGAGACGCGGAGTCGGTGGCCCGGCTCGAAGAGCGGATGCTTGAGGACGGACCCGAGGGGTACTGGGAGTGGCGCCTCGAGGAGCTCCAGGGGCGCACGGCCGAGGGGCAGCCGGTCTCGCCGGTCTACATGGCGGCGGCCTACGCGGGCACGGGGGCCGATGACGAGGCCCTGGATCTTCTGGAGGACGCCTTTCGCAGGCGGGACCGTCGTCTGACGTCTCTCCGCACCGATGCGGTGTGGGATCCCCTGCGCTCCGATCCGCGCTTCGCCACGCTCGTGAATCGCATGCGCGGGCCGGTCTTCCGCCGGACCCGGCGCCCCGGCCTCTAGGAATCTCTCCAGCGCCCCTCCGCAGGTCGGTTTCTCGAGTTGTTGAAGAGCCTCTTTTTCGTTAGTTTTCAACGACTTAGCCCACATTAACCAGTCCCTTCGCAGAGCCTCTTTGAGACGCATCCTCGAAGTCATTTCTGCAGGCCTTTTCTTGGCCGGTCTAGAGCTGGCCGTCGGAACTCCCAGCCTCACCATCACCCGCCTGAGGGAGAGCTTCACCAACCCGCTGGAATCGGATGGAGCGGATGCTGTGCCGTGGAGGTTCGCGGCTGGGATTGGGCTGATGGTATTGGCGGTAGTGCTGGCTGGCGTGACGGTCCTCGCTCGCTACCACCAGGGGAGAATACAGGAACACGACGGGTGCCCGAAGTGTGGTGCCCGAACCAGGAGAGTGCGGCGCGAGATACTACACCGGATCCTCGGCCGGCTGGCGGGCGAATCGCTCTCGGCCAGGCATTGCGGGGACTGTGGCTGGAGAGGTCTCAGCTATTTGCACTGACGACGTGACCAGGACGCGTCGACCCTATTTTACGAAGGCGAACTGAATGGCGAACGACGAGCTCCGCCCGGGTGGAGAGAAGGTTCTAGAGCGTATCCTCGAAGACGAGATGCGTGAGTCGTTCATCGACTACTCGATGAGCGTCATCGTCCAGAGGGCTCTTCCCGACGTACGGGACGGATTGAAGCCTGTACACCGGCGCATCCTCTACGCCATGAGCGAGTTGGGACTCAGTCCGGGACGGGCGTACAAGAAGTCCGCCACCGTCGTCGGCGAGGTCCTGGGCAAGTACCACCCGCACGGCGACTCGGCCGTCTACGACTCCATGGTCCGGATGGTCCAGGACTTCTCGCTGCGCTACCCCCTCGTGGACGGTCAGGGAAACTTCGGCTCCATCGACGGAGACTCGGCGGCGGCCTACCGGTACACAGAGGCCCGCCTCATGGCCCTGGCCACGGAGCTCCTGGAGGACATCGACAAGGAGACGGTGTCGTTCTCGCCGAACTTCGACGGGCGCCTCGAGGAGCCTACGGTCCTTCCTGCCAAGGTCCCGAACCTCCTCATCAACGGCAGCTCGGGCATCGCCGTCGGGATGGCGACGAACATCCCGCCACACAACCTGAGTGAGATCATCGCCGCCACCAAGGCGCTCATCGAAGATCCGCAGCTTCCCCAGGAGGAGCTCGAGAGGCTGGTAACCGGCCCGGACTTCCCCACGGGGGCCTATATCTGTGGCCGGCAGGGCATCGAGGACGCCTATCGGACCGGTCGTGGGCGTATCGTCATGCGCGCCCGGGCCTCTATCGAAGAGGTGGACGCGAACTCCGAGCGGATCGTGGTGACCGAGATCCCGTTCATGGTGAACAAGTCGCGGCTCATCGAGCAGATCGCTCAGCTGGTCCGGGACAAGAAGCTCACCGAGATTCGCGACCTGAGGGACGAGTCGGACCGGGACGGCCTCCGGATCGTCATCGAGCTCAAGAGGGACGCCATCCCGCAGATCGTCCTGAACGGGCTGTACAAGCACACCCAGATGCAGTCCACCTTCGGAACCATCCTTCTTGCTCTGGTGAACGGCGTCCCGCGCGTGCTCTCCCTCAAGGAGATGCTCCTCCACTTCATCGACCACCGGCACAACGTGGTGGTGCGGCGCACCGCCTTCGATCTGGCCCGCGCCGAGGAGCGCGAGCACATCCTGGAGGGTCTCAAGATCGCCGTCGACAACATCGACGAGGTCATCAAGATCATCCGGGGATCCAGAGACGCCGAAACGGCTTCCACCCGTCTCCAAGACACCTTCGAGCTCTCGGAGCGCCAGGCCAAGGCCATCCTCGACATGAGGCTCGCCAAGCTGACCGGCCTCGAGTTGGAGAAGCTCGAGGAGGAGCTCGCCGACGTCCGCGCCACCATTGAGGGGCTGCGGACGATCCTTGGCAGCAAGGAACGCCGCATGGCGATCGTCTCCGAAGAGCTGACCGCCATTGAGAAGAAGTACGGGGACGAGCGCCGCAGCGAGATCGTCAACGACGCGTCTTCCCTCGGAGTGGAGGATCTCATCGCCGACGAGGAGATGGTTATCACCGTCTCGCGTCAGGGCTACGTGAAGCGGGCGGAGATCGATACCTACCGTGCCCAGCGACGTGGGGGCCGGGGGCTACAGGGCATGGGCACGAAGGAAGAGGACTGGGTGGAGCACCTCTTCGTGGCCTCCGCCCACGAATATCTCATGATCTTCACCCGCTCGGGGCAGTGTCACTGGCTGAAGGTATGGCAGGTCCCCCCGGCGGGGCGGCATTCCAGGGGCAAGCCCATCGTCAACCTCCTGAACATCGATCCTGCCGACGAGATCGCGTCCATCGTTCCCGTCCGGGAGTTCTCCGACGATCACTACCTGCTCTTCTGCACCAAGGAAGGCACGGTCAAGAAGACGGCTCTTTCGGCCTACGGAAACGTCCGCTCCGTGGGCCTCATCGGCATCAACATCCGAGAGGGCGACGAGCTCATCGACGTCCGGATCACCGACGGTGACAACGAGGTGATCCTCGCGACACAGAAGGGCATGGCCATACGGTTCAACGAGCGGGATGCACGGAGCCAGGGCCGAGTGTCCGAGGGCGTTCGCGGCATCAGGCTCGGTGAGGACGACCACGTGGTCGGCATGGTCGTGGTCCGCCGAGAGGAGGCCACCCTGCTCGTGGTCTCCGAGGGCGGGATGGGCAAGCGCACCGCCATCGACGCCTACCGGCTACAAGCCCGGGGCGGCAAGGGCGTGATCAACCTCAAGACGACCGAGAAGACGGGTAAGGTCGTGGCGATCAAGTCCGTCGTTCCCCACGATCAGCTCATGGTCATCACGCGGAACGGCGTCATCAATCGCCAGCGCATCGACGAGATCCGGGTGATCGGCCGGGCGACGCAAGGAGTCCGTCTCGTGAACCTGGACGATGGCGACGTGGTCATGGACGTGGCGCGCGTCATCCCGGAGCACGGGAACGGAGATTCGGACGGCGACGACGCGTCCGAGGCAGAGGACAGCGCCGTCGTCGAGGGTAGCGCGGACGTCGAGGCCACGGTCGGAGTCGAGGGCGCCGCCGTCGCGGAGGGCGGTGTGGGTGCCGAGGCGGCACAGGAGACCGGGGACGCCGAGGGCGAGGCTGATTCCGAAGGTGAGTGAAGCCCTCGTCGGGCTCGACGCCATCCGGGAAGCCCATGAGCGGATCCGCTCCGTCGTGGTGCGGACGCCCCTCCACCCGGCCGACGCTCTTCAGGACGAGTTGTGGGGCGAGGTTCGCCTGAAGCTCGAGTCCCTACAGCGGGCCGGCTCGTTCAAGATCCGAGGGGCCTACAACTTCGTCGCTCAAATCCCCGAGGAAGAGCGAGCCAGGGGCATCATCACATACTCGTCGGGGAACCACGCCCAGGCCGTGGCCCTCGCCGCCCAGCTTCATGGGATCCGGGCGGTCGTGGTGATGCCCGTGACGGCGCCGGAGGTGAA
Source organism: Longimicrobiales bacterium (assembly GCA_965238005.1). GTDB lineage: Bacteria > Gemmatimonadota > Gemmatimonadetes > Longimicrobiales > Gaopeijiaceae > CBDCKN01. The sequence continues at coordinate 4,150,504 of OZ250165.1, forward strand.
GCGGAAGGGTGCCGAACGGCTGGGTGCCGAGGTGGTACTGGAGGGGACCACCTCCCTGCAACGGAAGGTCCGAGCCGAGGCCATCGCCGGAGCGGAGGGGCTGGCCATGGTGCCGCCCTTCGACCACCCGCGGATCATCGCCGGCCAGGGTACGGTCGGACTCGAGGTGGCTGAGGACTGGGACGCGTTCGACACCGTCCTGCTCCCCATAGGAGGGGGTGGCCTGTGCAGCGGATCCGCGGCCGCAATTCGCCGGCTGCGGCCGACAGTGACAATCCTCGGCGTAGAGCCCGTGGGGGGGGCGTCCATGCGGGCAGCCTTGGACGCGGGAGAGCCGGTGACACTCGAGAGCAGCGAGTCTCTGGCCGACGGGCTCCTCCCGCTGCGGACCGGCGACCACACCTTCCGGCACGTCCGTGAGCTCGTGGACGACGTCGTCCTCGTGGATGACCAGGCGATTCGGGAGGCGGCCGCCTTTCTCTTCGCCCGGCAGAGACTGGTGGTCGAGTTCTCGGGGGCCGCGACGGTCGCAGCCCTGCGAAACGGTGGGGTGGAGACCCGCGACAAGAGGACGGTGGCGGTGATAAGCGGTGGGAACATTGATCCCACCATTCTCGCCGCGCTCTAGTGATGCAGCGCCTGATCCTATTCGACATCGATGGAACCCTGGCGGAGGGCGGCCCCGCCAAGGGAGCCTTTCACGCGGCCATGATGGCCACCTTCGGCACCGCAGGCGTCATCGAGTCACACAGCTTTTCCGGAAAGACCGATCCCCAGATAGCTCGGGAGCTGCTGGTTGCCAGCGGCTTCGACGACGACGAGATCGACGCCGGATTCCCGGGCCTCTGGCAGGGGTATGCGGAGGAGCTGGAGCGCCGCATCGTCGCCAATCCCATGCGGCTTCTGCCGGGCGTCAAGAAACTCATCCAGGCCCTCGAGGCGGAGGCCGAAGTGGCCTTGGGGCTCGTGACGGGCAACATCGCCCGCGGCGCTCGACTGAAGCTCGGATCCGTGGGCTTGGACGGACGGTTCCACGTGGGCGGCTATGGATCGGATCACGAAGAGAGGGAGTACCTTCCCGGCATCGCGTTGAGCAGAGCGGCGGAGACGTGGGGGGTCAGGTTCGAGACCGACTGCGTGTTCGTGGTCGGCGACATGCCGCGCGACGTTCAGTGCGGCAAGCATCACGGGACCAGGACCGCGGCCGTCGCCACGGGGCACTTCGACGAGGAACAGCTGGAGGCGGCGGGTGCGGACGTGGTCTTCGAGGACTTCTCAGAGGTATCGGCGGTGTTGGAGATCCTCCTGGCCTGACCGTTGGCGGGCTTTCCATTTGCCGGGGCCGCGGAGGGGGAACATCTTGTTTCGGCCCGCGTAGCGGGTTTGACGACGAGGGCCATGCACTCGAGAAGTGGAGTCAGCTCGTGTCTGAACAGAGGAGTGGGGATCTCAGGGGGTTCTACATGGTTCTTGCCGCGGTCGGCATCATCGCCGCCGGCGCCATTGCGTGGACGTTCCTTCAGAGCACCCTGAGCTCGGCCGCGACCGAGCCGATTCTCGAGATCGTGACCGGCCACCTCACCGACGTGGCCGCGCTGGTGAACCTGGCCACCGGCATCGAGCGGGGCGATCCCAACGCGCCCATTACGATCATGGAGTTCGGGGACTACCAGTGCCCGGCGTGCGACCAGTTCGCCACGCTCGTGAAGCCCCAGGTGGACCTGGCGTACATCGAGACCGGCATGGCCCGCTTCGTCTTCCACGACTTCCCCTTGGCGGGGCACGCGTATGCCTTCGTGGCGGCGAGGGCCGCCCGCTGTGCGCTCGACCAGGGCGAGGAGTTCTACTGGCCGTTCCACGATCAGCTCTTCGCGCACCAGTCCACCTGGTCCGTGAGCCAGTCTCCCCCCCTGAACGCCTACGAGACGTACGCCGTCACCATCGGGTTGGACGCCGACGACTTCAGGGCCTGCCTCGACAGCGACCGACACGCCGACGTGGTGAGCGCGAACATGAGGCTCGGGATGGAGCTGGGCGTTACGGGCACACCGACACTCTACGTTAGCAAGGGCGGCGGCACGGCGACGCGGGTCAACCGCTGGGGTGAGTTCGCCGGCGTCCAAGAGGTCATCGAGCGTTTGATGAGCGAAAGCGAGGGGAATTGAGCGCCGACGTCGCCAGGGTAAGGCTCCTTTTCGTGGACGGCGGCTCCTATCACCACGAGGAGATCGAGATTCCCACTGCCATACTCGGGCGCTACCAGCGCCTGATCGACTGCCTTCAGGAGGAGCCCGACGTTCTCAAGCAGGTCTATGTAGACATGTCGCGCCTGTGCTCGGCGCAACTGGTGGAGAGCTCCTAGAGCCGCTCCCGGGCCCGGGCGAGGGTCCACTCACGCACGACAGGCGGAGGCCAGAGCCCGGCTTCCGCCTGTTGCTTCAGGGCCAGGGCCTCGGCCCGCGCTCGCCGGGCGACTTCCTCCGTCACCCATCCCCGCGCCTCCGCTTCCTCGAGCTCTTCCTCGTCCAGGATCTGAACCCGGCCGGTCGGGTCCCTCCAGACGTCGAGGAAGAGGTCCGTCGTGCGCCACGTGCCGCCCTCCTCGAACGCGCACGGTGTTAGGATGTTGGCGTACGTCCCCGTGAAGGTCCCGTCGGCTCGGTGGAATAGCCCGACGTCGTGCCACGCGCCGGGGAAGGTGAACCAGATCACCTCGGAGCCGGTCTCCAGGACGACATCGCCGTCGATTCGGATGGGCGGCTCGAAGCTCAGGTCGGTGGAGAAGGTGATCTTCACCTCGGCGTCGTCCCAGATCAGGTGCTGGGTGAAGATCTGCTCTCGGTCGGGAGGCCTGAGGTAGTGGATGTCGATCAGCGGCGGATCGCCCATGCGCTCAGAGGCCGACCGCTTCTACGAAGATCTCCATGATGCCTCCGCAGACCGCGGGGCTCAGGGATAGCAGGTCTTCGGTGAGGTCGACACGGACGATGCGAGGCTCGCCGGTGCGCAGAACCTCCAGGGCGGCCTCTATGACCTCGGCCTCACCGCATCCGCCGCCCACCGTCCCCACCAGCCCGCGTTCGGGATCTACCAGCATCTTGGCCCCGACCTTGCGGGGGGCCGACCCTTTGGTGGCCACGATGGTCGCAAGGGCGCAGGGGCGGCCCTCGCGCACCTTGTCCATCATGGTCCGGTAGAGGTTGTAATCGTCTTGTCGATTCATCGAAAGACAGTCGGGCTCCTAGAAGAATCGGTCAAGGACCCGCTCTCTGTCCGCGAGTGGGGAGCCGGCGCCGCCCCTCCGGAGGAGCACGATCTCGGCCGCCACGCTCACCGCGATCTCGGCGGGCGTCTCGGCCCCGATGTCGAGCCCCAGCGGGGCCCGGACTCGTGCGAGGCGATCCCTGGGGAGGCCCTCGTTCACGAGCTGGGCGAAGGCCGCTCGAACGCGCCGCCGGCTCCCGATCATGCCGATGTACGGCGGCTCCACCTCCATCCTCAGGATGTGCCGGAGGCACTCGTAGTCGTACTTGTGTCCCCGGGTCACCAGCACCACGTGGCTCGTCGAGTGGATGAGGACGTCGGCGAACGGATCGGCGAAGTCCACCCGCACGACCCGGTTCGCCTCGGGGAAGCGCTCCCGGGTGGCGAAGTCGGAACGGTCGTCGATGACGGTGACCCGAAAGCCCATGAGCGCACCCACGGCGCAGAGCGGCTGCGCGATGTGACCGGCCCCCACGATCACCAGGTCCGGGTGTGGGTGATGGCCCTCGATGTACACGCTGACCTTCTCGCCGACGGTGGATGCCAGCTCGTGAATCCCGTCCACGTTGGACGCGGGGTCCGCCAGGACGCTCTCGGCCAGGGCGAACGCCGCCTCGTCCAGGGCAGCGTCACCGAAGGATCCGATGCGCCGAAGGGTTCCGCTGTCGGACTGTCGGATCACGACCCGCCGGCCCACCAGCTCCGTTGGACCGTCCACGGGTACGATGATCGCCGCGGCCTCGCGGGCCTCCTGGGCATCGAGGATCTCTTCGGCGGCCCTGAAGGCCGGGAGTGAGCTTTGGTCGGGAGCTGTCATCGCGCCTGAAAACGTTGGCGGTACGCGTCGGGAAAGTGCCGACGGTAGTCGGTTAGATCGTCGATGTCGATGACGGTGCCTTGGTCCTCCACCGGAATCAGAGCCGCCACATCCAGGTGACGATAGACCACGGTCTTCGCCCCCTGTGGCAAGTTGTCATCGAGGAGCTCGTCGAAGAGGGTCCGTCGGAACACCACTGGATGTCCGCGTTTGCCCTGGAAGGTCGGTAGGGTGAGCGATCTCTCGTTCGAGTGGAATTCCGCGAGCAGCGTGCACACGGTGTCTGCCTGGAGCAGCGGATAGTCCACGGGACAGAAGGCGACCCCCTCCACCGAGGGATCCAGACTGCGAAGAGCCGCGCGCAAGGACCCGATGGGGCCGTCCTCCGGCGAGGGGTTCGTCACGACGACGGCGCCGGCCTCTCCGGCCTTCGCGGCGACCGGACCCTTCGGCGTCGGGAGGGCCACCAGGATCCGCGCACAGCCCCCGTCGTGGAGGGCGTGAATCACACGCTCGAGAAAGGTGCGGCCGCCGGCGTCCAGCATGGCCTTGGGCGTTCCCATCCGGCTCGAGACGCCGGAGCAGGGAACGACCCCCCAAACGTCAGCCTGCAAAGGACTCGTAGAAGCCACGATCCTCGCGTGCCAGACGCCGCATCAGTGCCGCGGGGGCGAATCGAGGCCCGTGCCTCTTCTCCAGATCCTCCAGCCTGGCGAGGACGGTGCGGGCGTGGATGGTGTCCGCGAACCGAAGCAGGCCGCCTCGGAAGGGTGGGAAGCCGGTGCCCATGATCATGGCGAGATCCACGTCACTGGCCCGCGTCACGATGCCCGCCTCCAACGCGCGAGCGGCCTCGTTCACCATGGCCAGCACAAGGCGACTTCTGATCTCCCGGGTCTCGATGGTGATCCGATCGTCGGGGACGGTGGGGGCCAGCACCGCGTAGATGTCCGGATCGACGCCCTTCTCCTTGTCACCATCGTACCGGTAGAACCCGAGCCCACCCTTCTTGCCCAGCCGCCCGCTGTCGGCCAGGGCGACCAGCGGCGGAGATGGGGCGAGGCGCTCACCCAGGGCCTCGTAGAGGGACTGGCCGGCGTGCCGGCTGATGTCGATCCCCACCTCGTCCACCAGCCGGAGCGGTCCCATGGGCATGCCGAAGTTCTTCGCCGCCCCGTCCACGGCCTCGACGCTGGCTCCGTCCGCCAGGAGGAAGCCCGCCTCGTTCACGTATGGCCCAAGGATGCGGTTCACGAGGAAGCCGGGGCCGTCCCCCGTAACCACGGGCACCTTGCCCAACGCCAGCGCCAGAGCGTACACGGTGGCCACCGCTTCGTCGCTGGTCCTGGCCCCACGCACCACCTCCACCAGGGGCATGCGGTGGACCGGGTTGAAGAAGTGCATGCCGGCGAAGTTCTCCGGGCGAGAGAGAGCGGTGCTCATCTCGTCCACAGACAGCGAGGACGTGTTCGTCGCCAGGATGCAGGCCCTCCGGAGGGCCTCCTCCGTCTCCCGGAGGACGATGCGCTTGATGTCCATCTTCTCGACCACGGCCTCTACGACCAGGTCGAGCCGTCCGAACCCCTCGTAGTCGAGGCCACCGGAGATGAGGGCTATGCGCTGCTCGGCTTCCCGACGACTCAGCTTCTTGCGCTTCACCAGCTTGTCGAAGAGGCCCCGGGCGTGCTGCAGGCCGCTGGAGACGGCCTCGTGGTTGATGTCCTTCATGCGGACATGGATGCCACGGTGGGCGGCTAGCTGGGCGATGCCGCCTCCCATGACGCCGGCGCCGAGGACACCGAGGTACTCGACGCGACCGGGTGTGACCGCAGCGTCCTGGACGCCCGTTCCCTTCCGTGCGTCCTCCCGGAGGTCGAAGACGTGGATCAGGTTCTTGCTCACCGACGAGACGATGAGATCCCCTGCCGCGTCGGCCTCGATCTCCAGGGCCCTGGAGAGAGGACGCCCGAGGCTGCGGCTCAGAACCTCGAGGATCCTGAGCGGCGCCGGATAGTGGCCGCCCATCTGGGAGAGCACGCGCCTCTTGGCCATGCTGAGGACGAGGAGGCGCCCGGGTACCGTGTCGTCCATCAGGCGCTTGAACACCGGCCGGCGAGCGCGGGTACGCTTGGACTGGTCGTCGGACTGAGCCGCGGCGAAGGCTGCCGCTTTTTCGTCGAACAGGTCAGCAGGAAGGATCGCGTCCACGAGTCCGATACGCTTCGCCTTGGACGCCGAGATCTGACGTCCGGTGAGCATCACGTCCAGGGCGGCCTGGAGGCCCACGAGTCGTGGGAGCCGGGCGGTGCCGCCCCATGCAGGAAGGATGCCCAGAAGGACCTCGGGAAGGCCCAAGGCGGTCCTCGGGGAGTCGGAGGCCACGCGATGGCTGCACGCCAGCGACAGCTCGGTCCCACCGCCCAGACAGATGCCGTGAATCGCCGCAACCGTGGGGACGTCCAGGTCTTCGATAGATCCGAAAACGGCCTGTCCCATCCGAGACGCGTGCGCGCCCTGCGCCGGGTCCTCGATGGCCTCGATGGCCGCGACGTCGGCGCCGGCGATGAACCCACTCTTGCCGGTTCGGAACAGGAGGGCGCGAAGTCGCCCCTGTCGAGCGAGATCACGGGCCTCGTTCACGAGGTCGGCGAGACGTGTCATGACCGCCTCGGTGAGGACGTTCACCTTCCTGTCCGGATCGTCGAAGGTGATCCGCCCGATCCCGTCCTCGCCGACCTCGAGGGAGGGATGCGGCCCAGTTGGTTGGCTCGAGCTCATGTGCGCGCCGCACCCCACTTCGTCAGGAGGCTTCGAGTGTGGCTCCCCCGTAAGCTACCGAATGCCAGAAGGCTGTTGAAGAAGTACAATGGGCCGCGCACAGACAGCCTTCTACCCCGTCCGCATTTGCGAAAGCCCCGGGGATCGCGAGCGATCTCCGGGGCCTCCGGTCCGCGGGATTCGACGGTCTACAGCTTGGGCCGTGCCGTGGCGTTTTCCCGGGTCAGGCGAACCTGGACGGGATCCCGCCCCGAGACGGTGACGGGGATGTTCCAGTACAGCTCCGTGTACGGGAGCTCGTAGCGCGCCGAGATCCACCACTCGCCTCGCTTGACCTCGAATCCGTCGGCGACGCCGCTGGCGTCCGTGGTGTCGTATAGGATGTCGCGTCCACTGCTCTGGAGACGAGTGGCCATGATGACGCCTACGCCGGCGAAGGCCTCGTCGGCCCACTGCTCACGTAGCAGCTTGGTCTCCTCGGCTGCCACGAACGACGCCTCCTGGAGTGAAGTGAAGTTCCCGAAGGCCAGATCCCGGGCACGCTCGACCCTGTTGTACTGGGCCTCCAGGTCCTGGAAGTCCCGGTAGAGGAGCCGGTACTGGCCGCTGTTGCGCCTCATTCCGTCGAGGGTCTCGCTGAGGGTCTGGAGCGTATCCCGCAGGACGTTCCAGCGCGCCTCCGTGTCCCGCCACTCCTGCTGCGCAGCCGAGACCGCGTTCTGGGCGTTGAGCACGGTGTCCGGAATGAGTGGCTCGGGGGTCGTCGCCGCCGCGGTCAGCGAATCGAAGATGACGTCCCGATTGAACGGCAACATCCGGATCTCCAGATCGCCCAGAGCCCTCGCCGCGACCGCCTGTTCGGGGTCGTCAGAACCGAGCTCGGCGTTCACGGCCACCTGAGTGGGGCCGCAGGCGGAGAGAAGGGCGGTTCCTAACACGCCCAGCAGAAGCTTGCTTCGCGTCATGTCCAACTCCGTTACACGTTCTTGAAAAAGTGGCCCAAGGTACAACTCGTCGGAGGCTCCATCAAGGTTACCGTAACGGATCGCCGGAGGTCTGACCAGCGCGATCCGGGTCATTCGGGAAGGACAGTGGGAGGAGCAGGATTCCGGCTCGTCGAGTGGCCACAAATGAAAAAGGGCGCCCCGGGGCGCCCTCGTGATCGCAACCTCGACGCACTCTCTACTTACGAAAAGCCACCTGCCGAAGAGTTGTGCCTAAGGAATCACGCCGCTCAACACGTAGTCGAGCGGATTTCGGGCCTTGCCACCCACCCAGACCTCGTAGTGCAGGTGGTCCGCGGTGGCCGTCCCGGTTCGGCCAACCTGGGCGAGTGCATCGCCCCGCTGGATCCTCTGACCCTTCCTAACCAGGATCTCGGACGCGTGTGCATACCGGGTCATGTACCCGAACCCGTGGTTCACCTCGACGGTGTACCCGTAGCCCGACTTCCAGCCGGCGTACCATACGACACCCTTGGCCGCAGCGAGGATCGGTGTGCCCTTGAGAGCGTGGAGGTCGATTCCTGGATGCGGGAGCTCCTTGTGGTAGATCGGATGCAGGCGGGCAGAGCTGAATCCGCTGCTCAGGAGCCCCTCGGTCGGAATGATTGAGGGCGTCGACTCGAGGAGATCGTGGTGCGCCTCCAGGCTGTCGGTGGCCTCAGCCAGGCTCTCCGAGAGTAGTCTGGCGCGGCGCTCGAGAGCCAGCAGATCGTAGGACGTGGCGAACGTCTCCTTCGCCGTGGTCGGATCGGCCTCCCACAGGGGGCTGGACTCGGGCGTAAGCATACCGGGACCGCCGACGCCCACCTGGAAGATCTCCTCGTCGATGGTTTCAAGACCCGCCAGAAGGCGGAAACGCTGGTCCTGATCGATGAGCCCGTCGATGGAGCCTTCCATCCGAGCGACCCGAGTCTGAATCGTCTGGAGCTCCTGGGTGAGGAGCGACTTCTCCTGCTCGAGCTTGCGTGCCTCATAACGGGCTGAGCCGTCGACGGCCACCAGCATGGCCAGCCCCGTTACCACGACGGTGAAACCGCCCAGCAGGGAGGCTAGGCCGTGGATTGTCCGGGAGGACGCACTGTACTGGCGAATCGGGCTTCCCTCGTCCGAGATGCACAGGAAAGTCCAGCGTTTGTCAGCCATTACGGCGCTCGCTCACCTTCTTGTTAGAGGACTACCCTGTGTTCCACCTGCTTTGCTAGAAGACTACCCTGTGTTCCACTGCCGGTATCGAGCATAAGGGGGTCATGCTCGATCCTCCAGGGTGGAGCAAGAAACATACCCGGCGCCAGCCGAGAGTGTCAAGCATTCTGATCGGGCTTCGGAAAGAGGGGAATTCCCTTGCTGACTCTGCGTCCTGCGAGGCTCATGGCCGCCGCCTCGTCGAGCGGAGGCACCCCGTCCAACCCCAACATTCTTGCCAGATCGGTCATTTTTTCCGGAGTGACCGGCAAGAAGAGCGCGCTGAGCACGGTGAGCGCCCGGGCGAGCGTCGCCAGCGTCTCGTCGAGCTCGCCGGCTCGCTCGGGATCTTTCGCGTGTGCCCAGGGTTCCCGCCTGTCCACGTACCCGTTCGCCGTGCGGGCCAGATCCATGGCGGAGGCCAGGGCGTCGTGGACGCGGAGCTCATCCATGTGCTTCATCACCGTGTCCAGCGTCGCCCGGATCTCTTCGTCCAACCCCGCCCCTCCGGCGTCCGGGACGATCCCGTCGCGATACTTGACGATCATGGACGTGGCTCGGCTCGCCAGATTGCCCAGCACGTTCGCCAGCTCCTCGTACCTCGCCAGGAACCTCTCGGGTGTATAGGACGCGTCGGCACCCGTGGGCATGTCCCTCAGGAGGTACCAGCGGACCCCGTCGGTCCCGAAGTCCTCCCGGAGCGCCAGCGGATCGACCACGTTCCCCTTAGACTTGGACATCTTGGTCTCCCCCATGACCCACCATCCGTGGGCCAGGATGTGCTTGGGGAGGTCGAGGTCCGCTGCCATCAAGATCGTCGGCCAGTAGACTGCGTGAGTGGTGATGATGTCCTTGCCCACGAGGTGCATGTCGGCGGGCCACCAGGAGTCCCCGGGGTCTGTGAACCCCGGCTGGTCCGGCCCACCCTCCGGGTCGAGAATACCCGAGCTCGTCACGTAGCTGATGAGAGCGTCGACCCATACGTAGCAGACGTGCTCATCGTCGAAGGGGAGGGTGATGCCCCACTCCAATCGTGACTTCGGACGCGAGATGGAGAGATCCTGGAGCGGCTGGGCGAGGAAGCCCAAGACCTCGTTCCTCCGGGTCTCCGGGACGATCCACCCCGGGTTCTCCTCGATGTGCTGGATGAGCCGCTTCTGATGGTCGCTCATGCGGAAGAAGTAGTTCTTCTCCTCCACATGGCTCACCGGCCGCCCGCAGTCCGGACAGACGTGGTCCGGCCCCACGTCCGTGTCCGTCCAGTATCGCTCTTCGTGGACGCAGTACCAGCCGCTGTAGACGTCGTCGTAGAGCTGCCCCTTCTTCCAGAGGCGCTCCAGGATGGCCGTGACCACACCCGCATGCTCCCCCTCCGTCGTGCGGATGAAGCGATCGTGGGAGATGTTCAGGTCCTTCCAGGCCGCCTCGAACCGCTTGGCCATGCGGTCCGCCAATTCGATCGGCTTTATGCCCTGCTCCGCGGCGGCCTCTTGCATCTTCTGGCCGTGCTCGTCGGTGCCGGTGAGGAAGAGCACGTCGGCCCCCGTCTGCCGGTAGTAGCGGGCCAGGAAGTCGGTGAGCACGGTCGTGTAGGCGTGCCCTAGGTGGGGCTCGCCCGAGGCGTAGTAGATCGGTGTGGTGAGGTAGCGCCGGTTCAAGGTGTTTCGCGATCGGAGATTTGCGATACGGCAGGCGACCTAGTGGCCACTAGTCGGGCTTGCGCGTCACTTCGCCCTTGAGCTCCTCCAAGGACACGGTCCGACGGTTGCCCTCCGTCGAGCGAAGCGTGACGGTCTCCTGCCAGATGTCCACGGTGACGACTCGCTCCTCACCCTGCTCGGTTCTGAGGGTCTTGCCCTCCCTGGGGAACCGGCGTCGCGCCTCGACATACGTCTTGTGCTCGTACATGAGACAGCACATGAGGCGGCCACAGCAACCGGAGATCTGCGCCGGGTTGAGCGAGAGCCTCTGGTCCTTGGCGAGCTGCAGGCTGACGGGCTTCAGGGCCGGAAGCCAGGTCGAGCAACAGAGCTCACGGCCGCACCGCCCCACTCCCCCGAGCAGAGCCGCCTCGTCGCGAACACCGATCTGCTTGAGCTCGATGCGGGTTCGGAACGTCCGGGCCAGATCTCGGACGAGCTCACGGAAGTCGACACGGCGTTCGGCGGTGAAGTAGATGATCAGCTTGTTCTTGTCGAACTGCCACTCGGCTTCGGTGACCTTCATCTTGAGCTCATGCCGTTGCACCAGCTTCCGCGTCTCGGTGCGGACCCGGTGCTCGTCGTCCCGTAGGCTCTCCACGTTTGCGATCTCACCGTCCCGCGCGAACCGGAGGACCCGCTTCTGCGGAAGTGGTGTGGCACAGCCCCCCGAAGAGCTGCACTTGCGCTCTGCAATTGTGCCGAGCGCCGCAACTTCGCCGAGGTCCTCTCCCCGGTCGGCCTCGACGATGACCTTCGATCCGGGGCTGAGGTCCAGGTCCTGGAAGGAGAAGTAGTCCCGACGGGTGCCCTTGAAGAGAACCTCTGCGAAGCCGGCCATGGTCAATAGGCCTCGCTCGCCTGTTCGGAGGCGGATTCGGTCCACTCGCCGATGGCCTCGTACTTCTGCCAGCGCCTCTCCAAGAGGTCGGTCGCGTCGATCTGCCGCAGCTCATCGAGATTACGCACGATGGAGTCTCTCACGGCGACGGCCGTAGCATCCCAGTCGGAGTGGGCTCCACCTGCGGGCTCGGGAATGATCTCGTCCGCGACCCCGAGCTCGACCAGATCCTTGGAGGTGAGCTTGAGGGCCGCCGCCGCCTCGACCTTGAAGTCCCGCGAGCGCCAGAGGATGGCCGCGCAGCCCTCGGGGGAGATCACCGAATACACGGAATGCTCCAGCATCAGGATGCGGTCCGTCACTCCCAGACCGAGGGCGCCACCCGAGCCGCCCTCGCCAATGACGACGGACACGAGGGGAACGCGCAGGCGAGCCATCTCACGCAGGTTGAGGGCGATGGCCTCCGCGATCCCGCGCTCCTCGGAGCCCAGTCCGGGGTAGGCTCCCGGGGTGTCGATGAAGGTTACTACGGGCCTGCCGAACTTCTCCGCCTGGCGCATGAGCCTGAGGGCCTTCCGGTATCCCTCCGGGTGGGCCATGCCGAAATTCCGGCGGAGGTTCTCCTTGATGTCCCGGCCCTTCTGGTGGCCGATGACCATCATCGAGGCCCCTTCGAGGCTAGCCCATCCGCCCACGATGGCCTCGTCGTCCCGGAAGGTTCGATCCCCGTGCAGCTCCACCCAGTCGGTAAAGATGCGCTCCACGTAATCGAGGGTGTACGGGCGGTCCTGGTGTCGCGCTACCCGGACCTGCTCCATGGGGGTCAGGTTCTTGTACGTGGACTCTTTGAGGGCTTCCAACTTGGTCCGGAGCTCCCTTAGTTCGTCTGACACGTCGAAGCCACTGCGCTCGGCCGACGCCACGAGGTCGTCAATCTGCTCTTGGACCTCGACGATGTCACGCTCGAACTCCAGCCTCGGCGATTGGGCCAAGGATTGCCTCCGGCTCGTTGGGGAAAAAGGTGCCGCCGGAAACGGCATCCGGCGGTGTGGAAGAGGTACAGTATTGTAATTGATGCGGCGCTACGTCGGCTACATTCGCCATTCGCGCGCGCGGCGTCTCTCCGAACACGCTCGCTCATGCACCGCCCCGGCGAATCACCTCCAGCGGCTCCACCTCCTCCGGTTCCTTGAACCGTCCCCAGTATCGAGCGGTGGCGGCCGCCAGCTCGGGATTCACGTTCGCGAGACCGAACTCCTTGTAGAACATGAGCATCTCCATCTTCCGCGCCATAAAGGGTCCCACGTCGACGAAGAACTGAGGACGGAAATCCAGCGTCGCGGTAGGGCACTGGTAGGCGAGGACATTGTGGACTGCCTCGGCCGACGCCAGCGCGATGCGATTGCTGTTCACGGAGCCGTGATCCTGGGCCGACGCCGTCGGAAGGTAGAGCATACCGGCGCCGGTCTCGGCTATGACGGACCGCACCAGCTGTGTGGCGGCCTCCGGATCGACGGCGTCCTCGTCTCCCACGCTCTTCACCTGGCCCCCCAGCATTTCGGCGGCCTGCACCGCGGCGGCGGCCAGGTCGGAGGGCGGGTCCCCGCCTCCGGCCAGGTTGAGGATCACGACCTGATGGCCTTCGGCTTGGTGCTTGAAGAGGACGCCACCGCAACCCATCTCCACGTCTCCCGGCCGGCCTCCAACGGCCAACACAGTCGGGACGTGCCCCGTAGCGGTCGCGTCCGCTGCGGCTTCGCCCGGTCCGGCGTCACCCTCGATCGGGACGAACTCCCGGACCTTGGTCAGCAGCTCGGCCTTGTCCACGGGCTTGTTGAGCACGTAGTCGGCCCCGGCACGGAAGGCTCCGTCGATCATGAGGCTGCTGGTGGCCCCGGTGACGATCATTATCGGGAGGTCGGGATGTGCCTCTCTTCCCTGTTGGGTCAGCTCGATCCCGTCCAGCCCCGGCAGGTTCAGGTCGAAGATGGCAAGCGCCCACCCGCCTCCGAGCAACAGCTCCAGACCCTTCTGCCCGTCCTGCGCCGAGGTCACCTGGTAGGGGCCGGCGTTCTCGATGAGCGTCTTGATTAGGAGGATCTCGTCGACGCTGTCCTCCACGAGGAGAATCATGACTTTCTTGGAAGGGCCTGAACTCACGGGATGTTGCTGCTCCCAGGGAATATGTTGGGGGGGGGCGTCGGGTCTCAGGCTCGCGGGGCGTGAGACCCCATCAACTATTCTACCGCCTCTCTCGCTTGGTGGCACCTGTCTTTGCAACCTCTCGACGGAAGGCTCTGTCTCAAGGTGCACGGGACGCCCGGGTGCGCCCAGGCACTTCGAGGAGGGCAGCAATGGGGATGGCAAGTTTGGTCGGGCGTACGGGGCTGGGTGCTTCCCAGTCGTCGTGTGAGCGGGACTCGTGGGGACGTGTTCGCCAGCGGGGTGCGAACGTGCGGTAGCGGCTCGATCGCTGGCTGCGTGGTGGAGGGTCATCCCGGAAGGGGCGGCCTCGTTCTTGTCAGTCTGCCGCGCTTACGACCGGGGACTGCTCGGGGTTCAATTCGGGCTCGGGTACCAGGTAGCCCACCACCGCGGCCATGGCCACGACGGCGATGGTTCCCAGCACCGTGTCGCTCACGTACCCGAAGCGCGTGTAGAGCGGGCCGGCCAGAGCGGCGCCCACGGCGAAGCCGACCTGACCGAGGGCGACGGTCAGGCTCATGAGTGAGCCTCTCCGTTCGTCGCTCACCAGGGCCGTCAGGAGCGCGGAAAACGGACTGATGCGCATGGCCACCAGGACCATGATGACGAAGAACATGCCGTAGGCAACCCAGACGTCACTGATGACGAACGTAGTCAGGGGCATCACCACGGCGAGCCCGAGGCTGGACAGGATGACGATGCGCTTACGGCCGATCCTGTCCGAGAGCTTCCCCGCCTGAGGTCCCGTCAGGACGTTGGCGATGCCCCCCACCACGAACATGGTCGCGATGGCGCTGGGAGTCGCACCGACGGCTTGCTCGAGCCAGTAAGGCAGGTACACGATGAACAGTGACACACCCATGAACATGAGGAAGTAGGCGGCGGCGGCCGCCGCGATCTCCTTTCGCATGAACAGGATCTTGTAGTCGCTGGCGGCGCGGGCCAGGGTGAGTCGCCCCTCGGTGCGCTTCACGTCTGGCTGGGGCACCCGGAACCAGATCAAGAGACAGGTCATGCTCATGGCGGCGGCGAACAGATAGAAAGGAGCCCGGAAGCCATATGCTCCGGCCAGCACGATCCCAAGGGGGACGCCCGCGATCTGGCCGGCGGCCATGCCGCTCATCACCCAACCGGTGGCCCAGCCTCGCCTATCGTACGGAAAGAAGTCACCGATGTAGGCGACGGCGGCTCCGCTCAGGATCCCGCCCGCCGACCCGGCGAAGATGCGGACCGCCAGAAACGAGTAGTACCCCACGACGAAGTGGTGCAGGAGCAGGGCCACGGTCATGATGCCGGTCCCCAATAGCAGGATGCGGCGCCGCCCGATCTTGTCCGATATCGGACCTGAGATGATGGCGAAGACGCCGACCATGAGGGAGTAGGCCGAGACCAGCGTGCCGAGGACGGACTCGGCGATTCCGAGCTCTTCGCCGATCCGGGGGAGGATCGGCGAGATGATCATGATCTGGCTGCTGGCCGCGAAGACCAGAAGCCAGAGGGCGAAGACGATGACGCCGGGGGAGGGCTTATCTCGGCTCAAGCGCCACCATCCTCACCGACTCTCCTTGTGGAATACGGTGGCGGAGCGCTGGTCGGTGCACATCATGACCAGCTGAAGGACGTTTACGTGAGGCGGTGCGTTGGCCACGTAGCAGACGGCGTCAGCGACGTCGTCCGGAGTGAGGGGTGTGTAGCCTTGGTAGATCTTCTCCGCCCTTTCCTCATCCCCACGGAATCGTACGAGTGAGAACTCGGTCTCGACGGCCCCGGGGTCGATGCTCGACACCCGGACGTTGCTGCCCACGAGATCGATGCTCATCGCCTCGTTCAAGGCATGCACCGCGAACTTAGTGGCGGTATATACGCCACCAGCGGGGTACACCCACCGCCCCGCGATGCTCCCGATGTTGATGACGTGGCCCTGGTCCCGTTCGACCATGAGGGGGAGGATCGCCCGGGTCATGTAAAGGAGCCCTTTGACGTTGGTGTCGATCATCTCCTCCCAGTCTTCGATGTCGCCTTCCTGGATCGTGGACAGGCCCCGGCCGAGACCGGCGTTGTTCAGGAGGATGTCTGGGACGACTCCCCGCTGCCTCAGGTCCGCGGCCAGCTCGTCGGGCGAGGGCACGGTCCCGCACGTCATGGATCCGGACGGCGACGTCCACGCCGGTCCCCGACAGCTCATCGCGGCGGGCGTTGAGCCGTTCCTCCCTCCGGGCCAGGAGAATGAGGTTCGCCCCTCGCTCGGCGAAGAAGCGGGCGCAGGACTCGCCGATTCCGGACGTCGCACCGGTGATGACGACGGTCTTGCCTTCGATTCGATTCATGAGCGCTCCCAATCCGAGCCCCCGATCGGGGAAGTCGACCGCCGGCCGCCCCGGCCGAAGGGGTCCGTGGCTTCGGATGACGGCGGATCTCCCACACCACGGCCTCCGAAGGTGCGCCCGAGGGGTGAGACTGGCAATGACCGGGACGTTGTTGTCGACGTGTGAGAGGAGGACCTTGACGCACTATCTCCAAGTCCCGAAAAGGAGGATGTTGCGAGGGTGCAGGGGAACACCCTACGGTTCCTGCCGGGTACAAAACGCACTCGGGGGGTTCAGTGTCGGCGCATTCTTGGCGATCTTGTCAGCGACAAAAATGGGGCGTAGCTCAACCGGCAGAGCGCCTGGCTGTTAACCAGGAGGTTGGTGGTTCGAACCCACCCGCCCCAGTTGGAGATGAGGCAATGTGGGAGCGGCTTTCTGGGCTTTGGTCTGGGAGACCGTTTCCCTTGTGTGCACGTTGGTGTGCATGTTGGAGGCCCATTCTCTACTTCGCCTCCCTCAGTTCACCACGCTCCAGGACCACCCGGAGCATCGTCTCTTGGTCGGCTTGCTGGTAGACGAGGCGTAGCGTGTTCGGGTTCGCCCAACCTCCAGCGGCGGCCACGTCGGCATCCGGTAGGTGCTTTCTCTCGGTCGCCCACTTTCTGCGGTAGGCATGCCAGAGGCTCCCGTCCAGCTTCTCAAGACCGGCGAGCCGTTCAGCTTCCAGAAGCCAGTTGGCTGCGAGATGTCTGCTGAGGGGCTTCGCGGGATCACCCGGAGAGGGGAAGAGGTAGGCACGACCGATCCCCGGACGCTCCTGGAGGACTCGGTCGATGGCGGCCCGCACGTCTGGGCCGATCGGGACCAGGGTCTCACGGCCAGCCTTGTCTATCTGCTGGCCACCGAATGGCCCCGTAGGGTTCAGCCTGAAGATCGAGGTCCTCATACCCTAGGCCGAGCACCGCTGAAAGCCGCCGACCAGTTTCGTGGATGATGTCTAGGATCTCCGATAGGGGTGAGCGGACCACTTGGGGCCGACCGTTCCACCTAACCTCCATCGTCACCCGGTCCGCCTTCACACGGGTCGCCCGGTAACGGTCTTCAGTGGCGACAGGACGGCGCGGGTTCTTTTCCGTCGGGGCCACGAACCCCCGCACCGGGGTCTCACACGTTCGCACGACGGCGATCTGTTCGGTCAGGCCGTGAACATCGCCTCACGCCTTCAGGGTGTCGCCGAGCCAGGACAGATTGTCTTGAGCCAGGCTATCGTTGACAAGCTGGACCCCGAGCTTCGCTTTGAGGAGCTGGGCGAGAAGAGCCTCAAGAACGTGAGTGAGCCCGTGGTTTGTTATGCGGTGCGGCAATAGAATCAATCGCAGCACGCCGTCTAACGGCCCTCTCAGCCACGAGGACGCTCCAGCCTACCCCCTGGATACCGAATAAAGCCCGAAGACGCTCAGAACGTCATTGCAGGCCTCTGAACGGGTTCTGCTTGCGCCTACCGGACCGCTCTCGGATGTTGCGAGGGTCCGATCTCCCGGTTGCCAGCGGAGGTCACGATGTCAGACGCCATCGCCCGCCTGAACGCAGCCCTCGAGGGTCGTTACGCCATCGAGCGTGAGCTCGGTGAGGGCGGGATGGCTACGGTCTATCTTGCGGAGGATCTGAAGCACAGCCGCAAACCCCATGGAGAGTAACCGAGAATGATCACCGCCATGAACCGGATCTATGTGGTGCCGGAGTACGCCGAGCAGTTCGAGCAGCGCTTCCGGACACGGGCGCGGCTGGTGGACGGGATGCCCGGGTTTATCTGGAACAAGGTACTGAGCCCAGTAAATCCGGGAGACCCATACATTGTCTTGACGCTGTGGGAATCCCGGGCCGCGTTCGATGTGTGGGTAAAGTCGGACGAGTTCGTGAAAGGGCATGCACGCTCCGGCACGCTTCCGCAAGAAGCGTTCATGCAGCCGAGCCAGCTCGAGTTGCACGAGGTCTTCATGGACTCGAGCCAACCGGATCTGGAGCCAGAGCCACGTGGCAAGCCAGTTGCCTTTCACGGCAAGCAGGATGGCGAGCGCTGAGCTGGCAGCAGTGCGACTTGCCCGATCCTGGTCGAGAGCTTCTTCGAGGAGTTGAAGCGGCGGGTGGGCAAAGGTGGTGAAAGGCGTGACACACGCGAAAGGGACGACATCATGAAGACACGGAGAGTGGGGCTGCTGGCCACCGCCACGTTCCTGACCGCCGCGGTCGCCTGGGTCACCCCCCTGCCCGGTCAGGCCGCCCAGAGCGACGAAATGCCGGCGTCGTGACGAGCGGCAATGGGCCGGAAGAAGGGGTATGGGTCATCGCCGAGACGGACGACCTGGCCACACGGTTCGTCAAGACCGTGGTCACCGGCGACGGTGGGCGCTTTCTCATTCCAGAGCTCCCCGAGGCCAACTACAAGCTCTGGGTCCGCGGGTACGGCCTCGTCGACTCGGAGAAGATCGACGCGACACCGGGGACCGACATCGAGCTCCAGGCGACCCTTGCGGCCAGCGGGGCCGAAGCCGCCAAGGTGTATCCCGCCAACTACTGGTACTCACTGATCGAGCCGCCGGCCGCGAGCGAATTCCCCGGGACCGGGCCGAGCGGCAACGGGATCGCCCCGGGCCTCGAGACCCAGGGCCAGTGGGTGGACATCCAAAAGCAGGGCTGCATGCTGTGCCACCAGCTCGGCACCCAGATCGTCCGCGAGATCCAGAACATCGACCAGTTCGACTCGACGATTGACGCCTGGGATCACCGGGTTCAGATGGGGCAGCGGGGCTCGCAGATGAGCAACGTCATGAGCCGATTCGGCCGCCAGCGCGGCCTGCAGATGTTCGCCGACTGGAGCGACCGGATCGCGTCCGGTACGCTTCCGCCCAGGCCGCCCCGTCCGCAGGGTGTCGAGCGCAACGTCGTCACCACGATGTGGGAGTGGGGCACCGAGGTCGACTACATCCACGACGAGATCGCGTCCGACAAGCGCGACCCGACCGTGAACGCCAACGGACCGGTCTACGGCGTGAACATCTCGAACGACGAGCTCGCCATTCTCGACCCGGTGACACACATGGTGACCAACCTCAAGGTCCTGTTGCGGGCCGATCCGGCGACCGTGCCGCCGATGATTGCGCCGTCGATGCCAGTGCCGTCGCGGTTCTATGGGGAGGAGCTGATCTGGAACGACCCGGCCAACCCACATAACCCCATGATGGACCAGAAAGGGCGGGTCTGGATGACGTCGGCGATCCGAAGTCGTCAGAACCCCGAGTGGTGCCAGGAAGGGTCGGACAACAAGTACGCGAAGTATTACGCGATGGCGAGCAGCTGGCGGTCCGCGGTCTACTACGACCCGCCGACCAAGAAATTCGTCATGATCGACACCTGTTTCGGCACGCACCACCTGCAGTTTGCCGAGGACGATGACAACACGCTCTTCTTCAGCGGCGGCGGCCAGGTCGTGGGGTGGATCAACACCGACGTCTACGACGAGACGGGCGACGAGCAGTTCTCGCAGGGCTGGTGTCCGACCGTCATCGACACCAACGGCGACGGCAGGATCACGAAGCCGTGGAACGAGCCGGATCGGAGTGGGAACATCGAGAACTTCGACGCGAGCAAGGACACGCGCGTGGTCGCGGGCAGCTATGGCCTCGTGGCTGACTCCAAGGTGGGCACGGCGGTCTGGCTCTCCTCGACGCGGTACCCGGGCAAGGTCGTGCGCTTGGACATCGGCGACAACCCGCCGGAGACCTGCCTCACTGAGATGTACGAGGTGCCGTCGGTGCTCGACCTTGACGTGCCGAAGGACCAGACCGGCTTCGGCCCGCGCGGCATCGACATCGACCGCAACGGCGTGGTCTGGACGGCGCTCTCGGGCAGCGGCCACTTCGCCTCGTTCGACCGGACGAAGTGCGACACGCACGGACCGGAGATCCTAGACGGGCGCCACTGTGTCGAGGGATGGATGCTCTATCCGACACCGGGCCCGACGATCCAGAACACGGATCCCCCGATGCGAGCGGATCACCACTACTACAACTGGGTGGACCAGCACAACACGTTGGGTCTGGGCAAGAACATCCCGATCGCTAACGGGTCGAACTCCGATGCGTTGCTGGCGCTCATGCCGGACACGGGCGAGTGGGTCGTCCTGCGCGTGCCGTATCCTCAGGGCTTCTTCAGCCGCGGGCTCGACGGTCGTATCGACGACCCGAACGGCGGCTGGAAGGGTCGCGGCGTGTGGGCGACCTACGGCGCGGCGGTCACGTGGCACATCGAGGGCGGCAAGGGGGTCAAGCCTGGGATGATCAAGTTCCAGCTTCGGCCCGACCCGCTAGCGAACTAGCGTAGGCGCTTGGCGTGTGCAAGCACGAAGTGGATCCCTCTGCCCTGGAGTCGATCGAAGAGCCACGGCCAGGCCGGACTCGTCTCGACGACTACCTCGAGCGGGCGAAATTGCTCGAGAAGCTCATCGAGTCGATCCGCTTCTCGGTCCTTGATACGGACGGGTCCCTCCACGAGCTGACCCGTGTTGCTCACGATGGCGATCACTGACTATGTTGCGTGAGCGTCGATTCCTGCGACAAACATGGCTGGCCTCCTTGGGTTCGGGTGCCGCGGGAGCTTGAGTAGGCCCAGCGTAACGCCCAGCCCGAGTGAGGCCAGCCCTTCGCCTTATAAGATCAGAATACCGAGACGTTGGGTCGCGTCGAAAGAAATCGCTGATTGGCCACGTCATATTGTCTCGCTTCGCGTCTTCGTGGAGGGCGTGGTGATGGTCACTTTTAGGAGACACGAATGCCGAACCTACAGTCCGTTCTCAGACAGGAGATCCGGAGACTCGCCCGCAGGGAGGTCCGTTCCGAGCTTGAGGCAACAAAGAAGGCGGTTGCCCAGCACCGTCGGGAGATCGCAGAGCTGAAGCGAAGAAACACGGCTCTGGAACGGACGGTGAGTTACCTGCAGTCTCGCGAGACGGAACAACCGAAGGCCGAGCCTTCGCAAGCAGATCCTCCGCGGGGGACGAGATTCTCGGTTGGGTCACTGAAGGCTCAGCGGAGGAAGTCGGGATTGTCCCAGGAGGACTACGCGAGCCTCGTCGGTGTCAGCAACTCGACGCTCTACAACTGGGAGAGTGGAAGTACCAAGCCGAGCGGGAAGCACTTGGCGACATTGGTGTCCCTCAGAGGGATTGGAAAGCGGGAGGCAAAGAAGCGCCTGGAGTTGTTGGAAGGCCAGTAACTCAGGAGGCCGTCGGTCTCCCGGTCTTGAGGTTCCAGCGATTCGACCCCGGGGGAGGGCCTGTTGATCATCACCTCGGCGCTCTTCGCGCTGGGACTGCCCTTGGTGTTGCTGTAGTCGCGCAGATCAGCGAGCCGATAACGGTCCTCTAAGCCACAAGGACGCTCCAGCCTACCCTGGATACCGAATAAAGCACGAAGACGCTCAGGACGTCATTGCAGGAGGTGTCTGCCAGGGTTCTGCTTGCGCCTACCGGACCGCTCTCGGACATTGACCTCGGTCTGATCCCGGAGTGCGCCCGTGTGGAATCCCGTTGTCCGCCAGAACGCAGCCCTCGAAATGCTGCTCTGATGCGATCGTCACGTTTCCTCTGGTGTGCAACTCTTCTCCTAGCCTTCCTTGGCTGTGGCGTTGCCGTCCAAGGTCAGGCCGGTGAGCCAGTCCGCGTCACCTTCCTCGATGTCGGTCAGGCTGATGCCATCCTCATCCGTTCCCCGCATGGACAAACTGCGCTCGTAAATGCGGGCCGAGGCGAACCTACTTAGCCGCTGGGCCACGAACCATCAGTCTCGGCAGTGCCGAGATATTTCGCCGAGAGGCGGACGGCTCCTTGCGAATAAGTCGGAATGCCTGGAACCTGAATCCTTAGACTGCACACTCCTGATGTCCGATCCCATCGTCCGCCTTAACGCCGCCTCGAAGACCGCTACGCCATCGAGCGTGAGCTAGGCGAACGCGGGATGGCGATGGACGCACGGGGGCGGCGCGGTTTAGTTGTAACGGCACTTTGGCAACCTTGCTCTATGTTGAGTGAGAACACATTCTACCGCAGCGACGGGGTATGGACATGAGTGACGGAGTCCTGGCGGACGCGATCGAGGCGATCGGCTTTGCGCGTGAGGGGACGATCGGCGAAGCGAGCAACATCCCGGTGGAGAGCTGGGACTTTCGACCCCACCCCGACGCGAAGAGCGTCTCGGAGCTCGTGCGCCACATCATCGAAGCGAGCCTGATGCTGATCGGTGAGGCGGCGGATCCTGATGGGGACTTCACGCGACGGTCGCCTGGAGACCACGTATTGGATCACGCCGGACACTTGCCCGAAGCCATGACCCCGAGCCAGCTCCTCACAGCGCTCGAATCTTCACTGGAGACTTGCAAGAAGCGCATCCGTGCCGCGGGTGAGGACCATTGGTCGCACGACATCAAGCGGTTCGACGGGGGGACGTGGAAACGCGTGACCTATGTCTTCTATGCGGGCGCCCACGAGTACTACCACTGCGGTCAGCTCGCTACCTACGCACGCTCCTTGGGCTTAGTCCCAGCACTCACCAAGCGGATCCACGGAGACCAGGCCAGCTAGGCTCAACGCTCGATGGCGTAGCAACCTTCGAGTGCGGCGTTCAGAGGATCAACTGAATCGGACGCGAGCAACTACGTGTCTTTACTGGGGCTTCCCATCTTTCACCTCATCCGGTGATTCGTACCGGCGTGGTGAGCGAGTGAGGGGCCCGGACCGGAAGGACTCCACCACCTCAGCGTGCTCCTCACGTGCTCCGCCGTCCGTCCGGACATACCCGTCAGGAGAACAGTGGTGGGTGTTTCTTGTCAAACCCGGTCGCCTCCAGAAGACGCTGGGCCACGGCCAGCAGGTCGCCCTCCTGGTAAAGCTGGCCCGCGAGCATGACCCCAAGCGGCTCACCGTTCGATCTCAACCCCGTCGGCAAGGCGACTACCGGGTGGCCGGTCAGACTTGTAAGCGGGCTGATGCTTCGGCTTGGGTGCCACCAGACTCCGTGAGGAGACAGCACGACGTCAACGTCCCTCATCGCCTGGTGGGTTTCCTCCATAAGGCGTTGGCGCATACGGTTGGCCTGAAGATATTCTACCGCCGGCGCCAGACTATAGGCCCGGAGCTTGGCGCCGTGGTTGGTCATCCCGAGTTGCTCATCGAGGCCGCTCTGGAGGAACTCGCTGAAGCCGGCCGCCCGTTCGATAAATTCCACAAAGAAATTGAGATTGCTGGCCGGGAACCGGACGGGCCGGAGCTCGCCCCACTGGGCACGCACGAGGTCAATCAGATAGTTGTGGTGCGTCCGGTATTCAGGGTCTTCTTCAGCCTCGAAACCGTCAACAATGTAGCCGAGGCGAAGTTTGGTTGCGTCTTTGCCGGCGTCCCAGTGGACGGGGATATCCGGCACTGAAAAGTCCTGACCGTCAGGCCCGGCAATAGCGTGCAGCACCAGCGCCACCCCTTCGGCCGACCGGCACATGGGGCCGATTTTGTCGAGCGTTGTGCCGGCCGCCATGACGCCATACCGGCTTGTTCTCCCGAAGGTAGGACGTAAGCCGACGACGCCACACCGTTGCGATGGTCCCATGATGGAGCCGCCGGTATCGGTGCCGATCGAGAAACCCACCAGGCCCGCCCCCGTTGCGGCGCCGGAGCCCGCTGAAGAGCCGCTTGAACCAACCTCCGGATTCCACGGGCTGTTGGTGCGGCCGCCGAACCATTGATCGCCGAAAGCGAGTTCACCGGTTGTCAGCTTGGCCACCAATACTGCCCCGGCCGCGTCGAGACGCTGGACCACGGTCGCGTCCTGATCGATTACCCGATCCGCATAGGCCGCTGTGCCCCAGGTCGTGGGATAGCCGCGGACGGCGATGATGTCCTTTACACCATAAGGTATCCCATGGAGCGGTCCGCGATGGTGGCCGGCGGCGATGTCTTCATCCGCGTTGGCCGCTTGCGCCCGGGCTCGCGCTTCCGTGAGGTTGACAACGCAGTTCAAGACCGGACCGTGACGCTTCAGCCGGCGGAGATACATATCGGTGAGTTCCACCGATGTGACTTGCCGGGTCTCGAGCAACTGTGCGAGCCGTGGGATCGGCCAAAATGCCGCCGTTTCCAGATTGGCGGGGCGCGCAACCTCGGGTGTGCTCGCCCGAACCGGAGTCGGTGTCGGATCGATAGTCGTACCCGAGACGCGCGGGTCGAAGTGCAGAGGAATCGGTATGTCATTGTCGAGGGAGGCTTCCGCAAGGTCCTGATATTGGGTCAGATTCTCTTCGACATCCGCCACCATAGCCGCCGCCTGGCCCCGGGTGACGTCGAGACCGGCGATCCGAGCCGCGTCAAGAATCAGCTCCGGGGTTACCTCATCGACACCGGCTTCCTGAGCCTTGGCCAACAGGACACCCGGAAATAAGAGTGCCGGTGTGGCCAGACCGGCGGCGGTCAGGTCGGCAAAGAAGCGGCGGCGGGGAAGGTCAGACATGTCTGTTCTCCGATTGATACCTAGTTTAGCGAATGGCGCCCGTTCTCGGTTTCGGGTCGCCGACTCCACCGATGTCATACTATGACATACTATGTCTGAGTAGAAACACGAACTTTCTTAGAGATTGCGGCGAACAGGCAAGTCACAGCTAAGACAATCAACTTCGTCTTCATAGAATCCCCTCGGATGCGGTGGTTTCCTCTCGGAGTCACGCTGTACCGCGCGACCAATCTGTCGATCGCAAGCGAAGCACGCTAGTCGACTGTGTGTCGGAGATCGATTGATGATGGCGAGTCATTAGATGTGCGCGTTGCCCACATCTTTGCCCGATCGCTTGGTCCGTTATCGGGGTGAATTCCAGCCGTAAAACCCGAGAGAACGGCGTCTAGGCTTCCAGGACGGGTCGCATGCAGAGAGATGCCCCCAGACGGGGTGTGGGGAATCTCCCCACGCGCGGGGGTCTCCGGCCCCCTGCCAGACAGGAACTCCATACGTAACCTTCATACCCCATGATGCAGGTATCCCTAAAGGCCCAATAAGCCCATCCAGCTATCGGATTGACCGAGCGGCCACCCCTATCGTTCGGAGGTGGAGACGAGATGAGCCTAGCGAGCGGAGCAAAGAAAGACTGTGAGGCGTTGGCCGCTTACACGCTGATGAGCGTGAAGCAGGTGGCCGGGTTCTTGGGCTGTTTGGAGAAGGTGGCCCGCGAGATGGATCTGCCGTGGATTAGGGTGGGACGAACGATGCTCAAGGTCACGCCCCTCGTAGGGTGCGCGGGCATAAGCCGGTTGCTCGACCGCACCATCACGTCGTTCACGGCGATGTCGGCCGGCGGTGCCACGCCGTCCTGCAGGCCGTCAGGCGTATGCTGTGGCCATTGACGAGCCGGTGCATCTCTGCGAGCGGGAAGGGCTGCTCCTCGTCCCGCAGCAGGACGCCGATGTGGCTCGAGGTTGAGCACGGGGATGCGGGGGAGGTGGCGGCGGGCAGCGCTACGAGGCGCGCGCCTCTTTGCCGGCCTGCGCCTCGTACGCCTTGATAAGGGCCTGTGTGCCTTCGTCGGCACAGCCGAGCCGTTCGACGATGTTGAAGAACTGGTGGGCCAGGCTGACACCGGGCAGCGCCAGCTTGACGTCGTTCGCGGCCTCGAGGACGAGCTTGAGGTCCTTCTGCTGCAGGCGCACCATGAATCCGGGGGCGAAGTCCCCCTTCAGGATGCGCGGGCCCAGATTCGTCAACTGCCACGAGCCTGCGGCACCGCCACTGATGGCATCCACAACTTTGCCCACGTCCAGGTCGGAGGCCGCGGCCAGCATCAGGGCCTCGGCCATGGCCAGGTTCGCTCCTGCCACCGCGATCTGGTTGCAGGCCTTCGTCGTCTGGCCGGCACCGTTGCCGCCGATGAGGTTGATGTTCTTACCCATTGCCTCGAACACGGGCAGACAGTCGTCGAACACTCTCTGCTCACCGCCGACCATGATCGACAACGTGCCCTGCTGCGCGCCCACGTCGCCGCCACTCACCGGTGCGTCGAGCATGTGCACACCCTTTTCGCGCAGGGCAGCGGCGATGTCCCGTGTGACCCGGGGAGAGATCGTGCTCATGTCGATGACCGTCGCACCTGCACGAGCGGTCTGCAGCACACCGTCCTCGCCGAGGATCACCTTCTCCGCGTCGGGTGTGTCCGTCACGATGGTGATGATCACGTCGCTGCCGTCCGCCGCCGCCGCCGGCGTCGCCACGCGCTTGCCACCCGCGTCGACCACTTCCTGCACGCGCGGCCGGTCTGTGCGGTTGTAGACTTTCAGCGAGAAGCCCGCCTTGATCAGGTTCAACGCCATCGGCGCTCCCATGATCCCGAGGCCGACGAAGCCGATCGGTGTGCTCCCGGGCTTGGCTGGCATGTTCGATCTCCTCAGTGCGAGTAGAAGCGGTGTCGATGGTCCTGGTTGTCGGCGTCCTCGTAGATCTGGCCGAACCAGACCTGCAGGACCTCGCCGCTGGGGGCCTGCAGCCGCTGTCCTATACCCTAGCCCGGTCTTCGGCGGAAGGCGGCGGCAATGACCTCGTTGCCGCGCCCGATCTCGCTGTCGAGGAAGCCACTCACGATGCACCGGCTGCCGGGGCCCATCCTCAGGATGAGCGGCGGATCAGCGGCAAATTTGGGTTAGGATTCGGCTCCGCGCTACTAGAACGCTTCCACCTTGGGTTGGCCTGTATCGCGAGGACAACGCTGCGCAGACTTTCCTTCCGAGCCGACTCGAACGACTGCCGCATCCAGGTAATGACGGCCTCGTTCCTCTCTACGAGCTCCGCCCTGGGATCGAGGAGTACCTCTCGGTGCGGCTCGAAATGGACCGTGAGACGTTGCCCGGGGGGCAGGGCGCCCTATTGGCCACCTTGCTTCAGCGGTATTCCCACCCGAGCGGTAAGCTGCTGGGAGTCCCAGCCGCAGCCGCCAAGGCTGCCAAGTCGGTTGCCGACCTAGGCTTGGGAGATCGCTGCGAGGCGATCGTGGGCGACATGTTCGAATCCGTTCCGCCCGGCGGGGACGTCTACGTCCTGAAGAGAATCCTGCGTGATTGGGACGACGAGCAGGCCGTCACCATCCTCCGAAAGTGCCGAAAAGCGATGACGGAGGATTGGAGACTATTGATCATCGAACCGATCGTGTCTCGGGCACCGGGCTTCGACTACGCGAAATTGGAGCTGTTCTTCCCCCCACAGCATTACGCGCCGGCAACCACCTTCGCGACGGCCTCGAGGAGCTCTTTGGGGTCGATGGGCTTACTGAGCGCTACGGCGGCTCCCTCAATCTTGGCCTGAGCGAGTCGAGTCGGTCCTTCGCCTGAAACCGCAATGATCGCCGACTCAGGAAACAGCGCCTGTAGCGCCGCGATGAACTCCAGCCCATCCACCTTGGGCATTTGAAGATCCGTGATGACGACGTCGATGTCCTTTTTCAGGTAGGTCTTGAACGCTTGCTCGCCGTCCCAGGCCAAGTAGATGTCGTGACCCGATCCTTCAAAGATGGCACGCACGAGGCGCTGATCGGTGGGCTCATCTTCGACGATCAGTATTCAGGCCATGATGCAACCATTAGCGGATAGAAGGCGTCGGAAGGGCCGGACCCGACCTTGTAGCAGGCTATAGAAGGAGTCTGAAGGCGTCAAGAAAGACCCTTGGACCAAACGGGTCCTGGTTCCCCTCCCGGGTGCTCCGCATCCAGTCCGGCGACATCGTCACGGTCACCACCATGCTCACGTCGAGCCCACGACGCCTCGAAGGCGCCGGCGTCGCGCCGGGGAGGGTCCAGCAAGCTCTCCGAGACATCTACGACCAGGTCACCGACCGGGGGCCTGGCGGGCACATCCTCACCGGGCCGATCTTCGTCGAGGGCGCGGAGCCGGGGGACGTCCTGGAGGTTCGAATGCTCTCCGTGGGTCTGTCCATGGACTACGGGTTCCGGTTCACGTCAGGGGCGCGCTCTTCGAAGTCGGGGACGGACACGCCGCCCAAGGGGATGGCGAGGTGGACCAGACGGGCATCGAAACGTCTTTGGAGGGAGAGCTTCAGCTCATCGTCCGCAAGGACATGAGTCTCGAGTGGCCCATTGGCGAGACGCCGACCCACTTCATCACGATGGGCACGCACGAGGATCTTACGGAGGCCACCAGGATCGCCGTCGATCAGACTGTGTCGTTCATTGCCGAACGGACTGGGCTCTCCCGTGAGGAAGCCTACCAGTTGAGTAGCCTCGTGGTCGACTTCCGTATCACGCAGCTGGTGGATCGGATGGTGGGCGTGCACGCCATGGTCCCTAAGTCGATCCTGGGTCTCCGGACGCGGTAACGGTACTCTACCGTGTCCTCGGCCAGGGAGCGCCCTGGTTCTCGGCCGTGACCGGTCCCATGCCCCGGTTGATGAACTTCTGGACCCGCTTACCCTCGTAGGTCTCCGTCGTGAAGATGTTGCCCTGCGAGTCGGTGGCGATGCTGTGCACGGCGAAGAATAGCCCAGGCTGGCGCCCTCCGTCACCGAAGCTGTACAGGATCTCCATCGACTCACGCTCGATGACGTACACCTTCATGTTCTGGCCGTCAGCGAGGTAGATGAACCTCTGCCCGGGATCCGGCGAGAACGCGATGTCCCACGTTGAGCCTTGGGAGAGCGTCTGGGGGGCGATGAAGACCTCTTTAACGTAGGTGCCGTCCAGCTGGAAGACCTGAATCCGGTCGGCGGCCCGGTCGCAGACGTAAAGGAGCCCGTCATTGGACGGCTCGGCGCAGTGCACCGGTCCGCGGAACTGCGGGGCTGGCGGGTCGTCGGGCGAGTAGCGGCGCATCGCGGCTGCTTCCTCGTCGTCGGGTGGGTTGCCGTACGCACCCCAATACCGCTTGAACTCGCCCGTATTCGAGTCGATCACCACGACGCGCTTGTTGAGGTAGCCGTCGGCGATATACATCTCGTTGGCGGCTGCGTCGAAGGAGATCTTGGCGACCCTCCCGAAGCTCTCCATGTCGTGGCCGTTGCGCTCGAAGATCGTTCCTCCGTCGGCGCTGGTCCCCGCGGCGCGGGCGCCTGCGCGACCGATCTGCATGAGGAAGGTCCCGTCCCGGGCGAACTTCAACACGTGGGAATCCGAGGGGCCGTTTCCGCCGATCCACACGTTGTCCATGTGGTCCACGACGATCCCGTGGTTGGACAGCGGCCATTCATACTCGCCCGAATCCGTCGGTCCGCCCCACGATCCCACCAGATTGCCTTCCGGATCGAACTCGAGAACCGGCGGGGCCGGCTGGCAACACTCACTCAAAGGCGGATCCTGTGCGAGGCCGATCTCGGTGCGGGCGCCGAACTGGTCGGGGCTGTTGCGGTGGACGATCCAGACGTGGTCGCGCGAGTCGACCGCGACTCCGATCGAGGCCCCCTGGAGCCAGTGGTTCGGCAGCGGCTTGGGCCAGAACGGGTCCACCTCGAACATCGGTGCCTCTCCCGCGGCGGCAGCGGCCGCATCCGGTGCGCTCTCACAGCTTCCCAACGTAAGCGTGAGGGTGACCAGGATCCCAAGAATGAGGAGACTACGCGTCGGTTTCATTGCCTTCCTCCGCCCTGAATGCTAGGTGCGTGCAACGCAGGAGGCTCAGTATATGTTCACTGGGCGTGAAAAGGAAAGCGGCTATCAGCAACCTCATCCCGTATATTGATGACCCGAGTGCTCCCGCTTTCGTGGCCGGGGTCAGGTCAGCGAGGCCCAGTCAGAGGGACAGCCGTGTCGAGGGGCAACCACAAAGTCATCGAGCCGTGCCTCCTCGTCGCCTTCGCGGCGACGCTCATCGTTGCACGCCCCACCGGCTCGGTCGCACTTGCGCCTGCACTCCTCCACGAGATTCCGGGGGACGTCACGGTCCAGGCGATCATCAAGCCCGAGGGCCGGCGGTTGAGTGTGCTCGTCCGCGTGCCGCTCAGCGCCATGCAGGACATCGAGTTCCCCCTCCTCGGCCCGGGCTACCTGGACATGGCCCGGGCCGAAGCATCGCTCCGCGACGCGGCCATGTTGTGGATCGGCGAGGAGGTGGAGCTCTACGAGGGCGGCATTCGCCTCGAGGGTCAGGACCTCGTGGCCGTTCAGGCCTCGATCCCCTCGGACAAGTCGTTCGCGACATACGGGGAGGCCCTGGCCCACGTCACGGGGCCACGGCTCCCGGACGAGACGCAGCTGTACTGGCAGCAGGCGCTGCTCGACATCCTGTTCGAGTATCCCATCGAGTCGGATCTGTCCGACTTCTCCATACGCCCGGGGCTGGAGCGACTGGCCCTGCGCGTGGTGACCGTTCTTCGGTTCCTGCCGCCCACGGGCGTCGTCCGAGCCTTCCAGTACACCGGCGACATGGGTCTGGTCAGGCTCGATCCGCGCTGGCACCAGGCCGCGCTGCGGTTCGTCGAGCTGGGCTTCTTCCACATCCTGGACGGGATCGACCACCTACTCTTCCTGCTGTGCCTGGTCATCCCGTTCCGGCGCCTCAAGCCTCTGGTCGTCATCGTCACCGCGTTCACCGTGGCCCACTCGATCACGCTCATCGCGTCGGCCTTCGGCCTGGCACCGGACACCCTCTGGTTCCCACCCCTGGTCGAGACGCTCATCGCGACATCCATCGTCTACATGGCCCTGGAGAACATCGTGGGGAAGATCGGCCTGCACCGCCGGTGGGCCATCACGTTGGGGTTCGGGCTCATCCACGGATTCGGCTTCTCCTTCGCTCTTCGAGAGACGCTCCAGTTCGCCGGGTCCCACATGCTGATGTCGCTCCTGTCGTTCAACGTGGGCGTCGAGCTCGGCCAGCTCCTGGTGCTCGTGCTGATGATTCCGGTGCTGGAGGCTCTGTTGCGCTACGCGGTCGCCGAACGCATGGGAACGATCATCCTGTCGGCACTGGTGGCCCACACGGGATGGCACTGGATGACGGCCCGGGGTGGCGATCTGATCCAGTACCAGTTCCGCTGGCCCGCACTCGACATGGCGCTGCTCATGAACGCCCTCGGGTGGCTGCTGCTGATCTCGATCCTGTCAGGCGGGGGGTGGCTGGTCTACGGCTTTCTCCGGCAGACCGCGGAGCAGGGAGCCGGGGCGGAGGCGGCCGTGGGGGTGGAGGCGGCCGTCGGAGCGGAGGAGTAGCCCCGCGGTCCGAAGGCCCGGGCATCTACTCCTCCGCCCACGACCGCCACGGCCGCAGGGAGCTACTGTGGCAGCTTGAGCGCCAGGTATTCTCCCGAGTGGGGGCCACCGCTGATGGCTACGACGATGTACTGCTCACCGTCCACCATGTACGTCATGGGTGAGCCGCTCTGCGGCGCCTGCATCCAAACCGCTCCCACCTGCTCCCCGGTCTCTTTGTCGTACGCCCGCAGCATGGCGCCCCGCGGGTGCTCAGGGGTCGTCGTCACCTGCCCGTCTCCTGCGATGACCAGGGTCTTGGTGACCAGGACGCCCATGCTGCCGCGCTGACCGGTCTTCGGAATGTCCAGCCCCTCGAGCAGGGGGTGGTTCCGGATGTTGTCCGGAGTGTCACCGTGGGGGACCTGGAACTTGATCTCGCCCCGGTTCACGTCGGCGGCGGTGAGGATCCCGTATGGCGGTTTCACGATGGGGAGGCCCTCGATAGCGGTGCCCGGTGGCCGGGCTCCCCCTCCTCCGGGCCCACCGAAGGCCGACGGCATGATGCGGGCGCCCCGGCCGGTTGCGTCAGGGTTCTGGCCGGTGCCGGCGGCGTACGCCATCCGGAAGGGCGCTCCCACGGTTCCTAGCAAGTAGGCGATGTCGGAGTGTCCTTCGGGCCCAGGAGCGATGGACCGCGATCCGCCCGGGGAGTTCCCGGCCACCGCGTAGAACGTCTGCGTCTCCGGGTCGTAGCCGCCGCCTGGCCAGTTGACGGCCGTGCCGCTGCCGATGGAACCCAGTACCCCGTCCACGACGCCCACCATGGTCGGATTGAACGGCGTGGGCTCCCAGACGAAGTTCGCCAGGTGCTGTATCGCCCGCTCACGCAGCTCCGGCGTGAAGTCGATGACGTCGTTGGGGACGTCCAGGTAGTTGCGTGCGAAGGGTGCCGGCTTGGTCGGGATCGGCTGCGTCGGCGAAGTCTTCTCACCGGGCACGGTGCTCTGCGGGACAGGGGTCTCCACGATGGGCCACACGGGCACACCGGTCTCCCGATCGAACACGTAGAGGAAGGCCTGCTTGCTCGGCAGGGCGACCGCCTTGATCTCCCGTCCGTCGACGGTGATGTCGGCCAGGATGGGAGCCGAGGAGTTGTCGAAGTTCCAGATGGGGTGGTGCACCAGCTGGAAGTGCCAGAGCCGCTCCCCGGTCTCGAGGCTCACGGCCACGAGGCTCTCGGCGAACAGGTTGTCTCCCGGCCGGTGCCCACCGTAGAAGTCCGACGTCGGGGTCTCCACCGGCAGGTAGACGATCCCCAGCTCCTCGTCCACGGTCATCTCGGTCCAGACGCCGGTGTTCCCGTTCTTCGCCCAGGAGTCGTCCTCCCAGGTCTCGTTGCCGAACTCACCGGGTCCCGGCATGGTGTTGAAGGTCCAGTCGAGCTCGCCGGTCCGGACGTCGTAGGCCCGCACGATCCCCTTCGTGTTGTTGTGGGTCTCGACCGTCATGCCCTCTCGGAAGGACGAGCCGACGATCACCTTGTCCTTGGCGATGAGCGGGGTCGAGTGGAGGCCGATCTCCCCGGTCACCAGGTCGATCTGCTCACCCGCTCCGATCTTCACGCCAACCTTCAGGTCGACGATGCCGCTCTCACCGAAGGACTCGATGGGCACGCCCGTCTCTGCGCGGAGGCCGATTAGTCGATAGCCCGGTGTGAAGTAGAGGACTCGGTTGTCGCCCTGGCCGTCGGTCCAGTACGCAAGGCCCCGACCCGAGAGCTGCCGTGGGGCGAGTCCACCGCGGAGACCCTCATGGAGGCTGTAAGACCAGAGCAGCTCGCCGGTCTTGGCGTCCATGGCGATGGCCGCTCGGCGCGTGCCCGCGGTTGTGTACAGCACACCGTCGATCATGAGCGGGGTGCCCTCGAGCTTGAACTCGGGGCGCGGGCCGAAGTTGTCGGTCTTGAAGCGCCACGCCACTTCGAGGTCGTCGAAGTTCGAGGCGTCGATCTGGTCGAGGGGGGAGTACTTCGTGCCTTTTTCGTCGGCCGTGTAGTGGGGCCACTCACCGTTGGCCGTGCTGGGCTTCTGGCCCGAGACGCTGGTGGTCATCCACACCACGGCCCCCGCGAGTAGCACCAGAGTCTGCACGGATCGACGCACTGTGTGCGACATCATTCACCCCCGTTCCTCTCTTAAGTCCGGTTCCAGATGGAGCGTAGGGTCCAGGTTAAGGAGGCGTACAAGGGAAGGCAAGGAGAGGAGATCTCGGCCTGGGACAAGTGTTACATATGCATGAGGTTGCGCCCAAGGGGGAGTTTCGTGAAGCGATGGCTCGCTTCCTCACGCCAGGGTCCGCGTGTCCCGGAGAGCATCGAGGGATTCAGTCCCTAGTAGAGATTCAGTCCGTAGTATGGAGCGATCCATCTCCAACTCGGGATCTACGCGTGATCGGGCCACTGCTTTCTCGGAATCACCCGTGTTGCCCACTGCGGCCCGGACCGAATACGTTGTTCCGCTATCAGATTAGGTCACGGGCCACCACCTCACCCCTCGCCAGGAGCCGCGCCATGACCCCTGTGATGACGCCCAGAGCAGCCGCGTGTTCGACCGCCACAGCCATCGCCCTGATGCTCGCAGCATGTGGAGGCGCACCCGACGCGGGCGAGGCGGACACTGCCGAGACTCAGCCGGCTCCCGCCGCTCCCTCAGTCACGATCACCCAGCCTGCCAATGACGCCGTGATAGAGGGGAGCTCGGTGCTCGTGACGCTCGAGGTCTCCGACCTGCGAATCGTCCCCGCCGGGACGCAAGAGGATGGCACGGGCCACCACCATCTGATCGTCGACGCCGATCTTCCGGAGGCTGGTGTGGCCATTCCGTCTACTCCGGGGGTCCACATCCACATGGGGGCGGCCCAGACCGAGTTCGAGCTGACCGACCTTGCGGCGGGTGAGCACACGGTCATCGCCGTGGTGGGTGACTGGGGGCACGTCCCTTTGGATCCGTGGGTGGTGGACACCGTCAGGTTCGTCGTTCAGTAGCAGAGGGTGGGCGAGGGCCGACCACTGTCTGAACACCGAGTAGTCGTCGTGGGCGGGGGCGTCATCGGAGCTTGCTGTGCCTATTTCCTCGCCAAGGCCGGTGCGGCCGTCACTCTCGTGGACCGGGACGAGATCGGAAAGGGTGCTTCGTACGGCAGCGCGGGGATGGTGGCCGCCGGGCGTCCCCCCCTGAACAAGCCGAGCCGCATCCGTCAGTCTGTGAAGCTACTCCTCGATCCCGAGAGCCCGCTCTACATCCCCCTCCGCTGGGATCCCGGGCTTGCCCGGTGGTTGTGGACCTTCCGTCGGTACTCCACCAAGAGCCACCTCGAGGTGAGCATGGGTGCCCTGGCTCCGTTGGGCCACGCCACGCTCGCCCTCTTCGATTCGCTCGTGGAGGAGGAAGGGCTGGACTGTGCCTACGACCGCCAGGGCTACTACGAGATCTGCCACACCGAGAAGGGCCTGGAGGGCGCCAAGCGGGACGCGGCCATGATGCGGGACCACGGCTACGACCCTCGTACGCTCACCGGCGAGGAGCTGCAGGAGATCGAGCCTGCCCTCCTGGATGGCGTGGCGGGAGGAGTCCACTTTCCCGATGCGGCCACCTGCGATCCCTACCGATTCGTGATAGAGATGGCTGATCGGGCCGTCGGATACGGCGGCACCGTCCTCGCGGGTCGAGGCGTCACCGAGGTTGTGAGCGACGGAGGTGGCGTGAAGGGCGTCCGGTTGGCCGACGGTGAGGTGCTGCAGGCGGACTCGGTCGTGTTGGCTACCGGGGCCTACAGCCAGAAGCTCACAGAGAAGTTCGGCCTTCGCCTGCCGGTACAGGCGGGGAAGGGCTATCACCGTGATCTGGTACCCGGAGAGGGAGCGCCCTCGCTGAGCATCTCCTGCGTGCTCGCTGAGACGTCGGTCTTTTGCACGCCCATGGGCGACTTCACCCGCCTGGCAGGCACCTTGGAATTCTCCGGGGTGAATCACGAGCTCAGGCGGGGGCGTTTGGAGCAGCTCACCACGGCCGCGAAGCAGTACGTGGACGGCGTGGGTGACGGTCCGCCCCGGTCGGAGTGGTGCGGCCTCAGGCCGTGCACACCCGACGGGATGCCGTTCGTCGGGCCCGTCCCCGGGCAGGACGGGCTCTTCGTCGCGACGGGACATGCCATGCTGGGCCTCACCTTGGGCCCGGTGACGGGTCAGATGATCTCCGAACAGGTGCTGGAAGGAAGGAGTTCGCTACCCACAGGTCCGTTGGGGGTAGAGCGGCTTTAGGCCACTGCGGGGACCCCGCCGCCAATGTCGAGCGAGGCCCTCACCCCTCCGCGCTCCGCAGCCTGCCCCGGTCCACCTTTCCCAGGTGGGTCCGGGGCAGGTCGTCCATGAAGTGGATCACCCGAGGGTACGTGTGGGGCGCCAACGTCCCCTTCACGTAGAGTTGGAGCTCGGTGGCCAGGGCGTCGCTGGGCTGGCACGCGGCGTTCTCCTCTCGCACGATGAACGCGTGGGGCTTCGTGAGCCCGTCGGCGTCCACGACACGCACGACCGCGCAGTCGTCCACTGCAGGATGCTGCAGGAGGCAGTTCTCCACCTCCTTGGGTGACAGCCACTTCCCCGAGACCTTGAGCATGTCGTCGGGGTCTCGCCCGCCGAGGTCGCTAGCCTCAAGCACGAGAGGTCCCGGGTCCCCGCGTCCTCGTGGCTCACCATGTGGTTCACCATGGTGGGCACGTTGATGAGGATGGTAGGCCGGAAGCGCCGGATCTTCTCGAAGAGGACTTCCGTCACGCAACCCTCGGGGAAGAGGACCGCCGATGCGCCCACCGAAAACGGAAAGAGGAGGTTCGATCCCGTGGCGTATCCGAAGTAGAGCTTCGGCACGGAGAGGGTGATGTCGTCCTCCGAGTATGCGAGATGTTTCTTGGCGTAACACTCCGTGGTGTTGGCGAACGAGCGATGGGGCTGGACGACGGCCTTCGGCTGCCCCGTTGTGCCCCCGGAGAAGAGCCAGATGGCCGGGTCGTCGGGGTGCGTGGGGAAGCTCTCCAGCTCGGGGCTCGCCTGGTCCAGGTAGTCCTGGAGCTCGTCTCCGCCTACTACGAGGATCCGCTGGGGGGTGTGCAGCCCCCCGGCGGCTTCCACGAACGCGTTCGCCGTGTCGTCATGGATCAGGGCCAGCGCCGCCCCGGTGTAGCGGTAGAAGTACTCGATGGCGTCGGGCTTCAGGTCCGGGTTGACCATGACGACGACGGCGCCGATTTTGAGCACCCCGAACAGGGCCGCCACGTACTCCGGTCCGTCCGGGAGCGCGATGATGACGCGCTGCTCCGGCTCGACGCCCGCGTCTCGTAGGACGTTGCCGAAGCGGTTGGCGAGCTCTTGGACCTCGCGGTAGGTGAGGTCACCCGAATCCGTACGAAGCGCGATCCGGTCGCCCCGCCCTTCCTGGATTCGTGCGGCGCCGCCGTCGCGCGTGTGCTGGCCGAAGCGGGTTCCGCTGTGCTGGTGAGTGCACGCACGGAGGACGAAGTGCGGGCGGTGGCCGAGTCCATCGAGGACTCGGGTGGGTCAGCCCACTGGGCGCGGTGCGACGTGGCCGATGAATCATCCGTGATGGAGCTCGCACAGGCGGCTGCCGACAGTTTGGGGAGCATCGGCATCCTGGTGAACAATGCCGGTGTCGGGCACTCGGCGCTCCTGGTCCGGGAGACCCTGGACGACTGGAACCGTACCCTGGCGGTAAACGCTACGGGCACCTTCCTCTGCACCCGGGCCTTCCTCCCGGGCATGATGGAGCAGGGGTGGGGGCGGGTCGTGAACGTGGCTTCTGTGGCCGGTCGCCTGGGGGGACGCTACACCTCGGCGTACGCCGCGTCCAAGCACGCCGTCCTCGGGCTGACCCGGTCGGTGGCAGGGCCGTAGCCGCCCGGTCGCTGTGGGGCCTCCAAAACGTCCCCTACGGAGCGCCGGCGCTCTCCCTCCAGGCCGTCCACCA
Organism: Longimicrobiales bacterium; assembly: GCA_965238005.1. Lineage (GTDB taxonomy): Bacteria > Gemmatimonadota > Gemmatimonadetes > Longimicrobiales > Gaopeijiaceae > CBDCKN01. The sequence goes on from OZ250165.1 coordinate 4,187,852, forward strand.
GAGATCCCGGAGCATGTTTACTCCCGCCGCCAGGCGCTCCACGGCAAAGCGCTTGGTCTCTGCGTGAGGTCGGTCGGGGACGAACCCGAATTCCTGCTCCAACTCGTATAGGCGGGTCACCTTCTCGTTCGACCCGAGGAGGTAGGCCCACACCTGGTCGTGCACGTCGTCCAGGTGACGCGGCTCGGCCTCGATGAGGGGTAGTACGTCGTCCAGCTCCACGTTCGCCTGAACGAAGCCCGACTCGAACCGGGCGTGGAAGTCACGCTCCAGGCTGAACCCCCGCGGGTTGGGTGCGTCCCTGGCCCAGCCGTTGAAGTGGATGGTGCTGTGGTGAGGCTGGGATCCGTCGGCCACGTAGTGACCCAGCACCCCGGCGTCGTTGATGATGCGCTGGGCGATCCAGTCGCGCTCGTCGCCTTCGGCGGCCCGCCACCGCTGGAAGCCCGACTGCAGACGTTGATAGAGCTCGAGGATCCGGAACGGAAGCAAGCCGCCGTCCCTCTGGGGCATGGTCAGGTCCGTTTGCCGGTAGAGAGTCTCGAGGTACTTGAAGCGATCGGGCGCGGCTCGTGCCGTCTCCGGTATGTTCTCCAGATCGACGTAGTGGTCGTAGCGGAAACCCTCGTTCATCTCGGTGCTGTTGCCGTCCCGCCAGCGGTCGGGCTCGTAGTTGAGGTATGCGAGCCGATCCTCGGCCGCCCGGAAGAAATCGGGCATGCTCGTCGGCAGATCGGTGGCCGCCGCCCTGCCCGCGGTCACGTGTCCGTGTCTGCCCCAGGGCGCTGGGGTGGCCGCCAGCACGACCCCGCACACGACCAGAGCCGCCGCTCTTGTAAGCCTGCCCACCGGTGTTGCTACCAAGTCGCTGCCCTCCTCCTACGCCTCGATCGGAATAACACACTAACCACTTGGGGCCGGAAAGGGAGGCTCGGGAGGTCGGCTACGACTCGTCGTCGTTCCTTGCCTGAACGCGCGCAAGCACGGGGCACTCACGCCTGAGGCGTGGGTCGCGCGGCCTGCTGTACTTCTTCCACAGCTTCCTAAGCCGTGATCTGACTGAGGTCCGTGGTCTTGAACGTCTCACCCAGAAGGGTGAAGGCGAGGAGCAACTCGCTCCACAGGGTGACCACTGCCGCCACCAGCTGAGGGCTTGTCCCTGCTGGATCACCAGAATCTGGTCGCACAGCTCCTCGACCAGGTGGAGGAGGTGTGAGCTGAGGATGACGGCGCCGCCGGCTTCCGCCCTGGACATGATGGTCGCCTTCATGCGGCGGATGGCGCCGGGGTCCAGGCCGGTGAGGGGCTCGTCGAAGAGCAGCACGGACGGGTTGTGGAGGAGCCCGCAACTGATGGCCAGCTTCTGCCGCATACCGCGGGAGAGCTGGTCGGGGAGCTTCTTGGCGTGGTCGGCCAACTCCAGCTCGCCGAGAAGGGAAGCGATGCGTGGATCGGGATCGGCGACGCCGTAGATGCGACCTACGAACCTCAGGTGCTCTTCCACATTGAGGTAGTCGAACAGCTGCGGGTCGTCGGGGATGAAGGCCAGGGCCGCCTTGGCCTCGACCGGCTCCTTTAACCAGGTCGTGCCCGACCACGCGGATCCGGCCGGCCGACGGTTGAATGATGCCTGCGATGGTGCGGAGCGTCGTGGTCTTTCCGGCTCCGTTGGGTCCCACGAGGCCAAGGATCTCTCCAGGGCCCACCGTGAACGAGAGGTCCGTGACCGCTGGGAAGTCGCCATAGAGCTTGGTGAGGGACTGGACGTCGATCGTATCCCGGTCATCTGTCGTTCTTCGGCGACGGCGCCGAACATTTTTGCCGTGGATTCCGTAGTTTCACTAGAGTACCTGGCCGGTGTGTCATGGATTCACAGACCTCCGGGATGTCCACTAGATTCTCGGGGGCGCCGCCTAGGCGAGGCCGGACGATAATGGACGGCCTTCGGCGGCGGCGGCGGCAAGGTGCCCAGGGTCAGAGGCAGCCCGCGGAGTGACAGCTCTCGTGGATCCTGGTCGCGCCGCCGCGGTATCGTGTTCAAAGACGTCAGGCTTCTTGATACAGGAGATACTATCTTTTCCATGACCCCCTGGGTTACCCGGTTGCTCGTCGCGAACGTGGTCGCCTTTCTGTTGGTGCAGCCGGCGACTCTCCTGTACGGTCTTCTGACGCTCTTCCCCCCGGCCGTCGTAGGACTCGACAAGTTCTACATTCCCGCGATGCCGTTCAGGCCCTGGACGCTCTTCACGTACATGTTCCTGCACGCAGGGTTTGGGCACCTCTTCGTCAACATGCTCGGGCTCTTCTTCTTCGGACCCAGGCTCGAAGCCCGGCTGGGCACCCGTGGCTTTCTGGGGCTCTACTTTCTGAGTGGGCTCGGCGGGGCCGCGTTCTCGTTCCTCTTCTCGTTCAGCTCTCCCGTGGTAGGCGCCTCGGCCGCCGTCTACGGGATTCTCATCGGCTTCGCCATGTACTGGCCGCGAGAGAACATCTACATCTGGGGTATCCTGCCGGTTCAGGCTCGCGTGTTGGCCGCCTTCCTGGTTCTTGTCAGCCTCTACAGCGGGATCGCCGGCTCGGGTGGCGGCGTGGCCCACTTCGCCCACCTGGGTGGCCTCGCGGTCGGGGCCGGGTATCTGCGCTGGCGTGATTGGCATTCCGGGAAGGACAAGCGCGAGTTCAAGCGCAGGGTCCAACACACGCCCTCCATGGACGGCTCCGACCGGGAGGCCCGAGCGCGCTGGTCCTCCATCGACCTCTCATCCATACACGAGCTCAATCGGAGTGAGGTCGAGGAGTTACTGGCCAGGATGGACAGCGGGGGCCTGCAGACCCTGTCCGTAGAAGAGCGGAGGTTCCTCGACCGGATGTCGAGCGGATAGCCGTCGGTTGGGTCTGGCCCGGCGCCGTCCTGGTCGGCGCCGGGATCGCGCTTACCACGGTGGCGGGAGACGCCCCGTGGCTCGAGCAAGCCGTCAATCGATATCCGCTGGTCATCTTCGCTGGTGGCCTTCTTCTCGCGTGGCGCTTCCGTAGAAGCCGGGTCGGGGCGGCCCTCCTGGGCCTCATCCTGATGGACCGGCTCCTACGGCCTGCCGGCGTCGGGCCCACCACCATCGAGTCCACCGTCGTGGAGCCTGGGGCCGTGGGAGCTCTGCTAGTGGAGCCTGCCGCTCTCGCACCCGCCGCATTCGATCCCACGGTTTTCGACTCGGCCATGGGGTCGCCGTGGGAGACGGGCGGCATCGTCCTGCTCCTCGCCATCGGGGTCCTGGCGGTCATGAAGGACCGAGGAGTCCTCTCCGGGCTGGGTATTCTCCAACCTGTGATGGTGGCCCTGGCCCTGGCTGCCGGGCTCGTTCTTTGGGACGTTCGGCCGGCCGCACTCACCTGGACATGGACGCCTTTTCTCCCCTGGGGTCCGGCGGAATGGCTCGGTGTTTCCCACGGGGCCTTCGTGGTAGGGCTGCCTGCACTCCTGGTCGCGCTGGGGATGGCGATCCGTCGCGACCATCCTGTGGAGAAGGGGCTCTTCTGGACGATTCTGGCGGTGCTCCTCGCCCTGGGCAGCGGGGCCGACTCCGTGGAGTCCACGGTGCACCTCACGGCCGGGGGGCTCGTCCTCGCCCTGGCCGTCGTGGAGACGTCCTACGCCATGGCCTTCCGGGACGAGCTGACCGGGCTACCCGCCCGGAGGGCGCTGTGGCAGGAAATCGAATCCGCGGGGCGCTCGTATGCCGTGGCCATGGTCGACGTCGACCACTTCAAGAAGTTCAACGACCGCCACGGCCACAACGTGGGTGACCAGGTACTTCGGCTGGTGGCCTCCCAGCTCGGCAAGGTGAGCGGAGGCGGCCGGGCGTTCCGCTACGGCGGAGAGGAATTCACGGTGGTGTTCGCCGGCAAAGGGTGTGAAGAGGCGCTACCCCACCTCGAGGAGCTGCGGAACCTGATAGAGGCAAGCCGGTTCGCCGTGCGGCGCATGGGGCGGCCCCGGAAGAAGCCATCGGCAAAGAAGGCGAAGATGAAGGCTCCGCGGCGTCTCTCGGTGACGGTGAGCATCGGAGTTGCTGAGCGCACCGAGAAGGCGGCTACAGGCCAGGCGGTGGTGAAGGCGGCGGACCGGGCACTCTATCGGGCGAAGAAGGCGGGGCGGAACCGGGTGGCGAAGTAGGGGGGTCCCTACACCAGCCGCTTGTAGTCGGCCAGATGGCGGAGCGCCTCCTTGGTCCGGCCCTGGATCTCGTAGAGACGGGACAGGTTGTAGTGGGCCGACGCCATGTCCGGGTCCGAGCGTAGCGCCCTCTCGTAAGCCTCGATGGCGTCGCCGACCCGCTCCAGGTCCTCCAACGCCACACCGAGGTTGAAGGCGGCCATCGGCGATTCGGGCTCGGCGGCGAGAGCGTGGCGGTAGTGCGCCTCGGCCGACTCCACGTCCCCGCCTTCGTGCAGCAGCCGGCCCAGGTTCAGATGCGCCCGGACGTGGCCCGGGTTGAGCGCAAGGGCTCGCCGGTAGGCGTCCGTGGCACGGTCCGTCGCAACGGGCTCCAGGTCCAGCGCCAGTTCGTACCATCCGTCGGCCGAAAGCTCGGTGGACGCCGGCTTCGCTGAGGTGGCTCGGGCGATGGGCTCGACCTTCTCGGCCAACTCCCGGACGGCGAAGTCGAGGTGGACCTGGCCCGACTGGGGGTCCCAGAGCGTACTCTCTTCCTTCACGACCACACTGTCCCCCTCAAACGTGATGTGGAGGGCGCTCAGCGGCCCACCCTCGGGAAGCTGCTCTCGGAGGGCATGGAGAGCCTGCCGTACGCGCTGCATGGAGACGCCCGCGTCCCGGAGGTCCCGCGTGGTGCGGAGAAGGATGATGTCCGAGAAGGAGAACCGGTATTGGTTCCCAGGACCCCTGGTCGGATCGAAGAAGCCGGATCTGGCAAAGGAACGGACGCGGGCCGGGGGGATGCCGAGGATCTCGGCCACCTGCCTCGTGGTGTATCCTCTCATCACGGGCGCCGCTGTGATGATTCCGGAGCGGTGCCGCCGGTCAGCCCGAGGACGCCTTCTTGTTGGTGGCGGACTTCTTCCTACTGGATGCCTTCTTGGCCGGCATCCTCTCCTCTCCGTCATCGGCGAGGCTGGCCTTGAGGGCCGCCATCAGGTCGATGATCTGGGTCTGGGGCTCCTCGGTGACCGACGAGACGATCTCTTCGCCGTCCACCTTCTGCTGTATGAGCTCGAGCATGCGGTCACGGACCTCGTCCTTGTAGTCCGCGGCCTGGAACTCATCCGAGGACGCCTGGTTCACGAGTTGAATGGCCAGCTTCAGCTCGGACTCGCTGACATCGCCCTCGGCTACCGGGACGTCGGCGAAATCCCGGACCTCGTCGGCGTAGCGGAGCTGCTCCAGAAGAAGGCCCTCCCCGAAGGGCCGCACCATGACCAGGTACTGCTTGCCGCGGGTGGCGTACTTGGCGATGGCCACACGCTCGGTTTGCTGCAGGGCCGCCGAGAGAAGCAGATACGCCCGAGCACCGCCCTTGTCGGGTCCGAGGTAATAGGCGCGATCCAGGAACAGGCGATCCACCTGGTCTGCGGGAACGAACTCGGTGATCTGGATGGAGTCGGTCTTGGGCTGCTCCACCGCCTTGAGCTCCTCGGGCGTGAAGAGCACGTACTGACCCTTGGCGAACTCGTACCCCTTCACCATGTCTTCCCGGGGAACGATCACGTCGTCCTTCGGGCAGATGTACTGCTGCTTCACACGGGTTCCACAGTCCTTGTGGACCATGTTGAAGGAGATGCGGGACTTGGATTCCCCGGTGGCGTACAGCTTCACCGGCACTGAGACCAGCCCAAACGAGATCGTCGAGGTGGAGATGGGACGTGCAGCCATTGCGAAAAAACTCCCGTAAGCGAACTGAAGGTCGGAAGAAAACATATGTTCACCGAAGGAAAGAATGCAATGAAAAGGTGGGGCGGGTGCACGGCAAGGTGGTGTCAGCCCGCCCGCCACCGCTAACGTCTCTGCATGGCACCGAGCTCCGACGACCGACTCGAGCGCTATCGCAAGAAGCGCTCCGCCTCCGATACCCCCGAGCCGTTCGGAGGGATGGGATCGGCCGGTGACGCACGGCTGTTCGTGGTGCAGAAGCACCATGCCAGCTCCCTGCACTGGGATCTGCGACTCGAGATGGGCGGGGCCCTGGAGTCTTGGGCCGTGCCCAAGGGCCCTTCCGCGGATACGGCGGACAAGCGTCTCGCCATGCACGTAGAGCCCCACCCGCTGGAGTATGCCGAGTTCGAGGGGGTCATCCCCGAAGGGCAGTACGGAGCCGGCCCGTCCATCTGCTGGGACAAGGGCATCTGGATCGAGATCCCCGGCGAGAAGCACGGTTTGGAGCACGGCAAGCTCCTCTTCGAGCTCAGAGGCTACAAGTTGCGCGGCCGCTGGACGCTTGTGCACACGCCTAAGCGGGGGGACAACCACTGGCTCCTCATCAAGGAGCGGGACGGCTACGTGGACGAGCGGGGCACGGACGCGTACCCAGACGACTCGATCTACTCGGGACTTCTGGTGGATCAGCTTTCCGACCCCGGCGAGCGAGATGCCGAGATCCTCGGGCGGGCTCGCGAGCTGGGCGCCGAGAAGGAGGCGCCCCCGGCCGAGAAGATGAAGGTCATGCTGGCCACGAGCCGCGAGGAGCCCTTCGACAAGGAAGGCTGGATTTTCGAGCTCAAGTACGACGGCTATCGGCTGATCGCGTCCCGGGAGACCGAGGAGCCCGTGCTCTGGTCCCGGAATGGGAACGACCTCACCGAGACCTTTCCCGACATCGCCCGGGCTCTCCACGGGCTGCCCTATGATGGCACGGTCCTGGACGGCGAGGTCGTGGTCCACGATGAGGCGGGCTTGCCGAGCTTCAGCCGCCTTCAGCGTAGAGGCCGCCTGCAGCGCCGCTCGGACATCCTGAAGGCGACGCTGGACCTGCCAGCCGTCTTCTACGCCTTCGATCTCTTGACCTTCGGGGGGCTCGATCTCCGCGATCTGCCCCTCGTGTCCAGGAAGGAGCTGCTTCGGGAGGTACTCCCCAGCGCGGGGCCCATCCGCTACTCGGACCCTATCCCGGTTCAGGGCGAGGCCATGTACCAGCAGGTGACCGACATGCGCCTCGAGGGGATCGTGGCCAAGAAGGCCGACAGCCCCTACCGCTCCGGGCGGTCGACCCATTGGTACAAGATCCGTACGGTTCACACCGACGACTTCGTGGTGGTGGGCTATACGGAGCCCAAAGGAGGACGGCCGGGTTTCGGGGCGCTCCACCTGGCCCAGTACGTCGACGGTGAGCTGACCTACTCCGGGAGTGTCGGGACCGGCTTCAGCGACGATATGCTCGACGAGATCCTGGAGATGCTCGTGGATCTGGCTGGTGAGCCGGGCCCCCCGTGTGTCGGCCCGGCTCCCAAGGGGAAGACGCACCATTGGATCCAGCCGAAGCTCGTGGCGGACGTCCAGTACAAGGAGTTCACCGACGCCGGCGTGATCCGGCATCCCTCCTTCGTGAGGCTCCGGGACGACAAGCGGGCGGAGGAGTGCGTTCGGGAGGACGAGGGCGGAGGCGAGGCGCTCCCGGACCCGGTCCAGGTCGTCGATCGGACCGTGGAGCGAACGGTCCCGTTCACCAATCTGGACAAGGTCTTGTGGCCCGAGGAGGGATACACCAAGGGTGACCTCATCGAGTACTACCGCACCGTCTGGGAGTGGATCTCACCGTACCTGGCAGACCGGTGTCTGGTGCTCACCCGCTATCCGGACGGCGTCTATGGGAACTCGTTCTACCAGAAAAACGCCCCGGAGTGGGCCCCGGAGTGGCTTCGGAGAGAGCCGGTCTGGAGCGAGGACTCCGACAAGGTCCTCGACTACTTCGTGGTGGAAGACGTGGAGGCGCTCCTGTGGGTGGCCAACTCGGCGGCCATCCCGCTCCACATCTGGTCGAGTCGCATCTCGACCCTGAACAAGCCCGACTGGTGCATCCTGGACCTGGATCCCAAGGGTGCGCCCTTCGCCGACGTGGTGAAGGTGGCCAGGGTGATCCGCCAGGTGTGCCAGGAGATCGGGCTTCCCTCAAACGTGAAGACGAGTGGATCGTCCGGGCTCCACGTTCTGATTCCGCTGGGGGCGCAGCTCAGCTACGAGCAATCACGGATGCTGGGAAACCTGCTCGCCCGCGTCGTGGTGGGAGAGCTTCCCGAGATCGCCACCGTCACCAGGGCCCTCAAGAGCCGGGAAGGGAAGGTCTACGTGGACTTCCTGCAGAACGCTTCCGGCCAGCTGCTGGTGGCCCCCTTCTGTGTCCGGCCTGTGCCGGAGGCCGCCGTGTCCACGCCCCTCAAGTGGAGCGAGGTGACGAGCAAGCTCGACATCCGCAAACACACCATCAAGACGGTGCCGGCCCGCATGAAGCGTCTCAAGGGGGGCGATCCCCTCCTGGGCGTGATGGACGACAAGCCCGACCTCATGGGCGCCTTGGAGCGCCTGGCGGGGCGCTCGGTTTGAGTGGGGACCGGCGGACCACCGAAGCCCGACGAAACCCTCGGCCCCTCTGATGCGTCATAAAGAGAGGGGGAATCGGCGATCGCTGGCGATTCGTCGCACTTCCCGACGTTAATTCGTCCTTTTCAGGATTGGAAAATGATCCAGTTTGCCGTCCATCTCCTGGTTACCGCCGCGCTCCTCGCCGTGGTCGGAAAGATGATCTCCGGCATCGAAGTGGAAGACGCGAGCGCAGCCTTCGTCGGGGCCCTGGTTCTCGGCTTCGCCAACGCCGTGATTCGGCCCATCCTGGTCGTGCTCACCATGCCCCTCACGATCCTCACGCTCGGCTTGTTCATCTGGGTCGTGAACGCGTTCATGCTCAAGCTCGCTGCGGCGTTCGTGCCGGGGTTCGAGGTCCGGGGATTCAAGGCGGCCCTGTTCGGGAGCCTGATGCTTGGGCTTCTCAACTTCGCGGTGTCGGTCTTCTTCGGGATCTAGTGTTCCGCTGCCAAAGTTCGCGAGCCACCAAGAGGGCCGCGGATGCATCGTGCCCTCGACTGGCCGAGACACTTTGGCAACGGGACACTAGGAGCCTGTCCGAGCAGTAGAGCTCGACGTAGTACGTTGCCAACCGGCGGACAGCCTTCTAATCATCAGAGCACCCTGGGACTGGTCACAGCTTCGCCCAGGCCGTCACCGGAGGTGATGATCATGAAGAAGGCCGTGCTCGTTCCGTTCTTCGCGCTCGTCCTGGGAGCCGCAGGCGCCGGCCTCGCTCTCGGTCTCTTCACGCCGCAGGGCACCCCCGGGAGCGGGGCAGGCGGCCTCCTCCAGACCCTCTCCCCCTTCCGCAGCTACGGCCACGTCTACGACTCGGCTAACGTCGAAGCCATGCGCCCGCGGTTCATGGGGCGCCGCGGTGTCGTATCGACGGGGCACTATCTGGCGACCATGGCTGGCATGGACATGCTCAAACGGGGAGGTAACGCCTTCGACGCCGGGGTCACCGCCGCGATGGCCCTCAAAGTCACCAAGATGGACTACGCTGGGTGGACCGGCGTGGCGCCGTTGATCCTCTACAGCGCTGCCGAGGGGAGGGTCGTGACACGTGTCGGGGCCGGGACGTCACCCGCGGGAGCGACGCTCGAGTACTTCCTCGAGAACGGCAAGGACCCTGTGAATACGGCGCTCGTGCCCGCCGACATCGACGTGTGGCTGGCGGCCCTGGATCGCTACGGGACGATCAGCTTTGCCGAGGCCGCGGGTCCGGGTCTGGAGATCGCCGAGGAGGGCTACCACCTCTACAAGATGCAGAAGTGGCTGATCGACGATCAGACGGACCGGGTTCTGCGGTTTCCGTACAACCGCGACTTCTGGTTCCAGCACGGCGTGGGTGAGCAGGAGGTCGGTGACCTGATGGTGAACCCGGATCTGGCGCGGCTCATCCGGTACATGATGGACGCCGAGGAGCGGGCGCTGGCATCCGGAGGCACGCGCTCGGAGGGGATCCGGGCCGCCCGGGAGGCCTTCTACAAGGGAGATCCGGCCAGGGCGGTGGACGCTTTGTTCGGCGAGCTGGGGGGAATCGTCACCTACGACGACCTGGCGAGCTACCAAGGCAAGTGGATGGACCCGCTGCAGACGACGTTCATGGGGTACGACGTCTACGCCGGCGACGGCTGGTCCCAGGGCCCGCGCATGATCCTCATCCTCAACATGCTCGAGGGCATCGACCTGGAGGCCCTGGGCTACAACACGCCGGAGTACATCCACCTGATTTCCCAGGTCATCGACCTGGCCATGTCGGACAGCCACAAGTACGTGGGCGATCCCGACGTGGTGGACACCCCGGAGGAGCTCTATACCAAGGAGTATGCCCGAGTCCGTGTCGCCCTGATCGACCGCGAGCGGGCCTTCCAGGACATGCCGCCCTGGGGTGATCCGGTTCGCATGCTCGCAGTGGCCGACGATTCACCCCGCTCGTTCGCGGCCACCAGCGCCGCGACGTCCGCGGGGGCTGCGGCCGCGGTCGGTGGGGGCGACACCGGCGCCGACGAGACACCAGTGTTCGACACGTCATCGCTGAACGTCATGGACGGAGACGGGAATCTCTTCTCCATGACGGAGAGTGACGGGCACCTGTCTACCCCGCTGGTTCCGGGCTGGGGCTTCGGCCTCGGAGGCCGCATGGGCCAGTTCAACCTCGATCCGCGGCTAGCCAACGTGATGGCCCCGCGTAAGCGACCGAGAAACACGAACACCCCGCTCCTGGTGATGAAGGACGGAGAGCCGTTCATGGGGCTGTCCACGCCGGGAGCCGATCAGCAGCTCCAGTCGCTGCTACAGGTCTTCCTGAACGTGGTGGTGTGGGGGATGTCGCCCGAGCAGGCTCTCGATCAGCCCCGGTTCGGCAGCTACAACTTCCCTACCACGGGCGACGAGATCAACCGCAATCCGGCTGGGCTCCGTCTGGAGGATCGCATCCCGGGTGAGACGGCTGACGTGCTGAGAGGTCTCGGTCACGACGTGGAATGGTGGGGCCTCTGGAACCTGAGGTCCGGCGCCCCGACGGTGACGTACCGTGATCCCGTGACGGGTGTGATGATCGCGGCCGGTGACGTGCGCCGGGAGACCTCGTCTCTGGCTTGGTGAGCCCGGAAGCCCTCAATCCGATCCGGGGGGGAAGAGCTCGTCCAAGACGGCTCGCATACGCCGGGTGTGGCTGCCCTCCCAGTAAATCCTCCGGCACCCCGGACAACGAGCGAGGGCTTGTTCCTGTTCCAGTACACGGGCGGGAACGTGGTCGCGAACGTCCGCCTCTTCCGCCGGAACGAGGGTGCTGTTGCATACGCGGCAGCGAGTGAAAAGGCGGAAGGGGCGCTCCAGGCCGAATGCACGAATCACCTCCCCGAGCTGCTCCAGGGGCTTCTCCGCCTCCAGCACCAGGCAGCCCTCCACGCGCCACTCTTCGGGAATCGAGCGGTCTCGGGTGAGGATGTGACGGCTCTCCGCCAGTGCCGTACGCACCAGCTCGGCGTTGGCTATGGCGTCGTCGTAGGCCGTGTCGTACCCCAGCGTTCTGAGCCACCTGGCCAGGCCGCCCAGCATGGCGTCGGCCATGAAGCGTGGAGTGGTGGTGGAGAGGGGCGGGCCTATGCGCTGCTCGAGCCCCACCCGAGTGCCGCACGTACAGTGGATGGTGCGGCCGAACTGAAAGAGCGTCACGTCGTACTCGCGCCCACAGCAGGGACAGCGGATGGCCATCGTTGTCACCTCGTCACAGCATCCCGTGCGCCCGAAGCCAGTGCATCGACATGGTGCTCAAGGAGTAGAGGTCCTGCCGACAATCGCCTAGCTGATCGTTCCGCTCAGGGCCTTCACCAGCCGGTACAGGAACTCCTGGCCCTCGAGGAACGACCTGATGAGAATCCGCTCGTCCTGGCCGTGGGCCCGGACGTCGTCCACGTCTAGGAAGACGCCCGACACGCCGTAGACCGGAATCCCCGCCCGCCTCAAGTAGAGACCGTCCGTTGCGCCGGTGCTCATGACCGGTACGACGGGCACGCCCGGCCACATCTCCTCGGTGATCCGCTCGATGGGGCCAAGGACCTCGGCGCTGAGGGGTGAAGGGGGACTGGGGTTGGGCGTTGCGTCCGGGGTGATCTCCACTGCGGATCCCGCGATGCGCCTCAGCGTGGCCAGGACCGCTGCCGGGTCTTGGTTCGGGAGGATCCGGCAATTCACCATCGCCTCGGCAGTCTGGGGAAGGGCGTTGTCGGCGTGGCCGCCGCTCAGGCGCGTGGCGACGCAGGTGGTTCTCATGCGGGCGTTGTAGTGGGGGAAGGCTTGCAGGCGCTCCACCGCCGGGGCGTTCCTGGGATCGGCGAGCATAGTGCGCATGGCGGCCGCGATAGGGCCGCCTTCCACCTCGGCCGTTCCCCTGAAGTACGCCTCCGTCACGTCGTTCAGTATGACCGGGAACCGATACTCGCTGATCCGCAGGAGCGCGTTCACCAGGTCGTAGATGGCGTTGTCGTCGCGGGGAAGGGAGCTGTGGCCCCCCGGGTTCGTAGCCCTGAGGTTGAAGCTCTGGTAGACCTTCTCGCTGGCCTGGACCGAGTTCAGCTGGTGCTCGCCGTCCTTGATGGCTCCCCCCCCGCCCTCGTTGAGGGCGTAACCGGCGTCGATGAGGTCGCGCCGGTTCTGGATGAGCCACTGCACTCCGTTGAACTGGCCACCTTCCTCGTCCGCGGTTAGCGCCACGATGATGTCCCGGTCCGGCACGAACCCTTCCTGCTTGTAGCGAATCAGGTTGGCCGTGTAGATCGCCGCTTCGTCCTTGTCGTCAGTGACGCCTCGTCCGTAGTAGTAACCGTCCTGCTCGATGAACGTCCACGGATCCATGCTCCAGTCCGTGGGCAGGGCCTCCACGACGTCGAGGTGAGCCAGAAGGAGGATCGGTGGCCGTCCCGTTTCGGCCCCACGGAGGCGAGCCACCAGGTTCATCTTCCGCTCGTTGGGTCCCACCACCTGGACGTCCTCGGGCGGAAACCCGGCATCGAGTAGGCGCCGGGCCATCGCCTCCGCAGCGGCCGTCGTTCCGGCCGAGTCCACCGTGATGATCTCGATGAGCTCGCGGAAGAGCTCGCGGGCCAGCTCCTGATGGGGCTCCAGGGTGATCTCCTGGGCGGTGGTGGGTGGCGTGGCGAAGGCGGCTCCGACCACTATTGCCGAGGCAGCCAGGAGTATCCGTGTCGGCCAGCTATTCATGCGTTACGTCTCCGACTCCAAAACCGTATCGATCCATGCCCGTGTCGAGTCCACGAGCTCGTCCAGCACTTCTTCGTCGGTCCGCCCCGAGCGCTTCAGGACGTGGAAGCTGTGGTCGGCTCCCTCGACGAGGTGCAGCGTAGCCCTCTCTCCCAAACTTTCGCAAACCGGTGCCAGCAGGTCCATGGGGGCGAGCTTGTCGCGGGGCCCCTGGAGAAAGAGCATGGGGACCGTGACGTCCCTGAGGTGATCGGCCCGTTCGACACCCGGCTTGCCCACGGGGTGGAGAGGGAAGCCGTAGAAGACGATGCCCCGCACGCCCTCCAGCGGCTCCCCGGCTGCGGCCATGGAGGTCATCCGCCCACCCATGGACTTGCCGCCGGCGAAAAGTGGTACGCCTCCGGCGATGTCACTGGCAGCCGCCACCGCGGACCGCACCGTTTTCAGCAAGACTGGTCGGTAGTCCGGTCTCCTGCTCCTCTTCTCCATGTAGGGAAACTGGTACCGGAACGTGGCGACACCTTGGTCCGCCAGCCGCTCCGCCGCGGCCTCCATGAAGCGGTGGCGCATGCCGGCACCGGCTCCGTGGCCGAAAACGAGGAAGCAGCGGGCCTCGGCCGGCTCGAGGAGCAGAGCCGAGACCTCCCCAGAGCCCTCCGTGGCCTGGAAGCGGTGCTCGCTAAGGGTGTGCAGCGGGCCCTCCGCCTACGGTCCGCTCACGGTACCTGGATCGCCACGGAGAACCGGGTGCGATCCCAATCGAGGTGGAGCATGCCGCCATCGGCTGTCTCCTCCAGCGAGATTGTGAAGCGCTCCAGCATCTCGGGGAGCGACGACATGCTCATCTCCACCGTGGCGAGGTCGTTCGCGGGGTCATAGGCGGTTCCCCCCTGACCCGCCTCACTGTTGATGATCAGCTGCTGGGAGTCGGCGGAATACGTCGACCAAAGCGTGTAGCTTCCGGCCGGTACGTTCGCTCCCCCGATCACGAGGTCCCTGTCCGCCGTAAAGACCGTTGCCGCGTTCGCCCCTGTCCGCCACACCTCCCCGTGGGGCACCAGCCCTCCCCAGATGTCCCGGCCACGCTTGGCCGGCTGCGAGTAGGCGATCTCGATGGTGACACCCTGCACGGTTCCCTGGGTGGTAGCGGCGGGCGACGGGACACCGATGCCCTCACCGCGCGCGTCCATGCCCGCCCACGTGGCGGCCAGCCCGTCCAAGTCGAGCTCCGCCACCTTCTCGGTGACGATGTCCACGGTGGTGGGCGTGGCGTCGGCGCCGAGAATGTTACCGTCCGCGTCGGCCCAGGCCTTCAGAGGGGCACCGAAGAAGGTGAGGGCCACCGTGTCGCCGGCCAAGCGCCCGACGGTGTTGTTCACGGGCCGGGGGCGGGTGGGGTACACGAACTCGACGGCGTATTCGTCGGCACCGGAGGCCTGGGCCTGCCGCATCGCCTGCTCGAAGGCGAACATGGCGATGGAGGCCCCTCCCAGCGTCGGAATCGCTCCGGGCCCCACGTCGAAGACGTTCGTAACGGGGCTTTGCCCGCTGGGGTGATCCACTGTGGCGGTTCCGTTGCTGATGGTGGCCGTCCACGATTGGGGAGCGGCACCCTCCGGGTTCTCTGCCGGAGTGCTCATCTCGGCCTCCAGATAGGAGATGGTCCCATCCGGGCCCAGGTCCGCGGCATAGGTGATCCGACGGGTGTACGGCAGCCGTGTGACCAGCTGACCCTCGATCCGAGTATCCGTTCGCGTGAACGTCTCGATGGTGACGGTATCACTCCCCAACCTCGAGACGAACGTGGCCGGACCCGAATCCTCAGGCTCACACCCCATGCTCAATACGGTCAGGGCGATGACCCCCCAACCGAGATTCCTATTCACATATGACATTTTCGCCTCCGTCGTGGGCAGCGGGTCATCCCCCAGCCGCCGCCGGTTTCGTAGCCTTCTTCACGCATTTGTCGTACCAGGCCAGGTACCGCTGCAGCCGGTCAGTGCGGTCCTCTAGTCTGGAGCGTCGTCGTGAATCCGGGCCTCACGGACCGGAATCCCCCTACCCTGAATCCACGATGTTGGGGATTGTGGCTCACAGGGCGAGAGCGTGCAAGCCGATGTCCGCCGTTCCACCGCCGCGGTCGTGCGCGCTCGCGTGGGTTGGCTCTAGGTTGTCGCAGCGAACAAACTCATCTACAGGAGGTACACCATGCTTCGAGGAGCATTCGCGCTTGCCCTGACCGCCGCGGTCGTCGGTTACCAGCCACCCGCATCCGAGGCCGACGCCGCCGAGCCCGCCGTCCAGCAAGCCATTCCGGAGTACCTCACCCCGGGCGGCTCGAACCCGAGCAGTTCGCTCTCCGCTGGCGTCCGTTACGGAGGTCTGCTCTTCATGTCGGGCAAGCTGGGAGTCCGGCCCGAGCGGGGGATCGAGCCCGAGACTCGCGCGGCTCTCACGACGATGAAGAACCAGATCGAGGAGTTCGGATCCTCCATGGACCGGGTGCTGAAGTGCACGGTCTTCCTCGCCGACATGGCCGAGTGGGGCGCCATGAACGAGGTCTACAAAGAGTTCTTCCCGGAGAACAAGCCGGCCCGTGCCGCAGTCGGAGTCAACGGCTTGGCGGCCAACGCGCGCGTCGAGATCGAGTGTATCGCGGCTGCGTAGGACCCCTTACCCGGGGCCCGCTCGGGGCCTCGGGGTCTGTGCTGCCGCGGGGAGGTAGGGACCATCGGCCGGGGGAATCCCGGACGGGACATTCAGAGGAGTGAGTCACATGAGTGATCGACCCTTGGAGGTCGCTACGCTAGGCGGCGGCTGCTTCTGGTGTCTAGAGGCCGTGTATGAGCTCCTCCAGGGCGTGGAAACCACCATCTCGGGGGCGTCCGGCGGCCACGTCCTGAACCCCACCTATCAGGATCTCTGCTCGGGACGCTCCGGGCACGCGGAGGTGGTCCGGGTCGAGTTCGACCCCGTTGTGACGAGCTATCGCGAGATCCTCGAGGTCTTGTTCGCCATCCACGACCCCACCACGCTCGATCGGCAAGGAGCCGACGTGGGGCCCCAGTACCGCTCCGTCATCTTCTATCACTCGCCCGAGCAGAAGGAGACGGCCGAGGCTGTCATTGCCGAGCTCACCGTCGACGGCGTCTGGAAGGACCCGATTGTCACCGAGGTGGTGCCCT
The DNA here is from genome assembly GCA_965238005.1 of Longimicrobiales bacterium. Classification (GTDB taxonomy): domain Bacteria; phylum Gemmatimonadota; class Gemmatimonadetes; order Longimicrobiales; family Gaopeijiaceae; genus CBDCKN01. Next base: position 4,204,337 of record OZ250165.1, read on the forward strand.
TCGAGTCCTTCTATCCGGCCGAGGACTACCATCGGGGCTACTACCGGCAGAACGGGAACCAGCCCTACTGCAGGGTCGTCATCGATCCGAAGGTTGCGAAGCTTAGGGCCAGGTTCGCCCACAAGTTGAAGGCATAGCTGCTTGCCGTCGACGAGTTGATGGCTGCGTGTATGATGGCGGCAATCAAGTCCGATGCGCCGCGCCCCGGAGGCGACGAGCACGAGGCAGAGCGAGTAGGCTTCTTCCCCCCTCACCCGCCTTCGCCCGCCCAGGCCACGATGAAGCGCCCGACAGTGACGGCTTCGGGATAGCGAGCCTGTAGTGCCTCGAGCAGATCCGGCGCCACCGGACCCGAGTAGCTCGGCCGCCTGTTGACCACGATGACATCGACGCCGTGCTCGTCTATCTCGGCGAGGATGCGCTCGGTCCGACCCTCCGGGTCTTCGAAGAGGTCGTAGAAGGAGGCGAGCGGGTTCTTGAGACCCGTGAGGAAGTACACCTCGGGGCTGTCCGGAATGGCGAGAAGGTATTCGTTGCCGCCGTGCTCTTCGATGATCTCGACCAGCGTCTCGTACACGCTCTTCTCACCCGGCGACACGCGGATGCCCCGAGCCCGTTCGAGCGCGAAAGGCTCGGTCTGATCCGGTGGGCGAATGAACATCGGGTTCATGTGCAGGACGATCACTCCGAGTGCGAGCATGATACACACATGAACGCGTCCGCTTAGCCGGGTGTCGGCGTGGCCGCCGATCGAGAGGGTCAGCAGCACGGCGACCGGCGCGACGAAGAAGACGTACGGACTGGCGGGCGTGGGCAGGTGCACGAGCGTGAGCAGCGCCGTGGCCGCCAGCACGAGGAAGCGAAGAGGCGCGTCTGCCTCGCCCCTACCGTTTGCCAAGCCCTCACTAGCCGCCCGCCCCGCCGCAAGCGACCACGCGCCGGCCAGGACGAGCACGGGGACCAGCGCCCCGAGGTGGAGGATGACCTCGAAGTGGAGCCGCACGTTCCCCTCCAGCGCGAGCAGGGCGGCCAGCGCAGCGATCAGGACTGCCCCCGCGACCCGGCGAGCGGCGTCGCCCGAGCTCGGCGCTCGCGCGATGAGCCACACGGCGACGCCGGCGGCGAGGATGCCACGCGGGGTGGGGAATGGGGCCGTGACCCGCTCGAAACGCGCGAAGGGCAGCACCAGCACACCGTGCACCAGGTCGCCCAACGCGCCTGCGATCAGGTAGGGAACCGTGAGTACGAGAACGGGCAGGGCGGCGCCCGCGAGCAGAATCGAGGTCGACCGGGCGAGAACGGTGAATCTCGCGCCGGCCGAGCGGCCGGACGAAGTCCGCAGCCGGTCGAATAGCACCGCCACCACCGTGAGGGTAGCCGTAGCGTAGTAGAGAATTCCCACGACTCCGCCGCTGCGGCGGGCGAACAGGAAGACGACGGCTACGAGCAGTCCGAGCATGACCGCGACGACGGCTCGGTACGACGTGTCCGAAGTGCGGGGTGGCTCGTCACCTCCGGTCGACCCAGCGGCGGCGGCTCCGGACGAGCTGCGGTCGTGTCCCGCGTGCTCCACGTAAACCAGGAAGAGAAAGGCCGCCGTCAGGAAGTAAAGGCCGATGATCTTGAAGGTGATGGACACGCCGCCTGCCAGACCCGCCACGAAGAGCCACGAGGCGCGTCCGGTGTCGAGATACCGGACCAGCGCCACCATGCCCCAGGTAGCCAGGAACAGGTTGTACCAGCTCGGCATGCCCTCCGAGTACATGGGCAGGGTCAGCGCCGCTGCGAGCAGTGTGGCGGTCGCCGCCAGTAGGCGCGGGGCGTACCGGTTTGCCAGGTACCAGACCGCCGGAATCCAGAGCACATACGCGCCGTAGAGCACCCAGCGCATTGGCGCCATGCCGACCCCCGCGAGCGCGAACGCGAGTGCGTTCAGGAAGGCGAGGCCGCCGGTGTACACCTCGGTGAAGTCTCGGTGGGGGAGCTCGCCGGCGAGCACGCGTTCGGCGGCATGACCCAACGTGCCCGCGTCCCAAGGGAGCCACCCGCGGTAGAGATAGAGCAGGGCGTAGCCCGCGCAAGCGGCCCAGATGGCGAACGGAAGCCACCGTGCCGTGCTCAACCTTTCCAGCGACCGCTCCAAGCTCGCCATGTCAGTTGGAACGTGTGCCGCGCACGAGCACGTGTGGATGCAGGTAGGCGCGGTCGAGGCGCTCGCCTACGACGTCGACGAATCCCGCATCTGAAACGTCGCGCGCGAGATCCTGCACGCTCTGGAAGTGGAGCTTGTCCCCCTCGGTGAGGTTTACCAGGCGCACCGCGAAGAACTCTTCTACAGCGGCGGGCCAGAACTTCCATCGGGGCCGAACGTCGAGTTCCTTCACCAGCAGGCTCCCTCCGGGTCGGAGGGCGTCTCGACACGCCCGCAGCACACTTCGCTTCTCCTCGGCGGGCAGCAGGTAGAGCACGTCGAAGATCGTGATGCAGTCGAAGTCGGCGCCGGGAATGTCCAGTGCTGAGCCTCGATGGAGGTCGAGGTCCGTGACGTTGGCACTTTGGGCGATCTCGAGCTTTCTCGGGTCGGGATCAACGCCTGCCAGTTTCAGGTCAGGGCGTTCGAGTGAAAGGTAGGTGAGCCAAAGACCGGAACCGCAGCCCAGATCGAGCAGTCGGCCCCCTTCGGGCACGTGCGGCAGCACGGGATCGAACGGACTGATGCTCCAACGGATGAATCCGTAGGCGCGGGGGCCGAGGTCGAGGCCTCGGTACCTCGCGAGTACACGCCCCGCGCCCGCGGACATCAGGCCGGCTCCGGGGTGGCTTCGTCGGACCGGCGTGCGCGAACGATCAGCCCGACACCCATTGGCAGGTCGCCGATGCGCATCAGTGACCCCTCGAGCGAGAGTAGTCCTGCCAGCATCTGGTTCACGGGCCACGGGGGCACGAAGAAGCCACTCATGCCTTCGTCGCCTTCCACGTTCTTCTTTGGCAACAGCCGCTGGAGCAGCCGCACCGTCGCGATCGCAGGGAACAGGAATGCGTTCACGTAGGTGAGCTGCTCGATCTGCCAGCCGGTGTCGCGCACGCGTTGCTGCAGCTCGCGCCACCGATACCGCCGAACGTGGTGCACCGCGTCGTCGTGTGTGCTCCACAGCCACCTGTGCGCCGAGGTCATGAGCAATAGGTGCCCTCCGGGTTTGGTCACGCGGCGCATCTCCACGAGCATGCCGACGTCGTCGGGCACGTGCTCGATCACGCCGAGCGCGGTGACCAAGGCGAACGCCCGGTCTGGCATCGGGAGTTCGGTCGCCGAGCCCACCAGGACCTTCGGCCAGCCGCGGTCACGGGCGAACGCCGCGGCCGACGGCGAGTAGTCGACGCCATACGGACGACCATAGGTCTCGAGCAGCGCGAGGTTGCCGCCGGTTCCACAACCCACGTCCAACACCTTCCGGGGCGGCTCGGTCTGCCGGCCCTCCCCCACTTCGCCCCACACGATCCGAGAGAGTTGCTTCCGGTAGATCTCCCGCATGCCGAGGAACCACCAATGGGATTCCTCGATCTCTCGGGTTTGCACGTACGCCAGTTCCTGCATGGGTCAGGCGGCCAAGTCGGCGAAGGTGCTCAGCGAGTAGCCCTCTCGCTCGAGCGAGGTCCCTAGCTCCGGATCAGTCAGCGCGGCGGTCTCACCACTCCAGTCATATCCCCAATGGTACCGCTCCTGGAGTGAGCGCGACGTGACGCCCGGGTGCGCGACCAGCTCCGCGACCCCCCCACCGCCCTTCTCGGTTCTCAGGCCGCGCAGGATGCGATCGGTGCTCAGGTGTCCGCTGTGGCCCAACGCTGGGGTCGAGTCGGGCGAACGGAGCGGCCGAAGCGAGGCGCGCCGCACGCTTTGCAGCACGTTCAGCCCGGATCTCATCACCATTAGAGTCTTGGTCGGCGTCCCGGCCCCGATCGGATCGAAGCGGGGAACGCGGATCCAGCGGATGTCGTTTTCGAGCGCCAGCTCCACGACGGCCGGCCAGATCGTGGGTAGTAGGTGAACGTGTTGGTGGGCGTCCAAATGGCTCGGCCGGATGCCGACCTCGAGCAGCTTGGCAAGTTGGGCCTCGATTTCGCGGCGCACCGCCTTTCCGGAGATCTGTCCGGTGAGCACCCGGCCGAACAGGGCCGAATGGTCCTTCGGAAACTGGCCGTCAGACCGGGCCAGTCCTCCCAGCGACTTCGCCGGCGAGAGCGGGCGCTCTTCGACCAGTGTGAGATGCAGCCCGATATCCAAGTGGGGACACCGGGCACAGGTCGCTACGCCGTCCTCGAACGCCTCACCGACCACCGAGACCGAAGCGCTCGTGACGATGCCTTCCCGATGTGCCTTTTCGATGCCTCGGTTGATGTCCGTGTGCAAGCCGAGATCGTCGGCGTTCACGATGAGGATCCGATCGGCTGGGCCGGAGCCGGCCACTCACGCTTCCTTCACGGATGGACTGACGGGCTCGGGCTGGGACTCCGTCTCGGTCGTGGCTGGCTCTGGGGAGGGCCTCCCGGCGTCGGCCGCTTCCTCGGACGACGACGCGCGCACGACGTACGTCGGCCGACCCTTCGTCTGATCGTACGCACGCCCCAGGTATTCTCCGAGCAGCCCAATCCCAATGAGCTGAGCGCCACCGAGGAAAGTGATCGCGGCGGCTAGGGTCGCCCAGCCGGGCGGGGAGACGGCCGTCTCTCCCGTGATGAGCGCGTACGCACCCGCGACCACAGCGACGACACCGTACGAGAACGAGAGGAAGGCGAGCGAGATACCGGCTACGGTGAAGAGTCGCAGCGGCAGGATCGAAAACGAAAAGACTCCGGTGGTCACCAGACGGAGCAGCTGCCGCAAGGTGTACTTCCCCTCGCCGGCGAAGCGGGGGCGCACTTCGTAGTCGAGTCCGATCTGCCGGAAGCCGATCCAGTCGATGAGGCCGCGAAGGAACTTCTCGTGCTCCGGCATCGCAACGAGCGCGTCCACCACGGCCCGGTCGAGCAGACGGAAGTCGGACTGACCGAACTGCAGCTTCATCCCCGACACGAAGCGGAGCACACCGTACCCCATCTTCATGAGCAGGCGGCGGTGCAGCGAGAGCGCCTGCAGGGAGCCTCGTTTGATGGTGTACACGACGTCGTACCCGGACCTCCAGAGCTCCACCATCTCGGGCAGCAGCTCCGGCGGGTGCTGAAGGTCGGCGTCCATGGAGACCACGACGTCACCTCGTGCGTGCTCCAGCCCCGCCACGATGGCCGCCTGGTGTCCGAAACTCCGGGACAGCCTCAGGTATCGAACGTGCGGGTCACCCGCGTGCAGCTCTTTGAGAAGGGAGAGCGTGCCGTCCTCGCTGCCGTCATCCACGACGATGAGCTCGAAGTCGTCTGCGAGTTCAGTCAGGACCGCACACAACTCATTGACCAGCTGTTCGAGACCTTCGGCCTCATTCAGCGCCGGGGTGACGACCGTTAGCAGACGGGGGCGGGCCCGGCTCGGTGTTCCGGTGGGCGGGGAAGAGTTGTCGGACAAGGGGATCTCCGGGTGCCGAGTGCAGTTCGGGGCGTGCCTACAATATGCGTCGCGCGACTCGAAGAAGGGTAGCAGTCTCCCCCTAGATCCTTGCCTGCACGGTGTAGAGCTGGTGATAGCGCCCGTCGACGGCGATGAGGTCATCGTGGCGCCCTCGCTCCACGATCTGCCCGTCCTCGATGACCAGGATCAGGTCGGCCCGCTGGATGGTCGAGAGCCGGTGCGCGATGACGAACGTGGTCCGGTCCTGGAGCAGCTGCCCCAGGCTCTCCTGGATGAACGCTTCGCTCTCGGTGTCGAGGCTGGACGTCGCCTCGTCGAGTAGGAGGATCCGCGGGTTCGACAGGATCGCCCGGGCGATGGTCACGCGCTGGCGCTGACCTCCCGAGAGCTTGACCCCCCGCTCGCCGATCACGGTGTCCAGGCCCTCGGGGAAGCGATCCGTGAACTCGGTCACGTGGGCCTGCCGGGTGGCTGTGTCCAGATCCGCATCCGAAGCGCCTGCCCGGGCGAACAGCAGGTTCTCACGGATGGTTCCGTCGAAGAGGAAGTCGTCCTGGAGGACCAGGCCGAGCTGCTCCCGGTAGCTGGCCAGCTTCACGTTGGCGAGGTCGATGCCGTCGACGAGCACCCGCCCTGTGTCCGGCGTGAGGAAGGTGGCGGCCAGCCCGGCCAGGGTGGACTTTCCCGAGCCCGAGCTGCCCACCAGGGCGATGACCGTCCCCGAATCCGCCTCGAAGCTGATGCCCTTGAGAACGGGCTTGTCTTCATCGTACGCGAAGCACACATCCTCGAAGATCACGTGGCCCTCGATGGGAGGCATGATCTCGGTCCGGCGGGGATCGTCGTCCTCGCCCGGCCAGGAGAGGAGCTCTTCGGTGCGGTCGAGGCCGGCGAAGGCCTCGGTCATCTGGGTGCCGATGTTGGACATCTGGACGATGGGTCCCACCAGGAAGCCCATGAACAGCGTGAAGGAGAATAGCTCTCCCAGCGTGAGGGAGCCCTGGAGGATCATTCGGCCGCCGTACCCCACGACGAGCATGCTGGCGAGCCCCATGAAGAAGGTGCCCAGGCTGGTGACCGTGCTGGACGTGGTGAGCGTGGTCTTCACGTTGTCGAAGATGCGGAGCACGCCGGCCTCGAAGATCTCGCCTTCCTTCTCCACGGCGTGGAAGCCCTTGATCACGCGGATCCCTCCCAGGGCCTCGGTCAGCCGCCCGGTGACCTCCGCCCGGATCTCGCCGCGTTGGCGGAAAGCGGGCCGGAGCGTCTGAAAGGCCCTTGTCGCGACAAAGCCGAAGAGCGCCAGCGGGACGAGGGCCAGGAGCGTCATGACCAAGTCGATCCGCACCAGGAACACGAAGGCCACCACGGCCGTGATGGTGCCGCCCACTAGCTGCACGAGCCCGGTGCCCACCAGGTTCCGCACGCCCTCCACGTCGTCCATGATCCGAGACACCAGCTCACCCGTCTTGGTGTCGTCGAACGTCCGGATGGGTAGCTGGAGCACGTGCTTCTGTACCTGGGCCCTGAGATTCGCGATCAGGTGTTGGGCCTCGACGCTGAGGAGCATCGTCAGCAGAAACGCGGTACCGGCCTGAATGGCTATGGCAAAGGCGAGCAGGCCCAGCAGCTTGAAGAGGAGGTCGATCTGTCCCTGCCCCAGGACCTCGTCGATGAGGTACTTGGTGGAGGCTGGAAGGACGAGGCCGCTCAGGCGGTTGAGCAGGATGAGGAAGAGACCGAGGGAAATGAGCTTCCGGCGAGGCCAAATGATCTCGTGGAAGGCGTTTCGAAGGCTAGCGCCGGTGACCTTGGGTTTCTTTGACATGTCGCGGGGTCGGGGTGGGTTCGGCCTCGTGGCCTTCAATGGCGGCCTAAAGATAGTCCTCGAGGGCCCTCTGCGGTGATGGAGACCGCTCGGCCCCGCTGAACAGGACTAGGCCCCGCTGAGCAGGACCAGCCCCCACACCACGAGCGCTGCCCCGGCGAGCCTGCCGATCCGCTCGCCTCGGGGCGCGAGAGTCTCCACGGCGATCACCACCGTGAGGACCGCCATCCACGCCAGGTTCATCACGCCGAGGGCGAAGCCGGTGAGCATGAGGGCCCAGCAGCATCCCACGCAGAAAGCTCCGTGGGACAGGCCCATGCGGAACGCGCCGCCTGGGCCGTTACGCCACCGCGCGAGGAAGTAGCTCATCGGTGTACGGCAGTGCTCGAGGCACGCTGCCTTCGCCGGTGTCACCTGATAGAGCCCCGTACCCACGAGAACCAAACCGGCCAACGGCGCCAACAACGCAGAAGACGCTCCCAGGAGCCCCCATGAGCGGAGGCCGATCTGGAGCGACGCCCCCACCACGCTGAAGGCCAGCCACGCGGCGAGGTACCCGCAGCCGAACAGCGCCACCCAGCCGCCTCGGACCGCGCCCGACTCCCGGTCTCTGGCGAGGGCGGCGAAGCCGGTGAGCCACGGGAGGACGGCCGGCAGCATCATGACCACCATCATGAGCATCCACATGGCGATGGTCGCCACGAGGCCGGCTCCATGGGATGTGGATGTGGTCATGCGGCGTCGACCGCCCAATCGAAGTCGGAGTAGAGGGCGTGGGTGCCCTCGTTCGCGACGACGATCTCGCCGTCGTCGTAGGTGGTGCTGCCCCGGGCGATGACCTGGGTGGGGGCGTGGATCTGGTTGAAGATGTTCTGGAAGGTGACCGGCCGATCCCGGTCCCTCCCCTGGATATTCTCCACAGTGCCTTCGAGAAGACCTTCGATGACGATCCGCTTCACCGCACCTTCGTCCGCGATGTCGATGGGGAGTGTGCGGGTGGGGAGCCTCCTTTCGACGAAGCGGTCCAGGACCTCCCACGGCCCACCCGCCTGGCCGGTGAGAATGGCCTCCGCCGCCGAGCGCTGTGCATCCGACGCGGCCTCGTCGAGGATGAGCACCTCGGTCCAACCGCCCGAGATCATGTGCTGGGGGGACTCGTACGCTATGACGGCGCTCACTCCGGCGAGGTCGACGTCTCCGTACGCGCCCTCGTCCACCCGGAGGGCCCAGTAGCCGAGGCAGCGCTCGTGGGTGCAGTTGTTGGAGAAGTGCATGTGTCCAGGGCACACCACCTGGCAGTTGCAGTTCTCGAAGAGAAGGCCCTTGGCCCACCACGAGATGCCAGCCGACCTCCCCTCATCCCTGGCGCCGCCGTCTCCGGACCCGTCAGTGGAAACATCCGTCATGCTATGCCTTGCCTTCTGCCCGGGTGACCGGGTCTCCGACACCCCGGGAGAGCTCGTCTCCAACCCGCAACACCTCGTCCACGAGAAAGTCCACGTCGCTCACTTGGGTGCGGAAGCTCACGATGCAGGCTCGGAGAGAGTACCTCCCCTCCAGCTTGGTGGGTGACATGTAGCATCGCCCCTCCCTCACCAGCGTCTCGACAATCTCTCGGTTGACGGCGTCGACTCGCTTGACGACGTCGACGGTTTCGTCGCTGACGGCCTGCTCCGGCACGTATCGGAAGCAGGAGATGCTAAGCTCGGAGCCCAGCGATTCGAGACGCGGATGATCCGCGATCCTCTGGTCGAGGTGTTTCCGGAGGGCGATGTCGTGTGAGATCGCTCCCCTGAGCCCCTCCACCCCCCGGGCCTTGAGGATGGTCCACACCTTGAGTCCCCGGAAGCGCCGCGACATCTCCAGGCCCCGGTCGAAGAGGGCGTAGCGCTCGATGGGGTCCGTCTGAGTGACCTCGGTATACTCGCTGAAGAGCGTGAAGGCCCTCCTCGCGTCATCGTCGTTCCGGACCAGGATGCAGCCGGCGTCCGCCGGTGCGTAGAGCCACTTGTGGGGATCCAGCGACAGGGAGTCGGCGCGGGAGAAGGCCCGGGCCATCCAGGCGTACTCCTCCGTGAGAACCGCCGGGGCTCCGTAGCATCCGTCGATGTGGAGCCACACACCGTGCTCCTCGGCGATGTCCGCGACCTCGTCCAGGGGATCGATGGCCCCCGTGTTCGCCGTACCGGCGGACACACCGATCAGGGCCGGCACCAGCCCGGCGGCTCGATCCTCCTGCAAGGCGTGCCAAAGGGCGTCGGGACGAAGGCGCCGGAGCGCGTCGATCTCCAGAAGGCGGACCTGAGCCGGCGGCACGCCCAAGAGCTTCGCGGCCTTGCGCATCGACACGTGCCCCTCTCTGGAGAGGTAGACGGTGAGTCGATGCCTCGACCCCGCTGCCAGACCCGCCTGCTCCTCGGCCCGGGTCACCGCGCAGGCCATCCCGTGGAAGTTCGCCGATGACCCGCCGCTCACCAGGAGCCCGCTGTCGTCACCGCCGAAGCCCACAAGCGCGTCGAGCCACCGCACCGCCAGGCGCTCGATCTCGGTGGCGCCGGGCGCCGAGCGCCAGGCGGTGACGGGCTGGTTGAGGGCCGAAGCCATGGCATCGGCCAGGACTCCAAGAGGGTCGGCCGTCGTGCATACGTAGCCGAAGAATCGAGGGTGGCCGTTCCGGCGGCAGTAGGGGAGCAAATGGTCGCGCCACTGCGCGAGGATGTTATCGGGCGTCGAGCCCGCCTGTGGGAGGGGCTCATCGAGCAGGCCGCGCAGCTCTTCCCCCGATATGGAGCGGAGCACGGGCTCTGAGCGCTCGGCCTCGAAGGCCTCGAGCATCAGCTCGATGAGGCGCTCCCCCAGCCGCCCGAACTCATCCGGGGCAAGATCGAAGGACACGTGGTCGGTGGTCGGCTCGGACATCCCGTGGGTATGCCCCACCAGAGGCCATATGTCAACCGAACACCCGGTGGAACAGGAATTTGTTGGACGCCCATGCCAACGCCAGGTGGTTGGAGCGGCGTGCGTCGAAACAGCACTACAGCGGCAGCGAGCGCGAGCCGGCGCTCTACGGTCACGCCAGAGGTCCTACTCCTCGGCCTCGTCGGAGTCCGGCCCCCGCTCGACCTCGATGGAGCAGCTCGCGACGAGTGCCGCGACCGCGCCAATAGCCGCCCACATGGGAGCCAGCACGGCCCCCACCACGCCTACGGAGAGGGGCACCTCGATGAGTGACCTGCCCTCTTCGTTCTTGATGATGATCCGCCGTACGTTTCCTTGATGGATCAGCTCCTTGATCTTGCCGATCACTTTGTCGCCGCTGACCCTGTGCTCCTCGCGGGTCCTGCCTCCTGCGTCTCCCTCGATCTGACGCTCGGTTCCTGCGGTCGCATCGTCCATTTCGTCCACTCCTCGTGTTGGCCTTCGGCCGGCTCAGGCTCTCAGTGTGGCTGCGACGCCACACAAATTAACGCCACACAAGTCTAAGATCCGCCCGCGGATACCGCGATCATGCAAGAAGCCGGACCTGGTATCGCCGGGATCTAGGCACTGATCTCGTGCGCCTCTCCGGCGCCTCTGGGCACGCGGATTAGGTCGACCAGATGTGCGATTCTGGCCGGAGGCGGGGGGGTGAAGCGCGACACCGTCCACGCCACCGCGAAGTTCACGAGCATGCCCACGGTGCCGATCCCCTCAGGCGAGATCCCGAACCACCAATGCTCGGCCGTGTTGGCTGCGGGGTTCACGAACTTGAAGTAGACGATATACGCAGCCGTCAGCGAGATCCCAGAGATCATCCCTAGAACCGCGCCCTCCCGGTTCATGCGCTTCGAGAAGATCCCCATGATGAACGCCGGGAAGAACGATGCCGCCGCGAGCCCGAAGGCGAAGGCCACCACCTCAGCCACGAATCCGGGCGGGTTGATACCCAGGTAGCCCGCCACGATGACGGCAGCCCCCGCACTCACGCGAGCCGCGATGAGCTCCCCGCGCTCTGTGATATCCGGCTTGAAGCCCCGTTTCAACAGGTCGTGGCTCACCGCCGAGGAGACTACCAGAAGGAGTCCCGCCGCCGTCGAGAGGGCCGCGGCCAATCCGCCCGCCGCCACGAGCCCGATCACCCAGTTGGGGAGTCCCGAGATCTCCGGATTGGCCAGGACCATAATGTCCTGGTCGATGGTGAGCTCGTTCTCCACCGGGGAGCCTCCGGCGCCCATGGCCTCCGGACCCACGAACTGGATCAGGCCGTCGCCGTTCTTGTCGTCGAAGGAGATGAGGCCCGTCTCCTCCCACTTCGTGAACCACTCGGGCATCTCCGAGTAGGGCTGCTCGGAGACGGTGTTGATCAGATTCATGCGGGCGAACACCGCCACGGCAGGCGCGGCTGTATAGAGGAGGGCGATGAAGACCAGGGCCCACCCGACGCTGATGCGGGCGTCCCGAACCTTAGGCACCGTGTAGAAGCGGACCATGACGTGGGGAAGCCCCGCCGTCCCCACCATGAGGGCCGCGGTGATGGCGAACACGTCAATGGTGGTCTTCGTCCCTGAGGTGTATGGGGTGAATCCCAGCTCCTGGTGCAGCCCGTTGAGCCGATCGAGAAGGAAGGTCCCGCTCTCCTGGTCCATCCCCCCGAAGCCCAGCTGCGGTATGGCGTTTCCGGTGATGAGGAGGGAAAGGAAGATCGCCGGGACGAGGTACGCGAAGATCAGCACGCAGTACTGGGTGACCTGGGTATAGGTGATGCCCTTCATCCCTCCCAGGACCGCGTAAAAGAAGACGATCCCCATGCCGATGAGCACGCCGATCTCCACCGGCACCTCCAGGAACCGACCGAAGACGATCCCCACACCCCTCATCTGGCCGGCCACGTACGTGAACGAAATGAAGATGGCGCAGACGACCGCCACCACTCGGGCCGCCTGCGAGTAGTAGCGGTCGCCCACGAAGTCGGGGACCGTGTAGGCTCCGAACTTCCGAAGGTAGGGGGCCAGAAGAAGGGCCAGGAGCACGTACCCTCCAGTCCATCCCATGAGGTAGACCGAGCCGTCGTAGCCTCGGAACGCGATGAGGCCGGCCATTGAGATGAACGACGCGGCAGACATCCAGTCGGCGGCCGTGGCCATGCCGTTGGCCAGGGGCGAGACGCCGGTGCCGGCGACGTAGAACTCCTTGGTGGAGCGCGCCTGCGACCACACGGCCACCCCGATGTACAGGGCGAAGGAGAGGCTCACCAGGACGAAGGTCCAGGCCTGGACGGTCATCAATCGCCGTCCTCGTCCAGGCCGAACTTCCGGTCCAGGCGGTTCATGAGGACCACGTAGACGAAGATCAGGACGACGAAGGTGTAGATGGAGCCCTGTTGGGCGAACCAGAACCCCAGGGGAAAGCCCGTGCCCGGGATGCGGATGGCGTTGAGTTGCTCGACGAACAGGATTCCCGCCCCATACGAGACCAGGAACCAGATGGTGAGCAGAACCGCGACGTAGGTGAGGTTCCGGCGCCAGTAGGCGGTGGGGCTCGCTGCCGAGTCGTAGTCACCGTCTGTGGATGTCGGATCTCTCAAGCTGTACGCCTCTTCCATGGGCCGTGTTGGACACAGGGCGCCGGTATGGTGTAGTGAAGGCTGGCGTCGCGCAAATCAGCCAGGATGGCCGAGGTCGAGGATTGCCAACTCCGTCGGGATGACGGCACGATTCGAGCCCGCCCAAAACCGGGGAGGAATAAGCCATGAAGGAAGCGCTATCGACACGGGACGGGCTCGCTTCGTTCGAAATCATCGGCCGCGCCCTTGTAGTGGCGGCCATTGCCGGCGCGGCCCTGACGCTGTGCACGACGCCCGCCGAGACTCCCACAACCACGGTGGTCAGTTCGTCGCCCCTGCAGGTCGAGACCCTGGTGTCCGGTCTGGACACTCCCTGGGATCTGGCCTGGGGCCCCGACGGCTCCATGTGGGTGACCGAGCGGCCCGGACTGATCTCCAGGGTCGACCCGAGCACAGGAACGCTCACGCTCGTGGGTGAGATAGATGTCCTGGAGCGGGGAGAGAGCGGCCTCATGGGCATGGCATTCCACCCTGACTTCGCGAATCAGCCGTACGTATACCTGGCCCATTCCTACGGTGACGGAGGGGATATCAGGAATCGCCTGATTCGCATGCGATATGACGGCGTGAGGCTGGGCCAAACCGAGATTCTCATCGACGACATCCCGGTCGCAGCAACCACGACGGGTCGCGCTTGGCCGTCGGCCCTGATGGATATCTGTACATGACCATGGGAGATGCGGGCCGGGCGAGCTCGGCCCAGGACCTGGGATCCCTTTCCGGAAAGGTTCTGCGCGTCATGCTGGACGGCCGTCCGGTGCCCGACAACCCTTTCGGCTCCCTGGTCTACTCCTACGGGCACCGCAACCCCCAGGGCATCGTGTTCCAACCGCGCACGGGAGATCTCTACGTGGCAGAGCACGGTCCCAGCGACAACGACGAGGTCAGTCGGATCGTGAGGGGCGGCAACTTCGGCTGGCCCGACGTTCACGGCTTCTGTGACGGCGACACGTCGGGGGAGGAGGCCTTCTGCGCGAGCAACGTGGTGGAGGAGCCTCTGGAGGCGTGGACTCCCGCCATAGGGATCTCCGGGGCGGACTATTACGACGGCGATCTGATTCCCGAGTGGAAGGGGAGCCTGCTCGTCACGTCGCTCACTGGCGAGACGCTATACCGCCTCGAGCTCTCCGCAGACGGACGGCGGGTAGTGGGCCGTGAGGCCCTCTACCAAAGGGAGTTCGGGCGCCTCCGCGACGTTCTGGTGGGGCCAGGCGGGGAGGTGTATCTGGCTACGAGCAATCGCGATGGCCGTGGCAACCCTGCCGGCGACGACGATCGCATCCTGCTGATCAGGCCCTAGGAGTCTGCGCCGCAGAAGCACAGCTGACTGAGCCGAATGGTCATCGAGCCGTCCGCGGCGAGGCGGATCCGGGTGATTGGGAGGTTGAGGACTTGTGTCTGCGACGGATCGGGAGAGCGGAATGGATGCGTTGGGGGGGGCAAGAGAGCTACGAGAGCCCTCGCGCCGGCAGATGCGGGTGAACCCTCGTGCAGTCATGCCGCCTGAAGGGTGTGCAGCCGCTTCACATTGAGTGCCAGGCACACGAGGGTCCACTCGGCCCGGACCTTCTCGAGGCCCCGGAAGCTGAATCGTCGAAAGCCCATCACTTCCTTGATCCAGCCGATGGGCGCCTCGGCCTGCGACTTTCGCCGTGCGTAGCGTCTGCGGCCATCTTCGCTCGCCAGCTTCTCCGCCATGCGGACTTTCGCCGGATATTCCTCCTTGTCAACCGTGGGGGCGGCCTTGCCCTCCCGGGCCAGCGCCACATACCCGTCGATGTCTCGCTCTTCCAGTTCCTCGAGATCCCGCTCGTTGCAATAGCCCGTGTCCGCCAGCACCTGCGCCGGCGTCTCGCCGTACGCTTGCGCCACCGCGTCGACCATGGGCACCAGCTGGCCCTGGTCGCTCGCGTTGTCCGTCACCTCGGCCCCGACCACCAGCTGGTTCTCCCCCTCCACGACCGTCTGTGCGTTGTAGCACTGCTGGAACCCCTCCGAACTCGTCTTCATGATCCGGCTCTCAGGGTCCGTGAAGTTGCTCTGCGCCGCCTCGTCCGGCTCTCCGTACTCCCGCTTGTAGGGCCTGCCGCCCTTCGGGTTGCGCGTCTGCCCCGGCTTGCGGCCCCGTGCGTCGTCCGCCGCTCTCTGCTCGGCTTCCAGGCGCGCCTTCGCCTCCCGGATCGCCGCCAGCCGGTCCTCGCGCCGCTTGAGCTCCTCCGGCACCTCGTCTCCGCATGCTTCCTCGCCGTAGCGCTCGTCTTCCGCTTCGTCCACCGCCTCGGCCCTCTCCAACAGCCCCCGGATCTCCGCCTCCAGCCGAGGCTCCCCGGTCACCATCCGGCCGTAGCTCATCGCCTTGCGCTTGTTCGCGTTCGCCCGAACCTTCGTCCCGTCCACCGACACCCTGCCAAGCCCCGCCAGCCCCAAGGCCCGCGCGAGCATCACCACCTCCACAAACACCGCCCGGAAATCCCCGAGATGGCGCTTGCGGAACTCGCACAGCGTCCGGTGCTTCGGGAAGTTCTCCGCCGCCAGCATCCGAAACGCGACATCCTCCTCCAGCTTCCTCGCCATCTTCCGCGACGAGAAGGTGCCCGTCGCATACGCGTAGATCAGCACCTTGACCATCATCCGAGGGTCGTACGGCGAGTTGCGCCGCCCGTCCCCCCGGTACCGCCCGTAGAACGCGCTCAGCTCCACCGCGTCCACCAGGTCGCTCACATGGTGCGCCAAATGACCCTCCGACACCCACTCCCGAAGATCCGGAGGCAGCAACAACATCTGCTCCGGATCGTACGGTCGAAATGTCGTTCCCATTCACCCCCCTCGGTGATCCGCAAGCCTTCCCAATGCCTTCGCTACCACCAAAGATAGCCGCCGCAGGGTTCTGCGGCGCAGACTCCTAGGTATGGGTGAGCTTCCGCTTCCGGCGCTTTTCTTCCTCTTCGGGGCCTTCGCGCTCCTCTCAGCCGGCCTGAAAGGCCGCTCGAGCAGGCGTGCTGGCGGGGGCGTCTCGGTCTTGACGCTCGTAGAGGGTCTCGCGGGCGTCGTCCTGATGGTGACGACGCTGCCGGGGGTGTTCCCCGTACGCGTTACAGGCAGCGTCGGGATAGGGACCGCCGTGCTGGTTCTGCTCTCGACCGTGATGCACCTGGGACAGGTGCGGGCCCTGAGCCGGGCTCGAGAGGAGTCGGCGGGTCAGCGGCTCTACACCTCCATAAGGTATGGATCGGATGACGGCCCCGCGGAGGAGAGTGCTACCGAGCCTGAGGAGAGCCCCGCGGAGTCGGAGGCGGTGGATCCGATCGCGGCCGCCCTCCGGAGCGGGCACTTCGACGAGGAAGCCTTCCTGAGAAGCACCTCCGGTGAGAGGGGGACCCAAGGAGACGGCGACGCCGTTCCGGCGGGTGAGGATCTCCCCGAAGGGGAAGAGGAGCCGTAAACTCCCAGGGATCCCGATTTCCGTCCTCCTGCACCCTGAGACGGCCATTATTCCCGCTCCGGGCGATCTGTATAACCTCGAGCGCCTGTCCAGGCGGGTGGTCATGGGGCTCGCTCGGACCGGATCCTACGCCGCCAACGGCTCCGGAGACTACGTGATCTCCTTCTCGACCTCGCCCGAGGTTCGCCGCGTCCGGTCGAATCGGGGACCCTGGCCCGGAGAGTCACTGCTGAACGCGCAGCTGTCGCCGCTCTTCGCAGCCGCTGCCGAGGCCACGGAAGGGGCCATCTACAACGCCATGTTCAAGGCGACGACGGTCACGAGCGCTCGTGGGACCGTGGAAGCCATCCCCCTGGAAGAGACGCCGGAGATCCTGCGGAAGTACAACGCGCTGAACTGGGACCGTCTCCGGCCACACGGGCGCTGAAATGAGTCGGTACAGGCATCCACAGGATCAACCTCTCTCGACACTAGGAGAAGATCATGCTGAAGTCGACCCAACTGATGGTCGTTGCAATCACCCTTGGACTGATGGCGTGCCGGCCCCCCGCCCCTGACGCCGCCGCCGCGACCCAGACCGCCCTCGACATCGAGTACCTGACGACGCCGGAGATGCAGGGGTTGGGAGTTCCGTTCTCGGAGGCAGTGAGGGTTGGCTCGATGCTGTACCTGTCGGGGCAGTTGGGGAACGTCCCGGGGACCAGGGAGATGGCACCGGGGGGTATCCAAGGGGAGACGCGCCAGACGATGGAGAACATCCGAGCCGTCCTGGAGCGCTACGGGTCGTCGATGGACCGGGTGGTGAAGTGCACGGCCATGATCGACGACATGGCTGAGTGGCCGGCGATGAACGAGGTCTACGCCGAGTTCTTCCCGGGGCCCAAGCCGGTTCGATCCGCCTTCGGTGCGGATGGTCTCGCTCTGGGAGCGAAGGTCGAGATCGAGTGCTGGGCCACGGTGGGTTAGTGTCCCGTTACCAAAGTGTCTCGGCCAGTCGAGGGCACGGTGCATCCGTGGGCTCGGCGTTGGAACTCCTTGTGACCACGCTTCGCGCGGTGCCCGCTTGCGCTACGCCGCGTCGTCCCGCCTTGATCCCCCGGCGCCCCGACCCTCTTGGTGGCTCGCGAACTTCGGAAACGGAACACTAGGTCCTAAAGCAGCGCCATCACGAGCCCGCTGCGGATCTTGGGCTCGAACCAGGTGGACTTCGGCGGCATGTGGCGATTCTGCCTGCACACCTCGATGAACTGCTCTATGGTGACCGCCGGCAGCGTGACCGCATAGGCCGCCCGTCCCTCGTCTACGGCGGCCTGGAGCCAGACGGCGTCCTTGTTGCTTCCCACGAAGGTCAGTCGGGGGTCCCCTGCATCGTCGATCCCGAAGACCTCGGCGAAGAGGTTCCGCTGCACGATGTCGGCGTCGATGGCCTCCACGGCGTTCTTCGGATCGAAGGTGCCGGGGAGTGGGCGCAGATGCATCCAGCCCTGCTCGGGTGAATAGAGTCCGACCCGGTGGGTTTCGGTGGGCTGATAGGCAGCCGACTCCAGGGACCCTCCGATCTCGAACTTCCTCGCTACCGCGGCCGTCAGTCCCGAGGCCGGATCTCCCGCGTCAGTCACGAGACGGTTGTACGGGTAGATGCTCATGGTAGCGGCGGGGAAGAACACCGCGAGGAAACTCTCGTAACCGAGCATGGCCGCGGCGGCGCTCCGGTGATTCCCGTCCGCCACGTACGCGTGGGGCTCCTCGGCGAGAAGTTGCCGGAAGCGTCCCATGGCGCTCGGATCGTCCACGATCCAGACCCGGTGCCGGTTCCCGTGGTGATCGGTGGCCTCGAAGTCGGGCTCCGAGGCGGCAGTATGGGCCTCCAGCGCGGCCTGAATCTCACCGGAGGTGTCGTCGATGGCGCTGTTCACTATGCCGATGATGGCACCGGTGGCCTCGATGAGGTCGGCCCGGCCGCGGGCCTTGGGCTCGCGGATGCCCTCGTTCCGAATGATCGTTCCCCCGGGCGTTGCCCCGGTTCGGATCTGGGCCGTGCGCGCCATCCCGCCCAGTCCGATTTGGGGAGCGTCCGGGCGCCTCGGGTCCTGGATCTCGTAGACCCACAGCATGTTCCGGACTTCGCGTGTGAGGTCGCTCTCGATGAGCTCGTCCATGTTGAGCTTCGCCCGGGTCAGGGACGCCGCCGATTCCCCCGCTGTGATGTCGGTGCGCGAGGGCGTGTCGCAGTGGGCCATGGTGACCCGGAGGACACTCATAGGATTCCCCTGGAGGAGATCCCAGATCTCACGGTCGCCCTGGAATTCGTCGTAGTTGGGGGCGCTGATCCGGGCGGCAGCCTCCGAGTCGACGGGGACCAGGGCGTGGGGAACGGGGGTGATCGTGATCAAGGTCGCCTCATCGGGGGAGTTGTGGTCAGATGCCCTCCGCTTGCGACAGTTTGAGGGACTTCCCCGTCGTTCACCAGGGGCGGCGTCCACCAGGGGCGGATCGCCTCATCGCCTAGGAAAGATCGCCCCGTCACCCGCGAGGCGGTGCCAAGTGAGTCAGGACCCCGCCAGGGCGATCAAGGCGTCGAGGAACCGCCCCAGGACCTGACTCTGGGCGGCCCCGAAGAGGTTCCAGCTGTTGACCACCCCGACCAGATCGTGCTCGGGGAGCACCAAGAGGTACTGACCCCCGTAGCCCAAGCCGGCCCACACCTCCGTCCCCCTTCGGTCCAGCCTCCACCACTGGTAGCCGTACCCGCGACCTGATCGGTCGACTCGCTCGACGCGACGGTCCGTTGAGGCCTCGGTCCACCCCTCGGGCAGGATGCGCCGCCCGTTCCAGACGCCGTCGTTCAGGTAGAGGTATCCGAACTTGGCGAGCTGCTCTGCTTCCAGGTACAGGCCACCCTCGGTATCGGGAAAACCCTTCGGTGTCTTCTTCCAGTGGTAATCCTGAATACCCAAGGGCCCGAACAGGTGGGCCTCGGCGTACTCGTCGACGTACAGGCCAGTGGCCGCCTTGATGACACCCGACATGAGGTGGCTGCCGCCGCTGTTGTAGACCCACTTGGTGCCTGGGTCCGCGTCCATGGGTTGATCGAGGGTGAACTGGATCCAGTCTTCACTGGCCTCGAGCTGGATCGTCGTGTTGGTGGAGTTCATAGGCCGGTCGGTCTCGTGCCACTCGATCCCGGAGCGCATGGTGAGGAGGTCGTCGAGGGTGGCGTCGCGCAGCCGCCGGTCCACCCTGGACAGGTCGTAGTCACCAAAGAACGACAGCAGGGGTGCGCCGGTGCCGTCGATCTCTCCCCGGCCGATGGCGATTCCGATGAGAGCCGAGGTGACCGATTTGGTCACGGACTGGAGGGAATGGACGTCGCGCCCCTGAAAGTAGGGGTGCCAGTCGGGGTGGTAGTAGTTGTATTGGTGGGGCGACATGTCCCGTCCGCGACTGGCCGCTCGGTAATCGTTCTCGTAGCGCTCATTCACGATCAGGTAGCCGTTCTTGACGACCACCATCCGGTCGATGTGGCCGTACGTTCCGTCTTCGATGGTCCGGTCCAGATCCGCGAAGAGCGTTCCGTTCAGGCCCTGAGCTTCGAGGGTGGACGTCGCCCATCCCTCGGTGGGCCAGGGAGCCTGCTGTGCCGAGGTGGCGGTCGTCGGGCCCAGGGCGAAGAGGGGGGAGGCCAGGCCGAGCGAGAGTAGAGCTGGGGCGGGGGTCCGATTCCATCGTGGCACTCTTGTCATGATCGTTCCTGCCCCTCTATGGTGTTTTCCCTGACGTGCTCAACTCCCGGGCGTTTCCCCCAGGCGCTTCCGAGCAACGATGGTTCGGCTCCCGGTCTCCAGGGGGAACTCGGATCTTCAATGATAAGACCTCGCGCGGCTAGAGCCCCCATCACTGTCCGACTTCCTCTTCGGAGGGGCATACGTATCTTTATATCCTGAGTATACGTACGGTTGCATGTCCAAGAAGGCTGACGGTGGGTCAGCCGTAGGCTCGCGGCCGAGGCACGGGGCATGTCGGGATCGCCAAGCCGCCCTGGTGGAGGACTGGTTCCAGTGAACCTAATCTCCCCCGCCCGTCCAGCCCGGACCCTTGACCACCTGTCCTGGTAGCGCACCCGTGTGCTCGCCGTCAGCCAGAACCTGCGCGCCGTTCACGAACACGTGGACCATGCCGGTGGCGTACTGGTGGGGATCCTCATAGGTGGCGTGATCGATGATGGTCTCGGGGTCGAAGATCACCACGTCGGCGAAGTAGCCGGGCTCCAGGCTACCGCGACCGGCGATGCCGAGGTTGCCCGCCGGAAGTGAGGTGAGCTTTCTCACCGCCTCCTCGAGTGAGATGACCCGCTCCTCTCGCACGTACTTGCCCAGGAGGCGGGCGAAGTTGCCGTAGGCTCGTGGGTGGGTGCTGAAGTTCGAGAAGGGTGGCTCGGGAGACATGGAGCCGGCGTCGGAGTCGAAGGAGACCCACGGTATGGCGATCTGCTTCATCACGTTCTCTTCCGACATGAGAAAGTAGACCACCTGTACCCGGCTCCCGTCCTCGATGACCAGGTCCATGGCCGTCTCCTGGGGACTCGTGCCCCGCTCCTCAACCACCTCCGCCAGGGTCTGTCCCGTATACCCACGCAGATCGGGGTTCATGAACCCCACGAGCAGTGTTCCCTCGGGCCCGGCGGCTCGCATGAGGTTCTCCCACTCGGCGGTGGGCGTCACCATCTCGCGGGCTACCCTGGCCCGGATGTCCGGATCGCGAAGGCGCTCGGCCCAGGCGTCGTAGCCGCCCTCCTGCACCCACGGAGGCATTGATGCGTCCAGCCCCGTCGATCCGGCCGTATAAGTGTACATGTCGGCCGTGATGTGGAGACCCTCGGCCTGAGCTTCCTCCACTCGGGCGATCACCTGGTCCATCTTGGGCCAGTTCTGCATGCCTCCGGCCTTCAGGTGATAGATCTCTGCGGGAACGCCGGCTTCCCGGGCGATGGTGACGAGCTCCTCCACGGCCTCCATGAGCCCGTTACCCTCGCTCCGCATGTGGGAGATGTACATGCCGCCGTACTCCGCCGCGGCGCGGGTCAGCGCGATGAGCTCATCGGTATCCGCGTAGAATCCCGGCGCGTAGATGAGCGAGGATGCGATCCCCAAGGCGCCCTCCTCCATGGCCTGCCGGACGAGCCCCTCCATCCGCTCCAGCTCCTCGGCAGTGGGCGCTCGATCCTCGTAGCCGAGCTCGTGTACGCGCGGCGTGGCGGCGCCCAGGAAAGAGGCGACGTTCGTGGCGGTGCCTTCTGCCACCAGGTAGTCGAGGTACTCGCCCAGCGTGGTCCAAGGTACTTCGAGAGCACCCCCTAGAACCTCGGCCGTGGCTTCCTCGGAGCCCATGTAGGACACGAAGTCGTCCAGCCACTCCTGCTTCATGGCGTTGTTCATGGGACCCATGGAGTTTCCTTCGCCGAATACCTCCAGGGTGACCCCCTGGCGGATGTCGCCCTGGGAACGACCGTCGATGATGAGGGACTCGGTGGCCCAGCTCAGCATGTTGATGAAGCCGGGAGCCACGGCCAGGCCTTCGGCGGCGACGACGGTCGTGGCTGTGGCGCCGGAGAGGTCGCCGACGGCCTCGACGGTCTCTCCGACGATGCCCACGTCTCCGACGAAGGGCGCCGCCCCGCTCCCGTCGTAGATCGTGCCGCCGCGGATGAGCACGTCGTACTCGGGGGTGCCTTCACACGCCAGGAAGGCGAGGGTCGCCAGGGTCCAAGTCCACCGGAGCTTCATGTCACGGGTCCTTTCAGATCACGAGCCAATCGCGGGTCCCCACCATACCACGCGGCGGGCGTCGGCCATAGCGACTCAAGGGGAACTCACGTCGTGCCCTCGATATAGTGGAACGACGGATTCGAGGGCGTGGGATCGCGGGGGGGAGTCGAAATCGCGGGGGGAGTCGAATTGGGGGGGGAGTGGCGGTGGAGGCTGAAAGACCCCAGCCTTCACCCATGAACTCGAACCGAAGACCGTGCCTTGCCGGAGTGCTCCTCGCTGCGTTGTCGGTGGTCTCCTGTGCGACACGGCCCGGGCCCGAGGCGCCGGCCCCGACGGCGCGCGAAGATCCCCTGGCCATCCACTGGGCCCGCACGGCGGCGGAGCACTGGGCCGTATACGAGCAGACCTTCCGGTGGATCGGAGAGCGCGTGGCCGCCCAAGCACAGGGACGGGATCGGGGCTCATGGGCCGTGATCATGGATGCCGACGAGACGGTCCTGGACAACTCCGAGTATCAGCTTCGCCGGGCCCGCCAGGGCCTGGGTTACACTCCCGAGAGCTGGAACGCCTGGGTGCGGGAAGAGGCCGCACCGGCGCTCCCAGGGGCCGTGGCGCTCGTGCGCAGGATCCGTGAGATGGGAGGGCGCGTGGCCATCGTCAGCAATCGTGACGAGGAGGTGTGCGATCCGACGCGGCGTAACCTGGAGGCCGTGGGACTGGACGTTGATGTCGTGCTGTGCCGGCAGCGCCCCGGGGGCAAAGAGGGCCGGTTCCGTGCGGTTGCGGAGGGAGGCACGTCAGCCGGCCTGCCTCCACTCGAGGTCGTGGCCTGGGTGGGGGACAACATCCAGGACTTTCCGGGAGGATCCCAGGAGCTCCGCGACGCGGAGCCCGAGTCGCTCGCCGATTTCGGGGTGCGTTTCTTCATCCTACCCAACCCCATGTACGGAAGCTGGGAGAGAAACCCCCCCCGAGATCCCTGAACGCGCGTGTGGGCGCACCGAATGGTGGAGGAGGGAGGCGTCCGAGGTCGCCGAACGGGTGTCAGGGGGGCGCACCCGGAGTCGGCGGAACCTCAAGGCCCGTTCGTCTGCACCCCGCCGTTCCCCACCTTCACGAGCCGCACGCGTGCCTTCCCGAACATCTCCTGAAGCTCGCCCAGGGTTTCCCCACTGGGATCGACCTTCAGTGTCCGCGACCGGAGAAGTGGTGAGGGCGTGCCGTTGTCACTGCCCAGCGTGAGCTCCACGGGCGCTGTTCCGGGGTGGGCCACCAGGACCTCCTTGGCCCGTGCGAATACGTCGGCGTCCAGCTCGGCCCCGATGGGGAGCTCGATCTGAAGGGCCAGCTTGCCACTGTTGGCGAGCCCCTCCAGGACGACGGCCTCGTCGAGAAAGATGGGCGGATCCTCTTCGTCCCGCTCGCGTCCGCTGACTTTCCCGGAGATGAGCACCACAACGTCCTGCCGGAGGACTACCTTGTACTTTTGCCAGTTGTCCTTGAAGGCCAGGATGGTGGCGGTTCCGTGGAAGTCCTCTACGGTGATCTTCCCCCACTCCGAGTTGTCCCGGCGTGAGATCTGCCGCGCCACCTTGGTCACCACGCAAGCCAGCTGCACGGGCTGCCCGGCGTGGTCCTTGAGATTGCTCGAGTTCAGCAGGTCGAAGGCCCGGACCACGTCCCCATGGCGATCCAGCGGATGCCCGGAGATGAAGAAGCCCAGCGCCTCCTTCTCCCTCTTGAGGCGCTCCTGGTCGGGCCACTCGGGCACGCCCGGCAGGCCCGGATCGGATCTCTCGAGGGCCGTCTCACTGACTCCGAAAAGCGACGCCTGGCCGGCCTCCTCCTCGGCCTTCCGGGCGCTGATCTCCGAGTACGCCGTGTCGAGGCCGGCCAGAAGCTGGGACCGGTGTCCGAACGAATCCAGGGCGCCCGCGGCGATCAGGGCTTCCGCCGCGCGCTTGTTCAAGGCCCGCAGGTCGACCCGCTCCAAGAAGTCGAACATGGTCTTGAAGGGCCCGTCGATGCGGGCGGCCAGGATCGAATTCACCCCGCTCGATCCGACGCCACGGACCGCGCCCAGCCCGAATCGGATCTGCGTCTGGCTCACCGCCGTGAACTTCCACCCCGACTCGTTCACATCCGGAGGGAGGACCTCGAGCCCGTCGTTCAGTTGTGGGAGGTACCGAGGCAGATCCCGGCACTCACCGATGTACTTCACGACGTCGTCGGTGTTGGAGAGCACCGCCGAGAGCATGGCCGCCATGAACTCGGCCGGGAAGTGCGCCTTGAGCCACGCCGTGTGATACGAGAGAAGCGAATACGCGACCGAGTGGGACAGGTTGAAGCCGTACCGCCCGAAGGTCTCGATCTGTTCGGCGAGGCTCTGCGCGACACGCTTGTCGACGCCCCGCTCCACCGACTTGTCGATGAACTGAGCGAGCTCCTCCCGGATGAGCTTGGCGATCTTCTTTCCCATCGCCTTCCGGAGCACGTCCGCCTCGGCCATGTTGTAGCCTGCCAGGACGTTGGCGATGCGCATCACCTGTTCCTGATAGACGATGATGCCGTACGTGGACTCCAGGACGGGCTCGAGATCCGGATGGTCGTAGCGCACCGGCTCCTGGCCGACCTTGCGCCTGATGTATGCGTCGGTCATGCCCGAGTCGAGGGGGCCCGGCCGAATGAGGGCGTTGCTGGCCACCAGGTCATCGAAGCGGTCGCAGCGCATCGCTCGCAGCTTGTCCACCGCCAATCGTGACTCGAACTGGAAGACGCCGGAGGTGCCGCCCCGAGCCAACATCCGGTAGACGGCGGGGTCGTCCCGGGGGATGTCGTCTATGGACTCGTAGACGTCGCCGCTCTCCGGGTGCCGGAGCTCTCCGAGCCGGGCCTTCACGGCCTCCACCGCGTCGTGGATGACCGTGAGGGTCTTGAGGCCCAGGAAGTCCATCTTGAGCATCCCGGCGTCCTCGAGGCAGTTCATGTCGTACTGTGTAACGTACATCGCTTCGGCGGCGTCGCCGTTCGACCCGCTCTTCCCGGTCTGGATACACACCGGCACGTAGTTGTCCAGCGGACCGGGGGCGATGACGACGCCGGCGGCGTGGACCGAGGAATGCCTCGAGAGGCCCTCCAGCGTCATCGAATAGTCGAAGAGCTGCTGGTATCGCCCCCCCTCCTCGTAGAGCTCCTTGACCTCCTTGAGCCCCTTCACGGCCTCCTCCACCGTGAAGGCTTGGCCGGGCGCGTTGGGGATCATCTTGGCGATGCGGTCGGTCTCGGACGGCTCGAACCCCAGAGTCCGGCCCACGTCCCTGATCACCGCCCGCGACTTCATGGTCCCGAAGGTGATGATCTGCCCGACGGCGTTCTGACCGTACTTGTCCTTCACGTAGTCGATGACTTCTCCCCGACGCTCGTAGCAGAAGTCGATGTCGATGTCCGGCATCGAGATCCGCTCGGGGTTGAGGAAGCGCTCGAAGAGGAGGCCGAACTCCAGCGGATCCAGGTTGGTGATCCAGAGCGCGTAGGCCACGATGGACCCGGCGGCGGAGCCCCTTCCGGGACCCACGGGGATTCCGTGACGCCGGGCCCAGTCGATGAAGTCCCAGGTGATCAGGAAGTATCCGGCGTAGCCCGTCTCGGTGATGACGCCGAGCTCGTAGTCGAGCCGTTTCTGGACGGGCTCCGGCAGCGGGTCGCCGTAGCGCTTCTTGGCGCCCAGGGTCGCCAGGTGGATCAGGTACTCGTTCTCATCCTCCTGCCCCTCGGGAAGAGGGAACGCCGGTAGATGGTAGGTCTTCTTGAAGCCGAGGTTCACCTCGTCGGCGATCTTGAGCGTGTTCTCGAGGACGTCGGGCCGGTCCGGAAAGCGCTCGGCGATCTCCGGGGCGCTCTTGAAGTAGAGGCCCTGGTCGTAGCGCATGCGGCTCGGGTCGCTTCGGTCCTTCCCGAGGCCGATGCACAGCAGCACGTCGTGGGCCTCGTGGTCCTCCGCCTGCAGGAAGTGGGCATCGTTCGTGGCGATGACTGGGAGCCCCATCTCCTCGCCCAGCTTGAAGATCCTGGAGTTGAGCTCGGCCTGTCCTTCGGAGTCGTGGGCCTGGACCTCCAGGTAGTAGCGGTCCCGGAAGAGGTTGGCGTACCAGTCGGCGGCTTCCCTGGCCCCCTCCCAGTTGTCGGCCATGAGGTTCCGGGCCACCTCCCCCGCCATGCAGGCGGAGCTGACGACGATGCCGCCGGAATACGCGGTCAGGACCTCCCGGTCCACCCGCGGCCTGTGATAGAAGCCCTCCGTGTACGCGATGGAGGAGAGCTTCACGAGGTTCTCGTAGCCCTCCATGTCCCGGGCCAGCAGGACCAGATGGTAGTAGGCCCGTTCTCCCTGGCCGGCCTTCGAGCGGTCCCGGCGATCCCCGGGAGCCACGTAGGCCTCCATCCCGATAATGGGCTTGAGTCCTTCCTTGCTGGCCAGCTTGTGGAATGCCCAGGCGCCGAAGAGGCAGCCGTGGTCCGTAAGGGCCAGGCCGGGCATCTCGAATTCCTTGGCCCGGTGAACGAGGTCGGTGAGGCGGTTGGCTCCGTCGAGGAGGGAGTACTCGGAGTGTGTATGGAGGTGGACGAAGCTCACAGCGCTCGGTTCACACAAAAAAGGTTGAGGGGGCGGCCGGGCACGCTTCTCAGCGACGAAAGCGGTCGACGACCCTCCATTCTACACCGTGTGGGGAGAGGTCACAAAGGACCGGATGCGCCGATGGCGTAACCACGCGCTTTAGGGTTCGAGAACTCCGCCGCTGGGAGGCTTCGAGTGCCGTGGGCCCCCGGGGTTGGTCCCTCGCTACTCGATGACCCAGCTGTACTTGTCCCCGGAGTTCCACTTGGGTGGGGGCAGGAGGTCCAGGAGCGTGAGGCCGAGCGTGGCGTCGGACGTGATGAGGGTCACGCCGATGGTGAAGGGCGTGCCACCCCAGTTGTCGAAGTCCAGCACGTAGTCCGACTTCGTCAGGTTGAAGTCGCCGGGGAGGTACGCCTCCATGCCCGTGGGAACCACGCCCCGGCTGGCGTCGGGGGGCCAGGTGTTCTGATCCGCCTGGAACTCGAGGGCGGCGACGCGAACGACCGCCATGTCGGCATACGCGTCCGCCGCCCGCGCCTTCACCAGAACGTCACTCAGCTTGGGCTGGGCGATGGCGGCCAGAATGCTGACGATGAGGACGACCACCAGCAGCTCGGCTAAAGAGAACCCTCTGCGATCGCTCATCCGCCCGCCGCCTGTGTGGTTACGACATTTTTGGCATCCTGCAGGAGCTCCTCAACGGGTTGTGTGGAGACATAGTCGATGGTGACTCCGGAGACCCTCCCACGGAGTAGGAAGGCTGAGTCGGCCATGGTTATGTATTCGACGCCGGCCAGGACGTCCTCTTCCGTTTCCCGGAGCGAGCTGGGAAGCCTCCCGTTGTCCTTCATGAACTTCTGGATGCGGCCGAGCTGGAGGTACATCTCGATCCGGAGCCCCGCCTCTTGCACGGCCACCGGCACCTGCGGGGGAGGGGTCGGCTGTAGAGCCGGCGGGGGGAAGACCCAGAGCCAGAAGGAGATGACCGCCAGCGCCGGCGCCAAGAGAGGACTGAGCTGGCGGCGCAGCGGATGCGCCGAGACCTGCTGGCGGCGGTCCGAGCGGCGCTGCTGATCGGCTATAACGTCCGATAGGGCGTCGCCGTATTCGCTACCGGTCTTGGCTTCCGGGCGAGAGGGGGGGCGCTTTTCTTCGGTCATTCGGCCTGTCGGGCGGGGTTCCGATGTTCAACGGTCAGCGATGCGATCGGCGTGCACGCCATCATACAATGTACTACCGCTTCGGCGCGCAGCCCAAGAATAAACATCGGGCCCGGCTCCCGCGGCCTTGTGGGCGGCCGCCGAACCGCCTATCAAGGTTAGACGCCCGTCGTATCGAGCCGAATCCGGACTTCGCCATGTGGCTTTGGATCCTGGGAATCGCCCTGCTCCTGGTAGTGCTTTACGACGTCACGCAGAAGCGGCATGCCATCCTCAGGAACTTCCCCATCATCGGCCACTTTCGGTACCTCCTGGAGTCCATCGGCCCCGAGCTCAGGCAGTACATCGTCACGGGCAACGACGAAGAGCGACCCTTCTCGCGGGACCAGCGGAGCTGGATCTACGCCTCCTCCAAGAAGGAGAACAACTACTTCGGATTCGGTACCGACAACGAGCTCGAGCGGACGTCCAACTACCTGATCATCAAGCATCGGGTCATGGGCTCGGGCCCCAGCGCCGAGGGCAAGGCCTACGGGCAATCCGGGGGCGACGAGAGCTACAGGGTGCCCTGCGCAAAGGTGCTGGGAGGGCCGAGGCGCCGCCCGGGAGCGTTTCGGCCCCACTCGGTGGTCAACGTCTCCGGCATGAGCTTCGGCTCGCTCTCGGGCGCGGCGGTGGCAGCCATGAACGAAGGTGCCAAGATCGCCGGCTGTCTACAGAACACCGGGGAGGGAGGGATCTCTCCGTACCATCAGCGGGGTGGCGAGCTCATCTGGCAGATCGGGACGGGGTACTTCGGCTGCAGGGACGGGCTTGGGTATTTCCACATGGAGCGGTTCCTGCAGGGTGTGGACGCGAATCCAGTCCGTGCCGTGGAGATCAAGCTCAGCCAGGGTGCCAAGCCGGGTCTCGGGGGATTGCTGCCCGGGGCCAAGGTCACCCCGGAGATCGCCGAGATCAGGGGCGTTCCCGTCGGCGAGGACGTCTACAGTCCCGCGACCCACTCCGCATTCTCCAGCGTCGATGGCATGCTGGACTTCGTGGAGCGCCTGGCGGAGGCGAGTGGTCTACCCGTGGGGATCAAGTCCGCCGTCGGCGACCATCGCTTCTTCGAGGAGCTCGCGAACCTCATGTCCCGGGGCGATCGCGGGGTGGACTTCATCACCATCGACGGCGGGGAGGGGGGCACGGGAGCCGCACCGCTCGCGTTCTCGGATCACGTGGCTCTGCCCTTCAAGATCGCCTTCAGCCGCGTCTACCGGATCCTGGCCGAGGCCGGAGTCCACGAGAACGTGGTCCTCATGGGATCCGGAAAGCTGGGCTTCCCGGCTGTTGGAATGCTTGCCTTCGCCCTCGGGTGCGACACGATCAACGTGGGTCGGGAGGCCATGATGGCCGTGGGCTGCATCCAGGCGCAACGCTGCCACACGGACCACTGCCCCACCGGCGTGGCGACGCAGAACCGCTGGCTGGTCCGGGGCCTCGACCCGACGTCCAAGGCCGCTCGGCTGGCCAACTACGTGATCAGCCTGCGTAAGGAGATCCTCCAGCTGAGCCGAGCGTGTGGCGTGCCTCACCCGGGGCTGCTATCGGGGGAGCACATCGAGATTCTGGACGGGCGCTTCGGGTCCTCCAACCTCTACGAGATGTTCGGCTATCGGCCCGAATGGGGCTTCCCGTCGGCCCGGGACCAGGAGGAGATCCGGGCGGTGATGGCGGGGGCTGAGGGAGCGAGCAGGTAGGCTCGCGATCTGTCATGGGTGGCGCCCGCCCCCTATTTTATCCTCATCAATACAGGCGCTCGGTCCGGAGGAGTACCATGAGCAGTCAGAGTCGACGGAGTTTCCTCGGTCATGTGGCGGGAGGCGTGGTCGCCTCGGCTTCGGTCCCCTCACTTCTGCGGGGGGAGGAGCCCACCGGTCTGGTAGATTCTCTCCCCACCGATCTCTTCTCCTCGGAAGCTCGTCATCGGATGGATCGTCTGCGCAGAGCCGCCATGCGCCTCGGCCCCGGGGACGCGGCCGACGAGGACTTCTGGCGGTTGGTAAAGAACGCGTTCCCCCTTCGTGACGGTCTGATCATCATGAACGCGGCCAACCTCTGCCCCTCGCCCATCTCCGTGCAGCAGCGGGTCTTCGAGCTCACCAGGGACGTGGATCGAGACGCGTCGTTCAACAACCGCGGGAAGTTCGGTCAGCTGCGAGAAGACGCGCGCACCGGCCTCGCCCGCTACCTGGGGGCCGACGCCGACGAGATCGCCATCGTCCGCAACACCAGCGCTGCGAACGCCACGGTCGTGAACGGGCAGGATTTCGGGTCCGGAGACGAGGTGGTGCTCTGGGATCAGAACCATCCGACGAACAGCACGGCATGGGACGTCCGCGCCGTGCGGTACGGCTATACCGTGAAACGGGTGAGCACGCCGCCCCAGCCCACGACCGCGCAGGAGCTCCTGGATCCGTTCCTGGCGGCCATGACCTCCCGCACGCGGTTGGTCTCCTTCAGCCACGCCTCCAACATCTCGGGCGTCATGCTTCCGGCCCGCGACATCGTGGCGGCGGCCCACTCCCGGGGCGCCCTGGCCATGGTCGACGGTGCCCAGACCTACGGATGCCTCGAGGTCGATCTCCACGATATCGGATGCGACTTCTATACGGGGAGCGCCCACAAGTGGTTCGTGGGGCCCAAGGAGGCGGGGGTTCTATACGTGCGCGGCGAGGTGCAGGCGGACCTGTGGGCCACCCACGTCGGGGTCGGGTGGGCCAACGCCGTCAAAGGTGGGGCTCGCAAGTTCGAGAATCTGGGCCAGCGTGACGATGCCGCAGTATCCGCCGTGGGCACCACCGTCGACTTCCACGAGACGGTAGGCACGGAGAGGGTCGAGGCCCGGGTGAGAGAGCTGGCTGCCGCACTCAAGGACGGCGTAGCCGATCGGCTTCCGGGGACTCGCTTCCACACGCCCCGAGATCCCGCGCTCAGCGCCGGCGTCGTGGTGTTCCTGCCGCCGGGCCTCAACCCCCAGGAAGCATTGAACACGCTCTACACCGACCACACCATCGCGGGTGCGCCCAGGGGTGGGGAGTTCACCGGAATCCGGCTCTGTCCCCACATCTACAACACGCTTGCGGACGTGGAGACGGTGGTGGACGCCATCGCGTCACTCGCCTGATCGGCGCCGGGCCAGGCGGCTTCCTCTTCCGGGGTCGCCGCTGGCCCGGCCCGCTCCTTAGTAGCGGTACATCTCCGGCTTGTAGGGCCCGGCCTTGTCGACGCCGATGTAGTCGGCCTGTTCGTCGGTCAGCTCCGTGAGCCGGACGTCCAGCTTGTCCAGGTGGAGCCGGGCGACCTTCTCGTCCAGCGGCTTGGGCAGCACGTAGACCTTCTTGTCATACTGGTCCGTGTTCTGCACCAGCTCGATCTGGGCGAGGACCTGGTTCGTGAAGCTTGTCGACATGACGAAGCTCGGGTGGCCCGTGGCGCAGCCCAGGTTCAGCAGGCGCCCCTCGGCCAGGATCATCACGCTGTGGCCGTCGGGGAAAATCCATTCGTCGTACTGGGGCTTTATGTTCTCCCGCCGGATGCCGGGGACCCTCCCAAGGCCGGCCATGTCGATCTCGTTGTCGAAGTGGCCGATGTTGCCGACGATGGCCTTGTCCTTCATGCCGGCCATGTGCTGGGCGGTGATGATGTCCTTGTTGCCCGTGGCGGTGATGAAGATATCGGCCTCGCCGAGGACGTCCTCGAGGCGCCGGACCGTGAAGCCCTCCATGGACGCCTGCAGAGCGCAGATGGGATCGATCTCCGTGACCACCACGCGGGCTCCCTGGCTCTTGAGGGCCTGGGCGCAACCCTTGCCTACCTCTCCGTAGCCGCAAACGACGGCCATCTTCCCGGAGATCATCACGTCAGTGGCCCGGTTGAGGCCGTCGATGACCGAGTGACGGCAGCCGTAGATGTTGTCGAACTTCGACTTGGTCACCGAGTCGTTGACGTTGATGGCGGGGAAGAGAAGCTCACCCGCCGCCTCCATCTCGTAGAGCCGGTGGACGCCCGTGGTGGTCTCCTCGGAGACGCCGCGGATCTTCTCGACGCTCCGGCGCCACTTGCCGGAGTCCTCGGCCAGTGACCGGCGGAGTAGCTCCAGGATGACCCCCCACTCCTCGGGCTCACTCTCGGCGTCGAAGTCGGGGACCCGACCGGCCTCTTCGTACTCGACGCCCTTGTGGAGGAGAAGGGTGGCGTCGCCACCGTCGTCCACTATGAGGTTCGGACCGCTCCCGTCGGGCCACATCAGGGCCTGGTCGGTGCACCACCAGTACTCCTCGAGGCTCTCGCCCTTCCAGGCGAAGACCGGTACACCCCGGGGATCATCGGGCGTTCCGTCACGGCCCACGGCGACGGCGGCTGCGGCGTGATCCTGGGTGGAGAAGATGTTGCAGGACACCCAGCGCACGTCCGCACCGAGGTCCACCAGGGTCTCGATGAGCACCGCCGTCTGAACGGTCATGTGTAGGGAGCCCATGACCTTGAGGCTGGCCAGAGGCTGCTGGGGGCCGTACTCCGCGCGCGCCGCCATGAGCCCCGGCATCTCGTGCTCGGCAAGCCGGATCTCCTTTCGGCCCCACTCGGCCAGCGAGAGGTCCGCGACCTTGAAGGGAAGGCGTGCCTGGCCGGTGTTGGCCCCGGTCTCTTCGTTTATCACCGCGGTATCCATGCTTCGATCCTCATCCATGAGAAGGCGAAAAAGACTCTCGTATCAGTTGGTCCTCGTCGCCGAGGCGACGAAGAGCAGGGGGCCCGACGCCTCGGGCCGGGCCGAAATGGGCTGGTAGGTGAAACAGGAAAACCCGGCCTCCCGGCTCCATCCCACCAGCGTGGCCTCGTCGAAGCCGGGCCAAACGTGGCCCATGTCCTCGAGAAAAGCCTCCCGCGAGTGCAGCCTCATGTCCACCATCAGCAGTCGGCCGCCGGGTGTGAGGGCTCTGTATGCCTCCTTCAGCACCGCCACAGGCTCCACGACGTAGTGGAGCACCAGGAGCAGGACCGCCAGGTCTACCTCTCCGTCGGCCACGGGGAGGTCCTCCAGCTCGCCCCGCCGCAGCTCCACGTTCGGGAAGCTGTCCAACCGGTGCCGCGCGGCCTCGAGCATCTCCTCGGAGCCGTCCACGGCGATAACGCGCTCCACGAACGGTGCCAGGCGCACGCTGAAGTGTCCCGTGCCGGCGCCCAGATCGGCCACGGCCCAGCACGGGTCCAGAAAACCGAAGAGCGGAAGCAGCTCCGAGTCGGCGCCGAAGAGGTCGTCCCGGAGGGAATCCCATCGGTGGGCCGAAGACGCGAAGAACTCCTTGGAGCGCTCACGTCGCTCGGCGAGCACCGCCCGGGCCCTCTCCACGTCCTCCTCGGTGTACCCGGCTGACACTACGTCGGGTCGAACCAGCTCCCACAGCTCGCGGGCGGCATCGTGCAGGTCCGGTGCCATTCGGTAGTGTCGGCTCGTCCCGCTGGATCTGGACGTGACCCATCCGTCGTCGGCCAGGACCTTGAGGTGACGGCTCACGGTCGACTGGGGAAGCTGGAATACCTTCACCAGCTCCGAGACGGTGAAGTCACCCTGCTCCAGGAGCACCAGGATGCGGCTGCGCGCCAGATCGCCCAGCGCGCTCATTCGGTCGAAGACCCGGGGTTCCCTCAGTAGAATATCCATAAATCCGGATATAATGATATAACCCGCCACCGAGGGGCGCAAGGTGGATCCGGTGAGGGTGCTGGTTGAATGAGGGGGACGGGCCGCGACCGCTCGCCTCAGAGGCTCGCGGTAACGGTCCCTCCCGGGGCGCGGCAGCGGAACGAGTTCAGGATGGTCTCGAGCTGCAGGATGTACTGGTACTTGTCTCTGCCCGGTGCGTAGAGCCAGGCATCGACCAGGTAGTCCCGGCCCTGGTGCGGGCAGGGAATGGTCCGGGTGATCATGGGTCCGCCCGCCGGGAAAAGGTCTTCGGGAGGGTTGGCCCAGACGGCCCGGACCTCGTCCATGATGACGTCACCCTGCTGGAGTCGGCGCGTCTGAGCCAGCGAGAGGTCCAGAACCTGGGGATATCCGAAGTGTCCGTCGGCCACCTCCTGGCGCCATGCCAGAAGCTCGTCTTCGGTAATGCCCTCAGGTGAATACGTCCGCCAGGTGACCGTGATTTGCCGGATGAGCTCGGACGGATCCGGATTGTCGTTACGGAACATGAACACCGAGTCCTCTTGCCTTCGCTTATACAGCTGGGGCAGCACGATGCTGAACTGGGCCAGATCCCAGAGGGAGTCGGCGAGTGCCTCGTTCTGGCCCGACATGAACATCCGGCTCCGCACCCACTCGCGATACTGCCCGTCCAGCAGGTCGTGGAGCTGCTCCATGAGCGGCTCGGCTCCTGCAGCGTCGCCGGACGTGAGCAGCAGGACGGTTGCGGTCTGACCTCGGGCCCACACGTCCTCCACCTGGAACATCTCCGGGGGATCGAACGAGGTGCGCTTCGTGAGAGCCAGCGCCTCGGTCATCCAGGGGTCGTCGGCCGTTCCGATGAGGAGGAGTTGCCGAAAGCGCTGCAGCCTCTCCCACTCGGGCCGGAAGGGATCCTGATGCGTGACCACGAAGGTCTTCTCGGGACGCACGGTCACGATCCGCGCCTCGAGGGTCGACTCCACCAGGTCCGAGACGGCTGCCCACTGCTCCTCCGACGTGGCGACGATGATGCTGCTCAGCTCCCCCCACGACCGGGGCTCCTCACACGCGGAGAGGAGGAATGTGAAGGTGCCTAGGAAGAGCAGAGTCGAGGTTTCGCGCATGGTCCGTGATCGGCAGAAGGAAGCAGGCACTCTCTCAGAGTACCGTGCCTGCCTCCCCTCCGTTCCCGCAGCCGGTGCCATGTTCGTTCCTCAGTCTACCGCCGCTGCACCCAGCAGCCCGATGACGAGCCCGAGCACGAACCGACCGCAACCGTCATCGGCGTGCTACCACGCGTAGTTGCCACCGCCACTGCCCGGCGTGCCCGGAAAATCGAAGGCGACGTCGTCGGTGAGCTCCGCGGGGAGCCCGGAGAGCCAGCTCGCGAGGTATCCGGACGCGCCGATGTATCCCTGACTCGACACGTTGTCTAGACGCCTAGAGTGCTCTACTCGCTCCAGCTTCGTCGTGGCCCTTAGTTCCCTGCTTGCGCCCTCTTCTCTGCTCACGCGAGATTGTGCGCGACCGACTCGGTCGTGCTCCGAGATCAAGTCGGACGACTCCGGAATCGACCCGAACCGAGGTGACCCCATGTCCTGTTCATCCATTTGGCGGGCTACCGCCAGGCTCCTCCGACTCGCAGCCGTCCCGGCTCTCAGTGTGGCGGCCTCGGCCGGCCTCGCGCCCCCGGCCGTGGCACAGGAAGGCCCACTGCCCAGCATCGAAGAAAAGACCCAGAACGCCGATCGCATGGAGGGGTTCTTCAACCTCTACTGGGAGGATTCCAGCGGGTCTCTGTACTGGGAGATCGACGAGCTGGGTACCGAGTTCCTCTATCAGATCTCCATGGGGTCGGGACTCGGGAGCAATCCGGTCGGCATCGACAGGGGTCAGCTCAGGGGCACACACATTCTGGAGCCGAGGCGCATCGGCCCCCGAGTGCTCCTCATGGAGCCCAACTACCGGTTCCGGGCACGCAGCGATAACCCGACCGAAGCTCAGGCGGTGCGAGATGCCTTCGCACCCTCGGTGCACTGGGGCTTCGACATCGTGGCCGAGACCGGGGCCCGTGTTCTGGTAGATGCGACGGAGTTCTTCCTTCGTGACGCCCGCGGCGTCGTGGAGCAGATCGCACAGCGGAACCAAGGTCGGTTCGAGCTCGACCGGTCCCGGAGCGCCATCCACTTGCCCGCGACTCGATCCTTTCCGGAGAACACCGAGGTCGAAGCCATCCTCACCTTCACGAGCGCCCAGCCCGGGGCGCTGGTCCAGGGTGTGGCGGCGACCGGCGGCGCCATAACGCTCCGTCAGCATCACTCCTTCATCCAGCTGCCCGATGACGGCTACCGGACCCGCACCGCAGACCCGAGGGTGGGGGTGAACGGCCCCACCGTGTACGACTACGCCACCGCCATCGACGAGGATACGCGCCAGAGATGGGTGGCGCGCCATCGCCTGGAGAAGCGTAATCCCGGGCCCGGGCCGTCCGAGCCCGTCGAGCCCATCGTCTACTACGTGGATCCGGGCACGCCCGAGCCTGTTCGCAGCGCGTTGATCGACGGGGCGAGCTGGTGGAGCGAGGCCTTCGAGGCCGCCGGCTTCATCGACGCCTTCCGGGTGGAGGTGCTGCCCCAGGGTGTCGATCCGCAGGACATCCGCTACAACATGATCCACTGGACCCACCGCCGAACCCGTGGCTACTCCTACGGGAACACCGTGGCGGACCCGCGCACGGGTGAGATCGTGCGCGGTGTGGTGAACCTCGGAAGCCTTCGGCTGCGGCAGGACTACCTTCACGGGCAGGGTATGGTGGCCCCCTTCCCCGGTGGTATCTCTTCAGCGGACGGTGGCGGGTACTTCGATTTCGCTGGGCGCCAGGACAGCGGCGGCACCTACTACGGGGCGGGCGAATCGGCGGCGGCGCCGAACTTCGAGTACCTGGCTCAGGTGGTGGACGAATCGGAGGCGGTCGAGATGGCGCTGGCGCGGGTTCGTCAGCTCTCGGCCCATGAGGTCGGCCATACGCTCGGATTCCCTCACAACTACATGGCGAGCACCTACGGACGGGAGAGCGTGATGGACTATCCCGCGCCGCTGGTCGAGATCGATGACGATGGGAACCTCGATCTGTCCAACGCCTACGTGCAGCGGATCGGAGCGTACGACAAGCTCTCCGTGAACTGGCTCTACCGTGAATTTCCGCCCGGGACGGATGAAGCCAATGCGCTCACCCGGATCGCTCAGCAGGGGGTCGAGGACGGCCTCATCTACATGGGGCACACGAACAACAACTTCATCGGGGCAGGCCACCAGTATGCCAGCGTCTGGGACAACGGCGCCAACCTCGTCGACCACCTCAAGCTCGAGATCCGCGTGCGCGAGATCGGACTCGAACGGTTCGGGGCGGATGCGATTCGGACGGGCGAGCCACTGTCGAATCTGGAGTACGTGTTGCTCCCTCTGTACATGCATCACCGCTTTCAGCTGCGCTCGGCGGCCCAGAGCCTCGGGGGTGCCGACTACCGGAATGCAGTGAAGGGAGACGGCCAGACCCCCTTCACCATCGTCCCCGGAGAGGAGCAGCGAGACGCCCTGGAGACCATCCTGTCCACCCTTACGGTCGACTTCCTGGCGCTCTCCGAGGACATCGTGTCCATGATCCCGCCACCGGCCTACCGATATGGTGAAGGCGAGGCCTTTCCCGGCAATACGGAGCTCCTGTTCGATCCCCTGGCAGCCGCTGAAGCCGCGGCCAACTTCTCGGTGGGGGAGATCCTCCACCCGCAGCGGATGGCCCGGCTGGTGGTCTTCGGGAGCATGGGGGACTACCCCGACCTGGAGGAGGTCGCGGATCGGCTGATTGAGGCCACTTGGGACGCGCCCCCGGCCGGGGACGAGTACCGGCAGCGCGTCCTCGATGGCGTTCAGCGCTCGGTGGCCGATCGGATGATGCGGCAGGCGAGCAGTGCCGGTAACCCTGCCGAGGTCTGTGCGGTCCTGTCCGATCGTCTCGATAGGCTCGCGGCGCGCATCGAGAGCACCTCGGCACCGTCACCGCACCAGCGACTCGTGGCCGCGGACATTCGGCGCTGGCAGGCGCGCATCGAGAACACCGTGCCCGGCCCGCAACTGCAGATGCCCGCCGGCGATCCGATCGGGGGAAGCAACCGGAACTGAAGGCACCGGAAACTGAGGTGAGGCCGGGCCCTACTCGCTCCTCGACGACGTGGCCGCGCCCCCCTTTAGTGAGCTGGTAGAACTTGGCGCGCCGTCCCGTCTCGGTGCGGCCCCACATGGCGTCAAGCAGACCGCGCGCTTGCAGCCGGTGGAGGGCGGGATAGAGGGCACCTTCCTCGACACGCGATACGCCCTGGCTGCTCTCCCGGATGACGCGGCCGATGGCATAGCCGTGCATGGGGTCATCCCGAAGGGTCTTCAACAGCCCTCAAACGAAGTAGTCGGAAACCTTGATGAGGTACTTGTCGGGATCCGTGACCTTGATGATGGATCTGCTGAATGATCCGTCCGCTTCGGTATCGGCGAGGTCCACCAGGGGCGGTTCATCGAGCCAGACGCCGTCGGCATCGCAGATGAGGCGTACGATGGGGCGGTGCACATGGGCGGCATCTGAGTTCGCTGCGTGCACGATGGCGAGCTCATGGGTATCGAGGATCACGCAGGTGCCTACAGGATAGATGCCCAGGAGGTTGATGAGGGCCTTTACGAGCACCGGGTCGTGCTCGTGGTTCGGATCGTCCCAGAGCTCTCGCAGGACGACATCCGGCGACTTGGCGGCGGAATAGCTCCTGGTGCTGGTGGCAGCATCGAAGGCTGCTGCCGCTCCGACGATCTTCGCGAACATGGATGGTTTCCGGCGTCGTATGACCTTGGGGTATCCAGACAGATCGACCTTCATGTGGTGCTCGTATGCGGTGATCATGCCTCGGAAAGGGATGTCTCCGTAGTCCCGGAAGCGGTACACGCTGAGGGCTCCGAGCCACGTGTGGGCCTGCATCTTCGCGTGCTCCGCCTCCGTGAGCTCACCCTCCTTGGACACGATCTCCAAGGGGACACGGCTCTTCCCCACGTCATGCAGCAGGGCAGCCATTCCAAGATCGAAGAGCCTTGACTTGCTCAGGCCGAGCCGCCTGCCGATGGCGACGCTGAAGATGCAGACGTTGACTGTATGGGCGAACGTATATCGGTCGTAGTCGTTGAGCGTCGTCAGCCCAACCGACGTGACCTCGTTGTTGAGCACCTGGTCGACGATGCTCCGTACCGCATGCTTCATCTGCTTCAGGTGGACGCTCCGCCCCAACCTGGTGCTGCCGTATAGCTCCTTCGTGACCGCTACGGACTGCTCATAGGTCTGCTTGGCGACACGCTTGCGCTCCAGCTCGCCGGCGAATCTCGCTTCCCCTTCCATGGGCGATCCGACCTCGATGCTGGAGACGCCGCGATCACGGATGACCTGCCGGAACTCGTCGATGCCGTTCTCGCTGGGCTCACCGGCCGGGAACTTCAGGAGCTGGGAGACGAACGTCTTCCACTCACGGCTGCTGGCCGGCTTTTCCATCCGGATCCAGCCGATTCCGGCGTTCGAGAGCGTGCTGATCACATGTCCGAACGAGGCGAAGTTGTCGAGATCCAGGCGAAGCTGGCTCGAGTTCACGTAGAGTAGCTGGCCGCTGATTCGGGCCTCGAGCCCTCGCTCCTTGTCAAGAATCTCGCCAGCCACCGACGTTACGTCCTCTAGGGCCTGCCTGACTTCCGCATTCTCGATTGGATACGCCTTGACGGTTCTGAGGGCCTCGTAGAAGGCGAGCAGGAAGTTGCCACCCAGATCCTGCTTCGGGTCGTCCGCAGGGGGTCCCGTACCGCCGCCGTCGGATCCGCCCGTCGGTGCCATCATGGACCGACCTGTTGCAGGGCGCGGGCTGACGCGGTCCTGACGATCGGATCGCGATCTTTGACCGCCTTGCGTAGGAGTTCGCGTGAGGACCGGCTCGCCACTCGTCCGAGCGCCATGGCCGCGCAGGCTCGGGTATCGGGGTCCGCACGGCCGAGCCCAAACCCCTTGCCGAGAAGGAGTGTCTTGAGATTGTCCACGGCCTCCTCTCCCCCGATGGTTCCGTAGGCTTCGAAGAACGCTCGCCTCTCGGTCAGGTCCCCCTCCCGCATCTCGTCTCCCAGTACTGCCTGCTGGATGATCCGCAGGGCACCCTGGTAGCGCTTGGCCGACAGCGCCTTGACGGCCGCGATCCGGACATCCGGATCCGCGTCAACCAGAAGGGTCACCAGGGCCTTCATCGTACGAGACGTCGGCACGCTGGCCAGGGCCGCAACGAGTTCGATTCGAACACCGATGTCAGGGTGCTCCAGTAGCGGTTCCAGCTCGCCCTGGAGCTGTCGCAGCTCGCGCTCCTGAACCAGGCGTAGGGCCGCCAGAACCACGACCCGCTCCTGTGATTCCAGAGCGGCCCCCAACGCCTTGGGCTGAGTCTCGGCCATCCGTCCCGCGGCCATGTGCAGAATCCGCCGGGCGTGATCGTTCGAAAGCCTGTGAATCCACTTCAGGACTGTCACGAGGGCATCCGGCGTCAACTGCTTGAACAGCTCTTCGAGATCCTCCTCCGACGGCTGGACGCGGGCTTCGTCCAGGGCGTGGAGGAGTTGGGCCACCACCTCGGGTCTCGACAAGGCATGGGTGAGCTCCTGGAGGAGCTCGCGATGCTCGGGGAAGAGCGCCTGGTCCCTCCCGAGCACAATGCGCGTCTCGGAGATGAGATACGCCACGGATCCGAAGTCCCCGGAGGTGAGCAGGTTGGGCAGGAGATCGGCGAGAACTTCAATAACCTCCGACCGAACCTCGGTGTCCGTCTGCAGCTCGAAGGTGTCGAAGAGGAGCGACAGGACGCTGCGACCCAGATCCTGATCATACTCCCTTTCGATCTCCGCGCGCAGGTAGCTGAGCTCACGGTCATCGAGGAAATAGAGGGTCGACTCGTACTCTTCCAGGTTGACGACGCCCTCAGGCATGAGCCCGGCCCGCTCGGGCTCCTCCACGGGCGCCCGGACATCCTCATCCACCTGTTCGCGAACTTCCTGTGCTGTCCGCGGTTGGGGGACGGCCTCTCTTCTGAACTCGATCTCTTCGCCGACGTCCTCCGTCTCCGCCGCCTTGTAACGGATGTGCTGAAGGTCTGCCGTCCAGAGGAAGGCCAGGAGGTCATCGTCGTCCTCGTCGGTCAGCGTTTGTGCCCAACTGATGGCCCGCAAGAGGCTCGCGATCTCTTTCTGCTCCGCCCCCGGAGAGAACGAAACAAAGCGGATGCCAGCCCCGAAAAGAGCCCCTGCCAGACTCTCGGACCCCTCGTCGACCGCAAGAACCGTCTCGGCTTCCCACTCGAGCCCTTCCTCGGAGACGGTCATTGGTAGTCCTGGCAGCCGGCTCCAGATGTCGGTGAAGGCCGCTTGGATCTCCTCATCCGCCTGCTCCTGAATGGGATGATCCGCGCCGTACGTGGAAAGGGTCCGGAGGCGCTTCTCCATGAGGAGAAGGAGATTGTGGATTCGCGTGCCTTCGGTGGTCATCGTTAGGCTGAGCGGTTCAGGGACCGAGGGCTAAAGCGGCCTGATCTTGATGTTGCGGTAGCGTATCTCGTGGCCGTGGTCCTGGACGCCGATTCCACCTCGTGTGGCCATACCGTAGTGGTCGTAGGGCGCGAATTTGCTCTGGTCCACCAGCGCGTGCCACTCGGGCGAGCGGATCTCGTACTCGACGGTGATCTGGCCGTTGAGCCAGTGCTCCACATGAGCTCCGTCCACGATGATGCGGCCGTGGTTCCATTCGCCGATGGGGTTGGAGGCCGCCACCACCGAGGCGTGGAGGTCATAGTTGTCCCCTGTCAGGTGCTTGTGCAGGTCCATGGTGCGCATCTCGATGTAGGCCGTGTCGTCCAGCACCTGAAACTCGGGGGCCACCATCCACATTTCTTCGCCCGCGTGCTCCTCCACCAGATAGAACACGCCGCTGTTGCCCACGGGCGAGACCTGGAAGTCGAACGAGAGCTCGAAGTCGGAGAACTGGGCTTCCGTGACGATGTCCCCTCCCAGGCCCTCCTCG
The DNA here is from genome assembly GCA_965238005.1 of Longimicrobiales bacterium. Classification (GTDB taxonomy): domain Bacteria; phylum Gemmatimonadota; class Gemmatimonadetes; order Longimicrobiales; family Gaopeijiaceae; genus CBDCKN01. Next base: position 4,246,150 of record OZ250165.1, read on the forward strand.
CTCCCGTCCGATGCGAAGACGATCAGGTTGCCGTCGGCGACTTCCCAGCCCTGCTCTGGGAACGTCTCTCGATCGTATCCCCGCCAGCCCTCGGTGGAGACGCCGTCGAAGAGGAGCTGCCAGCCGGCCGCCACCTCGTCGGGGGTCAGGGTGTTGTGCTCGGGGGCCGGCAGAATGGCGGCGTCGGACCCGGCGGGAGCGTCGCCCTGCGGTTCGCACCCGAGCGTAGCGAAGCAGACGATGGCCGCCAAGAGCACGAGCCTCATGGGACCCGCATCTCCTGCGGATCCCAGCGCATGATCCGCTCGTCGAAGTAACTGTCGTTGCAGGCGAGAGCGGGGGCGGCGGCCCTCAGGCCGAAGACGGCGTCTTCGGTGACCGGCGGGCCGTTTCGGACACCGTTGAAGAAGTTCACGAAGTGGGCTCCCAGGTATCCCCGCTCGGCCACGTACACGCTCTCGGCCGGCGGGAGCATCTGCTTCCGTTCCGCGGGACGAGAGTCCATCTCGTCGCTCTTCATCTGGTTGAAGACGTCGGTCGGGCCAGTGACCTTGTTCCGCCGCAGGACGATCTCCTCCCAGTCCACGTCCATGGCCCCTTCGCTTCCCACTAGCCGGAGGAAGGTGCTGCCCGACGTGCCGTCCACGAAGTTGACCCGTAGGGAGAGGTTGAAGGGTGGGTGGGCCTCGGCCTCCGGGTAGTCGAACATGCCGAGGAGAACGTCGGGTACTTCCCGGCCGTCCTTCCAGTATCGGAGGCCTCCCTGGGCCATCACCCGCTGCGGGCCCACGGAGGACGCGATGAAGTGCAGGCTGGAGAAGAGATGCACGAACAGGTCTCCGGCCACTCCCGTGCCGTAATCCCGATAGTTCCGCCAGCGGAACACCCGGAGGGGGTCGAAAGGCCGACGAGGGGCGCTCCCCTGGAACATCTCCCAGTCCACGGTCTCCTCCGACGCGTCCTCGGGGATGTCGTACTGCCAGGCCCCCACCGGCGAGTTCCGGGCCCAGAAGCCCTCGGCGTAGTTCAGCTCACCGATGGCGCCCTCCTCGAGGAGCTCCTTGGCCTTCTCGTTCCCGAGGGAGCTCATCCCCTGGCTGCCCACCTGGAAGGTCTTGCCCGATTCCTCCTGCGCCCGGATGACGTCGTGGCCATCCTCGATGTCGTGGACCATTGGCTTCTCGCAGTAGACCGACTTGCCGCTACGCAGCGCCTCCGACGAGATCCGAGCATGCCAATGGTCCGGCGTGCCTATGATGACGGCGTCGATGTCCTCCCGGGCTAGCACCTCCCGATAGTCCCGGGTGGTGGAGAGGTCGGCGCCATGCTTTTCGCGGGCGGCCTCCAGGCGGCCTTCGTAGCAGTCGGATGCAGCCACCAATCGCACGCCCGGGACCTCGAGCGCGGTATCCACGTCGGCCATGCCCATGCCGCCGGCGCCGATGACGGCGATCTGGATGTCGTCGTTGGCAGAGACCCGCCTCGTAGATCGTAGGATCTGGGCCGAAGGGCGATGGGCCGCCGAGAGTATCGACGGAGTGGCGCCCGCCGCCAGAGCGCCGGCGGCCAGCTTGCCGATGAACCTGCGCCTAGTGTGGCGGGCGCTGCCCGGTTGGTCGGTCATGGGAGTGCCTCCGATGGAGGTCTGCACTGGGAGGGCGCCGGGGGCGGCCCGACCAACACCGGAACAGATGCCGACGTCCGGGCCGCCTGTGCCCACTCTACCTACATGTGGGGCTCGAACAAGATCGCGTGGACATCCGTGTCGCCGATGTTCTCCACAATGTGCGTCCAGGCCTCGTGATACATCACGTGTCCATCGGGGATCTCAGCCTCCATCGAGTCGTCACCCACGTAGATCCGCAACTTGCCACCCTTGATGAAGTAGACGGTCTCGTTGGGGTGCGAGTGCTCGTTGTCCTTGGCACCCGCGGGCAGGGTCATCTCCACGACTCTGAGATGCTCGTTGGAGAAGAGGACTCGATAGTGCTCCGGGGAAACCTCACAGGGATCGACGTACGCCACGTGGTCCGTCCTGTCTCAGGGTCACAGCGACCCGCGGGGGCGAGGTCCACCCGCGCGGCGGCCGCGAAGGATGCAGGGCCCTACATGATACCAGTCGAGGAGTGCGAGTTCAAAGCCACGGCGACAGAAGGCCCCATTCCGATCGCTCCAGGACGAGCACGAACGAGGTACCCCGCCAGCTCGGGGCTCGCGGGGCTGGCTGACTGAGGAGGGCCTCGGCAACCATCTCCGGTGCCTCGCGTACATTGCTTGGGAGGAAGCGTGATTGACCGATATCGGAGATGGTCGTGGTCGGTTTGGTCAGCCCGTTGCTTCCCGATCGAAATCGGGGAACTCCGACTCGAAGTTCCGCACGATCTTCGCCACCTCGAATCCCGCGTCCTTCACGGTTTCCAGCAGCAGGTCGTTGGGGACGTCCACGTCTTGCTCCAGCGTCAGCGTCGCGAGCCCGGTGCTCAGCTCCACCTTCAGGTCCTCCACACCCTCGAGCCGCTGGAGCTTCTGCTGCACTCCATAGGCGCAGAACGGGCAGCTCATCCCAAGGATGGTGACCTGGATCTGCCGCGGCGCGTGCTCCTGGGCCGCGGCCTCGTGTTGGGCCAGCACCGTCGGCGCTGCCGCGCCTAGCGCAAACGCCAGGGCAACTGCAGTTCGAAGCGCTTTCATCGGTATTCTCCTGTGTTCCTGGTTTTCGAAATTCAGCAACTGCATCAACAATCCATCTGCTTACGGTTTACATCCCTGGTATCCCGGACATCCCCGACGGCTGGAACCAGTGGTGGAACCACGGCACGTCATTCGGTCTTAGGGTCGAGTGGATCAGCGTCTCGATCAGCTCCCGGAGGCCGACCGTCCCAGCGAGCCAATCCAGCCCCCACCACCACGCGGTGGCGACCAGCGCACCCGCCAAGAGAGCCACGACCAGCCAGACCACGACCTTCCTGCCCAATTCGACGCCGAGTAGCGCGAAGTAGCGCGGAAGCACAAAGGGCATGACCAGCGTTCCCAGGTAGAAGGCGGAAAGCCCTGAATACGTGATGAACTCCGCCTTCCACAGCCCGGCGGCGAAGAGCGCATTACCGACGAGTGGGGCACCCGTTACGTAGGCCAGAAGCAGCCCCACAGCGGCGTTGCCGACTTGAACCAGAGGCCCCTTTGAGCCCTGCAAGGAGATATAGGCGGTCGACTGCCCGAGGGCGAGAAAGAACCCGACCCCGAGGAGTCCGAAGACCATCGGCCACCAGAGCGAATAGACCTGTCCCACGAGGGACATGGGGAGCCGCGCCCAAACGGGTCCACGCCGGGCAATCGGCGGCGTGACGGTATGGGGCAACTCCTTCGCGGCGCTCTCCCGCGCTGCTCGCCACAACCGCTCCGGCGTTCGCCGGAGCCCGTAGAGCAAAACCGCCAGTGCGGCGCCCACGGCAACGACCTGGCCGATTACCGGCTGAGGCCCATTCAGTTCGACGATGAGGACCAACAGCCAGATGAACAACGCCTGCGCCGAAACGAGGTACGCCATCACGCCCGCAGGGCTCACCCCGCGAGCCAGCAGCTCCCTCGCCTGCAGGAACATCCGGCTTCTGCTGGGCGGGCTCAGCACTCCGAGGACCACGGCGCGCCACACCGTGCCCCAGCCGTCGTCCGGACGCTCCAGCAATCGTCGAAGCCGACCGCGGACCCAGAACGATTCGCTCAGCGCCGTCAGCACCACGGCCAGCCCCAAGATCCACCAGAACATGAAGATGAAGTGGCCGCCGGTGAGCGTCGCCCACTGCAACACGCTTTCTATGAAGGGTGGCATTTACTTCTCCCGCTATAGCTCTTCTCGCGTGATGCGAGTCTCTATCGAAAGACCGAGAACCGGACACGGGTGCCGAACTGGAACCGGCTGTCGTACTCGTGCTGGGTTCCGTTGAGGTCCTGCACGATGGGAAACTGGACCGAGCCCTCGAACAACAACCACGGTGTCGGAACCCACTGAAGATCCGGACTCAGGAACAGCAGGTGGCCTCCGGAGTCCGGATCCGAGGCGCCGTCGACCTTGTTCCTCGCCGCTACCTCTCCGTTCAGCTCCAGGTAGAGGACGAACGTCTGGTCGGTGATGCTCTCGTAGACCCACGGAGCGAAGCGGAGGGCGGCGGCGACATCGTAGCTGAAGACATTGCCCGCTTTGAATCCGCCGTCCGTGGTCTTGATCCGGTAGCCCACGTTGGCCAGAAGCCCCTGGCGGCGCTGCGTCATGGTGAGCAGCGCCTTGAAGGGAAAGTCCCAGGCACCGGAACCCACCTGGAGCGGCCGTGGGGCGAGGGTGCCGTCAGGCAACATGGCGCTGGTCTTGCCCAAGGGAATCTTGACTCCGCCTTCGATCCCCAACCGCGTCGTGCCCCCCAGGCGGTTCTTGCTGAGGAAGATCCACTTGGTGTCCACGACCACGTCGCCCACCCCGTTGGTCGTATAGTTTAGGCGCCCGCCGTCAGGTGTCGTGAAGTCCATGGACTTGCGCACGAACGGCACGATCACACGCGTGGTCCACATGGGCGTGATGGCGAACGGCAGGACCGCTACCGGCTGAACGAAGACGTTGATGTCGCGCTCCATCGGGTCCGTGATCTCGTCTCCGTCCCGCAGCAGGCCGTACCGACCCAGGAATGATCCGAACGTACGTGCCGCGGATTCTTCGAAGCCGGTTGTGATCGCGGTCTCGGTGTGGAACGGCAGCGCCTGGGCTGAAAGGCCTGCGGAAGTCAGCAGGACTGCCGCCGACAGCCCCGCGACAAGCCCGGACGCCATTCGGACGCACGCGTTGTGACGTCCAGCGTGTTCCAGTTTGCCAGGGCCTGACCGCGTTCGATTGTTAACCATCGAATTCATCTAGCTCCACGTTACGTCGGTCGTACTCCACTGAAACTCCCCTGCAAGCACCGGCAAGCAGACGGGCTCCCTTGCGCTGCTGGCAAGGTAAACCTTAGAGCTTACTCCAAGGTAGAGGCCCTGTCCGAACGCTGCTCGTGATGATCGTTCCCTACACCAGCGTCGCGTGGCTCGGGCAGGCCTCGGCCAGGCGTCGGACGACTGGCTTGCGCGAGAGCGTTCCGCCCACGGTTGTATGAGCAAGACGATGCACGACGCGAGCGAGCCCGCGAGTAAGTGGTAGGGCGAAATGGCGATGTCTTCGGACGTGACTTCAAAGCCCTCTCCAGCCATCTCCAGCCATCTCCAGCCGAATCTTCAATTCACCTTCCAGAATCATCCTCATTGCTCACCTCTCAGTTCTCATTCACTCACGAACCGGCACATGGCCATTGCCATCGACGTGTTCGGTTCGCTGCACCCGGAAACCCGCGTTCGCCAACACTTCGGCGAGGCGCTCGCCGGCCTCCGCACCCCCCTCCCAGTCCACCCGTACCTCCTTGGTCTGAGGATCCGCGGCCACGTCGGTCACTTCCTCGAGCCCGCCGAGGCGATCCTGGATGGTTCGGGCACAGCCCTCGCAGTGCATGTCCGGCACCTGAAGCAACAGCTTGGTCGGCGTCACTTCACGCTCGTCCGGTGGAGCCACCGGAGCTTCCTCCGCACCGTCAGCGCGACCTAGGAGCCTCCCCCAGAAGGAGTTTGCCAACACGGTGCTGACGCTCGCGACCATCGCGACCATCGCCCAGATGGGATGCACGACTCCCGTCGCGGCCAAGGGGATACCTACGCCGTTGAATGCGAACGCCAGGGTCAGGTTCTGCACGGTCTTCCGGTACGAGGTGCGACCGATGGCGATGGCGTCGCTCACCCCCTCTAGTCGGCTGTGGATGAGCACGACATCGGCCGACTCGATGGCGATGTCTGTCCCGGCACCGATCGCGATCCCCACGTCGGCCTGCGTGAGTGCCGGCGCGTCGTTGATCCCGTCGCCCACCATGGCCACGCGAACGCCGGTCGCCTGGAGCTCGCGGATCTTGGCCGCTTTCTCCTCGGGCAACACTTCGGCGATCACATTCTCGATCCCGATCTCGCGTGCCACGATGGCGGCTGTCTGCCGGTTGTCGCCGGTTAGCATCGTCGGCTCAATACCAGCCTGCTTCAGGCGCGTGATCGCCTCCGCGGCGCCGTCCTTGACCGTGTCGGCGATGGCAATGAGTCCGATGACCTGTCCGCTTCGCGCGACGCCTACGACGGTCTGCCCACGGCCCTCAAGCTCGTCGAGCGTCTCTCGGGCGCCGGCATGAAACTGGACCTCGCGTTCTTCGAGCAGCTTGCGACATCCCACGACGATGCGTTCGCCGGCCACCTGGGCCACCACGCCCCGGCCGGTCACGGACTCGAACGAATCGGGCGCCTCAACGTCGAGGCCCCAGTGCTCGGCATGGGCCACAATCGCTTGGCCCAGGAAGTGTTCGGACAGCAGTTCGGCAGAGGCGGCCACGCCGAGGACGTCGTGTCTCGACACGTCGCCAACGGCTACCACATCCACCACAGCGGGATCGCCCTCGGTAATGGTGCCGGTCTTATCCAGCACGACCGCGCTAACGTCTTTCATGATCTGGAACGCCTCGGCGCTCCGGATGAGCACGCCCCGCTCGGCGGCCAACCCGCCGCCGCGAATGAGCGCGAGTGGCGTCGCCATCCCGAGGGCGCACGGATAGCCCATGACCAACACGCTGAGCGCAGCGAAGATCGCTCGCGTCCAGTCCGGCGAGCCCATTACGATCCACGCGCCGGCGGTCCAGATGAGGAAGGCTAGGGCAGACACCGCCAGCACGCCGGGCACGAAGTACGTGAGGATCGCGTCGACGAGCTGAATGATGCCCGGCTTCATCGCGCGCGCTTCCTGCACATGCTTGGCCACCCGGCGGAGGAAGGTCTCCTCGCCCACGCGGGTGACTTCGATCAGGAGCGAGCCGGCTTTATTCACCGAACCGCCGATCGCCTCAGCACCCGGCGCCTTCTCGACGGGCAGTGGCTCTCCGGTCACGATCGACTCGTCCACGGCGGAGAAACCGTCGACCACCTTCCCATCCCCGGGAATGCGCTCGCCCGGACGTACCCGCACGCGATCGCCCACCCGGATCTCTTCGATAGGGACCTCGATCTCGTCGCCGTCCCGGATCACGCGCGCCGTGTCCGGCTGGAGCTCCAGCAGCTTGCGCACAGCCTCCTGGCTCCGGGCCCGAACGGTGGTGGAGACGTAGCCACTCAGAAGGTGGTACGTCATGAGAAAGGTCGCGGCCACGAAGAAGTCGGCGGGAAAGGCGGGAGCAACGAATCCCAGCAACCCCGCGACGTAGGCACCCGACGCACCAAAGGACAGCAGCACGTGCTGGTTGAAGATCCGCCGCCGCAGGCTGCCCCACGCCATGCGGAGGACGTGCGAGCCCACCCCGAAGACGGCGACCGTCGCGATGGCGGCCTGAAGGATACGACTTCCCGGGAGGTGGACACCGAACCACATCAGCGCCATCAACACGATGGCGACTGTGGCAAGTGCGGCGTTCACAAAGAGCTTACGCCTCTCGCGCCGCAACTCCTCCTGCTGCTCTTCGTACGCCCGCACCCGGTTCGGATCTCGGACGGTGTAGCCCAGGTCGCGCAGCACGTCTTTCACACGTGCTTCATCGATTCGCTCGGCGTCGTACTCGATCAGCGCCTCTTCGTGAGCCACGCTGACGGCGGCGTTCACGACCCCTTCCGTGTTCTCGAAGGCGCGGTGGATGCTCTCCTGGCAGAAGGAGCAGTGCATCCCGCCGACATTGATCTGCAGTTTGTTGGTCATCAGACTCTCCCGGTCATTCCGACTTCTAGCCAATCTAAACCTTGGAGTTTACTCAAGAGTCAAGGCCTCGCATGGACCTACAGATTGGGCCCCAGAGTCCCGCCCTTGCTGTCGTAATAACCTTTGTGTATACTCCAAGGTTCTAAGATGCGTCGCGCTACACTTGGAGGACACGAAATGCGGATTGGAGAGCTCGCGAAGTCGGCGGGAGTGACTCCCGACACTATTAGGTATTACGAGCGTGAAGGACTGCTGCCTCTCGCAGACCGCACGCCGAGCGGTTACCGGGACTACGGGCTGGAGGTGGTCGACGACCTGCGATTCATCAAGAAGGCGCAAGCGCTAGGGCTCAAGCTGGGTGACGTCCGCGAGGTCCTGGAAATCTCTGCGGGGGGGAAACCACCGTGCGAGCACGTGCGCGCGACCGTCAGCGCACGGCTCACGGAGGTAGAGCAGCGGCTAAAGGACCTCAGGGCGCTGCGCTCAACGCTGCGCGAGACGCTGGAACGCCTCGATCGTGCGCCGCCGCCAAAGGCAGGATGCCGCTGCGCGGTGATCGAATCGGCTTAGAGACCGCCGCCGGGCACCCTACATGGTCACCTCCCTCCTCCGCCACAGGTAGTACAGCACCGGAATCACCAGCAACGTGAGCACCGACGAGGTGATCATGCCCCCGATCATCGGGGCGGCGATCCTCTGTATGACGGACGCTCCCGACCCGTGAGCCCACATGAGGGGAAGCAGTCCGGCAACGATGGCGGCGACGGTCATGAGCACGGGTCGAACCCGCCCCACGGCTCCTTCCCTGATGGCGGCCATCAGCCCCTCGATGCCCACCGGCCCCGAGACTGTGGCCTGGCTCCAGGCCTGATCCAGGTACAGGAGCATCACCACACCGGTCTGCGCCGCGAGACCCCCCAATGCGATGAAGCCGACCGCCACGGCTACCGAGAAATCATAGTCCAGTACCCACATGAGCCATACGCCTCCAACCAGCGCGAAGGGTAGGGAGAACATGACGATTCCCACTTCGGCCATATTGAGAAAGTTGAAGTAGAGCAGCAGCGCTATGATCCCCAGCGTGACCGGAACCATGATCATCAGTCGCGCCTTGACTCGCTCCATCGCCTCGTACTGCCCGCTCCACTCAAGGCGGTAACCAGCGGGCAGGGTGAGTCGCTCGTCGACCAGGCGGCGCGCTTCCGCCACGTAGCTGCCCACATCGCGATCACGCACGTCGATGAACACCATCCCGACGAGCTGTCCGTTCTCGCTCTTGATCACCGGAGCACCGGCGCTGAATCCCACTTCGGCGAGCTGGCTCAGGGACACCTGCGGTCCGGCCGGCGTGGCCACGAGCACCTGGCTGAGGCGGGAGAGGTCGTCGCGTAATTCCCGAGCATACCTCACCTGCACCGGATACCGTTCTCGCCCTTCCACCGTCGTCGTCACGTTCCGGCCTCCCACAGCCGTCGCGACCACGTTCTGAACGTCTCCCACACTCAGGCCGTATCGTGCCAACGCCTTCCTGTCCGGCCGGATATCGAGGTAGCGGCCGCCAAAGGACCGTTCCGCGAAGATGCTGGCGGTTCCCTCCAGCGGCGCGAGCAACGCTTCGATTTCAGCTCCGACGGCTTGGATGGTCACGAGGTCCGGCCCGAACACCTTGACTCCCAGCGTGGTGCGGATGCCGGTCGAGAGCATGTCGGTCCGGTTCTTGATGGGCATCGTCCAGCTGTTGATCAGCCCGGTGAAACGAAGCTCTCGGTCCATCTTGGCGATGAGCTGCTCCTGGGTGAGCCGTTCGGGCCACTCGGCGGGGTCTTTGAGGTTGACGATGGTCTCCACCATGGAGAGAGGCGCCGGGTCGGTGGCGGAGTTCACCCGGCCCACCTTCCCCCAGACCGACTCCACTTCGGGAAAGGTCATCAGAATACTGTCTTGACGCTGTAGTAGCCGCCTTTGCTCGCCAATGGAGATGCCCGGGATCGAGTTGGGCATGTACATGAGCGATCCCTCGTCGAGCGGGGGCATGAACTCGCTCCCCAGGCGCGTGAGCGGCCATGCAGTGGCCACCAAGGCGGCCGTGGACAGGGAAAGGACCCATCCGCGGTGAGACAGCGCCCAGCCCAGGATGGGCCGGTACGCCCAGACGGCCGACCGGTTGACCGGATTGCGGTGCTCTGGCCGTATGTGGCCGCGGATCAAGAATCCCATGAAGACCGGGACGGCCGTGATGGAGAGAAGCGCCGCGGCCGCCATCGAAAAGGTCTTGGTTAGAGCGAGCGGTCTGAAGAGACGACCCTCCTCCGCCTGCAAGGCGAAGATGGGGACGAACGACAGCGTGATGATCAACAACGAGACGAAGAGGGCGGGGCCGACCTCACGAGTGGACTGAACGACGACCTCCCAGCGCGGTCGCTCCGGGTGCCGCTCCACGTGCTTATGCATGTTCTCGATCATGACGATGGCCGCGTCGATCATGGCTCCGATCGCGATGGCAATGCCGCCCAACGACATGATGTTGGCGTTCACGCCCACGGCTCGCGTCCCGGCCAGGGCCAGCACGATCCCGAGCGGGAGAATGGCGATGGCCACCGCGGCGCTGCGCGCGTGTAACAGGAAGATCAGGCAGACGAGCGCCACCACGATCGACTCCTCGATCAGCGTTCGGGTCAGGGTGGCGGTGGCCCGGCGGATCAGGGAGGAGCGATCGTAGGTCGCGACGATGCTCACTCCGGGTGGCAGCCCCGTCTCGATCTCTTCGATCTTTTCCTTAACGGCGTCGATGACTTGCAGGGCGTTCTCCCCATAGCGCATCACGACCACCCCTCCCACGGCCTCTCCCTGGCCGTTCCACTCCGTGAAGCCGAGCCGCATATCGGGACCGATGGAAACGCGGGCAACGTCTGCGACCCTGACGGGAGTTCCTCTTCGGCCAGCTCCGACGGCCAGATCCGCGATGTCGCCCACCCCGCGTAGGTACCCGAGTCCACGGACCATGTAGTCGCCTCCGGCCACCTCGACCGTGCGTGCTCCCACATCGGTGTTGGAGGATCGGATGGCCCGCACCACCTCATCGGCCGTGACTCCGAAGCCCAGGAGCTTGGCAGGATCCAGGATCACCTGATACTGCCGAACGAACCCGCCCACGCTGGCCACCTCGGAGACCCCGGGGACGCTCTGAAGCTCGAATCGGATACGCCAATCCTGTAGAGAACGGAGCTCGTCCAAGCTGTATCCCTCCCCCACCACTGCGTACTGGTAAACCCATCCCACTCCGGTAGCGTCCGGACCGAGCTGCGGCCGTACTCCCTCTGGCAAGTCACCCGACGCCGAGTTGAGATACTCGAGCACTCGGCTTCGGGCCCAGTAGAGGTCGGTCCCCTCGTCGAACAGCACATAAACGAAGGAGAGGCCGAACATGGACTGACCGCGAACGACCTCCGCCTCGGGAACCGCCAGGAGCGCGGTCACAAGGGGATAGGTGACCTGATCCTCCACCACCTGGGGCGCCTGGCCAGGATACTCCGTAAAGACGATGACCTGCACGTCGGACAGGTCCGGGATGGCGTCGATCGGTATTGTTCGCACGACCTGGACTCCCGCCGCCAGGATCCCGAATACGCCCAAGAGGACCCACCCACGCCAACGGACGCACGTCTCGACGATCCAGCCGATCATCGTGCGCCCTCCCTTCTGTCCGCGCCACTCGTCTCCATTCCATCCATGTCCATGCCGCCCATTTCCATGCCGCCCATGTCCAATCCCATCCCCATGTCGAGCATGATCCCGGCCAAAGCGGCGGCCAGACTGGACTCCGAGTCGAAGAGGAAGGTCGCGGATGCCACTACGGTGTCTCCCACCGCGAGTCCGTCCGTGACGAGGAGTGTGGAGTCACCACGCATGCCGACGGTCACCGGAGCTGGAACGATGCCGCCGCCTCTCACCACGAAAGCCAGGTCTCGATCCCCTGTGGGCAGCACCGCGGTGAGCGGCACGATTGTCCCGCGGGGCGTTCGGGCCCGAATCCGCACGGTCGCGTACATCATGGGCTTGATTTCGCCGGCCGGGTTGGGCAATTCGATCCGTACCCTCAAAGTGCGAGTGTCTTCTTCGAGCGTTGGATACACCAACGAGACGCGACCCTGGTAGGAGCGCCCCGGTCGGGCTTCGAGGGTGACCTCGGCCGGCTGGCCGACAGCCACGAGATCCACATCCTGCTCGAAGATCTCGGCCTCGATCCACAGTGTCGAAAGATCGGCGATCCGGTAGAGATCCTGGCCGGCTTCGATTCGCTCGCCCTCGAGAACGAATTTGTCGAGAATGTGACCCGAGAACGGCGAGAAGATCGTCAGCGTCTCCCGAACCGCCCCCGTGCGCTCGATCTCGGTGATGAGCGAGTCCGCGATTCCCCAGAGCGCAAGGCGACGGCGAGCTCCGACGACCATCGAGTCAGCGCCTTGGAGACCTCCCAGTCGAAGGGCCAGAAGCAGCTCCTCCTGGGCGGTGAGCAGATCGGGCGCGTACAGCTCGAAGAGAGGGTCGCCGGTCTGCACGTGCCGGCCTGTCTCATCGGCGTGGAGCACCTCAATCCAGCCACCCACTCGGGCGTTCACGATGCCGGTTCGCCCCTCGTCGGGCACCACCGTGGCCACCGCCCGCACCGTTCGGTCCAGTTCGGCCTCCCGAACCACGGCAAAGCTCACTCCGGCCAGAGAAGCTTGGCGTCCCGTGATCCGCATGGGTCTCCCGTCCATCTGCATGTTCTCCTGGGCGGAGGCGGAGTCCGGGCTCGCGCCTGTTTCAGTCTGGGGAGCTTCGCTCCCGGTACAACCACCCAACAGGAGCACGGTGGTCAGGGTCGTCGTCGTTGAGCGCATCATCGGTACCACTCCTCTCCGGTCAGCGCGGCCAGCTCCGCCCGTTGCGTCCCGAAGCGGGACACGACATGAGCGAGATCCAACTGGACACGATAGAGTTCGTCCTGGGTTTCGAGTACGTTGGTGAAGTCGACCTCACCCACCCGGTACTGCTGAAGCGCGGAGGCCGTGGCGGCGGTTGCCAGCGGCACTATCTCGGTGGCGATCTGTTGAGCCCGGAGCTTCGACGCCTCCAGGTCGGCGAGCCGCGTTCGGACTTCGGCGACCAAGAGGACCGACAGATCCACATACTCCTCTTCGGCGGCGGTCAGATCCATGACCGCGGCGTGAGCAAGCGGGGTTTGCTTACGACCCGACCAAAGCGGTAAAGGGATGCCGACGCGGGCGGTGACGAACGGCTCTCGGCCGCCAAGGCGGATTCCGGTCTGGAGTGAGGTCATGTAGTCCGGCCGTCCGGCGATCTCGAGGACTGTCGCTCGGCGTGCCGCACGCTCCACCATAGCAGCAGCCACCTGCAGAGATGGATTTCGCAGCGGGGGTCCCAACTGATCGATCACGGGAACATCGAAGGCCCCTGGGTCCAGGGCCGGGGTACCGGCCACATCGACCAGTAGGAGCCCCTCGGGAGGCTCGCCCTCTCCCCCCAGTAGGGCTCGGGCCGTCTCGCGGGCGCCGGTTACCTCCGCCTCCAGGTCGCGGAGCTCCTCCGAGAGCCTTGCGCGGCGGAGCCGGGCCCGCAAAGCGTCGGTCTGAGGGGCCGCCCCGCTCTGGTACCGAGCGTCCGTTACGACGACTGCCTGGGCGGCCAGTCCGGCCCGGCCCCGCCACAGCTCCACGGCGGTTTGTGCGAAAGCGAGGCGGTAATAGGCTCTTGCCGCCTCGGCGGCGAGCCGGGCCTCACGGTCGCCAACCCGGCTGGCGGCCAAGGTGCTGTCCGCCTGGGCCACGGAGGTAGCAGCGCTCCGCTTGCCGCGTGCCGGGAACGTCTGCGCGAAGCCGATCCCGATCTGGGTCATCGCTTCCGCGTCGAAATCGAAGGAGGGGGCCGGGAGCGACGTGACCCCGAGCGAAAGCGTCGGATCGGGAAGAGCGCCGGCCGGACCGATACGGTGCCTTGCCGCCCCCAGGGTGGCACGGCGAGCGCTCAAGCTCGGGTTTTCCTCCAGCACCTTTGCGACATAGGTCCTGAGACCCGGCGCATCGAGCGTCGAAGTCTGGGCTGTCACTACCGCCGGCCAGAACAACGGGACCGTGGCGGCAGCTAGATACCTGGCATACGTCACTGTGATGTGACTCCCCCGCGCAGCCCTTGGCCGCGCGCTCGTAGGTTAGGCGCGGGACACTCCCGCGCTATACGCCTCGTCTTCGGAGAGGGGAGCTACGCTCTGGGAGGTCTCTCGAGGAGAGTGGGGTATTCCAGGGGTGGGTCGGACGGTCCGGTGACTGAAGCCACCATGCGCCTTTGAGGTTCGGGTGGGATCTGGAAAGAGGAGGCCGCCGGGCCGGCGTGCGGTACCCCGCATCCGTCCATGGAACAGCACTCTATCGACGAAGCGGCCGGCTGTAGAACCGTATTCCCGGCATCGGCCATCATGCCCATTTCGTGGACGTCCATCCCCATCCGGCCTAGGACCGTACAGATTCCCGGCCCTGAATAGGGTAGGACCATAGCCGCCAGAATGAGCAGGGCGAAGGGCCTTGATCGAGAATGCCGTTGCTTCGCGATGGGGTGGATGCCTTCCATAATGTGCACAACACCGCACGGCGGGTGGGTGTTCCGGGCTTGCCCTCCGACATCGAGGGCAACCTTTCGTGTCTGAGCGATTGTCTTGGCGGGCAAACTCCACATCTCCAAATCCTACGTCTTGATTTTGTAGCCGCGTTTGAACAACCGAACGTTCACACCGAAAAGAAACGCTCCGAGAATGAAGACGAGGGCCATGCTGAAAGGGACGTTGACATCAGAGACGCCCAGAAGCCCATACCGCATCCCGTTAATCATGAAAAGCAGGGGGTTCAAGACGGAGACAGTCTTGAGGAGGTCTGGGAGCATGTGGATGGAGTAAAACACCCCACCCAAGAAGGTGAGAGGAGTGAGCACAAAGCTGGAAAAGGTTTCCACGTGGTCGAACGTCTCCGCCCAGAGTCCCATCATCAACCCAATAGAGGAGAAAACCAGGGACACGAAGAACATGAAGTACACGAACACGAAAACGTTGGCCATTCCGACGGGAATAAAGAGGAACGAGACTAGCAGGGTAAGGATCCCCACGACGAATCCTCTCATTACGCCCCCCAAAGTGAGCGCCAGTACCATTTCGAAATAAGAAAGGGGGGCAGTCAGTAATTCGGTGATATTGTTGAAGAACTTGGATATGAGTAGGGATAGGGAGGAATTGAAGTAGGAGTTCGTGATCACACTCATCATGATCAAGCCTGGGATCAGGAACTCTATGTACGACAGTCCATTTACCTCCGGAATCTGCGAACCGATGAACTTGCCGAACACGATGATATAGAGAACTGAGGAGATCACCGGCGCAACAATGGTCTGCGTGGTGGATTTGGTGAACTTCTTGGTTTCTCGGCCCAGCAGAGTCGCGAATCCCCTATAATTCGCCACGACCAATCTCCGTTAAGTCGATAAAGATGTCCTCCAGGTTGGACCTGGTCACTTCCTCCCTTTTTACCTCGAGTCCCGCTTTCTCGACATCGCGCAGTATTTCTGCCTTGCTGGCGTGCTCCTCACAGACGATTCGGATCTTGTTGTCATCCAGCAGGAACGCTTTGTATTTCGCGAGCGGTTGAGGGATGGCTTCTATCGGTTTTGTGAGCGTGATATCCAAGCTGGTCTTGTGTAGCTGCTCAAGCAGATTGTCCTTGTCATCAAGCGCAATGATGTGTCCGTGGTTGATGATGCCGATTCTCTTGGCTAATCGCTCCGCCTCCTCGATGTAGTGGGTCGTGAGCAGGATAGTGGTGCCTTGCTTGTTCAACTCCTGCATATGACGCCAAAGGCTGCGCCGCAGCTCCACATCGACACCAGCGGTAGGCTCATCAAGAATGAGGAGTTGGGGATTGTGTACGAGGGCTCTTGCGATGAGCAGGCGTCTCTTCATCCCACCAGATAACTCTCTGACGTGCACTTCCCGTTTGGAGGCAAGATCAAACTGGTCCAGTAGCTCATCCACCCGTTTGTTCGCTTCACGGCGCCGTATGCCGAAGTATCAAGCATAAAACCGCAGAATCTCAGCCACAGTGAAGTAGTCGTCAAAATTGAACTCTTGTGGCACGAGACCAATTAATTGCCTGGCTTCCCGGTACTCCCCGACGACATCCTTCCCGAAGACCTTGACTTCCCCGTCTTCATAGGTGGTAAGGCCAGCGAGGATATTGATCGTCGTGCTTTTGCCGGCTCCGTTCGGTCCCAGGAACCCAAAAAACTCCCCGCCCTTCACCTCCATGGAGAAGTTGTCCAACGCCCGCACGTCTCCGTAGGACTTGGTCAGTTTCCTGATGGATATTGCAGGTTCCATAGGCAAAGTGGCTCATCGTGAGTCACGGTGTCCTACCCCGCGCAGCACGACAGCTTCGCTACATCCTTGTCGAACGCCTGCGCCGCAAGCTTGATTCCCTCGGACAGCGTGAGGTAGGGATGGAACACCGATGTGAGGTTCTCGATTGTGAGTCCGAACTGGACGGCGAGGGCCAGCTCGGTAATCATCTCGCCCGCCTCGGAAGCCAGGATATGCGCTCCGACGATCTTCCGTGTGTTCGCGTCGGCCACGAGCTTGACGAAACCACGCGTGTCGCGCGCCGCAAGCGAGCGCGGCACATGCTCCAGCGGTAACTCTGCGGTCACTGGCTCCCTTCCCTGGAACCCGATCTCCTCTTCCGTGAACCCGACCGACGCCACCGCTGGATCCGTGAACGTGACCTTGGGCAATGCTGTGAGATCGAACGGCACGGTATCGCCTGTGAGCGCGTTCTCGGCGGCTATCTTCCCGCCTAACGCCGCGACGTAGACGAACATTGGCTCACCCGTGACGTCACCGGCCGCGTAGATGTCAGGATTCGCGGTCTGAAGGTATTCGTTCACGGCGATCTCGCCCTTCTCCCCCAGGGTCACACCGACCTCATCGAGTCCGAACCCCTCGGTGTTGGCGCGCCGGCCCGTGGCCACCAAGAGCTGCTCGGCCATCAAGGTGCTGGCGCCGCCGTCCTCGCTGAAGTGTACCGTGTAACCCTCGTTCCGCTCGACTCGCTCGATCGTCACTCCCGGGTGGATTTGCATTCCCTCGGCTGCCAGATACTCGGCCAGCGCGTTCCCTATTGCCGCATCCTCGGCAGGGACGATCCGCGGCAACGCCTCGAGTACCGTGACCTGCACGCCGAGTCGCAAGAACATCTGGGCCAGCTCGAGCCCGACCGCGCTGGCTCCGATCACGATCAGCGAGGACGGCAGCGTTTCCAGAGCCATGGCTGAGGTGCTGTCCAGATATCCCGCCTCCGCGAGCCCCGGTATCGGCGCCGCCCAGGGGGATGCCCCGGTGGTGATGACAAGCTTTCCAGCGGTGACCTGGCGCCCGTCAGCCAGGGTGATGGATGTGCCGGAGGTCACCGTTGCCCGTTGCTCGAACAGGGTCACCGCCTCGTACGACTGCAACACGTCGCGATACTTCGTCTCACGCATTCCGGTGACCAGTGCGTCTTTGTGATCCCGCACAACTGGCCAATCCGGCTGGCCGTCCGTGGCGGCAATGCCCTGGAACGGGTGATGGGTGCGGCGGTGGTTCGCTTCGGCCGCGCGGATCAAGGTCTTTGACGGCACGCACCCCACGTTCACACAGGTGCCCCCCAAGGTACCCAGCTCGGCCATCGCCACCCGGGCGCCCAGCTCCGCACCCTTGATCGCGGCGCCGAAGCCCGCCGACCCACCGCCGACGATCACGAGATCGAAGTCACCGTCTCCCCGCGAGATTGGCGTGATCGCACCGCGATCCGACCCTGCCCGGATGAAATCACCAACCCCCTCCATCGCCTCGGTGCCCTTTAAGCGCTTGATGTAGTAATCAGGGGCCTTCAGGAACACTTCTCGGCAATACGGACAACCGCAATAGGGGACTTCCTCTCCGGCGTACTCGAACGTGAAGGTCAACTCTGGTGTTTTTTCCGCTAAGCAGGTCGGGCATACCACCAGATCCTTGATGCGTCGGACGTGTTGCTCGGGGTCAGGGGCGAACTCGTCGGCGCAATCCTGGCAACAGAAATAGTGTTCGGTGCCGTCGTGACTGTATGTAGCCGCCTTCTCTTTGCTGATTCCCAGTCTGACCAGGGAACAGCCGCAGTAGGAGCAAATGAGCGTTTTCATGCTTCACCTCGATTAGATGCGTGGCCAATGCGACCAGGCCGATCAGGACCCTTCGCCCGGAGCTCCTGGCTCCGGCTCGGGCCTGAGCGGGCAGGGCGGCTAATCGAATTCGTCCAGCCCCGTCACCGGGAGGCTATCGCCAAGCCCCCATGGAAGGAAGAAGCTCAGGCTCAGTGCGTTTCCTGCCGGGAGGTTGCGCCCGGAGATCGGGACCCTAGCCCCAAGCTCGAGGAACCCTGATCCGATCGGCATGCCCAGGGTCGGAAACACTTCGAGCATGCTCCTGCGAGCGGACGTGAGGGCGCCGGAGATCCCGTGCGGGACGGTACAGCTCCCCTGAGCGAGGAGGCCCGACGGGGACAAGAGGGCGGGCAGCAGCAAGCAGCCAAGGGCCGCCGTGGTCGCCCTAGTCGTGACGATGCTCTGCGTCCTCGGCGTCATGATCGTGATCGGCACCCGGATCCCCTTCGGCCTGATCCCCATCGCCGGACAGGGCCTGACCCTGAATGATCTGCTCGACCGTCGCTTCGAAGCCGGTCATCCGCGTCAGCTCACCGAGAAACTCCTCCGGCGAAGTGACGGAGGCGTCGTATACGACCGAGGCCGCACCCGATGGGTACGAGACCCTCGCATCCTCGACTCCCTCCACGCGTCGTAGGGCCACACGGGCCGCTGCGGAGCAACCTACTCAGGTCATCCCCGTCACGGTGAGGTCGGCGGTCACCAGGTTCGGAATGGTGGCGGTCATCTCCTGGGCCGCCATATCCCCCTCACCCTGGCCGGGCATATCCATGTTCCCGTGAGCGTCGCTCATCAACTGAGACACGACGAGGACGCCCAGGACCGTGAACGCGCCGGCAAGCTCGAGCTTCTTCATTTCAAGATCTCTCCGTGGGTCAGAGTACCCAGACCGACCACGTCGGATACGTGCCGAATATCACTGCGATCCCAGTCGCCATCCACAGCAGGCTCCTCATCCATTTCCGCGCTTTGGGATCCGCGCACACCTTGCCGGGCTCACAGGCCATCTGGTCTTCCCGGTAGAGCATGTAGAATCCGGCCCCGAGCATTACGACCGTCGCGATCAGGAAGTAGGGCCTGAGAGGTTCGAATCTGGCGGAAAGGCCGGCTCCGGATATACCAACGGTTACGGCGAGGAGGGGGCCGGCGCAGCAGAGGGCGGAGGTGAAGGCCGCCCCGACTCCGCCGACGGCCGTTAAGATCGTCTTGCCTATCATCTATCGAGTTCGCTCCTTCGTGTCAGTCAGCCACCGTGCTTGAGAGCATGGGCTAGGAGTCTGCGCCGCAGAAGCACAGCTGACTGAGCCGAATGGTCATCGAGCCGTCCGCGGCGAGGCGGATCCGGGTGATTGGGAGGTTGAGGACTTGTGTCTGCGACGGATCGGGAGAGCGGAATGGATGCGTTGGGGGGGGGCAAGAGAGCTACGAGAGCCCTCGCGCCGGCAGATGCGGGTGAACCCTCGTGCAGTCATGCCGCCTGAAGGGTGTGCAGCCGCTTCACATTGAGTGCCAGGCACACGAGGGTCCACTCGGCCCGGACCTTCTCGAGGCCCCGGAAGCTGAATCGTCGAAAGCCCATCACTTCCTTGATCCAACCGATGGGCGCCTCGGCCTGCGACTTTCGCCGTGCGTAGCGTCTGCGGCCATCTTCGCTCGCCAGCTTCTCCGCCATGCGGACTTTCGCCGGATATTCCTCCTTGTCAACCGTGGGGGCGGCCTTGCCCTCCCGGGCCAGCGCCACATACCCGTCGATGTCTCGCTCTTCCAGTTCCTCGAGATCCCGCTCGTTGCAATAGCCCGTGTCCGCCAGCACCTGCGCCGGCGTCTCGCCGTACGCTTGCGCCACCGCGTCGACCATGGGCACCAGCTGGCCCTGGTCGCTCGCGTTGTCCGTCACCTCGGCCCCGACCACCAGCTGGTTCTCCCCCTCCACGACCGTCTGTGCGTTGTAGCACTGCTGGAACCCCTCCGAACTCGTCTTCATGATCCGGCTCTCAGGGTCCGTGAAGTTGCTCTGCGCCGCCTCGTCCGGCTCTCCGTACTCCCGCTTGTAGGGCCTGCCGCCCTTCGGGTTGCGCGTCTGCCCCGGCTTGCGGCCCCGTGCGTCGTCCGCCGCTCTCTGCTCGGCTTCCAGGCGCGCCTTCGCCTCCCGGATCGCCGCCAGCCGGTCCTCGCGCCGCTTGAGCTCCTCCGGCACCTCGTCTCCGCATGCTTCCTCGCCGTAGCGCTCGTCTTCCGCTTCGTCCACCGCCTCGGCCCTCTCCAACAGCCCCCGGATCTCCGCCTCCAGCCGAGGCTCCCCGGTCACCATCCGGCCGTAGCTCATCGCCTTGCGCTTGTTCGCGTTCGCCCGAACCTTCGTCCCGTCCACCGACACCCTGCCAAGCCCCGCCAGCCCCAAGGCCCGCGCGAGCATCACCACCTCCACAAACACCGCCCGGAAATCCCCGAGATGGCGCTTGCGGAACTCGCACAGCGTCCGGTGCTTCGGGAAGTTCTCCGCCGCCAGCATCCGAAACGCGACATCCTCCTCCAGCTTCCTCGCCATCTTCCGCGACGAGAAGGTGCCCGTCGCATACGCGTAGATCAGCACCTTGACCATCATCCGAGGGTCGTACGGCGAGTTGCGCCGCCCGTCCCCCCGGTACCGCCCGTAGAACGCGCTCAGCTCCACCGCGTCCACCAGGTCGCTCACATGGTGCGCCAAATGACCCTCCGACACCCACTCCCGAAGATCCGGAGGCAGCAACAACATCTGCTCCGGATCGTACGGTCGAAATGTCGTTCCCATTCACCCCCCTCGGTGATCCGCAAGCCTTCCCAATGCCTTCGCTACCACCAAAGATAGCCGCCGCAGGGTTCTGCGGCGCAGACTCCTAGCGAATCCTCGGATTCGGGTATGCCGGCACATCCACCCAGGCACCAATTCCGAAGACACGGCTGAGCCCAATGACCAATCGCACGTTGGCGGCGCCCGCGTCCCATTCGTCCAAACGGGTCGTGAGTCCCAGGTCGAAGACGCTCACGTTGCTCACCTGGATACGTGTGCCTAGCTCCGCCCACACACGCGTACGGCCGGAGTCAACGGGAATCTCGGTGTAGAGATCACCCAAGAGGATCCGGCTCCCGAAGCCCATGGGGATGTCGAAGGCGAGGCCGCCCCTCCAGTAGTCATCGTCGTCCATCCGAGATGCCACCACGTAGCCGCTGTTGGCGTGAAGCCGGAGTCCGCTGGCGAAGCTCCTGGTGAGGATCAGGTCCGCCCCCCAAGCCCAGTCACCACGGGACAGATCGCCGCCCACGGGGATCTCGGCGCCAATCTGCACGGCGAACGCCGGCCATGCCCAACTCTCGTGATTGAAGTTGTAGAGGGCATCCACTTCCACGGCCTCGACCCCGGTCCGTGCCACTCCCGCTTCGTCCTCCGTGGCCGCCTCCAGACCTGCACCGATCTCCAGGTTCCGAAACAGGCCGGTCTCCAACGCTAAGAGTCCCCGGAGTGCCTTACGCCCGGCTTCCGTCCAAGCGCCCTGCAGGCCCACCTGGAACTCCCATTCCATGTACTTCTTCGGGTACGCGTCGGTGACGTGGAGGGGTCGATCGGGATCGAGCGATCGGAAATCCTCCTGTGCCGTCGCATGGCGGGGCGACACCGCGAGTACTGCGACGACAACGAAGAACGACCAGGGTCGAACCCTCCGCGGGGGCCTCATCTCCCGCCCGCCTCCGGCCGCAAGGGCATCATGAGCTGGGTCATGGGCACCATCTGGGAATCGGGATGACCCTGCGGGAGCCACGACCCGTCCGGGAGCTCAGTGGGGACCTGCATAGCGCTCGGTGCCATGACGTGGTCTCCCCCCATCGGCATCCCTGGCGCTACCACGAAATCCTGGGTGGCATAAAGCTGATTCCGGAGCATCCGGTCGATCTCGGCCGCCTTTTGCTCCCGGCTGAGATGCTCGTCCACCATGATGTCGTTCGTGACATCGTGCATCATGTGGAGGTTGTCGAAGATATGGGCCGCAGCCGGGAACATCTGCGAGAACCGGGGGGCTACCTCTGCCGTCAAGGGCATGTAGTCGGGCGGATTCACGAGCACCGAATCCACGAAGAGCGCGATGACCCGGTCAAGCTCTCGGGCCTGAGCTTCGGGGGTGGGCTCCATGAGCGCTTCGTACACGGCCGCGTGATGCCAGTGATACGACCACAGGATCCCATTGATGCCGGGATACTTCCGGGGGAAGGTCCCGGCCCACGCTCCTCCGCCCAGCATCCAGCGGTGACCGTATCCCCGAGTGGAGTACGCCGCGCCGGGGGTCGCCAAGTAATACGCTATGGCCCGCTCCCCCGCCGCCTGCTTTTCCGTCACGTCGGGGTCGGTGAGGATGTCGTAGAGCTGGCTGTGGAGGTGATGGGTCCAGTCCATGCTGCGTCCGGTCGGATAGGCGATCTTCGTCCACTGGGGAGCGATGAGCTCGGCAGGCGGCTCGAACTTGGGCGGATCGATGACCAACCGTCGAATGCGCGCCTCCAACTCCCCGAACGCCTCCGTTGCGTCCTCACCCTTCGTGAGCGCCACCTCGTAGATCCCGAAGTGGGCGACGTGAGCGGCGTAAAACGATCGCGCCGCCCTCGTGTGGGTGTCGTAGAACGCGAAGTTGTAGCTCGCCGGGAGGTAGAACTGGCTGTTACGGGGGGTCACACCCGTGCAGGATGCCATCGTCACGGCAAGGATATAGACAGGAGTACCGCAAGATTGTCTCCTCGTTCAGGTTGGGTTCGAGAAAGTCGCTTCGAACTCTCAGCCCAAACGAGGAGGGGGAGTCGCGGTCTCCGCCTCGGGTGGCGCTGTGTCATCGAGGTACGCCACTAGAGCGGTCAAGACGGACTCGATCGGCTCATCAGGCCGGTCGACGGTAGCCACGACGGCCGCTCCACAGACCGCCATGGCGCACGTGTCCGCGTGCCTCGGCCCCGACGGGTCCGAGTGGTCACCATGCTCGGAGGGACCCTCTTCTGCTGCTGGCGGTGTCGTCCAGGGCACCGGGTGTCCCAT
The DNA here is from genome assembly GCA_965238005.1 of Longimicrobiales bacterium. Taxonomy (GTDB): domain Bacteria; phylum Gemmatimonadota; class Gemmatimonadetes; order Longimicrobiales; family Gaopeijiaceae; genus CBDCKN01. Next base: position 4,269,270 of record OZ250165.1, read on the forward strand.
GCTGGTCTGTGACCGCGGCTCTGCGTGTACCGAGTGAACCGCACAAACGGCCTGGCTGAGCACTGCTCCAACGTAGAAGACCAGAGCGAGTGATGCGGTGGGCTTGACCATCGGTGCGGTATCGAGCTCCAGGGCGGGTCGATGAATGCCACGGCACGTGCTGAGTTTACGGTTCTGCTACATACCACCATGCGTCGCCAAAGTCTGAGCTGCAAGGCGTCCCGCCTTGATCCCACCGCGCCCCGGCCCTCTTGGTGGCTCGCAAACTTCGGAAACGGAACACTAGTCGTGACGATGCTCTGAGTCCTGGAACGGAATAGACGCCACGTGCCGCCATCATCGAGATGACCTCCTCGACGAATGGATCGCGGATTGGCCGACCTGGTCGACTTCGACGTCTACCCGGTGATCTCCTCGAAACAAGCGCAGGAAAGGATTGAGGACGAGCTCTGAAATCCACGGCAGAAGCGTCGTGGTTGCCACGCCGGGGACGTCTGACCAGCTTCCGTTTCTCACTCCCGCCACCAGTGGACCGTCCACCCACCGCTGAACCCGAGCCAGGAGTCCAGAGATCGTGCCCACGCGACGCCCTTCCCGCCTCCACCGATCGGTGCCTTTTCGCTTCTATCGAGCAGCCCTGGTCACCAGCGCCATGGCGGCCGCCGTCCTCGCCTCGGCCGTTCCGGCCTCCGCACAGTTCGAGGCGGCCCGGGCTCGCATCCAGCGCGCTCTGGTCGAGGGTGGCGTACCGTCGATCGCTGTCGCTGTGGCTCGGGACGGGCGTATCATCTGGGAAGAGGGATTCGGGTGGGCCGATCGGGAGAGCCGGATCCCGGCCACCGAACACACCATGTACTCGCTGGCCTCGATCTCGAAGCCGATCACCACTACCGGGCTGATGGTGCTCGTCGAGCGGGGCGAGATCGATCTGGACCGACCGATCAACGACTACCTCGGCGCCGCGAAGGTGAATGGCCGGGCGTTCGATGTATCCCAGGCCACGGTCCGCCGCGTAGCGAACCACTCGGCGGGGCTCCCGCTCCACTTCCAGTTCTTCTACCGGGATGAGCCCTACCGACGACCCGCGATGGACGAGACCATCCGCAGGTACGCCAACCTCATCACCGCACCCGGGGAGCGTTGGTACTACTCCAACCTCGGCTTCGGCATTCTCGACTACCTGCTTGAGCGCGGCTCAGGGAAGAGCTACCCCGACTTCATGAGGGAGGAGGTGTTCACGCCGCTGGGGCTGACGCGCATGTCGGTCCACATCGGCCCAGGTCACGATGACCACACGGCCACCCGATATGCTCTCGACGACACGCCCATCCCGTTCTACGACTTCGATCACCCCGGGGGCTCCGCCGTGTTCTCGAGCGCCCACGACCTCGTGCGCTTCGGGATGTTCCACCTGAAGAACCACCTTCCGGACCAGAAGCCGATTCTGTCGGACGCAGCCATCGACGAGATGGCCCGGGGATCCGCAGAGACGACCCGGAACGGGTGGTACGGAGTCGGGTGGCAGATCAACGAAACGAACAAGGGCGGCCGGACCGTGCATCACGGCGGGGGCATGGACGGCGTCAGCACACGGTTGGTCATGGTTCCGGAGGGGAACGTGGCCATGGCCATCCTGAGCAACGCGGCCAATCCGTGGATCGGCCGGATCGAGCGAGACATCCTGCACGAGCTGTTCCCTGAGTGGTTCGATGCACCCGAGGAGCCGTCGGCCCCGACACCCGAAGAGCCGACGACCAGCCCGGACTTCAACCCCATGCCCGACCTGACGGGAGACTGGGTCGGATCGGTGGACACCTACGAGGGAGAGCGGAAGCTCGTGTTGAGCGTGCACGCCAACGGAGCGATGTACGCTCGCCTCGATGATCAGCCCTGGGCGCTCGTGAACGGGATCCGCTTCGAGGACGGCGCCCTGCAGGGATCGTTCGCGGGTGACATCGGCACCGAGGACGTGAATCGCATGCCGTACGATCTGCTGCTCGACCTGAAGCACCGAGGGAACGTCCTCAACGGTGGGCTGGTCGGTCGGTCACGGATGACGCCCAAGCGGAGCGGACACGGGTTGACCCACTGGGTGGAGCTCCGGCGGCGGTAGCCACCGGGAGAACGGTCAACAAAAGACGCGGTACCGCGCGCTTAGTATGCCTTCCTGAAGATAAGCCGTATCTCCTCGGCCTGAGGCCACCGGCTCAAGCGATCAGTGTGGTCCTACTCGACGGCATTAGGCCTGCCTACCGCGAAATGCCAAGACTGCGTACCGCATCACGGTCCTCCCGAACCGGTTGGAGTCGATGGTGGAGATCCAGCGAGCGCGGAGAGAGAGCTTCCAGGAGTTCACCGAAGCCTCTTCGTACGTCCGGAGCCCTCGCCGATTTCGGTCGGTGAGGGCTCCGGGCTCTCCCCGTCTCGGGCTCTCGCTGTCGCGGCGCGGGAGGAGGCCACCGTGGGCGTCAGGCGTCCAGTGGCTCCACTTCGATGCTCACCCTCCGTGCATCGAACGCCATGCGGCCGGCGATGTGCCTGGAGTACTCGATGGGCTCGACGTACGCCCACACGAGATCCTCCTCGGCCCCGGCATCGCCCGAGTACGTCCAGTACGACGCATCCCCCTTGATGGGGCAGTGCGTTCGGGTCTCGGTCGGCCTGAGCTTGTCCACGGCTACGTCTTCCTGCGGGAAGTAATAGACGGGATCGAGAATCTTGCCGTGTGCGGACTCCTTGAGGACGATCGCGCGCTCCGAGCGAGCGACGATCTCGTCGCCCACCCGGACCGTCACGCTCGCCTGCGGTCGTCCCAACTGGTGGAAATGGTCAGAGTCACTCATGGGATTACTCCTTTGCCTGGGCCGCGGCCGTTGGCCGTGGCTTCCGGCTCACGACCTCGCCGGTCTGGAGGTGCGTTTCGAGGCCCTCGAGGACACGCCCGAGGATCTTGCTGAATTGGCCGACCATGACGGCCTTCCCCATGAGCCATCCAAGGGGACCGAACTTGGGCTTGAAGGACATATCGAAGCCCACACGACTCCGGGTCTCGTCCAGCGGCTCGACGCTGAGACGCGCGACGGCCCGCTTGAGCGGGAACTTTCCCGGATCGACGATCTCCACTTCGTACCCACGGTCGGGCTCGTAGGCCGTGATCTTCTCACGGATCGAGTCGCCGTTGTCGAAGTGGCACACCCTCTCGGCGCCGAGGCCGGAGCCGATTCCGTTGGTGATGGGTGACGTCTCCACCAGCGGATGGTAGCGTGACACGCTACCGAAGTCGTCGAGGATTGCCCACACGGCATCGGCCGGCCGGTCGATCACTCGATCTACGTGTACGTGATGCATGGCTTATCTCCTCTTGGGATTAGATTTGAGTCATTCCGCCGTCGACGACGAGCTCGTGACCGAGCACGAACGACGACTCGGGGCTGGAGAGGAAGAGCACAGCGTTGGCAACCTCATCGGCGGCTCCGAAGCGCTTCAGCGGAACCTGCTCGGTGAAAGCCGCAGCCATCTCCTTTTGTGCCTCCGGGGGGAGACCCAGACGTTCGTAGATGGGCGTCTCGATGGGGCCGGGGCTCACGGCGTTCACGCGAATCCCGCGCTCGACGAGCTCGGCCGAAAAGGTCCTGGCCAGTGATCGGAGCGCGGCCTTGCTCGCAGCGTACACGCTCATGGTCGGGTTACCGAGCTGGTTCGCGATCGAGGTGTTGAGCACGATCGTGCCTCCGTCGTTCATGAGGGGCAGTGCCTTTTGCACGGTGAAGTAGGCTCCCTTCACGTTCACGGCGAAGAGTTGGTCGAAGTGCTCCTCGTCCACCGCTTCGAGCGGCCGCATTTGGGCCACACCCGCGTTCACGAACAGGAGGTCGATCGAGCCGAGCTCGCGCTCGACGGTCTCGTAGAGACGGTCGATGTCCTGAAGGTTCTGCACGTCGCCGGCGACGCCGATGGCCGCGTCGCCCAACTCGGCGACGGCAGCTTCGAGGGTCGTCGGGTCTCTGCCCAGGATCGCCACCTTCGCTCCCTCGCTCACGAAGCGCCGAGCCGACGCGAGGCCGATCCCGCTGTTGCCACCCGTGATCACAGCCACTTTTCCTGCCAGTCTTCTACTCATTGTCTTGTCATCCTTTATGGAAAGATCGATCTACAATAGATCAAATAAAACAAACATCCTACTCCAACAACATACGTGCGGACGCCACCGCGTCGCGCTGAAAGGACCCCGTGGGATCGAGCTTGCCCACCGTGGACAGGCCCTGTCCCAGGGTCGTGAAGAGCCGGGCCAGGGTCCGGGGATCGCGCCCCGCTGCAAGCTCCCCATCGGCTCGCGCCTTCTCGAGTGCATAGGTAAAGGCGTCTTCCATCTCGCCCAGCATCTGTCCGAGCTCGGCGGAAAACCGAGTGTCACGCATTCCGAACTCGGCGATCGAGTTGGCCATCAGACACCCTCGTTGCGCCATCTGCGCGTCCGCCGTGCCCCAGCTATCGAGGATCGTCCTGACGTTCTGGAGCCCGGAGCCCGATCCTCGCAACATCTCTACCATCGGCTGCAACCGCGCTTTCCGGTAGTGTCGAAGGGCCTCGATGAAAAGGGACTCCTTGTCGCCGAAGGTGTTGTAGAGGCTCTGTCTACCCACGCCCATGTGCGAGCATAGGTCGGCCACTCCGGTCGCCTCGTACCCCTGCAACCAGAAAAGCTGCATGGCTTTGTCGAGCGCGTCGTCACGCTCGAACTCTCTGGGTCTGCCTATCATGAGGGGAAGATATAGTTTATGACCGATCTGTCAAGAAGTAGATGAGATGTGCGACGAGACATGGCCGTTTTCAGCGGGCCAGGATCGAGGTCCTGCCCCAACTCTCCATCGAGCCCAGCGTCTCGTTCAACTGGGTCGATCTGCTTAGATGGCACGCCCCCCTGAGTCTACGATTCGCCAACGTGGGCCAGCCCCATGGCTACCAGTTCCAAACGAAGTTCACCAAGGGGAGGGCCACGTCTAGGGAGCCATCCACAAACGGCAAGAGCAGGCCGAGGTCTGCCGAGAGGCGCTCACCAAAGAACCGGGGACCAAACGAGAGTAGCACGTCTCCACTGGGAAGCAGGTAGTTCTCCGTTATGAACTTGGTCCGCCGCCCCACCCGGGTCTCACCCCCAAGCATGATGGCCGGGTTGTCGGCGAGATCGCCGTCGACCCAGCCATAGCCCAGCCCGAGACTGATCGCGCTGTCGGGGCCGCCACTCGTGACGACTCCGTACAAGATCCCCGCACTACCGTCTCCCCCAATCGTGCTGAATGCAAGCACACCGACCGCCAAGTCTGTCCGGGCGTTGCTCGCGAGGCACAGCTTCGGCGCGAACCAGAAGATCCGCTCTCCTTCGTCTCCTCCGAAAAATAGAGGCGTGCCACCGGACAGGATCAGCCGGTCGGTCACACCAAAGCTGAGAAACGGCATGACCAGCTCGAAGACCGAGAAGTAACCTCCTCCAGCTGGCAGAGTTCGAGCGGTAGGCCCGAAGAAAAGACGCGTACGGTTCGGATCGGCGCGCCAGAATGCGCCCTGCCGTACCCGTGCGCGGGCGATAGACAAACTCCGTACGTCGGCGTGTGGGACTTGGATCTCGATTCCCGCCACGAGCCGGAACGTGGCCGGGTCTGAGGCGTCCAAGACACGCCCAAAGAAAACGCTACCATCGCTCAGCACTAGTTCCTGAACCTGCCCTTCCGCAGGGACCTGGATGTTCACGACTTGGGCCTCGAGAGGGAGCGAAAGCAGTGCCCCGGCCAGCGACGAAGTCACCAGGATGGTGCGCAGTCTCCTCTCGCCCCCTGGGCGATCGGCCATGACTTTCCTCGGCCTTAGCTCAGGGCTCACCGGGGGGAGATCTCGGACTCGACGAGGTGGTGACCTGGGGCTTGGTGGCGGCGAGCCTTGCGGACCTTTCGCGTCTAGCCGTGAGGCGCTTGATGATGCGAGGAGCATATAATGGCCGACACAGCGAAGCACACGAGCACCATCATTCTCTTTGTGTTGAGGCGCGACGGGGAGGCGAAACGGTCGGCACGCGCGGCGGCCAGAGGCTTTCAGCGTTCAGCTCCTCGTAGAGGGACGGCAGCTCCGACTGAATCAGGCCGTTGAGCACCTCCACGAGCTCGGTCCCCTCCTCGAAGGCCCAATCGAGGGCCCGACGCTCGTCGGGACGAGGTGCCCCTTCGTATTCCCTGATGTCGCCACCCAGGTGAGGTATAGGGTCGATGCTGCCCTGAACATCACGGGCTTCGTCCTGGATCTCCTCCAACTGGTCGGCCAACTCCTTCAGGCGATCGCCCAGGCCCTCGGGCACGGGATCATCCTGCCTCTTGGCCAGTGTGCCCTGGACCTCATCGAGCTGCTCCTTGAGCCGGCGGGCGGCCTTCTCGGACGCATCCATGGCCCTCTGGAGGTCCCGAATGGTGAGCAGGGCGTCATGGCGAGCCCGCCTGTCGGCGTCGGAGACGGCTATCTCCGGGTCAGGCCCCACGACGATATTGCCGGTGAGGCGCAGGGGCTGGTCGGAGCCCGAGCCACCGACTCCCCCGGAGCCACCGCGACGGACCGTCACCTGCACAGAGTAGTCCCCCGGCAGCACCGGAGGGCCGCTGGGTATCCCGGCGTAGCCGAAGGTCTGCCCCTCCTCCGGCTCGAAGGGCGGCTCCATCAGAAGATCCCAGGTGACGCGGTTGATGCCCCGCTTCCCGGACCCCTCCAGCTTCCGAACCTGCTCGCCGCTGGCATCCCGGATGCTGATCTCCACCTCATCCGCCGCCTCCCGGAGGTAGTAGGTGATCCGGGCACCGTAGTCTGGGTTGGGGGCAAAGAACTGACCCCTGCCGAACCAACCCTGTGGGCTGTTCATATGGAACAGTCGGGCAGGTTGCCCAGGTAGCAGCTGTCCGTCGCTGCCCAGCACCTCCTCTGTGAGGGCCTCCAGGGGCCCGATGTCGTCGAGGATCCAGATGCTGCGCCCATGGGTGCCGACGATCAGGTCGTTGTCCCGGGGGTGGATCACCAGATCGTCCACCGGCACCGGGGGCAGATTGTTGTTCAGCGACGCCCAGCTCTCTCCCCGATCGATCGATACATGCACCCCCTTCTCGTGACCCACGAATAGTAAGTTCGGGTTCCGGTGATGCTCCTGGATGACGTTCACCGAGGTCTCCTCCGGCAGCCCGTTCGTCAACGACCGCCACATCCGGCCGTAGTTGTCCGACACGTACACGTAGGGCTTGTAGTCGTCGTTGGCATGGCCATCGAAGGTGGCGTACACGCGCCCCGGAGCATGAGCCGAGACAACCATCCCGCTCACATAGGTGAACGGAGGAAGGCCGGGGATGTCGGTGATGTTGGTCCAGTTCGCCCCTCCATCCCGGGTCAGGTGCACCTGACCATCGTCACTGCCGGTGTAGAGTACCTCCGGTTCCAGTGGCGACTCACTGACGGTCGTGAGGTTGCCGTAGGAGGAGACCCCGTCGTGACGGGAGAGGGCTTCGTCGGTGACCTTTCGACCCATTATCTCCAGCTCGTCCCGGTCGATGGCGCTGGTCAGATCCGGGCTGATCTCCTCCCAGGTGACCCCACGATCGGTGGACCGGTGAACATGGTTCGAGCCCACGTAGATCGTCGCCGGATCACGGGTCGACATGACGATGGGGGTATTCCAGTTCCAGCGGTATCCGTCGTCGTCATCCTCGGGCTTGGCCTTGGGCATCGGTCGGAGCTGCTGACGATGCATGGTGGTGAGATCGAGCCGGTAGATCCGTCCTCCCTGCCATTCCAGGAACAGAATCGTATGGTCGTTGGGATCGATCTCGGCGTTGAAGCCGTCGCCACCGCCCACGTTGTAGACATCGTGGTTGGTGATGCCGTCGCGGCTGCGGGTGGCGGACGGGACGCACCAGGAGCCGTTGTCCTGGAGGCCGCCGCAGACGTAATACGGATCCCGCATGTCGACGCCGATCTCGTAGAACTGGCCGATGGGAAGGTTGTCGATGAACCTCCAGGTTTCTCCTCGATCCCAAGACATCATCACGCCGCCGTCGTTGCCCAAAAGCTGGCGGTTGGAGTTTCGCGGGTCGATCCACAACGCGTGGTTGTCCGGATGAACGCCTCCGCCACCAAAGGCGTGACCTTCGATCCATGTACTCCACAGTGGGGCGGTGAAGGTTCGGCCACCGTCGTCGGAGACGTGAAGGCGCTGGCCGAGCACGTAGACACGGTCAGGGTCGTTGGGGTCGACGCGGATCTGGCTGTAGTACGAGGGCCTGGGGTTGAGGGTGTTGACCTGCTCCCAGCTCTCCCCACGATCGGTGCTGCGAAACACGCCACCCTTCAGCTCGCTCTCCGGCCGCGGCGGAGCACCGAATCCTCCCCGAGGATCGGCCTCCACGATCGCGTACACCAGCCGCGGATCCTTCGGATAGATCGCCAGGCCGATCCGACCCATCTCCCCCTCGGGCAGACCCTCGGTGAGCTCCTCCCAGCTCTCGCCGCCGTCCACGGTGCGGTACAGGCCACTGCCCGGCCCCCCACCGGCAAAACCCCAGTTGCTCCGCTGGCGCTGATACATCGCCGCAAGCAGGGTCTTCGGATCCAGCGGATCCATCACCAGATCGACGGCCCCAGTGTGCTGATCCACGTACAGCACCTTCTCCCAGCTCTCACCCCCGTCCGTAGTCCGGTACACCCCACGCTCCTCGTTCGGACCCCACAGATGCCCCACCGCAGCCACATACACCACGTCGGGGTTGGTCGGGTGGATCACGATCCGCCCCACGTGCCGGGTCTCCTTCAACCCCACGTGCTGCCAGCTCCGGGCGCCGTCGACCGACACGTACACCCCGTCCCCCCAGGGCGAGCTCTGCCGGTTGTTCGCCTCCCCGGTGCCCACCCACACGATGTTGGGGTTGGAGGGAGCTACCGCCACATCGCCGATCGACAGCAACCCGTCGACCTCATCGAACACCGGCTCCCAGGTGGTCCCCTCGTTGCTCGAGGCCCACAGTCCGCCGCTGGCGGTGGCGGCGTAGATGACGTCCGGGGCTTCCGGCCTCAGGGCCACAGCGAAATCCACCGTCCGGCCCCCATGGTTGGCGGGGCCGATGCTGCGCCATTTCAATCCGGCGAAGAGGGTGTCGTCCAGCTCCGATCGCCCCTGGGCAAGCGTTGCCAGAACGCTTGAGTCACCGAGGGCGGCCGGCCCCGGGTCACCGCTGGCAGCCGGCACCGGGACGGCAAGGCCGGAGCTGCCTGCGAACACAACAGCCAAGAGTATGACGGTCACTCCGTGGGGTTTCATGGGGGCCTCCCTGGATGATCCGACGGCGTAGCGATGATGCGAACCCTAACCGCCATGCCGAACCCGCCACAAGCGGGCGTTCGTCGTGAACAAAGTCTTCTTGGACACAAACCCTCGTACGTATATTCACGATATAAAGATACGTACGGTTCGAGAGCAATAGACCGAGCGAAGTGCCCAAGCATCAATCCCGTGGTAGCTTTGACCCATGTCTGATTCCCCGGAGCCGGTATCGTCCAGCCCCTTCAGGCGCCCGCCCGGTCCTCGGAATCCCCTGAACCGGCGGCGTAGGTGACGGTTCGGCCGCGGGATACCACTTTCGACCAGGCGAGGCCGACGCTGCCCTCGTGGCGCGCGGCCTTGGTCCTAGGGGCATTGGCAGCCCTGCCTGTCCTCTATTTCCGGGTCCGACTCCCTGCTGCGACCGACCTCGCGCTCCACCTCGCGATGGCGGGACAGTTCGCGCGTGGCGTTGCGGAGGGGCATTGGTACCCCCGCTGGTATGGCGACTTCAACCTGGGGTGGGGTGGGCCGACGGGCTACTTCTACCCGCCCGCCTTATCTGCGCTGACCGCATTTTTCTCGTGGATTGCGGGCGGGCGATTGATGGCGGGACTGACAGTGGCCTTGGGGGTCTTCTCGTTCCTCGGTGCATGTGGGGTCTACACCTTGGCCCGGGCGCTCCAGGCGGGCCGTTACGCATGGCTCGCGGTCGGTCTTTGGCTCATTACGCCCTTCAGGGCCTTCGAGCTCTACTCGTCCGGACTGTTGTCTTGCCTGGCAGGCGGCGGTCTGGCCGCGTGGGTATTGGTTGCGCTTCACCGGTTGGAGGTGGCCCCACCCTCGGAGAGGGCGCGTGCCGTATCGTTCTTCGCCCTCGCCTATGGATTGCTGGCTCTCACAAATCTCCCGTACGTGGTCATGGCAACTTATCTCGTGGCGGCTTGGGTGGTGATTCGTAGCGCGTTGCGCGAGGAGTTGAGTGGCTCCCTCCAGATCGTCGTGGCCGGCGTGCTCGGCGCTGCCGTCGCTGGGGTCTACCTGCTACCGATGCTTGTACATCTTCCCCAGATGTTCGTACCCCAGACCGTGAATGCCGAGTGGTGGCGCCTCAACTTCCTGTTCGACAGCGACGCGTGGATGATGCCGCGGCTTAGGCGGACGCTCGAGGACGCAGCACTCCTGCCCGCGAGTGGACTCGTCATGAGCCTCGCAATTCTGGGGGTCCTACGGAGATCGGGTCCCGTCGAACGGATCGGCGCCTCCGCTGGGCCCGACGTCATGGAGACGGAACCCTCCCCGGACCCGCGGCGCGCCGCCTCGAGCGGGGTCCGACTGCTGGCTACGTTCGGCGTCCTTTCCCTCGTCCTGACGACCCCATTGTCGACGGTGTTCTGGGCGACACTGCCGGTCCTACACGAGACCCTTTTACCGTGGCGTTTTCTGGAAGTGGTGGCGGTTTCCTGGGCCGTGCTGACGGGCGTCGCGATACGGGCCGTGGTGTCGAGCGCGATCGACGCCCGGTCTTCTCCGGGCCGCGCAAGCGATTTGGCCGTTCTGGTGCTCGCCGGTGGCCTCGTCGTCGTCGGTGTACTCACCCGTGTATCATTCGGCTCGATTGCGCGGATGACCCCGGTCGTCGAAGCATTCCACTCCGGAGAGCTCTCGGGTGAAGCCCTCGCTCGGACCTTCCACGCCCGTCAGTCTTTTTTCTTGCCGAGCACCGGGGTCGATCCCACGACGCTCCCGGATCAGCCTCCGGTGCTTCCGTTGACGGCTGGATGCCACGTTTCACTGGAGGCCTGGGACCAGGCGGAGCGCCTCTTCACGGTCGAGAGCGACGGACCCTGCGAGGTGGCGCTCCGAACCTACCACTTTCCGGGATGGAAAGCCGAGAGTGCCACGGAGAATGGCACGCGTCCGGTCGGGGTGAGACCGGACGCGGACGGCGGTCGCCTTCTGGTCTCGGTACCGGAGGGTGAGTCGCGCATCCGCGTCTGGTTCGCGAGTGGGGGGCCGACGGTGCTGGGGGCCGTGCTCAGCGTCGCCGCGTTGACGGTCTGCGTCGGGTTGGGTCGCCGCCCTGCCTCCGGTCGCGGCCGGCGCACGGAGATTGGGCCGGATCCTTGCACCCCGTAGGGCTTTTGACTTGCCCTTGTATTGCAATCGTTTCCCAGTGAGCCGGGTGAGTCTCGAACCCACGACCTACGGATAAAAGTCCCATCCGCTCCGGACCCCAGGCCAGACGCGATTCAGAAGTGCCAGAAAAGCGAAACCTTGAGGCGCGCGTCGAGCTCTTCATCGTTGATCGGAACGCTGACGCCGATGCCGATGAACAGCGGCGACTCCGGGAGCGGAGCCACCTTCGCTCCCGGCGAGACCGCAACCACTCCCTCTCCAGCCTCTTCGCCGCTCAGACCGATTATGCCATTCAACGGGCGGTTGCATGAAAGCTTTTCATCGTCCGACCTCCTTCTATGAAGCTTTAGGTACTGGCCGGTGGGTCTTCGACGCCACCTTGTTAGCCAGAACGTGTTCGTAGGTTAGTGCGCGCAATCTCCAAGATCCTACAGATTGTTCTGTGAGTAGTGCGTCGACGCCGGTGAACCGCCTGATCCAGGGAACGGGTGCATAGGGTCCCGTATTCTCCCCATGAAAGAGAGGCGCTTGCACTGGGCATCCCGTGTTACAGCGCAGGTGCCCTCCTGCGGCGCGGTTGACGTGATGGGAGACTAGCGATGGCGGAGGAGGCGACACAGGGCATCCTGCTAGTGTCCGATATCAGCGGCTACACGGACTTCGTCCGCCAGCACGCCCGTTCGGCCGGCCACGCTCGGCAGATCACGGTGCACTTCCTCAAGGCGATCGTTGCCGCGTCGAGTCCGCCGCTTTCGGTGGCAGAGCTGGAAGGCGACGCGGTGTTCTTCTACGCCCTCGGGTCGGAAGAGGAGCTGCCCGAGTTGGCCAGGCAGGTGAAGGACCAGATCCCGAGGCTCTTCCGAGCTTTTGCAAAGGAGATGGCGGTTCTGAGCTCAGGGCCAAAGTGTAGCTGCCACGCCTGTGCGGGCATCGGAGACCTGCGCCTCAAGCAGGTAGTCCACACAGGCGAGGTAGCCGTGGACAAGATCGGTCGCTTCGAGAAGCTGTTCGGACTCGACGTCATCATCGTCCACCGAATGCTGAAGAACTCGGTGCCGGAGAGGGAGTACCTGATGGTGTCCGAGTCCGCGTTCTCCAACTTCGGCGATTTTTTTGGCCTCGAGCCGGAGCGACGCGTGGTGGAGCTGGAGGGGATCGGAGAGCTCCGGACGATGGTGTTCTTTGCGGAGCAGCTGGCGTTGGTGCAGGAGGAGCTCGACAACGAGGAAGGACCGATTCCGGACCCCTCTCTCGCTCAAATACTTCGCTGGAAGCTCGCCCTCCTGGTCCGCACCCTCCTCGACATGGTCACACGGCGAAGCCCGCCGGGCGAAGCGCGTTGACTGGAGCTATAACAGAGCAAAGATGGGTTCCCGAACTCCCTTGACGCCCCACGAAATGCAGACCAACAGCCACGCGATCGCCAACGCACCGTGGAACGCCCGATTGTTGCTGCGGATCCCGATGGCAAACGCGACGGTAAACACCACGAGAGAAACTAGGTGGAGCGGTACCCAGCCAGAGCCGAGCGCCTGCTGCTCCAGCGCGGCGTCTGTAAAATCGACCGCCTGAAACACCAGGCATACCATGAAGAACCGGGGTCGATTCGCCTCGAAGTGAACGCGGAAGTCGATGATCTCCGCACCTCTCACTGGGTAGAGCAGTCCGCTCATGAGATACAGGACCACGGAGTACGCTACGAGGTTCAGGAAGTGGAGAAGCGTCCACTCTTGGATGGCAGTGAGGCTGAAGTTGAACCACCAGACCAGGAGCGTCGTAACGAATACGTTGGCCGTCCATACGGCATGGATCCAATCCATTCGTTCGCGGATCCTCGTGTCCAGGATCAGCGAGACGCCGCTGAGGAGGTGAACGACAGCGAGGCCAAGTATCACTGAGACGAAGACGGTCAGATACTCGTATGGATCCATTATCAGCTAGTCCGGGGGTTGCCGTCCTCGGCGAAACGTCGATTCGAGTGATCGGTCCCGTTGACGGCCGGGGACCCGGGACTCTCCTCGCAAGCCAATACGACGGCCAGCAACCAAGCGACCAGCGATCGCGGCTTAGGACGGAGTCGTCGAACTTCCATGCCAAGAGGAATGCATCACAGTCGCGTGTTCCGTTCCACGCTGTGGACGACACGTTGCACTCCTATTTCGGTGACTCGGAGAGCGTGGGATGTGCGATCATCGCGTCCCGCAGCGTGGTCCAGGGCAGCCCGCTCGCGTCGAGTCGCTCATGCTCGCTCATGCTCCCCCCCATCGGTATCCGATCTGTTATGCAACGGGCGAAAGTAAACGGGGCCGGACCGCGGATGTGGCCCGCCCCCGTCGACCTGTGCGCCGTTCGTGTCGGAAGCCGGTGGATCGGTCTCCGGCAGCGCGACGCGGTGCCCTACCGATCCATTTGCGGCGGAGTCTGCACCCCATCAGGCTTCTCCAGAAGTTTCCGTTGGAGAAGTGCAGAGGGATTCACTCGTTAGGCTCGTAGGCGCAGAACGGGTCGGACTCCATTAGTGAACCCGTCGTCGCATAGGCTCGGGCACGGGAGCCGCCGCATGACCAGCGGTACTCGCAGCGCCCACACTTCCCCTGAAGGGCGTCCATGTCCCTCAATCCGGCCAGCTCGGGTGCGTTCCGATAGATCTCCGTCAGGGACTTCTCGCGCACGTTTGCGAGGAGCGGATGGGGCAGGAATCCCGCCGGGAAGACGTTGCCCTGGTGAGAGACGAAGATGACCCCGTTTCCGTCGCGCATGCCGAAGGAAAGGCGCTTGCCCATCTTGGCGATCTCCTCTTCGCTCATTCCCTCCGCGAGCTTGCGCTGGATGTGATAGCGCCGGTAGTGGGGAGCCTCCACAGTGGCGATGTGGAATGGGGCCTCCTGAGCGGTGTCGTAGGCCCACTCGAAAAGCTCCTCGATCTGTTCCGCGCTGGGCATGCCGAGGGTCAACCCACGACCGACGGGCACCAGGAGGAAGAGACTCCAGCGCCGCACCGGTGGGGAGGCATAGGCCTTGAGGAACTCGTACATGTCCGGAAGATGGGCGATGGTGCCGGCGGTGACCGTCGTGTTGATCTGCACAAGCATGCGCGCCTCGCGGGCATACGCCAGAGCGTCCATGGAGTGGGCGAAGGTGCCCTGGACTCCCCGGAAGGCATCGTGGAGCTCTGCGGTCGGCCCGTCGAGGCTGACCCCCATGGCGGCCACGCCGAGCTCCTTGAAGCGGTGGACCGCCTCCTGCGTCACGGTTGGGGTCGTGGAGGGGGTGATGGCCACGGGGACCTTGATCTCGCGAGCGTAGGCGATCAGATCGAAAAGATCGGGGCGCTTCATGGGATCTCCACCCGTGAGGATCACCATGCTTCCCAACTGCTTGATCTCCTCCAGCAGGGCCTTTCCCTCCTCCAACGTCAACTCGAGGGGATCCCGATCTTGGATGGCGTTGGCTCGGCAGTGCTTGCACGCCAGGTCGCACGCGATTGTGGTCTCCCAATACACGTTCCGGGGGGCATGGTCATAGACGTACCCCGGGAAGCGCGAACCCACTAAAGATGCCTTGGGGGCGGGACCCGGATGAGCCAACGAGGGGGATGAGGGAGGCACGTGCGTCTCCAGTCCGCGGATCCCGACGCGAGGCCGGCTCGTCAGAAGACGACGCTCGTCATCAGATAGGTGAACGTGTAGTGCCCGGCGTCACGGCCGATCTCGGCCAGGCCACGGCGTCCCCATACATGCGACAATCCGCCGGTCAGCCGCAGCGCGGAGTTGGATCCATAGGCGAGCGTAACATCGACCTCCTCGGCCAACCTTGCCGTGCCGAGCCCATTCCCCTCCGCCAGACGGAAGGCGTGGAGATCTGCCCCGATGCTCGTCCCGGCGGGACCGTCGAGGCTCCATTTCAGCGCGAGGTCCCGCAGGCCCCTTCCCCCTGTGTCCCGGGGGATGTTCAGGAACAGGTCGGCGAAGCCGTAAAACTTGTGGTTCGTGGCGAAGAGGGTCTCGAAGGTTCGCACGGTGCCGTCATCGGGGGCGGCGTCCCCCGACAGGTGGTCGTACCAGAGTGACAGATCGCCGAGCGGCTGTGGCAGTGCATGTCCCAGGCGCACCCCGAACATCCAGCCGCGCACCCGCTCGCCGGATCGCCGACCGAGCTGTGCCGCGCCTTCGACGCGATACGCCAGCGCCCCAAGACGCCCGTGGGCGCGCAGACCGGAAGTCCACTGCCGTGTGTCAGCGGGACGCGACCGCGAGAAGAACCCGAACGTATCCAGGCTGTGGCTCCTCCTGGATGCGACGGCGTAGACCCCGAGGAGAGCCGAGTCCTCCCCCTCGTCGACGGCTTCTTCGGTCAGTTGGGCTCGAAACACGTCGATGGTGAGAGCAGGGATCCGAAGCGTAGTCCGGATCGCATCGAAAGAGCGGCCCTGCTGTGTCCACCCCACAGCACCCATCAGCCGCTCACCCCCGAAAGAGATCTCCTGCCTTCCGATGCGGGCCGACCATCGCTTCCTCAGGGTCACGTCGAAGAACCCTTGATGGAGGTCCAGGTTGTCGGCGCTGTAGTCGGCCAGAGTGCTCTGCTCCTCCCCCCATGTCCGCACGTCCTGGAACTCGGCGATAATCCTGACGGGGGGTTTCGGACGGGCTTCGACCCTGATCCGGAGGCGCATCGTCGTCAGTTCGTACGACGGCCGGACAGGTGCGGTGTGCATCTCGAAACGCGGCCGGATCTGACCGCTGACCGAGACCTCTTGACCGGCCATCCCGGGCGGGAGGACGGCCAATAGCAGGCCGAGCAGCGAAGCTCGCCAGAGCGACGCTGAGTAACGCCCTGGAGTCCTCAACTATCTGGGTCCGTATCGAAGACGATGGGCCGAGCCTCGCCGACGACGTTGAGCATCCCCAGTGCACCCTTGTCGAAGGCCCGGAAGATCGCGTGATCGACCAGAAGGTACGTGCCAGGCACGTCAGCCCGGAACTCGGCGATCGCGGCGCCGCCCGGCGGCACCAGCGTCGTCTGGATGTTATGCGTGACGGCGGTGCCCGCCTCGGCATAGACGTTGTCGAAGATCTCGCCGATGACGTGGAAGCTGGACACCAGGTTCGGGCCGCCGTTCCCGACGAACAGACGTACCGTCTCGCCCACGTTGACCGTGAGGGCCATGTCATCCGTGAGCGATCCCACGGCGCCGTTGAACACCACGTAGGTCGGGTTCTCGGCCAGGGCCTTGTCGTAGCTGAAGGGCTGGTGGCCCTGGGCGCCGAAGGTGCCCTGCGTGTAGAACTCGCCCTGCATCACGTAGAACTCGTTGTCGACCGGGGGCAGTCCCTCTTCGGGCTCTACCAGGATCATCCCGTACATCCCGTTGGCGATGTGCATGCCCACGGGGGCCGTGGCGCAGTGGTAGATGTAGAGGGCGGGGTTCAGAGCCGTGAAGGTGAAGACGGTCTCCTGACCGGGGCCGGTGAGGGTGGCCTTGGCGCCTCCGCCGGGGCCGGTGACGGCGTGCAGGTCGATGTTGTGGGGGACCATGCTGGATTCATGATTCTTCAGGTGGAACTCGACGAGGTCTCCCTCTCGCACTCGGATGAATTTGCCCGGAACCGATCCACCGAAGGTCCAGAACGTGTACTCGACGCCGTCGGCGAGCCGGCCCTTCGCCTCCACCGTCTTCAGCTCGACCACCACTCGCGTCGGGTAGTTCCGGGTAATCGGTGGAGGAACCATGGGAGGGCGGGTAAGGACCGCGGTCTCGACACCGGTGACCGGTCCGGGGTCGTGAACCGGAATGTGGGCATCGTCTATTACTCCCGCCGGCTCGGAGGCCGCGAGAAACCCGATGAGGACCAGCGAAACCACCGATCCCACGAGCGTGGCGTGCTTCGTCAGCTCTTTCATTGACTCTCAGTCTGCGTTGGAGGTTCGTGCTTTCCTCCAAAGTTCGGCGAGACCGGAGTCCGGCGCTGTCAGGAGTAGGGCCAGGGGAGGTGTGGGAAGAAGCCGGATATGTGGTCGGGAGAAGCCGGATGTGTGGTCGGGAGAAGCCCTACAGTGCCCATACAGCAGCCGGGACGACTTACGGCGCTTTGAGCAGCCCCACTCGCAACGCGAAACGGACCAGCTCGGAACGATGCGTCAGGCCCAGCTTCTGCATGATCCGGCTCCTATAGGTGTCGACGGTCTTCGGGCTGATGAAGAGCTTCTTCCCGATCTCGGTCGAGCTGAACCCCTCCGCTGTCAGCGCAAGGACCTCCTGCTCGCGTGAGCTCAGGTCGTGGAGACCCACGTCGTCGTCGGCTTCCGCCTGTTTGTAGCGCCGCAGCAGCAGCGTAGTAGCCTTCGGAGGCAGGAACACCTGGCCCCTGGCAACGACCTTGATCGCCTCCGTAAGGTCTGTATCGGCGCTGGTCTTGGTCATGTATCCGCTCCCGCCCGCGTCGACTACCGGAACGAGGTACTCCTCCTCGGCGTGCACAGTGAGCACGAGCACCTTGGTGTCGAGCCCTAAAGCGACGATCCGTCGGGTCGCCTCCAGCCCGTTCGAGTCAGGCATCGATAGGTCCATGACAACGACGTCTGGTTTGAGCTCACGGGCGCGATCTACGGCCTCGTCACCCGTGGATGCCTCCCCGACCACCGTGATCCGACCGTCTGCCTCGAGGAGGGCCTTAATACCGGCCCGAAACATGGCATGGTCATCGGCGAGGAGAACCCTAATGCCTTCAGCCATAGCGCTAACCGGCTTCCGCCTTCGGGAGGTCGATGCGGATCCGGGTTCCCTCCCCGGGGGCGGTCTCGATCGTTAGGCGACCTCCTATCATGGTCGCGCGCTCTCGCATTCCCAATAGGCCGAGCCCCCCTCGCCCGTCGGCACTCCCTTCGAGGTCGAAGCCCTTTCCAGAGTCCGATACCTCGGCAAAGACGGATCCGTCGTCGACGCCCAGTGTCAGGCGGGCATCCGGGACGTCGGCATGTCTCATAACGTTCAACAGCGCTTCCTGAACGACTCGGTAAATCACTAGACGCTCGTTGGAGCCGAGAAACGGATCAACGAGCCCGACCTCCGCCTCGACATCGAACCCGGTCCCCTCGCGGAGACCTCTCAAGTGGGACTGAAGCGCAGCGGCGAGTCCGACGTCGCCGAGTTCGGGGGGCCGAAGTCCACGAGCGATGCGCTTTACGCCCTCGGCCGTTTCCACGATCTCTTCGCGGATCTCCCTGAGCAGAGATCTCCGGCTCTCCGCGTCTGGTTCCTCAGCGAGCAGGTGCACTCGAAGGATCGAGGCGGCGAGACGCTGCGCAGTGTCGTCGTGTAGCTCGCGAGCGATCCGTCGGCGCTCGTCTTCTGTGGCCTGGAGCACGCCCTCCGAGAAGTCCTGAAGACGCTTTCTCTCGGACACGTCGCGCACGGAGCAAATCACTCGTGCGTCGCCATCCGCCGATGTCCAGGGGCTGAGGCTGATCTCGACGGGGAATCGCGATCCATCCTGACGCCGACCGCTGAGGTCAAGTCCTGCACCCATCGGGCGGATGTGGGGGCTGGCCGTGAAGCCACGCCGATGGTGTTCGTGCGCTGGCCGCTGGGCCTCCGGCACGAGCATCTCCACGGACTGACCTAGTAGGTCTTCACGCGGCCAGCCGAATAGAGCCTCGACCTGCGGGTTCAGGTCGCGGATCACACCCTCCGAATCGACAACCAGGCAGCCATCGGGCGACGCCTCGAAGATCGCTCGGTATTCCTCTGCCGACAGCACCGGAGCCGACGTACCTCCTTTCTCATCCGAACTTGGGGGGAAACCCCCCACAGCCCTAGAGTCCCATTCCCCACCGTGGCGCCCGCAAAGTCCCTGACAGCGCAGGAAGTCTGCCTAGCAAAGAATATAGGCAAGCCGAGCTGGGCCACAGTGGCTCGTCGCTCGCCCGACGTCCAATGCAACCCAACAGTCAGCGACTTCGAGCAAGGAAGGTCAAATGCTGTCAGAGCAAATGGAGGGCTCGAAGACGATCCCGCCGATGTCCACGACCAGCGCAACAGTTGCCTCACTGGCCCAGTCGCCATACGCGAAGAAGTTCCTCGGCGTACCACTGTTCTGGAAGATCCTGCTTGGCAACCTCGTGGTCGCGGGCTCGGGGATCGTCGCCGGATCCTTGCTCACGCAGGGCACGTTGGGCGGCTGACAACAGCCTCACAACCGATTGCCCTTTGATAGGGTCCACGCCACATCGCCGCGAACCTGGGGCTCGATCGCATGGAATTCGGAACGATGTGGCGCCCGATCCACGGCTCAACTCTGTCGACCGATCGGTTCCCACCGATCGTCTGAAGCAGGAAGAGCCTGTCACCAAGGGGGCCGAAACGAGACCCCTCCTCCCGGGTCGGCCACCACGGGGAACCGCAGCTCGCCCGTATGCTCACATTTGTCTACATCTCTGCGCCCCGCAGCCGCAACGCGTTACCGATGACCGACACCGAGCTCAGGCTCATGGCCGCGGCCGCGATGATGGGGCTCAGCAAGATGCCGAACACCGGGTAGAGCACTCCGGCCGCGATGGGAACTCCGACGCTGTTGTAGATGAAAGCGAAAAAGAGGTTCTGCCGAATATTACGCATCGTGGCACGGCTCAAACGCCTCGCCCGGACGATCCCTCGGAGGTCGCCTCGGACGAGCGTGACCCCTGCGCTTTCCATCGCCACATCCGTGCCCGTCCCCATTGCGATGCCGACCTGGGCCTGAGCCAGGGCCGGGGCGTCGTTGATCCCGTCACCCGCCATGGCGACGACTTTCCCCTCAGCCTGGAGTCGTTTGACGATCTCGGCTTTCTCCTGTGGAAGCACCTCGGCGGCGATCTCGTCGATGCCAAGCTTGTATCCGACTACCCGGGCCGTCGTCTTACTGTCGCCCGTGATCATGACGACCTGAACTCCCTCCTCGTGGAGTCTCTCGATCGCGTCAGGCGTCGTCTCCTTGATCGGGTCCGCCACTCCAACGAGGCCCGCGGGCTGGCCATCGACAGCGACGAACATCACCGTCTGGCCATCTCGCCTCATGGTCTCCGCACGCTCGACCAGATCCCCCAGTGGCACCTCGAGATCCTCCATCAACGCCAGGTTGCCGAGCCCGACCGAACGGCCCTCCACCCGGCCCTGCACACCCTTGCCCGTGACAGACTCGAAGTCCGTGCTGTCACGGAGCGCGGCCCCTCGCTCGATCGCGCCCTCCACAATGGCCTCGGCGAGCGGATGTTCGCTTCCTCGCTCCAGACTGCCCGCGAAACTGAGAAGCTGCTCGTCGGTGAAGGCTGCGGCCGGGGCCACGGTCACCAGCTTGGGTTTCCCGAGGGTGAGGGTTCCGGTCTTGTCGACGATAAGCGTGTCGACCTTTCGCAACACCTCGATGGCTTCCGCGTTCTTGAACAGGACGCCCATGGACGCTCCCTTGCCGGTCGCGACCATGATGGACATTGGCGTGGCAAGGCCCAAAGCGCAGGGACACGCGATGATCAGGACCGCCACCGCGTTGATGAGCGCGTAGGCCATGGCGGGCTCGGGACCCACCAGGGCCCAGACGATGAACGTGATGATGGCGATCAACACGACGGCTGGAACGAAGTAGGACGCCACAAGGTCCGCGAGCTTCTGGATGGGCGCCCGGCTCCGCTGCGCCTCGGCCACCATCTGAACGATCTGCGAAAGCAGAGTCTCGGCGCCCACCCGATCCGCCCGCATGATCAGCGATCCCGTGCCGTTCACTGTCGCTCCGATGACCTTGTCGCCCACACCCTTTTCGACGGGTATCGGCTCCCCCGTGAGCATGGCTTCGTCCACCGAGCTCGATCCCTCGACGACGGTGCCGTCCACGGGCACCTTCTCCCCCGGGCGGATTCTGAGTCGGTCTCCCGGTTGTACCAAGTCGAGGGGAACGTCCTCCTCACTACCGTCATCGTTGAGTCTTCTCGCCGTCTTGGGCGCCAAACCCAGCAGAGCCTTGATCGCCGCGCTCGTCTGTCCCCGGGCCTTCAGCTCCAGAACCTGCCCCAGGAGAACGAGGGTGACGATCACGGCAGCCGCCTCGAAGTACACGCCCACCTCGCCGGCTTCGTTACGGAAAGACGCCGGGAAGAGGTCAGGCATGAGTGACGCCACGAGGCTGAAGACGTAGGCGACACCCACACCGAGTCCGATGAGGGTGAACATGTTGAGGTTGCGTGTGACCACGGACTGCCACCCGCGAACGAAAAAGGGCCACCCACCCCAGAGGATGACCGGCGTGCTCAGGAGCAGCTCCGCCCACGCGAGCGTGCCGGACTCGAACCACCTGAGGAGTGGGCTCCCCCCTGGCAGATAGACCCCCATGGCGATGGCAAGGACCGAGATGCTCAAGGCCGCGCTGACCCAGAAGCGCCGTGTCATGTCCACCAACTCCGGGTTCTCCTCTTCGTCCAGCGTGACCATGCGGGGCTCGAGGCCCATCCCGCAGATCGGGCAGCTTCCAGGCTCGTCGCGGACGATCTCCGGGTGCATGGGACACACGTATTCGGTACGCGACGCCGGGGCCGCGACGATCTCCGGTTCTAGGGACATTCCGCACTTCGGGCATGAGCCCGGGCCCTCCTGACGAACCTCCGGGTGCATGGGACAGGTGTGGATCGAGGCGATCGTCTTGTGCCCCTCCGGTACGGCTTCCTCCGGAGCTCCCTCCAGGTAGCGCGCAGGGTGCTCTTGGAACTTGGTCACACACCCACGCGAGCAGAACAGGAATTCGGTGTCATCGTGAACCGTTCGATGGGGAGTGTCCGCCGCAACGCTCATACCGCAGACGGGATCCTCGAGTTGGGTGACCTCGGCGCCAGGTTCTTGCTCCTGAGGCACCTCATGTGAATGGTCGTGCGGCGGTATAGCCTTTGATGGAGTCCCGTCGGGGGAATCTCCCACCATTCCACCGTGGTCGTGACCGCTGTGGTCGTCGCCCTCGCGGTCGTGCGTCATGTCATCTCTCCTGCGCAAGTCGAATTCTCACCCTACCCCTCGAACCGTCGCCAGTCCAGCATGTCGCCAGGCAGGTGCCATGCGGGGTCGGGAAGTGGAGCACCCCGCTGCCCTCCGGTCATTTCATGGGTTCCGATCGAGTCCTGGGGTGCTGATGGGACTGCTGAGCCCCGACCGACGGAGTCCAGAGCAGCAGCGCCGCCGAGAGGATCAAGGCCTGGTTGAACATTGCAAGCACTCCTGATCTAAGGGTCGCCGAAGGTCGGTCCATCCGCGAGAATGGCTCGTCGGCCTCCGTCATTCGCGTGTCACGCAGTCAGCATAGCGGGCTGGCAATGAAGGCTGCGTGAACTTGCCGTGAAGGTGTCTTCACGTCGGCTCGGCACTCCCGTCATCATTCGTATGATGGATTGGACGGGCGGCTCGCAGTGTCGTCAAAGATCCGAGGGGTGTAGGGCCTTCTCGGTCGTCGCCAGGAAACCCAGCGCGGGATCCTTGAACTGGGCGTGCCTCAGCAGCTCCCAATGGTCACGTAAGTAGCTCTGCAAGAAGTGGATGACGTGATCCAGCATGATCTGCTGGAAACGTGGGTTCCTGAGGCCCCCTCTTGTCGACCCGAAGGCCACCAATCGGATCTGATGGCCCGACTCGGAGATGGCCGTTCCGGTTTTTAGGAGCTCTTTTACGATGTGACTCGTTTCCTGGGGCGGACAACACCCGAATCGGGAGAGCGCGGCCTCCAGTACCGAACGTCGCCGGCCGCTTCGGTTGAACTCCGCGACGCCCTCCTTGACCTCACCGATGATCATGTCGGCCTTATCGTGCGGGCATCCGAGTTCCGGAGCGGGCTCGAACCGCTCGACCGCCTTGCTCACGCCCGGGCTTCCGGGCACCAACCGGCCGGCGTGGGGGAATCGAAAAGCGAGGATGTCGAGGTCCGTTGCGGCCCGATACTGATCCGGGCCCATGGCCTCGACGATCGGGTACTCCGATACCGTGAAGTACCCGTTGACTCTCAGATAAGCTTGGACGAGCGCGACGGCATTATCCACAGCCAGCTCCAATCCCGATGTCGGAAGTCAACAGCTTACCGTGATTCTCTCAGTACACGGAGAGTCTCGGCAAACTGCTCCTCGCTGATCTCACCCCGTGCGAACCGCTGTCGAAGAGCCTCCTCGGCACTCTCTCGCGTCGCCTCTTCGCGGTGGGTCGCCCCCCGCTCGGCAAACGTGATCCAGAAGCCCCAGATGAGCACGAGTAGGGTTCCGACGACGAAGATCCACCAGGCCCAGTGCATTCCCATAAGAAGGCCACCTTCATGCCAAGAGTAAGGCATCTGGGCCAGGGCGGCGTACTTGGCGTTCATGATCAACTCTCCTTTTAGAGGAGGGCCAAATGGTCCTCGTCTCCAGTGCGGATATTCACGATGCGGACCACGTCTGTGACAGCGACGACACCATCCCCGCGATGGCCGGGGGACATCAGTCTCCTATGGTCTCGTGTGGCTCCTTGTTGCCCTCGGGTTCGTGGTCGCGGGCATCGCCTCCTGGGCAAGACAACACTGGTGGCAGCCGCTTTCCCTCGGACTCGTGGTAGTCTCGCTCGTTCTGTGCCTCGTCGGGAAGACTTCCTGGGCCCGTTTCAGCAACTCAAGCGGTCTGAAGGGAGCCCTCGGAAGCGCTCTCCAACACACGCTCGAACGCCAGCTTTCCGCCGTCGGACGGCACCGAAACCCTGATCGTTGAACCCTCGGGCACTTCCTCGTCCAACAGGTACAGGGCCAGGGGATCCTGGACATCCCGCTGGATGGCCCGTTTCAGGGGTCGAGCTCCGAAGGCCGGATCGTACCCCTCCCGGGCCAGGAAGTCCTTCGCCTCGTCCGTGATGGTCAGTTCCACTCCCAGATCTCCCGCCAGACCCTCCACGCGCCGGAGCTGTAGGTCCACGATGGACCGGAGATCGCCCTCGGTCAGAGGTGTGTACACAATCACGTCGTCCACGCGGTTCAGGAACTCGGGACGGAAATGACCACGGAGGACCTCCATCACCACCGCCTCCGTGGCGTCCCAGTCTTCGGATTCGACCCCCTCGAGGATCATCTGGCTGCCGAGGTTCGAGGTCATGATGATGATCGTGTTGCGGAAGTCCACCGTCCGACCCTGCGAGTCGGTGAGACGCCCGTCGTCGAGGATCTGGAGCAGCACGTTGAAGACGTCCGGGTGCGCCTTCTCGATCTCGTCGAAGAGGATCACGGCGTGCGGTCTGCGACGGATCGCCTCGGTGAGCTGTCCCCCCTCCTCGAAGCCGACGTACCCCGGAGGCGCGCCGATGAGGCGTGCAACGGCGTGCTTCTCCATGTACTCGGACATGTCCAGGCGGACCATGGCGCGCTCGTCGTCGAAGAGGAACTCGGCCAGCGCGCGCGCCGTCTCGGTCTTCCCCACGCCCGTCGGCCCGAGGAAGATGAAGGACCCGATGGGCCGGTCCGGGTCCTGAAGCCCGGTCCGGGCCCGCCGAACGGCGTTCGATACCGTCCCGAGGGCCTCGGGCTGTCCGATGACCCTCGCACCCAGGAGCTGCTCGAGGTGGCGGAGCCTCTCCCGCTCGGCCTCCATGAGCCTGGAAACCGGAATGCCCGTCCACTCGGACACGACTTCGGCGATATCGTCGGCGCCCACGTCTTCCTTCAGATACTTGCCCTCGCCCTGTAGCTCGGCCAGGCGCTCCTCCGCGACGACCACGGCCTGCTCGGTTCCAGGAATCTCAGAGTACTGGACCTCCGCCGCCCGCTCCAGGTCCCCGGTGCGGGTGGCCCGCTCGGCCTCGATTCGGAGCTCTTCCAGCCGTTCCTTCAGTCCCTGGAGCCGCTGGATGGCCTCCTTCTCGGACTGCCAGCGGGCCTTCATCCCGGCGCCCCGCTCCTTCAGGTCGGACAACACCGCTTCGATGCCGCTCAGCCGGTCCTTGGCGCCGCTCTCCGTCTCACCGGCCAACGCCTGTTTCTCAATCTCCAGCTGCGTGATGCGCCGCTCCACCTCATCGATCTCTTCGGGCATGGAGTCGATCTCGATGCGCAGACGGCTTCCTGCCTCATCCATGAGGTCGATGGCTTTGTCCGGGAGGAATCGCCCGCCGATGTACCGGTCCGACAGCTTCGCCGCTGCGACTATGGCGTTGTCGGTGATGCGTACCCCGTGGTGGACTTCGTAGCGCTCCTTGAGGCCCCTCAGGATGGCTACCGTGTCTTCCACCGACGGAGGAGCCACGAAGACCGGCTGAAAGCGCCTCTCCAGCGCCGGGTCCTTCTCCACGTGCTTGCGGTACTCGTCCAGGGTTGTAGCGCCGACCACTTTCAGCTCACCTCGGGCCAGAGCGGGCTTGAGCATGTTCCCTGCGTCTACCGCCCCTTCCGCGGCCCCTGCCCCCACGATGGTGTGGAGCTCGTCGATGAAGATGACGAAGCGACCCTCTCCCTCGATGATCTCCTTCAGAACCGCCTTCATCCTCTCTTCGAACTCGCCCCGGTATTTGGCACCTGCGAGCATGGCGGAGATATCGAGAGCCAGCAGCCTCTTGTCGGCAAGGGACGTTGGCACGTCCCCGGCCACGATGCGCTGGGCAAGACCTTCGGCGATGGCCGTCTTACCAACGCCCGGCTCTCCGATGAGGACCGGATTGTTCTTGGTTCGCCTGCCCAGGACCTTCATCACTCGGCGAATCTCCTCGTCGCGGCCTATGACGGGGTCGAGGCGTCCCTCGCGTGCCAGGGCCGTCAGATCCCTGCTGTACCGCTCTAGGGCCCTGTACTTGTCCTCGGGATTCTGGTCGGTTACACGATGGGAGCCCCTCACCGAAGCCAGAGCCCCGAGAACCCGCTCCTGGGTGGCGCCGACCTCCCTGAGAATCCGCCCGGCATCGCCCTTCTCCTCGGTCAGCCCAAGGAGGAGATGCTCCGTGGAGACGTACTCGTCCCCCAGGGCACGGGCTTGGGCGTCGGACTCGTCCAGGGCTCGGTTCAGGTCTCGGGCCACGGTCGGGTCCGCCCCGCCGGAGACCCGGGGACGGGCCTCCAGAACCTTTGTCACGCGCTCCTCCACGAGAGGTACCGGCGCCCCGATCTTGAGTAGGACAGGTGTGACGATCCCCTCCTCCTGGTGGAGAAGCGCCTCCAGAAGATGCACGCCCTCGATCTCGGGAGTGCCTCGGCGGCGTGCGCCGGCCGCCGCCTCCTGGATGGCTTCGCCGGCCTTCACCGTCAGTCTATCGAAGCTCAGCATTGGCATCCCTTCCGTGGCTGATATCTGCCATTATGGCAGGCGCAAGCTGGTCCGGGTGTCGCTCCTAACACACACCCCGGCCAATCCGGCTGGAGACCGCACTCCAGCGAGTGGTTCCACCCCCGGATGATTCAAGATCCGGGCCACCGGACCTTCTCTTCCTCGTCAAAGCGATCGTCTGCCAGCTTCTCGGCCTCGATGGTGGACGGATAGGCGAATCAAGATGTCGCGCTGTCCGCCGAGTCGAAGCGTCCTTCTCTCGGGTAGCGATTGAGCTTGCGGTACAGAGTCCGACGAATGATGCCCAGCAGTTCGGCGGCGGAGCCCTGGTTCCAGCGTGTACGCTCCAGAGTACGTACTGAGTTTACGGTTCTGCTACACGCCACCATGCGTCGCCAAGCTCTGAGCTGCAAGGAGAGCCGTGCAGGGCCTAGCGCTTCCTGCTCAACCGCCGCACATCCCGGCGCGCCGCAGCCGCGCGCAGGGGTCGCCGACCTTGCCGTCGGCCCACCGTCAGCTTATCGAAGTGGGGCGCCAAGGGGGTGCCCCACCAGGACTTCGAGCCGCCCAGAGGGTCCGCTGCCATGGGGAAAGATCTCGTCCGGATCAGTCGTTTCCTGAGCCTGGTGCTCCGGCATGATCCGGGCCGGATCGGGCTCGAGGTCGACCGGGAGGGCTGGGCTTCGGTGGCCGACCTCGTTGAGCGCTCACGCCTGGCCGGCTTGGATCTGACCATCGAGCTCGTTCGGGAAGTCGTCGCCACCAGCGACAAGCGCCGCTTCTCGCTGAGCGAAGACGGCTCGTCGATCCGCGCTAACCAGGGGCACTCAATTCCGGTGGATCTGGGCCTCTCACCTGTGGAGCCGCCGCCGGAGCTGTTCCACGGCACGGTCCCTCGATTCCTCGAGTCCATTAGAGCCAAGGGGCTCGTTCCCGGCAGCCGCCAGCGCGTCCATCTGTCGCCGGACGCCGAGACGGCGGCTCGGGTGGGGAGGCGTCGGGGGGAGCCTGTCGTGCTACGGATCGACGCGGCGGCCCTGGCCGCCCGCGGACAGGACTTCTTCGTGTCCGCGAACGGCGTCTGGCTCACGGCCGCGGTTCCTGCCGAGTTTATCCGGTTTCCGTAGTTTCAGGAGTTAGGCACTTCTTCCGGTACTTCGTGACCAGGACGAGATGGTAGTGAGGGCTGTGGTGCGCATGAGCGGATCGCTCCAGGGCTTGCATGCCGATCCTGTTTGTAACGCATTGCTCGAGCAGTGGCGCAGTGCCTGGCGGCACCAGCGGCGGCGGCACCTGTCCTATACGGATCAGTGCCAAGAAATCACCCAGCTGAGAGGTGAGGCCCCTTCTGGCAGAAGTTCAATGCCCAGTCGATGCAGGTCACCGCGAAGCGCGTTGATGGGGCCTTCAAGTCATTCTTTCGGCGCCTGAGGCAGGGTGAGAAGGCGGGGTTCCCTCGGTACAAATCGCTGAGTCGCTTCACCGGGGGGATACAAGACGCACGGGGATGGCTGGCGCTTCACGCCTGATACCGATCACCGGCACCGGATCCGAAACGGCACGCTCCGGATCAGTGGGATCGGGGAGATGCGCGCCCGCGGCAGGATGCGTACCTATGGCATCCCGAAGACCTGCGAGATCGTCCAGGAAGACGGACGCTGGTATGCGTCGATCACGCTCCTGTGCTTCCCCGGGCGGGAGACCACCAACCAGACCGCAGGCCTAGACTGGGGAGTCTCGACCTTCGCCACGGTGGCCACGGCCCATGGCGGTGTAGCCCAGATCCAGAAGCCCAGACTGCTCCGGTCCGCAGAAGAGGCACTGGCCCAGGCGCAGCAGGTCCTTGCCCGCAAAACGAAGGGATCGAGGAACCGAAACAGAGCCCGTCGCAAGGCGGCCCGGCTGCACCGGAAGGTCCGGAACCAGCGCCTGGGCTTCCTGCATCAGGTGACCGCCCATCTCGTTCACCACTTCGGCTTTCTGGCCACGGAAGAGTTGGCGGTGGCGAACATGACGAAGTCAGCCCGGGGCACTGAGGAGGCTCCGGGCACGAATGTCCGGCAGAAGGCCGGACTGAACAAGTCCATCCTGGACACCGCACCGGGAATGTTCCTCTCGATGCTTCGGTACAAAGCGGAAGAAGCTGGTGCCGAACTCGTGGAGGTGCCCACGCGGTCCTTGAAACCCACGCAGCGTTGCGCACGGTGTTGGGAGACGACGAAGAAGTCGCTTTCCCAGCGCATCCATCACTGCGCACACTGTGGGTTCACCTTGGATCGCGATTGGAATGCAGCCCTGGTTGCGCTGATTCATGCCCTCAGAGGCGACGGCCGGGAACCGGCCGCATGTGTCCGTCTCCCCGCGTCAGGGGCGGGGTGGCACGAAACTCCATGTCGAGCGGCCTAGCCGCTTACATGGAGTGGTTCATTGCGTCACGGCCCGCGGCCGCTCCCACTTCTTGAACCACTTCCTCAGGTATAGCTGCGTCCGGAGGAAGTTCGAGGGGGTCGAGCTCGTGCCGTGCCACTCGTTCTTGTACCGCACCATGAGCGCGGGGACGTCCAAGACCCTGAGCGCCTGATAGAACTCCTCGGTCTGCGGCATGGGCGTCCGGAGATCGCCCTCGCCCGTCATGAGCATGGTGGGGGTCGTGACGTTGCCCACGTACATGAGCGGGGAACGCCGCAGGTGCTCCGAGGGGTCGTCCCAGGGGTACTCCTCGAAGTTGCGGTACCAGCTCGCCCCGTCGGTGGTCCCCACGAACGACAGCCAGTTGGTCACCGGGCAGTTCGCCGAAGCGGCGGCGAAGCGATCCGTATGGCCCACGACCCACGAGGTCAGGACTCCACCGCCGGAGCATCCGTAGACGAACATGTTGTCCTCGTCTATGTACCCCTCGGCGATGACCTCGTCCACGCCGGCCATGAGGTCGTCGAAGTCCTGTCCGGGATAGGCGTTCTTGATGGCGTTGCCGAACTCGCTCCCGTATCCGGAGCTCCCCCGCGGGTTCGTGTACAGCACCACGTAACCGTTCGCGGCGTGGTTTTGCCAAGCAAAGTTGAAGCCCACGTTGTACATGCCGTGGGGCCCCCCGTGGATCGAGAGGATCAGAGGATATTTCTGTGAGGGGTCGAAGTTCGGCGGCTTTATGATCCATCCCTGGATGTCGTAGTCGCCCACCGACTTGTACCAGATCTCTTCCACGTCGCCCAGCGTGACGCCCACGAGGACGTCGCTGTTCACATGTGTGAGGAGACGCCTCACGCCCGGGTTTCTCAGGTCGAAGCTCACGATGTCCGGGGGCTCGTGATAACTGCTCACGGTGCCCACGGCCGTCCCGCCCTTGTCGATGGACGACACGGAGAGCATGTGGCTCCCGTCGGTGATCGCGCGGGGCTCACCGTCGAGGGGCACGAACCAGAGGTTCCGCGTCCCACGCATGCTCGCGTTGAAGTAGACGCCACTGCCGTCGGCGGCCCAGGTGACGCTACCCAGCCTGCGGCCCAGCTCTCCGGCCAGGCGGCGCGGGCTAGAGCCGTCGGCATTCATGACGTAGAGCCCGGTCTCACGGTATGTGTCTTCGTGGAAGTCCACGCCCTGGTAGGCGATGAGGCGACCGTCCGGCGAAGGCACCGGGCTCTGGTCCGGGCCGTGTCGCGTGGTGAGCGGGCTGATCACGCCGCTGGCGACGTCCACCTCGTAGATCTCGGACTCACGCCAAACGTACTCAGCCTTCTCCACCCTCAGCGAGCTGAACAACAGGCTCGCGCCGTCGGACATCCACTCGGGTGCGCTGTGATTCCAGTCACCGTCCGAGAGCTGCCGCGGCGTGCCCCCTTCGGCGGGGACGACGAAGACGTGCGTATAGCCGTCGTCGATGTATCCTCGGCGGTCACGCCGGTACTGGAGGCGCTCCACCACCTTGGGACCTTCCGTCCACTCCGCGCTTTCGGGCGGGTCCAGCAGATCGTCCGTCCATTCGCTGTCGGGGGACTCGACCGTCATGGTGAAGGCGATCTGGGTTCCGTCCGGGGACCACCTCAGGTTGCCCGGTGAGCGGTCGACGCGGGTGATCTGGGTGGTGGCCGCCTCGGCGTCCATCCAACGGACGAAGATCTGCGCGTCCCCGGCGTCGCTTTCGTCCGTGAAGGCGATGCGGGAGCCGTCGGGTGACCACGTAGGCGCCGAGCCATCTACCAGGAAGCGGTTCCTCGTGCCGTCGGCGTTCATGATCCAAACGGACGAGCGGCGCCGATCCTTCATCTTGTCCACCCACGCCCGGGTGTAGACGATCTGGCTGCCGTCGGGGGAGATCTGCGGGCCGCTCACCCACTCCCAATCGAGGTACGTCTCCAGGCTCAGCGTCCCCTCGGGTGCCTGGGCACCTGAGGCGGCGGGCAGAAGGAGAGAGACGGCGAGCAGGGCGAACGTGCGGCCTCTGGTGAGCATGAAGGCCTCCTGGTTGTTGGTGCGGACCACACTGCGGGCGGCAAGAGGGCTTGCCGCAGGCCCGGGAAGGCAAGATAGGGGTCGGCCGCTTCTGCTACCAGTTCTCCGGGGACAGTGCCGGAGCGTTGCGGGGTGGGGTCCAAAAGAACGGCAGCAAGGTCACCAGGCTTCCGTTGGCGATCCCCTCACCGGGGCTCAGCCAGGCCAGGAAGGCGACATGCAGGCACATGACCACGACCAGAAGGATCACCTCTGACGGGCTCGGGAAGAACGCGAAATCGAAGAAGCCGGTGGCGGTGGGTACCATGGGCTCCGAGCAGCTCGGACAGGTGTCGGGCATGGGCAGCAGCGCATCACGCAACCAGAGCCCGACACTGAGGAGGATGAGAGTCAGGGCGAGCTCTCCGATGAAACCCACAGGCCAGTGCCACCATCGGGCCTCGAGGATCACTCCGTGGGCTCCCGAGATGAAGACGAGGCCGCCAGCGGCCAGCCATATGAAGAACAGGAGGGACGTCGGGGTCACGCGGGACCAGAGGTCTCCGCAGCTGACGCACGCCCGTTCCACGTAGGAGCCGGAGAAGATCATACGGGGCTACTCCCAGTCCGCCACGAGGCGTTTCTCGGCCACTTCGAGGGCGTCGGCCATGCTCATGTCGAGGGCCCGGAGCCGGTGATCCTCGGCGAGGCACTCGAACATCTCGTCATGGAACGCCAGCAGGTAGTGGCGAGTGTCCTTCCACCGTGCGGGGTCGAAGCCCCTGTGCACGCTCTGGATGCGTATCTCCTGGGCGAGCCACATGGAGTTGGCGACGACGTAGGCGCCGTATCCCCCGAATCCCTTTCCCGTCAAAGGATGGCCGCCGAACACCTCGTCGTTGGGACCGCCGAACTTGAAGGCGTAGCACCTGACCAACTCCACGAGTGCGATCTGTCCCGGCGTGTCGACACCGACGACCTTCACGTACGTCCCATCCCATCCGGGATCCGGCTCAGCGATGTGGTAGAGCAGGAGCGTCATGCGCCCCGAGGAGAGGACGTGGGGCAGGGGTGCTCCGTTGTCCCAGGGCATCTTCCATTCGATCTCCAACGCGGCCTCCTCGCCGTTTGGCTTGCGCCAGATCCCGCTCGGCCCGCAGGAGCGCCGCGTGTGCGTCGAGGTAGTCCTTCCAATTGGATGGACCGGAGCCCTCCTGACTGCGCTGCAACGCTTCGTCGACGAGAAGCTTCGCCCTCGTCAATCGGCGCTCGTATCCGCTCATATCTTGGTTACTGCTCCCATCCCGCCGTGCCCTGAAAAGGCGTGTCCGGCTCAAGGCGTGGACCCCTATGTGGTCAAACCCCGTGCCACGGCGCCTTGGAAGCGGTCTGGAAAGCGCGTGACGTGCCGCGGCGCTGGGCGTTGGTGGGACGCCACGGACGGGACGAGGGCGCGCCGACGACGAGGCCGGAAGTCGGTCTTGTCGGTGTTTTGCGCGACGTCTGGCACTTTACTGGATGGTGACGGTCTTGGCGGAGCTGCTGCTCGGAGCTCTTCCCCCGACGCTGAGTGGGTCACCTACACTCTGGTCCCCAGGGTCGAGGAGGGGGGCCGGAATCTCGAACTGGATGAGCGACTATGGGACGGCGGATGTGCCCCGGACCAAAGAGACCGGGTTTCTTCGGGACGCCGTGGACCGAGGAGGGTAGGGAACGGCTCCTGAAACAGTCCACGGGCCATCAGCCTCCGTGGGGGGTAGCGGCTCAAGCCATCCGGGATCGCACCGTGAGATAGGCGAGCCCCGAAGAGAGGTCGGGATGCGAGGCGTCCCCAAGGTTCGGTGAAAGGGACCCGAGTAGTTCGGCAAGCGCGGTCGTGGCGTAGGAGAACCCTGTCCGGTGAGGGGATCCTGGTGGCACGACCAGCCGGACGCCGCGAAGCCTCATGTCCACCAGACGTCGATCGAAGTGCGCATTGTGGAAGCGGGCTTCGCACTCCTTCACGACATTGAAAATGCCGAACGGTCCGGCCAGGTCCTGGGGCAACGCCGACACGTCGGTGACGCCGTTGACGATTGAGATCCTGCGCAGTCCCTCGTCCGAGGGCAGGTAAAGGTCGAGAAAGGCCGAGAAGTCAGACGCGCCCTCTTCGGCGCCGAGATTCGGAGTGCGGCGGCGTAGGCGTCCTCTGCTCGACAACTGAGCGGATATGGAGGTTCCGGTCCGCTGCGCTTGTCCTTCTGATGGGTGGGGGCGACCGAATACTGCGATGGCTGGAGTGTCGTAGGCGACCATCCGTTCGGAGCCATTCCCGTCGATGCACAGACCGTCGTCCTCGAAGGCGACCGAGACCGCGGGACTCTGAGGGGGAATGTCGACGAGGTCGCTGCTCTCCACCACGACCGTCCTGAGCCCGGCCTCCGTGAGAGCGGCGGCGGTCTCCTCCAGGGCGGCCCGGTCCTCCTGAGCGAACCATATCTCGGGCACCTTGTAGGCGGCCTTCATCCGCACCTCGGCCGCAGTGAGGTGGAAGTGCGGCGCTGCTGAGATCGGATCCACTTCGTTGTGGGGAGGATCTGATACGAGGAGTGACCGAGGATCCATGTTTTCAAGCTATGTCGCCGGTCGCACACCCGCCACGAAAAAGAGGGCAGCGCTGGGAAGGTCCGAATTGGTTCCTCGCGTCTTCGCGCGCGGGCTATCGATGGTTGACGCTACGCACAGCACCTATTCGGCGAACTTCGCCTACTAAGCCATTCTTTGATTCGGTCTTGCCGCCTAAAACGTGTCTTTCGCCGCCTTTCGTCTCGGACAGCCATTTGCTCGCCGATTTCGAGGTCCTAGAGCGGAATCCCTTGGACGATATCCGCACCACGGACTCGATCACCTCCGTCTTTCGATGAGGACGGTGACGGCGGAGCTGAGTTCCCGGGAGAGCAGCCTGGGCCGCCCCCGCCCGCCTCAGGCGTTCCTCTACGTCGCTCAACGCTTCCGGATCGTGTCCGCCGGCGCGCAGGACGCGCTCGTACGAGCGCATCCACTCGACGCTGCGGTACTGCCTCTCCTCGAGCAGCTCCTTCAGGAGCGCGCCCGCCCGCTCCAGCTCGGCGCGCTCGCCGTAGAGCGTGGCCAGCCAGTACCGCGGATAGTCCGACCACCCCGTTCGCGAGCGCCCGGGCTCCCTCGGGATCAGATACTCGAGCTGCTCGATGCGCTCGTCGAGACTCAGGTCGATCGTAGGAGTGAGGATGTCGCCCTGGCGCCCGACGTACGCGTAAAACACGTCGAGCGCGCTCGCGATGGAGGCGGCGTGAATGTGCCGTGACCACACATCATCGGCGGTAGCCCGCTCTGCCGCCCGGCGGTATTCGCGTACCGCGTCGGCGCAGGCCCGGGGGGCGTCCGGGCCGTCGTCGTCGCGCCCGGCGTACGGGCACGAATGGATCTCGGACAGCGACCGGGCCAGGTAGAAGGCCTACCGCGCCTCGTTCGGATCGACGGTCGCGGCGCTCCGGATCAGGTCGATGCCCTCAGGATCGTGACGCACGACGGCTTTGATCAGACCCAGCTCCGCGAGCACCTGCGGGGTGTCGGGCGACGCGGCGAGTGCCGCCTCGAGCAGCGGGATCGCCTCGGCGACGCGCGGTCCGCTGGTCTTGAGCAAGAGCGCTTCCTCGAGCAGCAGGCCCGGGTCGCCCTGGAGCCCAGCGTCCAGGATCAGCAGCCGGTGGACGAGCGCGTACGCGCCCTCGATGGCCGAATCAGGAATGGCGGCGAAACCCTCGTAGTCTCCCCGCAGACCCACGTCGGGAAATCCGCCGTGACCGAACGCCTGAAGGAGCAGCTTCTGCGTCGTCGCCGAGACGAGCCGCCGAAGGGCCCCCGTGTGCTCGGTATCCGCATCGAGCGCCCTCCGGTATTCGGCGATGGCCGGATCGTAGGCCTCGTCGGCGGCGAAGCGGTCGCCCCCGTCGATGTGGGCCGCCACCCGGGCGCGAACCTCGCGGCCGGTCCGTATCGAGGCCGCTCCGAAGTACAGCCCGAGCGCCACCGCGGCGACGGCGATCGCCGCGAACCCCAGGCGCCGCAGGGTCGAGCGCCTGGCCGGTCGCACTGGCTCGGCGCCCGCCGACTCGAGTGCCTCGATCAGCCGGTCGACGTCGGCGTGAAACCGCCCGTCGGAGATCTCGATGGCCTGGTGGCGGAACAGCGGCGCGAGCTCGGCCGGCACATCGCCGGGCTCGGGAATGCCCGCGCCGCCCACCAGCACGGGCAGCAGGGTGACGCCCCGGTCCAGCGCCGTTACGACCTCGAGTCGTACGAAGTCGTTCGGCTGCTCCAGCTTCCGTCGGCCCTGCCCGTCCTTGAAGTCGGCCCAATCGGGGCCGACGAGCACGACGAGTGCGCCGCAGTTCTCCAGTGCCTTCCGCAGGGCCCGGGCGAAGTCCTGCCCCGGGTCGATGTCGTCCACGTCCATGAAGACGCGGTCCGGCCCGAAGTGGTGACTCAGGCGATCGTACACCCGCCCCGCGTCCGCGCGGCTATCGCCGCGGCGGTAGCTGATGAAGATGTCGAACATGGTCCGCAAAAATGCCGGTCCCGGTGGGGATAGGCAAAGGGAACATCACGGCGGAAAAGTCCATGCCGCCTGCTACCGGTGCTGGTGTGCTACTGCCCCTATTCGAACGCCTGTAGGGGACAGCCTGAGGAAAGCGGAAACATATTCCTATTGAGAGGTCGACCGTAGTCGGTCGGATTCCACGAATGAACCGTCGAGGGCACCGAGGGAGGGAACCCCGTGCAGCTGCATCGCGATCCGTAACTCTGTCTGCAGAATCTCGAGCACCTTCTCGACGCCTTCCTGGCCAAACGCCGCCATGCCCCAGATGTATGGACGGCCGATACAGATGGCGTCAGCTCCGAGTGCCATGGCTTTCAGGATATCGGTACCGCGTCGAAACCCCCCATCGATAAGGATGGGTATGCGGCCGCGCACGGCGTTCACGACTTCGGGAAGGCTTTCGATCGTGCTCCGGCCGCTGGCGTCGGCCCGCCCACCGTGATTGGAGACGATGATGCCGTCGGCCCCGTACTGCACGCACCGCTCGGCGTCATCGTCCCGCATGATGCCTTTGACGAGCACATTGAGGTCCGTGGTGTCCTTGAGACGGCGCACGAAATGCCAGGTCATGGTTGGAGTATCGAAATTTACGCGCTGCATGTCGAGCCCGTCGAACATCGGTTTCCGGGCGAGCCATCCGGTAGGGAAGCTCATCGGGTCGTCGTCGGCCGGCGCGTCGTCATGGCATGCGCTGCAGTCGCGCGTATCGATCCGGGCGTACCGGGTCGCAGTTTCCCGGTTGCTCCCTACCGGCAAGTCGACCGTCAACACGATCGCTTCGCACCCCGCACCCTCGGCCCGGCGGATCAACGCCTCCGTCACCTCCCAGCTCGACGTCGCGTACAGCTGGTACCAGGCCGGCCGTTCGCGGGCGGCGTTGACGTCCTCGACGGACGTGGTCGTGACGGTGGACAGGATCTGGTGGTGGCCCCGGGCGCTCGATGCGCGCGCGGCCGCCAGTTCGCCTTCGAGGTGAAACGCCTTCTGGCTGCCGACCGGTGACAACACAATCGGCGTATCCCATCGCTGACCGAGCAACTCGATGCTCATGTCGATCCGGGAGACGTCGACCAGGCGCCGGGGCCGGAGATTGAAACGTTCGAATCCGTCGCGGTTGGCCCGGAGCGTTTCGTCGCCATCGACGCCGGTGGCGAGATATCCGTAGTGAGCCGGGGGGAGGGCGGCCTGCGCCGCCGCCTGGAAGTCCAGCACGTTGATCGCGTCACCGGCCGACGCGAGTCGAGATGTCAGGTCAGGAAGGAGTTCGGATCCGGACGTCTCGTCACGTGATGGTTCGCAGCCAGGCAAACCGAGCAGGGGTAACAGGGGGCTGCCCGCGAGGAAACGCAGGAACGATCGTCGGTTTGGGTTGACGGAATCCGACATGTGGTCCTCCGGAATCGGTGGCGCGGTATCATATCGTTTGGTCCACTGATACACTAGCACCAGCCGGGCGCCGGACGTCACTCATGACCGCACAACCAAGACCATGAGCCCCCAGGGGACCCGCGGTTCGTCTAGGTAGCGGAGGAGGGACTCGACGCCGAAGCGAGCGAGCGCGCCCCCGGCGCGCGACCCGAAGCGAGCGCCAGCACCAGCGACCGCTCTTGTGTCGCACCCGGTGTGAACCCGGAGGTTTAGTTGAAGTCGTGATTCAATGTGTGCGGGCCACATCCGCGAACGAACTTGTTCTTATAGTGTGCCACGGATGATCATCGACTTCACCGCTATGGGTGATGATGAGGTTGGGCGATGGCTGGACTGATGCGAAGCCGCTAGTTGCCCACCCGTTCCGCCATCCGCCAGGCCCGCCTCCGAGCCCCGGTCGGCTCGCCCCTTCGCCCCCTTACGCTGCCTCGGAGCCGTGTTCGCCGGCGGCGATCACGCCCGCATCGGCAAGCACAGGGCCGAACACGTCCACCGCACTTCGCATGTCGTCGATCGTGCTGATTGAGATGCGGGCCCACTCGTCTTGGTAGGGCGGAAAGTTGCGCCCCACCCGGATGTTCCGATCGGCGCAGGCAGTCCTGAAAGCGTCCGCCGGCATGCCTGTCCTCGCAAAAATGAAGTTCGTCTGCGAGCCCGTGGCATCGAGATTTCGGGCCTTGAACCAGTCGATGGTGAACTGGCGGGCCTCTGTGTTCCGCTCGCTCTCGGCGTAGATACGATCCGGGTCCTGGATCGAGGCCGTCGCGCCGAGCAGCGACGGGATGTTGAGGCTCAGCCCGTAGTGCCAGGTGCGCATCTTGCGGATGGCGTCCGGATGCGCCACGACCCAGCCGATGCGCATGCCCGCCATGCCGTGCGCCTTGGAGAAGGTACGGGCAACGATGACCCGGGCTTCCTTGACCGCGCGCGGAATCTGCGTCTCGTGCTGCGGGTTGGTCACGTAGTCGTGGTAGGCCTCGTCGACCATGATCATCGCGTCGGTCTCACTGAGCACACGCTCGATGAGCGTCCCCACCGCGTCGGCGTCATGCAGCGTGGCAGTGGGATTGTTGGGATTGTTCAGGAAGACCATCCCCGCGCCCCTGGCCGCGTCGGCCATGGCGTCGAGGTTGATCATCATGTTGTCGTCGAGCGGCAGCGCCTCCACCGGATGACCGATGAGCTGGGCGTAACCGGGCGCTTCCTCGTACGACGGGGCTGCCGTTACCAGGGGCCTCGTCGGCGAGGTGAAGACCTGCGTCGCCGTGCGAAGGAGCTGCGTCGATCCGTTCCCGATCATCACGTAATCGGTCTGGACGTCGTTCATCTTGGCGATCGTCGTCGCCAGCTCCCTGTTGGCCTCGAAGGGGTATCGGCCGGCCCTGGGACCACTGGCGAGCGCGTCGTTCATCGCCCTCTGGACGCGGTCACCTGGACCGAGCGGGTTTTCGTTGTTGTGCAGGAGCATGGGGCGCTCCTGCAGGGGAAGCGCCAATGACGCGGCGCGCGCCCATGCGCGTGAGCCGTCGAACGACATGATGGCGGCGGCGGTGGTGCCGATCCCGACGCTCTTAACGAACGACCGGCGAGAGACGTTCATCGGGCCATCCTGGACCTTCTCGTGGGCCTTCATGCCAGCACCTCCTCGAATACCTCAACCGCACCCTGCATCTCTGCCAACGTGCCAATGCTGATGCGGGCGTGCGACTTCTCCATCGGTGGGAAGTCACGCCCGACGGACACTCCGTGCTGGCGACAGGCAGAGCGGAAGTCCGCCGCCGGGCTGCCCAGCTCGACGAAGATGAAGTTCGTCTGCGAGTCGTAGAGGTCATAGCCCTTACGGGTGAAGAAATCGACCGTAAGCTTCTTCGCCTCGCTGTTCCGGGCCTGCTCGCTCTGCGCGAAGCCCTGCTCCTGCAGTGCGGCATACGCCCCACCGACGCCCGGCGTGTTCGTGTTGAAGGTCAGAGAGTAGCGTCGCAGCGTCGCGATGACATCGCTGTGTCCAACGCCGTAGCCGATGCGCATGCCTGCCATCCCAAAGCACTTCGAGAACGTGCGGCTGACGAACACGTTCGGCGTCTCAAGGGCCATCTCGATCGCCGACTCGTAGTCGGGGTGGGTCACATACTC
Source organism: Longimicrobiales bacterium (assembly GCA_965238005.1). GTDB lineage: Bacteria > Gemmatimonadota > Gemmatimonadetes > Longimicrobiales > Gaopeijiaceae > CBDCKN01. The sequence continues at coordinate 4,308,626 of OZ250165.1, forward strand.
GTGGTACGCCTCGTCGAAGTGGATCACGGTGTTCGGCGAGGCCCGCCGGACCGTGTTCACGAAGGAGCGCACGTCCGAGGCCGTGTGCACCGTGCTCGTAGGGTTGTTCGGGTTGCAGACGAAGATCAACGAGGGGCCCCGCGCTGCGGATGCCATCGCTTCGAGGTCGAGCTTTCCGCTGACCCGGAAGATCGGAATCGCCCTCACGTCGGCACCCAGGAAGCGGGCCACCCGTGAAGGCTGAAGGTACGAAGGAGTCCCGGTTACCAGAGGACGGTATTTTTTGGTGAACGCGTGCGCGGCGTTCTTCAGAATCTCACCCGAGCCCGCCCCCAGCACGATGTTGTTCGGTTCGCAGCCGTGCTTCTCGGCGAGCGCGTTGGTCAGGTCACGCATGCTGGGCTGGGCATTCGTAGGATAGCGACCAGCCTCTTCGAAGGACTCGCGAACCGCCGCTACGGCCCCATCTGGAGGCCCCAGAGGGTTCTCATTGCTAGAGATACGGATCTCGCCCTCTTGTGGCGACGGAATCGGTCCGAACTCACCGGCCAATGGCCCGAGTTCCTCGACGAGCGCCTCGCGCCCTCGGGCGGTAATGAGCGGCACGCTCGGTGCGCCCGGCCAAGCTTCGAGCCCGAACAGGGCTCTACGGGAGAGCGACATGGGCCCCTCCTCGCTAGGGATGCTACATGTGCCGACGGCCTTCGCTCACCCATTGTATGCGCTCGACTTCCCTCAGTCTAGACTCGTGCTTCCGTCGTCTACTTCTGCCGGTTTCGGCCGTGGTCCTCCGATCTGACGAGAGGTCGCGTCGGGACTCGGTGAGGCTCAGCGGCCGGCCGCCACATGTACCCGAATCACACCGACACCGTTCTCGATACTGATCTCCGTCCCGTACGGCTCGGAGAGCCGCTGGAGTGTCTCCAAAATCTGCTGTGCCCTCTCCGGATGGGCCATGCGCGGTACGCCGCGGTGCGCCCCCCGCATCTCGTAGCCGAGCTCCACCGGGTACAGCCGGATCTCGGCCACTCCGTTCCCCTCGTAAAGGCTGTGAGCGACCACGCTCTCGTACCAGATCGGGTCGTCGAACCGCCTATCGAGCCAGCGCCGCAGGAACTCGCCGTCGGTCATCTCGTTGAAGTCCACGTTGAAGTTTTGGTAGAGGTCCCGGCTCAACGGCGATTGGAGCTCGATCTGGAAGAAGAAGTTGCCGAGGCTGTAAAAGATTGGCCTTCCCTCGTAGATCTCGATTCCTCGCAGCTGGTGCGGCCCGGTCCCGACGAACTGGTCCGCTCCGGCGTCGATCGTCTTGCGAGCCAACTCCTCGAGAAACTCCGGAGGCCTGTCGCTCCAGTTACCGGGGTCGTGCGCGTGGATCGTTGCGATGACGAAGTCGGAGTCCCGCTTCGCGCCGCGGATCCCGTGCAGGATCTCCCGGAGGTCGACTTCGTTCATCTCGTATTCCCAACCGCGACGGTCCCCGACCTTGTACCTCACCCCGAAAAGGGAGAGCTCGTCATCCTGCTCGGCCTCCGGCACCCGGACCGCGGGTCCGGCGGGCCCCTCGGGCTGCTCATCCCGGATCCTGCGAAGCTGTCCGAGCTCCTCCAGTGTTACGAAATAGTAGGGGGTGGTCCTGAGAGCGCTGAGCCCCGGCCGGCCACGCATTTGCCCGAGCGGATCCAGCGCTGGGGCCATGGCCGTGAAGCTCGAGGCCATGGAGACCAAGGCGACTCGACCCTTGGGAGTCTCCAGGTAACGTCCCGCCCGGGCCGCAGCCAGGGTCTCACCCGCCCCGGCGTGGACGATGCCGGCTTCTTACAGGATCCTGCTTGTCTCGCGCAGGCCTTCGATCCCCCAGTCGGTCGTGTGGTTGTTGGCCCGGGCCATGATGTCGAACCCGACGGATTTCAGGTCGTGCACGGCTTGGGGAACGACTCTGAGCCTCAGGCCACCGTACAGAGGCGCCGGGTAGCCGTGGAAGACGTCCAAGTCGATCGCGGAGTTCTCGAAATTACCGAAGGCGAGGTCGGACTCATGCAGCAGGCGGGCCACGCGCAGGAACCGGGAATCACCGATGTCGGAGATGGGTGCGGAGATGATGACATCCCCTACGGACGCCACGGTGAAACCGTCCTCGACGCCCATCTCGAGCGCCCTGGCCGAATCCGGGTCGGGGGGAAGCTGAGCAGCCGACGGTGCAGACGCGACGACGGCAATGGCGAGAGCGCATGCCGCTGCGAGTAAGGTCTCGTAGGGCTGCCGGCCAAGCGCGGGGAAGAAAGAGGGAACCATCATCGCCGAATCTCCATGGTTGACAGCATCGCTACGGCTCACCGGCTGGGCCACCGGAATCCGTCGAGCCGGCCCGGTCGGCGGGGCCGACGCCGCAGCTGAGACCACTAATCCATTGACATTCTACAATTCCGCTGTCCTACACGCATCGCTCCGCTACTGACGAAACGACGCCCCCTGTCGGGCAACGCAACTGGACCCATTTGGAGCAACTGCCTTCGGTGACGACTCCCGGAGCGGGAGTTCACGCGGGAGGCCGCGACGTTCGCTTTCCGGAGGCGCGCCCGTGCCGTCCAGGATGTAGACGTTGGTGATGAGGACGGAGTCGGTGGACTGCGTGCACGTCGTGAGCGCGAGCAGCGCGACGGCCGCCAGGAACTATCGCGGCTCATCCCGCCTCAGGGGCAGACCGGGAGCGATCAGCTCACCAATGCGGCAATCGCGAATGCTCAGTCCGCTTCACGAACACGACGGCACGTGCGGCTCGCGGTCGTGCCCTTCGTATCCCGGGTGACCGTAGCCCAGGTAGACCGTGTTGATGGCAGTGTCCTCCCCGGCAGGGAACCCGAACCACCTCTCGTGGAGGCCCGCCAGCGTGCCGTCCAGCTTCATGCACTCGAGTGCATTCTCGACTTCTTTCCGGAGCTCGACGTCGTCCGGATGGAAGACGAGTCCGAACTTGCCGGCGATCGGGAGGTTGTAGGCGACGGTAACGATCCCCAACTGGCCGGCCGTGTGGGCAGCCGCGGGTAGATCGGACAGGTTCGCGAACGCGCGCCGGTTGATCACGGCACTCACCCCGTCGCCACTCCCCTGGTACCGCTGAACGGAGAAGCCAAGCCAGGCCTCGTTGATGCTCGCCCACGTGTCGGACACGGTTCCGAGCCCCACCGTCAGGATCTTGCCACGCAGGTCCGTGACGTCCCGTAGCTCCGCACCCTGGAACACGAGGAAGCCCAATCCGGTGTCCATGTAGCCTTCGGAAAAGAGCACGCGGCGTGCTCGATCGGGCGTGATGTTGGTGGGCGCCACGATCATCTCGAAGGCTCTGGCGAGCAGCGCGTCGAAGATGACGGAGAAGTCCCTGATGACCAGCTTCGTGCCGGACCGTCCGATTCGCTTGGCGATCTCCGATGCCAGATCAAGGGAGAAGCCCTCGTATCCGCCGATCGGGTTCTCCGTCGTGAACGGTGGATTCCCGACGCCGGACCCGATGAGCAGGGGCCCCGAGCGGTCTTGCCCGCCGAGGGGCGCTCCTACCAAAAGGATCCCGAGGAGCAGACAAGCCGTCCCCGCGCCATACCAAGGCGGAGTTGCACGATTGTTCCGACTCATGGGAGGAGCCTCCATCCGAGGTCAGTTGGTCGAACTCTGTAACTTTCTCCCCTCGGTCCGCCGCCGTCAAGCGAGGGTCGAGCCCCGCGCAACGGCTAGCGGCGACCAGCAGGACGGGGGGGCCGAACGCACGTAGGTGTCAGGAAACACCCTCCCATCCCTATAATGACAAATTGAGCTCTTAATCACTTGGTACATCTACCCGTGGGAGCGGACTCGGGCTGGCCACCGTGGGGCGAATCGTGCGTCGCCACGGCGGACGAGCGTGGGCCGAGGGTACCCCAGGTCAGGGGGCGATATTCCGTTTCACCCTTGAACCTAATCGATAGACGCGCGCCGGGGATCATCCGGGATGTGACACCGAAGAGAATCGCCCCCGCAATAAAGCCTGGCGTTTCGCCTTGAAGAAGGGCTTCTTCGGGGGATGAATCCACCAGCTAATCCAGGGCGTCGGAAACAGACATCGAAGCTGACCGTCGTGGAGTTGCCGACGGCGGGAGAAGTTTTCGACACTTGGACCGCCCATCCGGAGGTTTCGCCCTGTACCGGCGTGTAAGACGGGACTGTCTATTGATCCGGCCGGCCCGACTAGCGGAAGTTGGTGCTCCGCAACAAGATAGAGGGCGAGTGCGCCGCTACCGGTGCTAAGAGGCGCTTCCCCAAGAGCTGACTGGCCCAGGGGTCACCACCGCACGCTTCCCGCACGCATTAACATATCTGCATGAAGACCATCGCCTCCCATCTGGCCACGCTGGTCACGGGGGAAACCAAACTACGCTGGCAGCTTGCGCCGTTCGTAAAATACATGGTCCTCCTGGTCGCGGTCGTTTTGCTCTACGGCTGGCTGTTCCAAGCGATCATGGCGGGGGAGGGTCAGGACCACTCGTGGTTCACGGGAGTCTATTGGGCGCTCACCGTGATGAGCACGCTCGGCTTCGGTGATATCACGTTCGAAAGCGACCTGGGCCGCGCGTTCAGCACCCTCGTGCTGCTGACCGGCATGCTGCTGCTCCTCATCATCCTCCCGTTTCTCTTCATCCGAGTTGTGTACGCCCCGTGGCTCGAGCAGCGGAGCCGCGGCCGCATCCGCTCGCTGCAGTTGGTGCCGGAAGGTCTCGCGGGTCACGTGCTGATTTGCGCCAACGATCCAATTGCGCCCGGGCTCATCCGCCGCCTTCAACTGGCGGACGTGCCGGTTTATGTGATCGAGCCCGACGCCGACCTTGCGATGCACATGCAGGATGTCGGCACGCCGGTCTTCATGGGCGAAATCGACTCCGTCGAGACCTACCGAGCCGCCCGCGCGGCGCAGGCTCGCCTCGTCCTGGCCAACGCGTCGGACACGGTCAACTCCAACATTGTCCTCACCGTACGCGAGCTGTCCGAATCGGTGCCGGTCGTTGCGCTGGCCGAAGTGGAAGACTCGATCGATGTGCTGGAGCTCAGCGGCGCCACACACGTGCTGCCCCTCACGCACCAACTCGGCGAGCACCTCGCCAATCGGGTGAGCTCGGGGACGACGCATGCCAACCTGATCGGCAAGTTCCATGACCTGCTGCTCGCCGAGTTCCCAGTGCACAACACGCCGTTCCAGGGCCGGACCATCCGGGACACACGGTTGCGCGAGTTTACCGGGGTCACAATCGTCGGGGTGTGGGAGCGTGGGCGGTTCCTGCCCGCGAGGCCGGATCTCGAGCTGTCGTCGCTCACCGTGCCGGTCGCCATCGGCACGTCCGAGCAGATCGCGGCGCTGGACGAAGTGCTCGCGATATACGACGCCAATCCGAATCCGGTGCTCATCCTCGGCGGTGGCAAGGTGGGGCGGGCCGCCGCTGCGGCCCTCAAGCGGCGGAAGATCCCCGTGCATATGGTGGAACGGAACCCGGAACTGGAGCCGCAAATCGCGAGCATTCCCGACCGGTTGTTTCTAGGCGACGCCGCCGACCGGCGCATACTTGACGCGGCGGGGATTGCCGAGACACCGTGCGTCCTGCTCACGACGCACGACGATGCGATGAACGTCTACCTGACGGTGTACTGCCGGCGGCTCAATCCCGACGCGCGTATCCTCACCCGGGTCACGCACGAGCGGAACGTCGAGGCCATCCAGCGCGCCGGCGCCGACTTCGTCTTGAGCTACGCGTCATTAGGGGTGCAGACGGTATACTCGATCGTGCAGGGACGGGAGCTCATCGTGCTGGGCGAGGGCGTTGATCTCTTCTACGTGCCGCTCCCGCCGTCGCTCGCCGACAAGACGCTCGCCGACGCGGGGATCGGCGCGCGCACCGGCCTGAACGTGATCGGCGTCCAGAAGGACGGGCAGATCGTCACGAATCTGCCGCCCGACCAGCGGCTAGTTAAGGGCTCGACGCTCGTCGCCCTGGGCAGCGCGGAGCAGTGGGAGCGCTTCAGCGCCGTCTACCACTAGTCGCAGGGCGAGGGCGGCAGTCAGGGGGAAGAGGCCGGTTGGGAAGATCGAGGTAGGTGGGATGGAGCGGAGAAGCGTGGAGGCAAGGGCCTGGAGAAAGATGCGCAGGACGACGATGGTGATGGTTGGATTAGCCGGTGCTTGGCATCTCGCCGTCACAGTCGCGATGTCGGGAACTCCTCATTGTAGCGCGCGACCGCGTCCGTGGTCCCACAAATGTAGAGCGCGTCGTCGGATGAGAGCCGGAATGAAGCCGGGAAGTCCATAGCGACCTGGCCGCCTCGCTCCACCGCCACGATCGTGCAGCCTGTGCGCTCGCGAATTCGCTCCGCCACCGGGTTCTTCCCGGCGAGCCACCCTGCGCCTACCCGTACGAGCTTAATGCGGGGCTGCAGGGACACCATCTCTCCCAGGACGTGGTATGCGAGGAGTTGTCCAGCGACCTGACCCACCGAGAGAGCGTAGTCCACGCCGGCACGCTGGACACGCGCCACGTTCTCGGCCAGGGAGACGCCGGCGATGATCGGGAGGTCCGGAGCGTAGTCGCGGAGGACGGCACCCGCGAGGACCGTGGCGCTGTCCGTGTCGAGGGCGAGTACGGCGACCCGGGCCCCGGCCAGGGGCACACGCTCGAGCACGTCGCGGTCGATGATGTCACCCACGACGTGGACACCCGGACGCTCCACCGGATCGACGACGCACACTTCCTCGTCCACGGCGGTGAGAATCTCCGCGAGCTTCCGCCCGATGTCCCCGAAACCGATCACCACGATCGTCCCCTCCTGAGTGATGGGCCGGGCCAACTCGCTGAGCTTCTCGATGCTCTCCGGAGTTCCCGCGATGACGAGGATCGTGCCGGGGCGGATGGTCTCGTCCGCGGCCGGCGGCGGTTGCAGTGCGGCGTCCCGCCACTGGCCGACGACGTTGGCCCCAGTGCGGGTGCGAAGCCCGACTTTGGCGAGCGTGGTATCGGCCAGTGGGCTGGCATCGTGGACCCGTAGCTCCGCCACCTCGAGGAGCCTGCTCAGTGGCCGGACTCCCGTGACCCGAGGGGTGATCCTGGCGCTGGCTCGGGAGCTCAGGACGGCGGCGAGCACGTGGGTAGGGGCGAACGTGACGTTGACCCCAGCCAGCAGCATCGGGGCGCGTCGGCGAGGGTCCTCGATCATCGCGACGATCGGGCCTTCGTACCCCACCTCGCGGGCGCTGAGCGCGAGCAGCGCGTTGGCATCGTCCTCACCATTCAGGACCAGGGCACGGGCGCGGGCCAGTGGTCGGAGGTCCAACTCCTGTTCCGCCAGTCTGGCATGCACCACCTGTTGCCCGAGTCCGTAGAGGCGGCGCGCCGCCGCTTCGTCCTCCTCGATCACCAGGCAAGGCATGCCTCGTCGCTCGAGCTCGCCCAGCAGGGAGTCCACCTCCGGGCCGTATCCGTAGACCACCACACCGCCGTCGACGTTCGGTAGCGCGAAGGGCAGCCGTCCCTCGAAGGGCTCCACTAGCGGAGGAGCGCTGAACTTATCCGGAAGCAGTACGCCGAGGGCGCCCCCCTCGAGGCGCGCCGTCCTGCCCTCGAGCAGCACCGAGCAGCCCTTCAGCGCGAGCGGCGTGAACAGGTTCAGAACGAACATGGTGAAGATCAGCACCGAGAAGATGGACGGGTCGATGGCGCCCTGGGCCAGAGCCAGCGCGGCGAGGATCATCGCCAACTCGGCACGCCCGCACATGCCCACGCCCACGGTAAGGGCTTCCCGCGCCGGCAACCCCATGCGCAGCGCCATGCTCCCCGCACTCGCGATCTGACCGACGATCACCGCCGCGGTGAGCAGCATCAGGAACGCCACGCCCGAAGGGCTGATGTCGAACGTGATGGAGAAGCCCAACGACATGAAGAAGATCGGTCCGAGGAACGAGTAGGCGATCCCGTAGGAGCGATCCGCCACGACGCGGACCAGGTTCGGGTGCGCCACCTTCTCCTCGAAGAACAAGCCGGCCAGATAGGCCCCCAGGATCATGTGGAGCCCAATGGCCTCGGCGAAGAGGCCCGCGGCGATGGCCACGAGCAGCACGAAGGTGAAGCCTTTGCCTCCCTCGCTTCGGAAAGGCAGTGTGAAGCGCGGGTACGCGAACCGACCGAGTAGCACGGCCAGGCCGAAGAAGGCCACTACCTTCGCCAGCGTGACGGCGATGTCCAGGGGCCCGAACGACCCGCCCGACAGCACTCCGACTACGAGGCCGAAGAACACGAGGGTCAGCAGGTCGTCGATCACGCAGCTAGCGACGATGACCCGGGCCACGCGCGTATCTGCGAGCCCCACGTCCTTGAGGGTCTTCAACGTGATCACCACCGCGGTGGCGGTCATGGTGAGACCGACGAACGTGGCACCTACCGGATCTAGTCCGAACGCCGTCGCCACGCCGAAGCTGACGACGAACGGAACGATCGCACCCACCAGGGCAACCCCGAGAGAGCGCTTCAGCGCATCGAAGAATTCGGTGGGCTGGGTCTCCACCCCGGCGTGGAACATGAGGAAGAAGATCCCGATATCGGCCAGGAGCGTGATCGCCTCACTGGGCTCGATGAGGCCGAAGACAGCCGGTCCCACCAGCACCCCGACGATGAGCTCGCCCATGATCGTGGGCAGCCCTAGCGGGCGCAGGGTGACCGCGACCAGCCAGATGCCGGCCAGGAGGATCAGCAGATCGAGGGCGACGTCATGCATGCGGCGAATCTAGCACAGGGGTGCTCGCCGGCTACGGCGACATCCGCCAAGTCGAGGCGAGCCACGGTCTAGTGGGTGCTCATGGCGACCAGCGGCCCTGCGGGGATTACACTTGGCACAGTGAGCCTGGGTAGACTCGAACTACCGACCTACGGATCAAGAGTCCGACCGCAGTACATACGCGTGGTACCCCGAGGTATCCTGAGCTACGGGAGAGACACCGGACCCCGAAGGTTTCCGGCCCTACTTCTAGTCCGCAGCCCGTGACGGGAAGTACGCACCCACACCGTGCGAGGGCATCCGCTATCGTTGCGGGCATAAAGGCCAAAGATCTGGCGAGGACGCCCACATGAAAATCCTGATGAGCCTCGTGTTCTATCCCCGGGGAGGGAGTGCCCAGGTCGCCCGCTATTTGTCGCGTGCACTGATCGAGCTGGGCCACGACCTGCACTTGGTCACCGGCACGCTGCGCGACGGTGACCCGCAACACGACGCCGAAGTATTCTTCGGAGAGATCCCTCTCACTTTGGTCGATTATACCGACGCTTGGCACGGGTTCGAACGGGGTGAGAATCCGATTTCCGACCAGTGGCCGGTCCCGTTCCACCCGAGTTACGAAGACAAGCCCGGTGTACCGGATCGCGTCTTCTCCCAACTCAACGAGGGCGCCTACTCAGCGTTGCGGGAGTGTTGGACCGGAGTGTTCCAACGTGTGAAGGAGCACTTCGAGCCTGATCTTCTTCACTTGCACCATCTCACGTACGCACATCTTGCCGCAGCGCATGTATTTCCCGATGTGCCTAAGCTGACGCAGCTCCACGGGACCGAGATAAAGATGCTGGAACAGCTCGATGAGGCGACGGATGAGCCGGGTGGCGAGGCTTCAGGTGGCGAGTCGGACCATGTCGGGCGCGGAATCCTCACCGACGCGGTCTCCGTTACGGACCACTTCGCGGCCATCAGCCAGGACGTTCGCGAGCGAGGGATGGTACGCTTGCACCTGGACGAGGAGGACATCACCACGATCCCGAATGGCGTGGACACGACGTTGTTCCGACCGTTGAATTGGTCCGCCGATGAAAAGTGGGATTTTCTGCAGAAGATTTTGGTGGAAGAGCCCCGGGGCTGGGCTGCGGGCGGTGCCCCGGGAAGCGTGCACTACGACCGGACCGACACGAAACGGCTGAGGGACGAGTCGGGCGCGTTGAAGCCTTTGGCGATTTTCGTGGGGCGATTTCTCGACTTCAAACGTGTCCCGCTGTTACTCCGTGCCGTCTCGCGAGTCAATCGGTCCTCGGAACGCGACGGTGACCCCTCCTTCAACTTGCTGGTGTGGGGCGGAATGCCCGGCGAATGGGAAGGCGAGCACCCCCACACGGTCGCCCGTTCCCTCGACTTGGCGAATGTGTTTTTCTGCGGATGGTTGCCGCACGATGTTCTATCTCGAGGACTGAACCTCGCGGACGTCTTTGTAGCCCCGTCCTTCAACGAGCCGTTTGGCCAAGTGTACCTCGAAGCGATGGCTGCGGGGGTTCCAGTGATCGCGACGCGAAGCGGAGGGCCGCTCGGCTTCGTGGTCGACACGGGAGCCGGTGCGAACGGATGGCTGTGCGAGGTGGACGACTTGGAATCCTTGGCGACGACGCTCCGCCACGCCGTCACGGATGAATTGGAACGCAAGCGTCGAGGCGTAAATGCACTGGCACTGGTCCGGGGCCGGTACGACTGGAAAGAGATCGCCTGCCGGTACGTCGAACTCTACGGTGCCGTGAGAGACGTCGGCGGCGACGGTCCGGCTGATACGATCATTGGTTGAGCCGCCCTCCCGTGCCCACCAGTTCCCGACAAGTAACCCGAGTTTTTGGGGTCCCACATGGGGTCCCGAGGCCCCATTTTCCGCCCCTAACTGACCGACACAAAAAAGCCCGGAAGCCCAGATAACTCTTGGACTCCCGGCCAGTACCCCGCCAGGGACTCGAACCCCGAACCTACTGATTAAGAGTTAGATAGCAGTATATACGCAGAGTGTTCGTGAGGTGGCCTAAGTTGTGTCGAGTTAGGGCGTTAGGGAGTCGACTGGTCTTTTGAGTGTTGCTGAGCTTTCACCAGTTACGGGGAGTTTGGGGTCCCGGTTGGGGTCCCAACGCTGTGGTCTTTCAGGAACGGACTCTCCCCCCCGAACCCCCGTCACCACCAATTCGTCGCGCGCTCGCGTAGCAGGACACGTACATGAGGCACCGCTCCCGCAGCTCGTATTCCGCAGCGGTCACTTCGTCCGGATGGCCATGGGCAAGTTCGTAGGGGATCACTCCGCGTTGTACGCCAGCCAGAAGTACCCGAGAGAACTCGAGCCCTTTCATCCGATGCATGGTGGAAAGTCGAATCCCTATCCCACCGGCCTCCAGACCTTCCTCTTCCTCGACGCGCGTGACCTCGAGTCCATCACCTCGGAGGAGCGGCTCGTAACGGTCGTCGAGAAGTTTGTTCGTGCGGGCCGCCACGCAAATGGTCGAATCGCGAACACCGGAATCGATCCAGTTTTTCACGCGAGAGAGAATGAATGAGGCCTCATTGGCCTCACTCTTGAAGTTGGTCACTTCAGGAGTCGGGCCCTCCCGGACCGAGTGATACCCTTGGAGGCCGTCACTTCCACCGTCGAGATCGTCGATCTCGCACTCCTCCAGCACCGCCACAGCCCTGGACCGGATCTGCTGCGTGGTCCGGTAGTTCAGGCGGAGTCGCAGATCCCGGCCTCCGATCTCGATGCCGCACTGACTCATGACCACCGGCCTGCCATAGATTCTTTGATGTCCATCGCCGACCAGGTACAGGGAATTTGGCCCCTCGGGTGCGATCGTCCGGAGTAGCTTGAGTGCTGGAGCCGTAAGATCCTGGACCTCATCAACCAACACGGTCCGGTACGGCAACAGGACCGCCCCCGCGAGCAGTTCCATCGGTTCGGCACTCCCGACGACGGTCGACGTTCGGGCATACAACCACTTCCTGGGAGCGTGCCAGGTTGTATTGATGGGCGCCCCCGAAGTCGCAAGCCGATACCGGGAGGGGTTGCCCGGGTGCCTCGGAAACCGGCCGATCCTCATGCCCGGGTTCCACTCCAATCTCCGGCGGCGTCTTCTTCGCTGGTACCGGGATCATGGGCTGGAGCCCAGGGTCGTCGCCGAAATCGCTGACAGTGCTGTGCTCAAGGTCTTCGGACAGCGCGGGCTGGGTATGTTCGCGGTGCCGACGGCGGTCGAGGCGGACGTCGCTCGTCAGTACGAGGTGGAGCGGATCGCGGTCCTGGAGGGAGTGCGGGAGGAGTATTACGCCATCTCCGTGGAGAGGCGCATCCGTAATCCGGCCACTAGCCCCCTGCCCCGCTTTCACACATGCGACGGCTGTGACGACTAAACTGTTTGAGCGATCGTCTCAATAGCACGGGCGGTCTCCAGGACGACCTGCTCGCTCTCGTATTCCAGCTTCTCGGCGCGGGTGTCGACGAGGTGCTGGACCCGAGCTATCACGTTGACGCACTCGACGTGACTGGGGGGAACGAGGGGTAGCCAGTCATTTGCCTTCGACGATAGGGAGCGGTCGCTCGGCAGGCAACCGATTCTCGGGAGGTAGCAAGTCGGGATGTGCCGTTGCGCACCGTCGGGTCCGAGGCGACCGGTTCGCGGTGAACGTCCTTCCGTCGTAGGATGACTGGCCCAGCTCTCCCCCGCGACGCATTGCACCGAGATCGGCGACGTCGACGGATTCCCCCAAGACGGAGTCGCCGTGCGAAAGCTGCGAGTCGCGGTCCTCGATCTGGTCACCAAGGCGCCGACGCGCACCCTGTGGGCTCGCGTGGTGCATCCCAGTTTCGCGAGCATCATGCCGCAGGCGATCGCCGCGTGGTGTGAGAAGGCAGGACACGACGTCACCTTCGTCTGCTACACGGGCTTCGAGAACCTGCTCGAGGAGGTCCCGGCTGATCTCGACCTGCTCTTCGTGGGGGCGTTCTCCCAGGCGGGTCAGCTCTCGTACGCGCTCAGCAACATGTTCCGGCAACGCGGCTGCGTGACGGTCCTGGGCGGCCCCCACGCGCGCAGCTATCCGGACGACGCCCGCAAGTACTTCGATTACGTCCTGGGCTTCACCGACGAGGAGATCGTCGCTCGAGTTCTCGAGGAGTGCTGCGCCCAGCGGCCATACGGTGAATACCTCACCGCGAGCCAACAGCCCCGGCACCTACCCGGAGTCCGCGAGCGCTGGAAGTACATCAAGCCGACCATCATGAAGTCGGCGACACGGATCAAGGGTGTCCCGATGATCGGGAGCCTCGGATGCCCGTACACGTGCAGCTTCTGCGTCGACTCCACGGTGCCGTATCAGCCGATGGCCTTCGACGAGATCCGCGACGATCTGCGCTTCCTGGTCGAGGAGATGCCCCAGGCATGGATCGCATGGCACGATCCCAACTTCGGGGTCCGCTTCGACGACTACATGGGGGTGATCGAGGACGCTGTGCCCCCCGGGACGCTCACGTTCGCGGCTGAGAGCAGCCTGTCGCTACTCTCGGAGGACCGGGTCACGCGGCTGGGCGCCGCCAACTTCAAGCTCATGCTCCCGGGAATCGAGTCCTGGTACGGCTTCGGCAACAAGGCCAAGACGGGCACGAAGACCGGGCTCGCCAAGATGGAGCAGGTCTCCGATCACGTGAACATGATCTTGGAGCACATCCCCTACGTACAGACGAACTTCGTGATCGGTCTGGACGACGACGAAGGCTGCGAGCCGTTCGAGTTGACCAAGAAGTTCCTCCGTCGGACGCCGGGGGCGTTTCCCGGTTACTCGCTCCTATCGTGTTTCGGCGAGGCGGCGCCGCTGAACCTCGAGGTGCAGCGCGCCGGTCGCGTGCGCCCGTTCCCCTTCCACTTCCTGAACAACAATCAGGCGATGAACGTGCAGCCCAAGAACTACGAGTGGACCACGTTCTATGACCACCTCATCGACCTCTGCGAGTACTCGTTCTCGCTGCCTACCCTGGTTCGGCGTTTCCGCGCCACCCCCCCGCTCTTCGCGAAGGGGCTCAACCTAGTCAGGGCGATGTCGTCCGAGGGTTACGGCCGCATCAAGTATCACAAGACGATTCGCCGCATGTTGGGGGAGGATCGCCACGTGAGGAACTTCTTCGAGGGCGAGACCGACGAGATCCCACGTTTCTACGTGGACCGCATTCGGCACGAGCTCGGATCGTTCTGGGAGTACCTGCCCGAGGGGGCACTGGACCACGACCAGAACGCGTACGTGAAGAAGACCGACAAGGCCCGCGTGATGCAGGCGGCACAGGGATAGAGACCAGGCCGGCATTCTCCCGCACTTGTCACGCGAACGCTACCAGCCGCAACGGCTCGGACTTCCCACGCAGCTTCGTGGGGCCCATCTCCTCGACTGTCCATCCGTCCGGAAGAGTCAGGCGTTCGAAGAGATCGGCGGACCCGACGAGGCGCCTTCCGAGCCGGGCACACTCTCCTTGAATCCGGGCGCCGGTGTTGAGTACGTCGCCGTTGAAGACGAGCCCGCGCTTCAGATCTCCGATCTCCGCAGTCATTACCTCCCCCACGTGCACCCCGGCCTTGTACTCCGGCACGACACCGAATTGGTCCAGGTAACGCTGTGTCTTCTTTTCGATGACGGAGTCGATGTCGAAGAACACTCGGAGGCAGTTCGCATCCTTGATCCCCCTCTCCTCCCTCCAGGTGACGACGACTTCGTCTCCGACGTACTCGTAGATCTCACCACCATTGTTGAGTACCGGCCCGGAGATGTCCCTGAAGAACTCGTTGATCAGGCCGAGGTAGGCCTCGTGCCCCAACTCCTCCGCGAGCGACGTCGAGGACTTGAGGTCTAAGAACATGAAGATGCGAGATTCGCGGTGAGGCCTGTGATATCGGCCCAGCAAGTAGCTCAGTAACACCCCCGGACCGAGGATCCGATCGAGCTGTCGAAAGAAGATGATGATCACGTAGAGAAGGAAACCGATGGCGACTTTGCGGGGGAGGGTGGGTTCTAAAAGAGACGCCCAAAATTCATCGATCGTCAGGCCTTGAAGGAAACCGAAGACGAGGCCGACCGACGAGAACACGGCAATCAGGGATCCGATGTACGTGATTGCCTTCGCCAGTAGTGCCACCGAGAACGGCAGACGCCGCATCCGCTCGTCGAAGGTGGACTCCTCGAGCAGGGCCAGCGGCATCGCGAGGGCGATCCCGACGACGAGACCGATGATCGAAATCCTCCCGTCGCTCATGAACTCATAGCCAAGGGCGACGGGAACGCAGACCATTATGATCATGATGGCGGTTCTGAACCGGCGTGCTGTTTTCGCAGTCATGATAGCCTCGGACTGGGACAAACTCTGATTCGAGTCAGACAATCGGATGAGGCTACCGCGCGGGGTGTGGATCTCGCAAACGGGGGCTCCTCGGCATGGAAGGGGTCATGAGGAAGACTGGAGCGCAGCTCACGCAGTTCTCACGATATACGGCTCGCCGGGGTGGTGCGGCTCGGAACGGGCGCCTAGTCTGGGGGCGTCCCGGCTGGCGCATGAAGTGCAGGCTCTGGATTACACCGATCCGTCACAGGGGTCATGGTCCACAGCACAGCAACCAGAACGACGTCGATCATCAGAGCTCTAGGATGGGTCGCAATCGTGCTTTCGGCGATCCTCCTCCTTGGCGACGGGGTCTCTCGTCTGGCTGGCTTGACTCAGGATCCCCGGCCGACGGATGTGTTGGACATTCGCTATGTCCAGCACCCGTGGATCACGGTCCTCCACATCGTCCCAGGGCTGCTGTTCCTCACGCTGGCTCCCCTGCAGTTCGTCGCCCGGATTCGGAAGCGGCGAATCGGCCTTCACCGCGGCCTCGGGCGCATCCTCGCCATCTGTGCCGCGATCAGCGCCCTGTTCGCTCTGGTCGCCAACTTCCGCTTGCCCGCCTTCGGCGGAATCAGCACTCAGGCGGCAACAGTCTTCTTCGGCACAATCTTTCTCTTTTCGCTGACGAAGGCGCTTCGTCATATCCGGCGGAAAGAGGTAGGCCTGCATCGCGAGTGGATGATCCGAACGTTCGCCATAGCCACAGGGGTTGCGACCATCCGGGTTTTCCTCGAGCTGCTCACGGCGCTGTCGGGACTCGGCCTCGAGGAGGTGTTTGGTGCCTCCTTCTGGCTGGGCTTCGGCGTCAACCTCCTAGTGGCGGAGGCGTGGATCAACCACACTCGTGTGGCGGGTCGCCTGACGGGCACCCGCACCTTATCGGCGAGCATCGGATTATGCTTTGTTTTCGTCGGCATCGCTCCGGCTGTCCATGCTCAATCCACGCCTTCATTTTCGGCGAGTTACGACTTTTTGGCCTATCAGAATTTCAAGAACCCAACGATTGCCGGCCAGCCCGCACCCGAGTTGCGAGACACCCAGGTACTAACCAAGAGGCGCCACTACTTCTACGAGTTTCCGCCGCTGGAGGAGTGCCGCGATGGGCTGCGGGCGAGGTCGACTGGGACGGCGGACGGGAAAAAGGTGAAGTCGAGCTGGTTGGCGACACGAGTGCCTGGCCACGTTTCCTCGCGGCGACGGGCTATCTACTGAGGTATGAACCCGAAGAGGGAGCCGAGTGATGGGAGCAAAAGCAAAGACGGATGCGAGTGCCCTTTTCTGGAGGACCGCGGCGGCGTTGATGAGTCGCCCCGATGTGAGCGAGGGGACGCTCATGGGGTTCCCATGCCTGCGGGTGGGCGGTGGCTTCTTTGCCACGTGCGATCACCGCTCGGGGGACCTCATCGTGAAGCTGTCACGTGACCGGGTGCAGGAAGTCATCGCTAAGGGCGAGGGTGAAGCGTTCGCACCGGCCGGTCGCGTATTCAAGGAGTGGGTGTTGGTAAATCGACGTGACGCGCGGCGATGGCGGAAATTGATGGACGAGGCGCTTCAGTTCGTCCGCACCGCTTGAACACGGACGTCTCGTTGATCAACTCCAGATGGAAGACCTGCGGCACTACCTGGACGGTTTCTAGTCGGATGTCTTGTCGGCATACGGCGCTGAGATCGCGCGACGAATGAAAGAGTGAAACCACCAACGAGGAGAGAGCGATGAAGAAGTTTATGATTCTGCATTTCGGATTCGAGAAACCCACCCCCGAAATCATGGCGGCCTGGGGAAAATGGTTCGAGTCGATCGCCGACAAGACGGTCGACCAGGGCGGCTTCCACGGGGGTGCGCGAGAAATCTCAAAAAGCGGAACCAAAGATCTGCCGATGGGCATGGAGTCCATCACCGGCTACTCGATCATCGAAGCCGCGGACCTCGACGCGGCAGAAAAAATCGCACAAGACAATCCATACATCGCAAGCATCAGAGTCTATGAAATTACGATGTAAGACCCAGTCATTTATGAAGAGGCTCATAGCGACTGCTCTGGAGCAGAACCCGCCATTCCTCCATCGTCGCGGTAGTCTTGCCCAAGTCGACCAAAAACACCGTCGTCCAGCCCGATAGAGGTCTCAACCATTTCCACGAGTGGGCCTGGGTAGACTCGAACTACCGACCTCACGCTTATCAGGCTCCTACGGAAGGAGCCGAATGTCGGCAAGAAACCGTATAAACCCTTGGTAGGGCGCACGATCTGCCGTACTTGCCGTCATGGGATGCCGGAATCTGCCGTGATTAAAAGGCACAATGACGGGCCCATTGGGCACACGAACGGACACAACGCGCCGACCCAGATCGACTTCTGCTTGCGCCTCCCGGCCCACTTTCGGATGTTGACCTCGGTCTGATCCCGGAGTGCGCCCGTGTCCGATCCAGTTATCCGTCTCAACGTCGCCCTGAAGGGCCGCTACCGCATCGACCGGGAGCTAGGCGAGGGCGGGATGGCTACCGTCTATCTGGCCGATGACACAAAGCACGAGCGCAAGGTCGCGCTCAAAACCCTGGAGTGCGCGTGTAGGCCGGGCGTAGTCTCTTATCAGTCTACCGAGACCCACAGCAAGGGAGTCCCATGAAAAAGTGGCTGAGGCGCATCCGTGGCGCAGTCGGCATGGGGCTGACTTGGGCTGCAGCATGGCTCGGCGTCGGTTCCATACTCAATGCGGTAACTGCGGTAGTCTTCGGGGGCAGCCAGGGGATCGAGGGTATGGTCCTCTACGCCATTGCCGGCTTTGTCGTCGGTACTGCTTTCTCCGGGGTCCTGGGGCTCGCTGAGGGCCGTCGGAACTTCCATCAGATGTCCCTCGGGCGCTTCGCCGCTTGGGGGGCGTTGGGGGGTCTTCCACTGGGGCTTTACATGTCATGGCTCAATGGCGATTTCGCGCCTGGAGGGAGCATCGCGGCGGCGCTGCTTCTTACCGCCGTGCCAACACTGCTCGGTGCGGGCTCCGCCGCCGGTTCGCTGGCACTGGCTCGAAGGGCAGACGACCGCGAGATGCTCGAAGCCGGTGCAGAAGTTGCCGACATTGGGCTGACCGAAGAGGAGAAGCGCGAGCTGCTCGCGGGGTAGGAGAGGCTGGCACCGTGTGTTGGGCGCTGAGTCGCAGTTCCATCCAGCCATCGCCCAACCTCAGCATCACCCATAGCTTGACCTCAGCGGTCCGAATCGAAGGACCCCTGCTTCCCGCAGCCCAGGAGGTTGACAATGCTTCGTGTTGCTTGGTTCACCTTATGTGCAAGTCTATGATCGGTTCCCCTATCTCTATCGGCTCTCGTGCCGAGCCCAAGCGGATCTGTACGGCATCGCCTCTGAGCGACCAAACGACTGGATCGTCGACGGACGTGTTCGCCTGCTCGACTTCCTACGCGCCTACGAGTTGTACAGCACTGGGTAATCCGGGGTCACGAGGGACCGACGAACCAGGGTAGGTGGGGCGGAAAACACAACAAGAGACCAATGATGCTTACGACGGAAGAATGTGAACAACTCCGGGCCCAAGCCGAACTGCAAGGGATGCCTGCATGCGAAAAGTGTAAGGTCATCCCTGGGACCCTAACGGATGACATAATCACGGTACGTGAAGTTCCGGCCGTGCCGATGTCTCAGGCCGACCGGGATGTACAGGTCGCCCGAGCTAAGCATGAGTGGACCGTAGTGGTTCAGGATGTCACCTACGCGGTCGGGCAAGATAGCCGATACCTGTTGATCGCCTATGCGCCCTGGCCCGGAACCACCTAAGGCGGCGGGGACCCCCATGAGGCGGGTAGAGGCGGGAGGAGCAGACTAGAGCTTCCTGGGACCCATCCGACACCACTGACCCACCCCCAAAGGCTAGATCCATCGACCTCCAGAACTCGTTCCACGCGAGTTAGCCGGAGCCCAAGCGGAATCTCCAGTCACCGCCGGGAGTCGCTCGCGCGCTTCGCTTGCGGTCGGCATCTTGGTTCCGCAGCAGAATCGCAGATCCGTTAGAGTGCGCCGTGCAAAGGTGGCGCGTTCTTGCAGGTGGAAGTCCTGCCGAGGCAGTTGGCGGTTCAGCCTCGTAGCTACGGGCGGGCGGTCTTCGGGTAACGGGAGGTCGTCAAGCCGCTCGGACAAGAGCCCTCGAAAGGAGGGCCAGCAAATCTGCGGGCCGAACGCGAGTGAACCCTGAGCAGGCCCCGAAAGAGCAGTCGCGAGAGCCGACCCGACTCTAACGCGGGGAAGGCCGCCGTATCCGGGACTGGGACAACCGCCGGTTCCGGGTGACTCGCCGGGGTAGTGGGGACGGCACGTAGAGACAGAACGCGTCGCAACACGGGAGGCCCACGGAGGCGAGGGGGTCGCTGCCCCTCAACCGGATTCAGCATCTCGTGGACCGCCGAGCTGAGAAGCTGGAGTACGAGTCGGAGCAGGTAGTTCTGGAGACCGCCCGGCTGGCCATGAGCATCATCTGCGACGTCAGGGAGATCACCGAGAGCGGCGACGTGGTGGTCTTCCCCTCGGACACGTGGAGTGATCACACGGCGAAGGCGGTGAGCGAGGTCACAGTCCACAAGACCGAGCACTACGGCAAGGACGGAGGCCTCCGCAGCATCAGCACGCGGACCAACGTGAAGATGCATCCAAAGCAGGCGGCGCTGGCCCTACTCTCCCAGCAGCTCGGCATCATCGGCAAGGCCGCGAAGCAGCGTCCGGTCTGTTTGGAGGACATGGGCATCTGCATCCTCCCGACCCTCGACGAGGAGCCCGACTGGGAGCGCATCGAGGACGGCGACCCACGCTACTCGCTGGTCAGGCCGCCGAGTGACGACGGGGACGAGTGATGAATTATCAGGAAGAGATCATTCCTTCAGATCAGCAAGCCGATAACGGCCTCTGAGCCACGAGGATGGTCCAGCCTACCCCCAGGGATACCGAGTAAATCCCGAAGACGCTCTACACGCCTTTACACGCGTCTGACAGGGTTCTGCTTGCGCCTACCGGGCCGCTTTCGGATGTTGACCTCGGTCTGATCCTCCTATCCACGGACCGCTCGATGACTAGCTCCAAGAGGCGTCGCCTTCTCGCCGTGATGTTCACGGATGTGGTGGGCTACACGGCATTGATGCAGCGGGATGAGGAAGCGGCCCGGATCGTCCGACGACGCCACCGGGAGGTGTTGGAGGCGGCTGTTTCCTCAAACGGTGGTGATCTGCTTCAGTACTTAGGCGATGGAAGCCTCACCACGTTCCCGAGTGTCGTTGATGCGGTACGCGCCGCGATCGAGGTTCAACGCGGGCTCCGCCAGGAACCCGTCGTCCCGTTGCGGATCGGCATCCATCAGGGTGACATCTCCTACGACACCCAGGGCGCTTACGGCGATAGTGTAAACATCGCCTCACGAATCCAGTCACTGGGGCCAGCCGGCAGCATCTTGGTCTCTGCGAAGGCTCATGACGAGGTCAAGAATCAGCCTGACATCACTACGACCCCTCTCGGTGAGTTCGAGCTAAAGAATGTCGAAGAATCGTTGCAGGTTTACGGGATTGTGGCAGACGTGCTCACGGTCCCGACTCGCAGTGAGGTTCTTACAAAGATTCGAAGTGCGCCTGACGCTGCGTTGAACATCACAATCCGCCTGAACACGGCTCTCGAGGGCCGCTACCGCGTAGGGCGTGAGCTTGGCCAGGGCGGCATGGCTACGGTTTACTTGGCCGAGGACCTGAGGCACGAGCGGAAAGTCGCCCTCAAGGTTCTCAAGCCTCAAGTCGCAGCAGTCGTGGGTGCCGAACGCTTCCTGGCCGAGATCAAGACCACAGCGAATCTCCAGCATCCGCACATCCTGCCGCTGTTCGACTCCGGCGTGGCCGACGGGTTCTTTTTTTATGTGATGCCCTACGTGGAGGGGGAGAGTCTGCGGGGTAGGCTGGACCGTGACCATCAGCTTCCGGTCGACGAGGCCGTCCGCATCGCCACGTACATGGCCGAGGCGCTCGACTACGCTCACCGCCGCGGAGTGATCCACCGCGACATCAAGCCGGGGAATGTCCTGATCCATGATGGGCAGCCGGTGATCTCTGACTTCGGCATCGCCCTCGCGGTTGGGGCTGCCGGAGGGGATCGGCTTACCCAAACAGGCCTCAGTATGGGAACGCCGTGCTACATGTCGCCTGAGCAGGCGACCGGCGAACAGACGGTGGGGCCGGCCACAGACACCTACGCGCTCGGGTGTGTCCTGTACGAAATGCTAGTCGGTGAACCGCCGTACACGGGCAGAACAGCGCAGGTGATCCTCGGCAAGAGCATCGCGGGGGAACCCGTGTCGGCTACCGAGCACCGTCCATCGGTCCCGGCAAATGTGGACGCGGCGATCAGAAACGCTCTAGAGAAGCTGCCAGCGGATCGCTTCACGGGCGCTCAGGACTTCGCTAAGGCGCTGGAGGATGAGCACTTCCGGTATGGGGAACTGGTAACGGAAGGTGCAAGCGCCGCCGCGGGTCCATGGAAGGGATTGTCAATCGCCTTGGCGGCTGCCTTGGCCGCGACGCTCGGATGGTCGCTACTCAGCCCCGAACCACCCGCGCCGCTCGCCCGATTCTCGTCACCTTTCGAGGAGGGACAGTTTCCGGCTCCGGCTTCGTTTACGATGGAGTTCATGGCGGACGGCTCCGCGTTGGTGTACGTGGGACCGGATGCGTCAGGCGGGGGCACGCAGTTGTGGCTACGGCGTTGGGCCGACCTCGATGCAACACCCATTCAGGGAACAGAAGGTGCGATCGACGTCGCGCTGTCGCCCGACGGGCGAGAGGTGGCATTTGTGGCCCAGCGTGCGTTGCGTGTGGCCCCACTCGACGGTGGCCCGAGCCGGGCGCTGGTCGAGCTGGACGGCGGGGTCTCGGAGTGGACTTCGGACGGGACTGTGTACTTCACTGAACCCCCCGCCTCACTCGGACTCGCCCGCATTCCAGCCACAGGCGGAGGTAGCGAGGCAGTCGAGAGCATTACCGAGTTGCTAGAAGGCGAAGCCTACCACGGCTTTCTCAGCGTGCTTCCGGGGGGAATCATGGGGGTGTTCCAGGTAATGCACTCCCTGACTGGAGAGGACGCTGAGGTCTGGGCCATAGACCTGGACACCCGCGAGAGAAGGTTCCTCACGGCGGGCACCACACCGCGCTACGCTTCGACGGGGCACTTGCTGTTCGTAACGCCGGACGGTGTCCTCATGGCGCAGCCTATGGACCCAGCCACGGCAGAGCTTACTGGCCCGGCCGTCCCGGTGGTAGAGGGTCTCGCGATCAACATCGGCCTTGCAGCCTATGCGGTGTCGGAGAGCGGGACGCTGATCTATTCGGCCGGGGGCCTGGCTGCGGTTGAGGGGATCTTCGAGCCAGTATGGGTGACGCGCTCAGGCGAGGCGGCACCTGTCGATCCTGGCTGGCGGTTCAACGCCATGGAGGGCTTCGGATTGAGGCTTTCGTCGGACGGCGCACGGGTGGCTATCACACAGAGGGTTGATGGAAACGAGGATGTCTGGATCAAGCAGCTTCCTGACGGACCGCTTGAGCGGCTCACATCAGATGACCTGGTCGACGCCTCCCCTTTCTGGAGTCCGAACGGTCAGTTCGTCGCCTACAGTAGGGGGGTACTGAACGGCGACATCTGGCAAAGGCGTGCCGACGGGACGGGGTCGCCGCAGCTGGTACTCGACGACGAGCGAAGCCTGTATCAGGGCCGCTGGAGCCCCGACGGCGAGTGGATCGTATTCCGCACAATTACAGGACCCACACCGTCGTCCGACGACGACATCGTTGGCTTCCGGCCAGGCGTGGACAGCGCCGCGATACCGTTGGTTGCGAGCCCAGAGTTCTCCGAACAATCCCCGGCCCTATCCCCGAATGGGCGCTGGCTCGCGTACACTTCCGACCGGACAGGTCGGAGGGAAGTCTACGTCACGCCCTTCCCTGACGTCGATTCAGACCCAGTGTCAGTCTCGCGGGCCGGGGGACAAGCCCCCCTGTGGGCGCACAGCGGCAGCGAGTTGTTCTTCGTCGATGCCCAGGGAGGGCTCATTGCGGCTGGGGTAGAGGCGGATTCGGTGTTCCGCATCCTTCAGAGAGAGACGCTTTTCACCATCGGGTCGGAATACCTCCTTCTGGAGGGTATGGATTTCCACGACATCCGGCCCGACGACGAACAGTTCCTGATGGTACGTGCGGCGGTAGTCAGCGCTGAATCCAGTGGCGATACCCGGTTCATACTGGTCGAAAACTGGTTCACTGAGCTTCGCGAGCGGATGGGTAATTGACCCGTCAGATCCCCTGTTCGCGTCTTCGTGGAAGGCGTGGTGATCGTCGGCAACCTGCGGCCAGATACTCAGGGTTCCCCTCCCATCCACTGAGTCCTCGCCAGGCAACCCGAGTTTTTGGGGTCCCGCTTGGGGTCCCATAGGCCTCTTTTCGCCCCTCAGCTCACCGACACCAAAAAGCCGGAAGCCCGGGTAACTCCTGGACTCCCGGCCAGTGCCTCGCCAGGGACTCGAACCCCGAACCTACTGATTAAGAGTTCGACCGGAACATATACGCAGAGTGCCCGTGAGGTAGTCTAAGTTGTGGCGAAGTCTTGGGGCTAGGGGGTCGATTGTCCTCTCGAGGGTTCCCGAGATTCGACCCGTTTCGGGGAGTTTGGGGTCCCGGTTGGCGTCCCGATGCACCCATCCGTCCTCCGAGACGGACCGTGGGACAGTACCTCCCAAGGAGCTGATTCCACCGTCGCGTGCACATGGCGGGACGAGCATCTTTAGGTGCTCAAATCCCGGTCGTCATATGCACAAGGCTGAAAAGGCGCAGCCAGAGAGCCGCACCCTCCTACCCACTGTGACTCCCTTCACTCCTTGTCTCTTGCCATGCCCCAACCTACAATGCCATCAGCCTCGGACGCCCGTTGAATCTCCTTCCCCCTCCCCCACCCAGCGGGGCCCGCCCCATGACCCACCGTCCTTCGTTCCGGCACGCACTCCCGCTCCTGGTGACGGGGGCCGTCCTCCTCGGGCTTGCGGCGGATGCGGGCGGCCAGACGCCGCAGGCCGTCCTGCCCGCCCCGCCGCGCGCGGAAGGCGAGGGGCCGTTCGACCGCCTGATCATCCGGGGCGGGACCCTGATCGACGGGACGGGCGCGCCGCCCCGGGGGCCGGTGGACATCGTCATCGAGGGGAACCGGATTGTCGAAGTCGTGGGCGTCGGTACCCCCGGCCGGCCCATCGACCCGGACCGGCGGCCGGGCGGCGCCACGCGGGAGATCGACGCCCACGGCGCCTGGGTGCTTCCGGGTTTCGTCGACGTGCACGTCCACATCGCCGACGTGAACGCCGGAGGCGACCCGTCGCAAAGCGAGATCCTCAAGGTCCCGGAGGCCGAATACAACTACAAGCTCTGGCTCGGCCACGGCATCACCACGGTCCGCGGGGTTCCCTTCGGCGAGATGGACTGGTCCCTGAACGAACGGGACCGCAGCGCCCGGAACGAGATCACCGCGCCCCGCTTGGTCTCGTACCACGTACCCGGCAGCGGCCGGGAATGGGGCGGGCGGCAGATCCTCACGCCCGAGGATGCCCGGGAGTGGGTGCGGTGGGCGGCGGAGAAGGGGATCGACGGCCTCAAGCTGGATGCCTACCGGCCCGAGATCATGCAGGCGCTGCTAGACGAGGCCGGCCGCCACAGGCTCGGCTCGTCGGCCCACCTCAGGCAGACGGGTGTCGCCCGGATGAACGCCCTGGACGCCACCCGTCTCGGCCTCGGCACCGTCACCCATTTCTACGGGATCTTCGAGGCGCTCTACGACGATCACGACGTGCAGCCGTGGCCGCCGGAGATGAATTACAGTGACGAGCAGCTCCGGTTCGGCCAGGTGGCCCGCCAGTGGAACCTGATCGGTCCCCAGGGCTCGGAGGCGTGGAACGCCCTCATCGACGAGTTCCTGGAGCTGGACGTGATCCTCGATCCCACGATGACCGCGTACGTGGCGACGCGGGACGTGATGGCGGCCCGCCGGGCGGACTGGCACGCGGAGTACACGCTTCCCTCCCTGTGGGACTTCTATGTCCCCAACCCCACCAGCCACGGCTCCTACTTCGCAGACTGGACCACATGGGACGAGGTGGCGTGGAAGCGGTTCTACCGGACGTGGATGGCCTTCCTCGACGACTACAAGGACGCCGGCGGCCGGGTGACGGTCAGCTCGGACGCCGGCTTCACGTACAACCTCATGGGCTTCTCGACCATCGAGGAGATGGAGCTCCTGCAGGAAGCCGGATTCCATCCCTTGGAGGTGATCCGGGGGGCCACGCTCCAGGGCGCTGAGGCCCTCTTCGAGCCCCGGGGCGAGCCCATCCGGTTCGGCGTGGTCCGGCCGCGACTCCTGGCGGATCTGGTGATCGTGGGCGAGAACCCGATCCAGAACCTGAAGGTCCTTTACGGCACTGGACACGTGCGCCTGGACGACGAGACCGGCAGCCCGGAGCGGGTCGGCGGCGTGACGTACACAATCAAGGACGGGATCGTCTACGACGCGAAGGAGCTCCTGGCCGACGTGCGCCGCATGGTCGAGGAGCAGAAGCAGGAGCGCGGGATCACGTCGCTCCCTGGCCCCGAAGCCCGACCCCACATGAGGTAGCGCACCATGGTCAAGGATCTCTCCTCCCTCCGACGGCTGGTCCCACTCCTGATGGTGGGCGCGCTCCCCGTTTCTTCGCCGGCCGACGCCACCGCCCAGGTCCCGGACTTCATCACGCCAGCACCCTCCCGGCAGGAGGGCGATGGGCCCTTCGATCGCCTCATCATCCGGGGCGCCACCGTCATCGACGGAACCGGCGCTCCGCCGCGGGGCCCCATGGACATCGTCATCGAGGGCGATCGGATCGTGGACATGGTGCAGGTGGGGGCCCCCCGCGTGCCCATCGAGGAGAGCCGCCGGCCCGGGGGCGCCACGCGGGAGATCGACGCCCACGGCGCCTACGTGCTGCCGGGCTTCATCGACCTCCACGTCCACACAGGCGCTCCGGGGAAGACGCCCGAGGCCGAGTACATCTACAAGCTCTGGCTCGGCCACGGTATCACCACCGTGCGGGGTGTCGCCTTGGCCGACGGCACGCTCTTCTGGGGGCTCCGAGAGAAGGAGCGGAGCGCCCGCAACGAGATCACCGCGCCCCGGATGTTCGCGTGCATCAAGAATCCGGACCGGGTGCCCGGCTGGGACGATCCCCACCTCCTGACACCGGAGGCGGGACGAGCGTGGGTTCGCTTCGCCGCCGAGAGCGGCGCGGACTGCCTCAAGCTGGGACGCTACTCCGAGGGGATGATGGACCCTCCCGTCATGAGGGCGATCCTGGACGAAGCCCGGAATCTCGGCCTGGGCACGACTGCCCACCTCCACCAGACCGGCGTGGGACAGATGAACGCCTTGGACATGGCCCGGGCCGGCCTCGGCACCCTCACCCACTATTACGGCCTGTTCGAGTCCCTGTACCGGGACGACGACATCCAACCCTTCCCGGTGGACTACAACTACGCGGACGAGCAACACCGCTTCGGTCAGGTCGCCCGCCAGTGGAACATGATCCACCCCCAGGGATCGACGGAGTGGAACGACCTCATCGACGAGTTCCTGGAGCTGGACTTGATCCTCGACCCGACCATGACGGCGTACGTGGCCAGCCGGGACGTGACTCGGGCCCGCAACGCCGACTGGCACGACGAATACACGCTCCCGTCGCTCTGGGACTACTACCAGCCGAGCCGGGAGAACCACGGGTCGTACTACTATGACTGGACCACGTGGGACGAGGTGGCGTGGAGGAACTTCTACCGGGTGTGGATGGACTTCCTGGACGACTACAAGGACGCGGGCGGGCGGGTGACGGTGAGTTCGGACGCGGGCTTCATCTACAACCTCTTCGGCTTCTCGACCATCGAGGAGATGGAGCTCCTCCAGGAGGCAGGCTTCCACCCCCTGGAGGTCATCCGGGGCGCCACCATGCACGCGGCCGAGGCCCTCTTCGAGCCCCGGGGCGAGCCCATCCAGTTCGGCGTGGTGCGGACGGGGCTCCTGGCGGACCTGGTGATCGTGGAGGAGAACCCCATCCAGAACCTGAAAGTGCTCTACGGAACGGGGGCCCTCCGCCTGAACGATGAGACGGGCCGCGTCGAGCGCGTGGGTGGCGTGAAGTACACGATCAAGGATGGCATCGTGTACGACGCGAAGGAGCTCCTCGCCGACGTGCGCCGTATGTCGAGGTGAGCTTCGACCGACAGCGTCCTCAACCCTGTACGAGAACGCCCGGGTGGTCGCAGAGTCCAAGTGTGACGCTCCAGCCGCGAACGCGGTCACGGTTCGCTTCGGGGTCGAATCGGGAGTCCTCGGATCGTCCCGTTGAAGGCGGATTGCCGGGGGGGGGATTCGCCGAATACGCGAACCGAGGGAGCGGTTGTCCGACTCCCTTGCGGCGCCTTGTGGCCTCCCCGTATTGTCGCGACCACAGGGCTCTTCCCAAGGGGGGTGGACCCCAACGCTTGCCCGGCTGCACCCTGTCCGCACCGGGCACGGCAACCCCAACCGCGAGGATCGAGCGACATGAGACCTCACATCATGATGAAGTACCCATTCCTGGCTCTGGCGGCCGCGGCCGTCCTGGCCCTGGGGACGGCAACTCCGGCCCAAGCACAGGGGCGGGAGGTGGAGCAGGCCCCTGACCGGGCCCGGGGAGAAGGCCCCTTCGAACGACTCATCATCCGGGGAGTCAACATGATCGACGGCGCCGGGAGCCCGCCTCAGGGCCCGGTGGACATCGTCATCGAGGGGGATCGCATTACCCAGATACGGGGCGTCGGCGCCCCCCTCGTGGAGATCGACGAGGCCCGCCGGCCCGGAGGAGCGACCCGGGAGATCGACGCCCACGGCATGTTTGCCATGCCCGGCTTTGTGGACATCCACATGCACACCGGCGGCGTGCCTAAAGCACCCCAGGCGGAATACATGTACAAGCTCTGGATGGGCCACGGGATCACCACCACCCGGGGCGTCGGATACGGCCCCTTCGAGTGGTCGCTGCGGGAGAAGGCGCGCAGCGTGCGGAACGAGATCACCGCGCCCCGGATGTTCGTGTACGTGCGCCCCGGCTCGGGTGAGGGGTGGACCGGCGGCTCGCTCAACGACCCGGAGACTGCGCGCGCGTGGGTACGCTGGGCCGCCGAGCAGGAGATCGACGGCGCAAAGGTCGACGGCCTGAAGCTCGGGTCCTACGACCCGGACATCATGGAGGCGCTCATCGACGAGGCCCACAAGTTCGGCCTGGGCACGGTTGCCCATCTAGGGCAGACTGGCGTCGCCCGCATGAACGCCCTCGACGCCGCCCGGATCGGACTGGACGCCGTGACTCACTTCTACGGGCTCTTCGAGGCCTTGTACGACGATCGTGACGTCCAGCCCTGGCCGGTGGACCAGATCAACAACGACGAGCAGCAACGCTTTGGCGAGGTGGCCAGTCAGTGGAACATGATCCACCCACAGGGCTCGGACGAGTGGAACGCCCTCATCGACGAGTTCCTGGAGCTGGAATTGATCCTCGACCCGACCATGACGGCGTACGTGGCGACGCGGGACGTGATGCGGGCCCGCAACGCCGACTGGCACGCCGAATACACGCTCCCGTCGCTCTGGGACTACTACCAGCCGAACCGGGTGAACCACGGCTCCTACTACTACGACTGGACCACGTGGACCGAGTTGACGTGGAAGAGCTTCTACCGCGTGTGGATGGCCTTCCTGGACGATTACAAGGACGCCGGCGGCCGGGTGACGGTCAGTTCGGACGCGGGCTTCACCTACAACCTCTTCGGCTTCTCGACCGTCGAGGAGATGGAGCTCCTCCAGGAAGCGGGCTTCCACCCCCTGGAGGTCATCCGGGCCGCCACCCTGCACGGGGCCGAGGCTATCTTCGAGCCGAAGGGTGAGCGCATCGAGTTCGGGATCCTCCGGCCGGGCATGAAGGCCGACATCGCGATCGTGGGGGAGAACCCCATCCAGAACCTGAAGGTGCTCTACGGGACCGGGGCGGTCCGGCTCAACGACGAGACGGGCATGGCCGAGCGCGTCGGCGGCGTCCTGTGGACGATCAAGGACGGCATCGCCTACGACGCAAAGGAGCTCCTGGCCGACGTGCACCGCATGGTCGAGGAGCAGAAGCGGGAGCGGAGAGTCACCACGCTGCCAGACGTGCCGTGGGCGGGACGAAACTGACGCCCGCCCGATCTTCCACGATTCGGATGCCCCGAGAATCCGCGTGGATTGAGTTCTTCGGAGCACGCTGGGCGCACTGAGGAGGCCGAGACGCCCCCCACACTTCGGTCGGTGTGAGGGGCGTCGAGCGTCAGCACTGAGCGCCGGCGTGTATTGGAAGTTGAGCTCCAGCGTCGGTGGGAGCTGCGCTCCCTGACGACTACCGTGACCCACCTGTGGGTGGCGAGAACCAAATCATTGGTGTTTCACCGGGTGAGATGGGGGGATTGTCGATGGCGAGTCACGGGGTCGGGCATGTGCACCTCGTAGCCATGTATGCTAGAGGGTCATGATATGGTGTGGTAGGCGTTCGCGCTCATCCAGACGTCCTCCGAAGAGCGCCCAATCACGGCGGATCTTGTGTGCCACCGGTGTGCCAACTCAGCCAAACGGGGCAGACCAGAGAAATGCGGAGCGCAAGACCAACCTCACGTAAGTGCCATCCGAGAATACACTTACGGCACTGAGCCAACCTCAACAGAACTCAGCAAAACCGCCCGAATAATGAATGGGGTTCAGGGGGTCGCCGTGACGAATCCGTGGTTCGAGACGTTCACGACAATGCCCCCCGGCAGTCATAGCTTCGGGGGGCCTGTCTGCTAGAGACCGAAGGGCAGAACCGGCTAGTCGTCGCGCGGTTGGCGAACGAGTCGGATGTACGGCAGCGGCTGTTCCCAACCATCAGGGAACCTCTCCTTCGCCTCCTCGTCGGAAACCGACGGCGACATGATCACGTCGTCGCCCTGCTGCCAGTTCGCGGGCGTGGCGAGCTGCTTCTCAGCCGTGAGCTGACACGAGTCGAGCAACCGGAGGATCTCGGCGAAGTTCCGTCCCGTGCTCATGGGATACGTCAGCGTCGCCTTGATCCTCTTGTCCGGCCCGATCACGAAGACCGACCGCGCCGTCGCGTTGTCCGCCGGCGTGCGCCCCTCCGACGTGTCGCCTGCGTCTGCCGGCAGCATGTCGTACACCTTCACGACTTCCAGATTCGGATCGCCGATCAGCGGGTAAGTCACCGCGTGACCCTGCGACGCCTCGATGTCCTTCGACCATGCCTGGTGGTCGCTCACACCATCGACGCTGATGCCGATGATCTTGCAGTTCCGGGCCGCGAACTCGCCCTGAAGACCCGCGACGGCACCGAGCTCCGTGGTGCAGACCGGCGTGAAGTCCTTAGGGTGCGAGAACAGGAGAGCCCAACCGTCACCGATCCAGTCGTGGAAGCTGATCGTTCCCTGCGTGGTTTCGGCCGTGAAGTCGGGCGCGGTGTCGTTGATGCGTAAAGCCATGGGTTCCTCCAATGATCCAATGTGTGGTTTGCTATGCCACTGAGCGGTGCGGATCGAGAATGCGAACGGGCGAACGCACCTTCGCTCACAGGGCTGGGCGGTGATGCTACCCCTTCACGATCGCCGTCGCCACCTGTCTGCCTGCCTGCCTCGGCGCCACGGGTTTCAGCGTATCACCCTCTGCGGCCTCGCCCTCTACAATGGTGCAGACCGACGACTGCGAGAGCACGCGTGTGACCTCGATGACTCCCACCACGTCGGTGATCTGGTCGAGAACCTCGCCCGCGGCGTTGACGATCTCGTCGATCACGCGGTGCACTTCGGAGCGCTGGCCGACCTGCACGCCGAAGTTCTCGCCCTGGTCGATGTAGATCGATCCGTCGGCGGCGCTGCCCACGATCACCGGCATCGCCACCGGGGGCGCGGCGACCTCCGTGATCACGAACCTGTCCCTCTGGCGCACGAGTGCTTCGACGATGTTGTCCGCGGCCGGGCCGAGGGCTTCCTCCGCGGCGCCCCGGTCCATCGCCGACATGCTGATGACCCCGCTCACGTTAACGAGTCGCTTGCTCCCGGAGCCCTCCGTGGCCGTGATGATCTCGCCCGTCTCCGTGCTGAAGGCACGGACGTTCATCTCGCTCTCGGCTTCCGTGTAGCCGACGTTCCTGCCCAGGACGCGTGTGCCCCTCTCGTCGATGGAGAACCGCGTCACGGAGCCGGTGATCAGATACATGACGCCGGCGAGTCGACCGATCTCGACAACGTCGCTCGGGTTGACCTGGCCTGAGAGCTGGAAGCCCTGCTCCTCGAGGATCGCTTGCAGCCGCTCGCGCTCGATGACGGTGAACGCCCCCGAGTTCACGAGCCGCGTTACGATCATGTCGGCGGCCACGTTGCCCATCTCGCCGGCCCACCGGTCGGTCCTGTTGTCGAAGGGGAAGACCGCCACTCGCGGCTTGTCCTGGGCGAGAACCGGCCCACCCGCCGAAAGCACGGCTGCGGTGGCGACAATGATTCCTCTGAGCAGCTTGCTCATGAGTCGAACCTCCGATGGTTAGCTAGTCGCGAAGCGCCCGCACGAGCCAGCCTCTGGCAGCGGTTGCACCCTGTCTGCCGGCTTCCAGGGCGGCCTCGGTCCGGGCGTCGAGCGCGGTGCGTCCGGGCTTGGCGGGCTCGCCTCCCATGCCAACCCGGAACGCGGCCGAGTTGACGACCTCTCCCGTAGAGACCCGGTACATCCGGAGCTCGAGCTGCGCGCTGCCGCCGAACATGGGGCCGACGGCCTGAGTGGCGGTCGACTGGAGATCACCGACGATCATGAACTCCGCCCCGTACCGCCGCCCGAGGCTCGCGAGGGATGCGAAGTCACCCTCGAGCGCCGACCGTACGGCCGGCTCGTCCTCCCGGATGAGCGCCAGGCTGCTGGCGTCCATCACCCTCACCTCCCGGCGGCTCCTCAGCGAGCGGAGGATCGATCCCTCCACGAGTCGGGGACCCGGACCGTCGCCGTACACGATGACGAGTAGGCCGTTACGGGGTGCCTCATCGACGACCCCCTCATCGGGAGTCTCGGCTGCCGTGGTGGGCCTGACCCCGGGCTGCTGGGGCCCAGGGTCGTCGACGGGGGGCGTCTGCGTGTCCGTGCCGGAGTCGCCACCACCCGCGATGGAGTCGGTCGCCCGCCCGACGTCGGGAAGCGGCTCACTCGCCTGTCCCCCGGCGTCCTCCGCAGGCGAGCTCTGCTGATCCGTCGCGACGGCGGCCGGCGGGTCGCCGCCTTCCTCGCCCTCCGCCCGTGATCCTTCGCCCACGGTGACGGTTGACGCGACGAAGACCGAGAGGAGAATGAAGCCGACCACCGAGGTGGCTATTCCCACGGCCACGGCCTTCCGGTGCCAGGCGCTCGTCCGCTTGGGCGGTCGGTCGGAGGCGGCCGCCGCTGCGGCGCCGGCGAGGGCCGACTCGGGCACCGCGACCGTCTCTCCCGGACGGGCGAGCACGTAGAGCGTGGCTGGCTTGTCGACGCCCTTGAGCGAGTGCTGACCGATGGACTGCGGGTCGTACTTGGACCGGTTGCGGATCAACCGATACACTTCTTCACTCACTACGATCTGGTCTGCGGTCGCGACGCCCTCGATGCGGGCGGCCACGTTGACGCCGTCGCCGTACACGTCTCCGTCTTCGGCCTCGACGACCTCACCGACGTGGACGCCGACGCTCAGGCTACAGTCGTGTGAGCGTACGACTTCCAAGCCGTCGAAGGCCTCACGGAGCGCGATCGCGCTCTCGAGGGCTCGGTTGGTCGAGTCGAAGACGGCGAGAGCGCCGTCCCCGAGGAACTTCACGACCCGGCCCTTGCCCCCGACAGCTTCATGGACGAGCCGCTGGAACTCGTCCACTATCGCCAGCGCCGCGTCCTCGTCCCGGTTGGAGAGGGCCGTGTAGCCGACGATGTCGGCGAACCAGACGGCGGCGAGGCGCCGTGTGCGATCCCGTGCCACGTCTACGAAGTTAAGGCCATATGGTCGCTCATGCATCTCCTCGGATCAGACCGAGGTCAAGATCCTATGCGCGGGCTGGTAGGCGTAAGCAGAATCCTGTCAGAACGCTTGCAAGTGCTCGGAACCCCCGGAGGTGGCGGCCCAAGACCCTTTTCCGCTCTGGCGTGAAGACGTCGTCACCCCGTTCATGTTGACCGCTTTGGTCCGGCCTCTCACCTTATCCCCACCCGTAAAAGGGTTTTTGTTTTGCCGGTTCTTGGCGGAAGGGTAGAATCCGACGAGGTGCATCATGGAGTCGATGGGTACTTTGGGTAAGCGTTCGCGTGTCCTGACCTGCCTCGGCGGGGTTCTCTTCTTGACCGCCTGTGGTGGGGCCGCCACACCGGCGCCCCGGCCGGCACCGGTAGCCGACCCCGATCCGGCGGACCCACCGGCGGAGGTGGTTGCCGAAGCTCCGCCTCAGACCGCCGAGCCTCAGCCCTTCGTGTACGGGGTGGACCTCGACACGGTCCAGGCCAGCCGCTTCGACCAGGGGAAGATGTGGACGTTCGAGCTTCCCCCGGTCGGCTACTTCGAGCAGACGTACGGATTCCGTCCGGACGACGCATGGTTCGAGAAGGCCCGACTCGGCTCGCTGCGCCTCTCGAACTGCTCGGCTTCCTTCGTCTCTCCGAACGGACTCGTCCTGACCAACCACCACTGCGCGCGCGAGTTCGTCTCGCAGGTCTCGGGCGACGGGGAGTCGCTTCTCGACGACGGCCTGGTGACGCGGGACCTCGCCGACGAGCGGTCCCTGGAGGACTTCCAGGCCGACCAGCTCGTCGACATCGTCGACGCCACCGACGAGGTGAACTCGACGCTCGACGCGCTTCCCACCGCGCAGCGGGTGGAGCGGCGAGAGAGCCTCCTCGAAGAGATCGAGGCGCGCATCTTGGAGGAGCTGGGTGGTGAGGACTCCGGGCACGTGGTCGAGATGATCTCGCTGTACAACGGCGGGCGCACGTCCGCGTATGTCTTCCGCCGCTACACGAACGCGAAGCTCGTCTTCGTCCCCGAGCTGCAGATCGGATTCTTCGGTGGCGACCCCGACAACTTCACCTACCCCCGCTACAACCTCGACTTCTCCTTCTTCCGCATTTACGACGACGACGGGCGGCCGCTGTCGACCGAGAACTACTTCCAGTTCGACGACGACGGTCTGGAGGAGGGCGATCCCATCTTCATCGTCGGCAATCCCGGCTCGACCAGCCGACTCCAGACCGTGGCCGAGCTCGAGTTCCGCCGAGACGTGAGCGACCGCGCGATCCTCGACCTGCTGCGCTCCCGGATGGAGGCCCTCGACTCATACATCAACGAGTTTCCGGAGGACGCCGAGGAGCGAGATCTCAGGAATACGTATTTCAGCCTGTCGAACTCTTTGAAGGCGTATACGGGGCAAGTGCGCGGCCTCGAGGACCCGATCATCATCGCGCGCCGCAAGGACACCGAGCGGGACTTCCAGGCGGCGATCGACGCCGATCCGGCGCTCTCTGGCCGTTACGGATCGCTGATCGCCGATATGGCTGAGCAACAGGATCAGAAGCGCGCGCAAGCGCCCGGCTTCGGCGCCTTCCTCGCGATGTCGAGTCCCGCTATAGCGTCGTCGACGCTGCATCGCGCCCTCATCGCCTTTCAGATCCTGAATGCACGACAGAGCGGCGCTCCCGCCGACGCGATCGAAGGCCTCATGGAGCAGCTGCGCAGCGTCCCGGATCAGGCTTCCGAGCTCGACCAGGCGTTCGTCGAGGCACGGTTCCACGACTTCACGCACTCCTACGGTGACAGCTCACCGCTCTCCACGGCGGTGCTGCAGGGCATGAGCGTCGAGGCCCGAGCCGCTGCCGTGGTCAGTGGGTCGCAGCTCCAAGACTCGGCGGCCGCGGTCGCCGCGATCGAGAACAACACGTTGACCATGGCCGACCCCGCGCTCGGGATCGTGGGCGCCTATCTGCCTACCTTCTCCCAGTTCCAGCAGATCGTCGCGTCTGTCTTCCCGCAGGAGGAGGAGATCGCTGCCGAGCTGGGTCGGGCCCGCTTCGAGATCTACGGGATCGATGAGCCGCCCGACGCGACCTTCTCGCTCAGGATCGCCGACGGGGTCGTGACCGGATACGACTACAACGGCACGCGGGCGCCGGCGTTCACCACGATCTACGGCTTGTACGACCGCCACTTCTCGCACGCGGGTGACGATGACTGGGCACTCCCGGACCGCTGGCTGGACGCGCGGGAGACGCTCGATCTCTCGACGCCGATCAACTTCGTCTCGACGGCCGACATCATCGGCGGCAACTCCGGTTCGCCGGTTCTGGACCAGGAGCTCGAGGTGGTCGGAGTGGTCTTCGACGGCAACATCGAGAGCCTGCCGGGGGACTACATCTATGTTCCGGAGCTGAACCGGTCCGTCACGGTCGACGTGCGTGCCATCCTGGAGGCCCTCGACGAGATCTACGACAGCGACAGGTTGGTGCTGGAGCTCACCACGGGTCGACTCGTGGAAACCGAGGAGGAGGCCGACCGGGCAGGGCGCTAGCGAGAGAGGGTGTTCGGGACCGGCGATCCGCCGGCCTAGAGGGGCCAGAACCAGGGAATCAAGAGCGTGCCCAAGACCCAGAATATGAGGTTGAGTGGTGCGCCAACACGAACGAAGTCCACGAACCGGTACTGGCCGGGCCCATAGATCATCGTGTTCGTCTGGTAGCCAACCGGCGTCATGAAGCTCGACGACGCCGCAAACACGACCGCGAACATGAAGGTGCGCGGGTTCGCGTCGATCGAAAGCGCGGTGGTGATCGCGATAGGGAGTAACAGCGCGACAGTCGCGTTGTTCGACATCACTTCTGTCAGCAACATGGTGATGCCGAAAAATGCAGCAAGCAGCGCAATCGGCCCGAATCCACCGACCCCGTCAATCATCCCTCCCGCCAGCATCGTCGAAGCGCCAGTTTTTTCCAATGCGGCGCCCAGCGCAAGCATGCCCGCCAGTAGGAAGAGCACGTTCCACTCGATCGCCCCGTAAGCCTCCTCCGTCGAGATGCACCCGCTCAGCACCATCATCAGGGCGCCCGCGGCTGCAGCAGCCACAATCGACAGCATTCCGGTTGCCGCGATCACAACGACCGAGACCACGATGACGAGCGCTTTGGTGGCCTTGGGCCAGTTGAAACGTGGGATCCCGGCCCTGGACACCAACAGGAACACGCGCTGCTGGGTGAGATGCTCGATCTGGTCGTTCGGTACGTCGATCAGCAGCGTGTCTCCCGGCATCAGCTTCATGTTCTGAAACTCGCCATGCGTTAGCGCTCCGTGCTGCCGGACGGCCAGCACGGCGGCTCCGTAATTCTCTCGTAGATGCGACTCGGCGAGGGACGTCCCGGCCAGCGGTGAGCTGGGCCCGACGACTGCCTCAACGAGCCTGGTGTCGGTGGACTCGAGGTCCTCGTCACGCCACTTCATGCTCATGCCGAAGGTCACTCCGGCGCGGTCCTTCAGCTCGTTGATCGTGTGCAGATCCCCCTTGATGCGAAGAACGTCGTGTTCGCGAAGGATGATCTCAGCAGTCGGGCGCAGGGTGTCCTCGCCGCGTAGGATCTGCAGAACTTCGACGCCCAGCTCTTCGACGAGCGGCGCCGATGCCAGTGACTGGCCGACTGATTTCGATTCCGCCAGTAACACGAGGTCGGTCAGGTAGTCGCCCATACCGAAGCTCTTCGTCAGATCCCCTTTGCCGCGGTGGTCGGGAACGAGCTTTCTGCCCACCGTCATCATGTAGGCGACTCCGACGGCGAAGAAGATCACGCCGAGCTTCGTGAACTCGAACATGCCGAAGGCTTCGAGCCCTGCCTGCTCGGCTATCGAGCTCGCCAGGATGTTGGTCGATGTCCCAAGCACGGTGCACATGCCTCCAAACATGGAAGCGAAGGAGAGGGGCATCAGCAGTTTTGAGGGGCTCGTGTCTGCTCGCCGCGCGACGACGATGACGACAGGGATCAGGATTGCCACCGCAGCCGTATTGTTCAGGAAGGATGACAGCACGCCGACACCCACCATCACCAGGAACAGCGTCAGCCCCGAGCTGTGCCGGGCCAGTCTCCCGAGCGCTCTGCTAACGAAGTTCACCGCGCCGCTCCGGAACATTCCGGCGCTGAGCACGAACATCGCGCCGACCGTGACGGTTGCGGTGTTAGCGAAACCGGCCAACCCCTCCGCCGGGGTGAGAACGCCGGAGACGAGAAGCGCGATCATGACGAGGATGGCCACGACGTCGGTGGAGAATTTCTCGGTGACAAACAGCACCATCGCACAGATCGTCAAGACCAGTACGAAGACGATTTCCCACGTCACTTTTGCCCCCTGTGCTCGATGTGTTGCCCGGATGCCGAAGAATACACCGTCGGCGCGCGCAGTGACGACCCGCTATCATTCGATTTTCCATCGAACCCTGAGGAGCGAGCCCGGTGAAGCTATTCCATTGGCTGGTGTTCGAATGAGCGTGTCGACGAATCAGCTCAAAGGTTGGATCGAGGATGCCCGAGCGCGAACATTTTCGATGGTGGACGATCTCGACGATGACCAGATGTCGGTGCCGTATTTGCCCACAGTGAACCCGTTCCTGTGGGAGCTGGGCCACGGGATATGGTTTCAGGAGTTCTGGGTGTTGCGTCATGCGCTCGGTGAAACGCCGCTCGGTGGAACGCCCCTGCTCGATGATCCGGATCACCTGTTCGACTCGGCCCATGTCGGACATGAGATGCGCTGGCATTTGAAGATGCCGGGACGAGTGGAGGTTGTGAGCTATGGACAGCGAGTGCGGGATGCCGTTCTCGAGAAACTCGCCGAGGGTGAACCCAGCCCCGAGCTTCGCTACTTCCTGCTCCTGTCTGTGTTCCACGAGGACATGCACCAGGAAGCGTTTTGTTACATGCGTCAGACGCTCGGCTACGCGCCGCCCAGCTGGCTCGGCCCGGCGCAGGCGGCAGCGGAGCCGTCGCCGTACGGTGACGCGAGGATTCCGGGAGGCCGGGTCGACATCGGCGCGAGCAGGGACGAGCCGTTCGTGTTCGACAACGAAAAGTGGGCCCACCCGGTCGACATCGAGGCGTTCCACATTGCCCGCTCGCCGGTGACCCAAGCTCAGTTCCTGGAGTTCGTCGAGGACGGCGGCTATCGACGGTCCGAGCTGTGGAGTGACCCTGGCTGGCGCTGGCGGCTGGCTGCTGGCGCCGAGTGCCCGGTCTACTGGCGACTCCACGGCGATGCGTGGCAAAAGCGTGTCTTCGACACCTGGCGGGATCTCGAGGTGAATGTCCCAGTCGTCCACGTCAACTGGTATGAGGCGGACGCCTGGTGTCGCTGGGCGGGACGGCGCCTGCCGACCGAGCCTGAGTGGGAAGTCGCGGCGACGGCCGAGGTCGATGGCGACGCGTTGACCGGTGCCCGGCGCCGGTACCCATGGGGCGACTCTCCCGAGCCGGGCCCCGAGAGAGCCAACCTCGATGGCAACGGTGGCGGTCTCTGGCCGATCACGGCCGCCGCCGCGGGTGACACGCCAGCCGGCTGCCGGCAGATGCTAGGTAACGTCTGGGAGTGGACCGCCAGCGACTTCCTGCCCTACCCGGGCTTCGTGGTCGACCCCTACGAGCAGTACTCGAAGCCGTGGTTCGGCTGTCGCAAGGTCTTGCGTGGCGGCTGCTGGATGACTCGAACGCGCATGCTGCGCCCCACCTGGCGCAACTACTTCACGCCGAATCGGCGGGACGTTTTCACGGGTTTTCGCACCTGCGCGATCGAGCGTTGAACGTCACCCTGGTCAGCCCGGCTCCAGTGACGTCGCTAGGCGGGAACCGCACGACCTCGGTGCGCTGGCAGCGGCTGTTGGAAGAGTTGGGGCACCCGACGGATCTCGTTCAGAGTTGGCAGGGTGACGAAGCCGAAGTCTTGATCGCGCTGCATGCACGAAAGAGCTTCGAATCGATCCGGCGATTCCACGAAGTGCGGCAGGGAGCACCGCTGGTGGTCGCGTTGGCCGGAACCGATCTGTATCGCGACCTCGACCAGAGCGACGAAGTGCTTCGTGCCCTCGAGATGGCGACCCGCGTCGTGGCCCTGCAGCCGGCAGCGCTCGAGCGCTTGCCGCGGGCGGTGCACGACAAGGTCCATGTCATCCTACAGTCGGCCGAGCCCCCGCCCTCGCCCCCGGAGACCTTGCCGGATCGATTCGAAGTCTCTGTGCTATCCCACCTCCGGGCGATCAAGGATCCACTGATGGCCGCGGCCGCGACCCGGCGCCTGCCGGCGACTTCGCGCATCGTCGTGCGGCACGCCGGTAGCGCGCTCGACCAGGAGCTCGGCGAGGAGGCCCGCAAGGAGACCGAGACCAACCCGCGCTATCGATGGCTCGGGCCGCTGCCGTTCGATCTAGCCCGTGAGCTGCTCGCGAGCTCCCGTCTGATGGTACTCAGCTCGCGCGACGAGGGCGGTGCCAACGTGGTCTCGGAAGCGATCGTTGCCGGGGTGCCGGTCCTGTCGACCGACATCCCCGGATCCAGGGGACTGCTCGGTGACGACTACCCCGGGTACTTCCCGGTCGGCGACGACGAGGG
The DNA here is from genome assembly GCA_965238005.1 of Longimicrobiales bacterium. Classification (GTDB taxonomy): domain Bacteria; phylum Gemmatimonadota; class Gemmatimonadetes; order Longimicrobiales; family Gaopeijiaceae; genus CBDCKN01. The sequence goes on from OZ250165.1 coordinate 4,348,601, forward strand.
CCTCGCGAGCCTTCTGCTACGAGCCGAGTCCGAGCCCGCGTACCTGGCGGAGCTCAAGGAACACTGCGTGCGCTTGCGGCCTCGCTTTGCCCCGGAAAGGGAGCGGACGGCCTGGCAAGAGCTCCTGGGAAGCGTTCTCCGCACTCGCTAGCGGTCATCGCCCGTGACGAGCCGCCCTCCTTCCACCCAGACGTCTCCGTCGACCGTCACGGTCGCGTCGGTGAAGAAGTTCCAGCGAACGTAACCGCCCCCGACCGCACCGCCGAGCTCGGAGTTGTCCCCAAGCGAGAGACGCACCACGCCGGCGCCGTAGCCGTAGTAGGGGATCCACGGATCACCCTGCTCCGGGATCCCGAGCAGCGGGTTGAAGCCCAGCGCAAATTCCCGGAACGCGCGTCCGGCGTCTCCGGCCGAGTCCATCTCCGCCACAGCGGCGCCGAGGCCTTGCTCGGCCCGGGCGTCGACGACCCGACCCGACTCGAACGTCAGCACCAGACCTTCCACGGTGATCCCGCCCCACACCGACGGCGGGAAGGCGATCGTGCCGTTGACCGACTCCTCCAGCGGGGCGACGCGGATGGCGCCCGCCGGGAGCTCGACCTCCCGATCGATAAGGTTCAGGGCCCGCTCCGCCCGTGCGGCCGACGCATCCCCGTCCTGCTTGGTCACCGGACGGTCGCCGATGCGGAAGGACATGTCGGTACCAGCCGGCGTCGTGACACGGACCTCCGAGCCGCGCATCGCCTGCTCGAAGCCGGCCTGCGCGGCGGCGAGCGCCACGTAGTCGGTCTCGTGCAGGACGTTCTCGTAGAAGGCGTCGTACTCGGGTGTTTGATCCATGAGCGTGCCGTCGAGCGCGTACGCCCCCGCCCAGTGGAAGTGGACGGTCCGGCCCTGTCCCTGCCGGAGCAGGTCCTGGAGGCCCGAGTAGACGGGGTGCAGCACGGTCGCCCCCGGCATCATCACCGCCGCGTCCACCTCCCCCAGAAGTTCGACCAGCGCCTGGTCCGAGGCCTCCGCGAGCCGGGCCGTGAAGTCGGTCGCCCAGGCGTTCGGCGTGTCACCGGCTACCGACCAAGCGCCCAGGTCGGTCGCACCCGCGGCCAGGACGCCCGCCCGAAACGTCGGCACTATGGCGTTGAATGAGCCGGGCATCGCCACCAGGAGCACACGCTCGCCCGGCTGCAGCGCGAGCCGCTCGAGCAGGCCCTCGGCGAGAGCGTCGTAGTCGAGCACAATCGGCTCGGTGTCCGGTCCCGGCGGGGGGTTCGGAGACGGCTCGCAGCCTGAGAACAGGAACAGGCCCAACGCTGTTTTCGCCACCCACAGGATATCCGGTGTCGGATCACCATCGGGTGAGGTCGAGTGGCGCTGGATCGTAGATCTCAACGGACTTCGAGCCCCCGAAGCTCGAGCACGGCCCGGATGATCTTCTGATGGTGGTTGTCGTGGATCACAGCGAACTGTAGCCACTGCGCCGCGTTGAGGTTGCCGAACGCGAAATGATTTCGTGTGGCGGGCGACGCCTGTAGCTGCGCGAGGGAACCCTCTAGTCCCTCCACCCGCTCTCTGATTCCGTGAAACCTTGCCGCCAGCTCCTCGGCGCTCGTCCCCTTGGGCAGGTTTCGCTCAGGGGCCTTACCCCGACCTCTGGGAAATGCACCGACGAGCAGGACGATCCGCCCGGCCAGGCTGGGGCGACCGCCTGTGTCGAGCTTGGGATCCCCGTCGCGGGCTCGCTCGATCCAACTCACGATTCCCCCATTGGCGATCGAGAGATGCTCCAGGTGGTCCTTCACGCTCCACTTGGAGACCGCCGGGGCCGACGCCTCGTACAAGGCCGGATCGCATGCCTGCTCGATCTCCAGGTCCAGGCTCGCCAGTAGTGCGGCGTGGGCTCGGAGGAGCTTCGTCGACGCAACGTCCATTCTCCTGCGTCCTCACATTCATATGCCGTGACACGACCGGCAGAGCCGAGGGAGGTGTAGCCCCTTTTTTACTCCAAAATCTGGATCTTTCTCCCCACCCACCCCCGCTCCCCTACCCGAACCAACCGCGTTACCGTACCCCCAACGCATTCAAGCCGAGCAGCAGGTGCTGCAGCACGATGGGCCACCACTGATCGGACACTGGAAAGGCATACGTCCATGCATCGGTCGTCGGTCTTCCATCGCGGTGGTCCTCGAACGCCTCCAGGTACCGGTTGGCAAAGATCACATCCAACCGCTCGATCCGGTCGCCGTCGTCGAAAAAGCCGTCGGCGATTCCTTCGCCAACCTTGACCGTGACCTTGCGGTAGAGCGCGGCGAAATATCCGAGCCGTGAGCTCGCGGCGCGCGACCACTCGACGATCTCCGTCAGCCGCTCCACGACCTCGTCGATCGTGTCGGCGGGCACCCGTCGTCCCGCCTCGCTCATCCGATCGGCGCCCGAATCGCGCGGCCGGGCCGAGCGTCCGTGACCTCTCCGTCATCGACGACGATCTCCCCCTCGATGATCACGTACGGAATCCCTGCGGCGGGGATCGTAGCGTCCTCGTAGGTCGAGCGGTCGATCACCGTCTCCGGATCGAAGATCGTGATGTCGGCGTCGGCGCCGACCCGGATGCGTCCTTTGTTCGCCATCGAGGGAACGCGCGCCTCGAGTCGGCGGGCGGGCATGACCGTCATTTTCCTGAGGGCGTCCATGAGCGTGAGCCCGCCTTCCTCACGGACGTACCGCCCGAGCACCTTCGAGTACGAGCCCGAGGTCCGCGGGTGGCCCTGCCCATCCACGAGGAAGCCGTCGCTCGCGATCATCGTGAGGGGGCTGAAGACGGCCGTCCGTGTCATGTCTTCGGTGCGACTATGGATGATCACGGCGCCGCCTTGCCTGCGCGCCCCCGCGAATGTCTCCCGCGTCGCCCGCTGTCCGGTTGACACGAGCTGGTGGCGCTGGAAGTCCTCGTCGGTCCAGCTCTCCCAGTCGTCGAAGAGTGCGGATGGGATCTCGGTCATGCCCGCGCCGTACGGGTACGTCTCTGTCGTGACGTCCTGGCCGGCCGACCGCGTCTCCTCGACCATCTCGAGAAAACGGTCGATGTCCCGCCCGGAGGACGAGTTGATGTGCACAACGTGGAGCGCGGCCCCGGCCCGGCGCGCCGCGGCGAGCGTGGAGTCGAAGCCCGGCACGCCGCTCCGCATGTGAATGTGGATCGGGGCCCCGATGTCACCCGCAACGCCGAACATGCGCTCGATCTCGTCCATGGTCGCGCCGGGCGTATACGCGGCCCCGAAGCCTACGGCGACCGCGCCCTGAGCCAAACCCTCTCGAATCCGGCGCTCCATCTCATCGAGCTGCTCGGGCGTCACGCTTCCCGAACCTCCGATCCCAGCGGGCAGAATGCCCTCACTGGGATCGTCGAGGAGGTCCATTCGGACGCCGATGTGTCCGATGCTCACTCCGTAGTTGACGATCTGCCCTCCCTCAAGCGCGGCATACCACGCGCCCACGTCCGGCGTGCCGACCTCCAGCTCGAGCGCCGAGGTGACTCCGTCCCTCACCATCAGAGCGTAGGCCTCCTCGAACTGCCCATGTTCGTGCAGATCGATGAAGCCCGGCGCGACGACCAGCCCGCTCGCGTTGATGGTCTGTGCGCCATCGATCTCCCCGTCGACGATCGCGGCGATGCTTCCGCCCCGGATTCCGATGCTGCGGACGGCGTCGAGACCCGATTCGGGATCCACGACCCGGCCATTCGCGATGACCAGGTCGAAGTCACCGCCACCCTCCTCTGCGGGAACGCAGCCCAGCAGCGTCCCGGTGAGCAGGGCGATTCCGATCGCGAGTGTGCGTTTCATCCCTCGGGCCTCCTGTAGATCACGCCATCCTTCATCACGAAGACGGCTCGTCTCAGCGCGTTGATGTCTCTCAGCGGATCCCCGTCCGCGGCGATGATGTCCGCAATCTTGCCCGCCGCGAGGTCACCGGCTGTCCTTAGAGGACGGGGGTCCCGCGACAGGAATGCGTGCCTCTACGATTCGGCGGAGCGCCTCCGGTAGGTCCACGACGAGTCCGAGGCGGGCACGCAGCTCAACAGGGTCGACGACACCCATTTCGAGCAGCGCGAGGCAGAACTCGATGTCCTTCTGGCGGTTTGCGATGGCCTTCGAGATCAAGAGATCGTGGAGTTCGAGGCAGAGTGCGACGACGCCGTTGGTGGAACATGGATGCCTCTCCGATCGAGCCATCGATCAGATCGGCCTGGTGGCCATCCTCGTCTCCGAGCACGGCCACGTCCACCTCGATCGAACGAAGAGCCTCCTCGGGGAGCGGCTCGTCAAGAGACGCATGAACGGCTTGGCTTCCAATCACGAGCACCTCGTCAACGCCAAGGACCGCGGCGGCGGCTCGGACCGCGTGCTCGAAGGCATCACGAGTCACTGCGCCTCCTCTTCCTCTCCTCCTCGGCGAAGGCTCGGTACTCCGTTGCACGCTCCTTGGCCGAGAGCACTCCGGCGAACGGCGTGACCTGCCGGAGTTCTCGTGCGCGCGCACCGGGATCGGTGAGTACCGGGATCAACTCGGGAATCGACCTCTTCAGAAGTACGCCCCACTCGTCGAGCAACTGTCGGGCTCCGGGGTTGGCGTGACGCATCTTCTTCAGAGTCTCTCGGGCCCGTTTCAACACCCAGCTGGGCCGCTCTTCCAGCCGCAGCGCGATCGACCGATGGAGCGAGATGCTACGGCGATCCTCCCTCGTCAGCGGAGGATGGAACTGCACGCTCATTGCGAGCCCGACTGACTCCGCCAGCCGTCTGACGGTGCCGAGCGTGGGGCTCTTTCGCCCCGTTTCGTAGGCTGCGATGGTCGGCTGTGACGTCCCGGCCGCATCCGCCAGCGCGGCCTGGGTTACCCCGACTGTCCTCCGTAACGTCCGAATTTCGCTCATACGATATAATATCCGAACGGATATGTTTTCGCAATCCGGTTGCGGGCTCTGCGAGGGTTCAGGGGGTCGCCGGCTCGAGCCGAGGCACAAGGCGATCTGAACGCGCGGTCCTACCCTTGCGCTTATGCCGCCTCTACAGAGGTCGTGTGCTCGCAGCAGTCCACGAACTGCTCGAGTCGTTCGGGGCTGAACCCGGTTATGAAGTCGTTGCCGTGGGCGATCACGGGAACTCCGACCCCACCGCTCAGAGAGCGCCACTCTCTCAGGGCTTCAACGTCCTGTGTGATGTCGAGCTCCTCGAACTCACAACCGTGTTCCTTGAGCCAATCCTTGGCATCTCTGCAATAGGGTCACGTAGGGGTGGTGTAAACTCTGATCTTGGCCATAGGGGCCTCCTGGAGGGTGTGGACGTCGGACTTCTGATACCAAGAGAAGATGCGGCCGAATACAGGTCGTCGCGAGCCTTGTCCCCCCACTCCCTCCCTCCTACTCTCCAACCCACCGACCCGCCCGGCCGCATGCGCGGCCGACTCCCGCGGATCGCATGATGCCGACTCGAGGGGGCTGTGATGCGGCGGTAGCGAGCACCAGTGTACGACAGCTCGGGAACGCCCGAGCAGGAGGAGCGACATGAGGGCCTGGACGATAGCACAGCTTTTCGGTGCCGGCGGCCGCTTCGCGCCGGGGGCGGTCGCCGCCTTGATGGCGCTCGCCACCCTGACGACGCTCGCCGCCCTGATCGCCATGACCGCCTGTCAGCCCGGCACCGACACACTGAGCATCGACGACGACGACATCGGAGGCGTCGTGACGGGGCCAGGCGGGCCGGAGGCCGCCGTCTGGGTGATCGCGGAGACGACCGACCTTCCGACGCGCTTCGCCCGGATCGTGGTGACGGACGACCGGGGTCGTTACTTGATCCCCGACCTTCCCGAGGCGAGCTACGACGTGTGGGTGCGCGGCTACGGCCTGGTGGATTCGGAGAAGCTTCACGCCTCGCCCGGCAGGGTCCGGAACCTGACCGCGGTGCCGGCACCGGACGCCCGGACGGCGGCGGAGTATTATCCGGCGGGCTATTGGCTGTCGCTCCTCCACATGCCCGAAGCGGACCAGTTCCCGGGGACCGGAGAGGGGGGGAACGGTATCTCGCCGAACATCCGGAACCAGGCCCAGCTCCTCAGGCTCGTGAAGTCGGGGAACTGCACCGCCTGCCATCAGCTCGGCACCATCGGCACCCGGCATATCCCCGAGGAACTGGGCGACTTCGAGTCCTCCGTGGACGCATGGGACCGGCGGATTCAGTCGGGCCAGGCCGGAGCGGGGATGAGCGCCGGTTTCGACCGGATGGGCCGGCAAGTGATGCTGGAGATGTTCGCGGACTGGACCGACCGTATCGCCGCGGGCGAAGTGCCGCCGGCACCTCCCCGGCCGCAGGGCGTGGAGCGCAACGTGGTCGTCACGGTGTGGGACTGGGCCGATCCGAAGGCGTACCTCCACGACGAGGCCTCCACGGATAGGCGGAATCCCACGGTCAACGCAAACGGGCCCATCTACGGGGCGCTGGAGGCCAGCGCGGATTACGTGCCCGTTCTGGATCCGGTGAGCCACACGGCGAGCCAGGTCGGTCTGACCGTCCGCGATCCGAGCACGCGGCCAGCCTCGGGTCCGGGCATGCCTCAACCGTCGCCGTATTGGGGCGACGAGCCCATCTGGATGAGCAAGAACAACGTCCACAACCCGATGTTGGACGAGAGGGGCCGGGTCTGGCTCACATCCACCGTGCGCCCCCCGGACAATCCGGAATTCTGCCGGGAGGGGTCGGACCACCCGTCGGCGAAGCTCTTCCCCACTGCTCGCGCTCGGCGCCACCTTGCGATGTACGATCCGGAGACGGAGGAGCTCACCCACATCAGCACCTGTTTCAGCACGCACCACCTCATGTTCGCCGAGGACGAGGACAACACGCTCTGGACGAGCGGCGGCGGGCAGGTCGTGGGCTGGCTGAACACGAGGATGTTCGAGGAGACCGGCGACGAGGAGGCCTCGCAGGGCTGGACGGCGCTCGTCCTCGATACCAACGGCAACGGGACGCGGGACGACTACGTGGAGCCCAACCAGCCGGTCGACCCCACGAAGGACAAGAGAATCGTAGCCGGCTTCTACTCCGTGGCGCCCGCCCCCGACGGTTCCGTGTGGGCGACGTCACTGGGCTATCCGGGCGCGGTCGTCCGGTTGGATCCGGGCTCGAACCCGCCGGAGACGGCGCTGGCCGAACTATACGAGCTGCCGCTGGACGCCTCAGGGGCGCCCATTGAGGGGTTTTCACCGCGCGGCGGAGACATCGACCGGAACGGGGTGATGTGGGCGGCGCTCGCCAGCGGGCACATGGCCAGCTTCGACCGGAGCAAGTGCACGGGACCGCTCAACGGACCGTCAGCCACGGGCCGGCACTGTCCCGAGGGCTGGACCTTCTGGGAGGAGCCGCTGCCACAGATCCAGGGCGTGACCACCTCGGGAAGCGCCGAGGCGAGCTACTACACGTGGATCGATCAGTTCAACACGCTCGGCCTCGGCGAGAACGTGCCGATCAACACCGGCAACGCGTCCGAAGGGCTCTTGGCCCTCGTAAACGGGGCTTGGGTGGTTCTGCGGGTCCCCTATCCGCTCGGCTTCTACACCAAGTGGATGGACGGCCGCATCGACGATCCGGAGGGGGGCTGGAAGGGGAGGGGTCTGTGGGCGACCGTGAGCACGCGGGCGCCGTTCCACATGGAAGGCGGCAAGGGCACGCCCAGCAAGGTCATGAAGTTCCAGTTGCGGCCCGACCCGCTGGCCAGGTGAGGCGGGCGCTCGTCCCCCTACGGGGCCTTTCCATCAGCCACTCGCGACCTCGTAGCCCTGCTGCGCCCACGCCGTGGTTCCGCCATTGATGCTGCGCACATCCTGATAGCCCAAGGAAGCGAGGAACAGAGCGCCGGACAGAGACCGTACGCCCGAGCCGCAGACCACGAGGATGGGGGCCTCGCGATCCTCGGGCAGCATGTCGACGTACTCGCTCATCTCCTGCAGCGGCATCAGAAGCCCACCGGGAATACGCACGTTCACGTATTCATCGGGCTCACGTACGTCGACCACCAGAGGACTCACGGTCTCGATGAGCTCGTGGGCGAGCCCGACCTCGATGGTGAGGCCCGGCGTGCCCCTCGCGTTCTCGACGAGGGCGTCCATCATGTGCTCGCGTGGACTGGGGGCCGCGGTCGAGCCCAGGTGTGGGAGGTGCTTGGGCACGGACGAGGCGTACTTGAAGGCATTGTCCGGGAACAACACCACGGCGAGCACACCGGGCTCGTCCGGAACCAGGTCGAAGGCACCGGCGAGAGCCATGCCGGAGCTCGGACCGGCTATGATGCTCTCCTCACGGTTGAGCCGGAGGCAGAGGTCGAAGGCCGCCTGGTTGGTCACCTCGACCAGGTCGTCATACTCGTCGGGCCGGAAGAGCTCGGTCTGCTGGAGCTGGCGAAGGCTCCGCACCCCCGGGATGTCGTGTCCCTCTTCCGGGTACACGCCATGAACCTTGATGGCGGGGCTCTTCTCCTTCAGGAACCGTCCCGTCCCCGTAATCGTCCCGCAGGTGCCCAGGCCGGCCACGAAGTGCGTCACGGCGCCGTCGGTCTGGAGCCAGATCTCCGGGCCCGTGGTCTTGTAGTGCGCCTCGGGATTGGCTTCGTTCCGATACTGATTGAGCATGTGGAAGTCGGGATCCTCGGCCAGCTCGTTGGCTTTGGCGATCGCTCCTTCGGGAGCGCCGGGAGCGGGGCAAAGGGTGTCCTCGAGCTCGATGACGTTCGCGCCGAAGAACCGCAGCATCGTGCGCTTCTCGAGTGGGATTTCCGATGACAGCGGGGTGGTGAGCGAATACCCCCTCGCATTGGACAACATGGCCAGGCCCATCCCGGTGTTCCCTGAGGTGGGCTCGACCAGCTTCTGCTCCGGGTCCAGAACTCCCCGCTTCTCGGCATCGACGATCATGTTGGCGGCGATGCGATCCTTGACCGCGCCGAACGGGTTGTACCACTCGAGCTTTGCGTACACCTGTGCGTGCTCGAACGGAACCACGCGATCGAGCCGCACGAGAGGTGTGGGATTCTCCACGTCGCAGAGCAGGCCGAGTACCGAGTCGTATACGCGTCGTCGGTGATCTCGCATGAGCCGTCCTCCGTGATGTCGACGATGGGGCCCGCCGGACTCTCGGTTCCCGGATTCGCGCCCCTCCCTGCATAGTGCTCCGGAAGCCCTCCGGAGTTCCCGCCGCTCTCGGCGCTCTCCGCGAAATCGGAACAGTAGTTCGCCACACACTTCCGAGGGTGACCTGCAGCATCTTGCTCCCGCCGGGCTCCACGGCGCATGTTTCCGCCGCCCAATTGCCGAAGGGAGACCATGCGCCACACCGCCATCCTCGCCATCCTCGCCATCGCCGCCGCCCTCGCCGCAGCCCCTGTCGACGCTCAGACGTACGACGTCCTGATCCGCGGTGGCACCGTCATCGACGGCACCGGCACGCCTGGCTTTGCCGCCGACGTCGCGGTCTCGGACGGCAGGATCGTTGCAATCTCCCGCGACGGGATCGACCCCTCCGAGGCGGAGACCGTCATCGACGCGACCGGACAGGTCGTCACACCGGGCTTCATCGACAACCACGCGCACGTCCAGCGGACGATCGCCGAGTATCCGCTGGCCGAGAATTTCCTCCGCCAGGGGATCGCTACCATCGTCGCTTCTCTGCACTCGGGCGCGCAGCCTTGGCCGCTCGAGGACTTCGCCTCGAGCCTCGAGATGGCGCCCAACGTGGGGTTCTTCGCGGGTCACTCGTGGACGCGCCGGCGTGTCATGGGCATGGACAACCGCGCCCCGACGCCCGAAGAGCTGGAAGAGATGAAGGCCCTCGTCGACCAGTCGATGCGGGAGGGGGCGCTGGGTCTCTCGACCGGCCTTCTCTACGTGCCCGCGAACTTCGCCGAGACGGAGGAAATCATAGAGCTGGCCAAGATCGCTGCGGCCCACGGCGGAATCTACGTGAGCCACATGCGGAACGAGGCGAGCGGGCTCCTCGAGTCGGTGGCCGAAGTCATCCGCATCGCGGACGAGGCCGGCATCCCGGCGCAGATCAACCACCACAAAGCGACCGGATCCGCACAGTGGGGCTGGAGCGTAAGGACGCTGGCGATGATCGACTCCGCCAACGCGGCCGGGCTGACGGTCACGCACGACCTCTACCCGTACACCGCTTCAAGCACCGGGTCTTCGATCCTCTTCCCGCAGTGGGCGCTCGCGGACGGCTCAGCGGCGTTTGCGGAGCGCGTTGCCGACCCCGAGACGCGCGCGCGTCTGGAAGAGGGCATGCGCTTCATCTTCACCACGGACCGGACCGGGGGAGACATCTCCCGCATCCAGTTCCGCGTCTTGGGCTCGGATCAGAGCTACAACGGAAAAACGCTAGCGGACTACGCCGCCGACCGCGGGCTTCCTAACGACCTGGAGACAGGGATCGACCTGGCGATCGAGCTCCAGCTACGGGGCGGGTTCAGCGCGATCTACCACGCGATGGACGAGGACGACGTCATCCGGATCATGCAGCACCCGCTGGCCATGATCGAGACCGACGGGGACGCGGTGGGCTACGGGATCGGCTACCCCCACCCGCGCAGCTATGGAGCCTTCCCGCGCGTGCTCGCCCGCTACGTCCGCGAGCTCGGCGTCATCACGCTCGAGGAGGCCGTGAAGAAGATGACGTCGATGCCGGCCCAGTGGCTCGGACGCGAGGACATGGGCTTCATCGCAGAAGGGATGCGGGCCGACGTGGCGGTCTTCGACCCGGACGTGATCGCGGACCGGGCGACGTACGCCGATCCCCACCAATTCTCGGTGGGAATCACCGATCTGCTGGTAAACGGCGTGCCGGTGATCCTCAACGGCGGCATCACCGGCGAGAAGCCGGGAAGATGGATTCGCGGACCGGTGCGGAGGCCGATCAGCTAGGATGGAGTCCGGGTCGTCCTGGAACGGCGATCGAGAAAACCGTGTGGTTCGGCTCTGGAGCGCTCGAGCGCTTCCGGTACGACTCCAACTACAACAACCTGCCCCCGTTCGGGACAATTCAGCTGGCGTTCGAGCGGGGGGCCGCCGAGTTTGGTCAGGAATCGACGCAGGGTACCACGCTGTTCTTGAAGGTCTCGACCGTCCTATAGCGTCAGCCTCTCCCACCAACTTGTCCACGCCCCCACCAGATGGTACGGTGTAGCCAACGTGAAGTGGCTGAAGCGGATCGCGGTCAGGGACACGCGCTTCATGGGCCGGTTCATGGCTCGGGACTACGTGACGCTTCGGGAGGAGCAGCGGAACGGCGAAACCGTGTGGACCGAGTCTTCCGTCGTACTGGGAGAGCAACGGGCAGGTGACGAGGCGGATCCTGATCGACTGACGGCGAGCGCCAGCACCTGCCGAGAAGGAAGGTCGTGATGAAAGGACGCTGTCGCCACAGCATCAGTCGCGCCTCGGCATTCTCCGGCCTCGCGCTGCTCGTGCTCTTCGCGACAGCACCGTCACGGCCTGGTTTCGCAGCCCAGAGTGGACAGCCACAGGTAGCCGCTACGGGTGCGCTGGAAGGTTATGTGCGTCTAGCAGGTGAGTCCCGGCCCGCACCAACGCGTGTGCAGAACACAACGGATCCAGAGGTATGTGGCCTCGAACACAGCCTCGAGGACTTGATGCTGTCGGCGGAGACTCGAGGCGTTCAGCATGTGATCGGGACGCTGGTCGACGTCCCCACAGATCAGCTTCCTGCCGGACTTCCGCAACGGCTCGTCATCGACAACCACGAATGTCGGTTCATTCCACACGTGGCGGTAGCGAGGGTAGGGGACACGATCGTGGCGAAGAACAGCGACCCGATTTTTCACACCACTCACTACTACGGTCCCCTCACTTCCAACGTAGCTCTGCCGGTGGAGGGAATGACCGTCTCCCGAGTATTCCGGCGTTCAGGTATGATCAGCGTATTGTGTGATACCCATGGCTGGATGCGGGCCTTTGTTCGAGTGGATGTCCACCCTTTTCACGCGGTTTCGGACGAGCTCGGCTTCCTCCGGATCTTCGGAATCCCGCCGGGGAGCTACACGCTAGAGCTTTGGCACGAAACGCTGGGTACGCAGCAGGTTCGGGTTGAGATTCGATCAGGCGAGACGGCGCGGCTCGACCTCGAGTACGCGCTCACTCACTCTCGACCCTAGTGTGGTGTTACAGAAGTTCGCGAGCCACCGAGAGTGCCGAGGCGCCGGATCCGGGGTACCCGCGCCGTTAGGCGTGGGTCAGGCGCGACGACGAGGAATAGCAACGCGGGCACCGCGGCCGAAGGCCGTGGTCCGAGGAGGAGGAACGCCGCAGGGCCGGATGCATCGGTGCTCGAATGGCCGAGACACTTCTGTAACACCATACTACACTCAGACGAAAAAATCGGAGGCGCGCTATGAAAGGCACAGCTGCTCTCGTGCTCATGGGGACCGTTGGGGCCCTCCTTGGCGGGGCTGCCGAGGGCCAAGAGGCCACGCCGCGGATGCAGCCGGGGGCTGCCATGACCCTGTACGCGCCCGAACAGCACGATCTCTACGACGGTCGCTTCGTTCTCTCCGCTGGCCGCGTACACCAGGTCGGACGTCTCCGGGACGCGCCCGGGTGGGATCACATGGGCAACGACGGGGCAGGCGTGCACCCCGTCGGTGGCACGGTCGAGATAGACGTGAATGAGATCGACAACACCGGGCGGTTCGTAGCGCGGCTGGAGGTCCCGGAGGGAGATCTCTCCATTGAAATGGATCGATTCAACGAATTCAGTCCGTGTCAGGACGGGGGAGTCGCGGCCTTCATCTTCGAGCACGGCGACTCAGGATGCGGTGATACCAACTGGCCCAAGACGCTTCTGTATGTGGCGGGTTGGGGTTTTGGTCACGCGACCCTGAACGGCGCGACGCTCTATGAGGACTACCAGATACATTTCATGGTGACGCAGGGCATGCGCGACCGGGAAACTCTAGAGGTGAACTATCCGCTTCTGAACAAGAGCTCCGCGGCGGGCGCCGTGAATCCCGCGGTCATCCAACTCGACTTCTTCATACGCAGCCCGGAGGGGGACGACAGAAACGACCCCACGCGTGCGGTCTTCGATCACTTCTTCGCAATGGAAGTGACTTGGAGGTAGATACGGCCTCCTTTGAGCTTCGAGGCTCAGGGGTGCTTGTACACCTCCCCGTCCTTCATCACGAAGACGACGCGCCCCAGCGCGGAGATGTCTTCGAGTGGGTTGCCCTGGACCGCGATCACGTCAGCCAGCAGTCCCCCGGCCAGGTTTCCCCGATCGGGTAGGTCGAACGCCTCCGCGGCCCGGGTCGTGGCGCTGACGATCGCGTCCTTGGTGGATTGGCCCGCGACGACGCGACGCTCGAACTCGATGGCGTTCGTACCCTCCCAGAGCCAGCCACGGTTCGCGTCCGTGCCGAAGACGATCCGGACTCCCTTTTCGACGGCTTTGGTGAATACCCGGGTGCGCGGCGGTAGGAAGTCGATGGTGAATTGGAGTGCCGCACCGCTGTATCCCATCTGGTCCGCGTGCTCCACGTAGTACTCGCCGAGGTACAGGTTGGGCGAGTAATACGTGCCCCGCTCGGCCATCAGGTCCAGGGTCGCGTCGTCGAGCAAGGCGCCGTGCTCGATGGTACGGGCCCCGGCAAGGATCGCCCGTCGGGCACCTGCCGGTGCGTGGGCGTGTGCCGACACCGGCTTTCCGGCGCGCTGCGCTTCGTCCACGAGCCAGTCGAGCTGCTCCTGTGAGAACACCGGGGCCCCGCCGGACCGGCTGCTCAAGGTGGCCATGACCTTCACCCAGTCGACGCCCTGGGCCACACGGCCCCGTACCATGGCCCGGATGGTCCGCTCACCGGACGGCTGTTCGTAGGCGGTCCGACTGGCGTCCTCGGCACCCACCAGCTCATCCCAGCCGATCCAGCGGCCGGACACCACCATCCGGGGGCCCGGGACCAATCGCTCCTCTATTGCGTCTCGAAGAGCGACGGCGGCGGGGGTCAGGCTGCCCAGGCTGCGAACGGTCGTGAACCCGCTCATCAAGACGCTCTCGGCATTACGCGCGCCGTAGAGCGCCTCCTTCGGCTCGCTCGCACCGGGCTCGAAGTTGGCCGTGATGTGCACGTGACCATCGATGAGTCCCGGCAAGATCGTGTAGCCCGTCAGATCGATGACGCGGTCCCCGGTGGGACGTTGCGTGGATGAGCGTACCGACCGGATCTGATCCCCCCGCACCACGATCACCGGATTCTGGACGACATTCCCGTCTCCATCGATCGCCATGTCCGAGAGCAGGACGATCCCCTCCTCCTGACCAGCGGCCGGTGTCGCGAGCGGGAGGTGCGGTCGCTTGCAGACCTCGCCGTCCTTCATCACGAACACGGACCGGCCCAGCGCTTTGATGTCCTCCAGAGGGTTGCCGTCCACGGCGATGATGTCTGCGAGCATGCCCTCCTCCAGGTTGCCGACATCATCCATGAACAGAGCTTCCGCGGCCCGAGTCGTCGCACTTACGATCGCGTCCTTGGTGGTCTGGCCCGCTGCGTGACGGCGCTCGAACTCGAGGGCGGTGGTGCCGGACCAGATCCAACCCGAGTTGGAGTCCGTGCTGAAGACGATCTTCACACCCTTTCGGACCGCGTTCGAGAATACCTCGGTGCGGATGGAGAGAAACTCCTTCGTGAATCGGATGGCCTCTCCTGAATAACCGAACTCGTCGGCGTGCTCGACGTAGTACTCACCCAGGTAGAGGTTGGGCGCGTAGTAGGTCCCCCGCTCCACCATCAGATCCAGGGTCTCGTCGTCCAGCAGAGCGCCGTGCTCGATGGTGCGCGCTCCCGCCACGATGGCCCGCCGGGCGCCCTCGGGGGCGTGAGCGTGGGCCGAGACCGGCTTGTGCTGCGTCCTCGCCTCGTCCATGGCCCAGTCGAGCTGCTCCTGCGAGTAGGTCGGAGTACCGCCCTGACGGCTGCTCCGGGTGGCGAAGACCTTGATCCAGTCGACGTCGTCGTCGGAGCGATCCCTTACCCACTCGCGTATGGCCCCTTCCCCGGCTGGCCCGTTTCCCTCTGTCAAGCGATCCCCCTCGGCGGCCGCAAGGACGGCGTCGGTCAACCCCTGGCCCGAAACCAACAGCCTCGGGCCCGGCGCGAGACCCTGGTCGATGGCGTCCCGAAGGGCCGTGGCCACCCCCGTCGGACTTCCAAGGCTGCGCACCGTCGTGAACCCGCTTTCGAACAACACTCGCGCGTTGCGCGCCGCGTAGAGGGCCGTCAACGCGCGACCATCGCCCCGGCCGAAGCTCGCTCCGATGTGGGCATGTGCATCGATCATCCCCGGCAGCAACGTGTATCCCCGCAGGTCGATCACCTCCCCACCCTCTGGGGGAGTGGTCGACGATCGGATCATTCGAATTTGGTTCCCGCGGATCACGATCACGGGGTTCGGAATCGGGTTCCCGTATCCGTCGATCGCGAGATCCGCGACCAGGACGATATCTCGCCCCTGCCCCCGTGCGGGTGCGGCCCCCAGCACGACGACGGCCGTCACAGCCAACAGCATTCGGATCGTTCCCATCACCCTACTCCTTGCTCCCGTGTAGGCGGGTGGTCGCGGGTGATCTCGGAGGCCGACCGGAGCGACAGCGCCGAGAAGGTCAGAGTGCCGTTGTTGCACCCGCCGGAAACCAGCGTCGGCGCCCCCACCACGAAGAGGTTCTCGTGATCGTGGCTCCGCCCCCAGGAGTCGACGACGGACGTGCCCGGGTCCGTGCCCATGCGGCACCCTCCCCCCGGGTGGTCCTGCGTGTCGTCCTCGGAGGTGCCCAGCACGCGGCCCCCTCCGGCGCGGGCGATGTCTGCGTGGATGCTGCGGATACGCTCCTCCGTGGCGCCGCGCACGCTTCGCGAGACCGGATCGTCCCGAAACTCGAGGCGCGGCAGCGGATCGTCGAAGCGGTTCGTCGCGGACGGGTCGAGAACGACGCTGCTGTCCCGGTCCGGCAGGACGTCGTAGTACGACCGCATGCGCGCCGTGCCCGTCTCGGTCCGGGCGCGCCAGTCCGCCATTGCGGCGTCACCGACGAGGAGGTTGCCGCCGCCGCCGCGCAGGCGGGGTCCCCGCTGGGTCGTCGACTCCCACACGCGGAAGTCGTGCCGCACATACGGTAGGTCCCCCAGCCCCGGGCCCCCGGAGAGCGTGGGGCGCTGGAAGTACTTGGAGAGGAGCGAGTGCCCGTAGTTCATCCCCGGGATCAGTCGCATCGGCAGCTCAACGAACGCGCTCACGCTCCGGTGCCCGGTCATGTACCGGCCCAGCGTGCCGGACGAGTTCGCCAACCCGTCGGGGAAGCGGGGGCTCTGGGACAGCATCAGCAGCCACGGGCTCCACGTGTAGCCCGCCGCCAGCACGAAGGTCCGGGCCCGGAACACGATCTCGGTGTCCGGCTCGTCGTAGCTCCGCGCCAGCGCGGCGTGGATCCTGTCGCTCTCCTCCTCCAGCTCCAGGCGGCGCACCAGGGTGCGGGGCATCAGGCGGATGCGCCCGTCCGCCACGAGCTGCTGGAAGGTGAAGTCGGGCGTATACTTGGCGCCGGTGGGGCAGATGTTGCAGGTGTCGCAGCGCTGGCAGACGTTGCGCCCCCGCCACGGCCGCGTGTTCTTGGCGACCGGGTTCGTCCAGGCCGGGATGCCCGCGTCCCTCACCCAGGCCCGGAGGCGCTCCAAGGTCCAGGTGAGAGGGACCGCGGGCATGGGGTAGGAGGCCGAGCGGGGATCCAGCGCCTCCGGGCCCTGCTCCCCGGCCACGCCGATCCGCTCCTCCGCTTCCTGGTACCAGGGGTCCATCTCGTCGTAGTCGATGGGCCAGTCCTGAAAGACGCCGAACGTGGAGCGGATCCGGAAGTCCTCCGGGGAATACCGCGGGACGGTCCCACCCCAGTGCAGCGCCTGCCCTCCAACGACCATCGACCGCGACATGATCCCGGCCGCCCACTGGTCCTCGATATGGTCGTCCGTCCACGGGTTTTCGTCGTAGTCCATGTAGCGGCGGCGCCGCTCGAAGCGCTCCTCCAGCGGCGCGGAGTGCCCCCCGGCCTCGACCACGAGGACGTCCAGGTCCCGCTCCTCCGTGAGCCGCTCGGCGACCATGGCGGCGCCGATCCCCCCACCGATGACGACGATGTCGGCCTCCTCGATGCGGCGCCTCACGAGAGGGCCTCCGGCTCGTCGGACGACCGCTCCAGGTTGCGGCACGTGCGCGGCGAAACGCGCCGCCCGTAGCAAAGGTCCACCGCCTCCGGCGAGTCGAACCAGTGGGCCATGAGCGCCGTGGCCACGTGGCGGGCACGAAGGGGTGACGGGAGGCCGGTGCCGCGGTCGGCGGCCATCGCCGCGGTGACGAGGTCATGCCGTGCGGGGCCGTCCATCTCGGCGAAGGGCGCCCCATGGCGCCTGTGCGCCTCCAGATCCAGCGCGTCGAGCTGGGCCCGCCAGCCGGGGGCGGGGTCGGGCGGTCCGTAGCGGATCTCGTGGGTGCCGTATCCGTGGTTCAGCTCCGGCACTGCCCTATAGTCCCGCACCCACGCGGCGAAGTCGGCCACCGCCTGCGCCCGCCCGTCGTCGCCGAGCTCCGCCGGCAGGACGACCGCCCCCACCGCGTCGAGGAGCGGACCGGCCAGATCACGGCTGGGCTCGGCGGTCTCGCCGGTCTGGGCGGTATCGCTGGGCGGTGTGCCCGGCACACACCCGGCGGCAGCCGCGGCGGAGAGAGCCGCGCCGGTGCGCTTGAGGAAGCTACGGCGATCGTGGGTCATGGGTCGGGCAGCGCGAAGACCACCAGCGTTCCACCGTCAGCCCCGCCACCCGCGGCGATCGCCACGTACTGACGACCGTCCGACGTCCCGTACGACATCGGGTTGGCGTAGCCGCGGGCGGGCAGCTCGCCGCGCCACAGCTCCTCTCCGGTGGAGGCGTCGAAGGCCCAGAGCGCGTCGTCCCCTCCCGTAAGGAAGACGAGGCCGCCACGGGTGACGATGGGCCCTGGCGCTCCGGACACACCGAGTCGATCCGGGAGCGCCACCCCCGCGAGCGCCGGATTCGAGCGCACCCGCTCGTCGTCGCCCACCGGGACCTGCCAGGTGATCTCCCCGCGGTTCATGTCGATGGCGGTGAGCGTGCCGTACGGCGGGTCGATGATCGGAATGCCGTCCACACGCGTCCGCCCCCGCTTCTCCCGGTCGATGTTCCACTCCGCGACGACCCGCATGGTGTCGGCGGGGCCGAGGACAAACACCGCCGGACTCTCCGTGGACTTCACGTACAGCCAGCCGGTCTCCGGATCGACCGCCGAGCCGCCCCAGTTTCCCCCGCCGATGATCCCGGGCAGGCCGAGCGTCCCCTCGATCGAGGGCGGCGTGTAGAGCGCCCCGAAGCGCATCCCCCGGACGAGCTCCCGCGCCTTGCGATTGAGCTCGTCTGTGAGGCTCACAAGATCCGCCTCCATGAACCCCTGCCGCGCGAAGGGCGGCGGCCGGGTGGGGAAGGGCTGGGTTCGGGCAGCACGCTCGCCGGGCACGTCCGAGGCGGGAACCGGGCGGTCCTTGACGGGCCACACCGGCTCGCCGGTCACGCGGTCAAAGGCGAACACGAAGCCCGTTTTCGCGCTGATCGCCACCGCGTCGACACTGCGCCCGTCGACCTCCGCCGTGTACAGCACCGGCGCACCGGGCAGGTCGTAGTCCCAGAGGCCGTGGCGTACGGTCTGGAAGTGCCAGACCCGCTCGCCGGTGCGCGCGTCCAGGCAGAGGAGCGCCTCCGCGAACAAGTTGTCGCCCTTCCGGTCCCCGCCGTAGTAGTCTCCGCTTGGCGTGCCCATGGGCACATACAGGAGCCCGCGCTCCACGTCCACGGTCATGGGCGCCCACGCGTTGGTGTGGCCCTTCACACGCCACGACCCGTCCTCCCACGTCTCGTTGCCGAACTCGCCTTCCTGGGGGATCGGGTTGAAGCCCCAGACCTTCCGGCCGGTGTGGACGTCGAAGGCCTGGATGTCACCCGGGGGGTCGCGGGGGTAGACGAACCCGTCCCACACGCCGTTGCCCACGATCACGAGGTCCCCGAAGACCACCGGCGGGGAGGTCTGCGTGTAGTGCAGACGGTTCGTCGGCCACAGGAGCGTCTCCGTGAGGTCCACCTCGCCGTGGTGGCCGAAGTCCTCGACGGGCGTGCCGGTCGCCGCGTCCAGAGCGATGAGGCGCCAGCGGGTGTTGAGGAAGATCCTCCTGCCGTCGGGTCCGGTCCACAGCACGACCCCGCGGTGGACCAGGCCCGTCCCGTTGGGTGGGCGGCCCCACTCCACGGTGCGCGGATCGTAGGACCAGAGCTCGGCACCGGTGCGTGCATCGAGCGCCACCACGCGGTTGAAGGGCGTGGACAGGTACATGGTGTCGCCCACCACGAGCGGTGTGACCTCGAAGTTGCCCGCTCTCACGTCCTGGCCCGGGATGGGGCGGAGCGGCGCGGAGATCGGCACGTCTCCTGTCTCCCAGCTCCACGCCACCTCCAGCGAGGCCACGTTGCTCCGGTCGATCGACGCGAGCGGCGAGTACTTCGTCCCGTCCGTGTTGCCTCCGTAGGTGGGCCAGTCGCCCTCGGCCGCTGTCCAGGAGCCGCCACCGTTCGAGCCCGGAGCGCAGGCGAGGGTGAGGAGGCCTCCCGCCACGAGGGCGCCGACCGTACGGACGCCGGGCCGGCGTCCCGTGCGATAGCGGCCTTCCAGGGCTGCGTTCAGGCGGGTGATGAGATCGGTCATGGGCGCACTCCGGGATCAGACCGAGTCAACATCCCATGGGCACTGGAGGGTGCGCAAGCGGCGGTCGAAAGGGCCGAGGGAGAGGCGGCCGGAGTCATACAGCGCAAACCGGGTGGACCAACACCGGATCCACCGCACTCGCTCGACGTGCCGGGACGTAGCACGCCGCGGCCGTAACGAGTACGAGGATCACAGAGAGTCCAGCGATGAGGCTCGGATCCAGCGCGTTCATTCCGTAGAGCAGAGCCTCGAGTACACGGACCGAGGCCAGGACACCCACGAGGCCCACGACGACTCCGAGGCCGACGGCCAACCCGCCGCGGACAACCAGGGCTCGGATGTCTTCCGTCCGCGCACCCAACGCGATCCGGACCCCGATCTCGTGCGTGCGTTGCGCCACGGTGTATGCGACCACTCCATACAAGCCTACGAGGGCGAGCAGGAGCCCGATGGCGGCGAAGATACCGCCGATCAGCATGTGGAAGCGGGGACGCGCGAGTGAGTCATAGATCCGACTGTCCAACGTCGATACGTCGATGGTGGTCACGAGTCCTGGCGGGCCCCGTCAAGTCCTCACTCCCCCCTCAACGCCAGCAGCGGATCCACCTTGCCGGCCCGCCCGAGCGTCGGTTGGCCCTAGGCGCTGAACATCTCTTGGAGGATGGCAAGGACCTTCTTCAAGGTGGTACTGGACAGCCTACCCAATCGGCGGACGAGCCGAGCTCGATCCACGGTGCGTAGTTGATCGAGCACGACGTACCCGTCCTTCTTCTTGAATCGGCATGAGATGCGAAACGGGTAGGTGTGTCCTCCTGTCGTCATCGGGGCGACCAAAAACCGCTCAGGTGATCGTTGAGTTCGTCCGGAGAGAGAAGGACACACGGGCGTGTCCAGTGTATCTCCCGTCCTGGGGTGGGGCCGAGAGACACGAGTAGACGTCTCCTCGCCTGGGAGGCGTCACTCCCAAGTCCAGTCGGTCTCGTCGAACTCGGTCGTTGTCGGCTCGTCGAGCAGTCCGTCATCTCTCCGCTCATGAAGCAAGCGGGCCGCCTGGTTCCATCCGGCGTGTGGGCATGAGGTTCGCTCGATGAAGATGCCGGGGTCTACGACCCGCAACTCCACCTCTTCCCCGAGTCCGGCCTGCTCGATAAGCGGTTTCGGGATGCGGATCCCGCGGGACAAGCGTGCAACATCCGTACGTATACTCACGATAAAAAGATACGTATCCCTCTCTCAGGGACACGGGCCTAGGCCTTCAGGTTGAGGACGGTCTCCACTGCCTTGGCCGACCTCCTCCACCGTGCCGTCTCCGTCTCGAGGCGCCTGAGGCCGACGGGCGTCAGAGCGTAGAACTTGGCACGGCGGCCGGTGTCATTTCGCCCCCACTCGGCCTCGAGACACCCCTCTTTCTCGAGACGGTGAAGCGCCGGGTACAGCACGCCCTCCTCAACGCGGAGCACCTCCTCCGTGAGCTCCCAGACCCACCTGCTGATCGCGTATCCGTGAAGCGGGCCCCAGGTCAACGACTTGAGGATGAGGACGTTGAGCGTGCCAGGAATGAGCTTGTCACGTGGTGCGGCCATGCCCGAGTATACCTATGTTACATATGTAAAGGCAAGTGCGGTGAGTGGACTAGACAGTGAGTGGACTGGACGGTGAGTGGACTGGCGAACCGTGCGTTCGCGGGTTTCGCCTTGTTGACCTCTCTGCTCCTCCCCCTCACGTTATCCCGACCCGTGAAGGGGCTGTTGGCATGGTATCCTTGGCTCGTCTGGAGCCGGTGAGATAGTCACCGACGCGGCTCCCTGACGATCGGACATCCACCGCGATGGGAGGTCCTGCCGTGTTCGCTCTCCGCAGGGGCGTGGTGCGCGCCCTCGCGTTGCTCGTTCTCGTATGCTGCACGGCCTGTGGCAGCGGCGAGGACGATCCTTTCGATCCCCCTTCCGACACCGGAACCGCACCCGACACCGAGACCGACCCGGCGATCCCCCCCGTCACGTCCGGCACCTGGTATCGGCCGCCCGTGACCACGACCTGGCAGTGGCAGCTCCAGGGGGACGTGAACATCGGGTACGACGTCGCGCTCTACGAGCTGGATCTGGTCGAGACGCCCGCCTCGGTCGTCGCAGCCCTGAAGGCCTCCGGACGCCGGCTGCTCTGCTACTTCTCGGCCGGTTCCTGGGAGGACTTCCGGCCTGACGCCGGGCAGTTTCCCTCGTCCGCTCTCGGCTCGGTGTGTTCGGGGTTTGAGGACGAACGCTGGCTGGACGTGCGTTCCCCGGAGGTCATGACGCTCATGAAGGCTCGCCTGGACCTCGCCGTCCAACGCGGCTGTGACGGGGTCGAGGCAGACAATGTGGACGGTTTCGAGAACGCGACGGGATTCCCCCTGACGGCAGCCGACCAACTGGCGTTCAACCGTACGCTGTACAACGAAGCCCATGGCCGCGGGCTCGCGGTCGCGATGAAGAACGACGTGGGCCAGGTCGCCGATCTCCTCGAGTACGTGGATCTGCACGTGAGCGAGCGGTGCCACGAGTTAGACGAGTGCGGTCTCCTCGATCCGTTCATCGCCCAGGGCAAGCCCGTGCTCAACGCGGAGTATCTCCAGCAGTACGTGGCGGACGCAGCGGCACGGGACGCGATGTGCGCCTCGGCGCGGGGACGCGGACTTCGCACGCTCGTCTTACCTGAGGACTTGGACGATGCCTTCCGCTTCAGCTGCGATTCCACCTGAAGCGTCGCTTCGCTCCGCAGGGCAGCTACCGTCGCCTCTCCAGATCGCCTCGACCCTCGCCTGCGCTTCTGCCACCACGGGCTGCACTTCCGGATCCGCGTCCGTGAGCGCTTTTCGTATGACGACCGAACGGTGGCAGCTGGCACTCACGCGCGACCTCGTCCACCTCGCCTATACTCGATCTCGAGGGAGACTCGAGCCAGAGGTCGATGGCGTGATCGGCGTCGGGAACCGTCAGGTCAGGCCGCCGGGAGAGACCCAGCGTCACCTCCAGAACCTCTCCCTCGCCTCTTTCCTTCAGCTCGAGGTGGACGATCTCATGAGCGAGGTCCCGCCCGCCGATCGTGGGCTGGTTCGCACTTCGTCGAGAGTTTCGGACGCCCACGAGGTCGCGGCCGTCCTGCTGGTCACCGTAGAACTCGAAACCGAGCTCGACGAATCTTTCCTTCGCGCACGATATGGACTCGAGGTCGCCGTTCGCCCGCGTCGTGTACGGCACGGGGACATTGAGCCCGCGAGGATAGCAGGCTGTCATCATCGGGACGGCCGTGGCCAGGAGGACCCATCGCATCGGTAGCTGCTCGCTCGTCGAGGCGCCGTCTACCGACCCCGCCCTGCCGGCGGATCGTAGAGGTCACCGTATCGCTCTACACGAGGCCGGCGTTGGGGTTCTATCGCTCCGGTGTTCGAGCGATCCAGATGACGTGGCGAGCACCTTTCCCACCGTGCGCCCGAACCCGGACCTCGTCTACCGCGAAACCGGCCTTGCGCAGGCGTTTGCCGAACGCGCGGTCCGGACCGGCCGACCACACCGCGAGCATGCTCTTTGGCCGGAGTGCCTCGTAGGACGCGTTCAGCCCTGCCCTCGAGTAGAGCCAATCATTGCCCTCCTGGGTCAATCCGTCCGGGCCGTTGTCGACGTCCAACAAGATGGCGTCGAAGGACCGCGCCTCCGCCGTCAGCATGATGGCGACGTCGACCTCGTGAACGGTGACCCGTTCATCCCGGAGAGGATGACCGGCGTGCTCCCCGACGGGGCCTCGGTTCCACTCGACCACCGCCGGCACCAACTCGGCCACCAACACCTCGGCGTCGTGCCCGAGGTGGCGCAGCGCAGAAGCAAGCGTGAATCCCATGCCCAAACCGCCGATCAGCACGCGGGGCCGCTCGCGGCCGGCGACCTCGGTGCACGCGATCTCGGCCAGCGCGTCCGCGGACCCGTGGGTTCGAGTGCTCATCAGGTCCTGGCCGCCCACGACCCTGATCAAGAAGTCCTCGCCGTGCTGGTAGAGACCGAGCTCACCGCCGTCGCCCGGTATCGGTGCAGTATCGAGCAATGTCACGCGGTTTCTCAACATGTCACGGGGAGCCCGGCCAACGAGGATGGACGACTTCGCTTCACTCCACTGCAGCTACTAAGGTAGTCATGCGAGGCCTGCTGTTGCGAATCGTAGCTCGTATACGCTGCATATTGTAGTTCAAGATTGTTGTATATTGAAGTGTGATATCGTTGCGAATTGGAGTATAAGAGCGTTATCCTCCTTTATATACCTAACCTGGACGCCCCGGGAATCTTACCAGTCGAGGCATCCATAATGGTCTACCATCCCCGCATCGTGGACCGGGAACTGCAACGGCGCCTCGCTTCGATGGGGGCCGTTGTCATCGAAGGTCCGAAGGCGTGCGGGAAGACAGCTACCGCCCGGCAGGTGTCCAGGAGCGAAGTGTTGCTGGACGTCGACCAGAACGCACGCCGAGCCGCGTCGGTGGATCCTGCCCTCGTGCTGGACGGGGAGGTGCCTCGCCTCATTGACGAGTGGCAGATCGAACCGGAGATCTGGAACCACATCCGCCGTGTTGTCGACGACCGGGACGAGCCCGGACAGTTCGTTCTCACAGGGTCTGCCGTCCCCGCCGACGACGTGATCCGCCATACCGGGGCCGGGCGCTTGACCCGGTTGCGGATGCGGCCGATGAGCCTCTTCGAGACCGGCGACGCCACTGGCGAGGTTTCGCTCCGACAGCTTCTTGACGGCGTGCCAGCCCGGGCCGCGGACCCCGGGATGACCGTTGCCACCCTCGTGAACAAGGCTGCCGTCGGTGGATGGCCTGGCCACCTGGGGCGCGGCGTCGATGAGGGACTCGAAGCGGTGCGCTCCTACTTGGACGAAGTCCGAAGGGTAGACATCGGCCGGGTCGATCAGACCCAGCGAGACCCACGGAGCGTCGGCCTGCTGCTGGCATCCTTGGGGCGCAATGTAGCCACGTATGTCAGCATATCGACCCTGGCGGCCGATGCGGGCGGCGCGGACGGGCCACTAGCCCGGACCACGGTGCGGGACTACCTGGCGGCACTGGCGCGGCTCATGATCACCGAGGACCAACCGACATGGGCCCCGCACCTGCGCTCGAGATCCAGGCTGAGGAAGGCATCGAAGCGCCATTTCGTGGATCCGTCCCTGGCCGTGGCCGCAATCGGCGCCTCACCGGACACCCTGCTGGACGACCTGGACTTGTTCGGCTTCGTCTTCGAGTCCCTCGTCGTCCGTGACCTGAGGGTCTATGCTCAGGCGGCGGACGCCGAGGTCCTTCAGTACCGGGACAACACGGGACTGGAGGTGGATGCCATCATCCGGGCGAGGGACGGCCGTTGGGCCGCCTTCGAGGTCAAGCTGGGCCACCGGCGGGTGGACGAAGGAGCAAGGAATCTCTTGAAGTTCCGCGATCGAGTGGACGCACACCGATTGGGCCAGCCCGGGGCACTGGCCGTCATCGTCCCCACCGGGTACAGCTACGCACGGGACGACGGAGTGGCGGTGCTATCCATGGGGACGCTGGGGCCCTAGTCGATTACAACCGCGGTGCACCGCACCAGTCGCCGCGTCATATAGCTGGAATCAGCCGGACGGGTTAGTCTGCCCGTCCAACCATTTGCAAAGGAAGTGGATCGTGCGGAGAGGATGGATGTGCGGGACCACTAAAACGATCGAGTACCTAGTGCGCGGTCGTGGAGAGATGACCGTGACGTACTCGGCGCTGAAGGGTGGGACGGTGACGGCGACGTTGCAGGTCCGGTAGGCTGTCGCATGTTCGGAAGTCCAGTGGGCTGGCGCGTTAGGCTGCTGTTTCCGCTCCTGCTCGGCACGTCCTCGGTCCTGCAGGCCCAGGTCGACGAGGAGCTCGTGCGCGCCTACCTATGGCCGCACAACACCGCCGAGTTCGAGCGGGCCGAAGCCGTCCTTCGCACCGCCACGTGGACGACGGCAGCGAGCCGCGCAGACATACGCGACCTCGCTGAGATCATGCGCTCGGGACCACCGGTTACGCCGGGCCAGACACCGACCCTGGGAGACTCCCTGAACGCAATCATCGTTTCGACCCGTGGCGGCCGGAGCGTGCCCGTCTGGGTTCGCCTCCCCGGCGACTACACGCCCGATCGCCAGTGGCCGCTGATGTTCGCCATGCACGGTGGACCGCCGGGAAGCGTGGAAGGCGCCATTGGTAGCGCCCTGCTCATGATCCAGGTGTGGGGCGAGGCAGCCGAGACCGCCGGCTGGATCGTAGCTTCGCCGGCCATGGTCGACGTCGTCTCACGAGACGGGCGCACGCAGGAACGGTTCCCCTACGAGATCTTCCAGCCTGAGGAAGCGCGGGCGGTCATCGATGCGGTGCGCGCCCGATCCAGCATCAACCCGGATCGGATCGTCTCCACTGGGATCTCTCTCGGCTCGAACTTCTCCATCGCATACGCCGCCGCGCACCCGGATTGGTTCTCCGCGATCGTCCCGGTCTCCACGGAGGGCGAGTCCCGCGAGCACTTGCTGCGCAATGTCGTGCCGGTGCCCGTCTACGTCCTGGAGGGCTCGCAGGATCGCAACATCCGGGGCGTGGGCGGCCCACGCGCGATGAACGACATCCTCACCGCCTTGGGGAGCGACCTGGTCTATCGTGAGTTCAGCGACCGGGCCCATGAGGGGTTCCGAGAGCACTATCCCGCCGTGCTGCAGTGGCTGGACAGCCGCCCTCGCCGGACGGACCCGCAGGAAGTGCTGCGCGTGCCGCATGCCGGGATCACAGGCACGAGCCGGCGGGTGCACTGGGTCGAATCCCGGGACCGGCGGGGGCTCGTACGCGCGCGTGTCACGAGCCCGACCGAGATCCAGATCACGGCCCGTTGGACCGGCGCGGTCCGCCTTCACCTCAACGACCGGCTCGTCGATCTGGACCGAGCGATCACGGTCCTCGTGAACGGGCAGAGGGTGTTCGAGGGAAGACTCGAGCGCTCGATCCTCACGGCGCTCGAAGGAGCGCGTGAGCTGAAGGACGAACGTCGGGTCTATCCGGTCCGGCTGGACGTAGAAGTCCCGCGCACGGCTGCCTCGATCGAGGCGGGGACCGCGCTCTGGACGGAGCTCGAGCCTACTCACGGCGAGGGTATTCTCTCCTTCTGGGAGATGTACGCCGTGCGAGCGCTCGAGGAACGGTTCGAGAGCGTGGGGTTCAGCGGGGAGGAGGCACCACTTCCGAGAGGCCTCGAGCCCACCGCGCCCGAACAACTCGCGATCCGGGTCACGGATGTGGACGGTGGGAGTGGCGCTGCCCAGGCCGGTTTGCGATCCGGGGACGTGCTGGTCGGCTTTGGGGACGAGCCCTTTTTCAGCGGCCGAGGTGGCGTGGCGGGCCTCCATCACTGGCTCGTGCGCGAGCTGAGAACGCACGCCCGGGAGTACGAGCTGCTCGTGTGGCGCGAGGGCCGTCCCGTGACGCTCTTGGGCGGATTCGCACTGGGGCCCTACCGGCCACCCACCAACTGACGCCACGCTTCATGCGATGCTCCTGGTGGTGGCGGAGACACCGCCCCCCTGAGGCGTTGCGCCGAAAGCGCGGGGCGGGGTCTATTCCCACCATTGCATCGATCCAGCCACCCATTCGGGGATCCGTCTCCTGGGTGACACCCTCACGGGCTGGGCCACCCAGTGGACCGCCTTCGGCTTCATCGCAGCAGACGCCGAGCTGGAAAACAACAGGGAACAAACTTGACAGAAGGCTCGTTATGTTGTATATACATCTTACAACGACAATAATACTGCAAATGGGGCACATCCACGCACCAGCTGCCAACGCCGAGAGCGGACGGACGAAATGACCGAAGCAACACGCCGAGCCGAAGAAGCCGTCGCCGACATGGCCGCGGAGTGCCTCGCGATGCGAACCCGTCTCATCGGCCGCACCGTTACGGGGATCTACGACGAGGCTCTTCGGCCCGTGGGCGTCACGGCCGGCCAACTGAACATTCTCGCCGTCGTGGTGCGCCGCGGTCCGGTTTCCCCCGGCGAGGTGGCCCGACGGCTCAACATTGAGAAGTCGACGATGAGCCGTAACGTGGAGCGTATGAAGCGGAACGGCTGGCTGGCGATTCGTCCCGGCGCGTCGGCCCGCTCTCAGGAGCTCCGAGTCACGGAGTCGGGCCGGCGGATCCTCGTGGAGGCGGAGCCCCTGTGGCGTGAAGCCCAACGCCGCTCCCGCGAGATCCTCGGGGCCGGCGGGACGGAAGCGATTCACCAGTTGGACGACGCGATTCGGAATCGAAGCGCTGTGTAGGGAGTTTTTTTCACACAAGTGTTGTATATACATCACCTAATGGAGGACATCATGTCGAAGTCTCTGATTCTCGTTACCGGAGCGACGGGCAAGACCGGAAGCGCCGTGGTTCGTCAGCTGTTGGACCGCGGGTATCCAGTGAGGGCGACCGTGAGGAAGCGCGACGAGCGTGCCGACGAGTTGGAGTCGCTGGGCGCCGAGGTGGTCGTGGCGGACTTCCACGATCTGCGCTCCATGCGGGACGCCCTGGAAGGCGTAGGGCGAGTGTATTTCGTCTATCCCCCGCAGGGCGGCCGGCTCGTCGAGGCGACCGCGATCGCCGCGACCGCCGCGCAGGATGCCGGAGTCGGGGGATTCGTGAACATGTCCCAGATCTCCGCACGTGAGTATTCGGACAGTCCCCTCGCGCGTCATCACTGGCTCTCCGAGAAGATCCTGGACTGGGCCGACGTGGGTGCGATCCACATTCGGCCGACCTTCTTCGCCGAAATGCTCCCCATCCTCGGCGCCCAGACCATCGCCGCTCAGGGCAAGCTGTACCTGCCCTACGGCAACGAGCGCCACGCCCCCGTGGCGGCTAACGATATCGCCCGAGTCGTGGTCGGACTCCTGACAGACCCCGAGCCGCACGTCGGCGAGCGTTACGTCCTCACCGGACCGAAGAACCTGACGGTTGCCGAGATGGCCTCGGTGCTCAGCGAGGAGTTGGGCACGACGGTGGAGTACGTGGATCTCCCGGTGGACGTGTGGGGAGACGTCATTTCGGGGGTGGACGGGCTGAACGAGTTCGCCGTGACGCACCTCAAGGCCGTCGCCGTGGACCACCAGAAGGGGATCTTCAGCGGCGAGACGGACGTCGTGGAGCGGATCGGCGGACAGCCCCCGCAGTCGCTGCCGCAGTTCATTCGCGAGAACATCGACGCCTTTGGAGTGGTGAGCCATGCGTAGCCTGGCGGCGGACCCGGGCACGGTCCTGGTGACCGGCGGATCGAGGTGACCATGCGCCCCTCGTCGAGGCCGACCCGGAGCGCCTCGAGCGAATGCTGCAACTGAACGTGCTCGGGCTGACTGGTCTGACCCGACGGCTCCTGCCGGACATGCTGTCCCGTGGCCGGGGCCGGATCCTGAACGTGGCGTCGCTGGTGGCCTATTTCCAGGGCGGGCCGAACTGGACTACGTACGTGGCGTCGAAGGCCTACGTGCTCTCCTTCACGAGGGGCCTCGCCATGGAGCTGCGGGGGACGGGCGTCTCGGCGACCGCCCTCGCCCCCGGCGCAACGGATACCGAATTCGTCGGCCGTTCGGGACTTGGAGACGTGCGAGCGTACCGGTGGCTCCCCAAGGCGTCACCCGAACGGATCGCACACGCCGCCTACGTCGGGACGATTGCGGGCCGGGCCACGGTGATACCCGGACTGCTGAACCGCCTCCTGGCGTTCCTGGGCGAGTTGCATCCGCGGGGCGTCGCTCAGGCGGCGTTCACCTTGCTGTCCGGCTCGTCCCGTGCTCACCCTTCCGCTCTGGGCGTAGGCGGTCTAGGGTTGTAGTCTCCACCTGTTGAGGCGCGTTCGGATTCCTTATCCTTTGCGCCACGCCCTCCTGAGTCTTCTGCCGACGCCAGGCACACTTGATCGGGGAGGCGCGGAGCGCTCTCGCCGCTCACGGGACCGTCGCGCCCGGGGGACCACGGATGAACGACGCTCGGCTTACCTACGATGTCTTCCTGAGCTACAACTGGCGGGATCACGGGGCGGTGGTTGACGGGCTGTAGGCACGTGTCGAGCTAGTCTTGATCTCTCCGGGCCGCAAGCGACGTCGTACATGGGTCCCAAAACATGGGGCCCGCGCACAACACGCGTGACCCGAACGGGGGTCTCGCGACCCGGCCACCCCTCTCCTCGCCCCATGCATTCGTGTACCTTGGGGCTCGCGCCCGTTACCCGGACATCGAGCCTCCGATCGCCCCCGACCCGACAGTCACGCCCCTCGCCGTTCTTCGCGGCGTATTCGGTTACGAGGACTTCCGCCCCGGCCAGCTAAAGGTCATCGAAGCCGTGCTCGCGGGCCGCGACTGCATCGCACTCATGCCCACCGGGGCGGGCAAGTCACTGACCTTTCAGGTGCCGGCCCGCATGTTGGACGGAACGGTGCTTGTAGTGTCTCCGCTGATCTCCCTCATGAAGGACCAGGTCGATGCGCTCGGTGATCTGGGCTTTCGGGCTGCTGCGATCAACTCGTCGCTTGAGCCGGGCGAGCGAGAGCGGAGACTCCAGGCGCTCAGAGCCGGAGAGTACGAGCTCGTCTATCTGGCCCCGGAGGGGCTCGACGGCCGCTTGAGCAGGGAGGCGGGAAACTGGCCGCTCTCGCTGCTCGTGGTGGACGAGGCCCATTGCATCAGCCAGTGGGGCCACGATTTCCGGCCGTCGTACCGGCGGCTGCAGCGGCTCCGAGAGGCGCTGCCGGACGTGCCCGTGCTAGCGCTCACGGCAACCGCCACGAACGCCGTGGCCCGCGACATCATCCGGCAGCTCGACATGAGCAAGCCCGCCGGTTTCAAGGGCTCGTTCTTCCGCCCCAACCTGAACATCTACTGCAGGAAGAAGGGCACCGGACCTACGCGCCGCGAGATTTCAGGGCTGATCAAGGCGCGGTCGGGGCAGAGCGGCATCCTGTATTGCGCCTCGCGGAAGGCGGTCGATCAGATGGCCGACTTCCTCTGTGATCAGGGGGTGCGGGCGTTGCCGTATCACGCGGGAATGCAGGACGTCGATCGGGCGGCGAACCAGGATGCTTTCGCGAGGGACGACGCCGACGTGATCGTCGCGACCATCGCCTTCGGCATGGGTATCGACAAGTCGAATGTGCGCTTCGTCATCCATCGGGATATGCCCAAGGACGTAGAGTCCTGGTATCAGGAGATGGGACGCGCGGGTCGGGACGGTCTGGATAGCGACTGCTTCCTCTTCTACTCGTGGGCCGACGTGAAGCAGCATGAGCGGTTCCTGAGCGACATCGACGACCCCGATCTCTACTGGGCGAAGATCGAGGCGGCCAAGTCCCTGTTCCGATTGGTGGAGAACGGCGGGTGCCGGCACAAGAAGATCCTCGGCCACTTCGGCGAGGAGATCGCAGCGTGCGGCACCTCGTGTGATTGGTGCACGGGTGTGAAGGCGGAGGACCTGGCGGCGGAGGGGATGATGGCCGTGGAGGTGGCAGGCCCCCGACAACGATCACCGAGGTCCTACGATCGAATCGCGGAGCCCGGGCCGCTCTCGGATGAAGGGGAGGCCCTGTTTCAGTGTCTGCGAGAGCTTCGCAAGTCGATTGCGGACCAGCAAGGTGCGCCAGCCTACATCGTGTTCAGCGACAAGACCCTTCATGCCATGGCCGAGGCACGTCCGTCCACACCGGAGGAGCTCCTGGCCGTCTCGGGTGTTGGGCCGATGAAGCTCGACCGGTACGGAGAGGCGTTCCTGGAGGTGGTGAACCGGGCCCCAACGAGGCCGGTGACGGCTGACGCCGAGGGGTAAGACAGCGAAAAAGGCACTGTGAACCTACCGGCCACCCACTCCCTGACGCGGCGTCCCATCCGTCGGCAGCTCGAGCGTCCGCCGCACCGTCCCGGCCTTTTCGGCTTCCACCACGATCGTCACACGAGCGGGTTGAGCGCCGTCGCGGATGCGCACCGCCCAGCCGACGATATGAGGCTCGGGAGTCCCTCCTCGAGCCCCGGGCAGCACACCTAACGAGACGACCGAATCACCCGAGACCGACTCGGCGTTCACCAGCTCCAGCCTGACGCGCACGGGTTCGGCGATGCCGAGCACTTCGGCGGCGTGAACCGTCGTAGGCGAAGTTCGTGTAGCCGGTGATCGCCACACCGTCTTTGGCGATCGCGCCGTAGGCCTCGAGGTCCGCGCGCGGGAAGTCCCCGTCCTGATCGGCGAGCGTCGGGAAGCGCAGGATCAGACCGCCACTGGTATGGAAGGTGTGGATGGCCGCCATGTTCGGCGCTCGGTGATATACGTCACCAGGGCATGCGTCTCGGGCTCCGACAGCGGAAACGGGCCGGACGCGAACTGCGCCGGACTCCAGTTGGCGGGGAAATTCCGGTTCAGATCGACCCCGCCCACGCGGTCTTCGTTGAAGCGACCGTCACCATCGTTGTCGATCCCCTCTCCCATCAGCCGATAGCGGGGACCTTCGGGAGCGACGCCCTGAGCGCGGACCATGCGACGCGAGTCCGCGCTGTGCACCGTCCACTCGCCCTCGGGGTCCGGCACCCGCATTTGAAGGATCCGCCCGTCACCGTCCAGGTCCTCCGGCGGGTCCTCGTCGACGAGACCGTCCCCATCTTCGTCGACGGGCCGCACGTTCCAGCGGTGGTTCTCGGGCGTGTCCACCGAAATCGCGCGTCCGTCCGGGTTCACGATGGGAACGACGTAGAAGACCCGTCCGTTCACCAGCTCGGTGATCGCCTGATCGTTCCCGTGAGCTCCCACGATCCGATCGAGAAAGGCCAGCGCGCCCTCGCCCCCCAGCACTTCGCCACCGTGGATGTTGCCGTCCACGTAGAACCCTGGCTTTTCGGTCCCGGGGCCCGTGGCGGGGTTGTTCACGTCCACGGCCCAGATCGGTCGTCCTTCGCGGCTCCGGCCGATCACGTCGAGCGTGACGAGCTGAGGGTACCGGGCGGCCAAGGTCTCGAGGTAGGTGCCGATCTCATCCAGGGTGTGGTAGTGCTCGAACTGGATCAGCCCGGTGCCTTGGGCGGCGGAAGCCGCTGGGAGACGTAGTCCGGCGGACGCCGCCGGAAGAAGGAGTGTGGCGGCGAAAGGGATTGGAAAGCACGGGAAACGGAGCATGATGCCTCGACTTCGTCCGAAGAGCGGTCAGTGCCCCGGCCCCTGATCGTCGGCGGACGGGCCGTAGATCGCCGGGACTTTGCTCCCCATCGGTCGTAGGTACGTGCTGAGCTGTCCGCGATGGTGTACCGAGTCCAGGAGCATGATCCAGGCCAGCTGCATCCGCGGCGCCTCCATGATCATGTCCTCCCCGGCGAAGAACTTCGCCGGGCTCATCCAGGTCTCCTCGTTCATACGGCCGAGTCGCTCGATCACCTCCCCGAACGTCTGGTCCAGTGTCGCAACCGCGTCCTCGACGGTGTCGAAGGGCACCTGGTTTCGATGATGGATCACGCCGTCGTCGAGAAGCTCGATCAGGTCCTGGTTGTGCCCGATCAAGTGTTCGATGAGATCTGTGGCGCAGCGGGCCTTGGGGTCGGGGCGGTGCCCTCGGCCCTCCTCGGGGACCGCGCCTACGACATTGCGAAAGAGTCCGCGCTCGTGCTCCAGGATCCCTTGCAGAAAAGCGGGCGTGCTCATGGAGATTCTCCTTATCGAAAAAGAGGTGAGGGTTCGAAGACGGATAATCTTGCCCCTCCGGAGCGGCGGGGCCACCCCCGACCGGGCGCCTGCACAACCTCGTTGCCCCTGGCTCGCTCACAAGCTACTCTGCGACTGGGGCGCGTCCCAGCGAACGGCCAACCTCGGGGGGTTGCAGTGGACATGCACGTCGATCGAAGGGCGTTTCTCGCGACGATCGGTGTCGGAGCCCTCGGAGCCATGTCGCCCGAGGACAGGGCCGAAGAGCTTGAGCACTACATGATCAACAAGCTCGACGACAGCGTGACGCCCGAGCCGGATCCCGCCGAGATCGAGTATCTGCAAGAGCGGGAGCAAGAGGTGCGGCCGCCTCGCGGAACAGGGAGACTGTTCACACCGACACCGGGCGGGCGCACCTTCGAGCCGCTTCCGAGCAACCCGACCTTGATGGACTTCTTCAAGCTGCGCTTCGCGCCGGCGACCCACGTGCTGCAGAGCGCCACGCACGCGTTCGAGACCGACCAGCCCGAGCGGACCATCATGGCGTGCCTGCTGCACGACGTCATCCAGAACCTCATCAAGGTCGATCACGGATATTGGGGATCCCAGCTGTTCGCGCCCTACGTAGACGAACGGATCGCCTGGGGCATCAAGTATCACCAGGCGCTGCGGTTTTATCCGGACGAGTCGGTGGGATACGAGTACCCCGAGATGTACAACCGCATCTTCGGCGAGGACTACGTCCCCGAGGACTACATCAAGCGGGACTACGAGTTCGCCCGGAACCACAGCTGGTACATGGAGGCGCGCCTGATCACGGTGAACGACACCTATGGGTTCCAGGAAGGCATGCAGGTCGACCTGGAGGCGTTCACTGACATCATCGGGCGACACTTCAAGCAGCCGAAAGAGGGGTTGGGCTACGACGGCAGCCCGGTGGCCCACATGTTCCGGTCGATCCAGTTCCCGAACCACCCCCTGTAGCCGGCCGTCGGGATATGATCCCGACCGGAGGCACTCCCCGATGTTCGGCCGCCCTCGGACAGCGCTGCTGCTCTACGCCGTCGCGATGGGCTATGTCGAAGCCGCGGTCGTCGTCTATCTTCGCGCCATCTACTACCCCGAGGGATTCTCCTTCCCGCTGAAGCCCATGGACGCCGGGATCCTAGCCGTGGAGATCGGCCGGGAGGCCGCGACCGTCGTCATGATCTTCACCGTTGCGTGGGCGGCGGCTCGCTCCGGCTGGCAGACGCTGACCGGCTTCGCGCTCGTCTTCGGCGTGTGGGACATCGCGTATTACGCCGGACTGCGGATTCTGCTGGGCTGGCCGGCGTCTCTCTTCGAGCCGGATGTGCTCTTCCTCATCCCCGCTGTCTGGGTCGGGCCGGTGTTGGCCCCATCCCTGATCGCCCTCTCCATGTCGGCGGCGGCCTGGGCGCTCTGGCCGATGGATCACGGAGCCATCTCGCCGCGTGCGTGGGAGTGGTCGCTCATGGTAGCGGCGGGCTGCATGTTGCTCGCGACGTTCATCGTGCCCGCTGCGCTAGCCGGGGTGACGGGATTGGGGGAGGGAGTCTCACTGCCGGCGGTGAGCTACCCGTGGTGGGGATGGATCGCAGGAGAGTCCGCAGCCCTTTTCGTAGCGGTGCGATGGTGGATGAGAGGACGGAGGAATTCGACTCCTTTACCATTGGCTTCTGCTCCTTCAGGAGGTGAAGGATGAGCAAGCGACGCGTGCGCCACGCGATACTCGGAGCAGCGCTACTCCCTTGGCTCGCGGCCGGTTGTGGGGGTAGCGACAGCGGGCGGGATACCATGGTGGACGGCGACGTCCAGGAGCGCCTGAATCAATACACGACCGTCCGCCTGTCGGCCGATATTGGCGCGCTGTCCGACGCGGATCGGGACGTGGTCCGGCACCTTCTCGGAGCCATGGACGCCATGGACGACATCTACTGGCAGCAGGCGTATGGTGACCGTGAGGCCCTGCTCCATGAGGTGGAGGGTGAAGCGGCGCGACAGCTCGTCGAAATCAACTACGGGCCATGGGATCGCTTGGACGGCGACGCGCCCTTCATCGAGGGCGTGGGCACCAAGCCCGCTGGGGCGAACCTCTATCCGGCCGACATGACGGTCGAGGAGTTCGAGGTCGCCGCGACCGCGGCGGCCGACGGCGGTGATGCGCTGCGCGACCTGTACACGCTGGTGCGACGCGTGGGTGATGGCTCGCTGACGACCGTTCCCTACCACGAGGCCTTTTCCGAACAGCACCAGACGGCCGCTGCGGCGCGCGTCCGAGGCTGCGGATGAGCCAGGGCTGAAGCGTTACCTGAGCCTGCGCGCCGACGCCCTCCTCGACGACGAATACCAGGCCAGCGACATGGCCTGGCTCGACATGAAGGACAACGCCGTAGACGTCGTCATCGGTCCGATCGAGACCTACGAGGATCTGCTCTTCGGCTACAAGGCGGCCCACGAGGCCTACATCCTCATCAAAGATGAGGCGTGGAGCGAGAGGCTGGCGCGTTTCGCGTCGCTGCTCCCCGGGCTCCAGCGCGGGCTGCCGGTGCCCGCCGCCTACAAGCGCGAGATGGTGGGATCGGACTCTGACCTGAACGCCTACGACGTGGTCTATTATGCTGGGCAGGCGAACGCCGGCTCCAAGACGATCGCCATCAACCTGCCCAACGACGAGGAGGTCCAGCTCGCCAAGGGCACGCGGAGGCTGCAGCTCAAAAACGCGATGCGCGCAAAGTTCGACCGGATCCTAGCGCCCATCGCGGGAGAGCTCATCGCCGAGGACCAACGCCAACACGTCACGTTCGACGCGTTCTTCTCGAACACGATGTTCCACGAGGTGGCGCACGGCCTGGGCATCAAGAACGCCATCAACGGCACAGGCACCGTCCGGGAAGCACTCCTCGAGACCGCGTCGTCCATGGAAGAAGGCAAGGCCGACGTCCTGGGCCTGTTCATGACCACGAGCCTGTTGGAGAGCGGCGAGATCACCGAGGGCACTCTCGAGGACTACTACGTCACGTTCATCGCCAGCATCTTCCGCTCCGTACGCTTCGGCGCCACCAGCGCCCACGGGCGAGCCAACATGGTGCGCTTCAACTACTTCCAGGAGCGGGGCGCCTTCACTCGCGACGACGCTTCGGGAACCTACCGGGTCGACTTCGACGCGATGCGCGAGGCCATGAACGGGCTCTCCGAGCTGATCCTCACGCTCCAGGGTGACGGCGACCACGATGGCGCGGCCGCTCTCCTGGCCGAGAAGGGCGTGGTAGGCCCGGCGCTCCAAGCCGATCTGGATCGTCTGGGCTCGGCGGGCATCCCGGTAGACATCATCTTCGAACAGGGCGAGTCGGTGCTGTTTCCCGGGTAGGTACCGCGGTCCAGCCTCTGGCGCAGGCTCTTACCTTCGACATACGGCATCACATAGAAGATTTACGGCGCCTTGAGGGACTCGCGTCTCATGATGGCCTCCTCGAGGGTCGGCGCGGAGGTGATGCGGCCGTGGTAGCGAACCGCGAAAAGCTTGAGCTGCGGCAGGTCGTTGTCCACATGGTGACCTGTTGGTGGACCGAACGGTCGTTCGCGCTTCGGAGAGGGGTATACGTATCTTTACGTCGTGAGCATACGTACACAGGTCAACTATCGCGACTCCCCCCGTTGTGCGCGTGGGCGAGGACCTCCACGACGCCGGAGACGCCCATGACGACCCGTGCAAATCGGTCGTAGTCGATCCGGTCCGGCGTGTCCTGAGGCGTGTGGTAGTGGGGGTACCGGAAGGGCGCGGTATCGGTGATCATGACGCCCGGGTACCCCTCCCGCCAAAAGGACCACTGGTCGGACCAGCCGATCCCGGGGATCCACCGCGGGGCGGCTATGCCTTCCGAAGGAAACTCCGTCGACTCACGGAACGCGCGAATGGCTCGGCGAGTCAGGCTGCGTGACCCCAGGTTCCCGACGAACCCGACGAAGTTGCCTTTGTCCGGATAGAAGAGGCTGAACGGGAACGGGTATTTCTGGCTTCCCGGTTCGTCCGCATAGAACCCGATCGTCTCCAGGGAGAGCATCGCTACAACGTTCTCGTCACGCTCCCTGCACCTTCGTGCATACACGCGACTCCCCATCAGGTCAGTTTGGAAGAAGGGGGGTTCTTCGTTCACGAAGGCCACGAGCCGGACAGTCCGGTCCATCGTCCGTGCGGGCAGCAGCCGGGCCAATTCAAGGACGGCGGCCGTTCCGGTCGTGTTGTCGTTGGCCCCGGCACAACCGGGCACGGTATCGTAGTGTGCGCCAACGATCACAATGTCACCGGGTGAGGCGGTCCCGGAGATCTCCACCTCGATATTGCGGACGGTCAGGGAAGGGTCGAGATGGATGTCGTAGGTCTGCTCGGCGACCTGGTATCCGGATCCATCGAACGCGCGGCGGATGTACTCCTCTGCCCTCGCCAGAGCGTTCGGCGTGAGCACGTTGCGCTCCCCGATGTCGCCTGCGAGAGCCCGGACATGGGACTCGAGCCGGCCTCGCAGCTCGGTCTCGTCCTCGGTCAGTTCCGGTAAGGGGCCGTGAAAGGACCGGCCCGGCATGCCGAACATTCAGCTCAATCCTCCGGACGCTCGCCTGCCGGAGCCATCTTCACGATACTCGGCTGGAACCGCGCTAAACTCTCCACGAGGTCCGCCTGGGCCGCCATGACCTCGTCGATATCCTTGTAGACCATCGGGGCCTCATCGATCCCGGCCGAAAGCAAGGTGACTCCCCGCTCATCGAGATACTTCTGAACGTCCGACCACTTGAACATCTTTTTGGCCCGCGTCCGACTCATGACTCGTCCGGCTCCATGAGCGGCAGAGTTCAAAGACTCAGGGTGCCCCTTGCCGCGCACGACATACGTCGTACTGGCCATGGAGCCCAGGATGATACCAAACACTCCTTTGTCCGCCGGCGTGGCTCCCTTGCGGTGCACGATCACTGCCTCGCCATCGTGCTCCTCCTTCCAGGCGAAGTTGTGATGGTTCTCGAGGTCGAGCATCACCTGAGCGCCGAGATGTTCGGCGATGTGCCGGTGGATGCAGGCATGATTCGCCGCGGCATATCTGCCCATCAGTTCCATCGCCTCCCAGTATTCCTGGCCCTCCTCAGAGTCGAGGTCCAGCCACGACAGATGGGAAAGCTCATCCGGCAGCTCCGAATGTTGGCTCATGGCGATCTTGCTGTAGTGACCCGCGACGGTCGCGCCCGCGCCACGGCTCCCGCTGTGGCTCAGCAGGGCGAGATACTGGCCCCGCGCAAGGCCCAGATCGTCGTTGTCGACATCGAAAGTGCCGAACTCGACGAAGTGATTCCCACTGCCGGAGCTTCCCAACTGAGACCACGCCTTGTCCTTGACCTTGCTGGTAACCGCGGTAACCCTCCAGTCGTCGTCCATGACGGCGTGCTCTCGACGACGCTGGAAGTTTGCTCCGATTCCGAACCGCGTCTCCTTGTCGATGGCCCCTTTGAGCCGGTCCGCATCGTCCTCGAGCATCGACGTTGGGAGATCGAGGACGGACATCTTCATCCGGCAGGCGATGTCCACGCCGACGGCATAGGGGATAACCGCGTTGCGAGTGGCCAGTACACCGCCGATCGGCAGCCCGTACCCCAGGTGCGCATCCGGCATGAGCGCCCCTCGCACGGCCACCGGAAGCTTGCACGCGTTCTCGAGTTGTCGCACCGACTCAGGCTCGATGTCTTGGCCCCACTGGCGGTAGGGCGCCGAGTCGACCCGGGGAACGTAGGACCTTCGCGCCTCCACCTTCGACAGCACAGCGGCTGCCAACTCGCCGAAGGTCCCGCTATCGCGAAACGCCTCGGGATCGGCCGCCAGGTCGCGAATCCGATCGCGAATCGTGGCCATGTCGAGGCCGGCCCCTCTTGCCAGTCCGATCGCCTTTAGCGCAACCTGAACTGGTTCGCCCGAAGGAATGCCGAGGTCCCTCACTTCTCTAGCCTTCATCGTCGACCTCCCGCTTCGTGGTGCGATCGATTGCGATGGTCCAAGGGGAATTGAATTAAGCTCAGTCTGCTTCATCGGACACCGTGCGGATCGAGTAACCGCATATCACGAGGCATATCACGAGGCCGAGTTGCGGATCTGCTGCACGAAGAACCGCACGATCTCGAAGTAGTTCTCGATCGAGATCCGCTCGTCGACGCCGTGAAGCCTGGTCAGATCCTCGTCCGTCATCCGCACGGGGATGAACCGGAAGATGTTCTCGGCGATCTCTTGGTAGCGCGGTGAGTCGGTCGTGCCCGTCGTCAGACCCGGAGCCACCACAACGTCCGGAAAGACCTGGTGGATCGTCCGCCGCAGCGTCTGGAAGGCGGGCGAGCTCGGGTCGGAGACGCGGGGCGGCTCGCCTGTGACCCCGCCATCTCCATAGGTAATGGAGTCGTCGTTCACCGTGGTGCGGACATGCTTGCGCACCTCGGCCGCAGTGTGGCCCGGAAGGATCCGGAAGTTCACCATCGCCGACGCACTGGTCGGTAGCACGTAGCGTCATCTTCCCGATCGCTTCCATGAGGGTGAGAGTGCCCGACTCCCTCTCGAAGTAGTTACGCAGGGCGAGGAACGGCTCAGGATCGAAGGCCTCCGGGTTCGCGTACGAGACCGTCCTGAACCTCAAGGCCTGGCTCAATCGCTCGATCGCGCCCGCCTCGTCCAGGCGGGCCGCGTCGATGGGCGCGACCTGGAGCTGCCTGCTCGTAAAGCGCGCGGTGTTCACCACCAGGATCGCGATCGTGCCGATCAGGACCAGAGAGATCCCCAGAATCATCTTCATTACTCGGCTCATCGGTTCCCGCTCCCCGTGCCGGACCCGCCGGGATGTCCAGAGGCTACGATGGGCTCGCCGGGATACACCCCTCGAACGAGCTCCCCATCACGCACGACCAACCTTCCGGCGACCAGGACGTACTCGATCCCATCCGAGCCCCGGTGAGAAGCGTCGTACGTCCCAGGCTCACGCTGACGCGGGCGGGCATGTGCCCTGCCGAAACACCGTAGTTCACGATTGCCTTCCCTGCACGGTTCGCGATGAGATCTCCCACGGGATAGGCTCCCAGCTCGAGATCCAGGGCCGTGGTCACTCCATCTCTGGCCTGAAGCGCGTTACTCGCGTTGTCCTGGCCGTGGGCATGGAGATCGATGAAGCCCGGCGCGACCACGAGGCCGCTCACGTGGAGCGATGCCTCGAGCGTTCCCGCAGCCATCAACGCCCCCATCACGAGCTGCAGCCTCCACTGATCGGCAGTGGGCAGCCAAAGTACCACGCCCGGCAGCTCGCCCACCACCACAAACGTCAGAACCGTTACGGGCAGGAGACCAGCGACCGCGAGCCTCCACTGCATCAGCTTGTGGTACTCGTGCTCCGTGAAGAGCGTCTTCATCCTCCAGGCGATGACTGCGAAGACGGCCAGGATGAGCGCCGGATAGCCGACGTAGGTGAAGGCCTTCCGCAGCACGTCGAACACCTCCGTCTCGTACATGATGTCTCTCCTTGCGTGAGTCGCGTCACGAGCCAGAGAAGGCAACCGGTGTGCCAGGAAGGGTCTTCCTCGCGGGCGGTCGCCGCAGCGGCCCCGGTGGTGCGGCTGGTGAATCATGTCCTGCACCAGGCGGCCGCGCTGGGCGCGAGCGACATCCATCTGGAACCGTCGGAAGGACAGGTCCTGGTTCGCTGGCGGATCGACGGAGTCCTCCGCCGCTCCCTTACGCTCCCCGGATCGAGCCTCGGCCCAGTGGCCTCACGTATCAAGGTGATATCGGGAATGGATATCTCCGTGAAGCGTCGACCGCAGGACGGAGGCCTCGCGTTCCAACACGCTGGCAGCTCCCTGCGAGTGCGGGTCTCCACTTTGCCCACGGTCGAGGGAGAGAAGATCGTGCTGCGACTCCTCGACCCCCTCCAGGCTCCCCGTAATCTCGACGCGCTGGGTATGGCCCACAGGGACCTCAACTTGGTACGGAGACTGGGAGCATGCGGCCAGGGAGTGATCCTCGCAGCCGGACCCACCGGCAGCGGGAAGAGCAGTAGCCTTTTCGCTGCGCTGGCGGAGCTCAATCAGGAGGGCCTGAACGTGGTTACGGTGCAGGACCCGGTGGAGTACCGGATCCCCGGCATCAATCAGGTTCAGGTCAAGCCGCTGGCGGGCCTGACCTTTCCCGCTGCCCTACGGGCGATTCTTAGGCAGGACCCCGACATCGTGATGATCGGAGAGATCCGTGACCGCGAGACGGCGGAGATCGCCATGGCAGCAGCAGTGACTGGTCACCTCGTCCTGTCCACGATCCACACCACCGACGCCCCCGGGGCCATAACCCGGCTGCTCCACATGGGAGTACCTGCCTACCTGGTGGCCGGAGGACTCACGGGGGTCGTGGCCCAGCGCCTGGTCCGAACCCTCTGCCCCGTCTGTCGCGGACGTAGCGCCGAGGGGTGCGGGAGATGCCCGGACGGCTATTCAGGGCGAACCGCCGTCTTTCAGGTGCTCGCGATCAACGACAGCATGCGAGACGAGATCATTCGAGGTGCGTCCACCGCCACGCTGCGACGCCTGGCTGTGGACAGCGGAATGGCCTCTCTCTCGGA
This sequence comes from Longimicrobiales bacterium, assembly GCA_965238005.1. Lineage (GTDB taxonomy): Bacteria > Gemmatimonadota > Gemmatimonadetes > Longimicrobiales > Gaopeijiaceae > CBDCKN01. The sequence continues at coordinate 4,390,844 of OZ250165.1, forward strand.
AGACGCCCGCCGCAAGGTGGCCGAAGGCCTCACCACGCCACACGAAGTCGCCCGGGTCATTCAGACCGACGCCGGGGCCGTGGAGCCCTGCCCCCGGTGTGGGGGGGGGGAGATCCCGACAGAGGCCCTGGGGTGCCCCTACTGCGGCCTGACCGTGAGGCGGCTCTGCCGGTGCGGCTCCCAACTTCGACGAGGGTGGCGCTTCTGCCCTCTGTGCCTCCGCGCCATCATGGGCCCACCGCCGATGTCCGAGCCACGATGACGGCTTCCGCCGGGGCCTCAGCCTCCGAAGTGGCCCGAGACCTCTCGTAACAGGCGGCTGACCGGATCGTCTCCCTGGGGCCAGAAGTGGCGATCGGAGATCCGGTTGAGCGCCACACGTACCCCGCTGAAGTTGTCGGCGACGTCCCTGAGAAGGGCGTTCATGCCGAGCTCCTCCGCCTCCCGGCTCTTGGACGCCAGCCGGTAGCCGTCGGCGCCCAGCTCCTCGAAATAGGCGATAGGTGGAGCGCCCCGGCGTCGGGTCCGCGCCTCCAGGTAGTCTGGGAACAGCCCCGACATCCAGAGAGCGAAGTCTCCCATGTGCATCCGTAGGAGGAACTGCCGTCGTCCGCCCGCAGTCCGCATCTCCGAGACAATATCCACGAGGTAATGGAATTCGCCGTCGTCCTGGGCGGAGATCCGATACGCCCGCCTGGCGCGTCCGAACGCAGCGATGAGCGAGGCGACGTAGTCGGCCGTGCCACGATCGTCGATGCCGCCTTCCAGGAGTGCCTGCCGAACCAGAACGTAAAAGACGATGGGGGGAGGCACGGAAACTTCGGGATCGCTGAGGAGTCCGTTCAGGACTCTGGGATCATCCAAGAGGCTGTCGATCCCGTCCTCGTCGAGACGAAGTCGAGCAGCCTCCCATATTTCCGGATCGTCACGGGCTATGAGCGCTACCAGCTGCCGTGCGTCACGGCGGCTCAGCGAGGCCCGAATCGTGGGCATTATCATGGATCCCTCCTTTCCCGGCCGCAGGCTTCCTTGCCACCGGCTTCCGGCCGCCTCCACCGGTCACACCGACCGAGGTGGAAGCATCCGGAAGTGCCGGGATCGCGAAACGCCTCGAGCACCACTGCGCTCGCATGCGTTCCTGGTGCTATGCATGGTTGTCGGCCTGTTGGCGGCAAAACTCAAGCCGGCGGCCACACGCCCTCCTCTCCATAATACGTACATGGGCGATCCGGGGTCCGCCGGGAGATGCCCGCGCGTTTTCAGAATACCTCCTTTCGGACCGTTCGCTCCTCGATGAGATCCGTCCTGAGCTCCACCCCGATTCCCAGCCCCGGGGGAACGTGCATCTCGCCGTCCACCACGACGAACTCGGGGTCTACGATGTCCTCGTGCCAGTAACGCCGGCTGGCCGAGATGTCCCCCGGCAGGGTGAAGCCGGGCAGCGTGGCCAGGGCCACGTTGTGGGCTCTTCCGACGCCCGACTCGAGCATACCGCCGCACCAAACGGGAACGTCGTTTGCCACGCAGAGGTCGTGGATCGCCTTGGATGATTCGAAGCCGCCCACCCTCCCGGGCTTGATGTTGATGATGCGGCAGGCGCCGAGCTCGATGGCCAGCTCGGCATCGCCCAGCGACCGGATCGACTCGTCGAGGCAGACCGGAGTCTCGAGCGTCTCCTGCAGGCGAGCGTGATCCAGATAGTCGTCGTAGGCGAGTGGCTGCTCGAGCATCATGAGGTCGAGGCCGTCCAGCGCCTTCAACTTGGGAGCGTCCTCCAACGTGTACGCCGAGTTGGCGTCGGCCATCATGGGAACGTCGGGGAATCGCTCACGGAGCCTCGTCAACATCTCGACGTCCCGGCCGGGCTTGATCTTGATCTTGATGCGCGAATATCCCTGCTCGACGAAGTCTCCGACCTTCCGATGCAGCTCGTCGTCCGTGGGCTGAAGACCGATGCTCACCCCGACTCTCACGGCGTCGCGGACCCCGCTGACGTGATCCGCCAGGCGCACGCCCTCGAGCTTGGCCTCTAGGTCGTATGCGGCCATCTCCACGGCTGCCCTGGCCATGCGGTGCCCACGGATCCAGCTCAACGGATCGAGCACCCGGGATGCCGTCGACGCCTCCGTCCCCACTACGCTCGGAAGGATGAACTCCGTGAGGATGTGCCAAGCGGTCTCCGTCGTCTCGTAGGAGTATCCGGGGGTCTCCCCCGCCACGCACTCACTCCAACCCGCCACGCCGTCGGAGAACAACGTCAGGAGCATGACGCGGCGGTCGTAGGCGACCCCACTCGAGATCTCGAACGGCTCCCTGAGCTGCATGCGCACTTCTCGTAACTCGATACGATCGATCTTCACGGGGCTCCTCTCTCAGTGCACCAGAAGATATTCTGAGTGCTGCCCACGACGGTACAGCTCCCGCACCTCGTAGCCCCTGGCCAGGTAGGAGGACAACGCGGCACGAGTGGCGTGACGCCACCGTAGGGCCGCCTCGAGCGACTCGCTCTTGAGCTCCTGTATGGATCGCGGGATCGGGACGAGGATCCGCGACGCCTCCAGCGACAGGTCTGGTTCGCTGGGAAGGATCAGGCCTCCCTCGCCGACGATGTCGAAGGCGCGCACGGCCCCCTCATCCGCACCCGCCTCGGGTCCCGACCGGCCCTCGACCAGGCGTTGGACCACCCTCTCGGAGTCCAACATCCACGTCGGCACGAAACGATCGGTACCGATTCCCCGGTGTAGAGGCGAGTCGGTCTGGCCGTACATGTCCTGCACGTACTCCCTCGCCACCGCGCCAAGCTTGTTCAGGTTCAGGTGCGCGTTCGTGGACTCCAGGGGATCGAATGTCCAGTGCACCCGGGTGATCCCCATCGCCAGGAGCCTCTCCCGCTGATAGGCCTTGAGACGAGCGCCCAGGCCCGCGTTCTGGAGCCCCGGGCGCACCGCCAGCATGTCGGACCAGTGGACGACCTCGCCGCCCTCCACACCGGTCATCCCATAGACGAACCCGGCCAACTCGCCGCTCTCGTCGTAGGCTCCGGCCGCGATGCCCCCCAGGCGTTGGCTGACCTTGAGGATGGCCACCGCCACCCGCTCCGAGAAGCCGGTCCCCCAGATCTCCTCCTGAAAGCGGACGCAGTCCTGAAACTCCTCGATGGTCTCGAAGGGGCGGATCGTGAGGTCGGACCCCATCCCGGCCGGCTCCTGGAATGACGATGTGAGTGTGACGCTCCGCCGGAGAACTTGCGGCGGTCGGGGGCCGGAGACCAGCTTGGCCACCGACCCGGCACATCCCGTCTCAGAGGAGGATCCGTGGGAACGTCACTGAAGAGAGGTGCCCGTAGAGGAGGACGCCGAAGATGCACCCATGGAGGCCACCACCGCCCTTCTCCCTGTTGGGCACGGCCGATCGCGAGTGGGTCGTCGTTCCGGGAGGCGACCATGCCGCCTTCCTCGAGACGCCGCGCGCCTATTTTCTACAGGCGATGGTGAGCTTCCTGGAACGTCCTCGTTGATTCGGACTCGGACCCCTATGCTCGGGCCCGGCGGATAAGGAACGCATCCGCGGCACACCGGAGGGTCTCGACGCTCGTCTCGCCGAGCAGATGCTCGGCCTCCTCGCCGGCCTGCCTCCAATGGGGCATCGCACGACTCAGAATGCTCGAGCCCTCGCGGGTGAGGGCCAGCGTCTTGGGTCCCCGGGCTGCCAACCGCCCTTCTTCCAGCCAGCCCTTCTCCCGGAGCAGCGCCAGTCCACGACTCACCGTGGACTTGTCCATCTCGAGGTAGCGACTCACGTCCACGGCCCGCAGTCCATCCATGGACGCGACAAGGGAGACCACGGTGAGCTGATTGGCCCGTAGCCCGATCGGGGCCAGGGCGTCGTCGTAAAGTTGTGTCAGAAGACGGTCCAACATGCGGGTGCGGCTGCAGACGCAAGACCGGAGGACCTCCCGCGCCGCTGCCACGTCCATCCATGCGGACGCGTCCGTGTGCTGGTCCGCGTCCTGGTCCACGCTCGTGTCCGCCTCCGTATTGACCTCGGCGCCGCCGACACCGGGCCTTTCGCTGGAGCCCTCATCGGACATCATGGTCGCTGTGTTGCATTAGCAACTTATAAAGTTGTAGTGACAACTCCACATCGACGTCGGGTGAGGGCAGTTGCAGTACCAATATAGGTCGTTGCAGCACCAACATCAAGCCCAGATTCCTCGGGCCATCCAAGGGTTGCAATGCTCTTCGCGCAGGGGGGCGCGATTCTCCAGCCTAGGCCATGACGCTCGTAGCGAGGCCCCCCAGACTTGTGCAGAGCCTCCCGAGAAGCCTGTCCGAGCCTATCCGTCCGCCTGGGGAAGCATGAGGATGAGGGCCAGCAGAGCCGTCCTCTCCAGCAGCTTGTCGATTCTCACGTACTCGTGATGGGCGTGGGCGCCGTCGCCCACGACACCCAGGCCATCCACCGTCGCGGCATACAGGCTCGTGATGTTCCCGTCGGAGGCGCCTCCCGAGAGTCCTTCGGCCAGCTCGAGCCCCATTCTCAGCCCGCACTCGCGCACGGCCCTCCACAGGGCCTGGTTGCGAGGCGTCGCCTCCATGGGAGCCCGATCGACCGCCCCCTCGATCTCCAGGCGTGTCCCGGGAGTGGTCGCTTCGAGGCCCAGGATTTCCTCCTCCACGGCGCGGGCGTCGGCGAGGGTGGTGACCCGGACGTCAACCAGCGCACGACACTCCGCAGCCACGACATTGGCCCGTGTGCCTCCCGACACCGTCCCCACGTTCACACCGATTCCCCGGTCCACATCGGTGAGGCCGTGAAGGACCTGCACTACATGGGACATCTCCTGGATGGCGCTGGCACCCTCCTCGGGGGCGAGCCCTGAGTGAGACGCCTTGCCCACCACCCGGACCTCGAACTCCCCGCCACCCCGACGGGTCGTCTTGATCTTGCCCTCGGGGCTGAGAGCGGGCTCCAGAACAAGCACGCGGCTCGCACTCTTGGCCAGGCGCTCCACGTGGGGGTGGGACTCCGGACTGCCGAGCTCCTCGTCCGAGTTCAGGAACACGACCGGTGTGACTTCGGGCTGCAGGCCCAGCTCAGCCAGCGCACGGAGGGCGAACACGATCTGCACGATGCCGCCCTTCATGTCGAAGACCCCGGGCCCGCGCACCACGCCCCTCCCTTCGTCGACTTCTACCGGCATCCGGTCCAGGGTACCCAGAGGCCACACCGTGTCGGTGTGACCGAGCAGGAGCTGAATCGGGGCCTGGCTCACCTCGTGGCCCCTCGGAGACAGTTGGATGTGTCCCCCCGTCTTCTCCCCGGGGATTCGGTTGGCCTCGAACCCGAGCTCCTCGAGTGAGCGTCGCACGAGATCCTGCACCGGCAACTGGGTCTCGGGCACGAGGGAGGGAGACTCCAGGCTGGCCAGGTCGGTCAACAGCTTCACGATCGCGTCCCTACGATCGGACAAGAACTCGACGATCCGCCCGGCGACCGGATCCGTCACGCGGACCTCCAGCTACTCGGTGATGTTCCCCTCATCGATAGAAGCCGGCTCGCTTGTAGCTCTCGTCCAACAGCTCTACCGGATGATGTGCCTTGATCGGAGAGCCCCGAAGGAGGAGGCCGGCACCAATCTGCATGATACAGCCTGGATTGGCGGTCACCACCGCCGCCGCTCCCGTGCCGATCACCGAAGCCACTTTGTCCGAGCCGATACGTCCACCGAGCTCGGGGTGGGTCATGCCGTAGATGCCCGCTCCCCCACAGCACTCCTCCTCGTCCGGAAGAGGCACGAGATCCAGGTCCGGAATCGCCTCGAGCATCGCCCGTGGCGCCTCCTTCAGGCGCTGAGCGTGGCAGAGGTGGCACGCTGCGTCGTACGTGACCCGAAGGGGGACCGGCGCTCCACGTCGCACTCCGGCCTCGGCCAACAGCTCCGAGACGTCGCGGGTGGCATCGGCGAGCCGGGCCGCCGTCTCGGCGTACTTCGAGTCGCCGACCAGAAGGTGGCCGTACTCCTTCAGCGTCGCGCCACACCCCGCCGCGTTGACGGCGACGAAGTCGACCTTCGACTTCTCGAAAGCGGCTACGTTCGCTCGAGCGAGCCTGCGGGCGCCTTCGGCATCGCCGGCATGTACGTGCAAGGCTCCACAGCACTTCTGGCCCGCCACCCGCACCATCTCGAACCCGTTCGCGCTGAGAACCCTCTCAGTCGCGTCGTTCACACGGGCAAAGAGCCCCGCCTGGACGCACCCGGTGAGGAGGGCGACCCGCAGTGGTGCTTCCCCGGCATCGCTCTCACCTGCTGCCGCAACGTCCCCGGCGTCGGCCGCTCCTGGTGCGTCCCCGGCAGGGACAGCCACAGGCGAGGAAGCCGATCCCACAGGAGCGGTCGAGAGCAGTCGCGAGCCTCGGCTCGCCGCGAGCATGGCGAGCCCGAAGCGCACGGGATGGAGCGACCGGAACCCTGGAGTAAGCTTCGCCCCGAGCCACGCCAGCCCCAGGCCGCGAGCCAACCTCGCGAGGCCCATACTCCAGCGCAGCCAGACGCCTCGCCTGAACACGGACAGGAGAGCCCGGACCGACATCCTGGGCTTCCGCGCCCGGAAGGCCACCTCCCGCGCACTCTCCAGCAGGAGACCGTACTCCACACCCGAGGGGCACACCGGCTCGCAAGCCCTGCACCCCAGGCACCGGTCCATGTGTGTCTGGAACGCGTCCGACGCGGCGGGAAGCCTCCCCTCCACCACGGCGCGCATGAGATGAAGTCTCCCACGCGGCGAGTCGTTCTCGTCCCCCAGCCGGACGTAGGTGGGACACGCCGGAAGGCAGAAGCCGCAGTGGACGCAAGGAAGTAGGCGTTCCTTCTGTGCCTCCAGGGCGGCGGCCAGCGCCGTGCCTCGTTGGGCGCTCACGATGCGACCCTCCCGGGCGTCAGAATCGATGCCGGATCGAACTCCCTCTGAAGGTCGCGCATGAGACCCCTCGCAGAGCCCACCTCTCCCCACGCTCCCATGGTCCCCACGACTTCCGGTGGCCCCTGCGAGATGACCATGCTCCCGCCCTCCGATTCCAGCGAAAGCCTGAGGTCGGCCAGAGAGGACACGGCGCTCTCCAGCCATCCCTCCCGCCGGTGCACGCGGGCGATCATGACGCGCAGCACTCCTGTCTGGGCATGACCCGCCATCCGGGCGCCCCACCCCACATCCGGATCGGCCAGCACCGCGAGGCCCACCGCCATCTCGACCACGTCGGACATCCTGGACGGAAGGAGGCTCAACCGGAGCACCAGCTCGGCACCGTCCTCCATGCCTCTAACGTTCTCGAAGATGGCCTGGGAGTCCTGCCCGTCCATGCGCCTGAACGGGGCGCTGTCCGCCCGCTCGGTCACAACGCGCTCGACCTCCTCGGCCGCCGGCGGCGACTCCAGGATCCGAACTGCCACCAGGGGCGCGCTGCTCCGATCCCTCCCCTCTCGCTCCCCGGGCGCCAACAGCTCGACGGCCGCAAGCGAGACCGGGGACCCGGCGATGGCACGGGCCAGTCGCGCCGCCGAGTGCACGTCGGGGCTCTCGAACAGCAGGGTCCGGTCGAGCTCCGGCACCGGGTGCAGCCGGACCGTCACCGACGTGATCACGCCCAGCGTGCCCCAGCTCCCCAGGACAAGCTTGAGAAGGTCGAACCCGGCCACGTTCTTCACCACCTTGCCGCCCAGGTGCAGCAGGCGGCCGTCGCCCGTGGCGAGCGTGGCCCCCAGGACGTGATCCCTCGGCGTGCCGAAGCCGGCCTGGAGCGGTCCGGCGGATGCCGTGCTCACCGTCGCCCCGAGGCTCCCGCGAACGGCACCGGGCGGGTCGAGAGGAAGCCACTGCCTTCCATCCAGGACGCGCCGGGCCAAGAGATCCAGGCCGATCCCCGCCTCGGCGCTGATGAAGAGGTCGTCGGGCGCATAGGCCAGCACCCGATCCATCCGGCTCGTGCTGAGCACCACGTCCACGGCCTGCGGGGGCTGCCCGCCCCTCAGCCAGGTGCCCTTGCCGCTCGGCACACAGCGCCAACCCTCGGCGCTGGCCATGGTCAGGACTTGCGCCACCTCGGACTCGCTCTCCGGAAAGACGACCGCGAGGGGAACTCCATCGCACACGGCCCAGGCCTCCGCACGGAAGCCGTCCACGACCTGTCCTTCAGGCAGCTGGCTGGCCAGGAGAGCCGCTATCGTGTTCACGGCGCTGCTTCGAGCTGATCGGGGAGCACCTTTCCCGGGTTCATGCCCCCACTGGGGTCGAACACGGCCTGGACCCGACGCATGGCCTCCAGCTCGTCCGGGCTGTGCACCAGCGACATGTATGAGCGCTTGTCCAGGCCCACACCATGCTCTCCGGTGATGGTGCCCCCCATCTCGACGCACACGGCCATGATCTCCTTCGACGCCTGCTCCACGCGCTCGAGCTCGTCGGGATCGCCTCGGTCAAAGAGGATGTTCGGATGGAGATTGCCGTCCCCGGCGTGGAAGACGTTCGCCACGGTCAGATCGTATCGCTTCCCGATCTCTGAGATCCGTCCCAGGACGTCGGGCAGGACGCTCCGGGGGACGGTGGCGTCCTGAACGAGCAGATCCGGGGCGATGCGGCCCATGGCACCGAAGGCCTTCTTGCGCCCCTGCCACAGCGCCAGCCGCTCCTGGTCCGACTCCGCCGTACGGACGTCCCGTGCGCCGGCCTCCCGGCAGTGGACGACGGCCCGCTCGACGTCGGCGTCCAGCCCTGCCTCGATCCCGTCGAACTCGATGACGAGTGCCGCCTCGGCGTCGGTCGGGAACCCTCCGGCGTAGACGCTGGCCTCCACCGCCCGGATGGTCGGACCGTCGATGATCTCCAGTGCGGCCGGCAGAAGGCCGTCGGCCATGATGGTGGTCACGGCTCGGCCGGCGTCCTCGAGCTCGTCGAAGATCCCCAGTAGCGTCCGGACTCCCTCCGGCTTCGGGAGGAGCCGCATCTCGATCTCCGTGGCGATGCCGAAGCACCCCTCGGATCCCACGAAGAGCCCCACCAGGTCGTAGCCCCCCGGCTCCCGCCCGAAACCACCCAGACGCGACACCTGCCCTCCGTACGTCACCATGGTGAGGCCCGTGACGTAGCGTGAGGTGACCCCGTACTTGAGGCAGTGGGGCCCTCCCGAGTTCTCGGCCACGTTGCCTCCCAGCGTGCAGGCGCTCTGAGAGGACGGGTCGGGGGCGTAGTAGAGCCCGAACGGGGAAGCCGCATCCGTGAGATCCGCGTTGATCACGCCCGGCTGAACCAGAGCCAGGCGGTTCTCCGGATCGACCTCGAGGATCCGGTTCATGCGTGCCGTCCCTACCACGATGCACCCCTCACCCGCGAGGGCTCCTCCGGAAAGCCCCGTTCCCGCCCCGCGGGGCACGACCGGCACGCCTTCCTTCGAGAGGAGCTCGAGGACCCGGCTGACCTCGTCGGTGTCCTTGGGAAGCACCACGGCCATCGGCAGCATCCGGTACGCCGTCAGCCCGTCGGACTCGTACGCCAGGAGCCGATGCGGGTCCGAGATGACCCAGGCATCACCGACGACGCCTTTCAGCTTCTTTGCGAGTGACTGCGCTAGAGGGTCCGGCAACTGTGCTCCTTCTCAGGACACTAGTGTACTGCTGCGGAAATCCGGTAGCTATACCAGGAAGTCCCGAATGGCCTCCACGCTCTTCCCCGCCGCGGACTCGAGACCCTCGGGGATCGTGGTTCCGTACACTTCCGCCAGCAGCTCGTCCGTGGTGGCCTCGGGACGGGCCGCCAGAGTCTCCTGCACCTGCCGGATCCTCTCGCGGCGGTGTGCTTCGAAGGCGTCCAGCGTCCTGTCCGGATCCTCCAGGGGGGGTCCGTGGGCCGGGTACAGCACGCTGCACCGCAGGGCGCGAACCCGCTCGAGTGAATCCAGGTAGTCGGCGACGCATCCCTCGTACTCGCCGACCCATGTGGTCTCGCCACGGCCCAGGACGAGGTCCCCGGGAAAGCCCGCACCGGCCTCGATCCAGTGGAACGCCACGTGTTCTCGGCTGTGGCCGGGGGTTTCGACGCTCACGAGACGACCCTGGTCCGTCTCCACTGGCTCACAGTCACCGAGCACCCTGGCGGCCGGTATTCCGACCCCCAGGATCTCCGCCCCCGCCGCGCCGGCCACAGCCTGCGCCGCATCGGCGTGATCGGCGTGGCCATGAGTCAGGAGTACCCAGACGCGCTCGGCCTCGGCCACCGCATGCGCGACAGCCCGCACGTGGCTCTCCTCGTCCGGGCCGGGATCGATGATGGCCACCCGTCTGTGGCCTATCAGGTATGTCCGGGTCCCGTCGAGCGTGAATGGGCCCGGATTGTCAGCTACGATGCAGCGGGGCCTCACCTGGCGAGCGTCAGCGGCGCTCCGCCACCAACTGGTCGGCCAGCTTATCCGCCACCGACTGTATGGCCAGGTCGTCGTCATCGGTGAACGCCGCGGCAGTCCTGCTGTCGAGGTCGATCTGCCCGAAGATGTCGTCGCCGGCGCGGATGAGCACGATCATCTCCGACTTCACCCTCGGGTCACACGCGAGGTAGTTGTCCACCGCGCTGACGTCGGGGACGTTGATGTTCTCGCCGCGGGTGACCGCGGTGCCACACACACCCTCGCCCACCGGAATCTTGGCGTGGGTGGTCGTCTTTCCCACGTAGTTGTGCAACCAGAGCACGTTCTCGTCGGAGTTGAGGAGATATATGCCCACCCAGTCGAATCGATCGTCGGACGAGCTGATGCCCCTCACGGCATGGCGGAGCAGCGCATCCGAGAGGAATCCGTCGTCCCTCAGGGTCTGCAGCTCGCTCACCAGTGCGTTGACTTCTAGCATGCGGATCGGTTCCAGTTCTGTGAAAGTGGGGAAAATCCCCAGGTTCAGCGGCCTTGCCGAACGAAAGGGTAGAAGAGAGCCCTCTCAGGGTCAAGGCGCCAACGGGGGGCGCTAACGCGGGGTGAAGTCCGTGTCCTCCTGGAGACCCTGGACGAAGGCCGCCAGTAGGCGAGCCGTGTTCTCGAGATCCGCGAGACTCACGATCTCGTTGGGCGAGTGCATGTAGCGGTTCGGTACGGACACGAGACCCGTCGGGACCCCACCCCGACTCAGATAGATGGAGTCCGCATCCGTGCGCGTCGCCTTGGGCGCCGCTTGGATGGTGTGTGGAATGCCCTCGGCCTCGGCGACCTCCACGAGGCGATCGAACACCACGGGGTGGGCAGCCGATCCCCGGCTGAGCACGGGACCTCCACCGAGGCGGTGCTCCCCCAGCTCCTTCTTCTCGATGTCCGGGACGTCGGTGCTGAACGTCACGTCCACCACCAGCGCTACGTCAGGCTCGAGCGTGAAGGCGCTGCTTCGGGCCCCTCCCCCCCCACTGCTGCCGATCTCCTCCTGGACCGTTGCAACGGCCACCGCCGACGCTGTGGGAGACGACTCCGAGAGGAGTCGAAGTGCCTCGAGCACCACGAACGCCCCGATTCGGTTGTCGATGGCACGACTCGCCACACGATCCCCGGCCAGGCGCACGATCTGGGCGTCGATCACCAGGGGATCGCCCACGCGCAGCCCCAGCGCACCGGCCTCTTCGGCCGACGACACCCCGACGTCGACCCACAGCCCCCTGATCTCCGACGCCTTCGTGCGCTCCTCGTCCTTGATGAGGTGGATGGCCTTCTTTCCCACGACTCCCTGCACATCACCCGACCTTCCCAGTATCCGGACCCGTTGGCCCACCAGCACCTGGGGATCCCATCCGCCGATGCCATCGACGTAGAGGAAGCCGTCCTCGTCGATGTGCGTAACCTGGAGCCCTATCTCGTCGATATGGCCCGCCATCATGACGCGCGGCCTGCCGTCGGGGTTCATCAGGGCGAAGGTGTTCCCACTCACGTCGGTGGTCACCGAGTCTGCGAAGGTCTCGGCCTCTGCGCGCCATACGCGGGCCGGGCGGACCTCGAATCCCGAGGGCCCCGGCGCGTCAAGGAGGCTCTCGAGGAAGGCTGTGGGCTGGTTCATGAGTCGGAAACTACCGAACCGGGGAGCCCGCTCAAGGGGTAGAGTCGTCCCCCGAGTCCTGCAAGGGGGGGCCCTCCGGCGGACGGGTCGCCCAGCCCCGACTGCCCAGGACCGTCATCTCGATGGCGCCGTCCTGGATGCGTCGCTCCAGGTTCTCTCTTACGCGGCGCTGTATGGCGCGGCGCGTCGGGGGCAGGAGAAGGCTGAATCCGACGAGGTCGGTGAGGATACCGGGCGTGAGGAGAAGCGCACCACCCACGAGGATGCTCATTCCGTCCATGATCGCCTGACCGGGCAGCTGCCCCCGGGCGAGATCGTCGCGGAGCCTCCACAGGGTCTTGAGACCCTCTAGACGGGCGAGCCAGGCACCCGTGACTCCGGTGAACACCACGAGCGCCATCGTGGGTAGAAACCCCACCACCTGCCCGATCTCGATGAGAAGAGCGAGCTCGAGCAGCGGGACGATGACGAACAGGAGGGCCAGTCTGGCCAGAACGCTCATGACCGGTGCTTACACCGCGCCTTCCGCGCTGGATCCTGGGTCCGCGAGGGCGGAGACCCGCGGAGGGTGCGCAGACCGATCGAGGGCGTCTTTCTTCGCTTGAATCACCTGGACGATTAGCTTTGAGGCGTGGGGGGCGCGCCGCGATGCTCCCGCCGGCGCTCCCGGAGTTGGAGGCTCATGGAGGAGACGTATTTTCGTAAGGGGTTCGGCCTCAAGTCCGAGGTTCAGCCCCTCATCGACTCCGAGTACCACTCGGCACTGGTACAGAGCATCCGCAGCCAGGGGCACGAGCAGGTATTGGGAGATGTGACGGTCCGTCTGGCCGAGGAGTTCGGCTTCTGCTACGGAGTCGACCGGGCCATCGACTACGCCTACGAGACCCGTCACAAGTTCCCGGACAGGCGCATCTATCTGGTCGGGGAGATCATCCACAACCCGCACGTGAACCAGCGGATCCGCGACATGGGCATGGACTTCATCCGACCCGACGACACCGGGACTTTCGACTTCTCACATGTGACGGCCCCGGACGTCGCGATCATGCCGGCCTTCGGCGTGACCCTGAGCGACTTCAGTACTCTAAAGGACATCGGTTGCATCCTCGTCGACACCACGTGCGGATCGGTGCTGCTGGTGTGGAAGCGAGTCGAGAGCTACGCGCGGGACGGGTTTACGGCCGCGATCCACGGCAAGCACTACCACGAAGAAACAAGGGCGACGGCCTCGCAGGTCCGCAAGCACGAGGGCGGCATGTACATCATCGTGCGAGACATGGACGAGGCGGAGATCCTCTGCGACTACATCGCCGGTCGGCCGCAGCGCCTGTCCAGGGCCGGCTTCATGGAGCACTTCCGCGAGAAGATCTCCGCCGGCTTCGATCCGGACGTGGACCTCGGCAAGATCGGAGTCGCGAACCAGACGACCATGCTCGCCAACGAGTCGCTGGCCATCGGCCTCAGGATCCGGGAGGCGATGGTCGAGGGGCTCGGGGAGGCGTACACCCAGGAGAACTTCCGCTCCTTCGGGACGATCTGCTCCGCGACGCAGGAGCGGCAGGATGCCGTCGAGAAGATGATGGAGGACCGGCCACCCGACGTCATGATCGTCATCGGCGGATACAACTCCTCCAACACCGACCACCTGGCGCACCTGTGCAGGAAGTTCACCGCGACCTATCACATCGAGGACGCGGCATGCATCGACGTAGACGAGGGCACCATACGCCACAAGCCGGACCTGGGTGGCGACACCCCTGAGCGGGTGGAGACGGACTGGCTGCCGGACGGGCCCTTCGAGCTGGGAATAACGGCAGGAGCGTCGACGCCGAACAACAAGATGGGCGAAGCCCTCGTGCGGATCATGCAGCTCCGCGGTATGGAGTCCGCGCTGTCCGAGGGAGGGGTCGAGCTGGTCTAGGAGCCTGGTCTAGTGTCTTTGCGCGGGCTCCGGTTCGGGCGCGGAGGCCTCTAGATGTGGATCGGCCGGCCCAGAGCCGCCAGTGCCCCTTCTGCAATGGCCTCGGAGAGGGTCGGGTGGGGGTGCATGGCCCGGTCCATCTCGTCGACGGTGGATTCCAGGTGACGCCCGACGACGAACTCTCCGATGAGCTCCGTCGCGTGCGGACCCACGATGTGGGCGCCCAGGATCTCCGAGTACTTCTTGTCTCGGATCACCTTCACGAAGCCCTCTGTGTGCCCCGCGGTGATGGCGCGTCCATTGCCGACCCACAGGAACTTGCCCACTTCGATCTCGTGTCCCTCGTCGAGAGCCTCCTCCTCCGTGAGGCCGACGGAGGCCACCTCCGGATGGCAGTACGTGCAGTTGGGGACGTTCCGATAATCCACGGACCCGTGTCCCTGGCCGGCGATGGCCTCGACACAGATCACTCCCTCGTGCATGGCCTTGTGCGCCAGGAGTTGGTTTCCGGCGCAGTCGCCCAGCGCATAGACGCCGGGGATGTTGGTCCGCATCAAGTCATCCACCGCGAAGAACCCGCCCTCGTCGAGCTCGACACCCGCCACCTCGAGACCGAGGTCCGAGGTGTTCGGCACGCGACCCACCGCCGAGAGGGCGTTCTGCACGGCCAGGGTCCGCTCGGCGCCCTTCTTGTCCTTGAAGGTCAAGAGTACCGACTTCTCGCCGATCTCGGCCCCCTCCACCATGGCTCCGGTGAAGAAATCCACGCCACGCTTCTTGAAGCTGCGCTCCACGGCGGCCGAAGAGTCCTTGTCCTCCAGCGGGAGGATGCGATCCAACGCCTCGATGACCGTGACCTTGGCGCCGAAGGCCTCGAAGACGTCAGCGAACTCCATGCCCACCGCGCCGGCGCCGACGACGGCCAGCGACTCCGGAGCCTCCGTCTGAAGGAGGGCGCCGGTGGACGACCATACGCGGTCCTCGTCGATGGGTAGGACCGGGATGTCCCTCGGCCGTGATCCGGTCGCGAGAATGATGTGTGCGGCCGAGTAGGACTCCTTGGAGCCGTCGGCGGCCTCCACTTCGACCTTGCCCTCGCCCAGAAGCCGGCCTCGGCCCTCGAGGTGGGTCACCTTGTTCTTCTTGAACAGGTGTCCCACGCCCTTGGCCAGCTGCCCGGCGATGGCCCTGCTGCGCTCCTGTGCCGGACCCAGGTCGGCCTTCACCTCGTCGAAGGTGATGCCATGGGAAGCCGCCGTTTTCAGCTCGTTCACGAGGGCGGCACTGGTGAGGAGGGCCTTGGTGGGAATACAGCCGATGTTCAGGCACACCCCCCCGAGCTCGTCCTCCTCGACGCACGCCGTGCTCAGCCCCAACTGAGCCGCCCGTATGGCCGCCACGTAACCGCCGGGGCCCCCACCGATGATGAGAACGTCGAAGTTCTTCTCTGACACGCCCTACTCTCCTTCGAAGAACGAGCTACAAATGTTTGCTCCCGGTTCCGGCCCCCTGGATCGACCCCGGGAGAATGGCTTTGGAAGTTAGATGGGGCGCATGGGCAGGTAAACCCTCTCCGGGAGCTCTCAGAAGAGAAGTCGAGCGGCAGGCGTATTCCTTTACAGTTCGAGGAGCCGGGACCTATTCTGGTACAGATTCCGCCCGTCCCCTCACTCGTCGGGTAGGAGGGTCAAATGTGGGAATTGATCGTGGTTGCCGCCGTCGTTCTCGGCGGCGTCGGGCTGTACAACTCCCTCGTGAAGCTCAGGGAGCAGGCGGAGGCGGCTTGGGCGGACATCGACGTCCAGCTCAAGCGCAGATACGACCTGATCCCCAACGTCGTGGAGACCGTGAAGGGCTATGCGGCCCATGAGCAGAAGACCCTGGAGGCGGTGGTGCAGGCTCGATCCTCCGCCATGTCCGCCCAGGGGCCGGCGCAGAAGGGACAGGCCGAGGGCATGCTGGCGGGAGCCCTCAAGTCGTTGTTCGCTCTGGCCGAGGCGTATCCGGACCTGAAGGCCGCCGGAGGCTTCCAGGACCTTCAGGGTACCCTGGCAGACCTGGAGGACTCCGTTCAGAACGCCCGTCGTTACTACAATGCCGTGGTTCGGGACTACAACACGAAGATCCACTCGGTGCCATCGAACCTGGTCGCCAAGAGCTTCAACTTCGCGGAGCGGGAGTTCTTCGAGATCCCGGAAGCCGAAAAGGCCGTGCCTAAGGTGAAGTTCACCGACGACGGCGACGAGTGATACGTCCGGACCCGATCATGATGCGAACCGTCGGGCGGCGCCTCGGAGCCACCCTAGTGGCGGTGGTCGCGCTGGCGGCGGGCGGCGGCCCGCTCTCCGCGCAATCGAAGCAGCTCGAGATCGAGCGCTTCGACGCAGAGATCACCGTGGCGGAGAGCGGACGGGTCCACGTTTCCGAAGCGATCCGATTCCGATTCACGGGCTCCTGGAACGGGGTGTACCGGGATATCCCCGTGGTCTACGAGACCCCCAGCGGCTTCAATCTCCGACTCGCGCTGGACATACGCTCCGTCACGGCCGAGGACGGAACGGCTCTCCGATACGAGGAGAGCCGGGAACGCCATTCCAAAAGGATCAAGATCTGGGTGCCCGGCGCCAACAACGCCATCAGGACGGTCAACATCCAGTACTCCTCGCCGAACGCGCTTCGCTTCATCGACGCCGACGAGAGCGAGTTCGAGGCCGGCCACGACGAGCTCTACTGGAACGTGACCGGTGACGAGTGGGAGATCCCCATCCGCGCCGCCAGCGCTCGGATCGTGGTTCCACCGGAAGTGGCCGGCCTCAGGGCCCGCGTCTATACGGGTGGCTTCGGCTCGACGTCGGCAAACGCCCGGATGAGAGAAATAGAATCTGGCTTCTATTTTGAGACGACGAGCCCATTGGGTATGCGGGAGGGGATGACCGTCTCCCTGGCCTGGGATCCGGGCGTCATCGCGCGACCCACGGGGGCCCAGGGGGTGAGCCGGTTTTTTTTGGCCAATTGGATCTTCCTCCTGCCCGTCGTGAGCTTCGTCTTCATGCTCCAGCTCTGGCGCACTCGCGGACGTGATCCGGCACGCCGGCCCATCCCGCCCCAGTACAAGCCACCCGAGGGCCTCACGCCCGCCGAGATGGGCACGCTCATCGACAACAGTCCGGACATGCGGGACATCACCGCCTCCATGGTCGACCTGGCAGTCCGCGGTTACATCAAGATCGAGGAGCACGAGCGAACCGGTTTAGTGGCCATGTTCAAGGGCACTTCCTACTCGTTCCGGCTTCTCAAGGAGCTCGATGAGTGGTCGGAGCTGCAACCGCACGAGCGCTCTCTCATGAGCGGCCTGTTCAACGGGGGATACCTCAAGACCGTCGACCTCGACGACCTGGAGAACGACTTCTACAAGCACCTGGACAAGATCAAGGACGGGCTCTACTCGCGGCTCCTGGCTCTCGGATTCTACCACCGCCGTCCCGACCACGTCTCGAGAGCATACGTGGGCGGCGGCATCGCCCTCACGGTCTTCCTCATGTTGGGGTTGAGGTTCTTCAGCGACGCCCTCTCCCTTTCCCTCGGAGCGAGCCTGCTTGCGGCCATCTTGAGCGCCGTTCCCGTCATCGGCTTCGGTCTCGTCATGCCCGCCCGAACGGTGAAGGGAACCCGGCAGCTCGAGCACATCCTCGGATTCCAGGAGTTTCTCGATCGGGTCGAGGCGGACCACTTCCGCCGCATGATCGACTCACCGGAGATGTTCGAGCGGTATCTGCCCCACGCCATGGCCCTGCAGGTGGAGAAGAAGTGGGCCCGAGCGTTCGAGGACATGTACAAGGAGCCCCCCGACTGGTACTCCGGCCCGGCCGGGCGTCACTTCCGGCCCACGATCTTCGTCTCGGACCTGGGGAGCATGACCGGGCGGGTGGGGAGTGCCATGACCTCCCAGCCGCGGAGCAGCGGCGGCTCGGGATTCGGCGGCGGGGGCGGCTTCAGCGGAGGTCGGTTCGGGGGCGGAGGCGGCGGCGGCTTCTAGTGTGTCCCCTTGCCACGGCGGCTGGTCCCTCGTGCGCCGGCCTTTAGCCGACTACCGACGGCTCAGGCTGCGCCTCGACCACTTGGTCGGTCTGAACCCTCCGCTGCTGCGCCCGCCCCAGGGCGACACAGAGCATGGCCCACATACCCGCCATCGGCACCGTGGCCGCCGCAACCCACGCTAGCGTCATTCCCATCGCCGCGAACAGCCCGTCCACGCCCACCCCGGCCACGTCCCCGCCGCGATAGAGGAATACGTCCACCACCGGCTTCGCCTTGTACTTCTCCGAGGGCGAGACCACGCTGAACAGGGTCTCCCGGGCGGGCCTGGACACCGCGTAGCGAGTCGCGCGGTGAACAGCCTGGAAGATGGCCATCACCCCGTAGAGGGTCCAAATGGAGAGGATGGCGAAGCCGGCCATGGTCACGAGTGGGAGGATGGCGAGCGTCCAGCCGACTCCGATGCGCTTGATCACCTGCGTCGTCACGAAGATCTGGGTGAGCAGCGTAGCGACCTGAGCCAGCATGTCGAACCGCGCGAAGCCGGACACCCTCTGGCTGAAGGTGTCCGTGTTTTCGAGGATTACGTTCGCCTGGGTGAAGTAGATCAACGTGTTCGAGATCGCCATCAGCACGATGTACGCGCCGATCCCCAGCAGGTACGGCGAAGTCGCGACGGCTTTCGCCCCCTCCCAGAACGTCCCCCCGATCTCCTCACGAGACGGAGCCTGACCCTCGGTCAGCGACGCCGCTGAGCCCTCTACCGTGAGTCGAGAGTGCTCGGAGGCGAGGGCGAGGCGGTCCAGCACGAGCATCACGACGATGGCGGCCCCGAAGAGAGCCGCGCCGGTCAGCATGAGGCCCGCGGGTAGATAGACCGACTCGGTCATGCGACTGATGGCATTCGTCACCGAGCCGCCGACGAGGGCTCCGAGGGTACCGCCGATGCCGACGAAGGCGAACAGCCTCTTGCCCTGGTCGATGTCGAAGATGTCGACCATGAAGGCCCAGAAGACGCTGGTCACGAACAGGTTGATTGCGCTGAGCCAGACGAAGAAGACGTAGCCGACCACCCGAGCCACGGAGGTCTCGGCATCGGTCCCGATGAGCCCACCCCCGGCGGCGGCATCCGCGATGAGCATCCCCGAGAACACGAACAGGCACAGGATCACGAAGAGGTAGGCCACCGGGATGAAGCGCCGGCGGTTCATGCTCGCCACGACCCCCCCGAACGCGAGCACCAGCACCAGGGACACCCCGGACGTTCCCACGAAGAGCCAACGGAGCTCGGCCATGCCCCGCGACACCCCCATGGCGTCTCGCACGGGGCGGAGAAAGTAGTAACCGCACAGCACGCAGAAGAAGAAGACCACCGACAGGAGGGCGAGCGGCAGCTCCTCCTTCCTGATGTTCAGAATGCGCGCAAAGGAATCGGCCACGATTCTGTAACCCCGGAGTTCGTGAAAGGAACTCTTCAGGCGGCCGGAGCACGCCGAAGGCCCGAAAACCTAGGGATCCCCAGCCAGCGGCGCATCAGAGCAGGATCGCGGCCGGCTCCTCCAACATCCCTTTGAGGGTGGCCAGAAAGCGCGCGCCGGTGGCGCCGTCGATCACCCGATGGTCGCAGCTCATTGTGATGCGCATGCGACTGCGGACCACCACCTCGCCGTCCTCCACCACCGGGATCTCCTCTACGCCCCCGATGGCCAGGATGCCGGCCTCGGGCGGATTGATGACCGCCGTGAACTCGTGAATGCCGAACATGCCGAGATTGGAGATGGTAAACGTGGCCCCCATGTACTCCTCGGGCTGGAGCTTCCGCTCCCGGGCGCGGCCCACCATCTCCCTGACCTCCGCGGCGATCTGGGCCACACCCTTGGCGTCGGCGTCTCTCACGATGGGGGTGATGAGCCCGTCCTCCACCGTCACCGCAACCCCGATGTGCACCCGGTTGAAGAGTCGGATGGAATCGCCGAGCCAGTGGGCGTTGCACGCGGGATGACGGCGCAGAGCCGCGGCAGTGGCCCGTATGATGAGGTCGTTCAGCGAGACCTTCTGCCCCTCGGGCTCCAACATGGCGTTGATGCTGCGGCGCGCCTCGACGGCCCGACCCATGTCCACGTCGATGGTGAGGAAGAAGTGTGGGATCGGACCGATGGACTCGCTGAGGCGTCGGGCGATCGTCTTCCTCATCTGGCTGAGGGAGACGTCCTCGTAGTCGGCGTCCGACATGGGTCGCGACGGCACGGGTGCCGGGGCCGGCGCGGTGGCTACGCCCTCTGCAAGTGCGGCCTCGATGTCGCGTTTGACGATGCGGCCGGCGGGGCCAGATCCGGATACAGCCGCCAGGTCGAGACCCGAGTCGGCGGCCAGGCGCCTGGCGAGCGGAGACGCCTTGATCCGCCCTCCGTCGCCGGTCGCCGGGGCCGGAGCAACCTCGGTGGTGACGGCTTCGGCCGGGGCAGCCACCTCGGCCGTCGCTTCGGCAGGAGCGGGCCCGGCAGGGGCCGCCGCGGTACCTGCCGCCTCGCTCGTATCGGCTGTGGTCTCCGAGCTCGCCGCCACGCCCGCACCGAACTCGGAGATGTCTTCGTCGGCACCGGCGATCACCGCGATCACGTCCCCGACAGGGGCCGTGCCGCCCTCCGCCACGAAGATGGCCCGCACAACTCCGTCCCCACGAGCCGACAGCTCCATGGTGGCCTTGTCCGTCTCGATCTCGGCGAGGATGTCGCCGCTGGTGACTTCGTCCCCCTCGGACTTGAGCCACTTCACGACCTGTCCCTCCTCCATCGTGGGGGAGAGGGCTTCCATGTGAACCTTGGTCGCCATGATCAGATGGGTCGCTTACACATAGAGCACCTTCTTGCACGCCTCGACGACGCGTCCGGCGCTGGGCTTGCTCCAGGCCTCCAGCTTCTTGTTGTACGGCATGGGGATGTCGGCCTGGGTAACGCGCAGGACCGGCGCGTCGAGATCGTCGAAGGCCTCCTCCATGAGGATGGAGACGATCTGGGCGCCGATCCCTACGTAGGGAAAGCCATCTTCAACGTAGACGGCCCGGTTCGTCCTTGCCACGGTCTCCAGAATGGCATCCACGTCGAGAGGACGGAGGGACCGAAGGTCCAGCACGTCGGCCTCGATCCCCTCCTTGGCCAGCTCGCCCGCCGCCTGCAGCGCTACGTGTACCATCCTGCCGTGGGTGATGATGGACACGTCGTCGCCCTGGCGCTTCCGGTCCGCCAGTCCCAGGGGAACGATGAAGTCTTCGTCGTCGGGAACCTCTCCCTTCACGTTGTAGAGGAGCTCACCCTCCATGACGGCCACGGGGTCGTTGTCGCGGATGGCGGCCTTGAGCAGTCCCTTCGCGTCCGCAGGCGTGGCAGGCGTGACGACCTTCACCCCGGGGGCATGCACGTACCAGGTCTCGCAGGCCTGGGAATGCTGCGCGCCGAGCTGGAGGGCGGCTCCCGTCGGACCTCGAAACACCATGGGAATCCCGATCTGCCCGCCACTCATGTGGAGCATCTTGGAGGCGCTGTTGATGACCTGATCCAGGGCCAGGATGGAGAAGTTGAAGGTCATGAACTCGACGATGGGCCGGAGGCCCAGCATGGCCGCGCCCACTCCGAGCCCCGTGAAACCGAGCTCGCTGATGGGGGTGTCCACGACCCGCTTATCTCCGAAGCGCTCGAGCAGGCCCCGGGAGACCTTGTAGGCACCGTCGTACTCGGCCACCTCCTCACCCAGGAGGAAAACGGAGTCGTCTCGCTCCATCTCCTCGGCGAGGGCGTCGTTAAGCGCGTCTCTATACGTCAGTTCTGCCATCGGTCCCTCGGCTACTGCCCTCGGCCGTCGAAGAAGAGACGGCCGTGCGGGTTGATCTCTGAGTAGACGTGATCGTGGAGGCTCGTCGGGTCGGGTTCTGGTGCCGCTTCGGCGAACTCCTGGGCGGCGTCGACGATCTCCCGGACCTCGGCGTCCATGGCCTCGAGCTCCTCCTGGCTGAGAAGGTCCGCAGCCAAGAGCCGATCCCGCAGGATCTTGATGGGGTCGGCGTTCTCGGTCCGGTCGTCCACCTCTTCCCTGGACCGGTACGTGCCGGACACCGGATCCGACATGGAGTGGCCCTTGAAGCGGTAGCACTGCACATCCACGAACTGGGGCCCACTTCCGCCGCGCACCTGCTGGACGATCTCTTCGAAGGCCTTGTAGGTGGTGATGACGTCCTGCCCGTCCACCACCGTGGCCGGAACGCCGTGGGCCGCGGACTTCGAAGCCATCTCGGTCTTCGAAACCCTGGAGAACTTGGTCCCCATGCCGTAGGAGTTGTTCTCCACCACGTAGATGACGGGCAGGTTCCAGATGGCCGCCATGTTCATGGATTCGTGGAACGCGCCCTGGTTCACGGCCGCGTCCCCCATGAAGCACATGCAGACTTGATCGCCGCCCCGGTAGTGGATGGCGAACGCAATCCCCAGTGCCAAGCCGGTCTGCGCGCCGACGATGGCGTGACCGCCCATGAACCCCACGTCGGCGCCGAACATGTGCATGGAGCCGCCCATCCCGCCGGAAGCGCCGGCGGCCTTCCCGTAGAGCTCTGCCATGACGGCGTCGGGTGACACGCCCTTGGCGAGCGCCTGCGTGTGGTCCCGGTATGCGGTGATTACGTAGTCGTCATCCCGAAGCGGAAGAATGCAACCGGCCGCCACCGCCTCCTGCCCGATGTGCAGGTGACAGAAGCCGCCGATCTTCCCGATCGCGTAGCCCTCATCGGCCTTCTCCTCGAAGCGCCGATAGAGCAGCATCTCGTGGAGAATCTGGTGGAGCCTGTCCTTGGAGAGGCCTTCCAGCTCCGGACCTCCGTTGGTCGCCTTCCTCCGCGACGTTTTGGCCTCGGTCATCCGTTCGTCGCCTCCAGAAAACCGTACGTCCCCGTCGCACGCCGACCGGGGCGTCCCAGCTCCAGCTGGACGAGGTTGAGCCCCGGCAGCACCTCTCCGGGTGCGGGGAGGTCCGCCTCGAGAACCTCCTGGATACGGCCGGCCGCACCGGCCTCGACCCCTCGCGCCTGCTCCTTCGCGTGATAGCTCGAACGAACCAGAGGGCCCGCCTCCACGTGCTTGAATCCGTATGTCGCTTCCCCGATTCGCTTCCAATCGGCGAACTCGGCCGGCGTGACCCAGCGGGCCACCGGAATGTGCTGGAGCGACGGCCGCAGGTACTGACCCAGCGTGAGGATGTCCACGGCCGCCTCGCGCAGGTCCTTCATCGCCTGGCTAATCTCCGGCGCCTCTTCCCCCATGCCGAGGATGATACCGGTCTTGGTCAGCATGGAGGCGTCGATTCGCTTGGCCGCCCCCAGAAAGGAGATCGAGCGCCAGTAGCGACCACCGGGGCGGACCTCGGGATGGATCCGCTCCACCGTCTCCAGGTTGTGTCCCAGGATCGCCGGTCCGGCCTCCTGGACGACCCGCAGGGCTTCCTCGTCGCCCTTGAAGTCGGGGATGAGCACCTCTACCGAGCACCCCGGCACCGCAGCCTTGATCTGCCGGGTGGTCTCGGCGTAGATGCCGGCTCCTCCATCGGGCAGCTCGTCGCGGTTCACGCTGGTGATCACCACGTGCTCGAGCGACATGGCCCGAACCGACTCCGCCACGCGCCGCGGCTCGTCCAGGTCTAGCTCGGTAGGCAAGCCATGGGCCACCGCGCAGTACTTACACGCCCGGGTGCAGACGTCGCCCAGGATCATGAAGGTAGCGGTCCCCGCCTCCCAGCACTCCCCGATGTTCGGGCAGCCGGCCTCCTCGCAGACCGTGTGGAGGGACTGGGTCCGCATGAGGCTCTTGAGCCGAAGGTATTCGGCGCCGCCGGGCGACCGAACCTTCAGCCACGCCGGCTTTCGCTCACGGATGGGGATCGTATTCAGCCCCTCGTGAGCCCGAATTCTCGAGTGGCCCTTGGGCTTTACGACCCCTGTGTCCTTGCCGCTTGGAGCATAGCCCCCAGGCGCTTCCGTGAGAGTTCTCGACACCTGCGACCTGTTTCTTGGGATGAAATCTGGAATCTGAGGCGCGGCCTTGGTGACCAGAGCCGGCCGAGCCTTTAAAGAAAGCGCCTCCCCGGAAACCTCACAACCCTATTCCGAGGCTCCGCAGGGGGTAGGCAAGCCCGAAGCCCACGTAGTTCCTGATGGCATACCCCAGAAGGCCCACCGCGATACCCGGCGGGATCAAGCACCCTCCCCGGCCGGCGAGCTCTCTCCAGCTTCCGATGCAGACTCGGGGGCGTCCCCCACACGTGTCACGTCGTCGTTATGGCCCCGGGGATGCCCGACAGACGGCTTGGGCTGGCAGTCGACCACGTGGGCCACAGCGTCTGCGGGCGAATCGGTCACGAAGAGCAGATCGAGGTCATCCGGCGCGATCTTCTTCTCCCCCACCAGCCGCTCGCGCATCCAGGACAGAAGGCCCGACCAGTAGTCCGTCCCGAAGAGGACCACCGGAAAGTTCCTCACCTTTCCGGTCTGGATGAGAGTCAGGGCCTCGAAGAGCTCATCCAGAGTCCCGAATCCGCCCGGGAAGATCACGAAGGCCTGGCCATACTTCACGAACATGATCTTGCGGACGAAGAAGTATCGGAAGTCGAGGCCCACGTCGACGAAGTCGTTGAGACCCTGCTCGAAGGGGAGCTCGATGTTGCACCCCACCGAAGACACCCCTGCGGCACGAGCCCCCCGGTTGGCCGCCTCCATGATCCCCGGACCGCCTCCGGTGATGATCCCGAAGCCCGCCTCTCCCATGAGCCGTGCCGTATCGACGCACTGCCGGTATACGGGATCGGCCTCGGTCAGACGGGCGGATCCGAAGAACGAGACACACGGGCCCAGGCTGCTCAGCTCCTCGAATCCTTCGACGAACTCACCCATGATCCTGAAGACGCGCCACGACTCCCGCCCACTGCGGAGAAGTCCCCGCTCCTCCAGCTCGTCCACCGTGGACTGAAGGAATCGCTCGTCCTCAGTCTCCTTGGAGTAGGGCGGAGGTGGAACGACCGTCTGATCGCTGGTGTCGTTGCTATTCTCGCTCACGATGCCTTCACCTCAGTCGTTCCCGAGCAGTGCCTGGGCCGTCGCCCTCATGGTCGGGATGAGCGCGCCGTGGTCCCCGTACTCCGACAGGTCTTTGGTCATCTCCGAGTCGTACGCATCCAGGAAGCGCTGGTAGAACGCCCGCGCGCTGGCCGAGTCGCCCAGCGCCAGCGAGGCGTCCGCCGCCCCCGCAAGACCCAAGAGGTGGTCCGGCTGCTCGACCAAAATCTCCTCCGCTGACCCGAGGGCGTCATCGTTCAGGGAGCCCTGGAGACGCAGCGTGACAAGGTGGAACTTCCCGTCCGCATCCAGGTCCTCGACGATCTCGTGGGCCCTGATGGCCATGGGCAGGAAGTTCCTCACTTCCGTGTCGTCCCCTGCCGACGCCGCGGTCATGACGCGGTTGAACAGGCGATCGGCCGCCTGCCGAGGCGTCATGGACGAGAGGTCCACGCTGGAAGCGCCAGCAGGTGCTGGGGCCGGCGGGGATCCCGGCGACGCCCGACCCGGACCGTAGACCGGGTAGGTGACCACCAGGATGAGGCCCACCATCAGCGCTCCTGCCATGTACCAGACCGCCTGACTCGCCGGACCCTCTCTGGAGGCGGCTCCGCCGGGGCCCGCCTCCCCACCCGCGCCACCGACACCGGCGATAGCCGTCCCGCACTGGTTGCAGAAGCGTGCGCTGGCCGAAGGCTCATGACCGCACTTCGGGCACGGCGTGGCCCCGAGGGCTGCTCCGCAGTCGGAGCAGAATCGCCCAGCAGCCTCGGATCCACAGTTCGGGCATTTCATCCGCTACCTCCTGCCCTCGGTTCGGGGTCAGTCGCCCGCGCCGGGATTCATGGCGTTGAAGAGGAGCGGCCACGTCGCCACCGTCTGGCCCCGGTAGTTGGGCTGGAACCCTATCAGGACCACCGACCCGCTCCCCACCGACACCTCCACCATGGCGGCTTTCCCCGCAAGGTGCTCGGGGCCGAGGATCCAGCCCGACCGCACGGGATTCCCCTCGCTGTACCGGGCGGTCACCTGGACGTCGGGATCCTGGACGTCGAAGGCCCGGCTGCTCCCCCAGTACCAGACCGCCACCGACTCACCCATCCCCCGGTTCAGGCGATGCTCGGTGTCGAGTCGTATCTCCAGAATGGAGCCCGGAACGTAGAAGTCCCGGGACTCCAGACGCTCCACCGCATTGGAGACCCCGAGGTCGAAGAGGTCGGCCACGAGCTCCGTCGCCTCCTCGATGGCCACGATTCGGCCTCCCTCGTTCACGAACGCCTCCAGTGCCTGTAGGCCCTCCTCACCCAGGCCTCCCACATATGGCTCCGGCAGGGTGCCGCGGTCGTACCCCTCGGCGATGGAGCTGGGGCTCTGGTCCTGGAGCACGATGACGTCGTAGTCCCTCCGGAGGGCGCCCTCCCTGACCCGGGCGTCTTTCAGGGTGTCGTACTGCAGCTCATGCTGGTCGAACACCCAGCGCGTCCATCCGCCCTCCATGGGCTCCTGCCAGGACTTGTACAGCGCGATCCTGGGCGCGCCGCTTCCCCGCAGATCCGACGGGAGGTCGAAGGCGAAATCGGGCGTGGGAATGGGATCACCCTCGATGAGGGCGTCCAGGCCCGGCTGCACGTCTTCGACGGCCATGGCCTCCACGTTCATGAGGAGCGGCAGCGTGTGCGCCGTTACGTCGTAGGGAGGCCGCGGAGGTCCGCCCGGATACTCCCGGAGATCCGGATAGTGCTGCACCTCCAGGAGGGTCTGGGCGAAGGACGCGTACGGCTGATTCATCGGGATCACGTAGGTGCCCGCGGCGTAGCGGTTTCCGTCCGCCCGGAAGGCCCGCGACGCCCGATGCACCTCGACGTCGCCCATGCGCAGGATGCGCAGAACGTACGCCAGCCCGCCCGGGTTCCCTTGCTCGGCGGGAAGGACCCACGCACTGGGCCACTCGTCCCAACCGTTCACGGCCCGCTCGTTGATCCTGTAGAAATTCTCGAGCCAGAATAGACGGTTCTTCGCCGCGTTGCTGAGGAGCGCCATGGCGCCCGCGTCCTGGTAGTCCACGATGTCCGGAAGCCCCCACTCCCCTCCGCGCCACGGGTTCGGGTAGTTGGCCGAGGCGACCGCCGCGTCGTATCCCCGGCCGCCACCGATCATGTCGGGATCGACGGTCACCGAGGTCGCGATTCGGGCCGACGCCGTCTCGGACAAGATCCGGGCCCCGCCGTGGTAGTGCTGGTAGGCCCGCGCCGGGGTGAAGCCGTCGTAGATGGCGTTCATGACCACGCCGTCCTTGCCCTGGGCGGTGAGCTCCGCGGCCATGTAGGTACCCAGCATGTTGACGGCCGTCACGAGGCCGGGGTCCACGTTATGCTCGATGGGATCGATGTACGGCGGGAAGAAGATGCGGGCGCCTCGGCCCCCCATCTGGTGGATGTCGTGCACGACCTGTGGATGCCACGCATTGTGGGCCCCCAAGACCGTATGCTGGGTCTCCTTCTGCGTGAACGCGTACCAGTCCCGGTTGTTGTCGTGGCCCACGTAGTAGTGGTACAGCCAGGGCATGGGCGCAGCCTCGTACTCCGTGTCGAGCCACTGATTGTACCAATCCACCACCCACTCCGTCCCGTCCGGGTTGAGGGAGGGGATGTCGAGGAGAATGACGTTGTCGAGGATCTCCCGGACCTTCGGCTCGTCGGACGAGGCGAGGCGATGAGCCAGCCGGGCGGCCGTCTGGGCACCCCCCACCTCCGTAGAGTGGATGGCGTGCGTGATGAGCACAACGGCTCGGCCGGTCTCCAGGAGGCGTGCGAGCTCCTCCTCGCCTGAAACCTGGCGCGGATCCGAGAGCTTCATCTGGATGGCGTGAAGCTCGTCGATGCGAGCCTGGTTCCCCTCACTCGTTATGGTGAGCATCACGAACGGACGACCCATGGTCGTCGCTCCGAGCGTGTCTATTGTTACCCGTTGACTCGTTTGGGCCAGTTCTTCGTAGTACGAAGTGAGCTCGGTCCAGTTCGCCAGCTTCCGCTCGGCGCCGATATCGAAACCGAAGTGGGATCGGGGCGTCGGAACGCTCTGAGCCGCGAGCAGGCTCACAGCGACGAATGAGAGGACTGGGCCAGTCAGGAACCGGTAGGACACGTGATCTCCTCCAAGGATGTACGGCCGGGGGCGAATGGTGATCGTACCCACGAGCCATACCGGGGGCAACCTCCCGTGAAGGAAAGGTTTACGACGCCATGACCACCGCTCTCGGCCCCTTCCTCCTAGCCGCTTCGCTCCAGGTCGTCCCGCCTGCCTCCGCACCACCGGACACGTACCGGGATGAGGGAGTCCGGTCGATTCTGGCCAGCGCCATCGCCGCCCGCGAGCGCGACATGGAGGGGATCCTCAGCTATGAGGGCGTCGCCCGTGAGAGGGTCTACGTGGGCTTGAAGGTGGCCCGCTTCCGGCGCGAGCGGGGCCTCTTCGAAGGGGAGCGGGTGGCCCGGATCCGCTGGGTGCGGGGTGGCGATCGCTACGTGGAGTGGATCGGTGCCCGCTACCAGGTGCCGCTGGTGGGAAACAGCCCCGAGATCCAGGCCGAGATCAACGCGGACATGGGGGACGACCTCTTGAGCGACGGGCCGGTCGCCCTCGATTTCGACCCGTGGGACGATCGCATGCTCTTCGGAGACGAGTGGCTTCTCCATCCCCTCTCCGACTCCGCCGCCCTCCACTATCGATTCGCCTCAGGCGATACGCTCCGCCTGTCTCTCCCCATGCAGGATCGGGCCATAACCATGATCGAGGTGCAGGTCGAGCCCAGGAGGCCCGACATCCACCTGGTGGCCGGCTCCCTGTGGTTCGACCAGGACTCGGGGAGCCTGGTCCGGGCGAGCTACAAGCCGGCGCGACCTTTCGACTTGGAGCTCATCGAGCCCGAGGACGCCGACGAGGTCCCTGGTCTCCTCAAACCCGTCACTGCCGAGATCGACTACGTCACCGTGGAGTACAGCCTCCACGAGTTCCGTTACTGGCTGCCGCGGCGGTTCGCCCTGGAGGGCGAGGCCTCCCTCGGACGCTTTCTCCACATCCCCATTACGGTGGAGTGGACCGTGACCGGGTATCGCGTGAACGAGGAATCCGAGATGCCCATCGCACGCCCCCTCCCTCCCGGCTGGACACGGACCGAGCAGCGACGAGATCGGGACGGCCAAATCAGCTACCTGACCGTCCTCATGCCCCCGGCCGACTCCGTCATCAACTCGCCTGAGCTCTCCGAGGCCGCGGTCGAGCGCGCGCCCGCGGCGTTCAGCGACAGCGAGATCGACGAGCTCCGGGGCGAGCTCGAGGACCTTCTGCCCTCGCAGGCCCGGCCTGGCGTCGAGTGGGTGTACGGCCTCCGTGATGGCATGGCCCGCTACAACCGCATCGAGGGGCTGAGTTTCGGCTCCTCGGGCACCCTCCCCTTGCCCCATCGCTTCAGCGTTCAGGCCCAGGGACGCATCGGCACAGCGGACCGGGAGCCCAGGGGGGAGCTCACCTTCTTCCGGGGAGAGCGCGATCGAGGGTGGGCCCTCACCGGATACCGCCGCCTCGACTTCGGATCCGACTGGGCTCGGCCTCTGGAGTTCACCCGGTCGGTGAGCAACCTGGTCGGCGGCAACGACCAGGGCGCCTTCTTCGACGCCCTCGGTGTGGAGCTCAGCCGGGTCTCGACAGGCCGGGCTTCGCGAAGGACGCTCCGCCTGTTCTTCGAGGAGCACCGGGCGGTGTCCAAGGAGACGGACTTCTACCTCCAACGCGCCATCGGGCCCGACGACCACATGCCGGAAAACATCACGGCCGTGGAGGGGTCCGTGTACGGAGGCGAGCTCGAGCTCCGGGGACACAAGGGCGTCGACCCCGCCGGTCTCATGCTCTCGGGCCGCATCGTCCTCGAGGGCGCCGCCGGCGACTTCGAGTACTGGCGGTGGATGACCAGCGGCGCGTTGTCACATCCCTTCCCCTTCCGCCTCGTAGGAGCCGTGGAGGCCGGGCTGGGTATGTCTGCCGCCGACACTCCGATCCAGCGGCACTTCTATCTAGGTGGACCCGAGACGTTTCGGGGGTTGCTCACGGGTGACCTGAGCGGCAGCGCCTTCTGGTTCGCGCGGACAGAGATCGCCAATGACGTCGCGGCGGCGCGGGTGGTGGCCTTCGCCGACTTCGCGTGGACCGGGCACGAGGAGAGGTTCGACACGAATGGATTCGCCTCATCAGTGGGAGTCGGAGGATCACTCTTGGACGGGCTCATCCGTATCGACCTGGCCCACGTGCTGAAGGGTGAGGACGGGACCCGGCTGCACTTCTATTTTGACGGGCTGTTCTAGAGCCCCGTGGGGGCGTCAATGAACTCCCAGGGGATGCCGAAGCGGTCCTCGATGTGCGCGGCCAGGGCCTTCACTCCCCACGTCTCCGTGGCATAGTGTCCCGCATAGAGCGCGTTCACCCCGAACTCCATGGCGTCGTTGTACGTGTGGTGGGACCCTTCTCCTGTCAGGAGGGCATCGAGGCCGAACGCCGCGGCCTCCGGAATGAGACTCGCGGCCGCGCCGGTGACCACTCCGACCCGGTAGACGTGCTCGGGCCCACCCGGAATGACCCGGACCGGACCCCCAACTACCTCCTCGACATGCGTCGCCAGCGCGTCCCGCTCCGAATCAACCTCGCACCACCAACCGAATTCACGCCCCTGGTAGCTCCCGAAGCGGCCGGCGGGCTCCCAGCCCAGCTCTCTGCATAGCACGGCGCAGTTGCCCACCTGGACGTGAGCGTCCAGCGGCAAGTGGCATCCGTAGAGGGCCGTGCTCCCCTGAATGAGGGATCGCA
The DNA here is from genome assembly GCA_965238005.1 of Longimicrobiales bacterium. Classification (GTDB taxonomy): domain Bacteria; phylum Gemmatimonadota; class Gemmatimonadetes; order Longimicrobiales; family Gaopeijiaceae; genus CBDCKN01. The sequence goes on from OZ250165.1 coordinate 4,421,819, forward strand.
GCTTCCTGAAGCGAGGTCCGGTCACGCGGGTGCGCCCGTCCCAGAAGAGGCCGTGGTGCACGATGAGCAGGTCTACGCCCTGGTCGACCGCCTCCAGGATCACGCCCTCGCTGGCGTCCACGGCCACGGCCACGCGCTCCACCTCCGAGGGCCCCTCCACCTGCAGACCGTTGTGGGCGGATCCGTAGTCCGGAAAGTCCTCTACCTCCAGGTATTCATCAAGATACTGGAGCAAAGATTCTAATTTCATCGACGAAAGCCGAGGAAGTGTGGAAAAATCGGGACTCTACGGCTCTCAGACCTGGGACACGCCCGGGAACAATTACCGTAACCCACTACGCCGCACCAACATAACAGGCGTTTCCACAGTTGTGGAAAGACTACGTCGGCCGCGTCGTCGGGGCCTGCGGCGGCATCTGGCCCGGGAGGTCTTTGCCCTGGGCCGGCGGTGGTGTGGGTTGCTCGTCCGGGTTCATCCCGGCGACGTGTCGGGCGATGCCAGGGGCCTCGGCCTCCCGCGCGACGCCGACGCGCTGGACGCGCCTCCATGGGCCACGCCACCTGGAACTGGAGCCGGGCCGCCGGGGATCCCTTGACCTCCGGCATCACCTTCCGGTGTGCCCTCACCGGCTGCCTCCTCACGAGTGGAAGCCTGCGCTTGGGCCTTGGGCCGAGATTCGCCCACGGACACCTGGCCCTGGAGGGTTGCGCCCTCCTCGAGCTGCATTCGCCGTGTATCGATCTCACCCGAAATGTGGCCCGTGGACTGCACCTCCAGGCGCGACTCCGCATGGACCGATCCGAGAGCCCGACCGGCGATGACGGCGTCCTGGGTGTAGATGTTGCCATCCACCAGCCCTTCCTTGCAAATGACGACGGCCTTGCCGGCCCGAACATCGCCCTTGACCGTACCCTCGATCCTCACAGCGCCGTCCGTCTCACAGTGGCCCATCAGCGTCATGCCCATGCCGATGATGGAGATGACCGCTTCGGGGGGCGTGGCTGGCGTGGCTGGCGTAGTCTTGTTGATCCTGGCCATAACGTCCGCTTTCCTTACCAATTTCAAGGCTGTTGCACCAGTTCGAGGGGATCGACCGCGGCTCCCTCGAGGAGAATTTCGAAGTGAAGATGAGGGGCGGTAGACCGCCCTGTCGACCCGGTGAACCCGATCACCTCGTTCTTCCGAACGACCTCGCCGAGCCACACCGCCGTAACTGAAGCATGGGCATAGAGAGTCTCGTACCCGTTTCCGTGCTCGACACGGACGTAGCGTCCGTACGTAGCGTCCTCCCCGACATCGACGACCTGGCCCGCACCGGCCGCTCTAATATATGAGCCCGTCGGGATGGCGATGTCCAGTCCCGGATGCGCTTGGTCCTCGTCGTCCAGGCGCCCCTGGGTGACGAATCCCCGCTCAGTGAGCGGCCAGCTGTCGGGAACGCTGGCGCCGCTCACGTCTCTGGTGGAGGAGCGGCTCACGGACGTGGACGGCGGCAGCCACAGCGCGGACGGAGCTCCCGTGCCGTCGGGCGCGAAGAGCGCACGAAGACCTTCGTATTCCTCCTCCAGATCGTCGAGCTGGCGGACGAGGGCCGGGAAGCGGGCTTGATCCGCCCGGAGAGCGGCCACCTCCGCCTCGAGCTCCACGACGTGGGCGACCCGGGCAGCCATGTATCCCCAGGTGACGATCACGAAGACGAGGATCACGCCGAGACCGATCCCCAGGCCCCTGATAATCCGGAGACGCCTGAGCTCGATCTCGTACGTGCGACTCTCGCTCCCGTCGGGGATCAGGACGATCCTCAGAATCGGCTCGGTCACGACACCACCTCGGACGCGTCACGACCGGTGATGACCTCGAACACGCGCTCGAAGTCCTCCGAGCTGCGGTACGGGATCTCGATGACCCCCGCGCCCCCGCGCCCCACCCGAACGTGAGCCCGGGTGGCCAGGGCCACGCGGAGCTCCTCCTCCAGCGCCCGGACGACGGGGTCGCGGGTCGCGCCCGATCGGGGACCCGACTTTTTCTTGGGCGCTCCACTCCGGACACGCCGCTCCACCTCCCGGACCGACCAGCCGGACTGGACCGTACGACGGGCGAGCTCGGCCAGCTGCACGGGATCGCTCACGCCCAGGAGAGCCCGGGCGTGACCGGTGGTGAGGTCCCCGCTTTCCACCAGCTTGCGCACGGAGACAGGGAGCTGCAGCAAGCGCAGCATGTTTGCCACGGTCGAGCGACTCTTGCCCACCGACCGAGCGATGGCCGCGTGGCTCAGCCCATGCTGGGCCTCCAACGCCTGGTAGCCCTCAGCCTCTTCGATGGGATTCAACGCCTCGCGCTGGAGGTTCTCCACAAGGGCGAGAACCAGGAGAGTGTCGTCATCGACCTGGCGAGTCACCGCCGGGACGTCCTCCCATCCGAGCCGCCGTACCGCTCGAAGGCGTCTCTCCCCCACCACCAGCTCGTATCGGTCTCGAGCCCCAGGGGCGGGGCGGACCAACAGGGGTTGGAGGAGCCCGTTCTCATCGATGGAGCGGGCCAACTCGTCCAGCTCGGAATCGGAGAAGATTCTCCGGGGCTGCTTGGGGTTCGGAACGATTGCGGCCACGGGCAGGCGGTGGGCTTCGGCGCCTGTGCCGGCAGGGTCCATGTAGTCACCGAGAAGGGCCCCGAGGCCTTTGCCCAACCGATCCTTCTTCACAGGGGGACTCACCGGCCTTTGTCCTCCGATCGAGGTACGGCTAACACGACTCTACGCCGCTACAGGTCCGCGTCCCATCAGGAGCTCCTTCGCTAGAGCCAGATAGCTCTGGGCGCCCTGTGAAAGCACGTCGTACTGCACGATGGGCTGACCGAAGGACGGAGCCTCGGCCAGGCGAACGTTACGAGGGATCGCCGTGCGGTAGACACGATCCCGGAAGTACTCGCGGGCCTCCGCCGCGACCTGACGAGAAAGATTCAGGCGGCGGTCGAACATGGTGAGGAGCACCCCCTCGATCTCGAGCCCGGGATTCAGGGCCCGCTGTACGAGTCGCACGGTGTTCAGGAGCTGACTCAGACCCTCCAGAGCGAAGAACTCGCACTGTATCGGAATCAACACCGAGTCTGCCGCCGTGAGCGTGTTGAGGGTCAGCAGGCCCAGGGAAGGGGGACAATCCACCAGGATATAGTCGTAATCGGCCCGTATCGACTCCAGGGCCCGACGGAAAACCGTCTCTCGACTCAGGGCCCCCACGAGCTCGATCTCGGCTCCCACGAGGTCCCGGGTGCTGGGCATGAGGTCCAGGAACGGGAACTGAAGCGCCTCGATTACGGCTTCCTTCGCCTCCCGCCCCCCTATGAGGACGTCGTAGATCGTGACGAGCTCCGGATGATCCTCGATTCCGAGGCCGCTGGTGGCATTCCCCTGGGGATCCATATCGATCACCAGGGTGCGACACTCGGCTACGGCGAGGGAGGCGCCGAGGTTGATGGCGGTCGTGGTCTTGCCGACCCCACCCTTCTGGTTGGCGATTGCGATGACGCGCGACATGCATGGACCGTTGGGATGTGAATCCTACGGGCGAGGTTCGTGAATATACTCCCAGCGCAACACCCGGTAAAGCGAAGCCCGGCTGTTCCGCCGGCTCCCGCCGGGTGATAGATTCAGGCCCCAAGGCACCCGAAAGAGGAGCCTGCCGGCTCTGGAGGATCCGCCACAAGGCAGTATCACCCATGACCCGAATCCCTCGCTCCGTCGCCCGATTGTCCGCTCTGACGCTGGCATTTGTCGCCTCAGGCCGCGGTGGCGACGACGATTCGACGGGTCCCCAGGTCAATCCGGACTTGATGGTGGGGGAGTGGATCGCCGAGTCGATGGTGGTGACGAGCAAGGCGAACCCCGAAGTCGCACCCGATATCACCGTTTTCGGGGCCACCTTCACCCTCTCCGTGCAGCCCTCCGGGCGCTACCTGGCCATTCTCGCCGGATACGGCCAATCCTCTAGCGAGTCCGGTGCCCTGACGGTGGAGGGCTAATACGTCATCTTCATGAGGCGGCTCCCCAGCCCCGAGGAGTCGAGAGCCCCCTGGGAGCGGGCGGGTTCGTCGGTGATCCTCGGGGGCGAAGATAGTTCCCCGGTAGCTATCGCTCCCATCCAGCCATTCATCCCTTGTTTCACGTGAAACGGACCAGTGTTGGTGTTTCACGTGAAACAGCTAAGGCAAGGTAATCTTGCGTCGAGCTGCTCTTAGGAGAGGTATACGTATCTTTGGCTATCTAATATACGTACGCAGTTCGCCCCCTCGCCCTCTGCTTCCTCTCGCCGATGAACGCGGTCCCCTCCTGAGCAAACCTTCGCTGTTCCACAGCTCGAAGGGCTCACCTACTACGTCGCGAATACCGAGTTGCTCATGCTGGTCACCAACTTCTTCGCGGATCGGTGATGTTACCGGTGACAAACCCCACGGTTTCTGACGGTTGCTGGCGGTTGTTGGAAATCCGAAAGCCTAATGTCTAGGCGGGTTTCTGTTGCTAGTGGTTGACCGTCTATTGCTTTGCGCAAGCCAGAGGTCGCCGGTTCGATCCCGGCTGGCGCCGCTGATATAAAGCGTTGTGATATATAGCGTTATGTGATCTGATGCCACCGACGCCAGGCGCAAAGGCAGTGATCCAGGTGAGAATCCGTAGGTGACGATTGGCCAGGATCATGATTGCGCTCGGGGCTCGTGGACACGGCAGCCCTGATGTCGCTCATGGCCGCCATCGGTTTGGTGCTCCGGCCTATGATCTTCGCCTCCGGAAACGCTTCCCGGACGCGCATCACGACTCCGATGCCGTTCATGTTGGGCATGTAGACGTCCCAGATTGCTGACCCGACCCCCCACGCACATCTCCCTCGGGCCGGTCGCTCCCGGCTTGCTGTCCACCCGTGCTCCGCAAAAACACCTCATCGGCCTTGCCGGGCAGCGATTCCAGGAACGGGCTACCAGGCGCTGAGATTCCAGAGGCCAAAGGGGCCTCGGCGAGCTATCCGCTCACTTCCCCGCCACCCCCACCATCTGCCCGCGCCTCCAGCGTCGAACCTCGAGGATGAGGTTCTGGAGGTCTGCCGGTGAGACGCCGGGGATGCGGGCCGCCTGGGCCAGTGAGGCCGGACGGATCTGCGACAGCTTCTCCCTCGCCTCGTGCGACAAGTTCAGGAAGGCTGTGTACGGAATGTCGTCGGGGAGCTCGAATGTGGCCTGCTCCCTCAGCTTCTCGGCCCTCTCGGCCTCCCGTCGCACATATCCCTCGTACTTGACCTCCACCTCGACTGCGGCCACGGCGTCGCCCTCGGCATCCGGATCGAAGGGTGCGCCCCCGACTACGGCGAGCTTCCTCGCTGGCACCTGGGGGCGCTTGAGCAGCTCCGCGGCTCGCACCGACTGCTGAATCGGAGGCGTGCCACACTCGGCCAAAAGCGGATTCACCGCCGACGGCTTCACTACCGTCTCGACGAACCACCTCCGGATGCGCGTCTCCCGTTCCACCCGATCGCTCATGGCGCCCTGCTGATCCCCGGTCAGGAGCCCCGCCTCACGGGCCACGGGACCCAGCCGCCGCGGCGCGTTGTCCTGACGGAGCATGAGCCTGAACTCGGCCCTGGACGTGAACAGCCGGTAGGGCTCATCGACACCCTTCGTGATCAGGTCGTCGATGAGAACCCCGATGTACGCCTGGTCCCTCTCCAGGATGAACGGGCTCCTACCGAGAGCGCTCAAGCCGGCGTTGGCTCCGGCGATCAGCCCCTGACCGGCCGCCTCCTCGTAGCCGGTGGTTCCGTTGATCTGTCCGGCGAAGTAGAGTCCGGGGATCGCCCTCACCTCCAGCGTGTGCCTGAGCTGGTGGGGCGGGAAGTAGTCGTACTCGATGGCGTACCCGACCTTGGTGACCTGGACGCGCTCGAGCCCGGGGACGGTCCGGAGGAAGTCGATCTGCACCTGTGGAGGCAGAGACGTGGACAGCCCGTTCACGTACAGCTCCGTCGTCTCCAGTCCCTCGGGCTCCAGGAACACCTGGTGGCGAGGCGCGTCCGGGAAGCGCACGATCTTGTCCTCTATAGAGGGACAATACCGGGGCCCCCGTCCGGAAATCTCGCCCCCGAAGAGCGCGCTACGGTCGAGGTTGTCCTCTACAACACGGCGGAGGTCCTCTCCCGTCCACGTGATCCAGCAAGGACGCTGCTCGGGCACGCGCTCCTCGGTGTATGCGGAGAAACGGAAGTCCTCCGGATCGCCGTCCTGCCTCTCGGTCCGCGAATAGTCCACGGTCCGGCCGTCGATGCGGGGCGGCGTCCCGGTCTTGAAGCGGGCGATCTCGAGACCACGGGCCTCCAGCTCCTCGGCCAACGCCACCGACGGAGCCTCGCCGGCACGACCCGCCCCCACCCCGGCCTCGCCTCCGATGTGGATCCTCCCCCGCAGGAAGGTCCCGGCCGTCACCACGACGGTCTCGCCGCGGAACTCCAGGCTCCCACGCGCCCGGACGCCCACGGCTCGGCCCCCCTCCATCACCAGCCCGGTCACCATCTCCTGGAAGAGGGCCAGGTTGGGGAGCTCATCCAGCGCCCGTCGAACCGCGCGGGGATACAGGCCACGGTCGCACTGGGCCCGGGGACTCCAGACGGCAGGCCCCTTGGAGCGATTGAGCATGCGGAACTGAATGCGGGAAGCGTCGGTCGCGCGCCCCATGATGCCCCCAAGGGCGTCCACCTCGCGCACCACCACCCCCTTGGCCACCCCACCGATGGCGGGATTGCAGCTCATCTGCCCGACCCTGGACAGGTCGGGTGTGATCAGGAGGGTCCGCGCACCGACCCGGGCCGCAGCAGCGGCCGCTTCGGAGCCCGCGTGGCCTCCTCCCACGACGATGACGTCGTAGCGCTCGACGAGCATCACATGATCCCGAACTCGCAGATGATCTCGAACTGGCCCGGGAGGGACCGCTCCGACGGGAACCGCTCCACGCCGTCCACCCTCGCCCCCGGCGGTCCCTCGGCCAGGTGGGCCGCGAAAAGCCCCACGGACTCCTCGTCACCGCCGGCGTGCACCTCTACGCTCCCGTCCATGTGATTCAGGACCACGCCCCGAAGCCCGAGGCTGGCCGCCGTCCGGCGGGCCCACCACCGGAAGCCGACGCCCTGGACCCGGCCCTTGACCCGGAATCCCACCTGAAGCGCCGTGTGCTCGTCCGTCATCACTTGCCGATGCAGAAGTCGCGAAAGACCCGGTCTAGAACCTCGTCGGTGGATATCACTCCCAGCAACTCTTCCAGTGCCGTCTCGGCCGGTCGCAGGTGCGTCGAAGCCATCTCCACCGGCACCTCCCCCTCCAGCGCCGCGATGAACTCCGCCACGTGATCCCGGGCCGTGCGCACCCCCTCGCTGTGTCGGGCCCGGGTCAGCGCCGGCACGGACACGCCCGTACGAACGAAGCCACGGTACACGAAGGAGGGCAGAAGTTCCTGTAGACGTGCGATACCGGTGCCATCCACCACCGAGACCTCGAGGACCTCACGACCCTCCGATCCCCCGCCCTCGGACCCGTCGCCGCCGGACCCCTCGCTCGAAGACTCCTTCCGGGAGGGATCGATCTCAGACTCCGTCTCGGACGCGGACGCCTCCGCCGGGTGCTCCGTCGAGGGGTCGACCGGCACCAGATCCGCCGTCGCTTGCAGATCCACCTTCGTTCGGAGGATGACCACCGGCACCTCCCCCAGCTCCTCCAGGAACCGTCGCTCGTCCTCCAGCGGCTCCCTGCCGCTCTCCACGCAGAAGAGCACCAGGTCCGCGCTGTCCAGGTATTTCTGCGCCACCTCGATGCCCAGGCGCTCCACGGTCTCTTCCGTGTCGCGAATGCCGGCCGTATCCACGAGCCTGAAGGGAAAGCCGCCTAGCGACACCACGGCCTCCAGCGCGTCACGGGTCGTTCCGGGGATCTCGGTGACGATGGCCCGCTCCTGGCCCAGGAGCGCGTTGAAGAGGCTCGACTTGCCCGAGTTGGGAAGTCCCGCCAGAACCGTGAGGGCCCCCTCACGGAGAAGCTCCCCCTCGGGGGCCGTGCTCAGGAGCTCGTCTAGGGCATCGAGCAGGGCCCTCCCCTCTTCCACGACGCGCTCCACCGGAACCGGCGCCTCGTCCTCCTCGGGGAAGTCGATGTGATGCACCAGGAGGACCTCCACGGTGACGAGTCGCTGCCGGAGCGCGCCGATCCGCCGGCTGAGGCCCCGCTCCAGCTGGAACAGGGCGCTGTCGTGCAGCGCCCGGCTGCGCCCCTCCACCAGGTCCAGCACCGCCTCGGCCTGCACCAGGTCCATCTTGCCATGCAGGACCGCTCTCCGCGTGAACTCCCCGGGCTCGGCGAGACGGGCGCCGGCCGCCTGGCACGCCTCCAGTACCAGAGCGGGCACCAGCCATCCCCCATGACTCGAGATCTCCACCACGTCCTCGCCGGTGTAGCTGTCGGGCCCGGGGAAGGTGGTGACCAGAGCGCGATCCAGAAGTTCACCCGTCTTCGGATCGCTGACCGATACGAGACGGGGCGAGCGGCTTGGGACGTCGTCGGGGTGATGGGGCGTGAGGGCCCGGAGAATCTCGAAGGCCCGGCCGCCGGAGAGCCGAACCATGGCAACGGCGCCCACGCCCTGGGCCGTCGCCACCGCTGCGATGGTATCCACCGCAGGCCCGCTCGGCCGGCCGGAGACCTCCTCAGTCACCGCTGGTGGCGGGCCTCAAGGGTCCCTGAGCCTTGAGCTTCTGACGCTCCTTGGCGATCCAGTACTGCTGGGGCAGCGTGGCCAGGTTCGCCGTCGCGTAATAGAGGTTCAGCCCCGACGCGAAGTTCATGAAGATGAAGGTCATCATGATGGGCATCATCCACAGCATCATCTTCATCTGGGGATTCGGCTCCGGCATCGACCGCATCGAGATCCACTGCATGAGGAACATGGATACGCCCAGGAGCACCGGCAGAACGTAGATCGGATCGGCCGCCGCGAGGTTGGGGAGCCAGAGGAAGCTCTCACCCCTGAGCTGAATCGTGTTTTGGAAGACGAAGAAGAGCGTGATGAGTACCGGCCAAGGGAGCAGCATGGGAAGGCACCCGGCGACCGGGTTGAAGCCGTGGTCCTTGTACAGCTTCATCATCTCCTTCTGGAGCTTCTCGGGTTGGTCCTTGTACTTCTTCTGGATCTCCTGGAGAAGCGGCTGGACGGCCATGTTCCGCATCTGCGCCCGCATGGCCTTCTGGTTCAGCGGAAAGAGCAGGACCCGCATCATCACACCGAAGATGATGAGCACCCAGCCGTAGCCGACGTTCAGGTTGCTGTGCAGGAAGTTCAGGATCGCCATCACGATCGCGACGACGGGGCGGACCACGACCCGCATCCAGCGATACCCGTAGGGGTTCGCTTCCTCCAGCTCGTTTCCGTAGGCCGTGAGGAGATCCCGCTCCTGGGGCCCCAGGAACAGCCGATAGCTCACCGTTCCGCTGTTCCCGAGAGGCTGGGTCACGGCCACCTCGGCCTGGTCGTCTCCGGGCGCCGGGCCGGCGATGAGGCCACCGAGGTACTGCTCGTCACCTCCCACGCCGGGCAGGATCGCGAACAGGAAGTACTTGCTCTTGAGGGCGGACCAGATGAGCGGTCCCTGGACGACCCGATCCTCATCCACCTTCCGCATGGGCTCGGCTTGAATGCCTTCCCGGAGGTGGTTCGTCACATAGCCCATCACCCGCGACTCTTCGGCCTGCCGCGCTTCGTTGTACGCCAGGCCCGTTCCCATGTCCGTCACCAGAAGCGCCCGATCCACGCCGGTGAGGCCGGTCGTCACCCCGACTTCGTAGGACAACGGATCGAAGGTGTAGGTCGTCTCGAATGTGAGTGCGCCCGAGGGATGCCTGTAGGTGAAGGTCAGGGCCTGGGGCCCGTCGCCCTCCATCAAGCGTATCCCCTCCCGGGGAACGACCTCGAAGGGGAGATTGCTGAGGTCGAGGCTACCTCGGTCGGTCCGGACCTCGGCGCCCAGGGCACCGAGGCCGCCCTCGGGGAAGAACTCCACCGGACCGTCGCGGGCGAACGACTGAAACTGGATCAGCTGGGCGGAGGTCAGTCGAGCGCCGTAATTGCTGAATGCGAACCGGTAGAGGGGACTCTCCACGACGATGGTCTCGAGCGGGACGCGGCTGGGCTGCTCCCCCGGCTCGGGCCCCGCTTCGGTCACTACCCGTTCTGTCGCCGGCGGCTGCCGCAGGTCCCCGAGGATGGCCGGCACGGTCTCGGTAGGCACCTCTCCGGGCGCTGCGAGCCCAGGCTCTCCGACGGTCTCGCCGGGGCCCTGGACGGAGGTCACCGAGTCCGCAGCGGACGGAGCGAGCTCCTCGGGCGGGATGGGCGGAAAGAGCATGTTCGTCGTCACCAGGACGAGGATCATCAGCGTGATCGCCAGGAGGAACCGGGCTTGCTGATTCATCTATCCTTCACTTCCACGTCGATTCGAGTGGGCGACCTCGAGGTCTTCCGGCACCGGGTCGTGGCCCCGCCCTCCGAACGGCCGGCAGCGCAGAATGCGCTTGAGGGCGAGCCAGCTCCCACGGGCGCCGTAATGCTCCACGGCCACCGCCGCGTACTCCGAGCATGTGGGTGAGAACCGGCAAGAGGAACGGGTATACGGCGAGATCCCCCGCTGATAGAACCGGATCACTCTGAGGATCATTCGCCCAAGCACAAGTCCTCCGTCACCGCCTGAAGCTCTGCCCTCAGAGTACGGAAACCGGCAGTGTATGCTTCTCTCCGGGCCCTTACCAGCACGTCCAACCCCAACCCTTCCTCCCTGAGCCGCGGGAGCACTTGAGTTCGCCCGATCTCCCGCAGTCGTCGCTTCACGCGGTTCCGCTGGACAATCGAGTGCCTGTGTTTGGGAACGATGATTCCCCACCGGCTTCTGGAAGCGGGTGAAGACAAAAAGAAGACGTCCAAATTGGGCGTCTTCTTCCGCGTGCCCCGCCGGAGGAGCGATCGAATGTCTCGAGTCTGGCTGATTCGTACCGAGCGTGGAAAACGGACCTCACCGGTCCTGCTCGGACCCGGCCCGGCCGCCGAGCGGGCCGCGTTCATGCGATTACTTCGAGCCGATCTTCACCACCAGGCGAGCGCGTCCCCGCGCCCGTCGCCGCGCCAGCGTCCTCCGCCCCCCGCGAGTCTTCATCCGCTCACGATAGCCGTGCTTGTTCACGCGCTTCCGATTGCGAGGCCTATATGTGGGCTTCATAGCCTTGGAGCCTTCTTTCGTCGTCCCAGGACCCGCGCCGCGGGCCGCCAAAAAATAGGCACGGAAAGATATCCGAGAGCGTGAACCAAGGTCAAGCCCGACCTGGCTAACAGCGCCGAAACTCCTTGACCCGAGCCGCCGAATTGACTTTTCCACATCAGAATTCTAGCGTGCTTGACCGCCAACTCTCCGCTAGATTTCGCGATTGTCCAGACATTCCAACGGAGCGCATGGAGTTCACCGCCGAAGACCTGTGGTCAAAGGTCCTCGAGGCAGCCCGAGGCCGCCTTCAGGAGCAGACCTATCGTACCTGGCTGGCAGGTACGGCGGCGGTGGGACTCACCGACTCGGAGCTCTTGGTGGAGGCACCGAGCCAGTTCCACGTGGAGTGGGTGGAGGACAAGTACGGGCCCCTCCTGGGGGACATGATCGAGCAGATCCTGGGGCGTCCACTCCGGCTCAAGCTCCAGTGTGGAGACGCAGCCGCCCCGCTCTCGGTCCCGACCGTCGAGGTGGCCGCCCCCGACGTGGCTCGGTCCGCACCGGCGGCCGAAGCCTCCACTCCCCGGCCGTCCCTGAACGAGCGGTACACCTTCGACCGGTTCGTGGTGGGGGACAACGCCCAACTGGCAACAGCGGCCTGCAACGCCGTGGCCGAGAAGCCGGCACGGATGTACAACCCGCTCTTCCTCTACGGCGGCGTGGGCCTGGGTAAGACCCATCTCATGCACGCCATCGGAAACGTCATTCGCGAGACGATGCCCTCGAGCCGGATCGCCTACCTTCCGACGGAGCAGTTCACCAACGACCTCGTGACTGCCATCCAGCAGGGGACCACCCCCGAATTTCGACGGCGGTACCGTCAGATAGACCTGTTGCTCGTGGACGACATCCAGTTTCTGCAGGGGAAGGAGCGAACCCAGGAGGAGTTCTTCCACACGTTCAACGCTCTCTACGACGCACACAAGCAGATCGTTCTCACCAGTGATCGGCCGCCGAAGGAGCTCCCGGGGCTCGAGGAGCGGCTCATCTCCCGCTTCGAGTGGGGGCTGGTGGCCGACATCAAACAGCCCGACTACGAGACGCGCATCGCCATCCTCCGGAAGAAGGCTGCGGACGACGACCTCACGCTCGACCACGACGTCATCGATTTCATCGCCCGCTTTTGCACCTCCTCGGTCCGGGAGCTCGAAGGCGCGGTGATCAAGCTCCTGGCTTATTCGTCCCTCACCCATCAGGAAATCACGGTCGAGTTGGCGCGAACCGCGCTTCAGGGAACCTTCGGATACGAGCCCGGTTCGGCGGGGGAGCGGGTGACCTCCGAGCGCATCCGAGAGGTGGTAGCGAAGCACTGGCACGTACGCGATGAGGCCCTGAGCTCGAAGCGCCGGACGAAAGACTTGACGGTCCCCCGCCAGGTCGCCATGTACCTGATCAGAGATCTCCTCGACGACTCCCTAATACAGATAGGAAAGCTGTTCGGAGGCCGGGATCACTCGACCGTAATCCACTCGATTCGTAAGGTAGAGGAGACGATGGCGGGCGATCCCTCGTTTCGAAGAAGCATTCAAGCCGTGCGGGACGAGTTGATGAAACCGGTCTGATGGGCCTGGATAGACGTGTGGAAGACGGCTAGGTTTTCTCCGAGTTTTCTACGGGAGGAAGAGGCCGCAGAAATTGTTCACGCTTTCCACAATGATGTGGCACAGTGGAAGCTCCTGCAGGGGCAGGGCGAAATCCCGGTCCTCCACACTTCCACACTCTCTACTACTACTAGTTTTTTCTTATAGTGTAATCTTTAATAAATAGCCACTGTGAAAAACCCGGGCTCAACAGACGCCGTGGAGGCTCGATGAACTGCACCATCACTCGGCAGAACCTTCACAAGGGCCTCGCCGCCGTTTCGGCGAGCATTCCTACGAAGACGACTCTCCCGGTTCTTTCCAACATCTTGTTGGAGGCAGGACAAGACGGGGTGTGGATGAGCGGCACGGACCTCGACGTTGCGGTGCGTGTATGGGTGCTCGCCGAGGTCAAGGAGCAGGGCAGCCTGACGGCTCCTGGAAAGAAGCTACAGGAGATCGCCCGCGAGCTCCCCGATCAACCGGTCGAGGTGACGACGACGGCTGATCAGATCGAGCTCAAGTGTGGACCAAGCCACTTCAAGTTGAACGGGCTGCCCAGCGACGAGTTTCCCACGCTCCCCGAGGTGGACTTCAAAGAGGGGTGGAGGGTCAAGGGTGGCGACCTTCATAGGCTCATCAAGCACACGTCCTTTGCGGTATCCACCGAAGAGAGCCGCCCCATTCTGAACGGCGTCCTCTGGGAGCTTCGCGAGGGGCACATGCGCATGGTGGCCACGAATGGTCACAGGCTGGCCCGCATGGGGATTCCGGTTTCCTCCTCCAGCGCCTCCAGCACGCCCAGCGCCGACTTTATCGTGCCACCGGTGGCGCTGCAGCAGGTCCAGCGCCTGTTCGAGCAGGAGGACGATCTGGAGGTGGCCCGGAGCGGAAACCACCTAGGGTTCAAGGCCGGAGGTACGGAGGTCTACACGCGCCTGATCGAGGGAAGCTATCCGAACTACGAACAGGTCATCCCGAAGGATAATGACAAGTTCGCTATCGTCGACAAGAATGCGTTGGCGTCCGCGGTGCGTCGAATGGCGGTGGTCGCGAGCGATCAGACCCATCGCATCCGGATGATGTTCGAGGCGAACCGGGTCCACCTGAATGTCCTCACTCCCGATCTCGGAGAGGGAGAAGACGAGCTCGAGCTCAGCTACGAAGGAGAAGGCCTGGAGATCGGGTTCAACGCCGCGTATCTGCTCGAAGTGCTCCGTCACATGGAGACCGACGACGTAAAGCTCACGTTGAAGGCTCCCGAGCGGGCGGCCACCATCGAGCCCGTAATGCCGGATGGGGAAGACCCGGTAGACTACCTCTGCCTAGTCATGCCTCTCAGGCTGCTCGACTGAAGAACACTACCTGAATGCGGCTCCAGCGGCGGTCAAGAGCTCGCCTCCGGTGAACGCCGCAACGAGCGGTAGGCCCAGCTCGCCCAACCGCTCCCTGGCGCCCTCCTCGCGATCCACGAGACAGAGGACACCGGCGATGCTGGCGCGGTGCTCGCGCACCGCCTCGATGGCCTTGAGCGCGCTTCCCCCGCTGGTGAGGGAATCCTCGATGATCACCACCCGGGCGTCCTCGGGTAGACCTCCCTCGATCTGCCGTCCCGTCCCGTGCTCCTTGGCCTCTTTCCGGACGGTGAATCCGTCGAGAGCCCGCTCGCGCCCACAGCTGTGGTGGGCGATGGCGTAGGTGACCGGATCGGCACCCAGGGTGAGCCCCCCCACGTGGGATACGTCCCAGCCGGCCTCTTCGATGAGGTCGTAACAGACCTTTCCCGTGAGGCGCTGGCCCTCCGCGGTCATGGTGGTCTGGCGGGCGTCCACGTAATAGGACGAACGGGCTCCACTCGCGAGGGTAAAATCTCCAACACGCACGGAGCGCTCCAAAAGAAGAGCCTTGAGTCGCTCCCGTTCATTCGTTTGTTTGCTCATAGTGCGATCGAACCCTCAATGCTCGACTGGTGTTCCGGATGACCTCGTTTTCCAGATGGGTCGATAGGATCCTCCCTATCGCCGCAGTCCTGTTGGGAGCGTGCGACGGTGGATCGGGTCCCGACCCCGATGCGCTTCGCTTCGGTCAGCTCGGGCAGATTCGTGTGACCCTGCTGATTCCGTTGGCGGTGGACCAGGGAGAGCTGCAGCAAACCATGATCTGGGAGTCGTCGGGGGCGTGGGAGCTCACCGAGAGGATCTCGTACCAGCGAGTGTTGGGGGACGAGAACGTGATGCAGAGCCCCGGCGAGCCCTCCGCATATGCCTCCGCTTACGCCGGAATGATCACCCAGATCAACCAGACGGAGGGGCTGACGCTCTTTACCGGCGAGCTCGATCCGGATCTGATTCCGACCTGCGGGATCACCCGCACCACGGTGATCCTGACGGTCGAGGACGACTCACGGGGCGAGGTCGCGACGTGGGTACGCTGCTCGTCCGGCGACTTCAGCAATCTGACGGCGGCCGGATCCGGCCCGGACGCGGCGGCCAGCCGGGTCGTACAGGTGGCCATCCTCGCCAGTGAGTTCACGTTGGGCGATGCGTTCGTGTCCCTGTACGCGGGCAGCGTACCGTTCGCGACGCTGGACCGGGGCGAGGACTCCTTCGCCGAGCTCGGCGCATCGTTCACCTTCACTTCACAGTTTGGATGGCCGGATTTCTGGAGGTCCCACGTCGGCCGCCAGGAGGATCCCCCGGAGGTGGACTTCGAGCGCGACATGGTCGTCATCGGGGCCGTGGGCCTTCGCCTCGAGGCGGGGGACAGTGTGGAGGTGAGACGCATACTCCAGATCGACGGCGGGACGCTCACCGAGGTCGTCGAGAGGGTTCCCGGTGACTTCTGCTCACCCGCTGCACGCCTCCACCTGCCCTTCCACATCGTGCTGGCGCCGAGGACGGCTCCGCCCATGCTCTTCCCCGAGCCCCGGGTGGAGCGGGTTCCGTGCGGGTAAAGCTCGGCGCCGAACCAGGCCGACCGGATCGGCGGCGGACCGCCCGCGGCCCGGGAGCGATGTCTCTCCGCCGCCGATTCATCATCGTCCTCGTGACGTTCTCGGTGGTGCTCGCCGTCGTGGGTGGATGGAGCACGTGGCTCATCGTCCGGGCCGACCTTGAAGCCGAGATGGACGACAAGCTCCGGCAGGTGACGGGAGCGGCCGCGAGGGTAGGATTCTCCACCTCCGGTCTCGCCGCTCTTCGGCCCGGAGACGAGCAGCTCCGGACGTACACGAGTCAGCAGAGCAAGCTTCAGCAGCTACAGGCCTACGTGGCGGAGGCCTGGATCATCCGCACGGCCGACTACACCTCCGTGGTATCGACCCGACCCGCGAGTGAGGCGCCCATCGGGTCGCTGACCCGCTTCGAGGCATACGGAGAGGAGATGGGTGAGGCGGAGCGCCTGAACACGGCGACGACATCGGATCTGTTCTCCGTTGACGGGCAGCCCTACAAGTACGGCTTCATCGGCCTGGGCACGCAGAACCCCGGCCTCGTGCTGGCGGTGCGCATGCCGGCCGACTACCTGGTCCCCCTCGCTCTCCTCAGGGACAAGATCCTGTGGGGATCCGTAGTGGCTACGGCGGCGGCGATCCTCCTGGCCCTCTTCCTGTCCAGGAACGTGGCCCGGCCGCTGGAGCGTCTGAGCCGTGTGGCTCTGCGCATCCAGAGGGGCCGCTGGGCCGAGCCCGTGGGGGAGGAGATGGGGCGCGAGCTCAGGCAACTGTCGAGAGCCATGGAGCGCATGCGCGTGGGCATCGTGCGCAGGGACGAGCACCTGCGACTCATGCTGGCCCAGGTGGCCCACGAGATCCGGAACCCCCTAGGAGGCCTCGAGCTCTTCGCGGCGGCGGTGGCGGACGCCGAGTCTCCCGAGGAGCGGGATCGCCTCGTTAGGCGGATCCGAAGTGAGGTGCAGGCGCTCAACGTCATCATCCACGACTTCCTGACGTTCGCCAAGCCGCTGAACCCCAACGTGAGCTTCCACGACGTCTGCGAGCCGGTGCGGGAGGCGGCCGAGCTCGTGGCGCTCGAGACCAGGGACGACTGTCACTTGGAGGTCGACCTTCCTTCGGAGCCGCTGGTGGCTCACGCCGATCCGAGTCACGTGAAGCAGGTCACGCTGAACCTCCTGCGGAATGCGGCCCAGGCGGGTGACAACGTGAAGCTCAGCTGTGAGCCGCACCACGGGGAGGTGCGGGTCATCGTGAAGGACGACGGTCCGGGAATCTCGGAGGAGCTCCGGGACCGGATTTTCGAGCCCTTCGTCTCGCACAAGGAGCAGGGGGCCGGACTGGGGCTGGCCATCGTCCAGAAGTTGGTCGCCGCCAACGGAGGACGCGTGACGCTCTACACCGGAGATGGCTCCGGAGATGGCGATTCCCTTGGGAGCGGCGCGGAGTTCCGCGTATATTTCAACGGATCGGAGGATCTCCCCATCTCCAGCATGTCTCCGGCCACGTAACCCTGACACTTCAGCCGTCCACGACATGGCCAGCGTTCTCATCATCGACGATCACGACAGCATCCGGGAAGGGCTCGAGCTCCTTCTCCGGAGGCGAGGTCATCGTACGTCGTCGGCGGGGGACGGCGAGAGCGGGCTCGAGCTCCTCCAGGAAGAGGGCGCCGACCTGGTCATCACCGACCTGAAGATGGTAAGGATGGACGGCCTCGAGGTGCTTCAGCAGGTACGTGACATGTCGCCGGACTCGGAGGTCATGGTCATCACGGCCTTCGGCAGCATCGAGGAGGCCGTGGCGGCCATGAAGCAGGGAGCAATCGACTTCATCACCAAGCCGTTCTCCTCCGAGGAGTTCGGCGTGAAGGTGGACCGGATTCTGAACGACCGGGCAGAGCGCTTGCGACTCCGCCGGGAGAACGAGACCCTCAGGGTCGAGAACGCCTACCTGCGGGAGGAGGCGGAGGCCCGGTACGGCGAGATGGTGGGCGCCTCTCGCCCCATGGAAGAAGTATTCCGCATGGTCGACCGCGTCGCCCGAAGCGACTCGACGGTCATGATCTACGGGGAGTCGGGAACGGGGAAGGAGCTCGTGGCCCGTGCGGTCCACGCCCGCTCGCGGCGCGCCGAGGGACCGTTCGTCCGCGTGAACTGCGGCGCTCTGACCGAGAGCCTCCTCGACTCCGAGCTCTTCGGACACGAGAAGGGGGCCTTTACGGGTGCGGAAAAGCAGCGGCGCGGACGCTTCGAGTTGGCCGACGGCGGAACGCTCTTCTTGGACGAGATCTCCACCATCGCCCAGTCGACCCAGGTGAGGCTCCTGCGCGTGCTCCAGGAGCGCGAGTTTGAGCGCGTGGGCGGTGAAGAGACCATCAGCGTGGACGTACGCATCATCGTGGCGACCAACGTCCCGGTGGACGAGCTCGTCCGATCCCACGGATTCCGCGAAGACCTGTTCTACCGGCTGCACGTGGTGCCTCTGTCGATCCCGCCCCTGCGGGACCGAATGTCCGACGTGCCTCTGCTGGTCCAGTACTTCATCGAGAAGCTCACCGAGCGGACGCGGTCCGCCGTGCGCTCGGTGAGCATGAACGCCATGGCGAGGCTGTCGGCGTACGACTGGCCGGGGAACGTGAGAGAGCTGGAGAACGTGATGGAGCGGGCCCTGGTCCTTGCCGAGGGTGAGATGCTGGAGCCCGACGACATCCCGCTCCCCGAGAACGATGGCGAGAGCTTCGTGAGGTTCCCCGATGCGGAGCTCCCGGACACGGGCATGGACCTGAACAACCTGGTCGAGACCATGGAGGAGCGGATGCTCCGCAGGGCTCTCGAGAAGGCGCACGGTGTAAAGGCTGAGGCGGCGCGACTTCTCGGGCTGAAGTCCAGCGCGTTCTACTACAAGTTGGAGAAGTACGGCATAGAGGCATGACGACCCGGGCTCGGCATCGGACGGAGCACAGGGGGCCGTGGGACAGGCTGACGCTCACGACGGTGGTGGCTCTGTGCGCCGCGATCACCGCTCCCGGGACCCTCTCGGGGCAGACCCCACCCAATCTGTCGCAGGTTCGCCTCGACTATCAGTCAGCAGTGAGCGAGGCCGAAGCAGCCCGCTTCGCCTTCGAGGCCCGCGACGGACAGTGGACCGAGGTCATGGACTCCATCGCGGCCGCTCGCGCTCGGGAAGACGAGGCGGGACGTACGCGGTGGTTCGCCCGGGCCGAGGCGCTGGCCGGCGCCAGGAGCACGGCCGGGGAGCGCTACGAGGAGCGGACCCGGACGGCTCAAGGCGCCGGTGGGCGCCTCGCCGCGGTTCTGGACCAGGAGATCGAGCGGCTGGTCGCGGCTGCCGACACCGCCAGTCCTCTGACCTTCCGCAAGCTCAACGCCTTCGTGGGTGACCTGGAGCTCGAGCGGGACCAACTCGTAAGCGAGAGCAGGGTAACGGTGCAGGCCGTGGCCCTATCCTCCATCACCATCGATCCCATCGACGGCCTCGAGGACATTCTCGCGAAGGCGGAGCTCCTGGAGCACCGGGCCCGACAGGCCGACGACAACATCGCGGACATCGACGAGCAACTCAGCACTCTGCGGGAGCGGGAACGCTTCAATCGTAGCCGTCGCGACAACCTCTCGGAGCTGGGCCGATTCGACGACAATCGCCTCCCGATGGGATCTCCCGGCCGTGGCCCGGAGACGGACCCGGTGGTGGGAGTGGCGCCCGGCGACTCTACGACAGTCCAGCGACTGCGCACACCGGAGTATCAGATCCGCGGGCTCCAGAGCCTCCGCGCAGACCTGGTGAGCTTCCGCGACCAGTTGAGGGCCCGGGCCGTGAGCTTCCGGGACGTGGCGGGGGTGGACACCCGATGAAGATCCGGGCCTTCTTCGTCCTGGGCGCCCTTGGGACCCTTTGTGCGCCCTTGGTCGGTGTCGCACCTGCCGGCGGCCAGGTGATCCGAGACCTCGTGATCACGGGCGGCGTGGCCGCTGAGGGCTACTCGGGGAACCTCTCGGCGGTGACCATCCCAGTGGTGGACAGCGTCAACGACGCGGCGGCGGCGGTGGGGCAGTTCTCCACGCGCCTGGAGATGGACCTGCTGCCCGGACATGAGCGGAGCCTGTTGGACGTCACCGTGGACGTTGGACTCCGCCAGTTCGCCGCCACGGGATTCAAGATCCGGGATTACGCCCCCAGGGAGTGGGTCGGCAGCATCGACGCCAACTATTCCCGGGCGCTCCAGGACTGGGGCAGCCTCGTCCTCATGGGAGGCTTCAAGGGGCGTGCGGTCGAGGATCGACCACCGATGCCGCTCTTCCTCCAGCCCGGCTACGACCAATGGGCCGGAGGTACGCTCGTGCGATACCTGGCCGCTGGAGGGTTGTCGATCGATGTGGGGCTCAACGGCGAGATCGAGAACTACCAGGGCGTCGACCCGGTTCCGCAGCTCAACCTCCTGGACCGGCGCGGAGCGTCGGCCGAGCTGCGCGTGAACTGGCTGAGCCGCCGCGACTGGAGACTCAGGCTCTTCGGGGAGCTCGAGCGCTCGACCTATCCGCAGCAGGGGAGCTTCGATCCCGACGATCCGTTCCGGCGGGATCATACGCTGAAGGTCGGAGCCGCGTGGACCTACCTCGGCGAGGCCCTTCTCGTCGACCTGGGCGTCGAGGGGACTCGGAATCGATCCAACTCCCGACGGCCGGAGTACGACGCCTTGGCCTTCCGGACGCAGATCACCTATCCCTTGCCCTGGTCCGTCATCGCCGATGGCTTTCTGGTGGTGACCGGGAAGAGCTACCTGTTCGAGACCGAGTTCGTGCGGCTGGTGCCTGGTGAGGAGGCCGACAACGCCTCGCAGGCCTATCTGACCCTGAGCCGTCCGGTGGCAGCCAACCTCGACGCCGCCCTCCAGTTCGGATGGACGCGCGCGGAGACCGACGTGGGCGACCAGTACTACGAGCGTTACGGCGTCACCGTCCTCTTCCGCTACCGCCCCAACGGGGGCTAGGAGTCTGCGCCGCAGAAGCACAGCTGACTGAGCCGAATGGTCATCGAGCCGTCCGCGGCGAGGCGGATCCGGGTGATTGGGAGGTTGAGGACTTGTGTCTGCGACGGATCGGGAGAGCGGAATGGATGCGTTGGGGGGGGCAAGAGAGCTACGAGAGCCCTCGCGCCGGCAGATGCGGGTGAACCCTCGTGCAGTCATGCCGCCTGAAGGGTGTGCAGCCGCTTCACATTGAGTGCCAGGCACACGAGGGTCCACTCGGCCCGGACCTTCTCGAGGCCCCGGTAGCTGAATCGTCGAAAGCCCATCACTTCCTTGA
This sequence comes from Longimicrobiales bacterium, assembly GCA_965238005.1. Taxonomy (GTDB): domain Bacteria; phylum Gemmatimonadota; class Gemmatimonadetes; order Longimicrobiales; family Gaopeijiaceae; genus CBDCKN01. The sequence continues at coordinate 4,443,004 of OZ250165.1, forward strand.
TCCAGCCGATGGGCGCCTCGGCCTGCGACTTTCGCCGTGCGTAGCGTCTGCGGCCATCTTCGCTCGCCAGCTTCTCCGCCATGCGGACTTTCGCCGGATATTCCTCCTTGTCAACCGTGGGGGCGGCCTTGCCCTCCCGGGCCAGCGCCACATACCCGTCGATGTCTCGCTCTTCCAGTTCCTCGAGATCCCGCTCGTTGCAATAGCCCGTGTCCGCCAGCACCTGCGCCGGCGTCTCGCCGTACGCTTGCGCCACCGCGTCGACCATGGGCACCAGCTGGCCCTGGTCGCTCGCGTTGTCCGTCACCTCGGCCCCGACCACCAGCTGGTTCTCCCCCTCCACGACCGTCTGTGCGTTGTAGCACTGCTGGAACCCCTCCGAACTCGTCTTCATGATCCGGCTCTCAGGGTCCGTGAAGTTGCTCTGCGCCGCCTCGTCCGGCTCTCCGTACTCCCGCTTGTAGGGCCTGCCGCCCTTCGGGTTGCGCGTCTGCCCCGGCTTGCGGCCCCGTGCGTCGTCCGCCGCTCTCTGCTCGGCTTCCAGGCGCGCCTTCGCCTCCCGGATCGCCGCCAGCCGGTCCTCGCGCCGCTTGAGCTCCTCCGGCACCTCGTCTCCGCATGCTTCCTCGCCGTAGCGCTCGTCTTCCGCTTCGTCCACCGCCTCGACCCTCTCCAACAGCCCCCGGATCTCCGCCTCCAGCCGAGGCTCCCCGGTCACCATCCGGCCGTAGCTCATCGCCTTGCGCTTGTTCGCGTTCGCCCGAACCTTCGTCCCGTCCACCGACACCCTGCCAAGCCCCGCCAGCCCCAAGGCCCGCGCGAGCATCACCACCTCCACAAACACCGCCCGGAAATCCCCGAGATGGCGCTTGCGGAACTCGCACAGCGTCCGGTGCTTCGGGAAGTTCTCCGCCGCCAGCATCCGAAACGCGACATCCTCCTCCAGCTTCCTCGCCATCTTCCGCGACGAGAAGGTGCCCGTCGCATACGCGTAGATCAGCACCTTGACCATCATCCGAGGGTCGTACGGCGAGTTGCGCCGCCCGTCCCCCCGGTACCGCCCGTAGAACGCGCTCAGCTCCACCGCGTCCACCAGGTCGCTCACATGGTGCGCCAAATGACCCTCCGACACCCACTCCCGAAGATCCGGAGGCAGCAACAACATCTGCTCCGGATCGTACGGTCGAAATGTCGTTCCCATTCACCCCCCTCGGTGATCCGCAAGCCTTCCCAATGCCTTCGCTACCACCAAAGATAGCCGCCGCAGGGTTCTGCGGCGCAGACTCCTAGTGTCCCGTTACCAAAAGTGTCTCGGCCAACGGAACACTAAGAGCCTCCGTCAGCGTCCCTGCTCCTGGGCCAGTCGCTTGGAGATGTCGGTAACGGCGTCCACGACACCCGTCAAGTGCCCGTCGGCATCGTGAAGTGGGCTCGAGATGACTTCCACGTCGATGGCGCCTCTGTCCTTGTGAAGGAGCGGAGCTCGGTACTGCATGCGCTTGCGCTCTCTGCGGGCGGCCATCCTCACATCGGCCTTCTTCCATCTCTTCGTGTCGAAGAGGAGCTCCTGGGCGTTCCGTCCACCGAGATCCTGCGGGCGATGCCAGGTGCGCTGTGATGGGTACAGCCTACCCTGATCCTTTACACAATGGCCTACACTGATGGTTGACAGGTTCCTATCAACCAGGGTTCTGCAACTAGGAGAGCCCGATGCACTGGAACCGGTCGACCATGTACGAGCAAAGAGTACGCTTCATCCTCGAAGTGCAGCAACGGACATTCAGTTTCTGCGAGTCCTGTAGGCGTTACGGCATCAGCAGGACCGCGGGATACACGTGGTGGAAACGGTTTCTCGTGGGAGGATTTGAAGGGCTCCACGACCGATCGCACCGACCCCATCACTGCCCGCACGCTATAGCGGATCCGATCGTCGAACACATCGTGGATCTGCGTCAGCGCTACGGATGGGGATCACGCAAGATCCGCAAACTCACAGCCGAGAGGTTCGGCCGGGCCCCAGCTCGCAGGACGATCGACCGCATTTTCGAGCGTCACGACCTGATCACGAAGAAGCGCAGACGCTCCGGCAAACCGGGCCATCCCGGCAAGCCGCTCACTCCCATGGATGAGCCCAATGCGGTCTGGACCGTCGACTTCAAGGGCCAGTTCAAGATGCGCAACGGCCGCTACTGCTATCCCCTCACCATCCAGGACGGCTGCAGCCGATTCCTGCTCGAGTGCAGAGGGCTGTACTCCACGTCGATCGAGCTCGCAAAGCCTGTCTTCATCAGGACTTTCCGCGAGTTCGGCCTTCCCGCCGTCATCCGCTCCGACAACGGTACGCCCTTCGCTTCCATCGGCCTCGCTCGGCTCACACGTCTCAGCGCTTGGTGGATCCGTCTCGGCATCCGGCCTGAGACCATCGAGCCTGGAAAGCCGCAGCAGAACGGCCGACACGAGCGTATGCACCGAACCCTCAAGCGCGAAGCTACTCGCCCGCCGAAGGCCAACCTCAGCGCGCAGCAGCGCCACTTCAACGACTTCCTCCACATCTTCAATCACATCCGGCCGCACGAGGCTCTCGACGATGCGACTCCCGACTCCGTCTACCGATCTGCCTCTAAAGCCTACCCTGAGACCCTTCCTCCGCTCGAGTACCCCGAGCACTTCGAGGTCCGAAAGGTTTCTACGAACGGAGGGATCCGCTGGCACTCCCGTTGGATCAACGTCAGCTCAGCTCTGGGCAACGACTTCATCGGGCTCGAACCCATCGGTCCCGCTCTGTGGCAGGTCTACTTCGGACCCACTACCCTCGGGTGGTTTGACGAAGAACTCTTCGTCATTTGCGACACCCACGGTAACACAGGACGTAACCCAATCTGTTAACCATCAGCTGGCACCATTGTGTCAACGATCAGGTGCGCTGTTCACAGTCCCACTTCCTCCAGAAGCTCTACAGCCCTTGTCCTGGACTGAGGTCGTTTCTGCCCGGCCATGTTCAGGGGGAGCTCTACGTTCTCGACAGCGCTCAGCGCATCGATTAGTCGGGCGTTCTGGAAGACGAATCCCATCTGCTTCAGACGAAAAGCCTGTAGGGCGCTGGCCTGCAACCCTTCCAGCTCGCTGTCGCAGATTCGGACGGAGCCCCGGGTCGGAGAGAGAATCCCAGCTAGGAGGCACAGGAGGGTCGTCTTGCCGCTTCCGCTGGGTCCGAGGATGAGGACGACTTCTCCGGCTTCGAGGGCAAGGTCCACCCCCTGGACAGCCTTCACCGTCTCCCCGGAGGGCCCCCGGAACTCCTTCGTGAGCCCCTCCGCCTGAATGACCGGTCCCGGACTCATGGCCGGAATACCTCCGCGGGTTGGATCTTCCGGAGTTGGTGGAGAGGAAGGAGCACTGCCGATACACCCAGGACGAGGGTGAAGGCGACTACGGCGAGAATGATCCGGGGAGCCGGCCAGAAGGTGAGTTGTGGCACAAAGTAGAGAAACAGGGGCACAGAAGCGGAAAAGGCGACACCGCCCAGGACCAACCCAGCCCACACGTTCAGAAGGGCCTGGCGGACAAGTAGTCCCTCCACCCACCCCTTGGGGGCTCCGACTGCCAGAAGGAGGGCGTAGTCCTCCCGCCGCTCGATGACCCCCACGTAAAGGAGCAGGGTGAGAGTGATCCCGCCGGCTAGGCTGCTGAAGAGGGCCGTGGCCCACAAGACGGGAACCAATCCGGTCTTGAGCTCCCCCCTGTTGTTCCTGGAGAACTGCTCCTGAGTAATGGGGTTCAGCTCGGGAATGCGCCTTTTGATGGCCGCCGCCAGCTCTGTCGGGGCGATGCCTTCTTCTCCATGCACGAGCCAGAAGCTGACGATGCCGGGAAAGCCGAGAAGGTCCTGTGCGTCTTCCAGCGTTGTGAAGCTGAACTGGGTCACGAGGGCGTTGGTCCCGGAGCTGAGCCCGACGACCCTGAACATCCGGTTCTGGACCCGGATGGATTGGCCGACCTTCAGGTCATGGATCGCGGCGAAGGCACGATCCAGGATCATCTGACCGGCGGCCAGGTTGGGGGATCCCTCCACGACCTTTGGAAGAGTGGTAGGAAGCTCCGGGTCTACGCCCAACACGAAGAAGGTCGCGGATCTGCCGTCTTTCTCGGTCCTGGCGATGGCTCTGAGAAGGGGAGCGACCCTCGCCACCTCCGGCATGGTGTCCAGCGCTTCGCCAATGGTATTGAGCATGTACGACGAACTTCGGATGAGGTTGTTCGAGTTGATGTGGGATACCCACACATCGACATCACGCGAGGCCACGTAGCCGTTGGCCTCCCGCTGCACCCCTTCCAAAACGGTAAAGAGAAAGAGGACCAGGGACACGGCTGCCCCCACGCCCATTGCGGTGACCACGAATCGAGCCCGATCTCAGGCAAGGAGGCGCCTGCTCAGCGGAACTTCACGCCCCATGAGCCTTGGCTTGGGCTCCTCCGGCGGATTGGCGTCTCTCGTGTTCATGCGTCAGAACGTGCCCATATCGACGAATGGGACCTCATCGCCTGTGAGTTTTGGCCCACTCTCCTTGTGACCGGCCAGGAAGATCTGGCTGGGGGAGACATGGCGCCACAGTCCCCGGAGGGCGCTCTTCAGTGGGTCCTCCCTGGAAAACGCAGCCTGAAGGACGTGGTATCCACTGCCGTGGTACCGGTCGAGGGCCGCGACCATCAGTGCCCGAAAAACTCCGGGATCACCCTCCTCTACCGCCGGCCACCGGAGAGTCAGCCGGCCCAGAGCGGCGCCCGGTGCGGGAAGGTGGGGTACGGAAGGGGAGAACAGGGATGCCGTCCGGAAGACCACTCGGAGGGGTAGGCTCTTGAGGGGGAACTTCAGGACTACGGTCTCCCGACTGTTTCCGTCGTCCGAGAAGGCGGCAACTCCCCGGAGCCGGCTTCCCTTTTCCGCCAGGAACCAGTTCTCCAGGCTCAACCCTTCGCCCGTTCGCCAGCTTCGAGTCAGGGTCTCCTCGTCCAGGTAGGGAGCCAGCATGCGTCCCGAGTACGCTCGGTGGATCAACTCCGCCACGGCCGGAGCGTCACTGGGCTCTGGGTGTCGAATCCGCAAGTCGTCGGTACGCGGAAACCTCCGCAGGAGCGGGAGCGTGACGATGTCGAAGGGGAAGATCTTCAGGATAGGGAAAACAGGCCATCGCCAGGCAGCCACGATTCGCTCCGCCGGTCGATTCCCGCCGATTACAATTCCCGAGGCCACCGATGCCCTGGGAATGACGTATTCGCCAAATCCCTCGATGAGCATGCGCAGGAGCCCCCGGCCCCGGGCCTCGGGAAGCACCCTTCCGTCCGCGATGTACGCGTGCGTGGTCCAGTCCCTTTCCATCCATGACCGGTGAAAGCCCACCATGCAGTAGCCGACAATCCGGCCCTTCTCGAACACGCCCAGGTGAATGTGGTCTTCGAATGCCTGCCTAGGCCATGCAAAGAAGTCCGGACCTCGCTCTAGGAGGTGAGTAAAGACCCCCTCGATGGGGCAGGCGCGGTTGATGGCGAGGAGCTCTTCGTTGAAGGATTCGTCCAGGAGACCGAATTCAAGGCCGCTCCCCGTCATTCTCCACCCTGGTTCACGCTGGCTGGAATCAGGTCCCAGATGGGGAGCATCTCGTCCTTTCGAAGCTCTCGACCGAGGTCATCATCCACCAGAATCGTGCCTTGCAAGTCCTCTGGAATGGCGCGGCGAACGTGCATCTGCCGAGTGAGGAGGCGGGCCTTCTTCTTCGAGGCCCGGACTACACCCCTCAACACTCGCTCAAACTCACTCTGGGAGAGCCAGTCGGGGAGGTTGGAGAGGTCAAACCCGTCGAATGGTCCCGGAACCGTCTCCCCCCCCAGAAAGGCCGTTATGTCCGCCCTGATCGTCTCTAGGCCTCCGGCCCGGGTTCGTACTTCCGGAAAGCCCTCCTCAGACAGGAAGACGGGGACGGAGTCAGGGGAGATGACTCTCCCCAGCAGCAGCAGCTGCATCACGTGATTCTGTCGAATGGGCGTTCCGGTCATGCCCACCCTCATCACCCCGAAACAGTACTCTCCGAATGATTCCTGTCGCTCTCGGTGGGTCAGACTTTGAGGATCGGTGCCGAAAGCGGTGAAGAGGGTCGGATGGAAGACCACCTGAAAGGCTCGGCGAAGCCAGGAGGTCTCGAAGTAACGACGGAATACCTCTTCCTGCTCAGCGAGGGTCCGGCACTCGAACAGCGCCCGCGTACCAGCAGCGACGAAGGTTCGAATGACCCACCCGATGTGCCGCATATACCTCCCGAGACGAGCCCCGTGGATGGCGCCCCGCTTCACGAAGACCTGTTGAGAATCCCAGAACGCCAGCGACTCACTGTCCAGGGCCGACCTCACCGTCCTATACCAACTCAGCCGCTGAGAGGCCTCGGCCGGGAGATAGCCCAGAAAGGAGATGGCGTCCTCCCTCAGAAGGCTCACCACCGTCGCCAGTTTCAGATGGACCAGGTGGAGCTGCTCGGGGCTGATGTCCAACGCCGTCACCTCATCGGCGCCCTGCGCCAGAAGGCCCAAAGGGACCTCGCCCCCACTGGCGATGGAGAGGAAGGCGCCACCCGGCAGGTCCAGGGCCCTGCCATCCAGGCGGTCGTTCTCCAAGGCGAACCCATAGCGGAAGAGCTGTGACATCGCCTGGTCCAGGTGGAGAGAGGGCGTGGGCGGCCGGGACGGGTTCATGATGAACCCCACTCCTGAGGGTAAAGTAGGAACCCGAATCGGTGGTGGAAAGGATCGACCTGCTTTGAGGGCCGTTGCGATGGACGGGGAGCACGGGGATGCGGGCGGACGTTGAAGGCGGTAGTCGAGCCGTTGACGCCCTTCTAAGCCACAAGGGCGCTCTGCCCTAAGGTCGCTCACACGGTAGCCTCGCCAGTTTCTGGCGGTGGAGAGAATGCGTCAGCAGTCTCAGCGATGTCCACTTCCCCGATCATTGTGAGTTCCTTATCGCCAGAGACGTGCAGCCGCCAGTGACAAACATCTTCGACACTCACGAGGGAGAGTCTCTCCACCCAAATGTTGTGTGGTCCTCCGAATTCTTCGTGCTCGTCTTGGCATAGCTCTCAGCCCCCCCTTAAGAACGAAAAGACCCCCCAGATCAACGACGTGGAGGGCCACGCGGAGCCGGTGGGATTCGAACCCACAAGTCCGTTAGGAGACAAATCTTCGACCGACTTGTCGTCTGCTACCCCGTCCCCGGCCGCGGCAGCCCCGGCGTCCCGAAGATGATCTCGGTGATCGCCTTGATGCTCCGATTGCCATACCGGAACGGCATGACGAGACGCAGGGGCGCTCCGTGTTGGGGATCGAGCGACTCCTCGTTCATCATCCAGACGAGCATGACCTGCGGATGCCGCAACTCCTCCACGGACTCGTCCACGTAGTGGCCGTCCGACCCGGTCAAGCGGCAGTAGTGGGCGCCCGGAACGAGGCCGAGCATGTCCGCGAAGTCGGTGAAGCGAACCCCGGTCCACTTCACGATACCGGTGGGCTCCGGTGCACCGCACTGCATGAGGAAGGTGTGCGAAACCCTCGTCAGGGGTTCGAGGTCGCTGAACCGCATCGTCCCACGCTTGGTGCCAAGCCCGCGCGTGTCCACCCGGATCGCCATCCTCGTGTAGTCGTACTCGATCTCGGGCGCCCTGCGGTCCGACGTCCTCCACATGAGGCGGCCCCGGATCGGGCCGGCGGCCGACTCGGGATGCTCGGGGGCCGAGCCGTCGGGGTTCAGCGGGAGGTCCACCGGGAACGTGGCGCGCGGATCGACGTCGATGAGTCGGTCCGGGAACTCCTGCTCCTGTCCGGCGACCTGAGCCGCCAACTCCTTAGGATCCAAGCCGCCGACCGACAGGCCAACGATTGCGGACCCGGATACGGCGATGGCGTCGCGTCTCGAGATCGTCATGCGGGACTGCTCCTCCGAGGGGACAGGCGCGGGCGTGCGCGCAATCAGAATACTCCGGCACGCTCGGCGGGGATAGTCCGACCTCACGGACTTTTCATGGAGATCTGATGGGGGGCGCGTAGCGGGTCCGGATCATCACCCCCCCCCCCTTTCCGGGGAGGGTCCGCTAAGACCCTGCAAGGTCCGGTACGCGGGTAACGAATCGGGTAACGCGACAGGCAAAGTTCGGGTCTACAAAAAAGGTGGTCACCGAATCGGGAATGCCCGATGTGCCGTAAGTCGCTGTGCTATAAAGCGGAGCCGGTGGGATTCGAACCCACACACCCTCACGGGCGCCGGTTTTCGAGACCGGTGCAATACCAATTATGCGACGGCTCCAAACGTCGCAATCAGTCGGGGCGCCCGGATTTGAGCTGCGGTCGCCCTCGGCGATCCTCGCTCGTCTCGGCGGTCAGCTCCTAGACCGCAGAGCGGATCACACCAAGTCGCCTCGGCTGAACCTCCCGCTCAAACCCGGAAAAACCCAATCTGTTTTCCTCAGTCGGGGCGCCCGGATTTGAACCGGGGACCTCTGCGTCCCGAACGCAGCGCTCTACCGGACTGAGCCACGCCCCGAATTCTACCATTAAGCGCCCAGAAACCGCGTTCCTACGGGACGCGTGGGCCATCCTACTCCTAGCGGAAAGGGGTGGGAGTGTACTCGAACCGAATCACACAACGCCCGCGGTGGCCTCGTGTACTCCAAGCGGACGGGGTGGGATTCGAACCCACGTGGGCTATCAACCCACACGATTTCCAATCGTGCGCCTTAAGCCGCTCGGCCACCCGTCCAGTTGTCAGTGAAGAATCCCACGTCCAACGCATTCAAGTACCTAAGCGGAGGGAGTGGGATTCGAACCCACGCGGACTTGCGTCCAACGCCTTAGCAGGGCGCCGCCTTAAGCCACTCGGCCATCCCTCCCAACAAGTTGCCCCTCTAGGGCTCGAACCTAGACTCTCCGGAACCAGAATCCGGCGTGTTGCCAATTACACCAAGGGGCATCTGAGAGCCACCTGTCGGAATCGAACCGACGACCCCGTCATTACGAGTGACGTGCTCTACCAGACTGAGCTAAGGTGGCAAGCAGTGGAGCCGAGGGGAATCGAACCCCTGACCTCAGCATTGCGAACGCTGCGCTCTCCCAACTGAGCTACGGCCCCCGACCATATCGGCCACTCGGCGTGTCCGCCAAGGGCCGCCAAAATGGGCGCGAGAGGACTCGAACCTCTGACCTCTACGATGTCAACGTAGCGCTCTAACCAACTGAGCTACGCGCCCGGTCCCCTCCTTGTACTCCAACTTTGTACTCCAACTTTGTACTCCAACACGCCCGGAGGGACTCGAACCCCCGGCCTCCTGATCCGTAGTCAGGCGCTCTAATCCAACTGAGCTACGGGCGCAAACAAACAAACTGCAATACAGACGGTCTCGAAGACCACTCCTTTTCATCAGGCGACTTTGGTGCGGCGGTAGGAGGGCAAGGCGACCCGACTGAGGCGTACACTCGTACGCCGCAGGGAGGGGAGACCGCAGTCCCGACACCGCGCTGCGCCAAAAGCGCCCGTGAAAAGTGCCCACGACAGGACTCGAACCTGTACGCCGTTTCCGACACTGGTCCCTCAAACCAGCCTGTCTACCAATTCCAGCACGTGGGCGCTCTGTCGGACCGAACCGAGCCGAGCAGAAATGCTCGGGGAGGGACTCGAACCCTCACGGGGTTAACCCCCACAGGGTCCTGAACCCTGCGCGTCTACCAATTCCGCCACCCGAGCCCGATCTGCACAGTGGAGCCGAGGGGAATCGAACCCCTGACCTCTTGAATGCCATTCAAGCGCTCTCCCAACTGAGCTACGGCCCCCGCACAATCAACCTGTGAGATGTCAAACAGCGTCTCCAGCGGGGCTGACGGGACTTGAACCCGCGACCTCCGGTGTGACAGACCGGCACTCTAACCAAGCTGAGCTACAGCCCCAAACGTCTACCGCGTCCGGACCCCTGGTCCGGTGTCCTGCACCATGCCCCCACGGGGAATCGAACCCCGATCTCCACCTTGAAAGAGTGGTGTCCTAGCCGCTAGACGATGGGGGCGCACTCCCCTGCCCAACAGGCCCGGAGGGACTCGAACCCCCAACCCCCGGTTTTGGAGACCGGTGCTCTACCAGTTGAGCTACGGACCTCTGTTGTCCCGCGACCGCAGAGGCGATCGGTGCATCAGTGGCCAGGGGCGGAATCGAACCACCGACACCGCGATTTTCAGTCGCGTGCTCTACCAACTGAGCTACCTGGCCGACAAAAAAACCGCCCGGGCCTCTCGGCTACAGACGGTCTGACGAAGGGTGCGCGCTCGAAGTTTCTAGCGGCTCCCCTCGACCGCCCACGGTCGCAGGCTAGACCACGTATCGGCCATCGTCCAACCCCGGGCCTGCTTGGCATCCGTCTGGAACATCGACCGACTCCCTGAAAGCTGAATGGCCAGCACGTGGAAACGCCGCCCGAAGGCGGCGTTGTCAGCAAGTAGCGGGGGCAGGATTTGAACCTGCGACCTTCGGGTTATGAGCCCGACGAGCTACCAGACTGCTCCACCCCGCACTGTAAAGCAAAAAGATATTGGAGATCGCGGAAAGGTTCAACCCCGATCCTCGTACCTCAGAAGTGCTAGTTTAACCCACTCGCCGAACAGCACCTCGAGAGGTGAGACGATGATGATGCGAGGTTGGAGCTGGGCAATCGTGGGCGCTGCGCTCGCCCTCCCCATGGCCGCATGTGGGGCACCCGATGATGGCGCGACCGCACAGGACGACATGGGCGGTCGGGACACCGGCCTCAAGAGCTGGCACGAGGAGCAGGTGGCCGACTTCGAGACCATGCGGGACAAGTTCCTCGCCCTGGCCGAGGCCTTCCCCGAGGAGACCTGGGACTGGCGTCCCATGGAAGGCGTCCGCTCGGTCCGAGACGTCATGGCGCTCATGGTCGCCGAGGGATACCTCTTCCCCAGGCTTTGGGGCGCCACGGCTCCGGAGGGCGTGGCCTCGGGCTTCGGGGCTGAGATCGCCCGCGTGGCCGCGCTGTCCAAGAGCGAGATCATGGCCGAGATGGAGAAAGCGTTCGAGCACTTGCTCGCTTCGTGCCGGGACATGACCGAGGCCGAGCAGAACGCCGAGGCCAACTGGTTCGATCGGAAGGTGACGGCCACCGCGGCCATGGGCCTCGCGGCCGGAGACATGCACGAGCACTTGGGGCAGTCCATCGCCTACGCGCGCACGAATCACATCGTGCCGCCCTGGAGTCGGTAGGGGGCGCTTCGCGAGCTAGAACGGCCGTCCTAAGTCGGCCTGTACCCGGACCCTCGTGATCTGGGTCGCGTCGAGGAACGTGCGCGAGCCCAGCGTACATCCCGTCGCCATGAGGTTGCCCTGGGCGGTGCACGGCACGTGTATCAAGCCCAGGGAGTGACCCAGCTCGTGGGCGAGGATGCGCGCCATGCCTCCGTCGATGTCGCGCCCTCCCAGGGGATCGATCTCTGTGGAGACCACCACCTTCTCGCTCGGCAGGTACACGCCTCCCAATCCGCCCCCTAAATCCCGGATCATGAAGACGTTCCAGATGTCGGGCCGCAGGTTCTCCGGTGAGAGCACGGACGTGATCAATCCGAGCGGGCTCACGGTGGGATCCATGAGAGCGCGGCGGAACAGAGACTCGTTCCGCGCATCCTCGCGGACGATGCTCTCCAGGCCCCAGATGATGCCGGCCTGCGCCCAAGTCTCGTTCACCGCGGTCACGAGCTCGGTGACTTCCTCGTCGCTCAGGCGAACGTTCAACGCGTCCAGCTCGTCGGACTGAACCAAGTGCAGCCGGACGGCGAGCTCGTTGGCCCCCGGCTCGCTGGTTTCGGGCCCGATCGGCTCATCGGTGCCGTCCGAGCAAGCACCCAGGATCAGTGCGACTGCCATGAGGACCGACAGCCGGTTCCTCGGATTGGCTCTATTGGTCACGTATTCCCCGGTTGCCGAGTAATTCAGCTATGGTGGGTATAACCGTCGGGCCTCGGCACCAGTTCCAGCGAATCGAGATCGGGATCCCCCAGGGGCGACCACGGCACCTGCCGGGAGTAGCTCGGCCCTGGTGTTGAGGGGCGTAGGACCGAGCTTACCTTTCCTCTTCCACGGGACGTGGCGCAGCTCGGTAGCGCACCTGAATGGGGTTCAGGGGGTCGCCGGTTCGAATCCGGCCGTCCCGACTGTGGAGGTGATTGCCCCGCTTGATGTTACAGCATCAGGCGGGGTTTTGCGTTTGTCCCAAAAGTGGGACTTGTGCCTTTTCGTGTGCCTTTTCGTGCGCCATTCTGGCACTCTTTCCGGCGTTCCAACGCCCCTCGGAGTTTGTCTTCGTCGGGTCGTTGGTAGCACTTGATGACGGTCTCGATGTCCCGCCAGCCACCCAACTGGCACACCACACTGAGGGGCTCCTCATGGAGATCGGTGGCGAACTTCCTCCGGAGCGAGTGCCATCCCCGCCCTGGTTTCCGCTCGAGCCCGGCCCTCACCTCCGCCCGCCTCCACCAGTTCCTGAGCAGATAGCGCCCCACGGGCCTCGCAGGGTCCTTGGGCGCCGGGAGCACCGGGGAGTCACCGATGCCAGGGCCATGCACTCGAGCCTCCTCAAACGCGACCCTGGCGTCCTCCGTCATCGGTGTGACGTGGGCATAGCCCGTCTTCTCAGACTCAGCACGCCAGTGGATGCTCGCCCCTTCGAAGTCGAGGTCGGACCACCGGAGCACCCGGATGGCGCCGATCCTGTGGCCTGTTTCGTGCGCCAGGATCAGCGCAACACGGAACCTCCAGTCGACCTCACCCGCGACGCCGAGCAAGACCGAATACTCATGAGCAGTCAGGGTAATACGCCTCGGGTTCTTCTCTTTCGGCAGGCGGTACCCCTTGAGGGGGTCCCGCTCAAGCAGCACTCCACCGTGGCCGTCCCCTGCCATGGTTGCCCACGTGAGCACCGACCTCAGGTAACTCAGATCCTTCTGGACGGTGCGGGTGGCCACCGGCTCCCACTGCCCGGGCCGTGGTCCAATACGACCCGATCCACGGTCCCGGATGAATCCATCCCAGTCCCTCCTGTTCAGCGTCGTTGCTCGACGATCCGGACCGAAGTACCGGACAAACATGTCCGCCGCCTTGCGGTCGTATTGCTGATGACGCTCCCCGTTTCTCGGGGTCACCTCACCTAGGTATATGTCAAACAGCTCTTGGAGCGTGAGCTCCGGCGGAGCCTCCTCGATCACGGACTCCGCTCTTGCGAGCTTGGCCGCAACCTCGTCAGCCTTACGCTTCGCCTTCTCGCGGTCGGAGTGACCCAGGGCGATGCGCTTCCGCTCACCGTCGTCCCGGAACTCGAGGGTCAGTGATCCTCCCGGCCGCTCGAAGATCCGAACACGGTTCCTGCCCTTCTCGCCGGACAGGTAGCTCCATCCCTTCCTTGTGCGTCTGGCCATCATTGGTCTCCTGCTCTGATGGCAGATTGCACGACCTCCGTCCGTGAAATCTGGAGGTTCTGGGGGTGCCGTACCACCCCTGCCCTGACCGGCAGGTCTCCTCGGGCGATCCGGGGAGCTCCAGGCCTACCAGCGTTCGCGATCCTTCCCTCTCGGACGAGGCGCCCGAGGTGGTCTGTAGAGTACCCGCTGAGGTCGGAGGCCTCGGTGAGGGTCAGGGGGGCGTCGGCTCCCTCGCGGAGGGCTTTCTCGAGGGCGTCAGCGCATTTCTCGTAGGCGAGGGCCACGGAGGTCTCCTCGTGCTCTCGAAAGAGCCTACTCCTATCGCGCCACTCCTCAGGGAGGTCAGCGGGGAGCACGGGGCCGTTGGCGGACTTCACGACCCCACCTCCTCGTCCTCCGTCGCCGACTCATCCACTAGATCAAAGAGGTCGGCGACGTTCTCGACGCGACCGCCGTGTCCGGCCCGCCACCCGGGAATAGCGTAGTACCTGTGCCGGTTCCCAGTGCGCCTGTTCTCGATGGCTCCACGGTGGATCAAATCACGAACAGCTTCCTGTTTGGCACCGTTACGACCCTCGACACGGTCGCGGATGTGTTGCGCAGCACAGCCCGGCTCGCTCTCAATGAACTGGAACACACGTGCGAGAAGGGAGAGCTCTCTTGGGACGTCCACGAGCTCGACCACGGCGCTCGCAAAGAGAGTTGGTTCACTGTCGTCTGTGGTCGTCAGCGACAGACCCGTAAGCCCCTTCAGACGGAAGCCGAGCGGCAGAGGTTTGTGGCCGCCGTCCCGCATCTTCCGTGTCTTGAGGGTCATGGGGTTGCCGCTATCGAGAGCTTCCCTCGTGCCTTTGATCACATAGGAGAAGTCCAGGCCCTGTTCCCAGGCCGAAGCCCCCCGTAGGCGGTCGCTGTCGCCGTATCCCACGTGGTGCGTGAAAAGAGACGTGCAGTCAGTTTCGGCTGCAAACCGTGAGAGTAAGCCAGTGATGGCGTTGGCAGTGTCGTTGTCATTCTCCGACTGCTCTGCCCCTAACGTTTTTCCGAGCGTGTCGATGATGACGAGGCCAGCGCCGGTCTGATTGATTGTGTTGATCAATCCGGTTTCAAAAACCGGGTCGTCGAACCGAGGCGGGTACTCGCTGATTATGACACGGCCCCGAAGCACCTCCTCCATCTCGGCGAGCGTAGCACTCTCGCGTAGGTACCCGTGTTCAACCAACCAGCCGAAAATCCGCTTTGGGAAGTCGCGATTTCCCTCGGCGATTAGAAAAATGACGGGCTGCTGCGTCGTCTCGGACCCGAGCCAGGGCCGCCCGAAGGCGACCGAGCATCCCAGGTCGATCACCAGCCAGGTCTTCCCAAGAGAGAAATCTGAGACGATGGCGCCAACGCCAGCAGCGGGGATGCGCCCGTCGACGAGGTACCGATCTTCCAATCGGATGTCCTTTATATTTAGGGCTCGGAGAACGGGCACCCCGTCAGCATCGCGCACGAAGGCGGCCCGCCCATTGGATGGCTTGACCGAGTTCAGTACATCCTGCGCCCCCTGCCTGCCCAGAAGGTTGTCCAACTTGCGGGTCAAGGCGGCTTCGGCGAGCGTGCGCTCCCGATGATCCAACGTGGGGAGCATCGCCAGCACCCGGTCACTCGTGTCCAGTGCTGTCGCCAGTGAGTTCGGACCGAGCTGCCCAATCAGCTTAAGCGCGGTGGACAGGGCGTCAGAGCAGCATGCAGGGCCCTCCGTAGCCTCTGGAGCGTCCTGGTCAGCCTCAAACAGCCCTTGAATCTCCTCCACCCTCTCTTGGGAGAGTTCCTCCTTGAGGGTGTCCTCCCCAACCTTGAAGCCCTGCCCCCGTAGCCACTTCCACCCGATCTCGAATGGGGGTTTGAGACTATCCCATGTCCTCTCCACGAGATCAGGATCGTTCTCGCCCCCCTTCCAGCGGCCGGAAAAGTCCTGAAACATCTCAAGCCCTGCGATCACGTCGTCCTGGGCCGCCGCCCGGATCGCGATTCCAAACCTGATCCACTCGTCGCGGGTCTCGTACGTGTTCGGGATCCGGGCAATGAGCTCCTCGAGCTCCTTGATCGAGGGGGCCTTGAGGTCCTCCTGCGGAGGCGCCTCCTTCACTCTCCCGTCCCCCACGATCTCGACGTCGAAGCCCTCGTCGCGAAGAAGGGTCGCGAGGTGCTCGAAGAAAGCCTGAGCGCTCACCCTGCTCACCCACGGGAGGGTCTCCGGGTCTACCTCCCAGAGCGGGGCGCCCTCCCATCCATAGTCGACCCCGGAGGGGTGACGGCCGTGGATGAGGTACTGGCGGCCCTTGCCGAGCCACTCGATCTCTGCCGATTCGTCTCCCTTCCGGACCTTGAGGACCATCTTGGGGAAGGGCTCCTTCGTCCGATAGACGAGGAGGCCGCGAGGGTGGCGCGAGGTCCGGTAGGGCGACGGCCCGAAGGAGGACTCGGCCTCCTTGCGGACCAACTGCGTCAGCTTCTCGAAGTCAGAGTCGATGTCCAGAGCTGGGAAGCGGTTACCGAGGAGACCAATGTTCGCCCTCCACTCGTCGATGGTGGCGGGGTCGATGCTCTCCTTCGTGAAATTGTAGCCCCGCCACCCGTGGGGTCCCATCTCACCAGGACATTTCCCGCGCTGGCCGGGGTCTATCTTAGAGTACGGTGAAAGGTCACCGTCCGGTGGGATGACGGAAACGAGCTCTGTGTAGCCTCTGTTGTAGAGTTTGGTCGCGACGTCGTTGTCGCGGCGTGTGTTGTGAGACATCTCATAGTTCCTCCACTACCTACCCCTGGCATCGTGCCGATGCAGGGGCTCGGCTCTCTCTAACCTCATGCGTCGGTCATCCGACGCAGACCTCATTGCCCGAGGGCGGGGCTTGCCTCACGCACCACGGCGGGGGCAACCTGTCCTGGACTTTAATTATGAAGAGTCGGGGCCGATGCATGCGTGACGAAAATGAGGAACAATCCATGCATCACATCAGGATCGTCGACGACGAGAAGCTCAGGGGCGTGGTCGAGGAGCTGAGTGGGCGGTATGGGAGCGGTCGGAAGGCCGCTAAGCGCTGGGGGATAGGGCAGTCTACGTTCGCCCGGATCCGGAATGGCACGACAACGAAGGCCATGTCTTATGACACGTACGCGAGCATCTGCTGGGCGCTTGACGCTGATCCGGACGTCCCCCGACGACGGCTTGACCAGGGTCCTCCGGCTCCGACGGTAGAGGGTTTTGACGTTTGGGGGAGGGCGGTCCAGATCAAAGCACGGGAACTGCAAGCAGGGGAGGGGGAGATCCACTCCGACGACCTGGATTCGGCCGTGCAGTCGATCCCACCAGACGTTGTAATCGGGCCTGATGAGCTCGAGGAGGCTCGGCAGGCTCTCATCGAGGAGCAGGTGCAGCTCGCCCTCGCCGACCATTCCCTGTTAGAGAGGTTCCTCGACAGTGTTCTGACGGTGGATGAGCGAGAGGTACTGGACCGGTACGAGGCCTGGCTCGATAGGGAGTTGAGATGGTTCACAAAGCGGGTCAAGCCCGTTCTCGGTGTGTTGCTGGAGCGGGAAGAGCTCAACGAGCTCATCGGGGACTTCCTCGCCGCAGTCCGGAAGGAGGACGAACCGGAATCCTACCAGAAACGGTGTACGTTGGCCCTCTACCGAGCCGTTGACCCCTTGGTCGACGCCCACGATACATGGGGAGTGGAACGGTCGTGGCGGGAGCTCGATGACGTCGATCTCCTGCTCCCGTATCTAAGGGCCGCGCTCGACCGAGAGGAGATTCTGTTGCGGGAGCGTGAGAGTGAGCTCACGAGGATCAGAGGGGCCCACCCGCCAACAACCCACGACGAGGACGGGGAAGAAGAGGAGATGGACTCGGATTCGGGTTAGACCCGTGCCGGTCAGGGAGGGATCGGCACTCGCCCCGGTAGGGTGTGCCCGTAAGGGCACCCCCGGGCGAGTAGGCCAGGCCTTGGAGGGACGGACAGATGTCACACCTTGAGTGGAGAGACTGGGTCGGACCTGCGACAGAGCCGTGTCTCAGCGATATTCAGTGCGGCGTCGCGGAGCATCTGACTTGCTGATCGTCAATTGATCTCAGGCATTTCTTTCGGAACATGAATCGACAAGAACTGGATACAATCGTCACGGGCGGTGAGTCAGAGCAAGTCGAGTTCAAGCGCACTACCGGCCAAAGGACGGAAGGAGCAAGAGCCGTCTGCGGAATGCTGAACGGATCAGGTGGCTTCGTCTTTTGGGGTGTAGCCGACGACGGGCAGATTAGTGGCCAAGAGATCGGATCAGGGACGATCGAAGGGCTGGTTGCCGCTCTTCGGCAGCTGGAGCCACCTGTGCTTATGCAGCCAGAGCTCGTCCCTATAGGCAACAATCGATCAGTGATAGCCCACTGATAGGTAACGCTTTTCTCACCCCTGATGGGTGACAGTCTCGACCCGTAACGTGGCGCTCCTTCGACACGCTCTTGGAGCTGCCCATGCCATGGTTGGAGACCGATCCCATGAACGAACGCAAGCGATTCATCCTCGAGGCCACCGCGAGCCTCTTCTCCCACTCCGAACTCTGCCGACGCTACAACATCAGCCGCAAGACGGGCTACAAGTGGCTCGAACGATACGAGACCCAAGGACCCGACGGGCTGCTCGACCGCTCCCATCGGCCCCATTGCTGTCCCCACGCTACTGAGCCCCACATCCTCGAGGCTGCCTTCGAGCTCCGCCGTCGTCGACCCCGGTGGGGAGCTGCCAAGATCCTAGGCCGCCTCCTCGAGGTGCACCCCGACTGGTCGCTACCCGCGCCCCAGGTCCTGCACAGACACTTCCTGCGCGAGGGCCTGGTCAACAAGCTGCGGCGCCGACGTAAATCCTCTCATCCCGGTCGACCCACCGCGCCCTTCGATGCGCCCAACTCCATCTGGTCCGCCGACTTCAAGGGGCAGTTCAAGACCCTCGACGGCGTCTACTGCTACCCGCTCACCGTCCAGGATGGCTTCAGCCGCTACCTGCTCGCTTGTCAGGGCCTCTCAGGGACCACCTACGCCGGTTCCAGACGTGTTTTCACCCGCCTCTTCCACGAGTTCGGGATCCCCGACCGCATCCGTACCGACAACGGTACTCCCTTTGCCTCCATAGCCTTAGGGCGCCTCTCCAGGCTCTCCGTCTGGTGGATCAAGCTCGGCATCCTGCCCGATCTCATCGAGCCCGCATCTCCCCAGCAGAACGGCCGCCACGAACGCATGCACAAAGACCTCAAGGCTGAGGCCACCATCCCGCCCGCCGGAAACCGATCCGCTCAGCAGAAACGCTTCAATGCCTTCCGCATTGATTTCAACGAGATCCGGCCCCACGAGGCCCACGGCCAGAGGCCGCCCGCCTCCGTCTACGAGCCCTCAACCCGTCCCTTCCCCAGCAAGCTCTTGACCCCCGACTACCCCGCCCACTTCGAGACCCGTAAGGTCTCCATCAACGGCGGCATCCGATGGCACTCCGCCTGGGCCAACGTCTCTCATCTGCTCGGCGGCGAATACATTGGCCTCGAGGAGGTCGCCGACGATGTCTGGGCTGTCTACTTCGGTCCCGTCGCCCTCGGTTGGCTTCACGTCCGAAAAGCTGCCATCCTCGATCACGATGGCTCCTCGTCCCGTAATCCACGACGCTGAGGCCGCGTGAACTGCCCAGCCCCTCAGACGTCGACGCGAACCGCTACCTTCGTGGAACTCCGCTCGCTTCTACTCCCCTGCGCTCCGGCGCAGCGGAAGCTTCTGACTCCACCGGTGGAGGTAACAAAAAAAACAGCAGCTTACCTGACAAGAACTGTCACCCATCAGGGGTGTGTAACTGTTGGTACCCATCAGGGGTACCGCTCACTGGGAGTACCGGGCGGTCGTATCGAACCCTACACCTATGACGGACGTCCATATGTCCGCCATGGTCCGACGACGCTGCAAATGCCTCAGGAGGAGTATCGGCGGCGACTGATTGAGCAAATGCACCCCACGCAGCGATGGGAGATCCAGCCCGCTCACGAATTGTCCATGGAAGACCTCGATACGTCTGAGATCGTCAGAACGGTTGAAGAGGCGATCCGTCGAGGCCGTTTGGATGAGCCCGCCACGAGGGACCCTGGGCATCTACTCCGTGGGTTGGGACTCCTCCGAGATGACCGAATCCTAAATGCAGCGGTCGCGCTATTTGGTCTTGAGAGCTCGTTTCTCCCTCACTATCCCCAGTGCCTTCTAAGGATGGCCCGATTTCGAGGGGTTACCACGCACGACTTCGAAGATAATCGACAAGTCCATGGTAACGTCTTCGACCTGCTTCTGCGCGCCCAGCGCTTTCTTCGGGAGCACCTGCCCGTCGCTGGACGGATCGTCCCGGACCTCTTTCAGCGGCAAGACGATCCGCTCTACCCTCCAGAGGCTCTTCGGGAGGCACTCGCCAATGCGTTTTGCCACAAATCCTACGGGATAGGAGGTGGCTCGGTGAGTATCGCGATCTTCGATGACCGACTCGAAGTCTCAAGTACGGGTCGCCTACCATTTGGTCTCACGGTAGACGACCTCACTCGACCCCATCCATCCCGACCGTGGAATCCACTCATGGCGGGGGTCCTGTACCGAAGGGGCCTTATCGAGCAATGGGGTAGGGGAACGCTCCGTATCGCGGAGCTAATCGAACAGGCTGGATTAGCCGAACCAGAGTTTGAGGAGCGAGGTGGGGAGGTCGTGGTCCGCTTCTTTCCGACCGGATATGTGCCGCCTCGGCGGGTCGATCATCCGTTGACGGACCTTCAGCAGCAGCTCCTTCGGGCTCTTGCGGAGATCGGCCCAGCTCTGTTGAATGAAATCCTCACCCTACTCCCCGCAGGTGTTGCTTCCAGGACCGTGCAGTACAACCTAGGGACGTTACGCGAGCTAGATCTAGTTGAGCTGCAGGGCTGGGGCCGAGGAGCTCGTTGGCGCCTAACGGGCAGGTGACTGGTTGCGCCTTTTTGTTCCTTTTGCGCCTTTATAGTGCTGACCGTTTGATCGGCGACGAAACTCGGTTGGAATAGCCAGGGCCTTAGAACCAGGGCCGTTCCGGGTCACTTAGGCAAAAGGGCAGCGAGACTCCGTTCGGGCTCATTCGGGTCCATTCGGGTCCATTCGGGCTCATTCGGTCCATTCGGGTCCATTCGGGTCCATCTACCTTCTTCGACAGTCGTAGCGCGCGCGTAGCACACCGCCCCCCCCTTGGGGCCCCTCCCCCCGGGGGCGAGGCAGACAAATCTCGACAGCACTTTGGCCGTGACAGTCCTCGCGCACGCGTGAGACACGCGCCGAGATCGGCAGTCGATAACTACACGGCCGAGCTGCATACTCGAGCGCAATCTCTCCCGTAGCGACGAGCTCATGAATATCCGCTGATCTGTAAATGACTGTCCTGCACTCACTTACGGCACAGTACAGGCTGCGTATAATAGGGATTATGTAAAGCATCTGACCCCGGCACCCGGCGCTGCCGTGCACCCCCCCTTTGGGGCCCCTCCCCCCGGGGGCGAGGCAGTCGCCTACCCCTCACAGCGCGACGCGGGGAGTCCCGCCAAAAAAAATGGGGGATCTGGCCATTTTCTCCGATCCGCCCCCCTCCGGGCATTTCTCGACCCAGAAAAACCCTTTCCCTGGGGAATCCATTAGTTGGGTCATACAACTACTATGTCAGGACGACCGTTTCTACAAATGATCTCAAAGAAGATCGAATCCCTCGGCGGGGACGAGTGGTTTTTTGGGCGGATCATCAACGGGGACACGATGGCGGCCATCGCGGAGACCGTGGAGTGCTCCCGTCCGTTTCTGTACCAGTGGCTCGACCTCAAGCGGGAGGAGCGCCGGGCGGCGCTCCCTGCAGCTAGACGGCTGTCGGCGGACGCCCACGTCGAGGGCGGGCAGGAGCTCCTGGACCGCCTGGCGGGCACCGACGCGACCTCGTCCGAGGTCTCCCTGACCATCGCCCGGGCCAGGTACAGGCAGTGGCGGGCCTCGCGGTACAATCGGGAGCTGTATGGGGAGCCCCGGCCCGGGCTGGATGTGAGTATCTCGATAGGGCAGCTCCACCTGGACGCACTTCGGGCGAAGGGGGCCATGGAGGTCCCGGAGGCGGAGGTCAAGCTTGTCGAGTAATCGCGCACCCCCCTCAGGGCTTCAGCCAGCGTAGTAGTATCAAGAAAAAGTGGGTCGACGAGCGGTCCCTGGCGGAAGTCCGGCCGCTGTCGCGGAGGGCCGTTATCGGCGACGGGAGGTTCGTCCTCTCGACCAAGACTTGAGCGTTTCCGCAGCCTCGTAAGCGCCTGCTGACAAGACCGCCGCAAGCCCGACAGCCACAGCCATCCAGACCAGACCCAGCCAAAGCACATTGCCGTTGAGGAAGAACTCTGCAAGGACTCGCTGCCCGTGAACCCAAGAGGGGTCTGGCACGTAGACCGCCTCCGGCGAAAAACTTCCGCCCCAGAGCTGGTAGGCGCTGACGCTCCGGGCGGTACCCTCGTACCACCAGTTGACGAGCGGGGCGCCGATCCCGACTAGCACCATGACAAGACCGGGCGACATTAGGATGAGATTGATGCCAACGAGGGCGTTCTCAAGCCTGGGATCTTCCACCTGATCCACCTTTGTGTCAGCACGGTCGCGCGGGGGGGGGGCGCCATTTGCGGCCCCCACGTCGGTTCTGTCCGCCTTCAATCAATCGGACGGACAGAAAACCACCCTGTAATGAACAAAGAACCGCTACTTCTATGGTGTCGATGCCTATGGTAGGAACGCCTAACGTCCTCGTCAATGGATCAGGAGGCCGAGAGACTACATCGGGCCATTGGCCGACGTCTACGGGAGCTGCGCCGTGCCGAACCGGAGCTCTCGCAGGAGAAGCTCGCCGCACTAGCGGGCTTCCATCGAACGTACATAGGGAAGGTCGAGCGCGGAGAGACGGCGACGACGGTGGACGGCCTGGCGGCACTCTGCTCAGCGCTCGGCACAACCCTCGCCGAGTTCTTTCAGCCTTTCGATCGGCCCCTCAAGCTCCGCGGCCCCCGTCGTCGTCGTCCGTAACGACGAATCCCGCTCCTGACGTATGTGGAGCGGTGCGTTATCAGAGAGCAGGAGACGATGCGCCGCTTCAGAGAAACGACTGCGTTCCTTACGGACGTCGCCAAGCCGTCATCGGACCGGTGAGGTCTGAGGAAAAAGACGGCCTACAAGCGGCTGGTGTAGAAAGGGGCCTATGAGGACCGCGAATCCCTATATCTTTGCGGGGTTCGCGGTCCTCACGTTGTTACGGAATCGTGAGAATCGGCACCAGAAACGGCACCCGATGAACCTGGCGCCGCCAAGGGGTCTTCGTGACGGCCCGGCGGATGTCTTATATTATGAACGTGCTCGGGCCGGAGTGGCCCTAGCGCCGGGACATACCAAGGGCGGCAGTCCTTGGATATCAGAAGGATACCTCTAATGGCGGTTTATCCGGTCACGCTGGGCCGTTCCCTTATTGCACCTGTTCCGGTGCTCTGCCTATTAGGCAGCCTCCCGCGCCACCATCACTCCGCGATCCCGCCTGCACGTCCGTGATGTGGCGAGGCCAGCTACTCGGCCCCGTCGCATCCTCCTGCTAGGGCCCACCCGGGGGCCTAGCCGAACGACCGCCAAGGGCCATGTCCTTGGGTGATATGAAAGGGTACTGCTATGGTTTTCGATCATGGTGTCCTGCCCATGAAGACGGCAGGAACACATCACTTCATCGACCGGACGTATCGCGAGAGCGGGCAATTCCAGTGGGTGCGAGAGACCTTCACCAACGCCATCGAGGCCGACGCGACGCGCGTAGAGTTCGGCATCGAATGGCAGGCAGTGGAGAGCCTCGGTGTTTACCGGCGTGTGATCGCCGATAACGGTCAGGGGATGACCGCCGACGAACTCGTCGAGTTCTTCAACACGTTCGGTGGAGGCGGGAAGCCGATCGGTGGGGTCCACGAGAATTTCGGTGTCGGCGCGAAGACGTCCCTACTTCCATGGAACAAGTATGGTCTCGTCGTCATCTCTTGGGTCGACGGTGACCCCGCGATGATCTGGGTTCGCCATGACCCCAAGTCAGAAGAGTACGGCCTCCAGGTTTTCGAGGCGTTCGACCCGGACACGGACGACATGAGTCTGGAAGAGGTGGTCTTCCCCTTCGACGACCCTGATCACGGGTGTGACTGGGAGTTGGTCAAGCCGGACTGGATTCAGGAGCACGGCACCGTTGTGGTGCTGCTCGGCGACGATCCCACGGCCCATACCGTTCTGGGTGATCCAAACCGGGAGGAGGCTGACATCAAAGGCATCTCCCGCTACCTGAATCGTCGGATCTGGACCGTCCCGGACGACGTGGACGTGCTTGTGGATGAGCTTCGCACCAACGATCGGGCGAATTGGCCCCGATCTGAGGAGGAGGCTCACGGAGCTCCGCCAGACAAGGGGTACGACAGGCGGTCGAACCTGCGGCGTATCGAGGGGGCCGAGTACTTCATCGAGTATCCAGCCAAAGGCTTCAAGAAGGGTGCGCTGGAGGCTTCGGGGGTCGTCGGGCTGGAGGACGGTACCGACGTGGCGTGGTATCTCTGGAGCGGAGATCGTCCCGCCGTTCAGTCGTATGCTGCCATCGGCGGGTACATAGGCGCTCTCTACCAAAACGAGCTCTACGATATCACCGCCCATGCAGCCACCTACCGGTCTTTTGGTGTCAGCGAGGGCGATGTTCGTCGGCGGCTCTGGCTGATTGTTATGCCGGCGCGGCTAGATGACGATCGGACCCAGGGCGTGTACCCCAGGACCGACCGAAACTCGCTGCTGTTGAAGGGTGGCCCGAGCGCCGGGGAGCCCCTCCCCATCAACGACTGGGGGAACGAGTTCTCCGACCTCCTGCCAGAGCCCATCCTGGCGGCTATCCGATCGGCTCGTGGAGGAGCGCACGGTTCGATCACGGACCCGACGTGGCGAGATCGTCTGGCAGAGCGGTTTGGGAAGCTGTGGCGGATTCCAAAGCTCAGGCGGAAGAAGGGTGGCCCAGTATCGATGGATCCCGACCAAGAGGGGACCGATCCGCGACCGGTTAGAAAGCCCTCTCGCAGGCGCGGAATGAAGGGGTCGGGAGGAGGTGGTGGCACCAAGGGAGCCTCGAACACAGGCAGCGCCGGTTCCAAAGAGGAGGGACGGAAGTCCAAGGTCTCCGGCGGCATTCCGGAGTTCCTCTGGCGACCCGCGACCGACTTCGAGTCGCTCGGATATCTCGGTGCCTGGCAACCGAATGACCCTGATTACCCCCAGGGCGTCGTACTCCTGAACGTCGAGCATCCAGTGATAGAAGGCGAGATCGAACGCTGGCAGTCGATGTATGCTGACCATCACGCAGACGGTGTCCGGGAGGAGGTACTCCGGGCCTACGGGGAGATCGCGGTCTCGAAAGTGGCCCACTCCGAGTTTCTCAAGGCCCACCTCGCCTCTGGGAAGGTCGATGAAGAACTTCGATCGCCAGGAGCGCTAACGATGGCGCTTCTTGGGCTCCTGGCTGAGGAGGCCGTCATCTCAACCCGAGTGGGTGGAAAGTTCGGCCGCAGGCGAACCGCCTGAGGCCGTGACCAACACTCACAAGCTCGGCATCACGGTACCGCCGGGGGGTCCCCCGGTGGTGCCTGTCGGGAAGGAGATGACATGAAGAATGCGTTCTACAGGGCTCGTCGTCGCGGTTCAGTTATCCTCGGCCCTGACGGACTCCCCGTGCGCAGGAACCGGCGCTACGCTGCAGACAAGCTTTCGTTCTTTGATCGGTGGCTACCTCCCGCACTGAAGATTACCAGAAAGAAGATCCACAGACACTACGTGGACTTCTTCGCCGGCTACGGAGCGTACCAGGATGAGAACGAGGAATTCTGCCAGGGATCACCCATAAAGGCCCTTACCCTCTCTCCGGACGAAGCTGGATTCACCCACGCAACGTTCGTGAATCTGGACGAGGAGGCTCACTACACGCTGCAGGAGCGGGTACGGCAAGTAGTCGACGCGGGGAAGACGGGTGTCCCTTGGTCCAACGTCCGCTTCATCCTCGGAGACGCCAACGAGGTCGTTGAGGACGTGCTCTCCGAGATCCACCCACGGGCCTTCGTCTTTGCGTTTATCGACCCGGAACAGGTGCGACAGTGGCACTGGTCCACGGTGCAGAAGCTGGGTGGCGGCCGCCATGAGAGTGTGGACATCTATATGCTGCTTCCACTGGAAATGGGGATTTTCCGAGAGATGGGATATGACCTAGAAGCCTGGCCCGCCGACGATCTGGACACGTTCGTAGGCTCACGCGAGTGGGAGAATCTGAAGCGACTCCGGACTTCGCAGCGCAGGAGTCGTGAGATGCGGGCAGCGTTTGAGAAGTTGTACGTACGACGACTCCGGCAGCATTGGTCCTATGCGGGGAGGCAACGGAAGGTCTACCTCAGGGGTAACCAGGCGCTATATCGGATGATATTCGCGACCAACAATGAGCATGCGTGGGACCTGGCGGAGTGGGAAGTCTCAGGCCCCCGCCCTCGCGACCCTCAACTCAGCCTCGACCTGTAATCGGTTTGTCGACGGATACTGATCCCACGTCACACCGTCGAGTAGGCGGCCGTGTGCCTTCGGCGTGCGGCCGCCTACTTGCTTGAAGAAGAAGGGCACGCCGGCCGCAAGGGATTGATCGCGGACGCCACGAGCCCAATCCAGGTCCATCGGCCGGTGGTGGGGCCCGCTCTCCCCTCCCGCGATCACCCAGTGCACTCCTTCGAGCTCCAGAAGGAGTGGGCCGAGGAGCGGCTCGCAGGAGAGGAATCGGACCGCTGCTGGTACCTGACGTAGCTGGCTTACACGGTAGTAAACCTTCTGCCCCTCGACGGAGGTACCGATCCAGATGTGGGCCGGTATGGCCTCGCCGCCGAAGAGGTCCACATTTCGCCTGTAGAATCGATGAGCTCGCGACGGACGCTTGGTAAGGACCTGATATACATGCCGATCCTCGTCGAGCATGACTCTAAAGATCCGGCGGATATACTCGTTGGGGATGTCGTTGTGGAAGAGGTCGCTCATCGAATTGACGAAGACCATCCGCGACGCGGACCAGCTTCGGGGCTGGCCCAACCGTTCGGGCCAGAGCCGGACAGCGAAAGGGTCTCTCCGATTCTCAGCGGTATCGACAACGGGAAGGCGACGAGTGTAGGTCTTCCTCAGCCGGCGTCCTGCAAGCTCGGCGGCATAACAGTGGTCGCACCCAGTCGACACCTTCGTGCAGCCAGTGGTCGGATTCCACGTAGCGTCCGTCCACTCGATGCCGGTTTTCTCACCCAAGGCTTGCCCTCCCGAATAAAAACCGAATCTACGATAACAAGATCGCTGCTACTGTGACAAACCGGCGATAGCTCTCGCCCCCAGGGGGAGGCCACGCGGGCCAATGATATAGTCTAACCCGTGGACATGACTACCCCGTCCTCCGGATGACCACGCTACGACTGGACACCTCAGCCACTACTCGGGCGACGGTCTCCGAATCGCGGTACCGGCGCCGGGAAAGGGCCCTAGGAGCAGCGTCGCGGGTGAGGTCCGGCCTCCGGGGCCTCTGGGATCTATATCGGGGTCCCCAGACCTTCAGCAAGCCCGACCCTTTATGGCCCCCAGCGTAGAAACGGGCCACTCCGAAGGATGACCCGCTCCCGTCCTACTTGCGTATGGCCATCCACGTCTCGTGAGCCCACTTCATGGCCCACAGGATCGGGGCTACAATCAGTGCGGCTTTGATCGCACCCACCACGGACGTTGCTTCCATGCGGGATCGCCTTCCCCCATACCGGGGTGAACGAGTGACTCCCTACGTGCTCTGAAGTGCCACGGCTGGCGAGGTACGAGCGGCCCGCTGGGCAGGGATAGCACCGGCCAGAGCGGCCACCGTGAGGAAGATCACCGACCCACCCACCAGCGTTAGTGGATCAAAGCGGCTCACCCCGAAGAGGAAGGAAGTCAGGAGCCTACCCGCTGCTGCGGCCGCTAGGAGTCCGATCACGACCCAGCCTCTGCGAGTCGCATTGCTTGCTTGAGAATCATGGTGCGAACGCTCTCCGAATCCGCACCCAAGGACCATCCACCATCTCGTTGTCGACCGGGATATGGCTCTCCCTCGCGAGCTCGGAGGCGCTCAATTCTTCCGAAGGGAGACCCTCGGACATCTAGCGGAAGGGCGCGACGCTTACCTGAGTCCGAAACACACGGTCTATACTCCGTCATTACGTAATCGCGCGCGCTGACCTCCTCCTCCGTGAGCTCACCCAGCCGACTTCCCCAGCCGGCCAGCGCCGCGCGTAGTTCTCGATCTTCAATGAGACCGAGTTGGGCTGAGCCGATGAGGCCATTGAGCGTGCCCAGAGTCAGTCTGAGTGGTTGGAGCCTACCGGCCCCGCTTGATGATCGCCTCTTGGATTTCGATGTACGTACCCGCCGCATCGATGAACCGCTGGTAGTCGATCGACGGCGTCCGGTCGGCGTAGCCCTTGGATCGTCGGAAGAGCGTCAGCGCCTGCTGGAACATGGGCAGTGACCGGTTGGCCGTCTCCAGCGTCTCCTGTGATCCGACCGCCATCCCCTGGTTGAAGAGGCTGTAAGCGTGCCAGAAGTCGAACTGCTCACGGGTCTGAGCCGTGACTGGAGTGAGCGAGGCGATTGGGGTCATCCGAATATCCCGAGCGCTTCCAGGATGGCTTCTTACGAGCGGGGTCAGCGCCCCTCCCACTCCGCCCGAAGCCGCGCGATCACCTCGCGGGTCTCGGCGATGCGGTCCTCAAGCCCCGCTCGGTATCTCCAGGCCAGCTGATTGAGCGTCTCGTTCGGCTGCACGATCACGGCCGCGAGTTCATCGAGGTACCGGACGTTCAGCGCCAGGTAGTCGAGCGCGGTGTCGGGGTTGTGGAAGCTCGAGCCGTCCGTGGTCACGTACACGGGCGTCGTGTGCGCCACCTGGCCCTCGGCCCCCCGGGCGCGGGCCGCGACCCAGACGCCGTGGTCCAGCTCGAGGTCGAACTCGACCGTGAGCGCCGCCGGCGATTGACCTGGCTGGTCGGGGCTCGCGGACGCGATCACCTCGCCGTGGACGACGATTTCGAGCGCGGAGAGCGGCACCTGTACCGCATGGCCGAGTGCCTCCGCGGTGACGCTTAGCGTCGATCCCGCGCTCAGGTCGAGCTGGTCCCCGGGAATCGCTCCGTTGACCCGCAGATCGATCACGGGGCCGTTGCTCACGAAGGTGTGGCCCGCGTGCAGGCTCTCCCGCCATGCCTCGAAGGACAGCCCGTCCTCAAGGTAGGTGTAGAAGCGGGCGTCACCGATCTCCCCGCCGAAGGGAAAGTCGGATCCGGCCATCGCCGTGAGCTTGTAGCCGAGATCGAGGAAGTGGTAGTAGTGATCGAGCACCATCTCCCCGAACTGCAGGATCTCGATGAAATCGACCTTCTCCCTCAGGACGTCCAGCGTCAGCCCGCGGTAGCCGAAAAACCCCACCCCCTTGTGTGCGTAACCGGTCAGGCCACCGAGCTCGTGGACAGTGTCGAAGACACGGTCGTAGTAGTAGTACTGCCCCGCGAAGCGCACGAAGTCGTCCGCCGCCAGGGAGATGGTGTTCCCGATCTCGTGGGTCCTCGGCTCTTCCTGACCCGAGGAGAGCATGTAATCCTCCACCCGGTATGCGCCGTCCTCGCCCCATGCGTATTGGGCGAAGTAGGTGGCCCAGAAGTCGCCCATCTGGAGGAGCGCGCCGACGTGGATGTCCTCGGCTGCGATCCACTTCAGGATCAGCGGGTCCTCTCGGGGCGATCGCCTCAGATGGATGTGATCGTCCGTCGAGAACCACCCCCGCTCCGGCATGTCGACCCAGCGCTCGAGCCGGACCGTCTCCGACCGGTCCACCCCCGGCGCGAGTTCCAGCTCCAGCTCCTGCACCAGGTACTCGTAACCCTTGGAAACTTCGAGGTGATAGGTGCCGGGCTGCAGCTCCAGTTCGAAGCTGCCATCGATGTAGAAAAACCTGCCGTATGGGGCGTCGAACCCGCGGGCGACGTCGTTCGGGCCGTGCATGATCCCGATCGCGGCTTGAGGGATCGGCGCGACGGCACCGCTTGCATCTGTGAGCCGTGCTCGGACTGGAGTGGGGTTCCCGCTCGCCGCGTCGACGATTGTGGCCGAGAGTCTGACGGAGGTATACAGGGTCGGGTTCCTCCAGAGCGCGACCGTCCCCTCGCGATCCGACTCGGCCTCCAGTGTCAGGACGACCGATTCGCCGGCGAAGGCGGCCAGGTCGACCGACCGCGCCGCCCACTCCGCACGGTCCGCCCACACCTCATCGAACAGTCGCTCGGTGCGGCCATCCTCGGAAGTTATCAAGACGCCGAAGGTCACCGGCGCATCGTCGCGCAAGACGCCGAGGGCCAGATCCAACCGTCCCTCGTCCGGCACCTCGACGTTGAAGTCGATGCGACCGGGAGCGCGAATGTAGAGGGCGGGCGGCTCCCGCACGTCGACGGACCGTACGCCTACCGCCGCGTCCGAAAAGGGGGCTTCCTTCGAGACAATCCGGATCGACAAGATGTCGATACTGACGGGCTCGGTGGAGCCGATCCAGAGACCCAGCTCGCGCCACACTCCATCCCAGCCCTGCTGTCCGGGGGGGAAATCCGCACGCAGTAGGTACGCGTGGACCTCGCCGTCTTCAATCACTGCAGTGCTGGGGGAATTGAACTCGAACGGGTACGGCTGTTCCCGGACCGTGCCCGACCCCTCGCGTAGGTTGAACGCGGTACCGATGTATTGGACCGGATCGGAGGTCCGGGCGCGCACCTCGATGAAACCCCAGTCCCACATTTGGAGATCGGGAACCTCCACAACGAGCCCCCCGCGCGGGAAGCCACCCAGATTCCGAGTGCCCTCGGTGAGCG
Source organism: Longimicrobiales bacterium (assembly GCA_965238005.1). Taxonomy (GTDB): domain Bacteria; phylum Gemmatimonadota; class Gemmatimonadetes; order Longimicrobiales; family Gaopeijiaceae; genus CBDCKN01. The sequence continues at coordinate 4,473,550 of OZ250165.1, forward strand.
TGACGCGAAGGGCGTCCGTGGTATGGGTGACGGTCGCCGACTCGATCTCAGGGTTCCAGGGGACCACCGCACCCCAGTCCGGCTGAGGCCGATCGAAGATCCACTCGATCAGGCTCGGAACATCGGTGGGCATCGCCGAGCCACTCACTGTCGCCTCAGCTAGCATCTGGTCGAGGTGCGCCGGGTTAGGAAAGTCCGAGCCCGGACCGGCTGGCCCGCAACTGACCAGGGTTGCCGCAGTGACGAGAACAGCGAGAGCGGAACGGGTGAGCCGGGCGAGCGAGCGGGTTGGCGCCGGTCGCGGGAGACGGGAGGACGGAGCGTGGTGTCGCATGAGCACTTCCCCCTGATCATGCCTCGCTAGAGCAGTCGTGCCTTCCCCGTAACCTACCTCTCGTTCAGGTAGTCGTGCACGAACCGGATCGAAAGTGAGCCGTGGCCATCCCGCCCTCACCAAACTCGCGCTCGCTGGAGTAGCGGCCTTCTAGGGCAGCGTTCAGACGGGTGATAGGGTCGGACATGGGCACCTCACAGCCACATGAGCCTTCGGATCATCATGGGCGACCCCTCTCAGACATTGTGCGTCCACTTCATTATCAAGCGTCTCCCCGACTAACGCGCGGCTTCGACCAGTGCGTCGATCAGCGCGTCGCGCAGGTTTGAGTTCGCTCCACCGAACAGGTTCCAGCTGTTGATCACGGCGACGATGTCGTGATCCGGCAGGACCAACAGGAACTGCCCGCCGAACCCCTGCCCCGCCCAGACGTCGACCCCGTTCCGGTCGGGCCGGCACCACCGGTATCCGTACCCGGTCGAGCTGCCACCGATGCCGTCGACGTGCCGGGCGGTGGCCGTATCCGCCCATCCTTCGGGCAAGATGCGCAGACCATCCCAGACACCACCCCGCAGATACAGATAGCCGACCTTGGCGAGCTGCTCCGCCTCCAGGTACAGCCCTCCTAGAGCGTCGGGCAGGCCGGCGGGGGTCATCTTCCACTGGTAGTCCGTGATTCCGAGCGGCCCGAAGAGGTGCTCCTCCGCGTAGCGGTCCATCGTGAGCCCGCTAACCCGGCGCAGAATGGCCGACATGAGCTGGCTGCCACCGGAGTTGTAGACCCACTTGACCCCGGGAGCCGCGTCTGAGGGCTGATCGAGCGTGTATTGGACCCAGTCGTCGCTCCGCTCAAGCTGGATGGTCGTATTGCTGTCGTTCATGGGCCGGTCGGTCTCGTGCCACTCGATGCCCGTCCGCATGGTCAGCAGATCCTGGAGCGTGGCCCTGCGCACGCGAGGGGCCAGGCGCGAGAGGTCATAGACCTCGAGAAGAGGCAAGAGCGGGGCGTCCACGCCCGAGACGGCGGCAAGTTGGTACGAATCTCCTCGTCAGCTTGCCCCCGCCGTTCCTGATCCTTACTTTGACACTCCCGCCATTGAAATAGGGGGATTCTTCCTTCATCGACCACCGCGTTAGCATCCGAAAATGCTTACGTCTTACACGATCTCCAGAAGCGTTTACGCCTCACGGCGACGTTCGGGTGAGCCCCACCCTACGGATATTCAAAACTTGTTTTGTCAACCGCTAGCTTGGTTATCGCAAATGCGGCTGCTGCCGTCTGTAGACGGCGGTGAGTATGCTCTCATGGTTTTACCTGCCCCAAGACGCTGAGACAGAACCCCATACCACGACATCAAAGAACGGCACGGGCAACCTACGAAAAACGGGTGTCACCCCTATGACACCCGTTTCTTTTTCGTTTCGTCAGCCTCTCAACCCAATCGCGGCTTCCTCCCCCCTCTGGGGGAGGGGGGTTCCGCCTACCGTCCTTATGATCAAGCTACCATGCCCCTACTCCTTCACCGTCAACCCCTGTTCCCATGAAGCATAGAAGATCCTTCTTGAAAGTGACAGGCGCTCTTTTGGCCGCCTTCGGTGTCGGTACGGCAAGCGCCCTCGCTTCCGATTCCCCTTCGACGGGCGGCAAACGGGTGGTGGGCACTGTCGTGCGAGACGACGACGACCCGCTGTTCTCGAGCGCCGTAGCCCATGGCAACCTGCTCTACCTGGCCGGAAAGGGGGCGCATTTTGAAGGAGACATCAAAGCCCACACCGATCATGTGTTAAGCGAGCTCGAAAAAGAGCTTACAAAACACGGATCCTCCATGGAAAAGGTGCTCAAAGTGAACGTGTACCTCCACGACCTGAATGACTACAAGGCCATGAACGAAGTGTATCGGGGCCGGTTTGGGAAGCACCCGCCGGTACGCACGACGGTGGCCTGTCACGCGGGCATCCCCGGAAATTCTCTGGTAGAAATCGACTGCATCGCCGCGCTGGACCAACCCTAATTACATAGGGATAATTCCTGCGCGTCCTGCTTTTTCAGGGCCATCATGAGTCACGAGTCATTGGTTTGTTTGAGAGATCCTAATGACCCATGACCAGTGACCCATGACCCATGACCGATCAAAGCCATGCTGACCCGTAGAAAACTTCTCCAATACCTGCCCAGCCTGCCCTTCGTCGGCGGAGGCTTGGTCTCGGAGGGCGAAGCTATCGCTCCCTCCTCCCTCCCCTACAGAGACTACTTCAAAGAACTGGGGCTGCGAACCTACATCAACGCGGCAGGAACCTACACCTCCCTCACCGGCTCGTTGATGCCCAAAGAGGTCACCGAGGCCATTCAGTATGCCGCCCGCGAATACGTACGCCTCGACGATATCCAGGACAAGGTCGGAGAGCGAATCGCTTCCATGCTCCAGTGCGAAGCCGCTGCGGTGACGGCCGGGGCGGCGTCGGCCCTGACCCTGGGCACCGCCGGGATTCTGTGCGGGATGGATGAGGAAAAAGCCGTTCAGCTTCCGGATCTAACCGGGATGAAAACGGAAGTGATCCTGCAGAAGGCCCATCGCATCGGCTACACCCATGCCGTGCGTAATTGCGGCGTGGAGATCATCTATGTGGAGACCCGGAAAGAGTTGGAAGACGCCATCAACGAAAACACCGCCCTGCTGTTGTTTATCAACGCGTACAATTTCGACGGCGAGGTCCGGGATGAGGAATTTGTGGCCATCGGCAAGGCGCACGGGATTCCCACGTTTAACGATTGCGCCGCCGACGTACCCCCGGTCGAGAACCTGTGGAAGCATACGCAGATGGGCTTCGACCTGGTGACGTTTTCCGGCGGCAAAGGACTGCGAGGACCGCAGAGCGCCGGGCTGCTGTTGGGTCGTAAAGACTTGATTGCGGCGGCCCGTCTTCATGCGGCGCCCCGAGGCAATACCATTGGCCGGGGGATGAAGGTCAATAAAGAAGAAGTGCTGGGCATGCTGGTGGCGTTGGAACTCTACCTGGAAAAAGATCACGAAAAAGAATGGAAACTCTGGGAAGCGCAGATTCAACTCATAAGTGATCAGGCCCGCGCCGTAGCGGGCGTGGAGACCGAAATCCACGTGCCGGAGGTGGCCAACCACGTCCCCTCGCTACGCATTCGCTGGGATCATGATCAAGTGAAAATCACGCCCGATGAAGTACGGGAAACTTTGCGAAACGGACACCCTTCCATCGAAACGGTCGGCGGGGCCGAATCGGTAGGCATCACGACCTGGATGATGCGCCCCGCCGAAGAACGGGTGGTGGCCCGACGCCTGCATGACATCCTCAGACAAGCGGCGAGGTAGTGTTTTAACGAATCGTAGAGACGGTAAGGTTTGCGGGGGCAGGTTCCGGAACGCGTTGGGCGGTCCCTCGGCCATTTCCCGGGACAGGTCTATTGAGGGGGCGCTGGCGGGCGTGACCCTCTCGCTGATTCTCATCTCACTCAGCCTGGCCTCGCCCGTCCACGCACAATCCCTGGATCTGTTGATCAAGGGCGGGCACGTCATCGATTCGAAGAACGGCATAAGCGGGGTGATGGACGTAGGGATTGCCGACGGTAGAATCGCAGAGGTGGCTCGCAACATCGCGGAGGACCGCGCCGCAACGGTCGTCGATGCCTCGGGCCTTTACGTAACCCCTGGCCTGATCGACCCGCATGCCCATGTCTTTTCGGGCACGGAGTCCGACGGCGGGCTGAGCAATGGCCGTGAGAGCCTTCCGCCCGATGGCTTCGTCTTCCGCTCGGGTGTGACCACGGTGGTCGACGTGGGAGGATCCGGTTGGCGGAATTTCGCGCAGTTCAAAGCGCAAACCATCGATTATGCTAAAACGCGGGTCCTGGCGTTTCTCAACATCGTCGGTTCCGGGATGAAGGGCGGGCACATCGAGCAGAATAACAACGACATGGACCCGAAGATGACCGCGTTGGTGGCCAAGCAGTACCCGGGCCTCATTGTCGGGGTTAAGCTCGCCCATTACGAGGGACGGGAGTGGGAGCCGACGGATCGGGCCGTCGAAGCAGGACGTCTGGCCGATCTGCCCGTGATGATTGACTTCGGCCGCGCTGAACCCGTACTCCCGTTGGATGAACTGCTGTTCCAGCATCTGCGGCCAGGCGACATCTTCACGCACACGTACGGCAACGTGGGGCGTCGGATGGCTATCGTGGACGAAGCAGGGCATGTACGTCCCTTCCTCTTCGAGGCCCAGGAGCGGGGTATCATCTTCGACGTCGGCCACGGTGGCGGCAGTTTCGCCTTCAGCCAGGCCGTGCCGGCTACCGAGCAGGGCTTCTGGCCTAACTCGATCAGCACCGACCTGCACACCGGCAGCATGAACGGCGGGATGAAGACCCTGGCGAACGTGATGTCGAAATTTCTCAATCTGGGCATGTCCATCGAGGACGTGATCCGGAGCACGACCTGGACCCCGGCGCAGTACCTCCATCGGCCCGACCTCGGCAACCTGGACGTGGGCGTCGTGGCAGATGTCGCTGTCTTCAACCTCCGTACTGGCGACTTCGGATTTTTGGACGCCCGGGACCTCCGAATGCCCGGTACGCAAAAGCTGGAAGCGGAGCTGACGATTCGGGAGGGGGAGGTGGTGTGGGATCTCAACGGAATTTCCCGGCCGTTGTGGAACTAGGACGCTGCTTATTGACCTCAGGGGGCGTCGGACCTTGAGGTCGGGTTCGCGGGATACACCTTAAACACCATCGAATCCATGAAACGTAGAGACGTCGTGAAAGGTCTGGCTGTGCTCCCCTTTACCGGGGGCCTGATGGCCTCGGACTCGGTTCGAGCGACTGCGGCCGGAACACATCCCCTGCAGTCGAGTGATGATTAGTTCACCCCACCATGGCCCGGGCCGAGACAACAAGGTGGGAAAGGAAGAGATGCTGGGAATGGTTGCCGCGGTTGAGGCGTGGACAACCAGGGATCACGAGGGGGAATGGAACACCTGGCTGACGTGGTTGGACAATATTTCCAACCGAGTACTTAGGGTTCAAGGAGTTACGACAAGCATTCAACAGCCCGAAGGCCTCAATAATCGAGCTCCCAGGCTGATCATTTCCTGGGATCCCGACAGATTGAATATTACAGGTGATGAACTGGCCGAAGAAGTGGCCCGAAAGAAGCCGAGGCTGGCGATCGGCAGTGGCCAAGATGATGGCATGACCTCGGTCAACATCACACCGAGTCAGATGCAGCTTTTCCGTGCGTGACATGGTGGGCACGATCGAGGGGGATCAGGTGAAGCTCCGTAGCATGGATCGTCAGGTTGCCGATCGCATTTACGTTCATATTCCACGGTACTCTCAAGGGCGACACCATCTCCGGATCGATCTTCTTGGGAGAGTACATGAATGCCGAATTCGAGGCTATCCGAAACAGTTATCCCGAGTCTAGGCAGAGGATCTCCGTTCCGGGAGGGCCACCACTGGCCACGTGATGGTCGGCTCTTTCTCAGAATCAGGTACTCCACGAGTTGTTTGTGAGCCTCCTACGGCTTTTCCGATCTTGATCAAATCGTTCGCACGGCACGGGCTTCTCCTTCTTGCCCTGGTTGGGCTCTCCCAATGTCAGCGGAGCACGATGCTGCCTCCCGGGGATCCCGACAATGGAGGGCTTTACCTTCCCGAAGGGTTTGAAGCGGTAGTAGTCCTGGATAGCCTGAAGGGGAGGGCTCGACACTTGGCCGTCAATGAAAACGGAGATGTTTATGTCAAGCTGGCGATGGATGATGGGGGTAGGGGGAATGCCGCGTTGAGGGATACGGACAACGACGGGCATGCGGATATCGTTGAGATATTCGGAGAATACAAGAGCTATCGCAGGTATGGGACGGCCATGCGGATTCACGATGATCATCTCTACTTCTCTTCCGAATTGGTGGTCTATCGTCAGAGACTAACTCCGGGCAAGCTGGTGCCTGAGAGTGACCTGGAGGAGGTCGTGGTCGACGATCATGAACACGGCCCGCACGAACACATTGGCAAACCTGTAGCGTTTGATGAACAAGGGAACCTGTATGTGCCATTTGGCGCTCCATCCAACGCGTGTCAGGATCCGAAAAGAACGCGTGGTGCTCCGGGAATCGATCCCTGCCCTGAGCTCGAAGCGCATGGTGGGGTCTGGAGGTTCGATGCCAACAAGACTGGACAGACTCAGCAAGATGGTTACCGATACGCCAGTGGCATCCGTAGCGTAGTGGGTATGGCTTGGAATCCAGTCGACGACGACTTGTACCTGGTAATGCACGGCCGGGACGATTTGCTGAGGTTGTTTCCCCGATTTTTTTCGCCGTTACAGAGTGCCGAATTACCTTCTGAGGAGTTCCTACGAGTCAGGGACGGTTCGAATTTCGGATGGCCCTATTGTTACTACGATCAGATTCAGGGAAGGAAGGTCCTGGCACCGGAATACGGTGGAGATGGCGATGAGATAGGCCGATGCGAGCAGTTCGATGCACCGGAGATCGGCTTCCCCGGACATTGGGCCCCCAATGACGTGGTGTTCTACCAGGGAAGCCAGTTTCCCGAGCGGTACCGAAATGGTGCTTTCATCGCGTTTCATGGTTCCACTATCCGTGCGCCATATCCGCAAGCCGGGTACTTCGTTGCCTTTGTCCCCTTTGAAAACGGTCGGGTTACCAGGGAGTGGGAAGTTTTTGCCGATGGATTTGCCGGAGCGGATCCAATTGTGAGCGTCAGTGATGCGACGTATCGGCCGACCGGTATAGCGGTGGGTCCTGATGGGTCGTTGTATATCAGTGATACGGAAAAGGGCAAGATCTGGAGAATCATGTTCAAGGGAAACCGGAGCGAGTTCGGGGACCAGCAACTGGCTGCGATGGGAGACAGGAAGTCCGAATCCAATTTGAGAAGACCCCATCTTATTGACGACAATCTTCAAGGCGATGCGGAGTTTGCCGGGCAAACCACTTATTGGACCTACTGCAGCACCTGTCACCAGGAGGATGGACGGGGTGCCTCCGGACGGTTTCCACCCCTTGCCGGGGCTGATTGGGTAACAGGGGCTAAGAACAGATTGATCGGAGTAGTCTTGAACGGCTTGCAGGGCCCTATTGATGTGGGCGGCGTCCCATATCAGGGCGTCATGCCCCAGCACGGCTTCTTGAGCGATGAGGACATCGCTGAAGTGTTGACCTACATTCGACAAGACTTTGGGAACGATGCAAGTGAAGTGACTGTGGCCGACGTACAGGCGGTCCGAAACGTTCCGAGTACTCGGTAAGTACGGCCCGACCTTGAACACCCGGCAGGCGTCTGGTCCTCCATTCTCGGGCTGCAGTAAGGCCCCCTGCAACGCACCGGTGTAGCAGAACCCTACCCGGTGCCCTATTTCAAAGACCATGGACGATTCATCGGTGGAACCACAGATTGCTGCACAGTGCGTTCGAGGGGGCATGGTCGGAATCGGCATGATCTTCGCCGAGACCTATCGGCCCTTCTTCGAGAACACGAGGCGCGACGGGTTCTACGACCGCCGTTTTGGTCTCTTCGAAGTGGACCTCACGGCCGTTGCCAGCCGCACGGGCCACCGTGCGGAGGTGTACAAGCGAGCCTCACGTGGCAAAGTGGCCGATTTTCAGAGTTTTGCCGGATCGGATGCGGTCGCCCAACTAGTGGACACCGATCTCGATTTCGTCTGCGTCCCCGGCCTGGACCTATCCATGGAACAGAGCGTCACTATTCTGAGTCGGGATAATGCGCAACATGGGCACCCGCAGACTTTGCGATGACTGACGAGAGATTGGCTCTCGCCCTGATGCTTGGCAGTCTGCTCCTTCACGGAGGGTGTCAACGTCCGGCGCAGGAGACGGGGGAGGCCGACCTGTTCGTGAGCAGGGCCTTCACAGAGCCTGGCGCCTTCACTTCCGGGATCGAGGGCCCGGCCGTGGACGGGCGGGGCAATATCTACGCCGTCAACTACGAGCGTAAGCACACCATTGGGATCGTTACGCCCGAAGGGCAGGCGAGCGTCTTCGTTGCGCTTCCCGACAGCAGCACCGGCAATGGCATTCGTTTTACCAGGGACGGCACGATGCTGGTGGCCGATTACGTTAACCACAACGTGCTCAAGGTCGATATGGCCACACTTGCGGTCAGCGTCTACGCCTACGAGCCGGGCATGAACCAGCCGAATGATCTGGCAATTGGCGCCAATGACATGGTCTACGCCAGCGATCCGAACTGGAAGGAAGGGACGGGCCAACTCTGGCGGGTGGATCCCGACGGCGCCGCCTCGCTACTCGAAGCCGGCATGGGAACCACCAATGGTATCGAAGTCAGTCCGGACGAGAAGACACTCTACGTGAACGAATCGGCGCAACTCCGCGTGTGGGCGTATGATCTGTCCGAAGCTGGAGAAATCAGCAACAAACGCCTGCTCATCGAATTCCCGGACTACAGCCTGGACGGAATGCGCTGTGACGTCGAGGGCAACATCTACATCACCCGCCACGGGAAGGGCACGGTAGTTAAAGTCTCCCCGCAAGGTGAGGTGCTGCTTGAGGTAAACGTGTCAGGACAGAAACCCAGCAACATCGCCTTCGGTGGTCCGGACGGCCGCACCGCGTACGTGACATTGGCCGATCGCGGCCTCCTGGATGTGTTCCGGGTGGACCACCCCGGGAGAAGCTGGGCGTTGCTTCAGGCACGGTAGCTCTCCGCCCGGGTGACGGCATTGGAGGTTGCGACCGACGGAATCTCCTTGCTTTCCGCCGGTCATGTCGGACGCCGGCATGTCGAGTCTCGGCAATCCCGTTAGGGGGCGCCGCCCTCGAATACCAAGTATCCGAATCGGTTCGGCTGATGGAAGTCTAAGAGAGTGGGGGACCAAGCCAGCTCTTCGACCTGGTAGCCTTCTCCACGGTTGAATCGATAGAAGCCCCCCCGCCACACTTCTCCGGGCGCCGGTGTCGAGACCGCCAGATCCGAGAACGGCACCGTGACCTCCACGACCCACTGAACGTCCGAGTCGCTGCCGTCCCCCACCGTCCCCTTCACAACGACGGCGCTGGTCATGCCGGCGGCCGTGTAGCTCCAGTCGCCTTCGATCCCTGAGGAGATTCCGGAGTCGTCGAGGGTGTTTAAGATAACGGCGTCGAAGACGGCCCCCAGGGGATTCCACTGGAACTCGATATACCGAGTAGGTCCCTCCACGGCGAGGAAAAACTCAGCGGTGAGTATGGCTGAAAGGCGTGCGAGCTTGGCGTAGGGTTCACTATCGTCTGTGGGCAACACGATCGGCCGGCGGCCTCCTGGGAGGTCGATGACCGGAAGCGAGCCAAGCCCCCTGTGCGTCACGCAAATATCCCAAGCCCACACCCAGGTGAAATGGCTCCCCAACCCGCCATGAACCGGCTGGAACCCGATCCCCTCGGGCAGGAGGTCCGCTGGGGAGTCGGACCGTCCTATGCAAGAGAGCCGATCACCGCATCCAGTCCGCAAAGATCCCGGTTCGCGCGCTTCGCCCGCGGTCACCGCATTAGCCGCGCCACAGAATCTCAGTGACGTTAGGCATCGCTCAGGCAACCGGATCCAACTGGACGAGCAACGTCTTCCGAGGCTGCGGACTGCAGCCACGTTGTGAGATCAGCCCCCGCCTCCGAGCAGCTCCCGTGATTCATCTTCGGTAAGCCCCGCCTCGGCCACGTTCGCACCTGCGTCCAGCGATTCTCGGTCCTCCGCCATTCTGGCTAGGGCCAGCGAACCAGCAGCGGAGCCCGCACCCGCCAGTGCGAACACGGGGCCCAACACCAGAATCTCTAGTGTGGTGTCCCCTGCAATGGCCACGGCCAAGACGAAGATCACGGACAGCAGAAGACCCCCAACCGCCCCCCACCCTGCGAAGCGCGGAAGCGACATCTGATCAAACCTGCGACGGCCCTCGACAACCCCGAGGACCCCAGAGAACGTGGTGCCGGCAAGAAAGCCGAGCAGGCCAAAGAAGAGGGGAAACGGGACGTCGGCGGCGCCAACACCGACTACCAGCAGGAGGACGATGCCCGCGCCGAACCATGCCATTGCCCAGGTCAGGCCCATCCCGATCGCACCGCGGATGCGTCGCACCCACTTCTTCATTGACACCTCCCCATGCACCTAGACGTTCTACTACCGATGCTGCCGATCAGGTCTGCGTCACGAGAACCGACCATTGTAGGCCTCTGGCCCGTGCAGATCGCGGATTCGGCAAGGAACATCAGCGACTTCATAGTACAAGTACTGGCTATCGCCTAGTTTTGCCAGCGCTCGGTCCTGACCTCGGCGAGCACCGATTCGAACGGATTGAACACAATGTCCTCGGGCTCCATTGGCAGCAGGGGCAATTCTGTCACGGTTTCCGGTCCAGTAACCATGATGTTGACCTGGCTATGCCCCGCGACACCGAAATCCAGGTAAATGGGAACGATCATCTGGAACGTGTCCGGCACCTTCTCCTGACGCACTCGCACAGTAGCCCGGTACTCGCCGCTGGGGAGCTCCTGGAGGTTATACGAAAAACGGTACTCCGGAATTCCCGTACCGTACACCCACTGGTCCAAGAACCAGTCCATGGGGATCCCGACATGTTTCTCCACCACGGCCATGAACTGCTCGGTGGTTGCCGTTTGGCCGAAGTAGGTCGTGTAGAACTCCTTGATCATCGCTTCGAACGCCGCGTCGCTTCCCGTTTCGGGGTCGGTCAGCAGCACTCTCAACATGTGCAGGACCCATGCGCCCTTTTGGTAAACCGTCAGAGCGTAGTCCTCGGGATCACGTGAGGTCCCCGCGCGGGTGCCCAGGCAGATCGGCGCGGCTTCATCGCGTCGATCCGTGATCTCTTCGCGGGTTTCCTTCAGCCGTCTCATGAACATCTCATGCGACCCTCGCACTCGGCCCATGTACCAGAGGCCCGAGAACTCCGCGAATCCTTCGCTGAGCCATTGGTCATGGTAGGTCGCGGGACGCACTCCGATCCCCCACCACTGATGCGCCACTTCATGAGCGCGAAACATCTCGTCGTAGCCCCGTTCAGAGGTCCACTGGAACGTAGACCACGAGAGCAACACCAATCCGGCGTAGGCTTCACCGTGATCGTACGGGATCTCGCTAGCCGTGAACTCGCTGACGGTCGTCGGGCCATAGACTTGCTCGAAGAACAAGAAGCTATTGGCCAGATCCAACGCCACCCGCTCCGTCATGTCCCGCTGTCGTATTAGCAGGACGGCATCCACACGAATCAGCTCACGGTGTGCGGCCTCGTCGACCTGCACCGTGAGATTGGGAAACCGCGCATCACCCGCTTCACGTTCCGTGAACCGCCCGAGGTTGAACGTCACCTGTCGTACGATGGGCGTCTCCCACGTCGTCGTCACCATGTCGTCGTCATCCGCCGGTGATTCGCTCACCTTGGACCCAACCGCCGCGACCTTGTAGCGCTCGTGATGGTAGAACGTCATGCGGTAGGTAGCGGGGCGCCCGTACTCGTATACGGGGAGCCACAGGGTCGTCGATCTCATCTCCACCCACAGATTCCGAAAGCGATCGAACAGGTCACCCTGATAGAAGAACGTGAGCGACGTGGCATCAGCCGGCGCAGAGCCGAAGTCGACCCACAGATCACTCGACTCTTCCGGTCGGACGAACGTCGCTGCGGTGCCATTGCCCCATAGGATCGAATCGACCTCGAGCTCAGAGTAGAGGCGGAACGGAATCCAGTCGAATCCGTCGCGTATCCTCTGGATCGAGAGAGTTGCCCGAGCCGAAAAATCGAGGTTGCGCTCCACCGTAGTGGCGATCTCGTAATGCCCAATCCGGATCAGATCCAGTCCTTCCTGGTAGACCGAGCGTCCCGTCTCGTGATCCTGCTGCCGATAGAACTGTGCGACCGTTTCCCGAGTCTGCTCTCTCCGCGCTCGCTTGGACAGCGATACTTCCTCGGCATCGAAGGGCGTGACGGTGAAGATCAACGGGTCGCCCCGCCCCTCCGCGACGTGGGCATAAAAGAATCCGGAGGTATTGTTCAGCATCGGAAGCGCGAGGTCCCGATGCATCCATCCGTCTCCGTCGGACACATATTTCATGGCTTCTTCCACCTCGCGCCGTGCGTCGTTCGGCGGAGGGCCTGCCTCCCAAGTGACACCGGGAAAGACGGAATCCAAGTCGTCGGTAAAGAAGAAGACCGCGCGGCGGATGACCTGGTCGATGTCGTCCGACTGGTAGAACCGCCGCAACTGGGCCCGCTCCACTTCGATGGGGGCCTCCATCAAGAACCGACCCTCGCCGATCCATACCGCGCCGATGGTGCGGCCGTCGACGGGCTGCAGGAGATGCAGGTCTCCACTGTTTAGATGGAACGTCGCGGCGTCGTGCACGAGCATGAGATCCTGGACCGCTGTTCCGCGGGTTGGGTCGGGCTTCATCTCGCGGAGGGCGTTGTACCACACATCGTACGCCGTCGATTGCTCCTGGGCGGCCGCAGGCGGTGAAAACGCGACGCTCAGCGAAAAGAACAGCGGCAGACGACCGCCAAGGACTACCATAGGGACCTACCCTGCCAGGGAATGCGTAGACTGCCGGTCCGGTCGGGGCTCGTCAAGCCGGGCAGGCTCCGCCTGCTCGATGCACTTCGGATGGACCTCGGCGATGAGGACCAGAGTGACGACGTTCAGGGCCGCACGCCACGGACAAGATGTCAGGGAAGACGAGCTAGATTGAGGGCCCCGGCCGACGCGCCAGAGCACTGCGAGGATCTCCCACATGGCCACCTCCCGATACGCCATCTCGCGCACCTCCCTTGGGTTGGTTAGTCTATCTCAGGCTCACTCGAAGGGAGCGTGAAACATGTCAATCAGAAGAAGTGCATCATCATGTCTCCGTCTGGCTGGCTTCCTGGCTTTCCTTGCAGTTCACGCCGTGGACGGTTCAGCGCAGGTCCCCGCTGAAACTCAGAATCGGTTGCGGGCGATCTTCGAACAGGGTGAGTTGAATGCCAAGTCCTTTAGCGCGACCTGGCTCCGAGATGGCTCGGGTTACGTCGTGCGTGAACCAGTTTCCGGATCGGGAGAACCGGCGCTTGTGCGCTATGACGCTGCAAGTGGCGATCGCACTGTGGTGGCTTCACCGTCACAGCTCAAACCTCAGGGGGCGGACACGCCACTCGAGGTCGTAGACCACGCATTCTCACCGGATGGTAGTTGGCTGTTGCTGCAGGCGTTCCGGGATGAGGCCGGAAACCGTGTCGTTGATTACTGGACGCTGGAGAGGTCATCGGGAGCGCTTCGAAGAGTGGTTGCCGGGGTGTCTTCCTCATCCAGCAACAGCATTGCCCCCGACGGGCAGCGTTTCCTCTATTCCGATAAGGGAAACCTGCACGTGTACGATCTGCGCCGTGACCAGACGATTGCTCTCACGAAGGACGGGGTCGTCGGCTCGGTTTCGAACGGTCGCTCGGTCTGGAGCCCAGATGGAAAGCGGATCGCTTATGTGCGGTCGGACAGGTCCGACGTCCGGTTGCGATCAATGCTTGTCCCGGGGGATCCAACGTATCCCGAGGTTAGAGAGGTCCGCTATGCCAGAATAGGCGGGACCATCGCGACACTTGGTGTCGGCGTCGTCGCTGCCGAGGGCGGCGAGACAAGCTGGCTCTCCATTCCTGCGCCGGCGGAGGGTTTCTATCTCGGACAGATCGGCTGGGCCGGAAATTCCGATGAGCTGCTGGTGGAGCAGTGGAGCAGATTCAGGGACAAGCGGGAGTTTCTCATTGCCGACGTCCGCACTGGTAAGATCACCAGTATGTACGAGGAATCCGATCCGGCCTGGGTCATCGCGAGCTACCGTAAGAATGCCGGACTGGAGTGGATCCGCGACCACCGCGCATTCATTGTAATGAGCGAAAAGGATGGCTGGCGGCATGCCTATGTCTACTCACGCAAGGGCGAGGAGCAAGCCCTGTTGACACCAGGCGCTAGCGATATCATCGAACGTAATATGGTGGACGAAGCAGGAGGTTGGTTTTACTACAACGCATCCCCTGACAACGCGACCCAGAAGTATCTCTATCGTGTGCGGCTGGACGGCAGCGGAGAGCCCGAACGGGTCACACCCATGAACCAGCCCGGTACGCATGACTACGTCTTCTCCCCCGACGCTAAGTGGGCGTTCCATACCTACTCCACCTTTGACACGCCTCCGGTTACCGAACTCGTGGAACTATCCGAGCACCGGGTTGTGCGTGTGCTTGAGGACAATCATGAGGTGCGCGCCAAAATGGAGTCCCTTATCGCCCGGCCAGCCGAGTTTCTTCAGCTTGATATTGGCGACGACGTGGTGATGGACGCATGGATGCTCAAGCCCAAGGACTTCGACCCTTCCCGGAAGTATCCCGTCTTCATTTATGTGTACAGTGAGCCACACGCACAGACCGTGCTGGACCGCTGGTCCAGCCGAAACAATTACCATCGCGTGATCGCCGACCTCGGTTATCTCGTCGTGAGCATGGACAGCCGTGGCACACCGGCGCCGAAGGGCGCTGCATGGAGGCGGGCAGTGTTCGGTAGCCTTGGCCCGATTTCTACCGAGGAGCAGGCATCGGCTCTGCAGGAGCTTGGCCGTACCCTGTCCTATGTAGACTTGTCCCGGGTCGGGATCTGGGGCTGGAGCGGTGGAGGTTCGAACACCCTCAATGCCATGTTCCGGAAGCCGGATGTCTATCATGTAGGGATCGCCGTTGCAGCCAAGCCGCAACCGGACCTCTACAATGCATCTTTCCAGGAGATCTACATGAATACCCCGGGGGTGAATCCGGATGGATACCGTGAGTCTGCCCCAATCAACTTTGCCGAAGGCCTCAAGGGCGACCTCCTGATCATCCATGGCTCGGGAGAGACCAACACCCATGTCCAAATCATAGAGGGTCTGGTAGATCGCCTCATAGAACTGGGCAAGCAGTTTGATTACATGACCTACCCCAACCGTAACCATGGTATCCGGGTGGGTGAGGGCACATCGCTACACCTGCGCAATCTTATGGTACGGTATCTGTTCACGCATCTGCCGGCCGGTCCCCGGTAAATACAGACTGTGGCTGGTTGGAGGTTGGTCCTATGCCTCCATCGGCCGATCAATCGCGGCGCTTGGTACCGAAAACCATTTTGGTCCGTCTTCGGTGATGTAGGCGCAGTCCTCAAGCCGCACGCCGAACTCACCATAGATCGCGACCATTGGCTCAACCGAAAAGCACATGCCGGGCGCCAGCGGTGTCTTGTTCCCCAGCACCATGTTGCCCCACTCATGCCCGTCCATGCCGATACCGTGGCCGGTTCGATGCGGGAGACCAGGCACTTTGTATCCGGGGCCGAAGCCCGCGTCTATGATGACCTTTCGGGCGGCAATGTCCACTTCCTCGCAGGGGACGCCCACTTGCGCCGCGTTGAATCCGGCCGCCTGCGCCGCCTTTTCAAGGTTCCAGATTTCCGTCTGACGGGTGGTTGGCGTACCAAAGACCGTTGTGCGGCTGATGTCCGACCTATAGCCATGAACGTTGCATCCACCATCCATCAGGACCATATCGCCGTCCTTCAAATACTGGGGTTCGATGCTTCCGTGCGGAAATGCTGTCGCCCCCGCGAACGAAGCGCCGATCCGCCCACCTGGAGCACCAAGCCTTGTATGCGCTTCTGCCGTAATCGCGGCGAAGTCCTCAGGGCTCATACCTTCTTCCAGCTGGGGGATGCTGGCGCTGTAAGTCGTAATCGTAATATCCGAGGCTTTCTGCATCAGTTGCAACTCATGCGCGGTCTTGTACATGCGGCACGGAATGGTGACCGGGTCGGCACTCACGTAATGGTTCCGCGCGGCTTCCTGGCGAACGCCATCGAACAGGAAGAAGCGTACCCGCTCCTCCATTGCGACGCGACCGGCGCTAATACCGAAATCCTTCAAGATTCCGGCAACAACCCTGTAGGGGCTCTCATGCTCCTGCCAGACGCGAACATCGTCGCCAAGGGTGATCAACTCGCGGGCCCGCGCTTCCTCGAACCCTGGTGCGACATATTTGATGTCGCCGTTGGCTGGAATCACAGCTGCAAACATGCGTTCGCCACCACGCCAGCTAATGCCGGTGAAATAGTCCATGGACGTGCCCGTATCCAGGAACATGGCGTCGATCTCGTTCTCCACCATCAGGCGCTGTGCTTTCTCAACCCGCGCCTCGCGTTCCGCAACGCTAATCGGCGACACTCCGTCCAGCATGGGCTCCAGGTCATCCAGCGGACCGACCGGTGGGGAGGCCTCTCCACCGGGCCCGGACGCCTCGCACGCCACTAGTCCTGAGGCAGCGGTCACGGCGCCGAGGGTTCCGGCCCTCTTCAAGAAGCTTCGTCGGTTGCTATACATGAAATATCTCCTACCTGGGTTCGTGTGTGTGCTCAGGTCTCAAGAAAAATCGATTTGAGTGGAATTCCAGCAAACAAGAAAACGGCGCCACGCACAGGGGCCAGCAAACGTCGGGTCTCTGGGATCGAATGTGGTTCCGTCGAGTCTCCCCACGCAAGATTACGCCGACAACGCTCCACTGTCGGCGACCAGCACGACCTGAACGTCGCCCACGTTGGTACCGGTGGCGCCGGTGATCACCGCGTCGCCTAGGGCATCGAAGAAGTGGTGAGTGTCGTTGTCTGCAAGAACAGCCTTCGGATCGAGGCCGAGCGCATTAGCACGGTCGAGCGAGTCGGGGCCCGCGACGGCCCCGGCAGCGCTGGAACTACCGTCGATTCCGTCGGTCCCAACTGATCCTACCACGATCCCCTGCCGATCACCCAATGCCATGGCCGCGCCGAGAGCCAACTCGTGATTTCGGCCTCCGCGGCCGTCCCCGACAACTGTCACCGTCGTCTCGCCCGCCGCCACCAGGCACACAGGTGGAGGGACGGGGCTGCCGAAGTCCTGAATCTGGATAGCCGTGGTGGCGAGCTCCCCCCCAACACGACGGGCCTCACCCACGAGTTCCGTCGTGAGGATGTGGGACGCGTATCCCAATCGCTCTGCCTCTGCCGCCGCCGCACGGGCGGCTAGGGCGCCGTTGCCAACGATGGATGTCTCCACCTTCGCGAAGCAGGGATGTCCTCGGGACGGAGTTTCCTCCAGGGCACCTCTCTGGCCAGCCCGGAGATGCTCCTTCACGACCTGAGGTACTGCATCGAACACCCGTTTCGCCTCCAGCACCCTGACCGCTTCGGCGTAGGTCGTGGAGTCCGGCGCCAAGGGACCCGATGCGATCACGTCTAGTGGATCGCCCACCACGTCCGACAAAACGAGCGCTCGAACGTCCACGCCTTGCAGGAGCCTGGCCAGGCGTCCTCCCTTGAGCCCGTCGAGGTGCTTCCGCACCGTGTTGAGCTCCCCGATCGTCGCGCCTGCCTCAAGAAGGAGACGTGTCGTCTCACTCAAGTCGTCCAAGGATAGCCCCCCCGCAGGTAGCGCGAGCAAGGATGAGCCGCCGCCGGAGATCAAGCACAGCAAGTGGTCTCCTCGAGGAAGACCGGAGGCAAAGACCGCAACCCTCCTCCCCGCGTCTAGCGACCCACGGCCAGGAACGGGGTGTTCGGCCAACAACGTCTCCAGTCCATCGATATCGTCGACCGGATAGCCCCTTGGCACTACGATCATGCCCCCGGCGACTACGGCCCCGATCTGGGAAACCGCCCCCCTCACCATGGCCGGTGCCGCCTTCCCGACGGCCAGCACGTGGACCGGCGCAGACGCGAGCACACGGGACGATGACTCCTCAGATCCACGAAGGGCTTCTGCCACCAGGGCAGACGGCTCTACTGCTTCGATCGCAGCTCGAAGGCATGCGACGGCCTGCGCCTTCATGTCACGGGAGACCATCGGTGGCTCACTCCTCAGGAGATGTCCTTCTGTCGCGAATACCGCCTGTCCTCAGTTCTCCATGCGACATGCGTAGGCCGCCGTTTGATACATCTCGAGGTTGACGCAGTGGGGTGCCAGTCACCGCTCCAGGTGGGCCACGCTGCTCTAGACCGCCATCTGGGCCATGCGGGCTCGTGTGTCTCGGCTTGCGCTGGCGATGTGGGGAAAGAGGACGGCGTTGGGAAGCTCGGCAAGTCCGGCAGCAGCTGAGGGCCGGCTCAGGAAGGGCCTTCCCGGTCCTCGATTTCCCCGAGTGATTGGCTCAGCCATCCCATCACGTTGAGTAGAAACCGAGCGTTGTGCGGAGCGGCCGAGTTGTTCATGCCGAACGGATACGGGCCCGTGGCCCGATCTTGGATCTGGGCAGAAAAAGCCGCCGCCTCACCGAAGACGGCGACGCGGCCGGCTCCATGTTCGATCAAGACGCCTTGCAGGAATCCCACCCCCGGAATTCGGGCAGCGCTTTCGTCGAAATCGTACGCCCGCGTCGGCAACAGCAAGAAGGAATCGCCCGGCAGATGAAGGAGCGGTGCTGCCCGCACCCCCGGGAGGACGCGGAACCCCTGGCCGGTGAACGTCACCACGAAGGGGACTTCGCCACCTCCTTCGGCGCGTGTGACGGGATGATCCGCAAGGAGGCCCTCCTCCTTCGAAAAGACCAACTGGCTCTCGCGGTTGTCGAAGCTCACCGGGTCGTAGGCGTAGCTGTCGTAAAAGACGACGCCGAAGGCCCTCGCCAGGTTCTCCGCCGCCCCGGGGAACGGCATGTGATCCGCGATGAGCATGAGCTTGCCGCCCCCACTCACCCAGGTCTCGACGGCGTCGACTTCCTCCTCGGTGCAAGCGGGAGGCGTCGGCAGGCTCCACTCGTCTTCCTTCTCAGCGGAGAGCGCGTTCGAGATCACGAGAACGTCGATTTCGGCGAGCGCATCCCGCCTGAACGTCTCGGTGAACCCCCCGACCCGATAGCCGTCGCCGCGCAACAGGTTGGCGAACGACCGGTACTTGTCGTCAGCCGTGTGGTAGTTCCGGTGCGCTTCGTCGATGCCGACGGTGGGACCCTCGTCACGGGGGTGCCGCGGTTCGCCGCCATCGGGCACGACAAAGGCGTCGTCAGGGTATTGAACCGTGCCGTCCGTTCGGTCGAGATCCGCACATGCGCTCAACCCCAGAACGAGGGCGAGAGAGATCGAGCGCGCAGATCGAGCACCGGCGGCGATGGGCACGCTCAGGCCATCGGAATGTACGTGACGCCCGCGATCTTCCAACCCTCATCCGTCATGAGAAGCGAGAGCGCGTCGATCCCGCAGTGGCTAAGCTCTCCGTCGTTGTGAAAGTCATAGGGGGTCCACACGACCGCGATGCGTCCGTGGAGCATCGTCCGGTTCCCGTGCGGCGACTGAAAGCACGAAGCCGAAAATGAGCAGAAGGGCGAGGGCGGGCTTCTGCATGATCGAGCGGGTCAACGCACCAGTGACAACCGCGCTGGGCGGGCTGACAGTGCCGCCTCGATGAGCCGGGCGATGTTGCGCTTGAGGTTCATCAGCTCCTCCTCGTGGATGTACATCATGTGCCCGGCCTCGTAGTAGTTGTGCTCGATGTTGCCTCGCAGTTCGTCGGGCAGGTTCATGTGATCCATGGTCCACTCGGTGGCAAAGAACGGTGTCGCCAGGTCGTAGTAGCCGCTCTCGATCTGCACCTTGAGGTTGGGGTTGCGGATCATCGCCTGCGCGAGATCGGACGCCACGTAGGCTGCCCCAGGCCGGCCGCGGGTGCCGCCACGGTTCCAGTTCCAATTCCGCGTGCCGCCGCCGGTAACGTAGGTCTCGGTGGTCTGGAATCCGAGCTCTTCACGCAGGTAGCGGTTGATCCCTGCGATGTAGGCTCCGGAGATGGCGGGCTGCTGCGGATCGTAGCCGGCCGTTTCTCCCAGTAGCTCGCTGGTGAGGCCTTCGTAACGAGCATCCAGCCGTGATGTGACCATTCCCTGGCTGCGCTGGAGCTCGGCACGAAACTGCGTCGCGCGGACGCGCAGGTTGGCGCGCTCGAGGTATTCCTCGGAAAGCCCGGTGTATCCGGCCATTTTCGCGCGCACGGCGGCCACCTGCGGCGCGGGAGCGGAGGAACCCTGTGCCAGCACGGGGGCGTATTCGTTGACGGCAAACGCCCGCACCTCGTCGAGCCAGCTCTCGAGGTCGTCCGGCCAGGGGATGATGCCGTGATGTGCCGCGGTGATGGCGTATGAAGGCAGAAATGTCACATACGAAACGTCCTGCCCGGCGTTGAAGCGCAACGTCTCGAAGTCGAGAACCGAGGAGATCAACACCACACCGTTGAAGTGCATACCGGCGCGGTTCTGCAACATGTTCACCAGCACCGCCGAGCGTGTCGTGCCGTATGACTCACCCATCAGGAACTTGGGCGAGTTCCAGCGCCGGTTGTCGGTGATGTATCGCGAGATGAACTGCGTCAACGAGGTCGCGTCCTCGTCGACGCCCCAGAAGTCGCTCCCCTGGCCGACGCCGACAACGCGGCTGAAGCCGGTGCCGATCGGATCGATGAAAACCATATCGGTGACGTCGATCAGCGTGCCGGGATTGTCGACCAAGTCGTACGGGGGCGGAGGTGTAGGGCCGGTATTGCTGACAGGCACCCGCTTGGGGCCGAAGGCGCCCATATGCAGCCACATCGCGGGCGAGCCGGGACCGCCGTTGTAGATGAACGAGATCGGCCGTGTGTTCGGGTCGACGTCGGGTCGGGTGTAAGCCGCATAGAAGAGGTTGCCGATGACCTCACCGTCGTCGTTGACCAAGTTCATGGTCGCCGCCGTTGCCGCGTACGGAACGGTCTCGCCATCAACGACGATCGTGTGCTCAGTGACCGACGATTGTTCATCGGGCACCGGCGCCATGGCTTGCGGGGTCTCCGGCGTCAGACCGCCACCTCCGCCTCGCTGCTGCGCCTGGCTGGAAGGTACGAAGGCCACAAGGAAGGCGACTGCGATGGCGAGAGACTTGATCCTCATGTGTACTCCTCCGAACTGTGTCTGCTAGAAGGGTGGCGACCTCATATATGTCAGCGCCGCCATTGTTCTGTAATCATTGGGCAGCTCGCCTGCGTTTCTGCCTCTCGACCATTGCCGCGACGTCAGCTAGGAGCTGCCTGGCGTCGTAGACAATCCCGTCCTTGATGGTGTAAATGATGCCGCCGCGGCGCTCGGCCTGACCGGTCGAGTCGTTGAGACGCACGACTCCGGTGCCGTAAAGGACCTTCAAGTCCTCAATCGGATTCTCGTCCACCAGCACGAGGTCCGCAAGAAATCCTTCGCGCACGACACCGAAGTCGATCGGCTTACCGGTGGGCTTCATCAGCGTCTCTGCACCATGCATGGTCGCACCGCGGATGACTTCCAGAGGATGGAAGCCGGCCTCTTCTAGCAGCTCCATCTCCTCGATGGTCGAGAAGCCGAAGAGGTTGTATGTGAAGCCGGCATCGGAACTGACCGTCACTCTGCCGCCCATGTCCTTGTAGTCGTCCAGTAACTGCATCCACACGCGGTAGAAGTTCCGCCACGCCACCTCATCGGTGGACGTCCAGCGGTAGTAGTAGGAGCCGTGATTCGTGCGGCTCGGTT
Source organism: Longimicrobiales bacterium (assembly GCA_965238005.1). GTDB lineage: Bacteria > Gemmatimonadota > Gemmatimonadetes > Longimicrobiales > Gaopeijiaceae > CBDCKN01. Next base: position 4,495,498 of record OZ250165.1, read on the forward strand.
CATAAAAGTCCCATAGCGATGGGAGTGTGTACTGCTCGTGCCAATCGGCAGTGCGCGCGCGCATCACGTCGCGGGTGGCAATATAGGCGGTCATCGTCGGGTCGAGGGTAACGTCCAGATCGAGCAGCTCCTCGAGCAACGCGCGCCACTCGTCGCCGCCGGGCGGGTGGATCATGTTCCACTGGCGTGCCACCTGGCCGAAGCGGTGTTGCTCGTTCGCGTAGTTCATGTCTGAAGGCCACGGTTGGACGTCGTGGTCGTCGTAGAGCGCCTCGAAGAGCCCGTAGTAGTGCGTGACCGAACCCAGCCCGAGTCGCCCAGCATCGATTGCGTTCATCTGGGCCACACCGGTTTGCCCGAGGTGGGCGGTGGATCCCAACTGATGCTTCTTCGCCTCGTCGAGAAGGGCGGCCATGATCGCCGGGGGATGCGAGCCCAGCTTGAGTCCGTCGATGCCCTTGTCGGCCGCCCATCGCACCCACGCTCGCGCGTCGTCCGGGGTTCTGATCGGACCGCCGTCCCAACCCTGCCCAGGGCGCTGATATACCCACATCCGCGGGGCGGTGATCGCGTTCGCTGCGCTCCGCTCTTTCTCTTTGAGCGACCAGTCGACCCCGCCAAACGACACGCCGCGCCCAGTCGTTACGCCATGGGCCATCCACAGCTTGTAGGCGTACTCGGCATCAGGCGCTTTCGGGACCCCACCGGTGTGGAGGTGCAGATCCACGAAACCGGGCAGTACGTACATGCCCTCCGCGTCGATCTCGTGGACGGCACCTTGTGGTCGGCGCGATTCGTCCCCGGCGACGCCGGGCACTCCGACCCCGGCGATCCGGGTGATCAAGTTGCCTTCTATGACGATGTCGACGGGGCCGCGTGGCGGAGCACCGGTGCCGTCGATGACGATGGCGCCGCGGATGATCAAGCGGTCGAACGGGCCCTCGCCCTCATCGGGTCCGCGGTCCGGACCCGGCGCTACCTGTCGCCCGAGAATCGGGGATACGGATCCGAGGAGCAGGGCAAGGGCGGCCACGATGGCGACCCTGCAGCGACTGCCAGAGACGTAAGAAGTGAGCATCGTGCTGTCCTTCCTTGAAGAGGTCACGGGACGAGCCTGGTGTCCGGCGCGATTTCTCAAACCTGCTTCCGGAGCGGGGTTGGAACTTCCTCCAGGCCACTGGTCTGCTAGAATGCTAACAGTATACGTGCCGTATACTGAGTAGAGAAAGGCGCCTGCCCCCCGGAGCGATCTAAGAGGCCGCGATGCATCCGTTTCGTGGAGAAACGTGGTTCTCGGGCTAGGCGCCCTGGGCGGTGGACTCGAGGTCATCCCGCTCGAGGTCATGCAGCACGCCACGGATTCGCTCGATCAGCTCATCGTCTGAAAGTTTGTTCTCACCGGGATCTCCGAGGAGCTCCGTCAGCTCGTCCCGAAGGTGCTTGCCCGCGTACGCGGGGCGGCTTCCCAAGCCTTCCCAGATGGCCCGCGCGTCCTCCATATGTCCCGCGCCGATGAGGAAGAAGGCGAGGTCGTGGGCGCAGAACCACAATAGCGGCAGGTCTCCGGACACGATGAACGAGCGAAGCGCTCGAGAGAGTTGTACTCGCCCCCTGCCGGGCTCTTCCACACGGACGATGGCAGTCGCTGCTTGGGCCGCCGCAATGCCAGCGACCAGGGGGAGTCCGTGACGCCCGGCGAGCTCGCATGATCGATCGAAGTTCCGCAGCGCGAGCTCGGGGTCGCTATCCGAATAGGCACGCCCCGTGGCGAAATACGCCCAGCCGAGGGCCGTGGTGTTCCCGGTCTCCTCCGCGGCCTCGAGCGCCTCGGCCGCGATGCGCTTAGCCTCGTCCATGCGCCCCGCCATCACCGCTTCTGTCGCCTCCAGGCTCTTGAGCGTCGTCGCCCAGGCCTGGTTCCCGGTGCGCACTACGCTCTCCACCGCACGCTGAATGACGTCGTCGATATCGGCGCTCCCCAAGACTGCCGCAACCGACCACCTAGCCCACGCTTGGAGGCACGCCTCATCGAGGTCGATGTTCTCGGAACGATCCATTCCGGACGCGAGCCGGGTCGCATCGTCGATTCGCCCACCCTGTGCGCGGAGGTGGACGGCCACGGCCCGAGCGTAGGGCGGCTCAGGGATGAGGGCCAGCGCCGCTTCGGCCCAGTTCCCCACCTCGTACCGTAGCGATTGCCACGCCCACCATTGGAGTGGTTTCAACAGCGCGCCCACGGCATCGCGGTCCTCGTTGTCGATCGCCGCATGGACGGCCGAGCGGAGATTCTCGAACTCGTGGCCGATAGCCCGGATCCAGGGGGCGTCATCCGGGCTCCAGAATCCGGTCCAAGCGTCCCGCATGAAGCTGGCGAACCACTGGACGTGCCGGTCTTGAACCTTCCCTCCTTCACCCGATGCGATCAACTGCTCCTCACCGAATTGCCGGAGCGTCTCGAGAAGCCTGTAGCGCGTTCCGTCTTCGGTGTCCGATGCCAGGACCATCGATCGGTCGACCAACGCGGCGATGGCCTCCTCGGCATCCAACGCGTCCATGTCGTCGCCGCTCGTAACTTCTTTGGCCGCTTCCAGCGTGAATCCCCCTGCGAACGCACTGAGTCGATCGAAGACGCGCTGTTCCAAGTCCTCGAGCAGCTCGTATGACCACGCGACCGTATTCCGCAGCGTCTGGTGACGCTCCTCACGACCTCTCCGGCTGCCCCGAAGGAGCCGGAAGCGATCGTCGAGGCGCTTCTCGATCTCTTCCGGGCTCAAACTCGCGCATCGGGCCGCCGCGAGCTCGATAGCTAAAGCAATGCCGTCCAGGCGAGCGCTCAGCCGGGCGAGCACCTCCGGGTCCATCTCGCTCTCGGAGCCCGCAGCCCTTGCCCGATCCCGGAATAGCTCCGCGCCCTCCGTGTCGCTCAAGGACTTCAGGCGCAGTACCCGCTCGCCCCGGATCGCCAGGCTCTCGCGGCTCGTAGCGAGAATCCGGGCCGCCGGACATCGGGTGGTGACGGCGCTCGCGAGATCGGCCGCGACTTCGAGCACGTGTTCGCAGTTATCCAGGACGAGCAGGACCGAGCGGTGCCTCAACGAGTCGACCACGGACTCGGTGATCGACTTGCCCGGCTGCTGGACCGCACCGATCACATCAGCGATCACATGAGGTACCGCCTCTTCAAGCGTCGCCGGGGCAAGCTCGGCCAGCCAAGCTCCATCACCAAAGCGTGGAAGTAGGCGAGTCGAGGCTTCGATCGCCAGCCGGGTCTTTCCCGTGCCGCCTGGTCCGGTGAGCGTCAGCAGATCAACGCCGTCGCCCAGTAGGTCAGTGATTTCAGTGATCTCCCGCTCGCGGCCCACGAGCCGCGTCACCTGGATGGGGAGGTTAGTCAGTCGGTTCTCGAGGGTTCTGAGCGGCGGGAAGTCGCGCGGCAGCGCCGCGTGGAGGAGCTGGAATAGCCGGTCCGGCTCGCTCAGATCCTTGAGGCGATGCTCGCCGAGATCGAGGACCGCGAAGCCGGTGTCCTCTTCCTCGATCAGTCCACGCGTCGTGTGCGAAAGGAGAACCTGCCTGCCGTGCCCGGCCGCGCAGATGCGCGCCCCGCGGTGGACACCTACGCCGACGTAACCCTCGCTCGTCGCCGTCGCCTCGCAGGTGTGGATGCCCATGCGCACCCGGAGCTCTCGGCCGTCCGGCCACGCGTGCCCCGCGAATGTGCGTTGCGCCTCTACCGCGGCACGGACGGCATCCTGCGCCCGTCTGAACGCTACGAAGAAAGCGTCCCCCTGCGTGTCGACCTCGTAGCCACCGTGCCGTGCGACCACGTCGCGCAGGAGCCGGCGGTGGCTCTCAAGTGCGTCCCGGTATCGATCAGCTCCCAGTTCCCGGAGTAGCTGGGTCGACCCCTCGATGTCCGTGAAGAGGAACGTGACAGTCCCGGTCGGGAGATCAGGCATCGTAGCGGCCTTCGAGGGCTGAGGCCGTGTGAAAACTCACCATGATTGAACGGGGAGCGAGCACCTAGGGCGGTGAGCTTGACATTTTGCTGGGAGGGGCGGGAAAGTAGTCGGGTGGGGCGTTGCGGACCTGACAGGGCCGTCTGGAAGCGCCCCGAAGGGCGAAAAACGGCGCTGAGGACCCCCTCTACGCGAGGGCGTCCAGCAGCTGCGGGACCTCGACGATGTTGAGGACCCGCTTCAGGTTGTAGGCAAGCACGGTCAGGCTGAACTCGCCGCGGACCTTCCGCATGCCTTTGAGCAGAAAGTACCCCTGGTCCATCCCGCGCTTCATCGTGCCAAACGGATGCTCCACTAGCGCTTTGCGCTGCGCGAAGCGCGCCTGCTCCCGCTGGAGCCGTTGCGCCATCTCCTCCATCAGGTGCTCGTCCGCCCACCGTGTGATCTTCCGCCCGTCTTTGTTGCGCGTACAGCGGGGCCTGAGTGGACACCGCTTACAGGCGGTGGTCCGATAGTTCTTGATGGTGCGCCCGAGCTCGACGGTGGTGGTGCGGTAGGTGAGCGTCTTCCCCGCAGGACAGCGATAGAGGTCCCGAGTCCGGTCGTAGACGAAGTCATCTTTGGTGAAGAGCCCGCGCTTGGCATTGGCCGAGGTGATCGGTCGGGGCACCAGCGGCGTGAGGCCCGCCTCCACACACGTCTTGATCTCGGCGCCGTGGTAGTAGCCCCGGTCGGCCACCACCACCGGCGTCACGTTCCCCAGTACCTCCTGGGCCGCCATGGCCATCGGACTGAGCTGATTCTGGTCGGCGGCGGCGTTGGTGACCGTCTCGGCCACAATCAACTTGTGCTTGGCGTCGACCGCGGTCTGGACGTTGTAGCAGATCTCGATGCGGCCCCCGCTCATCATCGGCCGACTGTCGGCATCGGTGAGTGAGAGCGCGCTCTCCCCACTCGCCGCCAGCTCTTGCTGGAGATCCTCGTAGCGCTCCCGGCGCTGCTTAAGCGCCGCAATCTTCTCGCGCAGGGCGTCGGCGCTCGGCCGCTCGGTGCCCGCCTCCGCCTCGTCCTGGCGCTCCAAGTCTCGCAGATAGCGCGCGATCGTGCGCTCGATGTCCCGTTGTAGCTTGGCCAAGCGGGCCGCGGTGTAGCTCCGATCCCGGGCATTGACCGCCCGGAACTTGCTCCCATCGATGGCGAGCAACTCGCCGCCAAAGAGGTCCAGCCGCTTGCACAAGAGAATGAACTCGCGGCATACGCCCTTCAGCGCCTGCGGGTGATCCCGGCGGAAGTCAGCGATGGTCTTGAAGTCGGGTCGCAGTCCTCGCACCAACCACATCAGCTCGATGTTGCGATGCGTCTCCTGCTCCAGCCGCCGGCTGGAGCGAATGCGGTGCAGGTAGCCGTATAGGTACAATCGCAGGAGATCACCGGGATCGTAGCCCGGGCGGCCCGTATCTGCAGGCACCGATCGCTGAAAACTGAGCGTGCCGAGATCGAGCTGCGCCACGAAGGCGTCGAGGAAGCGCACTGGGTTGTCAGCGGTGACGTAGTCGTCGAGGACCTCAGGGAGGAGCACCACTTGGGTGCGATCCCTGCCGGCGATATAGGCCATGGGCGAAGCTCCGAGCAAGGGGAGCACTGGCCAAAACACGGGACGTATAATATATGGCACGTCAGGAGTTTTCACACAGGCTCGGCTGCGGTTAGGCGAGAGACGGGATCGGGCACGGGCGCACTCCGGGATCAGTCCGTGGTCAACATCCGAGAGCGGTCCGGTAGGCGCAAGCGGAAGCCCTCCAGACGCTTGTAATCGCGTTCTGAGCGTCTTCGGGGTTTATTCGGTATCCTGGGTAGGGTAGCGCGTCCTCGTGGCCTGTGGGTGGCGAAAACCTCGTCTGGCGCGAGATTACTGACCTTTCACGGTTCGATGAGAGCGGGTGTGGATGTGGGATTGGGTACGTATCGTGGGCTGGGGTGTCGTCTCCGCTGAGGAGTCAACGCGATCTCGCGCTTGAGAACGTCGCACTTCGCCACCAGCTGATGGTGCTCCAGCGGCAGTCCGGGAGGCCACTGCTCAGGGACCGTGACCGGCTCGTCTGGATGTGCCTGCGCCGCCTCTGGCATGGTTGGCACCGAGCCCTTGTCGTCGTCAAGCCTGCCACCGTCGTGAAGTGGCACTGCAAGGGTTTCAGAGCTTATTGGCGCTGGAAGAGTCAGCCCGCAGGTGGTCGGCCGAGGATCGATCGCGAAATACGAGAGTTGATCCGCGACATGTGGCGCTCGAATCCTACCTGGGGCAAGCCGCGCATCCAGGCCGAGTTGCGGCAAGATCGGCATCGAGGTAAGCGACTCCACGGTCTGGCGGTACCGGCCACCTCGAGGCAGTCCGCCCTCCCAGAGCTGGCGTGCGTTCTTGGACAACCACGTCAGGGGCATCGTCGCGATCGGCTTCTTCGTGGTTCCAACGGCGACGTTCCACGTCCGTCTACGTGCTCCTCATCATGTCCCACGACCGGCGTCGCATCCTGCCGTGACCGTGATGGCATCTTCGGTACTGACTTCGTCCGGTGTGTCGAGTCGATGGGCATCACGGAAGTCGTCACAGCCCCCGCCTCGCCGTGGCAGAATCCTTATTGTGAGCGCCTGATCGGATCGATCCGGCGAGAGTGCCTCGACCATGTCATCGTTCTCAATGAACGGCACCTCAGGCGGGTTCTTCGCGGCTACGCGTCCTACTACCACTCGTCGCGAACTCATCGGTCATTGGACGACGACTACCCTGATCCGCGTCCTGCGGAGCCGCCCGAGATTGGCGATGTGGTAGTCATCGCCCAGGTTGGCGGGCTTCATTACCGCTACACCCGCCGGCTCGCTGCCTGATCTCCCGCCTCCCCGAGGCTGATTGATCCCACCGTCGCGTGCACATGGCGGGACGAGCATCCTTTTACGTGCTCAAATCCCGATCGTCATGTGCTGAAGTCTGACAAGGCCCAGCCAGATGCATACTCTCCCTGACACCACCAGTGGACAGCCGGTTGACCCATCCGTATCCCGTCCTGTTTCAAAACCCTGCCTAGCGTGAATCGGTGATTATTCGGGGGGTTAGGATGCCTGCGCCAGGATATTTGCGGTCGGCCGCGGCGGGTTTTGGAGCCCCGGACCCGATCCAACCTGTGGAACTTGGGTGTGGAAGGTTGAGGCCGAAAAAGCGCCTCAACACCCACTCAACGGGTTTGATCAGCCCGAATCAGCGGGAAAGGGCGGCATCATCCGGGATTGAGCGGCATCAGCGGCAATTCTCACATAGTCCAGTAGCGACCACTCCCTAACAGAAAGCGCCGCAAGGTTTTCTGGACCTGCGGCACTTTTGCGTTTCCCTTGCTGTGTCCCGATTGTGTCCGGGAATCAGCCCTCCAACTCCATCCCGGCGCCTCCGTCTAGCGACCGAGTTCCATCGCGTGGTCATCAAGGGTCGTGGATCAGCCCGTTGGATCGGGTCGAAGCCGTGTGTTGCTCCGCCCGAGTAGCCATATATTGCGGGACTCATCGCCCAGCCATCCGAGGAGTTTCGCATGCTCAGTGCCCTCGTTCTCGCCACACTCGTCCAAGTCTCCACGCCTCCTCAAGAGCTCTCTCCCGGGACCCGATACGATCCGGCCATCCCAACGCTCGAGAGTGTCGCAGGACATGATTTCAGGGAGAGGGTGACTCCGCCGGACCAGATCATTCGGTACATGGAGGCGCTGGCCGAGGCGGCCCCGGACCGCACGCAGCTCATTCAGTATGCGGAGAGTTGGGAGGGGCGTCCACTCGTGGTGCTCGTGATCGGCTCCCCGGAGCGCATGGCTCGGCTCGATGACATCAAAGCGGATCTGGCCTTGCTGGCCGATCCCCGCGGACTGTCGGATGAGGAGTCCCAGGCAGTGCTCGATCGCCTCCCCGTCGTCACGGCGTTGATGCACGGCGTCCACGGGAACGAGATCAGTTCGAGCGGAGCCGCGATGGCGGAGGCTTACCATCTACTCGCCGCCCGGGGGGACGCCGGCGTGGACATGGTGCTTCGCGAGTCGCTCGTCCTGATCGATCCGATGGAAAACCCTGACGGCCGGAATCGATTCGTGAATCAGAACACGATGGCCGAGTCCCGCTGGCCGGATCCCAATACGGCGTCGGCCGAGCACGACGAGCCCTGGCCCGGCGGGCGCGTGAATCACTACCTGTTCGACCTGAACAGAGATCTCTTCATCCAGAGCCAACCGGAGACCCGCGGCAAGGTCGCATTGTTCAGGGAGTTTCAGCCCCAGATAGTCGTGGATCTCCATGAGATGGGCGGCGACGCCACCTACTTCTTCCCCCCAACGGCTCCACCTGAGAATCCCTGGTACGGGGAGCGCCAGATTGCACTCATGGACGTCTTCGGGGCTGCCAACGCCAAGGTCTTCGACGAGCGGGGCTTCTCCTACTTCAACCGTGACGTCTACGACCTGTTCTTCCCGGGATATGTGGACATGTGGCCCATGAGCCACGGTGCGCTGGGCATGACGTATGAGCAGGCGTCTGCGCGGGCTCTCGTTCTCCGCCGCAGCGATGGTGACCTGCTGACGTACGGCGACGGGGTCCTCCATCACTTCACGGCCGCGATCGAGACTGCCAAGACGGCTGCGTTGCACCGCGAGCGGATCTTGACCGACTACCTCGCGTTCCGACAAGAGGGGGTCGAGCTGGGTCGCAACGGGCCGGCCGAGTTGGTCCTGCATTCGGCCCACGATCAGCATGGCGGAGGGCCTGGCCCGAATGCTGGCAAAGAACGGAGTAGAGGTACGTGAGGTGACCGGTCCGGTCACGGTAGCGGGGCGTACCCTCCCGGCCCGTGGGACCTATATCGTGCCGATGGCGCAACCCGCACACCGCCTGGCTCATGACCTACTGGACGAGCATGTGCCGATGGACGAGGCCTTCATCCAGCGGCAGGTCGATCGCCGTGCGGAGCGTCTGCAAGACGAGATCTACGATGTGACCGCGTGGAGCCAGTCGCTGCTCTCGGACGTCGAGGTGCTCGCCTCGGACGACGAGACCGGGGTTGCCGGCGCCATCGTTATGGAGGAGAGACCTCCTGCCCAGAACACGACACTCGCCCCGGCACTCGTCGGATATCTGATTCCGTGGGGCTCGGCTGCGGCTTCCACGGTCGCCGAAGCACTCAGAGAGGGCATTCGGATTCGATCAGGAGGAGGTGAGTTCGTCTTAGGCGATCGCACTTATGCGGTAGGAACCGCCATCGTTCGCACCGGGGAAAACGGACCCGACCTGGCCCTACGCTTGGGTGCAATTGCGGCCAAGCACGGCGCCGAGGTCGTGCCGATCGACGACTCCTACGTTCGGGAGGGCATGTCTCTGGGTAGTCGACGGGTGCGAGCCCTCCGCGAGCCGAGAGTGCTCCTGGTCTACGATCGTCCGGGGGCTACGTATTCGGTCGGCTGGGCCCGTTACGTGCTGGAGCGTCGCTATGGCCAGCGCACGACGGTGGTGCGGACCTCCAGTCTCGGACGCGTGTCGCTCTCCGATTTCGACGTGGTGATCTTTCCGAGCGGCAACTATTCCGGTTCGGTAGGCGGCGGTCTGGTGCGGAGGCTGCAGGATTGGATGCGTGACGGCGGCACCCTGATCACGTTGGGCTAGTCCACGCGTTGGGCCACACTCGAGGACGTGGGGCTACTCGCCACGAGGGCCGAGCGGCGGGGTGGACGCGCCGAGGGCACCGATGCGCCCTCGGAGGACGCGCCGGATCAGCCCATCGACTTCTTGGCGGCCATCGTTCCGAACGACGAATCCCCCGAATCGGTACCGGGCGTGATCCTCAGGACGCTCTTGAACACGAAGCACTGGCTTTCCTCGGGGACCGATGGCGAGGTGGGGGTTTTCGTGACCGGGGGCCGCGTCTTCCAGCCCATCACGTTGGATGAGGGCACGAACGTGGGGCGTTATGCAGAGCTGGACGAGCTCGTCATGAGTGGTATGGCCTGGGAGGAGACGCAGCCGTGAACAACAAGGCGTTCCTGATCCACCAACCGGTGGGCCGTGGACAGATCATCGCCTTCGCCGAGGACCCCAACTATCGAGCCTACCTGGAGACCACGCAGCTGCTCTTCATGAACGCCGTTCTGCTTGGACCAGGAAGGTGACGTGGGGAAGGCCGAGGGGCCTTCTGTTTTCTCGAGAGCCCCTCAGCGCAGCACCCGGAAGATGCGGTTGGAGAGCACCGTCACGAGTGGCGTAGCCACGGTGAGGAGCAGAGCTCCTACAACCTTACCCTCACCCCCGGATTCTCGAGGATCTCTTCGAGGCCGGTGGAGCGGGGGAGATCCACACCCGGGACCTGTCGCGTCCCAACTGGAGCCGAGCCTGTGTGAAAACTCCTGACGTGCCATATATTATACGTCCCGTGTTTTGGCCAGTGCTCCCCTTGCTCGGAGCTTCGCCCATGGCCTATATCGCCGGCAGGGATCGCACCCAAGTGGTGCTCCTCCCTGAGGTCCTCGACGACTACGTCACCGCTGACAACCCAGTGCGCTTCCTCGACGCCTTCGTGGCGCAGCTCGATCTCGGCACGCTCAGTTTTCAGCGATCGGTGCCTGCAGATACGGGCCGCCCGGGCTACGATCCCGGTGATCTCCTGCGATTGTACCTATACGGCTACCTGCACCGCATTCGCTCCAGCCGGCGGCTGGAGCAGGAGACGCATCGCAACATCGAGCTGATGTGGTTGGTGCGAGGACTGCGACCCGACTTCAAGACCATCGCTGACTTCCGCCGGGATCACCCGCAGGCGCTGAAGGGCGTATGCCGCGAGTTCATTCTCTTGTGCAAGCGGCTGGACCTCTTTGGCGGCGAGTTGCTCGCCATCGATGGGAGCAAGTTCCGGGCGGTCAATGCCCGGGATCGGAGCTACACCGCGGCCCGCTTGGCCAAGCTACAACGGGACATCGAGCGCACGATCGCGCGCTATCTGCGAGACTTGGAGCGCCAGGACGAGGCGGAGGCGGGCACCGAGCGGCCGAGCGCCGACGCCCTGCGCGAGAAGATTGCGGCGCTTAAGCAGCGCCGGGAGCGCTACGAGGATCTCCAGCAAGAGCTGGCGGCGAGTGGGGAGAGCGCGCTCTCACTCACCGATGCCGACAGTCGGCCGATGATGAGCGGGGGCCGCATCGAGATCTGCTACAACGTCCAGACCGCGGTCGACGCCAAGCACAAGTTGATTGTGGCCGAGACGGTCACCAACGCCGCCGCCGACCAGAATCAGCTCAGTCCGATGGCCATGGCGGCCCAGGAGGTACTGGGGAACGTGACGCCGGTGGTGGTGGCCGACCGGGGCTACTACCACGGCGCCGAGATCAAGACGTGTGTGGAGGCGGGCCTCACGCCGCTGGTGCCCCGACCGATCACCTCGGCCAATGCCAAGCGCGGGCTCTTCACTAAAGATGACTTCGTCTACGACCGGACTCGGGACCTCTATCGCTGTCCTGCGGGGAAGACGCTCACCTACCGCACCACCACCGTCGAGCTCGGGCGCACCATCAAGAACTATCGGACCACCGCCTGTAAGCGGTGTCCACTCAGGCCCCGCTGTACGCGCAACAAAGACGGGCGGAAGATCACACGGTGGGCGGACGAGCACCTGATGGAGGAGATGGCGCAACGGCTCCAGCGGGAGCAGGCGCGCTTCGCGCAGCGCAAAGCGCTAGTGGAGCATCCGTTTGGCACGATGAAGCGCGGGATGGACCAGGGGTACTTTCTGCTCAAAGGCATGCGGAAGGTCCGCGGCGAGTTCAGCCTGACCGTGCTTGCCTACAACCTGAAGCGGGTCCTCAACATCGTCGAGGTCCCGCAGCTGCTGGACGCCCTCGCGTAGAGGGGGTCCTCAGCGCCGTTTTTCGCCCTTCGGGGCGCTTCCAGACGGCCCTGTCAGGTCCGCAACGCCCCACCCGACTACTTTCCCGCCCCTCCCAGCAAAATGTCAAGCTCACCGCCCTAGGTGCTCGCTCCCCGTTCAATCATGGTGAGTTTTCACACGGCCTCAGCCGTCGTTAGGAGTGCTCTTGGGGCGCGGGCTGAGAGGGGCTCGCGGAACGGAAGGCTCTACCGTCCCACGAACTTCTCGATAGCCTTCGCGATCTCGGCCGGCGCGTCTTCCTGGATGTAGTGCTTGGCGTTCAGCCGCGTCGTGCGGACCGATGCGAAGTCGGCCTTGAAGCGCTCCATGTGGGCCGATCCGAACAACGGATCGTAGATCCCCCAGGTCAGGAGCAGCGGGAGCTGGCTCAGCACTTCGGGCGCCTCGTCGGCGATGGCTCCAAGCCATAGAGCCGCCCTGGTGATCTCCTTGGGGAGCTCCGCCACGCCGGCTCGAGAGTCCAGCGTGCGCAGGGGGCCACGGTAGTGATCTAGGACCTCGGGGGCGAGCTTATACTTCACTCCCATGGGCATGATCCTCTCCACGAGGAGGTTCTTCTTGAAGATCTGAGCCTGGACGAACCCCGTGGACATGACCTTCGAGAATCCCTGCATGAGGAGGGAGTCGGCGGGCCAGTACCAGGTGTTGCCCATGACCAGGGAGCGCATGCGGCCGCGCTCGTTCAGTGCCACCCGCATCCCGATGGGCCCGCCCCAGTCCTGTCCCATGATGGTCAGGTCGTCGAGACCCAGCTCACGCACGAGCTCGCTCACGACGTCTGCGTGCTCGGCCGCCGTGTATCCGTATGTGGGGGGTTGGACGGAGAGGCCGAAGCCCGGATAGTCCACGGCGATGCACCGGAAGTGCTTCCTCAGGCGGATGACGATGCCCCGGTAGAGGAAACTCCACGTGGGGTTGCCGTGGAGGAAGAGGATGGGCGGTCCCGAGCCCTCGTCGAGGTAGTGGACCTGCCCCACGCTGCTCTGGAACCAGCGGGAGTCGAACGGATAGAGCGATCGATCCGGGACGAAGGGTTCCGCGGTCGACATTACCAATCGATCATCGGTAACAGGCCTCTAGACCATGGCCAGTTTGCGAGGCGTGATGGGCTCGATGGTCTTTCCGGGCTCCCACTGGGTCACCCCTGGGTGGAGCCGGGCGAGGCGGGGTTCTTCCACACCGACCCCTGCTCGATGCGCTCCTGGCTTGCCCCGGCGCTTCCCGGCTACGGAGCAGACGAAGCCCCCGTTCCTCACGGCGTTCCGCCCGACCGGGGACTCGCTGGCGCCGGTCTCCGGATTGACCGTCGACAGCGCGAGATACGGGAAGTCTCCCAGGGTCTCGTCGTAGAAGAGGCAGACGTATGCGGGCGTGATCTCGTCGGTGTTGATCTGATCGCGAAGCCCGACCTTGAGCTCCTCGGTGAGCTCCAGGTCCTTGCCGCCGGCCAACTGAGCCCCCCTCCCACCCGATTACGAGAAGTCGGCGCCGAAGAACATGACGGCGATGAGGATGGCCGCCACCGCGGCGGGGGCGACGAAGCGGATGAAGAACCGCCACGCCCCGTAGTTGAACCAGCCCGGTGTAGTCTCGTCGACGAGCTCCGACTCGGTGTCCTCGCGGGACATGAACCAGCCGGTGGCCAGGGTGATCAGCAGCCCGCCGATGGGGAGGGCCCAGTTGGAGGCGAAGTGGTCGAGCGTCGCGAAGACGCCGGGCTTCCCGGCGAAGATCTCGAAGCTGGACAGCGCGGGCAGGGCGCCGAAGGACAGCGCTGACAGGATCGTGAAGACGAAGATCGAGCCGCCGCTCAACAGGGTGGCTTTGGAGCGGCTCATCTTGCGCTCGTCGATGAAGTAGCTCACCACGACCTCGAGCAGCGAGATCGTGGACGTGAGGGCGGCGAGCGCCACCAGCACGTAGAAGAGGGGCCCCAGGATCCGGCCGAAGGGCACGACCTCGTAGAAGAGCTGTGGCAGGGAGATGAACAGCATCCCGGCCGCCCCCTTGTTCACCTGATCGGCCATGCCCGGGACGGTGAAGATGACCGAGAACATGACGATGGTGGCGAACAGGGCGATGATGGTGTCGAGGGCGACGATGACCCCGGCGGTGTTCACCAGCGACCTGCCCCGCTGCACGTACGACCCGTAGGTGATCATGGCGCCCATGCCCAGCGACAGGGTGAAGAACGAGTGCCCAAGCGCCTCGAGGATCCCACGTGACTGCAGCTCGCTGAAGTTGGGCCGGAAGATGAAGGCCAGCGCCTCGCCAGAGCCCTCCATGGTCAGAGCGCTCAGGAGGAGCATGATGAGGATCCCGAACAGGACGGGCAGGAAGATGCGGGTCACCCGTTCGATTCCGCTGTGGACCCCGAAGTACACGACCCAAACCGTCGCCGCCATGAACAGGCCGGAAAGAATGAACTGTGTTCCGCCGTTGCCGATCAGATCGGTGAACACGGTTCCTGCTTCCAGCCCGACGGGGAAGCCTCGGAGGCTCCATCCCACCGTCTTCACGAAGTAGATCAGTGACCACCCGGCAACGACGGCGTAGTAACTGAGAATGATGAACCCTGCCATCACCCCCCAAGCGCCGACCCAGCCCCAGAGCGGACCGACGGCCTCCTTCAGGGCGCCCACGGGGCTCTTCTGCGTCTTACGGCCGATGAGGAGCTCGGCCATCATGATGGGGAGGCCCACGGCCGCGATGCAGGCCAGATAGAGGAGTACGAACGCCCCGCCCCCGTTCACCCAGGTGATGAATGGGAATTTCCAGAGGTTTCCCAGACCGATGGCGCTACCGGTGGCCGCCAGGATGAAGCCCAGGTTGGAGCTCCACTGGTCGCGGGGCTGATTCATCGATTACCCTCCGGGGCAGATAGGCCGTTTGAAGTTCGCCCCAACATATCCGTGCCTTCGAGCTTCGGACAAGGAAAGGATTTCGCATGCAGAATCCCGGGGACCCCCGCCCAGGGGCACTTCCGTGGCCCGGTGAGAGTAGGTAGTGACCGATCCGGATTTTCGCGCATCCGGGGCGGGAGATACGTTCGTGGCATGACGACAAGATGCAGGAGACGCCCGTGGGGTTGGAGTGCGCCCCGGCCGACAACGGTTCTGATCGCGGCCCTGGTGGCGTCGATGCTCGGCGCCGGACCGCTCTCGGCGCAGATCGGTCCGGAGGGGAGTGGCGTCGTGGAGGCCGGACTAACGCTCCGGCGGCTCGATGGAGTCAAGCGAGTGCTCATGATCGGGGCTCACCCCGACGACGAGGATACCGGTCTGCTTACGGCCCTGGCCCGGGGTATGGGGGTCGAGACGGCGTATCTCTCCCTGACCCGGGGGGACGGCGGCCAGAACCTCATCGGTCCCGAGCTCGGCGAGAGTCTCGGAATCATCCGCACCGGGGAGCTCGAGGCGGCGCGCAGGTTGGACGGCGGGCGGCAGTTCTTCACGCGGGCCTACGACTATGGCTTCTCCAAGAGCGCCGACGAGGCGTTCGCCCACTGGCCCAGGGACGAGGTCCTGAGGGACGTGGTGTGGGTGATCCGTACCTTCCGTCCACAGGTCATCGTCTCGGTCTGGTCCGGGACGCCCCGCGACGGCCACGGACAACACCAGGCCAGCGGCATACTTGCCAGCGCGGCCTTCGATGCGGCGGCCGACCCGACGAGATTCGCAGATCTGCCGAGAGGCGGGGACCGGCCCTGGAGGGCGGACAAGCTCTACCACTCCGTTCGCCGCAGCCCTGAGCCGCCGCCTGTCACGGTGCCCACCGGGACGTTCGACCCCCTTCTCGGCCGATCCTACTTACAGTTGGCCATGGAGAGCCGGAGCCAACACAGATCCCAGGCTTTGGGAGTCCCTCAGCCTCTCGGCCAGCAGGCCTCGGGCCTTCGGCTCGCGAAGAGTCACGTGCAGGAGCCGGCCGGCGACGACGGGATGTTCGCCGGAGTCGACACGACGCTGGCCGGGCTCACGGCGGGGTTGCCGGGGGAGACGGCCGTGCCGATCCGGGAGCACCTCAGGGCGTACCGGACCGCCGTCCACGATGCCGCCCAGTCCTTGGACGCTCTTCGGCCCGAGCGGGCGGCCGTACCGCTGGCTCTGGCCTATCGCCACCTCCAGGCGACCTTCGAGCTCGCCCGAGACCTGGCGGACGCTGGATCGATCCTGGCCGAAGTCCTGGCGGTGCGGGCCGCTCAGGTCCGCTGGGCGCTTCTCAAGACAGCGTCCATCGTGGTCGATGTCAGGGCCAGCGACGATCTCGTGACCGCAGGCCAGGAGGTGGATCTGGACGTGCGGGTCTGGAACGGCGGGCCGTTCCGCATAGACGGAGCGCTCGTCCGGACCGCGGGGCCGGGAGAGTGGGCCGGCGGATCGGCGGAGTTCGTCGCTGCCGACGGGCAGACCCTCGATCCTCGGAGGCTGGATTCCGGGGACGTGGCGCGCTGGAGCTACCGGGTGCGCCTCGATGACGCGCTCCCAGTGTCCCGTCTCTACTACCTCGAGTCCCCGCGGGACGGGGACATGTATCGGTGGACGGGTACCGAAGGCTCGGAGAGCCTCCCTCGAAATTGGAGGGCACTCCTCAGCGCGGCGGGAGAGTTCGATCTCCACATTCCGGGGATCAACGGGCCGGTGCAACTGGTGTGGGGGAGTCGGGCCCAATACGTAGGGGTGGACAAGACCAGCGGTGAGTTCCGCGCTCCGGTGTTGGCGACCCCGGCCCTGTCCGTAGCCATCGAGCCAAGAGGCATGGTGTGGCCCCAGGGCTCCCGTGAAGCACGGCGAATGACGGTTCTCCTCCGGAACGACTCGCGCTCCGGAGCGGCCGGCAGCGTGGCTCTCCAGGCTCCCGAGGGTTGGGAGGTCACGCCAGCCAGCGTCCCCTTCACCATGGACGTGGAGGGCTCCAGCAGGGGTTTCACGTTCACGGTAGAGCCGGGCGGAGACGTGGATGCCGGTGCCCATTTCTTCCGGGCGCTGGCCATCCGGGACGACGGCACCCATTTCGACGAGCGGGTCGACATCATCGACTATCCGCACGTTGAGCGCACCCTCTACATGGAGCCCGCCGAGATGCGGGCCTCGGTTCTGCCCGTCACGGTGGCCGCGGGGATCAAAGTGGGCTACGTGATGGGGTCGGGTGACGACGGGCTGGAGGCCCTCCGCCAGATGGGTGCCGACGTGGAGGAGGTGCCGGCCGAACGCGTCCGTGACGGGGACTTCTCCCTGTACGACGTCCTGGTACTCGGGATCCGGGTGTACGAGACTCGCCCCGACGTGACGGCGGCGAACGACCAGATCCTGGAGTTTGCCCGGGCCGGCGGGACGGTGATCGTGCAGTACAACAAGTTCGAGTATCCCCGGGGTGGCTTCGCTCCCTACCCGTTGAGCATGGGGAATCGGTCGGCCCCGCGCGTGACGGACGAGAGCTCGCCGGTCGCGCTTCTGGATCCAGCATCCCCCGTATTCAACACGCCCAATCGAATCACGGAGGCGGATTTCGAAGGGTGGGTGCAGGAGCGGGGCCTCTACTTCCTGAGCGAGTGGGACGAACGCTTCACGCCGCTCGTCGAGCTCACCGATCCGGGTGAGGAGCCGACCCACGGATCCCTCCTGGTCGCGTCCGTGGGAGAGGGGATCTATGCTTACGTGGCCCTCTCCTTCTTTCGGCAGTTCCCCGCCGGTGTCCCAGGGGCCTACCGGCTCTTCGCCAACCTCGTGTCGCTGACCGCGGCCGAGTGGAACGCACATCAGGGATCGCGGTGACCGGTGACAGACGTAGACGAGCACCTGCAGCCGAGCGCCGAGGATGACGAAGAGGGAGGGAGGATCGGGATCTTCCCGAGTTGGGGCTGGCTGTACGGTACCGTTCTGGTTTACTCCACGGTCGTGATCATCCTCCTGCACATCTTCACCGTCACCCTCGACTTCGGGACGCCGTGACGGCCCTCGACTGGATGGTCTTCGCCGTCTACTT
Organism: Longimicrobiales bacterium; assembly: GCA_965238005.1. Classification (GTDB taxonomy): domain Bacteria; phylum Gemmatimonadota; class Gemmatimonadetes; order Longimicrobiales; family Gaopeijiaceae; genus CBDCKN01. Next base: position 4,513,396 of record OZ250165.1, read on the forward strand.
CGCCGGCGTCATCGGGTTCGCACTCTATCAGAGCCGAAAGAACGTCGGGGTCGAGGGCTTCTTCCTAGCGAATCGAAGCCTTCCCTGGGCGGCGGTCGGACTCTCGGTCATGGCGACCCAGGCCAGCGCCATCACCTTCATCGGGACCACGGGGCAGGCCTTCGACGACGGGATGGAGTTCATCCAGGTGTACCTCCCGCAGCCCTTCGTCATGGTGATCCTGTGCGTCCTCTTCGTCCCCTTCTTCTACCGCTCCAAGGTCTTCACGGCCTACGAGTACCTCGAGACCCGATTCGACGCCAAGACCCGCTCGCTGACGAGTTTTCTATTCCTCATTTCCCGGGGACTGGCGGCGGGCATCGTGCTCTACGCTCCTGCCATCGTTCTCTCGGTGATCATGGGATGGGACGAGAGGGTCACGATTCTCATCATGGGTGCGGTCACGATCGCCTATACGATGGCCGGCGGGATCACCGCCGTCATCTGGACCGACGTCATCCAGATGCTGATGATGTTCGTAGGGATCGCGGCGGCTCTGGTCATCCTGTTCGGCACTCTCCCGGGCGAGGTGGGTGTGGCCGATGTCGTCTACATCGGCGGGATCCAGGATATGTGGTCGAGCATCGACTGGTCCTGGGATCCGACGAACACCTATACGATCTGGTCCGGGATGATCGGGGGGTTCTTCCTGGCCCTCGCATACTTCGGGTGCGACCAGAGCCAGGTTCAGCGGTACCTCACGGCGGACTCTCTAAAGTCCAGCAGGCTGTCACTCATCTTCAACGCGTTCCTCAAGGTGCCGATGCAGTTCGCCATCTTGTCCATCGGCGTCCTGTTATTTGTCTTCTACCACTTCGAGCGCCCACCTCTGCTCTTCAACTCGGCAGAGGTGACCATGGTGCGCGAGAGCCGGAGCGGGGACGACTTCAGGAGGCTCGAGCAGGAGCACGGAGACGTGCACTCGCTGCGGAGGCAGGCGACGCTCGGCCTCATTGAAGCCCGGCGTGAGGGCCAAGATCTGGCCGATCTGCGACAGCGCATCGGCGAGTACGACGGACAGCTGCAGGGGCTCCGCAGGGAAGCGAGGTCCGTCGTGTCCGAGGTCCGGGGGACCTCGTCCAACGACGTGAACTACGTCTTCCCGTCCTACCTCATCAGGTACGTGCCGGCTGGCATCCTCGGGCTCATGATCGCCGTGATCTTCGCGGCAGCCATGTCGTCCCTTGACTCGGAGCTCACAGCGCTATCCAGCGCTACGGTCATCGACTTCTACAGGCGACATTTTCGGGTGGGGGCGTCGGAGGCGCACTACCTGACCGTGTCGCGTATCACGACGTTATTCTGGGGCCTGTTCGCGTGTGGGGTGGCGCTCTACGCCGGCAGGCTCGGATCGCTTCTCGAGGCTGTGAACCAGGTGGGCTCCTTCTTCTATGGATCGCTCCTGGGCGTCTTCCTCCTGGCCTTCATGGTGAAGGGTGCCGACGGAAACGGGGCCTTCTGGGGACTGCTGGGGGGCATGCTGGCCGTCTTCGTGGTGTCCACCACGACGGACATCTCGTGGCTCTACTACAACGTGGTGGGTGCGCTGACCGTTCTCGCCATCGGGACGCTGATGAGGGTTGTCTCGTCCCGCCCTCTGGCCTCGAGCTAGTGTCAGGACACTAACTACTCGTCTCCGAACGAGATCCCCAGGTTCCGCGCCGTCCTCACCACGTCACCGTCCACGGGCACGAGCTTGACTTGGGCGATGGCCTCGCTCAGGGGGACGGCCAGGACGTTGGGAGGGTCGAGAGCCACCATGCAGCCGAAGCGCCGGTCCTTCACCAGCTCTACGGCAGCCGATCCGAAGCGGAGAGCCAACAGGCGGTCGTAGGCGCTGGGCTCTCCTCCCCGCTGGAGGTGACCGAGGGCGAGAGATCGGGTCTCGTAACCGGTTCGCTCCTCGATCTGGGCGGCGAGCCTTTCGGCGATGCCGCCGAGGCGGGGAGAGCCCCCGGCGCGGGCCTGTTCCTTGAAGGTCTGCGATCCACCGGCCTCGGCCGCGCCCTCGGCTGCGACTACGATGGCGAACCCGTTCCCCGCCTCGTAGCGGTCCTCGATCTTGGCGCACAGAGTGTCGAAGCTGTAAGGAATCTCCGGTATGAGGATCACGTCGGCCGTGGCCGCCACACCAGCGAACAGTGCGATCCAGCCGGCGTTCCGACCCATGAGCTCCACTACCATGACGCGGCCGTGAGCCTCGGCGGTGGAGTGGAGCCGGCCGATGGCGTCGGTGGCTGTGGCTACGGCAGTGTGGAAGCCAAAGGTCACCTGGGTCGAAGCCAGATCGTTGTCGATGGTCTTGGGGACTCCCACGACCGAAAGTCCCTTCTCGGCCAGCACCGACGCGATGTGCAGAGAGCCGTCCCCTCCGATGGCGATGAGAGCGTTCATCCCGCGACGGCGAAACTCTCCGATAACTTCGTCGGACCGGTCTACGAGCTCCACCGATCCGTCGGGTCGCTCCACGGGCCACTCCAGGGGACTTCCACGGTTGGTGGTGCCCAGGATGGTGCCGCCCACGTGCGTGATCCCGCGGACGGACTCACGGGTCAGGGCCACCACTCCGTCGTCCTCGAAGAGGCCCTGATATCCGTGGCGGATCCCGAACACGTCCCAGCCCAGATGGAGGGCCGAGAGGACCACGGCCCGGATTACTGCATTCAGGCCGGGGGCGTCTCCACCGCCCGTGTTGATGGCAATTTGCACTGCGCTCGCGCGTCGAAGAGCCGACGACGGCTCGAGTTAGTTTGGTGTTACAGAAGTGTCTCGGCCATTGATCTCGCTGCGCTCGATCGTCTCGCGGTCAACTCGGCGCTCACGACGAGCATGAAGGTCGCTCGGCTCGAGCACCGATGCATCCGGCCCTGCGGCGTTCCTCCTCCTCGGACCACGGCCTTCGGCCGCGGTGCCCGCGTTGCTATTCCTCGTCGTCGCGCCTGACCCACGCATCCGGCGCGGGTACCCCGGATCCGGCGCCTCGGCACTCTCGGTGGCTCGCGAACTTCTGGGACACCACACTCGGAGCCGTTATCGGAATCGTAGCGTTCCGGAGGCTTCCACCCCGATCAGCCCGTGGGTCGTCCCGTCCGGCGCCTTGAGGCGTCCCACGTTCACCTTTGCCCGCGGGAAGAAGTCGAGCCCCATGATCCGTAGGGGCAGGTCGAAGCCTCCGCCCAGGATCCAGCTGGCACCTGCGTCCACCTCTCCCGGTTGCGTGCCCAGGTCCTGAAGTCGGAAGTCCACGATTGGTCGCAAGTAGAGCGTCGATCTGATGGGAATCGCACCTCTCAGGCTCGCGAAGAGGAGGTTCTGCGTATTGGTCGCGACGAGGGAGTCGCCCACGATGTCCCCGGTGGAGTTGAGTATCTGCGGGCTCAGATCTCCCTCGGCGCGCCAGACGTCGGCGGCCGAGACGCTCCACGTGGTGCTTCCCGCACGAAATGCGTAGGTCGCGTCGACGCGTAGACGCTTGCCCGACTGGAAGAGGTTCCGGCCACCGAACTCGTCCGATTGAAAGGACTGGAGCGTGAACCCGGCGGTGAACTTCCCGGTCTCACCCACGTTCCGGTCGAGGCCGACTCTTATGCGCAGCTCGTTTCCCGGCGAATAGGCCAGGCTGGTATCGGAGCGCGGCTCGAATTCGTCCGCCGCTCGATAGCTCACGCCCAGGCCCAAGCCCCACGTGCCGAGACTGTGCGCCGTGGCCACTCCGGTCGTGACATAGGTTCCCGTGCCCCAGTTCGACTCCCGGAAGCCCAGGATGTCCGAGGAAAGCACGGACGCCACCACGGCCTCCTCGGAGTCGTGGGTGACGTTGCCGGTAGGCAGGTTCACGCCAAGCGTGAGGATAGCCCAGGGCGAGGCCAGGTAGCTGAAGTGTAGCCTCGTGTCTACCACACCGTTGAGGACGGAGACCCGGCCGTCCCGCTTAACGCGGCCCTCCGCCCAGGCGGAGAAGAGCTCCGCCGAGAACTTGTCGCCCGCGGGGAGCCGGTAGGCGATGGGGATCATGAGCAGCTGGGCCGCATCGACTCCCAGATCGTCATCGAAATCGTAGCCTTGGTAGACGGCCGAGACACCCAAGCTCTGTACGTTGGTCTGGGCTGCAGCGTGGGTGTGGGCTCCGAAGCTGCCCACGGCTCCGAAGACCAGGATCGCGAACAGGGAGAAGTGTCTAGTGCTCATTGCTCACCTCCCGGCCGCCGTATACTGATGGTCACCCGGGCCCTGGTCGTCGCCGTGCCCTCCTGCTGCGTGGCCTCCTGGGAGGAGTCACGCTCCGAGGCCTGCTTGTTATCCTGCCCCGCACTCGTCGTGGTACCCTGGTCGATGACCGTGGCCGTCGCGCTCGGGTTCACGTCCTGCGACGTCTCCTGCAGCAGGTTGTCGGTGGGAGCGATGTCGCCGGCGTCGGCCACACCGGTCACCCCCGACGTCTCACCGGCCGAGGCATCCTGGATGTCGGCGGTAGTGGTCGCCGCCGCGTCGTCGAGGCTCTGGGCCTCGGTGTTGGCCGTCTGCGCCGCGTCGAAGGTGGGATCGATGGATGCGGCCTGCTGGAAGAAGTCGGAAGCCGCCTGGAAATCGCCCCGGTCCATGGCCATGAGGCCCTCGCCGTAGGACAGGAACGCCAGGATGCTCTCGGCCCGGTTCTCGTTGATGGCCTCGCGCTCGGCGGGCGTCAACACCGCTCCGAGCACGTCGAGAATCTGGAATACGAGACCCTTCTCCATGTCGAAGATGGCCTCGAGCTCGTCCTGATCCGATACCGATCCGGCCGCCTGGGCCCGCACGGTGTTCATCACCTCGGCGTCGAACTGGATATTCTCCTGACCCAGGGTCGTGAGCACACCCTGGACCACGTGCTCCGACCTCAGGAGCCTACCCGCCCGGGCTCCCGTAACCGGATCGGCGTAGCCGGCCTCCGACAGCGCCATCTCGTCGAGGAGCGACTGGATCTGTGTCCGCTCCAGGACCGTCAGAGCGTTGGAGATGGCGAGATCGGTGATCATCATGTCCGCAAGAGCCACCTGAAGTGGCAGCAGGCCCTCGTCGTCCGAGATGAGCCGGAAGGGGAACACCGCCACGGTGCGCGGCTCCGGAGGCTCGGTGGCCAGCTCGGCTTCTTGGGCCAGGGCGGCCTGGGCGGCGGACTGCAGCTCGTTCCGAACGATGAGCAGGAGGCGATCCTCCAGATCGTCCTTGAGGGGACCCCAGTTGCCCACATCGAGGTACGTAGTGTAAGCCTCTCTGGCTCCGGCCCAGTCCTCCAGCGACTCGTTGGACAGGCCGAGATAGAGATAGGCCGCCCCGGATTCGGCGCCCACCTCGACGGCGTTGGCCAGCGTCGTGCGCGCCTGCTCGAAGCGACCGTCCTTGTAGAGGGCTATGCCCAGACGGGTCTGGGCGGTAAGGTCACCAGGATTCTGAGAGAGCTGCTCCTGGAGACTGGGGATTTGGGCGGGATCGGCGTCGAGGCCCTGTCGCGCACAGCCGTCCAGCAACAAAGGGAGGACGAGTAGGAGCGAGAGGTGCCGGGTACTGTTCCAAGCCAAGGACATCGGAAGCTTCCAGCAGGGGAAACGAATGCTCCATACAGGACGGGATTCCGCGGGCCATATAGAAGACTCGCACTCCCGTCGGAGTGGTCCTAAATTCACGGTGAGGGCTCCCGGCGGGCAAACGAAATCTTGCTCCTTTGGCCCGCCGTTTGCGCCCGCCGGCGCTGTGGCTCGGAGGGGTGAGCCCTCGCCTCGAGGAGGATTGGTCTTGCGCATCGACGCCCCCCTTTCAGTTGCCGCGGTGGTGCTGGCTCTCGGCGTTGCGGTGCAACCTGTTCACGCCCAGAACCCTGACGTGCCCACGGTGGCCGTACTGGACTTCACCGGTCTCATGCTCGGCTCGGCGGGCAACTCCGCCCCCCTGGGCAAAGCCGTCTCCAGCATGCTCATCACGGAGCTCATCGGTAATCCCGGTCTTCAGGTCATCGAGCGATATCAGCTCCAGGACCTGCTCATGGAGCAGCGACTGGCTCTGTCCGGCAGGGTGGACGAGGGCACGGCCGTCGAGATCGGCAAGATGGTGGGTGCCCAGTACATGATCTACGGCCAGGTCACGAGCATCGCCGAGCAGCTACGGATGGACATGAGAGTCGTCGACGTGGAGACGTCGGAGGTGGTCGAAGCCCAGAAGATGAACGACAAGACGAGCGAGCTTCTGTCCGTGGTTGTGCGCATGGCGGACTCCTTCGTGGAGAAGCTGGACCTGGATCCCCCGTCGTCCAGGGCGAAGATGGAGCCGATCCCGGTGCGGGCCACCGTAGAGTTTTCCCGTGCCGTCGATTTCGAGGACAAGGGTGAGATCGAGCAGGCCCTGGAGCATTACAGGGCGGCACTCGAGATCCACCCAGCCCACCGCGCTGCTCGACAGGCGGTCGATCGACTGGCGGCGAGCGGCGAGGACGACCGATGACGAAAGCACTCCGAGGGGCGGTCGCTTGGACGCCCGCCCTGACGCTCGCCTGCATGGCTCTGATTCCGGATGGGCTGGGCGCCCAACAGGATGCCGAGATCGCGTTCGACACGGATCTGCCACGGGTCCTGGTCTTCATCCAGGAGGAAGACGGGCAGATCGCCGCCCGTGAGATGACCAACTTCCTGCTCGAGGGGGGCTTCCCGGTGGTGGATCCGGCCTTGGCGTACACGGCCGCCCAGAGGGAGCTGGTGCAGGCGGCGCTGGGTGGGGACGAGGGTGCCGCTACGAGCCTGGGTCGTGACTTCGGGGCGCAGGTGCTGATTCTGGGGCGCGCGGACTGGGGCGCCCGGCCCGACAGGGTGGATCAGACCGCCATCACCGCCACGGGAGAGGTGGCTGTGCGCGCGCTGCGGCTGGATCTGGGCAGAGTCATCGCCACGGCGGAGGGTGACGGCGGGCGGGTCCTGGAGGCCACCGAGCAGCGCGGAAAGGCGCGGGTCCTGCGAAAAGCCACTCAGGAAGTGCTCGAGAACACCTCCTTCCTCGGCCAGCTCATGAACAATTGGGTCGACGAGCCTTGGGAGAACGCTCTCTACTGGGTGCCGGACCCCGGCTCCGTCCCCGCCGAGATGGCTTCTGCGGCCCGGGGGGCCGGTCCCGGACTCGCGATACTTCGTGCCGACGTCTCACCGTCCACCCAGGCGGGGGCCACCCGTGGACTCGGCGTGGTGAAGAAAGGGGACCGGTCCTCGGATCTCTTCAACCCGATCCGCATCGAGGGCGTTGTCATCGGTGAGACCAGAGGTGTGGAGGTCGAGGGCAAGCCCGCCAACCTCATCGACCTCGAGGAAGGCGAGGCAGAGCGCCTGGGCGTCGAGGGGCAGACGGCCCAACGGTTCTGGGCGGAGACCAACCTGCCCATGAGCCAGGATTCGGTCAGGGTTGTGGCGGAGGGGCCCGGTGGCTCCACCACCGAGGCCGTGGCCGCCCCACGCATCGACGAGCGCTGGGCCGTGGTGATCGGCGTGGGCCAGTACGGGAGCGCCGATATCCCGGACCTCGAGTTCGCTGGCGCGGACGCACGGGCCGTGTACGAGTTTCTTACGAGCTCCGCTGCGGGACCCTTCGAGGAGGATCACGTTCGCTTCCTCACCGACGAGGAGGCCACCGGCGAGGCCATGCGGGATGCCCTTTTCGTCTTCCTGCAGCAGGCCGACTGGGACGACCTCGTCTTCATCTACTATGCTGGCCACGGCGCGCCGGACCCCAACCGTCCGGACAACCTCTATCTGCTGCCTACCGACAGTGATCTGGACGCTTTGGCGTCCACAGCGTTCCCGATGTGGGACGTCAAGACGGCCCTACGGCGACAGATCGCGTCCGAGCGCGTGATCGTGGTTGCCGACGCTTGTCACTCTGCCGGGACGGCGGACGGCGACGTGGTCGGGGGAGCGGAGGGCAACGCCATCGCCGGCGGCTTCGCTCAGCTTTTCTCGCCGTCCAGGCGGCTTATGATGACGGCCGCCGATACGAACGAGTTCTCCCTCGAGGACGCACGGTGGGGAGGCCACGGAGTGTTCACGCACTTCCTTCTGGACGGGCTCAGGGGGAACGGTGACGCCAACGCGGACGGCGTCGTAACGTTCAGCGAGATCTTCGACTACGTGAGCAAGAACGTGATCTCGGCCACCGAGGGCCGTCAGAATCCGCAGCGGTCCGGGTTCGGGGACATACCCCTCGCGGTGGTGGAGACGGCCGGCACCGGGGACGGTGGAGGTCGGTAGGGATCCAATCTAGCAGCTTCCAGAATCCCGCCCGGTCTGCCCCGGGCGGGCTCCTTTTCGTTGGGGGCGACTAGAACTCTCGCCAGTCGCCCTCCAGGATCTTGTGGTACACCTCGGACGCCAGCAGCAGGTCCACCACGGCCTGGTCAAGCATGCCATCCTGGGCCTCCATATTCAGGATGTCGAGGGCCCTCGTGGCGGGAAGGGCGCGCTTGTACGGACGGTCGGAGGCCGTGAGGGCGTCGAAGATGTCGGAGACCGTCATGATCCGGGTCTGGATCGCGATCTCAGACGCGCCGATACCGCGGGGATAGCCGGTCCCGTTGAGCTTCTCGTGGTGCCCATGGGCGATGTCGGCCACCCTCGCGAGATCGCCGGTCCACGGAATCTGCGTGAGGAAGTTGTAGGTGTGAGTCACATGGGACTCGATCTGCTTCCGCTCGTCCGGATCCAGTGATCCCTTTGGGATCGAAAGGAAGTGGAGCTCTTCCGGCGTGACGTAGGGTACCTGCCGGTCCTCGAAGTCCAGGAATGTCGCAGCGGCGATGTCGTTCAGAATTTCCGCGCTGGCCTCGGGAAGAACCCTCGGCTCGTTGGACTCGCGGATGGCCTCATGGAATCGGTCCAACTGTTCGAGGGAGCTCTCGTACGCCTCCTCGAGGCCTCGGAGAAAGACGTCGAACCCGTCCTTGCCGTCCTGCAGGAGGTGCTCAGCCTTCTTCTGATGGAAGTCCGACTCGAGCGTGCGACGGATCAGATCGAAGCGAGCCTCGATCCGTTCGAGGAGCACTGGCGGCAGCTTCTTGGGCTTCACGAGAACGTTCTCCCGAACGCCCACCTTTCCGAAGTCGTGCAGAAGGCCCGCGTAGCGCAGCTCCTTCATCTGCTCGCGCGTGAAGCTGGTGTCCTTGAATGGACCGTCACCAGCCCGGTCGGCCACCTCGGCGACGTCGCAAGTCAGGGTCGACACGCGCACCGAGTGTCCCGACGTGGTCGGGTCCCGCTGGTCGATGGCGATGACGGCGGCCTTGATGAAGCCCTCGAAGAGGTCCTCGATGTCCCGATAGAGCTGTCCGTTCTCGATGGAGACGGCCGCCTGCCCGGCAAGGGACTGGACCAGCTCGACCTCCCTGGTCTCGTAGGGAAGCACGTACTCGTCCGCGGTGGCCTCGTCACGGATCACACCCTCTGGATCCGACTTCCGGTTGATGAGCTGGAGCACGCCGACCACGGCATCCCGATGGTCCTTCATGGGGACCACCAGCATGGACTTGGCCCGGTAGCCCACCTCCTCTTCGAACGCACGGTTGAACGAGTAGGGCGCCGACTGGGGAATCTCGTACGCGTCGTCGATGATGAGTGGCTCCCCGTGCAGGGCCGTAAATCCCGCTACGCTGGTCTCATCGAAGGGAAGCGAGAAGTCCGGGGTCGGTAGATCGGGGAGAGAGGCATTCTGAGCCCGCAGGAAGTGGAGTGTCTTCTCTCCGTCGTCCCCCTCTTCGACCAGATACAGACTCCCGGCATCGCTGTCGGTCAGCCGTCGGGCCTGGGTGAGGATCATGCCCAGGAGTGAGTCGGGATTGCGCTCGCTCATGAGTGCCATTCCCACCCTGTTCAGCCCTCGCAGGTCTCCGTGGACCTGGCTCAGCTGAGCGTCGGCTGCCGCTCTCGCCCCGGACCCGTCGGCCAGGACGGTCACGTGACTGGGCACCGACCCCAAGTCGCCGGTCTCGCAGAGTCCGTCGGAGAGGACCAGGACCGCTGCCCCGTCATGGGCCGAGACCTCGGTCAGGCTGGAGATCTCCACGACCTCCACGCCGTCGCCTAGAGCGGCCAGAGCCTGCGACGCGTTCCCGGTTTGCGCGAAGATCAAGAGCTTCGTCATCGCATCAGCCAGTCTGCCTTGTCGAAGGCCGCGCTCGCGCCCTCCAGGTCACCGAGCGCGTCAAGGATCTCGCCCTTGAGCAAGAACACGTCTGCGCTCAACTCCTCTTCGTCCAGGAAAGCCAGGGTAGCCGAAGCGTCATAGAAGAGCCCGACTTCCCGGTAGACCGCCGCGGCCATGAGGGCGCCGTCTCCGGTAGGATCCAGGCCGGCCGCGGCCAAGGACTCGAGCGCTCCTGCCACCTCGCCGTGCTCCTCACCGCCCAGGACCAAGAATCGCTGCTCGCGCGTCGGCCGGCCGGAGCCGGAGGGCGCCACGGTCCAGGCGTACGTCTGGCCCCTGAGCAGGTCCGGAGCATCGGTGGGCAGCGCCCAGGTCGTGTCGGAGGTCTCATAGCGGGTGATCCCGCCCTCCAGATTCCGGACCTGGATCATGTAACCGGTGGCGCCTTCCACCGAGTGCCAGAAGAACGTGGGGCGCGCGTCCATGACCGGGAGGCCGTTCCTGGGCGCGATCAGAACCGGCTCGCCGGGGATGGGACGGATCATCCCCTGTCGATTGGGATTGCCGCGGGCGTCGGTGGTGGCGGCGCTGGCGAGGACTCGCATGGTCCTCGAGAAGGCGCCCGCCTCGGAGTCGCCGCTGGCTGCGGGAATGGTCAGCGTCTCCGTCACACGTTGTGTGCGGCCGGTGGCATGGACGATTACCGCCTCTCCTCCACCTGTGATGATCTGATCCCCGCTGGCCAGCCGGGTGCCGACCGCGGCCGCAATGGGGGCACCATCCCCCAGGATGACCTCGACAGCCCCCTGAACACTCACTACCACGGCTGCGGGAGCCTCTTGGATCGGGGGTCCCCCGTTTGCTCCGAGGAGCAGGAACGAGCTCGTTGCGATGAGAAGCTTCTTCATAACTGACTCCAATGGGCTCCCTACTTCGTTGTCCGACGGACGACGAAGTCCCAGTCCGCCGGCGGAGGGTTGGCGATGTTCTCCTTCGATCTCTCCAAATACACTTTCGAAGGCCCGTCACTGGGATCCGCGTCCAGTGCGGCCTTAAAGTACTCGCTTGCAAGCTCCCAGTCGCGGCCGCGATAGACCTTCATCCCGGCCTCATAGTGGGCGATGGCCTCTTCCTTCTCGGGGGAAAGGGCTACGCCTGCCATCTCCAGGACCTCATAGACGGTCACTGGCTCGATTTTGCCCTTCACCGTCATGAAGTCCAGCACGCGCACACGGAAGTCGTCCCGTGTCGCGGCCTCGACCGTGTGCTCCGAAGCCATGACCAGCGTGTCGTAGGACTTGTTGGCGGGCTCGAGTCGGGCTCCGAGGTTCACCGCGTCGCCGATGGCGCTGTAGTCGAAGCGGTCTTTGCCACCCACGTTTCCTACCACCACTTCACCCGTGTTGAGCCCGATGCGTACCACCATCGTCTCTGCCTCGGGGTCGGCGGCGATCCACCGCTTGTTCAGATCGTCCATCTTCCGCTGCATGAGGATGGCGCATCGGAGTGCTCGATCCGCGTGATCGGCTACTGGAGTCGGCGCGTTCCAGAACGCCATGATGGCGTCGCCGATGTACTTGTCGAGCGTGCCCTCCTCGGCCATGACCAGGTCGGTCATCTCGGAGAGGTACTCGTTCAGATGGGCGATCAATTCCTCGGCGTCCATGCGCTCGGACATGTCCGTGAAGCCGGCCAGGTCCGAGAAGAGCACCGTGATGGGGACCTTCTTGCCCCCCAGCTTGAGGGAGTCGGGGTTCTCGGAGATCTGACCGACGACCGTGGGCGACACGTACTTTCCAAAGGCGCTTCGGATGAACCGCTTCTCCCTCCCCTCGACGATGGAGACGTACGCGGTGGAGCCCAGGTACGAGAGCCCGACCGCTACCAGCGGCACGACGATGGGGATCCAGAAGTACGGCTCGACGGAGCCGAGGCGGCCCAGATACGCCATGAAGGCCCCAGCGGACGTACCCAGCCCGAGGACCACCGTCAGGGCACCCCCCCAGACCGCTCCCTTCAGAAAGACCACTCCTCCGGCGGCCAGTCCGAGAAGCAGGAGCAGCGCCCAGGTGGCCCCTTCACCCCATGGGCCGGAGGTACTCCTCGTCGATGAAATTCTGGAGGGCCTGGGCGTGGATCTCCACCCCGAACATCCAGTCGAAGAGGGCGTCGGGCGGGAACGACTGATCCCTCTCGGCCACCGCGCTGTACGGGAGGTGGTCGTAAGGGGTCCGGAACTTGTCGGAGTCGTGGAAGCCGGTTCCCAGGAGAACGATCTTGTCCCGGAAGAAGTCTGGGTTGATGTAGGCGAGCCCTACCGCGCTCTGCGAGGCGACGGCCGGGAACGTCCCAACGTCGATCTCGCCCTGCACGAGATGGGAAGGGGGGCCGCTGAAGCGTAGCGGAAACGTAATGGCCCAGGTCTTCGGAGTCGATCCGGGCTGCCACCAGTCATCGGGTACCTCTCCCAAGCCCTCCGGGAGTCCCGGAAGGGACACGCGACCCGTGGCTCTCGCGTCGGACATCATGGCTTCCACGTCCAGGCCTCGGGAGTGGGCGTACAAGGCCAGGGCGAACCCGGGAGCGAGCCCGTCTTCGGATCGAACGGCGAGGGTCCCGTCGCGGATGGTCTCGAAGGGCGTGGGCAGGTCGGCGGAGGCGACTCCGGCGGCCACCTCGGCGAAGTAGGGGTCCGGATCGGCGAGGACCTTCGTCTCTCCGTCCTCGGACTCCACCACCGGGGAGACCAGGACGACGTTGCCGGCGTCGGCCAAGGCCTGTCGAAGACGGTCGTCACCGCCATCCATGGCATTGAGCTCGTCCCAACGACGGTCGAGGTAGACGTCCAGCCCGATGGTCTTCGCCCCCGCGAATGAGACCGCGTTGACGAGGTCCGCCAGGTGGGGGCGGTAGAAGGGTGACAGGTAGTTCCAGTCCTTCGTCGCTTCTTCATCGAAGAAGACGATGACGACCTCCGTCTGTCCCTCGGTTCGGCGGAGCTGCCGGGAGGCGGCCTGCTGGAAGAAGTCGAGGGTGCCCAGCTCGAGGTCCTCGATCTGGGTGAGCCTCCCGTACCGGTCGGCGATCTGGGCCACAGAGGCCGCGCCCAACGTGATCAGCCCGAGAACACCGGCGCGCTTCCACTTCATGGCATCACGGTCGAGCCGTGTCGGGGCCCCAGCCCAGCGGATCAGGCACGGTCGAGAGGCTCGGCGCTAGTTGTGGATCTCGTACATCAGCGACGCACTCCCCCACGAGTCGAGACGCACGGCTCCATCGGAACCCTCCGCCGGGCCGGCGGCCCTGCGAACGGCGTCAGCAATGAGATCGGCGAGCTCGAGCTTGCCCGCGGTGAAATCGTCACCGACGGCGATGTCCAACGGTTCCGGTGTCAGGAAGGCGCGGACCATTCCGCGGCCAGCCGGCGGCATGGCCTGGATCTCGAACTCCATGCTCTCGGTCGGGAACTCGATTCGCTGTCCCGCGGTCACCGCGTTCTCCCGGTCGTACGGGTTCGGGAAGAGTACGGTGACCGTCCCGTCGGTACCGAGGTCGACGAGGGTCAGGTATCCGCTGCGCTCGGCCTCGGCCAGGAAGCGCACGTTCTCGCCGATGCCGAAGCTGGACACTCCGCCGGCGAGCCAGACCTCGAGGCTGAACGACTGTGCCGGGTTCTCCATGTCGCCGAGCCTCTTCGCGGAGGCCTCACGCATGAGGGCATCGGCCAGGTCGGTGGCGCCCTCGGCGCCGGCCGGGAAGACGTGCCGTGCCGCCCCGTCCATTCCAACCACCCGGATGTCCATTCCCCGGCGCCGCAGCAGCAGATCGGAGTAGGACTCCTCATCATGGATAAGCACGATCGCCTCGGAGCCCTCGATGGCGCTCGCCAGAGCGTCGGCGGTGCCGGTGTCCGCCCCGGCGACGTTGACTCGCAGAGGGCTGGACGGGAAGCGATAGCCCTCCAGGGTCGCCCGATCACCCTCGCTCACGGATCCCGTCAGGACTCTGGCTTGGGAGCGGTCCGAGCTCACCGACTCCACCACCATGCGGGCGCCGTCGGCCGTGCTGAACGTCGATCCCAAGGTGATCCCAAGCGCCTGGCCGCCCTGTAGCTCAGCCGTGGAGCCACTGATGGAAAGCACGGGCAGAGACGCCGAAGACGTGCCCCGGGACCCGCCCTCCACGAAGAAGAGTGGAAGCGACTTGGACGCCACATCCTCGGAGAGGTAGGGGTCCTGCTCGAAGCGATTTCTCTTGAGGTGGTCTGACACCCGGCGGTATGCGTCCTCGTACGACATGTCCGCCGGGGCCCTCCAGAGCTCCCGGATGAGGAAGGTCGTGAACGCCCCGCCGTGGAACGGGTCCGCGCCGTTCTCCCCCGGGAAGAAGGCGTCCACGGCCGGCTGGTCGGGCTGGGCGGCGGCGAGCTCCAGGACGTTCGCGCCCTGGGAGTCGAAGCCCGTCCGGTCTCTCTCGTTCGCGAGTGCGCGCCGGGAAATGGTCGCCGGCCTGTCGATCTCGGATACGTCCCGTCCGAGCTGGCGTGTTCGGGAGAACGGAGTGACGTCGCGCGTTCCCGATCCGGAGCTGCAGTTGTCCAGGAACACCACGACGTTGTCCGTCGGGAGGGCCCGGAGCCAGGCTCCGAACTCGTCGTCGCTGATGTCGAACTCGGTCGAAGTGGGGCTGACGTCGGCGGGGGCCAGCGTCTCGTCCAGACCATCGTCCTCGTCGCCGCTTTCGTCCCACATCTGCGAGCCGTGTCCGGCATAGAAGACGGTGACATTGTCGCCGGGACGCGCCCGCTCGGGCAGCCACTCCGTGAGGGCGACCTCGATGTTGGCGCGGGTGGCTTCCTGATTCAGGAGCATCCGGATGTTGTCCGGCGGGAAACCGTACCGGCTGAGGAGAACGTCCCGCATGCCCCGTGCATCGTGCTCCGCACCGGGGAGGTCGCCACCTGTTACGTCGTCATAGTGGATGTAGTCACTGATTCCGATGATCACCGCCCAGTGTGTGGGAGCGATGCGTTCGGCGGGCCCGAAGGCGAGCAACGGTACGGCTGCCATTGCCGCCACCACAGGGGCGAAACGTCTCACGGCGTGGGCTCCTAAAGCAGGATGTCGGCCAGTTCGGCCGCGGCGTCGACCTGAAAGCTATATCCGAGGGAGAGGGCCTCGTCCCGGTGTGACGACACCAGCTCGGAGAGCTTCTCGTCGTGACGCTCGGGATCGTGGTGAAAGAAGAGGAGCCTCTTCGCGCCCACCTCGTCAGCGAGATGGAGCGCCTGGCGGAAGGTAGAATGCCCCCAGCCCAGCTTGGACTGGTACTCCTCCTCGGTGAACATGGCGTCGTGGATCAGAACGTCCACATCGCCCACGAAGTCGATGAACTGGCGATGCCAGTCCTCGCCCACGTCGTAATCCTCTCCCGCGATCTCGTTGTCCGGGATGTAGGCGAGGGACGCACCTCCGTACTCGATGCGATACCCGACCGTGAAGGACGGATGTCTCATTCGCATAGCCGATACGCTGAACCCGTCGTCCTCCCAAACGCCCTCGTTCAGATGGGAGAACTCCTTGTGCGCAGCGAGAGCGTCGAAGGGGATCGGGAAGTAGATCGGCCCCATCTGCCCGGCGAAGAGCGTCTGAATGTCCACGTCGAACTGCTTGGGACCGATGATTTGGAGCGACGCGGTGGGGTTGTACAAAGGCACGAAGAATGGGAACCCCTGGATGTGGTCCCAATGGAAGTGTGTGAGGAAGATGACGGCGTCGGTGGCGCCATCCTCGCTCATCATGTGCGAGCCGAGGGGACGGATCCCCGTGCCGGCGTCGAAGATGAAGCGCCGGCCGTCGTCGAGGCGCACCTCCATGCAGGGTGTATTCCCCCCGTATTTGGCGGTCCCTGGGCCCGGACTGGGGATAGACCCTCGGGTTCCCCAGCAAACTGCCTCGATCACGGGGTGTGCCTCCTCGGTCTCCATCGTCGTGGCCGGCGAGGCGGCGTCCATCGCTTGCTCCACCCGAACTCTCCCGGTGAGTCGTCAGCGCCTCGAGATACTCTTTGAATCTACTTGAGCGAGGCCGGTTTCGGCGAGGATTTTCGTTCTTGTGGCTACGCTAACCAGACGGATCGGGGTTGCGCGCATGGGCGCGGAACCCCTGTAGTCCGCCGGCCCGATGCGGTTGCCGATGACTTCTCAGTTGCCTCCCCGGGCTCGCGGGTCGAGCGTGGGATCTCCGATGCCCAGCACTCGGTGCCGGGGATATGAGCACTGCTGACACGTGCTCCGACCCAGCCGGCCCACTAGAGGCAGGGCATGTTGCCCACGTTCACCGGAGCAAGCGCGAACGCGGAGCCCGGGTTTCTGAGGTCGATGGTGGCGATCAACGCGTCAACGTCCTCCTCACAGAGCATCGGGTTCAGCTGAATGGTGAAGCCGCTCCCCACCGCCGGCGTCGCGCTCGTGGTGCCTATGCCCGACAGCCCACTCACGCTCGTGAGCGATGCGTTCCCCG
Organism: Longimicrobiales bacterium; assembly: GCA_965238005.1. Classification (GTDB taxonomy): domain Bacteria; phylum Gemmatimonadota; class Gemmatimonadetes; order Longimicrobiales; family Gaopeijiaceae; genus CBDCKN01. The sequence goes on from OZ250165.1 coordinate 4,530,105, forward strand.
ACACGAACACTGTCCACAGGGGCGATGTGATGCCGCCCAACGCGTCCAACGAGGTGAGCGCGTCATTGTTCGAGATGGTTATTCCACGGTTTACGGTCGTGAGGAGGGTGAAGTCCAACGTCGTCAAGAACGGGTTGTTTTCGATTCGGAGCAGTCCGTAGGTGGTGCTCACACCTACTCCTGCCCCGAGCAGGGCTAGCTTCGGGAACGAGACACTCGTGAGGCCGTCATTGTTTTCGATGACGAGCGTCTCGCCCACGGTGACCAGTGCGCCGAGCGGCCCAAGGGTCGTCAGCATGGGGTTGTCCGAGATGTGCAAGTCTTCCTGGATCGTGGCCAGCATCGGCGCCGTGAACGAGGTGAGGTTGGGCTGACCTCTCAGGAAAAGATCGTCGCCGACGAACGTGAGTGCGGGGAACGAGAGGCTCTCCAGACCGTCGTTGCCGTCCGCCGCACCAGACTCCGCCATGTCGATGTCGTCTTCAACCCTCTCCAGGCTCGAGAAGTCGAGAACCAGGGGTGTCCCGCCGGTCCCGTTTTCCCACACCTCCATGTCGTCGCCGATGGTGACGAGGCTCGGCAGGGACAACAACCGGAGCGCCGGATTATCCACGACGTCGAGGTCGTCGGCGATCGTGTGCAGCACGGCGAACGAGGCGGTCTCCAGATTAGTGTTCCTCTCCAAGTCGATGTTGTTGCCGATCGACTCGAGGCCCGGGAAAGCAGTCTGGATCAAGTTGAGATTGTCCAACACCTTGACGTCGTCGCCTACGATGGCGAGAACGGGCAGGTTGATCGTCGCCAGTCCGGGGGTGTTGGCGATGGTGAGATCGATCCCGATCTCTTCGATTCCATTCAGGCCCGCGACATCCGTCAGCGACAGGTTATTTGTGATGGTGACGTTGCCCGTGACCTCCCGGATCGTCTCGAGGCCGTCGAGGTTGGTCACCGACGTTCCCTCGACCCTCAAGCTGCCCTCGATCTTGATATAGCGGGCGGCCGCGGCTTCGGCGAGGGTCATTACGCCGACGCCGGGGGAGTCGCTGATGACCAGATCGCCGACGTGTGCCTTGAAGACGTCAGTGAGGATGACGAAGTCGGCCCGCCCCGTCGGGTTGTTCGGATCGAGCGTGACGCTGGCCGACGAGGGCGAGAACCCCTTGTAGTCGGCTCTGGGGAGTGGGTGGACCGTGTAGCTGCCGGCGAACAGGCCGGGGAACCGGTAGTGGCCGTCGACATCGCTCTCCGTCTGCATGAGGAGTGTGGAGCCCTGTCTCAGTTCCACTTCGATGATGCGGATGGGCTCGGGCGCCGCCGCAGGGCTGCCCTCGGCCTCGCCCGGTACCGGTGATGCGGCTCCCAGCGTGAACGTGCCCTCGATGAACGAAGTGACCGTGGCGAAGAAGTCCGAGCCCGTCCCGTTCACGAACACACGGAACAGGGCGTCGCCCGGTGCCGCCGAGGGCGCCACTCCGGTGAGCGTGCCCGTGAGCGTGCTGCCGCTCGCGTTGAGCTTGGGCGACGAGCCCGCCCACGTCACTTGGTCGATGAGCGGGATCACGTCTCCGTTGATGTCCAGCGGCTGGAGCATCACCTCCACGCTCGAGCCCACCTCGACCTCCGGTGTCTCCGGGCTGATCGTGACTCTCCGAACCTCCGGCGTCGCCTCCACCTCCACGTTCAGCACATCGGTCGTGACGGTCAGCGCCGTGGGCGGTGCCCTCGTGATCGCGAATCCGGCAGGTGCCGCATACGCCGCCGTGTAGTCGCCCGCCAGGATCCCGTCCAGGAAGAGCGAGCCCGACGCGTCCGTCACACCCGACGACGCCTCGGTGCCGCCCTGCGTGAGGACCACGCCCAGACCCGCCACCGGTGCGCCCCACGGCGTCACGGCCGTCACCGCCACGCTCCCGAAGATGGGCGTGTAGGGGAACGTCGCCTCGCTCGTGAGCGTCGCCACCCGGATACCTCCGGCCGCCACACCCCGGGGCACCACGACCCGGATGCTCGTGGCCGTGATCTCCAGCACCTCGACCTCCACCTCACCCTCAGACGTCGGGAAGAACACCCGCGTGTTCGACGCGATGATCGGATCGAAGCCGCTGCCCAGGATCAGTGCTTCCTGGCCGGGGATCGGTACCTCGGGATCGAGTCCCGTGATGTCCACTGGGGGCGGAGGAGAGGGAGGCGTGAAGCCGCCGCTCGCGCTGCCCCACGCCGGATCCGCGCCACTGATGCCCAACGCCATCGGAGGACTGCCTCCGTCCACGGGCGCCACCATCAGCCCGTCGCCTCCCGCGTACAGCGCCCAGCCGCCCTGGATCGCAGGCCGGGAGCCCGTCACAACGCCCGGCACCGGACCCGAGCCCTGGATGAACACCTGGCCTTCTCCGTCCAGATAGGCCAGCCGTCCCTCCGCCGTCACCGTCGGGAAGCTCGCAGCGCCCGGGATCAACAGGTTCCGGCTGCCGCTCACCACGTCCACCAGCTCGATGGAGCCGCCACTCACGTACAGACTCGTGGCACCCGCCCACGCGGGCAGCGAGCCCGCCGGCCCCTCCGACTCCCCCGAGCCGTCGGCGTTGGCCAGCAGCAGCACCCCGCCCCCGTCCGCCGCGATCTTCGTCCCGTCCGGCGACGGAGCAGGCCACGAGCCCGACATGATCGCAACGCCCGAGATGAAGACCATCCTTCGCCGTACATCACCCCGTTGCCCGTGGGCACAGGGCCGTGCGCTTCGCCCGTCCCCGCGATCACCCGCGCCGTGCCGCCCACCACAGGGGCCGTCATCACCATGCCGCCCTGGATGAACGTCATCTCCCCGCCGAACACGTAGACCCACACGCTGGCGCTCAGACCCGTGGGCGTCGTCACAGTCACGAGCGTCCGGCCGCCGCCGCCGCCCGTCACCGTGCCGGCGTCGTTGACCGATGCCACTCCGGTCGAGGCCACCGTCCAGCCCAGCGGTACGTCGGCCAGCACGCTGCCGTCGCTCCCCAACACCTCCGCCTCGAACGTCCGACTCCCGCCCGGAGGCAGCACCGCGCCCGTCGACAGGATCTCGACCCCCACCGCATCGGCGCCCGGACCCTCGTACGTGAGTGGTACGGAGAACGGTGGCGGAGGCGTGGCGGTCTGCGTGTCGGTCGTCGCCACCGTGAGGGGTGGCGACTCGAAGAGCACGGTCTCGCCCTGCATGGCGATGATCGTGACGCACACCGGCTCACCGGGCGTGATCCCCGGAAGCTCCACCGACAGGTCGTACACGTCCTCGCCGGGCGTCACCTCGAAGATCACGTCCAGCAGCACTTCGGTGCAGCTCACATCCTTGACGATCAGCCGGAAGCGGTCCACCCGGTCGAACGCCTGGCTCAGGGCGTCCTCCTGGGCGGCGCTCAGAGCGGGGGCGCCCGGTGCCACCGCATAGCTGAGCTGAGGCACCAGGTGGAGCACGTGCGGCCGTTCGTCCGTGGCCGGACCAGCCACGGGGCCGTCCACGCAAGAACCGAGCAGCAACGCGGAGACTAGAGCTACCAATCCCGGGAGGGAGACCGGCCGACGTGCCTTCACGGGGGGACCTTCCAATCCTTCAGCGACAGAGAGGGACTTTAATCGCCCCTCCTTCCAATCTTCGTGCACTTCCACCCTCTTGCAAGCGAAAATCCCACGACCGGATGAGGCCCTTTTCCGGTCCTTCCGACCGGGAGTATGTTTTAGTCCCTCACTTCCACCGAGCAGGAGTGCCTTGAGTGGCCGCTGAACCCCGTGATCTGTCCTTGGACGAAGTGATGGAGATGCTCCGACACGTCGACCTCTTCCAGGGACTGCCGGACGACGAGCTCAGTGGCGTGAGCGAGGTCGTCAATGGCGTGACCGCACAGGATGGTGAGGTACTCTTCGAGGAGGGAGAGCCCGGCGACTGCTTCTATGTTGTGTCAAAGGGCGCCGTGGAGATATCGAAGGGCGTTTCGGGGGGCGGAACAGATAAGCTCGCGGTCCGCAGGGCCGGTGAAGCCTTCGGGGAGATGGCCCTCTTGAACGACGCCCCCCGCTCAGCTACGGCCAAGGCGATGGAGGAAACCGAGCTGCTGACCTTGTCGCGTGAGGACTTCGAGCAGCTCGTCGGCGGCGACGGCCTCGCGATGCGCATGTTGCAGGTGCTCTCGAAGGCTCTCCGTGCCCTCGACGTTCGGTTTGCGAGCCTCGAGCGGGGCGTCCCGAGTCCGGTAGTGACGGGGGGCGGAGCCGACGACGCCAACCGGGCTCTACAGCGCGCGATCATGCCAAGGAGCGCCCCGACGGCCGACGGGTTCGACATCGCCGCCGGCACGATGCTGGAAGAGTCGGGCGCCGGCCGGACCGCCTGGGAGACCGTCCGCTTTGCCGACGGGAGAGCGGGCTTGGTGACCATGACGGTCCACGGAGACGGGCTTCCACCCGCCCACCAGTTGGCCCTCGCCCGGGCCTTCCTCAACGAGTTCGCACGGACGGGTCAATCGACGGAGTCGCTTTTCGCAGCCGTCAACGACGGTCTGTCTCACAACGAGACGCCCGGCGTCGATCAGACGATCGCGGCCGGGATGTTGGTGCCAGGCGACGGTTCCGTGCTCTGGTCCGGAGCGGGTGATGTCCGAGGCGCGGTGATCCGCAGGGACGGAACTCTGGACGAGTTCCCGTCCCACGGCCCCCCCCTGGGCATGCTGGACGGCTTCCAGTACGGAACCCAGGAGTACGAGATCGGCACGGGCGACATGGTGATCGTCCTCTCGACGGGCTCGACCGGTCTGTTCAGGGGGGCGGCCGACCTGGTCTCCACCCTGCAGCAGAAGCCCGCCGGAGAGGTCGTGGCGACCGTGCACAAGGCCATCCGGAAGCTCCAGGGCGAGGACGTCAAGGAGACTACGGTCCTATTCATGAGGAAGCACTAGTTCATGAGGAGGCATTAAGCATGGAGGTCACCGAGAAAGACGTCCGTAACGCGCTGAAGAAGGTCAAGGACCCCGAGCTGGATCTCGACCTCGTCGTCCTGGGCCTCGTCTACGACATCGAGGTCGATGGTGAGGACGTGCATGTGGTCATGTCGCTGACCTCGCCGATGTGTCCTGTTGCCGACCAGCTCGTCTTGGACGCGCAGGCTGCCGTGGAGGGGGTGGACGGTGTGGAGAGCTGCGAGGTCGACCTCACCTTCGACCCGCCATGGACGCCCGAGCGCATCGCGCCACTGATTCGGGCATCGCTGGGACTCTAGTCTTCCGTTTCCGAAGTTCGCGAGCCACCAAGAGGGTCGGGGGGGCGTGGGATCAAGGCGGGACGACGCGGCGTAGCGTAAGCTACGGTAAGGAGTTCCAACGCCGAGCCCACGGATGCACCGTGCCCTCGACTGGCCGAGACACTTTGGTAACGGGACTCTAGGAACGATTTCGCCGCTCCGAGCACTGGATACGGGGGGGGGTCGTCGTATAGACTATTTCGTTCGAACGATCGTTCGAACTGTAATCGAGAGAGCGGATCGTCATGAAGTGGCGGGGGACTCAGGGGACGAGCTCTACGTCCTCCAGGTAATCCCGCAGTGGACGTGCCACCTCGACCGCCCGTTCCGTGACGGCCAGCGTCAGGGGCTTCGTCGGCTTCGTACTGCCCGTAAGGTGCTGCACAACGGCCTCGCCCAGGCTCGAATCGGAGCTGGCGGAAGCTGCGTGGTACTCCGCGTAACGGGCGCCCACTCTCTGCTCGAAGAAGGGAAGCTGGGCCTCGGGGGTTCCGTTCTCCACCATGTCCTCGAAGACCGCTGCGTGGAGGGCATCGAGGGTCCGTTTGAGCAGGTCGGCGGGGGCGCGACCTACGAACGCTTGCTGCGCACCCCGGGTGTGGGCCCACATGAGGAAGATGAGGGCCTCCTCTACGGCGTGCTGATCGGGCTCACCCTTCAGGTCCACCAAGCCCAAGCCGCTGAGCGCGGTCTCGCCGTCGCCTTCTGAGACGAAATCGGTGAAGCTTTCCCAAACGAGACGGGCGAGGTCGTCACCGAGGTTGTCAGGTGTTATCGTCTGGGGAGCATGGAACTCCCAGGTGGCCTCGGTCATTTTTAGCTATCGTGTCGTATATGGCATCCAGATGAAGATGACTGGACCCCCAATTCCGCTCCGTGATGTTGGGGTGTCAAGCATTTTTCGGACCCCCGGCACTCGGAGCTAGATCAGTCATGACGTTTGAACACCCAAGTCGCTCCTTCCTTCGGCAGTTTCAGAGGCTTACCCCGCGTCGTCTGCTCGCCATGGCCGTCCTGATCCTGGGCGCCTGCACGAGCGCGGCTTCGCTTCCTGCCCCCCGCTCTCTCATCGTTCGTTCCGGAGCCAGGCTTCAGGCCGACCGGGCTCGACTGTCCGACATCGACGTCTGGGTGCGTGCCCAGCAGGAAAACATCACGATGGATCCGTCGTTCTGGATCATCGAGAGCACCACACGTGACGAGACGTATCCTTGGCAGGGGCTCACGATCAGCTCCGACACGGCGTACGTGTTGGTGCCGGCGGTCGCGCCGGAGTCGGGCTCGATCATGGCTTTCTACGGGCACTACCATCTCATGAAGACGATGGACCGGCTGGACGAGTTCCTTCCCGAGGCCGCGGAGGCCGAGGGATATGAGCTCGAGATAGCCATCCTCACCCGAGTGGCGGACGCCTGGCTGTACGGAAGGGCGCTGTTCGACATGACTCCCTATGGGCCTCTTGACGAGCTCATGTATGCGCGGGAGCACGGCTTTCTGGAAGCGTTCATCCTCACGTCCCGCCCCGACGAATTCAAGGAGGAGAGGAGTGCCTGGCTGGACGCGAATCCTGGACAGCAGGAGGAGTACCTCCGGTGGTTCCTGGAAACGTTCGAGCGGGAGCCTCTCGGCCTGAGGTAACCCCTACGCCAGGTTTGGGTTGCGCCGCTACGGCAGCGGGCCTGAGACCTCCCACTTGAGGCCGATGGCGCCGACGTCGCCCTCCACGGCCGATACATGAACGTCCACCCGCCCGGTGCGGTGAATGCGATCGTCTGAAGGTCGCCCACCGAACAGCGCGAACCCGTCGACCCGAATCCTGCACGACCTCTGGCCGTCCGGTGAGTCAGCCCGTAACGTCGCGCCCTTGAGCTCACGGGTCGTGGGAGCTTCCCCGGACTGGAAACGGAGCTTCAGCAGCCGGCCGCCGTGGGGGGCCTCCATGGCATCCAGAACGCGGAAAACCGCTTTGTGCTCTGGGGTGACGGTGGCCATATGCCTTTCGGTGTGGGAACGAGGCTCCAGCCGGATGTCATAGGCTAGCGTGGGGTCTCCGAAATTCCTAGTGTCCCGCTGCCAAAGTGTCTCGGCCAGTCGAGGGCACGGTGCATCCGTGGGCTCGGCGTTGGGACTCTTTACCGTAGCTAATGCTACGCCGCGTCGTCCCGCCTTAATCCCACGGCGCCCCGAGCCTCTTGGTGGCTCGCGAACTTCGGCAACGGAACACTAGAGCCGTGGCGTGCTCCGGTCTGCGGGAGCCGTCAGGATGAAGACGGACCCGGGGATTGCCGGTACTCTGTGGACGAGGAGACATGGTGGAAGGAACAATCGATGGACGGGGGCGGCGGCCACACGACAACGGACTCGTCCTGGACGAGGACGAGATGCGTCGCCTCGGCTACGAGGCCGTCGATCTCATCGTGAAACGCTGGACAACGCTGCGGGAGAGCACCGCCTGGGTCGGAGCCACCCGTGAGGAGATGGAGGCGCTTTTCCGGGAGGCGGCTCCCGAAGAGGGCTCACCACCCCTCGAAGTGATGGAGCGTGCGGCCAACGAGGTCATGCGCTACGCAGGACGAATCGATCATCCCCGCTTCTTCGCCTTCGTCCCTTCATCCCCGACCTGGCCCACGCTGTTGGCGGACATGCTGGCGTCCGGATTCAACGTGTTCCAGGGGACCTGGCTCGAGTCCGCCGGTCCCAGTCAGATCGAGCTCGTCGTCCTTGACTGGTTCCGTGAATGGCTCGGACTGCCGGCCACGGCCGGGGGCGTATTCACGAGCGGCGGCTCGGCTGCGAACCTGGACGCGCTGGTGACGGCCCGGGCCAGCCGCGGTCATCCTGCCGATCCCATCCTGTACAACTCGGACCAGGCCCACTTCTCCCTTGGCCGGGCAGCCCGCATCGCGGGATTCGGGCTAGATGCCGTGCGCTCGATTCCCACGGATGACGAGTATCGAATGGACCTGGATGCCTTGCGGCAGGCGATCCAGCGCGATCGTGATGCAGGACTCAACCCCCTTTTGGTGGCTGCGAATGGTGGGGCGACGAACACGGGGGTGGTGGATCCGCTCCGTGAGCTCGGTGGGCTCTGCAGGGAGGAGGGCCTCTGGCTTCACGTCGACGGCGCGTACGGGGGCTTTGCCGTGCTCACGGAGGAAGGCCGGGCAGCCCTGGACGGAGTCGATCTCGCCGACAGCGTAACGCTCGATCCCCACAAGTGGCTGTTCCAGTCGTACGAGACCGGATGTCTTCTGGTTCGGGATGCCTCGGAGCTCGAATCGGCCTTCAGCACGAGCCCCGAATACCTCCAGGATGCTCAGATGGGTCGCGATCACGTGAACTTCGGTGACCGCGGCCTTCAGCTCTCCCGGTCCTTCCGGGCGCTGAAGGTCTGGATGTCCATCAAGACCTTTGGGGTGGGTGCGTTCCGCGAGGCGATCCAGCGGTCGATGGATCTGGCGCGGGAGGCGGAACGGTACGTGTCGGGCTCTTCCGAGCTCGAACTGCTCAGTCCGGCGAGCCTGGGCGTCGTGTGCTATCGCTACGATCCGGCGAGCCACGAGATCGATCCCGAGGGCCTCGAGGATCTGAACGTCGAGATCCAGGAGCGGATCGTATCGAGCGGCTACGCCATGGTCTCGTCCACGCGCTTGAGGGGGGTGTACTCGCTCCGCCTGTGCGTGATGAACTACACGTCGACTCGGGAGGACGTGGTGGGCACACTCCGCATGGTGGAGGAGATCGGACGGGGGCTCCTGGCGTGAGGATCGTGATGGCCGGGGCCCTCGCCTACCCCGTCATCGTGCTGCTTCTGGTGAAGGCGACGGCGCTCGGGCTTCTCGATGCGCTCTTCCTGGCGGGGCTTCTCGAGCTTCTTCCGACCCTGGCGCTGGGCCAGATGGCGTTGGCGCGCGACGTGGTCATCGAGAGGGCGCCGGCGTACATGAGCTCCGGCTCCACGGTTCTGCTGCTCGGGATTCTGAGCCTTTTCATGGGACGGCGGTTGGTGGGACCGCCGGCTCTGGGACTCGAGGCTCCCTTGTCGGTTTCGAACGTCCTGTGGACCGGAACGTTGTTTCTGGTCGGCATCGGCACCCTCCTGGTGTTCCGGGCGTTGCGGAGGGCCATGGGGACCGAGGAGACCCGGTTGGTGCACCAGCTCATGCCGGTGACGGGCAAGGAGAGGTGGCTCTTCGCCGGCCTGTCCCTCTGTGCCGGCTTCGGCGAGGAGATGGCGTACCGCGGGTACGCTCTCACGGCTCTCGTCCTGGCCACCGGGTCGGCTACCTTGGCGCTGATCGTGACCTCCGCGACCTTTGGAGTGCTCCATGCGTACCAGGGCCCGATCGGCGTGGTCAGGACCGGAGTCGTCGGGCTGATCATGGGCGCTGCCTTCCTCCACACGGGAAGCCTCTGGCCACCCATTGTTGCCCATACGCTCATAGACCTGGTGGCCGGTCTCGCGCTGAGGGAGCGGTTGCTGTCTTAGCCCCGTTTCTTTGGTGCCTTCGAATGAGGAAGTGACATGGAGATAGATGTGGCCCTATTGGCCGACGCCGCCACGATCGACGCCACCGGGAAGATGAACATCCTCGGAATCTTCGACCGCATCAGCGTCAGTCAATTTCCCGCCCAGCACGGGCGCATTGCCCTTGTCCTACGCCTCACGGCCGGAACCTCGGAGGTGGGGACGCACGAGATGGAGATCCGGCTGTCCGATCCGGATGGGGCCGAGGTGCTGTCGCTGAACGGCGAGATGCACTTGGCGGGTGGGCCCGGTGCGGGTGAAGGCTTCCGAGTGCCCCATGTACTCAATCTGGACGGACTGGTGTTTCCCGGACCCGGCCGCTACAGCTTCGACGTCAAGGTCGACGGGGAGCACCACGTGTCCATCTCACTCGTCGTGGACGGACCACCCCGGGTGCAGGGTGCCCTTGCTTGAGACGCATCCCGGTCCTATCTCCCCGAAGGCGTCGGGCCCCGGTGAACGCTTGACTTGCGGAAACAATCTGCCGATGGAATAGGTAAATAAGTAAGAGGGAAGCTCGGCAACAGAGGGGGCGAGCCGTGATCGTGCACTGCGATTTCGAGGAACTGACGGCGCTGAAGGCCGGCGCGTGGCAGATCCTCAACGGCTATGCTCTGGAGCGGGGCGTCGTGGCCGCTCCACCGGAGGAGCGGGAGCAAGTGGCCGCCCTGCTTCCCCGCCTGAACGGGGACTGGTCCGTCCAGACGCTCGCCGAGCAGAAAGCTCTCCGCAGTGCGGTGGCAGCCATCGTCGAGATCCTGCGGGTCGAGATGGAGACGGCGGTGACGACCACGCATCCGGCTCACGAAGGAGCCGTATCGGCCTACTTCGATTTCGCCCACGCCTTCTCGGTCCTGTCGCGTCTCGAGGAGGTCGGGCAGGAGATGGTGGCCCTCATCGAACTGGTGATCGGGGGCCCAGTCACCGACGAGCTCGCCAGAGAGTTCGTCTTTCCAGACTGATCTCCGCCGGGCAAACTCCGGCTGAGCCGCACTACGGCTTCAATGCGCACCACTGGGTGCCAAGATCCGTGACGAGCAGCGAGAGACTTCCGAATTATGTGAACCAACAGGGGGCGAGCTTCCTCGATGAAGCGATCCCGCATATGGACGCCGTGTATCGGTTCGCTCTGCGCTTGGCCGGGACCCAGGACGGGGCCGAGGATCTGGTACAGGACATGTACTTCCGGGCCTTCAGAGCCTGGGAGCAGTACACGCCGGGAACAAGATGCAAGAGCTGGCTCTTCAATATCTGCAGGAACGTATTCCTCAGGCATCGGGAGCGGGGGCAACGCCACGATGAGATTGTGGCGGAGACGGCGTACGAGGATCCCAGGGCGCTCTCGCGCGAGGCTGCCGTGTTCGCGGCGTCCAAGGACGCCGATCCGGAGGGCGAGTTCTTCCGCTCGATCGTAGACGAGGAGATCCTTCGCGCCATCGATAACTTGCCGGATGAATACAGAATAGCCGTGGTGCTGTCGGACCTAGAGGACCTTTCCTACAACGAGATTGCCGAAATCATGGAGATTCCGGTCGGGACGGTGAAGAGTCGACTGTTCAGAGGCAGACGGCAGCTTCAGGAGCGACTCCACGCATATGCCGTCGAGATGGGATACATTTCCGAAGCGCTTGGGGATGGTTAGGTGACTGCTTTCAATAGGTTGAAGAGACTGTTCGGGCTTTCCGGGGGCGCCGGCGCCGGCGGCGACCCCCCCGGAGGGATGATCTCGTGCGACGAGGCCGTGGCCAGGCTGTTCGAGTACCTGGACGGCGAGCTGGACGACATGTCCCAGGAGGGGGTACGCCTTCACCTCGAGGTCTGCAAGGCGTGCTACCCCAGGGCCCAGTTCGAGAGGCACTTCCTCGAGGCCCTCGGCCGTTCCCAGAGAGACGGGCATGCCTCGGAGGAGCTGAAGGGTCGCGTCCTCCAGGCCCTGGCCGAGGGGGGCGCCCGAGGGGGTTAACACACCGCCGACCAGCCCCATCAAGACCACGGAGCCGCGAGTCGAATTCGACTCGCGGCTCTCGCTTTTGGCCCCGCCTTGATTTGCCTCGACGATCCTGAGATCGTACGCCCATCGTCGCGTCGCCCGGCGTCCATTTTCGGTTTGCCTTCGGCTCAGCAGGAGTTGTGATGACGGCCCAGACCCGAGAGCGCATCCTTCCCAGGCTCATCGAGGAAGAGATGCGCGAATCATTCCTGGACTACTCCATGAGCGTGATCGTGCAGAGGGCCCTGCCGGACGTGCGGGACGGACTCAAGCCCGTCCACCGGCGCATTCTCTTCGCGATGCACGAGCTCGGGTTGAGGCCGGACAGACCGTACAAGAAGAGCGCTACGGTCGTCGGGGACGTGCTAGGCAAGTACCACCCACACGGAGACGCGGCCGTCTATGACGCCCTGGTCCGGATGGTGCAGGACTTCTCGCTCCGGTACCCCCTCGTAGACGGGCAGGGCAACTTCGGCTCTATCGACGGGGACTCGGCGGCGGCGTACCGGTACACCGAGGCCAAGCTCGCCCTGATCGCCGAGGAGATCCTGGCCGACATCGAGAAGGAGACGGTCGATGTCGCGGACAACTTCGACGGGCAGCGCACCGAGCCCACGGTCTTGCCCTCGCGGGTCCCGAACCTGCTGGTCAACGGATCATCCGGGATCGCCGTCGGCCTCAGTACCAACGTCCCGCCTCACAACCTCCGGGAAGTAGCGGCCGCTCTGAAGGCTCTGATCGAAGAGCCCGAGCCGTCCCTCGATGTTGTGATGCGCCACCTGCCCGGCCCGGATTTCCCCACCGGTGGATTCGTCGTGGGCCACAGTGGGGTCCGCGACATGTACGAGAAGGGACGGGGTCGAATCGTCATGCGGGCCCGCATCGTCAAGGAGTCCCTGAGGGGCGGGAAGGAACAGCTCGTCGTCACCGAGCTGCCGTACGCGGTCTCCAAATCCAGGATCATCCAGCAGATCGCGGGCCTCGCCCGGAAGGGGATGATCGACGCCCTCGCCGACATCCGTGACGAGTCGGATCGGGACGGCCTGCGGCTCGTGATGGAGCTCAAGAGGGGCGCCAAGTCCGCCAAGGTCGTCCAGCTCCTTCACAAGAAGACCAGCCTCCAATCCACTTTCGGGGCCATCCTCATCGCCCTGGATCACGGCGAGCCGAAGGAGTTCACGCTCCTCGAGCTTCTGGAGCGCTTCCGCGATCACCGCATCGAGGTCATCCAGCGTCGCTCCCGGCACGATCTCGAGCAGGCCGAGGCGGAGAAGCACACGGTGGAGGGCCTGTTGGCGGCCCTTGGCGCCATCGAGGAGGTCATCGCCATCATCCGCAGGTCCAAGGACCGGTCGGAGGCTGCCGAGCGGTTGCAGGATCTCCTGGGCCTCTCGGAGATCCAGGCCGATGCGATTCTCAACATGCGGCTTGCCAGGCTCACGGCCCTGGAGCGGGACCAGCTCAAGAAGCGGCTGAAGGAGCTCAAGGCGACCATCGAGGATCTGAAGGGAGTGCTCAAGAGCGAGGCCCGGAAGCTCGAGATCATGATCGAGGAGCTCGACGAGCTCGTAGAGAAGTACGGGGACGACCGGCGCACCGTGATCCTCGAGGAGGACGAGTCCGAGGAGGTCGCCGTGGAGGACACGGTGGCGGACGAGGACGTGGTCATCACGGTGAGCCACGAGGGCTTCGTGAAGCGAATCCCCATGCATCTCTACCGGCGCCGCGTGTCCTCGGGGAAGGCGCTGGCCGGCATGGAGCGCTTCGAGGACGACTATCTGGAGCGGATCTTCGTCGCGCGGACACATGGCTGGCTGCTGGCCTTCACCGAGAGAGGCCATGTGCACTTCCTATCGGTCCTCGACGTGCCCGAGGGAGGCAGGGCGTCCAGAGGACAGTCCATCTACGCCCTGACCGAGGCGGATCGCGAGGATGCCATCGTGACGACGCTGGCGGCGGATGACCTGAGCGCCGAGCGGTTCGTCGTGTTCATCTCCGAAAAGGGCGTGATGAAGCGGACCATGCTCGCCGAGTTCGCGAACCCGCGCGCGCGGGGGATGATCGCGTCCGGCGTGAAGGAGGGCGACCGAATCCTGGACGTCCGACTCTCGGACGGGACCAGAGAGGTCATGCTCATCACGAGGGCGGGGAGGGCTATCCGCTTTCCCGAGTCCGACCTGTCCGTGCTGGGACGTACGGCTCAGGGCGTGAAGGGCATCGACCTGAAGAACCGTGACTCGGTGGTGGGGCTGCTCCTCATCCGCCGCGACGCCTGGGTGATGAGCGTTACGGACGGGGGACTCGGCAAGAAGACCGCGGTGGGCGATTTCCCCCTACAGAAGCGAGGAGGGTTGGGCACCATGGCCGTGCCATCCGGGGATGAGAGCACCCTCGTGTCGGCTCTGGAGGTGTTGGAGGGCGACGAGGTCATGGTCGTGACGGCCGGGGGGCGGGTCACGCGACTGACTGCCGACGAAGTCCCCGCGCAGGGCAGAAGGACACAGGGGCGCCGGCTGGTGCAGCTGGAGGGTGGGGACCGAGTCGTGGAGGTAACACGGGCCTACGGGGCCGCCGGGGCCCGCAGGGGGCCCGAGGGAGAGGAGGCTCCCGGGCAACTGGATCTGCTCGGTGCAGGGGCGACCGACGCCGGCTGAGGGAACTACGCCCCGGGGCCCCGGGGCGAGCCCGTCCGTGCCATGGCTCGCCGCGGTGTGCGCTACTCTCGCCGATCCCCCAAAGTCGCCGTAACGGTCACCCGCTCACCGTTCCGCAGCACCACGATGTCTACCTTGTCGCCCGGGGCGTGATCCCTGAGGGCATACGTGTAAGCGTAGATGTCACCGACCTCTTTCCCTCCGAATTCGACGACTACGTCACCCTTTTGGAGACCGGCCTTCTGAGCCGGGCTCCCCTCACGGACCCCTGAGAGACGCAGACCGAAGTCGGTGGGGACCATGTCCGGGATCGTTCCGAGGTAGGGGCCGTACCCGCGACTCGTGCTCGAAGACGACTGGCCGCGCACCGGTGTCGCAACCCCCTCGATGGGGGTGAGGGCGACGCGCTCCTCCGATCCCTCCTCGCCGGCGACCCCGAGGGCCACCTCCGTCACGAGCTCGATGATGTGCTCCAGGCCCTCTCCATCGATCTTGTCGACGTCGTCCGAGGGCCGGTGGTAGTCCTCGTGGGTGTTGGAGAAGAAGTGCAGGACCGGGATGCCCTCTCCATAGAAAGAGGAGTGATCCGAGGGGCCGAACCCGTCAGGAGAAGTAGCGATGCGCAAGGGGAGCTCCAGCGCTCGGTTGGCGTCGCCGAGGATCTCTCCCCACTCCTCCGCGGTGCCCACGCCCATGACGGTGAGTGTGCGGCCCTCCATGCGACCCACCATGTCCATGTTCAGCATTGCGACCGATCGCTCGATGGGGACGAGGGGATTCCTCACATAGTGCGCTGAGCCCCAGAGACCCTTCTCTTCACCCGTGAAGGCGATGAAGAGGACCGATCGGGCGGGACGTCGTGAGCCCTGCGCCAGCCGCTGAGCGACCTCGATCAGCGCTGCCGATCCGCTGGCGTTGTCGTCGGCTCCGTTGTGGACCGTGCCCGCCGCGTCGGGAGCCAGGGAGCCGTCGCCTCCGAGACCAAGGTGGTCGTAATGTGCTCCGACGATCAGGATCTCGTCGGCCAGGGACCGGTCGGAGCCAGGGAGCAGGGCCGCGACGTTCCTGGCCTCGGACATACGCGGCTGTACGGAGGTTCGGAGCGTGGCGGTCGCGCCGGCCTGGGCCGCCCGTCGAATCCGGTCGGCAGCTTCACCTTGGACGGCGGCGACCGGAATGCGAAGGGCCGCTCGCGTCTCCTTGAACAAGCTGGGAAGCTCCTGCCTTTCGCGCATGAGCACCAGGAGGCCGAAGGCCCCGCGCCCCGCCGCCACCGAGGCCTTGAAGTGGGGATCGGCCTGCAAGGCCCGGCTGGAGCGGGCTTCGAGGTCCCCATCTTCGACGACGACGATGCGGTGCTCCAGTGGGAGCATGGGATAAGTGTTGTCCGGGTCGCCCGGCCGGTTGATGCCGTCCCCCCCGTAGATCAGGGGTACGGTGACGGCATCGGTTGCCGAGTATCCAAACGGGATCCAGTCGAATTCGACGGGGTAGCTGGCCTGGTCGACCAGGAGCTCGTTGCCGGCTACCAGGGCCGAGCCCGCACGAATGGCGAAGCTCTGGAAGTAGCTGCCGCCCGGTCCGGCACCCTCGAGTCCGAGGTTCTCGAGCCGGCTGGCGATGTAATCTGCGGCACAACGAGCTCCCCGGGAGCCGACCTCGCGGCCCTCCAGGGTGTCGTCCGCCAGATAACGAACATGTGCCAGGGCACCGGCGGACGCCCGTGTGCGACGCTCCGCCTCGGGGCAGTTCTGGGTCACCTGGCCCGCTACGAGGCCGGTGGGGCCCGCCAGGGCGAATCCACCCGCGAGCGCTGCGAGGAAGGTGAACAATCTAAGCATCGATCATCCTCTTGGAGGACATTGAATGTTTTCCCTAGTAGAGCCGCCGCCTGCTGCCGGCATGGTCGCGGCCTTCCTGCTCTCCGCAGCCGGTCCGACCCCACCCGCTTCCGACCGCACACCGGATCCGTGGGGCTATTCGCCTCCCCAGTCGCAGGAGGTACACCTGCGAAACGTCCGTCAGCTCACCTTCGAGGGCGAGAACGCCGAGGCCTACTTCTCGTTCGACGGCACCCGGCTGATCTTCCAATCCACACCGCGCAGCGGGGGGTGTGATCAAATCTACACGATGTCGCTGGACGGGACCGATGTGCAGATGCTCAGCACGGGACAGGGTCGCACGACGTGCTCGTACTACTACCCCGCCGGCGACAAGATTCTCTACTCGTCTACCCATCACTTCGCCAGCGCCTGCCCGGCCGTCCCGGACTTCTCCCGGGGCTACGTCTGGGCGGTCTATCCCAGCTTCGACATCTTCGTGGCCGACGCGGACGGGTCGAACCTCACGCAGTTGACGACCAGCTTCGGTTACGACGCCGAAGCGACGTTCTCGCCGGTAGGGGATCGGGTGGTGTTCACGTCCATGCGCGACGGTGATCTCGACATCTACTCCATGGCGCCCGACGGCTCCGACGTTCAACGGCTCACGGACGCGGTCGGGTACGACGGCGGACCGTTCTACTCGCCCGACGGGTCGAAGATCGTCTATCGCGCTCATCGTCCCACGGATGCCCGGGAGGTCGAGGACTACACTACGCTTCTCGCCGACGGACTGATCCGGCCGAGCGTTCTGGAGATCTTCGTCATGAATGCCGACGGATCGGATCAGACGGAGATCACGCACAACGGAGCGGCGAACTTCGGTCCGTATTGGCACCCTTCGGGGACCAAGATCATCTTCGCGTCGAACATGGATGATCGCACCGGCCGTGATTTCGAGCTCTACATGGTCAAGGAGGACGGCTCTGGTCTGGAGCGGATTACGTACTCGGACGGGTTCGACGGCTTCCCCGTCTTCAGCCCGGACGGCCGCTACCTGGTCTGGGGCTCGAACCGGGACCAGGCCGAGGAGGGCGAGACCAACATCTTCATCGCCGAGTGGGTGGAGAGCCCCTGACCCCGGTTCCGTTGCCGAAGTTCGCGAGCCACCAAGAGGGTCGGGGCGCCGTGCGATCAAGGCGGGACGACGCGGCGTAGCCTAGGCGGGCACCGCGCGAAGCGTGGTCGCAAGGAGTCCCAACGCCGTGCCCACGGATGCACCGTGCCCTCGACCGGCCGAGACACTTTGGCAACGGGACACTAGGCTCCGTCGAAGAGATCGAGGAACCCCGTGAGGATCCCGTACGTCAGCCCCCACACCGCGTGCTCACCCACCTGGAGGCCTGGGAAGGCCCTGGGGCCCTCGGGAAGGTGGATCGTGGTCGTGTGGCGGATTTCGGGATCGCGGAGCTTGGAGAGCTCAATCCACATCACCGACTCGACCTCTGATGAGTTCACCGAAGCGGTGACGTCGGGAGGGACCCCGAAGACGTATGGCACGATGGTGAGGCGGGGAAGACGCTCGCCGGTCGGCGACACCTCCGCCAGACGGCCCAGGCGCCATCCCCGGGCCTCCAGCTCGACGCCCGTCTCCTCGGCAGTCTCCCGGATGGCCGTACCGGCGAGGTCGGGGTCGCCCGGCTCTCTCCGGCCACCGGGCAGCGCCATGTGTCCCGACCAGGGATCCCGCTCCGACTCCGCACGCTTGATCAGGAGAACCTCCAGCTCGGCGGCGGTTCGCAGGACCAGGGACACCGCGGCCTGGGCGTGCCCTTCCAATGGCTGGGGATCGCTGGCGGCCCCGCCGTCGCTGGAGAGGAGGTCCATCAGCCTCTGAAGACGGGCGTCCGGAGGTGAGTGGGAATGGGTCACGCTCCCGCATACCCCCGGGGCAGGCGGCGAGGTTCAGGCTGCCCGGGCGGCGACCGAGTCCGAGGGGACTTAAGGGACAGCGTTCACGGCACCGAAAGGGCCCATTTGGCGAGGAATCACTCGCCTCACGGATCGCCGAGGTGAATCTGGTGCCAGGGGATCTTCTCGGCCTGAGGCTACGGGCTCAAGGGATCAGTGGCGGCCTCCTGGACGGCATTCCTACGGCTCATTGGGGTGCGAGAGAGGTATAGCCTCGATCGCTGCCACAATCGATCAGCGCGGATACCCGACTTTCCGGTATCGAACGCTCCTCCAGGCACCCGACTACGTCGTGTTGGTGCAGCAGGCCGCTCGGCCGCTCGGGGGGTCATCCTGAACTTCTTCAGACTCTGCCGCGACCAGCTACTTGTCAGCGTCAGGCGATGGGCCGCCCTTTTGAGGCTCCACCGGGCGTACGTATCTTTTCGTTCAGATCATACGTATGCGTCAGCGGGCTCCGTGACGGGACCGCTCAAGGTTCTGGAGCCTGAGTCGGCTGCGGTGGTGGATGCCGCGCGGTGCCCTGCCGAGCGGTGCCTTGCCGCGCTGTGCCTTGCCGAGATCAAGACCACCGCAAGTCTCCAGCGCCCCCACGTCCTCCCGCTCGGAACCTCCATCACCGTGCGTCCCATCGAGCCATGGACGGTTTTCAGAGGCCGGGGGAAGGAAGGTCCGGCACCAGCCAAGGATTCCAGCGCCAGTGGGATCCATCGTCCCTACGAGGCCCCTCAACGGACCGGACTTCTATGACCTCGTGACCCCTCCTCGGGCCCTCCAGGGGCTCCTGAGAGGCCCTCAAACAACCCCTTATATTCATCGTAACGTGTTGTCACTTCTTTAGATAAGGGGTTTTCTATGGGTCCCGCCACGCTCACCGTCACCGAGGTCTCGCATGTCTCTCCAGGAGTTGAAAACCGGGAGCCCGCACAGTCCAACGCCGATGATGCAGCGGCCGACGACGAACTGGATGCTCTCCAGGATCTCGGCGACAAGATCGCCACTCTCGCGGCGCACATCCATGCCGTCGAGTACCGCTTCCTCACACTGATCGCCGAGTTCGACCGGCGCCGAGGTTGGGAGTCGGGCGGGCACCGCACGTGCGCCCACTGGCTCGCCTTCCGCACCGGGATCGAACTGGGCGCCGCCCGCGAGAGGGTGCGAGCCGCCCGGGCGCTCACCGAGCTCCCCCAGATCAGCGCGTCCATGGAGCAGGGCGAGCCTTCCTTTGCGCAGGTGCGGGCGCTCACGCGCGTAGCCACTCCCGAGTGCGAAGGCGAGCTGCTCGAGCTCGCACACTGTAGCACGGCGGCCCAACTGGAGAGGATTGTGATGGCGTGGCGTCGGCTGAGCCGATTCGACGAAAACGAGCTCGAGAGGATGCGGCATCGCTCGCGGTGTTTCTCTGTCTTCCCGGACGAGGACGGCATGTACGTGGTGCGCGGAAGGTTGGACGCCGAGGTGGGGGCAATGCTCATGCGGGCGATCGATGCGGCGAGCGATGCTCTGTTCCGTAAGGATACCTCGAAGGACACCTCGGAGGAAACCTCGGGGGAGATCGAGCCGAAGCAGCGGCGTGCGGACGCGGTGGGGCTCATGGCCGAGCGTGCCCTGGCGGTGGGGTTCGGCCGAACGGGCGTGGAAGCCACGCACGGAGAGGACCGTGCGGTGGGCGAGGACGGCGTGGACCGGGCCGACGACGAGGACACCGCACCCCTGAGTGGCAGCCGGGCCGAGCGCTATCAGGTGGTCCTCCACGTAGAGGCGGCCACGCTGGAGAGCGAGCGAGAGCCGGGGCGCTCGGAGCTGGAGGACGGGACACGCGTTTCCGCGGAAACGTCCCGGAGGCTCTCGTGTGATGCGAGCGTGGTCCAACTCAGCGAGGCCCCGGACGGCTCCGTGCTCGACGTGGGACGAAAGACGCGGACGATTCCGCTGGCGCTCAGGCGTGCGCTGGAGTCCCGGGACCGGGAGTGCCGCTTCCCGGGCTGTGGGCTCCGCTTCACCGACGCCCATCACGTGAGGCACTGGGCCGACGGTGGTGAGACGAACCTGGAGAATCTGGTCCTGCTATGCCGTTTCCATCACCGATTGGTGCACGAGGAGGGGTACACGGTGCACTTCCCCCGGGGCGGATGGCCGAATTCCCCGGACCGGCGGCCGAACTTCCTAGAGGGGCAGCCGAACTTCCTAGGCCAGAAGCTCTACTTCCTCGACCCGAGGATGAGGCTGATCCCGGACGCTCCGCCTCCTTCACCGCCACTTCCGAGCGAGCCCGTCGAGGCGCTCGTAGAGCTGAACCGGCTCCGGGGTGTCGAGCCCGACTTCCTCACGAGCGCGGCCCGGTACAAGCGCGAGCACGACATTCCCTTAGCGGTCTTCGTGCGGGCGTTGGAAGCTCTGGAGAGTTCGTCCGGAGCTCCCGAACCCGACGTGAGGGGCCCGGCGACCCCCTGAACCCCAATCAGGTGCAGAACCTAGGCAGACGCATATCGGGCATCGGCTGCTCATCGAAGGCCTCACCGTAGCGCCGCAATTTGTCAACTCCAAACGCTCCTCCAGATCGAGCGGTGCTTGCACTCCGCGCACGTGACGGGTCCGATCCTCGACACCGACGAGCAGGATGCCTCCCGCCGTGTTGGCAAACGCCACAAGAGTCTTGAGCAACCCCTGTCGAGCGGAGAGGTCACGCTTGAACTTGAGCGTCTGACCCCCGTCGCGTTTTAGTAGATCGATGAGGTCGATACTCGGAAGTCCACTCAGAAGCTACTCAGATGCGCGATTCTTCCGAGCTAGTAGCACTCATGTCTCAGACGCCCCTGGCGTCGGGCTCCCAGATGTGCTTGTGGAGCTGCGTCTGGAGGCGGACGGGGAGCCGGTCCTCGAGAACCCAGCGGGCCAGATCAGCGAGGTCGAGCCCGTCCCACACGGGTGAGACCAGGAGGGCGGCCAGCCTACCATCCTCCAGTCGACGGTCGAGCTCGCGCTCGCGGATGACGTCTCTCGTCCACTCGTAGTCCGTGCGGTCGGCTACGACGAACTTCACCTCGTCGCGCACCGTCAGCTGGTCGAGATTGTCCCAGAGGTTCTTGTCGACCTCGCCGGAGCCGGGGCACTTGAGGTCCATGATCTTGTGCGCTCGCGGGTCCAGCGGGGCTACGTCGACCGAGCCCGAAGTCTCCACGAGAACCGTGAACCCGTTGTTCAGGAGCATTTCGACGAGGCGGAAGGCATTGGGATGCACCAAAGGCTCGCCTCCGGTGATCTCGACCAAGCGTGTGCCGATGGAGCGCGCCTTGGCTACGATCGCATCGAGGGCCACGCGCTCGCCTCCATGGAAGGCGTACTCCGTATCGCACCACACACACCGCAGCGGGCACCCCGTGAGGCGCACGAAGGTGCACGGCAAGCCCGACCAGGTGGACTCACCCTGGATGGAATGGAAGATCTCCGTCACCCGGAGGAAGGGCGCACCGGCTTCGCTCATGCGTCGTTTCTCCTGCTCTTGTTCGGCCAGAGGAACCCCAGGGGCGACTCCCGCACCACGCTGCCTGCCATGAAGAGAACGTTGGCCGGCCGCTCCGCCAGGCGCCGCATCAGGTAGGGGTACCAGGCCTCTCCGAAGGGGATGTAGACACGCACGTCCAGCCTTTGGACGTTCGCTTCACGGATAGCCGAGACCAGCTCGTCCACGGTGTCCCCGGGTACGAAGCGCCGACTCTTTGCCCTGAGCGGCGTTCCTGTGACGAGCCTTTTGGCGGCCCGTGATTCCGAGAGAAAGATCAATCCGTTACGCAGCATCTATGCTTGGCTCAGTCTCGTCCGTTCTTGCGGAGAATGGCCTCGTCGAGCAGCCGCTTCACCTCTCCGAGAGGGAGCTCCTCCGCTTGGCTCCGCACCTCGTCACGCCCCTTGCCCTCCCACAACATCGGTGTCTCTACGTGTCCCACAATGCCCAGGCCGGTTTCGGCCCAGCGGGGGAACACGAGGTAGACGACGTAGGGCGCAAGAAGACTGCTCACCGATTCGACTTCTATGGATACCGTGTAGGGTTGGCCGTCCGAGCCCTCGAACGCGGGCGGCCGGTCATGCACCTTCAGGTAGCCGCCCAGAGTGGCGTCGGGGGCGTCGGTCTCAAGGCCATCGGTCTCCTCGGGGCTGGTCTCAGGGTTGGCGTCGGGGGCGTCGCCCGCCGGCGGTGGGCTCGGTGATTCCTCCATGCTCCTGGCTCCTCGGGTCGTGTCGCCGTGAAAGTCCTGAAAGGTAAGAGAACGGTGTTAGACCTGCCCACTCCGTGAGCCTAGATTACCGTCATGATGACGCTACGCCCTCTCGACGCACGCCCAGGCATCTTCGCCCCTCCCGACCTCCCGGGGGACTGAGCCTGGGAGCCTACCTCCTTCGAGGCTGGTGGGAGGTTTCGATCGGCTCCATGGGTTCTCGATCTCGTCGCGCTTCGAACCCGATTCCCCTGGAGAGCACAATGCCTGAAGTCAGAATCCCTGCGGACCAGGTATTCCCGGTCCTGGAAGAGAATATCCTCGTCGATGGCTTCCACGTCGTCATCGACCTGGTGAAGTCCCACGGTGCGGTCATCGTCGACGCCCTGGAGGGGAAGGAGTACCTGGACTGTTACGGATACTTCGCCACCCTTCCTGTGGGCCACAACCACCCCAAGATGGAGGACGAGGGATTCCGGATATCCCTCATGACGGTGGCCCTGGCCAACCCGGCCAACAGCGACATCTACTCCCAGGAGTTTGCCGCCTTCGTGAAGACCTTCCGGGAGCTGGCCGTCCCCGAGGACTTCCGGTACCTGTTCTTCATCGCCGGGGGAGCCCTGGCTGTGGAGAACGCCATGAAGGCCGCCTTCGACTGGAAGGCCCAGAAGAACCGTGCCCGAGGCGTCGACGGAGGGGCGGACAAGATCCTCCACTTCAGGGACGCGTTCCATGGCCGAAGCGGCTATACCCTTTCGGTCACCAACACCGATCCCACCAAGACGAGGGACTTGCCCCAGTTCGACTGGCCTCGTGTCTCCAGCCCCTACATCGACTTCCCCATGGACGAGGAGGCGGTCGCGGCCAAGGAGGAGGAGGCGTGTGCCGAGATCGAGGCGGCCTTCGAGAGCGACCCCGACGGGATCGCCCCCATTCTCTTCGAGCCGCTCCAGGCAGAGGGTGGCGACCACCACTTCCGTCCCGAGTTTTTCCGCAAGCTCAGGGAGTACGCGGACCGATGCGAGGCGCTCCTGATCTTCGACGAGGTCCAGACGGGCTTGGGATCCACTGGCACGATGTGGGCCTACGAGCAGTGCGGGGTGACCCCCGACATCATCTGTTTCGGGAAGAAGGCGCAGGTCTGCGGGATCATGAGCACGCGGCGCATCGACGAGGTGGAGACGAACGTCTTCCATGTCTCCAGCCGCATCAACTCGACCTGGGGCGGGAACCTGGTCGACATGGTACGCTGCGCACGGTACCTGGAGATCATCCACGAAGACGGGCTGGTGGCGAACGCCGCCCGTGTGGGTGCCCTTCTCAAGGAGGGACTCGAGGGCTTGGCGGCGGACTTCGAGATTGTCACCAACGTGCGCGGCAAGGGGCTCCTCGTGGCCATGGACTTGCCCAATGAAGACCTTCGGGGACAGCTTTGGCAGGGCTGCTGGGACCTGGGACTCGCCGTACTCTCGTGCGGTCCGCGCTCGATTCGTCTCCGGCCGTCTCTGGTCTTCTCGGAGGAGCAGTGTGGCGAGGTCCTTGGAACGCTCAGGGAGGTCCTGGAGGAGATCGGCTAGGGCATCGCCCTGCCTGTGATCCGCATGAGAGCGGCCATCCTCTCGGAGCACGGTGCACCGGAGGTGGTTCATGTATCCGAGATCGAACTAGTCCCGATCCCATGAAGGAGGCCCAGCGTCAGGTCGACGAGTGGATCTCGCAGTTCGAGGAGGGCTACTGGCCGCCCCTGGCCAACCTCGCGCGCCTCATGGAGGAGGTGGGGGAGCTGTCCCGTCTGGTGAACCACCGCTTCGGCACCAAGCTCAAGAAGCCCGAGGAGGACGATCAAGATTTGGCTGAGGAGCTGGCCGACGTGCTTTTCGTCATTCTGTGTATGGCCAACGAGCAGGGGATCGACCTGGAGGAGGCGTTCGAGCGCGTGCAGGAGAAGTACCGCGCCAGAGACGGCTACCGTTGGGCCCGCAAGAAGGTAGAGGAGGACTGAGGCGCTCCTAAGGCACCAGCGTGTAGTGACCGTGGATGCAGAGCCAGCAGCCGTCTTCTACGTATGGCGTCACGAGGGCCAGGGAGATGGCCGCCATCACTACCAGGACGTATGCGGGCAGGAAGGGCCACACGGCTTCGTCGGAGAGGCGAGGACCGGCGGCCAGAGTGGATATCAGGATGGACATGGCGGTCACCTCGTGAAGTCAGTCAGGGTCTCGACGCACTGATCGATCTCGTCGATCGTGTTGTAGAAGTGGGGACTCACGCGGACGTGGCCCGGACGGTGGTCCACGATGATCCTTCTCTCTGCAAGATATTCTACGGCCCCCGGCGGATCTTCATGCTGGATCATGACGATGGCGGAGCGGTGAGCCGGATCGGGAGCGATGGTCAGCTGGAAGCCCGACTCCTGGGCTCGCTCCACAAGATGCTCGGTCAGGGCGCGGTTCTGATCCCGGATGGTTTCGATCCCCAGCTCGTCGATGATCTCCTGCCCGCCCAAGGCGGTGTGAACCGTCGGCAGTGCGGGGGTGCCGAGCTCGAAGCGGCGGGCGTCCTCGTGGGGCTCGAAGTTCTCGAGGTCGAAGTTGAACTGGTCTCTCGCCGCGAACCAGCTGGTGATGCGAGGCTGGAGCTCCCGTACGAGCTCGTTACGGACGTAGAGGTAGGAGAGGCCGGGGCCCCCGCAGAGCCATTTGAGGGGGCCTGTCGTGTAGAAGTCGGCCTCGCCGGCACCCAGATCCACCGGGATCTGGCCGGGGCCCTGATAGCCGTCAACGAGGAAGAACGCTCCCGCTCGGTGCGCTATGTCGGCCAGCGCATCCAGGTCCTGGATGTAGCCTGTGGTGTAGAGCACGTGGCTAGTCGCCAGGAAGGCGGTGCGATCATCGACGGCTTCGGCGAACTGCTCCGGATCGACCCGCACCCCGTCGTGGCTGGGGAGGACCACCAGTTCCACGTCGGGCTTCACGGCCCACTGGTAGGCCAGGGTGGGGAAGTCGAGCTCTGTGCAGACCACGCGGTTCCGCTGCCCGTAGTCGACGCTCTCGGCGATGACGGATAGGGCTGCGGACGTGGAGGGGAGTAGGGCGAGCTGCCCCGGCGCGGCTCCCAGGAAGCGGGCCACGTGGCTCCGCAGATCCTCGAGCTTCTCACACCAGGGGCCGTCCCAGGCCGAGGCCCCGAGCTCGTGCCACAGCTCCTGGAAGCTCTCCAGATACGCCATGGCACGGAGCGACAGAGCGCCCAAGGAGCATGAGTTGAGATAGATCTTGCGCTGGAGGATCGGGAACTCTGCTCGCACACTGGCGACGTCCATGGGCTGTCCTCGGGGTTCTGCCGCTCTTGCTATGAGACTCGGGGCACGAAAGGATAGGTCTACCACTTCCGGCATCCTGGATCAACGCCCGTGCCCTTCCTGTATGCTTCCGCACCCTGGATCGCCCTGATCGTATATCTGGCCATCAGGGTGCGCTTGCCACGTCCTCTTTCCGCGGCAGGCGCTGTCACGAGCGATGTTCCCGTGGTGAGCGTGGTGGTCCCGGCACGGAACGAAGAGCGCAGCCTGCGCGACTGCGTGCAGTCCATCTGCGCCTCGGACTACCCCGCCTTCGAGGTGATCGTGGTGGATGATCGGAGTGACGATGACACCGCCGAGGTGGCGCGGAGCATCGCTCCCAACCGGGCCCGGAGGGTCTTCGTCGTCGAAGGGGCCGAGCTTCCCGACGGGTGGTTCGGAAAGCCGTGGGCGTGCGCCCAGGGCGCGGGAGAGGCCCAGGGCGATCTGCTGCTCTTCACCGACGCCGACACGGTTCACGGCCCGTCGCTGATGGCGATGGCCGTAGCGGGATTGGAAGAAGACCATGCAGATGCGCTCACGGTCATAGGACGCCAGCTCATGGAGACGCTCTGGGAGCGACTGGTGCAGCCCCAGATCATGCTGCCGATGCTCCTGCGTTTCTCGAACATGCGACTGCCCTGTGAACCCAGGCGCTGGCGGGGGGCGATCGCCAACGGCCAGTACATCCTCTTCCGCAGGCCGGTGTACGAGGAGCTGGGTGGTCACACTGCGGTGAAGAACGACGTGACTGAGGATCAACGGCTGGCGCAGCTACTGTGCCGCTCTGGCAAGAAGCTCACGGTTCGGCGGGGCTCGACCGTGTTCGCCACCCGGATGTACCGATCGCTGGGCGAGCTGATCGAAGGTTGGTCGAAGAACCTGGCCACCGGGGCGCGTCGCTCGTTGCCGCCGTTGTCGAGGACCCCGTTGATGTGGCTATCGCTGATCTCAGGTGTGATCCTGTGGATGGTGCCGCCGGTGCTGGCCGTTCTCGGTGCCGGTGGGATCGCCCCGGCCGGATGGGCCGTTTGGGCTGCCTGGGTCACGGGAGCCAGCGCGGTCTTTTGGGCTGCCGCCAAGTGGTGGCTGGGCGCCCCGCCCTGGTACGGACTCCTCTATCCGCTGGGAGCCGTCGTGGCGGCCTACATCTTCGTACGGAGCTGGACCAGAGGAAGTCGTATTGAGTGGAAGGGCCGGGAGTACGGCACGTGACGTCGGCCGGTGTGCGCGGATATGAGTACGGCGTTAGAGGTCTCGAAGCGCGGGAGCGCCGCCCATGACGCTCGCCGCCGAGATCAAGGAGCGGGCCCGCGACTTGGGCTTCGACCTCGTGGGGGTCGCCTCGGTGGAGCCGAGCGTGCACATGGACCTGTACCGGGCTTGGATCGAAGACGGAGTCCACGGCGACATGGGCTACCTGTCCCGGGAGGATGCCCTAGCTCGCCGCGCCGATCTCGAGCGGACGTTGCCGTCCCTCAAGGCAGCGGTGGTGGTAGGCCACGACTACTACCAGGAGGATCCGTCGGGTGTGCCGGACGATCCCGCCAGGGCCGTGGTGGCCCGCTACGCCCGGGGACGGGACTATCACAACGTCATCAAGAAGCGGCTGCTGAAGCTCCACCGCTGGATCGAGTCGCGGGCGGGGGGCCCGGTCGTGGGTCGCGCGTACGTGGACACGGGGCCGATCCTCGAAAGGGAGCTCGCGACGCGGGCTGGGCTAGGCTGGTTCGGGAAGAACACCATGCTCATCGATCCCAAGCGGGGATCGTATTTCTTCCTGGGAATCCTGCTCCTCGATCTGGAGCTCGAGACGGACGAGCCCTTTACGGAGGACCACTGCGGGACGTGCCGGAGCTGTCTGGACGCCTGCCCCACCGGAGCGCTCCTTGGGCGCGACGCGGACGGTGCCCCCGTCATGGACGCCCGGCGCTGCATCTCCTACCTGACCATCGAGCACCGTGGACCCATACCGATGGAGCTCCGGCCTCTCATGGGGAACCGCGTGTACGGGTGTGACATCTGCCAGGAGGTGTGCCCGTGGAACGAGAAGTTCGCGGAGGTCGGGCCGGAGCCGGCCTACCGGGCGAGGGAAGGGCTGGATGGGCCCGAGCTGGTCGAGCTGGCGGAGCGGTTGCTAGCGGTCGACGATGAGGGCTTCCGTGAGCTGTTCCGGGGATCTCCGATCAAGCGGGCGAGGCGGGCGGGTTTGCTCCGCAACGTGTGCGTGGCGTTGGGGAACTGGGGGGCGGAGGAGGCGGTGCCGGTGCTTGTTGCCGGGCTCTCGGATCCGGCACCCTTGGTTCGTGGACATGCGGCGTGGGCGTTGGGGCGTGTGGGCACTCCGGCCGCTCTCGCTGCTCTCTCATCCGCGCGTGCTGAACAATCGGATCCGGTGGTACTCGAGGAGATCGGCTTGGCTGTGGAGGACTGACCGTCCATGGGACGGGCGGACCTTCTTGCCGGTTGCACTACCCCACCACGCTGAACGGCAGTGGATTCGTGCAGTTGGGCGACGAACCGTCCCCCCCGCCTTCCGAAGTCGACTGGAGCGCCGGTCAGAACTCCCAGCGGAATGCGATCGTCGGAAGGATCGGGAGCAGCTCCTTGCCGTTCGACTGGATGACGGTCACCGCCCCGTCGTTCACCCGAGGGAAGAAGAAATATCCCCGAAGATTCGCCCGGTTGTACACGTTGAAGACGTCGAAGTAGGCCTGAAGCACGCCGCTCCCGACGTTGAAGTTTCTGGAGACGCGGAAGTCGAGCCGGTGGTATGTCGGAAGGCGGAGCCAGATCCCATCATACGTATACTCACGACACCGATATACGTATGCCTCTTCGAAGAGCAACTCTTCTGCCAGCGCTCGAGCACATCCACATACAGCGCTCCGCCCTCTTCAACGGCCCGGTGGCACCCCCAGCCGCTCCCGAGCCGTTCCCAGCACGGTCTCTGCCGCGAGCGCCGCGCCCAACAACGCCTCGTCCTGCCCGCCCGGGGCCACGAGCTGAAGCCCGACCGGCATCCCGGCCCGGTCGAGTCCCACCGGGATCGTCACCGCGCACAGTCCGAGCATGCTGACGGGGCAGGTGGGCCTGAGGGCTGCCCCATTCGTCTCGACGTAGCGGCCGAGGTCGTCGAGATCCGACACGAGCGGTGGCGTGATGATCGCCGTGGGTAGGGCCAGGACGTCGGCTCTCGCAAACAGTGTGCTTGCCCGGGCCATCATCCTGTCACGCTCCGCCATCGACTCGGAGTACTTCTCGGACTCCAGGGACGGCGACCCTTCGAGTCTGCGGCCCACGGTCGGGTGGAGGATCTCCAACCAACCGGGCAGATCCCGCTCGAGGAACGCCAGGCACTCCGCTGGGGCGATGCCTCCGGTCATGTATAGATCTCGTGCCGCGTCGAGGAGGCTCCCATCCAATTCGGACCGTTCCCAACCGGCCGAGCCGAGCTCGGCCAGGGCCGCGTGAAGGACGTCGGCGACGTCGGCCTGGCAGTCAGACCAGATCCCGCAACGAGGCACCGCGATCCGGATGCCGGCCGGGCCTGCTGGCGAGATCTCCCGGAGGAGCTCCTGGGGGTCTCCCCACGCGGGATCGACGGCGCCGAAGAAGAACACACCGTCCTCGACGGAGCGCGTGAGGCCGCCGACGCTGTCCAGCGTGGTGCTCAGGGGCACGACGCCCGCCACGGACCACCGACCGAACGTGATCTTGTGGCCGACGGTCCCCGTCATCGTCGCGGGAATGCGGATCGAGCCCCCGGTGTCCGACCCCAGGGCCAGAAGCGCGGACCCGGCCCACAGGCTCACGCCGGCGCCACACGACGAGCCGCCGGGGATGCGATGGGCGTCGGCGTCCCAGGGATTCCGGGGGGTACCCCAGTGCGGGTTGATGCCCACGGCGCCGTAGGCGATCTCGACCATGTGGGTCTTCCCCATGAAGACGGCGCCCTGATCCCGCAATCGGCTCACCAGCCAGGCGTTCTTCTCCCACTGGTCCGGGAGGCGGCGAGCCGTCCCGGCGAACGTGGGTAGCCCCTGGACCCCGTACAGATCCTTCACCGAGACCGGGATCCCGCAGAAGGGAGGGGGGGCGGGGTCGGTGGCGAGCTGCTCGTCCGCACTGCGGGCTGCCTCCAGTGTGCCCTCGGGGTCCCAGTGTTTGTAGGCGTGATGGCTCGATCCGGTCGTCTCGTGCCGCCTTATGGCCTCTTCGGCTAGCTCGAGGGCCGAGAGCTCTCTCTCCCGTAGCGCTTCGGCAACCTTCGCGAGCGGTCGATCCAGAATCTCTATCATGCGGAGACGATACGCCGGCGGAGATCGGACGGCGAGTAAGCGGATGAGTATGCTTGCCCGAGAGCTGCTTCTTGCTACCCGCGGATGCCTGTTCTACCGTGCTCCGCACCCGCTCCTAGCGGTGCCATCGCCCAGGAGGCCGTCCATGACCAAGCGGTACGACCGTCGCACGTTCCTCCGCCGAGCAGCGGCCGCCGGTCTCGTGGCACCGACCTTCCCGATCCTCGCGTGCGGCCCCGAAGGGACGACACGGGCCGAGGAGGAGGCGATCGCGGACGGGCCCTCCATCACCCGGCCCGTACTGCTCCCGTGGTCTGCTGACGCGGTGCGCATCTCGGCGCCGATGCACGAGCTGCCGATGGCATATGTGTCCAGAGGACTGCAGCGAGTCTTCGTCGATCACGAGTTCCGGGGTCGAGTCAACGTGATGTTGGCGGCCCACATATCCGTCAGCTCCGGCCTTTGGCGCATTCCGCTCGTGGGAGATGACCTGGGGGTCCCGATTCCTACCGACGACGCGCTCCGTGAGTTCGAGGAGGTCGACATCGGCGCATGGGACCCCGATATGGATCCCGTGGAAGGCGACTTCCGGATCGGGCGGGGCCGGCGCACGCGCGTGAGAGTCGACTTCGACTGTGCACCCATGTCGGGCGGGAACGGGTGGCTCAGTGCCGGGCCCGTTGAGATCGTCCAATGCCAGGCGCCTGGCGAGGAGCTGTGCCTGGAGGCGTTCATGAGCATCGGAACGGGGACCCACTATTCCCGCAGATACTGCACGGAGCCGGAGGGGGTGGTGCGGCTCGTGACCTGGGCGTCTCCGGATCCTTGATAGGCTATGTGCTCTCCTGGCGGGTGGGGAGTCGCAAGTGAAGTGACTTCGGGTTAGGGCGGCGAAGGCTCGAGCACGCTGCGACCACCGTACTTCTTCAACAGGCCTCTAGAGCACGAGAAGGTGGTACCCAAGCCCCAGCCCGGCCGCCGTAGCCAGCGTCGTTATCATCCCTGCCCTGTAGCGTAGCATGGCGAGAGCAGCACCGAGTGCGAGTGCCAGGGCCGGCAAGTCGATGGTCTGGAGCGCAGGGACCAGGAGCCGCAGAGGTCCGGGCTCCACGGTGGCTACCTCCGCGAACAGGGTGTGGAGGGAGAATCATACGGCGAGGTTCAGGATCACTCCCACGATGGCTGCGGTTATGGCTTCGAGGGCAGTCTGCAAACCGGGCCGTCCTCGCAGGTGCTCCGCGAATGGAGCTCCTACGAAGATGAACAGGAAGCACGGGGCGAAGGTGACCCAAGCCGTGACCAGGGACCCCAGGGCGCCGGCCGCCAACGGAGACAGCATTCCGGCGTGCCGATAGGCGCCCATGAACCCCACGAACTGAACCACCTGAATGAGTGGCCCCGGCGTCGTCTCCGCCATCCCCAACCCGTCGAGCATCTCATCGGGGGCCAGCCACTGATACACGTCGACGGCCTGCTGGGCGATGTAGGCCAGCACCGCGTACGCACCGCCGAACGTCACGACGGCTGCCTTGCTGAAGAAGACCGCCTCGGCCACGAAGACGCTCGCCGTGCCGAACAGCAGCGCCAACAAGACGACGGGCGCGAACCAGACGGCGAGCCACAAGGTCGCAGTTCGGGCGGCGGCCATCAGGGATGGGGCCCGCTGGCCCCTCGCCTCGGTAGGAATCGTGGAGCGGCCCCCCAGGTAGCCCACCAGGGCCGCCACAAGGACGATGAGCGGAAAGGGAACGTCGAAGAAGAAGATCGCGACGAACGCGGCCGCCGCGATGGCCCAGTGCCCCGGCGCCTTCAGGGTGCGGCGCCCGATGCGGACCAGGGCTGACACCACGACCGCCATCACCGCCGGCTTGAGGCCGTAGAAGACGCCAGCGACCAAGGGAGCGTCCCGGAGCTCGGCGTAGAGCACGCTGAGCGCGAAGATCGAGACGAAGCCGGGCAGGATGAACAGCGACCCGGCCACGAGCCCGCCGCGGGCACCGTGGAGGAGCCAGCCCAGATACGTGGCGAGCTGCTGGGCCTCCGGTCCCGGGAGTAGCATGCAGTAGCTCATGGCGTGCAGAAACCGCTCCTCGCCCACCCACTGCCGCTCTTCCACCACCAGGCGGTGCATCACCGCGATCTGGCCGGCCGGCCCACCGAAGCTCAGGAGCGCTACCCGAATCCAGGTGGGAAGGGCGGCGCGCAAGGGAACGGACTGCACATCGGTTGTGGGCATATCCGTCAGCAAGCTGCCGTCCGAAAGTGCTCGTACAGGTCGTCGAGCATGGCGACGCCTCGATCGAGATGTGCTTCGTCGTCGTCGTGGGCTCTGGTGATGCCGTGGATCAGCGATGCGACGCCCATGACCTCCGCCCGCCCGGACTTGTCGTCCTTGCAATCGATGTCGTGGACGATCTGCCCCAGCGCCACCAGGGCCGGGCCGTCCAGACCGAACTCAGCCAAGAGCGCCTCGAATGTGCAGGCTCCTCCGACGTGTGTGTACTCGCCCTCGAACATGTCGAACCGGAGCTCTCGCCCTCCTCCGGTTCGTAGCCCCGCGCGGGCACGAACTTGAACCGCGCCGCGGCGTCGAGGAAGCGTCGGATGAGCGAGGCGCTGGCGATCCGGTCGACCGTGATACCGTTACGGGTCACCCATGTCCTCCCGGTCGGAAGCTCTTGCCCCGATGTGGTCCCTTCTCCGACGGGTTGCTCCGCCGTAGATCGCACGGAGTCCTGTAGGCGCAGGAGTGCACCCTGCGTCGCCGCCCGGCCCGGTGCACCGAAAAAGTCCATGGACATCACCTCCTCGAGCCGACGCTCGATCTTGCTCGTCTTCGTGCGAAGCGAGCCGAGGGATCGATCATCGCCCGTGTCCGAGCCCAGTTGCTCCGTCAGGGCGCGTGCGGAGTCCACCACGTCGCGGTAGTCGGCCTCCCCCGCCTCGCCGAATTGCTTGACGAGACGAGCGTCTGTCGTGCGGGAGTCGGGTGTGGGCGTGTCCGTCAACTTCGCCGACTGAGTGCGTGAGGTGCCCGCCCGGAAAGCCACTCGTCGATGTGATCGGCGTTGATGCGTCGGCATAGGATGCCGTGATACCCGGGGCTCCGCATCTCCACGCCGATGAGTCCCAGCGTCAGAGGGGTCAAAATGGCCATGATCCGCCACCAATCGATGTCTCCCGTGAAGATCCAGCCGACCAACAGCACCAGGAAGGCCCCCGTCCAAGTCAACTCGAAGGCCCGTCTAATGCGGAAGACGTTGCAGAAGAGGAAGAAGTGGACGGGGACGACGATGAAGACTCCCACCATGGGGCCGAGGAGATCTTTGAGGAGCCAGCCGGCGATGGCTAGCCCCACGATGAAGACGCCATCGGTCGCAGAGAAGTAGAACCCGCATGTGCGCGCCTTCATGAGTGTTGTCGCTAGACGTTGAAGTCGGCTCGAAGGACAGCCCCGTCCGGTGCCACCAACACCCGAAGTTCGCCGAACCGTCCGCCGAAGTTCCGCGTGCGCAGGTCCTTACAGAGAACCTCCGTCCCGTCCGGCCCTGCCGTCGCCTCGACGACATGATAGGCGGCTGACAGGCTCCGCATCAGTCGGTATTCGGGTAGCTCCTCCAAGACGAGGGACCAGGCGTCGTCGAGAACCTCATGCCTACGCTCCTCCGTGAGCTCGCCCGAGCGGGCATCCAGCTTGAAGAGTCGCACCATGGCTCCCTCTTCGGCCGTGCCGAGGAATTTCCAAGGGAGGAGAGCGCTGGGAACCAGCGCGACAGTTCCGGCCGGGGCGAGCCGACCGGCGCGGCCGCGCATCAGGGCCTTTGCCAGCCAGTAGATGGCGAGGATGGTCGCGTAGGCCATGGGCAACGGCCAGGTCACGTCATGGCCTCGATACCACATCAAGCCGACGTATCCGGCTACGGGGATCGAGACGGCGAGTACGAACGCGTCGATGAAGAAGACCCAGTCCAAGGACGAGCGGCGGTGAGAGAATGGGGCCAGCACGGTGATCCCGTACGTATTCGTCACGTCCATGTAACTGTGAAGGAGCATGGCCAGCACGAGAGCGAGGGGCGCGTAGGGTGCTCGAACGTCGGTAGCGGCGAGGGCGGCTCCGGCTGCGATGCCAATGGCGACAATAACCGGCGTCGAGTGGGTGTACGTTTGATGTGCCTGGAGGAAGGCGCGTTTGCCAAAGAGTCGGCTCGTGGCGTCGAGGTCGGGCAGCACGGACCCCAGCATGAACGCGGCGGCGGCCTCCGGATGAGTGGGTGCTACCGGGCTCGCCAGCACCAATCCAATCATCGCGTGCGTTACTACGTCCATGCCGCCTCAGCGTTCAGTGCCACAAACCTCTAGACCGCCGGCTTGCCTACCGGCTATCCGACACGGTCTGGATCGCCTTCAGCACTTCTCTCGTCAGATCCCAGCGGTTGAAACCCTGCCGCCCAAAGTCCAAACCGCGGCGTACGATGACGAGGTCGTGGGAGGGCACCACGACGACGTACTGACCCCGGTTGCCGGATGTCGAGTAGGCGGTCTTCGGCACGTCGGTACGGTTGTCGGGCACGAGCCACCACTGGCCGCCGTACTGGTTGCCGCGCTCCGCGGTGGCGGGAGCCGGGGTGCGAGTGAAGTCGATCCACTCCTCCGAGAGAAGCCGCTCGCCGTTCCAGACGCCGTTCTGTAGGTAGAGCATGCCGAAGCGGGCGAGGTCGCGCGCGTTCGTGTAGACCTGGCTGCTCAGGATGAAATCTCCGAAGCGATCCACGCTCACGAGCGTATTGCGCATGCCGACGCGATCGAGCAGAGCGCGGCGCGGGTACTCCAGGTACGCCTGGTCGTTGCCGATGGCCAGCTTCATGGCATAGACGCCCAGCAGCGTGTCGTAGTTCTCGTAGTTCCAGTAAGTGCCCGGCTCCCGGAAGAGCGCACGGCTCCGCGCGCCCCGGATCGAGCTCGCGCCGGCCCAGTAGGCCAAGCCTGAGCCGGTAGCATACTCGAGGCCGAAGTCGTCCACCGGGTACAGACCGCTCGACATGTTCAAGACGTGCCGGAGCGTGATGGCCGTCCGGGGATCGGTCTCGGGAGATTGGGCCCTCGGGAGCCACTCGAATCCGAGAGGCTCGTCCAGCGCCATACGCCCCTCGTCGACCAGCATCCCCATCAGCGTGACGGCGATGCTCTTGGCCGTGGACCACGTTCGGGTCCTGGTCGCGACGTCGACGCCGGGGGCGTAGCGCTCATGGATGATCCGGCCGCGGTGGACCACGAGGAGGCTGAGAGTGACCTGCTCCGGGGACTCGCGGTCGAAGGCCCAGTCTGATGCCCTCTGCAGGGCGGGAGTATCCACGCCGGGCGGAAGAGAGTGGCCGTCGATCAGGTCACCGTCGGGCCACGCCATGGTTGCCGGGTCGCCCTTCGGCGGCGGCATATCGAGCGTCGGCAAGCTCTCGATATCCTCGAAGGTCTGATCCGGCGCCATGATGACGCAGCCGATCCCTTCGCGGAACGCCGCTCGCATGGGCGGAGTCCCTCCCGGCGCCCCGATGGCCACAGCCCGGCGCTCCCGATCGACGACGTAGTCCCCGCCGCGTGGCGTTCCGACCGGCTGTCGCAGATAGGCCAGCTCCTGATCGAAAACCTGCTCGAGGGTCCGGTTGGACGTGAACAGGCCGTTGCAGATCAAGATGGCCTGTTGGCCATGCCGGATCATGTCCCGGTTGAATCGCCAATAGTCGTACGATTCCTCCTGCAGGGCGCTGGCGTAGGTTGGGAGAAGGAGCGCGAGAGCGACGGTTGGGATTAGACGACGACTCATGGGTAACTCCCTTCGAACGGTCACGAAGCGTGACCACCGCTGTTGCATCCGGATCGGATTGATGATACGAACTTCCACTTGGGACGCGCGAGTCGAAGGGCTCGCCTTTGAGCTGGTCTGTCGCAACCGGGCCGGGAGCACGCGGTGGCGAACTTCATGAGAGGGCTGCGTGGCGTGACGCGTGGATGATCCTTGCACTTGCCATGGTCGTCCTCTGGTACACCGCCAGCAGTGGACGCGGCTACGTGCTACGGGTCGACTTCACCTTCCTGCCGGAGGCCATTGGAGCGGAGGTCGTGGTCGACGGTGAGGTCGTCGATACCCTGAAGATACTGCGGCGACAGCTCATCAACGGAATTCGAGTCTCGAACGGCGAGCACGTGGTGGTGATTCGGTCCGAGGACTGTGGCGGTCGTCCCCTGACCGTGGTCCCCGGCCCACGGGAGAAGGCCGTCTCGGTCTTCGTACACCTCAACGAGCAGACCGTGGAGAATCGGTTCGTCTGCAGGTTTGCGATGAGGAGGAGGTGAAGGGCGAGCGGTGACCGTCGGCCCGTCGAGTCAGACGGCGGGGAAGGGCGGCCTGCGTGCGGTGGCGAGGCTCGACAGCGAGGGCCGCTGCGAGTCAGGCCTCCGCTTCGTTGCGGGACCGGTAGAAGCGCCTGACCAGGTAGACCCCTACGCCTAGGGCGAGCAGGGCCAGTGAGATCTTGAGGCCGAGGACGAGCATTCCGAGGAGCCACGCCACTACGGGCTCCATGATGATCTTGAGGATCTCCAACAAGATCAGACCCAAGAGGCCGGTAAGCGCCACCGGCGCAAGCGCCCTCATCCGTTCATCCTCCAGCTGTACACGATCGGTCCACTCTGGACGGGAGTCGTCCATGACGTGTCGGGCCCTACGGATAATCTAAAGTACCGGTTTCAGATCGTGCGAGTCGGCGCAGCGTTCCGCTTGACGACGACGCCGGCGGCAGGCCTGCGCTCTGCTCGACTCCGGACACGCTCGTCTCGCCGGCCGGGTTCGACCCTTGGCAAGATGCTGGCCCCCATGCCCCTAGAGCCGATACGTGTAGTTCAGCTTCACGCTCGCGCCCCGGGAGAGTGTCAGGAACTCCCGGTCCTCGTCGAACAGCCCGTCACCCAGGCTCTGCCAGTTCTGCGTGAACACGAGGAAGAGCTCATTCCCGGGCGCGAGGATCCACCGCGTCCGCATGAAGAGCCCCACGACTTCGGTGACGTCGTCGTATTGGATGTTGCCCGTTACGGACGCAAGGGGAGTGATGTTCCACTCGCCGGCTACCCGGAAGAGGTTCGCGTCGAATGATCCCTGGGGTAGATCCACGTTGTTGTTCTCGACGTCGACCGAGAGGAGGATCCCGGGCGACGGTCGGAGGTCCAGGCCGATCTCCAACTGGGTCCGGTCTCCGCTCCAAAAGCCGCCTCGGCGGACCTCGACCCTCCCGGAGACGACTCGGTGGCTCGCCGCTCGAGCCATGAACGTCCACTCCCAGTTCGTGTAGTTGCCCTCTTCGACGAAGATTCCATCGCTGATCTCGAACTCGTTGTCGAGGTACTCGAACTGGCGCTGGAGGTCGATGTCGAAGTTGTCTTGGCTCTCGAGATCGACGCCGAAGATCTTGAAGCGCCACTGCCGCTCTTCGGCGATGCCGGTGTCGATGTCCTCCAGGTGCCGGAACTGCACCGAGAAGTCGAATCTGCGGATCCAGTCGATGTTGGGCCTCGGCCGCCAACCGATCCTGGGCTCGACGCGGCGGAAGCCGTTCCGGGTGACGAACCCCACGGCGGGGCTGTAGTCGTCTCCGAACTCACGGTAGGAGAGGTGTGCCGACCAGACGTCGTTCGGGTAACTCATCCGGATGCCGCGGGCGGAGAGATCCGACAGCGAGCGCTCGACGTCCCGATCCGGGTTGGAGTTCCAGACGGTAAACGCCTGAAGGGTCAAGTTCTTGTCGCCGAAGAGCCGAGACGTGGTGTAGTAGAGGTCGGTCCCTACCGTGTGCCGGTCCTCGGGGGCCAGCGCCGTTGGATCGGTGGGGTCGGCCCCGGTGGAGCGACGCGTGTAAATGGCCCCGATGGTGGATTGCTCGAAGATGCCCCGCTTGACCCGGGCCACCGTGAACTGCTCCCCGGCGAAGGTGCCGCCGTCCACATCCGCAGACTCGAGCTCCGCTGTGTTCACGTGGATGAATCCGAGCTCGTATCTGCCGGCCTGGCCCCCGAGCCTGGCCGCGTAGTTGAGCGGGATCTGCTCGCCCTCGAGCAGTCCGATACGCCGGCTGAAGTAGGGCTCGGCCCCGTTGCTCGGCGCGAAGGTGAAGGCGCCCGATCCCTCGAGGAAGAAGTCGCGCCGCTCCGGGAAGCGGAGTGGAAAGCGAGTGAGGTTTAGGCGCCGCTGGTCCACCTCCGCTTCGGCGAAGTCCGTATTCACGCTCACGCCGGCCCTCAGGCTCGGCGTGATGTTGTAGTTGATGTCGAGACCGACGTCGCTCCGGTACGTGGTCGGGTCGGCCTCTTCCGGCACGTTCCTCCAGTTCGTCACCGCGTAGGGAACCGCCTCGAGTCCGATTCCCTGCGACATTCCCCGGAGGCTGGTGAGCCGGCCGGCGTGTACGGGTTGGCGGAGGCTTTGGTTGCGCCGATACCCTCGCCAGAGGATCTCCTCGTTCTTGCGGCGGATCGTGCGCTGGAAGTTGATTCCCCAGGTGTCCGAGGCCGGGTCGAAGTTCAGCGTGCGGAAGGGGATCTGGATCTCCAACGACCAGCCGTCGGGTCGAATGAACGTCTTGACCTGCCAGATTCCGTCCCACGCCCGGCTGGATCCGCCGCCCCCCCCACCGGAGCCCCCGCCCCCGCCCCCGCGACCGCCGCTCCCCCCGGCGATCAGGGCATCGCCCATCACCCCTGTGGCATTGGTCTCGAAGAAGTAGCCGGTGCGACCGTCCCGGAAGGTGTCCAGAATCCACATGAAACGGTCGTCGGTGCTCAGAAAACCATCCCGTCGCTTCTGGAACGCCAGGATCCCCTCGGGATCGTCGTAGAGGATGGCTCCGATGTAGATCGCATCCTCGTCGTAGACGACCCGGATTTCCGTCCGCTCCGACGGCGTCCCGCCCTCCACGGGCTCTTGCTGGGTGAAGTCGGTGATGGGGATGGCCCGCTCCCACGCCTCCTCGTCGAGGCGCCCGTCCACGTCGATGTCGGCGCCGCTCTCGAGTCGAAGCGCGATGAGATCGACAGGCTCGACGTCGCTCACCCCGTGGACGGGGTTTTGGGCCGAGAGGGGAACGCGGCCGCCGAGAAGCGCAACGGTGAGGAGTGTTCCTTGGGTCAGGGTTCGAACCAGGTTCGCGGCCATGCAGATCAACTCATGTCGGGAAACGGGGGCCTGTCATGTTGGGAAACAGGGGCCTGCTCGACGGACAGCGACGGGGACGTGCATACAGTCGCTTGAAGGACACGTTCCGCTCGCTGGGTGTTGAGAGGGATGTGGGGCCCGACCCGCGGAGAGGCGATGGGGTGCCAGCAGTAGGGCTGTCGCGGACGACCGTGGGTCCCTTGTGCCCGATATGCCCGTCGCCGCACCTTGCGAGCACCACCGCTCTTCCTCCAGTAGCAGGACCTCGCCATGGTCACCTTCACGCTCAACGGGCGGCCCCGGGAGGTCGACGTCCCTGAAGATACCCCACTCCTGTGGGTTCTCCGGGACACCATCAAGCTCACCGGCACCAAGTTCGGATTTGGGATGGGCCTGTGTGGGGCCTGCACGGTCCATGTGAACGACACCCCGGCCCGCTCGTGCATGACGGCCATCGGCACGGTCGCAGGAGCCGAGGTGACGACCATCGAGGGACTCTCTCCCAGCGACAACGCCTCCCGAGGGACGAGCTCGGGGAATCTCTGTGGTGGAGTCCTTCGGCTCATATGTGGCCGAGGTGGCCGAGGTTTCCGTGGACGGGGACAAGCCCCGCGTCCACAAGCTCTGGTGTGCGATCGACTGCGGCGCCCTCACCGGTCAGCGGATCAGGGAGCTGCCGATTCAGGTGGACTGAGGCGAGAAGGCGGGGGCTCCAGTCCACCTCGGCGAATACTCTGGCCTGTGGTGCACCGGCCTCCCCCTGATACCTTTGGCATCACCATCTCAAGCCCTGTACACGGTAGGACCCGAGTGAAGACCACCCGACTGAAGCTGGCCGCCCTCCTCGCCTTTTGCCCGTCTTCGCTTCTCGCTCAGCAAGAAGCCCCCGCCCCCGGGTCCATCGGGAGCATTCCGTCGCTTGAGCCAGGGATCGCGACGGCGTCACGGGTGACCGATCCCCCAACCATCGACGGCCGTCTCGATGATGCGGCGTGGCAGCAGGCCGCTCCCATGACGGATTTCACACAGCGCGAGCCAAGGGACGGACAGCCGGCGTCCGAGAGGACCGAAGTCCGGGTGGTATTCGACGACGAAGCCCTGTACGTCGGCGTTTGGGCGTTGGACCGACAGCCCGACGACATCGTCCCCGGGGAGCGGATTCGGGACTATCGAGTGGACGAGAGCGACAACGTCGTGCTGATCCTGGACACATACAACGACGAGCAGAACGGATTCGTGTTCGGCACGACCCCTGCCGGCATCGAGTACGACGGCCAGGTCGCCAACGAGGGCCAGGGCGGGGGGCGCTTCCTAGGGGGTGGGTTCAACAACCGACGACGCTTCCAGTCGGGAGCGGGAGCCGGCTTCAACAAGAACTGGGACGGGAGCTGGACCGTGGCCACCTCCATCGACGGGCGGGGGTGGTACGCCGAGTTCCGGATCCCCTTCAACACGCTGCGCTACGGAGCGCAGAACGACTCCTGGGGCTTCAACGTGTCCCGGCGGGTCCGACGGCTGAACGAGGAATCGTTCTGGTCGCCCGTGCCACGGGAGTTCAACCTCTACAGGCTCAACTACGCCGGCGATCTCGAGGGTCTCTCGCCCCCGTTCCGGCGCCTGGCCACCGTCACGCCGTACCTGTTGACCTCGACGGAGCGGAACTACGAGGCCGGCGAGACGTCCTTCGGAGAGGACGCCGAGTTCGGCGGCGAGGCGAAGCTGCAGATCACGCAGGGACTGACCTTCGACATGACGGTGAACACCGACTTCGCCCAGGTCGAGGTGGACGATCAGCAGGTCAACCTCACCCGCTTCTCACTCCTCTTCCCCGAGAAGCGGCCGTTCTTCCTGGAGAACGCGGGCTTCTTCACCGTAGGCGCGGGCGGCGCCGACCTCTTCTTCAGCCGGCAGATCGGCATCGCCGACGGCGAGCGGGTGCCCATCGAGGGCGGGGGCCGGCTCTCTGGGAAAGCCGGGGGCTTCAACATCGGCCTCCTCCACATCCAGACGGACGGGAAGGCGGGGGGGCCGGCGGGCAATGCCTACTCCGTCGCCCGGGTCGCCCGGGAGCTGCCCAACCGATCACGGGTGGGAGCATTGTTCGTAAACAGGAGCGGCGAGGCATCCGGTGACTACAACCGGACCTTCTCGGCGGACGCACGGGTGGGCATCGGACAGGCCTTGACGCTCACATCCTTCGTGGCGGGGACCGAGACTCCCGGGCTCGCAGGCGACGAGCACGCGTTCGACGCCAGCGCCGGATGGAGCAGCCGGAGTTGGAGGGGCACCCTCACGGTCCGCGAGATCGGCGAGTCCTTCAACCCCGAGGTGGGCTTCCTGCCCCGGAGCGGCTACCGCTACTACCAGGGATACATCCAGCGCTTCGTCCGTCCTGATCGGGTCCTCCGGGAGATCCGCCCCCACGTTTCGTACTTCACGTACCGGAGCCGGAAGAGCGAGGTCGAGCACAACTTCGAGGAGTCCGGTCGCCTGCACATCGACACCCACTGGGAGTGGCCGAGCGGAATGGAGTTCCACACGGGCGCCAACTGGGTGCGGGAGGGGCTCTACGAGCCATTCGAGATCGCCGGCACCGACGTGGTCGTCCCGACGGGTACCTACGACGGATGGGAGGCGGCCTTCGTGTTCAACACGAACCGTTCGGCCGACCTGTCGTTCGACGGCCGGCTCAACGTGGGGAGCTTCCTCTCCGGGGACCGCCTGAATAGCTCAGCTACGATCACGTTGCGGAGTGGAGCGGCCTTCAGCACCTCGCTCAGGCTGGTGTACAACGACGTCAATCTCCCCGAGGGCAACTTCGAGACCACCCTGGTGGGCGTGAACTTCGGGTACTTCTTCACCCCGCGGATCTATCTACAGTCCCTGATCCAGTACAGTGATCAGATTGATCGCCTGGTGGCGAACGTGCGCTTTGGATGGCTGAACACGGCGGGGACCGGCCTGTTCATCGTCTACAACGATATCCAGGGCGTCGACGCCCTCGACGGGCCCCTGGGTCGC
Organism: Longimicrobiales bacterium; assembly: GCA_965238005.1. Lineage (GTDB taxonomy): Bacteria > Gemmatimonadota > Gemmatimonadetes > Longimicrobiales > Gaopeijiaceae > CBDCKN01. The sequence continues at coordinate 4,572,415 of OZ250165.1, forward strand.
TCGCTGATCGTGAAGTTCACGCGCCAGCTCAGCGTGCTCGGGGGGTAGGGGGCACCGGGTACCCGCTCGTCCGCCGACGGACCGACTGGCCCCCACGCCAGGGCCGTGCAAAAGCCCAGCTAGGCGTCGCGCACGGCCCTCTTCACCAGATTCTCCATGAGCGGGATCTTGAAGTGGTTGTGGTTCAAGGGCTCCGCTCCGCGGACCGCCAAGGCACCGGCGAGCTCGGCCGTCTCCTCGTTCTTGACGCGTCCCGTGATGAGCGCCTCAACGTCCGTGAGCCGCCGCGGCGTGCACTGCACCCCGCCGCACGCGATGCGGGCGCCCTCGATACGGTCGCCCTCCACTCTCAGCGCTGCAGCGACGTTAACCAGGGCGAAGTCCCAGCTGCCACGATCGGCGACCTTCTCGAAGTAGAAGCTGGCGCCGGCCCACGTGTTGGGGATCCGGATCTGGGTCAAGAGATCATCCGGCTTGAGTGCGGTCATCCGCGTGATGTCCACTGAGGGCTTCATGAAGAAGTCCTCGGCGGCCACGACTCGCTCGCCGCCCGAGTTCTGGATGACCATGGAGGCGTCCAGCGCCACGAGCGCAGGTGCGGGGTCGGAGGGAGTCACCGCGACGCACCGGCTGGCGTCGAAGAGACAGTGTTCCCGGTTCACCCCCACCGGCGTGTTGGCGTAGCAGGTGTTGCCCCCGGCCCTGTAGCAGGAGAGCCCGTAGCGGTAGTACCAGCAGCGCGTGTCCTGGCAGAGGTTGCCGCCCAGCGTGCCGGAGTTCCGAATCTGCGGGCTCGCCACCACCCCCGCCGCCTCCGCGAGCAATCCATATTGCTCCTGGATGACGGGATGACGCTCGACGGCCGTGAGCGTCGTCATGGCTCCGATCTCGATGCCGTCGGTGGCCTCCCGGATGCCCTCGAGCCCAGCGATTCCCGCCAAGTCGATGACGGCGGAAGGTTGCTTGCCCCGGTCCTTGAACCAGTCGAGGCTGTCTTGTCCGCCGGCGATCGTCCAGCAGTCTTCGCCGAAGCGATCGAGGAGGGCGAATGCGTTGTCCAGGTCCGCCGGCTGAAACAGCTCGAAGTGCGACATCATGTCCTTCAACATGGGCGGCTCCTCACGGCGTGTTGACTTGCAGCGGTGTATGCGACTGCGGCTGCCCCGACGCGGCGTTCACGATCATGTCCGGCACCACGGGCGTCCGGTTGAAGTAGTGACCGCCCAGCGCGTCGGAAATAGCGCACAACAGCGCGGCGCCGGCACACCCCATTGTGGGCTCTCCCACCCCCTTGGACCCTACGGGGTTCTGGGGGTCGGGCTTGTTCACGGCCGCCCACCCCATCTCCAGGGGCCCGTCCAGAAAGGACGGCGGCTTGGTCTGATGCAGACCGATGGTGCCCGGCAAACCGTATTGGGGGTCGTAGATGTGGCGCTCCAGAGTCGCCATGCCGAAGCCCTGCACGGCCCCGCCCTTTATCTGGGTGGCAAGCCCCTGGGGATGGATCACGGTTCCGCAATCTGCTACTCCCAGGTAGTCGAGAATCTCGAACTGACCCGTCTCCACGTCGAGCTCGATCCGGATGAATCCGGCCGCCAACGCGGGAACGGTCCCGTTGCGCTCCAGGTTGTCCTTGGCCACGCCGACCAGGCCGCTGCCGGCGAGGCCCGCCACGGCGGACTTGGTCATTTGGTTGAGGTCGTCGGGGACCTCATGGCCGCTGTATTTGCCGCCCAGCTCGACGGCCCGGCGGGCCGCGGCCGCGTAGCTGAGGCGCCGCGACGGATTGGCACTCGCGAATACGGTCTCGTTGCCGATGTCGTAGTCGCTCGGCGAGCCGCCCAGCTCCATGGCCGCGATCTCGGTGAGCTTCTGGACGGCGTCCATGGCGGGGACGTAGTTGGTCCGGGTCATGGTGAACGACGTGTTGCTGCCGAACTGACCCAGGTTCCAGGGCAGACCCCTGCTCGAGTCGCCGCGGTGGATCTCACAGTTCTCCCACTGCATCTCGAGGACCTCGGCGGCGACCCGCGACGTCCCCGCGTAGGAGAACGTGCCCAGGTTGCCCGCGCCCGTGTGAATGTGGAGCTTGCCGTCTGGCGTGATCCGGACCAGGCCGTCGTACCCGCTCGATCCCGCCGCGTGGAAAGCCTGCCCGACGCCGACCCCGATGACCTTGGAGCCGCGACGCTGGCCGCTCTGGGCCTTCTTGCCCTCCCAGTCGAACTGCGCGGCGCCGATGTCCAAGGCCTCGCGCATGTAGGCGCTGGTGACGGGCCCCTGATTGGGACCGTACCGCGAGTCGTTGTCCGGGGCATTGATCCGGCGGATCTCCACCTGATCGATTCCCAGCTGGTGGGCGGCTTTGTCGAGGAGCGGCTCGACGGCCGTCGCGATCTGGTTCTGGCCGGGACCCCGCTGTGCGCCGGTGGCCGGCGTATTGGTCAGGACGGGAATCCCCCGGAACCGCATGGCCAGCGGCGTATAGACGATCGATACGGCGCTGCTGGCCGAATTCCAGTCTCCCCCGCCCGAGTTGGGACCGTTCTCCTGAACGATGTACAGGTCCACCGCCGTCACCCGTCCGTCATCGCGAAACCCCATCTTGATGCGGCCCTGGAAGCCGGGGCGTGCGGAGCCGATGAAGTTCTCTTCGGCGCGGCTGATGCGCATCAGCACGGGCCGCCCCGTCTTCTTGGCCATGTAGGCCGGGACGGCCATGACGGGGTAGGCGCTCCCCTTCGAGCCGAAGCCTCCACCGCAGAACTCCGCGATGTAGACCAGGTCGTCGGGCTCGATCCCGAGATAGCTCGCGAGACCCGGCACCACGTAGCTCTGGCTCTGGGTCGATCCGTAGAGGTAGCACTTCCCGTTCTGCCAGTACGCCATGGCGCTCCGGGGCTCCATGGAGTGGTGGGATATGTTCGCGGTCACGAAGGTCTCGTCGAGCACCAGCGACGCCTCGGCGAACCCGGCCTCCACGTCACCGTACGACCACTCGGCCAACGGCTCCCCCATGGGCAGCCTACCCTCGCCAGCCTTCGCGAAGTCCTCGGCGGTCCACTTGCGCTCTTGAACGCCTTCTCCCCGCACCACCGTGTTGCCGTCCGTCCTGGCGTTGGGTCCGCCCGGGCGGAGGCTGTCCAGCGGGTCGACGCAGAACGGCAGCGGCTCCAGATCCAACTTGATGGCCGCGATGGCGTTCTGGGCCGTGGTCTCGTCGACGGCCGCAACCGCCAGAATCGGCTCGCCCACGTAGTGGGGCTCGTTGGTCAGGATGGGATTTCCTGGTGCGGGGATCTCGGGGACCTCGTCTGCGGTCAGGATGGCGAGGACGCCCTCCATGCTCAGCGCCTCCGACGCGTCGATGCTCCGCACACGGCCGTGGGGCATGGGGCTCGTCAGGAGCCGGCAGTGGAGCATGCCATCCGCCCGGAAATCCTCTGCGTACTTTGCCCTTCCCGTCACTTTGGCTCGGAGATCAGGAGGGGCGAAATTCTCACCGATAAGTGCCATCTCAGACCTCCTGCGCCGCGCGCATGACCCCGTTCAGGTAATGATCGTAGGCACCGCATCGGCAGATGTTGCCCGACATCGCCCGGCGTGCCTCCTGACGGGTCGGATTCGGGTTCGCCCTCAGGAGTCCCACTGCGGCCATCACCTGTCCCGGCGTGCAGAAGCCGCACTGGGGAGCCAGCTCGTCGATGAAGGCCTGCTGCACGGGGTGGAGCTCGCCCGAAGGGCTCTCAAGCCCCTCCACCGTGGTGATCTCTCGTCCTCGCACGCGGTGCGTGAGTGTGGAGCAGGAGTAGTGCGTGAGGTCGTCGATGAGCACTGTGCAGGCGCCGCATTCCGCACGATCACACCCGAGCTTGGTGCCGGTGAGCCCGAGCTTGTAGCGTAGCGTCATGGCGAGCGTCTCGTTGGGAAGGACGTCCACCCGACGAACCTGCCCGTTCACATTCAACGAGATGAGGCGTTCCGCCGCGCCGCTCTGAAGGGCGGGTCTGGGACTCGCGTTGGCCAGATACGGCACGCCCGACACGGCCACTCCGGAAGCGATGACTCCCTTGATGAAGCTCCGCCGCGACATGCCCGAGCGGCCTGCGAGCCAGTCGAAGACCTCGCCGAACTCAGCTTGGGGGGGTGGGGGGGGCACGCTCGACCCTGAGGGACCGACGTCGTGGGAGAGGTTCCTCTCGGTCATGTGTCCTGCTCCGTCTAAGGCTACCCGACCAATCGTATGTCGGAGGACACGGGTAAACAATGATTCATCGTCAGACCCGGGGAAGCGTGGGCGCCACGCTCCACGAGGGAGGACGGGATGGACGCAGCGGCAGGCGCTCGAGCCGGATGCAGGGCCGAGAACGTGCTGACCCGCGCACTGGACCCGTCCATGCCCATCTCGGACATCCAGACCGTCCACGATGTGCTGGGGGCGCCGTAGTCCAGCCCCGATTCGCCATGGTCCTTCTGGGAGCGTTCGCGACCCTGGCTGTGGTTCATGACGGACTTGATGCCGGGACTCCGCCGCGGCGCATCCGGTCCCGGACCTCGGCGATGTGACGACGGGCGTTGCGCAGCGCCTGCTGGAGCTGAGCGGGCACCGGGTTGAGCGCCTCGCCTTGCTCGATGAACGCCTCGTACGCCTGGATCGTGGCGGCTCCGCTCTGCACGCGTTGCAGGGCGCTCTCTGCCCGCTCGAAGTCCCGCTGGCTGCAGACCGCCCGCCGATACGCCACAAAGGCCAGCACGACTGGGCGCTCCGCGGCCGGGAGCGTGGAGGCCATGCCGTCGCTCTGGTCGAGGGACCGGCGGCCGTCCTCTGTGCGCCCCACAGCGCACTGGGCCTGGCCCAGCGTCAGGTAAGCGTTGAATCCGGGTGAGTCGAAGGACACGGCCTCCTCCAACGCATTGAGAGCGCCGGCCCACTCACCCAGGTTGATGTGGCTGACTCCCAGTCGAACCAGCGCCTGCTGGTACGCAGGGGCGTAGGTGCCGGTCCGCCGCGGGGGTTCCACCATGTTCAGGTAGGCCCTCGTGGCCGCCACCCAATCTCCGGCCTGGAACGCCTCGTTCCCCACGCGCAACGCCGTTCGGTCGATCCCAGCGTCGGGGTCGGTGGGCTGGGACGGTTGAGCGTCCGCGGGGGGACGCGTGTCGGCCCGGACTCCGCCGGCTGCTGGCCTGGCCCCGCCGGTGCCGGCTACCCGGTCCAACCGCCGTGTCATCCGCACGGTGAAGGGTCCGGCCGATGCCCCGCGTGCCACCGTGAGGACAGTATCCAGGCGGTGATAGGACCGGGCCTCCAGACGGAGCTCCACCACGAGGCTGTCTTCCGCGACGGCGTGGGTGATGTGGTAGGGCTGGGAGGCCGACACCTGGTCCACCGCGGAGGCGTCCAAAGTGATGGGCGTCCGCACCAGATACCTCACGGTCAGTTGACCGTCAGCGAGCGCTGCCCCCGTTCCGGCGTCCACCGCTTGGAGGACGACTTCGCTCGGCTGGGGATCCGTCGCTTGTGCGTCGGTGGACGGGTCCGCCTCACCGGAGCACCCTCCCAGAAGAGTCAAGGAGAACAGGATCGGGACTTCACGGTGTCGCATGGATGTAAAGGAAGACCGAGGCCCTGGGGTGGCAAGTCCCGATTCTTGTTGACCCGACTTCGCGCCACCCGGTAAGTTCGTGCCACCACCTTTGGCCACGAGGTACTCGGTCCGTGTCCAACCCCGACGAGCCCGACAAGAAGCGACCGCAACCCACCGTCGCCTGGAACCCAAAGGACCTTCCGGACTTCGAGGAGGGATCTCCGGCGGAGAGCGGCACGCCGCCCGGCGATGAGAGCGCCGGCGCTGGAGGGGCTGGGGACGACCCGGAGGAAGATCTGCTCGTAGGCACGCTCCTCAGGGACAAGTGGCGCGTTCTGAAGCGCCTCGGAGCCGGCAGTTTCGGGACCGTCTACAAGGTCGAGGACGTGAAGGGCGGCTGGATCGAGGCGCTGAAGATCCTCGGTGTAGACCGGTTGGTCGGGGCCGAGGCGGAGACCATGAGAAAACGCTTCCTCAGGGAGGCACAGATCATGAAACGCCTGGGTACGGAGTCGGCCCACATCGTGGGACTCGCCACTTACGAGGAGGACCTCGAGGCGGGGCTCATCTATTTCCTCATGGAGTATGTCGAGGGCAAGAGCCTCGCGGATGCGGTCCTCGAGCAAGGCCCCTTCAGCGCCGAGCGGACCATCCGACTGGGCCTCCAGGTCTGTGACGCTCTCATCGCCGCTCACGAGGGCCCCGAACCAGTCGTGCACCGCGACATGAAGCTCGAGAACGTCATGCTCACCACGGACCGTGCGGGTGAGGAGATCGTGAAGGTGCTCGACTTCGGGATCGCGAAGATCGCGGAGCGGGAAACGGACAGTCGCCTGACGACCGTAGGGACGTTGGGCACCCCGGGGTACGCGGCCCCGGAGCAGCTGCGTGCCGAGGAGGTGGACGGGAGGACCGACCTCTTCGCCTTCGGGGTGATCCTCTACGCCTTGCTCACCGGCCGGGACCCCTGGCTCGGCAATCCGGCCGGTGAGGCGACGCATCAGATCTACGAGCTCATGGTCGCCACGGAGCGTGGCGACGTGAAGCCCTTCTCCGAGACCGGGGTGGAGGTTTCGCCGGCCATGGAGAACGTGGTCCTGCGCCTCCTGCGCCGAGACCCTGACGACCGCTTTCCGTCGGCCCGTGAGCTCCGGGACGCCCTCCAGCGGGTGGCGGCCGGGGGAGAGGCGGCGGACGCGGGCTCACTTCGGGTCCTGACGGATGAGCCGGGTGTGGAGGTCCAGGTCCGCATGGGGCGCCGTACGGTGGCCGAGGGGCCCACTCCGTGCGTGGCCAACGGCCTCGGACCCGGTACGTACAAGGTTTCGCTGAAGGACGCTCGCTACGAGCCGGTGGAGACCACGGTGACCCTGGCGGCCGGGGCCATGGAGGACCTCACGCTGGTTACCACACCCAGGAGCCGGGGCGTCGCTGCGAGCGTACTGCGGCGTCCGGGACTCGTTGCGGCCGGCGTAGTGGTCGTTCTGCTGGCGGCAGGGGCGGCCGTCCTCCAACCCTGGGGACGGGCACTGGAATTGGCCGACCTCCAGGCCCGTGCCGCCGAGGCGGGTGTGAGAGGCGTGCGAGTCAGCGCCGACGGCATCGAAGGACGGCTTCCGATGGGGCCGGTCGGTGTACCGTTTCGGGTTCGGGTCAGCGAAGAGGATGTGCCGGGGGCCGTGGCGGGGCTCCGCTCGGCTGGCCTCGACGTGGATACGTCATGGGAGGTGGCGCGTCTGATCGGAATGGCTGCGTCGGCGCAGTCCGAGACACGCTACTTCGGGCGGGACGGAGACGACGTGCGCTCCTATGCCCAGAGGGCGGCCACCCTCGAGCCCGAGAGCGCCGAGGCCAGGTCGCTGCTCCTCAAGGTTGCGGAGCCCTTGGCCTGGGACGCAGAAGCGGCCCGGCAGGACGGCTCTCCCGAAGTGGCGGACCAGCTGGTGCGCGAGTGCCTCTCGCTCGTGCCCGATCATCCCGGCTGCATGGCGGCGGACGGGGGGAGCTGAACAGGCGTCGCTGGACAGCGGCGCATACGATACGGCATTATCGATCACTCGCCGGCTCGTATGCGCTCCGAGTGTCGTCCCCCCAGGCGGCCCTACCTGGGAACCGAACGAAGGGAGGAGACGAAGGATGCCGAAGATCACACTGCTCCTGGGCCGGAAGATGATGCAGGTCTACGACCTGGATCAGGCGGCCATCCGCGTCGGGCGCGAAGAGGATATGGACATCCTCATCGACAACCCGTCGGTGTCGCGGAGGCAGGCGGAGATCCGCCGGGAGGGTGAAGGTTGGGTCGTCGAGGATCTCGGCTCTTCCAACGGGACCTTCGTTCACGGCCAGAAGATCGAAGGCCCCCAGGCCATCGTGGCCGGTGACGAAATCGGCTTCGGCAAGTTCTCCATTGTCTTCGACAAGGTGGTGGGGGAAGAGACGGCTTCCGCGAGCCACTCCCGGCCCCAGCCGGCCATGACCGGCTTCGAGGGCACGATGCACATCAAGCCGCACGAGGTGAAGGAGCTCTTGAAGGACTCGGAGCGGAAGCGTCGCGCTCACGTCGTCTGGGAGTCGGGCGGTCAGCGGGGCACGCGCTATCTGTCGGAGGTGCCCGCGGTCCTCATCGGAACGGGCACTCTCTGCGACGTGATGGTACCGAAGGGGCCCAAACACCATGTCCTGATCATGAGCAGGGAGGATGGGTGCGAGGTCAAGAACCTCCACAACTGGACCAAGATGAAGGTAAACGGGGCCGTCAGGAATCCGGCCGACCTGAAAGATGGAGACGTGGTGCAAGTGGGGGGACTGAAGCTCACCTTCGTGGCGGACATCGCCTGAGGGACCTGCGAGCTCTCCCTCCCTCCCTGCCCGGGGCACCCTGACCGGCCTAGTCCCTATCCCCCCAGCACCAGGAACGCGATTACCACCACCACGATGACGACGCCGACGCCGACGCCGACGATCATGCCTACCGGCGGCCCTGTCTGCGGCGGTGTGCCCGTAACCGAGGTCACAGGCGCCGGACCCGGCTCGTCCGGTGGCGCCGAGGTCTCGATTTCGCTTTCCGCCTGAGCCGGCTCCGGCTCCACCACCTCGTCCGGTGGATCGAACTCCAGCGGCATGGTGCCTGCTGGGCGCATCCTCGGAACCTCACCGAACTCGGCGATGGCCACCGTGATGTTGTCATCGCTTCCACGCTCGTAGGCGGCTGACACCAGCGACTGGGCGGCGCCACGGGGGCCTCCCGACTGAGCGAACAGGTCACCGAGGTCGGAATCGCTGAGGGTCTTGTACAGGCCATCGGAGCAGAGGAGGACGGCCGAGTCACCCTCTACCGGGAAGGGTCCGAAGACGTCGACCTCGACCTCGGGGTCTGTGCCGATGGAGCGAGTGAGGGCGTCCTTCCACTGTGACGCCAGGGCTTCCTCCTCAGTCTGCCCCCGCTTCTGGGCCTCGGCCACGAAGGAGTGGTCCTCGGTGATTTGGCGTCCGCCCGACTCCGAGATTACGTAGCACCGGCTGTCTCCTACGTTGGCGACCGCGTAGCCGTCCCCGTCCAGAAGCATGGCGACCAGCGTCGTTCCCATGCCCCGCTTTCCGGGCTCCTCCGCCTTGGAGTGGACGCGATCGTTGGCAAGACGGAATGCCTCGTCCAGTGATTGGCCTCCCTCGACGGCCTCCACGAGCGTCTCCAGCGCGAGGGCGCTGGCGACCTCACCAGCCGCGTGTCCGCCCATTCCGTCGGCGACAGCCAGGAGGATTCGGCCGTCCGACAGGGTGCGTGACAGGACGGAGTCCTCCTGATACGGCCGCTGGCCCGCAATGGACTCGGTGGCAAGCCGGGGTTGCTGCATCACTCCACTCGTCGGGCGTGGGATCGAAGTGGTCGGGAAGACTTACTTACAGATAGGCCGTGGGATGCCGGGTAGCAAGGAATCAGTGGGTGTCACCACCCGCTTCCTAGTCAGAATCGCTTCCCTTTGGTATCCTTGTAACCCTATGCATGCCGCTGATTCCGGGGGTGATCCCGACGTTGGGGCGCCTCATTGCCATATTGCCCAAGACCTCTCCCTGATGTTCAAGAACAGAACCGCGTGAGTACGTCACCCGCACCCTTCGGCGGCGATGAGTGGGCGCTGATTCTGGGTGGCTCGAGCGGCTTCGGGCTCGCCACCGCACATAAGCTGGCCGAACACGGGCTCAACTTGTGCATCGTCCACCGCGACCGCCGCGGGGCAATGCGTCGCATCGAGCCGGAGTTCGACCAGGTCCGGAAGCGAGGCGTCTCGCTCCTGACGTTCAACAAGGATGCCCTGGACTCGGACGTGCGGGCGGAGATTCTCGAAGCCTTGGCCGAGACACTAGGGGCCGAGGGCCGGGTCCGTGTCGTCCTCCACTCCATCGCCTTCGGCAATCTCAAGTTGATCGGTCCCGAAGCGGCCGCTTCCCATGTGGCCCGGCAGCGGTTGGCGGAAGCCCTCGGGGTCGATGAATCGGCGTTGGAGGAGGCTGCCGACCGCCTGTTCGAGGAGGGTATCGACGGTGTGCAGGGTCTCACGACGCCACCGGAGTACTCCGGCGACTCCTTCCTGGAGGAGGAGGACCTGACGCGCACGATCCACGCCATGGGCACCAGCCTCCTGGGTTGGACCCAGGAGCTCCTAGGCCGGGGCATGTTCGCGTCCGACGCCCGCATCCTGGGTCTCACCAGCGAGGGCAATGAGGTGGCATGGAAGGGCTATGCGGCGGTGGCAGCGGCGAAGGTGGCGCTGCAGTCGGTCTCGCGCTCCATCGCAGTGGAAATGGCTCCCTTCGGAATTCGGTCGAACATCGTCCAGGCCGGGGTTACGGACACGCCTGCTCTACGCATGATTCCCGGAAGCGCGCATCTGAAAGCCCAAGCGCGGACCCGGAATCCCTTCGGGCGTCTGACCTCTCCGGAGGACGTCGCCAACGTCATCTATCTCCTGTCTCTGCCCGAGGCCGCTTGGATCAATGGCGCAGTCATCCGAGTGGACGGAGGAGAGCGTATTTCGGGGGCTTCGCGATGAGCCTGTACCTTCACGGGCTGGGGCATTTCCATCCCGAGAGTGAGATCACCAACGAGTTCCTTACCGATCTCGACATCGGGACGAACGACCAGTGGATCATGGAGCGAGTGGGGATCCGCGCCCGCCGCACGGTGCTTTCTCTCGACTACATCCGTGAGACCCGGAATGTGGATCCCGGGGGGGCCGTGGAAGCCGCCATGTACACCCACGCAGAAACCGGTAGAAGAGCCGCGGAGATGGCGCTGGAGCGGGCAGGCGTGTCCAAGAACGACATCGGCATGGTCATCGCGGGCTCGAGCAAGCCGGAGTGGTCCTCCCCCGCCGATGCGTGTATGATCGCCCAGGCTTTGGAGCTGGAGGTACCCGCCTTCGACATGAACTCGGCGTGCACGAGCATGTGGGTGGCGCTCTATGCTCTGTCCATTATGCGCCCCGAAGCACTTCCGGAATACATCCTTCTGGTGACGCCCGAGAGCCTCACGACCGCGGTGGACTACTCCGACCGGTCGGCGTCAGTGCTCTGGGGAGATTGCACGACGGCTGCCGTGGTCTCTACGAAGGTCCCGTCCCGAATCCAGATCCTGCGTAACACCCTGGAGTCGAGCCCGGCGGGCAGCGACAAGGTGGTGGTTCCCCTTTTCGGTCACTTCAGCCAGGAGGGTCGCACCGTCCAGATGTTCGCCATCAAGAAGACCGTGCGCTGCTTGCGGCGAATCCAGAAGGAGTTTCCGCCCCCGGGCCGCTCCCTCCACTTCATCGGCCACCAGGCCAACCTCAGGATGCTCGAAACAGTGTGCCAGCACTGTAACATCGACGGCGACCATCACCACTGCAACGTCGTGGACTACGGCAACACGGGAGCCGCCGGAGCACCGTCCGTGATGTCCATGAATTGGGATCGATGGACCGACGGTGACGACGTGGCGATCATCGGGGTGGGCTCGGGCCTGTCCTGGTCCAGCTATGTGCTCCGCTTTGGAGAGACGCCGTGAAGTACGATGAGTTCCGCGCGCGATCGCACCTTTCCGAGGAGGAGGTCCTGGCTTTCGCGTATGGGCGCTTGCTCGAGGACGAGCCTCCGGAGTTCAAGGCTCGCCTGCCGTTGCCCCCCATGCTGATGGTCGATCGCATCGAGCACCTCTCGCGAAAGGGTGCCCGGGGTCGGATCGTGGCGGAGCGGGATGTTCGCCTCGACGACTGGTTCTTCCACTGTCACTTCCTCGGCGATCCGGTCCAGCCGGGATGCCTTGGCGTGGACGGCGTCTGGCAGCTCATCGGCTTCTACTGCGCCTGGAACGGCGCCCTGGGCACCGGGCGGGCGCTGGGCTGCGGCGAGGTGGAGTTCTCCGGGCAGATCAGACCCCACGACAGAGTCGTCCGATACGAGATCGACATCGTTCGATATCAGGATCTGCCGCAGTCCGGGTCCGCCGTGGCCATCGGAGACGCGACGGTGCTGGTGGACGGTGAGGCCATCTACGAGATCAGGCGCGCCAAGGTGGGTGTCTTTCGCGACATCGACTATGCCGACTACCCCTGGCCCTCGCAGCGGTCCCGTGGTGGGAAGATGGGCGAATGAGCACGTCGGAGTCCGTGGGAACGAAGCTCACGCCGGCCCAGGTGTTGGAGCTGCTCCCCCAGCAGGAGCCGTTCAGGTTCGTGGACGAGATCCTCGAGGTGTCCGAGGACCACATCGTGGCCCACTACCGGTTTCGGCCAGACGCAGACTTCTATCGGGGTCACTTCCCGGGAAATCCGGTGACTCCGGGGGTTCTCCTCCTGGAATCCTTCGCCCAGATCGGCGTCGTCGCGCTCGGCATCTACATCATCGCCCTGGAGCACGGGATCGAAGGCGCAAAGAAGCGAGTGGCTCTCTTCTGCGACGCCAACGTCGATTTCACCGGTGTCGTGAAGCCGGGGGACCGGGTGACGACGTCGGCGAGGAGGGTGTTCTTCCGGCGAAACAAGTTACGCTCCGAGGCGACCATGACCCTGGACGACGGGACCGTCGTCCTGTCCGGGACGATCTCGGGCGTGGGGGTGGAGCGATGAGCCACCGGGTAGTCGTCACGGGCATGGGCGTCGTGGCTCCCAACGGGAACGGCCTCGAGGAGTACGCTCGGGCCATCCGCGACGGCATTTCCGGAATCCGGCATTACCCGCAGCTGGAGGAGCTCAAGTTCGGATGCACCGTGGGCGGGATCCCACAGGGCGTCGACGAGATCGCCGCCGAATACTTCGACGAGGACGAGCTCCTGGCGATGAACAGCAGCCACCGGTACGGCTGCATCGCCGCCGTCGACGCGTGGACTGACGCCGGGTTCGAGCGACCTGAGCCGGGTGACGATCGGGTCTATTGGGAGGCCGGGGCGGTTCTCGGAACGGGGATCGGCGGGCTGGATACCACCGGCGAGAAGCTCGTGCCATTTGTCGATGCCGGCCGGGTGCGCAGGCTCGGCAGCACTATCGTGGAGCAGGTCATGGGCAGCGGGGTCTCCGCGCGGGTGGCCGGACTTCTGTCCCTGGGTAACCAGGTGACGGCCAACTCCAGCGCGTGCAGCACCGGGTTGGAGGCGATCATCGCAGGGTACTGTCGGATCGCTGCGGGCCGCGCCGAGCGAATGCTGTGCGGAGGCACCGAGGGGTCGAGTCACTATGGCTGGGCCGCCTTCGACTCCATGCGTGTCCTCTGCCGGAGGCACAACGACGAGCCCGAGAGGGCCTCACGCCCGCTCAGCGCATCTGCGGGCGGGTTCGTTCCCGGCAGCGGTGCAGGACTCCTCCACTTGGAGAGCCTGGAGAGCGCCGAGGCGCGAGGTGCGCGGATCCATGCCGAAGTTCTGGGTGGCGGCATCAATTGCGGAGGGCATAGCGGTGGAGGTAGCATGACCGCGCCCAACCCGGAGGGAGTGCAACGCTGCATCCGGCAAGCCGTGGCGGATGCGTCCATCGATGCGGACGAGGTGGACGCCATCAATGGTCATCTGACGGCGACCGGCGCCGATCCGCGAGAAGTGGCCTCTTGGGCGAAGGCCCTCGAACGCACGCCGGAAACGTTCCCGGTGATCTCGTCGACCAAGTCGATGATCGGACACGCGCTGGGTGCCGCAGGGGCCTTGGAGGCGGTCGCATGTATCTTGATGCTCGAGGGAGGGTTTGTTCATCCCTCCATAAACTGTGAGGATGTGCACCCGGAGATCGAGGCATATGCGGCCTCGATCCCGCATGTGGTGCGCGAAATGCCGGCGCTGAATACGATTATCAAGGCGGGCTTCGGCTTTGGCGATGTAAATTCTTGTGCGATCTTCCGCAGGTGGGTCGACTAGCACTGGATCGAAACGGGAAGCGCTAATGACCAGAGAAGAGATCTTCGCGAAGGTGATAGAGATCATGAAGCCGTACGTGAAGAACCAAGAGGCACTGGATGCGGTGAACGAGGACACGAACATCCTCCAGGACCTCAAGGTGAATTCCGCACGGTTGGTGGACATCATCCTGAACTTCGAAGATGAGTTCGACATCGAAGTGGAGGATGAAGACGCCGATGCCGTGAACACCGTCGGCGACGCGGTGGGGCTCATCCAGCAAAAGATCTCGTAAGTCTCGAGTCGTGACGAAACTTCCCTTGAGAACACGGGCGGCGCTGGCCATTCAGCGGGAGGTGGGCCGGCTGTCTTCCGTCTTCTGGATCACCTCTATCGTCTTCGCGATGCGGTTCCTGATGAGGTATCACGTCAAGAACGCCGGCGCGCTGCGCAAGCGCTTTCGCGCCATGATGCGTGAGAACGATCAACCCCTGCTGATCTGCGCGAACCATCTGACCATGGTCGACTCGGCTGTGGTCGCGTGGGCCCTCGGGGGAAGCTGGTGGTACGTCTTCAACTACTCCCGCATGCCGTGGAATGTGCCGGAGTACACCAACTACGCGTTTGTTTGGCCCAGCCGGTTCGGTGCCTGGCTCACCAAGTGCATTCCGGTGAGACGGGGCGGGAGGCGGCAGGACGTGTCCGGGGTTATCAAGCGCGTGCAACATCTCCTCACCCGGGGCGAGACCGCTTTGATCTTCCCCGAGGCGGGGCGTAGCCGCACGGGGCGTGTGCAGTCCGACGCCATCGCCCACGGGGTGGGGAGGATCCTGAACTCCGTGCGGGACTGTCGAACACTGTGTGTATACATACGCGGTGACCGACAGAAGACATGGTCTACCGTTCCGGCCCGCGGCGACTCGTTCTACGTCGACTTGGAGCTCTTCAAGCCCGAGTCTGAGCATTCGGGCCTGCGGCGGTCCAGGGACCTGGCCGAGCAGATCGTAGCTCGACTGGCGCGTATGGAGCAAAAGTACTTTGCTTGTAGGTAACGATATCGTCGATCTCCACGATCCGTGGAGCCAAGCCGGCAGGATCCACGGCCGCTTCGACAGCCGGGCGTTTACTCCCGCCGAACAAGCCCGCATCCGCGGGAGCCGCTCCGCGCATCAACTCCGATGGTCTCTCTGGGCGGCGAAGGAAAGCGCCTTCAAGGTCGCCCGGAAGCTCGACGGCGAGGTACGGTTCTTCCCGAGGAGATTCGCCGTCCGGATGCTCGACGACGCCAGGGCCGAGGTGAGCCATGGAGTGGGGCGCTTCAGCGTCTGGTTCGAGCGAGCGGACGGATGGCTGCACGCTCTCGCCGTGCCCGTGGCAGATCAGGCGACCGGTTCCCGTGCCGAAGTCCACGACGGAGCCGCCGGCGAGCCCCCCATCGGCGCCCGTGCCCGCGTCGGCCGAGTCGAGATCGACGGCTCGGGAGCTCGGGGCGACCGCCCCAGCGTTCGTGTTAGAGAGCTGGCGCGAACCGCCGTGGGGTCCCTGATGAACATCTCCCCGGCAGAGATCGACATCGTGACCCAGGGGGGGATACCGACCTTGCGCCGGCGAGACGAGCGTTTGCGCGTGGACCTGTCGCTGTCCCATCACGGCCGCTTCGTCGCCTGCGCGTGGGCCGTCTACCCTTGGGGGCACCGCCTAGGTCTGGCCGGTAACAGGCGCGCTAGCGCTTGTCGGCGCTCCTAACGCGGCTCGCCCCACTTCTGGGACACCACCCTGGGCGGATCCGGACTCGGACTGTCTTCGCTTGAAGCGCTGCCCGAGGATCTTCAGACCGGCGGGCTCTCCGATGACCGTGAGCCGGTCGCCCTCCTCGAGCACCGTGGCGCCCCGCGGGACGATGACCTCCGACTCGCGGCTCACCAGTGCGATGAGCGTGCCTTCGGGCATGTTCAGGTCCTTCAGGGCGAGACCGATGAGTGACGCGGCGGGGGTGTCGGGCTCCAGTGTGAGGGCCAACACCCTCTCGTCCCGAAGCACGGCCTCTTTGAGCTCCTGGTGATTGGACGCCGACAGCCACGCATCCATGAAGTCCTCTTTGTCCACGCGTCCGGCGATCTGAGCGAGGATGCGGAGGTGCTGGCCTGGGTTCTTCTCGGGACTGACCAGGAAAAAGACCGCCCGTACGGGTTCAAGCTGCTCCTGTGCCGTCCCGGCGGAGTCCACGTCCACGTCCATCTCGATCCCGTCGATGCATCGAACGAGAACCATCCGCGAGGATCCGATGGTCGTGAGGCGGAGGTGGGGGAGCGCCACTCCGTGGGAGACCGGCGTCATGCCCACCACCGTCCCCTTCAGGAAGCCATCACCCAGCCTCTTGGCCGACGTATCGCACGTATCGGCCAGATAGGCGGAGGCTTCCCATATGATGTCACGAAAGCTCGTGCCGCCTGGTGTGTCGATGATCGCCGCCGCCGCCACCACCTGCTCGAAGGGATCGGCGTCCCGGAGGCCCTTTTCCTTCATGATCTGCCGGAGCTCGCGGTCCAGGCCGACGTCGCGCTGGCGCCCGAGCCTCTCGAACACGTGGTAGATGGCCCCCTCGCGGTCCACTCGGTCGCGGGCGTAGTAGGTATACCAGATCGCGCCAAACGTGATAAGACCTCCCGTGAACAGGCTGGGGAGAAGTCCCATCTCCACAACCACCCAGAAGGAGGCCAAGACGCCCAGTATGTGAAGCCAGGGGTAGAAGGGGGAGCGGTAGCCCGGGTCGTACGACTCGATGCGACTCTCCCTCATGACGATCACCGCCAGGCAGCTCAGCCCGAACATCATGAGCTGGAATGCTCCAGCGAGCTTGGCGATCTTGGTCGGGTCGAACAGCACGACGAAGGCGAGGATCAGCGCGACCGAGGTGAAGATGGCGTACATCGGGGTTCCCCGGGCCTGGATCTTCGAGAAGAACCGGGGAAGCACTTTGTCACGGCTCATGGCCAGGGGATACCGAGATGCACTCAGGACGGCCGCGTTCGACACGGATGAGAAGGCGAGGACCGCCGCCGCCGTCACCAGGATCATCCCCCATGGCCCCACCAGTACATCAGCCACCGTCGCAACCGGCGTCAGGTCGCCCCCGTCCCGTGCCAGGACATCCGCCGAGACGACCCCCACCATGACCGCTGTGCCCACGGTGTACACGAGGATGGCGGTGCCGAAGGCCAGGAACATTCCTAAGGGAAGATTTCTCTCAGGGTTGCGGACTTCCTCCGCTATGCTGGCTACCTTGGTGAGCCCCATGTAGCTGACGATGACGAGGCCCGCAGTGGTAACGACCGACACCGGTGCCTGACTGAACATGCCGGCGAGATTCCCGGGCTCCACATGCATCAGCCCCGTGCCCATGAACCACGCCAGGATCAACAGCAGGGCCACGACCATGAACCCCTGAAACCGGGTGGCCCTCTTCGCTCCCAGGACGTTGACGATCCCGAACAAAACGGCGAAGGCCACCGCGATAGGCACGACGTTGAGCTCGGGGAGGAACAGCCGCAGATACGCCCCGATACCGATGAGGGCGAAGGCGGCCTTAAGGGAAAGTGCGATCCATGTCCCGAAGCCCCCCACCGTTCCCATGAGGGGTCCCATGCTGCGATCCACGAAGTAGTAAACGCCTCCGGCTCGCGGCATGGCCGTAGCTAGCTCCGCCATGCTGACCAGGCCGGGGACCAGCAGGAGACCGGCCAGAAGGTAGGACAAGGGCATTCCCGGCCCGGCTCCGGCGGCCGCGAGCCCCGGAAGCAGGAAGAAGCCCGAGCTCAGCGTGGCGCCCGTGGCGATGACGTAGACGTCCCAGAGGCCCAGCTCCTTCTTGAGGAGCTCCGGTTTGCTCATGGCTTCAGGTAGACCTCTCCGTCCTTCATGACGAACCGGACGTTCCGGAGGGCGGAGATCTCCTGCGTGGGGTCGCCCTCCACTGCGATGAGGTCCGCCAGGAGGCCCGCCTCGATGCGGCCCACCCGATCGTCGATCCCGAAGATTCGGGCGTTGCCCGACGTGGCTGCGGCGAGCACGGCCTGAGTCGGCATTCCGTACTCCTCCATCAGCTCCAGCTCGAACACGTTGTCGCCGTGTAAATACACACCAACGTCCCCGCCGAAGCAGATGGTCACACCGGTGGCCAGGGCTCGCCCGAAGCTCTCACGCTTCCTGGTGATGCTCGCAGGCTCGGGATCGATGCCCTTTCGCCAGCCTGCGTACGTCCGGATGGAGTAGCCGGCAGCCAGGGTCGGGCAGAGCGCCACCCCGTGATCCGCCATGAGCCGGAAGGTCTCGTCCGTGGCGTTGTTGCCGTGCTCGATGGTGGCGACCCCCGCCAACGTCGCCCGGCGTATGGCCTCGGGGCTCGAGGCGTGGGCGACGACAGGCCGTCCCGAGCTGTTGGCTACCTTCACGATCGTCTCGAGCTCCTCCAGCGTGAAGGCGGGCTGCGTGGACCCGTTCGGACCCCAGCGGTAGTCGGCGTAGACCTTTATGAAGTCGGCTCCACGGCCGATCTGGTCTCGCGTGACCCTGATGAGATCGTCGTAGCCGTCGGCCTCTTCGGCGCCTTTGGGAAACTGGATCTCGGGCGCACCCTTCGGGCTGTAGCTGCCCGTCGCGACGATGGCTCTGGTGGCGACGAGGAGCCGCGGGCCCGGGATCACTCCGCGGTCGATGGCCTGCTTGATGCCCACATCGGCGTACCCGGCCCCCTCGGATCCAAGGTCGCGCATCGTGGTGACCCCGGCCATGAGGCTGTTCTTCACGTGAACGGTGGCGCGGGCGGTGCGCAGGCCCAGCGACTCGTTCAGGACCTGGTCGGTCCACGCCGTCTCGTTGTAGGGGTGGAGGAGGATGTGGGAGTGCCCTTCGATGAGGCCTGGGAGGAGCGTGGTTCCCGGGAGATCGATCTCCACCGTTCCCCGGGGCGCGTCGACTACCGACTCAGGATCCGCGGCTTCGATGCGATTCCCCCGCACCAGGACCACCCAGCCCTGGTGAAGAGCTTCCCCGTCAAACACACGGGAGGGTCGGAGAAGGGTGGTCTCCTGAGCCGTCAGGCCGGTGGCGGACGTCGGCACCGTGCACAGGACGATCAGGCAGGAGAGGAGGACGAACCGGGCGCCGACGGTGATACGCATCACACTGTCCAAGGTAAGGGGGCTCACTCCCATTCGATGGTTCCGGGGGGCTTGGAGGCGATGTCCAAGGCCAGGCTGGAAACACCGGGGAGATCCAGGATCTCCTCCCGCAGGTCGTCCAGAACCTCCGTGGGGAGCTCTACCGGCGTGGCCGTCATGAGGCGGTTGTCCACGTGGAGGAGGTGGAGGTGATCCGGGCCCCAGCGATTGTCCGAGGACCGTCGCCGCCGCCGTGGAATCCACGCCGCCCGAGGCAAGCAGGAAGAAGCCGTAGCGCCGAAGCGAGTCGGAGCCGCGGAGTCCTCTCCCTGCGAGGCCAGGCTGGGGCTGCCCGAGATGATGATCCCCCGATAACCGAGGAAGGCGTCGATGGGGTCCTCGGGCTGCCGGATCTCAGCCAGCACAGCGCGGCGGCGCACTTTGGCGGCGATGAGGTGGGCGTACTGCCCTCCGAAGTCTATGACGGCAATGCTGTCGTGTGCCATTGCACCTGAAGGGTCATCGAAGGCATGGGGTAGGCCGCCGCGTCAAGCGGCCCTTGACGACCCAGGTTACCAAGACCGGCCCTAGGTGGGAAGGGAGGGGGTCGAAGGGCCCGCCTGATTAGCCGCAGCCTCACGAAAGAAGTCACTCAGATGGCGGCTTCCATAGGCGGGCGCCACCACGTCCGTCACGCTCACGTCCACGCCAAACGCCAGCAGCGTGGCAAGACGTGGATTCAGGGGTCGGGCTGCTGTGGCCGCCGCCCGTGCCACCCACTCCGGCACCGAGCGGATCCGCTCCGGTCGTCCGGCGACGCGAAGAGCGAGCTCGACGATGCCGCGTCGGCTGAAGACCTCTGGTCCGCCGACCGACAGCTCCTCCCGCTCCGACTCCAGGTGATCGACCGAGAAATCCCCCAGGTCCGCCTCGTGAATGGGGTTGGCCCGTGCCGTACCGTCGCCTATCACCACTCCGTGGCCCTTTCTAGCCATGCGGAGGAAATCGAGGAAGATCGAGAAGAACCCGGTGGGCCGGATGACCAGGCTAGAGACGGGGGAGGCGCCCAGCGCGTCGACGAACTGCTCATGAGCATCGGCGTAGCCGTTGTGGCGGAGCTTCTTGCCTTCGTGGAGCGAGACGTAGACGAACCGGGGGGTGCCCTCACGCTCCGCCTCGCTCAGCAAGTTGCGGTTGCCGGTGAAGTCCACGTCGAGATAGCGACGCCGATCCCGAAAATCGTCCAGGCGCATGGAGGAGCCTGCGCACGAGAACACCAGGTCGACGCCCTGAGAGGTTCCCGTGAGGGAGTCGGGGCGGGTGAGGTCGGCCCGGACATGCTCACCGGTGAAGAGCATTGCAGCGCTGCGAGGTCCGCGGGACAGCGTTCGGACCCGATGGCCGCGCTCGGCGAGCGACCGCAAGACCTCCTGCCCGAGGCTTCCCGAGGCCCCGGCTAACAAAACCCGCGCCATCGATTCTTCCTCGAAAGGACATGTCGAGCGGCCCGCTCACACAGGGCGGGCGGGGGCAAGAGAGGCCCCTTTTGGCGGACCGGAGGCGTCCTTCGCTCGCGCCTGCGGCAAGCTAGAAGAGGGCAGACAGGCCCACAAGCCCGACAGGACGGCTGGGGGTTGGGTGTAAGGCCTATTCACCTTAAAACTCCTGTCTTGCTCGATCCCCCTGAGAGGGGTCCCACACACATATTGAGGAGAATGACGGCGCATGGTTAGGGCTTCTGCCAAGAAAGCCGCGCTGGCCTGCTTGGTGGCCGCCTTCGGGGTCCAGACCACGCTCGTCTACACCGATGAGCGTCAGGATCCGTTGTCCGAGGCCGCGCTCCGCGGTCGCACCCTCTGGCACGAGAACGCTTGCCAGGTCTGTCACCAGCTCGATGGGCAAGGTATTTCTAGGTCCGGACCTCACCAACGCCGCCAGCCGCATGGACGCGTCCAGGCTGGCGTCGCTCCTGACAGTGAGCAGTGACCAGATGCCTCCGTTCCACTTCACGGACGAGCAGATCACCGACCTCTCCGCCTACCTCGAGGCGTTGGAGCGGCCCGATCTGGGCCGGGGGCAGCTGCGACTCGGAGCCGCACGGGAGGGGAGCGGGCCGGGGGGAGCCTTCGATCGAGGATGCCCATCCGATACGGCAGTTCGCCACGCTCACCTTCGTGCGCGGGGGACTCATCGCCATCGCCCTCTTGGGCGGCTTGCTGGGGGCTTTGTACTCGGTTCCGTCCCTGGCGCCAACCTTTCAGTCCCTCGGCCTCGACCTGAGGCAGCTCCGTCCGATCCACACGACCTTCGCCTCTGCGTGGATCTTCCTCGGAGGCCTGGCCGTGGTCCATTGTTAACTCATGGACCACGGCGGTCCGGCCACGGACGGCGACCGCTGGAGGCTGAGGGTAAAGGTGCTCTGCTGGACCGCAGCGGGCGTCGGCATCCTCGCCACGCTCCTGGCCGGCGTCGGGCCGGGCCGAGAGTATGTGGGCTTCCACCCGGCGTTCTCGGTCCTGATCCTAATCGGCTGGCTCTGCTATGCCTGGAACTTCTTCCGGGTCGTGGGGCCCGGCTTCTGGAACCGTCCGCTCTACGTTACCATGTGGGGCGTGGGGACGGTGTTCTTCGTCTACACATTCCTCGAACAGCACGCTTACCTCCTGCCGGGGATCTGGAGCGATCCGGTACACGACTGAGAGTCCAGTGGAAGGCGACAGGCACGCTGGTAGGGGCCTTCAACCTCTTCGTCTACGGCTCCGTCATCTACATCGGCGAGCGAATCTCCGGCGACGGCGAGTACGGACATTCGAGGACCGCCTACACCCTCTTCGCGGTGGGCCCCCTGAACTCCTTCACCAACTTCGCGCACCACTCCTACCACCTCCCCCAGCGCGAGATCGTGAAGTGGATCGCCTTCGTCGTGAGCATGATTCGGCGGAAGCCTACCTCCCGCCGGCCTGGCTCGGGGCTTCGTCGGGGCTTGTGTTCGCGCTCACCGGGGCGATCGTATTCCTGTTCTTCAGTTCGGTCCTCACAACGCTGTTTCCTCTCGCGTTCCGGTCCTTCCGGGCAGTAGGCTCGGCTTGACCGCACTCACCTGTAGCAGCTGAAAAGAGATACCGACCGTGGCCAAGAAGAAGGCGACCATCCGAAAAGTTCCGTGCAGGGGGGTCTTATACGTCGTGGCCGAGGCCATGAAGCTCGGCTTCAGGAACGGCCACCCCGACTGGTCCAATCTGGGCCAGGGACAGCCGGAAGTCGGTCCCATCGAGGGAGCGCCAACTCGCCTCTCGTGGATAACCCTGGAGCCTCACGACCACGCCTACGGGCCCGTCGGGGGCATCGACGAGCTCCGGGAGGCCGTGGCTGAACACTACAACCGCCTTTACCGAGAAGGGTCGGACTCCAGGTACAAGAAGCAGAACGTCAGCATCGCGTCCGGGGGGCGCCTTATCCTGTCGCGGATCTTTGCGGCCCTGGGCGAGGTCCCGCTGGGGTACCAGGTGCCCGACTACCCCGCGTACGAAGACATGCTGGACTATCACAGCTACCGCGTGAAGCCGGTAGCGGTGCCCACGGCCCCCAAAGACGACTTCGTCATTTCGTCGGAGCGCCTCGGCAAGGTGATGACCAGCGAAAAGCTCCAGGCCTTCCTCTTCAGCAACCCGTGCAACCCGACGGGGCAGTTGATCAGGGATGCCGAGCTGAAGGCGTACTTGAAGGTGGCTCGCAAGCACAAGTGCACCCTCATCCTCGACGAGTTCTACTCGCACTTCATCTACGGCGACTCCGGGGAGCCGGGGGACGGGCCCGTCTCGGCAGCCCAGTACGTTCGCAACGTCGAGAAAGATTCTGTCCTGTTGGTGGACGGGCTCACCAAGAGCTTCCGGTATCCCGGTTGGCGGGTCGGCTGGGCGGTGGGACCGTCGGACGTCATCGAGAACATCACCCGGGCTGGCAGCGCCATCGACGGTGGACCGAGCCTCCCGGCCCAGCGGCTCGCTATCAAGGCTCTCGAGTCGGCGAGAGCCGACCAGGAGACTGAGGCGGTACGGAGCGTGTTCGCCCGGAAGCGGAACGTCATGCTCGAGGGGCTCCGCTCCATGGGTATCAAGTGCGAGCACGAGCCCTCGGGTACGTTCTATGTGTGGGCCGATATCGGGGGTCTACCCAAGCCTCTCAATGACGCCGAAGAGTTCTTCCGCGCGGCCCTGAAGAGGAAGGTCATGACGGTCCCGGGTCGATGGTTCGACGTGAACCCGGGAGGGGTCAAACCCCCGATGAAGGATCTCAAGAAGTGGGTCCGATTCTCCTTCGGTCCACCGGAGGCCAAAGTTCGCATGGGGCTGGAGCGCGTCGAGGAGATGATCCGGGGCGACTGAGGGCGGGACAGCCCCGACACATCACACTCGGAGGATCCATGGCGCACAAGCGCGGCGCCAGCTGGCGAGACGAGGCTGCTGCAGGTCTCATGGCAAAGACGCTCTCCGGTCTCGACGTGGAGGGGGATCTCCTCGTCATGCTCGAGGGGCGGGAAGAGGTCACCGGCGCCGTTGTCGCTTCGGGCGGCAGGCCCCATTCATGGCACCGGCTGGCCCTGCGTGGCCGTGTTGCCTCGCCATGGCCTTCTGGAGGCCCTTACGCGGCAGCGACCCTCAGGCTCCCCAGGGCAAAGGAGGAGCTTGAGATGTCCGTCCACGCGGCCGCGGCCTCCCTTCACGTGGGTGCCCGGGTCTGGGTGTACGGGGCCAACGACGAGGGGGCCGGCTCCGCCGAAGGGCGGGTCCGGCAGGTGCTGGGCGCGGCCACGACTATCGCCACGGGAGGCCGCTGCAGGGTATTGGAGGCCACGCGTCCCGAGGAGGTCCCCGGGCTGCTGGGCACCCTCGAGGCGTGGCAGCGCTCCACTCCCCTGGACGTCGCCCATCTTCCGACCACCTGGATCTCCTATCCGGGCGTGTTCGCCCATGGCCGAGTGGACGAGGGCACCCGGGCTCTCATGGATACGATTCCGTCGCTTGCCGCGAGAGCGAGAGTTCTCGATTTCGCCTGTGGATCGGGGCTCCTGGGTGCATGGGTCACGGCACGGGAGCCCACCGTCTCCGTGGACTTTCTGGACGTCGACGCCGTAGCCCTGGAGGCGGTCGAGGCGAACGTACCCGGATCCCATAGAATCCTGTCTGATGGGCTCAGGGAGCTGGGGGATCAGCGCTACGACCTGATCGTCAGTAATCCGCCGTACCATGAAGGGAAGGGTGAGACGGAGCGGGTCCTGAAGGAGCTGGCGAGCGGCGCCCCGGCACATCTGACGGAGGGGGGCATGCTGCTGCTGGTGACCCAGCGCCGCCTTCCGGTTCAACGCCACCTGGAGGCGGTATTCGGCACCGTCCGGGCGATCCTCAATGAGGGGCCACATCGGGTCTGGCGCGCGGATCTGTAGCCCCCTCGGCGTGTGGCCGGAGGACGACGGTGCTCCGCCTGGGAAGAGCATCGTCATCCGGGGAGCGGGCCGTTCTGCCGGTTGCTCGGCGGGGCGTAACTTTCACAGGCACGGTGGGTAGCTCCCAGCGTTCCCTACCGCCTGACAGACCTGCCACGCTCGCGTGGCCGTCTTCTACGTGGCCGTCTTCTACAGGGAGGAGTCCGCTTGCCTTCGGGCGTCCGAGGCCGGCCGGCCCGCATCACTCGATATCGCCGCCGACTGGTTCCCCGCCCTGTTCGTGCAGCGTGGTATCATGCGGCGGCCCTACTGCGGGAATTCCGCCTACCGATCTCCGGGTTCCTCTTCCTCACGGTGGTTGGCGGTTTCGCGTACGGGGAGCTGTACGAGGTGCTCAGGGGCGATGAGATGCCGCTCATCGACCGCCCCTACGTGATCGTCCAGCTCATGATCCTCGAGGCTCCAGAGGCGGTCCCCCCCGAGGCGGCTCTCGTGGCGTTCTGGTACGCCATGCCGGTGGCCTTCGTGCTGTTGGTCGCGTTGGGTGCCGCCGACTTCGTAAATCTTGTTTTCAATCGTGACGAGCAGAGAAACCCTTGGGCGGAGGCCTTGGCGTTGACGTATCGGAATCATGTGATCGTGTTTGGTGCGGGACACGTGGGTGAGCGCGTGATCCGCGACCTGGTGGACATGGGCCTCGATGTGGTGGCCATCGATCAGTCACCGATCGAGGGCGTGGAGTACTCCACCATCCGCCTCCCCGTGGCGGAAACCTCGTTTCTGGTGGGGCGGACGGTTGGAGACCTCCAGACGGACCAAGAGCTCGACATCGTCCTGGTGGAGCGGACCGGCGAGGTAAGTGTTCAGCCGTCTCGAGATCCCACGGTCCAAGCGGGGGACGATCTCGTGTTCTTCGCCCGGCACGACCGGGTGCTGGACGTGGTCTCGCGTAACGTCGCCGGGGCCGCGGGCTGAGGGCCTCCGCCACCTTGCGGAATCCCCGGGGTACCCCCATTCATGGTCGCTTGATTTTCCTCGTCCACCGTCCGAAGAGGGCCTGAGAGTGGAACCCACGGACGTCACCGAACCTCAGTATTACCACAAAGTCGTCGACTGCCAGTGGGCGTGTCCTGCCCATACGCCCGTTCCAGAGTACATCCGGCTCATCGCCCAGGGGCGGTTCACTGAGTCGTATATGCTCAATCGCGAGTCGAACGTCTTCCCGGGGATCCTGGGGAGGACGTGTGACCGCCCCTGCGAGCCCGCCTGCCGGCGGGTTCGGGTCGAGGACGAGCCTGTGGCCATCTGCCGGCTCAAGCGGGTGGCTGCCGACCTCAGGGGCGACGTGTCGGATCTTCTCCCCAAGGCCCCGACGGAGAAAAACGGGAAGCGGGTGGCGTTGATCGGTGCAGGCCCCGCCTCCCTGACCGTGGCCAACGACCTCATGCAGCTGGGCTACGAGTGCGTCCTCTATGAGAGGATGGATCGTCCCGGCGGGCTCATGCGGACCAACATCCCGGCCTTCAGGCTCCCGGCACAGGTCCTCGACGAGGAGATTGACGCCATTCTGGACATGGGCGTCGAGGTCCACTACAGCCATCCGGTCGAGAGCCTGAAGCGCTTCCTGGACGAAGAGGACTTCGACGCCGTGTTCATCGGGACGGGAGCGCCCAAGGGCAAGGAGCTCCGCATCCCGGGGCGGGACGAGGCCGACGCCAAGATCCACATCGGCATCGAATGGCTCGAGTCGGTCCACTTTGGGCACGTGGAGTCCATCGGCGAACGCGTCCTGGTCATCGGCGTCGGCAATACAGCCATGGACTGTTGCCGCACCTCCAAGCGGATCGGCGGCAAGGACGTGAAGGTCATCGCCCGGAAGACCCGCCCCTACTTCAAGGCGTCTGCGTGGGAGCTCGAGGACGCCGAGGAAGAGGTGGTGGAGATCGTGGAGAACCACTCGCCGGGTCGCTTTCTCCTCGAGGACGGGCGCCTGGTGGGCATGGAGTTCGATGTCGTCGAGTGGCATCCGGACGAGACGGGTCGGCTGGTGGCTACGAAGCTCGATACCGCGGTCATTCCGTGTGACGACGTCATCCTCGCCATCGGCCAGGACAACGCCTTCCCCTGGATCGAGCGGGACATCGGCATCGAGTTCGGAGAGTGGGACATGCCAGTGGTGGACCGGACCACCTTCCAGACGACCCGTGACGGCGTCTTCGTCGGTGGGGACGCTGCGTGGGGCCCGGAGAACATCATCTGGGCTGTGGAGCACGGGCATCAAGCCGCCATTTCGATCCACAACCACTGCCGGGGTGTGCCCCCCACAGATCGACTCTCCTATGGCATGAACCTCGTGTCCCAGAAAATGGGACTCCACTCCTGGAGCTACGGGAGCGACTACGACCCGGCCTTCCGCTCCAAGATGAACCACGTCGAGCTGGTGGAGCGCTTCAAGGCGCTGGAGGTCGAGGTCGAGCTGGGGTTCGATCCGGAGCAGACCGCCGTCGAGGTCGAGCGCTGTCTGAACTGTGACATTCAGACCGACTTCACGCCGATCCTGTGCATCGAGTGTGACGCGTGCATCGACGTGTGCCCTGTCTATTGCCTCACCATCACCCACAATGGGACGGAGGATGATCTCAGGGCGCGCCTCACCGCCCCGGCCGACAACCTGGATCAGGATCTCTACGTTTCGGAGGCCCTCCCACAGACCGCTCGGGTCATGGTCAAGGACGAAGACCTCTGTGTCCACTGCGGACTCTGCGCCGAGCGCTGCCCCACGGCCGCCTGGGACATGCGCAAGTTCGACCTACTCATCCCCTACGCCGGACGGCCGATTTGGACCGAGACTCTCGAGCCCGTATAAACGACTTCGCTCTGAAGATCGCCACAGTCAACGGGACGGGCTCCGCCAGCGCCAACGGCCTGCTCATGCAGGCGGTGTTCCGCATGGGGGTCCCGGTTTCCGGGAAGAACGCGTTCCCGTCGAACATCCAGGGGCTTCCCACGTGGTACGAGATCCGGGTCAACAAGGACGGATACGGCGCCCGGGCGTCGCATTTTGACGTCATGGTCGCCATGAACCCCAAGACCCACGAGCAGGACATCGCCGAGGTGCGCTCGGGGGGATTCCTCCTCTACGACTCGACGTGGCCCATGGACGAGGACTTGATGCGGGACGACGTCACCTGCCTGGGGGCGCCGCTGGCACGCATGTGCGTCGAGGCCTTCGAGGGTGCCAGAGAGCGCATCCTGATGACGAACATCGCGTACGTGGGTACGCTGGTTGCTCTCCTCGACATCGATCTGGACGCGGTCCACGGACTGCTCAGGGAGACGTTCGAGACGAAGCCCAAGCTCATGGCGTCGAACGAGGTCGCGATCCGCCTCGGCTACGAGTATGCGAAGGAGCACTTCGAGTGCCCGCTGCCCGTCCACGTGGAGTCCCTCGATCGCACCGGTGACTGTGTCCTCATGACGGGCAACGCGGCGGCGGCTCTGGGCTGCGTCTACGCCGGAGCGACGGTGGGGGCGTGGTATCCCATCACGCCGGCCACGTCGGTCATGGACTCGTTCCAAGCCTTCTGCAGCCGCTTCCGCAAGGATCCCGAGACCGGGAAGAACCTCTATTGCATCATCCAGGCCGAGGACGAGCTGGCGGCCATCGGCATGGTGCTCGGGGCCTCGTGGATGGGGGCCAGGGCCTTCACGCCCACCAGTGGCGCGGGCCTCTCCCTCATGAACGAGTTCATCGGCCTGGCCTATTACGCCGAGGTGCCTGCGGTGCTGTTCGACATCCAGCGCACGGGGCCCTCCACCGGCATGCCGACCCGGACCCAGCAGGGTGACTTCTTCACGGTCGTGTACGCGTCGCACGGCGATACCAAGCATATCGCTCTTTTCCCGGCCGAGCCTCGGGAGTGCTTCTACATGTCCGTCGAGGCGTTCGACCTCGCCGAGCGCTTCCAGACCCCCGTCTTCGTCGTCTCGGACCTCGACATCGGCATGAACGACTGGATGTGCGAGCGCCTGGAGTGGGATGACGACTACGTGCCCGACAGGGGTAAGGTCCTGTCCGCTGAGGAGATCGAGGGCCTCGAGAAGTTCTACCGGTACATGGATGTGGACGGCGACGGCATCCCGTATCGCACCCTCCCGGGCGTGCACCCGGACGGGGCCTACTTCACCCGGGGATCGGGGCACGACCGATTCGGGCGCTATACGGAGGACGGCGACCTCTACAAGGACGTGGTGGATCGCATCGCTATGAAGATCGATAGTGCGGCGGAGCGTGTCCCGGGCCCCGAGATCCGGCGGTCCGAAGGCGCGAGCGTCGGCATCGTCACCGTCGGCAGCTGCTGGGGGCCGGTTCTGGAGGCCATCGATCGGTTGGACGAGGAGGGGGTGACCGTGGACTACATGCGGGTGCGGGCGTTCCCGTTCGCCGGGGCAATCCAGGAGTTCCTGGAGGCCCACGACACCAACGTGGTGGTCGAGCAGAATCGTGACGCGCAGCTTCTGCGCCTCCTCTCCCTGGAGACGGGCGTCGCAAAGGACAGGCTCGTGTCCGTCCGAGACTACAGGGGCTTTCCCATGACCGCCCATTTCGTCCTGGACGGCGTCCGGAAGCAGCTGGGACTCGTACCGACGGAAGCGGGGTAAGAGCCTTCATGGCACAGACAGCGAAACCCGAAGTCCGCCATCCACGCTTCCGGAAGAATGCCCTGGGGCTCACGCAGCGGGACTACGAGGGCACCATGTCGACGCTCTGCGCCGGCTGCGGGCACGACTCGATCACCGCGGCCATCGTTCAGACGTTCTTCGAGCTGGAGATCCCGCCGTACAGGGTTGCCAAGCTCAGCGGCATCGGCTGCTCGTCCAAGACGCCGGCGTACTTCCTGAGCGAGGCGCACGGGTTCAACGCGGTGCATGGGCGCATGCCATCCATCGCCACGGGCGCGAACGCCGCCAACCGGGAGCTGGTCTACATTGGCATCTCCGGCGACGGAGACTCCCTCTCCATCGGGCTAGGTCAGCTCTGCCACGTGATCCGGCGCAACGTGGACATGCTGTACGTGCTGGAGAACAACGGTGTGTACGGCCTCACCAAGGGGCAGTTCTCCGCGTCGGCAGACGTGGGCACAAAGTCCAAGAGGGGAATGGAGAACCAGATGTCGCCAATCGATCCGGTGCCCTTTGCCCTCACCCTCGGCGCGACCTTCGTGGCGCGCAGCTTCTCGGGGGACAAGCCCCAGTTGGTCCCGCTTCTCAAGGCGGGTCTGAAGCACAAGGGCTTCGCCCTGGTGGACGTCATCTCGCCATGCGTGACGTTCAACGATCACGAGGGCTCGACCAAGAGCTACGCCCACACCCGAGTCCACAACCACGAGGTGGTGGAGACGGACTTCGTTCCGCTCAGAAGCGAGATCAAGGCGGAGCAGTCCCAAGGTTCAGTCACGGCAGTCATGATGCACGACGGCAGCGTCGTCCAGTTCAGATCGGTGAGCGAGGGGTACGATCCCACCGACCGGGACGCGGCGTACCACCATGTACGGGAGCTTCAGAGCAGGGGTGAGGTTGCCACCGGACTCCTCTACATCGAGCCTTCGGGGCGGGACATGCACGCCTTCGAGGACACGGTGGACGAAGCGCTGGCTTCCGTGCCGTACGAGAAGCTGTGTCCCGGTAGTGAGGCGTTGGACGAACTCCAAAGACATTGGCGGTAAGTGATGATTGAGGGGACGGGGAGACTGGAGGCCATCTGGCTCAAGGTGTCACGAGGCGGTCCAATGGACTCCGTGGATGAGGCAGTTGCCGTCGACGGTCGCGGCCTGGAAGAAAACGCCGACTTCGACAGCCGGCGCCACGTCACGCTCATAGAGGAGGAGGTCTTCGAGGGCCTCAAGAGCGAGCTGAGCGAAGACGTGGAGCCGAGCATGCGTCGCGCTAACTTCCTCCTGAGCGGGATTCGCCTGGAGGATACCGTCGACCGGGTCCTGGTTGTGGGCGATCTCCGTATCCGGATCAGGGGCGAGACCCGGCCCTGCATGATCATGGATCGGGCCTGCCCGGGCCTTAAGGACGCGCTTGCACCCGATTGGAGAGGCGGCGCCCACGGAAGCGTCTTGAACGATGCCACCGTGCGCATCGGTGATGAAGTCAGTTGGGAGAACGGTCTCGATCTTGTCGCCGGATGACGCCCGAGAAGGAGGTGCCGAGGCAGGCTCGGGGGAGCGTTCCGTGAAGCCTCATCCTACGACACTCTCCTATCGGACCTCGACCCGACTTCGCGCCATTCCGCTGTTCGCCTTCCCGGTGTCCACCGCCAGAACCACCAGGTCGTATTGTCCCGCCTCGGATGCTGTGAGCGACCCTACATACGTGCTGCGCTCCCCGGCGTACCGGAGTGTCGCGTCGGCCACGATGGCGTCGCCGCGGAGGAGCCGTGCAGTGATGGACATCTGATCCGCGTCCCACATTCCGCCGGGCTCCGTCGGGCACCCGCAAAGCATCGTGACTTTGGCCCGCACCTCGAACGGCGATCCGGTGTTCGGGCGACCGTCGTCTCCGGGGCGCTCGATGACGACGGTGAAGCCGTAGAGGTTCAGGACTAAGCCCTCTCCCAGAAAGTCCTCTCCCGGAAGCATGAGGACCGTCTTGCTGGCCCGCCGTAGGGCCTGCTCGGTCCCGAGGGGACCCTCGGCCACCACCTCCACGAGCGTCGGCTCGTCGAGTGACAGGGTGGCGAGGAAGTGGGCCGCCCCATCGGTCCCGAAGACCTTGGATCCGCGCTTCCGGGGGGCGACCATGATCGAGTTCGTGTCCCCGGTGGAGCCCTTCTGCTCTCCTTCCGCGAGTACCTGTCCGGTCCGAGCGTCGCGGATAGTGATCCGTGCTCCACCAACTCCCGACCCGATCACCTTGGCGTCGTTTGCCACGGCCCTGACGAGCAGGCGGGTCGGAATTTGAGCAGCGAGGGGCCACGGCACTGCCATCGTCGCGGCTATCACGAGGAAGGCCCCCGCGAGGCCTAGGTGTTTCGTCCTCATTCCCGTACTCCTTTCATACCTTCTTCGGCCGGAATCGACCTACTCCAAGGACGCGAGCTCTCCATCGGCGACGGGCCGTGCGCCCGGTCGCCCGCCCTCAGTCAGCGCCCAGGTCCAGATAGATCTCCCCGCCCTTCTCCTTGAACTCATGCGCCTTCTCCTGGAGGCCCATCTCCACCAGCTCCTCGCCCACCGGCAAGCCCTTTTCGGCTGCATAGTCGCGTATGTCCTGCGTAATCTTCATTGAGCAGAACTTGGGACCGCACATGGAGCAGAAGTGGGCCACCTTGGCACCGTCGGCCGGGAGCGTCTCGTCGTGGAACTCCCGGGCGGTCACCGGATCGAGAGCCAGGTTGAACTGATCCTCCCAGCGGAACTCGAAGCGCGCCTTGCTGATGGCGTCGTCCCACTCCCGGGACCGGGGGTGCCCCTTGGCCAGGTCCGCGGCGTGGGCCGCGATCCGGTACGTGATTACCCCCGCCTTCACGTCTTCCCGGTTGGGAAGACCTAGGTGCTCCTTGGGCGTGACGTAGCAGAGCATGGCCGTTCCGTACCAGCCGATCTGGGCGGCGCCGATGGCGCTGGTGATGTGGTCGTAGCCCGGGGCGATGTCCGTCGTGAGAGGCCCCAGCGTGTAGAAGGGCGCCTCGTCGCACCAGTCGAGCTGCTTGTCCATGTTCTCCTTGATCAGGTGCATCGGGACGTGCCCGGGCCCCTCGTTCATGACCTGGACGTCGTGCTCCCAGGCGATTCGAGTGAGCTCGCCCTGGGTGTAGAGCTCGGCGAACTGTGCTTCGTCGTTGGCGTCTGCCAGGGAGCCGGGCCGAAGTCCGTCTCCCAGCGAGAACGCCACGTCGTACGCCGCCATTATCTCGCAGATGTCCCGGAAGCGCGTATAGAGGAAGCTCTCCTGATGATGGGACAGGCACCACTTCGCCATGATGGAGCCACCCCGGGAGACGATTCCGGTGACGCGCTCCGCCGTCAGGGGCACGTATCGTAGCAGAACGCCCGCGTGGACCGTGAAGTAGTCAACACCCTGCTCGCACTGCTCGATCAAGGTGTCGCGATACACCTCCCACGTAAGGTCCTCCGGGACCCCGTTCACCTTCTCCAGCGCCTGGTAGATGGGCACCGTGCCGATGGGTACCGGCGAGTTCCGGACGATCCACTGACGGGTCTCGTGGATGTTCTTGCCCGTGGAGAGGTCCATGACTGTGTCGGCGCCCCAGAGAGTGGCCCAGCGGAGTTTCTCCACCTCCTCCTCGATGGACGAGCCCACCGCCGAGTTGCCGATGTTGGCGTTGATCTTCACCCGGAACGCGCGCCCGATGATCATGGGCTCAGATTCCGGATGATTGATGTTGGACGGGATGATGGCACGGCCCCGGGCCACCTCGTCACGCACGAACTCGGCGTCCATTCCCTCGCGGACCGCCACGAACTCCATCTCGGGAGTGATCTCGCCCCTCCTGGCGTAATGCATTTGCGTGACCGGCCCGGCCGTAGAGCTGAGCGGGCGGTTCTGCAGCGCCTCGGGGATCGGTACCGCGGCCTCGGCATTGACCGGCCGGTAGGTGGTCTCCCCCTCCTCCACGTCTCCTCTCCCCACGATCCACGCCTCCCGGAGCCTTGGAAGCCCCAGGTGGGGATCGATCCCGAGGGGGCCGCTGGTATCGTTCACCCGGATCGGCGGCTCACCGCCGGAAAGCCCGATTTCCCTCATGGGGACGCGAACGCCGTGGCGGCCCTCTACGAACACCTTCCGCGAGTTGGGGAACGCAGCACCGTAATCACCCTCCGGGGAGTGTGTGTGGGGGCGCTCGCCGTTGCTTCTGGGTCCATTCTGTTTCTGCACGAAAATCTCCTTTTCGGAGCGGGCGCTCAGCAGGAGGAAGCGCAAAGAGCCGCTCCGGCTGCGCGCCGGGCGGCTCCTGTTGTTGCTTCTGCTAACTTCATGCCGCACTCCCTACGCCGGTGTCAGCCGGATCAGGTTCCAAGGGTCTCTCTCAACCCCATCGGCTACTGGGGTACCCCTGGCGGTTTACGCCGAAAGATAATCGAGTTCAGCGCTCGCAGGCAATTCGACGCCCGCCGCGGCCGGCTCGCTCCGGCTCCGCTCGCTGTGTGGCGGCAAGTCCGGGGGCGCGGCGCTCCGGAAGGGAGTCAGCTCAGGGACGGGGGGGAGGGGACGGTGGATCCCCTGTGGAGCCGCTCTCGGGGGGGGGTGGGAATCGGAGGGGCGTCGAGCAAGACGGTCCTCGTCCTCCGATTTCAAGGCGTTTGACCGGCGCCGCCCTGGAGGAGCTCGCCGAGGTGGAGCAGGCCCTGGTGACCAAGACGGAGGGCAGCTACCAGACACCCATGCTGGTCGATCAGCTGACGTACCTGTACGGGATGACGTCAGGGGCCGATCAGAGACCCGGCGGGGACGCCTACGAGCGACTGCACGTGCTGGAGCAGGAGCTGGAGAGCCATATCGAGACGCTACAGCGCATCATGCAGACGATCATCGCTGAAGACCTCCAGTAGCTGAAGACCGGTGGCCGAAGACTACTGGGTCGCGAAGATGAAAGTGTAGGTCTCGCCCAGCTCGAACTTGGCGTTGTTCGGAATCAGGTCCATGAGGGCCACCCCGAGAGCCAGATCCGAGGTGGTGATGGAGATGCCGATGAGGCCCCGCACCGAGGGATAGCCGGGCATCCCGCTGGGGAGGATCCAGTTCTCCCAATCGAGCTGGTACCGCTCGCGATCGAAGGAGAAGCCGCCCGGCAGCATATCGACCAACTCCGGGGGTACGACGCCTGCGTCGGTGTCGTTCGGCCAAGGGTTGTTCTCGATGGACAGGCGCGTCGCGGCTTCCTCCACGACGCTGAACGACGCCCTCACCTCAGTGGCCCGGGCCCTCGTGAGGACCTCCTGCATCTGCGGCATCGCGATGCGAGTCAGGACGCTCACGATCATCATGATCGTGACTGCTTCGACGATCGTGAAACCGCGCCGCCGCTTCGGGTCCATCAGTCGAGCACCCCGAGCTCGAGGATGTTCGCGCCGTCGCCCACGAAGACATCGATGGGCTCTACGGACGAGTAGGAGAGGATCACCCGGGAAGTTCTCCCCAGGATCCTGTAATCTCGGTCGGTGAGTCGAATGTACTCCATGCCCCGGAACACCGGGCCGGCATCGTCAAGCTCCAGGGGCACACGCCCCGTATCGAGCCGATACTGCTCGATCTTTTGGGCCTGGAAGTACATGACGAGCCTCAGTGTCGCCTCCTCCTGCTCGGTAGGGGGCGGCCCCGGAGTCTGGATGCGCAGGACACTGGGCGGCCAGCGCCAGATCCATACGGAGATGGCCGTGACGACGACCAGGGCCACATGCCTGATGCCGTACCCCTGCCTCCGTACGAGGGCATGGCGAGTCGCCTCCTCCCGCTCGGCCTTCTGGCTCTGCTCCCGCATGACGGCAGCCAGCACGGCGTCGCGCTCGCTGGCCTGGCTGATCTCCACCTCGGAGACGTCAGCTCCCTCGGGCGGTGCTTCCGCCTCTTCCGGCTGAGTCCTCGGGTCGTCGGGCCTGTCCGGCTCCATCCGTCGCCTCGTCCACGGTGTCAGACTAAAACGCCACCCCCGAGCCCATGATCTCCATGGCCCAAGGGGCAGCATCCCCAATTAAAGATAAACACTGGAAACCCCCTACGCACCAGAGTTTTTTCCTATGAGACCAACGGCTTGTACTGATGCGATGAGGCTGGTCCGCCTCGGCACCGGGGCCCCGCCGCCGGTCCTCTTCGTACTCCTGGTAGTTTCCTTCGAACCATATCGCCTTGCTGTCGCCCTCGAAGGCCAGAATATGCGTCGCGATTCCTTCATGACGTAGATGAACAGCTCGTTGCTCATCCCAGGGAGCCTTCCCTAGCTCACACGGAGGTTGCGAACTCGCACCGGGGGGCACGAATCTAAGCCGCGACGGACTGGACCTCTACATGCTCGATCTTGCCGGCCTACCCGATGGTGAGCTCAGGGTCGAGGGCAGGTAGCTTGCAGACTCCTAGTGTTCCGTTTCCAAAGTTCGGGAGCCACCAAGAGGGCCGGATGCACCGTGCCCTCGACTGGCCGAGACACTTTGGTAACGGGACACTAGACGGCCACGAAGAGGCCGGTGACGTACATGAGGATCAGTCCCGCCACCAGGCCGGCGGCGTTCAGGGGGCCAGTAAGGCCGAACCCACTGTCGGCCATGAGGCTCCGCACGATCACCCAGATCACCTGGATGATGGCTCCCGCGCCGATGGCGAGGAACAGGACGGTGGCCGTGGGTGAGTAGGAGAAGCCTCCGATCCAAGCTCCCAAAATCGTAGGAAGACCGGCGACCAGTCCGAGGCCGGCCAGCGTCTTGAGGGCCGGACTGGAGCGGGCGAGAGGGGCCACGATCCCCAACCCCTCGGTGGTGTTGTGGAGGAGGAACCCGAAGACGAGAGACGTCCCCAGGGCCACCTCGCCCACGGCGTAGGCGGACCCGACGGCCAGGCCTTCCCCGAGGTTGTGCAGGCCGATCCCCACCGCGATGAGCAGTGATATCCCCAGCGGGCCCGTCGCCTCCTGACCAATCGCCAGGCGACTGAGGGCGTTGATGAGGAGCGGTGTCCCCGCCACCCCCAGGACCACCAGGCCCATCCCCTGGAACGCGGATGCCACCTGACCCGTGAGCTCCAGGGCTCCCTCCAGCGCGTCCACGCCC
Source organism: Longimicrobiales bacterium (assembly GCA_965238005.1). Lineage (GTDB taxonomy): Bacteria > Gemmatimonadota > Gemmatimonadetes > Longimicrobiales > Gaopeijiaceae > CBDCKN01. The sequence continues at coordinate 4,608,750 of OZ250165.1, forward strand.
AGGAAGAACAGAAGTCCGACCGTGAAGCTCAGGAAGAAGTCGACCCACCGCCGGCTGATCCCCGAGAGGAACGGCAGCCAGAGGAGTCCCAGGAAGACCGGGATCACCCCGACGTAGATACCGAGCAGGGCGAAGGTCATCACGTAGCGCCGGCTGACCTCGGGCGACTGCGTGGCTACGGCGACCTCATACGTGAAGGTGACTCCGGTGGAGCTCATGATCGAGATCTCGAGGGGGTCGCCGTCCACCCAGGGATACGGGATATCCATGACGGCTTGGTCCAGTCGCCCGATCTCGCGGGACGGCGTGAGCGTGTGCTGCCAGTACGCTTCGTCGACCATGACCTGTGCCACCGTCACCGGCTCCGGGCCGCCGTTGACCAAGTACACCCGAACCAGGCCCGGCGAGGGGAAGGCCACGCGCTCGAAGGTCAACTCTTCGACCGGGGGAAAGGCGGCCCGGAAGACACCGATTGGACCCACGCGCACGAAGATAGCCAGAAACGCGGCCAGGAGGAGGAGGGGGAGAAGGGCTTTGGCGGCTAGGGCCATCCGGCCCTGGACCTCTGCGGGCTCCCCAGCCTCGGCGGGCCCCCCGACCTCAGCCGGCCGGGCTCCCTCGGTGTCTGCCAGGCGGACTTCGCCCTCGGGACTCGGTGCATCCACGGTGATTACCTTTTCTCGGATCTCAACAGGCCACGGGACCCGTCAAGTCATCGTCCTCGGCTTGACGTCGAAGATCCCCATCCAGCCCAGCTCCGCGAACTCGCTCTGATGGGCGTGGAACATGTACTTCCCCGGGAGATCGTAGGTGAACTCCAGTACCGCCCGCTCGCCCTGGCAGAGCATGACCGTATCCGTCCACTCGTAACGCTCCAGATCGGTGCCGGTTCGGTACAGCCGGAAGAAGTTGCCGTGCAGATGGAGCGAGTTCACCGGATCGAACTCGGTCATGTTCATGAGATAGACGCGCACCAGCTCGCCCTGCTGAATCTCGATGGGGTGCTTCTGGTAATGGAAGCCCACCGTGTTCACCGCGTAGACCTCGTTGTCGCCGTCGAAGTTGGTGTCGAACCCGTTCATCAGCATCACCATCTCGCTGGCCTCCGGCCTCCCCTCCTTGGGGTCGATGATGAACGCGCCGTAGAGGCCCTTGTGGAGGTGTCGCTTCAGAGGGATGGAGTGGCAGTGGTAGACGTGGAGCCCCATGGGGGCGGCATCGAACTCGTAGAGAAACGTCTCGCCGGGTTCCACCACCTCGAAGACACCGTCCATGCCGGCGGCGTGAATGCCGTGGAAGTGGATGGTGTGGGGGTGACTCCCCGCGTTGGTGAAGTGGACCTTGAGGTGGTCTCCCTCCGTGCAGCGAATGGTGGGACCTGGAACGGTGCCGTTGTAGGTCCAGGCAGCAAAGTAGACACCCGGTGCCACTTCGATCTCCCGGTCGACGGCCGTGATCTCGTACTCACGTTGGACCTGACCTCCAGGGAGCGTGGTGACGGTCCCATAGTCGAAGTCCTTGAGGAAGGCCGTGGCGTCGAAGATGGACGGATCGACGTCACCGCTCGCTCCCATGAGCTCTGGGTCGTGGGGGTGCCCCGGGTTCTCTGTGGCCGTCTCGGCTGCCGCCGCGTTGTTGAGCGCGATCGCTCCCGTCCCGGCGGCGAGGGTCACCGCCCCGACCATCCCGGAGCGAAGCAGGTCCCGTCGTGACATCCCCGACGGGGATTCCTCGGTCGCCTCTCGGCCATCGGCAGTCGACGTATGGTCGCCCTGGTCCTTACTCATGTCACACACCGGTTGAGTCTACCAAAACATATAAATTAGGACAGCCTAAATTTGACCCTGGGGCCGTGCACAGTCAAGGCCGTTGTTGAAAGTTCCGACAGGCGCAGTAGACTCGGACGGATCTTTTCGCCATCGCGAGAGGCGTCTCGGCACCGAATCTGGAGATCAGGAGCCCAGTTGATAGGAATCGTCGGGGGAGGCATCTCGGGCCTCGTGCTCGGCCACGAGCTCGTCGGCCTGGGAGCCGATGTCGTGCTATGGGAGGCGGCCAAGCGGCCTGGTGGTGTCCTCTGGTCCCAGGACTGCGACGGCTTGAAGGTGGAGCTGGGACCACAGAGAGCTCGGCTCACCGCTGGATTCCGGGAGCTGGTGGAGGCCGTGGGGCTGTCCCAAGAGCTGGTGACGGCTCCGGTGGATCTTCCGCTATTCGTCTACTCGAGAGGGAAGCTCAGGATGGCCCCCCTGTCCCTGGGGCAGGCCATCGCCACCGACCTGCTGCCGCTGTCGAGCAAAGCCCGCATCCTGATGGAGCCGTTCCGGTCGGGACCACGAGCCGATGAGACGGCGGGTGCGTTCTTACGGAGGAAGTTCGGGGAGACTGCCTACCGAGAGCTTCTCGGACCCCTCTACGGAGGGCTCTACGGGTCGGACCCAGACCGCATGCCCACCCGGCACGGGCTGGCACGAACGCTGAAGAACATGGGCGTGGGCCGGAGCATTCTCTGGAGGATGATCAGGACCGGTGGGCGGGCCGATAAAGCTCCGCCGTGTTCGTTCCACGAGGGCCTGGCTGCCCTACCCCGGGCCCTTCAAGGCCGCTTGGGGGACAGGGTGCGCTTGGACCGCCCGGTGCGCACTCTTCGAGAGAGCCGCGACGGTTGGGAGGTCGTGCTCGACGGGGAGCCCCCGGTGCGGGTCTCACACGTGCTGCTCACCTGTCCCGCGGATCAGGCGGCAAAGATCGTCGAGGAGGTTGCCCCCGAAGGAGCGACCACACTCGCCGGAATCCGGTACAACCCGCTGGCGGTCGTGCACATGCGTTCCGGGGCCGACCTCCACGGCCTCGGATGCCAGGTGGCGTTCGGGGAGCCGTTCGAGACCCGAGGCGTGACGTGGAACCACAGTCTCTTTGGGCGCTCGGGTCTCTACACGGCGTACTTGGGTGGAATGAAGAACCCGGAGATGGTGGACCGTGCCGACGACGAGATCGGCCGGATCGCCTGCCAGGAATTCGAGACCATCACCGGACACGCGGCCGAGACGCTCATGGTCTCCCGGACTCGGATGCCTGCCTGGGACGAGAGCTGGGATGCGCTGCCGGCCCTTGACCTACCGGCCGGGCTGCACCTCTGCTCCAACTATTCGGCCAGGCCGGGCATCGCCGGCCGGATCCTCGAGGCTCAACAGCTGGCCCGGCGGCTCACGGTGGCGGTCAACGGCTGAGCCCTGTCGTTCTCAATCCGCCGCGTTCAGGCAGAAGGTCGTCGTCGTCGCACGACATAGACAGCGACGCAGTCCTAGCTCTCCCATGATCGGCTCGGGTCGCAGAGCGTCCTCGACCAGGTCGGCGAGGAGGGCGGCGAAGCGAGGGTCGGCGTGGGGGATGGGGACGCGATGAAGCTCCAGTCCTGCGGCTTCGGCGACCTCCCGGAGCTCGCCGTCGAGCTCGGCGAGGGTCTCGGACTGCTCGTGCATGAAACTCAGCGGCTCGACCACGATCCGGGCTCCCTCGAGTTCCTTGACGACGTCGTCGATCTCCGGCTCGGTCCACTTCACGCCTCGGTTCGCGTGGTTCTGGTATCCCATGACGTAGTCGGTGGTGCCCAGCTCTCGGGCGATCATGCGACAGGCCTCCTCGACGTAGTCCACGTATCGAGGTCCGTCCTCGAGGTACTCGAGTGGCGTGCCGTGCGCCGAGAAAACGAGCCGAGTATCGGCGGCGTGTAGATCGACGCCCTCCTGCCTGACGAACTCCAAGATGTTGTCCGCCCGGAGCCGCAGGTAGTCGGGGTGGCGGTGCCATCCCGTGATCTCCCGAATCGGGACTTCCCAGTCGAGCTCCTCGAGGGCGGCATGTACGTCCTCGAGCGCCGCCACGGTGGTCGACATTCCACAGATGGGATAGACCGGAAGGGCTACCAGCTTCTCCACCCCGTCGGAGTGGGCTTCGTCAACGGCCGCGACGATGGACGGGTCCGTGAACTGCATGCCCGAGTAGCACTTTACGTCGAGCCCTCGCCGCCTGAGTGCGAGCTCGACCACGCGGACCTGTTGGCGAGCCTGCCGGTTCAGCGGAGATCCGCCGATCTCCTTGTACTCCTCTATCAATCCGGGGGCCCGGGCCTCGGCAAGCTCTCGGGCTCGTCCCTTGGCCCTGCTCTTGTTCGGCTCCAGCGAGGCGTTCCGAGTGAAGATTCGCTCCAGATAAGGAACGACCTCCTTCAGGCTGGCGTGCTCGGGCTCTCCGAAGTTGAGGACCAGGACAGCGATCTTCATGGCTGAATCACCTATGGGTGTGATTGTTTGGCGTCTCGTCGTGATCCCGCCTACCGCTCTACTCCTGCCGAAAGTAAGGCATCCGGTCGCCGCAGGAACGGGGGACAGGAACTGGGTCGAGAGGTCACGTATCTGTACTACGTATGAAGTCACCCTTGTACTACGTATGAAGTGACCTGGAGGGCGTGGTGCAGAGGGACTTGGAGGAAAGGGAGGGGCCGATTCCGGACCCCTCCCTCCTCGAGATTCTGCGATGGAAGCTCGGCGTGTCAGCCAGAACCCTGGTGGACGTGGCGACCGGCCGGGACGTCAGCCATCAGTTGCCAGGGTTCCGCGACAGGGCCTTGTAGTACTCATCCACCAGCCTCCGGAAGCCCGTGGGGACCTCGTCCGACCCGGAGACGAAGACCCGATCGCGGTCCTCCCCTTCCAGCTCACGACGAAGGCCGAACTCGAGCTGCTTGAGCCCCTCGATGATCTGTGCCTGGAGTCGCTCGACCTCGGCTACGTCCGAGTAGATGCGCTCACTGTCCAACGCCCTCAGGGCCGCTACAACCTCGTCGAGCTGACGGCCGTCGAGCACCTCGAGATCTTCCTGCTCCAAGATTCCCTGAAGCTCCTGGGCCTCTTGGACCCGCTCTCGGATTTCACGGCGGAATTGGCGGATGTCTCCCGGCGAGACGCTCCTGGGCCGACGGTCCCCTCCACCTCCGTCGGGCGTCCCGAAACCGCCCTGGTCCGAGCCGCCCAGCCGCCGCCCGTCGCCGCCCTGACCTTCGCCCTGTCCCTGGCCTTGCTGACCCCGCTGTCCCTGGCCCTCCTGCCCCTGGCCTTCGCCCTGGCCTTGTTGGCCTTGCTGACCCTGCTGCCCCTGGCCTTCCTGGCCTGGTCGTTCGCCTTGCCCCTGCTGGCCTCGATCACCTCGCTCCCCGAGGCGTCGTGAAATGGACTCCATGCCTCGAACCAGATCCCGGGTGCGGTCGAGGGCTTCGGCCCGGCGATCGTCCTCCGGCTCGCCCACGGCTCCGACCGCCTGCTCGAGGCGATCCTCGAGCTCGTCCAGCCCCCGCTGCGTCTCGGCCTCGAATTCGCGCGTGTAGTCCTGGTCACCGGTTCCGATGAGACCTCTCGAGTAGCGCACGCGCTCCTTGAGCTTGTTGTCCCGGATGGAGTTGGCGGCCTCCCTCAGCCCTTCGGCGGCCTCTCGTTGGCTCGAACGCGCGTCGGCGCTCAGGCGATCGATCTGGCCTTCGAGGTCCGTGAGCTCCTCGGTCATGGCCTCCTTGCGCTCGAACAGGCGTCTGGCCGACTCCTGGAGGGCCGCGCCTTCCAGCTCGTTGAGACGATCCATCTGCCTCTGGATCTCGCGTTGCTCGTCGGACAGCTCCTCTGCCCGCCGAAGGGCGTCCTCGCCGTCCTCACGCAAGCGGTCGACACGGTTCCGCTCCAGACGACGGCGGGCCTCCTCCAGTCTGTCGAGGGCGGAGGTGGCGTCCGCTGTGCCCGCGTTCCCGCTCGATGCGGCCGAGCGGCGCATACCGTCGGCGGCCTGCTGAAGCTGTCTGGAGGCCTCCATCAGCCGCTGGTCGTTGGTCTCCCGGGCAAGCCGCTCCAGCTGACGGGCGGCCTCCTCCGTTTCCTCGGCGAGCTGACGCTGACCCCGCGCGGACGCTCCTCCGCCACCTTGCTGGGCGGCCGCACGCCGTTGGCGCTCCGCCTGCTGCTGCTGGCGCCTGGAAAGGTCCTTCAGCTTCTCGAGGGTCTCGTCGAGCTGCTCGGTCCTCTGCTGGCGCTCGCCCCGTGCCAGGGTCTCGTACTGGTTCTTGAGCTTGTCGAGCTCGAGCTCGAAGAGGTCCGCCAGATCCTCGGCGGATGCACCCGCCCCTCCGCCCCCACCCTGCTGCCCTCCCTGGGTGACGACGGCTTCGTACGTCTCCTCGGCCTTCTGCAAGTGGAGGAGGGCCTTCTGTTCCGGCGAGATGGCCTCCCTGGGCTCACCGTGCTCAAGGATCCTCTCGGCGTTCTCCATCTCCTCGATGGCTTTGGGAAGGAGCTCCGCGATGCGCCGGAACTGTGGGTCCGCCCCCATCCCGCGAGCCACGAGACGCTCCTGTAGCCCCGCCACCTGCTCACGGACGCGAGCCTGGGCCAGTCGAACGCTGACCACGTTCTCCTTGAACTCGCTTTCGGGGAGCTCCTCTTTGTCCCGGACGAGGTTGAAGGTGGCCGCCACGATCTGCCGCTGGAGGTCCGAGAGGCCTCGCTCGTCCATTTGGCCGCCACCCCCGCCGCCACCGGCTTGCTGCCCCTGGCGGTAGTCGATGCGGAAAGGACGGATCTGCACGAAGTAGATGTCACTGGTGACCGTGCGGACGCCGCTGGACCGGTTGTTGTCCTTAGCCTGGGCGTAGTATGATACCAGATCGCCGGGCTCGAGCTCGAGCTCCTCCAGGTAGAGGGTATGTCCTGCCGTGACCTCGGGCATGGGCTGGCTGTCGTACAGGGAGATGGTGTCTTCGGGCTCCCCGTTCACCGAGTAGATCAGGGCCAGCTCGGATATACCGAAGTCGTCGTCGGCCTTGGCCTCCAGGAACAACTCCTCGATGGGGCTCGCCCTTGTATCCCGTCCGGGCTTGGAGAACGACACCGAGGGCGGCTGGTCGGTCAGGACGTCGATGGTGTACTTGGGCGACGCGGGGACCAGCTCGCCGTCCGCCCGGGCCAGCTCGATCTCGTAGTATCCCTCACGCTCCACCCTGAGGCTGCCCAACCACGTCCCGTCTCCGACGTCGCTGAGCTCTGCAGGGTCCCCGTTCAGCAACAGACGCCCACCCGGCGTGAGCATGGTGGGGAAGATCTTCACCTTTACCTGCGTCCCCTCGAGGGCGGCGATGTCGCCTCTTCCCTCTACGGTGCGCGGTGCGAGGCCCGTGTAGGGCGGGAAGTGGTACTCCAGCTCGAGACGGTCCACATACGGCAGGTCGGCCACTTCGATGCGATGGGTGTCCGATCGGATGCCGGAGGACTCCACGAAGTACTCGGTGTTCTCGTCAAGGCCGAGGAGGAGGAGCTCGAATCGGTCTGCCTCGTCCGGAAGCATGGAGAGCCGGTCGAACACGTCCGACGACTCGGACTTGAAGAAAACCTGGACCTCGTCGCTCGCGAACCCGAAGAGCTGGGCGACCACGAGCTGATCGGATCCCCGGGCGATGGTCACGTCGCCCGGTTCCACCGTGATGGAGTAGGGGTTCACCGTACCCGCGTCCCGGGTCGGGAAGAGGAGGGCGGAGGCGCCGTGGCGGAGCTGGACCGGTCCCAGGAGCATGAGAGCAAGCGTGGCGAAGGCGGCGGCGGACAAGGCTCCGGACGCCCGGTAGAGCCCCTTCTGCTCGATCCCTCGACCGTAGTCGATCTTCCGGGCTCGGTCCAGGGCATTGTCGACGAGACGACCCTCGAGAGCCTCAGACGTGTTCGCGCCACCGCTTCCGGCCTCCAGGGCGCTCAACACGGCGATCTCGAGGGAGGGCTCGTTCTCCTCCAGGTAGAGGGCCGCCTGCTCGTCGGAGACCCGGCGCGCGAGGGGCCAGGCGAGGAAGCGGGCCACGAGCCCGGATACCGCGAGCCAAAGGAGGATCCGGAGGGATACCACGGCCGGAGCGCTGAATCGCAAAAGCTCGAGGCCATATACCGAGATCAGAAACGCTGCGAGGCTCGCGCCCAGCACGATAGCCATGCCGCGCACTGCGATGCGCGCACGCCAACGGCGCCGAATCCGTTGGACGACACGAAGGACCTCTGCGTGGCGGATGGCCCTATGCCTTCCGTGGTACATGTTCCCCCCCCTCCTCGAATCTGCTCGTCACAGCGCGAGAAAGCCAGTTCGACACGGCGGTCTCGGCCAACAACAGGACCAGCGCCCCGATGAGTAGGAACCGCCAGAGAGACTGCCGGCGTTCGTGATCCTGCGCCCTGACTTCACTGGGTACCAGGCCTGCGGCCCCCGCTTCGGTATCCGCCTCTCTCGGGGACACCGAAGCGGCCAGCTCCGTTGGATCCATCGCCGCGAGCTCGGACTCTGCCGCTTCCACGTTCACGGCTACGGTGAACGGCCTGGCCGGATCGCTGCCGGGGTGCCGAACCTCATAGAAGCCCTGTTCGTCGAGGGCGAGGAACCGTGGTGTCTCCCCTGGAGGCAGCGAAACGCTGCCGCCCCCGGGTGTCAGCGCGACCTGCTCCTCGTCCAGTGAAAGCTCCTCCTCCATCCCTGTGGCGAACGCCGCTCCCTCCGGATCCGAAAGGTCGAGAACCTGACCGGCCGTGAACCATGGCACGCGCTCCCGGTGACCCCCGAGGTACCGCACGAGCTGATGCATGAATGGCAGAAAGACCGGCTGAACCGCCAGATCGTTCCAAAACGCGTCCAGGGTGCTGGCCCACACTAGCACACGTCCCTCGCCCAGCCGGCGCTCCGCCAGGGCCGCCGACCCATCGTCGAAGCGGGCCAGAACCTGATCTTGAGGCCCCACCGTGATGCTGCGTGAGCGGAAGAAGCGCGCCCGGGCGAAGTCTCCACTTCTGGGGCCAGAGAACACCTCGAAGACCGGGTGGGTGTAGTCCAGGAACCCCAGCCGGACGACACCGCGAATGTGATCCGTGGCCACTCCGAACTGGCCGGGGAGCAGCTCCTCCATCCCGGCCTGCCAGGTGCTGCGCTCCCCGAGCACGACCAGGAGGCCTCCACCGGCCTCCACGAATCTCCGTAGCCGGTCCGACGTCGCCCCTTGCGGGAGGCGGATGTCGTTCAGGACCACGACGGCGGCCGCGTCCAGATCGGCGGTGCCGATGTTCGGAGAGCGTCGGACGTCGACCTGAAACGCGGCTTCCTCACTGATCTCCAGAGCACGCTGCATATAGAGGCTGGCCTCGGAGCGTGCCCCCGTGCCCTCCAGGATGACGGTGCGCAGAGCCCGTCCAGGGGAGAGTACGAAGTGGAGCTCGTTGTCCTGCCGGAGCTCGTCGGGTCCGAGCCGGACGGTCCCACGGGTATAGGGTTCCGAGAGGGTGAACGGGTCGAATGTGACGGTGGCCGACCCCGTCGGATCCAAACGGATGCTCCGGCTCTGAACCTCCTGACCGTCGATCTCCAGGACGATGGGCATTTCGACGGCGTCGGCACCCTGACGCCGGGTCACGCGAGCGGTGGTTGTCATGCGCTCATGGCCCGAGAAGAAGTCTCGTCGAAGCGTGACTGACGCCACGGTGGCGTTGGGAGTCTCCGCGTCGGAGATCTGGTGCGTGGTGACCACGGTCCCACGCGGGAAGCGCACACCTTTGTCCCCGGACCATCCGGAGCGCTGGAAGTCGCTGATGATGGCGACCTCCCGGTTCGGTAGCTCGGACTCCTCCAGAATGGTCTGGGCGAGCTTCAGGCCGGGCCCGAACCGAGTGCGGTAGGCGCTCACGCTCGCCGTGTCCACGGCGGTGAGAAGCCGCTGCCGATCCGAGCTCGACCGGACCACCGCCGCCGCGCCCTGTCCTAGAAGTACCAGGCTGACACGGTCCGATGCATTGAGGCCCGAACCGAGTCGCCGGGCCTCGCTCGTGGCCCTCTCCCAACGATCGCCGTACCCCATGGAGTACGAGTGGTCCAGCACGATCACCACCTCCCGAGGACCGAGGGTAGAGCCCACCGCGAGCTCGGCGTTCTGGAAGAACGGGCGAGCGAAGGCCGCGACTAGGAGGGCGAGGGCCAGGGATCGGATGAGGAGCAGGATCCAGTGATGGATCTTCCTTCTCTGGACCGAGCGGTAGGGGATCTTCCGGAGGAACATGAGCGAGGGGAACTCGACCACGTTCCGGCGCTGTCTCTCGGTGAGATGCACCAGGACGGGGATCGCCAACCCGGCCAGGCCGAGAAGGAAGAGGGGGGCGAGCCATCCCATCAGCGCACCCTGCTGAGCTTCTCGCGGCTCGACAGATAGCGGAAGAGCGCGTGGTCCAACGGCTTGGACGTGTCCAGAACCGTGTAGTCGATACGGCTGCCGGTGAAGAGACGCTCCAGCTCGCTGGTGTGCTCTCGGATCAGGTGGCGGTAATCCGCGGCGAGCTCATGGGGAACGACAGGGATCATCGCCTCGCTCTCGAGATCGCGGAAGCTGGCCGGACTCTTGTACGGGAAGTCGAGCTCGGCCGGGTCCAGCACATGGAAGACGATGACGTCGTGGCCTCTGGCCCGCAGGTGACGAACGGACTCAATGACCTCCTGGGCCTCTTCGTAGAAGTCCGAGACCAAGAGTATGATGCCGCGGTGTTTCAGGTTCTCTCCGACCTGCATCAACGGGTCCCGGAGGGTGCCGGGATGCCCAGGCACGGAATTGGCCAAGGCGTGGAGGATGAGCTCGAGGTGCCGTGTCGATGGTGGCACCCAATCCACGACGTTGTTGTCGAAGGTGACGAGCCCGACCCGGTCCCGCTGCTTTTGGGAGAAATAGGCCAGGGCGGCACCCAGATAGCGGGCGTAGTCCAGCTTCGTGGCCGAATGCGTGCCGAAGCTCATGGACCTGGAGACGTCCAGGATCACGACGAAGTTCGCGCTGGTCTCGGCCTCGAACTGCTTCACGTAGAAGCGGTCGGTGCGCGCGAAGAGGCGCCAGTCGATGCGCCGGATGTCGTCGCCCGGCATGTAGGCCCGGTGTTCGGCGAAGTCGAGGGACAGCCCCAGGTGGGGGGAGCGGTGCAGGCCGTGGAGGAAGCCGTCGACCACGGTACGCGCCAACAGCCCCAGGTTGTCGATCCGGCCCAGAACGGCCGGATCGAGAAACTGGGCGCCGCTGGCCTGAAATCCCGAGCGAGCCCTGACCGCCACGAAGCCCTCGCTCCTAGAGGCCCGAGCTGGGCACAGGAACGGCTTCCAGCAACTTGTCCACGAGCTCACCCCCTGTGACGCCCTCGGACTCGGCGTGGAAGTTCGTGAGGATGCGGTGCCGCATCACAGGATGTGCCAGGGCCCTGATGTCCTCGAAGCTCACGTTGTAGCGACCCTGGGTGATGGCGCGGGCCTTTGCCCCCAATGTCAGATACTGCGCGGCTCGGACACTGGCTCCGTAGGCGATCCAGCTATTGACGAAGTCGGGGGAGTCACCGTTGGGGCTCGGCCGGCTGGCCCGCACGAGACTCACGGCGTAGCGGAGAGCCGCATCCGGCACGGGCACCTTCCTGACCAGGCGTTGGAAGGCCACCAGATCCGGGCCCGTGATCGCGTGGCTGAATTTGGGTTCCTGGATCCCGGTGGTCGTACGCACCACGTCGAGCTCCTCCTCCTCGGAGAGATGGTCGATCACGATCTCGAACATGAAGCGGTCCAGCTGCGCCTCGGGGAGGGGATAGGTCCCCTCCAGCTCGATGGGATTCTGGGTCGCGAAAACGTAGAAGGGCTCTTCCAGCGTGTAGGTCTCGCCCTGGACCGTGACCCGATGCTCCTGCATGGCCTCCAGCAGCGCCGATTGGGTCTTGGGTGGCGTCCGGTTGATCTCGTCCGCCAGGACGATGTTCGCGAAGATTGGACCCGGTGCGAAGACCATGCTTCGCCGGCCCGAGTCCGGGTCCTCCTGAATGATGTCAGTGCCTGTGATGTCGGACGGCATCAGGTCGGGGGTGAACTGGATCCTCGAGAACTTCAGGTCCAGAACCTCCGCCACAGTGTGTATGAGCAACGTCTTAGCCAGGCCGGGAACACCGATCAGGAGGCTGTTTCCGCCCACGAAGAGGGTGAGGAGCACCTGCTCGATGACCTCTTCCTGGCCGATGATGAGCTTGCGGATCTCCGAGAGGATCTGCACTCGCCCCGACTTCAGCCGGTCGGCGAGGTCGATGTCGTCCGGGCTCTCGAGGGGAAGGGCGTCCGACGCGCTTGCTGCATCGACGGCTTCCTTTTCTTCAATGAATGCCATTTGGCGCTCCGTTCAGGCCTTGGATGTTGCCCGGTGACCTTTCGTCACATTTGGTGGTTTACGTTGCCCGCCTCACGCTGCTTCCGCGGCAATGGCGGTATCACTTCTTTCCTGATGATTGCCCGAGGAAATGGCGAAGAGAATTGCTTCTGGACTAGGCGGGCAAGGCGAGGCGACTGAGGCGTACTCATGTACGCCGCAAGGAGCCGAGACCGCAGCCCAACAACGTCCAGGGCCAATTCGGCAAGCCATTTAGTGGGTCATGGCGTAGATCAAATAATTCACTCCCAACTTGTATGCCTCGTTGGAGAGGTCGATGGGGTACCAGCCGACGTCGGAGAACTCCCAGTACTCTCCGATGTCGTTGTTGTAGTTCGCGATCACCATCAGACGTTTCTCCGGATCATTGTCCTCGTGCAGCCCGAGGTACGCGGGCGGCCTCCTAGAAAAATAGGGGGGGAGGAGGGTCGCCAGCGACTCGATACGGAAAAAGGAGTCGAAGATCGCGTGGGACTCGTCGAGCTGCACGAACTGGGCACCAGGGATCACCTTCTTCATCTGGGCGTCGAAGTTGAACCAGTCGGGCCCGTCGAAATCGTCGGCGATCAGGAAGCCCCCCTTCATGAGGTAGTTCCTGAGACCCAGGATCTCCTCGTCCGACGGATACCAGAAGCCCGGCTCGGAGATGTACGCGAGCGGGAAACGGGTCAGCTCCGGGTCGTCGGTGTCGAAGACGTTGCCCCCGTCCATGTACGGCCGGATGAGCGTCGTTTCCCGAATGATGTTCATGAAGTTCCGCTCGGCCCTCGGGAAGTCGTGGGCCCAGGGCGCCTGGCCTCCACGTCTCCGGAAGCTCCTACTCGACAGCCCGGTGCCGAAGCGTATCCGAGCGAATGTGAAACGTCCGTCGTACGGCGTATTGCTGCTCTGCACAGTAGCGGATGGCGCTGTCCGGTGCCCGCGGGGGGCCGTGGCGGGATCCGTGGTCACCACCACTACGTTGGCGCCGGGCCGAGCCAAGGCGAGGGCGCCCGCCAGGATCGCCACCGTGCCCACGGCGCCGAGGGCAAGCATGGCCGCTCGGCTCACGACGTGCCTACGGCCCGAAGCTCCAGAAGGAAGTCCAGCGCCTCCTCATAGTTGGGTGCGATCTCCAGGGCCTGGAGCAGTACCCTGCGGGCCTCCCCTCGATGTCCACCGGCCAGATAGGCGCGGGCCAACTGGTAGAATGCGGCGGCCCGGTCCGTGGGCTCGAGGGCGACGACGGCACGTCGCTCCCTCACCGCGCCGGAGGAGTCCCCGCGCTCGGCGTGGGCCTGGGCCAGGCGATCGTGGAGCTCGATCTCGTACGGGTAGATCAACACGGCCGCGTCCAAGGCGGCGGCGACTCCGTCGAGGTCTCCCAGCTCATCCAGCAGCTCCGCGTGCTGGAGGAACGCCTCGTAGTGGCTCTCGTTCAACGCCGTCAGGCGGGCGAGGGCCGCGGCGGCCAGCCCGGTCTCCCCTCGCTTGATGTGAATCTGGGCCAGGAACCAGTACGGGCTGTCGTTGCCCCCGTACTCCGGAAAGAGACGCAGGGCAGAGCGCAGGTGGCCTTCGGCTTCGTCGAGCCGTTCCTCCTGGAAGAGGGCGACCCCTGCTGTGAGCCGGGCGCGGAAGTTGCCCGGGTTCTCCCGGGCCAGGCGGGTCAGATCTCCGATGGAGCTGGGCTGCGCTGGCATGCCCGCGCTGGCCCCGGGAGTGGTCAGGGCGTTGAGGGCGCTCCCGTATCGGCGCTGAAAGTACTCGTCGAAGTCCTCGTCTAGATCCTCCATCTCGATGCCCAGGAGGCGCTCCACCAACGCAGGCGTCGTCTCGCCGTCCCTGTAGGCGTTCAACATCTCAAGGATCGGCTGGAAGCCCCAACGGCTCTCAATGAGGTCGAAGACCAGGGATGCCTGCAGGTACGAATCCACGACTTGCTGGGGATACGAAGGCTGCACGAAGGCGGCGTTCAGCTGGCTCACCGGCAGCATGAGGCCCTCTTGGTATCTTCCCAGGAAGCCGGGCGACGGCTGGTGGCCCCAGCCCGGTCTGGCCTGTCGCTGCTCGTGGACGGCCAAGCCCTCGGAGAACCAACGAGGGACTTCGTGCTCGCTGAGGCCCAGGTGGAATACGTGAGCCATCTCGTGCCACAGTACCGACGCCCAGTTGAACTCACCAAGAGGCTTGGCCGAGGGTGAGTCCATGGCCACGACGCTCCCAAAGGTCACGCCCAGGGCGCCGATGCCCGCCAGACCCACGGTGCGCACCGAGAAGTCGGCATGGCTCGGGAAGACCTCGATCCGGATCGGCAGGGCAGGCGTGTAGCCTCCATATCGCTCCGCGAGCGCCTCGAAGGCCTCTGAGGCGATCTGCTCGATGTAGGGCCTCAGGACCTCGGCCTCACGGTCGTGGAGCACGAACACGAAGCGGGGGTCATCATCCAGAACGGCGTAGTGCTCGAAGGTGTCCAGGAGGCTCAAGGTGTTGAAGAACCACACGCTGTACGGATCCCCCTCGAACGCCGTCTCGAGGCTGGCCCGGCCTTCCTCGATCTGCCCGAGTCTCAGCTGGTTCATTCCCAGGATGCCGTGGGCTCTCCAGGACCTTGGGTCCAGGGCGATCGCCTCCGAAACGAGCTGGGCGGCTTCATGATACTTCCGGCTCTTTACGCTCAGTTCCGCGATGTCGTTGTAGATGTCGGCGTAACCGGGGCTGAGCTCCCGAACCCGGTCGCGGACCCTCTCGTAGTCGCTCAGCTCACCACGCAGATAGTGGCTGGCAGCCAGAGCGCTCAGGGCCTCCAGCGAGACGGGGTTAACTGCCAGCGCGGCCTCGACTTCGGCGCGAGCCTCGTCGTGGTTCTCCACCTCGAGGTGTAGCCGGGCCTTGAAGACCCGGGCGGCCACCAGATTGGGATTGTGCTCCAGTGCCTCCTTCACCTGAGCCATGACTCCCACAATGCCGTTGAACTCCATGGCCCGCGCCATGCCCAGGAGCGCTCGGGGGTGCTTGGGGTTCCGTGACAGGACTTCCTTCAGGGACGTGTCGGCCTCGGTACCGTCATACTTCTCCAGAAACAGCTCCCCAACGAGAATGCGGGGCTTCAGGTCCCCGGGATCTGCGGCGATCGCTTCGTCGTAGGCCCTGAGGGCGTCCTGGAAGAGCTCGTGGTCGGCGATGCCCAGGTAGCGGACGGCGGTGGCGATGGCCGTGAGCTCTCCCGCGGACAGCGAGGCCGCGTCGTTGTAGAGATCGATGAAGGAGTCGAACTCGGTCAGGGCGAGGTCGCGGTCCCCATAGGTCCACTCGAGGATCGCCCGGTTCAGCCGTGCCGTGTGGCGGTCGCGGGCCCCGCCCCGCCAGGCGTGCTCGAAGTGCTCCCGCGCCTCGTCGACACGGCCGACTTGGTAGAGGACTTCCCCGATCGAGTTGGCCAGCTCTAGGGACAGGGCCTCTGGCGCCTGGGCTGCGACTTCGAGCGCCTCGTCGTACCGGCCGACTTCGGCCAGGGCCCTCACGTAGCTCACATACGCGGCTAGCCGCGAATCGGCCGTGACGCCGGACGGAGCCGTCCCCCTCGGAGCCGCCAGCTCCCGGAGCGCTGGGATGGCCGTGTCGTATTCGCCGGATCGGAGCTGGCTCAGCGCCTGGTCGAGCGTCTGACCTCCGGCTTCTCCCCGGAAGGCGAGCTGAAGGAGGGCCGCTACGGCCAGGACGGCGGGCCGACACCGAAAGGCCCTGCGCACCATGAGTCCCACCCTCATGAGCCGCCGCCCTCCCGGGCCCGGATCTCGCGGTTCTTGAGCGCGAGCTCCACGAGGAGGTCCTCGAGGGTTGTCTCGTAGCGCTCCTCCTCCATCTGATCCTTGATGGCCCGGAGCTCCTCGAGGCGCTGCTCTAGCGCTGCCTTCTCCTCGTAGAGGCCCTTGAGGACCGGGTCGTCCGTGGACATGGCGGCCACCGCCATAGGGCTCGCCCCCAAGAAAAGCGTGCCCGCCAGCGCTCCGTCCAGGCCCTCCTCCAGGTCCGTGCTCCCCTCACCGTCACCGTTGTCGTCCAGAAGCGCATGCTCGGTGAGGATCCGGCCGTCGCTCTCGTACTCCCTGGCCACCTCGCTTCGGGCGAACTCGAAGGCCTCGGACAGTGACACGCGGCCATTCTTGTCCAGGTCGGCTCCGTCGCCCGTGAAGGCGTCGATGAAGTAGCCCCCGAACACCGACTCGTTGCGCTCCATGCCTGTCTTGGTGGCCGTGACGATGGCTCGGTCCGGGCCGGAGAGTGCGGTGACGAACCCGCCGCTGGCGCTCGTCACGTTAGCGAAGGAGACCCGCTGATCGGACAGCTGATCGAGCATGAGGGCGAAGTCCTCGGCGGTCAGGTCGGGTCCGGGGAGGTTGAAGCGCGACTCTCCGGCCGTGTAGCTGCCATGCCCGATGAGCAGGACGAATATGTGGTCGCCGGGCTCGGACTTGGACGCGATCTCGGCGAAGACCCGCTCCACGTCGGCCCGGCTGGAGCGGTCGGTGATCCGAGGATCGGCGTCCGGCTTCTCGCCCAGGTACACGATGTGGTCGCGGGGTACCCCGAACTTCTCCGTAGCTGCGTCCACAAAGGAGCCGCCCCACTCCAGGAAGCGCTTCCGGTACGCGTCGTCCCCGCCCAGCCCAGCGATCACGAGGACATGCGTCTCCTGTGCGGCGACCAAACCCGGCACGGTGACCCACACGAAGATCGCCACGACGGTGGAACGCAGCCACGTCATACCAGGCTCCTCATCCGCCGGTAGCCCCACTCGCCGGCCATGAGACTCAAGAGCAGGATGAGGAGGATCGGCATGTCCCAAAGATCCCGCTCCTCGGTGAGGGTCACGCCGGCACCGGTGAGGCTGGTGTCCTCCGGAAGCGACGCCACGTTGTCAGGGGTGTAAAACAGCCCTCCCGTCTGCTCGGCGATACGCCTGAGCGTGGTGCCTCGCATGCTCGCGTCGAAGTACTCGTCGTCGGAGGGGGCCGCGTGGACGTGGGTGAGGGCGGTGCCTAGCGTGTCCGCACCCCGGATGGCCTGCACCGACACCTCGTACAGCCCCGGCTCCGATGTCGTAAAGCTGGCTTCGTAACGCCCGTCCTGGTCCACCGCCCAGTCCAGGGGTACGGTGAGAGAGTCCCCGCTCGGGCTCAAGATGGTTGCCACGACCTTGCCGTCATTGACCTCCATGTAGGCCGAGTCGCTCACTTCCGCGGAGATTCCGACCGCCTGTCGAGGCTCCACGACCTCTCTCGCGCCACGGACCCCGACACGGTGGGGCACGCCGTCGGCCAGCCATCGCAGGAGCTGCCGCCAGAACGTCTCGTGGGTCTGATCCTCCAGGGGCACGTCGGCGTGCATCTGCCAGATCCACGAGTCCTGAATGGGGAGCACGATAACCTTGCCACGACCGTACCGGTGATACGCCAGGACCACCTGCGTCGTGCGGTCTCCCTCACTACCGCCGGTGAGGAGGCCGGTGGCCCCGGGCTTGAGGCGTGTGATGGGGTTGAGGGATGAGACCGGAGGCAGCGATTCCCACAACTCCCTGATCTCCTCACCCCCGTCCCCTCCGAGCTGGGTGGTGGGGTGGGTGAGCCCGGTCCGGGTCGGGCTCACGTAGAGCTCCGAGAAGAAGGGCCGTCCGTCGCTCAGCTCGTCGTCCATGAACACGGGCAGGGCCTCTGCCAGAGGCGTCCCTTCGTAGCCTCCCTCCCGGAAGGAGTTGCGTCCCCCGAGCATGAGGAGCCCTCCACCACGTTGGGACACGAAGTCCGCGATCATGTTGAGTTGATCGTGCGTGAAAAAGCTCGCCTCGACGCTCCCGAGGATGAGAGCCCGGTAACGGAACAGCTCCTCACGCGTCTTGGGGAAGCCGGCGGCCAGCTCCTCCGCGTCATCGACGTCGAGCCGAAGGAACTTGCTTTCGGCGGTCCGCTGAAGGACCACCACCTGGAGATTCTCGTCGTCGGAAACAGCGCGACGGATGAACTTCACCTCCCACCGAGGCTCACCCTCGAAGTAGAGGATCTTCTCCGACTCGTCCACGACGTCCACCAGAACCTCACGGACATTGTTTCGAGCCACGCGCTCGCCGGCCTGAATCGGTACCCGGAACTGGAGGAGACGCGGCCCACTCTCGGAGGCCTCGAGGCGGACGCGTGCCACCACGGGCTCTCCGTCTCCCTCGAGAGTCACCTCCTCGGAGGCCATGAGCTGCCCCGCGTCTTCCACCACCAGGGGGACGGTTCGTCCCGAGTAACCGCGGTGGGATATGATCACGTCCACCACCAAGGAGGTCCCCTTGAGCACCGATCGCGGGACCTCGACGCGGCTGACCTGCACGTCGGGAGACAGGGTCTCTTCACCCAGGCCCACCGTGTAGACCGGTACGTTGGCGGCCTGGAAGGGCAGCAACGATTCCGCCAGCGTCTCCCCCGAGTTGTCGGCGCCGTCGGAGATCACGACGAGGCCCGAGAGGGGCACGCCCGCCAGCTCTTCCTGCGCGCGGACCATGGCTCCTCCGAGCTGCGTGCTCGTTCCCTGGTAGGTCAGCTCCGACACGTCACTCAATCGGCTCGACCCCCTGCTGAAGCGGAAGAACCGGAGAGCGAACTTGTCATTGAGCTCGGCGAGGAGCTCACTCCCTTCGGCTCCGAAGGTCCGACGGATGAAGTCATTGCGGGGAACGCCGTCGGCGTCCGTGATCTGCATGCTCTGAGAGTCGTCGATGAGAATTCCCACGAAGTTCCGCTGCGGCACGACCGTCGTGAGGACCAGGATCGGCTGGAAGAGGATGAAGACGAGAAGCGCGATCACCCCGAGTCGAAGAGCGGCCATGACCGCCCGGTCCACGGGTCGGGTGTCGCCCCGGGCCGCGGCGTAGGTGAGGACCGTCGGGATGGACAGGGCAGCCACAAGGCCGAGAACCACCATGGTGGGCCACGGGGACCCAAAGGCGAAGTCGCCCTCCTGAAAAAGGAGCAGGCGGTACTTGAACAGGAACTCGAAGATCGCCTGCATCAGGTGGCTTCCTCGGTCTTCATCAGTGACTCATGGCGTACACGATCGAGTTCACGCCCATCTCGTAAGCATACGTCGAATACTTGAGCGGATAATAGGGGTGGTCCGCCCACTCCCAGGCGTCGCCCAGGTCGGTGTTGAAGTTGATGAACACCATGAGGCGGCCGCTCTCGTCGTAGATGGCCTTGGCCATGGGGATGATGCCGTCGCGCTCGTGGGTCCGCCCGCCGTATATGCCGTTGTTGGGGTTGGGGACCTGCATGATCTCCTCGATCTCGTAGAAGGTCGTGAAGATCGGGTGTTCGAGCGATAGGTTTACGATGGGATAGCCGGGCAGCACGAGCTGCATCTGGTACTCGAAGTTGGCCCACTCGTAGGATCCCCAGAAGTCGTCGATGACCAGGAACCCACCCGCCATGAGGTAGCTTCGCAACCCCTCGATCTCCGGTTGCGTGAGGGCCATGTAGCCCACCTCGAGGGCGTAGAGGTAGGGGAAGCGGCGTACCTCGGGATCGTCCAGGCGGACCGGATGCTCCCGCTCGTACGCGTCCAGGTTGGACAGAAGCCGGTCGATGAACGACAGGAATATCTGGTCGGCCTTGGGATAGTCTGTGCGCCACGAGCCGCGGCGTCCGTAGAATCCGCGCCCGTATCCGGTGTATGCCACGCGGGAGAAGTAGAACTCCCGCGGGATGCCTTCGGCTTGCGCCGCCGCATCCCCTGGCACGCCGGAGTGCGACAGCCCCAGGGCCGCCGACACGGCCTCCGACGACAGGAAGCGAGTCTCTCCCGTGGTCCGGTCGATGGGGGATCGTTGAGACAGGTCGGACGACGCGTTAGGAAGTGCGGGCGGACCCGTTAGGAGCGTGAGCGTGGCCGCACTCATGAGAGACACCAATGCGCGCACCATTCACTCCAATCTCGCCGTTCGACGCTCCCTTCCAGGCCTCGTTGGCCCAACGCGCGACAGACGGCGTCCAGGCCAGGCCGAGGGGGATGTATCGGTACGTTATGCCCCGGGAAAGGTTCCTCTGAGAAAGCGAGGATCCTGCCGCCCGGGAAACTGGCGGGAGCGAAGCAAAACACGTAATGGATCCGTAGGGTTCGTCGCGTGAAGCAAGAGTGATGAACTGAAGGCTCTCGAGGCATAGCAATGGACCACAGAACCAAGGTCTCGATTCGGGACTTCTGCATCTTCCAGCTCAAGCTGCTGATCGATGGACTCAAGGATGGAGCCGTGTTCACGATATCGTTCGTGGCGTTCGCGGCGGATCTCATCTTCAAGCGTCACGGTGAACGCCGGTTCTTCTACAGGATCATGCGCGTGAGCGAGAGGTTCGACCTGTGGCTCAACCTGCACGGAGGCGCGCTGCGTGCAGAGTCCGACGAGGACGGGCTGTTCGGGGTCAGCGAGGCCGGGAGCAACACCTTGTTGGGGCAAACCTCGCTCACCACTGATAGGTAACGCTTTTCTCACCCCTGATGGGTGACAGTCTCGACCCGTAACGTGGCGCTCCTTCGACACGCTCTTGGAGCTGCCCATGCCATGGTTGGAGACCGATCCCATGAACGAACGCAAGCGATTCATCCTCGAGGCCACCGCGAGCCTCTTCTCCCACTCCGAACTCTGCCGACGCTACAACATCAGCCGCAAGACGGGCTACAAGTGGCTCGAACGATACGAGACCCAAGGACCCGACGGGCTGCTCGACCGCTCCCATCGGCCCCATTGCTGTCCCCACGCTACTGAGCCCCACATCCTCGAGGCTGCCTTCGAGCTCCGCCGTCGTCGACCCCGGTGGGGAGCTGCCAAGATCCTAGGCCGCCTCCTCGAGGTGCACCCCGACTGGTCGCTACCCGCGCCCCAGGTCCTGCACAGACACTTCCTGCGCGAGGGCCTGGTCAACAAGCTGCGGCGCCGACGTAAATCCTCTCATCCCGGTCGACCCACCGCGCCCTTCGATGCGCCCAACTCCATCTGGTCCGCCGACTTCAAGGGGCAGTTCAAGACCCTCGACGGCATCTACTGCTACCCGCTCACCGTCCAGGATGGCTTCAGCCGCTACCTGCTCGCTTGTCAGGGCCTCTCAGGGACCACCTACGCCGGTTCCAGACGTGTTTTCACCCGCCTCTTCCACGAGTTCGGGATCCCCGACCGCATCCGTACCGACAACGGTACTCCCTTTGCCTCCATAGCCTTAGGGCGCCTCTCCAGGCTCTCCGTCTGGTGGATCAAGCTCGGCATCCTGCCCGATCTCATCGAGCCCGCATCTCCCCAGCAGAACGGCCGCCACGAACGCATGCACAAAGACCTCAAGGCTGAGGCCACCATCCCGCCCGCCGGAAACCGATCCGCTCAGCAGAAACGCTTCAATGCCTTCCGCATTGATTTCAACGAGATCCGGCCCCACGAGGCCCACGGCCAGAGGCCGCCCGCCTCCGTCTACGAGCCCTCAACCCGTCCCTTCCCCAGCAAGCTCTTGACCCCCGACTACCCCGCCCACTTCGAGACCCGTAAGGTCTCCATCAACGGCGGCATCCGATGGCACTCCGCCTGGGCCAACGTCTCTCATCTGCTCGGCGGCGAATACATTGGCCTCGAGGAGGTCGCCGACGATGTCTGGGCTGTCTACTTCGGTCCCGTCGCCCTCGGTTGGCTTCACGTCCGAAAAGCTGCCATCCTCGATCACGATGGCTCCTCGTCCCGTAATCCACGACGCTGAGGCCGCGTGAACTGCCCAGCCCCTCAGACGTCGACGCGAACCGCTACCTTCGTGGAACTCCGCTCGCTTCTACTCCCCTGCGCTCCGGCGCAGCGGAAGCTTCTGACTCCACCGGTGGAGGTAACAAAAAAAACAGCAGCTTACCTGACAAGAACTGTCACCCATCAGGGGTGTGTAACTGTTACCCATCAGGGGTACCGCTCAAACCTTGGTAGCGGGGACCTCCAGATCCACTCTGTGTCGCTGACCGGTACAGACGCGGGCGAGTTCGGACTGGAGAGCGGCGGTGGCGCCTCCTTTCTGGTCGCCGGTGCCAGCCAGGACATCGTCGTTTTCTTTGATCCGGCTTCCGAGGGTGCCAAGGGAGCAACGCTCCTGATCACGAGCGACGACCCGGACGAGCCCACAGTGAACGTCAACCTCACCGGCACAGGCTCGATCTTCCGGTTCCGACAGGTCGACCGGATGGGCATTCCGGCCCTGAACACCGTCTTCAACCACCCTCCCGCGTTCAGCAAGACCGCCTACAACACGGCCGGTCCCGACGGTGACTTGGCCACCTACACCGGGCTATTCGAGACGGTGCTCGGGGCAGTGGCGAACGCCGATCCGACTGCGACGGCGGCCCTGCTCCTTCCCGACGAGCTTCCGGTCAGCCTAGGGGCGGCGGTTTCGAACTTCCCGGAGCTCACCGGGAGGAAGCCGGCTGACGACGGTACGGATGTGGCACTCCAGGTAGTCGTGGGCATCACGGCCCTGCAAAGCGACAACGTGGACGAGAACGATGTGCCGTTCCTCACTTCGTTCCCCTACCTGGCTGCGCCGAACAACTGACATGAATGACCAGGGGCTGGACTCATGAAAATCGCGTTGAGCGGTGGCAAGGTGCTCGGGAGGCGGACCGCGGGTCACGCGTGGCTGACCGGCGCCACACTCGTGATCGGGGCGGCGGTGTGGCTGTTCTCCACGCCACGACATCCGTCGGCGGAGTCCGATCGGTCGGTGACCCCCGAGGTCCTGGCCCAAGCCCTCTCCAGTGACGTACCCGATCGGCTGACGATGAGCGACGATCTGGACTTCTTTGGGAGGAGGCTCGAGGAGCGGGGGCCAGAGGACGTGCTCGCCGTCCGGCGCCTCGTATCCGCGAGCCTCCTCCGCTTCCAGACCTACGCGAGGGAGGCCGATTTGGCACGTGCCGAGAAGCATCTGGAGACACTCACGGATCGGTACCCGGCGTCGTCGAGCCTGTGGGCGACCGTGGCCTCGGCGAGGCTGTCCCGGCATGACTTCTCCGGTGCGGTCCAGGCCGCCGAGCGCTCGGTCCAGGTCGGTGGCCCCGACGACGCGGGTGCGCGGCTTCGCCTCTTCGACGCCTATCTCGCGACGGGGCGGTACGAGTGGGCCCGCGACCTGCTCAGTCTTCCTTTCAACCGTGACTCCTTCGCCTACCGGATGCGCGCCGTTCGGCTGCAGGATCGACTCGGCGACGTGGCGGGCGCTCGAGACGGTATGGAGGCCGCCCTGACGGTGGCGCGCTCATATGCCCAACCGCCCGCGATCGTGGCGTGGTGCCTCGTCGAGCTCGGGCACCTCGAGCATCACAGCGGACGACCGCATCGAGCAGTCTCGCGCTATCGGGAGGCGCTGGAGCTCATGCCCGGCAACCCCGCAGCGATCGAGGGGCTGGCCCAAGTGGCGCTGGGCTCGGATCGGGACCCGCGGGCGGCGGAGGCCCTCTTTCTCAGGGCCCTGGAGAATGGAGCACACCTGGACCTCTACGTGCGCCTGATCGAGATGGCGGAGGGCGCCGGCTGGAGTGAAAGAGCTGTGAGCTACCGACAGCGGTTTCTCGCCGCCGCGCAGGCGGATGCGTCGACGGAGAGACTCCACCTACGCTCCTTGGCCTTGGTCCTCGGTCGGGAGGACGAGACTCTGGACCAGGCCCTTCGATACGCGAGACAGGATCTGGCGAGCCGCCCGACCTCCGAGACATACGCGGTCCTGGGCTGGGTCCTCAGCCGCCTGGGCCAGACAGGGGATGCGTGGATGTGGATCGAGGCGGCGCAGACCAGGGTCCGGCCAGAGCCCGACGTGGACTATCTTTCCGGGCTCGTCGCGTTGGATGCGGGGCACGCCGACCGGGGAAGGGAGCTCTTGTCGAGAGCCTTGACCGCGGAAACGGAGATCGGCCCCTTCAAGTCGGAGGCCATCAGGGCCCGTCTGTCACGGTAGGCTCTTCGGGCGCGCTGTCCATCCGGTGCTTCTCGATGAAGTCACCCGTTCCGGTGGGGAGCGGCAGACGACCCAGAGACGGCCCCGCTCCGCGTCGAAGGCCAACCGACGACCCACGGGGAAGTGCTCGACCACCTGGTTCCCACCGAGTGGGCGGTTGCAGAACATGCAAGTCGTGTACATCGCGGGTCCGAGAGAGAAATGTGGCGATGATCACCTCTACTACGGATCCGGTCGGATGAGTGTTCATCTCGTGTGATGGTGAACGTCGACGGCCGGGACCCAGTCGTACTTTTTGGGTATCACGAGTCTGGTCGTGATCGTCACGATGGTCGGCAGCTACGTTCCGGCGTGCCGCTCGGCGAGCACCAAGCGATCCGAAGGTCGAGATGAGCCTGCCCGTAAGAGTGTATACCGAGAAGGATGTCGCCCGCGCCCGAAATAGGGGTCAGCTCGTAGGCTGGCTGCAGGGAGGCGCGGTCGTGATCGCAGGAGCCATCGTCCTGAACATTCTGGGATGGATTCCGGCGGTTCTGGCGGTCGGAGCTATCGGGTACGGGGCCTACAAGGTATACAAATGGTCGTCGAAGCCATCGGCGGAAGGCGCCCCCGACTCCTGACGCTGTCGGACTGGCGCGACCCTCACTCCCGTCGCAGCGTCCCATCCGGCCCGATGAACCGAGCAGGCCCCTGGGCGGTCGCAACCTTCCGGGCCCGTCCGTCGTCTAAGGATGTGCAGCTGACTGTATTCGAACGGCCTCTGGAGGATGATGCATGATCGCCGACGCGTTAGCCCTTTATTTCAACGTTCTCGTCGCTTTCTGGAGTGGGATGGCAAGAGGCGGGGGCCTACGACTGCTCCTCCTCGGCCTCGCCCTATGGTGGTTCTTCTCCTGTCGAGGCCGCTGGCGCTGCGGTTGTAGCCACTGCGGATGCTGGTGCGGCCGCTGCCGGTGCGATGAGGTTCGGGTCGAGGACGACGACTAGGGGCCTCCTGTAGAGGCCTCTAGTGCACTAGATGTAGCTCCGTCTGACGCCGGAGCACCCACCGCATCTCGCCCTCGGCCGTGACCTCGGCCTCCTCTTCCAGGGCCATGCGCACCCGCTGGCCGTCCCACTCGGGCACCGGAGTCGTAACCTGGAGCTCGGTGGAGAACCACATGCTCGGAATCACGAACGGGTCACCGCGACCCGGCACGCCGCTCTGGTAGTCCCACAGACCGATGAGGGGGCCGGCACCGTGACCGTGGTCGCCGATGGGGTGCGTGTACATGGTCCCGTCCAGACCCTCGGAGCGCATGACGCTCAGGACCGAGGTGAGGATCTCGTTACCCGACCGGCCGACCCTGGTCTCCTCAAGAAGGATGTCCTGGAGACGGTTGGCGTTGGCGAGCGCCCGCTCGAGGCCCTCCGGGGCCTCGGTCTCCCCTTCCCGAAGTACGTACGCCATGTGCTGCGTATCGGTGGTCATTCCCATGGCAACGATGCCGAAGTCACAGTGAAGGACGTCGCCGCGAAGGATGACGGGCGCGATCGAGTCGCCCATCTCCACGCCCCGACGCTGGACGGACAACGAGGGCTGGAACCAGGAGCCCAGGCCCAGATCGTGGACCCGCTGACGCATCCACCATACCACCTCTGCCGTCGTGGTCTTGCCCGGCTCGATGATCACGTCGGAGAAGGCTGTGCCGATGATCTCGTGCACGATGGCCTGCATGTGGCGGTAGGTCGGGGTCATGCCGGGAACCCGCATAGCCAGATAGTCGACGGCCAGAAGGGGCTCACGGACCACCCGTCCGGCTAGATCGGGTCCAAGCGCTTCCTCCATCTGCTCCCACTCACCTGCCGTCAGCCCATCTGCGAAGTTGATGTCGTGGGAGATGTTCAAGGCGATCCGCTGGGGATTTCGCTCACGAACCATGCGGGCAAACAGGTCCCACTGGTCCTTCCCCCACAGCTCCGCCGCTCGACCGTCGGCTGCCAACGCAGTGGCTCGCACAGCCTCGTAGACTCCGCCCTGAGAGTTGCCGCCCAACGCCATGCGCTCGACGCCCTCATCCGGTCCGCGGTCGTAGAAGATGTAGATCGTGCGACGGCGTGCCGCGAAGGTGGTCGCCGAGACGAGAGCCCTGAATACCGGGTCCTCGTTGTACTCGCGCATGGCCACGACCCACATGTCCACTCCGTGCTTCCGCATGAGCATGGGCAGGTTGGTCTCGAGCCGCTCCTGCAACCATACCTGTTGGACCCGGGCCTGTTCACGGAGGGTGCCGAACGGGCGGGCGGAATCGTAGTCGCGGGCCTGGGCCTGGAGCGGATTCGGCCCGAGAAGGACCAGTGCCAGGACGAGGCCCATGATCGAGGCGCGGGGACCGGGGCTGCGCGAGGTATCCATTCGTGTCGTCTCTTCTTGGGAGGCGTTCCAGGATCTGCGTACTTGTTCCGAAGGACGGTCAGTGGGCCCCCGTTGCCGCAAACCCGCCCCTTTTACTCCCCGCCGGCCCTCCCCTTCCGCGGGATCCGCCCGTCCCTCATGGCCGCGTGGTACACGAACGTGGCCATGATGACGGCGTTCTTCATCAGGTCCTCGATGGGGATGGTGTCGAAGAAGTCCAGGTTGGTGTGACCGCCGGTGCCGCCCACTCGGGCCTGTAGGAACTGGAACCCCGGAAGGCCGACAGCATCGAACGGCACGTGGTCGGTGCTACCCCTATTCTGTACCGAGATGGTCGTCATCCCCATATCCCTGAGCGGCTCCATCCACGACGCGAACGTCTGGCGGACGTGCTCATTCCCCTGTAGGAAGATCCCGCGGTACTGCCCGGGCCCGTAGTCCTGGTTGAAGTACACGGAGAACTTCTCGTACTCGGGAGTGACGCCCACCGAGGGGTCATCGGGATCGCCGAAGTGCTTCTTCACGTACGCGCGGGAGCCGTAGAGGCCCTGCTCCTCGCCCGACCACAGGGCGACGCGAACCGTGCGCCGCGGCGCGGCGCCCACGGCCCGGAGGATGCGCACGGCCTCGAGCATCACCGCCACGCCCGACGTGTTGTCGCTGGCGTTGGGGCTGGCGTGCCAGGTGTCGAAGTGAGCGCCCAGCATCACGACCTCGTCCGCGAGGTCGGTACCGGGGATCTCGCCCAGCACGTTGTTCGCCTGCCTCACCGTGTCACCGTGACGGTTCTGGACCTCGACCTCGATGGTCACGGGGATGTCTCGTTTGAGGATGCGGTACATCCGGTTGTAGTGCTCGGGCGTCACGGCGACGTTGGGCACGGAGGAGAGCGTCACGTCCCGCGCCCAGAGGTCGACCCTGGCGCCCGGACGGGCGAAGCCCCGGACCGCTCCCGGCCAGCCGCTCCGGGACTCCAGGACCACGGCGACATCCTCGGCCACGAAGAAGGCCAGCCGCTCCTCGGCCGTGAGCACGTCCGGGTTCCGCGGCGGATCCGGATACAGGCGAGAGAAGTAGGGGTCCGGGCCCGCCGCCGGCAGCACCACGTCCTCCTCCAGCGCCCACAGCTCCCGGTCCGTCCGTCGTGGAGTACCCGTGGCGAATCGCGTCAGGTCGATCCTGGGCGGAGGGGTCCCAAGCACCGCCATCCCGCGGAGCCGACCCCGGTATCGCTCGAGGTCCTGCCTCGTCTGAACGTCGGCGATCACGACCTGGAGCCGCTGCTTCCCGTCCGTGCCTGGCGTGTGCGCGATCGGGTAGCCGACCATGGGCGTGTAGTCCGGCTCCATGAGGTGCAGGGAGACGTACTCGTTGTCCCAGCTCACCCCGTAGTCCATGAACGGCTCGCGGACCGTGTTGACCAGCCCGATCCGCTCCATCTCGCCCAGGACCCACTCCTGCGCGCGCTCCATGTCACGGGAGTTCGTGAGACGTGCGCCCAGCACGTCGGTCAAGTAGGAGAAGGTGTTCGCGAGCTGGGAACGCTGGAGCCCCTCCTCGCGGATGCGGGCCACCATCTGCAGGTCGACCGGGTGCGGCGTGATGGCGCGGGTCCGCTCTGGGATGGCCTCACGGGCCGACGACTGCGCCTCGGCTTGCGGGGCGATGATGAGCGAGACCCCTAAGAGGCCGGCCGAGACGAGCCCGCGTCGGGTGGTGCGGCGAACGAGCGCCAGCCGGGTAGTGCGTTTGCTTGGATTCATGGCCCGAAGACTCCGTTCTGGGGATCCGCCTACGTATCACTTCCGATATCCGGATACGTATCTCTTCGGTATCAGGATACGTATCACGTCCGGTGTCCGGCCCGCGCCTCATCCGGGGTCCCTCTTGCGGCCAGGGTGCTCGAATGATTCTAGGGCGCCAACGGCCTCTGTGCACGAGGCTGCGAGTTACTTCTATACTATTTGTATCCACGCTTGCCTTTCTGCTTGTCCCACGATTCGCGAAGACCCGAGGGCGGCCCATGACCACAACGCCGGCGGACTCGTCCGACAGCGGGCCTCTTAGCACCGACGAGCGCGAGACGCTCCGGATTGCCAACGAGCGTCTGAACAAGCAGATCCTCGGCGCGGCGAAGGTCGCGACATTCAACGCGTGGACCCTCGCCGTCTTCGGAGGTCTGTCCGTGATGGCCGGGGTGTTCAGCCTCACCGGTCTGGTGGTCGGCGCGGGGCTGCTCGCCTTCGCCTGGAACGAGTTCCGGGGCCGCAGTCTTCTCCGGAAGCTCGATCTCGAGGGGCCCAAGGTCCTGGCGTGGAACCAGATCGCCCTGGCCGGTGGCGTCCTCGTATACTGCGCGTGGAGCTCCTATCGGGCTTGGGCGGATCACGGGGACGAGCTCGCCCAGTTCGAGGCCGCACTGGGCGTCTCCGCCCGGGATGTGGCGCTCCTGGCGATCTTGATCTACGCCATCGTCTTCGTGGTGACGGCGGTCGTGCTGGGCTTCACCGCCCGCTACCACCTTGTGCGCGAGCGGCGCCTCGAACAGTACCTTGGGGAAACGCCGGCGTGGGTCGTCGCCATCCAGCGGTCGATGTCGCCGCTCGCCTAGAGCTCGTCTCGCTGCCCTCTCTCGCGTGCCTGGCCCGCCTCTACGCCGGGGGCTTGAGCGTTCCGGTCAGGTTGTAGTTCGCCGGATGCCGCATTCCATCTCCATCCGGTGGGTCCTGCTGCTTTGGGAGAACGGAGTTCGTGGAATCGTAGACGAGCATTCCGTTGATTCCGGTGACCCGGCCTTCCCCATCCAGGACCGGCGTTCCCATGAATGTCACCAGCGTGTTGTCGAAGCCGGCGGCGCGCCCCGAACCCGTCGTGTTGAAGCTTCCATCCGCCCCCACGGAGCCGGTCGTTTTGATCCACAGGACCGAGCCGCTGGTGAACTCGATCATTCCACCGGGGAGGAGTTGGGCCATGATCATGGTGACGTTGCCGAGCTGGATGAACTCCTCATGTCCGTTCGGATCGCCACCTTCCTTTACGGTGATTGCGACATTGAAGCCGAACTTGCAGAGCTCTCCATCGGCGCCCTTCGCGAGGCCGTCGGTAATGGTTGGTGTCGTTCCTTTGATGGGTATCAGGCCGTTCGTGCCGGCGGCACCCCCTATCGACTTCTCCGGTGCTCCGTCTCCCCCGTCTCCCCCATTCCCGGCGTCCTCCACGAGGAGATCTCCAGGCGTACCCGAGAGTTCTGCGTTCGCCCCGCCCAGGCCCCCGTCACCGTTCCCGCCAGTGAGCGTTCCTCCCGGTCCCCCGTTTCCGCCCCGCTCAAGCAGGAAGTTGTCCATGCAGGGCTCCCAGCCCATTCCGCCGTTCCCGCCCACGAACCGTGCGAGGCCACCATTCCCCGGCGTCCCCGGCGGTCGGGCACCAAAGGACAAGGACAGTACCGTTCCTCCGGTTCCCCCGCGCACAAACAT
Organism: Longimicrobiales bacterium; assembly: GCA_965238005.1. GTDB lineage: Bacteria > Gemmatimonadota > Gemmatimonadetes > Longimicrobiales > Gaopeijiaceae > CBDCKN01. The sequence goes on from OZ250165.1 coordinate 4,638,879, forward strand.
GTCTGGACCCATGGCGCCGATGGGAACTCTTTGCTGCCTTTGCCGCCATCCCCTCCGCTCCCGAGGGCGTCTCCGCCGTTCCCGGCCCTAGGCTCACTGAACGTCAGGGTGAATCCTTGTGCGTTCGGAGTGGGATCAATATTTGGCTGATGAACGATCCCGGCGGGCCCACCGACCGCGCTAAGGTTCCCTCCTTTCGTCGCCGCTGCGGAGGTGGTCGCATCGTCCCCGAACTCGCCGAGCGCTCGTGCTGTACCCCCGTTTCCGCTAACGCCTCGGACATTAAGCAGAGTGCCTGAGCCTACCCCCCCGGCCGTTGGGGTCATCTCTAGGATCCCCCCATCCCCTCCGGGTCCCCCGGTCGCGTTCGCTGGGTCTCCCTCGGAGAAGGCATCGCCACCTTTACCGCCATCTCCAGTGGAGAGGGTATTGTGATTTTCGACGGTTATTGTGCCGCTCCGGCTCGCGATTCTGATGTTGCCGCCCGATGCTCCCGCTCCCCCGGTTGCACTTCCAATAGGGTTGGTAGCTTTCCCACCCATCCCTCCGTCTCCTGCAGTGAACGTGGTGCCCAGGAGGCTGAGTTCCCCCATACACCGGACGGTGATGTTCCCACCTGGGCGTCCGTCTTTGCCGACCGCAGCGCTGGGGGCCCCATCCAGACCGTCGTTCCTGTTGATCCCGGCCCCGGAGGCCCGGAAGGTGCAGTGCTAGGTAGCGTCATTGGTCTGCGCCGTCGAGTTCCCAAGCAGTGCCGGAGACAGAACGGCCCCCAGCGAGGCGAGAGCAGCCAGATCATTCCTGAGAGTGATGTCTCCCGTACTCGTGAGCACGGCCCCGTCGAAGGTCACGGTGCCGCCGCCCACGATCGTAAGGCCCGGCGACTCCTCGCCCACGAGGCCGGCGCAGTCGTTGTTCACGACTCCGGTGACCACCACCGTCGCCGACCCGTTGACCGTTATGGGGACGCAGTCGCCCATGATGGCTCCATCGATCTGCACGTTCCCGCTGGCGTTGATCGTCAGTGGGCCCGTGGCCGTGATCGTCACTCCGACCGGGATCATCACCTCGGCCACGTTGAGCGTGCCCCCCACGTCCTGATCGCCCGTGGGCTCGAACGGCTGAGGCACCAGGATCACCGTCACCGCGGAGGTGCCCGTCGCGTTGCCGCTCGTGGCCGTGATCGTCGCCGTACCCTCCGCCACGCCCGTCGCCAGCCCCGTGGCGCTCACCGTGGCCACGGTTGCGTCCGACGACGTCCATCCCACCTCGGCCCCGGCGATCGCGTTGCCGTTCGCGTCGCTCACCGTGGCGGTCAGCTGCTGCGTCAGCCCGATCGCCACCGTCGGAGCAGCAGGCGTCACCGCCACCGCGGCCGCTACCTGCTGCACCACTACCGCCGCCGTGCCCGAGAGCGCGTCGCTCGTCGCCGTGATCGTCGCGTTGCCGTTCGCCACCGCGGTCACCAGCCCCGTCACGTCCACGCTGGCCAGCGTACCGTCCGACGTCATCCACGTGAACGTGCCACCGGCCACCGCGTTGCCGTTCGCGTCGACCAGTTGAGCGCTAAGCTGTGAGGTAGCCCCAAAGGCGTTCAGGTTCACCGTGGCCGGCGTGACCGACACGCCCGCAGGATCACCCGCGACCGCGGTCGCCGTGAACACGAGCGGCGACAGGTTCGGGATGGTCGCGGTCACCGTCTGCTGGCCCGCCGTGGTGCCCAAGGTCCATGTCGTCGACGCACTGCCGTCCACTCCCGTGGTCGACGAGGCCGGGTTCACCGAGCCCCCGCCCGTCGTCGCCGCCCAGGTGATCGTCACGCCGGCCAGCACGTTGCCGTTCTGGTCCGAGATGATCACCGTAATGCTCGTCGGCAGCACCGTGCCCGCCAAGGCCGTCTGGCCGTCTCCCGAGCTCGAGGCCCCCGTGGGCACCAGGGCGGGAGGCGGTTCCGTGCCGCCGTCGCCCCCACAGGAGGCCACGAGAACGGTGAGCAGGAAGACTTGGAGAGCGTTTACGGCACCGGAGGGGACGCGCATGGATCGGCTCGCTGATCTGAAGATGAGTGGCCTGCGGGAGGCGCCGAGATCGCCAGGTCGCCGACGCACCCGCCTATCCATTCTTGGCAGCCCAGGCTGTTGGCCGCAAGCGGGGAGGCTAAAACGCTACTCTGCCTTCAGGCACTCCACCACATCCACGCTCGCCGCCCGCCGCGCGGGCTTGAGCACGGCCAGCATGGCCGCGGCGACCAGGGCGAACGACGCCATCGCGAAGGCGGTGGGATCGAAGGGCGCCACCTCGTAGAGGGATCGTTCGAGCAGACGCACGAGCCCCACGCTCCCCGCCAGCCCCAGGAACAGTCCAACCACCGCGATGCCCAGACCCTGCCTCAGGACCAGCACGTAAATCGAGCCGGGATGTGCGCCGACAGCCACTCGGACGCCGAGCTCGCGGGTCCGCCGACCCACGGACTGGGCGAGGCTGCCGTACAAGCCGATCGCCGCGAGCAGCAGAGCGATGGCCGCGAAGCGCCCGAGGAGAACCGCGTTGAAGCGCGGACCCGTCCGCACCTCCCGGATGCGGCTGGTCAGCGGGCCCATCCGCTGAACGGGCAGGAACGTGGAGAACCGTGCGGCGGCCTCCACCCCCTGCCGTACCTCCGTCATCCAGTCCCCCATCCCGCCGCCTCCCTCTCCCCTCCAGGTTCGCCGTGGGTCATAGGACCCGTCTCGCTCGTTCCTCAGTCGCAGCCTGAAAGCACCCGGCATCCACCAACGCAGCAGGGACGCGAGCACGTTCAGGAGGTATGCGAGCTCTGCGCCCGCCCGGGAGCCTCCCCCCTCGAGGCGCTCACGGTACTCCTCGGTCAGGTCCCCCGTCAGAAACTCGGCGCCAACTCCGCGAATCAGCGCAGCGAGGGGTCGTGCCAGGGGAAGTCGGCCTCTCACAGCCTGGTCTCGGCCTCCGTGGCCTCCTCGAGCCGACGATCGAGTCGGCCCAGCAGACCCTTCGACATGGACCGGAAGATTCGCACGGCCTCGCCCAAGGCCTCCAGGCCCGTCGGCTCGAGTCGGTAGAGACGCTTGCGACGTCCCCCGCGCTCCGATGTCGGATCACCCACCCACGACTGCACCAAACCCTGGTCCCGGAGCCGATCCAGGGCCGTGTAGACGGCTCCGGACGACACGGGTCGCCCCGTCCGCTCCTCGATGGCCCGGCGGATCGACACGCCGTAGGCCTCCTTGTTCTCTAGCTGGAGGAGCGCGAAAAGGATGGACTGCTCGAATTCGCCGAGGGTCTTGGGCATGGCCTCGCCGGCTAAGGACTACAGTGCAGCATAAATCGACGAAATATTAGTGTCACAACGTAGGACTTTTGTCAATGGCGGTTGGCACCTCACCCCACCCCGGTCACGATCTAGCGCTTGAGGTCGGCGCCACCCATAGTGGTCCATGATGCCCGAGCACCCGCGAATCCTCTCGTTGGCCACCGCATACCCGCCGCATGTCCTCGAACAGCAACGGGTCGTCGAGGCGGCGGGAGAGATCTTCTCCGGCGACTTCTCCGACTTCGGGCGTCTCGTGCCCATCTTCGAGAACACCGGCATCGAGACCCGGCACTCTTGCGTGCCGCTGGAGTGGTACGTCGAACCGCACGACTTCGCCGAGCGGAACCGGATCTATCTGGAGAACGCCGTGGCACTCCTGCGGCAGGCCTCCAGCGACTGCCTGCGGGAGGCGGGGCTGTCCGCCGGCGACATCGACATGATCGTGACGGTCTCCAGCTCAGGGATCGCCACGCCCAGCCTGGACGCGCTCCTCATGGCGGAGATGCCCTTCCGCCGCGACGTGGGCCGGCTGCCGATTTTCGGGCTGGGCTGCGCGGGCGGTATCCTTGGGCTGTCGCGGGCGGCGGCCCTCTCCAGGGCCCAGCCGGGCGCGCGGATCCTGTTCCTGGTGGTGGAGCTGTGCGCCCTGACCTTCCGCCATGGCGACCGTTCGAAGAGTAACGTCGTGGCGACCGCGCTCTTCGGCGACGGAGCCGGCGGCGCCATCCTCTCGAGCGAGGGCGACGGGCCTTCGATCACCGCCTGGGGCGAGCACTGCTTTCCCGACTCGCTGGGGGTGATGGGCTGGGACGTGCGGAACGACGGGCTGGCCGTGCTCTTCTCACGCCACATCCCCAGCATCGTCCGGGACGAGATGGGACCGGTGGTGCGTGAGTTCCTGAGGAAGCACGGTGTCGGGCTGGCGGACGTCTCGAGGTTTCTCTGTCACCCGGGCGGTGCCAAGGTGATCGACGCCTTGGAGGCGATCTTCGAGCTGCCCGAAGGCGGATTGGCCGATAGCCGCGCCGTCCTCCGCGAGCACGGCAACATGTCGGCCGCCACGGTGATGTTCGTGCTCGAGCGCGCTCTGAACGACGGAGCCCAGGGACACCTATTGCTGTCCTCGTTGGGCCCGGGGTTCACGGCCGCATTCGCGCTCATCGACGCTCCCTAGCGTGGGGGTCGTCGAGTGGGTGGTGGCTCTGGTGGTGCTCCAGCGGCTGGTAGAGCTGGCCCGGTCGCGGCGGAACGAGCGAGCGTTGCTGGCCCGGGGCGGGGTGGAGGTCGGCGCCCGGCACCACCCGCTCCTGGTCCTGCTCCACACGAGCTGGCTGCTGGCCATACTGGCGTTCGCGCCGCGTGACGCCCTGAGCCTCGGACTGCTCGGGGCGTTCGTGGTTCTACAGGCGCTGCGCGTGTGTATGATCGCCACCCTGGGCCCTTACTGGACGACGCGGGTGATCACCGTGGCCGACGCCCCCCTCGTCCGGACCGGGCCCTACCGTTGGCTACGGCACCCCAACTACTGGATCGTGGTGGGCGAGATCGCCCTGCTTCCGGCGGCCTTCGGCGCCTATGCAGTCGCCGTGGTGTTCTCGGTCCTCAACGCCGTCCTTCTGTTGCACCGGGTTCGCGTCGAGGAGGCGGCGCTCGCGCCGCGGCGAAAAGCGACCATCAGGAGCGTCTGAAGGATCGCAGGGGGCTCGTTTCATCGACTACCCACCTTCAACAGGGCTTCCGTGCGTAACGGAGAACGAAGGCGGGGTCGGGCGATCCGACCTCCCCGTAGACCTTAAGACCTACGGCAGCTTGAGCGCGGCCAGCATGTTCGGGATCTGCACCACGATGTGCTGCTTGCCCTCGTGCATGAAGGTGCTCAGGCCGTAGCGGGGATTGCCCGGCAGCTCGACCTGGGCGAGGCGCTCGCCCGTGGCCTTGTTCACGGCGTAGAGGTAGGGCGTGCCGTCGCTGCCGTTACCCGTATGGATGAGCAGGGTCTTCGTCACGATCTGAGCGGCCTGCTGTCCGGTTCCCGTGTTGGGGATGTCCATACCCCGGAGCGCCGAGCTGTTCAGCACGATGTCGGGCGTGTCCCCCACCGGGATCCACCAGAGATGCTCTCCGGTGTTCATGTCGATGGCGGTGATCTTGCTGTACGGCGGCTTGAAGATCGGCATACCCCGGATGCGCCCGAATGCAGCGGCGCCACCCACCGCGAACGCGTTGATCGTGGTGCCCGTGGGCTGGTCCTCCCGGGCGTCCCTCTCCTCGCCCGGAACCATGATCCGCGACGAGCACCCCTTCTTCGACGTCACGTACAGGATCCCCGTCTCCGGGTCCGCCGCCGGCGTGCCGTCGATGTTCGTCCCGCCCACGTCCCCGGGGCACCAGATCGACGCCGTCTTGCCGAGGTCGTTGTCCCGGTGGAGCGGCGGCGTGAAAAGGGGTCCGTAGACGAAGTCGTCCAGGATCTCCAGCGCCTGCGCCCTGAGCTCCGGCGTGAAGTCGATGAGATCGTCCGCGGTGAGCCCCTGCATGTCGTAGGCAGCCGGCTTGGTCGGGAACGGCTGCGTAGGCGACAGATGCTCGCCGGGCATGAGCGCCTCAGGCACCGGCCGCTCCTCGATGGGCCAGATGGGCTCACCCGTCTCCCGGTTGAAGGCGTAAGCAAACGCCTGCTTGGTGACCTGCACCACCGCCGGGATCTCCTCCCTGTCCACCGTCACGTCCATGAGGACCGGAACGGTGGGGGTGTCGTAGTTCCAGATGTCGTGATGGACCAACTGATAGTGCCACACCCGTTCACCGGTCTTCACGTCCAGCGCGATGAGGCTCGTGCTGAACAGGTTGTCGCCGGGCCGGAAGCCTCCCCAGAAGTCGGCCGTGGCGCCGTTCGTCGGGATGTAGACGATCCCGCGCTCGTAGTCGGCCGAGAGCGGTGCCCAGGACGAGATGTCGCCGGTCCACTCCCAGGCGTCGTTCTCCCACGTCTCGTGCCCGAACTCACCGGGGCCCGGAAGAACGTCAAACTTCCAGAGGTGCTCACCGGTCCGGGCGTCGTACGCCAGGATGTCGCCCGGGACCATCTCCTGCCGGGACTGGTTATAGCCCTGTTCGGCGGAGTTCCCCACAATGATCACGCCGTTGACCACGATGGCCGGCGAGGAGCTGGTGATGTAGCCGAGCTCCAGCGGGATCCCCTCGACCACGTCATAGGGATGACCCAGGTCGGCCAGGAGATCCACTGTGCCCGTCTCCGGGAAGCCGTCGATGGGAATGCCGCTGCCGAAGCCCTCGATGGGCTCACCCGTGTCGGCGTCCAAGGCATGCAGGAAGAAGGCGGGGGTCACCACATAGACCACGTCCCTTCCGTCGATCTTCCCGTAGGCGACTCCCTTCCCGTGGTTCTTCCGCATGGAGTACTCCCACCGGAAGGTGGGGGGCTCCACAAAGGTCCAGATCGTCTCTCCCGTGGAGGCGTCGATGGCCACCACGTGCCGGCGCTCGCCCGCCACGGTGATGAGCTTGCCGTTCACATAGATGGGCGTGGACCGGGCGTTCACGTTCGGGAAGTCCGAGCCGTCCCACGTCCACGCCACCTCGAGGTCCGCGAAGTTCTCCGCGTTGATCTGGTCCAGGGGGGAATACCTCTGGCCCGAGCCGTTGCCCGTGATGTACACCCAGTCCCCCTCGTGGGGAGCACCGGCGGGTCCCTGGGTGTCTGCACACCCCACGGCCACTAGGGCGCAGAGTGTCATGACGAGCCAGGCTCCGACGGAGGTAGGTCTCGAGGAAGGACGCTCTCTGCTCATGTGAAGCTCTCCACTGCATGCGATGCTGAAAAGGCCTCAGGGGTGGCATCATGGGCCGGGCGCCCCAGATCACGCCAGAAGGTTCTTGCGCGGCAAGCAAGCCGGTCGATCCGATACCGCCCCACCGCTACCGGGGCCAGGCCTGCATGTCCTCCGGCACGCGTCCTGCCACCGTAGAGTAGGTACGCCCGAACCGGTCGGTAGCCTCCACGCGCACCTCCCTCGCGTCCGGGGAAGCCGGCGCGTAGTACAGGTAGCGCGGGTAGGGGTTGACCCAGGGACGCCGGGGCGGCAGCTCGTCACCCGAGTGGATCCGGAGGCTTACTGGGTCGAAGCCCACCCGTCGGGCCATCCGACCTCTTCGCTCGCCATCCTCATACCAGACCACCGTCCAGCCCTCGTCGGCATCCCATACGTTGGCCACCAGCTCCTGAGGCGCACTGGGATCCGCGCCCGGCAGATAGGCTCGCATCTGATGGTCGGCTCCGTGTCCCGTTGACTTGTAGCGCCAGATGACCTCCTCGCCCTCCACGTCGTAGACGCTGTACCCGTGGGGCGTGCCATCCCCGCAGATGGGCCCGCTCCACCACGCCCCGCACACCGTCCCGCTCACGTGCTCGTGGACGCCGTTGTGGTAGTTGTGGTCGTTCTCATGGGTGTGGCCACAGACGATGTGGGCGTCGAAGGGCTCCAACAGTCGGTACAGGCTCCCCCGATTGTTCACCGACACCGTGTTGCCTGGGCTGCGCGCGTCGCTCCGGATGTAACGCGTGCCCTGGACGGGGATGTGCAGGGCGACGATGACGGTCCGTCCCGCCTCCACCTCCGCCAGGTCTTCCTCCAGCCACCGGAGCTGGTCCTGCTGGACGTACCCGATGTAGCCGGTCCCATGATAGAACACGTTGTCCATCACCACATAGTGGACGGCGCCCCTATCGAAGGAATAGAAGCGGGGTCCGAATCGCTCCGAGAACGTCCTCGTAGACTCCTCGTCCACTCCACCCTCCAAGTCCAGGTCGTGGTTCCCGATGACCTGGAAAAAGGGGACCCCCATGCGCTGCACGCCCCGCTCATACTCGGGATACAGGGACAGGTCGTCGTACATGATATCGCCGCAGGCGATGCCGAAGGTGTGTCGATCACCCAAAGAACGGATGGTGGCCTGGGCGTCTGGGACGCTCAGGGCGTGGAACTGCTCCATCTCCCACGCGTCCTGTGTCTGCGGGTCTGGAAGGAGAAGCATCGTATGGGAGTCGTCCGATCCATCGAGGCGCTCCAGCGCGAAGAGGGCGTCCATCTCGCCACGTCTGTCCGGCCGGATGGGGTGGTAGAAACGGGCCGTCCCGGTGGGGTTCAGGGGGATGCCGTGTCCAGACGGCAGGGAGCACGAGACGAACCGGCGATCCGTAGAGCTCACGAGCTCGAACCGACCATCACTCCCCGTCCGGACCACGCTCCGTCCGTCCGTGATTCCCACACGGCCAAGCCCCCTACCGGAGGCCATCACCCGTCCGCGAATCCGGACCGGATCGCGACTCCAGAGCGTCTGGACAAGCGGGGCGTACGGGTCCGCCAGGATCCGCTCGGGCGCGACGACCGCGGCGGCCGTGAGGCCGGCGGCGGAGGTGAGGAATGACCGGCGATCTAGAGCACGACTCTCGCGGCGTTGCACGGAATACCTCCTGTGATGTGTTGTGCCAGGATTCTGGCACACCGAAAGTGCATCCGCGAGAGGGCGCAGCCGCCCGGGCCTACCCCAACGGGTCCGGACACCCCTCCCGTTTCCGCGTATCGGAGATCTGCGTGACCTTCCACCCGTCCGCGTCGCGGAGCAGCTCGATGGAGTTGATCCCGCAGTGGCTGATCTCGCCGTCCCGGTAGAAGGTGTAGGGGGCCCAAACGGACGCCATGGTCCCGTCGACCTGGACTTCGACGTCGTAGATCCGCTCGTCCCAGCTCCCCTCCGACCCACCGATGGCTTCGATCCAGCCGTCCACGGTCTGGCCGCGGATCGTGGCCGGCCCGTTCCGGGAGTCGATGATCGCGAAGCGGGCCTCGGATGCCAACACGTCTCGCACCATCTGGGAGTTCGCCGTGCGCATCCCCTCGAAGACCTGATCCACCGCCGCCCTGACCTCGGCTTCCTGTCCCGCGAGGCCCGTCGCGGACGCCATGGTGAGCGCGATCGCGGCGATCAGTCTGCCCGTTCTACCCGACATCAACCTGCCCATTTCCCCTTCTCCGGTTCGTGTGGCGATGGAAAGCTCCTCAGAGCCGCCAGGTGAGCGTCAGGGCCCGCTTCAGTAGCTCAGGCATCGGGGCTCCTCGCCCCGAACCCAGGCCGCAAGCATCTGCCACTCCGGATCGTTCTGCGAGAACCAGCGCCGGCCACCGCCGTGGTAGTGATCCCCGCCCGCCTCGGGGGCCAGGGGGTGGGTGAGGAACCGGCTGTAGAGGGGGTACCCCGGCTCCACGTAGCGCTTGATCAGCTCGAAGTTCTGCCTCGATTCCTCGAGGTTCCAATAGGACCGGCCGTCCGTGATGGTCCGGGCGAAACCGCGACTGCCCGAGCTGTGGCAGTACTTGCACTCCATGCGGCCCTCGCGCTTGTTCAGGAAGATCTGCTGCACGCAGCTCCGGAAGAACCCGAAGTCGAGGGGTGGCGGAGTCGTCTCGTCGGCGGCGAGGTCGGCGGGAGCTTCGCCGGTCCGTACCCAGGCCGCCATGGCCTGCCAGTCGGGGTCGCTCTGGGCCGCCCAGAACTTGCCACCCACGTGGAAGGGGTCCCCACCCGCGTCCACGGCGAGCGGCTTCCTCAGCAGCCGGCTCCGCTCGGGCTGGCCGGGCACGACCAACCGGGAGACGACCTCGAAGTTCCGCCGTGACTGCTCTTCCGACCAGAAGACCCCACCGTCCCCGGGCTCTTGGAGGGGCTGGAGCTTGAGGGGTGTCCCGGCGTGCACGTGGCAGGTGGCGCAGGGCGACATCCCTGGACCATGGCCACCCCGCGGCTTGATGAAGATCGGCTCGACGGTGGACCGGTACGACTCGAAGCTCAGAGCCGCCTGGCCCACGTACGAGTCGTGGTCCTCGTTCGAGGCCTGGCCCACGTAGGAGTCGTGGACGGCCCGGGCCGTCGCCTTTTCCACCGGCAGATGCAAGGCGAAGAGGCAGACGGCGGTGACCACGAATCCGGCCGCAGGGAGTCTCTGGATCAACGAGCTCTCGACCATTGAAGCCTCCCTGGGGGCCCCTAGTCCCGGATCACCAATGTGTGGTTGCGCTTGGGCACCTGCCCCACCCGGATCCGGGCGACCTCTTTCAAAGCCTGGGTGTCGACGGCAGACACGTCGTTCGAGCCGGCGTTGGCCGAGTAGATGTACCGGCCGTCGGGCGTCATGGTGAGCCAGTCCGGATGGTGTCCCACCTCGACCCCTCCGAGGTACTCGAGATCGGGGAGCGACCAGGCGTACACGTGGTTGTTGGGCTTGCTGGTGGACCAGAGCTGCGATCCGTCCGGCGAGACGGCCAAACCGTGAGCGGGAGAGCCCTGGAGCGCGTCGTTGTCCACCCGTGATATGGGGAGCTCCGGCTGCGGGATCTTCCTGACCAGCTTGCGCTGCTCGAAGTCAACCACATAGAAGCCGTGGTAGCTCGAGATCTGAACGAAGATCCGCTTCGTCGAGCCGTCGGGGTTCGTCTCGAAGGTCATGGGGCGCACGCCCCCGTCGAAGTGCACGGACCAGACAGGCTCGTCGGTCTCAGTATCGACGACGGTGAGCGTCCGGGCGCCGATCATCCCCGCCACCAGGTGCCTGCCGTCGGGGGTGACATAGACGTTGTGCACCCCACCCAGGGTCGGAATGCTCTTCACGACCCGTCCTGCCTCCAGGTCGATCACGTCCACGAAGGCGTCGCGCCCCGTGATGGCGACGTACATCTTCCGGCCGTCGGGGGTGATGGAGATGTTGTTGGGGCGACCCGTGAGGGGGATCTTCTTAGCCACCCGGAGCGTCTTCGTGGGGACCACGTCGAGGGTGTGGTCCACCTCGTTGCTGAAGTAGAGCGCACTCCCATCCGGATGGGACGTGACTCCGTGGGGAATTGGAATGCCCAGGATCACGTCCACGACCTCGTTGGTGGCCGGGTCGATGAGGTGGACGTTGTCACCCGCCGCGTTGGTTTGGACGATGCGGACCGTCTGGCCCGCCGCCGGTGTCGCGAAGAACACAACGGCCAGGGAGACGATGGCCAGGAAGACGAGGGTCAGGCAGACGACGGCCGGCGAGGCCAGAAGAGCTCGCCGAAGGTGGGCGCTCGTCATGGTGACCCTCCCTTACCGCTCGGGAATCGTTCCTGCCCACAGGTGGGCTCGCGCCATTCGCACCGGCCTGAAGTCTTAGCCTCCTCAGAAGCAAAAGGCCAGCCTGAACCCGGCGCGAGCGACTTCGTGCGCGGGCACGCCCACACGCTTGTCAGCGCAGCCCGCGGCACCTCCCGTTCAGCGAGAAGCCGGCTGCACCAACACCTGCCCGTCCAGGTCACCAGGAGTCTCGATCCCCGCCAGCCACGCCAGAGTCGGCGCCACATCCACCGTGGCCGCTGCTTCCTGGGAGACCCCAGCTTCGACCCCGGCCCCCAGGAAGATGATCGGGACACTCCGGTCATAGTAATAGGGAGACCCGTGGGTCGCCGCATCGCCACTCCACGACATGAAGTTGGGCCTGTGGCGGTAGTAGACCCCGTACCGGGCGGGGAGGCCTACGGCACGCTCTCTCGAGAGGGAGCGTGCGAAGAGAACGGCGAAGGAGTCGGGTCGAGCCTGGGCGTCCTCCACTTCGGCGAACGTGTAGGCTCTCTCGATGAAGGGGAGCGCCTCCAGGGCCGATTTCACCTCCCAGGCGAGAGCGTCACCTTGCGCACCACCATCCACGGCCCCGGCCACCGCGTGCCGGAATGCAGTAAGCTCCTCCCTGCCCAACCGCCGGGCGTCCACGCCCCTCTCGGCCAGGTGCTCGGGAATCTCCAGCATCCCGTGGTCCGCCGACAAGACGGCCACCCAGCCCTCGGAGCCCACGGCTTCGTCCAATAGCTGGAAGAGCTCCGCGAGCACAGCGTCCAGGCGAAGCAGATTGTCCAACTGCTCCCGGCTGAGGGGACCGTACCGATGGCCCACACGGTCGGTCTGTGAGAACGACAAGCCCAGATAGTCCACGACCGACCGCTGGCCGATCTCGAGCTCCGTGATCGCCGCGTCGGCGAGACCCAGCACGGCTGCGTCCGGCAGCGGAGTTCCGGAGCGCCACCGGGCCAACGCCTCAGGGTCCGTCACGTCCACCACCTGGGAAGCCCGGTGGGGGAAGAAGGAGGGAACACCCCGCCGCTCGTAGGCGGAGGTGTCGGGACGGGTGAGATGCGCGGCCTCTTCGGGAACCCGACTCTCCCAAACGGTATCGGAGTAGATCCCGGGCATCACCTCTTCGTTGAAGCGACGAACCCACTCGGGATACTCGGAGTGGTAGAAGGTCGACGTGATAAACCCCGCCACGGGGTCGTCCATCCAATACACCTCCCCCGCGGCCTTGCCGGCTAATCCGATGGCCGACCGATCCTTGCGGGAGATTGAGACCACCCGGGCGTCCGGATTCGCGCGAGAAATCCAGTCGGGCAGACCCTCCCGATACATGTTGCCAGAAGAGCGGCCGGGCATCTCCGGGAAGCCGAGGATCCCGGCTTCGGGGTCGGCCATGGAGTACACCTCCCGCCACTCCCCGGCGCGGAGCTCCCACCACTCATTTCCCACGATGCCGTGCCGAGTGGGGTGAACGCCGGTGGCGAGCGTCGTATGTCCCGGGGCTGTGGAGGTCTTGGCGTGGTTGTGCGTGCCGTTGGAGAATCGATGCCCCTCGTCCAGCAACCGCCGGAAGCCTCCGGTGAAAAGAGATTCGTACCGGTCCAGCAGATCGGCCCGGAGCTGGTCTACGGCGATCAGCACGACGAGGGTGGGACCATCGAGGGCGCTCTCCCCGGCGGCAGACTCTTCGGGGGCCCGACATCCGGGGAGCAGGACGGACCACAGAGCTATGGCGAGGAGACGACGAGTCGGTCGCATCTCGACCTTTTCTTTGCCGGCACACGAGTCGTCCAGCCGGCGCCGTTGGCCAGACCGGATCCGAGAATCTAACGCCCCGTGGCCCTTGTGTGTCCCCCGTGGCGGCGAGAGCCGTTGCGGGGTTCTCCGTTCCTCACTCCGACCTGAGCGCCCCCACCCTGAAATCCCCCAACCCCCGATCTCGCCGCGGGGAGTCCAGCCCGTAGCCCAAATCCCAACTCCAAACTGGCCAAAACGCCGAGATCGGTGCTATTCTGTGTCCAAATTCCGGCTTTGGGTAAACTTTGATATTCGGAACCCTCGCCGGCGGGTGCTGGTCCACGGCATCTGTGGTGCGAGAGCTCTCGGCGGTTATATTCGGGTCACGCTCGTATCAGGCATTTCGAGCGGTGGAATAGGTATGCCCTGATGCTATGGAACCCTAAGCGGTAACGCGTGAGGCAAGAATGAGAACAGTGAGTGCCGCGCTGGTAGCGCTTGGTATCCTGCTCGTGCTCGTGGGGCAGACGGCGGACGCCGGGGTCGCCCGGCACCAGGCCGTAACGCCGGCTATCGTAACGCCGGCTATGAGGATGGCCCCTGAGGCCCTCGTATCGGCAGCTACCATCGCTCCCGTGCTCATCCCCGAGAGGATTTTCCCGACTGCGGGCCACGGAGCCACGCCCGATGTCCCCCCCGAAGAGCTGACGGAGCTGATCCAGCGATATTGCGTGGCCTGCCACAACGATTTCCTGCTCACAGGGAACTTGTCGCTGACGGGGTTCGAGGTGGAGAAGGCCCCCGAGATGGCGGAGACCGCCGAGAGGATGATTCGGAAGCTCCGGGCGGGCATGATGCCGCCGCAGGGAATGCCGCGGCCGGGTGGCGACACCCTCATGATCCTGGTGGAGGAGCTGGAGAGGCGTATCGACGAGGCGGCGGCGAGGAATCCGAACCCGGGCTGGAGAACCTTCCAGCGCCTCAACCGGGCCGAGTACGCCAGTGCCGTCCGGGATCTCCTGGGACTCGAGATCGATGTCGGCACCTTCCTCCCCCTCGACACCAAGAGCGCCAACTTCGACAATATCGCGGACGTCCAGATGCCGTCGGCCACGGTGATGGAGGGCTACCTGCGGGCGGCCAACCACATCAGCCGAATCGCGTTGGGGGACCCGGAGGCCGAGCCCAACTCGACGCGGTATCGGCTCCCGCGGACCGCGTCGCAGAAGGACCGGGTCGAGGGAGCCCCCTTCGGGACCCGCGGCGGTGTGTCTGTGATCCACAACTTCCCGGCCGACGGGAAATACGTCTTCCACATCCAGCCATACCCGGCGATAGAAGGCGAGGTCTTCGGACGGACTTTCGGGGAAGTGCAGATCGAAGTCTCCATCGACGGTGCCCGGGTTGCGCTCATGACCGTGGACCCGTGGATGCACGAGTCGGAGCCCAGCGGCCTGAACATGCGGACGGATTCCCTATACGTGCGGGCCGGCCCCAAGAGGGTCACTGCGGCTTTCCCGCGCCGGTTCGAGGGAGAGGTGGACGATCTGATCCGGCCCATCGACCACACCCTGGCCGACGGCCAGATCGGCATCGGCTACGGTGTCACGACGTTACCGCACCTGCAGCGGCTCACGATCCTCGGACCGTACGAGGTCACCGGCGTCTCGGACACGCCGACCCGACGCCGCGTCTTCAGCTGCCGTCCCACGTCACCGGACGAGGCCCGCCCCTGCGCCGAGAGCATCATCTCCCGCCTGGGCGCCCAAGCCTACCGCCGGCCCCTCGACGAGACCGACGTCAGAGGGCTCATGGGCTTCTACGATCGCGGCGCCGCCGACGGCGGCTTCGAGGGCGGCGTCCGCATGGCGCTCCAGGCCGTGCTGGCCAGCCCGCACTTCATCTTCCGGATGGAGGAGAGGCCGGACGGAGCGAATCCGGGTGAGGTCCACCCGATCAGCGACGTGGATCTGGCGTCCCGGCTGTCCTTCTTCATCTGGGGAGCCCCGCCGGATAAGGAGCTCATCGACCTGGCGGACCGTGGAGAGCTCTCGAACCCGGGTCAGTTGGAGCGTCAGGCCCGGCGGATGCTGGCCGATCCCCGCGCGCAGGAGGCTCTGGCCACGCGCTTCGGAGCACAGTGGCTCCGGCTCCAGGATCTGGACAAGATCCACCCGGATGCGCTGTCCTACCCGTACTTCGACGACACGCTTGCCGAGTCCATGCGCCGCGAGACCGAGCTGCTTTTCTCGCATCTCATCCGCGAGGACAGGAGCGTCCTCGAGCTACTGACCAGCGACTACACCTTCGTCAACGAGCGCCTCGCGCGGCACTACGGCATCCCGGGCGTCACAGGATCGACCTTCCAGAAGGTCTCCTATCCGGATGACAGGAGGCGGGGAATCCTGGGGCACGGCAGCATCCTCACCATGACTTCTCACGCCGCCCGGACGTCTCCGGTCATCCGGGGAAAGTGGGTGCTGGAGGTGCTGCTCGGCACTCCGCCACCACCGCCCCCGCCCGACGTCCCCGCGTTCGAACAGACGGAGGAAGCCGACGACGGACGCTTTCTCACGGTGCGCGAGCGCATGGAGCAGCACCGCTCGAACCCGGTGTGCATGGCGTGTCATCGGGTCATAGACCCCATCGGGCTGTCGCTCGAGAACTTCGACGTGACAGGGGCGTGGCGGATACGGGACGAGGGGAATCCCGTCGATCCCGTAGGGGAGCTCTACGACGGGACCCCGTTGCGTGGTCCCGCCGACCTCAGGGCGGCCCTGCTGAGCCGTCCGGAGGTCTTCTACCGGATCTTCGCGACGAACCTCATGGCCTACGGGTTGGGCCGGCGGGTCGAGTACTACGACATGCCGACGGTTCGTGCGATCACGCGCGACGCCGCCGAGAACGGATACGGCTTCTCTTCGTTCGTCATAGGGGTCGTGAACAGCCCGGCCTTCCAGACGACTCGGGTGGATGAGGAGGCGACATCGGCCGGCCTATAAGGCGGTCGAGCCGAACCACAGACCACAGTATGACGGCGCCGGCAAGGACCACGGAGTCAGTGACCCCTGCCTGAACCAGGAACCTCGAGCGAGGTCTGAAGATGGAGTTCATCACCGGAAAACACATCTCACGGCGGACGATGCTGCGCGGCATGGGTGGAGCTCTCGGCCTTCCGCTTCTCGATGCAATGATCCCGGCGAGACGGTTGTGGGCGTCGTCACCTGCGGCCGTAGCAGCCAACCGCACCCGCTTGGTTTGCATCGAGCAGGTGCACGGAGCCGCCGGCTGCAACGAGCTCGGCGCGTCCCTGAACCTGTGGGCGCCGAAAGCCACGGGGCGTGACTTCGACCTCTCGCCCACGAGCCTGCGCTCCCTCGAGCCCTTCCGGGATTACCTGACCATCGTCAGCGACTCGGACTCGAGGATGGCCGATGCCTTCTCCCCACAGGAGATCGGCGGAGACCACTTCCGGACGAGTGCAGTGTTCCTGACGCAGGCGCATCCGAAGCAGACCGAGGGGTCCGACGTCCACATCGGAACGTCCATAGACCAACTCTACGTTCAGCGCTTCGGCCAGGACACGCCGGTCCCCTCCGTGCAGCTCTCCATCGAGAACGTGGATCAGGCCGGCGGCTGCGCGTACGGCTACGCGTGCGCATACACCGACACCATCAGCTGGGCGTCCCCCGGCGAGCCGCTACCCATGGTGCGTGACCCCCGGGCGGTCTACGAGATGCTGTTCGGCGCCGGTGGGACGCCTGAGCAGCGCGCCAGACGCCGGCAGGCGGATCGCAGCATCCTCGACTGGATGCTCGAGGAGATCTCGGCCCTCCAGCGGAAGCTGGGCCCGGCAGACCGGCATCGCCTCGACCTCTACACGGAGAACCTGCGGGAGTTGGAGCAGCGCATCCAGCGGATCGAGGCTCAGAACTCGAGCGGTGAGGAGAGGGAGATCCCGGAGGCCCCGGTCGGGGTTCCGGACGACTTCGCGGAGCACATGCGGCTGATGTTCGACCTTCAGGTAATGGCTTTCATGTCGGACACGACCCGCGTCTTCTCGCTGAAGATGGGGCGGGACGCGTCGCCCCGAGTCTATCCCGAGAGCGGCGTCTACAAGCCGTTCCACTCGGCATCGCACCACGGCGGTCAGGAGGACCGAGTGAGGGACTTCGCGGCGATCAACGCGTACCACGTCTCCATGCTGCCGTACTTCCTGGAGAAGCTCCAGAACACCATGGAGGGCGATGCGAACCTCCTGGACAAGACGATGATCGTGTACGGGTCCGCCATGGCCGACCCCAACATCCACAACCACATTCGCTGCCCCCTCTTCGTGGTGGGTGGAGCCAATGGCCAGCTGGAGGGCGGTCGCCACATCAAGGCGCCCATGGCCACCCCCATGGCGAACGTCATGCTCGACATGCTGCACAAGCTCGGCGCGGATGACATCGAGGTGTTCGGAAACAGCACGGGCACCTTTTCCATCTGACGACGGGGTCCTGACACCAGGCACGACCGGACGCCCGGGGCGTCCGAGGGAGCACGACATGTCAGTAGGAAGAAAGAAGAGGGCCGGTCTTCGGCTGGCGTCGCTGGTGGCGCTCAGTCTCACGGTGCTCGCCGGGGCCACTCCTGACGAGTCGCCCGTCGCCGATGCGGCGCAGCGAGTGGACGTTGAGGCGGTTCGCACGCTGCTTAAGCAGGGTGCGGATCCCAACGCGGCCCAGGCGGACGGGCTTACGGCACTGCACTGGTCGGCCCTCAACGACGAGCTCGGGATGGCGCGGGTCCTGCTCTACGCCGGTGCCACGGTGAGCCCGCTCACCCGCGTCGGCGGGTACACTCCTCTGCACCTGGCCAGCCGCAGCGGCCACGGCGAAGTCGTGCGCGCGCTGCTGGAGGCGGGCGCTGACGCCAACGCGTACACCACCACGGGAGTCACGTCCCTGCACTTCGCGGCGGAGGCCGACGCGGCCGAGGCCATCCATGCGCTCATCGAGCGCGGCGCCGACGTGGACGCCAGAGATTCCTTCTCGAGCCGGACGCCTGTGATGTTCGCGTCGGTTCGGAACGCCCTCGAAGCGACCCGGGCGCTGGTCGACGCCGGCGCCGATCTCTCCGCCACTACCGTCGTAAAGGACTACGTCAAGATCGCGGCGGAAGCTACCGCTGTGCGCGAGCGTCGGGCCCGGGTCCGCAAGGCCGCTGATGACTCCGACCGGGAGGCCGAGGCCGAGAGGCCTCGTGCCAACTTCCGACGGCAACCCTGTCTCGCACTCCCGGAGCAGGCGCCCGATGACCCGAACCTGCCGAAGATCCTGTCTTCCACGGAGCAGATCGGGGCACAGGGTGGGTTCGCCGCCCTCCACTTCGCCGCTCGCGAAGGACATATGGAGGCGGCTCGCCTCCTGGTAGAGGCCGGAGCCGACGTCGATCAGGTGACGGGGGGGGATCAGTCAAGCCCCCTGCTGGTCGCGGTAATCAACGGAAATTACGACCTGGCAAAGGAGCTCCTCGAAGCCAGCGCGGACCCCAACCTGCTCAGCGACGACAGAGCGGGTCCACTGTTCGCCACGCTCAACATCGAGTGGTCGCTCCGGACGTGGTATCCACAGCCCCAGGCGTTCCGCCAACAACAAACCTCCTATCTGGAGCTGATGGAGCTTCTGCTCCGGGCCGGGGCCGACCCGAATGAACGGACCAGCACGCACATCTGGTACGCCGCGTACAACGCGGGGCGGATGGGCGTGGACTTCACCGGGACGACACCGTTCTGGCGGGCGGCCTACGCGGCGGACGCAAAGGCCATGCGTCTGCTGGTGGAGCACGGCGCCGATCCGAACATCTGGACGAGCAACCTGGTGTGCCAACGCGAGCTCGTCGACCCGGACATACCGAGCAATCCGGTCAACAGTGAACCGGACCCTCCGGATCCCTCCGGCCTGCCGCCGGTTCCCCACGGTGGACTTGGCATCCACCCCCTCCACGCCGCGTCGGGGGTGGGCTTCGGCACCTCCCGCGTCGCACAGACGCACCGGCACGTGCCCGACGGGTGGCTTTCAGCCGTGAAGTATCTCATCGAGGAGCTGGGAGTCGATCCGAATCTGCGGGACAAGGACGGCTACACGGCCCTCCATCATTCGGCCGCGAGGGCTGACGACGAGACGATCCTCTACCTTGTGAGCCAGGGAGCGGACGTCACCGTGATCAGCCGCCGCGGCCAAACCACGGCGGACCTAGCGAACAGCCCCGAGCAGAGGGCCCAGCCACACCCAGTGACGATCGCGCTGCTGGAGAAGCTGGGCTCGGAGAACAATCACCAGTGCCGGTCCTGCGGCGGCGCGTCCAGGCGGAACTGACCGGATAGGAAGCGAAGGGATGAGACGGTATGTGTGCGCGCTCGCCGCGCTGACGGTGACGTCGGTTCCAGCGGACCTCGTCGCGCAGGACACCGTGTGGAACCGCTACACCCTCGAGGAGCTCGGGGGCGTGTTCGTGCGAGCCGAGACGGACGCGGCGTGCGAAAGCGTGGGGGTGACGCGTCAGGCCGTTCAGGCGGACGCAGAGGCGATCCTCGTGGAGTCCCAGGTCGACCTGCTCACCGAAGGGGAGATGCTCAGGAACCCGGCCCTCCCCGAGCTTAGGATCACCCTGGAGTGTGTAATGGGCGAGGGCGAGGGCGTCTCCGGCGCCGTCGCGTACTCCGTGTCACTGAGGGTGCAGCAGTCGGCCCAGATGACCCGGAATTCACAGATCTCCCTGCCCGAGGCCGTCACCTGGTGGTCGACGACGGTGGGAGTCGAAGGGTCCGCAGGCGTCCAGACGGCTCTCCAGGAGGCCCTGAAGGGGAAGGTCGAGGAGTTCGCCACGGCCTACATCGAGGCCAACACCGAGCCGGCCGACACGACGGGGACGCGCTAGCCGGTCGCCTCTGCTCGTCGGTGGGGGCACGCTCGTCGGGGACGAAGACGCCGAAGGCCGCGCTACCGTCGGGCCCGCAGGTCGATGAGGACGTTCTCGTGCTGAGGCCACCTGGATCGTCACCGGGATCGGCCGCCGGGCAGGCGGCGAGACCTACGACCATCACCGCAGCGTACCCGCCCAGAGCGCGCGGCCCATTAGCATTAGCGTGGTGTCCCAGAAGTTCGCGAGCCACCGAAGGTGCCGAGGCGCCGGAACCGGGGTAACCGCGCCGTTAGGTCTCGCCCGAGAAGACGTCGAACACAGCCTGGTCGGCGTCGAGGAGCCGGACGATGTCGTTCGGGCTCACTTGATCTCTCTCCTGAGAGGGCGTGGCCGGTCCGTCTGATCCGCCGGGGCCCGCCGGGGCGTGCGGCCCGGGGCGTGCGGCCCGCAGCGCGCGTTCTATTGCTCCGCCGACTTGGGCAACGATGCTGATTGGGCGGACCACCGTCATGGGCTCCCGGCCCGGAAGCTCGATCTCCACCGTGAGCGTGTAGTCGCCCGGCTCCAGGTCAGGCAGGTTCAGCTCCACCGCCCGGAAGACGGTCCCCAGCACGTCGGGCCCCGCCTCTTCCCAGGTCATGACCACGGGCTTGTCGGGCTCCAGCAGGCGCAGGAACTACCCCAGCCGCCTGCCGATGCTCGTGCGACCGCGGTTCACCCCGATTCGGACGCTGGCCGACTCGCCCACGCGGAGACCGTAGAGCTCCCAAGCCACCTTGAAGGCGTCACCCGCCTCGATCCGGACAGCGGGAAGGGCCGTGGGAAGAGCCTCGTCCAAGGACGTGGGGATCTCTCCGCCTCCCCGCAGGATGAGCAGGTCGGAGATGGCCGCGAGACCGGGGACGATGGGATCCTGCCAGAGGCCGTGCCGATCCCTCCAGGCCTTCTTCTCGTCGGGGCTGAACGCTTCCAGGCCGACGATGTAGTGCCCGTTGGGCGCCTGGAGCTGGAAGGCGCCCTTCGGCCCCTCGCCCAGGACCTCAAGCCGCTTGCCGTCTTCGGAGTCGATGAGGAAGAGCCCCGATCGGATACGCTCTTCCGACACCTCGGCGATGAACGGTATAGGCACCTCACGCACGTCACCAAAGGGATTGGTGTGTCTCTGCTTGTCGGACCGGCTCTCGTTGCGCGCCGCCCTCAGGTCCACACCGTCGGGCATTCGCAGCGCGGGTGGCGGCGGGGCCGTGGGGTCCTTCTTCTCCTCCAGCTTCGGGGCGAAGGCCCCTGCCACCAGGAGCGAGTCGCCCCGCCGGAAACGCGCCACCTGGGTCTCGAGGACATCGAGCTCCGGAGCGTAGGGCGCCGTGTATCCGGTACGCGGCCCGGATCTGATGATGCCATCGCGAAGGATGGCGTTGAGATCGGCGGAATCCCCGAACAGGTCGTTGGCCTGGGTTGCCTGCTGCAGCAAGCTGCCGCTGTTGAGCGGATCAACGAGCGGGCCCTTCTCCCTGAGCTCGAGGCGCACCCGGTCTCCGAGGGTCCACTCACCCGGGGCCATCTGCGACGGATCCTCCAGCGCCTCGACCGGGGGCAGAAACTCCTGCCCACGACGGTGGCTCACCATGCGCCGCGAGTCCACCAGCGAGTCCCCGGTCGGCAGGTCACGCTCTCGGGACCAGGCCTCGGGCGCTCCCCAGCGAAGGGTGATCTCCTCCAGGTCGTCCTCCCAATCCAGACCCGTGCCGTTGATGGCCTCCGCCCCAATCCGCATGAGGACCTGCCGTGCGTACTGCTCCGTCTTGCGGTCGTTGCCCTCCACAAGGTAGAGAGGGTCGGAGAGCATCCACAGCCGCGCCTCCACCCTCTCTTTGTCGGCCGCCTTCTTGTAGATCTTCCAGGCCGAATCCTCCAGGAGGTGCTCGGGGGCTCTCCAGCGGGCGGCCGTATCGGGTGGCATCTCCTCAAGCGCCTTGGCGAAAATCTCGTCCGCTAGGGTCCAAAGTCCCCTGGTGTGGTGGACGTAGGCCGCCAGCGCCGTGCACCACCAGTGGGTTCGTCCGCCGCATCTCCGGGCCAGATTGGCGGCGCTCGTCCAAGCACCCATGTCGGTCAGGTAATAGACCCGCTGGCCGAGGATCCAGGGGTCCCCCGGAATCTTCCGTGCTATGTCACCGAGATCTTTGAGCACTCGAGTCCGGGCCAGCTCGAGCTCCACGGGCTCCTCGGGTGCTCGCCAGTCGTCGACGTCGGCGTAGTCCGGGAAGCGAAAGCAGAAGCGCCCAACGACGTCGTCGCACCGACGGCTGAGGTCGGCCAGGTCGGGGGGCGTGCGCTGCTCCCGATAGCGCTCGTAGCGCGCCTGGATGTCCTTGGCCTCCTCCACAAGCTCGAGGGAGTCGGCAATGCCGGGCGCCGCATACTGTTCCGACAGAGCTCGGGTGGGGAGGACGAGCGCACCCATCAGCATGAGCGCAGAAGCCGGCGGGGTGAAGCGTATCACGACGAGTCTCACTGGAGGCGACGGGTATTTAGCGTATGGACGCCCGCGGGCGTCTCCTTGTTAAAGTCGCGGACGGCCTCAACGGGTCCCGCGCCCGAGGTGTCATCCTTAGAAACAAGCACAAGCCAAAGCAAGAGTGGACTGGCCCCACGCCGGAGGAACCCACATGAAGCAGCACGTAACATTGGCAGCGTTCGCGGCAGCCGCTCTTCTCGTCGCAACCGCTCCAGCAGCCGCACAAGACGTCTCGGGGATGTGGGAGGTGTCCTGGGAGTCGCCCAGGGGCGCCCGAACCTTCGTCGTCACCCTCGCCCAGGACGGCACTGAGCTGACCGGCACTGCTCAGATGGAAAGGGGCCAGGGGACCTTGAGCAACGGAATGATCCAGGGGAACGACATCAGCTTCACGCTGTCCATGGGGGGCGGTCGGTTCAGCTTGACGTTCGAGGGTGAGGTCGACGGCGACACCATGGCCGGCACCCTGACCACGCCTCGCGGCGAGAGTCCCTGGACCGGGAAGAAGAAAGAGGGCTAAGGCACGAGGCCCACGACCGGGCCGGCCTCGAACGCCTCGTGCGTTACTGCGCCCGGCCCCCTTTCGCCTTGGAGCACCTCCACCTCGTTGGCGACCAGACCGACCAGGTCCTCTACATCCTCCCCTGTTCGAGTTCGACCAGAGCCGCGACGGGTAGGCTCCCACCCCTTCCTCCACCCCGAAGGGCCTGCCGGAGGCATGCCCTCTCGACACTTCCAACCCTTGGTTCTCCACAAAAACAGCCAAAGACAGCCAAAAACAGCCCCACCACCTCGTCCCTACCCCTTTGAGGACCGGGCCTGTCAAGAGCTTGCACTCCGGCGCAACCGTGTGCTGGTGCCCGGCCCTCGGCTCAGTAGGTAGATTAAGGAATGGCAATCCGGTATGGAATCGTGGGCGATGGACGCGTAGCACGGCACATGACGCACTACTTCGATCTCCTCGACCTGCCTCATGTGAATTGGTCGCGCCGGTCGGCGGGGAACGCCCCACCAAGCGCCGCTCTTGCCGAGAGTGATGCCGTTCTCCTACTCGTCAGCGACGCCGCGATCGAACAGTTCATCACTTCGAACGATGGGTTACGGGAAAAAACGCTCATCCACTTTTCGGGAAGCCTCGTCACGTCTTCGGCCACGGGGATGCATCCCCTCACAACGTTCGGCGCAGACCTCTACGATCGAGTGACATACGAATCCATACCTTTTGTTTGCGAAGAGGGCGAGCCCCGCTTTGAAGACGTGTTTCCAGAGTTGCCAAACCCCCGTTACACTCTCGCCGCGGGTCTCAGGCCGTTGTATCACAGCCTTGCCGTAATGGCCGGCAATTTTACCATGATATTGTGGAACAAGCTGTTTCACACGTTTGAAGAGCAATTGCAGCTGCCACCCAGCGTCGCTCTTCCCTATCTCCGTCAGGTCGCAGCCAACCTCGAAAAAGTTGACACCGCTTTGACGGGGCCCATCACGCGGGGCGATCGGGATACGATTCGAGCCAACCTCGCCGCCCTGTCCGGCGATCCATACCATGACGTATACGCCGCTTTCGTAAAGGCCGTTGCCCCGGAACTGCTCGAGGGTCGCTCATGAATGCCTTGGACTTTCGCCGTAAGAAAGCTGACGGAGAAAAAATCTCGATGACCACATGCTACGACTACTGGTCGGCGCGAATCCTTCGAGAGACGTCCATCGACGCCATCTTGGTGGGAGACAGCGCGGCCATGGTCATGCACGGCCGGCCGTCAACACTGCCGGCCACGACGGACCTCATGGTATTGCACACCGAAGCGGTTGCCCGAGGTGCACCCGAGAAATTCCTCATCGCGGACATGCCCTTTCTCTCGTTTCACAAAGGGCTCAAGCCGGCGATGGACACCGTCGAAGCGTTGATCCACGCCGGTGCCAACGCGGTCAAGCTGGAGGGAATCGACGGAATCGAGGATGTCGTTGAGCGCGTCGTACTCGCCGGTGTGCCGGTCATGGGACACCTGGGCCTCACCCCACAAGCCGTGAACCGTCTCGGTGGATTCAAGGTGCAAGGTGGTAGCAAGGAGTCGGCAGCTCAACTCGTCGATCAATCTAAGAGAGTCGCCGATGCCGGATGCTTTAGCATAGTGTTGGAATGCGTTCCCGTCGACACCGCGAGGCAGATTACGGCGGCTGTGGCGGTTCCCACTATCGGTATCGGTGCGGGCCTGCATTGCGATGGGCAAGTGTTGGTGTTACACGATCTCGCTGGATTCAACCGTGATTTTCACCCAAAGTTCGTGAAGGCCTTCGAGGACGGCTTCGACCTCGTGCAACGCGCAGTCAATGCGTTCGATCGAGAAACAAAGGAACGGTCCTTCCCAACCGACGCCCAGAGCTACAGTTGATGCGAACGGTTGGCTCGGTGGCCGATTGGAAACCCGTGCGCGCCGAGATCGAGAACTCGGGCAACACGCTGGGCTTCGTCCCGACGATGGGTGCACTTCACACCGGCCATACCTCGTTGGTCGAGCGCAGCCTCGAGGAAAACACCAAGACCGTCGTCAGCGTATTCGTCAACCCTACACAATTCAACGATCCAACCGACCTCGAGAACTATCCACGCACCCTGGATGTCGACACCCAAACGCTCGAAGAGCTCGGCGTCGACTATCTGTTTCTCCCGGACCGGAGCACGGTCTATCCTGATGACTACCGTTACAAACTGTCCGAGACCGATTTGAGCACGCGACTCTGCGGAGCGCATCGACCCGGCCATTTCGACGGGGTACTGACGGTCGTCATGCGTTTGTTCAACATCATTCGCCCATACCGAGCATATTTTGGCGAAAAAGACTACCAGCAGTATCGCCTCATCCAAGACATGGCGGCTGCTTTTTCCATGGAGGTGCAGATCCGTTCATGTCCCATCGTGCGGGATGCCGACGGCGTGGCGCTGAGTTCGCGTAACGCACTTCTGTCGGCCCACGGCCGAAAGCTGGCGTCCGAGTTCGCTTCCGTCTTGAAGAATGGAGATTCGTCGTTGGGGGTTCGGAGCAGCCTCGAGGACCGTGGTATTCAGGTCGACTACGTGGAAGACTGGTCGGGCAGACGGCTGGCGGCCGTCTTCATTGAAGGCGTGCGCCTGATCGACAACGTGAAGGCGTGACACTCATTCGGCGGAGTTCATCGAGCTCGCCGCGGACCGTTCCATCGATCACGACTCGCGCATCCTCCTTGTGACCTGCTAGAGATATTGCACCAATCAATACCGCTCTTGGACACGCAACCTTCGTACGTATACTCACGATATAAAGATACGTATTCCTCTCCGAAGAGGAACTCGGAGTCAGGCGGTCCAGGACCCTTGCATATGTAGTTCGGTACCGTATATTTCGTTGTCGTAGTAACTCGCTCTCAGAAAGGGCCTCGCCCTTGGCCAAGCCGCTCCGATTCGTCTCGCCGATTCACAAGGGGACCAGGCAGATCGCCGAGTTCATGCTGGAGGAATCCCGAGTCCTCGGAGTGGAGCCGGTGGAAGGACACCTGCTCTCGTATACGACGCTCTACGGGCCATGTCCCGTGTCCGAGTTGACACGCGTGTTCGGACACAAGCCGTCGACCCTTACCGGGATGCTCGATCGGCTGGAGGAGAAGGGGCTCGTTGTCAGGGAGCCGAACGAGAAGGACCGCAGGTCATTCTTGATCCGGGTAACTGAGGAGGGGAGCACCATCGCGATCCACCTACGCGGCATCCTCGAGAATCTCGAAGCGAGCATAGCGGAGAGAGTGGAGGATAGGGATCTCGACGGATTCGATGCCGTGATGCGGGCGATGAGCGACGTCACGCAAGTCGAACTCAGAGGGAGGGAGGAAGGATGAACACCAAAGACCTACTCAAGACCCAGTACGCTCTGCTCTACCGGGTCGTCGGCGCGAATGTTACCGGCTTGAGCCAGGAGGACTCGATCAAGCAACCTGAGCCCGGTGGCAACTGCTCGAACTGGATGCTGGGCCACCTGATCGGAAGCCATAATCGCGCCCTCGAGCTCCTGGGAGAGGAGCCGGTCTGGGCGGACGAGTCCCTGGCGAGGGCCAGAGAAGAGCCCATCACGGGTGCCGACGACGCCATCGATTGGGACACCATGCGGGACCGCTTCCTGGGCTCACAGGATCGTTGCCTGGCCGCCATCGAGCGCCTTACCGACGAGGAGCTCGACGAGGGGGGCTTCAGCGACTCCTTCGGCCAGGAGTGCAGCCGAGGTGAATATCTGAACCTGCTCGTGTTCCACGGCAACTACCACGCTGGGCAGCTGGGCCTTTCACGGCGACTGGCCGGGCATCCCGGGGTGATCGGGTCCCCGAAGGCCCAAGCCCAAGGAGCGTAGCCGAGGCGGCGCTAGCCGTTTCGGGCGGGCAAGGAGCTGCCCCGCCGGGTGCCGTACCCGGCGGGGCTGTTTACATCGTCGAATCAGGACCGTTCGCGCGCGAGTTCGCGTCGAAGAGCTCCTCCATGCGCCTTCGTGTGCCCTCGTCGGGCAGGCGCCCAACCCCGGCTCCCATGTTGTCCACCAGATGCTCCGGGTCCGAGGTCCCCGGAATCACGACCGTCACGGCAGGGTGGGCGAGGATGTACTTCAGGAAGAACTGCCCCCAGCTCCGGCAGTCGAACTCGGCGGCCCATTCGGGCAGCGGCTCGTCTCGCACGGCGCGGAACAGCCGGCCAGCGTTGTAGGGCTCATTGATCATGACGGCGAAGCCGCGGTCCTGCGCCAGGGGAAGCAGCCGATCGGCCGCCTCACGCTCGCCCAGTGAGTAGTTGACCGGGGTCCAAGGCTCCCTGAGCATCACCCGCTCCATGTCCCCGAACTGACGCAGACGGGATATCGTCACGCCCACGTAGCGTGTGCGGCCCTCGTCCTTCGCCTGCCGGATCGTCGGTAGATGGATCTCCACGCCACGGAGGTTGTGCACCTGATTCAGGTCGATGGCGTCGCGGCCCCACAGCCGCATCGAGGACTCCTGCTGTCGAACTCCCGATTCGCGTCCGCCACCGGTGGAGATCTTGGTGGCGAAAAAGAGCTCGTTCTCGATCCCCAACTCCTGAGCCAAGGCCCCCGCCACACTCTCCGAGCGACCATATGTAGGGGCCGTGTCGAAGACCGATCCGCCCGCCTCCCTGAAGAACCGGAGAACTTCCTTCAGGCCGCCGCGTTCCGCCGAAGAGGCCCTCCTGCTGAAGGTCCGTGCGCTCCCGAGGCCCACGGCCGGGATCGCCTCACCTGAGGCCTGGTCCTCGGACAATCGCCCACCAAGATTGTTCCGATACCGATCAGCGCCCGACTCGAACGGAGGCGAGATGCCCGTCTCGTACGAAAACTCCAAGATCATCTTCGAAGGCATCAAGGACGCCGGCATCAAGTCGATATCGGCCCTCCCGGAGACCTGGCTGGGCCTCCTCTTGCAGCGAGCCGAGGACGACCCGGATGTCGAGCTCATCCAGGTGGCCAAGGAGGAGGAGGCCATCGGCATCGCAGGCGGCGCCTACTTCGCCGGAGAGCCCCATGTGCTTCTCATGCAAAACCACGGCTTCTTGGCAGCCATCAACGGGGTGGTGTCTCTCGCGCAGCTCTACGGCATCCCTCTCTGCATGCTCATCGCCCTGCGGGGCCACTGGGGCGAGCCCTATCCCTGGCACACACGGGGCGGAATCATCACCGAAGAGGTGCTGCGGGCGTTGAGCATCCCGTTCGAGTACGCTCGGGACCCCACCAAGGTCGGCAAACAGATCCACGAGGCGTACACGTTCTCTCAGAGCTCCCTCTCGCCCGTCGCGCTGCTCCTTACGCGTGACCTGATGGAGGATTAGTGTCCCGTTACCAAAATGTCTCGGCCAGTCGAGGGCGTGGTGCATCCGTGGGCTCGACGTTGGAGCTCCTTGCGACCACGCTTCGCGCCGTGCCCGCTAAGGCTACGCCGCGTCGTCCCACCTTGATCCCACAGCGCCCCGACCCTCTTGGTGGCTCGCGAACTTCGGAAACGGAACACTAGGCCGATGGAGCGCGCACAGTGCATCGAGGTCATCTACCCCGAGCTCGAAGACAAGCTGGTCGTCACCATCATGGGCGCTTGCGCCCAGGAGCTCTACAACCTGGGCCACCGGGAGAACTTCTTCTACCTGCAGCACGCCATGGGCCTGGCGTCGTCCATCGGCCTGGGGCTCGCCATGCACCTGCCTGAGGAGTGTGTGGTCGTGATGGACGGAGATGGCTCGGTTCTCATGAACCTGGGGACGCTCACGACCCTGGCCCGCTACCGCCCGAAGAACCTCATCCACATCATCTTCGACAACGGTAGCTTGCTCTCGACGGGCGGCTTCGACTCCCAGACCACATCGGGCATCACAGACCTGGCTCAGATCGCCAAGGGGGCGGGAGTCGAGTACGTGGCCACGGCCGAGACGCCGCTCCAGTTCGGGGAGGCGGTCTTGGAAGCCTTCGAGCGGGACGAACTGAGCGTCATCGTGGCGAAGGTGCTGGCGGTGGGACCCGACGAATACGGGATGGACCTGGAGCTGCCCGAGAACGCCTTCCGCTTCAGGCGCCACATACGGGAAAGGAAGCAGGCAGCCGGCTAATGTTCCGTTTCACGCCACCCGCCACCGCACTACTGCTCATCGCATCGCTTTCCGCATGCTCGGGGGGCCCCGATAGCGGGAGATCGGAAGCCGGCGAGCCCTTCGACATCCTGATCCTCGACGCCAGGATCGTCGACGGAGGGGGCAACCCCTGGTTCCGCGGCGACGTGGGCATACGAGGGGACCGGATCGTGGAGGTGGGGCACCTGGACGGTCGGGAGACCCACCGCACCATCGACGCGGCGGACCGGGTGTTGAGCCCGGGCTTCATCGACATGATGGGCCAGTCCAGCCAGGTGCTGGTCACCAACCCTCCGAGCGCCGAGAGCAAGCTGCGCCAGGGGATCACGACCTACCTCTCCGGTGAAGGCGGCTCCCCCGCCCCTCAGAGCGAGGCGACGCTCTCCAACCCACCCGTAGTGGACGGCGACACGCTCCGCTGGCAGACGTATGCGGAGTACTTCGCGATCCTCGAGGGCTTCGGCATCCCCATCAACGTGGTCCACGACGTGGGCCTGACCCAGGTGCGACGGGTCGTGCTGGGAGAGGGGGACGTCCGGCCGGACCTGGCCGAGATCGAGGAGATGAAGGCCCTGGTACGGCAGGCCATGGAGGACGGCGCCGTGGGCGTCTCGACGTCCTTGATCTACCCTCCGGCGGTCTACGCCCGCACCGACGAGCTCATCGAGCTGGCCCGGGTGGCGGGGGAGTACGGCGGCGTCTACTTCACACACATGCGTAACGAGAGCCACGCGGTCCTCGACGCCATCCACGAAGCCCTGGAGATCGGAGAGGGCGCCGGGGTCCCGGTCCACATCTACCACCTGAAGGCCGCCGGCCAGGAGAACTGGCCGCTCATGGCCGAGGCCATCGCACTGATCGACTCGGCGCGCACAGCCGGGATGGACGTCACCGCCGACATCTACCCGTACATACGGAACGGCATCGGCCTGGGCTCGTTCCTGCACCCCAAGCACTACGCGGAGGGGACGGGAGCTTTCCTGGCCACCCTGGACGACCCGGAGGTGCGCCAGGCCTTGCGGCAGGAGGTGGAGTCCACGGCCGACTGGGAGAACTGGTACCGGCATGTGGGGATGGAGTGGGACAACGTCCTCATCGTGTCGGCTCCGGAGTCCATTGAACAGCGGGTCATCGGCCAGTCCGTGGCGGGAGCTGCGGCCGTTCTCGGCACCGATCCGTGGAGCGCCTTCTTCGACCTGGTGAAGGCGCGAGGGGTCAGCGTGAACCCCAGGAGCATGAACGAGGAGCAGAAGTGGCAGGCGCTCCGCGCCGAGTGGGTGATGATCGATACCGACGCGTCGCCCGTGAACCCGGCCACCAGCGCCAGCTCCCATCCCCGGGCCTTCGGTGCGTTTCCACGGGTGATCGCCAAGTACGTGCGCGAGGATCGGGTGATCACCCTGGAGGATGCGGTGCGGCGCATGACGTCGCTGGCCGCACACCGTCTCGGGCTCCATGACCGGGGCCTCGTCGCCCCCGGGATGGCCGCCGACCTGCTGATCTTCGACCCCGAGGAGGTGAGGGACAGGGCCGACTTCGGTGACCCCATGCAGTATGCCGAGGGAATGGACTATGTGCTGGTGAACGGGGTCCCGGTGATCGACGACGGGATCCTGCGAGACGCGCGCCCAGGTAGGCTCCTGCGACGCGCCGGATCTTGATCCTGCGAGACGCGCGCCCAGGTAGGCTCCTGCGACGCGCCGGATCTTGATCCTGCGAGACTGGCTGGACCGCTTCTTCGCGTCCTACTACGTCCACCGACCGGTCAGCGCCACTTTCATCGGGGTCCAGGAACATGATCACCGGCTGCCGGACTTCTCGGAGAACGGTGCCGGTGACGCCCTGGCCGATATGGAGGGGTTGCTGAGGGAGTCGGCGGGCCTCCACGTCGGTCCGGACGGCACCCACGAAACCGTCGACAAGCGCCTCGCCGAGGGCTTCCTGCGCATCCAGATCTGGGAGCACGGATCGGACCACTTCCACCGCGGCAACCCGAGCCTGTATACGGGCGAGGCCATCTTCGGCCTCCTGTCGCTCTTCCTCACCGACTTCGCGCCCGTGTCGGAGCGGGCCGAGGCCGCAACGGCGCGGATGGAGGGCGGCGCGGCGCTCCTGGAGCAGGGACGGGAGAACGTACGGCGCGCCCCAGCGGACTGGACAGCGAGGGCCATCCGGGAGTGCGAGGGGGCACTCGCCTTCCTAACCGAGGGGATCGACCTCCTCGCCGCCGAGAAGCAGATCACGACGCCCGGCTTCAGGACCGCGGCGGCGCGCGCCGCGAAAGCCTTCAGCGAGTTCGAGACCCACCTGGAGAGGGAGCTGCTCACACAGACCACCACTGCCTCCGGGGCTTCCACGACGAGTTCCTGTCGTACGGCTCCATCCCCGTGTCTGTGATCGGAGCGGACATGAGAGGTCAAGACGACCATGCCGCGTGAGCGCGGGAGCCTGACCGCAGCTCTCCTTCTGACGCTGATCGCCAGTGGCTGCGACTCCGATGGCTCGGGAGCCCCCGGCACGGCCGACGCCGGGACGGGATCGGACGAGGGGGGCCGGAAGATCCTGCGCATCGCATACAACCGCGAGATCGACGTCCTGAACGCCTTCACCAGCCAGATGCTCGTGGACATCCACTTCAGTATGGTCGAGGGCCTCATCACCACGGACGAGAACAACGTCTACATCCCGGTCCTGGCCAGGGAGATCCCTACCGAAGAGAACGGTCTCGTCGTCAGGAACGAGGACGGCACCGTCGACATGACGTGGGAGCTGCACGAGGGCGTGCGCTGGCACGACGGTCAGCCGCTCACCAGCGATGACGTGTGTTTCACCTGGCGGTTCGTGTCAAGCGAGGGTTCGGCCGTGTACAACCGGGGCCTGTACCTCGCAATCGTCGACTGTCTCATGCCCGACGACCACACGGTCGTCCTCAGATGGGACGGTGTCCGCGGATACTACGCCGGCCTCTTCGAGGCCATCCTCCCCGAGCACGTCCTGGGACACATGACGACTGAGGAGATCGTCAACTACGTGCCCTTCAACCGCGGAGACGAGCTGATCGGCACCGGACCCTTCAAGTTCGCGGAGTGGAAGGCCGGGGAGTATATCCGGGTGGTGCGCAACGACGACTACTGGAGGGGGCCGGACTACCCCCGTATCGACGAGGTCGTGTGGGCCTTCATCCCTAACTCCAACACCCGACTGAACGCCATGAAGGCGGGCCAGTATCACTACGGCCAGGTCGACCCGGTACAGGTGAGCGAAGTCTCCGAGCTGGAGGGCTACGACGTCCATCTCATCAGCTCCAACGGGTTCATGCACTTCGACGTCTCCCTGAACACGGGGCGCAGCCGCGCCCTGTTCGGCGACGCCGACGTGCGGAGGGCCATGGCCCACGCCATCGACCGCCGAGCCATAGCGGAGCAGCTGATGCAGGGGACGGTCACCATCGCCACCACGCCCCTCAACCCCACGAGCCCCTACCACAACGCCTCCGTCGTGGGACGCGAGTACGACCCGGAGCGCGCGAGGCAGATCCTGGACGAGGCCGGCTGGGTCGTGGGCCCCGACGGCGTCCGGATGAAGGAGGGGCTCCGGTGCTCGTTCGAGATCATGAATCGGGCGGGCAGCGCCGATCGCATCGCCATCGCCCAGGTCATCCAGGCGCAGCTCAAGGACGTCGGGATCGAGGTGGCGTTCGAGACCCTGGAGAGCGCGGCCTGGACCCAGACGTGGCGCAGCAGCGACTGGGAGGGGCTCGTCAGTGCGTGGTTCCTTCCCGCCGACCCCACCCTGACCGGCCTCTACGCCTGCGATGGTTCCAACAACTTCACGGGCTTCTGCGATCCCGAGGTGGACGAGGCACTGAGGCGGTCAGACCAATCCCTGGACTTCGCGGAGCGGAAGCAGGCCCTGGACGAGGCTCAGGCGCTCCTGGCCGAATCGGACCGCTTCGTGCCCATCTACTACAACGTACTCCCCGAGGTCGTGAGCACGCAGGTCGGCAACTACCGGGGAAGCGGCACCAACTTCGGCAGCTTCTGGAACCTCCATGAGTGGACGCTGAGGGATCGATGAAGTGGCCGCGGGAGAGCCCATGAGTCGGTCCAAGTGAACGCCCCGCCTCGTCCAGCGTAGCCATGCTGACCTACGTCGGCCGGCGCCTGCTCCAGATGGTTCCCCTCGTGTTCGGGATCTCCGTCATTCTCTTCGCCGTCATCCAGATGGCGCCGGGAGGTCCCGAGGGCAGCCTGTTGGAGACGGGCCGCTTCATCGATCCGGAGGTCATCGAGGCATACCGGGAGCGGCTGGGAGTCGATCGACCGGTCCATATCCAGTACGTCCGGTGGCTCTCCGCCGTGTCGTTCCTGGGCATCGCCATGCCGGTCTTCTGGTTCGCGCTGATCCTCCAGATGGTCTTCTCGGTGCAGCTCGGGTGGCTGCCCGTGGCGGGGACGGAGACGGTGGGCGATACCTCCCTGGGCGACCACCTGAAGCACCTGATCCTACCGGCCGTGGTGCTGTCGTTCCGGAACATCGCCGGCTGGTCGCGCTATCTCCGGGCCAGCCTGCTGGGAGTGCTCAGGGCCGACTACATCCGCACTGCCCGGGCGAAGGGACTGTCCGAGCGGGCGGTGGTGGGGGTCCACGGCGTGCGCAACGCCCTCATTCCCGTGCTGTCGATCATGGCCCTGGGCGTCGCCGACATGTTCTCCGGTGCCGTTATCACCGAGACCATATTCGCGTGGCCGGGCATCGGCCGGATGTTCGTGCAGGCCATGTTCGCCCGCGACTACCCCCTGCTCATGGGCATCATGATCATGGGCTCGATGATGGTGATCGTCTTCAACCTCGTGGCCGACGTCCTCTACGGGGTCCTGGATCCCCGGATCCGATACGCATGACGGACGCCGACGCTCGAACCCCTCGGGGCCTGGTGTGGCAGCGCCTGAGACGGCACAAGCTGGCCGTCGCCTCCTTCGGCGTGGTGGCGGCCATCACGGCCGCATGCGTGACGGCGCCGCTGATCGTGCCGTACGAGTTCGACAGCATCGACCTGGGGAGCATCCGGGAGGCGCCCTCGGCGGAGCACTGGATGGGAACCGACGACCTGGGCCGGGACCTGTTCACCAGGGTCCTCTATGGCGGCCGGGTGTCCATCCTCATCGGGCTGCTGGCGGCCATCATCGGCACGGGCGTGGGTGCCTTGGTGGGAGCCGTTGCCGGCTTCTACGGGGGCGGGACCGACAACCTGCTCATGCGGCTGACCGACGTGGCCTACTCCATCCCGACGCTGCCGCTTCTCATCGTCCTGAGCTCCTACACCCAGGCGTCCGCCATGTCCATGGCGCCCATCATCGGCCTTCTCAGCTGGATGGCCACGGCCCGCGTGGTCCGCGGCGACGTCCTCACCATCAAGGAGCTGGCCTACGTGGAGGCCGCCCGGAGCCTGGGCGTGGCGAACACGAGCATCATCATGCGCCACATCATGCCCAACGCCATCGGCCCCATCGTCGTGGGAGCGACGCTCGCCGTAGGGAACGCCATCATCCTCGAGTCCTCCCTGAGCTTCCTGGGTCTCGGCGTCCAACCCCCCGTCCCCACCTGGGGCAACATGCTCATGGACGCACAGGCCACCATGGCGACGAAGCCGTGGCTGACCATCTTTCCCGGGTTCGCCATCCTGCTCATCGTGCTGTCCGTGAACTTCATCGGCGACGGGCTCCAGGACGCCCTGGACCCGACGGGAGGAACCGAGTGACCAGCGGCGGCGCGCCGATCGGGTGGGCGTCCTGGATCACGCGCGCGGCGCCCAGCACCTGCCCTTCCCCGAACCGCCGTCCCACCACCTGCAACCCCACGGGCAGCGCCCCCGGGTCGAGCCCGCAGGGCACGGAGGCTACGGGCAGCCCGGTGAGGCTCAGCACGAAGGTGGGCGCGATCCAGTCCACGTAGGTCTTCATGGTCCGCCCGGCTACGGTCTCGGGGTAATTCTGATCCACCGGGAACGGCGGCACCGCCATGGAGGGAGTCAGCAGGTGGTCGAAGCGCTCGAAGAATGCCTGGAACTCGGCCCAGATGCGATTCCTCTGCTGCTCGGCCCACGCGTGTTGCTCGGTCGTAACCTCGAGGCCCGCTCGGATGTTGCCCGCCACATTGGCGCCCAGCTCGTCCAGTCGGTCGAGGTGCTTGTGATGGTGCGCCACCATCCAGTACCCGCGCAGGTGCAGGAACGCGTCGCGGCCGTATGAGAGATCCATGTCGACCTCCTCCACACTGGCGCCTGCGTCACGCAGGGCGAAGGCGGCCGCGCGGCAGATGGCTTCCACGTCGGGGTCCACGCCGATGGCGATCAGGTCGGGGCAGTACGCGAAGCGCCTGCCGCTAACGTCGGCGTCCTGCACCGCCGCCGCCCGATCCGCCGCCTGCTCGCCCTGGTTCACCGGGCAGCCCGGGCTCGGCCCGGCGACCGCATCCAGGAACAGCGCCACGTCCTCGGCCCGGCGCGCCATCGGGCCGGTCACCTGGAGGTTGTCCCACAGGTAGTCCGAGGGCCACGTGGGCACGAGGCCCGGGCTGGGCCGGATGCCCACGATGCCGTTGAACGACGCCGGAATGCGGAGCGAGCCTCCCAGGTCGGTACCCTCGGCCAACGCGATCATGCCGGTGGCGAGCGCGGCGCCGCCGCCCCCGGTCGACCCGCCGGCGCTGCGGTCGGTGTTCCAGGGATTCAGGGTGCGGCCGAACACCTCGTTGAAGGTGTTGCCGCCCGCCGCGAACTCGGGCGTGTTGGTCTTGCCCAGGATGATCGCGCCGGCCTCGCGCAGGCGCGTGACGACCCAGGCGTCCTCCTCGGGCACGTGGTCGGCGTACATGGGCGAGCCGAACGTGGTGCGCAGGCCCGCGACGGGCGTGACGTCCTTGATGCCGACGGGCAGGCCATAGAGCGGTGGAAGGCCCCCTCCCCCCCCGTAGCACGCCTCCAGCGCGCGCGCGTCGTCGAGGGCGGCGGGATTCAGGGTGACGACCGCGTTGATCTCGCCGTTGTAGCGCTCGACCTGCGCCAGGCTGGCCTCGATGAGCTCGACGGGCGAGAGTTCGCCCGCCCCCAGGCGGCGGCGCAGCTCGGTGGCGCTGGTCGCGTGCAACTCGTCGATCAGGGCCATGGCCGTCTCATCCCCGGGGCCTCCGGGCCCCGCCCCTCAGCTTCGCCCGCCGTCCAGCCATGCCACCGCGCGGCAAAACGCCGCCTCCCCACCTTTGAACTTCCACGGGAAGATGCCGATCGTGAGCCGCTGGTCTTGCAGCTCGGGCGCGTTCAGCTCGCCGCCCAAGTTCTCGACGTGCATGCAGTTGCTCGGGAAGAGCGCGTTGTGCGCGATCTGGTAGTCGCCCTGCGGGAACAGGCGGTCCACCTCGTCCTCGCCGCCGAACTTCTCCACGCACTTCGCACGCACGCGGTCGCAGTGGCCGTGCATGCCCTTCCCCAGGAACCGGCCGATCGGGAGGTTCATGGGGTGGTCGGTCGACACGGCGTCCACGCCCCAGATCTTGATCTCCTTCTCGAGCAGCCAGGGGATCATGTCCGCGTGCGGGCCCGGGTGCACGTGCACGTAGCGCTCCTCGTCGGGCTCCTCGCCGAACTGGCCGAAGCGCGCCCAGCCGGTGTTCAGCATCAGCAGATCGCCCTTCCGCACCTCGACGTGCCCCTCGATCATCTCGGGCGTGTACACGTCCAGATCGTCGAGCTCGTCCGCCAGGTTCACGATCACGCCCGGCCCGCACAGCCACTCCATGGGGATCTGGTCGATGGTCATGCCGCCGGTCACGAAGTGCCGGGGCGCGTCCAGGTGCGTGCCCATGTGGTTGGACGACTGGATGTACTGCGCGTTCACGCCGTGCTCGGACTTGCGCTTGATGTACTTCACCTCGAACGGCGGATAGTACGGCCAGGCGAACGAGTCCTGGTTGAGCGGCTGGGAGAGGTCGTAGGTCTTCATGAGCCGTTCCTCATGCGGGTCTTCATGCTTCGTTCCTCATCAGGAGGAAATAGAGAACGAACGAGACGATGGTCGCGCTGAACCACGCGCCGTTGAATAGGAAGGCGAGCGAGGGGTGCAGCAAGCCGGCGAGGGCGACGAGCACGCCGGCGACGAGCGCCATCAGCGCCCGCGGGTTCACTCCGCCGGAATAGGCGTACGCGCCGTCGGTGGAATAGAGGCCCGGCAGATCGAGCTGCCCGCGCCGCACGGCGACGTAATCGCTCACGATCACGCCGCCCACCGCGCCCAGCAGACCCGAGTAGGTGATCAGCCAGACCTGGTACAGGTCGAGCAGCTTCCACGGCACGATGACGATGCCGATCGCCGCGGCGATGAGCCCTCCAGCGCGGAACGAGATGCGGCGTGGGTTCAGGTTACTGAAGCTGTTCGCGGGCGCCACGACGTTCGCGGCGATGTTCGTGCTGAGCGTGGCCACGATGATCGCCACCATGGCGAGCAGGCCGAGCAGGGGCCGGTTCTGCTCCGCCGTGAGGCGCGCCACGAGGTCGACCGGGTTCCAGATCGCCTCGTCATAGAGCAATACGGTGGCGCTGGTCACGGCCACTCCGATAAAGGAGAACAGAGGCATGGTGGTGAGCAGTCCCACCGCCTGCCCCACCGCCTGGTCCTTCTGGCTCTTCGCGTAGCGCGTGAAGTCGGGGATGTTGAGCGACAGCGTGGCCCAGTAGCCCACCATGGCCGTCACCCAGGGCAGGAACAGGGTCATGATGAAGCGGCCCGCGGGCAGGTCCTGCGCGGTGCCCAGCCGATCGGACGCATCAAGCATCTCACCCAGACCGCCCACGCGCAGGATCGCCCAAGCCAACAGCGAGAGACCCATGAGGATCAGGAACGGCGCCGCGACGGTCTCGAGCACACGAATGGATTCCGTACCGGCGATCACGAAGTAGACGTTCACGCACCAGAACAGCAGGAAGCTCACATAAAGCGGCGCGCCGTGGCCCATGAACGTCCAGTCACCGCCCAGTGCCAGCCAGCCGGGCCAGACGATGCCCAGCGCGGCGTTCACCGCCAGGCCGCCGATCCAGGTCTGGATACCGAACCAGCCGCACGCGACCACCGAGCGCATCAGCGACGGCACGTGTGCGCCCACGGGCCCGAACGACGCCCTCGCGTACACAGGGAACGGAATGCCGTAGCGTGTGCCCGCGTGGCCGTTGATGGCCATGGGCACGTAAACGATGAGGTTGCCGAGCAGAATCGCCAGCATGCTCTGCCACCAATTCATACCCGTCTCGATCATGCTGGCGGCCAGCATGTACGTGGGAATACACACGCTCATCCCCACCCACAGCGACGCGATGTGCAGGGTGCTCCAGGTGCGGTCGGACACCGCGGTGGGCGCGATGTCGTCGTTGACGAGCGGCCCGGTAGGGACGGGCTCATCCAGCTCGACGAGACCCGTCATGATGTCGTCCGACTGTGCGGGTGCGGTGCGCATGCTGCTCCTCAGGGGCGGGGGCTCACGTGGCTTCCTCGGGCGTGGCACGGGCTCACGTGGCTTCCTCGGGCGTGGCGCGCGCGCACGCGGTCTCGAGCGCCCGGCGCGTCATCACCTCGACCAAGTGGCGCCGGTAGTCCGCCGAAGCGTGCATGTCGCCCGGCGGGTCGACGTCGTGCTCGGCGGCGGCGGCCGCGGCTGCGCGAATCGATTCGGGGCCCGGGGCCTCGCCGATGAGCGTCGCGGCCCCCTGCCCCGCGAGCACGGGACCGTCGCCCACGCTGATCAGCGCCACGCGCGCGTTCGCGCACTTGCCCGCCTCGTCCAGCGTTACCGTCGCGGCCACGCCCACCAGCGCGAAGTCGCCCTGGCGGCGGGCGATCTCGGTGAACGAATGCCCCGTGCGGCCCGCGGCCGGGGGCGGCACCTCGATCTCAACGAGCAATTCATCGGGCCCCACGGCCGTTGCGAACAGGCCAGTGAAGAAGTCCTCCGCGGCCACCCACCGCTCGCCGCCGGGGCCCATCACGCGAAACCGCGCCCCCAGCGCAAGCATCACCGCCGGTACCTCCGCCGCCGGGTCGGCGTGCGCCAGCGTGCCGCCGATCGTGCCGCGGTTGCGGATCTGCGGGTGCGCCACCCACGGCATGGCCTCGGCGAGCAGCGGGACCCTGTCAGCCACGAGGGCGGAACGCTCGACCGCGCGCTGGCGAGTTATCGCACCGAAGCGCACGCCGCCGTCCCGGGCCTCCTGGATGAAGTCCAGGCCGGACACCCCATTCATGTCCACCAGCATGCCCGG
This sequence comes from Longimicrobiales bacterium, assembly GCA_965238005.1. Classification (GTDB taxonomy): domain Bacteria; phylum Gemmatimonadota; class Gemmatimonadetes; order Longimicrobiales; family Gaopeijiaceae; genus CBDCKN01. Next base: position 4,678,483 of record OZ250165.1, read on the forward strand.
CTGGGCGAGCCGGAAGTTCATCGCCGGAATCAAGCTCTGCCCGCCGGCCAGCACCCGCGCGCCGTCGCCGTTGTCCGCGAGCGCCGAGAGCGCCTCCTCGGCAGCCCCCGCGACGAGGTACTCGAACGGCGCGGGCTTCACGGGGCCTCCAGGCAAGCGTCGAGTTCGATGATCATGCGCCATCGGCCTCGCGAATGAGCTCGAAGAGCCGGTTGGGGCTCAGGGGCATCTCGCGGATCTCGAGACCCGGCAGCTTCAGCGCGTCTTCGATCGCCTGGGCGAACGCGGCGCCGGTGGGGATCGCCCCGGCCTCGCCGACCCCTTTCACGCCCAGGGGATTCAGCGGCGACGAGGTGGTGACGTGATCCGTCTCGACGTTGGGCACGTCGGTGGCGGTCGGCAGCAGGTAGTCCATGAACGACGCGTTCTGGAGCTGTCCGTGGTCGTCGAACACGAGCTGCTCGTAGAACGCGTTGCCAATGCCGTGCGCGACGCCGCCCTGGATCTGGCCTTCGACGATCATGGGATTGATCACCGTGCCGCAGTCGTGCACGACCACGTAGCGCAGGATATCGACCATGGCCGTCTCGGGGTCCACCTCGACGATCATCGCGTGCACGCCGTTGGCCGTGGTGCCCCGGTCGGGGCCGAAATAGGCCGTGGCCTCGAGCCCGGGTTCGGTGCCGGGCGTCACTGCGCCGCGCAGCGGGTTGGCGATGACCGCCAGACCGCCCAGGTCGAAGCCCCGGTCCGGATCGCCGTGCACGAAGGCACGGCCCCCGGCCAGCTCCAGCGCGTCGGAGTCGACGCCCAGCTCGTCCGCGGCCAGCTCGAAGACCTTCTTGCGCACCGCCTGGGCCGCCGCGTGGCAGGCCCCGCCCGCCACGACGATGCCGCGGCTCGCGAATGTGCCCGTGCCCCATCCGAACTCGCGCGTATCGCCTGTCGTGACGAACACGTCCTCCACCTCCACGCCCAGCGCGTCCGAGACGATCTGGGCGAAGGCGGTGAAGTGCCCCTGCCCCTGGGTGCCGACACCGGTCGCCACGCGCACGGCTCCGCTCGGCTCGATCGTGACGCGCGCGCCCTCGTACGGGCCGATGCCGGTGCCCTCGACGTAGCTCACGACACCCAGGCCCAGGTGGCGGCCGGCCTCGCGGGCCCGCGCCTGTTCCTCGCCGAAACCGTCGTACCCGATCATCTCGGCCGCCCGCTCCAGCGCGGGCAGATAGTCGCCGCTGTCGTACACGAGGTCGGCTGAGTCCTGGAACGTGACCTTGTGGTTGTACGGGAAGGAACCCGGCTCCAGATAGTTCCTCTTCCGGATCTCGACGCGGTCGATACCCAGCTCGCGGGCCGCGATGTCGAGCATGCGCTCCATCACGAACACGCCATGCTGGCGGCCGGCGCCGCGCACCGGCGTGACAATCATCTTGTTGGTGAAGACCATCTTGAACTCGCCGTGGTAGTTCGGCACCTCGTACGGCCCCAGCAGGGTGCATTGGGTGTTGATCGGCACCGTGAGGCCGTACGGGTTGTAGGCGCCCGTGTCGTGCAGGAACACGTTCTTCACCGCGACGAGCCGCCCGTCTTCGCCGAACGCGAACACCGCGTCGTGAACCTGCCCGCGCTCCTGCGTGCTGGCGTAGAAGCTCTCCTGGCGGTCCTCGATCCACTTGAGGGGCCGGCCCAGCCGCATCGCGGCCCACGGCAGCAGCACCTCGTCGGGGTAGAACATCATGATCTTGGGCCCGAAGCCCCCGCCAACGAACGGCGCGACCACGCGCACCTGCGACTGGCGCAGGCCCAGCATGGCGGCGAGGCCGTTCCGGATGGGGATCGGCGCCTGCGTGGTATCCCACACGGTCAGCTCGCCCGCGCGCGCGTCCCACCGGGCCACGACGCCCCGGTTCTCCATCGCGCCGGCCACGCCGCGGTCGCAGATAAAACGCCGCTCAATCACCAGGTGCGCGTCGGCCGCGGCTGCCTCGAAGTCGCCCTTCGTCTGCGCCACGTGCGCGGCCAGGTTCGTGCCGATCTGGTCGTGGATCACGGGCGCGTCGACCTCGAGCCCGGCCTCGAGGTCGACCACCACGTCCATCGGATCGATGTCCACCCACACGTCTGCGATCGCGTCTTCGGCTATGTATCGGCTCTCGGCCACGATCATCGCGACCGGCTCGCCCGCGTAGCGCACCCGACCGCTGGCCAGGGGCCGGTTCGTGGCCTGGTTGAACACCAGGTCGTCGATGGGGGGCGGCCTCACGAGTAGTGGCCCCATGGCATTGTAGTCACCCAGGTCCTCGGCGGTGTACACGGCGACGACGCCCTCTCGAGCGCGCGCCACCGAGGCATCGATGCTCAAGATGCGCCCGTGCGCGAAGTCGCTGCGCACGAACGCGACGTGCAGCATATCGTCGAAGTGCACGTCGTCCACGAAGAGCGCGCTGCCCGTGAGCAGCGCGGCGTCCTCACTGCGGAGCACGCTCGCGCCGACGCGATCCTCAGCCACCGTTTCGCTCCGCGACGTGGCGCACCGCGCGAACGATGTTCTCGTAGCCGGTGCAGCGGCACAGGTTGCCGGTAATGGCTTCGCGGATCTCGTGCTCGGTGGGGTCCGGGTTCTCCTCGAGGAACGGGATCAGCGTCATCAACATGCCGGGTGTGCAGAAGCCGCACTGAAGCCCGTGCTTCTCGTGGAAGGCGGTCTGAAGGGGGTGGAGCGCGGGGGCCGCGGGGGTCGCGGGGGTCGTGTGCGTACCGGACGCGGTCTGGCCATCCGCCGCGGCCGCGCCCGCCCCCGCCAGCCCCTCCACGGTCGTCAGCGCCTGCCCGTGCGCCTGCACCGCCAGCACCAGGCACGACCGGATCGCCTCGCCGTTCATCAGGACCGTGCAGGCCCCGCACACGCCGTGCTCGCAGCCGACGCGCGTTCCGGTGAGGTCCAGGGAGTGGCGAAGGAAGTCGCTCAACAGCAGGCGCGGCTCGACGTCGCGCTCGTACTCGGTGCCGTTGACCGTGAGCTGGATTCGCATAGGCGACTGAGGTTAGGCGGCGTTTCGGCAGACAGCAAGGCGGTCGGGGCCGTTACCGTGCGCGCCATCCGTCCTTGCGATCCCACACGCACGATACCGATGATGGGGCTCCGTCCCCGTCGCCCCGGAGCGCCCTTGAGCCGCCAGCCGATCCACTACGACTTCGACGACCGCCCGAGGTTGGCGCGCTCTTCGCCACCCTTCCCGCCCCGGTCATCGGCGGAGGCGGCCTGATCATGTTCGCGATGATCTTCGCGAGCGGCATGGCCATCGTGCGCCGCGGCCCGGACTTCGATCAGCGTGACATGGTCATCGTGGCCGTCGCGCTGGGGCTGGGGCTGGGAGCCGAGCTGAGGCCCTCGGCACTTCAGCACTTACCGGAAGCCGTGCGCACGCTGTTCGGGTCGGGCCTCATCACGGGGGGGCTGACCGCGCTCGTCCTGAACCTGGTTCTGCCCGGCGCGGTCTCCGTCGAACCCGCCTCGGATCCGGGCGAGGAACCTAGCGGGTGAGCGCCGTGACGGAGCGACTCCGCGTCGGTGTCATCGGAGCCGGGCGGTGGGCGAAGACCGCGCATCTCCCGGGATTTCGTCGCTCGCCCCTGTGCGAGCTCGTGACAATCTGCGACCTGGACCGTGACCTGGCCGAAGCCACGGCTGCCGAATTCGACATCCCCGACGTGGTGACGGACTACGAGAAGGTCCTCTCGAGGAACGACCTCGACCTGGTGGACATCGTCACCCGTGGCGATCACCAGGATCTGGTCTTCGCCACCCTGAAGGCTGGGAAGCACTGCCTCGTCGAGAAGCCCGTGTGTCACGACTACGCGGACGTGTGGCGAGCGCACGAGCTAGCGGAGTCGAAGGGGCTCAAGACCAAGGTCGGCCTGACCTTCCGCTACGCCCCTGCCGTCATGTACATGTTCGACCTGATCCGTGACGGCTTCGTGGGCCACCCCTTCGTCTTCAACGGGTACGAGCAGAACTCCCAGTGGCTGGATCCCGACAACCCCGTGGACAAACGGATCCACAAGACCAGGCCGGAGGGGGAGCCGCCGTGGGGCGAGGACCTGAGTCGCGAGGGAATCACGGTGTCCGCGCTGGAGGGCTACGGCGCGCCCACCATCGACATCGGCCTGGAGTGCGTCGGAAGCGACCTGACCAGCGTGGTGGGGGTGCTCGCCAACATGGTCCCCTATCGGCGCCGGACCAACCTCGACACCGAGCGTGAGCGCGTCAACATCGACGACGCCGACATGTTCATGGGAGAGGCGGCCAACGGCGCCCTTTTCTCCATGCAGTCGAGCTACGTCACCGTGGGCAACTACCCGGGCATCGAGGCGCGGATCTTCGGCTCCGGCGCAGCCATTCAGGTGCGCCTCGTGGAGGAGTTCGGAGTGATCCAGACCATGCACACGGCCAAGCCCGACGCTGTGGAGTTCGTGCAGCAGGAGATCCCCGAGCGCTACTTTCCACCGGGCTCTCAAGACGACGATCACTGGGGGACCGCCTTCTACGGGAATCTGGTCCACAACTTCTGCCAAGAGATCGTGGACGGGGGTGACGCCAACCAGGGCAACTTCGCCCGGAGCGCCCGCGTCCAGGAGATCATCAACGCCGTGACCCTGTCCCATCGCACGCGCGGGTGGGTGAGTCTCCCGTTGGAAGGCGGCGGGAAGGACGGGAGCGTCGAGGCCGACGGAGTCGGCCAGGGAGATCCTCGCCCATGAACGGAAGACCGAGAGCGCTGCCGCCGAGCGCCCCATTACGCGAGGGGAGTGCACCATGACGGAGAGCAAGCTCCGCTGGGGTGTCATCAGCACGTCCAACATCGGACGGGCCGCGGTGAACCCGGCCATCCAGGCTTCCCGGAACGGCGAGCTCTTGGCCGTGGCCAGTCGCGAGGAGGTGCGGGCCCGCGAGTTCGCCGAGAAGTGGGAGATTCCCGGGCACTACGGGAGCTACGACGCCCTACTGGACGACGCCTCGCTCGACGCCGTCTACATTCCGCTGCCGAACAGCATGCACCGCGAGTGGACGATCCGGACCGCCGAAAAGGGTAAGCACATCCTCTGCGAAAAGCCGCTGGCATTGAGCGCGGCCGAGTGCCGGGAGATGGAGGCATCCGCCGAAGCCAACGGGGTGAAGCTCATGGAAGCCTTCATGTACCGCTTCCATCCCAGGACGGAGAGGGTCGTGGAGATGGTACGGGCCGGGGTCGTGGGCGACCTGAAGGTGATCACAAGTGCCTTCACGTTCCGGCTCAAGAACCCCGACAACATCCGGCTCAAGCCCGAGCTGGGCGGCGGCTCGTTGATGGACGTGGGCTGCTACTGCGTGAACGTCAGCCGGACGATCGCCGGTGCCGAGCCCGTGGAGGTGCAGGCGGTGGCCCATCAGGGATCGAGCGGCGTCGACGAGCAGATGGTCGGCACGCTCCGCTTCGAGGACGGCCTGCTGGCGCAGTTCGACTGCGCCCTGACCATGGAGCGGCGGGAGTCCTGTCTGGTGGCCGGAGCCGACGCCTACCTGACGGTGCCTGCGGCCTTCCTGCCCGGAACCGACGACGTGGTCATCCGGGAGCATCGGAGCCGGGGTGAGATGACCGAGCACACGGTGGCGGGCGACGACGAGTACCGCCTTATGGTGGAGCATTTCGCCGACTGCGTCCTGAACGACCGTCCCCTGCGCTACACGGCCGAGGAGGCGGCACGCAACATGAGCGTCATCGCGGCGCTCTACGAGTCGGCCCGGAGGGGTGGCGCGGTCGTGGAGGTTCAGAGGTAGATCCCCCCCCCGCTATCTTGCCTGTGGAGGCGCAACATGTGTCGATTCACGCTGTACCTCGGTCCCCCCATCCGGCTCGCCTCCCTGCTGACCGAGCCGGAGCACTCCTTGATTCGCCAGAGCGCGCACGCCCGCGAGCGGGAGCCCCTCAACGGCGACGGCTTCGGCGTCGGTTGGTACATCTCGGACGACGGCGAGGAGCCGGCGGTGTTGCGATCGGTCCGGCCCGCGTGGAACAACCGCAATGTGGCAAATCTCGCTCGGGCCATCTCCTCGCCGTGCATCCTGGCCCACGTGCGGGCGGCCACGTCCGGCATCTCTGTGAACGAGGCCAACTGTCACCCGTTCCAGTTCGGGCGTTACCTCCTGATGCACAACGGGCTCCTCGGCGCGTTCCGGCAGATACGGCGCCCCCTCATGGAGTCGGTGGGCGATACGGCCTACGCCAACGTGTTCGGCAGCACCGACACGGAGCACTTCTTCGCCGTGTTCATAGACGAGCTCCTGAAGCGCTCCGAAGAGGACCCCTCTCTCCTTCTGGCCCGATCCCTGGCGGCGGCCATCACCCGGGTGCTCGAGCTGGTGCGGGTGCATGCGAACGGCGCCGCGAGCAAGCTGAACGTGGCGGTTTCCGACGGACGAGAGGCCGTGATTTCGAGGTACATGGAGGGTGGCTCCGATCCGCCGACCCTGTACTACATCCAGCGCGAGCTCTACGAGCCTGCGGCCAAGGACTCGCCGGGGCGGCGGCGCTACGAGCGCTCCGGGTCCGTGGTGGTCTCGTCGGAGCGCCTCACCGACGATCCCGAGTGGACGATGGTGCCGGCCAACCATCTCGTGGCTCTCAGCCGTGAGGCGCCCCAGCGACTCTTCAGCCTCGAGCAGGGCGAGGTGGTAGAAGTCTGAACCGCGGCCCTCCTCAAGGAGGGGAGGTGCCCTTCCGTGCCTTGATTGGGGGGTACTCGATGGACACGCTCGTTCAGGACCTGAAATACGTACTCCGAACGCTCGGCCGGCACCCGGGCTTCACCGTCGCGGTACTCCCTGGGAATCGGCTTGGCCTACGTCGCGGTAGCGGCCATGGAGAGATGGCGGAGAAGTTCTGGCCGGGACAGGACCCCATCGGCAAGCGGGTCACCATGGAGTGGGAGCAGTCGGTAGGCCACGGTGGCACGCTCGCTGGCTCTCGGCTGAGCGGTGAGCGTGGTGGGAAGGAGGATGGCCAGGAAAGCGACTGCGAACAAGAAATCTCGCTCGGGGGTCATGCCGAAGAATTCTCCGCGATAAAGGATGAACGGCTCGGAGGGAATACGCTACCGCCTATTTCTCCCGCTGGAAGGCCTCGTCGAAGGCCGTCTCCGACGACGGATAATCCAGATCTCGCACGTAGCGACACGCCTCGGCGGCACCGTGCTCCCGTTCCATTCCCGCGTCCTCCCACTCTACGGAGAGAGGGCCCCGGTACCCCACGCGGTTGAGCGCGCGGATAACCTCCTCGAAGGGTACGCGACCGCGACCCAGAGAGCGGAAATTCCAGAAGCGATCCTGGTGGCCGAACGGCAGATGGCCGCCGAACACACCCGCTGGCGTGGGGGTCGAGGACCACCAGACGTCCTTCATGTGGGCGTGGAGGATGCGGGACTCGAAACGGTCGATGAACGCGACGCAGTCCACCCCTTGGTAGGCGAGGTGCGAGGGGTCGTAGTTGAACCCGAAGGCCTCGCGGTACCCCACAGCCTCCAGTGCCCGCTCCGCGGTGACGATGTCGAAGGCGATCTCCGTGGGGTGCACCTCCAGAGCGAATCGCACGCCCACCTCGTCGAACACGTCCAGAATGGGATTCCACAGCTCTGCGAACTCCTGGAAACCGTGCTCGATCGTCGCGGGGCTCACGGGTGGGAATGCGTAGAGGAGTGGCCAGATGGGACTCCCGGTGAAGCCGTTCACCACCTCGAGGCCCATGTTGGCCGCCGCCCGGGCCGTCCGCCTCATCTCTTCCGCCGCACGGGAGCGTACGCCGTCCGGATCGCCGTCCCCCCAAACGTGAGGGGGCAGGATGTCCCGGTGGCGCTGGTCCACCACGTCCGCCACGGCCTGGCCAACCAGGTGGTTGCTGATGGCCCACACCCCGAGGCCGTGCGCCTCGAGCATCTCCCGGCGCTCCCGGCAGTACGTGGGATCGTCCACCCCACGCGTCACGTCGAAGTGGTCGCCCCAGCAGGCCAGCTCCAGGCCGTCGTACCCCCACTCGGCCGCCTTGCGGCAGAGGTCTTCCAGGGGAAGGTCGGCCCACTGTCCGGTGAAGAGGGTTACCGGTCGCGTCATCCCGTGCCTCGGATCCGAGTAGTCAAGCGGCCGGACCAGCGGCTGGCCCGCGGTGGGCTGAGCCTCGGATCGTGCCTTGCTGGGCCGGTGGGCCTCCACATGCTGGCGACTCAGGCTATCCAGGGGGCTCGTAGGAGCCCGAGACCCACGAGCCCCGGCGGCGGCTCTCCACGGCCGCCTCGATGAAGTGAACGCCCCGGGCCCCGTCCTGGACTGTGGGGAAGTCGTCGTCGAAGGGGCCGGGCTCGGCAGCCCCCTTCCTGACGCGCAGGGTGCGGGCGACGTTCCGGTAGAGATTCGCGAACGCCTCGATGAAGCCCTCCGGATGTCCCCCGGGGAGCCGCGTGTGTGCCTGGGTCCGCTCCGCGAGGTCCGAGCCACCGGCGTGGAGCACCCGCTCCGCTCCATCCGCAGCCATCAGCCGGAGACGGTCCGGAGACTCCTGATCCCAGTCCAATCCTCCCTCGGTGCCGTAAACCCGGAGGCGGAGGTGATTACGCTCGCCCACGGAGATCTGCGAGGCAAAGAGGATACCCCTCGCGCCACCCACGAAGTGGAGGAGCAGCGTGGCATCGTCCTCCAGGGCCCGGCCCGATACCAGGGTCCCGAGGTCGGCAAAGAGGCTCTCCACCTCGAGCCCCGTGACGTACCGGGTCAGGTTGTGGGCATGGGACCCGAGGTCCCCCAGAGCCGAGGAGATGCCGGCCCGGGACGGATCGAGCCTCCACTCGGCCTGCTTGTGCCCCTCCGCCTCCAGGAGGGCGGCGAGCCACCCCTGGGAGTACTCCACGACCACTTTGCGAACCGGCCCCAGAGAGCCTGAGCGCACCCGCTCACGGGCCTCCTTCACCATGGGGTAACCCGTGTAGTTGTGCGTCACCACGAAGATACGATCCCCCTCGGCAGCCATCCGGCACAGGGTCTCGGCATCCTCCAGTGTGGTGGTGAGAGGCTTGTCGCACACCACGTGGAAGCCGGCGTCCAGGAATGCATGGGCCACCGGAAAGTGGAGGTGGTTGGGGGTCACGATAGAGACGATCTCGATGCGATCGTCGGCGGGAAGGGCGGCCTCGGCCCCCGCCATCTCGTCGTACGAGGCGTACGTGCGCGCGGGATCAAGGCCGAGCTCGCCACCAGCCCGTCGCGAGCGCTCCTCGTCAGACGAGAACGCCCCCGCAACCAGAGTGAACTGGCCGTCGAGGGCCGCCGCCATCCGGTGGACGGGCCCGATGAAGGCGTCGGGGCCGCCGCCCACCATGCCGTACCGGATGGCCGTCACGCCCCGATCCGTTCCACGACGTATCCGCCGGCACGGCGGTCCCACGCGTACAGTGTCCCGAAGATCAGCATGAGCACGCCACACAGGGGCACCACGTACCGGAAGGAGATGCGACCGCCGTAGTTGTCGGCCGGCCCCAGTACCGACTGGGCCTCACCCACCAGCTCGGGAGACGCGTCCGAGGCGATGATGGCGCGGAGCGCATTGGCGGTCGCCGGCCACGATCATGATCAGGGTGCCGGCCAGGCGCCCCAGGAACGAGAGCCGGAGCAGGGAGCGCATCCCCAGCGTGTCACACAGAGGCGCAAAGACCAGCTGTGACACGGCGAATCCCCAGAGGGCCGCTCCGCCGATCCACCCCACCTCCTGGTTGGTCAGCAGGAACTCCCTATTGAGAGCGACCATGATGCCGCCCACCGTGGCGAAGGCCACCGACGTGGCGACGAGGGCCACGCAGCTCCCGACGAATAGCCTCCGGTCGCGGACGGAAGGAGAGTCGGTCATGATCAAGCCAATCCCAGATATTCCAGGACCTCGGGAGGCGGTGGATCCCACCGCTCCAAAGGTACGTTGCCGATGTATTGGAGGTCCTGCATCCCCTCCTCGGTGGTCCAGAACGCCCCGGCCGTGAGGTCACGGACCCGGGCAAAGAAGCGAGCGCCGGCCTCGAATCCGGCCGCCGCATCCGGTACGTAGGCGATATCGGCGCAGATCTCGTCCTTGCGCTCGGGACTCAGATCCCGGAAGCGTGTGCCTTGGCCGAAGCGGCGGCCCGCCTCCACGTCGAGCCACACGAGCCCTCCCCGGATGAGAACCTGGTCGCGGCGCATGCCCTCGTAGGGAGCGCTCACCCACTCGTCGATGTAGTGGTGAGCGCCCAACTGACTCGCCGAACGGGAGCTCTCGTCGGCGGGAATGATCACGTCGCAGAGCGAAGCGAGCGTGTCCAGCTCGTCTTGTGTGAGGACGCGCTCCCAGGGGATGACGACAGACAAGAGATCCGGATCGGTAGGCGTACCGGCCGCGAGGGTGTTGCGGATCGGCTCCGACCCACCGGGCCCGTCCTGCGCCCCAGTACCACACGACGCTAGACCGGGAGTCGCCGCGGCCACGGCCATGACTTTCAGGGCCATCCGCCGGTCCATGGGGAGGAGTACGGGGAGGGTCTTCTCGCTGGTCTCCCGCCGTTTCTTGCTCATCCGATGCTCCCGCGCTGGAGCTCATCCACCAGGTAGTCTGTCGCGCGCCACGCGACCGACATGATGCTCAACGTGGGGTTCTTGTCGGCGTTCGACAGGAAAGATCCCCCATCGGTCACGAAGAGGTTGTCCACCTCCCACGACTGGCAGAAGGAGTTGAGCACGGCCCTCGAGGGGTCGTCGCCCATACACACGCCCCCCACTTCGTGAATGATTTCGCCGGGCGGGGCGATGGCCTGGGCGCCATCGTCGTGGATGGTGCTGAGCACTCGGCCGCCCATGGACTCGATGATTTCGGCGAACGTGTGCTCCATATGCCGGGCCTGGTTCAGCTCGTGGTCCGACCACTTCCACCAGAAGCGAAGGACCGGGATGCCCCACTGATCCACGGTGTCCGGATCGATCTCGCAATAGCAGTCCTCGTTGGGAATCATCTCGCCCCGTCCGGAGAAGCTGAGGAACGACCCGTAGTAGCGGCGGCAGTCCTCCTTGAACGCCTGTCCGTAGGACCCCCCCGTAAAGCGTTCCAGCCTATTGAAGGTGCCGCCGCCCGGCATGCGCCGTCCGCCTCCGAACTCGATGTGATAACCCCTCGCGAAGTCCAGGCGACCCCGGGCCTGCTCCTCGTATAGCCACCAGGGCATATACATATGCAATCCCGAGGCGCCGTCGGTGTTGTGGGGCGGCATGTTCTCCAACGCCGGGATCTGGCCCTGCACCTCGGCGCCCACCGTGTCCATGATGTATTTCCCCAGCAGTCCGCTTCCGTTGGCGAGGCCGTCCGGAAACAGGTCGCTCTTGGAGTTCAGGAGGATCCGAGCGGACGAGAGAGCGCTCGCGGCGAGGACCACGACGCGTGCGCTGACGTGCTCGTCGAGACGGGTGCGCTTGTCGATGTAGTGGACGCCCGTGGCCCTTCCCCGTGCGTCGACCGTCACCTCACGCACCATGGCGTCAGTAATGAGGTCGACATTGCCCGTCGCCAGGGCCGGTGGGATCAGGACCGTCGTGGACTGGAAATTAGCCTTGATGGAGCACCCCCGTCCGCACGGTGTGGCCCAAAAACAGGCCGCCCGGGAGCGCATGGACTCGCTGAGCACCCGCTGAGCCAGCGGGTTGTTCGGATGTATGAGTCCCGGAAGAGTCCCGTGGTCCTGGACCTCCGAAAGGATCGCTCTGTGGGCCGGGATCACGGGAATTCCCAGATTTGCGCAGGCGCGCCGGGTAAAGAGTTCGTGGGCGCGCGGTGCGGGCGGGGCCTGGAGGACCCCGGGGGACGAGTCGGGCGTGTTCTCGAGCCCTTCGTTAGACCCGTACACGCCGATGAGCCTCTCGGTCTTGTCGTAGTAGGGGGCCATATCCTCGTACGTCATGGGCCAGTCGAAGCCCAGGCCATCCCGTGAGTGGTGCTTGAAGTCGTACGGTCCCATGCGGAGCGAGATGCGGCCCCAGTGGTTGGTACGGCCACCCAGCATTCGGGGCCTCCACCAGCGAAACTCGGTGCCCTCGCCGCTTGTGTACGGCTCGCCGGGGACCTGCCAGCCGCCGTCGACCGTGGCGTCATAGAAGCCGAAGGGTTTCTCGGGCGTCTCGGCTCCTCTGAGCGGTGCATCCTTGGGGAGGTTGAACATGGGGGTCTCGGTAACCGGGTCGTAGTTCCTCCCGGCTTCGAGTAAGAGGACCTTCACTCCGGCCACGGCGAGGAGATAAGCGCACATGCCACCGGCGGCGCCCGAGCCCACTATGATGACGTCGTACTCCTGTTGGGCTCTGCTCATGGCAGCTGCCTAATTTTGATGCTCCGGAAGGCGACTCTGTCTCCGTGATCCTGCAGCCCGATGTGGCCTCTGGACGCCTGTCCGTATTCAGGCCACTCCTTGAACTTGCTGCCGGCGACCCGCTCCAACCAGTCGGCGCTGTGGAGCTCGTATTCCACGGTACGCACGCCGTTCAACCAATGCTCCACGTGGTCGCCGTTCACGAGAATGCGCACGGAGTTCCACTCTCCGACGGGCCGCGCCAGGCCGCGGGGAGTCGGATGGAGCCCGAAGTTGGACCCCGCCGAGGTGAGGGCCGACCGACCGTCGGGGTGGTTCTCGTCGTCGAGGATCTGCATTTCGGGAGCCCCCATGTAGATGCTCTCGGGGCCTTCCACAGCACGGAAAAAGACGCCGCTGTTCCCGCCGAGCTCCACCTTCCACTCCAGTGTCAGGTCGAAGTTCTCGAACTGCTCCATGGTGATGACGTCCCGCCCTGGTTCGAGAAGGGTGAGCTCTCCGTCCAGGACCCGCCACCCGTCGGGCATTCCGCCCATCATATAGCCGCGCCACCCTTCCGTGCTGTGCCCGTCGAAGAGGAGCTCCCAGCCCGCCTCGCGCTCGGTGTCCGTCAGCGTGTTGATCGGTGGTGAGAGCGGCGGCGTCTGTTGCGCCCCGGCCGATCCCGAGAGTAGGAGCGGCCCGCATCCCAGCATCCCGACACCCAGAGCGGGGAGCAGGCAAGCGATCAAGCGTGCTCGTGCCCCCTGCCGCCGGGCAAGGAATCCGGCGGTCTTCGTGGCCCCGGTCACATCGACCATCCGGGCCGGTACTCGCGCGTCAGGTACTGATTGGCCTTCTCGACGTTGGTCACACGCATGTTCTCTCCATCGTTCTCGATTTTCCCGCCTTGAAGCTCAACATGTTCTCCAGGCCGCAGCGCCCAACCCAAAAGTCCACGACTACCACCCAGGCATCGCGCTAGGGCGTAAGCAGGGCACCGCACAGGAGTTGCCCTCGGAGCAGCTCGACTCTCAGTCCGTCGCGGGTTCGTCAGGCGGCGCCCCGGGCCGCCGCACGTCCTCACGCTGGGCCTCCCTCATCGCGCGTATCTACCATGTCCTACCACTCGTCTGCCCGGGGCACCGCGCGAAGCGTGGTCGCGGTGCTTCGATGAGCATCATCGCCTTCATTACAGATCCCGTTCCCGTTCGCTCTATCCTCACCTACCTCGATCTTCCCAGTCGGCCTCCTCCCGTGACCGCCGCCCGCGCCCCACCCCAGACGGAGCTCGGATCGATCAGACCGGCGGGTTCGACTTGCATGGGCGAACGGTGAGCGTTTGCCTTGGCCGGTAGCGGCGTCAAAACGGGAGCTTCTTGGGCTGCCTCGACTCGCTTCTTGGCTACCTCGACTCGCTCAAGGAGCGTGCGAACTTGGCCAAGGGCCTTAACTTGGCCAAGGGCCCTTAAAATGCCTATCCCTACCAGCTGCGCGACCCGAAGCCTCATGTCCACCAGACGCCGGTCGGAGTGCATGTTCTCGAAGCGAGCTTCGCACTCCTTCACGACACCCCACATACCAGATGGCCCGGTCACGTCCTGGGGTAGCCCCGACACGTTCGTGACGCCCTCGACTATGGTGAGCCTGAGCAATCCCTCGTCGGAAGGCACGTAGAGGTCGAGAAAGGCCGAGAAGTCAGACGCGCCCTCTTCGGCGCCGAGATTCGGAGTGCGGCGCCGTAGTCGTCCTCGAAGGCGACCGAGGCCGCGGGACTCTGAGGGGAAATGTCGCTGAGGTCCTACCCTCCACCACGACCGTCCTGAGCCCGGCCTTCGTCAGAGCGGCGGCGGTCTCCTCCAGGGCGGCCCGGTCCTCCTGAGCGAACCAGATCTCGGGCACCCCGTAGGCGGCCTTCATCCGAACCTCGGCCGCAGTGAGGTGGAAGTGCGGCGCGGCTGCGACTGGATCCACTTCGTTGTGCGGAGGATCTGATACGAGGGGCGGCTGAGGATCCATGTCTTCAAGCTATGTCGCCGTTAGGACGCCCGCCACGAAAAAGAGGGCGGCGCTGGTTAAGGTCCGAATTGTTCTTCGCGTCTTCTCTGGGGCTATCGACGGTTGAGTTGACGCACAGCCAGCATTAACACCAAATCGAATTTCGTCCGTGCGCGGGCGTCGTGGCGCGACAGGAAGCACGCGACCAACTCGGTTGGGGACCTGACCATGAGCTGATCAATCCGGAAGTGTTCGGCAATTTCCCGCGACTACGTAATCCCTTGGGGCGATGACGTAGGACGACAGCCGCGCACCATTAGCCAGAAGCTCACGCCCATCAGCAGGTGAGCGATGTCGATGTGGTTGAGCCAGGGCCCGACGGAGAGCCGTGCGGCGTATACAGCACCCGTGATGATGGAGAGAGAGAGGCCACCCGCGATCCAACCTGCGCCGGGGTGTCCTCGGCAAAACGCCCTCGCCTCCACACCGATCACTGGCAATAGGCCCACCGCCGCGTTCACGATGAAGAGGAGAACCCGGGGACCCAGAGCGACGTTTCCAGCCAAGAACAGAAAAAGCTGAGCCTGGATAAGTCGATCGAGGCGGCGCTCCAGGTGCTCGGGCGCATGGGAGACCAGGGTCGCACGCTGTGCGAAGTACGTAGACATGCCGGTGGCGAGGCTCGAGACCCAGAGGACCAGGGACAGACCCGTCTGCGACAGCTCGTGCTTGAATCCGTGCTTGAAGACCCCCGCGAACGTCGCGATCGCCATCATCAGGAAGAAACCACTCCAGAGCCTCGAACGCGCCCCGAGCCCTGTCCTGAGGCTGCGGAAGTAGAGGAAGCACTGCACGGCGAGGACGAGATTCGTGCCCGCCGTGACAGGGGCTCGGATCGCGAATCCAGCGATCTCGATCCACGTCGTCTCCATGAGTCATGCCTCCACGGAGTGCGAGGACGGGCGTGTGAACTTCCAGAAGTGGAACGCCTCGGTGAGGCCGACGACACCGGGACACCAGGCCGATACCCGCAAGGACGTGGCCCAACTCCTCCGGAGCTCGTTAATCAGCCATCTGGCCTGGGCGGTAAGGAGCGACGGCAAGCCGCGGGCATTGATCCCTATGCGTCGGGGAACCGGAGAGGTCAGGTCCTCACCAGCACTGGAACGGGTGATACTCGACCTCCCGATCCTGCTTGAGCAACTCCTCCGTCGCAGCGAGGTCGGGGCGGTCGGGTGGCACGCTGTTCTCCGCTCGACCGTCCGGGTAGATCGTGATCGTCGTAGTCTTGGAAAAAATCTTCTTCGCCTTCGCCCGCACCACTTGAAGCCCGCCGTCCGCGAGAACCGAGCGGTAGTACACGAGGTGCCCTTCGCCGATCACCCTGAACAGCGCGCCCAGCACACCGGACAAGGGGCGGCCGGACGTGCCGTCGATCTCGTCAAACATCACCACGTCGCCGAAGACCAACAGCCGGTACGTGATCTCTTGACGGTTCGTCACCCGGAGCTTAGGCACTGAGAGCGTATCGATGAAGCTGAATTTGTCGGTCCCGTCTGGCCGGTCGGGCCACGCGGTACGGACGTTCATCGCGAGGGTCGGGTGAGTGCCCTTCCCTACCGATCTGACGATGCCATCCGGTCGATACTCGAGCTGCGTGCCTTGATCCAGGTGGAGCGCCCACAACAGATGGTCAGGGGCCTTGCTCGGATCCACCACCCCGGCCAAACGGAGGAACTCCCAGAAGAGGTAGTCGGGGGAAATGAACAGCACGCCGCCGAACGGATTCCGCTCCATCGCATGCCGAACCAGCTGCAGGTATAGAGCGGACTGGAATCGCGTCCAGTTCGGCGTCGCGAGCAAGTCATACTCGCCGTAGGACAGTGCGGCCGTGCGCATCTCGGCTGCGAGTTCGGCACGGGGGATCGTATCAACCGGGCAGGCTGGTGCCTGAGCATGGGCACTTGGGCTCACCAAAAGCAGCGATAAAAGGAGCGAAACAACAGCGGTGAGAGCCGATCTGGAACGCTTCGGCATGGCCGAGAAGGCGATCTTGGAGCAGTCGGGCGTGGTAACGACATTCCGTGCGGCGACCATCGTATCTCGCTTCATGGAAGCTCCTCCCCTCAACAACAAGTTATCGCCGAGCGGGAAAAACCCTAATACGTCAGATTACGTAGCGATAGCCCGTCAGATTACGTAGCGACTTGCCGAATGGAAGGAACGGGGAGCGCCCTTGCGACCAGCGTTCGGGACCGAGCCCTCAGACAGGAGCTCACGCAATCGCTCGAGCTGCTTCGCTCGATCTCGCACCGCCCGCCTGATGAGTTCAGACGGTAGATTGTGGGGACCACCGGCGGCGTCAAGCGATTCATGCCGGGGAAGAGGAGCTCAGCTACCCTGAATCGGACCCGTTCTACAGCCGATGGAACACCTTGAACGTGTGGGAACGTCACGACTACATCCTTGGAATGGCGCTGGTCCTGTCGAACGCGATCGGACCGCGACCGTAGAGCCAGGTCGACAGGGGCGAGTATCTAGGAGCGTGCGAACTTGGCCAAGGGCCTTTAAAATGCCTATCCCTAGGTGACTTGTGTGTCTACTCTTCGCCGACGGGCGTCGAGAGTCCGCATCACCCTCGTTGGCGTGCCTCCGGCTACCTTTCCATAGGCGCCTCCTGGTCATCGGTTCTCGAAGAGAATCAGGAGATCGTCCACCTCGTCGATGCCGCTGACGTCCAGATCTCCGTCGTTGTCACGGTCGTGGAGGATCGCGCACGAGGCCGCGGTCGGAGCCGTGAGCGAGGTCGGAAGGCGGGACAAGAAACCATCCCCTAGGTTGGCGTGGACCTCGAAGTGTCCCGACCGGAAGTGGGACGAGACGGCGTCGAGGTCGCCGTCTCCGTCCAGGTCACCCAGGTCTATCGCGAGGGGAAACGCGCCCAGAAAATGGTTCTGGTCCAGCGTCAAGCCGGCCTCTCCATCTCCGAGGTAGACCGCCAGGGTCCCCTCGGATGCGTTCACGGCGGCGAAGTCCACGTGGCCGTCCCCATTGAGGTCGCCGTCCGCCAGCATCCAGGGGTCTCCACCGGCCGGTATCCGGTCCCTTTCGGTGAAGGTCCCGTCCCCGTTGGACACGAAGGCCGCGATGTCGAGGCTCAACCGTGACCCGATCACGAGGTCCATGAGACCGTCCTCATTGAGGTCTCCCGTGGCGCAGGACCACTCCCCGTCCCCTGCCTCGAAGGTGCCCCGCGAGCCGAAGATCCCGGATCCGTCGTTCTCGAACAGAGCTACGTGGCTCCCATCGTGCGTAGCGGCCGCGATGTCCGGGTCTCCGTCGTTCTCGAAGTCGAGAAGGCAGACTCCACGAACCTTGGCTCCAGCCTCCAGATTCTGCCGGTGCACGAGGCCGCCGGCCCCGTCGCCGTGGAAGATGGCCACATGGCTACCCTGAGCGCTCCCCACGGCAAAGTCGATGTCACCGTCCCCGTCGAAGTCGGCCCCTTCGTTCGTGCTCGGCTCGTTGGCCTCGGGGATCGGCACTACCGTGAAGGGGCCATACCCCCCGGTCCCGTCGTTCATGAAGACCCGTAGGTCGCCGGACTCCTCGTTGGGCAGGATCAGGTCGGACCAGCCGTCGCCGTCTAGGTCCCCCGCGTACGCGCCATAGGTCTGGATGCGCTCTTCACCGGGGCGTCGCACGTCGAGCGTGCTCACGTGATCGAGGGTCATCGAGGTGGGTGTGACCGCTACCCAGAACGTCCAGGTGTGCCCCCGTTCCAGCTCGGCACCGTCCAAGGCGCGCACGGACCCCGTCGGAATGGTCGCCGTCACCCACTCCCCTGCCGAGAGGGACCTCGAGGGGGAGAACCGAAGCGCGCGATCCTCGTCCGCCAGGGTCACAGAGCCCGCCAATACGCCGGACCACCGGCCGAACACCCGGACGTCGTCAGGCGACACGGTGGCCGCATCGAGTGGTCGGTCGAACTCCACGACCAAGTCATCGGAAGCGCCTACGGAAATAGTGTTGGGCGTCGGAGTGACAGACCGAATCTGGAGGGGGGTGCCGGGACCGATTCCGTCGTCGGAGCTCGAGCACGCCAGCACCAAGGGAGCCGAGGCAGTCAAACCGAGCACCGTGGCCCTCACGAACGGAAATCGTGACACTCCGATGGCTCCCCGTGCAGCGTGGACTGATCAATTGACCTCGAGGATGGTCGCCACGAGGACGAGACCCCATCCGGCGAAGGACAGCCCGACGAGTACCGGTGCGATCCCCGACCCCGCGACGTTCCACACCTCGCCGGTCATGGGACGCCACTGCCAGAAGAGGAGCGCCAGCAACAGCGCCACGTTGATGAGGAGAGCCTGACCCAACGATACGGCCCATGGGCGCCCTCCGAGTGCTAGGCCAACCCCGGTCCGGACCGTCGCCGGAGCAGCGGTCGACTCACTCGACACCCGCCCCCTTCCGCCTCACGGCAAAGCTGCCTCACCCGGGTAGGTAGGGCAAGCTTCACACGCTGCGGCTGCTCGTCACGAGGGGCGAGACGGCAGCAACCCGCCGGCCGATTTCCGTTATCTTCCCTGTTTCCGGCGTCCCGCGGCCACATCGAACGAGCTCCTTTCCCCTGCGGACCCACTCACACATCGACGCCCACCCTTGAGACGCTCCAGCTCCTCCATCTTCCTCTTCTGGGTGCCCCTGGCGGCCACGTGGCTCATGATGGCTTCGGAGGGGCCGTTCGTAGCCGCGGTGATCGCCCGTCTGGCCGATCCCAAGTTCAACCTGGCGGCCTACGGCCTGGCCTTCGCGTTCGCAATCCTCATCGAGGCGCCGGTCATCATGCTCATGAGCGCGTCGACGGCCCTCGCGGAGGATTCGGAGACGTATCGCAAGCTCAGGAACTTCACACACGGGCTGAGCGTGCTGTCCACCGGCCTCCTTCTGCTCGTGTTGGTTCCGCCGGTCTACGGCTGGTTGATGAGCACCGTTATCGGTCTGCCGGACGAAGTGGCCGATCTGACCTACGGAGCCCTGTGGATCTTCCTGCCGTGGGCGGGAGCCATCGGGTATCGACGGTTCGTGCAGGGCCTACTGATCCGTTCGGGGCGCACGCGCCTCGTGGCCCTGGGAACCGTGGTGCGGATCTCGACCATGGCGGCCACCGCCCTCACGCTGTACTGGAGCTTCTCGCTTCCGGGCGCGTGGGTCGGAGCAGCCGCGTTGACCGCGGGTGTCTGCGTGGAGGCCGTGGCCGCACGGCTCATGGCCGTCACCGCCATCCGTGAGCTCCTCGCCCACGACACTGCGAACCCCGAGGCGGGCGAGGTACTGGGCTACCGGGGCATCGCCCGGTTCTACTACCCACTGGCCCTGACCTCGGTCATCGGACTCACGGTGCAGCCGCTGCTCACCTTCTTCATGGGTCGCGCCCTGTCACCCCTCGAATCACTGGCCGTCTTCCCGGTCGTGCATGCCCTCTCGTTTCTCTTCCGATCCTTGGGGCTGAGCTTCCAGGAGGCCGCCCTGGCTCTCATGGGAAAGCGGCACGAGCACTTCCCCGAGCTGGCGCGGTTTGCCCTCTGGCTCGCGCTCGCGACGTCTGCCGCCCTCGGCCTGGTGACCTTCACGCCCCTCGCCTCCGTGTGGTTCGCGACCATCTCAGGTCTGACCCCCGAGTTGACCGCCTTCGCCCTCGGCCCGGCCCGTATCCTGGTGCCCCTTCCCGCACTGTCGGTTCTGCTCTCGCTCCAGAGAGCGGTTCTCATACAGGAACGCAGGACCCATCCCATCACGGTGGCCACGTCCATCGAGGTCATGGGGGTAGCCATCCTCTTCGTGACCTTCGGGTGGGGACTGGACTTCGTGGGCGTCACGGCGGCCATCATCGCCTTCCTGGGAGGCCGGCTGGCCGGAGTGCTCTATCTGATGCGGAGCTGCCTGGATGTGCTGCGGGGAGCCAGCGTCGACCCTGCCGAGGCGTAGGCCCTCGGTCACGTCGAGGGGATCTGTCTCGCCCTGGCGGTCACTTCCGCAGCGGACGCGGCAGGGCTTCCTCGACTGAGCGGTACCCCTGATGGGTGAGCGGTACCCCTGATGGGTAACAGTTACACACCCGGTTGCCCCGGTCCCGAGACGGCGGCATCGTAGCTGTCGGGGTCCGCGCCCCCGATCAGGATCGGATTCGCCCCGTTCAGGATGGGATTTGCCCCGATCAGGATGGGACCCGCCGTCAGGAGTAGACGCGACGGCAGGAGTCGACCGGGCACCAGAACCGTGATTAATCGAGCGAGTGGATGAAGCAGACCGGACGCCTGGGCTTTCGCATCGTGATGGACCTCCCCCGACCGGGCCCCGAGCTGGTGGCGCGCTTTCGAGGAGTTCCGAGCTCCAATGCCGCCGACGTCATGGGACGCTTCCACTTCATGGATTCGGGAATCACGAGCCGGTCGGGCATGCCGGCGTGCGGCGTCGCCATCACTGTGAGCTGCCGGCCGGGGGACAACCTCATGGTGCACAAGGCCCTCGAGGTCGCCGAGCCCGGTGACGTGGTCGTGGTCACGACCAACGGCAACACCACGAGCGCCGTCTTCGGCGAGCTCATGTGCAGCTCCGCCGTGGCAGCCCGTCTCGGCGGCATCGTTGTGGACGGGGCCATCCGTGACGTCTCCCAGATCGCCGCCCTGTCGTTCCCGGCGTTCAGCCGGTGCGTGAGCCCAGGAGGATGCGACAAAGACGGCCCCGGGGAGATCAACGTCCCCATCGCCTGCGGGGGCACCGCCGTGATGCCCGGGGACATCGTCTTGGGCGATGAGGACGGAGTGGTCGTGGTGCCCCGGGACGCCGCGGGACAGGTTGCGGAGCTCGTCGACGCGCTGCAGGCCAGAGAGGCCGCGCGTATCGAGGCGATTCAGGGGGGCGAGATCTTCAAGGCCCAGATCGACGAGAGCCTCCGAGAAAAAGGGATCATTGAGTGACGTCCCCTTCGCCGCTGCTCCTCATGACGCCGGGGCCCACTCGGGTGCCGGACCGTGTGTTGGCGGCCGGCGCACACGTGAGCCCCCGCTTGAGAATCACCCTAAGGACGGTCTCCCGCTGGGCACCCAGGGCCATGCGGATACCGATCTCGTGGGTACGCTGGCTCACGCCGAAGGCGATGACCCCGGCGAGGCTGACCAGGAACGCGACACCCGCAAAGATCGACAGGAGGACCACCGGCGTGAAGCGACTGGCGAACGCGATGAGCAGGTCGGTTCCCATCCAGGCGATCAAGAGGCCCAAGACGCCGCCGGCTATCGCCAGGAGGGTGTGCTCCGCGATCAGCTGCTGAACGAGCCTGCCACGCCGCGCGCCCAGAGCTGTGCGTACCGCGAGCTCCTGCGTCCGCTTCGTCATAGGCTCTCTAGAATGCGCTCAGCAGCTCGCGGGGGCCTTACGCCACCGGGATCACAGCCCGCCATCGAGCTCCGCCTCCAGCCCCCGCCAGAGCCCAATGAGTGCTTGCCGCGATTCCCGAAGCGCAGCCAACCCCTTAGGCGTGACGCTCACATAGCGACGACGGCGTCCTCCTCGCGTGTCGGAGGGATCACCGTAGTGCGACGCGATGAGGCCCTTTGTCTCGAGTCTGTCGAAGGTGACGTAGAGGGCGCCTCGAGATACCTCGCGGCCCGATCGCTCCTGGATCTCCCGAGTGAGCCTCACGCCGTAGGCCTCATCGCCCAAATGGAGGGAGGCCAGGAGGACCATCTGCTCGAATTCACCCAGATATCGCTTCACTGACACGAGTTCCTACCCGGCCAGGGTTGCCGACTTTATAAGCTTGCCAGCTTGCAATGTAAGCAACCCGGCGAAACACGCAAGCACAGCCTCCATTTCACCCGGCGTGGCGGCCCTTCGAGCCGCTGTGTCGGACCCATACCACGTGCCAAGACGCCTTCCTCCACCCCCGAACACGCCCCCAGGGCGGGTGTACGTGAAAGCGGGTAGATCTTATGTTATATTTACGATCCCGTCGATCAATCGAGATCCGGTCGGTCAACCGAGATCCCGTCGATCAACCGAGCGTCGGTGTTATGTTTAAGGTTGCACGTGCCGACACTATAGGGGTTTACGGATGGCCCGCGCGCGTTCTTTGGGCCGCCTTGATCACAGACGTTCAATCTCGGATGGACCCGACCATGGCTAAGCCCGCCCTACCTTTGATCGTCAAGTGGAGAGACTTAGCCGAAGAAGGCTACTTCTACACAGATATCGCCAAAGCTCACCCCGAGTATACCGCCAGTCAGATCCGGCACTATTGCCTCGGGCACTCCGGCGCGAAGGCTCCTGGCCCGCTCCAGCGTCGCCGTCGCTGGCCCGACAACCCGTGGCTGCAAGGTGAGAAATCTCCTCATGCCCTTCTCAAGGAGGAAGACGTGAAGAGCGTGCTGGAAGACTGGGACGAGAAGAAGGGATACTGGGGACACGCAGCTGGCCACTGGGCCAAGCTCCTGGACGTCTCCCCCAGCACGATCCTGGCTGTCCGCCGCGGCGATACGTGGAAGCACCTCAAGCACCCGAACGCCGGACGGAAGAAGAACTAGGAGCCCCCAGGCGGCAGCGTGGGACCGCAGGTAGCGGAGTCAGGGAGTGTGTTGTCGGAGGTGGCGCCGTCTCGCCGGTCCTGGCGAAGTCAGGTGTGGGGGTGGACCTGTTTCACTTGGAGGATTATTCCCCCCAGGCGCTCGGCGATGGCGTCCTCCTCCTCGACGAAGAACGCGTAGCGCGTCACGGGATCGTCATCACCGCTGGTGTCCACGTAGGTGATTCGCGCCAGGGCACCCGGAAGCTCTGGTCGGTGATGACATTGTAGGTCCGATAGACCAGGTACTCCTCGAGCACGTTCTGCTCGTCCCCGTCCCGGTCCCGGCAGTGGGTCACGAGCTTGATCTTGTTCTGCCCGTCGAACACGGTCCCCCCGAGGGAATTCTTCGGCAGGTTGAAGCGCAGCGGAGGGAAGCGGCACGTCTTTAGCCTGAATTTGCCGCGCGTTCGCACCTTGAGCTCGATCTCCCGCATGGAGCCGTCGTCCGCCGTCACGCTCAGGACGCCGGGGCGATACTCGCTGTCCTCCTTGCGATCTCCCTTGAGCTTGTCGAAGTCGGCAGCCAGGGTAAGCTCCAGGAGCTCGTTGGACGTGAAAAGAGGGGGCGGAGAAGCCGGCTCCTGAGCGGCGGCGGCGGACGCGACGGCTTGAGCCGGCGCTGGGAGCGCCATGGCCTGAACAGGGAATGAAGACACAATGGCCACGACGACGATGAGGATGACGAGCTTCCACAAGGCTGGCTAACTCCTTCTCTTCAGTCCCTCGAGCGATCGCAGCTCCGCGGCGCGCACACGATCACCGCCCTCCTTTCGGATGGCGTCCAACAGGGCACCCGCCGGCACGTGGTCCTTGAGCCGCACGAGATACTCGAGGATGGAGACCACCCCCTCACCGGGGATGATCTCCGCCAGTCGCCATCGGATGGCCATCTCACCGAGATGCCTCTCCACTATTTGCTGGGCCTCGCCGGCCGATTCCGTATAGACCAGCAGGATGGCGTACTGCTTCTTTTCCTTGTGGATATCGGTCTCTGCGTCCAGATAGCGGTCCACCCGAGCCACGCGGTCGGCCACCTCCTGGAGGTCGGTCTGCGGCATGGCCGTCAACAAGGCCTGGTCACCGATGGCAAGGGCCGTCCTCCCCGACTCGGGTCCTGCCAGAACGTCTCCCAGGGCCAGCCCCGACGTGCGCCCGAGCTGATCGACGTAGATGTTGCCAAACTTCATCTTCCAGAGGATCAAGTTCACCACGTTGAATACGATGGAGGCCAGAAGGGCGGTCCCGAGGCGCTGGTCACCGGCGGCCAGGCCCACACCGATGGCCAGAAAGACGTACACGGCGTCCTTGGTGTCCTCGAGCGTGGTGCGAAAGCGAACGGCAGCCACGATCCCTGCCAGGCTGAACGCCAAGGCAACGCTCGTCTTGACGACGATGACGATGCCCGTGACGGCCACCGGCAAAATGATGAGGGTGTGCACGACCGACTGATCGTAGCCGCCCCTCCTCTTGATGATGATGTACGTCCAGGCCACGGGGATCATGATGGCTAGGGCCCCCAGGAGGGAGATCCCCTCCACGGCCAGTTCGTCCCACCCTCCGACGGCCAGGCCCTCGGCCACGGGTACCCCCCCGAACGTCTCGCTGATCGCATCGGAGATGACGCCCCCTGCCTGGGACCGCGTTATGGCCCGGGTCAGCCGGGGAAAGGCCCAGATCAGAACGCCGAAGGTGGCGATCAGAAGGACGTAGTAGACCGAGATCCGCACCATCGAGCGGGCTACCTGACGCGACGCGAGCTCGGTCTTGGTCTCGGTCTTGGTTTTGGTCTCGGACTTACTCAAAGCGCATGCTCGGAACCGAATTCGGAGAGCAGCACGTCATCGAAGTGATCGGCTTGCTCCGAGGTCCATAGAATCAGATCGATGATCTCTCCCGGATCCAGGTCCTCCACAGGACGTCCCGCCGTGAGAAAAACGATCCCGTCTTCGGCCACCGAGAATGCCGCGCGGCCGAGGAAGTCGTGGTTGAGACCGAGGAGCCGGTCCATGAACTCGTGACGTGCGTCGGCGGGCATACGCATGATGGAGAGACGGACCACCAGCACCAGGCCTTCCGGACCCTCGGATTGCCTCACCACACCGGTGAAGCCCGAGGCGGAACCACGTTGGATGGGCTCTTCGAACCCTGCGGCCAGGGTGCCGTGCTCAAGGTGATCGAGGATGCGCTCGACCAGAGCCATCAACGACATGATCTCAGCCATGAGGCAACCTCGTCACCCCGACGCCGGATCCGCAAGTCCAATGAAGCGACACCGGATCCGCAAGTTCAATGAAGCGGAGCCGGGAAGCGGAGCCGGCCCTGAACGGCTACATGCTCTCCCACCAGGTGGAGCCCACCGGCTTGAAGTGGCTCAGGCGCTTGCCGGCCTTGAAGGCGTTGCAGCGGTGGTGGTAGATGTAGGTATTGTCGTCGTAGTCGGTCAAAAGCCCCGCCCCGTCCAACCCGCCGACCACCAGCCCGTTGATGGTGAAGTTGTTGTTCGTGGTCACGACGTATCCAGCCAGGACGATGCCGTCCCAGGAGAACCCGTTTGCGGGCGTAAGATTCCCCGTCACGATGAGCACACCCCTCCCACACGCAATCGAGGGCGCGAGGAGGTTCCCGGTGAAGCGGGTCACCGTGAAGGAGTCGGCGGGCAAGGAACATGAAGGCCATGTGTTCTCGTAGTCCACGGGAAAGCCCGTGTTCGTCAACAACGACCAGTCGATCCCCAGGGAGTCCAGGACCGCACTGTACGACCCGTAGCTCCTCGTGTCGGGATTTCCGTTGATGGAGGCTGGCCTCGATCGTCAGCGTGCCCGAGCCCCGCAGCACCCCGATGATGTCCGTCTGCGTCTGCTCACACTCCGCGGCCGTGGCCTGATCGTTGCCAAGGACCCTCGCGTTCGTGCGGACGTAAACGTTACCCGACGCTTGGGTCAGGGCCGCAAGGTGATCCAGGGCCACCTCCCTCTTCTTGGCCCACTGGTAGACCGTGCGACGGGCGGCGGATCCGGTGAAGGTGGGGTCCGTGTAGACGCCCTCGGAGCCCAGCAGGTACAGCGATTCGAAGTCGTCGATCTCGGCGACCAACCGAGCCGTGAGGACCGCGTCTCCTCCCTCGATCGAGTAGGTCACCGTATCTTCGTGAACGCCCACCTCGTTCGCCACGTACCTCTGGAGACCTGCCCGGGCGATGGACAGGGCGGCTTGCGTCTCCTTGCCGTGTAAGGCCAGCTGCGCCTCGTTGAGCACTACCTGGTAACCGGCGGCACCGGCGATTCCGATGGCGAAGAGCAAGAGGACCACCAGGGCGAGAACGAATCCGGCGCGTGGGTCCTGATCCCCCTGGCCTCCGATCGCCGGCGACGGCTCGCGAATCGGCCTCATGGTCAGTTCGAGTTCCTCAACGGGATCTTCACGGTCCACTCGTCTTCGTACGCGTCGACCGCTCCCAACGAGTCCGAGGCGATGGCCGAGGCGGTCACCCGGAGGACCTCGATGCTATCCAGGGCGGCCCCGGTGATAGAGCTGCCGAAGGTCGCACCGCCGTCTTTCGAGTACTCGAACTTCGTGTCGGGCGTGATCCCGGTCGCGAACTCCCGGAGCGTGTCTCCGGTGACGCCACGGAATACGGCCAGGGTGGTGGGGTCGAGCTCCGACTCGTCGATCTTGAACTCCACCTCTTGGTAGATGATGATCACGTCGCCGACGGCCACAGTACCGGCTGAGATGCGGGCGAAGTCCTGGGACGCTCCCACGGTGTCCGCAGCCCTGCGGTTCGCACAGTCTGCCGCATCGATTGAGCCTGATGAAGCGAGAATGGATCCCCAGGTGGCGGCCGTGTACACCCAGTCCCCATTGCCGTCGACCTTAGCGTAACCGGCCACATCGATGCTGTCTATGTCGGAGAGGCCAGGCATGTACACGCGCGTAACAGAGGTGCCGCCGTCGCAGAACCCTCCCACGGCCAGCGGCAGGCGAACGACGAACCGGCGGGATTGGGCGGTGGTGACTCCGCCGCCCGAGACACCCCGGATCTCCGACGCGATGAGGTCGGACACGACCCGGAGGTTGTCCTGCACCTTCGCCCGCTCCACCACCAGGGCGTAGAAGTCATTCTGGGCCCAAAGCACCGACGCGACGAGGCTGACGATCAGGGTGGAAAGCGTGAGGGCCAGAATGGCCTCGAGGAAGGTGAAACCGTCGTCTCGGCGTGGCGCTACCAAGACCGGGTGACGAACGTCGACCCGGCGAAGGACGGACCGGTGCCACTTGCCGGAAGCAGCCATACCTTGGCGTGCCGGGCCAATGCCGTAGAATCGCTTACCAATACCAGCCAATAGAACGTCGATCCCCGAACCGAGGTGATAGCGAAAGTCGTCCCTACCGTCAGCGAGTCGTACTCCACAACCTCCAGGCTGTCCAGCCGCTCCTGCCCCCGCACCGAGAGCTCCGACCGGATTGCCGCCCTCTCCATCCGAAGGGACAGCGTTCCCGTGAGGTTCATCACCATGAGCACCCCGGCCGAGAATATCAACAGAGCTCCGATGACTTCGATCAGGGTGAAGCCCCCCGCGGAGGCGCGCAGGCACCTGGGACGCCGTACATTCAACGTTTGTCGACCTTCGAGGCCCCCATGCCGTTGAAGGACACATCGTATCCCGTGTCGCCTGCGACGAACCGGGCCACGCCCAAAGACGAGCCTGCACCGCTCAAGTCACCCACGCCACGGGAATTGAAGACCAAGCTGTCTCCAGTCAGCTGAAGGTCGATGGAGTCGAGCCAGATGTCGTCCGTCTGGCTGAACGCCCGCTTCACTATCGTATCGCCGGACTCGGACCGGACCAGGTAACTCACCTGCGACTCGTCGAAGTCGATGATCACGGTCTCTCGACTTCTCACTGCCATCGTCCTCGCGAGTGAGATGTCCAGTGCAAAGATCTGGGCCGCTCGCTGAGCGGCCGTACGAGCCTGATAAGCCGAAAACACCCCCGCCGCCGCCGCGAGTGAGAGTGATAGGAGAAGCATGACGACCACCAGCTCGAGCAACGTGAAGCCTAGGCTCACCTCGTGGTCACCCCTCCTTCACAGGCCATTGTCTCTCGTAGACCCCAAGTATCTGTCTTCCAATGCGTTACTTAAACATTGCTACGGTGTGGCCGACTTCTCAATCATTTTCTGCGATACGAGGCGGACGGGTGTGCCCTGTTCCGTGGGAGGACGGGAAGTATACCTTGTTTCGACCCATTCAAGTACCGTTCGATCCCGGGGCGGAACGAGGAGATCCCCATACCCCGCAAGGCATTCCGTCTGGAACACCCTCTGGTCGCGGGGGGGCTTCTTCTTGCGCTGGCGTTACCTCTACATGGCGGCCTTCACGCTCAGGGCCCTGACGAGGGCGTGTCCACGGACGCCGTCAGGGCCTCCTTCGGCGCTTTCCTTCGCGGCGCGAGAATCAGAGGGGGGACGGGAGCGATGCTGGGTGGCGAGGCCTCTCTCCACTTCTCCCAACACTTTTCCATCGGGGCGGCCGGAGGAGGCCTGCTGAAGGCCGTGCCTGTAGTCGAGTCCAGCTCCGACCTGGGTACCGACCTGCGCATGGGGTACGGAGGCCTGTTATTCGGATACGAGTCTCGGACCAACCACACCGTCTCGCTGGCCGGACGCTTCCTCCTTGGCGCCGGAAATGCGGAGGTGCGGGCGGTGCCCGTGGGCAACGAGCTCGGAGCGGACAACTTCCTGGTCCTGGAGCCCGAGGTCCACCTGCGCGTTCACACCGTGGGACGACTTTACCTCGGATTCGCGGCCGGGTATCGACTGGTTCTCGGAGTCCAGGATCTGCCCACGGTGGTCGCCGACGATCTCGAGGGGGCCAGCCTGACGATCACGCTGCTGATCTCCTAGCGGGCCTCACATGCCGTTCAGCCGGCAGTTGGAGCTGGCTCGCCGTTCGAGGCGGGTCCGCCGCCGGCGGACACCACCTGAAGCGTGCCCCTACTCGGTGGATCCGTTGGCGCGCTCGGCCATGAGGGCGATCTCCCGCACGGCCACCGAGAGCCCTGACACGGACATGGACTCCTCAGCGCGGATTTCTTCCATGAGCTCCTGAAAGCGTCCGTATTCACCCGCGCCGGTGCTGAGGGGGCCATTCCCATCCCCAGACCCCACCACCACCGTCGCAAGGGAGTAGTGCGCCCGGCTCAAGTCGGCCGCCAGTGCCTGCGCGGCCCGCTGCTCCCACCGGTCCTCGGATGCCGATCCAAAGATCGCCTGCCTGAGCCATGGAATGTGGAACAGCTCGGACACCTTGTAGTACGCCCGGCCGGCCACCAGCGTTTCGGCGCCTGTCTCCCGGGCCACTCGCAGGATCTCCAAGAGCTGGTCGAGGAAGCGGAGGGTGATCAGGCTACGGGCGAAGGCCGGCTCGGCGCCGTGCCGCTCGATCTCGGCGACGCGACGCTCGAACACGACGCGATCCTCTCCCGCCACAAAGTCCCCGAAGTCCTCACGCAGCTTCTGGAGCTTCGTTCGATTCTCATTGATGAGGGTGGCCGTTTGGTTCTCGCTGTCGACGTTGGCCAAAAGCCAACGAGTCGTCCTCTCCAGGACCCGCGACAGCCCTAACAGCCAACGGTACGCCACCTGTGACGAGAGCCCCGCAGCGGTGCCGCTCACCCGTCGAACCAGTTGGTCGTGCCCGGCCAGACGCGCTGCCACGAACCAGGCCCGGGCGACGTCGGCGGCTTCACGGCCCGTGTCCCGTGCCACCCGGTTCACGAATGTCGCCCCCATGAGACCCACCAGATCGTTGGTCAGCTGGCAGGCGACAATCTCACGGCGGAGCCGGTGGAGCCCGAGGCCGTCCTTGCCGGCGGCCTTGAGGGCGGCCTTGGGGAAGTAGCGCAGTAGGTATTCCTTCGTAGCCGCATCGTCCGGGAGCTTGCTCTTCAGCAGACGCCCCATGAGCTCCATCTTGGCATATGCGAGCAACACGCTCAGCTCCGGGCGGGTCAACGAGCTCCCCAGCTCTTCGAGCCGATCGAACAAGACCTCCCACGTGGGCAGATGCTCCGTGGCCCGCTCCAGCCCACCGGTCTTCTCCAGAGCGGACATGAGGTCCCTGAAGTCGTCCAGGCCGTCCTTGGCCCGAACCTCGTCGAGGGAGACGGCGAGACTCTGGCCCTCGTTGTCGGTGAGAACCAGCTGGGCCACGGAGTCGGTGACATCCTCGAGGAGCTGGTTGCGCTCGTCCTCGCCCATGGCACCGGAGCGGACCGGGTGGCGGAGCAGGATCTTCAGGTTCACCTCCCGGTCGGAGAGGTCCACGCCGCCCGAGTTGTCGAGTGCGTCGGTATTGAGCCGCCCGCCCCGGAGGGCGAAGTCGATCCGGGCGCGCTGTGTGAAGCCCAGGTTTCCGCCTTCGCCCACGACCCGGCAGCGGAGCTCGTCGGAGCTGACGCGGACCGCTTCGTTGGAAGGATCACCTGCGTCGGCGTGGGACTCGTAGGGAGCCTTCACATACGTGCCGATCCCGCCATTCCAGAGCAGCTCCACAGGAGCCTGGAGCACCACGCGGATCAGCGACTCACCGTCGAGGGTCTCCACTTCATCCGGCACTCCCAGGGCCTTACGGGCCTCGGGTGTGAGATCGACCTCCTTCGCACCCCGGGGGACGATCATGGCGCCCGCGCTCAGGCAGTCCCGATCGTAATCGTCCCAGCTCGAGGGCCCCAGCCCGAAGAGGCGCTGGCGCTCCTTGAACGAGGTCTCCGGATCCGGATCGGGATCGATGAAGACATGGCGGTGGTCGAAGGCCGCGATGAGCATGATCTGGGTGGATAGGAGCATGCCGTTACCGAAGACGTCGCCGCTCATGTCCCCGATCCCCACCACGGTGAACGGCTCCGACTGGATGTCCTTCCCCTCCTCCCGGAAGTGCCGCTTCACGCACTCCCAGGCACCCCCGGCCGTGATGCCCACCACCTTGTGGTCGTAGCCCTGCGATCCTCCGGAGGCGAAGGCGTCGCCCAGCCAGAAGTCGTACTCGGCGGCGACACCGTTGGCCAAGTCCGAGTACTTGGTCGTCCCTTTGTCGGCAGCGACGACCAGGTAGGGGTCGGCCTTGTCCCAGCACACCACGTGCTCCGGCGGAACGATGGCACCCTGGTGGTCCAGATTGTCCGTAAGGTCCAGGAGCCCCCGCATGAGTGTCTCGTACTGCTCCCGTGCCTCCTCGGCCATCTCGTCGCGGTCGGCGATCTTCCGGAGAGTGATGTACCCACCCTTCGAGCCAGCCGGCACGATGACCGCGTTCTTGACCATCTGGGTGTTCACGAGCCCGAGGATCTCCGTGCGGAAATCGTCGGGCCGGTCGCTGTAGCGGATCCCTCCACGGGCGACTCGGGCCCCTCGGAGGTGGACACCCTCCATCCGGGAGGACCGCACCCACACCTCGTAGAGGAGCCGGGTACGGGCCACGTCACGTAGGGCCCTGGCCGACACCTTCAACGAGATGTAGGGAACGCCCCCGGAGCGCCGGGTGGGCGATCGGCCCCCATTCCGGAAGTAGTTGGTGCGCACCGTCGCGTCGAGGAGCGCCACCATCCGGCGGAGCGCCCGGTCATCGGCGAGGAGCGTCACCTGGGTCATGAGCTGAGTGAGGAGGGCGCGCAGATCCTCCACGAGCACCTTGCGGTCCTTCAAGGTCACGGGCCCCTCGGGATCGAACTTGGCCTCGAAGATGTCGAAGAAGACCCGGGCGATGTTGGGATAGCTTACCAGGGCCGTAGGCAGCGACCGTCGGCTGGGGACCGCCCCCAACTGGAACGCGTAGGCCACGTACGCCCTCAGGACGTCGGCCTCTCTCCAGGAGAGGCCGGCCAGCAGGACGAGGGCGTTCAGGGAGTCGTTGGTCGCGTCGCCGAAGCGGACAGCCAAAATGGCCTCGGCGAGGAGCGTCCCCTGATCGTCGGCCTCCAGCGGCCGTCCCGCGGAGTCCTGAACCGAGAACGAGTAGATGATGGCGTCGGGCACGCCCTGTCCCTTGATCTCGTAGGGCACCACCGCGATGACCCGAAGACCCGAATTCTCCAGGATGGGCATGAAGTCCGAGAGGATCAGCCTCTCCCCTAAGAGGTAGAGCTTCAGCTCGGTCGTGGCCCCCTCCTCGTCTTCGGGGCCGCCCGTGGCCAGCGAGATCGACACCATGCGATCGTCCGCCAGCATGGCTTCCAGCTCGAGGATGTCCTGCACCGCCACCGCCGGCTCTGTGGCCGCCCGGTATTCGGGGCTGAATCCCTCGCCGTACCGGCGCGCCAGGCGCCGAGCCTCGTCGGGAGGACGCACCTTCTCGAGGCCCCCTTGGACCCGATCCGACCAAGACCGGATGAGCTCCCGGACCAGGTTCTCGAGGTCGCGGCCCTGGACTCCCAGGATCTCGTCACCGGGAGCCGTCATGGAGAAGTGCAGTCGGGCTTGGTCCCCCTCCCCCAGCGCCAGATAGTAGTTCAGGACCTCAGCCTGGAAACGCCGACCCAGAGCTTCCTCGATGGCGCGCCGGACCTCCCCCGAGAACCTCTCCTTCGGGATGATCACCATGACCGAGAACCCCCGGCGCAGGGGGTCTTTCCGCAGCGTGACGCGGACGTCGGCGACGTGGTACGACGTCAGGACGATCTGGACGTCGGCGCCGATCTGCTCCACCGAAGAGACGAACAGCTCCTCCTTCGGCATGGAGCTGAAGATCGTCTTGATCTCCTTGTAGTCGTGCGATCCTTCGGCGGCACCGGCGTTCTCGAGGATCAGCTGAAGCTTGCGGCGTAGGATGGGGATCTTCTCGGCCTCCTCCGCGTAGGCCTTCGAGGTGAACAGGCCGATGAAGCGGTGCTCGCCCACGACCTCCCCATCCGGCGAGAGCTTCTTGACCCCGATATAGTCCATCCGGGCGAGGCGGTGCACGGTTGAAAGAGCGTTGGTCTTGCGGATGATCAGGTGTGGCCCGCCCTCCACCAGGTCCCTGAGCCCGGGGTCGAGGTCCCTCAGGAGAACCGGCTCTGCACAGGACGACTCGGCCTCGTTCCGCATCATGCCCAGCCCCGAGCCCGGCTCGACGACGATGGCCTTGCCGCCCTCAGTGTCGACCAGTTGGTAGCCCCGGTATCCGAGGAAAACGAACCCCCCGTCCCGAACCCAACGGAGAAACGACTGGATCTCCCCGAGCTCCTCGCTGATGTCGTCGAGCTCTTGCATACTCTCCGCGAGCTCGGCCACCGTCGCGTTCACCGCGTCGATCATGGGATGAAAGTCGTCCGTGACCCGCACCACGTCCTGAAGGCGCCGGCTGGCCTCGTTGCGGAGGAAGTCCTGGAGCTCCGGGTCCGTCACTCGGGTCACCTCGCAGTGCACCAGGGACTCCTTGGTCTCCCCCTCTCGGGAGGAATGCACCGCGGTGATCTCGCCGTCTTCCCCCCGCTCCACGTAGATCACGGGATAGATAAGATGCTCGATGGAGAGGTCCTGCGTGTGCAGGAACTCCCGCAGGGAGTCCACGATGAACGGACGCTCCGAGATGTTCGTCCGTATAACCGTTACCGGTGCGTACCACTCCTCGTTGTCGACGTCCGGATTGAACACCTCCACGTCGACCCGGTCCGGACGGGCGTGCTGGAGAAAGCGCCAGGCGCCAAGGGCCATGCGAGCCAGCGCGTCGGAGCTGCGCTCCTGCAGAAACTCCTCGGTCGCCTTGGAGAGGAAGATCTCGGCGAACGAGATGGCGAGATCTGCCTCATCCGGGGAGATCTGTCGCTCGAGCTGCCGGCATACGGCGTCGATGGTCGGCGAGTCCTGTCGGAGTCGGCGGACAGTTGCTTCGGAAGTGTCGCTCATGGGTAGCTCAGGGAGAGCCTGTATCGCGTTGGCGTCGCGACGAGCAGGGGTCGGAGATGAGTCTCTGTCCGTGATCGTCAAAGATAGAAACGGCCGTTGCTCTCTTCAAGGAGTGCGTTGCTCCTCACACCGGATATCGGCAGCCATGGAGCGGAAGGCAAGAAGCGTAACCGGATGCCGGAGCAGACGAGGATCGCCCTTTCAGCCCTGGCCCCCGCCCACCGGCTGCGCCTAGCTTTGGAACGCGGGCCACGCTTTGACGATCCCAGGCAATTGATGCGCTTCATTCACGCCGCCGACGTACACCTCGACACCGCATTCTCGAGCCGCTCGGACACAGTCCGTACGCGTCT
This sequence comes from Longimicrobiales bacterium, assembly GCA_965238005.1. Classification (GTDB taxonomy): domain Bacteria; phylum Gemmatimonadota; class Gemmatimonadetes; order Longimicrobiales; family Gaopeijiaceae; genus CBDCKN01. The sequence continues at coordinate 4,712,731 of OZ250165.1, forward strand.
GCGAGAAGCGTCGCGTATCGCATTTCGACGGCTCGTGGATCTGGCACTCGATGAGCGGGTGGACGCCGTCCTCTTGGCCGGTGATCTTTTCGACGACGGACGGCTTTCTTTCCAGACCGAGCGCTTCCTCCTCGAGCAGCTCCACCGCCTCGAGCAGGCGGGCATCCCCGTAGTGTACGCCACAGGAAACCATGATCCCGGGCGTGAAGGGCAACGATCCGCGGATCTGGCGTGGCCCGGGAACGTAACCGTTGCGCGGGACCGCGACCCCGTGCGCATCGCAGTGGAGAGCTGCGACGGGGAGACCCTGGGCATGGTGACCGCCGCGGGGCATGAGACCTCCTCCGAGACGGTGGATCTGTCGGATGCCTTCCCGACCCCCGACGGACGCCTCCCGGAGGTGGCGGTCCTCCACTCCCAGGTAGTCGACTCCCCAGGATCCGCGGATCATCAGCGGTACGCCCCCTCGCACCTCGAGACCCTGAGCAGCTCGGGCTTCGACTACTGGGCGCTGGGCCATGTCCACAAGCGCTCCTGCCTCTGCGAGCACCCGGGCATCCACTACCCCGGGAATCTCCAGGGACGCACGCACGGCGAGCGGGGAGCCAAGGGGTGCCTTCTCGTGGAGCTCTCCCCGGGAGCGCCCCCACGCGTGGAATTCAAGGAGATGGCTCCCATCCGGTGGGAGGACGTGGAGGTTCAGGATCCCACCGACGCCGACACGCTCGACGCCCTCGTCCGCACCGTTGCTTCGCGATGGGACGAGATGGCGGACGGCACGGGCGTATCGGGGTGGATCGCACGCGTCCGCCTCAGCGGGGCCACGCCGCTGTGGAGGGAGCTCTCGCGGGAGGAGGACCAGGAGCACCTGCGGGAGGAGCTGGCTGATCGACTCGGCGTGCTGGACCTGACTCTCCAGATCGGCAGCGTCCATCCGGAGATCCGGGCGGAGGATCACGCGGACCGAGAGGACGTGCTCGGCCAGGCCCTACGACTGGTGGCCGCGCTCCGATCCGGCGAGACCACCTTGACCGATCTTCCCAGCGATCAGCTCATCGGCCTCGACGAGCCGGATCACCTGGACGAGTACGTCAGGAAGCTCCTGCATGTAGGCGAAGAGGAGATCCTTTCACGTATGCTCAAGAGCGTCGTCGAGCAGAGATGAGGTTCGAGCGCATACGCGCCCGGGCGTTCGGCCGCCTGGAAGAGTTCGACACGGGCGAAGAACCGCTCGCGAGCCTCACGGTGGTCGTGGGACCGAACGAGTCCGGCAAGACCACCTTCTTCCACATGCTCGGCTCGGTCATCTACGGGCTCTATCCCACCTCCCGGGATCAGCATCCATATACGCCGTGGAGCGGCCGTGACCTGGACGTGGAGGCCGACCTCCGCCGGGACGGCGATGAGCTGTGGAGCGTCCGCAGGCGTCTCCTGGCGTCCCCCACCGGTCACCTCACCCGAGGTGATCACGAGGTGCCCCTGCGAAACCAGACCCTGTCCTGTGCGACCCACGTCACGCGCGGGGTCTTCCATCAGGTGTTCGCCCTGACCCTGGCCGAGGTGGCCACCCTGGAGTCGGAGGCCTGGTCGGAGATCCAGGACCGGCTCATCGGCGCCATGGGGGCCCGAGACCTGGTACCGGCCCGCTCGGCAGCTGAGGTTCTCGAGGTCGAGGCCCGGGGGCTTTGGCGGCCCGACCGTCGGGGCAAGCAGGACATCCGTGAGCTGCGAGACCGGATTCACCGCGCGTCCACGCGACGGCGCCAAGCGCTGGACACGGATCGACTCCTGAGAGGGTCAATGAAGAAGCTGCAGCGGACCCGTGAGGAGCTGAAGGAGGCCAAGCTCTTGCGCGAGCAGCAACGCCTCCTGATCGAGCGCACCACCACGCTCCTCCCTGTGAGAAAGCTCCTCGACCGTGCAGCAGAGCTCGACCTTGAGGCGGGCCCGACCCAGGAGCTCGACGCGATTCCCCGGGACCCCGTCGGCACCCACAGCCGCCTCGTAGCCGACGTGGCCAAGCTCCAGAGCCGTCTCGAACGCGCATGTGAGGAGGCCGACGCGCCCCGGGATCGAGCCGCCCGCTTCGGATCGGCCGAGGAGCGCATGCTCGGGGCTCGAGCGGACATCGAAGATCTGGTGGTCGAGGTGGCCGGCCTAAAGCCTGCTAGTACTCGTCTCGGTGCCCTCGAGCGCGAGATCCAGGACCGTCGCCGTCGCGCCGACTCCTCGCTCAACGAGCTCTTCACGCGAGATCTCACCGAAAGCGAAGAGAAGGTCCTCAGGCGCATCGTGCCCAAGGAGCTCCACGACCGGGTCAGAGACACGGCTAGGGCCCGGGACCGGCAGCTTGAGCACGAGGTACGCTCCACGCTGCGCCAGGCCGCTCCGAGGCCCTCCGCCCGTACGCTGATGGTCGGAGCCGCGTCCGGCCTGGCGGCCGCGGCTCTGTTGCTTTCCGGGGGCGACGAGGCCTGGCCGCGGGTCATCGGTGCAGTCCTGGCCCTGGTCTCTGCAATGTTCCTCACTCGCTGGTGGACCATGCGCGAGGCGTTCGAACGGGGTGAGAGAGGCGTACCCTCCGACTTCGCTACCGTGGGAGATGCCGCCGCCTGCCAGGGCGTGGCCGATGGTGCCGAGGGCGTGGAGTCGACCGTCCGGGAGCTTCGCAAGCTCCTCGCTGATCTGCCGATCCGTGACGACGTTGTCGAGGAGGCCGGGCCCGAGCTCAGCGTCACCGTCGCGCGGCTCCAGGAGCTGTTGGACGAGTTGGATGCTCGGACCGTCGAGGCCGAGCGCTCCAGGGAGGCCTTCGACCGGGCGCACCAGCGCATCGCAACGGCCGGCCGGGGGCTCGAGATCGATCTTCCCCTGGACGACTTGGTGGCGGTTCACGTGCTGGAGAGCAAGCTACGGGAAGCGGAGAGGGCGGAGGAGGCGTCCAAGTTCGCCCACCGAGAGCTCGAGAGCCTGGACCGAGCCCAGGACGACCTCCGGAGCGAGCTGGACGCGCACACCGCCGAGCTGCGCTCCCTCGAAGAGGCCCTCCGAAGGCTGGGCGACGACGATGTGGCCGCCGGATTGGAGGAAGCGGAGCGGAGACGGCGAGGCCGCGTGCGTGCGGAGCAGATCCGTGAGGACCTGATGCGCTCCCACCCCGATCTGGACGAGCTCCTGGCTCGACTCGACGAGCTTGGAAACTCCGACGGGCGTCCCATAGGAGACGACGAGCTGGCGGCTGCACGGATCGCCCTCGAGGAGCAGTCGGACCGGATCGAGGAGCTCACCGGGCATATGAAGGAGCTCGAGCACGAGTGCGGCCGTGCCGAGGAGCAGATCACGGCCGATCAGATCGACGGGGAGATCGAGGCCTTCGAGGCCGAGCTCGCCCACTTGAAGGCCGAGCACGACCGGAAGCTCCTGTTGGCGCACCTCGTCCGGGAAGCCGATCGCCGATTCCGCGAGGAGCACCAGCCCGACGTTGTGCGTAAGGCCTCGGAGTACCTGAAGACCATCACGAGCGGCCGGTACGATCGCATCACCGTGGGGGAGGCCGGGGACTTCTACGTGCGTGGGCCCGGGGCCGGCGGGGCCGTGGAGGCGTCGAGCCTGTCCACGGGAGCCCAGCAACAGCTCTACCTGGCAATCCGGTTGGCGGTCATGAGTCATCTGGACGAAGGTAGAGAGCGTCTCCCCGCCTTCGTCGACGAGACCTTCGTGAACTGGGACGATTCCCGGCGCGCCCGAGGCTTCGAGCTCCTGCACGAGCTCTCACGGACCCGTCAGGTGTTCGTCATGACCTGTCACGCACCGTGGGCCGACGAGTTGGCGGAGCACGGTGCTCAGAGGATTGACCTGGAGTGACCACCCGGCCCCCGGCGTGGGAATATGCGCTGCCCCTCCACGTGGAGTGCCACGGGGACGGCGGCAGCCCTGTCGTGCTCCTGCACGGCTACGCAGCGAGCTCCTTCTTCTGGCGGTATTGGATTCCCGCTCTGGCGGAGTATCACGAGGTGTGGGCGGTGGACCTCAAGGGGCACGGCTCGGCGCCGGCTCCTCCGGACCATCGCTACTCTCCTCATGACCACGCCGAGTTGATCCACCGCTTCATCATCCAAAGGGACCTGCGTGAGCTGACGCTCTTCGGGCACTCCATGGGTGGGGGGATCGCGTTGCTCGTTGCCCTTCGACTGCTGGACCAGGGACGGCTCCAACGACTGGTGCTAGTCTCCAGCGCCGCCTACCCGCAGCGTCTGCCCCCCTTCGTGAAGCTGGCCCGCAGGGGTCGAGCGACCCGCTGGCTGTTCGCGGTGGTCCCGAAGCGGCGGCTCATCAGGTGGGTGCTCCGGTCCATCGTCTACGATCCGTTAGCCATCAGCGGAGCTCAGGTGGAGGCCTACGCCGAGCCGCTCACGAGGGCACCTCATCGCCTGGCCCTCATCGAAACAGCACTGGGCATCGTCCCGTCGGATCTCGACGAGTTCACCGCCCGTTTTCGCGAGATCGACGTTCCGACGCTTCTCCTCTGGGGGCGTCACGACCGCGTGGTGCCCCTCTCCGTGGGTGAGAGGCTCTCTGGCGCCCTACCCCAGGCCACCCTCGAGGTGTTGGAGGAGTGCGGACATCTACCGCCCGAGGAGCTCCCGGAGGACTCTCTGGAGATCGTCCAGAGCTTCCTCAGGGGCGGCGTCTCAGACGCTCCGTCAGAAGGGTAAGGAGCATCTTGCTCCCGGCGCGCACCGTGCCCATCACCGAGCCCGATATCTTGGACTCTCCAGCGGATCGAGCTCGGTGGGCGACCTCGATCTCCACGATTCGGAACGCGTGCCGAGCCGCCCGGATTTGCATCTGCAGCGTCCAGCCCCAGTTACGATCGTCCATCTCCAGCTCGATGAGCTTGCGGAAGTCGATGGCCCTAAACGGGGGCAGGTCACGAAAGCTGCGACCGAAGAGGAGACGAATCATCGAGGTGACGAGGCGGTTTCCGAGACGCGCATGTCTGAAGACGGTGCCGACCTTTCCGCCCCCTCGACGTCTGACGCCCAGCGTTAGGTCCGCCTCTCCTCGCAAGATCGGATCGACGAGCATCTCGATCTGGCCCGGACCTTCCCCGTGATCGGCGTCCAGGAATACCAGGACCGCAGGTGGATTAGGCATGGACCGCAGGAAGTCGATGCCTGCGAGGCACGCCGCTCCGTAGCCCCGCTGGGGCTCGGTCACCAGGTACGCCCCTCCTTCCACGGCCACGTCCGGGGTCCGGTCCCTGGAGCCGTTGTCCACCACCACTACCTGCCCCACGGATCGGTCCCGCAGGTCGGAGAGGAGCCCCGGAAGTGTTTCCTCCTCATCAAGGGCGGGGATCAGCACTGCAACGAAGTGGGTCACGGGGAGACCGGGCACGGTGGCGAGCCAATGAAGCGTCGGCGGTGAACCTAACGCCTCCGGAGAAGGAACCCCTCATGGGCTCTGGCCGTTTCCTCGCGGCCATAGGCGCCGTCGAGCTCGTCCTCCTGGCCACCGCTGCATGGTGGCCTGGGCGAGGCTTCCCCTCGCCCGGCCTCGGCCTCGTGGGGGGCGCCTTCTTGGCGTACGGGCTTGCCGCATACGCGACCGGACGGGGGGGGCCACAACGCTCCGTCCGGACAGAGCTCATGATCATCTGGGTGTGGGCCCTCGTCTTCCGCCTGGTCCTGCTTCCGGTGCCCCCCGAGCTCACGGACGACTTCTACCGATATCTCTGGGACGGGCACGTCCAGCTTCAGGGCGTCAACCCGTACCTTTACGCGCCGGCCGATCCGGCCTTGGAGGCGCTGCGGACACCGTGGCACGGACTCATCAACAGTCCGTCGGTGTTCACCATCTACCCGCCCCTGGCCCAGATCGTCTTCCTGCTGAACGCCCTGCTGGGAGGGACGATCCTCGGCCTGAAGGTGGTGTGGGTGGGCCTGGATCTTGTGACCGCGTTCCTCCTGGGAAGGGTGGCGAGCCGGTCGGGGCGTGACCCCCGGGGGGTGCTGACCCTCTACCTGTGGTCCCCATTGCTCATCATCGAGACCGCCTGGAACGGGCACCTGGAGGCCTTGGGGCTCGTGTTCATCGCCCTTCTCCTCTATTCCGGCGCCCACCCGGCGCGCGTGGGAGTGGCCCTGGCCCTGGCCACGCTGGCCAAGTTCGCTCCCGCCGCCGCTCTGCCTCCGCTCTGGAGACGGTACGGATGGCGGATGGTGCTGGCGCTCGGCGTCACCCTCGCGGTGCTCTATCTGCCTTACGTGTCGGCGGGCAAGATGCTGTGGGGAGGCCTGTCTACGTTCGCCGAGCACTGGCGATTCCAGGAGGGTGCCTTCGCGGTCTTGGAGTGGATCATTCCCGGCCCCGTGGCGCCCCGTGTGGCGGCGGGGCTGATCGTCCTGGCGGTCATCGGTTGGACGACCTGGAGGTCGTACAATGCCGAGAAAGCCCTTTTTTGGATCCTGGGAGCTGGCCTGCTCCTTTCCCCCACCGTCCACCCCTGGTACGTGCTCTGGGCCCTTCCGTTCGCGGCCCTGCGCGGGAACCGGGGCTGGATCCTCCTAAGCGGGCTCGTATTCCTAGGCTACTGGGGCCTCGAGACGTATCACTCCCAGGGAGTCTGGCCTCAGCCCGTGTGGGCCCGCTTGCTGCTCTGGGCCCCGGTCTTCGGATTGCTTGCCTACGATGCCACGGGGCTCTCCGGGCGAGGCGTGGCGGCGGCCGAGGTGGAGGCGGCCGAGGTCGTCTAGCCCCCTCAGTCCCAGGCCCAAGTATCCGGAGCCGAAGAGCACGATGAACGGTACCGACCCGTAGAACCCGGCCGCGAGGGCCCCGGCGAGGTAGCCGACCATGACCACACCCAGGGACAGCTTGAGAATCAGATCACGGGCGGGGATCGGAGCCCGGTACGAAACCCGGGTCGCCTCGCCCTTCTTGGGAGTGCGCACGAACGGATCATCGCCTCCATGGAAGAGCCCCCGGATCACGGACCCGGTCACCGCCACCGTCAGCCCGATGCCCAGAGCCAAGGCCTGCGGCACTGCCCGCAAGCTCCAGCTCCGGCTCCGGCCCCGCTTGGAGGCCGCTTGGGAGTAGAACACGAGGAACGGCACCGTAGCCGCCGTGAACACCAGGAGGTCGGGCAGCAGATAGTGCTCGACCCCCAGCGCACGTCGGGCGATTTGGGAGGGGACGAGCAGTAGCCCCAGAAGCAGCGTCAGGGGGTGGGCTAAATGTCCGCAAAGGTGCACGGTCCCCTCCAACTTCACCCCCAGCGGCCATGGTCCCCGAAGCAGCTCAGGGAGGACCCTCTTCGCGGTGGTCCCTCCCTGAGCCCAACGCCTCTGCTGTACCTCCAGGGCGCCGACGGTAGACGGGATCTCGGCCGGAACGCCGACGTCCTCCAGGAAGACGAAGCGCCACCCCTTCATCTGGGCCCTGTAGCTGAGGTCCAGATCCTCGGTCAGCGTGTCGGCCCGCCAGCCCCCGGCCTCGTGGATGCAGGTGCGCCGCCACATGCCGGCCGTGCCGTTGAAGTTGAAGAAGTGCCCGCTCTTGTACCGACCACCTTGCTCGAAGAAGAAGTGTCCGTCGAGGAAGAGACTCTGGCCCTTGGTCAACCAGCTCTCGTCCGAGTTCAGATGGTCCCAGCGGGCCTGCACCATGCCGACCCCCGGATCACGGAAGGGGGGCAGGATCCTCCGGATCAGATCGGGCGGTGCGACGAAGTCCGCGTCGAGGACGAGAAGGAAGTCTCCTCGCGATCGCTCGGTCCCGTAGGCCAGGGCGCCGGCCTTGAAGCCGGCCCGCGTCCCTCGGCGCATATGCTCCACCGACACGCCCCTGGCTCGCCACCCCTCGGCCAGAGCCTCCGCGGTGCCGTCGGTGGAGTCGTCCAGGATCTGCACGTCGAAGCGGTCACGGGGATAATCCTGCCCACACGCTGCATCCACGAGCCGTTCGATGACATGGACCTCGTTGTAGATGGGCAGCTGGATCGTAACCCGAGGAAGCTTGGACTCGGGCCAGGGGTCCAGAACGGCCGACTTCGGCCGTCTGGAGAGCACCAGCAAATACGCCCGGTGCAGCGCGAAAGGAAGGAGCAGGGCGAGCACACCTGCCGTGAGAATCAAGGTGATGTAGGCCAGTACTTCCGGCATGCAGCTCGCTCGGGTGATGAAGGAGATGAGAAGCGGGGACCTCGTTGTCCAGTGTACTTCAAACCCGGCCGCCGGTCATGGGGTTCCTACGGACCCTCCTCGATCTCAGCGGTCCAGGTGATCTCCACCGCACCCTTCAGGCTCTGGGCAGTGGGGCACTTGTCCACGTGCCGCTCCAGCGCCTCGTCCACGATCTCCCGGGTCCCTTCGGGAATCTGGATGGTGTAGTGGACATGGATCTTGGTGAGGACCGGGATCTTGTCCCGCATCTCGTTGAAGCCCTCGGCACTCAAGCGGATGTGATCGCTCGGCAACTTGACCCCGCGCACTTCCAGTGCGCCGATGAGAGTCCCGAGTAGTCAGCCGGCCGCCGACGCCACCAGATAGTCGACGGGCAATGGCAGGTTGGGCTCCGAGTCCAACCCGTAGTGGGCCTTCACCGGGCCGTGCACGCCGAAGTCGATCTGGGTGCCATCCTCCAGGAGAGCCCGTCGATGGACTCCCGACAGCCTCCCAACCTCGGCCCGGGCGACGTAGAACGGATCGTTCATTCCTCCACCTCCCCCTCGTGTTCGGTAGCCGCCACCTCGAAGCCCGGGCAAGCGAGCACGGGGAGCGGTGGATACTTCGGATATCGCGAGTCCTCGAAGGATCGCTCGCAAAGATAAAAGATAGACGCTCGCTCGTTCTCGACCAGTCGGACGAAGGCGCACCTCTCACAGAGCCCCACCGCCCTACTCATGGCCGAATTCCCAGCAGCGCCGCCTGGCGCTCGGATCGCCCTCCCCGGTGTGAGAACAAACCGGCGGTTCCACACAGAGTGCAGTGCTCCGAAACCGTGATGCGGCTCTCTTGGATACCCAGTGCGCGGGCCCGAGAGACCAGAAGGGCTCGTACGTCCACCGGCGTGGGACCGGACGGTGTTGGCAGCCCCAGGGCGTCGCAGACCTCCGGGCCAACCTCGTAGCAGGCCCCGCAGATGGCCGGGCCGAGATGCGCGTGTAGGTGGGCAGCGTCCGAGGCGAACTGTGTGTGGAGCGTCTGGATCCCCTCCGCCATGATGCCGCCCGCTATCCCCCTCCATCCAGCGTGTAGAAGAGCCACGACCCGCCGCTCCGGGTCCACGAGGTAGACCGGCACGCAGCCGGCCACCGTCACCGCGAGCAGCACCCCGGGCGTGGATGTGGCATGCCCGTCCGCCGGACCGCTGTCGACATGTACCCCCGTGGGAGTGCGTCGTACACGGCCACCCTGGTCTCGTGGACCTGACGAGCGTGGGCGACCGTGCCGAAGCCTGTGGCCATCAGAACGGCTCGCCAACGATCGTCCGCCCGGGGGGGTGGAGACTCCCCAAAGAGCCGGAGGTCGAAGGGATCGTTCTTGGAGCCCGCGTGGGTGATGCCGGCCATCACCCATGGAAAGCGGTCCGCCCACGCACCCACGGGATGAAACGGGATACCGGCGTCGGCAAGCATGTCGAAAACTCTAGAAGGCTGTTGAGGAAGTACAGTGCGTCGCGCACAGGATGCTTGCGCGCGTTCAGACAAGGAACGACGACGAGTCGTAGCCGAGCTACGGCGAGGAGGAGAGACGCAGGATCAACCGCGCAACCACCCTGTGCCCAACGGAATAGTTGCTATGAACTTACGTGTTCGTGGGTTGCGGTGGCACGGCCCCGACCACGCTTCGCGTGGTGCCCCCGTTGTTGGAGCTCCTAACCGTAGCGACGGCTATGGCCTCGTCGCTCCGACCCACGCTGTCGCGCGGGTACCCCGGATCTGGGGCCGTGGCATCCCGGGTACCCGTGCGGTAGCACGGGTGGCGACCCGCTGTACTTCCTCATCAGCCTTCAGACCCCCGAGGCGATTTTCAAGGAAAAAGCTCGGAGCCCCCGGCGCGGCTCCACGTCGCCGCCGGTGTGCCGCGCGGGGGCCCACTCTTGCCGATCCGTGGTCGTCGGTCTACCGCACGCCGGTCACGCGGAGACCCGCCACCAGAGTGCGGGGCAGTCCGGGACGGAGCCCAGCCGGGCGCCTCGCCACGCTGTAACGCTCGTCCGAGACATTCTGGACGCCGGCGAACACGGTCCCCCTGCGGTCGAGCTGCAGCTCCCCGGCCAGGTTGAATACCACGTACGAGTCCGTGCCCTCCCCCCCTGGGATGGGACCTCGACCGGCCCGCGTTCGCATAGCGCCCGACGCCATCGTGGAGAGCGTGACGCTCCACCGCGGATGATCGTACCCGATGCTGCCGCTCATCTGGTGCGCGGGGAGGTATGGGAGGCGGTCGCCGATCTCAACCTCGCCCCAGGGACCGTAGTCGGAGTCGAAGGAAGACCGGAATTCGGCACGCGTATGCGTATAGGTGATCCGTAGGGGCACACGACCCGCCCAGCCGCGTCCCCAGGCGAAATCGTAGTCCACGGAGACCTCGACACCCGCTACCGCGGCGTCCCCTCCGTTGTACGCCTCGCCCGTGCCATCCTCGGTGGTGGCCAGCGTCGCCCGTCCGAGGATGTTCGCGTAGTCGCTGTAGAACGCGCTCGCCTGGGCGGCCAACCCCGAGTTCCGCCACCTCCCGCCGAACTCGTAGTTGACGCTGCTCTCCGGGCGCGTGGCCTCGGCGGCACCGGGTCCCTGAGGTCCGAACCCCTTGTGAACACCCCAGAAGAGGTTGAGGTCACGGGCGGCACGATACGAGAACCCGATGCCGGGGATCCACACATTCACCCGGTTCTCCCGAACCCGGGCGGGGTCGTCGCTGGCGTAGTCCGTTCGGGCGAAGTCGATGTGCTCGAAACGGACCCCGGGAGTCACGACCAGGCGTCCGAGCTCGACTTCGTCCTGCACGAAGAAGGCGAGCGCGTCGGCCGAGCTCACCCGATTGGACTGGCTCCCGGGCTCACCAACGGTCGTGAGGACCATGGTACCGTCCTGCATCTGGAACGCGTCCTCCCACTGGAAGCGGTCCTCCTGGTCACGGTGGAACCGAAGGCCCAGCTCGAGCTCATGACGGCCGAGGCCGAGGCCCACCGTCGACTGCACACCCTCGGCGAAGTAATCACGATTGTTTGCCCGAACCCTGAGTGCGTCGGGGTCGCTACCCTCCCCGCGCAGGATCTCGAGGGCCGGCGCATTCTCGTCAGGAGCATCCAAGACCTTGCTGATGCCCGTGCCCAGCACGCTCTGCAGCTTGTACCAATTCCGGGAGAAGTCAGTGCGATACGCCGTCGTCGTTACGTCGCCGGCACCGCGGGTCCAGAAGTGGCGGAGCTGAATCTGCGAGTGCTCGGCCTTCATCAGGTCCGACTCGGAGGCCGGGTATCGGTACAGCGGATTCGTGGCGAAGTCCGCGTCCGTGAGGCCGAGATAGGTCTCTGCCGACTCCTCGTCGGTGTAGCCGAGCTTGATCTCCAGCTCCTGATACGAGGGGCCTTCACGATCGCTGTTGACCCGAACCTTCCCCATGAAGTCGGCCACGTCGAAGCCCGTCCCCGCGCCGGTGTCCAGCTCCTTGAAGCCGTCGGTCTCCAGCGTGTACCCCTCCAGGAGCCACCCGAAGCGGGTGCCGGAGTCACCGATCCGGCCGTGACCCCTCAGGGTGGCGTTCTCACCCGCGGCTCCCTCCATGAACCACGAGAGCCGATCGGGGATGGACGACGAGACGAGGTTGATCGCGCCACCGATGGTGCGGGGACCATACTTGACCTGGCTCGATCCCTTCCGGACCTCCACGGCCTCCATGCGCCCGGCCACCGGAAAGTAATAGGCAGACGGAGCCGTGTAGGGAGCGGGGGCGATGAGTACGCCGTCCTCCATGAGGGTGATCTTGGAGCTCCGGTCCACACCCGTCCCCCTGAGCCCGATGTTGGGACGAAGCCCGAACCCGTCCTCGTCCTGGACGTTCACCCCCGGAACGAGGCGCAGGAAGTTGTGGATGTTGTCGAACACGAAGGCGGGAGACTCCAGGTCCGCCGCGACCAGCACGTGCGCAGCCCCGGGAATCTCGTCGATGCCAAGGGGGTCACCGATCATCCGGGTGCGCGCAGTGAGGACCCTGATCGGGTCCAGGCGGATCGGTCCGGCACCCATCTCGGCGGTCACCCGGAGCTCCCTGTCGTCGACCACCGTCACCGTCTTGGTGAGGGTCGAGTAGCCGAGGCGCACGAACCGTAGCGAGACGGTGCCTAGGGGGATCCCCCTCAGCGCGTAGCGTCCGGCGTCATCGGACAGGGTGCGAAGGGATGTGCCCACCACCTCGACCGAGGTTCCAGCAAGGGCCGAGCCGTCCTCGGTGGCCTGGACGAACCCTGCAATCCTGCCGGGGCCGTCCTGTGCATTGACAGAAGGTGACAACAGCGAGGCTACGACGATCAGCTGGAGGATCCTGCGAACGGAGACACTCATGGCCCTGGCCTCACTCGGCATCTATATGTAAACCCGGCGTTGGCGCTCTCAACGCGTCCCGTCGATAGGCAAATGAGAACGATTCTCATTCGCAACAACGAATGTACATCCCGTTAGACTTGGGGTCAACAAGGAATTCGGACCTGAGTCGGGGCTCCCTGAGGCGGGAAATTCCACTAGTTTAGGAGTTCCATTTTGAGGTCGATGGGGACGGCCTTTCCGGCCCCGTCTGAAGCCCGAGAGCGATGGAAGACAAGCCCTTCGACAGTCAGAACGCCGGGTACGTCCAGGCACTCTATGAGGAGTTCGCCCGAAACCCCGACGCAGTGCCCGAGGAGTGGCGGCGGTTCTTCTCGTTGGGTCCGACCGCCGCCCGGGAGGCAGGGCTCATGGTGCCCGAAAGTCTGGCGGCGAACGGGGGCGGAGCGGTTGTGGAGGCACCCGTCCGCGGCGGGAGCCAGGCCCCGACGGCGGAGCTCGACGCCGTGCCGGGCCAGGCGGACACCCTGCGCCGCATGATGCCCGTCGTGGCGAAGGCCACGTCCTTCGCTCAGGCGTTTCGCGATCATGGGCATCACCTCTCTCAGATCGACCCACTAGGCTCTCCTCCGCCAGGGCACCCGCAGCTCGACCCCTCTTTCTTCGGCACGAGCATGGAGGAGCTCGAGGAGCTACCGGCATCGCTCGTCATGGAGGGCGGGGGCGACGAATCCCTCGCCCATGCCCTGAAGAGGCTCCAGGACGCCTACTGCGGCACCATAGGCTACGAGTTCGAGCACCTCGAGGACCCATCTGTCGTTCGGTGGCTCTGGGATCAGGTTGAGTCGGGAGTCCATGCGCAGCCCATCGAGGCGGGAGAGCAGGTGCGACTCCTGCAACGACTCACCGAAGTCGAGGGATTGGAGCAATTCATCCACAAGGCCTACCTGGGTCAGAAGCGCTTCTCCATCGAAGGGACGGACATGATGGTCCCCATGATGGACCTCGCCCTGGAGGAGGCCACCCGGGCAGGAGCCGAACGGGTCGTCCTGGGAATGGCTCATCGCGGCCGGCTCAACGTCCTCGCCCACTTCGTGGGTGTGGGATACGAGGAGATCATCCGCGAGTTCGAGGGTGTCGAAGCCAAGGGCGCCTTCACAGTGGAAGGCACGGGCGACGTGAAGTACCACCACGGAGCAGAGGGAGTGCGCAGCCTCCCCGATGGATCCGTGATCCACATCATCCTCGTACCGAATCCAAGCCACCTCGAATTCGTGAACCCCGTGGTGGAGGGCGTGGCGCGCGCCCTCCAGCACCGTGGAGACCAGCAGGGCGCCGAACAGGATACGTCCGCCGTGGTGCCCATCCTCATCCACGGTGACGCGGCGTTCGCCGGCGAGGGCGTCGTGGCCGAGACGCTGAACCTCGGAAGGCTGAGGGGCTATACGACGGGCGGAACCATCCACCTCATCGCCAACAACCAGATCGGCTTCACGACCCTTCCCATCGACGGTCGCTCTACTCGCTACGCCAGCGACCTCGCCAAGGGATTCAGCTTCCCCATCATCCATGCGAACGCCGACGACGCTGAGGCGTGCCTGACCGCGGTTCGGCTCGCCATGGCGTACCGGGCCGAGTATCAAGACGACGTCGTCATCGACCTGGTGGGCTACCGCCGCTATGGCCACAACGAGGGTGACGAGCCTGCCTACACCCAGCCCTTCGAGTCGAAGACGATCAAAGATCATCCGACGGTGCGTGCCATCTACGCCGAGAAGCTCATGAAGGCGGGGGTCCTGAGCGCCGAGGACGTGGAGGCCCTGGAGGCCCGTGTGTCGGGCTACCTCCGCGAAGCCCAGGACAAGGTGCAGAGCGAGGACCGCCCTTCCCACGATGCGATGGAGGACTCGAACCTGGAGCCGCCCAAGGGGTTGGTCCCGTCGGTGCCGCTGGAGGTTCTGGTGGACGTGAACGCCGCTTCCATGGCGACCCCCAAGGGCTTCAGCATGCACCCCAAGCTCAAGAGACAGCTGGCGAAGCGTGACGACGGCTTTGGGCCGCACTTCCTCCTGGACTGGGGTCATGCCGAGGCCCTGGCGTTCGGCTCGCTTCTCTGGGAGGGCATCCCGGTGCGGCTCACCGGACAGGACTCCCAGCGCGGCCCCTTCAGCCACCGGCACCTCGTGCTCCACGACTCGGAGACGGGCCAGGAGCATACGCCTCTGGCACACTACGGAGACGCGCGCTTCACGGTCCTCAACTCGCCCCTCTCCGAGATGGCCGTGCTGGGCTTCGAATACGGCTACAGCGTTGCGTCGGAGAAGGACCTGGTTCTCTGGGAGGCCCAGTTCGGCGACTTCGCAAACGCCGCCCAGGTCTCCATCGACCAGTTCGTGTCTTCAGGTTGGGAAAAGTGGGGGCAGGTGGCCACACTGGCCATGCTCCTTCCGCACGGCTACGAGGGGCAGGGGCCGGAGCACTCGAGCGCGCGACTGGAGCGCTTCCTACAGCTGTGCGCGGAGGACAACATGCGTGTGGTGTCCCCCACTAATCCGGCACAGCACTACCACCTCCTCCGGCGACAGGCGCACGTCCGGCCGGAGCGGCCCCTGGTGGTCATGACGCCCAAGAGCCTCCTCCGTCATCCGAGGGCCACGTCCACCGTCTCCGATCTGGTGGAGGGAAGCTTCCGGCCCGTCCTGGACGATCCCTCGGTGGTCGAGCCCGAGGCCGTCACCCGCCTGCTGCTCTGCTCCGGAAAGCTTTACTACGACCTGGTCGGCAGTGAGCTCCGCGAGAACCTGCCCGGCGTGGCCGTGGCGCGACTGGAGGAGCTCTATCCGTTCCCGGGATCCGGGGTCGAGGAGCTCCTAGCTCGCTATCCGTCCGTTCGTGAGCTGGTCTGGGCTCAGGAGGAGCCGCGAAACATGGGAGCCCTCTCGTACGTGGGCCCGCGCCTCAGGGCCGTGGTCCCTCGGGAGCTGAAGCTCAGCCACGTGGCCCGCCCCGAGCGAGCCAGCCCCTCCGAGGGGAAGCACATCGATCATGTGGTGGAGCAGGCCCGAGTGATTCGGGAGTCGCTCAAAGTGGGCTAGGAGTCTGCGCCGCAGAACCCTGCGGCGGCTATCTTTGGTGGTAGCGAAGGCATTGGGAAGGCTTGCGGATCACCGAGGGGGGTGAATGGGAACGACATTTCGACCGTACGATCCGGAGCAGATGTTGTTGCTGCCTCCGGATCTTCGGGAGTGGGTGTCGGAGGGTCATTTGGCGCACCATGTGAGCGACCTGGTGGACGCGGTGGAGCTGAGCGCGTTCTACGGGCGGTACCGGGGGGACGGGCGGCGCAACTCGCCGTACGACCCTCGGATGATGGTCAAGGTGCTGATCTACGCGTATGCGACGGGCACCTTCTCGTCGCGGAAGATGGCGAGGAAGCTGGAGGAGGATGTCGCGTTTCGGATGCTGGCGGCGGAGAACTTCCCGAAGCACCGGACGCTGTGCGAGTTCCGCAAGCGCCATCTCGGGGATTTCCGGGCGGTGTTTGTGGAGGTGGTGATGCTCGCGCGGGCCTTGGGGCTGGCGGGGCTTGGCAGGGTGTCGGTGGACGGGACGAAGGTTCGGGCGAACGCGAACAAGCGCAAGGCGATGAGCTACGGCCGGATGGTGACCGGGGAGCCTCGGCTGGAGGCGGAGATCCGGGGGCTGTTGGAGAGGGCCGAGGCGGTGGACGAAGCGGAAGACGAGCGCTACGGCGAGGAAGCATGCGGAGACGAGGTGCCGGAGGAGCTCAAGCGGCGCGAGGACCGGCTGGCGGCGATCCGGGAGGCGAAGGCGCGCCTGGAAGCCGAGCAGAGAGCGGCGGACGACGCACGGGGCCGCAAGCCGGGGCAGACGCGCAACCCGAAGGGCGGCAGGCCCTACAAGCGGGAGTACGGAGAGCCGGACGAGGCGGCGCAGAGCAACTTCACGGACCCTGAGAGCCGGATCATGAAGACGAGTTCGGAGGGGTTCCAGCAGTGCTACAACGCACAGACGGTCGTGGAGGGGGAGAACCAGCTGGTGGTCGGGGCCGAGGTGACGGACAACGCGAGCGACCAGGGCCAGCTGGTGCCCATGGTCGACGCGGTGGCGCAAGCGTACGGCGAGACGCCGGCGCAGGTGCTGGCGGACACGGGCTATTGCAACGAGCGGGATCTCGAGGAACTGGAAGAGCGAGACATCGACGGGTATGTGGCGCTGGCCCGGGAGGGCAAGGCCGCCCCCACGGTTGACAAGGAGGAATATCCGGCGAAAGTCCGCATGGCGGAGAAGCTGGCGAGCGAAGATGGCCGCAGACGCTACGCACGGCGAAAGTCGCAGGCCGAGGCGCCCATCGGCTGGATCAAGGAAGTGATGGGCTTTCGACGATTCAGCTTCCGGGGCCTCGAGAAGGTCCGGGCCGAGTGGACCCTCGTGTGCCTGGCACTCAATGTGAAGCGGCTGCACACCCTTCAGGCGGCATGACTGCACGAGGGTTCACCCGCATCTGCCGGCGCGAGGGCTCTCGTAGCTCTCTTGCCCCCCCAACGCATCCATTCCGCTCTCCCGATCCGTCGCAGACACAAGTCCTCAACCTCCCAATCACCCGGATCCGCCTCGCCGCGGACGGCTCGATGACCATTCGGCTCAGTCAGCTGTGCTTCTGCGGCGCAGACTCCTAGGCTTTGTCACTCCCAGCGAATGAGGAGCTTTCCGAAGTTCGCGTTGGCCTCCATCACCCGATGGGCTTCGGCGGCCTCCTCGGGGGAGAAGATGCGGTCGACGACCGGACTCGCCTGCCCGCGCAGGAACAGCGGAAGGACGCGCTCCTCGAAGGCCTCGGCCAGGGCCGCCTTCTCCTCGAGGGGCCGGGCTCTCAGGACCGTGCCCCTGAGTGTCGCTCGACGACTCATCATGGCTCTCAGGTCGATGGTGGCGACGGCCCCTCCAGGTACACCTACGACGACATGGCGACCCCGGGTCGCCATGACCCTCTGATTCCCCTCCAGGTAGAGTCCGCCCACGAGATCCAGGATCACGTCCACCCCCCGTCCCTCCGTGACCTCCAGGACGCGGTCGGGCCAGTCTGTGTCACCCGGGACGGCGTGGTCCAGCCCCAGTGCCGCCGCCCGCTCGAGCTTCGCGGGGGTCCGGGACGTACCCAGAGTGCGGGCGCCGAGGGCCTTGGCGATCTGCAGGGCCGCGGTTCCCACGCCGCTCCCCACCGCGTGGATGAGGAGGGTCTCCCCCGACCGGAGCCCCATCTGCATCACCGCCGCGTCGAAGGCGGTCATGAACACCTCGGGAATCGCCCCCGCCTCTTCGAGGCCGAGGGAGTCGGGCACCGGAACGACGGTGGTGCCATGGGTCTTCACGTATTGGGCATATCCGCCGCCGCCCAGGATCCCCATGATCCGGTCCCCCACCTGCCAGCGATCCACCTCGGGCCCCAGGGCATCCACGATGCCGGAGAACTCGAGACCGAGAATCTCCTCCGGCCAGCCCTCAGGGACCGGATAGCGTCCCATTCTCTGCAAAAGGTCTGCGCGATTGACGCCGGACGTAGCGACCCGCACCCGGATCTCTCCGGCCTCCGGGACCGGCATCGGCGCGGACTGGAGCGAGAGGACCTCAGGCCCCCCCGATCCATCCATGACCACCGCCTGCATGCTGCCCGTCGCTTCCATGCCCGCTATCATAGGCTGATGCAGACACTGCGCCAGGCCGCCTGATGCTCCTCCCCGTCGAGCTCGACCGTCCCATCGTCTTCCTGGATCTGGAGACGACGGGACTCAGCACCCGGGATGATCGGATCATCGAGATGGCCATCCTCCGCGTCTCCCCTCAGGGGGACGTGTTGGAGCGGGTTCGCCGCTTCAACCCCGGCATACCCATTCACCCCGAGGCCACGGCTGTCCACGGGATCACGGACGACGACGTGGCCGACGAGGCGCCGTTCGCCGCTCGAGCCAAGGCCCTGGTGCAACTGCTGGACCCTTGTGACCTGGCCGGCTTCAACATCCGCCGATTTGACCTTCCCATGCTCCTGGCCGAGTTCAAGCGGGCTGAGGTCGAGTTCGATTATAAGTCGCGCCGGATCATCGACATCCAGGGGATCTTTCACCGGGAGGAGCCCCGCGACCTCTCGGCAGCCGCACGATTCTACCTGGGCCGTGAGCATCAGGAAGCCCACAGCGCTCTGGGCGACATCCGAACCACGGCCGCCGTTCTGGCAGCCCAGATCGAGCGCTACCCCCATCTGCCCCACGACATGGACGCCCTCAATCAGTACTGCGACGAGTTCTTTCCCATCCGGACCGCCGTCGATCTGTGGTTCGAGGACGGAGACGAGGGACGCCTCTTCCGGAGGGGCAAGTACAGGGGTCGAGCTCTCTCGGAGGTGGCCCTGATGGAGCGGGACTACCTCGAGTGGATGCTCACCGCCGAAGACATGGACGACGAGGTGCTCGCCATCGTGCGAGAGGCCCTGGCGGGCCAAGAGCCACCCACCTAATTCTACCGTCCCGCCGGGCATTCGTGGAGTCGGCTCCCGTGGGCGAGAGCCGACACTCGAGATGGTGACACCAGGACTGGAGTCAGTAATGTTTCGCGCCACCGACAAGACGTCTCTGTCGCCCTTTCTCGCGGCCCTCCTGCTGCTTCCGGCACAGGCGACCGCTCAGAGTGCTCCGATCTCGGAAGACCAGCTCTCTACCTTCCAACCCAGACTCATCGGGCCTGCGGTGACGGGCGGACGAATTCACGACATTGAAGCTCTCGCCCACGACCCTTCGACCATATTCCTGGCCACTGCCTCCGGCGGGCTATGGAAGACCACCAACCGTGGTCACACCTGGCGAAACGTCTTCGCCGACAAGGAGGTGAGCACCTTCGGTGACGTGGCCATCGCGCCGTCCGATCCCGACATCATGTATGCCGGGACGGGGGAGCAGAACAACCGGCAGAGCACGTCCTGGGGGAATGGCGTCTACCGATCCGACGACGGAGGAGACACCTGGCGCCACCTCGGACTGGAGGAGACGCGGCACATCGGCAAGGTGCTGGTTCATCCCACGGACCCCGACGTGGTGTACGTGGCCGCTCTCGGGAATCTCTGGCGAGGCAGCGAGGAGCGCGGGGTCTATCGATCCCGGGACGGGGGCATAAGCTGGGATCGAATCCTGTTCGTGGACGAGTACACGGGCGCCGTGGACCTAGTCATAGACAGCCGGAACCCGGGCACCCTCTACGCCGCCACCTACCAGCGGCTCAGGAGAACCTGGGGGTTCAACGGCGGAGGGCCGGGGAGTGGGATCTACCGGACCACGGATGGGGGAGACACCTGGCGGGAGCTCACGAACGGCATCCCGGACGGGGACAAAGGCCGGATCGGCCTCGCCATCTCCGAGTCGAACCCCATGGTGCTGAACGCCCTCGTCGAGCACGCCGACGAGGACGCGCAGGGGACCTATCGCAGCGAGGACGGCGGAGCGACCTGGCGTCGGGCCAGCTCGATGAACCCCCGGCCCATGTACTACTCCGAGATCTTCATCGACCCCTCCGAGGAGGATCGTGTCTACGTGTTGGGGACCTCGTCGAACAAGAGCGAGGATGGTGGCGTGAACTGGACGGAGGTCGCGAAGCGACCCACCTACGACGTGGGAGTCCACGCCGACCACCATGACCTCTGGATCGACCCCAACGAGCCGAACCACTTCTACCTGGTTGGTGACGCGGGGCTGTGGGAGACGTACGACCAGGGCGTGAATTTCAGGAAGATCAACAACTTCGCCATCGGGCAGTTCTACGCCATCGGTGTCGACAACCGTGATCCGTATTGGGTGTATGGCGGCATGCAGGACAACCACTCCTGGATGGGCCCCTCCGAGACGCGCCGGTGGATCGGCATCATCAACGACGACTGGAAGCAGACAGGCTTCGGGGACGGCATGTACCAGCAAGTCGACCCCACCAGTCATCGCTTCGTCTACGCCAACTCAAACGGGGGTGCTTACTACAGGCTGGACGCTGAGACGGGCGATATGCTCGACATCCGGCCTCGAGCGCCCGAGGGTGAGCCCTCGTACCGATGGGACTGGGTCTCACCGAGCCTCGTCTCCAGGCACGACCCGTCGGTCGTCTACCTGGGCGGGAATCGGCTGTTCATCGCCCGTGATCGCGGCGAGTCATGGATGCGGACCGAGGACCTGACGCGCAACATCGACCGGGACGAGCTCCAGCTCATGGGTGTCTACGGCTCGCACATCCGGAACTCGCGGAACGACGGGACGTCCAGCTTCGGCGAGATCACCGTCATCGCCGAGTCGCCTCTGGACCCTCAGATCCTTTGGGTTGGCACCGACGACGGGAACCTCCAGGTGTCGCGAGACGGCGGCCGGGGTTGGAGCGAGGTGAGCCGGAACGTCAGTGGTGTCGCCGATGGCACCTACGTGAGCCGGGTGGTCGCCTCGCGGAAGGGTTCGGGAGTGGCCTATGTAGCCTTCGATGCACACCGGGACGGGGACTTCGACCCCTACCTCTTCCGCACGGAGGACTACGGGCAGAAGTGGGACCCCGTCATGGAAGGACTGCCGTCTGGCTCTGTGAACTCCTTGGTGGAGCACCCCGACAACTCGGACGTGCTCTTCGCGGGTTCCGAGCACTCGGTGTTCGTCAGCACGGATGCGGGTGCGAGCTGGGCCAAGATGCCCAACCTGCCGACCACCCATGTCGATGACATGGTCATCCATGCGAGGGAGAAGGACCTGGTTATCGGGACACACGGCCAGAGCGTCTGGATTCTGGACGACACGAGCCCGTTGGCTGAGTGGACGGCCGTGGTGGCCGCCGCTGACGTCCACGTCTTCAGCATCCAGCGAGCCACCATATTCAACTACAGGAAGGACACGTCGTATCGCGGTCAGGCAGAGTTCGCGGGAGAGAACCCGGTGTCGGGTGCCATCATCACGTACAGCTTGGGGGCCGGTGGCGGTGACGCCACCCTCCGTGTGACCAACTCATCCGGTCGCGTGGTCCGGGAGCTCGCCATTCCTTCAGTGCCCGGCATCCACCGGGTGAACTGGGACCTTCGCAACTCCACGTCGAGTGACACGGAGATCTGGCGGTCTCACGACGACCCACGGCTGTCTCGTCCCATCGACGACCTGGGACCCTGGGTGTCACCAGGGCGGTTCTCGATCACCGTGGAGGCGAGGGGCGTGACGTCCAGCCAGACGCTGGAGGTGAGAGGCGATCCGGAGATGCCCGTCACGCAAGCCATGTACGAGGAGCGGGAGGCGTTCCTCCTGGACCTCATCGACTTTGCTCGACACATTCAGGAAGCCCGGCCCGGCCTGAGCTGTGAAGAATTCGGGTTCGGTAGGGGTGGCCAGAGACCCGAAGGTACCGACGGCGAACTTTGCCAGATTCAGCAAGGCGCCGAGCAGCTTTCCCGGGCCCTGACCGGCAATGAGGTGCGTCCGGGCTCACTGTACCCGCCCACCCCGGAGCACCAAGCGAGAAAGTCCGCGCTGGAGGTCCGACTGGCTCGGACCCTCGACTCCATGTGATCCGGCCGTGGATCGTGAGACCGATCTAAAGACCGACTGAAACCGCATACAGCCCAAGGCCATGAACAACTTTTTCCTGCAGTTCCACTCCGGAGTCCGCTACCTGATCCTCCTCGCAGGCGTCCTGACCGTGCTCTACGCCGTCTACGGAGCCGTTTCGGGACGTGCCTACGACAAGGGGATGCGAATCCTCTCCTCCAGCTTCGCCGGGCTGCTGCACCTCCAGATCCTCCTGGGCCTGGCGCTCATCTTCTCCGGGCGTTTTCAACCGGCCGTGACCGGTCACATCTTCATGATGCTTTTCGCCGCGGCGGCCGGTCAGATTCCGGTCTCGGTCATGCGCCGGCGGCCGGAGGAGAAGAAGACCTACCTTCCTCACGGTGTCTGGGCCCTGGCGGCCCTTGCCATGATGGTGCTGGGGGTCATGGCGATCGGGCGGCCCATCGTGGGATAGGCCTGGCCTGGGCACAGACCGGCACCCGTGTGAACGGATCCGCGTTCGGCTCGCAGGGCCGGCGGCGACCCGCCCTGGATCGCCGGCCTCCGTGCTCGAGGAACCTGTGACGTGGGACCTGAGTGGGCGACAGCAAATGGCCCGTGGCAGGAGTTGACGCTCCTAATAATGCGCAGAGAGAATAGCACTGTGCCTTCTGAGATGGGCGATCCGAAAAAGCGAAGATGACGTCGACACCAGAGCACTCCCCGGACGCCCCGTCTCCCTCTGTGACACAAGGCAGCCCCGATCTGGCCCTGGTCATGGGCGGCGGCGGCGCGCGAGCCGCCTACCAGGTGGGATTCCTCCGGTGCCTGGCCCGACGGTTCCCCAACCTGCGGGTTCCCATCGTCACCGGCGTTTCCGCGGGAGGGATCAACGCCGCCCTTCTCGCCTCGCACCACGGCTCCTTCCACCAGGCCGTGGAGGAGATGGTCTCGCTCTGGGAGCGGCTCACGGTCGAAGACGTCTTCCGGGTCGACACGCCGTCACTGGGTTGGACGGGTCTTCGCTGGGCGTTTCAGCTATTGTCCGGGGGTGTGGGGGGCGCGGGGCGGGTCAAGGGTCTGGTCGACACGTCGCCTTTGCGGAGCTACCTGTCCGAGGTGATGCACGCCGTGAACAGCGAGCTCACCGGAATCCAGTACAACCTTGCGGTGGGCCGGCTCAAGGCAGTGGCGCTCAGCACCTCGAGCTACACCACGGGCCAGTCCGTAACCTGGATCCAGGGGTGCGATCTCCTGGATTGGAGTCGACCGCAAAGGCGCTCGCGGAAGACAGTGCTCACCGTCGATCACGTGATGGCGTCGGCTTCCCTCCCGCTATTCTTCCCGGCCATCCGCATCGGTGACGAGTTCTATGGTGACGGGGGGGTGCGTCTCGCCGCACCGCTCTCCCCCGCGCTCCATCTCGGAGCCGAGAAGATCCTGGCCATCTCCACGCGCTACGAGCGCTCACCAGCCGAGGCTCGGGTTCCTGAAGTGACCGGTTACCCGCCCCCGGCCCAGGTACTGGGTGTACTGCTCAACTCGGTCTTTCTCGATCTCCTCGACCAGGACGCGCTGCGGCTTGAGCGGCTAAACCGTCTCATGGATCAGGTGCCCCTCAGCGGAAGGGACGGTCTGCGACGGGTGAGCCTCCTGATCCTGCGCCCCCCAGTCGATCTCGGACACCTCGCGAGCGAGTTCGAGCCCAAGCTTCCCAAGACCTTCCGCTTCCTCACGAGAGGGCTGGGCACCCGTCAGACCGCCAGTTCGGACCTCCTCAGCCTCGTTCTTTTCCAGCCGGACTACATGCATCGCCTCATCGAGCTCGGCGAGACCGACGCCGAGGCAAAGGCCGACGAGATCGACGAGTTCATTGTGGCGGAGGGCTCCGACGATTGATTCCGACGGGACCGCTAGATGCCTTGTGCGCGACCCGCTGTACTCCTTCAAGAGGACTCTTGATCTCCATCCAGAGAGACGACGGGCACACGCAGACGGAGGCACGGGTTACATTTCTAAGGTGCAGCGGACCATAGCTGGAGTCCCGTCCCAGTCCGCAACCAGGGGAAGACGGTCATGTCGCAGGAGCCCAACAAGGCCCTGGCCAGCGTACAGGAAGCACGGCAGGTCGCCGAGGCCGCACGAGAGACCGAGTGGAAGAACCGGAGCTTCGCCCGGGCGCTGTTCGACGGCCGGCTAGACCTTCATGTGGTATATCCGCCGCCCGAGCCGAGCCCTGAGCAGGAGGCCAGGGCCGAGCCGTTCCTGAAGGCGCTGGAGGAGTTCACGATCGCCCACATCGACGGCGATGCCATCGACCGCGATCGCTGGGTCCCCCAGGAGGTCCTGGATGGCCTGGCGGCGCTCGGCGCCTTCGGCATCAAGATCCCCCAGGAGTACGGTGGTCTCGGGCTCTCTCAGTATCACTACAACAAGGCCCTCGGCATCGTCGCCAGCCGGTGCGGCTCGACGGGTGCGTTCCTGTCCGCGCATCAGTCCATCGGCGTCCCGCAGCCGCTGATCTACTTCGGCACCGAGGAGCAGAAGAGGAAATACCTCCCACGGCTCGCGGCGGGTGAGCTGTCGGCCTTCGCCCTGACGGAGCAGGACGTCGGTTCAGACCCGGCAAACCTGTCCACCACGGCGGAGCTCTCGGAGGACGGCCAGCACTGGATCCTGAACGGCGAGAAGCTCTGGTGCACCAACGGACCGCGGGCGGACATCATCGTTGTCATGGTACGGACCCCGGCCCGGGAGGGGGTACGGGGGCGGAAGCCTATCAGCGCATTGATCGTCGAGACGGCGTGGGAAGGCGTCGAGGTCGGACATGTCTGCACGTTCCTGGGCCTCAACGGCCTATCCAACGGCGTGATCCGCTTCAACAACGTCAAAGTCCCCAGGGACAACCTGCTCTGGGGAGAGGGTCGAGGGCTCAAGCTGGCTCTCATCACCCTGAATACGGGACGGCTGTCCATTCCGGCGTTCTGCGCCGTGGGAGCGAAGGGAGCCCTCCTGTCGTGCCGGCAATGGGCGGCCGAGCGCGTCCAGTGGGGGGCACCCGTGGGCAAGCACGATGCCATCGCCCAGAAGCTCGGCACCATGGCCGCCAATACGTTCGCCCTCGACGCCGTCGTCGACCTGACCGCCCGCATGGCCGACGCCAAGAGCTTCGACATTCGTATCGAGGCCGCCATCGCGAAGATGTGGAACAGTGAGACCAGCTATCAAGTCATCGATGACGCCGTGCAGATCCGGGGCGGGCGGGGGTACGAGCAGGCCGACTCCCTTCGCGCACGTGGTGAGCATCCTTACCCGATCGAGCGCGCGCTCCGGGACAGCAGAATCAACCTCATCTTCGAGGGATCCAGCGAGATCATGCGCCTCTTCATCGCCCGGGAGGCCGTAGACAGCCACCTGAGCGTGGCAGGCGACTTGATCGATCCCAAGGCGCCCATGGGGAAGCGCCTCGCCGCCTTGATCCGGGCGGGCCTCCACTACGCCTGGTGGTATCCCACCCGCTGGCTCACCTGGGGCCGGTGGCCCCGGTATCGGGAGTTCGGCCCCTTGGCAGGCCACCTGAGGTACGCCCACAGAACCTCGGCACGGCTGGCGAGATCAATCTTCTATGCCATGGCTCGCTTCGGCCCCGGCCTCGAGCGAAAGCAGGCGGTTCTCGGGAGGATCGTCGAGATCGGCTCCGAGCTGTTCGTGATGATCTCCACGATCGTGCGGGCCCAGAGCCTCGTGAGGGCGAGTCCGTCGGACCGGTCCCCGTACACGTTGGCGGACCTCTTCTGTCGTCAGGCCAGGGCCCGGATCAGGGACCGCTTCGATCGCCTGTTCTCGAACAACGACGCCGCCACGTACAAGGTGGCACAACAGACGATGAAGGGGATGTTCGCCTGGGTGGAAGAGGGGCTGGTGAAGGAAGACTGGATTCCATCCGAGGAGCCGGCCACCACCACCCCTGTGGAGCCCGTGGCACCCCCGGTGCAACCCGCACCGGCGGACTCACCGGAGCCGGCAGCGACGGGATAGACTCAGAACACCAGGGCGTCGCCGGACTGTCGCCGATACAGGCGGTCGTAGACGTCACTCCTCTCGAGAAGCTCCCGGTGCGAGCCCTGGTCCACGATGGTGCCCCGGTCCAGCACCAGGATTCGGTCCGCCCGTATCACCGTCGACAGGCGGTGGGCGATGACCAGGGTCGTGAGCCCCTCCATGAGGTGCCGAGAGCGTTCTGCACCAACGCTTCGCTCTCCGCGTCGAGGCTGCTCGACGCCTCATCCAGGATCAGGACCTTGGGGCGCTCCAGGATGACCCGAGCGATGGCCACGCGCTGGCGCTGGCCGGCGCTGAGGGTAACGCCGCGCTCACCCACCATCTGGTCGAGCCCATCAGTCAGGTCGGCGATGAACTCGGCGGCATGAGCGGCCTGCGCCGCCTCTTCGATCTCCGCCTCAGTGGCATCCAGGTTCCCGTAGATCAGGTTCTCACGAACGGTCCCGGCGAAGAGCATCGGCTCCTGCGGAACGATGCCGATCTCACTTCTGAGCTCGTGGAGGGATAGCTGGCGCACGTCGACCCCGTCCAACGACACGGAGCCCTCTTCCACGTCGAAAAAGCGGGGGATCAATGAAACGAGGGTGCTCTTGCCCACCCCAGAGCTGCCCACCAGAGCCACGGTCTCGCCCTCCTCCAGCGTGAGGTCGATCCCGTCCAGGACGTGTGGTAGATGCGGCCCGTAGCGGAAGACGACCCCCGCCGTAGCGAACTACCCCACGGGTCGGGCGGGGGAGCGGCTTCGGATCGCGGGGCGACTCGATGGTCACTGGATGATCCAAGAGCTCGAAGATACGCTTGGCGGCGCCGGCAGCCTCCTGGAGATTCCCCCAGAAGCCGGCCAACGACGTGATCGCCCCGGAGATGGTCACGGCGTACAGCAGAAAGGCCACCAGCGTCCCGGGGGTAAGCGCCCCGGCCAGGACCAGGCGGCCCCCCTCCCACAGGACCACGACGATGGCCCCGAACGCGGCAAGGTCACGGCGCCGTGAGACTCGCTCGGGCCACAGCACGCCGGAGACCTTCGTCCCGGGCACGATTCACCTCGGTCTCATACGCCTCCGCCTCGTATCCCTCACGAGTGAAGCTCTGCACAGTGCGGATCTGGGTGAAGACTTGCTCCGCCCTGGAGACGGCGTCGGCCAGGCGATCCTGGATGTGCGTGCTGATGTGCCGGACGCGGCGACCGAAAAACCAGCCCACCAGAGCGGCGAAGGGGATCGCCGTGAGTGTCACGAGAGTGAGTCGTGGATTGGTGATCGTGACGAGCACGAGAGCGCCGACCAGGAAGATGCCCTGCCCGACGATCTCGGGGACGCCGAAGCGAAGAACGCCCCTGGATGAGACCCGAGTCCGACGCCAGTCACGATGTGAGCTCTCCGACGCGTCTGGAGGCGAAGAAGCCCGGAGGCTGGTGGACGAGGAAGCCGAAGAGGTCCCGTCTCAGGTCCGCGACGACCCGTTCGGAGACCGAAGCGGTCAGGTAGCTCTGGCCGAAATTGACCACCGCCTGCACCCCGAAGAGCCCCAGCAGCCCCAGGGCGACGCGATTGAGGAGGCCGGAGTCGTTGGCGAGGAAAGCGGCGTCTAGGAGCTCCCGGACGATGAGCGGGAACGCCAGGCCGACGCCCGTACTCATGAGCATGAGAACGGCGGCCCCGACCAGGGCGAAGCGATAGGGTCGGATCCGTGGCGTGAGGCGCCGGAGGAACCCCACGGTCTTCTTCGGGCTCAGGCGCTCCCGTGGCGGCATGGAAGCGTCCTCTTATCTATTGGATCCATGAACGGATGGGTAATCTGTTAGGTTCTCTGGGGCTAATCCCCCGGGCAAGATATTGGCGAGGATCGGGTATGAACACCGCGCAGCATCACAGGGGCTTCTACGTCGCCACGGTCTGGACCCTGGGGCTCCTTTTTCTGGGGAGCATCGTCCACGCCACGGAATCCAGCCTTGCGTGCCCCGACTGGCCCACGTGCTACGGCACCATGGTCCCCGAGATGACGGGGGGCGTCTTCTGGGAGCACCTGCATCGCCTGGTGGCCGGCGGCCTGGTCCTGATCTTCGCCGCGGCGACCTACGTGTCTTGGAAGCCGGAGGCGCACCGGCCGGCTATCAGGAAGTGGGCCCTTGCGGGCATCGGCCTGCTCATCGTTCAGAGTGTCTTCGGTGGGCTCACGGTCCTTCTGCAGCTCCCTGACGCCATCTCGACGACCCACTTGGCGTTGGCCTTCCTCTTCCTGGCCCTGGCCACGGGCCTGACCGTGGTCACTTCGCCCCGGTGGACGTCGGGGGAGGGGGCCGCGATCAGCCTCGTGGGTCTTCGCCGGATCGCGCTCGTGGGGGCGGTCCTCACCTTCCTCCAATCGGTCCTTGGAGGAGCCGTTCGGCACATGGACGCAGGACTCGTGTGTCCCGATGTCCCCCTGTGCCTCGGCCAGTGGGTGCCCCCCCTGGAGACCGCCACTGTCGCTGTCCACTTCGGACACAGGGTGGTCGGCATCCTGCTGTTGGTGTCCCTGTCGGTCCTCGCGGTGCGGGCGATGAGGGAGCTGGAACCCTCGGTGGCCAGGACGCTTGCTCTGACGGCCGGAGCCCTCGTGGTCCTTCAGGTGACGTTGGGATTCCTTTCGGTGTATATGCGGCTGGCCGTCATGCCCGTGTCACTCCACACGCTGCTGGCCGCCACTATCCTGACCCTCACCGTGGCGTTGGTGGTGATGACGTTGGCTCCGCAGGCAGGCACTTCCGGCACCGTGGACGTAGCCACCGAAAGCGAGGCCGTCGCACCCGGGAGCTAGTGTGGTGTCCCAGAAGTTCGCGAGCCACCGAGAGTGCCGAGGCGCCGGATCCGGGGTACCCGCGACGTTAGGCGTGGGTCAGTCGGGGCGACGAGGAATAGCAACGCGGGCACCGCGGCCAATGGCCGTGGTCTGACGAGGAGGAACGCCGCAGGGCCGGATGCATCGGTGCTCGAGCCGAGCGACCTTCATGCTCGTCGTGAGCGTCGAGTTAACCGCGAGACGATCGAGGGCAGCGAGATCAATGGCCGAGACACTTCTGGGACACCACACTAGTTAGGCAGAGAGCTCAAGGCGGGGGGTTCAGGCCAGCGGAACGGCGATCTCTACCTCCGCGCCTCCGTCGGTGCGGTTCCTCAGGTGGATTCGCCCGGCCTGTTGCTCCACGGCCCTCCGTGCGTGCGAGAGGCCCAGGCCCAACCCCCCCTCGGTCGTCGTGTAGAAGGGATCGTACGCCCTGGACAGGGCTTCCGCCGTGAAGCCGGGACCTTCGTCCTGAACGAGTACCCGACCCCACTCTCTGTCGCTGGACACCGTCACGACTACTCCCTTTCCCTCACCGAACACCGCCGCATTGTGAAGAATGAGGTAGAACGCATCGAGGAGTGCTTCGGTATTCACCTGGACTGAAACCGGCCCCTTGGCGGACACCCGCACCGACAGATCCCAATCCGCCTCGTAGTCGTGGACGGCCTCCTTCGCGATGCGCAACAAGTCGTCCTCGTCGATCTCCCCTGTCGGATCCTCGAGGAAGAAGTGGAGATCGTCCACCGCCGCGACGGCCTGCTCCGCTGCCTTCCTGAGAGAGAGCCTTCGGTCCTTGAAGGCCGCGGACAGTGGAGCATCCACGTTCTGGCGCAGATACCCCCCGATGCGGGAGAGGGCGAGGCTGAAGGCCTCGTCCGGGCCGCCACCCCCACCTGAGGTTACGGAACCGGGCTTGGCCACGCCAGACGTGCCCCCCTGTGGACGACTCGAGCTCCTTCCTACGAAGAAGCCCATCAAAGCCGCCACCAGGGCGGCCATCACCGATACCGCCGACAACCCGTCCATGTACCTCCTACTCGGGCTCGCAACGCGCGGGAGCCCCGTGATGTCTTGAGAACCTACGGACCAGGTCTCTTACCCATGAGGCACCTGCTCCACCCCTCCTGGAATCCCCCACCGACAAAAGGCGTCTCCACGGGCCTCACAGGCCAGATGATCCACTGCCGGTGCGCCGTGGATCGTGGCGTTCAAAACGGCAGAGCAGAGACCCGACACGAGGGCGCATGCGTCACCACCGGGGTCACTCTGCATGAAGAGGAGCGCACGACCCTCCAAGGTGAAGCCACCGCGTGCGAACCCCCCCAAGCGTCTTCCGAACAAAGCCTTCAGCCGGCGGCGAACGTGCCGACGGGCAAGGGCCAATGCCAGCCTGCGGGGCGTGAACCGAGACCGACGATCGTTCTGCTTGTTCGCGAGCCGCCTGCCGCACTCGAAGAACACGTCCTCGGAGTCGGGCCTCTTGATGACGAGACGCACCAGATTCCCGAACTCTTCGTCGGAGATCTTCCGCCCTCGCCTCGTCTCGTCTTGATAGCTGCGGATCTGGCGCTCCACGACATCGCTCAGCCCCAGCCGCCGGGGCATGGTGACGGACGTGTCCTCCTCCTCGAAAACCTCGGAGGGTCGATCATGCGCACGAATGACCTCCAGAAACGTGAGGGCGACCAGGGCAGAGACCCGTGGGCGTCCGTTGGCGGCAGGCTTGTGAGTTTGGCTGTGGCGCATCGCGATGGTTTCGGTGATCGCCGGTCCTCGAGGGGATCTGCCTCAACCTCAACGGGTGCGGCCTGGGGAGGCAGATGGCTACGGCTAATCTCGCTGAGCATCCCGCAACCGGCAACGCACCCGTCTCAAGACACATCTCGAGCCCGTACCGATATGAGAGTGACATCTCATTGCGCCGGTCGTATATAGCGATACGACTACCGACGATCAGGTTTTACACCGTCTTGTTGGGGCGGGTGCAGTGTAACGGGAATCGTGCGGCCACCCTGGGGGGGCTGGTTTCGAGCCGCGACGACCGTTCCTCCATCCGCCCTTCGTCGTTTCCGATTGTTCCATCCCCCGGATAGCTTGGGTCTGACACCGGCCCGCCGAAGCACCTGCACCGATCTGAACCATCACGAATGAAGCGGTACCCGACATACGACCCGCCGGAATACCTGGAATGGACTCCGGATCTGGGATCGTCGATGCGTACGAGCGCGCGGTCCTGGAGGACGAGGAGCGGGCCGAGATCATCGCCGACCTGGACGGGGCACGGCTGGGCACCCTGTACCGCGACCTGTTGCTCACCCGCTTGCACGACATCGGACTCAAGCGATGGGTTCGGCAGGGTGTGCTTACGAAGGCGTGGCTGGGCACTGGCGAAGAGGCCGTCACGGTGGGCTCGGTCTCGGCGCTCGACTGTGAGCGAGACTTGGTCTGCCCCATGATCCGGAATGCCGGTGCCTGCCATATGATGGGCATGCCCATGGCCGATCTATTCAGAGCCTATCTGGCTACCGCCGACTCGCCCAGTGGCGGGCGCGACCTCCATGCCGGCGATCCGTCGGTAGGGGTCATACAACCCATCAGCCACATGGGCACGAGCGTCGCGGTCATGGCGGGTGTGGCGCTGGCATTCAAGCTACGGGGCGAGGATCGTGTCGCCATGACTTGGGTGGGCGATGGGGCGACCCGTACCGCCGCCTGCCACGAAGGGATGAACTTCGCCGCTGTCCAAGATCTCCCCGTGGTCTTCGTGATACAGAACAACCAAGTCGCCCTCGGCACACGACTCGACCAGCACGGGGCCGGAGACATGGCGCACTGGCCGGACATGTATGGCATCCCTTCCTGGGCCGCCGATGGAAAGAACGTCCTGGACGTACTCGCGACCACGACCCTAGCCGTTCGCCGATGTCGGGAAGGACGCGGGCCGGCTGTCGTGCTGGCGGAGACTTTCCGTATGGG
The DNA here is from genome assembly GCA_965238005.1 of Longimicrobiales bacterium. Classification (GTDB taxonomy): domain Bacteria; phylum Gemmatimonadota; class Gemmatimonadetes; order Longimicrobiales; family Gaopeijiaceae; genus CBDCKN01. Next base: position 4,744,714 of record OZ250165.1, read on the forward strand.
TGGACACGCGACCCACGACGAGGGCGAGGCCCGCGCCACGTTCCCGGCGGAGATGTTCGAGACCTGGGGACGCCGGGATCCCGTGGGGCTCTTCGAGGAGTTACTGAAGAAGAAAGGAATCTCTCAGGCGCAGTTGGCCTCCATCGAGGAAGAGGCGGCTGCCCTCGTGGATGGGGCCGCAGAGGCGGCTCTCACCTCGCGGGACGATCTCCCGAAGCCCGAGCAGGCGCTATACACAGGCTTCTCACAGGGGGGTCGCTTGGCTAACCTAGAGCGTCGGCCCGTATGAGGTCACGCGCCCCGTCCCGGCAGGAGGGGCCTTGTAGCCGAGTATCCGACGGAGCATATTTCAAACTGAAAGTGAGAATCATTATTGGTAATCGAGATGCCATAGTCGAAGCCCGATGACTCTCACCGACGGCCGTACCTCACTGGAACACCACATGGTAAAGTCGAACATAGACGAGCAGTTAGCGACGTATGTCTTGGAGGAACCCCTCGCTCAACTCAGTGACGAAGACCTGGTCACCGCTCACCTCCAAGGCCGAAACGGCGCCTTCGAAGACCTCTACGAGCGCTATCACGATCGCCTAGTCCACTTCGTCACCCGCAAGACCGGCGACGGCGACAGGGCCCAGGATCTCGTTCAGGAGGCCTTCATTCGCGTGACCCGACACCTCCATCGGTTCGACACGACTAAGAAGTTCTCTACCTGGGTCTACACCATCGCCAGTAACCTCGCCAAGAACGAGCTGCGCAACCGATCCCGCAGTCCTCTCATTCTCTTCCAGCGGCTCACCGGCAATTGGGACGACGACCACCGGCCCCTTCAGTTCGAGGACTTCCGCATGAGGCCCGACGACCTCTACCGGAAGCGATTCCTGAGACGCCTCGTCGAGGCCACAGTCGAGGAGTTGCCGGAGCACCACCGGTTGGTGTTCAGGCTCCGTGAGCTCGAGGGAAAAAGCTACCAGGAGATCGCCCAGATCACCGGCGTCAACCTCGGAACCGTGAAGAGCCGGCTGCATCGTGCCAGGAACTCATTCGCCCAGAGGATCGAGCCCTTCCTCAATTAGGCACGATGTTCCACAATTAGGCACCATGTTCGACAAGCTGCGCCGAGCCTTCCGGGAAGCCGTAGACAACTTCAAGGAAGAACTGGACCGGGATGACGTCCCGGAGGCCGTGGATCGTCTCCTGAGGGAAATGAAGCGCGAGGCCGCAGACACCCAGGCCGAGACCAAGCGGCTTGAGGCGGCCATCAAGAAAGCCCTCGAGGCCACCGAGACCGAAAAGCGCGAGGGCGAGACTTGCCGGCGGCGGGAGAAGATGGCCTCCGAGATCGGTGATGAGGAGACCGCCCGGGTCGCCCGGGAGTACGCCGAGAAGCATGAGCACCGCCGGGACGTCCTCGAACAGAAGGGCTTGGCCCTCAAGGAGGAGCTGGACATGCGGCGGGGCGAGTTCCGGGAGATGATCGAGGCGATCAAGAGCGCCGAGAAGAATCGGGAGAAGCTCACGGCAACCGCCGGACGGGCGTCGGCACGGAATTCCATCGAAGGGGCGGACGATCTATTCGCCGAGCTGGATCGCATCACCAGCGACATCGAAGACGACGATGCTCGTCGAGAGGCCCACCTGGAAGTGGACGAGGCGCTGGACGACGATCCTCTGGAAGAGTTCAGATCGGCTCCGGAGCCACCCCCCATTGACGTGGACGCTCGATTGGAAGCACTGAAACGTGCCATGGGGAAAGACGAGTAGGACCAGAAGGCTGCCCACTGTACTTCCTCAACAGCCTTCTACTCCAGGTCCAACTCTTCCCCGGCCTCGGCGAGCTCGCGGAAGAAGAGCAGGCCGGCACACTCTCCCGCCAGAAAGAGCAGGTCCTCCCTCGTCCCAGCCGTCACGGGTTCGTTGGCGGCACCGCGATCATCCAGCACGAGAAACCAGCTCTTGCCGTTTCGGCTCCCAAGATACACCGCCAACTCGTCGCCCTCCTCGAGGACCGTGGGTGCCTCCCCGACGTCATCGCCTTCGACAACCGGGAGCGTGAAGTCCGTCCGGGCGGGCTCCGCCGCCAGGTCCAGGACGAAGAGCGCCTGCGGCTCGGAGTCTCCCTCGGCCACCCAAACCAGGCCCCCCCTTCCGCCACCGACCAGGTAGATCGACCGCCAGATGGGTAGGGCGAAGCGCGATCGCTCCCCGTCACCACCCCAAACGGAGAAGCTGCTGCGCGAGCCGTCCGGTTCCCCATCGGCGGGGGCTCGGCCCCGATACCTGGTCAGATCGATGACATCGTCGTTCACGATCCAACCGTAGACCCGCGGGCCCCGGGGCGCAATGAGATCCGCATGGGGTGAGGCAGAGGGCCCACAATTGAGCTCGCTAACGCTCGCTCGTCTCGGCGGTCGCCTCCCAGGCCACATCGCGGCAACGGCCGACTGACGCCTCGGCTCGGTTCACCTGGGGTCCTGCCGGTGGCGCCAATCGGCGGATCATTTAGATTCTCCTTCCTGAGGCCTCGGCCTTTGACATCGAGACCACGCTTGACCCCAAACGGTGACCAATGGAGAACTGGATCGGCATCGGCATCTGGATCGTGATGGGAGCCTTTGTCGGCCTCCTCATGCGGATGGCCATCAAACGACCGGAAGAGACCTCCGGTCACGTCCCTCTCCTCATGGTGCTCGGCGCCTTCGGTGCCGTCATCGGGGGCATGCTGGGAGTCGGTATATTTGAGTTTGACGAACCCCTCGCGCTGAGCGCCGGCGGAATGGGCGGTGCCCTGGCGTTTTCAGCGTTGATGAGCTTCGTCTACCGGTGGGGCATTCGCGGTCTCATCTGATCGGTAGGACGACCGGTGTTGGACATGTAAGAGGCGGCGGCCCGCAGGCCGGCGCCTCTTCGTATACCCCTCTTCAAGAAGATCGAGCATGAGTGACGTTCAGAGGTACGTCGGAGAAGGACTGCAGCGCTTTACAGAAGAGATCTTCGACTTCCTACGGATCCCTTCCATAAGCGCCAAGTCGGACCACAACGCCGACACCCGCCAAGCCGCCGAGTGGCTGCAGGCGAAGCTGGTAGACGCCGGTCTTCAGGCTGAGGTCATCGATACGGCCGGTCATCCGATAGTGCTGGGGGAGTGGCGGGGTGCCGGTGACGACGCCCCCACAGTCCTTGTGTACGGTCACTACGACGTGCAGCCTCCCGAGCCACTGGAGCTCTGGGAGTCTCCGCCTTTCGAGCCGGAGTTCCGGGAGGGTCGTCTCTACGCCCGTGGCTCGGCCGACGACAAAGGTCAGCTCTACCTTCATGTGAAGGCGGCTGAGGCGCATCTGAAGGCCGGGGGCGGACTCCCGGTGAACCTCATCATCCTGGCCGAGGGCGAGGAAGAGGTGGGCTCGCCCAACCTGGTGCCCTTTGTCGAGGCGAACAGGGACCGGTTGACGTGCGACACCGTCGTCATCTCTGATACGGCGATGTTCGCCCCGGGGCTTCCCTCTCTCCTCTTTTCGCTGCGGGGCCTCGCCTACTGCGAGATCCACGTGGACGGACCGTCCAGCGATCTGCATTCCGGCAGCTACGGCGGGCCCGTCGTGAACCCCGCCATGGCCCTCTCGCAGATCCTGGCCACTCTGTTCGATGACGACGGCCGCATCGCCATCGACGGCTTCTACGACGATGTCCTCGAATGGGACGCCGAGACTCGGGACGCCATCGGGAGCCTGCCCTTCGACGAGGAGGAGTTCGCCGAGTCGGTCGGAGCTACCCTTGCGGGTGGTGAGAGCGGGTACTCGGTCCCCGAAAGGCTCTGGACCCGGCCTACCTGCGAAGTGAACGGGCTGCTCTCGGGTTACACTGGCGAGGGGGCGAAGACAGTGCTCCCGGGCAAGGCCATGGCCAAGGTGAGCTTCCGCCTGGTGGCGGACCAGAATCCCAGGCGCGTTTACGAGCTACTGCAGGCACATGTCGCCAAGGTCGCTCCTGCGGGCGTCACGGTCCGGGTCGAGGAGCTCCACGGCGGCATGCCCTGGCGGGCCCAGCTGAGCGAGAGTCTCAAGGAGGCCGCCACGACGGCTTTGATGAAGGCGTTCGGGGCGGCACCGGTCCTGGCCGGCGAGGGCGGAAGCATACCCATTGTGGGAGAGTTCGAGCGAATCCTCGACGCCCCCGCCCTACTCCTCGGCTTCTCCCTTCCGGGAGCCAATCTGCACGCGCCCAACGAATGGTTTCCGGAGGAGCACATCGAGAAGGGCATCCGGGCTCTGGCCTACCTCTACCAGGAGCTCGGCTAGTGTTCCGTTGCCGAAGTTCGCGAGCCACCAAGAGGGTCGGGGCGCCGTGCCCTCGACTGGCCGAGACACTTTGGTAACGGGACACTAGTCCCCCGGTGCCAGCATGGCGCCGGCCCTCAAGAGGGCCCGTGCCTTGTTGAGCGTCTCCTCGTACTCGCGACCCGGATCCGAGTCGGCCACGATACCGGCACCCGCCTGGACATACGCGGTGCCATCCTTCACCACGACGGTTCGGATCGTGATGGCCGTATCCATGGCGGCTCCTCCCCAGCCGAAGTGACCCACAGCCCCGGCGTATGGGCCCCTCTTGACCGGCTCTAGCTCGTCGATGATCTCCATGGCACGGACCTTGGGGGCCCCCGAGACCGTACCGGCGGGAAAGCACGCCCGGAACACATCCATGGACGACAGGCCCGGCCGGAGCTTCCCCTCCACCTGGCTGACCAGGTGCATGACGTGGGAGTAACGCTCCACCAACATCAGGTCGGGGACCGTGACCGAGCCGTATTCGGCGACCCGGCCCACGTCGTTGCGCCCCAGATCCACCAGCATGCGATGCTCCGCCAGCTCTTTTTCATCACTGGCCAGGTCCTGCGCCAGCGCCCGATCCTGCTCCGGGGTGGCTCCCCTGGGCCTCGTCCCGGCAATGGGCCTCACTGTCACGACGTCGTCCTCGACCCGGACCAGGACCTCCGGTGAGCTCCCCACCAGGCAAAGGCCGTCGAGCTCCAGGAAGTAGAGGTAGGGGGACGGATTCAGCGACCGGAGCGCTCGATACAGGTCGAAGGGCCCGGCGGGAAGCTGCATCTCGAGGCGTTGACTCAAGACCACCTGAAATGCGTCACCGGCCATGATGTAATCACGGATCCGCTCCACGGCCGCCTCGAATTCCTCGCGACTCATGGTGCTCGTGAAGCTCGGGTCCTCGTCCGGCTCGGGGCCCAGCTCCAATGGAGGCGGAGATGGCTCCTCCCACAGCCGCGACACGAGGTCGTGTGTCTTCTCGGCCGCCAGATCGTACCGCCTGCGGAGCTCCTCTTCGTTCAGGCCCTCCTCCACCTCGACGGTGGCGATGGCCATGGCGCGCCCCAGGAGATTGTCGATGGCGAGCACGACATCGATGAAGACGAAGAGGCCGTCAGGAAGATGCAGATCGTCCGGGGGGCCATCGGGCAAGTGCTCGATCTGGCGCACCACGTCGTACCCGAAGTACCCTACGGCGCCTCCCCACAGCCGGGGCAGGCCCCCGGTGGTGAGGGGTTGACGAGCTCGCAGCCGTTCGTCGAGATCGGCCAGAGCGTCGTCGGTGGCGATGGGCGCCCAGCTGTCACCCCGAGTCCACAGCTCGGCCCGGCCCTGGATCAGGCGCCAAGCTTCGGCGGGCTCGCTCCCCAGAAAGGTGTATCGGGCCCACTGCTCACCGCCGACCACGGACTCGAGCAGAAAGCCGAACGGGGAGCGTCGGATTTTGGCATAGGCGGTGACGGCGGTGTCCACATCGAACAGGAACTCCCTCCACACCGGGAGGACGCCGCCGCGGTTCGCCTGGGCGCGGAACTCTTCGAAGCTGGGCTTGAGCTGCATGGACCTCGTCCGTCACGTTAGGGGGGCCCCGGGTCGGGGCCTGGAGAACTTATGAGCGAAGCGAGAAAGGGAAAGATCTGGCGGGTCGTCGCCGTCGACACGGGGGGTACCTTCACCGATATCCTCGTCCTCGACGCCGGCCGTCTCCGATCGCTCAAGGTACCCTCCACCCCCACCGATCCAGCCGACGCCGTCCTCGAGGGACTCAGGACGCTGTTGGGCACGGGCGAAGGCGACTACCTGCTCCTTCACGGTTCCACCGTGGCCACGGAACGCCCTTCTGGAGCGAAAGGGCGCTCGGGTCAAGCTCGTCACCAACGCCGGCTTCGAGGATGTCATAGAGATTGGACGACAGAACCGGCCTCAGCTGTACGCCCTGGTCGGCCATCGCCCCAGTCCTCTGGTCCATCGAGACGACCGCGTCGGCATCCGCGGCAGAGTCGGACCGGAGGGCCAGGTGGTCGAGCCCCTCGACCAGGACGAGTTGGACGGTCTGGCCGAGCGGCTCGCTGGTGCTGAGTCCGTTGCAGTGGTCCTTCTCCACTCGTACGCGAACCCTGCGCATGAGGAGAGTGTCGCCGAAGCTCTGGCGGAGGTCTCTGTTCCTCTGTCGGTATCCGCAAGGCTGTTGCCCGAGTACCGGGAATACGAGCGAACATCCACGACAGTGGTGAACGCGTACGTGGCACCCCGCGTGTCCGCCTACCTGGGCCGGCTGGATCGGGAGACCGGAGCGGAGCGGGTGAGGATCATGGGCTCCAACGGAGGATCGCTGCCGGTGAGCCGTGCGACCCGAGAGCCGATCCACACCGTACTGTCCGGCCCCGCGGGGGGAGTGGTGGGGGCGCTGGCGTGGGGACGCCTCGCCGGATTCGATCAGATTGTCTCATTCGACATGGGCGGCACGTCCACCGACGTGTCTCTTTGCCCCGGTGGGCTCCTACACACACGGGAGTCCGAGATCGGGGGCCAGCCCGTGGCTGTCCCCGTCATCGATATCCACACGGTGGGAGCAGGAGGAGGCTCCCTCGCTCGTGTCGACCCGGGCGGTGCGCTACGGGTGGGCCCCCAGTCCGCCGGTGCCGACCCCGGTCCCATCTGCTAAGGGAAGGGAGGGGACGCCGTCACGGTCACCGACGCCCACGTCTGGCTCGGTCGCCTTCCCGCCGATGCCTTTCTGGGTGGTGAAGGTACGCTCGACCGGAACGGAATCGAGCCCACGCTTGCCAGCCTTGCCGAGAGCCTGGACGCGAGCCTCGAGGACACTGCCGAGGGGATTCTGGCTGTGGCCGACTCGGCCATGGAGCGAGCCCTCCGTGTTATCTCCGTGGAGCGCGGGTACGACCCAGCCGACTTCGCGCTCGTTGCGTTCGGAGGTGCCGGCGGACTCCACGCTGCGGGCCTCGCCCAAAAGCTGGGTGCCGACCGCGCTATCGTCCCACCCACGCCGGGCCTCCTTTCGGCCTACGGCATGCTGGCGGCCGACGTGACCCGCGAGACGTCACGGACGGTGCTGATCTCCACCGAGACGCCCTCTGGAGAGAGACGCATAAAGGAGGTGTATCTGGAGCTCGAGAGGCACACGCTCGAGGCGATCCGACAGGAGGACGTGGAGGACGCGACAATCGAGCTCCACCGGTGGGTCGACGCTCGCTACGCCGGGCAGAGCTTCGAGCTCCAGGTGCCGGGCACGGACTGGGTGGCTGCCTTCCACGCTCTTCACCAGGAGAGGTACGGCTACCGGCGGGAGGGCACTCCGGTGGAGGCCGTTACCCTTCGGGTGGTCGCCTCTGCACCCGGTCCCGAACTGGAGCTCCAGCGCCTTCCTCCCACCACGGGGCCCGCCACCCTCAGCCCCACTCAGGTGCACGTAGATGGGCGCTGGGTGGAGGCTGGCCGTGTCTGGCGGAGCAAGATTTCTCCCGGACACGAACTGGAAGGGCCGGCGGTGGTTTCGGAGTACAGCTCCACCACATGGGTTCCGGAAGGGTGGCGGCTGACGGTGGACGACTGGGGGAACCTGCACCTCACGACAAGGTAGCACGAGCGCGGTGGGCCTCTTTGAAGGCGGCACACGACTGAGCGGCCACTCCTTGGTGATCCTCTTCAAGTGCTATCTTGGGGCCCGCCGAGCAGCACTCCAGCGAAGGGCGAGATGAGCCTCACCGACACCGAAACAGCCCCCAAGCTCGTCGACGACGACGAGCGGGGGGTAAGAGATGGTCCCAAAGTCGACGGACCGCCCTACGGCTGGGCGGTCATCGTCGCTCTGGGGGTGGGCCTCATTTATGCGATCACCCTGGCTCCCACCACAGCCTTCTGGGACACGAGCGAATATATAGCCACCGGGCATATCCTGGGGATTCCCCATGCGCCTGGGAACCCGCTCTTCGTGGTCCTGGCACGCACGTGGGACGTCCTCCTGGCCCCCCTCGGTCTGACGGTGGCCACCCGCATCAATCTCTTCTCCGCGCTAATGGGGAGCCTGGCCCACGGCCTCTGGTTCCTGGCCGTATACCACGTCCTCGGGTTCTTCTCCAACGATCGACGCTTCCGGTTGGTCGGCGCCGTGACCGCGGCTCTCGTGAGCGCGACAGCCTTCACCGTCTGGAATCAGTCCAACGTGAACGAGAAGGTCTACACGGTCTCGCTCTTCACCATCGCTCTCTTGACCTGGCTCGTGTTCCACTGGCGAGAGAACCTGGGCAAGGGCAGGGACGACAACCTGCTGGTGCTCATGGCTTTCATCCTGGCGTTGTCGGTGGGGAACCACCTGATGGCGTTCCTGGCCGCCCCTGCTCTGGCTGTGTTCATCCTGCTGATCTCGCCTAAGACCCTTCTCAACTGGCGACTCTTCGCTGTTGGCGCCCTGGCGGTGTTCCTCGGCCTCTCCATTCACCTCTTCCTGCCGCTCCGGGCCGGTCTGGCCCCCATCATCAACGAAGGCGACCCGACCTGTTCGAGCATCCAGAGCGCCCTGACAAGCATCGTCACGTGGGGGCAAGCGGGGTGCATGGAGCTGTCATCGGCCCTCTCCAGGCAGCAGTATGACAAGGCACCTCTCTTCCCACGCCCGGCACCCCTGTGGTCTCAGTACGCCAACTACCTCCAGTACTTCGACTGGCAATGGGCCAGGGGCGTGGCCGGACCGGAGACGGTCTTCCCACTCCTGAGGCTCCCGTTCACCGCTCTCTTCGCAGCCCTTGGGGCCTATGGCGCCAGCCAGCACCTCCGCCGTGACTCGGCCACCGGGCTCTACACCTTGGTCCTGTTCGTCACGCTCTCGCTGGGCCTGGTCTTCTACCTGAACTTCAAATACGGGTACTCCCTCGCGTCGCCCGCCCCGGGGACCGACATCCACGAGGTGCGTGAGCGGGATTACTTCTTCATCGTCGGCTTCTCGGTCTGGGGGCTCTGGGCCGGACTCGGAATCGCAGCGCTCTGGCAGCGGGTTGCCGAGCGGACGGGCGGCTCCTGGCTGCGGGCGGCCCCAGTACTGTCGCTGGCCCTCATACCGCTTCTTCTCAACTGGTCCTGGGCCAGCCGCAGGGGCGACTACTCGGCCAGAGACTGGGGGTACAACCTCCTCATGAGCGTGGAGCCGTATGCGGTTCTCTTCACCAACGGGGACAACGACACATTCCCCCTCTGGTACCTGCAGGAAGCGGAGGGCATCCGACGGGACGTGATCGTCATCGTCACGTCCTATCTCAACACCGACTGGTATACCAAGCAGATCCGCGACCTGACCCGCCCCTGTCCCGCCAACGTGGACCCCGAGCAGGATCCGACGACGATCGTCTGCCAGCGTCCCTACCAAGCCTCATCGACGGCGGCGATGTATACCCACGATCCCGGCGAGGCCGAGGCTTTGGGAAAGATCGGGATCCTGATGGACGAGCCGGTGACCACACCGCGGAAGTCGATCCTTGCCCTGGACGACACCGTCATCGAGCAGGTGGTCAACCCCGCGGGGTATGTCAAAATGGAGGAGACCCGCGAGTTCCGCTTCGGGCCCGTGGTCGCCACGCTGGACGGAGGTACGGTGGTCGCCCCCTGGCAGCAATTCGCCCTGGCGCTGATCCAGAACAGCATCGACGACCGGCCCATCTATTTCGCCTCCAGCGGTAACGCCCCGTGGTCCCTGGGCTTGTCCCCCTATCTGGTCCGGCAGGGCGTGGCTTTTCGGCTCAACCCAGGCCCTCCGGATCTGAGCCCGAGGAACGTTCCCATGCAGGCCGCGGGCCTGTGGCCTGCCACGGGCCCGTGGCTCGACGAGGAGCGGACTCGCACGCTGGTCGACAGCGTGTTCGTGCACCGGGGGGGGATCCCCGACGAGTGGGCATACTGGCCGGACCGATCCACCGCCGGCATCCCGAAGTACTACGCCTGGGCCTACGCGGCTCTCGTCCAGAGTGCGATCCGGAGCGACGACGAAAGCTCGGCAGCTCGCTACGAAGATCGTCGGATCGCCTGGGAGGCGTTGGCGCGGTAATCCCGCTGCGTGCGCGGTTCCCCCCGCGCGATCCGTCGGCCCTGCCACGGGGATGGCGGTAGCGCGACCTCGACAGCTATCCTCCTCAGGATTTCAATCCCACTGACAGGAGGAACCAGGTGAGCAGCGTCCCACAGAATTTCGAGAATCACGCCAGGTTCGTGCCCATGTACCACCTCGGGTCCTTTGGGCTCATCGCCGTATACGCCCTTTGGTCGCTGTATGTGATGGTGACCGCGTTCTCCCTCGCGTCGCTCATGTCCCTGCTCTTCGCCATCGGCGTGATCATCACCTTCTTCTTCGCCCGAGTCTTCCCGCTTGGAGTGCAGGATCGGGTCATTCGCCTCGAGGAGCGGTTACGCCTCGAGCGCCTCCTGCCGCCGGAGCGGCGCGACGCGATCTACAATGTGGACACCGAACTGCTCATCGGCCTCCGGTTCGCCTCCGACGGCGAGGTCGCCGACCTTTTCGACGCCATCGTCACCGAGGGCATCACCGACCGGGACGAGGTGAAGAAGCGGGTGACGAGCTGGCGGGCCGATCACCAACGGATCTGACGCATCGGGTGGAGCACGAATCACCGTCGGGCGGGACCACGGCCTCCGATCCGTCTCCAAGCCATGGCTCGAGGCGGAGATCATCCTACGGATCGTGCAGACCGTGGACCGCTGGTACCTGGGGGTACAGAACCTGGCCCGCTCCGTAGGGATCCTGGGTTAGGGGCGGGAGTCGATTCAGGATTACGAGGCCGAGGGTCTCCGGTACACCGAGTTCCCGGACCTCAGCGACGAGGGCTGGCCGGGGTTCCGCATGGTGATTCCCCCTGAAGCCACCTTGAGCCACACGACATCCGGTGTCTTCTACAGGGGCGTCCACCATCGCAGTCACCTCGTGCGGGAAGAGCCGGTGGTCAGGTACAAGGCGGCCCTGGTGGATGCCGGCCTTCGGTATGAGTCCGGGGACGACCCCATGGAGGACTTCCTCCGGATGGGTGACCTCGGCGGCGACGTCAGGATCCGCATCGCGCGAACACGGCGGGGGTGAACCGCGATCTCCATCGGGCAGTATCGGGACCACTCGAACGTCGAGGCCGTCATCCGTGAAACCGCGAGGAGGATGAGATCGGCGGAAACGTAGGGTATTCGCCAGGGTCAGTGGACCCATAGCTTCCCTACTCCGCTTCTCCGGATGCGCGTATGAGGCGCGCCGGCCCGGTCCACACGCAGGTCCACGATCCAATCGAACGATTCGGGAATCGTGTCCAGGATCTCGCCCCGGCAGAAGAGGAGGATCTTCGGAACCTGGGGCAGCATGTTCCGAAGAAGCCCGACGGCCCGGACCTTGGCCTCAGGCTCGAGGCGGTCGAAGGTATCACCGAGGAGCACCTCCTCGAACTGAATTCCCTGCTCAGCGGCGAGATCGATGAGCGCGAGCCGGAGCGCGAGCAAGTACGCCGCCACTTCCTCGTCGGACTGCAGCCGTCTCGCCCCCTCGTCCCGGACGACCGTAGGCTCTCCGTCTCCGGTGAGGCCCACTCCCAGAACGCCGCCGCTGGTCAAGTGATTGAGGTAGCGGCCCGTCCGGCCCGCAAGCATGTCCCGGGCGTCCGAGAGCAGCTCGGCTCGGAGGGCCTCCAGAGCCCGGCGACGCCGATCGACGTCTTCGCTGGCCACCCCGCGGTCCTCCAACCGCGTCGATCTCCGTCGATCCCTCGAGGTTCCAGCGGCCCGTACCGCGGCGAGCGTGTCCTCGGCTTCCGCCAACTCCGCGAGCCGCGCACGGATACGCTCCATCTCCTCCGTGCACTCCTCGATCGCCGCCTGAAGCCGGATCGCCTTCCCCTCCAGGTCCTGAAGATGAGAAGGCTTGAAGTCCAGCTGCTCTCGACGCCGCTTCCACCAGCTGCCGTCCTGAACGACCGACTCCCACTCTTCACGCAGCACGGTCAAAACGGACTCGAACCGTTCGGCGAGCAGGCGATCGCACGTGGGACACTCGCTCTCAGGGGCCCCAGCCTCCAGCTGCTGGAGCCGCACCTTCAGCTCACGGGCGCGATCCCGATAGGCCAGGAGGTGCGTCTCCGCGTCCTGCCTCTCGCGCAGCCAGTCCATGTTGGCGACCTCCATGTCGCCACTCACCTCCGCTGCGTCGGCCCGCATCTCCCGGAGCTCACGCTCTTTTGTTCGCACGGCCTCCGGAAGCCGACGGAGCTCCTGGACCCGGGCACGGAGGTTCTCCACCCCCGAGTCCATGGAGATGAGGCCCGAAGTCGCCGAACTCTCTCTCTCCAGATCCGAAACTTCCCTGTCCACCCCGTCCAGTCCGAGCCACTGCGCCAGCACTCGCACGGCGCACCGCCACGCCTGTGCGGGCTCCGTCAGTCCGTGTCCGGCCACCAACGTCGCCAACCGCTCGTCGCCCTTCGCTAATGGACCGGCGAATCGCTCGAGCGCCTCGCTGCGGAGCGGTCCGTCGCCACCGACGAGCGCGGCAAGGCCGGGGCCGAGCCGGAAGCCCAGCCGGTCCGCGTCCCACGACGATGTGCCGAGATTGAGGCTGCTCAACGCGCTTTCCTGCTACAATTGCGTCGCTGTGAGACAATCCTCCACCAGCCGTACCAGATCCTCGAGGCTCCCCCCATCCTCCGTGAGGCGCTCCGCCAGCCTGGACGCCAAGCGCACCGAGGGCCGCTCCTCGGCGGATTCCCCCGCCGTTCGGTCATCGAGCTGCACCTCCAGATGCAGAGCTCTGCGTCGGTACTCGGGAAAGAGCCCTTCCAGCAGGTCCAAGCGGTCCGGGGGAAGCCCCTCAATGCGAATACGCACGATCTTCTCTTCGATTCCACCCGGGACCTCGTTCAGTACTTCCCGGACACGTTCGCGGAGCCGGTTCGGGCGATCCGCCTCATACGGGATCGAGGCCAAGGAGACGACGGGACGACCGTGGATGGCGTGGAAGCGAACACGCCCCGACTCCAGCTCGCACGTCAGGAAGCCCTTCTCCTCAGCCGCCTCCTCCCACGGCGTAGGCCCCACCCGCTCGAGGGATCCGGCATAGTGCACAGGCCCTCCAACCCTCCGGCGGTGGTGCTCGTAGCCGAGAGCCACGTAGTCCCACTTCGAGGGGTCCAATGCGAGCATGGCATTGTCCCCTCCGTCCGTCGATCCGTAGCCCACTAGCACGTTCCAGCGGGCATCGGGGTTGGGAGCCACCGGTGGAGGCGGTCCCTGCAGCGTGGCCCGATGGGGAACGAGCGTCACGTTCAACCCCAGCTGAGAGTAATACACCGAGCGCGTCGTTCCGGTCACGGCCTCCACGGCGGCCATGGTGTCGAACGTCGCCAACGGACCCGGATCGGCCACGGGAGCCGGTGTATCGCGCGCCCCCGCCGCCAACAGCACCGGCGTGTCCGGGAGAGCTTCCCGGAGGGCCTGGAGCCCCTGTGCGAGGGCTACCAGGGCGGAGTGAGGTGGCTCCGGCCGATCGAACACGTCACCCGCCACTACCACGGCCGCCGGGCCCAGTCCGATCACCTTCTCGATGGCCTGGTGGAAAGCGCGGGTAACGTCCGCCTCTCGGACGTTACGGCCCTGCTCCACATGGGCGTACGCCCGGTACCCCAGGTGGAGGTCAGAGAAGTGGGCGATGATCACGAGGGCTTCATCTCGGACTCGGGCTTCGCAAGAGGCTCCAGGTCCACGTTGGATGCCGACGGCACGTCAGTGTCCGACTCAACCGCCCCTTCCAGAATCCACCCCTGCAAGAGGGCGGTGCCGGACAGGACGATGAGGAGGAAAAGCAAGAGAGACGGGGCACCCAGGCGCGACAGTCCGCTCAAGCCGGTCGCCAGAACCCCGAGCGCGGCACCCAGAGCGGCGACTGCCCCGGCCCTCGGCGGCCCATCGGTAATCCACACCGTAGAGATAGCCGCCAGTAGGCGGCCACAAGCGTAGAGTGGCAACCCTGCCAGCAACGCCAGGCCGAGAGCCTGGGTCGTAGCCCCCGCGCCGAATCCCTCCCCGAACGTCCAAGCGACTGTAAAGACCGACGCGGCCAGGAAGGCGATGAGCACCGACAGCCATCGCCTCCGGAGAGATTCTACTACCCCCGGCCACTCCGCCACAGGGGGACCCGCCAGCCCGACGCCCAAGGCCACCAGCTCGACCGCGACGATCAGCGTCAGCGACCGGAGCATGCCCTCGCCCGAGTACAGCAGCAGTGCCACGGCGACGGCTGCGGCCGTGGCCGCGGCCGCCCCCACAACGAAAGAGGGCACCCACGCCAGACGGGCCCTCAACGATTCGCCGTTTCCCGCAGATCGACCTCACCCGGGGCCGTCCGGTGGTCAGGCGGCACCTTTGATTTCCCCCAGGGGCCGGGATAGCTTTTCCGCATGGTCAAAGGCCTTCAGAGGGTCCCGTTGCTCGGGATTGTAATGGTCGGGTTGGGTTGCGACAACGTGGAGTGGGGAGGGGTCGACATGAGGCTGAGATCTCCCTCGGAGCCTACGATCATGGAGGCTCCTGCTCCGCCCGCCGACGCGACTGCAACTCCCGTGACTCCCAGACCCTCGGAGCCCGTCCTGTACCTGGGCCGGCGGGTGGGATCCGAGGCCTGGCTGGTGCCTGTAGCGGAAATGCACGCCGATGGGCTACACGCGCTCCCAGGAGATGGCGGGGGCCAGGAGAGTCGGGCATTTGCCGAACAACACTTCGCGGCGGGCTCGACGTTCACCCTCTTCACGGAAGGGGTGCGGGTGGGGACTCTCACGGCAGCCGGGTATGGCGCGGATGCGAGGTATTGTGGAGCGAGACCCCGGGTCCGTGGTCCCATCGAGCTCGTCCCGGACGCGGCCGCCAGCAGCGCCTTCCTCGCTCTTCCGAGCGATATAGGGGCATCGTTCGCGTACGAGGATCATGAGACAATCGTGCAGACTCGTGACCTGAGAGTCACGTCGCTCAACATGATGAGGGCACTCTTTCCCACGCTGAGAGCCACTTGGCCCGAATCCGTCCTCGCTATCCGGCGTGACATACAGATGTTCCGGAACGGCTCCGAAGGGGCCCCCACGGTCGTCGCGACCTTCGTGTACGGCGACTCCCTACAGGTGGGACCCGCGCCCCCCGACGCCTACTCGGTCTTTCTCATCGCCTCCGACCCCGACGGCAGTGGATACCAGACCACGTACGTCGATTACCGGGTATGGAGCCAGCACGGCAAGGGTGCTGCGCGCTACTTCGGCCGCATGGACGTGGATGGCGACGGCACACCCGAGCTCATCCTGGAGGTGCTGGGTGAGAGCTCCGTCTGGATCGCCACCCTGAAGCGAGAGGACGTCGGCTGGAGCGAATCGTACCGGGACTCTTGCGGCCTGCCGGCGCCCGTGGCCACAAGGGCCCCGTGACGCGAGCGTCCGGCAGCAGTGGCCCGTAGCCAATGATCGATTGGTGTTGATCTCGCTTCGCTCGATCGTCTCGCGGTCGACTCGGCCCTCACGACGAGCACGAAGGTCGCTCGACTCGAGCAGCGCTGCATCCACCGTGACTTCGTTGCGCCGGCTCGGCACGTGTGTGCTGGTCGCCTCGCAGCTGAGTTGCACAGCCGATCAAGGCACCACTGGAGGCGATTCACCCGAGGGCCCCCCCCCAGGCTCCGCTGCGAGCGACTATCCCATCCTGGTCATCGATGACTCGGGGGCGCAGCATCGTTTCGACGCCCCTCCGGAAAGGATCGTCTCGCTCGTGCCGTCGGCAACCGAGACGCTCCTGGCTCTGGGGGTCCGGGCGAGCCTGGTGGGTCGAACGGACTACGACCATTTGCCGGAGCTCGCCGAGCTGCCGTCGGTGGGGGGTGGACTCCAGCCCAACCTCGAGGTCCTGGTCTCACTCGATCCCGACCTGGTCGTCCGGTTCGCGGGCGAGTCTGACCAGGCCACGGCAGAGCGCCTGAGCGACCTCGGTATCCCACACTTCGCCATCCAGCCTGACGGCATCGCCGACGTTCAGTCGATCATCGGACGTCTTGGAGCGATCACCGGCGCCGCTTCAGCCGCCGATTCGATCTTGGCGGGGATCCAGGAGGCCCTGGACGACGTGGCGGCGCGCGTCGACGGCCTGCCCCGTCGCAAGGTAGTTTACCTCATGGGTGGCGAGCCCCCGTGGGTGACCGGGCCCGGGACGTACATACACGAGCTCATAGTGGCCGGCGGGGCGGAGAACGTCTTCGACGACCTTGAAGGGTTATATGTCCCCATAAGTCTGGAGGAGCTGATCACCCGTGAGGTAGACTTGATCCTCGTCTCCGAGGGGAGCGTGCCGCCGCAGGTCTCCGATGTCGAGCACGTGCCGCTGCCCAGCTCGGTGGAGGTGCCGGGGCCCGGACTGGGGGAGGCCGCCAGGACCATCGCTCGTCTGATCCACCCGGAGGCTTTCCGGTGAGGCCGCTCGCTTGGGCTGGAGTGCTCCTCCTGGGTGTAATGGGCGCGTTCGCTGTGAGCATCTGGCTCGGCTCGGTCGCGCTCACACCGTCCGAGGTCGTCACCGCGTTGACGGGTGGAGGAGACCCCAATGTCCAACGAATCGTGGTGGAGCTACGGGCGCCGCGGGCGGCGCTGGCCATCCTGGTGGGCGGAGGACTGGCCCTGGCCGGAGCGGTTTTTCAAGCACTGCTCCGGAACCCCCTGGCGGAGCCGTACATTCTGGGGATCTCCGGCGGAGCCGCCACCGGAGCCGTCTTGGCCCTGTCTCTCGGCCTGGTAGCGAGTGGCTCCTGGGCTCTCCCGGCCGCGTCTTTCACGGGAGCCCTCCTGGCCATCGTTCTCGTGATGAGGGTCGCGGCTGCCGCCGATGACAGAGTCGACGTGCGAGTGCTCCTTCTGGCCGGGGTCGTGGTGGGCGCGTTCTTCAGTGCCTGTATCTCGTTCGTCTTGTCCGTCTCCGACGCCCGTACGGTGCGGAGCGCCGTCCTGTGGATGATGGGCAGCCTCGCCGGCGCAGATTGGCCCACCGTGGCAACGGTGACGCTGTATACCGTGCCGGCCGCTGTTCTGCTGGCGGGTCTCGCACGCCCGCTCAACCTCATGGCAATCGGCGAGGATACGGCAGGCTACCTCGGGACGAACGTGGAGCGCGTCAAGAAGACGGCCTACGTAGTGGCTTCGCTGCTGACCGCGGCGGGGGTGGCAGCCACAGGGGTCATCGGGTTCGTGGGGCTCATCGTGCCCCACGGCGTACGGCTGGTCGTCGGGTCCGACTACCGCATGCTGCTTCCGCTCTCGTTCCTTGCCGGAGCCGTGTTTCTTATCCTGGCCGACGTGGTGGCCCGGACGATCCTGTCACCCACCGAGGTACCCATCGGCGTCATCACCGCGTTCGTGGGAGTGCCTCTATTCCTCATTCTGCTCCGCCGCAGCTTGGGAAGCGGAGGCCGCTAGGTGACCGACGAATCCAACGCTCTGGAAGCAGTCGAGCTCACGGTCCGTTATCCTGGGATGGACCATCCCGCCCTGGACGACGTGTCCATGGTCGTCCCACGGGGATCCTTCTACGCAGTCCTTGGTCCCAACGGATCGGGAAAGTCGACGCTGCTCAGAGCCCTACTCGGAATGGTCCCCTACGTGACCGGAGAGACCCGGGTCTCAGGACGGAGCGTCTCGGAGTGGAACCGGCGGGCGCTGGCCAGAGAGGTGGGGGTCGTGCCTCAAGCGGAGTCGGTGGCATTCCCACTCACCGTCCGGGATCTCGTAGGCATGGGTCGCTACCCATACCTTGGACCGCTCCAGCCTGAGACTCCGGCCGATCGGGAGGCCATCCAGCGGGCCATGGAACGCTGCGACGTATGGGAGCTCGGACATCGGTTCATCTCGACCCTGTCGGGGGGCGAGCTTCAGCGGGCACGAGTCGCCAGGGCCCTCGCCCAGGAGCCCGAGGCGCTGGTCCTGGATGAGCCCACCACCAGTCTCGACATACGCCACGAGATGGAGATCCTGGAGCTCCTCAGATCCTCCGCAAACGGGGGGATGACGATCTTCCTCATCACCCACCACCTCGACCTGGCCGCCCGCTTCGCAGACCGTGTATTGCTTCTGGACCGTGGCCGCGTCGCCGCTGAGGGAGAGCCTCGCGAGGTCCTTCGGGAGAGCACACTCCAGCAGGTGTACCAGTGGCCCGTGACCGTGGATGACGATCTGGCCACCGGGGTCTTGCGAGTAACACCCCTGTCCGGGCGCTACAGGTCGTAGTGTGGTGTCCCAGAAGTGTCTCGGCCATTGATCTCGCTGCGCTCGATCGTCTCGCGGTCGACTCGGCGCTCACGACGAGCATGAAGGTCGCTCGGCTCGAGCACCGACGCATCCGGCCCTGCGGCGTTCCTCCTCCTCGGACCACGGCCTTCGGCCGCGGTGCCCGCGTTGCTATTCCTCGTCGTCGCGCCTGACCCACGCATCCGGCGCGGGTACCCCGGATCCGGCGCCTCGGCACTCTCGGTGGCTCGCGAACTTCTTCTGGGACACCACACTAGGAGCCCCTCGCCATGACTCGGACCGGGCTTTTTAGGACTCGGCTTCCTCGAACAGGGTCCTATAGCTTTCGAAGCGACCGGTGTCGATTTCTCCTGCAGCGACCGCTTCGCGCACGGAACAGTCCGGCTCGTGCAAGTGGCTACAGCCTCGGAAACGGCAGCCGGATGCAAGAGAGCGGAGCTCCGGAAAGCACTCATCCAGGTCCGCCTGTCGTACCCCCCAAACCCCTATGTCGCTGAAGCCGGGAGTATCCGCGACCAGCCCACCACACCGGAGCTGGATCAGCCGTGAAGTCACGGTGGTGTGACGACCCGTGCCCCGCTTGCGGCTGAGCTCCCCGGTCCTGAGTTCCTGCTCCGGCTCGAGGGCGTTGACCAGACTCGACTTCCCAACCCCGGACGGGCCCGCAAGAGCCGCGATACCTTGGCAGACCTGCCTGGCGAAGCTGTCCATGCCCTGACCGGTGAGGGCGCTCACCTTCAGCACGTCGTAACCCAAGGGCTGGTAGACCCGTTCCAACTCCTCTGCCACCTCGCCGGCGCCCTCGAGGTCGGCCTTGTTCAGGACTACGACGGGTGTGACCCCACCGTACTCGCCCACCACCAGCAGCCGATCGATCAGGTCACGACGGGGCTTCGGCCTGCTGGCGGCGAAGACTGCGAGGAGTCGATCGGCGTTGGACACCAGGACCTTGGTGGAGCGCCCGCCGAAGCGGGTGCGAGTAATGGTCGTCTCGCGCTCGAACACCTCCTCGATGACGTGGGTCTCGCCACCCACTTCCGTCACGCGGACTCGATCCCCGATGACCACCTGATCGCCCGTGCGCTCCTCGAGCTTGAGACGACCCCTCAGTGATGCCTCGACAACGGTCCCCGACTCGAGCGCCACGGTGTACACTCCACCGCGGACAAGGTGAACCATGCCTTTCATGTGCTCAGTGGGATAGGCAGCACACGAAAAAAAACCCCGCCCCCCACCGAGACCGTCCGATCCCGGGGAAGGCGGGGCTTCCCTGCCGGTGGGTCACGCCGCGAACGACTCCAGCGCGTCTCCCTTACCACCCTCGCGAAGCCTCCGCAGGGCCCGGTCACGCAGCTGGCGAATCCGCTCGCGCGTCACTCCCAGCAGGTTGCCGATCTCCTCGAGCGTGTGCTCGCGCTCGCCCTCCAGACCGAAGTAGAGTCGAAGCACCTTGGCGTCCCGCGCCTCGAGCGTGCTCAATGCGTCGCCGACGGTCTGGGTCAAAAGCCGGCTCTCGACCTCCTGCTCTGGCTCGGCCGCCTCTTCAGTGATGAACCGCTCGACAAGCTGAGAATCCTCGCTGTCGCCGATGGGGGCATCGAGCCGAATCTCTGCCGCGTTGAGAGTCTGGAGAGACTCGATCAGCTCCGGCGTGAGGTCCGTCGCCGAACTCAACTCCTCGGACGTGGGCTCACGATTCAGCTCCTGCTTGAGGCGCTCCTTCTCACGAAAGATACGCGCCAGGTCGGACGCCCGGTTGAGAGGCACACGCACCGCACGCCCGTGATTGGCCAGAGAGGCCAGGATCGCCTGACGAATCCACCAAACCGCGTAGCTGATGAACTTAACGCCCTGCTCGGGATCGAACTTCCGGGCGGCCGTGACCAATCCGACATTTCCCTCTTGGATCAGGTCCGTGAGGGCCACACCCCGGTTCTGGTACTTCTTGGCCACGCTGATGACGAATCGAAGATTCGCCCGGGCGAGCTCCTGAATCGCGTTCTGGTCACCATTCTGAGCGAGGGCACCGAGCTCCTTCTCCTTGTCGGGAGTGATGAGCTCATGGCGACTGACATCCCTCAGATACTGATCGAGGGCGGTCTTTTCTTCGATGCTCGCGTCGAAGCCGGCCAGGGGGTTGCGCCGCCCCTTCCGCTCTCTGCGCGTAGTAACCGTAGCCATCGAAAATCTATTCTCCTAACCACTCAGGTTTTCTATTGTGAGCCGACCTTCCTCGAACGTCGAATCCGTACGATAGGCAGCCATTAAGATAGTAACATGTCTCGTTCTTGTCTAGATGCTTCGAGAGCTACTTAGACACCGAGCCACGAAAAGGGTTCCCACTCTTGGGAACGCGTCCGGCCACCCGCAACATGATCTCGATCGCCTCGGCGTCTGCCCTCAAACGGCGGTAGATCGGGCAGGTCGGTAACCACCACATGCTAACCCTGTTGCCCCCTCCGGTTCCCTCCGTCGCGCCTCGCTCGCGCTCGCGAACACTGTCCCTATCGGCGTTGCGCATCCTCCTGCTGCGGTTAAGCTTCCTGCTCAAGCATCTCTCACCTGGAGCACCCTTGGCACTCACCTGGCGGGTGGCGGGCATGTCGGACCCCGGACTCAAGCGAGACCGAAACGAGGACACCCTGCTCCTGGACGAGACCAACGGAATCGTGATCGTGGCCGACGGCATCGGCGGCCGTCCCGCCGGTCATCTCGCGTCCGCGGAAGCCGCACGAACCGTGCAGGAAGGCCTGACGTCCGGAGGATCGAGCTCGGGCTGGGGCGAGAGAATGGTTGAGGCAGTACAGCGGGCCAACCGCAACATCTGGGAAGCCGCCAGAGAGGAGCCCGAGCACACGGGCATGGGCACTACTGTGACGGCCCTCGCCATGCAGGGGAACTCAGGGCTCTGGGTCGTCGGCCACGTGGGTGACAGCCGCGCCTACCTCCTCCGGGATGGAGGCCTGAAGCGGATCACCCGCGACCACACGGTCGTCCAGGAGCTCGTGGAGTCGGGAGCGCTCGCGCTGTCGGCTGCCGAGGGACATCCTCTCAGCCACCTCATCAACCGGGCCGTGGGTACCTCCGATGAAGTCGAGCCCGATGTCTTCGACGGATCCGCCCAAGCCGGTGACATCTTCCTGCTCTGCACCGACGGCCTGGCCGGGCTGATGACGGACAGCGAGCTCGAGGACGCGCTAGAAGGCCTCACGTCGGACGGTCTCGAGGACACTACCGCCAGCCTGATCACCGAGGCCCACGCCCGAGGCGCCCCGGACAACGTTACGCTTGGCTTCTTGGTACTCGAAGAAGCGAGCTGAGTAGAGCCAGAGTCCACACGAGCGTTAGCCCCGGCGGGTGATTCGCTCCAAAACCTGATCACGGTCCAGTGAGCGGCGCTCGAAGGTGAACACCCGGAGGACCCGTGAAGTCGTGTAGAGGTCTTGAGCCAAGCGCGGCAGATCGATGAGTCCCGGGAGGCCACCCAGACCTAGGCGCTGGACCTGCCCGGTCCGCCTCTCGATGAGCAGATCCAGCTGGAACATGGCACGCTTGGCGGGAAAGTCGATGACCACCTCGCCGGGCCCGAGGCCCACCTCCTCGGCCAACTGATCCTCCACCGCCCTCTTCATGGGTGTCTCGGAGACCACCCAGTCCTCCACGACCCGATCGCCCAGCTCGGCGGCCGTGACCTCCAATGCCCGCTTGGGAAGCTTGCGGGTCCTGAGGGCGGGGAGCCACCGTGTCGAAAGCCTCTCGGCGACGGGACTGTCGGCAACCTGAGCGCGGCGGGTCGTCTCGTAGATCAGCTCCTCGTCGGTAGCGCCGACAAGCTCCTCCGGGTCGAGGATCCCATCCCGCACGGCCTCGTCCACGATCCTCTTGTAGAGAGCCGTGGCAGCGCGCACGCCGTGATGCCAATACACGTTTCTGAACATCTGATACTTGGCGAAGAGGAGCGACTCGAGGGCCGCCACCGCCTTCTCGTGGACCCCTACCTCCGCCCGCCCAGTCTCGGGATCCGTGAGGACGACGATCCCCTGGAGCAGCCGGTCCACGTCCACCTCGCCGTATGGCACCCCGCAAAAGCGGGCGTCCCGTCGGAGGTACTCCATCTTGTCCAGGTCCAGGCTGCCCGCCACCAGGCCTCCAAGGGGATTGTCGCTGCGTGCACGGATCAGGGCATGGATCTTCGGCGCTGCGCCGGGTCCGATGGTCGCCAGAGCATCGTTCAGCTCCGGCGAATCGAAGAAGCGAGCGCTGATCGCCTCGTGATCCCCCGGGAGGAGATCCGCCTCAAGCTCCTCCAGGGCGTGGGAGAACGCGTAGTGCCCGATGTCGTGCAGAAGGGCGGCATACGGCACAAGGTACGCATCCTCCCAGATGTCCTCGGGGATTCGACGCCCTTCCTTCAGACGCCGGATGGCCGTGACGGCCAGATGATACACGCCGATGGCGTGATCGAATCGGGTGTGCGTCGCCCCGGGATAGACCAGGTGGGCAAAGCCGAGCTGTCGGATGTAGCGAAGCCTCTGGAAAGCCTGCGTATCCACGATACGCACAGCCGTTGCATCGAGTCGAATTGTGTTCCACAGCGGGTCCCGAATGACCCGATCCCGGCTCTCGGAAGGCATGGCGGACGTTAGCGGTGCGGCGCCACCGGGAGCAATGGCTCTTTGGGTCGGGGCCCCTTATACTTACCGAAGGAAAAGCGAAAGTGTAGTGACTCCAACACCAGAGAGCGTGCCAACCTCCGCCCTCCGAGAGCACGTACGTACCCACGCCGAGAACCGACCGGGCATCTATCAGCTGCTCGGCGTCGATGGGCATCCTCTGTACGTGGGAAAGTCGGTGCGGGTGAGGACGCGCCTGCTCTCCTATTTCCGGGCGCCACCGGGTGACAAGGCCGCCAATCTGATCCGTGAGACCGGTCGCATCCGCTGGGAGTACATTCCGAACGAGTTCTCTGCCCTGGTGCGGGAGATGAAGCTCATCCAGCACTGGCAGCCCCGCTTCAACGTCCAGCACAAGCGCAAGCGCATCTACGGGTTCGTGAAGCTGACCCGGGAGATCGCACCGCGTATCCTGCCCGTGACCCGTGTCATCGCCGACGGATCCCTCTACTTCGGTCCATTCCCGGCCATGGAACGGGTGGGGCGCACCGTTCGAGAGCTGGCACAGGCCGTGGGTTTGAGGGATTGTCCGGGATCCACGCCGGTATGCTTCGACGACCAGCTCGAGATGTTCAGCGGCGGGCGCACGCCGCTCTGTATGAGAGCCGAGCTGGGGACGTGCCTCGCCCCGTGCTGTGGGGGGACTACCGGAGACGCTTATCAGAGACAAGTCGCCGTGGCTCGCCGGTTCCTCGAAGGTCGGACCCGCGAGCCCCTCGTGGGCCTCGAGCGTCGCATGGAGGCGGCGGTGAGTCGTCTCGATTTCGAGTACGCGGGCGTCCTCAGGGATCGGATCGCAAGGCTACAGGCCTTCCAGGATCGGCTCGCCGCGTTCAGGGGTCGTATCGAGAGCCTGACGTTTCTATACAGAGTGCCGGGATTCGCAGGCGACGATCGTATCTATCTGATCCGCCGGGGCCGCATTCGGCGTGACTATGCGTATCCGAAGTCGAAGCGGGATCGGAGCCGGGTGTCGAAAGCCGTCGGGGACGTATACCGGAGCGTCGAGCGGGGTCCCGCGGCGCTGCAGCCCCACGAAGCGGCGGAGATCCTGTTGGTGGCGCGTTGGTTCGAGCTTCGCCCGAGGGAGTTGGAACGGACGGTGACGCCTCAGAGGTGGCTGGAGGAAGGGGCCATACGACGGCCCCGCCGAGGTAAATGCAGGGCCCCAGCATGATGGATCACCTCGAGGGTCTTCGAGTGGTGGATCTGACGCAGAACCTCGTGGGGCCCTATTGTACGCAGATCCTCGGCGACCTCGGCGCGGAGGTCGTGAAGATCGAGCCGCCCAATGGAGATGCCGCCCGTGCCCGGGGTCCCCCGTTCTGGGGCGGCGAGAGCCCTCTGTCCTCTCTACGAACCGTAACAAGTGGAGCGTCCACCTCGACCCGAAGAGCGACCGCGGCAGGGAGATCGTCTGGAAGCTGGCCGAAGGGAGGCCACTAGGCCGGTGCCCTCACCACTTCCCGAACGGAGTCCATCTCCTCGGCGGCGCCCTCCGGCGGGGAGGTGGCCAGGCTGACGCCGATGGTCACCACGAACCCTACCGCGAATCCGGGGATCATCTCGTAGAGATCGAAGAACCGCCCCTTGAGCAGCAGAACCCAGAGCACGGCCGCCAGGAATCCACAGACCATCCCTGCGATAGCCCCGGCCCGGGTGGTCCCCTTCCAGAAGAGCGAGCAGAGAACCACCGGTGTAAAGGCGCTGGCCAGACCCGACCAGGCGAAGAGCACGAACCAGAAGATCGCCCTGGCGTCCGTCAGTGCCGCCGCCAACGCCGCGGCTCCGATGACGACGGTGACGCCCTTTCCGTAGAGGGAGAGCTGCCGCTCGCTTACGTCGGGGTGGAAGATCTGCTGGACGATGTCCCTCACCACCGCCGAGGACGCAAGGATCAAAAGGGAGTCCACCGTGGACATGATGGCCGCCAGGACCACCACCAGGAAGATCCCCGTGAAGAGCGCCGGGAAGAGGGAGCTGCTCATGACCGGAAGGATCGTCTCCTGGTCGGCGAGCCCCGGGAAGAGCACGCGTCCCGCCATCCCTCCGAAGACCGCCCCGAGGTCGAAGACCAGGATGCAGAACACGGCGATCCTGCCCCCCCGGACGATGTCGCGGTGCCCCCGGGCGGCGATGAAACGGGTGAGAAGCTGTGGCGAGCCCATAAAGGCGAGTCCGATGGCGATGAACCCGGCGACATCGATGATGCCCCTGAGACTGAATCCGGCGGCGCCCATGGGGCCCAGGAGGCTTGGGTCCTGCGCCTGAAGGCCCTCGACCATCGACGACCAGCCTCCTGCGGCGGCGATCCCAACCACCGGGAGCACGGCCAGGCACATGAACATCAGCACGCCCTGGAAGAGATCGCTGTATGCCACCGCCTTGAAGCCACCCACCGTCGTGTAGTAGAGGATCACCGCGGCACCGATCCAGACCCCCATCGAGTAGCTCGTGTTCAGGAACGACCCGAAGGCTTTCCCCGAGGCCGTCAGCTGAGCCGCAGTGTAGGCGGTGACCATGCTCACGATGATGATCATGCTGATCACGCGAATGACGTGACCTTTATCGTGGAACCTGGATTCCAGATAGTCGGGAACCGTGATGGAGTCGTGCCGGTCGGTGTACTCCTTGAAGGGGCGGGCCACGTACTTCCACGCCACTAGAACGCCGAGGAACTCTCCCACAACGACCCACAGAGCGTGGAAGCCTACGGCGTACCCCATCCCGGTGAGCCCCAGGAGCAGCCAGGCGCTCTCACCGGTGGAGTTGGAGCTGAAGGCGATGACCCACGAAGGAAGCCTCTTGTCGGCCACGTAGTAACCGGCCACGCTCCCGGAGGCCCTGCTCCCCCACATGCCGAGGCCCAGAAGGACGAGCAGGTATACAACGAGGACCCCGATGATGACCGTGGAGGTCACCGGCTAGTGTTCCGTTGCCGAAGTCCGCGAGCCGCCAAGAGGGTGGGGGCGCCCTGGGATCAAGGCGGGACGACGCGGCGTAGCCAAAGCTACGGTAAGGAGTCCCAACGCCGAGCCCAGGGATGCAGCGTGCCCTCGACTGGCCGAGACACTTCGGCAACGGGACACTAGGCGCCCTCGACCCGGTGACACGCCCGCTCCAGGCGCTCCAGTCCCTCCGCCATCTCGTCCTCGGTGATGAGGAGTGACGGTCCGATGCGGATGACGTGGCCGTGGAGGCCTCCGATCCCGATGAGGAGACCTTCCTCCCTGGCGGCCTCCAGAAGGGCCTTCGTCTTCTGCGGCGACGGCTCCTTCGTGTCCGGATCCTCCACGAGCTCCAGAGCCTGCATGAGGCCCATCCCCCGGGCATCTCCGATCCAGCGGAAACGCGCGTAAAGCTCCATGAGGCCTGCGTGGAGCTGCCCGCCCCGCTCCTTGGCCCTCTGCGGCACGTCCTCCTCCACCATGACCTCCAGGGTGGCAGTGGTCGCCGCCATCGACACCGGATTGCCCCCGAAGGTGGAAATGGTCTTCGCCTTCCAGGACGCGGCAATGTCCGGCCGTGTGATGGTGGCGCCCACGGGCATTCCGTTGGCGATGCCCTTGGCCATGACCATGATGTCGGGCTCGACTCCCGCATGCTCGATCGCGAACCAGCGCTCGCCCGAGCGGCCGAAGCCGGACTGAACCTCGTCCGAGATGAAGAGCCCGCCGTACGATCGGATGATCTCGGCGGCCCGCTCGAAGTATCCGGGCGGCGGCACGATATAGCCCCCGACACCCATGACGGACTCGGCGATGAACGCGGCTGGACGTCCGTTGGTGGTCGTCCGGATGACGTCCTCGAGGTCCTGGGCGAACGCCTCGGTGCAGCTCTCGTCGCACGGCTGCTTGAACGGGCAGCGGTAGGGGTAGGGAGTCAGCGTGTGCTTGATGCCCGGGAACGTGGTAGCCATCGGCCGCCAAGCACTCACGGCCGTGATGTTGGTGGCCAGGAAGCTGCGGCCGTGGTACGCCTGCCGGAGGGCGACGATCTCCGTGCGACCCGTGTGCAAGCAGGCCATATGGATGGCCGTCTCGATGGCCTCGGTTCCTGAGTTGGTGAAGAACGTCTGGCTCAGCTGGCCGGGCGCGATGTCGGCCAGGCGGCGGGCGGCCTCCACGTGAGGCTCGGTGACGTAGAGCGTGGAGGTGTGGCCCAAGCGTGCCATCTGCTCCTGGACTCGCGCGACCACCCTGGGGTTGCAGTGTCCCACGGACGTGGTGAGGATGCCACTGAACAGGTCCAGGTACTCGCGACCGTCGGCGTCTCGCACCCGCACACCTTCGCCCTCGGCCAGGACGAGAGGCTTGTCGTATAGGGGCTTTGCGGCCGGGAATACGAACTCGTTCTGGCCCGCCCTGACGGCCTGGCTCTTCATCAGCGTCTCGGCTCCGCTGGTCTCCATCCTTGCCTCCCGTGTGCTTCGCATGGGGCCGCGGAGCCCCGATCTGCCAGGCGAGCCTTTCGACAACCAAGCGAGATGAGGCGGCCTCTACGTTCTAGACTGCTGGTCGGTCAGGCGTCGCTCGGGAAGGCGAACTTCGCCCCTTCCCGAACCTCACTCGACGGCCAGCGCTGGGTGATGGTCTTTCGTCGTGTATAGAAGCGCACGCCGTCAGGCCCGTAGGCGAAAAGATCGCCCAAGAACGAGCGCTTCCAGCCGCCGAAGCTATGGTACGCCACCGGCACCGGCAGGGGGACGTTGATCCCCACCATGCCCGCCTTGATGTGATCGCTGAAGTACCGCGCCGCTTCACCGTCGCGGGTGAATATGCAGGTGCCGTTGCCGAACTCGTGCTCGTCTGTGAGGTCCATGGCCTCCTGCAAGCCGTCGACGCGCACTACAGAGAGCACCGGCCCGAAGATCTCATCGGCGTAGATGCGCATGCCAGGCTTCACGTTGTCGAAGAGGCAGGCTCCGAGGAAGAAACCGTCCTCATGACCGGGCACCTGAAGATCCCTGCCGTCCACGACCAGGTCGGCGCCTTCCTCCACACCCAGGTCGACGTAGCGCCGGACCTTTTCGTCGTGCTCGCGGGTGACCAGCGGCCCCATGTCGTTCCCGACCTCACATCCGGCGCCCACCTTCAGCCGCTCGATACGCTCCGACAACCCCGCGACCAGGGCATCACCCGTCTCCTCCCCGACCGCCACCACGACCGAGATCGCCATGCAACGCTCGCCGCAGGAGCCGTAGGCGGCCCCCATCAACGCGTCGACCGCATTCTCCATGTCGGCATCGGGCATCACGATGGCGTGATTCTTGGCGCCACCCAGGGCCTGTACGCGCTTGCCGTTGGCGGTGCCGGTCCGATACACGTACTCGGCGATGACCGTGGAGCCCACGAAGCTCACCGCCTGTACGCGCTCGTCGGTCAACAGGGTGTCTACCGCTTCCTTGCCGCCGTTCACGAGGTTGAAGACGCCGTCCGGCAGGCCTGCCTCCTTCAGCAGCTCGGCCGCCAGCATCGGCGCACTCGGGTCCCGCTCCGAGGGCTTCAGAATGAAGGTGTTCCCGCACACCAGCGCGATGGGATACATCCACATGGGCACCATCACCGGGAAGTTGAACGGCGTGATGCCAGCCACCACGCCCAGCGGGTGGAACTCGGACCAGCTGTCGATGGCGGGGCCGACGTTCTTGCTGTACTCGCCCTTCAGCAGATCGGGAGCTCCGCACGCGTATTCGACTTTCTCGATGCCGCGCTGAAGCTCGCCCGCGGCATCCTCGAGGACCTTGCCGTGCTCCTCGCTCAGGAGTGCCACCAGACGATCGGCGTTCTCCTCGAGCAGCCCCTTGTAGCGGAACATGATGCGGGCCCTCTTGGCCGCGGGCGTGTCTCTCCAGGCCGGGAACGCCGCGTGGGCGGCCTCAATGGCCTGCTCCACCGTCTGCCTGCCGGCGAGGGCCACATGGCGGACGACTTCTCCCCTCGCCGGGTCATACACAGCCTGCGTGTTCACGGAGTCGGCCACCGGCCTGCCGTTGATGAAGTGGCCGATGACCGGGGTAGCCGTTCCGGTCTCGGGCGCCGTCAGTGTGTCAGCCATGGTGCTGCCTGCCTTATTACCGAGGGGGCGCTCCCGTGGAGCGGTCCCAATTACCAACGGATACGCCCTAAAATACGCGGCCCGCGTCCTGGCCGCACGGGACTGCCAGAGCGGACGGCGCAAAAACCGGGGCTCCGGAGCGAGGGCTCCGTGTCTACAGAGGGGGCGCTAGAGCCCGGCCCCCCCTGGGCCGCTAGAGCCCGGCCCCCCCTGAGGCGCTAGAGCCCGCCTCCCCTGAGGCGCTGGAGTGCCTGGGTCGCCGGCGGATTGTCATGCACCAACTCGAGGGATTTCTCGTACGCCTCGATGGCTGCCTCCGTCTCGTCCTCGAAGGCGTGGATCTGCCCTTTGAGCAACCAGAACCCGAACGATTCCGGATGGTGCTCCAGGTTCAGCTCCACCACCGCCATGGCTCCCTGCGAGTCGCCACGGGCCACGGCTTCGGCCACCCGCTCCAGAGGCCTCGGTCCGAACTCGTATGCACCCCTCCCGAAGTACTCCTCACGGAGCTCGTCGTAGCGCGCTCTCAGAGCCTCCAAGCCGCCGTCCTCCATGGCCCAGGTCACCTCCTGCTCGAGCGTGGCGGGCTCCTCAACCCCCACCCATTTTCAGGATCGTGTAGAACTCCTTCTTCCGGACGGGCTGCACCGAGAGCCGGGAGTTGTTCACCAGGACCATGTCTGAGAGCGACTTCACGGCCTTGACGTCATGAAGGCTCACCTCCGACTTCAGCTTCTTCACGAAGCGGACATCCACCATCCACCAGCGCGGCTTCTCCTCGCTAGACTTCGGATCGTAGTACTTGTGCTTCTTGTCGAACTGGGTGAAGTCCGGATACGCCTCTTTGACCACCCGGGCCACCCCCACAACCCCCGGCGGCGTCTCCTGGCTGTGGTAGTAGAGGACCTCGTCGCCCTTCTTCATGGCCATCATGTGATTTCGGGCCTGGTAGTTCCGCACGCCCTCCCAATAGGTCGTCTCGTCGTTCTTGAGGTCGTCGATGGAGTAGACGTCGGGCTCGCTCTTCATGAGCCAATAGGACTTAGCCATGTGTCGCTCGTTCACTCGGTTGGAGGCGGGGGCCTCGTAACAGCCGCCCTGGCGAACTCCGGCGGCGTGCTCGCCCGTTCTACGGGTTCGGAGATTACGCCGAGCAAACGATGCTTGACAACCGATGGTCCTACTCGACAGGCACACGGCCTTCTGGATGGGCGACCTGGAGGCCTAGTCCGGCAGGGATCGGTTCGGGCGGTTCAGGACGTCCGACCTCGCGGTGACCGGCTACCCGGACCGACGGGCGTAAGGCCACCCTATCTCGGGCCCGCCTCCTTCACGTCCTCGGGGACGTGGTCCTCGAAGTTGCCGAAGTTCTCTTTGAACATGGAGGCCAACTTCTCGGCGGCTGCGTCGTACTCGGCCCCGTCGGCCCAGGTGGTGCGCGGGGTGAGGATCTCGGCGGGCACGCACGCCACCTCCGCTGGGATCTGCAGCCCGAAGACCGGATCGGCCTCGGTGGCGACCCCATCCAGCTCACCGGCCAGCGCGGCGCTCACCATGGCCCGCGTGTACGACAGCTTCATGCGGCTTCCCACACCGTATCCCCCCCCACTCCACCCGGTGTTCACGAGCCAGACACTGGAGCCGTGCTCCCGGAGTCGCTCACCGAGCATCTCGGCGTACTCCCCCGGGTGTCTCGGCAGGAACGGCGCCCCGAAGCAGGCGCTGAAGGTTGCCTTGGGCTCGGTGATCCCCCGCTCGGTCCCCGCCACCTTCGCCGTGTAGCCCGATACGAAGTGATACATGGCCTGCTCGGGCGAGAGCTTGGAGATGGGAGGCAGGACGCCGAAGGCGTCGGCCGTCAGGAACACCACGTTCTTCGGGTGCCCGCCCAGACCCGGGACCACGGCGTTGGGAATGTAGTGGATGGGGTACGACGCACGGGTGTTCTCGGTGATGCTCCCGTCGTCGAAGTCGATCTCCCGGGTGTCGTCGTCGAGGATGACGTTCTCGAGGATCGTCCCGAACATCTTGGTCGCCTGGTAGATCTCCGGCTCACCCTCCGGCGAGAGCTTGATGGTCTTCGCGTAGCAACCGCCCTCGAAGTTAAAGATCCCGGCCTCGCCCCAGCCGTGCTCGTCGTCGCCGATGAGCCCCCGCTGCGGATCGGCCGAAAGCGTCGTCTTGCCCGTGCCCGAAAGGCCGAAGAAGAGCGCCGTGTCGCCGTCGGGACCGACATTGGCCGAGCAGTGCATGGGCAGCACGCCCTGGTCCGGGAGCATGTAGTTCAGGACCGAGAAGATCGACTTCTTGATCTCTCCGGCGTAGTTGGAGCCACCGATCACGACCTGGCGCTCCTGGAAGTTCAGGACGATGAACGTGCCGCTGTTCGTGCCGTGCCTCTCCGGGTCGGCCAAGAAGCCCGGCGCATGGAGCACCGTGAAGTCGGGCTGGAACTCCGCGAGCTCCTCGCCGGTGGGCCGCAGGAACATGTTGTACGCGAACAGGTTGTGCCACGCGTTGTGCGTCACCACCCGGACGTTCAGTCCGTGACCCGGATGGGCGCCGGCCCTGGCGTCCCGGACGAACAGCTCCTGCCCGTTCAGAAAGGGGATGATCTCGTCACGAAGCACGTAGAAATGCTCTTCGCTCAGGGGCACGTTCAGGGCGCCCCAGTCGATGCTCTCGCCCGTAGCGGACTCCTTGACCGTGAACTTGTCGTTCGGCGAGCGCCCCGTGTGAGGGGCCGTAACGGCCGTGAACGCACCCATGTGGGCCAGTCGTCCCTCCCCCCGCGCCAGCGCCCGCTCGTAGAGCTGAGCGGGGGAGAGATTCCAGTGCACCTTCTTCTGCGGGTCGAGTCCGTGGGTGTCCAGTCCCGCTCGGGCGGAGGCCTTCGCTCCAATCATCGACCGATTGCCCTCGATCTGGGTCGCCATTGATCGGTCCTCTATTCCTTCTCTTCAGTAGAGCTCAACACCGAGAAAACACCGACCGTCTGGGTCGAGTCCGGCACTAATCTTGTGCAGATCGGGCCTGGGCGTCCACCGACGCCAGAGTGACCAGATTCACGACGTCCTGGACGGTGGATCCCCGCTGCAGGAAGTGCACGGGATGCTTCATCCCCAGCAGGATCGGACCGATCACATCCGCCCCTCCGATCTCCGCCAACAACTTATAGGAAGCGTTGGCGGAAGCGAGGTTCGGGAAGATGAGCACGTTGGCCGCCCGCGTGAGCGTGCTGAACGGATACTGCTCCCGCAAGAGCTCCGTGTTGACCGCCGTGTCAGCCTGCATCTCGCCGTCGACCTCCAGATCCGGGCGGAGCGCCTTCACCTGGTCGACGGCCGCCCGCACCTTCTCGGACTCGAGATGGCGAGCCGATCCGAAGTTGGAGAACGAGAGCATGGCGATGCGCGGCTCGATTCCGAGATTCTCCACGAAGCCGGCTGTGAGCAGAGCGATGTCCGTGAGAGCATCCGCGTCTGGGTCGATGTTTACGGCGGTGTCGCCGAAGAAGAGGAGCTCCCTGTCGCGGAGCGCCACCATGTACATGGCGGCCACCCTCCGCACCCCGTCGGCCCGACCGAGAACCTCCAGCGCCGGCCGCAAGAGCTCCGCATAGTGGGACTCGATGCCGGCGACCATGGCGTCGGCGTCACCTCGCCGGATCATCATGCCGGCGAAGTAGCCCGGCTGGTACATCCGCGAACGAGCCTCGGCGCGGGTCAGTCCCTTCCGCAGACGGGACTGGTACAGCTCCTCGGCGTATTCATGGCGCGCCTCGTCGCTCAGGATCGGGTGGACGATCTCAGTGCCGGTAATGTCGACGCCGTGGAGCTCACAGATCTTGTGGACCTTGTCTTCCCGGCCGATGAGGACCGGAATCGCGACGCCGTCCTCCACGATCTGCTGGCAGGCACGGATCACGCGCTCGTTGTAGCCGTCCGTGAGGACCACGCGCATGGGTCGCTTCCGCGCACGGCTGACCATCCCTCGCATGACCTCGCCACTCGGCCCCAGGCTCGCCTTGAGCCGATCCTCGTACTCCACGAGGTCGATCTCCTCCCGCGCAACGCCGGACTCCATGGCCGCCTTCGCCACGGCCGGAGCCACGTGGAAGAGCACCCGGGAGTCGAACGGCTTGGGAATCAGGTACTCGTGGCCGAACTCGAAGGACTCGCCGCCATAGGCCGCGGTCACGGATTGCGGCACCGTGGCCTTCGCCAGATCGGCCAGGGCGCGGGTGGCCGCCAGCATCATCTCCTCGTTGATGGCCTTGGCCCGGACGTCCAGGGCGCCACGGAACAGGAACGGAAACCCGAGAACGTTGTTGACCTGATTCGGATAGTCCGAGCGCCCCGTAGCGACGATAGCGTCGTCCCGCACCTCGGCCACCTCTTCGGGCGTGACTTCTGGATCGGGGTTGGCCAGCGCGAAAATGATGGGACGCTTGGCCATGGAGGCCACCATCTCCTTGGTCACCAACCCGCGAACCGAGAGGCCGATGAACGCGTCGGCCCCTTTCATGGCGTCCTCCAGGGTACGGAGGTCGGTCCGGACGGCGAAGGGCGCTTTGTATTCGTTCATGCCCTCCTGGCGTCCCTCGTAAATCACCCCCTTGCTGTCCACAATGAGGATGTTCGCACGGAGAATCCCGATCCGCGTGAAGTGCTCCGCGGTGGAGATGGCCGACGCACCGGCGCCACTGAACACCACCTTGATCTTCGATGGCCTCTTTCCGACGAGCTCGAGTGCGTTCATGAGAGCCGCGGCGCTGATGATGGCGGTCCCGTGTTGGTCGTCGTGGAAGACCGGAATGTCCAGGCTCTCCTTGAGTCGCCTCTCGATGACGAAGCAGTCGGGAGCCTTGATGTCTTCCAAGTTGATTCCACCCACGGTCGGCTCGAGGAGCTCACAGAACCGGATCACGTCCTCCGGGTCCTCCGAGCCGACCTCCAGATCGAACACGTCGATGCCGGCGAACTTCTTGAAGAGCACGCCTTTGCCCTCCATGACCGGTTTCGACGCCATCGGTCCGATGTTGCCGAGTCCCAGAACCGCCGTCCCATTGGAGACAACAGCAACCAAGTTGCCGCGCGCCGTATAGTTGAAGACGTCGTCCGGTCTCTTGTGGATCTCTAGACAGGGCACCGCCACACCCGGACTGTACGCGAGAGACAGGTCTCTCTGAGTGCTCAGTGGCTTGGTGGGAAGGACCTCTATTTTGCCAGGGCGACCCTTGGTGTGATACTCCAAGGCCGCTTTGCTACGAGCGTCCATTCGGAAGCCTTATTAGAGGGGAATGTTTAGGTTAGCCGAGAAAAACCGAGTGTCAATCGCCGCCGCTGGAGAGCGTTGGGCCCGAAGTCTCACCCGAGCGCTGATCCTCCTCGCCGCGTTGACCGCCTCGGGGCCGGCTGGGCTTGTGGGACAGGCGTGTCCGAACGGCCAGATCTCCTTCATTTTCATAAACAGCCACTCGGTCTTCGACACGACGAACGTCACCAACGGAAGGTCCTTCGAGTGGCTCTATAATTTCGCCAACTGGCTCCACATGGAGACAGACGAGGAGTTCATCCAGGGGGAGCTGCTCTTCAAAGTAGGCGATTGCTACGATCCGTTTCTGGTCGCGGAGTCGGAGAGAATCATCCGCCAACTGGGCTTCATCGCTCGGGTGGACGTATTCGCCGTCCCCCAGTCCGACGGGTCCGTCCACATCGTAGTGGACACGCAGGATGAGTGGACCCTCCAGGTGACGGTCCGCGCCCGTTTTGACGAGGGCTTCGAAGTCAACGGACTCGACGTCACGGAGAAGAACGTCCTTGGGAAGGGTGTCGCGGCCCGCGGCTTTTACTGGGAGCGCCGGGAAGCTCGCGAGATCGGAGGGGCGGTCCAGGCAGCCCGCTTCCTGGGCACCCGATGGGACGCCCAGCTCCAAGCGGGAGAGACCCGTGTCGGTCCTTTCTTCCAACAGGCCTTCGTTTATCCGTTCGTCGGCGAGGTGGGCCGGTACTTTGCCACCCAGTTCTACACCCGTCGGGAGGACCTCTTCGCATACGCCCTTCCGGAAGGCGGAGTGTACACACACGTCGTGACCCCCTTCTTGAGGAAGCGTGCCGAGCTCACAGTGGCAGGACGACTGGGAGAGGCGGGACGGCTGACGATCCTGGGCCTCGGGATCTCTCGAGACGATCTCGACTTTGCGCGATTCGAGGAGGGTCCCGAGGCGGTCCGGAATCGGGACTTCGCGAACGCCGAGCCAGCCCCTCCGGAGCTGTCCGCGCCGGTCTCACCGCAGACCCGAGGACGCTCCGCGACCCGGCTCAACCTAATGCTCGGACAGAGGAACCTGCGGTTCGAGCGGCGGGCCGCTCTTGACGCTGTGCGCGGTGTCCAGGACGTACCTGTGGGCGGCGAGATCTCCCTGACGCTGGGTCGTAGCGTGGGGTTCCTCGGCCCCGACTCGGAAACGGAGGACGACAACTTCTTCGGACGCATCCGTGTCTTTGGAGGGCTGGCACCGGGCCGTTGGGTCCTCGCCGGAAATGTGGACTTCGAGGCCCGTCACATCTTCGACGGCCCCCAAGAAGGCTGGCGGGACGCCATTGGCGAATTCGACGTCTACACCTACTGGCAGCCGTTGGCCCTACCTCGCCACACGCTCTTCGCGCGGATCTCGGGGGCGGCGGGGTGGTCCATGACGGTTCCCTTCCAGCTCACGCTGGGAGGCCCGTCCAACCTCAGGGGCCACGGCCTCGACCACGCCCCGGGCGGCCGGCGACTGATCGGATCGTTTGAGGACCGGATCTATCTTGGGTCGCCTGCTGGTAGTCTCTTCGACCTGGGGCTCACCGTGTTCCTGGACGTGGGCTCAGTCTGGCGGGGCGACACGCCGTTCGGCAGCAACTCCGGCTTCGGTGCTAGCGCCGGGGCCGGCCTACGCGTCGGCTTCCCCGGAGGTACCCGGGGAGTGATCCGGATCGACCTGGCGTTTCCGGTGAACGGCCCCGACGCCTTCAAGGAGCCCGTGTTCCGAATCACGGCCGCCGAGTTGCTCGGATTGCTGCAGGGATTCGAGGATCCACAGTTGCGCCGAAGCCGCCGGTAGACCTCCGGATAGCGGCGTCCCCGCCCGGTATCTAACAACCGCGACCTGCCATAATGACACCAGGGGACGCCATTCGTGGCTCGAACCCCCGCCCATTGAAGAAAACCTTTGACTCCAGAAACACACTTTTATAAGTTTCACACCCTTCGCCGCGACGCGAGTTAAGCTGTTCTCTTCGCCTCGTTTAGCAGGTCGCTTCGCGCCGAGGACGGCATGTTGTTTGCATAGCTCACGATCCCTCTCAACCTCCAAAACGAGGCGCCCGGAACGAATGTTTTCAACTTCCCGAGGCCTGGATTCGTTCGACCAGTATCTGCAAGACGTCGAGAAATACCCACTGATCCAGGACCCCGCGGAAGAGCGGGCCCTGGCACGCCGCGCCCGCACCGGCGACAAGGAGGCGGCCGAGCGCCTGGTCACCGCCAACCTGCGGTTCGTCATCTCATACGTGAAGAAGTACCAGGGCCGTGGCCTAGGCCTCGCCGAGCTCGTATGCATCGGCAACGAGGGGCTACTCAAAGCGGTGAAGAAGTTCGATCCGGACAAGGGCGTGAAGTTCATCTCGTACGCCGTTTGGTGGATTCGCCAGACCGTCCTCCAGGCCCTTGCAGAGCAGACACGCTCGGTTCGCATCCCCCTCAACCAGAACTCGAATCTGGCCAAGCTGGCCCGGATCGACACGGCTCTCACGCAACAGCTCGGGCGCTCACCGACGATCCAGGAGATCTCGCGTGAGATGGAGGAGCCCATCGAGACGATCCGTGCTCTCCGGCGAGTGGCGGCGAGCGAGCTCAGTCTCGACGCTCCCATCGATCGGAGCGACGGCAACAGCGCTAGCTTCGGTGAGAGGTTCGCCGGAGCCGAGGCCACCGACATCGAGGGGAATGTGGAGGCAATCGCCCGTCGGGACTTCCTCGAGACGATGTTCGACAGCTACCTCACCGAGCGCGAGCGGAAGATCCTGTACCTCTACTACGGCCTCGACGACGGTGAGGAGCGGACGTTGGAGGAGATCGGCTCACTCCT
Organism: Longimicrobiales bacterium; assembly: GCA_965238005.1. GTDB lineage: Bacteria > Gemmatimonadota > Gemmatimonadetes > Longimicrobiales > Gaopeijiaceae > CBDCKN01. The sequence goes on from OZ250165.1 coordinate 4,782,215, forward strand.
CGGCGTAACGCGCGAACGGATCCGCCAGATCCGGAACCGGGCGTTCGAGAAGCTCCGCGAGAGCCCCCACGGTGACTCTCTCTCGGGATTCTGGAGCGCGAACTGACGCCTCAAGCCACCTCGGCAATCAGGGCCCTGTCCGCGATCGGACGGGGCCCTTTTTCGTGCCAGCGACGGGGGAACCGGCGCCGTGCGGTACGCGTACGATCTGCATGACCGAGAAGCCCAGTCTGTCACTTCCCACCCGGACGCAGGGTCTCACCTCCACCATCTTCCTGCTGCTCGTTTGTCTCGTGCCCGGGGTGGAGGCGCAGTCCGACGGCGTATGGAACGGACCTAGAGCGATGGGGCTGGTAGGAGAGGCGAGGGATCTCCGCCAGGCCGTGGCCGTGGACTCGGCCTTTCAAGCGTACGAGGCCGACGCCAGGGGCTACATCTACTTCTTTCTGGACCGCCCCGACAGCGACGAGCGCACCTTGGTGAGGACCGACCAGATCGCGTTGCAGGTCTACTGGCGAGCCCCGGCGCAGACGAAGCAGCGGGTAGTCGGGCTCCGGGACGAGAAACAGCTCCCGACGAACATCAAGTACCACCTCGATCACCTCACCGTGGTGCAGGACGACTTCGGGGACCTCATCCGTTTGGGGGACGGAGACGAGGTGGCTGCCGTCATACACCCCGTCGCACCCGGGTCCGAGGAGATCTACGACTTCCGTCTCACCGACTCCCTCACCCTTTCGCTTCCGGGCCCGACTCCGGACATCCGCGTGTACGAGGTCGAAGTCCGGCCCAAGGACCCAGGCTCTCCAGGGGTGATCGGGAGCGTGTTCCTGGAGCGAGGGTCCGGGGCTATCGTCCGGATGAACTTCACGTTCACGCCGGCTTCTTACGTCGACGGCAACCTGGACTACATCCGCATCTCCATGGACAACTCGGTCTGGGAGGGGAAGTACTGGCTCCCGTACCGCCAGGAAGTGGAGTTGAGGAGGGAGCTCCCGATCATCGACTTCCTGGCCGGCAGCGTCATTCGAGGCCGTTTCGAGATACGGAACTACCAGTTCAACCCACAGCTGCCGGAGTACCTCTTCTTCGGTGGGCCGGTCTCGTCGGTTCCCCAGGCAGCGAGGGAGAACTTCCTGTTCGAAACGGGGCTGTACGATCAGCTGGAGGAGGAGGGCCTCGAGACCTCGCCGGAGATCGAGGCCATCCGGCGACAGGCCATGACGGTGGTGGGTCGCCGATACCTGAGTGGGCTGAAGCCTTCCCGCCTCTACGTTCCTTTCGTCTCCTCGGTCTACAGGTACAACAGGGCGGAGGGCTCCTTCGCTGGAGCAGGTGCGGCCTTCATTCTCGGGCCCACCTGGAGACTGCAGTCCCACGGCGGGTACTCGTTCGGGCGTGACAAGGGCCAGCTCTCGGTGACCCTCGCCCGAACACCCTCCAATCAGGGACTTGGACTCCGTCTCCGATGGAACGAGCTGAACGACGCCAGCGGGCGACTACGCGGCTCCAGCGCAGCGATGAACAGCCTGGGGGGACTTCTGGCGGGAGAGGATTACACGGATCCTTACTTCTCGTCGAGCGCGGAGCTGAGATACAGTTGGGCGGTGGGCAGCACAGGCACTCTGCGCTTGGCGGGAGTGTGGGAGCGCCATCGCTCCGGGGGGAACGTGGTCGTGGACGCGGCCGGTGGAGCGGGCACGCATCGCCCCGTGCTCCCGGTCGATGAGGGAGACGGTTGGGCCCTCGAATTATCCTACTCGAGGCGTATCGGGATGCGTGGCTTCACGACTTCGGCCACAGCGCGGATCGGCGCCTTCGATGACCGGAGCTACGGCTCGGTGTGGTGGGAGTCCAGCCTTCAGCGCCGGCTGCACTCGTCGGGCACGACGGTGGAAGGCCGCCTCCAGCTGGGCCTCTCCTCAAACGAGATTCCGGCTCAGTCGCTCTATCTCCTGGGTGGCAGACACACCCTGCCCGGATATCCGTACCGATCCTTCATCGGCGACCAGATGGCGCTCATGAGGGTCGAGGGTAGCCAGCCCTTGCTCGCACCCTGGCTGTCCATACGGGCCTTCGTGGCCACCGGCAAGACGGGCTTCAGCCGCAACGAGTTGCCCGACGGATGGCCAGGCCGAAGCACCGACGGGCTCAGGAGCTCCGCAGGAGTGGGCCTCGGGCTCGGGTGGGACCTCCTGCTCCTCGACGTGGCGCGGGGCCTCAACGCGGACGGGGACTGGGAGCTCGTCCTCTCGGTGCAGCGTCGCTTCTGGGAGTGGCTCTAGGGAACCTCTGCCTTCAGAGCGACGCCTAGGATCCGGGGGGGGGGGGGGGGCACCCGCCGAAGGCGGGTCGGCGCTCGTAACGAGGCCCACCAGACTTGTGCAGAGGTTCCCTAGTGTGGTGTCCCAGAAGTTCGCGAACCACCGAGAGTGCCGAGGCGCCGGATCCGGAGTACCCGCGCCGTTAGGCGTGGGTCAGGCACCGACGACGAGGAATAGCAACGCGGGCACCGCGGCCGTGGTCCGAGGAGAGGGAACGCCGCAGGGCCGGATGCATCGGTGCTCGAGCCGAGCGACCTTCATGCTCGCCGTGAGCGCCGAGTCGACCGCGAGACGATCGAGCGCAGCGAGATCAATGGCCGAGACACTTCTGGGACACCACACTAACACAAGCCGATACCGCCCTAGGCCGCGGCCCCCGCGGCCTCCGCCTCCTGCACGTCCACCGCCTCATTCGACGACGAGAGCAGCACCAGCTCCCGGACGTTCACGTCGGCAGTGGGGATGCTCACTCCGTCTCGCTCGTAGGTGTCGTATTCGAGGTGGCCCTCCACGTAGATCCGGTCGCTCTTCTTGACGTAGTCCTCGGTGAACTGCGCCAGGCGGGCCCAGAGGGTGAGGCGGTGCCAGTCCGTCCTCTCCTGGGGATCGTCCCCGTAGGGGGGACGATTCGTCGCCATGGACATATGGACGACCTTGGTCCCGTTCTTCGTCTCACGGACGTCCGGATCGCCACCGACGTTGCCCACGAGAATGATCTTGTTGATGGTGCGGCCCATTCTGTTCCTCCCGCGTGTGAGTTCCGGCCGCCGAGGAGAGGACGAGTGATCTCCCGTCCGCGTCAGCCGGTCCGGAGTGGAGCAGTAAAGTGCTCGGCTGAGCGGGGCCTTGGGATGGCTGTACGGGACCGAGGGGCGCGGCGGGGAGGAACCGAAGCGGTTCCGAGTTCCTCTTCGGAGACGTATACGTATCTCTATATCCTGAGTATACGTACAAACGTGCATGTCCAAGAAGGCGCTGGACAAGTTTATGCATCGTGACAGAGAAGCAATGTCATGAGCTTTCGATTTGGCTTACAGCGACCGGGCCAGCATTCGCATCATCGAGAATGTCCCCTTTCGGCCAGAACCGGTCATTCAGATTAAGCCGCTGAGAGGCGATCAGTTCAGACACCTGCCTGCTGGAATATTAGAAATTAGGGTCAGAGTAAAATTATCTACGAATTGTTACTCTGACCCCAATTATTTCAAGTTTCGACGGTGTGCCAGCTATCAGCTTTCCACAGCCGCACCAATCACGACGAGAACCGCGTAGTCTTGCTTGTTGCAGCTCTCGACTGGAGGCATCGGGCCCCCTGGAGTAACTGGAAATGCAGTCATCTGCGCCTTGGCCGGCGAACACGAATTATCACTCGTCGCCGGTGTGTAGCGCGCGGAGCGGCAGGCCAAGTGCGTCACATCATAGAGCGTCGCGCCGTTGTCGAGCTCCCAACGCTGAGTACCGTCCTTTTTCATAGGATGAACGGTCAGCACGGTCGTCACCTCGCGGAGACCTGTGACCAAGCATTTGCCAGGAGGGACCGGGAAGTCTGGATTCTCCATAATCAAGCCGTGTTCCTCCAACCACCAATCTGTGCTGTCGAATTTCCACTGTGCTGGGGCGACACCACCTCGTCGATTGTCTCCGTCTCCTCGGCCACGACCGAAACGACTTGCACCTGCTCGAACAGGTTGACGCAGTTCGCAGCCACCTCTGTAATAGTGACGCCGTAGTTACCGGGCTCCAGCTCCTCGTAGATCACCGACCCGGACGTACCCACCTCGAACTCATCGATGAGGGCGTCGAAGTTCTCGTCCCATAGCCCGATGAAGTAGCCGTCGGGGTCGAGGTCCAATCCGGTGGTGGAGAGGCTGACCCTGATAGCCCCGGTCAGCAGCTTGACTGTTGCCTGCGCCGAGGCGCTCGCCGTTTCCCCGCTCGCGTTGATTGCGAAGACCTGACCGGTGTAAGTAGCGCCGGGCGTCAGTCCGGTGAAGTCGGCGAACACGGCCGTGGCGCCAACTGTCTGCGTGCGCGTCGCCTCGTCGGGCGTCACCAGAGTGACCCTGTGGGAGGTGGCCCCGGAGCCCGGCGTCCAGGTGACCCGAATCGCCAGCCCTTGGACAGTCAGCGTGACGCCCGTCGGTGCACCCGGTGGTTGTGGTTGCGGCGGTGTGTCCGTGCCGGGGCACAGGGGGCCCGAGACGCAGCCCCCCTCGCTGCCACACGACATGGTTAGACACACGAGTGCGAAAGCGACCGACCAACGCAACGGAGAGTTTTTCATGGTAAGGCGGGTTCGAGTTCTATCGAGGCCAAGTCCCCCTCAGTACTTAAAAAGGGTATACCGGTTCCGGTTTGCTGGACAAGTCGGCGGCCTAATCAAGCCGCCTTCAGGGTGAGCTCCTGACGGACCTGGGCCGGGGTCCGATACCCATGCCGCTCTAGGAGCCACCCGCGGTTGTAGCGTTCGATAAACGCGTCGATCTCCTGTCTGGCCTCCTCGAGACTCTTGAAGTCGTGGAGGTACAAGCACTCCTCCTTCAGCGTCCGCATGAAGCGCTCTGCGACGCCGTTGCACTCCGGCTCTCCCACGTACGAGGCCGTCGAGCGGATCCCGAGCCAGGCCAGCTCCCCCTGGAACTGATGCGCCGTGTACTGCGGTCCCCAGTCGTGCCGTAGGCCGAGCCCCAGAGCGATCTTGGGCGCGTAGTCGTCCATGTGGGTCCGTACGCCCTGGCGGATCGGCTCGAGCGCTGCCCACCGATCGCCCTTCTTCGCCACGTGCCAGCCCACCACGTCCGTGACGCAGTGATCCACCGCCACGAAAAACCAGCACCACCCATCCTCCTTCGTGTAGAACCGCGTCGCGTCCGTGCCCCACAGCTCGTTCGGCACGTCCGTCGTGATCCGGCCACTGTGGCTCCGGTCCCCATGCGGATGCTTCCCGCGTCGTACAGGGGCCAGCAGCCCATTCTCCCGCATCAGCCTGAGCACGCGGTTCTTGCCCACATGGATCCCCTTCGGCCTCAGGCGCGCCCTCACCTTTCGATGACCCTCGCCCAGGAAGTCGCTCTGCTTCAGCACCTGTCGGATCTCCTCTACCAACTCCTCGTCGCTCAGCTTCGTCTTCGGTCCTCGTTTCTTCGGCTCTGCCGGCCCCTCGCTCTCTTCTCGATCCCGGGCCGCATAGACCGTCGAGCGCCCCACCCGCCAGGCCTCGCAGATCATCGTCAGAGGGTAGGGCCGCCCGGTCCCCGGACTCACTCGCGTCCACGCTTCAAGAGCGTCCGTAGCTCGTCCCCGTACCCCCTTTTTTCCAGGAGCTCTCTCGCAAGCTCCAGTCGCATCGTCAACTCTCCCAGCTTCGCCTGGGTCCGGGTCAGCTCTCGTTCTCCAGGGTCCCGGCCCCGGCGCCTCAGCCCCTGCTGACCGGTCTCCAGAAACACCCGCCGCCATTCCTCCAACTCCGGTGGTGAGACCTGCACCTCGCGGCTGACCTCCACCAGATCCTCCCCCCGCAGCAGGCGCAGCACCACCTCCGTCTTATGCTGTGCGCTCCACCGCTCGGGTACCTTCTCACGACCTTCGGTCGCCTTCTTTTCCCTCGGCTTCTGGGCCATCACGTCCCTTTCTCTCTGGACCCGCTCTCTTTGCCAATCTACTGTCCAGAGAAACCGGGGGGCTGTCTCAACCTGACGCTGGCGGCTCCCGGAGTGAACCGTAGCCAGAAGGGTGCCCGCGACGCCACCGATTGGCTTCCCGATCAGAACACTTGTTGGTTCGCTGGTCGCGTCATCGCGGTTCGTCAAAAGTACCGGCTCACCATCGACCGGCGCGAAGCCGATACCCTTGAGCGCGTACTGGCTGGTTGCACCTCGACCAGCTTGGTCGTGGTGGGTCGTGGCACCGTTCCACCCGCCTCTGCTGGCGACTCCCCTGACGTCGTCGGCACGGACAGCGCTGCGCTCGCCCAATGGGATGACAACGGCAACGGCCAGATCGCCTGCGCCGAGGCCCGCGCACACGGGATCGCGCCGGTGCCCCGCGGGCATCCCGCCTATCAGTACATGCGCGATGCTGACGGGGACGGCATCGTGTGCGAAACGGACGGCCGTGCGGACAGGGGCAGCACCGCGCGCCAAGTGCCGGTACCCTCGACGGTAACCCGGGGTGGATACGCGCTCAGTCAGTACGACGATAACGGCAACGGCCGGATCACCTGCGCTGAGGCCCGCGCACATGGGATTGCACCGGTGCCCCGCGGTCATCCCGCCTATCAGTACATGCGCGATGCTGACGGGGACGGCATCGTGTGCGAGTGAAAGCGACGATCTAGCCTATCCGCCACGATGGAACGCTTGGTCCCGGATCACTCACCTGTTTGATCAATCGCCGAGACTGCTGTCCGCCCGCCCGCGCCCTCTTCTCCCTGTCAGGAGGATCCGATGTCACTCGCAGACCAGGCGGTCGCCGAACTCGAGAGCACTGAGCAATTCTTCAACCGCTCGACCCGCTCGCTCACCGAAGAGCACTCGGGTGTGAAGCCCACGCCAGATGTGATGACCGCCGCGCAGCAGGTGGCCCACGCGGCCCAGACGATCGACTGGTTCATCGAAGGCGCGTTTCGGCGTGAAGGTTTCGACACGAACTTCCAGGCTCACGCCAAGGCCATCGAGAACTGCACGTCGCTCACCGACGCGCGGGCTTGGTTTGCCAAGGCGGTGGCCGTTGCCAAGGCCACGCTGTCCTCCAAGAGCAACGCGGAGTTGACGGCGCCGATCGCCGACGGGCCGATCATGGGCGGCGCACCCCGCATGGCCATCATCAGCGCCATCACCGACCACACCGCGCACCATCGCGGCGCGCTGACCGTCTACGCGCGCGTCAGCGGGCTCGTGCCGCCCATGCCGTACATGGACTAGTAGGGCCGTCCTCGTCGCTGCCGGTGAGAATCCTGGATAACCCGAGCCTGGGCTATCCCTCCCGCGTTTCGGAGCCTGTCAACCCGGATGAGACACTTGGGGGAATCAATTAGAGAGCAATCTCCTGTGTAGTGAGGGTGGGGCTTGGAGGATTGATCCAGACGGCCTCCGGGAGTGGTTTAGGCTTCGGCTCACCGGAGACGAAGCGGTCGGGATGAGCGGCCCATGCCTCGCGGAGCACGGCCTTCCTGCGGGCGATGACCTGATAGGCGAAACCGAAGTGGACCTGTTCGGGGGTCAGCATGGAGATGCCGCCATGGCGGTGCTCGGCATTATACCAACGGAAGAACGAGCGACAGAAGGTCTTGGCCTGATTCTGATCCCCGAACCGCCCGGGAAAGGAGGGATGGTACTTCAAGGTCTTGAACTGAGTCTCGGAGAACGGATTGTCATCCGAGACCTGGGGTCGGCTCAACGAGCGGGTCACGCCGAGATCGGCGAGTAGCTGAGCCGTGCATTGGCTCGTCATGGGAGCCCCTCGATCCGAGTGCAGCGTCAGGATCTGCGGCTGGACACCATGCTTCAGGCAACTCTGTTGGATCAGCCTGCCGGCCAGGGAAGAGTTTTCCCGATCCGCCACCATCCAGCCCACGACGTAGCGGCTGAAGATGTCCAGGATCACGTAGAGGTAGAAGTAGCTCCACTTCTTCGGCCCCAGTAGCCGGGTGATGTCCCAGGACCAGACCTGGTTCGGGCCTGTCGCCATCAACTCGGGCTTCTGGTACTCGGGATGGCTCCGCTGCGCTCGGCGTTCCTGAACCGGCACCTCGGAGGCCAGAACGCGATACATCGTACGCTCGCTGCACAGGAAGCAGGCGCGCGACACCGGGAGGAAGGACTGCAACGACTGTCCCATCAATATCGTCAAGCGCCATCGGCTCCAGCGATACGATCCGTGGCTGCGAGCTGACCAGCTCACAGACGGACGAAGTGTTCGCGCGCACGTGCGGGTTCGAGATCGTCAAGGCTGCGAGATCTACTTGTTCAGCGACGAGCCAGCGCCATCGGGATGGCGCAGGCCGCGCCAGCGTACGGGGCGAGTACACCCGATGGCAACGCACCGGCGCCATCATCCGGGAGCGCCAGCCCAATGTGAAAGAACCGACCGGTTCAGCTTATCGAGTCTCCGCCGGACAGGTAGGCCGCCCAGTCGTTCATGAGCCGGCGCCGGCGGTCGAACAGGTCCGTGCGCCGATAGGCCGCCTCGGCAGAGTACAGATGGTGTGAATCACGGCAAGTACTCGTCTAAGTTCAATCAGGACTGCACGATCTGCCGCACTTGCCGATGGCCGATGGCTGATTGCAGCGTACCGAAATGGCGGGAAAACGGCATTGAATGGCGGGAATCCCGGTCGTATCAGATCCCGTGTCCCTCACACGCCGAATTGGCGAAGATGATAGTCAAGGTGTCTCCAGCAGAGCAGACCCCATTCCTCACCCGAGACTTGCCCGAAGACCGGATGTGTACCCCACTTTTCCGAAGAATCTTTCTGGCCCACACGGTCCACCAAGGCATGGAGTGCCGCGACGTCGTCACGCCATTCGGCTGAAGACGTCGTCAACATCTCTGGGGGAGCGCCGATCCATGCTCTCGGCCACGGCAGCCAGTGGGACCAAGACTCGTCGGAAGCATCTGAACCTGAGGAGTCCCGGTGTCACCTTTACTTCCCGAGTGCCGAATCTCAGCCGGAGCGGTCCTGCATGCACCTTGAGATCGCCGAGTGCGACCCATAACTGATCGGCGTCGTGGCAGACCATCTCTCTCGCAGTCATAGTACCCCATCACCGGATGCTCTCTGGCGAAAGTCGGTCGATTCGTGCGTGGATCGCCGCTCGCGCCGATTGTCCGAACAGGGTAGTGCTCATGAGCCTTCAGCGCCTCCAGTGAGCGTGCCAGCGGTTCGAGCGCGAACTGTTGAGACGGCATCCACCGGCAAACCCGGGGCGGTTCAGTTCCTGTTAGTGCTCTCCAGGGCACCGCGCCAATCGGACCGCCCGGGTCTGAGGGCGATTGTGTGCGGAAGGGAGTTATCGCAAGCCGCTCCGTCTCTGGCCATCCCGCCCTCGCCAAGCTCACGCTCGACGCGGTAGCGGCCTTCGAGGGCAGCGTTCGGGCGGGTAATGGGGTCGGTCATGGCAGATTTCTAAAGTCGTTCCCGTCCACAAAGTGGGGCTCGAACTCCCCACGCCCGGACAAGCTGTAAGCACGAACTTCGACGCGGTCTTCTGCTTACGGTTCGTCGGCTTTCACCAACTCCTCTACCTCAACAACCTTCGTCTCCGTGGGTTCCGACCGGGCCGAATTGCGGATGACTTTGCCCAACACTGCCGGCAACTCAATGCCCGCCTGCTCGGCCAGCTCGTGGATCGCCGGCAGCGACCCGATCAAGCTCGACAGAAAATCGGCCGTCCCACCGCCGTGCTTCGATCCACGACCACCGTTCCCCGAATCCCACACAGTGATCTTGTCGATCTTGAGGTTCTGAATCGCCTTCACCTGCTCGGCGACCAAGGTAGGAAGCTGCTCGATCATGAGCAGAGTCGGAGCGATCTGCGGATTCCCGGCGCAGGCCTCGACCAGTCTCTGGTACCCCGCGGCCTTGGCCTCCAGCACCTTTTGCGTACCCTCCGCCTCGGCCACGAATTTGGCCAGCATCGCGTCGGCCTCACCGCGCGCCTCGCGCCGCAGTTGCTCCGCAGTCGCCTCGGCCTTGATCTCGACCCGCTCTTTCTCGATCTCCTGAGGCGCCAGTTCGTCTTTGCCCAAGCGGGCGATCTCCTGCTCGCGCTGAGCCCCGAAGATCGCCTCGTCCGCCTGTGCGGCCGCGATCTCAGCCCTGCGCTTCGCCTCGGCCCGCACCTCTGCGAGCTGGGCGTTTGAGTTCGCGATCTCTCCCTGTGACGAGTTCTCGCCCTGAACCGCCGTCGACTCCGCCGCGGCAACCTGCACCCGCTGCTCCTGCTCCGCGTTCTTCTTAGCGGCGATGGTCTCGGCTTCCCGCTCGGCGGTTGCGATCTCGTAGTCGCGCTTCGACTTCACCTCGCCCTCAATCGCGGTCGCCTCCAGCGCAGCCACGCGCACGCGCTGATCGCGCTGGGCATCCTTCTGCCCGGTAGCGCCGTCGCGATCCTGCTGGGCGACCTCCACCTTGGCGCGATTGATCGCCTCCGCCGCCGCACGTTTCCCGATGGCTTCGATGTAGCCACTCTCGTCGGTGATGTCACGGACGTTCACGTTGATCAGCGCGAGCCCCACCTTGTTGATCTCCTCGGCTACGTTCGTGTTGATGAGATTCATGAACTTCTCGCGGTCCTTGTTAATCTCTTCGATCGACAGGGTCGCAATGACCAGCCGCAACTGACCCAGAATGATGTCCTGGGCTTGCTCGCGAATCTGGTTCTCATCCAGGTGCAGTAGTCTTTCCGCTGCTGAGTTCATGAGCACCGGGTCGGTGGAAATGCCCACCGTGAACGTCGAGGGAACGTTCACCCGGATGTTGTTGAGCGACAGCGCTCCTTCCAGGGGGATATCGATGACCAGCGGCTCGAGAGGCAAGAACGCGTAGTCCTGCAACAGCGGGATTATGAACTTGCCGCCGCCGTGGAGGCACTGTGCCGCCTGTGCGCCCGCGACCCTCCCATAGATGACCAGGATCCTGTTGGAAGGACAGCGCTTGTATTGCTTCACCAAGAACGAGATGCCGAAGAAGAGGATAAGCAGACCCCCACCTATCAAGCCGAGCCACACCCTCGAATCGCCCTCGAACGCGCCCACTTGGAGGAGTGCCACCGTGGCGAACAGGAACATCGTGTTATCCCCCTCTGGAGTTCATGCCTTCGTTACTGTTACTGAGTTGTCCTCATTTATGCTCACGACGCGGACCTTCTCGCTCCGGGGCAGTGCCTCGCCCTCCGTGATCGCTTTGTAGAACCGTTGGCGGTCGTCGATCAGGACACGCACGCGCCCCTTCCCGAGACCCTTGGCGGGGATCTTCGCGTACACCGTGCCCTCCGCCTCCAGGGTCTGGTATATGGGCACGTTGCCGCTGCTCTGGAGGCCATACATGGCCGTGAGCAATTTCGCGAGGAACCAAACCATGCCCGTTCCACACGCCACCGCGAAGACGACGCTGATCGTGCCCCCCCAGCCTCCGCCGCGGAACGCACCCAGCCCTCCCCAGCCAAAGCCCATCAGAAAAGCAGCGATCGCCTGGACGGACAGGACCTTGAAGGCGTACGAGGACTCGCCGTTATCTACGTCGATATCGGCTCCCGCATCGAGATCTACATCGACATCGAAGTCCACATCGACGTCCACGCCCGTATCGGCACCCCCGACGAGCATGAGGAGCGTACGCAAGGAGAAGAACACGGTGCCGGCAATCGCTGGCACGGTGAACCAGATGGCGACGGGACCGAAAAACAGCTCCTGCATACGGCTTCCATCTCGGGGGGTGGCGGTTACTGGAGGATACGCGGAGGCCGTGATCCGCCTTCAGAGCATCACGTTAGTCGCCCCCCGAGGGAGCCGCAACCAACGCTGGGCTGCCTTGCCGCCTTTCTCAGTTCACGCGGGATCCCAACGGGGCTTCAAGGCCGAACGCAGTGTGATGCGGCGAGCCTGTCCGAGGGGACTGTGATCTGACCTCCTTTTCCATGTCTCGACCCGTCCAGAATTCTAAAACTGGACTTGGTCTCGTCTTAGGGGGTCAGATCAGCCTCGCTGGGCAGCTGGCCCACCGGGTCAGGGACCCCAACGGCCGGGCCTACAACCGGACGGCGTTCCTGCCCGAACGTAGACAGATGATGCAAGCCTGGGCCGACTATCTGGACCGGCTCAGGGTCGGGGAAGAGATCGAGGCGACTCACGGAACCGGGTACGGGTGTTCCCCGATCCCAAGACCGACCTGTTCCAGATCGAGTGGCGCGAGAACGGGCGCAGGCTCAGCAGGTCGCTGAAGCACCGCGACTGGGCTCGGGCGAAGAGGCAGGCGGACAAGGTCGCCGCCGACTTCGCGGTCCACGAGCCCGGTGGCAAGGCGGAAGCCGAACCCGAGCCGCTCACGCTGGGAAGGCTTTTTGACATCTACGGTGAAGAGGTGACGCCCACCAAGGGCGAGCGGACCCGGGGGCGCGACAGGGTCTGTCCAGCACCGCATGATCGATTCTTCCCTTGGGCAGGCTTCCCGGATCGCCGGGATCAAATCCTCACGTGCACCGTGCTCATGTTCCCGGACCTCCTTCCTGTTGGCCTTTGCGGGCCGAAATGATGCGTATGGCGGAGCCGCGCATCGTGTAGATCAGGACGAAAACCCGTCCTTCTATAGCGCCGACAAGCCGGTAGCGATCCTCTTCGTAATCCCACCGGCGGTCCCGTCCTTCGATCCGGACCGGATCGAGGAACGCTCGGATGGCATACGCGAAATCGAAGCTGCCTCCTCGGGAGCCGTCTAGGAGATCCCCGAGGCGGTCCCGCGCCGTCCAGGAGGAGATGACAGCGTCCGGATTCGGGAGCGTGCAACGGCCGTCCTCGGCCGGAGGAGGGCGCTAACCGGAGAACCGGAGGGCGACAACCGGAGAATCGCAATCTCATAAGTCGTTGCGGCACAACACCCGGACCTCATCTCCACCCCGACTCCGACAGAGGGAGGGAGGGGGGGGCAGTATGCCGGTCGGCTCGGCTCCCTGGGGGTCGCCGACCGGCGCTCCCTCTGTCAAGCGATTGTGTTTCCGCCGCCTCGAGGACCACAGGGAGGAGAGAGAGCCTCTAGCCTGGATTTCTCACAGCAATAGGTTGGCATCGGACACGACCCCCTGCTGGCGCTGCTGTCCGGCAAGATCGAGGGCGGGCGCAAGGGCTGTCGGGCGCTGGCGGGCAAAAGTACGCTGAACCGTCTCGAACACGCGCCCAGGGACGGGAAGCCGGGGCGCTACCACAAGATCACCCACGATCCCGAGGCGCTTCAGGCGCTGCTCACCGAGTTGTTCATCGAGTCCTGGCCGGGGCGGCTGCCGCCGTCGCGGCTGGTGCTGGACATCGACTTCGACGGACGATGCGGCGCACGGTCGCCAGGAGGGCCGCTTCTTCCACGGCTACTACGGCCACTACTGCTTCCTGCCGCTCTACATCTTCTGCGGCAAGCATCCGCTGTGCGCCGTGCCGCGGCCGGGCAACTCCGGTCCCGCCGCCGGCGCCCTCGAAGCGCTCGGCCGCCTCGTCGCCCGGCTCCGCCGCGAGTGGCCCGGGCTCGCCATCCTGGTGCGGGCCGACTCCGCCTATGCCCGCGAAGACCTGCTGGCGTGGTGCGAGGACAACGGCGTGGACTACGTCATCGGCGTGGCCAGGAACTCGCGGCTCACCGGGAGGATCGGCCCGGAGCTGGCCCGCGCTGGCCAACCGCAAGCTGGCCCGCGAGGGCGGCGACCCGCTCGCCGAGAAGCGCCGTATGCAGGGCGTGCCGAGCTTCGTCGTCACCTCTCTGCCCCGGACCGTCTCGGCACGGATCGTCTACGAGCGCGTCTACTGCCCCCGGGGCGACATGGAGAACGCCATCAAGGAGCAGCAGCTCGATCTGTTCTCCGACCGCACCTCCGCCTCCCGCTTCCCCGCCAACCAGCTCCGGCTCCTCTTCGCCGCCCTGCGCCGCGCTCTCCGCGGCACCCGCCTGGCTCGCGCCACGGCTGGCACGCTCCGCCTCAAGCTCCGCGCGGGTCAACGGTCTCGGTGCGGAGGGTCAAGGTGGCCATGGACTCCGCACATCCCCACTCCGCCGCCTTCGCCCGGGTCCACGCCCGATGGCCGGGATAGAGCCCTCGGCCCGACGTGCCGGGCCTCCCCGAAACACACCCTGTCACTCTCCCTACCGGGACCCGTGCCTCCCGAGGTCACCATCCGACAATCCGCACCGCCCCTGATCGCCGTCCGGGCCCTCGCTGACGCCCTCTCGAACCACTCCGCCTGCTTTGCTGACCCCGCTTCGCCGCGCAACCGCCCGAATCCGACCTCAGCCCTGCTGCCGCGGCCTCGTTACGACGCCGTGTGAGAAATCCGGGCTAGGCGGCCGGAATCGGCCGAAAGCCTTAGCGGCACCCAGGGCTGCGCTGTCGGAGTGCGGGGCGGTATCAAGGATTCAGAAGCTCGCCTCCGGCGTCATCGACATTGCAGCATTGCAGGCGGCTCGCATCGAATGCCGGCCCGGTGGGCTTCTACCGCAAGCGCCACTGTCCTCTGAAGATCAGCGCATGGGTCGCCGGTCCGGTCGCGCTCTCCCGGTGCGAGGCTTCCAGGAACAGGCTTCCGCGCATGTCCGCCTGGTAGCGGACCCCGCTGTTGAACACGCGCGACCCGCCTTCGCCGAGATAGAACCCGCCATAGGGCGTTCCGGCGAAGGATCGGAGACCATACTCGACCTCGGCGTTAAGGACGCCACCTCGGCCTCGTGGAACGAGACCGTTCCCCGCCGCACCCATCGCGCCGTGCTCCCACAGCTGATGCACGCCTCCGGAACTTTCGCCCCAGGACGGCACCAGCCGCAGCGCCAATCCCTCGCCGAGGGTCTGGGGGTCGATCTGGATGCGGCCGCTGAAGCCCCACTCCCGGTAGCCCTCCTGACGCGTGGCCATCATCCGGCCCCGGGCCTCCGCCGTGAGTCCGAGCGACGGGCGCGCGTAGCGCAGGCCACCACCCAGTTCGAGCGCACCGCCCTCCGCCCCGTCTCCGCCGTCATAGCGCAAGCCGGTTTCCAGCGAGAGGGCGAGTTCGTCGCCCGAGTCGAAGTGGTGCGCGCGATTGCCCTCGACCGCCAGCCGTCCCCGCTTCATGTCCACGGCCAGGGCGTCCATGTCGCGGTTCTCTTCCACGTTGACGCGCGTCATCCAGACTTCGCCCTTGGCGCGCAACGAGGCTGAACCCGGCGCGAGCACGGTGGCGCTCCCGCCGAGGGCCGCGGTAAGCAACCGGGTCTCGCCGGAGCGGGCATTGCCGGTGGATTCTTCGATCGATACCTCGCCGCCGCCGTAGCCGGCCGTCGTCCAGATGGCCAGGCTCCGTTCGCCGGAGAACCAGGCCAGGTATGGATGCACGCTGGTGATATCGGCTTCATAGTCGCCGGAGACGACCTGAGGGCCGGTCCGGTCCGTGAAATCGAAGGCACTGGTGGACCGGGACAGCGCCACGCCGCTGAGGAGATCGGAACGGAGCCGTGTGTCGGCTCCCGCGTGCAGGCTGAGGATGTCCCCGTTCCAGTCGGCGGCGCCGTTCCGGGGCCCGTCGAGAACGCGATAGTCGCCGGCTCCCCAGGCCATGGTGCGCGCGGCTTCAGTGGATTCCTCCTGACTGCCGTTGCCGGCCATGCCCAGCGGCATGAGGAAGGACGTTCCGCCCAACGACTGCCGCAGGCCCAGACCTCCGATGCCGGCGAGGGCGCCGAGCCCGACTGTGGGTGCGCCGGTGCGTCCGGTCTCGGCCGGTTCGGGATCTCCGGGCTGGTTTGGGACACCACCTCCGCGGCGGAGAGCCGCGATGGCGGGAGTGAAAATGGACGGGGCCGGTGACGCACCCGCAACGCCGCTGCCCATTTCGGCGGTCGTTCCGTTCCCCTGTGGGGAGCCCGGAGCGATGCCGCGGGCCACCATTCCCACCATGCCCGCCAGGGAGGAGAAACCGCCCAGGCTGGTGCGCGGCCTCCCCTGGCTTCCGGTGGCCGCACCCTCGATCCGATCCGTGATCGCCGATACCGTGCTCGCCGTCATCGCGGCGGCGGCGTAGGGCAGGATGTTCAGGTTGATTCGGTTGGCTCGCTCCTTCGGGTTGTCCGTGCGGGCGCTCGCGACATTGGACGGCGGACCCGCGCCGACGGTGTTGACCGCCCGGACGCGGTAGTACCGTGTCGTGCCCGGTGCGACCATGTCGGCGTAGCTGGTGGCCAACGAGGTTGCCAGGCTGATCCAGCCGGATTCGCCGTCGTCCGAGCCCTCGATTTCATAGCTGGTGACGGGAGAGCCTCCGTCGTATGCCGGTGGATTCCAGGACAGGTCGATCCGGGTGGTCGACGTGACCATCGCCCCCAGGTTTGTCGGCGCGTCGGGCAAGGTGGCATCGGTGGTGGCGTCCGCCACGTTCGAGGGCGGACCTGTTCCTTCGGCGTTGATGGCGAACACCCGGTAGTAGCGCATGGTCGCGGGATCGAGGTTTTCGTGGCTGTACTCCGTGGCCGTCGAGCCGGTGTTGGCCATCAGGATCAACCAGCCGCCTCCCGAGCTGGTCGAGACATCGATTCTGTAGCCGATGACCGGTGAGCCGCCGTCGAAGGTCGGCGGGCTCCAGGCGAGGTCGATCTGGTCCGCACCGTCGGCCACGGCGATAAGGTCGCCGGGTGCTCCGGGCAGGGTGGCGTCGGTGGTGGCCGAGGCCACGTTCGAGGCGGGCCCCACGCCCACGCGGTTGACTGCGGAGACCTGGTAGTGGCGCGTGGTCCCGGGCGGGAGCATCTCGTGGGCGTAGGTGGTGGCGGTCGAACCGGTATTCATCCGGAGGATGCTCCAGGTAGCGCCGTCATCGGTCGAGACTTTGATCTGATACCCCGTGATCGGAGCCCCGCCGTCGGAGGCGGGCGCACTCCACGAGAGGTCGATCTGCGATATCCCGTTCGCCGCTGCGCTCAGAGTAAGCGGGGCGCCGGACAGGACGGTCGTCGTGGTGGCGGAGGCCACGTTCGAGGGCAAACCTGTTCCGATGGAGTTGATCGCGTAGACGCGGTAGTGGCGCGTGTTCTGCGGTTCCAGGCCCGTGTGCTCGAACATTGTCAGTGTCGAACCCGTGTGCGCCCGGAGAACGCGCCAGGTGGCGCCCCGGTCCGCGGATACCTCGATACGGTAGCCGGTGACCGGACTTCCTCCGTCGTGGGCCGCTGCGCTCCAGTACAGGTCGATCCGCCTCGAACCCACCGCCTGAGCCATCAGTCGGGTGGGGGGATCAGGTTCGGTCTTGGACGCGCCACCGCCACCCCCTCCACCGCCACCGCAAGACTCGCATGGCGTGGCAGCCGCGGTTGCGGACGGACCGTGGCCGACGGAGTTGACGGCGCGCACACGAAAGGTGTATTCGATGCCGTTGTCGAGACTCGAGATGGTGGCGCGCCTGGTCAGGCCGGTAGAAGTCCAGCTGTCGGTGACCCCCTGACTCCACTCGTAGCGCGTGATGGAGGCTCCGCCGTTGTTCTCGGGTGGATTCCAGGTGAGGGTGACCCGGCGATTCGCGGGTTGCGCCTGCAGGTTGGTCGGGGCGCTCGGCGCGAACTCAGTCTGCGACGGTGTGGCGTCGATGCTGACTTCCGGGCCCTCGCCACTGTCGTTCACGGCCCGGACGTAGAATGTGTACCCGGTATTGTTGTTGAGGCTGGTGACGAGAACGGTGGCGGCGGTGCCCGTCGAAGTCCAGCCCCCGCTGCCCTGCTTCCACTCGTACTTTCTGATGGGTGAACCGCCATTGTTGGCCGGGGGGCTCCAGCGGATCCGGACCTGCTGGTTGCCGGGCTCCACCATGAGGTTTTGCGGTGCCCCCGGCCGGCCGGCCGGCCGGCCGGTTACGCTGGCCGACGGCCCCGCGCCCGCGGAGTTCACGGCCTGCACGTAGAAGGTGTAGGTCGTGCCGTTGTCGAGGCCGGTGACGGTCTTGGTCGTCTGGGTGCCGGTGGACTCCCAGGTGCCGGTGCTGCCCTGCCGCCACTGGTAGGTGAGCGCTTCCGTGCCACCGGTGTTGGTCGGCAGATCCCAGGTGAGGGTGACCCGCTGGTCGTCGGGGTCCGCATCCAGGTTGTCGGGCCGGCCGGGGCGGGTCGTCGGGGTATGACCCGTCCTGTTGTCCAGCATGATGGTGAACGTTTGGGCATTCTGGCCCTTCAGGTCCTGGATCGGCGTGTTGACGCTCATGTTGCTGTAGGTCAGTTTCGCTATGTCTTTCTCCATGTCGCCCGCCTCGACGCCCTCGGCGAACGTCAGCGTCACCGTGTTTCCACGAACGACCACGCCCCCCACGATTGGACACGCCTCCTCTCCAAAACTCGGCTCCCCCGACTTCTTGATTTCCATCTTGAAGTAGAGGTCCGGCCTGGTGTTGACGCCCGAAAGGTCCTCTATCAGTGCCCTGTCGAAGATCAGCGTTACGACAGTGCCGTCGATCCAGCTGTCCACGAGTTTCGGCTTACGGTCGCTCCCTGTAATCCAGAAGTTGTCCGTTGCAGACGCCGACGTTCCACTCAGGGTGGCCGTTACCCAGCCGACCTCGCTCCCCTCGTCCTCTTCGTCGTCAACGACCTTGAGGGTCGCAATGACCGAGTTTTCTCCGGCCATGGGCGTCAGGCGATATGGAGGCAACAGCTTCGACCTGTCTGCTGCATGGATCGTGAAGTCGGCCTCCGGGGTGGCGGCACCCCGGAACGAGAGCTCGATCGTTTGCCCGACGGAAAAGGTATTGTCGCCGTTGAGGGTGACCTTCAGGGTAGTCTCGATGTCCCGCTCATCCTTGGGCCAGTCGTCCAGGTTCTCCTTGAGCCAGTACGGATCCACGGAAAGGGACAGGCTTTGCGCGAGGGCGGCCGAGGGCAGGCCGACAAGAAAGGTGACGGCGAGAGCCAGAGCAAGAGCAAATGGTTGGTGTATTCGAGCTGCTACCAGGATCCGGTGCCGTCGGTCCGGGGGTATTTCAGCAGTCAAGTCGATTCGTCTCGAGTTGGCGTTCCAGAGAGCCCGGTCTCCGGGGGGGCATCCCTCCACAGATACCGTATACGGTATGCTCCAATAAACACAAGGACAACAACCTGTAATCTACCCATGAATCTTTGAAACGCTCGTTGGAACAACTGTCCGCCGCGCGAGGATGCAGGAGTCCAGGCAGCCCATCAGGCTTGGCACAGATGATGTGATTCACGGCACACTTGCCGTTGGACTGGCGTGACCCCCTGAAACGAGACCAGCGCGAATGTTAGGATCTGGCACTGGTCGCAAGATCAGGAGGAGGTCACAAATGAGCAGGAGAAGGCACACGCCGGAGCAGATCATCACGGCACTGAGGGAGGCCGAGGTAGGTCTGGCGAACGGCAAGACGGTGGCAATGGTGAGCCGGGAGCTCGGGATCAGCGAGCAGACCCTCCGCGCCGTCCTGTTGGCGAGGGCCACCGCGACCCACCGCGACCAGCATCTTCGGCTTGCGTGCCACCATCCTGGCCAGCCACGGATCCGTGATCTCGCCGCGTCGAATCGCGTTTTGGACGACCGCCATGGCTCCCGTGATCAAGAGCCGTCTGAGATCGCGCTGGCCCATCTTCGATGTCCTGCCCAGCCTCGGCTTGCCGCCGGTGGTGTGCTGCCGCGGCACGAGGCCGAGCCAGGCCGAGAAGTCGCGCCCACTCCGGAAGCTCTCCATCGGTGGCGCAAACGCCTGGATGGCCATGGCGGTGATCGGTCCGACTCCCGGGATCGTCATCAGCCGCGCCGTCTCTTCTGTCACCCTCGCGGCCGCCGCGAGCTTCCTGTCGAGTCCATCGATCTTCTCATCGAGCTCATCGATCCACTCGAGCAATAGCCTGCCCAGCTCGACGACCGCCTCCGGCAGCCCACAGTCCCCGTCTTCGAGCACCCCGGCCAGTTGCCTGATCCGGGCCCTGCCCTGCGGAGCAACGACTCCGTACTCGGCCAGGTGACCCCGAAGCGCATTGATGGTCTGCGTGCGCTGGCGCACCAGCAGGTCACGCGTGCGAAAGAGCATACCCTGCGCCTGCTGCGCTTCCGTCTTGATCGCCACGAAGTGCATCGTCGGACGCTGCGCCGCTTCCGAGATCGCCTCCGCGTCGGACGCGTCGTTCTTCTGCCTCTTGACGAAGGGCTTCACGTAGATCGGTGGCACCAGCCTCACTTCGTGACCGAGCGCCGTGATCTCCCGGCCCCAGTAATGAGCGCTGGCGCACGCCTCCATCGCCACCGTGCAAGGCGGCTGCGAGGCGAGGAAGCTAAGCAGCTTCCCTCGGCTCAGCTTCCTGCGGTATACGCCACCGACCCGTCCGCCTTCGCCCCGTGTACCTGAAAGCTGCGCTTTGCCAGATCAATCCCGATGATGCTAACCTCCTCCATCATTGGATGCCTCCTCCCTCAGATGGTCGACTAACGCTCAGTACCATCTTGGCACATCGCGATGCCGCCGGGAGGGGGCGTCCACTCCATCGGGTATGATGGCAGGAATCTCGAACCCGGATCAAGGACCAGTTGTTTGGGGTCAGCACCGGTCCATTCTGGTCGGCACTATTTGCGGACTGTGTCCTCCTCCTGATCGTCATTACTTATCGTTGTCTCCCGAACTACTCCTACCGCGGGCGGCGAACCAGTAGGCCAGGATGCCGCTTCCGATTGGGAGGGTCGCCAGGAACAAGTCCTTTGCCTCAGCCATGCCGGTGGCGTCGGAGCCGAGCCAGAGGAGCAAGCCGCAGAGGATGGCACCGAAGAGGAACACGTAGAGGGCGGCGCCGTAGGTGACCCAAACCCTGACTCGGCTCTTCATCAGGGCGCGCTTCTCCTCGAGTGTCGGGGATTGAGTGACGGGCACGAGGGCACCTTTCGGTGTCCTGTCAGCACCTGCTTCGGGGGCTATGTCGTCTCCGTCATCCGCTAAGATCGGGGTTACGGTGTCGTTGTCGGCCATGATGTTCGTTCCCGGTGGTGGAGACGGATTATGGGTCAAGAGTGCGGAGGTAGCTATGTCGTTGGTCATTGCGTGAGGCAACGGACAAGCTGGAATCTGTAGCGAGAGTAGTAAGACCCACGCCGCATGAGTTCAGGCCGGACTCTCGCTCGCGGGGGTTGCGACCGCAGCCAGTTTGTCTTGGGTCTGCTATGGGTTTTCGCCGTCCTCCCCAGATTCAGTAATGAGTCGTGGCGAGAGCTCGCCCAACATCAGGACGAGCGCTTCACTTACCCTCACGAGCGCGAGCGCTTCAGCGCGGGTAAACGTGCTATCCTGCCCGAAGTGGTGGTAGTTCAGGGCAGCCAGTTGCTTTGCGGACGCAATGATGCGGCCATAGTGCTCACCACGCAGCTCGACACCCTTTGACCCTAGCTCGTGATCGGGGTTCCCATGGCCTGGGCGCCGGCGGCCAGGAACTCGTAGACGTCGGGCGCCTCCATCGTGGTGTCGGCGAACAGCAGGACCAGCGTGTCCCCGGCGTTCCACAGCCGCTCCTGCACCAGGCGGGCGGCGGCCCACGAGGTCACGCCTCCGGAGTAGTTAACGACGTGCTGCATCGGGTTCGTTCGGTTGGTGTAGGCCGGCCCCAACCTCAGGCGGCGGCTTCCCGCTGCTGGGTTGAGACGGGCTTTCCGTCTTCGAACTTCCTTCCTTCAAACACGTCCCCGAGCAGGTGGGCCGGGCGACCGAGCGCGGGGTCGGTTATGTTCCCATCCGTGCCGTGCGTGCCCAACCGACCCGGCGTCATGCCGCCGAGCCAGTGGGGATAGCACCTCCGCTTGTTCGAGCACCGGCGCAGGTTGGCGCGGACATTCTCACGAAGCATCCAGCCGAACTGGACGTTGTTCCGCACGGCTGCGACCAGCTCGCGAGTATGTCGCGTAGCTTCTCGTCGCCAAGCACCTGTACAGCGCTGTCGTTGGCCTCGAGCGCATCGTAGCAGGCGAGCTCATCGTCGGTGTGGTTGATACCATAGCCTCCTGACCCCCTTACCGATGTCCAGTTGCCCTTGCAATGGTCCAGCGATCCCAACCCGGTCCCGTTGCGGTTGGCCCCCGCCTCTCTGATTGGTACCTTGGCTCGTGGATGTTCGAGACGCCGGACCCGTTTGCCAGCTGGCCGACCATCATCCCCCGAGTTCCGCCAGCTTCTCCCGGGCCTCGCGCGCGGGCTCGAACGCGTCGTCGGCGTTCTCCCAGGCCGCCAGGGCGCTGCGCACGTGTTCGACCGCACCGGCGACATCCTCTCTCGCCTCCTGCAGGTTGGCCATCTCCAGGTGCAGGCGCGGGTCGGAAGGCCTTACACGCAGCGCCTGCTCGAGCCCGGCCTCGGCTTCCTCCAACCGGCCCAACATCCTCAAGGCTCGGCTGAGAAGCCAATGAAAATCCGCCTCGGGGTCGACATCCATGGCATTCCTGTAGCTGGCGGCCGCCGACGCGTAGTCGCCCTCGGCCTCCTGGATTGCGCCCAGGTCCCCGGTCAACTCCGGAACCAGTATCTCGAGCTGGTTGGCCTCCACCGCATCGAGTGCGCGGGCATGCGCCTCGCGCGCAGCTTCGACATTCCCCAGCTCCAAAGCGACATGGATCGCCCAATGGGGAATGTGAAATTCGCTCACGGGCGGCTCAAGTTGTGTGCCCAGCTCCTCGAACAGCGCGACGGCTTCCTCGTCCCGGCCTGCGAGAAAGTACACGATGATGTCGGGAAACCGGGCTTGGCTGACGGCGATCGGCGACAGAACGCCGGTCACCTCGTCCAGCCAGTCCTCCAGCGTCCGGATTGCGCTTTCCATCTCTCCGCGGAAGCGGTAGTAGCCGGCAAGTCTTCTCAGAACGTCAGCTCTCTGCGCCCCGGTGCGCGCCAGCTCCAAGGCACGCTCGTACGCGGCCCGGGCGTCGTCGAACCGTCCCACGTTCGTCTCGAAATCCGCGAGCTCGGTCGTGAGCTCGGGCAGAAGGGGCTGAATGAGGATGGCTCGCTCGATGTTCTCGCGAGCGAGGTCGTGCTCTCCCCTCCGGCGGTGGAGCGCGCCGATATCCAGGTAGCCGGTATGATCGTCGGGAAGCTGCTCGACATAGTCGTTCAGTGCCGCCAGCGCCGCCTCCTCGTCCCCGAGGTGTTCGTGCGCGTCCGCGATCTGCTTGAGAACGCCCGCGTCCCGTGGAGTGAGCCGGTGGATGGTGTTCAGCGTCGCGAGCACACCTTCCCAGTCGCCCCTCAATTCCAGCGGGACCAGGTAGTTGCGCAACGCGTCCACGTCCTCCGGGTGGAGCTCGACCCACATCTTCGCAACCGCCGACGCCCTTTCCGGCTGGTTTGCCATAAAGTAGTAGAGGGACTTCACCTGGAATCCCATCCGTTCCGGGAGTCGATAGAGGTGGCCCATGGCCGCCTCGATTGCCGCCAGGGCCTCGCTCCGCCGGTTGTCATTCATAAGCATGACGGAGAGAAAGCCATGGGCGACGGTGAAGGTGGGATCTAGGCGGGTGGCGGCGGTTACGTGCTCGATGGCCGCGTCCAGATCTTCGTGCACGACCAGGCTTGTCATGCCCAAGACATACTCTCTCAGGGCCGCCTCCTCGCTGGTCAATCGCTCGCGCACCTCCAGATCGTCGATGCCGTCGCGGGCCGGGATCTCGAGAGCCATCTTAAGCGCCACCGACATCTCGTCGACGAGCGCGAGCAGGTCGTGGCCTTCGTAGTCGGCTTCTGCCAACGGAGATCCGTCGGCCACCTCGTGCAGCGTCAGACTCACGCGATAGCGACCATCCGCCCGATCGATCGAGCCCGCCACCAGGAATTGCGCGTACTGGTTCTCGGCGACCTCGCGCTTGAGGGCCAGCGGCACGTTGCGCGGGGCATCGAATCCGAGGACGTGCAGTTGGCCAGCGACCGCGGCGACGGTGACCGGCTGGAAGAAATCGTCCGGAAGAAGGTCCCACTCCAGACCCAACGGCACGGCATACGCGACCCATGTCTCGCCTTCCTCGAGTCCCGGTCCCGCGTCCAAAGGAAAGAGCGCCACACGCTTGCGGAACTCGGCCTTGGCGACGACCCGCTCGATGACCTCGCCGTCCTCGGTCTCCACAGTGACGGCGGTAGTCGCGCCGCCGAGGTCTGCGCCACCGAAGATCCCCCAGAGGAGCGTGATCGCAAACGCGACATTCGCGGGTATTCCGATCTTTTCCGCCTTTGCCAACCGGTTCCGTCCAGGCTTGCCGTGGTACCAAGCAATCATCAGAACACTCGGCACCACCAGGAGCGAAGCGACGATCGTCACCTTCGTCCAGTGAGGGGAGAGCAGGAACTCCTCCACCACGAAGTCCACGAACTCCACGCCTGTCCAGCTCGCGCCGATGTAGAGGGCGAGGATCTGCGGCACGCGTCGTTCGAAGAGGCTGGCGATGAGCCTGTTGTTCACCTCGGGCATCGCGGAACCCTGTGCTGAGGACGGGTTCCGCGTTCGCTTTCTTGGCTAGTCAATCCGACAGCTCCTTGTCGGTGAATAGGTTCCTTGGCTCGATAGCCCCTCTCAGACACCCCAGGTCTCCTCACGCCTTCCCGGGAGGGGCTCGAGCGTCCGTTGGCGGAGCTTGGTCTGGCTCTCGGACTTAGTCGGAACTCTTGGGATATCTCCTCGCTTTCCGTGTTTGACACAGCATGAAGCGGGCTCCGCAATATAACTGGCATGGAACTCGGCCCTGGACGGGCTGCGGGAAGGGCGCTTGCGCAAGACCCATCCGACGAGTTTTCGAGCGATCAACCCTAGAGTCCGTCAGCCCGAGGCGGTCGCACATCGTGGGCATTCCCAAGGCCGAGAGCGATGCGATCCTCAGCTTTCCTCTTCCAGCACGTGCAGCAGGGAGAGTGCCAGCGCGACTTCGGTGGAAGCCCCACTCCATCGCCTTTTGGGATATCCGTTGGACGCAGCACTTAGCGATCTGGATCATGTCTTCCTTCAGGGCGAAGACATGAGAACGGGGTCTTCCTCGGCCCGAAGCACCGCCCTGAGGTGATCGGTACGGCCTCGTCGAGCCGAAGCCCCGTGCCGCGGTAAGAAGCGGCGCGGGGCCTCAACCCCTGGACTGCGCGGTTTACCTGATGCCTACCGACACCCCGACCCGGAAGGCCAGGAAGTTGGCGTCGTTGGTGGTGGGATCGGGCACCCAGTCGGCACTGGGGAACTGGCCAATGTTGTCTGGACGGCTGGTCAGGTATTGGGTCTCGCCGTTGTATTGGTAGGAAGCAGACAGATCCACGGACACCGGGCTCTCTCCTCCGCGGACCTGGAAGGACAGTCCACCGCCACCGGTGAGAGCCAGTCGGAAGTCCTTAAAGTCGGTTGTGGAGCTGATGGACCGAGCTTCGTGTCTCCCCGAGATGCCCGTTGAAGTCACGAAGGCACTGAGGCCGACGGTGCCGTAGAAATAGGGGATTATAAAGCTGACTTGACAGGCGCACAAGATCATGGTAACTTCAATGTACGATAAGACACGGCCCGATAGGAGGTTACATGATTCGGAAGGCGCCCGGAAAGAGCTACCGCGAGGGGATCACTGTCATGGAGATGGCGGAGATGTTCGCCACGGACGAGAAGGCGATCCGGTGGTTCGAGAACCTGCATTGGCCGACCGGCGAGATGGCGTGTCTGCGGTGCGGGAGCGCGGACGGGGCCTACCGTGTGAAGAGCGGAAAGCCTCAGCCCTACCGTTGCCGGGATTGCAAGCGGTACTTCAGCCTCAAGACCGGGACGGCGATGGAGGACAGCCCGCTTCCGCTCCGTGTCTGGGGTTGGGCGATCTATCTGGAGATGACCAGCCTCAAGGGCGTGTCGAGCATGAAGATTCATCGGGACCTGGGCGTCAGCCAGCCCACCGCATGGTTCATGCTTCACCGGATTCGGGAGGCGTTCGCGGGTGTGGCGATGACGTTCGAGGGTCCGGTGGAAGTAGACGAGACCTACGTAGGCGGTCGCCAGCGCAACATGCCGAAGCACAAGCGGGCTCCCGGTCGGGGTCCGGTGGGCAAGACGGCGGTGGTGGGCGTGAAGGACCGGACGACGAAGCGGGTAGCGGCCCGCGTGGTCGAGGCGACGGACAAGGAGACGCTACAGGGATTCGTCAAGGAGCACACGGCGGACGGGGTGAAGGTCTACACGGACGAGGCGAAGGCCTACGACGGCCTAGAGAACCGCGAGACGGTCAAGCACAGCGTCGGGGAGTACGTACGGGGGATGGCGCACACCAACGGCGTGGAAAGCTTCTGGAGCATGCTCAAGCGGGCTCACAAGGGCGTCTACCACAAGCTGAGCCCCAAGCACCTGCAACGCTACGTGGCGGAGTTCGCGGGCCGTCACAACATCCGCGAGATGGACACGATGGCTCAGATGCAGCACGTCGCAGCCGGGATGGTCGGGCGTCGGCTCATGTACCGGGACCTGATCGCCGAATAACCTCCATGGGGGGGGCGGAGGCTCTGTCCCCTACCCGTCACCCCAGGTGAAGTCCAGGAATTTCCAGATCCACTAGGTCCACCTTCAGCTGCTGGCAAATCCTACGCAGCTTATCCCACCCCACGCGCTCGTCATCGTTCTCCGCGAGGGGCTCAGAAAAGAGGATCGTGCCATTGCCCGTGCTCAGTGCTAGGTATCGGATGACGACCAAGCCCTTGGGCCCCATGACGGGAGCGAGTTCTCGGAGTTCGGCACCCAGTCCGATCAGTCGACCGATGACATCGCCGGTGGTCGGCGCCCTCGCGAAGGGGTAGGCCATCTACCTATTTTACGCCGTGACTCGAAAACTCGGAATAAAGCTTGGCGCGGACTCAGGCAGACGGAATAGAGGGGGGTCTGGATCAATCCCCATGCCGTGCCTCCACTTGTCCCAATACTCGGCCGGGGCTGGAGGCAGGCTCTCGAATGGCTGCAGCCCGTTTTCGATGGAAATGACGACGTGGCCCACGAGTGAGCGTTGCAGTTCGTAGACCAATTCTAGCAGGTTGTCGGCTTGCGCTCCGATATCGTACTGGAGGCATTGAGCAACCCATTCGCTGGGACTTCTCTCGAAAAAAACCACCTGAATCGTCATGGGCTTCTCCTGTGGGAGGGGACCGTCTCGGAGGTCACCCGAAATTCTCTTGTCAATAGCTATTGACAAGAGAATTCATAGAAAGAGGTCCCAGCCCGATCTTGCTGTCAAGCCCCGGTTTCCCTTCGGGGCTACCCCAGCGTCTCGGGAAAGGTAGCGAAATGAGAGAGCTAAAGCTGCTTGCGGAGGAAGTACTCGGTGGGCGATTGGGCAGTCAGGAGGGTGGACGGCAGGGCGCTAGAGGTGGTACCGTCAGCATACGGGGGAGTCGTCATGCGGGCTGTCAAACGCTTCCGCAAAGCAAGCACAGACGGAGCCAGGGGTTATGACCGAGAAGCCGAAGCAGTTCGACGTCAAGGCCGTGAACCCGCGCTACAAGGGCGCGATGATGAGCGATGTGGCGAGGGCGCTGTTGCATCCCAAGAAGGATCTGGAAGAGCGGGCCGGGCGGTCTGTCACACCACCGGAGAAGGTCGAACCGGACAACCCCGCCGTCAAGCCAGCTTTATAATCCCCTAGAAATACGGTCTGATCGACCCTCTCCCGAAATAGACCTGGGGCCCCAACCCGCCGGAGAATATGGTGTTGGTGGTCTCCACCTCTACCTGGACGGGCACCGTCGAGCTGAGGGGAACCAGCGTGGTCTCGGACCCGTAGATGATGAAGTTTCCGTCGGCGCGCAGGCCGACACGCCCACTCCCTCCCAGGAAGAGCATACCGCCGAATCCGCCACCCCCGCCCAGGTTCACGTGGTCCCCGAAATCACCGATGGGAACCGCGAGCTTGAGGTAGCCAAAAACCTCGCCCGCAGGGGGCTCCATAGCGTCTTGAGCCGTCCCGCGCTCCGGCGACGCGAGCCCGGCGAGGGCCACCGCGTACGCGATCACGATTCTGCTTCGCAACTGCATTACCCGCTCGCTCCTTTCGAACCGCCGCCGCACTGTGAACCGCCGTTGCCCGACACATAGAAAATACTCCAGTGGGACTACCCATCTGTCAACTGGACAGCCCGGCTCGCGCGGGCGCGATTCCGATGAGAAGCCGACGCGCCACGCCAGGACTACGATGTGCAAGACACGTCAGGGGTCGATGCACGGATTACGCCGGTAGCGATTCACACGGGCATGGCTCTCGGTTGTTGCGCAACGTGATCTGAGCACCGAGGAGCTCCTCGATCGCCTCCGAGGCCGTCACGCCACCGCCATCGACTGTGGTCAGGACCTCATCCAGGGCCTCCAGTGCCCCGGGCATCATTCCGGAGGTCACAATAACCCAATACGGATGGCAGCCCGTCGACGACATGATCCGCCAAATCGTAGACATGGCAGCTGAACGGTCGGACACAAGCTCCCAGATTGAGTGGCGCCTCAAAAAAGGACAAGGGGCTTGGGAAAGCGTTCGGGTGCCTGACACTTGGTCGGCGTCACTACTGCCCGACGATTACTTCGCAGAGGCGCGGGAGTTGGCAACCGGGGGCCGACAGAGCGAGTGGACCTCGCGGAAGTACTTCCGGGTGAAACCGACCGCTGCCGACATCCGGAGCTACGGCAGCCTGCCGGGCGCGCCACGCAACGTGATCGTCCGCAAGCAAGGCGAGACACTGTGGCGGCTGGCATGGGACCCGCCGACAGACGTCGGCGGGTGGGCCATCACCAAGTACTACTACGGCGACACCGGAAACGACCGCCGATGCGGCGACGGAAGCTGGCCGTTCCGGCAGTTCAGCCCGGACGACCAGCCGCCGTCGGCACTGCCCGGTGGTTACGACGGACGCCAGTACGCCCTCAACGTCCGAGTCGGCATCGGCGGGGGCACCAACACCCTGTCGATCAGCGCGGTCAACGCCAAAGGCGAAGGCGCCTGCGTCGCCGGCGCCCGATAAGCTCGCCTGACGGGGAAGGCCGGAACGCCGGCCTCCCCGATCGTTGATGCCAACGACGTCGACAAGGAACGCACCAGCGCCTTCAAGAGGCAGGCGCCAAGGGCCGAAGAACTCACGAGATACGGGAAGCCGAGCGACAAGGCCGGCCACGCGGTCTTGATTTTCTTCAACTCCCGCCGACAGTCCTTGAAAACGGACAAGATCCAGCGAGCCATTAGCTAACCGGGTACCGCCTCCCGCAGCGCGCGGACCCACAGCCGCGCGTGGGCGTCAATGCCCTGGTAGTTGAAGTGGCACCCGTCGTAGCGGAACCGCGGCCCGACGATCGCGTCGGTGTCCGGCCCGTGCCATACGTTGGGAATCCGTTCGGGGAGGCTCGCCTGCGCCCGCCGGATGCGCTCCGCGCTCGCCATGTACGTGACGCGCATCTCGTCCTCGAAGTAGCAGTGCGTCGCCACGGCGGGAAACACGGGCGCGTCGATGCCGAGCTCGGCCAGCGACGCCACCAGCGCCCCGAACTGCGCCACGTACTCCGCTGGCGGCGTGTCCGCGACCACGTCCGACTCACCCTGGTGCCACAGCACATGCGTCGGGCGGATGCCGGCGTTCGCCAGCATGCGGGCGGTCTTTTCTACTCTCACATGCAGTTCGCCGCCGGGAGCCCACGGCGCGAGCTGCGTGCCCCCGATGCCGATCGGCACGATCAGCACCCGGCGGTAGAGTCCCTCCCTGACAAGGCCATCTCCGAGGCGTCCCCACACACTGCCGCCGAGCCCGTCCGGCCCGAGCAGGGGATCCTGCGTCTGGTAGCACCTGCCGTCATGCGGATTGAAGTTGATGACCTCGTTCCCGGCAACATACCGGTCCCTGGCGGCGTTCGCGCTGTTCGACTGCCCGAAGACGAACAGCACCGCCTGGTCCGGATCGTCGCCGACGAAGGCGTCGCAGTCCACCTCGACCCGTCCTTCCGTGTCGGCGAAGCCACACGATGCGGGATCGTCCGCGCAGGCCCCGGCGGATGAGGCCGGCAACAGGGTCATCACCGCGAACGCCGTTCTGGCGGCGGCGGAAACCCGATCCGGCATGAACATGCCGGCCATGCCGCCGAGGCCGTACGCGAGGTACAGTGACCCCAGCCACGCGACCGCGATCACGGTCCCGACAATCCATTTCTTCACGCTCTGCCTCCTCCCCGGGCGTCGGACCGACGTTTCAGTGAAGCGTCGTAGGAGCTGGGGCAACGGTCAACCTCTTCCGCGGTATCCGGGGCGAAGGCGCCCCGGCCTCATTGAAGCACGTCACGCATACGCTCACGCACGAAATGGGCCCTACAACCCTCCGACCACGGACGGGCTTTCAATGGTTTAGGTGTCGGGGCAGTTGCGGGGAGGCCGCCGTCGATCAGTACGTGGCCGCCGCGCCAAGCCGTGGCTCAGAGGATCGATCATTATGGAGTCGGCCAGATCTGGCCGACTCCAAGCCTTGTGGGGAGAGACACCGACGCGATCGTCTCAAGGTTGGCGCAACGTTCGTGGCGGTCACCGCCGCCTTCTTTGGCTGGCTGGCGGTGCGGGTATGTGCCGAGGGGTCCGATAGGGCGCGCGCCCATGTGTCGAGATAAATGGCCGTCTTGTTCGACGCTCTCTGCCCACACAACACACTGACTACGGGAGGCGCTCACGGTCGTAAATAGACAGGATTGCGCCTTGTCGTGGACACATCCGTGAAAACCATCGCCTACCTCCGTGTTTCCACGCGGTCGCAAGACGGCACCTGGCTCAGCCACGAACCCAGGAGGCCGAATGTGCCTGCGGCAGAGTGACTTCAGTCTCTCGCGACCGCGAACAGACTCTTCACCGCGACGACCAAGACCGCGCCCCCCAGGAAGAGCACGAGGTTCGCGATGATCCGGGTCATCCCCTCCCCGATGTAGGGAATCGCTCCGACAGCGCTGGTCGCTACGATCAGCGCGATCGCCGCTAAGAGGAAGGTCTGACTCTCCTTGTCGCTGATATTCAAGAATCCAACGACCAGGCCGAGCACGGCGAGTACCCAGCCAAACCACGCTTGTTCAAAGCCTAAGCCTCCGGCCACCGCGATCACCAGTCCAACGAGAAAAGCGTACTTCCCCACGAGTGCCATTGTTCCTCCTTGCTAGGAAACGGAAGTGCGGATACATGAAACTGTCCCCGGGTTTGAGGTTGGGTCAATAGGCATCATAGGGGCATGGCGTCCGCTACCGGTCCCGATCAGCAGCTAGGCAGCCCGAAGACGAAGAGGCGTTCTCCTCGGGGAGTGGGTGCGCTTTCGTTAGCGCGAGGAAGCAACCCCCCTATCCAAGAGGAGAACGCCGATGGAGAGGTATATCGGACTCGACGCACATGCGTCGAGCTGCACGCTGGGGATTGTAGGACCCAGCGGAAAGCGTTTGGGCTCGCAGGTGGTGGAGACGAACGCACAGGCGCTGATCGAGGTGCTGCGAGGGATTCCGAGGAACCGGCACTTATGCCTGGAAGAAGGGACGCTGTCGGGGTGGCTATACGAGGTGCTGAAGCCGCACGTGGAGGAGCTGACGGTGGCGGGGGTCGGCAAGAGCCGGGGCCCGAAGACCGACAAGCTGGACGCCTTTGCCCTGGCAGAGAAGCTGCGGATCGGATCACTGGAGACGAGGGTCTACAAGAACCGGGGCCAGTTCAGGCGGCTGGGGGAACGGGCGAAGAGCTACGGCTTCCTGGTCGGCGACACCGTGCGGGTGAAGAACCGGCTCAAGAGCGTGCTGCGCTCGAGAGGAGTGGCCTACGGCGCGGGGCGATCGGTCTACGGGAAGCGCGATCGGGAGGAGTGGTTGGCCAGGCTGCCGGAAGCGAGCAGGGCGATGGCCGAGTTGCTGTACGAGGAGCACGACGCACTCATGGCGTTGAGGGCGAAGGCCGAGAAGGCGTTGCTGGCGGAAGCATGCAAGCATCGAGAGTGGCATGTGCTGCAGACGTGCCCGGGTCTGGGTCCGATCCGGACGGCGGAGCTGCTGCCGGTGGTGGTGACGCCGTACCGCTTCCAGAGCCGGAGCAGATTCTGGGCGTACTGCGGACTGGGCGTGGTGATGCGGAGCTCCTCGGACTGGGTCCGGGCCCCGAGCGGGCGGTGGGTAAGGGAACCGGTACAGCAGACGCGGGGGCTGAACCGGAACTTCAACCACAAGCTGAAGCGTGTGTTCAAGGGCGCAGCGACGACGGTGATCGGTCGGGCCGGGGACGAGCCCTTGTACCGTCACTACGAGCGGCTCCTGGACGGGGGCACGAAGCCGAATCTGGCGAAGCTGACGATCGCGCGTCAGCTCGCTTCGATCGTGTTGGCGGTGTGGCGCACGGGCAAAGCCTACGACCCCAAGAGGCTGGAAGCGACGAAGTAAACCAGGCCGGGATCGGCGAGCGTGGGGTCGAAAGCGGTCACAACATGGGGTCCGACGAACCGGAAGCGAACCGGTTACAGGGGACAGCATCCATACGCACCGTGGGCCGGGCCAGAGAGCCCAAGCCCCCATCACTAGGCTATGCACCCCTGGAGAGCCGAACGAAGCGATGGGCCACAGAGTCCCAGATAGAAGGATGGTTCCCGCTCCAGAGCGGAGAACGCGACGGCTGTAAACGTCTTCCGGACTGCGATGCGGACCCTGCGAGCGCACCCCTCCTCACCCTGAGTCGTCAATCCGGCAATCCAAACCATGCGGACGCCGGCGGTCAAAAAATGAGCCGACGGCGTGTGGGGAAGGTGCGTCTTGACCGCCAGCCCCATAGAAGCTCCGTAGCCCTGCAATGGCCGCTTTGCGAAGGCGTATTTCCTCCTCGATTTTATCTAATGCTTCGAGAAACGCTTCGGATTCTTCGATCA
Source organism: Longimicrobiales bacterium (assembly GCA_965238005.1). GTDB lineage: Bacteria > Gemmatimonadota > Gemmatimonadetes > Longimicrobiales > Gaopeijiaceae > CBDCKN01. Next base: position 4,815,109 of record OZ250165.1, read on the forward strand.
TGGCTCGTTGCGGTAGGTCCGCCAGTAACCTTGTCGCTTGCTCGATCTTCTCCTTCCAGTCGCGTGCCGCTCGTGCGCCTATGATGTCCCTGTGAGCTTCTTCGATCGTAATATCGTGGCCATCTATCTCGTCCATAAGTTTATTATGGTTACCAGCGATTAAGTCTCCGAGAAGTTTGACGTGCCGGGGATCATGAATTCGTCGCTTATTGTCGTGTCGTTCGTCTTCTGATATCCAAGAGTAGAATCGCTCTAAACTATCTCTGTTGAGAAAACTCCAGACATCGTTCTCCCATCCCAACCATTCCTTAACATTCCTGATCCGAATGGCTTCTGCAAAGAGTGTAAAGTAGTCGTTCCTCGCCAGCGACGAAAACTCTTGGTCCTGACACATTTGGTCCAGAGCCTTATATGCTCTATATAGACGGCCCACAGCCTGCGCAGAAAGACCGAACATCTGGCCGGCTGCCTTGAACCCAATGTCCTTATTCTCAATTTGCTCCGCGACCAAGCGACCGCGCTGCGCAGGGTCCCATTTGCGGATTCCACTAATGTGCCGAATGCCCTGCAAAAGCCAGGATATATCGTGCGCCCCAGCACCGTCATAAATGAGAACCTGAAGTTTGCTGGTGTCCTCAATGAGTTTGTCAAGATAGTCACTACTGATGCCCTCCTCATCAATAGTCTCGTCCGTGATCTCTTGCCGTAGAACAGTTAAGGCCGCAAAGCGTCTGTTCCCCTCGACTATTACAAATTGCCCCTTGTGACCCTGAAGCCGACGGACAACGATCCTGTCCAACGGTAGAAATCCGTTGCGGAGTATGCTGTCACGAAGCTCCCTGATACCAAAGTCGGATATCTTGTTACCTGTCCTTGACTGGACTTGATCGTCAGGAATTTTCGAATCTGGTACCTGACGGGTTCCCTTCTCTGTCCAGAATCGCGGATTATTGGGATCAAGGAATATCTGGTCGAAATGAAGCGTATCTTCGGTCAAGTGATCGGTGTACATCTAAATTCTCCATCTCTCGGACATGGGCCAATAAAAGTAGATGCCATGAGTGTTCGGTGGTGTGCAACAGAGAAATCCTTCCTGTACCGATCAAATTCGGAATATCGCTAGGAGACTATGACCAGGTCAGAACATTGGGGAAATCTCATGCCATCGACCTTTCTAGGAAGTGGTCAAGTTAGATGCATGATTGCTGTGACAAATCATCCGTGATCATGAAGGTAGTAGCGATCTGTGACATAAGTGTATAGTCCCCGCATACAACTCGAGAAGTCTCTCTTCTCGTCCATCGTCAGATTGCTGGCGTTCTCCTCCCACACGTCCGCGCCACCACCCATCAACTCCTCCAACTTCCTAAGGAATCCTTGTGCATCGTCAGACAAACGATGCATAATCAAAGTCGCTGTGATGAAACGAGAGGGTGACCTCGTGGTATGCTGATGCGTATGCCCTGTTATCGTCCGTCACAGGGATCATCAATATACGGACGGCTGCATCGAGTTTCTCATGTTGATAACGAAACGATTTGTCCATGCGGTGACCTCTCCTCAGACGCTGTGAATGTGGATGCCCGTCGTACTAGCCTATCCCGTTGTTGGCTATACGGCTGGTTCAGGCGTGGCCAAGTTCTCGTCGGCGGCACTTCGCTCGATCGCCTGCTCGTGCTGGACTGTGACAATGTCATCCATGAGTGCACGTAGCTCGCTTGGCTCGAGTACACTCAGCTCGCGAGATGCCTGGATTACGCCCAGGCTCCGACAAGCCATGCGGAGATTCTTGCCCGTCCGCATGGGTGTTGATGGTTCACGGTGTAAGAGGTCAGCCAAGCTGAGAAGGAATGCGTTGCGTACTCCGTGTGAACCGAGGACAGAGTTACGGGATACGACCAACGTCACGAGTTCTTCCCAGTATGTTTGAGTAGTCCTGATTGCAGCCCGAACGCTGCTAGCCCCCTCCGGATCTCCATGGGCCATTTCTGCAACTAATCGTTCCCGCCACCAGGCCCGGGCGAATGGGCAGTCAACATATACGCTGCGATTTCCGCGGGCTTCTGGGAGTCCACTGAGGCGCCGTAGGACAGTGCGGACACAGTCGTCAATGCGTTTGGTTGCACCATCACCACTGCTGAGGAGTGCATGATCGATCCGCTCCGCAGCGGTGATGGTTGGGCCGCCGTTGGCGGCCAGGTAAACTGGTGATTCTGCACTTGACGCAATCGCCGGCGGGCCGTAGCATGGGGGGATGCTATGGAAAAGAACAAAGATCTACTGGAACCTGGCTTTTCTCTGCGGCGACGTGTGGGCGCTCTCTAGATGGCTCTGGCCAGTGGGGCTTACCGTGCCGGTGAATTTGGTGGGGTCAGATTACGCGGCGCTGTTCACGTTGTTCACCGGCTTGCTAGCTATCATCAACTGGCCATGGATACGCCGCCTTAGGTCAGCAAATCGATTTCACGATTTGACCACTGAAATCAAAGCTGCTCACGCTTCATTCATGGAGGGCGATACTGCATCCTGGGACGGTGGGAGCCTAGATTTCACCGGTAAGACTAGGGCGGAAATTCTGGTGATAATGCACAAGCTAGGATCACTTGATGTCCCGTGCCCCCAAATGGACGTAGATGTGTTGCGCAACTGGTTTCCGGTGATTCAATCGATGGCAGAGACAAAGAGGCTCGCGGCTGCCAGGGCTATAACCCTGCCTCCCTTGTCCGCCGACGCCGGTTCGGCCGAATGGTCGGTTTCTATTCTAGAGCCTACAGTCACCCTCACGAGAGCCCGGCGGCCTGTGCGGATCAAGAACTGGATGAAAAAGCTGTGGGAAACTCTTGCGGGTTCCGTGAACTAAGTGAGTTGGAGCTTGGCTTTCAGGTACTCCATGCCCCGGTCGCCAAATCGTCTTAGGCTTCCAATTGGGGGCGGCCACCTAGGCCACCAGCTCGCGGTAGGTGAGCGGGTCGGTGTTCACGATGCGCCGGAGGGTGTCGCGGAAGATGTTGGGGTTGTCGCGGTTGTTATAGCGCCATTCCAGTTCTTCCAAATAGCGGTCCATGTGCTTGGCGCTGATCTTGTGGAACGATCCTACGATAGAGCGCTTGAAGAGGCTCCAGACGCCTTCAATGCCGTTGGTGTGGACGTCGCCCAGGACCCATTCCTCTTCGGAGTGCCTGACGGTCTCATGGCGGGTGTCGTCGTCAGCGATCCCGAGGTAGGACTTGAGTTCATCGGTGTAGATTGCCTCGGCCTCGTCTCTGACGGTGCGGGCGATGAAGTCATGAAGGGTGTGCTTCCGGATGTTGGGGATGCGCTCAAGGCGTACCTGACCGCCGCGTTGGATGGCCCCGGCCACCCAGGTCTTGTTGCCCTTGTAGGCGGGACCCTTGCCCCTGGTCTTTCCGCCCACCAAGGTCTCGTCAACTTCGACGATGCCGAAGAGCGTAGGGCCGGTGAACGGGTCGTTGCCCATCGCCTCGCGGATGCGGTGGCAGAGGTACCAGGCCGTCCTGTAGGCCACGCCGATTGTCCGGTGCAACTGGTGGGCGCTCATGCCTTTCTTGGACTGGCAGAGCAGGTAGATTGCGGCGAACCACTTCCGGAGCGGCAGGTGCGAGTCGTGCATGATCGTGCCGGACTTCACGCTGAAGTGGTAGCCGCATCCGATGCAGTGCCACTGGCCCCTGCCTTTGATCGGGCTCACGTCCATATCGCCGCACCGGGTGCACGCGACACCACTGGGCCAACGCAGAGCCTCCAGGTGCTTCCGGCAGGTGTCCTCGTTAGCGAAACGATCCAGTAGGGAGACGATGTCCATGAATCAGACTCCTAAGAAAAAGCAGAAGCTTACGAAGGTAGATATGGATGACGTGAAGCTAGCTGAGAAGGTGTTTGGCAAACGGCTGAAAAAAGAGCTCGACCGAGTGGCTGAAACCGCTGGCAGGAAAGGCGTTACGAAGTCCATACATGAATAGTAACACCCACACAGGATTGTGTCAAGTGCATAATTACCAATTGTCGTCGTGAATCGTGACCGTCACCGCCTTGCTCGCGACCCAACGCTGCCCGTCGTGCGTGAAGTCCTCCGGCACGAACGTCACCAAATCTGGAATCCCCTGGTAGTCCCCCCCCTCCGCGAGCGTCCCGGGCGTCGCCGTCACCGACAGTTTGGAGAGGACGACCTGGAAATTGGAGTCGGGCTTGACACCGCCGGTCGCGGTCTCCGCGACCACCTCGAACTGGACGTCGCCCGCGGCCTCCGCGAACGACAGCGCCGTCTCGGCCCACCGGACGGTCAGCGCGCCGGCGAAGGTGACGCTCTGCTCGGCGGTCGCCCCGCCGCCGATCAGGTTCTTCGCCCGCAGCTTGTACGTCACGGTGGTATTGGGAGCTGCGCCTCGTGAAAGGACGTGGCTGGTCAGGCTCTCGCTGTTCCGAATGTCCGTCCAGTCGTAGTAGGTCCCATCCCCTTGCTTGTACTGGTACTGATACCCGAGGATAGGGCTGCCCCCCTCGTTGCTCGGCGGTTGCCACGCAAGCGTCGCGCTCGAGAACCCGGCCGTCGCCGTGAACTCCTGCGGCGCGTCCGGAACGGTGGCCGCGGTACCGCCCGCCGTGCCCTTGATCTGGATGCGTGCTTCTTTGCTACTCGTGGTCCAATCGCCGGTGTCGCTTAACTTATAGTGACGCTCGTTGTTGATGCTCCACTCGTTGGCCGGATTGGCATCCAGTTTGTCGGTAGTCGTAGTTCCAAGCGAGTAAAAGCCTGCGGTAGCCTCGAACACGACGAAATACTCCGTCTCCTTCGCAAGCGTCGCGTTGGGCAGCGCGGTGAAGGTGTTGAGGCTCTTGTCGGTGATCATCCCGGTAAGGACGTGCTCGCTGGAGCCCGGGTCGCCGTCCGAATCCGCCGTGTAAACGCTCACCCGCGCCGCGTCCGAGCCCTCGAAGTTTCTTATGTAGGCGACGACTTCCGTCAGCGTATAGCCGCCCTCGTTGTCGCCCGTGGTGAATTGCTGCGCTTGAGTGAACGTGTTGTTTCCAGAGGGGCCGGTACAGCCTACCCTGATCCTTTACACAATGGCCTACACTGATGGTTGACAGGTTCCTATCAACCAAGGGTTCTGCAACTAGGAGAGCCCGATGGACTGGAACCAGTCGACCATGTACGAGCAAAGAGTACGCTTCATCCTCGAAGTGCAGCAACGCACGTTCAGTTTGAAGCTGTCCCAACCGTAGTTGAAGGTTCCTGATAGGGGAGAAAGAAAAGTGGTGGCTCCGGGGGTCCCGGGCCGATAGGCTCGGGTAGGCAAAAACCCCAACACGGAGCCACCACGATGAAGAGAACGTACGAGGTAAGGGATCGGGCGGACAAGCGCGCGATCAGGGAGTTCCTGAAGCGGGAGGGGCAGTTTCTGCTTCCGATGCTTGAGCTCGTGGAGCAGACGGAGGTCGCGATCGACGAAGTCATCCAGGTGATGGGACGAGCGACGATCGAAGCGGTGCTGGAGATGAGCGCCGAGGGTGTGGCAGGCGTGAAGCAGGCAGGTCGGTCACGAGCGGAAGACGACACGGTGTGGTATGGCCGGCAGGGTGGTGTGGTTTACCTGTCGGACCGGAAGGTGCGTGTGGAGCGGCCACGGCTCAGGCGCCGGGGCGCCGGGGAGGGTGGCGAGGTCGAGGTGCCGGCGTACGCAGCGATGCGGAGACCGGGCGCCGTGGCGGATCGGATGCTCGAGGTCCTGATGGCGGGGGTGAGCACGCGGAAGTACGGCCGTGTGATCGGTGAGATGGCCGACACGGTCGGGGTGAGCAAGTCGGCGGTGAGCCGTGAGACGGTCGAGGCCTCGGAGCGCGTGCTGAAGGAGCTGATGGAGCGCCGGCTGGATGCGTGGGACCTCCTGGTGATCTACCTGGACGGGATCCAGATGGGCTCGCACCACGTGCTTGCTGCGGTAGGCGTGGACTCAGACGGAAAGAAGCACGTGCTGGGCGTGAGGGAAGGAGCGAGTGAGAACGCCGAGGTGACCAGCGCGCTCCTAGAGGATCTGGTCGAGCGCGGCCTGGACCCGGGCAGGCGGCGGCTGTTCGTGATCGATGGCTCGAAAGCGCCCAGGAAGGCGATCGAGAAGGTGTTCGGCCAACGTCACCCCATCCAGCGCTGCCGCAACCACAAGCTCCGCAACGTGCTGGGTCATCTGCCGAAGGATCAGCATCCTCAGGTGAAGGCGGCGTTCCGGGCGGCGATGAAGCTGGACGCGAAGCAGGGCGAGCAGAAGCTCGAGCAGCTCGCCCGATGGCTCGAGCGCGACCACCCCTCGGCCTCGGCCAGCCTACGCGAAGGCCTCAGCGAGATGTTCACGATCAACCGGCTCGGCCTCCCGCCGCGGCTGAGGAAGTGCCTGGGCTCGACCAACCTGATCGACAGCACCCACTCGGGCGTAAGACAGAAGACCCGCAGGGTGACCAACTGGAAGAACGGAGCGATGGCCTTGCGCTGGGCTGCGGCCTCGTTCGTGGAGACCGAGAAGAGCTACCGGAGGATCATCGGCTACGACCAGCTCTGGATGCTCAGGGCCCACCTCGACGACCATGAACCGGTTGCCGAAATGAGAAAGGCAGGCTAACAAGGAGACTCTCCGGAGCCACCACCTTCAACTGTCAGCGGGACACCATCTTCAGTTTCGCCGAGTCCTGTAGACGCTACGGCATCAGCAGGACCGCGGGATACACGTGGTGGACACGGTTTCTCGCGGAGGGATTCGAGGGGCTCCATGACCGATCGCACCGACCCCATCACTGCCCCCACGCCGTAGCAGAGCCGATTGTAGAACACGTCGTCGATCTGCGTCAGCGCTACGGATGGGGATCACGCAAGATCCGCAAACTCACAGCTGTGAAGTTCGGCTCGGCACCAGCTCGCAGAACGATCGATCGTATTTTCGAGCGTCACGATCTGATCACGAAGAAGCGTAGACGCTCCGGCAAACCGGGCCATCCCGGCAAGCCGCTCACCCCCATGGATGAGCCTAATGCGGTCTGGACCGTCGACTTCAAAGGTCAGTTCAAGATGCGCAACGGCCGATACTGCTATCCCCTCACCATCCAGGACGGCTTCAGCCGATTCCTGCTCGAGTGCAGAGGCCTGTATTCCACATCGATCGAGCTCGCCAAGCCTGTATTCATCAAGACTTTCCGTGAGTTCGGCCTACCCGCCGTCATCCGCTCCGACAACGGCACGCCCTTCGCTTCCATCGGCCTCGCTCGACTCACACGGCTCAGCGCCTGGTGGATCCGTCTCGGTATCCGTCCTGAGACCATCGAGCCCGGAAAGCCGCAGCAGAACGGCCGCCACGAACGCATGCACAGAACTCTCAAGCGCGAAGCCACTCGCCCGCCCAAGGCCAACCTCAGTGCCCAGCAGCGCCACTTCAACGACTTCCGCCACACCTTCAATCACATCCGCCCGCACGAGGCTCTCGACGATGCGACTCCCCAATCAGTCTACCGATCGGCTCTTAGAGCTTACCCCGAGACCCTCCCTCCTCTCGAGTACCCCGAACACTTCGAGGTCCGTAAAGTCTCTACAAATGGAGGCATCCGATGGCACTCGCGTTGGATCAACATCAGCTCGGCGCTGGGCAACGAGTTCGTCGGCCTCGAGCCCATCGGTCCCGCGCTGTGGCAGCTCTACTTCGGTCCCACTACCCTCGGGTGGTTTGACGAAGAACTCTTCGTCATTTTCGACACCCACGGCAACACAGGACGTAACCCAATCTGTTAACCATCAGCTGGCACCATTGTGTTAACCATCAGGTGCGCTGTTCAACCTGTGGAGGGCCGTGAAGGACGGGCATCCTCAGGAACCAGGGCGAAGCTGACTTCGCGCGATCGACAGGACTGCTCAAGCAGCCCGCGTCTAACTCTCCCCAGCCCAAGGAGGTGATGCCCACACAGCTTTAAAGACCGGGTGCGCAACTTTGGGTGTCCCACTACTATGGGTCCGCGATCGGCCTCGCCAGCTGCCAACGTGATTTTGGATATCGTCCCCGATTGACGTTGGTAGGCCAATGGCCTATATATTCGCCATGGCGTTCGAGTGGGACGATGCCAAGAGCAATGACTGTTTCCTGCGTCGCGGCTTCGATTTCGCGTATGCTATCCGAGCGTTCCTTGATGCGAACCGGATCGACGGTCGGGACCACCGCTGGGACTACGGTGAGGATCGCTACCGGCTTCTCGGGGCTATCGAAGGACGGGTGTTCGTCCTGATCTATACGATGCGCGGTTCTGCCATGCGCATCATTTCGGCCCGTAAGGCCAACAAGAAGGAGGTTTGGGAATATGAGCACGGTGCGCGTCAGGATTGATCCCAGCGACCCGGGAAGCCTGCCCGAGGGAAGAATCGACCATGCGGTGCTGGACAACACGACCGAGAGTGATCTCACCCTGCAGCAGGACCAGGACGACGCCGAAGCGATGCAGGACACGGCACGGTATGCACGCCGGATTCGCGAGCGCCTTGGACTGACGCAGATCGAATTCGCCCGGCGGATCGACGTGCCGCACGAAACGATCCGCAACTGGGAGCAGGGGAAGCGTTGCCCGACCGGCGCCGCGAGAGCCTTGCTGAGGATTCTCGACAAAGCCCCCGAGTCGGCTCTCCGCGCACTGACCTGAGAGTCGTCGCGGAAGCCGGCGGGACCTCCTCGCACTCCGGCTCGTACGTGGCGAGCTCGAAGATGAAGATGTCCCCTTGTGGCACCCGGTAGCCGAGGCCTACGCCGACAACCAATGGTGAGGTGCAGTGCGCCGTTCTTGATCGGTGGAGGTCGGTCGGCCTAACGTGCCAACCGCCGCAAGACGGCCAGAGACGTCATTCGAATGACTGATCCCGTGTTCGCAAGGCTCGAGTACCCGCTATTCGATGCCGTTTTCACGCTATTTCGGCGTGACGGGACCAGATGTCGTCAAACGGCAAGTGCAGCAGATCGCGCAGTCTGGTTGAACCGGCGAATGATTCAGTAACCCGTTGCTACGCTGGCGGTTAGCCGGTCACCGATACGCTGTGGATCACTTCGGATATACAAAACGAACGGGCGGCTGCAGCAGGGGTTGGCCGCGCCCGATACGAGGCGTCGCCGGGTGAGCGCCGACCGAAGGTAGCCGTTCGGTCGTGGTGTGATGACGCGGACCGGGAGGAGGTTGAAAGTGGCTGCCATCAAAGGAGTCCGGTCGCCCGTGCGCACCGAGCCTCACCCGTCGGCAGGGTGATTCCATACCTCGACCGAACGGTTACGACCGAAGCGATCCCACTTTGGCCGACTCATGGACGACCGGTCGGCCTATCTGGCCAGCGAGCGTCGAAACCGGGAGGCCGCTGGTCCGGTCCGTTGAAACGCCGCGCCCATTAGCCGTCAGCAGCTCGGGGCGTCGGAGAGGAGAGCGTGCCGGGTGCTCGGGCAGCCACGCACGACCCAGGAATGGGCAGACTATCTGGACCGGTGTGCAGTATCGTCCAGTTAAGTCCATAAATGACTGTGATAACAGTAAGTTACGAGCATAGACTAGCAACGCACCCCGCTCACAACATCCATTGATATCCATTCCCATCCCCTATATTATGCGGGGATGGTTACTGTAACGAACAAGGCCACTCCGCCGCGGAAAACCAAGCCCAAGGGCCGCCATCCAGACAAGGCCCTGTCGGCCGCCTTCGTGCGCACTGCCCCGCCTGGAAGACACGCGGACGGCAACGGGTTGTACCTCTTCGTCCAGCCGAGCGGAACCCGAAGCTGGATTCAGCGCCTGGTCATCCGGGGTCGGCGCCGCGAGCTCGGGCTCGGCAGCGTCGCGCTGGTCTCCCTCGCCGAGGCCCGGGAAAAGGCGCTGGCCAACCGTAAGCTGGCCCGCGAGGGCGGCGACCCGCTTGCCGAGAAGCGTCGTAGGCAGGGCGTACCGAGCTTCGCCGAAGCCACCGCGCGTGTGGTAGAACAGAAGCAAGCCGGCTGGCGAAGTCGGGCGCACGGCCGCGAGTGGATCTTGACCTTCGAGCGGTACGCCTTCCCGCGCATCGGGAAGATGCCGGTCTCGGAGGTCACTAGCGCCGACGTGCTGGAGATCCTCGCTCCCATCTGGCACACGAAGGCGGACACCGCCCGGCGGTTGCGGCAGCGCATCCGCGCGGTGTTGGAGTGGGCGGTGGCGATGGAGTTCCGGATCGACAACCCCTGTGACCGGATTGGCCCGGTCCTGGGCCCACAGCATAACGTTGTGCAGCACATGCGGGCCTTGCCGCATCGCGAGGTGGCCGCGGCCATCCGGACGGCGCGGGAATCGACGGTTCCGCTGGCCGTCCGGCTGGCATTCGAGTTCCTGGTACTGACGGCCGCGCGATGGGGCGAGGTGCGGTGGGCGGAGTGGACCGAGATCGATCGGGAGAACGGCGTGTGGACCGTACCGGCTAAGCGGATGAAGTCGAACCGGGAGCACCGGGTGCCGCTGTGTGGCCGGGCCGTGGAGATTCTGGACGAGGCACGGACGCTCGTGGAGGGAACCAGCCCGTTCCTGTTTCCCAATCGGGTCGGCAAGCAGCTCGAAGAGAAGCAACTGCGCCGGATGTTCCAGAAGCACGGGATCGCGGCCGTGCCACACGGTTTTCGCTCGAGCTTCCGGGACTGGGCGGCCGAGGAGACGAATCATCCGCGCGAGGTCATCGAAGCGGCCCTCGCACATGTGGTCCAGAACAGGGTCGAGGCGGCCTACCGGCGCACGGACCTGTTCGAGCGCCGACGTCGGCTCATGGACGACTGGGGGGCGTACCTCGCCGGTGGAGGTCGCCAGCCATAGCTTGCAGCCCGCCGTCACGGCACCGCAGGCGGAGACTAAGGTGCATGAGCCAGCTTACCCTTTGGGGCCACGCTTCGCGGGTCCCCGGCAGGGGCTGGCGGGGGGCTGTGCCCCCTCTGACCCCCAACTGCAACGGCACATCATGGACGCTGGACCGGGCGGGGGGCTCGTCCCCCCTCCGTCTCGCCGGCCCGTCCTGATGGCTGATCGCCGCACCGTCGCCGCCGGCCGATTCGCTGCCGCGAACCATCAGCGGCTCGGACCATGATCGCGCTCTCGACCACGCTGGCGCATCAGCTCCAGCGCCCGCGCAACGTCTCGGCGAGCGTCCTGTAGTCCCGGGCCAAGCGTGTCATTTGCCCGCCGAACTGTGCGACCTGCCGCTCCAAGGCTTCGACCTGCTGCTGCAAGGTCTCGACCTGCGCGGCGTGCTGCTGCTGCGCCTGCTCGTACTGCGCGGACAACGCCCGCAAGGCCTTCGTCAACTGCTGTTCTAACGCGGTCATAGAGCTCCTTCACTCGTTCGACAGCTTCACGGCCGGCCGAGTGTCCACGGTCCAGGGCGGATAGGCGAGCGCGCCGGCCGGCAGCACCACGAACCGCTCCCCCTCGATCTCCCGAAGCGCGATCTCCCAAGTGCCCGTCTCGAGCCGCTCCAGGGTCTGGCGTGCCTCCCCGATATCCAGGTCGAGGGCGGCGGCCGTCTCGATCCGGGCCTCGATGCGCGTCGACAGCCAGTGCAGCGTCGCCCAGCTCCCGCCACAGATGCCGAGCCAGAGGCTCAGGCCGACCACCAGGGGCCGGAGCCAGGCCTTGAGCAGCAGCGCGCGCATCCGCCGGGTCGCCTCCACCGTATCGCGTTCGATGGTACGCAACGCGTTGCTCGCGACGCGCCGCGAGTTCTCTCCGAGCCGCTCGAGCTCGCTCGCCGTCAGTTCCTCGATCGCCTCGCGTTCGGTCTCCAGCCGTCTCCGCAGCCGCTCGGTCAAATCGTTCGCGCTCGAAGTCTTCTGCATACAGCTCTCCTTTCAGCCGCCACCGGTCCCCGGTCTCGGGGTCCAGCGCCGTGATGTAGTCCTTGCCCTGGCGCGGCACCTCCAAGCCCGCTTCCTGCAACGCGGCGACGACATCGGCCCGGTTCCGCACCGTGCCGTGCTCGACGCGCTGGAGCAGGTAATCCCGGATCAGGTCGCGGGGCTCGGACTCCAGCCCGAGGCCGGTCCTGAGCCGCGCCGCCTCGACGTAGGCGCGGTGACCGGGGTGCTGCACCCTGGCCCGCGCCGGGTCGTCCGGCCGGCTCCAGCCGTGTTCGGCGTTGAAGGCGTCGCGGAGCGGGTCGAACGTCTTCCGCCACCCGGGGGGCGCGATGTTGAGGCTCCGGCCGGTCTCCAGGTCGCACCGCGCGGCCAGGACATGCACGTGAGCGCCGCCGCCGCGCTCGCGGTGCAGCACGGCGGCCCAGGCGTAGCGGTCGGGTTCGAGCCCGGCCCAGGCCGTCTGCTCGAAGTCATCGAGAACCGCGCCGATCTCGGCGTCGGTCGGCTCGTCGTCCGGCGCCCAGGCGATCACGCCCGAGGTGTACTTGTGCTCGAACGCCAGCGCGTCGGCCACCGCAGCCACTTGATGGGGATTCCCCCGCAGCACCTCGACGCCCTCGCGCGGCTGTCCGGTCGCGTCCCGCTCCCCGAGGAGGTAGTCGGCCGCGTCCCGCGCCGAGCCGGTTCCGCGGGCCAAGAACTTAATGTGCATCGGGATCGGGGTCTCCGACGGGGGCCAGTGCCCGGAGCGCCCGCTCGATGGGGACCAGGTGGACGATCACCTCGACGGCCTCGGCCGCCCCCTTGTGGGTATTCGCCCACCGGGCGATCTGGTTGAGGTTGTTGCCGATGCATTTGTCAACGGTCTTTGATCCTGTTGTGACCGTGTGACTTACGGGATTCGGTGGCCCGGTTCCCGCTGTTTGGTTCCCGCCGTTTGGGTCATCAGACCCCAACCGCGCGGCGGCGGTTCTCCAGAGCCGTCCTGAGTTGTCCTTCGTCGGCTTGTTGATAGCACCGGAGGATGGTCTGGGCCTCCTTCCAGCCGCCGAGTTCACAGAGCACCTTGAGCGGCACGTTCATGAGGTCAGAGGCGAACTTCCGCCTCAGCGAGTGCCAGCCGCGGCCCCGCTTCGGTTCCAGCGCCGCGAGCTTCTGGGCCTTCTTCCACCAGTACCCCACCAGCGACCGGCCAACGCACGGCGAGGCATCGGTCGGCGCGGGCAACACCGGCCCGTCGCCGGTCCCGGCGCTCAACGCTCGCGCCTCCTCCAAAGCGGCCAACGCCTCGTCGGTCACGGGCGTGGTGTGCTCGTAGCCCGTCTTCTCGTGCCTCGCGCGCCACCGCACCGCTCCGCCCTCGAAGTCGATGTCGGACCACCGGAGCTTGCGGATGGCGCCGATCCGGTGCCCGGTCTCGTGCGCGAGCACGAGCGCGACGCGGAACCGCCAGTCCACCTCCCGGGACACCTCCAACAGCGCCTTGTACTCCTCTTCGGTGAGCACGACCCGGGTGGGGTTCTTCTCCCTGGGCTTCCTGAGGCCCTTCAGCGGGTTCCTGTCCAGCAGTGGGAATCCCCGCTCGTCCTTCGACCTCGCGGCCCAGTTGAGGACCGCCATCAGGAACGTCAGGTCGTATTCGATCGTCCGGTTGGACACGGGCTTGCCCGAAATCCCGATCCTTCCCGCGCGCCGCTCCCGGATGAACCGGTCCCAGTCCCGCTGGGAGAGCGTCGCCGGGTCCCGGTCCCGTCCGAAGAAGTCGAGGAACATCGCGGACGCGACCGTGTCGCACCGCCGGGTCCTCTCGCCCTTGGTGGGCGTCACCTCTTCACCGTAGATGTCAAAAAGCGTTTCCAGGGTGAGCGGCTCGGGCTCGACGTTCTTCTTGCCGTTCAGCTCCGGCCCGGCGAAGCCCGCGGCGAACTCGTCCGCCTGCCGCTTCGCCGACCTCCAGTCGCGGTGCTTCAGCGACCGGGTGAGCCTGCGCCCGTTGTCGCGCCACTCGATCTGGTACAAGCCGGTCTTGGGATCGGGGAAGACCCTCACCCGGTTCCGGCCCCATTCGCCGGCGCCATAGCTGCGCCGGACTCGTTTCGTGCGTGCCATCATTCGATTCCTTTTTCGATGATGGACTGCACGATCTGCGCGTTTGAAACGTCGCGACGGCGGGACTTCTCCGCCAGTCGCGGCTCGGCCGGCGCATGGGCCTTCCGTGGCAGGTGCGTGCGTGCGATCCTGGGCGCGCCGGGTCTTCCGGCGTTGGGGATCCGGCCGTCGCGGACCAGGCGGCCGAGATGGTCGGCGGAGTATCCGCTCTCCGTGGCCGCCTCGACGAGCGAGAAGGTGGTCTCGTCCCTTTCGACGAGCGTGGCTTCGAGTTCGGCGGCGCAGCTCTCGAGCGCGGTGGCCGGAGTCTCGCCCCCGTAGCGCCGGAGCGCCTTGGCGTGCCTGCGCCAGTTGGCGGGCAGTGTCTCGACGGACGTTCGCTCTCTCATGCGCGTTCAGTCCCAGTCGCCTTCGGCGTCCCTGCGGAGCGCTTCGGTGAGGCCCGTATCCCCCTCGCCGCGCCGGACGGACCGTTCGGCGAGATCGACGCGCCGCCCGAGGTCGGCGAGCCCGGTGGCGCGGGCGACGGCGTAGATGGCGGCCGCGACGGTCGCGAGCGCGAGGGCCATGTGGAGGGAGAGCAGGAGGCCGTAATCGGCGAGGATGACCGGCCAGAACGGCGACAGGTATTCGAGGCGCGGCCCGCCGAGGATCATGGCCGAACCGGCGATTGCGGCGGTGAGTCCCGCGCTGATCTTCCAGGGTTGCATGGGCTAAAGTCCTCCGGGTCGTCAGAGTTCGACGGCGGCCGGGTCGCGGTCGGCGGGCCCGCGCAGCCAGGAGCCGCCGTCGCCGCCCAGGCCGAGCTTGCCGAGGAGTTTCCCGGCGGCCGGCCCGTTGGCGTGGAGCGCGAACCCGGCGGCGGCCTTGGCCCGGACGGCCCCTTCGCGGTAGTTGCCGGAGACGGCCTCGATGTTGACGCGGCCGGTCCGGCCTTCGGCGTCCGTGTACTCGATCTGCGCGTCCGGGTGGAGCACGCGGCCCTCGTCGTCGAGGGGGAGGCCGAGCTCTTGGGCGATCCTGTGCCGTTCGGCATCGGCGGCCCGCTTGCCGTTCTTGAGCCGGGCGGCCTCGCTCGCTCGCGCGGCGGCGCTCTTGAGTTCGGTGTCGAGCCGGACGCGCTTGACGGTGGCTCCCTGTTCCACGAGGCGCCGCCGTTCCTTCCAACAGGCGCGGTAGACGGCGGTGTCGTGCGCCGCTTGGGCGGGCTTGGTGCGTGCGATCCGGATCTGCTGTGCGGGATCCATCCCGCGTTCGGCGGCGAGTTTCCGGGCCTTGGCCACGCCCTTGCGGGTGAGGGAGAGGACCTTGAAGGGATTGCCCTTGGGTCCGGTGGCCCGGGTCTCGGTGACGAGCCCGTCCCGTACCCAGGCGTTCACGGCCCGCTTGGTGGTGTGGGGATGGCCGCCGAAGCGGGCTTCGGCGAGGTCGCGGTAGGAGACGGCGCCGTAGACGCCGATGTCGGCAAGTCCGCGGGCGCACCGTTCGGGGAAGGAGATGGACCCGCCGTCCCGGCCCGCGGCGTATTCTCGACGATGGCCGTTCCGCATGCGTTGCTTCTCGCGGCTGGGTGGCGCGGCGGAACGGGGGTCCTCCTCGACCGTGCGGTCGAACATCTCCCTACCTCTCATCGGTTGCTCAGCGGCTCGGCCCGGAGCTGCGCTCGGGCGTCGGGAGCGGCGGCACGGGTACTGGGGTCCGCTGGGGTCCGGGCGCGCGGGTCGCGGCCACGGCCACGGGATCCCGTGCGGCCAGGCGCTCGCGGTGGCGAGTAAGCACGAAGTCCGAGATCTTCTGCGCGTCGGCCGCTGCGCGCCGGATCTCGCGGGGATCCTCCTCGAGCGCGGCGATCCAGCCCTCGACGTACGCGGCGCCCCGGCTCGGATCGTGCCCGACGCCCACGCGCTCGCCCGTCATCATGGCGCTGATTTCGGCCCGGAGTTCCTCCTTCGCGTAGTCGGGCGAGCCGAACCCGGTCTTGATCCCTTCGACGAGCGTCTCGCGGTTCATCCGCTCGGGGTGGCCGGTGCTGTGGCCCAGCTCGTGGAGCGCGGTTTGGTAGTAGTGGTTGGCGGAGGGGAACTGTCCCCGTTCGGGGAGCACGACCTCGTCGCGGTTCATGTGGTAGTAGGCGCGGTCGCCCGCGACGTGGCGTATCGGAACCCCGCCGTCTTCGAGCACCCGTTCGGCCTCCTGGTGGGTCTTCCAGAGCGGCTCGGGCGTCGGGGTGGACCGTGCGGGCAGCCCGTCGGCCTGCTCGGCGTTGAACACCGTGTACTGGCGGACGAAGGGCGCCTTGAGCCGCTCGTAGCGGTAGACGCGCTTGCCCTCGGCGTCCCTCCTGGGCCGGCCTCGCTCGTCGGTGACTTGGGTCCTCTTGTGATCCTGAAAAGAGAGGATGCGGGTGCCGGTCTCGCCCTTCCTGACCTGTCCGCCCCGGGCCTGGATCTGGCGGTAGGTGCCCCAGCGCACGTCGCCGTAGCCGCGCTCCTGCTGGACGGCGGCCAGGTGCAGGCTGTTGCCGCCGCGATAGGAGCGGTCGGTGTCCACGTTCGCGGGGAGCACCCGCTCGCCCGGCGCCCACGGCTTCTGCCAGGGGGCGGTGCCCTGCCGGATCTGCTCGATGACCCGGTCGGCGAACTCGCGGTGATACTCGTCGTGCTTCATCGGTCGTCCTCCTCCCCGTGCGGATCGGCGCCGGCGCCCAAGATGTCGTCCTCGCTCCCGACCTCCTCGGGGAAGAGGCCGTACTGCTCGGCGAGGTAGGCCGGGACCTCGAGCGTCTCGCCGCCGTCGCGCGCGAGCTCGCGGTCGAAGTCTTCGAACGTCTCGACGCGGATGGTCGTGTCGTTGCCCGTCATGCGTTCACCTCCTTCGGTGTGTGGGTCTGTTCCTTCTTCCGGGGCTTCGCCGCCCCGCTCGATATCGGTTCGGTGACCCAGCGGCCGGTGGCCGCGTCGTAGCCCTGGACCTGGATGGCCTCCTCGACGAACCGCCGGCCCCGTTGCCGGGTGATGTGGAGCACGAGCGAGATACCGTCCACGACGCCCCGGCAGGTGACGTCCCAGGGGAGCGCGCCCTCGGCCTGCATGGCGCAGCTCGCCAGCCGCGAGAGCGCGGAGCGGGCGTTGTTCGCGTGCACGGTGGTCAGCGATCCGCCGTGCCCGGTGTTGAGCGCCTGGAGCAGGTCGGCGGCCTCGGCGCCCCTGACCTCGCCGACGACGATGTGGTCGGGCCGGTGGCGGAGCGCGTGGCGCACCAGGTCCCGGATCGAGACCGGCGTCTCGGTGCCGACCGTCCCGGCCTCGAACCGGACGCAGTTCGCGCGGTCGATCCTGAGCTCGAGCGTGTCCTCGATCGCGACGATCCGCTCGTCCTCGGGCAGCAGTTCGATCAGCGCGTTCAAGAGCGTGGTCTTGCCCGACCCCGTGCCCCCGGAGACGAGGATGTTCCTTCGGGACGCAAGCGTGGTGCGGGCGGACCGGAGGACCACCTCCGGCAGCGAGCCCATGGTCACCAAGTCCTCGGGCGAGAACGCGCGCCCCCCGAACCGGCGGATGGTGATGGCGACCTCGGGAGCCGCGGGCGGGGTGCAGATGGCGACCCGCGATCCGTCGCCGAGCCGGGCGTCGAGGATCGGCCGCGCGGCGGGATCGAGCCCGAGCGGCCGGGCGATGTGGATTGCGGCGCGGTGGAGCCAGGCGGCGGTGAGTGCGGGAGCGTCGTGGGGCTCCAGTCTCCCGGCTCGCTCGACCCAGACGTTGCCGGGTCCGTTGATCATGATCTCGGAGACCTCCGGGTCCTCGAGCAGCACCTCCAGGCCCGGAAGGAACGGGGTGAGGTGCCCGACACCGCTCGCGCGCTTCATATCCGTCCCTCCTCGCGGAGCCGCCAGTAGCCCGTCTCCCGCGGCAGGTAGTGCGGCTTGAGGTAGACGCGCCGTGCGGGGAGCGACACGACCCCGTCGTACGGCAGACAGATCGCCTGGTAGTTGGCGAGCAGCGAGAACTCGCGGGGCGTGAACACCGGCTCCCTCGATTGGCGGAACGACTTGCTCGCGCCGATCGTGCCGCGTCCGCCTCCGGCGCGTCCGGAGAGGAGCGAGAACTCGGGCCGGCCCGTGTTCTCGGTGAACGTGTAGGAGGCCTGCGTCTTCATGACGGTGCCGCACATCTCGGACGCGACCCGCGCCGACGCCTCGTCGGACAGCGACAGGAAGATCCGGGTGCGGAGCGTCTGGACGAGCGTGCGCCAAGCCTCGCCCGAGGGCAGCACGGAGCGGAGCGAGGAGATCGACTGCGTGGCGACGATCGGGATGCAGCGGCACTGGCGCGTGAGCGCGAACGCCTTCTCGTCGCCCGAAGGGTCGTCCTGCCCGACGGTGGCGAACGCCTGGTATTCGTCGCAGATGAAGACGGCGGGTCGCATGTAGCGGTCGGGGCGCCGGGCCAGTTCGGCGGGGCGCCGGAGCAGCGCCTGCATCCAGGCGTTCTTGAGAAGCACGCCGATGGCGCGGGCGAGCGCGGGGTTCGCTCCGGCGGGCATGTCGAGCGCGAGGACCCGTCCGTCTTCGATCAGTTCGGAGAGCGGCGGCAGCCGTCGGCGGAGCCCCGGCATGGGATGGCCGGCGCCTTCGGTGTCGTCGCTCTCGTCCGGCGTAGCTTCATCCGGCGGTTGCTCCCCGGCCGGCGGCGGCGGACAGAACACGCCCGCGACCTCGGGCTGGTCGAAGAGCGAGAGGAAGACGCTGATGCCCTCGACGATCGAGGTGCGGAGCTTAGCGTCGAGCACCGTCCAGTCGTGCAGGTACCACCGCTCGATGGCCTCGACCTGCTCTCTGAACTCGCCGCCCGCGCCTCCCGCGGCCGCTTCCACCTCGCATGCGACTTCGCGCTTCGCGAGCTGCGCCCGAAGCTCCGCGTCCATCCGGCAGCGCACCTGTTCAGTGCCGGGCACCGGCGCCCAGTCCCACTTCTTGAGCGCCTCCGCATGGGCGATCATGTCGTCGCTGGAGATGACGGCGTCCACCGGAGAGATACGGTCGGCCATCTCGCGGGCCTCGCCGATCTTGTGAGCGAACAACTCCGCGTCCACGGTGCAGCGGTAGATGTCCCGGAGCGTGACCCAGCCCCCCGGCAGGAGCCGGTGCAGCTCCACGATCCAGCGCACGAGATTCGTGTACGCCTGCTGCCAGAACGGTTCTCGGCTCTTGCCGAAGAGCTGGTTGATGAGCGAGGCCACGCCGTAGGCCAGCGAGTAGGAATCGAGCAGCGGATCGTCGAGTGGGTTCCACTGCCAGGAGCCGCCGAGCCCGATCTCGAGGTAGTCGTCCCCGCGCCCGGCGTCCTCGAGGATCTCCCGCACCTGGTGGCAGAAGTCGCCCTTGACCTCGAGCACGAGCGCGCCCGCCCTGCGGCCAGGCTCGTCGGCCCGCCAGGAGAGGATCTGGCGGGCGAAGGGGTACATGCAGGCGGTCGTCTTGCCGGTGCCGACGGCACCCACGATGAGGACGCCGGTGTAGAGCCCCTTCTCCGGGACGACGAGCCACGACGGCCGCTCGCTCTCGCGCGGCACGGTCGGATGATGCAGTTCGCCGATCACGAGCGAGGGCGCCTCGTCCCTGGCCGAGGTGGGCCAGGCGGGCAGCTTCCCGCGGGCACCGCGCCGGGTACGCGGCTCGAGCCAGACCCTCGAGACCGAGAGGCAGACGCTGCCGGCGAGCAGCAACGCGACGGCTGGCGCCGCGTAGTACCAGACGTGGATCACCGTGTGCAGGCCCGGATCGTGGTAGGCGATCAGGTCCAGCACGGGGTTGCCGCCGATGCCCGGAAACGGCGCCAGGAACGCGCGGACCGTGGCCGCCGTCAGGGCCACCCCGATGATGACCAGCGTCCAGGGCCTCATCGGCCCGACACCCTTCCCGGAGGGACTGCTGGCTGGGAGCGACCCCGCAGCGGAGGGGAGGATGGGGCTGTCCGGCTCCATCCTCCCCGATGCCGATCGAGGCATGCCGAGATGGGGGGTCGCTCCCAGCCACGGCCAAGGAGCGCGGATCGGCATCCGCGCTTCGCTGGCCGTGGCGCAACCGCAAGAGCGCCAGCGACATATGGAACCGGAGGCGTGTCCATCGCAGGCGCGATTTCGTGTCCGACCACCCGCGAAGTGCCATGTACACTCGTGGACCGGCATCGGCACCCGCTTCCGGCGGTCAAAACAGACCCCCCGAAAGCCGGGTCGAACGCCACACCGTGAAGCCGTCGATCATCGCTTCCGAGGGCGCGGTCGGGAGCGCGGCCCTGAGCTCGGCGAGCCGGGCCAGGCAGCCCCGGAGGCTGCCGTGCTCTTCGATCACGCTCTCGTCCCTGCCGCGGATGGCCTGTTCGATCCGTTCGATCTCGCGGCGGATCCGACGGCCGGTCGCGGACGCCTGCGAGCGGCTGGGGGGCCGGGTCGGGTCGGTCCAGTTGCCGAGGACCTTCTCCGCCCGCTCGAACTCGCTGTCGGTGCGAACGACGGCGGCGGCCTCGACCGGCCGGCCCCGCTCCCTGAGCTCTTCCCAGAGTTCCCGGTGGGCGCGGCCCCAGGAGTGGAAGCCCGTGGCGGTCTCGTGGCCCGGATCGGCGTAGACGAACACCGCGCCCCCCACGTCGAGGGCGACGGGCAGCTTGAGGGGGAAGTAGCGCCGGGTCTCGCCCGCGGCGCCCCGGTACACGCGCACGGGCAGGGTCCGGCGGTCGATGCCCAGCGCCTCGAACGCGCCGACCTTCTCGGGCTCGGTCGGGAGCCACGCCTGGCCGGTGTGGCCTGTCACGTAGTCGAGGGAGAGCAGACGGCGCATCAGCACCTCGGGGGACGCGATCCGGCGGTGGCGGATGTCCTCGACTCCGAGCGCGCGATAGATGGCGCGCGCCGAGATCCGGCAGACCCTCCGGCCTTCAAGCGTGTCCTCGGCCCCCAGTCTCCGGTCCAGGATGTCCCGGACGAAGTGGCGCGCCGTGTGGCGGTGGATCCCGAGCCAGTCGCAGATCTGATCTCGGGTGAACACGCCGCTGTGCAGGCACGCGAGCGCGATCCACTCGGCCTTGCGGTCCGTCCAGCCGAACGCTTCGAGCGCCTTCTCCCGGCCCTTGAGATGTGCGATCATGGCTCCTGCCCGGTCACGAGCGCCTGGTCGGCTTGCAGGTAGGTGACGAGGATGCCCATCGGGTTGTGGATGACGAGCTCGGGAGGGATGGACCTGAGGAACTCGAACCGGAGCGTGAGCGACCAGCGCTCGCGCCGGATCTCCTGTCCGTCGCGCAAATGCACCAGATCGAAGTCGGCCGTCGCGCCGTGGGGCGGTTCGGGAGAGGGATGGATGCGGAGCACGACCTGCTCGACCTGGAGCTCGGTGTCGGCGGTGCCGGCCGCCACGCTTGCGACCTCCGCGCCGTCCCTCTGGAACGCGGCGTTCGCGAGTTCGGTCGACAGGAACCGAAGGCTCCGGGTCCACTGCTCCTCGACGGTCGCGCGGCGGCGCGAGTGGAAGTCGCCGACGAACCGGTGGAGGAAGTACTTGGTCGTGGGATCGAGCGGATCGGCCTGGGCGGTTGCGGCCTCGTAGGCGAGCGCCTCGGCGCGGCCGACCTCGTCTACGCGGACCACGATGGGACGCGGCGGCTCGGCGCCCGCGATCCGCAGCAGGATCACGGCGAGCAGGACGCAGCTCGCGGCAAGCAGGATCGCGAGCGTCCGGAGCCTCCGGTTCGCGTGGACCGCCTCGCCCCAGATCTCGGCGTACTCGCGGCCCGCATCACGGTCTCGTTTCATTGGCGGCATCTCCTCAGGATTTCAGACGGGTGGCTTGGCGGGGGCCGCGGCGCGGCTGGCTCCCTGCATGGCGAGCGCGACGAACCCGGACCCGGCGGAGCCGGAGCCGGACACGAGCATCGAGGCGAGTTCGCCGACCTTGAGTCCGGCCATGAGGCCGCACACGACGAGCGGGAGCAGCACAACGGCCCAGAGCCAGAGCTCGGCCGGGTCGGCCGTGCCCGTGCCCATGAGCGCATCGGCGTAGGTCGTGATGTAGCCCAATCCGACGCCCATGAAGACGCGGAGCACGGCGCCGGCCACGACGCCGTAGAGCGTGTAGACCATGAGGGACCGGAACCATCCCCAGAACAGGAACGCGAGCGGCTCGAACAAGAGGAAGGCGATGAACACGGGTCCGAGCAGGATCACGATGGCGATCGCGACCTGCGCCCATATGACCTGCGCATAGGTGATGCAGAAGAGCGCCAGCAGGCAGAACACGAGCGAGGCGCCCATCACCAGCGTCACGAACGAGGAGAAGATCACGCTCACGCCCGCCGTCATGATCGACAGCAGGTTCCCGCCCGACCACGCGCCGCCCAGATGCGCGGCGTACGCTTGCACGAGCGCCGTCATCTCGGTGTAGCCGGCCGACACCACGTCGGAGATGAACAGGTTCTGGAGCCAGATCCCCCCTCCCGCCACCATGGCCGGGAACGTGAGTCCCACTCCGGGGATCGGGACGATGTAGTAGTGGAGCAGCGTGCGGGGGATCGCGATCCCGATCACGAGCCGAATGACCTGCCACGGCTCGAAGGTGCCGCTGAACGCGATCTTGAGACCCGTCCAGGCGACCATCACGGCGGCGAGCCCGCCCCAGAGCTGGAGCCCGAGCGTATGCACGTCGGGCGCGGCGGCGCCGACGACGGTATCGAGCACCACGTCCAGGAAGCTCTTGAAGTCCTGGAGCTGGTCGTTGGGGATCTGCGCCGGAACGTTCGGGTCGATGGACTGCGGAGGGAGTTGCATTGCGAACGCTCCCCTCGCCTAGCGGCCCGTGTAGAACGACGGGATCCGGAACAGCAGCCCATCCCGGAGCGCGTCCCGATTGCGGGACGCGGCGGTGCGCATCGTCTCGGCAAAAGCGTTCGCGCGGATCCGGCTCTCGCGCCACTCGGCAAGGTGCTCGAGCCGTGCGAGTTCGGCCTGCCGCAGGCGGCTCGCCTGCTCGACCGCCTGGTGGGCCATCACCTGGCCGAGCGCCGCGTTGATCCGGCCCTGGCTCAGAGAGGCCGCCACACCGGCCTGCTGGAGCGCCGTGTTCGAGAGATTGCCGTTCGCGGCGAGGCCGGCGAACGAGCCTTGCGAGCTCTCGATCACCTCGGCGAGCGCGGCCGCCGCGTCGAGCGTCGCGTAGTCGAGCACGCGCTGCCGGTCGGCCGCCTCCCGGGACTGGCGGTAGGCCTCCAGCGGCGCGCGTCGCGGCCTCGGGCGGATGGTCGCGGAACAGCGCGAGGATGTCGGCCTCGCCCACCCGGTCGGCCGTGCTTTGCGCGCTGCGCCACAGTCCGGTGAGCGAGCGGCCACCGCCCAGATCCCGGACGGCATCGACCGTCTCGCGGGCCGCGCCGCTGAAGTCGGATCCCCACGCAAGTCCGTTCCTCACGAGGCCCACGGGTTCGGCCGCAAGATCGGAGAACGGCGCGAGCAGCGCGTCGACCTCGCCGCGCGCGGCGCGCCTCATGTGGTCGAGCTGGTTCTCGAGCTCCGTGAGCTGGCGGGTCATCGCCCGCACCTGGCGGACCTGGTTCCGGATCTGGGTGATCTGGTTGGCGATCATCTGGGCGCGCTGGATCACGCCGCCGAGGCCGAGGCCGAACTGCGCGCTCGCCGGCGTAGTGCTCACGAGCAGTAGAAGCGGAATGAAGAGGGCGGTGGCGAGTGTGCGGTAGCGCATGACGGTGTTCTCCTTGGGGTCAGTGGATCGGCGTTGTCCCGGGCGTCGGGACCAGGACATCGGAGGTGAGCCAGATGCGCAGGCGGTGGCCGGCGCGGATCGTGATGGCGGGCATCCGGTTCAGGAACCGGTCGAGGACCGAGGTGGCGCTCTGGCCGAGTCCCTGCCCGACGCCGGCCTGGAGTCCGTAGGGCGAGGCTCCGGCCAGCGTGAGGCCGCTCAGCGCGCCGACGGCGCCGGCGGCCGCGAACGTCGAGAGGTAGTGGCGGCTCACCTGGTCCCGTAGCGCGCCCTCGCCCGCCTGGTCGAGCCC